>NZ_JAXHCE010000001.1:0-5181475 GCF_042466365.1 Kineococcus sp. R86509 | reverse complement strand
TGTTATGTCCGTCTACTTGGTTCAGTTACGTATGTGCTAAGGTTAAAACGAGTCTCTTGGGACCCATAGACAGCACCTCGGCGCTCGCTCGAACCGTTGTGGATTTCAGAGTTCGAAATTCCCCGCCGGAAACCCAGCACCAGACAGGCGAGTTCTGCGCTGTCGCGCGAACCTCGCCCGCGCCAGCGGGCCTAGCGTCAGATGCCGGCCGCTGATCGGCCAAAGACACCGGGGCCCTGGGGTACGTACCCGCACCCTCCATGAAACGGCGCGCCCCCTGGAAGCAAGCGCCAGCTAGCCTCGATCTTTCGTGGAGAGCCTGACCCGGGACGTCGACACGGGTCGTAGATGCGCCGAAGTGCCTGCTCTACAGGTGATCATGTTTGTCGTTGTTCGAGAGCCCATGGCCACCACGAAGAGGCGCTTCGTGAGTGGAAGACTAAACCCCGCCTCCACCAGCTGACCGTAACCGCAGACGGCGAGTCGCTGATCTCCTCTGCCGGTGCATCACTCCTGGTCGACACCGCCCGCCTCGCCGGTCTGGACACCGCTCTGCGCCGGGCCCTGTCGCCCTGGTGTGGGCCCGGTGCGGTCCACGACCCCGGCAAGATCATCCTCGACCTGGCGATGGCCGTCGCTCTCGGCGGGGACTGCCTGGCCGACCTCGGCGTCATCCGCGCCCAATCGCAACTATTCGGCCCGACCGCCTCCGACCCCACCGTCTCCCGATTGATCGCGAAACTGGCCGCCGATGCTCCCAACGCGCTGGCCGCGTTGCGCCGCGCCCGAGCGGCTGCTCGTGAACAGGTCTGGAACACCTCCTCACCAGTTCCAGACAAGGGGCACATCGTCATCGACCTCGACGCCACCATCGTGCTCGCGCACTCGGAGAAGGAAGGCGCGACCCCGACCTGGAAGCGCACGTTTGGGTTCCACCCGCTCCTGGCGTTCCTTGACCACGGACCGGGAGGGACCGGGGAGTACGTCGGCGGCATGCTGCGCATCGGCAAGGCCACCGCCAACGATGCGGCCGCACACATCGCCGTCCTCAGTCAGGCGCTGCAGCAGATACCTGAACAGGAACGATCCCGGGTTCTGGTCCGCGGCGACGCCGGCGCGGGAGTCCAAGCCTTCGTCCGGCACCTGCACGAAACCGGACTGGCGTATTCCGTTGGCCTGTACGTGCATCACCCGATCCTGGACGCGCTCCCGCAGATCCCGAAACAGGCCTAGCGGGCCGCGATCGACCCCGACGGCTCCGCCCGCGACGGCGCTCAGGTCGCCGAACTGACCCGCTACGTCCGACCGTCCAAGAGTCCCTGGCCGCCGGGAATGCGGATCATCGCCCGCCGCGAACGACCCCACCCCGGAGCGCAGTTGCGCATCACGGACGCCGACGGATGGCGGATCACCGTGTTCGCCACCAACGTGGTCGGCGGCAAGATCGCCGAGCACGAACTGCTCCACCGGCTGCGGGCCAGGGCCGAGGACCGCATCCGTTGCCTGAAGGACACCGGACTGCGCAACCTCCCGCTGCAGGGGTTCGCGGCGAACCAAATCTGGCTGGAGATCATCGCGCTGGCCAACGACCTGCTCGCCTGGACCCAGCACCTGGCCCTCACTGATACTCCGGCTCGGGCCTGGGAACCCAAACGCCTACGCCTACGACTGCTGTCGGTGGCCGGGCGGATCGTCCGCACCGCACGACGGCGGTTCCTGCGCCTGCCGCGGGACTGGCCCTGGTTCGACGTCGTCCTCGCCGGACCGCACGACGGCGGTTCCTGCGCCTGCCGCGGGACTGGCCCTGGTTCGACGTCGTCCTCGCCGGACCGCACGACGGCGGTTCCTGCGCCTGCCGCGGGACTGGCCCTGGTTCGACGTCGTCCTCGCCGGACACCGCCGGCTCGCCGCCCTCAGCCCTTGACCCTCATCAACGTCTCGACGACCGGAGCTTCGGAAGCCGCGCGCAGTCGCGGGACTGCCGCACGCCCAGCATGAGAAGCACCAGACCGGACCCCCATCGACAGCCTCAGTCGTCGCCTCGCGAAAGATCGAGGCTAACTGGGCTCCCGGTCTGCCGATCGATGACTCATGGCTGGTCTACACCGCACCTGGCGCCCTCAGCCCCACCCCTCGCACCCCAGCTGGACGCCCGTGAGGGGACATCCCGCTCACCACCGCCAGACCTGGCCGCTGACGGCGCTGACGAACGGACACGGGAGTCCGCGAGCTCCACCCCCGGACGGAAGTGGCAACGGGCACACACCCCAGGGCCCACACGGACGGCATCGGCACACCCGCAGGCCGAACTGACCCCGAGGTCGGAAAAGACCACTCGGAGCCGGTGAGGGCCTGAGCCCGCGACAGGCCTCGGCCTGCTCGGGTTCCTTTGGATGGACAACCTGCCGATTCCAGACACGTCAGAAGTCCGCTTAGCCGTTTAGGTCAGCCAGAAAGTAGCGACGCGTGCCACCGCCTGCTACCCGGGCACAGTCCATTTCATGGAACCAGAAGCCGACTGGACTACCTTCTCGTCGACCAAAAACCGCCAGTCCCGGACAACCCGGGCAAACGCCCTCGAAAGGGGACCGCGACACCATGTCTGACTTTTTCAACCTCATCGCCACCGCACCGTCTGCTTTTCTGCAGACCGTCCAGTTCTTCCTGCTCATCACCACCACCCTGGTGCTCTGCCGCTTCGTGGACCGCCACCTGCCGCGCCCCGGTCCGGCCTGCACCTCCGACCAGGCGCGGGCCGTGCAGCGTCACCGGTGCCTGGCCCTGGTCACCGTCGTCGGATGCGTCCTGCTCACCTGGGGCGTCGTCACCGGAACCGCCGACCCCGTCGAGGCGGTGACCGCCCTCGTCGCGCTCATCAAGGGGTGAGGAACTACCACCCACCCGGTACCGGTCACCGGTGACGACCGCAGGTCCACAACCTGCCGTTCCTCTCCCGCGTCGCGTCCAGCCCTGGACGCGACGCGGGAGGACCGGAGTCAGCCCGTAGAAGACCTCACCTCCGTGGCAGGGGGCGACAGTAACCAGCCCCGTCGGCGACGGTGCGCCTCGTGTCCCCCGCCAACGAGCCACCAACCCGCCCCACCGACCGGCCCGCCAACCCGCGGTGGAGTCCCCCGGCGAAGTTCGTGCAAACCACCCCGCGATAGCCGACAGTGCGCCCTGCACCACCCACGTCCCGGACCCCGGTTCCTACGTTCCGAACCCGCGACTGGCGAAACACCACCAACACACCATCCACAGGACCCACCTCGAAAGGAACCACCCCGTGACCAACCCGCTCGCCGTCACCACGACCGCATTCATCCTCAGCCTCGCCGCCGGCGTCATCGCCGTAGCCTTCGTCAACCGGCCCACCACCACGCCAGCCTCCGGAAACTTGCTCCTGCTGCTGCGCGTGAGCTGTTTCACCATCGTGCCCGTCACGACCTTCATCCTGCTCATCACCGGCTACAGCGTCCTGGTGGGCACCCTCACCCCCCTCAGCGCCGTGCAGTCCCTCACCGACCTCCTCAACGCCAACAGCAACTTCCTCCACGGCCTGACCACCCCCACCGGCACCCCGACCGCCATCACGCCGACCATCGCACCCGAGGGGACACCCGCCGGGCCACCAGGCCAGTGACCCAAGCCCAACCTCAGGCGAAGGGGAAACCAGAGACCACGCCCCCACGCCCCCACGGGAAGAAGCGCACGGTGGTCTCCAGACGTCCGTCTGAGACCACTGATCAGCAGCACGGGGCGCGCCTAGCGTTCGACAGGTCCTTGGTCCATCGGCAGGGTGCGTCGCCAACTGAGCGACAGTGACGCACCTCACAGGCCGCAGACCACAAGTTGGATGCTCCGCACGCCGATACAAGAGATTGAACCCCTTGACCGGTCAAGGGGTCACGGCCCCGGCGGGGGAGTGCCATCCCGTGTCCGCCGGAGCCTCCAGAGTCCGATGCTTGACGAACACCTGGAGGTCCACGATGACTCACAACACCCGTTCCCCGCAGCCTCAGCACCCCATCAACGCCGTGCGCTACCTGCTGGCGGTGTGGCTGTTGAGCACTCTCCCCGCTCTCATCGTCTTCGTCCCCGCGGTGTCCGCTACCCATCTCGTCGTCCAAGGCGGGATCGGGCTCCTGCTACTCGGCGTCGACGTCCCGTTGACGCGCATCCCCTGGAACCGGCTGCCCACCTGACACCGAGCAACGCCCGGTTCGAACCGCAGCCTGGGCCCGCTCTTGTCGGACAGCCGAGCAGGTCAGCGACCTGAGGGCAGGTCCGCGAGGCCACCGCGCAGCCGCAGTACCCAGACCGCCAACTGTCCGTCCCCGTTCGTCAGAGCGTCCTCACCGACGCGGTCGCGAACGGCAATGAGCCCCGCAGTAGCAATACTGCGGGGCTCACTAGTTACCGAACGTCACCGACTTCGGCCGCTGGCACGTCTCTCAGTCGAGCGTTGCTGTCTGAAGAAGAAAGCAGCCACCACCAGGATGACGAGGCCGACTACGCCCAGCTGCGGGTCTGAAGACAAGAACCCCCCAATCCCTGCCGCAAGGCCAAGAAGTCCAGCCACCGCGATGGCGATGAGGCGCGCGCGATGCGTGACGGATCCAGACGGGTCGTGATCAGTCAACTGATCCTCCTAGTAGCAGTTCTTGTAGTAGCTGTGCCCAGTATCTGCCACCAGAAGACCCGTGCCCACAGATGCCGCAGTTGACGCTCCAAGCGTTGGGATCTCTGCACCGATCGAGAGACCAAAGAGGATCGTGGAACCTGTGAGAGCTAGCGCCGAAGAAACACAGTCTCCTGTGAGCTTGGCACCGGTGGGGTCGTTGTACGTGCTGGGGCAACCCTTGGCGTACATGTAGTGCGGGTCCTGACCGGTGGGGTCTTGCTGGGTGAACCGGCCCTGAGCGGGGTCGTAGTACCGGATACCGAGCTTGGTCAGGCCGGTGGCAGTGTCGGTGTAGCCCTGGCCGTAGCGCATGGGGTTGCCCCCTGCTTCGGGTCCGGTGCTGGCGCGCAGCGTGCCGTAAGGGTCGTAAGAGTACTGCGCCGTGATGGCGCTGTCCGTGGCCACGGCGGTGACGTTACCGAGGTTGTCGGTCGTGTAGTACCGGTTCGTACCGTCCGGCAGGCCAGCAGAGATAAGACGACCGTCTGGGGTGTACCGGAAGGCAGTGCCGGAGTTGTCGGTGTCGAAGGTGGCCTGCAGGCCGAGCGGACCGTTGATGGTCTTCACGCCATCGACGCTCTGGCGGGCGCCGTTGCCGGCCCCGAGGTAGCTGTACGCGACCGCGGAGCTAGACCCCGTAGGCGTGGCGGAAGCGAGAGCGTCGCGGGCATCGTAACTGCCGCTGCCCCAGGTCGCAGCAGCGGTCTGGTTGCCGTTGGCGTCATAGGACCAGCCGCTGGTGGAGCCACCCCGGCTCACGGCCTCGTTGGCGCCGTTGTAACCCCAGACGGTGCTGACGCTGGCGGTGCTGGCGGTGGCCCCGGTCGTGGTGTCTCCGGCGGTGGTGACGCCGGTGCGGTTACCGGCCTTGTCGTAGGTGTAGGCCCAGGAAGCGTTGGCCGCGCCGGTGCTGGTCTTCTCCGTGGCCTTGGTCAGGCGGTTCAGGCCATCGTGGTTGTAGGTGGTGACCGATCCGGCGGGGGCTGTGGTGCCGGCGTAGTCGGTGCGCGACTGCACCAGAGCGCGGTCGCCGCTGGCGCCGGAGGTACCGGGCGCGGTGTAGGAGTAGCCCAGGTCGGAGACGACGAAGGAGCCGGCCGCGTCGGTGATGCGGGTGGGTCGTCCGGAGGCGTCACGGGTGGTGGTCTGGATCAGGCCGCCGGGGAAGGTGCGGGAGGTCTCGGCACCGTTGCGGTCGTAGGCGAAGGTGATGGTGTCGGTGCTCGAGCCGTCCGGCTCGGTCATCGAAGTCAGCTGGTTCGCTGCGTCGTAGGCGTAGGTGACCTGGCCGTAGATGTCCTCGACGCTGGTGATGTTGCCGGCCTTGTCGTAGCCGGTGGCGAAGCTGTTACCGCTCATGTTCGGCTGCTGGCGCGACACCTCACGGTCCAGGGCGTCGTAGCTGAAGGTGCTGGTGCCCGCAGCGGAGTCCACGGACTGGGTGAGGTTGCCGTCCGCGTCATAGGTATTGGTCACCGTGGCGCCGGAGGCGAAGGTGGTCTTGGTGACCCGGTCCTCGGCGTCGTAGACGTACTGGGTCTTCTGGCCCTTGCCGTCGGTGACCGAGGCCAGACGGTTGGCGCTGTCGTAGGTGTAGGTCGTGGCACCCAACGGAGCTGCCGGGGTGACCTTGGTGAGGTTGCCGAGGCTGTCGTAGCGGTAGGTGGTGGCGTTGCCGTTGCCGTCGGTGCTGGTGCAGATCTGCCCGGTCTTGGCCGCGCACTGCGTCGGCGACGTCGTGGCCGACGCTGTGGCCGCCTGGTAGGTGAAGGTCGAGGTCGTCGCACCCGTGCCGCCGGAGCCGGTGGCGGTGGTGTCCTTCACGCTCAGGATGTTGCCGACGTTGTCGTAGGCGAAGGCGCTGGTGTTGCCGGCGGCGTCTTTGGCGGTCTTGGGCTGATACGCGGTGCCCGTGCTGCCGGTGGTGGCGGTGTAGGAGGTGCGGGTCGCGGCACCGGTCGGCAACTGCACCGCGGTGCGGTTGTTCATGCTGTCGTAGCTGTAGCTCGTGATGTTCCCCGCAGTACTCCCGGTGCCCCCCGTTCCCGTGCCGGTGCCGGTACTGCCGGCGGCGTCGGTGGCGGTGGCCAGGTCACTGTTGGGGGTCCAGGTCTGCGACCGCTTCCGGCCCAGGGGGTCGGTGGTGGAGGTGACACGTCCGGAGGAGTCCAGAGCGAAGGTGCTGACCCCGCCGGTGGGACTGGTCTCCTTCGTGGAGGTCGAAGCGCCGCTGGTGGTGTTGTAGGCGAAGGAGGTGACGGCAGCGTTGCCGCTGGTGGCGCCGGGCGTGAGGTAACGGGTCACGGCGGTGACCCGCTGAGCGCCGTCGTAGGTGAAGTACGTCCAGTTCCCGTCCGGGGTCTGGATCCCGTCGAGGCTGCCGGTGCGGGAGTTGTCGATGGTGGTCACCGCGCCGGAGGCGTCGGTGATGGTGCGTACTCCCCCGCCGCTGTTGTAGGCGATGCTGACGGAGCGACCGACCGGGTCGGTCATCTTGGTCAGGCCCAGGGTGCTGTAGGTGAAGGTGGTGACCTGGCCGTTGGCGTCGGTCAGGGAGGTCAGCCGGTTGGAGGAGTCGTAGGAGAGGGTGAGTCCGACGCCGTTGCGGTCGACGTCCTTGATGAGGTACCCACCGGCGGTGAAGGTGAGTTTCTCGCTGCTGGCGTGATACGTCATGGACCAGGTGCCGTCACTGTTGTGGACCAGGTCGGCGTTGACGCCGGCGGGGCTGGTCCAGCCGCCCGAGGAGTTGGCGGTGAACGCGGCGGTGAAACCGCTGGGCCCGTAGAACGTGGTCGTGGACGTCCCGACCTGCAGGCCGATGTCCTGCCCGGTGGACAGCGACCCGCCATAGCCGAGGGAACCCTGGGCGGTGTTGAGGGTGTTGAAGAAGGTGTCGAGGTTCACCGAGAGGCCGGGGGCGTTGTAGGCCATCGCCTGGTTGCGCAGGACGAGGTTGCCGTTGGCCAGGTTGACCCCGCCGGTGAGGCTCTTGGTGAGGCTGAACGATTCCAGCCCGTAGTAGGACTGGATGCCGAGCCCGGCTCCAGAAGCACCGGCACCGGGAAAACTTGCGCTGGGGGTGGCGAACAGTCTGGACTGAGATACGGCGGTGGTCCCCTGGGTGCTGGGGGTGTCGAAAAGTTTGGACTGGGGCGCGGCAGTGGTGCCCTGGATACTGGAGGCGGGGGGTTTCCAGGCAGTGGTGGGGGTTGCACCGACGACGGTGCGGTTGACCTTGCCGGGCGTGAACGCCTGAGGGGGAACTGAGGTTCGGTTGCTGGTGGTCTCGGATGCCGTCGACGGGGCCGTTCCTCCCCCAGCATTCTTCCAGTTGCCGGCCAGGGGGGCGCTGGAGCTCTGCGCGGCCTGCCACCCGTTGGCGGTAGTGGTGGATGGCACTCGACCCCAGTGGGCCGATGGTTGAGCAGTGGTGCTCGACGCGGTCGGGTTAGCCGAGTTGGGGGTGGGGGCAGCCTGGGCAGGAAGGCTCGCAGTGAGAACGAGAACACCGGTACTGGCGGCCATGACGGTTGTACGCCAGGCCAGCGATCGACGACGATCACGCATGAGAACTCCGGAGAGAGCAGGGGGACCGGCACCGCTTGGCGTCGGCCGTATCGCCACCCTAGGTGATCTCCCGTCACTCATTCAGGCTTTCCGAAATGTCCACACCCGCAAACCAACTGGGAGCTGACTGTGATGAGAGTGAATTCTACGGAATCAGGCCGGGATCTCTAGATGGCCATCAGTTTCATCCCACTCCAAGCACGGCGCCCACTCTCGAAACAACCAGAACTCTCCCAGAATCGATGTCCGCCAATGCGTGAGCGTCCCGAGCTCGACCCACCCAAGGGGATCTAGACGTACGAGAATCGGCGTAACGACCTCCGGCCTGGGTTTTCAATGTAGCGTGGGCTGTGGTTTCCTCGGGTAACAGCACGTTCCCTGGCGTGACACTTCACCACTGCGACCGTTTTGGAGCCCAGCGTGACCTCGATGTGGCCTGCCTCCAGGGTGCGGACCGAGCGCGCATCGACCGCTGCGCCACTGCAGGAGACATCGAACACAGACCATGTCGCCCCTGCACCCTCTTCTGGCGCGCCCCACTGCAGTTCCGGCACGCGGCCCCTCGGTGGACACGATGTAGAACGAGAAGTGCAAGCCTGGCTGGAACAGGAGCAGCTCACCCGATCACAAGCCGAGCGGGCTGGACTCGCCGCAGGGGAGAGCACGTCACACCTGAACTCCTATCAACAACTGAAACAGAGTCTCGCCCGCATCGTGGGTGAACCCATCGCCTGGGTCGTACGCGCCCATTACGGAAACCGTCACCGCATTCGGCGTTCCGACACCTTGCTGGTGGGCCTCACCGAGAAGTCCTTGGTCATCTTCCCCACCGGCAATCAGGACGCCACGATTGGTCCTGACTACGTGAGGGTCGACCTGGGACAGGCACGAGCCATCGGCAGTCGTCGGATTCGCCTCGAGGGTGGCGCGGCTCAGGCCCGGTGGTTGCATCTCGACCCTACCGAGCCACCCGCGCGCGCTGTCTTGATGCGTCCACGAACCTTCCGGGTCTAGTGAGAACACGCGACTCTGCCCACACGAGGACCCAGCCCAGCCCAGTCCGGCCAGGTCGAGGAACCGCAAGGCCAGATACGCCGCCTGGAGCTTGACCCGGTTTCCCGGACAGGTGGGTAACTCGATCATGCCGCAGCAGTCGCCGCGGTGTGAAGCCTCTCGTACTCGACAGGGCTGAGGTAGCCGATGCCGGAGTGACGTCGGCGGGGGTTGTAGAACGCCTCGATCCACTCAAACATCGCCGAACCCAACTCCACCCTCGTGGACCAAGAGCGGCGGTCCAGCAGTTCACGCTGCATCGTGGACCAGAAGCTCTCCATCAACCCGTTGTCGACGCTGGAAGCGACCCGGCCCATCGATCCCAGCAGGCCCGCGGCCCGTAGACGCTGCCCGAAAATCCAGGAGGTGTCCTGGCTGCCTCGGTCCGCGTGGACGATGGTTCCTGCCTGAGGACGACGTCGCCAGCAGGCCATCTCGAGGGCGTCGACGACGAGCTCGGCGCGGATGTGATCGGCGATGGACCAGCCCACCACCATCCGGCTGAAGACGTCCACGACGGCCGCGCAGTAGACCTTGCCCTCACTGGTGGGATGCTCGGTGATGTCGCTGACCCACAACCGGTTCGGCTCCTCCGCGGTGAACCGCCGCCGGACGAGGTCTTCGTGCGGGGCCGGTAACGGTTTGGAACCGGAGCGCTTGCGGCGGTGGCAGACCCCCACCAGGCCAGCAGCTTTCATCAGCCGGGCGATCCGCTTGCGCCCGCAGGCGATGCCCAACCCCAGGCGCAGCTCGGCGTGCACGCGCGGCGCACCGTAGGTCGCCCTCGAGGAGGCGTGAACGTCGGCGATGGTCTGGGTCAGCGCCGCATCCGCGAGCGAACGGTTTGACGCTGGTCGTCCGCGCCATTCGTAGTAGCCCGAGCGGGACACCCCCAGCACCCGGCAGGTCACCGCGACGGGCAACCCGTCGCCGGCAAGGTCACGGACCAGCGGGAAGATCATTTTGGGTCGGGCAGCACCTCCCGCGCGAAGTAGGCGCTGGCTCGCTTGAGGATGTCGATCTCCATCGCCTGCACCCGGGTCTTGCGGCGCAGCTCGAGCAGCTCAGCGCGCTCACCGCCGTCGAGTGCGGCAGCGGCGTCTGACCCGGTGCGGCCGCCGGCACCCCTGCTGCTGCCTTCGGCCAGGCGTACCCAGCGGCGCAGGCAGGACTCACTGACTCCGAGGTCGGCGGCGATCTTGCCGATCGGTTGCTCGCGCAGCTGGGCCAGCTCCACAGCGCGTTGACGGAACTCCGGCGGGTGGGGTCGGGGCATCGTAGGACTCCTTTCTGGGCGACATCATCGCCTCAGGTTGGTGTCCGGAGAAGCGGGTCAAGCTCCCCTGACGACGCCTGACGACGCCTGACGACGCCCCGCTTGGTGTCGCGGTCATCCCGGACTACGCGCCGCTGTTGCCGCCTGCGCTGGGTATGGCAACTGCCCAGCCAGCCAAGAACCACTGATCGAAGCCAGCGCAGCCGGCCCTGCCCACCCACCGCGCCTGAAGGCTGTGGGCGCTGGAGCCTGCGTGTTATCGCCACCGGCTGCTCACACCCGCTGCTGACACCCGCTGCTGACACCCGCTGCTGACACCCGCTGCTGACACCTGCATGGCGCGGCTGGCCTCGTCAACCGACCGCAAGCCTGAGACAATCAGCCCTATGAGCGCGACCACCATCGTCGCCCACGGCGGAGTCCTCGACGACTGGCTGCAACACCGCCGCGCCCTGGGCCTGGACACACGCGACGAGATCTGGAACGGCACCTACCACGTGACCCCCCACGCCCACGCCAGCCACGGCCGCCTCGCCGCCCGCCTCATCGTGGGCCTGCACGCTGCGGCCAGCGCCGTCGGCCTGGTTGCGCTCACCGAGTTCAACCTCGGTGTGGAGGACGACTTCCGCGTCCCCGACCTCGGCTTCCTCCCCGCCGCCGAGGAAGACGGGCTGGGCCTGTACGTGCCCAGCGCCGCGATCGTGGTGGAGATCATCTCCCCCGACGACGCCAGCTACGCCAAGATCCCCTTCTACCTCGCCCGCGGGGTGAAGGAGGTGTGGCTTCTCGACCCCACCGCGCGGACCCTGAGCATCCACTCCCCCACCACCGCCACCACTTCCTCCACCCTGAGCAGCCAACGCGGCGACGCTTCGAACACACCGCAGCGCAGCACCGTCCTCGGGATCGACGCCAGCGAGGTCACCGCCCAGCTCGGCTGGTGACCTTCCCCCACAGACAACGCCACCCCACCAGAGTTCCTCGAGCGCTGAGCTGGGTAGAGGCGCCGGCACGCGACAACGCATCAGCCCGCGAGCGCCGGTAGGGCCAAGCACTGCACGACTGGAGCCAAACGGCACACAGAGAAGCCGTGACGCTTCACAGCCCGACTCCCTCCCTCTGGATCATCGATCTATCGGTCGCGCCGTCAGCGGAACGCTCGCTCATGGCGATAGGCGCGCAGTCGCCAAGGCACCTGAGGGTGCTGATCTGCGTCGGCCAGGGTGTTGTGTCCTGGCTCAGTTGGGTATGGCGAGCAAAGTCCGGCTTCGGGAGCCGGCATCGACCTGGTCGTGGGCATGGGCGATCCGTTCCAGCGGGAGCGGCTGTGCGAAGGGGATGACCAGGTCTGCGTCCGCGGCGGCTCGGGTGAGATCGGCGGCCGCTTCTTGCTTGGCTGCCGCTGGAAAATCGTCGCTTCCCAGCAGTCGGATGGTGGTGTTCTCGAAGAGCATCGGCCAGAACGGGAACGCCGGGCGGGCCTCGCGGGTGGCAAAGGCGGCGATGACGGCGCCGTTGCGCATCACGGCCACGTCGAGGTCGGCGTTGTCGGAGAAGGACACCTCCACGACGCGGTCGACCCCGTCGGGGGCGACGTCGCGTACCGCGGCGGCGGGGTCGTCGCCATCGAGCGCGACGACGGCATCGAGCCAGCGCGAGGACTGCAAGCCCTGCAGAGCGGTCAGGTCGGTGCAGCGTCGTACGGTGCCGATGACGCGGGCTCCCGCGCGGTGGGCCAGCTGAGCGGCCATCGAGCTGACCGCCCCCAGGACGCCGTGCACGAGCATGCTCTGGCCGGTCACTCCTCCGTCGGCGAAGACCGCGCGATGGGCGGTGATACCGGGGATGCCGAGGCACGCCCCGACCTCGTCGCTGACCGCGTCGGGTAGCGGGACGGCCTGATCGGCGGGGACGACGGTGTACTGCGCCGCGGTCCCACCGGCGCGGTAAGACTGGGCTCCGTAGACCCACACCCGGCGCCCGAGCAGGTCCTTGTGCACCCCGTCTCCGACCTGGTCGATGACGCCGGCGCCGTCGCTGTGCGGGATGACGCGTGGGTAGGGCATCGGGGCACCCATCCAGTCGCTGCGCTTCTTGGTGTCCCCGGGATTGATCCCTGAGACCGACACCCGCACCCGCACCTCACCCGGTCCAGGGGTGGGGTCGGACAACTGTCCGACCTGCAGGACGTCGGCGGCTGCTCCGCGCCGGTCGTACCACGCTGCGTACATCGGAAGCTTCCTCTCGCTGGCACGATCACAGGCCGGTTGCCTGATCTGTTGTGCTGCACCCTTAATCGCTGGTCGCGACGGGAAGGTCTTTGCCTTCCAGAACCTCATGCAACCAAGCCCGCTCGGCCCGACTCGTGGCGCCGGCGATGGTGAACATCGCCTGGCGGTAGGGATCGGTCATCTCGCGTCGGCGCAGGGGTCGATCGCCGTCGTAGAAGAAACTCGCCGGCTGCTCCAGGAACGCCAACCGGCGGCGCAGTACGGCGTGCTGGTCCTGAACGTCGGGAAGCAGGGACAGGAACGCCAGGACGGTCAGGAAGCGCGCCAGGTCGGTGACGTCCAGCTCGCTGGGCTCGCGCAGACGGGAGTGCAGCTCCTCACGCCCGGCCTCGGTGAGGGTCAGGACGTAGCGCTGGGTGGCTCCGGCTCCGGGCTCGGTGTGGCGTGAGAGCCAACCGGCTTTGAGCATGCGGTTGATCGCCGGGTACAGGCTGCCGTCGCTGATGGGGCGGGCGTAGCCGGACAGCCGAGCCACCCGGCGGCGCAGTTCATAGCCGTGAAGGGGTCCCTCGATGAGGAATCCCAGGATCGACAGCTCCAGCACGGTGTTACCGTCTCATATGTCGATGTACCTCGAATCGAGGTACCAGTGCCGCTGGAGCCCCCGCCGACCGCGAGATGAGACCCACCGGCCAGCACAGGAGGAAGACGCCATGACCACCAGCACCAGCATCGGCATGACCACCAGCACGACGACCATCACCGCCGCTGTCGCCCGCGAGCACGGGCAACCACTGAGCATTGAACAGGTCGAGCTGGATACCGTGCGCCCCGATGAGGTGCGGGTGCGACTGGTCGCCACCGGCGTCTGCCACACCGATGCCATCGTCCGCGACGGGGCCTACCCCACCCCGCTGCCCGCGGTGCTGGGCCACGAAGGCGCCGGTGTCGTCGAGGCGGTCGGGGAGATGGTTCCCGACATCGCCGTCGGTGACCACGTCATCCTCTCCGCGGCCTACTGCGGCACCTGTAAGCGTTGCCGCGCCGGGCAGATGGCCTACTGCGAGCACCTGTTCGCCGAGGACTTCGGCGGCCGCCGCCACGACGGCACCACCGCACTGACCGACCCCAGCGCCGGCACCGGAGCCGAGCAGATCATCTCCTCGCACTTCTTCGGTCAGTCCGCTTTCGCCACCTACGCCAACGTCCGCTCCACCAGCGTGGTCGTCGTCGACCCCGACGTGCCCCTGGAGGTCCTCGCACCCTTGGGCTGCGGCATGCAGACCGGCGCCGGGGCCGTGCTCAACGAGCTGCGCCCGGCCGCGGGGACCAGCCTGGCCGTCTCCGGCGCCGGTGCAGTCGGACTGGCCGCGGTGATGGCCGCGCGCATCGCCGGGTGCACCACCGTCATCGCCATCGACGTGCACGACTCCCGCCTGGCCTTGGCTGCCGAGCTGGGCGCCACCCACGTCATCAACGGCAAGCAGACCGACACCCACGAGAAGATCATGGAGATCACCGGCGGGGCCGGGGTCGACTTCATCGTCGACACCACCGCCATCCCCGCCCTGCTGGCCAGCGCGGCGCAGTCCCTCGCCCTGCGCGGCACCCTGGCCCTGGTCGGAGCGGCCAAGCCCGGCACCGAGGTGCCCTTCGAGATCGGCGCCTCCCTGGTCAAGGGCTGGACGTTCAAGACCATCGTGCAGGGCAGCGCCGTGCCGCAGGTCTTCATCCCCCGCCTGGTCCAGCTGTGGAAGCAGGGCGACTTCCCCCTGGAAAAGCTCACCCGCCCCTACCGCCTGGAAGAGATCAACGACGCCTTCGCCGACTCCGCCTCCGGTGCGGTCGTCAAGCCCATCGTCGTCTTCTGAACCCGCGCCCGAAGCCCGCCCATCACCTCCTCCACCACAGGAACCGGAGCGTTCGCCACGATGCAGCGACGTCACCTGCTCGCCCTGGCCCTGGCCGGGACCGCCGCCGCCGCCACCGCTGCGTGCGGCGGCTCGGACCCTCTGGCCACCAGCGACCCGACCACCGCCGGCACCGACGGCGCGTCCGGGCGCAACACGGTGGTGGTCGGCTCGGCGAACTTCCCCGAGAGTGAACTGCTCGCCGAGATGTACGCCCAGGTCCTGGAAGCATCTGGTATCACCGTGGAGCGCCGCTTCAGCATCGGCGCGCGCGAAGTTTACGTACGCGCCCTGCAGGACGGGTCCATCGACCTGGTCCCGGAGTACAACGGCGCCCTGCTGGCCTATCTGGCCGGCAACGACGCCGTCGACGCCAGCAGCGCCGAAGCGGTGCGCGACGGGCTGCAGGACAAGCTGCCCGCCACGTTGAGCCTGCTGACCGAGGCCGCCGCCCAGGACAAGGACTCCCTGGTCGTGACCAGCGCCACCGCCCAGCGCTACGACCTCACCTCGATCGCCGACCTGACTCCCGTGGCCGGCGACCTGGTCCTGGGCGCTGGTCCTGAGTACGCCGAACGCCGCCAGGGACTGCTTGGCCTGGCCGAGGTCTACGACGTCACCTTCAAGGAGTTCCGTGCCCTGGACGCCGGCGGACCCCTCACCGTCGGAGCACTAGAAGACGACACCGTCCAGGTCGCCAGCCTGCTGTCCACCGACCCCGTCATCGCTGAGCGCGGCTTCAGCACCTTGACTGACCCGCAGAACCTCTTCGGGGTGCAGAACGTCGTGCCGCTGATCACCACGGCCAAGAACACCACCACCGTGACTGAAGCACTGAACGCCTTCTCGGCCACCTTGACCACCGAAAAACTCACCGCCGCGGTAGGCCAGGTCACCATCGACCGAAAGTCGACTGCTTCCGCCGCCACGGCCTACCTGCAGGACAACGATCTTCTGTAGCGGTGCAGCTGAGATCCACCCTGTGCACCAAGCGCGACTGTCACGGTCCCTGGCGAGGCAACTGCGGCGGTCCCCTGCGAGCACGGATCCTCTGCAAGCGTGGATCGCGCCCTCTCGATCAGCCAACAACGTCAGCCCAATCAACCGGAAAGAGGATTACAGCGTGCGATCGACCCTCAGGGCAGGAATGGAACAATTCGTCCGCTTCATCAACAGCACTGACCCCGAGATAGGTGCAACGATCATCGACCCGGAAGCCGTGTTCCACGTCCCCTTCAGCAAAGAACCCCTGCACGGACTTCAGGGGTACCTCCAGGTGCTCGCCATGATGCGCTCATCGTTCTCCGACATCCGTTGGACGTTGGAGGAGACGGTGATCGAGGGCGACACTGTCGCGGCCCGATTCACGCTCACCGGGACCCATGACGGCGACTTCTTCGGGATCCCGGCCACCCACCGCACGATCTCAGCCCCGGCCATGAACCACTACACCTTCACGAACGGACAGATCACGAGCGAACGCGGACTGCCAGACATCTTCGGGATCATGTCTCAGCTGCGCGGTACCGCATAGGGCGCGTGACAGGGTCAAGTCGCAACGACGAGCCTGCCCCGCTGCGCCCAGCGCCCGCAGTACAGGCCGGCCAGTGCAGCCGGCTGCAGTACCGGGGGACGAATCGACGCTCATCCCGCGGTGCGGGCGAAGCGCACGACCGTCCCGCCGTCCGCAGGACTAATCGCCTGGTTCCCCTTGGGAAGCCTCAGGCCGCGGTTCTGTTGCACTGACGTGTTAGCGGCGGCGGGCACGGCGTTCGAGTTGGGCGCTGACCACGACGAGGACAGCACCCGGAGCTGAGAAGGCGAACCACAGCGGTGAGTGGTTGGTCAGAGCGAGGATGCCGCCGACCACCACGAGCAGTAGGCCGACGCCCGATATGACCAAGAAACGCCTGACCGTCTGTGGCGGTAGCGGCGGAGGTGCGTCAGGTCCCGCAACGAGCCCGAGATAGACGAGTACCCGGCGGCCTCGAGGCTCCGAGCTCTTCATGGAAGATAGTTTCCCATCGAGCCGGCCGATGCTCGGCGAGTTCGCGCTCACTGCGCAGACTCTTCCTGCCAGTAGGTCTCCTGCGGCACCGTGTCTGGTGCCAGCAGCAAAGGGTTGCTGGTGCACCTGGACACCACCGGATCACCGCCCAGCTTCCGCTGACCGTCGAGGTCCTGGATGAGTAACGCGGGGTCCGGTGGCCTCAGGACGGGAATGACTGGCGACAGGGCTACGCGCCATCGAGCGCCGATCAGTGAGCGACCGGCTTCCACGTCCTGAGACCAACCGGGTGCCCACCTGCTGCTCCAACAGCAAGGAGGACACCATGAGTGTCGAACAAATCCACCGAACTCGTACAGAGGTAATCCCCGGTGCGCCCGCACCGACCGCGGCACCCACCGCAGGCATCGACTGGGCCAGCACCGACCACGCCATCGCCGTCGTCGACGCCCACGGCGTCCAGACCGTCCGCGAGATGGTCGAGCACACCACTGACGGCCTCGCGCGGATGATCCGAGTGCTGACCCGCACCGGAGTTCACGAGGTCGCCATCGAACGCGGCGACGGACCCGTCGTCGACGCTCTCCTGCAGGCTGGGTTGGCCGTCTTCGTCATCGCCTCGAACCAAGTGAAGAACCTCCGCCAGCGCTACGGCGCCGCCGGCAACAAGGACGACCACTTCGACGCCTACGTCCTGGCCGACACCTTGCGCACCGACCGCCGCAGGCTGCACCCCCTCACCCCAGACTCACCCGCCACGGTCACTTTGCGCATGACGGTCCGTGCCCGCAAGGACCTCGTTGCGGCCCGCATCGCGATGGCCAATCAGCTACGCGCGCAACTGGAACACGCACTGCCCGGCGCGATCAAGCTGTTCCGCGACATCGACTCCGCCATCACTCTGGCCTTCCTGACCCGCTTCCCCACCCAGGCCAAGGTCGACTGGCTGACCCCGAAACGGCTGGAGAACTGGCTGCGCACCCAGCACTACCCCCACCCCGCTCGCGCCGAACAACTCCACACCCACCTGGCCGCGGCGACCCGCGGAACCGTCGGGGACCAGGCCGAGACCCGTGCCCACGTCACCGCCGCCTTCGTCACCGGCCTGACCGCCCTACGGGCGCAGATCAAGGCGTTGGAAGAGCAGATCGAGACCCAACTACTTGCCCACCCTGACGCGGTCGTGTTCACCTCCTTGCCCAAGGCCGGGATCGTCCGCGCTGCCCGACTACTCGCTGAGATCGGCGACTGCCGCGGTCGCTACCCCACCCCGGAGTCGCTGACCAGCCTCGCCGGGACGACCCCCTCGACGCGGCAGTCCGGCAAGGTCAAGATCGTCAGCTTCCGCTGGGCCGTCGACAAGGAACTCCGCGGGGCAGTCATGGACTTCGCCGGCGACTCCCACCACGCCAACGCCTGGGCTGCTGACCTCTACCGCAAGGCCCGCGCCCGCGGCTGCGACCACCCCCACGCGACTCGCATCCTGGCTCGGGCCTGGCTGCATGTGATCTGGCGCTGCTGGCAAGACGGCATCGCCTACGACCCCACCCAACACCGGGCTCTGCAGACCGTCCTCGCGGCGGCCGCTTGACACAGGGCTACTCATCCCGCGTTGTGCGAGCGGTTGCAGGCGGTCGGCAGGGCCTCGAGCTCAGCTGGTGGTTCCGGTCAGTCGTCTCTCCAACCAGCGCAGGGTGTGCAGACCCTGCTCGCGCTGCATCCGGCGCAGCCCTGGGATCGCAGCCACCTCCGGCAGGTGCCCTTCGCGCCAGGCACGTCCCGCCAGACCGGCGAGGACCACGTCAACGGCATCAACCGGCGCCTCCGCCCAGCACGAGCCCAGCAGCAGCGCCTGGGGGTCGTGTCCGCTGGCGGCCACGTCCGGGGCCAGCCGCACCAGGTCCAGCCAGCCCGGTGCGCTCCACAGGTGCGTCCAGTCCACGATGCGCAGACGCCCATCGGCGGTGCGCATCACGTTGTCCCGGCGCAGGTCCCCGTGGTGCAGCGCCGGACCGGAAGCAAGGGTGGGAAGCCACCTGCTTTCCAGGTCGGCCAGCACGCGCACCGGTACGGCGATGGGCAAGGGCTGTGAACGCACGTGCTCCACGGCCGCGGCCGGCGGAGCATCACCAGATGCATCAGGTGCGCCGGCCAGTGCCTGCCAGGTGCCCAGCAGCGGCATGAACGCCTCGGCGTAGGGCGTGGTGGTGTCCAGGGGCGAGGGGTCGAGGCGTTCACGCATCTGCTCCAGCACCTGCAGCAGTGGGCCCAGGTCCTCGGTTCGCCAGGCGCCGACGGACTGAGCGTCCAGGACCTCATAGACAGCGATGCGCCAAGACCCGGGCGAGGCCGAACCCACCAGCCGCGGTCCCAGGTCACCGACGACGTCGGCGAGCACCACACCGGCCTCGACCGCTTCACCCAAGCCGGTACCGATCGGGGCGGCTTTGACGAACAGACGTCGTCCGCGGGAGCTGACGACGGTGGAGGCGATGGAAGGGGTGAAACCCGCAGCGGCGGGAACCTCACGCAAGACAGGACCCTCCAGGAGCCTGGCGACCTCCTCGCGGACCTCAGGCGGCGCCTGGGCCAGCGTGGGACGCCGGACAGCGTCGTCTCCTGCATTCACCACATCATGATCGCGCAGACCGGTCTCGGTTCCTCACGAACTTCACGGTCATCCCGCGGTGCCCGCGAAGCGCACCGTCATCCCGGGCTGCACGCCGGGTCGCGGTCACAACGTCGATCACTCGTTGCGCCGCTACTGAATACCTACCGCCCACTACCCCCGTAGACCACAGCTTCAACCTTGGCGTCCAGCCCGAAAGCGGTATGCACAGCGCGGACCGCTCCCTCAAGCTGGTCCGCGCGCGTCACGACCGAGATGCGGATCTCCGACGTCGAGATCATCTCCAGGTTGATCTGCTCACGAGCTAACGCCTCGAACATCCTCGCCGAGACCCCCGGATGCGACCGCATCCCGACCCCGACGAGAGAAATCTTGCCGATCTGGTCGTCGTACTCGACCCGCTCGAAACCGACCGCGGGCTTCACCTTCTCCAGCGCGTCGATCGCTCTCGCACCCTCAGCCTTGGGAAGGGTGAAGGAGACGTCGGTGCGACCCGAGGGCCCCACCGAGACGTTCTGCACGATCATGTCGATGTTGATCTCGGCCTGCGCGATGGCCTTGAAGATCACCGCAGCGATCCCCGGATCGTCCCGGACCCCCACCACAGTCACCTTGGCCTCCTTGTCATCGTGGGGGATCCCAACGATGACCGGCTGCTGCTGCAGCTCCTGACTGACCCGCGGACTTGCGAAGGCCTCTGGAATGGGTGCGTCGGTGACCCAGGTCCCCTCGTGCGGGCTGAAGGAGCTGCGCACGTGGATGGGGAGGTCGTAGTTCCGCGCGTACTCCACGCAGCGGAGCATGAGGATCTTGGCGCCGTTGGCGGCCATCTCCAGCATCTCCTCCGTCGCGATCCGGTTGATCTTCCGGGCCGTCGGGACGATGCGCGGGTCGGCGGTGTAGACGCCGTCGACGTCGGTGTAGATCTCGCAGACGTCGGCCTTCAACGCCGCCGCGAGCGCGACGGCGGTGGTGTCGGACCCACCGCGACCGAGGGTGGTGATGTCCTTGGTGTCCTGGCTGACGCCCTGGAACCCGGCGACGATCGCGATGGAACCCTCGTCGAGCGCGGCGCGGATGCGACCGGGCGTGACGTCGATGATGCGGGCCCGCCCGTGGGACGAGTCGGTGATGACCCCGGCCTGGGAACCGGTGAAGGAGCGCGCCTCCAGCCCGAGGTTGGAGATCGCCATGGCCAGGACCGCCATCGAGATCCGCTCGCCGGAGGTCAGCAGCATGTCCAGTTCGCGCGCGGGCGGGCGGGGGCTGACCTGTTCGGCGAGGTCGATGAGGTTGTCGGTGGTGTCGCCCATTGCCGAGACCACGACGACGACCTCGTGGCCGGCGCGCTTCGTCGCGGCGATCCGCTTCGCGACACGCTTGATCCCCTCGGCGTCAGCGACCGAGGAACCGCCGTACTTCTGCACCACCAAGCCCATGACCAGCGACCCTAGGCGGTCCCGATGCTGACGAACCCCCCGGCCCGTCCCCATGGGGGACTACGGGGTCAGCTGCCGTCCGGTCATGCCGCGGACGCTTCGCGTTCAGGGTCAGTGCCTCAGCAACGGGGTTCTTCTCGACGAGATCAGGAGATTGCTGAGCCTGGGCGGTTACAAGGCTCCTGCTGTGAGCAGCAGCCGGAAATGCGCGTCGACGGCATCCACCGGATCGTTGGAGACATCGGCGAGGAAGCAGGCATAGAACCTGTCTCCGTGTTCTGCGTCAGTCAGAAGCTCGCGCCAGGACCACAAGTTCGGATGCGGCATGTGGATGGCCGCCTTCGCTGGCCCCAAAAGCTCCACCACCCGCGCCAACTGCTCCCGCTCCAAGGCGAAGACCCCGGTGGTGGCGACGTAGCCGCAAACCGATGCGAGCACCACCGCCGGTAACGGACGCACCGCACCGACGTGGTTGATGTGAGCGAAGGTCAATTCCACACCGTCCTGGCGGACCATGGTGTACGCGACGGGCATGACGAACCCGGGGACGCGGGTGGCGAAGCGATCGAAGGCGGCCCGCAGGTCTTCATCGCTTACCCATGCCTCGACCACGTCGTCCCTCCAGGTGTCCTCCAGCACCGTCCGCCACGGTGATCGACCGGACGTACCGTACTGAGCGCTTTGCGATTTCGCGGTCACCCCGCGATCTGTCATCCCGCGATCTGCAGTGGCGGGATGCGAAAGCTGGAAGTCGTTGGTCTGCGACCCACCGCGCCCACGATGCTGACCCCGTGATGAGTTCCGCGGTTGCCGCAGCCCTGGCCGCTGAAGTCTTCGGCCGCGCCGTCGCCACCCGCCCCATCGACAGTGGCGGCGACCACCATTCTTGGTGGATCGGCGACCACCACGTCCTGCGGTGGGCCCCCGACCGCACCACCAGCCGGCGACTGGACCGAGAGATCGTCCTACGTCGGTGGCTGCGCCGGCACCTACGCTCCCCTGTGCCCGACGCCGTCACGGACGGCACTTGGCACGGTCGTCGCTGGGTGCTGGATGAACGACTGGCTGGTCAGGGCCTCGAGGAAGGCCCCATCCACGATCGGACATGCGCAGACCTCGTCGAACTACTAGCCGACCTCCGTCGGTGCCCGATCGAAGAGATGGCCGCCATCGGGCTCCCCAGGCTGTCGACGCCTGACCTGCACGAACTCGCCGAGGAAGGGCTCGCCGCCCACCGCGCTCTGGGCATCGCCCGCCATCTCACACCACCCTGCGACGTCGGCGTCGTTGCGCGAGAAGAACTAGGACAGGTGGTCCTGGTGCACGCCGACCTCAAAGGCGAGCACCTACTGATCGACGACACCGGGCACCTCACCGGCGTCCTGGACTGGTCCGACGCGGGGACAGGTGATGCCAGCCTCGACGTCGAAGGCTTGGTCGTCGCGATCGGCGCCAGCAACGCTGCTCAGGTCGCCGCCCGAGCCTCCGTACCTGCAGATGTGATCGAGCGGGGCATCTTCCTCGCGCGGTGCCGCACAGCGCTACGGCTAGACGCACTCGTGAACCGCGGAGAGCCATCAGGTCCCGAACGACTACTGCGGCACCAGCACGACCTCGCCTGGAACTGACCTCCCTGCGACCCACCCTCTACGGCGTCGGCATCGCGTACCTCCTCGTCGTGCTCACTCCACTGCTGGGTGGGCCGTGGAAGTCCATGAACGCGCCGGCCGCCTCACACGCCCAGATCGGCGCCGTAGCACCGACTTCCTGACCTCCCGGGAGCTGTCCCGGTCAGGGCGAGGTGCGCGGGCGCACGATCACCCTGCTGGCCAAGACGTTCACAACCTCGAAACCTCGCCCAAGGAAGCGCTGATCGGAACTCGTTCCTGCGCGGCCCCGCCGTCACCCGCGAAAGTCAGCGAAGCGCGCTCAGCTCGTCGAGGGCACTGTTGCCGCGCTCGATCACCCCCGCAACGAGTGCGTGGCGTCCGAGACGAATGGGCCACTCCAGCTGCAGGAGAATCTGTGTCGCGGTGAGCACTGCCGCCCACTCCCCACCGACCACCGCGAGGATCCGCGTCCACAAACGCTTACGAACACCCTCCAGAGAACCGTCGACGGTGTGCCACAGGAGGGTGGTGAGGTCAGTCGCCCGCGTGCCGCACCCTGCGTTGCCGATGTCCACGACCGCCACCACCACACCGTCACGAACCAGGACGTTGCTGGGGTTGAAGTCGGCGTGGACCATGTCCGGTGCTGCTTTCGGCGGTGGGGCGCCGGCACACATCGACAATGACCGCTCGACCAGGGCCGTCACGTCGCCGGAGTACCCGACGAGCCTGTCCAGGATCGGTTCCTGAGCGGTGACGACCCGCCAGGCGTAGGAGCTGTGGTCGTGCGGTTCAGACGCCTGCCCGGCCTGGAGTTCGATGATCGCCATGAGCTGCTCCACGAGGGAGGTGGTCAGCTCTCGAGCTGGAGCCGCATCGACGAACTCCGTCAGGTGCCACACGCAAGAGGCTGTGGCTCCCACGGCGAGCCACGCCGGGGTGAGGTAGCCGACGCCCCGCATGTGCTCGACGATTCTCTTCGCTCGCAGCGTCTCCTTGAAGTGGTCCGGGTGTGCCCGCGCTTCCACTTTCAGCACTGCATCGACCTGCCCCGCCACCTGGACGCGCACGGCACCGGCGTTCAGACCGCCAGGGAAACGACTCAGGACAGTGACCTGCGCACCGACCGCGCTGGCCACGTCGACCATGACCTCGGCAGGCAGGCCTTCGGGAGGGAGGCTGTCGGTCACCGGGTCGAGGGGCTCATCCACCTCAGCTACCCAACCAGACGGGTTCACTGCTGGTCAGGGCCTGGTCAGGGTCAGGGCATCTGCCCCCGGGACGCCTGACAGCAGTTCGCGGCTGCCGACGGGCACCTGCGACTTCACAGTCATCCCGCTGGTCGCGCGCATGACGCGCTCGCGTTGATGTCCATCGGGTTGCAGGTGGCCGGCAAAGCCTCCACTCAGCGGGTGGTCCCAGCCAGCCGTCTCGCCAGCCAACGCAGGGTGTGCAACCCCTGCTCACGCTGCATCGATCGCAGCCCAGGGATCTCAGCCACCTCCGGCAGATGCCCCTCACGCCAGGCCCGACCCGCCAGACCCGCCAGGACCACGTTCACGGCATCGGCCGGCGCATCCGCCCAGCACGACCGCGCCAACAACGCTTGAGGGTCGTGACCACTGGCAGCCACGTCAGGAGCCAGGCGCACCAGGTCCAACCAGCCCGGCGCGCTCCACCGGTGCGTCCAGTCCACGACACGCAACCGCCCACCAGCAGTGCGCATCACGTTGTCCCGACGCAGGTCACCGTGGTGCAGCGCCGCACCGCCGGTGAGGGCGGGAAGCCACCTGCTCTCCAGCTCGGCCAGCTCCTGCACCGAAACCTGCACCGGGAGCGGCCGGGAGCGCACGTGCTCGACGGCTCCCGTCCTCGGCGCGTCGCCGGGTGTACCGGCCAGGGCCTGCCAGGTCCCCAGCAGCGGGATGAACGCCTGCGCGTAGGGTGTGATGGCCGTCAGGGGTGAGGGGTCGAGACGTTCACGCATCCGTTGCAGCAGCTGCTGCAACGCGATCAGGTCCTCACGGTGCCAGGTGCTGATGGAGGCCCCGTCCAGGACCTCGTAGACGGCGATGCGCCAGTCACCGGGTGAGGCCGAGCCCAGCAGGCGTGGGCCCAGGTCAGCGACGACGTCGGCGAGCACGACACCGGCCTCGACGGCTTCACCCAGGCCGCTACCGATCGGTGCGGCCTTGATGAACAGGCGTCGTCCGTGGAAGCTGGTGATGGTGGAGGCGATGGAGGAGGTGAAACCCGCCGCCGCGGGTTCCTCACGTAGGACTGGGCCCCCGAGGAGTCTGTCGGCCTCGTCGCGGACCTCCGGCGGTGCCTGAGCCAGCGTGGGGCGCTGGACAGCGCCGCCTCCTGCGTCCACCCGGCCATGATCGCGCACCCGAACACCGGTTTCTCCCGGAGCTCATACTCATCCCGCGACGCGCACGAAACGCACGGCCATCCCGCGGTGCGGCTAGGCGCCCTGGGGTTGGCGATGTCTCGATGCGAGCCGAGCACGACGATCACCCGCATATCAAGCCGAAGCGGATGAAACAGACGTCACCGGTGGCCGGTGTCGTTGAACGCCACCACCTCCGGCGACTGGTCGGACTCCCACTTGACGATGGTGAGTCCACAGTTGGCGGAGTCCAGGCCGATCCAACGCCACACCGGGGCCTGGAGCACGTGGCGCACGAACCAGCCGATGACGAAGTTGTGGGTCACCAACAGCTCGCACCGGTCCACCTCACCCGTGACGCCGAAGTGCTGAACAGCCCTCTGCAGGGCTGCGGCGTCCTCGTCCCGCTCCTCGCCGGGCACAGCGTCCAACCACGACAGCCACCGGTCGGGGTAGTCGTCTCGTCGCGCAGCGGAGGGCACTGGAGTGCGATCGGCGACGAAGTCGCACGGGTGACGCGGAACCTGGGGCAGGTGGCGGGTGAGGACGTCGCTGGTCTGAACCGCTCGGGCCAGGGGGCTGTGGTGGATCTGGGAGAAGTTCACCCCCGCCAGCCTCCGACCGAGCCGATCGGCCTGCTCGTAGCCGAGGGGAGAGAGACCTCCGTCCTCGGGTGCGGCCGGGTCCTGCTCGCCGTGCCGGACGAGGTGCAGCAGCGTTCGCGCCATCCACGCGACGCTACCGAGGACCGCTCGGATACCGCCGACTTCACGGTTGTCCCGCTGTCATGGTCATGCGAGGGCCCGCAACTGCCCGATCCACGGATGCTGGGCATCGGTCAGCTGGAGAGCCCCAATCAGCCACCCGCGTTCAGAGCTGCTGAGCACCCCAGCGATCTGACGGAAGTCGGCCTCGTCCTTCGCCCGCGGACCAGTGCTCTTGTAGAGCAGCTGGACTTCCGGCGCCAGCACACCTCGCTGCGAGTTGGAGGCAGGACCACGCAGCGTGCGCCAGGCTCGGCGGATCCGGGCGTCTCGGCGGTACACCCACTCCTGCTGACCACCAGTGCCGTCGTCGACGAGGTCGTCGACCATCAGCTGCAGGCTCCAGTCCGCAGTGGGGGTGGGCCGACACCAGATGTCGTGCACGCTCAGCGGCAGCTCCTCCGTCACCGGCCACGGGCGCAGCGTGCCCGGCGGATCGGCTGCGTGTAGGTCCCACCCGGCCAACTGCTCCCGAAGCCGCGGCAGGTGCGGGCGCAGCACGAGGACGTCGATGTCCTCGTGGGTGCGGGTACGCCGACCCAGGTGCAAGTCGATCGCCCAGCCGCCGGCAATCCACCAGGGGACCTCGGCGCGGCGCAGCACGTGGACCACGTCGTCGGGGTCCATTGGCGACCAGGACCCCAGCTCGTTCGTCACCTGCGACAGCCTGGTGCACCGCCAAGCCGCCTGCCGACCGCACGGTCATCCCGCCTTTCGGGCGGTCGCTGGCGACGGACGACTTCACGCCTCTGGTTCCTCTCTATGTCAAGGGCCTCTTGCGGCGGCTGGCTCGGGTGGAGATGCTGGTGCCGGCGGGTCCGGGAAGTGGCTCATCCGAAGAACCGACACCGGGGTCGCAGTCGGTCGCGCTGGAGTCAAAAGCCGCCCCCGCCTGCCCTCCCGGACCCGTCACCACCGCCGCAGCCATCGGCGGCGCCAGCGCTGGGGCTGCTAGCGGCGACACCACCAGAGCAGGCTCTGTGGTGGTTTCCGATCTGATGGGATCGAGCTGCGGATCCGGCTGTATCGAGCTCGCCTGGCCACTGGCATCAGCCAGCATCTGGCGATAGACCACGTTGGACAACCGCCGCTTCAACGCCCGCAACGCCTCCATCGACGACTTCCCTTCACCGCGTTTGCGGTCGAAGAACACCCGCCCCGCCGTGCCCGGGCGACGCAACTGGACGATCGCCATCGTGTGCAGAACCCGGTTCAACCGCCGATTCCCGGCCCGGGAGAGGCGGTGGTGCTCGTTGTCGTCCACTGGAGGCGTCGATGGGGGCGGTGCCGTTCCAGGACGCGAAGTGATCTCGGGTGGGGAACCGGGTGATGTCGCCGACGTCCCCGAGCAGGCGGGCAGCGCTCGAGGGGCCGATGCCGTAGAGATCCATCAAGTGTGAACCGGAGTCGACCACCAGTTGCTGCAGCTGCCGGTTCGCCGCCTTGATCTTGGCCTGGATCGCGGCGAACTCCTCCACCAGCTCAGCCGCCAACTGCGCCCGCATCAACGCCGCAGGACCCACCGGGACCAGCTCGTCCAGCAGCCTTTTCGCCTGCGCCGCAGTGAGGAACCGTTTCGCCCCACCCCCGATCAGCTCACCCAGCAGTCGGTGGATCCGGTTGACGATTTCGGTCTTGCGGACGCCCAACTCATCGCGGCGATCGGCCAGCAGCCGCAACGCGACCGTCTCATCGTCGACGGTCACCACTCGCAGACCCGCGCTCTGGCGGTCGATCGATCCCTCGCGACGCTTACGGCGGCGGACAGCAACTGCGGCGATGGAGTGGGCGTCGGTGGCGTCGGTCTTGCGCCCGTGACCGGTCTCGAACGCCCGGACCTGCGCGGACAGTTTCGCCGGGACATCCAGGACCGTCTCCCCGTCGGCGACCAGACGCTGAGCCAGGTGACGGCCGGCGCCGTTGGCGCCTTCGACTGCCCATGTTCGCGTCGGCCAGGCACTCACCGCGGCGAGCATGGCGCGGTAGCCGTCGGTGTCGGTGGTGAAGCGCTGTCCCAGCAGAATGTGTTCAGCCTCGTCGACCACCTCGATCGTGGCCGAGCGCTTGTGCGGGTCCATCCCGATGATCACCGCCGGGACCACTATCCGAGGCGTTGTTGATCTTCGTGTCCTCATCGCTGCTCCCCGCTCGTCCTGGTCTTCGATGGGGCGGGGTGGGCAGCACTACTTCGGGATGACCGAGCAGACCTCTCTTGAGCCACTCCCCGCCAGCGGTGCCCGACGCGACGCAGACCAGATGAGAACCACACCGGTGGAGCTGGTGGGCAGACGAAAAGAGAGCGACGCGTCGGGCACCTCGACACAGCCTGGCCGGACTGGTGCCGTGAGGAAAGTGAACAAGTAGGCGATCTGCGTGCCGTCGTCCACCCGGCGTTGAAGGGTGCCCAGGCCTCGGAGACGTAGCTGAGCAGACCCTTGTTCAGCAAGAGTTCTGCTACCTTGCATCGCATGCCAAACGGGGACACTGAGCGCCGATCACTGGTGCTGCGCTCCGGCCTCGACCTGTGCCTCCTGGCCCTCCTGGAAAACCAGACCATCTACGGCTACGAGCTGACCCAGCGGTTGGCTGAGCAGGGCCTACCAGTAGCAGGCGGCTCCAGCTACCCCCTGCTGGCGCGTCTGGAACGGCAGGGACTGCTCACCACCGAACTGCGCCCCTCCACGGCCGGACCACCGCGCAAGTACTACTCCCTGTCCCAGCTAGGCCGCCAAGCACTAGCGACTGGGCGCGTGGAGTGGATGAACACCGTCGAGGCCATGTCCGCTCTACTCCGTCCTGGACAGAGGGCCAGCACCACGACCGCAGCCACCGCCCCATCCACCTCCAGTGCCGTACTGGCTACCGGCACCGCAGACGCCACCCGATGAGCAGGAGCAGACCCACCACGATGACCACCCCGACCGGACACCCACTCAGCACGACGTCGTCTGCCCCCGACGTTGAACACGCACGGGTGCTGCGCGAAGCCACGAGAGTGTGGCGTCGTGCCGGTGTGCGCTCGGCTGACCGCCACGGCCTGCTGGCCGAACTGGACGCCGAAGTACGCGCCGCACGCGAGAACGGCGCACCCGTGGTGAGCGTGCTCGGCGACGACGCCACGCCCACCCTGCGCGCGTGGGCGCTGGAGCGGGATCTGGCCGGGCGAGCTACCCGTGCCGGAGTGCTCGTCCCGGTGGCATTGGCGGGAGTGCTCCTGGGAGCGGTCACGCTGCTCGCGTCGTTGCTCGAGGACGTCCTGTCGACGCTGAGCAAGGGCACCACGTACTACAACACCTCCGGTGGTCTGGTGCTGACCATCTACGCCAGCAGCGCCGTGCTGTCGGTGCTGGTCCCCGTCTTGGGGTGCTGGGCGGTGCTGCACGCCGGTGGCGATCCCCGAGCAGGCGCCACAGCCCGACGGCTGGCCTGGGCCCTGCCCGCCGGTGAGGTGGCCGCCACCGCTCTGGGCGTCACGACCGCAGCGCTCACGGGATTCAGCTACGCCGCTTTGCCTGTGGTGCCGGTGGTGGTGCTGGCGACGATGGCAGCAGCGGTGGTGTTCGCCCGCAAGATGGCCGTCAAACGCCATCCTGCTCCAGACGGCACCTGTGACGTCGTGCAGACCAGCAGCGCGTCAGTTCTGCCGACGCAGCCGATCGCGGCCCCGCCGTCTCCACCGCCGTTTACGCCGCCGTTTACGCCGCCGTCGGGCAACTCGTGGTGACCGGACTGAATGCGCTGCAACCCACTCGGCGCAAGATGCTGGCGATGGGCGGAGCGAGTGTGCTAACCGCCGGAGCCGCGACATGGTGGTGGCCTCGTCCCGAGGAACCCCTGCCGAGCCTGTTGACCTGGCCGGGGCACTACGACTGGGCGGCGGTCGCGCCGCAGGAGCAGACCTGGCTCGCGTCCGGTCGCGTTCCCGGTGACGGCACCGTGTACGAGCCGATGGCCCGGCAGGCGTTGATCGACCTGCAGCGGCTGATGCAGCGCAACGGTTCCGGTGAGCTGCCGCTGACGTTCCTGGCCGGACCGGGCGGCGCGTGGCGATACTCCTGGCCCCGCGACGGCGCGTTCGCCGCGGCCGCGTTCGCGCGCACTGGGCACCGTGAGGAGGCGGTCAGCATCCTGGCCTGGATGCGAGCGGTTCAAGACGGCAGCGACGACGGCGGTTTCGAGGCCCGCTACAACACCTACGGCAGAGCGCCGGACTCTCGTCACGAGCAGGCTGACGGTGCTGGCTGGGCGGCGTGGGCGATGGCGCAGGTCCTCACCGGCCCCGACAGCCCGTTCCAGCGCCCCGCCGACCTCGACGACCGCGACCTGAGTCCGCAGGCCCCGCTCTCACCGCTACTGACACGCACCAGTGCATACCTGCTGCGCCTGACCGAGAACGGCGCCCGGCTGCCCGAGCCGTCCTCGGACTACTGGGAACGCAAGGAGAAGCGCCTGACCCTGGGAACGGTGGCGGTGATTCTGCTGGGGTTGCGGCACGCCGCGCTCGTGCACGAACACCTGGGGATGGATTCCGCCGCGCGAGGACTGCACCGGGCCGCAGAGCGGCAGGAAGATCTGGTCCACGCTGCCTTCGCGCCCAGTGGCTACCAGCGCTACGCCGAGTCCGACGGCAAGGGCGAGGGCACCGGTCCGTGCGCCTCGACATGCTTCCTGCTGCCGCCGTTCACTGATACCGCACGGACCGAGGTCCTCGCCGCCTGGCGCGCCTACCAGCACGCCGCCGCCCGCCCTGCTGGGGGCTTTGCACCAGGGGTGGGGTGGAAGAACGACGGCATCTCCTGGACCCCGGAAGTGTCGTTGGTCGCGTTCACCGCCTCGGCCTCCGGCCAGCACATGGAGGCCCGGGAGTGGTTGTCATGGCTGGACGAGCACCGCACCAGCGACGGCAGCATCTCCGAGAAGGTGCTGCCGGATGGGGCTCCCGCCGGCCCGGCGCCGTTGGGCTGGAGCGCAGCGAACGTGCTTCTCGCGCTGGATCACCTCGACAACGGGTGAATGCACGCCCATGCAGCCGGGCGCTACGCATCCCGCGGTCATCCCGCGGTGCGCGCGGTCGCCGGCGGTCGGCGACTTCACTCATCTGGCGATGAACGGAGGAGACGGAACTCGAGCAGGTACCTGAGTCACCTCAGGGTCTGCCCAGAAACACCGCCTCAACGTGCAACCAGATCTTGAAGCCCCTGCGTCAGGGCAGTGTGGACGACATGAACCGGGAAGAGCACTTCACCTCCTGGGCACACGAAGCGACCCCGCAGCTGCGGCGCATCGCCCGACTACTGGCCGGCGACTTCCACATCGGAGAGGACCTGCTGCAGGACGTCTACGCCAAGATGTACGCCCGCTGGCCCCGCATCCAAGACCCCAGCGCCTACGCCCGCCGGGCCCTGGCCAACGCCGCCACCTCACGCTGGCGCAGCCGCACCCACCGCCACGAAGCCGTCCGCGACGTCGACGACCACCTCGCCGGCCCCGAACCCTCCCAACCGCTGATCGACCTCGAACAACGCGCCGACCTCCTCGCGATCCTGCGCCCCCTGCCACCACGACAACGTGCCGTGATCGTCCTGCGCTACCTCGACGACCGCAGCGACGAACAAGTCGCCGACCTGCTCGACATCAGCGTCGGCACCGTCAAGAGCCAGGCCTCACGCGCTCTGGCCCGGTTGCGCCAGCCCCGGCCCGCCCACGCGGCTGAGCAGCGGCCCCAGCCGGACCGGTCGAGCCCAGAGACCCCCTCCTCCACTGCCTCCACTACCTCCTGCGCTGCCTCCTCTGCTGCTTCCTTCGTGGATTGGACCCGCTCGTGAACACCGAGACCCACGACCCCTTCCCCACCGCCCTGCGCGCCGACCTGCACGCCGCCGCCGGACCCGTGGGGGACTCCACCGCCTTCATCGCCCAAGCCACCGGCCGCGGCCGCAGCAGGCTGCGCCGGCAACGCCGAAACCGTTGGGGCGTCGCCTCCCTGGCCGCTGTCCTGTTGACCGCCGGAGCCGTCGGCGGGGCGCACCTGCTGGAACCCACACCGCTGGGCCTGTCCGTAGCCGGTCCCGTTCTGGGCCAGTCCGAGCCGGCTCCGACACCGCTGAAGACCCTGCAAGGCGGCTCCGTGGAAATCGAGCCCAGCGTGACCGCCGCGGCCTCCGACACCCTGGGCGCTGTCGTCGAAGCTCACCTGCCGGGCTGGTCCGCCGGTAGCAACGTCCAGGGCTGGCGATCGCCTGGCTTCACACAAGTGATCTGGGAGACGACCAGCACCGTCACCTCACCGGCGGTCACCCTCGGGATCGAGGTGAGACGGACCGCCCCGAAGGACTTCAGCGACATGGACGTGCAATGCTCCGACAGCGCCTCCTGCTTCCAGCAGACGCTGGCCGACGGCAGCTTCTTGACGGTCGGTACGAGGCAAACCCTGGTGCAGTTGGGGTCGATGCCTGAGCCCGCCCGACCGGTTGAGCCGTTCGCGTCGCTGGACTTCCCCGATGGCCGGTCGATCGCAGCAACGGCCTCCATCGCCGCCCCCGACATCCCCGTCGACAGCGTCTACCCGGCGGACTCACCGGCTACGGCAGATGCCCTCCGGGCGATCGTGACCGACCCGCGACTGCAGGAAGTGACGATCCCCGCACCCCTGTGACCCGTCCCGCTTCAGGGGTGCGCTGATCGCGTGAAGCGGGGCCCACGCTGCGCGCGACGTCACAATCATCCCGCTGGTCGCGTGCGAGGGAGGGCGAGGTCGAGGGCGACCGAGGAACCATCACTTCGGGCACCGCGTCTCACCCACCGTGCGCCGCCGCGACCTGCTGATCTCCCTCACCGCCACGGGGATGCTGACCGCCTGCGGTGCCCAACGCGGCCAGACGCCCGATACCCCTGCATCCCGGTGGCCCAGCGACCTCGCCACCACCGCCGCCACCTGGCAAGAACTTCCCTCCCCACCGATCGCCCCTCGTCAACGGCCAACGCTGACCTGGACCGGGACCGAGCTCCTGGTCACCGGCGGCACCGGCCCAGTGATCGGCCCCACCGTCGATTGCCCACCCAACGCCAGCTGCGCCGCACCACCCACCGAGCCGGTCGAAGACAGCGCGGCCTACGACCCCCTCAGCCGCACGTGGCGTCGCTTCGCAGACGCCGGCTGGTTCCACCACGGAACGACCTGGACCGGCCACCTCCTCACCGACGGCTACTCCTGGTTCGACCCCTCCACAGGCCAGTCCGGCACCGCGCCCCAGACCGACCTGCTCGTTTACGCCCCTGCCTGGTGGTCGGGGACCGAAGTCTTGTGCGTGGGCACCGACGGCAGCGGCCAACCCGTTCCGCACACCCTCTGGGCCTGGAACCCCACGACCGGCTCCACCCGCACCAGCCGAGTCCCAGGCCCGGACTCCGGTGAAAGCTGCTCCACAATCTGGGCAGGGACGGAGTTACTCGTGGGGCTGACCCAGCTCCCTGCAGAGTCGACCGGCAACAGCGTGCAGGCCTACGCCCCGACCCAAGACCGGTGGCGCCAGGTGCCGCTGCAGGACAGCGCCGCCTACGCGTCCGTGCCGTTCGCAGGCTGGGACGGCACCCGACTGGTCGGCATCGGCTGGGGTGAAGGTGAGACACCGCGACTGGATCGAGTCGACCCCGCAGACGGTGAGTCCAGTCCGCTCGAACTCCCCGAGGCGCTGCAGGATGACGAATGGGCGCAGAACCTAGTCGTGGGGCCAGATCGTGTTGCCGTGGGAATCGGCGGCCGCTACGCCGTCCTGCACGGCGAGGACTGGATCGCACTGCCGGAGCTGAGCGGTGTGGTGGACGGTGACTCGATCACCGCGACCTGGGCGGGTGACCGGCTCATCGCCTGGGACGACTCCATGAAGCACACCGGCTGGGTGATCCAGCCCGGCTGATCCCCGCCGCCGCGCCTCAGGAGGAACAGGTGATGTAGGGCCGGACCGGCCGGATCACCTCGGCGGCTGTGCGCGGTCATCCCACGTTGTGCGTGGTCGGCCCGGGTCGACGCCGACCGGATCTGCCGAGAGGCGGAAGATCACAAGGCATGGTCACGAGCTGTAACAAGCCACCCAGCTCACGCATAGACCCGATGTGAGGCAGACGCCCCCAGTGACCCAACCAGCCGGTAGACCGGCCACCGAGATGGCCACACCACCGCTGGACCCTGACCGGCTGGCCGCCAGCGGGACCAACCCCGAAGCCTTCCGAGTCCTTTACCAACGACATGCCGAAGCCCTGCTGCGCTATTGCTTCACCCGCGTCCCCGAAGCCGAAGCCGCCTACGACCTGCTGGCCGAGACCTTCGCCCACGCCTACCTGCACCGCGACACCTTCGACTCCGACCGGGGTCCGGTCATTGCCTGGCTCACGACCATCGCGCGCAGCAAGTCCCTCGAACTGCACCGCCGCCGCCGCAGCGAGACTCGGGCTTTGACCCGCCTCGGTGTGCAGGTCGAAGCCCTCGACGATGAGTCCATCGCCCGCATCGACGACCTCGTCGACGCCCGGGCGCACCGCCGTCGCCTCCGTGACGCACTGGCCCGGCTGGGACGCCGCGACCGAGAAGCGGTCACCCTGCGCGTCGTCCAGCAGCTCAACTACACCGATGTAGCCCAGCACCTGGGTTGCTCACCGGGTGCTGCCCGCGTCCGGGTGCACCGTGCTCTGTCCCGATTGGCTACCCACCTGGAGGTGAACCCGTGAACCAGATCCCCGCCCTGCAGCGCCTGGAATCGGCCTTGGTCGAGGCCATCGACGTCGATCAGCAGCGCGTCACGACCCACCACGCCCGCACCTCGCGCTACCCCATCGCCTCGCGCCACTCCATCGCCACGACCACCACCCGACCTACATCTTGGTGGGCACCGCGGCGTCGGCGCTGGCTCATCGCCTCCGCCGTTGGTCTGGCCGCGTGCGGTCTCAGCATCGGTGTCCTGCCTCTGGGCGGTGGCACCAACGACCCGCAGCAGGCACCGTTCCTGGTCGATGCCGCCCGCGCCGAGGTGCAAGTCAGCACCGAGAACGACCGGATGCAAGTCCGTATCGGCAATCCCGACGTCGACGAACGCGACCTGGCCGCAGCCCTGGCCGCGGCAGGGGTCCCCGCCTCGGTCACCTTCGTACCGGCCTCCCCATCGCTGGTGGGCGATCTGACGGCCAGCGAAGGCGGACGGGACGTCACCTACCAGGAGGAAGGGTCCGGGACGGAGAACGACTACGTCGTCCTCACGTTGCCCGCCCACCCCAGTGAGCCCTTCAACCTGTCCATCGGCCGGGCCGCTATGCCGGGAGAGGACTACATCAGCGCCGCGATTACGGCTGAGGCCCCTGGCGAGGTGCTGCACTGCATCCCCGTCGAGGGACAGCGCGTCGCCACGGCGCGGGACCTGATCGGACAGGCCGGGATCACCTCCCTGTGGCGGTCCCCGGGTAACGACGACGTCGACCCAGCCGATCTAGACCAAAACCTGCGGGTGACCTCCGTCGTGCCGTGGGCGGCGAATGAGGTGATCGTCTTCACCGATGACGGAGAACCCGGGAGAGGCTTCACCGCGGAGTACGAGGAGTCGCTGCGACGGGGCTGCCCCGCCTGACCTGTAGCGACTGTCGCCCGCTCCAGTGTCGATGAATCGCTGGCGCTAGGGGTGCTCACGGAGGGGATGAGCACCCCCAACCACGTCACGGTCATCCCGCGGTGCGCGCGACCCTGACCTGTCCGCGACGTCGCGGTCGTGACGATGACCACTCTGGTCGCAGACTCCAACGCGAACACCCGCACAGCACCACGATGGCCTGATGGACGAACCCCAATTCTCCATCGACCTCACCCCCGCAGCCACCCACGCCCTGACCCGACTACAACCCACACCCAGCGGGAAACGCGGTGTGCACCTACGAACGGTGACCCCACTACAGCAGTGGAGCCAAGCCCTGGACGGCGAGCAGCTCGCTGCCCACCTGGACATCGCCCTACCCGTCTTCCCCGTACTCACCGCCCGCGGCTACCGCACCTCCTACCGCAGCCGCGAAGGAGCCCAGGTCTTCGAGCACCCCGTGCCCTCCACCTCTCGACCACCCGCACCCACCGACCCAGGCAGCAACAGCCACAGCGTCCTGATCGTGAACGTTGCCGACGGTGTCGACCCCGGGACGGTGACCCTCACCGACGCCGGCTCCCTCGGAGTGGGATGGATGCAACTGAACTACGGCCCGCCCCAGAAGCAACGCAGCCCCGAGGAGGCTGCAGAGATCGCAGCACTGGAGGCACTGCCACGCCCAGACCTGACCCGGCTGGCATTCCGCGACGGCACACCGATCTGGGTGGTCCGCAGCCTCGAGGAGCAGACGACCGCGGGCTGGCGGTGCACCGTCAAGGACGCGATCTTCACCGTGACCGTCGTGCTCCCACTGCCTCCCCTGCAAGCGGTACAAGCCATCGCCAACACCCCGGGGATCCCACTGCAACCACGGTGAGGGCTCAGCCCAGGTTCGACCTCACGGATGGGGTCTGCTGCACTGATCGGTGACAACCAAGCTGGCTTGCTCCCGAGCAGGCCTGGAAGGATGTTGCTGTGCCCAAGCCCTACCCGCGTGAGTACCGAGACGACGTCGTCCGTGTCGCCCGGGACCGCGATCCTGGCGTGACGTTGGAGCAGGTCGCCGCCGACTTCGGCATCCACGTCATGACCTTGTCAAAGTGGATGCGCCAAGCTGACGTGGACGCGGGCGTCAAGCCTGGCACGAGCACGAGTGACAACGCGGAGCTGCGCGAAGCCCGCCGCCGGATCAAGCTGCTCGAGCAGGAGAATGAGGTCCTGCGCCGCGCCGCGGCCTACCTCTCCCAGGCGAACCTGCCCGGTAGCTCAGGACGTGGCTCGGGAAAAGGCTCTACCCGCTCGTGAGCGAGCTGGCCGCCGAGGGCATCTCGGTGGCCCTCACGTGCCGGGTGCTGAACATCGCTCGACAGGTCTACTACCGCTGGTTTGCCGAGCCCGTCACCCCGGCGGAGCTGGAGGAGGCCTACCGTGCCAATGCCCTCCTCGACGCTCACCTCGATGATCCGGAGTTCGGCTACCGCTACCTGCACGAAGAGGCTGCTGAGGCCGGGCAGTCCATGGCGGCGCGGACCGCCTGGCGGATCTGTTCGGATACCCGGTGGTGGAGCGCATTCTCTAAGCGCCGCAGCAAGAACGGCAAGCGACCGGGTCCGCCAGTGCATGACGATCTGGTCCGTCGGAAGTTCGTCGCAAACCGGCCTAACGAGTTGTGGCTCACCGACATCACCGAGCACTGGACCGCCGAGGGCAAGCTCTACCTCTGTGCGATCAAGGACGTGTTCTCCCGGCGCATCGTCGGGTACTCCATCGACTCCCGGATGACTTCTCGCTTGGCCGTCCATGCCCTGGCCAATGCCGTTGCGCGACGCCGGGTTGAGGGTTTTGACGTCGACGGTTGCACGCTACATTCGGACCGTGGGTCGCAGTTTCGATCCAGGAGATTCGTCTACGCCCTCAGTCGACACGGCCTGGTGGGGTCGATGGGTCGTGTCGGTGCGGCCGGGGACAACGCGGCGATGGAGAGTTTCTTCGGGGTGTTGCAGAACAACGTCTTGGACCGCCGGCAGTGGGTCACTCGGGAGGAGTTGCGGATCGCGATCGTGACCTGGATTGAGCGGACCTATCACCGCCGTCGGCGGCAGAGCGGGTTGGGCCGGTTGACCCCTGTTGAGTACGAGACCATCATGACTACGTCGGTCGCTCTGACCGCGTGACGTAGCTGTCATCTGATCGTGCAGCAGACCCAAGCTCGATCTTCACAGGGTCTGAGGTAACCAGAGGGTGGAGCAGGGCAGAGAGTCGACCAAGCTGGGGCAGACCCCCGCGCCGAGGAGGACCCTGAGACTATTCATCGAGCTGCGTCGCCCGTTACCAGTCGGGGGGTGTGGCAGGAGGCGGGGAGGGCTACTGCGTCCTCGCCTTCGACCAACGGTACGGAGCTGGCCCACTCGTCCATGGCCTCCAGCACGCTTCGCAGGCCCAGGCCGATATCGGTGAGCTGGTACTCCACCCGGGGCGGGACCTCGGCGTAAACGGTCCGGGTGACGATGCCGTACGCCTCGAACTGGCGCAGCCGGTTGGTCAGCGTGTGCGCGCTGACCCCCACCAGGGCGCGGCGCAGTTCGGTGAACCGTCTCGGGCCGGGTAGGAGTTCGCGGACCACCAGCGTCGCCCACGGCCCGTCGAGGAGTTTGAGGAAGCGGGCGATGCCGCATTCGTGCCAGGGGGTCTGCTGGGGGTCAGGGAGGGCCATTCGAGGAGGGTAACCCAATGGTGCACTTGAAGTAACTGGTGCTCCCCGTGCACCAATGGAGTCATGACCTTCATCGTCCACGGAGCGACCGGCGCGCAGGGCGCCCCCGTCGCCGCTGCTCTCACCCACGCCGGCCACCACGTCACCGCCGCGGTCCGCACGCCGTCCGCTTACACCGCCGGCCCCGCGATCGCGGTCGACTACGCCGACGTCGCCTCCCTCACCGCGGCGTACCAGGGCGCCGAGGGCGTCTTCATCCACCTGCCCCTGGGCAGCCCCGACCAGCGGATGGCCGTGGCCGTGGCGGTCGCCGAAGCGCTCGAGCAGGCCCACCCGGCGCGGGTGGTGCTCTCCACCAGCGGCTACCCGCTGCAGGAGGGCAGCGAGCAGACCGCGATCGGCGTCCTGGCGGCCCGCCTGGCCGCCGGCGGGATCCCCACCGCGGTCATCGCCCCGCGGATCTACCTGGAGAACCTGCTCCTGCCGCCGGTGACCGGACCCGTGCGAGAGGAGGGGGTGCTGCGGTACCCGATCCGGGAGGACTACGCCGTCTCCTGGAGTTCCCACCTCGACGTCGCCGATGTCGCTGTTCGGTTGTTCCAGGACACCTCGGTGACCGGTGTCGTCGCGGTGGGCGCCCTGCCGGGTCTGCTGGGAGCTGACCTTGCCGCCGGGTTCGCCGCCTACCTGGGACGTGAGGTTCGTTTCGAGTTCCAGGAACCGGAGGACTTCGGGACCGCGGTGACCCCGCTGTTCGGGGCCGAGGCCATCGCCCCGGTCGTGGCGTCCTACCACTGGCGTCGCACTCAACTTCATGAGCTCATCGACGAGGCGGCCAGTGCCCAGCTGCGGCTGGGTCAGACACCTCGTTCGGTGGAGCAGTGGCTGCGTGACGTCAGCGCCTGATCGGCTGGCTGAGTTCGCTGACCTGCTGTCCGCGCGCGGACAGCAGGTCAGCAGCACCAGATCCACTGCAGTCAGTCGTGAGGTTGTCGTGCGGGACGCAGCACGGCTCGCGCTACGCGAATCCCGATACTTGCTGCGCGATCCTGGCAGGTCGCTGGGGGCCGTCTTGCCCTGCAGATCCCTGGTTCGCAACGCACTCAATTCGACTACTTGTTCACTGGACCCACGGCAACGGCCCGGCCAGGCTGTGCCGAGGTGCCCGGCGTGACGCTCTCAATTCGACTGCTCACCAGCTCCATCGGTGTGGCTCCCTCATGGCATGCGGAGCGTCGGGCACCGCCCGGCGAGGTGTGGCTCAAGAAGGGTCTGTCTCACTCGAAGTAGTGCTGCCCATCCTCGCCAGCAGCAACGGCCGCACCACCCGGTCTGGCCGCTGGGTCGAGGGCAGGAGCACTATGGACGTCACCTCAAGCGTGATCATCGGGATGGATCCGCACAAACGATCAGCGACGATCGAAGTCCTCGACGAACGGCACCAGGTGATCGGGGGCGGACGCTACGCCACCGACACCGCCGGCTACCGCGACATGCTCACCGCAGGCCGAGGATGGCCACAGCGCATGTGGGCCGTAGAGGGCGCTGGCGGTATCGGCAAGCACCTCGCCCAGCGCCTGCTCGCCGATGGCGAGGTGGTCCTGGACGTGCCCGCGAAGATGTCGGCGCGGGTGCGGATCTTCTCCACCGGCAACGGCCGCAAGACCGACGCCACCGACGCGCACTCCATCGCCTTGGTCGCAGCGCGGACTCCCACCTTGCAGCGGGTTCGCGTCGATGGAGAGAACATCGCGCTGCGGCTATTGGTGGACCGCCGCGATGAGCTGGGGGTGCAACGCACCCAAACGGTCAACCGCATCCACAAGCTGCTGCTAGAACTGATGCCAGGCGGGGCGAAAAAGTTTCTCACTGCGACGCAGGCGAAGACGTTGCTGGCGAGCGTGAGGCCACGCGATGTGGTGGGCCGGACAAGGCGGGTGCTGGCGGCGGAGAAGATCGCCGATCTGGCCGTGATCGACAAGAAGATGAAGGCCGCGAAGAAGGAACTCACCGACCTGATCACCGCGACTGGTTCAGGGCTGTTGAACCTCAACGGCATCGGCCCTTCAGGAGCGGCGCGACTGCTGGGTGATGTCGGAGACATCGCCCGTTTCCCGACCAGGGGCCACTTCGCGTCCTGGAACGGCACTGCCCCCATCGATGCCTCCAGCGGCGACAACAGCAGGCAGCGCCTGTCCCGACTGGGCAACCGGCGAATCAACCGGGTGCTGCACATCGCGGCGATCGTGCAGATCCGCCACGACACCGAGGGGCGGGCCTACTACCGGCGGAAGCTGGCGGCGGGGAAGTCGCCGTTGGAGGCGATCCGGTGCTTGAAGCGGCGTTTGTCCGACGTGGTCTATCGCCAGATGGTTGCTGACGCCGAAGCCACCACCGAGGCAGTTGCGGAGGTCCTTGAGCAGGAGGAAACCGCGGTCGAGGAGCCTGTCGACAGGCCTGTCGAGGTGGTGTTGGTGACGGGTCCGGGAGGACAAGCGGGGGCGACTGCTGGCTCCAGCGCGACCGGCTCGGACCCCGGTGCCGGCTCTTCGGAGAAGTCACTTCCCGGACCCGCCGCATCCATCGTGACCACCCGCGGGCGAGGCCGCAAGACCCTCACCAAGCCTCGCCCTTGACACAGAAGGGAGCCATATCCGGTCGCCGCCAACGCTGGGGCGACCGCTCGCAGCGCGGGATGACCGTGCGTCTCGGAAAGTTGCCCGGCTTACCCCGGCGGTCCGGGCGGGCAGCGTCGCTGCATGACGCAGCCGCTGCAGGGCCCTCGACCTGGGGGTTGATCACCTCGCCACCGATGCCCGGGGAAGTGGAGGCGGTGCTGAGGTCGCCGGCACCCCCGCCACACCCGCACGGGCGCAAGCGGCTGTCGGATGACTCCCTGAGCGAGTTCTACGTAGGGGTGGATGAACAAGACGTATGCCAACGTCTCGGCTTCTCCCCGCCCACCCTGTCTGCCCTTCGCGGCACGGAGGTCTACGAGCACTTCGCGGTCCCGGTCTACCGACCGCTGCCCTCGGCGGAGGACATCACCGCCGGTGCCTGGCATCACCGTTCCGTCCTCTACGTCCCGCGGGGGTCTGCAGTGGCAGCAGGGCCAAGCGGCCCGGGCGGTGAACCACGGTGTGACCCAGCTGTCCCTGACGTTCGAGCCTGGCAGCGCCTGGAGCGAGCACCCGCCTCTGCACCAACCGAAGATTCACCGACTGCCCGTCAATGGGAACTCCCTGCGCATTAACATCGCCGGCACCCGCATCGGAGTGCAGCATTGCCTCGCTGGCAGACACGCCTGGCGTGGGTGCACCGCGCTGCGCACGGCGTCTACAACGTCGAGGTGCTTATCCCGCAGGAGCCGTCCCCGCGGTGGAGACCCTCGTGAAGAGCTGGCACGACATCTGACGTCGCACCCCATCACCAGCATGAGCGCGTGCGCGCGACCAGCGGGATGACCGTGACGTCGCCTGCGGTCCTCAGCTGAACGTGGACTTCGACCCGACACCGATCAGTCGGGGCACCAGGCGGACGTAGACGACCATGCCGATGAGCTCGACGAGGGTCTGGGTCACCACCACGACCGGCGCCAGCGACAGTGAGGCGGGCAGAGCCAGAGCCAGCGGCAGCACGACCAGGGAGTTGCGGGTGGCGCCACTGAACACCAGCGTCCGCCCGGAGGCGACGTCGAGACGGAACGCCCTCGCGGCTACCGCTCCCAGGACGGCCATCACGATCAGGAAACCGGCGTACAGGGGCACCAGGACCAGCAGCTCACCCACGCGCCGGCTGACGGCACCGGCCTGAGAGGCGACGACCACGAACAGGGTCGCCATCATCAGCGGGACCATCGCCGCCCCGGTCACGGCCTGCACAGCACCGGCGACGTGAGCGGTGCGACCGGCCCGTGCGGCGAGTCGCTGGGTCAGGGCGGCTGCGGTCAGCGGGACGACGATGAGCACGACGAAGGCTTCAGCGAAGGGTCCGACCTCGACGACGGCGACCCCGGCGGGGCCGATGAACAGCAGCAGGTACAAGGGCAACAGCAGGATCTGGGCCAGCATCAGCAGCGGGGCGGCGGCCAGCAGTCGATCCGCGGCGCCACCGGCCAGACCGGCGAAGACGATGACGTAGTCGATGCACGGGCACAGCAGCACCAGCAGCACCCCGAACAGCAACGCCGGGTCGTCGGCCACCAGCCGGGACAGCCCGAACGCCACCAGCGGCACGACGACGAAGTTCAGGACGCCGACCGCGGCCAGGAAGCGCCCATCGCGCAGGGCCCGGCCCAGCGCGGTGAACGGCACCGCGAGGAACGTCGCGTACAGCAGCAGCCCCAGGACCGGCTCGATGGCGACCTCGAGGTGGTGGGCACCACCGATCAGGACACCCAGCACGGCGGCGGCCGCGATGGCGGCCAGGTACAGGGCGATCTGGTGGCGCTCCAGCCACGCCACCGCAGGTGACGTCCCGGCAGTGGGAGTCGTGGTCGGCGATGGTGTGGAGGACGAGGACACGAGGGGTGACGCTAAAGCTTCCAGCGACTGGAAGGTCAAGCTGCGCGGCGCCTAGCCTCGACCACGTGCGCATCGCCGAGGTCGCCCGCCGCAGTGGTCTGCCGGCCACGACGCTGCGCTACTACGAGAGCCTCGGGCTGCTGAGCGTGCGGCGGGGGCCCAACGGCTACCGCGACTACGACTACGACTCCGACGTCCTGACCCGCCTGGACCTCATCGAGGCCAGCAAGGAGCTGGGCCTGTCGCTGGAGGAGGTCGCCGGGCATCTGGGCGTGATGGGTGAGGGCTCGTGCACGCAGGTCCGTGACCACCTGCACCCGCTGCTGGTGCAGCAGGTGGCCCGCATCGAGGCCAAGCTCGTCGCACTGGAGCAGCTACGCCACCGGCTGAGCACCGCCGAGGTGGCCCTGGCCGGGTGCCCGGACCGCAGCGAGTCCTGCGCCACCGAGTGCGTCCTGGCACCGGCTCGGGCTTGAGCAACTGCGCAGAGCGGCGTCTGGATGGGCAGGACGTGACGTCCTGGGGCTGCATGCGACCTCCATCTGATCTCCGACGCATCGTCGTAGACAAGTGGGGGTCGTCTAGGCTGAGGCTGTGAACCGGCCGACCGCGGGAGTGTTACGCGCGCTACGTAGCGCCGTGGTGACGGTCGTGATCGTGGGTTTGGCCGTTGTCGCGCACGTCGCCGGTGGTGGCCATGTGCCCTCTGGTCTGGCTGCTGCCGCGGTCGTGGTGCTCGTCGCCTCAGTGGTGCACCTGGCGACCCGCTGGCGGCTGAGCCTGGCAGGCCTGACGGTGCTGCTGGCTGGCGGGCAGTGGTTGTTGCACGAGTCGTTCATGGCCCTGGATTTCGCCCGTAGTGGACCGTTGGACGTAGAGGCGTTGAACGCGATGCCGATGGGCCAGCTGGCCCACGGGCACTCGACCACGCCGACGATGTCTCCTGGGCTGATGTCTCCTGAGGCGATGGCCTCGATGCACGACGTCGCGACGGGGGTCTCGGTCGGATCGTGGTCGGTGACCCCGATGCTTCTGGCCCACGTGGTGGCCACCGCGCTGACCGCGTTGGTCCTAGCCAGCGGTGAACGCGCCCTGTGGCGGTTGTGGTCCTGGTTGGCCCCCCTCGTCGCAGTCCTGATGGCGTTGGTCCTGCCGGTTGCGGTGCGTCTGCCCCGCCCCAGCGCAGGTGCCTTTCAGCGGTGGGGTCTGCGTGAGCCGGTCCGCTCACGAAGCCTGTCCCGGCGTGGTCCGCCGGTCCTCGTCCTCTGCGTCTGAGCCTGTTCCTCGCTGCTCGTGGTCCTGACCAGGACTGCTGAGCGGCCGGTGGTCCGGCCTGGCGCCTTCGATGCCGCCCTGACCACCCGCCTTCGCGGTGGCGTGTCGTCCTGCCTGCTCACCGGTCCTGACCGACCTGGCTGCCCAACGCCTGTCGTCCTGGCCGTGCGGTCCAGGCGGGCGCGCCGTCACGCCACCCGGGGCCCTCCTGCGAGGACCACCGTGTCTGCTGACGAACTGCTCACCCCTGCCCTGACGCCCCCACCAGGACCACCTTCCCCACCGGGTGCCCCTGCCCGACCCGGTTCGGCGCCGCCCTCGACGTGGACCCGGGTGCGCCCACTGGTGCTGCGCCTGCACTTCTACGCAGGAGCGCTCATCGCCCCGTTCCTGCTGGTCGCCGCGGTCAGCGGCACCCTCTACGCAGCCACCCCGCAGCTGGAGCAGCTGCTCTACCGCGACCAGTTGCACGCCACCCCCACCGCGACGCAGGTGCCGCTGGCCACCCAGATCCAGACCGCCGTCGAGGCCCGCGGCGGTCAGGAACCGGTCGCGGTGCGCCCGGCGCCGACGACGTCGGAGACCACCCGCGTGCTGTTCTCCGAGCCCACCCTGGGGGAGTCCGAGCGGACCGCGGTGTTCATCGACCCCGGCACAGGGCAGGTGCGGGGTGAGTTGACCGCCTACGGGACCAGCGGGATCCTGCCGTTGCGCACCTGGGTGGACCAGCTGCACCGCAACCTGCACCTGGGTGAACCGGGCCGGTTGTACAGCGAGCTGGCCGCGTCCTGGCTGTGGGTGCTGGCCCTGTCGGGACTGGGCCTGTGGATCGCTCGTCAGGTCTCGACCCGTCGCACCGCCCGCGCCGACAACAGCGACGGAAGCAGCGGCGACGGTTCGCCCGCGTCCGGGGGGTCTGGTGGGGGACCGGTGCGCCGGGTCCTGGCACCCGGGCGTGGCGAAGCCGGCAAGGACGCGGGCGGACGGGGAAGCCGGGGTCGGACCCGCACCCTGCACGCGGTCGTGGGGACCTGGATCGCGGTAGGACTGATCGCGTTGTCGGCTACTGGGTTGACGTGGTCCAGCTACGCCGGCGCCCACGTCGACGCCCTGCGCGGTGCGTTCTCCTGGTCCACCCCCGCGGTGGACACGACCCTGCCCGAAGCCACTGGCTTGGCTGCAGCTGCGACCGGTCACGAGGACCACGCCGGGCATGAGGGACACGCCAACGCCCCCACCGGTGATCCCGGAATCAGCGAAACTGAGGGCACCGCTGCGGAGGGTGTGGACGCCGCCGTGGCCTCCGCGGTGACTCCGGCTGCGTTCGCTCAGGCCCTGGCCACCGCCCGCCAGGCGGGGTTGACCGCGGGCAAGATCGAGGTGAAGGCACCTGCGGAGGCGGGTGCGTCGTGGAAGGTCGATGAGATCGACCGCGGGCTGCACACGCAGGTCGATTCCGCCGCCGTCGCCGTCAGCGCCACCGCGGCCGGTGGGATGCAGGGGCAGGTGCTGGACGTGGTTCGCTTTGCGGACTACCCGTTCATGGCCAAGTTGGCCCGCTGGGGCATCGACCTGCACATGGGCTCCTTCGGCCTGGGCAACCAGCTCGTCCTGCTCGCCCTGGGGCTGGGGTTGAGCGCGGTCATCGTGTGGGGCTACCGCATGTGGTGGCAGCGTCGACTCGACCCCGCCCGGCGCCTCTCGGTCGGCCCGCCCGCTCACCGCGGCGCCTGGCGCTACCTGCCAAAGCCCGTCCTGGCCCTCGTCGTCGTGCTCACCGTCGCGATCGGGTGGGCCTTGCCGCTGCTGGGGGTCTCGCTGCTGGTGTTCCTGGTCCTAGACGTGGTCCTGGGCGCAGTTCACCGCTCTCGAAGTCGAGGTGCCGGTGCCGGCACCTCGGGTCCTATTCCAACTTCGGGGGGCCTGCGATGACGTCGTTGCGAGCGAGGCGGGGCCCGGTTCGCGGGGCCGGCTGGGTGCTCGCCGTGGTGGGGTGCCTGCTGTGGGCGGTGGTGACCGCGGCGCCCAGCTACGCCCACGACCAGCTGCGCTCGACCAACCCCGCCGATGGGATGGTGTTGGAGCAGGCCCCGAGCCAGCTGGAGATGACGTACAACGCCGACATCCTGCCCATCGCTTCGCTGGCGATCCTGCGTGATGGCGCCGGGAACGACATCCCCACCGGGGACCCGGTCGTGGACGGCAAGACCCTGACCTTGGCGTGGCCGGCCGGAATGGGCGGCGGTGACTACGCCGTCGTGTGGCGGGTCGTCTCCAGCGACGGCCACCCCATCCAAGGCACCTTCTCCTTCACCGTCCAGGCAGCTGCTGCCCCCGCAGGCAGTGGTGCCGTAGCTAGTGACCCCGCGGCGAGCGGTCCTGCGGTGAGTGAGCCCGTGCCCACACCCAGCGCGTCGGCCACCGCGACCCCGGCCACCGCGACCCCGAACACCGAGACCTCGAGTACCGAGACCACAGCCAGCTCCGACGCCGCACCCGCCGCCAGCACCTCTGACGAGAACGGGAGCGGCCCCTCCACCGCGGTCATGGCGGGCGGGGCCCTGCTGCTCGTCCTGGTGGTCGCTGCCCTGCTCGTGTTCCACCACCGCCGTGCAGCCCGCACCCACGGCTCGTGAATCACTCCCACGCCCGGTCTGCCGGCGCGAACCCCCTCAACCTCACCGACTCCAGGAGTTCTGCCATGACCAGCACCACGAACACCACCGCCACGTTCCCCGCCCCCATGACTACGGACACGACGGGCATCACGTCTGCTGCCGGCCACCTCGCCGGGTCGCGCACGGGCGGCCTGAGGCGTCGCCGACGTCTGACGCTGGCCGCGGCCCCCTTGATCGCGTTGGCCGCCCTGACCGCCTGCTCGGGCGGACAGGCATCCGGTAGCCAGACCGCCTCCCCGGCCACGAGCTCCAGCTCGAGCACCGGCAGTGGGGAGGCGACGGCCCTGACGGTGAGCGACCCGTGGGTCAAGGCCGCTGACACCGGCATGACCGCGGCCTTCGGAACCCTGACCAACACCGGGGAGGAGGACGTGCACATCGTCTCGGCCACCACCGCGGCCTCCAGCAGCATGGAGCTGCACGAGATGGCCACCGACGACTCCGGCGCGATGGTCATGCGCGAGAAGCCGGACGGGTTCATCGTCCCCGCCGGGGGCACCCACGAGCTGTCCCCGGGTGGGGACCACCTGATGCTCATGTCCGTCACCGCCCCGGTCCTGCCCGGTCAAGACGTCGACATCACCCTGACCGCCGAGGACGGCTCCACCTTCAACCTGCTCGCCCCCGCCCGATCGTTCTCCGGCGCGAACGAGTCCTACGACGACGGCGACGACAGCACCGGACACGAGGGCATGGACGGCATGGAGGGGATGCACGACATGGAGGGGATGCCCGACATGGCCACGCCCGCCACGACGGTCGCGCCGTGACCCCCCGCCCCGCTTCGCCCGCATCGGACCCCGGCGGCGACCCCACACCTCGATCCGTTCCCGCTACGGGTGGGGAAGCCGACCCGTCGCGTCGTTTCGGGCGTCGGGCCCTGCTCACCTCCGGCGCCGCGGCCCTGGGTGGGGTCGGGGTCGGGGCTCTCGGGGTCAGCGCTGTTGGGGTCAGCACCGCCTCGGCTCGTGACGATGCTGGGTTTGCCGATGCTGGGTCCGCCGATGCCGGGCCTGCCGGCGCTGAGCCCACCGGCGCGACTGGTTCCTCGGCGGCTCAGGACGCCGTCGGTCGCGCCCAGGTCGCCTTTCACGGCGAGCACCAAGGCGGAATCGCCACTGCCCCGCAGGCGTTCGCCTCCCTGGTCGCCTTCGACCTGCAACCCGGGGTTGACCGGGACGGGCTGGTCCGCCTCATGCGGATCTGGACCGACGACATCACCCGCCTCACGTCTGGGCAGGCTGGCTTGACCGACACCGAACCGGAATTGGCCACCGCTCCGGCGCGCCTGAGCATCACCTGCGGCTACGGGCCCGGCGTCTTCACCGCCGCCGGGCTGCAGGCGGCACGCCCATCGTGGCTGGCACCGCTACCGCCGTTCGGCATCGACCGGTTGCGACCGGAGTGGTCAGGCGGGGACCTGCTGCTGCAATTCTGCGCGGATGACCAGGTCAGCGTTGCGCACGCGGTGCGGTTGCTGACGAAAGAGGCCCGCACGTTCACCACCGTGCGCTGGGTCCAGCACGGCTTCCGGCGCAGTGTCGGGTCCACCCCGACCGGGACCACGATGCGCAACCTCATGGGGCAAGTCGACGGCACCCGCAACGTCGACCACACCACCCCCGCCGGGCAGGCACTCGTCTGGGTGGAAGAGGACAGCCGGACTCGCGGCACCGCCGACGGGGCGGACTGGCTCATCGGGGGGACCTCGATGATCGTGCGCCGCATCGCGATGAACCTCGACACCTGGGACGAACTGGACCGCACCGGCCGCGAGGCCGCGGTGGGCCGGCGTTTGCGCGACGGCGCCCCGACAACGGGTGGGAGCGAGCACGACGAACCGGATTTGGAAGCGACCGACGACCTGGGTCTGCCGGTCATCGACACCTTCGCCCACATTCGCCGTGCCCGCACCGAGGATGAGACCCAGACGTTCCTGCGGCGGGCCTACAACTATGACGTCCCACCACCGCCGGGGCAGCTGAGCGACTCGGGGCTGGTGTTCATCAGCTTCCAGGCCGATCTGGAGCACCAGTTCGTCCCCATCCAGCAGCGTCTGGACGAGCTGGACCTGCTGAACCAGTGGACGACACCCATCGGGTCGGCGGTCTTCGCCGTCCCGCGTGGTTGCCGTGAAGGGGAGTACCTGGGCCAAACCCTGCTGGGGTGAGGGGTGTGGTCCTGACTCCAGCGCTACCCACGTAGGGAGTCAGGACCACATCGGGTATTGCCCTCGCCCCTCAGGTGGGAATACCTCCGGCCGTCTAGGGGTGCGAGGGCGCCCAGCTCAGCATGCGAAGCGCATGCGGTCGGATCAGGTCAGGGTGCGGCGGGTAGGTGGTGCAGCGACGTGGCGGTACGTAGCTGGCGTAGCGCGTCACGGCGGCGGGGACCAGCGAGCCGGTCCAAGAACAGCCGGCCGTCCAAGTGATCCACTTCGTGCTGCATGCAGCGCGTGAATTCGTCCTCGCCTTCGATGGTCACGGGTCTGCTGCACGATCAGATGACAGCTACGTCACGCGGTCAGAGCGACCGACGTAGTCATGATGGTCTCGTACTCAACAGGGGTCAACCGGCCCAACCCGCTCTGCCGCCGACGGCGGTGATAGGTCCGCTCAATCCAGGTCACGATCGCGATCCGCAACTCCTCCCGAGTGACCCACTGCCGGCGGTCCAAGACGTTGTTCTGCAACACCCCGAAGAAACTCTCCATCGCCGCGTTGTCCCCGGCCGCACCGACACGACCCATCGACCCCACCAGGCCGTGTCGACTGAGGGCGTAGACGAATCTCCTGGATCGAAACTGCGACCCACGGTCCGAATGTAGCGTGCAACCGTCGACGTCAAAACCCTCAACCCGGCGTCGCGCAACGGCATTGGCCAGGGCATGGACGGCCAAGCGAGAAGTCATCCGGGAGTCGATGGAGTACCCGACGATGCGCCGGGAGAACACGTCCTTGATCGCACAGAGGTAGAGCTTGCCCTCGGCGGTCCAGTGCTCGGTGATGTCGGTGAGCCACAACTCGTTAGGCCGGTTTGCGACGAACTTCCGACGGACCAGATCGTCATGCACTGGCGGACCCGGTCGCTTGCCGTTCTTGCTGCGGCGCTTAGAGAATGCGCTCCACCACCGGGTATCCGAACAGATCCGCCAGGCGGTCCGCGCCGCCATGGACTGCCCGGCCTCAGCAGCCTCTTCGTGCAGGTAGCGGTAGCCGAACTCCGGATCATCGAGGTGAGCGTCGAGGAGGGCATTGGCACGGTAGGCCTCCTCCAGCTCCGCCGGGGTGACGGGCTCGGCAAACCAGCGGTAGTAGACCTGTCGAGCGATGTTCAGCACCCGGCACGTGAGGGCCACCGAGATGCCCTCGGCGGCCAGCTCGCTCACGAGCGGGTAGAGCCTTTTCCCGAGCCACGTCCTGAGCTACCGGGCAGGTTCGCCTGGGAGAGGTAGGCCGCGGCGCGGCGCAGGACCTCATTCTCCTGCTCGAGCAGCTTGATCCGGCGGCGGGCTTCGCGCAGCTCCGCGTTGTCACTCGTGCTCGTGCCAGGCTTGACGCCCGCGTCCACGTCAGCTTGGCGCATCCACTTTGACAAGGTCATGACGTGGATGCCGAAGTCGGCGGCGACCTGCTCCAACGTCACGCCAGGATCGCGGTCCCGGGCGACACGGACGACGTCGTCTCGGTACTCACGCGGGTAGGGCTTGGGCACAGCAACATCCTTCCAGGCCTGCTCGGGAGCAAGCCAGCTTGGTTGTCACCGATCAGTGCAGCAGACCCCATCCGTAGGGGAGCCGCCTACCACGCGTCCAGCTCAACGGTGCGGTTGTGGTGCTGCACCAATCCTATTGATAGGTACCCGAAAAGTATCAGTTCTGTTGCATGATTCGGGTCCACCAGAGTGGTGTACGACCAGTCCGGTGACGCTCTTCCGTCGCTAGCCCGGACATGGCGTCTGTCGTCGCGGCGGCCGTGGACAGCGCTGGCCCGCCAGCGCCTCGAACGATGGGAATGCTGGCGCCAGCAGGTCTGGGAAGTGGCTGACCCGAGAACCGATACCGGGGTCGTGGTCGCTGGCGCAGTCATTCGCCGTGCGCACCCCGTCGAGGCGTCAGTGTGAAGCTGTTTCGTGCGGCTCGACGACCTCGGCGAGCAGCGCAGCCAGCGCGGCCGCACCAGCCGCCGACAGCGGCGCGAAGAACTTCCGCATCCGATCACGCACCAGGACGGAGAACGCGTCGGTGGTCTTCTCCCCCGCGGAGGTCAGGGCCAGGACGACTTTGCGACCGTCAGAGGGGTGCTTCTGACGGACGAGCAGCCCGTCGGCCTCCAGCCGCTTGGCGATCAGCGTCACGCACGACTGCGGTACCTGCATACGCCGGGCCAGCTCCCCCGCGCTCTGGTCTCCCACGACGTGCAGCAAGTACATCGCTCGCAGATCACTGCCCTGCAGGCCCACCTGTCCCGCCACACCATCCAGGACGTTCAACAAGCTCAGACCCGCCTGCAGGGTGAGGTGACCGACCTCCGATCCGCTGAAGGGCGACCTCGCGATGACGTCGCGGTCTTCGCGGACGCCCGGCAGGCGGCCGACGTCTAGCAGGAAGGTGACCGGGGCTGTGCTCGCACTGGTCGAGTGAGCATTGGGGGCGTCGGTGGTGACTGTCACAACTCTTTCATCGGTTGAGGACCCTGGTCCCTGAACACCGCTGAGGCATCAGATGGACACGGGTCCACCTCGCCGACCAGGACATCCTTGCAGTATCGACGGTGCCGCCGGTGTCGGCGGTGCCGCAGCACGAGACGCCTGCCTGAGACCCCGCATGCGACGTCCCTCGGTGGGTGGACTCCATCGGTTCTCTACCTGGACGTTCCTCCGAACGCAGCAGTACAGGTCGTGATCCGTCCTGCCGATTCCTTCAGTGCTGAACTATCAGGGCGTCGATCCGCGCTCGCCCCTCCCGACGCTGCAGGATCCCCGGAGGACTCACCGTGTTCGCTCGCCACGCCACCAAGGCCGTCACGTCGCTGACCCAGCAACTGGCCGAGGCCGCAGCAGACCTCGATGCAGTCACCGGTGTCGTCGAGGCACTGCAGCAGGCACGCACCGTCGAAGACGCCATCCGCATCGCCCTGGAGACCGTCCGGACCCACTTCGACTGGGCCTACGGCTCGTTCTGGAAGCTCGACCAGGCCGCAGGGGTGCTCCGCTTCGCCCAGGACAGCGGAGTAGCGGGGGCGGAGTTCCGCAAGGTGACGCTGGAGGCCACCTTCGCGGAAGGGGTCGGCCTCTCGGGCCGGGCCTGGCGCCAGCGCGACCTGGTCTTCGTCGCCGACCTCTCCGAGCTCAGCGACTGCGTGCGCGCACCGGTGGCGCAGCGCGACGGCATCAAGGCCGGCATCAGCTTCCCGATCCTGCAGGACGGTCACGTCGTAGGCACGATGGACTTCTTCACCACCGAGCAGGCCACCCCCTCGACAGGGCGGATGGCTGTCCTGCGCAGCGTCGCGACGCTGATCTCCGGCGCGGTGACCCGATTGGACGAGGCTCTGCGTCAGGAGAAGGCCGCCCAGGACGTCGCGGCGGTCTCCACCCTCATCCGCGAGCTCACCTCCGCCGGGGGTGAAGAAGCCGCGCTGCGGGTGGCGCTGGACACCATCCGACGTGACTTCGACTGGCAGTACGGGTCGTTCTGGCGTCTGGATGAGACGGGGTCGGCCGGCCATCAGGTGCTGCGCTTCGAGCTGGAGTCGGGCGATGCGGGAAGTGAGTTCCGCCAGGTGACCCTCTCCGCCTCCTTCGCCAAGGGCGTCGGACTCTCCGGGCGGGCCTGGGCCAAGCAGGACCTGCTCTTCGTGGAGGACCTCGGCGAGATGACCGACTGCGTCCGCGCTCCCGCCGCTCAGCGGGCCGGGGTGAAGTCAGGCGTCTGCCTGCCCGTCGTGGTCGGTGGGCGGGTGGTCGGGACGATGGACTTCTTCGCGACCAGAACCCTGGTGATGTCGACCAGCCGGGAGAGCGCGCTGCGCAACACCGCCTTCCTCATCGGTCAGGCGATGGAACGCTTCGCCGCCGCGGAGCGCCTCACCACGGCCGGTACCGACCTGCTGACTTCCATCGAGGAGGTGGAGCGCAACGTGGTGACCGCCTCGGGCGTCGCCGCCCAGGGCGAAGCGCTGGCCGCGGAGGCCAACGTCGAGGTCGCCGAACTCCAGCAGGCCAGTGACGAGATCAACGAAGTGGTCCGCGCGATCCAGGCCATCGCTGCGCAGACGAAGCTGCTCGCGCTCAATGCGACCATCGAAGCCGCACGGGCGGGTGAGTCCGGGCGCGGTTTCGCGATCGTCGCCGAGGAGGTCAAGGAACTCTCGGGGGAGACCGAGCGGGCGACCGCCAGCGTGAGCGCCAAGGTGGCCAGCATCCAGGAGCGGGTGGAGGCGGTCACCGCGTCGCTGACGCAGATCCATGCCGTGGTCGAGGCCATCAATCAGACCCAGTCGGTCATCGGTGGTGTGCTCACCGAGCAGTTCGCTGTGACCCGCGACATCCTCTCGTGAGTGTCGGCCCGGAACCTGACTCGACCATTGCCTCCGTCACCCCTGCCCCTGCCCGGGATGGCGCGACCGGTCACGGCACCCCAGTCGGGGTCACGAGCGGGGTCACGAGCGGGGTTACCGAGACGAGAGTCGGTCTGCAGGGGATCTACACCGCCCAACGTCAGGTGTTCGCCTACGAGCTCCTCTACCGCTCGGGAAGGGCTAACCACGCTCAGCTCTCCGGCCGCCTGGAACACGACCGCGCCACGGCACAGGTCATCGGCGCGACGTTCGCAGAGTTCGGCGTGGAGGACCTGGCCGGTGGACGACGTCTCTTCCTGAACACGACCCGGTCCTTCTTCACCGGGGAACTACCGCTGCCCTTCGATTCCGAGGGGGTGGTGCTGGAACTGCTGGAGACCGTCGAGGTGGACCACCTGGTCATGGCTGGGTTGCACGCCCTGAAACGGCGCGGCTTCGAGATCGCCGTCGACGACTTCGACGGCGAGCTGTCGCGCGTGCCTGCTGTCTTGCTTGCCGACTACGTGAAGATCGACCTCGAAGCGACGGCCGAACGCTTGCCCCAGGTGATCGCTCTCGTGCGAAGGGTCAATCCGAAGGCCGTCGTGCTGGTGGAGCGGGTCGAGACCGAGGAACAGTTCACGACCTGCCAGGACCTCAGCGTCGACCTCTACCAGGGCTATCTCCTGCACCGTCCAGACGTCGTGCAGCGCCAGACGCTGAGTCCGGAACATCTCACCTGCGTCCAGCTCCTGGCCTTGCTGACTGACCTGGAGACCCCTGTCGAGCAGGTGCTCGAGCACCTGTCCAGTGATCCCGGCCTGAGCGTGCGGGTGTTGACCACGGTCAGTTCCGCGGCCTATGCCCCTCGTGGTGGCGTGACGTCCCTGCGCCAGGCCGTGGTCATGTTGGGCCGTCAGGAGCTTCTCGGGTGGATCACCCTGCTGTTGCTGGCGCACAGTGGATCCGTCGGTGTGCCGGAGGAGACGATCACCTGGATCTTCACGCGGGCCGAGGCATGCCGATTGCTCACACCCACCCAACCAGACGCGGGTTTTACCGTGGGACTGCTGTCCGGTGCCGCTGAGGCGCTGGGGTTCGACCCCGGTGAGCTGACTCGCGGATGCCGCCTGCAACCCCAGGTGCGCGATGCGTTGGTGCTCGGTGCTGGACCGTTGGGGGCCGCGGTCGACGCCGTCCGCGCTCATGCGGCGACCCTCGAGCAAAACCACTCCTTCGCGGGAGATGTCGGGAACGGTAGTCGTATCGAGACGGCAGAGGTGATGAGCGTCCTGACGGAGACTCTCGTGTCGCGACGGAACTCTGGCGCTGAGCAGCCTGCGGGCGGTTCCGTCGTCGAAGCTGCAACAGGTGTGGTGGCGTCGGTCGAGCTCGATGTGGTCTCCCGCAGCTACCTGAAGGCTCTGGTGACGGCCAGGGCGAGGGCCCGGCGGCTCATGTGAGCCTCACGCGACACCCCGATGCCGGAAGATGTCCCTACGTCCTTCGCCAAGCTGCGATGGCGAGTCCGGCCGCGATAGCGGCCGGACCCGGGCGTCCTGACGCACGAGTGGTCAGCTCGCCGAGACAGGCACCTTTCACAGTCGTCTCCTGCTCTTGAGAGGTCCGACCCTCAACGAAGTCGAGGTGATGGGCCACGCAACAGGCACGCTCCTCCCCCCTCCATGACGTGGGTGCATCAGCGACCGCGAGGGAAGCGAGCCGGCCGCTGTGACCGACTGTGTCCAGTCGTCCGCGGTTGGGTGAGAAGAAGCTGAAGGAGTCCAGATAATCCGCTGTCCGGTCGATAGTCCACGACAGCACAGCGCACAGTTCGATCCGTCGTGACGTCGTCACACAACGATCCCGGAGAGCAGCATCGTGGCCAGGACCGCCGACCCAGGCACCGAGCGGGACACCCGCCGTGACGTGGTCGGGCGTCCTCTCCTCGCTGCGTGGCGAGAATCGCCGGTGCGAGTGACCCTTCTGGGCCTCACCGGGCTCCTTGGACTGGCCGCCACGATGGTGTCGCGGTTCCTTCCGGTGGTTGCCGCTGTGGCCTCACTGGGCCTGGTGGTGATGGCTGCGGTGATCGTCCTCCTGCCGGGTCGTCGCTACCGAGTGCCGGGACGTCCGTGGCAGGCGCTGCTCATCGGTTTCATGGTGCTTGCGGCCCTCACTCCTCAGACGTTGCTCATCCTCGAGAGCCTCGCGGCAAGAGTGACAGGTACGCCCGCAGCTCCGACGTCGCTGCTGGTAGTGGTCGCGGGCACGGGTGTTCTCGTCTACCCGGTGCTGTTCTGGGCGAACCTGCGGATGCTGCACTACCAGCGCAGCGCCGTCATGCCTCACATCACTGCCTGGTTCGACGGTATCGCCAGCGTCTTCGGCCTCGGGGCGATCCTAGCCGTGACCGCTGTCCCCGCCCTGCACGACGCAGCCATGCCCGCGACTGCCGCCTGGGCATGGCTGACGCGCCCCGTGCTGCTGTTGGTCTTGACGGCTTTCGCGGCGGCGAACTGCCATCTCGTGGGCTGGCGTTGCGACCCCAGACTCCCGAAACTCTTCGTGGCCTTCGCGCTCACGCTCGTCGCAGAAGTGCTGGACTCGATCCACTTCGCCGGTGCACCAATGCCGACGACAGCCTTTGTCTCGATCCCGTCGTGGGCACTGGGCGCTGCGGCAGTAGTACGTCTTGTCTCCCTCGTCCTCCTCGTGCACACGGCCTGGTCGCCGGCACCGGCTCCGATAGCCGCCACCGATCTGGGCTGGGCGAACCTGGCGGCGCCCCTCAGTGTCTTCACCTTGACGATGGTGGCCGCCTACTTCCGGACCTCGCACCCCCGTGCGGCCACGGTCGCCCTCGTCTTCGAGGTCCTCGCTCTCGCTGCGGTCGCCACGAAGTTGGCGGTCGTCATCAAGACCCTGATGTCACTGCTGGAGCGGAGCCGAGCGGCATTCGTCGACGAACTCACCGGACTACCCAATCGTCGAGCGTTCTTCGAGGAGGCGACGAACCTGGACGATCGGCAGGCGGTCGTCGTCATGATCTTGGACCTCAACGGGTTCAAACGGATCAACGACACCCTGGGACACCAGGTCGGCGACCTGCTCCTGCGCGACACCGCGCTACGCCTGCAGTCTGTGGTTGGAGCGTCGGGGATCACAGCGCGCCTGGGCGGCGACGAGTTCGTCGTCCTGCTCCCAGACACCACCGCGGAGACCGCCGCGGCACTCGCCGCCGACATCGTCAGGGAGCTTGCACCTCGACAGGTCGGCGAGCATTTTGTTCTGGCATCGGCCAGCGTCGGCATCGCGAGCAGACCCGCCACGCCCCCGACGAGGGCCAACGGTGGCCCTACCTCGGTCCGTGGCGGACGTCGAACACCAAAGATGGTCTTGACCGGGACAGACCTACCTTCGGTGAGTGAGACCCCGCGTTTCCGCATCGACGATCTCGTGCGGGCTGCAGACGCTGCCATGTACTCGGCGAAAGCCGCAGGAGGCGGCCACCGCACAGCTTCGTAGAGTCAGGTCTGCTCAACCGGCCGATGCGACGGCGAAGCGGCCAGAGCTTGACCCGCTTCACCGGACACCATCAGTTTTCCCTAACGCCGAAGCCCTGCTGCGTCTGGCCGGCTGCATGCTGATCGAGGCGCACGATGAGTGCTAGTCCAGGGAACGGCGTTACCTGTCGGAGACTTCGATGGCGTTGCCGACCCCGCCGGAGCCGACGGTCCTAGCGGGGCGTGTCAGATGGTCTGTGTAAGGGGCGTTGCCGACACGCTGGCGTGAAGCCGGCGGAAGGAGACCTCGATGAGCACGGACACGACCAAGGCTGAGCGGCTGTGGCAGGCACTCGACAGCGCTGAGCAGCAGCTGCAGGCTGGCCCGGTGCCGAAGCATCGCCCAGACCCCCGCGAGCAGACCCCCGCCGCCGCGTTGCGCCGGGACTTCCTCGGTGACGACGTCATCGACCAGATGATCGCCCAGGCCGGTCAGGGCGGGGTCGCGCTGACCGGGGAAGGCGGGTTCCTGCCCGAACTGATCCGCCGCGTCCTCGAACGCGGGATGGCCGCTGAGCTCGATGACCACCTGGGCTATGAGAAGGGCGACCCGGCGGGTCGAGGAACGGCGAACTCCCGCAACGGCTCGACCCTCAAGACCGTCGCCAGTGAAGTCGGGGACATCCCGCTGGCCACGCCGCGGGATCGAGCCGGGACGTTCGAACCTCGCCTGGTCCCGAAGGGCGCCCGCCGCCTGGGTGGGTTGGAGGAGCAGATCATCTCCCTCTACGCGGGTGGAATGACGGTGCGCGACATCCAAACCCACTTCGCCCGGACCCTGGGCACAGATCTGTCCCACGAGACGATCGCCAACATCACCGACGCGGTCCTGGAGGAAGTGAAAGCCTGGCAGTCGCGCCCTTTGGATGAGGTGTGGCCGGTGCTGTTCCTGGACGCCATCGTGGTGAAGGTCCGTGACGGCGGGCAGGTCCGTAACCGCCACGCGAACATCGTGATCGGCGTCGACACCGATGGCGTGAAGCACGTCCTGGGGATCTGGGTCGATGCCAGTGAGGGGGCGAAGTTCTGGGCCTCGGTCTGCGCGCAACTGGCGAATCGGGGCGTGCGGGACGTCCTCATCGCCTGCTGCGACGGGCTGCCCGGTCTGCCCGAGGCGATCGAGGCGACCTGGCCTCGCACGGTCGTCCAGACATGTGTGGTGCACCTGATCCGGGCCGCCAACCGCTATGTCAGCGACAAGGACCGCAAGGTGTTCTCCCGCGCGCTGAAGGACGTCTACACCGCCGCCGACGTCGACGCCGCTCGCACGGCGTTTGAGGAACTGACCGACTCCGAGATGGGCCGGAAGTACCCCGCGGCGGTCGCGGTCTGGGAGCGGGCGTGGGAACGGTTCACGCCCTTCCTGGCCTTCCCGCCGGCCGTCCGTCGCGTCATCTACACGACGAACTCGATCGAGTCGTTGAATTACCAGCTCCGCAAGATCATCAAGAATCGGGGTCACTTCCCCTCCGACGACGCGGCGGTGAAGCTGTTGTGGCTGGCGATCCGCGATATCGAGGACAAGCGGGCTCGGGCGCGGGAGAAGGACCGCGGCAAGCCCGCCAACCAGCGCTCAGGGCCAGCGAAACTGATCGAGGGTGCCGGCACCCACGGCTGGAAGATCGCGCTGAACCAGCTCGAACTCATGTTCCCCGACCGTCTCGATGGTCACATCAACTGACGAACTCAACAGTCACTTACACAGAAGTCTTGACAGGCTCTCCTAGCGACACCCGCGCTGCGCATGGACGTCGACACGGACACGCCGCTCGACACGACCCGGGGCCCTCACGGCATGGGCGGAATTCGCAGCGCTTTACGCGCGAGGAGTTACACCACTCCGGGGACGTCACCGGCCTGACATGCCGAAGGGCGATGGGCGCCGGGCGGGGGCCGCACACCGCGAGGGCCACGTCGATCGACACCGATACGGCAGCGTCAGCGCAGCGACACCTGCTCCAGCGACTCCACAGCATGCTCATGCGGTGCATCGAGCACATCGCCCGTCCCCTGAACCGCCACTGCACGAATCCCGGCAGCCGCCGCAGCCATCAGCCCCGCTACCGCGTCCTCCACCACCACACACGCCTCGACAGCGACCCCCAGCAGACGCGCAGCCATCTCATACCCCTGCGGATCAGGCTTCCCCACCGTCACATCATCGGCAGTGACCAGTACTCCGGGCACACCAAAACCAGCCGCCCGCAACCGAGCCTGCGCAACCGGGCGGTTCCCCGAGGTGACCACCGCCCACGACCCGACCGGTAACTGAGCCACCAGAGCCAACGCCCCTGGGCACGCCGCGACCTCACCGGCCGTTGACACCTCCAGCTCCAGCAGCAGCCGCTCCTCCGCCACAGCGTCCAGGTGCGGTGCCACCAGCGCGACCAGCTCGGCATTGGTCCGGCCCGGGGACAGGTCCACCACCAACTGCGGGTCCACTCCGCGCTGCAGAGCCCACTGCCGCAGCTGGTTCTCGATCAAAGCCATCGAGTCGACCAGTACCCCGTCCATGTCGAAGAGCACCGCCTGGCACACCTCGACAGCGCCCCCTATCTGCAGTTGAAGCTCCACACCGATCCCTTCATCGCCACCGACCACCGCCACCGACCACCGCCGGCCTCGAGGCGGACCTGACTGAACGCTGGACCACGGACGCCGCCAGCACAAACTCCGCCACCGCACGGTCATCCCATGAAGTACGCGTCCGGCAAGGAGAACGCAGTCACCGAACAAGGTAATGAGCTGCGAATGTCCGGGGCGCAGCACAGCCGTCATACCCAACGCGTCGTCGACCCGATGCTCGACTGTGCCACGGATGAAGTGACGTCAACGACGACCCGGATGGTTGGGGGGCGAGCATCGCGGGACGACGGTGCAGCAAGCGACGTATCCGCCAACACCGGTGTACCGCGGCTGCGGTACCTGCGGTCACCGCGCTGAGCCGATGTCCCCGGGAGTCGAACTGACGACGATGAAGGAGTCTCGTCGTGCTCTAGAAGAAGGATCCCTGATGACTGCGCTCGCTCGGTGGTGCGCCAAGAGGCGCTGGTACGTGGTGGGGGCTTGGGTCCTCGCCTTGGTGGCCCTGGCCGCAGGTGCGTTGAGCGCCGGTGACGGCTTCACCAACGCCTCCTCCAGCTCGGCCACCGAGTCCAGCCGGGCCAGCAGCCTCATGGCCTCAGCAGGACTCCCCTCCGGCAACGGAGGAGGCAAGATCGTCTGGCACAGCAACGGCGCTTCCGTGCAGGACCCCGCGGTGCAGACCGAAGTGTCGGCCGCGCTGACGAAGATCGCGGACCTGCCCGGGGTCGCGGCGGTCACCAACCCCTACACCCAGCCCGAAACGGCGGCGACGCAGCTCAACGCCTCCGCCGGCACCGCCTACGCCACCGTCGCCATCACCTCCACCGACAGCATCGAGGCGATCCGCGACATCGCCGCGGGATTGAACAGCGATCAGCTGCAGGTCGCCGTCGGTGGCCAGGTCTTCACCGAGCAGCCCGCCGCCGGCGGCGCCGCCGAAGGCGTCGGCATCCTCGCCGCGTTGGTGATCCTGCTCCTCGTCTTCCGCTCTGCGTGGGCCGCGGTCCTGCCGATCATCACCGGCATCGTCGGGGTCGCCACGTCCCTGCTCCTCCTGATCCTGCTCTCGCACGTGACCGACCTGTCCAGCAACGTCATCACCATGGGCGCCCTGGTCGGGCTCGGCGTGGGCATCGACTACGCCCTCTTCATCGTCAACCGTCACCGCAAGGCGCTGATGGGCGGCAAGAGCGTCCACGACGCGGTCTCCGAGGCGCTGAACACGTCCGGGCGGGCGGTCCTCTTCGCCGGGGCCACCGTGATCATCGCCCTGCTGGGTGTCGTCGTCGTCGACATCGACATCCTCACCGGCATGGCCCGCGGTGCGGCGCTGGCGGTGCTGCTGACGGTGGCCGCCGCGACGACCTTGCTGCCGGCTCTGCTGTCCCTGATCGGGCTGCGGGTCCTCTCCCGCCGCCAGCGACGCGAGCTGGCCGCCGGACCCGCTACTCCCCTCTCTTCGTCCCCGACCCGCTCCACCCTGGCCGAGCGCTGGTCCGCACTGGTGCAGCGCGCCCCTAAGCGCCTGGGTGTCCTGGGGTTGCTGGTCATGGTGGTCCTGGCCTCCCCGGCGGTCTCCCTGCGGTTGGGTTCCTCCGACGCCGGCAGCGACCCGGTGGGTACCGCGAGCCGGGAGTACGCCGACCTCATGGGCGCCGGCTTCGGCGACGGCGTCGACGCCACCTTGTCCCTGGTGGCCGCCACCCCCGACGCCGCCTCGCAGCAAGCGTTCACCGACCTCAGCACCCGCCTGACCTCCGTGGACGACGTCGCCGCGGTCAGCCCGGTCGCCACCGGCACCACACCCGATGGCCAGAGCGTGTCGGCGATCACCCTCACCCCCTCCTCCAGCGCCCAGACCGAGGCGACGGCCGACCTGGTCACCGCGCTGCGCGAGGACGTCATCCCCGCCACCGTCGCCGGCTCCGGCGTCAACTCCGGCGTCAACTCCGGGAGCTCGAATCTGCAGGTCCTGGTCGGCGGGACCACCGCCAGCTCGATCGACAGCGCCCAGGACGTCCTGTCCAAGCTGCCGCTCTTCCTGGGCCTGGTCGCCCTGCTCGGCTTCCTGTTGCTGGTCATCGCCTTCCGCAGCATCGTCGTCCCGCTGGTGGGGGCACTGGGCAACCTGCTCACCCTCGCCGTCGGCCTGGGCGTGCTGGTCGCCGCCTTCCAGTGGGGCGGTCTGACCGGGGTCCTCCAGCTCGGGAGTGCGGCGCCGGTGGAGTCGCTGGTACCGGTACTGACCATCGGGATCATGTTCGGGCTCTCGATGGACTACCAGGTGTTCCTGGTCTCGCGGATGCACGAGGAGTACTCCCGCACCGGCGACAACGCCCGCGCGGTGCGGGTCGGACTGGCCGAGACGGCCAGGGTCATCGTGACCGCTGCAGCGATCATGTTCTTCGTCTTCGCCGCCTTCGGCTTCGCGGGGCAGCGCATCGTCGCCGAGATCGGCGTCGGGCTGGCAGTGGCCGTCCTGGCCGACGCGTTCATCCTCCGCCTGACCATCATCCCGGCGCTGATGCACCTCATCGGGGACCGCAACTGGGCCTACCCGAGCTGGGCGGAGCGCATCACCCCGCGCATCTCCATCGAGGGTGCGGACACGGGCACCCAGCTCGGTGCAGACGCGGGTGCGGTCGTGCCGATCAGCCGCGGCCACCACGACGCTCGTCCGGCCGGACGCACCGAGGAAACCAGCGGCACCGACGCGCGGTAAGCCCGCTGCTGATCGATCGGTCGCAGCGGACGACCCGGTCATGGTGAACGACGAAAGAACCCCTTGCGCATCCTGCGGATGCGCAAGGGGTGCTCTGCGCAGACGTCTCGAGCAGGGATGCTAACTAGGGGTGGGAATGGGCCGCAGCGGTACGAGCCCTGGTGCCAACGAGGCGAACTGGCTCAGCGGTGCAACAAGGATCGAGCAGAGGGGAGCAGGGGATGACCTCTGAGATGCCGGGGCCGGACCTCGCGGCTGCGGGCGGCTCGAGGGTAGCGGCACACGCATCAGAGCAGGAGCCGGCGCAGGCACCCGGGGAGATACAGGCCTCAAGTGCGGCGCACCGGCTCGCGGTGAGGGGCCGCTCCTCTCATGAGCGGTTGGTCGTTCTCCTCGCGCTGCCGGCGACCGTGGTGCTGGCCAGCCTCGCCGATGGTGGTAGCTGGCACCTGACCTGGCTCACCACGGCCCTAGCCGTCTTCACCTGGTTGCCGCTGCTACTGCTGGGCCCCCACCCCCGGTGGGCGCTGGGCGGCACCATCGCAGCCCAGCAGTTGTGGAGTGCGGAGATCCCCCTGTGGGGACCGGTGCAGTTCACCGCCATTCCCGTCGCCGTCCTGGTCGCCACCTACTCCGTCACCGCCCGCTCACCGCTACGGCGGGGCTTGGGGATTGCCGTGGTTGCCGGCGCGTCGCAGTTCCTGACCGGTGTGGCCTTGCGGCCCGGGCATCTGGACACCACAGCCTTCGCGGTCAACCTCACCGCCTTCTCCGCCGGCCTCGGCCTACTGGTGCGGGATCGCCGCGAACGACTGCACCTGATGGAGGACCGCGCCGTGCGTGCCGAACGAGACCGCTTCACCGAGGCACGACGGCAGGTCAACGCCGAACGGGTGCGCATCGCCCGCGACCTGCACGACGTCCTGGCCCATAACATCGCCCTCATCAACGCCCAGTCCGGTGTCGCGGCCTACCTCCTGCGCACCGACCCCGCCGCGGCGGAGAAGGCGCTCAACGACATCACCCAGCACAGCCGGCAGGCGCTGGACGAGCTGCGCGCCACCGTCGGCCTGCTGCGCCAGGACGACCCCGAGGAAGATCTCGACGGCAGCGAGGACGGCAGCGAGGACGGTAAGCCGTCGGATCGAGCGGGCGCAACCGGCCCGGCCGAGAGGCACCCCACTCCCGGCCTGGCCGATCTACCCGCACTCCTGCAGCGCTACCGCGACAGCGGCAGCACGATCGTGGCGTACCAGCACGGGGAACCCCTCGCCCTGAACGCGCAGACCGACATCGCCGCTTACCGCATCGTGCAGGAGGCGCTGACGAACGCGGCCAAGCACGCCCCCGCAACCGGCGTCGAGGTGGACCTGACCTGGTCAGCCCGTGCCCTGGAGGTACGGGTGAGCAACGACACCACCGCCGCCGAGGCCACCGGGCATCGCGGCGTGGGCACCGGGCACGGGCTGATCGGCATGCGGGAACGGGCCACGGCCGCCGGAGGCTCCCTGGACATCGACCGAGACCAAGGCACCTTCCGCATCACCGCCCACCTGCCGGCGACCGTCTCGACAGCCGCCTCCTGACGCAGGCCTCGACTTGCACAGCGTTGCAGCCGCGACTCACCCCGACGCAACAGACCGACGCAACAGACCGACGCAACAGACCGACGCAACAGACCGCGCGGACGAACGAACCGAAGCGACCGCCCTCGACGAACCACCCCCAGGGAGACCCCCCCACGATGACCATCCGCATCGTCCTGGCCGACGACCAGGCCCTGCTGCGCAGCACGTTCCGACTGCTCATCGACGCCCAACCCGACCTGGAGGTGGTGGCCGAAGCCGCCGACGGCGCCGAAGCCGTCGCCCAGGCCCGCGCCGCCCGCGCCGACGTGGTGCTGATGGACATCCGCATGCCCGGCGTCGACGGCATCGAGGCCACCCGCCGCATCACCGCGGATGAGTCCTTGGCCGGGGTCAAGGTGCTCATCCTCACCACCTTCGAGACCGATGACCTCGTCGTCGCGGCCCTGCGCGCAGGCGCCAGCGGCTACCTCGGCAAAGGAGTCGACCCCGGCGACCTGCTCGAAGCGCTGCGCACCACCGCGGCGGGGGAGCGTCTGCTGTCCCCGGTCGCCACCACCGCGCTGATCTCCCGCTTCCTCTCCCAGCCCGAACCGGTCCCACCTGCGGCGCGGGTGAAGCTGGTGGAAAACCTCACCCCCCGCGAGCGGGAGATCACCTCCCTCGTCGCCACCGGCCTGTCCAACGACGAGATCGCCGGGGAACTGTTCATCAGTCCCGCCACGGTCAAGACCCACGTGAACCGGGCCATGATGAAGACCGGTTCCCGCGACCGGGCCCAGCTGGTGATCTTCGCCTACGAGAACCACCTCACCTCTAGCGGCGGATCCCGCTAGTCGCGGTGGTCCAGCCAGCTAGCGTGATCTGGTCGGGATCATCTAGCTGGGTCAGCTGGCCAGGCTCAGCTCGATCCCGTCGTGCGCCCGAGCCCCGGCCGCGTCCGGCCGGCAGACGCTCAGGGCCGCGGCGGCCGTGCTCAGCCGCAGCCGGCGGGCGGAACCGACGACATCGCCATCGACCTGCACCGGCAGAGCGACATCACTGCTGACCTCGATGCTGCGAGAGCGAAGACGCGGCAGCAGCGGCTGGGGGCGTCCGCGGCCCCAGACCAGGGACCCCGCCGCCCGTGCCCACTGCAGGAGCGTGTCCGGCAGCAGCACGACGGCGTCGAGGAAGCCGTCGGTGGGGTCGGCGCCCGGTAGCAGCGACAGGCCCATCGTCAGCTGGCCGCAGTTGCCGACCACGACACCGTGCGCGCTGCGCGTGCGGCCCTCAGTCCAGCCGTTGGCGTCCACGGCCTGCACGCTCACGACCGACGGGGCCCGGCGCAGGGCACGCACCCCGGAGATGACGTAGGCGGCGTGACCCCAACGACGCTTCAGCTGCGTACCGGCGCCGGCCATCATCGCGGCGTCGAACCCGGCGCCGGCCATCACCAGGAACACGTGCTCGCGGACGTGGCGGCCGTCGCCGTCCCGGTCGACTTCCAGACGCCCCACATCGAGTCGAGCGCGCGGACCTTCACAGGCGACCTGCACTGCCGCCGACACGTCGTCCAACGGGATGCCGAGGTTGCGGGCCAGCAGGTTGCCCGTCCCGACCGGGACGATCCCCAGCGCCACACCGCTGCCCAGCAGCTCCCCGGCGACGGCTCGCACCGTCCCGTCACCACCGGCGGCGAGTACGACGTCGACACCGGCCGCCACCGCGCATCGGGTCTCTGCCCGTCCCAGCGTCTCGGCCGTGGTTGGCAACCACAGCGCCAGGGTCCAGCCGCACCGCGCCAATGCCGCGGACACCTCGCGGTGCAACACGGCCAGGTCGTGGACGCCAGTGAACTTGGTCGGGTTGAGCACGACAGCTGCGCGCTGCCGCCGGCCGTCGAGGCCGAGAACCTGGGTGATGTTTGCGCGGGTGATGTTTGCGCGGGTGGTGTCCTGTTCAGCCATGCCTCAACGGTGGCCGTTGCACTGGCGTTCTACATCGTCTGCAGGCATCAACTTCTGCTCCACCCCTTGCGGTACCCGAGGCCCCAGCGTCTGATCGATCTACCACGTGCGGGGTAGCCCCACCGGCGTCGCCTACGGCCAGTAGGAGCAGGTCTGCGAACACCACGCTCAGCGAGGGCACAGGGAAGCTGGTGAGGTCAGTGGAAACACCGACGAGAGCAGGAAGTCACGAGAACCGATGCGCAGCAGCCAGCTAGCAAGGCTCGGGCCGGCACTGGCTTTGCAGGGTTGCGGGACGCCAAGGGATGCTCCCCGTGTCGAGCTTGAATGCTTGCGGCCTACGCGGCGAGCAAGTAACCTGACGTAGAACGTTGCACGAGAATGTGTGGCGCTTCACGAAGTCCGGCGCCTAGTCGTCCGGCACGGCAGGTACCTGCTGCCGTCAGCCGGTTCGGGCCCCGACCCCCGTTCCGACACGACGAGGGGAAGGACAAGGCATGCCCTCCAGCACGACGAGGCCATGGATGAACCAGCGCCTGACGCCGCAGGAGCGCGCGAACCTTCTACTCGCTCAATTGGACCTGGACCAGAAGATGGCTCAGGTCTCCTGCTACTTCCCCTCCGACATCACGCAGACGGCCGACTTCGTTCAGCGCTACCCGCATGGCCTCGGTGTCGTCTCCGCCCTAGAGGCACGAGCCGCCCTCACCCTGGAGGAAGTGGCGGCCTTCCAGCGCGACGTCCAGTCCCAGGCGATGGTGGCCTCCGGATACGGGATCCCGGCAATCTTCCACATGGAAGGTCTCTGCGGGGCCTACCTTCCCGGTGCGACCAGCTTCCCTTCCGGACTAGGCCGCGGGGCCAGCTTCGACGCCGACCTCGAAGAACGGATCGGCGAAGTGGTGGGCCGGCAGGAACGAGCCCTCGGCATCACCCACACCTTCGCCCCCGTCCTCGACGTCACCCGCGACCCCCGCATGGGGCGACACGGGGAGAGCTACGGCGAGGACCCCACCCTGGTCTCAGCCCTCGGAGTAGCCCTCACCCGGGGCCTCCAGGACCAAGACGAGGCCGGACGGCGCACGGAGGCGGTGGCCAAGCACTTCGTCGGCTCCCATCACACCGAAGGCGGTATCCACGGTGCACACTGCGACGTTCCCGACCGCCTGTTACAGGAGGTGTACGGCAAGCCCTTCCAAGCCGCGATCACCGTGGCTGGGCTGCGCGGGATCATGCCTTCCTACAACTCCGTCGGCGGCGAACCGGTGTCGGCGTCCCAGCGCCTGCTGAGAACACTGCTGCGCGAGCAAATGCACTTCGACGGCCTCATGGTCTCCGACTACGGCGCGATCGAGAACCTGCACACCGTCCAGCGCGTCGCGCCCTCCCCCGCTGACGCCGGCCTCGCCGCTCTGCGGGCGGGGATGGACATCGAACAGCACGTCCCCTACGGCTACTCCAGCCCGCTGCGGGAGAGGTTCGCGCAAGGCCGCGCCGATATCGCACTGCTGGACCGGGCCGTCCGTGAGGTCCTCACCGCCAAGTTCCGCATGGGCCTCTTCGAACACCCCTTCGCCACCGAACCGCAGGAACGCAACCGAACCTTCAGCGTGGCCGCAGACACAGAACTGGCCGTACAGTCCGCTCGGGAGTCGCTGGTCCTGCTGCGCAACGACGGAGTGCTTCCCCTACGCCCGGGGCTGCGCAGGATCGCGGTGATCGGCTGTCACGCCGCGAGTGCTCGCTTCTTCTTCGGTGGCTACACCCACTACTCGATGGCCGAAGGCAAGCTCGCCGTCAACTCCTCCATGGCGGGGCTGACCACGTCCGGTGAGGACGCGCGGACGATCACGAGCACCGTCCCCGGCACCTCCATCGAAGCCTCCGACAGTCCCGTCTTCGAAGAACTGCTGCAGCGTCAGCAACCGGGCATCAAGACCCTGCTGCAGGAGTTGCAGGACCGCCTGCCCAACACCGAGGTGAGCTGGGCCTATGGGTACCCGATCGCCGGAGACGACGACTCCGCCCACGCGGAGGCACTCGCGCTCGCCGCGGACGCCGACGTGGTGCTGCTGACCTTGGGTGGCAAGCACGGGACAGCCTCGATTGCGTCCATGGGCGAGGGCATCGATGCGACCAACATCAACCTGCCACGCTGCCAGGAGGAGCTGATCGTCAAGCTCGCCGCCCTGAGCAAGCCGTTGGTCGGCGTGCACCTGGATGGGCGCCCGGTTTCCAGTGACGCCGCCGATGCGCACCTAGCGGGACTGGTGGAGGCGTGGAGCCCGGCTGAGGGCGGCGCTGAGGCCATCGTCGACGTCTTGACCGGTGCTCACGGTCCCAGCGGGCGGTTGCCGGTCAGTGTCGCCCGCAGCGCCGGTCAGGTGCCGGTCTACTACAACCACCCGCACGGCTCCGCGTGGCACCAGGGTGGCAGCGTCGGCTTCGCGGAGTACGTTGATGCACCCCACACTCCGCGTTATCCCTTCGGCTTCGGTTTGTCGTACACCACCTTCGCTCACACCGATTTGGTCCTCTCGGCACGTGAGGTGGAGGCCGGGGACACCCTCGACGTCACAGTGCGTGTGACGAACATCGGTGAGCGGGCGGGGGTGGAGGTCGTGCAGTTGTACGTGAGTGACCGCTTCGCCTCCATCTCGCGTCCGGTGGTGGAGCTGGCCGGCTTCCGGCGCGTCGACCTGCAGCCTGGGCAGAGCACGGAGGTCCACTTCGCGTTGCAGGTCAGCCAACTGGCGTTCCTCGACGCGGACATGCGGTGGCGGGTGGAGGCGGGCGAGGTGGACCTGATGGTGGGTACTTCCTCGAACGATCTGACCTTGCGCGAGACGGTGACCATCACGTCCGACGCGGTGATCGATGGCGCCCACCGCGGCTTCTACGCCTGAGGACCTGAGCGAGGCTGGCCAGGGATGGGCGGAAGCATCTGACCTGCTTCAGCTCATCCCTGGTCGCATTGCCTCGAGCGCGGCTGGCGGCCCCGCGCCCAGGGGCCGGTAGCTGTCACCGACTCCGACACCACCCTCACCCAACGCTGTAGCCACATTCGCGACCGCGGCCCCTGGACCGGGCTTGTTCGCACCGGGTCCTGCACATAGTGACCTATGCCGGTTCCCCTGCGCAGATGTCGCACCGCACGTGGTGGCGCGGCGGATGGGGTGGCCCAAGAGGGATGGCGTGGCCTCCGTCGGGTTCAGCGCACGCCACCCCGGCGGCGCCTCCCCTGCTCGGTGCGGTGCCGCACCCGTTCACGCCGAGTTGCCAGCAATATCGCCAGCAGTGTCGCCGGCAACGGCAGGTCAGGCGTTCATCGCAGCAACTTCAATACCTTCATGTCTTCCAAGATGTCTCACACCGCTAGGGCTTGGGATTAACCCAGGTAGACGTACCTGCCGGCGTCGTCGGGGAACCAGCCCTACAGGCTGTTGCGGCGCGCCTGCTGCGCGAGGCGGGCAGATCTGTACCGGCGCGCTCGAGGGCGCCGCGGGCGCAGGACCGGTTCGGCATTCCTGGGCGCGCCAGCGGGATCACGACGCCCCCCTCCACCTCAGTGGGAGCTTGCCCCGGTTGACCGGCGCTCTTCGATACGCACCTCGAAGGGCGCGAGGTCCACGACGCCCTCGGCGAGTGCCGCCTGGACCCTCTCTGCGGTGCGGTTGACGACGATCAGCAGATCTCCACGCTCGACGGCCTCGACACCCGATGTAGGGCGCTGCAGCAGTGTCTTGACGTCGGCCTCGGTGCTCCACCGCTCGATGAGGGCGTCAAGGACCGCCTCATCCGGCAGGGTCGATACGTACCAGGCAGCGCCGGTGCCGGTGCTGCGGCGCGTGAGAGCTGGGCGCCCCGCGGCGAAGCCGTCTGCGAAGGTGGAGAGCACCTCGGTGTGAGCATCGATGACAGCGACGACGTCCTGCCACAGGTACGCCTGTCCGGCGAAGGGTCCCACCAGCTTCGTGGCGACACCCGTCGGCTGCTGACCGGACGCCAAGGCGCCCAACGCCGTCCACTCCTCCAGCCGGATGCCCAGGGTCTGCTGGAGGGGACCGAGGTAGCCGTTGAGCCACACATGCAGGTCGCGGTCCAAAATCGCTGATTGATGGGTCACCACCAGGTGACCACCCGAGCGAGCGTAGGTATCGAGGTGCTCCAGGTCTTCTTGACTCACTACGTGCAGCATCGGGGCAACGACGATGTCGTAGTTCGACAGATCGGCGCGGACGGGACAGAAGTCGACGGTGATGCCGCGGCGCAGGAAGGGCCGGTACCAAGCCAGTAGATTCGCGTGGTAGTCGGTGTGGGTGGGGTTGGCGGGCTGTCCCACGGCGCGCCAGGAGTCCCAGTCCACGATGATGGCGGCCCGAGCGGAGACGTCGGCGCCGAGAACTCGGGGTGCCAGTTCAGCCAGCTCAGCGCCCAGGGCGCACACCTCACGGAAGACTCGGGTGTCGGTGCCGGCGTGGGGCAGCATCGCGGCGTGAAACTTCTCCGCACCGGCCTTGGACTGGCGCCATTGGAAGTGGAGCACTCCGTCGGCGCCGCGGGCGACCGCCGTCAGCTGTTCGGAGCGGTACATACCCGCTGGCTTGGAGGCGTTGACTGTGCGCCACTGCACCGCGGTGGTGGCACTTTCCATCAGCAGCCAGGGTCGCCCCTCGCCCAGCGAGCGCATCAGGTCGCGCTGAGCGGCGGCTCCGACGTAGCTCTCCGGATCCGCAGGGTCGGGGTAGGCGTCGTCGCTGATGACGTCCAGGTGCGGCGCCCACTGCCAGTAGTCGGCGCCGGGGAAGAAGCCCATGAAGTTGGTCGTCACCGGCATGGTGGGTGTGTGACGGCGCAAGACCTCCACTTCCGCGCGGTACAAGGCCAGCATGGCGTCAGAGCTGAAGCGGTCGAAGTCCAACAGCTGCGTGGGGTTGGGGAAGGACGGCATCGCCCGCGGGACGTCGACTTCGTCGAAGGAGTCGTAGCGCTGGGACCAGAAGTCGGTGCCCCACGCGTGGTTGAGCTGCTCGATGGTGGAGTACTTGACGCTGAGCCAGCGGCGAAACGCCGCTGCGGACTCGTCGTCGTAGCTTCGCATGACGTGGCAGCCGTACTCGTTGTTGACGTGCCACCCCACGACCGCGGGGTGCTGACCGTAGCGGGCAGCGATCTGTTCCACCAGACGCAGCGCGTGCTCTCGGTAGGCAGCTGAGGAGGGGCTGTAGTGCTGGCGGGAGCCGAAGCCGAGCCGTACCCCCTCGGCCGTTACCGGCAGGGACTGGGGGTAGGAGCGAGTGAACCAGGCCGGCGGGGAGGCCGTCGCCGTCGCGAGCAGAACGTCGACGCCCCCCGCGTGGAGGCGGTCCAGGACGTCGTCCAACCAGCTGAACTCGTACTGACCAGGGCGTGGCTCAAGACGCGACCACGAAAAAACTCCCACGGTGGCCAAGTTGACGCCTGCCTGGTGCATCAAGCGCACGTCCTCATCCCAGACCTGCGACTCCCATTGCTCCGGGTTGTAGTCACCGCCGAACCGCGACGTGGACAACAGGGCGTTCGCGGGTCGTGGCTGCGAGTCGCGGTGACTATCGGTGTGGGAGGTGCTGTTCATGGGAATCTTCGTCTCGGATTCGTGGCCGGCGCCAACCGACCAGGTGGGCTTGCTGTCAAAACAGTGTCGTACAAGATTTGGCGTCTGAGCGAGGGCGGCGCCTTCTTCTGATGAGCCTGCACCGGAACCGCGTCTGATCTGCCCATGGTCGCCGACGCTTCCTCCCGCACCACCCGGGGCACGTCCTCCCCGGGCGGTGCTCGCATCCACGCGGGCCGTGTTGCAGATGTGGGGCTGGTCTGGGTCTTACAACGACGTCAGCGGTTTGATCGCTTCCAGCACGTCCCACACCGCCAGCGCCTGGGAGTAACCCGGGTAGACGTACTTGCCAGCGTCGTCGGGGAACCACGCCCATGGGGCGGCGAAGGCGAGGCCGTTGCGCGGGCGTAGCCAGATCTGTGTCGCCACCGCCTGCGCGAGCTCGAGGGCGTAGCTGCGCAGCTGCGGCTGCTGGAAGCGGCGTGCGGAGGTCAGGTAGTCCGCGGCGGCGCTGAAGTTGTCGCCGACCATGACCCAGTCCGTTTCGAAGGGCACCGTACCGTCGGGACCGGCGAGGCCACCGGGCTGGAACAGCAGCGGCGCTCCGGTTACCTCGCCGTCGTCGTCGAAGCTGCGGAAGTTGCGGTACTGAGAGTTCAGCTCCTGCTGATGCCGTAGCGGGTCGAGCAGGTCCGGAAGTTTCACCGATTCTGCCAGGTGCTGGGCGTAGAACGCGGAGATGGTGGACGCCTTGGTGTAGGGGCCGGCTGTGGCGAAGCGGTAGTGCTTCGCCTCAACGTCCCAGAACGCGGCTTCGAACTCCGCCTTGGCAGCCACGAGGTCCGCGCGCAACCCGGCGACGTAGTCGCGGTCAGTGTGCAGCTGTTCCCCGGCGGCGATGGCCACGGTCAGCGCCAGCAGGTACAGCTCAGAGTTGAACAGAGCGGGTCCTGGGCCTTGCGGGACGATGTTGAAGGGGTTGGAAAAGGCCGGCGGGTCGGAGGGGAGGTGCTGACCGGCGGGGATGGTGCCCTTGAGCCAGGTAATCTCGGCCTTGATCGCTGGCCAGGCCTGGCGCAGGAAAGACCGGTCCTCGGTCATCGTGGCGAATGCGTACCACTGGAAGATGAACTTCGACGGGCTGTCCAGCCACTGCGAAGACCCCGGCTTGGGGGGACGGGAGTCCGTACCGCCCTGGATGGGGGCGTCCTGAGCGTTACCGAAGGTGATGTAGGGATTGTTCAGCGTCGAGTACAGGTCGTGGGCGTTGCCGTTGAAGGAGCGCTGGACGGACTCGATGGAGGCCAGGAGACGGTCGCGTTGGACGTTGGGGAAGAGGTGGAAGTATGCACGGTAGTTGTAGACCTGGATGTCGGTGGTTTCCCCCATACCAGAGACACCACCGGCGATGGTGTCTTGGATGCCGAAGAGGTGACTGCCTTTTACCGAGGCGTTGAGGTGCTGACCGGGACCAGCGGTGGCGAACCCGGTGGCGACGGCAGAGTGACGGACCAGGCCACCCTCCCAGAAGGAGTTGTTCCAGGTAAGCTCCGCGAGCTGGTTCAACGCGGCGCTGCGCAGCACGGTCGGGTACGCCTTCTCTGTGGCGATCGGCTCCCACCACCGGCACACAGCAGACAGGGCGTCGTCGTGGTCGCGCAGCGCGTCGGAGGCGATGGCGAAGCCCTGCCCAAAGGGGTAGCTGCCCTCGACGTATTCGTTGGTCTTGGTCTCCCTGGCACCGTAGAAGTTGGTGTAGCGGCGCATCCACACGGTGCTGTTGTCCGCGAAAGCCACCTGGGGGAAGTCCCACGCGAGCACGAAGGAGATCGTGCTCGAAGCCCCAGGTCGCAGCGTCACGCTCACGCTGAGGGCGCCGGCGGAGTGAGAGGCGTCGAGGGAGCGGTCGGGAAGGCGGCCCGTCGTCCGGAACGGCTGGTAGACGTCGGCGCCGTCGCCTTCGGCGTTCCAGGAGGTGACGTGGGACACGACCTGGTCACGTCCGGCCCAGGTGGCGATGGTCCATTCCGAGCGCGCGCTGTCGGGCGTGTTCTCGGGGCTGTCCGCGCCCAGGGTGACCGCGTGGATCGGCCCGCGCTGGTCGTAACGGCTGGTGAAGCCCTTGCGGATCGAAGGTGGGCCGAGGCGGACGCTTTCGTCGGCGTGGGTGCCGGCGACGTGGGCCGGGGCGTTGGGCATGGTGAACATGACCGACACCGTGCGGGTCTGGCGGGTGTTGTTGGCCACCTTGACGTCGAAGTAGGCCACCGGCAGGGAGGTGCGGCGGTCCTCACCGGCTTCGATGGGGGAGAAGAAGCGCATGGACACGTCGGTGGCGAACGGCTCGTAGGACGTGAACCCGAACGGGTACAGCGCGGCGTAGCGACCCTCACCGGGAGCTAGCCGGTTCCACGCCGGCAGCGGCGACTGCCAGATCTCCTTACCTGACTCCGGGTCGATGGGACCGTCGGTGGCCAGCGTCCGAACGGTGGCCGCCTCGCCTCCAACCTGCTCACGCACGTGGAACGCAGCCTGCGGCAGGGCACGCATCTCCCAGCTCGAGCCCTGCTGGCCGCCGAAACTCCACGGGCCAAAGGTCCCCGACTGATTGATCATGAACGCCCCGGCGCCGAAGCCGCCCAGCGGGATACCCAGGCCGGGGCTGCCGGCGTATGGAACGGGGGCCGGAGTTCCTTCGTCCGGTGCCACCTGACCAAGAGGCCTCACCAGCGCCGCATCGGGCACGGGGAAGAAGGCGCGCCGGGAGCGGAAGCCCAACTGCGCCTCCGGCATCGGATTCCCGGCCGCCTGCGGTGCTTGCGCGAGCCCGGCGGCGGCGGCGGCGTGCGAGGTGGGGCTGGACACCTCCAACGCCGTGCCGGCCGCCAGACCCGCCAGGATCCCGACAGCCGTTCGCCGTGACGGCTTCGAGCAAGCATCGCTGGGTGATGCTTCCGGTTCCGTCTGAGTCACGACCGGGGAGATGGGATCAGCGGGGTGGGTGGGGCCGCCCGCAGCCATGGGTGGGGTGGTACCGATGCCGTTGAAACCGTCGATGCTCGTCATGCTGATCTCCTCGTTGTCCAACTGCGTTGTTGGATCGCACGCAGCCCGAAGTCGGGCACCGACAGCCGTAAGCGGCGTAGTCGTCCCGTCGTGGGCTCGTCGTCCACTGCGGTGTTTGTCGTGACTGGAATCAGTGGGATGTATTGAGGGCCGTACGCCTCACGTACCAGTTCACTCGGCTTCTGTGCGTTGCGAGGAACCGGTCTTACCAGGTGGTGGTCGCCGTGGCGTATCCGTTGAACTCGGGAATCGCACCAACCTCGTGTGCAACGTTCCACAGGCAACGTTAAGAGCGGTATCAGCGACTGTCAAGGTCCGTCGAAGAAGCAGTTCACTGAAGGTGAGCAGCGCTCATCTAGCACCAACTGACGCGCCCCGAGATGCCTCAGGTAGTCATCTGTTCTCGTTCCGCCCGTCCCGGTCGAACCAGGAGCACGAGCACCACCACGGCACTGGTCCCGACCAACCCCATGGTCACTCCAACCGGTTGGGCGGAGTCCACACCGATAGCCCCCACCACCGGGGAGAGGACGCCGGCGAGCCCGAAGTTCGCTGCCCCCAGTAGGGCGGCGGCCGTACCAGCCCGCCCAGCGTGGCGCGCCATTCCGATAACTCCGAAGCACGGACCGCTAGCACCGGCTGCGAGATGGAAGACGACCGTGCAGGTGACCAGAGCTGTAAGGCCGTAGCCGAAACGGTCGGTGATCGCCACGCTGAACCCTGCCCCGGCCAGCAGCGGCAGGGTCCAGCTGAGCAAGGTACGCGGAGCGAGGCGGGCCAGGAGGCGAGCCCCGATCTGGGTTCCCAGGACGAAAGCCAGTGCGTTGGCGGCGAAGACCGCGCTGTAGCCGTTGGCGCCGAGGTCGTAGACCTGTTGAAGCAGGAACGAGGAGGAGGTCATGTAGGCAAATACCCCAGACACCATCATCCCCCCGATCAGCGCCACGCCCACAAAGCTGCGATCGCTCAGGACCTGGCGATAGCGGTCGGCGACGGCGCGTAGATTCCCGCTGCCGCGGCGCGCAAGGGGGAGGCTCTCCCGCAGCGCAGTTGCGGCCAGAACGAAGGCGAAGAGGCCAAAGGCGGCCACACACACGAACAATCCACGCCAGTGCACCAGGTGCAACAGTTGCGAACCGAGCGCTGGTGCCACCACCGGAGCCAGTCCGGTCACCAGCGCCAGCCGCGCCATGGCCCGCACGAACAGATGCCCTGCGAAAAGGTCGCGCACCAAGGCCATCGTCACCACCGCTCCCCCGGCTGATCCCATTCCCTGCAAGAACCGGAAGACGAGAACCCAGGTGATGTCGGGGGCGCTGGCCACACCCACGCTGGCCGCCACGTGCACCGCGGTGGCGACCAAGAGCGGGCGACGACGCCCGATGGTGTCGCTCAAGGGACCGGCGACGAGCTGCCCCATCGCGAGCCCGAGGGTGGTGGCGGTCAGGGTCAGCTGGACGGCGGCTGGACTGGTGCGTAGGTCTACTTGCAGCGCAGGGAACGCCGGCAAGTACAGATCCACGGTCAACGGCCCGAGCGCGACCAACGCGGTCAGCACCAGCAGCCGGGTGCGCTGAGAGCGCGCTGTGTCCGAAGCGCTGTCCAGAGCGGGGGTGGTCATGAGATTCCTTGAGGACGATCGTGAACGGTCAGGGATGGGCACGTGAGGTGAGTGCGGGAGCGTCCCGGATCCGTTGTCGACCGGTCCCCGCAACGACGCGTACCGCTGTGTGCGGTAGAAGCCGTTGCCGAGTGCGCTGCCGTTGCGTCCCTTGCAAAGGGATCTCAGTGGCGGCGGATGCGTGCGGGTCGTGCTGATGCTGGCGATTCTGGGGGTGGCGAAGCGATCGCGGACGGTGTCATGTCCTTCAGGCCTGAAGCGCAGCCTCGCGCCGAGCGTCTACCGGAGCTTCGGTCGCACCCTCGACTCGGAAGCGTTCACCCGGTACAGCGATTCTCACGCGTAATCTTCCACGCGCCACTCCTCGCGCCAGTCGAGGAAAGCGTGTTGACCTTCGAACCGGAGGGGAAGCCAGACATAGTCAGCCACGGAGGTGTCGATCTCGGTCAGTTCTGACCAGGGACCGGCGTGATGCCCGCCCATGGGCCGGAACCGCTGCGCGTGCATGGTGACCGCCGCCTCGCTGGAGGCCTCGTAGTGTGGGAGCCACCGGTCAGCGAGTGCGATGTAGAGGTCCTGCTTGCGCGGGTGTTTGAACACCGAGGACACCTGCGACTGATAGGAGCTGCGGGTGGTGTCGTCAGGGTGGGGGTCGTTCAGCACCGTCCACGGCCCGTGGTAGCTGGGGGCGATCGCGACCTGGGAGGGGTTGGGGTAGTAGCCGGTGGTTCCGGAGGTGATGAGGTAGTGCAGGCCACCGCGGGTAAAGTACGCCGGCGCCTCACGCACGTAAGGCGGCTGCAGAAGAGGAAAGTGCGTGGAGTAGTAGCCGCTGACGTCGGTGTAGTCACTGCTCAGGTCCGCGCAGATGAGCTCACTGTGGACGCGCTCGAAGTAGTAGTAGCCCTTGCCATCGGTCGGGTCGACGACGAGGTCGAAGTCGCCGGCGTTCATACCGAGAGGTTTCAGGTCAGCGTGGACGATCGTGTAGGGACCCAGCACGTCGTCGGCGACCAGAACGGTGGAGCGCTGCCCCGCCGCGGACATCACCTTGATCCACATGACGAACTGCCCGGTGTCGGGATGGTGCAGCAGGTGCGGTCGATCCATCGACATCGTCGGGTGCAGCGGAGAGGTGGGATCGTCCACCTCGGGCGGGACGATCAGGCCACGATCGGTCCAGTTGTAGAGGTCGGTGGAGGAGTAGCAGCGAACTCCCCAGTGCCAGATCCCGTTGGTCGCGGTCGTGCGCTCCTTGTTCTCGCCGTACCAGTAGAAGATCCCCTCGACTTCGAGGATCGATCCGCCGTGAGCGTGGATGCGCTGACCGTTCGTGTCGAGCCACACCTTCCCGGGTGTGATGGAAGTGCGGGGAGCGCCGGTCATGGCAGGACCTTCCGTGACGTGTACTGGTGCTGGGAAATGTGTGGCGAGGCAGCGCAGAGCGCTGGAACCTGACCCGTCCTCGTATCAGGCCTTGATGAGGCGGATGGCCTGGTACGGGCGGGCGGACAACGGCACGAGCACAGCGAGCTCGTATCGGTCGGGCAGTTCCTCAACGGTGCACTCCCAGGTGTCCAGGACCTGCACCCGCCAGGAACCCGGGGGCAGCAGGACGTGCCGTTCCCGCGGTTGCCCAGCCCCGTGATAGCTGACCAGGTACTCATCGCTGACGCCGGCCCAGGGCAGGTCGAAGTCGGAGGCGGTGGGCTCGAGCACTCCGCTGGGAGAATCGGCCACGACCTGTTCCAGGAAGGCGATGCGCTGCGCGCTGCTCCCCCGCAACTGACCACCCTTGGCCCACCACAGTTGCTCGTCGGGGCTCCAGTACGTCTCTCCGTGGGTGACGTAGCCCCCACGGACGGCGCCCTCCCAGAACCGGCGGACCATCTCTTGTGCGGAGATGTTCCCCCAGTCGAACTCCAGGTCACCTTCGTAGCCGCACTCGTCGTAGACCACCGGCTTCTCCCACCGTTGGCGCAGAGCGAGGGTGTCCTCGGTCGTGCGGTACGGCTCGGTCCGCTGGACGCTGGCGTGGGTGATCCAGGGCCGGGAGTGGTCGAAGTGCTGGGCGAAGTTGTGGATGGAGATCAGGTGCCCGTGGGGGTCGTGGGCGGCGATCTGCTCCCCGATGCGGTCCCAGTCCTGGACCGTCTTGCTCACCAGCAGGTCCCACTCATTCGCCAGCGACCACCAGACGTTGGCGAAGGCAGCCAACCGGCGCACCACGTAGCGGAGCACGTGGGCATCCGTGGAGGCGCCGAGGTCGGCGAAACCCCACCGGTCGTAGGGGTGGAACAAGATGAGGTCAGCTTCGACGCCTAGTGCGGCGAGGCCGCGGATCTGATCGTCCAGGCGGGCGAAGAAGTCGACGTCGAAGCGGGTGACGTCGAACTCACCGTCAGCGCGCCGCGGAAACGGCAACAGGTCGGGCTCGTCGGTGTTGTACACGAAGTGTTTGGGGAAGAGGCACATGCGCAGCTTGGTGAACGGCGTCTCGGCGAGGGTCTGCAGCGTCTGGGTTTGCAGGTCCTCCGGCTGGTGGTTCCATGCATACGCCGTGGTCCCCCAGGGCCGGTAGCGGGTGCCGTCGGCGTGGCGGAAGTGGTAGCCGTCCACGCGGACTGGGCCGTGTGCTCCGGCCATGGCCGGGGCGATCTGCACCTGTCCGCTGATCCCGTGCAGCTGCTCCGTGTTGGAACGGGTGGTGAACGTCCAGGGGCCGGCGACCTCAGCCAGCACCCGCAGCCGGTAGGTGCCCTCTCCGTCGTAGAAGCCGCCGACGCTCCACTCCTGCTCGCCGGCCTGGAACTGCCCGACCAGCTCGACCTCGGTGAACGGGTTGCCCGCAGCCGGCCCGCTCAGCTCGATCTCCAGTACCCCCCACTGCGAGGGTTCTCCGACGACCTGCCAACGGTCGGTGGAGTTCTGCTGCCTCGGATCGTCTTCGACGCGACCCTGCCCCGTCTCTACCGGCAGCTGCGGCAGTTGGATCTGGACGTGCTCGCGGGCTAGAGACGGGGCCATCGCCGCTTCCAGCGCGGCGCGGAAGCGACGGTAGTGGTCTGGATCATCGCGCAGGGCGGGTGTCACCCGGGTGAAGCTGCCCACCAGCGTGGAGCGCAGATCAGCCTCAGCGGTGACGAAGTCGGGCAGGTAGTCCTGCAGGACAACGCGTCCGGCAGGAACATCCAGGACCTCGCCGAAGGTGATGGTCAGGGGAAGCATGGTTCCTCACACAGCTCGTGATGGATGACTCGTAGTTCCTGGGCTGCTGCCTCAGGCCAGTAGCGACCACCGCGAGCCAGAAGCGACCGTCGCGGGCAGGGACGCTCAGCAGCTCAGGAGGCGGTACGCCGCCGCCCGGATCGCTGCTGCGCCGGGGAAACGGTCATCGGGAACGAAGGCGAAGCCCACGCGGGTCGCCGAGGTGTCCAGGTACTTCAACAGCTTCGCGGCGGCGGCGCCGACATCGGGGACGATCCCGGCCTGCACCGCAGCGGTGGCCAGCTGGGTCCACACCTGCTCATCATCCAACAGGTCGCGCACCGTGGCCTTCGACCAGTCTCGCACCCCGCTCCGGCTAGCCCCCGGGTCCGCAACGCTCCAACGGTGCTCACCGTGGCCCACCGTCAGCACCTGCTCCGTACCGGGCAGGTGCACCTCGGCCTGCGTCCCGACGGGGACGAGCACGCTCAGCGTGAACTGCCCCTCGGCGCGCTCCCAGGCCACCGAAGCCTCCCCGTAGGGGGTCAGGTGACGAGCAGCGGCGTGGGTGAGCGCGGCCGGTGGGGACGGGGCGATGGTGATACGGCGATATCCCGGTTCAGCCGAAGCCAGGCCGGCGACGCTGCGGTGCAACCAGTCGGCCACCGCGCCCAGGGCGTAGTGGTTGAAGGAGGTCATCCCTCCGGGGTTGACGCTACCGTCGGGACGCAGGCTGTCCCAGCGTTCCCAGATGGTGGTGGCGCCCATGGTGACCGGGTACAGCCACGAGGGGCACTGGGTCTGCAGCAGCAGACGGTGCGCGACGTCGACGTGACCGGTCGCGGCCAGCGCGTCACAGACCAGGGGGGTGCCTACGAAGCCGGTGCCGATGCGGAAGTCGTTGGTGCGCACCAGGTCGGCGAGGCGTTGCCCGGCGAGTCGGCGTTGGGCGGGGGTGGGCAGCAGGTCCCAGGCGATGGCCAGGGCGTAGACGGCCTGGGCGTCGGAGTGCACCCGACCGACGGGGCTGACGTAGGCGGCGGCGAAGGCGGTGCGCACCTCCTGAGCCAGGGCGGCGTACTTGTCGGCTTCGTCGTCGCGGCCGAGCACGGCCGCGGCCTGAGCGAGGAGCTGGGCGGAGCGGGCCAGGTGAGCGGTGGCGATGACGTCGGGATCGGAGACGGCCTTGTCGGCTTCTTCCGGCGGTGCGGTGGGGTCCAGCCAGTCCCCGTACTGGAAGCCACCGCTCCACAGGCGGTCCGGGCCGGCCAGATCGGCGATCTTGTCGACCCAGGCGCGCATGCTGGGCAGCTGGCGTTCCAGGACGCCGGCGTCACCGGTGCGCTGGTACAGCGTCCAGGGCACGATGGTGGCTGCGTCACCCCAGGCTGCGGCGGGGGTGAAGGCCAGCTCGTTGCGATTGACGTCGGGCACGACGTGCGGCACGGAGCCGTCGGGCAGTTGCTCGGCGGCGAGATCGGTGAGCCAGTTGCCCAGGAACGCGGCGGTGTCGAACAAGAAGGTGGCAGTGGGGCCGAAGATCTGCAGGTCACCGGTCCAGCCCAGTCGCTCATCGCGCTGGGGGCAGTCGGTGGGGATGTCGACGAAGTTGCCGCGGGTACTCCACACCACGTTCTCGTGCAAACGGTCGAGCAGTTCGTGGGAGGAGGAGAACCAGCCGGTGCGCTCCAGGTCGGTGCCCACGACGACCAGCTCGACATCCTCAGGCCGCAGGTCGCTCACGCCGCTGATCTCGGCGTAGCGAAACCCGTGGAAGGTCAGGGACGGTTCGAGGACGACCTCTTCCGCACCGGCCAGGATCCAGGAGTCGGTGGCTTGGGCGCTGCGCAGCGGGAGGGTGGCCAGCTGGCCGTCTTCGAGGACTTCAGCGTGGCGGATGACGATCTCGGTGCCGGCCGCTAGGCCGCGCACGCGCAGCCGGACCCAGCCGACGCCGTTCTGACCGAAGTCGACGATCGTGGCCTGGCCGCCGTGTCGGGCGATGGTCCAGACCTGCTGGGCGGGCAGGGACTGCAGCGGCCGAATGGGAGGTAGGTCAGCAGCGGTCAGCGTGCTCAAGTCGACGTCGTCGCGGACCTCGACGGCGCCGGTGGGCAGCGGGTAGCCGGCGACGGCGCGGCGCAGGTCGCTGCGTTGCCCGTCGTAGAGGTCGTCGGCGACGATCTCACTCTCGCGTGCGGTCCAGGATCCATCCGAGGCCAGGGTGTGCACGGTGCCCTCGGTGGAGGTCACCTCCAGTTGGGCCAGCAACGCCAGGCGGTCGCCGTAGAGGGCCCGATCGTTCATGTAGCCCAGCCGACCGCGGTACCAGCCGTTGCCGAGCAGGAAGCCCAGCTGGTTGTCCCCCTCAACGATCAGGTCGGTGACGTCGTAGGTGTGGTATCGCAGGCGGTGTTCGTAGGAGGTCCAGCCCGGGGCCAGGACGTTGTCGCTGATGCGTCGCCCGTTCAGGGTCGCCACGTAGATGCCGTGGGCGCTGGCGTACAACCGGGCCTGGGCCACATGGCCGAGCACAGTGAAATTCGTGCTGAGGACGGGAGCAGGCATGAGGTCGGCGCCGAGGCCGAGGGGGCTGATGAAGTGGGCGCTCCAGTCAGCAGTCTGGAGCAGTCCGGCCTCCACGGTGCGGGGCGGACTCCAGGGGCTCCACTGCTGCTCGTGAGCCACCCGGACCCGGACGCTGGTGACCTCCCGTGAGCTCAAGGGCTCCGCGGGCCACGGCACCAGCACCTGCTGATCGCCGGCGACGTGGAACTGTTCGCTCACCCCAGCGCGGGTGACCTCGACCTCGTAGCCGGTCTGGACCCATCCCGTCTCAGCGCGCGGCACCGTCCAGGACAAACGGGGCCGGGAACAACCGGATCCCAGGACGGAACCGTCACCGCTGTGGTGCTCGATACGGGGAGCGGTGGGCGCTGCGCAGGAGGCCATGGTGTTCTCCGAGGTAGAGGCAAGGTGGAACCGAGTTGAGCCTGGAGTTGCCCGAGGGAGGATCTCGGTCGAGTCAGCCGCGCGGAGCGGTCGATCCGGTGGCGTTGGTGGAGGTTGAGCCGGAAGAGGTTGAGCCGGAAGAGGTTGAGTTGGAAGGGGTTGAGTTGGGAGAGGTTGAGCCGGTGGCGGTGGGCTGAGCGGGAGACGTGCTCGACGCGCTCGGACCAGCCCCGATCTCTGTGCCGGTCTGTGCGCCGGTCTCTGTGCCGATCGGGGCTGGTTCCTGCGTCGTCGAGTCCGCGGCCGCGAGCAGCGCCATGCGCTGCTCACGGCGCTCGCGTTGCTTGAGCGGGTCGGCGACGGGAGCTGCCATCTGCAGGCGTCGGGTGTAGTCGTGGCGGGGAGCCGTGGCGACCTGATGGGCCTGGCCCAACTCGACAATCTTGCCGCGGTAGAGCACTGCGATGCGGTCGCTGATCTCGTTGACCACTCCCAGGTCGTGGCTGATGAACAGGTAGGCCACCCCGGTGGACTGCTGGAGCTCCTCGAACAAACTGAGGACCTTGGCCTGGGTGGTGACATCGAGGGCACTGGTGGGCTCATCGCAGACGATGAGTGCCGGTTCCAGCGCCAGAGCACGAGCGATGGCCACCCGCTGACGTTGACCGCCGGAGAACTCCCGCGGGTAGCGCCGTCCGGCGTCGGCAGGCAAACCGACGGAGTCCAGCAGCGCGCGCACCTTGGCGCGCCCGCCGCTGACGCCGGCGGCGGCCAGCGGCTCGACGAGAATGTCCTCGATCGTCATCGCCGGGTTCAGCGAGGAGTAGGGATCCTGAAAGACCACCTGCACGTCGCGGGCCAGCGTTCGTCGCGCCGAACGCGAGACGTTGCTGATTGTCTGCCCGCGCAGGGTGATGGTGCCCGCACTGACCGGGGCCAGGCCCAGGATGGCGCGCCCGATGGTGGTCTTACCCGACCCGGACTCCCCCACGATGCTGAGGGTCTCCCCCGCGGCGAGGTCAAAGGAGACGTCGTCGATGACGGTGGTGGCCGCGCCGCGGCGAGCGGGGTAGCGCACAGTGAGGTTCTGCACCTGCAGCAAGGCCGTGCTCACGATTCGACCTCCATCAGTTCCACGCGGCGCGAGGACGCCAGTAGTTCCTGGGTGTAGGGCTCACGGGGAGCGGCGAAGAGATCCTCCACGTCAGCACGTTCGACGATGTTGCCGTCCTTCATGACGCTGACGGTGTCGCACAGGTCAGCCACCACCCCCAGGTTGTGGGTGACCAGGATCATCGACAGGCCGCGCTCGTCGCGCAGCTCACGCAGCAGGTCCAGGACTTCGGCCTGCACGGTGACGTCCAAGGCGGTGGTGGGTTCGTCGGCGATGATGACGTCAGGTTCGGAAGCCACCGCGCCGCAGATCAAGACCCGCTGGGCCATACCGCCGGAAATCTCGTGCGGATAGAGCTTCATGACCCGTTCGGGGTCGGTGATGCCGACGCGACGCAGCAACGCGCTCAGGCGCTCCCGCGCCTGAGCCTTGCTCATCGGGCGCGCCGCGCGCAGGCCGTAGGCCAGCTGGGCGCCGATGGTGAAGGAAGGGTCGAGGTTGCTCATGGGTTCCTGGGGCACGTAGGCGATGCGCTGACCACGGGCGGTGCTCATCGCCTTCTCCGAGGCCAGCAGGTCCTCGCCGTGCAGCAGGACCGACCCGGAGGTGATCAGCGCCTCACGCGGCAGGATGCCCAGGGTGGAGAAGGCGATCTGGGACTTGCCCGAGCCGGACTCCCCCACCAGCCCGTGGATCTCTCCACGCCGCACATCGAGGTCCACCCCGTGTACGACCTCGCGGATGCCGCCGACCCCGTCGGGGTAGCCCAGGTGCAGGTCGCGGACCGATAGGACCACGTCATCAGAACTGCCGATGGCCAGGGAGTCCTCCACGGCGGGAGTTCTCTGGTCATGGTCTGCGCGGGCACGGTCTGCGTGGGAACGATCTGCGTGTGAACGGTCTGCGCGGTCATTCGTGGCGCGCTGCAGCAGCTGGCGGCGCTGACGGAGAGTGAGGACCTTGGTGCGACCGGAGGCACCGAGCACGTCGCTGAGAGCGTTACCCAGCAGAACGAGCGCCAGAATCGTCAGACTGATGACCGCCGCTGGCCACAGCACCGAGAGCGGGTTGAGGAAGATGTTGTTGAACGACTCCTGCAGCACCACCCCCCACGAGGCCTTTGTCGGGTCCCCCAGGCCGAGGAAGGTGACGCCGGCTTCGATGCCGATACCGGCGGCCAGGACGAAGGAGCTCTGGATGATGACCGGCCCGCGCACCGCCCACAGCACGTGGCGGCCCACGATGCGCACGTCGGAGAGACCCACGACCTTGGCCGCGTCCACGTAGAGCTCGTTGCGCACCGAGAGGACGATGGAGCGCACCAGGCGGAAGTAGCCGGGGGCGACGATGATCCCGAAGACGCCCATGGCGGCGACGATGTTGGGGCCGGTGACCGCGAACAAGGCGATCAGCATGACGATGCCGGGTAGCGACATGATCACGTCGGAGACGAAGGATGCGAGCGCGTCGAAACGGCCGCGGTAGAAGCCGGCGATCAGCCCGCTGGTGACCCCGAGCAGGGTCGAGACCACGAGGATGACCGCGCACGCCAGCGCGGTCTGACGCGCTCCCCACATCAGGCGGGAGAAGAGGTCACGCCCGGAGCCGTCCCCGCCCAACAGGTGGTTCGGCGTACCCGGCCCGGCGTTGGTGGCGGGCAGATCGGTGACGTTCTGCCCCCACGGCGCCAGCCACGGGCTGAGCAACCCTACGAACAAGACAAGCAGCAGGTAGACGATGCAGATCATCGCCAGGGGGTTGCGCAGCAGCCGACGCAGCACACCAGATCGAGCGTCCACCAGCTCCGCTGCCCCACCGCCAGCTCCGGAAGAACCAGGGATGCCGGGAGTGGCGCTGACCGGCTGGGCTGGGGTGGTCTCGGCGGCCATCAGCTCCTCGCTTTCGGGTTGAGCAGGGCGATCGCCAGATCCCCGAGCAGGTTGACGACCAAGACGATGAGGATGGTCACCAAGACGATCCCCATGACGATGGGCACATCGCCCAGTTGGGCGGAGGTGTTGGCCAGCTGGCCCATGCCCGGTAGGGCGAAGACCTGCTCGATGAACACGGCCCCACCCAGCATGGCCAGGCTCTGCAGCGACAGCACCGTCAACCCCGGGCCGGCGGAGTTGCGCAGCACGTGGCGAAACAGGACGTGGCGCTCACTGACGCCTCGAGCGCGCAGGGTCCGGACGAAGTCTCGGGCCAGGGTCTCGCGGACTGCGGTGCGGAATTGGGAGGCGGCGCTGGCGACGGAGCCGATGAGCAGGGCGATCACGGGCAGGGTCAGTGAGGCGATCCACGCTCCGGTCCCCTGGGTTGGGGGCACGTAGCCGGTGGCGGGAAAGACGCGCCAGTGGATGGCCAGGGCGAAGACGAGGGCGATGGCGACCACGAAGCCGGGAACGGCGGTGCCCAGGACGGAGAGGAACTGCACGACGCGGTCGACCCAGCCTCCGCGCACCGCTGCGGCGACTCCGAGCAGGACGCTGAGGACGGCGGTCAGGGCCAGGGTGATGATGACCAGGGTGAGGGTCACCGGGACCCGGGTGGCCAGGGCGGAGTCCACCTGCTGGCCGGTAAAGAAGGACTTGCCCAGATCCCCGGTGGCGGCGTGGGCGATCCAGTCGCCGAACTGCACCAGCAGGGGCCGGTCCAGGCCCAGCTGGGTCACTTTCGCCGTCACCGATTCCTCGGTTGCGGTCAGGCCCAGGACGCCGCGGGCGATGCCGCGCCCGTCGCCGAACATGAGGCAGAACGTCACGAAGCTCACGATCAGTAGGACGAGTACTGAACGCAGGAGCTTCTGGAGCATGGAGAGCGCCATCGCGGGACTCCGGACCTTCCTGTGGCCGAGGTTGCCGTAAACCGGTACGTCCGGTGATCAGTGACCGGCACTGCAGGGGTTGAGGTTGCAGTGGTGGGTTCAACGGTCACTGTGTCGTGATCACCGGTGGTGTGGATACCGGTGGTGTGTGGATCGGGGTCAGACCTTTTTGAAGTCGATCAGGTTCGGGTGCAGGGCGGAGAAGTCGGTGACCTTCGGCACGGCCACCTTTTTGCTGGTGGCGTAGAAGCCGTCGGGGTAGACCATGGGAACGAACCACGCCTGCTCGCTGATGTAGCGGTTGACGTCTTGCTGCGCAGCCTTCTGCTGCTCCTCATCCCCGACGAGGATCTCCTGCCACAATCCATCGATGGTCGCGTCCGGCTGGTGGGAGACGTTCCACAACCCGTCGGTGAGGCAGTAGTCCTGGATGTCGACCAGGGAGTCGCCGTAGTTGCCGAGCTGCCAGAACGGCACCGGATAGGTACCGCTGAGCAGGTTGGTGATGGCGTCGGGGCCGGACAGGGGGACCTGCTCGACGCGGATGTTGATCTGCGCCAGCTGCTGGGTGACGTAAGGCATGAGCTTCTCGTGGTTCTGCCCGCTCATGGTGGGAATCTGCAGGTCGAACCCGTCGGCGAAGCCGGCCTTGGCCATGAGGGCCTTGGCAGCGTTCACGTCGAAGGGGTAGGGGTTGTCGATCTCTTCGAGGTAGGCGTCGGTGCCCTTGCGGAAGATCTGGTAAGCGGGTTCGCCGTGTCCGAGGTAGAGGTTCTTGGCCATGGCGTCGCGGTCGAAGACCATGTTCATGGCTTGGCGGACCTCGACGCTTCCCAGCGCGGGGATCTTCTGGCCGAGGTGGTCGGTGATGAGCAGGCGGGTGGTGACGCCCTTCAGGCCGATCACGTTCAGGCTGGAGGCCTTGGCCTCGTCGTAGGAGGACTGCGGGATGAGGCAGCCGTCGATCTGTCCGGTCTTGAGCGCGTTCATCCCGGCGGTGTCGCTGTCGAAGACCTTGCAGACAAGGGTGTCGAAGGGGAACGATGCCGCGTCCCAGTACCCCTCGCGGCGGGTGAAGGTGTAGACGGAGCCTTGCGTGCTGTTGGCGGCGTCGAGCTGGTAAGGCCCGGAGCCGACGGGGGCGGAGTCCAGGTCGCCGGAGGCGAGGTACTTGGGACTGGCGAGGCGGATCTCCCCCATGCGCATGGCGATGAGGGGGTTGGGTGCGGGCCAGGTGATCGTCATCGTCTGAGCGTCGGCGATGTCGGAGGTCAGGCCTTCGAAACGGGAGTTGACGGTTCCCACGTACTCCAGGGAGGCCTTGAGGGCGGCGGTGTCGACGGGGGTGCCGTCGGTGAAGGTCTGGCCCGTGCGCAGGTGGACCGTCACCGAGGTGTTGTCCTCGGAGAACTCCCACGACTCTGCCGCGGCGGGGCTGAGCTCGGCGTTCTCATCACGGCGTACCAGCGATTCGTAGACCGCGTCGCCGTACCAGCCCTGGTAGGTGGGGATGATCCCGACGTCCCAGCCGGTGATGTCCGCGGTCATGCCCAGAGTGAGGGTAGTGCCGGAGGCACCAGCCCCGGAGTCGTCAGAGCTGCCTCCGCTGCAGGCCGCGAGGCCTGCTGTGGCAGCTGCAGCGGAGCCGGCCATCAAGAGGGTCCTGCGTCGCATGGTTACTCCTTTGTAAGAGTGACGCGCCTGGAAGCGCTGGCAGAGCGCCATGGGTCCGTCGAAGAGAGCGACTTCGCCCTCTGCGTGCAACGTTCTACAGCGAGACCATAAGCAGCGCGAGCCTCGCGGTCAAGCAAGTCGGCGGATTCGAGACAGGCGGCGGCTGGAGAGCACCGACTCGAGACACTCGTGGCGCACAGTGGGATGTAGATCGTTGCCCATAGGCAGCCGTTGATCTGTCCGTTACGCTCGTCCTTCACACGAAAGAGGTGACCTGTGCGCAAGAGCGGCCTTCCCCCGACGGCGGGAGACGAGCAGGGCCCCGCACGCCGGGCCACGATCCAGGACGTCGCCGCCGCTGCCGGGGTGTCGATCTCAGCGGTGTCGAAGGTGGTCCGTGACGCCTATGGCGTCAGCCCACAGATGCGTGAGCGGGTCACCGCGGCCATCGAGCAACTGGGCTACCGCCCCAATGCCGGGGCCCGGGCTATGCGTGGGCGCTCCTACACCATCGGCGTGGTCCTGGTGGAGCTGACCAGCCCCTTCCAGCCGGAGGTGGCCCAAGGGGTGAGCGACGAGCTCGAAGCCGGCCCCTTTCAGGAGATCATCGTCACCGCTGGCTCCGCAGCGAAGCATGCGAAGACGCGCATCCAGGCGCTGCTGGACCGCCAGGTCGACGGCTTGGTAGTGGTTGCCCCCTGGATCGAGGTCGACTGGATCGAGGACCTGGCCCAGCGCCTGCCCGTCGTCACCGTCGCGCTGCACGGACCGGCCCGCCACTTCGACACCGTCGTCGACGACGAGCACCTCGGTGCCGGGTTGATGGTCGACCACCTCGTCGGCCTGGGCCACCGCCGTATTGCCCACACCAGCATGCCGGCCGGTGTGACCCGCCGTCCCTTCGCGCTCTCCCACACCGCCCGCGCGGACGGCTACCGCCAGGCGATGCGCCGGCATGGACTCGAACCCGAGATCATCACCACCCAGTACAGCGAAGACGGCGGCTACGAGGCCGCCGCGAAACTCCTCGCCCAGCCTGAGCCCCCCACGGCGATCTTCGCCGGGGCTGACATCGCCGCCCTCGGGGTCATGCGTGCCGCCGAAGAGCGCGGGTTGCGCATCCCCGATGACTTGACGGTCGCTGGCTACGACAACATCCACATCTCCACGATCAACCGTGTCTCTTTGACCACGGTCGACCAGTCCGGCCATCTCACCGGATCGGTCAGCGCCCGCCTGCTCCTCGAGCGCATCGCAGGACGCACTCAACCGGTGCGCTACGTCGTTTCCCCGTCGTTGGTGGCCAGAGCGACCAGTGGTCCCCCGCCCTCCGCCACCGTCCCCGCCAGTCGGCACTCCACAGCCCAGACGAAATCAATTGTGGTCTGAGACAGACACCCGCAGAACAGACACCAGCAAGACACGCACCAGCAAAACGAGTACCCACCAGCACTATCAGCGGTGGGTACTCGTGGGCGGGACAGGGTCTGCCTATCGGGTGCGTCACACGCACCTCACAGCTGGGCATGCAACAGCGGGAACCTGCACCAGAGCCCAAGACTGCGGCGAGATGATTTCAACACCAGTGTCGGGCTCGCCTCGTGCCAGCATCTGCCTGGGGCGCCACCCACGAACCCTGCCTGGATGTCTTTCTGCTTGCGCTGCAGCGTTCTGAGCGCGGGCGGGCCAACACCTCACTTTTGTCCTTGGGTTCACGACCGAGGTGGAACCGGGACCCGTGGTCGCAAACCTCTGACTGAAGTCACGGTCCGGAGGACAGTTCGCGTTGCGCTGGGGTTCCACCACCAACAACCTCCTCCTACTGCTGCTGCTGCTGCTGCTGCGATCAAGCTGAGCAGCTCGATGACTGAACCCCTCGACATGCGAGCATCGCGCGAACTGTTTGTGAAACGTGTCAATCTTGTCGTAGTCTCTCAGGACACCTCACACTGGAGTTTCCTCATGACCATCTCTGAGCAGACCCAGGAGCGCGCTCTCGCCGCCCTGCGCGAGCAGACGATCGAACTCCCCAGCTGGGCGTTCGGGAACTCCGGCACCCGCTTCAAGGTGTTCGGCACCCCCGGAACCCCCCGCGACCCCTTCGAGAAGCTCAGCGACGCCGCCCAGGTGCACCGCTACACGGGCGTCGCCCCCCGCGTCTCCCTGCACATCCCCTGGGACCTCGTCGACGACTACGGCAAGCTCGCCGCCCACGCCGCCGACCTCGGCGTCACCATCGGCATGATCAACTCCAACCTCTTCCAGGACGACGAGTACAAGCTCGGCTCCCTGACCCACACCGACGCGAAGGTGCGCGCCAAGGCCGTCGCCCACCACGCGCAGTGCATCGACGTCATGCGCGCCACCGGGTCCAAGGAACTCAAGCTGTGGCTCCCGGACGGCACCAACTACCCCGGCCAGGACGACCTGCGGGACCGCCAGGACCGCCTCGCGGAGTCCCTGCAGCAGATCTACGCCCTCCTCGACGAGGACCACCGCCTCGTGCTGGAGTACAAGTTCTTCGAACCCGCCTTCTACTCCACCGACGTCCCCGACTGGGGGACCTCGCTGCTGCACTGCCTCGCACTCGGCGAGAGGGCCAAGGTCGTCCTGGACACCGGGCACCACGCCCCCGGCACCAACATCGAGTTCATCGTCGTCCAGCTGCTGCGTCAGGGCCGCCTGGGCGCGTTCGACTTCAACTCCCGCTTCTACGCCGACGACGACCTCATGGCCGGCGCCGCGGACCCGTTCCAGCTGTTCCGGATCATGTACGAGATCGTCCGCTCCGACGCCCTGCGCCCTGACCCTGCCTGGGATCCCGCTGGTACGGGCGTGAACTTCATGCTCGACCAGTGCCACAACGTCGAGGACAAGATCCCCGGCCAGATCCGTTCCGTCACCAACGTCCAGCAGGCCACCGCCAAGGCCCTGCTCGTCGACCGCGACGCACTGCGCGCCGCCCAGCAGGCCGGCGACGTCCTCGGCGCCAACGACGTGTTCATGGACGCGTACCACACCGACGTCCGCCCCCTCCTCGCCGGACTGCGCGAGGAGATAGGCCTGGACCCGGACCCGATGGCCGCGTTCAAGGCCTCGGGCTACCTCGCACGGATCGCCGCCGAACGCGTCGGGGGCCAGCAGGCTGGATGGGGTGCTTAACCCACCCGCCTGACCCCTCAGGCCCTACCGCCAAGTCAGCACCCCAGCTCCACCCTGTACCCACGGCTTCCGTCGCCCCATTACCGGGCAGGGACGGCGGAAGCCGTGATCGTCATATGTACGTCCTGGCCACCTGTGTCCTGGCCACCTGTGTCCTGGCCACCTGTGTCCTGGCCACCCCGCACCCTCGCCACCCCGCGCTTTCGCTTGCCGCAGCCCTCGATCAAGGACGTGACCAGCCATGTCGAACGACGCCATCGACACCGTCTCAGCGCTCATCGCACGCTCGAACGCCCTGGGGGCCGACCCCCGGTTCACCAACTACGCCGGCGGGAACACCTCCGCCAAGGGCAGCGCCACCGACCCCGTCACCGGCACCGACGTGCAACTGCTGTGGGTGAAGGGCTCCGGCGGTGACCTCGGAACGCTCACCGAGCAGGGCCTCACCGTCCTGCGCCTGGACCGCGTCCGCGCCCTGAAGGACGTCTACCCCGGACTCGAGCGCGAGGACGAGATGGTCGCCGCGTTCGACTACTGCCTGCACGGCAAGGGCGGCGCCGCCCCCTCCATCGACACCGCGATGCACGCCCTGGTCGACGCCGCCCACGTCGACCACCTCCACCCCGACGCCGGCATCGCCCTGGCCTGCGCCACCGACGGGGAGAAGCTCACCGAACAGGTCTACGGCGACAAGGTCGTCTGGGTCCCGTGGCGCCGTCCGGGGTTCCAGCTCGGCCTCGACATCGCCACGATCAAGGACGCCAACCCCCAGGCCGTGGGCACGATCCTCGGCGGGCACGGCATCACCGCCTGGGGCGACACCTCCGCGCAGGCCGAGGCGAACTCCCGCTGGATCATCGAGACCGCTGAGACGTTCCTCGCCGCGAACTCGCGGGCGGAACCTTTTGGGCCGGTCCTGGACGGCTACGGCCCCCTGCCCGAGGCCGAGCGCCGGGCTCGCGCCGCGGCCCTGGCCCCCGTGATTCGCGGGATCGCCTCCCGCGACAAGCCTCAGGTCGGTCACTTCAGTGACGCCGACGTGGTCCTGGACTTCCTCTCCCGCACCGAGCACCCCCGCCTCGCCGCGCTCGGCACGTCCTGCCCGGACCACTTCCTGCGCACCAAGGTGAAACCCCTCCTCCTCGACCTGCCCCCGACCGCCGACCTCGAGACCACGATCACGCGGTTGCAGGAACTCCACGAGGACTACCGGGCCGACTACCAGGCCTACTACGACCGCCACGCCCGCCCGGACTCCCCCGCGATCCGCGGCGCGGACCCCCTCATCGTCCTCGTCCCGGGCGTGGGGATGTTCTCCTACGGCAAGGACGCCCAGACCGCCCGCGTCGCCGGCGAGTTCTACATCAACGCCATCAACGTCATGCGCGGCGCCGAAGGCGTCTCCAGCTACGTCCCCATCGACGAGGCGGAGAAGTTCCGCATCGAGTACTGGGCCCTGGAGGAGGCCAAGCTCCAGCGGATGCCGAGGCCGAAACCCCTGGCCACCCGGATCGCCCTGGTCACCGGTGCCGCCTCCGGCATCGGCAAGGCCATCGCCACCCGCCTGGCCGCCGAGGGCGCCTGCGTCGTCGTCGCCGACCTGGACCTGGCGAAGGCCCAGGCCGCCGCCGCCGAGATCGCGGGCTCCATGGGGACCGATGTCGCCGTGGGGGTCGCCGCCGACGTCTCCAACCCCGAGGCGGTACGCGCCGCGATCGATCAGGCCGTCCTCGCCTTCGGCGGACTCGACCTCGTCGTCAACAACGCCGGCCTCTCCATCTCCAAACCCCTGCTGGAGACCACGGAGAAGGACTGGGACCTGCAGCACGACGTCATGGCCAAGGGCTCCTTCCTCGTCTCCCAGGCCGCGGCCCGCGTGCTGATCGCCCAGGGCCTGGGCGGGGACATCGTCTACATCTCCTCCAAGAACTCCGTCTTCGCCGGTCCCAACAACATCGCTTACTCCGCAGTGAAGGCGGATCAGGCCCACCAGGTCCGCCTGCTGGCCGCCGAGCTCGGCGAGCACGGGGTCAAGGTCAACGGCATCAACCCCGACGGCGTCGTCCGCGGTTCCGGGATCTTCGCCGGCGGCTGGGGCGCGAAGCGCGCCGCGGTCTACGGGGTGCCGGAGGAGGAGCTCGGCGCCTACTACGCCCAGCGGACCCTGCTCAAGCGGGAGGTCCTGCCCGAGCACGTCGCCAACGCCGTCTTCGTCCTCACCGGCGGGGAGCTGTCCCACACCACCGGGCTGCACGTCCCCGTCGACGCCGGCGTCGCCGCCGCCTTCCTGCGATGAGCACCGACGCAGGGACCGCGAAGGGGCCAGGCCCAGCTGAGGCGCCGAAGTCAACAGCTCCCCAAGAAGTGGCCTCTCGGAAGGTAGCGGCCTCCAGCGCCCCGGCGCAGGACGTGTTCGCAGCGGTTGACCTCGGCGCTACCAGCGGACGCGTGATCCTCGGTCACCTCAGCGACCACGCCGAGGGCGTCAGGTTGGCGACGCGTCACGTCGCCCGCTTCGGCAACGGTCCGGTGCGCACCCGCGATGGTCTGCACTGGAACATCCTGGAGCTCTACCGGCAGATCCTGCTGGGCCTGGCCGCGGCGGAGCGGCTCACCCCCGGCCAGATCGCCAGCGTCGGGGTCGACTCCTGGGCGGTGGACTACGCCCTACTGGCCCGTGAGCGGCTCCTGGGGGTTCCTTTCCACTACCGCGACACTCGCACCGAGGCCGGAGTCACCGCCGTCCACGCCAAGATCAGCCCGGGCGAGCTGTATCAGCACAACGGGCTGCAGCACCTGTCCTTCAACACGATCTTCCAGCTCGCCACCGAGGGCGCACTGCTGGAGGTCGCCGACCGCTTCCTCCTCATCCCCGACCTCATCAACTTCTGGCTGACCGGGGTGGCGGTGGCGGAGCGCACCAACGCCTCCACCACCGGCCTGCTGGGCGCCGGCAGCCGAGACTGGAACATCTCCCTGGCCCGCACCCTCGGTATCCGTCCCCACCTGCTACCACCCCTAGTCGATCCCGGCGCCCGGCTAGGCCGGCTCACCCCTGACGTTGCCGACACCGTGGGCCAGACCCTGGACGTCGTCGCGGTGGGCTCGCACGACACCGCCTCCGCCGTGGTCGCCGTCCCCGCCACCGGTGAGGACTTCGCCTACATCTCCTGCGGCACGTGGGGCCTGGTCGGCCTCGAGCTGAAGGATCCAGTCCTCACCGAGGATGCCCGCCGCGCCGGCTTCACCAACGAAGGCGGGGTGGACGGGCGCACCCGTTTCCTGCACAACGTCATGGGCCTGTGGCTGCTGAGCGAGTCGCAGCGACACTGGGACCCCGCCTCCACCGACGCCCAACGCTCCAGCCGACTGTCCGACCTGCTGGACGAAGCCGGTCGAGTGCAGCAACCCGTCGGGATCTTCGACGTCGACGACCCGGCCTTCCTGTCCCCGGGTGACATCCCCACCCGCATCCGCAACTGGTGCCGCGCCCACGGCCAGCCCGTCCCGCAGACCCCGGCGGAAACCGTACGCAGCATCGTGGAAAGCCTCGCCGCGGCCTTCGCCACCGCCGTCGCCGACGCCGCCCGCCTGGCCGACCACGACGTCTCGGTCATCCACCTCGTCGGGGGCGGGTCGCTGAACACCCTGCTGTGCCAGCTCACCGCCGACGCCAGCGGGCTGCCGGTGCTAGCCGGACCGGTCGAGGCCACGGCGATGGGCAACCTACTTATCCAAGCCCGCGCCGCGGGCCAACTCGATCCCGATCTGGAGGACCTGCGCACCGTCGCCCGGCGCTCCTCCGTCATCACCCGCTACGAACCGCGATCCAGGAAGAGCTCATGACCCAGCCCGTGATCCCCTCCCCCCAGTCCCAAGCCCCCACCCCGGCGGCCTCCACGACCGCCTCATCAGTCCCCACCATCACCCCGACCATCACCCCGGCCAGGACGCACCGGGTGAAACGTCAGGTCCCCAACGCCCGCGAGATCCTGGAACTGGTGCAGTTCAAGAAGCCGGAACTCGACGGCCGCAAGCGCCGCCTCGAGTCCGCGCTCACCATCGAGGACCTGCGTCACATCGCCAAGCGCCGGACCCCCCGCGCCGCCTTCGACTACACCGACGGTTCCGCCGAGGGCGAGATCTCCCTCGCCCGCGCCCGCCAGGCGTTCTCCGACGTGGAGTTCCACCCCTCGATCCTGCACGACGTCTCCAGGGTCGACACCTCCACCACGATCTTCGGCGGCCCCTCGGCCCTGCCCTTCGGCATCGCCCCCACCGGCTTCACCCGTCTCATGCAGACCGAGGGCGAGACCGCCGGAGCCGGCGCCGCCGGGGCGGCCGGCATCCCCTTCACCCTCTCCACCCTGGGCACCACCTCCATCGAGCACGTGAAGGCGGCCAACCCCACGGGCCGCAACTGGTTCCAGCTCTACGTCATGCGCCAGCGCGAGATCTCCTACGGCCTCGTCGAACGCGCCGCGAAAGCCGGTTTCGACACCCTCATGTTCACCGTCGACACCCCCATCGCCGGAGCCCGCCTGCGCGACAAGCGCAACGGCTTCTCCATCCCGCCCCAGCTCACCGCCTCCACCATCCTCGACACCATGACCCGGCCCTGGTGGTGGTTCGACTTCCTCACCACCACCAAGCTCGAGTTCGCCTCCCTCACCGAGACCGGCGGCACCGTGGGGGAACTCCTCGACTACGCGATGGACCCCTCCATCGACTACGGCGACCTCGAGACCATCCGGGCCATGTGGCCCGGGAAGCTCGTCATCAAGGGCGTCCAGAACGTCGCGGACGCGAAGAAGCTCGTCGACCTCGGCGTGGACGGGATCATCCTGTCCAACCACGGAGGCCGCCAGCTCGACCGCGCCCCCATCCCCTTCCACCTCCTGCCCGAGGTGGTCCGCGAGGTCGGCCACCACACCGAGGTCGTCATCGACACCGGCATCATGAACGGAGCCGACGTCGTCGCCTCCCTCGCGATGGGCGCGAAGTTCACCCTCGTCGGGCGCGCCTACCTCTACGGCCTCATGGCCGGCGGACGTCAGGGCGTCGACCGCGCGATCCAGATCCTCACCGAGCAGGTCGTGCGGACGATGAAGCTGCTTGAAGTCTCTTCCCTGGAAGAGTTGACCCCCGCCCACGTCACCCAGTTGGAGCGGTTGGCGCCACGCGCGCGCCCTTAACAGCTCGTTCTACTGTGACGCCGAGGGTTTCCGGGAGTAGTTCAGGCTGCACGTCAACTGCAGCAACCCCAGGTGCAGGTCAGCATGGACTTTGTAGTGGATGCGCAGCCACTGGAATTGATGCAACCAAACGAAGATGCGTTCCACGACCCAGCGGGTACGACCCAGTCCTGAGCCGTGAACAACACCGTGTTGGGCGATACGCGAGGCGATGCCGCGCCCGCGCAGGGCGCGGCAGTACACGTCATAGTCGTATCCGCACCCGGTGGTGCCGGCTGACCCCTGCAACCATTCACCGCGGGCCCCTTCCCCTGGCCCTCTCCCTCCTCTCCCTTCCCTTCGTCGGCCGAGGAACGGTGGCGAGAACGAGAGGTCAGGTGACGATCACCTCACGCTCGCGGTCCCAGCTCCACGTCACATCCCCCACCACGGCGTGGACCACGCACAACCCCTCATGACCCCACGGACGGGGACACTGGACCCGGAACCCGTCCACACCGGCCCCGGTCTCCTCACTCAGCCAAGCCGCTTGCGTCCGGGCGGCAGTGGAGCCGTTCACCCCGCCGCGTTGGATGCTCGACTCCGGGAGAGCGTCGAAGGCGTTCAAGGTCCGCAGCGCACCCACGAGACCCGCGGTAGCGCTACCGGGCACGTCAGCGACCCAGCGGGTGGCACCGCACCCGGCGCCGCACCCGGCGTCGCTCCCAGCACCGACAGCTGTCTCGAGGAGGAGAACCGGATGACGGTCGGGAGCCAGATGGGTCGCCGTCACCGTCGTCCCCGCCGACCAGCCCCCGCGTGCTGAGCGCACGACCTCCTCGAAGGAACTCGCGGAGTCCAGGACCCGCCCGTGACGCAGCTTCACGTAGAAGCAGGGGTAGTCCTCGAAGCCGGCGACGTCAGCGGTCGAGGGGGCAGGCGGCCCCGCCGCAGCGATCCGTCGCTGCTGGCGGTTGTCTTGTTCTTGGAGCGGGTCCCAGCGACGCACGAGGCCAGGATGACCCACCTCAGCCGGAGGCAGGCGTCCACCCCAGGCATCCGGGTCTGCTGCACTGATCGGTGACAGGTGGAGCCGTGGTGGTCGGTAGCGTGATCGTCGATCATGGGGGTGGACGGGTTGAAGGAGCACGGCTTGTCACGACAGTGGCGGTCTCGAGTGCTGAGCGTGTCGGTCTCCGGAGTGCTGGCCGCCACATCGCTGGCCGCGTGCAGCTCAGGCGACGACGCGAAGGACTACCACGGGGTGTGTGTGGATGAGAGCACCCGCCAACGCGTCGATGATGACCGCTGCGACGAGAGCGGCACCCGCGTCGGCGGTGTCGGTGGTGTCGGCGGTCTGGGATGGCTCTACTACGGGACAGGGACTCGCGCCCCCGCAATCGGTGAACGGGTCAGCGGCGGCACCGCCACTCCTCCGCAAGGGTCAGCACTCACCCGCGGCGGAGTGCCCGGCGACGGAGCCAGCATCAGCCGCGGCGGCTTCGGTGGCGGCAGCGACACCAGCGTGGGGGGCTAGATGCGCCGCGAGACGTCCCCGGCGCGGGCCGGGTGGCGCGCCACCGTGGAAGCCCAGGGGTTGGCTTACGCCGTGGCCCGCGACGACGACCACGACGACGACAGCCACGACGACGGCGACCGCGGCGACGGAGGTAGCGGCGACGGAGGTAGCGAACGGCTGTACTGGGACGAGTCGGCCGCCTACGTGCTGGACACCCAGGAGGCCGGCGAACTGGAGCGGGTCAGCGAGGAACTGCACGAGATGTCGCTGACCGCGGCACGTCGGGTCCTCACCGATGACCGCTTGTGGGCGAGTCTGGGGCTGCCCGCCCACGCACGCCCGACGTTGCGCCGATCCCTGGACGCCGCGCCCGACGCCGGCCCTGCCGGCGGCTCGCTCTACGGCAGGTTGGACCTGGCCTTCGACGGCAGTGGTCCCCCGCTGCTGCTGGAGTACAACGCCGACACCCCCACCGCGCTGGTGGAGGCTTCGGTGGTGCAGTGGTACTGGCTGGAGGACCTGCACCCAGACTGCGACCAGGTGAACACCTTGCACGAGCGGCTGGTGGCGGCCTGGCAGCAGATGCTGCCGGAGCACGCCGGCGGCCTGGTCCACCTGGCCGCCGGGCAGAGCGAACCCACCGAGGACTGGGTCACTGTCGCCTACCTGCGTGACACCGTGCGCGAGGCCGGGTTCATCGACGTCGGCCTGCGGATGGAGGAGCTGGGCTGGTGGCAGGAGGGCGGGCGCTTCGTCGACCTGCAGAACCGGCCCGTCGACGTCTGCTACCGCCTCTACCCCTGGGACTGGATGTTCGCCGAACGCTTCGGCCCCCTGCTGGACCATCCTTCGGCCGCGGTGCGGTGGGTGGAACCACCGTGGAAGGTGCTGCTGGCGTCGAAGACCCTGCTGGTGGCCCTGTGGGAGGAGTTCGAAGGTCACCCGAACCTGCTGCCGGCGTGGTTGGAGGAACCTCGTCCGGGCAGCGCGGAGGCGCGCCGGGGGTATGTGTCCAAACCCGTCCACGGGTGGGAAGGAGCGGGTGTCCGCATCAGCGCGCCGGGGATCGATGTCCGTAGCGACCCCGCCCACACCGCTGGTCAGACCCTGGTGCACCAGGCGTTCACCGAACTGCCCGATCTTCAGGGCAACTACCCGGTGATCGGTAGCTGGCTGATCGCCGGTGAGTCCGCCGGGTTGGGGTTTCGCGAGTCGACGTCACTGATCACCGACACCGCTGCCCGCTTCGTCCCGCACCGCCTGGATGCGCCCCGCTCCACCCCGGAGCAGGTCCAGACCTGGCTGTCCGGTTGATCCACTGCCCCACCGCTCCACCGCTCCGGCTTCGGCTGAACCGCGACCCGCGACCCGCGACCCGCGACCCGCGACCCGCGACCCGATCTGAGCCGGCTGTCTGAGCGGCTGCGCAACCCCTCACCCGAACCGCCACCCAAACCATCGCCCAACCGTCGTCAAGGAGAAGAAGTGCTCGCTAGCTTGGGACACGCCACCGTCTATTCGCTGGTGGGGATGGCGCTGCTCGCCGTGGGATTCATCGTCCTGGACCTGCTCACTCCAGGGAAGCTGACCGAGCAGATCTGGGTGCACCGCTCCGCCAACGCCGCTGTCGTCGTCGCGTGCGGGTTTTTGGGGCTCGGTCTGGTGGTGTTCACCGCCATCTGGACGAACGGGGAAGCGAGCTTAGGCTCGGCGCTCGGTTGGACGGTGGCGTTCGGTCTGCTGGGGGTGTTCTTGCAGGCTTTGGCCGGTGCCGTACTGGAACTGTTGACCCCTGGACGGATGCGCGACGTGCTCGTCGAGCGGGACCTGCACCCTGCCAGTGTGGTGCTGGGAGCTGCGCAGCTGGCCGTGTCCCTCGTGGTCGTCGCCTCCATCTGGTGAAGGAAGACGATTAGGGAACCTGTCGTCGTGACCACCGGCTGTTCACACCGAGGCCGTGAACGGTCGATCCCGGTGCTGCTCAGGTACCAGCTCAAACACGGCCAAGGAACCTAACTGCTTACCGACTTCGACACTCGGCGCTCTCCTAAGAATTTCAGCAGATTTCGCGGGGGAATTCACGGTACTGCCGAAGAGAACATCACGTCGCAACATCGGCTGAGTACGGGTCGAAATAGTCGAACCCGACCTTACTGACGTTCGCATTCAGATCATTGGATATCTGCCATCATTTGATCCATGGCCAAGCGAACCACCACGCACGTGATCGATGATGTCGACGGTGCCAGTCCCGCGACCGAACGCATCGTCTTCGCCCTCGAGGGCGCCGGCTACGAGATCGACCTCAGTGCCGATCACGCCCACCAACTGCGCGCCGATCTCGACGTGTTCATCCAGCACGCCCGCCGCACCGGGAAGCAGACCATCGGACATCGCGACAACTACAAGCGCACCACTCTCACCCCTGATCACCGCATCATCCGTGCCTGGGCTCTGGACAACGGCCACCCCGTCCCTGGCACCGGCCGCATCAGCCCGGCCGTCCTGCGCGCCTACGAAGACGCCCACTGACCCCCACAGCGGCCCAGTCCTAGCGGGCCTCCGCCTGCGAGCGCCGAGGGTCGAGGGTTGACGGTCTAGGGGTTTGACGGCCCGGGGGCTGGAAGCGTGAAGCTGGCCGACCCGGGAGAGGAGGTGATGGTGACGAGCGGCCGGGCCTGTGGTCGCTACCTCGATCGATGGGCGTGATCGATGACCTGATCACTACGGGCGGACTTCGTCAGCGACGACACAATCGAGCACCTCAGACCGAAACCCATGAGCTCAGGCATTGGCCCCGCCCCCATAGCCCGTGCTCTCAGGGCCGTCGTGTGGCAGGCTCAGTCGACAGCAAAGGCGACAGCTCGCCGACCCCACCGGGTTCAACCCCAGGCCGGGGACACGTAGCTGGTACCGGGAGCAGGCAGGAGTCACGACGTGCCCCGCATCATCATCCGCGGCAGCCGCATCGATGCACGTCGCGCCACCACCGTTGGCCTGGCCTCCTTCGCCACCCTCAGCCTTGTACCGCTGCTCGCCCACGCCAAGCCCAGCGAACGCGTCGTCCTACTCCTGGCTGCGGTCCCCGCCGCCGCGTTCTTCGGCTACCTCGCCGGCTACGCCGCCGGATCGGCCACCCATCTCGAAGCTGCTGCACTACAGACTGCGCAGGTCACAGACCGGCAACTGAGTGTTGCTCAGCTCCAGGCTGCTCAGCCGTCTGCACCGGTCATCAGCATCGTCAGCGAATCCGTCCCCCACCCCGGGACCGGCTCCCCCGTAGGCAGCGGCCACCTCGCCGCTCTCGCCCGACCCCCCGCGAGTCGGCAACACGACGGACTCCACCTGGTGCCCACCCCCAGCCGTGGAACCTCCGCCACTCCTGAGGCTGCCGCAGAGGCTCCTTCGAGTGGACTCAGCGGGCGAGATCCGCGCCTCACCCTCATCGTCACCCAGCACCCCACCAGCTGACACTTCGGCTCAAGGCCAGACGGCACCTGAGCCGGCTCGATCACTGACCGCAGTAGACGCATCACCAGCCCGCCTCAGCGAAGACGCCACGTCCGGCAGGGCACCCAGGGCCCGCAAGCGCGAATCACGCCACTCGCGCGCCCCCACATTTCACCCCGCCCCCTTGGACTCCCTGCACCGGAGGACCCGCCATGACCCAGGCCAGCCACCAGCCCGCGAGCGCCGGTCACACAAACGGAGTCACTGCCCTACCCAACGCCACACCGGATGGTGAGGACCTCGCCACCCGCGCCGCCCGAACCCGCCAGACCAACGCCCACCGCGCCACCTACGCCGCCGAAGTACTGCACCGCCACGGCCAAATCAGCCATAGCGATGCCGACGACATGCAGCAAGCTCTCGTCGAGCTCCTCACCGACCTGCATCACCTCTGCGACGCCTGCGACCTCGACCTTGCTCCCCTGTTCGAAGCCGCTGGCCTCATCCACACCCGCGAGACCCAAGCCGCCTGACCAGACCCACACTTCGCGGCGGCACTCGGCACCCGGCACTACGACGTGTCTGGCCCCTCCTTCGGTTAACTCGCTGATGTTCACACCACCGTGGGTAACCCAGGGGTGGGGCACGTCATGAAGTCGACCAAAGCTGGGGCAGACCCGTCGGATCGCGTAGGACCTCATCGACCGGTGGAGCGGCGCAGCTGAGCGCTGCCTCACCCATGGGACGATGACGCCATGGCACAGAAGCACGTTGTTGAGCTGACAGACGACCTCGACGGTTCCTCAGCGACCGAGACGATCACCTTCTCGATCGACGGTGCGACCTACGAGATCGACCTCAACGACGAGAACGCCACACGCTTCCGCAACAGCCTGGACGCCTTCGTCGACAACGCCCGCACGATCAACGGACCCCGACGTCCGGCCGCGAAGCGGGCAGCCACCAAGACGGCCGCCAAGACGGCCAGCGCCTCCACCGACGCCCACGAGGCACGCTCCTGGCTCCGCGAGCACGGCCACGAGGTCTCCGACCGCGGCCGCATCAAGAACGACCTGATCGCCCTGTTCCAGGAAGCCAACGGCTGAAACCGGCCCCACCCTTGACCTACGAGGCCCGCCGGATCCCCTTCCTGGCGGGCCTCGCTGCGTCTACTCCAACCGCAGCTACTCGAATCGCAGCGCGCGAGCCGCGTCGAGGAACTCCAGCACGACGTCGGGGATGACGTGGGCAGGACCCTGCTCGGTGTCCACTGCGGTGACGGTGACGCCGGCCATCTGCAGATCCAGCGCCATGTCGTTGGGGAGCAGGTCCGTTCCCTCAAGACGCAGTGCCCGTTCACGCGTGGCGTCGTCTGCGTCGAACCACCAGCTCTCGGTGGCCTCTTGCTGTGTCACGTGTTTGCCCTCCATGGCACTCGTTGCTGTTGCAACTAGCCAGTAAGGCAGATGGATAAGCGACACGTGGCGGAGTCACGACAATGGCCCCCCAAAGGGGGCCACCTGGGAACTCTTGGGTGATCCATTGGACGCAACGAGTCACTCAGTTCTTCTAGAAGTCTCGCCAGCTGGAGTTACCCTCAAGCTGACGTGCATAGTCCTCGAAGAACTGACCAGCTCCAGGTGCAGTGGAGTCCCGCAGCTCACCCGGCGAACGCCGCGGCGTACGTTACGTCCACACTCGGCGGCAACTGACCACTGACGCGCAGCAAGACATTGCCGCGCACGTGGTGATACTCACTGCCCAGCAACGTGTTGCCCTTCTGCACGGTGGCGATGTAGTCCGCACGGACCTGAGCATCAGCCTGGGTCGGCCACACCTCCAGGACAGCGCCCAGGTCGATGCCGCCGGTGCCGCCAGGGTCGCTGGCGCGGGAGTCGGTGAGGCTGGCCGCGCCGGTGTAGCCGTTGGGCCGCCCCAGCAGGTCATTGGGATCGGTGGTCTCGTCATAGATGAGCGCGTCGGTGATCTCGGGAACGCCAGCGCGCAACCGCTGCACGAGATCGGGCAGTCGATCGGCAGCGACGACGTCACCGCCGGCACTGGCTGAGCTACTGCCGCCGCTGGAGACCGTCGCTGAGGGGGCCACTGACCCGTTCGCTGCACTCGTCGAGACGGTCGGTACAGGTCCCGCCGGCGAGGTCGAGCTCGCCTCGGGCCCGTCGCTGGCTCCACCACTGCAGCCAGCGAGCGCCGTCATCACCGCGATAGCGCCAGTCAAGTGCAGGAAGGTCGATGCGTGCTTCACGCGCGCAGCATGCCCGCTCCGTTCTCCCACCCAGTCGTCCGACCCAGGCGCCGGTCGCTGTGGGGCCTGGACCGCCCGGGTGGTCTCGGTCAAGACCCGACGGCTATCGACCGACAGGACGATCATGCGGTTCGCGGACATGGGCAAGGCCACCTTGCGCGGCGGGCGGGCCTACTCCGCCGGCGAGGTCGCTCTCCTGGCCGCCCACATCGATCTCACCGAGGCCAAACTGCGTGAGGTCTCGCAGTGGATGGCCCAGGTGGAGTGGGACCGGGCACGGCTGCGCTCCGCGCTCGCGCGGACCGCGGTGGCCGCGATGAGCGCCGGCCCTGGACCTGCTGGTGGGCACGACGTCCTGCACGGCCTGGTGGATCGCTCCAGCACTGTGCGCAGCGAGGTGCTGACCGCCGCCCGTGAGCATGCCGCGGCTTACCCGCGATGAGCAGCGACCTGCATCTCGAGCCCGCACCGGAGAGCAGCGACCTCCACGAGGACCTCGACGGGCCGCCCGGCGAGGTGCCGCTCGAGCACGTGCGACTGCTGCCTACTGACCCCCGTGACATGGTCCCCTCCGCGGTGCGCTGGGCCCGCACGGTCCACGCCTCGATCCGCACCATCCCCCGAGCGCGGCTGCCGCTGCCGTCGCGCACCTCGCTGCAGGCGGTGGTGTGGGTGCTCGCCGCGGCCGCCGACTACGACAACCACATCCCACCCGATCACACCGCCGCCGTCCTCGCCCGCGAAGCCGGTGTCGGGGACCGGGTCTGGCAGAAGCGCACCGCATGGCTGCGGGAGCGGAGCTGGCTCCTCCACGGTCCCAGTGGGCCCAGCGACGGCTGGCAGCTGAGCGCACCGTGACCCCACCCCAGAGCAAGCTGCAGCCTCAAACGGCACTGCAGCCTCGACCACCAAGCCAGGTCCACCAGCCACACCGCTCGCAAGCGCAGCGTCACGCCGACACCGCCGCAACTGCGACCCGACGCACCGCGCCGTGGAGTCCGGCCGAAGACGAGGAACTCGCAGCCTGCGTCAACGCCGACGACCTCGAAGCGTTCGCACTGCGCTGGTCACGGACCTTCCGCGCGGTAGAGCAACGCCGTCGACGTCCCCGCCCAACCCCCAGCGCCGGGATCCCCACCGGCACCGGCTGGATCTAGGACCTTGCCGAAGTCCACCCCGTAGGGCCGATCTCCGGGAGCGGTACTGGTGCACGCAAGGAAGTCAACGCGCTGAGGTCAGTGCGCTGAGGTCAGTGCGGGTACGTCTTCGCACCCCCGTCCGCAGCGGTCGTCCCATCACAGCTCGCCTCACCCGGCGCAACGGTGATCGCCGGCGGGATCCACACCTCCACCTCACCACCGGGCAGACGCCGCCCGAGCAGGCAGTCACTCGTGGGACCCGGAGCCAGGAGACCGACACCGATGGTGCCGTTGACGGTCTTGACGTCGAGGAACACCTCCGGCGGCAGGGTGTTGCCCACCGCCTCCGCGACGTCGGTACCGTCGTCGAAGCGGGTGAGAGCGTCGTTCAGCGTGGCGGCCTCCACCTCGCCCAGGTCGATCGTCGGCGGTGACGTCGGTGGAGGGGCCAGCGGTTGCTTCGGTTTCCCGTCGGCGTCGATGTCGTCGTCGTCGCAGGACGTTCCGGCTTCACGCGTGGTGCCGTAGTAGCTGCGCAGCACGAACGTGTAGCAGCGATGCACCGTCGTCTCCGGCCAGGACTTCCCACCGATGGCGCCGTCGTGGGCGGGTACGTGCCCCGTGATCCGGACATCGATGAGCGCGGGCTCATCGGAGTTGACCTTCCCGGAGGCGCTGAGCAGTTCCACGTTCTCGCGTCCCACGACCTCCGCGCCGGCCACGTCGCGGGCGTCGACGCCGTAGTTGCGTACCCCACGACCCAGGTCACGTTCGAGCTGATCGGCGATGTCGTCAGCCGCATCACGCGCCTCACCTCTCCCGACCCGCTCCGGTGAGGCACACGCCGTCAGCGCCGGCCCCGCAAGCACCAGCACCGAGAGCAGGGCCAAGACGCGACGGTTCACACCGGCCATGATCGCAGGAGCGACGCCAGCGGGTCCTGCGCAACCGCGCCGCCCGGGTGACCTGGGTGGCGGATCGTGAACAGTACCGACCCCCTGGGTCGCGGCTCTCTTCCCGGCCGGCAAGCAGGCGGGCCCTGCAGATCTGGGACAGACTTCTCCTGTGTGTGGTCGCTACGCCCGAGCCCGACCCGAGACCGAACTCGTCGACGTCTTCGGGGTCCGCGATGTCGTCGGTGAGGCCCTGCCGGCCTCTTACAACATCGCCCCCACCCAGGACGCCCGGGTCATCCTCGAACGGAGCCACGAGAAGACCCCGAAGGTGAAGCGACGCGCCAGCTGCGGACTCTTCGCTGGGGTTTGGTCCCCTCCTGGGCCAAGGACCTCAAGATCGGCTCCCGGATGATCAACGCCCGGATCGAGACCGTCACGGAGAAGCCTGCCTTCAAGCGGGCAGCGGCCAAACGCAGGCTACTGGTGCCCGCTTATCTGGTACCCGTCTGAGCTTGTCACTGATGGACCCATGAGGTTCCCACCGGGGCGGGGCCAGGCATGATGATCGGCGTGCCTCACTTCGACCTCGTCATCATCGGCTCGGGTTCCGGCAACAGCATCGTGGACGAGAGGTTCGCCGACCTGAGCGTCGCGATCGTCGAGAAGGGCGTCTTCGGCGGTACCTGCCTCAACGTCGGCTGCATCCCGACGAAGATGTTCGTGCTGCCGGCCGACCTGGCCACGAGCCCGGCCGAGGCCGCGCGGCTCGGCGTCGACCTGGAGTTCAAGGGCGTGGACTGGCCGGCCGTCCGGGACCGGATCTTCGGCCGGATCGACCCCATCTCCGCCGGCGGCGAGCAGTGGCGGGCCGGCAACGACAACGTCACCCTCTACCGGACCCAGGTGCGCTTCACCGGGCCGAAGGAGCTCCTGACCGCCCAGGGCGAGACCCTGACCGCCGACCGGATCGTCATCGCCGCCGGCAGCCGCGCGGTCGTCCCGCCCATCGAGGGGATCGACGCGGTCACGGTCCACACCTCCGACACCGTCATGCGGCTCGACCGGCTGCCGGAGACGATGATCGTCGTCGGTGGCGGGTACATCGCGGCGGAGTTCGCCCACGTCTTCGCCGCCTACGGCACGGCCGTCACGGTGCTGCTGCGCTCGGACGCCATGCTGCGCAACGAGGACGGCGAGGTCTCGCGACGATTCACCGAGCGCATGGCGCAGCGGGTCGACCTGCGCCGCGCGGTCCAGGTGAGCCGGGTCGAACCGCTGCCGGGGGACCGGGTGCGGGCCGTCCTCGACGACGGGACCGTGCTGGAGGCCGACGTGCTGCTGGTGGCGGCCGGCCGGACCCCGAACTCCGACCTGCTCGACCTCGGCACCGCGGGCATCGGGTGCGAGGAGGACGGCCGGATCGAGGTGGACGCCTTCCAGCGCACCACGGTCGAGGGGGTCTTCGCCCTCGGGGACGTCAGTTCCCCCTTCCAGCTCAAGCACGTCGCCAACCACGAGGCGAAGGTGGTGCAGCACAACCTGCTGCACCCGCAGGAGATGATCGAGACCTCGCACCGGTTCGTCCCGCACGCGGTGTTCTCCGACCCGCAGGTCGCCTCGGTGGGGCTGACCGAGGAGCAGGCCCGCGAGATGGGCCTGCCCTACGTCAGCGCCGTCCAGGAGTACGGATCGGTCGCCTACGGGTGGGCGTTGGAGGACCAGCACCACTTCGCCAAACTGCTGGCCGACCCGCAGTCGGGCCGTCTGCTGGGGGCGCACGTCATGGGGCCGCAGGCCTCCTCGCTGCTGCAGCCTCTGATCCAGGCGATGGCGTTCGGCCTAGACGCGCGGACGATGGCCCGGGGGCAGTACTGGATCCACCCGGCCCTGCCGGAGGTCGTCGAGAACGCCCTGCTGGCCCTGCCCTTGAGTTGATCGCGGTGCCCGGTGGGTCCGGGGTCCCCCTGTAGGGTTTCCCGTCGTGGACCTGGGGCTCGCGGGACGTGTGGCGCTGGTGGTGGGTGAAACCGGCCTGATCGGTTCCGCCGTCGTGGAACGGTTGCGCGCCGAAGGGGCCACCGTCGTCGCGGCGTCCCGGCGCACGACCGACGGGTTGGTCCTGGACGGCAGCGACGAGAACTCGGTGCGGGCCGGGGTTTCCGCGGTGCTGGCCGAGCACGGCCGGCTGGACGCGTTGGTGGTCACGGCCGCCCCGTCGGCGCGCACGCTCGACCCGGCCAGGAACTCCGACCCCGCCCAGGTCCTGGCCGCCGTCGAGGCCTTCGCCGGACTCTACGAACTGTGGCCGGACCCGGCCAAGGACGAGAACGACCCCGACCGCTGGCTGTGGACGTTCACCATCCTGGCCACCCAAGCCACCGACGCCCTCGGCCACATCCACGAGCGCACCCCGGTCCTCGTCCCGCCCGACATGCGAGACGACTGGCTGGACCCCCAGCTGACCGACCTGGATCTGGTCCGCCAGGTTCTGGATGCTTTGCCGGAGCCGACGTTGAGCACCCGAGAGGTTTCCCCCGCGGTCAACTCTCCTCGCAATGACTCCCCGGACCTCATCGCTGCTGTCTGACGATCCAGCCCGCAGGAAGTGGAGGTCGACTAGGTCGCCCAGGTCGGACGCGTCAGGTCGGCGATCCGGGCTCGCCGTCTCGTACCGGTTACGTCCCACCGGGCTGGCCGTATGAGGGTTTTCCCCCGGCGGTCACGTCGAGGTGGCCTGCTCTCACGAGCGCCGGCATCGTCGTGTGCGACCCATCAGTCGCCGACGGACTGGTGCGGGTGCGCTGCAGCTGCACTGCGGCGGAGGGCTCGCAACGGGACGGCAGCAGGGTGGCGGCAACACCCGTGCAATGTCAGGGCGACGCCAATGCGACGCCGCGGCGACACCGAGTACCCGCGTCCGTCGAGTGGGTCCTGTCAGAGTGGACGGGTGGCGACAGGGGCGCAGACGGGGACGAGACGACGGCGGAGCAGGTGCCGCCTGATCGGGTTGGCTGCAGCCAGTGTTGTCGTAGCAACCGTGCTCACTGGCTGCACCCCAAGCACCTCATCGACCACGACAGCCAGCCCAGACGTCCCCTCGACGGTCAGCGCTGCACCGAGCGCACCCGCCCCCACCACCTCCTCTGCAGCGCCAACCGAGGCGACCGCGAGCGCCGGGGGTGCGGCTGGCGGGGGTGCGGCTGGCGGGGGTGCGGCTGGCGGGGGTGCGGCTGGCGAGGGTGCGGCTGGCGAGGGTGGCGGTGGTGCGAGAGCTGCGGCGGGTGGTGCACAGGGTCAGACGGCGGTGGCGGTGCTGGCGACGTTGGAGGTGAAGGGCCGGGCAGCGAAGACCGGTTACAGCCGTGAGCAGTTCGGCGACGGCTGGGTCGACACCGACCACAACGGCTGCGACTCCCGCAACGACGTCCTCGCCCGTGACCTCACCGGCGAGACGTTCAAGGCCGGCACCCGCGACTGCGTCGTCGCCACCGGCAACCTGGCCGATCCTTACAGCGGCAAAGCGATCGCCTTCACCCGTGGGCAGGACACCTCCTCCGCGGTGCAGATCGACCACGTCGTCGCGCTCTCCGACGCCTGGCAGAAGGGCGCCCAGCAGTGGGACGCAGCCAAGCGCGTCGCGTTCGCCAACGACGGTCTCGAGCTGCTGGCGGTGGACGGGCCGTTGAACGGGCAGAAGAGCGACGGTGACGCCGCGACCTGGCTGCCTCCGAACAAGGCGTATCGCTGCGCCTACGTCGCCCGCCAAGTCAGGCTGAAGGCCACGTGGGGGTTGTGGGTGACCGCCGCGGAGCGCGACGCCATCGCCGGGGTCCTTGCGTCATGCCCCGATGAGGTCCTGCCCATCGACCCGGCCGCGAGCGCCAGCAGTGGCGGCAGTGCCGGTGCCGGTACAGCGGTCAGTCAGTCCGCGGCGCCTGCTCCCCCGGCTCCCGCTCCTGTCCCGCCGGCTGCGAGCTCCGCTGCTCCAGACCCGGCGCCGGTACCCGCGCCCACGCAGGCAGCCGCGGACGCCGGCACCGATCCCGATATGGGCACCTGCAAGGCCGCGAAGGCCGCCGGCTACGGCCCCTACATCGAAGGTCAGGACCCCGAGTACGCCTACTACCGAGACGCCGATCACGACGGCCAGGTGTGCGAGTGAGTCCCACCTCCAGCCGGGCCGGTGACCGCTCTGGCCCTGACTCTGACGCTGACGTGGTCGGCGCCCGACGCGCCCATCAACCTCGACTGCGCTCGCTCACCCTCAGCGTCGCCGCACTGGCCTGGCTCCTCGCCTACGCCCTACCCATCCTCAACCCCGACCTCAACCCTGCCGCGCGCACCACCTGCACGCTCGTCTCCGCCGCCGTGTGGGCGCTGTTCGCCCTGGACTACGCCTGGCGGTTGCTCCATTCCCAACACCGACTGCACTTCATCTGGACCCACCCCCTGGACTTGGCCTTGCTGGCCCTGCCCGCCCTGCGTCCCTTGCGCCTGCTGCGACTCATCACCGTCCTGCAGGTCCTCAACCGCACCGGTGGCACCTCCCTGCGGGGGCGGGTCAGCATCTACGTCGCTACCGCCACCGCCCTCGTCGGCTTCTGCGCAGCCCTCGCCGTGCTCGACGCCGAACGCGGCGCACCAGAGGCCACCATCACCACGTTTCCCGACGCCTGCTGGTGGGTCCTGACCACCATCACCACCGTCGGCTACGGCGATCGCTACCCCGTCACCGGCACCGGACGCCTGGTCGCGGTCGGACTCATGCTCGCGGGGATCGCCCTGCTCGGGGTGGTCACCGCCTCCCTGGCGTCCTGGCTGATCGAACGCGTCAGTGAGGAGCAGGAACAGAGCACCGCCGCGACCCGCGCCGACGTCAACGCGCTCACCCTCGAGGTGCGCCAGCTACGTGCGGAGTTGCAGGCACAAGGCGAGAAAACTGACACCCCACCCAGCCAGTAACTACTGCTCAACGCGTCGATGAGAAGACTTAACGGGTACCGCCCAGCCCTGTCCTGCTCCCCTTCAGCCTGACCTGCTGCTGCGCAGGTACGACGATCCACGCCGACACCGCTGCACTCACGATGAGAGATGACCACGACGCACTAGCGCCCCTCATCGCGAGAAGGACCAGAGGCACTGCCGTCCCGAGCGCACACCGCCAAAGACGCCGCCGGCGCTCACTGTCGTAGGGGCGTGTGAAGCTGCACGGGTGATGTGGGAACTCGCGCACCGGACAGCCGACGCCGACGAAGCAACGATGGTGCTCATCGAAGCCGACACCAGCGCCGCCGCCATCGAGCAAGTCAGGACACAGATCCCGACCGATCTTATCTGCGGCGCCTTATTGGGTGTTGCTTAGCGGTACAGACGGTCCCATAGGGCCAGCCATCTAATGGTGTGTCGCAAACAGTAGTAATCGCAGGGTTGCACCCCTACGTTGCCTGCATGTATCCGCTGATCTACGCCGCTCGGTACGAGCCGGATCCGGGCCGGACGGGATGGCTGCTAGTTCACCGCGATCAGTCCGGGATGCGGCGGGTGGCAGAGGTCAGCGACTGGTTGAAGGTCACGGCTGTCTCGACATCGTCGCCGAACACACTGAAGTCCCAGGCCGAAGCACTGGCCCTGTGGTGGCGTTGGTGTGTTGAGTCGAAGGTAGACCCGCTGCGCACAGATGCCGTGCGCTTCGCGGGGTTCGTGTCAGCGCTGCAGAGCGTTCCCAAGGGCTTGCCGTTGACGAGTCCAATCCGTGGGCTGCCGGGTGACCCGCGACTGCGTCAGCCCACGACCGTCAGCCAGCGGGTTGTCCACATCAAGGCGTTCTACCGCTGGGCGATGGCCAACGGGCAAATCTCGGCCGTAACCGGGCGGGCGGTCACCGGGTTCAAGACACCCCGCGCTCCAAAGACTATGCGCGCCAGCCGACTGCATCCGCAGCAGGTCAAGGTGCTGCTGGCCGCGCCCTTATCGCCGCGAAACCGCTTGGCGGTCGCGCTCCTATACGACGCCGGACTGCGCGAAGGCGAAGCCTTGGGCCTCAGGATCGAGGACTGGTGCGTGAACCGTGATGTAGCAGCCGTCTTTGGTTGCCGGGTCAGCGGAGGGCCACACCTACATGTGCGGCGCAGACTCAACAGCAACGGGGCGATCGCCAAGTCCTACTACGAGCGGATCGTTCCCATCTCTCCCCGTCTGACAGCGGCCCACCGGGACTGGCAAGCCTGGGCATTCGACCACATCCCGCACAGCGTGGAGTGCCCGTATCTGCTGATCTCCTTGGCCGGTCCGACCCGAGGCCGCGAGTGGTCGATCAGCGGCTTCATCAGCATGTGGCAGGACAAGGTGAAGACCCTCCCCGGCCTGGAAAGGGCAACACCGCATCTACTGCGACACACCTGGGCCTCGGAGCTGATTGATGCTGGGGTGCCCTCGTTCACTGTCCAGGAGCTCCTGGGGCATCGCTCACCGTCCAGTACGGAGGTCTACACCCACGCCCTGAGCGAGACCCTCACTGCGGCCGTTGCTGAGCTGAGCAGCTGGCGGCAACGTGTGCTGGGAGTCACCAGATGAGCACTGCCTCCGTCTCACCGCGAGCTGCGCGCCAGCTGGCTCTGGCGTCCGCGGATCAGATGCCGCCGCCGGTCGTTGTCCTCGGCTTGGGGATCGACCCGGTTCCGCTCTGGGCCCAACGCCTACTCACTCCACCGCTGCTGCTGTGGGTCAGAGAGCGATGGGATCCTGCCACGCGCCGGTTCGAGTTCCTCGCCACCGACAGACTCTCGATGAGCCAGCTCGCCCGGAGGCGTTCGGTCGCAATGGATGGTCCTACGCCTGTGGTGGTCCTTGAGGCGTTGACCTGCATGGCGGTGGATCAAGCAGAGGGCACGATCACCACTGCCACCGCCATCCGAACGCTCATGCGGACCGCGGTCCAGGCGGTGGCCGGGTCTCTGCTTGACCTCGACGACGCCGACTTGGCTCAGAGCCCGGCCATGGTCCTGCGCCGGTGGCGACCGATCCTGGAGATCAGCAGCGCCGATCCCGAACGCGAATGGGACCGCGACGAGATTCGCTTGCCGGTGGTCAAGCCCGGCGCCCGGGCCTTCACGCTGCGGGTCGGAGAGATCACCCAACCGTGGCTGCGGGACTTGCTGATCAGTGTGCTGCGAGTCCGCGTCCACACCCTGTCCAACAACTCCATCGCGAGCTGGGCGCTGGCGGCAATACGCATGTCCCGATTCCTGGACACTCGCTCCGACCACGGTCGCGACCCACGCATGCTCACAGTGACGACCGTGGACCAGTGGACCAGGGCACTTCACGCCGACGGCGACGTCGGTCCGTCCACCCACCGCGGGATGCTGGAAGTCATGTCGGCGGTCCTATCGCAGGCCCGCGCCTTGGGAATCAGCGACCGCGTTGGCCTCACCGCGGGGTTCGCCATCCACCGGGGACACTTCCCCCGCGCCACACCGGTAATCCGGCAGGACCGCGGTTTTCCCGACGCCACGTTCCGCTTTCTCCTCGGCGCCGACGACCTCCTGGGTACCCGGGTGCTTGACCTGGCCCGGACGGTTCCCGGCGATGAGTTCAGCGGTGACGTGTTCATCACCGCGCTGCACCTGGCGGCGAACTTCGGGCGCCGACCCGAAGAGCTGTGCTCGCTCCCTGCCTACCGGCTACGGATCGCCGACTCCGGTGGCGCTGAACTGCTCTACACCAACTTCAAGTCCGGGCGAGACAAGGTGTGGCTTCCGGTCGATGCCCGCACCGGCGAGTTCGTCCAGGACTGGATCGAGCGGGTGCGCTCCCGCTACCCCCAGACACCACTCGAAGACCTGGCACTGCTCCCCGCACCCCACCTCAACCCCTCCGGCACCCGACCGCTACGGCACATGCTGCTGGCCATCTGGTTCCGCAAGTGGGTGACGCTGCTGGAGCAGGCCGTCGTGCTCGCACACCTGCACCAGAGCACCGGTATTCCGATTGCCAAGCTCTGCCTCCTGCGCTGCCGTAGCTTGACTACGCAAGGCCTCCGCATCGACGACATCGAGCACGCACTACCGGCCACGGTGGCCCAGATCGCGCTCGACTACCGCGCTGACGTGACCGCACGGCTGAGCACCAGCCGGTATGCCTCCACCGATGCAGGGACCTTACCCTTGTTCCCCGACGTGTTTTCTCCGCCAGGCATTCAACCCACCAGAGGACAACGTCTGACCGAGTTCATCCCGGTCTCGCCCGAGCGGTTCCACCCACTGGGCCCGGGATGGCTGCCGATCGCGGCGAACTATCCAAGCGGAGGAGTCCCGGGCTTCAACCTAGGACGCACCCGGATCAAGCCCGACGTATTGCAGGTCAGACTTTTCCGCCACACCTACCTCCAGCACCTCGTCAACCTCGGTACCGACATCTTCCTGGTCCAGGAACTCGCCGACCACACCAACGTCCAGACCACGATCGACTCCTACGTCCGGGTCCAGGACGAGAAGCTCCGCGAAGCCGTCGACCTGCTCGCCGCCCACCGGCTGAACACCTACGGACGACCAGCAACCCGGGGGCTGCTGCTGGCCAGTGCGCCGGCCCGAGACATCGGGACGAACGACTGCACCAACCCGCAGGTCCTCGCCTTGGGCCGGGAGGGCTGTGAGTACGACCGCATGTGCTTCAGCTGCGACCACTTCGCCGCGGACCCCAGCAACATCGCCGACATCAAGACCGAGATCCACACCTGCTCGATGACCCTGCAACGCCTGCTGATCGAAGGTGACAGCGAGCTCAAGCCCCACCACGTCGCGGTCCTCAACGCCCGCCGCGACGGATGGCGGCGCATGCTCACTCTCCTGAGCACCCACCTGGAGGCCCTGACCCCGGTGGAGCGTGAACAAGTCGAAACCGCCGCCGCGATCGTGCGTGACTTCCGTACCCGAGTCCGCACCGGTGGCCTCAACCTCGGAGGCGGCGCGATCACGCCCGCCCCGACGGTGCTGTCGTGAGCCCCGACACCCCCACCAGCACCGGGGGGACCAGCAAGGCCGTGGCCGGCGGGGGCCGGGACCCGAGCCGGGCGATCGCAGCCAAGAAGGAGCAGGCCGCCGCCAACCGGAACAGGATCGCCGCTGCGATCGCCGCGCTCCAGCATGGTGGCCGGCCCATCAACGTCCAGTCCGTCGCCCGGACGGCCGGTGTTCACCCGCACACCCTGCGCCGCAACCCCGACCTCCTCCAGGAGGTCCAGCATCTGCGCGAGAACAGTCATCACCACCCACCGCTTCACCAGGCCGACCCCACCGCGGCCGCCGCCTACAGCGCCCTCAAGGCACGCCTCCTGGCTTCCCAAGCCGAGGTAGCCGACCTGCGCCGCGCCCATGCCCAACTCCGCCGCGACGCCCATCAGGTGCTCGGGACCACTCCCGCCCGACTCGATCCGAGCATCGCTGAGGACTTACACCGCGAGCTCGCTGAACTCCGAGTCCAGCTGATGAACGAACGCGACACCACCCGCTCCCTGCAGACGACGATCGCGACCACCAATGAGGACCTGAGCGCCGCGCACGAGATCGCCCGTGACTACCTCCGCGAACTCAACCAGACCCGAGAAGAGCTCCAGCGGACACGTCAGAAGCTCACCAGTCTCCGAACCAGCACGGTCAGACCGACGAATCACTGAGCCACTGACGGCTCGCCGTAGTGGAAGGTGCCGTGGCTGTCCTGGGCGTGACGACCTCGCTAAACCATAGGCGACGAAGCTCACGGCGCAAGCGTCAACTGGTCGCTCGGGTGTTCTCCGCCGTCTCCGCCTGACAGTGGCAGGCTCGAGCGACGGTGCTGCGACACAAGACGCAACCGTGCACCGGCGGAGCAACCAGCGATCGCGTAGTCGCACTCCGTGCGTGCGTACTCAGTGCGTGAGGCGCTGCTGCAACTGTCCGACGCGGGCGGCGATGTCGTCGCGCACCAGCGCCATCCGCTCGGCGCCCTCGATGCCGCGCAGGGACGGTTCGTCGGTCTCCCACACCTCCACCGGGGTGCCACCCACCGGCTCGACGTGGGCTTCAGATCCGAGGACGACGACGAGGTCGGCGTCGCGCACCATGTCCTCGGTCAGCTGCTGGGGGACCTGATCGGAGATGTCCACGCCGACCTCGGCCAAGCTCTGCACCGACTGCGCGTTCAGCGCGGTGCCGGCTTTCGTTCCGGCAGAGGAGACGGCGATGTCGGTGCCGTCGTCACGGACGGCCTGACGCATCAGGCCGGCAGCCATCTGAGACTTCCCGCCGTTCTTCACGCAGACGAACAGCACGTGGGGAGTACTTGGAGAAATGGTCTGCGGGGTGGTCATGACGCGGGGACTCCTCGGAACTCAGGAAGCGGAACGGGCGACGGGAGTGCCAACGGGGGCGGCCAGCACAGCGGCCAGGGCGTTCAGAGCCTCGGGCACGACGGCGAAGTAGGCCCACACCCCGCGCTTGTCCCGGGTCAGCAAGCCGGCCTCGACCAAGACCTTCAGGTGATGGGAGACCGTGGGCTGGCTCAGGCCGAGGGGTTCGGTGAGGTCGCACACGCACGCCTCCCCGCCTTCGTGCGCGGCCACCAGGGACAGCAGGCGCAGGCGGGCCGGATCGGCGACGGCCTTGAGGGTGCGGGCCAGGACCGCGGCGGTCTCCGCGCTGAGCGGTTCCCTGGTCAGCGGGGCGCAGCAGGCGACGTTCGCCGACGTACTGGACCCCGCGCTGGACATGGCGCTGGACCCCGCGCTGGGAGATGCGAGGAGCGGCAGGGTCGCAGTGGACGCGGACGGCATGGGCCGAGTGTGACACCCAACATTCACCTTTGTCGATATTGACAGCCGTCAGTGTCTGCTGCCAGTGTCGTCATCGACAGACGTCGATGGAAGGACCTGCCTGATGAGCGACGTGGTCGCCGAGAACCCCCGCCCCGGATCTGGAGTCGAGACCCCGGTGCTGGCGCGCCTATCGGTCCTGGACCGCTTCCTGCCCGTCTGGATCATCGCCGCGATGGCCCTGGGCCTGGCCCTGGGCCGTCTCATCCCGGGCCTGGACGACGCACTGAGCGCAGTGGAGGTCGGCTCGGTGAGCCTGCCCATCGCGATCGGGCTGCTGCTGATGATGTACCCGGTGCTGGCGAAGGTCCGCTACTCCGAGACCGGACGCATCGCCGCGGATCGCCGCCTCATGGTCAGCTCCCTGATCCTGAACTGGCTGATCGGACCGGCGCTGATGTTCGCCCTCGCCTGGCTGCTACTGCCCGACCAGCCCGAGTACCGCACCGGCCTGGTCATCGTCGGCCTCGCCCGCTGCATCGCCATGGTCCTCATCTGGAACGACCTCTCCTGCGGGGACCGCGAAGCCGCCGCCGTGCTGGTGGCGATCAACTCCGTCTTCCAGGTCTTCGCCTTCGCGGCCCTGGGCTGGTTCTACCTGCAGGTGCTCCCGGGCTGGCTGGGGCTGTCGACCACTTCGGTGGAGTTCTCCGTCGGCGCGATCGTCGTCTCGGTGCTCGTCTTCCTCGGCATCCCGCTGGTCGCCGGGTTCCTCACCCGCACCCTGGGCGAGCGAGCCAAGGGCCGCACCTGGTACGAAGACCGCTTCCTGCCGAAGATCGGGCCGATCGCCCTCTACGGACTGCTCTTCACCATCGTCATGCTCTTCGCGCTGCAGGGTGACGCCATCACCTCCCAGCCGGGCGATGTCGCCCGCATCGCGCTGCCGTTGCTGGCCTACTTCGTGATCATGTTCACCGGATCCTTCACCTTGGGGAAGGCGATCGGACTGAGCTACGCGAAGACCTCCACGTTGTCTTTCACCGCCACCGGCAACAACTTCGAACTCGCCATCGCCGTGGCCATCGGCACCTTCGGCGTCACCTCCGGTCAGGCCTTGGCCGGGGTCGTCGGCCCCCTCATCGAGGTGCCGGTCCTCGTCGCGTTCGTCTACGTCGCCCTGTGGGCCGGGAGGCGCTTCTTCCCCGGCGACCCCACCGTCCCGGCCGCCACCCGCTGATCGTGCTGTCGAAGGAGACCGACATGACCACCACCACCACCGCCACTAGCAGCGCCGGCGCAACTAGCAGCGCCACCAGCGCCGTCACCGACGCGGGGCAGGCTGGCGCTGAGCTACCCGTCATCGTCATCGGCGCCGGACCCGTCGGCCTCGCCGCCGCCGCGCACCTGCTCGAACGCGGCCTGGAACCTCTCGTCCTCGAAGCGGGCGACGACGTCGCCGCAGCGGTGCGCGCCTGGTCCCACATCCGACTCTTCTCCCCCTGGCGTTACAACGTCGACGCCGCCGCCGCCCGCCTGTTGGAACCCACCGGCTGGGAGCACCCGAAGCTCACCGGCCTGCCCACCGGCGCGGACCTCATCGAGCAGTACCTCGCCCCGCTGGCCGCGACCGAGGCTCTCGCCCCGCGGATCCGCACCCGCTCCCGGGTTCTCGCCGTCAGCCGCCTCGGGCTGGACAAGACCCACAGCCGAGGCCGGGAGCAGCGCCCGTTCCTGGTCCGCGTGCAGCACACCGACGCGCAGGGCCAGACGCGCGTCGTCGACCACCACGCCCGCGCCGTCCTCGACGCCTCCGGCACCTTCGAGCAGCAAAACCCCCTCGGCGTCTCCGGGTTGCCCGCGATCGGTGAAGCCGAGGCGGAAGCGTTCATGGCCGGGCCCCTACCCGACGTTTCCGGCCTCGACCGCGACCGCTTCGCCGGCCGCCGCGTTCTCGTGGTCGGCGCTGGACATTCGGCGACGAACACGCTGCTCCACCTGGTGGCCCTGGCGGAGAAAGACCCCGCCGAAGGCACTGGCACCGGGCCGCGAACCCGCATCATCTGGGCCGTGCGCGGCGCCTCGGTCGAACGAACCTTCGGTGGCGGTGACCTCGACGGTCTGCCCGCCCGCGGTGCCCTGGGCTCCCGGCTGCGCCAGGCGGTGGAGTCCGGTCGCATCGAGCTGCACACCGAAGTCGCCATCAGCGCTCTCGAACCCAGCGCCGGTTCTGACGCTTCGGCGAGTGAGGTCACTGTGGTGGCCAAGACACCAGCCGGTGAGCAGCGTCTTGTCGTCGACGCCATCGCCGCGGCCACCGGATTCCGGCCCGATCTGGGCATGCTGCGCGAGCTGCGCCTCGACCTCGACCCCAGTGTGGAAGCACCCTCGCGCCTTGCGCCGATGATCGACCCGGAGTTCCACTCCTGCGGCACCGTCGCCCCCCACGGCGCCGACGTTCTCGCCCATCCCGAGACCGGCTTCTTCATCACCGGGATGAAGAGCTACGGCCGCGCGCCCACCTTCCTGCTGGCCACCGGCTACGAACAGGTCCGCTCCATCGCCGCCCACCTCGCCGGCGACGAACAAGCCGCGGCGGACCTGCAGCTGGACCTGCCCGAGACCGGCGTCTGCTCCAGTTCCACGCCGGTGGTCACGGCGGACGGCAGCGTGGAGATCGACGAGAGCGCGGGCGGTTCGTGCTGCGGCACCAGCGCACCCCAGCCGGTCAGCATCGGCATCGGCCCTGGTGTTGGTGTCGGTGTTGGTGTCGGTGTTGGTGTCGGTGTTGGTGTCGGTGTTGGTGTCGGCGTTGGTGCAGGGCTCGGGTTCTCTACGGGCTTCCTGCACGGCCGCTCCAGTGAAACCGCTCAGCGCTCCAGCAGCTGCTGACCCTCGGACTGCACCCCCCGCCTCGACACCCGCCTGATCAAGGAGACTTTCGTGAGTGACAAGCCCAGTGTGATCTTCGTCTGCGTGCACAACGCCGGCCGTTCGCAGATGGCCGCGGGGTTCATGACGGCCCTGTCGGGCGGGGCCGTCGAGGTCCGCTCGGCCGGCTCCACGCCCGCCGACCAGATCAACCCCACCGCGGTGCGGGCCATGGCCGAGGTCGGCATCGACATCACCGCCGAGCAGCCCAAGGTCCTCACCCCCGAGGCCGTGCAGGCCTCCGACGCGGTCATCACCATGGGCTGCGGCGACGCGTGCCCGTTCTACCCGGGCAAGCGCTACGAGGACTGGGTCCTGGAGGACCCCGCCGGGCAGGGTATCGAGGCGGTCCGTCCGATCCGCGACGAGATCCGCACCCGCGTCCAGGCACTCCTAGCTGACCTGCTGCCCGCCGGTGCCGCGAGCACCACCGCCGCCGGCAGCAGCAGCACGGCTGAGGCGGGCCAGGCGTGATCCCCACCGCCGGGCTCATCACCCTGGGCCAGACAGTGGGTCAAACGTTGAGCTCGAGCACTGAGGACCTCGAAGCGCAGGCTGGCCTCGAACCCGAGAACCAGGACAACAACCAGGTAGACGAGGAGGCGGTGCGCGACGTCGTCATCGTCGGCTCCGGCCCCTCCGGCTACACCGCGGCCATCTACACCGCCCGCGCCGCACTGAACCCCGTCGTCATCGCCGGATCGGTGACCGCCGGCGGAGCGCTGGTGCAGACCACCGAGGTAGAGAACTTCCCCGGCTTCGCCGACGGGGTCATGGGCCCCGACCTCATGGACTCCATGCAGCGCCAGGCCGAACGCTTCGGCGCAGAACTTGTCTTCGACGACGCCGTCGAACTCGACCTGACCGGCCCGGTCAAGGTTGTCCGCGACGGCAGCGGACGCACCTACCGCTCCCGCGCGGTCATCCTCGCCACCGGCTCCGGCTACCGCCGCCTGGATGTCCCCGGGGAGGAACGCCTCACCGGGCACGGAGTGTCCTGGTGCGCGACCTGCGACGGGTTCTTCTTCCGCGACAAGGACGTGATCGTCGTCGGCGGCGGGGACTCCGCCGTCGAAGAGGCCACCTTCCTCACCCGCTTCGCGAAGTCGGTGACCCTGGTTCACCGTCGCGACACCCTGCGCGCCTCGAAGATCATGGTCGAGCGGGCTGAGGCGGACCCGAAGCTGCACTTCGCCTGGAATAGCCAGGTCGTCGAGGTCCTCGGCGAGAACGCCGTTGAGGCAGTGACGTTGCTCGACACCGTCACCGGTGAGCAGCGCCGGGTGCAGACGGCGGGGGTATTCATTGCCATCGGGCACGACCCGCGCAGCGAACTGTTGAAGGGTCAGGTCCGCACCGACTCCGAGGGCTACGTCCTGGTCGATGCCCCCACCACTCACACCAACCTGCCCGGCGTCTTCGCCTGCGGGGACCTGGTGGATTCCCGTTACCGCCAGGCCATCACCGCCGCCGGCACCGGCTGCGCGGCGGCGCTGGATGCTGAGCACTACCTCGCCGGGTTGGTCGACGCGGTCCGCACCGGTGACCCCGTCCAGGCAACCGTGTCCTGAATCGCCGCCACAACGTGAGCCGTGACGTTGACCTTTGAGACAGCCCCGAGCCCGGCGTTGATCGAAAGCCCCGATCAACGCCGGGCTCTACGCCTCGGCCTGATCGCCCTGTGCGTCACCGAGATCATCAGCTGGGGAGTCCTCTACTACGCCTTCCCCGTCGCGCTCTCAGCTATCACCGCCGACACCGGCTGGTCGGCCTCGGCGGCCAGCGCGGCGTTCTCCGCCAGCCTGGTCGTCTCCGCCGTCGTCGGCATCAGTGCTGGGCGACTGCTCGATGCGCGGGGACCGCGCCGGGTGATGACTGCTGGCTCGGTGCTGGCGGTGCCAGCGGTCCTCGGGGTGGCGTTCGCGCCGAACCTGGCGTGGTTCACCGCCGCGTGGGCGGTCGCTGGGGTGGCGATGGCGGGAGTGCTCTACCCACCGGCGTTCGCCGCAATCACCCGCTGGTACGGGGAACAGCGGATGCGGGCCCTCCTGGTGCTGACGCTGGTGGCGGGACTCTCGAGCACGATCTTCGCGCCCCTGACCGCCGCCCTGCTCGACCACCTCTCCTGGCGGGCCACGTTCGTGGTGCTGGCCCTGCTCCTGGGGCTGACCACCGTTCCCCTGCACGCTTTCGCACTACGCCCGGCCTGGCCGGTACTCACCGCCGAGGGAGCTGAGCACCGCCGGGCCTCGGTGGCCCGCGCGGTACGCAGCCCCGGTTTCGTGCTGCTGTGCCTGTCCTTCACCACCTTGGCGTTCGGCTTCTACGTCGCCAGCCTGGGATTGATTCCACTGTTGAGCGAACGGGGTTTCACCCACTCCTTGGCCGCGACCACCTTGGGTCTGCTCGGCGCCGGTCAGCTGCTGGGCCGTCTGGCCTACGGCCCCATGGTGCAGCGTCTGCCCTCCGGGGGGCGGCTGGTGGCGGTCGTGATCGTCGCTGCTGGCTCGGTGGTGGCCTTGGCGCTCCTGCCAGCCGCAGCCGGTGTCCTGATCGGTGCTGCGGTGGTCCTCGGTGCCATGCGCGGCTTGTTCACCCTGCTGCAGGCCGGGGTCATCGCTGAACGCTGGGGCACCGAGGCCTACGGCACGCTGACCGGGATCTTCACGGCCCCGATCACCACCGCCACCGCGCTTGCCCCGTGGGCGGCCGCCGCTGGGGCCGAAGCGGTGGGCAGCTTCCGGGTCCTGTTCCTTCTCCTGGCCGCTCTCACCACGCTCTCGGCTTTCGTCGGTGTCGTGAGCTTCATCGTCGACAAACCAACTCAGGTGCCCAAGGCCCTACGTTGATCGGGACGGACCCGACCAAGTCTCATGACCGATCCACCCGATCAGTCCCCCGACACCAAGGACCCGGCTATGACCCGCCCTGAACCGGCGACGCCTTCCACCACGTCCCCGACCACGGTGTCCCCGACCACGGTGTCCCCGACCACGGTGTCCCCGACCACGGTGTCCCCGAACGTGAGGCCTTCCCTCCCACTGGGCTTGGTGCTGGGCGCGGCGGTGGGGGTGCTCGGCGGGATGATCGGCTTGGGTGGGGCGGAGTTCCGCCTGCCCCTGCTCATCGGGGTCTTCGGCTTCGTGGCCCTCCAAGCGGTCATCATGAACAAGGCGATGAGTCTGCTCGTGGTCCTCACCGCCCTACCTGCACGGCTGGCGTCGGTGCCCTTCGAGCGGGTCGCGGAGCATTGGTCGGTGATCGCCAACCTGCTCCTGGGCAGCCTCGTCGGGGCCTGGCTGGGTGCCTCGTGGGCGACCCGGATGCGCTCCGCGACTCTCTACAAGGTCTTGGCCGTCCTGCTGGTCTTCATTGCCGTGACGCTGGCAGGAACGCACTTCCTGGCGCTGGGCTCACTGGACCTGCAGGCCTGGGTGCGTATCCCCGTCGGTGTCCTCGCCGGGGTGGGCATCGGCATCGTCGCCGCGATCATGGGCGTGGCCGGGGGTGAACTGCTGATCCCCACGATTGTGTTGCTCTTCGCCGTGGACATCAAGACCGCCGGCAGCCTGTCGCTGGCGGTGTCTCTGCCCACGATGCTGGTGGCTTTCGCCCGCTACAGCCGTGATGGCAGCTTCGCGGTGCTGGGCGCCAACCGTGGTTTCGTCGTCGCGATGGCGGCAGGGTCGGTGGCTGGCACCGTCGTGGGTGGCCTGCTGCTGGGGGTGGTGCCTACTGCGGTGCTGATCCCGCTGCTGGTGGTGTTGTTGCTGGCGTCTTCGGTGAAGGTGTGGCGGCACTGAGATCGCGCGGAACTGGCGATGGAGCAGACCCCCAGCGTCGCCCTGAGCTGCGCGAACGCATCCTCACCCTGCGCGACGCACAGACCCCCAGCACCCGCCGGTGACCGGCGGAACCCATCCAGACCGCCACGACAGACACCAGTACCGTCATCCGCACCCTCACGCACCAGATCGCCCAGGAACGGCAACTGCGCCGACGCGAGGTGAGTGAGCTGACCCAAGCCCTAGCCGTAGCCCACGGACGGATACTCGAACTACAACGCCGACATGGCGCCGACACCGCGGGTCGGTGACCTCGACCGCCGCCGTCTCAGCCCAGTTGAGGAGACACAAGCCGCTTACACCGAGACGTTGCGGGCACGGCGGGATGAGCGCGAAGTCAGTTTCCCACGACGTGGGCTTCTAGGGCGTGTCCTGCGGATCTTGTAACCGCGTCATCATGACCTCGTGGGCGGCGTAGGACGTGGTGAGGTCACCGACAAAGCGTGGGCGCAGATCGAGCCACTGCTGCCACCGATGGTGCAACGCGGTGGGCGCTGGCGCGATCACCGCCAGGTCCTCAACGCCATCCTGTGGAAGCTGCGGACCGGCGCACCTTGGCGGGACCTGCCAGAACGCTACGGGCCGTGGAAGACCGCGCACGAGCGGCTGCGGAAGTGGACCGCGGACGGGACGTGGGAGCGGATCCTGGCCGAGGTGATCGTCAAGGACGACTCCATCGGTTCCCTCGATGAGGCGACCGCGGTGGTGGGCAGCATCGACTCCACCCACGTCCGGGCTCACCAGCACGCAGCCGGTGCCCGGAAAAAAGGGGCTGCGCGTCCTGGATCGAAGCCCTCGCCGTCGAGGGAGAGTGCCTCGGGCGTTCCCGCGGAGGACTGACGTCCAAGCTGCACCTGGCCGTCGACGCGTCCGGGTTACCGCTCGCAGTAATCCTCACCCCGGGTCAGGCCGGCGACAACCCGCAACTACTACCACTGCTGGACGCCCTGGCCGCGCTGCGCGGCAGTGGGCATGAGGACAACCGACGCCTGCACGTCGAGCGGGTCATCGCCGACAAGGCCTACACCCACGCCCCCACACGCAAAGCACTGCGGCGCAGACGCATCAAAGCGACCATTCCGGAGAAGAGCGACCAGATCGCCCGGCGCAAAGCCAAGGGCTCCGCCGATGGACGGCCACCCGCCTTCGACTCCGAAATCTATCGTCAGCGCAACGTCGTCGAGCGCTGCATCAACCGACTCAAACAGTTCCGCGCCTTCGCCACCCGCTACGCCAAACGCGCTGCCTACTTCCGCAGCGAAGTGATCCTCGCTTGCATCATGCTGCACCTTCGATGAACCGCGCCACGACGTGAGTCGAACCACCACGGAATCGCGACGGAACCACGGCGGACTCGAGAAGGGTTACGTCCACCCGGTGCGCGTGTCAGGGATCTGCAGTCCCGGCCACCGGAAGTCGATGCTCACCAGCTTCCCCGCCGGCAGCGGCTGCAGCCGGAAAGTCCGTTCTGCGGTTCGCGTCGGGTCGTCGTCGGTCATGTACGAGCCGCCTTCACCGCCGGCCAGTAGGGGCAAGTCGCTGGCCGATGGTGAGGAATGTTCGCTACCACCGCTGGTGGGGGCTTGCCGCTGTAGTGAGGACACGTTGTCCACCGACTGCCCGTCAGAGAAGTTCAACGTCAGTCGTAGCCTCGCTGGGCCGCCTGGATCTTCGCCGAAAGCGCCAGCTTCATCAAACAGGTCAGAGGTGATGTCGTGCGTCGCGGGGCTGGTGTGACGAACGTTCAGCGTGAACGTGGCCTGCGCCGCTTCAACGGAGATCAGGTTCAGGTCGACGGTCGCCACCGGCGACGACCCGATGGTTAAGGACTTGAACACACGACCTCCACCCGTAGACGCACATCGAGGAGTGCTGACGAAGCTACTACTGCGCCAGGGCCCCTCGACCGACGCACTCATGCTCGCACAAGTGTTCGAAGGTGTCAGCGGTTGTTCTCCACCTCACGCAAAGCACGATCACGCCGACTCGACGTCAGTCGTCTTCTTGATCCGCAGGACACGCCCTAGTCAGAGCCCAAGGCTGGACAAGACAAGAGCAGATGATGTTCGAGCTTGCCATCAGGAGCGAACGAGCCGAGCAACGGCGGCTGAAGCTTCTTTGATCTTGGCGTCTGCCTCATCGCCGCCCTGGGCGATGGCGTCGCGCACGCAGTGGGCCAGGTGCTCCTCCAGCAGGCCAAGCGCGACCGCCTCCAGAGCCTTGGTGGCGGCTGAGACTTGGGTGAGGACATCGATACAGTACGAGTCCTCCTCGACCATGCGCTGTAGCCCGCGGACCTGACCTTCGATGCGGCGCAGCCGCTTCAGGTGCGCGGTCTTGGTCTCGACGTAGCCGGGGGCCGGCGTGGCGGTCATCGGTTTCTCCTTTTAGGGCAGCTGGGTTCGCCATCATCGCCGAAGACGGCACAGCTCAGCAGGGGTGGGTCGACCGTCCGGACGCCCTGCGACGACGAGGACCGGACTTAAGACAGGTGCTGTGTCCGCAACCGCAGCGCGTTGGTGATGACGCTGACCGAGGACAAGGCCATCGCGGCCGCAGCGATGATTGGAGAGAGCAGGATCCCGAAGAACGGGTACAGGACGCCGGCGGCGATGGGGATGCCCGCGGCGTTGTAGATGAAGGCGAAGACGAGGTTCTGGCGGATGTTGCGCATCGTCAGTTGCGAGATGCGCCGAGCTCGAACGATCGCGGTCAGGTCGCCGGTGAGCAGGGTCACCCCGGCGCTTTCCATCGCCACGTCGGTGCCGGAGCCCATGGCGATGCCCACGTCGGCGGCGGCCAGGGCGGGGGCATCGTTCACGCCGTCCCCGGCCATGGCCACGACCCGCCCTTCGGCGCGTAAGGCCTTCACGACGTCGCTCTTGTGGTCGGGTAGCACCTCGGCCTCGACGCGATCGATGCCCAGGCCTACCGCGACGGCCTGCGCGGTGACCCGGTTGTCGCCGGTGAGCATCACGATCTCCAGTCCCGCCTCACGCAGCTGGGCCAGCGCGGTCGCAGTGCTCTCCTTGACCTGGTCGGCGATGGCCAGCACGGCCACCACCTGCTCGTCCACGGCGACCAGGACCGCGATGGCACCGGTGGAGCGCACCGCGTCCGCCTGCTCCTGCACGGCACTGGCGTCGATGCCGAGGGAGGACAGCAGTCCGGCGCTGCCGATGGCCACCCGCCGGCCCTCCACGACACCGCTGACCCCACGCCCGGCGGGGGCGGCGAAGTCCTGCACCGCCGGCAGGCGCAGGCCCCGCTCTTCGGCGGAGCGTACGACGGCCTCCCCCAGGGGGTGTTCGGAGGCGCGTTCGACGGCCGCGGCCAAGCGGAGCACCTCAGCCTCGGCGCCGGCGGTGGAGGACACCAGGATGATCTTGTCCAGGGAGGGGCGGCCCTCGGTGAGGGTTCCGGTCTTGTCCACCACCAGGGTGTCGACCTTCTCCAGGCGCTCGAGTGCTTCAGCGTTCTTGATGAGCACCCCGGAGCGGGCGCCGCGACCGACGCCGACCATGATCGACATCGGGGTGGCCAGCCCGAGCGCGCACGGGCAGGCGATGATCAAGACCGCGACGGCCACGATGAGCGCGTGGGCCAGGCGCGGGTCGGGACCGAAGACGGCCCAGATGATGAACGCCACGACGGCGACGCTGATCACAGCCGGGACGAAGATGGCCGCGACCCGGTCAGCGGTGCGCTGGATCGGGGCCCGGGAACGCTGCGCGTCGGCGACCATCGCCACGATGCGCGAGAGCATCGTGTCCCGACCCACCGCATCTGCGGTGATGACCAGGGAGCCGGAGGAGCTGATGGTGCCCCCCAGCACCCGATCCCCCGTGGTCTTGGTGACCGGCAACGACTCACCCGTCACCAGGGACTCATCGACGGAGGAGCGCCCTTCGGTCACGGTGCCGTCGACGGGGACCTTCTCCCCGGGACGCACCCGCAACCGGTCGCCGAGCTGGACCTCCTCGAGGGAGACCTCACGCTCCTGGCCGTCTTCGTCGAGGCGGCGCGCGGTCTTGGGGGTCAGGTCCAGCAAGGCGCGGATGGCGCCGGAGGTCTGCTCACGGGCCCGCAGTTCCAGCACCTGACCCAGCAGCACCAGCACGGTGATGACGGCTGCGGCCTCGAAGTAGACGTCGACGGTGCCGCTCTCGTCGCGGAAGGCGTCGGGGAAGATGCCCGGCGCGAAGGTGGCGACGGTGCTGAACACCCACGCCACCCCGGTGCCCATCGCGATGAGGGTGAACATGTTCAGGTTGCGGGTGCGCAGCGAGGCCCAGCCGCGGACGAAGAACGGCCACCCGGCCCACAGCACCACCGGGGTCGCCAACGCGAACTGGATCCACGTCGAGACCTCAGCCGGGACCGCGTCGTGCACGGCCATGAACAGGTGCCGGCCCATCTCCAGCAGCAGAACCGGCAGCGCTAGGACCAGCCCGATCCAGAAGCGGCGACGCATGTCCACCAGTTCATGGCTGGGCCCGGTGTCGGCCGTCACGACGACCGGCTCCAACCCCATCCCGCAGATCGGGCAGTTGCCCGGACCCTCCTGACGCACCTCCGGGTGCATCGGGCAGGTGTACTCCACGGCCTCACCGGGACCGGCGTGCAGATCGGTGCCCGAACCGTGACCGGCGTGGTGGTGGTGGTGCTCGTGCTGGCTGTGCTCGTGCTGGCTGTGCCCGTGGGACGCACCGTGATTGTGGGACGAATCGTGATCGTGAGCGCTGCCGTGGACGGCGGTTCCTTCACCGGCGCTCGACGCGCCGGCATAGCGCTCAGGGTCGTCGAGGAAGGCGGCCCGGCAGCCATCGGAGCAGAAGTGGTGGGTTCGCCCGTCGTGCTCTGCGGCGACCGTCGTCGCGGGGTCCACCGTCATGCCGCACACCGGGTCTACTGCCGACGGTCGTGTTGCCTGCCGCAGGCCGTCGTTGCGAGTCGTCATGCCTCAACCATACCCCCAGGGGGTACATGCGCAAGAGGTGACGCCACCGGGAAAGGTCGTCACACGGATACGCAACCGCCGGGTGCAGCCGCAGCGCGAAGGCTGCTGGTGCCACTGATGGACGGCGGCCTCGCGCCGCCCACCAGTCGCACCTCGTCAGCTCCTGACCGCGTGGGTCAGCCCATGGCGGTCAGCATCTGGTTCATCTGGTCGATCTCGGCGGTCTGGCTCGTCACGATGGAGTCGGCCAGTTCCATGGCCTGGGGGTTCTGCCCCTGCTGCTGCTCGGTCTGAGCCATCGTCACCGCACCCTCGTGGTGCTCGGTCATCATCTGCAGGAACATTCGGTCGAAGTCAGCGCCGATAGCGTTCTGCAGCTGAGTCATCTGCTCCTCGCTCATCATTCCGGGCATCGAGGAACCACCCATGCTCGAGTCGGTCATGCTCGAGCCGGTCATCGTTGAGCTGGTCATCGCGGGGTCGCTGGAGTGGTCCATGTTCCCCATCGAGGAGTCAGCCGTGACGGGCTCATCCCAGGCGGTGAGCCAGGACGTCATCTCTTCGATCTCGGGCGCCTGGGCCGACTCGATGCTCGCGGCCAGGGTTTTGACCTCCTGACTGGAGGCCTGGGTGGTGGCCATTTGGGCCATCTCCACGGCGCCCTGGTGATGCACGATCATCTGCTGGGCGAACATCACGTCCTGGTCGTTGTGTTCGGCATCAACGGATGCGCCGGCCGCGGGAGCCGAAGACGAGGACGTTGTCGAGGACGACATCGAGGAGTGGTCCATCGAGCCGCTGTCGCTGCCGCCACAAGCGGTCAGGATCAAGGACAGGGCACCAGCGGCCCCGAGGGCGCTGAGGCGGGTGGCAGTGCGGGTGGAAGTGCGCATGAGAGGTACAGCTCCTTGATGAGTCACGGGTGAGTAGGCACGACGAAGCGGCGCGTGGACGGCGGTGGTCCACGACGCACGGAGGGTCGACTTAAACCCGGATCACGCAGAGGGAGATGCGTGGCCAATGCCACGGTGGCGGCCCGCGCCACGGGGTGCTGGTGGTGGCCCTCTTCAGCCACGGATCGGCCGGCCGGTAGGAGGGTCGCAACGCGCGGGCCGCGGCCCAAGCGATCAAGACCACCAGCACGGCGATGCCGGCACTGAGGAAAAGCACGCAGTCGACCGCCGAGTGATGTTCATGATCGCTGGTCTGGGTGGCCGACGTCGGTGACGCTGCGTCTGGTGCAGGAGGCGCGAGGGTGTGCCCGTGGCCACCGGACATGCCGCTCATGGCTGAGCTGGACAGGGTGGCGGGTGACGTCACGTGGGTTTGAGCGTGTTGCTGCCCGACCACACCTGCCAAGACGTGCATCGCCGATAGTCCTACCGCCAGCGCCACGACGAGCAGGAGACGCAGCACGACGGACCGCCCGATCAGTAGGCCGGCGTTCCGTCGCATGCACTCAGGCTAACCCCTAGGGGGTATATCGCCAGTGCGCGCAGCGCTGGGTGCACGACGGAACCAGGCAACCCGGTCTCGAGTGCCAGTCGGCGGTTGTTTGCCCGCGCACACCTTCATCCGGCGGCGAGGAAGCGGACGGGGTGCCCGCGAGTACGCAACGGCGGGAGGCTCACCGGACGCGTTTCGTTCGGCAAGGCAAGGAATCGATGGTGATACCGACCTGAGGACCGAGCGGTGCAGCGGATACACCGCGTGACCGTCCAGATGATCGCCGCGTGATCGCCACGTGACCTGCCTCAGGATTCGGTGCGTGGTCATTACGCGTGACGCCCAATGAACCGTGAGTCAGCGGCTACAGTGCGCCACCAGGACGGTCGACAACACGGCAGGTCCCGCTTCACGTCAGCTTCGCATGATGCGCGCTCAGGGCAAGGAAGACCTGGCGTGAGACCCAGGAACGGTGCACCACTAAAAGATCGACGGTTAGAAGGTCGACGACGACAAGGTCGACGATGACGCAGAACGAGGCACCGGTCAGCAGTCACTGGGCATCAAGCCCCCGATCGCACGGGACGTGAGTGTGTTGGCCTCCTCATCTCAGCGACGCCGCCGGTCTGCGCGCCGCCTATCCCCAGCAGCAGTGCTGGCTCCCGTGGTCCTGACGTTAGGCCTGATCAACGGTGTGGGTGCTGGTGCCGGAGTGGCCGCCGCGGCCACACCTGTCGCCGCACCTGTCGCCGCACCCGCCCCGATGAGGGGAACGGCGGCAAGGCCCGTGAGCGTCGGTGCAGCTGCGCCCCTCAGCGTGACCGCCGCCGTAGCCCAGCCCCCCACTCCCGAAGAGGTCGAGCAGGCGCGCCGCGCCGCGCAGGCCTCGGCCGCGGCGGCCGCGGCGGCTCAGCAGCGTTTAGAGGCTGCGCAAGCCCAGTTGGACGCAGTGGCCTCTGAGGCCAATGAGGCGCTGGAGCGCTACCAGCAGGCGGTCGAGGCTCACCAGGCCGCTCAGCAGCGTGAGGTCGAGGAGCAGACGCGACTGGACGCGGCTGAAACTGCCTTGAGCCGGGGTCAGGACGATCTCGGCCGCTGGGCTTCGCAGGCCTATCGCAGCGCTGAGGTGATGCCGCAGTACACCGGCATGGTGCGACTGCTGCAACGTAGTGCCACCGATGAGACCGCTCAGGCGATGGCCATCGCCCAACGTTTGGGCGCCAGCCGCAACAACGCCGTCACCGACTACGAGATGGCTCAGCGGAGGCAAGCTGAAGCCGCCGAGCGTGCCGTTGAGGCTCGTCAGACCAGTCAGGCCCGCGCTGAGCAGGCCAGCAAGGCCAAGAAGGTGGTCGATGCCTTGGTCGCTCAGCAGAGTGCGCAGGTGAAGGATCTGAGCGCGTTGCAGACCGCTGCGACAGGGGTGGCCCGTGATGACGCGACCCGCGCGGACAACCTGGCCACGGCCCGAGCCGTCGCTGACGCTGAAGCTGCCGCCGCGGCAGCGCGGGCCGCAGCTGAGGCTCAAGCGGCCGCTGAAGCCCAAGCGAGGTCTGCGGCGAGCAGCGCCCTCGACGCCACCAGTGCTGGCGCTGGCCCGAGCACAGGGGGTGATTGTGCGGGAAGCAGCACCGCCGGCTACCCCAACGGCCTCATCCCACGCAGCGCGCTGTGCCCGTTGTGGGGAGCCTCCGGCCACGTGCTGCGCGTCGACGCCGCCGAGGCCTTTAACCGCCTCAGCCAGGCCTACGCGCAGGAGTTCAGTCAGCCGATGTGCGTGACTGACTCCTACCGCACCCTGACTGAGCAGATCGACGTGAAGCGACGTAAACCCGGTCTGGCCGCCACACCGGGCACCAGTCGCCACGGTTTGGGCATCGCCGTCGACCTCGGGTGCGGGGTGCAGAATTTTGGTTCTCCACAGTTCATCTGGCTCAAGCGCAACGCGGCCCTGTTCGGCTGGCTGCATCCGGCCTGGGCAGAGCGTGCGAACGGTCCTTTCGAGCCCTGGCACTGGGAGTACACCGGGTAATACCCCAGCAATCTCAGCCGGTTGCCGGCCGTTACTCCCGTGGCCCCAACACGGTGCCACAGCAGACCGCTGGCAGGAAGAGTCTGACCAGTGAGCGTGAAGTCAGCAGGCCTCGCGTGGAGCCGCGCAGCGTGATGGGATCCGAGGTCTCAACGTTGTCAGTGCTGCCGCTGATGGTGGCCGCGCTGGCGGCGTTCGCACTGGCGGTGGTGTCTGCGGTGGCCGGTTTCGGTGGTGGGGTGCTGCTGTTACCGGTGTTCACCGCCTTGTTCGGGCTGCAGGTCGCGGTGCCGATGCTGACGCTGGCGCAGGTGGCTTCCAACGCCTCCCGGCTCTGGCTGAACCGTCGCGAGCTGGTTTGGTTGCTGATCGGCTGGTTCGCCTTGGGGGCGGTGCCCCTAGCCGCAGCGGGCGGGTTGCTGCTGGGCCACGCACCGCTGGCCGCGCTGCAACGCCTGCTGGGCGTCTTCCTGGTCGTGATGGTGATCTGGCGCAGGGTGCGTCCCCAGCCCCATCGCCCAGGTGAGCGGTCCTTCATAGCGATCGGGGCCGCCTCCGGGATCGGCTCGGCCCTCTTGGGATCGGTGGGGCCGCTGACGGCGCCGTTCTTCCTCGCCTACGGCCTGACCCGGGCGGCCTACATCGGGACCGAGGCGGCTGGGGCGTTGACCCTGCACCTGACGAAGATCGCCGCCTATGGAGCCGGAAACCTGCTGACCTCCACGGTCCTCATTTACGGGCTGGCGCTCACTTTGGCGACGCTGACCGGCGCCTGGGTGGGCAAGAAGATCGTCGGGCGCATCAGCGAGCAGGTCTTCGTCACGCTCATCGAAATCGGCTTGCTGGCCGCAGCGGTGCTGTTCCTGCTGGGGGTTTGAGGTCACCCCTGAGGCGGAGCACGGCAGGCTCAGCGACAGCAGTCGTCGCCACAATCGCATCGCGAGGAAGCGGCGTTCCCGCTAACTCCGCCCTGGTCTTCCAAGGCACCGGCCGCAGCGGATGGGTGTGGCGTGCTGGGGGCGCAGCAACCCTCCCCGCGCCAAGTTTGCCAGCCCTCGCGCACGGCGATGCCGGCGATGACGACCCCGGCGATCGGGTCGGCCCAGGCCCAGCCCAGGACCGCGTTGAGCACCAGCCCGACCAGTAGCACCGCGGAGAGGTAGGTGCACAGCAGGGTCTGCTTGGAGTCAGCGACTGCCGTCGCCGACCCCAGATCCCGACCTGCTCGTCGCTGGGCGGCGGAGAGGAAGGGCATGATCATCACGCTGAGCGCCGCCAGCACGATGCCGACGTGGGACTCCTGTGCCTGGCCGGTGCCCAGTAGGGCACGAACTGACTCAGCGGTGACGTAGGCGGCCAGGACGAAGAAGGACAAGGCGATGATGCGCAGGGTGCGGTGCTCGCGCGCCTCGCGGGTGGCGTGGTCCCGGGCGGAGAACTGCCAGGCCAGGGCGGCGGCGGAGGAAACTTCGATCACGGAGTCCAGCCCGAAGCCGATGAGGGCGGTGGAGTCGGCCCGGCTTCCTGCGACGAGGGCTACGGCGGCTTCGATGACGTTGTAGCTGATCGTGGCAGCGACTAGGAAGCGGATGCGCTGGGTCAGTCGCTCCCGTCGCTGCTCGTTCTGAAGCGTTCGAGGTGTCTGGGGGGAAGACGGCGTCGTGACCGTGAAGGGCAGGGAGTTGCCGGCCATCAGCAGCACCCCCGCCCCGCGAGGGCGGCGTCGCAGACGCTGGAGTCGACGGTGAGCACCGTGCTCAGCAGGTCTTCCAGCGCTTTGCGCAGGCCACCGTCGGCCAGTTCGTAGCGCAGCCGCTTGCCCTCGGGCACGGCTGCGACCAGCCCGCAGCCGCGCAGGCAGGCCAGGTGGTTGGACAAGCTGGTACGTGAGACCCCGAGCTGCTCGGCCAGTTCGGTGGGGTAGGCGCCGGCCTCGCGCAAGGCGATCAGTACCCGGGCCCGGGTCGGGTCCGACAGTGCGTGCCCGAAGCGGGCTAGGACGTCGACATGGCTCAGCGTCTCCATGGCACGAACGCTACAGCTTTTGCTGACGTCAGTAAACAATGAACTATTAGGTCATCGCTCTGGCGAGATCGCGAAGTTTGGCGTGGCTCGGCGACGGTCGATGCACCACTACCCCCGGGTCCGAAGAGCCAACGAAGGTTTGGTGACGCCGGGCTGGACACCTCAGCTCTGACTGCGACTTGTTGCACACGAAGCGACCTGCGGAAACAGTCGATGACCATGGATAACTGAGCACCTCATCCTCTACATCCGCCTCACCGACCGCCAAGCACCTGCCGCCTGAGGTACGGACGCGAGGGATCACCGCATCAGCTGACGCTGCGTAGTCACTCGTTCTACGATGAGGACCAGCTCAGTCGACCTTCTGGAGTGCCGGTGCTCACCTTGCTCAGCGGCGCTCGCACCCCCCTCACCGGTCAACGGCTGACGGTCGCCACCCACCTCGAGGATCGACTGGACCTGCTGGCCCTGCTCGTCGACAAACGCCGCCAGGCCGCCTCCGATGCAGACCTGATCTTCTGGAACGCCCCCGACGACCGCCACGGTGTCCGCCTGCTCAGCTCCGGGCGCCTGCAGCTGGTCTTGACCCGGGTCCCGGCCTCGATCGAGCGCATCATCCTGGCCGCCTCCCGCGACGGTGCCCCCTTCGCCGACCTGGGATCCCTACGCACCACCCTCGGCAGCGACGACGGCTCCCAGGTACTCCTGCAGGCCGACCACCTCAGCTTCGAGACCGTCGTGATCCTGGGCGAGGTCTACCGCCACCAAGGCGCGTGGCGGGTCAGTTCCGTCGGCGCCGGCTACGCCAACGGCCTCGTCGGACTCCTACGCGATCACGGGATCACCGTTGATGACGACGGGACCGAGAACGCAGCCCCGGCCCACGACCCGATCGCGCCCCGAGCAACTGCTCCAACACCACCGCCACCACCGCCACCAGCTGCGACCCCACCGGCCGGGTCCCGCTCCGCACGGCCAACCTCGAACGGTCCTTCGAGCGGGCCCTCGAGTACCCCACCCAGGCCTGCACCTGCACCTCACGGTGGTCCTCCGCCGCCGGCACCGCTTCGCCCCGACCCCGCCCGACAGGGCCAGCGCGGCTACTGCCCCCACTGCAGCACCAAACTGCCCCGCAAGCTGCTGTCCTTCAGCCCCTGCCCCACCTGCACCCCCCTACGTCAGGCGTGGCTGCGCGACTTCGAACGCATCCTGGCCACCTCACCCCCTGCCGGCCTGGACCAGCACTGGCGGCGCCTGCACGAGCTGGGCCTGACCTACCCCCGGATGCGCCCGGACATCGAGCCGATCGCGCTGACGCACCTGCAGACCGTCGTCCACGTCGCCTTCGCCGACTCCATCATCGAACAGCACGAGATCGACGACTTCGACGCCTGGGTCGCGGCCCTCTCCCTGCAAGACCACCCCCAGGTCACAGTGCTGAGAAACCAGCTGCTGCGCGGGCAACAACTCAGCCTCATCCGCTCCGGAGTCCTACCCCGGGTCAACGTGCACGGCCTGCACCTGCAAGCCGATGAAACCCCCCACCTGCAAGCCCCGGCCACCTACGTCAAACGCAACGCCTCCAGCGAGCGCCTGCACTCCGGCCAGCTGCTCATCACCAGCCGCGGCCTCGCCTTCAGCGGGGCCAGTGGGCACCAGTACACCTACAAGCAGGTGCTGCGGGTCGACGCCTTCGGCCCCGACGTCCACATCCAGACCACCCGCGCCGGTGGGGAGTACATCTACCGCGTCGTGGACGCCGACATCGTCGCCGCCACCGCCGAAGGGGCACTGCGCATCGCCAAGCGCCTGGTCATCGCCCCCGGCCAGCGTGACTCCCGCCGCATCCCGCATGCCGTGAAGGTCGCGGTCTACCAGCGCGATGGCGGCAAGTGCGTGCAGTGCGGACGCAGTGAGTACCTGGAGTACGACCACGACATTCCCTGGAGCCTGGGCGGGGCCACCAGCGAGGACAACCTGCGACTGCTGTGCCGGCGCTGCAACCAGGAGAAGGGCGCGCGCATCTGAAGCAGATCCGATGCAGGTGCGTCCGTCTCGACGTCCCCGCAGACATCCCCATGGCCGGCTCGACCGGCCGGGTGGTCTGCTTCAAGACCCGACCACCACCAGCCGAAACGACGATCATGCCGTTCGCGGACACACACCACGATCTCCCCGCGACAAGCAGCGACCTCCGACCGGGCGCACTGGAGAGCAGGGCTCCCCGGACGGCACCAGCAGCACCAGATGAGACACCGCTCGAGCACGTGCGACTGCTACCCACCGACCCCCGCGACATGGTCCCCTCCGCGGTGCGCTGGGCCCGCGCGGTTCACACCTCGATCCACACCATCTCGCGGGCGCAGTTGCCTCCTCCGTCGCGGACGTCGCTGCAGGCGGTGGTGTGGGTGCTCGCCGCGGCCGCCGACTACGACAACCGCATCCCGTCCGATCACACCGCCGCTGTGCTCGCCCGCGAGGCCGGTGTCGGGGACCGGGTCTGGCAGAAGCGCACCGCGTGGCTCCGCGAGCGGAGCTGGCTCATCCACGGTCCCGGTGGGCCCAGCGACGGCTGGCAGCTGAGCACGCCATGACTCCACCCCAGAGCGAGCCGCAGTCCTGGCCGCAGTCGCAGTTACCGAGCCAAGGGCAGAGTCCGCATCCCTATCGGTCGCAGGCGCAGCGTCACACCGACACCGCCGCGCTCGCGACCCGGCGCACCACGCCGTGGAGCCCAGCCGAGGACGATGAACTCGCCGCGTGCGTCAGCGCTGACGAACTCGAAGCGTTCGCAATGCGATGGTCGCGGACCTTCCGGGCAGTAGAGCAACGCCGGCGACGCCCTCGCCCAATCCCTCACGCCGGGATCCCAACCGGTACCGGTTGGGTCCAGAGCAACTTCCGGCCTAGGCGACCGAATCCTGGTCTTCTTCCTCCTTTCAGCGGGCGGCGAAAATGATTGACGCGGCGTCATCCCGTAGCCCGAGGTGTCGAGATGAGTCCACAACGACAAGATCGTCAGGTGGCTGACAACAAGGACCGCCTCATAAGCAGGCCTACCCATGAGGGACTCCCCCGCCGTGCCTGGACGACGATCGCAGTAGTGTTCCTTGGCGCCCTTGGGCTCGCCAGCATCCTGTGGTGGTTCGCACCGATGTGGGCAGTCAACGACGCCGACCACACGCGAATCACCGCCTCCGGACAAGAGGTACCGGACCGCGAGAAGATCGCTGAAGCAGAAGGAGCGGCTCGCACGCCACTCGGTGTCGCCGGCGCTGCCCTGCTGGCTGGAGCTGCCGCAGTCGCGGGGGCGATCGTCAGCAGCCACAACGCTCGGCTAACACGAGAGTCACTGGAGCAGACTCGGGAGTCCAATCGTCTCGCTGCACTGCGCGACAGCGATACGAAGGAGCACAGCTCCCGAGTCCTCACCCATGAGCAAGCTCGCGCTGACGACGACCGGTTCACCAAGGCCATCGATCAGCTCGGGAACACCAGCGCCTCGGTACGCCTGGGGGCACTGCACTCCCTGCATCGCCTGGCTACCCAGCGCACAGAGCGCACCGAAGTCGTCCTTGATGTCTTCTGCGCCTACCTGCGTCAGCCCTTTCATCACCCAGATCACGACCACGAGCCGTCAGAGCCACCAAGCACGGAGGACCCCACTGGCGACGCATGGTGGCCCCGCGACCACAAGGAACGCGATGAGCGAGCCGCCGAAGGCGAAGTACGCCGTACCGCGCTCCGTCTGATCCGCGAGCTACTGCCGCCAGCCCTACCCAGTGACCAGCGGCCAGACTCAGCCCTCAACGACGTCATCCCTCTGGCGCCGGGCGAACAGCGCTTCAACCTCAACCTCAGCGGTGCGGCGCTCGACCACCTCGACCTCCGTGAACGTCAGGTTGGTGTCCTCGCCTTGGAAGGCGCCTACGTTGCCGGAAGGGTGGTGCTGACACAGGCGCAAGTGGATGGCGCACTGCTTCTGGGCGAGGGAACACACATCCGCAAGGACCTGGTCATCGGCTTGGGGGCTCGTGTACTGCAGGTCTACATGGGTCAGGGAACGCGGGTAGACGGAACGTTGAGGATCAGTGGCGGTTCCCGCATCGAAAGAGGGGTGGACCTCGGACCCGATTGCTACGTCGGAGCCATAGAGATCGCAGGGGCGGCGGAGGTTGACCGCCTCGATCTCGGCGCGGGTGTGCGCGTGGCCGGAAACATCACCATCAAGGACGAGGCCCAGGTGCAAAGGGTCTTGAGGGTTGGGCGCGGCACTCGCATCGGCGGGAAGATTGGTCTGTCTCACGGCCGCCTGCATGGCAATCTCTCTGTCGAGCAGGACGTTCACATCGCACAAGGCATCGAGATTGGCTGGGATTCACTTGTGCACGGGGCCGTACAGATCGGACAAAACTCACATCTGCTGGCCCTAGACGTCGACGCAGGAGCCATCATCGATGGCGGCATTATTCTTGACGGGGCTCACATCGAGAACATGATTACGCTCGACGACGGGGCTCAAGTTCATCGCGGAGTGCGCCTATACAGGCGGGCGATCGTAGGCGGCCACCTAGCCCTACGCTCCGGGGCCCGCATCACCGGGATGGTGTACCTCAACACCTCGGTCTTGCGCGGCCTCACCCTGGACGAAGGCGCCCACCTGGAGCTGCTACGAGTGGATGAACAGGGGAGGTTAGAGCTGCTGGATGTGGCCTCACCGACGCAAATCGGTCGGGTCGAGATGCATCGAGAGTCAGATACCCCGATCGACCTGCTGACCGCGAAGGGGCTTGACGTCGACCTATGGCCAGAAACCTAAGGCTCGGAGTGCAGGTAGTCGGCGCAAAGTGACGGGTCTTCGTAGATCACCTAACGCTGGTGTCGGCCATGCGGAAGGAAGGTTGCGCACCGTACCCCGAAACTCCCAGCCCGCTGCTGCTACTGCGTCACCCTGTGGATCAGCCAACCCCTGTGGAGGAGTTCCCTGGAAAAATCAAGATCGCCCTAACCGCAGCCACTCTGCTCCTGCCGAGGGTGCCGCTGGCCTCCGCAGTCTTGGAGCTAAGGACGCTCGGCCGGCCCCTACCGTCACCGTCACCGAGGCCCCCGACGCCCAGCCCGAAGCAGCCACCGGTGAACCGGCCGCCGCGTCGACCTCGAGTGCACCCGCCGCCGCGGCCAGGTACAGCGAGCGTCTCCGGAGGCCGAGCGCACCGACCCCATCGCCGCCACCCCGTCAGCAGTCCCGTCAGCAGTCGCGTCAGCCGCAGCCGCGGAGGTCTCCCCCGCACGGACCTGCACGGCCTGACTCGCGGCCGGCGACAGAGGCAGCCGATTCGGTATGGAGGGTCACCTTCACGGGAGCGGTCAGGACATGACGCCCCTCCTCCTCAGGTCCGCAGAGCTCCACGGTGAGCGTCGCAAGCGTGGTGAGGGCCACAGCCCGGTGAGGTGTGGCGCGGGCATGCGCGCGGTCTCGACGTGGTTGAGTACGGCGCCCTCGTACCCAGACAAACCGTCAGGGCACCGGGCAGACAACGCACCACACAGGGAGAAGAACTGATGGCAACCGACTACGACGCACCGCGCAAGAACGCCGACGACGACGACACCGACTCGATCGAGGAGCTGAAGACCCACCGCACCGACAAGACGTCATCCTCCCGCGTCGATGAGGACGAGACCGACGCCGCCGAGGGCTTCGAGCTACCCGGGGCCGACCTCTCCGGTGAAGAACTGTCGGTGCAAGTCCTGCCGCGTCAGCAGGACGAGTTCACCTGCACCAGCTGCTTCCTGGTCAAGCACCGCAGCCAGCTACACGCCGCGCAGAGCAGGGGCGACGGTCAGCTGATCTGCAACGACTGCGCCGACTGACGCGTCGTCGTAGCAGGCTTGCCCCGGGCTCGCGTCGATCGTCATCGGGTCATGCGACGGCGGCGCGGCTGCGGAGATGAGCGGGGCCCCGGTCTGCTCGAGCCCTCCTGCTCGAAGGGTGCGTGGTGCGCGCTGCCGCCGCACCGTGAGTTCCCCCAGGCGAGACGAACAGGGTTCTCCTGTCGGTAGCGGTTGGTAGCGTCGTGAGTTGTCGATCTTCAGGGCAGGGTCCGGTGAGAAGGAGCGCGGGTGGCGATCACCGATTTCATCTTCACTCCCATCCTCACGTCTGAGGTGGAGTACGACGTCGTGGGTGAGCGCGGTGGCCGGTGGACGTTGTTCCAGCGCGGATGCACCTACGAGGACGCTGTGGTTGCGCTGGAGGAGGCCCGCTCGGGTGGCCCGTCCGCCACCTGGCACCTGGTGCGCCGTACGACCGCGGTGACGGAGGAACTCATGCCCAGCGGCGCGGTTGAGGAACCTGCCTCGGGACGCTAGGTGGTGGAGAAGCGCGTACTTCGTAGGTCGTGCAGCGGGAATCGAGGGAGAGGTGAGGACGTTGGACACAGCACTGCCGGTCTGGCTCTTGGACGTCGACGGCGTGCTCAACGCCTCCCGCCCTGGTTGGGGTGGACCGCCTCGAACCCGCAACGCCGTCTCCAATGGGGTGGGGTACCGCATCCGCTGGTCCCCGGCGCTACTGGACCGGGTCCGGGCTCTGCACCTCTCGGGCCGGGTGGAGATCCGCTGGTGCACGACGTGGTGTCCAGACGCGGACCAGTTGGAGGCACTCTTCGGGCTTCCCTCCCTGCCGCGCGCGTGGTCGATGCCGTTGTTCGATCAGGAGGCCGCCGCGGCGAAGTTGGCGGCGGCGCGGGAGGTGCTGGCCTCTGGGCGGGCGCTGGTGTGGACTGACGACACCGAAGTTCCCTTGGACGGTCCGGTGCGCGAGGAGCTGTTGCGCGCGGGACCGGCGTTGCTGCTCCGTCCGACGCCTGCTCGAGGTCTGCAGCCGGGTGACCTAGACGCCATCGACGTCTTCCTCGACTCTGTTGCCGCAGCCGTTGCCACCGACCACCGCGATCACGCGCCGGAGAACCGTCGCTGATGCAGCCATCGCAGATGGGTCTGCGCCGGTCGGGTGCGTCAGGTCAACGCGTGCAGCTGTACCGCGAGGACGCTGACCCCTCGGGGGCCGGTGCGGCGCACGCGGCCGGTGACCAGCAGCAGCGAGGCCCGATACAGCAGGTGGTGACTGGTGCTCGCCTGCACGTCGGCGAAGACGGTGACATCGACGCAGCCGGTACCGTCCTCCAGGGTCAGGAACACGACCCGGCGTCCTGAGCGCACCGGCGGGGTCTGGGTCGCCACGCGCACGCCGGCGACCAGGACGTCGACGTCGGTGCGCACCTCCAGCAGTCGCTGCGCCGGGGTGAAGCCTCGCCGGCGCAGTTCAGGCAGGTGTGGGGTGAGGACGTGCTGCTGCAGGTCCATCCCCGTGCTGGCCAGGTCGGTGCTCACCTGCTGCTCCGGGGTCGGCGCCAGATGCCCGGCGGCGGCGCTGGCCAGGTCGAGATCACCCAGCGGCAACGCAAGCTGGCCGGAGTGCCAGCCGGCGAACCGACCCGCTGAACGGCCCACTCCCCTGCCCGCTGACTGTCCCGCCGGCTGCACGGCTGACCGTTCTCCTGGCTGGACCGCCGCGGGCGGCACCGCCGAGGACAACCCCGCCGCGGTGCGTGCAGCGGGCGACGCAGTGCGTTGCGGTCTCGCAGTGCCGGTCTCGGTGCGGGTCTCGACGTCGGCGAGGTCGCTGACGAGAGTTTCCGCAGAAGTAGCTGCAGAGATGACTGCAGTATTGGCGGCGAGGGGCGGTGAGGTCGCTGCGGAGATTCGTGGTTGCGGCACCACCCTTTCCCCGGACCTACCCCTGGATTCAGGCCCGGGCGGGCGTCCTGCTCTGGAGCGGGTACTGATCTGTTGCAGGTGGGCCAGCAGGTCCCCACGGGTCAAGACCCGCCTCAGAGCCCGCTCGCTTCCCTCTCCCCCGTCCGGACTGGTGCTGTGGCTTGCGCGGTAGGTGGTTCCTGGCCGAAGGGATGCACCCACCACCGGGTCCAGGCCGGCGAGGTCGTCCAGGGCTCCAAGACGGGCCAGGCGCAGGAGGGTGGGGCGGCGGGGTCTGGCCCGGTCACGGAAGTCGCCGACGTCGAGGAAGGGCTGCGCGGCGACGATGCGTTCCACCTCGACGGCGTGCAGGTCCTTGACCACGGTCAACGGGGGACGGATCCCCCACCGCTGCTCCCCATCAACCGATGGACCAGCGGGAGTCGGAGGCTCGCTGCGCCAGACGTCGGTGGAGGCCTGGACGTCGACGGGCAGGATCGCGATACCCAGACGTCGAGCCTCAGCCACGAGGAGGCGGCGGGGGTACATGCCGGGGTCGTGTTCGAGGAGACCGGTGAGGAACTGCACCGGGTAGTGCGCCTTCAACCAGGCACTCTGGTAGGTGATCGCGGCGAACGCGGCGGCGTGGGCGCGCGCGAAACCGAACCCGCCGTGGGCGGCGATGAGTTTCCACACCGCGTCGACGACGTCGCGGGGGTAGCCGCGGGCGGTGGCTGCGGCGCGGAAGTCGACCTCCACCTCGAGGCGGGCGTCGGGGTCGGAGAGATGGCGGCGCCACACGTCGGCGCGGGCCAGGCCGCAGCCGGTGAAGACGTCGAGGATGCGCATGACCTGCTCGTGGAAGATGACCACGCCGTGGGTCTCGGCCAGGATCGGGGTCAGGTCCGGGTGCGGAAGGCGGCGGGGGCCGCCGGTCGCGACCCAGCCGTGATGGCCCTCCAGGAACGGGGAGATCATGTCCCCGGCCATCGGGCCGGGGCGGAACAAGGCGACGTCGATGACGAGGTCGGAGAACGCCCGAGGCTGGAACTTGCCCAGCAGCTCACGTTGGCCGGGGGACTCGATCTGGAACACCCCAAGGGTGTGGGTGGAGCGGATCAGCTCGAACGTGGCAGGGTCGTCCAGGGGGATGGTGTCCAGGTCTGGCGCGAGGCCAGGAGTAGAGCCACCGACGAGGACTTGTGCCCCGGTAGATGTTTCCCTGGTTGGCGCGACAGGGGCGGGTTCGTCGACCGGGGACTGCGAACCCGTCGCACCCGCGGCGCGGTAGCCGGGGACGAGATGGGCCAGTTCGGGAACTCCGACCGCGGCGGAACGTGGCGCTGGTTGCGTGTTCTCCGGCGCCGCTGCGGTGCGTTCGATCTCGGTGAGGGTGTAGGCGATGGCCGACTGCATCCGCACACCGAGGACGTCGAGTTTCAGCCAGCCCATCGGGTCGATGTCGTCCTTGTCGAACTGGCTCATGGCCATGCCCTCGATCCCGCACGCCTGCACCGGGGTCCGGGCGAGTAGGGACGCGTCGGAGAGGATCACCCCGCACGGGTGCATCGAGAGGTGCCGGGGTAGGCGGTCCAGGGTGGCGGTGACGTCGACGAGCAGGTCGAGCTGCCGGTGACCGCGTACCAGCTCCGCGAGTTCCCGTAGTTCGGGGAGTTCCGTCATCGCTTGCCGGACGCGGGAGGCGGACACCCCGCGCAGGCTGGCCGCGACTTCGTCGACGACTTCGGGTTCCACCCCCAGGGCGAGGCCGGCGGCGCGGACCGCGCCGCGGGCGCGGTAGGCCTGGGTGGTGGCCATCAGGGTTACGCGTTCGGGCCCGAAGCGGTCGCGGATGGCGCGGTAGATGTCGTGGCGGCGGGCGGACTCCACGTCGAGGTCGATGTCGGGAAGGGTCTCGCGTCGATCTGAAATGAAGCGCTCAAAAAGGAGGCCATGGTCCAGGGGGTCCACGTTGCTTACCCCGAGCAGCCACAGCAGGACGCTGCCCACGCCGGACCCGCGGGCGGTGGCGCGCACGCCGAGGCCGTGGATGAGGCGGACGGATTCGTCGACGGCGAGGAAGTAGGTGGCGTAGTTGAGGCGGTCGACGACGGCGAGTTCAGCGTGCACCCGTTCCTGCACCGCCCGCACCCTGGCAGGGTTCGCGCCGGGGTAGCGACGGCCGATACCGGCATTAGCGCGGGCGCGCAGCATCCCGAGTGCGGCGGCGTAACCGTTCGGGTCGTCGGCGAAGGTGGCCGCGGCGTCGATCCCGAGGACCGCCGGTTCCGGCACCCGCGCTCTGCCCCACCCCAGGTCGGTTTCCGGGTCCAGGCGGCACCGCTCGGCCAGGGCGGCGGTGCGTTCCAGCAGTCCGCCGGCGTGGTCGCGGCCGCGGTGCTCCACCCCGGCGGCGGTGGCGATCTCACGGGCCAGGTCCTCCATCAGCTGCGGGGGTTTCAGCCAGGCCTGGGCGTTGGGCGACAGGGCATGTGCGGCGTGTAGCTCCTCCAGGCCGCGCAACGCGGCGACGGCGTCGCCGACGTCGGCGGTCGGAACGTCGCCGGGGCGCAGAAGCCGCACGGCGTTGGTCAGCACGGTGGGGATGCCGACGGCGGACGCGGCCCGCAGCACCCGGGCGGCGGTGCCGACCGAGGCGGGGTGTCCGTCGCGGGTGAGGTGACACACGACCTCCACCGCGAGTGCTGTGGCGGGTAGGAGTCTGGTCCAGGTTTCCCAGGCGTCGATGACGTCGCGGAGGCGTCCGGTGGCGAGGGCTTGGCCCAGGTCGGTGCCGGGGCCGAGGAGGACGGTGGTGGCGTGTTCGTTGCCGGTGGCGGGGGCCAGGGCGGTGGCCAGGGCGTGAGGGGTGAGGGCGGCTGTTGCGGCGCTGGGGCTGGCACCAGAACTGGTGCTGTTGGCGCGGTGAGCGGTGGTGGTGGCTCGGCACAGCGCGGCCCAGCCGGCTCCGTGGGTGCGGCCGTGGGCAAGGACCACGATGCGCCCAGCTCCCGGTCCGGGACCGGCACCTACCGCGGCACCGCCTGCGGCACCGACCGGCGCCGACGGGTGGGCGAAGGTCTGCGTGGCCCCAGGATGCCTGCTCGACTGACCCGGGCGCAGAGCGAGGTCGACACCGGCGATGGGATCGATGCCGACCGACCGGCAGGCACTGACGTGCTGGATCAGCCCAGCCATCTGACCGCGGTCGGTCAGGGCCAACGCGGGAGATCCGGCGCTCGCGGCGGCCGCGGCCAGGGTGGCGGGGTCAGTGGTGCCGTGGTGGTGGGAGTGCCCGCTGGCGACGTGCAGGTGGGTGAACGGGGTGCTCACGACGGTTCACGGTTCCTCGACGCGCAGGACGTGCCAGTCGTCGCCGGCGCGCAGGACCTCGACGCTGATGGTGACCGGCTCGGACCGAGGCTGTTCCCCCGCGAGGTCGTCGAGGTCTTGGGATCCCTCGTCGAAGTCGTCGTTGTGGTCGTCGTTGTAGTCGCCTTTGTCGCCGCAGCCGAAGTCGTCCGCGAAACCCTCCTCGAGGTCAGCCGCGAGTCCGTCGTGTCGGTCCGCGCTGCGCGAGAGATCCCCTCCCTGACGCGGGTACGTGGGGACGGCGCGCAAGGTAGGCGCCGGCGGCGGGACCTCGGCCTGCAGCCGCCAGCGTTCCTGGTCGACCAGGGCTAGGGCCTGGTCGAGATCGAGGCGACGCTGCGAGCGCCACCAGGGGATGACGGGCCGCTCGTGCCAGCGCACTGCGTGGGTGATCGGCAGCAGCATGCCGCGCCAGCGCACGGCAGTGGGACGGCCAGCGTCAACCACCACGAGCACGTCTTCAGCGGCGCTCGCGGAGAGTTGGTCGAGACGTTCTCCCCCGGTGTCGCCGTCGGGGGCGTACTCGCCGATGGTGGCGGCCATGAGCCTCCCTTCGGCCTAGGTCGAACACTTGTTCGATCAGCACTGTAGGGGGTGGACTGTGGTCTGCGTCGAACCGGCGTGGCGCAGGTGGGCTAACGCTTCATCGGCAGCGCCGTCGTCTGGAGCTCTGAGTCGCTGACGGACTCTGCGGTGTCGTCGCGCACAGCTGTGATGTCTCAGGACTTGGTGAGAGTCGATGCGTCAGGACTTCGGTGACCGTCGTAGGTCTGAGCAGGTGCCAGCCGCCGACAACAGCGCGCCCATCACGGGGTGACGGTGAACTGTCGTCGCTCTGGATCCCCGCATCTGCAGCGTTGCGTGGGAGCGTCACCGCCATGGGGCACGACGTGGTGGGTGATGACGAGGTGGGTGATGACGAGGTGGTCTTGACGACGGATCGCCTTCAGCTGCGGCCCTGGCGGGTGAGCGAGGCCGCCGTGATCCGGCGGCTCTGGCAGGAGCGTGACCCCCGGGTACCGCCACACCGACGACTGGACGCCGACGGGCACCCGACGATCGACGACCTCAAGCAGTGGGTCCGCGCTCAGCGCCCCGCGACGCTGGGTTGGCTCGCGATGGAGCGCAGGCTCGAAGGTGACGTCGTGGGCCACTGCGGCCTGATCGTCGGCGAACGTGTGCCCGCGGGGGAACCGGAGATCGCGTTCGAACTGCTGCGCTGCGTATGGGGTCAGGGCTTCGCCACCGAGGCTGCTGCGGCAGTCCTGGAGTGGGCCGGGTCTTCTGGGCATGAGCGTTTGTGGGCGAGCGTCCGGGAGTGGAACACCGCCTCGCGGCGGGTCTTGGCGAAGGTCGGGTTCGTGGAGGCGGACCGGCTCGAACGCGATGAGGTTTACGGCGACACGGTGTTCGTCACGCGCTCCCTGTGATGGATCGACCGCGCATTGAGGAGGCCACTTCGCATGCACTGCAGGGTGACCGTGGGTTCCGCGCGCACCGCGATGATATGTGGGTGATCGGGGACTAACCTCCGGTCTGAGCCTCACCGGCTCGACGTCCTCAGCGTGGAGGCACCCTCATGACCGTTCTGGATCTTCGACTGACCCAAGGACTGACGCCCTCCGGACTGCCCGCCGTGCGCCTGGGTGAGCCCTGGCTGGACGCCTACCTCGACTTCCTCACCGCCCGCTGTCGACCCAACAGCGTCCTGGCCGCCGGCTACGACCTGAAGGTCTTCTTCACCCTCATCGCCAAGACCCCGGCGGAGGTCACCGCCGCCGACGTGCTGGGTTTCATCACCGCCCAGCGAACAGGATCAGCGGAAGTGCTCGGCCCGGTGATCGCCGTCGTCGCCGACGCCGACGCTGCTGGAGGGGTCAGTGCCCGCACCGTTCGACGCCGGTTGTCCAGCATCAACGGTTTCTACACCTTCCTCCTCGCCCGCGGCGACATCACCGCCAACCCCGTCCCCCTCGGCCTGCCGACACGGCGCGAACACGACCAGCCCCGTAGCAGTCGCGGATCGAGAACCCCGCTGGTCCGCTCCCCGCGGACCCTGCCGGTCATCCTGAACCCCGACGAAGCCGACGCTCTCACCGCTGCCCTGCGCACCCACCGCGACCGCGCCATGGTCGCCGCGATGCTGCTCGGGGGTTTGCGTCGCTGCGAGGTCCTGCGCCTGCGCCTGGAGGACCTGAACGTCGGGGCACGGCGGGTGTTCATCGCCGAAGGCAAAGGCGGACACCAACGCCAGATCCCGATCTCTCGACGCTTCTTCACCCATCTCGGCGACTACCTCAGCCTCGAACGCCCAGCCGAAGCCGACCAGTTGGGGCACGGACACGTCTTCTGCGTTCTCAAGGGTCCCCGCCGCGGGCACCCACTGTCGGCCTCGGGACTCGACGAGGTCCTCGACGGAGCACGGCGCCGCGCCGGCCTGGCGCACGTCACCTGCCATCAACTGCGTCACACCTGCCTGACCCGGCTGCGCGAAGCGGGCATGGCCCTGGAAGCGATCCAGGCCCAGGCCGGTCACGCGTCCATCGAATCCACCCGCATCTACCTCCACCTCGGCGATGACTGGCTGGCGGGGCAGTATCGCCGCGCCGCCGAAGCCATCGATGCTCAAGCGTTCGCTGGCCACCGCACTGCTCCACCCACTCCCGAGGTCATCTCACCGATCACGTCAACGGTCATGGGACTGCGAGGTCGGCGATGAAGCAACCCGACCGCTTCCTTAGCTGGGCCGAGATCGACTCTGAGGCAATGGGTGACGCAACAGAGCTGACCGTTCCCATGCACGCCTACCTGAGGCAGATCGCCACCACGCTGCGCTCCGGCAGTGTCCGTAACTCCGACATAGCGCTGCGCTGCTTCACCCAGTTCATGTTCCAGGAACACCCTCAGATCACCCGCTTGGCTGACGTTCGTCGCGTCCACATCGAGGACTACAAGCCCTGGCTGGCCGCCCGCACCAACCAGCGCGGGAAACCCGTCACCGCCGCCACCCGCGCCCACCGCCTGGGCAACCTACGCACCTTCTTCATCCGCATCCGCGACTGGGACTGGCCGCAGGCCCCACCCACCGTCCCCGTCCTCTTCGGTGACCTGCCGCGGCAGGAGAAACCCCTGCCGAAGGCCCTGGACGATGCCGCCGCCGCGAAGTTCCTGCGCGCCGCGCAGACCCGACCGCGTCTGCTCGAGCGGGTCATCTGCGAGGTCCTGATCCGCACCGGACTGCGCGTCGGGGAGTTCACCGGTCTGCGCCGCGACGCGGTCCGCCAGATCGGTGCTGGGCACTGGCTGCACGTTCCTGTCGGCAAACTCCTCGACGATCGCTACATCCCGCTGCACCCCCAACTGGTCGAGCTCATCGCCGATTACCGTGACCGCTTCGTCGACCCTGCCCACCCGCTGCTGTTGCCGCGGGAGAACGGCATACCCATGGACCGTTACAGCGTCACCCGCTGCCTGAACAACGTCGCCACCGCCGCCGGCCTCGGCCACGTCCACCCCCATCAGATGCGCCACACCCTGGCCACTCAGGCCATCAACCGCGGCATGAGTTTGGAGGCCATCGCTGCCCTGCTGGGGCATCACTCGATGGACATGACCCTTCGCTACGCCAAGATCGCGAATCGGACCGTCGCTGATGAGTACTTCGCCGTCACTGAGAAGGTCGAAGCGCTCTACGCCGCCCACGACCCCGACAACCTCGACGGCGAGAACACCGCACTACCGGCCTCCGTAGCCGGCCCGGAGATGGCCCGCCTGCACCGCGAGATGCATCAGCGGATGCTGGGCAATGGCTTCTGCACACGACCTCCGGCGCTGGATTGCACCTTCGAGTCGGTCTGCGAGACCTGCACGTTCTTCCAGACCTCGATCGCCTTCCGACCGACGTTGCAGGCCCAGTACGACCACGCCGCCGAACATGATCAACAAGGGCGTCAGCAGCTCTTCGCGGGCCTCCTCAGAGGCCTCGACCAGCCCGCGTCCTGACCCCCTTGACACCGATCACCTGCATAAGCGGGATGACCGTGCGCTTCGCGCGCACCGCGGGATGACCACGAAGTTGTCACGGCTCCGAGCTCCCGTCTTCCACGTCCTGCGCCGCTGACGTCCGCTCAGAGGACATCGCCTGCCCGCTCAGCGGTGCGTGAGCGGTCCAGCGGTGTGTAGTGGCTGGTGGCTGCTCACCCTCGATCGCGGTGAGGAGGTCGAGCAGGGCGGATCGGTCGCGTGCCAGGTCCGCCAGGTCCCCACCGGCCTCGACGTGCGTGCGCAGGACGTCCCCGGCCACCGTGTGGGCCTGCGGGCCGAGGAGGCGGCTGATGTGGTCGTGGATGAAGTGCAGGACCTCATCGGGTACGCCGCCTCGGGCGTAGGACTCCTCCAGGAGCAGCCACGCGCGGAGAGCGTCGAGGGCCTCAACCAGGTGCCTGCCTTCGTCGGCGGCGTTTTCCAGCTCGTCATCACCGTCCATCGCATGATCCTGACAGCGGCACCGCGCACCAGGACTCATCCGCACTTCGCCACGATCGCGACGTCGCTGGCAGCTCAGGACCGCGCACAACGCGGGATGACCGTGAAGTCGATGTGTCTCCGGGTCAGCTGCCGTGCACGATGGGCCGGTGCTGCAACCGCTGGTCGTCCCCGTAATCACCGGGGAGTCCGTCACTCTGCGTCCCTTCGAGGCCAGCGACGTCGACGCTGTGCTCGAAGCGACGACGGATCCACTGATTCCCTTGATCACCAGTGTGCCGGACACCGCAGATCACGAGCTCGCTGCCGCGTTCGTGGCGCGCCAGCACGAGCGGGCGGTGACGGGCGTGGGCTACTCGTTCGCGGTGGAGTCCGGGTCGGTGTGCGTCGGGCAGATCGGCCTGTGGTTGCGCGACCTTGATCAGGGACGGGCCACGATCGGTTACTGGATCCGGCCCGGCAGTCGCCGGCGAGGTCACGCCGCTGACGCCCTGAGCGCCGTGACTGGGTGGGCGTGGAGCTTGCCGGAGGTGCACCGTCTTCAGCTCTACATCGAGCCGTACAACGTCGGGTCCTGGCGCACTGCGGAGCGGGCCGGGTATGCGCGAGAGGGGCTGCTCCGCTCGTGGGAGGTCGTCGGGGATGAGCGGCGGGACATGTTCATGTACGGGATGACGCGGCCGCATTGAGCTGACGGCGGCCCTGCTGCAGCTGGCTGTTGTGCTCCCGTTCGGCCTTGGAGACCGCGCGCAAATCGGCATGTGAGGTTGTCGGTGCACCCAAGAACGCGCACAACGCGGGATGACCGCGACCTTGGGGGCGACGGGATGATCGGGTCTGTCACAGACCCAAGCTCTGACGCAGGTTGGCGTCAGTCACGATGGCTCGCAGGCTCTCGGGGGTGAAAGGAGACCCGGGGGGGAGGCGGTCGAGGTGCTCGGTCGGCCCTGCGTCTTCGACACCGATGGTCGCGGTCGCGGTAACCATGCCCCCGTCGAGGGTGACCAGGGTGGCGAACGGCTCGTTGCTGAGGTCGGCGGACAGGGGTTGGGGGTTCTCCTGATCCCCTCCGGTCCCGGTGGTGGACGTTCCCGGCCCAATAGTGCCGGTGATCAGACGGCTGCCGTCGGCCAGGACCACCTCGGTGCACCCGCTGACGTCCCCACCGTCGCAATTTGTCAGTGGTTCCCGCGGGCTCAGGGGGCCGGGGGCCACCTGCAGGAAGAGTTCCGTGGACGGGTCGGTGCTCCGGTCGTTGAGGCTGGCGCCCCATCCGGGTGTCGCCTCGTCATCGCGGGGCAGGGCTGAGACCGCGGTGACGTGTTTGCTGGGGACGGTGCTGGAGACGGCCTGATCGAGTGCCTGAACGACCTGGTCGCGGTCAAGGGCTCCGGCGGTGGCCGCGGGGACGACACGCAGGTCGTGGTGGGTGGGGGCGATGCGGCTCATCCCCATGACCGCCGTTGCGGCGAGGAGGACGGCTGGAGTGGCGACTGCGGTGCGCCGTGCCCAGCGCCGACGACGCCCGCGGCGTTGGATCGCGACCAGGTCGACCATGAGGTCTGGGGCCTGGAGGCTGTGGACCGCTGAGCTCAACGCCGAAGCCAAGGGGTCGCCGTCGTCATGGAACGAGCGGGGCTGCGTGGTCATGGCCGTCCTTCCTGCAGAGCATGTGTCGACGTCTCGTCGGAGCGGGCCGGTGTCCCGCTCGTGTAGGTCGGGTAGGTGAGGCCGAGGTGGGCCTGGAGGTTCGTGCGGGCGCGGTGGGCTTGGCTCTTGACCGTGCCCTCGCTGCAGTCCAGGGTGTCGGCGACTTCGGCCACGCTCAGGTCCTCGACGTAGCGCAGCAGCACCACTGCGCGCTGCCGCGGTGGTAGGGCGGTGAGTGCGTTCAGCAGGTCCAGGCTGAGTGCGGAGTCCACGCCGATGGCTGCGGGGTCGGGATCGCCGGCGGTGGTCGCGGAGACTTCGCGGCGTCGCCAGCTGCGCCGTTCGTCGGAGATCAGCCGCCGCAACATGGTCGTGCGCGCGTAGGCGAAGGCCTCGCCGTCGTTGCGGCGCACCCGGCCCCACGCGGCGCACACCCGTTCCAGGGTGTCTTGCACCAAATCGTCTGCCCGGTGCCAGTCGCGGCACCACGCGAACGCCAGGCGACGCAGTCGCGGCATCGCGTGGACCGCGAATGCGGCGAACGACTCGTCCGTGTCTCTTCGCATGTCCCACCTCCTGCTCTCACTACGCATCAGCGGGGCGGGAGGTTGTCGCCCGGGGGGAGAGTCTTCCGCGGTGCTGACCGCGTTCGACGCACGCCACGACCACGGTGTCGTGCCCGGGGCGCCATAGGTTCGCTGTCACGGTCGGGGATGGCGGGCGGCGCGGACTTTCCGTGCACACACCGAGGCCAACGGCGTGACCTGGCCGTCGCCGGCGGCCGGGACCGCGCATAACGCGGGATGACCATGCGATTCCGAGCAATGCGGGTGACCACGCGATTGTCCCGCGGGACAGGTCGCTACGGGCCTACGGTGATCACCGAAGGCAGCATCGCTGCCTGAACGGAAGGCTTGGCCGATGCGTGCTTGTGCTGCAGTGGTGCTGGTCCCTCTGCTGTTGCTGGGGGTCAGCTGTTCGCAGACTCCCGAACAGCAGCCCGACGCAGCGCCGACGACCCCAGCGACCTCCGCGGCGACTTCGTCCACCCCTTCGGGGACGGCCCGTCCCCCGCTCCCGGCGGTGCAGCCGCTGCAGTCGGTGGCGCAGTTCTACGCATCCGACCCCGCTGGCGCTCTGGGGCCCTCCGGTGCGGACGGTGCGCCACTGTTAGACGAAACCCAGGCCGGGAGTGTCACCTACGCCCTGCCCGATGTTCAGCAGGACGCGGCCCTCACCGTGGGCTTCACCTGCGATGCTCACGTCGCAGTGAGTGTCGAGATCGGAGACGCCGGCCAGTCGGGCGGTTACAGCAGTAGCAGCACGGACTGCGCCGGCATGGTCGGGTCCTACACGACGCCAGCTTTGGACCCCGGCCACTTGCCCCGGTCGGTGTCGGTGTCGGCGCCGGCAAACGTGTGGGTGTCTGTGGCCGTGTACGGCGTCACGACGCAGGAGCAGGCGGCGTCGTAGGTGTTCTGGCGAGATCACGCATGACGGGGACGTGGTTCTGGTCCAGGTCTCGCACGCTCGGACGTCGGCAAAACTGCGACGTCGCTACCAGCTCAGGACCGCGCACACCGCGGGATGACCGTGCGTTCCGCGCGCACCGTGACGTCGCGTACCGCGCAGCACAGCTGCAGGGCCCACTCCGCGGGATCAGCGCACCCGTGAAGCGGGCCGCCGGGTCACTGCGGCGCAGGAAGCGTCAGTGCCTGCAGACGCGGGTCGGTCACGATCGCCCGCAGGGCATCTGCCGTGGCCGGTGAGTTCGCTGGGTAGACGCTGTCAACGGGGATGTCGGGGGCGGCGATGGAGGCCGTGGCGGCGATCGACCGGCCATCGGGAAAGTCCAGCGACGCGAACGGCTCGACTGGTCGGGCGGGCTCGGGCATCGACCCCAACTGCACAAGCGTTTGCCTTGTACCGACCGTCAAGAAGCTGCCGTCGGCCAGCGTCTGCTGGGAGCAGGAGGCGCTGTCAGCGCACAGCACGTCCATGTCGCTGAAGTCCTTCGGGGCGGTCCGTCTCACCTCAACTCCAAGGGTGACTGCCGGCGAGGTGACGTTGCTGGTCGCCTCCCAGATCACGTTCGTGACACCAGGTGATCGCCAGCCTTGGACACTGCTGCCAGCGGACCAGCCCGGCAGGTGAGTATCGACAACGGTGGCCAGGGTGTCAGCGGCCGCGGCGGTCACACTGGGCTCAATTTCCACGGCGCCGCCTTGATCGGTCTTCAGCGGTGTCGGGGCCGGCTCGGATTGACCCAGGACAGGACCGGCCACGGACAGGCCCAACGCCGTAGGTTCCAGCAGATGCGCCCCACCGACAGCCCCGGCGGTCAACAGGACAGCGGCTAGGGAGCCGACGCCCCAGCGGGTCCGGCGTTGACGGCGCAGTCTGCTGCGCCCGCGGCCGGTGGCCTCGGCGATGAAGGCAGTGGAGTCCCCCACGGGGCCGGCGGCGGCGGGGTGAGTCCCCTCGAGTGGTGTAACTCCGGCCCGCCTCAGGACCCGCCCCAGCGTGTCCCACCAAGCAGGTGAGGGCCACCGCGTGAAGCTCTGCGAGTACCCGCCAAGGAACTCGTAGAAGGAGATCAACGCGATGGCCCTCATGGACCAGTCTGCCCTGTCCACCCTCACCGAAGCACTCACCACTGCCGACGACGGCACCTTCATGCGCCGAATCCTGCAAGGCGCCCTGCAAGCCCTCATCGATGCCGAAGCCGAGCACCACATCGGCGCCGGCCACCACGAACGCTCAGCCGGGCGCACGACCCAGCGCAACGGCACCCGCGACCGCCTCGTCGCCACCACCGCAGGTGACCTCGCACTGAAGATCCCCAAGACCAGGACGGGGTCGTTCTTCCCGACCCTGCTGCACCCTCGCCGGCGCATCGACCGGGCCCTGCACGCCGTCGTCATGGAGGCCTACGTCCACGGCGTATCCACCCGCAAGGTCGACGACCTCGTCGAGGCCCTGGGCGCTGAATCGGGCATCTCCAAGTCCGAGGTGTCCCGCATCTGCGCCGACCTCGACACCGAGGTCGCCACCTTCACCAGCCGCCCGTTGGACGCGCAGGCGACCCCATACGTGTTCCTCGATGCGACGTACTGCAAGGCCCGCGTCGGCGGTGACCAGCACGGCAAGGGCGCACGTGTCGTCTCTCAAGCAGTCGTCATCGCCACCGGCGTCACCGCGGATGGACACCGGGAAGTATTGGGCTGCAACGTCGGAGACGCCGAGACGTTGGCGTTCTGGAAGGAGTTCCTGACCTCACTGCGCGAGCGGGGTCTGCACGGGGTGCAGCTGGTGATCTCCGACCAGCACCGCGGTCTGGTCTCGGCGATCGAGCAGAGCATGACCGGCGCGTCCTGGCAGCGATGCCGGGTCCACTTCATGCGCAACGTCTTGAGTCGGGTCACGAAGGGGCAGTCAGACGCGGTCGCGGCGATGGTCCGCACCATCTTCGTCCAGCCCACCGCGGAGGCTGTCGGTGAGCAGGTCCGCGTCGTCGCCGACACCCTGCGCGCGCAGTTCCCTGCGGTCGCGGAGATGCTGGATGAGGCCGGTCCGGACGTGACGGCGTTCGCGGTGTTCCCCGAGGCGCACTGGAAGAAGATCTGGTCGACGAACCCGATCGAACGCCTGAATCGGGAGGTCAAGCGCCGCACTGACGTGGTGGGGATCTTTCCCAACGCCAAGGCCCTGCTGCGTCTGGCCGGGTGCGTGCTGATCGAGGCCCACGATGAGTGGCAGTCCGGGGAACGTCGCTACCTCTCCGAGGCCTCCATGGCCTTGCTGACTCCGCCCGAACCCACCGTCCTGCCCACCGCCGCGGTCACCGTGAACCCCGACACGGTCACCCCGCTCGACAGGACCGCCGCCCTCACGGCATAGTCCGAAACCGCAGCGCTTCACGCGCAGGAGTTACACCACTTCACGGGACTCCATCCGGCGGCGTGCAGGTCAGCGCGTAGGGCGGCGGGGAAGGAATCGTGGTTCTCGGTGTTCATGAGCGGTTCCAATCCACGAAAGAGGCAGCGGAGGAGGCGGTGGGGGAGGGAGTGTCTGGATTCGACCGGTCCGGCTGGGGCCGCTGCTTAGCCGCGAGGTCGGGCAGTGTCTGGCGCAACCGGGCCAGCGCGCGTGAGGCCTGGCTCTTGACGGTGCCGACGCTGATGTCGAGCAGGTCAGCGACCTGCTCGTCGCTGCGGTCGTCGAGGTAGCGCAGGACGATCACGGCACGTTGTCGTGGTGGCAGGGGACGCAGGACGGCCAGGAGGTCGGCGCGCTGTTCCAGGTCCACCAGCGGCTGAGAGCGTTCGGGGCCGGCGAGGTGGTCGTCGACGTCGCGGACGGCTTCGTGGCGGTGGGAGCGGCTGCGCCAGCGTGAGGTGGCGGCATTGGCCAGGGCACGACGGGCGTAGGCGCTGGGGTCTTGGATGCGGGGCCAGCGGGCATACATCTTGGCGTAGACGTCTTGGAGGAGGTCTTCACCGATGTGGAAGTCGCCGGCCAGTAGTCGGGCGATGCGCCGCAGCTGCGGGGTTGCCTCGTTGGCCCAGGAGGTGAAGTGCTCTTCCCGGTTCATGTCGTCCACACTGCCCTGACGCAGGGACTTCAAGATCTGGTTGCACGTCGAGGCGGTGTTTTTAAGCAGACCCTGATGTGGCTCAGGTACTGCTCGAGTTCCGTCTCCTCCGCTCGTCGATCGAAGCATGAAGTCGCCGCCGAGGATCGCCCGTATCGCGGGATGACCGAGCATTCCTGGGTGCGGTCGGCCTGACATCCTCCAGCGATGAGCAAGCCAAGCACCGTGTCGATTGATGCCCTACGGACGTCATTGATCCGGGTACTCGGTGAGGTGCAGCGTCGCCATGGCGATGAGATCGACCTGGAGGTCGACGCCTACTGGGCGTTGCCGGCGAGACACGCCTACGACCTCGACGTCCCCCCGCCCGCAGCGGCACACACGGTGGCCAGCCTGGTTGACGACCTCGACGCAGTGCGTGAGCTTGCGAACGGGCCAGACGAGGATTTGGACGACGAGTCAGGCGTCATCGTGTGGCATGACCTGGCGCACCTGGTGGGAGTGCTGCAGCGGCTGGCGGCTGTGGACCTGCCCTAACCGTACCGGTGCCTATCCGGCGATGACCTGCCTTGATCATCGTGTCCGCGGCCCGCTCGGTCATCGGCAAGAGCGTGACGTCACCGGCCGCCCGCGACGGCGCACAACGCGGGATGACCGAGTGGTCGTCAACGGGCGCGCCTGACTGGCAGCCCGCCGGTCAGCAGGTCTCCATCGGCCCGGCTGCGACGGGAGCCGAAGCGTCTCGATCCAGCGGTCGTGACCATGCGACTTCTTGCTGCAACTGCCCGCTGTGACGGAAGAGCTCGACCTGACGGGTCTCCGCGAGGGCGTCGGCCAGCTCGTCACGGTCGGCCGCGGTGAAGCCGAGTCGCTGCCAGAAGGGGCCTGAGCGGCGGCTGAACAGCCAGGCGCGTTCGGCGCCCTCTGCAGCAGCTCGCTGCAGTGCCCAGCTGGCCAGCTCCAGTCCGGTTCCGCTTCCTCGAAGGTGCTTCTCCACGGCCACGCTGCGGATGAGCGCGTGGCGTCCGTCTTTGGACAGCTCGTACCCGGTGCTGCCATGGACCCGCCCGTGCTCATCGCGCAGGAGCCACAGGCGCATCTCGGGGTCGTCCAGGCCGCTGAGGGTGAGGTCTGCCCGGGCGAGAAAGTCGAGCAGGTCGGGGACGTCGCTGGGGGTCATGCGGGCCAGGTCGATCATGGCCACGAGGGTAGATCGAGCGGTGTTCGTCCCTGATTCGTCGTCCGACATCGCCACCAGCGTGAAGTCGCCCGCCGCAGGCGACGGCGCACACAACGCGGGATGACCGTGCGTATCGTCACCGTTGCCCTCAAGACTCTGAGCTGACCCATACAGGGCAAGATCGACAGGAGTGCTCGTCGAGGTCAGTAGCCTCAGCCTGTGCACCTGGGGCCCGGGGTCTACGTCGGACCGATCTTCATCGTTGCGGGCTTGCTGCTGATCATTTGGCGCCGCCCGGTAGGTCACCGCTTGGGCAAGGTCTGGCCGCGGCACGAACTGGCGACGCCTGTGGGCGCGGCTTCGTTCGGGATCTCGAGCGTGATCGGTGGAGGTATCGCCGTGCTCGCCGGCTTCGGCATCACAGAGTGGTGGCCCTTGTAGGGGCATCTTCCCTTCCAACCCGCGCCGCAGCCGAACTACGACCGCGGACGGCGGGATGACCGTGCGCTTCGCGCGCACCGCGGGATGACCGCGACGTCGCTCGCCCGTGGGTCTCAGCGAACGGGAGGACCTGCCTGCCAACGGAAGCGGTCCACCACCGCGCGGACGGCCGGAACCCGATCGAGAAGTACCAACAGGCCAAAGCCGAAAAGGCCGCCTACGGCGTTGGACAACAGGTCGTTGACGTCTGCGATGTGACCTCCGCCCAGGGTGTTGGCGGTGACGAACTGGGTGACTTCGATGGTTGCGCTGATCGCCGTTGCGACGGCCAGAACGCGCGTCCATGAGGGACGAGTCATCACCAGGGCCACCAGGATCCCCACCGGGACGAAGACGGCGACGTTCAACGCGGCGTCGGCGGGTTCGTACCCCGCCACGGGAACGACGTTCAAGAAGTCTGACCACGGTCCGGTGCTGGCGGGCTTGTCCAGGAAGATCGGGAAAACGGTATTAGCGATGATGCCGGCGAGGTAGACGCACAGAGCGGCGGCCACAGCGGCCCGTGGCAGTGACAAGCGATCACGTCGTCGCAGCGACCAGAGCAGGCCCAGGAAGGCTGCGCCGGCGATCGGGACCACGACGGGGAGGACAGGTACCTGGCGGAACAACGTCTCAGCTCCTGGTGTGAGCACTGCCGTACTCGTGCTGTCGGTGGGGCTGCGGGCGAGGTGATCATCGCAGTGATCTGCTGATGGGCGGTGGACCGTTGTGGTGGCCCTTGCTCCCCGCAGGCCTCGCGCTCTCCATCGCGTACTCAGCGGTACGTGGTGCCAGTGGGCTTGGGCTGCGGCGTGCCCGTCTCGGTGTGAGTCGACAGCGCGCTCATCGACACGAGCGTGAAGTCGCGGCCGGCCGTGATCGCACCCGGAGGGCGGGATGACCGTGAGATCGACCGCACGGTGGTGTCGCGCGGCGATCAGCAGTTCAGGCAGGCAAGTCGGCCGCACGGAGGGGACGCAGACACCACGGAGCGCAAAGCCAAGCTGCGGTCGAGGCGACGACTCCAGCCAGGACGATCCACCCGAGCCGACCCATCTCGGGCCCCAGGCTCCACGCCGTCGCCAGAGCGATGAGGACACCGCTGCACACCGCCAGCAGCGTCCGGGCGAGCAGAACGTGTCGACGGACCACGTGTACCGCCAGGCAGCCTCCTACGGCGCCGGTCCCCACACCGAAGAGCGCCCCGAACGCGGCGCCGAACCCACCGCCGAAGAACAGAGCGGCGCCGGTGGAGAACCCATCGTCGCTCAGCAGTGAGGAGGTCCCGGCGACCGCTCCACCGATGGCTCCGATCAGCGCGCCGGCGGTTGCGGTGCGGGCGGTACCGGCCCAGCGGCGGCGGTACTCGTCCTTGGTCATCGGCGGCCTCTCAGCCTGGATCCACCACCGAATGACCGATGAGCTCGTGGTGACCTGCCGAAGGCAGGTCACCACGAGCAGGGCATCAGATAGCCGCCGACCGGGTGTCGGCTCTTCCACGGCGATTCCTGGTCGTGCCCTCTCGGGCGGTGGGCGTCGGGCAGTGCTCAGATCCGGCGGGTCACGACCGGCTGATGCCGGTCGATCTCAACGATGGCGGCCAACACGTTCTCCAAGCCGGACTGCCAGGGCCAGCCGGACGGGGCGTGCAACCGCAGCCGACGAGCCGAGAACGCGACCCGCGCAGGCAAGCTGATCAGCTTGCCCCGGATCGTCCCAGCACGTTCGCGACGGTGGGTCGTCCCCGCCAACGCGGCAATGGCTCGGGTCAGGTTGTGCGTGATCGCGGCCAACACCAACCAGGCAGCGTTGGCCTGGAACTTCCCCGACGGCAGATGCGCCAACGGCCCGTCCTTGGCCTCGGCGATCACCGACTCGATCACCGCGTGCGCGCGGTGATCTTTCTCCGCGACCAGCATCGGCAGCGGGGAGTCGGTGAACACCGCGTGATAGCGATAGGTCTCGAACAACTCACCCTGCCCCCGACCGAGAGCGGCGGGGTTCAACCGTTTGACGCGGCGGACGATCAACCGCGCCCTCACGTGCTCAGCCTTCCTGCGGCCGGTGAACGCGGTGTAGGTCGTCTCGGCGACCTCGGCATCAGAAACCCAGCGCCGGTCGTCTTCATCCCAGACCGCGTCGGTGTACTTGATCGGCGTCCAGGCATCGTCGGCGATGCCCGCGATCGCCCGCCGGACAGCGGGATTGCTGCGAGCGGTGAGGGAGAAGCGGGCCCGGCCGCGGCGGGCGGCGGCGATCACGGCGTGGTTGTAGTAAGCCGAATCGGCCCGCACGATCACCAACCCGCCACCGGTAGCCGCACCAGCACCAGCACCAGCACCGGTGCCGGTGCCGGTGCCGGCGCCGGTGCCGGTGCCGGTGCCGGTGCGTTTGAGGGTCGCCAGGGCATCGCCCAGTAGTTTCGGCGCACCCTTAGCGCTGGCGACCGATCCCTTTCGCAAGCGGGTTCCCACGATCACCGGCGTGCTGGCCGGGGTGGTCGCGGTCACCAGCATCGCGTTCAGGCCTTTGACTTTCGAGTAGCCGTATCCGGCGCCCTGCTTGGCGTAGCCGTAGGTCTGGCGGATGGTGTCGTCGACATCGACGTAGAGGATCTGGTCGGCATCGGCCAGTAGCGGTGACCCAACCGCGGCGGTCGTGGTCTGCAGGCCGGTCAGGAACCGGGCCGCGACGGCGTCGAGTTGGCGGACGTGGCCGTGAGTGAAGGTCCGCAGGAACGTCCCCAAGGTCGAGGGGGCGCGGACGTCGTCGAACAGTTTCGTGCTCGCGCCGTGTCGCAGGACGTCCATGTCGTCGATGCTGTCGGCGCCGACTAACATCCCGGCGACCAGGCCGGTGGCCTTGGCCGCAGCGTTAGCCGACCCGGGCCCGGCGAGGGTGAGGTGCTGGCCGAGCAGGTCGTGCAGGCCCGCGGTCTGGGCCAGTTGCAGGGCCGGGGCCAGGCCGGCGTGGGCGATGAGGTTTGGGTCGTCGAAGGTGATCGAGGACGCCGCCGCGGTGGTGGGGAGGGCGTGCGAGACTTGCATTTGGCGGGTGTCTTCCTTGCTGCTGCGTTGGAACCGTAGAGAAGTCCCATCGTTGCAGGTCAGAAGCCACCCGCCGCCTCACGTACTGGCCCCCGCAGCATCACGGGACGGTGGATCCAGGCTCAGGCGGTGTGGGTGCCGTAGTGGGCACGCTGAGGTGATCGTCGCATTGCCGGCACCGTCGTGTGGGAGATCCGGGCGGTTGATGTTGGCTCTGGTCTGTGCCAGTCGCCGGGCGGCAGAACAACCATTCGCAATTCGCCAAGAGCGTTAAGTTGTCGGCCGCTGCCGACCGCGCGCACCGCGGGATGACCGTGCCCTTAGCGCGCACCGCAAGACGTGCTGACAGCTGCCGCGACATGCGGGTCCGCATCGGCACCACAGCCACCCCCTCCCCCACCGGGCGGGCGCGTGATCAACGGTTTCCGCCTCGCCGATCCCGGCCTGTCAGGTGCGGTCAGGTGCGGTGACGACCCCGGTAGTCCGCAGGCCAGTCCGTGCGCTTGCGGAATGAGCGAGCCGCAGGCTTGAGCTGCCTCAGCCAGTCACCACGACGGGTGGCTGCACGACGCTCAACTTTGCGCTTCGTGGCGGCTGTCCGCGCGATTGCCTCCTGCTGCTTCACGGCGCGTAGTGCGGCGTCCTCGGCCGCGGAGCGAAAGCCCCGGCGGAGGTCCAGAACGATCCAGCCCGTCAACGTCAGCGCCGCTGCGGATCCCAGGAGGGTCAAGGCCAAGCCCAGCGACCGGTCGGTGTAGTCGGCCAAGCGCACGTTGGTGACGTCGTGGGGGTCGTAGGTGACCTGCACGACCTGCCCGACCCGCAGGTGTTCCGTGCGTGGCGGACAGTCCAGGAAGAGCAGGTCGCCCACGTCGGCGCGTACGTCGAAGGAGGCGGACCTGCCGTCCAGAGGGCCGCAGGTGACATCGGTGACCACGGCAGAAGTCGTCACGCCACGGGTGCGGAGGTCGTCGTCGAGACTCAGGGTCAGCGTGCCCGCGCCAAGGCCCAGGAACCCTGTCCCCGCCAGCCACAGCACGATGCCCTTGGCGTAGAACATCCGCGGAATGCGTGGGACGGGTTGGACGCGGGCGGTGGTGGGCTGAGTGCGTTCTGCTGCAGCAGGATCGGCCATGTCGATCTCCACCCTGGTCTGTGTGACCTCCACCTCGGTCGGTGCAGCACCTGCGGCAGGCTCAGATGCGCCGTGAGCGGTTCCATGATCTCACTGCGGGGCGGTGGTCGGGGTGGTGATGCCCCCGATCGGACGACGTCGGCAGGAGACGCCCATCGTCATCGATCACGATCGTGGAGGGCGCCCTGGCCGGAGGCCTCGGCGGGATGACCGGACGTTTCGGTGCGGATCAGGTGGGCCTCGGGTAGCCGATCGAGACGATGTCCTCGCCGAGCTGCGCCAGCGTCCGCTGGGGGTTGAGTCGTTGCACCAGATCTTCGCGCAGTGGCTGCAGCGCGAGGACATGAGCGATGTCGTCACGCTCGAGTTCGGTCTCGTAGTAGTCCGCAGCGAAGCTGCGGTAAGCCTCAGGGGAGGTGCCGGGATCGGCGTCGAACTCAGCCAGCAGCCACCCGCTGCCGTCGTTGAGATCGGCGGGGACGCTGCCGCGCAGCTGCACCGGGTGCCAGCGCTGCTCGCCTCCCGGGTGAGGGCCCCTCTCCGCGTCCGGTGCGAGGTGCAGCCACCAGCAGGCCAGGGTGAGCAGCGGTAGGTCCCCATCGGTGAAGGCCACTTCAGCAGCTGCACCGCGCAGCGGCTGAGGGACGGCGGCGAGCCAGTCGAGGTCGAAGGGTTCGCCGTAAGGGCTCATCGGGCTCTCGTGATCGAAGCCGCGCAGCCACGCCCCGTCGGGGGTGAAGGTGATCGACCAGGAGTTGCCGGAGCCGTCGTCCATCGACGCCAGTTGCTCTGTGGGGCTCCAGGAGGCGTCGAAGGAGTAGTAGCGGTCGGTGGGATCCTCGGCCTGGATCGCGTCCAGCATTGCTAGGCCCTGGCAGTGCTGGCGCAGCTCCTGCGGGTTCGGCAGCCGGCGGGCGAGCTGGACTACGCCGGCGGGCAGCGTGGTCGTCTCGAGGGGTTGGGTGTGTCGGCGTGGCCACCTCATCGCGCCAGCATGTCGCAGCCGGGTGCGGGGGGTGCTCTTTCAGCGGCACCAGCGGCTTGGCCTTGGTCATGACGCTCCTGTTCCTCGACTGCGATCGGGTGCTGTCAGGTGCAGGTAGCCAAGATCCGTCGAGTTGTGACCGCCGGTGGTGCACCAGACTCACCCACGCAGTCTTGAGAGGCTCCGACACCTTCGACGGATCGTGAGGACACGGGTCTGGCACGTGCGGTTGGTCCAGGTTCACCTTCGACGGTCAGGACCGCTTCAGAAAGGCCGCGCCGGGTTGGCGCCGGGTGCAGTTGAGTCAGGTGGGGTGCTACGAGCGGTGTGGCGTGCTGCGGACACTCGCTCACGCAGCCGACTGAAGTTGTAGCGCAGGGTCCGCCGCAACGGATGAGTAGCTTCGGCGGCGAGCGCAGTCTGGTAGTCGCCCAGAGGTATCCAGCCAATCCAGGCCTGACCGACAGCGACGTGGCTGAGACTGGGCTGCTCCCCTGCTGCTGCGGCGACCTGAAACCAATCCAAATCGCCGCTGATCAGGTTGACACCCCCGAACGCCCGGGTTTGGCGCTGGAACTCACTCCAGCTACCGCCCGGCACCGACAGCGGTGCCTGGAGGGACGCGTGGACAGCCCACCGGGTGCCACCAGGTCGTGCGGGAACCGGCATCTGCAGGAAGCCCAGGGCGTCGATGGGGACACGACGACCCGAGGACGTCTTGAACAGGGTCATGGATTCGGGATCGTCGGGGCGGTGATCCACACGCAGTTCGGCGATTTCCGGGATCGCCCGCTCGTGGAGATCAGCGGTGATGGAGTCGAAGTCCAAGCGCGCCAGGTCCGATTCCCGGACCTGCAACGTCTCCCACTTGGTGAGGACCGTAGGCCTGGTCAGGTCCCAGGTACCGGAGGGCAAGGCCGCCCATGTCGTGGGAGTCATGTCGTCACCGTCGTCATCCGCTCGTGCCTGTTTACCCGTGAGGTGGGTGTGTGGGGTGTCGTGTCTGTGAAGCGTCGACGGGGACGGTAGCCGACGCCCACACGGCCGCCTGGTCTGCTCGTAGGTCGCGCCTGCTTGGACGTGAACCCACCGAGGCCGCGATCAGGGTGGGATGCAACAGCATCACTGGCTGGGGCCATGAGGTGGTTACGGCTTGAATAACGTCCGCAGCGTGCATGTCGTCGTGCATTGCCAGCCTGTCCACTTCGGTGCCCCGTGCACTGACGACGGCCTCCGTCGGCCTGGTTCGGTTCGGTCCTTGCAGGAACTGGCGGTCTTGGGAGGTGGCCATGGTTGCCGAGTCGCTTCCTGTGGGGAGCAGAGCGTCACAGGTCAGTTGTGTGAGCGGATGACCTCGCGGCGGGCCTGATTCGTCGATCGAAGGTCAGTCCGGCCTTCCCACCGTTAGATCCGCAGACCCCATCACGCCCCGCTCCCTGCCTTGACGCCGCCCGCGCGCGCTGAGGAGTCGAGATCCCGATGGGCGGTGTGGTCGCTGACGATGGGGTAAGAGCTGAGCGTGGGGGTCGTCGTGGGCGCCTGCATGCGGCGTGGGCGCAGACGTGAGCGCAGTGAGGCCACCAGTAGGGGTGGGGTGAACAGCACGATCGGGTGCGACATCAGGTGCGTGACGGCCTGCAGAACGTCTGCTGCCCGCGCGTCGCCGGCGCCGGCCAGGCGAGCGACCTCCGCCCCCCACCAGCCAACGACTGCCTCGACGGGTCGCGCTCGTTGCGGGGTGGTGAGCAGTTGACGGTCCTGGGAGGTGGCCATCGTCCAGGGCAGATTCGCCGAACGCGCGAGGCTTCGCTGCAGGCGGGGGGTGTTCAGGTTGCCGTGTTGTGCCTTCTTGAAGGCTCGCTCCAGCAGCCGCCCCTGGCAGGCGGCCACGGTGATACCGCTGCCGTAGACGGGGTTCAGTGCGCACAAGGCGTCCCCGACGACGATGAGCCCGCTAGGCCAGCGCCGGCCGCGGCCGTAGTGGTGGCGGACGTTGGCGGTCTGGCGGTGGACGACCACATCGCTGACGGGAGTCATGTCCTTGACCATGTCCAGCGCCATCGGGTCCGGCAGCTTGGCCAGGTGCTCCATGAACTCATCGCCATCGCGGCCCGGGCGATGGTCACCTCGTCCCACCGAGGTGACCTGCCAGTACCCGTCTTCGATAGGACTCACGATGCACCCGCGACTCTGCTTGGCCGAGACCAGCATGAGCACGCCGGGGCCGGGAGGACGGGAGCTGGTGAAACGCCGGGTGGCGTAGCCGACGCGGGCATCGATCGTGGTCGTCGCTACCGGCGGCACGCCCAGTTGCTTCAGCCACGTGGGCAGTCGGGAGGAGCGCCCCGAGGCGTCGATGACCAGGTCGGCGACGAGGGCGTCGGAGTGGTCGCTGGAGTGGTCGTCCTGCGTCGTCGAGGGACTGTCCGTCGTCGAGGCGTTGTCCGTCGTCACGGGAATGTCCGTCGAGGCGTTATCGGTCGAGGCGTTGTCGGTCGACTGCAACTGCAGAGTCCAGGTGCCCGAGGAGTTCTGGCGCAGCGCCTGCACACGCCGTTGCTGAAGCACCTGCACGTTGGGCAGGGCCAGAACTCGCTTCCTGATCACGTGTTCCAGCAGCGTCCTGGAGGAACAGACCAGGGGAAACCCGTAGTCCCCGCGCGGGGCCCAGCCGTCGGCGCTGAGCAGGGCCATGAGCCCGACCTTGAACTCCGGGGCGCCGCGCTGGATGAGCTCGTCATGCAGGCCGGGGAGGAGATGTTCGGCTGAGACCAGACCGCGGTGCAGGAGGATGTGGGTCTGATCGCTCTGCGGAACGCCTCCGCGCGGTTGGGGTGTGGTCGGGATGCCGTCACGTTCGATGATCGTGACGTGGTGCCCCGAGGCGGCGGCGGCGGCGGCAGCGAACAAGCCGGCGAAGCTGGCACCGATGACGCTGACGTTCAGAGGCTTGACCTTGTTCACTGGTCCCCATCGATTCTGGTGAGTAGGCGGTCGTTTCTGTGCGTGCGCGTTCTCACTCGTTCTTGTTCGATCTCACTCGATCTCACTCGATCATCGCCACGAAGCCTGCGGTTCCAGCTTCCTGGACCTCGGGGCTGCGCAGAGCCCGCCACAGCAGACGCAAGTAGGCCACGGCTTCGTCGACATCGCGCGGGCTGATGGTCAAGATCGGGGTCACCGACCGGGGGCGCGCGCCCTCGTCTCCGCTGGCCAGGCGATCGAGGTGGAGCTGAATCGCCGCACTGGCGCAGGCAGCATCAGCTCGGGCCGTGGACTGCAACGGGCCTTCGGTGATCCGCCGCCACCACCGCCCAGCCGAGGAGGGGGCGAAACCGCCCACCACCGACAGGACAGCCCGGGCAAGGCTGGCGGCAGGACGACCCAGGCGTCGACGCAGGAAGGACGGCTGCTCCAGTCGCAGTAGTTGCTCGACGCGGCTGCGTGCAGTGGGGCTGAGGTCGTCGGCGGCCTGGACCAGAGCGTCCATGATCTCGCTGGCCATCCGGGCTCGCTGCGCGTACAGCTCATCGCGCTCGGACTGGGTCCTCTGATCGGCCTCCGGCTCGTAGGCGGTGCGGTACACGCCCTGCAGCAGCCGCCAGGGAGCGCGTAGCGCGATGACGTCCTCACGCCACAGCTGCATGAACACGCGGGTGCTGCGAGCGCGGACGGTGTCGACGATCGGGGCGACGCAGCAGCCGAGGATGAGCAGGGTGGGTGTGAGCACCTGGCAGGCGAGCTGGGCGATGGCTGCTTCCTGCTCGGTCCACATCGGTTTCCCGCGCATCCAGGTGAACGCCTGCACGCTCTGGATCAAGACGGTGCCTTGGGCGATGACCGCCCCGGTAGCCACGAGGCGCAGACTCAACCGGACGGCGGGTTCACGCTCGCGTCGCGCCTCCCGCCAGCACAGTACGGAGAGGAGGGCGCCCACGAACGGGCCGTAGATCTGGGCTCCGAGGGCGGCGATGAATCCGGCGACGTGGGGGGAGTAGTAGGTGACGTACTCATTGAGGGCGCCGGTGCGCGGCACCGGGGCTTGGAAGAACCACGGCGCGATGGTGAGCAACGAGCAGGCCGCGAAGGCGCCATGGTTGGCGAAGAGGAGGCGGGTGGTCCACCGACCGGTGCGCTGAGGTGGTTGGACGGTGTGGATGATCGCGTCGGCGGCGTTCATGCCGGCCCACATGAGCACGACGGTCCCGATGATCCAGGGCACTCCTGGGGCGGTGACGCCTTCGAGCCACCACACGAGGGGTCTGATGCTGAAGAACGCTGCCACCGTCAGGCCGGCGACGGCGAACCACTGAGCGCGCTGGGCTTTGCGCCCGATCGCGGCGAGGTCGTCTGTGCTGCGAGCGGCACTGGGGCTGGGCTGGGCCAGGCGCAGGGCCCGCAGCTGCGCGGGGGTCAGGTTGCCGGTGAGCAGGTCTCGCAGGGCGAAGGCAGCCACCGCGCCCAGGAGACAGGTGGCGGCGGGAGCCCAGCCGATGACTTCAGCTAGTCGGCTCATGCGTTGTCCCTCGTCGAGCCAGGACCAAACCCAGACCGGAGGCCGGTGGCAGTTCCTTCTGCTGCATCCACGGGGCCATGTAGTGCTGGAGCAGGCCGGCGATCAGTTCGACTTCGCGCTCTTCCTCATCGTCCACGTTGCAGCGGAACTGCTGGTAGCCCCCGGCGTGCTCGAGGCCATCGGGCCCGGGTGAGGTCAGACGCGCCTGGACGCTGAGTTGGTGGTGGGGCCGCACGATCAGGTGCCCCAGCTCGTGAAGGAGTAGGCGCCGCCCGCGCATGGACTTCTTGTGGTCCTCGGCGAGCAGGATCAGGATGCTGCGCCGGGCCGGCGCGCGGTCGACCCAGGCCGACACCTCTGCGGGCATGTGCAGAAGACGGCCGTGACGACCCCGCTGAGTGATCTTGATGGGGCGTCCCTCCTGCTTGCGCAGGACGATCAGCAGGCGGCGCAGGGAGGTGCCGGGCCGGATGCCCAGGCGTTCCAGGCGTTCGACACAGCGCTGAACGCGCGCGGCGTCGCTGACGTCGGTCCTCTCCCGCAGCGCGGAGGTAGACCGTTGCGGCTCCTGGCTCATCAGCTCGTTCACGATCTTCATCCCTCCCAGACCTCCAGCCACGCCACGTCATGCGACGTCATGCCGTGACGTGCTACGTCATGCCGTGTCGTGCAACGGCCACTTCGCGTCGAGGTGCCCGTGCTCACTCCGTCTTTGCGCGGGCACATCCTTGCACCGTTGCGTGAGCAGAACAGCTCTAGAACTTCAATCATCAATCAGGTGCCGGGACGTGCTACGCCGAACTACCTCGGCGCAGCGCCCGGATCTGGAAGCGCATCACCCTCATCCCGAAGGGCCCCGTCGATCAACGCGTTGATCATGTTCAGCTCGCGGGCGCTGAGGTTTCGCGCTCGCATGGCCAGGCTGGCGATACGTTCATTGTCCAGAGCATCAACGGCGTGCAGCTTGCGGTTGATGCGCTCCAGTTCCTCGTTACTCTCGAAGAAGTATCCGGGCCAGACCCTGAAGATTCGCGCTAGACACTCGAGCTGCTGCTTTGTTGGATTGTCCTTGATCCCGCGCCGTAAGTCATGCAGGAAGCCGACCGAAAGAGGAACGCCTTGAGCTTTCGCGGCGGCACTGACCTGCCGCATGCTCCAAGGCTGCCCGTCGTCGCGCACACGGAGGTTGAACAGGTACTCCAGGCGAGCCGCGAGATCCACCATCGCGTCCTGAGGGTGCGTGCGCTCCGAGGACCTCTGCAGGTTCAGCGAATCATCATCGACAGACCCATGACCCACTGTCGCTAGGGATTCTCCACCCACGTCAGCGAAGGGCTCCTCGGACGACTCGACTGGCGCACTGCTGCTCGTCACTGCATTTCCTTCAGGAAGGGGGTCGAAGAAGAATCCGGCCTTGACGCCAAAGAAGGCCGCCAGGGTTCGCAGAGTGTCAGCACTCGGATTCCTTTTCGTGCCGATGCGCAAGGCGTTGATGTAGGCGGCACTTACGCCCTTGGTGTTGATCTCAGCCGCCACCCGCTCGACAGTGACCGGATTTCCCTCCCCGTCACGGTACGTACGCAGAAGATGGTCTAAGGCACGAGCAATCGTTGGTCGGTCTTGGTCATCCCCGCGTTGTTCCACTGCTCTCCCCCACCATCACGACTCCCCCACCGGCACCCACTACCAGCGGCATCCGTTCCTGCGGCCTAGATCCTGCCTCCACGACACCATCCGGGCCGGGCCCGGACCGCACCCACCGCCTCGCCTGCTCACCTCGAGCGAGGCGGGCACGGCGGCCCACCCGGCGATCCGGGAGGTCGGGCGACTGTAGCGACAGCATGGGTCGACTCCTCTCGTGACGTTCGCAGTGCGGACAGTCGGGCTAGGCGTGTGCTCCGAGGCATGCTTTCATAGCGCCGTGAGCCGCGGTACTGGGACGCCAGGTATCGATCCAGGACCTTCACGGTCCATGAGCTAGTACCGGTAGTTGCGTACTTGACCACTCGATGAGCCGGGCGACCGACCTGAGACTGACCGACCTGAGACTGACCGGCACGACACCACGTTGCCTACCCGCACGACCAGAAGCTCAAGCGGGAACGTCAGGAAGGAGCACAGCATCGTGTCGCTGCCCACGACGCTGCCCCACTCTTCGACGACTGCGGAGAAGACGACTCCAGCGATCACGACTGCAGAGACCACGACTGCAGGGTCGCGGATCCTGGGCCCCCTCCAGCTCCTCGCTCCCCAGGATAGCGAGACGGGACCGGGCGAGTTCACCCTCGACAGCGGTGTGGCCCAGCAGTGCCGGCAGATGGTCGCCTCCATCCAGCTCCCTCGGCCGCTGACGATGCGCAACCTCATCCAGTCCGTGGCCGCCCAGCTCGGCGTGCGCATCCGCGCGCACCAGCAGTCCCTCACCGACCCCGAAGTCTCAGGACTCATCGCCCAGAAGAAGTCCGGCCTGATCATCGTGAGCTGGCCCCAGGACTACGAGAAGACCCACCCCTGGTGGACAGCCCTGTGCGTGGGTCACGAACTGGGTCACCTGATGTGCAACCACCTGGCCAGGAAGGCGCAGTACAGCCGCTGCCAGATCGGTGTGAGCGTCGCCGACAACGCCGACGAAGCTGCAGCCGAATACTTCGGCACCCTGCTCGCTGAACGCATTGAAGCGCAGGAGACCACTACCGCTCGTCGGCGCGTGATCGATCTGCGCGAGCGCGACGAACTCGACCGTGACGGCGTGGCCGGCAACTTCACCCGGCTGCTGCGTGGGTGACCTGAGCGGAGTCAGCCTGACCGGGATCGTCTCGATCCTGGCGGTCACGGCTCTTGCCACCTGGTTGTTCGCCGACACCTATCGCGCGTGCACCCAAGGCATCCGAGAACAGCGCCGCCGTGCCCAACCAGCGGGCGAGGAGTACCGCGGCCACCCTCGTCCTGAGAAGCAGCCCGACACCGATGACCGCCAAGCCCGACACATGCTCTGGTGGACCGTGGGTTGCCTGACGTTAGGAGCCCTCGCCCAGACCGCTCCGGTCAGCACCCTCATCGATCGCGCCCACCCCGGGTGGAGCAAGGCCGTCCTGCACCTCTTCGGCGCGCTGGCCGCTGGATGCCTCCTGCAGCTGCTGCGTCTCCTGCTGGGTCTGTGCCCCCGGCGTCCTCGCTGGCTGAACGGCGCCATGGTCATCACTGCCCTGCTGGTGGTCACACCCCTCGTGCTCGACCCTCCACGGACACCGCACCTGTTCGAGCCCACCTGGGCCGCGCTCGTGCACTGGCTCGCCTCACTGGGCCTGCTGTCCTGGTCCTTGGGCGCAACCTCCATCGCGTGCTTCGCCATCGCCGCGCAAGCCGAGGCCCGCGCCGCCGGGGTCGGCATACGCCTGGTCGCCGTCGGTTGCCTGATCGGTCTGGGCTACGTCGCGACCTGCCTGATCCTGCTGACCTACACCGTCATCACCGGCGAAACGCCACCCCTCACCCACGGCAGAGGTCTGGACGTGACGCTGCAGCAGCTCGCCGAGGTCGTCATCGTCACTGGTCTCGTGTGGACCAGCCTCGACCGTCTTCTGCAGCGCATGCTCCGCCGGAAACAAGACCCCAGGCGAGGACGAGCCGGTCGAGGCCACCGCCGACGCCAGCTCCTCGAGCACCCACGACTGCTCCTAGGCCGGCGTCACCAAGAGCGCCTCCACCAACAACTACTGCTCGAGCTGGAAGACGTACGCCCGTGGTGGTCGGCGCTGGCGCGGTCGATGCCGCAGCTGGTCCACTTCCCCCAGCAGACCGCAGCCGCGCCGAAGAACGCCACCGACGCAGGCTTCCAGCGTCGGCGCATGATGTCGGAGATCCACGACATCGAACGGATCGCGGTGGCCTACGTCGACCACGAGGACCAAGAACAGATCCGCTCACTGGCTCTCACCCACGGCCTACGCCCCGGCCCCCAGCTCGACACCGTCATCTGGCAGGCCTGCATGCTCCTCGGCCTCGAACGGTACCGCGCCCACGCACCGCGCAAGAGCCTTCCCCTCGAGGTGCCCGTCCCGCGCGGGGCCAGCCTGGCTGAAGCCACCACCATGCTCAGTCAGGCCCTACACGGCGTACACCCGCTGCGCGAGCAACTCCTCCACGTCCTGCACGACAACGCGCTGATCAGATCCGCGAGGTAACGAGCGTGAACACGTCTCAGCCCCCCACTCCGATGTCCCCGAAACCACCTCCCCCCGAAAGCACTCCAACCCCGCCGGGCGATCGGCAACCCGCCGCCGCCTCATCCCCGCAGGTGTTGAGCCCGCAGCGACTCGCCGAAGTCAACGAGGTCTAGCGCCACCTGGCGCTCGCGGAGTTCGCTGCAGAGAGCCGCATCGGCTTCCACCTGGCCTACCTGCGCACCTTCGCGTCCCCGCGCGTGGCCGGCTTGCTCAGCCACACCGGGCAGATGCAGGAGGAACCGCGTCGCCGAGGCAGCGACACCGGCCTCTTCATGTACGAGCTGATCCACCACGGCCTGGGCAGCGAGGTGGGCGAGGAGGTGGTGCGACGGCTCAACGCGATGCACCACCGCTTCTCCATCCGCAACGACGACTACCTCTGGATCCTGGGGACCTTCGTGGTCCTCGGGGTGCGCACGATCCGCCGCTTCGGGTGGCGAGAGCTGAGTAGCGCGGAGGTCGAGGCCAGCATGGACTGGTACCGCGAACTCGGCGCTCGCATGGGCCTGTCCGACATCCCGACGACGTTCGAGGAGTTCGACCGCTGGTTCAGCGACTACGAGCAGACACAGCTGCGCTCATCCCCCGCCGGCCGACGACTCATCACCGCCACCCTCGACACCGTCTTCGACCCCGTGCCGCGACCGCTACGTCCCTTGGCGATCCGGGCCGCGGCGGTGCTACTGGAAGAACCGGCCCGGTCATCACTGGGGTTCTCTGCACCGGGGCCCATCGTGGCGATGGGGGTGCAGACACTGTTCCGGTGGCGAGCACTGCGTCGGCGGCGGCAGTCGACACCTCCGAGCTGGTTCGTGCCGGGGGCAGCGACCAGCGTCTACCCGCAGGGCTACGAACTCAACGACCTGGGACCACGCGAGAAATGATCCCAACGCGCAAGACCCGGGACCTGGCACCCGTTGCCCCGCCTCGCCTCGCCCCACCTCGCCGTACGACACGAGGTAAACCCGGTCCTGGACATCAGGGGTGACAAGTTGTCACCCCTGACACGCCCATCCCCTAACAACGCGGATTGAGCATGTCAGGGCTGTAGCGTGGCGTCATCGCCGACCCGGAGACGAGCCATGCCCCAGCAAGCCACGATCACCGAACCCCCCATCGGGGGAACGCGCGCTCAAGCCCTGTTGGGTGTGAACCCCGCCCAGCTGAACCGCCTGCGCGAGACGGGCCTACTGGGCGACGAAGACACCCTGCGCGCGATGCAGACCGAGGGCGGGCACTGGCGCTACGACGAGGCCCGCGTGCGCGAACTCGCCACACGTCCCTGGGTGGAACTGCCCAGCCCCTCCCCCGACCTTGCCATCCACCTCGCTCCCCTCACCCCGGATCCCCTGCACCGCGGCGGACGCCGGTACCAGGGCTGGCACGCCTTCGCCCCCACCCACGGCTTGAACCCCGCTGAACGTGAGGACGCGTGGGCAGGGTGGTGGATCTGCCGGCCCGAGCACTACCTCGGAGCGACCCTGGTCGGTGACGTCTGCGGCTTCGTCGTCGAGGTGGCCGCCATCCGCGGCTTCCACCTCGCCGACGACGGGCGGGTGCGCTTCGAGCTGAGCCGGGCGAGCAAGCAGATGCGGGCGCGCTACGCCGGGCGACGCTTCCGCGCCGCGCAGGGAGCAGCCGTTCAACCCCTGGGCCCGACGCTGACAGCCACCACCGCCGGGGCCCGAACCAGGACGCCATCGAGTTCGGCATCGACAACGACATCGACGACAGCGACGACAGCGCCAAGGACGGCGCGAACCGTCACCCCCTCAACGTCACGATCGACAGGAGATCCCCGATGAGACCCGCCCCCTGGAAGGTTCGCCCCGTCGCGACCGTGTGGCTGGACTACGTCAGCGGTGTCGGCGTCACCGACAGCGGTGCCCGCGTCACCCCCAAGATCACCGGACGCCGCAAACGACCGGTCCTGGTCGACCTGCTCGACACCGCCCACAACCTCTCCGCCGAACGGATCATGCTGACCGGGAAGGTCCCCCAGCAGGGCCTGGGTGAGCAGCACTGGCTCATCACCGAAACCCCCGGCTGGAGCGCCGGGGGGCACTGGCTCTCCAGTCCCCCCACCGGGCGCTTCACCCACGACATCACCGGCCGCAAGCTGGAGGTGCGCCTGGCCTCGGAGTGGTTCACCTCCCCCGACGCCTCCCTCACCCCCGACGAAGCCCGTCAGGCCTGGGTCGCCACCTCGGAGGCGTTGAAGTCCGTCGCCCGCGATGCGGAACTGCTGAAGTCCCCGGCCGCGACGGGGACGCAGTTGTGGGCGCAGTCCCTGCCCCGGACCCTGGATCCCGAACCCCTCGACCCCGAGACTGCTGAGTTGTTGCACCGCACCGCCGGGCAGCACCGCATCGAACACCTCACCACCGGCGCCGGTGCCTGCGCGTGCGGGTCCTGCCGGCCGCTGGTCGACGTGGGTGAGCAACCTCGGGGTGGGTTCGCCTACGTCGACGGCCGCTTCATGTACGCCGCCCTCTGCCGCGAACTCGGCACCGGCCCCGCACGGCGCCTGACCGGGGAGCAGGCCGAGGAACTCCTGGAGTCCAACCCTTACGCCCGCGCCCGCTTCCACGTCCGCTTCACCGTCAGAGAAGGCTGGGACACCCTCGGCCTGCTGCCCGTCGCCCACGAGGACGCCGACGAGGGCTGGCACTACCCCAACGTCCCCGGCGCCCACGGTGAGACCTGGGTCGATGGCGTGGAACTGAAGATCGCCCTGGACCAGGGCTGGGGCATCGAGTTCCTCGACGGCCTCGAGTTCACCAAGGCCCGCGTCCTGGACACCTGGGCCGACCGACTCCGCCGCGCCCGTGAGCGCCTGGCAGGGGCTCAGGACCTGCCCCCGTCGGTGCGGGCGGCGGCGGTCAGCGCGATGCGCGCGATCCTCATCCAGGGCATCGGCGCGTTCGCCTCCCGGGGACGGGAGACCACGCAGGTCGTGTGGTCGGCACGTGAGGTGCCACCCGCGGCCGCGTCCACGTTGGTGCGCTACGGAGAGGCGTTCGTGTTCCGCACCCGCGCGCCGCGCCCGCAGGGTCAGGCCGCAGCGCTGTACCGCCCGGAACTGGCCGCGCAGGTGTGGTCGCGGGGTCGGGCCCGGGTGCTGGAGTGCCCCACGGCCCTGTCCAAGCGCCTGCCCGGGGTGGGCCTGGCCAGCTTGGGAGGTGCGTTGGAGGTCGACCCGGCGACGTTGCTGGCGGTCAACGGTGACGCGATCTACACCACCGAGGTCCCGGGATGGTCGCTACCGGTCTCCGTCGGTGGTGGTGATGACGGTGACGTCGGGCGGATGCGCCTGCAGGGGTGGCTGCCTGCGGTGAAGCTGCCGACGACCGCCGCGGAGCGCAACCGGTTGCGCCAGCGCGCGGAGGCAGCCGGGACGAGCTCAACCGCCCCGCCGCAGTCCTCCGAGATCCTGGCGAACACGGCCGTGGCCCCGGTCGCCGGGATGCCGGCGGAGGTGGCCGGTGCCTGACCCGTCGACGCCCAGCGCGGCCGACCTCATCGCGAACCTGCGCGCCTACGGCCTCAGCGTCAGTGAGATCGCCCGCGAGCTCGGCCGCTCCCCCCGCATGATCCGCAAGGTGGTCCAGGGCGAGAGCAGTGGACAGCTGTACGTCCCCGCCCTGAACGAGCTGGTCCAGACCGGGCGTACTCAGGCGCCACCGGCGCGCCGGCGCGGGCGCGACGGTGAGCTCGTGCGGGTGCGCGCGCCGCGCGGAGCGGCCGAACCGACGCGCCGCCCGCAGGAGGACACCGGAGCCGCGCAGGCCGGGGGTGCGGGGCAGACGCCGGCGCCTCCCCCCGGCGGCCGCGGGCGCTCTTCGGCTTCGACCGGATCTGCAGCGCGACCTGGGACCTTCAGTGACAGCACGACCTACCTGCCGGGCGGGGTGCGGCAGCACACGGTGACGGCACCGCGCAGTGAAGGCAGCGGGCGGGAGCGGGCTCGCCAGGGCCTGCTGGGGGCGTTGCGCCGCGCCGCGCGCAGCCAGCGCGGGGGCCGCAAGAACGTCCGCTTCCGCGTGACCCTGCAGAACGGGACGACCGTCGAGGTCGGCGCCAAGGGCGGCTACGCCGTCTCCAAGGCCCTCGCACGCTCGCGCAGCGAGGGCGACGACCCGTTCGCCTGGCTCGCCGGGGAGGTCGCCGACCGGCAGTACCTGCAGAAGACCTTGGCCCGGGAGAACCTGAACATCGTCGGGGTGGAGGCAACGATCTACTGATCGCCGCACCGAATTCGGGTCACTGAGCTCTTCTCTGTAGCGGCTGGACGGTAACTGTGCGTCATGTGGTGCGGTCGTGCTCGAGATGCAGCACGACCAGGACCGCGGCGGTGATGGCGCCGATCCGCCAGGGGCAGAGGGTGACCTTCTGCAAGACGCGGTAGTTCTTCAGCCTGGCGTTGCCTTGCTCAGCACGGGCTCGTACGTGCGCATGGACACGGTTGAAACTACGTTCGGAGACGGTCAGGTCCCCGTCCTTGGGCTGCTTGTTCGGGCAGATGAGCCGGTCGCGTTCGCCTTCGTAGCCCAGGTCGGCGAGGACCTTGTGGTCGGCGGCGGTGAACTCATCCAGCGCGTCGAGGAGATCGGGATGAGTGCGGGCGCAGGTGGTGTCGTGCTCGCGGCCCGGTCGTAGCGGCGAGACCCAGATTGGCCAGCCGTCGGGAGCGGTGAGTACCTGGACGTTGCCGCCGTGGCGGCGGTGCTTACCTGACCACCAGAGGTCTACTCGCTGCCCTTCGCGCCTGCCTCTTCGCATCGTAGGTCCATGCACGCCAACGCGGTTGGTCGCCACCAGCGTGCCGTCAAGGCTTACATGAGTGTGGCCGGCGGCGTGCGCGGCCAGCAGTGCCGAGCGCAGCCCGGGCGCCTGGGCAGCCAGGACGTCGAGGGCCTCGTGCACGTAGCGGTAGGCGGTAGAGGTTCCCATGGCGTTGTCGCGGGCCAGTTGCGACACCCGTACGGCATCGAGTAGGAACCGGCAGATCAGCACCGCCTGAGCGAAGCAGCCCAGCACCCGCCGCCCAGCGCGCGTCCCCACCTTGAATCGGTGACGCAGCAGGAGGGTGGCGATGTGCTGGACGGTGGCCCGGGAAGTGGGCAGTACAGCGGTGTAGGTGACAGGATGAGACACGGTGGAGCTCCGGTGGTGGATGTTGCTGTAGGAAGCCCTCCGTTTACCGGAGTTTCACCTCCACCCGCCACCTCAGCCCTTGCGGCACCACCACCGGCGTCACCGCCCGTGACCGTCAGGCCGCTACTGAGAATGGCTCACTGAGCCCTTGTCAGTAGCACCGGGCCGGTGGCGGAGGGTGACGGCGACGGGTTTGATGGTCGGCAGTAAGGACGGAACCCCGGAGGATGGTCATTCCTCTCACAGTCCGACCGTCCCTACCGGAGTCCCGCCGTGCTCGATCCTGTCACCTACCGCGCCGTGCTGCCCATCTCCCGCGCCACGGTCACCTACGTCGCCGAGTTGCTGCACCGGGACCAGCAGATGCGTGGAACCCGCCGCGGCCGCCGGCGACTGAGGCCCTTCGACCAGGCGGTGCTGTTCTGCCGCTGGCTGGTCGATGCGATCCGGATGCGCCAGCTCGCCGTCGACAACGTGATCGGGCTCAAGACCGCCTACCGCTACATCCACGAAACCCTCGACGTCCTGGCCGGGCAGGTGCCTTCGCTGGTCGGGGCGTTGCTGGCCGCCCGGACCGCCGGCCACAGCCACGTCATGATCGACGGAACCCTCATCGCAACCGACCGAGTCTCGGTGAAAGGACCAACTGCAGGAGTAAACCTCTGGTGGTCGGGCAAGCACCATCACCACGGCGGTAACATCCAAGTCGTCACCGCACCCGACGGCTGGCCGATCTGGGTTTCTCCCGTCCGCCCCGGACGCGAGCACGACACGACCTGCGCCCGAGCCCACCCGGGCCTCCTGGACTCCCTCACCGCATGGCGCGACGAGGAGCACGCCGTTCTGGCCGACCTGGGTTACGAAGGTGAACGCGGCCGCCTCACCTGCCCGACCAAGCACGTCAAGGGCCAGAACTTGACCGAAGACCAGGCCTGTTTCAACGCACTGCACTCCGCCACTCGCGCCGTCGCCGAACGCGGCAACTCCCTGCTGAAGAACACCTTCAAGGCCCTCAAGCACGTCACCCTCTGCCCCTGGCGCATCGGGGCGATCGTCGCTGCTGCCCTCATCGTCCTCCACCGCGAACACGACCGCACGACGTGACGCACCGTCATGATCAAGTCGCTACTGACAAAGGCTCACTGGCCGCCGGGTCCGGTTCCGGTCTCCAGTCCAGTCCTGAACGACCTGATCACAGTCGTCGGCGGTGGTGAACCACCCGTGTTTGAGGACCTGGCGGGTCACAATCCCGAACACCGACTCGATCGGATTCACCCACGAGGCGTGCTTTGGGGTGAAGGAGACCTCGATGTCGGGATGCTCGGCCAGCCAGGCCGTGGTGGCCCGACTGGTGTGCGCCGGCCCGTTGTCCATGATCACTACGAAGTCGTTGCCGTGGACGCCCTTGAGGTGCTCGAGGATCTCGATGAGCGCCGCCGAGTTCATCCGCGACCGGGACCGGATCATCGAGACGGCTCCGGTGGCGCAGTCCTGAACGCCGTACCAGGACACGGTGCCCTTGCGGACGTACTCGAACTCCCGTCGCACGGTGCCGTCACCGGCGCGGGTATCGGCGCGGACAGGGGTCCGGACCGGGTGAGCGGTCTTCTCGTCCAAGCTCAGGACCGGTCTCCCACCGATCCGTGCGTTGCTGACAGCGTGTTGCACGGCAATCACTTTGGCGTCGAAGTCGGGGGCGGGGCGGCGGTGGATCCAGCCGTGGACGCGGTGCACCTTCAAGCCCAGCCCGTTCAACGTGGTGGTGACCCAGGAGCAGGTCACGCCCCAGTTCAGGTTCCACATCGCCTCGCGTAGGGCGTGGTGGGTCCACAACGGGTATGGGCCTGGTCGTTGGGTGGTGGCCACGGTTACCAGGTCGCGGACAGCTGCGTCGGGGTAGAGGACCGGGCGGCCGCAGCGGGGTGCGTCCAGCAGTCCCTGCAGGCCGTCGGCGCTGACTCGCTGCGCCCACTTGCGGACGGTGTTGCGGGTGGTGTCGTGGGCGGTGGTGACTGAGCCTGGATCCACCGTCCCGTGATGCTGCGGGGGCCAGTACGTGAGGCGGCGGGTGGCTTCTGACCTGCAACGATGGGACTTCTCTACGGTTCCAACGCAGCAGCAAGGAAGACACCCGCCAAATGCAAGTCTCGCACGCCCTCCCCACCACCGCGGCGGCGTCCTCGATCACCTTCGACGACCCAAACCTCATCGCCCACGCCGGCCTGGCCCCGGCCCTGCAACTGGCCCAGACCGCGGGCCTGCACGACCTGCTCGGCCAGCACCTCACCCTCGCCGGGCCCGGGTCGGCTAACGCTGCGGCCAAGGCCACCGGCCTGGTCGCCGGGATGTTAGTCGGCGCCGACAGCATCGACGACATGGACGTCCTGCGACACGGCGCGAACACGAAACTGTTCGACGACGTCCGCGCCCCCTCGACCTTGGGGACGTTCCTGCGGACCTTCACTCACGGCCACGTCCGCCAACTCGACGCCGTCGCGGCCCGGTTCCTGACCGGCCTGCAGACCACGACCGCCGCGGTTGGGTCACCGCTACTGGCCGATGCCGACCAGATCCTCTACGTCGATGTCGACGACACCATCCGCCAGACCTACGGCTACGCCAAGCAGGGCGCCGGATACGGCTACTCGAAAGTCAAAGGCCTGAACGCGATGCTGGTGACCGCGACCACCCCGGCCAGCACGCCGGTGATCGTGGGAACCCGCTTGCGAAAGGGATCGGTCGCCAGCGCTAAGGGTGCGCCGAAACTACTGGGCGATGCCCTAGCGACCCTCAAACGCACCGGCACCGGCACCGGCACCGGCACCGGTGCTGGTGCTGGTGCTGGTGCGGCTACCGGTGGCGGGTTGGTGATCGTGCGGGCCGATTCGGCCTACTACAACCACGCCGTGATCGCCGCCGCCCGCCGCGGCCGGGCCCGCTTCTCCCTCACCGCTCGCAGCAATCCCGCTGTCCGGCGGGCGATCGCGGGCATCGCCGACGATGCCTGGACGCCGATCAAGTACACCGACGCGGTCTGGGATGAAGACGACCGGCGCTGGGTTTCTGATGCCGAGGTCGCCGAGACGACCTACACCGCGTTCACCGGCCGCAGGAAGGCTGAGCACGTGAGGGCGCGGTTGATCGTCCGCCGCGTCAAACGGTTGAACCCCGCCGCTCTCGGTCGGGGGCAGGGTGAGTTGTTCGAGACCTATCGCTATCACGCGGTGTTCACCGACTCCCCGCTGCCGATGCTGGTCGCGGAGAAAGATCACCGCGCGCACGCGGTGATCGAGTCGGTGATCGCCGAGGCCAAGGACGGGCCGTTGGCGCATCTGCCGTCGGGGAAGTTCCAGGCCAACGCTGCCTGGTTGGTGTTGGCCGCGATCACGCACAACCTGACCCGAGCCATTGCCGCGTTGGCGGGGACGACCCACCGTCGCGAACGTGCTGGGACGATCCGGGGCAAGCTGATCAGCTTGCCTGCGCGGGTCGCGTTCTCGGCTCGTCGGCTGCGGTTGCACGCCCCGTCCGGCTGGCCCTGGCAGTCCGGCTTGGAGAACGTGTTGGCCGCCATCGTTGAAATCGACCGGCATCAGCCGGTCGTGACCCGCCGGATCTGAGCACTGCCCGACGCCCACCGCCCGAGAGGGCACGACCAGGAATCGCCGTGGAAGAGCCAACACCCGGTCGGCAGCTATCTGATGCCCTGCTCGTGGTGACCTGCCTTCGGCAGGTCACCACGAGCTCATCGGTCATTCGGTGGTGGATCCAGGCTGAGCGCAAGGACTTCTTGGTAGCGGCCAGGACGATACGGGCTCGGAAGGCCAGTCGTTGCGCCACGCCGGGATGGGCAGCGACGTAGTGCAGTTGCTGCTCGATAGTCTCGGCCGTGCGCGGTATCGTCGGAAGTGCTGTACCCACGGCCACCGACGGTGTCGTATCCTTGATCACGCGGCTGGTAGCGAGATGTGCAGGTCATGTGATCAAGGACTCTTCGAGCTGACCACTAGTGTCCCGCACTTGAGTTTCGCTCGATAAGTCGTAGGTTCGTCTCATGGCCCGGACTGGACGTCCCAAACCCGAGCTGGTGCTGAGTGATGAGGAGCGGGATCAGTTGCAGCGCTGGGCGCGTCGCCACACTTCGTCCTAGGCGTTGGCGTTGCGTTCTCGGATCGTGCTGGAGTGCGAGCACTGCGCCAACAATCAGGAGGTCGCAGCCCGGCTGGGCTGCTCTCAAGCCACGGTCGGGAAATGGCGCAGCCGTTTCGTCACCGACCGGCTTGACGGGCTCAGTGACGAGCCGCGCCCAGGACGTCCCGCCTCGATCACCGCCGAGCAGGTGGAGGCGGTGGTGATCGACACCTTGGAGTCGACGCCCGCCAACGCTACGCACTGGAGCCGGTCGAAGATGGCCCAGCGCAGCGGGTTGAGTCCCACCACGATCGGTCGGATCTGGAAGGCGTTCGGTCTCAAACCGCACCGTAGTGACGGGATCAAGCTGTCCAACGATCCCCTGTTCGTGGAGAAGGTCCATGACGTCGTGGGGCTCTACCTGAACCCACCGGGGTCGGCGGTGGTGCTGTGTGTGGACGAGAAGTCCCAGGTCCAGGCCCTTGCCCGTTCTCAGCCGGCGTTCCCGATGATGCCGGGCATGCCGGAGAAGCGGACGCATGATTACATCCGCCACAACACCACGACCTTGTTCGCCGCGCTGAACATCGCCGACGGCGCGGTGATCTCAGCGACCCACCGTCGGCACCGGTCGGTGGAGTTCAAGAAGTTCCTGACCAAGATTGACCAGGAGGTTCCCGATGACCTCGAGGTGCACGTCGTCTGCGACGACTACGGAACCCACAAGCACCCCACGATCGAGGCGTGGCTGAGGAGGCATCCGCGCTTCGTTCTGCACTTCACCCCGACTTACTCTTCCTGGTTGAATCAGGTTGAGCGTCTCTTCGCTTACGTCACTGATGATTTGCTGCGCCGCAGTGACCACCGCAGCGTTCAGGCCCTTGAAGCCGACCTGCGGGCTTGGGCAGCAGCCTGGAGCGAGAATCCGAAGCCGTTCATCTGGGCCAAGTCCGCGGACGAGATCCTTGCCTCACTTGGACGACTTTTGCAGCGGATTACGGGTGGAGGACACTAGACTGCGGCGGTGAACGCGCCCTTCTTCCTCGACTGCGACACCGGCATCGACGACGCCATGGCCATCGGCTGGCTGGCGGCGACCCCGGGGGTCGACCTCGTCGGTGTCTCCACCGTCAGCGGCAACCTGGACGCCGCCGGCGGCGCCCGCAACACGCTGGACCTGCTGGCCATGATGGGCCGGCCCGACGTCCCCGTCAGCGTCGGCGCCCACGACTTCCTCGACCACGCCTACTCCGGTGGCGCGCCCGAGGTCCACGGCGTGAACGGGATCGGCGAGGTGACGCTGCCGCGCGCCGCGGCCGAGCCGACCGGCACGAGCGGCGCGCAGGCCATCGTCGACGCCGCCCGTGCGCACCCCGGTGAACTCGACCTGCTGGCCATCGGGCCCTTCACCAACGTCGCCCTCGCCCTGGAACTCGAACCCCGACTGCCCGAACTCGTCGGGAGGTTCACCGTCATGGGTGGGGCCGCGATGGCACCGGGGAACGTGTCGGCGCTGGCGGAGGCGAACGTCGCCAACGACCCGCTCGCCGCCCACACCGTGTTCACCGCGGGTTTCGACCTGACGATGATCGGCCTCGACGTCACGATGAAGCACGTCTTCGAGGAATCGCACCGCCAGGAACTCCTCGCCGTGGGAACCCCCGTCACCACGGCCATCGCGCAGATGCTCGAGTACTACTACGCGTTCTACGCCCAGCGCTACGGCCGGCCCTGCGCCGTCCTGCACGACCCGCTGGCCGCGGCCGTCGCGACCGGCGAGGTGGAGCTCGCGGTGGCCCCGACCGTTCCCGTCGTCGTCGACCACACCGACGGGCCGGGCCGCGGGCAGACGATCGCCGACCTGCGCGACGTCTACCAGGGTTTCCCGACGGCCTACCCGGGCGGCACCCGGGTCGCCCTGGAGATCCCCGGGGACTTCGCCGGAACCCTGCTCGAGCGGTTGTCCCGGCTCTGAAAACGGTTGGTGGAGTGCGGGTCCCACTGCCTAGCCTGAACCGGTGATCAGACACCCGCACGCCGGTGAGGAGGCCCGCCGCCTCGCCGAGGCCGCACCGTGCTGCTGACCCAGGTGGGCAGCGGGGTGCACGGCACCGCCCTCGCCGGTCAGGACGACCGCGACGAACTCGGCCTGTGCCTGGAGCCCGTGGAGTTCGTGACCGGTCTCGCCCGGGTGCGCACCCCGGGCGGTCGCGAGATCCCCTTCGAGCAGTACGAACTGCACACCGCCTGGGCCCGCCCGCGCGGGCTGGCCGAGAAGTCCGGCCCGGGGGACCTCGACGTCGTCGTGTACAGCGCCCGGAAGTGGGCGCGGCTGGCCCTGGCCGGGAACCCCACGGTGCTGCTGCCGTTGTGGGTTCCCGACACCGAGGTCGTCGCGGTGACCGACGCCGGCCGGGAACTGCGCGAGAACGCCCACCGCTTCGCCTCGCGCACGACCGGACGACGGTTCCTGGGCTACCTGCGGTCGCAGCGCGCCGCGTTCCTCGGTGAACGTGGTCGTCGGGCCGCGGTGCGGGCGCGACGCTCCGGTCCCGGCTACGCCCCGAAACCGGCCACCCACGCGCTGCGCCTCGGGCTGCAGGGCCTGGAGCTGCTGCGCACCGGCCGGGTCACGTTGCCCGTGCCGGGCCCGGAGCTGGACGCGTTGCGCTCGGTGCGCCGGGGCGAGTGGGCCTTGACCGACGTCGAGGCGTGGGTCGCGGACCTGGAGGTCGACCTGCTCGTCGCGGTCGGGGCGAGCGACCTCCCGGAGTCCGGCGACCGGGCCTGGGTGGACGGCTGGCTGACGCGGTCCCACCAGGAGTTCTGGGCCCGCTGAACCTTCCCCGCGGCTGCCTCGTTGTGCCCGCCGTGGGGAAGAGTGTGCGTGACGGTGCGATCGCGCTGGCGGTGTCGGTGCTGGTCTGCGCCGCCCTGGCCTTCTACGCCGGGGTGGCGCTGTCGCAGGGGGCCGCGGCGATCGCCGGCATCGGGCTGGTCGCGTGCGCCGCGGTGGCCGTGGGTTCGCGCCGTGACCGCTGGTCGGGCCCGGCGGACCGGGTGACGCTGGCCCGGACGGTGCTCGTGGGTGGGTGCGCGACGGTCGCGGTCCTCGCCCTCACCGGAGTCGTCGGGCCGCGCCCCTGGTGGCTGGTCGGGCTCGCCGTCCCGGCGTTGGTGCTCGACGGCGTCGACGGCTACGTCGCGCGCCGCACCGGTACCGCGACGCCCGCCGGCGCCCGGTTGGACATGGAGGTCGACGCCGCCCTGCTGCTGGTGCTCTCGCTGACCGCGGCGCTCACCCAGGGGTTCTGGGTGATCGCCATCGGCGCGATGCGCTACCTGTGGGTCGGCGCGGCCCGCGTCCTGCCGCGACTGCGGGGCGAGTTGCCGTTCCGCTACTCCCGCAAGGTGTTCGCCGTCGTCCAGGCCGTCGCGTTGATCCTCGCCCTGGTCCCGGTCGTGCCGGTTCCGGCGGCACGGGCCGGGTTGGTCCTGGCCCTGGCCTGCCTGGTGTTCTCCTTCGGGCGGGACACCCTGACCCTGCTAGCCCACCGCAGCGGCGAGGCGGTCGATCGTCGTCGTCCAGCCCTCCCGGATGCCCAGGCCGAACCAGTGCTCGACCTGACCCGGCTCGAGGTTCTCCGAGAGGCTGAGTCGGGCCGTCATGCGCGTTCCGTCGTCGGTGGCGACGAAGTCCAGTGACACCAGGGGAGTGGCGTCGACGTCGTCGGGGTCGAGTTCCGGCCAGCCCCCCACCGCCCCCCAGCTGAACACCAGACGGTGCGGGGCGTCGATCTGCAGGTAGCGTCCACCGGTCGCGTAGCGGCGACCTCCCGGCCCTTCCTGGAGCAGGACCCTCCAGTACCCCCCGACGCGCAGGTCCACGCTCGGTTCCGACTGCGCTGCAGGCAGTCCCGAGAACCACTCCAGCTCTCCGGGTTCGGTCCACGCCGCGAACACCCGTTCCGGGGCGACGGGGTAGTCGCGGAACAGGGTGATGCTGCGTCCTGTGGTCTCGGTGCTCGGTCCCGTGCTCATGGTGTCTCCTTCGACAGGTGCTCGGCGAGTCGGTCGAACCGGTCGGTGAAGAACCGGCGGTAGTCGTCCATCCAGTCGTCGACGGCCCGCAGGGGTTCGGTGGCGAGCCGGCAGGGCCGCCACTGCGCCCGCCGGCCCTTGACCACGAGTCCGGCGCTCTCCAGGACCGTGAGGTGCCGGGAGATCGCGGGCAACGTCATCGCGTGCGGCGCGGCGAGTTCGTTCACGGTCGCCTCACCCCGGGCGAGCTGGGCGAGCAGGGCTCGACGGGTGGGGTCGGCGAGGGCGGCGAAGGTGACGCTCAACTGGTCATCCACGTGGGTCTCCGGTACTTGACGACTTCGACAAGTACAGCGCGACGGCCGGTCGCCGTCAACCCCGGGAGACGGGTCGGACCGGGGGATCCGGGCGGCGGCGGGCGTCGAGGACGTCACCGACGGCGGCGGCCGCACCCAGCAGGCGGGCCAGGGTGCGGGTCCCGGTGAGGGGTTCACGCCCGCCGGCACCCCACAGGTGTGGGCACCACCGGCGCAGTAGGGCGACGAAGACCTCGACCTGCAGGAGGTTGGCGAGCACGAAGAAGAGGGCGAGCACGGGACCGGCGCCGGTGGCCACGTTGAGCGACCAGGTGAGCAGGGCCAGCAGGGCGACGTCCAGACGGCGGGTCCCGGCGTCACGCTGCACGGCGAACCACGCCGCCGACACACCCGCCGCGGGCCACACGAGGCTCAGGCTGGTGCCGTCCATGATCGTGGTGTGTCCCAGGAGGACGGCGACCGCGAAGACGAGGGCGAAGCCGAGGCTGCGCGCCGCCGACCGGACGGCGAGGGTCGTCGTGCTCACCGGCGCCTCCCGCGCGTCGACCGTCCCCGGGCTCTGGAGACGGGCTCAGTCGTGACCATCGACGCGGTACGGCAACTGATTGACCCTGACCTGCCCCTGACGGCGCTCGACCGCCGCGGAAGGGGTGACGTGCCGGGGAGGGCGTCTCGTCCGTAGATTGTCATAATGTCGATTATCGGCTTGACTCACAGCGTGGTGATCCGTCGCCGAAGGGGCGCTCCGAACCAGCCATCGACCCGTCGGTTCCCACGTTTCCGGCTCGCCCACCGACCCGACGCGTCGACTCGATGCGTCAACGCATCCCGCATCGACCACCACGCCGTCGCGTTCGTCCGCGTGCGCGACGACCTCGCGGTCGTCCACCACCCACGCGGTGACCTCGCACCCGGACGACCACGACGCTCGGCCGGCGCGATCCGCACGGTGACCCCACACCCGGACCAGCGGCCCGCCGCCCGAACTCCGCATAACGACGAATATGCGGACGACTCCCCCGTTCCAGATCTCCTCTGCACTGAAACAAAACCGTTGCGGCACAACGGAAGTGCTTGACACAACTCCCCCAGTGCGACATGATCGTCACATGACTCCCCCGTCGTCCGGGGTTCCCGAGGTCGTGACCTCCTCGACGTCGCTGCAGGCCGCTCTCGACGCCTACGACGTCGCACGACTCCCCCGCAAGGAATCCCCGCACACCACCGACGCCCGGCGGCGTGACGTCGCCGTCCTGCTCCCCCGGCTGCGACGTTTCGCCGGTGAGGAACTCCTGGTGGCCGACCTCACGGTCCGCGCCCTGCGCGCGGCGTTCGCGGAGTTCGCCGCCGACCACGCACGGAGTTCCATCGCCCGCTGCTGGTCGACGTGGAACGGGTTCTGCTCCTTCCTCGTGGCGGAGGACGCGTTGCCGGGCAACCCGATGGGCGGTGTGCAGCGACCGCGCCCGGACCGCACGGGTCCCAAACCCCTGCGCGGGGAACGCACGCCGGAACTGTTGCTGTCCTCGGTCGCGCTCGACCGGCCCGGGGCTCGTGATCCGTGGCCGGAGCGGGACCTCGCGGTGGTGGCGACGTTGCTCGTGAGCGGCATCCGCAGCGCGGAACTGCTGGGGCTGCGGGTGGGTGACCTGGCCGGCGCTGACGGTGATCAGCGTCTGCGGGTCCTGGGCAAGGGCAACGCCGAGCGCAGCGTGCCCGTCGAGGCGGCGTTGGCGGAGGTCCTGCAGACCTACCTGGCCTCGCGTCGTGCGCGCTTCGCCCGCCCCGCGGTGCTGCCGCTGGACGCGGCGATGTTCGTCGACACCCGTGGCACGGCCCTGACCCGCAACCAGCTGCAGTACCTCGTCCGCACCGCCTACCGGGCGGCCGGGATCCACGACCGGGTGGCGCGGGGTGCCTCGGTGCACGCTCTGCGCCACACCTTCGCGACCGAGGTCGTCGCCGCCGGGGGAAGCGCCGTGGAGATCATGCGGCTGCTGGGCCACCAGAGCCTCACGACGTCCCAGCAGTACATCGACGTGGCCGCCCAGGAGCTGCGGTCCGCGGCCGCGGGCAACCGCACCTACGCCGCGTTGCGCGGTGTCTCGGCAGGGTCGTCGGTGTCGGCACAGGGGTGAGCAGGCACGCGCGACCGCGCACGCCGGACGCGCGGCGTGAGATGATCCTGGGGAGATTTCCACGAGCGAAGAGGACAGGCATGCCCAGCAACAGGCGCACGCAGTGCGCCAACAAGATGCCCTGGCCGGCCGGCAACCACCGCAGCCTCGAGCGCTTCCTGGACGAAGCCGAACGTGCGGGCACCCTCGACACCATCGCCGAGCACCCCGCGGCCGCCACGGCTCTCGCGCAGCCGCCCTACAGCCTGGACGCCGCCAGCGTGGGCACCGTCCTGCGGGACGCGGACAGCCGCGAGCAGGCCGCCGCCTACGTCAACGGCTGGCACCACTGGCTGCAGGCCGTCGGTGACGACTACCCGGACACGGCCTCCTCGGTCGAGGCCTTCGCCGCCTTCACCTCGGAGATCACCTCCGAGCACTGGGACGCCCACGGCGAGGACACCTCCTTCGACGACTTCTTCATCTCCCTCGTCGACGCCGCCGTCGCCGCGAAGAAGTCCGGTACCCCGACGCGGGAAGCGCTCGACACGCTCACCGGCGCCACCTCGGACTGACCGTCCCCGTCGCCGGGCCCCGTCAGGGGCCCGGCCGGTGCGTTTCCTCGAGGGGAACGTTCAGCTCGGGGGCAACGTCTCCCGCCACGGCTCCCCGAGGGCGATCTGCCGCAGGTGGGTCGCGATGAGACCGACGTCGTCGAGCCCTTCGGCGACCGAGCGGACGAGGCGTTGGCCGTGGTCGGCGTCCGGTCGCAACGTCTTGATCCCGTTGCGGTCCAGGGCGGCCAGCGCGACGAACAACGCGATCCCCGGGTTCAGTGCTGAGTCGAACGGCCGCGTCGTGGCGATGGCGTGCATCAGAGCGCCCGCCTGCTCGTACTCGTCGCGGTAGACGCGTTCACCGTCGACGTCGACGGCAGGCCGCGACGCAGCGGCCACCAGGGCCCCCACGTCGCGGATGCGGACGGGTTCCTCGGCGAGCCAGTCGGCGAGTTCGCTGATCTGGGCGACGGTCAGGAAGCGGGGACGCTCGGGGATCACCGAGCGCGCAGCGCTTCCCACAGCGCGGGGTTGCTGGTGGCGATGCGTTCGGCGATCGTCGCGATCTCCTCCTCCTGCTCGCGCGTGGACTGCTCGAGCATCGATTCGAAGAGCTTCTGCCGCGAGACACCGGGGTTGCGTCGCTGGAGGTCGTCCAGCATGCGTTCGTGCTCCTCCGAGAGGCGGAGGGTCATCTGGGCCATGCGATCCAGGGTACCCCAGTGATGTCGCGTGATGTCAGGCGTTGCGGCGTTCCCGCTGGTACGTCGTCCACGCCTCGGTGCACCGCTCGCAGCGACAACCGACGTTGCGGTAGCCGTTGGCCGAACCGTGCCGCGGATCAGCGGGATCGGCCAGGAACGCCGCCTTGCGCTCCGCCGCGGAGGGGCGCGCCACGGCCACCCCCACGCCCAGGTCGGCCCGCCAGACCCGCACCGTCGGGTGACTGACGCCGAGCACCCGGCCCGCCTCCTGCTGGGAGAGGTGGGCCGTGGCCTCGACGGCCTGCTGCCAGCTGTCGTGCCCGCAGCGGCGGGCGATCTCGTCACGGTCGTAGCGGGGCACGGCAGCAGCGTAGGACGCGCACTCCCCCTTGACGCCGACGAACATGTTCGTCGCGATCGTGTTCGTGACTCGTCGACCGCTCACCATCGTGGGCGCCGGCCTCACCCTCGCCTGCGTCCTGCACGTCCACGGTGTCGACGCCCTCGTCCTCGACCTCTCCGCTGGGGCGCCAGGCTCACCGCCACCCACCCCCACCCCGACGGCGGCCACACCCTCACCCTCGCCGACGGCACCACCACGACCACCGACCTCCTCGTCGGCGCCGACGGCGCCTGGTCGCGGGTACGGCCCCTCCTGACCCCCGCGGTCCCCGCCTACAGCGGCATCTCCTTCGTCGAGTTCGACCTCGTCGACGCCGACGCACGCCACCATCTCGCCGCCGACACCGTCGGCCCGGGGATGCTCTTCGCCCTCGGTCAGGACCAGGGATTCCTCGCCCACCGCGAGACCGACGGCAGCCTCCACGTCTACGCCGGCCTCCGCGTCCCCGAGAACCGGACCCGGCGGCGCATCGACACCCGCACCGCCCTCCTCACCGCCTTCGACGGCTGGGACGAGAGCCTGCTCCGCCTCGTCCACGAAGCCGACAGCGGCTTCACCCCCCGCCCCGTCCACGCCCTCCCCACCGGACTCACCTGGGACCGGGTCCCCGGGGTCACCCTCCTCGACGGCGCCGAACTCGCCCGCGCCCTGCTCGAACACCCCGACGACTCCGAGACGGCGCTCGCGGGCTACGAGGCGGCCCGCAACCTCGACCTGATCTTCTGCGCCGACTCACCCGCGCCGCTGGTCGAGCAGTTCGCGATCCACGCCGCGACGGCCGCCGGAGCCCGGGCGTGACCCCCACCCCGCTCAGCTGCCGGGAACGACCCGCGAAACCCCCGCTGAGTCGCGACGCGATCGTGGACGTCGCCCTGCGCCTGATGGACGCCGACGGCCTCGAACGGCTCACGATGCGGAAGCTGGCCGCCGCCCTCGACACCGGCCCGGCGTCGTTGTACGTCTACGTGCGCAACACCGCCGAACTGCACGCGGCGATCCTCGACCGCCTGCTGCTGGACCTCGAGCCTCCGGTGGAGGGGGACTGGCGTGAACGCCTCGTCGCGCAGTTCAGCGGCTACACCGAACTGCTCTTCCGCCACCCCGGACTGGCCCGTTCGCTGGTCGCGGTCCGTCCCACCGGTCCGCAGTTCCTCGCGTTCGTGGACCGGGCGCTCGGGGAGCTGCACCGGGGCCACGTCCCCGCACGCCAGGCGGCGTGGGGGGTGGACCTGCTGCTGCAGCTGGCCACGGCCACCGCCGCGGAGCAGGCCACCCGTCGCGACTCCCCCGACACCGACGACGCGGTCGAGCAGGACGCCGTCCGCCACCACGACGGAGACCTCGTCCACCTCGACCGGGTGGGCGAGGAACTCTTCTCCGGAACCGGGCGGGACCGTCTGCGCTGGGCGTTGCGAGCCCTGCTGCACGGCATCGTCGCCGTCACCCCCACCCGGGGGGTGAGCCCGGCGCTACCGTGAGGCCCGTGACGACCGCGGAGATCTCAGGACTTCCCCCGGTCAGCCTGCGGGCGTGGCGGCCCGAGGAAGCTGAACGGCTCTACGACCTGTTGCGCCGCAACGAGGTCATCCAGTGGTTCGGGGAGGCGGCGCGCGTCCCGCTGGCCGAGGTCACCCAGGCCCGCCACCGCATCGAGCAGTGGGCGCTGACCGCGCAACCCCCGCTGGGCACGCGCGCCATCGTCACCCCCGACCGCCTCGAACCCGTCGGCAGCGTCCTGCTCTTCACCGCACCGAACTCCGAGCACGGTGAGGTGGAGGTCGGCTGGTACCTCCACCCCGACGCCGTCGGCCACGGCTACGCGGCAGCGGCGGCCCTCACCGCCGTCCACGACGCCTTCGACGCGGGTCACGACGAGGTGTGGGCCCTCACCCACACCCACAACCTCCGCAGCCGTGCGACGGCCAGCCGGATCGGGATGCGCGACCTCGGCATCGTCGACGGCCTCTGGCACGACGGCCGGTCGCAACTGTTCGTGATCACGAACCCGTCGGGCCGGTTCCCGGTCTGAGGAACCCGGGCTCCTCGGACCGGAGGAGGTCACTCCGCGACGACGGAACGGCGGTCGCGTTCGGCGAGGACGCCGTCCCAGTCGACGCCGCAGGCCGCGGCGATGGAGCGCAGGGCGTCCAGGGCCGCGGCGTGCAGACCTCCGGCGAGACCCGCGGTGGCCTCGTCGCCGGCGCTCTCGGCCGCGGCGAGCAACTGGTCGAGGTTGCCGGTCAGGGCGGTGAAGCTGTCGGCCACGGGGGCCGGGGGCTGGGAGTGCTCGATGTCGGTCACCTGCTCAGGGTGGCGGCTGGCGGCGGAGTCGGCGACCGCACCACCCCGAGCCCACCCGGACCCGGACCTCAGGCGTCGGCGAGGAAGCGCTGCAGCACCCGCACGCCGAACTCCAGGGCGTCCACCGGAACGCGCTCGTCGATCCCGTGGAACATGCCCGCGAAGTCCATCCCCGCCGGCAACCGCAGCGGCGCGAAACCGTAGCCGCGGATCCCCAGGTGCGAGAACGACTTGTTGTCGGTACCCCCGGACAGGCAGTACGGCAGCACCTTCGCCCCCGGGTCCTCCGCCAGCAGGGCGGCCTGCATGCGGTCCACCAACGGGGTGGCGAACTCCGTCTCCAGCGCGACGCTCTGGTTGACGACCTCGACGTCGACGCGCTCGCCCGCGAGGTCGCGGATGACCTCCATGAGCTGTTCCTGACGTCCCGGCAGGAACCGGGTGTCGATGAGGGCGCTCGCCGTGCCCGGGATCACGTTGTGCTTGTACCCGGCGTCCAGCGCGGTGGGGTTCGCGGTGTTCTGCAGGGTGGCCCCGACCCAGCGGGCGGTCGTGCCGAGCTTCGCGAGCAGCGCCGAGGGATCGGTCTCCTCGAACGCCACCCCGGTGATCTCGGAGACACCCTCGAGGAACTGCCGCACGGTGGCGGTGTACTCCAACGGCCAGGAGTACTCACCGATCCGCGTCACCGCGGCGCACAACCGGGTCACGGCGTTGTCGGTGCCGACCTGCGACCCGTGGCCCGCACGACCGTGGGCGACCAGACGCAACCAGGCCAGTCCCTTCTCGGCCGTCTGCAGCAGGTAGGTGCGTTGCCCGTCGAGGTCGACGGAGAAACCCCCGACCTCGCTGACGGCCTCGGTGACCCCCTCGAACAGTTCGGGGCGCTCGTGCACCAGCCACTCCGCACCCTGCACGCCCGCGGCCTCCTCGTCGGCGAGGAACGCGAAGACGATGTCGCGCGGGGGTTTGGTCCCCTGGCGGGCCATGTCGCGCAGGACGGCGAGCAGCATCGCGTCCATGTCCTTCATGTCGACCGCGCCACGACCCCAGAGACAGCCGTCGGCGATCTCACCGGAGAACGGGTCGACCTTCCAGTCGGCCGCCTGCGCCGGGACGACGTCGAGGTGGCCGTGCATCAGCAGCGCGCCGCGCCCGGCGGTTCCCCGCTCGTCACCGGGCACCCGCACGACCACGTTGCCGCGCTTGGGGAACCCCTCGACGTACTCGGGCTGCAGGCCGACCTCGTGCAGGAGTTCCATGACGTGCTCGGCCGCGACGCGCTCCCCCGGACCCGAACCGTCGCCGTAGTTGGAGGTGTCGATGCGCAGGAGATCGCGACACAGGTCCACGACCTCCGCCTCGGCCGCGCCCGTCCCGTTCGTCCCGTTCGTCGTGTCCGCGCTCACCTGCGCCACCGTAGAGCGTGCCGCCCCCGGGAGCGCGTCTCGGGTAGCGTCCCGGTGCCATGGACAGCTCCCGCGCGACCACCGACGACGGCGACTGGTCGGTGGACGCCCCGCGGGGACTGAGCGACACCGTCCACGACGCGATCCTCGAACTCCTGATGAACCGGGGCCTGGAGCCCGGCTCGGCGCTGCGGACCCAGACCCTCGCCGTCCGCCTCGGCGTCTCCGCCACCCCGGTCCGGGAGGCGCTGGCCCGCCTGGAGGGCTCGGGCCTCGTGGTCCGCAGCGCCCGCCGCGGCTACCGGGCCGCGCCGCTGCTCTCGGCGGAGGAGCTCGCCCAGCTCGTCGACGTCCGGCTGCTGGTGGAACCCGGCAACGCCGAGCGTGCCTGCGTCCGCACCGACGACGCCTTCGTCGCCCGGCTGTGGAGCGCGGTCGAGGACCAGCGCTCCGCGCCCACCGGTCCGGGCTACGCCGGCTTCAAGCACTACCTGGAGGCCGACTGGTCCTTCCACGAGCTGGTCGCGGAGGGGACGGGCAACCCGTTCATCGTCCGGACCCTGGACTCCTTCCGCGGTTTCGTGCAGCGTCTGCACCAGGTCGAGGAACGGGTGAGCGATGCGGACGAGAGCGTCTCGGAGCACGAGGCGATCGTGCGCGCCTTCGAGCAGCGCGATCCGGCGGGCGCCGCGCAGGCCATGCGCGCGCACCTGCAGGGTGTCCTGGACCGGGCGGTCGAGTGAACACGCCGGGAGGCGCTCGCCTTCTGGCGTGATTTTCTATAGAATCTGACTCAACGGACGACCTTTTGGAGTGACACCGTGAGCGACGACGCGCACACCCCGACGAGCACTCGCGTGTTCGACGGCTTCCCGGACGTGCTGACCCGCCAGAACTGGCCGATCACCGTCCCGATGATGCCGCACCCGCACGTCCTGAAGGACGGCACCACGGTGCAGGAGCAGTCCGCCGAGGGGTGGGCGCAGACGCTCGAGGTCATGACCGACGCGGGCTACACGAGCATCGACCCGACCGACACCTGGATCCGGATCGCGGACCTCTCCCCCGAGCGTCTCGACGAGTTCTCGGCCACGGTGCGTCAGGCCGGGCTGACGATCCCGGCGTTCTCGACCTCGCGTCGTTCGGTGATGGACCACGAGAAGGCCGACGAGAACCTCGCCTACTCCCACCGCGCCATCGACGCGTGCGCCGCGATCGGCATCCCGGTCGTGAACTTCGGGTTCATGCGCGGTTTCACCCCCGACCAGGCCAAGGCCCTGTGGTTCTGGCTGCAGCCCGGCTACTCCGACGACTTCAGCGACGACGTCCGCGCCGTCGCCGTCGCGAAGATCAAGGAACTGGCCGCGCACGCCCAGAGCGTCGGCGTCCAGATCGCCCTGGAGATGTACGAGGACACCTACCTCGGCACCGCCGACGGCATGGTGCAGTTCGTCCAGGACGTGGGTTTCGACAACGTCGGCCTCAACCCGGACTTCGGCAACATCCTGCGCCTGCACCGCGAGGTGGAGCCGTGGGAGGAGATCGCCGCCAAGACGTTCCCCTACACGAACTACTGGCACCTCAAGAACTACTACCGCGACGAGGAACCCGGCACCGGTTCCGTCCGCACCCACCCGGCTCCCCTGGAGTTCGGCACGATCAACTACCGCAAGGCGATCACGATGGCCATCGAGGCCGGGTTCCGGGGCGCCTTCTGCGTGGAACACTACGGCGGCGACAGCATCAGCGTCGGCGCCACGAACCGCGAGTACATCCGTCGCGTCCTGCCCAGGGCGACGACCTGGAAGCAGTTCAGCAGCTCCGCCGTGAACCACTGAGCGATCGAAGGAGACCGTTCGCATGACGAAGATCTTCGGGGACCCGTCCTCGTTCGTCGACGATTCCGTTGCCGGATTCGTGGACCTCTACTCCCGCTTCGTGCAGCCGGTCCCGCACGGGGTGATCCGCTCCACCGCCACCCCCGACGGGAAGGTCGCCGTCATCGCCGGTGGCGGGTCCGGGCACTACCCGGCCTTCGCCGGCTACGTCGGACCGGGTCTGGCCGACGCCGCTGTGTGCGGTAACGTCTTCGCCTCCCCCTCCACCCGCTGGGTCTACGACGTCGCCAAGGCCGCGAACCGCGGTGGCGGGGTCCTGCTGGGTTTCGGCAACTACGCCGGTGACATCCTCAACTTCGGCCTCGCCGCGGAACGCCTGCGCGCCGAGGGCATCCCCGCGGAACTGCTCGTCGTGACCGACGACGTCGCCTCCGAGGGCCAGGGCGCCAACGGGGAACGCCGGGGCATCGCCGGGGACGTCGTCGCCTTCAAGATCGCCGGTGCCGCCGCGGAGGCCGGTTACGACTTCGAGGACGTCGTGCGGGTCTCCCGTCACGTCAACGACGTCACCCGCTCGATGGGCATCGCCTTCGCCGGCTGCACCCTCCCCGGTGAGACCGAGCCGTTGTTCACCGTCACCCCGGGGAACATGGCCATCGGGCTCGGCATCCACGGTGAGCCGGGGATCTCCGAGGAGCCCATCGGTACCCCGGAGGAGATCGCGACCCTGCTCGTGGAGAAGGTCCTCGCCGGCAAGCCCGACGACGCGCCGGACTCCGGGCGGATCGCGGTGCTGGTCAACGGCCTCGGCTCCACCAAGTACGAGGAGCTGTTCCTGCTCTACGTGCCCATCGCGAAGCAGCTGCGCGCCGCGGGCTACGAGATCGTCGCCCCCCAGGTCGGGGAACTCGTCACCAGCCTGGACATGGCGGGTTGCTCGCTCACGGTGACGTGGCTGGACGAGGAACTCGAGAAGCTGTGGACGGACCCGGCGCAGTGCCCGGCGCTCAGCGTCGGCGCGAGCATCGAGACGACCCCGGCCCCGACGTACGTCGTCCCCGAGGACGAGGTCGCCGACTACAGCGGCACTCCCGCGGCGGCGCAGGAGTCGGGGCAGAAGATCGCCGGGCTCATCGAGGCCGTGCGTGAGGTCCTCAAGGACGCGGAAGCGGAACTCGGGCGCATCGACGCCATCGCCGGTGACGGCGACCACGGCACCGGCATGGTCAACGGCTCCGTCGCGGCCGCGCAGGCGGCCCGGACGGCGGCCGACGCCGGGGCCGGTGCCGCGTCGACGTTGTCCGCGGCGGGTGCGGCGTGGGCCGACCGTGCCGGCGGCACCTCCGGGGTGATCTGGGGCGTGCTGCTGCACGCGTTCGCCGAGAAGCTCGGCGACGAGGGCACGCCGACGCCGGAGCAGGTCTCCGAAGGCGCCACCGCGTCGGTGGAGGCCGTGATGCGCCTCGCGGGTGCCCGCGTCGGCAACAAGACGATGCTCGACTCCCAGGTCCCCTTCGCGGAGACCCTCGCCGAGCGGATCGGCGCCGGTGACGACCTGAAGACGGCCTTCACCACGGCGTCGCAGGCGGCGACCGACGCGGCCGAGGCGACGAAGCAGCTGCGGCCGCAGATCGGGCGGGCGCGGCCGTTGGCGGAGCGTTCCATCGGTCACCCCGACGCCGGTGCCGTCTCGCTCGCGCTGGTGACGCGCACCGTCGCCGAGAAGCTCTGAGGAAGGAAAGCGCATGACTGATCTGCAGTGGCGTGTGGTGCTGGCCGCCGACGAGGCCGGTGTCTCCTACAAGAACGCCATCAAGGCCGACCTGCTGAAGGACCCCCGGGTCAAGGAGGTCCTCGACGTCGGCGTCGGGAGCGACACGGACAAGACGGCCTACCCCCACGTCGCCGTCGCCGCCGCCCGCAAGATCGCCGCGGGTGAGGCGGATCGCGGGATCTTCGTCTGCGGGACGGGCATGGGCGTGGCGATCGCGGCGAACAAGGTCCCGGGGATCCGGGCCTCCGTCGCCCACGACTCCTTCTCCGTGGAGCGTCTGGTGCTCTCCAACAACGCCCAGGTCCTGACCCTGGGCGAGCGGGTCATCGGCAAGGAGCTCGCCCGCCGTCTGGCGAAGGAGTTCCTGGGCTACGTCTTCGACGAGACCTCCGCCTCGGCGGAGAAGGTCGACGCCATCACCGGGTACGAGACCGCGACGGAGGGCGAGGCAGGTACCGTCGGTTCCTGCTGATGCCCACCTAGATCTGGAGCCCGCGCACCATGACGACTCGTCCCCGCCCGCTCGTCGGGGTCAGCCTGAAGATGTACTTCTCCCTGGCCCGCACGCGCAGCTACCTCGCCGACGTCGCGACCCTCGGTCGCGACGTGGCGGGTAGCGGCGTGGACGCGTTCGTCATCCCCGACTTCCTCAACATCACCACCGGCATCGACCTCCTGCGCGGCACGGGTATCGCCGTGGGCGCTCAGGACGCCTCCTGGGAGGACTTCGGGGCGCTGACCGGCGAGGTGTCGCCGGCGGCGCTGCGCGAGGCCGGTGCGCGGTTCGTCGAGATCGGGCACGCCGAACGCCGGCGCATGTTCGCCGAGGACGACATCGTGACCGCCCGCAAGGCGGCCGCGGCCGCCCGCAACGGGCTGGTCCCGCTGATCTGCATCGGCGAGAACGTGCGCATCGACGTCCCCGACGCAGCCCGCACCACGATCAGCCAGGTGCTGGCCGCGCTCGAGGACGTGCCCTCCGAGGCCGAGGTCGTCATCGGCTACGAACCGAACTGGGCCATCGGGCAGACCGAACCGGCCCCGCCGGAGCACGTCGTCGGGGTCACCACCCGCTTGCGCGACGCCCTCGCGCACCGTCGCGGGGTCACCCGCATCCTCTACGGCGGCAGCGCCGGCCCTGGCATGTTCACCGACGTCGCCGAGGGCGTGGACGGCCTGTTCCTGGGCCGCTTCGCCCACGACGTCGCCAACTTCCGGCTCGTGATCCAGGAGATCGCGGACCACCCGCTCAACGCACACCACACCGACACGGACGACGGACCGGCCGACCGCGCCTGAGGCGCAGGAGGTCCGGTTCACCGTCGAACCAGCCACCACCACACCAGGAGACCTCCCGTGCCTCTCGCACCCCGCACCGACAAGATCACCAAGGTCGCCCAGATCGGCACCGGCTACATGGGCGGCGGCATCGCCCAGTCGCTGGCGCTGGCCGGCAACGACGTGTGGCTCGCCGACGCCGACAAGGAGTCGACGCAGCGCAACTACGAGCGCCTCCTGAAGGAGTCGGAACTCTTCGAGGCCCAGGGGCTGTTCCCCGCGGGCAGCACCGACACCCTCAAGGAGAAGTTCCACCCCGCGGACTCCATCGAGGAGGCCGTCGCCGACGTCCACTTCGTCGAGGAAGCCGTCTTCGAGGACCCGCAGGTCAAGAAGGACGTCCTCTCCCGCGTGGAGAAGGCCGTCACCCCCGGCACCATCATCGGCACCAACACCTCGACCATCCCGGTGAAGGTCCTGTCCGAGGCGTTCGAGGACGCGTCGATGTTCCTCACCGTGCACTTCTCCAACCCCGCGCCGTTCATCCCGGGTGTCGAGCTCGTGATGGGTGAGGCGACCAACCCGGCCGTCCTGCCGCTCATCGAGGACCTGCTCACCCGCGCCGGCCGCCGTGGCGCGCAGGTGAAGGACGTCCCCGGTTTCGTCCTGAACCGCCTGCAGTACGTGCTGCTGAAGGAGGCCATGTCGGTCGTCGAGGAGGGTGTCGCCACCCCCGCCGACGTCGACACGATCGTCTCCACGACCTTCGGTTTCCGGCTGCCGTTCTTCGGGCCGTTCGCGATCGCCGACATGGCCGGGCTCGACGTCTACGCCAAGGGCTTCAAGGTCCTCGAGGGCCACTTCGGCGAGCGTCTCTCCGCCCCGGCGAACCTCACCGCGCTCGTCGACGCCGGCAAGTACGGCACGAAGACCGGTTCCGGGTTCCTCGAGCTCGAGCCGGAGAAGCTGGCCGCGCTGATCGACTACCGCAACAAGGCCTACCAGAAGATGGGCGAGCTCCTCGCCGAGCTCGGCCCGTCGCCGCTGGCGGAATGAGTTCCTGACCGCTCCGAACTCGCCTCGGTTCGCCGGGGCGGGTTCGACGGCACCCGCGAGACCTGAGTGGGGCGTGGACCTTCCGTGTCCACGCCCCACTCGTCCTCGGCCTCCGGGCCATCGCCCAGGTGCCCTGCCCCACCCTCCTCAGCCGACGCGGGGCGACGACGGTACGCCGTGTCCACGGCGCGCATCGTGAACGCGGCGATCGAGGTCCTGGACGCCGGTGGCGTGGACGCGTTGTCGAGACGGAACTCGACGCGCTGGGTACCCGAACCCTTCCAGTTCGACGCCGCACCGCTGCTCGTGCACGACGTCGTCGGTGTCGCGAGTCAGCACGACGCCGCGACGAGGCTCCCCGGCGCTCAGCCCGGACGGTGGTTCGACCGGTCGACGTTCCTGAGCGACGCGACGTCGGCGCTCACTGACGAGGTCGACGGGCACCTGAACCCCGGCCTCTCGTCGGCGCAGGTCAGTCGAGACAGAACTCGTTCCCTTCGGGGTCGGCGAGCACCAGGTGCCCGGCTCCGAGGGGTGGGGCGGGTTCGAGACGGGCGACCCGGTGCGCGCCGAGGCCGACGAGGCGGTCAGCCTCGCGCTCCAACGCCGCCATCCGTTCCGGTCCGGTGAGTCCGGGGGCGGCACGGACGTCCAGGTGCAGCCGGTTCTTGACCCGCTTCTCCTCGGGGACCCGTTGGAAGAACACCCGCGGTCCGGATCCGGACGGGTCCACGACGGCCGAGGCGTCGTTGCGCTGCTCCTCGGGTACCTGCCAGGCGTCGAGCGCCGCGGCCCAGGTGTCGAAACCCGGTGGCGGCCCCTGGACCCGGTAGCCGAGGGCTTCCGCCCAGAACCCGGCGAGGCGGGCCGGGTCGGCGCAGTCGATCGTGATCTGCAGTTCCCGCACCACGTCAGACCTCCTTCGTGCGGAACAGGTCGCGCAGCAGCGACACCTCGGCCAGGTGGTGGATGAGTTCGCGGTGGATGTGCAGGACGAGGGCCGCCCTCGGGGTGTCGGCGTACCCCTCTTCCGCGGGTCCGCAGGGTTCGAGCAGGGCGTCCTCGCCCCACGACTCCACCCCGGCGAGCCAGGTCGCGTACTCGGTGTCGAGTTGGCGCAGGGCGGTCGCGGCGTCCGGGGCGTAGTCGAAGGTGAAGTAGTCGGTGGCCGCCCGGCCGAAGTGCGCGGCGTTCCTGAGGGCCAGGCAGCCGACGATCACGTGTCCGAGCCGCCAGGCGATGGTCGTCAGGGGCGGGGGACTCGGTTCGGGGTACGCGAAGTCGATCGTCATCGCCCCCGACCCACCCCGCACGGGTGCGGTGCTGCTCCCCCGGGGACGGACGTTCCAGCTGCCTGGGGACGGTTCCCAGAAGTACTCCTCGTCGGTGAGCCCGTCGAGTCCCCTCCGCACCTGGTGCTCCCAGTGCCGGTCCATCTGATCCCGCAGGAGTCGGTTCCAGCTGTGATCGCTCATGGCACCACCGTGACGCCGATCGCGGACAGGATCGGTCCGCGATCGGTGCCAGGATCGCGGGATGGGCGGGGAAGGGACCACCGAGCGCGTGCTCCGGATGCTCGGCCTGCTCCAACGGCGGAGGTCCTGGACGGCGGCCGAGCTGGCCGCGGAGCTCGGGGTGACCGAACGCTCGATCCGTCGCGACGCCGAGCGGCTGCGTTCCCTGGGCTACCCCGTGCGGGCGACCTCCGGCGTGGGTGGCGGGTACCGGCTCGGCGCCGGCGCGCGGATGCCGCCGTTGCTCCTCGACGACGAGGAGGCGATCGCCACCGCCGTCTCGTTGCGCCTGGCCAGCGGCGGAACCGTCAGCGGGGCGGCCGAGGCGGCCCTGCGGGCGCTGGCCAAGCTCGACCAGGTCATGCCACCCCGGCTGCGCGAACAGGTCCGCGCCGTGCACGCCGCCACCGACACCCTGGTCCCGGACGGGGTGACGATCGACGCGGACGTCCTCGTCACCTTCGCCCGCGCCTGCCGCGACCTGCTCCGGGTCCGCTTCCACTACCCCGCCCGCGAAGGGGGCGAGAGCGAGCGGACGGTGGAACCGGTGCGGATGGTCACGACCGGTCGGCGGTGGTACCTCATGGCCTTCGACGTCGACCGCGACGACTGGCGCACGTTCCGGCTGGACCGCATGCGCGACGTCCGCGCGACGACGTGGCGGTTCCGCCCGCGGCAGCACCCGGACCCGGTGGAGCACGTCCAGCGCTCCGTCACCACGGTCCCCTACCGCTGGCTCGTCCGGGTCCGCCTGCACGCCCCGGCCCGGACGGTCCGCGAACTCGTCCCTCCGACGATCGGCCTCGTGCACGACGAGGGGCCCCACTGCGTCCTCGAGGTCGGCGGCGACGACCTCGACTGGATCGCCGCCCACATCGCCCGGCTCAGGATCCCCGCCGAGGTCCTGGAACCGCCGGAACTGCGGGAGGCCGCCACCCGGCTGGCCCGCACCCTGCGGGACCTGGGCACCGCCGGGGCAGGGTAGAACTCCCCCGTTCAGGCGCGGTCGTGGAGGGTGATCTGGTAGCCGTCGGGGTCGGCGAAGGTGAACGTGCGCCCGAAGGGCCCGTCGATCGGCGCCGAGACGATGCGGTGGCCGCCGGCGACGAGGGCGTCGTGGATGTCCTGGACGTCGTCGGCGTGCAACCAGATCGCCGCTCCGACGCCCGGCTGCGCGACGGCGCCGAGGTCGGTGCCCGGCACGACGTCGCGCAGGGCGAAGGCGATGGGCGCGGTCTCGAAGACCACGGCGTGCGGGGGACCGGCCGGGGAGCGGAGGAGACCGAGGTAGTGCTCGTAGAACTCCTGGGAGGCGGCGAGGTCGCTCGCCTGCAGCGAGATGAAGTCGGGTCCGGTGACCGGCACGAGGGTGTCCCTTCCGTCTGTGTCCGTCTGTGTCAGGTGCCTGACATGCAGAACGTATGTCAGAGAGCTGACACAGGTCAAGACCCACACCCCGACGCAGGACCGGTAGCGTGGCGGCCGTGAACCCCTACGTGACCTTCGCGATCCTCCGGGTCGGGTTCCTCGTCCTCCCCCTGGCCGTCCTGACCCTCCTCGGAGTCCGGCCACCGCTCTCCATCGCCGTCGCCGTGGTCCTCTCCGTCGTCCTGTCCGCGGTGTTCCTGCGCGACCAGCGCCGCCGGATCGCCGACCGGATCACCGCACGGGCGCAACGCCGCACCCGCTGACGTGACCCGCGACGCGACCCCTGACGTCGTGGTCGTCGGCGCCGGCCCGACCGGGACGTTCCTGGCCTGCGAACTCCGACTGCACGGCATCCACGTCCTCGTCCTGGAACGCGACCCCGCCCCCTCCGACCGCGTCCGCGGCCTCGGACTGCACGTGCGCAGCGTCGAGATCCTCGACAGCCGCGACCTCCTCGACCGCTTCACCCCGCACGGGAGGACGTTCACCCCCGCGGGCTACGTCGCCGGCATCGACCGTCCCTGGCCGGCGCTCGCCACCAGCCACAACGCCATCCTCGGGGTCCCGCAGACCACGACGGAACGCCTGCTCACCGAACGCGCCCTCGAACTGGGCGTCACCCTCCGCCGGGGCACCGGACTGAGCGGCCTCACCCAGGACGACGACGGGGTCACCGTCGAACTCACCGACGGGAAGCGGCTCCGCACCCGCTACCTCGTCGGCTGCGACGGCGGGCGCAGCACCGTCCGGAAACTCCTCGGGACCGCCTTCACCGGTGAACCCGCGCGGCACGAGACGCTCATCGCCGAGGTCCGCCTCAGCGCACCCGAGGACGAGGTGACCGCCGTCGTCACCGCCGTGCGCGAGCGGCTCCGGGGTTTCGGCGCGGGCCCGCTCGGCGACGGGTTCCACCGCGTCGTCGTCCCCGCCGCCGGCGTCACCCCGGGCCACGAGGACCCCACCCTCGACGAACTCCGCAGCCGGCTCCGCCACCACGCCGGTACCGACTTCGGCGCCCACGACCCGCGCTGGCTCTCCCGCTTCAACGACGCCACCCGCCAGGCCGAGCAGTACCGCACCGGACGGGTCCTCCTCGCCGGCGACGCCGCCCACGTCCACCCGCCCACCGGCGGACAAGGCCTCAACCTCGGCCTGCAGGACGCCTTCAACCTCGGCTGGAAACTCGCCGCCGAGGTCGCCGGCCGCGCTCCCGCAGGACTGCTGGACACGTACCACGCGGAACGGCACCCCGTCGGCGCCGACGTCCTCGACCTCGTCACCGCCCTCTCCGAACTCGGCCGCGACGATCCCGGCCCCCGCGCCACGAAACGTCTCCTCGCCGGGCTCATGGACCTCGAGACCGTGAACCGCGCCCTGGTCGAACGCATCACCGGCCTCGCGATCCGCTACGACCTCGGCGGCCACCACGACCTCGTCGGCCGCCGGCTCCGCGACGTCCACCAGCCCACCGGCCAGTGGCTCCTCACCCACCGCGGCACGTTCCCGCCCGACCCCCGGACGCCCTCCGTGGAGGTCCGCGTCGACACCCACCTCAGCGTCCCCGCCGCCCTCGTCCGCCCCGACGGCCACGTCGCCTGGGTCGGCGAGGACCCCCACGACCTGCACGAACGCCTCCCCCGCTGGTTCGGCCCGCTAGGCTGACCCGTCGTGGCAGAACAGGTCTCCTTCCTCAGCACCACCGGCCAGAAGCTCGCCGGCCTGCTCGACCTGCCCGAGGGACAGGTCCGCGGGTGGGGGATCTTCGCCCACGGGTTCACCCTCGGCAAGGACTCCCCCGCCGCCTCCCGCATCTGCAAGGGCCTCGCCGCCGAGGGCATCGGCATGCTCCGCTTCGACAACCTCGGCCTCGGCGACTCCGAAGGCGACTGGGGCGACGGGTCCTTCACCCACAAGGTGTCCGACACCGTCCTCGCCGCCGGGTTCATGGCTGAACGCGGAACCCCCGCCGCCCTCCTCGTCGGACACTCCTTCGGCGGTGCCGCCGTCATCGCCGCCGCGCACCGCATCCCCGACCTGCAGGCCGTCGTCAGCATCGCCTCGCCCTCCGAACCCCGCCACGTCGAGCACAACTACGACGCCCTCGTCGAACGCGTCATGTCCGAAGGTCACGCCGAGTGGATGGTCGGAGGCCGCGCCCTCACCCTCAAACGCGCCTTCATCGAGGACGTCCGCACCGCAGACCTCAAGCAGCAGATCCACCGGCTCTCGGTCCCGCTGCTCGTGATGCACTCCCCCACCGACGACACCGTCAGCATCGACAACGCCAGTGAGATCTTCAAGGCCGCCAAGCACCCCCGGAGCTTCATCTCCCTCGAAGGCTCCGACCACCTGCTCATCGCCCGCGGCCAGGCCCGCCGCGCCGCGCACATCATCAGCGCCTGGGCCGACCAGTACCTCAAGGACGTCTCCCCGCCCACGAGCGTCTGATCAGGAAGGGACGGGCAGGTCCAGACCGTCCAGGACCCGCTCCCCCTCGCCGGAGACCCGCAGGACCACCCGCCGCCGGTCCGCAGGATCCAGACCCCGGTACAGCAACCCCAGGTCCACCAACGCGTCGACCGCCCGGCTCGCCGTCGCCGGCGCCATCACGAGAACCTCCACCAGGTCGCTCATCGACGCCCCCGGCCGCTGCGCCACCAGCGCCAGGCACCGCCACCGATCCACCGTCAGATCACTACCGCGCAACGCCTCGGCCAGGAGGTTCTGCAACAGCGCCGCCGCCCGCAACCGGTCGAGCAACTCGACCGCCGGACTCGTCGGGACCGCAACCACCACCCGACCTCCTCGCTCGTGGGATCGTGGCCAGCATGCCAGACAGCTACCGCGTCGCGCTGGCCGTCCCCCGCCGCGGACCCGCCGGCATGTTCGGACTGTCCTGCCGCGTCGCCGCCCACCTCGCCGCCGAGGAGGTCAACGCCCACGGCGGCATCGGCGGCCGCCCCCTGGAACTCCTCGACGTCGACGCCGGCCTCGACCCCGACCAGGTCGCCGACACCCTCGACCTCGCCGTCACCCGCGGCAACATCGACGCCGTCGCGGGCTGGCACCTCTCCAGCGTCCGCGAAACCGTCGCCCCGGCGCTCGCCGGCCGGGTCCCCTACGTCTACGCCACCGCCTACGAGGGCGGCGAGGCCCGCGACGGGGTGCTGTGCACGGGAGAGCTCCCGGGGGAGCAGGTGGTCGCGGCGCTCGGGTTCCTGCGCGAGGAGTTCGGCTGGCGGCGCTGGCTCGTCGTCGGCGACGACTACGTCTGGCCGCGGGCCACGGCCGCACGGGTGGCGCGGACGCTGGCCGGGTCCGGGATCCACCTGGGGGTTCAGCACTGGCTGCCGCTCGGTTGCGACGACGACGAGGTCTGGTCCGGACTGCTGGACACGCTGCAGCGCAGCGCATCCCGGCTCGACGGGGTGGTCATGCTGCTCGTGGGCGCGGACGGCGCCCGGTTCAACCGCGAGTTCCACGCCGCGGGCCTGGACGGGGACCTGGTCCGGTTCAGCCCCTTCATGGACGAGACGATGCTGCTGGCCAGCGGGCCCGGGACGACCCGGGGGCTGTTCGCGTCCGCCGGCTGGTTCGCCGGTCTCGCCACTGCGGCCGCCCTGGACTTCAGCGCAGGTTTCGCCCGCACCTTCGACCGCGTCGCGGGCACCTCCCCGGGGCTGGCGGCGCCGTCGCCCGGGACGATGGCCGAAAGCACCTACCTCGCCCTCAAACTACTGGCCGACGTGGGGCACCGCACGCCACCCGGTGCGGACGACCTGGACCGCGCCCGGTCGCAGTGGGCCTGGGAGACCCCGCACGGGACGGTGGAGATGCGCCGGGGCCGCGCAGGGCACCGCGTACACGTCGCCGCCGCAGTGGGACTGGAGTTCGAGGTGCTGGCCGAGGTCTCCGGTCCGTCCTCCCCGCCGCTCTGAGGTGTTTCCGGCGTGTTTCGGCAGTTTTTCCAGCAGGTCAACTTTCGTAATCCTGTGCGCTGCAACATGATTGAGAACACCGGTTCGTTGACCGCCGAACGGGTGACGCCCTAGCGTCAGAACGCTTCCAGTTGGAAGCGATCCGACGTCGCCGGAGGTCCGGGATGACCCAAGACACCACGAGCGCGCACCACGTCAGCGCCGCCACCTCGGAGACCCTCGAGGACTACACGCTGCGGTTCGCCCCCCGCAGCTACCGCCGCTGGACCCCCGCCGTGGTCGCGACCTCCGCCCTCGGCGGCATCGCCTACCTCGCCGACTTCTCCATCGGCGCGAACATCGGCATCGCGCACGGGACCACCAACGCCCTCCTCGGCATCCTCGTCGCCGCCGTCGTCATCTTCGTCAGCGGTTTCCCGCTGGCCTACTACGCGGCGCGGTACAACATCGACCTCGACCTCATCACCCGCGGCTCCGGGTTCGGCTACTACGGTTCCGTCCTCACCAACGTCATCTTCGCGACGTTCACGTTCATCTTCTTCGCCCTCGAGGGATCGATCATGGCCCAGGGCCTCGAACTCGGCCTCGGGATCCCGCGGTGGATCGGGTACGCGATCTCGACGATCCTGGTGATCCCGCTGGTCGTCTTCGGCATGAAGGCCCTGTCGAAGATGCAGGTCTGGACCACGCCGTTCTGGCTCGTCCTCATGGTCATCCCCTTCGTCTACCTCGTCGCCAGCCACCCCGACTCGGTGGACACCTTCTTCGCCTACGACGGCGAGGACGGTTCGGGCGCCTCGATCAGCACCGCCTCCGTCCTGCTCGCGGCCGGGGTCTGCCTCTCGCTGATGGCCCAGATCGCCGAACAGATCGACTACCTGCGGTTCATGCCGCCGCGCACCGCGCAGAACCGGCGGAAGTGGTGGACCGCGGTCGTCCTCGCCGGCCCCGGCTGGGTCGTCTTCGGCGCGCTCAAGCAGGCTGTCGGACTGTTCCTCGCCGTCTACCTCATCGCCTCCCTCGACCCCCAGGCCGCGGCCACCGCGAACGAACCCGTGCACCAGTTCCTCGGCGTCTACGAGGAGATGATGCCGGGCTGGCTGGCCATGACCCTCGCCGTCATCCTCGTCGTCATCAGCCAGATCAAGATCAACGTGACGAACGCCTACTCGGGTTCGCTGGCCTGGACGAACTCCTTCACCCGGGTCACCAAGCGCTACCCCGGCCGGATCGTCTTCGTCGTCGTCAACCTCGTCATCGCGCTGACGCTGATGGAGTCGAACATGTTCGACTTCCTCAACACCATCCTCGGCTTCTACGCCAACTGCGCCATGGCCTGGGTCGTGACCGTCGCCACCGACATCGTCGTGAACAAGGGCATCCTCAAGATCTCCCCGACCGTCGCGGAGTTCCGCCGCGGGATGCTCTACCCGGTGAACCCCGTCGGGTTCGTCTCGGTCCTGCTCTCGGCGGGGTTGTCCATCGTCGTGTTCTTCGGCGGGTTCGGTGCCGGTCTGCAGCCTTACTCCCCCGTCGTCGCCATCGTCCTCGCGGTGCTCTGCCCACCGGTCCTGGCACTGGCCACGAAGGGGAAGTACTACCTGCGCCGCAGCGACGACGGCATCGCGCTGCCGATGTACGACGAGGACGGCAACCCCTCCGGCGCCGTCCTCACCTGCCACGTCTGCCGCCAGGACTACGAACGTCCCGACGTCACCGCCTGCCTCACCCACGACGACGTCGTCTGTTCGCTCTGCCTCAGCACCGACAAGGTGTCCGACCACGTCCTGCCCGCCGCCGGGCGTACGGTCCACCCGTGAACCTCAGCCCGGCCGACACCGAGAAGCTCCTCCTGGCGGTCGCGGGCATGGTCGCCCGCGACCGCCTCGAGCGGGGAGTCCTCCTCAACCACCCCGAGGCCGTCGCCCTGCTCTCCACGTGGGTGCTGGAACGGGCCCGCGAAGGCGCCCTCGTCGCCGACCTCATGGAGTCCGGTCGTCACGTCCTGCGTGCCGACCAGGTCATGACCGGGGTCCCCGAGATGCTCCACGACGTGCAGGTCGAGGCGACGTTCCCGGACGGACGCAAACTCGTCACCCTGCACCACCCCGTCCAGGGCGGTGCCCCCACCGAAGGCCCCGGCGCGGTCCGGGTCCGACCGGGCACGATCGTCCTCAACGGGGACCGGACACCCGGGGAACGCCTCGAACTCCTCGTCGAGAACACCGGAGACCGCCCCGTCCAGATCGGTTCGCACCTGCACCTCCCCGACGCCAACCCGGCGCTCCGCTTCGACCGCGCCGCCGCCGCGGGTTTCCGGCTCGACGTCCCCTCCGGCACCTCGCTCCGCTTCGAACCCGGCGTCTCCCGACTGGTCCAGGCCGTCGCCCTGCGCGGGAACCGCCTCGTCCCCGGCCTGCAGATCAAGGAGTCCTCGCGTGGTTGAGATCGACCGCAGCGCCTACGCCGCGCTGTACGGCCCCACCACCGGCGACCAGGTCCGCCTCGGTGACACCGACCTCTGGATCGAGATCGAGCAGGACCTCACCGCCGGCGGCGAGGAAGCCGTCTTCGGCGGCGGCAAGTCGATCCGCGAGTCCATGGCCCAGGGCACCACGACCCGGGCCGCCGGCTCCCCCGACACCGTCATCACCAACGCCGTCGTCCTCGACCACAGCGGGATCTACCGCGCCGACGTCGGCGTCCGCGACGGCCGGATCTCCGCGATCGGCCGCGCCGGGAACCCCGACATCGCCGACGGGGTCCACCCCGACCTCCGCATCGGTCCCTCCACCGACGTCATCTCCGGCGAGGGACGCATCCTCACCGCCGGTGGCATCGACACCCACGTGCACCTCATCTCCCCCTCCCAGGTCCACGAGGCCCTGGCCGCGGGGATGACCACCATCGCCGGGGGCGGCACCGGCCCCAGTGAGGGGACGAAGGCGACGACCGCCACCCCCGGGTCCTGGCACCTCGCGCACACCCACCGGGCGCTGGACGCCCTCCCCGTCAACGTGCTCCTGCTGGGCAAGGGCAACACCGTGAGTGCCGAGGGTCTCGCCGAACAGGCCCTCGGTGGCGCGGCCGGCTACAAGGTCCACGAGGACTGGGGATCCACCCCGGCCGCCATCGACGCCGCCCTGCGCGCCGCCGACGAGTTCGGCCTCCAGGTCGCACTGCACTCCGACTCCCTCAACGAGGCCGGCTACGTCGACTCCACCGTCGGCGCCATCGCCGGCCGCTCCATCCACGCCTTCCACACCGAGGGGGCCGGCGGCGGCCACGCCCCGGACATCATCACCATCGCCGGGCTCCCCCACGTCATCCCGGGTTCCACCAACCCGACGCTGCCGCACACCGTCAACACGGTTCCCGAGCACCTCGACATGCTGCTGGTCTGCCACCACCTCAACCCGGCCGTCCCCGAGGACCTCGCCTTCGCCGAGTCCCGGATCCGGGCCACGACGATCGCGGCCGAGGACGTCCTGCACGACCTCGGCGCCCTCTCCATCACCAGTTCCGACGCGCAGGCGATGGGCCGCATCGGCGAGGTCATCACCCGCACCTGGCAGGTCGCGCACGTCATGAAGCTCCGGTTCGGAGGCCTGGACTCGCGGGCCGACAACGAACGGGCCCGCCGCTACGTCGCCAAGTACACGATCAACCCCGCCATCGCCCACGGCATCGACCACCTCGTGGGATCCGTCGAGGTCGGGAAGCTGGCCGACCTCGTCCTGTGGGACCCCGCGTTCTTCGGCGTCCGGCCCTCGGTGGTGCTCAAGGGCGGAGCACTGGTGCTCGGGGCCCTGGGGGATCCGAACGCCTCCATACCCACCCCCCAACCCGTCCTGCTGCGCCCCGCGCTGATGCACGCCAACGGCGCGGACGTCTCGGTCAGCTTCGTGTCCCCGGCCGCCCTGGCCGACGGCCTCGAAGGCCGACTCGGGCTGCGGCGCAGGCTCGAACCCATCCACGACACCCGTGGCGTCGGGAAGGCGCAGATGATCCACAACGACGCCCTGCCCCGCATCGAGGTCGACCCGGAGACCTTCGCCATCACCATCGACGGTGACCTCGTGGAACCCTCCCCGGCCACCGAACTCCCGCTCGCCCAGCGGTACCAGCTGTTCTGATGACGGTTTCCCCGGACCTCCTGCTCACCCTGCTCGCCGACGCACGCCTGCCCGTCGGCGGGCACACCCAGTCCGCCGGCCTGGAACCCGCCGTGACCCACGGCGGGGTCACGGCGGCGGACGTCCCGGAGTTCCTCCGCGGACGGCTCACGACCGTCGTCGCCGTCGAGGCCGGGACCGCCGTCGTCGCCCGCCACCACGTCCTCGCCGGGCTCGACCTGGAGCCCGTGGAGGACGCCTGGGCAGCCAGGACGCCCAGCGGCCCGCTGCGGACGGTGTCACGCACCCTCGGGCGCGGCTACCTGCGCCTCGCCGGACGCACCTGGCCCGATCCGGTCTGGGCGCACCTCGGCCGCACCCCACCCCGGCCGCTCGTCCTCGGCGCGCTGGCCGCCGTCGCCGGACTGGACGCAGCACGGCTCGTGCGCCTCTGCGGGCACGAGGACATCGCCACCGTCACCGCCGCCGCGCTGAAGCTCGACCCGTGCGACCCGCTCGAGACGACCGGGTGGGCGCTCGCCGCGCACCCCCTCGTCGAGGAGCTCGTCGAGCGGTGTGCGGGGCTCACCGAAGCCTCCGCGATACCCGCCGGATCGGCCCCGACGCTCGAACGGTTCTCCCTCCTGCACGACCGGACGAAACAGAGGTTGTTCCATGCCTGAGCACCACCACCACGCGACCCGCTCCTTCCGCCTCGGCGTCGCCGGCCCCGTCGGGACCGGCAAGAGTTCCCTCATCGCCCTGCTCTGCCGGGAACTGCGCGACACCTACCGCCTCGGCGTCATCACCAACGACATCTACACCGACGAGGACGCCCGGTTCCTGCGGTCCGCCGGCGTGCTGGAACCCGAACGCATCCGCGCGGTCGAGACCGGGGCCTGCCCGCACACCGCCATCCGCGACGACGTCACGGCCAACCTGCTGGCCGTCGAGGACCTCGAGCACGACTTCGACCCCCTCGACGTCGTCCTCGTCGAGTCCGGTGGCGACAACCTCACCGCCACCTTCTCCCCCGCCCTCGTCGACGCGCAGATCTTCGTCCTCGACGTCGCCGGCGGCGGTGACGTCGCCCGCAAGGGTGGCCCGGGGATCGCCCGTGCGGACCTGCTGGTGGTGAACAAGACCGACCTCGCACCCCACGTCGGGGTCGACGTCGCCCGGATGCAGGCGGACGCCACCCACGCCCGCGACGGCCGCCCCGTCATCGCCCTGTCCCGCACCGACGCGGCGTCCGTCACCGAACTCACGGACTGGCTGCACGCCGTCGTCGCGCGGTTCCGCTCCGGAACGCACTCCCCCGTCGACCCGGGCCCGATGGCCCCGCACTTCCACCGGGGGGACGACGGCGCGATCACCGCCCACACCCACGCGTGACCAGGATCCACCTGCACCGCAACGGTTCCCTCGACCTCGTCACCGGGGCGTTCGCACCGAAGCTCCTCACCCGCGGCGTCGCGTCCGCGCGCGTGGCCCTCGTCGGGGCCCGAGCGCTGCTGCTCGCCGGCGACGACGTGCGCATCGACGTGAGCGTCGCCGCGGGCTGCACGCTGGAACTCGTCGAGGTGGCGGGCACCGTCGCCCACGACGGCCGGGGTGGACCGGCCTCGACGTGGACCACCACCGTGGACGTCGCACCCGGCGCGAGGATCTCCTGGGCCGGAGAACCGTTCGTCGTCGCCGACGGGGCCGAGGTCACCCGCTCCCTCGACGTGTCACTGGGTCCCGGGGCCGTCGCCGAACTGCGGGAGACGTTCGTGCTGGGCCGCACCGGCGAACGCGGCGGGTCACTGCGCTCCACCACCCGCGTCGACCTCGCCGGGAAACCCCTGCTCGTGGAGGACCTCGACCTCACCGTCGACGCCGTCCGACGCTCGCCCGCCGTCCTCGGCACCGCGCGGTGCCTCGACACCCTCAGCCGGTTCGGCGAGCGGTTCGAGCACCCCGACGCCCTGCAACTGCAGGGACCCGGAACCCTGCTGCGCTGGCTCGGCACGGACCAGCACCGCTCCCCGGTCCCTTCCCCCTGAGCGTCTGACCGACCCCGAGGTCAGGAGGTCGGAGCGTTCCGCGAGGCCAGGACGAGTTCCAGAGCCCGGACGGGCTCCCACGGCAGGTGCAGCGCCAGGTTGTACTGCTCGCCGAGGACGTCCCGGCTCCAGCCGATCCGGGTGTGGCCCGGGTACCCGTGCTGGACCCCGATGCGGGTGCTGTTGACGGTGACGCGCGTGTAGCCGCCGGCCGGCTCAGTGAAGGACGTCGTTCGCTGGCTGGGGTCCTCCGCCAGGCGGACGAACGGCGACCAGCGCACTAGTCCCGTCACCCGTTCCTCGTCAGGTGCAACGCGCGCGGCGTCGGGGCCCCGAGGCACCCAGAGCAACTGGATGCTCACCTCCAGCGGTTCGCCGTTGGGCAGCAGGCTCCCCCTCGCGGGCAACGGGTCGGCGTCGCCGTTCCAGAAGTGCTTGGCGGTCCTGCAGATCAGCTCGAACCCCGACGCCTCCAGGGGCGTCAGCGACGGCAGGGGGAACCCGAGCCAGTCCTCGACCTCGCCACGGGTGTAGCGCAGCACGGAGTCGTCGACGTCGTCTGCGAGGCGCGCTCGTCGTCGGGAGCGCCGACCGACGCTCTGCGGCCGCAGGGCTTCGAGCACCCGGCGCAGGTGGTCGCCGAGCGGGAGTTCCGCGACCGGGTAGGGGTTCGCGAGGGCGGCGCGCAGGAGATCCGCTTCCGCGTCGGCCGCCGGGTACAGGGACAGCCGTCCCTGTCGCCACGGACCGGACGGGTCGTTCGAACCGGTCCAGCGCTGCACCTCGGCCTCGGCGTCGCTCCAGTCGTAGAGCGGGCCCACCCAGCGCATCGACCCCCGCGAGGACGGGCGGCCGTCCTCGCGCACCGCTCGGAACTGCTGGACGTGCGCCTGCGTGGCCGCGCTGATCGCGGCCAGCAGCACGGCCGTCGTCGGCCGGTCCAGCCCGGACAGGTCGCTGCGCAGGTCGACCGCGACGGCCCCCGCGAGTCCGGCGGCCAGCCGGAGCACGGGGACGTCGCGACGGGGCTGGTCGGGATCGGGCTCGACTGCGTAGGGGTCGTCGTCGAGGTGCAGGTCGAGGCTGCGCGAGGCGAGGGCACCGCCGTGCTCCGCGGCGGCCAGTGCCTCCGTCCACGCGATCGTGGCGCGCGGGCGGGCGTCGGGGTCGTCGGGGTGCGGTGGGCCGATCTCGATGAACCCGGCCGCGTCCAGGGCGGACAACCAGTTCCCGGTGCGGTGCAACAAGGTGACGGCCGCGGGTGGACCGCTCAGCTCACCGAACGCGTGCTCGAGGGTTCGGGCGAGTTCGTCGGGTTCGAGTCCATGGCCGCCCACCGGCAAGGTGCCTCCACTCCGCGACGCCACAGCCCGTCGTCGGGCTCCGGCCCCAGGCTACGACGACCACCCGGGTCCGGGCGTCGTTCTCGGTGCAGGCGCCGCGCCGAACCCGAATCGGCTCACGACACGGGTCACGAGGTCGTCGAGGGACGTCGATCCGTCGACGACCCACCCCGCCTCCCCGGTCTCGCCCGCCAACCGGTCGGTGAACCGGGCGTCCCGCTCGAGGAGGTTGGCCAGGGCCCGCCCCGGGTCACTGGTCCGGGCGGCGATGTCCGTCGTGGAACCCCGCGCGGCGAAGGCCCGCACCCGGAAGTCTCGGGTCGGCAGCAGCCACACCGCGTGGTCCGGGCGGGACAGCAGCGGGGCCACGAGCCGGGGCAGCAGCCGGAACCCTTCGACGACCACGGCCGGGGCCGGCGGGAGGCCCAGGAGGTCCTCGACGACGAGGTCGAAACCCTCACCGGCGAACCAGTGGAAGGTCTGCAGCATCTCGGCCGGGGTCCGCGCCACCCACCGCTCGTCCATCGACATCGCGGTGAAGGCGTGCAGCAACGGAGCGGACGCCGGGGTCAGTCGGCGGGCGTGCCGGGTCATCGCGTCGTCGGTGGAGAACACCTCGACGCCGAAGCGCGCCGCCAGCGCGCGGGCCACGGTGGACTTCGCCCCGCCGGACCCGCCGCCGATCCACCGGACGTGCCGCAGCCGTTCGCGCAGGTGGTCGACCACCCGCACGACGCTACCGCCGACGTTCCCACCTGCCCCTGCCCCGGGGTGAACCGAACGGGGCGTGACACCGTGTCCCTTCCGAGCGGACCGATCGGGCCCGCCGGACCGACGGAGGATCCTCGTGGACGACGCCCGACTGCCCCAGCCCGTGACTCCCGGGGTCCTGTCCCGGCGCAAGGCGCTCGCCGTGGGCGGTGGCGCGCTCGGTGTTGGGTCCCTGCTGGCGGCCTGCGGCAGCGACGACGACGCCGGCACCACCCCTGCGACCACCGACAGCAGCAGCTCGTCCACCAGCTCCTCCGCCAGTGCCACCTCCAGCGGGGACGGGGCGCTGACCACGGTGTCCGCGGTACCCGTGGGCTCGGCCCTCCTGGTCACGGCGGCCGGCGGCGCACCGGTCGTCGTCGCCCAGCCGACCGCGGGCGAGATCGTCGCCTTCAGCGGGCTCTGCACCCACCAGGGCTGTGCGGTGGCCGTGATGAAGAAGGAGCTCGACTGCCCCTGCCACGGGTCGAAGTTCGACGCTCTCACCGGCGCCGTCCTGAACGGGCCCGCGACAGATCCCCTGACCCCGTTCAAGGTCACCGTCGACGGCGATTCGGTCGTCGCGGCGACCTGACCTCCCAGGGCTGTCCGTCCTGCTCAGCAGCAGCCCCCCGCTGTCGGGGTTGCTGTTGGGCGGCGCAGCCGACATCTTGAGCAATATCACAGATTGGCCCCAATAACTGAACTTTCAACGCTATTGTGGAGGTATGACCGACGAGATGCCAGAACTCGCTGCCGCGGGCCTGCCGCCGTTGCCTGTCCCCGGCGCGTTCGACGCCGAGACCCTGGGCCTCTGGTTCGCCCTGCTGGACCCGGTCCGTCGGGCGGTGCGCGCGCCCGGGACCTGGAACGCCTACACCGTGGACCTCGCGCACTTCGCCGAGTGGTGCACCCGCACCGAACGGCAGCCGTTGCCGGCCGAGCCGGAGACGGTCGCCGCCTACCTCGCCGACCACGTCGAGACGCTGTCCATCTCGACGCTGCGCCGTCGCCTCGCCGCGATCGCCGTCGCGCACGGGATCATCGGGGTCCCCTCCCCCACCGACGGCGAGCACGTCTCACTGGTCTGGCGCGGGTTGCGCCGGGTGCACGAACCGCAGCGCAAGCCCCGGAAGGTCGACGCCGTCGAGATCCGTGAGCTCGCGGTCCTCGTCGCCCCGCTGCAGGACACGGTGATGGACCACCGCGACCGGGCTCTGCTGGTCATGGGGTTCGCCGGGGCGCTACGGCGTTCCGAACTCAGCGCGCTCGACGTGTCCGACGTCGTCGTCGAACCCGGACGCCTCCTCGTCACGATCCGCGAGGCGGGGTCACGGGCCGAACGGACCGTGGAGCTCCCCCGCGGTCACCGGCTCGAGACCTGCCCCGTCCGCTCCTGGAAGGCCTGGATCACCGTCGCGCGGCTCACCGAGGGGGCCGCGTTCCGCCGGATGACCAAGGGCGGTCGCTCCCTGCGGCCCGAACGCCTCGGCGACCGCGGCGTCGCGGAAGTGGTGAAGCGCCGGACCCTCGACGTCGGGCTGGACCCGACGCTCTTCTCGGGTCACAGCCTGCGGGCCGGGTTCGTCACGGCCGCGTCGCGCGCCGGTGTCCCGTCGGTGTCGATCGCCCGCCAGACCGGTCACCGGTCGGCGGCGGCTCTCGCCGCGTGCGTCCGGGAAGACCGCCCGTTCCCGCGGAACCCCGCCGCCCACGTGGGGTTGTGACGACGGGGACCACCGCCGCACGGGTCAGAGCGCGTTCGCCGTGCCCACCACCGGTCCTCCCGCCGCCCGCCACGCGACGACCCCACCCTCGAGGTGCACGACGTCGGTGCGGCCCGTCGCCAGGACCGCGCTCAGCGCCTGGGCGGAACGGGTCCCGCGTTCGCAGTGCAGGACGAGCGGTCCCGGGGGCAGGATCCCCGGGTCGGCGAGGACGCCCGCGAGGGGCACGTTGAGCGATCCCGGGATCGCGGAGTCGGCGTGCTCGACCGGTTCCCGCACGTCGACGACCAGCGGTGCCGCACCCCCCACGGTCGCGATCAACGCCCGCGCCTGCACCGCGGGCAGCGTGTCCAGGCCGGTGACGGGTTCGCGTCGGGGGTCGGGGCGCAGCGGCAGTTCGCGCCAGGTCATCGCGAGCGCGTCGTGGACGAGGATCCGCCCCAGCAGCGACCGGCCGGCACCGGTGACGACCTTCACGGCCTCGGTCACCATGGTCGAGGCGACGGCGCCGCACACCCCGCCCAGCACACCCGCCTCGCCGCAGCCGGGGACGGTTCCCGGTGGCGGGGCCGTGGGGAAGAGGTCGCGGTAGGTCGGTCCGTGCCCGGCGTGGAAGACGCTGACGTGACCGTCGAAGCGCAGGACCGCACCCCACACCCAGGGCACACCCACCAGGCTGCACGCGTCGTTGACCAGGTACCGCGTCGCGAAGGTGTCGGAGCCGTCCAGGACGAGGTCGTAGCCGCGCACCAGGTCGAGGGCGTTCGCCGCGGTGAGACGTTCACGGTGGGTCCGGACCACGACCCCGGGGTTCAGCCGTCGCACGGCCTCGGCCGCGCTGTCGACCTTCGCCCGCCCGACGTCCGGTGTGCCGTGGGCGATCTGGCGTTGCAGGTTCGACGCGTCGACGACGTCGTCGTCGACGACGCCGATCGTCCCGAAGCCGGCCGCCGCCAGGTAGAGCAGCGCCGGGGACCCGAGACCGCCGGCGCCGACGACGAGGACCCGGGCGGCCAGCAACCGCCGTTGTCCGACCTCACCGATCTCGGGGAGCAGCAGGTGCCGCGAGTAGCGGGCGCGTTGCTCGTCGGTCAGCTCCGGGCCGGGTTCCACGAGAGGCGCGTTCGGGGTCACGGGGAAACCCTCCCTCCCGCCGCGGCGATCCGCTCGGGCGGGCTGTCCTGGCGTTGCAGGGCGGCGCGCAGCGTGTCGCCACCGGTGTCCAACCCCTGACCCACCGCGGGTGGCGCCGACCCCGTGAGCCGTTGCAGGGCACGGGAGGTCGCCTCGAGCACCCCGAGGACGGCGGGTGAGCGCAGGAGCTCGAGGGAACCGACCGGCCCGTCGAGCGCCACGCACCCCGTGACGCGGGAGGTCTCTCCCGTGTCGTCGACGAGCGGGACGGCGACCACCACGGCGTACTTGCCGACGACCCGGCGGAACTCCTCCACCGTCAGTCCCTGCCGTTCTCCGGCGGCGTCGAGGCCGCCGACGTCGCGCGCGATCACGGCGCCCGTCGCGACGCACTCACCGATGACGCCCTTGCCGGGCGCCCACCGCACCCCGGACGCCACCGGTCGGCGCCGGGCCCGGACCCGGTGCACCCGCACCAGCCGGGGCGGGCGCAGGAACGGCCGGCGCACGCGGTAGGCGGCGAGGGCGAGGTCGCGCGGGTCGAGGCGGCCGCCGGTCGCGTCGACGACGGCCCACAGGGCCCCGGAGAGCAGGTCGTCGTGCAGTTCGCGGTCGGCGTCGTCACGCCGGTCCAGCGCCCGCGCGAGGACGTGCTCGGCCGTGGAACCGATCGCCAGCACCGCGGTCAGGACGACGAGGGTGACGACCACGCCGGCCGAGGGGTTCCAGATGTCGCCGCGGTCCAGCGCCAGGGCCGCGCCGGCGGCGGCGGCGAGGACGGCGAGAGCGAGGTCGACCCAGGTGCGCACGCCGTCACCGTAGGGGGCCGCTCCGACAGGACCTCCGGACGGCTCACGTCCAGTCGACCCCGCACCCGCTGAACGTGCTCCGCCGCCGCAGGGCCTCGTGGACGGCCTCCTCGACACCGGGCAGTTCGCGCCGTTCGTCACCGTCGGGCAGTTCCACGACGCGGAACGCGTCGGGTCGCACGACCCGGGGTCGCGGGCCGTTGACGATCGCGTCGAGGACCCTCGTGAAGGCACCGGCCGACGCCAGCGGGGACCGCAACGGCCGGCCGTCCTCGCGGTGGCGGAGGAGGTCGTCGAGCAGGTCGACCCGGGTGTGCTGCGTCGTCTCCGGTGGACGCCCTGGGAGTTCCTCCACGACCACGTCGAGGGTGTAGTAGAGCGTCATCCGGCCGTGGGTCCCTTCCACGACGACGAACGGTTCGCCGGGTTCGGCCGCCGCCAGCGTCGCGGCCAGGACGAGGTCCGGGGCGTCGCGCAGCGAGACGACGACGGACGTCGTGTCGTCGGTCTCGATGTCGTTGACCCGGAACGGGTCCACTTCGACGGCGAGCACGTCCTCGAGCGACTGGCGGCCGGCGACGGCCAGTGCGGTCGCCACCGCGTGGGCGAGGGGGTTGGTGAGGACGCCGTCGGCGACGACCCGCTCCCCCAGCCGGCGGCGACCCGCCCAGGGGGCGCGGGTGAAGTAGGAGCGGGCACGCACCCAGCACCCCGCCGCGGAGAAACCGGTGACCTTCCCGATCCGGCCCTCGGCCACGCGGGTACGGACGTGGTCCAGCGCGGCGGACCCGAGGGACTGGAAACCCACCTGGACGCTGCGACCCTCCGCCTGGGCGAGGTCGAGGAGGTGGGCGAACTCCCCCAGTCCCGTCACCGCGGGTTTCTCGAGGACCACGTCGGCCCCGCTGCGCAGCGCCCGTTCCGCGAGGTCCGCGTGGGTGTGCAAGGGGGTGGCGATGGCGACGACGTCGGGCCGCTGCTCGGCGAGGAGGTCGGCGAGGTCGCCGTAGCGGGGGACGTCGGCGGGCAGGCCCTCGGGGAGTGCCCCGACCTCGAGCCGCGGGTCCGCGACGCCGGCCCAGCGGAACGTGCCGGCGGCGATCCGGGGGCGCAGGCGCGCGAGGTAGGAGTGTCCGTAGCCGTGGACCCCGGCCAGGGCGATCGTGGGGACGGGGTTCACCGTGCTACCTCCGGGGACGAGGGACCCGGGACGGGTCCGGGGGTTTCGAGCCAGTCGAACGCCGTCTGCTGCGCGGCCGCGTCGAAGGAGTGCCCCACGTCGGCGAACGACGCGCTGTAGGCCTGCGCCGCACCGGCTCCGGTGTAGCGACGACGGATGACCTCGTCCGCGCGGGTCATGCCCCCGCGCGGGAACAACCGGTCGCGGGTGGCGTAGTGGACGTGCAGCGGACGGGGCGCGGCGGCCGCGACGACGTCGGGCCAGTCGCCCACGCGCGCCAGGCCGGGGGTCATGAACGCCCAGGTGTGGGAGTGCACGTGCTCGGCCAGCACGTCCCGCAACGTCGAGACCATGGCCGCCACCACCACCCGGCCGATGCCGCCCTCCGGGGTGGGTCGCAGCGCGGAGGCGATGGCGGCCCGGGCGCCGCCTCCTGACAGACCCACCAGGGCGACGCCGTCGAGCGCCTCGCCGGTGGCGCGGAGGACGTCCAGGGCGAGCAGGTCCTCCCGCGCGATCAACCCCGCCCACGACGTGCCCAGCAGACCCAGCGCCTTGGCGATCGCGTCCTCGGCCGGGCCGGCGTGGACGTCGTAGGTGGCGGCCTCGTCGAGCGGTGCCCCGGCGGCCAGTTCCCGCGCGGCGAGTTCGAGTTCGGCGACGGCTTCGCTGCGGGCGGGCATCGCCGCCACGGGCAACCGCCGGCTTCCCCATCCGTAGGCGTCGTGGACCAGCACGAGGTGGCCGCGGCGGGCCAGTTCCTCGGCGGGGGCCCGGCCGCCGTAGAGCGCGTCCCGGACCCCGGCGAGGGAGGGGTGGACGGGCCGGCCGTCCGCTCCGTCGGCGAGCTTGTCCAGCCCGAACCGCTTCATCCCGCCGTGGCAGTGCAGGAACACCGCGGCCGGCAACCGTTGCGGACCGTCGAGGGGTCGCAGCAACCGGCCGCGCACGCGGGGCCCGAACCCGGCGTCCCAGGACAGTTCCCGCCCGGACAGGTCGCCGCGGACCCACTCGGCCTCGACGCGGACGTCGGCCTCGGCGACGCCGGGGACGCGCGGCACGCCGAGCACCGCGTGCAGCCGCCGGCTGACCTCTGCCGGCGTCGGTGCGTCGTCGCCGAAGAGCGGCCAGGAGTCCTCGAGGACCTCCACCAACCCGTCGAAGACTCCGAGACGATCAGTGGTGGTCATGTCGATCCGGCTCCGTCGCAGGTCGGGAAAGCGCTTGCTCGCACCGTAGTGGGCGGTCTTCCGGGCCAGCAAGCCACCCTCAGGAGAGGAGTTCCGAGAGGACCAGGTAGACCAGGAACCCGACGAAGAACCCGACGCTCCCGACGCTCGTCTCGCCGCTCTCGTGCGCCTCCACGAGGAGTTCCTCGGTGGCCAGGTACATGAAGGCGACGGCGCCGAAGGCGAGGACACCGGCGAGCAGGGCGGGCGACGCACCGCCCAGGAGCACCGCCCCGCCGAGGGCACCGCCGATGGTGAGCACGGCGAGGACCGCCGGCAGCAGTGCCACCACGAAGGTCGGGAGGGTTCCCGCGATCGAGGCGGAGATGGACAGGCCCACGAAGAGGTACTCCACGGCGAGGGCCACGGTGAGCAGGACACCGACCCGGGCCTCGGTGGAGAACCCGGCCCCGAGGATGACGCCGTCGACGAGGAAGTCGATGCCGGTCGCGACGATGAGCCCGACCGGGACCCCCAGCGCCCCGCGGGCCGCGCGGCCGCGTTCGATGCGGGCGCCGACGTGGCGGAAGGTGAACATCACGGCGATGCCGGCGGCGAACCCCGCCACCGCGACCCACGGGGACCGTTCGAGGACGGCGGGGATGAGTTCGATGGCGGTGGCCGCGAAGACGACACCCGCGGCGAAGTGCTGCAGGCCGCTGGTGAGGCGGGGACCGGGGGCACGCACCGCGGCGATGCCGCCGGAGAGCAGGGCCGCCGCGAGCGGGACCAGGGTGTAGAGGGCGATGGTCGAGAGCACCTCGTGATCGTCCCCCGGGACGGGACCGGGCGCCGTCCGTGCGGTTCACCAGGCGAGCGCGCCCTCCCGGTTCCCGAAGGTCCCGGTGGGGCCGTCGTCGGGCAAGGTCGCGAGGCGGACGATCGCGTCGCTGCCCTCGGTGACGGTCTGGGTCCCCTGGCCGTCGTTGAGGTCGGTGTCGGTGTAGCCGGGGTCGGCGGCGTTGACGAGGATCCCGGGCAGCGCCCGGGAGTACTTCAGGGTCAGCATGGTCAGGGCCGTCTTGGAGACGGCGTAGATCGGGGGGACGACCTCCCAGTCGAACATGTCGTGCTCCAGCGTCGCGGCGAAGGAGCCGACCGTGGAGGAGACGTTGACGATCCGCGGGTGCTCGGAGTTCCGGAGGAGGGGCACGAAGGCGTTGGGGACGCGCAGGACCCCGAGCAGGTTGGTGTCCAGGACCGCCACGGCCTGTTCCGCCGTCGTCCGTTCCAGGGGGGCGACGCCGGTGTTGACGGCGGCGTTGTTGACGAGGACGTCCAGGCGACCGTGCTCGCTGCGGACCCGGGCGGCCGCGGCGTCGACGCTGCCCTGGTCGGTGACGTCGAGGTGCAGGAAGTCGACCCCGAGGTCGGCGGCGGCGGAGCGACCGCGGTCGAGGTCGCGAGCGCCGAGGAGGACGGTGTGTCCGGTGGCGGCGAGTCGTCGGGCGGTTTCGCGGCCGATGCCCTTGTTGGCGCCGGTGACGAGGGTGATGGGGTGCATGGCGCCACCTTGCGGGTGCGTCGTGCGGGGCGGAAGGCGCTGGGCTTCGGTAGGACTGCCGGCACCACCCGGCTCACGGGCATGATGCCGGGGTGAGCGGGAGTGCGGGGTTGGGGACGGTGTTGCGGGGGTTGCGCAACCGTTGCGACGTGGGGCTGACCGGGTTGGTGGTCACCGCGCGGCGGACGCCGGGGTTGCGTCGTGAGGAGCTCGCGCTGCTGGCGGGGGTGTCGGTGGACTACCTGGTGCAGTTGGAGCAGGGGCGGGCGACGCGACCGTCGGCTCCGGTGGTGGCGGCGTTGTCGCGGGCGTTGCGCCTGGAGGCGGAGGATTCGGACCTGCTGCACCGGGCGGCGGGGTTGGCTCCGGTGCGGGGGGCGTTGTCCCGCGAGGTCCCCGAGGGGGCGGATCGCTTGGTGTCGCGGTTGCGGGAGTGGCCGGCGGCCGTCTACTCGGCGGACTGGTGGTTGTTGCGGTGGAACTCGGCGTGGACGGCGCTGCTGGGTGGGGTAGGGGAGGGTCGGTCGCGCAACGTGGTGTGGTTCGAGATGACGCAGCCGAATCCGAACGTGCGGGTGGATCCGGTGGAGGAGGAGGTGTTCCGGGACGCGATCGTGGGCGACCTGCGGGTGGCGCTGGTGGAGCATCCCGGGGATCCGGAGCTGGTGGACCTGGTCGGTGCGTTGCGGGAGGCGAGTCCGGAGTTCGTGGAGCGGTGGGGTGCGGCGCGGCCGGCGCGGTACCGCGGGATGCGCAAGCGGGTGGAGCACCCGGAGGTGGGGACGGTCGTGCTCGACGGTGACGTGGTGCAGTTCCCGGGGTCGGACGTGCGGTTGGTGGTGTACTCCCCCGTCGCGGGTGGCCGGGACGCGGAACGCCTGTCCCGGTTGACGGGGACCGTCGACGCGCCGGGCGGGTAGCGGGGCTGGCCGCCGGGTGGGCGGTGGTCGTCGAGCGGGTCGTCGGATCCTGCGTCGGGCGCGACGCGTCACTCCCCGCTCAGAGGACTCCGGTCCCCAGGAGCACGAGCAGCACGACGCCGAGGAGGACCCGGTAGCCGATGAAGATCGTGATGGGGTGGCGGGCGACGAGGCGGAGCAACCCGGCGATGGAGGCGTAAGCCACGACGAGGCTCACCAGGGTCGCGACGAGCGTGGGGGTCCAGCCGACGCTGGCGCTGATGTCCGAGGCGCTGCCGGCGGCCTCGTAGGCCCCGGCGGCGGTCAGCGCCGGGATGGAGAGGAAGAACGACAGCCGGGTCGCCGTGACGCGGTCCAGGCCGCGGAACAGCGCGGCGCTGATGGTGGCCCCCGACCGCGAGACCCCGGGGACCAGGGCGACGCACTGGACGAGTCCGATGACCAGGACGTCGGAGAGACGGACGTCGCGCTCGGACCGTTGTTGACTGCCCCGCCGTTCCGCGAGGTACATGACCGCGCTCCACGCGATGAGGGCGACGGCGACGACGCCGAGGCTGCGGAGGCGACCCGAGACGAGGTCGCGGGCGGCGAAACCCACGATGCCGATGGGGACGGAACCCGCGATGACGAACCAGGCGAGGCGGTAGTCCGGGTCGCGCCGGGCGGTGGGGTGCAGGAGTCCGGACACCCAGGCCCGGACCAGCCTGACGATGTCGGTGCGGAAGTAGATCAGGACGGCGGCGATGGCTCCGACCTGGATGATCGCGGTGAAGGCGGTCACGCCGGGGTCGTCGACCCGCAGGCCGAGGAGTCGTTCGGCGATGGTCAGGTGTCCGGTGCTGGAGACGGGGAGGAACTCCGTGATCCCCTCGACGACTCCGAGCACGAGGGCCTGGGCGATGTCCATGTGGTGCGGTCCTCAGATCGTTCTCGACGGGTGGCGGTTGGACGGTCCGCGTCAGTCTCCGCTGCCGGCCTGGGCCGGGGCGCTGGTCATCTGGTCCGCCCACACGGCCTCGGCGCCGGAGTCGCCGACCCGGTAGACCTGGACGCCGGCGGCGACGGCGGCGACCACGGACAGCACGGCGACGACACCGAGGCCCCGCACGGCGCGCGGACCCCGGCCGCGAGCGCCGGGGTCCTTCGTGTCGTCGGCGGCGTCGGCGGTGACGGCGGTGACGTCGGGGGTGTCGGCGCGGTGGCGGCGCTGGACCCACCACAGGACGATCGCGAGGAGCGTCATGGGGAGGGCGAACCAGACGAGCTGGTCTCCGAGTTCGGCGTGGGCGCCGGGGTCGCCGACGCGGTGTTCGAGGGCTTCTCCGCTGCTCGTCGCGATCGGGCAGAGTGCGGTGGCGATGACCGCGACGAGGGCGTTGAGTCCGCCGTAGCGGGCGCGCCAGCGGGGCAGGACGGCGACGAGGATCGTGCCGAGCACCGCCAGGGGCAGGAGCACGACGACGGCGTGGACGACGAGGGGGTGGACGGGGAGTCCGTTGATGGTGTCCAGCACGGGGGTCCTCCAGGGCTGCGGCTTCGGGGGGCGGTGTGCCGCACACTGGCGAGGGGCCGGTGGGGAGCTGCACGCGACGACGTCGACTACTATTCCTCCAGTAGTAGACACGGAGACCAGGGGGGCGTCAACCGGTGGTGAGGCGATCGCGCGGCGCGCTCGAGGAGGCCGTCCTGACCGTGGTGCAGACCGCGGACCGTCCGTTGTCCGTCGCCGAGGTGGTGGACCGTCTCGACGACGACCCCGCCTACACGACGGTCATGACCACGATGGCCCGGTTGTGGTCCAAGGGGGCGTTGCTGCGCGAACCGGCGGGGCGCGGCTACACCTACGCACCGGCGGCGGCGCCGGACGAGCTCGTCTCCGCCCGGGCCGCGCGCAGCATGCGACGCCTCCTGGACGGGGAGGGCCGCCGCACCGACATCCTCGCGAGGTTCGTCTCCGAACTGGACCCCGACGACGAGCAGTTCCTGCTGGAGGTCCTCACGCGCACCGCCGCCGAGAACCCCCGGACGGACACGTGACTCGCGTGCTCGCGACGGTGCCCGACGCGTTGGACGTGCTCCTCCCGCTCTGCCTCGCCTGGTCGCTGGTGCTGCGGGTCGTGGCCCGCCGGCGGGCCGAGGAGGCCTCCTGGCGACGGGCGGTGGTCCTGTTCGCGCTCGCGGCCGCCGCGACGACGACCTGCGTGCTCACGGCGGCCACGGTCGTGATCGGTGTCCTCCTGGCCCGCACGTCGTGGCTGGCGCACTGGGGTGGGTGGCACCCGACGGCGTTGCCGGAACCCGGGGTGTCCTCGTGGTGGGCCGTTCCCGTCGTCCTCGTGCTGCTCCTCCTCCTCGCCGCCACCGCGCGTCACGTCGTCCTGGTGGTCGCCGGCCTGTGGCGGGCCGAACTCGCCTGCCGTGACGTGGACACCCGCAGCACCCCCGACGGGGGGACCTGGACCGTCCTGGAGAGCGCCTCCCCCGACGCGTTCGCCCTGCCGGGGTGGCGGCGTCCGGTGGAGGGGGGACGTCAGCGCGGACGGGTCGTGGTCTCCTCCGCGATGCTCGCCGCCCTCGACCCCGACCAGCAACGCGTCCTCGTCGAGCACGAGCGCTCCCACCTGCGCCACCGGCACCCGGTGTGGATCCAGCTCGCGGAGTCGTGCGCGGTGCTGAACCCGTTGCTGCGGGGGGTGCCCGAGGTCGTGCGCGCTGCCGCGGAGCGGCAGGCGGACCTCGACGCGGCGGCCTGCGTCGCGGACCAGGAACTCACCGCGCGGACCATCGCGACCGCCGCCCTGGCGCGGGCCCGGGTGGTGCCGCGCGAGCGCCGCCCCTCTGCTCCCGCCGCTCCTGCGGCCACCGGCGGTGACGTCGTCCACCGGGTGGAGTACCTGCTGCGTCCGCAGCGCCGCCGGTCCACGCGGTCCGGCACCCTGCTCCTGGTGGCCATCGTGCTGCTCGCCTCGACGACCTCGCTGGCCACCGGCTACTGCGCGATCGCCCGCCTGGACGACACCCGCGCCCAGGCCGGCGCGGCCGCGGTCTCGGGCGCGGCGACCCGCCCCTCAGACGCTGCGACCCACCAGTGAGCCGATCCCGTAGGTGACGGCCATCGCGAGCGCGCCGCCCAGGACCGTGCGCAGACCCGCCCGGCGCCGCCCGGCCCCGCCGAGCTGGGCGCTGACTCCGCCCGTGATGGCCAGGGCGACCAGGACGGCGACGAAGCACGCCGCCACCCGCACCGCGACCGGGGTGAGCAGGATGGCCAGCAGGGGGACGAGGGCCCCGAGGGTGAAGGCCGCCGCGGACGTCCCGGCGGCCGTCCAGGGGCCCGCGACCTCGTCGGGGTCGATGCCGAGTTCGGCGTCGGCGTGGGCGCGCAGGGGGTCGTGGGCGGTCAGTTCGAGGGCCACCTGCTCGGCCAGGGCGCGGGAGAGGCCCTTGTCGACGTAGATCGCGGTGAGCTCGGCGAGTTCCTCCTCAGGCATCTCGGCCAGTTCGCGGCGTTCCGCGGCGAGCAGGGCCTGCTGGGTGTCGCGCTGGGTCGAGACCGACACGTACTCCCCCGCCGCCATCGACAGCGCGCCGGCGACGAGGCCCGCGACGCCGGCGGTGAGCAACGCCGTCCGGTCCGTGGTGGCCCCCGCGACGCCGACGACGAGACCCGCCACCGAGACGATGCCGTCGTTGGCGCCGAGGACACCGGCCCGCAGCCAGTTCAACCGCGACGCCAGGCTGCCCCGGTGCAGGGCCGGTTCCCCGGTGTGGGGCGGCTCGGTGGCAGCGCGGGCGAGGTCGTCGGTCACGGGCCCAGCCAAGCGCCGGAGACGCGACACCGCCACCCACGGGCCACGTCGACGCCCGACCCGCGGTCCTTGAGCGACGGGTGGGCCGGACGGGTGACGCGGTGAGGTTCTTCCCCCGTTCGGCGCAACCGCCGGTGGCGTACGGGTGAACGGTGTCGATCGGTCGGCATGCTCGCCCGTCGCTCCCTGTCCGTGCTCGTCCTCGCGGGCCTGACCCTGCTGGCCCCGGTCGTGTCGGCGTCGGCGGCAGGGTCGGCACCGACGCAGGTGCCCGAGCAGGTGCCTGCGGCGACGGCGACCCCGGTGCCCACCGGAACAGGACCGAGCGACCCCACCCCGCAACCCTCCTCCCCCTTGGGAGTCACCACGCGCACCTCCCGGGTCGCCGCACCGCCGAGCGGGTGCCTGGTCACCGGGGACTTCGGCCAGGCCTACGCGGCCGCGGGCGGTCGCTCGTCGGCGTTGGGCACGTGCACGGGCAACGAGGCTCCGGTGAACGGGGGCGGAGCGGCGCAGCCCTTCCAGAACGGCTCGCTCTACCGGAGCCCCGCGACCGGCGCCCACACCCTCTACGGCGCGATCCGGGGCCGGTACGCGAGCGCCGGGTGGGAGAACTCCCCCCTGGGGTTCCCCACCACCGACGAGTTCGAGGTGCGCGGTGGCCGCGGTCAGCACTTCCAGGGCGGGTCGATCTACTGGAGCCCCGCCACCGGCGCGCACGACGTCGCCGGGGCGATCCGGGAGGAGTGGGCGGTGCTGGGGTGGGAGAACTCCCCCCTCGGCTTCCCCCTCACCAGCGAGGTCCCCCTGCCCCGCGACGGCGGGCGGCTGCAGCGGTTCAGCGGTGGCGTCGTCTACTGGACGGCGCGCACCGACGCGCGGACGGTGCGCGGCGCGATCCTGAGCGCGTGGGCCGACACCGGCTACGAGGGCGGCCGGCTGGGTTACCCGACCAGCGACGAGTACGACGTTCCCGGCGGGCGGCGTAGCGACTTCCAGTTCGGGTCCATCACCTGGGACGCGGCGACGGGGCGCGTCGGGGTGAGCACCGTCCCGCGCGTCGCCGTCATCGGGGACTCGATCACCTACGGCGCCTGCGGCGGAACCGCGCAGACAGTTCCCTCCACCGTTCCGGCCGCCACCGCGGCCTGCTTCGGCTGGCCCGGCTCCACCAGCGACGAGATGCAGGCCTTCGTCGAGGACCAGGGCTTCCGCTCCGCCTGGCCGGGGATGCCCCTCCCCACGGCGACGGTGGACCTGCGCCGGGCCGTCGACGACAGCGACGTCCTCGTGCTCGGTCTGGGCACCAACGACGCCCTGCGCGACCGGGCGGCCTTCCCGACCCGGACGTGGCCGCTCGGGGACACCGCTCCGGTTCCCAGCGGGCACGTGCCCGTCGGCAACGGCTACTTCGACCAGAAGATCGACTGGTTCATGGGCCTGGCCGCGGGGAAACCCGTCTACTGGTACGACCTCGGGTTCAACGGCACCGACCGGGCCACCGGCGACTACTTCCGCGCCCGCAACGAGCGCCTGGCCGCGGCGACGCGACGGTGGCCGAACCTGCACGTCATGGCCTGGTCCGGTGTGGTCGCGGCGCACCCGGAGTTCCTCGTGGACGAGGTGCACCCCAACGAGGCCGGTCGCGCCGCGCGGTGGGCTCTGCTGACGTCGAGCGTGTGGGGGCACTGACGTCGCTGCGCTCCGCGCCGAGGACCGCGGTGCCGCGAACATCGTCCTCGCCCCGTTCCCGGCCGTGCAGAGCTCGCAGCGCCGCGAGGTACGGCACGAGGACGACGTTGCCACCGAGGAGCAGAGAAACGCCGACCGCGCGCAGACGCCGACGATGACCTGGACGGGAGCTGCACCCGCTCAGGACGCGGGCCGCTCCGGCCGTGCTCACGCTCGATCCCGCGACCAGCAGCAGAACTGGTCCGCGCGCAGCGTGGCGTCCGATGGCCCCTGGCCGGTGAGCAAGTTGCTCGTGCACGACGGCGACGACGGCGGGCGCCAGACTCACGACCGCGGTGCGCGCGAGATCGCCGTACCCCGCACCCGAAGGGCGCGAACGCGTTCCCAGGGCCACGAGGACCAGACCGGCGACCGACGCCGCGTCGAGGGACAGCACCGCGAGCAGCCTGCGGCGTCCAGGGACGCGGGCCGCCGCCGACGTGGGCACGGGGTTTCCCCCACCACGCGTGGCCACGTCCACGGGCGCCCGTTTCGCCGGCTGCACCAGCGACGTGACGTCCGAGTCGACCACGCCCTGCTCGTCGGCGAACGTCGTCCTGGTCCGCTCGCTGCTCCACGGTCCGGGGTTCCCGGTGCGATCCGCTCGTCCACCGGCGATCACGATGGGTGTGTCCGGTCCACCGACGCGAGGACGTCGAGCAGGGCCGAACCCAGCCGGGGATCGGCCAGCAACCGGAAGTGCCCGACGGTGTCGACGACGATGTTCTCCGCGCCCGGGAGGTGACTGGAGCCGGGGATGTTCGGATCGATCTTCGTGTAGATCGACGTGATGCAGCGGTTGACGTCCTCCACGGCGGTCAGGGTCCGCAGCAGTTCCCCGCCGGGCGCGAAGACGCGGACCGACCGCAGCGGGACGAACCGGGCGAGGCTCGAACCCGAGAAGGGGGAGTTCACGGCCACCAGGTGCTTGAACAAGCCGTCACCGTTGTGGTGGGCGAGCAACTGCTTGCCGATGAGGCCGCCCTTGCTGTGCCCCACCAGGGCGATCCGGCCACCCCCGCTCAGGCCGTTCTCCTCGACGTGGCGGCGCACCCGGGAAGCCATCTCGGGGATCTCGCCGCTGTTGAACCCGAGACTGCTCACGACGTGCACGGGATGGCCACCCCCGTGCAGGGCATCGATGATCGGCTGCAGGAAGCGCCAGGACTCGAAGACACCGGGAATCAGGACGACCGGGATCGACCCACCACCGCCCGCGCCGTACTTGGGCGCCAACACACTGCGCCGCAGGCTCTTCGCCTCCCACCTCAGCGCGTACCACAGATCCGCACCCACCCGGCGGACGATCTCGAGACGCCTCACGGCGAGGACTCCCCCACCGCCATCGTCGCCAACTCGCGTGTCCCCCACCACCAGCACAACCGGGCCACCTCGGCGGGGTGCGACCAGTGGACGACGTGACCGGCACCGGGAACCTCAGCGACAGCACTCTCGAGGCACGCTGCGGACAGTCGTTGCGGCCACGCGGCCGAGGCCAGCCGATCCCGGTCCCCCCGCACGAGCAGCAGGGGAACCCGCACCTGCTCGAGGGCGTCTTCGATGTGCTCGTCCAGCATGAACCGCGACGTCCGCCACCAGACCCGGGCCCTGCAGGCCGCTGCCGCGAACAACTGGACGAACTTCAGGTTCAACGGCTCCCCCGAGGTGTCCCAGGCCAGCCGCCGCGCCTGGGAGAACCGGTTCCGGGCGGCGTCATCGGTCGTGGGGGCGAGGAGGACCGCACAGCGGACGTCGGCGGGTTCGGTGCTGAGGAGTTCGGCGACGACCTGGACACCGAGGGAGTGCCCCAGCAGCACGCCCCCCCGTCAGGTCCTGCTCGCGCAGGAAACGCGCGAGCGCCTGCGAGGTCCACCCCGAGAAGGAGGCCCAGTGGCCACGGCTCTCGGGACGCGTCACCGGCTTCGGCGGACGTCGGGCGTCACGGGTTCTCCTGGAAGCGGTCGAAGGCCACCGTTGGACCTGCGGGCAACCGCAGGTGCTCCGACGGTGGAGGGCACGCCGGGTTGTGCCACGAAGCGGTGAGGCCAGCACGGCGTCAGCAGCAGCCCGGACGTGTCTTCGCCCTCGTCACCACGTCTGACCACGTGTCGTGGGCCATCGCGTCCACCCATCGGCCCACGCTGGCGTACGAGCCACGCGACCCCCACTTCGTGACCAGGGACGTGGTGCCCTCGGCCGGGATCCACCACGGGACGGCCGGTGAGCTCGGGGTGGAGCAAGCGCCGACCGGTGTCGGCTCCCGGGTCTGCTGCAACCTGGGCTTGCCCCGGTCGTCAGCGGTGCGCGGGGTGTGGCTGGTCAGGTCAGAGGAGTGGGTCCTGTTCCCATCCGTCGGCCAGCGGAGGGTGACCGTTCTGCGGGGTCGGGCTCGAGGGGTTCGGCTCGCTGGATCTTCGGGTCTTGCCGGGCGCGCGGGTCCTGGGGGTCTTGCCCGGCTGCACCGTGCCGCTGGCGGCGAGACCGTCGTGGGGACCTGGCGACGCCGGCGCAGGTGGTGCCTCCTCCACCCGCAGCTGGTACCGCCTGCTGCTCCAGCCCCTGCGGTGTCTGATCAGGTGACCCGCATCGCTGAGGTGCGCCAGGGTGGCACTGATGTTGCCCCCGATCACCAGCACCAACCAGGAGGCGCGCACGTCGTCCGGCAGTCGCCGCCACACCTCCTGCCGGACCGCGTCGAGGGGAAGCAGGTCGTCGGAGTCCGCGAAGACGCCGAGGACGATCTCCTGCAGCTCACCCAGCAGGCCCGGTGGACGAGGCGGTAGCGTCGACGAAGCACCAGCGGCGGTGAAGTCAGCCGGGAGCTGCGGGGCGTGGACGTCGAGCTCGAAGCGATCCATGCGGCACCTCCTCGACGACCCGAGCGACCGTGGACGACCTGCGTGACGTGGCCGTCACCTGATCATGCAGCAGATCCGCGCTGACCGACGAGGAGGTCACCACGGGTTCGCCGGTGTCCTGGTCGCTGCGTACCCCCGCGGACGCGGACGAGTGGGGTCAGGGTCACCTCGGCCTCACGGAACGCCGCTCTACGCCTGCTCACGTTCTTGCACCAGCAGGTCCGCCAGGAGGTCGGGCTGCTCGTAGCGGGCTTCGTAGCCACTGTCCACGAGGACGGTGCCGACGGCGATGACCGAGACCCCCGCCATCTGCGCGTCCAACGCGAGGTCACCGGGGAGGAAGTCCCCCTCGCCCAGAGCCAGCAGCCGGGCGCGGGTGGCCTGGTCCACCTGCTCCCACCACGCTCTGAGCAGCGCCCGTTGTCCTCCCGCCTGCTCGAAGACGCCCGAGCCACCGGTGCGCTGGGAGTCGAGGCGGGGGTCGTGCGTGGATCGGTCAGGACCCGGGGTGTCCAGTCCCAGCTCGATGCCGCTCCGAGCGGTCGGGTGGTTGTGCTTCTCGCGCGTCCGCCCTCCGGGCTGGAGTGTCTGGCCGCAGAACGGAGAGTGGGACGAGGGAGAACGGGACACGACCTGACCATGTCATATCACCGTGTGTGTTGCCTGAGTGGCTCGCTGTCATGCTCGATCTGGCGGGGAACACCCGCCGGACCGACGGGAGGCTCGACCTCTTCCACGGACACGATCGTGGTCGAGGGGTCCTCGACCACCAGGACGACCGGCGTCCCGTGCACGCGGAAGGACAACCAGGACGGACCACCCGCGCGGTGCACGACGTCGAAGAGGACGCCCGCGTAGGGCTGAGGCCCCCGCTCGGTGGAACAGGCCACGACGAGGTGGGAACCGACGTGGGTGAACGCCAGGTCGGACACGCACAGTTCCGGCACTGCCACACGGTAACCACACACCCCCCTGATGGGGGGCAGAACGAGAGATCAGCCCTCTCGAGCTGCCGGCCAGGTGGCGTGACCTCAGCCACGTCGCCACATCAGGCCACGACACAGCTCATCGGCGGGCGCACCCGGTCGCAGCACCCCCCGAACAGGCGATCGTGCCGCCCGCTCGACCCGCCGAAGAGTGAGGAGAGCAGGAAGCCCACGAGCAGCGGGGTGACCAGGCGGCGTTCGAGGAGGACCCAGTGCAGTACCACCCGCGTCCGAGCACGACCCACCGCAACGGGTCGTCTGCCGGGCGCCCCGCCCCGCCCCAGCCCGCCTCTGCCGCTGAGATCAGCGCGCTGGCCCGGATGCTGCTGAACCGCCCCGAGCTGGCTCACCTCGACGACGACAGACTGCTCCTGCGCCTGGCCCGCACCACCGCCGTCGGGCACCTGCTGCGTTCCCGCGTGGCCGCCGCAGCGTCCGACGCCGAGCGCCTCCTGGACGCCATGCTCAACGACGGCCGCGCCGTGGTCCTGGACATCACCGACCCCGACCCGCGGGAGGGGGTGCTGGCGGTGCGTCGCCCTGCCGCGGTGAGCGACCTGCCCCGCGCTCGTGACATGGCGCGCGGACTCGCCCCGCTCCTCGCGCGGCGCTGACCACCGTCCCACCGGCGATGGAGCCGCGGGGGTAACGCGGCGACGGAACCGGCCGGCCTCGCCCCCGGTGGCGAAACCCTTCTGCGGCGTGCACTCGCCGCCGCGGCAGCTCCACCGGACGTGGTCCGGACTGCACTGGTACCCACCGTCGTCCCACGGACGCCGGAAGGACCGGCGCCGGAGACGAAAAAGGCCCCGACCCGCGTTTCCGCTGGTCAGAGCCTGTCCCGTCGCTGTCTCAACGAGTGTCCGAGGGGGGACTTGAACCCCCACCCACTATACGTGGACTAGCACCTCAAGCTAGCGCGTCTGCCTATTCCGCCACCCGGACGAGTGGTGCTCACCCGTGCCTTCCGGTCGGTGCGAACGAGGAAAACCGTAGCACGCTGAGAGCCTCGATCACGCCACGCGTCCGGGGCCGACGGGGTGCTCCGGACGGGGGAAGCTGCTGCGCCACACCTCCTGTGGCCCACGCCGGGTGCCGATCAACCAGAGGTGAGCCACGCCCTGCCCGAGACCGCCCGCTCGACCACGGATCCCGCGAGCGCCGCGCGCGCCCTGGTGGAGGGGATCGAGCGTGTCGTCCGGGGGCGGCGGCAGGCGGTGGAGCTGCTCGTGACGGCGGTCCTGGCGCGGGGGCACGTGCTGATCGAGGACGTCCCGGGGAGCGGGAAGACGACGATGGCGACAGCGTTCGCGGCGTCGCTGGGGGCGGACTGCGCGCGGGTGCAGGCGACGGCGGACCTGTTGCCGGCGGACGTGACGGGGTCGGGGATGTGGGACCCGGCGGCCGAGGGGTTCCGGTTCGTGCCGGGTCCGTTGTTCGCGCCGGTCGTCCTGGTGGACGAGCTGAACCGGACCTCCCCGCGGACGCAGTCGGCGTTCCTGGAGGCGATGGAGGAGCGGGCGGTGACCGTGGACGGTGTCCGGCACCGGTTGCCCGATCCGTTCGTGCTGGTGGCGACCCAGAATCCGGTGGAGCAGCACGGCACGTACCCGTTGCCGGAGGGGCAGCTGGACCGGTTCGCGGTGCGGTTGGTGCTGGGTCCCATCGGTGAGGACGTGGAGCGGCAGGTGCTGCGGGAGCAGTTGGCGGGCAACCGTCCGGAGGCGTTGTCGCCGGTGCTGGCGTTGAGCGACCTGATCGGGTTGCAGCGGGCGACGACGCAGGTGCACGTGGCGGAGGCGACCCTCGACCTCGCGCTGAGGCTGACCCGGGCGACGCGCACGGACCCGCGGATCGTGTCGGGGGCGGGGACGCGGGCGGCGTTGACGCTGGTGCGGTGCGCGCAGGCGCGGGCGTTGCTGGGCGGGCGGGACCACGTGCTGCCGGAGGACGTGCAGGCCCTCGTGGTGCCCGTGCTCGCGCACCGGCTGGTGCCGGCGGAGGAGCACCGGTTCGCGGACTCCCTGGGGACGGCGTCGCGCACGCTGGCGCAGGAACGTCTCGCGGCGGGTCTCGTCGCCGGCACGGCCGTGCCGATCCACCGGTGAGCGACGCGCGATCCGCTGCTGGTCCCCCGCCCGTCCTGGAGCGCGAGGTCCTGCTGACGCAGCCGAGCACGGACAAGGTCCTGCGGATGCGCCCGATCCTCGTGGCGACGGCGGGGCCGGCGTTGCTGCTGCTCTCCTTCGGGGTCGGCAACCGCTGGATCGCGCTGGTGGCGTGCCTGCTGCTGGCCGCGGTCGGGGTCGCCGTCGCGACGCTGCCGCGGGTCTGGACGCTGTCGGTGCGGGTCGACGTGGCGGCCCGGACGCGGGTGGGCGAGGTGGTGGAGCACGTCTTCCACCTGCACAACCACGGACCGCGGGACCTCCCCCCGGCCGTCCTGCACTTCCGCGGCGACGCCTTCGCCCCGGGTCACACCGCGCTGCCGGCGATCCCGGCCGGAGCGAGCGTGGCGCTGCGCGTTCCTCGCGAGGCCGCCTTCCGCTGCTTCAGCCCGGGCCCGGAGGTCCTCGTCGAGGCGGCGGACAGCCTCGGGTTGCTGACCGTGGAGCGGGTCGGGCGCGTCGGCGCGCCCGTGCACGTCCACCCCGCACCGGCGACGCCGCCGACGCTGGCGATCCCGCCCGTGAGCGCCGGGGTGGAGGACGTCGCGGGGGTGCGTCCCTTCCGGCGGGGGGACCGGGTGTCGTCGGTGCACTGGCGGGCGAGTGCCCGTCGGGGTGCGCTCTCGGGTCCCTCGCGTGGGGCGGGCGTGGGGTTGGTGGTGGTGGAGCGGGAGGTGGAGCCGGTGGGTCCGCTGGTGGTGGCGCTCGGGGGCGCCGCCTCCGGTGACGGGGTGGCGTGGGAGGAGCTGCTGGCCTCTGCTGCGGCGCTGGTGCGCCGGGAGCTGGGTTCGGGGCGGGTGGTGCGGGTCGTGCTCGCGGAGGCGTCGGGTGAGGGCCTGGGGGCTCTGGACGTGCTGGCGGCGGCGGGCGGGCCGACGCCGCTGGACGGGGTGGCCGCGCGGGCGGCGGCGGGTCGTGACGGTCGGGTGCTGGTGGGCGAGCTGGGGACGGGGTGGCGGTTCGCGTGAGCAGGCGGTCGGGGACGTCGGTCGAGGCGACGTCGATCGAGGCGGCGGATCCCTACGCGACGCACGGGGCGGGTCGCGCGGTGCTGGTGTGCGCGGCGCTGGCGGTGCTGGGCGCGGCGTGGGGTCTGGTCGTGACCGGTGGACTGCCGGTCGGCGGGGTGGCGACGACGGCGGCGGGTCTGGGCCTGGCGGCGCTGGTGCGGGGCGCGACGTCGTCGCGCTCGGCGCGGGCGTGGACGGGGGTCCTCGCGGCGGGGGCGGGTGCGGTGTGGCTGCCGGGGGTGGTCTCGAGCTCGGGGGTCTTCGCGCTGTGGCCGGTGCTGGCGTTGTGCCTGGCGGTGCGCCAGTTCGCGAGCGCCCGTTCGCTGCGCGAGGTGCGGTTGGTGCTGGGGTTGTCGGTGCTGGTGGTGCTGGCGGCGGCGGGGGTGTCGCCGGTGGCGGCGTTGGTCGGCCCCTTGGCTGTGGTGTGGTCGGCGGTGCTGGCGGGTTTCGCGGGAGCGGTGCCGCACCGGGTCGGGGGTGCGGCGCAGCGGGCGCGGACGCTGCGGGCGGTGGCGGCGGCCGGGACGGCGGGGGTGCTGCTGTTCCTGCTGGTGCCGGCGGGTGGCGGGGCGTCGTTGGCCGGTGGCGCGCTGGGGCGGGCGACGGCCTCCGGTGCGGAGGAACGGGCGTCGGCGGCTCCGCGCTCGGGTGCGGCCTACGCGGGGGGTGACCTGGACCTGTCCTCGCGCGGTGGGCTGCCGCAGACGGAACTGGTGAGCGTGCCGGCGGACTCTCCCGGGTGGTGGCGTTCGGCGGTGCTGGACACCTACGACGGGCGGACGTGGACGGGTGGTCCGGTGGCGTCGTGGTCGTCGGGGTCGTCGCAGTGGTCGGCGGTCGGGGAGGACGGCGCGACGGGGCCGCAGCGGGTGGACGTGGTGGAACCCGTGTCGGGTGACTACCCGGCGCTGCTCAGCGCCGGGGCGCCGGGGGCGGTGTCGTCCCCGGGGGTGGACCTGCGGGTGGTGCCGTCGGGCGCCGCGGCGTGGCTGGGGCCGGTGGGGGTCCCGTACACGGTGACGTCCTCGGAGACCCCCACGCTCGGGTCGAGCGTGGACTCGGGATCGGGCGCCGGGGCGGCGCCGGTGGAGGAGGAGCGGTGGCTGCAGCTGCCGTCGTCGTTGCCGCAGCGGGTGCGCGACCTCGGGGTGCGCCTGGCGGCGGGTCGCGGGCCGGTGGCGACGGCGCGGGCCGTGAACGAGCACCTGCACGCGACCGCGCGCTACTCCCTGGACGCGCCGGTGCCGGCGGCCGGTGAGGACGCGGTGGACGCGTTCCTCTTCGAGGACCGCATCGGCTTCTGCGAGCACTTCGCGAGCGCGGAGGTGGTGCTGCTGCGCTCGGCGGGGATCCCGGCGCGGTTGGTGACGGGCTTCGCCGGTGGCACCGACGCCGGTGGGCGGCGGGTGTTCCGCGGTGCGGACGCGCACGCGTGGGTGGAGGTGTGGGTCCCCGGGCAGGGGTGGACGACGTCGGACCCGACGGCGGGTGCGCCGCTCGTGGCGGGGGATCCTCCGTCGTGGGCGGCGCGAGCGTGGTCGTGGGTGCAGCGCACGGTGACCGAGGTGCTGGCGAGCGCCGTGGCGCGCACCGTGCTGGCCGTGGTGCTGGTGGGGGTGGCCGTCGGTGCGTGGGTGCTGCTGCGGGCGGGGGCGCGTCGGCGTCGGGCCCGGAGGGGGGTCGCGAACGCGGTGGTGGCCCGCCGGCGCGGCGACGGGATGTCGCCGTCGGTGCTGGCGCTGCTGGTGGCGTGGGAGCGCTTCGACGCGGCGTTGCCGCCGGAGCGTCGCCGGGGTGGCGCGGAGGGGCTCTCGACGTGGCGTGCGCGCCTGCTGACGCCGGCGGGGGCGGGGCCGCTGGCGGCTCGGCGGGAGGAGCTGGGGGCGGCGCTGGCGGTGGTGGAGCGGGCGTGCTTCGCCCGGCGGGTGCCGTCGCGGGCGGAACTGGAGGGGGCGGTCGCGACGTTGGAGCGGGCGTCGTCCACGGTGCTGGCGGCGGCTCGGGTCGCGGGCTCGGCGGGTGCTCGGGGGTGACCTCGGCGAGCGCGGCGTTCGTCGGCGGTTAACCTGAGTGCCCGCCGCGCGGGTGGCCTGCTGCCAGCCGGTGGACGGTGCACCGGGCACGGCGACCCACCGCCGCGCGGCCGACGACTCTGGATCGGGGAAGCCCTTGTACGACCCTTCTGCCTCGGACCGCGCGTTCCACGGGAACGCGACGTTCGCGCCGGCCAACGCCGCTCTGCTGTCGATCTCGCACGTCGAGGCGCCTCGGGTGGTGCCCTCGTCGTACTTCGACGACGTGCTGTCGGGGACGCTGGAGCGGTTGCGCCTGCGTCCCGGACTGCTGGAGAAGGTCGCGGGGGTGAGTGAGCGCCGCTGGTGGGCGGACGGCCAGAAGGCCTCCGACGTGGCCGCGGAGTGCGGCGCGAAGGCGCTCTCGGAGGCCGGGGTCGACGCGAAGGACGTCGGGGTGGTCATCTCCACGACGGTGACGCGCCCGCACCTGGAACCGGCGGTGGCGACGTCGGTGCACCACGGGATGGACCTGCCGACGTCGGCGATGAACTTCGACATCGCCAACGCGTGCCTGGCGTGGGTCAACGGGGTGCAGGTGGCCTCCGCGATGATCGACGCGGGGATGATCCGCTACGCGGTGGTGCTGGGCGCGGAGGACGTGCGTTCCATGCACGAGGGGACGATCTCGCGGTTGCAGCGCGACGGGATCACCCGCAAGGACTTCCTCAACGAGTTCGCGACGATGACGCTGGGCTGCGGTGCGGCGGCGGCGGTCATCGGCCGCGCGGACGAGCACCCGCAGGCGCACCGGATCGTCGGTGGGGTGTCGCGGGCGGGCACGGCCCACCACGAGCTGTGCATCGGGGACATGAACCACATGAAGACCGACGCGAAGCTGATGCTGACCGAGGGCATCGAGATCGTCGTGGACGCCTTCAACGCCGGTGACGAGCTGTGGGGCTGGCGCGACGCGGAGAAGTTCGTCATCCACCAGATCTCCCGCGTGCACACCGAGACCCTGGTGGAGCGGATCGGGGTGGACGCGGCGAAGGTGCCGATGACGTTCCCGCAGTGGGGCAACGTCGGTCCGATCTCGCTGCCGATGACGTTGGCGGCGACGGCGCCGGAGCTGTCCCCCGGCGACCGGGTGATCGCGATGGGTGTGGGTTCGGGGTTGAACACGGCGATGATCGAGCTGGAGTGGTGAAGACCGCTGTGCGGCCGGCGGTGACCCCGCCGGCCGGTCTGGAGGGTCTCGACCCGCGCTGGTCCCGTCTCGTGGAGGCGGTCGACCACGCGGGGGTGCCGCGGACGTGGCACGTGCTCGACACCGCGCCCGACGCGGGACCGGACGACGTCGTGGGGACGTTGCTGTGCGTGCACGGCAACCCGACGTGGTCCTACCTGTGGCGGGGGCTGGCGCGGGCCGCCTCGTCGGTGCACCTGGGGTGGCGCGTCGTCGCGGTGGACCAGCTGGAGATGGGCTTCTCGGAGCGCACGGGGACGACCCGTCGCCTCGCGGACCGGGTCGAGGACCTCGCCGGGCTCGTGGACGCGCTGGGGTTGTCGGGTCAGGTCGTGGCCGTGGGTCACGACTGGGGCGGTCTCGTCGTCTCCGGCTGGGCCGCGGGTGAACTCGCCCGCCGTGGGGGCCGGCACGGGTCGGGCTCGCGGATCAGGTTGGCGGGGCTGGTCGTGGCGAACACGGCGGCGAGCTGGCCGGCCGGCGCGGGTGCGCCGGGGATCCTGAAGCTCGTGCTGCGCCCGGGGCTGCTGGCGGGCGTGACGTCGCGCACGGACGCGTTCCTGCGCACGACGCTGGCCCTGCCGCGCCCCGCGCTCCCGGCGCCGGTGAAGGCGGCGTACCGCTCCCCCTACGCCCACGCCGGTGAGCGGGCCGGGATCGAGGCGTTCGTCGCGGACGTCCCGGTGGGTCCCGACCACCCCAGTCGTGCCGCGCTGGACGCCGTCAGCGACGGTGTCGCGGCGATCGCCGCGGCGGGGGTCCCGACGTTCGTGGCGTGGGGTCCGCGCGACCCGGTGTTCACCGAGTGGTTCCTGCGCGACTGGCGGGCCCGGGTGCCGCACGCCGACGTGCACCGCTTCGCCACGGCCAGCCACCTCACCCCGGAGGACCCGCAGTTCCCCGCCGCGGTGCTGCGGTGGCTGGACGAACGGGTCCTGCACCCCGCCCCGCAGCCCGGAGACGAAGCCGCGCAGGTCGAGGTGCGGGTGCCGCGGATGTGGGCCGCGCTGGAGGAACGGGGCGGGGACCCCGCGCTCGCCGACTCCCCCGCCGTCATCGAGATGTCGGAGGACGGCACCTCGCGCAGCGTTCCCTGGGGCCTGCTGAAGCGCCGCACCGACGAACTCGCCGCAGGCTTCACCGCGATGGGTGTCGTTGCGGGGCAACGGGTCTCGCTGCTCGTCCCGCCGGGCGCGGACCTGACGGCGACGCTGTACGCGCTGCTGCGCATCGGGGCGATCGCCGTCGTGGCGGATGCGGGACTGGGGGTGCGCGGCTTGTCGCGCGCGGTCACCGGCGCCGGGGTCGACTGGGTCGTGGGGGTGTCGAAGGCGCTCGCCGCGGCGCGGGTGCTGCGCTGGCCCGGTCGCCGGATCGCCGCCGGGGAGATCTCCGACGCGACGCTGAAGGTGCTGGGGGTCGAGGCGACGTTGCTGGCCGTCGCCCGGGCCGGGGCGCACCGCCTCGCCGCGGGCTTCGAACTGCCCGCCGAACCCTCGCCGCAGGCGGAGGCCGCGGTGCTCTTCACCTCCGGCTCCACCGGTCCCGCGAAGGGTGTCGTCTACACCCACGGCCAGCTCGCGCAGCTCGCGCAGGCGATGGGCCGCACCATCCGCACCGGTCCCGGCCAGCCGCTGGTGTCGGCGTTCGCGCCGTTCGCGCTGTTCGGGCCCGCGCTGGGCGCGACGTGCGTGGTCCCCGCGATGGACGTCACCCGGCCGGCGACGCTGACGGCGGCCGCGTTGGCCGACGCCGTCGCCGCGGCCCGGGCGACGTCGGTGTTCCTCGCCCCCGCAGCCATCGTCAACGTCCTGGCCACCGCCGCGCAGCTGAGCGCCGCCCAGCGCGAGGCGCTGGGTGGGGTGGACACCCTGCTCTCCGCCGGGGCACCCGTCCCGACGCCGCTGCTGCAGCGGGTGAAGGACCTCATGCCGCTGGCCGACCCGCGCACCCCCTACGGCGCCACCGAGGTGCTGCCCGCCACCGACGTGGGTCTCTCCGACGTCCTGGCCGCCGGTCCCGGTGAGGGCATCTGCGTGGGCACTCCCGTCGAGGGGGTCGTCGTCGCGATCGCGCCCCTGGACGGGGACGGGCACGCGGGGGTCGACCTCGTCACCACCGCCGGGGTGGTGGGAGAGGTCGTCGTCGGTGGTGAGCACGTCAAGGACCACTACGACCAGCTGTGGTTCACCCAGGCCGCCAGCGTCGACGTGCGTCCCTCCCCGACGCTGCTCGGGCAGGTCCGGCCGGGGCGCTGGCACCGCACCGGTGACGTCGGCCACCTCGACGCCGCCGGGCGGGTCTGGATCGAGGGGCGCCTGGCCCACGTCGTCGTGAGCGCCGACGAGGTCGTCACCCCCGTCGGGGTGGAGCAGCGGGCGGAGTCCGTGCCGGGCGTCGCGCGGGCCGCGTTCGTGGGGATCGGGCCGCGCGCCGCGCGCCAGTTCGTCGTCGTCGCCGAGGGTGAGGGCGACGTCGCGGTGACCCGCACGACGGTCGCCGACCCCGAGCTGTCGGAATCGGTGCGCGCCGCGACCGGGCGCAACCTGGTCGCGCTGCTGCTGGTCCCGGCGTTGCCGACCGACGTGCGTCACAACTCCAAGATCGACCGGGCCCGGGTGGGTACCTGGGCCGAGAGCGTCCTCGCGGGCGAGAAGGCGGGGAAGCTCACGTGAAGGTCCTCGTGACCGGGGCCAGCGGCATGCTGGGCCGGGAGACCGCGCGGGCCCTGGCCGCCCGCGGTGAGGACGTCCGCGTCCTGCAGCGCCGCCCGTCCGGGCTGGCCGGCTTCGAGGAGGTCCTCGGATCCGTCACCGACGCCGACGCGTGCGCCCGCGCCGCGGCCGGGGTCGACGCCGTCGTGCACCTCGCGGCGAAGGTGTCGGTCACCGGACCCCACCCCGAGTACGTCGCCACCAACGTCGAGGGCACCGCGAACCTGCTCGCCGCGGCCCGCACCGCGGGGGTCTCCCGCTTCGTCATGGTGTCCTCGCCCTCCGTCGCCCACGCCGGGTCCGCGCTCGTGGGGGTCGGGACGACCCCCGCGGACCCGGCCGCCGCGCACGGCTCCTACGCCGTGACCAAGGCGCAGGCGGAACTGCTCGCCCTGGCCGCGGACTCCCCCACCTTCGCGGTGTGCGCGGTCCGCCCGCACATCGTGCTGGGTCCCGGGGACACCCAGCTCGTGCAGCGCATCGCCGACCGCGCCCGCGCGGGTCGGTTGCCGCTGCTGGACGACGGGACCGCCCTCATCGACACCACCTACGTCGACAACGCCGTGGACGCGCTCCTCGCGGCGCTGGACCACGTCACCGACGCGGGCGTGCACGGCCAGGCGTTCGTCGTCACCAACGGCGAGCCCCGCACCGTCAGCGAGGTCTTCGCCCGCATCTGCCGCGCCGCCGGGGTCCCCGCCCCGACCCGGCGGGTCCCCGCCGCCGTCGCGAAGGTCGCGGGCTCGCTCGTGGAGCGGGTCTGGACGCGGTTCGGGCTGCCCGACGAGCCGCCCATGACCCGTTTCCTGGCCGAGCAGCTCTCCACCGCGCACTGGTTCGACATCGCCCGCACGAAGGAGCTGCTGCACTGGGAACCGCGGGTCGGCCTCGACGAGGGCTTCGACCGCCTCGCCGGGGGTTTCCCCGACCGTTAGGGTCCACCAGGTGATCAACGGACCCGCTCTCACCGGCGCACAGCGACGGGCCCGGCGGGTCGCGGAGGCACGCCGTGACCTCGAGAACCTCCGCTCCCTCGACCTGACGCCCCGGCCCGGCGAGCACCGACTGCACCGCGCCGCCCGCATCGAGGACGCCGTGAAGGGTCTCGCCGGGTCGCGGCTGCGCCGGCGGGGCTACCACGCCCGGGCCATCGCCTACCCCGGCTACGGCGGCCCCGGCTGGGTCCGCGTCCTCGGGCGGGTCCTGCTGGGCCGGGAGGAGACCCACGCCGAGAACGCCCGTGACGGGCTGCGCGTGGTGCGCGGCTGGCGCAACTTCCTCACCGTCCCCATCGCCGACGCCGAGGTGACGGTGCGCATCGGGCAGCACGAGCGCCTCCTGCGCACCAACCGCGAGGGCTACGTCGACGAGGTCGTGCGCATCGACCTGCCCCCGGGTGAGCACGAGGTCGTCCTCACCGTCGGCCCCGACGCCGGGGACGCCGGGGACGAGACCGCGGAGGACGTCGAACTCGTCGAGGACGACACCGAGGGCGGTGCGGAACTGCCGCCGCAGAACGTGTTGCGCCACTCCGGCACCTCACGGGTGATCGTCGTGGGTCCCGAACCGACGCTCGGGCTGCTCTCCGACATCGACGACACCGTCGTCGTGACCCGCCTACCGCGGCCCCTGGTGGCGGCCTGGAACTCCTTCGTCCTGGACGAACGGGCCCGGGTCCCGGTCAACGGGATGGCCGAGCTGTACCGTCAGGTCGTGGCCGAGAACCCCGGCGCGCCGGTGCTGTACCTCTCGACCGGGGCGTGGAACGTCGCGCCCACCCTCACCCGGTTCCTGCGCCGCTTCGGCTACCCCGAGGGACCGTTGCTGCTGACCGACTGGGGTCCCACCAACACCGGCTGGTTCCGCGACGGGCCCGGGCACAAGCGGGAGTCGCTGGCCCGCCTCGCCCGGGAGCTGCCGCAGGTGACGTGGCTGCTGGTGGGGGACGACGGCCAGCACGACCCGACGCTGTACGCGGAGTTCCTCGCCGCGGCCCCCGAACGCGTGGCCGGGGTCGCGATCCGCCGCCTCACCCCCGCCGAGCAGCTGCTCGCCGGTGGGCACCCGCTGGCCCCGACCGCGATGCCGGCGGACTCCCCCGTCCCCTGGGTGACCGGGGACAACGGCTACGAGCTGCTGCACCACTGGTACCGGGCGGGGATCCTCACCGCCCCCTGACGGGAACGACGAACGGGAACGACGAAGGCCGGCCCCCCGTAGCGGGGGACCGGCCTCGTGGTGGAGCTCAGAGCTGGATGCGGCGCGGATTCGCGACGGTGGTCAGCTCGATCTCACGGACGTCGATCACGACGTCGTTGGTGCCGTTGCGCGTGCTGCTGTCGTTCATCTCACGACCTCCTCGTTCAGGACGGTGCCTCTGGTCGACCACAGACGACACTGTCTTCACCGAGCGGTGGCGGGTCTGACTCCAGGATGGCCGATCAGCCCGGGCAGGGGAATCCCACGCTGCGCCGATCGGGGGTGAGGTTCATCACGCGGTGACCGAGCACACCCGGATGCCGCCTCCGAACGCCGTCTGAGTCACCTGGAGGTCACACCGCGTGACACCGCGTCATGCCGCGCGCCAGCACGCCCGCCCGGCCGCCTTCGCCCGGTACATCGCGCGGTCCGCCGCGCGCAGCAGCTCCTCGGGGCCGAGTTCCCCGTCGGTGCGGGCGGCGCCGATGCTGGCGCTGACCGTGACCGTCCGGATCCCCAGGTCGACGGGGATGCTGAGGCGTTCGCAGACCCGGTCCGCGATCGAGGACAACGCCTTGGCGTCGGCGACGTCCTCGCAGACCAGGACGAACTCGTCACCACCGATGCGGGCGGCCATGTCCCCGGCCCGCAGCAGCCCCCGCAGCCGGTCGGCGACGTCGGCGAGCAACGCGTCCCCGGCCGCGTGACCGAGGTTGTCGTTGACGTCCTTGAAGTGGTCGAGGTCGACGAAGAGCACCGCGCAGCCCCCGCCGCGGCGCCGGGTCCGCGAGATCGCCGTCCGCAGCCGGTCCTCGGCCTTGGCGCGGTTAGGCAGCCCCGTCAGCGGGTCGTGCAGGGCGGCGTGCTCGAGCTGCTCGGCCTCGCGCTTGCGGGCGGTGACGTCCTCGACGAAGGCGAGGAAGGCCGGCTCACCGGAGCTGCTGGAGGTCAGCGACAGCGAGATCTGACCCCACACCACCTTGCCGCTGGGCAGCTCGTAGCGCCGCTCGCGGTGCACGACCTCGACCGCGCCGGAGACCAGCGCCTCCAGCTCGGCGGCGGCGCGGGCGTGCTCGTCGCGTTCCTCCGCACTGGGGCGGGCACCCTCGGCGGGGCCGGCGGGGTCGAGGAACTGCCCCGCCGGGGCGCCGATCAGTTCCGCGGCGTCGCGTTCCCAGAAGGTGCAGAGCGCGTCGTTGACCTCGCTGACCCAGCCCTCCAGACCGAAGAGCAGCATCCCCACCGGGCCGCGGGCGAAGATCTCGTGGAAGCGTCGTTCCGAGCCGGCGAGCGCGTCCATCGTCGTGATCGTCTCGGTGAGGTCCTGGGCGATGCCCACGACGCGCACCGGGATCCCGACGGCGGAACGGTCGGAGACGGTGGAGCGGGTGTGCACCCACCGGTCACCGCCGTAGCCGTCGACGACGCGGTAGGTGCACTCCACGATCTCGCCCGCACCCGCACCGCCCAGGCACTCCAGGGCCCGCACGACGCCCGGGGCGTCGTCGGGGTGGATCGCGTCCAGCGAGGCCCCGCCGTCGGCGCTGGGCAGCCCCAGCAGCGAGACCGGTCCGGCGTTGGTCCACTCCACGACCCGCTGCGGCAGGTTGATGCGGTAGATCGTGTCGGGGCTGGCGGAGATCACCGCGTCCTGGCGGGCCAGCAGCGTGCGCAGCTGCTGGTGGGTCGCGCGTTCGACGGTCACGTCGCGCACGACGAGGACGGCCCCGCCGCCCGCCTCACCGGTGGTGGAGGCGTGCACGTGGGCGACCAGCAGCTGGCCGTCGGAGCGGGCGACGTCGACGTCCACGTCGAGGTCGCCGCTGCGGATCGCGCTCAGCACGTCCAGGCCGGTGGGCATCGCCCCGGACAGCACGGCCCGCTGGGTGGGCGTCAGGTCGTCGTGGGCGTCGCGGTCGTCGTGCCCGTGCCCCTCGGCCTCGGGGAGGACGACGACGGAGAGTCCCAGCCACCACTGCAGCCGGTACCGGCCGAGGAGGTCCTCCGCGCTGACGCCCAGCATGCGGGTCAGGCCGTGGGTGACGTGGATGAGCCGGCCGTCGGCGTCCAGCACCGCGAGGGCCAGCCCGGAGCGCTCCATGGCCGTGGCCAGGACCGGGCCGGGCAGCACCGGGGGTGCCGTGACGTCCGACGTGTTCGTGGACGGCGCCGCCGTCATCGCTCCACCCCCACCGTTGGCCACCGGACCACGGGAGGTCAGCAGCTCTCACGGTGCTTTCGGTCCCTCGACGCTCCCCCTTGAGGGCGGCGTGGGCCGGACGGGTGAAGCGTTCTCGAAGCAGGACTCGGAGGGGGTTCAGGCGCCCGCGCGGCGGACGATGCCCCGCAGGGCGGAGATCGCCTCCTCGGAGGCGGCGGCGGCGGCGATGTTGGCCTCGCGGACCGCTTCGTAGACCTCCTGGCGGTGCACCTGCACGTCGCGGGGCGCGTCGATGCCGACGCGGACGACGTCACCTCTCACCTCGAGGACGCGCACGACGACCTCGTCGCCGATGACCACGGATTCCCCGGCCTTGCGCGTCAGGACCAGCATGGGGCCCAGCATAGGTGACGAAACGTGTTCGTCCATGTCGTTCTAGTGACAGATTTCCGCGGCCCGGCGTGGACCCCACCCGTCACACCCGTCTCAGCCGGTGCGGAAACGTCCCGGAAACACCCGACGCCCGCTCCGCGGTGCGGAACGGGCGTCGGGTGGTCTCCAGCGGTGGCCGGAGCGGACCTCAGAAGTCGTTGCGGCGACGGCCCGGCAGGCCGTCGACGTCCTCCGCCTCGGGGTGGGGGGCCTTCTCGGCCTGTTCCTGGTACCCCCGGACCAGTCCGCGCAGGACGCGGCCCGCGACGGTGCTGACCAGCAGGGCCAGGACCAGGTGCAGCAGGGCGGTGTCGACGTCGCCGGTGCCCTGCAGGGCGGCCAGCACGGACGGTCCGGCCAGCAGCAGGCTGACGGCCAGCACGATCGCGGTCATCGGTCTCCTCCACGGCGTTGCCTGATCTGGGTCTGCATGACGAAGCGGCGCAAGCGGTCCGCGGCGGGCACCGGCTCGCTGAAGGCGACGACGACCTCGACGAGGTCGGGGTCGAGGGAGTCCAGTGAGCGGACCACCTGACCGACCTGGTCGAGCGGGGCGCCGTCGAGCTCGAAGGACATCCGCACCAGCCGCCCCAGCCGCAGCCAGGAACCGCCCCCCACGGACAGCGCCGACCCGCCCTCGCTGAGGTCCACCAGGTGGCCCTCGAGCAGGGGCTCCACCACGCCGTCGGCGAGGTCGGCCTCGCGCTGCAGGGGGTCGCCCTCCACCGGGGAGAGCCGGACCGACCCGGAGGCCGGGACCCGGGCGTAGCGGCGACGCTGTTCGACCACGACCTCGCTGGAGGGCGCGAGGTCCCAGGCCGAGACCCGGCGACGGACGACCTCGGCGATCAGGAACTCCTGCCGGCTCTGGCCGCGCGCCCCCGCCCAGGCGACCGTCACGGGCAGCCCGGGGGCCACCACGTGCAGGTCACCGCGGAAGCTGGGTGCCGCGACCACGAGACTGCCCTCGTGGGCGTCCTCGACCCGCGTGGGGAGCCGGATGAGGTCCCCACCGAAGGTGTCCGGCATCTGCAGCTCCACCCAGACCCGGTGGTTGAGGCCGGGCCACTGCGCGGCGGCGCGGCTCAGCTCCGCCCCCGGAGCAGCACGTCTGGCCATGGGCTCTGTCGTTCTCCGGTTCTGGTCTCGAGGGGTCGGGCGACGGGGTGAGTTCGTGAACCGTTGCGGCTCAACGCATCCCGTGGTCGCCCGCGGCATCGAGGAGCAGACCGGCCCAGGCGCCGGAGGTGGCGGGGCGTCCGTCGAGGAAGCCGACGGGGACGTCGAGGGAGAGGACGTCCAGGGGGTCCGGGCTCTCGGCGGCGCGGTGCACGGCCAGGCGACGGGCGGGCAGCCCGACGGCCTCGAGCGCGCGCAGCAGGCTCGCGACGGCGTGGCTGCGGCGGGTGGCGTCGACGCAGACGACGACGGAGGCGGCACCGATCTCGGCGGCCATGCGGGCGGCGCGCTCGGCGTCGGCCCCGGTGGGACGGGCCGGGATGGCGACGGTGAGCGGGGCGCTCCAGCGCCGGGCCTGGTCCTGACGGGCCGGCAGCTCCTCGGCGGTGATGGTGTTCTGCACGTCGGCACGACCCAGCACCAGCGGCGCCTCGGAACCGACCTCGTCGGCGACCAGCAGCGCGGCGGAGACGACGGCGTCGGCCTCGCCGATGACGACGACCAGCTCACCGGCGCCCACGCGCAGCGGCGCGGGGACCTCGATGTCGCGGGCCAGGCGCAGTACGTCGCCGGTGTCCTGCGGCTCGCGGTACGGCATCCGCGGCTGCGAGGACCGGTCACTGTAGGTGGTCATCGGTTCACGGTAAGTCAGATCCATGCTCATCGCCTCGTTCTCGTCCCCGTCGCGTGCACTGGTGGGCTGGTAGGTCCGCTCCGCGGTGCGCGGAGACCGGTCGTCCTGCTCGGGGGCGTACTGGCCCGCGAACTCCTGCTGGTAGGCCTGGTCGAAGTCACGCGACTCGCCGTGGCCGTTGGCCGTTCCGTTCAGCTGGCCGTTGACGTGGCCGTTGGCGGTTCCGTTGACCTGGCCGTTGAGCTGGTCGTAGTCGCCGGCCCACTCGCCACGGCGGTCCTCGGCGAACCGGTCGCCGAACTGATCACCGAACTGGTCGGCGAACTGGTCGGCCACGGCCGCGGGGCGGCGCAGTTCCGGACGACGGGCGGGGCCACGGCCCTCCGGCTCGCCGCGGCGGCCGACCGGGGTGTTGGCGGCTCCGTTGGCCGCACCGAACTGGTCAGACACGCGATCCTCCGAGCTGCGAACGGTCCGGGTCGAGGCTTCGACCGCGGGGCGACCCGGACGGGGACGAGCGGGCCGCGCAGGCTGCATCGTCACCGAGCGTACATCAGCAGTTACTCCAGCCACAGGGGATCGTCCGTAGCGGTGACCCTCTCCCCCGGTGCTGGCCGACGAGCGCATCGAGGCCACCGTCGCCGCGAAGGAATCGCTCTCCGTGGAGATCGGCCGGTGCGGGCGCTGCTGGGACGCGATGTCCTGACGCGGGTCCTGACGTGCGACCTGACGCGGGTCCTGCGAGCGCCCGGCGGTGAACATGGCCTCGAGGCGGTGGGTGCCCTCGGCGGCGTCGGCGGCGGCGAGGACCTCACCGAGGGAGCGGGCCGGTGCGGTGGTGGCGCCCATGCGGTCGGCCTGGCGGCGACGGACGTCGGCGCGGGCCTCCTCCCGGCGCAGTTCCTGCTCGCGGGCGGCTTCGCGGCGGGCCGTCTCCTGCGCGTGCCGGCGCTCGGTCTCGTGGGCGTGCTGGCGTTCGATCTCCAGTTGGCGCATCCGCTCCTCTTCCAGGGCTCGACGGTCGGCTTCCTGCTGGGCTGCGATCTGCTGGGCGGCGAGCTCCTGCTCGTGGCGCTCGTTCGCGAGGCGTTCCTGCTCGAGGCGTTCCTGCTCGAGGCGTTCCTGCTCGAGACGTTCCTGCTCGAGGCGCTCGGCGCGCTCGATCTCGAGGCGGGCCTCCTCGAGGAGCTGGGCCTCGAACCGCTCGGCGACCAGGTCCTCGTCGCGGTCCTCGGAGTAGTCCTCGGTGGGGGCCTCGACCTCGGTGCTGTCACCCGTTTGCGCGATCACACCGACCTCCTCGGCATCCGTCCCGGAAACCTTGAACGGCGGTTCCTGGACGTCGCTGCCGCTGGAGGCGCGGAGCATGTCGAGCAGGCCCTGGCGGACGGACTCGAAGTCCTCGTCGGGCTGCGCGACGGGCTGCGCGGCGGTGCCCTGGGGCGCGGCGGGGGCCGGCGCGGGGGTGGCTTCGGCGGCGTCGGCGGCGGCGAGCAGGGCCTCGAAGTCGAGGGACTCGCGTTCCTCCTCCCCCGCCGGGTGGGCGGTGGTGGAGGTGCCGTCCTGCGCGCCGACTCCGCCGGTCGCGTCGCCGGCGGTGTCGCCGTCCATCTCGACCGTCACCTCGTAGCGCTCCTTGGAGAAGAAGCCGGCGACACCGCCGGAGCGGATGCGTTCGGCGCGGACGACGCGGGCGGTCTCGCCGTGGGTCTCACGGACCTGCGTCAGCAGCTCCTGCAAGTCAGAACCTTCAAGAAGCAAGTGCATGGACACCGCTCACCGATCCAACCGTCTCGATCCGGGGGTGGTTGCTCACGTCGTCGTAGGACAGGACGTGCAGGCGGCCCACCGCCACCTTCAGCAGGCGGCGCAGCGGGGCGCGCAGAGGGGGTGCGCACACGAGGACTGCGCTGATGCCGTGCCCTTCGGCACGTTCGAGGCAGGAACTTGAGGCGGTCACCAGGTGCTCGGCCGTGACGGCGTCCAGGGCGAGGCTCGCGCCGTGCTCACCGGGGCGCAGGGACTCCGCCAGGGTCTGCTCCAGCATCGGGTCCAGGGTGATGACGTGCAGGGTGCCGTCCTGCTCGTGGACGGCCGCGACGGCCGGTCCCAGGGCACGGCGAGCGGACTCGACGAGGCCGTCGAGGTCGGAGCCGGCCTTGGCCTTGAGCGAGAGCGCCTCGAAGATGCGGGCGAGGTCGCGGATGGGGACGGCCTCGTCGAGCATCGCCTGCAGGACGCGCTGGACCTCGCCGAGGGAGAGCGCCGCGGGGGTGAGCTCGTCGACGACGGCCGGGTGGGTGCGCTTGAGGGCCTCCACCAGGGAGCGGACGTCCTCGCGGGAGAGCAGGCGCGAGGCGTGGGTGCGGACCAGTTCCCCGAGGTGGGTGATGAGGACGCTGGCGCGGTCGACGACGGTGGCGCCCATGAGCTGGGCCTGGTGGCGCAGTTCGGCGGGGATCCACTTGCCGGCGAGGCCGAAGACCGGTTCCACGGTGGCCCGTCCGGGCAGACCGTCGAGGTTGTCGCCCAGGGCGAGGACCTGTCCGGGCGGGGCGGTGCCGCGGGCGACCTCGACGCCGGAGATGCGCACCGCGTAGGTGGACATCGGCAGGTCGAGGGAGTCGCGGGTGCGCACGGGCGGGACGACGAGGCCCAGTTCGAGGGCGATCTTGCGGCGCAGGGCCCGGACGCGTTCGAGCAGGTCGCCACCGCCGGAGGTGTCGACGAGGTCGACGAGGTCGGGGGCCAGGACCACCTCGAGGGGGTCGACGCGCATCTCCTCGAGCAGGTTCTCCGCGGCCTCGTTGGGGTTGACCGGGCCGGGGGCGGAGGCGGCGAGCGCCACGTCGCGGGCGGTGTTGGCGTCGCGGCGGGAGATGCGGGTGGAGGCGACGAAGGCCAGTCCGCCGACGACGAGGAACGGCAGCTTGGGCATGCTCGGGATGAGCGCCAGGACGATCATCGCGCCGCCGGCGATCTGCAGGGCCATCTTCTGCTGCGAGAACTGCCTGATGGCCTCGGTGCCCATGTCGCCGTTGCTGGTGGAGCGGGTGACGATGAGGCCGGTCGCGACGCTCAGCAGCAGCGCGGGCACCTGGCTGACGAGACCGTCACCGATGCTCAGCAGCGCGTACTTGTTGATCGACTCCGCCGGGCCGAGCCCGTGCTGGACCATCCCGATGGCGAACCCGCCGATGAGGTTGATCAGCATGATGATGATGCCGGCGACGGCGTCACCCTTGACGAACTTCGAGCCACCGTCCATGGCGCCGTAGAAGTCGGCCTCGGCGCTGACGTCGGCGCGGCGCTGGCGGGCGGCGGCCTCGTCGATCAGGCCGGCGTTGAGGTCGGCGTCGATGGCCATCTGCTTGCCGGGCATGGCGTCGAGGGTGAAGCGGGCACCGACCTCGGCGACGCGCTCGGCGCCCTTGGTGATGACGACGAACTGGATGACGACCAGGATCAGGAAGATCACCAGGCCGATGACCAGCGAGCCGGAGATCACGAAGTGCCCGAAGGCCTCGATGACCTTGCCGGCGAAGCCGTTGGAGAGCACCAGTCGCGTCGAGGCCACGTTCAGGCCGAGGCGGAAGAGGGTGAGCACCAGGATCAGCGAGGGGAAGACCGAGAAGTCCAGCACCCGCTTGACGAACATCGTCACCAGCAGCGCCATCAGCGACATCGTGATGTTCAACGCGATGAGGAAGTCCAGCATGGCCGCCGGCAGAGGCACGACGAGCAGCAGGACGATGCCGACGACCCCCGCGGGGACCACCAGCTGCGAGAAGTTCGGGAGTCGCACTGCACCGCCTGTTGTTCGCGGTACCCCGTTCGGGGTCCCTCGTCCAGCGGCCCGTCCATGGCCCTGCTGTCAGCCTTCCTGGCTAGTGCCTCCTTCGGCACCGCCCGGGACTTCCTTGAGTCACCCGTCCGGACGCACCCGTGCCGCCTCCCCTGCAACGACACGAACCCCCGGTCCGAGACGACACGAACCCCCGGTCCGGGACGAGACGAACCCCCGGTCCGGGACGGATCGGAGGTTCGTGGGACGGGGTGGTGGCTCACCAGCCGGCGGCGGCCTCGACGCTCGCGGTCAGCGCCTTCTCGATGGCCCCGGCCAGCGCGGAGACGACGAAGGGCTTGGTGAGGTAGATCGCGCCGAGCTCCTCGCCCGCGGCGATGTCCTCGGGACGCACCCGCGCGGAGAGGAAGATCGCGGGCAGGTGGGCGTGCTCGGGCTGGGTCCGCAGGGTGCGCAGGACCTCCAGGCCGGTCATGCCGGGCATCGCGACGTCGAGGACGACGACCTCGGGTGCGCCGCGCTCGGCGATGACGGTCAGCGCCTCCGGCCCCGATCCGGCCGACACGACCCGGTGGCCGAGGCCGCGCAGGCGCAGTTCGACGAGCTGGCGGATGTCCGGGTCGTCCTCGACGACCAGCACTCGGGCCATGGTGGTTCCTCCTGCGGGACCTGGTGATCCAGACGGATCGGGGAAGGTGGGGGACGGACGTCCACCGGCCCCATCGGCAGCCGGGGGCCTCACGTGAGGGCCACCGCGACCCCGCTCTCGCCCCAGCGGGGGGCCTGCACCGACGGGAAGACGGCACGCAGGGTCGCCCCACCGCCGGGGGTCTCCTCCGCGCTGATGCGCCCGCCGTGGCGGGCCACGATGCGCCGGCAGGTGGCGAGGCCGATGCCGTGTCCGGGGCGCCGCGCGCCGGCGGCCGCACCGATGTTCTCGCCGGTGTTCTCGCCGGTGACCGCGACGGCGAACATGGCGAAGACCTGCTCGCGCTGCCCGGGCGGGATGCCGCGGCCGTTGTCGGCGACGGCCAGTTCCCAGCCGCCGCCCGCGAGGTCACGCACGCGGACCTCGACCCGGCAGGGTCGCTCGGGGCTGCGGTAGCGCACCGAGTTGCCGACGAGGTTCTGCAGCAGCTGCCGCAGCAGGACGGGGTCGGCGTGGGCGGTCCGGCTGGTGCCGGTGAGGACGATCTCGGCCTGCACCGCGGTGGCGCCGAGGTCCTCCACGACGTGGGTGAGGACGTCGGAGACGATCACGGGACGCACGTCGAGACCGGTGGAGTCGGCGCGGGCGTGGTCGAGGACGGCCTCGATGAGGCCCTGCATCCGTTGCGCCGCACGCATCGCGGTGGCCAGCCACTCCCGGCCCTCCCCGCCGAGGGCGTCACCGTGGACGTCGAGGACGAGCTCGAGGTAGCCGAGCACGGAGGTCAGGGGCGCGGCGAGGTCGTGGCTGGCGACGGCGGCGAGGTCGCCGAGCTCGTCGTTGGAGCGGCGCAGTTCGGTGACGGCGCAGGCCAGGTCGCGGCCCTGCCGGCGCAGCTGCTCCCCCGCCGCCTCGAGCGCGTGGATGCGGGCCCGGTCGGTGGTGATGTCCTGCACGGCCACGACGGCGCCGATGACGCGACCGGCGTGGTCGTGCAGGGCGCGGCCGGTGCACAGGACCCGCACGGGGGTGCGACCCGCAGGGGCGATGACGACCTCGACGTCGCGGACGTGGCCCTCGACCAGCGCCCGCCGCAGCGGGGCCTCCTCCGGTGCCAGCGGGGTGCGGCCGTCGGCGGCGTGGAGGCCGTGGACGAGGGCGAACTCGCTCGCGGGCAGGCCCAGGTCGGCGTCGCGGCCGTGCAGGCGCCGGGCGGTGGGGTTGACGACGGTGAGGCGACCGGCCGCGTCGCAGGCGAGAACGCCCACGTCGACGCTGGTGAGCAGCGCCCGGGTGAACTCCTCGCGCGCTTCCAGCTCGGTGAGGGTCAGCTCGGCCAGTTCCCGCTGCTCCTCGACCTCGGCGACCAGTCGCTGCTGCTCGCGGTGGCGGCGGTGACCGTCCAGCAGCGCCATGACGACGTCGGCGAGGTCGCGCAGGCGGGCGAGCTGGTCCGGGGTCAGCTCGCGGCGGACGGCGTCGAAGACGCAGAGGCTGCCGAGGTGGTGCCCCTCGGCGGTGACCAGCGGGAGCGAGGCGTAGAAGACGACGTCGGCGAAGCGGCCGTCGACCCAGGCGGAGTCGCGGTAGCGCGGGTCGCGCCGGGCGTCGGGGACGTGGACGACCTCGGGGTGGCCGAGGTTGCGCGCGCACAGCGACTCGCTGCGCTCGCTGGGCCCGCCGGCGAACCCGACGGCGGAGAGCTGGCACTGGCGGTGGGCGTCGATGAGGTTGATCGTCGCGGTCGTCACGCCGGCGATCGCGGCGGCGAGGCGGACGACGGCGTCCAGCGCGGGGTCGGCGGGGGTGTCGAGGAGGTCGTAGCCGTGCAGCGCGGCGAGGCGCACGACCTCCAGGCGGTCGACCTCGGGCGGGGCGTGCCGGTCCGCGGCGCAGCCGCGGGTCCGCTGCACCGGGTGGGCGGGGTGGGTGAGGTGGGTCACCGTGCTCCTCCGATCCGCAGGTCGTCGAGGGGGTCGATCAGCGGCAGCTCGAGCACGGCCGTCGTGCCCTGGTCCTGCACCGAGTCCAGCGCGAGCGACCCGCCGTGCAGGCGGACGAGGTCGCGGGCGATGGTGAGGCCGAGACCGGTGCCGGGCACGGCGAGCACGGCGGCGTTGGACCCGCGCGCGAACCGCCCGAAGACGGCGTCGACCTCTCCCACGGGGATGCCCATCCCGTTGTCCTGCACGACGATCCGCACGCGACCGCTGTGCTCCTCCACCCGCAGGCGCACCAGCGAGCCGACGGGTGAGAACTTCACCGCGTTGTCGACGACGGCGAGGACGGCCCGGTGCAGGTGCCCGGCGTCGCCGTTGACCCGCATCCCGCTCAGCTCCTCCCGCGGCGTCGTGCAGCGCAGCGTCCCGCCGCTGGTGGCGCCGGCGGCGACGGCGGCGGCCACCCCGGCGACGAGGTCGGCCACGGCGGTGGAGCCGCGCACCTCGGCGGTGGGGGCGGACTCCACGCGCGAGAGCAGCAGCAGGTCCTCGATGAGGGAGCGCAGCCGTTCGGTGTTGCGTTCCACGATGCCCAGCACCGAGGACACGTCCGCGGACACCTCCCCGACGGCGCCGTCGCGCAGCAGTTCGAGGTAGCCGGAGATGGAGGTGAGGGGGGTGCGCAGTTCGTGGGAGACGGTGGCCAGCAGGTCGGACTTGACGTTCTCGACGTCGCGCAGCTCCCCCAGCAGCCGTTCCTGGGCGCGGTAGAGCCCGGCCAGGACCAGGGCCCGGGCGAGGTCCACGGCCACGGAACGGGCCAGTTCGACCTCCGGCACCGACCAGTCGCGGGCCCCGGCCCCGCAGACGACGCTGAGCAGACCGTGCGGGGTGTCCCCGACACCGATGGGCACCAGCAGCAGGGCGCGCGCGCCGCAGTCGCGCAGGAAGGCGTCGAGGGTGGCGGAGCGTCCCTGCAGGGTGCGGGTGTCGGGGACGGCGTAGACCTCACCGCTGGTGTGCAGCTCCTGGAGCCAGCTGCGCGAGTCCTCGAAGACGGCCCACCCGCCGCCGTGGACGGCGCCGCCCGCGGGGCTTCCGGGGCCACCGGTCAGCGGCGACAGCGGCGGGTGGGCCCACTCCCGGGTGATGGGGCCCAGCCCGGCGTCGGTGAGCATCCGGACCCAGACGCGGGCGACGTCGAGCTCCTCGCCGAGGCGGGTCACCGCCACCTGCAGGGCGTCCTGGGCGACGAGCTGGTCGCGGACCTCGCGGCCGATGTCCCCGGCGAGGCGGTGCAGGCGCGCGGACTGCTCCGCGGCGTCCAGCAGCCGCTGGTTCTCCCGGGCCAGGTCGTTGACCGCGAGTGCCACGGAGCGGACTTCGCTGGGGCCGTCGGTGGGGTCGGCGTGGGCGCGGCGATCGCCCCGGCCGTGGGCGTCGAGGACGTCGACGAGGGAGCGCAGGGGGTCCACGAGGGCCCGGCGGGTGCGGCGTCCGGTGGTGGCGACGACGGCGAGGGCGGCGGCGAGGGTGAGTCCGGTGCCGGCGAGGGCCGCGTAGCGGACCCAGTCCTCCGCGGAGGTCGCGTCGTGGCGCTGGTCGCGGACGAGGACGTCGAGGCGGGCGTTGGCGTCACGCAGGCGCGCGAAGGCCTGCGTCTGCTCGGTCCAGGAGGTGTCCGCGTTGGCGGCGACCCAGGCGTCGATGAGTCGGGACTGCTCGGCGAAGAGGCTGCGCTGCAACGGGTCGGTGAGGAGGGTCTCGACGTGTCCCCGCAGGGCGGGCAGGGCGTCGAGGGCGGTGGTGTAGGTCGCCGGCAGCGCTGCGGAGCCGCTGTCGCGGCGGTCGCGCAGGGCGGAGTCGGCGTCGGAGAGGGTGAGCTGGAGGGAGGCGTTGGCCGACTCGAGCTGACGCAGCTGGGTCTCCCGGGCGCGGGAGGAGCCGGTGACGAGCAGGCCCCCGGCGCCGGAGACCCCGACGAGCAGCAGCAGGGCGACGACGACGCCGAGGGCGCGGGTGAGGCGGGCGCCGACGGAGGTGCCGCCCGCGGCGGCCGTGCGCTCGTCGACGCGGCGACGGGTGCGGCCGTGGGCGAGGGCGGCCTCGTGCAGGGCGCCAGGACGCGGAGCGGGCTGCGGGAGCAGTTCGTGCAGCCGCTCCCCCGGTGCGGGGTGGAGGTGGGGGGCGGGGTGGGGGGCGGGAGCGGGGCGGCTGCTCACGTCCGGCGCACTGCGCGCATCACCCTGTCGGCCCACACCGTCACCATCGGTCGCGGTCGCCGCGACCTTGAACCGGCGCGGGCCGCGACCGGTAGGGGGCACGGTCAGGCGGGCACGGTGTGGGCTTCGCCGAAGGCCGTCAGGGACCCGCGGCTGCGCAGGCTCATGACGAAGGCGAGGACCTTGGCGACGGCGGCGAAGAACTCCGGGGGGATCTCCTGGCCGACCTTGCAGCTCTTGTACATCGTGCGGGCGAGCTGGACGTCCTTGACCAGCGGGACGTCGTTCTCCTTGGCCTTCTCGCGGATCTTGGTGGCGATCGCGCCGGCGCCCTTGGCGACGACCTTCGGTGCGCCGGTGCCCGGTTCGTAGCGCAGGGCGACGGCGATGTGGGTGGGGTTGACGAGGACGACGTCGGCCTTGGCGACGTCGGACATCATGCGGTTGCGCGACATGGCCATCTGCTTGGAGCGGATCGCGCCCTTGAGCAGCGGGTCGCCCTCGGCGTTCTTGTGCTCCTGCTTGATGTCCTGCTTGGACATCCGCAGCTTCTTCATGGTGCGGCGGTAGCTCATGGCGTAGTCGGCGGCGGCGATGATCAGCCCGATGAGGACGGTGACCATCAGCATCCTCGCGATGGCGGACTTGGTCAGGGACAGCACCGCCGACATCGACATCGCCCCCTGCCCGACGAGGTCGGGGGCGAGGTTCTTGGCGATCATCCACATGACGAGACCGATGACGGCCGTCTTCAGCAGCGACTTCGTGCCCTCCCAGATGGCCTGGGGGCCCCAGTGCTGCTTGAAGCCGTTGACGGGGTTGAGGTTGCTGAACTTGGGTTTGAGCTTCTTCGTCGCCGGACGCAGGGTGCCCTGGATCGCGCCGGAGACGACGACGGCCATGAACGTCGTGAACGCCAGCGGCCCCAGCACGGTGGGGATGCCGGAGAACGTGTCCGACATCGCCGACAGGGCCCGCGCCGGTTCGGGATCGGCGGCGACGGTGGCGATGTCGGTCATCGCCTGCGTCATGAGCAGCTTGCCGGCCTCGATGGTGTGCGGGATCGCGATCGCCCCCGCGCCCGTCGACAACCACGCCGCGACGTCGCGGGAGAACGGGATGTTGCCTTCCTCGCGCGCCTCCTTGAGGCGCTTGGCGGTCGGCTTCTCGGTCTTCTCCCCGCTCACCCGCCCCCACCCCCGCTCACGGGATCCGCAGGGCCGGGGGTGACGAGGCGGACGACGGTCTCGCGCGCGGTGCCGGCCATGTCGGCGACGACCCCGGGCAGCATCGAGAACGTGAACCCGGCCAGGGTCAGGGCGATGAGGATCTTCACCGGGAAGCTCATGGCGAAGACGTTCAGGGCCGGGGCGACGCGCGAGAGCAGCCCCAGGCCGATGTCGGTGATGAAGAGCACCGCGATGAGGGGCGCCGCGATCTGCAGCGCCGAGAGCATCAGCTGGCTGATGCCCTCGGTGAAGACCCGCCCCACGGTCCCGGTGTCGATCCCCGCGTTCAGGGGCAGCACGTCGTAGGAGCGCAGGAAGCCCTGGAGGATCAGCAGGTGCCCGCCGGTGACGACGAGCAGCGCCGTGGTCGTCCAGCTGTAGAGCTTGCCGAAGATGGCTGTCTGGACCTGCATCAACGGGTCGTAGGCGCTGGCGAGCTGGAAACCGCCGAAGAGGTCCAGCATGTCGCCCGCGGCCTGGACGGCGGTGAACAGCAACGCGACGAAGGCGCCCATGACGACGCCCACGAGGGCCTGCTGGACGACGGCGGTGATGAGCGGACCCGGTTCCGCTGCGGGCACGGAGTCGCGCAGCCGGCCCGCGACGGGCAGGGCCATCGCGACCGAGAGCATCGCCTTCACCTGGCCGTTGACGGCCTTGTTCGCGAACGGCGGGGCGAACATCAGGAACGCCGCCGAGCGGACCGAGGCCAGCAGGACCGCCAGGATCAGGTCCAGCGGGATCGAGGGCAGTCCTTGCACGCCGCTCAGCCGCCGTGCGAGAGCAGCGACGGGATCTGGTCGTAGAGCGCGGTGGTGAAGGAGGTCATCTCGTGCAGCATCCACTTGCCGCACACCACGATCGCGACGCCCACGGCGATGGCCTTGGGGACGAAGGCGATCGTCTGCTCCTGCAGCTGGGTCACGGACTGGAACAGCGAGATGCCGAAGCCGACGGCCAGCGCGGTCAGCAGCATGGGGGCGCAGAGCTTGGCAGCGAGGACGAGAGCGGTCATCCCGATGTGGATGACGGTCACGTCGGTCATCGCGGTGCCTTCCTGTCGGGAGGGTGGTGCGGGGGTGTTCACGCTTCTGGCGTAGTTCTCGGCCGATCGGGTGAGGTTCTTGAATCGGGCTCAGGCTCGCGTCTGCCGGGTTCGGGCCCGGACGCGCCACAGGGTGGTGTCCTCGGATACTCCGTTCGCGCGGGTTCACGCAGACCCTCACGGGGCTGCACCAGCGCTCACTTCGGACATCCGACGACACCACCCTGTGGTGCGTCCTTTCAGGTCACCTCGAGTGGTTCAGCCCGCGTAGGAGCTCACCAGGGCCTTGATGATCAGGCCCCAGCCGTCGACCATCACGAAGAGGAGGAGCTTGAAGGGGAGGGAGACGGTGACCGGGGGGAGCATCATCATGCCGAGGCTCATCAGGGCTCCTGAGACGACGATGTCGATCACCAGGAACGGGATGAAGATGACGAAGCCGATGATGAAGGCGCTGCGCAGCTCGGAGAGGGCGAAGGCGGGGACGAGGGTCGTCAGCGGGGTGGCCTCGCGGGTGGCGGGCAGGTCACGCTTGGCGGCCTTGGTCATCAGGGCCAGTTCCTCGGGCCGGGTCTGCTTGAGCATGAACTGCTTCAGCGGCTCGCTGCCGTCGGTGAAGGCGACCGTCGCGGTCTTGTCGCCCTTGAGGTAGGGCTGGATCGCGGCGTCGTTGATCGCGCTGAAGGTGGGGGCCATCACGAACATCGTGAGGAAGAGCGCGAGGCCGGCCAGCACCTGGTTGGGCGGGGTGCCCTGCAGGCCGAGCGCGTTGCGCGTCAGGCCCAGGACGATGAGGATCTTGGTGAAGCAGGTCGTGAGCAGCAGCAGCGCGGGGGCGACCGAGAGGATCGTCAGGGCGATGATGACGGTGACGGACTGGCTGGGTTTGCCGCTGACGCCGTTGATGTCCAGGGACACCGAACCGGGGGCGGCCGGGGTGGTCGGGGCCACCGGGTCGGCCGGCGCCACGGCACCGGCGGGGCTGCCCGCGCTCACACCCGTCACGTAGGCGACAGGGGCGGCGGCGGAGACGCTGAGCGGGGCGAGGGCGGAGGTGGCGGCCTGAGCGGACGCGGCACCTCCGGCGATCAGTCCACCGGACAGCACCAGCGCCGCGGCCAGGGTGCGGGCACGGGAGTTCTTCACCTGCGGGTCGTCCTCTCACGCAGAACGTCGACTGCCTTGGTCCAGGTGGCCGGCGACAGGGCCGAACCGGTGACGCCCGGCTGGGGGGCGTGGCGCGTGGGGAGCTTCGCGGCGACGGTCTCGCCGTCCTTGCGCAGGTAGCGCTCCCCGACGTTCGGCTGGGCCGCAACGACTTCCGGTCCGTCCGTGACGTCCACCGTGGAGGGTTCCACGGTGATGTCCCCTACCTCGACACCTTCGGCGATTTCCTTGAGTTCACCCGTCCGGGCGAACACGGAGGCGACGTCGGTCTCGCCGAGCAGGTTCACGCCGGCGTCGGAGACCCCGACGACCAGGGCCCGGTCGCCGACCTTGATGAGGGCGACGGCGGCCTTCGCGCCGAGGCTCTGCTTGGCCAGGACGGAGAAGTCCGCCCCGCCGGTCACGCCGCCCTGACGGCGGCGCAACCAGCGCGAGATCAGGTAGAGGAGGCCGAGCACCGCGACCAGCGAGATGCTCGTGCGGGCGATCGCGGCGACGGCGTCCATCAGGCGCCGGCCTCCGGGGTGACGATCTCGGTGATGCGGATGGCGTAGTCCTCGTCGACGACGACGACCTCGCCGCGGGCGATGAGCTGACCGTTGACCAGGATGTCCGCGGGGCTGCCGGCGGCGCGGTCCAGCTCGACGACGGAGCCGGGGGTCAGGGCCAGCAGGTCCTGCACGGTCATGCTGGTGCGCCCGAGCTCGACGGTGACGTCCATCTGCACGTCGCGCAGCAGGTCCATCGTGCGGGGGCGGCTCGCCGCGGGCGACGACGACGCCGACGCCGAGGCGGTGGGCTGCGGGGTGTCGTTCTGGACGGTGAGGGTCAGCCCGATCAGGGCCAGGGTCTCCCCGCCGGCGCCGATCACCGCGACGGCACCGCCGTCGAGCTGGGACAGGGCCTGCGCCGGGTCACCCTCGACGCCCGCGTCCAGGGTGCACTGCCCGAGGGAGTGCACGACGGTCTCCAGGGCCGGGCGCAGGGCGTCGACGGGGTCGAGGGCGCCCTCGGGGCTCATGAGGAGGGTGTTGAGGGTCTCCTCGCCGACGACGACGGTGACGCGGCCGTTGGCGGCACCGGCGAAGTTCGCGGAGACCGCGATGCCCTCCTCGCCGAGGTCGGGGGCCTGGGCGACGGTCACGACACCGGTGATGGTGCCGGGCGCCGAGAGCGGGAGGACGGCGAGCGCAGCCTGGGCGGCCTCACGCAGCGTGGCGGTCAGGTCGGTGTGGGTTGCGGTGCTCATCGTGCGTTCTCCTCGGGGGTCGGGACGATCAGGCAGGCGAGTCGGGGTCCGCGGCTACCGGCCACGGCGGAGGCGACGTGGGCGCCCTGGGCGACCACCTCGAGGGGCTCGTCGGCGCGTTGCGGCAGCCGCAGCACGTCACCGGGGATGAGCGAGAGGATCTCGTCGGGACGCATCTGCGCCGCCTTCATCCGGACCGAGACGTCCACCGGGATGTGCTCGAGGTGGTCGTCGAGGCGGTCGCGCATGAGGCGCCGGATCCGCAGTTCCTCGGGGCTGGCGACCCGCAGTTCCGCCGCGGTCAGCGCCGCGGACAGCGGGTCCAGCGGCATCGCGAGCGTCGCGGTGCCGGCGACCCCGTCCACCTCGAGGTGGAAGGAGGACACGATCATCACATCGGTCGCGGCGGCGGCCTGGGCGAAGGCCGGGTTCTGGTCGATCGCCGTGAGCTTCGGCTTGAGGTCCACGACCGTCACCAGCGAGGAGGCCAGTTCGACGAGCGTGCGTTCGACCATCCCGCGGGCCAGGACGGCCTCGATGTCGGTCAGCTGCCGGTTGGGCTGCTCGTTGTGGCCGCTGCCCCCGAGCATCCGCTCGATGCAGGAGAGCACGAAGGCGATGTCGAGGTGCAGGACGCCCGCCCCGGTCAGCGGCTCGGGGTCGAAGACGGCCATCACGGTCGGCAGCGGCAGCGACGCGGCGTACTCGTCGTAGCTGTACTGCTGGATGCCGTCGAGTTCGACCTGCACGGTGGTGCGCAGGGTGGAGGACAGCAGCGTCGCCCACTGACGGCAGAAGCCCTCGTAGGTGATCTCGAGCACGCGGGCGTGCTGACGGGACAGCTTGGTCGGCCGTCGGAAGTCGTACGGGACGGGAACACCGCGTCGCCGGGAGCGACGGGTGCCTGTCCGCTCGGCGGTACTGGGGGTCTCGGCTGCCACGAGCCCTCTATCGGCACGAATGGCCGTCACCCTTTAGCGCGAGCCCGAACGGGTGGTTCTGGGCGTTGCGGCTCAAGGGTTCGCCCCGACGCGAAGGGGCCGACGGGCAGGACGACGGCCGGCGTCCACCGGCTCGACGGGGTGCCCGGGGCCGGGAGTCCCGGTGCCCTCAGACCCCGGACCAGCGACCTGGGTCGGGTCGTGGGGTGACCTGTGCGTGACCTGGGAGGTGCGTGGACGTCCTTCAGGTCGCCTTCAGCCGGTTCGACCCACACTCGGAACCGGAACGACAGCGGCGAGGTCCCCACCCACGAACCCCTCGGAGCACTGCATGACCATCACGACGTCACCGGGCACCCGGTCGCAGCCCGGTCGTCCGCCCGGTCCCCCCACGGGCCGCGCCCGACGCGACCGGGGCGTGCGCCTCGCCGCGGGCTGCTCGCTGTGGGGTTCCCTGCTGCTCGTCACCTACTGGTGGGCCGCCGACCGCGGACTGCAGGACCTCACCGGCTGGGCCGACGCCCTGACCTCGCTGGGACGGTTGTCCGGCCTGGTCGCCTCGGTGCTGCTGCTGACCCAGGTGTTCCTCATGGCCCGCGTCCCGGTCCTGGAGGCCGCGTTCGGACAGGACCGACTCGCCCGGGTGCACCGGTGGGTGGGCTTCTGCTCCTTCGACCTGATGCTCGCCCACATCGTCACGATCACCTGGGGCTACGCCGGCGGGGAACTGACCCAGACCCCCGCGACCGGGTGGAACCTCCTGGTCGAGGAACCCGGCGTGCTGCTCGCCGGGGCGGGAACCCTCGCCCTGGTCGCCGTGGTCGTGACCAGCGTCCGCGCCGCCCGGCGCCGGCTGCGCTACGAGTCGTGGCACCTGATCCACCTCTACGCCTACCTGGGCGTCGGTCTCGCCCTGCCGCACCAGCTCTGGACGGGTCAGGAGTTCACCGGCCACCCGCTGCGGACGGTGTTCTGGTGGGCGGTCTGGGGGGCGACGATGGTCGCGGTCCTGGTGCACCGGGTCACCGTGCCCCTGGTGCGGAGCCTGCGACTGGACCTGCGGGTCACCTCCGTCGTGCAGGAGGCGCCCGACGTCGTCTCCGTCGTGATGACCGGACGGAACCTGCACCGGTTGGGCGTCGAGGCCGGGCAGTTCCTCGGGTTCCGCTTCCTGGACGGACCGGGCTGGATGCGCAACCACCCCTACTCCCTCTCCGCCGCCCCGGACGGCCGCCGGCTGCGGATCACCGTCCGCACCACCGGTGACGGCGGTCGCCGGCTGCGGAACCTGCGACCCGGGACGAGGGTCCTCGTGGAAGGTTCCCACGGTCGTCTCTCGGCCCGGGCCCGGACCCGCCGCGACGTCGTCCTCATCGGTGCCGGGGTGGGCATCACCCCCCTGCGGGCCCTGGCCGAAGGCCTCGGCTACGCCCCCGGTGAGGCGGTCCTGCTGCACCGCCACCAGGGGAGACCCCTGTTCGCGCGGGAGTTCGACGTCCTCGCCCGCGACCGCGGCCTGCGGGTGGTGGACCTCCCCGGTCCGCGCCGCGCCGAGGGGTCCTGGCTGCCCGCCGGCACTCCCCCGATCGACGACGTGACCGCGCTGCGTCACCTCGTCCCCGACATCGCCGGGCGCGACGTCTACGTCTGCGGTCCGGCGGGATGGACCGCGGACGTGCGCCGCGCCGCCACCGCCGCCGGGGTCCCGGCCGAGCGGTTCCACTGCGAAGACTTCGGATGGTGACCCGCGTGACCCGAGAAACTCCCCCGCGCGAACCCGGCGAGGGTGGCTCCACCCGCCGCATCGTCGTCGCCGGCATGAGCACCGTGACGGTGCTCGTCCTCCTCTTCGGCTACCACACCTCCACCGAGGGGGCCTCCTCGACGAGCACCGCGGTCGTGTCCCCCGCCGTCGCGGGAACCACGAGTTCGAGCGGCACCTCGACGACCGCGTCGGCGACGTTCACCGGTTCCGCCGCCGACACCAGGTGGGGACCGGTGCAGGTGGAGATCACCGTGGCGGACGGCGAGATCACCGCGGTCGACGTCGTGGAGTACCCCAGCGGCAACGGCAGGGACCAGGAGATCAACGCCCGTGCCCTCCCCACCCTCGTGCAGGAGACCCTGTCCGCGCAGAACGCCTCGATCGACATGGTCAGCGGAGCCACCGTGACCAGCACCGGGTACCTCACCTCCCTGCAGAGCGCGCTGGACCAGGCCGGACTGTGAGCGGGGAGCACGACGCCGCCACCGTCCGCCGGGTCGAGCAGGTTATGGGCTTCCCCGTGAGCCTCGCGATCCGAGGGCGACACCGCGAGGACGCCGCGGGGCGGGACGCCTGGGACGCGGTGCTCGCCTCGTTGCGCGCGGCGGAGGCCGTCTTCAGCCACTACCGCCCGCAGTCGTGGGCCTCGCGGCTGGGGCGCGGGGAGGTCACCGTCGCCGACTGCCCGCCCGAGGTGGCGGAGGTCCTGGCGATCGCGGAGGAGGCCCGTCGCGACTCCGGCGGCGCCTTCGACGTCCACCGCCCGGGAGCGGACGGGGTGCGTCGCCTCGACACCGCCGGCGTCGTGAAGGGCTGGGCCCTGGAACGCGCCGCGGTCTGGTTGACGGGTCTGCCGGACACCGACTCCTGTCTCTCCGGGGGAGGTGACGTGCTCTGCCACAACGCCTCCCCCGGGTCCCCGCCCTGGCGCATCGGCATCGAGGACCCCGCCGATCCCCGGCGGATCATCGCCACCGTGGCGATCGCGAACGGCGCGATCGCCACCTCGGGCACCGCGCACCGGGGTGCCCACCTCGTCGACGCCCGCACCGGCGCCGCGCCCACCGCGGTGGCCCAGGTGAGCGTGATCGCGCCGTCGCTGACCCGCGCCGACGTCGACGCGACCGCGGCCTACGCCCTCGGTCCCGACGCCGCCCGCTGGCTCGGCGGTCGGCCCGGGACGTCGGGACTCGTCGTGTGGGCCGACGGGACCACGGAGGTCGTCGGCGACCCGTGACGGGGGTGAGAGGGGGTGAGAGGGGTGAGAGGGGTGAGAGGGGTACTGCCAGGGCATCCCACCGCCCGGCGAGCCCCCCTACGGTGGGTTCGTGCGCCACCGTGACGAGGTCGAGGAAATGCCCGCGGCGGGTGTTCCCCCGGCCCCGGAACCCCCCGACTCCCCCCACGCCCGCGTCGTGATCACCATCGCGTCGCTGGGGTTCTTCCTCATCACCCTCGACATCTCGATCGTCAACGTCGCCCTGTCGGCGATCCGCGCGGAACTCGGCGGTGGGGTGACGGGGCAGCAGTGGATCATCGACGGCTACACCCTGCTGTTCGCGTGCCTGCTGCTGTTCGCCGGGAACCTCTCCGACCGGATCGGCGCCAAACGTGCCCTCGCGCTCGGCGTCGTCGTCTTCACGCTCACCTCGGCGGCCTGTGCGGCAGCCCCGTCGGCGATGGCGCTGATCGCCGCGCGGTGCGCGCAGGGAGCCGGCGCGGCGATCATGCTGCCCGCGTCCATGGCCCTGGTCCGGGAGGCGTTCCCCGACCCGGGCCGCCGGGCCCGGGCCCTGGGGATCTGGGCCGTCGGCGGAGCGGTCGCCGGCCTGCTCGGTCAGCCCCTCGGCGGTTTCCTCACCTCGCTGGACTGGCGTTGGGTGTTCCTGGTCAACGTGCCGGTCTGCGGGGGGATGCTCGTCTTCCTCACCCGGGTCGCGACCTCGCCGCGCCGACCGAGCCCCTTCGACGTGGCCGGTCAGGTCCTGGCCGTGCTCGGGTTGTCCGCCCTGGTGTTCGGGTTGATCGACGGCGGTCACCGGGGTTTCACGTCACCGACCGTGGTGGCGACCCTGGTCCTCGCCGTCGCGTCGATCGCCGGGTTCATCGTCGTCCAGGCCCGCGCCGCGCACCCGATGGTGCCGCTCGACCTCTTCCGCGCCCGCGGGGTGCGGATCGCGCTGCCGGTGGGTTTCGCCTTCATGGTCGGCAACTTCGGCAACGTGTTCGTCGTGAGCCTCTACCTGCAGCAGCACCTGGGGTTGACCCCGTTGCGGGCGGGACTGGTCTTCGTGCCGTCGGCGGTCCTCGCCGTCGCGGGGAACCTGGCGAGCGGACCGGTCACGAACCGCTTCGGCGCGCGGGTCCCCGTGGTCGCCGGTTTGACGTCGATGGTCGCGGGGTTGCTCGGGCTGGCCGCCACGGTCGGGGCCGGCTCGGTCGGGTGGACGGCGCTCTGCGTCTGCTTCATCGGGGCGGGTGGTTCGCTGGCGATGCCCTCGGTGACCTCGGTCGTCCTGGAGGGCGTCGCGCCGGAGCGGTCCGGCACGGCCAGCGCGGTGTTCAACACCTTCCGCCAGATCGGCGGCGCGGTCGCCATCGCCGTCTTCGGCGCCCTGGTGTCCGGTGAGTTCCTCGCGGGTGCCCGCGCCAGTTTCCTGATCTCCGCGGCGCTGCTCCTGGGCGCTGCGCTGCTGAGTCTTCGCGTCCCCACCCGAACCGTCTGAGGAGAAACCCGTGCACACCCGAACCCTCGGCCCGCAGGGCCCCGCCGTCTCCGCGATCGGCCTGGGCTGCATGACCACCACCGGCGGCTACGGCGCCACCCCCGACCGGGCGGAGATGCTCGCCCACGTCCGCTCCGCGGTGGACCTCGGCGTGACGTTCTTCGACACGGCCGAGATCTACGGCCCGCACGCCAACGAGGAACTCGTCGGCGAGGCCCTCCGCGACGTCCTCGCCGATCGGGACGACGTCGTGATCGCCACGAAGTTCGCCCAGCACGTCGACCCCGCCACCCGGACCGCGACCGGGCGGATGCTGCGACCGGACGAGGTCGCGGCCGCCGCCGACGGTTCCCTGCAGCGCCTCGGGGTCGAGGCGATCGACCTGTACTACCAGCACCGGGTCAACCCGGAGTTCCCGATCGAGGAGTTCGCGGGTGCCGTCGCGGACCTCGTCGCCGCGGGCAAGGTGAAGCACTACGGGCTCTCCGAGGCGGCCGCCGACACCATCCGCCGGGCGCACGCCGTGCACCCGGTGACGGCGGTCCAGAGCGAGTACTCGCTCTGGTGGCGTCGCCCCGAGGAAGCCGTCCTCGGCGTGTGCGCCGAACTCGGCGTCGGGTTCGTGCCCTTCAGCCCCCTCGGCAAGGGTTTCCTCACCGGGACCATCGCCACCGGGACCTCGTTCGCCGAGGGGAGCGACCTGCGCGCCAGCATCCCCCGCTTCGCGGCGGCGGCCCAGCAGCAGAACGCCGCCGTGGTGGACCTCGTGCGGCGCTTCGCCGAGCGGAAGGGCTGCACACCCGGCCAGATCGCCCTGGCCTGGCTGCTGGCCCGCCAGCCGTGGATCGTCCCCATCCCCGGGACCACCAACCCGGGGCGGCTCCGCGAGAACGTCGCCGCGGCCGACGTCACCCTCACACCCGAGGAGGTGGAGGAGCTGTCCCGGCAGTCGGCCGCCCTCGAGATCGAGGGTGGCCGCTACCCGGACTGGCTGGAGGCGCAGACGAACCTGTGACTCGGTCGTCACCGACGCCGATCCCGACGCCGGGGCCGGCGCAGTTCCGGGGGTGCGCTCGAGACGCCGACACCGAGCATCACCAGCACCGTCACCGGAGGTAGCCACCACACCGGGAACCCCACCGCACGACCGCCGACGATGAGCAGGACCATCGCCGCGATCCCCACGACCATCCGCCAGTCATCACCGATGACGAGGTCGCGGACGACGTCCAGGACCACGCGCAGCGCCTTCACGACCCGGCCCGCGCGGACGCGTCCACGCGCGGGGTCCGCGCACGCAGCAGCAGCGTGTACCCGACGGCGAGGCAGGCGGTGAACGCGACGAGCACCGGCAGGGCGGCGTCGGCACCCGGCCAGAGCACCCCGGCGCCCTCACCGCTCCAGAACATCCCGAAGGAGGTCAGCAGCACGCCGACGACGAACTTCAGCTGGTTCTCGGGCACCCGCGACAACGGGCCCCGGACCAGGAGGCCGGCGACGGTGACCACGAGGACCGCCGCCGCGGCCCCCAGCGCGGCCAGCCCGATGCGTCCGGCGTTGGCCCCGAAGGTCAGGACGATGAAGACCACCTCGAGACCTTCGAGGAGGACGGCCTTGAAGCAGAGGGTGAACGCGTAGGCGTCGACGCCGTCCGACGTCGCGATCGCCTGCGAGCGTGCCGCCGCCGCGTGGGCGGCGAACAGGGCTGCCTCGTCGTGCAGGGCCTTGCGCCCGGAGGCGCGCAGGACCGCCTTGCGCAGCCACTGCAGCCCGAAGATCAGCAGCAGCGCCCCCACGAGCAGTCGGAGCACCTGCAGGGGAACCACCGTCAGCGCGGGCCCGAGGCCCACCACGAGCACGGCCAACGCGGCGAGACCCGCGAGGACGCCGAGTCCGCCGGAGCGCCAGCCCCGCGTCACGCCCACGGCGAGGACCACGGTGAGCGCCTCGACGGCTTCGACGGTGCTGGCCAGGAAGACGGAGAGGAAGAGCGCGGAGGTTGCGGTCACGGATGCTCCTGGCTCGGTGCGGGCGGACTCCCGATCAGCTGCGGTCCCCGCCGGCGTCGCCGGGCAGGGACTCGGTGGCGACCCGGGGCGACGACGACGGCGCAGCACGGCGCACCGGCACGTCCGCGGAACCATCCGGGACCCCTCCGGTCTGCTCCTGAACGTCGCTGCGTTTCACCGCCAGGTAGGCCACCAGGGCGACGATCACGACGAGCGCGACGAGGGTCACCGGGCCGTCCCCGAGACCGACACCCCCTCCGACGGAGGGTTCCTTCGCCAGCCAGTCCGCGAAGGAGGCCCCCAGCGGGCGGGTCAGCACGTAGGCCACCCAGAACGTCGCGACCGGGTTCGCTCCGAGTCGCCACGCCACGAGGGGAACCGCGATGGCGACCGCGAAGAGCAATCCCGAGGGCAGGAAGCCGAGGTGCATCGTCAACCCGGTCAGGTCCCCGACCGCCGTCCCCAGCGCGAAGGTCGCGACGACGGTGGCCCAGTAGAACCGTTCCCTGCGGGCCGTCGTGATGCTGTGGATGTCGAGGGTGCCCTCGCTGCGCCGCCACCAGGTGAACAGGACGATGACCACGACCCCGTAGAACGCCGAGGTCACGTAGTAGGACAGGCCGGTCACCACGTGCAGCACGTCGGCGACGATCGTCCCGAAGACGGCGATCATCGCGACGGCGAACCAGTAGCGGACCGCCTGGTAGCGCGTCGCGCGCAACTGCCACCACAGGGCGAGGGCGAACCCCCCGACGCCGACCACCCCGCCGAGGACGAGGTTCGTCGTGCCGAGGAAGTCCGAGGCCGCCTCTCCCATGCCGGTGGTGAGCACCTTCACCACCCAGAAGAGGACGGTGATCTCGGGCACCTTCGCCGCGACCGGGGGACGCGCGCAGGGGAAGCGCTTCAGGGGCGTGCGGGCCATGGGGCGTCGTCTCCAGACAGGGGGTGGGCGTGGCGGCGGCGTTCGCGGGTTCCCCCCCATGCTGCCTGCGAGTCGCTGAACCGCGGCTGAGAGCGGTCAGCGGCGTGAGGTGGTTCCTCGCCGCGACCTCAGCAGTTCCACCAGCACCGGCAGCAGCGAGACCACCACGACGACGGCGATGATCGGCAGCAGGTAGGCGTCGATCCCGGGGATCTGCCCACCGAGCACGTGTCCGGCGAGAGTGACCCCGAGGGCCCAGAGGAGCCCCCCGACGCACTGCCACAGGGTGAAGGTGCGGGCCGGGACGCCCACCGTCCCCGCGAGGGGGTTCATCAGCGTCCGGACCACCGGGATGAACCGCGCGAGGACGATCGCCTTGCCGTGCCCGTAGCGTTCCAGGACGGCGCGGGCGCGCTGCACCCCCGCGTAGCGCCGGCGGTGCTCAGGACGCTCCAGCAGAGCCGGACCCGCGGCCCGGCCGATGAGGTAGCCGACCTCCGCCCCCAGCAGGGCCCCGCCGACCGCGGCCAGGAGCACCGGGACCAGGGACAGGTGGACCGAGGAGCTGACACCCGTCGCCGTCAGCAGCCCGGCGGTGAAGAGGAGCGAATCACCGGGCAGGAAGAACCCCACGAGCAGCCCGGTCTCGGCGAAGAGGATCACGAAGACCCCCAGGGTCCCGAAGGACGACAGCAGGTGCTGGGGGTCCAGCAGCGTGCTCACGACGACAACGAGGAGGAGGACGACGAGGCGGCCGGGGCGCCGCGCCGGTCGGGGGCGTCGACCCTGCTGACACTCAGGTAGACCACCACCGCCAGGATCGCCGCGAGGAACAGGACGCTGGTCACCGTGGTCCCCAGACCGAGACCGCCGTCGGCCCGGTCCTGCGACAGCAGGTCACCCAGGGACGCGCCCAGCGGGCGGGTCAGGACGTAGGCCGCCCAGAACGTCCCGACGGCGTTCAGGCGCAGCCCGAAGCGCAGCACGGCGACCACGGCGATCGCGACGGCGAACAGGACGACGGAAGCGAGGTAACCGATGCCGGTCGTCTCGGCCACGAAGTCGCCCGCGGCGGTGCCCAGGGCGAAGGTGAAGAGGATGGTCAGCCAGTAGAAGGCTTCCCGCCGGGGGCTGTCGATCGCGTGGATGGACAGCGTGCCCTCGACCCGGTGCCACGTCAGGAACGTCGCGGTCAGCAGGACCGCGAAGACGATCGTGGAGGCCAGGAGCGGCACCCCGAGGCCGTCGGTCAGGTTGTCGGTGAGCAACGTCCCCACGACGCTGATCAGGACCACGGCCAGCCAGTAGACCGGGGGCCGGTAGCCGCGGCGGTGGAACTGCGCCACGAGCACGACCGCGAGCAGCACCGTCATGACGATGCTGGTCGCGGTGAGACCGAAGCCGAGGGTCTCGTTGAGGTAGTCCGCCGCGGTCTCCCCCACCGTGGTGGCCAGCACCTTGACGATCCAGAAGAACGCGGTGACCTCGGGAACCTTGTTCGCCGCCGTGCGCAGGGCGGCACCGGTGCCGCCCCGGGGTCCCTCCGGACCATGAGTCTCTGTCATGTCCCCAGCGTGGCGAAGGCATGCTGAACCTCTGCTGAGCGGCTCGGTGCGCACGGTGGTGCGCGACGATCAGAACCGGGACAGGCCGTTCCAGGGTGAGAGAGGTGGATCCAGTGGTCGCAACCCCCCGTGGGGTGCTCGGCAGGGTTCTCGGCTGGTGGCGGGCGGCCGGGGTGCAGATCCGCTCCACGATCGCCGCCACCGTCCTGCAGGCCGTGGTCGTCGCCGCGGCCGGCGCCGTGCTGCTGCTGGCGCTGAGCAACAACCTGGACAACAGCATCGACGCCGGCAACCTCGCCACCGCGCAGGGGGTCTCGGCCCTGGTGGACGGGGACATCGCGAGTTCCACCGCCGTCGCCACGACCGACTCCCCGAACCGCGAGGACCTGCGCGACGCCATCTCCGCCGCCTCCCGGCGACGAGCGGTGGTCCAGGTCCTCAACGCCGACGGCACCGTCATCGCCGCCAGCGACGACCTGCGGGGTTTCACCGCGCTCGCCCGGGAACTGCCGGCCGCGGGGGGGACCCGGACGCTCGAGAGGGCCCTGCCCTTCGACGACGACCCGTACCGGTTCACGGCGCTGGGCGGCGCGGTCGACAGCACCCGGTTCACCGTGCTCATCGGACAGTCGCTGGGTACGGGCGAGGACACCCTGCACGCCGCGGAGGTCGCCCTGACCGTCGCCGGCCCGCTGCTGCTGCTCGCCGTGGCCGGGGCCACGTACCTGTTCATCGGGCGGTCGCTGCGCCCGGTCAGCGAGATCCGCACGACCGTCGAGGGGATCAGCCTGCGCGACCTCTCGGAACGGGTTCCCGTCCCGCCGGGCGACGACGAGGTGTCCCAACTGGCCCGGACGATGAACGCGATGCTCGCCGACCTCGACCGGGCGACGACGGCGCAGCGGCAGTTCGTCTCCGACGCCAGCCACGAACTGCGCAGTCCGGTCGCCACCCTGCGGGCCGCCGCCGACATCGCCCTCACCGTTCCCGACCGCGCCGACCGAGGGGACCTCGCCGTCCTGGTGCGGGGTGAGGCGCAACGCCTGGACCGGCTCGTGGCCGACCTGCTGCTGCTGGCCCGGGTCGACGAGCGCAGCCGTGGTTCTGCGGGTACCCCTCAGCGCGACGAGGTCGACCTCGACGACCTGGTGACCGCCGAGGCCCGCCGGTTGCGGACGGCCACGACGCTAGACGTCGCCGTGCACCGCGAACCGGCCCGGGTCCTGGGCGACGGTCACGCGCTGTCGCGGGTGCTGCGCAACCTGACCGACAACGCCGCCCGGCACGCCGTCTCGAAGGTGTCCATCGCTCTGCACCGCAACGGCTCCACGGCGGTCCTGGACGTGGTCAACGACGGCCCCCCGATCCCCGGCCAGGATCGCGAACGCGTGTTCGACCGGTTCGTGCGCCTGGAGGAGAGTCGTGCCCGCGACCTCGGCGGCACCGGTCTGGGGCTGGCCATCGTCCGCGAGATCGTCCTGGCCCACGGCGGGAACGTCCGCGTCCTCGACCCCGACGACGGCCCGGGGACGTGCTTCCGGATCGAACTCCCGATCTCGGAGTTCCCGGACTCCCCGGAACTCACGGACTGACGAAGCGGTAGCCCGAACCCCGGATCGTCTCGATGAACTCGCGACCGATCTTGCGGCGCAGGTACCCGACGTAGACCTCGACGAGGTTCTCGTCGCCGTCGTAGAACTCGTCCCAGACGTTCTCGAGGATGTTCGTCTTGGTCAGGACGTCGCCGGCGTGGCGCATGAAGTGGTGCAGCACCTGGAACTCCCGCGCGGTGAGGCGGACCTCCTCGCCGCGCAGGTGGACCCGCTGCTGGGCGGGGTCGAGGGCGAGTTCCCCCGCGCTCAGCGTCGCGGGTCGCTCGGGCGCACCGCGTCGGACCAGCGAACGCAACCGGGCGACGAGGACCTCGAAGGAGAAGGGTTTGCGCAGGTAGTCGTCGGCGCCGAGGTCGAACGCGTCGGTCTCGTCGTACTCCCCGTCCTTGGCGGTCAGCATGAGGATCGGGGTCCAGACCTCGCGCGCCCGCAACGTCCGGCAGACCTCGTAACCGTTGAGCACCGGCAGCATGATGTCCAGGACGACGACGTCGAACGACCCCGCGGTGGCCCGTTCCAGCCCGGCTCCCCCGTCGTGGACGACCTCGACGCTGAACCCGACCCCGGTCAGCCCTGACGACAGCGTCGCGGCGAGCGTGACCTCGTCGTCGACCAGCAGCACCCGCACCGTCATCCCCCCTGGACCCGTGGTCAGGCGAGTTTGCCACGACTCACCCCGCCTCAGCGTTCCGACCACCAGAGCGGGGTGAGTGGAGACGCAGGAAGGCCCCGGACGCTGGTGCCCGGGGCCTTGCTGGTGGAGGGTTCAGCTCACTGCATGACGAAGGAGGTCAGGTAGATGCCCATGACCCCTTCGGTCTCCTCGCCCTTGTCGTCGTGCGTCTTGTACGCCTCGATGACCTTCTCCTGCAGCTCGTCCTTGAAGTGGTTGCGCTGATCGGTGTTCTGCAGGTCGGTCATCGAGAGGTTGGAGTACTCGTTGATGATCAGGTCGTAGGCCTTGGAGCCGTCGAGGGCGGTGCTGCCGCCCTCGTGACCGCCACCGCCGGCGGCCAGGACGCCCTGCAGCGCGACGCCGATCTTCAGGTAGTGCCCGTCGGCGAGGTTGACGCTGATCGGGTCGAGCGCGGTGACGTCACCCGGGGTGAGGGTCGGCGTGGGGGTCGCCGTCGCGGCGGAAGCGCTGTCGCCCTTGGTGAGGAAGAAGACACCGCCACCCACGCCACCGGCGAGCAGGACGGCCGCACCCGCGGCGATGATGATCATCTTCTTCTTGCCGCCGGGCTTGGCCTCGCCGTCGCCCTTGGTCTTGTCCTTGGCCATGGGGAACTCCGTTCGGTCGTGTTCGTCAGGGGGTCAGTGAGCGACGTTCGCGGCGAGGTTCGGCGCGATGCCGGTGGCGAGGTCGGTGGTGGAGGTGACGCTCGAGGTGTTCTTCGCACCGGCGGTGTCGGTGGTGCCGGTGAGTTCCTTGGGTCCCGCGCCGGTGTCGGTCTGGGCGGCGACCTCGGGCAGGAGCGCCTTGACGGCGTCCGAGCTCGGGGAGGCGATGACCAGGTCGACGCGACGGTTGCCCGTCAGCGCCTTGGGGTCCTCGTTCGGGTACAGCGGACGGCTGTCGGCGTACCCGGTGCCCGAGAGGTGGTCACCGGGGATGCCGGCGGCGATGAACCGCTGGACGACCGTCATGGCGCGGGCCGCGGAGAGGTCCCAGTTGTCGCGGTAGCGGGTGGAACCCTTCAGCGGCAGGGCGTTCGTGTGCCCCTGCACCGCGACGTCGTTGGGCAGCTGGGCCAGGATCGGCGCGATGACGTCCAGCACCTCGCGGCCCTTCTCCTCGACCTCGGCGGAGGCGTTGGCGAAGAACACGTTGTCGGCGACCAGACCGACGATGAGCCCGTCGGAGGTGATCCGGTAGGTCACCTGGTCCTGGTCGTCCTTCGCGGTGAGCGCGTCGTTGATCTGCTTCTCGATCTCGCGGTAGTCCTGGACCTCCTGCTTGGCGTCCTGGAGGTCGGACTGGGTCTGGGCGGTCTGCTGACGCTGCAGGACCTGCTTCACCTCGGAGGAGATGCTCTGCTGCAACGGCTGACCGGTCGAGTTCGGGCTGATGTCGATGGGCATGTCGCCGTTGGCCGCGTCCAGGATCCCGGAGTTCCCGGAGACCGCCTGGTTGGAGGCGGCGGTCCCCTTGGTGAGACCGTCCTTGAACTGCGCGAACTTCAGCTGGTCGACCTGGCTGAGGGCGAAGAGGACGATGAAGAGGGCCATCAGCACGGTGAGCATGTCGGCGTAGGCCACCAGCCACCGTTCGTGGTTGGCGTGCTCCTCGTGCTCCTCGTGCTTGTGACGCCGCTTGTGCGCCGCCGACATCAGGCCGCCTTCTTGTCCGGAACCGCGGTGCCCGGGGGCAGCAGGCTCTCGAGCTTCTTCGCGACCGAGCGGGGGTTGGAGCCCGCCTGGATGGCGAGGATGCCCTCGACGACCAGTTCCATCTGCGCGGTCTCGATGGCCGAGAGGCGGGTCAGGCGGCTCTGCAGGGGCAGGTAGAGGATGTTCGCGCTGGCGACACCCCAGAAGGTCGCGACGAACGCGCCGGCGATGAGCGGTCCGAGGGCCGCCGCGTCGGTCAGGTTCGCGAGGACGACGGTGAGGGAGATGACGGTGCCGCAGATGCCGACGCTGGGGGCGTAACCACCCATGTCACCGAAGATCTTGGCGCCCTGCTTGTCCGCGGCCTTCTTGGCCTGGATCTGGGCGCTGAGGATCTCGTAGAGCTCGTCGGGGTCGGTGCCGTCGATCGCGGTCTGCAGGCCGTCGCGGAGGAACTCGTCGTCCACTTCCTTGATGGCGTCCTCGAGGGCCAGGAGGCCCTCGCGGCGCGCACGCTCGGCCATGCTGACGATGACGCCGACCGTGGCGCCGGAGTCCTTGGGCTTGCCCAGGAAGGCCCGCTTCAGGGACTTGAAGGCCCCGATGCCGTCCTTCAGCGTCCCGCCCATGAAGCCGACGCCGAGCGTCCCGATGATGACGATGACGAGCGGGCCGGGCAGCAGGAGGTCCGTGGGCGAACCACCTTCGTGGTTCTGCGTCCAGAGGATGGCGGCGACGGTGACGATGAGACCGCCGATGGTTGCGAAGTCCATGGCTCAGGGCCTCCTGCGGTGCAGCGGGACCGGGGCCGGCAGGTCGCCGTCCGTGTCGCTGTGGGTGGATTCGGTGGTGTGGTGCGGGAGCTCCAGGACGTCGGCCGTGCCCGTCTCCTCCAGGGAGTGCGCGGTCGCGACGACCCGCGCGCGGAACGCCATGACGCGCTCGATGATCTCGGCCAGCGGTTCGGTGACGACGAACTTGGCGCCGTCCACGAGCGTGATGACCGTGTCAGGGGTTGCATCGACACGCTGGATCAGGTCGGGGTTCACGGCGAACACCGATCCGTTGAGGCGAGTCACGAGGATCACAGGGTTTCCATCCTTGGCGGTGGAGTGGGGCGCCCGTCCGTGGGCTGGTTCATCCAGTCCATCGGCGTGCGGGGCGTAGACCTGAGAGGGGGTTGCGCGGTACACCCGTTCGTGCTAATGCGCCGAGGATCGTCACTGGCTGCAACGAAAACACCCTCCTGGAGCGTTGCTCCAGGAGGGTGTTCGGCAGTTCTGCGCCGGCTCTTGAACTAGCGGCGGAACCAGGATCAGCGCTTCAGGTTGACCAGGTCCTGCAGGATCTCGTCAGAGGCCGTGATGACCTTCGAGTTCGCCTGGAAACCGCGTTGGGCCAGGATCAGGTTGGTGAACTCCGAGGAGAGGTCGACGTTCGACATCTCCAGCGAGCCGGCCAGGATCGCACCACGGCCGCCACCACCGGCGATGCCGAAGACGGGCTGACCGGAGTTGGTCGAGATGCTGTAGAGGGAGTTCCCCTCCTTGCGCAGACCGGCGGAGTTGTTGAACGACGCGATGGCGATCTGCCCCAGGGTCTGCTTGTACCCGTTGGAGTAGTTGCCGGTGATGACACCGTCGGTGCCGAAGGCGAACCCGGTGAGGGTACCGATCGGGGCGCCGTCGGCGACGGGGTTGACACTGCTGGTGCCGGTGTTGCCGACGAAGCTGGTGAGCCCACCGAGGTTCAGGTCGATGTTGTAGCCGCCGTTCGTCCCGAAGGCGGGGATGCCGGCGGTCATGTTGTTGTTGTCCGACGCCTTGCCGTCCGGGTCGAAGTTCACCGTCTGCTTGCCCAGGGTGACCGTCTGGCCGTGGGAGTCCTTGGCCGAGATTGCCCAGTCGTTGCTGGGTTCGTACTTGGCGTCGGTCGCCGGGGTCCCCGGCGTGGTGCCGTTGGCCGGAACGGCGGGAGTCCCCGGGGTGTACTTCACGGAGTTGACGAAGGTCACCGAGATGGTGGTAGCGACACCCTGCGCGTCGTAGCTCGTGAAGGACGAGGTCACGGTGGTGCCCTTGATGTGACCGGTCGCGTCGATGTCCGCCGCCGCCGGAGCCGAGGTCGGGATCTTGAAGGTGCGATCGATGTTGCCCTTGAACTGCGCCTTCGTCGTCTCCTGCGCCGGCATGACCGTGTCGGCGGGGATGACGAGCTTGCCGATCTGCCCGTTCGTGTTGACGTCTCCCGCGGCGTCGGCCTTCCAGCCCATCACGTAGCCACCGTCGTTGGTCACGACGGAGCCGTTGGCATCGAGCGTGAAGGAGCCGTTGCGGGAGTAGAAGGTCCCCTCCCCCTGCTGGATGGCGAACATGCCGTCGCCCTGCAGCATCAGGTCCGTCGCCTTGCCGGTCGCCTGCGCGGAACCCTGGGTCATGTTCTGGGTGATCGCGTCGACGCGGACACCGAGGCCGACCTGCGCGGGGTTCGTCCCGGCGGCGGCGTCGGTCGGAGCGCCGGCGGCCTTGGTCAGCTGGGACAGCGTGTCGGCGAAGACGACGCTGGAGCTCTTGTAGCCGGCGGTGTTGACGTTGGCGATGTTGTTGCCGACGACGTCCATCATCGTCTGGTGGGAACGGAGGCCGCTGACACCGGAGAACATGGAGCGAAGCATGCTTCAGACCTTTCGAGGGGCTGACGGGGAACTGGGAGGACGAGCGGGAGCGGGTCAGGCAGAGGTCGTCGGGCTCGACGAGCCCGACGGGGTGCTCCCGGTGGAGCCGGACACGGGGGTGTTCCCCGTCGCGGGGCTCGAGGTCGATCCGGGGACCGGAGTCGACGTGGGCGGAGTCGCAGTGGCGCCCGGAGCGGTCGGGCTCGTGGTGGTCGAACCCGAAGCGGTCGGGCTCGTGGTGGTCGAACCCGAAGCGGTCGGGCTCGTGGTGGTCGAACCCGAAGCGGTCGGGCTCGTGGTGGTCGAACCCGAAGCGGTCGGGCTCGTGGTGGTCGAACCCGAAGCGGTCGGGCTCGTGGTGGTCGAACCCGAAGCGGTCGGGCTCGTGGTGGTCGAACCCTCTGCGGCCTTGGCGTCGGCGGCTGCCTTCGCGTCCGCCGCCGCCTTGGCCGCCGCGGCTGCGGCGGCGGCCATGGCCGCCGCCTCACCGATGCCGGAGACCTTGGACAGGACGACGCTGGTGCCATCCACGTTGAGGACCGGTTCGCCGTTGGTGCCGCCGACCGAACCCTGCGTGAAGGAGACCGACTTGACCTCGCCGGTCTTCAGCGTGCCGTCCTCGGCGGTGTAGGACACCGTCTGCCCGACCATGGTGCTGGCCTGCAGCTTGTTCTGCGCCGCGACCATCGTGCTGGACTGGGTCGCGACGTCCTGCATGGCTTCCAGCGCCGAGAACTGCGCGGTCTGGGCCATGAAGGCGGTGCTGTCCGCCGGCTTCGACGGGTCCTGGTAGCGGAGCTGGGCGACGAGGAGCTTGAGGAACATGTCCTTGTCGTCCTTGGTCTTCGCCTTGGCCGCGGCCGACGTGTCCGTGGCCTTCGCGTTCTTGGTCGCCGCGGCCGCCGTCATCGCGTCGGAGTTGGCGATCAGGGACGTGTAGGCGTTCGAACCGCTTGCCGCGTCGATGGTCATGCCTACTCCTTCGGTCGAACGGGTGACGGCCTTTAACCCAGGTGAGGGATCCACAGCGTCCTGCCAGGTGAATCCCGCGGTGAACGCTTCAGATGCTGAGGTCGAGGCGCCCGTCGGCGGCCGCGGCGGCGGTGCGGGCCGCACGACGTTCGTCGGCGGCCGCGGCGAACAGGGACCCGCCCGAGGAGCGGCCGGAGCCGGGCTGCTGCCCCTGCTGCCCGTGGGAGGAACCCTGGTGTCCCGCACCGAACTGCGCGTCGGCGGAACGGCCCTGCGGCGAACCGGAACCGGTGCTGACGTCGACGGTGGTCTGGGTGAACCCGGAGCCCGACAGTTCCCGCTGCAGGTCGCCGACGGCGGCCTTCAGGGCGTGGCGGGCGGCCTCGGACGCGCCGGCGAGGGAGACGTGCAGCGCTCCCCCGCTGACCTCGGCGGTGATCTTCACCGGCCCCAGGCCCTCCGGGCTGACCTCGACGGTCATCTTGTGCACGGCGTCGGCTTCGGGGAGGTCCTCGAGGCGGCCGGCCACCCCGTGCGCGAACGCGGCGGGGTTGGTCAGGGGCAGCGGGACGGGCGGGGTCGAGGCCGCGGCGACCGTCGGGGCGGCGGTGGCCGCGGTGCCGGTGAGCGTCGGGACGGCTGTCGGCAGCGCGGTGGCGCTCGGGTCGACGGCCTGCGGGACCGGCCTCGCGGCGGCGGTCACCGGTGCGGCGAGGGGCTGGGCGACGGTCGGGCTCGCGGCCATCACGACGGGCTGCGGCACGGGTGCCTCTCCCGCACCGGGGCGCGGTGCCGCCGCGACGACCTGGGGGGCGGGCTGCTGCCCGGTCTGACCCTGCTGCTGGCCGGACTGACCGCTGGTGTCGGCGCCTGGCTGGCCGGTGGCGACGGTCGGGACGGCCACGGCGGGTGCCCCGGAGGTCGGGGCGGTCGGCGCCGGGACGTCGGTCGCGACGGGTTTCGCGGTGCCGGCGGTCGCGACGGCCGGGAGGGTCTGCGCCGGTGCAGCGGTCGCGACCGGCTGCGACACGACGGAGGTGACCGCCTGGCCGGCGTTCTGCGCGGTGGGCTGGTCGGTCAGCACGGCGTTCTTCGCGACGTTCTGCGGCAACCCGGTGACGGCGGTCTGCACGGGAGCGGGTACCACCACCGGAGTCACCGGCGCCACGGGCGTCGAGGTGACGGTGGCGGCGGCGAGCGCCGCGTCGCCCGGGGTGGCGGGGACGGCGGCTGCGGCCTGCGTGGGGACGGGCACCGCGACGGGGGCGGCGGTCTGAGCCGGCACGGCCTGGGCGGCGACGGGGGTGGTGGGGGCTGCGGCAGGAGCCTGAGCGGGGGCCGTGGTGACCGGCGGGGTCGACGTCGGGAGCTGCGCCGCGGCGGGGGCGGTCTCCCCCACGACCGGCGCGACGGCGGGTGTCGCGGCGGGCACGGGCTGCGCGGTGACCCCGTCGGTGGCCGTGACGGTGGCCTGGGTGGCGGGCTGGGTGGTCGCCTCGGTCCGGGGGGTGAGGACGGCGCGCAGGGCGGCGGGCAGACCCAGCAGGGACGGGTCGACGGGGACGGTCGGGACGGTCACCGCGTCGGTGACCTCGTCGGTGACCTTGTCGTTGTCAGTGGTCGCGTCCGTGGCCTCGGGGCGTCCCCCCGTGGCGGCGTCCTTCTTGCCGGTCTTCACGGGGTTCTTGTGTCCGGGTTCCGGACGCTCGGGGCGTTCGGTGCGCTCGGCCGCCTTGGTGACGCGGTCGTCGGCGGGGCGGTCGGTGCGGGCGTCCTCACCGGCCGGGCTGCGCTCGGGAGAGGTCCGCGCGTAGTCGTCCCGGGAGTCCCCGGCGTCTCGGGAGTCCCGCGCGTCCCGCTGGTCACGGGCGGTGGTGCGCAGGTCCTGCACGGCCTGCCCGAAGGAGTCCGCGAAGCTGGAGTCCGACGAGGACGAACGGGAGGGTTCGCGCGGAGCGCCGGTCGGGTAGGGCAACGTCGTCACGGACAGGTTGTTGCTCACGCGGCACTCCCGAGGTCGGCGGTGATCTTCTTGACGTAGTTCTGGGTCTCCGTGAACGGCGGGATGCCGCCGTACTTGCTGACGTTGCCCGGGCCGGCGTTGTAGGCGGCGAGCGCCAGCGACACGGAGCCGAACTTCGTGAGGTTCTGCCCGAGGTACTTCCCGGCCGCGTCGATGGAGGCGAACGGGTCCTTCGGGTCGATGCCGAGGCTCTTGGCCGTGGCGGGCATGAACTGCATGAGACCCGTTGCGCCGGCGCCGCTCCTGGCGTTGGCGTTGAACCCGGACTCCTGCTTGGCGACCGCCTTGAGCAGCCCGCTGGGCAGGCCGTACTTCGCTTCCGCGGCGGTGAAGGCGGCTTCGTACGGGGCGGACTTCGACGTAGTCGACGAAGCGCTCGAGAGCGAGGCGGGACGCACGTAGCTGGAGGTGTCGGGGGTGGCGACGCCGGAGAGCAGCGTGGCGGCGGCGACGCCGACCCCGGCCGCGGTGGTGGCGGCGCTCGTCCCGAGGCGGCGGATGGTCATGGGGGTCTCCCAGACCTTGGAGATCTTCACGACGTCACCCGTCTTCGGCGCGTGCAGCATCTTGCCGTCGCCGACGTAGATCCCGATGTGGTGGCCGTTCTCGAGGACGACGAGGTCGCCCGGCTTGGCCTCGGCCAGCGAGGGCACTTCGGTGCCGACGGTGGCCTGCTGGGCCGCGGTGCGCGGCAGGTGGACGCCGATCTGCTGGGCGGCGTACTGGATCAGGCCGGAGCAGTCGAACCCGGAGGGGGTGGTGCCGCCCCACTTGTAGGCGGTGCCGGTGTACTGCTTGGCCGCGGCGAGGAGCTTCTCCCCCGTGTCGCCGGAGCTGAGGGTGCGCAGTCCGCGGTTGACGATGCCCGAGGCGCCGGAGCCGGAGGTGGAGAGCAGGTCGGCGAAGTCGGAGGAGACCGAGGACGACGCCTTGGACGCGACCGAGGAGACCGACGCGGTCGTCTTGGTGGCCTGCGCGGCAACGGTTCCGGAGAACTGCGCGATGCGGGCCTCGATGTCGGAGATGCGGGCCTGGATCTCGGCGACGCTCATTCGGAATCCCCTTCCCGGGCGGCGCGGCGACGTGCCTTCGCGGCGAACTCGGCGACGGTGCGGTCGTCGAGGGACTTCTGGTCGGCGTGCAGCGCGGCCTGTTCCTGGGCGATCTCGTGGCGTTCGACGATGCGTTCCAGGGACCGTTCGGCGCGGCGGGCGCGGGCCCAGGCGGCCTGCTTCTCCCCCAGGTCGATCTCGGCGCGGGCGACGAGGGCCCGGGTGTTGTCGAGGTCGGAGACGAGGGCGGCGCGGCGGGCGACGGCGGCGGTCCAGGCGGCCATCGTCTCGTCGGAGAGGTGGGCCTCGCCGAGTTCGTGGCGGACGCGGGCGGCGCGCTTCTGCTCGTTGCGCAGCACGGCGTTGGCGGCGGCCACGTCGATCTTGATCTGTTCCTGCTGCACCTTGCGCAGCTTGAGCAGCGCCATGATCGCCTTGGTGGCACTCACTGCAGTCCTCCGAAGGTCGAGACGAGTTGCTGCAGCTGCGCCCACGCCTGGGGGGCGGGGGTGATGTCGTGGATGTCCTGGCGCAGGAACGCGTTGATCGCGGGCAGCTGGGCCACCGCCGCGTCGACCTCGGGGTTCGCGCCGGGCTGGTAGGCGCCGACGTCGATGAGCTCCTTGGCGTCGCGGTGGGCGGCCAGCACCCGGCGCAGGGCCGTCGCGGCGGCCTTCTGCTCGGGGGTGGTGACGCGGCCGGCGACGCGGGACACCGACTCGAGGACGTCGATGGTCGGGAAGTGACCGGCCGTGGCGAGCCGGCGGTCCAGCACGACGTGACCGTCGAGGATGGACCGGGCGCTGTCGGCGATGGGTTCGTTGTGGTCGTCGCCGTCGACCAGGACGGTGTAGATCCCGGTGATGGACCCGGTGACCCCGGGGCCGGCGCGTTCCAGCAGGCGCGGCATGAGGGCGAAGACGCTGGGCGGGTAGCCCCGGGTCGCGGGCGGTTCGCCGACGGAGAGGCCGATCTCGCGCTGGGCCATGGCGACGCGGGTGAGGGAGTCCATCATGAGGACGCAGTCGGCGCCCATGTCGCGGAACGACTCCGAGATCGCGGTCGCGGTGAGCGCGGCGCGCAGGCGCAGCACGGGGGCCTCGTCGGAGGTGGCGATGACGACGACGGAGCGGGCGAGTCCTTCGGGGCCGAGGTCGTCCTCGAGGAACTCGCGGACCTCTCGGCCACGTTCACCGACCAGCGCCAGCACGGAGACGTCCGCGGAGGTGCCGCGGGCGATCATCGAGAGCAGCGAGGACTTGCCGACGCCGGAACCGGCGAAGATGCCGAAGCGCTGACCGCGACCGGCGGGCACGAGGGTGTCGAGGGCGCGCACCCCCAGGGACAGGGGTGCGTCGACGCGGCCGCGGGTCATGGCCGGCGGCGGGGTGGCGTGCAGCGGGGCGCGGGGCGCGGCGTGCAGCGGCGGGCCGCCGTCGAGGGGGTTGCCGAGCGCGTCGACGACGCGACCGAGCAGGGCCGCGCCGACGGGGACGTCGGAGGGGCGGCGGGTGGCCGTGGCGGGGGCACCGGCGGCGAGGCCGGTGAGGTGGCCCAGCGGCAGGCAGCGGAGCTTCCCGCCCTCCGCCGCGACGACTTCGGCGGGGATGGAGTGCGTGGCGTCCCCGAGGCGGATGGTCTCGCCGACGGCGGCCTCCAGCCCGGCGACCTCGACGGAGAGCCCGACGATGGCCGAGACCCGGCCGCGGATCTCCGGGGCGGCGGCGCTGACGGCCCGCGCGACCTGCGGCGCGAGGATCTCGCGCACGCCGGCCGCGAGGCGGTCCGACACCAGGGAGGCGGTCATGCCAGGACTCCGGCAGGCCCTTCGTCACCCACGAGTGCGGCCAGGGCCCGGGAGACGCTGGCTCGCAGGCCGGCGTCCACCTCGGTGTCACCCTGGCGCGCGACGGCGTCACCCGGTTGGACGGTGGGGTCTGACTGGTAGCTCACGAGGTCTGCATCGGCCAGAGCGTGGCGACCCTTGAGGCTGTCACCCATCAGGGCGCTCAAGTCGGCGGGGTTGACGCGCACGGTGACGGGTTTCTCGCCCTCCAGCGGCCGCAGCGAGCGCAGGACGGCCTCCTGGACCGGGGAGTCCATGGCGCTGACCTCGCGGTCCAGGACGGCCCCCGCGAGCTCCAGGGCGAGCTCGAGGACGGTGTCGGCGAGCGCCCCGATGGAGGGTTCCCGTTCGGCCCGCAACGCCTCCCCGGCCGCGAAGAGCGCCTCCTCGGCCCGGTTGCGGGACGCGCGGCGTTCCTCGCGTTCCGCGCGGGCCGCCGCGTGGGCGGCCTCGCGCTGGGCGTCGAGCTCGGCGGCGGCCTTCTCCGCCGCCTGGCGCATGCCCGCGGCCCAGCCGGCCGCGTAGCCCTGGGTGCGGGCCTGTTCGCGGACCTGGCGGGCCGCGTCGCTGTCCTCGCGGTCGCCCAGGTCGAGACCGGTGAAGGCGCGCTCGAACCCGGGTGCGGCGGCCGGGGCCGCCACGAACACCCGCGGTTCGCGGGTGGTCGTGGGCTTGGTGTCGGCGACCCGGAAGGTGTCACGCGACGGAGTCGAGAAGGTGTTACGCGACGAAGTCATCGTCACCACCGCGCGTCAGCACGATCTGACCCGACTCCTCGAGCTGGCGGATGATCGCGACGACCTTCTGCTGGGACTCCTCGACCGCGGACATGCGGACCGGGCCCATGAGCTCGATCTCGTCGATGAGGTTCTCCCGGGCACGTTCGGAGACGTTCTTGAGGATCTTGTCCCGGACGGTCTCGGTGACGCCCTTGAGCGCCGTGGCGAGGTCGGCGGTCTCGACGCCGCGCAGCACGAGCTGGATGGCGCGGTCGTCGAGGGTCGTGATGTCCTCGAAGACGAACATGAGCGCGCGGATCTCCTCGGCCAGGGCGGAGTTCTTGGTCGCCAGGCCTTCCAGGATCGAGCGTTCGGTGCCGCGGTCGGCGCGGTTGATGATGTCGACCAGGGGCTGGACGCCGCCGACGGCGGAGTTCGTCTTCGCCTGGAGCACGGTGGAGGTGCGGCGCTGGACGACGTCCTCGACGAGGCGGACGTACTCGGAGCTGGTCGCCTCCATGGTGGCGATGCGCAGCGCGATGTCGGCCTGCATGTCCGCGCTCAGCCCGCCGAGGATCATCGAGGCCTGGTCGGGGCGCAGGTGCGCCACGACCAGGGCGATGGTCTGCGGGTGCTCACCGGTGAGGAAGGTGAGGATCTGCTGCGGGTCGGCCTGGTGCAGGAACTGGAAGGGCTGCACCACGGCCGCCTCGGCGACGCGGCCGAGGACCTCCGCGGCCCCCTCCGCACCCAGGGCGCCCTCGAGGAGGGACTGGGCGAAGTCGAGGCCACCGAGCCCGCCGCGCAGCGGCGAGGCGATCATCCCGTGGAACTCCTCCAGGACGATGCCGGCGATCTCCGGGGAGACCGCACGGAGCCGGAGGATCTCCGCGGTGAGTTCTTCGATCTCAGCGGGTCGCAGGTGGGACAGCACCTTGGCGGCGTTGTCCTGTCCGACCTGCAGGAGCAGGACGGCGGCCTTCTGTGCCCCGGACATGGGGGCGACCTCGAGCTCGGTGGACGACACGGGTCAGGACCTCCGATCGGCGAGCCAGCCGCGGAGCAGTTCCGCGACTTCCTCGGGCTGGCGGGAGACGAGTTCGACGACCTCGGTGCGGCGGGCGGCCGCGGCCTCCAGGGCCGGGTCCACCGGTGCTGCTTCGAGCGCCACCGGCCTTTCGACAGCCGGAGCGATTTCCTTGAGCTCTCCGGTGATGTCACCGAGCTGGAGGGGGTCGACGTCCAGGACGTCCACCGTCTCCACCTTGCGGCGGCGGAAGGCCACCAGGATCACGATCAGCATGATCAGGACCAGGAGCCCGAGGGCGGCGGTCTTGGCGTAGCCGATGTAGGCGTTCTGCTGGTCGGCCTTCTCGGCCTGGGCCAGCTGGGCCTGGGCGTCGGTGGCGGCGGTGTTGTCGAAGGCCGTCTTGACGACGGAGACGGCGTCGCCGCGGGTGGCGTCGATCCCCGCCGCCTGGTTGACGATCTGGGTGATCTGGTTGACGTCGGCGGCGCCGGCGACACCCTTCGCGCCGGCGTTGACGACGACGGAGACGGTCTGCTTCTCCAGCTTGCCGGGGGCCTGCTTGGTGATGGTGTCGAGCTGGTTGGTCGGGAGGTTGCTGGTGTCGCTGCCCTTGTCGTAGCCACCGCTCTGACCGGTCGTGGTGCCGGGCACGGCGATGTTGTCGGGGCCGAGGACCCCGGTGGCGGCGCTGCCGCCGCCGGTACCGGTGTACTTCTCGGTCTCCTTCGACGACGCCGAGGGGTTGATGCCCGGGGTCTGGGAGTAGGTGCGCGAGGTCTCGGTCTTGTCGTCGTAGTTCAGCGTCGCGTTGACGGTGGCCTTGACGTTGCCGGCGCCGTAGATGCCTTCGAGGTAGCTCTGCAGCTTGGCCGTCGCGGCGGTGTTGTAGTCGCTGGTCTTCTCGTTCTGCGCGCTGGAGCCGGTGCCGTCGGTGGAGAGCGTGTTGCCCTTGTCGTCGACCACGGAGACGTTCTTCACGTCCATGCCCGGGACGCCGCCGGCGACCAGGTTGACGATGGAGGTGACGTTGTCGTTGGACAGGGTCTTGCCGGCGCGCAGCTTGACCAGGACCGAGGCGGTCACCGGGTCCTGCTCGTCGAGGAACACGTCCTTCGGCGGGATGGCCAGGTTCACCACGGCGGAGTCGATGCCGTCGATGGAGCCGATGGTCTTCTCCAGCGTCTTCTTCAGGTCCTGCTGGTAGGCCTGCTGCTGGACGAACTCCGAGGCGGTGACGCCCTGCTGGGAGAGCAGGGAGGAGCCGGAGCTGGAGTCGGTCTCGGCGGGCAGCCCGGCACCGGCCATCGCCAGGCGCTCGCTGTCGACGACGTCGGCGGGGACGGAGACCGTCGCGCCGTTGTCGCTGAGCTGGTACTTCACCCCGTCGGCGGTGAGCTTGTCGACGATGGCGCTCGCGTCGGTCCCCGAGAGGTTCGAGAACATCGGCGTGTAGGAGGGCGTGGAGGCCCAGCGGGAGAAGAAGACCGCTCCTCCGATGAGTGCGGCGATCACCGCGATGACGACGGCCTTCTGGCCGGTCGAGAAGGTCCGGAATCCGGAGACGAAGTTCTGGGCGTTCTCGACGATCGCCGCGCTTCCCTTGGCCTTGGCCATCAGACCTGCATCCTCATGATCTCGTTGAAGGCATCGACTGCCTTGTTGCGGATGGCGACGGTGAGCTGGGTGGCCAGCTGGGCCTCGTTGCTGGCGATCATGTAGTCGTGGACGTTGGTGAGGTCACCGGTGGCGGCCTTCACCGCCAGGTCGTCCGACGTGGACTGCAGGCCCTGCAGCTTGTCGATGCCGCCGGAGAGGAGGGACGCGAAGTCGGTTCCCGAGGTCCCGTCGACCGAGGTGTCGGTACCCACGCCGCTGATCCCGAGGGCGGAGGGGGTTCCGGTGACCGAGCCGGTGTAGCTGGTCCCGGTGCCGCCCCCGATCGAGGAGGTCATCTGCGCGTTGTCGGTGTCGGCGATCCCCTGGCCGTAGCCGGTGGCGAGGGTTCCCAGGGTGCCGGCGATGTCGGTGGAGGACCCGATCGCGCCGATCGATTCGATGCTCACGCTCACGCCTTCCCGAGTTGCAGGGCGGCCGTGTAGGCCTCCTTGGCCGTCGTGATGGTCTGCAGGTTCGCCTGGTAGGCGCGCTGGGCCATCATCAGGCTCGTCATCTGCGAGCTCATGTCGATGTCGGGGTACTTCACGTACCCCTGGGCATCGGCGAGGGGGTTGGTCGGGTCGTACTCCAACCGTCCCGCTGCGCTGCCCGTGACGATGCCGGCGACCTGGGTGCCCTTGCCGTCCGCGGCCTCGGTGGCGACGACGTACTTGGCCTCGTAGGCGGGGTCGGACGTCCTGGTCGCGGTGTTGATGTTCGCCAGGTTGTCGCTGACGGCGTCCATCCACTTGCGGTTGACGGTGACGCCGGTGCCGGCGATGCCGATCGCGTCGAAGATGCTCATGGGGTTTCGCTCCGGATGTCAGGGGACGGGGGTCAGGGGGTGTTCCCCGTCATTGGCTGCTCATCGCGGTGCGCAGCAGCGAGTACTTGGAGTTCAGTGCCGAGAGCACCGTCTGGTAGCTGAGGTTCGTGGAGATGTTGGAGATCGTCTCCTCGTCGAGGTTGACGTTGTTGCCGTCCTCGCGAGTCGGCTCCAGGGACTTCTGCGTGACGATGCCCGAGCTCTGCGCCGAGGACGCGTCGCCGCTGGCGACCGCGCTCTGCAGCTCGCTCTCGAAGGACACCTTGTTCGCCAGGTACTTCGGCGTGTTGATGTTGGCGATGTTGTCGGCGATGGCCCGCTGCCGCGCCTGCAGACCGTTCAACGCCGTGTGCAGCGCGACGCTGGTGAGATCGGACACGAGGCCACCCTCCGTAGGTGATTGCTGGCTCTTGCGTTTGCGAGGTGTTGTGCGAGGTGTTCGGGTGCTCCCTGCGCGACCGTTGCGGTCCCCGGGGCCTGCACACTCCTTCGGCCCATCCAGGCGGGGGCTTGAGCCCGGATGAGTGCGAAACGCCACCGATCACCGGTAGGTCCGCCGAACGGGATCGCACCGTTCACCCGTTCGGCGGCTGACACGAACGGGCCGGCACCCTGGGTGACCGGGAACGCCCTGCCGGGCGCTCCTCCTCGTACTCGTCGTCACCGGTTCGGGCGCAGCCGAGCAGGGGCCCCCGTCGGGCGGGAGGCTCACCGCCCACTCCCGGTGCGACCGGACGGGTGTCACCCGATCGGCCGATCCAGCGGCTCAAGTCCGCGCCGACTCCCGCCGAGGCAGTGGCCATGACCACAGCGGACGAGAGCACTCCAGCGGGAACCGCCGCCCCTGCGGAGGGTTACGACTCGATCGAGCGTTCCCCTGCCGCGCAGGCCGAGGCGGACGGTGAACGTTTCAGCGACGCCGAACTCGGTGGGCTCGCCGTCGAGGCGGACGGGCTCGCCGCCGCCGAACCCGCGCAGCACCGCGCGACCGCTCTCGCCTCGCTGAGCACGGCCCTGCGCACCGCCGCAACCGGCGGTGAGGGGCACCTCGGCCGCTGGGCCGACGCGGACCTCTTCGAGGTCCTCGACGTCGACGCCGCCGTCGCCCCGCTGGACCAGCGCCGCAGCGTCCTGCGCTCCGGTTCGCTGCGCACCATCCTCGTCTTCGCCCCGGTCATGGTGACCTGGGTCGGTCTGCTCTTCGCCGGCCGCGCCTACGGCGGGATGAGCGCCGACGGGGAGGCCGCCGACGGCGAGTCGTTCCTGCAGCTGTGGCTCGACGGTTTCGGCGGGCGCACGTTCTTCTCCCTGGACCGCGTCGCGGAGATGGCCGTCCTGCTCATCGCCGGCGCCATCGCGATCAGCGTCGCCACCGACCGCCGTCAGCGCACCGACGAGGTCCAGGCCGCGAGCGCGGACGAGTCCCACCGTCAACTCCTGCGCGGTTTCGCCGCACGCGCCACGGTGGCCCTCGCGCCGCACCGCGCCAACGCCGCCGAGCAGCTCGGCGCGCACTTCGAACGCGGGCTGACGGAGCTGGGTCGCCTCGTGGCGGAGACGATCCGCCTGCACGCCGACACCTCCGCCCTCGTCGCGACCGTCCGCACCTCCAGCGAGACCGCCATCGTCGCCGCGAACGCCGCGAACACCGGCGGCGCCGACGTGGCCCGCGCCGCGCTGGAACTGCAGGGCGCCGTCACCGCGGCGGTCAGCCGTCACGGCGAGCTGATCGCGGCGGATCGCGAGCAGCACACCCGCACGCTGGCGGAGTCGACGCAGACGCTGGTCCACCACCTCGGCCAGGTCCGGGAGGGCACCGCCGAGGCGCTGCGCGAGGGTCTGCAGGGACGCGACCGCGTCCTCTCCGCCGTCGAGGGCGTCAGCGCCTCCGTCGAGCTGCTCTCCAGCGCCACCCGGGAGTCGATGGCCGAGCTGGCCACCTCCGCCTCCGCGATGACCCGGCACAGCGCCGACTTCGGCGAGAAGGTCACCGGCCACGTCGCCGCGCTCTCGAGCACGGCGAAGGAATCGGTGGAGACGATGCACCTCGCGGTCGTGGAGAGCGTCGAGAAGGTCACCCGGATGACCGGCGAGGCGTTCAGCGAGCACGTCTCGGCCTCCGCCGAGCACGCCGCGCAGACGATGGAGACGCTGCGTCGTGACGTCGAGCGCACCTCCTCCGCGGCGGAGTCCGCGCTCTCCACCGCGAGTCGGGTGCTGGCCACCGCGGCCGAGTCCGCCGACCGCCGGGTGCGTCACGAGGAGCGTCTCGCGGACCTGCTCACCACCCAGAACGAGGTCCTGGACTCCTGGCGCGGGATCGAGAACCGCCTCGTGGAGGCCGCGCACGACATGCGCTCGGTCCCGCGCTGGATGGAGAAGGTGCAGCACGAGCACGCCGACGCGACGGGTCGCGCGCTGCGCAGCATCGGTGCGACGCTGCGCGACGACGTCTCCGGTGCCGTCACCGAGACCCTCGCGATGGCCCAGGACGACCACGTCCGTCAGGTCAACCGCGCCTACCGCGACGCCAGCCGTCAGCTGACCCACGACCTCACCCAGACCCTCGGGTCGGGGCTCGGCACCGTCGTCGACCAGGTGATGGACCGCCTCTCCGACCAGGTCGAGGCCCTGCCCGAGCGGATCGCCTCGGCGACCGCCCGCCAGCAGCGTCAGCACACCCCCGCGCAGCCCCCGGTCCAGCCCGCTCCCGAGCGTCGCCCGGTGCAGGCGCACCGTCCGGTCGTGCGTCAGGAACCGCGTCCGGAACCCCGCCCGGAACCACGTCAGGAACCCCGTCCCGAACCGCGCGTCGAGCGCGCACCCCAGCCCCGCGTCGAGGTCGAGCGTCGCCCTGAACCCCGGATCGAGCCCCGGGTCGAGGAGCGCCGCCCGGTCCGGGCGGCCGAGCCCGAGGTCGAGGAGCAGTTCGTGGCGGTCGCGCCCCGCACGCTGCAGGCCCTCGCGGCCCGCCGCTACTCCCGGGCCGGCCAGTGAGGCGCCACGGCCGCGGCGCGCTGCGCCCGCGGAACAAGGAGAACGCCGCCATCGGCCTCGCGGGCTGGGTGTTCGCCGACGCCCTCCTGGCCCTCACGATCATCGGTCTCGCCGCCGGGGGTGCCGTGCACGCCGGGGTCGGGGAGGCCACGGCCGTCGCGGCCACGGTGGCGCCCACCGCCACCCCGACCGCGGCGCCCACGCCGGTCCCCACGGTCACCGTGACCGCCGCGCCGCTCCCGGTAGACGTACCCACGATGCCGGCCGGTGTCGCCCAGGCTCCGGTCGTGCTGGACGTCAACGTCGGCGGGGCCGACGACGAGGCGATCCGCGCCTCGGTGGCCGGGGCCGTCGGTGACCTCGCCGCCCAGGGACGCCGCGCCGCGTTCGTGCTGACCTTCGGCACCGCCGGCACCCCCGGTGCGGGCACCGCGCTGGCCCGCCGGGTCAACGCCCAGCTCGACGTCGCCGCCCCGAACGTGTTCACCGGGTCGGGCAAGCGCGACTTCTGGCGGGCCGTGAACGCCGACGCCCCCCAGGCCGGGGTCGTCCAGCTGGAGCTCTACCTCATCCAGCAGTGACCCGCTGAACCGAGAAGCCGTGATCATGCAGGGAATCCCTGCATGATCACGGCTCTTCGCGTCGATGGGTGGGTCAGTGGACGAAGGCGTGGTAGCTGGTCAGCAACCAGGGCACGGCGACGGCCAGCGTGGGCCCGCCGAGCACGAGCGCCGCGGCCACGTAGGTCGCCAGCGAGAGTCCGCGGGTGGCGGGGCGGGCGGCGAGTCGCCGCACCCGGGCGAGGGCGGCCGAGCCGAGCGGCATCTCCGACACCCCGTCCGGCTGGCCCGCGAGCGCTACCAGCGCGCGGGCCAGGGGCAGCGATCCGGTGTGGCGGCGGGCGGAGTCGTCGGCGAGCATCTCCACGAGCAGTCGCACGGAGTCGAGCGCGGCCTGGCTGGAGACGAAGCGCGGGAACGCGGCGTGCAGGGCGGTGAAGCCCTCGAGGACGAGGTCGTGGCGGGCGCGCAGGTGGGCCCGTTCGTGGGCCAGGACCGCGCGCACCTCCTCCGGGGTCAGGCAGTTCAGCATGGCGTCGGAGACGACGACGCGGGAGCGCACCCCGGGGACGCAGTAGGCGACGCGGCCGGGTCCGGTGAGCACCCGCACCCCCGCCTGGGAGAGCAGGGCGGCGTCGATCTCGCCGGTGGACTCCTTGCGGTGCAACAGGTCCACCATGTCGCGGTGGCGGTTGCGGCGTCGCCGGGTGCGGATGCCGACGAGGGTCGCGACGACCCAGAACCGCACGGTGACGATGGCCACGAGCGTGGAGGTGAGTCCGATGAGGGTCGTCTGGACGGGGCCGTGGCGCTCGAGGAAGGGGAAGCCGGGCTCCTCGGTGAAGAGCAGCGAGAGCGAGGCGAGGCCGGCGCCGAGGGTGGCGAGGACGGCGCCGAGGGCGATCGCCTGCCACAGCACCAGGGCGGCCCGGGGCACCTGCCAGGTCCAGCGGGCACGGGCCAGCAGCGCCGGCGCCGGACCCGCCAGGAGCAGCGCCAGCGCTGCGAACCAGACGGCGGTCACGCCACGAACCTACGGGGTCGCCTAGGCGGTGGTGGTCGCGTCCCCGGACTGGTCGGTCCCCGCCATCGCGTCCAGGGCCTCGCGCAGCGCGGCGGCCTCGGCGGGCGAGACACCGCCGATGAAGTGGACGAGCGCGGCCTGGCGGTCGTCGACGGAGGGCACTCCCCCGAGGGCGTCGAGCATGAGGTCGGCGACCATCTGCTCGCGGGTGGCGGCGGGGGTGTAGCGGAAGGCACGACCCTCGCGCTCCTGGCGCACGACGTGCTTCTTGGCGAGGCGGTCGAGCACGGTCATGACCGTGGTGTAGGCGATCTTGCGGTGCTCGGCGAGCTGCTCGTGGACCTCGCGGACCGTGAGGGGCGTACCGGCCGCCCACAGCCGGTCCATGACGTCGCGTTCGAGTTCTCCCAGGGCCACGGGGTGGATGTTACGTCAACCACACCGCTGAACGCGAGCCGTCGTACTACCGAAAGAAGTACTACAGTTAGTCGTAGTACGACAGGACGTCGTAGGAAGGCCAGGAACCAGCCGTGAGCATCGAATCGCTGACCCGTCTGCAGTTCGCCGTGACGACGCTGTACCACTACCTCTTCGTGCCGCTCTCGATCAGCCTCGCGCTCTTCACCGCGATCCTGCAGACCGCGCACCTGCGCGTCGAGGCGCGGACCGGGAGCGACCGCTACGGCCGGCTCTCGTTGCTGACCGGCAAGCTCATGATGATCACCTTCGCCGTCGGCGTCGTGACCGGCCTGGTCCAGGAGTTCCAGTTCGGCCTCTCCTGGAGCGCGTTCGCCCGCTTCTACGGCGACGTGTTCGGGCCCACCCTGGCCATCGAGGGGATGCTCGCCTTCTTCCTCGAGGCGACCTTCATCGGCCTGTGGTGGTTCGGCCGTGACCGGCTGCCGAAGCTCGTGCACCTCGCGACGATCTGGATCGTCGCCATCGGCACCGCCATCTCCGCCTTCGTCATCCTCGCGGCGAACTCCTTCATGCAGAACCCCGTCGCCTACAGCATCGACGCGGCCACCGGCCGCGCGCGGCTCGGCAGCTTCGAGGACCTGCTGACCAACGAGCTGAACCTCGCCGCCTTCCCCCACACCTACGCCGGGGCCGTCATGGCCGGTGGCGCGCTCGTCATGGCCGTCGGGGTCTGGCACCTGCTGCGCGGGGGCCACGACGTGACCTCCGAGGAGTTCGCCGCGTTCCGCACGCTGTCCCGCTTCGGCGCCTGGTTCACCCTCGTCGCCGGCGGCGGGGTCGCCCTCAGCGGCGACGCCCTCGGCAAGGTCATCACCGCCGTCCAGCCGATGAAGATGGCTGCGGCGGAAGGGCTCTACCGGACCACGACGGGCGCGCCGTTCTCGATCTTCTCCTACGCCCCGCTCGGCTCCGACCGCCCGACCTTCGCCCTCGAGGTCCCCGGCTTCCTCTCCTTCCTGGCCAAGGGGTCCTTCTCCTCCACGGTCCTCGGCCTCAAGGACCTGCAGGACTCCTACTCCGCGCAGTTCGGTGCGGGCGACTACATCCCCTGGGTGCCCGTGGCGTTCTGGAGCTTCCGCCTCATGATCGGCGTCGGGATGACCGCCGCGATGATCGCCCTGGTCCACCTCTGGGTCACCCGGAAGTCGGTCGCCCTGAACCCCGACCCGCGCCTGGCCCGCGGGATCCTCTGGACCCTGCCGGTCCTGCCGCTGATGCCGCTGTTCGCGAACTCCTTCGGCTGGATCTTCACCGAGACCGCCCGCCAGCCGTGGCTGGTGTTCGGGTTGTTCAAGACCGCCGACGGCGTCTCCCCCGGGCTGACCTGGGCCGAGGTCGCCACCAGCCTGGTCGCCTTCACCCTCGTCTACGGTGCGCTGGCCTGGGCCTGGACGCTGCTGGTGACCCGCCTCGTGCGCAAGGGGCTCCCGTCGATGCCCGTGCCCCAGGCGGAAGACGAAGAAGCAGTCGAGCCCTACGCCGTGAGCTACTGAGGAGCGAGTGATGGACCTCCCCGTCATCTGGTTCGGCATCGCCGTCCTGGCCTGGGTGCTCTTCTTCGTCCTGGAGGGGTTCGACTTCGGCGTCGGGTTCCTCGGGCCGCTGCTGGGCCGCACCGACGCCGAACGCGGCGCCGCGATCCGGACCGTCGGCCCCGTCTGGGACGGCAACGAGGTGTGGCTGGTCGCCGCGATCGGCGTCACCTTCGCCGCCTTCCCCGACTGGTACGCCGCCCTCCTCTCCGGCCTCTACCTGCCGATGATCGCGATCCTGCTGCTGCTGGCCGTGCGTGGCGTTGCCATCGAGTTCCGCGGCAAGCACGACACCGCGAGCTGGCACCTGCGCTGCGACGCGTTCCTCGCCACCTCCTCGCTGCTGCTGGCCGCGACCTGGGGCGCGGTCCTCGGCGCGCTCGTCGTCGGCCTCGCCCTCGACCCCGGCGGGAACGTGCAGGGCGCCGGGCTGGGCCGCTCCCTGGCCCCCGTCCTCGGACCCTGGGCCGTGCTCGGCGGTTTCGCCGGCGTGCTGCTCACCACCGTGCACGGGGCGACGTTCCTGGCCCTGCGCACCACCGGCCCCGTGCGCGCCCGGGCCCGTCACCTCACCGTCGCCACCGCCCCCGCGCTGGCCGTCATCGCCCTGGCCCTGTTCATCGCCGCCGGGCACGCCGCCGTCGCCGGCGCGCTGGCCTTGCTGGCGGTCGCCGCGGTCGCCGCCTGGCGGCGCGCGGAGGTGCTGGCCTTCGCGGCGACGTCGCTCGCGGTCGCGGGTAGCGTCGTGGCGGTGTTCACCGCCCACCTCGGCTCCACCTGGGTGCTCCTGCCCAGCACGCTGTCGAGCGCGAACGACGTGACCCTGCGGGGTGCGGCGGCCTCCGAGGGGGCACTGCACCTCATCACCGTCGCCGGGGTGATCGTCCTGCCCGCGGTCATCGCCTACCAGGTCTGGTCCTACGTCGTGTTCCGCAAGCGGGTCCACACCGGGTTCGCGACGACGTCCCGCCCACGTCGGGTGCCCGTGACCCGGTGAGCCCGCGATCCAGAGGACCCGTCGACCCCCGATTGCTCCGCCACGCCCGCCCGGCCCGGGCCGGGATCGCCGCGATCGGCGTCGTCGAGGCCGTCTCCGCGGGACTGCTCCTCACCCAGGCCCTCGCCCTGACCGATCTCGTCGTGGCGCTGTGGCGGGGAGCCCCGGCCTCCGGCGCCCTCGGGGTGCTGGTCGCCGCGGTCGCCGGGCGGGTCGTGACCGGTTGGGCCGCAGCCCGTCTGGCCCAGTGGACGGCGAGCGCCGTCCGCAGCGACCTGCGTGAGCAGGTGCTGGCCCGCACGCTGGCGCTGGGCCCCGCGTGGGTCGAGCGGTTCGGGCGGGCCCGGCTCTCCGCGGTGCTGACCCAGGGCCTGCCCGCCCTCGACGCCTGGTTCACCCGCTACCTCCCGGCGCTGGTGCCGGGGGTGCTGCTGCCGCCGCTGGTGCTGGTGGTCCTGGCGTTCACCGACCTGGAGTCGGCGATCACCGTCGCCGTGACGCTGCCGCTGATCCCGGTCTTCGCGATCCTGCTGGGCCGCGCGGCCCAGTCCCGCGCGGACCGGCAGTGGTCGGCGCAGCGGATGCTGGCGGCGCACTTCCTCGACACCGTCCGCGGGCTGCCGACCCTGCGCGCGCACCGCCGCGCGCAGCGTCAGGTCGGCGCCGTCGCCGCCGTCACCGACGCCCACCGCCGGGCGACGATGTCGGTGCTGCGCATCGCGTTCCTCTCCTCCACCGCCCTCGACCTCGTCGGGACGCTGTCGGTCGGCCTCGTCGCCGTGACCGCCGGGATGCGCCTGGCCGGCGGGACCCTCGACCTGCACACCGCCCTGCTGGTGATCCTGCTGGCGCCTGAGGCCTACCGGCCGCTGCGCGAGGTGGGTGCCCGCTTCCACGACTCCGCCGACGCCGCCGCGGTCGTCGACGACGTCGACCAGGTGCTCACCGCTCCCTTGCCGGTTCTCGGGTCGGGCCCCGCCGCAGGCTCTGCCGAGGGGGGCCGGCTGCGCGGGATCACGGTGCGGCGCGCGGACTCCACCGCCGTCCTCGACGGGGTCGACCTCGACGCCGTCCCCGGTGAGCTGCACGCCCTCGCCGGTCCCTCGGGGGCGGGCAAGACGACCCTGGCCCGGGTCGCGGCCGGTGTCCTGGTCCCCGACGCGGGCTCCGTCGAGCACGGTCTGGACGGGGTCGCGCACCTCCCCCAGCGCCCGGCCTTCCCCTACGCGGGCACGGTCGGGGACGCCGTCCGCGCCGGTCGTGGCACCCCCGACGTGTCCGACGACGACGTCCGCCACGCCCTCGACCTCGCTGCCGCGCCGGAGCTGAGCCTCGACACCCCGCTCGGGGAGAACGCCGCGGGGCTCTCCGCGGGCCAGCGCCAGCGGGTCGCCCTGGCCCGCACCTTCCTCGCGGTCCGGTGCGGTGCACGGGTCCTCGTCCTCGACGAGCCGACCGCCCACCTGGACCCGGTGAGCGAAGCCGTGGTCGTGGACTCGCTGCGCTCCCTCGCCCACGACGAGGGCTGCACCGTCCTGGTCGTCGCCCACCGCCCCGCCCTCCTCGCTGCCGCGGACCGCACGACCACCCTCACCCGTCCCGTCCCCGCCGTCCCCGCGGAAACAACACTTTCCGCCCCCCGCACGGCCCCCTCGAGGGCGGAAAGTGTTGTTTCCGCCCGAGACCGGGGACCGCGCCGGGGGGCCGGGGCCCTGGCGGTCGTCGCGGGCGTGGCCGCCGTCCTGGCCGCGGCGACCCTGACCGCCGCCGCGACGTGGCTCATCGTCCGGGCGGCGGACCGTCCGCCCGTGCTGACGTTGTCGGTGGCGGCCGTCGTCGTGCGCGCCAGCGCCACCGCGCGGCCCCTGCTGGTCTACGTCGAGCGGCTGCTGAGCCACGACGCCGCCTTCGCCCGGTTGGCGCGCTGGCGCTCCGACGTGATCGCCGCGCTCGTCCCGCGCCTGCCGGGCCCGTTGTCCCGCAAGCGGTCCGGACGGTCCGGGGAACTGCTCGTGCAGCTCGTCGAGGACGTCGACGCCCGGGTCGACGGGCTGCTGCGCTTCCGTCACCCGGTCACCGTGACGCTCGTCGCGCTCGTCCTCGCCCTGCTCGCCGCGACGCTGGTGAACCCCTGGTTCGCGCTCGCCGCGCTGCCGGGTCTGGCGGTCCTGGTGCTCGCCGCCCCCGCCGTGGCGGGGTTCGCCGAACGCCGCGACCACGACCACCGCGCCGACGTCGGAGCCCTGGCGGCCGCGACGGTGGAGACGCTCGACGCGGTCGAGGACCTGCGCACCCTGGGCGCCGTCGACCCGCTGGACACCCTGCGCCGCAGGCAGTCCGCGCTGACCCGGGCCGAGACCCGGCAGTCCCGCACCGCGGCCGCGACGGCCGCGCTGGCCGCGCTGGGAACCGGCGCCGGTGTCGTCGCGCTCGCCGTCACGGCCTCGCTGCTGCCCCATGACGGGAACCCCGCGTGGATCGCCGCGGTCGTCCTCGCCGGGGTGACCGTCGCCGACGCGGCCCGCGGCCTGCCCGACGCCGCCCGCGCCCGGGAACGGGCCCGCGCGGCCCGACGCCGCAGCGAGGCCCTGCTGGCCACCCCCCTTGCCGCGGTCGAACCCGTTGCACCGCAGCCGCTCGGCGCACCCCAGCGGGTGGTCGTGCGGCTGCGCGGGGTCGTCGCCGGCTGGGAGAAGGACTGCCTGCGCGGCGTGGACCTCGACCTGATCGCGGGTGAGGTCGTCGCCGTCCGCGGCGCGTCGGGGTCGGGCAAGTCCACCCTGGCCGCGGTGCTGCAGCGCTTCCTCGACCCCCACGCCGGGAGCGCGACCCTGGACGGCGTCGAGCTGCGCGCGCTGGCCGGCGACGACGTCCGTTCCGTCGTCGGCCGCGTCGGCGACGACGAGCACGTCTTCGCGACGACGCTGCGCGAGAACCTGCTGCTCGCCGCCCCCGGGTCCGACGACGACGCGCTGCGCGCCGCCCTGCACCGCGTCCGCCTCGACGACTGGTTCACCGCCCTGCCCCGGGGACTGGACTCCCGCCTGGGCGACGGCGGGGAGCCGATGTCCGGCGGGGAACGGCGGCGGCTCGCGATGGCCCGCGCCCTGCTCGGCGACGTCCGGGTCCTGGTCCTCGACGAACCCTCCGAGGGCCTCGACGAGGAGACCGGTGCGCGACTGCTCGCGGACCTCCTCGACGCCCGGGGCGGGCAGGCCGTGCTGCTGCTGGCCCACCGCACCGAAGGCGTGGACCGGGCCGACCGGGTACTCGACCTGGTCGACGGGAAGCTGGTCGAGGCCCCGGTCCTCACCCGATCGGTCTAGTCACAACTGTCCACCGTTGGTTCATCCGTGGTTAACCTTGCCCCCCGCTCCGCACCGACTGGCGAAAGCCTGACCGGAGGGTCAACCACGTGCTCGAAGTCTCCGTACGCCCCCGCCAGCTGCTGATCACCCTGCTCGTCGTCATCACCCTGCTGAGCGCCGCGAGCTACGCGTTCCTCGTCGCCACCGCCGGGCTCGGCATCGACGCCGGACCGGTCGTCTCGGCCCGCAAGTTCGTCGACGTCAATGCCGAGACGAACCTCCCGTCCTGGTTCTCCGCGGTGCTGCTCACCGTCGTCGGGTTGGTGACCTTCGAGTTCGGCCGGCAGAAGTTCGTGGCGAAGACGCGCTGGGCCTGGCACTGGATGATCCTCGGCGTCGGGTTCTGCTACCTCTCCCTCGACGAACTCGTCGGCCTGCACGAACGTCTCGTCGAGCCGATGACCGCGGTCGTCGGCGACAGCGGGGTCTTCACGTACGCCTGGGTCGCGGCCGCGCTGCCCGTCGTCGTGGTCGTCGCGTTATTCTACGTCCGGTTCCTGCTGGCCCTGCCGCGCCGCGCTGCGGCGTTCGCCCTCCTCGGCGGCGTGCTCTACGTCGGCGGGTCCGTGGGCCTGGAGATGGTCGCGAACGTGTTGAGCGACAAGGGCTTCGACGAGGCCGGCCTGTTCCTCGGCACGCTGCAGGCGATCGAGGAGGCCTGCGAGATGGTCGGCCCGGCGATCTTCCTCGCCGTCGTCGTCTCGCTCCAGCAGCGCGAACGCGCCGTCGACGTGTCCGCACCACGAGTCAGCGTCACCAGCCGCTAACGTGTCGTGATGGGTCGCTCACTGCTGTGCCTGCTCGTCGTGCCGCTGCTCGCCGGGTGCGCGGCGGTGAGCACCACGACGCCATCGGCGTCGAGCGCCCTCGTGACCAGGGAGACTCGGGCGACGAACTCGCCGATGCTGCCGGCCTACACCTCCGTGGTCTCCCCCGTCGGCGACCTCTCCGCCTCGTGGCGGGCCGGGTGCCCGGTTGCCCCGGCGGACCTGCGCGTGGTGACGGTGACGGTGATCGGTTTCGACGGGAGACCCGGGACAGGACGCATCGTCGTGGCCGCCGACGTGGCCCAGGCGACCGCCGACGTCTTCGGCTCCCTCTACGCGATGCGTTACCCCGTCGCCCGGATGGAACCCGTCGAAGCGTTCGGCGGTTCCGACGACGCCTCGATGGCCGCCGACAACACCTCGGCCTTCAACTGCCGCGCCACGACCGGCGGGACGGGATTCTCCGAGCACTCCTACGGCACCGCGATCGACCTGAACCCGATCGAGAACCCCTACGTGAAGGGTTCCACCGTCCTGCCCGAGGCGGGCCGGGCCTTCGTCGGGCGGAAGCCCGCGCCCGGCGTGGTCGTCGCGGGGGACGCCGTCGTGCGCGCCTTCGCGGACCGGGGGTTCTCCTGGGGCGGGGACTGGAACTCCCTGAAGGACTACCAGCACTTCTCGATCTCGGGCGACTGAGGTCAGCTCAGCAGCTCGGCGACGTTCAGCCGGACCGTCGCGATCCCGAGATCCAGCTCCGGCGTCTCGGCCCGGCCGTGGACCGCGGTCGGCGCGAACACCCCGTCGAGCGACGCGTACGTCGTCAGGGTCTCGACGAGAGGGTCGAGGATCCAGTAGCGCGGGAGTCCCGCCGTGGCGTACTCGGCCATCTTCTTCAGCAGGTCGTCACTGCGGTTGGAGGAGAGGACCTCGATGACGAGCGCGGGGATTCCCGTGAAGCGGGCATCGGAGCCGAGCTCCTTCGTCTCCCGGTCGAAGACGATCACGTCGGGGATGAACTCGTCAGCGGTCGGCTTCCACCCCCACGCGGCCAGGACGTCGTGCGTGGGGGGCAGCACCGCCTCCAACGCGGCCTGGAGTCGGAAGGAGATCTTCTGGTGCTGACCGGTCGGGCTGGGACTCACGACGAGGTGGCCGTCGACGTACTCGGTACGCGGGTCCTCCGGGAGGGCTGCGTACTCCTCCCAGGTGAGGACCTGCCCCACGCTGAACCGCAGCTCGGCCACCTGCTCGGCCACCTGCTCGGTCATGCGGAACACCTCCTCCGGGTCTCGGCTCAACCTAGCCCCGGAGCGCGTCGGCGGGGCCGCGCACCACACCCGGCCCCGCCACGCACTCCCCCGAAGATCAGACCCGGTCGAAGACCCCGCGCTGACGCGGCACGTTCGCCGTCGTCGCCACCGGCTGGGACACCGTCAGCAGCGAGCTCGGCACCTCGGCCAGCTCACCGCAGAACGAGGCCCCCGCCAGGGCCTTGTGCAGCAGCCGGGCCGAGCGGTGCGTCCCCCGCACGACGTCGTCGACGCGCACCGACATCGCGGGGACGTCGGTCGCCGCGTGCAGCAGGGCGCGCAGAGCCTCGGGCGAGGACGTGACCCGCTCACCGGCGAGGACGCACAGCGCCCAGTCGGCGCCGACGTGCGCGAGCGCCGCCTGCTGGGCCTTCTCGCGGTCCTCGGCCCAGAATCCGGAGACGACCGTCACCGCAGGGTGCAGCGTCGCCTCGAAGGCCGCGCTCCCCGGGGCGATGTGGTCGGCGGTGTCGTAGACGACGACCTCGTCGGCGACGCTCACGAGACCCCGCAGGTCGTGCTCCAGCGCCGGCGCGAGGGTCGCCGTGTCGGTGGTGCCCTGCAGCACGAGGCACGCCGCGAGGGTGGTGCGAGAGGTGCTGGCCATGATCGTCTCCGTCGGTCGTCTGCGTCGTCCTGCCCGGGCGCCTGTCCTCACCCTCCTAGGAGCATCGGCAGGAACACCCCAAACGTTTCGCACGTCACAACCTGTTTACACAGCGTTGACATTCGAACGTTCCACTCCGCGAGGTGACCACGGCTCAAGTCCGGGACCGGACCTGCCGATCACCCCCGGGTGTCCGCCGTTCCCGCCGTCCCCGCCGTCGACTTCCTCGGCGTCGCGAACCGGACCCTCGCCGACCTCGCCCAGCGCGTCGGCCTCCCGAGCTGGTGGATCGGGCGCACCGAAGGCCCCGACCAGGTCATCCTCGCCGCGACCGACCCGCTCTTCGGCCTCACTCCCGGCGACGCCCTGTCCTGGGCCGACACCCACTGCCGCCGGGTCGTCGAGGACGGCGTCGACCCCGTCCTCGCCGGGTTGAAGAGCGTGCCCGCCTCGCTGGCCCCCCGCGCCGTCGGCCAGGACCTCGGCGCGGTCTCCCTCATCACCGTTCCGCTGACCGGGCCGGACGGCACGGTCCTCGCCACGCTCTGCGGGGTCGGTAGCGGCAACGGTGCCCACCTGCACGACCTCGTCCCCAGCGTCCGGTTGCAGGGGGACCTCCTGGGCGCGCTGCTGGCGGCGGAACTGGAGCTCACGGAACGCTCCCGCGCGGCCGAACGCAGCGCGCAGTCCGAGCACGCCGACGAGGTCACCGGCGTCGCGCCGCCCGAGACGTGGCAGACCGCCCTGATCGCCGAGGAAGCCCGGGCCGCCCGGCACGCGGCGCCGGTGTCCCTCGTGCTCATCGACCTGCCCGACCTCGTCGACGTCAACCGTCGCCTCGGTTTCGCCGCCGGGGACGGGCTGCTGCACCGCACAGCGGCCACCGTCGGCGCCCGGTTGCGCAGCGGTGACCTGCTCGCCCGCATCGCCGGGGACCGGTTCGGGGTCCTGCTGCCCGGGTCCGGACTGGAGGGGTCGCGCGCCTTCGTCGAGCGCATCCGCACGGCCCTGGCCGCCGACGGCGTCTCGGTGCGCATCGGTGCGGCGACGCGCGACCGCAGCCAGGGGCTGCTCGCGACGTGGGCGCGGGCCGAGGACGCCATCGCCGCGGACACCGCCTCCCGCGTCACTTCCACGCCGCCCCCGCCCGCGCGGGCGACGTCCGGCAGCGACAGCACCCTCGACGCCCTGCTCGACCTCGCCCGACGCCAGATCGGGGCCGAGTTCGCGTTCATCTCCACCCTGGAGGGGGACCGGCGCTACATCCGCAACGCGGTCTCCCCGTTCCCGACCTCGCTGACCCCGGGCACCGACGTCACGGAACGGCGATCGCTGTGCGACCAGGTCCTCTCCGACGACGCCGCGCTCGTGGCCACCGACACCTCCGAACCCGAGTTCGACGCCCACCGCGACCACCTGCTCCGCGAGGGTTCCTACGTCGGCATCCCGCTGCACCGCCGTGACGGGTCTCTATACGGGACGCTGTGCACCGTCTCCCGGGCCCCGGACCACAGCCTGCGGCCCCGTGACGCCGAGATCCTGCGGGCCGTCACCGGCGCGGTGATGGAACTCGTCGAGGAGGAGGACCGCTCCCGCCGGGCGCGACGCGGCAAGCTCGCCCGCCTCGACGACCTCGACGCCGCCGGCGGACCCGTCGTCGTGTACCAGCCCGTCGTCGACCTCGCCACGGGCGAAGCCGTCGGTGTGGAGGCCCTCAGCCGTTTCCCCCACGGGACCCCGACCCCCGACCGCTGGTTCGCCGACGCGACGGAGGTGGGCTGCGGGGAGGAACTCGAACTCAGCGCCCTCGACAACGCCCTGCACGGGCTCCCGGTGCTGCCCGGGTTCCTGGCGCTCAACCTCTCCCCCGCGACCATCACCACCCCCGGCCTGCTGCGCCGCCTCGAGCGGCTGCCGCTGGACCGGATCGTCCTGGAGATCACCGAGCACTCCGCCGTCGCCGACTACGCGTCCCTGCTGTCGACCCTGGAACCGCTGCGCCGCCGAGGGTTGCGCGTCGCCGTCGACGACACCGGCGCCGGCTACGCCTCGCTCTCCCACGTCCTCGCGATCCTGCCGGACTTCATCAAGCTCGACATCTCCCTCGTCCGCGACATCGACACCGACACCTCACGCCGAGCGCTCGCCGCGGGGCTGGTGACGTTCGCGAGCGCGACGGACGCGCTGATCATCGCCGAGGGGATCGAGACGGGCGAGGAGCTCGCGGTGCTGCGGGAACTCGGCGTGCAGTTGGGGCAGGGGTACCACCTGGCCCGGCCGGCACCGTTGGTCCTGGGCTGACGCACGGCGGGACCCGCCGCCACGAGACGATGGGGTGGTGTCCGACCTCGCCGACGCCGTCCTCCCCCTGCTCCGCACCCGGGCCGACCTGCACCGGTGGAGCAGCGCCAACGCCCACGGCCGGCAGATGCACGACGCCGTCGACCGGCTAGAGGCCGCCGTGCCGGACGCCGATCCCCACGACGCGTGGACGGTGACGCACAAGGCCCTGGCCAGTGCCGTCACGATCATCGCCCGCGCCGACGACTCCAGCGGCATCATCGGCGACGCGTGCCGGCGGCTGCTGGACCTGCACCCACGGGTCGCGCAGGCCGCGTCGGTACCGGTGTCCACCCTCGTCCCGTGGTTGATCCGGTTCCAGTTCGAGGGCGAGGTCGACTACTTCGAGCTCGATCCGGTCGCGTACGCGCCCGCCCTGGGCGAGCTGGGGACGGCGAGGTACCGCGCGGCGCTCGCGGAGATCCGCGCGACGGTGGGCCCACCACCCGACGTGGCCTCCTGGCCCGACCCGCACCGGCGAATCCGATGGGTGCTGGAGTGGAACGACCGGCGCCTCGCCGTCCTCGACCGTGACGTCGAGGGGATCGTCCGCACCCACGCCCGCGACCAGCGGGTGGCGGCGTGGTTGCAGGACACCGCCGAGGCGATGGAGGAGATCGGCCGGATCGACCTCGCCCTGGACTGGGCCCGCCGCGCCGTCGACCACGATCATGGACACCAGTCGCTGACGGCGTCGCGCTACTGGCTCGGCCTGATCACCCGGCACCGGCCCGAGGAGACCCTGGAGGCGGTCCGCTACGTGTTCCACCGCTGGCCCACGGCGAGCACCGCGGCCGCCCTGCGGGAGGCCGCCGGTGCGACCTGGTCCCGCTACGAGGCCGAGACGTTCGCCGCGCTGGCGACGAGCGCCGCGGAGTCGGTGAGTTTCTGCCTGAACTCCTTGGCGGACCCGGTGCGGGCGTGGAAGCTGGCCGAAGAACTCGGTCTGACCGACAGTTCCGGCTGGTCCGCTCTCGCCGCCGCCTACGAGACGGTGGATCCCCTCGCCGTCCTCCCCGTGCACCGTCGTCTCGTCACGGAGGTCCTGACGGAGACCGACGCCCGGCAGTACCGCGAGGCCGCCCGCCGACTGGCCCGCATGCGCCGGCTCGCCGCCGGTACCGTCGAAGCCGCCGCGGTGGAGGAGTTCGTCGCCGAACTCCGCGTCACCCACCGCCGCCGACCGCGGCTGCAGCAGGAGTTCGACCGCGTCGGGCTGCCGCGGTGACATCGGACACGGACCGGAACGGGTTCGGCAGCCCAGGACACCTGGATGTGGACACGGCGCCGTCGACGGCATGGACGCCTCCTCGCCGATGGTTCCGCGCCTGACGAAGACGGCCACCGCAGGCAGGGCCAGGACGGTGCCCAACTCGTGGCGACCCCCGTCATCCGATCGCCGGCTGCGCCGCCGCTCCCCCACGTCCTCGCGGTTCCACCGGTCTTCACGGAGATCGACATCTCCCGCGTCCGCGACATCGGACTCGGGGTGCAGTCGAGGTAGGGGTACCACCTCGCCCGCCCCGCCGCACTGTCAGCGAGCCGCTAGCAGTTCCCGGCAAAGCCCGCGCAAGCGGTCCAGCGGTGCCGGGTCGAAACGCCGGCCGGAGGGGTCGACGATGCTGTCGACCCCCTCCACCTGCGCCAGCGCGCCCGCCGGGTCGCCGGTCTGCGCGAGACCCTGGGCGCGGAGCCACCGGCAGTAGTCACGGGAAACCCCTGCCTGCTGCAGCTGATCGGCGAGCACCAGCGCGAGCCGCGACTCTCCCGCACCCAACAGGACCCGGGCGAGGTAGTCGGTCGCCTCGTTCCAGGTGGGACCGCTGTCGACGAGTTCCCGCACCGCCTCGAACGCGTCGACGGCGCGCTGCGGATGCTCCGCGCCGATCGCGGACCGGCCCACGTTCAGTGCCGCGACGGCAACCTCGTGCGGGGTCGCCGACGCGTCGCGGAGAACCTCGTCGAGTGCCCGGTCAGCCAGGCGGAGGTTGCGCTCGCCCTTCCGGCGCTGGGCGGCCTCGTCGGCGTAGCCGTGGTGCTCGATGCTCAGCAACTCGCCCGGAACCAGCTGCGCCGGTGCGTCACCGCTCGGACGCCCCCCGTGCCCGACCGTCTCGTGCAGCCGTCCCCGCCAGGTGGCGCCGGCCCGGCGGAACAACCTCACGGGCGTGTGCTCGTGACCCTCCGAACCTTCTCGGCCCAGGTTGTGGATCCGCACGCGCACCGTGTCGACGTGCACGCCGTCCAGCCACTTCCGCAGACCGTCCGCATCACCGGCGACGACCTCGTCCGCGTCGACGCTGAGAACCCACTCACCGCGGGCGAGTTCGAGCGCGACGTTGCGTGCGGCGGCGAAGTCGTCGTTCCACGACCCCTCGACGACGACCGCACCGGTCCCCCGGAGGACCTGGACGGTGTCGTCGATCGAACCGGTGTCGTGGACGACCACCTCGTCGACCAGGGGACTCAGGCTGTCCAGGCACGCCGCCACCCGCGGGCCCTCGTCCCGGACGATGAGGCAGGCGGTGAGGCGGGGCGCGGGAACCCGGTCGAGGACCACTCCTGCACGGTACCTGGACGCAGACCGGCCGTCCCCGCGGGAGGCGAGGACGGCCGGGGGCGGATCAGACGGCGGAGCTGACCGCGTTGGTGCTGATCGTCTTGCGGTAGATGTCCGACGCCTTGTTGGTGTCCGAGGCGATCAGCGCCTGCATCGTCGTCACCAGGACGGCGTCGCCCGAGAGGACCGTGATCGAACCGTACTCGGCCACGGTGACGCTGCCCGTCATCCTCGTCGCCGAGGGCGTCCCCGCCGCCGTCGTCGTCACCATCGCGACGGTTCCGGCGTCGAGGTCGCGGCGGTACCAGTCGGTGTGGCCGTCGTTGTCGGAACCGTAGGACGCCGTGGTCTCGAAGAACGCGTAGCGCCCGGTCGGGTCCAGGGCCACCTGGTGTTCCCAGTCCACCTTCTGGTCCGGGAGCCCGGCGCGGACGATCTTCCCACCGGCGGCCATGTCCCGGCGGTAGACCAGGAACTCCGCTGCACCCGAGGTGAGTGCGCTGCTGTCGGAGGCGAACGCGACGTAACGGCCGTCGTCGCTGAGGGAGAGTTCACGCGCGTCGTAGGCGACCGAGTAGTTCGTGCCGGAGCCACCCCACGACCCGGAACCCGCGACGGAGTCCAAGGCGCCGGTCTGCAGGTCCTTGCGCCAGGCCGAGAGGAGGTTGGCCTGCTTGGCCACGAAGGTCACGTACCGGCCGTCCGGCGTGACCGCGAGCGCCGGTCCCTGCACGCCGTAGGTCAACTGGCCGCCCGTCGCCGTGACGGAGACGCGGGTCACCGCACCCGTCGTGACGTCGGTCGCGAAGAGGTCCGTCGCCTTGTTGGTGTCACCGCTGATCAGGTCGGTGCGGTCGGAGAAGTAGAACACCTTCGTGCCGTCACCGCTGATGGCGACGGAAGGGCTGGAGGCGTAGATGCGGGCCGCCTTCTGCAGCGTCGTGCCCGCGGTCGCCGTGCTCGAGGAGCCCCCGGACACCGCGCTCGCGAGGATCCAGGTGCCCGTGTTCAGGTCGACCCGGTAGACGTCCGGCAGGGTGTTCACGTCCTGCGGCGAGCGGCGCAGCGAGGTGACCAGGGCCGCGTAGCGTCCGTCGCCGCTCACCGCGACCTGGCTCTGCCCGAGGTCGGAGGACGCCGCCTCCGCGGAGGGGTCGAGGCGCCGGCTGATCCCCGTGGTGTTGTTCCGGACGTAGAGCTCGTAGCTGGCGTTGGTGTCGCTCGCCTCGAGCTGCGCCGTGGTGCCGAAGAGGGTGACCGAACCGTCGCGGGACACGACCGTCCCGGAGGCGGCACCCGCCCCGGCCACCGGGGTGCCGGTGGCGGCAGCGGCCGGCGTCACGGAGACGGCGACCGCGGTGGCGCCGCGGGTCCCGTCCCCGGCCACCGCCCGAACCGTGATCCGGTAGGTCCGACCGTTGGTCAGTCCGGTCAACGTCGCCGCCGGTCCCGTCACCGACACCGTGGTGCCGGCGTCCGTGGTGACCTCGTAGCCGGTGGCACCGTTGACGGGGTTCCAGCTGACGGCGGCGGAGGAGTCACCTGCTGCCGCGGTGACCCCGGTGGGAGCCGGGAGGGCCGCCGCCCGTGGGGTCGCGGTCGCGGGAGCACTCACCGGGGACCGGTTCCCCGCAGTGTCCACGGAGTAGACGGTGAACGCGTAGGACGTGCCGTTGGTGAGCCCCGGGAACGTCGCGGAGGTCGTCCCCTTGGCGACGTCGGAGCAGGTCCCCGACGACGAGCAGGCCTGGTAGTGGTCCACCCGGGGGTCGGTCACGGCGGTCCACGTGACGGTCGCGGCACCGTCGGACCCGGTGGCCGAGACACCCGCGGGCGTCGGCAGCGCGGCCGCGACCGGGGTCGCCGAACCGGCCGACGCGGAGGTCGAGCGGTTCCCCGCTCCGTCCACGGCGACCACGGTGAAGGTGTACGTCGTCCCGTTGGTCAACCCGGTGACGACGACCGAGGTGGCGGTCGAAGCGGCCGAGGCGCGGGTGATGCCGTTCTGGTCGACGACGTCGTAGTGGTCGACGTCGGTGGACGTGGAGGCCGTCCAGGTCACGGTGACCCGCCCGTCACCCGCGCTCGAACCGGCGCTCGCCGGTGTCGTGGGCGCCGTGGTGTCGATCGGGGTGACGGTGACGGCGGAACTCGCCGGGGAGACGTTCCCGACGCGGTCCACGGCGACGACGGTGTAGCTGGAGGGCGTTCCGTTGGTGAGCCCGGTCAGGGTGACCGAGGACCCGGTCGCGGGCACCGTGGCGACGGTGGTCCCGGCGGAGTTGCGCACGGTGTAGTGGTCGACGTCGCTCTCGGGGCTCTTCGTCCACGACAGGGTCGCGGTCGTGTCGCCGGCCGCGGCGGCGAGGTTGGCGGGCGCCGACGGCGCGGTCGTGTCCACGGGGGTCAGCGAGACCTGGTTGCTGGCGGCGGAGACATTGCCGGAGGTGTCGACGGCGACGACGGTGAAGGTGTACGCGGTCCCGTCGGTGAGACCCGTGACGACGGCGGAGGTGCCCGTCGTGGTGGCGACCGTGGCGCCGGACGCGTCGCGGACCAGGTAGCGCGCCGTGTCGGCCTGCGGGCTGCGCGTCCACGACAAGGAGACCTGGGTGTCCCCCGCCGCACCGGTGAGGTTCGTCGGGGCCGAGGGCGGGGTGGTGTCCTTCGGGGTGACGGTGGCCGCGGCGCTGGAGGCGGACACGTTGCCGGCGGCGTCCACGGCGACGACCGAGAGGGTCACAGCGGTGTCGTTGGCGAGACCGGTGATCGTGGTGGCCGTCGTTCCGGCGGCCACGGTGGCCAGGACGGTCCCCGCACCGTTGCGGACGAGGTAGTGGTGGACGTCGGGCTCGGGGCTCGCGGTCCAGCGGACGGCCGCCGTGGTGTCGCCCGCGGTGGCGGAGAAGCCGGCGGGCGCCGACGGCGCAGTGGTGTCCTTGGGGGTCACCGACACCTGGTTGCTCGCCGTCGAGGTGTTCCCCGCGGTGTCGACGGCGGCGACGGTGAACTTCGCGACCGTGTCGTTGACCAGACCGGTGATCGTCACGGTCGTCGTCCCGGCGGGGACGCTGGCCACCGCCGTGCCGGCGGCGTTGCGCACGAGGTAGTGGTCCGTGTCGGAGTCCGGGCTGGCCGTCCACGAGAGGACCGCCCTGGTGTCGCCCGCGACGGCGGTGAGTGCGGTCGGGGCCGAAGGCGGGGTGGTGTCGCGCGGAGTGACCGACACGGGCGCGGTCGCGGCGGAGACGTTGCCGGAACGGTCGACGGCGACGACGGTGTAGCTCGCGGTCGTGTTGTTCACGAGCCCGCTGACGGTCACGGTGGTCGTTCCGGCCGGAACCGTCGCGATCGTCGTGCCGGCCGCGTTGCGGACGTCGTAGTGGTCGGTGTCGGTCTCGGGGCTCCCCGACCAGACCAGCGTCGCCTTGGTGTCGCCGGCGAACCCGGCGAGGTTCATCGGGGTCGAGGGCGGCGTCGTGTCGCGCGGGGTGAGGGAGACGGCGCTGCTCGCGGCGGAGACGTTGCCCAACGCGTCGACCGCGGCGACCGTGAAGGTCACGGCCACGTCGTTGGTCAGGCCGGTGATCGTCGCGGTGGTGGTGCCGACGGGGATGGTGGCCACCGTGGTGCCGGCGCCGTTGCGCACGACGTAGTGGTGGGTGTCGGCCTCGGGGCTGCCCGTCCACGTCAGGGTGACCTTCGTGTCGCCGGCGGTGCCGGTGACGTTGGTCGGGACCGAGGGCGGTGTCGTGTCCCGGGGAGTGACGGTCGAGGAGTTGCTGGCCGCGGAGACGTTGCCCGCGGCGTCGACGGCCACGACGGTGTAGGTGTAGCTCGTGCCGTTCGTCAGTCCGCTGATGCTCGCCGTGGTCGCCGTCCTGGCGACGGTGGCGACGGTCTGTCCGGTCGCGCCGCGGACGACGTAGCGGACGACGTCCACCTCGGGGCTGGCGCGCCAGCTGAAGGAGGCGGAGCCGTCACCCGCGGTCGCCACGAAGGCTGTCGGCGCCGACGGTGCGGTCAGGTCGACGGGCGTTCCCGAGACCTGGGCGCTCAACGCGGACTCGTTGGGGATCGCGTCGACCGCGGAGACCTGGACCCGGTAGGAGGTCCCGTTGGTGAGCCCGGTGATGCGGGCGCTGGTGGTGCCCGCCGCCACCGTGCTCTTGTAGACGCCGTCGACGTAGAGCTTGTAGCCCGCGGTGTCGGTCGCGGCCGACGCGTTCCAGGTCGCGTCCAGCGCGGAGTCCGCGGCCTGCACCGCGAGCCCGGTCGGGACGTCGGGGGCGACGTTGTCGACGGGTTTCGCGGTGACGGAGGTTCCGGCGGACGGGTTCCCGACCCTGTCGACGGCGGACACGCTGTAGGTGTAGTTCACCCCGTTCGTGAGACCGGTCGCGGTGTAGGAGGTCCCGGTCACGTCGACCTTGGTCCCGACCGGGCCCTCGACGACGTAGTGGTCGAAGTCCGTCTCGGTGTTCGCGGTCCAGTTCAGTCGCAACCGCTTGTCCGTGGGGGTCGCCGTGACCCCCTGCGGTGCAGCGGGAGGAGTGAGGTCAACCGGCTTCGCGCTCGCCGCGGTCGAGGACTCCGACCGGACGAAGGGAGGGCTCGTGGTGTTGACCGCGACGATCTGGTACGAGTAGGTGGTGTAGTTCACGACCGCGGTGTCCACGTAGGACTGCGTGCCGGCCGCGGCCATCGACGCCAGGAAGGCACCGTCGCGGTAGACGTCGACGCGCTTGCGGGAGTTGTCGGAGGGCAACGTCCACCCGAGGGTGACCTTGGTGTCCCCCGCGGTCGCGACGAGCGCGGTCGGCTGCACGGGGATCGTCCCGGTCGGCGTCGCGGTGACGGTGCTGCTGGCGTTCGACTCGCTGCCGTCGCCGTAGACGGCGGACACCGTCACGCTGTAGCTGGTGCCGTTGGTCACACCGGTGATGGTCGCGTAGTTGGCAGGAGCGGTGACGACGACGTTCCTGCTGGCCCCGAGGATCGCCCCGACCGCCCCGAGCGGGACGTAGGTGACGCGGTAGGAGACGACGCCGTCGGTGTTCGCGGTCCAGTACGGGAAGAGCTTGGTGTTCCCGACGTCGACCTTCACGCCGGAGGGCACGACGGTCGTGGTGGCCGCCTCGGCGCGGTTGCTTCCGCTCAGGCCCAGTTCGTAGCCGAGCTGGGGGGACCAGACCCCGATGATGGAGGCGGCGGCGACAGCGGCGGCTGCCCGGGTCAGTCGGTTGTTCATCATCTTCGTGGCCCTTCGACGAGGACCACGAAGGCCCAGGGAACATCTAGTACGTCCTCTAGATGTCGCCCTGGGCCCGGTGTGACTTGACCGGTTTCACCCGACCGCCTTCTACGTCGTCGCTCTCCGTGTTCTAGAGAGCCGCGTCGACGAACACCGGTCGCCGCTCGGGTTCGTCGAACTTCCCCAGCACACGACGCTGGGAACGGACGTACACCATCGCCTCGGCCAGTCGTTCCGTCACGTCGAGCTGACGTTGCAGCAGCGCCCGCGCACGGTCGGCGAACTCGCTGGGCACCTGCCCCAGCAGAGCCGGAGCCACCCAGTCCTTCGTCACCGGGAGTTCCGGGAGCTCGTCGACAGCGTGGTGCATGTCGAAGATCAGTCGCTCGGCGTCCTGGACGTCGAGTTCCACCGCCTTCAAGGCGGAGTCCCAGGCGAGTCGCCAGTGGTGCGCCGCCTCCTGCCCACCCGCGCCCTGCGCGTCCTCGACGACGGAAGGGCTGGTGGTGCTCACGCGACCCCGGGCTGAGTGCCGGTCCCGCTGCTGAGGTGTTCCAGCGCAGCCGTGCGCCAGGCCTCCGCCAGCGGTTCGACGGTGACCGTCCGGCAGGCCGCCGTCTTGTCGGCGTCCCCGGAGATGTTGGCCACGGCCAGTTCCTGGATGAGCCAGGTGTAGAGGGCGAGGAGCCCCGGGCCGCCGTCCCACGCCTCGACATCGAGGCTGGTCTGGAGTTCGGCCACGATGGCCTGGGCGTGCACGAGGTTGGTGTGGGCGGTCTGGCGGTCACCGGCGCGCTGGGCGTCCTCCGCCCGCTGCAGGTCGAGCACGAGCCGGTCGTACAACATCACGAGGAGCGCCGCGGGACTGGCGGTGCTCAAGCTGTCGCCGAGGTAGCGGCTGGCACTCCGGGCACTGAACGTCGTTGCGGTCATGCGGTGGTCCTCCATGAGGTAGCCGGTATCGCCTGCTCCATCGGCACTCACCACGCGAACTGGAGCAGAGGGAGGGGGCGGATCCTGGGAACGCGAAAGCCGGCCACCGCTGCACGCGGTGACCGGCCTCCTGCGTCAGATCAGCGGCTGGAGCTCAGGCTCGAGAGCTGACTGGACAACCAGCTGGACTGGCTCTGCAACTTCCCGAGGGCGACCTCGAGGTTCGAGTAGTACTTCTGGTAGTACGACTTCTTGGCCGCGAGGCGGAGGTCGTAGTCCGAGATCCGCTTCGTGAGGTCGGTGATCGTGTTGTTCTGGCCCGCGATCGCGCCCGTCAGGGACCCCGACGTCTTGTCCGTGGCTCCCTTCCCGACCGCGAGCAGCCGTTCCGCGATCCCGACGCTCGACGACGTGGAGTCGACGCTCGTGGGGGCGAGGAGCTGCTGCGTCTTCTTCGGGTCCGCGGCGTAGGCCTTGGAGAAGACCCCCGAGTCGAAGGACAGCGTGCCCTCACGCGTGGACTGCACCCCGTAGGTGGCCGCCGAGGCGGTCCCCCCGAGAGCGCTGGTCACCGCGGTCAGGATCTGGTTCTTCAGGGAACGGAGCGTGCTGTTCCCGTTGAGCGCACCGGCGCCGGCGTTGCTGCCGTCCCCGCCGACGGTACCGGCCTTCGTGGTCGTGGCGATCTGGCTGAGCGCCGCGTTCGCCGCGTCGACCAGCGCCTGCACCGAACTGGCGACGGCACTGGTGTCGGTGGCGACCGAGACGGTGGCCCCGCCGGTCTTCGTCACGGTGGCCGTGACGCCGGACATGAGGTCCTTGAACGAGTTCGAGGACGAGGTGACCTTGATGGCCGGGTTCGAGGAACCGGCCGAGTCGTCGATCTGACTGGCATCGGTCACGGGGTTCGCCGTGATGTAGAGCCGAGCGTCCGCTGGGTCCGACAGCTTCGTCAGCTGCAGGTTTCCGGCGGAGGGATCGGCGGGGCGACTGACGAGCTGGAAGTCCCCGTCGCTCGCCCCCGTCTTGGTGGAGGTGATCTGGAGCCGGTAGACCCCGTCGCTCACCCGCACCGCGACGGCCTGGATCCCGAGCGTGCTGCTGGCCTTGTTGATGGCCGCAGCGACGTCGTCGAACGAGCCCTTGCTGAGGTCGACGGTACCGAGCAGGTTCCCCTGGTTGTCGGTGACGTCCAGCGGGAAGCCGAGCTTCTGGGCGATGTTGACGGGCGTACCGTCCCCTGCGGTCGTCGCGACCGCCTGGGTCATGACGGATCGGCCGGAGGCCAACTGGTCCACGAACACGTTGAGCGAACCGGGCACCGCGGTCGAACTGGCAGAGACCGCCACGCCGTCGGACGTCGAAGTCGCCTTCGCCGCCGTCCAGGTCGCGGCCTTGGTCAGGTTCTGCGCCGCCGTCTGCAGGGCCGACATCCGGGTGTTGACCCCTTGCAGGGCCGCCACCTTCGTCTGGGCAGTGCTGACGTTCGACTTCAGCTGCGTCTGGGGCGCTGCGTCCACGCTCAAGAGCTTGGCGATGATGCTGGTGGTGTCGAGCCCGCTGATCAGTCCGTCGACGGCATTGGACGTAGATGAGACGGTCGACATGACTGTCCCTCCTGTCTTCTGTCGAGGGTTGCACAAGTGGGTGTAGGCGGGGGGCGCCGCCGTGCGGTGCCCCCCGCCTGATGAGGTCGGGTCAGCCGGAGCTACCCGACCTCGTTAGTCAGACTCAGCCACGCAGCAGGGTGAGGATGTTCTGCGAGGAGGAGTTGGCCTGCGCGAGCATCGACGTGCCCGCCTGGGAGAGGACCTGGTTCTTGGTGAACTTGGTCATCTCGGCAGCCATGTCGGTGTCGCGGATCGCGGACTCGGAGGCGGTGATGTTCTCGATCGAGACCGAGAGGTTGTTGATCGCGTGCTCGAAGCGGTTCTGGATGGCACCGATCGAGGCGCGGGCGGTGCTGATGCCCTTCAGGGCGGCGTCGACGCTCGCGATCGCGGTCTGAGCGTTGCCGGCACTGGTCAGGCTGGACGTGGACAGACCCAGCCCGAGGGAGGTGAACCCGGTCGCCGAGGCGGGGGTGTTCTCGGTACCCGCGACGGTCGTACCGGCGATGGAGCCGGGGACGTTGGCGGCCGTGACGGTAGCCACGGAGATCGAGGGACGGTTGCCGACCGTGGCTTCGGTCAGGACGAGCTTGCCACCCGTGGCGGTCGCGGTGAACTTCGAGGTGAACGCAGCACCACCGTCGGTGCCGAGCTGCGTCGCCAGCGTGGCGGCGTCCGTCGTACCGGCGGTCAGGGTCACCGTGACGGAGTTGGTGCCGTCACCCACGGTGATCTTGTCGCCGATGGAGTGCGAACCCTCGACAGCCGAGGCAGTGAAGACCGAGGAGGTGCCGGCGACCGCGGCGGTCGGGTTGCCGAAGACCGCGCTCTGCAGGTTGATGTTGATGCGGTCGTTGGCGGTGTTGAAGGCGCCGATCTGGAAGGACCCGTTGTAGCTGCCGTCGAGCAGCTTCTGGTTGCCGAACGAGGTGGTGCTGGAGATGCGGTCCAGTTCCTTGCTCAGCTGCTGGAACTCGCTGTCCGCGGCACCCTGGGCGTTGGTGTCCTGCGAGCCGGAGTTGGCGGCCTGGACGGCGAGGTCACGCATGCGCTGCAAGATCGAGGTGGACTCGGAGAGCGCACCGTCAGCGGTCTGGGCGACGTTGACGCCGTCCTGGGCGTTGCGGGAGGCCTGGGTGAGGCCACCGATCTGCGAGCGCAGACCCTCGGAGACGACCAGGCCGGCAGCGTCGTCGGCGGCCTTGTTGATGCGGTAACCGGAAGAGAGCTTCGCCAGCGAGGACGAGACAGCCTTGTCGGTGCGGTTCACCGAGTTGTAGCTGTTGAGCGCGGCGATGTTGTTCTGAATGCGAAGACCCATGGTGACGATTCCTCCGTGATATGGGATCAGTGTGTTTCTGTCTGCCGTCCGTGGCCTGACAGTTCATTCATCGGCCTGTCGGCGTCCCACCTGAGCGGTCCGCCGCGTGGCAAACGGGTGACACTCTGGATCACCCGCACCTCGACCACCTGGAGTCCCCCCAGGCACAGAACGGTCGGGGTCAGCCCACCGGAACGCACGCAGCTCGACGAGAGCGAATGCGCTACGTAACGATCCAACCACGAAGAGTGCTGACTGTCATCCGTTTCAGGCCGGCTCGAGCGCGGACGCGATACGGGGCGACACCTGTGCGACCTGTGCGACCACGGCGCCCACCTCAGCGTCGGGGACGACGGCCAGGAGGGCCTCGAGGTCGGACCAGACGTCCTCACCCGCCTCGACCAGAGCCACACCGCAGACGATCCGAGCCGTCAGGTCGACCTCGGCGGAGGCGAAGCGTCGCCGCAGCGGGCAGTGCTGCGTCATCCCCCGCTCCCGCAACCGCAGCGACCAGCGCAGCGCGTCGTGGATGGTCAGCTGCCGCCACGACTCACCCGCGGTGAGCAGCACCGCCTCGACCGCACGGTCGGCCGACCACATCTCGTCCAGGAACTCCGAGATCGTCGGGAAGGGCAGCCCACGGAGCTGACCGAGCACCGGGACCACCAACGGCTCGGGAACAGCAGCGACGAGGTCACGGATCGGGAACCGCGAGGCCGCGACGATCCGCAGCACCACGTCCGCGCGCAGACCGAGAGAACCACGACGGAGGTGACGCAGGACCAGTTCCGCAGCGTCGTCGAAGCGGTCCAGGTTGAAGAGGATGGCGGCGCGGTACGGCTCCGTCGACACCACCGAGAAGGGAATGCCCCGCAGGTCCACGGCGTCGCCGAGACCGTCCATCAGTTCCAGGGTGCGCAGCCAGTCCTGCTGGCGACCGCTGGCCTGGGCCCTGAGCCACCGCATGACCCGGGGATCCTCACCGAGGCCTTCCAGGTGGGCCGTCCAACGTTCCTCGACCTCGGACTCGCCGAGTTCCCTGGCGACCTCGACCGCAGCGTGCGCACCGTGCGCCGCCTCGGACGGTGTGAGCTGCGTGAGCTCCAAGTCCTCGAAGGCATCGAGAGCCTCCCGCGCCCTGCCCGCGAACTGCGCGGAGCGACCGACGTTGAGGCGATACCGACCCAGGCGCTGCTCATCACGTGCGATCGCCTCGCTGAGTTCCCGCCGGGCGATCCGGAGGTTCCGGTCCCCCTTGTCCCTGTCCTGGCGCCGGACGGCGCTGTACCCGCTGTGGAGGAGTTCCAAGGCGCTGGAACGTCGTTCGATCTCCTGGCCCCGGATCCCGACGACCTGTTCGTGCAACGCCCCCACCCAGTGGCAGGTGGCTCGACGCAGAACGCGCTGGGCGGGGGTGTCCATGGTCACCGAGTCCCCGTCCCAGGACGGCGAGATCTGCGTCACCTGGAAGACGTCCGCGGTGGGGTTGCGTTCGAGTTCCCGCCGCCAGGCTCGAGGATCACCCCGCACGACCTCGTCGGCGTCGACGGTGAGGACCCACACGCCCCGGCAGTGCTCCAGCGCGCGGTTCCGCGCGGCTCCGAAGTCGTCGTCCCAGAAACCCTCCACCACCCGGGCGCCGCTGGCGCGGGCGATCGCCACGGTGTCGTCGGAGCTCCCGGTGTCGTAGACGACGACCTCGTCCGCGAAGGGTCGGACCGCGTCCAGGGACGCCTGGAGGACCTCCGCCTCGTCCTTGACGATGTAGCAGGCGCTGACGAAGGGTCGCTCACTCACGATCTGGCTCCACGCTCACGCCTCGACGGTCTTGAGGTAGTCGACGACCGAGCCCATGGCGAGCTCCTCCCGGGCCACGAGCCCCAGGAGGCACCGCACGACGAGGTCGGACGAGCCGTAGACGTGGTGCGCGACGAGCGACAACTGCTTCAGGTGATCGCTCGAGAGTTCCTCGGTCCGCGCGAAGTCCCTGACGTACACCAGGTCGGCTTCGAGCAACTGGTGCGTCCCGGGCGTGTGGCTCCGGAAGGGCGAGATGGGCCACTGCTTGACCGCGGCGAAAGCGTGCGGGACGAAGCCCTGCCGGCGCAGCTCGACGTCGATCTGACCGAACGTCGGTTGGCCCGCGTACAGGGGGAGGAAGGAGACCTCGGTCTGGATGACGACGGTCTCGGCGAGGCGGTCGCGTCCGCCCTCGAAGACCATCAGCTCCGCACCCTGGACGTCGATCTTCAGGAAGTCGACGGCCGGCAGTCCCTCGACGTCGTCGAGTCGGGTCGTCGCGACGTCGAGGCGGTCGGTGACGACGCCCCAGTCACCGAAGCCCTCGAAGACCTGGAGCCGGACGGGATCGGGCGGGAACAGGCTCGTCATGCCGCTCGCAACCGTCACGTGGAGCGTGTGGTCGCGCCCGTCCCCCACCACGTGGGGGAGGTAGGTCTCGCGCTCTCCCTGGCGAGCTCGCAGCACCGCGAGCGCGTCCGCCTGCGGCTCGAACCCCGTGACCGTGCACAGCCCGGCGTCGAGCATGTCCTGGTACGGCGGGGCGCCGTCGACGGGATTCGCACCGATGTCCACGATGGAGGTCAGTCGCGGATCGCCGAGGAGTCGGCGGAGCATCTGCTGCTCCGTCGGCACGTGGGTGCTCGTCGTCGTTGCCACGTGACTCACAGTAGCGGTCGGTTAGCTCAGAGGTAAGACGTCTTCCTCTCAGGCCGTACGACGCACCGGTGCCGCGTAGGAGCCGAAGCTGGACAGCGCCAGCCGCGAGCGGAAGTCGCTCTGCGTCCCGACCGCTGCGTAGTAGGACTCCTTGCGCTTCACCGCAGCCCCGGACCCGCCGACCTTGGCGACCATCTCCGGGGACAGGTGGGTGTTCATCCCGTCACGCAACAGCACCAGGGCCTCGGCGCGCATCTGCGAGATGCGCGACTCCGACACCTCGAGCTCCTCGGCCAGCTCGGCCATCGGACGCTCCTGGATGAAGTAGCCCTCGATGACGTGCTTGAGACGCTCAGGCAGGACGAGGATCGCCGAACGCAGGTAGCCGAGCCGCTCGCGATGCAGCAGCTCCTGCTCCGGGCCGGGCGTGTGGGTCGGGAGGTGGTCGTCGAGGGAGGCACCGTCGGCGGTGAAGCCCTGCATCGACAGCACCATCGAGCGCTGCGCCTCGTCGCGGGTCTCGGCGAGCTCCTTCTCGGAGACCCCCAGGGAGGCCGCGAGCTCGGCGGGACGCGGGGTGCGGCCGAGCTCGGTCGTCAGCTTGTCCTCGGTCTGGCTGAGCTTGCGCTGACGGCTGCGGACACCGCGCGAGGCCCAGTCGGCCCCGCGCAGGTCGTCGAGGATCGCCCCGCGGATGCGGGTGTTCGCGTAGCGGTTGAACGGGACCCCGGTGCTCGGGTCGTAGGCCTTGGACGCCTGGAACAGCGCCATGAGGCCGGCCGAGGTGAGGTCGTCCCGGCTCACGTGCGACGGCAGACGACCGATGAACTCAGAGGTGATGTAGCCGACGAGCGGCAGGTTCTTCTCCACGAGCGCGTGGCGCTCAGCGGCAGAAAGCTCGACCATGGGGAGCTCCCGGGTGGCGAAGGCGGTGTCTGCGGTCACACACCCCTTCTCGGCAACTACCCCCTCCCGACTTGAGCGCCCGTCGGATGGATCCAGCGCTCCCCCGGTCGGGTCACCGTGATCACACGGTGTCCCCCTGAACGCCACCCGGGTGACAACGTCCCCGTTCGGCGCAACCCTGTTCAGCAGCCCGGTTCGACGGGCCGAAGCTTTGAGAAGGCGTTGTGCGGCAACTCGCGCGACGCGTGTGGTTCGTGTGGCTGGAGGGAATCGAGTGAAGCCCCTGTGGCAGGTCGTGCGGGACCTGGAGTTCGCGTACAAGAAGGGTCGACTCACCCCGTCCTACCTCGATCACTACGCCGACGTGAACGGTGAACGGGTCACGGCGTTGTACGCGCTCTGCGCGAAGAACTTCCTGGAGGTGGAACACGAGATCGGCCGCAACGACCACATCGCCGGCGAACGGGCCATGGGCGTCGACCAGGCCGCCGTGAACCGCGCCATGGAGGAGGAGTCGCGCGTCCTGCACCAGGAGCTGCGCAACGCCCGCGAGGACGGCAGACCGTACTACCTGCGCAAGCCGACGAAGAACGCCCAGTTCATCAAGAAGACCGGCCGCTGATCTCACCGGTTGTCCCCTCCCGGCCCCTCAGCTCGTGGTAGCCCCCGCCGATGGACGGCCTGAGCACCACTGACTGACGGCATCGGGGAAGGACACGCATGGGACTCGCTGAGGTCTCCGGCATCCTCTGGAAGGAGCGGGAGCTGCTGGAGCTGCTCCTGTTCAAGCTGGAGGAGGAGCAGCTCGTACTGGCCAGCGGCCGGACGCGCTGGTTGGCGCACGCGACCCGTGAGGTCGAGTTCGTCATGGAGCAGATCCGCTCCACGGAGGTCCTGCGTGCCGTCGAGGTCGACACCGTCGCCGCGGAGCTGGGCCTCGAGCCCGGTCCGAGCCTCGGCGCCATCGCGGACGCGGCTCCCGAGCCCTGGAGCGAGCTCTTCCGCACCCACCGGGACGCGTTCCTCACCCTGACCGCGGAGATCCAGGACCTGGCCGACGCCAACCGCGACCTCCTCAACGCCGGTTCCCGTGCGCTGCGCGAGACCCTGCTCGGGCTGGACCAGCCCCTCGACACCTACACCGCCCGGGGCAAGAACACGGCCGCGTCGGCCGGCGGATCCCGCGCCCACTTCGTCGACGAAGCCCTCTGAAAGGACCCCTGACGATGAGCACCTTCTCCGGCATCAACACGGCCCGCCGCGCCCTCTCCGCCGCCCAGCTGGGCATGGAGACCACCGGTCAGAACATCGCGAACGTCAACACCGACGGGTACTCCCGCCAGCGGGTGGACCAGTCCGCGAGCATCCTGAACCAGACCGGCCAGTTCTCGCAGAAGAACATCCCGGGCGACGGCGTCGTCGTCAACGGGATCACCCGCATCAACGACGCGCTCGCCACAGCGACGGCCCGCCAGGACTCGGCCGCCGCCAAGGAACAGGCGACCGCCAGCACCGTCTGGTCCGGCGTCGAGAACGCGCTGGGCGACACCGGTGCGTCCGGGCTGAGCCAGAACCTCGCCGACCTGTCCTCGGCCTGGAACGACCTCGCGTCCAAGAGCGGCACCGACGGCCTGGCCAGTGCTCAGTCGCTGGTCATCACCCGCAGCCAGACCGTCGTCGAGCAGCTGGGCGGCATGGACGACCAGCTCCAGGACCAGTACGACCAGCTGGGTCTCCAGGCCCAGACCCAGGTCTCGCAGGCGAACACGATCGCCACGAACATCGCGAAGCTGAACACCTCGATCCGCGAGACCCTGGGCACCGGGGCCTCCGCGAACGAGCTGATGGACCAGCGGGACCAGTTCCTGAACCAGTTGTCCGACCTGACGGGGTCGCGCGTCGTGAACCGGGACAACGGCACCGTGGACGTCTTCGTCGGCAACGCGACGATCGTCACCGGTGACTTCTCCTACGAGCTCGAGGTCAACGCCACCGACAGCACCGGCGCCGCCGTGAGCAAGGCCGACATCGGCAACCAGCTGGTGGCGTCCATCGGCGGCCAGACCGCCGGCCCGGTCGCGGGTTCGCTGAAGGCGACCCTCGACGGCGCGAACAAGACGCTCGTCGCCCAGAAGGCCAACCTCGACACCTTCGCCGACACCCTGGCGACCAAGGTCAACGCGGCCTACGGCGGCCAGTTCTTCAAGAACGCCGACACCAGCGCCACGGCCGGTGCCGCCATCCCCGCCTCCCAGCTGGCCGTGGGCGTCAACACGACGACCTTCCGGGACAGCACCGCCACCACCGGCGCCGGCTCCGCCGACCGCGTCTACGCCAAGGCCGTCTCCTCCACGTTCGCCGACGTGAAGTCGAACTGGCGCACCAACGTCACGAACCTCGCGGCGTCCACTCAGTCCGCGTCGAACCGTGCCGATCTGGCATCGCAGGTGTCGTTGAAGTCCGGCGCGGTCCGCGACGGGGTCTCCGGCGTCAACCTCGACGAGGAGATGACCAACCTCGTCGCCTACCAGCACGCGTACTCCGCAGCGGCCAAGGTCCTCACCACCATGGACGAGGCGCTCGACGCGCTCCTCAACATGGTCCGCTGACACCACTGACTGACGGGAGACACCACCATGCTCGGCCGAGTGACCCAACGCAGCATCGCCACCAACGCCCTCACCAACCTGCAGAACACGCAGGCCCGGACCGCGAAGCTGCAGGAACAGATCACCAGCGGGACCTCGCTCTCCAAGGGCTCCGACGACTCCGTGCGTGCCGCCGCGGCGCTGCGCCTGAACGACCAGATCGCGGTCAACACCGAGAACGGTCGCAACCTCACCGAAGCCCGCGGTTGGATGACGACGCAGGAACCTGCGCTGCAGAGCACCACGGACGCCCTGCAGAAGGTCCGGGACCTGACCGTCCAGGCCGCCAACGGCAGTCTCGACTCCAACGGCCTCAAGGCCATCGCCGCTCAGATCTCCGAGATCAAGAAGACCGTCATGGGTGACGCGAACACCCAGTACCAGGGCCGCGCGGTCTTCGCGGGCACGTCGGCCACCACCACGGCCTTCGACCCCACCACCTACGCCTCCAACGACGACGGGGGTGCGGTCATCCGCACCATCTCCGCCGGCACCAACATGACGGTGAACGCCTCCGGCAACGCGGTGTACGGAGCGCAGACCGCCGGTGGATCGACGCTCTTCGCCGAGCTCGACCAGCTCGCGACCGACATCGCCGCCGGCAACGTCAACAGCAGCACCGTGACACTGTCGACGATCGACAGCCGGATCAACCTGGCGACCAACGCGACGGCGGTCATCGGCGCCCGGACCAACCAGCTCGACCACGCCGAGGACGTCAACACCAACCAGCTGCAGTACCTGACCGCGCAGCTGGACGACGTCCAGGGCGTCGACCCGGCCAAGGCGTACCTCGAGTTCACCCAGCAGCAGGTCGCCTACCAGGCGGCCCTGCAGGTGACCGCGAAGTCGGTCCAGACCACGCTGCTCGACTTCCTCCGCTGACGCGGCGGACTCCACACCGCAGTGCGAGAACGTTTCAACCGACCCTCGTCCCCCGGAGTTCCTAGAGTGACCCTCATGACCGACGCGCCCGTGAACGCCCCCACGATCGAGTTCGTCTCGCCCATCATGGGTTTTGCCGATCACACCGCCTTCCACCTCGTCCCGTTGGACGAGGAGGGAACGTTGTACTCGTTGCGTGCCGCTGACGGCACGGGCGTCCGGCTCGTGGTCGTCGTCCCGGGGAAGTTCTTCCCGGGCTACGCCCCGGAGATCGACGACGACACGGTCGCGAAACTCGATCTGCGGGACGCCACGGAGGCTGCGGTCCTGAACGTGGTGAACGTCGGGGACGACCCGGCCAGGGCGACGGTCAACCTGCTCGCTCCCATCGTGATCAACCACCGCACGATGCAGGCCGCGCAGGCCGTTCTCGTGGGAACCGACCTCCCGCTGCGGGCACCCCTCCTGGTCGGCTGAGCTGCACGGATGCACGAACGCCCCGCCGGTTCTCCGGCGGGGCGTTCCTGCGTTTCCGGACGCCACGGACACCGAGACGGATTGCAACTTCTCCGCTACTGTCGGTAGTGGTCGAGACGCCGCCAGGAGTACTCGCGGCGACCAGGCGACGCCCGGGATCCGAGCCCGGGGACCTGACAGATGAAGGGATCCGTTGTGAGCATCGCTTCCGACACCAAGCCCAAGATCGAGTTCGTCGCACCCCTCATGGGGTTCGACAAGAACACGACGTTCGAGCTCGACGCCCTCGACGACGACGGCATGTTCTACACCATGCAGTCGACGTCGGACCCCAGCCTCCGGCTGGTGCTCGCCGACCCCACGCCGTTCTACCCCGACTACGACGTGATCATCAACGACGAGACGGCTCAGGCCCTGGACATCGAGTCCGAGGGTGACGGCGCCATCCTCACCATCGTGAACATGGCCATGGGCATGGAGAAGGCGACGATCAACCTGTTCGCCCCGATCGTGGTCAACCCCAAGTCCCACAAGGCGCTGCAGACCCTGCAGTACGGGACGGACGACAGCCCGCTCGACGCACCGCTCACGCCGCCCGCGGCCTGAGCACCGCTCCGCAACGGGTCGTTGCCTCCACGGTGTCGGTCATCGACACCGTGGAGCCGACGAGCCGAAACCGGCCCGCCTCGTAGAGTCGTGCCATGAACCTCGAACGACCGATCGCCCCGGAGCCGTACTCCCTGCTCCCCTCCATCCCCAGCTTCGCCCTGCACTCCTCCGACGTCACGTCGGGCACGCAGCTGGACGAGCAGCACGCGAGCGGCAACGTCTCGCCGCAGCTGGACTGGGACGGTTTCCCGGACGGCACCAAGAGCTTCCTGGTCAACTGCTTCGACCCGGACGCTCCGACCCCGGCCGGCTTCTGGCACTGGACGATCGTCGACGTGCCACTCTCCGTGACGAGCCTGCCCACCGGCGCGGGCTCGCAACCCGCTCCGCAGGGGGCGACCGTGCTCAAGAACGACATGGGTACCGCCGACTTCACCGGCGCCGCTCCCCCGCCCGGTGACCACCCGCACCGCTACGTCTTCGCCGTGCACGCTCTCGACGTCGAGAGCCTCGGCCTTCCGGAGGGTGCGACGCCGACCGTCGCGGCCTTCATGTCCCTCGGTCACGTCCTGGCCCGCGCGACGCTCAGCCCGGTCTACTCCCGGTGAGCGTCCCGGCGGAGGCTCAGCGCGTCGCCGGGGACCTCGAGCTCGTGCCGGCCGGGGAGAACGCCGACCTCGTGCTGGACGCCGTCCGGACGGCCCTCCCCGAGGGTTCGTGGGCGCTCAGCATCGACCCGGACCTCGCCGACACCCAGGCCCTCGTCGACGCGGCGCACGTCCCCCTCGACGGGTCCGCGAACTGCGTCGTCGTCGCCGGCAAGCGCGACGGGGCGGAGCGGGTCGCGGCGTGCGTGGTCCTCGCGACCACCCGCGCCGATGTGAACGGCGCGGTCAAGCGGCTCCTCGACGTCCGCAAGGCGTCGTTCCTCCCCGTGGACCGCGCCGTCGAGGAGTCGGGCATGGAGTACGGCGGCATCACGCCGCTCGGCCTACCCGGCGACTGGCGCGTCCTGGTCGATTCCGCCGTCGCGGCCCGCGACTGGGTCCTCATCGGCTCCGGGGTGCGGACGTCGAAGCTCGTCGTCCGCGGGTCCGACCTCGCCGCGCTGCCGAACGCCGAGGTCCTGGACATCGCGCTACCCGCCCGGTGATCGTGCGGGGGCCGAGGTCGGCCGCGGACGTCTGGGAGGACTACGCCCGGATCGAACGCTGGCCGACCTGGTCCCCGCAGATCACCTCGGTGACCGCGTCAGCGGACCGCATCGCCACCGGGGTCACCGGCACCGTCCGCTCGGGTCCGCTGAAGATCCCCTTCACCGTCCTCGCCGTCGACGAGGACGCCCGCACGTGGACGTGGCGCGCTGCGGGCATGACCCTCGACCACGGGGTCCTTGACCTCCCGGGCGGGTGCGGCACGACACTGCGGGCTCCCGCCCCCTACCGGCCGGTCGCGTGGCCGGCGCTGTGGCGGCTAACTCACCGACAACAACCGGGACACCGTCTCCACCGGTGACCGCCGACCCTCCAGCACCGCCACCACGTCCCGCACGAACGGCAGGTCCGGGTCGCGCCGCAGCAGCGCGGGCGCCGTGGCCACCCCCTCGGCGGTCCCGCCGGCCCGCCCCACTGCCTCCGCCAGCGGCAGACCCTGCCCCAACGCGACGCCCACCCGGTGGTTGCGGGACAACGTCGACGTGCTGGTCGCCACCAGGTCCCCGGCGCCGGCCAGTCCCAGGAACGTCTCCAACCGCCCACCCAAGCGACTCCCCAGCGACGCGGTCTCGGTCAACCCCAATGTCGTCACCGCGGCCCGAGCGTTCGCGCCCAGCCCGGCCCCCTCGACCATCCCGACGGCCAGCGCGACGACGTTCTTGAACGCGCCCGCCACGTCGACACCGATGACGTCGGTCAGCGGGTGGGCGTGGAAGGCGGGTGTGCTGCACCAGCCGGCCACCCGCGCTGCGACGGCCGGATCGGCGCAGGCCACGACCGTCGCGGCGGGTTGCCCGCGGGCGATCTCGAGGGCCAGGTTCGGACCGGACAACGCCAGGACGTGCACCGGGTCCAGGACGTCGGCGACGACCTCGGAACCGAACAACCCGGTCGCCGTCTCGACGCCCTTGGCGAGGTTCACGACGGGAACCCGGGGCAACTCCGGGAGCCACTCGAGGAGCCAGGACCGCAACTGCTGCAACGGAACCGCCAGCACCACCAACGACGCCCCGGCGACGACCTCGGCGACGGAGGAACTCGCCCGGATCCGGGGGGACAGCGCGATCCCCGGCAGGTACTCCTGGTTGGCCCCCGACCTGCGGATCCGCTCGGCGAGTTCCGGCCGCCGGCACCACAACCCCACGCTGGTGGCGTTAGTCGCGAGGATCCCGGCGACGGTCGTCCCCCACGCTCCGGACCCGAGGACGGCGACATGCATCCGCGTCACGCTACGCGGGGTGGATCAGCGGCGACGCAACAGGGCGTTCGGCACGACGGAGAAGGCGGCGTGACCACCCGGCCGCGCGGGGACGACCAGGGGCGACTCACCCTCGCTGGCCACCACCGTCGACCAGTGCGATCCGACGTTCACCATCCAGCTGAGGTGGACATCGCCGGAGTCGCTCAGGAAAGCCTCGAGGAGAACGGGCAGACCGGCTTCGCGGTACTCCCCCCGCTTCTCGTTCATCTCTCGCAGGGTGTTCCCGGGAGACCAGACCTCGACGGCCGCAGCCGGGACACCGACGTACACGTCGACCGACCGCAGTTCGTCGCCGTCGACGAGGACGTCCGGGATCCTCCCCCGGACCACGCTGCCGTCGGGGGCGAGCTCGACGGCCCAGTTGCCGGGCGCCGTCGCCACGACCCCCCACTGCCGCTCGAACTCGATCAGCAGACTGGTGGCGATGAAGTGGTGGGGATTGCCGCCGACCTTCTTGATCACGAACGCTCCGTCGACGACCTCGACCATCTCCAGGAAGCCGAAGGGCGCACTGAGCCAGGCGTCGACCGAGACGCCGAGCTGAGGCACACCGAGGCTCACCTGCTCAGGATATGGGGCAAGCCGGAAGGGGGTCTACGACCGCCGCGTCTCCCACAACGCCACCGCGCTCGCGGCCGCCACGTTGAGGCTGTCCACCCGCGGGTCCATCGGGATCCGCACCACCAGGTCGGCCCCGGACACCGCCCGCCGGCTCAGCCCGTCGCCCTCCGTCCCCAGCAGCAACGCCAACCGGTCCGGCGCGGCGAAGGAGCCGAGGTCGACGGAGTCGTCCGACAGCGCCAGCGCCGCGACGGTGAACCCCGCCCCGCGCAGCAGCGCCAGGTCCCCCGGCCAGGAACCGGCCCGGGCCCACGGCAGGTGCAGGACGGTGCCCATCGACACCCGCACGCTGCGCCGATACAACGGGTCGGCGCAGCGCGGGCTGACGACCACCCCGTCGACGCCGAACGCGGCCACGGACCGGAAGATCGCGCCGATGTTGGTGTGGTCGACGATGTCCTCGAGCACCACGAGCCGCGACGGCCCGGGCGGCAGGGACGCCAGCAGGGAAGCCACCGACCGGACCGGGGGCCGTTGCATGGACGCGATGGCCCCGCGGTGCAGGTCCACCCCGGTCAGCTCGGCGAACGCCTCGACGGGGGCCACGAACACCGTCGCGTCCTCCGGCAGCACGTTCACGAGGTCGGAGTAGCGGGCCTGCGAGAGCAGGAACGAGCGCGGCACGTGTCCCGCAGCCAGCGCCCGGCGGATCACCTCGACGCCCTCGGCGAGGAACAACCCCTCCGCCGGTTCACGGCGCGCGCGCAGCTGCACGTCCTTGAGGTGGGTGTAGTCACGCAGGAAGCCCGTGTGCTGCGGATCGGTGAGGTCTTCCAGGTCGATCTGTCGCATCAGGCTTGTTCACGAGGAGGGTAGACGCCAGAGGTACCGGCTTGAGCGTGCCTGACCAAGTGGTTCAGCGCCCGCTCCAGGCGACGGAACGAGGGGAGGTCAGCCGCCCGCAGGTCCGCCGGTTGCATGAGACGCGTCAAAGGCAACTGGTGGAGGGTGGGTTTGTAGCTTCGACCACCCATGAGATTCTTTCCGACCCACCCCTTCGCGTCCCTGGGCACTTCGGGGTCAGGAAGAGGCTTGGCGTCAGCCAGGGTCACCGGTCGAGTCTTGGCCACCTGCAATTCCTTACCGGAAAGCTTGTCGGCCACGGAGATCGCCAGTGTCTCGTACTCCCGGAAGAACAAGACGATGGCCGCAGGAAACGGCAGGTCCAGGCCGCGGATACGCGCAGCCAATCTCGGAGCGTCGTGACAGGGCTCCCCATCCTCCCAGTCGCTCGTGATGAGCAAGCCGGCAGGTCGCTTCGATCTGGCGTATTCGCAAGCAGTCTCCAGTTGCCCTGGCGCGTCGATCTTGAACCGGACAGGTGTCGGAACCGAGGGAAACACGGCTGCGCTGCCCTGAGCCTTCAGGACCCGGGACACCAGACTGGCGGCCGCAGCCACCTCGCCGTGCCCTTCGACGGTCACGATCAGTTCACCGCTCATGCGGGGGGACCGATGACGACGACGTCGTCCAGATCATCGATCGCTACCCCAGCCGGCGATGATCCACGCAGGCCACCCGCTCGCAACAAGCCGCCTGGCCCGAGCAACTGCCGACGGATCAGATCCTGCTCGCCAAGTCCAAGAGCAGATACAGACGTCACCAGGTCGTGTCGCTCGACAACGCGCACTTCATCAGCCTCAACCAGGTCGAGCAACTCAGGGCTGTGGCTGGTGACAACGACCGGCGTACTCATGGCCGCCTCTCTCAGGAAGTCCATGAGAAGCGGCAACAATCCGGGATTGATCGTCAACTCCGGCTCCTCGACTCCGATCAAGGATGGACGATCGTTTTGCAGCAGCGCGGTCAAGAGCGATGCGATGCGAAGAGTCCCGTCACTCTCCTGAGCGGCGTTGAACCTCCGCAGGCGACCCGGAGCGACTTCATGTACGAACTCAACCGTGTCGAAGCCGCCAGAAGTCACAACTTTGAGGTCGACGACATCAGGTAAGACCCGACTCAGGGCCGACACGAGTTGATCATGCCGCTCAGCACTCAACGACCGGATGACGGCAGCCCAGTTGCTGCCGTTGTCGTCCATGGGCGGCGTCTTCCCGACAGGCTGAGGACTCGCAAGCTCCCGAGGGAAGATGCTGTGAACTCGCACCTGGCGGAGAGCGTCGATGACACCGCGAACCTGCTGATGTGCGGAGATGCTCGGCATGATGAGCTCGTCAGCGACCACCGCAGGATCAAGGCCCGCCGGCACCCGTACAGCCCGCCCTTTGGACACCTCGAAGATCGGTGTCTCTACGCCGGCCGCGTCCCACTGGGACAGGTACTCACGTGCCACCCGATACGTTCCCCCTGTCGAGGCCGCGAGGGAGAAGCCGTAAGTACTCGACTGTCCATCGACCACGACTTCCACGTCGACGGACAAATTTCTTGGGCGCGAATACGTCGCGACGCGTCGCAAACGCTCGATCCCGAGCCGGCGGGCCACCGCGACGTCAAGCCCATCGGTCAAGGCATCACGCACAAAACGCAATGCGTCCAGAATGTTGCTCTTACCTGAGCCGTTGATGCCTACGAGGGCTGTCAGCGGCGTGAGACGAACATGCACGTTATCGCCGAGGCTGCGAAAGTTGGATACCCAAAGTTGCCTGATGTGACCACGGCCGTTGTCAATGGCCACGTCTCCTCCGTTCCCCGCCTGCTCAAGCATCGCCCCACCCTACTCAAGCAGCCGCTCGAGAACGCAAAAGCCCGCACACTGCGAATCGATGGGTACTTCTCGACTCGCTGTGCGCGGGCGTCGTACTCGACCTCGACTCAGAGGCGGAAACGGCCCACCAGCGCGCGGAGCTGCTCGGACACGCCCGACACCTCGTCGGCGGCGGTCCGGGTCGCGACGACCGAGCGGTCCGTGGCGTCCGTCGCCGCCGACACCCCGTCGATGCCGGAGGTGATGCGCTCCGCGCCGTGGGCGGCGTCACCGATGGAACGCGACATCTCCGACGTCGTCGCGGTCTGCTCCTCCACCGCGGACGCGATGGTCGTCTGCAGGTCGTTGATGCGCGCGATGACCTCGCTGATCGAGGAGATCGCGGTCACCGCACCGGTCGTGTCGGACTGGATCGTCGCGACCCGCTTGGAGATGTCCTCCGTCGCGCGGGCCGTCTGCTGGGCGAGTTCCTTGACCTCACCGGCGACGACGGCGAACCCCTTGCCCATCTCCCCCGCCCGGGCCGCCTCGATCGTCGCGTTGAGCGCCAGCAGGTTGGTCTGCTCCGCGATCGCGGTGATGACCTTCACGACGTTGCCGATCTCCGCGGAACTCTCCCCGAGCCGGGCGACGGTCGCGGTGGTGTCCTCGGCGACCTGGACCGCGTGCGCCGCAACGCCGGTGGCCTCAGCGGCGGAGGCGGAGATCTCGCGGATCGCCGCACCCATCTGCTCGGAACCGGCCGAGACGGCCTGCAGGTTCGTCGACACCGAGGAGATGTCACCCGAGACCGAGCGCACCTCGGACCCGGCCCGGTCGGAGGCCACGGCGGATTCCGACGACGCCTGGGCCAGGGCCCGCGAGGAACGTCCCAGGCTCTCGGCGCCGGCGGCGACGGAGGAGAACTCCTGACGCAGCCGGGCGATGGCGTGGTCGAGGGCGGCGGCCATGCGACCGAGCTCGTCGCCCCGCTCGATGCCGGAGGAGACGGTCAGGTCGCCCTGGTCCAGGGCCTCGGCGACCGCAGCGATCCGGTTGGCGTCACCGCGCACCCGGCGCACGACGCGCGCCGTGACGGCGATGCAGACGGCGAACCCGCCCGCGAGCAGAAGCAGGGTGGTCAGCAACGCGGTACGGGCCCGGTGCTGGCTCTCGGTCACGACGGCCTCGACGGAGGCGGAGGCGTGCTCGAGCAGCACCTTGGCGTCCTTGCGGAACGCCGTCTGCGCGGTGTTGTAGGCCGCCGCCGCCGCCGCACGGCTCGCGTCGTCCTTCGCGGTGAGGAGCGCACCGCCCTGCGTCGTCATCGTCGACAGCTGGGTCGCGAGGTCGGCGGACAGTTCGGCGTCGGAGCCGCTGGTGAGTCCCTGGAGCTTCGTCACCGCGGCGGCGCGGTCGGTGGTGGCCGTCTGCAGGTCCGGGGCCAACGTCGAGGCGCCGGGCAGGAACTGGACGCTCAGGGCGAGCGTGCTGACCTGCTCGTTGAGCAGTTCCACGGAGTGGACGGTGTCCAGACGGACGAGCGCGTCGTCACGCAACCGCTGGAACTGGTCGGCCTGTCCCTGCGCGGTCACCGCCCCGGTCACCCCGAGGGCGAGGGCCACCACGCCCATGCACCCTGCCGCCCCGACGATGCCAGAGGTCAGGGAACCACCCTTGCGCGGGGAACCCGCCATCACAACCGCCCACCTTCACCTGGCGCCCACCTGACGCCTCCACCGGGTTCATCGGCGGTTCGGGCGTTCGGGTGAAGCGTTTCGGCTCAGCCCGCGACGGGCGTCGGGACGACGCCGTCGGCGCTGGCGCCCAGCCCGCGCCGCGGCGACGGCGGCAGGTCGATGACGGCCCGCACCTCCGGGTTCGGGCGACCCAGCAGGAAGCCCTGCGCGGCGTCGCACCCCAGCCGGCGCAGCGCTTCCAGCTGTTCGTGCGATTCCACTCCCTCGGCGACGACGCCGACGCCCATGTTCTTGGCCATGCCGATGATGCCGGCGACGACGGCCTCGTCCTGACGGTGCCGGCCGAGGCCGGCGATGAAGTGCCGGTCGACCTTCACGTGGTCGATGGGCATCGACTGCAGGTGCTTCAGCGACGACACCCCGGCGCCGAAGTCGTCGACGGCGATGCGGACCCCCATCATCCGCAGCGCGTGCAGCGTCGAGAAACCCGCGTTCGCGTCGGCGACGAGGAGGTCCTCGCTCACCTCGACGAGCAGCGCGTTGCCCGCCGGACCAGTCGGTTGGTTCGCGGCCACGGCGTCGAGGAGTTCCGCGTTCGCCAGCTGCCGACGGGACACGTTCACTGCGATCGTCAACTGGCAGTCCTCGATCGTGGAGTACCACTCCTCGAGGGTCCGCCACGCCTCGGCGATGACCCACTTCCCGATCTCGATGATCAGCCCGCTGCGTTCCGCCACGGGAACGAAGTCGATGGGCTGCAACAGACCTCGTCGCGGGTGCTGCCAGCGCAGCAACGCCTCGACGCCCTGCACGTGGCCGTCGCGCAGGTCGATGATCGGCTGGTAGTGCAGCCGCAGCTGTCCCTGTTCGACGGCGAGGGCGAGGTCGTCCTCGGTCTGCATGGCGTCGACGGCCTGGGCCTGCATGCGTTCGTCGAAGAGTTCCGACCGCGCCTTGCCGCCCTCCTTCGCCCGGTACAGCGCGGCGTCGGCGCGGCGCAGCAGCTTCGACGCGTCGGCCTCGTCGCGGGCCAGGGCGATCCCGACGCTGGGCGTGATGTTGAGCTTGTGGCCCTCGCCGAAGTCGATCGGGCGGTCGGAGATGGAACTCACGACGCGGTCGGCGATGCGGCTCGCGTTGAGCTCGTCGGTCAGGTCTTCGCAGAGGACGGCGAACTCGTCCCCGCCGAACCGGGCGACGGTGTCCTCGGGGCGGACGGCGGTCCGCAACCGCTGCGACACCTCGACGAGGACGATGTCCCCGACGGCGTGGCCGTGGGTGTCGTTGACCGTCTTGAACCCGTCGAGGTCGAGGTATAGGACGGCGCAGGCCTTGGAACCACGACGGGCCAGCGCGTGCTGCAGCCGGTCGGTGAACAACTGCCGGTTGCCGAGGTCGGTCAGCGGGTCGTGCAGGGCCTGGCGCATGGCGGCGTCGAGCTCCACCTGCCGGCTGCGTCCCTCGGTGTCGAGGCGATTCGCGGTCTGCAGGGAGAGCACGAGCAGCAGGGCTGCGGCCACGATCCCGCCGGCGAGCGCCGTGAGGAGTCCGGAGAGGGTGGGTAGTCCGTCGACGGCGACCTGCACGAGGGCGACGACGCCGACGACGACGAGGGGGGAGACGACGGCCCACGGGACGACGCGGGTGCGTACGTCGTCTCCGGCCAGGTGCCGGGCCGACCAGGGCCAACGGCTCATCCTGCGTTCCTCCCCTTGTCCGGGCTTGAGGCACTTAACTGCACATCGTCACGGGTCGAACACGTTCTGTCTACTTCACCCGGTTGGCCGCGTCCTGTCGAGCCAGCCCGATCGGCCCTGCAGTCACCCGTACGGGTGCAGTTCAGGAGGGCAGAGGGGCGTAGCGCTGCTCGGGTCGGCCCGTCGCTCCGTAGCGCAGCCGCAGCGCGAGCCGGCCCTCGCCGTCGAGGGCGGCGAGGTGGCGCTGGGCGGTGGCGCGAGAGATGCCGGTGGCGGCGGCGACCTCGGCGGCCGAGAGGGGTTCAGCGGCCTCGGCCAGGGCCCGCAGCACGAGGTCGCGGGTCGCGCCCGCGGCGACGCTGGCGTTCTTGGCCGCGCCGGCCTCGGCGTGCAGGGCGCGCAGGGCGGCGTCGGCGAGGTCCTGGTCCAGCGGCTGGGCGTGCTCCACGGCAGTGGCGAGCACCCGCCGGTAGCGGGCGTAGGAGCGCAGCCGGCCGTGCAGCAGCGCCTCACCGAAGGGCTTCACCAGGTAGCCGAGCGCTCCGGAGCGCAGGGCCTGGCGGAACGTCTCGGCCTCCCCCGCGGCGGTGAGGACGAAGGCGTCGCAGTCGGGGGCGAGGTCGGGCAGCAGGTCGAGGCCGGACCCGTCGGGGAGGTAGACGTCGACGAGGGCGAGGTCGACGGGGGTCCCGGCAGCGCGGTGGTGCTCCAGCAGGACGCGGGCCTGGGCCAGCGATCCCGCGGTCCCGGCGACGTGGAACCCGGCGACGGCCTCGACGTAGCCGGCGTGCAGGGAGGCGACGCGGAAGTCGTCGTCGACGACGAGGACGCCGGGCATCAGCGGATCTCCTCGCTCGTCCGGGTGCGCGGGGCGAGGGTCAGGGCGCCGGGGAGGCGGACGACGAACACCGCTCCCCCCATCGCGGGGGCTGGGTCGGCCGGGGCGAGCCAGGCGTCCCCACCGCGGGTCCGGGCGACCTGGCGGACCAGTCCCAGCCCGATCCCCTGCCCCCCGTCCCCGGTCGTCACACCGGTCTCGAACACGCTGTCCCGCAGCGCTTCCGGAACTCCCGGGCCGGAGTCCGAGACGGCGAGCACGAGGTCGGTCCCGTCCTGGACGAGGTCGACCTCCACCCGGGCCTGCAGGCTACCGGCGGCGGCGCGGACGGCGTTGTCGACGAGGTTGCCCAGCACGGTCGTGACGTCGACGGGGTCGGCGACCCGGCCGGCGACCGCGACGTCGCCGAGGGCGAGCACGACCTGCCGTTCGCGGGCGTGCGCGGCCTTCGCCGCGAGGAACGCCTGCAGGTAGGGGTCGACGACGGTGTCGAGGCCTTCGACCCGTGAGCCGAGGGGCCCGGTCGCGAGCAGGGTCCGGACGTAGCCGGCGGCCTCCTCGGTGCGGCCGGTCTCGAGGAGGCCGGAGACCAGGTGCAGCCGGTTGGCGAACTCGTGACGCTGGGCGCGCAGGACCTCCCCGACGGCGCGCACGGCGTCGAGCTGACGGGTGAGCAGTTCGACGTCGGTGCGGTCGGCGACGGTGACGACGTGGCCGAGGAACCGGCCTTCCCGTTCGACGCGGCGGGCCGAGAGCAGCAGGGCCCGCTCGCCCACGACGGCGAGGCGCGGCAGCTGGGCGGGTGCGTCGAGGGTGGCGCGGACGGGACCGGGGAGTTCGGCGACGTCGCGGCCGGTGGGCAGCCCGCACCCCAGCAGCCGGACGGCCTCGTCGTTGGCGAGGACGACGCGACCGGCGGGGTCGACGGAGACGACCCCTTCCGCGATGCCGTGCAGGACGGCGTCGTGGCCCTGGAGCAGTCCGCCGATCTCCTCCGGTTGCAGACCGAGGGTCAGCCGGCGCAGCCGCCGGGCGAGGAACCCGGCGCCGAGCAGGCCGACGACGAGCGCGCCCGCGGCGACGGCGAGAGCGGGCAGGACCGCGTCGCGGGCCCGGTCGGCGACGGCCGCGGCCCCCACGCCCACGCTCACCTCCCCGACGACGCGGTCGGAGTCGAGGGCGTAGACGGGCACCTTGGCCCGGGCGGAGGACCCGAGGGTTCCGACCTCGTCGGTGACGACCTCGTTCCCCGCCAGCGCCTGGGTGGGGTCGGTGCTGACCCGCGCCCCGAGCAGACCGGGGTCGGGATGGGCGAGGCGCAGCCCACGGTCGTCGGTGACGACGACGAACAACGCCCCGGTGCGCCGCCGCACGTCCTCGGCCTCGCGCTGCACGGTGCCCGCGGCGAGGTCGGCGGCGGTGGCCGGCGGGACGTCGCTGGCGGCGGTCACGGCGGCGCGGACGGCGTCGTCCTCGGCCAGCGTCCGGGCGACGTCGAGGCTGCGGGAGCGGGACTCCTCCACCGCCTGCTGGCGCAGCAGGAGGAGGGACCCGCCGCAGCCGATGGCGAGGACGACCGCGACGAGGAGGAGCAGGACGGCCAGGACCTGGCGGCTGAACGGCCATCGTCGGGGGTCCACACCGCAGACCGTAGCCCCGGTCCGGGTCCGGGTCGAGCACAACGAGCACAACACGCGCAAGACGCACTCCGTGAGCGCAAGGCGCGCAACCCGCCCCGGGCGGCGTGCTCCCCCTAGCGTGGCCCGGGTCACACCAACCCCTGAAGACGGAGCAACGATGCTTGTCGCCCTCGGTTTCGGCATGGTCGCCGTGTTCATGGCGCTCATCCTCACCAAACGACTGACCCCGGTCGTCGCCCTGATCCTCGTCCCGCTGTTCTTCGCGGTCCTCGCGGGCAGCGGGGTCGGCGTCGGCGACGCGGTGATGGACCAGCTCAAGGAGTTCGCCCCCACGGCGGCCCTGCTGTTCTTCGCGATCGTCTACTTCGGCCTGATGATCGACGTCGGGTTGTTCGACCCGCTGATCCGGCTGATCCTGCGGATCTGCGGGAACTCCCCGGTGCGCGTCGTCATCGGTTCCGCCGTCCTCGCGGCGCTGGTGTCGCTCGACGGCGACGGGTCGACGACGTTCATCATCACCGTCTCGGCGATGCTGCCGCTCTACCTGCGCCTGAAGCTCTCCCCCGTCGTCCTGACCGTCGTGGCGAACCTGTCGGCCGGCGTCATGAACATCGTCCCCTGGGGCGGACCGACCGTCCGCGCCGCGACGGCGCTGGGGGTCTCGCCCTCGGAACTGTTCAACCCGATGGTCCCCAGCATGCTCGCGGGGATGGTCGCGGTGATCCTCATGGCCTGGGCCCTGGGCGTCGGCGAGAAGCGTCGCCTCGCCAAGGCCGGCCTCGAGCTGACCTTGGAGGAGACCGAGACGGTGGAGTCCCGGGAACTGGCGATGGCCGGGGGTGACGGCCGTCCCCGCACGGGTGGTGGCGGTTCGGCCGGTGGGTCCGCGGACGACGACGGGATGACCAGCGGAGCCCTGGACCCGAACCGTCCCACCCTGCGGCCCAAGCTCATCTGGTTCAACGCCGTCCTCACCGTCGCCCTGCTGGTCCTGCTGGGCATGGACGTCCTGCCGTTGCCGTTCCTGTTCATGGTGGCGGCCGCGCTGGCCCTGCTGGTGAACTTCCCCAACCCCGCCCAGCAGGTCGAGCGCGTCAAGGAACACTCCTCGAGCATCGTCTCGGTCGTCTCGATGGTCTTCGCCGCGGCGGTCCTGACGGCGGTGCTGTCGGAGTCGAAGATGGACACCGCGATGGCCACCTGGCTCGTCGACGTGGTGCCCGACGCGTGGGGTTCGCACCTGGCGGCGATCACCGCGGTGCTGAGCATGCCGCTGACGTTCTTCCTGTCCAACGACGGGTTCTACTTCGGGGTGCTGCCGATCCTGTCCCAGGCCGCGGCCGAGTTCGGCATCAGCCCCGTGGAGATGGCCCGGGCCTCCATCGTCGGCCAGCCCGTGCACTTCACCTCCCCGCTCGTCCCGGCGATGCTGCTGCTGATCTCGCTCGCCAAGGTCGACCTCGCCGACCACCACAAGAAGGTGATCTGGCGGGCCGTCGTCCTGTCCCTCGTCATGCTCGCCACGGCCGTCGCCTTCGGCGTCGTCCCGCTCGGCTGAAACCAGGAGAAACCCGTGGACCCCGTGGAGAACGAGATCGTGAAGAACGTCGTCGTCGCCGTCACCGACCGTCCGGAAGGGGCCGCCGCCCTGGCCTGGGCCCTGGAACGCGCCCGCGCTCTCGGCCTGGAACTGGAGGCGGTGCCGATCACCTCCGACGCGCCCTCCACCCCTGTGCACGCCTCGCAGGCGTTGCGCCGCAGCGTCGAGGCCGACGCGGCCGCGGCCGGGGTGTCCGCGCGCCTGCACGACCCGGACCCCGACGTCGCCGACCAGCTGATCGCCCTCAGCGCCGCCGGCGCCGACGTCGTCGTGCTCCCGGTGCGCCGGCGCTCGGCCACGATGAAGTTCCTGCTCGGCAGCATCGCGCAGCGGGTCATCGGGGAGGCGTCCTGCCCGGTGGTGACGATCAAGTCGTGAGGTCGAGCCGGGTGGGCCAGGCGGGGTGCGCGGTCAGCACCGGCCAGCCCGCCCGGCCCGGGGTCAGCTGCCCCAGGACCCGGGGGCCGCTCGCGCCGGTGCAGGTGGGCACGTTCCCCGGTAGGCCGTGCAGGGTGGCCCAGCCGAGCAGGGCGAAGGCCACGGCCTCCTTGTCGTCGGGCGGGCAGCCCAGCGCGTCGGAGGTCACGAGTTCCACGTCGTCGAGTTCGACGGCGAGCCGGCGCATCAGCTCGGGGTTGCGCACGCCGCCACCACTGGCGACGACGACGTCCACCCCGCGGAGGGCGTCCGCCACGGTCCGGGCCGTCAGCGTGGTGAGCGTCGCGACGAGGTCGGCGGTATCGAGCGGCCGCCGGCGGAACCCCTCGACGTAGCCCGGGTGGAACAGTTCCTTGCCCGTCGTCTTGGGCGGTTCCCGGCGGTAGTAGGGCTCGGCGAGGAGTTCCGCGAGCAGGTCCGGGTCGACGGTGCCCGCCGCGGCCAGCGCCCCGTCGCGGTCCATCCCGCCCGCCGCGGCGTCGACGAGGGCGTTGGCCGGACCGGTGTCCCACGCCCGGGTCGGCTCCCCCGGGGCGCAGACGGTGACGTTCGCGATGCCACCGAGGTTCAGCGCCGCCGCCGTCCGTCCCTGCTCGACGAACGGTGCCAGCAGCAACTCCTCCAGCAGCGGCACCAGCGGCGCCCCCTGCCCACCCGCCGCGACGTCGGCGGTCCGCAGGTCGGAGACCACCGGAACCCCGGTCGCCTCGGAGATCCACGACGGTTGCCCGAGCTGCAGCGTCCCCAGCACCGAACCGTCCTGCACCCAGTGGAACACCGTCTGCCCGTGGCTGCAGACGACGTCGAACTCCTCCACGACCCCGGCCGCGGCGGCGGCGAACTCCTGACCGATCCGCACGTCGAGGGCACAGACCTCCGCCATCCCAATCCGTCCCGGCGGCAGCGCCGACACGAGGTCGGCGCGCAACGCGTCGGAGTACGGCACGCTGCGCGACTCCCCCAGCCGGGCGTGCAGCACGTCCCCAGTGAGTGTGAACTCGACGACGGCGAGGTCGATCCCGTCGTGGGAGGTCCCGGACATCATCCCCAGGACACGCACTACGGCTTCCCCTCCAGCCGCCGCCGGTCGTCCGCGCCCCGGACAGTCCGCCCTGCCGCGTCGAGGGACTCGAGCACCGGCACCGCCACCCGACGCGAGGTGCCCAGCGCCCGCCGGGCGTCGCTCATCGAGAACGGTTGCGGCAACGCCCGCAGCGCCCCGACGGCCCGGTCCCGGAACCCCGGGGCCAGCACGATCCCCTCGGCGACCCGTTCCAGGCGACCCGCCCGGACGGCCGCGGCGAGTTCCGAGCGGCCCAACCGGAGTTCCCGCAGCCGCTCGACGTCGGGGGCCGCGAAGGGTTCCCGCGCCAGGTCGGCGAGGACGAGCTGGACCGAGCGCTCGACCGCGGGAGGCAGGTCCGAGGTCCGCTCCACCACGCGCCCGTCGTGGACCCGCAACGGCGACGACACGAGCGCCTCGACGAGTTCCAGGGCCGGAAGCCCCAGCAGCCGCCGGGCCTGCTCCAGCGTCGGGCCGGGCTGCAGGGGGTTCGCCGTCGCGACCTCGGTCACGACGGTGCGCAACCGGCGCCCGAGGTCCGCCCAGTACCCTGCGTCGACGTACCAGTCCCCGGTCACCGGCGCACCGGTCGGCGCGACCCCCAGGGAGCGCAGGTGCTCACCCCGCACCACCCGCCGCCGGCGCAGTTCCCCGGCTGCGTCCGGTCCCCGGACCCCGGCGAGGTCGGCGGCGCGCGCGGCGGCCGCCCCCCGGCGGTTCAGCGGCGGCGGGTCGACGTCCAGCGCCGTCCCCGCCCCGAGGACGGTGTGCCGGGCCGGGTCACGCAGCAGCAACCGGTCGCCGACCCGCAGCGGCAACGCCGTGCGCAACTGCAACCGCACCAGCACGTCCTCGCCGTCCCCGCTGCCGTCGACGCCCAGCGGCCGGGTCCGTACCGGGACGGCCGCGGACCCCACGTGCGCGACCAGCTGCGCGGGCAGGTCGGTGGGCGACTCGGTGCCCGGCAGCCGAACGTCGACGACGTCGGTGAGCCGGTGCGTCCCCGGGGTCAGTAGGGCGTCCCCGCGACCCACGTCGTGGCGGTCCACCCCCCGCAGGTTCAGCGCCACCCGCGCGAGCGCGTCGACCTGATCGACGTCGTGGTCCATGGACTGCACCCCGCGGACGTGCACGCGGCGCTCGCCGAGCTGGAGCTCGTCGCCCACCGCGATCCGACCGGCCGACAACGTCCCGGTCACGACCGTCCCCGCCCCGGTGATGGAGAAGCTGCGGTCCACCCAGAACCGCACGGGCGCCGCGAGGTCCGGCGCCGGCACCCGCGACAGCACGTCGGCGAGGACCCGGCGCACGTCGTCCAACCCGGCCCCCGTCACCACGCTGCACGCGACGGAGGGGACCTCCCCCAGGCTGGAGGCGCGCAGTTCGGCCAGGGCCCGGGCCCGCGCGGGTTCCGGGTCGGCGAGGTCGGCGCGGGTGACGACGAGCATCCCGTGCCGGACGCCCAGGGCGTCGAGCGCCGCGAGGTGCTCGGCCGACTGCGGCATCCACCCGCCGTCGGCGGCGACGACGAACACCACGACCGGGACGGGACCGACCCCGGCGAGCATGGTGGGGACGAACTTCTCGTGCCCGGGGACGTCCACGAACGCCACGGCCCCCGCCCCGGGCAGGTCGCTCCAGGCGAAACCCAGGTCGATGGTCAGACCGCGGCGCTTCTCCTCCGCGTAGCGGTCCGGGTCCCGTCCGGTCAGCGCCCGGACGAGGCTGGACTTCCCGTGGTCGACGTGCCCCGCGGTCGCGACGACGTGCATCGCTTGAGACATCACGTCAGCGCCAGGACGGCGGCCACCACGGCGTCGTCGGACTCCGGCGGTACGCACCGCAGGTCCAGCAACGTCCGCCCGCCCTCGACGCGCCCGACGACCGCGGGTTCCCCGAGTCGCAGGGGTTCCACGAACTGCGGGGGCAGCGACACCACCCACGACGGGAGTTCCACCCCGGGGGCGCCACCGCCGCCGACGACGGCGACCGAGGGGTCGGGACGGGCGTCGATCCCCTTGCCGGACAGCGTCTCCGCGACGGCGGTGCAGCGTCGTCGCAGGTCGTCGGCGTCGGCGTGCACAGCCCCCACGGTCGGGTTCCCGACCGAGCGCAGCGTCGCCTCGAGGGCCGCGAGGGTCAGTTTGTCGACCCGCAACGCGCGGGCCAGGGGGTGTCGTCGCAACCGCTCCACGAGCTCGGCGTCGCCCAGCAGCAGACCGGCCTGCGGTCCCCCGAGGAGCTTGTCCCCGGACGCCGTGACCAGGTCGGCACCGGCGGTGAGGACGGACTGCGCGTCCGGTTCGCGGGGCAGCAGCGGGTCCGGGGTGAGCAACCCCGACCCGATGTCCACGACCACGGGAACTCCCAGTTCGGCGAGCTCGGCCGCCTCGACACCCGCGGTGAACCCGGTGACGACGAAGTTCGACGGGTGGACCTTGAGGACGAACCCCGTGCGTTCCCCGATCACGGCCCGGTAGTCGGCGAGCGAGGTGCGGTTCGTCGTCCCGACCTCCCGCAACCGGGCGCCGGTGGACTCCAGCAGGTCCGGCAACCGGAAACCGTCCCCGATCTCGACGAGTTCGCCCCGGCTGACGACGATCTCCTTGCCCGCAGCCAGGGCCGTCGCGACCAGCGCGAGCGCCGCCGCGCCGTTGTTCACGACGTGCACGTCACCGGCGGCGGGGACCGCAGCCTGCAGCGCCGCCATCGTGCCCCGGCCCCGCCGGGCGCGGCGGCCGGTCGCGAGGTCCATCTCGACGTCGGTGGCCCCGGCCGCGGCGACGACGGCCTGCACCGCGGCGTCGGAGAGCTGCGCGCGGCCCAGGTTGGTGTGCAGGACCGCGCCGGTCGCGTTGAGGACGCGGCGCAGGGTCGTCCCCGCCGCGGGCAACCCCGCCAGCACGAGCCGGACGACGTCCTCGGCCGGCGCTTCCCCGGTGCGGACCCGCTGCTGCACCTCCCGCACGACGTCCTTGACGACGTCGCGCCCCAGGGTGCGCACGGCCGCGTCGACCCGCGGATCGGCGAGGACGGCGTCGGTGCGGGGGACGGTCCGGCGGTGATCGGGCAGCACGAGGCAGAACCTACCCCGGGGCTGCGTGGCGGAGGCGGATGGGAATCGAACCCACCTGACCGAGGTGCTCGGTCACGTCGGTGTTGAAGACCGCGGGGGCCACCAGGCACCCGTACGCCTCCCCGGCAGCACGCGAGCACACCCTGTCATACCGTGGGCCGCGTGACGACGACGGACGCGGCGGTTCGGCTCACCCAGTACGCCCACGGCGGGGGGTGCGCGTGCAAGATCCCGCCCGGCGAGCTGGAACGGATGGTCGAGGGCCTCACCGGGCCCGCGACCGGTGACCTCCTCGTGGGGGTCGGCGACGACGCGGCCGTCGTGCGCATCGCGGGTGGGCAGGCGGTCATCGCGACCGCCGACTTCTTCACCCCCGTCGTCGACGACGCCTACACCTTCGGCCGGATCGCGGCGACGAACGCGCTGTCCGACGTCTACGCGATGGGCGGGACACCGCTGGTCGGGGTCAACCTCCTCGGCTGGCCCCGCGACGTCCTGCCGCCCGAACTGGCCCGGGAAGTCCTGCGCGGCGGGGCCGACGTGGCCGCGGCCGCCGGCTGCCACCTCGGCGGCGGCCACAGCATCGACAACCCCGAGCCCCTCTACGGGATGAGCGTCACCGGCCTCGGCGACCCCGAGCGGCTCCTCCGGGGCGACGCGGCCGTGGCCGGTCTCCCCCTCACCCTGACGAAACCCCTCGGCCTCGGGGTGCTGAACAACCGCCACAAGGCGACCGGCGAGGTCTTCGAGGAGGCGGTCGCGGTGATGACGACGCTGAACGCGGACGCGTCCCGGGCGGCGCTCGCCACCGGCGCCCGCTGCGCGACCGACATCACCGGTTTCGGCCTGCTGGGCCACCTGCACGAGGTCGCGCGCGCCAGCGGGGTCACCGCCGTCGTCGACGCCGCCGCCGTGCCCTACGTCGACGGGGCCCGCCGGTCGTTGGCCGACGGCTTCGTGCCCGGCGGCAGCCGCCGCAACCTCGACTGGGTCCGCCCGTTCCTCTCGGCCGAGGGTTTCGACGAGGAGGAGCTCATCCTGCTCGCCGACGCCCAGACCTCCGGAGGTCTGCTGGTGGCCGGTGAGGTGCCCGGCTACCCGGTGGTCGGTGAACTGGTCCCCGCCCGGGCGGGGACCACGCTCGTGGTCCGCTGATCAGCGCGGTGCGCTCGTGGGAACGTCGTCCTTGCCCTTGAGGTAGAGGAACCAGTAGGCGGCGCCGACGAACACACCTCCGCCGATGGCGTTGCCCAGTCCCGCGAAGATCCAGTTCCGGACGATGCTGCCCCACCCGATGCCGGGAACCCCGGCCCAGTGGGCCGCGGGGAGGAAGAACATGTTCGCGACGACGTGGTCGAAGCCGAGCGCCACGAACGCGGTGATGGGGAAGAAGATGGCCAGGACCTTGCCGGCGACGTCCTCGGCGGCCATGGCCATCCACACCCCGAGGCAGACCAGCCAGTTGCAGCCGATGGCCCGCAGGAAGATCGTGAGGTCGTCCTCGGTGACGGCCTTGCCGGTCGCGATGGCGGCGAGCCGGGTGAAGGACGCCGTCCCCTCGGCGCCGATGACCCCCGTCTGCACGGCCAGCACATAGGCCACGAAGAGGGACCCGAGGAGGTTGGCGAAGAGCACGACGCCCCAGTTCAACCCGAGCCGCCCGAGGCTGACGCGGCGGCTGAGCAGGGCGATCGGGACCAGGGCCATGTTGCCGGTGAGCAGTTCGGAACCGGCGACGACCACGAGGATGAGCCCGAGGCTGAACACCGCCCCCGTGAGCAGGGTCGTCACCCCGCCCCAGATCTTCGGGTCGAGGCCGGCGGTCACGTCCACGGCCAGCAACCCCGCGAAGGCGATGTAGGCCCCCGCGAGGAAACCGCCCACGAGCATCTTCGAGACGGGGAGGTGAGCTTTCTTCTCGCCGCTGGCGACCGCCGCGACGGCGATCTGGTCGGGTGTCTTGAACGCCATGCGAAGCTCCTCGAGGTTTCAGGAGGCGCGCTGACGTGCCTCCAGGCGTTCCCGCTGGGGAACGACGACGTACTTGGGGTCCTTGGTCGAGGCGACGCCCGCCTCGAACACGGCCATGCGGGTCAGGAACGAACCGGCGAGCAGGCTCGCGCCCGCGGCGGCGGACACGATCCGGGACCGGCGACCGAGCACCGCGCCGACTGCTCCAGCGGCGGTCAGGATGCGGGCGGCCCGGAGGAACTTCCCGGGCCGGCCCAGGTGGAACGGTTCGCTGACGAGCCCGTGAGCGGTCTCCATCCGGTGCGCGGCAGCGAGTTCCACGGTGGCACCGATCACCGCGACGCGCGCGGCAGGACCGGACTGGCTCAGCGGGGCGAGCAGCAGTCCCGCCCCGGCACCCGCGCCGAGGGCACTGCCACCGAAGACGAAGGGGAGTTCGCGGAACGGTTCGTGCCAGCTCGGCACGGCGGTGTCGGCGAAGAGCACCGCCGTGTAGGTGGCCAGCAACGGGGCGGTGAGGGCCGCCCCGACCCCGAGGACGTGACCTGCGGGCGGGGCGAGCCTGCGTGCCAGGCCGAGGACGCCGCGTGGGGGCAGGAGCGGGGCCGCCTCGAAGACGGCGGCGGCTCCGGCCAGCGGGCCGTAGGCGGTGAGGATCCACGTCCCCACCGACATCGGCGACGTCGGCTTGGCGACCCGCAGCATGTTGTAGAAGCGCTCGGGACGACCGAGGTCGGAGATGAGGAAGTAGGCACTGGCCCCGACGGCGCCGAGGGCGGTGAACCGGTAGGCGCGTCGGGCCGCGAGGTCGCCCCGTGCGGTGGCCACCGCACCCAGCATCGAACTGCTCGCCGCGAGACCCCCCGCGAACAGGTAGTAGGCGATCTCGTGGGTCCACACCGGGGGTTTGAGCACCGCGCGGCCGTAGTAGGAGCGGAACTCCGCGTCGGGGACGACGGCGTTGACGTCACCGCGCCGACCCTTGCGCTTCTCCCGCTTTCCCATCTCGGCCCCGAACATGCGCGCCGCCTGACCGCCGATGGGGTCGGTACCGGGCACGTGCTCGAACCCCGGCTGACCCGGTTGGTGCGGCGTCTCCTGCGACGGTTTCGGGTTCACCCGCGCCGCCCCACCGAGGCGGCGAGGACACCGAGCACCATGAACCCCGCGGCCGCAGCCATGTGCTTGTACATGGAGGGCAGGTCGCGGGTGGTGACGACCGGGTCCGGCGGCAGGCCGTAGACCTCGGGTTCGTCGAGGAGGAGGAAGAACGCGCCGTCCCCGCCCACCCCGTCCTCGGCGTTCTCGCCGTACAACCGGGCCTCGGTCACCCCGACGTCGTGCAGTTGCTGACGACGACGCTCGGCGCGTTCCCGGAGTTCGTCGAGGTCACCGAACTGGATCGACTCCGTGGGACAGGCCTGCGCGCAGGCGGGCGTCTGGTCCTCACCGAGGCGGTCGTAGCACAGCGTGCACTTCCAGGCCCGGCCGTCGCTCTCCCGCTTGTCGATGACGCCGTAGGGGCAGGCCGAGACGCAGTAGCCGCACCCGTTGCAGACGTCCTCCTGGACGACGACGGTCCCGAACTCCGTGCGGAACAGCGCGCCCGTGGGGCAGACGTCCAGGCACGCGGCGTGCGTGCAGTGCTTGCAGACGTTGGACATCATCAGCCACCGGACGTCCTGGCGGCCGTCCCGGTCCGGCAGCGGCGCGGGCGCCAGCATCCCCGGCATCCCCAGGAACTGACCCGTGCTCTTCTCGGCCGGAGCCGCGGGTGCAGCGTTCGTCGGCGCAGCGGAGGACCCGCAGGAACCTCCGCAGCCGCCACCACCTCCGCCGTGGGAGGAGTTCTGGTAGGCCCGGTCCGCGAGCGGCTGACCCCCGGGGACCCCGGTCCCCAGCCGCGCCGCCTCGGCGAAGGCGTCGAACCCGGCGGCCACGGTCTCCTGCTGCAGCGCGTCGACGACCGGTCGGGACTGCTCGATGAACGCCACCGCCCGCCAGGAGTCCGCGCCGAGCCCGCCGGTGTTGTCGTAGGACATGCCGAGGAGGTCGAGGCCGTCCTCGGGGACGGCGTTCCACTCCTTGCACGCCACTTCGCACGCCTTGCAGCCGATGCAGACCGAGGTGTCGGTGAAGAACCCCTTCCGCGGCGGCGGCGCCTCGTGGCCGGCGTCGCGCGCCGGGTCGTCCAGGCGGCCGTACAGGCTGCCGGCGAGATCGTCCAGGGCGGTCATCGGTCCTCGTTCCCGGGGTCGAGCCCCTCGGCGGGGTCTGGATCGAGCACCCTCGGCTCGCTGCCGTCGTGGCGCACGCTCAACACCCGTTCCACTTCCCGGTCGTCGTGCCCGACGCCGACGTTGTCAGCACCCGTCTGGGCCAGGTCGGCGACACCCCGTCCGCCGCGGGCGATGAGGTCGGAGGTCCGCGCCACCGAACCCGACGCCATCGTCACCCCGCCCCGGACGCGGTAGGTGTCGATGAGGTCGAGCACCGCCGGACCCCGCGGACGGCGACCCGGGACGACGTCGCAGGTGCCGGCCTTGAACTCCTGGATGTGCACGTTCGGGTCCAGGGTGAGGTGCATCAGGTCGTTCACGACGTCTCCCGTCGTCAGGCCACCCTGGCCCCAGTGGTAGGGCAACCAGATCTGGTGCACGAGCTGGTTCTGCACCTTCAGCGGGGTCAGCCGGTCGGTCACCAGGACACGGGCCTCGACGACCGCGCGGGCGGTGACGACGTGGGCCCAGCCGAGGTGCTCCAACCCGCGCAGGCGGGCCAGTTCCGGGGAGACCTCCATGAACAGCGCCGGCTGCAGCTCCGCGAGGTAGGGGAGGTAGCGGCTCATGCCGCCGGCGGTGTGGTGCTCGGTGAGGCGGGAGGTGATCCAGACGAACGGGAACACCTGACTGCCCAGTTCCGGCGGCGAGGGGTGCACCTCGTTGAGGTGGTTGGTGTAGATCTCCCGCGCGGGGTTCGCCTGCTGGGTGTAGACGGCGTTGCGGAAGGGCGACTCGGCCGGTTCGTAGTGCGCCGGCAACGGGCCGTCGACGACGCCCTTGGGCGCGTAGAGCCAGGCCTTGCCGTCGCTCTGCATGATGAACGGGTCGTCACCGGCGATGGCCTCCACCCCGGTCGCCCCCTGGGGGGGACGGTAGGACGGCGGTTTCGTCGCCTCGAAGTCGGGGACGTCGTCCCCGACCCAGCGCCCGGCGTCCGCGTCCCACCACACCAGGGCCTTGCGCTCGCTCCACGGCTTCCCGTCCGGGTCGGCGGAGGCGCGGTTGTAGAGGACGCGACGGTTCATCGGCCAGGCCCAGCCCCACTCGGGGGCGTGCAGCGACTGCTCGCGTCCGGGCTTGCGGCGGGCGGCCTGGTTGACGTCGTCGGCGTAGACCCCGGAGTAGATCCAGCACCCGCTGGACGTCGACCCGTCCGCCTTCAGCGCCGTGTAGCCGGGGAGCAGGCCGTCCGGCCCGTACCCGTTGATCTCCTTCAGCACGTCCGCGGAACTGGGTTCCTGTTCCTCCCCGTGGGTGGGGTAGTCCCACGCGACGTTCAGGAGCAGCTGGTCGCGGGGGTCGGTGGAGTTCGCGAGCTTCTCCCGCATCCGGCGGCCCAGGTGGTAGAAGAACCAGAGTTCGCTCGTCGCGTCGCCCGGTGGGTTGACCGCCTTCTCCCGCCACTGCAGCAGCCGCTGCGTCTGGGTGAAGGTGCCCTCCTTCTCCACGTGCGAGGCCGCGGGGAGGAAGAACACCTCGGTGCGGCACTGCTCGGTGACGATCTCCCCGGTCTCGACCTCGGGCGCGTCCTTCCAGAACGTCGCGCTCTCGATCATGACCAGGTCGCGCACGACCATCCAGTCGAGGTTCGCCATCCCCAGGCGCTGGGCCCGACCGTTGGCGGAGCCGACGGCGGGGTTCTGCCCGAGCAGGAAGTACCCGAAGATCTTCCCGCCCTCGATCATGTCCATGACCTGGCTGTAGGTGCCGTGGTCGCCGGAGATGCGGGGCAGCTCGTCGAAGAGGTAGTCGTTCTCGGCCGTCGCCGCGTCACCGAAGTACGCCTTCAGCAGGCTGACGGTGTAGGCGTCGGCGTTGGCCCAGAAACCCTTCTGGTTGTCGCCCTTGATGGCGTCGACGTACTCCGCCAGGCTCGGGTGCCGTTCGGCGTGCGGCATCTGCAGGTAGCCGGGCAGCAGGTTGTAGAGCGTGGGGATGTCCGTGGACCCCTGGATCGACGCGTGGCCCCGCAGCGCCATGACGCCACCGCCGGGGCGGCCCATGTTCCCCAGCAGCAGCTGCAGGATCGCGCCGGCCCGGATGTACTGCACGCCCGTCCCGCGCTGGGTCCAGCCGACGCTGTAGACCAGCACGCCCGTCTTCTCCCGGCCCGAGTTCGAGATCCACGCCTCGGCGAGCTCCTCGAAGAGGTCGGTGGGGATGCCGCAGACGTCGGCCACCATCTCCGGGGTGTAGCGCGCGAAGTGCCGCTTCATGACCTGCCACACGCAACGCGGGTCCTGCAACGTCGGGTCGCGCTGGATGCTCTCGTGGTCCACGGCCGCGCCGCCGGCGCCCAGGGAGTGCCCCGACTCGCTGTCCTGCGACTCGGCGGTCTCCTCCTGCTCGTCCCCGTGCTCCTCCGCTCCCGCGTACTGCCAGGACTTGGTGTCGTAGGAGCGGGTCTCGGGGTCGAACCCGGAGAACAGCCCGTCGAGCTCCTCGGTGTCCTGGAAGTCCTCGCTGACCAGGTGCGAGGCGTTGGTGTAGGCCAGGACGTACTCGCGGAAGTCGCGCTCCTGCACCAGGACGCGATTGATGATCGCCCCGAGCAGGACGATGTCGGTGCCCGAGCGGATGGGCAGGTAGGTGTCCGCGAGCGCGCTCGTGCGCGTGAAGCGGGGGTCGATGTGGAACACCTTGGCCCCGCGCGCCTTGGCCTCCATCACCCACTGGAACCCGACCGGGTGGCACTCGGCCATGTTCGAGCCCTGGATGACGATGACGTCGGCGTTGCTCAGATCCTGCAGGTCACCGGTGGCTCCACCGCGACCGAACGAGGCACCCAGACCGGGCACCGTGGCGGAGTGTCAAATGCGAGCCTGGTTCTCGACCTGGATCGCACCCATGGCCGTGAACAACTTCTTGATGAGGTAGTTCTCCTCGTTGTCCAGCGTGGCACCACCGAGGCTGGCGATCCCCATCGTCCGGTTCAGCCGGCGGCCCTGCTCGTCACGGTCCTGCCAGCCGCGGCGACGGGCGTCGATCACCCGGTCGGTGATCATGTCCATGGCGGTGTCGAGGTCGAGGTCGGACCACTCGCTCGCGTAGGGCGCGCGGTAGCGGATCCTCGTCTGGCGGGAGTCGCCGTTCACGAGCTGCTCGCTGGCCGAGCCCTTGGGGCAGAGGCGACCGCGCGAGTGGGGGCTGTCGGGGTCGCCCTCGATCTGGACGACCTTCTCGTCCTTCACGTAGACGCGCTGACCGCAGCCGACGGCGCAGTAGGGGCAAACGGACTTGGCGACCCGGTCGGCCGTGACCGTCCGGGGGGTCAGTGACTTCGAGCGGTTCGACTGCGACGCCGCACCGCGCCCCAACGGGTCGTCACCGGTCAGCTGGCGGTAGACCGGCCAGCCCTCGAGGAACGTCTTGATGCCCACGAACGGGAGGTTACGCCCGCGATCTCGAGATGCGCACCCCGACGCGTCGTACCAGCGTGTCCGCCATGTCCGTACCCACCATCATGCTCAACGACGGCCGCGAGATCCCCCAGCTCGGGTTCGGCGTCTTCCAGATCGACCCGACCGAGACCGCGCAGGCCGTCAAGACCGCGCTCGACCTCGGCTACCGCCACCTCGACACCGCGCAGATGTACGGCAACGAGGCCGAGACCCTCCAGGGCGTGCTCGACTCCGGCGTACCCCGCGACGAGGTGTGGATCACCAGCAAGCTGAACAACGGCTTCCACGAACCCGACGAGGCGCGCCAGGCCATCGACGACTCCGTCGCCAAGCTCGGCGGACCGATCGACCTCTACCTCATCCACTGGCCGCTGCCCACGCTCTACGGCGGCGACTTCGTCTCCACGTGGAAGGTGCTCGAGGAGGCCCGGGCCGACGGCCGGCTGAAGTCGATCGGCGTCTCGAACTTCCAGGTCAACCACCTGCAGCGCCTCGCCCAGGAGACCACCGTCGTCCCGGCGGTGAACCAGATCGAGGTGCACCCCTACTTCGGCAACGAAGCGGTGCGCCGCTACTGCGGTGAGCACCAGATCGGGGTCGAGGCGTGGTCGCCCATCGCCCAGGGCAAGGTCCTGGACGACCCGACCATCACCGACGTCGCCCGGCGCCTCGGGAAGTCCCCGGCCCAGGTCGTGCTGCGCTGGCACATCGAGCGCGGCGACATCGTCTTCCCCAAGTCGGTGACGCCGTCGCGGATGGAGGAGAACTTCTCGCTGTTCGACTTCGAGCTGGCCGAGGAGGACCTCGCCCTGATCTCCGCCCTGGACCAGGGCGACGCCGGCCGCACCGGTGGCCACCCCGACACCATGGACTACGTCCCCAGCTGACCCCGTGGAGGGATCTCGATGACCGTCCAGTCGTCCCCGCCGGTGCTCCGGCGCGTGGCCCTGCCGGGGTTCCTGGCGTTCCTCGGGCTGACGGCCGTCCTGCTCCTCTGGGCGAAGTGGTCCCCGTACACGGCGAGGACGGAGGAACTGCTCGGTACCCGTGACTGGAGCGGTTCCTCCGTCCTGGCCGGGGCCGGCATCGAACCCGGCACCGGCCCGAGCCTCCGCGCGGGCTGGGAGTTCACCGAGGTCTACGCCCTCGCCGTGTGGAAGGCCGTCGTGGCCGGGCTCGTCGTCGCGGCGGGGGTGCAGACGCTCGTGCCCCGGAGGTGGCTGCTCTCGCTGCTGCAGCGCCGGCGGGACACCTCCAGCGCCGTCGTCGGCGGGTTGCTGGCGACGCCGTCGATGATGTGCTCCTGCTGCACCGCCCCGGTGGCGAACTCCCTGCGGCGCAGCGGGGTACCGACCGCAGGCGTGGTGGCGTACTGGCTGGGCAACCCGCTGCTGAACCCGGCGGTCCTGGTGTTCCTCGCTCTGGTCGCGCCCTGGCAGTGGGTGGTGACCCGGCTGGTCGTCGGCCTGCTGGTCGTGACCGGGGGCTCCGTCCTGGTGGCCCGCCTCGCCGGGGAACGCGTCGCGGCGCAGGCCGGCGAGGCCGTCACCGAGCACGACGGTGGGCCCCGGCGCTTCCTGCCCGTCCTGGCGCGGATGGCTCTCGTCCTCGTCCCGGAGTACCTCCTCGTCGTCTTCGCCGTGGGCACCTTCGCCGGCTGGCTCTTCCCGCTCGGGGAGTCCGCCCGCTCGTGGGGGGTGTTGCCCGTCCTGCTCGCCGTCGTGCTCGGCACCCTGCTCGTCATCCCCACCGCGGGCGAGGTGCCCATCACCCAGGGCCTGGCCGCGGCGGGTCTCGGACCCGCGGTCGTCGGCGCGCTGCTGATCACCCTCCCCGCGATCAGCCTCCCCTCGGCCGTCATGGTCCTGGGGGTGCTGCGGCGCCGCGTCGTCCTCTGGACCGCGGCGACGGTCGCTGCCGGCGGTCTCCTGGGGGCCGGGCTCCTCTCCCTCACCACCTGAGCGCTCGACGGCGGGCGCATCAGGCAGGATCGAGCCGTGCCGACCGACGACGACCGTCCCCTGCCGCTCTCGGGCCTGCGGGTCCTGGAGCTCGGCAACTACATCGCCGCCCCCACGGCGGGGAGGTTGCTGGCCGACTTCGGGGCCGAGGTCGTCAAGGTCGAGCGCCCCCGCACCGGTGACGAACTGCGGAACTGGCGCCTCTACGCCGGGGACACGTCGATGCTCTACCGGACGGTGAACCGCGGGAAGAAGTCGATCGTCGTCGACCTGCGGACCCCCGAGGGCCGCGACGTCGTCCGTGAACTGGTCCGCGCCTCCGACGCGCTGATCGAGAACTTCCGGCCGGGGACCCTGGACCGGTGGGGGCTCTCGGCGGCGGACCTGCACGCGGAGAACTCCGACCTCGTCGTGGCCAGGATCTCTGCCTTCGGGCAGACCGGTCCGATGGCGGCCCGCCCGGGATTCGCGGCCGTCGCCGAGGCGTTCGGCGGACTCCGCGCGCTGGTCGGCGAGGCCGACCGCCCGCCGTCGCGCACCGGGGTCTCCATCGGGGACTCCATCGCCGGTCTCTACGCCGCCTTCGGGGTCGTCATGTCGCTGCTGCAACGGGACCGGCGCTCCGCCGCGGGCGCACCACCGCTCGGTCCGGTGGACCAGCACGTCGACGTCGCCCTCAACGAGGCCGTCCTGTCGATGATGGAGTCCCTCGTGCCCGACCACTCCGCCTACGGGGTGACGCGGCAGCGGGTCGGCGGGCGCATGGAGGGGATCGCGCCGACGAACGCCTACGAGTGCCTCGACGGCAGCGTCGTGATCGCCGGGAACGGCGACTCGATCTTCACCCGGTTCATGACCGCCATCGCCCGTCCCGACCTCGCCGACGACGCGGACCTGGGGAGCAACGCGGCCCGGTGGCAGCGTCGGGACGAGCTCGACGAGGCCATCACGGCGTGGACCTCGACCCGCACCCGGGCGGTGGTCCTCGACGTCCTCGACGTCGCCGGCGTCCCGGCCGGCCCCATCTACGAGGCCGCCGACATCCGCGCCGATCCGCAGTACCGCGTCCGGGGCATGGTGCAGGAACTCCGCGTGGACGCCGGACGGGGTCCGCAGCCGGTGGACTTCCCGGGGATCGTGCCGCTGCTCGGGGCCACGTCCTTGCCGGTGCGCAGCGTCGGCCCCGACCTCGGCGAACACACCGTCGAGGTCCTGACGGGCGTCCTGGGGTGGTCCGCGGAGCGTGCGCAGCAGTTCGCGGCGACGGGGGAACTCTCGTGAGCACGGTGGAACTGCGTGACGTGACGTTGCGGGACGGCCTGCAACTGGTCGGCCGTGCACCGAGCACCGCGCGCAAGGTGGAGATCGTCCGGGCCCTGCTCGCCCTGGGGGTCCCGAGCCTGGAGATCGGCTCGATGGCGCGCGGCGACCTCGTCCCCACGCTGGCCGACACCCTCGAGGTCGTCGACGCCCTGACCCCGGAGGAGTTGCGGCGGTGCTGGGTGTGGGTCGCCACCCCGGGTCACGTGCGTCGCGCGGCCGAACGCGGCGTCGTGAACTTCCAGTACTGCCTCTCGGTGTCGGACGCCCACAACCGCGCGAACCTCGGACGCAGCACCGAGCAGAGCCTGGACACCGTGCCGGACGGGATCGCAGCCGCCGGGAGCGGGCGGATCCAGTTGTGCCTGGCCACGAGCTTCACCTGCCCGTTCGACGGTCCCGTCGACCCCGACGAGGTCATCCGCATCGCCAACGACCCGCGGACCGCCGGCACCCAGGACATCGTCGTCTGCGACACCCTGGGTCAGGCGACCCCGGCGGAGGTCGGCTCGCTGATCTCCCGGGTGCGGACCGAGACCCCGGAGCGGCGGATCGGTTTCCACGGCCACGACACCTGGGGCCAGGGGGTCGCGAACGCGCACGCGGCCGTCGCAGCCGGCGCCGGTTTCGTCGACGCCACCCTGGGGGGCCTCGGCGGCTGCCCGTTCGCGCCCGGGGCGAGCGGCAACACGGCCACCGAGGACCTCGTGTTCGGTCTGCGGCCGGACTGGCTCACCCCGCAGACGTTCGCGGAACTCGTGCAGTTGTCCGAGTCGGTCCTGGCCGAGCTCGGCGAACCCGGCGCCTCGAAGTCGGCGCAGGGTGCGCGCTCGACCGCCGGAGCCTTCCCGTGGACGCTCAGCCCCAGGCCGTAGCGGGCACGAAGGGCGTCCGGTGCCAGCGGACCTCCTCGACGGTGGCACCCCGGCGCGGCCCGCCGTGGGCGACGACCCGGGCGTCCACGAGGCTCCGGTCGGAACCCAGCAGGACGACGGCCAACGCGGCCGCCTGGCCAGGGCAGGCGAAACTCCCCCACCGCGAGGCGACCTGACCGGACTCGTCGACGAGTTCCACGTCGCACGCCTCCCCCGCCCCCGGGCTGTCCAGGTGCGCCCGCACGTCCCGCACGGAGTCGACGTGCACCGGCAGGACCATCACCAGTCCACTGCCGTCCCGCACGTACAGGCGGGGGTGCGAGGTGGTCGTGTCCTCGAGAACCACGTCGAGGGGCCCGCGTCCGATGCGCTGCTTCGCCATCATCGTCCTCCTGGAAGCTGGTGCGCCCGCGACGTCGCAGGCGCAGTCACGACGATGGCACCGGGGGCCGGGGACTTCCCGTGCAGAACCTGACAAGTCCCTGATCGTCCTGGCTCGGCAGGAGGGGTTCCTGACGGTTCACCGAACCCGTACCGACACACCCTGCAGTGCACCCACATCCACTGCACTGCAGGCAATACGAACTTGTTCGAACCGCTCGAACACGGTAGACTCAGGACATGACAGCGGCACTCGCGGAGCGAACGGAAGAGACCCCCACCGGGGTCGCCTTCGGCCTCCCCGGCAAGTACCGCCGCTTCGCCGACGCCGCCCACGCCCTCTTCTACCTCGGCGTCGCCGAAGCCGTCACCATGGTCCACGACTCCCCCCACCCCGACCTCGACCAACTCCAAGACCGCGGGGTCACCATCACCGGAACCGGGTTCGACCGCTGGGAGGCCGCCGTCGACCTCGTCGCCGAGGAGTACTCCCGCGACGAAGGCATGGACGTCGACCGCGCCCGCGCCACCATCCACAACGCCTGGCGCCGAGGCCACGACCACGCCACCCTCTGGCAAGCCGTCGCCGACGCAACCGTCACCCGCTACCAGGCCCGCACCATCGAAGACCACGCCGAACGCCTCAGCGCCCGCACCGCCACCCTCACCGAAGAGATCGACCCCGACGGTCGCGTCATCGACACCACCGCCGAGGAGGGCGAGAAGCTCCTGAAGGGCGAGGAGTACGTCACCGCTCTGCAGGACTACCTCACCGACGCCGTCCACCACGCCCAAGCAGGACTGACCGGACGGAAGCTCAGCATCAAGTGCTCCCGGAAAGTCCGGGCTCTCACCCCTGGCTACGAATCCGTCGTCCTGGAGAAGAACGACGACCCCCGCGGACTGGGACACACCCCCTGCGAGGACGGTCTCCACAGCCACCTCGGATTCGTCGCACCCACCGCCTTCGCCCTGCGACTGGTCGCCCACACCAACGCCGCCGCCGATCAGGCCGCCGACGCGGCCAAGAAGGCCGGCCTCCTCGACACCCGCTCCCACGGGCAGCGCGTCCGCGACGTCATCATCGACATGCTCACCGACGCCATGAACCGCGCCGTCCCCGCCCTCTCGGATCCCAGCGCACCTGCCACCGCTGATTCACCCGCAGTGATCGGGCGTACCCACCGGCCGGCGACGTCCGTCCAGGTCCACGTCCGCATCGACGCCACCACCCTTCTCCGCCTCGACGACGACGAAGCCACCATCGACGGCCTCGGATCGGTCCCCGCCCACGTCGCCCGCGAACTCGCCACCACCACCGGCGCGATGTGGCGCAAGGTCATCGAATCCCCCGGCACCCGAGACGTCATCGACATCGGCGCCAAGGCCTACGCCATCACCGACACCATGCGCCGCTTCATCACCGCACGCGACGAGTACTGCACCGCGCCCGGCTGCCACGTCCCCGCCGTCAACTGCGACCTCGACCACGCCATCCCCTGGCCGGAAGGCCAGACCACCGCGAACAACCTCCGCGCGTACTGCCGAGGCCACCACCGCTTCAAGACCCAGTACGTCTTCGAAGCCACCAAGGCCCACCACGCCAGGATCAACGCAAGGCTCGGGAAGCCGGGAGAACTCTGGCCCGGGCTTCCAGACGAACCACCGTTCTGACCCCCACCACGAGTCACCCCCGCAGCCGGCAGGCTGCGGGGGCGCAGAGTTGCGTGCCCTGGCTGCGACGTCCCTCAGGGCAGGACGAGGAGATCCTCGTGCGGCACCACGGCGGAGGTCACGGCCGGCGCCTCGATCCCGGCGGCACCGAACCACCCCCGCGCCCACTCCTGCAGCAGCGGCGAATCCGCCAGCCGCCAGGGGGTCGGTTCCCGCTCGACGGTCCACCCCCGGGCGGCGAAACCTGCCACGCAGAACTCGACCGCGTCGGGGCCGAGACCGTGCGAGCGCTGGTCTGCGTCGAAACCGGCGGCAGCCTCGGGGGCGGGGGGTTCCGTGGTGGCCCCGCCGGTGACGGTCAGCACGAACAGGACCGCGGGGCGGGGTGCGAGGGCGGACAACCCGTCGAGGAGGGTGTCGGCCACCGCCGCGGACAGCACGTCCAGCAGGGCGGAACCCACGACCAGGTCGGCACCGGTGAGCACCGACCGCAGCGCGTCCGGGTCGCCGAGGTCCGCCCGCGCCGTCCGCACGGACGTCGCGGCGGGGACGGGGGTCGCGAGCGCCCGCTGCAGGAGTTCCTCGTCGTGGTCGACGAGGAGCCAGTGCTGTTCGGCGTCCACCCCGAGTTCCGCCAGCCGCGGGGCGAGGTGGCGCAGGGTGGAGCCCGAACCCGCACCGAGGTCGACGATGCGCAGGGCTGGGCGGTCGGCGAGCGCCGGGACGAGCAGTTCCTCCAGGCGGGCGGACCGGGTCGCGTGGTCGAGAGGTTCCCGCAGGGCCAGCCAGTCCGGGTCGAAGTTCTCCAGGTCGCTCACAGGACACCTTCCACGATCCGTGCGGTCTCGTCCCAGGTCGGGAGCGAGCGGGTTCGTGCCGCTGAGCGCAGCCGGTACCGCAGCGACGCATCGGAAGCCCACTGCTGCAGGGTCTCCGCGACGTCCGCGGGCCGCCGGGGCACGACGATCCCGGCGTCTCCCACGAGTTCGGGGAGTTCCCCGGCGTCGGCGACCAGCGACGGCACCCCGCGCCGGAGACCTTCGGCGACGGCCATCCCGTAGGGTTCCGCGCTCGAGAGCAGGACGTGCAGGTCGGCCCGGTCCCACTCCGCCTGCAGGGCGTCGCCGCGCAGCGGGCCGAGCAGGGTCGTTCCGGGGAGGGAGAAGTCCTCGACCACGGTTCCGGCGCAGCGCAGCGACCAGGGTGGGCCGAGGGCCGCGACGGCCTCGGCGACCACCCGCTGCCCCTTGCGCTCGCCCACGGTCCCGACGCAGAGGAGCCGGTGCGCGCCGAGGGCCGCGGACGTCGGTGCGGGCGAGGTTCCCGGTTCGGCGACGACCGCGTACACTCCCGCGACCTCCAGGGCCCGGGCGTGGGAACTGCGGCTGGTCACCACGACGGCGTCGACCAGGCGCAGGGCGCGGACCTCCTCGCCCAGGTGGGAACCCGCGGGTCGATCGTCGGCACGCAGCAGGTGGAGGAGCAGGACCAGCCGCAGCCGCCGCGCGTGCGCGGCGAGGACGTCGGGCTGCTCCGTGGCGACCAGCCCGTCCAGCAGCGCCGTGGACCCGTCGGGGAGACCGGCCAGGGAGGCGTGCAGGTCCCCGACGACCACGTGCTCCAGGGTCCCGCGCGCCAGGAGTTCACGGTCGTAGCGGTTCCCGCCGGTCGGCGCCGAGAGGTCGGGCGCGAGCAGGAACCTCATGACGACATCAGAGGGTTCGCTCGTAGGAACCCCACGCGACGTCGGACTCGCGCAGCAGTACCTCGATGCTGTCCAGACCCGTCCCGAGCCGGTCCGCGAGCCGGTCGGCGACCCAGGCGCAGAGGAACTCCGTCGTCGTGTTCTTGCCCGCGAACTCCGCGACGTCGTCGAGGTTGCGGTACTCCACCGACGCGAGGACCGATCGCAGGGCCCCCGCGGCGATCCCGATGTCCACCACGAGGCCGTCGGCGTCGAGGACGGCCCGTCGGAACGTCGCCTCCACGACGAACGTCGCCCCGTGCAACCGCTGGGCCGGGCCGAACACCGCCCCGGTGAAGCTGTGGGCGATCATCATCCGGTCGCGGACGGTCAACGAGTACACGGTCAGGGGCTCCTCAGTAGCGGAAACGGTGGCAGAGGGCGTCGCCGCCGGGGGCGGCGAGGGCGGGCAGCACGGTGGCGGCCTCGTCGAAAGGGGTCTCGCCGTCCAGCAGCACGTCGAACCGGTCGTCCGTCAGCAGGTCGAGGGCCAGCGCGAGCCGGCGACGCGTCGTCCAGCGCGGCGCGCGGGCGGGGGGTACCCGACCGACCTGGCTGGCCCGGATCGTCAGTCGCCGGGAGTGGAAACCCTCCCCCAGCCCGACCTCGACGGAGCGGTCTCCGTACCAGCTGAGTTCGGCCAGCAGCCCCTCCGAGCCGAGCAGGCCGAGACCGGTGGTCAGGCCCGCCCCGGTCCCGCTGGTGTGCAGGACGACGTCGCGTTCCCGGCGGGCGTCGTCGGGGGCGACGAGGCGGAAACCCAGGTCGTCGGCGGTGCGTGAGCGGTCGGTGCGGACGTCGACGGCTTCGACGTCGGTGCCCGGAACCCGGGCCGCGAGCGCCGCGACGAGCAGGCCGAGGACGCCCGCACCGACGACGCTGACCCGGTCACCGATGCCGACGCCGGCGTCCCACACGCCGTTCACGGCGGTCTCCAGCATCCCCGCGAGGACGGCCCGGCCGGTGGGGACGCCCGCGGGGACGGGCAGGACGGCCGAGGCCGGGACGACGTAGCGGTCCTGGTGGGGGTGCAGGCAGAACACGCTGCGCCCCAGCAGGTCCTGCGCGCGGGACCCGGCGTGCACGACGGTCCCGACCGAGAGGTAGCCGTACTTCACGGGGTAGGGGAACTCCCCGGCCTGGAACGGCGCGCGCATGACGTCGTGCTGGCTCTCGGGGACCCCGCCCGCGAGCACGAGGGCCTCGGTCCCGCGGCTGACGGCCGAGAACTCGGCGCGGACCTCGACGTCGGCGACACCGAGGACGGGCAGGAGCTCGTCGCGCAGTTCCGCCCGGCCCGGACCGGTGACCCACAACGCGCGGGCGACGCTCACGGGACCTCCTCCAGCTTCGCGGTGACGAAGTCCCGCACGGCGCTCTCCCAGCGCGGGGGGTCGACGTTCCACTCCTTGGTGTGGCGGGCGGTGGAACTCGCGACGTAGGTGATGAGGTCGGGCCGCGCCGCCGCCAGGCGTTCCGAGGGGCCGTGGGGCACGTAGTCGTCGGCGTCGGAGTGCAGCAGCAGCACGGGTAGCACGAGTTCCTCGGCGCGACGCACCCAGTCCATGGCGCGGAGGTCGACCGGTCCCCGGACCCCCACGAGCCGCCGACCGACGGGATGCGCGAGCAGGCGCAACCCGTAGCGCCCCAACCGGACCGGGATCCCCCGTTGCCGCGCCTGGTTGTCCAGCACGTCGTACCAGTCGACCACCGGCCCGTCGAGGACGAGCGCGCAGACCTTCTCGGCCAACGGCGAGCGGGCGACGAACTGCAGCAGGATCGCCCCGCCCATCGACCAGCCCACGACGAGCAGACGCCGGGCGCCGGAGTCGATCGCGTGCTGTGCCACCGCCTCCACGTCGTTCCACTCGGTGTCGCCGAGGCCGTAGAGGCCCGGTTTCGCGGCCGGGGCGTCGGCGTCGTTGCGGTAGCTGGGGACCAGGCACGGGATGCCCAGTTCGTGCAGGACGGGGAGGGCCCGCAACGCCTCTTCGCGGGTGGCGCCGCGGCCGTGGACGAGGACCGCCCAGACGTCGCTCTCGCCCCGCGAGGCGGTGGGGACGAACCAGCACGGCAGGTCCCCGACCTCGCCGGGGACGACGAGGTCCTCGTGGGCGAGACCGAGGGCCGTGCTCGGGTCGCCCGAGTAGTAGTACTGGTTCCAGCGCGCCGACCCGGGCCGTGGGACCCCCCTGTCCACGCCGAGCAGTTCCCGCGTCACCCGGCCGTCGGTCACGTCGAGGACGTCACCCACGCGGAAGTGCCCCCGGCCGCCGTCGGTCCAGACGCCGTAGCGGCCCGGGACGACGGTGTCGACGGTCTGCTCGAGGACGACCCGGTGGGGTCCGACCTGCAGGACCTCGACGTCGTCGGGTTTGTGCGGGCGCGGGGTGACCACGGCGCGGGCGAAGGACACCGCGACGCCCGTCAGCCCGGCACCGACCGCGGTGACGGTGAGCGCCGCCGCGAGCGGGACGAGGCGGGAGGCCTTCACCGTCCTGCCCGCCAGGCGGCACGGATCAGGGGGACCTGCAGGGGCAACCGGGCGATCGTGACCGCGCGGGCGCGGGGGGACCTCGCGTCGAGGGCCATCGTGACGTTGGCGGGCCAGACCGCGACCAGGAAGGCCGCAGCGACCGTGCCGCTCGCGCGGCGGGTCCGCGGGAGCGCCAACCCGGCCGCCAGTCCGAGCTCGACGACGCCGGAGGCGAGGGTCCAGGTGCGGGCGCTGCCCGGCAGCGCACGTGGGACGATCTCGTCGAAGTGCGCCGCACGGACGAAGTGGGCGAGGCCCGCGACGCCGAACATCGTCGCGACGGGGACCCACCTGCGGGACGGGACGGCGCTGATCACACCGGCGATCCTGCCCGACGTCCCCTAGGGTCACCGCGTGGACCCCAACACCTGGACCGTCGTCGTCTTGACCGAGGAGGCGTTCGGTGACGTCGACGCCCGCAACGTCGCCGAGCTGCACGCGGACGCCCGCGCCGCCGGGGACGACGTGCGCCACGTCGTCCTCGTCCCCGCCGACACCCAGCGGAGCCTGCTGGCGGGCTTCCTCGACCACCTGAGCCTCGGTGAGCTGAAGGAGGCGTTCGCGGAGGTCCGCGAGGGCCGCCACCCCGACGGGGCCCGGGCGGACGCCGAGACGGCCCTGGCGGCCACGCTGGCCGCGTTGCGCTCGCTGGGGCTGACCGCGGAGGGCCGCACGACGGACGACGACCCGCTGCCCGCGGTCCGGGACGCGCTCTCGGACGGCCCCGACGCCCGCGAGCTCGTCGTGGTGACCCGTCCGCACGCGGTGGAGGACACCCTGCACACCGACTGGGCCTCGAGGGCGCGCGACGAGTTCGGGGTCCCGGTCCTGCACGTCTACGCGGGCACGACCAGACTCGGGTGACGGAACACCGCCGAGCACGGGGAGGTTGAACGGGACATGACTGCGCACACGCCCGACACCACGAGCAAGACCTACAACGTCACCAAGTCCGACGCTGAGTGGCGCGCGGAACTCGACCCGCAGGCCTACCACGTGCTGCGCCAGGCCGGTACGGAGCGGCCCTTCACGGGTGAGTACGAGGACACGACGACCGAGGGCGTCTACGCGTGCCGCGCCTGCGGGTCGGAGTTGTTCACCAGCAACGAGAAGTTCGCCTCGCACTGCGGCTGGCCGTCCTTCTTCGACCCCAAGGACTCCACCGCGGTGGAACTCCTCGTCGACGACACCCTCGGCATGCGCCGCACCGAGGTGCGCTGCGCGAACTGCGGTTCGCACCTCGGTCACGTCTTCGAGGGCGAGGGCTACCCGACCCCGACCGACCAGCGCTACTGCATCAACTCCATCAGCCTCAGCCTGCGTCCCGCGCAGGCCTGAGGCAGGCTGACCCCATGAGCGACGAGATCCCGGAACTGGACCCCGACCTGCAGGCGGCGGACTCCTCGTTGGACCAGGAGACGGAGCGAGACCAGGCCGACGACCTGTCCAGCGACACCCTCGAGGCCGACGACCAGGACGACACCTGGGAGCCCGACCAGCACCTGTCGAACGCGACGGCGGAACTCATCGTGGACGGTGACCGCAACGAGGAGACCCTCGACGAGCGGTTGGCCCAGGAGGTCCCGGACGTCGACGCCGTCCGTGGTGGCGACGCCGACTCCGACCGGGACTACCGCCAGGTCTGACTCTCCTGCAGGCGGACTCGTCAGGGCAGGGCGTTGACGAGTTCGCCGAGGGCGACCTTCGGGCCGGTGAAGAACGGCAGTTCCTCCCGCACGTGGCGACGGGCCTCGGTGGCGCGCAGGTCGCGCATGAGGTCGACGATGCGGTACAGCTCGTCGGCCTCGAAGGCGAGGATCCACTCGTAGTCGCCGAGGGCGAACGCGGAGACGGTGTTCGCGCGGACGTCCTCGTAGCTGCGGGCCGCGAGACCGTGGTCGCGCAGCATCGTGCGCCGCTCGCCCTCGGGCAGCAGGTACCACTCGTAGGACCGCACGAACGGGTACACGCAGACGTAGTCGCGGGCCTGGTCGCCGGACATGAACGCGGGCACGTGGCCACGGTTGAACTCCGCCGGCCGGTGCAGGCCCACGACGGACCAGACGGGTGCGAGGTGGCGCCCCAGGCGGGTGCGGCGCAGGCGGCGGTAGGCCTCCTGGACGATCTCGACCGTCGGGCCGTACCACCAGAACATGAGGTCGGCGTCGGCGCGCAGACCCGCGACGTCGTAGAGCCCGCGGACGACCAGGCCCTTGCCGGTGAGCTCGTCGAGCAGGTCCTGGACCTCCTGGGTCAGGGTTGCACGCTCGGCGTCCCCGAGGGGCGTCTCGACGGCGAAGACCGACCACATCGTGTAGGCGATGGTGTCGTTGATCGTGTCGGCGTTGGGTGCTGCTGTGTGCTGCTCGGTCATGCCCGCATCCTCCCTCAGACCATCTGCAGCTGCGCACGCACCTCGGCGGCGGCACGGGTGGCCGCACCGATGCAGGCGGGCACGCCCACGCCGTCCAGGACGGAACCGCAGAGGGCGAGGCGCCCGACGCCCGTGAGCGCCGAGCGCACCGCCGCGACGCGGTCCACGTGGCCGACGGCGTACTGCGGCAGCCCGTCGTACCAGCGGACGACGTCGTGGTCGAGCGGGTGCAGTTCCCGGCCCAGCAACCGGGAGGCGTCGGCGACCGCCCAGCGGACGACGTCGTCGTCCTCGGCCTCCAGGGCCTCGGTCTCCCCCGCACGTCCCGAGGAGACCCGCAGGACCGCGACGTCGCCGCTCTGGTCCCCGACCCAGCCCCACTTGTTGCCCGACAGCGTCAAGGCCTTGGCGCGCAGCCCTTCCAGCGCCCCGACGGCGGGCGGGACGAGGACGCCGGACCCGGTCAGCCCGGCCAGTTCGACGGCGGGGACCGCGAGCGCCGTGATGACCATGCTCGCGGTCTCGACGTCACCCAGCAGGGCGGCGGCCGCGGGGACCGGTCCCGCGAGCAACCGGGCGGCGGCGGGCGCGGGGACGGCGAGGACGACGGCGTCGGCGGGGGTCGCGTCGACGAGCCAGCCGTCGGGGGTGCGTTCGAGGCGGTGCACGGGGGTGGAGGTGGCGATCGTGACGCCGCGCTCGGCCAGCTTCGTGGCCAGGGTGCGCGGGAGGGTGGCGAGGCCGCCGAGCAGGCCGGCGAAGACGGGGGCCGGGTTCGCGACCGGGGGTTCGGCGATGGCCTCCAGCAGGGATCCGCCGCGGACGGCGTGCTGCCAGAGCGCGGGGACGGTGGCCTGCAGGGACAGCTTCGAGGCGTGGCCGGCGTAGACCCCACCGAGCAGCGGTTCGACGAGGCGGTCGACGACGGCCCGACCGACCCTCGCGGCGACGTAGTCGGCGACGGCGACGTCGTGATCCAGCGGCGGGGCGGGCAGTCCCGGTTCGGCCCGGACCCGCTCGACGTCGGCGGGGTCGAGGAAACCCTCGACCGTGGCGGCGGAGCGGGGGACGCCCATCAGGGTGCCGGCGGGCAGCGGGTCGAGGTGGCCGGGCGAGCGCAGGCTCGCGCGGGTGGTGGCGGGGTGGACGAGTTCCCCGCCCAGACCCACGTCGTGGATCAGGGCGACGCCCTCGGGACGTCGCGCGAGCATCGACTCGGCCCCGACGTCGACGGTGACGCCACCGATCTCGCTGCCCTGCAGCACGCCTCCGACGACCGGCGCGGCCTCGCGGACCTCGATCGTGAACTCGTCGTGGCGGCTGAGTTCCCAGGCCGCGGTGAGACCGGAGATCCCGGCCCCCACGACGACGACGTGCGGACGGGTCAGTTCCGCCACGCGTGGACCTCCTCGACGACCCGGGCGAGGACGGCCGGGTCGGCGGTCGGCGGGACGCCGTGGCCGAGGTTGACGATGTGCCCGGCGCCGGCCCGTTCGCCCTCCGCCAGGATGCGGTGCAGGTCGGCGCGCAGCACCTCCCAGGGGGCGAAGAGCAGGGCCGGGTCGAGGTTGCCCTGGACGGCGACGGGACGACCGGCTCCGGCGGCGCCGCGGGCGGCCCCGACGTCGAGGGGGAGGCGGAAGTCGATGCCGAGGACGTCGACGCCACCGTCGATCGCGGCCATGGCGCCCAGGAGTTCCCCGGTGCCGGTGCCGAAGTGGGTGCGCGGGACCCCGAGGTCGCCCACGGCGGCCAGCGCGGTCGCGGAGTGCGGGGCGACGAGCCGTTCGTAGTCGGTCAGCGGGAGCGCCCCGACCCAGGAGTCGAAGAGCTGGACGCCGGAGGCGCCGGCGAGGACCTGGGCGCGTAGGAACGTCCCCGCGATCTGGGCGAGGCGGGCGGCGAGGTCGTGCCACAGCTCCGGGTCGGCGTGCATCAAGGCCTTGGTGCGCAACAGGTCCCGGGACGGACCACCCTCGACGAGGTAGCTGGCGAGGGTGAACGGGGCGCCGGCGAACCCGACGAGGGGCGTGTCGCCGAGCCCGGCGACGGTCAGCCCCACGGCGTCGGTGACGTGCTGCAGGGCGTCGAGGGAGAGTTCCGGGATCCGGTCGAGGTCGGCACGGGTGCGGAAGGGCTGCGCGATCACGGGTCCGGTGCCGGGGACGATCTCGACGTCGACACCGGCGGCCTCGAGCGGCACGACGATGTCGGAGTAGAAGACGGCGGCGTCCACGTCGTAGCGGCGGACCGGCTGCAGGGTGATCTCGGCGACGAGTTCGGGGATGCGGCAGGACTCCAGCATCGTCGTCCCGGCACGGGCCTCGCGGTACTCCGGCAGCGAGCGACCGGCCTGGCGCATGAACCAGACGGGCGTGCGGTGCGGGGTGGTGCCCCCGCGGGCGGCGTGGAGGTAGGGCGAGTTCTCGAGCGGCACGCGCTGATGGTCCCACGGCGTGGCTGACGCCCCCGCGGGGTCGGGGTGCCTAGGCTCCGTGCCGTGAGTGCGCACCGGACCCCGGGAGCGCCCGGTGCTCCGCCGGCCTTCGAGGCCGCGGTGGCCGCGGTGCGCGCCGTCCGCCTGCGCTCGGAGCTGGTGCTGACGGAGGTCCCCGCCCCGGCGCGCATCGCGCCCTACGCCCTGGCCGTGGCCGGTGACGTCGTCCTGGACGGTGACGAACTCGCGACCGGACGTTTCATCCTGTTGCACGACCCGACCCGGCCGGCGGAGTGGGACGGCGACTTCCGCGTCGTGACCTACGTCCGCGCGGACCTGGAGTCGGAGCTCGGTGAGGACCCGATGCTGGGGCAGGTCGGGTGGTCCTGGCTGGAGGACGGTCTGGCCTCGGCCGGCGCCCAGGCCACCAGCGTGGGCGGCACGGTGACGCGGGTGCTGTCGGAGGGCTACGGCGCTCTGGCCGAACGGCCCGCGTCCGTGGACGTGGAACTGCGGGCGTCGTGGACGCCGACGGACCCGACGGACATCGCGGCGCACCTGCACGCGTGGGAGGTCCTGGTGTGCACGGTGGCGGGTCTGCCGCCGCTGCCCGAGGGCGTCGTGTCCCTCGGTGGCCGCACGCACTGAGACACGGGCACTGAGACGCACGCACTGAGACACGCGTCACCAAGTGTTCAAGGAACCCCCCGGATGGGCCGATCACCTTCTCGAATGATGGAGGCGTTCCGCAGTGGGCGGGCGCCGATCGCCTGCAGGAGGACGACGGTGACGGCACTCGTCGAACGCCCCGGGATGGCTGTACCTTCCCGGCTCGGCCGCTTCGCGGCTCTGGTCGCTGTGGCGGATCCCGCCGTCCGCGAGTCCGTGACCCGCACGCTGCGGATGCTCGGCGCCGTGAACGTCGAGCACGCCACGAGCGTCGCCCAGGCCCGCGCGATGGCCCGCACCGGCCCGCGCGCCCTGTTCATCGCCGACGCGGGACTGCCCGACGGCTCCGGCGCCCAGCTCGTCTCCGAGCTGCGCGCCGCCGGGTGGAACCGCTGCGTCGTGCTCTCCAGCAACGCCGACCCGTTCGCGGTCCGCGGTGCGGTCGCCGCCGGCGTCCGCTGCTACCTCGTGACGACCCGCCCCGAAGGGGTGGGCTTCGAGGGACGCACCGGGGAGAACGGCGTCGACAGCCTCTCCGAGCGTGAGGTCGAGGTGCTCCAGCACGTCGCCGACGGCCGGTCCAACAAGGACACCGGCGCCCTGCTCGGCCTGTCCGCGCTGACGGTGAAGAGCCACCTGGCCCGCATCGCCCGCAAGCTCGGCACGGGCGACCGCGCCGAGATGGTCGCGATCACCCTGCGGGCCGGCGTCATCCAGTGACGCGCCTGGAGGGGGGCTGAGCACCCCTCCTCGTCACGCCGCCCGCCTCCGGTGGGCGGCGTTCGGCGTTCTCCCCCTCCTCGACCCGGCCGGTCGCCGCACCCCCGATCGTGCGACGGCTCAGCTGAGCGGTCACGTACGGTGGTGCCGTGACCGAGACGCCGACGAAAGAGGAGCCTGAACAGGCCGGGCCCGAGCTCCCGATGCTGTCGGTCCCCGCCGACGGCCTGCCGCCCGTCGTGACCGACGAGGCCGCGCTCGCGCAGACCGTCGCCGCGTTCGCGGCCGGCACCGGCCCGGTCGCCGTCGACGCCGAACGCGCCTCCGGCTACCGCTACGGGCAGCGGGCGTTCCTGGTCCAACTGCGCCGTGAGGGTTCCGGCACCGCCCTCATCGACCCCGACGCGCTGCCGGACCTGTCCGCCCTGGGCGAGGTCCTCGCGGACGTGGAGTGGGTGCTGCACGCCGCGAACCAGGACCTGCCCTGCCTGGCCGAACTCGGCATGCGCCCCACCCGCCTGTTCGACACCGAACTCGGTTCCCGCATCGCGGGTCTGCCCCGCGTGGGTCTGGGCGCGGTCGTCGAGGAACTGCTCGGCCTGCGACTGGCCAAGGAGCACTCCGCGGTCGACTGGTCGACCCGCCCGCTGCCCGTCCCGTGGTTGACCTACGCCGCCCTCGACGTCGAGGTGCTCGTCCAGGTTCGTGACGTCCTCGCTGAACGCCTCGCCACGCAGGGGAAGTTGGACTGGGCCCTGGAGGAGTTCGCCGCCGTCGCCAACGCCCCGACGCCCGTCGCACCGGCGGAGCCGTGGCGGCGCGTCTCCGGTCTGCACGCCGTGCGTTCACGGCGCCAGCTCGCCGTCGTGCGGGCGCTGTGGTCGGCTCGCGACAGCGAGGCCCGCCGACGCGACACCTCCCCGGGCCGGTTGCTGCCCGACTCCGCGATCGTCGCCGCCGCCCGCGCCACCCCCCGCACCGCGCAGGCCCTCGCCTCGACGTCGGGGTTCACCGGCCGTGCGGCGAAGACGAAGCTGCAGGTGTGGGCCGACGCCGTCGCCGAGGGGCTGGCCCTGCCGGAGTCGGAGCTCCCCGCGCACGCTCCCCGCAGCGACGGTCCGCCGCCGCCGCGGGCGTGGGCGGCGAAGGACCCGCTCGCCGCGGCCCGGCTCAACGCGGCCCGGGCCGTCGTGACCGCGCTGGCCGAGGAACACGCCCTCCCGGTCGAGAACGTCCTGCAGCCCGACGCCCTGCGCCGGGTGGCGTGGGCTCCCCCGCAGCCGCTGGACGCCGAGGGTGTCCGGGCGGCGCTGGCCACGCGCGGTGCCCGCGCCTGGCAGCTCGACCTGGTGTCGGGACCCGTCGCGGAGGCCATGGCGCAGGCCCGCGTCCCCGAACCGGACGCGGAACCCGTCCCCGACGCTGGTTGAGCTCGACACCGCTCCTCTTGCCGAGCGGCCGTTCGTGCGTCATCGTCGACACCGCGTCACGACGAAGTGGTGCGTCAACGGCGACGGAGGTGGACGTGGAACGCCTCACCCTGGACGAGCAGCTCTCCGCAGCGGCGATGGCCCGGCACTGGGTCTGTGACCACTGCCCCGACGAGCACCTGCCCGCCGCGCGGCGCTGGATCGCCGAACTGCTGACGAGCGAACTGGTCCACAACGCCTTCTCGCACGGCCGGGGCCCGGTCGTGCTGTCGTTGACCCACGACGAGGAGGGCATCCTCGTCGGCATCTCCGACCACGAGGAACGCGTCCCCACGTTGCGCGAGCAGTCGCCGGGAGCCACGGAAGGTCGGGGCATCGCTCTCGTCGACGCCCTCGCCACGACCTGGGGCGTCTACGGCAGCGACGGCAGCGAGACCGACGAGGCCTCCGGCGACTGGCCGAGCCCCCAGGAGCGCTCCGGCGGCAAGACCGTCTGGTTCCACCTCGCCACCGGTTGAGCCGTCTGCGCCCGTTCGGGGGACGCCGAGTCGGGCGCAGGCGTGGTTTCGCCTACCGTCTGCCACGTGAGCACCGATCAGCCGCGCCCCATCAGGGCCCTCCTACGACGCTGCGTGCTCGCCGCCAGCGTGCTCGGTGACCTCGACGTCGACCTCGACGACGAGGGTGTCCGGATGCCCGGCTGCTCGCCGTTGCAGTGGTCGGACCTGGCCCGCACGGCCGCCGGCGCCGGTGAGGAGGTCGCCCGGTTGCGGGTGGCCGACCTGCTGCACGCCCACCTGGAACTGCACCGCGGTGAGGTCTGGACCGTTCCGCTGGCGATCCCCGTCGGGGCCGACCGCCACCCCGCCTACGGCTGGACGCACACCCCCCAGCTCGGGGGCGCGCTCGACCTCGGCCTCGGCGTCGTGGTCCGCGACGAGAGCGGCGGACGGGTGCGGGAACGGACGCTGCCGGTCCCCGTCGCCTCCGCCCGCGCCACCGGCCGCTCCTCTCGGCTCAGCGACGTCGACCTGGCCCGCCTCGAGGACATCGGCGCCCTCGTCGCACGACGACTGGTCCGCGACGCCGGCAGCCGGGGACTCGGCGCCACCGACGGTCTCCTCCGCCCCGTCGCCGGCTGCGACGTCCCGACCCTGCTGGCGTCGCGGACCCTGCGCGAGCACCTCGTCGCCGGCCCGGACCGGGCCGTCGGGAACCTGCTGCGCGCCGTCGCGATCCCCGACCGGACCCGCGGCTGGTTCGACCTCGCCCGCATCGACCCCGCCTACGTCGGTGCCGCCTGGATGGCCACCGACGCCGCGGACCGGGGCTTCCGCAGGCCGGTGCTGGTGACGCTGGACGAGGTGGCGCTCGCGCCGAGCAGCCCGCGGCTCGTGGAGCGGGTCCTCGCCGACTGAGGGGTCCGTGCGCGATGCTGCGGGCATGGCCACGATCAGCGCTGTCGTCCGCCCGGTGTCCGGAACCGCCACGGCGGTGGGGAGCAGCGGCGGCCACTGCATCGTCGTGGACCGCCCCGACGGGGCGGCCGGCGGGGCGGGACTCGGGTTCAACGGCGGGCAGCTGCTCGCGTTGGCGATCGCGGGGTGCCTGGCCAACGACCTGCGCTACGCCGCAGCCGACCCGGAGGACCCGCACCTGGACGCGGTGCGGGTGCTCGCCGACGTCGACGTCGTGGAGGGTCGCGTGGTGGGGGCACGGGTCCGGTTCGAGGGCGGTGGCGCGGTCGCGGAACTCCTCCGGGCCGCCGTCGCGGACTCGACGGTGCTCGCCGCGGTCCGCAGCGGGTTTCCGGTGGAGGTGATCGACGCGTGAGCGTCCTGCTGGTGCCCGGGGGTCCCTTGCTGGACCCGGCCTACCTCCCCTTCGAACTCCCCGGCGAACGCGTCCTGGTGGCCGACCTGCGGTTCGCGCCGGCACGGCGCTGCGACCAGCTCGTCGACGCGCTGGAGGAGTTGCGGGAGGCGCACGGGATCCCCGTGGTCGACCTGGTGGCGCACTCGGCGGGGGCGAACCTCGCCGTCCGCTACCTGGAACGCTTCGCCCACCGGGTCGCACGGTTGGTGCTCGTCACCCCGAGCGTGTTCGCCGTCGGGCTGCCGGTGTCGGCGGAGACCCGGTCACGGACGGCGGAACTCAGCCGTGACGAACCCTGGTTCGAGCAGAGCTTCGCTGCGCTGCAGCGGGTCGGTGCGGGCCACGGCGAGCCGGACGACTGGGACGCCGTGGGGCGGTTCACCGGTTCCGATCCCGCGGAGGAACCCGACCCGGTGCTGGCGGCGGAGTTCACCGCCCCGGGTGCGTTCGACCCGACGACCACCCGCGCGGCTGTCGCAGGTTTCGCCGGGGAGGTGCTGGTGCTGGCCGGGGAGTTCGACGTCGGCGCTCCCCCGGCCGTCCTGCGGGAGTTCGCCGGGCTGTTCCCGCGGGCCCGTTTCGTGGAACTCCCCCGGGCCCGGCACTTCCCGTGGCGCGACGACCCCGCGGGCTTCGCGCAGGTGGTGCGGAGTTTCCTGGCGCCGGAGGAACCGGAGGACCTCCCGGGCGGGCGCAACCTCGGGGCGGTCCGGATCGGGCGCACCGTCCGGAAGGCGACGGGCACGCAGACCCCGACCGTGCAGGCCCTGCTCGGCGACCTGCACGCGCAGGGGTTCCACCGCGTCCCGCGTCCGCTGGGGATCGACGAAGCGGGCCGGGAGGTCTGGGAGTACCTGCGGGGCAGCACCATCGGTACCCAGGAACCTTGGCCGGACTGGGTCTTCGGTGACGCGCTGCTCACCGACGTGGGGCACTGGCTGCGGGAGTTCCACGACGCCTCGGAGCAGTTCTGGAGCGAGGACGGCCGGATCCTGGGCCACCAGGACCTCGCGCCCTACAACGCCGTCGTCGACGGTGAGCGTCTGGTCGGGTTCGTCGACTGGGACCTGGTGGCCCCCTCCGTCCCGTTGCGCGACCTGGCGTTCGTCGCGCTGCGGTGGGTCCCGCTGATGGGGCAGGACGGTCGCACCCCGGAGCAGCGGTGGCGGCGGTTGGGGACCCTGCTCGCCGCCTACGGCTGGAGGGGCAGCGAGGAGGAGGTGCTCGACGCGGTGCGGGTTCGCGCCCAGGACCACGCCGACGGCCTGCGCCAGGCCGCCCTCGACGGGTGGGGTCCGGCCGTGGAACTCGTGGCGGAGGGGGTGGCTGACGAGTTCGACCGTGCCGCAGCGGGTCTGGCGGGGTTGTTGTGAGCATCGAGGAGGTGCTGGCCGCGGCGCGGGTCGGACTCGACCGGCTGACCCCGGAGCAGTTGTGCACCGAGCAGCGGGCGGGGGCGCTGGTCGTCGACACCCGCACCCCGGCCCACCGGGTCGAGCAGGGGGAGTTCCCGGGCGCGCTGGTCATCGACCGGACGGTGCTGGAGTGGCGACTCGATCCGACCTGCCCCTTCCGGATCCCGGAGGCGACCGGACCGGACCTGCGGGTGGTCGTGGTGTGCCGGCACGGCTACAGCTCCAGCCTGGCCGCGGCGTCGCTGCGGGCGGTCGGTCTGCACCGGGCCACCGATCTCGAGGGCGGGGTGCAGGCGTGGCTCGCCGCGGGGTTCCCCGTGCACCGGGGTCCGGTCCGCGAGGTGACGTAGAGTCGCGTCATGCGCACCAGGCGTCACGCTGCGATCGTCGGTGGACTCGTCGTGGCCGGCCTGCTCGCCACCGGGGTACCGGCGCAGGCCGTGAGCACCCCGTTCGCCTACACCGGCACCGTCCGCGCCGCGGGCGCCGACCGGTACGAGACCGCGGCCGTCGTCTCCCGCGGTTCCTTCGCACCCTCGCCCGGGTCGGCACTGTTCCTGGCCAGCGGTGAGTCCTTCGCCGACGCCCTCGCCGCCGGCCCCGCCGCCGCCGGCCTCGACGGTCCGCTGCTGCTGACCGCCGCGAGGGGTCTCCCCCGACCCACGATCGACGAGCTGAAGCGGCTCGCGCCCGCGTTCGTGCACGTCGTGGGTGGGCCGGACCGCGTGCCCGACGCCGTCCTCAGCGCCGTGCGGGCACTGCTGCCCACCGCGACCGTCGACCGCACCGCGGGGGCGGACCGGTACGCGACGGCCACCGCGATCGCGACGCGCTTCTTCCCCGCGAACCAGACCTCCTTCGTCCTGGCCCGCGGTGACGCCTTCCCCGACGCCGTCTCGGGAGCGGCCCTGGCCGGCGGGCGGGGCGAACCGCTGCTGCTGACCGCGCCGAAGGCCCTCCCGTCGACCGTCACCGCCTGGCTCAACGCCTCCGACCGGGCCCGCGCCACCGTGATCGGCGGGGTCGACTCGGTCTCGGACCCCGTCGCGGACCAGGTCGCCCTCTTCCTCACCGACGCCGACCCGGTCGCGCGGCTCTCCGGTGCGGACCGCTACGACACCGCCGCCGTCGTGGCCCGGACGACCTTCCCCGACGCGGAGGTCGCCGTCCTGGCGACCGGCCGGAACTTCCCCGACGCCCTCGCCGCCGTGCCGGCGGCCGCGGTCAACGGCGCACCGTTGCTGCTGGTGCCGGGCGACTGCACGCCCGCCGCCACGGCCGACTACCTCTCGGGCGCGACCTCGCTCGGCGCGACGATCGTCGTGGGCGACGAGTCGGCGATCTCCGAGGAGTCCTTCGCGGGGACCTGCTGACCGCCGAGCGCCACCGCCTCGACCAACGTCCGGGCGACGTCCTGCGGGGCGAGCCCGGCCTCGTCGAGGAGGGCGTCGCGGCTGCCGACGTCCAGGAAACGTTGCGGGAGAGCGAAGGTGTGCACGGTCGTCGGGTCGTCGCGCCCGCGCAGCGCCGCCGCCAGCGCCCAGCCGACACCGCCGACCTCGCCACCGTCCTCGAGCACGGCGACGTGGCCGTGGCTGCGGGCCAGCTCCAGCAGCGCCTCGTCCACCGGCACCACCCAGCGCGGGTCGACGACGGTCACGCCGACGCCGTGGGCCCGCAGCCGGGAGGCGACGTCGAGGGCGCGAGGTACCAGCGAGCCCACGGCGACGAGCAGGACGTCGTCCCCCTCGGCCCACGAGGGCCCCTCGAGGACGTCGGCGTGCCCGGCGCGGGCGATCGCGGGGATGTCGGCGGGCACCTTGCCCTTGCTGTAGCGCAGGACCGTCGGCGCGTCCTCGACGGCGAGCGCCTCGCGCAGTTCCTCGCGCAGGGTGGCGGCGTCACGCGGGGCGGCGAGACGCAGGCCCGGGACGAGGCGGCACAGTCCGAGGTCCCACACGCCGTGGTGGCTGGGACCGTCGGGGCCGGTGACCCCGGCGCGGTCGAGGACGAAGGTGACCCCGGCCCGGTGCAGGGCGACGTCGAGCAGCAGCTGGTCGAAGGCGCGGTTGAGGAAGGTGGCGTAGAGGGCAACGACGGGGTGCAGACCGCCGGCGGCCATGCCGGCCGCGGAGGTGACCGCGTGCTGCTCGGCGATCCCGACGTCGACGACGCGGTCGGGGTGGGCGCGGGCGAACGCGTCGAGACCCACCGGGCCCTGCATGGCGGCCGTGATGCCCACGACGTCGCGGCGGACGTCGGCGATCGCGCGGATCTCCTCGCCGAAGACGCTGGTCCAGGAGGAACCCGAGGTGGCCTGCGCCTCCCCCGTCTCGGGATCGATGATCCCGACGGCGTGGAAGCGGTCGGCGTCGTCGGCGAGGGCCGGTTCGTAGCCGCGCCCCTTCTGGGTGATGACGTGGACGATGACGGGGCCGCCGAAGGACCGCGCGCGGCGCAGGGCGTGCTCGACGGCCTCGGTGTCGTGGCCGTCGACGGGTCCGACGTACTTGAGACCGAGGTCCTCGAAGAGCCCCTGCGGGGCGACGATGTCCTTGATCCCCTTCTTGACGCCGTGCAGCGTCTCGTAGGCGAGGCGGCCGGGGGTGCCACCGCGTCGCAGCGACTGCTTGCCCCAGTCCATGAGCTTCTCGTACTCGCGGGTCGTGCGTAGGGTCGCGAGGTGGGAGGCCATCCCGCCGATGGTCGGGGCGTAGGACCGTCCGTTGTCGTTCACGACGACGACCACGGGACGGCGTGAGGTGGCGATGTTGTTCAGCGCCTCCCAGGCCATGCCACCGGTGAGGGCGCCGTCACCGATGACGGCGACCACGCGACGCCCGTTCTCCCCCTGGCTCTCGCCGCGCAGCTCGAAGGCCCGGGCGAGCCCGTCGGCCCACGACAGCGACGTCGAGGCGTGCGAGTTCTCAACGACGTCGTGCGCGCTCTCCGCGCGGGAGGGGTAGCCGGAGAGGCCGCCCGCCTCACGCAGGTGGGCGAAGTCCTGGCGGCCGGTGAGCAGCTTGTGGACGTAGCTCTGGTGGCCGGTGTCGAAGACGAGGCGGTCGCGCGGGGAGTCGAAGACGCGGTGCAGACCGAGCGTCAGTTCGACGACGCCGAGGTTGGGTCCGAGGTGCCCGCCGGTCCTGCTCACGGCGGCGACGAGGAAGTCGCGGACCTCCTGGGCCAGCGCGGGCAGGTCCTCGGCGGGCAGGGCCTTGAGGTCCTCGGGCCCCTTGATCGTCTCGAGCAGCCCCATGCGGGGTGGCCTCCTGTGTCGCGGGGTCGAGCGTGAACGGACTGAGCGAGTGTAGGAGGACCCCTCCCCGACGTCGGCCCGCACTCGCCCGTTCGGACAGAGCGTTCACAGGCGCGGCACGAACCTCTTCCCTCGCAGTGCCTGCTCGAGCAGGTCGACCGCGCGCGCCACCCTGCGCAGCCGCAGTTCCTCGCGGTCGAGCACGTCGAAGACCTGCGGCCCGACCTCGGGGGGCAGGTCGGCGGCGAGGTCCCGGCGGGCCGTGCTGCGGGCACGGACGACGGCCTCCTGCTGAGCGCTGACGTGGTGGCCGACCAGCCAGGCCAGCAGCAGGGGGTGGTGGCGGACGGCGGCGTAGGAGCGGAACTCCGGCGGGGCCTGATCGAGCAGCCAGGAGGAGGTGGCGACCTGCCAGTCGTCCACCTCGGGGGGCGGGACCTCCTGCGGCCAGCCCGGCGGGCCGTGCCGCGGACGTCGTTCGAACATGCGTTCGATGCTACGACGTCGTGGCGAGGAAGCGGACTGTCATGTCTCAGGACATCGGTGACAGTTCCGAATCGAGGAGTCGGTGACACTCCTCGGTCCTCCGAGCTCCTGCTGCCGTCCGGCCACCACGCAGCGCAGACCTCCTCCTGCACCGGGTGAGCGCGGGGCTGTCAGCGACTCACCCGCACCACCCCGATCTCACGGTCACGGACGTCACGGCCACGACAGTGTCCGCACTGGTCGTGGGCTCCGGCACACCAGTCACCACCAGGCTCGACTGCTCCCTGCGCGAGACACCCGCACAACGCCACGATGACCTGGTAGACGACCCCCAACCCTCCATCGACCTCACCCCCGCAGCCACCCGCGCCCTGACTCGACTTCAACCCTCAACCGGCGGACGACGCGGCCCTCTCTGTCAGCCTGGAGTGAGACAGCACCCGCTGTCTTGACTCTGACCCGAGGGTGGTGAAGGAGTCTCCGATGAGCGTGACCAACCCCCTCCTCACGGTGCAGGCTGAAGCAATGGGCAGCGCACCTGATCCAGAGATCCCCGCCCGTGCCCAACGCAGGACCTGCACCGCGAAGTACAAGGCGCAAGTCCTCACCGAGTACGACGACGCGGACAAGACCACCCGCGGAGCCATCCTGCGCCGCGAAGGCCTCTACACCTCCCTCATCCCCGCTTGGTGTGAACAACGCGACACCGCCGCCCTCCACGCCCTGAGCCGGGCCCCAGGGCGGGCCAAGGCCGACCCGTTGGAACGAGAGAACGCCCGCCTGTCCAGGGAGAACGAACGCCTTGCCGCGGACCTGGCCAAGGCACAGGCGGTGATCGTGGTCCAGGGAAAACTCTCTGCGCTGTTGGACACTCTCACGACCAGCAGCCCGACCACCGACCGCGAGGCCGACAGATGATCGAGGCTACCTGGCCGAACTCACCCCGGTCATCGGAGTGACGACCGCTTGCCGCGCTCTGGGACGAACACGCAGCCGGCGCTGCCGGGAGGTGCATCGCCGGCCGCCACTGCAGGGCCCTCGCCGCGAATCGGCCGGTGGGGCCTCAACTCCGAGCCCTCAGCGCAGGCGAACGCCAAGGCGTCCTGGACGTCCTGCATCCACCGCGCTTCGTCGACTCCGCTCCTGCAGAGATCGTCGCGACGTCACTGGACGAAGGAACCTACCTGTGCTCCGAAACCAGCACGTACCGGTTGCTGCGCAGTCGAGGTGAGGTCCCCGAACGTCGCCGCCAGGCCACTCACCCGGCGCGGGTGAAGCTTGAACTGGTCGCGACCGCGCCGAACCAGGTGTTCCTGGGACATCACGAAACCCACGGGACCGGTGAAGTGGGGTTGCTTCCACCCCTACACGATCATCGACGTCCACTCCCGATACATCGTCGGGTGGATGATCGATCCACGAGAGTCCTCGACGCTGGCCGAGCCGTTCCTGGCCGAGACCATCACCCGTCACGGCAACGACCGGGATCAGTTGACGATCCACTCCGACAACGGATCCTCGATGGCGTCTCGTCCGACGGCGTTCCTGCTGGCCGATCTCGGGGTGACGAAGTCGCATTCGCGTCCGCATCGTTCCAACGACAATCCCTACTCCGAGACCACGTTCGAGACGTTGGAGTACCGCCCGGACTTCCCGGCCCGGTTCTCCAGCCTGGAGCGCGCCCGCAGCCACGGCAGGCAGTTCTTCACGTGGTACAACACCGAGCCCCGCCACTCCGAGCTGGGGATGCTCACCCCCACTGACGTTCACCACGGTCGTGCCGGGGAGGTTCGAGCCCGCCGCTGCGCGACCTTGACCGCTGCCTACACTGAGCACCCCGAACGCTCTGCCCGGCACCCGCGACTGCCGACGCCACCCTCGACGGTCTACATCAATCGGCCGCCGGTGGACTCAACGAATCAAGCCTCTGCGTGACTCGACGAGGTTGACGGTTTTCGTGTCGGCGTCGGTACGTTGCGGGATCCGCGAGGACCTGTCCCCCACGCACATGATCGAGCTGCTACTGGCCGACTTGCTCGTGGCCGACTTGCTGTTGGTCGACCTGCTGCTGGTCGACGCTGATGGTCTCACTACCCAGTGTCGCGGTGATGATCTGCTCGGCGACGACTGTGCGGACCCCGATGGTGACCCGCTCGACCGGGGCGACACGCAACGTGAACTCAGGAACTTCTTCGTGCAGCACGATGATCAGGTCACTCTCGCCCTCACCGTCACCCGGGAAGTGCGCCGGTACAGCCGCGGTCAAATCGCTGACCATGGTGTTGGTGGAGGTGGCTGCGGAGGTGGCGGCAAGAGTGTCCGCGGAGGTAGCCGGGGGGAAAGGCTCGTGACTGATCACGAGCTGCTCGATACGGACCGGAATCTCGATCGTTCGGGTGGTCGTCACGATCCGCTTGCTGAACCGAACCCGTTCCGTCGCGTAACGCGCACAAGAGATGAGCAGCCGCTCAGCGTGCAGAACGACATCGACAGTCGAGTCGACGTCGCCAGGAACGAGAGCAGGAAAATCATCGCCCTGGGCGGCGGCCACGGTGAACTGGTCAGTGGGAGCGGTGATGGTGGGTTCACCGGCGGGATTGCTGTTCATCCTGGTTCCTGACCTCGAGGCCGCTCGGTGGGCACTTCAACCCTGACATGCAGGGCCTCGCAGCGCAGGGTCCTGAAGAGCTGGAACAGAGAAAGCTGAGTGGCCATCAGCCCTGATGGTCCTGATGGCCACCGCAAGCGCGTTCAGCGCTTGTTGTGCTTGCCCGTGGTCCCGGTAGCGGTGTCTGCCACGCCGGCGGTGTTGCCGGTCTTGACACCGGCGTCGGCGTCGAGGTCGATCTGCTCTTCGCGCAGCTCGGCCTGGACGGTCTCGGTGCCCTGAACGGTCTCGGTGCCCAGCTGGACGCGCTCGACGGCGACGACGTCCTTCTCGGCCACGGCACGCTCCTCGGTGAGGACGATCTCGTGCTCTTCCTCGGTCAGGTCGCCACCGGAGAGGGCCGCCCCGCGGTTGGCCTCGGTGATCGGCTCGCGGGTGACAACGACCTCTTCGTGCGAGACCGGCACGGTGCGGGAGACGTTCTCGGTGGTGATGTACTTGCGCAGCCGCGCCCGGCCCGCCTCGCGGGTCTCGGTACCGACGCGCAGTTCTTCCTTCGAGCGGGTCATCGCGTTGTCGGTGTTGTCACCGGAGGTGTCGTAGCCCTCGCCGCGGCTGTGGTCGTAGCCGGAACCGGAGGCAGTGCGATCGCTGGTGCGGTCGGTGTCGTAGCTGCCCGTCACACCAGTGCCCGTGTTCTGGGTGCCGGTGTTCTGGGTGCCGGTGTTCGGAGCCGAGGCGCTGGAGTCGGCGATGCCGTAGTGGCGGTACAGGTCGGCCTCGTCGGTCTCACTCAGCTCGGCACCCGGGTCGTGATGGGGAGCATCCTTGACGACCGACTTGGCGAACGGCACCTTGACGGAGTCCCCGGACGTGCTGGCCTGGGCCAGCGGGATCAGGGACAAGCTGGAGCCGAACAGGCCGGTCTTGACCGAGACCCACTCCGGCTGGCCGGAGGCGTTGTCGAGGTAGACCTCGTCAACCTTGCCGATCTTGTCGCCGTCGTTGTCGTAGACGGTGGTGCCGAACAGGGCGTCGGGGGTGATGTTCTGAGCCATGAGGGTTTCCTCTTCTTCGGTGTGGATGTCACGCAACGCGCTTCGACCGGCCGGTGCAGGAAGAAGTAGAGCCCCGATTCCTGGTCCGGCCAGGACCTGGTCGGGTGATGCAACCGCCGATCAGCGGCGGCGGCCGCTGAGGCTGCCGGCGACGGTGACCCCGACGGCAGCCACGGCGACCTGCAGGATCAGTTCGATCCAGTCGATGCCGGGGGTGTCGGCCACGTTCAAGAGCCGGGCCAGAGCGGTGCCGATCAACGCGGCGATGATGCCGACGACGATGGTCAGCAGGATGGAGATGTTCTGCTTGCCCGGCAGGACGAGGCGGGCCAGAGCGCCGATGATCGCGCCGATGATGATCGCGGTGATGATGCCACCGATGGTCATGGTTCTCCTTCGTGCAGGTCGACCGATGATCTGATCGGCTCAGGGTGTCTGCGGGTCGTGCGGTTCGAGAGGGCGCCGACGGGTCAGCGGGGCCTGCGGCGCAGAAGTCCACGCCGGGCGTTGCGGGGGTCGTCCTTGCGGGCCCGGGAAGACACCAGCCGGCCTGCGCCCAGCAGACCACGGGAGAGTTTCGTGGGGCCGCTACCGGCTTCCACCCGCCGGCCCAGGCCGGCGAGCAACCGTCCGGCCACCGGGACGGCGACGGTGAAGATGACCCATCGGCGCAGACCGCTGGAGAGCAGGACCCACATGTTCGATCTCCTTCAGTCGGGATGCTGGGTTCTTGACCGAGTCCGGTACCGGGTCCGGTGCCCGGCTTCGAAGTGGGAGTCAGTGCACGCGGGTCTGGTGGCGGGTTCGGCGGGCCACGGCCAGCTGCACCCGCGCGCGGGCGTCATCACGACCGAGAACCTGAGCCAGGTCGGTGGCGACGTCATCGGTGGCGGTGACCACCGACTGCAGATCAGCATCGGGTTCGACGGTGGCCTTCAACGCCACCACCAGCTGACCACGATCCCGCAGTACCCGGCTCGAAGCCGAACGAACCCCCGGAGTTTCAGCCAAGACGTCGGCTGCGGTGGCTGCGACCCCGGCCGGGTCGACGCGCAGTCGCCCGCTCTTGTTCGAGCCCTTCAACGACAACTCGCCCACCCCACGTCGAGGCAGGTGGGACAACAACCACCACAGGGCCAGCAGGATGAACACGGCGCCGGCGATGCCGGCGGCCCAGGGCCACCAGGCGGTGGCGAAGGTGTCGGTGGCTGTCTTCAAGGTCAGCTGCTGCGGGGACGCGGTCCACACCTTCACCAACCATCCTGCGCCCCAGGCGGCGACAGCCACACCGAGGACGAGCAGGACCAGGCCGACGATGATCGCGGCGAGGCGGTTGAGCCCCAGGACGGCGCGGCCCATCAGTTCTCCTTCGGGGTGTGGACGGTGACGGCCACCCGCGGCGGGGACTGCAGCGGCGACAACCGCTGCGCAACCGCCTCGGTCACCGACTCCCGCAGGCCCGCTTCAGCGGTGCCGCGAACGATGACGCTCACCGTGCGACGGGTGGCGGTCGAGGAGACGTCCAGGACACCGTCGACGTCCTGGGCGGCACCGGAGGCCAGCCGGGCGATGTCGCGGGTGTGCAGGAACACCCCGGTACGTGAGGTCAACGGGAGGGTCTTGCGCGAACGGGGACGCAACGCGGTCACGGCCAGCCACAACCCGATCAGGGCCACGACGATCCCGACCGGAATCAGCCACCACACCGGCGCGAACCCCTTCAGCCCGTCCACGCCGGCGCTCAGCCACGGGGTACCGGAGAAGGCGCCGGCTGCGACGAGGGCATCGCGCAGCAGCAGGACGCCGAGAGCTAGGAGCAGGACGGCCAGGATCGGGCCGATGACCCCGATGGGCCCGCTGCCGCTCTTCTGGTCCGCAGCCTGCATCGGAGCTCGTTCAGGGGCTGTGTCAGGGCTGGTCTGGAAGCTCACTGGACGCGTCTCCTCTCCGGGGTGGTGGGACGCAGCACCTTGGCGACCGTGACGTCGACGACGTCGACGTCCAGGTCGGCCAGGGTGCGCAGTCGCTCGGTGACGTGGTCACGCACGGCGGCGGCAACGGCAGCGGCCGGGCGAGGCCAGGCGGTGACGATGTCGACCTCGACCCGGGCGCGGTGACCGGCCACCTGCACATCGACGCGGGGGTAGGAACGCCCCAGGGCCGTCGCGATGGTGCCGGCGCTGTCCTGGGCGGCGATGACGCCGGGAACTTCCGCGACCGCAGCTTCGGCGATGCGTTCCACGGCCTTCTCCTTGACCTGCAGCGATCCGCGCGTTGCGATCTCGGTCCACTCCTCGGCGCTGAGTTCAGCCGCCGCCTGAGCGGGGCCGTCCCAGCGACGCACACTGGGTGCACTCGAGGTGTGTGCGTGGCGAGCCTTCTCAGCGCGGGAGTTCAGGCTGCCACGGCTGCTGGTTGCTGCGGTATCAGCGGTGGCGCCATCAGCCACGGCTGCGGCCGGGGACGAGGGCGGAGAGGTCCAGCTTGCCTTCCAGGTGGGCGCCGATGACGTAGCCGACGGCGGCGAAGAGCAGGGCCAGCAGGAACCAGCCGAAGCCACCTTGGATGGCGATGATGGCCAGGAGCAGGCCGGCGAAGATGCCGACGTTCGAGGCAGTCACGAGTTCCTCCAGGGGAAGGGGGGTGGGGCCTGCCGGATCTAGCCAGAACCGGCAGGTAGTGCAGCAGAACGGCCGCTAGTGCAGCAGAACGGCGCGCTGTGGCGCGGTAGCACCTGGTGCCGCAGGAAACGTCAGGCGGCGTGGGCGGCGGCGAGGTCTTCGACGAAGACCTGCACCGCCACGTCCACCACGGCCGCGACGACGGCGTGGATCTGCTGGGCCACGGCCCGGATGGGAGTCCCGTAGGCGAGGACGACGTGGATCTCTACGGTTTCGTCGCCGAGTTTGACCCCGGCCACCCGTCGGCCGGGCAGATAGGTCGCGACTTCACCGAAGCGGCCCGGGTGCAGTTCGACCACTCCTGGGACGGCCAGGACCAAACCCGCGATCTCGTCAGCGACTGTGACCTCCGACACCGGGACGGTGGAGATGACCTCCACCGCCCCGGTGACCGACGTGGGCGCCGCCGACGCCGTGCTCCCGGGAGTGCTTTCAGGGGCGGTGACTGGGGCGGGTGTCCACCCGGTGGCCGAGCCAGCGCCGAGGGGGGCGCCGGTCGGCGTAGTGGGCTCGGTCACCGGACGCGGGGAGCGGAGTCGGCGTCCTCGTTCTCGTCGGCGTCGTCACTGGGCAGGTGGACGTCGGCGACGGCGATGTTGACCTCGGTGACCTGCAGACCCGTCATCCGCTCGACGGAGGCGATGACGTTGCGGCGAACACCGGCGGCGAGGTCGGCGATGGCGACGCCGTACTCGGCGATGAGGTCGATGTCGACGGCGGCCTGGGTTTCCCCGACCTCCACCGAAACGCCCTGGGAGTGGTTGACGCGGCCGCCGGGGATGCGCTCACGCAGGGCGCCGACGGCGCGGGAGGCGCCACCGCCGAGGGCGTGCACCCCGGAGACGTCCTTGGCGGCGAGCCCAGCGATCTTGGAGACGACGGTGTCGGCGATCGAGGTCGTGCCCTGGTTGGAGAACAGGGACGCGTCGCGACCGGAGCCGTCACGGGAGACGGCCAGCGCGTTGGAGCCAGCGGTCGGCACGGCCTTGGGGGTAGCGGTCGTGGTGGTGGTGGTGCGCTCGCTCACGAGAACTCCTTCAAACGTTGAGGGGTGCAGCCGGCGATCGCGCTGCCGGCCGTGGTGGCCGGGCGTCGTTCGTGGTCTGTCACGGGGATAGAGACGAAGAACCGGCGAAACGGCACGGTCCCTCAAGTATGACCTGCGTCACATTTTGGGATGGGTCGTTGTTCACCCGACAAGATCGCGGTGTTGAAGTTGCCGCGACCTGCGACCCCTGCTGCACTCGGTTCTGCGCCCGGACCACCGACGCGACGTCTTCTCGAAGGGTGCGCCGTGAACCCGCACCCCGGATCCCCCCGATCCCGTGGCACCGAACCCTCCGGCGCCCCCTCCACACGCACTGCACCCCCGTCGGGAGCCCCCCGGTGGTAGAGAGCCACCGGGAGCGAAGCGGCCCCTCCGGTGCCGCCGCTAGCTGGGACGCATCAGGTGGTACTGGACCGGACGGCATCGAACGCCGAGCCCGACAGCGAGGCACGAACGAACTGCCGGATTTCCCCATCCCCGGCGACCACGACCCGTCATCGGCCGGCGGTTCTTCCACCTCCAGCGTTCCGGGGGAATCACCGCGCAACACCAGCGCGGCGACGACGGTCCCCGATGAGGTGCTGACGCGGCGGGCGGCACTGGGCGACAAGGTGGCCTTCGCGCACCTGACCCGACGACACGGCCCGGCGCTGTACCGCTACGTGTTCCGGCTGCCGAACGACACCTCCGACGCCCAGGACTGCGTGCAGGAGGTGATGGTGTCGGCCTGGAAGAACATCACCTCCTTCCGCGGCGACTCCGCGTTCCGGACCTGGCTGTTCGTACTGGGCCGAAACGCGGCGCAGAAACTCAGCCAGCGGCGTCGGCCGCGCTTTCCCGAGTCGGGCTCACGCCCTGTCATCGACTTCGATCAGGCCACCGCGGGCCTGCGAGATCTGCACGCCGACCCTGCACGTGACACGATCGACTCCCAACTCCTCGCCGCGCTGGATGCAGCGCTACTGCTGCTGCCCGAGCGGCGACGCAGCGTGTGGATCCTGCGGGAGATCGAAGATCTCTCCTACGCCGACATCGCCACTGTCGTGAGTGTCAGCCCCACCGCCGTGCGGGGTCTGCTGCAACGGGCCCGCACGGCGATCGCAGCGACCTTGGAGGAGTGGCGGTGAACATGAAGAACGACGACGACGGTCACGACGAGAGCACCTCCGGCGACCGCGATGGTGACCGGACCGGCGACAGCGGTGGAGCTCGCCGCGCCACTGCTGACGGCACCGTCACTGACCGGCTCGCGCAGGCCACGATGCTGCTGCGCCAGCACACCGACGCCGGCTGGGAGGCCGTCGAAGACCGCGTCCTGGCCCGTGCGTTGAGCCTGTTCCGCCCCTCGGCACCCCTGCGCGGGCGGCATCACGACGGCGACTTCTTCGTCGCCTCCGACGTCCTCGTCGCCCAGTTGCGCGAGGCGGTCGACGCTGTCCCCCACGCCGCTGCACAGCAGATCACCTGCACGAGCGGGCACGATGACCAGCTGGAATCAGTGACGATCCAGCTGATCGCCCTCTTCGGCACCCCCCTGCTGGAACTCGCCGACCGCATCCACCTCGTAGCGCTCAAGGTGCTGCGGGAGCTGCTCGGTGAACTCGCCCCCGCCGCCGAACAGGTCCACACCCACGTTCACATCGGCGACGTCTCCCGCGATGCTCGCATCGTGGACTGAGCTGCGACTCCTGCCCCTGCTCGTCTCGAAATCAGCGCTCTGACGCCGACGGCTCGTCCTCGGTGCCTCCGCGGGCCCCTTGGCGCGGTACCGGCAGACGGCGTGGTCGGACACCACGAGACCGTCGTCGAGTCAAGGCGGCCTCCCGTTCGCCGAGGAGCATCGCCCGACGAACTGCCCGCTCCAGCGACTCGTCCCGAACCTCATCCCCGGGCCGAGAGCCGAAGCTGGCCTGCCCGAGGATCGTCGCGGCCTCAGCAGTGACCGTCGCCTTCGCCGCGAGCGCGGCTTCTTCGAACGACGTCGCCTCGCAGTGTTGCGCGGTCAACGTCTCATCGGTGTCCCCACCCCCCCTTCATCGACTCCAAGGGTGGCGAGGAAGTCATACGGCCACCTGGAACCGCCCAGACCCGGACACGGCGTGGGCAGTCGGGACCTCCCCGCTGAGGGCCGGACGTGTCGGCGCAGGCGCTGCAGCGCAGCAGCTCCGCGAGGACGCGTGACTCACTGGGTACCCAGTGCTGCGTCCAGCCGGTAGCAGGGTGCTCATCGGGTGAACCGGTTGCACGTCTCACCACGGCCCTTCAACGTGTTGCGGGTGCAGGCCGAACAACGGTAGCCGGACGCGCCACAACGACTTCCCGATCCGCAGGCAACAGCAGGCGATTCGGGTCTGCCGACGTGTGGTCGGTCTGCTGCAGGGAACGACCAACCGCCTCTGCGGCGCTCCACGGCGTACCACCGCGGCCGTTCCCGCGCCCTGCCCGTGGACGAACTCTGCGACGCCCTGCTGGGCCGCACCGGTGACCAGATCGAGGACGACGGCGCCCTCCTCGCCCTGCAGGTCCACCCCGAAGACGGACCCCTCCCCGAGGAGGCAGGATCCCCGAACGTCTCCTACCGCCTGCAGCACGGACTGACCTGGTCAGGGAGGACTGCTCGAGCGGGAGTCAACACAGCCAGGACGTAGGCGGCGTGGAACGAGTTGCGGGATCATGTCGCGGTGAGGAACGCGAAGGAGTCCACCCGCCCGCCCGGTGCCCTGGCTCGGCTGCGCACTGCGACCGCCCCGGCTCACCAACGTCTGGACGAAGGCCTGGACGTGTTCTCCCGTCCTTGGAGCCTCGACGTGCACCGCCGCTGGCTGAGCCTGACCTGGGGACTGCTCGCGCCTCTGGAGCGAGACCTGGCCGTGTGGGCGGAGGAGGACCCCGACGCCCTCGACGTGGTCACCCGAGCGCGCGCCGACCTGGCGTTGGCCGACCTCCGCGTACTGGGCGTCGAGGACGTCGACCTCGAGGATCTTCAGGAGTGCCCCGACGTGCCCCCGGCGACGACGCGTTCCGCCGCACTCGGGGTCTGCTACGTCCTGGACGGATCCACCCTCGGCGGTCAACTCGTCGCCCGCGCCGCGGTGGCTGCCGGAGTACCGGTGCAGGCGTGCACCTCGCTGACCGGGCGCGAGGGTGTCGGGCGGCGCTGGCGCGAGACCATCGCCGCGTTGGACGCCCTGCGTGAAGACGATGTCGCCGCAGCAGTCCGTTCCGCGATCGCGACCTTCACCGCCTACGAGCGATGGCTCTCCTCCTTGTCGCGACCCGGCCACCACGACGGACTCGACTCCACGAGTTAGCCTCGAAGAGGGGTGGCCACCGGTCGCTCGAAGTTCTGGCACGAGGGGTGCACGTCATCACCAGATTCTGCTGCTCGTCCGTCGAGCGGGTCGCGTCGGCGATTCGCGCGTCTCCCAGGATGGGGACCCGGTGAGCACCACCCCACCAGGTGCTCCGCTGCACCCGGAAGCGTTCGCGCCGGCCTATCCGGCTGTTGACCTGACGACGTGCGAGAGCGAACCCATCCACGTTCCCGGAGCTGTACAGCCGCACGGCGTGCTGCTGGCTGTCGACCGTGCCACCCGGCAGGTGGTGGTTGCCTCCGCGAACGCCGGGGAGCTCTTCGCTCGTGAAGTCGATGACGTCCTCGGCGCCCCCCTGCACGAGCTGCTGGGTCTGGACCTCGCCGCCCGAGTGTCGGCAGCTGAGGCCGCGGACAACCTGGACGAGGCGCTCCACGCCCGCCTCGAAGTGGGCGGTGAGAACGTCGACGTCGACGTCGTACTGCACATCTCCGGCGATCGGCTCGTGGTGGAGATCGAAGGCCTTCCTGACCAGGCCGCGCCGGTGTCCTACCGCGCCACACGGGGGGCGGTGGCGCGCCTGGCCGGTAGCGCCGGCATCGAGGACCTGTGTGCGGTCCTGGCCCGTGAAGTGCGGGCCCTGACCGGTTTCGACCGGGTCATGGTCTACCGCTTCGACCCGCAGTGGAACGGCGAGGTCGTCGCCGAGGACCGCCGGGCAGACCTCAACCCCTTCCTCGGCCTGCACTACCCCGCCTCCGACATCCCCGCCCAGGCACGCCGGTTGTACACGCTGAACTGGGTGCGCCTGATCGCCGACGTCGACTACACCCCCTCCCCGTTGACTCCCCTGCTCGACCCCGATGCCGGTGCCCCACTTGACCTCTCGCACTCGGTGTTGCGCAGCGTCTCCCCCATTCACATCGAGTACCTGAAGAACATGGGGGTGGCGGCATCGATGTCGGTCTCCCTCGTCGTCGACGGGCGGTTGTGGGGCCTGGTGGCCTGCCACCACTACACCGGCGCGCACCGCCCCGGCTACGACACGCGCTCAGCCGCGGAGTTCCTCGCCCAGACGACCTCCCAGCTGGTCGCTGAACGCGTGCGCTCCCAAGAACGTGACGAGGCCCTGGCCGCGCACGAACTCATGTCCGACATCCTCGCCAACGTCGCCGCCAGCACCCGTGAACCCCTGGCCACGTTGATCGAGAACGGGCGGCTGCTGGAGCTGCTGGACGCCACCGGTGCTGCGGTGTGGGACGGGCATCAGCTGCGCACCTGCGGTCAGGTACCTCCGTGGGCGGTGCTGCAACGCATCGCCGCACTCCTGGCCCGCAAGGACGGTGCCTCGACCTTCACCGATCACCTCGCCACGCTCAGCCCCGGCCTGGGCGAGGTCGCCGACACGGCGGCGGGGGCGCTGCGGGTAGGGATCGACGACACCGGCTGGCTGCTGTGGTTGCGACCGGAACAGCCCCGCGTCGTGGAGTGGGGTGGTGATCCGCACAACGCGAAGATCGCGGCCACCGAAGGTCTGGAGGTGCGGATCAGCCCGCGCACCAGCTTCGAGAAGTGGCGCGAGGTCGTTCGTGGGCGCAGCACCGCGTGGCGCCCCTGGCACGCCAGCACCGCAGACCGGCTGCGCACCCAGATCACCGGGATCATGCTCGGCCGCTCCCACGGACAGATCGCCATCGCCGAATCCCTGCAACGCGCTGTCGTGCTCGACGAAGCACCGCAGGTACCCGGCATGGACGTCCTGGCCCGCTACCGCCCCACCGAAGGCGGTCAGCTCGGCGGGGACTGGTGGGACGTCCTGCCACTGCAGACGGGCCGAGTCGCAGTCGTCGTCGGTGACGTCGCTGGACACGGGGTGCACGCCGCCGCGGCGATGGCGCAACTGCGCACCGCGCTGCGCGCCTACCTCCTGGAGGGACACTCCCCCGCCTCCGCCCTGGACCGCCTGGACACCCTGGTGTGCACGCTGCTGGGAAACCACACCGCGACCGCCCTCGTCGCCGTCATCGAGCATGCCCGCCCCGGCAGGAGCAGCGGTGCCGAGTCCGTCGAGGGCGGGGAGAACGTGATCGTGGAACTGGCCAGCGCGGGACATCCCCCACCACTGCTCATCAGTACCTCCGGGACCTCGGGTGACCTCAGTGGCGCGAGCACCAGCACGGTGCACGTGCCCCCGCGTCCGATGCTCGGGCTGGGGTTCGGTCCCACCACCGGTCTGGCGGAAGAGGTCGTACGGATCTCACTGCCACCCGACGCCCTGCTGCTGATGTTCAGCGACGGACTGGTGGAGCGACGTGACGCGAGCATGGAGCACACCACCGCGGTCCTCGCTGCAGCTGCCACGGGTGCGGCCACGGACTTGTTCGTCGCAGCGGTCAGCCCGGCGGATGCGATGGCGACCTTGGCGGACCGGCTTCTGACCGCGGTGGCCGGTGGAGCGGGTGACGACACCACCCTCGTTCTCGTCCGGCCTCACCGTCCGTAGGGATCTGCTGCGGTGATGATGGTGGGTGAGTCCCCTCGAGTGGTGTAACTCCGGCCCGCCTCAGGACCCGCCCCAGCGTGTCCCACCAAGCAGGTGAGGGCCACCGCGTGAAGCTCTGCGAGTACCCGCCAAGGAACTCGTAGAAGGAGATCAACGCGATGGCCCTCATGGACCAGTCTGCCCTGTCCACCCTCACCGAAGCACTCACCACTGCCGACGACGGCACCTTCATGCGCCGAATCCTGCAAGGCGCCCTGCAAGCCCTCATCGATGCCGAAGCCGAGCACCACATCGGCGCCGGCCACCACGAACGCTCAGCCGGGCGCACGACCCAGCGCAACGGCACCCGCGACCGCCTCGTCGCCACCACCGCAGGTGACCTCGCACTGAAGATCCCCAAGACCAGGACGGGGTCGTTCTTCCCGACCCTGCTGCACCCTCGCCGGCGCATCGACCGGGCCCTGCACGCCGTCGTCATGGAGGCCTACGTCCACGGCGTATCCACCCGCAAGGTCGACGACCTCGTCGAGGCCCTGGGCGCTGAATCGGGCATCTCCAAGTCCGAGGTGTCCCGCATCTGCGCCGACCTCGACACCGAGGTCGCCACCTTCACCAGCCGCCCGTTGGACGCGCAGGCGACCCCATACGTGTTCCTCGATGCGACGTACTGCAAGGCCCGCGTCGGCGGTGACCAGCACGGCAAGGGCGCACGTGTCGTCTCTCAAGCAGTCGTCATCGCCACCGGCGTCACCGCGGATGGACACCGGGAAGTATTGGGCTGCAACGTCGGAGACGCCGAGACGTTGGCGTTCTGGAAGGAGTTCCTGACCTCACTGCGCGAGCGGGGTCTGCACGGGGTGCAGCTGGTGATCTCCGACCAGCACCGCGGTCTGGTCTCGGCGATCGAGCAGAGCATGACCGGCGCGTCCTGGCAGCGATGCCGGGTCCACTTCATGCGCAACGTCTTGAGTCGGGTCACGAAGGGGCAGTCAGACGCGGTCGCGGCGATGGTCCGCACCATCTTCGTCCAGCCCACCGCGGAGGCTGTCGGTGAGCAGGTCCGCGTCGTCGCCGACACCCTGCGCGCGCAGTTCCCTGCGGTCGCGGAGATGCTGGATGAGGCCGGTCCGGACGTGACGGCGTTCGCGGTGTTCCCCGAGGCGCACTGGAAGAAGATCTGGTCGACGAACCCGATCGAACGCCTGAATCGGGAGGTCAAGCGCCGCACTGACGTGGTGGGGATCTTTCCCAACGCCAAGGCCCTGCTGCGTCTGGCCGGGTGCGTGCTGATCGAGGCCCACGATGAGTGGCAGTCCGGGGAACGTCGCTACCTCTCCGAGGCCTCCATGGCCTTGCTGACTCCGCCCGAACCCACCGTCCTGCCCACCGCCGCGGTCACCGTGAACCCCGACACGGTCACCCCGCTCGACAGGACCGCCGCCCTCACGGCATAGTCCGAAACCGCAGCGCTTCACGCGCAGGAGTTACACCACTTCACGGGACTCCATCGTGATGGTGGAGAGAAGTCGCAACGGCGAGGTCTCCGGTTCTGGCTGAAAGACAACAGGACTGCAGATGCCGGTGACGGCCGGCAGCGATGACACGGAGCTTGACCTGCTCCTCAGGACACCGATCTGAGGTGGTGATGCCGCCCAGGAAAGAGTCTCGCGATGCCCGACCTCACTGCCGGAGTTCCGTCGACACGCTGTGCAACTGGTCCAGCCACGGGAGCAGCCGATCACCGAGATCGCTGCCGACCAGCGTCAGCGAGTCTTGCTCGGGCCGCTGGGTGCCGGTGATGGGTGCGTCGGAAAGCATTTCCGGCGACGTCGTCGGGGTCTTCGAACAGCGGCAGGTGGTGTCGGGGAGCGACCAGGACGTGTCCAGGGTTGACCGGCTGGTGGTCCATGAACGCGAGGACGTGGTCGTCCTCGTGAACCCCACTCGTCTCGAGCCGCCCCTCGATCAGACGGCAGTCGCTCTGCTCGTCGCAGCTGGTCGTCTGCCCCACACCGCGAAGTCCCCACACCGAGGACAGGGTGCGCTACCGGCGGTAGTGGAACTGGAACCGCTCACGATCACGTCCTCGCGATCCCTGTCGCCCCGGTGGGCATGAGATCCCCCACGCTGATGCCGCGTTCATCCACGACGAGTTCCCGCACCACGTTCTCGTGATGGCTACCACGCATCCGCTGGACGTGGATGCCGCGGCGAATGGTGGCCCCGACCTCCTGCAGCCGCAGCACGATGATCGTGTCCACCAGACCGGTGAGGTTGTCCGCCGTGCTGGCGCCGCCGGCGGGAGAGGAACCCGGGTGCAGCGCCGGCGGGGTCGCGGTGATGAACGTGGCGAGACCGATGCTGCGCACGTAGGCCGTGATCGCCAGCAGGAACCCCCGGTAGGACGGCTGAGAACCCAGGCGCTCCAACGCTGAGAGTCCATCCAGCACCAGTCGGGTCGGATGCAACCGCTCGATGAGTCCCTGGAGCTCCACCAGGTGATCATCGAGAGAGGCGACCTCGGGGTAGAACGACTGGATCGACACTCGGCCCCGCTGATCGTCTGATGGGTCCGCCGTGGGAGAACTGCCCGTCGATGAGCTGCCGAGCGCCCACTCGTAGTGCTCGAGGTCGCATCCCAACGCCGCACCGTTGGCCAGAACCTGTTCACGCGATTCTTCGTAGGCCATGACCAGCACCTCCTCCCCCGACCTCACGCCCTCGGCGGCGAACTGGGTGGCCAGCATCGTCTTTCCCGCCCCCGTGGGACCGGCCACCAGTGTGGTCGATGCACGCAACAGTCCACCGTGGGTCAGTTCGTCGAGACCGGCAACGCCACTGGAGACACGCTCCCGAGGAGCGTGGGAGGACGGGGACGCGTCGGGGACGCCGACTGCTGCTGACGACGCAGCGGGCGAGGACGGAGCGGGCGGGGACGCAACTGCAGGTGCCGGCACACTGACGGGCAGCACCCGCAGGCCTTCGCCGGGGACGACGGTGAACGCGACGTCGCCCTTGTGGTGCATCGCCCCCCGCATCTTCAGCACCTCCACGGTGCGACGGCGGAACGTACCCTCCCGGACGTTGCGCAGGAGCACCACGTTGTCGGCGACGAACTCCTCCACCCCGTAGCGGGTGAGGGAGCCCCCCGGATCGTCTTCAGTCTCGACGGTCAGCACCACCGTCAGGGCCATCGCCCGCAGTCGCAGGACCAGGGTGCGCAACAACTGCCGCGCCAGCACGACGTCCTCGTGCAGGGACAGCACCGCGCTGAGACTGTCCAACGCCAGGCGCCGGGCCCCGGTACGGTCCACCGCGGCACCGATCTGAGCGGCCAACGTGTCCACGTCGTAGTCCGGTCGGGCACTGGTGTCGGTGGGAGCCAACGGGGAGCCATCGACGAAACGCCAGTCCCCACGGGCTTCCCACGCGGCCACGTCCCAGCCCAGGGTGGCGAAGTTCGCCCGCAGGTCCGCAGCCGGCTCCTCCAAGGTCACGAACACCCCGGGCTGACCCGAGCGGACCCCTTCGGCCAGGAACTGGGCCGCGAACAACGTCTTCGCGGCCCCTGCCGGCCCCGCGACCACCGTGGTCCGCCCCAGCGGCAACCCACCCATCGCGACGTGGTCGAACCCGCCGATACCGGTGGCGACCTTGGTGATGGCCGCACCGGACTCGTGGCCGTCGTCCCCCAGCGCCAACCGCCCTGCCAGTCGGGCCGATGCGGCCGGCATCCCCGGCGACGGAGAGGGCAGGGTCGTGGAGGGCGGGGTCGAGGGAGAGAACGAGGACCCTCTCCGTGGAGCATCGGTCATGAATCTCTCCGGTCTGCGTCGGTCCGGGCCGCGGCGCCGTTGCTCACGGAGTGCGCTTCTGCCCGCAGCAGCCGGAACCACACCGTCTTACCACCTTGGGGATGACTGACCATGGACCAGGAATGCGCCAGCGCCCCCACCAGACCCAACCCCCATCCACCCTCACGATCACCGTAGGGAGTCTGCAAGGACGTCACCCGGTCCTGATCGTGCACACCGACGACCACCGAGGTGGCTGCGACGACCACCTCGACGTTCACGATGGTGCGGGCGTGCAGCACGGCGTTGGTGACCAACTCACTGGTCATCAGTTCCAGCGATTCTCCGGTCTCCACCGGCAGGTCGGGGACGTGGGAGCGGACGAAGCGGCGTGCGGCCGAGACCGAGCGTGGTGAGGGCTCCAGCGTCAGGCGGTGGCACGCCTGAACCGGGTCATCGTCGGGCAACGTGCCCACGACGAACTGGACGCTGATCACGACACCCCTCGTTCTGGAGACGCTGAAGTACGCCCCGCTCTCGATCTCACCTTCAGCAACCAGCCAACCACGAGAAGCAACGATGCGCCTCGGCAGTCACGGGCTCGAGTGCCAGTCCGACCACCGTCGACGAAGGCACCCTGACCACGCCGGCCGGGCAAGGGCGCACAAGACGCACCGCGCCTCGTGCTCTCCCTCCACCACTGCGTACCCCGTCTTGGAGGACGCCCCCGGCGGCGGCATCGGGGAACCGGGGTGACCGGTCGACACCCGCAGAGACCGGCGACGCCTCGGTTCAAGCCGTGCCCGCGCGACATCCACCTTCTGCAACGGTGAAGTACCTAGGAGCCAGCCTGCTGGCCACCTCACCGCATCCGAGGAACACCTCGGACGATCCGTGATGTCGTCAGCCGCAGCAGTCGTCTCCGCACCCGCACCTGCCCGCCACCACGTGCCCGCTCGACGCGTCGGCGGCCAGCACGCTGGCGTGGGGTGCGCAGCACCCTTCCCCGCGCCAGGCCTGCCGGCCCTCCTTCACCGCGATGACGGCGATGACCAGCCCCGCGATCGGATCCGCCCACGACCAGCCCACCACGGCGTTGACCACCAGCCCCACCAGCAGCACCCCGGAGAGGTAGGTGCACAGCAGCGTCTGCTGGGAATCGGCCACCTCGGTGGCCGAACCCAGCTCACGTCCGGCCCGGCGCTGGGCCGCGGACAGGAACGGCATGACCAGCAGACTCAGCGCGGCCAGCCCGATCCCCACGCTGACGTGGAGGGCCAACCAAACACTCCAGTGGACTGACCCGGCCGCGCCCCGAAGTCCAGCGACCTGGAGTGCTGCGGCCTGGCGCCTCACACCATGGCCCAGCGTCGCCCTCAGCCCGCTGCAAGTGCGACGCGCATTCTGCTGATGCCGCTCACGTAAAAGTCTCCAGTCCTGCTCACTAGAATTCCCCACCCGTGTGGCTCCGCAGAACCAGGCGGAGCCCCTCCGAGGCTGGTGGTCTCTGACCATGCACCAGCACTCGAAGGAACTCCTGCAGCAGATGCTGACAGGGGAGGAAGACATCGTCCCCCGCAAGCGGGAGGTGCCCCCAGCCCACGCACTCGCCGCCCAAGGCATCACGATCTCCGCGATCGCCCGCCACCTCCGTCGAGACGGCAAGACCATCCGCGCCCACCTCACCGGCGAGCGGACCGCCGGCGTCCGCGCCAAGACCATCCCCGACACCTTCGAGCCCTTCGTCGACTACACCCGCGCCCGCCTGAGCGAAGACCCTCACCTGTGGGCCTCGGCCCTGTCCGACGAACTCGAACCACTCGGCTGGGCCGGGGCCTACTCCACCCTGACCCGTCAGATCCGCGACCGCGGCCTACGACCACGATGCGCGCAGTGCCGGAGCCTGAAAGACCGTCCCATCGCCGTCATCGACCACCCGCCCGGGGCGAAGACGCAGTTCGACTGGGTCGAGTTGCCCGACCCGCCCGCGCACTGGGGGTGGGGCAAGCACGCCCACCTGCGGGTGGGAGCCTCATCGCACTCCGGACGCTGACGGGGAGTGCTGATGGAGTCGGAGGAACAGGCCCACCTCGCCGGCGCCCTGCACCAAGTGGCCGACCGTCTCGGCGGGCCCACCCGGGCCTGACGCTTCGACCGGATGTCGACCGTCGCCGCGCCGGGGTCGGGGAGGGGTGACGACTACGTTCGCCGGCCTGGCCAAGCACTACGCCGTCACCGTCGAACTCTGCCCATCCCGGCGCGGCAACCGCAAGGGTGTCGTCGAGAAGGCCAACCACGCCGCCGCGCAACGCTTCTGGCGGTCCCTGCCCGACACGATCGACGGTGGGGACAGGTCGAAGCCGATCACCGTCGAGCAGGCCCAGGCCCAGGCCCGACGCCTGGTGCGCCGCCAAGGGCGATGCGCGTCTGCGGGTGATCCTCGAACCTGACGGGACCCACCGGCGCACCACCGTCGGTGAACTTGCCGCCGCGGAACCGTTGCGGCCATTGCCATTACCGTACCCGGTGACGGCGACCGTGGAACGGATCGCATCGGCGCAGGCCTTGGTGTCCTACGGCGGAAACTCCTAGTTCGTCACACCTGAACTGGCCCGCGCCGCCGTTCTCGTCACCGTCGTCCACGGCGCCGATCACCTCGCCATCGCCCCGGCCGCTTCACCGGCGGCGGTCGTGGCCCGCTACCGACTCGTCGCCGCCGGGACCGGCGCAACGGTCCGCGATGACCATCACGTGACCGCGTTGCACACCGCCGCGACGACCGCCGCCGCCGCCGGGAGTGAGACGAACCTGCCGCACCGGCATGAGCGTCGGGTTCCACCCGGCGCGATTGCAGTGCTGGCCGCACAAGCCATGCAACGCAACATTAACGGCCAATTCAACGGTCAGCTCGGACATGTCCCTGGACAGATGGCCCTGGTCGAGGACGCTGGCCGCTTGAGCGAGTCGGACGCTGCTGTCGTCGACCTCGAACGCTACGCCGCGATCGCGGTAGGACGGAACACCCTGCGATGAACGCCCAAGACCTCAGCACCCCCAACACGACGACGCCGGCCAGTCTCCACCAACAACTGGGCGCCCACCTCGCCACCCTGCGCCTGCACGCCGCCGCGCAACACCTCCCCGCCGTCCTCGACCAGGCCGTCACCGAAGGCCTGTCGATGACCGTAGCTCTGGAGAAACTCCTGGCTCTTGAGGTCGCCGACACCGAAGCACGCCGCTTGGCCGGGCGACTGCGGTTCGCCTCCCTCCCGACCCCGGCGAGCATCGAGAACTTTGGCCTGAGCACCGCCGCCGGCATCGACCCGCACCTGCTGCAGGAACTCGCGACCTGCCGCTACCTCGAGACCGCGACCAACGTCCTGCTCATCGGGCCACCCGGTGTCGGCAAGACCCACCTCGCCGTCGCCTTGGCCCGCAATGCTGTCGAAAGCGGCTACCGCACCTACTTCACCACCGCCGCCGATCTCGTCGCCCGCTGCCACCGCGCGGCCATCGAAGGCCGCTGGAACTGCACGATGCGCTTCTTCGCCGGACCGACTCTGCTCGTGATCGATGAACTCGGGTACCTCCCGTTACCGGCCAAGGCTGCCTCGCCTCTGTTCCAAGTCGTGTCCCAGCACTACGCGAAAACCTCGATCATCCTCACGACCAACCGCGGTGTCGCGTCCTGGGCGAGATCCTCGGCGACGCGACCGTCGCTGTCGCCATGCTCGACCGGCTCCTGCACCGCTCCGTCGTCCTCAACCTCGACGGCGACTCCTACCGCCGCCACGGCCGCCGTCGCGTGAGCGCAAGGTCATCCGGGGATGCGCGGCACCGGGCATGCCGCGTTCCGCGGCCAGTTCGGCGTGGTCGTCGGCAGGTCTTCACGCCACCAGTCGGCACCACACCGTCTTCCCCTCACCAGCTGCATCATCGGTGTCGTTGTCGGTTCCGGTATCGATGCCGGTGGTGTGCCGGCCGCCGATGTGGTGGCGCTCCACGCCCCACTCAGCACTGAGCAGGTCCACCAGATGCACCCCACGTCCACCCACCGCTTCGGGCTCAACCTGGCGGGGGCGGGGCAGGTCAGCGCTACCGTCGCTGACCGAGACCAGGACACTGACCGGACCGGTGCACTCGATCCTGACCATGATCGGCGGTCCGCCGTGACGCACCGCGTTGACGACAAGCTCCGTCACCAGCAGGTGGACCCGCTCACGCTCGACGCTGTCGTGGGTGGTGCACCAGTGCTCGTCGATGAACACCCGAGCCAGTCGCCCAGAAGCCAGTTCCGCGGGCAGGGTCACTCGTGAAGGCGGGGTGATAGCGCACACGCGTTCATCGTCAGGTCAGTGCGGAGGCCTCGCCTCTCCAAGACACCCTGAACCGCAGATCCGACGTGCAGGATCGAACTGCAGACCTAGCGCAGCACCACCACCACCGCGGTCGGTCACGCTGTCGGGCCGGACTCGACCGTCGTACCGGTACCGACGCCGGCGGCGGTGTGAGACCAGGTCATCGGCCCACCTCGATGCTCACAGACAGTTTCCACCGGCGTGTCCGCTCGAAGTCGTGCTGCGCCACCGGGGGCCGATCAGGTCACCTTCTAGTTGAGCACTTGAACATTGCTAGCTGCCACCCGATCCTGACTTGGACGGCGAACCTCACTCTCGCCACCAAGCACGACTCCAGCAGCGATGAAGGGTCCCCACGACATGACGCACACCAACCTGGCGGCCACGGACGGCAACCGGGTACAGGTCCCCACCGACTGGTTCGCAGACGTCCTGCGAGCCACCGCCGACGGTGAGCGTCGAGCGATCGTGGAGGACGCCGCCGGCCACCGCTTCGTCATCGTCTCCGAGGCCCACTACCGCGCACTCGAGGACGCCGAACGTGCCCGGTCCCAGTCACCAGGTCACCCCGGAGTCACCCTGACCGCCCGCGAGCAGGAGATCCTGCAGCTGATCGCTGAGGGCTGCCCCGGTGCCGTCGCCGCCGAACGCCTCGGCCTGGCCCCCAACACCGTCGCCCAGCACCTGGTCTCGGTGCGCCGCAAGTACGGCGTCCACTCCTCCGCCGCTGCCGCCGCCCTCGCCCGCCAGGGCGGTCTCATCTCCTGACCCGACCTTGCACAACCGACCCCGGACAATCCGGCGTTGGACAACGCAGCCTTGGACAACGCGACCCTGATGACCCAGCCCTCAAGGCACAACCACCCGCCAGGTCGCAAGGGTCTGCTGCGTGGATCGGTGACAACCGAGCCAGCACCGGCACCTGCCGCCGGACCTGAAGACCTGAACGTCACCCCGTCCACCTGGACGGCTTCAAGCCGCTCTGCTGGGTATCGCTCCGGTCTGCATCGCTGTCTCGCACCCGCTGACCCTCTTCGTCGCGGGTTGCTCACCCTTGTTGCGGTTGCCCACCCCTCCACCCGACCCGCCCCGGTTCTCGCGTGGTCGTTCTCACGCCTCCGCTGGTACAAACGTTCTCAGGGCCACACGTCTCCTCACGAGGGCGCTCGAGCGAGGTGAACGCCAGCCCGTCTGAGACCTCGGCAGAGCCTTCGAAGGAGGGTGCAGTGGACAGTGGGATCGATCGTGAGCACCGTCTGCACCTGCGCGCAGAGAAGGTCGCGGACCTCATCGAAGCACTGTGGGGCGACTCACCACCTCTGGGACCAGACCCGAAGCTGAGCACCTTCATCGACGCCCTGGGCGGCGACGACGAGCACGGCCGCCAAGACCACACCGTCGTGCACGGCGACGGACTGACCTACCGCCAACTCGTTGCCGCCCTGCTGGACAGCGGATCACGCGCTCAAGCCCTCGCCCACCTCCCCGCGCCGCTGCTGGAGCGTCTCCTCGCCGCGGGGGCACTCACGGTGGCCCCGGTCAGCATCGGGATGGCCGCCCTGCCCGCCGCGCACACCGGCGCCTGGGACTTCGACGCCGTCACCGGCCTGGTCAGCTTCGACGCCGAAGCCGCCCGCCTGATGGGGCTGACACACCACGGCGGCCAAGGCACCCTCGACATGGCCCGAGCAGATCACGTGCACCCCGACGACCGAGCGCTCGTGGCCGCCGCGATGGACGAAGCGTTGCGGACCGGACGACGCTATGAGACCCGGTTCCGGTGTGCGATGCCCGACGGCACCTACGCCTGGCGAGCCAGCCGCGCCCGAGCGTTGAACCCTGTCGAGCCGGCAGCCACCACGTCCGGATACGGCGGTCCGGATCGCCGTGCACGTGTTCGCTACCGTCCACAGCTCTCCAGCGTGCATCCCTCGACTGACACGACGGCCTCGGAGGGGATTCGTTGGACGCGTCTGATCGGCTTCATCGCCGCCGACGAGTAGACCGCAGACGGCCTTCACCACGCCAGCCTGCTCGACAGCGACATGGGTGGTCAGCACCACTGGGCGCATCGAGTGCTCCATCACCTAGTGTCCTCCGCCGGAGATCCGCTGCAGAAGTCGCCCGAGTGAGGCCAAGATCTCATCCGCGGTCTTGGTCCAGACGAACGGTCTCGGATTCTCGTTCCAGTCCGCGACCCAGGCGCGCAGATCAGCTTCCAGGGCCTGAACGCTGTGGTGATCGCTTCGGCGCAGCAGATCGTCAGTGACGTAGGCGAAGAGGCGCTCGACCTGGTTCAGCCACGAGGAGTAGGTGGCGGTGTTGTGCATGTGGAACCGGGGGTGCTTGTGGGTGCCGTAGTTGTCGCAGACGACGTGCACGTCGAGGTCGTCAGGGACAGCTTGGTCGATCTTGGTGAGGAACTTCTTGAACTCCACCGCCCGGTGTCGACGGTGGGTCGAGGCGATCACCGTGCCGTCGGCGATGTTCAGGGCTGCGAACAAGGCTGTGGTGCCGTGTGCATGCGGGGACGGACGTGGTCGTGGGTCCGCTTCTCCGGCATGCCCGGCACCATCGGGAACGCCGGCTGGGAGCGGGCCAGGGCCTGGACCTGGCTCTTCTCATCCACGCAGAGCACCACCCCAGCCTCGGGCGGGTTCAGGTAGAGGCCGACCCTCATGTGTCGACGTCGTGGATCTTCTCCACGAACAATGGGTCGTTGGACAGCTTGAACCCTTCAGCCCGGTGCGGCTGGAGGCCGAACGCCTTCCAGATCCGCCCGACCGTGGACTCGCTCAACCCGCTGCGCTGCGCCATCTTCGACCGCGACCAGTGCGTCGAGTTCTTGGGTGTGGCCTCCAAGGTGGCGACGACGACGTCCTCGACCTGGTCGGTGGTGATCGAGGCCGGTCGGCCCGGTCGAGGTTCGTCGCTCAGGCCGTCGAGTCGGTCGGTCACAAACCACCGCCGCCACTTGCCGACGGTGGTCTCGTTGCAGCCCAGCCTCTCGGCGACCTCACGGCTGGATGTGCCTTCGGCGCAGGCCAGGATGAGCCGCGAACGCAGCGCCAGGGCCTGGGCTGAGGTGTGTCGCCGGGTCCAGCGTTGCAGTTGCTCACGCTCGTCGTCGGTGAGTACGAGCTCGGCCTTGGGGCGTCCAGTACGAGGCATCCCCGCCACTGTACTTCCGTCGCGTATCTCCGGCGGAGGACACTAGGCAGCCGAAGCGGCATTCGGGTGAATCTTCGTCTGATCGCTTTTTCAATCGGCATCAAGCGTCGATTCCCCAGCGTGCGTCCCCCCTCCCGTCGGTCTCTCACCCTGCAGCGCAGCTTGATGGCCCTGGTGCTCGTCCCCGTCCTCGGGTTGGTGAGCGTCGTCGGCGTCGTGGTCGACCAACGTCGAGACGTCTCTGTAGCCGCGGAATCGGCCGCAGTGCAGGTGCGCGCGGCCGTCCTGCTGGACACCGTCCGCGGCAGCGTGGCCCAGGAGGTCGTCCCGGTCCTGGCCCAGTCGGTGCTGAGCGAGCCCACCACCGCCTCCGCGCTCGGCCTCGACGCCTCCAGCATCGCCGGCATCGCCGCCCTCGCCGGGCCGGCGATCACCCAGCAGCTGCACAGCGTCCAGACCGCCACCGACGAGGCAGTCACCGCGACCACCGGGACCCCCGCGGCAGCCGAAGCCACAGCCGCCGCACGGACCGTCGCCGCACTGCGCAAGAGCGCCACCACCGGCGGCGACGCCACCGCCACGTTCGACTCCTACCGCCAGGTGGTCGCGGACCTGACGGGGCAGGTCGACGCCCACCTCGACGCCGCCCGCGATCAGTCCCTGGACGGTCCGGGAGCCCGCGCGGTCGCCGACCTCGACCGGGCACAGGAGGCCACGACCTACGCCAGCCTCGAGGTGCCGCTCTACCTCGGCTCGGTCTCCCTCGACCCCGCCACCGCGGCGGACGCGCGCTCCTCCTTCCTGCAGGCCTGGGGCGGGTACCGGGCCGCGGACGCCGACCTCACCGCACACGGCAGTGCCGACGCGGTCACCGGGTGGCGCACCGCGACGACCGGGGACGCCGGGAAGCAGGTCGACGAGATCACGAACGCCGCCGCTCTGTCCGGCACTGCGCTCTCGCTCCCCCAGTTCTTCACCCTCACCACCGCGAACACCGCCCGCAACGCGGCCATCCGCGGGGCCGTCGTCGAGATCGGCGACCGGGCCGTCGCGGCCACCTCGCGACCGGCCCGACGGGCCGCTGAGGACCTGCGCCACCTGCTGCTCGCCGCGCTGGTGCTGCTCGTGGTCACCGCCAGCGTGATGGTGGTGGTGCACCGCTTCATCGCCCGTCCGCTGCACCGCCTCGCCGCCCAGGCCGAAGCCGTGCGCGACGGTGAACTCCTCGACGTCGCCGAAGGGGGACCGCGTGAGGTGCGCACCGTCGCCCGGGGACTGGCCGCGACCGTCGCGAGCCTTCGGCGGGTACGCGCCCAGGCTCAGGCCGTCGCCGACGGGGAGATCACCTCCGACCTCGTCCGGGAACCCCTGGCCGGGTCCTTGGGCGCGGTCGTGCACGCCTCGATCACGCAGATGATCAGCGCCATCCACGAGCGGGAACGGCTGCAGGCCAGCATGGCTCACCAGGCTTCCCACGACGCTCTGACTGAACTGCCCAACCGTGCGGAAGCTCTCGTCCTGATCGAGCGGGCGCTGCACCGCTCCGCGCGCCACGACCAGCCCGTCGGTCTGCTCTTCGTCGACCTCGACCACTTCAAACAGGTCAACGACTCCTACGGCCACGCCGCGGGTGACGAACTGCTCCGCGTCGTCTCCGCGCGGATGGAGGCGACCGTCCGGGGCGGGGACGCCGTCTGCCGCCTCGGCGGGGACGAGTTCGTCGTCGTGGTCGAACCGGCCGAGGATCACCGTCAGCTGGTGGAACTCGGTGAGCGGTTGATCGCCGCGGTCTCCGCCCCCGTGCTCCTCGGCGATCGAACCGCGCGCGTCGGGGCGAGCATCGGCGTCGCCGTGAGTGGTGCGCAGACGTCATCGGAGCGGCTCCTGCAGGAGGCCGACGCCGCGGCGTATCGCGCGAAGGGCAGCGGCCGGGGTGTCGTGGAAGTCTTCGACGACGAACTGCGCCGAGAACTCAGCGCCCAGGCCGAGACGGAGGAAGCACTGCGCGAGGCTCTGCTGGGTGGGGAACTCGTACTTCACTACCAACCAGTGCTGGACCTCGCGACCGGCGGCACCGCCGGGGTCGAGGCACTGGTGCGCTGGAACCGCCCCGGTCACGGACTCGTGCCCCCCGATGAGTTCATCCCCACCGCCGAACGTTCCGACCTCATCTGCGACATCGGCCGCTGGGCCCTGGGCCGGGCCCTCGACCAGCTGACCTGGTGGGACACCGCGGGCGGGGAACTCGCAGGTCTCACCGTCGCGGTGAACATCTCCGGTCGACACCTCGCCGCCAGGTACCTCCTCGACGACGTCGCCGACGCGCTGGCCCGCAGCGGGATCGACCCGTCACGACTGACGCTGGAGATCACCGAGACGGTCCTGGTCGACGAACCCACCGCACTGGACCAGCTCACCGCGTTGCGCCAGTTCGGGGTCCGGATCGCCATCGACGACTTCGGCACCGGCTACACCTCCATCGGCCAACTCCCCCGGCTGCCCGTCGACGTCCTGAAGATCGACCGGAGCTTCGTCTCGACACCCGGCGAAGGACACGCCGACCTGGTCCGCCTCGTGATCAGCGCAGCCCACAGCTTCCACCTCGGAGTCGTCGCCGAAGGAATCGAGGAGGACGGACAGCTGCAGTCCTTGATCGACGCGTCCTGCGACAGTGGACAGGGGTTCCTCTTCGCCCGACCCGTCGACGCCGCGGACCTGGCCCTACCCCGAAGGGAGGTTTCTCCCTCACCTCCCTTCGCCGGCGCGAGGTGAGGATGGCGGGCACGAGGAGTCAGGTGATGATCACCTCACGCTCGCGATCCCAACTCCACGTCACATCCCCCACCACGGCGTGGACCACGCACAACCTCTCATGTCCCCATGGGCGGGGACACTGGACCCGAAACCCGTCCACACCGGCCCGGGTCTCCCCACAGAGCCAAGCCGCTTGCGTCCGGGCGGCAGTGGAGCCGACGACCCCACCGCGCTGGATGCTCAGCTCCGGGAGGGCGTCGAAGGCGTTCAAGGTCCGTAGAGCGCCTGTGAGACCTGCGGTGGCGCTGCCGGGCACGTCAGCCACCCAGCGGGTGGCACCACACCCGGCACCGACAGCCGCCTCGAGGAGGAGAACCGGATGACGATCGGGAGCCAGATGGGTCGCCGTCACCGTCGTCCCCGCTGCCCAGCCCCCGCGTGCTGAGCGCACGACCTCCTCGAAGGAACCCGCGGAGTCCAGCACCCGCCCGTGACGCAGCTTCACGTAGAAGCAGGGGTAGTCCTCGAAGCCGGCGACGTCAGCGGTCGAGGGGACAGGCGGCCCCGCCGCAGCGATTCGCCGCTGCTGGCGGTTGTCCTGTTCTTGGAGCGGGTCCCAGCGACGCACGAGGTCAGGATGACCCACTCCAGCGGGAGGCAGCCGTCCACCCCAGGCATCCGAGTCTGCTGCACTGAACGATGACAAGCACGTCACGCGGTCAGGCCGACCGACGAGGGTCAACTCACGTTGTGCACGCCTGGCGATGACCGAGGCACCGGGAACACCAGCGATCAGGTGACGGCCTCACGTCCCGCACCGACACCAACGCCCCTCTGCCACGCTCACCACGTGCCCACCGACGAGTCAACCGATGCGTCCACCGACCAGCTCATCCCCGAAGCCCACCGCCTCGGCGACCTCGTCAACGGTCACCCAGAACACATCGACGACGTCGTCCCCCGACTGGTCGCCATCCTCACCGCCACCGACCACCCGCAGGTGGTGCATGCCGCCGTCGACGCGCTCGGACACGCCTGGCACTCCTCCGCGGCCACCGCCCTCCTCCACCACGTCGCCCCCGACCACCCCGACTCCCACGTCCGCCTCTCCCTGGCCCAAGCCCTCCCCGGTGGCGTCGACGACGTCGACGCCACCGACGACCTCCGTGATCGCGTCATCGACGTCCTGATCCACCTCACCCGCGACCCCGAACCCCCAGTCCGGGACTGGGCCGCCTTCGGCCTGGGCCAACTCCAGGCCCGCTCCCTCTCCGCCCTTGATGCCCTCGCCGCCCGCCTCGCCGACCCCGACCCCGACACCCGCGGCGAAGCCCTCCTCGCCCTCGCCGAAGCCGGCGACCAACGTGCCCTACCCGTCCTGCGCCGACGCCTCGAGGACGGCGAAGACCTCTTCCGCCTCGAGCTCGAAGCCGCCGCCGCACTCGCCGCACCTGAGCTGCACCCCGCCCTGCAGCAGCTGGGCGAGGACTGGGCCGGGGACCAGGACGAGTTCAGCGACCTCCTGGCTACCGCCTTGGCCCGCTGCGCCCCGGAGGCGGCCACGACCGCACGACAGGTGGAGCAGGACGTCCTGACCCAGGTGCACCAGCTCGTCGGGGCGTCGAAGCAGGTTGGACTGGACGGCGGCTACCCCCGCACCGTCCTCATCATCAACAGCGACAGTCCCAGTGGCAGCTCCGGCACGACCGGCGGCGGCCAGGGCGAGGACTTCCACCTTGCCCTGTGGGACGAGAGTCAACGACCCGGCGAGTACCCCACCCACGACGTGATCAACGCCGTCCGCGGTAGTTCCACGCAGCCCCAAGCCTGACCTGCTCCCCGACGCTGCCGAACCACCTGCGACTCCACGGTCACCCCGCGGTGTGCGCGCCGTCGCGAGTGGTCGCCACCTGCCCAGCGCGTCGACTGTCACCGAAGTCCTGGTGCATCACAGGCGAGGGCAGCGGACCGTGGTGTCTCAGGACACCGGGTCCCCGAGTCGTCCGCGCCCCGCAGAGGCGACCACCACGGGCCCGGACACCCGCCGGCTCGTGCAACCTGGGTGGGGTGGTGATCCGTCTGGTGGGTGTGAACGACAGGAGCAGTCCATGACGGTGACGAGGGACGAGGAGTTCGGGGACTACGTGCGGCAGCGGCGTGCGGTGCTGCTGCGCACCGCGACCCTGCTGACCGGCGGTGACGTCCACCGCGCCGAAGATCTCGTGCAGACCACCCTGACCCGCCTCTACCTCGTGTGGCCCCGGACCCGCGCCGCCGACGACGTGCACGCCTACGCCCGGCGAGCGCTCGTCAACGCCCTGGTCGACGAGGAGCGACGGCCCTGGCGGCGCCGCGAGCACCTCCGCGCGCAGCTGCCCGAACACTCCGGGCAGCTCGAGGGTCCGGGCTCCACGACCGGCGACGACCCACGCACCGACGACGTCCTCCGTGCCTTGCAGGAACTGCCGGCCCGGATGCGTGCGGTCGTGGTCTTCCGCTACTTCCACGACCTGTCGGTGGCCGAGACCGCCCGGGCGATGACCTGCAGCCAGGGAACGGTCAAGAGCCAGACCGCACGGGCCCTGGACAAGCTGCGCCGGCAGCTGGGCACCGACTTGGAGACCGACCTCGAAACCGGCGAAGCCTGCCCCCCCACCCCCGTGCTGGACCCCCTCACCTCCAGGAGCCACTGATGACGAACCTGCGCACCCTGCTCGACCAGGCCAGCGGCCCCGCCTCGCCCCACACCCCGCCCGCTGGCCTGGTTCAGGCCGACCTCGCCCGCGCCCACCGCGGGCTGCGCCGCGAACGGGTGGGGCGCGGAGCCCGTGGCGGGTTGCTCGCCGTGGCCGCTGCCGGGGTCGTGGCCGTGCTCGTGCAGACCGGGTCGCCCACCGGCGCGACACCCGAGAGAGCGGCGACACCGCCACCGAGCTCGTCGGCCGCGGGTGTCGGGGACACGCAGATGGTTGCCTACACCGGTACTCAGCCCGCGGGCTTCACCCTCGACGCGCTGCCCCGCGGGTGGGAGGTGCAGGGCGTGGACGCCGGTGTCCTCACCCTGGCTCCGGCGGGGATCGCCGACCAGGACCCGAACTCCTTCGCCGGCAAGGTCGCCGTCTTCCTGGAGGCCATGCCCGCGGCCGCCACGAGCGACCGACTCCGCCCGGTGCAGGTGGGAACCACGACGGGACTGCTCTTCGAGAGCGATCTGAACACCGGCGGTGACCGGCTGGGCGGAACCACCCTGTTCCTCGCCCAGCCCTCCGGTACCCAGCTCGCCGTGCAGGTGTGGGCCGGGCTGGGCTGGTCCGACACCGACATCGCCGCCCTCGGTGCGGCGATCCACGTCATTGATGCCGCGACCGTCTCGGTCGGCTGAGCACCCCGTCGGGTGGCCCTGGCTGGGAGCCTGCGGGCGGCTGTCGATCGCAGGTGGGCGGCGCGGCGACAGGAGGGGAGCCGCGCCGCTGCGCCGCCGGGGGTGCGTGAGCACGGGGTTCGAAGCGCGCGTGCCCTCGCGGTAGCGCCGCACACGCCCCAGCGGACCCGTCACGAGGCGAAGTTCCGGCTCGGGTCCTCCCACCCGGCCAGGTGACCCAACCACGCCAACGACAGCCACTCACCCTCCACCGTGAACTCCTCGACACCCCTCGCCCCGACGCGTCGGAGCCGCCCCCGCCAGGACGCCCCCGCCGCGGTGGGACCCACCGCACGCCGACGCCGACGCGGACATGCCTGCACCAACGACCACTGCGCCAGCGACAGCTCAGCCACCGCCGGCATCCCCGGGTCGTCGTAGACGCGCGCTCCCGAGGTCAACCGCACCGTCCACGCCGGCCACTGCCGCTTCCCACCGAATGCCGTGCGGGGCCCCTTCAACCGCAGCGGAGCCAGAGCCAGCTCGTGCGACGACCCCACCTGCACGATCGCGTTGCGCCGGCCGCGGCTGCCGGTACCCAGATCGGCCAGCACCTCACTCGGCGCGAGGACCAAGCCGGCGAGCACCGTCGCGATGCGAACCGGCAGCACGACGATCCGCCAGATCGACCGCTCGGGGCTTCGGTCGTCGACGGACCACGTGACCTCATCGAGCACTGTCGTCGCCACTGCTGTCCCTCCTCGCGCTGCGGGTCCCGTCGTGCATTCAAGCTGGACGCGGACGCACGAACCACCCGTTGCGGGTGCGGACCTCCCTGTCCGGGTCGCACCGCGGTGTCCGCCGTCGCCGGCGGTTGGCGAGTAGGCACCCGCTGGCTCCGAGCACCCCACACCAACGACCAGGCGGGGACCAGCCACGATGCCGCTGGCGGGATCGTGCAGCGCCAACGTCCTCCCCTCACCGGTCGTCACCAGCCCCCGCTACGTCTCCTTCGACAGGAGACTCACCACCGCCGCAGGCTGGTTCCCCGCTCAGCCACCCTCTCCACGCCAGCTCGGTCGTCACCGATCAGTGCAGCAGGCCCGATCTCACGAGTCGGCAGTAGCCTCTCGAGGAGCTGACAGGAGGTCGGACGTGGGATGGACGATCATCGGCGCAGCCGTCGCACTGCTGTCCGTGGTGGGCATCGGCTGGGGCACGCGACGGCGCTTGGACCGCGCGAGCCATTCGGCAGATCCCGAGAAGGCCCGCATCGCGCAGGAGATCAACCGCCAGATCGACCAAGGCCGAGGGCGAGGGACCAACGGTTGGCTTTGACCGACGTCGCAGCGGCGCAACATCCAAGGAGTTCGTGATGGGCAGGAAGACCAACGTCTCCCGGCACCTCGTCGACGGCACCTTCCCGGATCCGCCTCCCTGGCCCGCTCGCGAGGACCTCGACGACGGGGAACGACCCAGCTCGTGACCTCGCTGACGTCGGCCACCAGCAGACGTCACGGTCGTCCCGCCGTGCGCGTGACGCCAGGATCACGAGACCGTCTGGTCAGCACCTGATCGTGCAGGCCGGCGGCGCGACAGATCGGCGACCTCCGACCCGCCACCCCAGCGACACTGACGCAGTGGACCCGCGAGCGCCGCCGAAACCCCAGACGCTCGCAGCCCTGACCACTCACGACGGCCAACCACCGACTTCTTCACTTCCCCGATCCCCCTCCCGTCCACCCTCCGCGAGCTCACGTTTCCTCGCGCGAGAGGAGAGGTGCCAGGTCGCGCAACTCGTCACCGATCACCGCTGATCTGCGAGGTGATCGTGGCGTCGGTGATCGCGGAATCGTCGGCGAGCAGCGCCGCCTTGGACAAGATCAAGTCGAGAGTGCCGTCTCCCTCGAAGGGCAGGAACACTCCGTCGCCACCTGGACCCGGAGCCTGCTTCGCGACGATGCAGAGGTACTGGTCGTCCGGCTCCATGAGGATGTTCCCCGACCCCAGGTGGATCTTGTAGGTACGCAGGTCCCCACGCACCACGAGGAACCTGCCCCGCACGGAGCAGCGGTCCGCAATCGCCAGCCGCGGCACGAGGCGCGCCAGGAGGTCACGTCGGGTGGCTGCCGTGGTCGAGAGTTCCCCGAAGCTGTAGGACTGCCAGTACGCCCGGAACCGACCCCCGGGCCCGCCGTCCTGCCAGGTGGGGTCGTTGCCGACGCTGGCGACCCCGACGAAGAGGTCCACGTCACGCAGCACCTCGCTCAGCACCAGCGCTGGCACCTCCTGAAGCGCCAACGCGGTCGCGGGCTCGCGCTGCGTCCCGCCCCGGGACTCATACCCCCCGCCGTAACCGTGACTGGTGTTCTCGGGTGCCGAACGCGGGTAGAAGCGGACCTGGTCGGTGCTCAGGCGCAGGTGGGCACCGGCCTCGGTAGCGTCCTGCTCGTAGTCCTCACCCGCGCCCTCGACCCAGAACTCCGCCCGCAGACCCCACTCGGGCAGATCCCGGCTGGCGGGCGGGAAGCTGTCGTCGACCACGAGTCGCAGCCGGTGCCTCCAGCCCCGGGCCGCGGCCAAGGCGTTGAACTGGTGCTGGCGGACGACGTGGGCGGCGAAACGGTTGGAGTAGGTGGCCGTGGCGCGCTCCGCATCGGTGAGCAGGTAGACCTCGCGGTGGGCCTGCTTGAAAGGCTGCACGACCTCGTGGCGGACCAACCACTCCCGCCACGCCAACACCTCGCTGACGTCGCGCCCGACGGGGTGCCACAAGGAGACCTCAGCGTCCGCGCCCGGCTCAGCCACTGCCTCGTCGAGGCCACGCAGCGCCCCCTCCGCCCACCCGAGCGGGGTACCGTCCACCACCCAGATCAGGCGGCGGGCGATCGTCGCGACGAGGGGATGCTCGAGGTAGCGCTCGCGCCAGACGGCGAACGGCCAGGTGCGCCGGGCGAGGAACTGGCGGTCCAAGCGCTCCACCTGGGCGCTGAGCATCGCGGCGACGTCCTTGGCGGTGGCCTTCACCTCCTTCAGCTCCTCCGGGTGCTCACGCCGGACCGCGCCCGGCACGGACTTCACCACCTTCCCCGCTGCGTTGCGCCACGTGAGGGTGACGTCGCTGGCGTCGACGGCGAGCTCCGCAGTGGCCTCCCCCAGCTGCAGGAGGCACCTGCCCCCGACCTCCAGCCCGTAGCCCGGGACGGCGATCTCCTCGACCTCCTCGCGCGACAACCCCATGGCCGCGGCCCGTCGGTCGAGGGCTGCATGGACTTCCTTCAAGGTCGTCCTGTAGGTGACGCGCGCCGCGAGCCGGGCCAGCTGGGCGAGAGCGTCCTCCCCCTCGAGGCGGGACAGGGCGTAGACGCCGGCGTTGGCGAGCTTGGGGCTGCGCGGACCCAGACCGGGGACCTTGCGCAGAGAGGTCTCCACGAGGGCGCCGAGAGCGCGGGCGGTGGCGGCGTCGCCGGGCAGCAGCGACAGCGCCCACACCAGCCCGCGCAGTGCGTTGGCGTTGTGCGGGTCGAACGCCTCGTTGGCGTCGTACCCCCACTGCTGGCGCTGCAGCGGCACGGTCCGGGGACGCCCGACGAGCGCGAGCCAGCTCAGGACGGCCGGGCGGAAACCGTCGGCGACCTCCACCAGCCACTTCCGCGCCTGCTCCTCCCAACGGGCGCTCGGCTTTCCCGAGGTCGCGCTCAGCGCGTGCTCCAGCAACAGGGGCCACGCGGCCCTCAGCGCGGGCAGCTGCGCCAAGAGCGCGTCGGACCACGCTTCCCCGCTGTTCAGCGCAGGAGCGCAGACCCCCGCGAGTGCAGCGGGAAGAGGCCCGCGGTCGTAGTGCTCCAACTGGACGGAACGCCGCCCCACCTCCACCAGGGACAGCGGCACCTCAACTCCGACGCGGCGAGCGAGCTCGATGCACCCAGCGAGGCGGTACGAACGCAACGACGTCCACTGCCCCGCGAGGTCGGGCACCACCCCTTCGACGTCGTCGGCAGTGAGAACTCCATCCAGGTCGTGCGTCAGGAGGGACAACGCCCACGCCCGGTCGAGGACATCGTCATCGCTGCGCGCCAGGACCGCTTCCGTCAGGCGGGTGCGCAGGTCACGGGAGAAGGAGCGCACCGCGGACGTGAACGGCTTCGATGCCCCACCGTGGCCAGAGAGCAGGCGTCGGACCAGCTCGGCCTCATCCCCGGCCGCCGCGGCCCCCTGCAGGTCCTCGACCAACCGCTGCGTCCAGGCATCGGTCATCAGCCACCCACCAACGGCACGAGCTTGAAGAAGACGACCTCGGTGCCGGAGCGCAGGACCACCTCCGCGTCGAGGTCGCTGACCTGCCGGTCATCGACGATGACGAAGAAGCCGTTGCCGGAGAATGCTTCCACCGCTCGGTCGAACTGCTCCTGCGGGTCCACCCGATGGGGAGCGCGGACGCGCTCGCCGTTGAGGGCGCGCTCGGTGGCGGTGGGCTGCACCAGTCCGGTGAAGGGCTCGAACTGGCGGGCGTGGTGCTCGGAAACCTCCTGGAAGATGCGCCGGCGGATCAGTTCGCGCAACGGGAGAGTCTCCTCCGACACCTCCAGTCCCCACACGTCGCTGCGTTGCCCGGACGTCGTCTCGTCGACGAAGTTGATCATTGCCACAGCGAAGACCCTAGAGTCGACCCCCGACATCCACCGGAAGGTGCAGCCGCCCGGCGCGACAGCACTCGGGGTCACTGGCCCCGCCCTCATCCGTACCTCCAGCGCAGGTGCCGACGAGAACATGGACCGCATCGTCCGTCGATGGCCAGGTAGCGGTCCCCGCTGATGGCCAAGTCGAAGTCCCCACCCCTCGTGATGATCAGCGGCCCGGGGCGCCCTCCCTCCGACCGTCACGGGCCTGCTGGGCCTGCCCCATCCGGTAGGACTCCCCGCTGGTGACCACGACCGTCGCGTGGTGCAGGAGCCGGTTCAGGACCGAAGCGGCGGTGGTCTGCCCGGGCAGGAGTCGGCCCCACTGCTCGAAGGGCCAGCGCGAGGCGATGGCCAGGGACCGCCGCTCGTAGGCGGCCGCGACCCACCGGAACGACGACTGGGTGCCAGTGAGCCTTCGTCAGTACCGGTTCTCCCAGATGCCGAGCACCAGCGCGGTAGCGACGATGGCGGAGATGCCCCAGGAGCAGAGGGTTGCGCGGGCCAAGGCCCGCCAGCGAACCTTCAGGTGAACGATGCCGTGCTCGACGAAGGAGCGATCGGTGTTGACGTAGGAGTTCCACCCTCGAGTGCTCCGATCGAGAACTCGCCCTCTGCGCGGCCGTCGAACGGGTACGCGAACACCGCCGCCGATGCAGCCCTTGTCGCCCAGGACCGGCAGCCCCCGTGCTGCGGCTGGGGAGAGCGCGGGTAGGACGTGGCGGCCGGCTGCGGTGAGGTCGTGGGTGGCGCCGAGTTCGACCGGTGAAACCCACAGGGGTCGGCCGTCGGGGTCGCAGACGACTTGGACGTTGCCGCCGTGGTGCTCGTGCTCGCCGGAGTACCAGCGATCGGATCCAGGACCGCAGTCGTGGACGCGGTCGGTGGGGATCGAGGTGCCGTCCAGCAGCAGGTGCTCGTGGCCGGCCTCGAGGGCGTCCTCGCTCACGTCAGTGAGGTCGGGGGCTTGGTCGGCGAGAACGTCGAGAGCTTCGTGCAGACAGCGGTAGGCACTGGAGAGGCTGTCGGTGTCGTCGCGGGCGAGGTCGGCGACCGCGACGGGTACCGATGCGGGCGCGGTGAGGGAACAGCAGGTGGGCAACGGCTTGGGCGAGGCCGCGGGGGACGTCGAGGCTGGCACGACAGGAGAGCACGTAGGGTCCTGACGGGCATGGCGGTTGAGCTTGGTCGCCACCATCGTGACCACCCAGGCCCTACGTGCCCCAACGTCTTCGCCTCCTGACTCGAGCAGCCGCCTTACCGCGCTACTGGCAACGGCTCAATGCGTCGAGACCGCCATGGCGGTACAGGTCAACCAGTTCGCACCGGGGTTCCGCGTTGCCCACGTCAAGGTTGCCTGGGTCGCATCCTGGTGTCGCGTTCCAGGTGATCCACCCGCTCCCCGTCCCCGGGATGAACTCTTGGTGGGAGCAGTTCCAAGAACCCGGGCCGTGCGTGCCCAACGCAATCTTCGCGATCAACGACCTCGAGCAGACTGTGCTCGTTGTCATCGCTGCTGGCGCAATCGAACTCATGACCTGCGACATGTCGGTCGAAGTAGCCGGCCTGGGCGTCACCGGCTCCCGGACGACCTCGCTCATCGACGCCGTGGACCAGCTCGGTGGCGCCTCGAACCTGCAGACCCATAGAGTCGATCCAGGGGTCCCCGGCTAGACCCCGTGACACACCATCAAGCCGAAGCACACGACACTCGACAACCGACCCGGGGAACCAACACGCCCATGCGCATCCTTTTCGCGTCCGTCTCCGCTCACGGGCACCTCCTCCCCCAAGTGCCCCTGGTGCACGCGGCAATTGAAGCGGGACACGCCGTCGCCGTCATGGTGAGCGAAGAGCTTCGAACGCTGGTGGAGACGCAACTGCCGTCATCGACGACGTTCCTGCCGGCCGGACCGATGCCGATGGTGCTCGCTTCCGTTGCCGCCGAGCGCACCGCAGGCGACCTGATGCACCCCACCGTCGAAGGCATTGGTGAGACGTTCGGGGGTGTCCAGCTCGATTACGCGATCGACGATGCTGTTCTTGCTGCCCGGACCTGGGCGCCAGACGTCATCGTCTCGGACATGTACAACACTCTGGGTCCATACCTCTCCGCTGTCCTGACGGTCCCGTGGCACGAGTTCGTCATGACCGTCGACATCCCTGAACAGTGGCTGCGAGCCATCACCGCCGCCGCCGAGAAACGGTTCGATACCGCCGGGCTCAGGATCCCCGAGCCGACGAGCATCATCGATCTGTGGCCCAACGCCCTTCGCGACAAGCCGGTCACCACCGCGAACCGCTGGCCGATGCAAGCGACGGCGCACCGATCAGCAGACCCCGCTGCATCGAGTCGCGCGGCGACGCGTGAGAAGCACGTGTTGGTGACCCTGGGCACGACATTCCCGGACACGGCAGCACTCAGCACCATTGCGGACAGTTTGGCTGAGGGCGGCATGCACGTCGTGGTGACACGAGCGATGATGCTTGGCGAAGACCTACCCGACAGTGCCGTTCCCGGCGACACGACGACCGTCTCCTGGGTGCCATTTCGACCGCTCGCCGAGCTGCTGGTGGGAGCTGTGGCCGTGGTCACCGCCGGAGGGGCAGGGACCGTTCTGGCCGCCCTGAGCCAGGGAATCCCACTGGTCCTGTGGCCTCAAGGAGCAGACCAACCCGCGATCGCGGAGAGCGTCGTTCGAGCAGGTGCAGGAGTCAGCGTCACCGACAGCTCACGTGTTGCCGCAGCAGTGCACGAGTTGCTCGCAGGGGATGACCATCGCGTGGCTGCTCAGCGCCTCGCGGCGCAGATCAGCTCGGCGATGGGCCCCCGCGAGATCGTGGACCGCATCACGATGGTCAATGGATGATCTAGCCCAGAAGACGGCGTTGCTGTACTCACCATCGCAACGGCACTGGGGAGAAGATGGCGTCGTGGTGGTGGACCGAGCCTGCCACACGGCAGCGTCGACAGCACGAGATGTCGGGGATGTGGGGCTGCAGGGCACGGCGAGGGTCTCCGCCCGGCTACATCCCCTGACCGCCTACTCCTGTTGCCCTACGAGCTCAACCTCGCCGACGCTTCCAGCGGCGCCTTCCCATACCCTCCCCGGCGCTCCCGGGTCGCGATGGCGCAGGGTACGGGTGTTCGGGCGACTGGGGTCAGTGGATGTCCTGTCAGGCGCGCAGGACGGCCGGGCTGATGCGGACGGTGGCAGGGACGGGGTGGCCGTCGTCCAGGGTCCAGGCGAAGACGATGTGGTGATCAGGGGTGAGAGTGGTGCGCCGGTAGTCGTCGCGATGTCCGACAGTCCGCTTCCCGGTGCGGCGGGCGTGCTGGATGAACACGTCGAGGCCGACGCGCAGTTGGTGGGCGTGCTCGGTGCTGAGGTCGATCTCGTAGTGAGCCTTTCCCGGTAACGGCGTGATGGTCACGATCCGTCACGTGATGCGACCGTGTCCGAGGTGTGCAGAACGATCTGCCGGTCAGCGACGAGTAGGCTGATCGTCCGTCATCGGAAGGGGAGGCTGGCGTGGACTACGGCGACAAGCTCTTCTGGCTCTCGGTGGTGATTCAACGCAAGTACGTGCAGATCTGCGCCGAGTTCGACTTGACCCCTTCGCAGGCCACGCTGATCTGCGCAGTCAGGAACGAGCCGCGGCAGATGGCCGAACTCGTCGCGGCGTTGGGCATGACGAAGAACGCCTTGAGCCAGCTGGTGGATCGCACCGCGCGCCTCGAGTTGGTCGCCCGGGCAAGCTCGGCGCAGGACCGCCGGGTCGTCATGCTCAGTGCGACGCCCACGGGGAAGGTGCTCGCTGAGGCCGTGTACGCCGAGATCACCAGGCGCCTGCCTGAGATCGCGAGAAACCTCGACGCCGACGATCAGCGCGACCTCGAGCGCGTGGCCACCGCCGTCGTGGACGCTTCGGGTCTTTCATCGTCCACCTCGAAGCAGCCCAGCACGCCGTGAAGTTCCGCTAGACCCGCCTTGACGATGTTCATGCCATGAACTAGTTTGGTTCATGGCATGAACTAGTGAGGGGTGGAAGCGATGAGCACACAGACGACCGGCACGATCGCCGTCTTCGGCGCGACGGGACAACAGGGTGGCGCGGTGATCGACGCGCTGCTGGACCACGAAGCCCCGGTCCGGGCCTTGGTCCGCGACCCGCAGTCCAACCGGGCTCAGGCGCTGGCGGCCCGCGGCGTCGAGCTGGTGGCCATCCGGAGTGACGACGCGGCCTCGTTGAGCGCCGCGTTGATGGGAGTCGAGGCGTTCTACTTCATGACCCCGGAGGCGAACAACCTCGACGAGGTCGAGACGGAGATCCGCATCGGCATCGCCCTCGTCGACGCGGCGGCCGCGGTACGCGTCCCGCACGTCGTGTTCAGTTCGGTCTTCGGCGCGGACCATGAGTCGGGCGTGCCGCACCACGACTCGAAGCACACGATCGAGGAGCACCTGAGGAAGTCGGGCCTGAGGGCCTCGATGCTTCGCTCGACCCCCTTCATGGAAGTGATGGCACCCAAGCTGGAGCACGGAGAGCTCGTGCTTCGGCTGCCGCTGCCCGAGGACGCCGTCCTGAAGATGATCTCGGTCAGGGACGTCGGTCGGGTCGCTGCCGCGCTCTCGCTCAACACCGCGCAGGCGCCCGGCGGAGTCGTCGAGCTCGTCGGCGATGAGCTGACGGGCCCTCAGATCGCCGCGGCGTTCGGCGCGTACGCCGGGCTCCCGGCACGGTACGAGGCCCTCCCGTTGAGTGTGCTTCCCAGCGACCTCGACAGGGCGATGTTCCGCCAGTTCGCGAAGATGGCGGACTACCCGACCGATCTTGCGGCGGTGCGGGCAATCGAGCCGGCCACCCTGGACCTGGCCCAGTGGATCCGCTCTACCGGTTGGGTCCCGTCCCCGAACGTGGCTGGTTCTTGAGCCTCTGGCCGCGATGAACGCCCCGTGATCGTACCCACGGGCTCGGCGCTCTGGGCACGGCAAACGCATCCGCCAACGGTTGAAGTCGTCACGAAGCCCCCGGGCCATGCCCGAGGCCCACACCGGCACACTGACCTGTTGTCAGCGGCACGCAGATGCGACTCCCGGTCGTCGGCCTGGGATCCGAGTTCGCGGGTGGAGGTGGAACTCCGGTAGACGGAGGGCCTCCCACAGCAACACCCACCACCGGAGTTCCGCCGCGCCTGATGCTGTCACCGACACCGCTGTGCTGCCCACCTCCAGGACCGTTGTGCAGCACATCGCCACCTTGCTGCTGACCCACCACCCCGTGCCTCCGGCACCGAACCCGCGGCGCAGCTGCCTGCACGTAGGCCCGCACACCGCCCACGTCCAGTGCCCGCCACCGCCGGACCCCGCGCCCGTCGTCGAAGCGGCGGCACGGCCGCCGGCACCGCCCGTACCGGTTCGCGGCGCGCTTGGGGACCCGCACCGACACGCCGAGCACGCCGGCGTCCTCGTCGAACTCGGCGTCTTCGACGAGGGCCTGCTGCAGCCCGAGCAGCTCCACCCGTGTCCTGGTCCCGCGCAGGCCGTTCTCCCGTGGTGACGGTTCCGATCTCGACAATCAGGACCGTAGCCACCAGGACGGCGTGCGCCCGCATCTCAGCAGGTCAGTGGCGCGTCGACAGCGCTGGGCTCAGCTCACACATGAGTCACAAGAGCCTGATTCGTTCGACACCTACCGCTATCACTCGGTGTTCACCGATTCGCCGTTGCCGATGCTGGCGGCGGAGAAGGATCACTGCCCGCACGCGGTCATCGAGTCGGTGATCGCCGAGGCCAAGGACGGTGCGTTGGCGCACCTGCCGTCGGGGAAGTTCCAGGCGAACGCGGCGTGGTTGGTGCTGGTCGCGATCGCGGTTTTGTCCGGGACCGTGCACCGCCGTGAACGCGCGGGGACGATCGGGCGCAAGCTGATCAGCCTGCCCGCCCGGTTGGCTTTCTCGGTTCGACGGTTGCGGCTGCACACCCCTGTCGGTCGGCCCTGGCAGTCCGGGTTGGAGAACCTGCTGGCGGCGATCGCCAAGATCGCCCGGCTGCTGTCGGCGGGCGCCTGCCGGACCTGAGCACCGCCCGACGCCCACCGCCGCGGAGGGGCACGATCAGGAGCCGCAGTGGAAGAGCCGACACTGGTTGGCGGCTACCTCATGCCCTTCTCGTGTTGACCTGCCTTCGGCAGGTCAACACGAACTCACCCACCGAGAGCGGTGGGTCCGGGCTCAAGCACGATCACGTTCACGCCGTGGCTCCTCTCACGCAGACGGCCACACACCACGCTGCGCGTCGTGAACGTCGACACCACCGACCCCGGCCATCGCGGTCCCGGCGAAGGCAAACTGCGCATCGCCGCCGACTACTGCCTCATCACCCTCGAGAGCCAGAACGCGCGGCTGCGCTGGGCACTGCATCCTGCGATCCTCGAGGACGCCCTGGCTCGGCTGAACGTTCCGGGTGCGCAGTAGGCGCAGCTGCCCAGTCCGGCGCCGCCAGCGGTGAGCGACCTCACGGTCATCCCGCACGGAACGCGCTACTCAGGTGAGTGCTCGAGGACGTCGCGATGGGTGAGTCCCCTCGAGTGGTGTAACTCCGGCCCGCCTCAGGACCCGCCCCAGCGTGTCCCACCAAGCAGGTGAGGGCCACCGCGTGAAGCTCTGCGAGTACCCGCCAAGGAACTCGTAGAAGGAGATCAACGCGATGGCCCTCATGGACCAGTCTGCCCTGTCCACCCTCACCGAAGCACTCACCACTGCCGACGACGGCACCTTCATGCGCCGAATCCTGCAAGGCGCCCTGCAAGCCCTCATCGATGCCGAAGCCGAGCACCACATCGGCGCCGGCCACCACGAACGCTCAGCCGGGCGCACGACCCAGCGCAACGGCACCCGCGACCGCCTCGTCGCCACCACCGCAGGTGACCTCGCACTGAAGATCCCCAAGACCAGGACGGGGTCGTTCTTCCCGACCCTGCTGCACCCTCGCCGGCGCATCGACCGGGCCCTGCACGCCGTCGTCATGGAGGCCTACGTCCACGGCGTATCCACCCGCAAGGTCGACGACCTCGTCGAGGCCCTGGGCGCTGAATCGGGCATCTCCAAGTCCGAGGTGTCCCGCATCTGCGCCGACCTCGACACCGAGGTCGCCACCTTCACCAGCCGCCCGTTGGACGCGCAGGCGACCCCATACGTGTTCCTCGATGCGACGTACTGCAAGGCCCGCGTCGGCGGTGACCAGCACGGCAAGGGCGCACGTGTCGTCTCTCAAGCAGTCGTCATCGCCACCGGCGTCACCGCGGATGGACACCGGGAAGTATTGGGCTGCAACGTCGGAGACGCCGAGACGTTGGCGTTCTGGAAGGAGTTCCTGACCTCACTGCGCGAGCGGGGTCTGCACGGGGTGCAGCTGGTGATCTCCGACCAGCACCGCGGTCTGGTCTCGGCGATCGAGCAGAGCATGACCGGCGCGTCCTGGCAGCGATGCCGGGTCCACTTCATGCGCAACGTCTTGAGTCGGGTCACGAAGGGGCAGTCAGACGCGGTCGCGGCGATGGTCCGCACCATCTTCGTCCAGCCCACCGCGGAGGCTGTCGGTGAGCAGGTCCGCGTCGTCGCCGACACCCTGCGCGCGCAGTTCCCTGCGGTCGCGGAGATGCTGGATGAGGCCGGTCCGGACGTGACGGCGTTCGCGGTGTTCCCCGAGGCGCACTGGAAGAAGATCTGGTCGACGAACCCGATCGAACGCCTGAATCGGGAGGTCAAGCGCCGCACTGACGTGGTGGGGATCTTTCCCAACGCCAAGGCCCTGCTGCGTCTGGCCGGGTGCGTGCTGATCGAGGCCCACGATGAGTGGCAGTCCGGGGAACGTCGCTACCTCTCCGAGGCCTCCATGGCCTTGCTGACTCCGCCCGAACCCACCGTCCTGCCCACCGCCGCGGTCACCGTGAACCCCGACACGGTCACCCCGCTCGACAGGACCGCCGCCCTCACGGCATAGTCCGAAACCGCAGCGCTTCACGCGCAGGAGTTACACCACTTCACGGGACTCCATCCGTCGCGATCGTCAGTGGCTGCGTCCCCACGCCTCGAACTGCTCCTGCACCTCATCGAAGAAGACGGTCTTGGCGCGGGTGTAGTCGTCGTAGTCAGCATCGCCGATGTGCTCAGCGGCCACGCCGGCCTTGAAGGAGGCGTAGCGGTCACGGGCCTCAGGATGGGCGCGCAACCAGTCGCGGAACCACAGGGCGTAGCGACCCCACGGCGAGGCACCGAGGCGGATGTGCAGGATCGCGGCCTCAGGTCCGTCGATGTCGTGCACGAAGAGTCGCTTGCGCCACACCTCGTCGGGCACCTGCTCGGAGCCGCGAGGGATGTCGCGGTACACCCCCGGAGAGTCCGGGCGCGAGCCGGTGGTGGGGACGAAACCGATCGAGGCCAACGCCTGGTCCAGCGGCTCAGGTCGAGGCAGCTCGCTGACGACGATCTGGAGGTCGATGCAGGCCTTGGCCATCAGGCCCGGCACCGAGGTGGAGCCGATGTGCTCGAGGGACTCGCCCACTCCCAGGGGCTTCATCGCCTTCTCCACCGCAACGAGCAGCTGCGCTGCTCGTCCGGGCCAGGCAGGGTCGTAGGGCTGGAGCACCGCAGGTCCAGGCATGCGTCGGACGGTAGCGGGAAGAAGAGCCATGGTGTGTCAGCACGAGCGCGTGTCGGTCGTGCAGGCACACTCCCGCCGCCGGGGCAGATCAAGAATCGTCCGGTCATCCCACGGTGCGCGCACCAACGACGATCGGGAGACCCTGTTCCTCAACTCTCTTCACGGTCGCCCACCGGCTAGTTCCCGGTTCGACGTCACCGTCGCAACAGGCTGATCCCAGCAGACAGGAGCCCCCACGTCCCGGCATCCTGACCCGGTGACCGATCGCCCTACGCCACCACCCGCTCGTGCCCGACTGCTGGGTCGACGACGCGGAACAGATCCCAAGAAACCTCTCCTGGTGGCCGTGGACTGCTTCATGGCCGTCATCGCCATCCACCTGGCCGTCATCGGCTACCTGGGGTTGCCGTCCTGGTTCGCCGTGGCCCTCACCGTCTTGGCCGGCCTCGCGATCTTCTACGCAGTCCGAGAACTGCTCCTCTGGCAGCAGCACCTGCGCCTCGCCCAACGGCAGCGCGCCCACCTCGTCACGTCGCCGATCACGTCGCCGGGGCAGTGCGACGACCCTCCCGTACCTCACTGACCCACCTTCCACCGTGGATTGCTTCGACGTACCGCACCCGCCGGCCGAGCGGATGGAGATCGCCCGGCTCAGGTCACGACCAGACGCAGCAGAACCTCCCCGGCCGCACCCAGTGGCAACACCAACAGCAACCACGCCGCAGCCGAACCCACACCCCGGGCTCGCGCACCCACTGCCCGCGCGGCCGACGCGGTGGCGCCGAGGACCACCACCAACAGGACACCGAGGACGCAGGAGACGACCGCCTCACCCGGGTAGCGCAGGTAGAGCCCGTAGGTGACCACTCCCTCCGCGAGGAAGACCCCGCCCAGCAGCGCCGCCCCCAGCGCGGCCACCCGCGGCGCAGCCGCCCGTCGCCACCACCAGCCGGCCACCCCCAGGACCGGCCCGCCGAACACACCGGTAGCGGCCCACAGCACGACGTTGGAGGGGTTGACGCCGAAGCCGCGCGCAGCGGACACGGCGTAGTAGCCGGCGACCTCCCCGAAGCACACCGCGACACCGGCCAAGACCGCGGCCCAGGGCCGCCGGCTCCAGGCACCGACCAGGAACGCGGGAGCGACCCAGGGGCCCACCGCGTTGGCCAGCCCGGCGAAGGGCCAGGGCAGCAGCGTCTGCAGCCCTGACGTCGACGCCCCCCACACCGCGCCGATCAGCACTGCCGCACCGAGCAACGGAGACGCGTCCAGCCCACCGGCCGAGCCGTCGCGCCGGCCGCCCCCGGCCCACGGGAAACGGGGCGAGGTCTTCAGTGCGGCGGGTTCGCTCATGGTCGAAGCCTGCCCCGTGACGATCGGTCTGAACATCACCGCGTGGTCGGATCCTCGACCATCGATTCCTCGTACCCCGGGTTGATGCCCGGGCTCGAACCCACGCTCGTACCGCTGATCGCGCGGTGGTGCCGACGGTGGCGGGGAGGTCCTCACCGCGGCCGCGGCCCACCTCTTCCCCCGCCGTGACACTCTGCTCCTCCTGGAAGTCCTCCAACCGGTGGGAAGGTTCCCGTGAACGTCAGCTACTCCCTCGCCTACCGCCTCGGCATCACACCGTGGGAACGCGCCATGGAGGTGGGCGCCGGCCAGTTCACCGCGCTGATCGAGCGCGAAGAGGCCGAACGCGTCGCCCCCTTCGGCCACGCCCTCGACCTCGGGTGCGGCACCGGCGCCCACGCCGTGCAACTGGCCGGCCGTGGCTGGGACGTCAGCGCCGTCGACGCGGTGCCGTCCGTCGTGCGCCGGACCACCGAGCGGGCGCAGGAGCACGGGGTGGACGTCCACGCCCTCGAAGGTGACGTGACGGCACTGGACCCGGCCCGGATCGGAGCCCCCGTCGACTTCTTCCTCGACGCGGGCTGCTTCAACGGCCTCCGCCGCAGGCAACGCTCCGAGCTGGGCCGCGGGATCACCGCCTGCGCCGCGCCGGACGCCACCCTGCTCGTGCTCGCGTTCGCGCCGGGGCGCCGAGGGCCTCTGCCCCGCGGGGCCAGTTCCTCCGACGTCACCGAGGCCTTTCCCGGCTGGGACGTCGTGGCCCAGGACGCCACCGACAGCCGGGGGTTCCCGGGGCCGCTGCGCGGTACCACTCCGCAGTGGTACCGCCTGCGCCGCCGCTGACGGGTGTTCGTCCCGGACGCCCCGTGAGGTGTGCCACCCCCGTGGACGGGGAAGGTGCCGGGGGTGATGTTCACCCTCTTCCGCACCCTGGCCGCCGTCCGCGGAGCCAGGGCGCTGCACCCGCGCGGGATCGTCCACACCGGCCGACCGGTCCGGCACGGCCTGACCGCGGGGACCGGGGTCGGCTGGATCGAGGAGCCGGGCTCGGACCGCGCGGGCCGTGGAGGCCGTTCGCCGAACTGTGCCTCGACGAGGGCGAGGTGGAGGACCGATCACGTTCGCACCGGTCCACAACGCCGTCGCGGGGTTGCGCGTGCCGCAGCGGTGGCGCCGGATCCGCGAACCCGGGTACGCCGGTTCGCGGCAGGGCCGCCGTTGACCGGGTTCACCTGGTCCGCGCGTCCACCGGCAACGGTGGGTAGAAGGTCTCCGGCAGGGCCCGCAAGGCCCGGACCATCGCGTCCGTCCCGTCGAACTGGAAACCCAGTTGCGTGGCGTACGCGGCGCACGCCTCCACCTTGGCGTCGAGTTCCTCCTCCGTGGGGTACCGGGGGTCGCCGAGGGGAGTCTCCGCTCCGGCCCGCAGGACGTAGGGGGTGTCCGCCCACCGGGCCAGAGACAGGCCCCGGTCGTGGGCGAGAACGTCGACCGCCGTGCGCACGTGGCGGTGGTCGACGTGGTCGCCGAGAGCCTGCGGACCCAGCAGCAGGTCCACGGAACCCCCGAACCGCTCGTCGAGGAACGCCGTGAGGGCCTCCCCGATCGCGACCGGGCACCCCTCGTCCCCGGCGACGACGGGCCCGAAGAGCGCTGCGGCGCTGTGGTACCCGCGGTGCGGCGCTTCGAGGAGGGGGAGGTGGAAACCCGTCGTGCCGAGGGCGGCGCCGGCCGCGACGTCCTCGGCGCGACGCAGGGCCATGTAGTCGACGTCGTCGGCCAGACCCTTGTCGGTCTGGCAGGCCAACGCGAAACCCGTCGGGTCCGTCACGCTGCCGGTGAAGACGGTGAGCACCGTGACCTCGGCCCCCGCGGCCACCAACCCGGTCAACAGCGCCCCGGCGGAGAACACCGCGTCGTCCAGGTGCGGGGAGACGGCGAGGACCCGCGCGGGGTCCACCCCGGCGCGGTTCACAGGAGGTGGGGGGTGACGAGGAACCGGCAGTCGGAGTCGGCGGTCGTGGGTTCCACGCCCCGCCCCCTGCTGGTAGGGCGTTCGGCGGGCGGGACCTGCGTCCACGCGGTGTCCGGCGGCGTGGCGACGACCCGGTGGTAGACGGCTTCCACGCGTTCCGTCAGAGCCGGCCAGGACCAGACCTCGCGCACCTCGCTCAGCGCCTGCTGCGCCAGCTTCGGCCCCAGGGCCGGGTCGTCGAGCAGACGACGCAGGGCGTCGACCAGACCCGCGACGCCGCCGACCTCGTGGAGCAGACCGTTCTCGCCGTCGCGCACGCAGTCCACGACGCCCACCGTGCGGGTGGTGACGACGGGGAGCCCGGCGGCCATGGCCTCCAGGATCGTGTTCGAGAAACCCTCGGACTGGGTCGGCGAGACGAACACGTGAGCGTCGCGGTAGACGGCGGGCGCCTCGGTGTAGGGGACGTAACCCCGCTGCTCCACGACGTCGTCCAGCCCCAGTTCGGTGACGAGTTCGGCGACCGCGGTGACGTCGGGGCCGATGCCGGAGACGAGGAGCCGCACGTCCCGGCCCTCCGCGCGCAGCGCCGCGAGACCGTGCAGCAGGTCGAGGACGCCTTTTCGACGGTCGACGCGGCCGTGGAAGAGGAGCGTCACCGGCCCGTCCGCGGGCAGCACACCCACGGCGACCTCGTCGGCGGGGGTGAAGGCCTGCGTGTCGGTGGCTCCACCGACCAGGTCGAACCGTTCCGGGTCGGTCCCGTGGTGGTCCACGACCTCGTCGGCGAACGTCCGGGAACCGATGAGGACGGCCCCGGCGTGGTCGAGGACCGTGCGGATCCCCACGGAGTGGGCGGGACAGCACAACCCCACCCAGTGCCCGTCGCCCCCCTGGACGCTGACCACCGAGGGCAGGCCGAGCGAGGCGGACGCCTCCAGGACGGCCATCCCGGTGGGCCAGGCGTACTGGGCGTGCAGCAGGTCGAACGGTTCCTCGGCGTGCAGGCGCTCCACGGTCTCGCGCATCGCGGCGATGTCGGCGTCGAAGTCGGCGGGCAGACCCTCGCCCGACCGTTGCTCCCCCAACGCCTCCAACCCGATCGCCCGCACCCTGGCCGGGACCCGGTCCGCGGGGGGCGGACCGCCGCCGTAGACGGCGCTGCCGGCGGGGTCACCGCGGAACTGCGACACCAGCACGACCTCGTGGCCGCGGGCCACCAGACCTTCCACGAGCTTCTCCGCGTACACGCTCATGCCCGACACGGCGGGCCAGTAGCGGCGGGAGACGAGGCAGATCCTCATGCGGTCCATCCGTTCTCGCGGGCCACGGCGGCCGCGTGCAGTGCCGGTTCGCGGTAGAGCGGGTACAGCTCCCCCAGGACGCGGTCGAGCGCGGTCCGGTCCAACCAGGCCGGGCCGCCGAGGCGTTCCCGGGCGGCGTCGGTGAGGTGGACGGGTTCGGCGGAGGCGGGGACCCCGTCCTGTCCGGGCACCCCGAGGCCGGCGATGCCGTGCAGACCCGTTCGACCGTCCCCGCGTTCGAGGAGGTCCACCAGCCCGCGTTCGCCGATCCGGCCGTAGCTGACGATCTCGACCTCGAGACCCGGCACCACGACCCGGGCCACGGCGACGGGCTCGGCGGAGCAGTCGAGCACCAGCACGTCGAACCCGCGCTCGCGCAGGAGACCCACGAGGTGGGCGCAGAGGGCCTGCTGCTCGTCGACGCCCTCGGGGGCCCGCCACGTCGGCAGGGTGTCGAAGCGACGCCGGCTGCGTTCGGCCAGGACGACGGGTTCGAGCAGGGACCGCAGCTGAGCGGCGTCCTTCTCCAGCCAGCCGAGCATCCCGCGCAGGGCGCGCTCCTCCTGGGTGGAGGGGTCGGCGGCGTAGCGCTCGACGTACCCGGCGGGGCTGATGTCGCGGACGGCGTCGAGGTCCCCGTGGGTGAAGGCCTTGCGGGAGCGGGCCGCGGCGAACTCCAGCACGGCCTTGCGCAGCGCCACCTCCCGGTCGGGGTGGGCGGCCTCGCCGGCGGCGGTCACCATGACCGGCTGCAGCGGGTCGTCGTCGGTGCCGACGACGGTGATGTTGGCGATGCCCCACCAGTCGTTGGCCAGCTTGGGCACGACCCGCACCCCCGCCGCCCGCAACCGGGCCAGGGCGTCGCGGGTCACGGGGTCGGTCACGAGTTCGTCGTCGGGGCCGAGGTCGAGGACGACGCCGGTGTCCAGGGCCCGGAAGCGGGTCCCGTTGCCGTCGCGCTGCAGGAGTTCTCCGATCCCGTGCGCGACCGCGCGTTCGAGGCTGTCGCCGGCACCGAGGCCGTTGCCGTGCCGGGTCACCAGGCGGGGCAGGTCGTCGACGAAACCGTCGGGCAGTTCGTCGGAGTCGCGCAGCACGACGTCGGCGGGGGCCCAGACCCGCTCCCCCGTGCCGTAGCGCTGCAACGGCAGCCAGTTCAGCGTCACGTCGGGCGTGTAGGGCGCGCCGGCGTCCAGGCACACCGCCGGCGGGTCCAGGACGGCGTCGGCCCCGAGTTCGGCGACCAGCTCGTTCCGGGTGGCGCGCCGGTGCTCCAGGGTGGCCACGGTGCGGCGCAGCAGACCCAGTTCCGCGGACTCGCCCCAGCTGGAGCGCCGTGCGTCGGCGTCGGTGCCGCCGTACCCGTGGCCGATGGCGGCCACCCCGGCGTCGCCGGTCGCGGCGATCGTCCACCACGAGGGGATGCCGACGGTGTCCAGGCGGTAGGTCGGGAACTGGAAGCGGTCGCGCTCCCCCAAGACGTCGCGGAAGCGTTCGGTCGCGAGGTGGTCCTGCCCCTCCTGGACGGGGTGGTCGACGGTCAGGCGACGGGGTGCGGTCACGCGAAGACCTCCACGGTCCGGGTCAGCAGGTCCATCGGCACCGGGGACGCCGACGGGGGGTTGGCGAGCATGTGGTCGACGAGGGCCACGACGTGGGCCGTGGTGACCCCGCGGGCGAACTCGAAGGGGCTGAAGACGGTGTCGAACTCCAGCTGCCCGACGATCTCGCGCATGCTGCGCAACTCGGCCCGGGACAGCGGGATCTGCGCGTGGAACGCCTTGTGGGCGCTCAGCGCCGCGGCGTTCCCGTCCTCGTCGAGGTCGATCTTGAGGGAGTCGCCGCAGAAGAACAGGCCGCGATCGGCGTCGTGCAGGACGCTGTGCCCGGGGAAGTGCCCGCCGGTGCGGTGCAGGGTGATCCCGGGCGCCAGCTCGGTCCGGTCGTCGGCCGGCCAGGTCACGCGGAAGGCCTTGGTCCAGGTGAGGTCGTGGACGCCGACGGAGACGACGGGCGGGTCGAGTTCGTCCTGCAGCTGCCACAGCCCGCCGAAACCGTGGACGTGGCTGGAGGCCAGGACCCGCAGGCCACCGCGGCGGCGCAGTTCGGCCAGCGCGTCGGCGGAGTACCACGGGGCGGCCTCGAAGCCGAGCAGGCCGTCGGAGGTCTCCAGCACCCAGCCGTGCGACCCGAGCCCCACGACGGGGTCGCCCCAGAACTCGGTGACCCCGGGTACGGCCTCGCGCCAGGACGTCGTCACGAGCGCGTCGACCTCGGTCTCGCGCAGGAACTCGAACCCGTCGACGGGCAGTTCGTTGCGGACGTCGGAACACACCGGGCACGACGGCGGCGGGGTGTGCGCGAACCAGCGCTGCCAGTGGCCGCAGTTCGTGCAGGAGTAGGCGCGGTGCTCGCGGTGGGCCCGGGTGGGCAGGGGCGCCAGTTCCGCGGCGCGGACCCCGCGCATCGCGTGGGCGTCGTCGGGTCCGGTCATGCTCGTGCCTCCACGGGTCGGGGCTGCGCGCCGAGGGCGTCGTGCAGCAGGTTCAGCAGGCGCAGGTCCCGCGACATCGGGAAGCGCCAGTCCTCCCCGCCGGTGACCGCGGCCTCCAGGGCCCGCAGTTCGCCGGTGAACGGTGACGTGGTGGTGTCGAACTCCAGGTCGCGGGACGCACCCGTGGCGGCGTCGATGAACTCCACGCGGCCACCGGCGTCCTGTCCCATGGTGTCGTTGGCGACGAGCTGCCCTGCGGTACCGACGATCTCGAGCCGACGGCGCGGCAGGGTCTCGACGGTGTTGAACGAGTTCGAGATCGTCACCAGCACCCCGGAGGAGGTGCTGCCGACGAGGACGGAACCGTCGTCGACGGCGTAGTCGTGGACGCGGTGCTGCACGTGGGTGGTGGCCGTGGCCACGTCCTCGCCCAGCAGGGTGCCGACGAGGTCCAGCCCGTGCGGGGCGAGGTCGATGTAGGCCCCGCCACCGGCCCGGACGGGGTCGACGCGCCAGTTGTCACCCGTGGTGCTGCCGGGCGGCGCCCACCCGGGCGGCAACCAGCACGCGTAGACGATGCGGACGGCCGTGACGGTGCCCAGGTCGCCCCGGGCGATGAACTCGGCCATCACCTCGTGGGCGGGGTGGAACCGCTGGTCGAAGGCCGTCGCGGCCACCACTCCCGCGCGTTCGCACCCGGCGACCAGCGCCGCGGCGTCCTCCAGGCTCGCCGCGAGCGGCTTCTCGCACAGGACGGCCAACCCCGCGTCGGCCGCGGCCAGCGCGACCTCGCGGTGGGCGTGGTTCGGGGTGGCGACGTAGACGATCCGCGCCCCCGGGGTGGCGAAGGCCGCGGCCAGGTCGTCGTGCGCCTGCGCGCCCGGGAAGCGGGCCGCGAGGGCGGTCGCCGCCTCCAGGTCACGGTCGACGACGGCGACGACCCGGCTGGTGGCCGAGGCGGCCAGGGCGGGGGCCATGTGGTCGCGGGCGACCCAGCCCGCTCCGGCGATGACCCAGCCGGTCCGCTCGTCGTCGTGCAGTTCGTCAGGGGTGTTCACGGGACTCCTCGGTGGACGGGGTGCTCAGCGCACCGGGATGCCGGCGCCCGCGAGGACACCGAGCTGGAACTGCTGGACGGCGCCGGGGTGGACGATGTCCAGGTCGTCGAGGGCCTGGGCGGCGGTGAACGCCGCCTCACGGGCGTGGTGGTGGACCTGCAGCACGCGGTCCAGGACGTCAGCGGTGTTGAAGACCCGCCCCACGGGGGTGTCGGTGGTCTCGCGCTGCGGCAGGAGGACCCGCAGGCGCTCCGCGAGGCCCTGCGGCAGTTGCTGCAGGGACCGCTGCTCCAGGGCCGCCAGCACGCGCAGGTAGTGCTCCCCGAGCAGGACCTCGCCGCCGAACCCGGCGTCGGGGAGGTCGCCGTTGGGCAGGTGGTGGGCCAGCGCGACGAGGAACGCCTCGCCGCGCCCCACGCCGAAGCGCGGTGCGACGAGCGCGGAGTACACCGCGGTGACGAAGCAGTGGTCACCGTGGCTCTCGGGGGGTTCCACGACGACGCGCGGCAGCACCGGGTGGGTGGCCCCGGCTCGCGGCTGCCGGACCAGGGCGTCGACGAAGGCCGGTGCGGCAGGGAGGAGCTCCTCCGCGAACGGGTCGGGGTCCAGCGCGGCGCGCAGGTCGGCGAGGTCACCGAAACCGCCCTCGGCGGTCGCCGTGACGGCGTCGAAGGCGCGCTGCAGCACGAGCAGACGTTCGTCCCGGTCCAGACCGGCCGTGGCCAGGACGTCGGCGTCGACCCCGGCGAGACGGGCCGCGACCAGGGCGTGGGCCACCTCCCGCAGGGCCAGGGCCAGGACGTGGTCCACCGACCATTCCTGCAGGAGAACGCGCCAGGACCGGACGAACGCGCGGTCGGCGAGGGAACCCGGTCCTCGGGCGTCGCGCAGGCGCTTCACGTCCGCCACCTCCCGCAGGAGCTGCAACGTGGAGGGTTCCACCACCGGAGCTGCGGGGGAACCGGAGTTCGCGGGGTCGGGCCCTGCGACGGAGAAGGGTCGAGGGGAGGTCATCGGCGGGTTCGAGCTCCTGCGCTCGGCACGGTGAACGGCACGGCGTCACTGTGCCCCGCTCCCCGGGAGTCCGCACACCGGACTTCCCGTGACGATTCTCACGTCCTGTGACTCCGGAAGCGCACTCGGTCAGATCGTGCGTATCGTCGTCGGGCGCAGCACCGAGACCGCTGCCAGGCTGATCCGACTCTTCCCCTCCACCGCGACTCACGCGACCACGAGGAGCACCTGTGCCCGAAACCTCCCTGACCCCCTCGACCCCGCGCGCCCGTCTCGCCTACAACGCGAACGGTCTGCGCTCGGTGAGCCTCGACGACGCCGTCCGGACGCTGGCCGACCGCGGGTACGACGGCATCGAACTCTCGCTCAACGCCCAGCACGTCGACCCGTGGACGTTCTCCGCCGCCGACGCGGCCCGCCTGCGGGAAACCCTCGCGGCGAACGGCATGGTCGCGTGCAGCCTGGCCACCGGGGACCCGCACCTGCTGAGCGAGGAGGCCTTCGAACCCGCGCTCGTGGACCCGGACCCCGCCGAACGCGCCCGCCGGCTGGACCTGTTGCAGCGCAGCGTCCGCATCGGGGTTCTCGTCGGAGTTCCGCTCGTGGTGTTCTCCACCGGCAAGCGGCGTCCCGAGGTCGGTGCGGCCCAGGCCGACGCGTGGCTGGACGAGGCCCTGGCCGTCCTGCTCGACACGCTGCACGAAACTCTCGATGCAGCAGGACTTCCCCGCGGCAGCACGGTCCTGGGCATCGAGCCCGAACCAGGGTTCCACTGCCGGACGAACGCCGACGTCGCGGTCGTGCTGGAACGGACGGCGAGCCCGGACCTGTGGCTCAGCCAGGACCTCGGACACTGCGTCGTGGAGGAGGAGGACGCCTTGGGTTCACTCTCCCGCCACCTCCCGATCACCCGGCACCTGCAGGTGGAGGACATCGCCGACCGCGTGCACGCGCACCTCGTTCCCGGAGACGGGGACGTCGACTTCGACGCCGTGGGCCGGGTTCTGGCCGACGGGTACGAGGGCTGGATCAGCGTGGAACTCTACGACCACGATCCGGTGCACCGCGACGCCGCACAGCGCAGCGAGGAGTTCCTCCGCGAGCGCTTCCCGTCCCTGGCGCGGCCGTCCCGGTCGATCGACCTGTCCTCCCTCGAGACCAGGAGCACCGCCTCGGCTCACTGAACCGGTCCGGCCGTCGCGGGTTGCTGCTGGGTGATGCAGTGGACGCCGCCTCCGCGTTCGAACAGGGGACGGGCGTCGACGGTGACGACGGTGCGGCCCGGGTAGGCCTCGCTCAGGATCGAGCGGGCGCGGGCGTCGGCCTCGGGTTCACCGAAACCGCAGGCCACCACCCCGCCGTTGACGACGAGGTGGTTGACGTAGCTCCAGTCGACGGGGCCCGTACCGTCGCGCAGCGTCGCCGGGGCGGGTAGGTCGGTGAGGGTGACCGCGCGGCCCGTGCTCTCGAAGGCCGCCTGCAGTTCCGCCCGGCACTGGCGCGACACCGCGGCGTCGGGGTGTCCCTCGTCCCGCTGGTGGTGGACCAGGACGTGGTCGGGCGCGGCGAAGGTGGCGACGATGTCGACGTGGCCCCGGGTGCCCAGTTCGTCGTAGTCGCGCGTGAGACCGCGGGAGAGCCAGACGGCCTGCGTCGCGCCGATGGTGCGCGCCATCTCGGCCTCGACCCGCCTCCGGTCTGCGAACGGGTTGCGCCGGGGGTCGAGCTGCACGGTCTCGGTCAGCAGCACCGTACCGGTGCCGTCGACGTGCAGGCCGCCCCCCTCGGCGACCAGCAGGGAGTCGACGACCTCGGCGCCGACGTGCTCGGCGACGATCCGGGCGATGCCCGCGGACTTCTGCCACCCCGCCCAGTCCGGGGCACCCCACCCGTTGAAGATCCAGTCGACCGCCCCGAGGACTCCGGAACGGTCGCGGTCCAGCACGAAGGTCGGGCCCACGTCGCGCATCCAGAACTCGTCGAGGGGGGCTTCGACGATCTCCACGGCCGGGTCGAGCATCCGCCGGGCCCGGGCGGTCTCGGTCGGGTCGACCACCATCGTCACGGGTTCGAACTGCGCCACCGCGTGGGCGACGTCGGTCCAGGCCCGGTATCCCTCATCCCGGGTCTGCGCCCCGGCGCCGAGGGTGAACCCCTCACGGGGGAACGCCATCCAGGTGCGCTCGTGCGGATCGGTCTCAGCGGGCATCTGCCACACGACAGCTCCTCTCGGTTCGGGGAACACCGGCGTTCACCAGCCGGTCCTCAAGACGTGTCCCAGCGCGTCGGCGAACACGTCGACCGACGCCCGTGAGACACACAGGGGTGGTTTGACCTTGAGGACGTTGAGGTGGTCGCCGGTGGGCTGCATGACGACCCCGAGTTCCAGCAGGCGGTCGCAGATCGCGGCCGTCTCCTCGGTGGCGGGTTCGAGGGTGGTGCGGTCCCGCACGAACTCGACGCCGAGGTAGAGGCCGGAACCGTGCACGGTGCCGACGAGGTCGTGCTCGCGGCCGAGGTCCTCCAGGCGCCGCTTCAGGTGCGCGCCCACCACGCGGGCGTTGTCCTGCAGGCGTTCCGACCGGATCACCTCGAGCACGGCCGAGCCGACCACCGCCGAGACGGGCGACCCGCCGGTGGAGGAGAAGAAGTACCCCTGCGTGCGGTAGCGGTCGGCGATCTCCCGTCGGGTGATCACCGCCCCGAGCGGGTGGCCGGCACCGATGGACTTCGCCACCGCCACCACGTCGGGCACGACACCCTGCTGCTGGAAACCCCAGAACCACTCCCCCAGGCGTCCGAAACCCACCTGCACCTCGTCGGCGATGGCGAGACCACCGTGGCGGCGCACCGCGGCGTAGACCTGCTCCAGGTACCCCTCGGGGAGGGCGACCCCGCCCGCGTTGCCGAAGTACGGCTCGCAGATCAGCCCCGCCGGCGGACGTCCACCGGCCGCGAGCCCGTCGATGACGGCCACGGCCTCCGGGGCGTAGCGCCAGGCGTCCGCGCCCCGGTGACGCCCGCGGTAGGAGTTCGCGGCGTCGACGGTGTGCACCCATGCGGGGCGCGAGGAGAGGGCGTTCGGGTTGTCGGCGATCGACGTCGACACCGCGTCGCTGGCGTAGGTCCAGCCGTGGTACGCCTCGCGCATCGCGACGACGTCGGGGCGCCCGGTGGACGCCATCGCGAGCCGGACGGCCAGGTCGGTGGCCTCGGAGCCGGAGTTCACGAAGAACACCGTGTCGAGCCCCTCGGGCAGCGTCGCGGACAACTGCTCGGCGTAGTCGGTGATGGCCCGGTAGTGGAACCGTGAGTTCGTGTTCAGCAGGTGCATCTGACGGGACGCCGCGGCGACGACGCGGGGGTGCGCGTGACCCACCGACGCGACGTTGTTCACCATGTCGAGGTGGACGCGGCCGTCGACGTCGAGGAAAAACTCGCGCCAGCCGCGTTCGACCTGCGGGGGCGCCGCGTAGTAGTGCTCCTGGACCTCGGCGAGCACGCGGTGCCGGCGCCGCAGGACGTCGTCCCCGGTTCCTTCTCGCTCCCCCTCGGAGGGGACGCCGATCGCCGCCCCGGGATCACCGACCACCGCCCGCCACGCGCGTGCGAGCCGCGGTGTCACCCGGGCCGGTGGCTGATCCTGCCCTGCGGCGCAACGCTGCACGAGGAGTCGGGTGCGGGCGGGGAGCACCCCTGACCCGTCGTTCCCGAGTTCTCCGGTGACGGTGACGGTCCCTCCCGTCGACGTCCAGCGGAGCGACTGCGCGGTCTGGCTGACCTCACCGGAACCCACACCGAGGGGACTCGGACGGGCCAGCCACACGGTGACGCCGGTGGACACCGTCTCGGCCGTCGCCGCCGGCGGTGGCAGGGAACTGGTGACGACCGGTCGCCAGGCGGGCACGGTGACGATCTCGGCGCCGGCGTCGAGGGCCGCCAGGGCGGCGTTCTCGAGGGTCGACGCGTCGAGCCAGGCCCCGGCGTCGTTCAGCGGCGACTCCGTCGACGCGTCGAGTTCGACCCGACGCGCGAGAGGGGGCAGGAGGGTGTCCCCCGACCACGCCGGTTCCGGCGCCACCGGTCGTCCGAGCGCCGCGCGGGTCGCGGCGGTGAGGACGGCGAGCGGTACCGACGTGGCCCGTTCCAGGATGCGGAACTCACGGTCGAGGGCGCCGGAGGCGTAGGAGTTCTGCTCGTCCAGGCGCACCTGGGCCCGGCCGCTGAGGACCAGCACCGCACCGCGCAGGACCACCAGCGGCCACAGGGCGGTGATCTCGTCGTCGTCCAGCGGACGGTCGCAGTCGAAGGCGCGGACGGCGGTCAGCGCGCTCTCGGGCGTGGCGCCGTCGTGGTGCAGGATCGAGGACACCGTCACCGCGATCTCACCCACCCGCCACGACGCGCACACGTCGCCGAAGTCGATCACCGCGTCGGGGACGACCCCGCCCTCGGGCCGCAGCACGTTGTCGTCGGTGACGTCGAAGTGCCCGGCCTGCACCGGGAGTCCCGCGGCCACCGGGGCCAGCGCATTGCGCGCCGCCACGGCGGCCGCCCCCACGACGGCACGCACCGCAGCGTCCGGTTCGAGCGGGAGGAGGGTGTCGACGACCCGGTCCGCGTGGCGCAGGTTCCACTGCAGCACCCGGGTCTGCGCCGGGTGGGTGAAGTCGGACAGGGCGGTGCTGACGGCGGCGGCGAGTCGCCCCATCGCCTCGACGACCGGCGGGGACAGGTACCTCGAGCCCATGAGGGTCCGCCCGGAGACATTCTCGATGACCCGCGCGTGCAGACGTCCGCCCGTCGTGTCCCACCACGCCGACATCACCCCGCGGGGACCGTCGACGAGGCGCGGCACGCGCAGGCCGGGGTGACGGTGCGCGACGACGGCGGCGGCCTCGTCCTGCATCTCGATCTCGGACTCGCTGAACACCGGGTTGCTGAGCTTGAGGACCCCCAGCGGCTCGCTCGAACCCCGGGGGAACAGCCGGAAGTTCTGGTCCTGCTGACTGCCGAGGGACCGCACGTCAACCTCGACGCCGAACACCTCGGCGACGTGGCGGCGCACCTCGTCGTCGGTGAGTATCGGGGTGGGCAGGTCGACCTGGGCGAAGTAGTCGAAGACCTCGGACACGGCGTCTCCCTCGGGGGCGGGACGGGACGGGTGGGCGTTCACAGCGGTGACTGCGGCGTCGTCGCGACGGCACCGGCGACCACACCCGACCCGTCGCGCACGAGGACGACGACGAGGGGCCCGAAGGGGGCGAGCCAGTCGCTGACGGGCGAACGATGGGCGGGGGCGTCCACCTGCGCCGTGCCCTGCAGGCGACCTCCCTCCGACGTCGTGGCGACGCGCACCCCGTCGACGTAGGCCGCGTGCTCCGCGGGCTCGCCCCCGGCCACCGTGGCCGAGAAGCGCACGACTCCGTCGGTGTCGAGGAGCACCTCGTCCACGGTGAGGGAGAGCTCCCCCGTCGCGACGGGCCGGGCGACCGCGAACACCGCCTCGTCCGGCAGTTCCGGGGTGCGCGGCGGGCTCGTCCGGCGCTCGCGCAGGGCGGTGACGGCCGCGGCCACCTGCACCAGCCGGGTGTCGCTGTAGGCGGGGCCGGCGATGGTGAGGCCGACGGGCATCCCGGTGTCGGCCATCGTGCCCATCGGCACGGTGACGGTCGGGATGCCGAGGTGACGGGGCACGAGGTTGCCGTTGGAGACCCACACGCCGTTGCTCCACGCGAGGTCGGCCGACGCGGGGTTCACGTCGGCGTCGGCGGGCCCGACGTCGGCGGCCGCCGGGAAGACCACGGCGTCGAAACCCTCGGCGGTGAGCCAGTCCTCGAAGTCGACGCGCCGGGTGTGCTCCAGACCGCGCAACCCCTCCTCGAGGCTCTCGATGGTGCGCCAGTCGCACTCCCCCTGCCGGGCGCGGTCGACGTAGCCGGCGATGTCGTAGGCGAGGTCGAACGCGAACACCCCGTAGCGGTCCTCGAGCGCGCCGGGCGGCGCGGGGAAGATGCGCGCGGGATCGACGTCGGCGAGCCGGTTCAGGGTCGGATCGTCGTTGCGGCGCAGGAAGTCGTCCATGGCCCAGACCGAGAGGTCGCCGATCTCGTCCTGCAGGAACTGCTGGCTGACGAAACCCCGGTCGACGAAGTCGCGGTCCCCGGCGTGGAGCTTCTCGTAGTTGTCCACGACCGGGAAGGGGGTTTCGACCACCTCCGCGCCGGCGGCCTGGAGGTCCGCCCGCAGGTCGGCCCACAACCGCATGACGCTGTCGCGGGTGCGGATCGGGTGCCTGGTGTCCGGGTCGGCGTTGACGTAGAGGCGCGGAACGGCCAGGCGCAGCCCGGCCAGCGGCAGGTCCTCGAGGTCGGCGAACGACGGCGGGCGCACCTGCGAGGGGCGGGGGAGGTCGATCCACGGCTGGGTGCGCCACAGGTCCCCGGAGGGGTCGGGGTCGTCGGCGACCACCACGTCGAGCACGTGCTGCAGATCGCGCACCGAGCGTGTGTGCGGCACGACGACGTCCATCGTGGGGACCAACGGCCAGTTGCCGCGCACCGAGACGACCCCGCGCGAGGGGGTGTAGGCGACGAGGGCGTTGTTGGAGGCCGGCGCCCGTCCGGACGACCAGGTCTCCTCCCCCAGACCGAAGGCGGCGAAGCTCGCCGCCGTCGCCGTGCCGGAGCCGTTGGAGGATCCGGAACCGAAGGCGGAGGTCAGGTGGTCGGCGCTGTAGGGCGACTCGGCCCGTCCGTAGACGCCCCGCTGCATCCCGCCGGCCGCCATCGGCGGCATGTTCGTGAGGCCGAGGAACACCGCCCCCGCGGCCCGCAACCGGGCGACGGCGAAGGCGTCGTCGCGGGCGACCAGGCCGGCGAAGGCGGGAGAACCGCTGGCGACGGGCAACCCCTTCACCTGGTAGGAGTCCTTGGCGGTGAAGGGGATCCCGTCGAGGAGCCCGAGTTCCCGACCGCGCGCGCGGCGCTCGTCGGCGGCCCGCGCCTCGTCGAAGACCGCGGGGTTGAGCACCGGGACGGAGTTCAACCGGGGACCGGAACGATCGTGGTGGCCGATGCGGTTCAGGTAGCGGGCCACCAGTTCGACGCTGCTGAGGGTGCCCGCGGCGAGGGCGTCGCGCAGCTGCTCGACGCTCGCCTCGACGACGGTGAAGGGCCTCGTGTCCACGGCGGGAAACATACATCGTTTGTTTTCCGACGGCCAGGGTTCCGAGCAGCCTGACGGCCGGTGACGCGTAGGCTCGGCGCGTTCCCAGGAGGTGCCCATCGCCAGACCGACGCGTCCACTGCTCAACCGTGAGCTGATCACCCGGACGGCGCTGGCCCTGATCGACAGCCAGGGCCCCGAGGCCGCCAGCATCCGCGGGGTCGCCGCCCGTCTGGCCGTCAACCCCGCGTCGCTCTACAACCACGTGCCCAACCGCGCCGCCATGATCGAGGACGTGCGGGCCCTGGTCTCCGCGCGGATCGACTCGGGACCGCTGCGGTCCCTGCCCTGGGAGGACGGCCTGCGCGCGTGGGCCCGCTCCTACCGCAGCGCCTTCGCGCGCCACCCCCGGGCGATACCGCTGCTCATGACGGAGCGCGCCTCGGCACCCGTCCTGCTGGCCCAGTACGAGGACTTCGCGGTGGCCGCCGCAACCGTCGGCTGGCCCGAGCGCGACGTGCTCCCCCTGCTGACGGCGTTCGAGTCCTTCGTCCTCGGCAGCGTCCTCGACATGTCCGGGCCGAGCGTCGTCTTCGACCCCACCGGCCAGGAGGCCGCGTTCCCCACGTTCGCCGCGGCGTTCGCGACCCTGGCCGACGAGGACCCGTACGACCCGGTGGCGACGCGCGCCTTCGAGATGGGCCTGGAGATGCTCGTCGCCTCGGCCCGTCCCGGCGGGGCGACGGCCTGAACCGTTCTCAGGAACGCAACGCCCGGGAGACCCCCGCCGCGGCGACGGTCAGCGCCGCGACGAGCCGCGGACGGTCCCGCCCGAGCGAGGACACGACGAGGCCCAGGGCCGCCACCACCTCCCCGTCGGGTCCGCGGACGGGAACGGCGACGGAGGCGTTGCCCACGTCCATCTCGCCGCTGGTGCTGGCGAAGCCGTCCCGCCGGACCGCTGCGAGTTGCCGGGCCAGGACCCTCGGCCAACTGATGCTGCAGGGCGTCACCCGGACGAGTTCGGCGAACACACGGCTCCCCACGTCCGCCGGCACGTGCGCGGGGAGGACCTTCCCGACTCCGGTCGTGTGCAACGGCAACCGGCCGCCGACGTGGCTGAGGACCGGACACCGTGGCCTACCGCCCCTTCACGGGCCGGGCTGGCGGACTCGAGGCGTCGGCGTCAGCCCCGCAGGAGGGGGTAGTCGTCCAGGCGGGGAACGTGGCGGGCGCTGGTGAGGAAGAACCTCTGTGCCAGGCCCTTGAGCGCGGGGGTCGCCGAGAGCCGGTGCGTCGCCTGCACCACTCTGACGCCGAGCGCGGAGGAAGGGTGCAGGAGGCGAGCTCCGCCGGGAGGGAGGCCCTGGGCGCTGTCGGCGTAGCGCCGCAGCAGGGACTCGTAGCGGGCGAACGCCCGGGCCGGGTGATCACCACCCGCGGCGCAGGTCCGGGCGAGTTCCCCCGCGAGCACGTGGGCGGCGACGAGGGAGAGGGTGGTCCCCATCCCCGTCGGGCCCGAACCCCACGCGGCGTCACCCAGCAGGGCGACCCTGCCCTTGCTCCAGGTCGAGACGACCACCTGTTCCATGCGTTGGGTGTAGAACTCCTCGGGCCGTGCGGTGAAACCCTCCAGGATCCGCCGGGTCTGCCAACCGGCCCCCCGGAACCGTTCGCGCAGGACCGCCAACTGCGACTCCAGCGGAAGTCCCTCGAACCCCGCGGGTTCGGACTCGAAGGACATGCTGGCCCGCATCGTGCCCACGTCGTCCGGTCGGATCGAGGCCACCCGCCCACCGGTCGCCGTGTACCAGTCCCACCAGTCGACGTCAGCGGGAACGCGGTCCAGGGTTCCGTAGGTGATGCTCACACCGAAGTCGCGGTACTCGGTCTCCTGGGCGAAGAGCAGTCTGCGCGTGCGCGAACTGCGGCCCTCGGCGACCAGCAGCAGGTCGAAACGTTCCCGGGAGCCACTGTCGAACTCGACGTCGACCCCGTCCTCGTCCTGGCGCACCGCCGTGACGAAGTCGCCGTAGCGCAGGTCGACGTCCCGCGCCACGAGGTCGACGAGGATCTCGGCGAACCTGCCGCGGAGGATCTCCAGTTCCGCCGTCGGTCCGTCACGGCCCTCCTCGCGCGGGAGGACCGCGTAGGGACGTCCGGTGTCGTCGACGTAACGCGTTCCCCGCTCCCCCGTGAGGTTCGCCTTCACGGTGGCTTCGAGGCCCATCCGCCGGACGACGTCGCGGCCCAGGCCGCGGACGTCGATGTTCTGACCCGTCTCGCGCTGTTGGGCAGACCGCTCCAGCAGGGTCACCTCGAATCCGGCCTGGCGCAGGCCCCAGGCGAGGGCGGGGCCGGCGATGCTGGCTCCGGTGATGAGGACCCGGGGCGTACGGGGACGTTTCGCGGTGTTCGTCATCGGTGGTTCCTCCGGGTGGTTCGGTGCGTGTGCGGGTGGTGGAGAACTCAGCCTGGATCCACCACCGAATGACCGATGAGCTCGTGGTGACCTGCCGAAGGCAGGTCACCACGAGCAGGGCATCAGATAGCTGCCGACCGGGTGTTGGCTCTTCCACGGCGATTCCTGGTCGTGCCCTCTCGGGCGGTGGGCGTCGGGCAGTGCTCAGATCCGGCGGGTCACGACCGGCTGATGCCGGTCGATTTCAACGATGGCGGCCAACACGTTCTCCAAGCCGGACTGCCAGGGCCAGCCGGACGGGGCGTGCAACCGCAGCCGACGAGCCGAGAACGCGACCCGCGCAGGCAAGCTGATCAGCTTGCCCCGGATCGTCCCAGCACGTTCGCGACGGTGGGTCGTCCCCGCCAACGCGGCAATGGCTCGGGTCAGGTTGTGCGTGATCGCGGCCAACACCAACCAGGCAGCGTTGGCCTGGAACTTCCCCGACGGCAGATGCGCCAACGGACCGTCCTTGGCCTCGGCGATCACCGACTCGATCACCGCGTGCGCGCGGTGATCTTTCTCCGCGACCAGCATCGGCAGCGGGGAGTCGGTGAACACCGCGTGATAGCGATAGGTCTCGAACAACTCACCCTGCCCCCGACCGAGAGCGGCGGGGTTCAACCGTTTGACGCGGCGGACGATCAACCGCGCCCTCACGTGCTCAGCCTTCCTGCGGCCGGTGAACGCGGTGTAGGTCGTCTCGGCGACCTCGGCATCAGAAACCCAGCGCCGGTCGTCTTCATCCCAGACCGCGTCGGTGTACTTGATCGGCGTCCAGGCATCGTCGGCGATGCCCGCGATCGCCCGCCGGACAGCGGGATTGCTGCGAGCGGTGAGGGAGAAGCGGGCCCGGCCGCGGCGGGCGGCGGCGATCACGGCGTGGTTGTAGTAGGCCGAATCGGCCCGCACGATCACCAACCCGCCACCGGTAGCCGCACCAGCACCAGCACCAGCACCGGTGCCGGTGCCGGTGCCGGTGCGTTTGAGGGTCGCTAGGGCATCGCCCAGTAGTTTCGGCGCACCCTTAGCGCTGGCGACCGATCCCTTTCGCAAGCGGGTTCCCACGATCACCGGCGTGCTGGCCGGGGTGGTCGCGGTCACCAGCATCGCGTTCAGGCCTTTGACTTTCGAGTAGCCGTATCCGGCGCCCTGCTTGGCGTAGCCGTAGGTCTGGCGGATGGTGTCGTCGACATCGACGTAGAGGATCTGGTCGGCATCGGCCAGTAGCGGTGACCCAACCGCGGCGGTCGTGGTCTGCAGGCCGGTCAGGAACCGGGCCGCGACGGCGTCGAGTTGGCGGACGTGGCCGTGAGTGAAGGTCCGCAGGAACGTCCCCAAGGTCGAGGGGGCGCGGACGTCGTCGAACAGTTTCGTGTTCGCGCCGTGTCGCAGGACGTCCATGTCGTCGATGCTGTCGGCGCCGACTAACATCCCGGCGACCAGGCCGGTGGCCTTGGCCGCAGCGTTAGCCGACCCGGGCCCGGCGAGGGTGAGGTGCTGGCCGAGCAGGTCGTGCAGGCCCGCGGTCTGGGCCAGTTGCAGGGCCGGGGCCAGGCCGGCGTGGGCGATGAGGTTTGGGTCGTCGAAGGTGATCGAGGACGCCGCCGCGGTGGTGGGGAGGGCGTGCGAGACTTGCATTTGGCGGGTGTCTTCCTTGCTGCTGCGTTGGAACCGTAGAGAAGTCCCATCGTTGCAGGTCAGAAGCCACCCGCCGCCTCACGTACTGGCCCCCGCAGCATCACGGGACGGTGGATCCAGGCTCAGACGACGGGAAGAGCCACGGTGACGGCGGCGTCAGCAGCCTGGCTGCGGGCGGCGGTGATCATCACCGCGGCGATCTCGTGGAGGCGACGGCGAGACCGAGGACGCGCCGGACCGTCAGGCGGCATTAGCGCTCACCTGAAGTACCTCCATATTGGAGGTACTTGTTCTTGGAGTCAAGCGCTAGCCTGGGTCACCACCACGTCAGCAGCGAGAGGGATGTGATGAGCCAGCCACGCAGTGGATCCCGGTCGGTCCGATCCGTCCCCGACGCGCCGGTAGGCGTCCGGAACCAGATGCCGTTGGCGGACCAGGTCGTCGACGCCCTGCAGGTGTACACGGCCGACAACGCCGACGTGGTCCACCACCTGGCCCGCTGGCTGGGGGTCAGCACGGCTGACGCCGAGGCGTTCGGGCAGGTGGTCTACCACCAGGACCGCGGAACACCCCTCTCACCGACCGTCCTGGGCCGCCGCATCGGTCTGAGCACCGGCGCGACGACCGCGCTGCTCAACCGCCTCGAGACCGCGGGTCTGGTGGTCCGTTCCCGCGAGCACCGGGATCGGCGGGTCGTGACCCTGCGCGTGCCGCCGGACGTGAAGGACCAGGCCGTGGGGTTCTTCGCCCCCCTGGGCGAGCGGGTCGAGGCGATGATGCGACAGCACCCACCGGAACTCCTGCGACAACTCGTGACCGTTCTCGACGAACTCCACCTCGCGGTCTCGGAGGTCGTCGAGGGTTTCGAGACGTCGGAACTCACCGGGAGACACGCTCCCCGTCCTGCCGCACGTCGGTGACGACGGACTCACCGGCGCACGGGCCTACCCCGACGCGGCGCGCTGCGGGTGCTGCGGGTACGACCTGCCGATCGTCAGGCAGCTCCAGCGGGCCACACCTGCAGGAGCCAGGTCTCGGGCGAACCACCGGGGTTGGGCGGTGTGCTCCATCCGTCCACCGAGACGCGGATCCGCACGCGCTCGGCCGGCAACTCGATGTGCTCCAACTGCTCATCGACCTCGAGGAGCTCGCACCACGCCCTGGCCACCCGGCTGGGGTAGTTCCCCTCCAGCTCAGCCGACTTCTCCCATCCTCGTGGGGGTTCGGGAGCGGAGCGGTGCACCTCCACCGTCACCCCGACGGGACCGGCGTAGTGCCCCGAGATCAGGTAGACGCCTTCACCGCCCGTCCTCCCGGCGAAGTCGGACGGGTAGTCGTCGTAGCCCCAGCCCTCGGGCTCAGCGTCTTGGAGCACCCAGAGACCGCCGAGGGAGATCTGCACCACGCCCCGGTACGTCCGGAAGCGTCCGGGGGGTGACTCCACCGCTACCGCCACCAGTCGTCGTGGCCCGAGACCGGGAGCCGGCGCTTGTGCTCGGTGGCCCGGTACCGGGCCTCGATGGCCTCGGCGACCTCCTCGCTCACGGTGCCGCCCTCGAGGTAGGTGTCGATGTCGGCGTAGCGCAGACCGAGGTTCGCCTCGTCGGTCTGGCCGGGCTGGTCGTCGAGCAGATCGGCGGTCGGCGCCTTCTCGGACAACCGGACCGGCGCCCCGAGGTGCTCCAGGAGCGCCCGGCCCTGCCGCTTGCTCAACCCGGCGAGGGGGACGACGTCCGCACCGCCGTCGCCGTACTTGGTGAAGAACCCGGTCACCGCCTCGGCCGCGTGGTCGGTGCCGACGACGAGGAGGTTCTGCTCACCGGCGACGGCGTACTGCGCCACCATCCGCAGCCGCGCCTTGACGTTGCCCTTGACGAAGTCGCTCAACGGTTCCCCCGTGGCGGACTGCACGTCGCGGACGACACCGTCGACGCCGTGCTCGATGTTGATCGTGATCCCCTCGTCGGCAGCGATGAAGCGCAGGGCGAGCTGGGCGTCCTCCTCGTCCGCCTGGCTGCGGTACGGCATCCGCACCGTGACGAACCGGGCGGAGGCGCCCCCGGCCCGCACCGCCTCCACCGCGAGCTGGCACAGGCGCCCGGCCAGGGTCGAGTCCTGCCCCCCGCTGACGGCGAGCACGTAGCCGGCGGCCCCGGTCGCCAGGAGGTAGTCGTGCAGGAACGCCACGCGCCGCGCGATCTCCGCGGCGGGGTCGACGGAGGGGACGACGCCGAGTTCCTCGGCGATGGTTCGCTGGTGTGGACGCACGGCAGGAGTATCCCGCGCGGGTCCTCCGCCGTCAGGACACGGTCACCTCGCCCGGACGCAGGAGGCGGAACCGCCGTCGCGGTCCGGGGACGCCACCGCCGGGTCGTGCGACCCGGCCTCTCCTCCGACGACCATCAGCACCGCCGCGCTCGCGCAGCCGACGGCGGTGACGACGAGCACCACCTGGAACGGCAGGACCCCCACCAGCAGGGCCCCCACCGCGATCGAGGCCGTGGTCGGCACCGAGCTCACCATCTCGTAGCCCGTCGCCACCCGACCCATGACCGCGTTCGGGGTGCGGCGCTGCAGCGTCGTGGCCGCCCCCACCGCCAGCACCGGCAACCCCGCACCGACCAGGAGGAAGCCGGTGAGCACCACCGGCAAGGACGCGACCGCCCCGGCGCCCGCCCCGACCGCGACCAGCGCCATGCCCACGGCGACCAGCCGTGCCTCGTCGACCCTGGAGACGAGGAGGCTGACGGCCACCCCGCCGGCGATGGCCCCACCCCCCTGGACGCTGACCAGGACCCCGACGAACTCCGCGGGGCGGTGCAGACCGTCGTCGACGAGGGCGTAGACCGTCGCCTCGACCAGTCCGACGGAGCCGGAGAACACGAGCGTGGAGCGGGCCACGCGGCGCAGCGCCGTGGTCCGCCACAGGTGGACCAGACCGGCGAGGACCTCGCCACGTCCCGCGGTGGAGTCCCTCCGCTGCTCGCGGTGGCGCAGGCGCAGCAGCACGACCGCGGCCAGCACGAAGGCGGTGGCGTCCAGGGTCGCGACCCAGCGTCCGCCGGCAGCCGCGAAGAGGCCCGCGCCGACGAGGGGGCCCAGCAGGCGCAGTCCTTGCCGGACCGTGCTCAGGGCCCCGTTGGCCGGCCCGAGCAGTTCGGCGGGCAGCATCGACTGGACCAGGCCGGAGGTGGCGGCGTTCGTGACGATGCTCGCGATGCCGTACCAGGCCGCGACGGCGAACAGCAGCCACAGCTGCCGCCGGTCGTGGACCAGCCACAGCGAGGAGACCACGACGACGCCGACCAGGTTCACCCCCAGCAGCACGCTGCGACGGGGCAGCCGGTCGACCACCACCCCGGCGAGCGGCGCCAGGACTCCGGGGGCCGCCATCGCGAAGACCGTCAGGCCGGCGACGGCGCTGCTGCCGGTCAGGGTCTTGGCCCAGATGCCCAGGACCAGCAGCAGCGTCCAGTCCCCGAACATCGACAGGGTCTGCGCGGCGAGCAGCAACCGGAACTCGCGGTGCCGCGCGAGTTCACGCACCGGGCGTCGTCCCGGGACGGGGAAGCAGGTAGGTCAGGACGTCGACGAGTCGGGAGTCCTCGGGCACCACGCCGTCGAAAGTCCTGCGCTGCAACGGAACGATCAACGCAGTGATGGCCGCGGTCAGGTCGGCCAGCTCCTGCCGGGTCAGCCGCAACGTCCAGTCCGACGCGTCGGCGGCCTCGCGCCACGGGTCGGAGGTCCGTCGACCGGCCCAGCCGCGGATCCGGTCGAGGTTGCGCGCGTCCAGCACCGCACCGAGGGATTCGGCGGCGGCGCGTTCCGCGGGTGAGGTGCCCTCCACGATGTGGTTGCCGATGGGGGCCCACCGCCAGGGGCGGTTCCTGCCTTCTCCCCCGTCGGCTTCGACGACGAAACCGAACCGGGCCAGTTGGCGCAGGTGGTAGGAGCACGAGGCGGCGGAGTCGCCGAGCCGTTCGGCGCACTGGCTGGCGGTGAGGGGGCCGTCGGAGACGAGGAGGTCCAGCAGTTGCATGCGGCGTGGGTGAGCCAGGGCCTTGAGGTGTTCGGGGCGTCGCAGTTGCCGCAGCGGCAGGCCGCGTTCGTCGTCGATCTCGGGGTGGTCGTCGCGCGTCGGCACCATCAAAAGCTATCTTTCGAAAGATCCCTTTTCAAGAGGGTCGCGGTTCCGGTGCCGAGGGTCCCCCGAGCGGCGCATCGAGCCCCGCCACGTTCGTCCCGATGACTCCTGCATGTTCTCCTCCGTCCCTCCCGGCAGCCGCGTCGTCGGCTTCTCGCGCGAGGGCGGGTGGTGCCAGGCGCCCCTCTGCCGGCACGCCCTGCCGACCGGCGCCGCCCTGGTGGCGACGCCCACGGGCACCGTCCTGCACCTCGGTCCGGCCTGCGTGCGACGGGTGCTCGGCGTCCAGCTGACCCTCGACGACCTGCAGGCCATCGAGGCCCGCCGGCACGCGAGCTTCGTGATGGGGTTGGCCTTCGTGCACGCGGCCTTCGTCTCCGAGGACCACGCGCTGTGCGCCCGCATCGCCGCCACGCTGGACCTGCTCGCCCCCGCCACCATCGCCGAGCTCGTCGTGCTGGAGGCGGCCCGGGCGCGGCTGCAGAGCGTTCCCGCGCCGGTGCAGGTCCAGGTCGGCGACGGGGTCGAGGTCGCCTAGGGTCTGGCCGTGCCCCTGCCGATGAGCCACCCGCACCAGCGCTACAGCATCAGCGGCTACCAGGAGGACCCCGACGCCCCCGAGGACGCCCTCGAGGTCGCCTGGTCGTGCGACCTGCTGCGGTTCGGCCAGAGCTTCGGGCTGGTGAGCAACGACGGCGCCGGCGGGGCGAACCGCTACAGCTTCACCGACACCGCGCACGGCGAGGAGTTCTGCGCCGCGGCCGGGGAACTGCACCCGGCCGCCGCGCACCCGGAGGACCGGCTCGTCGCGGAACTCGTCACGATCCGGCAGATGAACTCCCTCGACCAGGTCGCCTACTGCCTCGACGACGACCGGTTCGAGGAACTCGGCGAGCACCGCGTCGCTGAGACCGGCCGGACCTTCGAGGAGGTCCGGACGTGGCTCGCCACCGAGTTCGCCGGGCGGGCGCCGCGCATCTGGGACCGGAACGCCTCGGCGATGGTCCCGGTCGCGCCCGCCCGGTGAACTGCTGCGGGGCTCAGGCCGCGGCGACCGTGGTGGCGGCGACGAGCCCACCCAGGACGACGGTGAGCTTCTCCACGACCTCGGCGTCGTCCTTGGGGTGGACGTCGGCGAAGCGGACGACCGAACCCGGGATCGCCATGGTGATCTCGGTGAGGACGTCGGCGCCGGCGATGCCGAACGCCTTGCGCGCGTCGTCCTGCGCCCACACACCGCCGAACTGACCGAACGCGGAACCGATGGCGACGAGCGGCTTGCCGGTCAGGGGGCTGGCGCCGTAGGGGCGCGACGCCCAGTCGATCGCGTTCTTCAGCACGGAGGGCACGGTGCCGTTGTGCTCGGGGGTGACGACCAGGACGGCGTCGGTGGCGGCGATCGCGGCGCGGAAGTCGGTGACGGTCTGCGGCACGCTGCCCTCGACGTCGATGTCCTCGTTGTAGAAGGGCAGGTCACCCAGGCCCTCGAAGATCGTCAGCTCGACACCCTCGGGCGCCAGCTGCACGGCGGTCTCGGCGATCTGACGGTTCGTGGAGGCGGCGCGCAGGCTGCCGACCAGCACCAGGACGTTGGTCATCGGGGATCTCCTCGCAAAGCGGGTGGGGAAGGGCGGACACGCCCGTTCCTGATGCGGACTGTAGTCCGTTTTTCCTGCCCTCTTCAAGCATCCGGACGGGAAGGGCCTACGCTTCACCCGTGCGCCGCACAGTCAGCCTCCTGGGCTCCCCGCCGCCGCCGGAACGCGCCGACGCCTCCCGCAACCGGGAACTGCTGCTGTGCACCGCACGTCGCCTCGTCCGGGACGTCGGCGTCGCCGGCCTCAGCATGGACGCGCTCGCCGCCGAGGCCGGCCTCGGCAAGGGCACCGTGTTCCGCCGCTTCGGGTCCCGCGCCGGGCTCTTCGCCGCCCTGCTGGACGAGTACGAACGCGACTTCCAGGCCGCCTGCCTCAGCGGTCCACCCCCGCTGGGCCCCGGCGCGGAACCGGTCGCGCGACTGGTGGCTTTCGGCCACGAGCGCCTGCGGTTCCTGGCCGACCGCGGCTACCTGCTCCGCGAGGCCGACGCCCACCTGACCCGCGGGGCGAACGCCCCGGCCGCCTTCGCCCGACTGCACGTCCGGGTCCTGCTGCAGGCCGCCGGTGTCGGCGGTGACGTGGAGGTGCTGGCCTTCAACCTGCTCGCGGCGCTGGAGGCACCGCTGGACTTCCACGTCGAGCGGCAGCTCGGCGCCGTTCCACCGCTGTCCCCGCAGCGGCTCGCCGCCGGGTGGAGCGACCTCGTGGCCCGGGTCGTGGGACCGGCCCGCGCGTGAGTCCCCTCAGACCGTGCGCTGGTACAGCACGTGGTCCTGCCAGGAACCGTTGATCCGCAGGTAGCGCCGGGCCACCCCGATCCGTTCGAACCCGTTGCGCTGCAGCACGGCCTGCGAGGCGGAGTTCGACAGCAGCGTTCCCGCCTGCAACCGGTGCAGCCCCAGCCCCGCGGGCGCCTCGGCGAAGGCCGTGCGCAGCAGTTCGGCGACGGCCGCCGTGGCCACCCCGCGACCGTTGACCGCCTGCGCCACGAAGTAGCCGACGTCACCGGACTGGAGGGGGCCGCGGACGATGCCCGAGACGGTGAGGCGGCCCACGACCGCCCCCTCGTGCTCGATCACGCAGGGCACCACCCGACCGGCGGCGTGCTCCGCCAGCAACCGGGCCAGGACCTCGCGCTGACCCTGGGCGGTGAAGTACTCCGGTGCCCGCTCGGGTTCGAACGGGGCGAGGAAGTCCCAGTTCTCCCGCACCAGCGCGGCCAGGGTCGCGGCGTCCTCGAGCGTGACGAGGCGCAACCGGGTCCTCACGACAGGACGAACCAGACGGTCTTGCCGCTCGAGGCGTGCTCCACGCCCCACCGGTCGGAGAGGATGTCGACCAGCGCCACCCCACGACCTCCCTCGGCCTCCGGGGCCACGTCGCGACGCACCGGGGGGTGCGGGTTCCCGTCGGAGACCGCCACCTGCAGACCTGCGCCGTCGCCGCCGCCGCAGGAGACGCGGACCCGCACCGGCGGGCCACCGTGGCGCACCGCGTTCGTCACGAGTTCGGAGACGAGGAGCTGGGCCTCGTCGAGCACCCGCGCGTGGTGGCGCCCGCAGTAGGCCTCACTGAGGAACGTGCGGGCCCGACGCGCGGAGTGCTCGTCGTCGGGCAACGTGATCTCCGCAGCCGGGGTCGCCTCGCACACCCCGCCATCCAACCAGGTCAGGACGTGAGCAGCTGCACCAGTTCGGCCGCGGTGCGCGTCACCCCGGACCGCAGCGCGTCGACCTCGGCGTCGCGCACGTGCCCGGCGCTCAACTGCTCGGCCGGACGGGAGGCCCGGGCCGGGTCCAGGATGCGTTCGGAGAGTTCGAGTCCCAGCCGCACCGACGTCGCCAGCGGGGTCGCCCAGCCGGGGCGATCCACCTGCGCCATCGCCTCGGAGAGCTCGTCCGGGAACGCCCAGGCCGCGAGCGCCTCGGCCGACACCCGGGTGTGGGTGGCGCCGTAGCGGCGGTTCTCGGCCTCCAGCAGGTCGTCGCGGTCCGCGGCACCGGCCACCAGCACCGGGTACTCCTCGGGGTCGCAGCGCACCAGCAGCGCCTGTCCGAGGCGGGCCAGCAGTCCGACGGAGAACGCGTCCGGGGCCTTCGCCCGCAGCCTCGGGGCGAACTCCGCGGCCGCCACGGCGGTGAGGACGCTGCGGTCCCAGAACCCCTCGAGGGCCGGGGGGACGTCGTCGAGGCCGGCCATGGCGGAGACCGCCAGGCTGCGCACGGTGGAGAAGCCGACGACGGTGACCGCGAACGCGGGGGCGGACACCGTGCCGGAGAGGCCGAAGTAGGCGGAGTTCGCCAGGCGCAGGACCTTCGCCACCAGCGCCGGGTCGTAGCTGAGCGTCCGCCCCAGCGACTTCGCGTCCGAGCGGTGGTCGTCGGCCTCGGCGATGATCTTGGCCGCGACGGGACGGTGCGAGGGCAGGTCGTCGAGGGCGGCGGAGATCCGGCCCAGGACCTCCACGGCACCGGGGACGAGGGTGGAGACCACCTCGGGGGCGTGCGTCTCGTTCACGCCGTCACCTCCCGCGGTGCGGGCACGTGCGCCGGGGGCGGTGCGAGGGGGTGCGGGTGCAGCAGGCCACCGGCGCGCAGGACCTCGACGAGGGCCTCGCGGGTCAGCGGCCGCGAGTAGAGGAAACCCTGGACGGCCTCGCAGCCGAGGTCGCGGATGACCGCGTCCTGTTCCAGGGTCTCCACCCCCTCGGCCACGATCCCCAGGCCGAGGGTTCGCGCCAGCGAGACGACGGCGGCGGCGACGGCGCGGGCCGGTCCCCCGGCGACACCCTCGCCGACGCTGTGCAGGTCGCGGACGAAGGACCGGTCGACCTTGAGGTGGTCGACGGGCAGGTCCTTGAGGTAGGCCAGCGAGGAGTACCCGGTGCCGAAGTCGTCGATGGCGACGCGGGCTCCGTCGCGGCGCAGTTCCTCCAGCACCGTGCGGCAGGCGCGCAGGTCGCTGGCGAGCGAGGTCTCGGTGACCTCGAGGCAGATGTCGCGCAGGTGCAGGCCGGCCGCGGCGATCGTCTGCCGGACCCCGGCGGAGAAGCCCTCGGCCGCGAGGCTGACCGCCGACACGTTCACCGCGACGTAGGCCGGGGTGTGCGGCAGGTCGCCCGCGACGTGCGCGGCCCGCCACGAGGCGAGGTCGCGGCAGGCGAGCGCCAGGACGTGGGCGTCGAGCAGCGGGACGAGGTTCGCGCGTTCGGCGAGTTCGACGAACACGTCCGGCCGGATCGGTCCGAGTTCGGGGTGGGTCCAGCGGCAGAGGGCCTCGAGGCTGAGCAGTTCGGCGGGCGAGCCGGGGCGCACGATGGGCTGGTAGTGGACGTCGACGGTGCCGCGCGACAACGCCTCCCGCAGGTCGGCGACGAGGCGCAGGGCGCGTCGGGCGCGCTGGCGCACCTCGTCGTCGAGCAGGGTCCAGCGCCCTCCGCCGGCGGCCTTGGCCTCGTGGACGGCGATCCCGGCGTCGCGGACGACCTCCTCGGCGCTGCAGGTGAGGCCTTCGAGCAGGACGACGCCGATGCTGGCGACGAGCCGCAACCGCAACCCGTTGACCTCGACCGGGGCGAGGACGGCGTCGAGGACGCGACGTGCGGTGGCCTGCACGGCGTCGAGGTCGGTGAGGTCGGCGCAGACGAGCACGAACTCGTCGCCGCCGGGCCGGGCGACCATGTCGCCACCGCGGACGGTCCGGGCGAGTCGGCGCGCGATCTCCACGAGGACGGCGTCGCCGGCCTCCGGGCCGAGTCCGTCGTTGACCGTCTTGAAGTCGTCGAGGTCGACCATGAGGACACCCACGCCGCTCCCCGCCTGCGGGGCCCCGGCCTGCGGGGTCAGCAGGTCGGTGAGCCGCTCCAGCAGGGCGAGACGGTTCGGCAGTCCCGTCAGCAGGTCGTGCTGGGCCTGGTAGGCCAGCCGGTGCTCGCGGGCCAGGCGGTCCGTGACGTCCTCGACGGTGCCGATGAACCCGGCGCCGTAGCCGGGGGTGCGACTGGGGGCCAGTCGCACCGCGACCCAGCGGACCTGCCCGGCGGCGTTGCGCAGCCGGGTGTCGAGGGTGACGCGTTCGCCGGCGAGGACGCGGGCGACGGCCTCGACGACACCACTGCGTTCGTCGTCGACGACGTGGGTGAGCCACGCGGTCCCGCAGAGTTCCTCGGCGGGCAGGCCGATGAGTTCGGCGAAGGCGTCGTTGACGCGGGAGAGGCGGGCCCCGACGTCGGAGACGATGGTCGGCACCGGGGAACTCTGCGCCAGGGTGGCGAAGCGCTCCTCCGCGGCGCGCAGCGCGGCCTGGGCCCGCTCGTCCTCGGGCAGCACGACGGCCAGCACCCAGAACCACTCGCGTCCCTCGCGTTCCGGGACGGGCCAGGCGACGACCTCGACGTGCCGGGACTCCCCGCCGGAGGTGAGGGCGTCGACGGTGCAGCGGATGCGGCGGTCCCGCGAGAGGTGTTCCCCCTCGGGGGACTCCTCGCGACGGCGGAGCAGCCGGGTGACGGCCCGGTCCACGAGGTGGTCCGAGGCCACCCCGAACAGGTCGGCGGCGGCGGTGTTCGCCCAGCGGACGCGGGCGATCTCCAGAGGGGCGGGGGCCTGGGGGCGGGAGACGACCAGGACGGGTTGGTCTGCGGCTGCCGCGAAGTGCAGCAGTGCGGCATCGACACCGGTGGTGGAGTCGTCGCTCCCCCCGGCGTGCTGGCTGCGCCACGCGTCGTTCAGCACTGGTTCCGTCCACGGTGGTTCCCGGCGGCACCTTCCGTGGGCCGCATCAGGGTGTTCATCGGCACGGAGCGCCACGAGTTGATCGTTCGGGGTGGTGGATGCGTTCACCTGCGCGGCACCTGGGTGCGATCGGATGCGGAGCGTGAACACCTCCCCCGGCCCTTCCCGCCGTTCGATGCTGGCCTCCGGACTCGCGGTCCCCGCCGTCGCGGCCCTGCCCGCGGTCACCGGAGCGGGCAGCGCGGCCGCCGCACCCGTCACGTCCGGCGCGACCCCGCGGGGGTCCGCGGGGCGCTTCGACCCCGACTCCCCCCGCTTCTGCCTCGCCGTCCTGCCCGACACGCAGTACCTCTTCGACGCCGACAGCACCGAGCCCACCCCGCTGCGGGCCACCCTGGAGTGGCTGCGGCAGAACCGGGCCGAGGAGAACATCGCCTTCGTCGCGCAGCTGGGCGACGTGACCGAGCACGGCACCGAGGCCGAGCTCGCCGCGGCCGCGGTGGTCTGGGACGGGATGTCCGGCAGCGACCTGCCGTTCTCGGTGCTGGCGGGCAACCACGACGTCTCGGGTGACGACCAGCGCGGTCCCACCCCGTACCTGGACCACTTCGGCCCGTGGCGCTTCCGCGGGACGCCGACGTTCCGCGGCGCCTCCCCCGACGGGTACCACAGCTACCACGTCTTCACCGCGGGCGGGCGGGAGTGGCTGCTGCTGGCGATGGACTGGCGCGCCTCCGAGAAGGGTCTCGCCTGGGCCGCCGGCGTCCTCGACGCGAACCCGACCCTGCCCACGATCCTCACCACCCACGAGTTCGTCGCCGCCGACGAGCACGGGGTCGCTGCCCTCTCCGAGTACGGGAACACCCTGTGGCAGAGCGTGGTCCGGGGCCGGGACCAGGTGTTCCTCACCCTGAACGGGCACTTCTGGCCGGTGGGGCGGACCGTCCTGGTCAACGACGCCGGGCACGAGGTGCAGGCGCACCTGACGAACTACCAGGACCAGTACTACGGCGGCGCCGCGATGATCCGCCTCTACCACGTCGACCTGGCCCGGGGGATCGTCGACGTCGAGACGTTCTCACCGTGGCTGGAGTCGATCCCGCAGGACGAGCGGAACCTGCTCGCGGCGGAGAACCTCGAGAAGTCCACCGACCTCGACCGGTTCAGCTTCCCCCTGGTCGCCGAGGAACGGTTCGCGGGTTTCGCCCCACCGGCACTGCCGGCGCAACGCCCCGACCACGACGTCATCACGAAGGACACCGCCGCCTACTGGCGCTTCGACGAGGTCCGCGGGGTCGAGGGTTCCGTCGTGGGTCCGGGGACGAGGGTGCGCGACCGCACGGGCAACGGCAACGACGTCACCGCGCGCCTGGTCGGGGCGGCCGGGGCCGGGGCCCTGACCTGGTCCGGTGACCACCACGACGACGCACCCGCGCACGCCAGCCTGCGCTTCGACGGGCACCAGGGTCCCGACGGCGGGGCGGTCCTCGAGACCGGTCCCGACGCCCCGGTGAACTCCGAGCAGTTCCTCGACGGTTTCACCATCGAGGTGTTCCTCAAACTGCCCGACCCGTTCGTGGGCGACCACGCCTGGATGGGGGTCCTGAGCTGGGAGGGCAACAACGGCGACGCGGGCAAGACCAGCGGGTACACCACCGAGGAACCCAGCTGCAGCCTGAACGTGACGTCGGAGTGGTTCCTGCAGTTCGTCCTCTACCCCTCCCTCGACGACGTGAACCCGACGTCGTGGACGCACGCCCTGACCCCCGGCCGCTGGACCCACGTCGCGATCGTCAACGACGGGGAGCACACCGTCGTCTTCGTCGACGGCTCCAAGGTCGTGCGCAACCCGGCGCAGCGGGCCCGGGGGATCGCGACCCTCGGCAAGCCCTTCGCCATCGGTGCGACGCAGTCGAACGAGGAGTTCGGGCAGGGGTTCTACGGCTGGATCGGCGACGTGCGGATCTCCTCGCGCGGTCTCGACGTGACGGAGTTCCTCACCGCGCGGTAGTCTCGCGCCAAACGTCCGGCCCCGAGGCCGGTCCGCCCCACCTGGAAGGACGCGCCGTGCTCACGGCGTTCTTCGCGACGGCTGTGGCGGGCCGGATCGGCCTCGCCACGACCAACGTCGCTCTCCTGTGGTTCGTGCTCCACCGGACGGGGTCGTTCGGGGCCGCCGGTGCCCTCGGCGCCGGCCTCGCGATCTCCGAGGCCCTGGTCGGGCCGCAGACCGCCCGCGCCGTCGACCGGTTCGGGCAACCCCGGGTGCTGCCGCTGCTCGCCGTCGCGCACGCGGGCGCGGTGCTCGTGGTGCTGGGGGCGACCGGGCCGGGTTCCTCCCGGTCCGCCCTAGTCGTCCTGGGCGGCCTGCTCGGCGCCACCCTGCCCCAGCTCGGGGCGTTCTCGGCCGCCCGCTGGTCGTACCGCTTCCCGCCCGGTCCGGAGTTGTCGCGGGCCTTCGGGTGGGAGGCCACCGCGAACTCCGCCGCCTACCTGCTCGGACCGGCTCTGGGCGTGGCGCTGGGCAGTTCCGGGCACGCGACGTCCGCCGTCCTCCTCGCCGCCACCCTGGTCGTCGGGGCCACCCTGGTGCTGGGGTTCCAGCGACGTTCCGCGCCCCCGGGGCGGCGCTGCGGCCCACGCGGTCGGGTGGGGCTGCCCCGCGGGGTCGGGTTGCCGATCGCGGTGAACGTCGCGATCGGGGTCCACTTCGGAGCCGTGCCCGTGGCGGTGGCCGCCGCGGCCCGCGGGACGGGGGCGGCGACCTCGCTGGTCGTCGCGTCCAGCGCCGGGGGTCTGCTCGCCGGACTGGCTCTCTCGGCGCGGCCCTGGCGCGCACCCGCCCGGCGCCGGCTGCGGGTGAGCGCCACGGCGTTCGGACTGCTGGCGCTCCTGCTGATCGGCCCCTGGCCGGTCCCGGCCCTCGCCGTGGTGCTCTTCGTCGTCGGGGCGGCCGTGCCGCCGGTCCTGGTGGCGACGTCCGTGCTGGCCCGCGACCGCGCCCCGGCCGGCGCGCTGACGAGCACGTTCTCCTGGCTGGCCTCCTGCAGCGCCGCGGGGAGCGCGGTCGCCGCCGCGGGCGCGGGCGGACTCGTCGACGCGGTCGGGCCGCTGGGCGCCTTCGCGCTGGCGGGAGCGGGTGCCGTGGGGGTGAGCGTGCTTGAGAGGATCGTGCGGTGAGACCGCTGCGCCCGACCCGCCTCCTCAGCCTGGAGTCGGGGTTGTGGGCGCTGGACGAGACCCAGCCCGTGGCCGCGCTCCTGGACCTGCGCACCGGGAAGGTCGAGCGGATCGTCAGCTGGCCGGAGGTGCCGGCCGAACCCGTCCCGACCCCGTGGCCGCCACCGCGGCTGCTGCCGGACGGTCCCTCGTTCTGGACCCACCCGCACGGGGACGCACCGTTGGTGCGGATCGGCCCGGACGGGGTGGAACTCGCGGTCTGGACCCACGGGCTGCGGTTGTCGGCGGTGGGCCCGGACGGGGTCTGGTGCGTCCCGTCGCCCCCGCCCCAGGACATCGTCCGCACCGCCGACGGCCGGCCCAGCTGGGGGCTGCAGCCCGCGCAGCTGCTGCACGTCGGCCGCGGCGGTCGACCCCGGCGCACGAACGTCGACGCCCCCGTGCGGGCGGCGCAGGCGGAGGAGTCGGGGTTCTTCATCGCCCTGGACGACGAGCCCTGGCACCTGGAACCCCTGGGGGCCGACCTCCACGAGGTCGTCTGGAACACCCGCTGGTTCCGGATCCCCTGGGGTGCGGAGATCGGCGACGAACTGCGCGACGTCGCGGAACCCGTCGAGCACGGGCCGGAGGTCCGCACCGAGGACGGTCGCGGTACCCACTCCTGGCTGGACCCGTGGAGCGCCGGGGCCGACCGGCACGGCGTCCGGCTCGAAGGGGCCCGCTGGGGTTTCGGCTGGCGGGCGGACGGGATGGCGGCCGCGGCGGGCCACCTGGTCGCCCTGGTGCACAACGCCGAGGGGAACCCGTTGCGCCGGATCGACCTCGGCCGGGGGACGACGACGTCGGCCGCCCTCGTGGGAACCGGTCCGGCCGAACGCCTGACCGTCGCCGTGCGCCGCGACGTCCTGGGGGTGTTGCGGGCCCCGGTCGACGTCCTCACCGTGCAGCGCGGCGGAGACGTCTCCCTCCTGCTGGGTGCGGGTTCCGTCGACGTCGCCGACCACGTCCGCCCGTTGGCCCCGCGGCCGCTGGAGTCGGGTTCCTACGTCCGCCAGGTGCTGGCGAGCAACGGGAGGCTGCAGGAGCACTGGCGCACCGACGAGGGGTTCTTCCCGCTCGTCGAGGGCATGACCGCCGTCCGTGCCCGCCTCGTGGGCGACTGGCCGGACACCTTGCTGGAGTGGACGTTCGAGCACCCGGACCGACCGGGGGCACGGCTGCGGCGACGGATTCCGTTGTTCGACGAGTCGGGTCGGATCACTCCCCCGGACACCGCGGCCGTCGTGCTGATGGAGGACTTCCAGACCGGTCAGGTGCCCGGGACCGAGCACGCCGTCGGCGGGTTCATCGACTTCTGACTCATCGACTTCTGAGCGCCTCCTCGCTCGCGCGCGACGCGATGGACTGCAGCGCGGCGACGTGGTCGCGCAGGGCTGCCGAACCCGTGTCGGTGAGGGCGAGGACGGTCCTGGTGTAGCGACCGGAGGCGACCTTGCGGATGTCGACGTAGCCGGGGGCGGCCAGCGCGGTGAGCTGCTTGGACAACGTGGGAGCGCTCATCCCGCAGTAGTCGGCGACGGCCTTGAACTCCGCCTCGGCGCACCCCGACAGGTAGGCGCAGATCCGCAGCCGGGCCGCGGAGACGAGGACCTCGTCGAGGTCGGGCACGACTCAGGCCTCCGGCCTGCGGCGCAGCGCCCAGAACCAGGTGGCTCCGGAGGCGAGACCGAGGAGGACGAAGACGGCGCTCATCGTGGAGTCCGCCGTGAACCCGACGACGGCGAGTCCGGCGAGGACGAGCAGGAACGTCGTGTGCTCGGTTCGGACCCGGCCGCGGTAGCCGACCAGCCCCCGACGTCGACGCCACCGGTCCGGCAGCAGGAACGCCGCGGTGAGCAGGGCGACGGCTCCCACGAGTGCGAGCAGGTGCGCGGGTCCGTGCCCCTGCCCGAGCAGGACGACGCCCAGCCCGGCGGAGATCCCGGCGGTGACGGCGAGAGAGGTGGGGAGGGGGCTTCACCCCTTCAGCAGGACCAGCACGCTGCGGCCCTGCCACGTCCCCGCCGTGGTCGGCCAGCTCGTGATCCCCTGCGCGGGGTCGGCGCCCGCGTCGGTCCAGCGCAGGACGAACGGGGTCGGTCTCGCCGGCCCCGGGTCGCGGTGGTGGGCGTAGTTGAACTCCAGCAGCGGCTTCAGCACCGGGCCGGCCTCGGCGATGCGCGCGTCGATGACGCCCTGCAGGTACGCCGGGTCGGAGAACTGGTCGATGATCTCGCAGTCGCAGCTGTAGGCCAGCGTCCCGATCTCCCCGGGGGCGGCGACGCGTTCGTCCCCGACGATCCGGGCGAGGTCGGTCCCGGCGGTCCGGTACTCGGCCGGCGTCGCGAAGTTCGCGAACACCGGCGGGTAGCGCCACGGCAGCGGCAGGGCCGCGGACGGCACGCAGACGAAGAGACCCACCAGGGCCAGCACCGACACCGCGCTCATCGGGACCCACGTCACCCGGGACCGCGACCGCTCACCGCTGAGGACGCCGGCCCCGAGCACCGCCGCGAAGGACAGCGACGCCATCGGCGCGACGTAGTACCACTGGTAGGGCGGGACGCCGAGGACGCTGTAGACCGCGAAGTACCCCACCCCGCCGAGCGCCAGACCGAGCACGGCTCCCGTTCCCGGCCGGGCGCGGCGGCGCAGCAGGGCGAGCACGAGCAGGAGGAGGACGACCACCCCGACCAGGGCCGCGGCCACGCTCACCGCGACGGCGCCCGGCGTGTTGAGCGCGTAGTGGGTCCACAGCCCGCGCAGGTAGGTTCGCCCCTCGCCGAAGTTCCGCTGGTTGGTCTTGATGACGAACGTGTCGGGGATGGCCGACCCCAGCCACCACCAGCTGGCCGCGAACCACGGCAGGCAGACCAGCACGCAGACCCCGACGGCGACCGGCAACCGCCGGCGGACACCGCGGCAGGCCAACGCGATCACCACCACGAAGACGACCATGTCGAGACGGGCCAGCAGGCTGAACGCCGCCACCACCCCGTAGGGGAGCGCCCGGCCGGCGAGACCGGCCGAGAGCAGGGCGGTCATGGCGGTGAAGATGAGGACGACCTCCAGCCCCTGGGCGGAGACCAGGAACGGGTTGGCCAGCACCACGACGAGCGCGGCCGCGGGCCAGGCCAGGGACAGGCCCAGCCGCCCCGCCGCCCGGGCCGACCACCATCCCGCCAGCGCACCGAGCAGGGTCGTCAGCACGCCCAGCGCGAGCTCGCCGTCGGGACCGGCGAACGGCTGGACCAGCCGCAGGCAGCCGGCGAGCAGCGCGACGTTCAACGGCGAGGTCGCCGCGTTCGACGTCAGACCGGGGGTCATCCCCCAGTGCGCGTGCTCGGCGACGTTGCGGGCGTAGGCGAGGGTGATGTAGGTGTCGTCGATGAGCCCGCGGGAGGTCACCCAGCTCAGGAGGGCGCCGAGGAACGCCCCGAAGAGGGCGAGCCGCAGAGCCGGGTGGGAAGAACGCATGGGCGCCATCCCACCACACCCCGAGCACGACGACGGGCGGCCACCTCGAGAGGTGACCGCCCGCGGATCGCGAGGAACTCAGGCGTTGGTCAGCGACCGCAGCACGTACTGCAGGATGCCGCCGTTGCGGTAGTAGTCCGCTTCACCCGGGGTGTCGATGCGCACCACGGCGTCGAACTCGACCGTCCCACCGTCGGTCTTCGTCGCGGTCACCTTCACCGTCTTGGGCGTGCGGCCCTCGTTGAGTTCGGTGATGCCGGCGATGTCGAAGCTCTCGGTCCCGTCCAGCCCGAGCGAGGCCGCGGTCTGGCCCTGCGGGAACTGCAACGGGATGACGCCCATGCCGATGAGGTTGGAGCGGTGGATGCGCTCGAAGCTCTCGGTGATGACGGCCTTCACGCCCAGCAGCGCGGTGCCCTTCGCCGCCCAGTCGCGCGAGGACCCGGAGCCGTACTCCTTGCCGCCGAGGACGACGAGCGGGGTGCCCTGCGCCGCGTAGTTCTGCGCGGCGTCGTAGATCGCGGCCTGCGCCCCACCCTGGGTGAAGTCGCGGGTGAACCCACCGGAGACGTTGTCCAGCAACAGGTTCTTCAACCGGATGTTGGCGAACGTCCCCCGGATCATCACCTCGTGGTTGCCACGTCGGGACCCGTAGGAGTTGAAGTCCTGGCGCTGCACGCCGTGGTCGGAGAGGTACGCACCGGCCGGGCTGTCCGGCTTGATGGAACCCGCCGGGGAGATGTGGTCGGTGGTGACCGAGTCGCCGAGCAGGGCCAGCACCTTGGCGCCGGCGATGTCGGTGACCGGCGACGGCTGGGCCTGCATGCCCTCGAAGTACGGGGGCTTGCGGACGTAGGTGGACTCCGCGTCCCAGTCGAAGGTGTTGCCCTCGGGCGTGGGCAGACCCTGCCAGCGCTCGTCGCCGGCGAACACGTCGGCGTAGTCCTTGACGAACATGTCCTTGCTGATGGCCTCGCCGATGACCCGCTCGACCTCGGCCGCGTCGGGCCAGATGTCCTTGAGGAACACCTCGGTGCCGGACTCGTCGGTGCCGATCGGGTCGTGGTCGATGTCCCAGTCCATCGTCCCGGCGAGCGCGTAGGCGATCACCAGCGGCGGGGAAGCCAGGTAGTTCATCTTGATGTCGGGGTTGATCCGGCCCTCGAAGTTGCGGTTGCCCGAGAGCACCGCGGTGACGGCGAGGTCGTTCTCCTGGACGGCGGCCGAGACGGCCTCCGGCAGCGGACCGGAGTTCCCGATGCAGGTGACGCAGCCGTAGCCGACGAGGTGGAACCCGAGCTTCTCGAGGTAGGGCGTGAGCCCGGACTTGTCGTAGTAGTCGGTGACGACCTTGGAGCCCGGCGCGAGCGAGGTCTTGACCCAGGGCTTGACGCTCAGTCCGCGCTCGACGGCGTTCTTGGCCAGCAGCGCCGCGGCGATCATGACCGAGGGGTTGGAGGTGTTGGTGCAGCTGGTGATCGAGGCGATCGCGACCGCACCGTGGTCGATCTCGGTCTCGGTGCCGTCGTCCATCGTGATGGCGACCCGCTTCGAGGGCCGGCCGGTGGCGTGGCCGGGTTCCGCCGGCTCGTCGCGCTCGTCGCTGGAGGAGGCCGAGGGCGCGTCGGAGGCCGGGAAGCTCTCCGCGCTGGCCTCGTCCTGGGAGGAGCCCACCACCGCGTCGACGGTGTCGCTCCGGGCGCTGGAGGCGCTGTTCACGCCGGGGACCTCGTCGTCGACGTAGTCGCCGAGCGCCGCGCGGAAGGCCTCCTTCGCCTCGGCCAGCACGATGCGGTCCTGCGGGCGCTTCGGTCCGGCGATGCTCGGGACGACGGTGGAGAGGTCGAGTTCGAGGTACTCCGAGAACACGGGTTCGGTGCTCGGGTCGTGCCAGAGGCCCTGCTCCTTGGCGTAGGCCTCGACCAGGGCGACCTGGTCGTCGCTGCGGCCGGTGAGGCGCAGGTAGTCCAGGGTCACGTCGTCGATCGGGAAGATCGCTGCGGTGGAACCGAACTCGGGGCTCATGTTGCCGATGGTCGCGCGGTTCGCGAGCGGGACCGAGGCCACGCCCTGGCCGTAGAACTCGACGAACTTCCCGACGACGCCGTGCTTGCGCAGCATCTCGGTGATGGTCAGCACGACGTCCGTCGCGGTCGCGCCCGCCGGGATGGAACCCGACAGCTTGAAACCCACGACGCGCGGGATGAGCATCGAGACGGGCTGGCCGAGCATGGCCGCCTCGGCCTCGATGCCGCCGACGCCCCAGCCCAGCACCCCGAGGCCGTTGACCATCGTGGTGTGGGAGTCGGTGCCGACGAGGGTGTCGGGGTAGGCCTGCAGCTCACCGTCGACCTGGCGCGGGAACACCACGCGGGCCAGGTGCTCGATGTTGACCTGATGCACGATGCCGGTGCCCGGCGGGACGACCTTGAAGTCGTCGAAGGCGGTCTGGCCCCAGCGCAGGAACTGGTAGCGCTCGCGGTTGCGGCCGTACTCGATCTCGACGTTGCGCTCGAAGGCGTCGGGGCGACCGAACACGTCGGCGATGACGGAGTGGTCGATGACGAGTTCGGCCGGGGCCAGCGGGTTCACCTTGGTCGGGTCGCCACCGAGGGCGGCGACGGCCTCGCGCATGGTGGCGAGGTCGACGATGCAGGGAACACCGGTGAAGTCCTGCATGATCACGCGCGCCGGCGTGAACTGGATCTCGGTGTCGGGTTGCGCGGACGGGTCCCAGCCGGCGAGCGCCCGGATGTGGTCGGCGGTGATGTTCGCGCCGTCCTCGGTGCGCAGGAGGTTCTCCAGCAGGACCTTGAGGCTGAACGGCAGCTTTGCCGAACCCTCCACCGCGTCCAGACGGAAGATCGTGTAATCCGTTCCAGCGGCTGTTAGGGTAGCCTTGGCTTCGAAGCTGTTGTGGCTGCTCACCGGGAGCTCCTCACTCGTCTTCCGTCGTCATCGTCATCGATCCGTGCGTGGTGTCGATGCTCCCACCGGCGGGGGCGGGACCGCGCGCGGGGTCCGTCGCGACGGAACTCCCGGGGGATTCATCTCGACCACTTATCTCGACGTCAAGATACCACGCAGGCCGTGGTCGACGGCGAAGACCAGCGCGAACACGCCGAGGAGCGTGCAGTACCCGGCGGTCGCGGCGAGCACCCCGGCGTGCGGCCCCTCCCCGAGGTGCCCGTCGCTCAGCAGCCGGGCGGTGACCCGGCGAGAACGCGTCCGCGCCGCCAGGTAGGTCCACGCGCCCGCACCGCAGCCCACGACCCCCAGGACGAGCGCGAACACCCCCAGCTGGGGGGCCAGCAGCCGGGCACCGGCGAGCGAGCCCACGAGGAGCGCCAGGGCGCTGCGTCGCCAGGCGAGCGCCGTCCGCTCGGGCTGCAGACCCTCGTCGAAGATCACCGCAGGACCAGGCCGGCGAGGACGAGCAGCCCGGCGAGCACCGCGCCGATCGTCAGGGGCGAGGCGAGGGTCGGGGAGGCCAAGGGCGCGCGGAGCCGCATCGCCCGCTCGTCCCGGGCCCACCCGCGCCAGGCCTGCAGCGGGGTGAGCAGCCCGAGGACGATGAGGAGCACCGACGCCGCGAACCGGAACCCGGGCTGCAACGCGAGGTTCAGCCCCTCCAGGGCGACCCCCGCCGCCAGCAGGGCCAGGGAGGTGCGGATCCAGGCCAGGAAGGTCCGCTCGTTGGCCAGCGAGAATCGCGGATCGGGTTCGTCACCGACGCCGTAGACGCTGCGCGGGAACCTCTCGTCACTCACGGTCCCGATCATCCCCCAGACGTGTCGGACGGCGACGGATCACCCGGACGGGGGCACCCGGACGCACTACTGACGGCTTGAGAAGGATCACGCTCGGTCAGCACAGTAGGGGGACGACCCCCCGACGGACTCAGGAGCAGCCCGTGCACCCCACCCTCCCCCGCACCGTCCCCGCGCCGGCCACCCGCACCACCCGCCCCGCCGCGGCCCACCGCGCCCTTCCCGCCCGGCGCGCCCCCCGCGCCGTGGAACTGGGCGACGCCGAGTCCGGCACCGTCCTGACCGCGCTGCTCGCCGGTCTGCGCGCCGTGCCGGACAAGCCCGTCGTCGACGTCCGCACCCGGGTGCTCGACGCGCTCCGCGCGGTGTGGCAGCGCATCGACGTCGACGGCCTGGCCCTGGTCGCCAAGGCCGGTGCCGGCGCCTCGCTCCTCTTCACCGTCGTCCTGCTGGCGTGGCTGGCCTCCGCCGGCCGCCTCGGCTGACCCCGCCCCGAACGCCCAGGAGAACACCGTGCCGCTGCTCGCCCGCCGTCCCGCCCGCTACGTCCCGCGCCACTCCACCCGCGACACCGCGGGGCGGTGGACGGGGGACCGGGTCCTCGACCTCACCGACACCGGCGAGACGCCGGCGCAGGACGTGCTCGCGTCCGTGCTCGCCGGTCTCGACGAGCTCGACCGCGCGGGTCGCGCCTGACGTCAGCCGCGCGGCACGAACCGCGCGACGCACTCCACGTGGTGCGTCTGCGGGAAGAGGTCGAAGGCGCGGAGCCCGTCGAGGACGTAGCCGTGCTCGGCCAGGAACGCGGTGTCCCGGGCGAGCGCGGCGGGATCGCAGGCGATGTAGGCGATCGCGCGCGCACCCAGCGCTGCGATCCCCTGCACCGCCTCGCGACCCGCGCCCGAGCGCGGCGGGTCGAGCACGACGACGTCGACCCGACGGGACGTGAGCTCCACGTCGGTCAGCGACTCCTCGACGGAACCGGCCCACAGCTCGACGTGCTGCTGCCCGTGCAGCGAGCGGCGGGCGTCGCGCACGGCACGTTCCTCACCCTCCACGGCGAGCACGCTCCCCTCCTCACCGACGGCGTCGGCGAGGAGGGCCGTGAACAGGCCCGCCCCGGAGTACAGGTCCAGCGCGCTCTCCCCCGGCTGCGGTTCGAGCGCGGCGAGCACGGCCTCGCCCAGCACGGCCGGGGCCGCGGGGTGGACCTGCCAGAACCCGGCCCCGCCGACGCGGAACGCGTGCTCCTGACCCCGCACGGTGATCCGCTCGCCGACCCAGGTGCGGCCGGACACCCGGTGCAGTCCCTCGGGGGTCCGCACCGCCACGGAGGCGTCGGGCAGCTTCGGCAGGTTGGCGTGCCGTGAGGGCGTCGGGGTGATCACCACCAGCGGTGCCGCCCCGTCGGAACCCGCGGCGACCTCGACGGTCTCCACGTTGCCGAAGCGCTGGTCGAGGACCCCGCTCTCGATCACGGCCCGGGTGCTGATGGGGCAGTCCTGCACGGGCACGACGTGGTGCGAGCGGTGTCCGCGCAGGCCGGTGCGCCCCTCGGCGTCGACGGCGAACTGGGTGCGGGTGCGCCAGCGCAGACCCTCGGGCCCCGCCAGCGGCGCCTCCTCGACGACGACCTCGAGGTCGAGGCCGGCGAGGCGGTGCAACTGCTCGGCGACGACCTGGGCCTTCAGCTCCCGCTGCTTGGCCGGCGTCGCGTGCTGGAAGTCGCAGCCCCCGCACATCCCCGGCCGGGCCACCGGGCAGGCCGGTTCGACCCGCGCCGGGTCGGCCCGCAGCACCCGGACGGCGTCGGCGCGCCAGAACTTCGCGCTCGCCGCCCCCTCGGTGATCCGGGCCACGACCCGTTCCCCGGGCAGGGCGTGGCGGACGAAGACGACGCGGCCCTCGTGCCGGGCGACGCAGTGCCCGCCGTGGGCGACCGGGCCGACCTCGAGCTCGACCTCGGTCCCGGCGGCGTCCGGGCCCGCCTCGGGGCGGGGCGCCCGCGCTCGGGTCCGACGGGCTCGGGTGGGACTGCTCATTCGATCTCCTCGCTGGGGGCGGGACCGAAGGTTCCCCGCCGCACGACCCCGGGGGCGGCACGTTCGACACGGTCCTCCAGGCCCTCGGAACTGCTGAGCTGCCACGGGACGCTGGCGACCATCACCCCGGGCTGGTAGCGCAACCGGGCGCGCAGGCGCAACGCCGACTGGTTGTGCAGCAACGTCTCCCACCAGTGGCCCACGACGTACTCGGGCACGTAGACGACGACGAGGTCGCGCGGGTACCGCTGGCGCAGCGCCTTGACGTGGTCGACGACGGGCCGGGTGATCTCGCGGTACGGGGAGTCCAGCACGGTCAGCGGGATCGGGATCCCCATCTCCTCCCACCGCTTCTGCAGCGCCGCGCTCTCCTCCGGTTCGACGGCCACCGTCACGGCCTGCAGCTCCGTGGGTTTGGCGGCCCGGGCGAAGGCCAGCGCCCGCAGCGTCGGCTTGTGGATCTTCGACACGAGCACGACGCTGCGCACCCCCGTCGGCAGCGCCTTCGGCTTGGAGTCCGGGCCGATCTCGAGCTCCCGGCTCACCGAGGTGTAGTGGCGACGGATGAGCTTCATGTTCACGAACACGATGACCATGGCGAGGATCGCGATCCAGGCGCCCTGGGTGAACTTCGTCAGCAGCACGATGATGAGGACGAGACCGGTCAGCCCGAGGCCGATGCTGTTGATGACGCGCGAACGCTTCATCGAGGAACGCTTCGCCGGGTCGGTCTCCGACTTCAGGTGCCGGGTCCAGTGCCGGATCATGCCGGTCTGGCTCATCGTGAAGGAGACGAACACCCCGACGATGTAGAGCTGGATCAGCCGCGTGACCTCGGCGTCGAAGGCCACGACGAGCACGATCGCGGTGAGCGCGAGAGCGATGATCCCGTTGGAGAACGCGAGCCGGTCGCCGCGGGTGTGCAGCTGCTTGGGCAGGAAACCGTCGCGGGCCAGGATCGAGGCGAGGACCGGGAACCCGTTGAAGGCGGTGTTCGCGGCCAGCACCAGGATCACGCCGGTCGCGGCCGTCACCAGGTAGAACGCGACCGGGAAGTGGTCGAAGACCGTCGCCGCGAGCTGCCCGATCACCGGGTCCTGGACGTAGGAGCCCCCCACGGGGACGCCGTTGCGCAGCAGTTGGGTGGCGGGGTCCTCCGCGAAGCGGATCCCCGTCAGCCGGGCCAGCGCGATGATGCTGACGAGCATCGTGACGCTGGTCAGGCCGAGGAGCAGGAGCGTCGTCGCCGCGTTCTTGCTCTTGGGCTTCTCGAACGCGGGGACACCGTTGCTGATGGCCTCCACCCCGGTGAGGGCGGCCGCCCCGGACGAGAACGCCCGCAGGACGAGGAACGCCCCCGCGACGCTGGTCAGGCCCCCGGAGATGTGGTGCTCGGCGGTCAGGTCCAGCTGGGCGCTCGGCGCGTCGGGCAGGTCCCCGAACAGCAGCCGGGCGAAGCCCCAGATCGCCATCCCGAGGATCGAGAACATGAAGATGTAGGTCGGGATCGCGAAGGCGGCGCCACTCTCACGCAGTCCGCGCAGGTTGGCCGTCATCAGCAGCAGCACCAGCACGACCGCGAAGAGCGCCTCGTGCCCGCGCAGAGCGGGGATCGCGGCGGCGGCGTACTGCGCGCCCGAGGAGATCGAGACCGCCACCGTGAGGACGTAGTCCACCAGGAGCGCGCTGCCGACCGTCAGGCCGGCGTTGGGGCCGAGGTTGACGGTCGCGACCTCGTAGTCGCCGCCCCCGGAGGGGTAGGCGTGGACGTTCTGGCGGTAGGAGGCGACGACCACCACCATGACCAGCACGACGGCCGCCGCGATCCACGGTGAGAACGCGTAGGCCGCGATCCCCGCGATCGAGAGGGTCAGGAAGATCTCGTCCGGTGCGTAGGCGACCGAGCTGAGGGCGTCGGAGGCGAACACGGGCAAGGCGATGCGTTTGGGGAGCAGGGTCTCGGACAGTCGTTCGCTGCGGAACGGCCGCCCCACCAGTACGCGCTTGATCGCGTCCGTCACAGAGGGCACGTCTGGAGATGCTAGGCGGTGACCGGGTGTGCGCCGTGCTCGGAGCGCGCCCCAGGCGGTAGCGTCTGACCCGTGCACTTCGTGATCATGGGCTGTGGCCGGGTGGGGTCGAGCCTGGCCCTCACCGTCGAGCAGCGGGGCCACAGCGTCGCGGTCATCGACCAGAACGCCGACGCCTTCCGCCGACTGGGCCCGACCTTCGCCGGGCGCAGGGTGACCGGCGTCGGCTTCGACCACGACACCCTGGTCGAGGCCGGCATCCACGAGGCCGGCGCCTTCGCCGCGGTGTCCTCGGGGGACAACTCCAACATCCTCGCCGCGCGTGTCGCCCGAGAGAAGTTCGACGTCGACAACGTCGTCGCCCGCATCTACGACCCGGGCCGCGCCGAGATCTACCAGCGTCTCGGCATCCCCACCATCGCCACCGTCCGCTGGACGGCGGACCAGGTCCTGCGCCGGCTCGTGCCCCAGGGGGCGCTGAGCGAGTTCCGCGACCCCTCGGGTCGCGTCGTGCTCATCGAGACGCCCGTGCACGAGGACTGGACCGGGAAGCCGCTCTCGGCCCTGGAGGCTGCGGCCGGGGTGCGCGTCGCCTACGTGACGCGGCTGGGTCAGGGGGTCGTCCCGACCCGCGGCATGGCCTACCAGGACGGCGACATCGTCCACGTGGTCGTCGCCGACGAACGACAGCCGCAGGCCAGCGCCGTGCTCGCCGCGGCACCGGAGGAGGGTTCCTGATGCGCGTCGTCATCGCCGGCGCCGGGATCGTCGGCCGGTCCATCGCCCGTGAACTGCTCGGCAACGGTCACCGGGTGCTGCTCATCGACCGCAGCCCCACGGCCATGAAGATCACCAGCGTCCCCGACGCGCAGTGGCTGCTCGCCGACGCCTGCGAGATCGCCAGCCTCGACGAGGCCGAACTCGCCGACTGCGACGTCGTCGTCGCCGCGACCGGCGACGACAAGGCGAACCTCGTGGTGTCGCTGCTGGCCAAGACGGAGTACGGCGTCCCGCGCACGGTCGCTCGGGTGAACAACCCCAAGAACGAGTGGCTCTTCGACGAGGCGTGGGGCGTCGACGTCGCGGTGTCCACACCGCGCCTCATGACCGCCCTGGTCGAGGAGGCCGTGAGCGTCGGCGAACTCGTCCGGCTCTTCACCTTCCAGCAGGGCCGCTCCTCGATGTCGGAGTACACCCTCGAGGAGCACAGCCCTGTCCTCGGGCGCACCGTCGGCGAGGTCGTCTTCCCCGAGGACACCGTTCTCGTGGCGATCGTCCGCTCCGAGCGCCCGCTGCCGCCCACCCCGGACGACGTGCTCGAGGCCGGCGACCACCTGCTCTTCCTCTCCGTGCCCGACGCCGAGGCGGCGCTGCGGACCATGTTGGGAACCCCGTGAGCGACGAGTCCCCCACCGCGAAGATCGACGAGCTCGTCACCAGGAGCGCCGGCTGGCGCGGGGACATGCTGGCGCAGGCCCGCGCCGCGATCCTCGACGTCGACCCCGGCATCGTCGAGGAGTGGAAGTACATGGGTGCCCCGGTGTGGTCGCTGGGTGGGACCCTCGTCGTCGGGAACGTCTTCACGGAGAAGGTGAAGCTGGGTTTCCTCTGGGGCGCCTCGCTCCCCGACCCCGACGGGTTGTTCAACGGTGAACTCGGCGGCAACCAGCGCCGCAGCGTGGAGTTCTCCGAGGGCGACGAGGTGCGCGTGGAACCCCTGAAGGCCTTGGTGCGCGCCGCGATCGAGCACAACGCGGCCAAGGCCGGGAAGAAGCGCTGAGCCGGGGCTCAGACCTCGGCGACGGGTTCCGGATCGGCCGAGGGAGCCAGCGGGGTGTTCCCCTTGAGCAGCATCAGTCCGGCGATCGCGATGCCTGCCACCAGCAGCGGCCAGCCCAGGGCCAGTTTGCTGATCGCCAGTGCCGTCGTGTTCCCGCTCAGGTAGAGCGGTAGCTGCACGACGGCGCGGACGACGTAGCCGGCGAGCAGCAGCCCGGTCAGCTTCTGGCAGAGCGACACGATGCCCTTGTCACGTCGCCAGGCGGTCGGGTCCTCGGTGACGGCGCCGACGAGGAAACCCACGACGGGCCACCGCGCGAGCATCGAGAGCGCGAACACCACGGCCAGACCCAGGTTGAGCAGGATGCCGGGCAGGAACACGTCCTGGGCCCGTCCCGTGCGGGAGGCGATGAACGCCGCGACCGCGGTGGTGAGGATCCCTCCGAGCGCGTGCTGGAGGGTCTCCCGACGGGCGATGCGGGCCACGAGGGCGACCAGCAGGACCGCGAGGGAGGCACCGACGGAGACCTTGAGGTCGTGGGTCACGAGCCAGCTGACCAGGAAGGCCAGCGCGGGCGCGGCGGAGTCGAGCAGGCCTCGCCACCCACCCAGGGCCGTCGACAACCGGGTCCGGACGAGGTCCTCGACGGTGGTGGGCGGAGTGCTCGGGAGAGGTGGCGAGGGACTCACGCCTTCTCGGAGCAGAGCAGCTCGTAGACGGGGTTGAAGATCACCCGCTGGCCGTCGTCGCACGCGACGAGACCCCTCGCCTTCACCCGGCGCCCGGGCTCGACCCCGGCGATCCTGCGGCGGCCGAGCCAGACCAGCGACACCGAGCCGGAACCGTCGAACAGCTCCGCCTCCAGTGCTGGCACGCCACCGCGGGGCCGCAACGTCACCGACCGCAGGGTCCCGCACACGCAGGCCTTGGTGCGGTCGGGGATCTGCCCGCACGGGGTCCCGCCCTGACGGACGGTCTCCTCCTGCGCCTCCTCGGCGGCCAGGTCGGACTCGGAAGCGGTGAAACGCGCGAGCGCACGCCGCCAGAGCGGCGCACTCAGCACTGAGGACTTCGGCACGGCACCCACGATAGGCCCCTTCACACGGTCTGAGGGAACAACACCACCCGATGTGGTGATGTTCCTCAGCGCACCTCGGTGATCTCGGGTCCGCGCTCGAACGGCTTGAGCTCTTCGCGCCCACCGTTCTGCCCGGGTGCACCCTCGACCTCGACGCCGGCCTCGCCGTCGGCCGCCGCCTGCTCCGGCTGGGGCGGCAGCGTGAGGGGGATGAGCTCGCGCGGGGCCATGGCCTCCCCGCCGCGGACGACGACGACGTCACGGACGACGGCCTCGAGCTCCGCGGCCGCCGCCGCGTCGTGACCGGCGTGCCCGGAGAAGACCGCGCGCAGGAACCACCGGGGACCGTCGATGCCGGCGAACCGGGTCGGCTGGTGGGCCGTGCGGCCGTCCTCGGTGCGCACGGGCAGGCGGCAGAGCAGTTCGCGGCCCAGCGGGCCGTCCTGCTCCTCCGAGGTGCCGCCCTGGGCCACGACGGCGGCGGCGATCTCCTCGCGGATCTCGTCCCAGACACCGGCGCTGCGGGGCGCGGCGAAGGTCTGCAGCTGGACCGTGGAGCCGTTCATCCCGATCGTCACGGCGATGACGCGCTGGGTGGCCTCCTCGACCTCGAAGCGCAGCTCCATGCCCTCGCGGCCGGCCAGGCGCAGACCGCCGAGGGCGAGCCGGGCGTCGTCCTCGTCGACCTCGGACTCGTCGTAGGGACCGTCGGTCCGGTCGAAGGTCTCGCTCGCGACGGCCTTGGCGGGGGCGTCGGCGGCGGCGGCCGCCTCGGCCTCGGGGTCACCGACGACTCCGGCGGCCGCGGAGACGGTCTCGTCCTCGGAGAGGTCCGGACCGAGACCGGCGTCGGTCTTGCCCTTGCGGCGGTTGAACAGGCTCACGGTCGCTCCTCGCGGGACGGGCTGCTGGTCGGGGTGGTCTGAAGAGCGTCGCTGCCGCCGGTCGAGCCGTGGCCACCGGCGCCGCGCACGGATTCCGGCAACTGCGCGGCGGGGACGAAGCGCACCCGCTCGACCCGCTGGACGACGAGCTGGGCGATGCGGTCACCCGCGTGCAGCTCGACGGCCTCGCGCAGGTCGGTGTTGTGCAGCGTGACGCGGATCTCGCCGCGGTACCCGGCGTCGACGGTGCCCGGCGCGTTGAGCGTGGTGAGACCACGCTTGGCGGCGAGTCCGGAGCGGGGGACCACGAAGGCGGCGTAGCCCTCGGGGAGGGCGATGGAGACGCCGGTCGGGACGGTGACCCGCTCCCCCGGCCCGACGACGACGTCGACGCGCGTGGTGAGGTCCGCCCCGGCGTCGCCCGGGTGGGCGTAGGTCGGCAGGGCCTCGGGGACGGTGAGCACCGTCTCGACCGCGAGGGTCTGCTGGAGCTGATCGGTCACGGGGCTCGACACTACCGTTGCGCCCGCGCGTGCGACCCTGACCGGGTGCAGAGCGTGACGCAGGAGACGGGGTGGGACGGCCGCGAACGGTGGTGGCCGGCCTTCACGAGCTGGTTGACGTGGTTGCCGGCCGTCTTCGGGGGTGCCTTCATCGCGTTGCCGATCTGGGGCCCCAGAGGCGCCCTGGTGGGCGCGGTGGTGGGGGCGCTGCTCGGCGTCGGGGTGCTGTTGAGCCTGTCCTGGTCGACGAGCCTGACCGACACGGAGTTCCGCGTCGGACGGGCCCGACTGCCGCTCGCCGTCGTCGAGCAGGTCGACGTCATCGCGAAGGGTGAGCGGCGAGCCGCGCTGGGGCCCGGGCTGGACGCCCGGGCCCACCTCGCGATCCGTTCCTGGATCCCCACCGCGGTGCGGATCCACCTGGCCGACCCGACCGATCCCACCCCCTACTGGGTGGTCTCGACGCGTCAGCCGCAGCGGCTGGCCGCCGAGATCAGGCGGCGCAGTCGTTGCAGATGATGCGCCCGTCGGGCGCGTTGTGCAGCTGACTGCGGTGCACCACCAGGAAGCAGCTGGTGCACGTGAACTCGTCCTGCTGACGCGGGAGGACCCGCACCGACAGCTCTTCGTTGGAGAGGTCGGCGCCGGGCAGCTCGAAGCCCTCGGCCGCTTCCGTCTCGTCCTCGTCGACCGTGCCCGAGCTCTTGTCCGTCCGCCGGGCCTTCAGCTCCTCGATGGAGTCCTCGGGCTCGTCGTCGTTCTTGCGCGGTGCGTCGTAGTCGGTCGCCATGACCCTGCCTCACACTCCATGCCGTCTCGTGGTGCGCTCACCGGACTTCCGGTGCGGCGAGCTCAACACCGCTCGTGCTCGATCCATGCCCGCCCGGACGTCCGGGGACGTGGTCGAGCGAGCACGCATCATGACCTACGCGCGCGCCCAGTTCGAACCGGGGCGGGTCGCAGGACGCTCGCACCCCACGACGCACTTCCGTCCCGCCGTGCACAAGCGTGCTCACACAACGCCTTTGGGGCGTCCACCGCCGTCCACAGACGGACACCCCGGGAGTTGGCCGCGGGGCCGCGGGGCCGTACGCTGAACGCGTCCCCGCCGATCGGCCGCTCGTCCCACGCGCCCAGCGTCGGGCCGCGAGCGCCGGGCCCCCGAGCAGTCCAGGGAGGTGCCGTACCCGTGCAGGAACCCATCTCGTCCCCCACGTTCGTGGCCGAACTGTCCGAGCGCGTCCAGCGGACGCGCGCCACGATCGACTCCGCCGCCGCGAACGGCGACGACGACCTCGCTCAGGCCTTCCTGGACGACCTCGAGGCCCTCGTGGACCTCGCCGCCGCGCACGACGTGGCCCTGCCCGACACCGTGGCCTACCTCGCGGACCGCCAGCACGGTCGGGTCCTCGACCTGCGGTCCAGCCCGAGCTGCGCGACGGCCTGATCGGCTTAGATCCACCTCGACGCACCGGAGCCTGACCCTCGACCCGAGGGTCAGGCTTCGTCGTTCCCGAGGGCCTGCCGCAGGTGTTCGTGCAGGTCAGAGCCTGCAGCGAGCAGTCCGTGGGAGCCGGCCGGCGCCCCGTCGAAGTCCGTCACGACGGCTCCGGCCTCGGTGGCCACCAGGAGCCCTGCCGCGAAGTCCCAGGGGTTGAGCCCCCGCTCGTAGTAGGCGTCGACCCGCCCCGCGGCCACCGAGCACAGGTCGAGCGAGGCCGTCCCGACGCGCCGCAGGTCCCGGACCCGGGGAAGCAGCCGCGCCACCACCGCCGCCTGCTCGGCCCGGCGCCCGGCGTCGTAGCCGAAGCCCGTGGCGACCAGCGCCTGGCCGAGCCGGGGTCCGGCGGAGGTGGTGAGGCGCCGCGTTCCCCGGCTGTCGGTCAACGTCGCCCCCAGGCCCCGGGCCGCCGTCCAGGTCTCCGCCTGGGAGGGGTCGACGACGGCTCCGGCCAGCACCGTCCACGTCGCCGGGTCGGGCCGTTCGGGTGATTCCTCGTCGAGGACGACCGCGACGCTCACCGCGTAGGCCCGTAGGCCGTAGAGGTAGTTGACGGTGCCGTCGATCGGGTCGACGACCCACGTCAGCCCGCTGCGCCCGGGCTCGAAGCCGCCCTCCTCGCCGAGGAAGGCGTCCTCGGGGCGCAGCCGGGCGAGCTCGGTCCGCAGCAGCTGCTCGGAGGCGGTGTCCATGGCCGTGACCACGTCGGTGGGGCTCGACTTCGTCGCGGCGACCTCGACCCGGTCCGGACGCCCCGCGGAGATCAGCTCCCCCGCGGCCAGGGCGACCGTGACGGCGATCTCGCGCAGCTGCGCGACGTCGGGTGCGGGGCGGCTCACCCGTGGGCCACGACGGGGGCCCGGAAGTCCTCACCGGTCGCCGCCGGCAGGGCGGCCCGCAGGTTGCGGCAGCAGTCGACCGGGCAGACCGTGTGCGAGGCCCCGAGGGCACCGCTGGTGGGTCGGGCGGGGTGCCCGCCCCGGGCCTCCTCGGCGCGTTCCTCGACGAGGTCGACGAGACCGGCGACGAACTGCGCGTGCGCCCCGACGGTGGCCGCGCGGGAGAAGGGCAGGCCGATCTCCTCGGCGGTCTCCGCGGCCTCGGTGTCGAGGTCGAACTTGACCTCCATGTGGTCGCTGACGAAGCCGATCGGGGCCACGACGACACCCGGTACGCCGTCGGCGTGCAGGGCGCGCAGGTGGTCGTTGACGTCGGGTTCCAGCCACGGCTGGGTGGGCGGGCCGCTGCGGGAGCAGTACACGAGGTCCCAGGGCAGGTCGTGCCCGGCCCGCAGCGAGGCCTGGCGGGCGACCTCGGCGGCCACGGCCTCGTGCTGGCGCACGTAGGCGCCGCCACCCGCGGCCGGCGGCCCGGAGACGTCGTTCATGGCGTCCGGGATGCTGTGGGTGACGAAGACCACCCGGGCCCCGGTGCGCGTCTCGGCGGGGAGGTCCTCGAGGGCGTCGGCGACCGCCTGGGCGTTGACCCCGGTGAAGGCCGGGTGGTTGAAGTAGTGGCGGATCTTGTCGACCTCGAGTTCGCGCCCCTCCTCGGCCAGGGCCTGCAGCGACTTCCCGAGGTCCTCGCGGTACTGCCGGCAGCTGGAGTAGGAGGAGTAGGCGCTGGTGAAGACGGTGAGCACCTTGCGGGCCCCGGCCTCGTGCGCCTCGCGCAGGACGTCGGTGACGTAGGGCTCCCAGTTGCGGTTGCCCCAGAGCAGCGGCAGCCCACCGAGCCCCCGGGCGTCGAGCTCCACGCGCAACTGGGTCAGCAGTTCCTTGTTCTGGTCGTTGATCGGGCTGCGCCCGCCGAAGTGCAGGTAGTGCTCGGCGACGGCGGCCAGGCGTTCGCGCGGGATGCCGCGGCCGCGGGTGACGTTCTCCAGGAACGGCATCACGTCGTCGGGGCCCTCGGGTCCACCGAAGGAGAGGAGCAGGAGGGCGTCGTACGGGGTCGCGTCACTCACGTCGTCATTCTCAGCACACCGTGCGGGTGTGCGCGCCCCGGGGTCGGAGGTGGCAGAGTGCACCCGCGATGATGATCGACCACACACAGCCGGGAGGACGCCCCTCATGCAGGACCTGAGGCTCGTCGGGGTCCACGACGACGGGGAGCACGTCGTGCTCGTGGCGACCGACGGCAGCCGGTACCGGTTGCGGGTCGACGAGGCGTTGCGCGCGGCCGTGCGCCGTGATCGCGCCCGCCTGGGTCAGCTGCAGATCCAGATGGAGGCGCAGCTGCGGCCCCGCGACATCCAGGCCCGGATCCGGGCCGGGGAGACCGCCGAGGACGTGGCCGCCGCGGGTGGGCTGACGCTGGAGCACGTCCGCCGCTACGAGGGACCGGTCCTGGCGGAACGGGCCCACGTGGTCGGCCTCGCCCGGCGCACGCCGTACGGGCGTTCCTCGGTCGCGGGCAGCCTCGACGACGTCGTGGTCTCCCGCCTCTCCGCCCGTGCCGTCGACCCCGAGGGTGCCCGCTGGGACGCCTGGCGCGAGGACGACGGGTCCTGGACGGTGCAGTGCGAGTTCGTCGCCGGTGGCCGTGGCCGCGTCGCCCGCTGGGGGTTCGACGCGAGCGCCCGGGTGCTGTCCGCGCTCGACGACGAGGCCCGCTGGCTGAGCGAGGAGGAACCGAGCGAACCGGGGCCGCTGCCCGCCCGTCGGCTCGTCTCCGTCAACGGTGAGGGCCGCGCCGGCGAGCGCGTCTACGACGTCGAGGCCGACGGCGGGGTCCGGACCAACCAGACCGACGACCTGCTCGACGCCCTCGACCACCAGCGCGGGGTCCGCCCCGAGTCCGCGCAGCCACCGGCCCCCGACAACTCCGGATCGGCCCCGCGCGTCGACGACCTGACCGCCGACCCGCCGCCGGCGCACCCCGCGGCCTCGGCCCCCGACGAGCTCGAGGACCGGACGGTCCTGCCCGGCCACGAGCCGGCACCCGTCGAAGCCGAGGAACCTGCGGCCGAGGAACCTGAGGCCGGGGAACCCGAGGCCGTCGAACCGGAACTGGAACCGGCCCCGGAGTCCGAACCGGAGATCGCGGCGGAGGCTCCTGTCGAGAAACCCGCTCCCCGGCGCCGCAACCGCTCCGCCGGCCGCAGCGGCGGTTCCTCGGGCTCCAAGCGCCCGAGCGTCCCGAGCTGGGACGACATCATGTTCGGGACGAAGAAGGACTGATCAGCAGAAGACGCTGAACAGCGGCACGAGGCGTTCCAGGTCGGAGAGCGCCCCGTGCTGTCCGACCAGGCGCAGGGTCTCGGGCCGCATCCGGGCGGAGTTCACGACGGCGATCGGTTCGCGCATGACGGCGAGGACGTCGCCGATGCGCCCGGCGACGCGTTCCTCGACGGGGCCGAACCAGCCGGCGGCGATCGCCTGCTCGCGCAGCACGACCTCGGCGGAACCCCCGAACCGGGCCTGCCAGGTCTGCGCGACCTGCTGCGCCGCACCGGGTTCGGTGTAGAGCTGGACGGTCCGGGGTTCTCCACCGGCGTGTCGAACACCCCGCAGGAGTTCCGGTTCGGCGGCGAGGTCGAGACGGTCCGGCGGGGCGACGTCGACCATGCCGTGATCCGCGGTGACGAGCAGCAGGGTCCCCTTCGGCAACCGGCGGGCCAGCTGTCCCAGGGCCTCGTCGACGCGTTCGAGTTCCGCGGTCCACTCCCCCGACTCGACCCCGGAGCCGTGACCGGTGTGGTCGAGCTTCCCCCAGTAGAGGTAGGTCAGCTGGCGCGGGGCCGAGCGGACCGCGGCGACGGCGGCGTCGACGCGGGCCTCGAGGCGTTCCGGGGTCCCGACGAAGCGTCCGCCGCGCAGGGCGGCCTCGGTCAACCCCGAACCGTCGAAGTGCGGAGGGGCCACGCGGACGACGTCGACCCCGCCGGCGACGACCTGCTGGAAGACCGTGGTGTGCGGTTGCCAACGGCGCGGGTCCACCGCGCTGTCCCACTGGAGTTCGTTGAGCAGCACGTCCCGGTCGGGGTCCAGGACCTCATAGCCGACGAGACCGTGCCCGCCGGGGGCGAGACCGGTGCCGAGCAGACCCATGCTGGTCGCCGTCGTCGTCGGGAACCCGGCGGTGAGGGTGCGGTGCAGGCCGTCGGCGCGCCAGCGGCGCATCGTCGGCGCGTGCCCGGACCGGCTCTGCAGGGCGAGGTCGCCCATCCCGTCGATCAGGACGAGGCAGACCCGTTGCGCCCCGGGGAGGAGCAGGTCGGGTGAGGCGTCGGCGAAGTCCGGCAGCCGCAGGGCCCGGGCGACCGCGGGGAGGAGGTCGGCGAGGGTGTCGCGACCGTAGCCGGGGGCGGGGAGCAGCACGCTCAGCGCGAGGTGACGGCGGACAGCGCGCGGGCGAAGGCGAGCGCGGCGGCGACGGCGTCGGCCCCCTCGGCCGCACCGGCGATCCGCACGGTCAGGTCGTCGCCGGTGAGGGACCCGGTGTAGCCGTGGTCGGCCTCGCAGTCGGGGTCGGGGCACGACGCCGGTTCGAGGTCGACGCGGTGCAGCGCACCCCATCCCAGCGTCAGGCTGACCTCCGCGGGGGTGCTGCCGACGCGGTGGTCGGCCGGTCGGGTGACGACCTGGGAGACCACGACGGAGTGCACCCTCGTCAGCGGGACCGACTCCGTCGAGCAGATCGCGTAGGCCTCGCTCGCGGTCTCGTCGGGGGCGTGGTCGTCGGCGTGCGCCACGACCAGGCGGGTCGGGGTCGTGGCCAGGACGGTGACGTGGCGTCGCACCTCGTTGGCGTCGAACGTCGTCTCCGGGTGCACGAGGTGGAACTCGACCGGCTCGCCGGCGACGGCGGTGCGCAGGCTGTCCGCGACGAGGGTCGGGTAGTAGCCGGCCCGCTCGAGGTCGGTGAGCAGTCGGGCGGGGAGGTCGGTGCCCTCGCGGGTGTCGGTGCGCTCGCGCATGCCACCATCCTCGCGCACGTTGCGGCCGCGCCTCACAACGGCAGGGTCACAGCGGCAGGGTCCGCCGGTCGGGGTCGGCCCGGCCCTGGGGCGCGGCGACCCGCACGACGGCGTCCAGGACGCTCACCCCCCGCTCGGCGACGAGCACCGGCGACAGGCGGAGTTCCGCGATCTCCGGCAACGCGTCGGCGACGACCGCGACGCGGGCGATGACGTCCTGCAGCGCGTCGACGTCCAGCAGCGGGGAGCCGCGGTGCCCGAACAGCTTGGGCGCGGCCCGGACGGAGCGGACCAGGTCGGAGACGTCCACGTCGGTGAGCGGCGGGATCCGGTAGGCGATGTCCCCCATGAGGTCCAGCGGATCGCCCTCGATCCCGAAGGACAGCACCGGGCCGAACAGCGGGTCCTCGTCGCTGCGGACCAGGCAGGGCACCCCGAGGGGGGCCATCGGCTGGACGGCCAGCGTGCGGGCCCCGTCGCCGAAGACGTCGCGCATCTCCCCCACCGCGTCCCGCAGCGCGTCCGGGGTGGAGAGCCCCAGGCGCACCCCGCGCAGGTCCTGGCGCCCCGACAGCTCCTCGCCGACGGTCTTGAGGGCCACGGGCCAACCGAAGCGTTCCGCGGCCGCCACGGCCTCCTCGACGCCGTCGACCTCGGCCCGGGGCAGCAGCGGGACCCCGATCGCCTCCAGCACCGCGGCCCGTGCGTCGCGGCTCAGGTTCGTCCCCCCGGGGTGCTCGCGCAGGGCGTCCTCGACGAGGGTCCGGGCCAGGGCGAGGTCGACGCCCTCGGGGGCCACCGGCCGGCCGCGGTCCTTGCGCCGCCAGTGCGCGTAGCGGACGACGGCCGCCAGCGCGCGGACGGCGTCCTCGGGGGTCGGGAAGCTGGGGACGGTCGGGACGTCGGGCAGGTCGGGAGCGCCCGCGTCGACCCCGAGGAGGGTCGCGGACACCGAGCGGGTGCCGAGGAAGCACGTCACGCAGGTCTTGCCCCCCTCACCGGCGGTGCGGGCCACGGCGACGGCGACGCTCGCGTCGACGGTCGCCGTCGGGGGGACCCAGCTGGCGACGACGGCGTCGACCTCCGGATCGGCGAAGGCGGCCCGCAGGGCGGCCGTGAACTCCTCGGCGCCGGCCTCGGGGTGGACGGCCGTGGGGCCGTGCACGACCTGCAGGCCCCAGCTGACGCACGCGTCGGCGGCCAGGGTCCCCAGGGCGTCGGAGTTGCCGACGATGGCGATCCGCGACCCCGCGGGCAGGGGCTGCTCGACGGCCACCTGGGCGACGTCGAAGAGCTGGTGGACGTTCTCGACGCGGATGACCCCGGCCTGGCGCAGCATCGAGTCGACGACCTCGAAGGGCACCTGCGAGGCCCGCACGGCGTGCCCGGGCGGCACGCCGAACCCCGACGCGCCGGACTTCACGACGATGACGGGTTTGCGCCGGGCGAGCCCGCGCGCGACCCGGCTGAACTTGCGCGGGTTCCCGACGCTCTCCAGGTAGAGGCCGACGGCCGCCGTCGCGTCGTCGTCGTGCCAGAACTGCATGAGGTCGTTGCCGGACACGTCGGCCCGGTTGCCCGCCGAGACGAACGTCGAGATGCCCAGCCCCCGGCGTTGCGCGGAGCTGAGGACGGTCACGGCGAGCGCACCCGACTGGCTGAACAGCCCGAACCGCCCCGCCCGGGGCACGTCCTCGGCCAGGGAGGCGTTCAGCCGGACCGCCGGATCGGTGTTCACGACGCCGAAGGAGTTCGGCCCGATGACGCGCATGCCGTTCGCCCGGGCGATGCGGACGAGTTCCCGCTGCAGTTCCGCCCCCTCCGGGCCGGTCTCGGCGAAACCCGACGACACCACGACGATGCCACGCACACCCGCTGCGGCGCAGTCGTTGACGGCCTCGATGACGGCGGCGGGCAGCACGGCGATGACGGCGAGGTCGATGGGGTCGGCGACGTCGCGCACGGAGGCGAGCAGCGGGATCCCCAGCAGCGTCTCCCCCACCGCGGCGGGGTTGACGGCGTGGATCGCACCGGTGAACCCACCGGTCACGAGGTCGGCCAGCAACCGGTGTCCCACCGTGCCGGGGGTGCGCCGGGCCCCGATCACGACGACCGAGGACGGGGAGAGCAGCGCCGTGACGCTGCGCGACTCCGCGCGTTGCTCGCGGGCCCGCATGACGTCGAGGGAGCGCTGGGTCGGGTCGATGTCGAAGGAGACCTCCAGGACGCCGTCGGAGTAGCCCTGGCGGACCTCGAACCCGGCCTCGCGGAAGACCCCGATCATCTTCGCGTTCTGCGGCAGGACGTCGGCCGTGAACCGGCGGATCCCGCGCTCGCGGGCCGCGGCGGCCAGGTGCTCCAGCAGGACCGAGCCGAGCCCGCGGCCCTGGTGGGCGTCGGAGATGTTGAAGGCGACCTCGGCCGAGCGGGGCTTGCCGGGTCGCACGGGGGCCGCGTCGAAGCGGGCGATGCCGACGATGTCGTCACCGACGGTCGCCACCAGCGCGACCCGGTCGACGTGGTCGACCTGGGTGAAGCGGGCGAGGTCACGACGCGAGAGGCGCGGCATCGGGGCGAAGAAGCGGAAGTAGCGGGACTCGTCGGACTGGCGGACGTGGAAGTCGGCCACCAGGTCGGCGTCGTCCGGCCGGATGGGGCGCACGTGCGCCGTACCACCGTCCCGCAGGGCCACGTCGGCCTCCCACCGGGTCGGGTAACCCACAGGCGGCAGCGGCATGGTGGTGATCCTAGGACGATGGGGGCGTGGAGTTCTGGGAGGTCCTGGCCCGACGTCGGATGGTGCGCCGCTACGACGGCGCCCCGGTGGCGGAGGAAGTGCTGCGGCGCGTGCTGAGCGCGGCGCTGCGGGCCCCGAGCGCGGGCAACAGCCAGGGCCGTGACCTACTGGTCCTGCGCAGCGCGGCCGACCGCGAGCTGTTCTGGGCGCGCACGGCGCAGCCCGGTCCGGCCGACGGGTGGCTGGCCGGCATGCGCACCGCACCCGTCCTGGTCGTCCTGCTCGCCGACCCCGACGCCTACGCCCGCCGCTACGCCGCGCCGGACAAGCCGGGGCCCGACCGGGACGCGGCGCACTGGGAGGTGTCCTGGCCGGACGTCGACACCGGGATGTCGGGGTTGCTGGTGCTGCTCGCGGCGGTCGAGGAGGGACTGGGCGCGTGCCTGTTCGGGGTCCCCACGGCCGCGCACGCCGCCGTGCGGGAGGCCTTCGGGGTGCCTGCGGAGCGCCGCGTCGTCGCCGCGCTGACCCTGGGCCACCCCGCCGCCGACGAGGCCTCGCGCCCCTCGCGGGCGCACCGGCGGACCCTCAACGACACCGTCCACGACGGCCGCTTCGACGCGCCCTGGGGCGGCTAGGACACGATCGCGCCCTGCGGGACGGCAGAATGCGGCTCATGCCTCGCAAGTCCGCACCTCCGCCGCCGCCGTCCGACGTTCCCGAGCGGATCGTCGACATCGACGTCGAGCAGGAGATGCAGGGGGCGTTCCTGGAGTACGCCTACTCCGTCATCTACTCGCGCGCCCTGCCCGACGCCCGGGACGGCCTGAAACCCGTCCAGCGCCGGATCCTCTACATGATGCAGGACATGGGGCTGGTCCCCGCGCGGGCGCACGTGAAGTCGGCCCGCGTGGTCGGCGAGGTGATGGGCAAGCTGCACCCGCACGGTGACGTCGCGATCTACGACGCCCTGGTGCGCCAGGCCCAGAGCTGGACGATGCGGCTGCCGCTGGTCGACGGGCACGGGAACTTCGGGTCCCTGGACGCCGGTCCCGCCGCGCAGCGCTACACCGAGGCGCGGATGGCGCCGGCCGCGCTGCTCATGACGACGGGCCTGGACGAGAACGTCGTCGACTTCGTCCCGAACTACGACGACCGGCTCACCGAACCCGGTGTCCTGCCGGCCGCGTTCCCGAACCTGCTCGTCAACGGGGCCAGCGGCATCGCCGTCGGGATGGCCACGAACATGCCGCCGCACAACCTCGTCGAGGTGGTCAACGCGGCGAAGCACCTCATCCGCCACCCCGAGGCGGACCTCCCGGCCCTCATGCGCTTCATCCCGGGCCCGGACCTGCCCACGGGCGGGCGCATCGTCGGCCTCGAGGGGATCAAGGACGCCTACGCGAGCGGTCGCGGTTCCTTCCGCACCCGGGCCAGCGTGACGATGGAGAAGATCGGCCGCCGCCAGGCGATCGTCGCCACCGAACTCCCCTACGGCGTCGGACCGGAACGGTTGATCGAGAAGATCGCCGACCACGTCAAGAACAAGCGCCTGCAGGGTGTCGCCGACGTCACCGACCTCTCCGACCGGCACAACGGGATGCGCCTGGTCATCGAGGTCAAGAACGGTTTCGTCCCCGAGGCCGTGCTGGAGCAGCTCTACCGGTTGACGCCGATGGAGGAGTCCTTCGGCATCAACAACGTGGCCCTGGTCGAGGGCCAGCCCCGGACGCTGGGGTTGAAGGAACTCCTCGAGGTGTTCATCGGCCACCGCCTCGACGTGGTGCGCCGCCGGACGCAGTTCCGCCTGGAGAAGGCCCAGGACCGGTTGCACCTCGTCGACGGGTTGCTCGTCGCGATCCTGGACATCGACGAGGTCATCGCGATCGTCCGTTCCTCCGACGACGCCCCGGCCGCGTTGAGCCGGTTGATGGAGCGCTTCACCCTGTCGGAGAACCAGGGTCGCTACATCCTGGACATGCAGCTGCGCCGCCTGACGCGGTTCTCCCGCATCGAGCTGGAACGCGAGCAGGGCGAGTTGCGGGCCACCATCGCCGAGCTCCAGGCCATCCTGGACGACGAGAACCGGTTGCGGACCCTCGTCAGCGACGAACTCGGCGCGGTCGCCGCGGAGCACGGGACGCCGCGCCGCACGGTGCTGCTGACCGCCTCCGGCCCGGCGACCGGTTCGGCGGCCGTCCCGACGCAGCTGGAGATCTCCGACGACCCGTGCTGGGTCCTGCTGTCGTCGGCGGGTCTGCTGGCGCGGACGAGTTCGGTGGAACCCCTGGGCACCGAGGGCAGGCGCAGCCGGCACGACCTGGTGCTCGCCGCGGCCCCCGCGACGGCCCGGGGTTTCGTCGGGGTCATCACCTCGGCGGGACGTCTGGTCCGGGTCCCGGTGCTGGACCTGCCGACGCTGCCCGAGACGGCAGGACGGCCGAACCTCTCCGGTGGCACCGGCGTCAAGGAGTTCGTGACGTTCGGGAAGGGCGAGCGGGCCCTGACGATCGTGCCGCTGCCCAGCCCCGGCGTCGAGGACCCCGACGACCCGGGTTTCGCCCTCGCCACCGCCGGCGGGACGGTGAAGCGCGTCGTGCTGGAAGCGCTGGGAAACCGCGACGAGGTCGATGTCATCACGCTGAAGGACCTCGGCCCGCGCCAGAAGGACGAGGTCGTCGCGGCCGTCCAGCTGACGAGCGGCGAGGAGGAGCTGGTGTTCATCACCTCCGACGCCCAGCTGCTGCGCTTCTCCGCCTCGGCGGTGCGCCCGCAGGGTCGTCCCGCCGCCGGGATGGCCGGGATCAAGCTCTCCCCCGGCGCCCGGGTGGTCGCGATGACCGCCGTCTCCGGCGACGCCGAGAACCCCGTCGTCGTGACCGTCGCGGGCGACTCGACGAGCGGGGTCTCGCAGCTCGGCTCGGCGAAGGTCACCCCGCTCTCGGAGTACCCGGCCAAGGGCCGCGCGACCGGCGGGGTGCGCTGCCACCGCTTCGCCCGGGGTGAGGACGTGCTGCTGCTGGCGTGGGCCGGCCCGGCTCCCGCCGAGGCCGCGACGTCGACCGGCACCGCCGTCGCCCTGCCGGAGACGCCCGGACGCCGGGACGGGTCGGGTACCGCGCTGGAACGGCCGATCGCCGCGATCGCGGGGCCGCCCCAGGTGTAGGTGAACTCCGTGTTTCGTCTCGCCGCCACGCCGGTCGTGGACTGGCGACGGGCTCGCGGTGCGAGTAGGCCTGATGCGCATGGCCGAGCAGACGAGCGACCCGACCCGACCGAGCACCCCCGACACGACCTACCTCACCTCGGTGCGGGTGGGCATCGACCGGGCCGCGGCCACCGCGGCCCCGCTGACGAGTGAGCACGCCGGGGCCTCCGAGGCCCTGCTCGACGCGACTGAGGCCGCGGTGGAGGCGCTCGGGGCGGACCTCCTCGCCCTGAGCCACGACCTGCACGCCCACCCCGAGGAGGGTTTCGCCGAGCACCGCTCGGTGCGGGCCGTCGCCGACCTCCTCGCCCGTCACGACGTCGAGGCCACGGTCGGGGTGCACGGGCTGGAGACGGCGTTGAAGGCCGTCGTCTCCAGCGGCGCAGGGCCGACCGTCGCCGTCCTCGCGGAGTACGACGCGCTGCCGGGGGTCGGGCATGGCTGCGGCCACAACGTCATCTGCGCCACCGCGGTGGGGGCCTTCCTCGGCCTGGTCCACGCCCTGCGCTCCGGGGAGGTCTCGGGGACGGCGGTGCTGCTCGGGACGCCCGCCGAGGAGGGCGGGGGCGGCAAGGAGGTCATGGCCCGCGACGGCGCGTTCGAGGGGGTCGACGCCGTCGTGATGCTGCACCCGTTCAGCTACGACGTCGCCGTGCAGCCCTTCCTCGGACGCCGCCAGGTCCGCGCGACCTACACGGGGGTTCCCGCGCACGCGTCGGCGCAACCCTTCATGGGACGCAACGCCCTCGACGCCGTCGTCGCCGGCTACAACGGCATCGCGATGCTGCGCCAGCACATCACCCCCAGCGACCGCGTCCACGGGATCGTCGTCGACGGCGGGCAGCGCCCGAACGTCGTCCCGGCCCGCGCCGTGTCGGAGTACTACGTGCGCTCGGCGGAACCCGCGACGCTCACGGACCTGTGCGGGCGGGTCGACACGATCCTGCGGGCCGCGGCCGCGATGACCGGGTGCGGGGTGGAGCTGGAGTGGGACCGCCAGCCCGCGTACCTGCCGATCCGCGCGAACCTGGAGATGGCCGCGCGGTGGACCACGCACCAGCAGCGACGCGGACGCACCGCCCTGCCCCCGGGGGTCGTCCCGGAGACCCTGTCGGGCTCCACCGACCTCGGGAACGTCAGCGTGCGGGTCCCCTCGATCCACCCGATGCTCGCCGTCTCCGGCCCGGAGCTCTCGCTGCACACGGCGGAGTTCGCCGCCGCGGCCGGGTCCCCCTCCGGGGACGCGGGCGTGCTCGACGGAGCCGTCGGGTTGGCCCTCACCGCGCTGGACGTCCTCGCGGACCCCGAACTCCTGGCGGCCGTGACGGCCGAGTTCGACGCCGCCGGCGGTGTCCTGGACGTCGAGGAGTTCCTGGCGTGAGCTCCTCGGTCGAGACCGCACCCACGACGCGCACCGACCGGCTCCTCGGGGGCGTCGAACGGATCGGCAACAAGATCCCCGATCCCTTCGTCCTGTTCGTCGGGCTGTTCCTGGTTCTCTCGATCGTCTCGACGGTCATGGCGGCGCTCGGGACGACCGTCCGGATCCCCGGCTCCGAGGAGGTGCAGGACGTCCGCGGGCTGTTCACCGTCGAGGGGATCCGGTGGCTCACGACGAACCTCGTCGACAACTTCGTGTCCTTCCCCCCGCTGGGGACGGTCGTGGTGATCCTGCTCGCGGTGGGTCTCGCCCAGCGCAGCGGGTTGATGTCCGCGCTCATCAAGGTCGCGTTCGCCGGGGCCCCGACGTGGGCCCTGCCCTACGCCGTCGCCGCGGTCTGCATGGTCGGGCACGTGATGGCCGACTCGGTGATGATCGTCATCCCGCCGCTGGCGGCGATGGTGTTCAAGGCCGCCGGACGCCACCCCGTCGCCGGGTTGCTCGGCGCCTTCGCCGCGGCGGGGGCGGCGTACTCGACGTCGTTCGTCGTCACGAGCCTCGACGCGTTGTTCTCGGGGATCACCCAGTCGGTGACGGCGTCGCTGCCCGACGCGGGGACTCCGGTGACGCCGGTGTCGAACTGGTTCTACAACATCGCGTGCTCGGTGGTCCTCACGGTCGTCTGCGGGTTGCTCATCACCAAGGTGCTGGAACCCCGGCTGACCCGGCAGGGAGTTCCCACGACGCAGCAGGAGGGTTCCGAGGGCATCGGGACCGTCGAGGACGTCTCGGACCTGTCCGTCTCGCGCGACGACCGCCGCGGGTTGCGCCGGGCCGGGGTCGCCGCGCTGCTCACCGTCGCGGTCCTCGTCGCGCTGACCGTCGTCCCGGGTTCGCCGATGCGCAACGAGAGCGGCGGCTACCTCCCGGAGTCCCCGCTGCTGGACTCCGTCGCCTTCATCGTGTTCGCCCTGCTCGCCGTGCCGGCGCTGGCCTTCGGCCGGTCCACGGGAACCCTGCGCCACCTCGTCGACGTCCCGAAGGCCATGGGCGAGGCCGTGCGCGACATGGCCCCGTTCATCGTCCTGGCCTTCGTGCTGGGTCAGTTCGTCGCGTTGTTCACCTGGTCCCGGGTCGGGTCGTGGATGGCCGTCTCGGGTGCCGGTGGCCTCGACGCCCTGGACCTCGACGGTTTCGAGGCGATCATCGCGTTCATCGTCCTGGCCTCGCTGCTGAACCTGTTCATCACCTCGGGGTCCTCGATGTGGACGATCATGGGTGCGGTGTTCGTGCCGATGTTCGCCCTCCTCGGCTACGAACCCGCCTTCACCCAGGCCGCGTTCCGCGTCGGCGACTCCGCCACCCAGATCCTCACCCCCCTGAACCCCTACCTGGTGCTCGTGCTGGCGATGGTCCGACGCTACGAACCCCAGGCCGGGCTGGGAACCCTCATCGCCCGGTTCCTGCCGTTCACGATCTGCTTCTGGATCGCGTGGGTGCTGATGCTCAGCCTGTGGTTCCTGCTGGACCTGCCGTTCGGGCCGGGGCAGTTCGCACGGATGTGAGGTCCGAGGTGGCACAGTGGGCCCGTGCCCTCGCGTCGCCACCTGCTCGGCCTCGGGCTGCTGGGCGGCGTCGGGCTGGGGCTGCGGGGGTCGGCGACCCCGGTCGTCGTCGGCACCGGCGACACCCTCGCGGCCCGGACGGCCCGTTCGCGGGCCGCGGGCATCCCCACCGGCATGACCGGGTACGAACACGTCGGCGTGCCGGTGGGGACACAGCTCACCCCCCGGAGGAGTTCGTTCACCAGCTCCGCCGACGGAGAGGTCCTCGAGTTCGTCGACCTGCGCGGCCTCGTGACCATCAACCACCGCGACGTGACGATCCGGTACTGCCGGATCACCAGCACCGGGGACCCGAAGATCCGGGTGAACTCCGCGCGTCACCAGGGAGCGTCCCTGCACCTGCACGACTGCGTGGTGCGGGGGGCCTCCGACACCGACCACGGCACGGCCATCGGCTACGGCAACTACACCGCGGAACGGGTCTGGGTCACCCGCTGCGAGGACGCCTTCCGGCTCGGGGCGAACGCGACCATCGACACCTGCCTCACCGACGGTCAGTCCATCGCGCGGCTGCCCAACGGCAGCCGGGTCCACACCGACGGGGTGCAGTCGACGGGCGCGGACAACGCCGACGGGGTCTGGTCCACCGTGCGGAACTCGTCCCTGCTCGCCGTCCGGGTCGACGGCTCGAAGGGGAACTCCGCCGTCATCCTCGGTTCTGAGGGTCCACGGGTGGACGGGGAGAACCTGGGCACCCCCACCCGCAACGTCCTCGTCGAGGGGAACTTCTTCTCCGACGGCTCCTACTCGGTCATGCAGAAGGCACCGGAGAACGCGCGGGGTCTCATGGAGAACATCGTGTTCCGCGACAACGTCTACGCCGGCAACGGGGAGTACGGCGAGATCGCGGTCCCCCGCTGGGCGGTCGGGAAGTACGTCACCTTCACCGACGAGGTGACGGCGGACGGGTCGAGGGCCGGGCTCTCGTACTGGGCGAAGTCGGCGACGGCCCCCGACTGGTTCGTGGACTGACTGGGGTCCGACTCGAGAGAACCGTCCGGAACCCTTGCGACACAACAGGTCACCTTGTTCGAACCTTGCGAACGAGGTAGACTCAGGACATGACAGCGGCACTCGCGGACGCAGCAGAAGAGGCCCCCACCGGGGTCGCCTTCGGCCTCCCCGGCAAGTACCGCCGCTTCGCCGACGCCGCCCACGCCCTGTTCTACCTCGGCGTCGCCGACGCCGTCACCATGGTCCACGACTCCCCCCACCCCGACCTCGACCAACTCCAAGACCACGGGGTCACCATCCTCCAGCGCTAGCGCGCTGGCTCCAGGAACCGGGTTCGACCGCTGGGAAGCCGCCGTCGACCTCGTCGCCGAGGAGTACTCCCGCGACGAAGGCATGGACTTCGACCGCGCCCGCGCCACCATCCACAACGCCTGGCGCAAAGGCCACGACCACCGCGCCCTCTGGCAAGCCGTCGCCGACGCCACCGTCACCCGCTACCAGGCGCGCACCATCGAAGACCACGCCGAACGCCTCAGCGCGCGCACCGCCACCCTCACCGAAGAGATCGACCTCGACGGACGCGTCACCTCCGTCCACGCCGAGGAGGACGAGAAGCTCCTCCAAGGAGAGGACTACACCGCGGCCCTGCAGGACTACCTCACCGACGCCGTCCACCACGCACAGGCAGGATTGACCGGGCGGAAACTGGGCATCAAGTGCTCCCGGAAAATCCGAGCTCTCACCCCTGGCTACGAATCCGTCATCCTGGAGAAGAACGACGACCCCCGCGGACTGGGACACACCCCCTGCGAGGACGGTCTCCACAGCCACCTCGGGTTCATCACCCCCACCGCCTTCGCCCTGCGACTGGTCGCCCACACCAACGCCGCCGCCGACCAGGCCGCCGACGCGGCCAAGAAGGCCGGCCTCCTCGACACCCGCTCCCACGGGCAGCGCGTCCGCGACGTCATCGTCGACCTGCTCACCGACGCCATGGACCGCGCCGTGCCCGCCGCCAGTGACGTGACTGAATTCGCCACGGAGGACTCCCCCGCCGTGACGGGGCGGACGCACCGCCCCGCGACGTCGGTCCAGGTCCACGTCCGCGTCGACGCCACCACCCTCCTCGGCCTCGACGACGACGAAGCCACCGTCGACGGCCTCGGATCGGTCCCCGCCCACGTCGCCCGCGAACTCGCCACCACCACCGGTGCGATGTGGCGCAAGGTCATCTGCTCACCCGGAACCCGAGACGTCATCGACATCGGCGCCAAAGCCTACGCCATCACCGACACCATGCGCCGCTTCATCACCGCCCGCGACGAGTACGGCACCGCGCCCGGCTGCCACGTCCCCGCCGTCAACTGCGACCTCGACCACACGATCCCCTGGCCGCAGGGTCACACCACCGCGAACAACCTCCGCGCCTACTGCCGGGGCCACCACCGCTTCAAGACCCAGTACGTCTTCGAAGCCACCAAGGCCCACCACGCCAGAATCGCCCAGCGGCTCGGGACACCGAAGGAACTCTGGCCCGGACTCCCCGACGAACCACCCTTCTGACCGCCGACGTGAAACACCCCCGCAGCCAGCAAGGCCGCGGGGGCGTTCGTGCTGCCTTGATCCTCAGAGGTAGTTGCCGGTCAGGGCCGCGGGTTGCCAGCGCCCTTCCCGCACGACCTGCTGGAGGACCTCGGTGGTGAGGTTCGCGCCGTGGCCGAGCACGCTGCGGCGCACCACCTCCCGCAGGTCGGCCCCGGTGACCCCGGGCGGCAGCTGACGGGCGAGGGCGGTGCAGTCCACGGCCGTCTCACCGAAGCGGCCGAGGAGACGGCGCAGGATCGCCTCGCAGGCCTCCTGGTCCGGCGGGGCGAGGTGGATCACGGCGTCGAAGCGGGCGGAACGGGTCGCGGCGGCGTCGAGGGCGGCGGGGTCGTTGGTGCTGGCGATGGTGAGCACGTCGCGGTACTCCTCGGTGCCGTCGAGCACGGCGAGGAAGTCGGCCAGCGCGGTGCCGCGCGCCCCGGCCTTGCGGTCCCCCAGGTAGAGGTCGACGTCCTCGAGGACCACCACGCTCGGCCCGAGGTCCGCCGTCTCCCGGTACACCTGGCGCAGCACCGACGACGCGGCGGAGGCGTCGACGATGATCACCGTGAAGTCACCCGCGAGTTCACGGGCGACGACCCGGCTGAGGGCGCTCTTGCCGACCCCGGGCGGACCGGCCAGCAGCACCCCGCGGTTCGTCCCCAGGCCGAGGTCGCGCAACAGCTCCGCCCGGGTGGTGAGCGCCGCGACGTTCGCGTCGATCTCGGCCCACACCGCCGCGGGGAGCACGAGGTCGTCCCGGCCTCCCGGACCCAGCGCGGTGGGTTTGAGCTTCAGCGGGAGGTGCGCGTCGGCGTGCAGGATCCGGCCCCGGTAGAAGCCCTTGTCGCGACGGGCCGTCGCGAGCAGGGAGTCCACCAGACCCCGCGCGGCGGCGTGGTCGCCCGGGCGCGACAGCACCCGCAGCGACGCCGGCTGCGGCGCGTACTCGTGCTGGGCGAGCTGCACGACGACGTCGGCCGCGGCGGCGGTCCCGGCCGGGAAGAACGCCGCCGTCGAGGTGGGGACGGAGACGTGCTCGTCCAGGAGGTCGATGCGCTGCCAGGTGGGCGGTTCGTCGTCCTCGACCGGACCCAGCGCCGCACCGTGCACCTCGACCAGGTCGGCCAGCGCCGCGCCCACCGAGATCGCGCGGGTGTTGGTCAGCTCCACGAGCTCCGACACCAGCGACGTGTGCGGCAGTTCGAGGTGGGCCTCCACGAAACCGTTCGCGGTGACCGTCGAGCGACTGCCGCCGGAGAGGACCTCGCCCACGAGGGCGACCGCCCGACGGACGTCGGCGGGTTCCGCCGACAGCCTGCGAGCGAGGGCGAGACCGAGGTCGTCGTCGTCAGGGAGCACCGCCCGACGCTACGTCCTGGCGGTCCGGAGCGCGACCTCGTCGTAGGGCTGGAACTCGACGTCGGCCCAGGTGCGCTCCCGCGGGTCCGGCGCGAGGTCGAGGGAGTCCTGGGAACCCCAGACCCGCACGGGAGTCCCGTCGACACCGATGGCCGGCCAGCCCGGGTCACCGTCGGCGGCGAACGACGTCCACGCCGCGACCATCCGCCGGGACAGCGCGGAACTCGCCGGGGTGGGGAACACCCCACGCAGCCGGGGACCCAGCCGGGGGACCCGCCGGGCCAACGGCAGCACCGGGACGGCGTGCAGGAAGGGTTCCATCGCCTGCGGGTTGCCGAACGCGAACGGCACGTCGAGACCGTGGGTCGCGCCGAACCGGCCACCGAGGGCCGGGGAACGCCAGGTGAACCGGGACAGGAACGTCCGGCCCCCGCGGGCGGTGTGCGCGCGGGCGAAGCGCCGCGAGGGTTCCGCGAACAGGCCGTCGCTCAGGAGCGCGTCCCCGACCGTGCCCGGGTCCGCCCCGGGCAGGAACCCCCGGTACTCCTCGACGGCCGCCGCGGGCAGGCCCACGGCCAGGGCGAACTCGACGACCTCGCCCCAGGTCTTCGCGACGGGGGCGAAGCCACTGCGGGAGAACAGCTTCCACTCGTCGACGACGCTCGAGACCATGAGGTCGACCGCCGGGTCGCCGCCGGCGCCCGGCCCCTCCATGAACGGCGCGGTGACCACCTCGCCGTCGACGACCGGGTGGTAGAGCAGCGGGACGGAACCCCGCGGGCCGGCGTCCGGGTCAGCTGCGAGGTCCTGGGCGACCGCGTCGGAGGCAGCCAGCAACCGGATCGGCGGCAGGCCGGCGAACCCCTCGCGGTCGGCCGGGACGCGCGCGGCGCGGGCGACGTGACGGGCGACCCGTTCGGCCTGCGCGACGGTGTAGGTCTCCCCCGTGATGCTCGCCGCGATGGCGCGCGTGAACAGCCCCCGGGCGACGGGGGCGCAGGTCAACGCCGCGACCGAGGACGCACCGGCGGACTGACCGGCGATCGTGACCCGCGAGGGATCACCACCGAACGGGGTGATGTTGTCCTGGATCCACCGCAGGGCGGCGATCTGGTCGAGGAGGCCGCGGTTGTGCGGGGCACCGGGGACGGCCCCGAACCCCTCGAAGCCGAGGCGGTAGTTCATGGAGACGACGACGAAACCCCGCGCGACCCACGCGGCCGGGTGGTAGCCCGGGGCCGAGCCGGAACCCGAGACCCAGCCGCCGCCGTGGATCCAGACGAGGACCGGCAGACCGCGCGTGAACGCCTCGGGGACGTGCACGTCGAGGGTGAGGTGGTCCTCCCCGGACCGCGGCGTCCACCCGTAGCCGGAGCGGGGGTCCTGCGGGGCGACCGGGGCCTTCTCGTCGGCGGGTCGGACCCCGGACCACGGCTCCACCGGCGTGGGGGCGGCGAAGCGGCGGACGCCCACGGGTGGGGCTGCGTAGGGGATGCCCAGGAAGGAGACCACTCCGCGCCGGGCCGCCCGACCTCGGACGCCACCCGCCGTCGTGACGACGACCCTGGGCATCGCCCGCTCCTCCCGACGTCCGCCGCGCGTTCCTGAAGGACCCCTCGACGAGGCCGGGGGGACGTCCCGTCGAGGGATCCGTCAGGAGCGCGCGGCGTGCTCCCTCGTGACCCGAAGAACTTTACCGTGCGACGACCTCGGGATCGGCCAGCCTCGCCGCAGCGGCGCGCGCGTCGGCCGGGGTCACCGCGGCCAGCGCCGCCGCCGCCATCGCCCGGCACGTCGCGGAGGTCGTGCGCGACAACGCGAACCGGACGGCGGGCACGGCCGCGGGAGCCATCGAGAGACTGGTGACGCCCAGACCGACGAGGACCAGCGCGAGCAGCGGATCGCGGGCCGCTTCGCCGCAGACACCAACGGGCGCCTGCGCCGCGGCCCCGGCCGCACCGGTGAGACCCACCAGCTGCAGCACCGCCGGCTGCCACGGGTCGAGCAGGTCGGCGAGATCGCCCTCGAGGCGGTCGGCGGCCATCGTGTACTGGGTGAGGTCGTTGGTCCCGATGCTCACGAAGTCCAGCCCCGCGGCGAGCAGGTGCGGGGCCCGCAGCGCAGCGGCCGGGACCTCGACCATCGCGCCGACCTCACGCAGACCCGCCGCGCGGGCCCGGTCGGCGAAACCGCGGGCCTCCTCGGGCGTGGCGACCACGGGCGCCATGACCCAGGGCTGGGTGCCGCTGATCTCGGCGGCTGCGGCCAGGGCCCGCAGCTGGGTGTCGAGCAGATCCGGGTGCCGGCGGGCGGTGCGCAGCCCCCGGACGCCGAGGGCCGGGTTCTCCTCGGCCGCGACCGCGACGAAGGCCAGCGGTGTGTCCGCCCCCGCGTCGAGGGTGCGCACGACGACCTTGCGGTCGCCGAACGCCTTGAGCACGCGGACGTAGACCTCGGTCTGCTCCTCCAGCGTCGGCGCGGAGTTCCGGTCCAGGAAGAGCACCTCGGTGCGGAACAACCCGACCCCTTCGACGTCCAGCGCGGCAGCGCGTTCGGCGTCGGCGAGGGTCCCGACGTTGGCCAGCAACTGCACGCCGACCCCGTCGGCCGTCCGGCCGGGCCCCCCGGCGGACGCGGCGAGTTCGGCACGCACCGCACGACGGGTCTCGATCGCGGACCGGAGTCCGGTGCCGGGATCGAGGGTGACGGAACCGGAGCGGGCGTCGACCGCCACGGCGCACCCGTCGGCGATCCGCAGCGCCCCCTCGACCCGGACGACGCAGGGGATGTCGAACTGGGCCGCGACGATCGCGGTGTGGCTGGTGGGGCCGCCGAGCTCGGTGACGATCCCGACGACCTGGGACAGGTCCAGCGCCGCGGTGTCGGCCGGGGCGAGGTCGCGGGCGATCACCACCGAGGGACCGGAGAGTTCCGGCACACCCGGCTCGGGCAGGCCCAGGACCCGGGCGACGACCCGATCGCGGACGTCGCGCAGGTCGGTGACCCGCTCGGCGAGGTGGGGGCCGCCGGCCGCGAGGATCTCGCAGAACGTCTCCACGGCCTCGTCGACGGCCGTCGCCGGACCGGTGCCGAGAGCCAGTCGGCGCTCGACCTCGGCCGGCAGACCGGGGTCCGCCGCCATCAGCGCGGTCGCCTGCAGGACGTCGGCGACGGTCCCGCCGGCCCGCTCCGCGCGGGCGCGCAGGGAGTTCGCGACGGCGTCGAACGCGGCGCGGACGTCCGCCCCGGCCGTCACCGGGTCCGCGGCCGCCGGTTCGTCGGCGGGCGGGCGGGCGGGGAGGGCGAGCACGACGGCCGTCCCCACCGCGGCCGACGAGCCGACGCCGACCCCGGACGACTCACGCATCGTGGTCGGTCTCCACGAGGCCCGCGAGGGTCTCCAAGGCCGCCTCCGCGCCGTCCCCCTGCGCCGTCAGGACGACCTCGTCGCCGTGCCGGGCACCCAACCCCATCACCCTGAGGATGCTGCGGGCGTCGACCGGGTCACCGGATCCGAGGGCGATGGTCACCGGCAGTCCGGTTGCCGCTGCGGCCCGGACGACGAGTGACGCCGGGCGGGCGTGCAGGCCGACGCGGGAGGCGACGACAGCGGTGCGGGTGGCGGTGGACACAGGGGTCACCGCGACGCCCTTCATCGTCCGTGCACCTCGTTCAGGACGGCCGCGGCGACGGCTTCGGCGTCAGGGGCCCTGAGGAGGGACTCGCGGAAGGAGACGTGCACGAGCTTGCGGGCCAGGGCGGTCAGGATCGTGAAGTGGTCGGCCTCGCCGGTCGTGGGCACGGCGACGAGGAACACCAGGTCGGCGGGGCCGTCGGGTGCGCCCCAGTCGACACCGTTCCCGTCCAGGATCCGCCCGATGGCCAGGCTGGGCACGGTGACGGCCTCGGAACGCGCGTGCGGCAGGCCGATGCCACCGGGGATCCCCGTCGCCATCTGCTCCTCGCGCGCGGCGACGTCGGCGAGGAACTGCTCGAGGTCGGTGAGGCGGCCGGCGGCGGCGAGGGTCTGCGCGAGCTGACGGGTCGCGTCGACGCGATCGGTCGCCCGGAGGTCGAGGAGGACGAGTTCCGGGGCGGTGAGGTCGGTCATCGCTGCAGGTCCTTCACGAGGGTCTCGGAGTCGGCCAGGACACGGACACCGGAGACGGCCGGGGACGGCACTGCCCGGGAGCACCTCGCGCGCTGCGTCGAGGAGGGCCTGGTGCCGCTGCGCGTCACGCGTCGATGCGACCACGGTCCAACCGTTCGGCGCCGGCGATGATGAAGTCCTTGCGGGGGGCGACGTCGTTGCCCATCAGCAGTTCGAAGACCTTGTCCGCCACGGCGCCGTCGTTGACCGTGACCCGGCGCAGGGTGCGGTGCTGGCGTTCCATCGTCGTCTCGGCGAGCTGGTCCTCGTCCATCTCCCCCAGGCCCTTGTAGCGCTGGGGTTCGCCGTAGTGGCGGTTGCGCCGGTTCAGGTCCGCGGTCACCTTGCGCAGCTCGGCGTCGGAGTAGGTGTAGATGATCTCCTTGCCCTTCTTGCCCGGCGTCGTCACCGCCAACCGGTGCAGGGGCGGCACCGCGGCGAAGACGCGGCCGGCCTCGATGAGCGGGCGCATGTAGCGGAAGAACAACGTCAGCAGCAGCGTGCGGATGTGCGCGCCGTCGACGTCGGCGTCCGTCATCAGGACGATCTTCCCGTAGCGCACGGCACTGAGGTCGAAGCTGCGCCCGGAGCCGCCGCCCACGACCTGGATGATCGAGGCGCACTCGGCGTTCTTCAGCATGTCCGTGACGGACGCCTTCTGGACGTTGAGGATCTTGCCGCGCAACGGCAGCAGGGCCTGGTACTCGGAGTTCCGGGCCCCCATGGCGGTGCCCAGCGCGGAGTCACCCTCCACCAGGAACAGTTCGGTGTTGGACACGTCGTCGGAGCGGCAGTCCTTGAGCTTGGCCGGCAGCGAGGAACTCTCCAGCGCGTTCTTGCGACGCTGGGTCTCCTTGTGCAGCCGCGCCGAGATGCGCGACTTCATCTCGGTGACGACCTTGTCGAGCACCGCGGTGGCCTGCGCCTTGTCGTCGCGCGTGGGCGAGGCGAAGACGGCGCCGAGTTCGTTCTCGATGACCTTGCGGACGATGGCCCGCACGGCGGCCGTCCCGAGGACCTCCTTGGTCTGACCCTCGAACTGCGGTTCGGCCAGGCGCACGGTGACGACGGCCGTCAGCCCGGCGAGGATGTCGTCCTTCTCGAGCTTCTCGTCCTTGCCGACCTTGAGCCGGCGGGCCTGGGCGTCGACCTGCTTCTTCACCGCCGCGAACAGGCCCTGTTCGAACCCGGCGAGGTGCGAACCGCCCTTGGGCGTCGAGATGATGTTGACGAAGGTGCGGATCGTGGGGTCGTACCCGGTGCCCCAGCGCAGCGCCACGTCGACGACGCAGTCGCGGGTGACCTCCTGGGGGCTCATGTGACCGGAGTCGTCGAGCACCGGCACCGTCTCGGTGAAGGTGTCCTCGCCCTGCAGGCGCCACACCGCGGTGACGGGGGCGTCGGGGGTCAGGTAGTCGGCGTACTCGCTGATCCCGCCGTCGTGCTGGAAGACCTCCTCGGTCGGCTCCCCCGAGCGCTCGTCGCGGACGACGATGCGCAGACCGGGGACGAGGAAGGACGTCTGGCGGGCCCGGGCGGCGAGGTCCTCGTAGGAGAACGCGGCCTCCCTGAGGAAGATCTGGCGGTCCGCCCAGTAGCGCACGCGGGTCCCGGTCACCCCGCGCTTGGCGCGTCCGGTGATCGCCAGTCCCTGTTCGGGGGTGAAGTCGGCGTCGGGGCCCTCGCCGGCGTAGCGACCGGGGGTGCCGCGCCGGAAGCTCGTCGCGTAGGTCTTGCCGCCGCGGTCGACCTCGACGTCGAGGCGGGAGGAGAGGGCGTTGACGACGCTGGCGCCGACCCCGTGCAGGCCCCCGGAGGCGGAGTAGGACCCGCCGCCGAACTTGCCGCCGGCGTGCAGGTGGGTGAAGACGACCTCGACCCCCGACAGCCCGGTGCGCTTCTCGGCGTCGACGGGGATGCCGCGGCCGTCGTCGTGGACCTCGACGGAACCGTCCTGGTGCAGGATCACGTCGATCAGCGAGCAGTGGCCACCCAGGGCCTCGTCGACGGAGTTGTCGATGATCTCCCACAGGCAGTGCATGAGGCCGCGGGAGTCGGTGGAACCGATGTACATGCCCGGACGCTTGCGGACCGCCTCGAGTCCTTCGAGGACGAGGAGGTTGGCCGCGGTGTACTTGTCGTCCGGTGCGGGGCTGGGCGGAGTCACCCAAGGAAGGGTACGGGTGTTCGAGCAGGTGACCGTGGCGCTACACGCCGCTCCCGGCCACCCGTTCGCCGGACCGGTGTGACGCACAACACCTCCGCTACGAGCGAACGGAATGCTCCAACGGCGTGGGAACGCGAGCGGCCTGCCGAAGGTTGGGGAAGAGTGTCCGGTGGGAGCAGCAGCTGCCCGCCAGCGTGCACGACCCGGAAGGAGTCGCGGAGTGACCACCGCTACCAGCACCACCCTCAGCAACGACCACATGACTGCCTCGGACCGGTGCGACCGGTGCGGTGCCCAGGCCTACGTGCGAGTCGTGCTCAACGCCGGTGGTGAGCTCCTCTTCTGCGCTCACCACGGCCGCGAGCACCGCGACGCGCTGCGTCAGGCCGGCGCCGACATCCACGACGAGTCGCAGAAGCTGGCGGCGACGACGTCGGCGTCCGCGGCTCCCGACGAGCGCTGACCCTGCTCCACGAGCTCCGACGAGCCCGGCATCACCGTGGGTGATGCCGGGCTCGTCGTCGTTGCGCTGACCATCGCGGTCGGCCTCGTGGGGATCGTGGTGCCCGTCCTGCCGGGCACCGTCCTCATCGCCCTCGGGCTGCTCGTCTGGGCCGTGACCACCGGTGGGCCGGCCTGGCTGTTCTTCGCCGGGGCCGCCGTCCTGCTCGCCGCGGGTCAGGTCGCGATGTACCTGCTGCCGGGCCGCCGGATGACCCGGGCGGGGGTCCGCAGGACCACACTGCTGCTCGGAGCCGTCCTCGGCATCGTCGGGTTCTTCGTGATCCCGGTCGTGGGGCTGCCGATCGGGTTCGTCCTCGGCGTGTTCCTCACCGAGCTCGCCCGAGCGGAGTCCGCCGGGGGCCGGGCCAGGACCGCGTGGGCGGCGACCGTGGTCGCCCTCAAGGGCGTGGGGCTCAGCGTCGCCCTCGAGGCCTCCGCGGGGCTGGCGGCGACCGTCCTCTGGGTCGTGGGCGCGCTCACCCTGCGCTGAGCCCGCCACGGGCGACAGGAACGACGAACGGCCCGGCAGGGGAACCCTGCCGGGCCGTTCGTCGTGGAGCCGGTCTCCTCAGTCGAGGTAGTCGCGCAGGACCTGCGAGCGCGACGGGTGACGCAGCTTCGACATCGTCTTGGACTCGATCTGACGGATGCGCTCACGCGTCACGCCGTAGACCTTGCCGATCTCGTCGAGCGTCTTCGGCTGACCGTCGGTCAGACCGAAGCGCATCGAGACCACGCCGGCCTCACGCTCGGACAGGGTGTCCAGCACCGAGTGGAGCTGTTCCTGCAGCAGCGTGAAGCTCACCGCGTCGGCCGGGACGACCGCTTCGGAGTCCTCGATGAGGTCACCGAACTCGGAGTCGCCGTCCTCGCCGAGCGGGGTGTGCAGCGAGATGGGCTCACGACCGTACTTCTGGACCTCGACGACCTTCTCCGGGGTCATGTCGAGCTCCTTGGCGAGCTCTTCCGGAGTGGGCTCGCGACCGAGGTCCTGCAGCATCTGCCGCTGGACGCGGGCGAGCTTGTTGATGACCTCGACCATGTGCACCGGGATGCGGATGGTGCGGGCCTGGTCGGCCATCGCGCGGGTGATGGCCTGACGGATCCACCACGTCGCGTACGTCGAGAACTTGTAGCCCTTGGTGTAGTCGAACTTCTCGACCGCACGGATCAGACCGAGGTTGCCCTCCTGGATGAGGTCCAGGAAGAGCATGCCGCGACCGGTGTAGCGCTTGGCCAACGAGACGACCAGGCGGAGGTTGGCCTCGAGGAGGTGGTTCTTGGCCCGACGGCCGTCCTCGCTGATCCACCACAGCTCACGCTTGAAGATGGAGTCGATGTCGTCGCCGGAGTGCAGCTTCTCCTCGGCGAAGAGACCGGCCTCGATGCGCTTGGCGAGCTCGACCTCCTGCTCGGCGTTGAGGAGGGCGACCTTGCCGATCTGCTTGAGGTAGTCCTTGACCGGGTCGGCGGTGGCGCCGGCGGTGGACACCTGCTGGGCAGGGGCGTCGTCGTCGTCGTCGTCGCGCAGGACGAAGCCACCGGCGGTCTTCTTGGCGCCGGTCTCCTCGGTGGTGTCCTCGGTCGCGGCGTCGTCCTCGTTGGCGAGGTCTTCTTCCTTGACCTCGTCGACCTCTTCGGTGGGCTCGTCACCCTTGCCGCCGGCCTTGGCCGCGGTCTTCGTCGCGGCCTTGGTCGCCGTCTTCGTCGCGGCCTTGGTGGCCGTCTTCTTGGCGGCGGGCTTCACGGCCGCTGGGGCATCGCCCTCCGCCGGCGCGACGGCACGCTTGGCAGCCGGGCGCGCGGTCTTGGTGGCCGTGGCCGTGGACGTCGTGCGGCGCGCCGAGGCGGCAGCGACCGCGCGCTTGGGCGCGGCCTCCGGAACCTTGACCGTCACACCGGCGTCGTCGAGGGCACGGAGGACGGCCTTCATGCGCTGCACGGGCAGCTGCGCGTCCTCGCACGCGACACGCACGGAGTGCGCATCCACGTAGCCGTGGGTGGTTCCGTGCTGCAGGAGCTCCTGGAAGGGAGCGGAAGCGAACTCTGGCGGGAGCGGCCGGGAGGTCGGTACCGACGACACGGACTGCCTTTCGTCGTGGGCGGAACGAGGCTGCGCGGGCAGCAGCCGACAACGTCAACACCGCGGGCGGAGTGCTTATGCCCACTGAGGACGACAAACCACGATTGTGGCACGAACCCGGTGGATCGCGCGCACGACACCGCCCGAACGGCGTGCGTGGCGTGGGCGCGACCCCTCCGGCGGGCTCAGTCCTCCGGCTTCACCGCGAGCACCGGACACGGCGCGTCGAGCAGGATCCGCTGGGCGCTGGCGCCGAGGATCAGCTTGCCGACGGGGGTCCGGCGACGGAGGCCGATGACGATGAGCGAGGCGCTCGTCTCCTCGGCCGCCGTGATGAGGTCGTCCGCGGGGTCCTCGGAGTCGGGGACGTCCCGCATCTCGTGGGCGAGCCCGGCGGCCACGAGCTTCTCCTGCACCGACGCGTGGACCCCGGCGAGCTGTTCGGCGTCCGCGGCGTCGACCTCACGCCCCGGTCGCCGGCTGTGCACGACCACCAGCGGGACCGCGTAGCGCAGCGCCGCCTCACCGGCTCGTTCCAGGGCTGCTCGGCCCTCCGGGTTGGCCACGTACCCGACGACGATCCCCATGCCGCACCTTCCAGACGCCGTTGATGGACGGCGTGACCGTACTACGCGCTCAGTCCCCGCACGGCGGGTGACCCACGAGCAGGAGCTGCAGGACCAGCCGGGCCAGCCGTTGCCCCGGGTCCCGGCGCAACGCCTCCTCGGCCGCGGCACCGGCCCGCACCCCGTCCCCGCCGTTCCAGGACGACCACGCGGCCACCGCCCACGCCCCGGCCGCCGCCGTTCCGCTCGCGTGCCGGGCGACGTCGACGGCGAGCGCCGCGGCCAGGGCGCTGCGCCGACCGTCGGACTCCTCGCGCAGGGCCGGCACGAGGAGGACCGCGTCACGGGTCGCGAGGTCGTCGAACCCCGCCAGCAGACGCCCGCAGAACTCCGGGGCGGGCAGTGCCGTGCTCGTGCCCGCGGCGCGCCGGTCGAGCTCGGCGTCCCACTCCTCCACCAGGGCACGGCGCCGGTCCGGGGTCCAGGGTCGCGTCGCGCCGCGTCGGGCGGCGGAGGCCACGGAGCGGCGTCCGGCCTCGACGGGGGTCGTGGGGGGCAGCGCGGCCGCACGGTCGGGGGCGACGCCCAGCCCGAGGCCGACGGCCTCGGCGACGACCCGGTCGACGTCCGCCGTGGACAGCGGGGTGCCCTCGCGGGGGCAGCAGGCGAGGTCGCAGGTCAGCGAGCGGAAGCGGTGGTCGGTGAGGACGACCACGTCGAGGACGTCACGGCCCCGGGCGCCGAGCAGGCGGGACACCGCGGCCAGGGTGGCGCCCGCGCGGGGGCCCGGGGTGAGGACGCCGGTGCGGGTGGCCTCGGGGTCGTAGCCGAGGACGAGGACCCGGGCCTCGGGTTCCGCCCGGTCGAGGAGGGCGCGCACGGCGCCGGCGGCGACGGCCGAGACGTCCGCGTCGTCGTCCGTGGGCGGCAGGTCCACCCGCAGGACGACCCCGAGCCGTTCGCGGGTGCTGCCGGGTCGGGGGGTCCTCACCTCCAGCAGCACCAGGCTGTCGGCGGGGCGGAACCCGAGGTGGAAGGGGACCAGGGCCAACAGCTGCGCGGGGCCGTCGGCGACCACGGTTCCGGGCTGCTGCGAGGGGGCGGGGGAGGACACGACCGAAGCCTCGACCAGGGGGCGACCGCGACTCCCCCACCCGTCCACAGGTCCGAGTAGGGGTCAGTCCCGGCTGGGGCTGTGTACAGCCGGACGTCCTCCGCGGGCGCGCCACGCGGCGTAGTCCTCCGTCGCCACGAGCACCGACCCGGCGACCCAGGCGGCGACGACACCATCGTCGAGCAGGCCCACGAGCGGCAACCAGGCCTCGGGCAACGCGTCGACCGGTGAGACGACGTAGACCAGCCCGAGCGCGGCCCAGGCCAGCCGGGAGCGTCCGGCTCCGGTGTAGCGGCCGCGCACGCTGTCGGCGACCATCGCGGGCAGCTGGGTGAGCCTGGTCCCCACACCGGGGGTGCCGGGACGGGTCCCGGAACGCAGGGTGCGCCACAGGACCGGCAGGGCGGCGGTGCGGACGGCCACGACTCAGTCGCCCTTGTGCGGTGGGAGGCCGTGCTCGGCGGCCTTGGCGATGCGCCGGAACATCACGGCGTCGACCCCGGCACCGACGGCGCCACCGACGACGGGCAGCGCGCGGGCGGGTACCCGCAGCAGCGTCTTGGTCCCGAAGCGCGCGATCAACCGGAAGCCCACGCCCTTGTTGACGAGCATCAGGACGGGTCGCGGGACGCGGGAGGTGACGAGCCCGGCGATGCGTCCACCGGTGGGCAGCCCGGCGGCCTTGAGCACGTCGGTCGCGTCGGCGCCGACGAGGGTCAGCAGGACGGCGGAACGGACCTGGGGCAGCGACGTGTCGTAACCGCGCAGTTCGGCGAGGGCGGCCACGGCCCGGACGGCGAGGACGTGGAAGCCGAAGACGTTGGCGGGCAGGGCCACCGGCATGGTCACGAGTCCGCCGAGACCGGTCACGAACCCGTTTCCGGCGATGAGACGGGTGTGCTGGCGCAGGACGGCGTGCACGGCCGACTCGGTGCTCGGGTGCCGCTCGAGCGCCGACCGCGCGACCTCCGCGGCGCTGTCGAAGGGGCCGAGGCCGTCGATGCCGACGGCGAGGAGGCGCTGGACGAGGTCGGCGGCACGTCCTTCGAGACCTCCCGGCGGCGGAGTGGCGGAGGTCTTCTGCACGTCGTGGCTCACGTCACGACGCTAGCCGCAAGAACGCCGCTCAGCGCGCGGGATCCTGCTCGCTGAGGAACGTGGACACCTCGGCGACGCCGTCCTCGACGTAGCGACGACGGGCCCAGGCACGGGGCAGGCGCTGGTCGGCACCGACCGGGGGCCGGTCCAGCTGCGGGAGGCGGGAGAGGTCGGCCCGGCGGCGCAGGGCGCGTCGGTCAAGGACGAAGGGGACGACGAACACGGCGAGGAGGCACATCTCCAGGAAGGTCGACATGCTGAGTACCTCGGCAGGACCGCGGGAGAACTTCAACTGGTTGGATCGCGGGGTGTCCGCCCCCCGTCCCGCCCGTCGCACCCGAGGTCCCCGACCCGAGGAGGGCGAGGCCCTGATCACCACGGGCACAGCGCGTCTGGAGCAGGACCGCGACGATCCCGACGGCTGGACGGTGCACGTCAACGGGGTCCCCAGCTCCTACGTCGACCTGGCCGACCCGACCCGGCTGGTCTTCGAGTACCACCAGTGGACGGCCGCCGTCATCGACGCCGTCCACGACGAGGGTCCGCTGCGGATGGTCCACCTCGGGGGGGCCGGCTGCGCCTTCCCGCGCTACGTCGCCGCGACGCGACCGGGGTCCCGTCAGCTGGTCCTGGAGGTCGACCAGCGGTTGGTGGACCTGGTGCGCGCCAGCTTCGGGGCCAGCGGAGCCGCCGGCTTCAAGCTCAAGGTGGCCGACGCCCGCGAGGGGCTGCGCGCCGTCCCGGACGGCACCCAGGACGTGGTGGTGCGCGACGCCTTCGCCGGCGACCGGGTGCCCGGCCACCTGGTCACCGCGGAGTTCCTGCGCGACGTGGACCGCGTGCTCGCCCCGGGCGGGGTGTGGATCGCGAACCTCGCCGACCGCCCGCCGATGCCGCACTCGCGGGCCGAGCTCGCGACGACGGGATCGGTCTTCGCGCACGTCGCGCTGATGGCCGAGCCCGGGGTGTTCCGGGGCCGCCGCTACGGCAACGCGCTGCTCGTCGCCTCGCAGTCCCCGTTGCCCGAGCGGGCCCTGGTCCGGGCGCTGTCGGGTGGCGTCGCCCCGGCCCGCCTCGTCGCGGGCGAGGACGCCCGGCACTTCTGCGCGGGGGCGGGCGTTGTGACCGACGACGCGATCTCGCCGAGCTCCCCGGAGGAACCCGACGCATGAGCACGACCCTGGCCCCGCCCGCCGACTCGCAGACCGGGGGTCTCACCGGGTTCGTCCTCGAGACCGTCGACACCCTGGGGGCCCCCGGCGTGGGGTTGATGAGCTTCCTGGAGGTGGTGTTCCCGCCGATCCCCAGCGAGGTCGTCCTGCCGCTGGCCGGCTACCAGGTCCAGCAGGGCCGCATCGGGCTGGTCGCCGTGGTGCTGTTCTCCGTCGGGGGCGCGTTCCTGGGGTCGCTCGTCCTCTACTGGCTGGGGAAGGTGGTCGGGCTGCAGCGCGCGGCCCGGATCGCCGACCGGATCCCGCTGATGGACGCCTCCGACGTCACCAAGTCCGCGGAGTGGTTCCACCGCCACGAGGGGGCGGCCGTCTTCACCGGTCGCTTCGTCCCCGGGGTGCGCAGCCTCATCTCGCTGCCGGCGGGGGCAGCGGGGATGGGGCTGCTGAAGTTCTCGCTGCTGACGGTGCTGGGCAGCGGGTTGTGGAACGGGCTGCTGATCGGCCTGGGCATGGCACTGGGGACGCAGTACGAACTCGTCGAGAGCTACGGCCACTACCTCGACTACGCCTTCTACGCCGCCATCGCGGCGGTCCTGGTGTGGGCCGTCGCCCGACGGGTGCGCAGCCGCCGGCGGGAACGCGTGGGCTGAGGGAAACCGGCGCTGTGCGTTCCTTGTGCCACAAGATCACGTGTGGGAGCGTCCAGCGCAGCGGCGGAGCAGGGTGCCCGCGCTGTGTCGAGGGGGTCGCCGGTGTCCCGGTTCTCGAAGGTCAGGAGGGCAGCCGTCCTGGCTGCGGCGAGCACCACGGTGCTCGTGGGAACGCTGGCGGTGGCACCCACCGCAGGGGCCGCCGGGCCCGGCTGGAACGTGACCGCGGTCGGCGGGAGCTCCTGGGAGGTGTCCCTGCGGCTGCCCGGACCGGTCCCGGTCCGGGCCGCCCAACCGGAACTGGCCGTGGACGGGGTCGTCCTCGGCGTCGCCCGCCAGGACCCCGACGGGCACACCCTGACGGTGCGGACGGCCGATGCCCGGGTCGCCCGGGCGGGTCGGGTCCAGCTGGCCTGGAACGGGATCGTCGCCGGCGAGGAGGCCCGCGCCCTGCGGCACGCGCCCGTGCCGGCGACCGAGGCGGAGACCCTGAGCGGTGAACTGCTGGGCGTCGACCCCGCGACGCGCGGGACGTTCGGCGTGCGCCGGGCGGACTACGACCTGGGTGACACGGCGGTGCGCCTGCCCGGTCTGGGCGGGCAGGCCGTGGAGGAACGGGCGGCGGTGTACCTGCCGGCCGGGGCACCGGGCCCGCGACCGGTGGTCGTCTTCCTCCATGGTCGTCACCAGGCCTGCTTCGGCGGCACCGACGAGGACGACTTCGGCGGCTGGCCGTGCGCGGGGTCCTCCCGCCCGGTCCCCAGTCACCTCGGCTACGGCGAGGCCGCGCAGGCGCTCGCCTCCCAGGGGTACGCGGTGGTCTCGATCTCCGCCGACGGGATCAACCAGCTGGACTGGCGCGCGGAGGACGGTGGCGCGCAGGCCCGCGGGGAGCTCGTGATGGCCCACCTGGACCTGCTGCGCACCTGGGCCCCGCTCAAGGGGCGCCTGGACCTGACGAACGTCGGCCTGATGGGTCACTCGCGGGGCGGTGAGGGTGTCGTGCGCGCGGCCCTGCTGAACGCCGAACGCCCGGCGCCGTACGGGATCAAGGCGGTGATGCCGCTGGCCCCGGTGGACTTCGCCCGCCAGACCCTGCCGGGCACCGCGATGGCCGTCGTGCTCCCCTACTGCGACGGTGACGTCTCGGACCAGCAGGGTCAGCACTTCTACGACGACAGCCGCTACGCCGCGGGCGACGACGTGTTGCGGTCCTCGCTGCTCGTCATGGGCGCGAACCACAACTTCTTCAACTCCGAGTGGACCCCGGGCCTCTCGCAGGCCCCGTCGAACGACGACTGGTACCTCGCCGACGACCCCGTCTGCGGTGAGAGCGCACCCTCACGCCTCTCCCCCGCCGAGCAGCGCGCGGTGGGTGCCGCCTACGTCTCGGGCTTCTTCCGCCTCACCCTCGGCCGCGAGCAGCAGTTCCTGCCCCTCTTCGACGGCACCGGCGGACGCGCGGGGTCGGCGGGGCGGGCCGTCGTGCACACCCAGGCCCAGCAACCCGCCTCGGTGCGGACCGACCTCGCGCCGTTGGAGTCGGCGTCGCGAGGCGTCTCGCTGCCCGCGGGCGCCGCGTACTGCGCGAGCGTCGGTGTCGCCGCGGCGGGGCAGCTCCCCCGGTGCGCCTCCGACCTGCGCCCGGTGAGTTCCTTCCCGCACTGGACCCCGGCCTGGCTCGCGCCGGACGTCCCCGCGACGCCGCTGCTGCGCGCACGCTGGAAGGCGGGTTCCAGCCCGCGACCGGTGACGGTCCAGGTACCGCGGGGAACGTCACCGCAGGTCGCCCAGGCCCTGACCTTCCGCGCGGCGACACCGCAGCCCGTGGCCACCGACCTCACCGTCACCGCCACCGACCGGGCCGGTCGCAGCGCCGGCGTCCGCGTGTCGCGGTTCAGCTCCGCACTGCGCCCGCTGCCGGCGCTGGCCGACCCGTGGGGCGAGGGGGCGGCGGTGGCCAAGACGTGGCTGCGCACGGTCCGACTGCCCCTGGACGCCTTCCCCGGCGTCGACGTGGGCGACCTCGCGACCGTGACGTTCACCCCGACGGGCAGGTCGACCGACGTGTACCTCTCCGACGTCGCCCTGGACCGCCCGGCGAGCGGGACGGGAACGGTGCCCGCGCTCCCCGCCGTCAGCATCGGCGACGCCGAGGTCTACGAGGACGACGGCACCCAGCAGGTGCGGATGCCGCTGGTGCTGTCGCGACGCTCCGCCGTCCCGGTGACCGTGGAGGTCGACACCGCAGCGGCCGCCCTCGACGGCCGCATCACCCCGACCTGGACCCACGTGACGATCCCCGCCGGTCGCCTCACGGGGTCCGTCGTGGTGCCGGTGGTCGGGGACGACGTGGTCAACGACGCCCAGGCCCGCCTCACGGTCACGCTGTCGGTGCCCCGGCACGCGGTCGTGGGCGACGGGTTCGGGACGCTGAGCGTCTACGACGACGACCTCTACGACTGATCCGCACGACCGGTTCGAACGACGAACGCCCCCTCCGGTCCGGAGGGGGCGTTCTGCGTGCACGGTGGGTCAGCCCTGCGACTCGGACCCGTCGCCGGACCAGTCCACGTGGAAGGCCCCGTCACGGTCGGTGCGCTTGTAGGTGTGGGCACCGAAGAGGTCGCGCAGACCCTGGATGAGGGCCGCGGAGGACCGCTCGCGACGCAGGCCGTCGTAGTAGGCCAGCGAGGAGGAGAACCCCGGCGCGGGGATGCCGGAGTTCACGGAGTGCACGACGACGCGGCGCCAGGCCTCCTGACCCTCCGACACGGCCTGCGCGAAGTAGGGGTCCAGCAGCAGCGACGGGAGTTCCGGCGCGTTGGCGTAGGCGTCCTTGATGCGGTCCAGGAACTTGGCGCGGATGATGCAGCCGCCACGCCAGATCGTCGCCATCGCCCCCGGGTCGACGTTCCAGCCGAACTCCTGGGAACCGGCGCGGATCATGTCGAAACCCTGCGCGTAGGCGACGACCTTCGACGCGTACAGCGCGGCGCGGACGTCGTCGATGAACGCCTCGGCGTCCCCGTCGGCGACGAACGGACCCTGCGACGCCGGGCCGGGCAGCACCGGCTGGGCGGCCTTGCGCTGCTCGGCGTGACCGGACAGCGCCCGGGCGAAGACGGCTTCGGCGATGCCGGAGACGGGGGTGCCGAGGTCGAGGGCGGTCTGCACCGTCCAGCGGCCGGTGCCCTTCTGCTCGGCCTCGTCGAGGATGACGTCGACGAGCGGGGTGCCCTCGCCCCCCGTTGTCGAGGTCGGGTCGTCCTTGTCGAGGACCCGGGCGGTGATCTCGATGAGGAAGCTCTCCAGGTCGCCCTCGTTCCAGGACGTGAACACCTGCGCGAGCTGCTTGGGCGTGCGACCCAGGCCGTGGCGCAACAGGTCGTAGGCCTCGGCGATGAGCTGCATGTCGGCGTACTCGATGCCGTTGTGCACCATCTTCACGAAGTGCCCGGCCCCGTCGGCGCCGACGTGGGTGGAGCACGGGGTCCCGTCGACGGAGACGGCGATGTCGGCGAAGATCGGGCCGAGCTTGGCGTAGGCGTGCTCGGAACCGCCGGGCATGATCGAGGGCCCGAGCAGCGCACCCTCCTCACCCCCGGAGACGCCGACCCCGGCGAAGTGGATGCCCTGCTCACGCAGCGCGGCCTCACGGCGGCGGGTGTCGGCGAAGTGGGCGTTGCCCGCGTCGACGAGGATGTCGCCCTCGGAGAGCAGCGGGGCGAGCTCGTCGATGACGGCGTCGGTCGGGCCGCCGGCCTTCACCATGATGATGATCGTGCGCGGCGACTCCAGGGAGTCCACGAACTCCTGCGCGGAGTAGCCGGGGACGAAGGTGCCCTCGTCGCCGAACTCCTCGACCAGGGCCTTCGTCTTGGCGTCGCTGCGGTTGTGCACGGCGGTCACGTAACCGTGCCGGGCGATGTTGCGAGCCAGGTTGCGGCCCATCGTCGCGAGACCGGTCACGCCGATCTGCGCCTTCTGCTTCTCTGCGGTCACCCTCGGAATCATGCCCTGCCCGACCCCTCGTGGGGAACGGCCCCCTTGCGCAGGGCGTCCCGCATGCGGGGCACCACGACCCCGTTGCGGGCCATCAGCGCCCGGGTCTGGCGCCGGCTGACGAGGATCCCGACGACCCCGACCGACCACAGCGGGAACTGGACGGCGAAGGCCACCTTGAACGCGCCGAGCGAGTACGTCGCCGGGGTCCCGGCGCCCTGGAGGTCGAGCAGGAGGCCGATCGCGGCGATGAAGACGATGGTCGCGGTGAAGCCCATCACGTTGGTCATGCCCGTCGCCCCGCCGAGGCGGTGCACGGGGTTGGAGGTGCGCGCGTAGTCGAAGCCGATCATCGACCCCGGTACCCCCGTCGCCACGACGACGACCATGACGGCGAGCACCCACAGCGGGGCCGGTCCCGGCCACAGCAGCACGACGCTCCAGACGACGAACTGGCCGCCGACGATCGCCAGCACGATCCAGGACCGCCGGAACGGGTGCCGGGCGACGAGGGTGCCCATCAGCGGCCCCGTCCCGGCCGCGCTCACGGTGTAGAGCGTCAGCAGGGCGCCCGCCGCGCCGGTGCCGAGTCCCTGGCCGGAGACGAGGAAGGGGTAACCCCAGAGGGCGGCGAAGGCGTTGCCGGAGAACGGGGTCGCCCAGTGCGACCAGAGCCCGAGCCGGGTCCCGGGGTGGCGCAGCGCGGCCCGGAGGTCACCCAGCACCTCGCGCAGGGGTTTCGCCGCGCGGGGGTTCACCGTCCCCGGTGGGACGTCGCGCAGGACGAGCACGCAGAGGACCGCGGTGAGGACGGTGAACGCGGCGATCCCCCCGTAGGCGGCGGTCCAGCCCGGGCCGTGCAGCAGCGCGACGAGCGGGACGAAGCTGAACACCTGGCCCAGCTGACCGAACAACCCGACCAGCTGGGTCATCACGGGGACCCGCTGCGGCGGGAACCAGTTCGTCACCACGCGGAGCACGCTGACGAACGTCGCGGCGTCGCCGGCCCCGACGAGGACGCGGGCCAGCACGGCCTGCCAGGTCTGGGTGCTCAGCGCCAGGAGGAGCTGTCCCCCGCCCATCGCGATCCCGCCGGCGATCACGAGCCGGCGCGGACCCCAGCGGTCGATGAGGACACCGATCGGGACCTGCAGGACGGCGTAGACGAGGAACTGCAGCACGGCGAAGCTGGACAGCGTCCCGGCGCCGATCCCGTAGCGCGCCTGCGCCTCCAGGCCGGCGGCGGCCAGCGAGGTGCGGTTCCCGACGGTGACGACGTAGGCCAGCGCGCCGACCGCGAAGACGAGCCAGGCGCCCCGGACGGTGGGTTCCCGCCGGGTCACCGGCGCACCGCCCGGAGCCGATCGCCGGCCCGGCGGACGTGGTCGCGCACCAGGTGCAGCCACGCGTCGACGTCGTCGCCGAGCAGGCTCGCGCGCAGCGCCTCGTGGTCGGCCAGGGCCGTCGCGACGCGGTCCCCCGAGCCGTGGAGGTTCGCGACCCCCATCCGCATCTGCCGGTCCCGCAGGGAGTCGTAGAGGGCGGAGAGCACCTCGTTGCCGGCGCTGCGGACGACGGTGGCGTGGAAGGCGCGGTCGGCGGCGGTGAAGGCCCAGGGGTCCCCGACGGCGGCACGCATGTCCTGCAGGTGCGGGACGAGGTCGGCGGCGAGGTCGGCGCGCCGTGCCCAGGCTCGGGCAGCGGTGTGGACCTCGACGAGTTCGCGCGCCTCGAGGACGTCCTCGACCTCGGCCGGGGACACCGGTACGACCAGGGCGCCGCGCTTGGGGATGAGGTGCACGAGGCCCTCGGCCTGCAGTTGCAGGAGCCCTTCGCGGACGGGGGTGCGGGAGACGCCGACGAGGTCGGCGATCTCGCCCTCGGTGAGCAGCTGCCCGCCGGCCAGGGACCGGTCGAGGATCCCGTGCTTGACCTGCGCGTAGACCCGCGAGCTCGCTGTATCCATGATGTATCTATGCTAGCGGAGCGCAGATCCTGCCACCCGCAGGTCGGCCACCAGTGCCGCGTACGCCGCGTCCCGCTCCGCCTCGGGGGTCCGCAGCACCGCCGAGGGGTGGATCGTGCCCAGGAACGTCTTCTCCCCGCGGGAGGTCGGCAGCGTGAAGAGCGTGCCGCGGTGCTTGGTGACCCGGAAGTCCTTGGGCAGCAGCGCCTTCGCGGCGGTCGCACCGAGGCAGACGACGACGTCGGGATCGACCTGGACGAGTTCGGCCGCCAGCCACGGCCGGCAGGCGGTGATGTGCCCCACGTCGGGGCTGGCGTGGATGCGACGGGTTCCGGGCGCGGTCTGGGTGAAGCGGAAGTGCTTGACCGCGTTCGTCACGTACGTCGTGGCGAGGTCGATGCCCGCCTCGGCGACCGCCTTCTGCAGCAGTCGACCGGCCGGACCGACGAACGGGATGCCGCGCTGGTCTTCCTGGTCGCCGGGCTGCTCCCCGACGAGGGCGAGCCGCGCGGTTGGCGACCCCGCCGAGAACACGACCTGCGTCGCGGGCTCCCACAGCTCGCAGCCGTGGCAGCTCGTCGCCGCCTCGCGCAGCTGCTCGACGTCGGCGCCCTCGGGCACCCACTCCTGCGCGCCGGGGCGCTCGACCTTGGTCACCATGCCGTTGTCCTGACCTCTCGCGTCGGTGGTGCTCGCCACTGGCGTGCCTGCGTGACCACCCTCGACCCCTTCGCGGCTCGCCGCCCGGCGACGAGGTCGGACGAGGCGGTCACCGGGAGGGCGCCGTCGCCCCGTCGGGGAGGTCGTTGAGGACGGAGAGGGTCGCGCTCGCCCGCCGGACCGCGCTGCCCGCGCTCGGGTGGGCCGGGAGGACGTCGTCGAGGAAGCCGTAGCGACGCACGAGCTGCGACGTCGCCGAGGTGCGCGGTCCCCGGCGCAGGTGCGACCACCAGTCGGCGATGTCACCCCAGCCCGGGGCGGAGAGCGAGCCGCCGAACTGCTGCACCGAGAGCCCGGCGCACAGGTTCGCGAAGGACAACCGCTGGTCCAGGGACCACCCCCCGAGCGTCGCCGTGAGGAAACCCGCCCCGAAGACGTCCCCGGCCCCGGTGGCGTCGAGGGCCTCCATGGGCAGACCGGGGACCTGCACGCTCTCGCCGCTGACCTGGTCGACGGCGACGGCACCGTCGGCCCCGCAGGTGACGACGGCCACCGGGACCAGTTCGGCGAGCGCCGCGACGGCCGCCGCCGCGGAGTCGGCCCGGGTGTAGCGCATGGCCTCGACGTGGTTGGGCAGGAACGCGTGGCAGTGCTCCAGACCGCCCAGCACGTCGGGGTTCCACTGGGTGGAGGAGTCCCAGCCGACGTCGGCGAAGACCAGCGAACCCTGCGCCTGCGCGCGCAGCACCCACGGCTGCGGGACCGCCGCCAGGTGCACGAGCGCGGCGCGCGAGACGGGCACCGCGGCGGGTTCGTCGACGGGTGCGGGGTGCTCGTGGGTGACCATCGCCCGGTCCCCGCCGTAGGCCAGCGAGACCGTCAGCGGCGAGTGCCAGTCCGCCACCCGGTAGGACGTCGAGAGGTCGATCCCCTCCTGCTCGCCGAGGGTCTGCCAGCAGAACTGGCCGTAGGCGTCGGTGCTGAACGCCGCCGACAGCGACGTCGACAACCCCAGCCGGGACGCCGCGACCGCCATGTTGGCGATCCCGCCCGGGCACGAGCCCATCCCCGAGGTCCAGACCTCGGTGCCCAACCGGGGTTCGGAGTCCAGGCCCGTCAGCACGATGTCCAGGAACACCGTGCCGCGGACGTGGACGTCGAAGGGCGTCTCCTGCTGCGTCAGCATCCCCCGATGCTGTCAGCTGGGTCAGACCGCGAGGTAGCCCCCGTCGACGGGGATCGTGTGGCCGGTGACCCAGGCGGCGTCGTCGCTGGCGAGGAAGGCGACGACGGTGGCGACGTCGCGGGCCTCGGGCATGCCGGGCTTGGGGTTCATGGCCTCCATGCGCGCTTTCATCGCGACCGGGTCGGGGGCGGTCTCGATGAACTTCTCGACCAGCGGGGTCTTCACGGTGGTCGGCGCGACGGCGTTGACGCGGATGTTGTGCGCGGCGTACTCGATCGCGGCCGACCTGGTCAGCGCCACGACCCCGCCCTTGGTGAAGGTGTAGGGGGAGATGTTGATCTGCCCACCGAGGCCCGCGGTGGAGGCGGTGTTGACGATGGCGCCGCCACCGGTCTTCAGCATGGCGGCGATGGTGTGCTTGAGGGTCCAGAACACCCCGTCACCGTTGATGCCGGAGACGAGGTTCCAGTTGGCGTCGTCCATCTCGTGCAGGGGCTGCTGCTTCCCGGCGATCCCCGCGTTGTTGAACACGACGTCGATGCGGCCGTAGTGCGCGACGGCGGCGACGACGGCCGCCTCGACGGAGGCGCTGCTGCTGGTGTCGGTCCCCACGGCGAGGGCGTCGGGGAGGTCGGCGGCGGCCTTCCGGGCGGCGTCCTCGGCGATGTCGGCCAGGACGACCTTGGCGCCCTCCTCGGCGAGCAGCTGCGCGACGGCGAGCCCGAGACCGGACGCGCCTCCGGTGATGAAGGCGACCTTGTCGGTGAACCTCATGGGTGTTCCTCTCCTTCGAGCGTGCAGGTCGGTGAACCCTCGAACTCTATTCGACAGGTGTCGATCTCCGTGCGAGAGGTGCACCGCACCACCCGGGTGTTGGATGCGGGTCATGGAGAACCGAACCCTCGGGAACAGCGGCACGTCCGTCTCCCACCTCGCCCTGGGCACCATGACGTTCGGCAGCGAGACCGACCGCGACGGCTCGTTCGAGCAGCTCGACACGTTCCTGGCCGCCGGCGGGACCCTCGTCGACACCGCCGACGTCTACTCCGACGGCACGTCGGAGGAGATCATCGGCGCCTGGCTCGCCGACCGTCCCGCAGACGTCACCGAACGGGTCGTCCTGGCCACGAAGGGACGTTTCCCGACCTCACCGGAACCCAACGGCGTCGGACTGTCCCGCCGCCACCTCACCCGCGCCCTCGACGCGTCGCTGCGCCGTCTCGGCGTCGAGACCGTCGACCTCTACCAGGTGCACGCCTGGGATCCGTGGACCCCGATCGAGGAGACCCTCGCGACGCTGGACTCCTTCGTCCGCGCCGGGAAGGTCCACCACGTCGGGTTGTCGAACTTCACCGGGTGGCAGCTGCAGAAGGCCGTCGACGTGGCCGACGCGGCGGGTTTCTCCCCGCCGGTCACCCTGCAGCCGCAGTACAACCTGCTGGTGCGCGAGATCGAGTGGGAGATCGTCCCGGCGGCCGAGGAGAACGGCCTGGGCCTGCTCCCCTGGTCACCGCTGGGCGGCGGCTGGTTGTCGGGCAAGTACACCCGGGACAACGCCCCCACCGGCGCGACCCGGCTCGGTGAGAACCCCGAGCGCGGGGTCGAGGCCTACGCCCGGCGCAACGCCCAGACCCGGACCTGGGCCGTCGTGGACGCGGTGCAGAAGGTGGCCGAGGACCGCGGAGCGACGATGGCCCAGGTCTCGCTGGCCTGGCTCGCGGCCCAGCCGGCCGTCAGCTCGGTGATCCTCGGGGCCCGCACGACGCAGCAGCTCACCGAGAACCTCGGCGCGGCCGACCTGGAGCTCGAGGCCGCGGAACTCGTCCTCCTCGACGAGGCCAGCGACCCCGAACCCGCGGACTACCCCTACGGCGGACCGGGTTCGACCCAGCGTTCCCGCAAGCTGCAGGGCGGTCGCTAGGAGATCAGTCCGACGGCGCGTGCGACTCCTGCACACCCTGCACGCCCGCGTCGTCGGCCTCCTCGGTCTCGGGAAGGGTCTTCCACCCCTCCTTGACCTCCGCAGTCAGTTCCTCGGACTTCTCCAGGTGCTCCTGGGCCGTGTCCTTCTGGTCGTCCTTCTGATCGTCCTTCTGGTCAGCCATCTCGTTCCCCTCTCAGCGGTCGTTCGGTTTGCGGTCGGCGGCCACGGCGTCGCGTGAACCCATGGGCTGCTCGGGGCCGACGGTGGTGTCCTTGTCGGTCTGCTTCTCGGCCTCGGCGTTGATCTCGGCGCCGAGCAGGATGGCGTAGCTCGTCAGCCACAACCACATGAGCAGGACGACGACCCCGGCCATCGACCCGTAGTTCTTCGCGTAGGACGACTGCCCGGCGGTGGAGACGTAGATCGAGAAGCCCGCCGAGACGATGAGCCAGAGGACCGTGGCGACCCCCGCACCGACCGAGACCCACTTGACGCGGGGCGAGTCGCGGTCGGGGGCGACGCGGTAGACGACGCCGAGCGCGATGAGGATCAGGGCGAGCAGCAGCACCCAGCGCAGCACGTTGACGACGATGCTGACGGCGCCGCTCGCACCGAGGGCGTCGACCAGGACGGGGGCGACGCCGATGAAGGCGATCGCCAGCAGCATGAAGACGATGGCCCCGATCGTGAGCACCAGGGCCGTGCCCTTGCGCTTGAGGAACCCGCGCGTCTCCTTCTCGTCGTAGGCGGTGTTGGTCGCCGCCATGAGGTTCTCGACGCCGCTGGAGGCGCTCCACAGGGCCAGGAGGACGGCGACGATCGCGGTGATGCCGGCCGCGGACTTGCCGGTGGCGACGGTCTTCACCTGCTCGGTGACCAGTTGTCGGGCCGCCTCCGGTACCGCCGAGATGCCGTTGATCTGGTCGGTGATGTTCTGGGTGTCGCCGAAGATCCCCCAGATCAGGAACGCGGCGGTGAGTGCCGGGAAGATCGCGAGGAAGGCCTTGAAGGCGACCCCGGCCGCCAGCAGCGGTACCTGGTCGTCCTTGGCCTCTCCCCACGCCCGTTTCGTCACGGCGAGCCACCCCTTCGCGGGGATCTGCTGCGGGGAGTCGGCGTTCTCGCCGTGCCGGTCGACCGACAAGTCGTCACGCTGGGTCGTCTTGCTCATGGTCACCAGGGTGCCCGTCGCACCTCCACTGCGCCCGTCGAGAGGAACACGAGCGCAACGGGTTTGCCGGGCAGCGAACTGGGTATGGAACGCCCCGGTCAGGCCGCCGAGGCCCTCCCGGCGACGAAGGAGGCCCAGAGGCCCGCGTAGTAGCCGCCTCGCTCCAGCAGTTCCTCGTGGCTGCCCTCTTCGACGACCCGGCCGAGGTCGAGCACGACGATGCGGTCGGCGCGGGCGGCGGTGGTCAACCGGTGGGCGACGACGATCGTGGTGCGTCGGCTCGCCGCGGCGTCGCTGGCGGCCGCGATGGCCGCCTCGGCCGCGGGGTCGAGCGCAGCGGTGGCCTCGTCGAGCAGCAGGACGTCGGGGTCGACGAGTTCGGCCCGGGCGAGCGCGACGAGCTGACGCTGACCGGTGGAGAGGTTGCGGCCGCGTTCGCCGACGACGAACCCGTACCCGCCCGGCAACGCCTCGATCACCCGGTCGGCGCCGACCGCGGCCGCGGCCGCTCGCACCTGCTCGGGGCTCGCCCCGGGCCGGGCGTAGGCGATCGCCTCGGCGACCGTGCCGTCGAAGAGGTACGCCTCCTGCGGGACGACGCCGAGCCGCTGCCGGAAACCTTCGAGGTCCAGCGAGCGCAGGTCGGTCCCGTCGACCAGGACCCGTCCGCCGGTCGGGTCGTAGAAGCGGGCGGCGAGCTTCACCACGGTCGACTTCCCCGCGCCGGTCTCCCCGACCAGGGCCACCGTCTCCCCCGCGCGGACGTGCAGGTCGAGGTCGGCCAGCGCCGGGTGCTCGGTGTTCTGGTAGTGGAACTGCACGCCCTCGAACCGCAGGTCCCCGCGCAGCCGGGTCACCGGGACCGGCTGCGCGGCGGGGACGACCGTGGTCGGCGTGCGGAGCAGGTCGCGCAGTCGACGCAACCCGACGGCGGCCTGCTGGTACCCGTCGAACACCTGCGACAACTGCTGGACCGGGGCGAAGAACAGGTCGACGTAGAGCAGGAACGCGACGAGGACGCCGAGCGAGACGCTCCCCTGGCGCACCAGGGAGGCACCGACGACGAGCACCAGCGCCGCCGTCACCTCGTTGAGGAACTGCACGAACGGGAAGTACGTGGCGATGTAGCGCTGGGCCCGGACCCGAGCGTCGCGGTAGGCCCACCCCTTGCGGTGGAACGCCGCGGTGTCCTCCTCGGTCCGCACGAAGGCCTGGGTGACGCGGACCCCCGCGACCGACTCCTGGAACTGGACGTTCACCGCGCTGATCCGTTCGCGGGCCTCGGTGTAGGCCGGACGGGACTTCGCCCGGAACACCAGCGTCGCGACGACGAGCACCGGGAGCACGCAGACGACGACGACCGCGAGTTCCGGGTCGAGGACGAGCATCGCGACGAACACCCCGACCAGCGACAGCAGGCTCACCAGGGCCTGGGCGACGCCGTTCTGCAGGAACGTCGACAGCGCGTCCACGTCGGTGGTCATCCGGGTCATGATCCGTCCGGCCTGCTCACGCTCGTAGTAGTCCAGCCCGAGCCGTTGCAGTTGCGCGAACGTCTTGAGCCGCAGGCTGAAGAGGATCCGCTCGCCGGTCCTCCCGGTCACCCGGCCCTGCCCGACGGTCACCAGCCAGTCCGCCGCGACGACGAACGCCGCGATGGCGGAGACCCACAGCAGCGCGCGCAGGTCGTCGGCCGCGACCCCCTGGTCGAGGCCGTCGCGGACCAGCTGGGGCAGGACCAGTTGCGCCGCGGCGTCGCCGGCCACGAGCAGCATGCCCGCGAGCAGCGCCCACCGGAACGGGCGCAGCAGGCGGCCCAGCCCGAACGCGGGTTCGTGCCGCTCCGCGGCGGCGACGTCGATGGCCGGCACGTCGCGCACGGGCGGCAGCGCGGCGATCCGGTCGAGCAGTGCCGCCGAGACGGGCAGACCCGCGTCGACGGCGGCGGCTACGGCGGAGCGACCGGTGCGCGGGGTCGGGACGGGAGAACCCTTCACGGGTGCCGCCGGCACGCGTTCGGGAGCGCTCGCCGGGGCCTCGTCGGTGTCGAAGAGGCGGCGGAAGACCGCGCTCCGTCCCTGCAGTTCCGCCTCGGTGCCCTCGTCGACGACGCGGCCACCGTCGAGCACGACGATCCGGTCGGCCAGGCGCAGCGTGGAGCGGCGGTGGGCCACGAGCAGCGTCGTGCGCCCCTCCTCGCGCGCGTCGGCCAGCGCGCCGAGGATGCGTTGCTCCACGGTCGGGTCGACCGCGGAGGTGGCGTCGTCGAGGACCAGCACGCGGGGGCGGGCCAGCAGCGCGCGGGCCAGGCCGATGCGCTGGCGCTGCCCACCGGAGAGGGTGAGCCCCTGCTCCCCGACGAGGGAGTCCCAGCCGTGGTCGAGGGCGTCGACGAAACCGTCGGCGGCCGCGGTGCTCAGCGCGAACCGGACCGCCGCGTCGCCGGCGTCGGGGACGGAGTAGGCGACGTTCGCGCGGACGGTGTCGGAGAAGAGGAACGTCTCCTCGAAGACCAGGCCGATCGCGGCCCGCAGCGCCCGCGGGTCGAGGTCGCGGACGTCGACCCCGCCGATGCGGACGCTGCCCGCGGCGACGTCGTAGAAGCGCGGCAGCAGGTTCGTGATCGTCGACTTCCCGGAACCGGCCGTCCCGACGAGGGCGACGGTGCCCCCGGCGGGGACGTGGAGGTCGACGTCGTGCAGGACGGTGCGGTCGTCGGTGAACCCGAAGCGCACCCCGGACAGTTCCACCGACAAGGGCCCGTCCGGCAGTTCCCGGGCCGGGGTGGTGCGGGGCGCGAGGACGTACGGACGGGTGTCGACGACCTGCAGGACGCGTTCGACCCCGGCGCGGGCCTGCTGGCCCACGGTGAGCAGACCGGCGAGCTGGCGCACCGGGGAGACGAGCTGGCCGAGGTAGGTCGAGAACGCCAGGAACGTCCCCACCGTGAGGTGACCGTTGAGCGCCAGCCACCCGCCGAAGAGCAGCACCCCGACCTGCCCCAGCGCCGGAACCGCCTGCAGCGCAGGCCCGTAGCGGGAGTTGTAGCGCACGACGCGCATCCGGTCGGTGAACAGGTCACCGACGATCCCCTCCAGGCGGCGCAGCTCCGCGGCCTCCTGCCCGAAACCCTTGACGACCCGCACCCCCGTCACGGCGGCCTCGACGTGGGCGGCGACCTCGGCCGCCCGGGCCTGGGCGGCGAAGTTCGCCGGGAACAGGTCCCGGCGGCTGCGGAACGCGATCCACCACAACGCCGGGCCGATCGCGAGCGCCACCAGGGTCAGCGGCGGGGACAGCGTGGCCATCACGACGAGGGAGACGACGAACAGGACGGCGTTGCCGGTGACGTTGGGCAGCCAGGCGAGCAGTCCCTGGACGAGCTGGACGTCGCTGATCGAGCGGCTGACGACCTGGCCGGTGGAGAGGCCGTCGAGCTGGCGCCCGTCCATCCGCTGCACCGCGGCGTGGACCTCGTTGCGCAGGTCGAACTGGACGTCCAGCGACAACCGCCCGGCGGTGAAGCGGCGCACGAAGCCGAGGGCGTAGACGATCACCCCGGCGAGGACGAGCAGCGCGGCCCACGGCCACAGGGCGGCCCCGGGGGTGCCGATGACGTCGTCGATCACGTGCCGAACGACCAGCGGGACCATCGCGGCGACGCCGTAGGAGACGACCGAGGAGCCGAAGGCGAGGAAGAGGTCGCGGCGGTGGGCCAGGCAGTGGCCGAGCAGCCGGCGGAACCAGCCGGAGGGCCGGGATCGTTCTGAGGGCACGAAGGACGACACTAACCCCGGGTGGAACAGCGTGCCGGTTCGCGGAGTTCCGGTGAGGGTGAGCGTTGCGCTGTCCGTCCTCGACCTCTCCCCCGTCTCCTCGGGCACGCCGGCCTCGCTGGCGTTGCGCCGCAGCGTGGACCTGGCGCGGGCGGCCGAGACGGCGGGCTACGTCCGCCACTGGGTCTCCGAGCACCACAACCTGAGCGCCGTCGGCAGCGCGGACCCGGTGGTGCTCATCGGCGCGATCGCGGCCGCGACGAGCACTCTGCGGGTGGGCGCGGGCGGGATCATGTTGCCCAACCACTCCCCGCTGGCCGTGGCGGAGTCCTTCCGGTCGCTGGAGGGTCTGCACCCGGGGCGCATCGACCTCGGCCTCGGCCGGGCGGTGGGGACGGACCCGCGCACGGCGCTGGCCCTGCAGCGTTCACGTCAGGCGCTGGCCCTGGACGACTTCGAGGAGCAGCTGGCCGAGCTGCACGGCTACGTCGACGGCTTCCCCGCGGGTCACCCCTTCGCCGGGATCCGGGCGCAGCCGGACGACGTGCCGCTGCCGCCGGTGTGGTTGCTGGGTTCCAGCGAGCACGGGTCGGCGGTCGCGGCCCGGTCGGGCACGGGCTACGCCTACGCCGGGCACTTCGGCTCGGTCTCCCCCGTCGAGGTGCTGCGCTCCTACCGGGAGGACTTCGTCCCCTCGCGGTACTGGCCGCGTCCGCACGCGGTGCTGACCCTCGCGGTGCTGGTCGCGGAGACGAGCGAGCGCGCGCAGGCGCTGGCGGCGGCGACGACCCTGGCGACGACCCGGCTGCGCCTGGGGATGCCGGGGCCGTTGCCGAGCCCGGAGGAGGCGGCGGCGCACCGCTGGACCCTCGCGGAGCGCAACATGGCGGGGCGGCTGGGGTCGAAGCTGGTGGCGGGCACGCCGGAGGAGGTCGTCCCCCGGTTGCTGGACGTCGTGGACCGCAGCGGGGCGGACGAGCTGATGGTCGTGACGCAGGTGCACGACCCGGCCGAACGGGTGCTCTCCTACGAGCTGCTGGCCCAGGAGTGGTCGCGCGTCACGCAGTCCGGTGAGGACGTGAGCCGAACGGGTGAACCCGTCTGACGCAGCTCAAGCACGCAGCGTCACGGCCGACGGAGAGGACATGATCAGCCTCACGAGCACCTGGGGCTCGGCGCTGGCCATCACCACGGCCACCCCCGAACCCACCGCGACCTCTGCCGCCGGCGAGCGTGACCAGCGCCGCGGGCGTCCCGCGATGGTCGTGCGTCGCCTGACCGCCACCGAGGACGAGATCGACCTCGGCCCCTCCGACGACCTGCACCCGGCGGGCCGGCTCGACATCTACCTCTGAACCTCGCGGAGCACGAGGTCGCGGAGCCCGCCGTGCTCGACGGTGAGCTCCAGCCAGGTGCCGGTGGGCATCCGCCGTCGGTCGGTGGGTGAGCCGGGGTTCAGCATCCGGGTCCCCGCGGGGGTCGTGGAGTCCCACGGGACGTGGCTGTGGCCGAAGATCAGCACGTCCAGCGAGCCGCCGTGGCGGGCGTCGCAGCGACGTTCCCGGCCCTCCTTCGCGCCCGTCTCGTGCACGACCCCGAACCGGACCCCGTCGACCTCGAAGGCGGCGAACTCGTCCAGGTGGGCGCGCACGTCCGCGCCGTCGTTGTTGCCGGCCACGCCCACGAGGGCGGCGGAGCGGGCGCGCAGGGCCAGCACCGTGGCCTCGTCGCACCAGTCCCCCGCGTGCACGACGAGGTCGGCGGACTCCACCGCGGCCCACACCGGCGCGGGCAGGTCCTTCGCCCGCGCCAGCAGGTGGGTGTCGGAGACGACGACGATCCGGGTGGCCATCAGCCGAGCTGGCGCACCCGGACGGTCTCGGGCAGCTCGCGCAACCGGCGACCGACCTCCTCGGAGGCGTGCGCGGCGATGTCGGTGACGACGTAGCCGAGGTCGCCGCGGGTCGCGAGCTGCTGACCCTCGATGTTGACCCCGGCGTCGGCGAGGACCTTGTTGATGGCCGCGAGCACGCCCGGGACGTTGCGGTGCAGGTGGGCCAGGCGCACCGTCTCGGGGGCCGTCTCGGTGTCCAGCGTCGGCAGGTTCACCGACAGCGCCGTCGTGCCGTGCAGGGCGTAGTCGCGCATCTTGGCCGCGACGAACCGCCCGATGTCCTCCTGCGCCTCCTCCGTGGACCCCGCCACGTGCGGGGTCAGGATGACGTTGGGCAGCCCGCGCAGGACGGAGTCGAACGACTGGCCGCTGCCCTTGGGCTCGGTGGGGAAGACGTCGAGGGCCGCCCCGGCGACGTGGCCGGACCGGACGTGCCGCGCGAGCGCCTCGTCGTCGACGACGAACCCGCGCGAGAGGTTGAGGAAGATCGAACCGGGACGCATCCGGGAGAACTCCGCCTCACCGAAGAACCCGGTGTTGGACCGGCGGCCGTCGACGTGCAGGCTGACGACGTCGGCGATCTCGAGGAGTTCGTGCAGGCTCCCGCAGCGTCGCGCGTTGCCCAGGGCGAGCTTGTCGGTGGTGTCGTAGAAGAAGACGCTCATGCCCAGCGCCTCGGCCACCACGGAGAGCTGGGAGCCGATGTTGCCGTAGCCGACGATGCCGAGGCGACGGCCGCGGACCTCGTGCGAACCCGCGGCCGACTTGTCCCACACGCCGTCGTGCATCGCCCGGTCCTTGACCGTGAGGCGGCGGGTGAGGGCGATGATCTCGGCGAGCGCGAGCTCCACGACGCTGCGGGTGTTGCTGTAGGGCGCGTTGAACACGGCGATGCCGTTCGCGGCAGCGGCGAAGAGGTCGATCTGGTTGGTGCCGATGCAGAAGGCGCCGACGGTGCGCAGGTCGGTGGCCGCCTCCAGGACCTTCGCGGTCACCTGCGTCTGGGAGCGGATCCCCAGCAGCGAGACCCCCTCGACGCGGCGGGCCAGCTCGGCCTCGTCGAGGGCACCGGACGTGGTCTCGACCTCCCAACCGGCCTCGGACAGCAGCGTCCGGGCGTCGGCGTGGATGTTCTCCAGCAGCAGCGCACGTCCGCGACGGACGGGTGCGAGGTCGGGGGCGGACACGGGTTCCTCCAACTGCGAGCGGGTGCGTGGGGGGCCAGTCTCCCGCACCCGCACCCGCGGGCCGAACACCGTGCGCCCGTGAGCGCCCGTGAGCGCCCGTGAGCGCCCGCGAACTCAGACCGCCGCGACGGCGTCGGCCACGGGGGCGTCGCCCCCGACCAGCTCGAGCACCCGCGTCGGCCCGTCCCCGTCGACGAGGCGGTCGAGCAGGGCCAGGCAGACGGCGGCGACGTCGGCCCGGGGGACCGCACCGCGCGCCACCGACGGGGCGAGCTGCACCCGACCCGTCGCGACGTCGTCGCTGAGCGCCCCCGGACGCAGCACACCCACCCGCAACCCGCTGCGCTGCAGCAGGTCCTCCTCAGCCGCCAGTTTGGCGCGGAGGTAGGCGAGGAACACCTCCCCGACCCCGTCGGGGGTGGCGCCGTCACGCACCTGCTCCACGCCCATCGAGGAGACCAGCAGGTAGGCCGGCACCGCGGCGCGCTCGGCGGCGTCGGCCAGCAGGACCGCCGCCCCGCGGTCGACGGTGTCCTTGCGCGACGCGCCGCTGTCCGGACCGGCTCCGGCGAGGAAGACCACTGCGTCGGCACCGGCGAGGTCGCCCGCGAGCGTGGCGGCGTCGAGGGTCTCCAGGTCGCGGACCAGGGCCTGCTCGCCGAGGGCCTCGAGGTCGCGCACGTGGTCGGGGTTGCGGACCAGGCCGACCACCTCGTCACCGCGGGACACGGCCGACCGGGCGAGCAGCAGGGCGATCTGTCCGTGACCTCCGGCGATGACGATGCGCATGCCCAGACCGTAGGCCAGAATCCTCCGGTGCCTTCCCCCACCACCTCCGTCCGCGCCCACCTGCGCCTGCGGGCCGATGCCCCCACCGCGGCCTCCACCCTCGTCGCGCTCGCCGACCGCCACGGGGTGGACCTGCTCTCCGAGACCCTCACCGTGACCGGTCCCGACGGCCCGGTGGAGGTCCGTGAACTCCGCTCGGGCGACGGCACCCGCCTGCACGAGTTCACCGTCCCCGCCGGGGCGAGCACGCTGGAGTACGCAGCCCAGGCCCGCACCTCGACGGGTCCCGACGCCACCCTCGGTGCCCTGGAACGGTGGGAGTTCACCCGGCCCAGCCGCTACTGCCCCTCGGACCGGCTGATCACGTTCGCGGCCGCGGAGTTCGGCCGCCTCGACGCCGGCCCCCGCCGGGAACTGCTGCCGGACCTGGTCGCGCGCTGGGTGTTCGACCACCTCGCCTACGTCAGCGGCTCCAGCCTGCCCACCGACGGGGCCCTGGAGACCCTCCTCGCCCGTCAGGGGGTGTGCCGCGACTTCACCCACCTCGTCGTGGCGGTGCTGCGCGCCCTCGACGTCCCGGCCCGGCTGTGCTCGGTCTACGCGCCGGGGTTGTCACCGATGGACTTCCACGCCGTCGTGGAGGCCGCTCCGGACGGGCGGTGGCAGGTCGTCGACGCGACCCGGCTGGCGCCGCGGGAGTCGTTGCTGCGGATCGCCTCCGGCCGCGACGCGGCGGACACGGCGTTCCTCACCACGGCCGGTCAGGTCGACCTGCAGGAGCTCTCGGTGGTCGCGGTCGTCGAGGGTGACCTGCCCCTCGACGACCACGCGCACCCGGTCGTGCTGCGCTGAGCGGGGCTCAGAGCTTCTCGGTCACCAGGGTGGCGGCGTCGGGGTAGACCTCGAGCCGCTCCTCGGGGATGGGTTCCCCCGAGACGATCGAGATCCCGTAGGTGCCGGCGTCCAGCCGCTTCAGGGCGTCCTCGACGCTGTCGAGGCGCCGACGGGCACCGTCGAGGAGGCCCTCGTTCTCGGCGGCCTGCTGCTCGTGCGCCCCGAGGTCACCCGTGTCCTGGCCGCCCTCGGCGGCGTCGGGGGTGCTGCCGGACTCCAACCGGGCCGTGAGGTCGTCGATGGTCGACTGCAGGTCGCGCTGCAGGCCCAGGAGGCGTTCGCGGGCGGTGTCGGTGTCCATGGTGGTGCTCCCAAGCGTCGACTGCGTGTTCGTGACGTCCGTTGATACCCCGTGCGGGCCCCTGGCGCAGCACGAGGTGACGAACCGCGGGGCCGGGTCCATGCTGAGCGGATGATCTCCGTCGACCTGGCCCTGCAACTGCGCAGCGCCGGCCTGCAGTGGCACCCCGCCTCCGGCGACCGCTTCGTCATCCCCCACCGCGACATGGACTCCGACGTCTTCACCCTCAGCGACATGACGATCGAGGTCCACGACCACCCGTCGGGCAAGATCATCGGGTTCAACGGAACCACCGAGTGGGCGCTGGACTCCGTGGACCAGCCCGAGGCGTGCTGGCTGCCCGCCGAGCACCAGCTCCGGGAGCTCCTGGGCGAGCGCTTCACCCGCCTCGAACGCCGCGACGTCGGCGACACGATCGTCCACCGGGTGCTGCTGCTGGACGAACGGGGCGCCGACGCCTTCGAGGCCGAGGACGCCGCCGAGGCCTACGGACGCGCTCTGCTGCACCACGTCTCGGGCACCGGCGGCGGCAGCGCCGGGACCTCCGACGCCGCCACCACCGCCTAGACCGGGTCCTCGCCGGGGTCGTCCTCGCGGCCGGCGAGGAACCGCTCGAACTCCTCACCGAGTTCGTCCGCGGTGGGCAGGAAGGCGCTCGCCGCTCCCGTGCCGCGGCCCTCGTCGCCGGAGGTGTCGTACTGCTGCTCCAGCGCCTGCACGACGGACGCGGCGTCGGCGGACTCGGCGACCTGGCGGTCGACCTCGACCCGCGTCTGCGAGGCGGCCTCGAGCAGGGACTCCACGGAGGCGGCGACCCCCGTCGCCCCGGACAGCGTCCGGACCAGCACCGCGGCGGCGTCGGGGTAGTCGTTGCCCGCGAGGTAGTGCGGCACGTGGGCCAGCACGGAGAGCACGTCACGCCCGTGCTGGGAACCCCGCAGGTGCAGCAGCGCCGAGGCGTGACCGGGGACCTGGGCCTCGACGTCCCAGGTGCGGAAGCCGTCGAGCAGTTCGGGCCGACTGGCGCTGGCCGTCACCCCGGCGGGACGGGTGTGCGGCACGGCCGTGGGCGCCGCCGACAGCACGATCGTCAGTCCGACCCCCAGCTCGTCCGCGAGCTGCCAGACGGCGGTGGTGAACCGTTCCCACTGCACGTCGGGCTCGGGGCCGCTCAGCAGCAGCAGCGAGGAACCCTCCTCGTCGTGGACCCGGTGGACCTGCAGGCGGGGCGGCTCGTAGTCGAGCCAGTTCTGGCCGCCGAAGGTCATGGTGGGTCGCCGGGCGCGGTAGTCGTGGAGCTGGTCGACGTCGAAGGTGGCCACGAGCTCGTGGCGACAGGTCGCCAGGAGGTGCTCGACGCTCAGGCGGACCGCGTTGCCCGCGTCGATGAATCCGTTCAACGCCACGACGAGCGGAGGTTCCACCAGGGCGGGGCGTTCGCCCTCGTAGCTGTACAGGGAACCGGGATCGAGCATCCCCCCATCATCCCCGTCCTCGACGTGGGACTCGACACGGGTCAGCCGCGGGCGGGCACCGTCTCGACGGGGGGCAGCGGCGACGCGGCGCGCTGGGCCCGCAGCCGGTCGATCGCCGACTCGAAGTCGGAGAGGGAGTCGAAGGCCTGGTAGACGGACGCGAACCGCAGGTAGGCGACCTCGTCGAGCTCCTGCAGGAAGGGCAACGTCGCGAGGCCCACCTGGTGGGCGTCGATCTCGGCGGCACCCTGGGCGCGGACGGCTTCCTCGACGCGGTGGGCGAGCAACGCGATGTCGTCCTCGCTCACCGGCCGACCCTGGCAGGCCTTGCGCACTCCGCTGGCGATCTTGGCACGGCTGAACGGCTCCGGCGCACCGGAACGCTTGATGACCGCGAGGCTCGCCGTCTCGACCGTGGAGAAGCGCTTCGAGCAGTTCGGACACTGCCGCCGACGACGGATCGAGCTGCCGTCGTCGGTCGTGCGGGAATCGACGACACGAGAGTCCTCGTGCCGACAGAACGGGCAGTGCACCCCGACTTCCTCCCCCGAGACCGGACGACAGCTCTGGTCCAGGATCGACCGTACGTCGTGACCGACGCACGGAGCAACCGGGCGCACCACGATCAGCCCTGTTCGGGCATCGTCAGCTGTTGTCCGGTCTGCAGGGTCATGGACGGGAGGGCGTTGAGCTGGACGATCTCACCGGCCACCTCGCGCCAGTCCGCACCCGGGGACCACTGACCGGCGATCTGCGACAGGGTCTGGCCGGGGAGGACCGTCAGGACCGCGGCCGGGGGTGCGGAGGTGCGCTCCACCCCGGCCGAGGCGCTGGAGAGCGCACCCGTCACGGCGACGACGGCACCGGTGAGCAGCGTGGCGGCTGTGCAGGTCACCACGAGACGGCCCCGTCGGGTCAGGCGCAGCGTGCGGGCGGGGCGCCGCGGCGGGGCGACGGGCCGGGCGGTGGCGCAGCGCGGACGGACGACGGCGATGCTGCGGCGGGCAGGGCGGAGCGGGCGTGCGACGACGGGCAGGGCGAGGGCGGTGGCGCTCACGAGCAGAGACCTCCAACGAGTGGCGCACCGTCGAACGGGTGTTCGACCGTGCGCGTCTGTTCTACCACCGTTCGAACGGGGGCGCGCAACCCCCGCGTTCCCGGGGGTGACGTCGACAGACGCTGCCACCGGCCTCCGACACGTGCGCTGACCTGCGCGAACGCTCCGGGGGCCGAGGGTCAGGACGCGAAGCGCCGTGCGCTGCGTTCCTTCGCCCGGGCGGCCTCGACCTCCCGGTCCCTGGGCGGCGCCGTCGTCACCAGGTCCTCGAGCAGGTGCTGCGTCGCGTGCGCGACCGCGGTCACCGCCCGGTCGAACGCCTCCTGGTTGCGCACCGACGGCCGGGTCGACCCGGCCACCTTGCGCACGTACTGCAGCGCCGCGGCCTGGACCTCCTCCGCCGTGGCGGGCGGCTCGAAGTTGTGCAGCTGACGGATGTTGCGACACATGCGCACCACGCTAGGCACCGGGACCACGACGCACAACGGACTCCCAGCCTCCTCCCGGCGCACCTCAGGACCCCGGCCGTGCCGCCGATGGACACGACGACCTCACCCGCCTGCTCCGCCCTGCGCCCTCGGCACGTTCCCCACCCCGCGCCGCGCGAGAACCCTCTGGAAGGCCCAGCCATGAAGGCACTGCGCGATCTGAACGTCGCCCCCAAGCTCTTCGCCGGCTTCGGCGTCGTCTGCCTCCTGCTGGCCGTCGTCGTCGCCGTCGGCCTCAACCGCCTCGGCTCCTCGCAGGCCAACCTGGACACCGTCTCCTCCAGCGGCGTGGCCTCGGTGCAGACGCTGGGCGAGGTCCGCACCTCCTTCCTCACCCTGCGGATGGACATCGTCAACGCCGCGATCAACGACGACCCGAAGGCCACCGAGGCGTCGCTGACCAAGATGGGCGAGGACGACACGGCCTACGACCAGGCGTGGAGCGCCTACCAGGCCTCCAGCCCGGCCACCCCGGCCGCGGACCGGGCCCGGATCGAAGACCTCGTCAAGCAGTACCGCGCGGCGCGGGTCGAGCTCGTGACCCTGGTCCGCAACAACGACCGTGCCGGCTTCGTCGCCCGGCGCAGCACCACGACGACCCCCGTCACCGACCAGCTGCTGCCGCTGCTGGCCACCGCGGCCAAGCACGAGAAGGACGCCGCGGCCGCCATGGCCACCGCCGGCTCCGCCGACTACCACGCCGCCGTCGTGATGCTGCTGGTCATCGGCGCGGTCGCCCTCGCGATCGCCGCCGTCGTCGCCGTCGTCATCTCCCGCTCCATCGCCCGCCCCCTGGCTCGCACCCTCACCGTCGTCCAGGGCCTCGCCGACGGCCGCCTCGACCAGCGCGTCGGCTCCACCACCACCGACGAGGTCGGCCGCGTCGGTGCCGCCCTCGACGTGACCATGGACCGCCTCAACACCACCATGCGCCGCATCTCCGACTCCGCCGCCACCCTCGCCGGCTCCTCCGAGGAACTCACCACCGTCGCCACCCAGCTCTCCTCCGGCGCCGAGGAATCCGCCACCCAGACCCAGGTCGTCTCCGCCGCCACCGAGGAGATCTCCGCCAACATCGGCACCGTCGCCGCGGCCGGGGAGGAGATGACCGCCGCGATCCGCGAGATCGCCACCTCCACCGCCGAGGCCTCCTCGGTCTCCGCCGACGCCGTCTCCAGCGCGTCGCAGGCCTCGGAGATCCTGGACCGCCTCTCCGCCTCCTCCCGCGAGATCGGCGACGTCGTCAAACTCATCACCTCCATCGCCGAGCAGACCAACCTCCTCGCCCTCAACGCCACCATCGAAGCCGCCCGCGCGGGGGAGATGGGCAAGGGCTTCGCCGTCGTCGCCGGAGAGGTGAAGGAACTGGCCCAGCAGACCGCCCGGGCCACCGAGTCCATCACCACCCGGGTGGCGGCCACCCAGGCTGACGCGACCGAGGCCGCGTTCGCCATCAGCGGCATCAGTGAGGTCATCGCCCGCATCGACGGCCTGCAGGCCACCATCGCCGCGGCGGTGGAGGAGCAGTCCGCGACGACGTCGGAGATGGTGCGCAACGTCACCGAGGTGTCCTCGGGGAGTCAGGAGATCGCGCTGAACATCTCCGGCATCGCCGCCGCGGCGGACCAGACCACGGCGGGGGCGACTCACACGGCCACCACCGCCGGCGAGGTCTCCCGCACCGCCAACGAACTCAGCGAGCTCGTCAGCCACTTCACCCTCGCCTGATCCGCCCCGCCTCCGGACCCACCGGCGCCGTCCCGCACCCCGCGGGGCGGCGTCGTCCGGTGGTGCCCCGACACGCCGGTTCGAACACGTGTTTGATCCTCGCCCCCCGGATGACTACCGTGACGTGGATCGGACCCCAGGACGGGGCCCGGTCGTACGACTCACGCGGAACGACAGGGAGAGTGACGTGGCCGACGTGCTGGACGGATCCGGCGACACCGGACAGGTGGCGCCGATGGCCTCGGTCCACCACTTCCCCGACGGTCCCTACGGCCGCGACGGACTCACCCACCGCCAGCGTCGGGTGCTCGCCGCCATCCAGGAGTGCGTCGAGCAGCGGGGTTACCCGCCGAGCATGCGCGAGATCGGCCAGGCCGTCGGCCTCACCAGCCCCAGCAGCGTTGCGCACCAGGTGAAGACCCTCGAGAAGCTGGGCTACCTGCGCAAGGACCCGCGCCGTCCGCGGACGCTCGAGGTCGTCTCGCCGGCGTCGGCCCGCGGCACCATCGACGGGTTCGAGGCCACCGCGGCCGACGGCCGCCCGCGTCCGCGCTACGTCCCGGTCGTCGGCCGGATCGCCGCCGGTGGCCCGATCCTCGCCGAGGAGCTGGTCGAGGACGTCTTCGCGCTCCCCGCGCAGCTCGTCGGCGCCGGCGAGCACTTCATGCTCAGGGTCGTCGGGGAGTCGATGATCGACGCCGCCATCTGCGACGGCGACTGGGTGGTCGTGCGCCAGCAGCCGACGGCCGAGAACGGCGACGTCGTGGCCGCCATGATCGACGGCGAGGCGACGGTGAAGGTGCTGCAGCGCAAGGACGGTCACGTCCAGCTGATGCCCCGCAACCCCCTCTTCGCCCCGATCGACGGCGACGAGGCGACGATCCTCGGCAAGGTCACGGCCGTGCTGCGAAGCCTCTGAGCGAGGTCACCAGTTCGACGGCCGCCTCGATCGCCAACCGGGGCGAGGTGAGGACCGGCACGTGCAGGTCGCGCAGCAACGGCGCCGCGTCGACCATGCTCGCCTGAGCCAGGACGACGACGTCCACGGGCGGGTCGAGCGCCCGCACCTGGGTCCGGACGGCCTCCGCGACCCCGGTCGTGTAGGTCAGGACGTCACCGGACTCGAAGGACGACCAGGTGTCCGGGCAGCGGACCTCGATCAGCTGCACGGCCCGACCGGTGGTCTCCGCGCACTCGCGCAGCAGCGGCAGCACGGTCGCCGCGGCCTCGTCCAGCGAGCTCACGACGGCGATCCGCCGCCCGGCCAGGACGGCGGCCTCGGCCATCGGGCGGTCGACCCGGACGACGCGCAGACCCATCTCGGCACCGACGGACTTGGCCGTGGGGCCGACGGTCGAGCAGGTGCACACGACGACGTCCGCGCCCTCCCCCACCAGCCGGCGCAACCGGTCCGCCAGCGCCGGACGGACGCTGTCGATCCCGTGGTCCCGCGCCGTGGTGAGCAGGCCCGTGTCGACGAGGTGGCGGTCGGCGACGGTGTCGTCCCGCTCGTTCAGGAGATCGCGGAAGGCGCGCACGTGGGCGTGCGCGGTGTGCAGGAAGCCGACGGTGGCCACCTCACGAGCATGCCACCCCGGACGCACGGCGTCAGCCACCGCTACCCAGACGCCGCAACGCCTCCAGCACGGTCGGGGTCGAGGTGGTGGACCAGAAGTCGGGCAGGCTGTCGCGCAGGAACCCGCCGTAGCGGGCCGTCGCGAGCCGCGAGTCGAGCACCGCGACGACACCGCGGTCACCGGTGGCCCGGATCAACCGCCCCGCCCCCTGGGCCAGGCGCACCGCGGCGTGGGCCGCCGAGACGGACACGAACCCGTTGCCGCCGGCCGCGTCGACGGCCCGCGCGCGGGCCGACATCAGCGGGTCGTCGGGTCGGGGGAAGGGGATGCGGTCGATGACGACGAGGGAACAGCTGGGTCCCGGCACGTCGACGCCCTGCCACAGCGACATCGTCCCGAACAGCGAGGTCGCGGGATCGTCGGTGAAGTCCCGGACGAGCTTGGGCAACCGGTCGTCGCCCTGGCAGAGGATCGGGGTCCCCAGCCGCTTGCGCAGCGCCTCGGCGGCCTCCTCGGCTCCCTTGCGACTGGAGAACAGCCCGAGGGTCCGTCCCCCGGCCGCCTCGACCAGTGCGGCGAGCTCGTCGTAGACGGCGTCGGTGGAACCCGCCCGACCCGGCGGCGGCAGGTGCCGGGCGACGTAGAGGATCCCCTGCTTCGGGTAGTCGAAGGGGCTGCCCACGTCGACCCCCGTCCACGGCGTCTTCGAGCCCTTCTCCCCCTTGAGGCCGAAGGCGCCCGCGACGGGGTCGAAGGAACCGCCGAGGGTGAGTGTCGCCGAGGTCGCGACGACGGTGCGTTCGGCGAACAGCTTCTCCCGCAGCAGACCCGCCACCGACAGGGGCGCGATGTGCAGGGACGGCGCACGGGAGGCCGGGCCGAAGCCCGCGGTCACCCAGGCGACGTCGTAGCTGTCCTGGGCGGCCCGGCCGACGTCCTCCGCGAGGCGCTCGGCGACGGAGAACACGTCCTGGACCGCCGCCCGGGCCAGGTGACGCGCCCCGCGGGACTCGGCGTCCTCCTCCTTGCCCTGCCCCTCGGAGGCGTCCTTGAGGTCGCTCAGCGCGGTCCGGGCCGCGTCCCGGACGGCGACGACGGCGTCGGCGAGCTGGTCCGGCCAGCGGTCCAGACGCCCGGGGGGCGCGTCCTCCAGGGCGGCCTCGAGGGCGATCGCCGCGTCGTCGAGGTGCTCCGAGACGATCCCGGCGGAACGGCGCAGCCGACGCGAGGCCGCGTGCAGCACCGAGGCGGACAGCTCCGCCGTCGCGACCGCCGTCACCCGGTCGGCCAGCTCGTGGGCCTCGTCGACGACGAGGACGTCGTGCTCGGGCAGCAGCTGGCCCCCGCTCTCGAGGGCGTCGATGGCCGTCATGGCGTGGTTGGTGACGACGACGTCGACGGTGCGCGCGCGGGCCCGGACCCGTTCGGAGAAGCACTCGGCCGCGACCGGGCAGCGCTGGGACCCCAGGCACTCGCGGGCGGAGACCGAGACCTGCTTCCAGGCCCGGTCGCTGACCCCGGGGTCGAGCTCGTCGCGGTCGCCGCTCGTGGTCGTCTCCGCCCACTCGCGCAACCGGACGACCTCGCGGCCCAGCCGGCCGTCAGCTCCGGCGGAGGAGTCGGTGGTGGGCGCGGCGATGTCGAAGAGCGCGCCCTCGTCGGTGGGGAAGCCGCCGTCGATCTTGTTGCGGCAGAGGTAGTTGGACCGCCCCTTGAGGAGCTCCCAGGTGGGTTCGCGGTGCAGCTGCGGGGCGATCGCCGCGGCCAGGCGCGGCAGGTCGCGCTCCACGACCTGGGCCTGCAGGGCGAGCGTGGCCGTCGTGATGACCACGCGGCGGTCGGCGTGCACGGCGTGCGCGACGGCGGGCACGAGGTAGGCCATCGACTTGCCGGTACCGGTGCCGGCCTGGACGAGCAGGTGGCGACGGGTGCGGATCGCGTCGGTGACGGCCTGGGCCATCCGCGCCTGCCCCTCGCGGCGCTGACCGCCGAGGGCGTCGACGACGACGTCGAGCAGGTGGGCGGCTTCGGGACCCTCGACCTCGGTGGTGGCGTCGGCGCTGGTCTCGGCGGGGGTGTCGGTCGAAGCGCTCACGGGACCATCCTCCCCCGAGCCGGACCGGCTGACGGTCACCGTCCACAGCGCGTCGCGGTGGCGACGCGCTGTGGACGGTGCGGTGTCGCACCGCGGGCTAGGCGGTGCGGGACAGCTTGTACTGCTCGAGCTCGGCCGCGAGTCGCGGCCGCACTCGGGCCAGCATCCGGGTCCCCTCGGCGGTGTGCTCCTCGGAGAGCACCTGGCCGGTGGTGTGGACCCGGTTGACCAGCTCACCGCGGTCGTAGGGCACGACCACGTCCATCTCCACGTCGGGCACCGGCAGCATCGAGGAGACGCGGGCGAGGAGCTCCTCGATCCCCTCCCCGGTGCGCGCCGAGACCGCGATGGAGTTCTTCTCCTTGCGCAGCAGGCGCTGCAGGACCTCGGGGTCGGCCACGTCGGCCTTGTTGATGGCGACGAGCTCCGGGACGTCCCGCGCGTCCACGTCCGCGAGGACGCTGCGCACGGCGGCGAGCTGGCCCTCCGGGTCGGGGTGCGACCCGTCGACGACGTGCAGTACGAGGTCGGACTCCGCCACCTCCTCCAGCGTCGAGCGGAAGGCCTCGACGAGCTGGTGCGGCAGCGAACGGACGAACCCGACGGTGTCGGCCAGCGTGTACGGCCGCCCCTCGGGCGTCTGGGCCCGCCGGACCGTGGGGTCCAGCGTCGCGAACAGGGCGTTCTCGACGAGGACACCCGCTCCGGTGAGCCGGTTCAGCAGCGAGGACTTCCCCGCGTTGGTGTAGCCGGCGATGGACACCGACGGCACCGCACGAGCGTGGCGCAGCGAGCGCTTCTCGTCGCGCGCCGTCCCCATGCCCTTGATCTCGCGGCGCAGCTTGGCCATCCGGTTGCGGATGCGGCGACGGTCCAGCTCGATCTTCGTCTCACCGGGACCACGGGAACCGATCCCCGCACCACCGGCGACCCGACCACCGGCCTGGCGCGACATCGACTCACCCCAACCGCGCAGGCGCGGGAGCAGGTACTCGAGCTGGGCGAGCTCGACCTGCGCCTTGCCCTCCCGGCTCTTGGCGTGCTGGGCGAAGATGTCGAGGATGACGGCCGTCCGGTCGACGACCTTCACCTTGACGATGTCCTCGAGACCACGACGCTGCGAGGCGGACAGCTCACCGTCGCAGATGACGGTGTCGGCCCCCTCCGCGGCGACGAGGTCGGCGAGCGCCGCGGCCTTGCCGGAGCCGAGGTAGGTCGCGACGTCGGGGGTGGCCCGGCGCTGCATGACGCCCGCGAGGACGTCGGACCCGGCGGTGGCGGCGAGGGCGGAGAGCTCCTGCAGCGAGACCTCGGCCTCGGCCCGGTTGGAGTCCGCGCTGGACCAGACGCCCGCGAGGACGACCCGTTCCAGTCGCAGCTGCCGGTACTCGACCTCGGTGACGTCGGTGAGCTCGGTGGAGAGACCTGCGGCCCGGCGCAGGGCCCGGCGGTCGGCGAGGTCGAGCTGCTCGCCGTCGAAGCTGGAGTGCTCGTCCGTCTCCTCCGCCGGCGCGTCCCCGTTGTCACCGCCAGGGCCATCGTGTCCCCGCAGGATCCGGGCGATGGCCCGGTCGAACTCGCGGTCGCGTTCGCTGGTGGTGTCTTCGGGTTCCGCGGACTCCGGTGTCGCGGAAGCGGGACGGTGGTTCATGGACCTCCTCGGTCGTTGCGGTGCGCCACGTCGGGTGGCACACCCAGCGTGACACTCAACGGTGCGAGCGGCGAGGCTATTTCAACCCGTACCCTCTCGGGCGTGTCCCCCGAGCACTACTTCTCCGCCCAGCCCGCGACCGCCGACGAACGGCGTGAGCTCGACGTGTGGCTGGCCGGGCGCGAGCTGAGCGTCACCACGGCGCGCGGGGTGTTCAGCGCGGACCACGTCGACCAGGGCACGTCCGTCCTGCTGCCGCTGATCCAGGACGACGACGCCCCCGGGGACGTCCTCGACCTCGGCTGCGGGTGGGGCCCGATCGCGCTGTCGCTGGCCCTGCAGCGCCCCCACCAGGTGGTGCACGCCGTGGACGTCAACGAGCGGGCCCTGGACCTGGTGCGGCTGAACGCCTCGCACCTCGGGGTGACGGTGCGGGCGAGCCTGCCCGACGACGTCGACCCGGACCTGCGGTTCACCGAGATCTGGTCGAACCCGCCGATCCGCGTCGGCAAGGAGGCGCTGCACGAGCTGCTGCTGCGCTGGCTGCCGCGCCTGGCCCCCGGTGGGGTCGCGCACCTGGTGGTGCAGAAGAACCTCGGCTCGGACTCGCTGCACGCGTGGCTGGGGTCCGGGGTGCTGCCCGGGACGAGCACGACCCGCACGACGACGTCGAAGGGGTTCCGCGTCCTGTCGCTCAGGTCGTCAGGCTGAGGGAGAGCACGCCGGTCGCCACGAGCTCGGCCGGTCCGGACAGCCAGACCGTGCCGCCGGTGAGGGTGGAGTCGGCGCCGACGGTGACGACGAGCGTTCCGCCCGGGACGTCGACGCGCCACACGGCGGGCGCGCCCTCGCCGGCCCAGGCCCGGACGGCGAGCGCCGCCGCGCAGGCGCCCGTGCCGCAGGAGCGGGTCTCCCCCGAGCCGCGTTCGTGCACGCGCATGGTGATCTCGGCGATGTCGGGCACGTCGTCGCCGGTGATGTCGAAGGCGGTGAGCGGGACGACGAGTTCGACGTTGGTGCCCTGCGCCGGGACGGGCTCCACCACGGGGGCCGAGGTGAGGTCGGCGGCGGCGAGCTCGTCCTGCTCGGCGAGCGCGACGACGGTGTGCGGGTTGCCGAGGTCCACGGAGAGCGCGGGACGGGCGACCCCGTCGAGGCCGGCGATGTGGACGAGGGCGTCGGCACCGCGGTTCAGCGCCCGTTCGCCGCCGGTCAGCTTCCAGGCGCCCATGTCGGCGGTCCACTGGCCGTCGAGCTCACGGCGCAGCCGCTTGACCCCCGCCCGGGTCGCGACGTCGAACCAGCGTCCGTCGCCCGCGTCGGCCGGCAGCAGACCGTTGTGCAGCAGGAACTCCGCGAAGACGCGGATCCCGTTGCCGCACATCTCCGCGATCGAGCCGTCGCTGTTGCGGTAGTCCATGAACCACGCGGCCGCCCCGGAGGGGTCGCGGACGGCCCGGATCAGGCCGTCGGCACCGATCCCGGCGCGGCGGTCGCAGATCGCGGCGACGAGGGCGGGGCTCGGGTCCCACGAACCGTCGGGGTCGGCGACCAGGACGAAGTCGTTCTCGGTGCCGTGGCCCTTGGTGAAGGCCAGTCCCTCTCGCGGTTCGCTCACGCGGGCGATGCTACGGGGAGCAGCTGCAGCACCCGGCGGGCGAGGTCGACCGGGTCGGCCCCGTCGGGGGCCTCCAGCCAGTGCACCCGGGGGTCGCGACGGAACCAGGACTCCTGCTTGCGGGCGAAGCGGCGGGTGAGTCGTGCCGTGAGCTCGCGGGCCTCGTCCTCGGTGGTCTTCCCGTCGAAGGCGTCGAGGACCTGCGCGTAGCCCAGCGCCCGGCCGGCGGTCAGCCCGTCCCGCAACCCCCGCCCCTCCAGCGCGCGGACCTCCTCGACGAGTCCGGCGGCCCACATCCGCTCGACACGGGCGTCGATGCGGGCGTCGAGCTGCTCCCGCGGGACGGCGAGGCCGATCTGCAGGGCGGGTTCGAGGTAGGTCTGCTCGGGCAGGGACGCGGCGAAGGGCCGGCCGGTGATCTCGCCGACCTCCAGGGCCCGCACGATCCGTCGGCCGTTGCCGGGCAGGATCTTCGCCGCGGCGTCGGGATCGCGGTCGGCGAGGCGGGCGTGCAGGGTGTGCGGGCCGAGGGCCTCGAGCTCGGCCTCCCAGCGGGCACGGACGACGGGGTCGGTGCCGGGGAAGCGCAGGTCGTCCAGGGCGGCCCGGACGTAGAGGCCGGAGCCGCCGACGAGCACGGGGACGTGACCGCGGTCGCGGACCTGCGCGAAGGTGTCCCGCGCCTGCCCCTGGTACGTCGCGACCTCGGCGGTCTGGGTGACGTCGAGGACGTCGAGCAGGTGGTGGCGCACACCCTGCATCTCGGCCCCGGTGAGCTTCGCGGTACCGATGTCCATCCCGCGGTAGAGCTGCATGGCGTCGGCGTTGACGACCTCCCCGCCGCTCTCGAGGAGCTGGGCCAGCGCGACCCCGACGTCGGACTTGCCCGAGGCGGTGGGACCGGTGATCGCGATCAGGGGAACGTTCGACTGGCCCACGCGGTCATGGTGTCAGAGGGTGGGTGGATGGGAACCATGGACTTCCTCAAGGGCAAGATCACCGAGGCCACCGAGCAGGCCAAGGACGTCGCCGAACAGGCGCTCCACAAGGCCGGCGGGTTCGCGGCCGAGCACTCGGGCAAGGCCGAGGGGGCCATCGGCAAGGCCGGTGAGTTCGTGAACGCCCGGACCGACGGCAAGTACGCCGACAAGGTCGGCAAGGTCAGCGACCTCGCGCGCAAGGGGGTCGACCGGGCCGCCGACCAGGCGCCGCCGTCGTCGCTGCCCAACGGCGGCACCCCGATGAGCGGGGGGACGAGTTCGGTCGGGACCCCGATGACCGGGCCCGTGCGATGACCATCCCCACCCCGCCGCTGCCCACGCCGACCCCGCCGAGCCCGGTCCCGCAGCCGGGCACGCCGGGGGAACCGATCCCGGACCCGGCACCGATGCCGCTGCCCGAACCGGAACCCTCGGCCCCGCCGGCGAAGTAGCTCAGCGCACCCGCAGGCTGGGAAGCCCCAGGCTGACCGGCCGCGGACCCGTCTCCTCGGGTTCCGGCCGGGCCTGGCGGGACTCCCACGCGTCCCCCGCCCGGGTGCGGCGGACGGCGAAACCACGCAGCTCGTCGGCCTCGAGGTAGTGCGGGGCACCGCGCGTGACGGTGACCGTCGCGACGTCGCCCGGTCGTGGTGCCTGCGTCCCCTCCGGCAGCGCGAAGTGCACGAGGCGGTTGTCCGGGGCGCGACCCGAGAGCCGTTGCGTCGCAGCGTCCTTGCGGCCCTCACCCTCGGCGACGAGGACCTCGAGGGTGCGTCCCGCCTGGGCCTGGTTGTCCTCGTAGGTGATCCGGTCCTGCAGGGCCGTGAGGCGTTCGTAGCGTTCCTGCACGACCTTCTTGGGGATCTGGTCGCCCATCGTCGCGGCCGGGGTTCCCGGTCGCGGCGAGTACTGGAAGGTGAAGGCGCTGGAGAAGCGAGCCTGCTCGACGACGTGCAGCGTCTGCTCGAAGTCCTCCTCCGTCTCCCCCGGGAACCCGACGATGATGTCGGTGGTGATCGCGGCGTCGGGGATCTTGGCCCGGACCCCGTCGATGATCCCGAGGAAGCGGGACTGGCGGTAGGAGCGGCGCATCGCCTTGAGCACGCGGTCGGAACCGGACTGCAGCGGCATGTGCAGGCTCGGCATGACGTTCGGCGTCTCCGCCATCGCGTCGATCACGTCGTCGGTGAAGCTCGAGGGGTGCGGGCTGGTGAAGCGAACCCGTTCCAGGCCCTCGATCCCGCCCGTGGCCCGCAGCAGCTTGCCGAAGGCGAGCTTGTCGCCGAACTCGACGCCGTAGGTGTTCACGTTCTGACCCAGCAGGGTGACCTCGAGGACCCCCTCACCCACGAGGGCCTCGATCTCGGCGAGGACGTCGCCGGGGCGGCGGTCCTTCTCCTTGCCGCGCAGAGCCGGGACGATGCAGAACGTGCAGGTGTTGTTGCACCCCACCGAGATGCTGACCCAGGCCGCGTAGGGCGACTCGCGCCGGGTGGGCAGCGTGGAGGGGAAGACGTCGAGGGACTCCAGGATCTCGACCTGGGCCTCGGCGTTGTGCCGGGCCCGCTCCAGCAGCACCGGCAGCGCGCCGACGTTGTGGGTGCCGAAGACGACGTCGACCCAGGGCGCCTTGCGGACGATCTCGCCGCGGTCCTTCTGCGCCAGGCAGCCGCCGACCGCGATCTGCATCCCCGGGCGACGTTCCTTCACCGGGGCGAGGTGGCCGAGGTTGCCGTAGAGCTTGTTGTCCGCGTTCTCACGCACCGCGCAGGTGTTGAAGACGACGACGTCGGGCTCGACCGGCGCAGCGCCGGCCTCGTCGAAGCGCACGTAGCCGGCGTCCTCCAGCAGCCCCGACAACCGCTCCGAGTCGTGGACGTTCATCTGACAGCCGAACGTGCGCACCTGGTACGTGCGGGCGGGGCTGGGCTGGGTTTCCGTCGTCGTGCTCATCACGCCTCAGTCTAGGTCTCCGTCCAGGTGACGCGTGGCGCGTCGACCGGGGTCACTTTCGGATCACGATGTCGCCGCCGCGGTGCGGGATCTGTGGGCAGACTGCGCGCCTCCTGTACGGTCCAGCCGCATGAGTGACCACGTGCAGGCCCCTCAACCGTCACCGCGCCCGTCCGGACGCCGCCCTCTCGTCGTCCTCGAGGGGGTGCAGAAGCACTTCGGCGCCCTGCACGTGCTGAAGAGCATCGACCTGACGGTCGCCGAGGGCGAGGTCGTCGTGGTCATCGGACCCTCCGGGTCCGGCAAGTCGACGCTGTGCCGCACGATCAACCGGCTCGAGACCGTCGACTCCGGCCGCATCACCATCGACGGCAAGGACATCCCGGCCGAGGGGAAGGACCTCGCCCGGCTGCGCGCGGACGTCGGGATGGTCTTCCAGTCCTTCAACCTCTTCGCCCACAAGACGGTGAAGGAGAACGTGACCCTCGGTCCGGTGAAGGTGCGGGGGAAGTCCGCCGCCGAGGCGGGCAAGCGCGCCGACGAACTCCTCGAGCGGGTTGGCCTGGCCAGCCAGGGCCCGAAGTACCCGGCCCAGCTGTCCGGTGGCCAGCAGCAGCGCGTGGCGATCGCCCGCGCCCTGGCCATGGACCCCAAGGTCATGCTCTTCGACGAGCCCACCTCGGCGCTCGACCCCGAGATGATCAACGAGGTCCTCGACGTCATGACCGGTCTGGCCAAGGACGGCATGACCATGGTCGTCGTCACCCACGAGATGGGTTTCGCCCGTCGGGCCGCGGACCGCGTCGTGTTCATGGCCGACGGCGCGATCCTCGAGGACACCGATCCCGAGACCTTCTTCACCGCGCCGAAGCACGAACGCGCCCAGGACTTCCTCTCGAAGATCCTCACCCACTGATGAGCACCACACACCAGGAGGCAACACCCATGAGGAACTTCCGCACCGCAGCCCTCGCCGGCCTGGCGACCACCCTGCTCGCGCTCACCGCATGCGGAGGCGGAGGCGAACTCTCCGAGGAGGGGGCCGCCGACCAGCCCACGGCCGAGGCCCGCGCCAGCTTCGAGGCCGGCACCACGATGGCCACGATCTCCGAGGCGAAGAAGATCAAGATCGGGACGAAGTTCGACCAGCCCGGTTTCGGTGAGGCCAACCTGCAGAACGTCCCCGAGGGTTTCGACGTCGACGTGGCCGAGTACATCGCCGCGAAGCTCGGTGTCGCGCCGGACGCCATCACCTGGGTCCCCTCCCCCAGCGCCCAGCGCGAGGACCTGATCGCCAACGGCGAGGTCGACCTCGTCGTCGCGACCTACACGATCAACGACAAGCGCAAGGAACGCATCACCTTCGCGGGGCCGTACTACGTCGCAGGCCAGCAGATCATGGTGGCCAAGGACAACTCCACCATCACCGGTCCGGAGTCGCTCAAGGCCAACCCCGACCAGAAGATCTGCTCGGTCACCGGTTCGACGCCGGCCGAGAACATCCGCCAGTACCTGGCCGACCCGAGCCAGCTCGTCGAGTTCGCCGGTTACAGCGACTGCGCCGACCAGCTCAAGAACGGCCAGGTCGCGGCGGTCACGACGGACAACGTCATCCTCACCGGCCTGGTGGCCAAGTCCGACGACGCGTTCAAGCTCGTCGGGGAGCAGTTCACCGAGGAGCCCTACGGCATCGGCATCACCAAGGGCGACACCGCGTTCTGCGAGTTCATCAACGAGACGCTGAGCGAGATGTCCGAGTCCGGTGACTACGAGAAGGCCTGGAACGCGACGGCCGGGAAGTACGAGGGCACCGAGGTGCCGACCCTGCCCACCGCCGACGCCTGCGTCTGATCCTCGACACTCCCGGAGGGCGGTCCCCGTGGACCCCGTGATCGACAACCTCGATCTGTACGCCGCAGGGTTCCTCAGGTCCCTGGGCCTGGCCGCGTGGGCCGCGCTCGGCGCCCTCGTCCTGGGCACCGTGCTGGCCGTGTTCCGGGTGAGCCCGGTCCCCGTCCTGCGCGGCGTCGGCGCCACCTACGTGACGCTGCTGCGGAACACCCCGCTGGTCATCGTGCTGTTCTTCTTCGTGTTCGGTGTCCCCGCGCTGGGCATCAACGCCTCGAACTACACGCTCGCGGTGTGCGGTCTCATCGTCTACACCGCGTCGTTCGTCTGCGAGGCCGTCCGGTCGGGGATCTCCACCGTCCCGACCGGGCAGGCCGAGGCAGCCCGGGCCATCGGGCTCCCGTTCGGCCTGAGCCTGACCCAGATCATCCTCCCGCAGGCGATGCGGGCGGTGGTCCCCCCGGTCGGCAACGTCATCATCGCGATGATCAAGAACTCCGCCGTCGCCGGCGCGATGGGCGTCGGCGGCGACCTGTTCAGCGTCTACGCCCGCCTCGCGAGCGCCCAGGGCCTGCCTCGGCTGCCCGTCATCACGGGGATGGCCATCGGCTACCTCGTCCTGACCCTGGCCGCCGCGCTGCTGCTGGCGATCGCCGAGCGACGCATGGCGGTGGCCCGGTGAGCGCCCCGACCGCGGTCCTCTTCGACACTCCCGGGCCGGTCGCGCGCCGCCGGACCCGGATCGGCAGCATCGTGGCGGGGGTCCTGCTGCTCGCGACGATCGCGCTGGTCCTGGTCCGGATGCAGCAGCAGGGCCAGCTCACCCCGGAGAAGTGGGGTCCGCTGGTCGACCCCACGAACACGGACTTCGCCCCGGTCTGGCGACTGCTGCTCCCCGCCTGGGGCGTGACCCTCCGGGTCGCGGCCGTGGCCGTCGTCGCCTCGGTCGTCCTGGGCCTCGTGATCGGGGCGCTGCGGTTGCTGCTGCCCCGGGGACCCCGCATCCCGCTGATCGCCGTGATCGAACTGCTGCGCGGGTTGCCCGTCGTGGTGACGATCCTCTACGTCGACATCCTGCTGCGGACCCTGAACGCCCACCCCGGCTCGTTCTGGGTCCTGGTCGTCGGGCTCACGCTGTACAACTGCGTGATCATCTCCGAGATCGTCCGGGCCGGGATCCAGTCCCTCCCCCGGGGCCAGGTGGAGGCGGGACTGGCCATCGGCCTGACCCGCGGCCAGGTCATGACGCAGATCCAGCTGCCGCAGGCCGTCCGGGCCATGCTGCCGGCGCTGATCAGCCAGCTCATCGTCGTGCTCAAGGACACCGCCCTCGGCAGCGTGGTCCTCGTCTCCCTGGGCGACGTCGGCGAGATCGCGGGACGACTGCGACAGGTCCTGGACAACTCGATCCAGACCTACTTCGTCGTCGGGCTGATGTTCGTCGTCGTGAACCTCCTGCTGGACCTGCTCGCGCGCAAGGTCCAGCAGCGGATGTCGACCGGACGGCGGGCGACCACGACACTCACGGTGGTACGGACCGGCGAGAACAGCGGTGGTGTCCCCGGCTGATCAGTCACAACGGCGGCGAAGGCCCGTCCCCAGGTGGGGGGACGGGCCTTCGCCGTTCGTGCACTCAGATGTCGTCGCGCACGGTGTAGAGCGTGAGCTTGCGGTCCGCGACGATCGTCCCGAGCCGTGACGCGCCTTCGGGGGTCTGCCGGAACGCGCGGTAGGCGTTGTCGTTCTCGACGGACTCCCAGCGCTCGACGATGGAGACGTGAGTCTCGTCGGCGTTGTCGATGAGGACCTCGCAGCCGAGGTTGCCCTCGAAGGCGCGGGTGGCCTCGAGGGTCTCGGTGAGGATGGCGGGAGCGTCGGCGACGTTCTCGGCCTTGATGGTCAGTTCCAGGATGGCGATGGTGGTCACGCGCCGGAGGTTACGCCTCGCCCTGGATCTCCTCACGCACGACCCGTACCACGACGTCCGAGGGGAAACCCCGCCGCGCCAGCATCGCGAACAGACGGCGTTCCCGCACCGCCCGTTCCAACCCGCGCATCGCACCCACCTTGCGCTGCACCATAGCCTGCGCGGCCTCGATCTGCGACGCGTCGTCCACGACCTCGAGGGCCTCGGCCGCGGTCTCGTCGTCGACGCCCTTCATCCGCAGTTCCTGGGCCAGGGCGCGACGGCCCCGTCCACTGCTGCGGGAGTGCACCCAGCCCTCGGCGAAGGTCTTGTCGTCGACGAGACCGACCTCCTCGAAGCGGTCGAGCACCTCGACGGCGACCTCGGCCGGAACGTCCTTCGCCGCGAGCTTCTCGGCGAGCTGGGCCCGGCTGCGCGGTGCCCCCGTCAGTTGCTGCAGGGCGATGGTGCGGGCGACCTCGTGCGGGTCGGCCTCCCGGTCCGGGTTCTCGTCCGGACCGGGGGGGACCTGTTCTCGGGACCGACGGCTCAGAAGTCGACCTTCTCCTCGACGGCGGCCACGTCCTCGGCAGGCGCGTCCATGCGGGCACCGATGCCGAGCTTCTCCTTGATGCGCTTCTCGATCTCGTCGCCGAGATCGGGGTTGTCGCGCAGGAAGGCGCGGGCGTTCTCCTTGCCCTGGCCGAGCTGGTCGCCCTCGTAGGTGTACCAAGCCCCGGACTTGCGCACGAACCCGTGCTCGACACCGAGGTCGATGAGGCCACCCTCGCGGGAGATCCCGAGGCCGTAGATGATGTCGAACTCGGCCTGCTTGAACGGCGGGCTGACCTTGTTCTTCACGACCTTGACGCGGGTGCGGTTGCCGACGGCGTTCGTCCCGTCCTTCAGCGTCTCGATCCGGCGCACGTCGAGGCGGATGGAGGCGTAGAACTTCAGCGCCTTGCCGCCCGTCGTCGTCTCGGGCGAGCCGAACATGACGCCGATCTTCTCGCGCAACTGGTTGATGAAGATCGCGGTGGTGCCGGAGTGGTTCAGCGCACCGGTGATCTTGCGCAGCGCCTGCGACATCAGGCGGGCCTGCAGGCCGACGTGGCTGTCACCCATCTCGCCCTCGATCTCGGCCTTCGGCACGAGGGCCGCGACGGAGTCGATGACGATGATGTCGAGGGCACCGGAGCGGATCAGCATGTCCGCGATCTCCAGCGCCTGCTCACCGGTGTCCGGCTGGGAGACCAGCAGCGCGTCGGTGTCGACGCCCAGCTTGGCCGCGTAGTCCGGGTCGAGGGCGTGCTCGGCGTCGATGAAGGCGGCGATGCCGCCGGCCTTCTGGGCGCTGGCGACGGCGTGCAGGGCGACGGTCGTCTTGCCCGACGATTCGGGGCCGTAGATCTCGACGACGCGCCCACGGGGCAGACCGCCGATGCCGAGCGCCACGTCCAGGGCGATGGAGCCGGTCGGGATGACCTCGATCGGGGGCCGGACGTCGTCGCCCAGCCGCATGACCGAGCCCTTGCCGAAGTTCTTGTCGATCGCGGCGAGGGCGGCATCGAGGGCCTTCTCGCGGTCCGCAGGAGCGGGCATGTCTCCACCTTGTGGTCTGGGTTCCAACTGACTCGGGGAACGTTAGGACAGACCTCCGACACGACCCCCGAACGACGAGGAGGACTGTGGACGGAGGAGCCTGACGAGCCCCCTGTGGACACGTCGATGCTATCCGTACAGGTGTTCGATCCCAACTCGACGAGACCCCGGCGTGTCGGCGTGCCTCTGCCGAGAGGTCTGGAGGTGCGCGCGTGATCGCTGTGTCGGAGGTGCTCCGCAACCACGCCTCCGCCGCCGGCGCCGGGGACTGGCTGGGCGCCCTCCCAGAGCTGCTCGCCCGACTGGAACGTCAGTGGGGCGTCACCGTCGGCCGCCCGTTCACCGGGGCCACCGAGGCCTACGTCGCGGAAGCGACCACCGCCGACGGGCGACCGGTCGTGGTCAAGGTCCTCCTCCCCCTGAGGGAGGGCGAGGGCCGCCACGAGATCGGCGCGCTCCGACTGGCCGGGGGCCGGGGGATGGTCGCTCTGCTGCGCGACGACCCCGACGCGGGAGCGCTGCTGCTGGAGCGGCTGGGCCCACCACTGCACGCGCTGGGGCTGCCCACCGCGACCCGCCACGACGTCCTCTGCGACACCGTGGCCCGGGTCTGGCGTCCGGCGCCGGGGTCCGGGCTCCCGACCGGCGCGGAACGCGCACAACAGCTCGCCGCTCGGGTCACCACGGCGTGGGAAGCCCTCGGGCGGCCCTGCTCGGAGCAGGCGCTCGACCACGCCCTCCGCTGCGCGCGCCGGCGCGAGGCGGCCCACGACGACGAGCGGGCCGTGCTGGTCCACGGCGACGTGCACCAGCTGAACGCGCTCCAGGACGGCGGACGGTTCACCCTCGTCGACCCCGACGGCCTGCTGGCCGAACCGGAGTACGACCTCGGGACGGTGATGCGGGGCGACCCCGTCGACCTGCTGCGCGGGGATCCGCACGAACGGGCCCGGCGCCTCGCGGCCCGGACCGGCCTGGACCCCGCGGCCGTCTGGGAGTGGGGGGTGATCGAGCGGATGGCGAGCGGCCTGCACTGCACCGCGATCGAGCTGCAGCCGCTGGGACGCCAGACCCTGCTGGCCGCCGAGGCCGCCGCCCAGCACGACCGGACGACAGGCGGTCTCTGAATCGGGTCCGCCGGGTCCCACGCCGGTCCAGCTCGGCGAGACGGGATCACTAGGCTGCCGCTCGTGACGCAGACGTCTCCCACGATCCTCGACCCGCGCGGCGCCGACCTCGTCCCCGCGGGCGCCACCCTCGAACGCCTCGGCACGGGCAGCACGTGGGCCGAGGGCCCCGTCTGGCTGCCGGGCGAGAACGCCCTGATCTTCAGCGACATCCCCGGTGACCGGATCATGCGCTGGGACGAGAGCCCCGGCACCGAGACCTCGGGAGGGGGCGGCCTCAGCGTCCACCGCGAGGGCGTCGAGTTCACCAACGGTCGCACCCTCGACCGCGAGGGCCGCGTCATCGCCTGCTCGCACGGTCGCCGGGCGATGGAACGCACCGAGGCCGACGGCACCACCACGGTGCTCGTCGACCGCTTCGGGGACAAGCGGTTCAACTCCCCCAACGACGTCGTCGTCGCCTCCGACGGGGCGATCTGGTTCACCGACCCGCCCTACGGGATCACCGTGGCCGTCGAGGGCCACGAGGGGTTCCGGGAGTACGGCGACAACTTCGTCTTCCGCTTCGACCCGGCGACCGGGGACCTGCGGGTCGTCGTCACCGACGTCGAGGAACCCAACGGGCTCGCCTTCTCCCCCGACGAGTCACTGCTCTACGTCGCCGACACCTCCGCGGCCCCCACCCCCGGCAACGGCGACCACCGCCTCATCCGGGTCTACGACGTGCTCACCGGGATCACGGGTGGCCGCGGCCCGCAGGCCGTCCCCGGCGGCCCCGTGGTGAAGAACGGCCGCGTGTTCGTCGAGGTCGACCGCGGTCTGGCCGACGGGTTCCGGGTCGACACCGCGGGGAACGTCTGGACCTCCAACGGGGACGCCGTCACGGTCTTCGCCCCCGACGGCACCCGGCTGCTCGAGGTCGTCGTCGGCGAGGTCGTGGCCAACGTCTGCTTCGGCGGGGCCGACGGCACGGACCTCTTCATCGCCGCATCGACGAGCGCCTACCGGCTGCGGACCAGCGTCGTCGGCGCCGGCCTGTGGTGGCTGTGACGTACACGGCGCCCCCGGCCCCCGAACGCGTCGAGCCGCCGGAGATCGGCGACGAACGCGCCACGCTCGAGGGGTTCCTGGAGTACCACCGGACGACGTTCGCCCGGAAGCTCGAGGGCCTGACCGCGGAGCAGCTGCGCCGTTGCGCCGTCGAACCGTCGTCGTTGTCGCTGCTCGGCCTCGCCCGCCACCTCGCCGAGGTCGAACGCAGCTGGTGGCGCAGCCGGGTGGCCGGTGAGGACCTGTCGCCGATGACCTACTCCGACGACAACCCCGACGGCGACTTCGACGACGTCGACAGCGCTGATCCGGAGGCCGACCTCGCCTGGCTCGTCGAGGAGCAGGACCACGCCCGGCGGATCCTCGCCGAGCGCTCCCTCGAAGACGTCTGGGAGCACCCGGGCCGTGCCGACAAGACGGTGCGTTGGGTGCTGACCCACGTGCTCGAGGAGTACGCCCGTCACAACGGCCACGCCGACCTCCTGCGCGAGCGGATCGACGGCGCCGTCGGGGAGTGAGTCAGGTGCGGCGCCTGGGCCGGCGGTCCCGGCCGAGGCGTCGCTCCTGCGGCACGTCCATCGCGTCGCAGAGCGCCATCCAGATCTCCTTGGGCTCGACGCCCGCGTCCAGCGCCTCGCTCGAGGTCCGGTCGTCGAGCACCAGCAGGTGGTGGTCAGCCGCCAGCGAACGGCCGTAGGCGGCCCCGAACTCGTCCTCCACCAGGATCCAGAACTCGCTGACTCGCATGGGCGACAGGGTGCCATGAGGGGCACGTGTCGGAGGCGGGTGGTCGAATGACGGGATGAGCCCGGAGCAGCACCACGACCTCACCCCCGACGAGGTGCTGGGCCGTTTCTCCGAGGCGACCCGGGCCTGGTTCACCGGTGCGTTCGCCGCGCCGACACCGGCCCAGGTCGGGGCCTGGGACGCCGTGAGCCGCGGGCAGCACGCCCTCGTCGTCGCCCCCACCGGTTCGGGCAAGACGCTGTCCGCCTTCCTCTGGGCCCTCGACGGCCTCGCCGCCGAGGCCGTCCCGGAGGACAAGGACCACCGCTGCCGCGTCCTCTACATCTCGCCGTTGAAGGCGCTGGCCGTCGACGTCGAACGCAACCTGCGCTCCCCGCTGACCGGCATCCGGCAGGCCGCCCAACGCCTCGGCCTGCCCGTGCCCGACGTGCGGGTCGGGGTCCGGTCCGGGGACACGCCGGCCGAGGAACGCCGCGGGTTCACCCGCACGCCCCCGGACGTCCTCATCACGACCCCGGAGTCGCTGTTCCTGCTGCTCACCTCGAAGGCGCGCGAACAGCTGCGCGGGGTCCGCACCGTCGTGCTCGACGAGGTGCACGCCATGGCCGGCTCCAAACGCGGTGCCCACCTGGCGATCTCGCTGGAACGTCTCGACGCCCTCGTCACCGCGGCCGGTGGGAAACCCACCCAGCGGGTCGGGTTGTCCGCGACGGTCCGCCCGGTCCAGGCGGTGGCCGAGTGGGTCTCCGGCGGCCGGCCGGTGACGATCGTCCAACCCCCCTCGACGAAGGAGTTCCACCTCAAGGTCGTCGTCCCCGTCGAGGACATGAGCCAGCTCGACGCCTCCGGTCGCGGTGCGGAGGACCCGGACGACCTCAGCGGCCAGGCTGCGGGAAACCCCCGCCGGGCGAGCATCTGGCCACACGTCGAGGAACGCATCGTCGACCTCGTCGCGGGGCACCGCTCCACCCTGGTGTTCGCGAACTCGCGCCGGTTGTCCGAACGCCTCACCGCCCGCCTCAACGAGATCTGGGACGAACGCCTCAACCCCGAGGAGGACGAGGGGGCCACCCCGGTGGGCCTCCCCCCGGCCGAACTCATGGGCCAGGCCGGGCAGAGCGCCGGCGCCCCCGCGATCCTCGCCCGCGCCCACCACGGCTCGGTGTCGAAGGAACAGCGTTCCCTCATCGAGGAGGACCTCAAGGCGGGCCGCCTCCCCGCCGTGGTCGCCACCTCCAGCCTCGAGCTCGGCATCGACATGGGCGCCGTCGACCTCGTCGTGCAGGTGGAGTCCCCGCCCAGCGTGGCCAGCGGTCTGCAACGCGTGGGCCGCGCCGGTCACCAGGTCGGCGCGGTCTCGCGCGGAGTCCTGTTCCCCAAGTACCGCGGGGACCTGCTGCAGACCGCCGTGGTCGTCGAACGGATGCGCGACGGGCGGATCGAGGAACTGCACGTCCCCTCCAACCCGCTCGACGTCCTCGCCCAGCAGATCGTCGCGATGGTCGCGATGGACGAGTGGACCGTCCCCGACCTCCTCGCCCTGGCCCAACGGGCCGCACCGTTCGCGACGTTGTCCCGCGCTGTGCTGGACGCCGTCCTGGACATGCTGTCCGGCCGCTACCCCAGCGACGAGTTCGCCGAGCTCCGACCGCGACTCGTGTGGGACCGCGTGACCGAGACCCTCACGGGACGCCCCGGGGCGCAACGGCTCGCGGTCACCAGCGGCGGGACGATCCCCGACCGCGGGTTGTTCGCGGTGTTCCTGGCCACCGGCGAGGGCCCGGGGCGACGGGTCGGGGAACTCGACGAGGAGATGGTCTACGAGTCCCGCGTCGGCGACGTCATCACCCTCGGCTCCTCGGCCTGGCGGGTCGAGGACATCACCCACGACCGCGTCCTGGTCACCCCCGCCCCCGGACAGCCGGGCCGGCTCCCGTTCTGGCACGGCGAGGCCCTGGGTCGCCCCGCGGAACTCGGGCGGGCCCTCGGCGAGTTCGTCCGCGAACTCGGGGCGCTGGACGGCGGGTTCGCCGGCGAACCCGCGAAGGACCGGGTGAAGGCGGCCGGTCTCGACGACTGGGCCACCGGCAACCTCCTCGCCTACCTGGGCGAGCAGCTCGAGGCGACCCGCCACGTCCCCGACGACCAGACGATCGTGGTGGAACGCTTCCGCGACGAGCTCGGGGACTGGCGGATCTGCATCCACTCCCCCTTCGGCGGTCAGGTCCACTCCCCCTGGGCGCTCGCGCTGGGCGCGCGGATGCGCGAGCGGTTCGGCGTCGACGTGCAGGCCATGCCCGCCGACGACGGGATCGTGCTGCGCCTGCCCGACCTCGACCTCCCCGACGGCCAGGCTCCCGACGTCGCCGACCTGGTGGCGCTGGAGGCGAACGAGGTCGCGGAACTCGTGACGGCCGAGATCGGTGGCTCGGCGCTCTTCGCCTCCCGGTTCCGGGAGTGCGCGGCGCGCGCGCTGCTGCTGCCCCGGCGCCAACCGGGCAAGCGCCAGCCGTTGTGGCAGCAGCGGCAGCGCGCCGCGTCGCTGCTGCAGGTCGCTAGCCGCTTCCCGAGCTTCCCGATCGTCCTGGAGACGGTGCGGGAGTGCCTGTCCGACGTCTTCGACGTCACGGGCCTGGAACGCCTGATGACCGACCTCGCGGCCCGCAAGGTCCGCGTCGTCGAGGTCGAGTCGAGCCAACCCTCACCCTTCGCCCGCGGCCTGATGTTCGGCTACGTCGCGCAGTTCCTCTACGAGGGTGACTCGCCGCTGGCGGAACGCCGTGCCGCGGCGCTCGCCCTCGACCCGAGCCTGCTCGCGGAACTGCTGGGCCGGGGCGAGGGCGCCGCGTTGCGCGACCTGCTCGACCCGGAGGCCGTGCAGCGCACCGAGGACGAACTGCAACGCCTCGTCCCCGAACGACGGTGTTCCGACGCCGAGGACGTGGCCGACCTGCTCCGCGTCCTGGGTCCGCTGACGACGGCCGAGGTGGTCGAACGCAGCGGGCGCGCCGAACCCGGTACCGAGGAACCGGTGGTGCTGCCCGACGGTGAGGTGGCCCGCTGGCTGGTCGCCCTCGAGGACGCCCGCCGGCTGATCCGGGTCCGGATCGCCGGCGAGGAGCACTGGGCCGTCATCGAGGACTCCGGCCGGTTGCGCGACGGGCTCGGCACCCCGCTGCCGGTGGGGATCCCCGAGGCCTTCACCGAACCCGTCGCCGACCCGTTGGCGGAGTTGTTCGGGCGGTTCGCCCGCACCCGCGGGCCGTTCACCGTGCTCGACGCGGCCGCGCGCTTCGGCGTGGGCCGGGCCGTGGCGCACGACGCGCTGCGCCGGTTGCAGACCAGCGGCCGCGTCGTCGAGGGCGAACTCCGCCCCGGGGGAACCGGTCTGGAGTTCTGCGACGCCGACGTCCTGCGCATCCTGCGCCGACGCTCGCTGGCCGCGTTGCGGGCCGACGTCGAACCCGTCCCGCCGCGCGACCTCGCCCGGTTCCTCCCGGCCTGGCAGGGCGTCAGCACCGGTCTGCGCTCCCGCCTGCGCGGGGTCGACGGTGTGCTGCGGGCCGTGGAGCAGCTCGCCGGTGCCGTGGTGCCCGCGAGCGCCGTGGAGCCGCTGGTGCTCTCGGCCCGGGTCGAGGGCTACCGGCCGGCGATGCTGGACGAGCTGACCGCGGCGGGTGAGGTGGTGTGGTCCGGTCACGGCAGCCTGCCCGGTGACGACGGCTGGGTGTCGCTGCACCCGGCCGACCTGGCGCCGTTGACGTTGCCGGACCCGGAGGATTCCGAGATCGAGGTCGACACCGAGGTGCACCGCGCGGTGCTGGAGGCGTTGGCGGGCGGTGGCGCGTACTTCTTCCGCGCGCTCTCGGACGCGGTGGGCTCCACCGACGACCCGGGTCTGACGAGCGCGCTGTGGGACCTGGTGTGGGCGGGGCGGTTGACCAACGACACCCTGGCCCCGTTGCGGAACCGGCTCGCGGGGAAGGGGGCCCACAAACCCCGGGCGGCCGCGCCCCGGTCCCGCTACGCCCGCCCTGCGCGGGGGCTGCGCGGGACCCGGGTGGAACTCCCCTCCCGCAGCGGGCCGCCCTCGGCCGCCGGTCGGTGGTCGTTGCTGCCGGAGATCGAGGCCGACGCGACGGTCCGCGCGCACGCCAGCGCCGAGGTGCTGCTGGACCGGCACGGGGTGCTGACCCGCGGCGCCGTCGCGAGCGAGCGGGTCCCGGGGGGCTTCTCCGCGGTGTACCGGGTGCTGGCGGCGTTCGAGGAGGCCGGCCGGGCCCGGCGCGGGTACTTCGTCGAGGGTCTGGGGGCGTCGCAGTTCGCGACGACGGGTGCGGTGGACCGGTTGCGGGACAGCGCCCGTCCCGTCGGGGGGTCGAGTCCGTCCCAGCGTCGCGACGCGCGCAAGGACGTGGGGCCGGGGGCGGTCGTGCTGGCCGCGACGGACCCGGCGAACCCCTACGGGGCGGCGCTGCCGTGGCCGGAACGTCCGGAGGTCACCGCGGGCGCCACGGGGCACCGTCCGGGGCGGAAGGCGGGTGCGCTGGTCGTCGTCGTTGACGGTGACCTCGTCCTCTACGTCGAGCGGGGTGGTCGCTCGGTGCTGTCCTGGACCCAGGAGCTGGAGGCGTTGCAGCCTGCGGCGGACGCGCTGGCGTTGTCGGTGCGCGAGGGGGTCCTCGGACGGCTGACGGTGGAGAAGGCCGACGGCAGCGGGGTGCTGGCCGCGGACTCACCGCTGGGGGCCGCGCTGGAGTCGGCGGGGTTCCACGCGACCCCGCGCGGGTTGCGGATCAGGACGTGACCCGTGCCCGAAGGTGACGTCGTCTGGCGCACGGCCCGGCGCCTGCACCGGGCGCTGGCCGGGCGGGAACTGCTGGAGAGCGACCTGCGGTGGCCGAGCCTGGCGACGGTGGACCTGTCGGGTCGGCGGGTGCTGGAGGTCGTGAGCGCCGGCAAGCACCTCCTGACCCGGGTGGAGGCCGGCGGTGACGACCCACCGGTGACCCTGCACAGCCACCTGCGGATGGAGGGGTCCTGGTACGTCGAGCGGACCGGGGACCCAGGCGGGCGGCGCTCGGCGTCGGGGATCCGGGCGGTGCTGACCACGGCGGAGTGGACGGCGGTCGGGCACAAGCTGGGGATGCTCGACCTGGTCCCGAGCGACCAGGAGGACGACCTCGTCGGTCACCTCGGTCCGGACCTGCTGGGGCCCGGCTGGGACCCCGCCGAGGCGGAGCGCCGCCTGCTGGAGCGCCCCGACCGGGAACTCGGCGCGGCGCTGCTCGACCAGCGCGTCCTCGCGGGGGTCGGGACGTTCTACCTGGCCGAGGCCTGCTTCCTGGCCCGGGTGACCCCGTGGTCGCCGGTGTCCGCGCTGGAGGACCCCGCGCAGTTCGTCGCGCTCGTGCACCGGCTGCTGGACCTCAACAAGGACCGCGCGGACCAGGTGACGACGGGTGACCTGCGCCGGGGCCGGCAGAACTTCGCGCACGCCCGTTCCGGGTTGCCGTGCCTGCGGTGTGCGGGAACCGTCCGGGTAGCCCCCATCGGCACCCCACCGCAGGACCGGACGGCCTTCTACTGCCCGGGCTGCCAGCGCGGGCCGGCCCCGACGGACGACGGCCGGCCGCAGCGCCCGTTGGGGAGCTCCGGCCGGCCGGGGTCGGCGCGCACGTACCGCACGCGACGCTAGGTCAGGCGGCGCTGACCAGACGTCGGCGCAGGATGAGTTCGAGCTCGTCGGGGAGGCCTTCGAGCTCGACGGCGAACTCGCTGCCGGACTCCTCCGTCAGTCCGTCGAGGGCGGAGTCGAGGGCGTGGTCGACGAGGGTGTCCAGCTCGCTGTCCTCGACCGGCGCGTCGGGGACGGCCTCGACGACGGGGACGGTCGGCTCGACCACGGGGGTGGGGACGATGCCTTCGGCGGCGTAGCGGCGGGCGACCGTGGAGACGCCCTCCTCGCGGGCGATGCGACGGGTGACCTCGCCGAGCAGCTGCGAGAGCGGCACGTCGAGAGCGGTGCAGATGGAGGCCAGGAGCTCGCTGGAGGCTTCCTTCTGACCGCGTTCGACCTCGCTCAGGTAGCCCAGGGACACCCGGGCGGTGGAGGACACCTCACGCAAGGTCCGCTGCTGACCGCGCCGTTCGTCACGCAGAACATCACCGATCGTCCGGCGGAGCACGACCATGCGGCGGCCTCCCTCAGGGAGTCGAACTGGCGCGAGGTGGCTGCCAGTAGTGGAGTCACTACCGTACCCCGCCCGGGGCTTGAGGGTCGTGGTGGGAGCAGAGTTGCGCACGTCAGACTCAACTCCCGACGGGACGCGTGTGTTCCGCGAGGGCCGAGAGGATCTCGTCCAGCGCCGCGGCCACCACTCCGGCCCGCACCGCCGGCCGGTCCCCGGGGACCAGCAGCCGCACGTGCCGGGCACCACCCTCGATCCAGTCCCCGGCGATCCCCACGAAGGCCGTCCCGGCCGGGAACCCGTCCGCCGGGCCCGGACCGGCGACCCCGGTCGTGGCGATCCCGACGGCGGCCCGCAGGCGCGAGCGCGCCCCCCGGGCCATCTCCTCGGCCACGAAGCCGTCGACGGGCCCGGTGCGCGCGAGGGCGACCGCATCCACCCCGAGGACCTCGGCCTTCAGCTCGGTCGCGTAAGCCACGACCCCGCCGCGCACGACCGCGGAGGCCCCGGGGACGTCCACGAGCGTCGCGCAGAGCAACCCACCGGTGAGCGACTCGGCGGTGGCGATCGTCGTACCGGCCGCGATCAGCGCGGCCACCACCTCGGGCGCGGAGGTCACCGGCGCAGCAGCTTCGCCCCGGCCACGAAGTAGGCCCAGGCGCTCCAGAGGGTCAGCACGACCGCGACCCCCATGACCGCGAGGCACAACGGGTCCCACGCGGCGGGCAGGGGCAGCACGAAGAGGCCCACGGCGATGATCTGGACCACCGTCTTGATCTTGCCGCCCCGGGCGGCGGGAATGACCCCGCGCCGGATGACGATGAAGCGCAGCAGGGTGACCAGCAGTTCGCGGGCCAGGATGACCACGGTCATCCACCACCACAGCCGCCCCTGCAGCGACAGGACGACCAGCCCGGCGCCGATGAGCGCCTTGTCGGCGATGGGGTCGGCGATCTTGCCGAAGTCGCTCACCACTTCCCACCGACGGGCCAGGTGCCCGTCGTAGCGGTCGGTGATGCTGGCGGCGACGAAGACGGCCAGCGCCGCGGCGCGCCAGCGCCAGTCGGTGCCCCCGTCCATCGCCAGGAACCAGACGAAGACGGGGACGAAGACGATGCGCAGGACGGTCAAGGCGTTCGGCAGGTGCATCTTGTGCCACCCGTGGGAAGAACCGACCTGCCCCTCGACGCTCGTCTTGCTCATGGTCAGACCGTAGTCCTCACCAGCGGTTCCGCCAGCAGGTCCGCCCCGGCGACGCCGGTCACCCGGGCGGTCACCAGGTCCCCCACGTGGACGACGAACCCCGGCGGCAGCTCCAGCTCCGTCTCGCCGTCGACGTCGGGTCCCTGGTGGGCCGCGCGACCGACGACGTGCGGGTCGCCGTCCTCGTCCACGACGCTCTCGACGAGGACCTCGACGACCTCACCGAGGCGTTCCTCGGCGCGCTGGGCGATGAGTTCCTCGACGAGGCGGCTGACCCGCTCGTAGCGGGCGGCGACGACCTCGTCGGGCAGGTGCCCGTCGAGGGTCTCGGCCTCGGTGCCGTCCTCGTCGGAGTAGGCGAAGACCCCCACGACGTCGAGGCGGGCCCGCTCCAGGAACGAGCACAGCTCGTCGACGTCCGCCTCGGTCTCACCGGGGAAGCCGACGATGACGTTGGAGCGGATCCCGGCGAGCGGGTTGCGTTCGCGGACCTGCTCGAGCAGCGCGAGGAAGGGTTCGGTCCCGCCGAAGCGGCGCATGCGGCGCAGCACGGCCGGCGAGGAGTGCTGGAAGGAGAGGTCGAAGTACGGCACGACCCCGGGGACCTTCGTCAGCGCGTCGAGCAGGCCGGGACGCACCTCGGCGGGCTGCAGGTAGGACACCCGGACCCGCTGGATCCCCTCGACGGCCGCGACCCGGGGCAGCATCGCCTCCAGCGCCCGCAGGTCGCCGAGGTCCTTGCCGTAGGAGGTGGTGTTCTCGCTGACGAGGAAGACCTCCTTGACGCCCTGCTCGGCCAGCCACTGCGTCTCGGCGATCACCTCGTCGGCGGGACGGGACACGAACGACCCGCGGAAGGCCGGGATGGCGCAGAAGGTGCAGCGACGGTCACAGCCGGCGGCGATCTTCACCGGCGCCCACGGGCCGGAGCCCAGGCGACGACGGATGACCCGGGGGCCGCTGGCCGGGGCCACGCCCTCGGGCAGGTCCGGCTCCACGATCTTCGCCTTCGCCGCCTGCCGCTCGGCCGGGGCCAGGGGCAGCAGCGTGCGGCGGTCGCGCGGCACGTGGGACTCGCGCTTCTCGCCGTTGAGGATCGCCTCGAGGTGGCTCGAGAGGTCGTTGTAGGAGTCGAAGCCGAGGATCGCGTCGGCCTCGGGCAGCGACTCGGCGAGGTCCTTGCCGTAGCGCTCGGCCATGCAGCCCACGGCCACGACGGCCTGGGTGCGCCCGGCCTCCTTGAGGTCCGCGGCGGCCAGCACGGTGTCGATGGAGTCCTTCTTGGCCTGCTCCACGAACCCGCAGGTGTTCACGACGGCGACGTCGGCACCGTCCGGGTCGTCCACGAGCGTCCAGCCGGCGTCGGCGAGGCGACCGGCCAGTTCCTCGGAGTCGACGTCGTTGCGGGCGCAGCCGAGGGTGACGAGCGCGACGGAACGCGACGGAACAGAGGTGGGGGGCACCGCACCAGGGTACGTGCCCCGGAACCTCAGGCGCTGCGCACCCGCTGGGCCTGCGGCACGGGGACCCGGCCCACCTCGCCGACCTCCGGGGGCTGCGGGTGCGGGCTGTCGTCCGCCTCCGCGGGGTGGGGGTGCTCCAGGGCGACGGCGTCCTCGAGCAGGGCCCGCATCGGCCGGGTCGGACGGAACCACCCGCCGTCGGGCGGCAACGCCGTGAGCCGGGTGCGGCCGAGGGAGACCTGGAACGCGCCGGGCACGTCCTCGAGGTCGACGAACTCGATGAGCGGGGACTCCTGGGCGTACCCGGCGACCTCCGCGAAGGACAGCACCACGCAACGGACCCCGGCGCGGTGCAACTCCTCCAGCGGCTGCAGGAAGTTGCGCCCGTCCCCGCTGGCGACGACGACCCGCCGCAGCCGGTGCGTCGCCTGGCGGGAGGCGATGTGCTGGAGCATCGCGTCGTCGACGTCGTCCTCGGGGTGGACCTTGGGACGGGCGAAGACGGAGTACCCGAAGCTGCGCAGGGCCTCGATCCACCCGCGCAGCGAGACCGCGCTCGTGGGGTGCACGTTGGTGAAGACGGACCCCTCGACCTCGTGGTCGGCCGCCTCGGAGAGGAACCACCGGGCGATCGCGTCGAAGCGCGGTCGGTCCGAGGACGCCGGGCGTGACCCCAGGATCGAGGACAGCGTCATGTCGATGTTGGGCGCGTCCCAGATCAGCAGGTCGAGGTCGCGACGCTCCGTCGGAGTCGGCTGGTCCCGCCGGACCGGCTCGTGGGGGCGCGGCGAGTCCATGTGCACAAAGTTACACGGAGAGTCACCATTGTGCGACGTTGTGCTTGCTCTCCGTGACGTGTCGTGCGCCGCAAGGATTCAGCGCCGGTCGAGCAGTTCCCAGGCGTCCTCGCCGCCCTCGTCCCCGTCCACGACCTCGAGCTCCGCCCCGACCTTCGGCTCCGGCGCCGTCGGCGGTTCGTCGCCGCGCATGAGGGCCAACGTCCCCGCCAGGTCGTCCGGACGCACCAGGACGTCGCGCGCCTTCGACCCCTCGCTCGGGCCGACCACCCCCCGGGACTCGAGGAGGTCCATGAGGCGACCCGCCTTCGCGAAGCCGACGCGCAGCTTGCGCTGCAGCATCGACGTCGACCCGAACTGCGTCGTGACGACGAGTTCCGTCGCCTGCAGCAGCACGTCGAGGTCGTCGCCGATCTCCTCGTCCACCTGCTTCTTCTGCGCCGTGACCACGACGTCGTCGCGGTAGGTCGGCTGCAGCTGCGACTTCACGTGCGAGACGATCGCCTCGATCTCGCTCTCGGTGACCCACGCCCCCTGCACGCGCATGGGCTTCGACGCGCCCATCGGCAGGAACAACGCGTCGCCCTGCCCGACGAGCTTCTCGGCCCCCGGCTGGTCCAGCACGACCCGGGAGTCCGCGAGCGAACTCGTCGCGAACGCCAGCCGCGACGGCACGTTGGCCTTGATGAGCCCCGTCACGACGTCGACGGAGGGACGCTGGGTCGCGAGCACCAGGTGGATGCCGGCGGCCCGGGCGAGCTGGGTGATGCGCTGGATCGAGGCCTCGACGTCGCGCGGGGCGACCATCATCAGGTCGGCGAGCTCGTCGACGACCACCAGCAGGTACGGGTAGGGCTGGATGACCCGCTTCGAGCCCTCCGGCGGGTGGACCTTGCCCGCCTTCACGGCCTTGTTGAAGTCGTCGAGGTGCTTGAACCCGTACTGGGCGAGGTCGTCGTAGCGCAGGTCCATCTCGCGCACGACCCACTCCAGCGCCTCGGCGGCCTTCTTCGGGTTCGTGATGATCGGGGTGATGAGGTGCGGGATGCCCTCGTAGATCGTGAGCTCGACGCGCTTGGGGTCGACGAGCACCATGCGGACCTCGTCGGGGGTCGCGCGCATGAGGATCGAGGTGATCATCGAGTTGACGAAGCTCGACTTGCCGGCGCCGGTCGCCCCGGCGACCAGGAGGTGCGGCATCTTCGCGAGGTTCGCGATGACGAAACCGCCCTCGACGTCCTTGCCGACCCCCATGACCATCGGGTGCTCGGTGCGGGTCGCGACGTTGCTGCGCAGCACGTCACCCAGCGAGACCGTCTCGCGGTCGGAGTTCGGGATCTCGATGCCGATCGCGGACTTCCCCGGGATGGGCGACAGGATGCGGACGTCGGCGCTCGCGACGGCGTAGGCGATGTTCTTGCTGAGCGCCGTGACGCGTTCGACCTTCGTCCCGCGGCCCAGTTCGACCTCGTAGCGGGTGACCGTCGGGCCGCGGGAGAACCCGGTGACGGCGGCGTCGATGTCGAACTGGTTGAGGACCTCGCTCAGCGCCTCGACCACGCGGTCGTTGGCGGCGCTGCGTTCCTTGGGGACCGTGCCCGGGACCAGCGCGGCCGGCTCGGGGAGCGTGTAGGTGACGTCGCCGGCGAGCGCGAGCTGCTCGATCCGCGGCGGCATCGGCGTGTGCGGCGGGGCGGGCAGGTCCTTCGGCGTGCTCGCCGGGACGGAGGCCCCGTCGACGATCGGCGTGTCCCGGGCCTCCAGCGACTCGCGCACGGACGGCGGGTCGGAGGGGACGACGCGCCGCTGCCCCGGTCGGGGTCGGGAGGCGGCCTCCTCCTCGGCGGCCGCCAGCTCCGCCTCGGTGATCGCAGCACGGTCGAAGGCCTCGTCGCCGACGCGCGCCTCGTCCTTCTTCGGACGCCGGCGCTTCGGCTTGTCCTCGGCGGTGTCCCCGGTGGTGTCCCCGGACTCCGGGCCCTCGAGGGCCCGGGCCGCCCGCTGGCGGGCCAGCGCCGTGGCGGGCAGGTCCCGACGGGCGGCCGCCCGCTCCGCGTCGCGCGCGGCGCGCTCGGGGTGGTGGGTGAGACGTTCGTAGGCCTCGTGCACGCGGGTCGGGATGGCGTGCACCGGCGTCGCGGTGAGGACGAGGACCCCGAAGAACCCGAGCAGGACCAGGATGGGAACCATCACGTACGGCGTCAGCGCGGTCGTCAGGGGCCCTGCGACGAGGAAGCCGAGCATCCCGCCCGCGTCGGTGACGACCCCCGCGCCCTCCGGACCGGTCGGCGAGGGCGCCCCGGTCGCGAGGTGGACCAGACCGGCCGCGGACAGCGTCAGCGCGATCGACCCGATGACGGCCCGCGAGGTGGCCTGGGTCTGGTCGGGGTGGCGCAGCAGGTGCACGGCCAGCCCGACGAGCACGACGGGCAGCGCCAGCGCGACCTCACCGAAGGTGCCGGCGACGACGGTGTGGATGACCCGACCGGCCGTTCCGGGCAGTCCCCACCACTCCCGGGCGGCGACGACGATGGCCAGGGCGAGCAGGAAGAACCCGGCACCGTCCCGGCGCAGCTCGGGGTCGAGGTCACGCGCGCCGTCACCCACGCGACGAGCCGTGCCGCCCACGAGGTGCGCGCACCCCATCCAGACGGCGGAGACGGCCCGGACCGGCCACGACGGACCGGAACGCACCGGGGCGGCAGCGGGTCGCTTGGCGACCGCCCTGGCCGGGGCGCGGTTGGCCGCCGGCCGGCTCGTGCTGCTGCGTGCGGGTGCCTTGGCGCCCGCCTTCGTGCCACCCCGTGTTCCGCCGGTCGCCACCTTGGTGGAACCTCCCCTACCGCTGGTCGTGCGCGCGTTCGTCGGGGAGGCCATGCGATCACGGTACCGATGACACGCTGGTCCAGCCCGCGGCGGGCGCGACTGCTCCGACCGAGCGGACGCCCAGCCGGTCCTCAGCGTCCCCCGGCCCGCGGGCGGACCGACGCCGACACGCCGCGCGCACCCGACACACTGGGGCGGTGGGCAGCGCGCGGATCGTCGGAGTGGACCTCGCCCGGGCGATCGCCATCGTCGGGATGATGGCGATCCACGTCTTTCCCGGCGAGGAGACCCCGGGAGCCGGTGGGGTCCTCTACGCCGTGGCCCACGGCCGGGCCTCGGCCCTGTTCGGCGTCCTGGCCGGGCTCTCCCTCGGCCTCTCGACGCGAGCACGCGGCGACCGGCGCACCGCGGCACGAACGTCGGTGGTGGTCCGCGGCCTGCTCGTCGCCCTGCTCGGGTTGCTGCTCGTGGACGCGGGGAGCCGCATCGCGATCATCCTCCCGTACTACGGCGTGGCCTTCGTGGTCGTGCTGCCCTTCCTCTGGTGGCCGGCCCGGCGCCTCGCCGTCCTGGCCGGTGGGTGGCTCGTCCTCGCACCGGTGGCCTCCTTCGCGCTGCGGGCCGTCTACGAGCTCCCGGCCCGCTACGAGCAACCGACCCTGGGCTGGCTGTCCCGGCCGGGGGACCTGCTGCAGACCCTCACCCTCACCGGCTACTACCCCGTCATCGGCTGGGCGGGGTACCTGCTGCTCGGCCTGGCCGTCTCGAAGCTCGACCTGCGAAGCACCGTGGTGGGCACGCGGCTCCTCGGAGCGGGCGCCCTGACCGCCGGCGGGTCCTGGATCGCGAGCGCGCTGCTGCTCGGTCCGCTCGGCGGCCGCACCGCGCTGAGCCAGGTCCAGGACTTCTACGGCACCGTCCCCACCGACACCCGGTGGTGGCTCGCGGTCGCGGCCCCGCACTCCGGAACCCCGTTCGACCTGCTGCACACGGCGGGGACGGCGCTGGCCGTCGTGGGCGCCCTGTGCCTCCTCCCGGCGGCGGTCACCCGCTTCCTGCAGCCGGTCGCGGCGTTCGGCGCCATGCCGCTGACGATCTACACCGCCCACGTGGTCGCCCTGGCCGCCTGGCCGGCGGAGACGACGACCGTGCTCGTCGTCCACGTGTTCGTCGGTGTCGTGTTCGCGACCGGCTGGCGGTTGGCCGTGGGGCGGGGGCCGCTGGAGATCGTCGTCGGCCGGGTGGCGTCCGGGGCCGCGGCGCTGGTGCGGGCCCCGCGCCTACCCTGGGCTGCGTGAGCACCCCCGGCGATCCCGGCCCGTTGTTGCGCAGCCTCCTCGCCGCGCTGGAGGCCACCCCCGACGACGCTCCCCTGCGCCTGCACGTCGCCGAACTCCTGCTGAGCGCCTGTGACGCGGACGCCGCGCTGGCCCACGCGTCGCGCGTCCTCGCCCAGGACCCCACGTCGGGACCGGCCCGCGACCTCGTGCAGCGCTCGCTGAGCCTCCCCGCCCCTCCCCCGGCACCCGTGGCCAAGCACGCCTTCGACTGGGCCAGCGCCGAGGCCGACCTCGGCCCCCTCGACACCAGCGGGCTCACGGCCCACGACGACGAGGTCGACCCCGGGACGACGGCCGAGGTCCAACGCCCCCGCGTCACCCTCGCCGACGTCGCCGGGATGGCCGAGGTCAAGGAACGCCTCGACCTCGCGTTCCTCGGCCCCCTGCGCAACCCGGAGCTGCGGGCCCTCTACGGCAAGAGCCTGCGCGGCGGTCTGCTGCTCTACGGCCCTCCCGGGTGCGGCAAGACGTTCATCGCCCGGGCCGTGGCGGGTGAGATGGGCGCGCACTTCCTCTCCGTGGGGTTGTCCGACGTCCTGGACATGTGGATCGGGAACAGCGAGAAGAACCTGCACGCCCTCTTCGAGGAGGCCCGTCGTCACGCCCCGTGCGTGCTGTTCTTCGACGAGGTCGACGGACTCGGCATGTCCCGCACCGGCAACCGGTCCTCGGGGATGCGGACGACCGTGCAGCAGTTCCTCGGGGAACTCGACGGCATGGACGGCGACAACGAGGGCGTGTTCGTGCTGGCGGCCACCAACGCCCCGTGGGACGTGGACCCGGCGTTGCGCCGGCCGGGACGCTTCGACCGGATGCTGCTCGTCCTGCCCCCGGACGAGGCCGCCCGGATCGCGGTGCTGGAACACCACCTCCGCGACCGCCCCACGCAGGACCTGGACCTCGCCGGGGTCACCGCCCGCACGGACGGTTTCTCCGGGGCCGACCTCGCCCACGTCGCCGAGACCGCGGCGGAACACGCCCTGCGCGACTCGATGCGTTCCGGCACGGTCCGGCCCATCACCACCGCGGACCTCCGGCAGGCCCTCACCCAGGTCCGGCCCTCGACCGGTCCGTGGTTCGACTCCGCCCGCAACGTCGCGACCTACGCCAACGCCGACGGCAGCTGGGACGAACTCCAGGCCTACCTGCGGCGCCGTCGGCGCTGAACTCAGCCGGCCCTGGGTCGGTCGCCGCGTTCGACGGTGATCTCGACCTCCGCCTGGTCCGGCGCCGGGGCCCCGACCTCAGCGGTGACCGTCACGGGGTCGGGCAGGGGGATCCGTACGCTCGTCGAGCCCGTCGGTACGTCCCACCCCGGGGGCAGGTCCGGCAGCGGAACGGTCCCGTGCAGCAGCACGCGCCCCGGCCCGGCTTCCGGCGCCGTGCGCGCAACCGGCGGCGGGGTCCGGCTCGTCGCCGGCGCGGGATCGGGGTCGGGAGTGGGGGCGACGACGGGCGCCGGACCCGGCGCCGACGTGGTCGTCGACGAGACGGCAGGTGCGGGGGCCGACGGGGCCGAGGTCGTCCGGGTCGGGACCGGTTGCGCCGCAGAGCTTCCCGACGGGACCACCGTGGCGAGAACACGTGGCGCCACGGAGGCGGTCACCGTCCCGGTCCCCGTCACGGGCGGGCTGGCTGTCGCGACGACGGCCGCGGTCGGCGCGCTGCTCACCGCGGACGGCAGCACCTGGACCTGTCCGGGGCGGTCGCGCCCCCCGGGCCACACCACCCCGACGACACCGGCGGCCACCACCGCTCCGGCGGCGACGACCCGCACGGCACGGCTGCCGAAGATCCCGCCCGTGGAATGACGCGGGGAGTAGGGAGCGTCGCCGCGCGAGGGGCGGCGGATCGGCACAGCAGGAAACCTAGCACCGCGCCCGCGACGTACCCTGCTCGAGTGACCGACTGGACCCCCGACGTCCGGTTGCGTCGGGCCGAGGCCCTCGCCGACGCGGGACGCTGGGACCAGTCGTTGCGGGCCGTGCACGACGTCCTCGCGAGCGACCCGCACCACGGCGAGGCCCTGCGGTTGGCGGCCATGGCCGAACTCCAGCTCGACCGCCCGGAAGCCGCCGCGCAGGCCGCCACCGCGGCGATCGCCGCGGAGCCCCAGCACGAGCACGGCCACCGGCTGCTCAGCGTGGCGCTGCAACGTCTCGGCCACCACGACGCCGCGCTGCAGGCGGCGCGCGACGGCGTGCGCGCCAACCCGCACCACCCCTACGCCCTGGCCCAGCTCGCCACCGTCCTCAGCGACCGCCGCAGCACCCGCCGCGAGGCCGTCACCACGGCCGAGCGGGCCGTGGCCGCGGGACCGGGGATGGCGCACCCGTTGTTCGTCCTGGGTCTCGCCCTGCAGCAGCGCGGCCGCCGGGGCCGCGCCCGCAGGGCCTACGCCGCAGCGCTGGAACTGGACCCGCAGCACCCCGAGGCGCTGAACAACCTGGGCGTCATCGCGCTGAACTCCCACCGCCTCGGCGGCGCGGCCAGGTTCCTCGGGGACTCGCTGCTGGCCGACCCGCACAGCGCGACGGCGCGGTTCAACGTCGACGTGCTCGCGCTCGCCTTCGCGCGCCGGATCTGGATCGGGAGCGCGCTCGCCGTCCTCGCGCTGCTGGTCGGCGGAGCGGTCGAGAGCGGGACGGGCACGGGCTTCCCGGTGCGCCTCGTGGTGCTGCTCGTCGCCGTCGCCGGTCTCGGCGCCTGGACGGCCAGCGCCTGGCGGAGCACCCCGACGGCGGTGCGGGCCGCGGTGCTCCAGCGTTCCCGGCAGCGTCCGTTGCTGGTGAGCGCCTGGGTCATCGCCGCGCTGCTGCTGCTCGCCTGCGTCGGGATCGCCGTCGCCCCGCTGGAGACCGTCGCCGGTCCCGGCGCGTTCGAGGTCTTCCGGGTGCTGTTCCTGGTGAACGTCGTGTTCGGGTTCGTGGTGCGACGCAGCCGCCCGCGCCGGGACTGAACCCGGCGGGACGGCTGCGAGGGACGTACCGGACTCAGGCGGTGACGACGACCGGCACGATCATCGGCCGGCGACGGTGCGCCTGCGACACCCAGGTGCCGACCGTGCGGCGCACGATCTGCTGGAGCTGGTGGACGTCCACCGGTCCGGTCGAGGCGTCGTTGAGGGCCTTCTCGACGCGGGTCTTGATGGCCGCGAAGCGGTTGGGGTCCTCGCCCATGAAGCCGCGGGCGTTGAACTCCGGCCCGGACACGACCTTGCCGGTGACGGAGTCGACGGCGACGAAGATGGAGATGAAACCCTCTTCGCCGAGGATCCGGCGGTCCTTCAGGTCGGCCTCGGTGATCTCGCCGACGGTGGAGCCGTCGACGTAGACGTAGCCGACGGGCACGTTGCCGACGATGCTCGCCTTGCCGTCCACGAGGTCGACGACGACACCGTCCTCGGCGATGACGACGCGTTCGCGCGGAACCCCCGTCTTGACGGCGAGTTCGGCGTTGGCGAGCAGGTGCCGGATCTCGCCGTGCACCGGCATCACGTTGCGCGGCTTGAGGATGTTGTAGCAGTAGAGCAGTTCCCCGGCGCTGGCGTGCCCGGAGACGTGGATCTTCGCGCTCTGCTGGTGCACGACCGTCGCCCCGAGGCGGGCGAGACCGTTGACGACGCGGTAGACGGCGTTCTCGTTGCCCGGGATGAGCGAGCTGGCGAGGATGACGGTGTCCCCGGCGTCGACGGAGATGCGGTGGTCGCGGTTGGCCATCCGCGACAGCGCGGCCATCGGTTCACCCTGCGACCCGGTGCACATGAGCACGACGCGGTCGTCGGGCAGGTCGTCGACCTGCTTGAGGTCGATGAGGATGTTCTTCGGCACCTGCAGGTACCCGAGCTCGGCGGCGATGCCCATGTTGCGGACCATCGACCGACCGACGAGGGCGACCTTGCGGCCGTGAGCGTCCGCGGCGTTCAGGACCTGCTGGACGCGGTGCACGTGCGAGGCGAAGGACGCCACGATGATGCGGTGCTCGGCGCGGCCGAACAACTGCTCCAGCACCGGGCCGATGTCGCGTTCCGGGGCGGTGAAACCCGGGACCTCGGCGTTGGTGGAGTCGACGCAGAACAGGTCGACACCCTCGTCACCGAGACGCGCGAACGCGTTGAGGTCGGTGATGCGGTTGTCCAGCGGCAACTGGTCCATCTTGAAGTCACCGGTGTGCAGGACGAGTCCCGCGTCGGTGCGGATCGCGACGGCCAGCGCGTCGGGGATCGAGTGGTTCACCGCGATGAACTCGCAGCTGAACGGCCCGAGCTGTTCGACCTGACCCTCGCGCACCCCCAGCGTGTAGGGCTTGATGCGGTGTTCCTTCAGCTTCGCCTCGACGAGGGCGAGGGTCAGCTGCGAACCCAGCAACGGGATGTCCCCGCGCAGCCTGAGCAGGTACGGGACCGCTCCGATGTGGTCCTCGTGCCCGTGGGTCAGCACGACCGCGACGATGTCGTCGAGGCGGTCGGCGATCGAGGAGAAGTCCGGCAGGATCAGGTCCACGCCGGGCTGGTGGTCCTCGGGGAACAGCACGCCGCAGTCGACGACGAGCAGCTTCCCCTGGAACTCGAAGACGGTCATGTTGCGCCCGACCTCGCCGAGCCCACCGAGACCGACGACGCGCAGGGCGCCGTCGGCCAACGGTGGGGGGCTGGTGAGTTCGGGGTGGGGGTGGCTCATGCGGCTCCTCCTGCGGCCTGGGCGGCCGCTGCCGTGGGGTTGGGTCGAGCTGAGTTCTCGGGGGTTTCGAGCCCGGCGAGGGAGAGGTCGGCGGCGATGGCGTCGACCTCCTCGGGGGTGGCCGCCAGCAACGGCTGGCGGACGGCACGTCCGGTGAGGACACCGGTCAGTTCCAGGGCGGCCTTGACGGCCACCGCACCCTGGGTGCGGGTCATGATCCCGCGCACGGCGGGCAGCAGCCGGGTGTGGATCGTCCGGGCCGTCACGAGGTCCCCCGCGTCCAGCGCCGCGATCATCGCGGCGTACTCACGGCCCGCGACGTGGCTGACGACCGAGACGATCCCGCAGGCTCCCTGCGCCAGCAGCGGCAGGTTCACGGCGTCGTCACCGGAGTAGTACGCGAGGTCGGTGCGGGCCAGGACCCACGAGGTCGCCATCGAGTCGCCCTTGGCGTCCTTCACGGCGACGATCCGCTCGTGCGCGGCGACCGCCACCAGGGTCTCGGTGTCGATGGGGACACCCGAGCGGCCGGGGATGTCGTAGAGCATCACCGGCAGGCCGCTCGCGTCGGCCACCGTGGTGAAGTGCTGGGCGAGAGCGGCCTGCGGCGGCTTGTTGTAGTACGGGGTGACGACGAGCAGCCCGTGGGCGCCGGCCTTCTCGGCCGAGCGGGCCAGCTCCACCGTGTGCGCGGTGTCGTTGGTGCCGACCCCCGCGACGACGCGGGCGCGGTCACCGACGGCGTCGAGGACGGCACGCAGCAGGCGGTCCTTCTCGTCGTCGCTGGTCGTGGGCGACTCCCCCGTCGTCCCGCTGACGACCAGACCGTCGTGACCGTGCTCCACGAGGTGCACGGCGAGCGCGGCGGCCGCGTCGAGGTCCAGGGCACCCGTCGCGGTGAACGGGGTCACCATCGCCGACAGCACCGTCCCGAAGGGACGGTGGGGCGCTGCTGCGGTGGCGGTCGACATGCTCCTGAGGTTACCGCCACGGGAAGGACCCGGTCGCTGCCCGCTCGGGGGTCCGGGCAGCGACCGGGTCCTGAGGTGTCATCGGGGCGGCGCGGGCGAGCGTTACACCCGCTCGAGGGTCAGCCTCAGACCACCGTCACCGGGGGTGATCCGCACCGAGCTGAGCAGCGGGACGACGAGGTCGGCGTCCAACGGTCCCTCCGGGTGGGTCGTGCGCACGGCGAGGGTCGCGCAGCCCGCGGCCCGGGCCGCGGCGAGACCCGCGGGGGCGTCCTCGACGACCAGGCAGTCGGCCGGGTCGACCCCGAGACGGGCGGCGCCGAGCAGGAAGCAGTCCGGCGCGGGCTTGCCGTGCTCGACGTCGTCGAAGGTGACCAGCACCCGCGGGTCGGGCAGCCCCGCGGCCCCCCGGCGCGCGTCGGCCAACGGCGACGAGCACGACGTGACGATCGCCCACGCCTGCGGGGGCAACCCGGCCAGCAGGTCCGCCACCCCGGGCAGCTGCACGACCCCGTCGACGTCGAGGATCTCGAGCTCGGTGATGCGCGCCGAGGCGGCGGCGAAGCGGTCGGGCCCGACGAGGTCGGCCACGATCTCCGGGGCGGGACGCCCGTGCGTCCCCGCGAGCTGCTCGGCGGTGATCCCGTGTTCGACCGCCCACGTCGTCCAGCTCCGGTTGATGGCGGCCGTGGAGTCGACGAGCGTGCCGTCCATGTCGAAGAGGACTGCTGCGAACGGGCGGTCCAGGACGGGATCGAGCACGGGGACGGTCACGAGCGCACCCTACGAGCCGGGGTGGGCGTGCGACCGTGGGGGTTGTGCAGACGTCGATCGCCACCGTGAGCCTGGCCGGGTCGCTGCCGGAGAAGCTGCGGGCCGCGGCGGTCGCCGGGTTCGACGCCGTCGAGGTGTTCGAACCCGACCTCGTCGCCTCCCCGCTGGCCCCGAAGGACGTCCGGGCGCTCGCCGCCGACCTCGGGGTCCGCATCGCGCTGTTCCAGCCGTTCCGCGACCCCGACCACGTCGACGCGACGGTGCAGGCCCGCACCGCGCAGCGGCTGCACCGCAAGTGCGAGGTGGTGCGCGAGCTCGGCTGCGACCTGCTGCTCGTGTGCTCCTCGGTCCACCCCGGCGCCGTCCGGGACGACGGGGAGCTCGCCGACCAGCTGCGGACCCTCGCCGAGGTCGCCGCCGGCCACGGTGTCCGGCTGGCCTACGAGGCGCTCGCCTGGGGCACCCACGTGTCCGACTACCGGCACGGCGCGCGGATCGTCGCGGCCGCCGACCACCCCTCGCTGGGGACCTGCGTCGACTCCTTCCACGTCCTCTCCCGCGGGGACGACCCGGCGGCGATCGCGGGACTGGAGAAGCTGTTCTTCTACCAGGTGGCGGACGCCCCGCCGCTGGGCATGGACCTCCTCCCGTTGAGCCGGCACCACCGCCTGTTCCCCGGTCAGGGGGGTTTCGACCTGACGGGTTTCCACCGCGCCGTCCTCGCCAACCCCTACGACGGGCCGGTGTCGCTGGAGGTGTTCAACGACGTGTACCGCCAGGCCGACCCGGGTCGCACGGCGGTCGACGCGCTCCGTTCGCTGCGCCACCTGGCCGACCTCGCCACGCCCGGGACCCTGCCGCAGGCCCCGACCCCGACCGGCTGGGCGTTCGTCGAGGTCGCAGCCTCCGACGTCGCCTCCGAAGGCGCCTCCGACGTCGCGGACCTGCTGCACGCACTGGGTTTCCGGCGCACCGGGACCCACCGCCGCGGCGAGGTCGACCTCTGGGGCAACGCCGGGGTCCGGGTCGTCGTGAACCGCCGGCCGACCAGCGAACGGGCCCGGTTGTCCGCCCTGGGTCTGCAGGCCGCCGCACCGCACGCGTTGGCCGAGCGGTCCCGGGAACTCCTCGCGGCCGTCGTGCACCGTCCCGTCGGCACCGGCGAGGCGGAGATCCCGTCCCTGGTCGCACCGGACGGGACCTGGGTGCAGTTCTGCGGCGAGGACCCCGACTGGCTCGACGACTTCGTGCCGGTCGAGCCGCTGCCCGCGGGGGAACCCGTGGGAGGGTCCAGCCTGGTCGAGATCGACCACGTCGCCCTGCCCCAGCCGTTCGCGGGTTTCGACTCCACGGGACTGTTCCTCACCGCCGTCCTCGGGTTGCGCGGCGGGGAACTCAGCGAGGTCGCCGCACCCGACGGGCTGGTGCGCTCCCGGGCGCACTCCTCCGCCGACGCGGCGATCCGGATCGCCCTCAACGTGGGTCCCACCTCCGCGCACCTCAAGGGACGACCGTTCGCCTCGGGTCACGTCGCGTTCCGGACCACCGACGTCCTCAGCGCCGCGGCCGCGTTCGTCGCCGCCGGAGGTCAGCCGCTGGACGTCCCGCAGAACTACTACGACGACCTCGACGCCCGGTTCGGCCTGGCCCCGGAGTTCCTGGACCGGTTGCGCGCCCACGGGGTGCTCTACGACCGCGACGAGGACGGCGGGGAACTGCTGCAGTTCTTCACCCGTGCCCTCAGCCGGGAGTTCTTCGTCGAGGTGCTGGAACGCCGCGGCGGGTACCACGGGTTCGGGGCGGTCAACACGCCCGTGCGCCTCGCCGCGCAACGGCGCCACCCGCAGGCTTAGGGCAGCAGGACGATCCGGCCCTGCGGGTGGGGCCGTTCCGCCATCGCGAACGCGTCCTGCACCTGCGCCAACGGGAACGAACCGGCGATGGGGACGTGCAGGCGGTCCGCGGCGACGAGTTCGGCGAGCTCGGTGAGGACCTCCGGCCGACGCGCCTGGTCCACGCCGAACTCCAGGTCGGCCTCGAGCGGCAGCGCCGCGGCGCACCGCGCGACGTCCACCCCGAAGGCCCGGGCGAGAGCGTCCACCTCGAAACCCGTGGTGTCGACGATCACGTCCACGGCCACCCCGCGCCGGCGCAGCGTCCGGGCCAGACCGTCGCCGTCCTCGGCGGGGACGACGGCGTCCGCGCCGTGGGCGTGCAACCACTCGTGGTGGACGAGGTCGGCGACGCCTACGACGGTCGCACCGCAGAGCCGGGCCAGCTGGACGGTCAGCGTGCCGACGTCGCTCGTCGCCCCCAGGACGAGGACGACGTCGCCGTCACGCACCCCCGTGCTCTCGACGCAGGAGTACGCGGTGACCCCGGCGACGTAGAGGGCTCCGGCGACCTCCCAGGAGACGCCCGCCGGTTTGGGAACCACGGCCTCGGCCGGGACCACGACGACGTCGGCGTGCCCGCCCCGGTCCGGGCTCCAGCCCAGGACCTCCTCGCCGACGGTGACGCCGCTGACGCCGGGACCGGTGTCGGTGACCACGCCCGCGAACTCGGCGCCGGTGCCGGCGGGGAACGCCGTCGGGTAGAGCTGGGCCAGCGCGCCCTCGCGGGCCGCGGACTCCCCCGCGGTGATGCCGGCGGCGCGCACGGTGACCCGCACCTCCCCGGCTCCGGGGGCCGCGGTCGGCACCTCGACGACGTGCAGGACGTCGGGTCCACCCCATCGCTCGAACCGCACCGCTCTGCTCATCCCGTGAGAGTGTCCTGAACGCAGGCCGAGAGCAAGCCTGTCCGGGTGCAGTCGGGCGGTGCAGCCCGGAGGATGACCACGTGCTCGGCCTACCGGACCACGTGACCGCCCTCCTCTTCGACCTCGACGGGGTCCTCACCGACACCGCCTCCGTCCACGACCAGGCGTGGAAGGCGACCTTCGACGCCTTCCTGCGCGATCGGGACGGACAGGACTACCGCCCCTTCGACCCGGTCCGGGACTACGGCGAGTTCGTCGACGGCAAGCCGCGCGAGGCCGGCGTGCGGGACTTCCTGGCCAGCCGCGGGATCACCGTCTCCGACGAGACGGTGCAGGAGCTCGGGGACCGCAAGAACCGCGACCTGCTGCGCCGGATCGACCAGGACGGCGTCCGCGTCTACGAGGGGTCGCGCCGCTACCTGCAGGCCGCGCAGGCCGCCGGTCTGCGCCGCGCGGTCGTCTCCTCCAGCGCGAACACCCGCCAGGTGCTCGAGGTCACCGAGTTGGCCCGGTTCGTCGAGGAGCGCGTCGACGGGGTCACGTTGCGCGAGCAGCACCTCGCGGGCAAACCCGCGCCCGACAGCTTCCTCGCCGGGGCGAAGGCACTGGGCGTGGACCCGAGCCGGGCCGCCGTCTTCGAGGACGCCCTGTCCGGGGTCGAAGCCGGTCGCGCCGGCGGATTCGGGGCGGTCGTCGGGGTCGACCGCGTCGGTCACGCCGAGGCGTTGCGCGAGCACGGCGCGACCGTCGTCGTGCAGGACCTCGCCGAACTGCTGGGAGGCCGCAGGTGATCGCCCAGGACGCCTTCCCGGTCGAGCCCTGGCACGTGCGCGAGACGCGCCTCGACCTGGACATCCTCGGCAACGCCGAGTCGGTCTTCGCCCTGTCCAACGGCCACATCGGTTTCCGCGGGAACCTGGACGAGGGGGAACCCCACGGTCTCCCCGGCACCTACCTGAACTCCTTCTACGAGGAACGCCCGTTGCCCTACGCGGAGGCGGGCTACGGCTACCCCGAGGTGGGGCAGACCGTCGTCAACGTCACCGACGGGAAGATCGTGCGGTTGTTCGTCGACGACGAACCCTTCGACGTCCGCTACGGAGAACTCACCGCCCACGAACGGGTGCTCGACCTGCAGGCCGGCACCCTGGTGCGGTCGGTGGACTGGACCTCCCCCGCCGGGAAGCGCGTCCGGATCCGCAGCACCCGCCTGGTGTCGTTCGTCCAGCGCGCCGTGGCGGCGATCGAGTACGTCGTCGAGGCCGTGGACCGCGAGGTCCGGGTCACCCTGCAGTCCGAACTCGTCGCGAACGAGGCGTTGCCGGCGCAGTCCGGGGACCCGCGGGTCTCCGCCGTGCTGACCTCGCCGCTGGTGTCGGTGGAGCACGACTCCGGTCGGGCCGGGGCGACCCTGGTGCACCGCACGCGGACCAGCGGGCTGCAGATGGCCGCAGGCATGGAGAACCACGTCGAGGCCCCCGGACGGATCGAGGTCGAGACCCACGACGCCGAGGACTGGGCGCGCACGACGGTCGTCTGCTCCGTCCCGGCCGGGGAGCGCGTCAGGTTGACGAAGTTCGTGGCCTACGGCTGGTCCAGCCTGCGGTCCCAGCCCGCGTTGCGCGACCAGGTGGCGGGTGCCCTCAGCGGTGCGCGCTTCACGGGGTTCGAGGGGCTGCTGCAGGAGCAGCGGGAGTACCTGGCCGAGTTCTGGGACTCCGCCGACGTCCAGGTCGAGGGTGACGCCGAGGTGCAGCAGGCGGTCCGGTTCGCCCTCTTCCACGTCCTGCAGGCCGCCGCGCGCGCCGAGGGACGCGGGATCCCCGGCAAGGGGCTGACCGGTCCCGGGTACGACGGGCACACGTTCTGGGACACGGAGGCCTACGTCCTGCCGGTCCTGACCTACACCGCCCCGGACACGGTCGCCGACGCGTTGCGCTGGCGCGCCTCGGCGATCGAGCCGGCCCGCCAGCGCGCCGGGGAACTCGGACTGCGCGGGGCGGCGTTCCCGTGGCGGACGATCCGCGGAGCGGAGTCCTCCGGCTACTGGCCGGCGGGGACTGCGGCGTTCCACGTGAACGCCGACATCGCGGCCGCGGTCGAGCGCTACCGCGTCGCCACCGGCAGCACGGGCCTGGAGACCGACGGCGGGCTCGTGGTCCTGGTGGAGACGGCCCGGTTGTGGATGTCGCTGGGACACCACGACTCCGCTGGGTCCTGGCACGTCGCGGGCGTGACCGGACCGGACGAGTACACCGCGGTCGTGGCCGACAACACGTTCACGAACCTGGCCGCAGCGCACAACCTGTCCGTCGCCGCGGCCGCGTGCCAACGCCACCCGGACCTGGCCCGGTCCCTCGACGTCGACCTCGAGGAACAGGCGACGTGGCGCGACGCGGCCGAGGCCGTGCACGTCCCCTACTCCGAGGAACTGCGCGTCCACGAGCAGTGCGAGGGTTTCACCCGGCGACCCGAGTGGGACTTCGCCGCGCACCAGGACTACCCGTTGTTGCTGCACTCGCCGTACTTCGACCTGTACCGCAGGCAGGTCATCAAGCAGGCCGACCTGCAGATGGCGCTGTTCTGGTTCCCCGAGCGGTTCAGCGCCGAGGACAAGGCCCGGGCCGTGGACTACTACGAACGCCGCACCGTCCGCGACTCCTCGCTGTCCGCGGCGATCCAGGCGATCACGGCCGCCGAGGTCGGCCACCTCGAACTCGCCCACGACTACGTCTACGAAGCCGCGACGGTCGACCTGCGCGACCTGCACCACAACTCCGCCGACGGGTTGCACATGGCCTCCCTGGCCGGGACGTGGCTCGCCCTCGTCCACGGTTTCGGGGGGATGCGTGACAGCGGCGGTCGGTTGACCTTCGACCCCCGCCTCCCGCACGGCATCTCCCGGCTGCGGTTCTCGATCCGCTGGCGGGACGCGAAGGTGTGCGTCGACATCACGGGTGACGAGGTCACCTACACGATGCGCGACCACGACTCCACCGTGGAACTCGTCCACGCCGGGGAGCCTGTGACGGTGACGACGGGTTCCCCCGTGACCCGACCCATCACCCCCCTCGAACCCCTGCTCCCCCGGCCTCAGCAGCCGCCCGGTCGGGCTCCGGTGCACCGCACCCACTGATGCCGGTCCCGCGCCCCGGGCACTTCGACGCGCACGCGGACGTCTACGACCGGGGGCGTCCGCCCTACCCCGACGTCGTGTGGGCCCGGCTGCGGGAACTCGGGGCGGGGACCGGGCGGGCCACCCGGTCGTCGACGGCGGCCGGGACGTCGGTGACCGCCGTCGAACCCGGTCCGCACCTGGCCCGGTTGCTGCGCCGGGACCTCCCGGACGTCGAGGTGCGGGTGGGTACCGCGGAGACCGCCTCGTTCGCGCCGTCCTCCTTCGACGTGGCCGTCGCGGCGGCGTCCGTGCACTGGTTCGACCTCGACGTCGTCCTGCCCGCGCTGTACCACTGGCTCCGTCCGGAGGGCCACCTCGTCGTGCTCCGGAACGCTTTCGGCGACCCGACGCTCGCCCGCACCCCGTTCCGCGCCCGCGTCGCCGAGGTCACCTCGCGCCACCCTCCTCCGAACCCGGGGAACTGGTCACCGCTCAGTGGGGGACCCGGCTGAGCGCCGACGGGTCGTTTACGCCCCGCCACGTCCCGGCGGAGGTGGAGGAGGTCGCACGAGCGGTCGACGAACTCGGCGGGACTGTCCTGGAGAACTACGTGACCCCTCTCATCGTCCTCCGCCGGCGGTGAGATTGGGCGCGCCACAACAGGTTCATCGCACCCACAACCATTGCCAGACAATCGATCCAGATTTGTTCGAAGTGTTCGAACACGGTAGACTCAGGACATGACGGCAGCGCTCGCGGAGCGGACTGAGGAGGCCCCCACCGGGGTCGCCTTCGGCCTGCCGGGGAAGTACCGCCGCTTCGCCGACGCCGCCCACGCCCTGTTCTACCTCGGCGTCGCCGACGCCGTCACCATCGTCCACGACTCCCCCCACCCCGACCTCGACCAACTCCAAGACCACGGGGTCACCATCCTCCAGCGCTAGCGCGCTGGCTCCAGGAACCGGGTTCGACCGCTGGGAAGCTGCCGTCGACCTCGTCGCCGAGGAGTACTCCCGCGACGAAGGCATGGACGTCGACCGCGCCCGCGCCACCATCCACAACGCCTGGCGCCGAGGACACGAGCACCAGGTTCTCTGGCGAGCCGTCGCCGACGGCAGCGTCACCCGCTACCAGGCCCGCACCATCGAAGACCACGCCGAACGCCTCAGCGCGCGCACCGCCACCCTCACCGACCACCTCGACCCCGACGGACGCGTCACCTCCGTCCACGCCGAGGAGGACGAGAAGCTCCTCCAAGGAGAGGACTACAGCGCGGCCCTGCAGGACTACCTCACCGACGCCGTCCACCACGCACAGGCAGGATTAACCGGGCGGAAACTGGGTATAAAGTGTTCCCGGAAAGTCCGGGAACTGACCCCCGGCTACGAGTCCGTCGTCCTGGAGAAGAACGACGACCCTCGCGGACTGGGACACACCCCCTGCGAGGACGGCCTCCACAGCCACCTCGGGTTCATCACCTCCACCGCCTTCGCCCTGCGACTGGTCGCCCACACCAACGCCGCCGCCGACCAGGCCGCCGACGCCGCCAAGAAGGCCGGCCTCCTCGACACCCGTAGCCACGGGCACCGCGTCCGCGACGTCATCATCGACCTGCTCACCGACGCCATGAACCGCGCCGTCCCCGCCCTCTCGGATCCCAGCGCACCTGCCACCGCTGATTCTCCCGCGGTGATCGGGCGTACCCACCGGCCGGCGACGTCGGTGCAGGTCCACGTCCGCATCGACGCCACCACCCTCCTCGGCCTCGACGACGACGAAGCCACCGTCGACGGCCTCGGACCCGTCCCCGCCCACGTCGCCCGCGAACTCGCCACCACCACCGGCGCGATGTGGCGCAAGGTCATCTGCTCACCCGGAACTCGAGACGTCATCGACATCGGCGCCAAGGCCTACGCCATCACCGACACCATGCGCCGCTTCATCACCGCCCGCGACGAGTACTGCCAAGCACCCGGCTGCCACGTCCCCGCCGTGAACTGCGACCTCGACCACACGATCCCCTGGCCCCAAGGCCAGACCACCGCAGGAAACCTCCGGGCCTACTGCCGGGGTCATCACCGCTTCAAGACCCAGTACGTCTTCGAAGCCACGAAAGCCCACCACGCCAGGCTCACCGCCCGAACCGGAAAGCCCACGGAACTGTGGTCCGGACTCCCCGACGAACCACCGTTCTAGACGCTCACACACGAAACACCCCCGCAGCCGGCAGGCTGCGGGGGCGGACGTTCTGGTTCAGCGCCCTTGGATGACGTCGCGCAGCAGTTCGAGGTCTGCCGACACCGCACCGAGGTCTCGCTCGAACTCGTCATCGCTCATGCCCGGCACCCGACGCACGGTGAAGACGACCTCACACCCGTCGCCGTCGGCCAGCACACGCACCGGCATGTAGACCGTGACCCCGGCCGGCGTCACGACGTGGTGGTCGAGCACACCGAACTCGTTGGTGGGGGCGAAGGTCACTCGTGCCCGGCCCTCTGCCTGTTCCACGTACCACTGACCGTCTTCCTCGACGACCGAGCTGCCCAACCCCGGTGCCCAGTTCGGGATGTTGGTGGGGTCCGCTATGAAGGCGTAGACCTGTTCGACCGGGCGGTCGACGTGCACGCTCAGGTGACGGGACTCGGTGGCCATCACTCCATGCTGTCACTGGGCGAGCCCGAGCACGAGACCCAGTTCCGCCCACACCCGCTCCCCGAGTTCAGCGTCCGCGATGGCGGAACCCCAGCGCGCCATTGCCATCCCGCCCGACGGGGCCGGCTCTCCGGGAAGCACCACTCGGTGGCCGGCGAACCTGTCCGAGGGCCAGACCTGGTCGTCGGCACCGGCGCTCAACAGTACCCGACTCCGGATCCGCTCCACCGGAATCGATGCCGCCGCAACGCGTTCCGGGAACGCGGCGAGGCTCCGTTCGTAGAGGGAACGGAACGCCGGGGGTTCGGCTCGACCGGGGACCGTCCGTGCCCTCGACGCTCTCCCACACCACCGACGTCGGGGACAGGGCGACCACCGTCCGGATCCGGGGATCACGAACGGCCAGCAGCAACGCGGCCTCGGCGCCCTTGGACGTGCCTAGGACGACCAAGTTGGTCGCTCAACCCGGCGAGGTGGTCGAGGGCGGGGGTGAATGTCTCGAGCGGCACCTCGCAGATGCCCGGTGGCGGTCAGCAGCCGGACGCGCTCGTGCTCCACCCGACCGCTGAACCTGACAGCACGAGGACCGCCGCCGGGGTCATGCGGGGTGGACGCGCAGGTCCATCGCCGCGTACGGCGGGGTCTCGTCGTCGAGGGCGACGTTCTCCATCCGAACGAGCAACTCCTCAGCGTCCGAGGTGTCGACGACGATGCGCCAGCGCCACTGGCCGGGGACGTAGTCGTAGCCCACGCTCCACACGCCTGCCTCGACGGAACCCGTGAGCACCTGCGCGGCGGGGGTCTGGTGCCAGGAGTCACCCCACAACGCGACGGCGGAGTCCTCGCGGGCGGGGCCGAGGACCAGCAGACCGTCCTGGGCGCCGTCGTCGGGGTGCAACCAGGTGTAGGCGAGGGAGACCAGGTTCCCGCCGGCGCCCTCCGTCACCTCCGCGGTGGCCACGGCGTCGTGGGCCGCGTCGGTGGGCATCAACCGGAAGGCGTTCGATCCCGTCCACGTCGTCATGGCGCAGGATCGTAGTGTCAGCGGCCCCGGTGCAGCTTGACCGCGTGCCGTGCGGCGGCCCGGCCGCGCTTGCGGTCACCGGCCGCGTCGTAGCCGATCGCCAGCCGGTACCAGGCGCCCGCGTCGTCGGGGCTGGCCTCGACCTCGTCCTTCGCGGCCTGCCACAGGACGGAACCGGCCTCGCGGTCGATGCGCCCGGCCGCGGTGCGGGTCAGGTCGTCCTCGGGCAGTTCCCCGCGCGAGGCGAGTTCGCGGCCGAGGCGTTCCGTTGCGAGCCCGAACATGAGCTCCCGCACGACGGCCCACAACCCGACGACGGGCAGCAGGAACAGCGCGATGCCGAGCAGGATGCCGGCCCACTCACCGGTCGCGGCCAGCTGGTACCCCAGCCGGCCGAGGAACACGAAGTAGAACAGCAGGGCCGCGACGCTGACGGCGATGATGATCTTGACGCGCACAATCAGTCCAGGTCCAGGTAGTGCTCGAGGCCGACGGTGACCCCGGGGCGGTCGGCGACCTGACGCACCCCCACCAGCAGACCCGGCATGTACGCGGCGCGGTCGTAGGTGTCGTCGCGGATCGTCAGGGTCTCCCCCGGTCCACCCAGGATGACCTCCTGGTGGGCGGTCAGCCCGCGCATCCGGACGGCGTGCACGTGGATCCCGTCGACGACGGCGCCGCGGGCTCCGGGGAGTTCCGTGGTCGTCGCGTCGGGCGACGGGCCGAGGCCCGCCTCCGCCCGTGCGGCCGCGATGAGGCGGGCCGTGCGGATCGCGGAACCGCTCGGCGCGTCGACCTTAGCGGGGTGGTGCAGTTCGACGACCTCGACGGACTCGAAGAACTTCGCGGCCTTGGCCGCGAGCTGCATGACCAGCACCGCACCGATGCCGAAGTTCGTCGCGACGAGGACGTTGCGGCTCGCCGCGGTGGCCCACGCCTCGACCTGGGCGATCCGCTCGGCGGTGAAGCCGGTGGTGCCCGTCACGACGTGCATCCCGTGCGCCAGGGCCCACTCGACGTTGGCCATCACCTGGTCGGGGACGGTCAGGTCGACCACGACGTCGGCCCCGGCGGCCGCGTCGAGGGAGTCACCGCGGCCGAGGGCCGCGACGAGTTCCAGGTCGGCGGCGGCCTCGAGAGCCGCCACCGCCTGCGAACCCATGCGGCCCCCGGCCCCGAGGACCGCGACGCGGATCGTCACTGGACGACGCCGGTGAATCCGCTGTCGTCGCTGAACGGTCCGACGACGGTCACCGAACGCGGCCGGGAGAGCAGGTCCGCCGCCAGGACGCGGACGTCCTCGGCGGTGACGGACCGCACGTTGGCCAGCACACCGTCGACGTCGAGGAACTGCCCGTGGGTGAGTTCGGACTTGCCGAGCCGGTTCATCCGCGACCCGGAGTCCTCGAGCCCCAGCACGAGACCACCGGTCAGCTGACCGACGCCGCGCGCGAGTTCCTCCGACTCCATCGGGGTGGAGGCGAGCTTCGCCAGCTCGGCCAGCATCAGGTCGGCGACCTGGGCGGCCTTGGCCGGCGAGCAGCCCGCGTACAGCCCGACGTAGCCGGAGTCGGCGTAGTTGGCGTTGAACGAGTACACCGAGTACGCCAGGCCCCGCTTCTCGCGGACCTCCTGGAACAACCGGCTGCTCATCCCGCCCCCGAGGACGGCGTTGAGCACCGACATCGTGAACCGCCGGTCGTCCGTGGCGGTGATCCCGGTCATCCCGAGCAGCACGTGGGCCTGCTCGGTCTGGCGGTCCACCACGAGCGAGCGCCCCTTCTCCAGCCCGCCGCCGACCTCACCGCTGATGCGGCGCGGACGGGGAGCGGCCTGACCGAGGTCGCCCGCGGCACGGTCCAGCTCACGCTGGACGCAGGCGACGACCTCGTCGTGGTCGAGACCACCGGCAGCGGTGAAGACCAGCGAGGACGGCTGGTAGTGCTCGCGGTAGTGCGCCCAGACGTCGTCGCGCCCGACGGCGCGGATCGTGTCGGGGGTGCCGCCGATGGGCCGGGCCAGCGGGTGCCGGCCCAGGACGAGCTCGGCGAACTTCTCGTGCGCGACGTCGCCCGGGTCGTCGTCGTTCATCGCCAGCTCTTCGAGGATGACCTCGCGTTCGCTGGTGAAGTCGTCGTCGTCCAGGACGGCCGAGGTGACCATGTCGGTGACGACGTCGATCGCCATCGGCAGGTCGGCGTCGAGGACGCGCGCGTAGTAGGTCGTGTGCTCCTTACCGGTGGCGGCGTTCGCCTCACCCCCGACGGCGTCGAACGCGGAGGCGATGTCCATCGCGTCCCGACGTTCGGTGCCCTTGAAGAGCAGGTGCTCGAGGAAGTGCGTCGAGCCGAAGTGACCCTTCGTCTCGTCGCGCGAGCCGACGCCCACCCAGCACCCGATGCTCGCGGAGCGCTGACCGGGCATGGCCTCGGTCAGGACGCGGGCACCGCAGGGCAGGACGGTCCGCTTGACGATCGACCCCTGCTCCACCTGGGCGGGGGTGGACAGGACGGTGGTAGCGGGAACCCCGCCGGCTGCCACGACGGGCAGCTCGACGGGGTTCCCGGGAAGGGTGGACGACACGTCAGGCGTCGGCCGGCTCGCTGGCGGGAGCCTCGTCCGAGGCTTCCTCCGCGACGACGGGGACGAGGGACAGCTTGCCGCGCGGGTCGATCTCGGCGATCTCGACCTGCACCTTCTGGCCCACCGAGACGACGTCCTCGACGTTGTCGACGCGCTTGCCGCCGGAGAGCTTGCGCAGCTGCGAGATGTGCAGCAGGCCGTCCTTGCCCGGCATGAGCGAGACGAACGCACCGAAGGTGGTCGTCTTCACGACGGTGCCGAGGTAGCGCTCGCCGACCTCGGGCATCGTCGGGTTGGCGATGGCGTTGACCGCTGCGCGGGCCGCCTCCGCCGAGGGACCGTCGACGGCCCCGATGAACACCGTGCCGTCGTCCTCGATGGAGATGTCGGCGCCGGTGTCCTCCTGGATCTGGTTGATCATCTTGCCCTTGGGCCCGATGACCTCGCCGATCTTGTCCACGGGGACCTTCACGGTGATGATCCGCGGCGCGGTCGGCGACATCTCGTCCGGGGCGTCGATGGCCTCGGCCATGACGTCGAGGATGTAGAGACGCGCGTCGCGGGCCTGGGTCAGCGCCCCGGCGAGCACCGAGGCGGGGATCCCGTCGAGCTTGGTGTCGAGCTGGATCGCGGTGACGAACTCCTTGGTCCCGGCGACCTTGAAGTCCATGTCACCGAAGGCGTCCTCGGCCCCGAGGATGTCGGTCAGCGCCGCGTAGCGGGTCTCACCGTCGACCGTGTCGGAGATGAGGCCCATCGCGATGCCGGCGACGGCCGCGCGCAGCGGGACACCCGCGTTGAGCAGGGACAGCGTCGAGGCGCAGACCGAACCCATCGAGGTGGAACCGTTGGAGCCCAGCGCCTCGGAGACCTGGCGGATCGCGTAGGGGAAGTCCTCGCGGGCCGGCAGCACCGGCACGAGCGCGCGCTCGGCGAGGGCGCCGTGCCCGATCTCGCGACGCTTCGGCGAACCCACGCGGCCGGTCTCACCGGTCGAGTAGGGCGGGAAGTTGTAGTTGTGCATGTAGCGCTTGCGCGTCACCGGCGACAACGTGTCGAGCTGCTGCTCCATGCGGAGCATGTTCAGCGTGGTGACCCCCAGGATCTGGGTCTCACCGCGCTCGAAGAGCGCCGAACCGTGCACGCGGGGCAGGACCTCGACCTCGGCGGACAGCGTCCGGATGTCGGCCAGACCACGGCCGTCGATGCGGACCCCGTCCTTGAGGACGCGCTGGCGGATGAGGGTCTTCTGCACCGAGCGGTACGCGGCGGAGACCTCCTTCTCGCGCCCGGCGAAGCCCGCGGCGAGCTCGCCCTTGACGCGGTCCTTGATCTCGTCGATCCGGGACTCGCGCTCCTGCTTGCCGGCGATCTGCAACGCGACGACCAGCTCGGTCGCGGCGGAGTCGAAGACGGCCTGGTAGACGTCGTCCTGGTAGTCCGGGAACGTCGGGAAGGCGGCGGTCGGCTTGGCGGCGGTGGCGGCCACCTCGGCCTGCGCGCGCACCAGCTCCGCGATGAACGGCTTGGCCGCCTCGAGGCCCTGGGCCACGATCTCCTCGGTCGGGGCGGTGGCGCCCTGTTCCTTGATGAGGTTCCAGGAACCCTCGGTCGCCTCGGCCTCGACCATCATGATCGCGACGTCCTGCGAACCGTCGGCCGCGGTGACGACACGGCCGGCGACGACCATGTCGAAGACGGCGCGCTCGAGCTCGGAGTAGCGCGGGAAGGCGACCCACTGGCCGTCGATGAGCGCGACGCGCACGCCACCGACCGGGCCGGAGAACGGCAGACCCGAGAGCTGGGTGGACAGCGACGCGGCGTTGATGGCCACGACGTCGTAGGCGTCGTCGGGGTGCAGCGCCATGATCGAGACGACGACCTGGACCTCGTTGCGCAGGCCCTTGACGAAGCTCGGACGCAACGGACGGTCGATGAGACGGCAGGCCAGGATCGCCTCGGTGGAGGGGCGACCCTCGCGACGGAAGAACGAACCGGGGATCTTGCCGGCGGCGTAGCTGCGCTCTTCGACGTCGATCGTCAACGGGAAGAAGTCGAACTGGTCCTTCGGGGTCTTGCCGGCGGTGGTGGCGCTCAGCAGGAAGGACTCGCCGTCGAGGTAGACCGCGGCGGAACCGGCGGCCTGCTTGGCGAGGCGACCCGTTTCGAAGCGGACGGTGCGGGTGCCGAACGAACCGTTGTCGATGACGGCTTCGGCGGCAGTGATTTCGGGACCCTCCAAGGGTTCCTCCTCCAGGTTGCGGTGCGGATGTGCGACACCCGCGCGCCCCGGCCTTCGATCGAGGCCCACGGAAGCCAGAGCTTCCGGAGGCCACTACCGAGGACCGGTGCGACGCTGCGCGGTGTCACGGTGAGTCTGCCGCGAGTGCGGCGGGAACGTGCGACAGGGGTGGCCCCGAGAGTCGGGACCACCCCTGTCGTCAGGCCCCTGACCAGGTCAGCGGCGGATGCCGAGACGCTCGATGATCGAGCGGTAACGGTTGATGTCCTTCTTGGCCATGTACTTCAGCAGGTTGCGGCGCTGGCCCACGAGGAGCAGCAGGCCACGACGGCTGTGGTGGTCGTGCTGGTGCATCTTGAGGTGTTCGGTCAGGTCACGGATGCGCTGCGTCAGCATCGCGACCTGGACCTCCGGCGAGCCGGTGTCACCCTCGGTGAGGGCGTACTCGGTCATGATCTTCTTCTTGACGTCTGCGTCGAGGGGCACTCGTGTCTCCTGAACCTCGTTGCGCGGTGCCACGGGGCTTGTCCACCCGGGCTCTCTGGATCCGCGGCCGATCTAACGGCAACGCTCAGACTACAGCAGGATCTCGCGGCACCTCGCGACGTCGCGCTCCATCTGCTGCACGAGGGGCTCGATGCCCTCGAAGCGCTGGGTGGGACGCAGGTGGGCCACGAAGTCCAGGTCGACGCGCTCCCCGTAGAGGTCCAGACCCTGCTGGTCGATGCAGAACGCCTCGAGCTGACGACGCACCCCGTCGAAGGTCGGGTTGGTGCCGATCGAGACGGCCGCGGGCAGCCGGTCGCCGTCGCGGCGGGTCAACCAGCCCGCGTACACCCCGTCGGCCGGGACCAGCCCGTCGGCGTGCACGGTGTCGAGGTTGGCCGTCGGGTAGCCGAGCTCGCGGCCGCGGTGGTCACCGTGCACGACGGTGGAGCTGACCCGGTGCCGGTGCCCGAGGATCGCCGCCGCCCGCTCGACGTCACCGGTGGCCAGGGCCTCGCGCACGGCCGTGGAGGACCACCGGGAGGAGTCGCCCTGGCCGCCGAGGTCGGCGAGCACGACGACCTCGAACCCGAACCGGGCGCCGAGCTCCTGCATGGTGGCGAGGTCGCCGGCGTTGGCCTCGCCGAAGCGCACGTCGTGGCCGACGACGACGACCGCGGCGTGCAGCGCGTCGACGAAGACCTCCTCCACGAAGCGCTGCGGGCTCCAGCGCGCGAGCTCGCGGGTGAAGGGCATCACCAGGACCGCGTCCAGGCCGGTCTCCTGCAGCAGGTCGAGGCGGCGGGTGAGGCCGGTGAGCAGCCCGGGGGCGCGCTCGGGGTGCAGGACCTGCAGCGGGTGCGGGTCGAAGGTCACCGCGGCGGAGACCAGACCACGGGCGCGGGCCAGGCCGACGACCTCGCCGAGCACGGCCGCGTGCCCGCGGTGCACCCCGTCGAAGTTGCCGATGGTGACCACCGACGGGCCGAACCCGGGTCCGACGTCTGACAGGTCATCCCACCGCTGCACGCGAACACTGTGCCAGCAGCCGGTCGCGCGCTCCGCACACGGGCTGACTAGCGTCACCCTCATGAGCACTGGACCTGTGGACCCGACCACCACCGCGGCGTGGTCGTCGCTGACCGAGCACCGGTCGGGCAGCACCCCCGACCTGCGGGGCTGGTTCGCCGCCGACCCCGAGCGCGCGCGGTCGCTGACCTTCGACGTCGCCGACCTGCACGTGGACCTCTCCAAGAACCTCGTCACCTCCGACACGCTCGCCCTGCTCCTGCAGCTGGCCGAGGAGACCGGGGTCCTCGCCCGCCGCGACGCGATGTTCGCCGGCGAGCACATCAACGTCACCGAGGACCGCGCCGTCCTGCACACCGCGCTGCGCCGACCGGCCGGGGCCACGCCGGCCCTGAGCGTGGACGGGCAGGACGTCGACGCCGACGTGCAGGGTGAGCTCGAGAAGGTCTTCGCCTTCGCCGAGGCCGTCCGCTCGGGTGAGTGGAAGGGCGTCACCGGGAAGCCGATCGCGACCGTCGTGAACATCGGCATCGGCGGTTCCGACCTCGGCCCGGTGATGGCCTACGAGGCCCTCAAGCCGTTCGTGCAGGCCGGGCTGGAGTGCCGCTTCGTCTCCAACATCGACCCCACCGACGTGGCCGAGACGACGAAGGACCTCGACCCCGAGACGACCCTGTTCATCGTCGCGTCCAAGACGTTCGGGACCCTCGAGACCCTCACGAACGCGCGGCTGTCGCGGAAGTGGTTGTGGGAGGGGCTGTCCGCAGCCGGAGTCCTCGCCGACGACGACACCGCCCGCGCGGACGCCGTCGCCAAGCACTTCGTCGCGGTGTCGACCGCGCTGGACAAGGTCGCCGCCTTCGGCATCGACCCGGCCAACGCGTTCGGGTTCTGGGACTGGGTGGGCGGTCGCTACTCCGTCGACTCCGCGATCGGCACCTCGCTGGCCGTCGCCATCGGGCCGGACCACTTCCGCAGCTTCCTGTCCGGCTTCCACACCGTCGACGAGCACTTCCGCACCACCGCGCCCGAGCAGAACGTCCCGCTCCTCATGGGTCTGCTCAACGTCTGGTACGTGAACTTCCTGGACGCCCACACCCACGCGGTGCTGCCGTACTCGCAGTACCTGCACCGCTTCGCGGCGTACCTGCAGCAGCTCACGATGGAGTCCAACGGGAAGTCCGTCCGCTACGACGGCGAGGCCGTCACGACGCACACGGGCGAGGTGTTCTGGGGTGAACCCGGCACCAACGGCCAGCACGCGTTCTACCAGCTGATCCACCAGGGCACGCGGATCATCCCCGCTGACTTCGTCGCCTTCGCGACCCCGACGCACCCGCTGGTCGACGGCGACGCCGACGTGCACGCGCTGTTCATGGCGAACTTCTTCGCCCAGACCAAGGCGCTCGCGTTCGGCAAGACGGCGGAGGAGGTGCGGGCCGAGGGCACCGCCGAGGAGGTCGTCGCGGCCCGGGTGTTCTCCGGCAACCGGCCGACCACCTCGATCATGGCGCCCTCGCTGACCCCGGCGGTGCTCGGTCAGCTCATCGCGCTCTACGAGCACATCACCTTCGTCGAAGGGGCCGTCTGGGGCATCGACAGCTTCGACCAGTGGGGTGTGGAGCTCGGCAAGAAGCTGGCGCTGGAGATCGCGCCGGCGCTCACGGGTGACACCGACGCGCTGCTGGCGCAGGACGCCTCCACGGGTGACCTGATCCGGTACTACCTGTCCCACCGCACGAACTGACGCCGCGGCCACCGCCGGGATGAGGGCAACCTCACCCGGCGGTGTTACGTTGCGCGCGTGAGCAAGAAGCGGGACCTGCCGAAGTCCAAGTGCTGCGAGTCCAAGGACAGGTGCCGCCGCTGCCCGATCCGCATGCTCAAGGAGGGCACCCTGCCCGCCGGCTACACCGTGAAGAAGCGCCGGCTCGTCAAGACCGGCGACTGAGCGGTCGCCGGTCAGTCGCCGGGGGCCGGCGGGGGGAGGACATCGCTGTTCACCCGACCCACCGAGAACTCTGAACGGAGACCACCGTGTCGAAGACCGAACCGACCGACGCCGACGTCGACCTGTCCTTCCGGCTGGAGGGGCGCACCGCCCTCATCACCGGGGCCGCCTCGGGGATCGGGAGCGCCATCGCCGGGGCGTTCGCCGCGGCCGGGGCACGCGTCGTGCTCGTGGACCTGAACGAGGAGGCGGCGCTCGCCCGGGCCGCGGAACTCGGCGAGGACCACGTGGGGTTGCACGGGAACGTCGCCGACCCGGACTCCGTCGCGGCGTTCGCCGCCGCCGCCGGGCCCGTCGACGTCCTCGTCACCTGTGCCGGGATCGTCGACCTCGCCCCGGCCGAGGAACTCGACCCGGCGGTGTTCGTCCGGACGGTGTCCATCAACCTGACGGGGACGTTCCTCACCGCCCAGGCCGTGGGCCGCGGCATGCTGGAACGCGGCCGGGGCAAGGTCATCACCATGGCCTCGCAGGCTGCCTCGGTGGCCCTCGACGGGCACGCCGCGTACTGCGCCTCCAAGGCCGGGGTCGTCGGTCTGACCCGGGTCCTGGCCTCGGAGTGGGCCGGTCGCGGGGTCACCGCGAACTCGATCTCCCCGACCGTCGTGCTCACCGAACTCGGCCGGAAGGCCTGGGACGGACCGAAGGGTGACGCCGCGAAGGCTGCGATCCCGACGGGACGCTTCGCCCTCCCCCGCGAGATCGCCGGCGCCGCGCTGTTCCTGGCCTCCGGAGCCTCGGACATGGTCAACGGCACCGACCTCGTGGTCGACGGCGGGTACACCATCCGTTGAGGCGCACCAACCCAACCGCCCCCGGGCACTGAGGAGAGTCGACGATGACCAGCGTTCCCACCACCATGCGGGCCAGCGTCCTGCTGAAGCAGGGCGTCATCGAGATGCAGGAACGACCCGTGCCCACCCCCGCCGACGGCGAGGTGCTGGTGAAGGTCGGTTCCGTCGGCGTCTGCGGGTCCGACGTCCACTACTACAAGCACGGCCGCATCGGCGACATGGTCGTCACCGCGCCGATCGTCCTGGGCCACGAGGTCTCCGGGACCGTCGTCGGCCTCGGGCGCGGAGTTCCCGAGGAACGCCTCGGTGACCGGGTCGCGATCGACCCGCAGGTCCCGTGCCGGACGTGCCGGCAGTGCAAGACCGGTCGCTCGAACCTGTGCCCCTTCATGGAGTTCTACGCCACGCCCCCCTTCGACGGGACGTTCTGCGACTACGTGACCGCGCCCGCGGACCAGGCCTACACCGTGCCGGACAGCCTCTCGGACGAGTCCGCGGCGCTGCTGGAACCCCTGAGCGTCGGGCTCTGGGCCGCGCACAAGGCGAACGTCGGCCCGGGCGACCAGGTGCTGATCGCCGGGGCCGGCCCGATCGGGGCGATGGCCGCGCAGGCCGTCCGCGCCCGGGGCGCCACCGACGTCGTCGTCACCGACTTCGTCGACTCCCGCCGGGAGCGGATCACCGGGTTCGGGGCGACCCGGGCGCTGCACCCCGTCCAGGACGCGGCCGAGATCGCGCAGATCCGCGCCGACGCGTTCATCGACTGCTCGGGGGCGACGCCCGCCGTCCTGTCGGGCATCAACTCCACCCGCGGTGGTGGGACCGTCGTCCTCGTCGGTCTCGGCGCGGAGGAGATGCCGATCCCGGTGCAGCTCATCGCGACCCGCGAGATCAACCTCACCGGCGTCTTCCGCTACATCGACACCTGGCCCCGGGGCATCGAACTCACCACCTCCGGTGCCGTCCACCTCGACGACATGGTGACGGCCCGCTACCCGCTGGAGCAGGTCGAGGACGCGTTGAACGCCGACTCCGACCCGCTGAGCATGAAGGCCGTCGTCGTCGTCAACCCCGCCGAGAAGTAGGAGCCCCCGTTGTCCGTCCTGCAGAAGTTCTCCCTCGAGGGCAAGGTCGCCCTCGTCACCGGTGGCTACAAGGGCCTCGGCCGTGGTTTCGCCCAGGCGCTGGCCGAGGCCGGTGCCGACGTCGTCGTGGCGGCCCGCAACGAGGCCGCGTCCGTCGCCGCGGCGGAGGAGATCGCCGCCTCGAGCGGGCGCAGGACCCTCGGCCTGCGCCTCGACGTCACCTCCCGGCCGGAGGTCGAGGCGGCCGTCGCCCGCGTCACCGAGCAGTTCGGCCGCTTCGACGTGCTGGTCAACAACGCCGGCACCTGCGTGCACCGCCCCGCGCTGGAGGTGACCGACGACGAGTACGACGACGTCATCACCACCAACGTCAAGGGCGTCTGGCTGCCCAGCGTCGTCACCGCGAAGTGGATGGCGCAGAACGGCGGTGGGGCCATCGTCAACGTCGGCTCGATCAGCGCGAACATCGTGAACCGTCCGCAGCTGCAGCCGGTCTACAACGCCTCCAAGGCTGCGGTGCACCAGCTCACGAAGTCGCTCGCGGCGGAGTGGGCGCCGCTGGGCATCCGCGTCAACGCGATCGCCCCCGGGTACGTCAAGACCGAGATGGCCCCCGTCGACAAACCCGAGTTCCGCCGCATGTGGATCGAGGACGCGCCGATGCAGCGCTACTCCACCCCCGAGGAGATCGCCGCGACGGTCGTCTACCTGGCCTCCGACGCGTCGAGCTTCTCCACCGGGGCCGTCGTCGTCACCGACGGCGGGTACACGCTGTTCTGATCGCCTGACCCCGCCTCCCCGAGGTGCGACACACTGCACCGGTGTCGTCTCGCCGTCTCGCCGCCGTCGCCGGTCTCCTGCTGAGCGGCGGTCTGCTGCTCGCCCCCGCGGCGCCTGCCTCGGCCGTGCCTCCGTTCCGGCTGGCCGGGCAGGTGACCGACCAGGTCGGGGCGCTGGACGGTCGCGACGGGGAGGTGCAGGGGGCGCTCTCGTCGCTGCGCTCCGACACCGGCGTGCAGCTCTGGGTCGTCTACGTGGACTCCTTCGACGGGGCGGACGGGCAGACCTGGGCGGACGAGACGGCGACGACGTCGGGGCTGGGCCAGGACGACGTCCTGCTGGCCGTCGCCACCGGCGACCGCTCCTACGCCTACTTCGTCGACAGCGCGTCCCGCCTGGACGACGCGGACCTCCAGGCGGTGGCCCGCGACACCGAGACCGAGCTCGCCGACGGCGACTGGGCGGGGGCCGCCGTCGCGGGCGCGGACTCCCTCGACACCCACCTCAGCCCCTCGCACACCGTCTGGTGGGTGCTGGGGTTCCTCGCCCTCGCCGGGGTCGTCGTCATCGCCGTCGTGGCCCTGGTGCGGCGGCACCGGTCGCGGCCGGCGGTCTCCACGGCGGACCTGCAGACCCAGGCCGACACGCTGCTGGTGCAGGCCGACGACGCCGTCCGCGCCGCCGCGGAGGAACTCCAGTTCGCGGCGGCGGAGTTCGGGACGGTGTCGACCGCGGAGTTCTCGAGCGTCCTGGAACGTTCCCGGGCCGCGCTGCGGCAGGCGTTCACGGCCCGGCAGTCGCTCGACGACTCCGTTCCCGAGACCGACGCGGAACGGCGCCGGATCCTCACCGAGGTGATCGAGTCCTGCCGCACCACGGGGAAGACCCTCGACGAGGCCTCCGACGCCGTCGACGCGCTGCGCGACCTCGTGCAGCGCGCCCCCGCGGTCCTCACCGAGGTCGAGGCGAAGCTGCCCGGGTTGCGGGCGGGCGTCGAACCGGCCCGGGCGCTGCTCTCGACCCTGGCCGCGGAGTTCGGGGAGACCGCCCTGACCTCCGTCGCCGACACCGTCGCCCAGGCCCGGGACCGGATCGGCCTGGCGGAACGGTCGTGCGCAGCGGGCCGCGCGGCGCTGGCCGACGTGACCCGCTCGGGTGAGGTCGTCGACGCCGTCCGGACCGCGGAAGCGGCGGCCGCCCAGGCCGAGAAGCTCCTGAGCGGGGTGTCGAGGACCGAGCAGGACCTGCGTCAGGCGGTGCAGGAGGTCCCGGTGGCGATCGCCCGGCTGGGGGCCGACGCCCGGACGCCCGTCGAGGCGGCCACCGGAGTGCCCACCGCGGACTTCGCGGCGGCCTCGGCCGCGGCGCTCGCCGTCGTGGAGGCGAGCGCCCGTCAGGCCTCGAACGATCCGCTGGGCGCGCTGCACCGGCTCGTCGAGGCGGAGCGGACGCTGGACGCGGCCCGGGACGCCGTCGAGGAGGCCACGTCCGCGCGCCGGTCCACCGAGGCCGCCCTGGAGCAGGCCCTGGTCGCGGCCCGCTCCGAGATCGCGGCCGCCGACGACTTCGTCTCCGCCCGACGGGGTGCCGTCGGGTCGGCGGCCCGGACCCACCTCGGCGAGGCGCAGCGACACCTCGACCAGGCGCTCGCGTCCCAGGACCCGGCCGCGGCGCTGGAGCACGCCCGCCAGGCGGACTCCCTCGCGGAACGCGCCAGTTCCCGCGCCCGCAGCGACGTGGACTCCTGGCCGGGCGGTCGGGGCGGCGCCTCCGACGACCTCGGGGCGGTGCTGGGCGGGATCCTCATCGGCGGCGGGTCGTCGCGCCGACGGGGCGGAGGATTCGGGGGCGGCTTCGGCGGTGGGGGCTTCGGCGGTGGGGGCTTCGGCGGGGGTTCCGGTGGCGGCGGCTCCTCCGGCGGTGGGCGCAGTGCGGGCGGCCGGTTCTGAGGTCGGACCTGCGCTTCCGGGCCACAGGCCTAAGCTGACCTGGCCCTGGCCCGAGAGGAAGTGTTCGTGACCCTGCTCGATTCGATCCGGTCCCCCCAGGACCTCAAGCGCCTCTCGCACGCCCAGACGGTGCAGCTCGCCGCCGAGATCCGTCGCTTCCTCGTCGCCGAGGTCGCGAAGACCGGCGGGCACCTCGGCCCCAACCTCGGGGTCGTGGAGCTGACGCTGGCGATGCACCGGGTCTTCGACTCGCCGAAGGACCCCTTCGTCTTCGACACCGGCCACCAGTCCTACGTGCACAAGCTCGTCACCGGCCGCCAGGACTTCTCGCACCTGCGCGAACGGGGCGGCCTCGCCGGCTACCCGCAACGGAGCGAGTCCGAGCACGACATCGTCGAGTCCTCGCACGCCTCCTCCTCGTTGTCCTGGGCGGACGGCATCTCGCGCGGCTTCCAGCTCAACGGGCAGTCCCACCGGACCGTGGTCGCCGTCGTCGGCGACGGCGCCCTCACCGGGGGCATGACGTGGGAGGCGCTGAACAACATCTCCCACGACAACGACCGCCGGCTGATCATCATCGTCAACGACAACGGCCGGTCCTACGGGGCCACGATCGGCGGGATGGCGCGCTTCCTCAGCACCGTCCGCACCCGTCGCGAGTACCGCCGGCTGCACGAGAAGAGCCAGGCCGCGGCCGACCGCTTCGGCACCCCCGGGCGGGCCGTGTACCGGGGGCTGCGTGGCGGCATGCGCGGGTTCCTGGCCCGGCTCACCGACAACGAGGCGCTGTACTCCAACCTCGACATCAAGTACGTCGGTCCCGTCGACGGGCACGACCAGCAGGCGATGGAGGAGGCGCTGCGCCAGGCCCGTGACTACGGGACCCCGGTCCTCGTGCACGCCATCACCGAGAAGGGGCACGGCTTCGAGCCCGCCCTGCGCGACCAGGCCGACCAGTTCCACGCCGTCGGCAAGATCGACCCGACGACCGGTGAGCCCCTGGAGACCTCCAGCGCCCAGGGCTGGACGTCGGTGTTCGCCGACGAGCTCGCCGACCTCGGCGACCGGCACCCCCGGCTCGTCGCCATCACCGCGGCCATGTTGCGTCCCACCGGGTTGCACCGTTTCCAGGAACGCCACCCGGACCGCGTCTTCGACGTCGGCATCGCCGAGCAGCACGCCGTCACCAGCGCCGCGGGCCTCGCCTACGCGGGATTGCACCCGGTGGTGGCGCTCTACGCGACCTTCGTGAACCGCGCCTTCGACCAGGTCCTGATGGACGTCGCGCTGCACAAGGCGGGGGTCACGTTCGTCCTCGACCGAGCCGGGGTGACGGGACCCGACGGTCCCAGCCACCACGGCATGTGGGACCTCGCGCTGCTGCAGGTCGTCCCCGGCATCCGCATCGCCGCCCCCCGCGACGCGGGGACCCTGCGGGAGGAACTGGGTGAGGCCGTCCTCGTCGACGACGGGCCCACCGTGCTGCGCTTCCCCCGGGGTTCGGTGGCCGCGGACGTGCCGGCGCTGGAACGGCTGGCGGACGGGGTGGACGTCCTGCACAGGTCCGGCGAAGGCTCCCGCGACGTGCTGCTCGTCGCCGTGGGGTCGATGGCCGGCATGGCGCTGGAGGCCGCGGCCCTGCTGGAGGCCCAGGGCATCGGCGCCACCGTCGTCGACCCGCGCTGGGTCGTGCCGATCGCGACGTCGCTCGTCGAGCTCTCCCGCGAGCACCGCCTCGTCGTCACCATCGAGGACGGGGTGCGGGTCGGCGGGATCGGCACCCGGCTGCGTCAGGACCTGCGCGCGGCGGGCGTCGACACCGGCGTCAACGAACTCGGCCTGCCCGACGAGTTCCTCGACCACGCGTCCCGGGGCGAGATCCTCCAGGACGCCGGACTCACCGCCCAGACCGTCGCGCGCGACATCATCGACCAGGTCATCGGGACCAAGCTCCCGCAGGCCCGTCCGGTGCGGGAGGATCAGCGGCATGGCTGAGAAGCAGACGATCCTGGGACGCATCGCGCAGTTGGCGCGCGCGAACGTCAACGCGTTGATCGACTCCGCGGAGGACCCCGCGAAGATGCTGGACCAGATGGTCCGCGACTACACCAGCAACATCTCCGAGGCGGAGGCGGCGATCGCGCAGACGATCGGCAACCTGCGCCTGGCCGAGGCCGACCGCGACGACGACGTCGCCGCCGTGAGCGAGTGGGGCCGCAAGGCCGCCGCCGCGTCCGCGAAGGCCGACAGCCTGCGCGCCGCGGGTCAGACCCCGGAGGCCGACCGCTTCGACGAGCTGGCCAAGGTGGCGCTGAAGCGGCAGATCACCTTCGAGCAGGAGGTCGCCGACGCCGTTCCCCAGATCGCGGCCCAGACCGAGGTCGTGGTCAAGCTCAAGTCCGGCCTGACCGCGATGAAGGAGAAGCTGAGCGAGCTCAAGACCAAGCGCGACCAGCTCGTCGCGCGCGCGGCGGCCGCGAAGGCCCAGTCGCAGGTGCAGTCCGCGATCGGGTCTCTCAACGTCCTCGACCCCACCTCCGAGCTGTCCCGCTTCGAGGACCGGGTGCGCCGCGAGGAGGCCCGGGTCGCGGGCCAGGCCGAGCTGCAGGCCGACTCCCTCGACGCGCAGTTCGCCTCGCTGGAGGACGCCTCCACCGACCTCGACGTCGAAGCCCGGCTCGCTGCGCTGAAGTCCGGTGGCGCCGCCGGCTGACCGCGACACGCACTGGCCCGCGGTCACCACGACCGCGGGCCAGGATGGGGTGTGCAGCCGCGCAACCTTCTAGAAGATTGGTGGGCTGAACTCGACGAGTTCACCCGGCGTCGGGTGCTGCGACTGCAGCCCGCCGATCTGCTCCCCCCCGATCTCGCGGAAGACCTGCTGCGCAACGGTGTCCACGTCACGCGCTTGCGGTCCTCGACGACCGGCGAGGACGTCTGGGCCCAACCGGAGCAGCTCCTGGAGCTCGTCCAACGCGGTGGCCCCGCCACCTGACGGCGCGAGTGCACGGTCGGGTCAACCGGCGGGCTGCAGCACCAGCAGGGGTTTCGCGCCGCGCGGGGTGTCGCCGAGGAGCGCGACGAGCGTCCCGTCGGGGGCGAACGCCCCGACCGGACCGGCGTCTCCGCCGGCGGTGAGGAACCCGCCGTAGGAGACCGTCGCGGCGTCCTTCTCATCGAGTTCGCGGGCCGGGAAGAGCCTGCGGGCGACGTCGGCGAGCGGCTGCACGACAGGATCCACCTCGACCTGCTCGAGGGTGAGCGCCTCCTCGAGCGTGAACGGACCGGACCGGGTGCGGCGCAACGCAGTCAGGTGCCCCCCGACGCCGAGGGCGGTGCCGAGGTCGCGGGCCAGGGCGCGGACGTAGGTGCCGCTGGTGACCTCCACGACGACGTCGAGGTCGAGGAAGCCCCCGACGGGACGGCGGTCGAGGACCTCGAAGCGGGAGACGGTGACGGGGCGGGCGGGCAGGTCGACCTCCTGCCCGCCCCGGACCCGGGCGTAGCTGCGCTGCCCGTCGACCTTGATGGCGCTCACCGAGCTCGGGACCTGTTGGATGTCCCCCGTCAGCGCGTCGACGGCGTGCGCGACGGCGTGCTCCGCGAGGCCCGTGGCGTCGACGGGTGCGCCCACCGGGTCACCTTCGGCGTCGTCGGTGACGGTGGCGACGCCGAGTCGGATCGTCGCGGTGTAGGCCTTGTCGTGGGCGACGAGGTGGGTGAGGAACTTCGTCCCCCGGTTGGCCCCGAGCACGAGGACACCCGTCGCGGCCGGGTCGAGGGTGCCGGCGTGGCCGACCCGGCGCGTCCCGAGGAGGCGACGACAGCGGCCGACGACGTCGTGGCTGGTCCAGCCGGCGGGCTTGTCGACGACGAGGATGCCGTCGCCGACGCCGGGGCGCGTCGTCCGCTCGCTCACCGGCCCTGCCCCTTCGCCACCAGCTCGGCGGCCGAGGCGGCCGTCGTCGCGAGCGCGGTGAGGTCCGGCAGGTCGGGGTGGTTCCAGGAGTCCAGGCAGAGCAGCACGTTGAGCAGCATGCCCTGTGCGACGAAGTCCGCCGCACGGGCGTCGCTGCCGAGGCGTTCGCGGCAGATCCGCTGGACCGTGTCCACGCAGCCGCGCACGGTGTCGCCGATGACCGGTTCGGACCCGGCGGCGGTGAACCCGTGCATGAGCAGCAGCAGGACGTCGCGGTCCTCGACGAGGCGCATGTAGGCCTGCCCCAGGCACTCCGCGGCGTCGCCCTGCACGGGGGCGTTCTCGAAGGCCGCGACGACGCGGTCGGACACCCGCTGGAAGAGCGCGTCGAGCAGCGGCTGCTTGCCCCCGAAGGTGCGCACCACGTAGGGCTGCGAGACGCCGGCCTCGGCCGCGATGACGTCGGTGCTGGCCCCGGCCAGCCCCACCCGGGCGACGACGCGGGCCGCGGCGTCGAGGATCTGCTCGCGCCGGTCGTCCTTGGACATCCGCTTCGGACTCGTCTCGGGGCTCACGTTGACAAGGTATCAGTCGATGCCTACGGTTAGGTAATCATCCGATGCCTTCTCCGGAGGTCCTTCGTGTCCACCCACACCGCACCCCGCCGGGTGCACCCGGCGCTGGCGATCGTCGCCGCGTCGCTGCCCGTGTTCATGGCCACCCTCGACAACCTCGTGGTGACCGGCGCCCTACCCGTCCTGCACCGCGACCTCGGCGCCTCCCTGGGGCAGCTGCAGTGGGTGGTGAACGCCTTCACCCTCACCTTCGCCGCCCTCATGCTCGGCGCCGCCACCGCCGGGGACCGCTGGGGCCGGCGGCGGGTCTTCCTCCTCGGGCTGGTCGTCTTCACCCTCGGCTCGATCGCCGCGGCGCTCTCCGGCTCCCCCGAGACCCTCATCGCCGCCCGCGCGGTGCAGGGGGTCGGAGCGGCCGCCATCACTCCGCTCTCCCTGGCCCTGGTCGCGGCCGCCGTCCCGCCGGAACGCCGCGCCGCGGCCATCGGCATCTGGGGCGGGGTCACCGGTCTCGGGGTCGCCCTCGGACCGGTCATCGGCGGCGCCGTCATCGACGGCCTCAGCTGGCAGTGGATCTTCTGGGTCAACGTCCCCGTCGCCGTGCTCGCCCTGCCGCTCATCCTCCGGGCCCTGCCCGAGTCGCGCGGTCGCCGCGTCCCCGTCGACGTGGCCGGCACCGTCCTCGGCGCCGCCGTCGTCGTCGGCATCGTCTGGGCCGTCGTGCACGCCGACGCCGACGGCTGGGGATCCACCGCGGTCCTGCTCCCGCTGGCTGTCGGCGTCCTGGCGCTGCTCGCCTTCCTGGTCCGCCAGCGCACCGCACGCTTCCCGCTGCTGCCCCTGCGGCTGTTCCGCTCCCGCAGCTTCACCGCGGCCAACGGCCTGATGTTCCTCTTCCAGCTCGGCGCGATGGGATCGGTCTTCCTGCTGACCCAGGAGCTGCAGATCGCCATGGGCTACACGCCGCTGCAGGCCGGAATCCGCACGCTGCCCTGGACCGCGCTGCCGATGCTCGTCGCCCCGGTCGCCGGGATCCTCGCCGGCCGGATCGGACCGCGGCCGCTGCTGGTGAGCGGACTCGTCCTCACCACCGCCGGCCTCGGCTGGATCGCCGCCCACATCGACCCCGACACCGTCTACCTCGACCTCGTGCCCGGCCTCGTCCTCGCCGGGTTCGGGACGGCGCTGGTCTTCGCGCCCTCCGCGACGGCCGTCCTGCACGGTCTCGACGGCGCCGACCACGCGACGGCCAGCTCCGCCAACACGACGCTGCGCGAGATCGGCCTCGCCCTCGGTGTCGCCGTCCTCACCCTGGTCTTCCAGGACGCCGGCGGATCGCTCACGCCCACGGGGTTCGTCGCGGGTGCCCCGACGGCCGTCTGGGCGGGTGCGGGGGCCGTCGCGCTGGCCGCGGTCGTCGCGCTCTTCGTCCCCGGACGAGCGGGGTTCGTCCCGGCCCCACGGGGAGAGGTGCAGGTCGCGCCGGTCGCCGTCTCCGGGCAGCACCGCTAGAAGACGGAGCGCACCACGTTCGCCATCACCGCGACGAGCACCAGGAACGCGATCCCGAAGACGGCGAGGAACACCCCGCTCGTCCCGCCCCCGAAGACGCTGCCGCCCTCGGCCCGCACGTGGGCGCGGTCGGGGGCGGCAGGGTCGTAGAGGACCTCGGCCGGGCGGCCGGTGACGAAGGACCGGTTCCAGCGCTGGTCCCCCACCACGACGACCTCCCGGCCGTCGGCCTCGAAGCGCACGACCGGAGCGAAGGTCATCCGGTGCTCGTGGTGGCTGTGGACCTGGTTGTCGATGACGACACCGGTGGCCTTGCGGCCCTCCGTCCGCAGCCGGGTCGCGTCGGCCGAACGCCGACGGGCACGGACGGTCATCACGATCCCGCCCACGACGACCGCGACCCCGACCAGGGCGATGACCGCCAGGCCGACGCCGAAGAACGTCGGGAACGCGCCGAAGAACCCGTCGGAGGTCTGGTCGAGGTCGGGGAACGACGGCTGGTCCATCACCTCAGCGTGCCACGCACATCAGGCACGCGGGTCGGCTTCCACGACGTCGTCGTCCTCGGTCTCGTCGTCGTCCCACTCGTCGTCGACGGCGACGGGCTTCTTGTACGGGTCGGCCTCACCGGCGGGCTGGGCGCCCGCGGCCAGGGCGGCGACGCGGGCGTCCTGCTCGGCGGCGACCTTCAGCAGGTCCTGGATCTGCGTCGCCGTCTCCGGGACCTCGTCCAGGGTGAAGGTGAGCGTCGGGGTCAGCCGGATGCCGGTGCGCTTGCCGACCTCGGAGCGCAGCACGCCCTTGGCCGACTCCAGCGCCAGCGCGGTGCCCTGCTTCTCCTCGTCGCTGCCGAAGACCGTGTAGAACAGCGTCGCGTGCTGCAGGTCGTTGGTGACGCGGGCGTCGGTGATGGTGAGGAACCCCAGACGAGGGTCCTTCACGCGCTTCTCGAGCGCGTCCGCCACGATGACCTTGATGCGGTCGGCGAGCTTGCGGGCGCGGGTGGGGTCCGCCACGGGGAACTCCTGAACGTTCGGGGTGTCAGTCGTCCGACGACAGGAACTGCCGGCGGGCGGAGAGGATCTGGAACTCGGGGTGCGCGGCGATCAGCCGTTCGCACCGGTCGAGGACGTCGGTGCAGTGCGCGGCGTCCGGCGCCACCACGGCGAGCGCGACCTCGGCCCGACGGTGCAGGTCGAGGTGCCCGGTCTCCGCGGCCGCGACCTCGAAGGAGCGGCGCAGTTCGGCCACCAGCGGGCGCACGATGCTGCGCTTGCCTTTGAGGGAGTGGACGTCGCCCAGCAGCAGGTCGACGGTGAGCGTTGCAGTGAACATGACTCTCTGGGGGTGACAGCCGGGGCGGAACCCGAAGGGGTTCCGCCCCGGCCACCGGGTAGAGCGCGTGGCCGATCAGCCGCGCGGCTTCTCCTGCATCTCGTACGTCTCGATGACGTCGTCGATCTGGAGGTCGTTGTACGAGCCCAGGCCGATACCGCACTCGTAGCCCTCGCGGACCTCGGTGGCGTCGTCCTTGAACCGTCGCAGCGACTCGATCGTCAGGTTGTCCCCGTGCACGACACCCTTGCGCAGGACACGCGCCTTGGAGTTGCGTCGGATCAGACCCGAGCGGACCAACGTACCCGCGATGTTGCCGAACTTGGACGAGCGGAAGATCTCGCGGATCTCCGCCGTACCGAGCTGGACCTCTTCGAACTCGGGCTTGAGCAGACCCTTCAAGGACGCCTCGACGTCCTCGATGGCCGCGTAGATCACCGAGTAGAAGCGGATGTCGACGCCCTCGCGGTCGGCGTACTCCTTGGTCTGCTGCTCCGGCCGCACGTTGAAGCCGATGATGATCGCGTTCGAGGCGACGGCGAGGTTGACGTTGTTCTTCGTCACCGCACCGACACCGCGGTCGATCACCCGCAGTTCGACCTCTTCGCCGACGTCGATCTTGTACAGCGCGTCCTCGAGGGCTTCGACCGAACCCGCACCGTCACCCTTGAGGATGAGGTTGAGGCTCTCGACCTTGCCCCGCTGCAGCGCGGCGGTGAAGTCCTCCAGCGAGATGCGCTTGCGCGCCTTCGCCAGAGCCGCGTTGCGCTCCTGCGCCTCGCGCTTCTCCGCGATCTGACGGGCCGTGCGGTCGTCCGGAGCCACCAGGAAGGTGTCACCGGCGCCGGGGACCGAGGTCAGACCGAGCACCTGCACCGGACGCGACGGGGTCGCCTCCGAGACGGAGTCGCCGTTCTCGTCGAGCATCGCGCGGACTCGGCCGTAGCCGGTCCCCGCGACGATCGCGTCGCCGACGTGCAGCGTCCCGGACTGGACCAGGACGGTGGCGACGGGACCACGGCCCTTGTCGAGGTTGCCCTCGATCGCGATGCCGCGAGCGTCCTTCTCGGCGTTCGCCCGCAGGTCCAGCGAGGCGTCGGCGGTGAGCAGGACGGCCTCGAGGAGGCTGTCCAGACCCATGCCCTGCTTCGCGGACACGTTGACGAACATCGTGTCGCCGCCGTACTCCTCGGCCACCAGGTTGTACTCGGTCAGCTGCTGACGGACCTTGTCCGGGTTCGCGCCGTCCTTGTCGACCTTGTTGACCGCGACGACGATCGGGACGTCGGCCGCCTGGGCGTGGTTGAGCGCCTCGATGGTCTGGGGCATCACACCGTCGTCGGCCGCCACCACAAGGATCGCGATGTCGGTGACCTTCGCACCACGGGCACGCATGGCCGTGAAGGCCTCGTGACCGGGGGTGTCGATGAAGGTGATCGGACGTTCGATCCCCTCGTGCTCCTTGACGACCTGGTAGGCGCCGATGTGCTGGGTGATGCCACCGGCCTCCTTCGCCACGACGTCGGAGGAACGGATGGCGTCGAGCAGCTTCGTCTTGCCGTGGTCGACGTGACCCATGACGGTCACGACCGGGGGACGCGCCGACAGCTCGTCGTCGCCCTCGGCCTCGAGTTCTGCGTCGAGGTCGATGGAGAAGCCGGCGAGCAGCTCGCGCTCCTCGTCCTCCGGAGAGACGACCTCGACGACGTAGCCGAGCTCGTTGCCGAGCAGCTGGAACGTGTCCTCGTCCAGGGAGGCGGTCGCGGTGACCATCTCGCCCAGGTGGAAGAGGATCGTCACCAGCGCCGCGGGGTCGGCGTCGATCTTGTCCGCGAAGTCGCTGACCGACGCGCCGCGACGGATGCGCAGGACCGTGGTCCCGTCACCGTGACGGACGGACACACCGCCGACGGCGGGCGCCTGCATCGCTTCGTACTCCTGGCGCTTCGCCCGCTTGGACTTGCGCCCACGGACGGGACGACCACCGGCGCGACCGAACGCACCCTGGGTACCGCCGCGGTTGCCGCGGGGACCACCACTGCCGCCACCGGGACGACCGGCGAAACCGCCGCCACCCGCACCGGGGCCACCGGGACGACCGGCGAAACCGCCGCCGCCAGCACCACCACGAGCGCCACCGGGGCCGCCGCGGCCGGGCGCACCCGGACGACCGGCACCCGCACCTGGACGGCCGACCGTCGGGCGCGCCGGCATCATGCCGGGGTTGGGACGGGGACCACCGGGACGGGGACCACCGGGACCGGCCGGGCTGGGACGGGGCCCACCCTGGGGACGGGGCATGCCCTGGTTGGACGCGAACGGGTTGTTGCCCGGACGCGGCGCACCGCCGGGACCGCCCTGGCCACCGGGACCGCCCTGACTGCGGGGCATGCCCTGGCTGGGCGCGAAGGGGTTGTTGCCCGGACGCGGTGCACCGGCACCGGGACGCGGAGCGCCACCGGACGCGCCGGGGCGACCGGGACGCTCACCCTGCGGACGCTCACCCTGCGGGCGGTCGCTGCGGGGACGGTCGCCCTGCGGACGCTCACCACGCTCGGGTCGATCGCCCTGCGGACGGTCGCTGCGCTCGGGACGGTCGCCCGGACCCGGACGACGCGCACCGGGGCCACCCGCGCCGGGAGCACCCGGACGCGCGCCGGGGCCACCGGGACCCGCGGGACGGGCACCCGGACGGGGACCCTGACCGGGACCACCCGCGGCCGGCGGGGTCGAGGGACGACCGGCCGGGGCGGGACGCTGCGGAGCCGGAGCGGACGGACGCTGCGCGGCGGCAGCGGCGGGACGCTCGGCGGGAACCGCGGGCGGCGCCTGGAACGCCGGCTGCGGGATCGAGGGAGCGGGGCTCGCCTCGGTGCTCGGTGCCGGAGCAGCCGGGCTGGGCGTCGGCGCGACCTCGGCGGCCGGAGCCGGCTGCGAGGGAGCCGGCGCCTGGGGACGCGCGGCGGGACCCGGACGGGCGCCCGGGGGCATGCGCGGACCCGGCTTCACCGCCGGGGCCGGACGAGCGGCGGCAGCGCCACCCTCGGTGGGGAACTTGTCCTTCAACCGCCGGATGACCGGCGGCTCGACGGTCGAGCTCGCAGAACGCACGAACTCGCCCATCTCCTTGAGCGTGGCCAGAACGACCTTGCTCTCGACTCCGAACTCCTTGGCGAGCTCGTAGACCCGGACCTTTGCCACTTCACTCCTGTTCTTGGTCCGGGCTCGTCTCTACCGGGCGCGGACCGTCATCAGTCGGGGGGATTCATCGGTGGAGACTCATCGGGTGCTCATCAGCTGTTCGACCCGCTCTCATCGGTGGTGGTGGACACGACGGCTCCGTGCGAGCACGAGTCCAGGTAGGACCGTACGCCAGAGACGTCGAGGGGAGCCGGACGGCGCAGCGCACGGGGCAGGGCCCGTCGCTTCTCCGCCTGCTCCAGGCACGCGCTGCTCAAGTGCAACCACGCGCCCCTGCCCGGGAGCCGGCGCCGCACGTCGACGAGGAGGTTCCCCACCGCGTCCGGTGCCACGACGACCCTCAGCAGCGTCGACCGGGAGTCCCGTTGACGGCACCCCACGCAGGTACGCACCGGGCCTGAAGCCTCGGGCGTCGCGGAGCGCCGGCCAACACCCGAAACGGGGCGACCGGTCGTAGGCAGTGTAACGATGGCGCCAGTGTAGCCCTTCCCGCTCAGGCCTCGCCCGCGGACGGGGCCTTCGCGGACGGCTCGGTGTCGGCGACCGTGTCGGGGCGGATGTCGATGCGCCAGCCGGTCAGCTTCGCGGCGAGACGGGCGTTCTGGCCCTCCTTGCCGATCGCCAGCGACAGTTGGTAGTCGGGGACGATCACCCGGGCGGAGCGGGCCGCGAGGTCGACCACCTCGACGGAGCTCACCCGGGCCGGCGAGAGCGCGTTGCCGACGAACTCCGCCGGATCGTCGGAGTGGTCGACGATGTCGACCTTCTCGCCGCGCAGCTCGGCCATGACGGCGCGCACGCGCTGACCCATCGGGCCGATGCAGGCACCCTTGGCGTTGATCCCCGACCGCATGGCGCGCACCGCCATCTTGGAGCGGTGACCGGCCTCGCGCGAGAGCGCGGTGATCTGCACCGTGCCGTCGGCGATCTCGGGGACCTCGAGGGCGAACAGCTTGCGGACCAGCATCGGGTGGGACCGACTGAGCACGACCTGCGGGCCCTTGGGTCCCTTCTTCACGCTGACCACGAAGCAGCGGATGCGGCTGCCGTGCTCGTACTTCTCACCGGGCACCTGCTCCTGCGGGGGCAGCACGCCCTCGAGGGTGCCGAGGTCGACCTGGACGACACGCGGGTCGCGACCCTGCTGGATCACCCCGGAGACGATCTCGCCCTCGGTGTCGGCGTACTCGCCGAGCACCGCGTCGTCCTCCGCGTCACGCAGGCGCTGCAGGATCACCTGACGGGCGGTCGTCGCGGCGATCCGGCCGAAGCCCGAGGGGGTGTCGTCGAACTCGCCCGTGACCAGACCCTCGTCGTCGCGGTCCTTGGCCAGGACGCGGACCTCACCGCTGGCGCGGTCGAGCTCGACGCGGGCGTCGGGGTGGGCCTTGTGGTCCTCGTGCTCGGTCCGGTGGTAGGCCACGAGCAGGGCCTGCTCGATCGCCCGCACGAGGGTCTCGAACGGGATCTCCCTCTCCCGCTCCAGCATCCGCAGCGCGGCCATGTCGATGTTCACTGCTCGTCCTCGGTTCCCTCGTCGTCAAAGTCGTCGTCCTCGTCCGGCTGGTCGGGGTCGGCCACCAGGTCCTCGACGTCCTCGTCGTGGCGGCGGAACTCGACCTGCACCTCACCGCGCACCAGCTCGGCCCAGGTGAGGTGGCGCAGGGCCCCCACGTCCTTGGCCCGCGGCGGCTTGCCCTTGACCATCTGGGGTTCCCCGACGGTGTGCACCCCGGCCTCGTCGACCGAGTCGACCCGCACCATCAGCGTGGACCCGTCCGCGAGCACCGCGAGGACCAGGCGGCCCTGGGCGCGCGACCAGTGCCGCGGCGTCGTCAGCGGCCGGTCGACCCCGGGCGAGGAGACCTCGAGCGTGTAGGGCACCTCGCCCAGCACGTCGGAGTCGTCGAGGGCCTGCGAGACGGCGGTCGAGGCGGCGGCCACGGCGTCCATGTCCAGGTCGCCGGGTTCGTCACCGGCGCGGTCCACGATCACTCTCACCACCTGGCGGCGGCCGGCGGTCGTGACGCTCACCTCGTCGAGGGCCAGTTCGGCACCGATCTCGGTCCCGGTGGCGAACACCGGGGTCAGCACCGCGGTCACGGCCTCGTCGAGCGTCGGCACGACCGCTCCCTCCCCTGCTCTCGAGTTGTCCTGGCGTGCCGACCCACCGGGCCGGGCACGACGGGTCAGCCTAGCCGCTGCGGGGGCCGTCCCGGACCGGTCGCGGACGGTGGGACGATCGCGGGCGTGCTCGTCCCACCCCGCCACCCCGTGCAGCCCCTGACCCGCCGGACGGCGTTGCGCGGGGCCGTGTCCGGGCTCGGTGCGGGCCTGGCCGTCCTGGGCCTCGGTGGCTGCGACGTCCGCTGGGTCAGCGGCGCGGAGACCACCCCGACGGCGCAGCGGGGCTCCGACGACGACGCCCGGGACGCGGCGGTCGCGGACACCCGGGACCTGCTCGGACTGCTGCTGCCCGCCGCCCGGGCCGCCGAACCCCTGGGGAGCGTGGCGACCCTCGCGGTGCAGGCCTGCGAGGCCCACCTGCGGGCGCTGGGCGAGGAGCAGTTCGGCGTGACGAGCTCGGGCGGGACGGCGGCGGTGGACGCCGCCGCGGTCCTGGACCGCCTCGCCGTGACCACGGGCTCCGCCCTGACCGCGGCGAGCCGCACCGACCGCGCACCGAGTGCCGGGATGGCCCGGCTGCTCGCCGCGGTCGGCGCCTCCCGCGCCGTCCTCCTCGACGACGTCAGCGCCGCGACCGGGGTGGCCGCCCCCGCGGTGGCGCTGCCAGCCGCCGCCCCGGCACCCGCCTCGCCGACCCCCACCCCCTCCGAACCCGAGGACCGGGCGGGGACCGCCGCGCTGCAGGCGGCCCTGGCCGGTGAGCACGCCGCGGTGTTCGGCTTCGCCCTCGTCGAGGGGCGACTCCCCGATCCCCGCCGCGCCGAGGCCGCGGCCGACCTCGCCGCCCACCGCGTCGCCCGCGACGACCTCGTCGACGTGCTCGTCTCCCGCGGTGGCGACCCGGCGCAGGCCGCGGTCGGCTACGACGCCGCCGTGCCCACGGCCGAGGCCGCGACCGCGCTGGCCGCCACGATGACCGAGCGGCTGAGCGGCGCCTACGCCGACGTCGTCGCGACGAGCGCCCCCGACCGGACCCTCGCGGTCTCGGCCCTGGTGCGCAACGCGCGGACGGCCCGGCGCTGGGGGTCGACGGTGACGAGCTTCCCCGGGATGGCCGAGCTCGCCGAGGACGGCACCAGCGTCCCGAGGGCCACCAGCAGCGCCACCGCGACCGCGACGAGCACCCCCTGAGGCGCCGGGGCGAGCGGGTTGGAAGACTGCACGACGAGATGAGCACGCCACCGGAGCACCCCGCCACGGCCCTGCGGGTCATGACCTGGAACGTCTGGTGGCGTTTCGGGGACTGGCGCACCCGCCGGGAATCGATCCTCGCCGTGCTCGAGCAGGAACGTCCCGACGTCCTGGGCCTGCAGGAGGTCTGGGCCGACGCCGACGAGAACCTCGCGCACTGGCTCGGGGAACGCCTCGGGATGCACGTCGCCTGGTCGCCCTCCCCCGCCCCCGAGCGCTGGCGGCGCCGGCTGGTCTGGAACGGCGAGGACCCCGAGCGCGCCGACACCTTCCAGTTCGGCAACGCCGTGCTCAGCCGCTACCCGTTCCTGGCCGAGGACGTCGCGGAACTGCCCGGCGGCGGTCACGAGGACGAGGGCCGCACCGCGCTGCGGGTGCTCGTCGACACCCCACGGCGGCCGTTGCCCTTCACCACGACCCACCTGAACTCCTCCCCCGCCGAGTCCGCGGTCCGCCTCGCCCAGGTCCACGTGCTCGTGCCGTTCGTGGCAGAGGGGTTCCGGCGCGGCGAGCACTACCCGCCGGTGCTGACCGGCGACTTCAACGCCGTCGCGGAGTCCGACGAACTCCGGCTCGCCGCGGGCTACCTCACCCCGGGACCCGTCCCGGGGTTCGTGCTGGTCGACGCGTGGCGGTTCGCCGAGGCCGGTGACCCGGGGTTCACCTGGGACCGGCGCAACCCCTTCGTCGCCCGCGTGCACCAGCCCAGCGCGCGCATCGACCACGTCCTCGTCGGGCTGTCCCCGTTCACCGGCGAGGGGTCGGTCCGCACCGTGCGACTCGTGGCCACCGAACCCGTCGACGGGGTCTGGGCCAGCGACCACGCCGCCGTGGTCGTCGACCTGGAACCCTGACCTCAGCGGGCGAACGGCCCGCTCAGGACGGCCCACTGCAGCAGCAGGACGGTCTTGGCGTCGACGATGCCGGTGCCGATCCGCGACACCGCGTCGTCGACGTCGAGTTCCAGCACCTCGATGTCCTCGCCCTCGTGGCGGACCCCGGTGCGCGAGCCCGCCACCACGTCGCCGTGGGCGTAGGGCGCGGCGAAGAAGTGCAGGCGTTCGGTCACGGAGCCGGGACTGGTCCACAGGTCGAAGAGGTGGGTGACCTCCCCGACGGGGTGGCCGAGTTCCTCCTCGGTCTCGCGCCGGACCGCCGTCTCCGCGTCGTCGGCGTCCAGGAGGCCCGCGGCGGTCTCGACGAGCATCCCGTCGGGGTGGCCGTTGACGTAGGCGGGGAGGCGGAACTGCCGCGTCAGCAGGACCGTCCGGGCCGCCACGTCGTAGAGCAGGATCGTGGCTCCGTCGCCGCGGTCGTAGGTCTCGCGTTCCTCGCTCGACCACGACCCGTCGGAGTGCTGGACGTCGAACGTCGTCGTCCGGGTCACGAACCAGTTCGAGGTGAGCACGCGCACGTCGCGGATCCGCACCCGTGGGTTGCCCGTGAGGTCACGGCCCATCTGGTCGAGGCCGGTGCGGCCGCGGCGGTCGGGTACGTCAACGCCTGGTCCAGTCACCCCGGGATCGTCGCACGGTCCGCTTCCAGTTGGTCCCGAGCTCCCGCAGGTGCACGCGGGTGCGGTCGGCCCGGAAGAAGTCGTGGGCGTACTCGACGGGCCGACCGTCGACCTGGTGGGCCACCCGCCGGGTCTCCAGCAACGCCGACCCGGGCGGGACCTCGAGGAGTGCGGCCCGTTCCCCGTCGGCCGGGACGGCTTCGACCAGGCGGAGCCGCACGACGCGGACGACGGGTTCGTCGGGGGCGAGCCGCCCAGCGCCTGCCTCAGGACGGTCCGGCCGACGCCGAGACGTTCGGCCAGAGCGCGTTCGCTGCCGAGGGGCTCCCCGGGGTGGAACCGTTCCTCGCGCAGCAGCCGCCGCAGCGTCCCGCAGACCCGGTCCGCCGGAGTGTCCACACGCTCAGCGCCCCAGAGCCGTGAGCGAGGCGTCGAGGGCGCCCACCAGCCAGTCGGTGTCCGCGGCCTGGAAGGCCAGCGGCGGGCGGAGCTTCAGGACGTTGCCGTGCGGGCCGGCCACGGAGGTGAGGACCCCGCGGTCGCGCAGTTCCTCGAGCACCGCGAGCGCGAGGTCGCGGTCGGGTTCGCGCGTCGCCGGGTCCGTGACGAGTTCCAGGCCGGTGAACAACCCGGTGCCGCGGACGTCACCGACGGCGGGGTGCTTCTGCCTCAGCCCTTCGAGGTCAGCGCGCATCGCGGTGCCGACCTTCGCGGAGTGCTCCTGCAGGCCTTCGCTGCGGATCGTCGTCAGGACGGCCTGTGCGGCGGCCATCGAGACCGGGTTCCCGCCGAAGGTGTTGAAGTAGGGGATCCGGTCGCTGAACGCGGCCAGCACCTCCTCGCGCGCGACCATCCCCGACACCGGGACGCCGTTGCCCATGGGTTTCCCGAGGGTCACCAGGTCGGGGACGATCCCGTGCCGGGCGAAACCCCAGAACTCCTCCCCGGTGCGGGCGAAACCCGGCTGCACCTCGTCGGCGATGAACACCCCACCGGCGGCGCGGACGACGTCGACGGCCTCGGCGAGGTAGCCGGCCGGTGCCGGCAGCACGCCGTCGGAGGAGAAGACCGAGTCGGCGATGAAGGCGGCGAGCTTCGTCCCGTGCGCCTCCAGGTCGTCGATCGCGGCGCGCACCCGGTCCGCGAACCAGGACCCGATCCGGGCGGGGTCGATGCCGGTGCGGTAGACGTCCGGGGCGGGGACGAGACGGGCGGTGGGGGCGATCGGCTGCCCCGAACCCAGCGCCGGCGAGACTCCCGAGGTGAGTTCGCTGGTGCCGTGGTACGCCTCGGTGGTGGCGATGAAACCCTCGCCACCGCTCCAGGCCTTCGCGACCCGCAGCGCGAGGTCGTTGGCCTCCGAACCCGTGCACATGTACATCGCCTTCCACTCCCCCGTCGGCGGGGCGGGGAACGTGGTGAGCAGGTCGTCGGTGTAGTCGAGGATCCCCTCGTGCAGGTAGCGGGTGTGGGTGTTCAGCAGTTGCATCTGCCGGGTCACGGCCTCGACGACCGCGGGGTGGCAGTGCCCGAGGCTCGCGACGTTGTTGTACATGTCCAGGTACTTCGTCCCGTCGGCGTCGAACAGGTACTGCCCCTCGCCCCGGACCAGGTGGACCGGACGGCGGTAGAACAACCGGTAGGAGCCGCCGAGCACCGCGGACCGGCGTTCGGTGAGGGCCCGCGTCGCCGGGTCCAGGCCCTCGGCGTGCTCGGGCCGGAAGCTGTTCGTGTCCATGATCGTCGAGCGGGTCACCGGGTCACCTCTGGTTCGGCTGGTCCTGTCCTGCGTCTGTTCGCACCGCGTCGGCGCCCAAGCCCTCACGACGGAACTGCTCGACGTCGATCCTGGCGCGACGCGGCGGCCCGCACAGCCCACCCGTGTTTCGTCCAGGTCAACTCTCGGGGCCGCGTGTGAACGGTGTGTTGCGCAGGACACGGGGGTTCCCCGCGCGGACCGCTCGTGCCACACTCGGCGCGGCGCCCAGCCCTCCTCGCACCCCGAGGAGAACCGTGACCACCACGCCCGACGCCCCACCGTTCGCCGCGTTCGCCGCGTTGCGCCGTGGCGATCTCGCCCCGGACTGGATCTCCACGTCGGTGCGCGCCGCCTGGGACCTGCCCACGAGCAGTTCCCTCACCCTCATCGCGGTGTCCGAGAACGCGACGTTCCGGATCGACGTCGACGGCCTCCCGACCGCGGTCCTGCGGGTCCACCGGCCCGGCTACGTCGTCGACCCGACGCAGATCGCCGCGGAACTCACCTGGGTGAGGGCCATCGCCGCGGAGACCTCCGTCCGGGTCCCCGACGTCCTGCCCCTCGCGGACGGTTCCCTCGTCCACGAGGTCCTCGACGGCGCGGGTGCCCGCTGGTTCGCCGTGGCGTTCGCGTTCGTCCGGGGCGAGATCCTCGAGGACACCCTCGCCGGCGCGGGTCTGGAGGACGCCACCCTGCGCCGCACCTACGCCGAGATCGGCGCCACCACGGCCGCCCTGCACGACCACGTCGCCGGGTGGACGCCGCCCGCCGGGTTCAGCCGGTTCGGCTGGGGCCTCGACGACGCGCTGGGGGCAGGGAGCCGCTGGGGCGACTGGCGCGGCGCGGCGTTGTCCCCGGAGCAGCTCGCCGTCTGCGAACGGGCCGAGACCGCCGCGCGGGAGGTCCTCGCCGGGGTCGAGGAGTCCCCCGCGTCGAGCGGGCTCGTGCACGCCGACCTGCGGCCCTCCAACATCATGGTCGACACCACGGGCCGGTTGACCGTCATCGACTTCGACGACTGCGGGACGTCGCGGTTGCTGTGGGACTTCGCCGCGGCGCTGAGCTTCATCGAGCACGAACCGTTCGCCCCGACCATCGCCGCGGCCTGGCTGGAGGGGTACCGCTCCGTGCGCGCGGTCTCCGAGGAGGACCTGGCCGTCGCGACGGCGCTGTCGACGGTGCGCCGGTTGCAGATGCTCGGCTGGACCACGACCCACCGCGAGGACGCGTTGCCGCCGGCGGTGTGGGCCGCGCAGGTGCCGGGCACCGCGGAGGTCGCGCAGCGCTACCTGGACCGCCCGGACTGGCTGCTGCGCTGACGTGCGCAGCGCCCGTCCAGCGGCGAGGATCGGGCGTGACCAGCGACGCGGTGTCCAGCAGCGGTTCCTCCGACGCCCTGCGTCAGGTGGTGGTCGTCACCAGTGCCGTGCTCGGCATCGCCGGGGCGACGGTGGGGTCGGGGGCCTTCGGGGGCACGCCGATCGCCTCGGCCGCAGGCGGTGCGCTCTCCGCCGACGCGACCCTCGTGGCCCCGGCCGGCCCGGCGTTCGCGATCTGGAGCGTCGTCTACACGGGGCTGGTGGGGCTGACGGTGTGGCAGGCGCTGCCCGCGCACCGCGACGACGCCCGACAGCGCTCCACGGGGTGGCTCACCGCCGCCTCGCTGGTGCTCAACGCGGTCTGGATCGGGACGGTGCAGGCCGGGCAGGTCGAACTCTCCGTGCTGGTCATCGTCGTGCTGCTGGTGGTCCTGGTGGCGACCTTCGGTCGGCTGCTGCGGGAGCGACCGGCGTCGCGCGTCGAGGCCGTGCTGGTCGACGGGACGACGGGGTTGTACCTGGGCTGGGTGTCGATCGCGACCGTCGCGAACGTGGCCGCGGTCCTGCGCGACAAGGGCCTCACGTCGGCGGAACCCGCCTGGGCGGTCGGGGTGCTGACGGTGGCAGCCGGGGTGGGGGTCTTCACCGCCGTCCGCGGCCGCGGACGCCTCGCCTTCGGGGCGGGCCTGACGTGGGGGCTGGGCTGGGTCGCGGCGGCCCGCGGCGGCGCCGAGGCGAACACGTCGACGACGGTGGCCGTCGCGGCCGGAGCGGCGGCCGTGGTCGTCGCGGGGGCGACGGTGCTGGCGCGCTGGCGGGGACGGACGCTCCGCGGCTGAGCGCCGCCCCCTCCCCCCGGCCCGTGCCGTTCAGCCCCGGACGGTCCGCACCACGGTGGTGACGGCGTCGTCGAGGGCGATCTGCTCGGAGTCGCCGCTGCGACGGTCCTTGAGCTCGACCTGCCCCTCGGCGAGGCCCTTGCCGACGACGAGGATCGTCGGGACCCCGACGAGCTCGGCGTCCTTGAACTTCACGCCGGGCGAGACCTTGGGACGGTCGTCGTAGAGGACCTCGACGCCCTGCGCCTCGAGTTCCCCGGCGAGGCGCTCCGCGGTCGCGAAGATCTCCGGGTCCTTGCCGGTCGCGACCACGTGGACGTCGTAGGGCGCGAGGGCCCGCGGCCAGACGAGGCCCTTGTCGTCGTGGTTGCCCTCGGCGACGCACGCCATCGCGCGGGTGACACCGACGCCGTAGGAACCCATGGTGACGACGACCTGCTTGCCGTTCTCGTCGAGCACCTTCAGGTCCAGGGCCTGCGCGAAGCGGCGACCGAGGGCGAAGATGTGCGCGATCTCGATGCCGCGGGCCAGTTCCAGCGGTCCGGAACCGTCGGGGGCGGGGTCGCCGGCCTTGACCTCGGCGGCCTCGACGACGCCGTCGGGGGTGAAGTCGCGGCCCGCGACGAGGTCGAAGACGTGCTTGCCGTCGACGTCGGCCCCGGTGATCCAGGCGGACCCGTCGACGACGCGGGGGTCGACGAGGTAGCGGATCCCGCTGGCGTTCTCGGAACCGAGGACGCCGGGCCCGATGTAGCCCTTGACCAGCGCGGGGTTCTTCGCGAAGTCGGCCGCCTCGAAGGCCTCGACCTCGGCGGGCGACACGGCCGCCTCGAGGCGCTTGGTGTCGACCTCGCGGTCACCGGGGACGCCGACGGCCAGCGGTTCCCGGGTGCCGTCGGGGTGCTTGAGCACGACGATGACGTTCTTCAGCGTGTCCGCCGCCGTCCAGGGCCGGTCGGCGCGGGGGTGCTTCTCGTTGGCGACGGCGACGAGGGTGTCGATCGTCGGGGTGTCGGGGGTGTCCTCGACGTGGCTGGCGGTCAGGCCGTCGAAGGGGATGGCGGGCGGCGCGAGCGTGGTCACGGCCTCGGCGTTCGCGGCGTAGCCGCCGGGCGAGCGGACGAAGGTGTCCTCCCCGATGGGCGTGGGGTGCAGGAACTCCTCGCTGCGCGAACCGCCCATGGCCCCCGACACCGCCGAGACGATGACGAACTCCAGCCCGAGGCGGGCGAAGATCTTGATGTAGGCGTCGCGGTGCTGCTCGTAGGACGTCTCGAGCCCGGCGTCGTCGACGTCGAAGCTGTAGGAGTCCTTCATGACGAACTCGCGGCCGCGGATGATGCCCGCGCGGGGCCGCGCCTCGTCGCGGTACTTCGTCTGGATCTGGTAGATCGAGAGCGGGAGGTCCTTGTACGAGGAGTACAGGTCCTTGACCAGGAGGGTGAACATCTCCTCGTGCGTGGGCGCGAGCAGGTAGTCGGCGCCCTTGCGGTCCTTCAGCTTGAAGATGCCGTCGCCGTAGTCGGTCCAGCGGTTCGTCGCCTCGTAGGGCTCACGGGGCAGCAGCGCGGGGAAGTGGACCTCCTGCGCGCCGGAGGCGTTCATCTCCTCGCGGACGACGTCCTCGATCTTGCGCAGGACGCGGAGCCCCAGCGGCAGCCAGGTGTAGATGCCCGGCGCGGCCCGCCGGATGTAGCCCGCCCGCACCAGCAGCTTGTGGCTGGCCACCTCGGCCTCGACGGGGTCCTCCCGCAGGGTCCGCAGGAACAGGGTCGACATCCGCATCAGCACGACCCCAGGGTATCGGCGCGGCTCCACCGGCTTCACCACTGTCGTCGGCGGCCGGGCCGGCACCCACGGCCTCACCCATCGGTGTCACCACGTGGAATGAACCGTCGGTGCGACGATCCCGGCGCCAGGGCACCGGCGTCGTCGCACCGACGGCTCTCCCCATCGACCGGTGATGTGCCTGACCTCGCCGGCCGCACCGCACCACTCAATCGAAGAGGCGCTCGGAACGGGAGGACACCGCCGTGTTGCCCAACACGATCATCGAGCGCCGGAAGCGACCGGCACGACCGTAGCGCTGGACGAAGACGTAGCCGGGTTCGCCGCTGTCGTCGCAGCCGTCGACGAAGACGGCGTCGGTACGCACACCGTCGACGGTCACGTAGCCGTCCCAGGCGACACAGGCCATGCGCACGCCGGTCTCCTGCTGGACGACGAACCGCACCTGCTCCTGGGCCAGCACCAGATCCTGCTCCACGACCTGGTGGAACGTGCTCCCACCCGCTCCGTCCACGATGGCGAAGGGAACGAGCGGACCGCCTCGGGGAACGACACGCGAGGTGGCGTGATCCACAGCCTCCAGGAGAAACTCGAGCAGCTCCTGCCCGGGTAGTTCCACAGCACCGACCTGTTCGACGCCTTCGTCCGACACGCCGTCCCCCAGACCCCGACCCGCGGGCGGAGATCGCCCCCTCTGATCTCGGTCGGTGCAGACAGACCTTGAGCACGTCCGGGCAGCCGCGTCGAGCTGCCGGGAGGGATCAGAACAGGACGGTGGCGAACGAACCCACCTCGCGGAACCCGACGCGGCGGTAGGCGGCGAGCGCCCTGGCGTTGTAGTCGTTGACGTACAACGACACCGAGGTGACCCCGTCGGCGAAGGCGGCTTCGCAGACGGCGGCCATGCCGGGTTCGGAGAGCCCCTCGCCGCGGCGGTGCGGGGGGACCCAGACCCCTTGCACCTGGACGACTCTCGGCGAGACCGCGCCGAGTTCGGCCTTGAACACGACCTCGGGGCCGGAGCGGCCGACGTCGATGCGGACGAAGCTCCGACCCGTGGAGACGAGTTCGGCGATGCGGGCGCGGTAGGCGCCGCCGCCGTCGGGCGGGGCGGGGGCGTAGCCGATCTCCTCGGTGAACATCGCGACGCAGGCGGGGACGACGAGGTCGAGTTCGCGCAGCGTCGCCCTGCGCACGGCCGGGTCGGGCTCCACCAGGGGCGCGGAGTCGCAGACCATCAGCGGCTGGTTGGCGCGGACCTCGCGGACGCCGCGCCAGTGCGGTTCGAGGCGCTGCCACAGGGCCAGGACGGGTTCCGCCGGCCCGACGAGGGAGGAACAGCGTCGGCCCTCGGCGCGGGCGTGCGCGGCGAACGCGTCGAGGGCCGCGGGGGTCGCCTCGACGGGTACGAGGTTCGCCCCGGCCCAGCAGGCGGAGACGAGCCGCCCGTCCTCGAACCAGCCCCAGACCTGCCCGCCGAGGTCGCTGCCCGGACGGGCCACCAGCCCCAGCAGGCGGGCGGAGACGAAGAGGTTCGCGACGGGGTCGCGCTCGCACAACCGCAGCAGGGCCGGAGCGTCGGCCCCCCCGAGCACGCGCAGGGTCCCGGACGCCGAGGTGCCGCGCGCGGCGGCGGAGTTGGTCAGGGACACTCCCGCATCCTGCCCGCTCGAGCCCGGATGGTCGAGACCGGGGCGCTCAGCTGACGGAGACGACCGGGGCCCCGGCGCTCGCGTCGTCCTCGGGCTCGCCCATCTCGGCGGCCAGTCGGTTGGCCTCCTCGATGAGGGTCGCGACGATGTCGTGCTCGGGGACGGTCTTGATGACCTCACCCCGCACGAAGATCTGGCCCTTGCCGTTGCCGCTGGCCACGCCGAGGTCGGCCTCGCGGGCCTCCCCCGGGCCGTTGACGACACAGCCCATGACCGCCACGCGCAGCGGGACCGTCAGGCCTTCCAGGCCCTCGGTCACCGCGTCGGCCAGGGAGTAGACGTCGACCTGGGCCCGCCCGCAGGAGGGGCAGGAGACGATCTCGAGCTTGCGGGGGCGCAGGTTCAGCGACTGCAGGATCTGGATGCCGACCTTGACCTCCTCGACCGGCGGGGCCGAGAGGGACACGCGGATCGTGTCGCCGATGCCCCGGGACAGCAGCGCCCCGAAGGCGGTCGCGGACTTGATGGTGCCCTGGAAGGCGGGACCGGCCTCGGTCACCCCGAGGTGCAGCGGCCAGTCGCCCCGCTCGGCGAGGAGCTCGTAGGCGCGGACCATGATCACCGGGTCGTTGTGCTTGACCGAGATCTTGAAGTCGTGGAAGTCGTGCTCCTCGAAGAGCGAGGCCTCCCACACGGCGGACTCGACGAGCGCCTCGGGCGTCGCCTTGCCGTACTTCTCCAGCAGGCGCGGGTCGAGGGACCCGGCGTTGACGCCGATGCGGATCGAGACGCCCGCGTCCTTGGCGGCCTTCGCGATGTCCTTGACCTGGTCGTCGAACTTGCGGATGTTGCCCGGGTTCACGCGCACCGCGCCGCAGCCGGCGTCGATGGCCGCGAAGACGTACTTCGGCTGGAAGTGGATGTCGGCGATGACCGGGATCTGCGACTTCTTCGCGATGATCGGCAGCGCCTCGGCGTCCTCGTTGGTCGGGCAGGCGACCCGGACGATGTCGCAGCCGGACGCGGTCAGCTCGGCGATCTGCTGCAGCGTGGCGTTGATGTTCGTCGTCGGGGTGGTGGTCATCGACTGCACCGAGACGGGCGAGTCGCTGCCGACGCCCACCTTGCCCACCTGGATCTGGCGCGTCCTGCGACGGGGGGCCAGGACGGGGGGCGGGAGGGCGGGGAGACCGAGGCTGACGCTCACCCCGCCAGTATCAACCCGCACCGGCGCGACCACGACCAGGGGTCGCGGTCTTCACCCGGGGTTCACCGGTTCCGTCACTGGTTGAGCGTGACCGGGCGGACGATGTCGGCGTAGAGCAGCAGGACGCTCATCCCCACCAGGACGATCGACACCCCGTAGGCCAGCGGCATCGCCTTGGCGACGTCGACGGGGCCCGGGTCGGGTCGGCGGCGCAGCCGGAAGATCGCCTTCTTCACGACCTCCCACAGCGCCCCCGCGATGTGCCCGCCGTCGAAGGGCAGCAGCGGGATCATGTTGAAGACGAAGAGCGCGACGTTGAGGCCCGCCAGCAGCGACACGATGCGCGAGGTCCGCTCGGCGAGCTCGTCCCCGGGGATGATCGCGGGCTGGGCGTTGAGCTCCCCCGCCAGGCGACCGATGCCGACGACGCCGATCGGGCCGTTCGGGTCTCGCGGGGCGGAACCGAAGGCGGCCTGGGCGACGTCGTAGAGCCGCTGCGGCAGGCGGACGACGATGTTGGCGACGCCCTCGATCTGGGTGCCGACGACGCCGGGGACCTGGCTGAGCGGCGTCCGCACGACGGCGATGCTGGGCGAGACCCCGAGGAAGCCGACCCGCTCGGTCTCCCTCGTGGCCTTCCCGGTGGCGTCGGTCACGGCGCGTTCGGTGAGGACGGGCGTCGCCGTGATCGGGACCCGCTGCCCGTCGCGCAGCACGACGAGGTCCACGGCCCGGCCGCCGTCGGCGCGGATCTGCGCCGACAGCGCGTTCCAGTCCTGGACGGGCTTCCCGCCGAACTCGACGATCTCGTCCCCGGGCCGCAGACCGGCCGCCGCACCGGGGGCGGCGGGGTCGGAGGCACCGCACGTGGTCGCGGTGCTGCCCGCCGGCAGGACGCACTCGGAGACCGCGGACAGCGTCGGGACGTAGCCGGGCTGGCCGATGGCGCTGGCGGCGACGGCGGTGAGGACCAGCGCCAGGACGAGGTTGACGAAGGGCCCCCCGAACATGATGACGATCCGCTGCCACACGGGACGGCGGTAGAACGTCCGGTGCTCCTCGCCGGGTTCGATCTCGACGAAGCTCGCCTGCCGGGCCTCCTCGGCCATCAGCGCCCAGCGGCCCGTGGTCGAGGCGCGGACGCGACCGTCCTCCCCCGGGGGGAACATCCCGATCATCCGGATGTAGCCCCCGAGCGGGATGGCCTTGACGCCGTACTCCGTCTCCCCCCGCCGGCGGGAGAACAGGGTGGGGCCGAAACCCACCATGTACTGGACGACCTTGACCCCGAACTTCTTGGCGGGCAGCAGGTGCCCCACCTCGTGCAGGGCGATCGAGAGGGCGACGCCGATCGCGGCGGCCAGGATCCCCACGACCCACAGCAGCACCGTGGTCATGCGACGAGCTCGTTGGCGCGGGCCCGGGCCCAGTCCTCGGCGGCCAGCACGTCCTCGACGTCGCGCGGGTCACCGTCCGGGTGGTGTTCGCCGACGACGCGGGCGAGGGTGTCGACGATCCCCAGGAACGGCAGCCGGCCGGCGTGGAAGGCGGCGACGCACTCCTCGTTGGCGGCGTTGAACACCGCGGGGACGGTGGAGCCCCGCCGGCCCGCCTCGCGGGCCAGGTCGACGGCGGGGAACGCCTCCGCGTCGAGGGGTTCGAAGGTCCAGGACGCGGCCCGCGTCCAGTCGATGCCGGCGGTCGCACCGGGGACGCGGTCGGGCCAGGCGATCCCCAGCGCGATGGGCAGGCGCATGTCCGGCGGGGAGCACTGCGCCAGCGTGGAGCCGTCGGTGAACTCGACCATGGAGTGCACGACCGACTGCGGGTGCACGACGACGTCGATCCGGTCGTAGCCGATGCCGAACAGCAGCGAGGCCTCGATGACCTCGAGCCCCTTGTTGACCAGCGTGGCGGAGTTCGTGGTGACGACCGGTCCCATCGTCCACGTGGGGTGGGCCAGTGCCTGCTGCGGGGTGACCTCGGTGAGCTCCTCGCGCCGAGCGCCCCGGAACGGGCCGCCGCTGGCCGTCACGACCAGTCGGGCGACCTCGTCGGCGCTCCCGCCGCGCAGGGCCTGGGCCAGGGCGGAGTGCTCGGAGTCGACAGGGACGATCTGGCCGGGCTTCGCCGCGGCGGTGACCAGTGGCCCCCCGGCGACGAGCGACTCCTTGTTGGCGAGCGCGAGCGTGCGCCCGGTCGCCAGCGCGGCCAGCGTCGGGCGCAGGCCCACCGAGCCCGTCATGCCGTTGAGGACGACGTCGCAGGGGTGGGTCGCGACCTCGCTCGCGGCCTCCGGGCCGGCGACGACGCGGGGCAGCGGCCGCCCGGCCGCCTGCGCGCGCAACGCCTCCTGCAGGGCCGGCAGCGCCTCGCTGCGAGCCACCCCGACGAGGGCGACGCCGTGGTCGAGGGCCTGGCGGGCCAGCAGCTGCACGTCGGCGCCGCCGGCGGCCAGCGCGACGACGCGGAAGGCTCCCGGGGCGGCCGCGACGACGTCGAGGGCCTGGGTGCCGATGGAGCCGGTGCTGCCGAGGAGCACCACCTCGCGGGGGGTTCCGCCGGGCGTCTCAGGGGTCGGGCTCACCCACCCATCATGACCGGTCGAGGGCCTCCGCCACGCCCCGTGACCGGCACACTGGGGCGAATCCTCACCGGATCCGCAAGGATGACCCCAGCACCACCGGCACCGGAAGGACACCCGTCATGCGAAGACTCGTCCGAGCGAGCTCCGCCGGCGCACTCGCGCTGGCCTCCTCCCTCGTCCTCAGCCTCAGCGGGGGCAGCGCCCAGGCGGTCGAGGTGACTGGGACCGGGAGCACCTCGGTGTCGCTGCTCTCCACCACCGACGCGACCGTGCAGCAGGTGGCCACGGAGTACTGGACCCCCGAGCGCATGGCCTCCGCCCAGCCCGCGGACCGGGTCGTCGCCCCGGGTGGTCCAGCCGCCCGCCCGGCCACCCCCGAGGTCGCGCCGGCGCCGTCGACGCGTTCGACCCTCGCCGTGGGCGACGCGGGCGTGGTGGGGCGCAGCACCCGCCGCGCCTCCGGGACGGCTCCCGCCTCCACCGTCGCCACGAGCACTCCGTGGGCGGGCCCGGCCGCGGTGGCGCGCAAGGTCGGCCGGCTGTTCTTCACCCAGGGGCGCGGCAACTTCGAGTGCAGCGCCAGCAGCGTCGCCTCGGTCGCGGGCAACGTCATCGTCACCGCCGGGCACTGCCTGACCGAGAACGGGGTGGTCTCGACCAACGTCGTCTTCGTGCCGGGCCTGCACGGGACGAGCGCCCCCTACGGGACCTTCCCCGCGACGAAGCTGTTCACCACCACCCAGTGGCGCCAGGGCGACCAGTCGAAAGCCGAGGCCCTGAACTTCGACGTCGGGTTCGCCGTCGTGCAGTCGGTCGGTGGCCGCTCGTTGGCCGACACCGTCGGCTCCTTCGCCATCGACTTCACCCCCGCCCTGGACCCGGTGACCGTCTTCGGCTACCCCGGACGCGGCGCCGCGGCCGACGGGACCACCCTGCAGTTCTGCACCGGCACCCGGTTCACCGACGTCACCTCCACCAACGACCCCACGACCGACCGGGCCACCCTGTGCACCATGGCCGGTGGTTCCAGCGGCGGGCCGTGGCTGAGCGGTCTCGACCCCGCCAAGGGCACCGGCACGGTCACCTCGGTCGTGAGCTTCAGCTACAACGACGCCACCCAGGTCCTCTACGGACCGCTGTTCGGGGACGTCGTGGCGGCCGTCTACCACGAGGCCGCGGGGAACTGACCCGCACCACCCGCAGGAGCACGAACGGCCGGTGACCCCGTGGGGTCACCGGCCGTTCGTCGTCGCCCCGTCCTCAGAGGGGGAAGTTCACGTACTTCGTCTCGAGGTACTCCTCGATCCCCTCGGCCCCGCCCTCGCGGCCGAAACCACTGGCCTTGACCCCGCCGAACGGCGCGGCGGCGTTGGAGATGACCCCGGCGTTGAGGCCGACCATGCCGGTCTCGAGCGCCTCGGCGACGCGCATCCCCCGGTCGAGACCCTGGGTGTAGGCGTAACCGATGAGGCCGTACTCGGTGTCGTTGGCCAACGCGACGCCCTCGGACTCCTCGTCGAAGACGACGATCGGGGCGACCGGCCCGAACGTCTCCTCGGTGAGCAGACGGGAACCGAGCGGCACGTCGGTGAGGACGGTCGGGGCGTAGAAGTACCCGCTCTCCCCTACCGTCGACCCACCGACGACGACCTTCGCTCCCGCGTCGACGGCTTCGGAGACCCGCTGCGCCACACCGTCACGGGCGCGGGCGTCGATGAGCGGTCCGACCTGGACGCCGTCCTGCGTCCCCCGGCCGACGCTCAACGACCCCATGCGTTCCGCGAGGCGGCGGGAGAACTCCTCCGCGACGCCGCGCTGGACGTAGAACCGGTTGGCCGCGGTGCAGGCCTCCCCGGTGTTGCGCATCTTCGCGAGCATCGCGCCGTCGACCGCCTCGTCCAGGTCGGCGTCGTCGAACACCAGGAACGGGGCGTTGCCGCCGAGTTCCATCGACACCCGCAGCAGCTGCTGCGCGGACTGCTCGACGAGCTTGCGACCGACCGCGGTGGAACCGGTGAACGTCAGCTTCCGCAGCCGGGGGTCCCGCACGAGGGGTTCGACGACCTCCGCCGTCGACGTCGTCGTGACGACGTTGACGACCCCGTCGGGGACGCCGGCTTCGGCCAGCACCTGGGCCAGCAGCAGCGTCGTGAGCGGGGTCTGCGTCGCGGGCTTCACGACGATGGTGCACCCGGCGGCGAGCGCCGGGGCGATCTTGCGGGTCCCCATGGCGAGCGGGAAGTTCCACGGCAGGATGGCGAGGACCGGCCCGACGGGTTGCTTGAGGGTGAGCAGCCGGGAACCCCCGACGGGGTTCTGGGCGTAGCGGCCGGAGATCCGCGGCGCCTCCTCGGAGAACCAGCGGAAGAACTCCGCGCCGTAGGTCACCTCACCGCGGGCCTCGGCCAGGGGTTTGCCCATCTCGAGGGTCATGAGCAGGGCGAAGTCGTCGGCGCGGGCGGTGATGAGGTCGAAGGCGCGGCGCAGGACCTCGGCCCGTTCGCGGGTCGGGGTGGCGGCCCAGCCGGGGAAGGCCGCGACGGCGGCGTCGAGGGCCGCGGTGCCGTCGGCCACGCTCGCGTCGGAGACCGCGAGCAGGACCTGCCCGGTCGAGGGGTCCTCGACGTCGACGGTGCGCCCACCCTCGGCGGCGCGCCAGGCGCCGCCGACGAAGAGTCCGGTGGGGACCTCGCTCAGGAGTTCCTTCTCGCGCTGTTCGGTGCTCATGGCTCGATCCTGCCTTTCGGAGGGGTTCAGCGTGCGTTCTCGAAGACGGTCCCGAGCACGTCCAGGGCCTGTTCCAGCAGGGCGTCGGGGATGCTCAGCGGCGGCAGGAAGCGCAGGACGTTGCCGTCGGTGCCGCAGGTCAGGACGATGACGCCGTGCTGGGCGGCGTCGGTGGCGACCCGCTTGGCCAGCGCCGCGTCCGGGGTGGTGGTCCCGGGTTCGACGAGCTCGACGGCGACCATCGCACCGCGGCCGCGGACGTCGCCGATGCGCGGGTCCCGGGCGGCCAGGGCGCGCAGCCGGGTGAAGAGGATGCCCTCGACCCGGCGGGCCCGGGCCGGCAGGTCCTCCCGCTCCAGGGTGTCCAGGGTGGCGATCGCGGCGGCGCAGGCGGCGGGGTTCCCGCCGTAGGTGCCGCCGAGGCCGCCGAGGACCGGCGCGTCCATGATCTCGGCGCGGCCGGTGACGGCCGCGAGCGGCAGACCGCCGGCGACGCCCTTGGCGATGGTCACGAGGTCGGGTTCGATCCCCTCGAGGTGGCTGGCGAAGGCCGCGCCGGTGCGGGCGATCCCGGTCTGGACCTCGTCGGCGACGAAGACGACGCCGTTCTCCTTCGCCCAGGTGGCGATGGCGGGCAGGAAGCCGGGGGCCGGGACGATGAAGCCCCCCTCGCCCTGGATCGGCTCGAGCACGACGGCGGCGAGGTTCGCGGCGCCGACCTGCTTCTCGATGGTGTGGATGGCGCGGGCGGCGGCGGTCGGGCCGTCGAGGCCGTCGCGGAAGGGGTAGCTCAGCGGGGCCCGGTAGACCTCGGGGGCGAAGGGACCGAAGCCGTTCTTGTAGGGCATGTTCTTGGCGGTCATCGCCATCGTGAGGTTGGTGCGGCCGTGGTAGGCGTGGTCGAAGACGACCACGGCCTGGCGGCCGGTGTGGGCCCGGGCCACCTTCACGGCGTTCTCGACGGCCTCCGCCCCGGTGGAGAACAGGGCGGTCTTCTTCGCGAAGTCGCCGGGGGTCAGGGCGTTGAGCCGCTCGGCGACCTCGACGTAGGAGTCGTAGGGCGTGATCATGAAGCAGGTGTGGGTGAACCGCGCCACCTGCTCGGCCACGGCTGCGGCGACGGCGGGGTCGGCGTTGCCGACGGTGGTGACGGCGATGCCGGAGCCGAGGTCGGCGTAGGAGTTCCCGTCGACGTCGACGACGACCCCACCGCCGGCGGTGGCGGCGTAGAACGGCATCGACGACCCGACGGCGGCGCTCACGGCGGCGCTGCGGCGGGCGGCGAGCTCGCGCGAGAGCGGGCCCGGCACCTCGGTCCGCAACCGGATCTCCTGCGGGAGGGTGGGGCCGCCGGTGCTCACGTCGTGGCTGAGGGTCGTCATGGCCCGAACCTAGGCGCGTCGCCCCCTCGACGTCAGTGTCAGGAGTGCACTGTCGGCACCGGTCGCGCAGTGCGAGACTGCCACCGTGGTGACCCTGGCCGACCTGGTGGCGACCCCCTCGCTGGCGCTGCGCCTGGTCGGCGGCGATCCCGGCGCCCCCGTGCGCTGGGTGGCGACCAGCGAGCTGGACGACCCCACGGCGTTCCTGGAGGGCGGGGAGCTGCTGCTCACCACGGGGCTGCGGACCCCGCGCGCCGGCTGGGCGGGCTGGGTGGACCGCCTCGTCGACGCCGGGGTGGCGGGGGCCGGCTTCGGGGTGGGCCTGAGCCACCGCTCGGTGCCGCGCGCGCTCGTCACCGCCACCGCCGCACGCGGTCTGCCGCTCCTCGAGGTCCCGCAACCGACCCCGTTCATCGCGATCTCCCGTCGTCTGGCGGACCTGTTGCGGCGCAGCGAGAACGACGCCGAGGCCGCCGCCGCCCGCACCCAGCGCGAGCTGGCCGTCGACGCCGCCGGACCGGAGGGCGTCGACGCCGTGCTGCGGCGGGTGGCCCGCAGCGTGCGCGGGCAGGCCTGGTCGCTGGCCCCCGGCGGAGGGGTCCGCGCCGCCACGACGAGGACCCCACCCCCCGCCGAGGCCGTCGCCGGACTGCACCGGATCCAGGGGCAGGGGGCGCGGGCGAGCTGGACCGACGTGTCGCCGACCCGGTCGCTGCTGCTGCGGGCCACCGGTTCCGACGGGACGGGCTGGCTGCTCGTCTCCCTCGCCCCCGACACCCCACGGGCCGCGCACGCGACGATCGGCACGGCGGCGGCCCTGCTCGGGTTGCTCACGGCCCGCTCGTTCGTCCCCCCGGGGATGGCGAGCGCCGTCGTCGACCTGGTGCTGAGCGACCGGCCCGCGATCGCCGCCCGGCTGGCGGAGGGGGTCGGCCACCCGCTGCCCGACCCGCTCGTCGTGCTCCGCTGGAGCGGGACGCCGCCGCCGGCGGTCTGGTGGGGCGAGGACCACGCCGTCCTGCCCCCGGACGCCGTCGGGACCCCGCCGCCCGGGGCGCGCTGGGGCGTGGGTCGCCCCGTGCCCCTCGACCGGGCCGCGGAGGGGGTCCGCTCGGCCGACGCCGCCCACGCGCGCACCGGAGCGCACCGGCCCCTGGCCGGGACGGGGTCGCTGGACGACGTCCTCGACGCCGACGTGGTCGGGCCCTGGGCCCGGCAGCGGCTGGCGCCCGTGCTGGACTGCGCCGACGCGGACGTCCTCCTCGCGAGCGCCCGTGCGTTCCTGGAGCACCACGGGGCGCGCCAGCCCACGGCCGACGCCCTCGGGGTGCACCGCAACACCGTCCGGCAGCGGATCGCGCGCCTCGAAGGGCTGCTGGGCTCCTCGATGGACTCCGCGGCGGACCGGACCGAGCTGTGGCTCGCACTGGGTGCCCTCGGTGCCTCCCCGGGGAGGGCCGGGCCCCCGGCTGCGAAACTCGGGGCATGGCCCTGAACCCTGACGACCTGCCCGCGAGCGCGCTGGAGTTCCTGACGGAGCGCCACCTGGCGACGGTGACCACCTTGCGCGCCGACGGGTCCCCGCACGTCGTCCCCGTCGGGTTCACGTTCGACGCGGGGACGGTGCGGATCATCACGTCGGGGACGTCGCGCAAGGCCGTGCACGCGCGGCGGGGTTCCCGGGTCGTCGTCGCGCAGGTCGACGGGCGGCGCTGGCTGGCGTTGGAGGGTGTCGGGTACGTCCTGGAGGACGCGGAGTCGGTCGCCGACGCCGAGGGGCGCTACGCCGCCCGCTACCGCACGCCGCGCCCCAACCCGGCGCGGGTCGTCGTCGCGTTCACGGTGGACCGGGTGCTGGGGTCTGTCCCGCCCTGGGAGTGACCCTCAGCGTTCGAAGGTCACCATGAGCTCGACGACGCGGTCGAGGAACGCGTCGACGGGGGCCTCGCGGTAGCCGCGGCGGCCCCGGCGGGGACGGAACAGCGCCGTGCGCACGTCGTCGGCGCTGAGCTTCGTCGTGCCCCGGAAGTGGTCGGCGAGCAGTTCGCACAGCGCGTCGACGTCGCCCGGCCGGTAGCCGCGGCGCAGGCCGCGGGCGCGGGGGAAGCGCTCCCCGCGCGGTTCCTTCAGACGTCCCGAGACCGCCGCGCCGAGCGCGGCCTGCCGCTCGGTGAACGGCCGCTGGTCGCTCTGGGCCAGCGAGCGCTGACGTTCGCGACGGGCCAGACCGTCCTCGATCTCGGCGAGCAGGGCGTCGGTGTCGGCGACGTCGTAGCCACCGAACTGCGAGCCGAAGCCGACGGCTCGGACCTGTCCCGAGGCGACGCGCCCGGCCGGGACGGCCTGGGCGATGTGGTCGAAGAACACGTCGACGTCCTCGACGCGGTAGCCGCGTCGCAGACCCTTGAGGCGCGAGGGCCGCTCCTGCAGCAGCTGCGACAGGGGCAGGCCGTCGACGCTCTGGGTCATGCCTTCGGCTGTTCCGGGCCGATCGCGGCGAGCTGCCCGCAGGCCCCGTCGATCTCGCTGCCGCGGGTGTCGCGCACGGTCGTCGGGATGCCGCGGTTCTCCAGGGCGGCGACGAACGCCTTCTCCACGGCCGGGTCGCTGGCGGTCCACTTCGATCCCGGGGTCGGGTTCAGCGGGATCGGGTTGACGTGCACCCAGCCGCGGCCCCGGGCGTTGAGCAGCTTGCCGAGGCGGTCCGCACGCCACGCCTGGTCGTTGATGTCGCGGATCAACGCGTACTCGATGCTGACCCGGCGGCCCGTCGCCTCGAAGTAGCGGCGCGCGGCGTCGAGGGCCTCCGCGACGTTCCAGCGCTGGTTGATCGGGACGAGGTCGTTGCGCAGTTCGTCGTCGGGGGCGTGCAGGCTCAGCGCCAGCGTCGCCGCGATCCCCTCCTGGGCGAACTTGTCGATCGCCGGGACGAGGCCGACCGTCGACATCGTGATGCCGCGGGCGGAGATGCCGAGGCCGTCCGGGGCGGGCTGGACCAGGCGGCGCACGGCGGCGACGGCCGACTTGTAGTTGGCCAGCGCCTCGCCCATGCCCATGAAGACGACGTTGTTGACGCGGCCGGGACCGCCGGGGACCTCGTCGCGCGCCAGGGCACGGGAGGCCGCGGTGACCTGCTCCACGATCTCGGCCGTCGAGAGGTTGCGGGTCAGACCCGCCTGACCGGTGGCGCAGAACGGGCAGTTCATCCCGCAGCCGGCCTGGCTGGAGATGCAGATGGTGTCGCGGTTCTTGTAGCGCATGAGGACGGACTCGACGAGGGCACCGTCGTGCATCCGGTAGAGCGACTTGATCGTCTTGCCGGCGTCGGCGGTGAGCGTGCGGATCGGCGTCAGCACCGTCGGCAGCAGCGCCGCCGCGATCCGGTCGCGGCTCGCGGCCGGGAGGTCCGTCATCTTCGCCGGGTCGTCCTCGAGGCGCTCGAACCACTGCGTGGCGAGCTGCTTGCCGCGGAACGCCTTCTCCCCCAGCTCCACCATCGCCGGGCCGCGTTCCTCGGGTTCGAGGTCGACGAAGTGGCGCGGCGGCTTGCCGCGGCGGGGGGCGGCCATCACCAGCTTGCCGGGGCCGGCAGGCGCCAGGGGCAGCGGTTCGCGGGTGGGGGCATCCGGAGGAGTCGTCATCGTGACTCCATGGTAAGGGCCCGCGGACGCGGCCGACGCGCGGTCAGGAAGGGACGCGGCCGACGCGCGGTCAGGAAGGGACGAGCCAGAGCAGCAGCAGGTAGACCACCGGCGCCGCCGGCAGCAGCGAGTCGAGACGGTCCATGACCCCGCCGTGACCGGGCAGCAGCGTGCCCATGTCCTTGATGCCGAGGTCGCGCTTGAGCATCGACTCGGACAGGTCGCCGAGGATCGCGACGGCGACGGTGACGACCCCGAGCAGGACCCCGCCCCACCACGGCCCGCCCAGCGCCAACGGCAGGGCGATCGCCCCGGCGAGGGCACCGACGACGACGGAGCCGGCCGTCCCCTCCCACGACTTCTTCGGGCTCACCGACGGCGCCATGGGGTGCTTGCCCCACAGGACCCCCGCCGCGTAGCCACCCACGTCGCTGGCCACCACGAGGATGACGAAGACGAGGACCCGCCAGGGCCCCTGGTCGGCGGCCAGCATGAGCATCGCGAAACCGGCCAGCAGCGGGCCGTAGCTGACGATGAAGATGCCGCCGGCGACGTCGCGCACGGCGGGGACGGTGGTCACCGCCCCGTGGTCGCCGCCGTCACCGAGCAGGCGGTAGACGATGACGGCGAAGACCGTGAGCGCGTAGGCCACGAACAACGTCTCGCCCCCGCCGAGGTAGGCCCCCGGCACCATGGCCAGGGTGCCCGCCACGGGGGGCAGGACCGGGACCCGCAGGTGGCGCGCGCGGAACGCCCGCACCACCTCGACGCAGCCGTAGAGCACCGCGACGCTGGTGAAGACGACGAACGCCTCACGCCGGATGAACAGGCTGGCCACGACCACGGCACCGAGGCCGACGCCGATGCCGATGGCGGCGGGCAGGTTGCGGCCCGCCCGCCGGGGAGCCCTGGGAGGGTGGGGGGTCCCCGTCGTCGGGGTCCCCGTCGTCTCGCCCGTCACGTCGCGCCTCGCGTCCCCGTCGCTCAGACGGCGAGCAGTTCGGCTTCCTTGTTCTTCAGCAGGTCGTCGACGGCGTCGACGTGGCGCTTGGTGACCGACTCGAGTTCCTTCTCCGCCCGCGCGACCTCGTCCTCGCCGGCCTCACCGTCCTTGACGATGCGGTCCAGCTCCTCCTTGGCCCGACGGCGCACGTTGCGCAGCGAGACGCGGGCGTCCTCGGCCTTGGTGCGCGCGATCTTGATGTAGTCCTTGCGGCGTTCCTCGGTCAGCTGCGGCAGCACGATCCGGATGACGTTGCCGTCATTGCCCGGGTTCACCCCGAGGTCGGAGTTGCGCAGGGCCTTCTCGATCTCGGTCATCGCCGCCCGGTCGAAGGGGGTGATGAGCACCGAGCGCGCCTCGGGGATCTGGAAGCTGGCCAGCTGCTGCAGCGGGGTCGGCGCACCGTAGTAGTCGACCATGATCTTGTGGAACATCGCCGCGTTGGCCCGGCCCGTCCGGATGGCACCGAAGTCGCCCTTGGCGACTTCGATCGCCTTTTCCATCTTCTCCTCGGCCTCGAGGAGCGTGTCGTCGATCACGGGTGGTCCCTTTCGTCCTGCGTCCGGCGCGTGCTGTCCGCCTGTGGTGCCGTCGATCCGCCCGGCGGGCTCAGTCGGCGATCACCTGCGTGCCGATCCTCTCACCCCGCAGGGCGCGCGCCACGCCCTGGCCCTCCATCCCGAAGACCATCATCGGGAGGCGGTTGTCCATGCAGAGGCTGAAGGCCGTCTGGTCGATGACGCGCAGGTTCTTGCGCATCGCCTCGGCGTAGCTGATCGTGTCGATCTTGGTGGCGTTCGGGTCGGTGCGCGGGTCGCCCGTGTAGACACCGTCGACACCGTTCTTCGCCATGAGGACCACGTCGGCGCGGACCTCCAGCGCCCGCTGGGCGGCGACGGTGTCGGTGGAGAAGTAGGGCATGCCGGCACCCGCGCCGAAGATCACGACGCGGCCCTTCTCCATGTGCCGGATCGCGCGGCGCGGGATGTACGGCTCGGCGACCTGACCCATCGTGATGGCCGTCTGGACGCGCGTGGAGACGTCCTGCTGCTCGAGGAAGTCCTGCAGGGCCAGGGCGTTCATCACGGTGCCGAGCATGCCCATGTAGTCGGCACGGCTGCGTTCCATCCCGCGCTGGGACAGCTCCGCGCCGCGGAAGAAGTTGCCGCCACCGACGACGATGGCGACCTGCACCCCCTGCTTGACGGGCCCGGCGATCTCGCGGGCCACCTCGGAGATGACGTCGGGGTCGACACCGACCTGACCGTTGCCGAAGAACTCGCCCGAGAGCTTGAGGAGCACCCGTCGGTAGGCCGGGCGCGGTTGCACGGTGCCGGCTTCGAGGTCGACGGTCAGGCTCGGCTCGCTCACGCGGTGGCTCCTCGGGGGGTGCAGGGGTCGGTCGGCGGTGTCGGGGCAGTCTGCCCCAGACGCGGTGCGCGGGTCACGCTCAGTGACCCGCCACTGGTCCGGACGGGACGCCCGGACGCGCGAACGGGGCGGGGAGACCCGACTCTCGTCGGGCTCCCCGCCCCGTCCACGTCACTGCGGTGGTGCTCAGGCGCCGGCGCGGAAGCGCGCGAACGACGTGACGTTCACGCCCGCCGCGGCCAGCAGCTTGGTGATCGTCGTCTTCGGGTCCTTCGCGAACGGCTGCTCCAGCAGGACGTTGTCCTTGAAGAAGCTGTTCACGCGACCCTCGATGATCTTCGGCAGGGCGGCCTCGGGCTTGTTCTCCGCCCGCGAGGTCTCCTCGGCGATGCGGCGCTCGCTCTCGACCTTCTCGGCCGGGACCTCGTCGCGGGTGAGGTAGACCGGGCTCATGGCCGCGGCGTGCATCGCCACGTCCTTGCCGACCTCCTCGTTGGCCCCGTCGAGGGCCACGAGCACACCGATCGTCGGCGGCAGGTCGCTCGCCGTGCGGTGCAGGTAGGCGGAGACGTGCGTGCCCTCCACGCGGGCCACGCGGGCCAGGACGATCTTCTCGCCCATCGTCGCGTTGGCCTCGTCCAGGACCACCTGCACGCTCTTGCCGTCCAGCTCCGAGGCCAGCAGCGACTCGGCGTCGGTGGCCTTGACGGCCACGGCCTGGTCGAGCACCTGCTGGGCGAGGGCGACGAAGCCGGCGCTCTTGGCGACGAAGTCCGTCTCGCAGTTGAGCTGGACCATGACGCCGAGACCGGTCTCGGTGTGCACGACGACCAGACCGTTGGAGGCGTCGCGGTCCTCGCGCTTGGCGACGCCCTTCTGGCCCTTGATGCGGAGCAGCTCGATGGCCTTCTCGACGTCGCCCTCGGACTCCACGAGCGCGTTCTTGCAGTCGAGCATGCCCGCGCCGGTCTTCTCGCGCAGCGCCTTGACGTCAGCGGCGGTGTACGCAGCCACGGTCGTTCCTCTCGTCGTCCATCGGGGTTCTCGGGTGGAGCGGACGCGCAGACGCCCCGGGCCTCACGGCCCGGGGCGTCACCACAGGCGTCCTGTGTCAGGTGCTGCGGGCCTCAGGCCTGGGCAGCGGCTTCGGCGGGCTCGGCCGCAGCGTCGGCCTCGGGGGCAGCGTCGGCCTCGGGGGCGGCGTCGACCTCGGGCGCTTCGGCAGCGACCTCGGCCGGCTGGCCCTCGGCGGCTTCGGCCTCGGCGGCCTCCGGAGCGGTGGAGGCCTCGGCGGTGGCCGTGGACTCGGAGCCACCGGACTGCTCACCCTCGCTGCCGGCGAGCAGGTCCTGCTCCCAGGCCGCGAGCGGCTCGGTGTCGGACTCCGACTTGCCACCGTGGCGGACCTGCAGGCCCGCGGCGACGGCGTCGGCGATGACGCGGGTCAGCAGCGTGACGGAACGGATCGCGTCGTCGTTGCCGGGGATGCGGTAGTCGACGTCGTCGGGGTCGCAGTTGGAGTCGAGGATCGCGACGACGGGGATGTTCAGCTTCTTCGCCTCGTCGACGGCGAGGTGCTCCTTGTTGGTGTCGACGATCCACACCGCGGAGGGGACCTTGGTCATGTCGCGGATGCCGCCGAGGGTCTTGGTCAGCTTGGCGTACTCGCGGCTCAGGACCAGCAGTTCCTTCTTCGTGAGGCCGGAGGCGGCCACGTCGTCGAAGTCGACCTCTTCGAGCTCACGCATGCGCGCGATCCGCTTGGAGACGGTCTGGAAGTTGGTCAGCATCCCGCCGAGCCAGCGCTGGTTCACGAAGGGCATGCCCACGCGGGCGGCCTGCTCCGCGATGGACTCCTGAGCCTGCTTCTTGGTGCCGATGAAGAGGATGGAACCGCCGTGGGCGACGGTCTCCTTCACGAAGTCGTAGGCGCGGTCGATGAACGACAGCGACTGCTGCAGGTCGATGATGTAGATGCCGTTGCGCTCCGTGAAGAGGAAGCGCTTCATCTTGGGGTTCCAGCGGCGGGTCTGGTGTCCGAAGTGCACACCGGACTCGAGCAGCTGGCGCATCGTCACGACGGCCATGGGTGGTCCTCCTCGTGTCGGCCCCGCTCGGGGCCGATCGGTTCGTCCGCAGCGTGCCGGTCGGCTCGCCGCGCCTGGTCCTCGTGGCGCACCCCACCACCCGGTGGACCGGGTGGACCGAAAGGGTGCTTCCCCCCTGCGTCGGAGCAGGGAGCGGGGACGCGATGTCACCCTGGACGCGGCACCGAGGTCGGGAGTCCGAGGACTCCGCTGCCACGGAGCGCGTACCGGGTGCCCCCGTAGTCTACGACGCGTGAGCACTGGTCTCGACCGCGGCGCGTCGGCGCCCTCCCCGGCCCCCGCGACGACTCCGGCGGGGAGTCCCGTGGTCTCCCGCATGCGACGTTTCGGGCCGACGATCTTCGCCGAGATGTCCGCGCTCGCGGTGCGCACCGGGGCGGTCAACCTGGGGCAGGGCTTCCCCGACTCCGACGGCCCCGCCTCGATCCTCGACGACGCCGTCACCGCGATCCGCTCGGGCCACAACCAGTACCCGCCGGGCATCGGCGTCCCCGCGCTGCTCGAGGCGGTCGCCGAGCACCAGCGCCGCTTCTACGGGCTCGCCCTCGACCCCACGTCGGAGGTCCTGGTCACCGCCGGGGCCACCGAGGCGGTCGCCGCGAGCCTGTTGGCGCTGTGCGAACCCGGCGACGAGGTCGTGGTGCTCGAACCGACCTACGACTCCTACGCCGCCGTCATCGCCCTCGCCGGGGCCGTGCAGCGCTCGGTGCCCCTCCTCCCCGGTCCCGACGGGTTCGTCCTCGACCGCGACGGGCTGCGGTCGGCGTTCTCCGAGCGCACGAGGGTCGTCCTGCTGAACACCCCGCACAACCCGACCGGGGCGGTGCTCTCCGCCGAGGAGGTCGCGGCCGTCGCCGCCCTGGCCGTCGAGTTCGACGCCGTCGTCGTGACCGACGAGGTGTACGAGCACCTGGTCTTCGACGGCCGCGTCCACGTCCCCGTGGCGACCCTGCCGGGGATGGCCGAGCGGACGCTGACGGTGTCCTCGGCGGGGAAGACGTTCTCCGTGACGGGCTGGAAGGTCGGCTGGGTCAGCGGCCCGGCGCCGCTGGTCGCCGCGGTCCGCACCGTCAAGCAGTTCCTCACCTACGTCAACGCCGGCCCGTTCCAGCCGGCGGTCGCGGCGGCGCTGGCGCTGCCGGACTCCTTCTACTCCGAGCTCGCCGGCGACCTGCAACGGCGGCGCGACCTGCTCGTCGCCGGGCTGCGCTCGGCCGGGTTCGCGGTGTCCGTCCCGGCCGGGACGTACTTCGTCGTCGCCGACCCGCGACCCCTCGGTCACTCCGACGGCACCGCGCTGTGCCGCGAACTCCCCCACCTGGCCGGGGTCGTGGGGGTCCCCGTGTCGGCGTTCTGCGAACCGGGGAGCGTTGCCGCGCAGGCCGTCGAGCCGCTGGTCCGGTTCACGTTCTGCAAGTCCGACGCGGTGCTGGAGGAGGCCTGCGACCGGCTGCAGGCCCTGCGCTCGCGGTGAGCCTGCGCGAGACGCTGCTGGCGGAACGGGCCGACGCGGCGGTGCGGGCGGCCGGGCTGGAGCGAGAGCTCGCCAGTGCGCTGGAGGCGGCCGCCGAGGGCACGGCCGACGACGAGCACGACCCCGAGGGCTCGACGACGGCGTTCGAGCGGGCTCAGGTCGCGGCCGTGCTGGCGCAGGTGCGCGAGCGCCTCGACGCCCTCGACGACGCGCTCGCACGGGTCGGGGACCCGGGGTTCGGCACCTGCGCGGTCTGCGGGCGGGCGATCGCCCCGGAACGGCTCGCGGCCCGGCCGTGGACCACGACGTGCGTGGAGTGCGCCGGACGACGGTGACGACGACCCGTGCACAGGGTCGTGCCGTCCACAGTCCACGCCCGGCCGGTCCGCCGGGACGCTCGACGGGGTGCTCGGCGGGTGAGGCTGTCCCGGTGCTGCCCTCCGCCGTCCCGACCGGTCTCGTCGCGTTCGCCTCGGCGGTGGGGCTGGCCGGGGGGATGGCCGGGGTGGTGGTGACCACCGTCCCCGCACCGGCGTCCCCGCCGACGACGCTCACGGTCGTCGGGTCCTGGGTGTGGCCGGTGGAGCCGCCGCGGGTGCTGCGGGAGTTCGAGCACGTCGGTCGCTACGAGGCGGGTCATCGCGGGGTCGACCTCGCCGCGTCCCCCGGCCAGCCGGTCGTCGCCGTCGACGGCGGGACGGTCACGTTCGCCGGGCCGGTGGCCGGCCGGGAGGTCGTGGTGGTGCTGCACGCCGACGGACTCCGGACGACCTACGAACCCCTCGCCCCACTGGTGTCGAGCGGGGACGGGGTCAGGGCCGGTCAACCGCTGGGGACGCTGTCGGGGCCGACGCACTGCGCGACCGACTGCCTGCACCTCGGCCTGCGCGACGGTGACCGCTACCTGGACCCGCTGGGCCGGTTGCGGGCCGCCGCGCCCGTCCTGCTGCCGCTGGGTCGGCCGTGAGCTGCCGCCGTGGGCTACTCCGCGTCGGAGAGCTTGCCGCGCAGCTGCAGGACGGCCTTGGTGTGCATCTGGCAGATGCGGGACTCGGTGACCCCGAGGACGCGACCGATCTCGGCCAGGGTGAGGCCCTCGTAGTAGTAGAGCGTGACGACGATCTTCTCGCGCTCGGGCAGCTGGTTGATCGCCCGGGAGAGGAGGAACTTCGTCTCCTCCTTCTCGAAGGACTGCACCGGGTCCTCGGCCTTGGTGTCCTCGAGGGTGTCGACCAGGGAGAGCTTGTCGCCCTTCTCCCCCGAGACGCTGAGGAGTTCGTCCAGGGCCACGACGTTGACGTAGGACACCTGGCTGAAGATGTGGTGCAGGTCGCTGAGGGCGATCCCCATCCGTTCCGCCACCTCGACCTCGGTCGGGGTGCGGTGCAGCTCACCCTCAAGGGAGGCGTAGGTGCGTTCGACCTCACGGGCCTTGCTGCGCACCGAGCGCGGGATCCAGTCGATCGCGCGCAGTTCGTCGATGATCGCGCCACGGATGCGGGAGATCGCGTAGGTCTCGAACTTGATGGCGCGCTCGATGTCGAACTTCTCGATGGCGTCGATGAGCCCGAAGATGCCGTAGGAGACGAGGTCGGCCTGCTCGATGTTGGGCGGCAGCCCCACCCCGACGCGACCGGCGACGTACTTCACCAGCGGTGAGTAGTGCATGATCAGCCGCTCGCGGACCGCGGGATCGGCGTCCGACTTGAACTCCTCCCACATGGCCCGCAACGCCGCTTCGGCCTGCTCCTGCTCGGGGGTCTGCGGACCCTTGCGGGAGGTGAAGCGCGCGTTGGCCTGCGGTCGACCCGCCGGGCGGTTCTCGTCGACCGGCGCCCCGTTGCCGGCCGCTGCGTCCGCGGCGGCCTCCACGGCCCGGTTGGTCTTCTGGTCGGCCTCGGTCGTTCCGGCGGTGTCGATGGTGCGCTCCTGTCCATCCTCGACCACGCGCAGGTCGGAACCGGTGCTGTGGTCCGTCTCCTGCGTGGTGGCACGCTCGCGGCCCGCTCCTGAGTCCACCGTGGTCCTCCCCCGGACGGTCAGGCCCGGGGGTGGGCCTGACGGTGCGATCTCCGCAAGCGGTCCACGGAGACGTGCGTGTAGATCTGCGTCGTTGACAGCGTAGCGTGACCAAGCAACTCCTGTACGCTACGAAGGTCAGCTCCTCCGTCCAGCATGTGCGTCGCGGCCGCGTGCCGCAGACCGTGCGGGGAGATCGCCGAAGGCCCCGGCAACGCCGCCGTCGCCCGGTTCACCACGGCCCGCACCTGACGCTGGTCCACCCGCCGGCCCCGGCGCCCGAGGAAGACGGCCGCACCGGACTCCGGTCCCACCAGGCCCGGCCGCCCCTCCTCCAGCCACCTGCGCACCGCGTCCCGCGCCGGCACCCCGAACGGGACGACCCGCTCGCGGTCGCCCTTGCCCAGCACGCGGGCCGTGCGCTCCCCCAGGTCGACGTCGTCCGTGTCCAGGCCCACCACCTCCGCGACCCGACAGCCCGTCGCGTACAGCAGCTCGAGCAGCGCACTGTCCCGCAGCACCAACGGATCCCGCTGCGGCGCAGCGTCGTGCGCCGCGGCAGCCGCCGCGTCCAGGACTCCCGCCACCTGGCTCGCGCCGAGCACCCGGGGCAGGTACTGGGCCCGCTTGGGCGCCTGCAACCGCAGACCCGGGTCCCCCGGCAGGCGATCCGATCGGTGCGCCCAGGCCGTGAACGTCCGCGCCGCCGCCGCCCGCCGCGCCAGCGTCGACCGCGCGTGGTCCGCGGCGGCCCCCGCCAGCCACGCCCGCAGGTCCGCCAGGCCCAGCACCGTCAGGTCGAGGGTCCCGTCGTCGTCGACCGGCACGGTCAGCTGCAGCAGGTCCCGCACGTCGGAGCAGTAGGCCCGCACGGTGTTCGCCGACGCGTTGCGCTCCGCCCGCAGGTGGGCCGCGAAGGCGTCGAGCAGCTGCTGGGGGCTCTCGGAGCGGACGGGTGACACCCCTGCACCGTCACCCGTCCGGCCGATCCGTGCAACCACGCCACGCGCGCCGGCCGCGTCGGGGGACTCAGTCCCCCTTGACGTTCACCACCTGACGCAGCGTGTGACGCACCTCCACGAGGTCCGCGGCGTCGGCCATGACCCGGTCGATGTCCTTGTAGGCGGCCGGGATCTCGTCCAGGAAGGCGTCGGTGTCGCGGTACTCGATGCCCTTCATCGCCTCCCGCAGCTCCTCGTGGGTGAACCTCCGCCGGGCCGCCGACCGGCTGAACTCCCGCCCCGCGCCGTGCGGGGAGGAGTCCAGCGAGAGCCGGTCGCCCTTGCCCACCACGACGTAGCTCGCGGTGCCCATCGATCCCGGCACCAGTCCCGGTCGTCCCGCGTCGGCCCGGATCGCCCCCTTGCGGGAGAGCCAGACCTCACGGCCGAAGTGCCGTTCCCGCTCGGTGTAGTTGTGGTGGCAGTTGATCCGCTCCTGCTCCACGACCGCCTCCCCGAGGAAGTCGGAGAGGCGGGCCGCGACCCGGTCCATCATCTCCTCGCGGTTGAGCAGGGCGAACTGCTGCGCCCAGCGCAGGTCCGCGATGTAGTCGTCGAACTCCGGGGTCCCCTCGACGAGGTAGGCGAGGTCACGGTCGGGCAGCTCGATGAACCACTGCGCGCACAGCCGCTGGGCGACGGCGATGTGGTGGGTCGCCAGCTTGTTCCCCGGCCCGCGGGACCCGGAGTGCAGGAACAGCCAGACGGCGTCGGTCTCGTCGAGCGACACCTCGATGAAGTGGTTCCCCGAGCCCAGCGTGCCCAGCGCCGTCCGCCACCGGGGGGCCAGCGACTCCCGGAACTCCGCGCGGTCGGGGTGCAGAGCCTCGAGCTCGGCGACCCGCGGGCGGGCGGTCGCCGAGACGTCGCGGTTCGCGGCCCCGGCCGAGAGCGGGACGCTGCCCTCGATCGCCTCGCGCAGCACCGAGAGGTCCCGGCCCGCGAGGTCGTCGGCACGGAACTGGGTGCGGACCGCGATCATCCCGCAGCCGATGTCCACCCCGACGGCCGCCGGGATGATCGCCCCGTCCGTGGGGATGACCGAGCCGACGGTCGCCCCCTTGCCGAGGTGGGCGTCGGGCATGAGCGCGATGTGCGGGAACACGAAGGGCATCGTGGAGGCGGTCTCGGCCTGCCGGCGCGTCTTCTCCTCCAGGATCGACGCCCAGTTCACCAGTTTGCCGTTCAGCCGTTCCACGACGGTTCCCTTCCACTCCTCGTCCGGTGATGAGTCTGCGCGGCAACGATTCCCGCGCCAGGCACGAGGATCGACGGTACCCGCCGCGCTCCGGGGTTCCCAGGGGTTTTCACCCCGCCACCCCCGAACGCCAGCCGTCGGCGTCCCGCACCGCGACCCCGGAGAGCTCGAGGCGGCCGAGGACGGACTGGACGAGCGGCAGGTCGAGGCCCGCCTCGCGCGCCAGCCGCTCCAGGCCGTGGCTCCCCCGGCGCGGCAGGCACTCCGCGACCCGGAGTTCCTCGCGGTCCAGGCCGTCGAAGACCCGTCGCTCGACGCTCGGCACGGCCACCTCCTCCCGGCCGAGCTCGCCGAGGAGTTCCGCGACCTCGTCCGCGCTGGTGACGCAGACCGCCCCGCGCTCGCGCAGCAACCGGTGGCATCCCGCCGACGCGGGCGAGGTCACCGGCCCCGGGACGGCCCCGACGGGTCGCATCAGCCGCTCGGCCCGGTCCGCCGTCGAGAGCGCGCCGGAACGCCACGCGGCCTCAACCACGACCGTCCCGCTGGTGAGCGCCGCGATCAGCCGGTTGCGTTCCAGGAACCGCCAGCGCGTCGGGGTGGAACCGGGCGGGACCTCACTGACGAGGGCACCGCGTTCGGCGAGACGCGCCAGCAACGCGGCGTTGCCCGGCGGGTAGCTGCGGTCCACCCCGCAGGCCAGCACCGCCACGCTGACGCCGTCGACCGCGAGCGCCGCCCGGTGGGCCGCGGCGTCGATCCCGAACGCTCCGCCGCTGACGACGGCGAAGCCCCGGTCGGACACCCCCGCGGCGAGTTCGGAGGTGACGTGCTGGCCGTAGGCGGTGGCGGCACGGGCGCCGACGAGGGCGGCGCTGCGGGCGGTGACCTCGCGCAGGTGCGCGGGTCCGCGGACCCACAGGCAGAAGGGTGCGCCGAGGGGTCGTTCGCCGGTTCCGTCGTGGTCGAGGTCGGCGAGGCGTTGCGGCCACTCGTCGTCGCCGGGGACGAGCAGTCGTCCACCGGACGCGCGGACGGTGGCGAGGTCGGAGGCGGGGTCGACGTCGGGCAGTCGGGTGCGCCAGCGGTCGGGTCCGCGTCCGGTGAGCACGGCCTCGAGCGCGGTGACGGCGCCGACCTCGGCGACGAGGTGGGCGGCGGCCGCGTCACCCGGTTCGGCGAGGCGGCTCCAGGTGGCGCGGGCGAGGCGTTCGTCCGCCAGGGCGGCCCGCAGGACGCTGGGCACGCGACCCGTCGCGGGGAGGGTGTCCTGCCCCGGACCGGGACGGCGGTTCACGCGCCCGCTCCGACGATCAGGGTCCCGCGCAGGGCGAGAGCGCGTCCGACGTCGTCGCGGTCGGGTGCGTCGGCCCCGCGCAGGTCGGCGACGGTCCACGCGACGCGCAGCACCCGGTCGACCCCGCGCAGGGTGAGGACCCCGCGGTCCAGGGCGCGGTCGAGGTCGGAGGTCACGGCGGGGGGCAGCCGCAGGGGGCCCCGCAGCAACGGGCCGCGCAGTTCGCCGTTGGTGGCGACGTCGTGACGGCGCAGCCGCTCCGCCTGGACGGCGCGCGCGGCGGCGACCCGGGCGGCGACGACGGCACTCGACTCCCCGGGGCGGCCGTCGGCCACCTCGGCCCGGGTGACCGCCTGCACCTGCAACTGCACGTCGACGCGGTCCAGCAGCGGGCCGGAGAGCTTCGCGGCGTAGCGGCGGCGGGCCTGTGAGCTGCACGTGCAGTCCAGGCCCTTGCCGGTGCTGCGCCCGCAGGGACAGGGGTTGGCCGCCAGCACGAGCTGGAACCGGGCGGGGTAGCGGGCGGCACCGCGGGTGCGGTGCAGGACGAGCTCGCCCTGCTCCAGCGGTTGGCGCAGGGCGTCGAGGACGCGGGCCTCGAACTCCGGTGCCTCGTCGAGGAAGAGGACCCCGCGGTGGGCGCGCGACACCGCACCGGGCCGCGGGATCCCACTGCCGCCGCCGACGACGGAGGCCACCGACGCCGTGTGGTGGGGGTCCTCGTAGGGCGGGCGGGTGATGAGCGCCGTTCCGGCCCGACCGCGCAGGGTGCCGGCGACGGAGTGCACGGCGGTGACCTCGAGGGCGGACTCCTCGTCGAGGTCGGGCAGCAGCCCCGGCAGACGGGCCGCGAGCATCGTCTTGCCCGCTCCCGGGGGACCGTTCATCAGCAGGTGGTGGGCGCCGGCCGCGGCGACCTCCAGCCCGAACCGCGCCTCGGGCTGGCCGACGACGTCGGCGAGGTCGAGGACGCCCCCGGGACGCCGCGGTGCGGGAGGCGTGAACGCCCGCGGCGCGTCCGGGAGTTCCAGGGCCGGGTCGCCGCGGTAGTCGGCGACGAGTTCGGCCAGCCACCGGACCCCGCGGACGCTGATCCCGGGCACGAGGGCGGCCTCCTCGGCCGTGGCCTCGGGGACGACGACGCGCCGGACCCCGGCGCGGGCGGCGGCGAGCACCGCGGGCAGCACGCCGTCGACGGCGCGGACGCTGCCGTCCAGGCCGAGTTCCCCGAGGTGGACGACCTCGGCGGAGGGTTCCGGCGGCAGGACCCCGGCCGCGGTGAGCGTGGCCACTGCGACGGCGAGGTCGAACCCAGCGATGAAACAGTCCTAAACATGAACGGCCCCGCCGGTGCGCTAACACCGGCAGGGCCTTGATCCAGGAGTCTGCGAAGGAGACCCGGACCCATGTGTAATCGTCCCACGACCACCGCACCTGAACTGTCCGTCACCCGTCCGGCCTGCCCGCCGTGGTGCACCAACGTTGCCGTGGCCGGCAGCTGCCGCCTCGGCGAGCACGAGACGGGGATGACGGACGTCGCCGCCACCGCTGGCGGACCCATCGACGTCGACCTCCCCGGTCAGTTCCCCACCGTGGGCCTTGGCGTCTGGAAGTACGACGACGAGCTCGAGCCCTACGTCATCCTCAGCCTCGACCACCTCAACGTGAACGCCAAGATGCGCCCCCGGGAGCTGCGTCAGCTCGCCGGGCTCGCCACCCGCCTGGCCAACGCCGTCGAGGGCGTGACCCGATGAGCGCCCGGACGCCCCTCGGCCCGCCCCGCGACGGCGGAGCCTTGCAGGCCTTCCGTGAGGACGACGAGATCGTCATCGAGGTCCGCTACCCAGACATCACCCCGTTCGACTTCCGAGTCCCCGCGAACGGCGGCCTGGAGCAGCTCGTCGAGCAGCTGCAGGAGATGTGGTTCCCGGAGACCGTTCGATGAGCGCCCTGCAGGCCCCGGAGCGACGTCGTAGTGCCTGGTTCACCCTCGCGATCGTCTGTGCTGGTGTGGGTCTCGTAGCGAGCCTGTGGCTGCTGGCGCAGGCCGTCGTAGCCGACGCGGTGTGGCTGCCGGCTGCGTGGCTGATCGTGGTCAACGTGTTCATCGGAGCGATCGCCTGGCGCCAGCGCTGACGCGAGCTGCGGGCGTGGACTCACCCTGCCCGCAGCAGTCTTCGCCGTTGCCGCTCATCCACGCCTCGATGCACTCCGGCTTGATGAGCCACTTGCCGCCCTTGACTCGCTGGTGGCCATGGAGCTCGCCGATCTGGAGTGCGGTGAGGACGGTCTCGCGGGAGCGTCGGGACTGCTCGGCGGCTTCGGCCACAGTCCGGCGACGCAGGCCGCTTTCCCGGGCGACGGGCGGGGATGCCGTTGGCTGGGCGGTCGCGTCTCGGATGGCGTCCCGGACGGCCCGGTGGATGACGTCGTACAGGACCTGCTCGAGAGGAGGCAGGGCGGCGACGGTTTGAGCGCTAAGGCGTGGCATGGGCGGGACCGTAGAGGCCTGCCAGCCTGACCGGCGGGAGGTCGAGTGCTTCTGGCTGAAGATGGGTGGTGATGTGCCCAGATGGGCCCACCTCGCGCCGCTCAGCAGTCGATGCAGTGGCCCGAGGCCAGTCGCCAGCCCATCAGGAGGCCTTGCGCTTGCCGCGGTTCATGGCGGCGAACTGGCGTGCGGTCCGGGCGTAGGGGTCACGGCCGGCGCGGTAGGTGGAGGCGACGAACTCGTCGACGTCCTCCTGAGCGAAGCGGAACGTCCTGCCGATCTGGCGGCGGGGGATGGATCCGGTTCGGGCTGCGTCCCGGACCCAGTTCTCGGTGACCTTGAGCTGGGCCGCGACGTCGGCGTAGGTGAGGAGCGCGGACGGGTGCCGAGACTGATCAGCGCGTGCGGCGACCTGTTCGGCGAGCCGGGTCACATGCTCGGTCAGGGCCTGGAGCGCGTCGTCTCGGTCTCCGTTCATGCCTGGAGGGTGCCAGCGTCAGCCGCGTGGGTCGAGATCCGGGATCGCTTGCCGTCGGTGAAGTCGATCTCTTAGCCGGTAGCTCTGGGCCCTCGAAAGGGGGGCGCGCGATCTGTGACGTTCCGTCACCGGATACCGATGCTCCCTGCGACGCTCAGTGAGAGCCCAACTACGTTCCAGGAGACGCCATGTCCACGATCGATCCGACTCAGCCGCAGCCCGCGACCGACAACACCGTCGTCCCCGCCGCGCCGGCGCCTGCCCCCCTTGCTCCTCAGCAGGCGTTCCGGCCGATGGTGCAGCCGGAGTTCAAGAGCATCGGCACCATGTGGCTGCTGTGGTTCTTCCTCGGTGGAGTCTCGGCCCACGAGTTCTACATGGGCCGCATCGGCATCGCCTTCCTACGCCTCTTCACTGCCCAGTACCTCGGCGTGGGCCTGATCATCGACCTGTTCCTCAACACTGCACGCGTGCGCAGGTACAACGAGCAGGTCTCCCTGCTGACCGGTGTGGCCTCACCGACCGCGGTCATGATCAAGGCCTGACCTACCGATCCCGCTCGGCGCGCTTCTCCTCGAGGAAGACGAGGAGCTCGTCGGTAGCCAGGGCGCGAGTGAAGGTGTAGCGACGCCTGTTCTGTAAGGTCTCGCCGACCACCTCGTAAGTCGCGCCGCGGAGCATCGTGACCTTCTGCCCGAGCAGCGGGGCAGGCTCCTCACCCCAGGCCAGGTCGAGCAGCTGCGTGCGCTCCTGCGGGGTCAGCCACGCCCACCAGACGTCCCAGTCGTGCCCACGCCAAAGGTCGTCAGGGTGCCCCTCGAACATGCCCACCACGCCATCAGCATGCGCGAAACCGGGGCACGCCCCCACCGCGAGCCCTCGGCGTGGTCATCCTGGGGGACATGACCAACGAAGTGCCCCAGTGCACCGATGACATTGACCAGGCGACCTTCATCGGCGAAAGCGGCCTCAACCTCGGCGAGGACGAGGAAGGGATGGTCGTGCGCATCACCCGCCCGTTGACGGACACCGAGGTGCAGCGGCTCACGGCCTCATGGAGAGGCCATCGCACGACCGATAACGGGTGGCCGGCAGTGAAGGTGATGGGAGACCGTCTGCTCGTGCCGGTCCTGACGACGAGTGGCAACGTGTTCATCACCTACCGCCGCGACGTAGAGGGCCCGCTCAACGAGGCCCTGGCCAAGTGCATGGACACATGATCTTGTCGGGCCTGGAGAGGGCCGTGCTGGAGGCTGCGGCGGACGGGCACGTCTTGGAGGAGCCGGAGTCCGCGACGGCCGTGGGCGCCGTCTACCGGCGGCTCGACGCCGATGGCTACCTGGCCGCGGAGTGGTGGGCTGGGGACGCCCTGCCCCTGCAGGTGGAGCTGACGGCCGCGGGACGGATGCGGCTGCGCGCACGGTGAGCTCGTGGCGGCGGTCACTCCTCTCGGATGGCCGAGTGGACGATTTTGCGGAATGTTGCCGATATGGCAGCCTCAAGCTTCTTTCGTGTCGAGTCGACGTGGAAGTCATCGAAAGCGTGACACGGCGGTCACGGAGCTGGTTGAGTCAACGGTTGTGGGGGAGATGAGCGGTATGAACGAGTTCGAGAGCTTGATCGTCTCCATCGGAGACCACACCTTCAACGCGATCAAGAGTCACCCAGGCCTCCATCGAGTGCTGGTTGAGGGCGACAGCGTCACCCAGGACGTGCACGTCGAGATCTGCCTGACGGACGCGAACTGGGACCTCGAGGTCAAGCTCATCGCGCGGATGACCGAGGTCCGTGAGCTCTTCGTGGACGATGTCGCCCTGAGCTACGAGTTCACGACGATTGACGAGTGCAAGCCGGCTCCCGAGCACGCGACGCCGACGAAGAACTACGACCGCGTCTTCGCCTGATGCCCCAGCTCAGCGGGCCGGACCACGCTCGCAGGGCGTCCGATCACGCGAAAATCGGTCGCATGATGGCCCAAAGCGGCCACGAGTGGGCGGCAGTGTGTCTGTTCTACTCGGCACACCACCTGGTCAAGCGCGCGCTGCTGCTCGACCCGGTCTTCAACGACCCCACCGCCATGACGGCGTTGGGGATCACACGCCAAGCGCAACACCCTGCCAGCCACACCGGTCACACCCGCAGTGATGGTGGTCGGCTCTTCGGGGTCAACGATCTCGTCCTGAAGCTCTACAAGCCGATCGACGCCCCGTACCAGCGTCTGTCGCAAGCCAGCCATCAGGTTCGCTACCAGAACGGCTTCCGGGGTGGCGTGAAGGGCCTACAGAAGCTCGAGCAGGACCTGGCGTCGATCGAGAACCTATCGGCCGCGAACGCTCTGCAAGGCCCCATGGCCGCTCCCGTCACGGGCGGGCGCTGACCCCCAACGCACGAACGGCCCCCACCACCGCAGGATGCGGAGGTGGGGGCCGTCGTTGTCAGAGAGCTTCGGCGGTTAGGACGAGGCCCGAGAACGAGACGGACCGGGCGGCGCCACCGGTGGCGGTCAGCGTGAGCGTCGGCGTGACGGTCTCGGTGTAGGCGGAGAAGTCCAGCCACGCCCCGCCGAACGGCCCAGACTCGCCCTCCGAGGCGATGAACTGCCCGATCCGCGGGAGGAGCTCGACCCGCAGGTTGCGGCGGGTCTGGGCGTCGTTGTCGTCCTTGAGGACCTTCGCCTTGATGGCCCGGGTGGACGCCCCGTTGCCGACGAAGGCGGTAGCGGCGGATCCGTCCTCGAACAGCTCCTTGGCCGTGGTGGCGGAGAAGCCCAGGCGGTAGGCCAGGGCGCCCGCGCCGGAGAAGGCCGCGTTCTCCAGCTCCAGGCGCAGCAGCTCGAACGCACCAGCGGGGATCGCGGGGAAGGCGACGGTGACGGTGGAGTTCGCGGCCGCGGTGAGAGTCCACCGACGGGTCGACGGGTCCAGGGTCGGCGCGGTGGCCGCACTGAGGAACGAGGGCAGGGTGGAGTCCAGGGGGCCAAGGCGCAGGGTCTGCGCGGAGCGACCGCTGGAGACTCGCCGTCCGTCGTAGCGGCGGAAGATCTTCGGCGCGTCGGTGCGGCGGACGGTTCCTGCGAGGCCGGAGAGCTTGAGGTTGCGCCACTTCGCACCGGCCTTGTTGGGGCGGTAGCGCCACTGGGTGAGCGCCGGCACCCCGGCGGGGACGGTGGTGTCGTCCGTGGCGTCCCACTGCCACGTCGTGGGCTCCGTGGTCCCGTAGGCCCACCAGCGCAGCTGGTAGTTCGTGGCGGCTCGACGGAAGCGGAAGGACCAGCGGTTGCCGACGGCGGTATCCACAGCGGTGTTGGCCATGACGGCGGACACGGCGCCGGCGACGACCTTGACGAGGGTGATCCCGCCGGGGCCGACGCGCATGCCGACCCCGGAGACGCCCGGGAGGCCGCTGCCGACGACGGTGCCGTCGTGGTTGAGCCAGAGGTAGGCGTAGGACTGCGACGTCGCGGCGTCACTCCCCGCCGTGTTCGCGGTGAGCTCGAAGTCACCGGTCCACTCCAGGGAGATGGTGGGCGGGACGATCCCGAACCACGTCTCGTTCTGCGTGGTCGAGGTGCCGGTGCCGCTGGTGGCCGCGAGCACGGGGGTGGTGTTGGAGAAGTCGAACGTGTCGCCACCGGTGATCGTGGCAGCGACCGTCGAGATCTGCCCGTTCGTGGTGACCGTGTTCCGGGCCCACTTGCGGGTGTCGGGGGCGGTCGAGGTGGACTCGGACAGCTTCGCAAGCCAGACGCTCACTGGATGACTCCTTCCACTCGGAAGTTCGCCTTCGCGAACCCGAGCTTGAACCCGTTGGTGATGGTGAGCCAGGCGGTGCCGTCGGTGTCGATGAACACCGAGGAGCCCGCGCCGCCCTGTTCCCAGTCGTACTTCGCGCGCCAGAGGACTTCAGGCGTCGTGATCCAGGAGTTGAGGTCGGCAGCGATCCGGCCGGCGACGGCTACGGGGCTGCCGGAGGCGGCGCCGGAGACGAAGGAGGAGATGACGGAGGTGGCGAAGAGTTCCCCGTTGAGGCGGAACAGGCGCCCCGTGGGGAAGCAGCGGCGGTCGTCGGCGCCGATGCGCGAGAGGGCGCCGGTCTTCTGAGTCGGGTCGGTGATCCAGGTGACACCATCACGGGAGTAGCTCGTCGCGTAGCGGGTGTAGTTCCCGGAGCCGCAGAGGTGGTGGGCGATCCAGTCGCCCTCCGCGCGGCGGGTGACCTGGGCGTAGCCGGTGTGAAAGGTGTTGGTCCCGGTGCCGGGGAACAGGCCAACGGGTGGGTCAATGACGACTCCGACGCGTTCCCAGGTGACGAAGTCGCTGGTGATGGCCAGGCAGGTCTTCTGGGTGCCGTTGATGGATCCGTAGTCCTGCTGGTAGTAGACGTACCACTGCTGCGATAGGGGCTCCCACACGGGCCAAGGAGTCTCCGACTGCTTGCCCTGGGCGGTGTCGGTGAACGCGGCGGTGAGGTCGGTCTTGATGTTCGTCCACGGCCCGGTGACGGCGTCGGCCTCGAGGACCCAGATGCCGCCGGCGTTGGGGTCATGGTCCGTGGAGAGCAGCATGCGGTACTTCTTGCCACTGAGGCCCTTGTCGTCGACGCGGACGATGACGGGGCCGTAGAGGCTGGATCCTGTCGTGAGGCCGATGGCCGAGCCGACGACGACGGGGCCGGCTGCCTGACCAGGGTCAGAGACGAACTCGATACCGGTCGTAGAACGGGACGCAAGGGGCGCCGCGCGAACGTCTTGCGGCTTCGTGGCAGCGAACGCGGTGGCGACCCCTGTGTTGACGGTGGCGCCGATGTCGGCTGTCTTGGCGTAGCCAGTCAAGTCGGGACTCGGGAGGGTCAGGGTCAGCGACCCGTTGGCGTCGGGGGTCGACCCGTTGATGGTTTTCACCACGCCACTGATGTCGACGTCGTCGAGGGCGGCGGTCACGAACGTCTTCGTCGCGTAGGTCGTCAGGTCGACGGGCTCGAGGAACTCGCCGATGTTGTCCTCGGTGATGATGTTCGACGGGAGTTCCGGGATGTCCGTCTTCAGCAGGTAGCGGGTGTTCGCCGCGGCGAGGGTGAGGTACGGGGTCGGGGTTCCCACCGCGGGCGCCGGGAGCAGGTCGTTCAGCTGCGCAACCCCAGCGGCATCGGCGTCAGCGATGCTCAGGGCGAAGTTCTCGCTCTTGGGGACGCTGATCGCGCGGCCGTTGACGTAGGCGGTCACCACGATGTCGACCTTGTAGGTGAACCCGTTTGGGGACACTGCTGGGTCGTCGGTGGCGGGGAGCTTGATTGAGAACTGTCCGTCGGCGTCGAGGGCGACGGTGGTGGGGAGTTCGGGGTAGGTGATGCTGCCGCGCTTGATCTCGCAGGAGGGGGTGAAGGTCACCCGTCCCGAGACCGGTGCGTTGTCGAGGGCGTCGAAGTCGCCGACGACGGTGATGAGGCCGTCAGTTCCGAGACTCATGCTGCTGTCCAATCAGTGGGGGTCCTTGCGTCTGTGGGGTGATGCGAGTCGCTGGGTGGCGCAGGAAGCTGGGTCTCGAGTTCCCTCGAGACGGAAGTCTGGCTACCTTCGCTTCCGCTGTGGCCCCTCCGGCACTCGGGTGGAGGGTGCGGTGACGTTGACGCCACCCAGCGATGTTCAGGGGGCTACGGCGGGTCGAGTTCGCGCATCAGGCCCTCGCCATCCGCGTCGAGAGATGCCGTGCGGTGTTCTCCGCGACTACCTTCCCGTCCAGGGTTGAAGTGATGTGGACGACGATCGGCTGGCCGTCAGCGCCGGCGAGGCTGCCGGACAGGGAACTCTTCAAGGCCTCGTTGCTGATGATCGTGCCGTTCACCTTCGGGACGAACAGCTCCGGCCCACGCTCACCGACCAGACCGACCTTCCCGCCGGCAACCGGGCCACCGTTTGCTCGAGCGGGGTTCGCATCACCCAGCAGACCGCCGGTCAGGGAGTTGACGACGCCCCCACCACCGAGCCAACTCGGCAGCTTCAACCCGCTGATCTTGTCGATGAGCTTCTTCACCCAGGTCCAAGCGTCCTTGAATCCCTCGACCAGCCACTTCACGGCAGCCGTCACGCCCTGGACCGCGGCCGTGAAACCCACCCTGAGTGCCGACCCGAGACCGTCGACGATCGTGCGGAACGTCTCAGACTTCTTGTACGCCAGGATGACGCCCGCCACGAGCGCCGTCAGAGCCACGACGACCAGTCCGATGGGGTTCGCCGCCATGACCGCGTTCAGGATGCTTTGACCGGCCGCCTGAGCCGCCGTGACCGCCGTGATGATCCGCTGGATGGGCGCGATGATGGCCAACCCGAGGGCCCACGCCGCGGTCGCGACCCGGGCAGCTGTCACTGCCGTCGTCACCAGCGCGATCGACGTCGCCATGGCCGAGACGGCGTCCTTGTGGTCCGCCATCCACTTCAGTGACGACTGCACCACGGCCAGGGTCGATACCGGAGCGGCCTGGATCCCCGCCCAGACGGGCGCCAGACCCGCCTTGATGCCGGCCAGTCCAGCCGTGAACGTCGTCATGAAGTTCTGCAGCGTCGTCACCGTCTCAGGCGACAGGGAGAACGCAGCCCCGATGCCGCCGGCGGAGAAGTCCTTCGACCCCATCAACGCGCCGATGCCGTCCGTGAGCTGCTGGACCGTCGGCATGATCGACGCGAACCCTGACTGGATCTTCGGGAGGGCCGAGGAGGCCATCGTCGAGGCGTAGCCCAGGATCTGCTTCAGTCCTGGGATCAGCGGCTGCACCGTTTGGGCCAGCCCCATGTTGATCGTGTCTTTGAACGTTGCCGCCAGGCCACTGAGCGACTCCGACTGCTTGTCCATGAGCCCGGAGAACCGCTCGAGGCCCGCCCCGGACTTCAAGGCGCCCATCAGCTGGTCGAGCTCCTTGGCGCCGAGCTTGCCCGCCTGCGCCAGGTTCGCGACCTCCTGCTTGCTCTTGCCCGTAGCCGCCGCGAGGAGGTCGAACACCGGGATCCCTGCGTCGCGGAGCTGGTTCAGGTCCTCCCCGGTGATGCGACCGGCTGCCGACATCTGCTGCAGCGCCACCGTGGCCCGCTGGACCCCTTCGGAACCCGTTCCCATGCCCGAGGTGGCGTTCCCCAGGCTCGTCATGATGGGGATGACGTCCTTGGCCGCGATCCCGGCGGAGATCAGGGAGGACGCAGCGGTCTGCAGCTCCGGGAACTCGAACGGGGTCTTGGCTGCGAACTGCTGCAGGTCGGTCAAGAACGACTGCGCTGCCTGGCCACTGCCCAGCATCGTGGTGAAGCTGATGTTCGCCTGCTCCATCGAAGCCGCTGTCTTGATGCCAGCGACCACGCCGGCCGCGGCGACCCCGGCCAGTGCCGTCGTCGCCAGACCAGCCGCCTTCAGGAAGGGCCCACCGAACGGAACTGCCTTCGCGATATCCGCGAACGCTCGCCCGACCCGGTTGGCGTCCTCGCTCATCGCGTTCAGCTGTCGCGAGACTGCCCGCTGCCCGTCGAGGAGGATCCGGATCCCGATCGTGCCGCTACTACCGGCCATCAGGCACCTTCCTTCTGTGGCGCTTGTGCGCCGTCCATGTGGTTCTCTCGGGCCGCGAGCAGCCGCCGCGCTGCCCGCTGCTCACGCAGACGGTCGAGGTCGCTGTCCGGGAACAGGCGGGTCTCCTGCCGCTCCCGCAGATCAGCCAGAACAGCCCGCAGCTCACGCACCAGGGCCGCCGTATCGCGCGCCGCCGTGGTCGCATCGATCGTCTCCGCCAAAGCCCTTGCCGCGGCCGTGAGGATCGGCGAGAGCTCCTCGGCCTTAAGGCGCCGGAGCTCCTTCTCGGTGGCCTTCACCGTCCGGTCCTCGTCCGGCGCCAGGCGCGTCACCGGGGGCCCCCTTGGTGGCTGGGGCGAGGAGAGGGAAAGGAGCCTCCCCGTGCGTCTCCAGCCCCTACGACGCCATGGGTCCCTCCCCACCCCTTCGAGTGCGGCGCTCCGCTTCCGGTCGTCATGTCAGCCCTGTGTGGTCTGCAGAGTGGCGCCGTCGGCGATCTTCTGCAGCTGGCCGGGGTTGTGGGCGTAGGCCTTGAGCTCGTCTGGAACCTGCAGGGCGAAGGCCATGTCGCGACCCACGCGCTGAGTGGGGTCGAGCAGATCGTCGATGTCACCCAGCTCGGCAATGAGCTCATGAGTGTCGGGGCGGGTCCTGCTCCACTCATCGAAGGTGTGCCAGTAGCCCCGGTCAGCGCTCACCTGTGCGACGGCTCGAGCGAGGGTCTGATCGCCGATGCGCTCAGCGCGGGCGAGGAGCTTGGAGGCTTCATCGGCGTTGCGGGCGGCTTCAGCGCGGTCCTGGGCGTCTCGGACGGTGATGACGTCGGCAGCGGTGGGCTTGTCGAGGCCGAACAGTCGTCGTTCGAGCTCGGCCCGGCGACCGCGGACAGTCTCGGTTTCCTCCTCGCGGAGATGTTCCATCTGCGCGCGGGCCTTGAGGTACGCCTGCGCCATGAGGCGCTGCCGGCCGATCTCGGAGAGGTTGGTGTCAGCCCGGGCGGCTTCGATGCTCTGGCGGGCGATCGCCGCGGCACGGGCGGCCAGGTCGCGCTGAGCGGTGGTGATGGCCATCGGTTGCTCCTAGGTGTCAGGCCGCGGTGCGTGCGGCTTGGAAGTGGGCGAGGTTTTCTCGTGTGATGCGCCAGCGGCCGTCGACTCGGGTGGCGTGTAGGTGGCCGCGGGTGATGGCTTGGCGGACGCCGCGTTCAGTGATGCCGAGGGTGTCTGCGGCGACACGGGTGCTCATGTCAGGGAACTCTGCCGGTTGTTCCTCGGTGTTCCGCGGGTCGCTTCCCGTTGCGGTACGCCAGGTGAGAGCGGCGAGGTGGACGGCGACGAGGACGGCATCAACTTCGGGGTCAGCGCCGCGGATGTCCATGCGGAAACGGTTCAGACCGGCGCGCGTTTCCAGCAGTGCTGCGACGCGGGCGGGGATGAGGACGACGGGTCCATTGAGGCCGTGGACGAAGTGCTCAGGAGGTCGGTAGGTCATCGGGTCACTGGTCCAGGCCGGCGAGTGCGTAGCGTTCGGCGAGTTCCTGTAGGCGCTGGTGGGCTTCGGGTGTCTGAATGTCGGGGTAGAGGTCGGCGATGACGACGACGAGGCCGGCGATGAAGTGCTCGACGCGCTGGGTTTCGCTGACCTGCGCGAGGACGGCTTCGACGATGTCTGTGGCGAGGTCACGCTCGGGGTCGCGGTAGATCCAGGCGAGGAAGGTCGCTGCTCGCCGCTGGTCCTCGTTCGTCACGGGGGTCATCGATCGCCTCCGATGAAGTCGTTGAGGTGGAACTCGTTGACGCCGTCGTGCGGGCAGTCGGGGCGGTGTGTGATGGATGTGGTCCACACATGCTTGACGGTCCGGTAGACAGGCTCTGCGCCGCAATTGGGGCAGCGGTTGCGGAAGGCCTCGAGGAAGGCCTGGAGGTCGGTCACTTCTCGTTCTCCTTTGCCTCGAGGACGCATTCGGTGCGGGCGGCGGTGAGGATCCGCCAGGGGCCGCCGGAGAGGCGGTAGTAGACGTGGTGACCACACCTGGGGCAGTCCTCGGTCGTGCGTAGCTGGATCACGCGGCGGTCTCCTTCCGGGTGGCGGTGCGGGTTCGATCGCGGCCGGCCCAGACGCCGTGGCGTTCATCGGCGGCCTCGGCGTAGTCCCCGCAGGCCTGGAGGACAGGGCAGCCGGTGCAGAGCTGGGCGACCTGGGCCCGGACGCGGCGGTCGTCGTCGTGGAACTCGTCTCGGTCGCGGCACGGGGTCGCGCCGTCGACGTCGGCCAGGGCACTGGCGAGTCGGTAGAAGACACGCGCGGCTTCGGGGCGGATCACGAGGTCTCCAGGGAGTGGTCGGGTTCGCCGTCGCGGTCCTCGTCGTCGATGGGTTCGAGGGAGGCCCAGTTCCCGGCGTCAGCAAGGTGCGCCGGGATCGACGGGGTTTCGTCGGGATCGGAGCCGTCGAGGTGGTCCGCGGAGGGTGGTTCTTCGTCCTGGGTGACGGAGGTGACGGGACTCGCGGGCACTACGCGCAACGGGCTCCTTTCTCTATCTCTCTCAGGGGTTGGGAGTAGGGAGGACCCGCGTGGTGCGTCACCCTCGTCACCCGGATTGGCCTCCAAGGCGCTGACCTGCGGTGTTGCTGCCCCATCTGGGTGCAAGATTGGGTGCAAGACGGGTGCGGATCCTGCACCCTCGTCACCCGTTCCTGCACCCTCTTCGCACCCTGCCGAGGGCCGCTTGACGGCCGTGAACTCGATGAGTCGTCGACCGTTCACACGGAGCCGTCGAGACTCCACGCCGACTGCCCTGAGGGGCTCAGCGGCGGTGGTGAGGGCGTCCGTGAACCGGGAGGCGTTCTTGGGCCACCAGGCGGCGGAGGTGGACCCCAGGCCTTCGAGGGACTCCCGGTGGCGGCTCGCTTCCCGCCAGGCCTCGGTCGTCTCGCCGCGCCAGGGCAGCTGCCGTTCTGCGAGCCACTCTGTGACGGCAGCGACGAAGGGGTCAGCCTCGGCAGCCTCGACCATCGCCCCTTCCGCGGCCTCTCGGTAGGCCTGGGCGACGTCCTTGTCGAGCGCGAGCAGAACGTCCCAGTAGTCCGCCATCCGCGGTCGTGAACCCTGCCAAGCGCGCGCCTGCGGGAGGCGCTGCAGGGTCCCTGCCAGGTCGTTGCAGAGGTCACCGAGAATCTGTGCGTGTCCTCGCTCGAATGAGGCACGTAGGCCGGCCTCGGAGACGCGGTTGCCTTCGGGGATGCGGTCGACGCCGACGACGACGACCCGCTCGAGAGCGTCGGCACGCAGGGCGGGCATGTTGACCGCAGTGAGCGCCCCCGTTCGCCGGTAGGAGACCGTTGAGAGCTCGTTGTCGGAGTAGAGGACGCGTTTGTCGATCTCGTCGCCGGTGACCAGGCGGCAGAGGTGGTCGGAGATGGCCTCGGAGGCGCCGGTGAGGTTGTCGTAGGAGACGAGGTAGCGACCGAGCGCCTTGGTTTGGTCGTCGGTGATGTTCTTGCCGAAGGAGCTGCCCAGTTCTTGTCGGGGGTCCAGTACGGAGACGATGAGTCGCGCACGGGTCGTCTTGGCGGATCCCGGAGCACCCAGGGCGAGCAGCATGGGCCGCGGGATCTCCGGGAAGCAGGCTGCGACGAGCCATCCTCGGATGAGCAGCCAGCGTCGGTCGCCGGCTTCGAAGGACAGCAGTCTGCGGAGGCCGTCGAGGCCGAAGGTGTTGGCCACCGGTGTGGGCAGAGGACGGCTGGCTGCAGTGCGGCGGAACCAGATGCCAGGCGGTGGGTTCTCCTTGACGCGCCAGGAGCCGGGTCGGATGACGACGCAGGCTGCGGATGCCGGTTGTCCGAGGTCGAGGACCAAGACGTCGTCCCGAAAGGCCACACGCAGGTTGAGTTCGTGTCGCTCCGTGATCTGTCGAGCGCGGGCGATGATGACCCGCATGGCGTCCTCGACGGTCTTGGTCGAGACGACGGCCTCGCTGTTGTCGTAGAGAGCTGCGGCGACCGTCTCGGTGAGCTTCCCGCCCTTCCTCTCCAGCATGATCGGGAGTTGAGCTCCGGTCTTCGGGAGGGCGAACGCTTCGCCTGCCGGCGTCGCGTGGACGTCGTAGCGTTCCTCGACGAATCGCACGACGTGCGCCGCCGACATTCGCTTGGGGCCGCTGTCCTTGTCGGCGGGAGAGTCGATGGGTTCGTCGCCCCATGGGCCGGAGACTGGGCCGTCGTAGGCTTCCTCAGCGAGCTTCACGGCGTTTCCTCCCGCAGCCCGAGCCGTTGCCACTGCTCGCGGATCCGTTGGGCGCCGGCGGGGTTGCCCCGGAGTTCCTCGAGCTCGTCGCGAGGCGGGGTGTTGGCCATGCGGCGGACGACGTCGGCCGCCGCCACCTGGAACTGTCCCGGTTGCTCTCCGAGTGCCTCCTTCCTGCCCTGGAGGTAGCCGAACCAGTAGGCGACGCTCATGTGGAGGTCAACTGTCGCTTGGGCAGCTGGCGGTGCCGTGGTCATGTCGAGGGTGTCGATCCAGGTTCCGTCGGCCGTTCGCCCCTGAGGCATGCGGCCGGCGATGGGGCGGATGAACTCGCCCGGTAGCAGGCTCACAACTCGCCCCCGATCTGCACGGGGACTAGGCGCACGAGCACAACCTCAGCGCGTTGCCCGCGGCTCCAGGCGGCGAGGACGGCGCGTTCCGCGGCGCGGAGCGTGAGGTACGTCCGGGCGCGGTAGCGGACATCGGTGACGTCGTCGGGGTTGCGGACCTCGGTGACCACCGTTGGGGCGAGCCGGTCGGTCACTGCCGCCATCAACGCCGCATGGAGTTTCGCCGTAGACTGAGGCAAGACTTCCGTGGTGGGGGTCGTGGCGGTTCGGGCGGCGCTTCCTGTGGCGGGGGGCGCCGTTCGTCGTTTCCGGGTCACGCCGCAACCCCCCTGAGGAGGACGGCCAGCCGGTCGCGCGTCTCGGGCTTGAGGGGTGGCGCCTGCTGGGCCACCTTCCGCGCGTACTCCAGGAGGTCGTAGGGTCGCTCTTGCCGCTGGTCGGACGCCTTGTTGGGGGCCTGGTTGGTGGTTGCGGCGGGGGCCGTTGCAGCGGCCTCCGTCGCTCTGGTCTTGCTCGGTGGAGCTGTCGTCTTCAAGCGGCCACCGCCTCACGATCCCGGGCGATGAGGTCCGTGAGTTCCAGGCCAAGTAGTTCTGCGATGGCCACGGCCACCTTGAGCGGTGGCTGCGTCCGACCGAGTTCGTAGTCGACGATGGACTGGTAGCCCCGGCCGACCCCGATGCCTACAGCTTCCCGGGTTAGGGCGAGCCGTCGGCGACGGGCGGCCATCTGTTTTCCGTCGAAGTGCATGTGTCGCAACACCTCCGCTGTTGCGCCCCCTCTACTTGGGAGGCGATACAAGGAATGCTAGGCGCGACATCAGAGATTGGGTCGTCGATCACGCTGCCCGACACAAGGCCTAGGCACAGAGCTCGAAGCCCGACGTCGGAAGAACGGACGAGAACGGACGAGAACGTCCGAGTTCGTCAGGATCAGTTGCTCCCGCGTCGCCCTTCTGGCAACAGGTGACTGCGGCGATTCGAAGTTACTCAGTCGCGCCAGGTGATCTGCACTGACTCCGGCCGGAAGTAGGGCTGCCCCGGACGCCATCCCGGGGGGCGCCCCTTGGTCGTCGGCAGCAGGGTGACGATGGCGAGGGCAGACAGGACGGCTCGAGCAAGGCCGAGGGACGCCGGAGACTCACGACTGTCGGCGACGAGCGTCCGCCAAGCGGCGCCGGGGTCCCCCTCGCTCAGCACGGTCGCCAGCGCTGAGTCGGTCCGGCGAGCGGCGACCGCGGCGTGGTGGGAGTCCACGATGCGCCGAGCTGCTTCGGTCCCAGCCTGCAGCGCGGCCAAGCTGATGCGGCCGGCACCGAACTCTTCACCGAGCTGCTCGAGACGCTCCTGGGCTGCTCGCGCGTGGCTGGCCTGCTGCTCGAAGTCGGCCACGTCTTCGTGCACGTCGAGCATGTGCATCGCATCGGGCTGTGACAGGCGGGCGGCGATGACTTCCGTGACGACCTCATCGACATGCGACTGGGAGCGCGTCAGGTGCTTGCGTTCCCGGCAGGCGTAGGCGGGGTGGCCAGCGAAGCCCCCGGAGGTCGAATGAGTCACGCGTACCGTCGTGCCGTCCTCACAGAGACCGCAGCGGTACAGACCGGACCCCAGCCAACGCGGGGGTGCTCCGGCATTGGTGCGGCGGGCGGGGTCGCCGAGGAGGTGGTCCACGGCCCGCCAGGTCGTCTCGTCAAGGATCGGGGGCCAGGTGGCCTGCACTCCGTCGAGGACCGCTCCCCGGTGTCGGACCAGGCCAGCATTGCGCGGCCGTCGGAGGACACGGCTCAGCTCGGTCGGAGTCCAAGCCCCGCCGGTGGACGTGCATGCACCTCGAACCCTGGCCGCCTGCGTCACGGCTCTCAGCGAGGCGCCCGTCAACAGCAACTCAGCGGATTCCCGGATGACAGCGGCCTCGTCCTCGATGACCTCACCGGACGTCGTCCATCCGTAAGGGCGTCGACCTCCAAGCCACTCCCCCTTGCCGGCGGCCTGCTTCTTCGCACGCTGCATCCGCTCAACGGCATGCTCCACCTCGTACCGTGCGACCACCCCCAGCTGACGGGCGATCATGCGGCCAGACGGCGTGGAGAGGTCCAGAGGCCCCGCAGTGACCGTGTGCGTGACGATGCCACGCCGCTCACAGAGGTCGACGAACGACTCCAGCTCGGTCGGTGAGCGATGGAGACGGTCCGTGTGCCACGCCAGGACTCCCGCCCCTTCTCCGGCTTCGAGATCGGCCACCAGTGCCTTGTAGCCGGGTCGGGGCTTGCCGGAGTACGCAGAGACGTCGTTGTCGGTGTACTCCCCCACGATGGTCCACCCGAGGCGCGCTGCCAGCTCTCGGCAGTCAGCGAGCTGACGGTCAACCCCGAGGCCACCGCCGGCCTTGTCGCTGCTGATGCGCGCATACACGAGTGCCTTCACGTCTTAAGTGTGGCATAACCCAGGGGTTGACAGGTCGAACCCGCTGCCGGTCTTGGGCAGCGTCGCCGGTGAGAGGTTGACGGTGATCCGTTGCTGGGGCAGCGGGAACCCGGAGTTCGCCGCGGCCGCGCGGACGCGGTCCTTGGCCTCGTGCAGCGAGGCGTCGGGCAACCCGACGAGGACGAAGGCCGGCAGCCCGGTGGAGATGTCGGCCTCGACCTCGACGAGGTGGCCGTCGAGGCCGACCAGGCCCACGGCGAGGGAGCGCGCGAGGGCCATCAGAACACCCCGCGGACGTGCTGGACCCGGGCCGGTCCCCGCGGCGGCAGGGTGACCGCGACGACGTCGAGGCGCACCTGCCCCGGGTGGACGCCGGGGTGGGCCTTGAGCCACTCCCCGAGGAGGCCGCGCAGGCGGGCGACCTTGTCGGGGGTGACGGCCTCCAGGGCCGTGCCGGCGCTCTCGCTGCGGCGGGTCTTGACCTCGCACACGACGAGGCAGTCCCCGTCCCGCGCCACCAGGTCGATCTCACCGAGCCGGCACCGCCAGTTGCTCTCGAGGACCGTCATCCCGGCCTCGGTCAACCGCCGGGCGGCCACCCGTTCCCCGTACTGCCCCACGGCGTCCTTCGCGCGCACGTGCACCACCTCCGGCGAGAAGGGTGCGTGCCGGGGAGGGCGGGCGTGGGCCGGGCAGGACGCCGGTGTGGACAACGTCGGCGCGGGGCGTCCTGTGGAGACGGCGGCGTCAACGGCCGTCGCGTCGGGAGCTGGGACGCGCTCCGACGACCCCCCGGCAGCGGAGCGCGTCCCGCCGGACCATCGGCACCAGCGTCAGAAGTGTTACGGATCGGACCATCCACCGCGCGGATGGGCGGTCCCGCGCCTCAGCGGTCGCGCAGCTCCGGGGTGTCCGGCACCTCGATGTCGCGCTTCTGCAGCTCCTCGACGTTGACGTCCTTGAACGTCACCACCCGCACGTCGCGCACGAACCGGGCCGGACGGTAGACGTCCCACACCCACGCGTCGTGCAGGGTGACCTCGAAGTACGTCTCGCCGTCGGCCGTCCGCACCTGCAGGTCGACCGAGTTCGCGAGGTAGAAGCGACGTTCGGTCTCGACCACGTAGGAGAAGAGCGACACGACGTCCCGGTACTCGCGGTAGAGCTGAAGCTCCATCTCGGTCTCGTAGTTCTCGAGGTCCTCGGCGCTCACGGGACCATCATGCCTTCCGCGACAGCGTGGTGTCGGAGGTGAGGTCCGAGAGCGCGTCCTGCGCGTCGGCCTGCGCGGGCACGGCGGCCCCGAGACCGGGCAGGCGCCAGCTGCGACGGTGCTGTTCGCAGCTGCCGTGGACGACGAGCGCCTCGAGGTGGTCCGGTGCGCTGTAGCCCTTGTTGCCGGCCCAGCCGTAGTGCGGGAAGTCCTCGTGGCGCGCGGCCATCATCGCGTCCCGGGTCGTCTTGGCCAGCACGCTGGCCCCGGCCACCGCTGCGCACGACACGTCGGCCTTGATGCGGGTGGTCACGGGTGGCGCCGCGCAGGGCAGCAGCGTGGACGGGCCCTCGAGCTCGTCGAAGAGCGACGCGTCCCGCGGGTCGCTGAGCCAGTCGTGGTTGCCGTCGAGGATGACCAGGTCGGGCAGCACCGGCAGCTGCGCCAGCGCCCGGCGCCCGGCGAGACGCAGGGCGGCGATGATGCCGATGGCGTCGATCTCGTCCGGTTCGGCGTGCCCGACCGCCGAGGCGACCGCCCAGCGGGCCACCTTGGGCGCCAACGCCTCACGCGCGGCGGGGCTCAGCAGCTTGGAGTCACGCAGCCCGAGGGGCGCGGTCCGGGTGTCGGCGTCGACGACGAGCACCCCGACGCTGACCGGTCCGGCCAGCGAGCCGCGGCCGACCTCGTCCATCCCCCCGACGAGGGTGTGGCCCTCACGCAGCAGCTGCCGCTCCAGACGCAGCGACGGCGGGACGGAGGGTGAGGGTTTGCGCGGACGTGGCGCGGCGGGGCTCACGAGATCCCCGCTTCGCCGCTGACCTGGTCGAAGTCGGACGGGGTGGACAGCCACGCCCAGTGCGAGACCGGCCAGACGATCGCGTAGGCGCGCCCGACGACGAGGTCGAGCGGCACGAAGCCGTCGTGGGGCTTGTCCTGGTTGTAGCGGGAGTCGGCCGAGCGGGCGCGGTTGTCCCCCATCACCCACAGGTTCCCGCTGGGCACGGTGACGTCGCACATCGGCTCACCCTGCGACGTCGAGGAGACGTACGGCTCGTCGATCGCGGTGCCGTTGACGGTGACCGTGCCGTCGGGCGCGCAGACGACGTGGTCGCCGGGCAACCCGACGACGCGTTTGATGAGGTGGTCGTCGGAGTCCTCGGGCAGCAGACCCACGAACGTCAGGGCCTTCGCGACGACGGTGCCGACCGGCCCGCGCTCGGTCGGCGCGGTCTCGTCGAGCCAGCCCCCCGGGTCGGCGAAGACCACGACGTCCCCGCGGTGCAGGTCGAAGGGTCCCGGCGTCAGCTTGCTGACGATCACCCGGTCACCGACGTCGAGGGTCGTCTCCATCGAGATCGACGGGATGAAGAAGGCCTGCAGCAGGAACGTCTTGACGACGAGGGAGACCACGAGGGCCACCACCACGACCAGGACGACCTCCTTGACCGCGGCGAGCACCCCACCGACCGCGGAACGCGGCGCGCCCGGGGGGCGCTGCGCCGAGTCCTGCACGGCGTCGCGGTCCGCGGTCACGAGCCGCTCCCCCGCGCGACCGTCCCGAGGGAGCCGAACGGCCAGGTGACCGCGACCACGCGCCCGACGACGTCGTCGACGGAGACCGTCCCGCCACCGGGCGAGCCGAGGTGCGAGCGGGAGTCGACGGAGTCGCTGCGGTGGTCACCCATCAACCACAGCCTGCCCTCGGGGACCTCGATGTCGAAGGGGAGCTCGCTGGGCGCGTCCCCCGGGTAGAGGTACGGCTCCTCGAGCGGGACCCCGTTGACCAGCAGCCGGCCCTGCGCGTCGCAGCAGGTGATGCGGTCCCCCGGCAGCCCGATGACGCGTTTGACGTAGTCGGACTCGCCGGGCCGGAACCCGAGCAGCCCCGCGGCGGCCGCGCCGACGGCGGCCAGGCCCTGGGGGTCCGGTGGCGCGTCGTTGAAGGTCCCGGTGCCGTCGAAGACGACGACGTCGCCGCGCTGGACGTTCGCCGCGTCGACGCGCCAGACCAGGACCCGTTCCCCCGGTTCGAGGGTGGACCGCATCGAGTCGGAGGGGATCGAGAACGTCTGCACCAGGAACGTGCGCACCAGCAGGACGAGCAGCAGGGCGATGGCCAGCACGAGGACGGCCCGACCTCCCCGGGAGCGCTGCCGCCCGCTCGTCTGGGGCGGCTGGGTGGTCGTCACGGAACTCCTGCCTGGCGGGGTCGTCACCGCGGTCGCAGGGGTCAGCGAGGCGGCTGGGCGATTGTAGTCAGCCGTGACGGGGCCCCGCCCCGAACGACACGAGCCGGGCCCCGCGAGAGCGGGACCCGGCTCGGGTGCTTGCTGCTGAGGTCAGCCGCGGGGCTCGCGACGTTCCTTGATCTTGGCGGCCTTGCCGCGCAGGTCGCGCAGGTAGTAGAGCTTGGCGCGCTTCACGTCACCGCGGGTCACGACCTCGATCTTGTCGATGATCGGGGTGTGCAGCGGGAACGTGCGCTCCACGCCGACGCCGAAGCTGACCTTGCGGACGGTGAAGGCCTCACGGATGCCGCCGCCGGTGCGACGGATGACGATGCCCTTGAAGACCTGGACGCGGGAGCGGTTGCCCTCGACGACCTTGACGTGGACGTTGAGGGTGTCGCCGGCGCGGAAGTCCGGGACGTCGGTGCGCAGGCTGGCCGCGTCGACGTTGTCGAGCAGGTTCATGGTGGTACTCACTTCCCCTGGTGACGCCACAGGTCATCGCTACAGGCATCTGGTCCCGTGACGGGTGCTCCGGCGGGGCTCGCCCCCTGTGGCAGGCGCACCCTCCGCTGCCCGAGGGCAGCAGTCACCGGCCGTCACGGCTCGTTGGTGTCGACCCAGTCTGCCACAGCGGCGGGCCCGACCTGGAATCCGTGATCGCCGGGGGTCCAGCCGAGCTCGGCGAGGACGGCGAGGTCGCGCCGGTCGCAGCGCGCGGGGTCGAGGCGGGCCAGCACGTCGGGACGGCGGGTCGCGGTGCGGCGCAGGGCTTCGTCGCGTCGCCAGCGGTCGACCGCGCCGTGGTTGCCGCCCGCCAGGACCGCCGGCACGTCCAGCCCCCGCCACGAGGCGGGTTTGGTGTAGGCGGGGTGCTCCAGCAGCCCGTCGTGCTCGGGGGCGTGGCTCTCCTCGGTCAGGCTGGCGGCGTTGCCGATGACCCCGGGCAGCAGCCGGGCCACGGCCTCGGTGATCGCCAGGACGGCGACCTCGCCACCGTTGAGGACGTAGTCGCCCAGGGAGACCTCGCGCACCCGGATGCGGGTGCCGTAGTGCTCCACGACCCGCGCGTCGATGCCCTCGTAGCGGCCGCAGGCGAAGACGAGCCACGGCTCGGCGGCGAGCTCGACGGCCGCGCGCTGGCTGAACACCTCCCCCACCGGGGAGGGGACGACGAGGACGGGGCCGCGCGGGTCGGCGCCCTCCGGCGGGTCGGTGAGGATCGCGTCGAGCGCCTCGCCCCACGGCTCGGGCTTCATCAGCAGACCGGCACCGCCACCGTAGGGCGGTGCGTCGACGGTGCGGTGACGGTCGTGGGTGTGCTCGCGCAGGTCGTGGACCCGGACGTCGAGCAGACCCTCCGCCTGCGCCTTGCCGATGAGGGACAGCTGCAGCGGCTGCAGGTACTCCCCGAAGATCGTGACGACGTCCAGCCTCACTCCTCGGGCTCCCCCGGGAGCTCGACGAACAACCCGCCCGGCGGGGACAGCAGGACCTTGCCGCGCTTCACGTCGACCTTGGGGACGAGCGCGGTGACGAAGGGGACGAGGACGTCGCGGCCGTCGGTCCCGGTGATGACGAGGACGTCCTGCGCACCGCCGGTGAGCAGGTCCTTGACCGTGCCCAGCGGGGTGCCGGTCATGGTCACCGCGGCGAGACCCTGCAGCTGGTGGGGGTACCAGGCGTCGTCCTCGGGGTCGGCCTCGTCCTCGAGGTCGACGACGAGACGGGTGTTGCGCAGGGCCTCCGACCCGGTCCGGCCCTCGACCTCGACGAAGGTCAGCAGCAGGGTGCCGTTGTGCCAGCGCACGGTCGCCACCGTCAGCGGCCCGCGGTCGGGGTCCGTGCGCAGGACCGCGCCGGGCGCGAACCGGGTGTCCGGGTCGTCGGTGCGGACCTCGACGGTCACCTCACCGCGGACACCGTGCGGTCGCCCGATGCGGGCGACGACGTACTCCACCTGGAACTCCTGACTCAAAGGGGGAAAGCAGACAGCGCCGGGGTCGCTCGTGGCGACCCCGGCGCTGCGGGTGGTGCTCAGCTCAGCGCTTGTCCACGTCGACGAGGTCGACGCGGACCGGCTTGCCGCCGGCCAGCGCACCGATGACGGTGCGCAGGGCCTTGGCCGTCCGACCGGCCCGGCCGATGACCCGGCCGAGGTCGTCGGGGTGCACGCGAACTTCGAGCAACGCACCGCGAGACAACGTCTTCGACGTCACCTTCACGTCGTCCGGGTGCCCGACGATGCCGCGCACCAGGTGCTCGAGAGCGTCCGCGAGCACGGGCTCAGGACTCTTCGGCCGGGGTCTCGGCAGCGGCGGCGGGCGCCTCGGCCGGGGTCTCGACGACCTTCGCGGTACCGCCGCCGGGGATGCGCGGGGGCTTCGTGTTCGGGGTCGGGACGCGGTAGGTGCCCTCGGCGCCCGGCAGGCCCTTGAACTTCTGCCAGTCGCCGGTGACCTTGAGCAGCGCCGCGACCTGCTCGGTCGGCTGGGCGCCGACGCTGAGCCAGTACTGGACGCGCTCGGACTTGATCTCGATGGTCGAGGGGTCGGTCATCGGGTTGTACAGCCCGATCTCCTCGATCGAGCGACCGTCGCGCTTGTTGCGCGAGTCGGCGATGACGACGCGGTAGAACGGCGCGCGGATCTGGCCCATGCGCTTGAGGCGAATCTTGACAGCCACGGTGTGGGGTGTCTCCCGGTTCTGGTGTGTTGAGCGGAACCCCTCGGTGTGGGGACGCCGAGCGGTGCAACTCATGGACGCGTAGGTCCCGGGTGAGAGGGTCCCTGGACGAACGAGTGCACCGCCATTGTGCCAGAGGGAACAGAGGCCCCACGACAGGGCGCCCGTCAGACGAGCCGACCGCGCAGCACGACCCGCGGTCGGCGCAGCACCCCGAGGTCGGTCCTGGGGTCACCGTCGAGGACCAGGAGGTCGGCGCTCGCGCCCTCGACGAGGGAGTCGTGCCCGAGCCAGGACCGGGCCGACCACGTCGCCGCGTCCAGGGCCGCGGTCCGCGACAGACCGGCCGCGACGAGCTCGTGCAGCTCGTCGACGATCAGCCCGTGCGGCAGGACGCTGCCCGCGTCGGTCCCGGCGAAGAGCGGCACCCCCGCCTCGTGCAGCGCGGCGACGTTGTCGTGGCGACGGGCGTGCAGCGCGCGCATGTGCGCCGCGTAGCGGGGGAACTTCGCGGCCCCGCGGTCGGCGATCCCGGGGAACGTCGCGATGTTCACCAGCGTCGGCACCACGGCCACCCCGGCGGCCGCGACCCGGCCCAGGAGGTCTAGCGGGAGCCCCGTCCCGTGCTCGATCCCGTCGACCCCCGCGTCGAGCAGGTCCTCGAGACCGTCCGCACCGAACTGGTGGACCGTCACCCGCGCGCCCAGCGCGTGGGCGGCCGCGACCCCCGCGGCCAGCACGTCGGCCGGCCAGCAGGGCGCGAGGTCACCCGTCGAACGGTCGATCCAGTCCCCGACGAGCTTGACCCAGCCGTCGCCGCGCCGGGCCTCGACCCGCACGTGCTCGACGAGGTCCTCGGGTTCGATCTCGTGGGCCAGCCCGCGCAGGTAGCGGCGGGTGCGGGCCAGGTGCCGACCGGCGCGGACGATGCGCGGCAGGTCCTCGCGGTCGTCGATCCAGCGGGTCTCCGACGCCGACCCGGCGTCGCGCAGCAGCAGCGCACCGACGGCCCGGTCGGCGAGGGCCTGGGCTTCGCTGACCTCGTCGGGGACCTGCCCGTGCGGCCCGATCCCGACGTGGCAGTGCGCGTCGACCATCCCGGGGAGGACCCACCCGGGGACGGTCGTCGCGACCCCGGAGGGCTTCGAGAACGTCAGCCGGCCCCCCACGACCCACGCCTGTCCGACCACCTCGTCCGGGCCGATGAGGATCGGCCCGGTGAGGTGGAGGGTCACTGGCCGAGGTACTTGTCGAACCCCTTCGGCAGGTTCAGGTCGGCGGGGTCGAAACCCTTCTCCGGGTCCGGCATCCCGAACGCGGACCCGGGCGCGCTGACCGCCTTGGTGGCGGCCTCCTGCTCCTGCTGGGCGCGCTTGGCGGGGTTGCCGCTCTTGCCCTTCTTGCCCTTGGCCGCGGCGACGCGGGCCTTCTGCTTCTTGGAGGCGCCACCGCCACCCATGCCCGGCATCCCGGGGATGCCCGTCCCGCCGGCCATGCCGTTGCGCAGCGAGCGCATCATCTTCTGCGCCTGGCCGAACCGTTCGAGCATGTCGTTGACCGAGGAGGTCGTCTGCCCGCACCCGGCGGCCACGCGGGCGCGACGCGAACCGTTCATGATCTTCGGCTGACGTCGTTCCAGCGGGGTCATCGAGCGGACCATCGCCTCGATGCGGTCGAACTCGCGCTCGTCGAAGGCGTCGAGCTGCTGACGCATCTGCGCCATCCCCGGCAGCATGCCGAGCATCTTCTTCAGCGACCCCATGTTGCGGACCGCGTTGAGCTGCTGGAGGAAGTCGTCGAGGGTGAAGTCTTCGTCGGCGGCGAACTTGGCCGCCATCGCCTGCGCCTGGTCGGCGTCGAAGGCCTTCTCGGCCTGCTCGATGAGGCTGAGGACGTCACCCATGTCCAGGATGCGCGAGGCCATCCGGTCGGGGTGGAACATCTCGAAGTCGTCGAGCTTCTCGCCGGTGGAGGCGAACATGACGGGCTGGCCGGTGACCTGACGCACCGACAGCGCGGCACCACCGCGGGCGTCACCGTCGAGCTTGGTGAGCACGACCCCGTCGAAGCCGACCCCGTCGCGGAACGCCTCGGCGGTGGCGACGGCGTCCTGGCCGACCATCGCGTCGAGGACGAAGAGGACCTCGTCGGGGTTGACCGCGGCCCGGATGTCGATGGCCTGCTGCATCATCTCGGCGTCCACACCGGTGCGGCCCGCGGTGTCGACGACGACCACGTCGTAGTGGTGGTGGTTCGCGTGCTCGAGCCCCTGGCGGGCCACCGAGACCGGGTCGCCGACGCCGTTGCCGGGTTCGGGCGCGAAGACGTCCACACCCGCGCGCTCACCGGTGATCTGCAGCTGGTTGACGGCGTTGGGGCGCTGCAGGTCGCAGGCCACGAGCAGCGGGCGGTTGCCGTTCTGCTTGAGGTAGCGACCGAGCTTGCCGGCCAGCGTCGTCTTCCCCGCGCCCTGCAGCCCCGCGAGCATGATCACGGTGGGCGGGTTCTTGGAGAACCGCAGCCGGCGCGTCTCGCCACCGAGGATGGCGATGAGCTCCTCGTTGACGATCTTGACGACCTGCTGGGCCGGGTTGAGGTTCTGCTGCACCTCCAGGCCGAGGGCGCGTTCGCGGATGCGGGAGGTGAACTCCCGCACGACGGGCAGCGCGACGTCGGCGTCGAGCAGCGCCCGGCGGATCTCCCGCACGGTCGCGTCGACGTCGGCCTCGGTGAGGCGCCCCTTGCCGCGCAGCGACTTGAACGTGGCGGTGAGACGGTCGGAGAGCGTGGCGAACACGCCCACAGCCTAACGGTCGGATCTAGCCCGGGACCTCCGCCGCGTCGGACAGCGCCCGGATCGCCATGGCCACCCGGGGCGGGGAGAGCCGCTCGCCGGAGGCCTCGGCCAGGTAGAGCACGTCGACGGCCTGCGCGGCGTAGGTCGCGACGTGGGCGGAACGGATGTCGATCTGCTCCTCCGCCAGGGCCCGCCCGAGGGCGTGCAGCAGTCCGGGCCGGTCCGCGGCCCGGATCTCCAGCACCGTGGCCCGTTCGGAGGCACCGGGGAGGATGACGATCCGCGGGTGCGCGACGAGCGAACGCACCCCGCCGGCCGGTTTCGGGGTCTGCGCGTCGCGGGCGGCGAGCCGGTCCAGGAGCGTGACGTCCCCGCCGACGATCCGGTCCAGGCTCTGGCGCAGCAGGACCGCCGACGGCGGATCGCCGCTGGGCGACTCCACCCACCAGGAGTCCACGGCCACGCCCTCCAGCGTCCGCACCAGCGCCGAGCGGACGAGGAAGCGGTGCCCGGCGAGCAGGCCGGCGAGGTCGGCGAAGACCCCCGTCCGGTCCGGGGTGACGACGGTGACGACGAAGAACCCGTCGACCTCGCGCACGGTGACCCGGGTCTCCCCGTCGCGCGCGACGGCGGCGGCGAGTGCCTGCTCGGCCTCGTCGAAGGGCGCCGGACCGGGCGCCTCCTCCCCCGAGAGGCTCTTGCGGGCGCGGGCGACGAGGTCGTCGACGAGGCGGGCCCGCCAGGGCGACCACGCCGCGGGGCCCGCGGCGCGCGCGTCGGCCTCGGTGAGCGCCCGCAGCAGCTTGAGGGTCTCGGCCTTGCCGTCGACGGCGGCCACGAGGGCCGCGACGGTCTGCGGGTCGTCGGGGTCGCGTCGGGTGGAGAGGTCGACGAGCGTGAGGTGCTCGGCGACGAGCCGCTCGACGACGGAGGCGTCCTCGGCGTCGAGCCCGACGCGTTCGGCGACGGCCCGGGCCAGCGGCGCGCCGCGGCGGGAGTGGTCCTGGACCCCGGGCAGCTTGCCGAGGTCGTGGGTGAGCGCCGCGAGCAGCAGCAGGTCGGGTCGCTCGACCTCGCGCAGGAAGGGCTGGGCGTTGACCGCGGTCTCGATGAGGTGGCGGTCGACGGTCCAGCGGTGGACGGCGTTGCGCTGCGGGCGGTTGCGGATCGCCGTCCACTGCGGGATCCACGCCTCGACGAGCCCGACCATGTCGAGCGACTCCCACACCGGCACCTGCGCGGACCCGGCGGCGAGCAGTTCGAGCATCGCCTCGCGGGCCGAGGCCGGCCACGGGAGCGGCAGCGGCGGGCAGGTGGTGACGAGGTGCTCCAGGGTCACCGGGGACAGCGGCAGCCCGGCGCGGACGGCGGTCGCGGCGGCGCGCAGCGGCAGGACGGCGTCGTCGGCGGGGCTGACCCCGGCGCCGAGGACGACCTCGCCGTCGTGCTCGACGAGTCCGTGGCCCAGCGAACGCAGCCGGGGACGCTTGCCGGTGGCCCGGAAGCGTCGGGTCGGCATGGACTGGCGGGCCCGGCGGGTCGTGACGTCGACGGCCGCGGAGATGGTCCGGGCGGCCTGCGCGACGGCGGCCAGCAGCAGGTCGGCGTCGGCGTAGCCGCAGACGACGGCGGTGGCGTCCTGCTCGGGCAGGATCAGCCGGTCGCCGGGGCGACCCGAGGAGGTCTGCAGTCCGTCGCGGATGTCGAGCAGGACGGTGTGGGCCTCGTCGACCGCGCCGTGCGGGCGGTCGGTGAGCCAGCTGGCGGCCAGCGCGCGCAGGGTGATCGCGTCGCGCAGACCACCGCGGGCCTCCTTGAGGTCCGGTTCGAGGAGGTAGGCGAGCTCACCGAAGCGCGCGGCGCGTTCGGCGAGGCCGTCGAGGATCTGGGGCAGGCGCCGGCGGGCCCCGCCACGCCAGTCGTCGAGGAGGTGCCCGCGGGTGCGGGCCACGAGTCCGCCGTCGCCGGCGATGACGCGCAGGTCGAGCAGGCCGGTGCCGGCGGCGAGGTCCGCGGCGGCGACCTCGCGGCACTCCTTGGCGGTGCGCACGGAGTGGTCCAGGCGCAGCCCCTGGTCCCACAGCGGGTACCAGACGCGGTCCGCGAGGGCGGCCACGTCGCCCCGCGGGAGGCGCCGGCCGTCGTGCAGCAGCACGAGGTCGACGTCGCTGGCGGGGCCGCAGTCGCCGCGGGCCAGCGAACCGACGCAGGCCAGGGCGACCCCGGAGGAGTCGTCGAGCAGTTCGGGCGCGTCCTGGGCCAGGGGGGCCAGGGCGTCCGCCCACACGTCGCGCAACCGGGACTCCACGAGCTCGACGAGCTCGGCGCGACGGTGCGGGCCGGGTCTGCCCGCCCGCACCGCCAGCGCGAGTCGCTCGGTGCGCAGGTCGGCGCTAACGCCGACCTGCCCGAGACGGGTTCATCAGGTGGTTCCTCCGTGCCGCTGGGTCAGGGGTCAGAGCGCGTCGGGGCCGTGTTCGCCGGTGCGCACGCGCACGACGTCCTCGACGTGCTGGGTCCAGACCTTGCCGTCACCGATGCGCCCGGTCTGGGCGCTCTTGACGACGACCTCCACGATGTCGGCGATGTCGACGTCGTCGACGAGGACCTCGACGCGGACCTTGGGCACGAGGTCGACGGTGTACTCGGCCCCGCGGTAGACCTCGGTGTGACCCCGCTGGCGGCCGAACCCGGACGCCTCCGAGATCGTGAGGCCCTGGATCCCGTAGGACTCCAACGCGGCCTTCACGTCGTCGAGCTTGTGCGGCTTGATGATGGCGGTCAGGAGCTTCATGCGGAGACCTCCGAGGATCCGGTGGAGGAGTGGCGGGCGTCGGTCGGGCTGGAGGGCGAGCCGATGACCCGGCCACCGCCCGCGGTGAGGGTGCCCCAGTCGTAGCCGGACTCGGCGTGCACGACGGTGTCGATGCCGGTGACCTCGTCCTCCTCGTCGATGCGGAAGCCCATCGTCTTGTTGATGACCGTACCGATGATCCAGGTGACGACGAAGGAGAAGACCATGACGATGACGGCGGCGTAGAACTGCTTCCACAGCTGGCCACCCCCGCCGCCGTAGAGCAGGCCGTCGACCCCGGCGGGCGCGTCGGCGCTAGCGAAGAAGCCGATGGAGATCGTGCCCCAGAGGCCACCGACCAGGTGGACGCCGACGACGTCGAGGGAGTCGTCGAAGCCGAGCTTGAACTTCAGGCCGACGGCCAGGGCGCACAGCACACCGGCGATGACACCGACGACGATCGAGGTCACCGGGTTCAGCGCGGAACAGGCGGGGGTGATGGCGACGAGGCCGGCGACGGCACCCGAGGCCCCACCGAGGGAGGTCGCGTGACCGTCGCGGACCTTCTCGGTGAGCAGCCAGCCGAGGATGGCGGCGCAGGTGGCGGCGAGGGTGTTGACCCACGCGACGGCCGCGGTGCCGTTGGCGGCGGTGGCCGATCCGGCGTTGAAGCCGAACCATCCGAACCACAGCAGACCGGCGCCGAGCATGACCAGCGGCAGGTTGTGCGGGCGCATCGGGTCGCGACCGAACCCGCGGCGCTTGCCGAGGACCAGGGCGAGGGCCAGGCCCGCGGCACCGGCGTTGATGTGGATGGCGGTCCCACCGGCGAAGTCGATGACCCCGCGGCTCGCGATCCAGCCGCCGGTGGCGGAGACCACGTCGTCGAAGGCGAACACCCAGTGCGCGACGGGGAAGTAGACGATCGTGGCCCAGACCCCGGCGAAGACCATCCAGGCGCCGAACTTGGCGCGGTCGGCGATCGCCCCCGAGATCAGGGCGACGGCGATGATGGCGAAGACGGACTGGAAGGCGACGAAGGCCATGGCCGGCAGGGTGCCGACGAGGTGGTCGGCACCGAGGAGGCCGTTGAGGCCGAAGTACTCGAACGGGTCACCGAGCAGGCCGCCGCCGACGTCGTTGCCGAAGGCCATCGAGAAGCCGTAGAGCACCCAGAGGACCCCGATCAGGGCCATGGCGCCGAAGCTCATCATCATCATGTTCAGGACGCTCTTCGCGCGGACCATGCCGCCGTAGAAGAGCGCGAGACCGGGGGTCATCAGCAGCACGAGGGCCGCGGACGTGAGGACCCAGGCGGTGTCACCGGTATCCATGGGCAACAAGGCCTTCCACGAGGCCGGCGGAGCCGGCGGGGAGCAGGGACGGCCGCTTCGCAGCGGCTGGGAGCGGCTCCACCGTGACGTTCCCGCGTTACAGACCTTCGCGCGTCGTGTTTCGGGCACGTGACGAGGGCGGGGCCGGTGTGAACATCGCGTTACGCGGACGTCCCCGGTCGCCCCTCGTCACCCCACCGTGACCACGCTGTCACCGGTTCACGATCAGGACAGGATCGCGTCCACGAACGCCTCGGGGTCGAAGGGCGCGAGGTCGTCCGCGCCCTCCCCCAGCCCGATGAGCTTGACCGGCACGTCGAGCGAGCGCTGGACCGCGACGACGATGCCGCCCTTGGCGGTCCCGTCCAGCTTGGTCAGCACGATGCCCGTCACGTCGACGACCTCGGAGAAGACCGCCGCCTGGCGCAGGCCGTTCTGCCCGGTGGTCGCGTCGAGGACGAGCAGGACCTCGTCGACCGGTCCGTGCCGCTCGACGACGCGCTTGACCTTCCCGAGCTCGTCCATCAGCCCGACCTTGTTCTGCAGTCGCCCGGCGGTGTCGACGATCACCACGTCCGCCTCGGTGTCGATGCCCTGCTTGACGGCGTCGAAGGCGACGGAGGCGGGGTCCGCGCCGTCCTTGTCCGAGCGCACGGTCGGGACCCCGACGCGGTCGCCCCACGTCGCGAGCTGCTCGGCCGCGGCGGCGCGGAAGGTGTCGGCGGCGCCGAGGACGACGTCCTTGTCCTCGGCGACGAGCACGCGGGCGAGCTTGCCGACGGTGGTCGTCTTCCCGGTGCCGTTGACGCCCACGACCATGATCACGGCCGGGCGGCCGTCGTGCCGGGTGGTCTTGAGGCTGCGGTCGACGTCGGTGCCCACGGCCTTCAGCAGTTCCGCGCGCAGCATCTCGCGCAGCGCGGCGGGTTCGCGGGTGCCGAGCACCTTCACGCGCTCGCGCAGGGCGTCGACGATCTCCGTCGTCGGGCCGAAGCCGATGTCGGCCACCAGGAGGGTCTCCTCGACCTCTTCCCAGGTCGACTCGTCCAGGGTGTCGCGCGAGAGCAGCGCCAGCAGTCCCTGGCCGAGGGCGGAGTTGGAACGGGAGAGGCGTTCGCGCAGGCGGACGAGCCGGCCGAGGGCCGGCTCGGGCGTCTCGACGAGCGGCCCGTCGGGGAGGTCGACGGTGTCGACCGCGCGGGAGGGGGAGTCGCGCGGGAACTCGGCGTCGTCGCCGACCCCGGGGAGCGGTTCGTCCTCGTCCAGGCCCGGCTGGCGACCGGGGCGCGGCGGGAGCGAGCGTCGCCGGCTGCGCGGACGGACGAGGCCCACGACCGCCCCCACGCCCCCGAGGGCGATGACGACGACCAGGCCGATGATGACTTCCCAGGTGTCCACGAGCGTCGATCCTCCCAGACGCCGGGGCCACCACCCGTCAGCGCGCTCGGGCCGTGCGGCGTTCCTCGCCCTGGTGGCGGCGCTGGGCCTCCAGGCGTTCGGCGACCCGGACGGCGACGCGTTCCCGGTGGTGGCGCACGACGGGCAGCACGCGACCCGCCCAGGCGTCGATGCGGGCGATGAGCCGGCTCCCTCGTCGGCGCATGGTCGGCGCGGCCACCGAGAGCAGCACCACGAGAGCGAGCCCCACCGTCAGGGCGAACGTCACGAGCAGAGTCGTCACCACGAGAGCACCACCACCCGGATCTTCACCCGCCCAGCGTGCCCCGTGCGTCACGCCCGCACCACTCCACGCGCCCAACGTTGCCGCCCCGTGACCAGATGCTCACCGGGGCGTCACCGGACGGAGACCTCGGCGGGTGCGGGCTCGCGCATCCGCTGACTGACCACGGTGCTGATCCCGTCGCCGCGCATGGTCACGCCGTACAGGGCGTCGGCGATCTGCATCGTCCGCTTCTGGTGGGTGATGATGATCAGCTGGCTGGAGGCCCGGAGTTCCTCGAAGAGCGTGATGAGCCGCGAGAGGTTCGCGTCGTCGAGCGCGGCCTCCACCTCGTCGAGGACGTAGAAGGGGCTGGGGCGCGCCCGGAAGATCGAGACCAGCATCGCGACCGCGGCGAGCGAGCGCTCACCCCCGGAGAGCAGCGACAGCCGCTTGACCTTCTTGCCGGCCGGGCGGGCCTCGACCTCGATGCCGGTGGTCAGCATGTTCGAGGGGTCGGTGAGGACCAAGCGGCCCTCCCCCCCGGGGAAGAGGCGGGGGAACACCTGCTCGTACTGCTCGGCGACCTCGGCGAAGGCCTCGGAGAAGACGCGTTCGACGCGCTCGTCGACCTCCTTGACGATGTCGAGCAGGTCCTTGCGCGAGTTCTTGAGGTCGTCGGACTGGGTGACGAGGAACTGGTGGCGTTCCTCCATCGCCGCGTACTCCTCGAGCGCGAGCGGGTTGACCTGCCCGAGCTGGGAGAGCGCCCGTTCGGCGCTGCGGCGGCGCTTCTCCTGCTCGGAACGGACGTAGGGGCGCGGTGCGGGTTCCGTCTCGGGTTCGGGGTCCCCCGGGGCCGGCGCCGACGGCGGGACGAGCTGGTCGGGACCGAACTCCTGCACCAGGACGTCGGGGTCGGTGCCGAGCTCCTCCAGCGCGCGCTGGCGCAGCTGGTCGATCTTCCAGCGCTGCTGGGCGCGGGCGACCTCGTCGGCGTGGCGGGAGTCACCCAGCCGCTGCTGCTCGTCCTTCAGCGACCCGACGGTCCGCCGGGCACCGGTGACCTCCTCCTCGAACCTCGCCCGCGCGGCCTCCGCAGCGGCGCGCAGGGTCGCGGCCTCGGCGGCGGAGGTCTCCCAGACCACCAGCGCCCTGGCCGCCCCCTCGCGCACGCGGGTGGCGACGCGGGACTGCTCGGCGCGCCGGGCCCGGCGGACGGCGGCGCGTTCGCGGGCCGCGACCTCCTCCCTGGCCTGCCGTTCGAGGCCGTCGGCCCGCCCGGCCAGCGCGCGGGCGCGTTCCTCGGTGGTGCGCAGGGTGAGGCGGGCCTCGGTCTCCGTCGCGCCGAACCCGCGGGCGACCTCGGCGAGGCGGTCGCGTTCGTCGGTGGTGACGTCACCGTCGTCCTCCGGGGCCGCCGAGGCGGCCTCGAAGCGTTCGGTGAGCTCGGCGAGTTCGGCCCGGTCGCCCGCGAGGCGTTCGACGACCTGCGCCCGCGTCGCGCGGAGGCGGTCCGCTTCCGCCGCAGCCGATCGCACGGCGGAGCCGAGCTGGCCCAGTTGTTCCGCGACCGCGGTCATCCGGGCGTCGGAGTCGTGCAGGCGGTCCAGGGTGGCCTCGACGCGTTCGGTCGCGGTGCCCCGGTCGCGCTGCGCCTGCTGCAGCGCGAACTGCGCCCGCTGGGCGCGGTGCTCGGCGGCCGAGAGCGCGTCGGCCGCCTCGTCGACGGCGGCCTGGACCTGCAGCAGGCTCGGGGCCGACCGCGACCCCCCGGCGGCGAGGTGCGCGCCGAGGAGGTCGCCGTCGCGGGTGACGGCGACGAGGTCGGGGTGGGACTCCGCGACCCGTTGCGCCGCAGCGAGGTCTTCGACGACGACGACGTCGCCGAGCAGCCGGACCAGCGCGGGGTGCAGGTCGGCCGGCGCGGTGACCAGGGTCATCGCGGGTTCCGCACCCGACACCGTCACGGCACCCCAGTCGGACGAACCGGCGGAGGCGACGAGCATCCCGGCCCGGCCGGCGTCGTCGTCCTTGAGGTGGGCGATGGCCCGTGCCGCGTCCGCGGGGGTCGAGACGGCGACGGCGTCGGCGGCGGACCCGAGGGCCGCCGAGATCGCCTGCTCGTAACCGTTGCGGACGCCCAGCAGCGCGGCGACCGAGCCCAGCACCCCGGAGACGGCCGACCCGGCGGCGAGCAGCGCCCCGGTCCCGTCCTTGCGGGAGAGCCCGATCTCGAGCGCCTCCTTGCGGGCCGCCCAGGTCGCCCGCTCGCGTTCGGCGGCCGACAGCTCCGTGCGGGCGCTCTCGTGCGCGGCCTCCGCGGTCTCCAGCTGCTCGGCGGCCTGCTCGTACTCGGCGTCGAGACCCTCCTCGCCCTCCTCGACCCCGGCGACCTGGGTCTCCAGCGTCGCGAACTCGGCCTGGGCGCGTTCGCGGCGCCGCTCCGCGTCGGCGAGGGAGCCGGAGAGCCGTTCCAGCTCCGACTCGGCGGCCTCGACCCGGCTGGTGCGGGCGGCGACCTGGCCGCCGAGGCGGGCCAGTCCCTCCCGGCGGTCGGCGGCGGCGCGCAGGGCGGCCGCGACCCGCTGGTCCTCGGCCCGCGCGGCCGCGTCGGCCTCGGCCCGGGCGGCGAGCACCACGTCGAGGGCGGCGCGGTGGGTGGCGACCTGCGCGGTGAGCTCGGCCTCCTCGGCCCGGACACGGTCGGCGGAGGCCTGCAACTCCTCCGGGTCGCGCCGTCCGGTCTGCTCCTCGGGTTCGTTCGCGAGCAGCCGGAGTCGTTCCGCCGCCAGCGCCTGCACCCCCCTGAGCCGTTCCGCGAGGGACTGCAGCCGGTGGTGGGTCTCGACGGCGCGCGCGAGGTCCGGGGCGGCGGCCGCGGCGGCCTTCTCCGCGGCGTCGAGGCGCTGCGCGGCCTCGGTCAGGTCGGCCTCGACCTGGGCCTGGCGCGCCTTCAGCGCCGCCTCGTCCTGCTCGTCGCGCCGCAGCGAACTGCTCGCCTGCACGAGGTCGTCCGCCAGCAGCCGCAGCCGCGAGTCACGCAGGTCCGCCTGCACGACCTGGGCCCGCCGCGCCGCCTCGGCCTGACGCCCCAGCGGCTTCAGCTGACGACGGATCTCGCTCACGAGGTCGGCCACGCGCGTGAGGTTGGCCTCCATGGCGTCGAGCTTGCGCAACGCCTTCTCCTTGCGGCGGCGGTGCTTGAGGACCCCCGCGGCCTCCTCGATGAAGGCGCGGCGTTCCTCCGGCGAGGCGTGCAGGACCCCGTCGATCTGCCCCTGGCCGACGATGACGTGCATCTCGCGACCGATGCCGGAGTCGGAGAGCAGCTCCTGGACGTCGAGGAGACGGCAGGTCTGGCCGTTGATCGCGTACTCGGAACCACCCGTGCGGAACATCGTCCGGGTGATCGTGACCTCGGCGAACTCGATCGGCAACGCCCCGTCGCTGTTGTCGATCGTCAGGCTGACCTCGGCGCGGCCGAGGGCGGAGCGACCCTCCGGGCCGGTCGTGCCGGCGAAGATGACGTCCTCCATCTTCCCGCCGCGCAGGCTCTTCGCGCTGGACTCCCCCATCACCCAGGTCAGGGCGTCCAGCACGTTGGACTTCCCCGACCCGTTCGGGCCGACCACGCACGTGATCCCCGGCTGCAGTCGCAGCGTCGTCGCGGAGGCGAACGACTTGAACCCCTTGAGGGTGAGGGTCTTCAGGTGCACAGGGCAGGAGCCTAACGAGGCGGGCCCCGTGATCCGCGCAGGCGAACGTCGCGCGCGGCGGACCTGCCGGCGGTCATCACGACCCGGAATGACCGAAACCACGACACGCTCGGTACTCGATGCGTGACCGGGTGCCGATGTAGAACGGTGGAACACCCTCGCACCCCGCGCACTCCCCGGAAGGACCTCTGTGCCGACCCGCCCCACCGGCGAGCAGCGAACCAGCCGCCTCACCCGCAGTCCCCGCCCCGCCTCCCGCAACCTCCTCCGCGGCCTTCCCGCCCGGGTCCTGCCCGCACCCCGCCGGGCCCCCTCGGTGCTCGCCGGCCGGGTCGGCGCCCCGAACGCCGTCGCCCAGGGCCAGGAGGTCCCGCTCAAGCTGCTCGTGACGCTGGCGCTGCTGTCCGCGATCGGACCGTTCGCCGTCGACATGTACCTGCCGACGTTCCCCGACCTCGCGGGCGACCTGTCCACCAGCGCGGCCCGGGTCCAGCTGACGCTCACCACCTTCATGCTGGGCATGGCCGCCGGGCAGCTCGTGCTCGGTCCGCTCTCCGACCGGCTCGGCCGTCGCAGGCTGCTGCTGGCCGGCTCGGCCGTCACGTTCCTCGCCGGGATCGTCTGCGCCCTGACGCCCTCCATCGGTGTCCTCGTGCTCGCCCGCCTCGTCCAGGGGCTGGCGGGAGCGGCCGGGCTCGTCATCGGCCGCGCCGTCGTCGCCGACCTCGCCACCGGGCGCGCCGCCGCCCGCGCGTTCTCGACCCTCGGCGTCATCGGCGGCGTCGCCCCCGTGGTCGCGCCCCTGCTCGGAGGGCTCATCGCGGGCCACGGCGGCTGGCGCGGGATCTTCGGGGTCACCGCCCTCGCCGCGCTGGCGATGGTGGTCGCCGCGTACTTCGTCGTGCCCGAGACCCTCCCCCGCGAGCGCCGCCACGCCGGCGGGGTCCGCGACGTCGTGGTCACCGCCAAGGCCGTGCTGTCGCGCCGCGGCTACGTCGGCTACGTCGGAACCCTCGTCCTGGTCTTCGGGACGGTCTTCTCCTACGTCTCCGCCTCGCCTTTCGTCCTGCAGAACGTCGTCGGGCTCTCCACTGGCACCTACTCACTGGTGTTCGCGACCAACGCCCTCGGCATCGCCGCGGGCGGCGCCGTCTCGACCCGCCTGCTGCGCCGCCACGGCCCGTCCCGGATCCTGGCCGCCGGCGTGCTGATCCAGGTCGTCTGCGCCGCGGGGTTGTTCACGACCGTGCTCGCCTTCCACGCCTGGACGCCGGCCGTGCTCGTGCTGCTGTGGTTCACCGTGTTCAGCTGCGGTCTGGTCTTCGGCAACGCCACGGCGCTCGCGGCCGACGAGGTGCGCTTCGCCTCCGGCACCGGGTCGGCGCTGCAGGGTGCGTTGCAGTTCACCATCGGTGCGCTGGTCTCCCCCGTGGTCGGGTTGGCCGGGGAGCACTCCGCGGTTCCGATGGTCACGACGATGCTCGCCTGCACCGGCGCCGCGGCGCTGATGCTGTTCCTCGTCGCGAAGCCGGCCCGACGGGCCCACGCCGACGCCTAACGCGTCTCGAACCCCTCGACGCCCTCGGCGGGTCCCCAGTGGTCGATGACCCGGGTGACCCGCCCGGGGCGTTCGTGCGTGGAGGGGTCGGCGCGCAGCCGGGACAGCAGCGACTTCAACGCGGGACGATCACCCTCCGCGAGGACCTCGACCCGTCCGTCCGGGGTGTTCGTCGCGGATCCGCTCAGCCCGAGCTCGCCGGCCTGGCGCTGCACCCACCACCGGAACCCGACGCCCTGGACGGAACCGGTCACCAGGGCTGTGAGTCGCTCCACCCCGTCACCGTACGACGCCACCTACGACGATCCGACCGCTCAGGCGGCCGGGTCCTGCTCGCCGCGGGATTGCTCCTTCGCGGGCTCGTCGTCCTCGTGCTGGCGCTGGTGCTGCACGGGCATCGCCCGGGTGAGCATCTCGGCGAGGCGCCACGCCTCGGAGCGGTTCAGGTGCAGACCCATCTCCCGGTGGCTGCCGAGGCCGGAGTAGATGGCGACGCCGGCGAGGTTCGGTTCGGAGCCGTCGTCCTCGATGACGCTGAGGCAGAGCCAGGGCTTGATCCCGGGCCGGAAGTGCGCGAGCCGCATCGGCGGGACGTCGCGCTCCCCGATCAGGTAGGGCACGAGCATCCGCACGTAGGAGAGGTCGTAGACCTCGGTGCGCCCGTCGGCGCGCAGGATGACGTCGTTGCCCTTGATGCTCACGGACTCTGCCGCGGTCGCCCCTAGCTGCACCGACCCAGTCCAGTGCATGCCGTGCGTGAACGCACCCCGAGCGGTGTCCCGATCTCGAACCGCGAGACGGGCAACCCCGCGGTCGAGGGGTTCACGCGTAGGTCGTACCGCCGGAGACGCCGAAGAACTCCTCCATCGTCGTGACCCCCTTCGCCGCCATCTGCGCGACGAGGTCGGTCCCCACCCAGCGCCAGTGCCAGGGTTCGGGCGCGTAGCCGGTGACGTCGGTCTTGTCGTCGGGGTAGCGCCGGAGGAAGCCGAACCGGCCGGCGTTGGCGACGAGCCAGTCGTACTCGGGCGTCTGGCCGAAGCAGTTCTCCAGGAGGCACCCGGGCCGGCTGCTGCCGCTGAAGTCGACGGCGAGGCCGGTCTGGTGCTCGCTGTAGCCGGGGCGGGCGGAGACGCTCTCGGCGCTCTCCACGCCGTCGCGGGCGACCGCGTTGTCGTGGACGTCCTGCTGGTGGGCCAGTGAGCGGAACCCGCTGGTCACCCCGAGGGACACCGCGGCCGACGTCGCCGCCGCCAGCAGCCCCTGCAGGTCGGCCGCGATCGTGCTCGCGACCTCCTTGCCGCCCACGACGGCGATCTCCGGGGCGTAGTCGCGGGGGGCGATCGGGTGCTGCTTGTTCACGATGACCCACGGGCTGCCGGCCTCGGTGAGGGAGTGCGCGGGCGGGGTCGCGGACGGAGCGGGCTGCGCGGCCGCGTCGTGGACGGCGGGGTCCCCGCCGGCCACTCCCACGACGCCGGGTGAGTCGTCGACTCCCCCGGCCCGGGTCGCGACGACCCCGATGCTCGTCCCGGCGGCGACGACCCCCACGAGCAGCGTCCGACGGGCCACGACGGCGCGGTGGCTGTAGCGACGCCGGCCGTCGGGCAGGACGTCGGGCGCGAAGGGGGACCGCCCGCTGCCTCGAGTCATGGGGCGATCCTTCCAGCCGCGACGGACAGGGCCCGGCACGGCGCGCGGGTGATCACGCCGTACCGGGCCGTTCGTCACGCTCTGCTCCTCAGCCAGTCACCGTGTGCTCACCGGCCGTGAGTTCCTGCTCGGTCCCGTTCGGCAGCCGCAGCAGCGCGGTCGTCCCGGCCGGCACCGTGACGTCGACGGTGAGCCCGCTCGGCTCGTCGCGCCAGTGCACCGCGAGGCGGCCGTGCGGGGTCTCCAGCGCACCCCGCGCCCACGCGAGGCCACCGCCGGGCTGCGGGGCGACGAGCGAGCGGGCGTAGCCGGGCTCCAGCGGGGACAGACCCGCCACCACCCGGTGCATCCAGTCGGCCACGGCCCCCAGGGCGTAGTGGTTGAAGCTCGTCATCTGCCCCGGGTTGATCGTCCCGTCGGGCAGCATCGAGTCCCAGCGTTCCCAGACCGTCGTCGCCCCCATGGTCACCGGGTAGAGCCAGGACGGACAGCCCTCCTCCAGCAGCAGCCGGTAGGCCTCCTCCAGGTGGCCGGTCGCGGTGAGGGCGTCGGTCACGTAGGGGGTTCCCGCGAACCCCGTGGAGACGCGGTAGCCGGCCTTGGCCACGACCTCGGCGAGCCGGTCGCCCGCCTTCGCCCGAACGTCGCCCTCGAGCAGCCCGAAGTCGATGGCCAGGGCGTAGACCGTGGCGCAGTCGGAACGGACCCGGCCGTCGGCCTCGACGTAGTGCTCGGTGAACGCGGTGCGCAGGCGGTCGGCCAGGGCGCCGAACTCCGCCACGTCCGCCGGCTTCCCGAGGACCTCCGCGATCCGGGCCAGCGTCCGGGCGCTGCGGTGGGCGGCGGCCGTCGAGACCACGCCCTTGTCCGCCTTGGCCGCGGCCGGGTCGTCCGGCGGTGCGTCCGGGTCCAGCCAGTCGGCGAACTGGAACCCGGTGTCCCACAGGTCGGTCGGGGACAGCAGGGACTCCACGCGGCGCACGTGGGCGACCGCGGCGGGGTAGGCCTCGGCCAGCGCCGCCTCGTCGCCGTAGGCCTGGTAGAGCGACCACGGCAGCCAGACCGCGACGTCGGACCAGAAGGAGGTCGTGTCGGGCTCGCCGCGCAGTTCCTTCGGCGGGTTGAACTTCAGGACGTCGGGCACCACGTAGGGCGTGATGCCCTGGTTGTGCGCCTGTTCGGCGTCGAGGTCACGCAGCCAGTCCTGCAGGAACGTCGACACGTCGAAGAGGTAGGCGGCGCTGGGACCGAACACCGCGAGGTCGCCCGTCCAGCCGAGCCGTTCGTCGCGCTGCGGGCAGTCCGTGGGGACGTCGAGGAAGTTCCCCTTTTGGCCCCAGACGACGTTGCGGTGGAGCTGGTTGACGAGTTCGTGCGAGCACTCGAACTCGCCCGTGCGGCGCAGTTGCGAGTGCACGACGACGGCTTCGAGGTCGTCCACGTCGAGGACCCCGGGCCAGCCCCCGATCTCGACGTAGCGGAACCCGTGGAACGTGAACGTGGGTTCGAAGGTGTCCCGCCCCCCGGAGAGGACGAACCGGTCGGTCGCTTCGGCGGTGCGCAGTGGACGGGTACCCAGTTCCCCGTGCTCGAGGACCTCGGCGTGCCGGACGGTGATGGTCGAACCCGCCTCGCCCTGCACGCTGAACCGCAACCAGCCGACGAGGTTCTGGCCGAAGTCGACGAGGGTCTGCCCGCTCGGCGACGTCGTCACCGCGACGGGTCGGACCACTTCCTGGCGACGCACGGGTGGCCCGATGTGCTCGGTGAGCCGTCCGGTGTCGAACTCCGCGACGTGCACCCCGCTCCACCCGTCGGTGGGACCGTCGAGCGCGGCCCAGCGGGGTTCCCGCAACCGCGCGTCGATCGTCTGACCGTCGTAGATCTCGTCGGCGAGAACCGCCGACGGCCGTGCCTGCCAGTCGGCGCCGGTCGCGACGACCTGTTCGTGGCCGTCGGCGAAGGTCACCTCGAGCTGCGCGAAACCGCCGATGTCCTTCGAGTACAGCCCGCTGTTCCCGCTCCAGGCGAGGCGCCCGACGGCCCACCCGTTGCCCAGGGCCAGGCCGAGGACGTGGTTCCCCGCGGTGAGGCGCGAGGTCACGTCGTGGCTGACGTAGCGCAACCGCCACTCGTAGCTGCTCCAGCCCGGGGTGAGGACGTCCTCGCCCACGAGTTCACCGTCGAGCTGGGGTTCCACCACCCCCAGGGCACTGACGTGCAGGACGGCCGAGGTCACCTCCCCGTGGCCCTCGTCGAGGGTGAAGCGCGTGCGCAACAACGGAGCCTGGTCGACCTCGTCGGCGACGATCATCGCCGCCTGCCAGCGTGGGGTCATGGGGTGCTTCCTCCTGCGGTGCGACGGTGGGGCCGGGTTCAGCCCTTCACGGCGCCGGACGTCATGCCGGCGACGATCTGACGGTTGAAGAACAGGTACATGAGCAACGGCGGGATGGTGATGAGCAGGATGTCCATGAACAGCAGGTTGTAGGAGTTCAGGTTCTGGCTCTGGAAGTTGAACAAGGTCAGCTGGACCGTCGCGTTGTCGTCACCGGGCGCGAAGTACAGCGGGTTGGTGAAGTCGTTGAAGATGTTCACCGACTGCACGACGATGATCGTCACCGTGACCGGTCGCAGCAGCGGCAGGATCACGCGGAAGAACAACCGGAAGGGACCCGCACCGTCGAGGATCGCGGCCTCGTCGAGCTCCCGGGGCACCGTGCCCAGGAAGGCCCGGAACAGCAGGATCGTGAACGAGAGCCCGTAGGCGATCTCCACGAAGATCAGGCCCGGCATCCCGCCGAACAACCCCAGCTTCTGCAGCACCCAGATCGTCGGGACGATGGCCGGCGGCATGATGAGCCCGGCCAGCACGAGGAAGCTCACCACCGGGGTCAGCCGGCTCTTGCGGCGCTGCAGCACGAAGGCGACCATCGCCCCGAGGATCACGAGGGCGGTCACCGAGACGACGGTGAGGACCGTGGAGTTGATGAACGCGATGACCAGGATGTAGTCGCGCGTCTGGAGGACCGTCGTGAAGTTCTGCACGAGGTCGAAGTTCCGCGGCCAGGCCAGCGCGAACTCCCCGGCCTGCTGGGCGTCCATCACGGCCGTGAGGACGATGAACGCGAACGGGACGAGGAAGACGACGACACTGGCCACGATGGCCACCCCGCCGAGCCCGTAGCGGGCCAGGGTCCGGTTCACAGGTCCACCTCACGCTTCGCCATGAACCGGGTCAACGGGATCACGATCGCCGTGACCGCGATGAACAGGATCACGTTGCCCGCGGTCGAGAGGCCGTAGAAACCGGCCTGGTACTGCTTGTAGATCACCGACGCGATCACGTCGGAGGTGAAACCCGGACCGCCCTTCGTCATGGCCCAGATCAGGTCGAAGGACCGCAGACCGCCGATGAGCGAGAGCGTCACGACGGTGGACGTCGCGGGCCAGGACAACGGCAGGACGATGTTGCGGAACGACGCCCACGGCCCGGCCCCGTCGACCTTCGCCGCCTCGCGGTACTCGTTGGGGATCGAGACGATCCCGGCCATGTAGATGACCGTGGCGAGCCCGACCCCCTTCCAGACGTCCACGAGCGCGACGGAGAACAGGGCGAGCGAGGGGTTCGTCAACCAGCCCGGCCCGTCGAGGCCGACCATCCCCAGGACGTGGTTGATGACGCCCTTGCTGGGGTGCATGAGGACCTGGAAGGTGATGCCGACCCCGACCGTGGACACCAGCACCGGGAAGAACACGACCGAGCGGAGGTAGCCGCGGCCGACGATCTGCGAGGTCAGCAACAACCCCAGGGCCATCCCCAGCACGACCTTCGCGCCCGAGGTGATGACCGCGTAGACCAGGGTGTTCACGAAGCCCTTCGTCAGCGCGGGTTCGGAGAAGAACTGCCGGAAGTTTTCGAACCCGATGAACTCACTGGTGAAGATCGTCCACCGCGTGAGGCTGAAGTAGAACGACAGCAACGTGGGGATGAGGAAGAGCAGGCCGTAGATCACGGCCGCCGGCAGGTAGAACCAGTTCGGGTAGAAGCTGCGTCGACGCCCGCCACGACGCTCGCCGCGGGGGGCGTGGACGCGCGCCTTCGGCGAGTCCGTGCTGACGGTCGTCGACACGCCCGTCACCAGCCCGCGAGGCCAAGTTGCTGGGCCTGCTTCTCGACGTCCTGGTCGTAGAGCTTCGCGGCGTCGGCGGCCGAGCTGATGCCCGAGCCCACCTGCACGCAGAGCTGCTCCAGGTTCGGCCCCTTGACCGGGGACAGGAACTCCAGCGCCGGGGACTGCTTGTCGGCGTCGAAGTAGGCCTGGACGTCCTTGGTCACCTGGGGGACGTCGGCCGGCAACGTGCACCCCTCGACCAGGTACGGACCGGTGGGCGGACTGGCGGAAGTCTGCGCCTCGCAACCGGCCGGGCTGGCCACGAAGGCCAGGAACTTCTTCGCGGCGCTCAGCTGGTCCCCCTTCGTCGTGGCCGGGATGTAGACGGCGTTCGGGAACCAGGCCGTGAGCCCGTTCGCCGCGGCGTCGGTCCCCGGCAGCGCGAAGAAGCCGATGTCGTTCACCTTGTCCGGCGACGCCGCGGCGAGGGTCGTGATGTTGCTGGAGAGGATCGGGTACATCGCCCCGGTGCCGTCGGCGAGCATCCGCATGCCGTCCGGCACCTTCGCGGAGGCGTAGTCGGAGTTCTCGTACCCCTTCTCGTAGACCTCCTGCAGGTGCTGGAACCCGGCCTCGGCCACCGGGTCGGAGGCGTACTTGGCCTTGTTCGCCGTGTAGTCGGCGGCCCAGTTCGGCTTCGCCGCGGCGACGTTGTGGAAGTCGCCGAGCACGAAGAGCTGCGCCGTCCAGGTCTCGCCGTAGGTCTGGACGACCGGCGTGATGCCGGCGGCCTTGATCTTGTCGCTGACGCTGACGAACTCGGCCCAGGTGGTCGGGACGCTCAGACCGAGCTGCTCGAAGACCTTCTTGTTGTACATGACCCCGCCACCGAAGGCGGTTCCGTAGGGGACCCCGTAGACGTCGTCGCCCACCGACACCTGCGGCGTGAACGCCTCGTCGACCTTCGCCACCGAAGCGTCGCCCGTGAGCTTGGCCAGGTTCTTCTCCGGTGCGATCTGCTGGAACAACGAGCCGGAGTTGTAGTCGAAGACGTCGGGCATGCTGCCGGTCTGCAACCGGGTCTTGACGAGGTTGTCGCCCTCGGTCCCCGCCGGCTTGCCGTCGAGCTTGACGGTGATGTCGGGGTTCTCCTTCTCGAAGGCGGTCACGACGGCCTTCGCGGTGGCCTGCGCCGTCTCGTCGACCCCCGTGAGCCAGGTGATGGTCGTGCCTCCGGCGCTGTCGTCGGAGGTCGAGCCCAGGCTGCCTGCGCTGCAGGCGGTCAGCGGCGCCAGGGTCAGGACGACGGCCAGGGCGAGGGCGCGACGCAACGGTCGGACGCGGTGTGGATCGTGTGTCATGGACGTCTCCTCTTCGAGACTGCAGCCGGCGGCAGTGCCGGCACTTCACCGCCTGACACGATTCAAAGCGGTACCCCGAGTTTGGAGACTGGGGCACCGGGAGTCAAGCACCGAGCCGTCACATTCCCGGATCGTTTGCGCAGGTCAGCTCGGAATGCGCTTACCCACGTCAGTTCGTGGACCGAGGCCCGAAACGACGACCGCCTCGGCGGGCAGCGTGTTCGACGCACCTTGTGAAACGTGTCAAAGTCCCGCTATCGTGACCGGACCCCGATGGAGTGGAGTCCCCATGAACGAGACACAGGTCCTCGCCGCCCTGCGCGAGCAGACGATCGAACTCCCCAGCTGGGCGTTCGGGAACTCCGGCACCCGCTTCAAGGTGTTCGGCACCCCCGGAACCCCCCGCGACCCCTTCGAGAAGCTCAGCGACGCCGCCCAGGTGCACCGCTACACGGGCGTCGCCCCCCGCGTCTCCCTGCACATCCCCTGGGACCTCGTCGACGACTACGGCAAGCTCGCCGCCCACGCGGCCGACCTCGGCGTCACCATCGGCATGATCAACTCCAACCTCTTCCAGGACGACGAGTACAAGCTCGGCTCCCTGACCCACACCGACCCGAAGGTGCGCGCCAAGGCCGTCGCCCACCACGCCCAGTGCATCGACGTCATGCGGGCCACCGGGTCCAAGGAACTCAAGCTGTGGCTCCCGGACGGCACCAACTACCCCGGCCAGGACGACCTGCGGGACCGCCAGGACCGCCTCGCGGAGTCCCTGCAGCAGATCTACGCCCTCCTCGACGACGACCACCGCCTCGTCCTGGAGTACAAGTTCTTCGAACCCGCCTTCTACTCCACCGACGTCCCCGACTGGGGCACCTCGCTGCTGCACTGCCTAGCACTCGGCGAGAGGGCCAAAGTCGTCCTGGACACCGGGCACCACGCCCCCGGCACCAACATCGAGTTCATCGTCGTCCAGCTGCTGCGTCAGGGCCGCCTGGGCGCGTTCGACTTCAACTCCCGCTTCTACGCCGACGACGACCTCATGGCCGGCGCCGCGGACCCGTTCCAGCTGTTCCGGGTCATGTACGAGATCGTCCGCTCCGACGCCCTGCGCGCCGACAGCGGCGTGAACTTCATGCTCGACCAGTGCCACAACGTCGAGGACAAGATCCCCGGCCAGATCCGCTCCGTCACCAACGTCCAGCAGGCCACCGCCAAGGCCCTGCTCGTCGACCGGGACGCGCTGCGCGCCGCCCAGCAGGCCGGCGACGTCCTCGGCGCCAACGACGTGTTCATGGACGCGTACCACACAGACGTCCGCCCCCTCCTCGCCGGACTGCGCGAGGAGATGGGCCTGGACCCGGACCCGATGGCCGCGTTCAAGGCCTCGGGCTACCTCGCACGGATCGCCGCCGAACGCATCGGGGGCCAGCAGGCTGGATGGGGAGCATGAGTCCTGCAGGACGGACCACGGTCGGGGAACTGATCGCCCGCTCGAACGCCCTGGGAGCGGACCCGCGGTTCACCAACTACGCCGGCGGGAACACCTCCGCCAAGGGCAGCGCCACCGACCCCGTCACCGGCACCGACGTGGAACTGCTGTGGGTGAAGGGCTCCGGCGGAGACCTCGGCACGCTCACCGAGCAGGGCCTCGCCGTCCTGCGCCTGGACCGCGTGCGGGCGTTGAAGGACGTCTACCCGGGTCTGGAGCGCGAGGACGAGATGGTCGCCGCGTTCGACTACTGCCTGCACGGCAGGGGCGGCGCCGCCCCGTCCATCGACACCGCGATGCACGCCCTGGTCGACGCCGCCCACGTCGACCACCTCCACCCCGACGCCGGCATCGCCCTGGCCTGCGCCGCCGACGGGGAGAAGCTCACCGAACAGGTCTACGGCGACAAGGTCGTCTGGGTCCCGTGGCGCCGTCCGGGGTTCCAGCTCGGCCTCGACCTCGCCGCGATCAAGGACGCCAACCCCCAGGCCGTCGGGACGATCCTCGGCGGGCACGGCATCACCGCCTGGGGCGACACCTCGGCGCAGGCCGAGGCGAACTCCCGGTGGATCATCGAGACCGCCGAGGCGTTCCTGGCGCAGAACTCCCACCCGCAACCCTTCGGCCCCGTGCTGCCCGGCCACGAGGCCCTGGAACCCGCAGCGCGCCGGGCCCGGGCCGCCGCCCTGGCGCCGGTGATCCGCGGGATCGCCTCCCACGACAAGCCCCAGGTCGGTCACTTCAGCGACGCCGACGTGGTCCTGGACTTCCTCTCCCGCACCGAGCACCCCCGCCTCGCCGCGCTCGGCACGTCCTGCCCGGACCACTTCCTGCGCACCAAGGTGAAACCCCTCCTCCTCGACCTGCCTCCGACGACCGACCTCGAGACCACGATCACGCGGTTGCAGGAACTGCACGAGGACTACCGGGCCGACTACCAGGCCTACTACGACCGCCACGCCGACGAGCACTCCCCCGCCCTGCGCGGCGCCGACCCGCTCGTCGTGCTCGTCCCCGGCATCGGGATGTTCTCCTACGGCAAGGACGCCCAGACCGCCCGCGTCGCCGGCGAGTTCTACGTCAACGCCATCAACGTCATGCGCGGAGCCGAAGGGGTCTCCAGCTACGTCCCCATCGACGAGGCGGAGAAGTTCCGCATCGAGTACTGGGCCCTGGAGGAGGCCAAGCTCCAGCGGATGCCGAGACCGAAACCTCTGGCCACCCGGATCGCCCTGGTCACCGGTGCCGCCTCCGGCATCGGCAAGGCCATCGCCACCCGCCTGGCCGCCGAGGGCGCCTGCGTCGTCGTCGCCGACCTGGACCTGGCCAAGGCCCAGGCCGCCGCAGCCGAGCTGGGATCGTCCGACGTCGCGGTCGGGGTCGCGGCCGACGTCTCCGACCCCGACGCCGTGAAGGCCGCGGTCGATCAGGCCGTCCTGGCCTTCGGGGGTCTCGACCTCGTCGTGAACAACGCCGGGTTGTCGATCTCGAAGCCGTTGCTGGAGACCACCGAGGAGGACTGGGACCTGCAGCACGCCGTCATGGCCAAGGGCTCCTTCCTGGTCGCCCAGGCCGCGGCCCGCGTCCTCATCGCCCAGGGCCTCGGCGGGGACATCGTCTACATCGCCTCCAAGAACTCCGTCTTCGCCGGCCCGAACAACATCGCCTACTCCGCGGTGAAGGCGGATCAGGCCCACCAGGTCCGCCTCCTCGCCGCGGAACTCGGTGAGCACGGCATCAAGGTCAACGGCGTGAACCCCGACGGGGTCGTGCGCGGGTCGGGCATCTTCGCCGGCGGGTGGGGCGCCTCGCGGGCCAAGACCTACGGCATCGAAGAGGAGGACCTCGGGAAGTTCTACGCCCAGCGCACCCTGCTCAAGCGCGAGGTCCTGCCCGAGCACGTCGCCAACGCGGTGTTCGTCCTCACCGCCGGCGAACTCAGCCACACGACAGGTCTGCACGTCCCCGTCGACGCCGGCGTCGCCGCCGCGTTCCTCCGATAGGAGCCCGAACGATGTCCGTCCACATCGCGGTGGACCTCGGCGCCTCGAGCGGCCGGGTGATGCTCGGCACGGCCGCGCCGGGTGTGCTCCACCTGGAGGAGCTGCACCGCTTCCCCAACGGCCCGACCCCGGTCAACGGCGGGCTGGTCACCGACGCCGTCGGCCTGTGGCAGCAGGTCCTCGTCGGTCTGCGCGCCGTCGCCCGCACGAACCCCGGGGCGAGCACCGTGGCCGTCGACACCTGGGCCGTCGACTACGGCCTGCTGGCGGCCGACGGGACGCTGCTGGGGACCCCACGGCACTACCGCGACCCCCGGACCGAGGGGGTCGCCGAGCGTGTCCTGGCCCGGGTCCCCGGGGCGGAGCTCTACCGGCGCAACGGTCTGCAGCACCTGCCGTTCACCACGATCTACCAGCTGATCGCCGAGGCGGACGGGCCGCTGCTGGGCGCGGCGTCCGACGCGTTGCTGCTCCCGGACCTCTTCGGGTTCTGGCTGTCCGGCGTCCGCGGCGCGGAGGCCACCAACGTCTCGACGACGGGCCTGGCCGACGTCGCGACCGGACGCTGGGCCGACGACCTCGTGGACCTCGCCGGGCTCGCGCGGACGCTGCTGCCGCCCGTGCACGACCCGGGAACCGTCCTGGGGACCCTGCGTCCCGACGTGCTCGACGCCACGGGGCTGGACCCCGCGACCCGCCTCGTGGCGGTCGGTTCACACGACACGGCCTCGGCCGTGGTCGCCGTCCCGGCCGCGGACGAGGACTTCGCCTACGTCGCGTGCGGGACGTGGGGCCTGGTCGGCGTCGAACTCGGGCAGCCCGTCGTCTCGGCGGAGTCGTTCGCGGCGAACTTCACCAACGAACGCGGCGTGGACGACCGGATCCGCTACCTGCGCAACGTCATGGGCCTGTGGGTCCTGCAGCAGTGCGTCGCCGAGTGGTCCGCGCGGGACCGGGTCGACCTGGGCGAGCTCCTCGCCGCCGCGGCGGAGGTCCCGCCGGGCGGACCGGTGATCGACATCGACGACGCCCGCTTCCTGGCCCCCGGGCCGATGGTCGAACGGGTCGCCGCGGCGGTGGCGGAGTCCGGTCGCCGTCCCCCGGGGGAACCCGCCGAGGTCGTGCGCTGCGTGCTGGAGAGCCTGGCCGACGCCTTCGCGCGCACCGTCGCCGACGCGGTCCGGTTGTCCGGCCACCCCGTGCGCGTCGTCCACCTCGTCGGCGGGGGGGCCCGCAACGCCCTGCTCTGCCGCCTCACCGCGAACGCCTGCGGACTGCCGGTGGTCGCGGGGCCCGTGGAGGCCACCGCCCTGGGCAACGTCCTGGTCCAGGCCCGCGCGGCCGGGGACCTGTCCGGGTCCCTGGAGGCGCTGCGGTCCCTGGTGCGCCAGACTGCCGACCTCACCACCTACGTCCCGGATCGCACCACCGCAGGAGTGTCGTGAAACGTCAGGTCCCCAACGCCCGCGAGATCCTGGAGCTGGTGCAGTTCAAGAAGCCGGAACTGGACGGCCGCAAGCGCCGCCTCGAGTCCGCGCTCACCATCGAGGACCTGCGTCACATCGCCAAGCGCCGGACCCCGCGCGCCGCCTTCGACTACACCGACGGTTCCGCCGAGGGCGAGATCTCCCTCGCCCGCGCCCGTCAGGCGTTCTCCGACGTGGAGTTCCACCCCTCGATCCTGCACGACGTCTCGACGGTCGACACCTCCACCACGATCTTCGGCGGACCCTCGGCCCTGCCCTTCGGCATCGCCCCCACCGGCTTCACCCGTCTCATGCAGACCGAGGGCGAGACCGCCGGAGCCGGCGCCGCCGGGGCGGCCGGCATCCCCTTCACCCTCTCCACCCTGGGCACCACGTCGATCGAGCACGTGAAGGCGGCCAACCCCACGGGCCGCAACTGGTTCCAGCTCTACGTCATGCGCCAGCGCGAGATCTCCTACGGCCTCGTGGAGCGCGCCGCGAAAGCCGGTTTCGACACCCTGATGTTCACCGTCGACACCCCCATCGCCGGAGCCCGCCTGCGCGACAAGCGCAACGGCTTCTCCATCCCGCCCCAGCTCACCGCCTCCACCATCCTCGACACGATGACCCGGCCGTGGTGGTGGTTCGACTTCCTCACCACCACCAAGCTCGAGTTCGCCTCCCTCACCGAGACCGGCGGCACCGTGGGGGAACTCCTCGACTACGCGATGGACCCCTCCATCGACTACGGCGACCTCGAGACCATCCGCGGCATGTGGCCCGGGAAGCTCGTCATCAAGGGCGTCCAGAACGTCGCGGACGCCAAGAAGCTCGTCGACCTCGGCGTGGACGGGATCATCCTGTCCAACCACGGCGGCCGCCAGCTCGACCGCGCCCCCATCCCCTTCCACCTCCTCCCCGAGGTGGTCCGCGAGGTCGGCCACCACACCGAGGTCGTCATCGACACCGGCATCATGAACGGAGCCGACGTCGTCGCCTCCCTCGCGATGGGGGCGAAGTTCACCCTCGTCGGGCGCGCCTACCTCTACGGCCTCATGGCCGGTGGACGTCAGGGCGTCGACCGCGCGATCCAGATCCTCGCCGAGCAGGTGGTGCGGACGATGAAGCTCCTCGAGGTCGCCGACGTCTCCGAGCTCGGACCCCAGCACGTCACCCAGCTGGAGCGGCTCGTCCCTCGCGCCCGCCCGTGAGGGTCGCCGCGTGGGCGTCGATCACGGCCTGGAGCAGTCCCGGGAAGCGTTCGTCCAGGTCGGCGCGGCGCAGGGTGTTGAGGATGGCCGTCCCGCGGTAGCGCTGATCGATGACGCCGGCCTCCCGCAGGACCCGGAAGTGGTGCGTCGAGGTCGACCTGGTCACGGGGAGGTCGAACGCGATGCAGGCCTGGTCGTCGTGCCCCCCGGCCAGCTGCGCCACGATGCGCCGCCGGACGGGGTCGGCCAGGGCCGCCAGCACGGCGTCGAGGGAGAACCGCTCCTTCTCGGGGTGCTCCAGGGTCCGCACTCTCGCTCCTCTCCGTTCCGCAGGCGGGTGCTACGGTCTTCGTCGTACTACGACAACCATCGTACGACGCCGGGGACCCCGCCCGGCTGGAGGAGGTTCCCGTGAAGGTGTTCCAGATCGGTGCCGCCGGCGGCGTCGGACGTCGACTCAGCGCCCTGCTCGTCGCCCGGGGCGTCGAGGTCAGCGGGATGCACCGCGCCGGGGCGCAGGCCGCGACCATCGCCGAGCAGGGTGCGACTCCCGTCGCCGGCGACCTCGTCGCCGACAGCGTGGACGAGCTCGCCGCGAAGCTGGCCGGGCACGACGCCGTGGTGTTCAGCGCCGGGGCCCACGGAACGGGCCGGGACCAGACCAGCGCCATCGACGGCGAGGGAGTGGTCAAGGCCGCCGCCGCCGCCGCGCAGGCCGGGGTGTCCCGGTTCCTGCTGGTGTCGGTGTTCCCCGAGGCCGGGCGCGGAGGCGAGCTCGGTGAGGGGTTCGAGCACTACGTGCGGGTGAAGAAGGACGCCGACGCGCACCTCGCCGCCACCGACCTCGACTGGCTGATCGTGCGCCCCGGGACCCTGGTGGACTCCCCCGGGACGGGCACGGTCGCCGCTCGGGCAGCCCTGGAGTACGGGGACGTGCCGCGCGACGACGTGGCCGCGTTCCTCGACGCGGCCCTGGCCGAACCCCGACTGAACCGCTCCGTCGTGGAACTCACCGCCGGTCCCACCCCGGTCGCCGACGCCGTCGCCGCACTGGTCCCCCGGGCCGCTCGTCGGTGATCGCCTCGTCGGCGTCCGCGGCGGTCCTCTTCCCGCCCGACCTCGCCGTCCCGACCCTCCTGCTGCTCCTCCTGGCCGCCTTCGCGGCGGGCTGGGTGGACGCCGTGGTCGGCGGCGGGGGCCTCCTGCAGCTCCCGGCCCTGCTGCTCGTCCCCGGCCTCGCTCCCGTCCAGGCCCTGGCCACGAACAAGCTCGGCTCGATCTTCGGGACCTCCACCAGTGCCCTGACGTACTACCGGCGGGCCCGACCCGACCTGCGGACGGCCCTGCCGATGGCGGCGGTCGCCCTCGTGGGCAGTTTCGGGGGCGCCTCGATCGCCGCGGCCCTCCCGGTCGCGGTGTTCAAACCCGTCATCGTCGTCGCCCTGGTCACCGTCGCGACCATCACCCTGCTGCGGCCGGCCCTGGGCGGGACGACGTCGTTGCGCTTCTCCGGACACGCGCACTACCGCGCCGCCGTCGCAGTGGGCCTGGCCATCGGGGTCTACGACGGTGTCCTGGGCCCGGGGACGGGGACGTTCCTGGTCATCGCGATGGTCAGCCTCCTCGGCTACGACTTCCTGCAGGCCAGCGCGAAGGCGAAGATCGTCAACTTCGCCACCAACCTCGGCGCCCTGCTCTTCTTCGTCCCGCACGGATCGGTCGTCTGGGGACTGGCCCTGCTCCTGGGCGCGGCCAACGTGGGCGGCAGCTACCTCGGCTCACGGATGGCCATCGCCAGCGGAACCCGCTTCATCCGCACCGTCTTCCTGGTGGTGGTCGCGGCGCTCATCGTGAAGGTGGGCCACGACGTGTGGGTCGAGAACCTCCGGCCCCTCCTCGACTGAACCACCGCCGCCACTCTCACGGGGTGAGGCGGTGCAGGTCGCGGGGGAACAGGGTCGTGCGCCGGACGTTGTCCGCGCCCGTGAGCTGCGCCGTCCAGCGTTCGAGGCCGATGGCGAAACCACCGTGCGGGGGCATGCCGTGCCGGAAGGCCGCGAGGTACCCCTCGTGCTCGGCGGGGTCCTCCCCGCGCGCGGCCAGGGCCCGCTCGTAGTCGCCGATCTCGTGAAGGCGCTGTCCCCCCGTGACCAGCTCCAGACCCCGGAACAGCAGGTCGAAGGAGTTCGTCCAGCGCGGGTCGTCCGGCTGCGGGTGGGTGTAGAACGGGCGCTTCGCCGCGGGGTAGCCCTCGACGGCCAGGAAGTCGCTACCGTGCTCCCGCAGCGCCCACCGACCGAGTTCGCGTTCGTGCTCGGGGGCGAGGTCGGGTTCGTCGGGGTCGGCGCCCACGAGGCGCAGCGCGTCGCGGAAGTGCACGACGGGGAACTCCGCCGGCAGCGACGGGAGCTGCACGTCACTCACGGACGCGACAGCGGCCAGCATCCCGCCGAGGACGTCGTGCAGCACGGCCAGCACGTCCCGGTGGTCGGTGATGAACCCGAACTCGGCGTCGAGGGAGGTGTACTGGGCGAGGTGGCGGACGGTGTCGTGCGGTTCCGCCCGGAAGACGGGACCCGTCTCGTAGACCCGTTCGAAGGCACCGACCATGGTCTGCTTGAAGAACTGCGGCGACTGCGCCAGGTAGGCCGGGCGGCCGAAGTAGTCCAGTTCGAACACGTTCGCGCCCGATTCGGTGGCGGTGGCGGTGAGCTTCGGGGTGGCGATCTCGGTGAACCCCAGACCGTCCAGCGTGGCGCGGAACCCCCGCAGCGACGCCGCGGAGACCTGCCACAGCGCCTGCCGCGCAGGGTGTCTCCAGGTGGTCGCGGCGTGGTCCAGCAGCGTGGGCAACGCGGCGTCGAGCTGGGGTCGCCACAACTCCACGGGCGGGGTCACCGCCGCTACCCCCAGCGGGGAGATCGACGGCGAGGTCACCTCGAAACCCCCGGGGGCCTGCGGGTTGGCCGTGACGGTCCCCTCGACCCGGACGACGGTCTCCTCGGGCACAGCGTCGAGTCCGCTGCGGGCGGCCTCGTCGGTGACGACCACCTGGGACAGTCCGGTCCGGTCGCGCAGCACGAGGAAGCTCACGGTCGCGAGCCGTCGGCGGCGGTGGACCCAGCCTTCCAGCCGGACGGGTCGTCCGACCTGCGACGGGAGCTCACGGTTCAGGGTTCGTTGCACGGGCACCTCCGGGAGTTCCTACCCCGGGAGGTGTGGGCGATCGGGTTGCTCGCTGTGCCACCACACCTTCACCGACCCGGAACGGGCCGGCCTCACGGCCCGGTGACGGGGACCACCCGACGCGGCTCGGGGTTCGTCACACCCGTCGACGTCGCGCGCCACCCACTGTAGGCAGCCCGACCGCTCACGTCGAGGGAGGACCCGGCTCCAGCGCGCGCAGCAGCAACCGGTGCAGCGTCGCCCGGTCTCGGTCGGACAACCCGCCGAACGACTCCTCGAGGACCTCGTCGAGCAGGGCACCCCCCGCCGCCCGCACCTGCTCGCCCGCGGCGGTGAGGCGGTGCCGGACCGCCCGGCCGGGCCCCTCGACCCGCTCCAGGAGTTCACGTTCGATCATGCGCCGGGCCAGCTCGCCCATCGACTGGTCGGTCTGGAAGGTGAGGACCGCGAGCCGGTGCAGCGAGGCCTGGGGCTCGGCGTCGAGGTGTCGCAGCACGTCCCACTGGACGAGGGAGACCCCGAGCGTGGCCAACTGGCGGTTCGCGTCCCGGTGGTGGCGCCACTGCAGCCGTTTGACGGCCAGCCCGACGTCCTGCAGCGAAGGTTCCACGATCCTAGGGTAGCGGATCCAAGGAACCTGACCTAAGGTTCCTTACATGCCGCTCCTCGACGTCCCCCTCGACACCACCACCGTGCCCGTGACCTGCACCGACCAGGGCCGCGGTCGCCCCGTCCTGCTGCTGCACGGCGGCGGCGGTCCCCTCACCGTCAGCGCCTGGGCGCACCGGCTGGCCACCACCGCGGACGTCCGGGTGATCGTCCCGACCCATCCGGGTTTCGAGGGGACACCCCGCCCGGAGGCCCTGAGCTCGCCCCGGGACCTCGCCCGGCTCTACGCCGGCCTGCTGGAGTCCCTCGACCTGGACGACGTCACGGTCGTCGGCAACTCGCTCGGCGGCTGGATCGCGGCGGAACTCGGGCTGCTCGACACCACCCGGGTCGGTCGTCAGGTCCTCGTGGACGCCGTCGGGATCGAGGTCCCCGGCCACCCCGTCGCCGACTTCTTCGCCCTCACCCCGCAGCAGGTCGCCGAGCGCAGCTACGCCGACCCCGCGACGTTCGGCCTCGACCCCGCCACGCTCCCCGCCGAGCGGCTCGCGGCGATGGTGGGCAACCGCGCCACCCTGCAGGTCTACGGCGGCACGGCCATGACCGACCCGACCCTCGCCGGCCGGCTGGCGGCCACCGCCCGCCCGACCCTCGTCGTCTGGGGCGAGGCGGACCGCATCGGGGACCCCGACTACGGGCGCGCCTACGCCGCGGCCCTCCCCGGGGCCGGGTTCGTCCTGCTCCCCGGGGCGGGCCACCTCCCGCAGATCGAGACCCCGGACGTCCTCGTCGACGTCGTCCGGGGGTTCCTTCAGGAGACCCCGAGGGCTTCCTTCAGCGGGTCGATGGCGAAGTAGACGAGGAACAGCACCGCGACGACCCACAGCACCGGGTGCACGAGCCGGGCCTTGCCCTTGGCCACCTTGAGCACCACGAAGGCGATGAACCCAGCCCCGATGCCGGCGCTGATGGAGTAGGTGAAGGGCATCAGGACGATCGTCAGGAACGCCGGCAGGGCGATCTCCAGGTCCGACCAGTCGATGCCCTTGACCTGGGTCATCATGAGGAAACCCACGACGACGAGCGCGGGGGTCGCCGCCTCGTAGGGGACGATCGACACCACGGGGGCGAGGAACGTCGCCAGCAGGAACGCCACCCCGGTGACCACGCTCGCCAGGCCCGTGCGCGCGCCCTCACCGACCCCCGTCGCCGATTCGATGAAACTCGTGTTGCTGGAGACCCCGCCCGCACCACCGGCGGCCGCGGCGATCGAGTCGACGACGAGGATCCGGCGCATCCGCGGCGGGTTCCCGTCCGCGTCCAGCAGGTCCCCCTCGGCGCCGATGGCGACGACGGTCCCCATGGTGTCGAAGAAGTCGGCGAGCAGGAGCGTGAAGACCAGCAGCAGGACGCTGACCACACCGATGACCCGGAACGAGCCCAGCAGCGAGAACTGCCCGAGCGTCGAGAAGTCCGGGGTGGAGATCCACCGGTCGGGCAGCTCGGGGACGTTCAGCCCCCACGCACGCGCGTTCACGACGGAACCGTCGGCGCCGGTGCGCGGCCCGAGCTTCGCCACGCCCTCCACGACGACCGCGAGGACCGTCGCCACGACGATCCCGGCGAGGATCGCACCCCGGACGCCGCGGACCATCAGGACGATCGTCAGGAGGAGCCCGACGACGAACACCAGGGTCGGCCAGCCGGCCAGGAACCCGCCGATGCCGAGTTCCAGGGGGGTGCCGCTGCCGGCCCGGACGAAGCCGGAGTCGACGAGCCCGACGATGGTGATGAACAACCCGATCCCCACGCTGATGGCGATCTTCAGCTGCGCCGGGACGGCCCGGAACACCGCCTCCCGCAGACCCGTGAGCACCAGGACGAGGATCACCAGGCCCTCGATGACCACGAGCCCCATGGCGTCGGCCCAGGTCATCCTCGGCAGGCTGGCCACGCCGAAGGCCAGGAACGCGTTCAGCCCCAGCCCGGTCGCCAGCGCGAGCGGGTAGTTCGCGACCGCACCCATCAGCAGGGTCACGACCCCGGCCACGAGGGCCGTCCCCGCGGCGACGGCGGCCAGGTCGGGACTGCGGCCACCGCCCAGGAAGCCCCCGGTCCCGTCCGGCTGCGTCCCGATGATCAGCGGGTTCAGGACGATGATGTAGGCCATCGTGAAGAAGGTCGCGAGACCACCGCGGACCTCCCGTCCGACGGTGGAGCCCCGGGCGCTGATCTCGAACCAGCGGTCGAGGGCGGACGGGACAGGGGCGTGCGACATGCGGGACCTCGGGGTCGACGGGGCGGAACCCGGGCGATCCTGCCAGAGCTCAGTGCACCGGGGCGACCGGCGAGATCACCAGCGCCCGGACCGGGGCGTGGACCCCGGCCCAAGTCGAGGACAGCGACTCGTGCAGGACGGCGCTCGCCGCCCCGAGGGCCCCGGCCTGCTCCCCCGCCTCCCCCAGCCGCACGCCGACGGGGTGGACCTCGCGCGTCATGGCCGCACCCAGCCGGGCTGACAACGCGACCCGCAGCCGCTCACCCGTTCGGCGCAACCCCGCGCCGCCGAGGACGACCTCGCTCACGTCGAGGACGTTCACCACCCCGAGCACCACCCGCGCGATGTCGTCGGCCGCCGCGTCGAGCACCTCCGCGGCGACGGTGTCCCCCGCCCCCGCCCGGGTGCCCAGCACGTCGTGGTCGTCCAGGACGGTCCGCTCGGCGAGGCGCAACCCGGCCGCCCGCGCCGCCCGGGGGCCGACCCGCTCCACGTAGCGGCGCACCACGGCGGCCGGTGCGGCGACGGCCTCGAGGCAGCCGACGGAGCCGCAGGGACACGGCGGGCCGGCCGGGTCGGCGACGACGTGGCCGATCTCGCCCGCGTTGCCGGACTCCCCGTGCAGCACCTCGTCGCGCAGCACCAGCCCGCCGCCGATCCCCGCCCCGACGTGGACGTAGAGGAAGCTGCGCCCCGTGCGGCGCGAACGCCACAGGTCCCCGACCGCGGCGGCGGTCGCGTCGTTCTCCACCAGGACGGGCAACCCGGTGGCCCGCAGGAGCAGGTCCGCGATGGCGACCCCGCGCCACCCGGGGAGGTTGATCGCCGAACTGCGCACCGGTCCGGCGAAGTCCAGGGGCCCGGGGACGGCGACACCGACCCCGCGGACCCCCACCGCACCCGTGGTGTCGATCAACCGGCGGACGAGGCCGGCCGCGTGGGCCACCACGAGTTCCACGGGGGCCTCCGGATCGGGCAGGGGTTCGCGGTCGACCCCGACCACCACCCCGGACAGGTCCAGCAGCACGGCGTCGACGTGCTCGCGCTCGAACTGGACGCCCACGGCCAGCGCGGCCCCCGGGCGCACCGACAGGGCCGTGCGCGGCTTGCCCGCCCCGCGCACCGCCCCCGGACCCGTACCGGGGCGCAGCAGGGCCACTCCTTCCTGGACGAGACCGCGCTCCACCAGGCGCCGGACGATGTTCGAGACCGTCTGCAGCGTCAGCCCGCTCGCGCCGGCCAGGTCCGTGCGGGACGTGCCGGGGTGGCGCCGGATGCCGTCGAGCACCACCGCCTGGTTGTAGTCGCCCACCCAGGGCAGGTTCGTGCCACGTCGCACCACGCCTCCTCGCGCTCGGCGACCCCCTTGGGATCGTTCCCAGAATCATGCGTCCGATCCGTTGACACGGTCAATCCACTGGATTTACTTTCCTGACACGGAACGGCGCACCGGAGCTCCACCGGCCGGCGCGCACCATCGGACACCGCCACGAGGGAGTGGGTTGTGCGTCGTCGTAACTTCCTGACAGCTACCGGCCTGGGCGCCGGCACCCTGCTCGGAACCGCAGCCTGTGGTGGCGGTTCCCAGTCCGGAGACGACTCCGGGGGCAAGGGGATCAAGGTCGCCTACCAGCAGTGGGGCTCGGGCACGGTGATGAAGGACTACCTCACCGGCGTCAAGGCCGCCTACGAGAAGGCGAACGCGGGCAAGACCATGGAGCTGCAGCCCATCGTCGCCTCCGAGAACGACTACTACACGAAGCTCCAGCTGATGATGCGCTCGCCGCGCACGTCGCCCGACATCGTGTACGAGGACACCTTCCTCATCAACTCCGACATCACCGCCGGGTACCTGCAGCCGCTGGACAGCTACCTGGACAAGTGGGAGGAGTGGGACCAGTTCCAGGACGTCGCCAAGGGGGCCGCGAAGGCCGCCGACGGCAAGACCTACGGGGTGCCGGACGGCACCGACACCCGTGCGCTCTGGTACAACAAGAAGCTCTTCGCGCAGGCCGGCCTGCCCGAGACCTGGACGCCGGGCAGCTGGGACGACATCCTCACCGCCGCCCGCCAGATCAAGGCGAAACTGCCGAACGTCACGCCGATCAACGTCTACGCCGGCAAGGCCGCCGGCGAGGCCGCGTCGATGCAGGGTTTCGAGATGATCTTCTACGGGACCGGTTCGACGCTCTACGACGCGGACAAGGACAAGTGGAACGTGGGGAGTTCCGACTTCAAGGACGCCCTCACCTTCCTCAAGACCCTCTTCGACGAGAAGCTCGCCCCGGACCCCACGATCGCCCTGGACGCCCAGGTCGGCACCCGGGTCCAGGAGGAGTTCCTGCCCGGCAGCACGCTGGCCATCGACCTCGACGGGTCGTGGGTGTCGAGCACCTGGCTCCCCACCGGCGGCAAGCCGTGGACGGAGTGGAACGACACCATGGGCCAGGCCCCGATGCCCACGAAGGACGGTTCGGGCGAAGGCAGCATCAGCATGTCCGGCGGCTGGACCTGGGCCATGACCAAGAACGCGTCCAACGCCGAGGACGCCTGGAAGGTCATCTCGACGCTGACGTCGTTCGAGAACAACCTCAAGTACAACATCAACTCCGCGGCCGTCGCCGTGCGCAAGGACGTCGCGGCCGACGCCGACTACACCGGTTCCAACCCCACGCTGGAGTTCTTCTCCAGCCTGGTCCCGGTCACGCAGTACCGCCCGCAGAACACCGACTACCCCCGGGTGTCCAACGAGATCCAGGTCGCGATGGAAGCCGTCGTCACCGGCCAGGCCAGCGTCGAGGACGCCGCGAAGGCGTACGACGAGGCGGTCAAGGGGATCGTCGGCGAGGACAAGACCGCGACGCTCTGAGCGTCGTCCCGAGCAGGAAGGAGGTCCCGTGGCCACCATCACCCGTCCGAACCCGGGAACACCCGGAGGGCCTGAACTCCGGCGCAGGACCCACCCGATCTCGGTGGACATCGCCCGGGCCCTCCCCCTGACGCCGGCGGTCCTGCTGCTGCTGGTGTTCCTGGCCGGCCCGATCCTGTGGTGCATCTACGCCGCGTTCACCAACACGGCGCTCACCGGCGCAGGATCGGGCAACACCCAGTTCGTCGGCCTGGACAACTTCCGGGCCGCGTTCAGCAGTGACACGTTCCGCAACTCCGTCGTGCTGACCCTGGTCTTCACGTTCCTGTCGGCCGTCGTGGGGCAGAACCTCCTCGGTCTCGGTCTCGCGCTGCTGCAGAAGCGGTCCGCGAAGGCGGTCCGCACCCTGGTGGGCATCACCGTCATCGGCGCCTGGGTCATCCCCGAGGTCGTCGCCGGCTACGTCTGGTACGCGTTCCTCGCCAAGGACGGAACCCTCAACGAGATCCTCGGGACGCTGGGACTGGGCCAGAACTGGCTCTACACCCTGCCGATCATCGCGGTCTCGCTGGCCAACGTCTGGCGCGGGACGGCGTTCTCGATGCTCGTCTACAACGCCGCCCTCTCCGAGATCCCCCAGGAGATCGAGGAGGCCGCCGAGATGGACGGGGCGACCGGTTGGCGGCGTCTCCGCTGGGTCACGGTCCCGATGATCAAGCGCACCGTGACGACGAACCTCATGCTCATCACGTTGCAGACGCTGTCCGTGTTCGGCCTCATCTACACGATGACCCGGGGCGGTCCCGGCACCAAGAGCCAGACCCTGCCGCTCTACATGTACGAGCAGGCCTTCTCCTTCAGTCAGATCGGCTACGGCACCGCCATCGCGCTCGTCCTGCTCGCGGTCGGCGGCGTCTTCTCCATCATCTACATGCGCCTGCTGCGCGAGGACTGACGCCCATGACCACCGAGACCCCCACCCCTGCGCTCAGCACGACCAAGCTCACGGTCGGCTCGAACAAACCCGTCGGGCCCCGTACTCGGGTCGCCGCCGGCGTCATCAACCTCGTCACGGCCGTCCTCGGGATCATGTTCCTGGTCCCCCTGCTGTGGGTCGTCTTCGCCGCGTTCAACTCCCAGGCCGGCCTCAAGCTGGAGTGGCCGGGGTCGAACTTCAGCCTCGACAACTTCCGGGCCATCCTCACCCCGGAGACGACCTACCGGCCGATGTGGAACGGGCTGGTCCTCTGCGTGGGCTCGACGGTCATCGCGATCGCGGTGGCGACGCTCGCCGCCTACCCGCTGTCGCGGTTCAACACCCGCTACAAGCGCCCGTTCCTGCTGACCATCCTGTTCTCGACCGGGCTGCCGATCACGGCCATCATGGTTCCGGTCTACGGCCTGTTCGTGCAGCTCAACCTCATCGACACCATCAGCGGCACGGTCGCGTTCATGGCGACGACCGCGCTGCCGATGTCGATCTTCCTCATGAAGAACTTCATGGACGGCGTCCCGCTCACCCTCGAGGAAGCCGCCTGGACCGACGGCGCGAACTCGATGCAGACGCTGCGCCACATCGTGCTGCCGTTGATGTGGCCGGGGATGTCGGTCGTCACGATCTTCACGTTCATCGGGATGTGGGGGAACTTCTTCATCCCCTTCATCCTGCTGCTCTCCCCCGACCGACTGCCGGCCTCGGTGAGCATCTTCACCTTCTTCGGCCAGTACGGTTCGGTCCAGTGGGGCCAGCTCGCGGCCTACTCGATCCTCTACACGCTGCCGGTCGTCATCCTGTACGTGCTGCTCTCCCGCCGCCTCGGCGGGGCGTTCAACTTCGGTGGCGCGCTCAAGGGCTGACCCACGACGGAGCCTCCGCACTTCTCGGTGCGGGGGCTTCCGCCTGTCCGGGCCGGGTCACCCGACGGACACCTCACCCACCGACGCTGGACGTCCAGGCGAGGAGGTGCGGGGTCGCCTGCAACAGCGAACCCACGACGACGTGCGCGGCGGCGAGGTCCGCCGCCGGGTGCGACGTCGTCACCGCGACGACCCGCATCCCGGCGGCGCGTCCCGCCTCGATCCCCGCCGGGGCGTCCTCCACGACGAGGCAGTCCCCCGGCGCGACGCCGAGGAGCCGCGCCGCCAGCAGGTACCCCTCGGGGTCGGGTTTGCCCACGTACACGGCCGACCCGTCCACCAGCACCGACGGGACCGGCAGCGCCCCCGCCCGCAACCGCGCCCGCACCGTCCCGGCGTCGCCGGAGGTCACGACCGCCCAGCTCCCGGCCGGGAGCGCGGCCAGCAGCGGCGCGGCGTCGGGGAACACCGGGAAGGCCCCGGGCAGTTCCTCGACGAACTCCCGCAGGCGGGTGTGCTCGGCCACCGGGTCGAGGTGTGGCGCGACGGCGGCGATGGTGTCGACCGGCCGACGGGCGTGGGTCGCGGCGTGCACGAGAACAGGATCGAGAGCGTGCAGCGCGGACCAGCGGTCCCAGACGCTGCGGTAGCCCGCGTGGGAGTCCACCAGGACGCCGTCGGCGTCGAAGAGGACCGCCCGGGCAGGGCTCACCAGTGCGCCGTGCGCGGGACCGGCTGGCACCCGGGGCAGGAGAACGACGACCGGTTCATGAACGCGTCACGGCGCACCAGCGATCCGCACCGCGGGCATGGCCGGCCCAGCTGCCCGTAGACGGCCAGCGACCGGTCGAAGTACCCGCTCGCACCGTTCACGTTGACGTACAACGCGTCGAAGCTCGTCCCACCCGCGTCCAGCGCCGCGCTCATCACCTCCCGCAATCCCGCCAGCAGCGCGGCGGCCTGGGGCCGGGTGATGGACCGGGTCGGCCGGGCGTAGTGCAGCTTCGCCCGCCACAGCGACTCGTCGGCGTAGATGTTGCCCACCCCCGAGACGAGGGTCTGGTCCAGCAGGGCCCGCTTCAGCCCGGTCGTCTTCTCCCGCAGGCGCTTCGCGAAGAGGGCGTCGTCGAAGGCGGGGTCGAGGGGATCGCGGGCGATGTGCGCGACCGGAGCGGGCAGGAACCTCGACCACGAGGCGTCGGAGGACTCCCCGAGCCCACCCAGACCACCGTCGGGCGTCCCCACCAGCGGCACGACGGCGACCCCGCCGAACGTCCGCTGGTCGACGAAGCGCAGTTCCTCGCCGTCGTCGTCGAACGTCCACACGGCACGGAGGTGCTTCTCCGGCGGCGCGTCGGCGGCCTCGACGAGCAGCTGACCGCTCATCCCGAGGTGCACGACCATCGCCTCCTCGGCGTGACCGTCGGCGTCGGCGAGCGGCAACCAGAGGAACTTCCCGCGGCGCACGGCGTCGGCGACGACGAGGCCGTTGGTGCGGGCGGCGGCGTCCTCCGGCCCGGCGACGTGGCGACGGATCGCGCGGGCGTTCAGGAACCTCGTGGTCGAGACCGTCCGTCCGAGCACCCAACGGGCCACCCCACGACGAACGACCTCGACCTCGGGGAGTTCGGGCACGAGATCAGTGCGCGGCGCGCTGCGCGGCCGCGGCCGTGGCCTCGCGCAACGCCTCGACGGCGGCCGAGGCCGCCTTCTGCTCGGCTTCCTTCTTGCTGCGTCCCTCACCGTGCCCCAGCGCGGTACCCCCCACCACCGCGTCGGCGGTGAAGTTCTTCGCGTGGTCGGGGCCGGAGTCGGTGATGGCGTAGGACGGCACCCCGAGGCCCTCGGCCGCGGTGAGTTCCTGCAACGCCGTCTTCCAGTCCGTCCCGGCCCCGAGACGTTCGGAGGACTCCATGAGCGGCGAGGTCAGGCGCAGGACGAAGTCCTGGGCGCCGTCCATCCCGACCGAGAGGAACGCCGCCCCGATGACGGCCTCCATGGTGTCGGCCAGGATCGAGTTCTTGTCCCGGCCGCCGGTGCCGAGCTCGCCCTTGCCGAGACGCACGTGGTCGCCGAGGTCGAGCCCGCGGGCGATGTCCGCGAGGGCGCGGGAGTTCACGACCGCGGCCCGCAGCTTGGCGAGCCGGCCCTCGGAGACGTCCGCGTAGCGGGTGTAGAGCTCGTGGGTCACCACGAGCCCGAGCACCGAGTCCCCGAGGAACTCGAGGCGCTCGTTGGTCGGCAACCCGCCCTTCTCGTACGCGTACGAGCGGTGGGTCAGCGCGAGTTCCAGGAGGTCGGCGTCGATCTCCACGCCCAGAGCAGCAGTCAGCCGGGCGGCGTCACCGACGCCGCCCGGCGTGACTGCGGGCGCCTGCTGAGCGGTCAGCTCAGAGGTCCTTGACCTTGCGGCCCTTGTACTCCAGGTACAGCGGGGTGCCGGCGGAGTCGGTGACGACCCGGGCGGTGTGCGGACGCGAGTACGCGACCTGGCCGCGCACGTTGCTGCGGACCAGCGTCTCTTCGGTCGCCTTCCACTGCGAACGGCGGGCGCGGGTGTTGCTGCGGGACATCTTCCGCTTCGGGACTGCCACGATCAGCTCTTCTCTCTGGTTCCGGACGGGGAGTCGTCACTGCTCTCGAGCAGGGACTGCAAAGCGGCCCACCGGGGGTCCGCCGGTTCTTCGGTGAGCGGCGCCTGCTCGGAGACACCGATCTCGTAGTCCTGCTGGCAGGGGCCGTCGCACACGGGCTGGAACGGCAGTTCCAGCACGATCGCGTCACGGACCGCGGGTTCGAGGTCGACGAGCTCGCCCTGGGCGACCTCACGGATCTCGTCCTCGTCGTCCGCCAGCTCCAGCGGCTTCTTGCCGGGGTAGGCGAACAGCTCCTGCACCGTGACCTCGAGGTCCTGCGTCACCTCGGCGAGGCAACGACCGCACTCCCCGACGGCGGTGCCACGGACGGTGCCCGAGACGAGCACACCCTCCATGACGGCTTCCAGCCGCAGGTCGAGTTCGAGGTCGGCTCCCTCGGGGACACCGATGACGGCGATCCCGAGTTCGGCCGGTGCCGGGACGGTGCGCTGCAGGGTGCGCATCGTGCCGGGCCGACGGCCCAGGTCGTGCGTGGACAGCACGAGCGGAGCGTTCGGGTCCAGCTGACCTTCGTGCACCTTCTGCTTGCTCACGTCCACACCTCCGCTGGAACTCGATCGACACACCACAAGACCCCGTCGCTGGTGGCAGAACCACACGCGCCGAGGTCGCCCCCAAGGGTAACCGAGGGTGTGCCCTGCGACCCAATCGTGCTCAGGACGACGTGCTCTCGTCCTCGGAGGTCTCCGACGACGTCGCGGTGGCCCCCTCGGGGACCTCGTCCTCGCCCCCGCGGACCTTCAGCCGGTCGCGTCCACGGTGGGCCTGCTGCTTGAGCCGGTCCAGCTCCTCTTCGAAGTCGGAGAGCTTGCGGTCGACCCACGCGTCGGCGTCGACCCGCAGGCGCTTGGCCTCGTCGCGGGCGGACAGGACGATGTGGTCGGCGCGTTCGCGCGAGGCCTTCGTGACGGCCTGCGCGTCCACGAGCTCCTCGGCCCGCTCGCGGGCCTGCGCGAGCACCTGGTCGGCGTCGGACCGGGCGGCCGCGAGGACCTCGTCGCGCTGGGCCAGGACGTCACCGGCCTGCTGGACCTCGGCCGGCAGCAGCCGGCGCACCTCCGAGACCAGGGCGAGCAGCTGCTCGCGGTCGACCATCACCGACGACGACAGCGGGACCCCGCGCGCTCCCGACACGAGCGCGGCGAGCTCGCCGAGCTTCTCGTGCACCTCCACAGCCACAGCCTTTCGTTGCTTCTCAGCGTTCTCAGGACGTTCGTCCTCAGGGACGTCCCGGGTCCGCATTCTCCCCCAGCCGGGCGACCAACGCGGTGCGCACCGCCGCAGGCACCAGACCGGAGACGTCGCCGCCGTAGCGGGCGACCTCCTTGACCAGCGAGCTCGACACGTGCTGGACGCGCGGGTCACCCACCAGGAACACCGTCTCCACGTCGGCCAGGTGCCGGTTCATCAGCGCCATCGGCAGCTCGTAGGCGTAGTCGCCGCTACCGCGCAGGCCCTTCACCACGACCGGGGCGCCGAGGCGGCGGCAGTGGTCGACGAGGAGCCCGTCGGCGAACTCCTCGACGAGCACGCGCTCGGCCCGCGGGTCACCGGTCTCCTCCAGCGCGGCCCGCACGAGCTCCACCCGCTCCGGACCGCTGAACAGGCCACGCTTGGAGGGGTTCACCGCGACACCGGCGTAGACGGTGTCGAACATCCCCGCCGCTCGCAGCAGGACGTCCACGTGCCCCAGGGTCACGGGGTCGAAACTGCCCGGGCACACGCAACGGCTCACGGGACCCGACGCTAACAGCGCGCCGTCCACACGCTGGTCTCCCCGTACTTGCGCTGCCGCACGTCGCTGAAGTCCCCCGGCCAGACCGGCTCGGCGGTGCGCGAGGACCGCTCCACCACGACCGTCGCCGCCGGTGCCAGCAGGGGCACGAGAGTGCCCAGCACGGTGGCCACCTCGCTCGACTCGACGGCGTAGGGGGGATCGAGGAACACCAGGTCCCAGCCGCCCTCGAGCGCGGCGCCGGGCGAGGCGAGGAACCTCTCCACCCGCTCGGCCACCACGGTGACCCCGGGCAGCCCGACCGCCGCGACGTTGGCCCGCGCGGTCTGGGCGGCCGCCCGCGCGGCCTCGACGAGGACGACCCGCGTCGCACCGCGACTGGCCGCCTCCAGCCCGAGCGCGCCGGAACCGGCGTAGAGGTCGAGCACCCGGGCCCCCTCGAGGACGTCGGCGGCGTCGAGGGCCGAGAACACCGCCTCGCGGACCCGGTCGCTGGTCGGGCGGGTCGTCTCCCCCGGCGGGACCTTCAGCCGTCGTCCGCCGGCGGTCCCGGCGATGAGCCGGGTCACGAGGACCCGCTCACGAGATCTTCCGAGCACGGTGCGCGGCGTAGGCCCAGCCGATGCCGAACGCGGCCAGCGTCGCCGCGAGCTGGCCCAGCAGCAGCCAGTCGAAGGCGGCGCGCGAGAGCACGGCCAGCAGCACCGGCACGCTGACCAGGACCGCGAGGTCGGGACCGGTCGTCGTCGCGGCGGCCGCCCCGGGCGGCAACCCGCCCATCGCGGTGGAGATCACCGGGCCGGACAGGTCCGGGTCCGGCCGGACGGCGCCCCGCAGCCCCGCGGCGGCGAACCCCGGCCCGGCGAGGGCCCCCAGCAGCGCCCAGGACCACCACGCCGTGCCCTGCGTCTCCCCGTGCAGCAGACCGGAGGTGGTGACGGCCAGCGGCACGGCGACCGCCCCCCACACCGCCATCAGCGCGGCGACGGGGATCCACCGGGCGAGGGCGATGTTCGTCGCCGAGATCGGCAGCGTGCGCGCGGCCGCCGGGGCCAGCGCGAGCCCGCGGGCCGGTTCGGACAGCGTCGTCGCCGCGGCGTACCCCGCGATCCAGATGAGCAGCGCCGCGACCGCGCGGTGCGCGGAGGTCCCCGCGGCCAGCACGAACGGCACGAGCGCGAGCACGCCGGCGGTCACCAACCGGCGGGGCTGGCGACGCAGCAGGACGAGGTCGGCGGCGATGACGGCCCGGACCGGACCGGTGACGCGCTCGAACCGGGCCCGGCGGCGCACCCGGCCACCGGAGTCCGCCGAGAGGGCGCGACCCATCTCGCGGATGTCGAACTGCAGGACCGAGGACGTCAGGCGTTCCAGCCGGGACGCACCGCGCCGCAGCGACGGCGAGGGGATCTCGCCCACCGACGACCACGCCGGGCGACCGACCAGGACGAGGGCGACCAGCGCACCCACCCCGACGACGACCGCCGGGACGACGACCGTCCGCGGGTGCACCGCGTCCACCGAGATCCCCACCACGGCCGAGGCCGCCAGGGCCAGGACCAGTCCGACGCCGATCCCGTCGAGGACCCGCCCCACCCGCAGCAGCGCCTCGACCCCGGCGCCGACGGCCGGTCGCACGACGAGGGCGTAGCCCGCCGCGGCGACGCCCGCCCCGACGGCGAACCCGCCGAGGAGCCCACCGGTGACGGTGCTGCCGCTGAGGTCGCCCGCCACCCCGAAGGCCACCGAGGAGCTCCACGCCGTGAACAGCCCGCCCGCGAGCGCCGTGCCCAGGGCCCGGTTGCGCACGACGGGTCGCAGCAGGTCGGCGCGCGGCACGGGCAGCGGGGTCCACCAGGTGGTGGGGGCGGTGGCGAGGCTGACGGGCCCGAGGCGGCACCAGGCGGCGAGGCCGAAGGCGATGACGCTGCAGGACAGGCCGACCGAGAGCAGGACGGCGGAGGTCTGGGGCAGCCAACCCGGCCCGTCGCCGCTGGTGGCCAGGCCGCTGCGGAGGGCGTTGCGCAGTCCTCCGCTGCCCCCGAGCAGCAGCAGGAACGCGATGCCGACCTGCAGGACGACGGTGTAGGTGTCGGTGAAGGTGGCCCGCAGACCGCGGGCGGCCTTGGAGGGGGCGGCCTCGTCGAGGAGTTCGCGGCGGGTCGGGTAGGGCTGGTCGGCGAACGGCCCGACGAGCTCCGGCCAGGGTTCGACCTCGGGTTCGACGTCCGTCATCGCACGGGTTCGCTGACGATCCGCGCGGCCTCGTCGGCGTCCACGACGCGGCACGCGTCGTCGTCGATGACGACGGCGCGGGTCGCGAGCGCCCGGAGCAGGACGACGTCGTGGGTGGCGAGGACGAGGGCGGTCCCGGCGTCGCGTTCGGCGACGAGCCGTTCCGCGAGCGCCTCGCGCCCGGTGGGGTCGAGGCGCTGCTCGGGTTCGTCGAGCAGCAGGACGGAGCGGGGGCGGACGAGGGCGGCGGCGAGGAGGAGTCGTCGCTTCTGCCCGCTGGAGAGCGACCCGGGGAGCTGGTCGGCGGCGCCGGTGAGGCGTTGCGCCTCGAGTTCGGCGTCGACGACGGCGACGACGTCGCGGACCCCGTGCCCGCGGGCGACGAGCTCGAGGTGCTCGGCCACGGAGAGTTCCGCGAACCAGGCGTCCTCGTCGAAGACGGAGGCGACCTCGCGGCGGAACTGCGCGGAGCGTTCGTCGACGGCCTGCCCCCGCAGGGTCACCTTGCCGCTCAACGGCTTCAGCAGACCGGCGACGGCGCGCAGGACGGTGGACTTGCCGGCGCCGTTGGCCCCGACGAGGCAGAGCGCCTCGCCCGCGGCGACGTCGACGGTGACGGGGGCGCACACGGGTTCGCCGTAGCCGACCCGCAGTCCCTCCAGGGCCAGGACGACCTGGCGGGCGGGACGGGGCTTCTTCTTGCTCACACGCGCTCCAGGAAGGCTTCGGTGTCACCGCTGACCCGGGCCGCGACGGCCGCGGCGAGGGGGCGGGCTCGGGACAGGTCGGGGTCGGCGGCCACGAGGGTCACCGCGGCGGCGCGGGCGTGCGCGATGAGGTCGGCGTCGCGCAGGACCCCGAGCAGCTGCAGGGAGCTGCGCTCCCCGGACTGCGCGGCGCCCAGGACGTCGCCCTCGCGGCGCTGCTCGAGGTCGAGGCGGGCCAGTTCGAACCCGTCGCGGGTGCGGGCGAGGGCGGCGAGGCGTTGTCCGGCCGGGGACGCCTCGGAGGCGCCGGAGAGCAGCAGGCAGGTGCCGGGCAACCCGCCGCGGCCGATGCGCCCGCGCAGCTGGTGCAGCTGGGAGATGCCGAAGCGGTCCGCGTCGACGACGACCATGACGCTGGCGTTGGGCACGTCGACCCCGACCTCGACGACGGTCGTGGCGACGACGACGTCGAGGTCGCCGCCGGAGAACCGGCTCATGACGTCGTCCTTCTCGCCCGGGGTGAGCCGGCCGTGCAGGACCTCGGTGCGCAGGCCCGCGGTCGCGGGGTGGTTGCGGACGATCTCGACGACCTGGCTGACGGCGGCCGCGGGCCGGGGTTTGGGCCGGCCGGGCTTCCCCCCTGGTGTCGAGCGCCGACCCCGGGGTTCGTCCTCGGGCGGTGGTTCTTCGAACTCCTCGGGCTCTCTGGGGTCCCCCGGCTCCGGTGGGGTCCCGTCCTCGCCGCCCTCGTCGTCGGTGTCGATGCGGGCGCAGACGACGTAGGACTGGCGCCCGAGGGCGGCCTCCTCGGCGATCCGCTGCCAGGTGCGGTCGATCCAGGCGGGCTTGTCCTGGGGGACGACGACGGTCTGCACGTCGGCCCGGCCGGGTGGGAGTTCGGTGAGCACCGAGGTCTCGAGGTCGCCGAACAGCGTCATGGCCACGGTCCGCGGGATGGGGGTGGCGGTCATGACCAGCAGGTGCGGGACGCCGTTGCCCTTGGCCCGCAGCGCGTCGCGCTGCTCGACCCCGAAGCGGTGCTGCTCGTCGACGACGACCAGGCCGAGGTCGGCGAACTGGACGTGCTCCTGCAGCAGGGCGTGGGTCCCGATGACGATCCCGGCCTCCCCGCTCGCGGCGGCGAGCAGCGTCTCGCGGCGGGCCGCGGCACCCATCGAGCCGGTGAGCAGGACCACCCTGGTGGCCCGGGGGTCCGCGTCGAAGGTCCCGGCCCCGGCGAGGTCGCCCAGCATCGCGGTGATGCTCCGCAGGTGCTGCGCCGCGAGCACCTCCGTCGGGGCCAGCAGCGCGGCCTGTCCCCCGCCGTCGACGACGGCGAGCATGGCGCGCAGCGCGACGAGGGTCTTGCCGGAGCCGACGTCACCCTGCAGCAGCCGCTGCATGGGGTGGGGTTTCGCGAGGTCGACGGCGAGCTCCTCGCCGACGAGGCGCTGGGAGCCGGTGAGCGGGAAGGGCAGCCGCTCGTCGAAGGCGGCGGCGATCCCGTCCGGGGAGGCCGTGCGGGCGATGGCCCGCTGGTGGGCGGTGGAGGCCCGGCGCAGGGCCAGTGCCGTCTGCAGGACGAAGGCCTCCTCGTAGCGCAGCCGGTGCCGGCCGGCCTCGAGCTCGGCCTCGTCACGGGGGGCGTGCACGGCCCGCAGTGCGGCGACGGGGTCGAGCAGGTCCGCGTCGGCGACGACCGCGGGCGGCAGGAACTCCGGCAGCTGGCCGTCGAGGCCGTCCAGGACCTGGGTGACGCACTGCCGGATCAGCCAGTTGGGGGCCGTCTTCGAGGCGGGGTACAGCGGGATCGGACGGGCCACGGTGCCCGCGCCCTCGGCGGGGTCCTCGAGCACCTCGTAGTCGGGGTGGGAGAGCTGCCACACCTCCTGGAACTTCCCGACCTTGCCCGAGGCGAGGACGAGGCGGCCGGGGACGAGGTCGTCCTTCTGGTGCTGGAACTGCCCGGCGAACTTCGCGAAGAACGTCATGGTCAGGGTGTCGCGGCCGTCGCCCAGGGTCACGACCAGGCGCACGCCGTCCCGGGCGCGCATGCGCTGCGGGTCCCCGTAGTGGGTGACCTGGGCCAGGATCGTCGCGTTCTCGCCCTCGACGAGGTCGCGGATGGGGGTCAGCGAGCCGCGGTCGGCGTAACGGCGCGGCAGGTGCCACAGCAGGTCCCGCACGGTCTCCAGCCCGAGGCCCTCGGACAGGAACTTGGCGGGGTTGGCCTTCTTGCTGTTGCCCTTCCCCCGCGGCAGCCGGCTGGACAGGGGTGCGTCCAGGTCGTCCACGCGGGCAGGTTACCGCCCGCTCCACCCCCCGTTGACGGCACCGACCGGCGGCGCGTCCACGACCCGGTCACGTCCGGCCCGCTTGGCGGTGTACAGCGCGGCGTCGGCCCGGGCGACGAGGTCCTCGGCGCTCTCCCCGACCTCCGCCCGGGCGATCCCGGCGCTGATCGAGAGCCGGTGCGAGCGGTCGCCCGGGACGCTGGAGGCCGCCACCGCCCGGTGGAAGCGGTCGGCGACGGCCCGCAGGTCCCGCTCGGCACCGGCGTCCTGCCCGGAGTCGGGTCCGGAGCGGACCAGGACGACGGCGAACTCGTCCCCGCCGAGGCGCGCGACGACGTCCTCGGCCCGGCAGACCGCCCGCAGCTCGCCGGCCACGATCCGCAGGACGGCGTCGCCCGTGGGGTGACCGTGGGTGTCGTTGACCGCCTTGAAGGAGTCGACGTCCACGAGCAGCAACCCGTCGACGGTCCCCGCCTGCACGTGCGCGGTGAGCGCGCTGTCGTAGGCACGGCGGGAGGTCAGTCCGGTGAGGGCGTCCTCGGCGGCCTGCGCGCGCAACGTCGCGGTCAGGCGCTCCTGGCGTTCCCCGGCCGTGGTGAGCAGCGCGGTGATCAGGCAGAACGTGACGAGGTGGGCCGGGCTGTCGCGGAAGATCCCGACGGTTCCCTCCTCGACGCCCACGAGGACGACGTCGGCGGCCACGGCCTGCGCGGTGAGCAACCAGGCGGCGAGGGGGCGCAGGTGGAAGGCCGCGAACAGCGCGGGCCAGCCCAGGTAGATCTGCCCCCCGAAGGAGGCGTCGTCGGTCCACAGGTCGAGCACCAGGACCATCAGTCCGGCCAAGCCCGCGAGCGCCGCCGGGGCCCAGCCGGGGGCTCGGCGAGGGGCCACGGCGAGGAACAGCCCGCAGCACACGACGACGACCGCGAAGGTTCCCGTCACCACCCAGCCGCCCGGCCGGGTGCCCATCGTCTCGGGCGAGACGATGCCGTTGAGGATGGTGTAGAGGCTCGCTGCGGTGGTCATCACGCCGACGGCCCGGGCCGCCGGGACGTGGTCCCGGGCCGTCCACCAGGCGTGCCGGGGCACGCCGGGGCGCGCGCGGACGTCCGGGTCGCTCGCGGTCCGGCGCTGCTGCGAGGCTCGGGACACGGTGGTGGATCGACGCGTGGGGTCCTCCTCTGTAGCGACCGAGCGGGCGACGCGGGGCCGCTCGGACGGTCCGGTTTCTCGCATCCGCGGGTCTCGGCTATCGTGTTCGTCGGTGTCCGGAAGTCCGGACATCGTGCGCCCCGTCGGGACGCACCACATTTCGTTCGACTTCAGGAGTTCCCCGTGGCTGCCACCTGTGACGTCTGCGCCAAGGGCCCTGGCTTCGGCAAGAGCGTCTCGCACTCGCACCGGCGGACCAACCGCATGTGGCTCCCGAACATCCAGCGGGTTCGGGCCACTGTGAACGGTTCCCCCAAGCGCCTCAACGTGTGCACCTCCTGCCTGAAGGCGGGCAAGGTCACGCGCTGACCACCTTGCACTGATCGACCCCGCGGGGCCGGTTCCCCTCGGGGGACCGGCCCCGCGGTGCGTCGCGGGCCGGTCGGGGCCCGGTCAGCGCGCGAAGTGGTCCCAGCCGGTCCCCCGCCCACCCCAGGGCGCCCCGTCGACGAGGACGGGGTGCTCGCCCCGGGCGAGGACGCGCCCGACGGCGACGAACGGTTCCGGCAGCTCGACGTCGGCGGGGAAGCAGGCGAGCAGGGCGTGGTCCTCGCCTCCGGTCAGGACGAACTCCTCAGCCCGGACACCGGCGGTGCGGACGAGGTCGGCGATCCAGAGGGCCGCCCCGGAGGTCGTGGCCAGGTCCAGCGTGACCCCGCTGGCGGCGGCGATCCGGCCCGCGTCGCGCAGCAACCCGTCGCTGACGTCCATCAGCGCGCTCGCCCCGGCGCGCTGGGCCGCGGGGCCGGCGGCGACCGGTGGGACGGGTCGGCGGTGCGCGCTCAGGAGGTCCTCGGGACCGTCGAGGCGACCGCGCAGCAACAGGTCCAGTCCGGCCGCGGACCGGCCGAGCACCCCCGCCACCGCGACGACGTCGCCCGCGCGGGCCCCCGAGCGCAGCACCGGGTCGGCCCCGCCGAGGTCGCCGAGGGCCGTCACCGAGACGAAGACCTCCGAGGCGGCGGAGAGGTCCCCGCCGACGACGACGGCGCCGAAGGCGGCGCAGGCGGCGGCCACCCCGTGGGCGAGGTCCTCCACCCAGGCCACCTCGAGGTCGGGGGGCAGGCCGAGGGTGATGAGCAGCCCGGTGCAGACCGCGCCCATCGCGGCGACGTCGGCGACGTTCTGCGCGACGGCCTTCCAGCCGACGTCGGCGCCGGTGGACCAGTCGCGCCGGAAGTCGCGGAACTCGACGAGGACGTCGGTGGTGGCCACGACCCGGGCGTCCGGGGCCGCGACGAGGGCCGCGTCGTCACCGGGACCGAGCAGCGCCCGCGTCGGCAGCAGCGGGATCACCCGTGCCAGCAGTGCCGTCTCGTCCAGCTCCCCGACCAGCACCGTGACCACTGGGGCACACTACGGGCGATGTCCGAGCCAGGTCCCGTCACCACCCCGCCCCGCCACCGCCCGCGTCCCCTCGTCGTCGCCCTCGTCGTCGCCCTCGTCGTCGCCGCGGCCGTCTGGGCCTACCTCGCGAACTCCCGGGGGGTGCAGGCCGCACCGGAGGCCTCCGACCCCGCGTGCACGACGTTGCTGGGGGCTCTCCCGCAGACGCTGGGGACCCTCGGGCGGACGCAGCAGGGGGCGCAGGGCGTCGCGTCCTGGGGCGGCGACCAGATCGTCCTGCGGTGCGGCGCGCTGGTCCTGGGTCCGACGACGAAGGCGTGCATCCCCGTCGGTCCCGACGCCGGTCCGAGCGTGGACTGGGTGCAGGACGCGGCCAACGACCGCGCCGTCCGCTTCCTGACCTACGGCCGGACCCCTGCCGTCGAGGTGACGATCCGCTTCAGCTCGACCCTGACCAGCGACCAGGCGCCCTCCCAGCTCGTCGACCTGGCCGACGCCGTCTCCGCGATCCCGCAGACCCGCACCTGCCTCTGAACCGGGCTCACCCTCGTCCCCGGGTCGCCCGGGCGCGGGCCTTGATCGCCACGATGACGTCCGTCTTGGCGTCGGCGTAGGCGTTGGTGTCGTCCCACCGCCCGGTCATCAGGGCCTGCTTGGTGCTCTCGTAGAGGGCACGGTCGCCCGCGTCGGAGCGCAGGTGGTCGCGCAGCAGGAGGTAGTCGGCCACGGCGGAGTCGTCACGCTGCAGGACGTGCACGTGGACGTCACGGGCCGGCGTGCGCACGAGGCGGTGCCCGGGTTCGCGCACCCGCAGGACGTACCCGGCGGCGAGCAGGCCGTCGAGGTAGTCCTCCTCGGCGGTGATGTCGTCCACCGCGACGACGATGTCGACGACGGGTTTCGCGGCCAGTCCGGGGACCGACGTGGACCCGATGTGCTCGACCTCGACGTTCACCCCCGCGAGGGCGTCCCGGATCCGCCGCTCGTGCTCGCGGTAGGCCTGCGCCCACCGTTCGTCGTGCTCGTGCAGCTGGAGGTCGAGGGCTTCGACACCGCCCACCAGCTCGACCGTCGTGACGTCCGCCCGGCGCCGCTCGCTGTTCTCGTCCACCACCTCACCGTACGGGCGACGCGCCGGGCTCAGCCGTGCTGGTAGCCCGTCGCGTCGCGCCGGCTGCGGGCGTGCCAGCGGGCCGCCACGACGTTGACCCCGATGACGACCGACCACAGCGGCGGCACGCGCCGCAACGCGCGCCGGTGGGCCCGCATGACCGCCACCGCGACGGGGGCGACGGCGAGCGCGGTCCGGTGGCGGCGCACACCGAGGGCGTCGGCCAGTTCCTCGCCCTGCATCCGGCGCGACACCGTGTGCACGAGCTGCCCGGCCGCCCACAGCGGTACGCCGCCGAGGTCGTGCAGGGCCTGGGCGATCGCGCCGAGGCCCACTTCGGTCAGCCGTCGCGAGTCCTCGCTGGGCGCTCCGGTGACGGCCGCCAGCCGTCGCTCCAGCCACGCCGCGCCGACCCCGTCGGACACACCGCGCAACAACCCGGGATCGGCTCCGTCACCGACGCCCAGCAGTCGTCCGAGGTGACGCCAGAACCGGTACAGCGTGCGCTGCTCCTCGTCCGTGAGGTCCATGCCGATCGTCGCCGCGGCCTCGATGGTCACCAGGGTGAAGTCCAGCCACGTCCGGGCCAGGTCGACCTGGTGCAGCGGGAGGACGTCGGCCTCGGGGCGGGCCCGGGCCAGCCCGTTGCGGATGCGGGCGTGCAGCAGCCGCACCTCGGCCGTGGCGACGTAACCCGGCGCGCCGCGGCGCAAGCCGCCGGGGAGCATGCAGAGGTTGATCCAGTGGGCGGTGTCGAGCATCCGCCGGTAGGTGCGCTCGACGAGTTCACCCGTGCTCACGAGCAGCGCCGCGGGTTCCGGGGGTGCGTAGGAGCGGATCAGCGCCCCGGCGCCGAGGTCGTAGATGTGGGCCGGGAACGGGATCGTGAAGTAGGGCCGGCTGCCCCGTTCGAGGAGGTCGTCGTCGACGGCGGCGCACGCGGCCTCCAGTTCGCCCAGCAGCGCCGCGATCGCCGGGTGCGGGTCGCGCAGGGCGCGGAGCCCGGCGCGCAGGCCCAGGTCCACCTGGGCTCGCAGCGACGGGTCCGCCGTGAGGGCGGCGGCCGCGGCCTCGGCCAGCGGGTCACCCACCCGCAGGGCGGCGGCGACCTCCGGGTCCGGGGCGGGGCGGGGGATCGCCGAGGCACCGGCAGCTCCCCCGAGGAGGTTCCGCACCGGAGAACCGGGGCCGGCAGCGTTCACTCCCACGTTCACTCCGACATGGTGCCCCGGCTTCGCCGACGTGGCCCGACGGGTCCCCCCGACGTGACCAGGAACTCACCCGGACGTCACCCGGGCGGGGCCGTGGGCTCACCTTCACCGGCGGGGGCGAACAGGTTGTCGCTCACGGCCACCCACTCCTCGTCCCCGGCCGCGTCGGCCGGGTCGAGACCCTCCGGGACCAGGAGCCCCGTGGCGCTCGTCGCGCCGGAGGTCGTCGTGACCGCGAGGCCGGACCGCCGGAACTCCTCGGCGTCCGTGCAGGAGGACCCCAGGACCTGCGTCGCCCGCAGGGACTGCACGAGGCAGATCCGCTCACCGTCCAGACCCACCCAGTACTCGGCCACCTGCGTCCCCCCGAGGTAGCGGGTCGAGTCCGCGGCGATGCCGTCCACACCGGTGCGCACCTGGTCCGTCGGCGTCTGGTCCTGGGCCAGGGCGGGCACCGAGTCGGCGAAGGACGACCCTCCGCACCCGCTCAGCGCGAGGGTGGCCGTCAACACCAGGAGGCCCCGCCGTCGCGACGTCACCGCAACCCGGTGGGCCGCTTCAACGCCAGCTGCAGCAACCGGTGCACGAGTTCGGGGTAGTCGACGCCGGTGGCCGCCCACATCCGCGGGTACATCGAGAACGGGGTGAACCCGGGCATCGTGTTGATCTCGTTGACGACGATCCCGTCCGCGCCCCGGGTCGGGTCGACGAACAGGTCGACGCGGGCCAGCCCCTCGGCCCCCATGGCCTCGAAGACCCGCGCCGCGGTCGAGCGCACGGCCGCCACGACGTCGTCGGGCAGGTCGGCGGGGCACGTCAGCCGGACGTTGCCGGAATCGAGGTACTTCGCCTCGAAGTCGTAGAAGTCGTGACCGCCGACGATCTCGATCTCGCCGGGCAGGCTGGTGAGGGGTTCACCACCGTCGAGGTCCTCGAGAACTCCGCACTCGATCTCGCGGCCGACCAGCGCGGCCTCGACGACGACCTTCGGGTCGTGGGAGATCGCTTCCGCCACCGCGGCTTCCAGGCCCTCGGGCGAGGTGACGCGGGTGATCCCGATGCTCGAACCCGCGCGCGCGGGTTTCACGAAGACGGGGTAGCCCAGCGCCTCGACCTCCGCGACGACGGCGGCGCGGTCGGTGTTCCAGCGGCGCGCGCGGAAGGAGGTCCACGGCCCGACGGGCAACCCCTGACCCGCGAGCAGCAGCTTCATGACCTGCTTGTCCATCCCCGCCGCCGAGGCCAGGACCCCGGACCCGACGTAGCGGGTGTCGGAGAGTTCCAGCAGACCCTGCAGGGTGCCGTCCTCGCCGAAGGGGCCGTGCAGCAGGGGCAGCACGACGTCGACGGCACCGAACTCGGTGACGTCCCCGTCCTCGAAGCGCTGCAGGGCCTTCGAGTCGACGTCGGAGGAGAGCGAGACGGGAGTGCCGGCGGCCGGCACCTCGGGCAGCTTCCCGTCCTCCAGGCTGAACCGGGAGGGGTCCTCGACCAGGACCCACCGTCCGCCGGTGGTGATCCCGATCGGGACGACGTCGTAGACGTCGCGGTCGAGGGCCGCGAGCACGCCCGCCGCGGTGACGCAGCTGATGGCGTGCTCGGAGGACCGACCGCCGAAGACGACGGCGACGCGGGGTTTGTGCTGGCTGCTCATCGGCGCCGACCCTACCCGCGGTGTGGTTGTCTTCGGGCGTGCCCGACAACGTGTCCTCCACCACCCCGCTCTCCCCCGCCACCGCGACACCGCTGTCGCCCGCGACGCTGGCCGTCGTGGCGGGTCGTCCGCCGCGCGGGCTCGACAGCGAGCTCAACACCCCGGTGTCGTTGTCCGCGACGTTCGTCGGGGGCGGCTCGCTGGGTCAGGCCTCGCTCGGCTACGGCCGGTTCGCGAACCCCACCTGGGTCGCCCTGGAGACCGCGATCGGTGAGCTGGAGGGTGGCCGCGCACTGGTCTTCGCCTCCGGCATGGCGGCGGTGTCGGCCGCGGTCCACCTGGTCCCCGCCGACGGGACGGTCCTCGTGCCCCACGGCGCCTACAACGGCACCCACTCCCTCACCGGCCTGCTGGCCGCGCAGGGACGGATCACGGTGCGCCCCGTGGACATCACCGACCTCGACGAGGTCCGCGCGGCCCTGGCGGCCACCGCGGGCCCGACGCTGCTGTGGCTGGAGTCCCCGACGAACCCGCTGCTCGAGGTCGCGGACATCGCCGCGCTCGCCGCGCTGGGCCACGAGCACGGCGCGGTCGTCGCCGTCGACAACACCTTCGCCACCCCGCTGCTGCAGCAGCCGCTCGAGCTCGGCGCCGACGTCGTCGTGCACTCGGTGACGAAGTTCCTCTCCGGGCACTCCGACGTGGTCCTGGGCGCGGTCGTCGCCCGCGACGAGGCGACGCTGGCGGCGCTCTCGTCCCACCGCACCTTCCACGGGGCCATCGCGGGCCCGCTGGAGACCTTCCTGGCCCTGCGCGGCATCCGGACCCTCCCGCTGCGCCTGGAGCGCTCCCAGGCCTCCGCGGCCGACCTCGCGCGGCGCCTGCTCGCCCACCCGGCCGTGACGCGGGTCCGCCACCCCTCGTTGCCGCAGGACCCCGGTCACGCGCTCGCCGCGAGCCAGATGTCCGGGTTCGGCGCGCTGGTGGCGATCGAGGTCGTCGGAGGTGCCGCGGGGGCGGACGCCGTCGTCGACGCCGTCGCTCTGTGGGTCCCGGCGACGAGCCTGGGCGGGGTCGAGTCCCTGATCGAGCGTCGCCGCCGGCACGGCAACGAGCCGGCCGTCGTGCCCGAGGACCTGCTGCGCCTCTCCGTCGGCGTGGAGGACGTCGAGGACCTGTGGCGCGACCTCTCGCAGGCCCTGGACGCCGCGCTCGCCCACCGGGGAACCGTCTGAGGGACACGCGCGTCGCAGGAACGGGAACACCCGGGGCCTGTGTCACGCTGACCACAGCGGTGACACGCCCGGGATCCCGGGGAGCGCAAGCTTTATCTCATCTATGAGATACGGTGCGGACATGGCAGTCTCCACCGAGCAGATGACGTCGAGCAGCGACCACCTGTCGCAGATCGGCGCCCTCATCCGCGACGCCCGCAAGCACCGAGGCCTCACGCAGGTCCAGCTCGCGGAACGCCTGGGTACGTCCCAGAGCGCCGTCCACCGCATGGAACAGGGGCAGCAGAACGTCTCGATCGACATGCTCCAACGCGTCGGTCACGCCCTCCAGGACGACATCGTCTCCATCGGGCGTCCCGGGCCGACGCACCTGCGCGTGCACGGCGGCGTGAAGCTGTCGGGCAGCATCGCGGTGAAGTCCAGCAAGAACGCCGGCGTCGCCCTGCTGTGCGCGGCGCTGCTGAACAAGGGCCGCACCACGTTGCGCGGGGTCGCCCGGATCCTCGAGATCCACCGCATCCTCGACGTGCTCGCCAGCATCGGCGTGAAGTACGAGTGGATCAACGAGGCCGACCTCGTCCTGGACGTGCCGGACACCCTCGACCTCGAGGCGATGGACGGCGAGACCGCCCGTCGCACCCGCAGCATCATCATGATGCTCGGGCCGTTGCTGCACCGCTACGACGAGTTCGCCCTCCCCTACGCCGGTGGGTGCGACCTCGGGACCCGCACGGTCGAGCCGCACATGGTCGCGTTGCGCCCCTTCGGGTTGTCCATCACGGCGACGACCGGTTTCTACCACGCGACGGCCGACCACAGCGTCTCCCCGCAGCGCCCGATCGTGCTGACCGAACGCGGCGACACGGTGACCGAGAACGCCCTCATGGCGGCGGCCCGCGTCGAGGGGATCACCACGATCCGCAACGCGAGCCCGAACTACATGGTCCAGGACCTCTGCTTCTTCCTGGAGCAGCTCGGGGTCCGCATCGACGGGATCGGCACCACGACCCTCGTCGTGCACGGCGTCAAGGACATCTCCGTCGACGTCGACTACGCCCCCTCCGAGGACCCGGTCGAGGCGATGAGCCTGCTGACCGCGGCGATCATCACGCACTCCGAGCTCACGGTCACCCGGGCGCCGATCGAGTTCCTCGAGATCGAGCTCGCGATCCTGTCCGAGATGGGCCTGAAGTACGACCTGACGCCGGAGTACACCGCGGCCAACGGGCGCACCCGCCTGGTCGACATCACGGTCTTCCCCTCGGAGCTCAAGGCGCCGATCGACAAGATCCACCCGATGCCGTTCCCGGGCCTGAACATCGACAACCTGCCGTTCTTCGCCGTCATCGCGGCGAGCGCGGAGGGTTCGACGACGGTCCACGACTGGGTCTACGACAACCGGGCGATCTACCTCACCGAGCTCAACCGCCTCGGCGCGCGGGTGAAGCTGCTCGACCCGCACCGGGTGCTCGTCGAGGGCCCCACCCGCTGGTCCGGCGCCGAGGTGCTCTGCCCGCCGGCCCTGCGTCCCGCCGTGGTCGTCCTGCTGGCCATGCTGGCGGCGAAGGGGACCTCGGTGCTGCGCAACGTGGACATCATCGCCCGCGGCTACGAGCAGCTCGCAGAACGTCTGACGCCGTTGGGCGCGCAGATCGAGACCTTCCGCGACTGACCCCCGCCAGCACGCAGGAGGCCCCCGGACCCAGTGGGTCCGGGGGCCTCCTGCTGTCGCGGGTCAGGCCTTCTTGGCGACCCGACGGGTGGTGGTGGCGGTCTTGGCCGGAGCCGCCTTCTTGGCGGCGGCGGTGGTCGCGGTGCGGGTCGCCGGAGCGGCCTTCTTCGCGGCCGTGGTGGTGGTCCGGGCCGGGGCGGCCTTGACCGGAGCCGCCTTGCGGGCCACCGGAGCGGCCTTCTTGGTCGTGGTGGGGGTGGAGGTCGCGGCGGGCGCGACACCGCCCGTGGCAGCGCGCTCCTTCGCCGCGGCCTGGAAGGCGCGCAGCGCCTTGGTGTCGGAGACGACCTCCTTGAAGGCCGTGCCCGGGCGGAAGCGGGGCACCGAGGTCTTCTTGATCTTGACGGCCTCACCGGTGCGCGGGTTGCGACCGGTGCGGGCGTTGCGGGCCTGCTTCTCGAAGGTGCCGAAACCGCTGATCGCGACCTTGTCACCCTTGGCGACGGTCAGCGTGATGAGCTCGACGACCGCCTCGACGGCCGTGACGGCCTGCTTGCGACCGCCGAGGGTCACCTCGAGCGCGTCCACCATCTCTGCCTTGTTCACGGGGGCTCCTCCAGGGGGGTACGGGTCGTCCGTGGTTGGCCGAGCAGGAGCCCGACGAGGAAACGGTACGACCGACGATCACCTGAGTCCACCACAGGCCCGGCGGCGAGTCGTTGCGCCGCAGCACACCTGGACTTCCCGACGACCGCCCCGACTGTGCCGCAGGGCTTCCGACGGAGCCGACGACGGGTCCGCCCGTGCCGCAAGGGATTTCATCGGAAGGGTTGCCGCGCAACGGGTCAGGACGCAGAACGACCCCGGTCCCGCTGCGCCGCAGCGGGAGTCCGGGGTCGTCCGTGCACGGGTCAGGCGGTCGGCGCGAGGGGGGTCGTGGTGGGCTTGAACGACGGCCGACGGCCTTCGAAGTCGGTGATGGCGTCGGCGTGGCGGAGGGTCAGGCTGATGTCGTCCAGGCCCTCCACGAGCCGCCAGCGCACGTACTCGTCGACCTCGAAGGGGGCGGTGAAGTCGTCGACCTGCACGATGCGCTCGACGAGGTCGACGGTCACCTCCGTCCCCGGGTGCGCCTCCAGGGCCTTCCAGATCAGGTCGATGTCGCTCTGCGCGACGACGGCCGCGAGCAACCCCTGCTTGCCGGAGTTCCCGCGGAAGATGTCGCCGAAGCGGGGCGCGAGGACGGCCTTGAACCCGTAGTCGCGCAACGCCCAGACGGCGTGCTCACGACTGGACCCGGTCCCGAAGTCCTTGCCGGCCACGAGGACGGACCCGGCCCGGTAGGGCTCCTGGTTCAGCACGAAGCCCGGGTCGCCCCGCCAGGCGGCGAAGAGCGCGTCCTCGAAACCGGTCTTGGTGACCCGCTTGAGGTAGACGGCGGGGATGATCTGGTCGGTGTCGACGTCGGTGCGGCGCATCGGCACCCCGACACCGCGGTGGACGGAGAACTTCTCCATGGTGATCCCCTCTCAGAGCGCGGGTTCGAGGTCGGCGGGGGAACTGAGCGTCCCCCGCACGGCCGTGGCGGCGGCGACCAGGGGGCTGACCAGGTGGGTCCGCCCCCCCTTGCCCTGGCGGCCCTCGAAGTTGCGGTTGGACGTGGAGGCGCAGCGTTCCCCGGGGGCGAGCTGGTCGGGGTTCATGCCCAGGCACATCGAGCAGCCCGCGAAGCGCCAGTCGGCACCGAACTCCCTGAAGACGGTGTCGATCCCCTCGGCCTCGGCCTGCAGACGGACCTTCGCCGAACCCGGGACGACCATCACGCGCACGGAGTCGGCCTTCGTGCGGCCCCGGACCACCTCCGCCGCGGCCCGCAGGTCCTCGATGCGGCTGTTGGTGCAGGAACCGATGAAGACGGTGTCGACGGCGATGTCGCGCATGGCGGTCCCGCCCTCGAGGCCCATGTACTCCAGCGCCCGTTCGACGCCCTGACGGACGCCGTCGTCGCCGATCTGCTCGGGGACGGGGACGGAGCCCGACAGCGGGACGCCCTGCCCGGGGTTGGTCCCCCAGGTCACGAACGGTTCCAGCAGGTTCCCGTCGAGGACAACCTCGGCGTCGAACTCCGCGTCGTCGTCGGTGCGCAACGTCCGCCAGTACTCCACGGCCGCGTCCCAGTCCGCGCCCTGCGGAGCGTGCGGACGCCCCTTCAGGTACGCGAAGGTGGTGTCGTCGGGGGCGACCATGCCGGCGCGGGCGCCGGCCTCGATCGACATGTTGCAGATGGTCATCCGACCCTCCATGGAGAGGCTGCGGATGGCCTCGCCGCGGTACTCCAGGACGTAGCCCTGTCCGCCGCCGGTCCCGATCTCCGCGATCACGGCCAGGATGACGTCCTTGGCGGTGGTGCCAGGCTTCAGTGTCCCGTTCACCGTGATCGCCATCGTGCGGAACGGCTTGAGCGGCAGCGTCTGCGTCGCGAGGACGTGCTCGACCTCGCTGGTGCCGATCCCCATGCCCAGGGAGCCGAACGCGCCGTGGGTGGAGGTGTGGGAGTCACCGCAGACGACGGTCATGCCCGGCTGGGTCAGGCCCAGCTGCGGGCCGACGACGTGCACGATCCCCTGCTCGGCGTCACCGAGGGGGTGCAGCCGGACGCCGAACTCCTCGCAGTTGGAGCGCAGGGTCTGCAGCTGCTTGGCCGAGACCTTGTCCTCGAGCAGCGACAGCGGACGGTCGATGTCGGCGGTGGGGGTGTTGTGGTCCTCGGTCGCGATGGTGAGGTCGAGACGGCGCACCGGACGCCCGGCCATCCGCAGCCCGTCGAAGGCCTGCGGACTGGTCACCTCGTGGACGAGGTGGAGGTCGATGTAGAGCAGGTCGGGTTCCCCGTCCTGCCCCTTGCGGACGACGTGGTCGTCCCAGACCTTCTCCGCCAGCGTGCGTGCCATGCTCCGCTCCCCTCACTTGCGTCTCACGTTTTGAGACGCCAGTATCGCTTCGTGGACAAGAGTAGCGGAGTCGGCGTGCTCGACAAGGCGGCGCTGGTCCTGGGCGCGCTCGAGGCCGGCCCGGCGAGCCTGGCCCAGCTGGTATCGGTGACCGGTCTCTCCCGCCCCACGGCGCACCGCCTCGCCGTCGCCCTCGAGCACCACCGTCTCGTGGCGCGCGACCTGCAGGGCCGGTTCGTGCTGGGAGCCCGGCACGCCGAGCTCGCCGCCGCCGCCGGCGAGGACCGGCTGGTGGCCGTCGCGGGACCGCTGCTGAGCGCCCTGCGCGACGCCACGGGCGAGAGCGCGCAGCTCTACCGCCGCCACGGGGAGCACCGCATCTGCATCGCCGTCGCCGAACGGCTGCACGGTCTGCGTGACACCGTCCCGGTCGGCGCCTCCATGACCATGACCGCCGGGTCCGCGGCCCAGGTGCTGCTCGCCTGGGACGACCCGGAGCGGCTCTCGGTGGAGCTCATGGGCGCACGCTTCGACGCGAGCGCCCTCTCGGGCGTCCGGCGGCGCGGCTGGGCCCATTCCAGCGGCGAACGGGAGGCCGGGGTCGCCTCGGTCAGCGCGCCCGTGCGCGGGCCTTCTGGACGCGTCCTGGCGGCCGTCTCGGTGTCCGGCCCCGCGGAGCGCTTCGGTCGCCACCCCGGTCGTCGTCACGCCGACGCGGTGCTCGCCACGGCCGCCGCCTTCGGCGCCGCCCTCGCGCCCCAGACCTGACTGGTTGCCCGGCAACGAAGAAGGCCCCCGGTCAGTGACCGGGAGCCTTGATCTGTAGCCCCGACGGGATTCGAACCCGCGCTACCGCCGTGAGAGGGCGGCGTGCTAGGCCGCTACACAACGGGGCCCTAGCTCAGGAGTTCCGTTCCCGGAACCCGCCTCGGAGAGTCTACCTCCCGGAGCGGTGTGCTCCGGACTGTCGACGTCTGCGACAAGCGCTGGGGTACCAGGACTCGAACCTAGAATAGCTGTACCAGAAACAGCCGTGTTGCCAATTACACCATACCCCATGGTGACTGATCCGAGCGGCGAACCGCCCGAACGAGATGAACTCTAACGCGTCCGCGCCCCGCACCCCAAATCGGCTCCCCGTCGCGCGACCTGAGGCGCGACGGGGAGCCGACGGGGAGCCGACGGGCAGGTCAGAGGGTCGCGCGCAGCCGCCGCAGCCGCGCCAGCGACGACTCGCGACCGAGGATCTCCATCGACTCGAACAACGGCGGGGAGACCCGGCGCCCCGTGACGGCCGTGCGCAACGGGGCGAAGGCGAACTTCGGCTTGATCCCCAGCCCGTCCACCACGGCCGCCCGCAACGCGGTCTCCAGCTCGGCGGTGCTCCACTGCGGCAACGCTTCCAGTGCGCCGAGCGAGGCGTCGAGCACGTCGGCGGCCTCCGGTCGCAGGGCCGTGGTGGCGTCCTCCTCCAGGACGACGTCCGCGTCCGCGACGAAGAGGAACCCGAGCATGCCGGGGGCCTGGCCGAGCAGGGTCATCCGCTCCTGCACGAGCGGGGCGGCCAGGGTGAGCCGCTCCAGCTGCTCCGCGGACGGCTCGGCCGGCAGGACGCCGCCCGTCTGCAGGTAGGGGACCAACCGCTGCCGGAAGTCGTCGGGAGCCAGCAACCGCAGGTGCGCGGCGTTGATCGCCTCGGCCTTGGTCACGTCGAAGCGGGCGGGTGAGGCGTTGACGTCGGCGACGTCGAAGGCGGCCACCATCTCCTCGACGGAGAACACGTCCCGGTCGTCGGCGATGCCCCAGCCGAGCAGGGCGAGGTAGTTCAGCAACCCCTCGCGGACGAACCCCCGGTCGCGGTGGTGGAAGAGGTTCGACTCCGGGTCGCGCTTGGAGAGCTTCTTGTTCCCCTCCCCCATGACGTAGGGCATGTGCCCGAACAACGGGACGGCCTGCGAGACGCCGATGTCCACGAGCGCCTCGTGCAACGCGATCTGGCGGGGGGTGGAGGAGAGCAGGTCCTCCCCGCGCAGGACGTGGGTGATCCCCATCAGGGCGTCGTCGACGGGGTTCACCAGCGTGTAGAGCGGATCGCCGTTGGCGCGCACCAGGACCGGGTCGGGGAAGGACCCGGCCTTGAACTCGATCCGGCCGCGCACGACGTCGTCGAAGGAGTAGTCGCGCCCCTCGGGCAGCCGCAGCCGCAGGGTGGGCTCGCGACCGTCGGCGCGGAACGCGGCGACCTGCTCCGGGGTCAGGTCACGGTCGAAACCGTCGTAGCCCAGGACCTTCGGACGACCGGCGGCCTCGTGGCGGGCCTCGATCTCCTCGGCGGTCGAGAACGACTCGTAGAGGTGCCCGGCCGCGCGCAGTCGTGCGACGACGTCGTCGTAGATCGGGCGGCGCAGGCTCTGCCGGTACGGCTCGTGCGGGCCCCCGACGTCGATGCCCTCGTCCCAGTCCAGCCCCAGCCAGCTCAGCGCGTCGAGGATCTGCGCGTAGCTCTCCTCGCTGTCGCGGGCGGCGTCGGTGTCCTCGATGCGGAACACGAGCTTCCCGCCGGTGTGGCGGGCGTGGGCCCAGTTGAACAGGGCCGTCCGGATGAGGCCGACGTGCGGCGTCCCCGTCGGCGAGGGGCAGAAGCGGACACGGACGGGCGAGGAGCCCGGGGCGGGAGGTGCGGCGATGTCAGTCATGGCGGCCCCAGCCTATTCGCCCACGAGAGTGGTCGCAGAGCGTCACGGGTGGGCCGTTCGGGTGGCACGGACGAACACGCAGCGTCACGCGTGTCAGCGTCGTGGAGACCGCCCCGCTCCCCCGCCGCCCCCTCCGGAGGACCCTCGTGACCCGCCCCTCGCTCCGCCTCGCTACCGCCGCCTTCCTGCTGCCGCTCGCCGCCCTCACCGCCTGCGGTTCGGTGCAGGCCGCCGCCGGCCTGCCCGTGGAGACCGCGACCCCCGCGCGGACCGCCACCCCGACGCCCACCCCGACCGCCACCGTCGCCGTCGAACCCGTCGCCAACGACCTCGCCCTCGGTTCCGCCCACCACGAGCTGCAGGCCGGCGGCATGACCGTGGCCGTCGACTACTGGTCGACGCTGGACATGGGCCGGTGGACCCCGCAGGCCGCGAAGCCGATCCAGCTCGCCGCGACCATCACCGGGCCGAACCTGGGCACCGCGAAGAAGCAGCAGAAGGCCTACGTCAGCGCCTTCACCGTGACCTCCTCCGCCGTCGCGGCCGACGGCACGGTGACCTCCCCGGTCAGCGTCCAGGACGTCTCGCGCCAGACCCCGGGCTACCTGGCCATGGCGCCCTACGCCTACTCGACGTCGTTCGTCATCCCGGCCGTGCCCGTCGGCACCCGCAGCGTGGAACTCCTGATCTCCTACGACGTGCTCGAGCAGAGCGCGCCCGGCGCGAGCGACTACTCCAAGCAGACCGCCAACGACACCATCACCGTGGCGATCGCTCCGGCAGTCACTCCTGGGGTCACTCCTGGGGTCACTCCGGGGAGCTGAACGAGGTCGAGAGGACCCCCAGGCCCTCGATCTCCACCTCGACGCGCTGTCCGGCGCGCACCGGTCCGACCCCGGCCGGGGTCCCGGTCATGATCACGTCGCCGGGCAGCAGCGTCATCGCGGAGGACACGTGGGCGATGATCGCCGGGATGTCGTGGACCATCAGCGACGTCCGGCCGTCCTGGACGACCTCGCTCTGCCCGCCGGTGATGCGACGGGTCTCGATCCGCACGTCGGAGGGGTCGAGGTCGGTCTCGATCCAGGGCCCCAGCGGGGTGAACCCGTCGGCACCCTTCGCCCGCCACCACTGCTTGTCGGGACCCTGCAGCGAGCGCGCGGTGATGTCGTTGGCGATGGTGTAGCCGAAGATCACCTCCTTGACCCGCTCCTTCGGGACGTCCTTGCAGATCCGGCGGATGACGATCGCCAGTTCGCCCTCGTAGTGCAGTTCCTCCCCGGCCCAGGCCGGGATCACCAGCGGGTCGCCGGGACCGGCCACCGAGGTGTTCGGCACGGTGAAGACCAGCGGTTCCTCGGGCACCTCGTTGCCGAGTTCCTCGGCGTGGGCGGCGTAGTTGCGCCCGATCCCGAGCACCTTCGAGCGGGGGATGACCGGCGCGAGCAGCCGGGCGTCGGCCAGCGGGACGCGTTCGCCCGTCGGGCTCAGCGGCGTGAAGAGCGGGTCGCCCGCGACGACGAGGATCTCCTCCTCGCCCGGAGCGCCCTCGACGACGCCGTAGCGCGGGTCGGAACCACTGGAGGAGAACCTGGCGATGCGCATGGCCTCACCCTAGTGACGCGGCGCGACCCCGCCGTCCGACGGGGTGGGAGGGGCCGCCGGGCGGCGGCCCCTCCCCTCAGACCAGTCTGCGCAGCCAGCCGTGGGTGTCCTCGGCCCGGCCGTACTGGATGTCGAGCAGCTTCTCCCGGATCGTCATCGTGACCTCGCCGGCGGAACCGGTCCCGTGCGAGAGTTCCCCGTCCGCCGACACGAGCTTGCCGACCGGGGTGACCGCAGCCGCTGTGCCGCAGGCGAACACCTCGGTGATCCGACCCGAGGCGACCCCCTCGCGCCACTCGTCGATGCTCACGCGGCGCTCGCTGACGTCGTGGCCGAGGTCCTTGGCGAGGTCGATGATCGAGGCGCGGGTGATGCCCTCGAGGATGGTGCCGGTGAGTTCAGGGGTCACGATCGAACCGTCGTCGTGGACGAAGTACAGGTTCATCCCGCCGAGTTCCTCGACGTACTTCTGCTCGGCGGAGTCGAGGAAGCACACCTGGTCGCAGCCGTGCTCGCCCGCCTCGTCCTGCGCGGCGAGGCTGGCGGCGTAGTTCCCGCCGCACTTGGCCGAACCCGTGCCCCCCAGGGCGGCGCGGGAGTAGTTCTGCGACAGCCAGATCGAGACCGGCTTCACCCCGCCGGAGAAGTAGGCGCCGGCCGGGGAGGCGATGACGAGGAACTTCACCTCGTGCGCCGCGCGGACCCCGAGGAACGCCTCGGTGGCGACCATGAACGGACGCAGGTACAGGGAGGACTCCCCACCCGTGGGGACCCAGGCCTCGTCGGCCCGGACCAGCTGGGTGATCGCCTCGAGGAACGTCTCCTCGCCGATCTCGGGCAGCGCGAGACGTCGCGCGGACCGCGCCATGCGCGCCGCGTTGGCCTCGGGACGGAAGGTCCAGACGCTGCCGTCGGCGTGGCGGTAGGCCTTGAGCCCCTCGAAGATCTCCTGCGCGTAGTGCAGCACCGCGGCGGCCGGGTCGAGTTGCAGCGGCCCGTAGGGGACGACGGCGGTGTCGTGCCAGCCCTCGCCCTTCGTCCAGGTGGCGATGGCCATGTGGTCGGTGAAGAACTTCCCGAACCCCGGCGCCCGGAGGATCTCCGCCCGACGCTCCGCCGCGACCGGAGTGGCCGACGGCGTGACGGGGAACGTCAGCCGGGGGGCGGATCCGGTGGGGGTGGCGGTCGGCGTGGCGCTCATGCGCGGTCTCCTCGTGAGCTGACGGTGGTGGATCGACGGTACAGCGCGCTCAGGCGGTCGCGGCGGCGGCCAGCGCGTCGCCGACCTCCGCCGTGGAGCGCGTCCCGACCTCACCGCTCGCCCGGGCGGCCAGGTCCGCGGTGACGGCCGCGTCGACGCGCGCCGCGGCCTCGTCCCGGCCGAGGTGGGAGAGCAGCAGCGAGACCGACAGCACGGCGGCCGTCGGGTCCGCGAGCTGGCGACCCGCGATGTCGGGGGCCGAGCCGTGGACGGGTTCGAACATGCTGGGGGCGGTGCGGTCCGGGTTGACGTTGCCGGACGCGGCGAGGCCGATCCCGCCGGTCACGGCCGCGGCGAGGTCGGTGAGGATGTCGCCGAAGAGGTTGTCGGTGACGATCACGTCGAACCGCGACGGGTCGGTCACCATGAAGATCGTGGCCGCGTCGACGTGCAGGTAGTCGACGGCGACGTCGGGGAACTCCGTCCCGACCGCCTCGACGGTGCGGCGCCACAGGTGCCCGGCGTGCACGAGGACGTTGTGCTTGTGCACCAGCGTGAGCTTGCGGCGCGGACGTGCCGCGGCGCGGGCGAAGGCGTCGCGCACGACGCGCTCGACCCCGAAGGCGGTGTTGACGCTCACCTCGGTGGCGATCTCCTGCGGCGTGCCGACCCGCAGCGCACCGCCGTTGCCGACGTAGGGACCCTCGGTGCCCTCGCGGACGACGACGAAGTCGATGTCGCCCGGGTCACCCAGCGGGCTCGGCACCCCGGGGAACAGCTTCGAGGGGCGCAGGTTGACGTAGTGGTCCAGCGCGAAGCGCAGCTTGAGCAGCAGCCCGCGCTCCAGGACCCCGCTGGGCACGCTCGGGTCACCGACGGCGCCGAGGAGGATCGCGTCGTGACCGCGGACCTCTTCGAGGACGGTGTCGGGCAGCGTCTCCCCCGTGCGGTGGTAGAGCCGGGCGCCGAGGTCGTACTCGGTGGTCGAGACCTTCTGGCCCGCCTGGTCCAGCACCGCGGAGAGCACCTTGAGGGCCTCGACGGTCACCTCCTGGCCGATGCCGTCGCCGGGGATGACCGCGAGTCGCAGGGTGTCCGTCATGCGCGCGAGGCTAGTCGAGACCACGGTCGACCTGTCCAGCATGCGGTCACCTCGTCTCGTCGTGCGGACGGGTCATCCCGCGGGGGGACGGCCCGGATCCCCCCGCGGCCCGACGCCGGCGCCCGCCGGGATCCCTACGCTGTGACGGTGTTGCCGGAACCGAGGCGGAACGTCTTCGACCGCGTCGTGAACTGGACGCGGGCCAACAGCCTGCTCATCGACGCCCTGACCGCCCTCGTCCTGGCGGGGATCGGCTGGCTCAGCAGCCTCTCGGCCGGACTCGCGGGAGGCCTGGCCAGCGCCGTGGTCAGTGCGGGGATGTGCCTGCCGCTGGCGGTCCGTCGACGTCACCCGGAGGTCTCCGGCGGGCTCGTCGCCTTCTTCGGCCTCTCCCAGCTCCTCCTGCCCAGCCCCGCGTTCGGCAACGTCGCGGTCCTCGCCGCGGTGTACGCCCTGGCCGCCTACGCGAAGCCCTGGGCCTCCCGGGGCGGGCTCGCCCTGGGCCTGGCCGGGGCCCTGGTCTGCGCGGTCCGGTTCTTCAGCGGCACCGGGATCGGCGCCGTCGTCCTGCTCAGCGCCTTCATCGGCTTCATGGTGCTGGCCAGCTGGTCGCTGGGGAGCCTGCGCCGTTCCCAGCGCCAGAACGAGGTGGCCCTCGTGGAGCGCGCGCGGCTGCTGGAGAACGAACGGGACAACGAGTCCCGGCTGGCGGCGACCGCGGAACGCCAGCGCATCGCCCGCGAGATGCACGACGTCGTGGCGCACTCGTTGTCGGTGATCATCGCCCAGGCCGACGGCGGGCGCTACGCCGCCCAGGCCGATCCGGCGATCGCGCCGACGGTGCTGGAGACGATCTCCGGCACCGGACGCCAGGCCCTGGCCGACATGCGCAACCTCCTCGGCGTCCTGCGGCAGGGACCCGGCGACGAACTCGCCCCGCAACCGGACGCGCGGATGATCCCGGAACTGGTCGAGCAGGTGCGCACCAGCGGCCTCGAGGTGGAGGCCGAGGTCCTCGGCCCCCCGCGGGAACTGCCGCCGGCGATCGGCCTGGCCGCCTACCGGATCGTCCAGGAGTCGCTGACCAACGTCCTCAAGCACGCCGGTCCGCGGGCCCGGACCCGGGTCGTCGTCCGCTGGGACGACGACGCCCTGCGGCTCGACGTCGAGGACGACGGCCGCGGCGCGGCGTCCATGGTCCAGCCGAGCCCCGGCGGGCAGGGTCTGGTGGGGATGTCGGAGCGGGCCCGGCTGCACGGTGGGTCGGTGACGTCGGGGCCGCGCACCGGTGGGGGTTTCTCCGTGCGGGCGCGCCTTCCCTACAGTTCGTGACGTGAGCGATCCCACCGAACCGATCCGCGTCGTCCTCGTCGACGACCAGCAGCTGGTGCGCGCCGGGTTCCGGATGGTCATCGACTCCCAACCCGACCTGCACGTCGTGGGCGAGGCCTCCGACGGGGCCGACGCCGTGCGGGTCGTCACCTCCACCCCCTGCGACGTCGTGCTGATGGACGTGCGCATGCCCGGTCTCGACGGGATCGAGGCGACGCGGCGCATCACCTCGACCAGCGCCTCGGCGGGCCCCAAGGTCGTGGTGCTGACGACCTTCGACCTCGACGAGTACGTCGTCTCGGCGATCGGTGCGGGGGCGAGCGGTTTCCTGCTCAAGGACGCGCCGCCGGAGGAACTCCTGGCCGCGGTGCGCACGGTGCACTCCGGCGACGCGGTCATCGCGGCGAGTTCCACGCGCCGGCTGCTGCAGCACGTGGGCCCGTTGCTGCGGGCCGGTGCGGCGACTCCCTCCGCTGCGCCGCAGGGGATCCCGACGGACCTGACCCCCCGGGAGCGGGAGGTGCTGGAGTGCATGGCCCACGGGTTGACCAACGGCGAGATCGCCCAGCGCTTCGTCGTCTCCGAGGCGACGGTGAAGACGCACGTCGGACGGGTGCTGGCCAAGACGCACTCGCGCGACCGGGTGCAGGCCGTCGTGCTGGCCTACGCCGCCGGGCTCGTCCAGCCCGGCGACGTGCTGCGCGACGCGCGGTAGGCGCTACGCCCGGGGACGCACCGCGGCGGCCGCACGGGTCGCGCGGTCACGCGCCTGCTCGACGTCGGCCCCCCGGGCCAGGGCGACGCCCATCCGGCGGCGGGTGAAGCTCTCCGGCTTGCCGAACCAGCGCAGGTCGCTGCCGGGCACGGCGAGCGCCTCGGCGGCCCCGTCGGCGGAGATGGCGACGGCGTCGACGCCGCCGTAGATCACGGCGCTGGCGCCGGTGGAGTGCCGTTCGACGTCGACGGGCAGTCCGAGGAGGGCCCGGGCGTGCAGGTCGAACTCGCTGAGGAACTGGGTGGCCAGGGTGACCATGCCGGTGTCGTGCGGGCGGGGGCTGACCTCGCTGAAGAGCACCTCGTCACCGCGGACGAAGAGTTCGACGCCGAACAGCCCGGTGCCGCCGAGGTCGGTGGTGACGGCGGCGGCGATCTCCTGCGCCCGGGCCAGGGCGGTCGGGGACATGGGGTGCGGCTGCCAGCTCTCGACGTAGTCACCCCGTTCCTGGCGGTGCCCGACGGGGTCGCAGAACCGGGTGACGACCTCGCCGTCGGCGTCGAGGGAGCGGACGGTGAGGAGGGTGATCTCGTAGTCGAACTCGACGAAACCCTCGACGATGACCCGGGGTCGCTCGACGCGGGCGCCGGAGCGGGCGTACTCCCACGCCGCCTCGACGTCGGCGGCGGAACGCAGCGTGCTCTGTCCCTTGCCGGAACTGGACACGACGGGTTTCACGACGCACGGGAACCCGATCGTCCCGCCGGTGGCGGCGTGGAGCTCCTCGAGGGAGTCGCAGAACGCGTAGGGGCTCGTGGGCAGGCCCAGGGTCTCCGCCGCGAGGCGGCGGATCCCCTCGCGGTCCATGGTCAACCGGGCGGCCCGGGCGGTGGGGACGACCCGGAACCCCTCGGCCTCCAGCTCGACGAGGACGTCGGTGGCGATGGCCTCGATCTCGGGGACGATCACGTCCGGTCGCTCCTCCCGCAACAGGGCGCGCAGGGCGTCCGGGTCGCTCATCGCGATGGTGCGGGAGTGGTGGGCGACCTGCTGGGCCGGGGCGCCCTCGTAGCGGTCGACGGCGATCGTCTCGACCCCCAGGCGCTGCAGGGCGATGACGACCTCCTTGGCCAGCTCACCGGAGCCGAGCATCAGGACGCGCGTCGCGGACGGGGAGTTCGGGGTGCCGAGGGTGACCACGGGCAGGAGCCTAGGTGCATCGACCACTGGAGTCGGTGGCGTCGGCCCCGCGCCCGGAGCGACGGGAGGACCGTCAGACCACGGGATGACCTCAGGATCCACTCAGGGCCAGACGCTGCGCGGGGCCGCGGTCCCTAGCGTCGAGGGTGTTCGAGAACCCCCGCGATCCTGGGAGAACCACCGTGTCCGAGTTCCACGACAGTTCCGCGGTCCGTGCCGTGGGTCTGCGCAAGACCTACGGCCGCGGTGACGCCGTCGTGCACGCCCTCGCCGGGGTGGACGTCGAGTTCACCCGGGGCGAGTTCACCGCGATCATGGGCCCCTCGGGTTCCGGCAAGTCCACCTTGATGCACTGCCTCGCAGGCCTCGACGTCGCCTCCGCGGGGCAGGTCTTCCTCGGTGACACCGAACTCACCGCCCTGAAGGACGCCGAGCTCACCCGGCTGCGACGGGACCGGATCGGTTTCGTGTTCCAGAGCTTCAACCTGCTGCCCGTCCTCGACGCCGAGGAGAACATGCTGCTGCCGCTGCGCCTGGCGGGCCGGGAGCCCGACGCGGCCTGGCGCGACGACGTCGTCCACCGGCTCGGGCTGACCGACCGGCTCCGGCACCGCCCGCACGAACTCTCCGGTGGGCAGCAGCAGCGCGTCGCCGTCGCCCGCGCGCTGCTCCCCCGCCCCGACGTCGTCTTCGCCGACGAACCCACCGGGAACCTCGACTCCCGCGCCGGCGCGGAGGTCCTCAGCCTGCTGCGCGGCAGCGTTCGCGAGGTCGGCCAGACCGTCGTGATGGTGACCCACGACCCGGTCGCGGCGAGCTACGCCGACCGCGTCGTCCTCATCGCCGACGGCGGTCTCGCGGGTGGGCTGACCAGCCCCACCCCGGACGACGTCATCGACGCCCTGCGCACCCTGGGGGTCTGAACCGTGCTCCGGGTGACCCTGGCCCAGTTGCGTGCGCACGGCGCACGCGTGCTCGCCTCCTGCCTCGCGATCGTCATCGCAGTGGGTTTCGTGGTGGCGACCCTGTCCCTGAACGCGACGGCGAAGGCCGCTGTCCTGCAGGGGGTCGGCGCGCAGTTCGTCGCCAGCGACGTCGTCGTGACCCCGAGCGACCCCTACGCCAAGGACCAGCCGCTCACCGCCCTCGAACCCGTGGTGGCGGCCCTGCCGGGCGTCGCCGCGGTCGCGGGTGACCTCTCCACCTCCGTCGAGGTGCGACTGCCGGACCGGACCGGTGCGACGTCGGCGCAGGCCCGCAGCCTCGGCAGCCCGGGGACGCTGCGGTGGCAGCACGTCAGCAGCGGCCGCCTGCCGCAGGACGCGGACGAGATCGCCGTCTCCGACCGCGTCGACGTCGCGCCCGGGACGCGGATCGCCCTCACGTACTACCCCGTGGGCGACGACGCCTCCGGGTCCCCGGAACCCGTCACCCAGCAGGTGACCGTCGTCGGGACCGTCGACCTCGCCGGGGACCCCCGCGCGGGCCTGGTGCCGACGGTCTTCGGCACCGACGAGGCGGTCACCGCGTGGGGCGCGGGATCCCCCGACCGACTGCGGGTGGCCGCCGCTCCGGGGACCGACCGCACCGGGCTGCTGGAGAGGATCACTGCGGCCGCGCCGGCCTCGGTGACCGTCACCACCGGCGAGCAGGCCGCGCAGGACGTCGCCGACTCCTTCACCGGGGACGCGCAGAGCCTGACCAGCGTCCTGCTGGCCTTCGGGGCGATCGCCGTCCTCGTCGCCGGGCTCGTCATCGCGAACACCTTCGCGGTGCTGCTGGCCCAGCGGACCCGCGAGCTCGCCCTGCTCCGCTGCGTGGGTGCGGACCGCGGCCAGATCGGTCGCAGCGTCCTGGGCGAGGCGTTCGTCGTCGGGCTGCTCGCCTCGGTCGTCGGTGTGCTGGCCGGGTCCGGTCTCGCCCGGGTCGTGGCGGGGCTCGCGGGTCGCGTCGACTCCCCCATCCCGTTGACCGACGTCGTCCTGCCCCCCTCCGCGGTCCTCGCGGGTCTCGTCCTCGGCACCGTGGTGACGGTCCTCGCCGCGCTCGCCCCGGCACGGGCCGCGACCCGGGTCGCGCCGCTGGCCGCGCTGCGGCCGCTGTCCACCGCTCCGGTGCGCTCCCGGGCCGGCGTCGTGCGCCTCGTGCTCGGTCTCGTGGTGACCGTCCCCGCCACCGCCGCCATGGTCGTGCTGGCCGCCGGTGGCCAGCTCCTGGGTGCCCTCGTCGCGGGAGCCCTCAGCTTCCTCGGGTTCCTGCTGCTGGCCCAGCACCTCGTGCCGGCGCTCGTCGCCCTGGCGGGCCGGCCGTTCCGACGCCTGGGCGGGGTACCGGCCCGACTCGCCGCCGGGAACTCGCTCCGCAACCCCCGGCGCACGGCCGCCACCGCCACCGCCCTGGTCATCGGGGTGACGCTGACGACGGCCATGGTCGTCGGGACCTCCTCGACACGGGTCAGCGCCCTGCGCGCCATGGACGCCGGCTACCCGACCGACGTGGTCGCCACCGCCTCGCAGCCCTGGGGGTCCGACGTCGTGGCCGCGGTGCGCGGGGTCGACGGCGTCGCCGGTCTCGCGCTGGTCGAGAACCTGGACCTCACGACCGCGGACGGTTCGCTGAACCTCACGGTCGACGCCGTCGACCCGGCCGCGGCGGGCGCCGTCGTGCGCTCGCAGCAGCGCTCGCCCCTGCCCCGGGCCGGTCAGATCGTCCTCCCGGCCACCCTCGGTGCCGGTCTCTCCGACGGGGACACGCTGGCCCTGCAGGTCCTCGACGACGCCGGCGCGCCGAGCGGCGCCGCCGTCCCGTTCACCGTCCGGGTCGCCCCGGACAGCCAGTCCCCGGCGGTCATCACCCAGGCCGACGCGCAGCGGCTGCGGAGCGACCTCGAGCCGACGGGCGCCTGGATCCGCCTCGCCGACGGGGACACCGGGGCCCAGGCCGCGGCGACGGACCGGATCTCGGAGGCCCTCGCCCAGGTCCTGCCCTCCAGCGACGTCCAGGGCATCGCCAGCCTGCGCAACTCCCTGGACCAGCTCCTCACGACGATGCTCCTCATCGTGACCGGGTTGCTGGCCGTGGCCGTCGTCATCGCCCTCATCGGGGTCGGCAACACCCTCGCCCTCTCCGTCGTCGAACGACGGCAGGAGTCAGGCCTGCTGCGGGCCCTGGGGCTGACCCGCGGCCAGCTGCGCGCCGTGCTGGCCTGGGAGGCGCTGCTCGTGGCCGGGGTCGCCGCGGTGCTGGGGGTGGTCCTCGGCACCGGGTACGGCCTGGCCGGGACGGCCTCGGTGCTCAGCGCCGAGATGCCGGTCGTGCTCGCCGTGCCGTGGGGTCAGGTCGGGGGGATCGTCGTCGTCGCCGCGCTCGCCGGCGTGCTCGCCTCGGTGCTGCCGGCACGACGTGCGGCGAGGACACCCCCGGTCGCCGCCATCGCCGACTGACCCTGAGACGCTGTCGGCATGGCTGTCGTGAAGATCAACGCGATCGAGGTCCCCGAGGACGGCGGGCCCGAGCTGGAGCGCCGGTTCGGCGCCCGCATGGGTGCGGTCGAGGGAACTCCCGGGTTCCTCGGTTTCGAACTCCTGCGCCCCGTCGCGGGCGAGACCCGCTACTTCGTCTACACGAAGTGGGAGAGCGAGGAGGCGTTCCAGGGCTGGGCGAACGGCGGTGCCAAGGCCGCCCACGCGGGTGAGCGGGCCCGACCCGTCGCCACCGGCGCCTCGCTGCTGGAGTTCGAGGTCGTCCTCGGCGCCGACCCGAGCTGATCCCGGACCGATGAGGATCGACTCCGCGGGCCACGTCCCGGGAGCACCCACGCTGGTGCTCCCGGGGCGTGGCTACGACGCCGACCGGCCCGTCCTGCGGGTGGTCCGCGACGAACTGCTCGCCGCCGGGCACCGGGTGCTGACCCTCTCCTGGGACGGTCCCGCCCCCACCGCGGCGGACACCCCCGACCTGGTGCGGGCCCTGCTGCACGACCTCCGCCCGAACTTCGTGGTCGCGAAGTCGCTGACCACGCTGGCCCTGCCCGTGGCCGCGGACCTGGCGCTCGCGGGGATCTGGCTGACCCCGCTGCTGGACGAACCGGCGGTGGGGCTCGCCGCCGCCCGCTCGCACGCGCACACCCTGCTCGTCGGCGGGACGGCCGACCCGTCGTGGAACCGGACCCTGGCTCACGAGAGCGACCGCGAGGTCCTCGAGTTCGTCGGCGCCGACCACGTCCTGGAGTTCCCCGGGGACCCCGCGGCGACCGCCGACGCCCTGGACCGGTTGCGCGCCGGGGTGCGCGAATTCCTGGGCTAGAACTCGAACGGGGCTAGAAGTCGAAGAGGTTGCCCCGCAACCCGCCGCCGCCGTACCCGCTGCGCAGGATCCCCCGCCGGCGCAGCACCGGGACGAGGTCGTCCAGGAACCGGTGCAACGTCACCGGGTGCAGGTCTCCGGAGAGCAGGAACCCGTCGTTGTCGGCGTCCGCACCGAACTCCTCCACGAGGTCGGCGAACTCCTCCGCCGTCCCGACCAACCCGCTGCGGTCGCCGAGACGCCCCTTGCGGGCCTTGCGGGCCAGCAGTTCCCGCAGCGGGGCGTCCGGGGTGTCCCCGCGCAACGCGGTGAGGGTGCCGAGCGAGACGTGGTCGCCGAACACCGCGGGATCGATGGGCGCGTCCAGCGGGAGGGCCGTGAGGTCGGTCTCGAGGTCGCTGGACCAGGCGAGCGCCACCTCGTGCAGGACGGCGTCGGAGGCGTGGCGGGAGGCAGCGACGACCCGGTCGGCTTCCTCCCGGCTGGCGAGCAGTTCCGGTTTGACGACGAACAGCACGCGGACGTCCGCGGGTTTGCGACCGGCGAGCGCGGCGGCCGCCAGCACCTTCGCCCGGTAGGCCCGCACCTCCTCGACCTGCAGCGGCGCCAGCGCCAGCTGCACGTCGGAACGCGACCCGGCGAAACCCAGGCCGCGCGCGGAACCCCCGGGCGAGACGACCACCGGGTCCCCGCCGTCGAAGGGCAGCGCGTTCAGCGGTCCGTCGAGGCGGAAGTGCTCCCCCCGGTGCTGGAACGCGTCGATCTTCGACCCGTCGGCGAAGTGCCCGGTCTCGGCGTCCGCGACGAGGGCGTCCGCGTCCCAGCTGTGCCACAACCGGCGGACGACGTCGATCCACTCCTCGGCGCGGTCGTAGGCGACGTCGTGCGCGACGGGTTCGAGTCCGACGTGGCGGGCGCTGCCGACGTCGGTCACCAGGTTGATCCCGAACCGGTCGCCGGAGAGGTGCTGCAGGGTCGCGGCCTGCCGGGCGGCGAGGTAGGGCGGGGTGATCCCCGCGTTGATCGTGGGGACGACGCCGAGGTGCCGGGTCGCCGCGAACAGGTACGGGGCGAGCAGCAGCGGGTCGTGCTTGGGCCCGCCGTAGGCGGCGCGGACCCGCAGGTCGAGGGTGTCGGGGTTGCCGAGCGAGATGGCGTCCTCGATGACCACGAGGTCGAAACCCGCGCGTTCGAGGTCGCGGACCGCGTGGGCGTAGAGGTCGGGACGCGTCCAGTCGTCGTTCCACGCCTGGTAGTCCCGGCCCCAGCCCTGCGGGCCGAAACCCCGGGAGAAGAAGTACCCGAAGTGCTGCAGGCGCGTCACCTCAGACCGCCACCGGGAGCTCGGCGGGAACCGTGGCGGCGAGGGCGAGCTCCAGGTCGGCGAGCAGGTCCTCGGGTTCCTCCAGCCCGATCGAGAGCCGCACCAGTCCCGGCCAGATCCCGGCGGCGAGGCGTTCGGCCTCGGTGCGGTGGGCGTGCGTCGTGCTCCCCGGGTGGATGACCAGCGAGCGGACGTCGCCGACGTGGGTTATCCGGGTGAACAGCTCGACGGCGTCGACGAAGCGTTGCGCCGCAGCCCGTCCACCCTCGAGGGTGAAGGAGAACACCGCGCCGCTGCCCCGCGGCAGCAACCGCTGCGCGACCGCGGAGGTCCCGTGGCCGGGGAGTCCTGCGTGGTCGACGCTCACGACCTCCGGACGCGCCGCCAACCAGCGGGCGAGTTCCAGGGCCGTCGACGTCTGGCGCGCCACCCGCAACGACAGGGTCTCCAGGCCCTGCTGGACCAGGAAGGCGTTGAACGGGGAGATCGTCGGCCCGAACCGCGAGGCGACGACGGCCCGGGTGTGCTCGACGTAGGCCCGTCGCGGCCCGTGCGCCTCGACCCAGCTGACCCCGGCGAGGACGTTCGCCGGAGCGGTCAGGTGGTCGAACCCGCTCCAGTCGAACGAACCGCCCGTGACGATCGCGCCACCCAGGGCCGCCCCGTGCCCGGCGAGGAACTTGCTCGCGGAGTGCACGACGACGTCGGCGCCGTGGTCGAGGGGGCGCAACAGGTAGGGCGTGGCGAAGGTGTTGTCGACGACGAGCGGGATGCCGTGCCGGTGGGCCACGGCGGCGACGACGGGCACGTCGAGGACGACGTTCTTCGGGTTCGCGATCGACTCGGCGAAGAACACCCGGGTCTCGGGGCGCACCGCCGCCTCCCACGCCGCGGGGTCGGTGCTGTCGGCGACGAAGTCGACGGTGATCCCGAGCCGGCCGAAGTTGTCCACGAGCAGGCCGCGAGACCCCTCGTAGAGGTCCCCCGCGGCGACGACGTGGTCGCCGGCGCCGAGGACGCCGAGCAGGGCCACCGTGATCGCGGCCTGGCCGGTGCCGACGACGATCGCGTCGCTGCCGTGCTCGAGGACGGCGAGGCGCTGCTCCAGCGCCGTCGTCGTGGGGTTGGCCATCCGGGTGTAGACGTAGCCGTCGTCCTCACCGGCGAAGCGGGCACGCGCTTGCTCGAAGTCGTCGAAGACGAAACCGGCGGTCAGGTGGACGGGGGTGACGCGGGAACCGGTCGCGGGGTCGGGTGAGGAACCGGCGTGGACCTGCTGGGTGGCGAAACCGTGCTGGGACGGGACGTGCGGCATCGACGGAACCTTCCGGGGAGCGTGAACGGGGGACCTGGCGGGCGTTCAGGCCCGACAGGTCATCCCGGCGCTGCGCAGGAGGTCGATCACGAGACGGCGCGTCAGGCGGTGTTCAGGCACGGAGCTTCTCCCATCGGTCCTGGCGGAAGCACCAACCCGAAGGCGGTTGCTGCGGCGTCGACGAGCCAGGTCTCTCGGCCGCTCTGGATGGCTCCTCCAGTGAACGGTGACCGCGGGTCCCGTGTCAAGCGCTTCACCCGGTCGGGGCGCAGGTAGCGTGCCCGCTCGTGATCCTCACCGCGATGCTCTTCTACCCCGGGGGCGAGCACCTCACGAGCTGGCGGCTCCCGGGCGGGCGCCCGGACGACTACCTCACCCACGGCTACTACGAGGACTTCGCCCGCACCGCGGAGCGCGGCGGGTTCACGGCGTTGTTCTACGCCGACGAGCTCTACGTGTGGGACCGCTTCCCCTCCGGGGTCGAGCACGTCGCCAACGTCCGCCCGGAACCCTTCGGGCTCCTGGGCGCGCTCACCCGCAGCACGGAACGCATCGGGCTGGTCGCCACCGTCTCCACGACGTGGAACCAGCCCTTCCACACCGCCCGTCAGGTCGGTTCGCTGGACTTCCTGAGCTCGGGGCGGGCCGGGTGGAACCTGGTGACCTCGGCCAGCGACGAGGAGGCGCGCAACTTCGGTCTCGACGTGAACCTGGACCACGCCGCGCGCTACCGCCGGGCGGGCGAGTACGTCGAGGTCGTGCAGGGCCTGTGGGACAGCTGGGACGACGACGCGATCCGGCCCGACGTCACCTCGGGCCGCTACGCCGACCCGGCGGGGATGCACGTCCTCGACCACGAGGGTGAGTTCTTCCGCGTCCGCGGTCCGCTGAACCTGCCCCGCCCGCCGCAGGGCCACCCGGTGCTGTTCCAGGCCGGTTCCTCCGAGGACGGCCGCCGGTTGGCCGGGAAGCACGCCGAAGCGGTCTTCGTCCCCGGCAGCGCCCCGCTGCAGGGCGCTCGGAAGCTCGCCGACGACTACAAGCGCCGCGCCGCGGACAACGGCCGCGACCCCGCCCACCTCAAGGTCCTCCCCGCCCTCTCCCCCGTCCTCGGCGAGACGCCGGAACGCGCCCTCGAACGGGTGGACGAGATCGAGGCGCTGACCCCGGACCGCCTCAGCCTCGACTGGCTCTCCCACCACCTCGGGGTCGACCTGTCGGGCCACCCCCTCGACGAACGGTTCGAGTTCGACTTCAGCGGCGGGTCGAACCAGGTGCAGACGGTGTTCGAGGGGGTCCGCAAGCTCATGGAGCGGCAGTCGGACCCGGAGCGGTTCACGGTGCGCGACCTGTACCGGACGATGCTGCGCCGCCGGTTCCTGCCCGGGACGCCCGAGCAGGTCGCGGACTGGATGGTGGAACGCTTCGAGAACGGGGCCGCCGACGGTTTCACCCTCGCGTTCTCCTCCGTCCCCGCGGGGCTCGAGGAGTTCGTCGAGCAGGTGGTGCCGCTGCTCGTGCGACGTGGTGCGCTGCCGCCGGAACTGCCCGCGGCGACCCTGCGCGAGAACATGGGGCTGCCCGTCCCGCCGAGTCGCTACGCCTGAGAGGCCCGCCATGGCCGACGCCGTCCACGAACACCCGCTCGCCGTCCTGCTCGGGATCGAGGGGCTCGCCCTGCAGCGGGCCACCACGGGCCACGGCCGGCACGGCCGGGAGTTCGTCGAACGCCGCCTCGCCGAGGTGCGCCGGCTGCTCGACGACCCCCGGTTGCGCGACGGTCTCGACGTGGCCCGGGTCCCCCCGGGTGAGGGGTACGCCGAGTGGTCGCGGCGCTACGACGTCCCCAACACCGCCTTCGGCGACGCCGACGTGATCCTGCCCTGGCTCGACGACCTCGCTCCGGGAGACGCCCTCGACCTGGCCTGCGGGACGGGCCGCTGGTGCGCCGAGCTGGCGACCCGCGGACACCGGGTCACCGGCGTGGACGGTTCCCCGGAGATGCTGGCGCTGGCCGGGGTCGCAGGAGTCGAGTTCCTCCCGGGCGACCTGCACGCGGTCCCGGTGGGCGACGCCTCGTCCGACGTGGTGGTCTGCGCCCTGGCCCTCTCCCACGTCCCCGACCTCTCCCCGGTCTTCGCGGAGTTCGCCCGCGTCCTGCGCCCCGGCGGGACCCTCGTCGTCTCCGACGTCCACCCCGACCGGATCCGCCGGGGCTCGATCCCGTCCTCCCCCGGCCCCCGGGGGGAGGCGCGGCGCATCGAGGGTTTCGTGCACCCCGTCGGCACCCAGCTGCGCGCCGCGCTCTCCGCCGGGTTGCGGGTGCTCGACTGCGTCGAACCCGTACCGTCCGGGTCCACGGCCGGTCGACCCGGCCAGGACGGTCCGGGGACCTGGAACGAGTGGCCGTGGTCGCTGGAGGCGCTCGTCCCCGAGGCGAGCGACGCCGCCTACCTCGGGCAGCCCGCGCTGGTGGTGTGGCGGTTCACCCGGTGAGCGCCCGCAGCTGCGCGATCCACTCCCGGCCGAGTTCCCGCCCGTTCGGCAGCTCGTCGTCGCGGTCCCAGCGCCACGTCGTGACGATGGCGAGCACCAGCGCCCGGCAGTCCCGGAGCAGCTCGGGGTCGAGTCCCGGGTAGTGGTCGGCGACGTCGTCGGGCGCGTGGGCGAGGTCGAACTCGACCGGTCCGCGACAGCACGTCTCCAGGTCGACGAACCGTGGTCCCGACTCCGTGGCCAGCACGTTCCCCTCATGCGGCTCCCCGTGGATCACCTGCTCGGGGCCGCGGCCGGCGACGTCGCGCAACCGGGTGAGGATGGCCGCCAGGAACGTGCGGTCGACCTCGGGGACCTCCGGGGTGCGGTCCCGGTCGGCGAGCAGTCGAGACGCCCGGTCGACCCGTTCGGTGACGTGCGGCACGGCGGTGTACGGCAGGGCGAGCCCTCGCAGGTCCTCGTGCAGCCGCTGCAGCGCCCGGGCGTACTCCCCGACCGAGAGAGGGTGTTCCCGGACGGGGTGGAACTCCCAGAAGGTGACGCCGAACCCGTTCCGGGCGTGGACGCGCGGTCGCACCCGGGGGTCGAGCGCCACTGCGGGGCTCCCGACGGCCGCCAGTCGCCGGGCGAGGTCGACCTCGAAGGCCAGGATCCCGTCGGACTCCGGGGCGACCCGGGCCAGGACGTCGGCGGGCAGCAACCGCAGCGTGAGCTTGTTCGAGTTCTGGAGGACGACGACGTCGCCGACCTCCAGGCCCTCGGACCCGGCGACCGCCGACGCCGCACGCACGGCGTCGGCCGTCTCCGCCGGCTGCATCACGTCACCTCGGACCCGTTGGGGAGCAACCGGTCTCCGAGCTCAGAGTTCCGCGAGACGCGGGACGACGGCGTCGCCGAACGACTTCACGATGCCCGGTTCGTAGGTTCCGTACATCCCACCGTGCAGGTGGGTCACGCCCAGCGCGGCGTACCTCTGTGCGCTCTCGAAGAACCCGTCCAGGTCGTTCGGGGTGAACGGGGCCATGACGGTCTTCTCGATCGTGTCGTAGTCGCGGCCGAGGTCGTCGCAGTGCCGTTTCAGGACGTCCAGCTTGTGCGCCACGTCGTCGCCGCCGAAGAGGTTGCACGCGTCCCCGTACTGCGCCACGAGGCGCAACGTCTTCTTCTCCCCACCGCCGCCGATGAGGATCGGCGGGTGCGGACGCTTCACCGGCCGGGGGTTGCCGAGCGTGCGACCCAGCGTGTAGTGCTTCCCCTCGAACGGTTCCTCGGAGTCCGACCACACCTGCAGGCAGATCCGCAGGGTCTCCTCGAGCCGCTCGAAGCGTTCCGCGGTGGGCGGGAACGGCAGCCCGAGCCCGGTCGCCTCCCCCTCGAACCAGGCGGCACCGATTCCGAGCCACGCGCGGCCACCGGAGAGGACGTCGAGGGTCGCGACGAGTTTCGCGAGGAGGCCCGGTTCCCGGTAGGTCACGGCGGTCACCCAGGCGAGGAGTTCCACCCGTTCGGTGCGGGCAGCCAGGAACCCCAGGGTCGTGTAGGCCTCGAGCATGGCCCGTTCGGCGTCGCCGATGGGCGGGATCTGCCAGAGGTGGTCCATGACGCTGACGCTGCGGTAGCCCGATTCCTCGGCCTCACCGACGATGCGGATGAGGTCCTCGCGCAGGGTGGCCGGGCCGCCGGGGTTGGTGAAGTCGGAGACGTGGAGTCCGATGTGCATGGCGGCGAACCTACGCCGTTCCCGTGCTCAGGTCTTGCGCACCCTGATGGGCCCCTTCGCCGTCGAGGGGTCGACGACCTTCCCGCCCTGGGTGATCTCCGCCTCCCCGGCGACGACGAGCCGGCGCGCGGCGGCGCGCGCGGGTTCCATCAGCTCCTGCCAGCCCTCACCGCCGACGGCGCGGGCGACCTCGCTGGGGCAGATCGTCTTCGACCGTCCACGGGCGGCGAGGAGCGCACGCATGGTGGTCTCGAGCTCGGCGTCGACCGCGGACGCGGAGGACTTCGCCCGACGCCGGCAGCCGTCGGAGCAGTAGCGGACCTCATCCCAGTCCCGTTCCCACTTCTTGCGCCAGGTGATGGTGCGACCGCAGACGACGCAGTCCTTCGTCGGCAACGTCTTCCCGCTCACCCGGTCACTGTAGGTCGGTGGCGTGCAGCAGTTGCAGGAGGAGGACCTCCGGCCAGGCCGTGCTCTCCACCGTCACGGTCACCGGCGTCCCGTGGAAGGCCGCCCGGCACCCCAGGAACGTCGTCCGGGCGTCGGGCAGAGCGACGAACGTCGGCAGGCCGCGGACCAGGAGGGTGACCCGGTCGCCGTCGGCCGGGTCGGTGACGAGGCCGGGTTCCCAGGGCTCGACGTCGTGGCCCTGGCGCAGGGTCACCACGACCCCACCGGCGGGGACGAACCCGGCGAGCGACGTCCGGGCGGGAACCATGCCGTCGGCGAGCCCGAGGATCTGGACGCGCCACCGCCCACCCGGCTCGTCGAGGGCGTGGATCCACGTCGCACCGGCCGGCAGCAGGTCGCGGAACAGCACCGACAGACGCCCCAGGCGTGCGGTGACGAACTGCGGGGGGACGAACGGGAACAGATCGACGAGGGGACGGTTCAGGGCCAGCGGGACGGATCGCGGCAGGTACGCCCTCGCCGACGGACGCAGCTCGGCGACGAGACGGTGCAGGTCGTCCCGGGACGGGTCCGGGTCCAGGGTCCAGCGGGTCTCTCGGGAGTCACCGGACACGCGGTGAAGACCACCAGCCCGCCCACGTGCCGTCAAGGCGCCACGGCCCGTGGTGCGTTCCGTCGGCGGCAGGTCTAGGTTGGAAGGTGCAAGTTGTACTTTCAACTACCTGGAGGTTACCGGTGAGCGACGTCAAGCTCGCGATCGTCTACTACTCCGCGACCGGCACGGTGCGCGGCATGGCCGAACGCCTCGCTGCGACCGGCGAGTCCCTCGGCGCCGAGGTGCGGCTCCGGCAGGTGGAACGCACCCCCACCGGCGGGGAGAAGGCGGCCACCGACGAGCAGGCCGCCGAGGCCGAGGAGGCCAAGGGCGCCGCCGGGGTCACCGCGGACGACATCGTCTGGGCCGACGCGGTCCTCTTCGGCTCCCCGACCCGCTACGGCAACATCGCCGGGCAGCTCAAGGTGTTCATCGACTCCCTCGGCGCCCAGTGGGGTGCGGGTCAGCTCGCCGACAAGGTCTACGCCGGGTTCACCTCGACCTCGACCCTGCACGGCGGTCAGGAGTCGACGCTGCTCGCGCTCTACAACACGATCTACCACTTCGGCGGGATCATCGTGCCGCCCGGGTACACCGACCCCTCGAAGTTCGTGGACGGGAACCCCTACGGCGTCGGCCACGTCGCCGGCCAGGGCGACCGGCCGCTGGACGACGTGACGTTCACGGCGCTGGACCACCTCGTGACCCGCGTCGTCGCCACCGCGAAGAAGCTCACGGCCTGAGACCGGGTTCACCGGTCGATGTGCTCCAGCTCCCACGTCCGGGCGTGCCGGTCGTCGGGGGCGGAGCACGTCAACCGGTGCGCCGCAGCTGATCCCACCCGCAGGTGCACCCGCAGCGGACGCCCCTCGTGCTCGAGGTCGACGCGCCAGCGGCCCTCCTCCTCGTCAATGACCGCTCGCGGGCGCAGCGCCTCGAGCACGTCGATCCCGAGTTCCAGCCGGGCGTGGGCCTCCGCGGCCTGGATCACCCCGGGGTCGCAGGAACGACCGCGCAACCGGTGCGGCAGGACGCGACCGGTGCGCAGCGCCGCCACCAGGTCCGGTGCGTCCGCCGGGGACAACCGCCCGTGCGTGACCCCCGTCGGCAGCGACAGCGCGGTCGCGGCGAAGCGGTCCCCGCCGAGGTGGGAGCACTCCCACACCGGAGCGGGGTCGAGGTCGGCGAGCGCCGCGACGACCGGGCGCCCCCGCAGCGCGCAGCACCAGTCCTTGCGACCGTGGGTGCAGACCAGGAGCAGCGGCTCGTCGTGAAGCTCCCAGCCCTCGGTCGCGGCGGCCGCCTCGGCGACCTCTGCCTGCGGGGTCGTCCGGGTCAGGGTGCGGGCCCGCCCGCGGCGGACGTCGACGAGGAAGAGCCGACGGGGACCGTCCGGGTCGAGGTCGCGCGCGGAGGGGCGCCGGATCAGCAGGAGCTTCAGACCGCGTTCCTGCGCGGTCCCGCGGAGGGCGTCGGTCACCACCGGCCCGAGCCGGGACGCCGGGACGGCCCCGGCGCCCCAGGCCCCGGGTTCCTCGACCAGGAGGTAGCCGCGCACCGCGGTGGCGGTGCCGAGCAGGGCGTCGCCCCGCTCCTCCGCCGCCGCGGCGCACGAGAACCGGCGGGCGATGGCCTCCGTGCTCAGGCCGGACCCCCTGCGGGGAGCAGGACGTTCTCGCGCAGCAGACGACGCACGACGACCAGGGCGTCGTCGGCATCGAGGCCGACCGCGGCGAGGTCGCCCGCGGACGTGCGGCCCGCCGTCAGGACGTGGTCCAGGGCGGGACGGAGCCAGCCGGGGAAGGTGATCCGCCGGTCCGGGAGGACGAGGTCCACGGTCTCGCCCGGGCCGCTCAACCGGGGACGCACCCCGCGCCGGACCCGCACCGCACGGTCCGGGGTCAGGGTGCGGGCGGCCTCGTCCTGGGTGAGGACCCCGACCGGTTCCGGTGGCACCGCACCAGCCCGCCGCCGGGCGACGAGGCGTTCGACCGCGTCCTCGTCGAGGGTGTCGAGCCAGCGCTGCGCGGCGGCACGGAACTCCTTGACGTCCTCCGGGGTCGGCACTCCGGGCAGCGGCAGCGCACGACGCAACGCCACGTCCCCGGCGCCGGCGGAGGTCACCGCGTCGGTGAGGACGTCGGCCCACGTCGTGGCGAGCACCCCGATCGTCAGGTGGATGGACCGGTCCTCGGTCGTGCGCGCCGAGTGCAGCCAGCCGCGAGGCAGGTACAGGGCATCGCCCGGTTCCAGGACGGTGTCGATGACGGCGGGCCGCCCGCCGACGGGGTCCGGGCCGAGTCGGGTGGAAGGCTGGGACTTCAGCGGGAGTTCCACCGCGGGTGGGTGGATCGTCCAGTGCTTGCGCCCGTCCACCTGGAGCACCACGACGTCGTGGGTGTCGTGGTGAGGGTTGAAACCCTGCGCCCCCGGCGGGGTCACGTACACGTTGACCTGGCACTGGTGCCCCAGGTCCTCCGCGAGCTGGGAGCAGAACGACTGCAGCGCAGGCCAGGTGCGGTGCAGGGCCTGGAGGACGATGGTCGCCCCGTCCGCGTGGGCCGCGGCGATGCGCTCGGAGTCCGGCAGGTCGGACAGCTGCTGGTTGCCCGCCACCGCGCGACGGGTGTAGCTCGCGCGGGGCAAGGGCGCGCCGTTCTTCACCAGGGAGAAGAACGGGGTCCGCAGCGCCCGCGGGCCGAGGAGTTCGTCCACGTCGGCGGGGGCGAGCAGGTCGTGGACGGAGCCGCGACCGCCCTCGGCGGCGCGGTCGGCGGCCCGGACGAGCAGCGGAGCGGCGTTCCAGTGCTCCTCGGCGACGCGGTCCGCCGCCTCCCCGAAGCACCGTCGCAACGCCGGACCGGCGCTCGTCACGTCAGGATCCCGCGGGGTCACTGCCCGCCGGGTCGCTGCCGCTCGGGTCGACCTGGGTGGAGTCGGAGTCGCCCGAGTCGGAGTCCCCGCCCTCGCCGCCGTCGGGGTCCACCCCGGCCGGGTCGGAACCCGAGGGGTCCACCTGGGTGGCGTCGCTGTCACCGGAGTCCGCGTCGCCCCCGGGGGTCGAGGCGGAGGTCGTCGTCGTGATGTCGTCGTCGCTGAGGTTGCTCATGGGCCCACCCTGGCACCCACCTCCCGGCGGGGCACCTCCGAGCCTCCCGGGGACGTGACGCGATGTGCCTGCGGGGTGAGCGCCCGACTGCCAGACTCGTCCTGCTCCACCCACTCGACGACGAGCCCGCCGGAGGCGCACGTGCCCAGGTCCAGGATCTCTCCCAGGTTTCCCAGCGCGCTCGCGGCGGCGGTGGTGGGGGCTGCGCTGGTGGTGGGCAGCGCCGGGAGCGCGGCGGCCCAGGGACCACCACCGCCCAAGCTGAACCCGGCGGGGGCGAAGGTGGCCACCCTCGGCGACTCCTACGCCTCCGGTGAGGGCGCGCCCGCGGCCGGGACGACGCCGTGGGTCAGCGACGTCTACGGCGACAGCGGTGCCGACGGCTGCCACCGCTCCGCGCTGAGCGGTCACACCGTCTTCGGGACGGGTCTGCTGCGCGGCGACGCCAAGGCCTACGTCAACGCGTCGTGCAGCGGCGCCACCACCGTCAGCCTGGTGCGGGGGTTCAAGGGGGAACGCTCGCAGCTCGACGCCCTCGGGCCGCGCACGAAGACCGTCACCCTGAGCATCGGCGGCAACGACGCCGGGTTCAGCAGCGTCGCCACGGCGTGCAACACCGTGGCGACCGTCCCCGGCGCACCCTCCTGCCAGGCCGCGCTGGCGGGTTCGGCGGCCGCCCTGCGGGCGCTGACCACGGCGCCCGCCGGGGACACCACCCCGCTGGAGCAGACCTACCGCGCGGTGCTCGCGAAGGCGCCGCACGCCGTCCTCGTCGTCACGGGCTACCCGTTGCTCTTCCCCACCGGCGCAGCGTCCCCGCGCTGCGACGTCATCCAGCCCGCGGCCCGGACAGCGATCAACAACGCGACCCTGCAGCTCAACGCGGCGGCGATGGCCGCGACAGCCGCCGTCGGGGGCTTGTACGTGGACCTGGTGCGCCCCTTCACCGGGCACTCCTCCTGCGAGGCCGACCCCGCGGCGTCGTGGATCAACACGATCGTGCCGCGCGACCCGGTGCTCAGCTTCCACCCCGGCGCCACGGGACAGGCGGCCATCGCCGCGCGCCTGCAGGAGATCCGCTGCTTCGTGCGTCCCGGACGCTGACCAGGGACACCCCGGACGCACGAGGGCCCCGCACCACCGTGGTGCGGGGCCCTCGTGACGACGGGGTGCGTCAGCGGGCGGCGGAACCCTCGACGTAGTCGGAGTCGTCCGACTTCACCCAGGACATGAGCTTGCGCAGCTCACGGCCGGTGGCCTCGATGGGGTGCTGCTCGGCGGCGGCACGCAGCTTCTTGAACTCCGGCGCGCCGGCGTCCTGGTCGTCGATGAAGCGCTGGGCGAAGGTGCCGTCCTGGATGTCCTTGAGGACGTCCTGCATGCGGCCCTTGACCGAGGCGTCGATGACGCGCGGGCCGGAGACGTAGTCGCCCCACTCGGCGGTGTCCGAGATGGACCAGCGCTGCTTGGCGATGCCGCCCTCGTACATGAGGTCGACGATCAGCTTCAGCTCGTGCAGGCACTCGAAGTAGGCGACCTCGGGCTGGTAGCCGGCCTCGGTGAGGACCTCGAAACCGGTCTGGACGAGGGCGGACATGCCACCGCAGAGGACGGCCTGCTCACCGAACAGGTCGGTCTCGGTCTCCTCGGTGAACGTGGTCTTGATGCCGCCGGCGCGCAGGCCGCCGATCGCCTTGGCGTAGGCGAGACCGAGGTCCCACGCGGAACCGGTCGCGTCCTGCTCGACGGCGACGATCACGGGGACGCCGCGGCCGTCGACGTACTCGCGACGGACGAGGTGACCCGGGCCCTTGGGGGCGACCATGACGACGTCGACGTCGGCCGGGGGCTTGATGTAGCCGAAGCGGATGTTGAAGCCGTGGCTGAAGAACAGCGCCTTGCCGGCGGTGAGGTTCGGCTCGATCGCCTCGGCGTAGAGACCGCGCTGCAGGTGGTCCGGCACCAGGACCATGATCACGTCAGCGGCCTTGGCGGCCTCGAACGGGGTCAGGACGGTCATGCCCTGCTCCTCCGCCTTGGCGCGGCTCTTCGAGCCCTCCTTGAGGCCGACGACGACGTCGACGCCGGAGTCGCGCAGCGACAGCGCGTGCGCGTGGCCCTGGCTGCCGAAGCCCAGGACCGCCACCTTCTTCCCGGTGATCTTGGACAGGTCGGCGTCGTCGTCGTAGAACATCTCGGCCACGTGGGGTTCTCTCCTCTGGATCTTCTTCGTCGTACAGGGGGTGTTCGGGTTCAGGCGGAGCGGAGCGCCCGGTCGGAGATCGCGCGCCCACCGCGGGCGAGGGCGACCGACCCGGACTGGACCAGCTCGCGGATGCCGAAGGGTTCCAGCACGCGCAGCAGCGCCGCCAGCTTGTCCGGGCTCCCGGTGGCCTCGACGGTCACGGCGTCGGGGGCGACGTCGACGACGTGCGCGCGGAACAGCGCCACGGTGTCGAGCACCTCCCCGCGGGCGGAGGCGTCGGCGCGGACCTTCACGAGCAGCAGTTCGCGTTGGACGGAACCGCCGTCCTCGAGCTCCACGATCTTCAGGACGTTGATCAGCTTGTTGAGCTGCTTCGTCACCTGCTCCAACGGCTGCGACTCCACGTCGACGACGATGGTCATCCGGGAGATGTCGCTGCGCTCGGTCGGTCCGACCGTGAGGGAGTGGATGTTGAAGTTCCTGCGCGCGAACAACGACGTGACGCGCATCAGGACACCGGGTCGGTTCTCGACCAGGACGGACAGGGTGTGCTGGGACATCAGGAGATCACCTTCTCGGGGCCGGACTCGTTGTCGCCCTCTTCCTCGCGGTCCCACTTGGGCGACACCCCGCGGGCGTACTGGATCGCGTCGTTGCTCACACCGGCCTCGACCATCGGCCAGACCATGGCGTCGCGGTGCACGCGGAAGTCGATGACGACGGGCACGTCGTTGATCGCCATGGCCTTCTCGATGGTCGCGTCGACGTCCTCGGCCTTGTCGCAGCGCAACCCGACGCACCCGTAGGCCTCGGCGAGCTTGACGAAGTCGGGGACCGGCGCGGCGTGGGTGCCGTGGTGGTCACCGGAGTTCAGGTCGGTGTTGGAGTAGCGCTCGGAGTAGAAGAGCGTCTGCCACTGCCGGACCATGCCCAGGCTGGAGTTGTTGATGATGGCGACCTTCACGGGGATGCCGTTGAGGGTGCAGGTCGCCAGTTCCTGGTTGGTCATCTGGAAGCAGCCGTCGCCGTCGATCGCCCACACCACGGTGTCCGGTTTGCCGACCTTGGCGCCCATGGCCGCGGGGACCGCGTAGCCCATGGTGCCCAGCCCGCCGGAGTTCAGCCACGTGCGCGGGTTCTCGTACTGGACGAACTGCGCCGACCACATCTGGTGCTGCCCGACCCCGGAGACGTAGATCGCCTCGGGACCGGCGATGGCCCCGATCCGGGCGATGACGTGCTGGGGGGCCAACGTCCCGTCGTCGGACTCGGTGTAGCCCAGCGGGTACGTCGCCTTCCAGGACTGGGTGAGTTCGGTCCAGGCCGTGAGGTCGGCGCGCCCGTTCTCGAACTCGGCGGCCACGGCCGTGGTGAGCTCGGCGATGACGAGCCGGGCGTCGCCCACGATCGGGACGTCGACGGCGCGGTTCTTGCCGATCTCGGCCGGGTCGATGTCGGCGTGGATGACCTTGGCGTGCGGGGCGAAGCTCGGCAGGTCGCCGGTGACGCGGTCGTCGAAGCGCGCGCCGAGGGTGATGAGCAGGTCGGACTTCTGCAGCGCCGTCACGGCCGCGACCGTCCCGTGCATCCCGGGCATGCCCAGGTTGTTCGGGTGCGAGTCCGGCAGTGCACCGCGCGCCATCAGCGTCGTGACCGCCGGGATGCCGGTGAGGTCGGCCAGCGCGGCGAGCTCCGCGGAGGCGTCGGCCTTGATGACACCACCGCCGACGTAGAGGACGGGGCGCTCGGCCGCGGCGATGAGCCGGGCGGCCTCGCGGATCTGCTTGCCGTGCGGCCGCGTCACCGGGCGGTAGCCGGGCAGGTCGATCGTCTCGGGCCAGGCGAAGGACGTCGTCGCGGTCAGCGCGGACTTGGCGACGTCGACGAGGACGGGGCCGGGCCGGCCGGTGGCGGCGAGGTGGAAGGCCTCGGCGATGACGCGGGGGATGTCGGCCGGATCGGTCACCAGGTAGTTGTGCTTGGTGATCGGGATGGTGATGCCGGCGATGTCGGCTTCCTGGAACGCGTCGGTGCCGATGGCCTTGGCGGCGACCTGCCCGGTGATCGCGACCATCGGGACGGAATCCATGTTCGCGTCGGCGATCGGGGTGACGAGGTTGGTCGCCCCGGGACCGGAGGTCGCCATGCAGACGCCGACCTTGCCGGTGGCGACCGCGTACCCCTCGGCCGCGTGGCCGGCGCCCTGCTCGTGGCGGACCAGGATGTGCCGGACGTGCGGGGAGTCCATCAGCGGGTCGTAGGCGGGCAGGATCGCGCCCCCGGGCAGACCGAAGACGACCTCGACCCCTACCGCCTCGAGCGAACGGATGAGGCTCTGCGCGCCGGTGAGCTTGGCGACGGGGAGCTTCGGGTCCAGTGGCAGCTGCTCTGGCATCTCTGGTGTCCTCCTCGGGCGGTGCCGTTCACGGTCGTCGTTCAGTCCCGGACGCCCGGCAGATCGGTCCGCCGGACGCAAAAAGACCCCTCAGCCAGGGAAGGCGTGTGAGGGGTCGCGCGCTCGGCCGAACTGGTCAGCCGGCGCGCTGTCCGATGGCTACGAGGAACCGCATGTGCCGAAGGTAGCCCCTGCGTGGGGAGATGTCAGCCACGGGGTCACCGCGTCTCACATCGTGGACACGTGGTCCACGAGTTGGACGGTCTACCGGCTCGTGCGGTCGCGGCGGGGGGATCGTTGCCTCCACGGTGTCACTAGACGTCTTCGTGGAGGCAACGATCCCGCAGGACGTCACGGCGGAGGCAACGATCCCACCCGGCCGCGCCCCGGGGTCAGAGGCAGACGGCGCCGAGGGAGGCGGACTGGACCTGCTTGGCGTACTTGGCCAGCACCCCGCGCTTGAAGACGGGGGGCAGCGGCTCCCAGCCCTCGCGACGGGCCTCGAGCTCCTCGTCGGAGACCAGGACCTCGAGGGTCTTGCCCGCGACGTCGAGGCGGATCCGGTCGCCGTCGCGCACGAAGGCGATGGGGCCGGCGTCGACGGCCTCGGGGGCCACGTGGCCGACGCAGAGGCCGGTGGTCCCGCCGGAGAAGCGGCCGTCGGTCATCAGCAGGACGTCCTTGCCGAGGCCGGCGCCCTTGATCGCGCCGGTGATGGCGAGCATCTCGCGCATCCCGGGGCCACCCTTGGGGCCTTCGTAGCGGATGACCACGACGTCGCCGGCCGAGATCGTGCCGTCCTCGAGCGCGTCCAGCGCCGCGCGTTCGCGTTCGAAGACGCGGGCGGTGCCCTCGAAGACGTCGGAGTCGAACCCGGCGCTCTTCACGACGGCACCGAGGGGGGCGAGGTTCCCCTTGAGGATGGTGATGCCGCCGGTCTTGTGGATCGGGTTGTCGAGGGCGCGGAGCACGACGCCGTCGACGTCGGGCGGGGCGATGTCGGCGAGGTTCTCGGCCATCGTCTTGCCCGTGACCGTGAGGCACTCACCGTGCAGCAGACCGGCGTCGAGCAGGGCGCGCATGACGACGGGGATGCCGCCGATGCGGTCGACGTCGACCATGACGTGGCGGCCGAAGGGCTTGAGGTCGGCGAGGTGCGGGACCTTCGCCGCGACCCGGTCGAAGTCGTCCAGGGTCAGCTCGACCTCGGCCTCGTAGGCGATCGCGAGCAGGTGCAGGACGGCGTTGGTGGAACCGCCCAGGGCCATGACGACGGCGATGGCGTTCTCGAACGCCTCCTTGGTGAGGATCTGGCGCGCGGTGATCCCCTTCGAGAGCAGGTTCACGACGGCCTCGCCGGACTTGCGGGCGAACCCGTCGCGGCGACGGTCGGTGGCGGGCGGGGCGGCGCTGCCGGGCAGCGACATCCCGAGCGCCTCGGCCGCGGCGGCCATGGTGTTGGCGGTGTACATCCCGCCGCAGGCACCCTCACCCGGGCAGATCGCGCGTTCGATGGTGTCGACGTCCTCGCGCGACATCAGCCCGCGGGCGCACGCCCCGACGGCCTCGAAGGCGTCGATGAGGGTGACCTCGTGCTCGCTGCCGTCGGAGAGCTTCGCCCGGCCGGGCAGGATCGTCCCGGCGTAGAGGAAGACGCTCGCGAGGTCGAGGCGGGCGGCGGCCATCAGCATGCCGGGCAGCGACTTGTCGCAGCCGGCGAGCAGGACGGAGCCGTCGAGGCGCTCGGCGCTCATCACGGTCTCGACGGAGTCGGCGATGACCTCGCGCGAGACGAGGGAGTAGTGCATCCCCTCGTGCCCCATCGAGATGCCGTCGGAGACGGAGATCGTCCCGAACTCCAACGGGTAACCCTGGGCGGCGTGCACGCCGTCCTTGACGGCCTTGGCCAGGCGGTCCAGGGGGAGGTTGCAGGGGGTGATCTCGTTCCAGCTGGAGGCCACCCCGATCTGGGGTTTGACCCAGTCGTCGTCACCCATCCCGACGGCGCGCAGCATCCCGCGCGAAGCGGTCGCCTCCAGGCCGTCGGTCACGGTGCGACTGCGGGGTTTGATGTCGACGGTCACGGGGTGAGTCTAGGCACGCGGCTCACGGTCCCCCGTTGACCCGCCCCCACCGGGATGGCTACCGTGGGCGACGTCGTGAACGTTCACGAGATGACCGTTCCCGATGCGACCGTCACCCCCCGGCTCGAAGGAGCGCCTCCCGTGTCGTCCACCTCCCCCACCCGCTGGGCCGTCGTCGGCCCGGGCAACATCGCCCGGCGCTTCGCCGGCCAGCTCCCCGCGGCGGGCCACGAACTCGTCGCCGTCGGTGCCTCCCCCACCGCGGCCGGCGCCGAGCGCGCCCGGGCCTTCGCGGCGGAGTTCAACCCGGACGCCTTCGTCGGCGACTACGACGCCGTGCTGGCCCGCGAGGACGTCGACGCCGTCTACGTCAGCACCGTGCACGTCACCCACGCGCAGCTCGCCCTGGCCGCGGTCCGCGCCGGCAAGCACGTGCTCTGCGAGAAGCCCCTCGCCCCCAACAACGGCCAGGTCATGGCGATCGTCGACGCCGCCCGCGCCAGCGGCGTGCACTTCCTCGAGGCGTACATGTACGCCCACCACCCGCAGACGGCGACGCTCCTCGACCTCGTGCGGTCCGGGGCGATCGGCACCGTCCAGCACGTCGACGCGAGCTTCGCCTTCGCGACCGGCGGGAAGACCGGGCGCCTCTACGACGCCGACCTCGCCGGCGGCGGGATCCTCGACGTCGGCGGCTACCCCGTCTCGGCCGCGCACCTCGTCGCGGGCGCCGCGCTCGGCCGGCCGGCGGCCGTCACCGGGTTCTCCGCCCAGGGCACCGTGGGCGAGACCGGCGTCGACGAGTGGGCCGTCGCCTCGATCACCTTCGCGGGTGGTGTCACCGCGTCCGTGCGCACGGGCGTCGCGCTCTCCGACCCCGAGACGATCACGGTGTACGGCTCCGGCGGGACGATCCACCTCCCCGACCCGTGGACGATCCGCGGCGAGACCCGCGTCGTCCTGACCCGGCCGGGCCAGGAGACCGAGACCTTCGAGTTCGACCCGGAACTGCCCGAGAACAAGGCCTACGCCCGCGAGGCGCAGGCCCTCGTCTCCGACGAGACCCCCGCGTTCACCCTCGACGACACCCTCGCGGTCTCGGCCGTGCTGAACCGCTGGCGGGACGCGATCGGGCTGCGCTACCCCTTCGAGACCGACACCGCGAACATCCCCACCGTCTCGGGTCTCCCGCTGCAGCGCCGCGAACCCACGGCCATGAAGTACGGGAAGGTCGAGGGACTGGAACGCCCCGTCTCCCGCCTCGTCATGGGGTGCGACAACCAGCCGGACCTCGCCCACGCGTCGGCCATCTTCGACGCGTTCGTGGAGGCCGGCGGGAACACCTTCGACACCGCGTGGCTCTACGGGATGGGCAAGTACGAGAAGCTGTTCGGCACGTGGCTGACCAACCGCGGCATCCGGTCCGAGGTCAACGTCATCGTCAAGGGCTGCCACACCCCGCACAACGACCCGGAGTCGCTGACCCGGCAGTTGTTCGAGTCCTTCGAGCGGCAGGGCCACGACCACGCCGACGTCTACATGATGCACCGGGACAACCTCGACATCCCCGTCGGTGAGTTCGTCGACGTCCTCGACGAGCACGCCAAGGCCGGTCGCATCAGCGCCTACGGCGGTTCGAACTGGTCGCCCGCCCGCGTCGACGAGGCGAACGCCTACGCCGCGGCGAACGGCAAGCAGCCGTTCACGGTGCTGTCCAACCACTTCGGCCTCGCCGAGGCCTACGACGTGCCGTGGGCCGGGTGCCTGCACGTCACCGACCCCGAGTCGAAGAAGTGGCTGACCGAGCGGAACATCGCCCTGCTGCCGTGGTCGTCGCAGGCCCGCGGGTTCTTCGCCCGCGCCGACGTGAACGACCGGAGCGACGCGGAACTCGTGCGCTGCTACTACAGCGACGCGAACTTCGAGCGCAAGGCCCGGGCCGAGAAGCTCGGCGCCGAACTCGGGGTCCCCGCGACGGCGATCGCGCTGGCCTTCGTCCTGGCACAGTCGTTCCCGACGTTCGCCCTGTTCGGTCCCCGCACGATCGCCGAGGCCCGTTCCTCGATGACCGGGCTCGGGGTCGAGCTCGACGCGCAGCAGGTGGCCTGGCTGGACCTCCAGGAGGGGTGAGAACACCGGACACGACGCGGGCCACGACGATCGTCGACGTGGCCCGCGTCGCCGGGGTCTCCCGGCAGACGGTCACCCGTGCGCTGCACGACATGCCGGGGATCAACCCGGCCACCCGGCAACGGGTTCTCGACGCGGCCCGGGAACTGAACTACCACCCGTCCCGGTTCGGACGGGGTCTGGTGAAACCCGCGGCCCGCACCCTGGGCCTCCTCGTCGGCGACCTCACGAACCCCTACTACGGCGAACTCGCCTCCACGGTGCTGCGGCTCGCCGCCGACCGGGGCTGGAACGTCGTGATGGGTGAGCAGGGCAGCATCGCCGACCTCGCGGGCGGGGCGGACGCCGTCATCGGGTTCACCGGTCTGGCCATCGACACCCCCGTCACGGGAGCACCCAACCTGCCCGTGGTGGAGATCGACCCCCCGCGGTTCCACCCCCGCCACGGGCGGGTCGAGTTCGAACGCGCGACGGCCTCGGCGGAGGCCGTCGGGCACCTGCTGGCCCGCGGGACCCGGCGCCCCGTGGTGCTGGACCGTCTCGGCCCGCACGGACGCACCCGTCGCGGCGACGCGTTCGTCGCCGCGTTCCGCGCGGCCGGGGTGGAACCCGTCGTCGCCGACCGCCTGAGTCCCTGGACCGACCTGGCCGCCGGGGAACCCGACGCGGTGGTCGCCTTCAACGACCTCGACGGGTTCCGCGTCCTGCAGGAACTCCGCGTCGCGGGTCTCGACGTTCCCCGCGACGTGCGGGTCGTCGGGGTCGACGGGCTCGCCGTCGGGGAGTTCGTCACGCCCCGGTTGTCGACGCTGGTCATCGACCTCGCCGAGGTCGCGCACGCCGCGCTGGACCTCGTCGTGGAACTATCGAGCAACGGACCGGGCGAAGCCGTCCGCGTCGTGCCGCACCGCTTCGTGGCGCGCGACTCCACCTGACCGCCCGTCAGCGCACCCGCGTCGCAGGTGGGGTCAGGCGCGCTGCAGGCCCAGCTTCTGCAGCGAGGCGCGGACGTCCGCGGCGCTCCAGCCGAGACGACCGTCGGACCAGGTGGGCTCGGGCAGGGCGCGACGGCCGACCATGGCGTGCAGGGCGGCGACGTCGACGTCGTACATGTGGCTGATCTGCATGAGCGTGAGCTTGTCCGTCACCGTGCTGGATCTCCCCCGGCGCCTGCGGGTGGCCGGGCGGACCCCGGGTGACTCACGCAGGCAAACGTCCCGAGGATAGCGGGTCCCGGCGGACACCCGCCACCACCGGTCCACGCCAGCTCGCACCAGGTCACGCCAGCCGCGTGCCAGCGCCGCGCCAGCGGAGCGGGCGACGGTACGACCATGAACTACGCCATCGAGGCCGACGGCCTGCGGAAACGATTCGGTGACACCCAGGCCCTCGACGGGGTCAGCCTGCGGGTGTCGGAGGGCAAGGTGCTCGGCGTCCTCGGCCCCAACGGGGCCGGCAAGACCACGGCCGTGCGCATCCTCGCCACCCTGCTGCGTCCCGACGACGGAGTGGCCCGCATCGGCGGGTTCGACGTCGTCCGCGACGCCGCCGCCGTCCGGCGCACCATCGGGCTCACCGGTCAGTACGCCTCGGTCGACGAGGACCTGACCGGTCTGCAGAACCTCAAGCTCATCGGAACCCTCCTCGACCTCTCCCGCCGCGACGCCCGCGCTCGCGCCGACGAACTGCTCGAGTGGTTCGACCTCACCGAGGCGGCCGGACGCCCCGCCGGCACGTACTCCGGCGGGATGCGCCGCCGCCTCGACCTCGCCGCCTCCCTCGTCGGCCGGCCGGCCGTGGTGTTCCTCGACGAACCCACCACCGGCCTCGACCCGGCGAAGCGCGACGCCATGTGGGACGTCGTCCGGACCCTGGTGCGGGACGGTTCGACGGTCCTGCTGACCACGCAGTACCTCGAGGAGGCCGACCAGCTCGCCGACGAGATCTCCGTCATCGACCACGGTCGCGTCATCGCCCACGACACCCCCCTCGGCTTGAAGCGGCAGGCCGGCAGCCGGACCCTGACCGTCACCCCGGCCGATCCCGCTGACGGCCCGGCGGTCGCCCACCTGCTCTCGGGTTTCTCGTCCGAGGAACCCACGTCGCTGCCGGGTGGTGGGTTCTCCGTACCCGTCCTCGACGAACGGGCCGTCCCCGCCACCGTCACCGGCCTCGCCGAGAGGGGCATCCCGGTCAGCGAACTCTCGCTGCACCTGCCGACCCTCGACGAGGTCTTCTCGACCCTCACCCAGAACACCCAGAACACCCGGAACAAGGAGGTGGCAGCATGAGCACCGTTCTCGAACGCCCCACCCGCACCGCCGTCCAGACGGTCTCCCCCAGCCCGTTCCGCGGTCTGCGCCACGCCGGCGCGCTCGCCGTCCGGAACCTCATCAAGACCGCCCGGACCCCCGAGGCACTGATCGACGTGACGATCCAGCCGATCATCTTCCTGCTCATGTTCACCTACATCTTCGGCGGTGCCCTCGGCGGCGGTGACCGGGGTTCCTACCTGCAGTACCTGCTGCCGGGCCTGCTCGCCCAGTCGATCTCGCTGGCCGGGGTCTCGTTGGGGCAGAACCTGAACAGCGACATCCAGAAGGGGGTCTTCGACCGGTTCCGGTCGTTGCCGATCTCGCGCTCGGCCCCACTCGTGGGGGCCGTGCTGGCCGACGTGGTGCGCTACCTCATCCTCTTCGCGGTCATCATGAGCGCGAGCTACGTCATGGGTTTCCGGGTCCAGACCGGTCTCGTGCCCACGCTCGCCGCCCTCGGCGTCTCGATGCTGTTCGCCCTGTCGTTCGGCTGGATCTCGGTGTTCGTCGGCCTGGTGGTCCGGACCCCGGGCGCCGTGCAGGGTCTGATGTTCCTGCTCGTCATGCCGTTGAGCTTCGGCAGCAACGTGTTCGTGAACACCTCCACCATGCCGGGCTGGTTGCAGGACTTCGTGCACGTCAACCCCATCACCCACCTCGTGGGGGTGGTGCGCGGGTTGATGCTCGGCGGCCCCGTCGCCGGTGACCTCGCCTGGACCGGCGGCTGGATCGCCGTGTTCCTCGCGGTGTTCGTCCCGCTGGCCCTGCGGGCCTACAACCGTCGGGCCTGACGAACCCCCGGAACGCCGCGCGTCACTGCCCGAGCACCCCGAACCCCGCGGCGAGTTCCCGCAGGGCCGCGGAACGGTCCAGCGCCCGTCCACCCGCCACTGCCGACGCCACCGACGCCTCGTCGGTGGCGTCGCGCGCTCCGGCGAGGACCTCGAGCACCGACGGGTCGGTGGCGTCGTCGAACCCCCGCAGCGCCGCCGCGACCCCGAGCCACCGGGCCGCCCGGAGGGGGTCCGCGTCGGCGAGCGCCCAGTGGGCGGCCGACGTGGTCACCAGGGCGATGATCGGCATGTCCCGCGTCTGCAGCGCCGCCTCGAGCGCCACCACCAATCGTGCGCGGGCCTGCGCCAATTCCCCGGCGGCCGTGTGGACGCGGGAGATCGCCGCGGACAGCCCTGCCCGCTCGTGGCCGAAGGCGCCACCCAGCGGCCGCTGCGCGAGGACGGCCTCGTGCTCGACCGCGAGCCGGCGGGCGTCCTCGATCCGTCCCTCCCGGACCGCCGTGGCGACCTCGGAGAGGACCAGCCAGGTGCGGGTCGGGTCGGAACTGCCGGCCGTGAGGGCACGGGTGCGGGCGAGTTCGGCGGCCGCCTCCGCGGACCGCCCCTGACGCTGGTGGACCTCGGCCAACCGGGTCCGCACCAGGACCTCGTCGTCGGCTCCGCCGAACGCGGCGGCCAGGTCGAGGGACTCGACGTAGAGCGCCTCCGCGGCGTCGAGGTCACCACCGTGCACCTGCGCCTGGGCGAGCATCCGCAACGTCGCGGACAGGCCCCAGTGGTCGCCGACCGCGCGGAACCCCGCCTCGGCCCGCGTCGCCGCCTCGAGCATCGTCGTGGCGTCGCCGAAGTTCTCCGCGGCCGAGGCGCGCAGCAACTCGCACGTCGCCACCAGCCAGGGTTCACGGGCGGCGGACAGTTCCGCGGTGAGGGAGGCGAGGGCCGCGTCCTGCTCCGCGGTGGCGGACAGGTCGCGGAAGGGGTCGCCGTCCCAGCCCCCGAAGCGGTCCACGACGAGGGCGATCAGCCGGGTGAAGACGTTCGCGTCGACGGTGAGCAGGGCGTCGACCTTGTCGCGCAGCACGGCCAGCACCGCCATGACCTCACCCGGGCTGCTGGCCGCCTCGACGACACCCATCATCCGGTCGGCCGTCTCGACGACCAGCGCCTCGACGGGCGCGGCCGGGGCGGGGACGGAGGCGGCGAGGCGGACCCACTCGCGGGCCTGGTTCTGCCGGCCGAGGGCTCCGGCCCAGAGGACGACCGGCAGGGTGAGCCGGACGGCGTCCTCCCCGCGTCCGGCGGCGACGAGCTGGCGCAGCACCGCGAGCAGGTCGTCGACCTCCGCGTCCAGCCGCTGCGACCACGCCACCTGGTCACGGCTGCGCAGGCCGCGGCCCGCGCGCGCGACGAGGTCGAGCGCCCAGGCGGTGTGCGCCTCGAGGACGTCCTCGAGGTCCCCCGAGGCGGCGAGGCGTTCGGCGCCGTACTCGCGGATGGTCTCCAGCAGGGCGTAGCGGACGGTCGGGCCCGGACGCAGCTGCAGCAGCGACTTCTCCGTGAGCGAGGCGAGCAGGTCGGCGACTGCGTGCTCGTCGCCGAGGTCGCGGGCGACCGCCGCGGCCGCGTCCACGGCGACGGGCCCCGCGAAGACCGAGAGCCGCTGCAGCAGGACGCGTTCGTCCTCCTCGAGGAGGTCCCAGCTCCAGTCCACGACGGCGCGCAGGGTGCGGTGGCGGGCCACGGCGGTGCGCCGACCGCCGGCGAGGACGCGGAACCGGTCGGAGAGCCGGGCGTCGAGGTCGGCCAACGTCGTGGTGCGCAGGCGGGCGGCGGCCAGTTCCAGCGCCAGCGGCAACCCGTCGAGACGGCGGACCAGGTCGGTGACGACCCCGCGGTCGACGGCGTCGACGACGAACCCGGGGTCGACGGCGACGGCGCGGTCGGTGAACAACCGGACCGCCGCGTCCGTCGGCAGCGGACCGAGGGGGTGCAGGGTCTCCCCCTCCGCGCCGAGCGCCTCCCGGCTGGTGCACAGCACGCTGAGGCCCGGGCAGTGCCGCAGCAGGTCCTCCACCAGCACGGCGGTGTCGTCCAGGACGTGCTCGCAGTTGTCGAGCACCAGGAGCACCGGACGACCCGTCGCCCCGGAGCTCAGGGCCGAGCGGAGGCGGTGCAGCGGTTCGGCCACGTCGCGCGGGATGGCCCGGGTCTCCAGCGCGACGTCGCCGACCCCGACCACGCTGACGACCGCCCCCTGGACGTCCTCGCCCTCGGCGACGGGGGCGAGCGAGACCTCGTGGACGGCCCAGGTGCGCGCCAGGCGCCGGGCGACCTCGGTGGCCAACCGGGTCTTGCCCGCGCCCCCGGGTCCCACCACGGTCACGCACTGCGTGGTCGCGAGCAGGCCGGTCAGGCGCTCCAGGTCACCGTCGCGGCCCACGAACGACGTCAGCGAACGCACCGGCCGCTGCGGCGCCGGGCCGGTGGCGGGTTCGGCCAGCGCGGCCAGGTGCGCCTCCCGCAACGCGGGTGAGGGATCGGCGCCGAGTTCCTCCGCCAGCACCCGTCGGGTCTGCTCGTAGGCGGCGAGCGCCTCGCCGGTGCGGCCGGCGGCCACGAGGACCCGCACCCGCAGTTCGGCGAACCGTTCCCGCAGCGGGTGCGCGGCCACGAGTTCCTCGAGGTCGGCCGGGAGGCCGTCGAGGTCCCCGGCCCGCCACCGCGCCTCGCAGCGGTCGGCGAGGGCGTCGAGGCGGGCGTCCTCCAACCGGACGGCGTCGGGAGAACCGGCGATCTCGACGGGTTCCCCGCGCCAGCGGGCCAGGGCCGCGTCCAGCACCTGGGCGGCGGCGGCCCAGGACCCCTCGCGCAGCAACCGTCGACCGTCGGCGAACCCGGCCTCGACGAGGGGGACGTCGACCTCGACCCCGCTCAACGCGTAGCCGGCCGGGCCGGCGACGACCTCCACCTCCGGCCCCAGCGTGCGGCGCAACCGGGACACCAGGGACTGCAGCGCACCCGGTCCGCTCGCGCCGTCCTCGCCCCAGAGCGCGTCCTCCAGCAGCCCCGTCGGCACCGGACGGCCGCCGCGCAGGGCGAGCTCGGCCAGCAGCCGCCGCAACCGGGTTCCGGGGACGGCGATCTCGGCTCCGTCGTCGGTCCGGACCCGCAGCGGGCCGAGGAGTTCGATCTGCACGGGGACAGCCTGCCACCCGGGCTGCGGGAGCCGTGGCCGAGACGACCTTCAGTAGACGTCGCGGACGTAGCGCCGCTGCGCGGCCATCGTCTTCACGTACAGCGCGGCGTCCTCCTCCCCCATGCCACCGTGCTCGGCGACGACGTCGCGCAGCGTGGCGTCGACGTCCCTGGCCATCCGGGAGGCGTCGCCGCAGACGTAGAGGTGGGCGCCCTCCTCCAGCCAGGCCCACAACTCCGCGCCGTGGCGCCGCACCCGGTCCTGCACGTAGACCTTCTCCGGCTGGTCGCGCGAGAACGCCAGGCTGAGGCGGGTGAGCAGCCCGTCCTCGCGCCAGCCCTCGAACTCCTCGCGGTAGTACCAGTCGGTGGCCGAGCTCCGCTCGCCGAAGAACAACCAGTTCGGGCCGGTCGCGCCGTGGGCGCGCCGGTGCTGCAGGAAGGCGCGGAACGGCGCGACCCCCGTCCCCGGTCCGATCATCACCATCGGCACACCCGGGTCGCCGGGCGGGCGGAACGCCGGAGCGGACTGCACGAAGACGCCCACGTCCTTCCCCTCCGCCCGGTCGGCGAGGAACGTGGAGCAGACCCCGTGGCGGACCGGGTCGCCGAAACGGACGGTCGACATGGTCAGCTGGACCTCGTCGGGGTGGGCCTCGGGGGCCGAGGAGATCGAGTACTGCCGTGGTTGCAGGGGTTTGAGCAGGTTGAGCCACTCCGCGGGTTCGGCGTGGGCCGGGAACTCCCGGAGCACGTCCAGCAGCTGACGACCGCGGGCCCACTCCGCCGTCCGCGACGGGCCGTCGGCGAGGATCCGGGACAGACCCTCCCGCCGTGAGCGCTGGGCGACGAAGCGGAGCAGTCCCGGGGAGGGGCGGGTCACGTCCAGGGCCGCCAGTTCCGCGGGGTCGACACCGGTGGCGTCGGCGACCTCGGCGAGCACGACGGGGTCGTTCTCGGGCCACACCCCCAGGGAGTCACCCGCGTGGTACTCCAGCCCCCCGTCGCGGGCGAACCCGACCTGGCGGACCTCCTTGGTCGACCCCGCGGCGTTGAGGCGGACGTTGCGCACGAGCCGGCTGCGGTAGGGGTTCCCGCGGGTGGGGCGGACGGGGGCCGCTCGCGGTGCGGGGACGAGGGCCGCGGGGCTCCGCTGCGCCAGCAGGCCCAGGACGCGCGCTTCCCACTCCGCGGCGCGCTCGTCCTCCCCCGGCTCGCAGTCGATCCGGTCCAGCAACCGCTGGGCGCCGAGTTCGGCGAACCGTTCGTCGAGGCGGCGGCCGTGGCCGCAGAAGTCGGCGTAGCTGGAGTCGCCGAGGGCGAGCACGGCGAACGTGCGCCCCTCCAGGCTCGGCGCCGCGGGACCGGACAACGCCTCCCAGAACGACTCCCCGTTGTCCGGGGGCCCGCCGTCGCCGAACGTGCTGGACACCACCAGCGTGGTCGCCGCGGAACCCAGCCGGGCGGGGGTCACCTCGTCCATCCCGAACACCCCGACCCGGACCCCGACCGCCTCGAGGGCGGCCGCGGCGGAACGGGCGTGCTCCTCGGCTCCCCCGGTCTGCGAGGCCCACAGGACGAGGACGTCGGGCGCGGCCTCGGGCTCGGGGGCCGAGGTGGCCGCCGCCGGGGCGGTGGTGCCCGCGAACGTCCCGGCGAGGAACCCGTCCACCCAGGCCCGGTGGCCCTCCCCGAAGGGGGCCGACGCCGGCAGGGCCGGTACGAAACCGGGTGCCTCGCCGAGGGCGTGCAGGAACCCGTCGAGGTACCTGCTCTGACGCTCGTCGAAGACCGGCGGCTCCCCGCGTCGCACCTGCGGCCCCGTCCCCACCTCGACGCGGGTCAACCGCACGGCGCACACCTTGAACTCCGGCTGGAAGCTGTCCGGGTCGACCGCGTCGTGGGTCACGGCGTTGATCGCCAGGTCCGCGCCGAACTCGTCGTTCCAGTGGAACGGTGCGAAGCAGCAGCCCGGCAGCACCCGGTCGGTGACCACCGCCGGCAGGACGGCGCGACCCCGACGCGACACCACCTCGACGCGGTCGCCCTCGGTGATCCCCAGCCGCGCCGCGTCCTCGGGGTTCACCTCCAGGAACGGCCCGGGGTTCAGCTTGTTGAGCTTCGCGACCTTCCCCGTCTTGGTCAGGGTGTGCCACTGGTGCTGCACCCGGCCGGTGTTCAGCACGAACGGGTGCTCGTCGTCGGGCAGTTCCGCCGCGGGGACGAAGGGCCGGGGCCAGAACACCGCCCGACCGGTCGCGGTCGGGAACACCACCGGCGGGACGGTCCCGTCGGCGTGGACGAGCAGGTCCTGGCTCACGCCGTCGTTGAGGTAGCGCACCGGGTGGCGGTCGAGGCCGTCCCCGGCCGGTGCCGGCCACTGCACCGGTCCGCGACGCAGTCGTTCGTGGTCGACCCCGCGCAGGTCGTAGCCGGTGCGAGGGTTGGTGAACCGGCGCAGTTCCTCGAACACGTCGGCGGCGCAGCCGTAGGCGAACCGGTCGCCGAAACCCATGGCCCGCGCGACGTCGGCGATGAGCTGCCAGTCCGGGGTCGCGTCGCCCACCGGGTCCGCGGCCTGCGGCAGCAACGTCATGGTGCGTTCGGAGTTCACCGCGACCTGGTCGGACTCCGCCCACAACGTGGCCGGCAGCAGGACGTCGGCGTAGGACGTGGTCTCGGTCTGCGCGAACGTGTCCTGGACCACGACGAAGTCGCAGCGCTGCAACGCCTCCACCACGATCGAACGGTTGGCGACGGAGGCCACGGGGTTGGTGCAGATGATCCAGCAGGCCTTCACCTCGCCCGCCGCCATCCGGGAGAACAGGTCGATCGTCCCCGTCCCGACGTCGGTGCGCAGGGTTCCGGGTTCCAGCCCCCAGACGCTCTCGGTGAAGTCGCGGTCGGCGGGGTCCAGCACCGAGCGCTGACCGGGCAGGCCCGGCCCCATGTACCCCATCTCGCGGCCCCCCATGGCGTTGGGCTGTCCGGTGAGCGAGAACGGCCCGCTGCCCGGTCGGCAGATGGCCCCGGTCGCGAGGTGCAGGTTCACCAGGGCGTTGGTGTTCCAGGTGCCGTGGACGCTCTGGTTCAACCCCATCGTCCAGCAGCTCGTCCAGTTCGCCGCTCCCGCGAGGAGTTCCGCCGCGGCGCGGAGGTCGGCCTCGGCCAGTCCGGTCAGTTCGCAGACCCGCGCAGGCGGGTAGTCGGCGATCACCCCGGCCATGCCCTCCCACCCGGTGGTGCAGGCCGCGATGAACTCCTCGTCGAGTCCACCCGCCTCCACGACCAGGTGCAGCAGGCCGTTGAGCAGAGCCAGGTCCGTCCCGGGACGCAGCTGCAGGAAGACGTCGGCCGCCTCGGCCGTGGCCGTCCGCCGGGGGTCGACGACGATGAGCTTGGCCCCGGCCCGGACCCGGTCCATCATCCGCAGGAAGAGGATCGGGTGGCAGTCGGCCATGTTCGCGCCGATGACGAGGAACACGTCGGCGTGGTCGAGGTCGTCGTAGGAACCGGGCGGGCCGTCGGAGCCGAGCGACTGCTTGTAGCCCGTGCCCGCACTGGCCATGCAGAGCCGGGAGTTCGACTCGATCTGGTTGGTGCCCAGGAACCCCTTGGTCAGCTTGTTGGCCAGGTACTGCGCCTCGATCGACATCTGCCCCGACACGTAGACGGCGACGGCGTCGGGGCCGTGCTCCGCGACGACGGCCCGCAGACGCTCCGCGACGGTCCCCACGGCGTCGCGCAGCGGGACCGGACGCGGCTCCTCGCCCCGGGCGTCGCGGACGGCGGCCTGCGCGAGCCGTCCGGGCGCGGACATGACGTCCGCGCTGGTCGCGCCCTTCGTGCAGAGCCGACCCGCGTTGGCGGGGTGCTCGCGGTCGCCGGTGACCTTGGCGACCCGCCGACGCCCGCTCACCGGATCGGTCTCGATCTGCAGCAGCACCCCGCAGCCCACGCCGCAGTACGAGCAGGCACTGCGCACGGTCTCGCTCACGGGGTCGAGTCAAGGCGACCGTGGTTGCCCCACCGTTTCCCCCGTGTTGCGACCGTGGTGCGGTCTCCTCACAGCCGACGGCGGAGGGCGTGAGGACAACGTCACAGGGCGGCAACGACACGCGCGACCGACTGTAACGCGCCGTCCCTAGCGTCGAGCACGAAGCACACCCCCCAACAGTTCCGGAGGGACACGACATGGCCGTCACCAGCGATCGTGCTGACTCGAACCTCACCACCGTCGGCACCGTTCCCGCCCCGCGCGCCGGCCGCTGGGTGGACCAGTACGACCCGGAGGACACCGTCCAGTGGCAGGCCACCGGACGACGGGCCGCGAAGCGCAACCTCGCGCTCTCGATCTTCGCCGAGTTCCTCGGGTTCTCCGTCTGGCAGCTCTGGACCATCGTCACCCCGTCGCTGAACAAGGCCGGGTTCGCCCTCACCGCCGACCAGGTGTTCTGGCTCATCGCGATCCCCAACCTCGTCGGCGCGACGCTGCGCTTCCCCTACACCTTCGCGGTCCCGCGGTTCGGGGGCCGGAACTGGACCATCGTCTCGGCCCTGCTGCTCGTGGTCCCCTGCGTCGGGCTGGCCGTCGTCGTGCAGAACCCGCAGACGCCGTTCTGGCTGATGGTCCTGGTCGCCGCGACCGCGGGCGTCGGCGGTGGGAACTTCGCCAGCAGCATGGCCAACATCTCGTTCTTCTTCCCCGAGCGGGAGAAGGGTGCGGCGCTGGGGCTGAACGCGGCGGGTGGGAACCTCGGTGTCGCCGTCGTCCAGCTGGCCATCCCGATCATCGTCGTCATCGGCGGCGGGCTCGCGCTGCAGCGCGCGGGTCTCGTGATCGTCCCGCTCGCCGTCCTGGCCGCGGTGCTCGCCTGGCGGTACATGGACAACCTGTCCACCGCCAAGGCCGACCTCGCCGGCTACGCGGCGGCGATGCGCAACAAGCACACCTGGATCGTGTCGTTCCTCTACATCGGGACGTTCGGCTCGTTCATCGGCTACGCCGGCGTGTTCCCGACGCTCATCAACACCCAGTTCCCGCAGGCGGTCTTCGACTGGGGCTTCGTCGGGCTGCCGCAGGTCCCGTTGACGCTGGCGTTCCTCGGGGCCCTGGTGGGCTCGATGGCCCGCCCCTCCGGCGGGCGCATCGCGGACCGGCTCTCGGGGGCGAACGTCAGCATCGCGGCCTACCTGGTGATGGCGCTCGGGGCCCTCGGGGTGATCCTGTCGCTCGCCGCGGGGAGCTTCGCCGGGTTCTTCGCCTGCTTCCTGCTGCTGTTCGTCGCCAGCGGCGTCGGCAACGGCGCGGTGTACCGGATGATCCCGGCCATCTTCCGCGCGGGGATCGACCCCACCGACACCGGCGCCATGGTCCTGGCCAAGCGCAAGGCCGCGGCCTGCATCGGTCTCGCCGCCGGCATCGGCGCCTACGGCGGGTTCATCATCCCCCGCGTGTTCGCCTGGTCGATCTCGAGCACCGGCACGTTGCGCCCGGCCCTCATCGGGTTCATCGGCTTCTACGCCGTGTGCGCCGTCGTGACCACCGTCGTCTACAAGCTCGGCCGCGAACGCCGCTTCGCCGGCACGTCGATCTGAGAAGGAGACCTCCCGTGAGCTCCACCCCCCGTTTCCTGCAGGGCGCCCACCCGTTCACCGGCGCCGGCCTGGAGAAGCTCGTCGTCCTCGAAGGCCTCCCCTCCTACTCCGTGCCCGACGGCGCCCGCGCCCAGGCGGTCTACTTCCGGGGCGGGAACTCCACCGACGAGCTGGTCGTCGTGGCCCTGCTGCGCGACGGGGTGACGATGCGCCTGTTCCCGATCGGTGCGAAGGGTTCGGTGCACGTCCCGCTGCGCATCGTCGAGGACGTCGAGGCACCGTCGACGCTGGAACTGCGGGTCGCGGCGCCGGAGGGTCTGACCGGCACCGTCGTGCTCGACCTCGGACTCGTGGAGGTCTGACGTGAGCGAGGTCCTCGAGCTCAGCGCCACCGTCCCCGCCCAGCGTCGTCCGCGCCGTCGCCTCGTGGTGGTGGGCAACGGGATGGCGGGTATCCGGGCGGTGGAGGAACTGCTGGAACGCGGCGGTTCAGAGCAGTTCGACATCACCGTCTTCGGTGACGAGCCGTACGGGAACTACAACCGCATCATGCTCTCCCACGTGCTCTCCGGCGAGGAGACCGAGGAGGGGATCTTCCTGAACTCCCTGCCCTGGTACGCCGAGAACGGCATCGACCTGCGGGCCGGGGTGCGGGTCGACCGCGTCGACCGCTTCGCCAAGGTGGTCCACGACGCCGACGGGGGCGAGACCCCCTACGACCTCCTGCTCATCGCGACCGGTTCCACGCCCTTCTTCCCCGCCATGGAGGGCCTGCACCGCGAGGACGGGAGCGTCCTGGCGGGGGTGTTCGGCTTCCGCACCCTGGACGACGCGCGGGCCCTGCTGGCCGCGGCCCGCACCCACCGCCGCGCCGTCGTCATCGGCGGCGGGCTGCTGGGCCTGGAGGCCGCGCACGGCCTGGCCACCCACGGCCTGCAGGTGGACCTGCTCCACTCCCCCCAGCACCTCATGAACCAGCAGCTCGGCCCGGAGGCCGGCCGCGTCCTGCGGCGCAGGATCGAGGAACTCGGCGTCCGGGTGCACACCGGGGTCCGGAGCCGGGGCGTGCGGGGCACCGACCGCGTCACCGGGGTGGAACTGCCCGACGGTTCGGTGCTCGACGCCGACTTCGTCGTCGTCGCGGCCGGCATCCGACCCAACACCGACATCGCGCTGCGCTCCGGCCTCGAGGTCCAGCGCGGCATCGTCGTCGACGACCGCATGCAGTGCAGCGCGGGCGAGGAGGGCGAGGAGGGCACCGCCGAGGACGTCTACGCCGTCGGGGAGTGCGTCCAGCACCGGGGGGAGACCTACGGCCTGGTGGCCCCGCTGTGGGACCAGGCCGGTGTCCTCGCGGACCACCTGACGGGTGCCCGTCCCGACGCGGCGTACCACGGCTCGCGCACCTCCACGAAGCTCAAGGTCGCCGGGGTCGACTTGGTCGCGATGGGTCTGCCCGGACCCGAACGCGACGACGACGAGTTCGTCGTGTTCTCCGAACCGCACCGCGGGATCTACCTCAACGTGGTGATCCGCGCCGGGCGCCTGGTCGGGGCGACGCTGCTGGGCGACGTCCGCAAGACGGCGTTCCTCACCCAGGCCTTCGACCAGGGCCTGCCGCTGCCCGAGGAGCGCATGAGCCTGCTCTTCGACCTCGGCTCCCCCGACGAGGCGACCTCGGTCGCAGAACTGTCCGACGACGTCCAGGTCTGCAACTGCAACGGCGTGACCAAGGGGAAGATCGTCGACGCCGTCGCCGGCGGCTGCACCTCGGTGAACGCCGTCATGGCCAAGACCAAGGCGGGCAAGGGCTGCGGTTCGTGCAAGACCCTCGTGGAACAGGTCACCGAGTGGGCGGCCGGGGGGAACCTCACCGTCGACGAGAGCGCGAACTGGTACGTCCCGGGGATCCCGATGGGCAAGCCGGAACTCATGGCCGCGATCCGCGAGCGCCGGTTGAGGTCGGTCTCGGCGGTGTTCCGCGAGCTCGCCCCGGGCGGGGTGGAGGACGCGAAGTCGAAGATGGGCCTGACCTCGCTGCTGCGGATGATGTGGCCGGAGGGGCTGGACCAGGACGAGCGCGACGGCCGGTTCATCAACGACCGCGTCCACGCCAACATCCAGCGCGACGGCACGTTCTCGGTGGTCCCGCAGATGAAGGGCGGGGTGACCACGGCGGAGCAGCTGCGGAAGATCGCCGACGTCGCCGACAAGTACGACGTCGGGATGATCAAGGTGACCGGTGGTCAGCGGGTGGACCTGCTGGGCATCCGCAAGGAGGACCTGCCCAAGGTCTGGGAGGACCTGGGGATGCCGTCGGGCTACGCCTACGGCAAGAGCTTCCGCACGGTGAAGACCTGCGTGGGCACGGACTTCTGCCGCTTCGGCCTCGGTGACTCCACCCAGCTCGGGATCGACCTGGAGACCCGTTTCCAGGGCGTCGAGACGCCCGCGAAGCTGAAGCTGGGGGTCGTGGGCTGTCCCCGCAACTGCGCCGAGGCCTACGTCAAGGACATCGGGGTCGTCGCGATCGGCGCCGGCGCGTGGGAGGTCTACGTCGGGGGTGCCGCGGGCGCCACGGTCCGCAAGGGCGACCTGCTGGCCACGGTGGGTTCCCCCGAGGAGGTCATCGCGCTCACCGGGCGGTTCATCCAGTTCTACCGCGAGTGGGGCAACTGGCTGGAGCGCACCTACGAGTTCGTCCCCCGCCTGGGCCTGGACCGGGTGAAGAAGGTGCTGCTGGAGGACTCCGACGGTCTCGTCGCGGGTCTCGACGCCCGCATGCAGGCCACGGTGGAGAACTACCGCGACCCGTGGCTGGAGGGCCGGGAGCCGGTCACCGAGGGCCAGTTCCGCCCTTCGCTGCCGCTGGTGGACCTGCCACTGGTGCCCGGCCGTCCCGCGGGGGCGCCCGGGGGGACGACCGTCGCCCTGCCGCTGCCCACCGCCCGTCCCGACTCCCTGGAGGTGCCGCGATGACCACCTCCACCACCCACGCGGTGTGCCCCGTCGGCGAACTGCCCTTCGGGGAGGGCCGCACCTACGTCGTCGACGGGCGGCAGGTGGCCCTGTTCCGCCACCGCAGCGGTCGGGTGAGCGCGGTGCAGGCCGCGTGCCCGCACGCGGGAGGCCCGCTGGCCGACGGCCAGGTCGACGAAGGGTCGCTCGTGTGCCCGTTGCACCTCAACGCCTTCGACCTGCGCACGGGTGAGTCCACGACGGGTCAGGACCCGATCGCGGTGCATCCTTGTGCGGTCGGGGACGACGGTGTCGTGAGCGTGGAGTTGTGAGCCCGGACGGAGGGGAGGTCCCGGTGATGACCTACCCGTTGCACCTGGACGTGTCGGGGCGTCGGGTCCTGGTGGCCGGCGGGGGGCCCGTGGCGGCCCGCCGGGCTCGTGACCTGGTCTCCGCCGGGGCCGAGGTCCTGGTGGTCGCGCCGGCGCTGTGCGAGGACCTGCGCGACCTGCTGCCCCACCTGACGTGGGAGCAGCGCGAGGTCGAACCGCGCGACGTGGCCGACGTGTGGCTCGTGCACACCGCGACGGGTGACCCGCGGGTGGACGCGGAACTCTCCGCGGCCGCCGAGGCCCTGCGGGTGTGGTGCGTGCGCGCCGACGACGCCCGCGCCTCCAGCGCGTGGACGCCGTCGGTGGTCCGACGCGGTGAGGTGACGGTCTCGGTCACCGCCGGTGGTGACCCGCGGCGGGCGCGGGGCCTGCGGGAGGCGCTGTCGCGCTGGCTGGACTCCGGGGCCGCGCCGTTGCGCCGCCGCCGGGCCGGGGCCGGGCGCGTCACGCTGGTCGGTGGCGGTCCCGGGGACGTGGACCTGCTGACCCTGCGCGGGCGGCGGCGCCTGGCCGAGGCCGACGTGGTCGTCGTCGACCGGCTGGCCCCCACCGCCGTGCTGGCCGAACTGGACCCCGACGTGGTGGTCGTCGACGTGGGCAAGACCCCCGACCACCACCCGGTCCCCCAGGACGAGATCAACCGGATCATCGTCGAGCACGCCCGCGCGGGGCGACGGGTCGTGCGGCTCAAGGGCGGCGACTCCTACGTCCTGGGCCGCGGCGGCGAGGAGGTCCTCGCCTGCCGGGCCGCCGGGGTGGAGGTCGAGGTCGTCCCCGGGGTCACGAGCGCGTTCTCGGTGCCCGCCGCGGCGGGGATCCCCGTCACCCACCGCGGGCTGTCGCGGTCGGTCACGGTGGTCAGCGGGCACGAGGACGTCGACGCGGAGGTCCTGGCCAGGCTGGACGGCACCGTGGTGTTCCTGATGGGGGTGACGATGCTGCCGCGGTTGAGCGCGGGGCTCGTGGCGGCCGGGAAGTCGCCCGCGACGCCCGTCGCGATCGTCGAGAACGGCTGGAGCGCGGACCAGCGCACCACCCGCGGCACCCTGGCCGACATCGCCGGGATCGCCGCCGAGCGGGGAGTGCGGGCGCCGGCGGTGATCGTGGTCGGCGCGGTGGCGGGCTTGGAAGGGTTGGCGGACGTGGCGTCCGCGGCGCAGGTCGCCTACGGTCCGGATCTGTGACCGACCCCACGCCTGCCCCCGAGGTCCCACCACTGCTCGGAGTGACCGTCGGCATCACCAGCGACCGGCGGTCCTCCGACATGATCGCCACCTTCGAGCGCAAGGGCGCCCGGGTGGTGCACGCCCCGACCATGCGCATCGTCCCGCTGACCGAGGACGAGCAACTGCTCGCCGAGACCCGCGACGTCATCGCCGACCCGCCCGACGACCTCCTCGTCACCACGGGCATCGGGTTGCGCGGCTGGGTGGAGGCCGCCGACGCGGCCGGGCTGGCCGCCCCGCTGCTCGAGGTCTTCGGCCGGGCCCGCATCTTCGCGCGCGGCCCGAAGGCCACGGGGGTCATCCGCGCCAACGGACTGCGCGAGGAGTGGTCGGCCGCCTCGGAGCAGACCGCGGAGGCCGTCGAACGCCTCGTCGCGGGTGGGGTCGAGGGACGCTCCATCGTCGTGCAGCTGCACGGGGCGGCGGACCAGGAGCAGTTGCAGCCGTTGCTCGACGCCGGCGCCCGGGTCCGCGGGGTGTCGGTGTACCGGTGGTTGCCCCCGGCCGACCCGGTCGCGGTGGAACGCCTCGTCGACCTGATCGCCGCCCGCCGCCTCGACGCGGTGACGTTCACCAGCGCGCCGGGGGCGGTGGCCCTGCTCGACGCCGCGCAGCGCCAGGGTCGTCTCGCCGACCTGGTCTCCGCGTGCGGCGAGGGGGTCGTCGCCTGCGCCGTCGGCGACGTGACGGCCGAACCGTTGCGGGGTGCGGGCATCGAACCGCTGATCCCGGACCGGTGGCGGCTGGGTGCGCTGTTGCGGACCCTCACGGCCCACCTCGCGGAGAACCCGCTGGACTGCGTGGCCACGGTCGGCGGGACGCTGAGGTTGCGGGCCCAGACCGCGGTGCTGGAGGACGAGGTGCTCGACCTGGCGCCGGGTCCGCTGGCCGTGCTGCGCCGCCTCGCCGCGGCCCGCGGTGCGGTGCTGACGCGCGAGGACCTGCTCGCCGCCCTGCCCGGGGCGGGCGACGAACACGCCGTGGAGGTGACGGTCGCCCGGTTGCGCACGGCCCTGCCGGACGCGGCCCTGGTGCGGACCGTGGTCAAGCGCGGCTACCGTCTGGAGGTGGCATGACCCCCGGAACGAACCCCGGACCCGTCCTGGTCGCGTGCTCGCACGGCACCCGTTCCCTCGAGGGGAGGGCGGTCGTCGAGGGGTTGCGGGAGGCGGTCCGGGTGGCCCGACCGGGGCTGCGGGTCGTCGCCGCCCACGTGGACGTCCAGGAACCCGAACTGGGGACGGTCGTGGCGGAACTGGTCGCGGACGGGGAACGCTGCACCGTCGTCCCGCTGCTGCTCTCCAGTGGCTACCACGTCCGGGTGGACATCGCGGAAGCGTTGCGGGACACGGGCGGTCGAGCCGTCGCCGCCCCGGCCCTCGGTCCGGACGAGGTCATCACCGAGGCGCTGGTCGACCGGTTGGAGGAGGCCCTGGGAACTGCGGTGGAGGAGTTCGAGGGGGCGATCGTCCTGGCCGCGGCCGGATCCTCCGACGCCCGGGCGGTCGCCGACGTCGAGGCCGCGGTCGCCTCGTTGTCGGCGCGGACGGGACGTCGGGTGACGTCGGGGTTCCTCTCGGCGCAGGAACCGACGGTCGCCGCGGCCGTCGCCGCGGCGAGGGCCGAGGGGGCTCGCTCGGTGGCGGTCGCCGGGTACCTGCTGGCCCCCGGGGTGTTCTCGGTGCGCCTGGGCGGAGCAGGGGCCGAGGTCGTCGCCGAACCCCTGGGGGTGCACCCCGCCCTGGTGGACCTGGTGCTGGCCCGCTACGACGAGGCGACGACGTTGACGGGTTCCTGACCCGCGAGCAGGAGTTCCAGCTGCCGGCGCAGCAGGGCGACCATGCGGGGCCGGAACGCCGTCGAGTTCCCGCCGACGTGCGGGGTGACGACGACCCCCGGCAGCGACCAGAGTTCGTGGTCGCCCGGCAGCGGTTCCGGGTCGGTGACGTCGAGGGCCGCCAGCAGCCGGCCCGTGCGCAGTTCCGCGACGAGGGCCGCGGTGTCCACGACCGGACCGCGGGCCACGTTCACCAGCAGCGTCCCGTCGGGCATCGCGGCGAGGAACTCCGGGCCGACGAGGCCCCGGGTCTCCCCGGTCAGGGGACAGGCCAGGACGACGACGTCGTGCTCGGGCAGCAGCTGCGGGAGTTCCGAGTTCGCGTGGACGTCCACCCCGTCCTGGACCCGGGACCGGGTACCCACCGCGGTCACCGTGCACTCGAAGGGCTCGAGGCGGGCGGCGACGGCGCGACCGACCCCGCCCCAGCCGAGCACGAGGACCCTGCGGTCGGCCAGCGACGTGCGCCGGGAGGGTTTCCACTCCCCCCTCGCCATCGAGCGCACGTCCTCCCCCAGACCCCGCAACGCGAGGATCGCCAACCCCACGGCGAGTTCCGCGGTCGAGGTCTCGTGGACCCCGGCCGCGTTGCACAACCGCACCCCCGGGGGGAGCTGCTCCGCGACCCCGTCGAAGCCGATGGTCAGCAACTGGACCACCTCGGTGCCCACCGGCAGCGTCGAGAGGTCGGGCGTCGCGACGTAGTCGGGGACGACGAGGCGCGGCGCGGGCTCCGGTGCGGGGGACGAACCGTCCCAGACGACGACCTCCACCCCGTCGACGGGACCGAGGGCCCTGACCCAGGACTCGGTGGGCAGGCTCACGACGAAGGGTGCGGTGCTCACCCCGCGCACGCTACCCAGCCGTGCGGGCGGGCCGGACGCGGGTGACGATGGGCCGGTGCACAGCAGACGCGAAGCCCTCGCCGCCGGGAGCGCTCTGGCGCTGGGCCTGCTGGCCGGCTGCTCCGACGGCAGTGGGACACCGGCTCCTCCCGGCACGCCCACCCCCTCCGACCCGCCCGCCCCCGCGCCGACGTCGAGCACCGCGCCGGCCGACGCGCTGGCGGCGGCGACGGGCGTGCCCGGTCAGCCGAGCGACATCGCGACGGGGTTGGACGTCCCGTGGGGTCTCGCGGTCCTGCCCGACGGCACGGCCCTGGTCACGTTGCGGGACGAGGCCCGGGTCGTCCAGGTCGGCCCGGGGGTGCTGAACTCCCTGGGCACGGAGGAACCGGACGGCAAGGTCCCCGACGTGGTGCCCGACGGCGAGGGCGGACTGCTCGGGATCGCCCTGTCCCCGCAGTTCGCGAGCGACGGGTTCGTCTACCTCTACCAGACCGCCCGCGCGGACAACCGCGTCGTGCGCTACACCCTCACCCAGAACCGGCTGACGCAGGCCACGCCGGTCCTCACCGGGATCCCCAAGAACTCCACCCACAACGGGGGCCGCATCGCCTTCGGACCGGACGGGATGCTCTACGTCGGGACGGGAGACGCCCAGAACCGACCCGCCGCCCAGGACGTGAACGCCCTCGGCGGCAAGATCCTGCGGATCCTGCCCGACGGTTCCGTCCCCGCGGACAACCCCTTCCCGGGTTCGCGCACCTGGTCCTACGGGCACCGCAACCCCCAGGGTTTCGGGTGGGACTCCACCGGGCGGCTCATCGCCTCCGAGTTCGGTCAGGACACCTGGGACGAGCTCAACGTCGTCCGCGGCGGCGGGAACTACGGCTGGCCCGAGGTCGAGGGTCCGGGTGACGGGGGCGGGCGGTTCGTCGCCCCGGTCCAGACCTGGGCGACCGACGACGCCTCCCCCAGCGGGGTCGCGGTGACCCCCGACGCGGTCTACGTCGCGGCGTTGAAGGGGCAGCGGTTGTGGCGCGTGCCGTTGAACCCCGACGGCCCGACCGGGACCCCCGACGCCTACCTCGAGGGAACCCTGGGGCGACTGCGCACCGTCGAGGTCGGGCCGGACGGGTCGCTGTGGATCCTCACGTCCAACACGTTCCGCGGGGAACCCCGCGCGGGCGACGACCGGCTCGTCACGGTCCCGCTGGTCTGACCCGGAACCCGGCCGGGCAACGGAACCCGTTCGCGGCGGCCCGCACCTGGCTGCGCGAGGTCGTCGTCGGGATCCTGCGCGAACTCAGTCCGCCCGCAGTTCCGACGGGTGCAGGCTGAGCCGCAGGACGGGGAACGAAGCCACCGTGGCGAGGGCCGCGGCCGCCAGGACGACGACGACGAGGCCGCCGAGGGACCCCCAGGGGACACCGACCGTGGCGACGACCTCGCGGTAGGTCCCGTCGGCCTGCAGGTCCGACCACGTGACGGAGGTGCCGAACAGCCCGCGCGCCGCCACGATCCCCGCGGCCGTGGCCAGGACGACCGCCGGGACCAGGGCCAGCAGGTTCTCGCCGAGGACCGAACGCGCGATCGTGCCCCGCGGTACGCCGACGGCGTGCAGCCCGGCGAGGACGTGGCGGCGACCGAGGACGCCGTCGACGGTGCCCACGAGCAGACCCGCCGCGGCGATGACCGCCCCGAGGACGAGGGCGAGGTTCACCAGGTCGAAGGTGTCCGCGTAGAACGTCGTGCCGTAGTTCTGGGTCTCGGCCAGGAACTTCGCCCGGATCCCCTGGGTGAAGGCGGCCAGCAGCACGACGAGCAGGAGCGTCGAGTTGGCCCGGCTGGTGTGGCTCGGAGCGGACACCATCCGGCGGGCGGCCAGCAGGAGAGCCGGCCGTGCGGTGCGTCGCGCGATGAACTCCCCGACGAGCGAGGCCAGGGTCGTCGTCCCCATCAGCAGCCCCGCGAGGGTCAACCCGATCGGGACGAGGAACAGGGCGACGGCGAACTCCGACGCGAGCACCCGGTGCGGGACGAACCGCAGCAGGCTGTCGAACGTCACCATCACCACCGTGCCCGCCACGAAGAGGATCGCGGGGACGACCCGACGGGGTTCCGGCGGCTGGGACCGGTCGACCCCGAACGGGGTGACCACGACCCGACGCATGGCGAACGTCGCGAACACCGCTGCCGCCAGGGGGATCGCGAGGACGAACACCAGGAGGACCGGCCACGGCGGGAGGACGTCGGTGGGGAACGGCAGCGCCGCCCCGGTCACCGTCTCGACGCTGGTGCTGTCCCCGTCGACGGTGGTCACGTCGTACGTGGCGGTGATCGGAGCGTCGAGCAGGACGCGGAGCCCGAAGAACAGACCGAGCCCGGCGACGGTCCCGAGCCCGGCCGACAACCCCGTCTCCACCACCGCGACGCGGACGACGTCCCCCGGGGTCGCCCCCTGCAACCGCAGCGCGGCCAGCCGGCGGTCCCGGCCCGGCGCACCGATCCGGGAACACTGCCCCACGAAACCCAGCACGGGCAGGCACAGCAGCACCAGCGCGGTGACGACCCCGACGTGCAGACCCGGCTGGTTCAGGACCTCGGAGGTGTAGGGCCCGTCGCCCGGCCCGCTGACCGCGACGCTCGCCGCCGCGCTCAGGGCCACGGTGGCCACGGCGGAACCCGTTGCGGTGAGGGCGATCCGGGTCCGGTCGGCGCGACCGCCGGAGACCGCCAGCCGGAGCAGGGTGGTGAACCGCGCGCTGCCGTCGGCGTGGAGCAGCGGGACGGTCGTCGTCGTCGCGGTCACCGGCCGGCCTCGATCAACCCGTCGCGCACGACGACCTCGCGGTCGGCGTAGGCCGCGATGCGGGCGTCGTGGGTGACCAGCAGCACCGTCGTCCCCACCTCGCGCACCGCCCGGGTCACCTGGATCATCACCTGTTCCCCTGCGAGGCTGTCGAGGGCACCCGTCGGCTCGTCGGCGAACAGGACGTCGGGACGGGTCACCAGCGAACGCGCCGCGGCGACCCGCTGCGCCTGCCCCCCGGAGAGTTCGCCGGGCCGGCGCCCCGCGAGTTCCGCCACGTCGAAGCGGGCCAGCCAGTCCGTCGCCGTGGCGATCGCCGACCGCCGGCGCACGCCCGACAGCAACAACGGCATCGCCACGTTCTCGGCCGCGGTGAGTTCCGCGACCAGGTGGCCGAACTGGAACAGGACTCCGAACCTGCTGCGCCGCAACCGGGAACGCTTCCCCTCCCCCGCGTCGTCGATCCGTCGCCCCCCGAGGGCGACGGATCCGGCGTCGGGGACCTCGATCCCCGCGAGGCAGTGCAGCAACGTCGACTTCCCCGAACCCGAGGGTCCGGTGATGGCGACGACCTCGCCCTGGCGGGCGGCGAAGTCGACGCCCCGCAGGGCCGGGGTGTTGCGGTAGGACTTCACCAGACCCTGGGCACTCAGGTGTGGTTCCACGACGTGACCTCCTCGGTCAGGACGGGCGTGCGGGCCAGGGCGTTCTCGATCCAGAGCAGGTCGGCGTTGAGGTGTTCCAGGGCGTAGTCGGCGGCCAGAAGTTCCGCCACCGTGACCCCCGGCTCGGTCTTGGCCCGGGTGTAGTCCCGCATCCGCTGAAGGTGCGCTGCTCGCTGGCGGCGCAGGTACTCCTGCGCCGCAGGCTCCCCCGCCGTGAGCAGCGCCACCGTCAGCTTCACCGCCAACGGGTTGGCGACGAACGGACTGGGCGGTTCGACCTCGTCGAGCCACCGCCGGAGTTCCTCCCGGCCGTCACCGGTCAACCCGTAGGCCGTCCGGTCCGGTCCACCGTCCCGTTCCGGTTCCCCCTGGACGACGAGACCGTCGCGGGAGAGCCGGGCCAGCGTGGCGTACACCTGAGCGCTGGCCAGCGGCCGGGCGGCCGGGAACTGCTGGTCGTACCGACGTTTCAGGTCGTACCCGTGGCGTTCCCCGGGTACGAGCAACCCGAGGAGCGCGTGGCCGACCGTCACGTGGGCCACTATGCACCACGTGGCTAGTCGGCGGAAGCGATCACCCGAAAGCCGTGTCGTAGAGGGCCTGCAGTTCCGGGGAGGCCGGACCGCTCAGACCGCAACCGGTCAGCCGGCCGCCGTCGGCGCTGAGCAGGTAGTCGGTCCCCGCCGCCAACGGAGCCGCACCGTCCTCGGACGACGGGTCCCCGGGCTGCTCGACCCGCACCTGCTCGGAGACGGAACCCCGGTACCGGTGGGTGACCTCGAGGGTGACCTCACCCCCCGAGACCGCCACGGCCCGGGCCGCGAACGCGGTGTCCCGGTCGGTGAGCAGGTCAGGGCTCAGGACCGCGCAGGAGGCGGTGGGGTCGGTGACGGCGGCGGTCAGCCGGGTCACGGAGGGGTCACCCCGGCCCACGACCCCGAGGACCACGACGGTGGCCGCCACCACCCCCACCCCCGCGCCGAGGAGGATGCGGGTACGTCCGCGGGGCCGGGCCGCGCGTCGTCGCGGTGTCTCGGTGGTCATCGTGTCCTCCGCCTTCGCTCGGACGTGGTGGGTCGACAGGCGCGTCAGGTCCCGGGCCGGGTCGACCTCCTGGAGCAGTGCGCGCAGTTCGTCGTCGGTCACGGTCTTCACCCCCCTCCATCCCGTTCCTGTCCGGCACGCCCGGGGTTCTTGCCCCCTGGCCCAGTCGGGCCCGCAACCGCGCCTTCGCCGGTGCAGCCGGACCGTCGCGGCGTTGACGCTCACCCCGAGGACCACGGCGATCTCGCGGGGGGCGAGCTCTCACCGTGGGACGCGGCGAGGTCTCCTCGGGATCCACAACGGGACCGTCCGTCGGTACCCGGCGTACTCCGCGCCGAAGCGCTGCGCGAGGAACCTCTCCTCGGAGGGGCGGATCACGAACTGCCACAGCAGCGCCCCGGCGGGCGGTACGAGGTAGTACAGCGGCCGGCCCAGCAGGAGCGCGACGCCGACGGTCTGACCCACCCCGCAGACCGCCATCGGGTTCCGCACCCACCGGTAGGGCCCCTCGACGACGAGCCGCGCGGCGGCGTCGAAGGGAACCGGGGTCCCCTCCCCCCGCGCCATCACGACGGCGCACCGGATCCCGGCGATGCTGGCGGCCACCAGGACGGCGGCGCCGAGCACGCGGCCACCGGGCAGCAGGTGACGCTCGATCCCCAGGAGGAGTTCCACGAACCGCAGGACGACCGGCAGCGCGACGAGGGCGAGGAACCAGACGACCACCATCCAGCCGAACGTCTTGGCGAGGTGACGACGGGGCGAGGCCGGTCGCGACACCCGGTAGAGCCTCACCGGGCCCCTCGCGCTACGGAACGCAGCGCGACCGCGCTGGCGAGGGTGGCCAAGGTCATCGCGACGGCACCGACCGCCCCCTCACCCGCGGCGAGCACGTGGCCGAACGTCAGGACGGTGCTGTACCCCACCGCTCCCGTCGTGATCCCCGCCACCGCGACGGCCGCGGGGTGGCCGCTCACGATCAGCCGCGCAGCGAGGAGGGAGGCGAGTCCGAACGCCACGTCGGGGACGAGGAACGACTGCAGGACCTGACGCTCCCCGAGTTCGAAGACGGCCCGGAACGCCGGCCACACCGCCAGCGCCACCCACCACGCGGGCACCGCGAGACCCTGCAGCGCGAACCAGGCGGCTGCCGGTCGGGGCGGGATCACCCGACCATCATCACCTCCCGCGCGACGTCACGACCGTCCCGGGGAAGACCGCCACCCGCTCGGGCCAGAACACCGGCGGGCGCGGTGTCGACCACCCCGGTCCCGCCCCGCGCGGGCGTGCCAGGCTGAGGGAGTGTTCGACCAGCTCAACGCCTTCGTCACCGCCCACGCGGGGGCCCCGTGGGTGCTCGTGGTCGTGCTGGCGCTGTCGGCGCTCGACGCGTTCCTGCCCCCGCTGCCCAGTGAGTCCGTCGTCATCGGCCTGGCCGCCATCGCGGCCGACACCGGCCACCCGAACCGCGTGGTGCTCTTCGTCTGCGCGATGGTGGGGGCGTTCCTCGGCGACAACCTCACGTACACGATCGGGCGGCACTCCCCGCTGCGCGGCTGGATCGCGGGCCACCGCCGCCTCGAGCACGCCTTCACCCGCGCGGCCCGGGAACTGCAGAAGCGGGGGGCGTTCGCGATCCTCGCCGCCCGCTACGTACCGGTCGGGCGGATCGCCGTGAACCTCACGGCGGGCGCGGTGCAGTTCCCGCGGCGCCGGTTCCTGGGGCTCAGCGCCCTCGCCGCCTGCACGTGGGCCGCGTACTCGATCGCCATCGGTTCGCTGGCCGGGCAGTGGATCGAGTCCACCCCCCTGGTCGGGGCGTTGCTGGGCATCGTGATCGCCCTCGTCCTGGGCTTCCTCGTCGATGCGGTGCTGCAACGCGTCGTGCGTCCCCGCCAGGCATGACCCGGGGGAACCGCCGCCTCGCGCTCGCCGCCGCGGTCACCGTCCTGCTCGCGAGCTGCACGACGCCACCCTCGCCGCCCGTTCCCACCACGCAGCCCAGCACGAAGCCCACCGTCACGAGTTCCCCGTCACCGACGGACCCGGGGTTCGCGGCCCTGGAGCAGGAGTTCGGGGCCAGGCTCGGGATCTTCGCCCTCGACACGGGCACCGGTCGGACGCTGGAGCACCGCGCCGACGAACGGTTCGCCTTCGCGTCCACCTACAAGGCCCTCGCGGCGGCCGCGGTGCTCGACTCCGGCGCCGACCTCGACCGGGTGGTGACGTACTCCGCGGCGGACCTCGTCGCGTACTCGCCCGTCACCGCGGACCACGTCGCGACGGGGATGACCCTGGGCGACCTCGCAGAGGCGGCCATCACGGTCAGCGACAACACGGCAGGGAACCTGCTGCTCGACGAACTCGGCGGGCCGGACGGTTTCGAGCGGGACCTGCGGGCCCTGGGCGACGACGTCACGCAGGCCGACCGCGAGGAGCCGGGGGTCAACGACGTGCGTCCCGGCGACGAGCGGGACACCACCTCACCGCGGGCGTTCGGGCGGGACCTGCAGGCCTACGCGCTGGGCGACGCCCTGGAACCGGACGACCGCACGCAGCTCGCGGAGTGGTTGCAGCGCACCACGACCGGCGACGACCAGATCCGCGCCGGGGTTCCCGCGGGATGGGTCGTGGGCGACAAGACCGGCCACGCGGGCGTGTACGGCAACCAGAACGACGTCGCGGTGCTCTGGCCCGCGGACGGCAGGGCCCCGTGGGTCCTCGTGGTGTTCTCCGACCGACCGGAGCCCGACGCCGCGTCCGACGACGCGCTCATCGCGCGCGCCGCCGGACTCGTCCTCACCGGACTGGGCTGAACCGGGCTGAACTCAGCCGACGCGTTCCAGCACGAGTTCGCGGATCCGGGCGGCGTCCGCCTTGCCCTTCATCTCCTTCATGACCTGGCCGATGAGCGCCCCGGCGGCCTGCGCCTTGCCGCCGCGGATCTTCTCGACGACGTCGGGGTTCGCGGCGACGACCTTGTCCACGGCCGCGTTCAGCGCCCCGTCGTCCTGCACCACGATCAACCCGCGCTGCTCGACGACCTCGGCCACCGACCCCTCACCGGCGAGGACACCCTCGAGGGCCTGACGGGCCAGCCCGTCGGTGAGCTTCCCGTCCTCGAGCAGCTTCGCCAGTTCGGCGACGTCGGCGGGGGTGACGGTCAGGTCGGCGAGGGCGACCCCGTCGACGTTGGCGCGACGGGCCAGTTCCCCGGACCACCACTTGCGGGCCGCGGCGGGCGAGGCGCCCGCGGCGACGGTCTCCTCGACGATGTCGACGGCACCCGCGTTGACGAGGTCGCGGAACTCGAGGTCGGAGAAGCCCCACTCGGCGTGCAGCCGCTTACGACGCTCCGCCGGCGGCTCCGGCAGGGTCGCCCGCAGTTCCTCCACCCACGCCCGGTCCGGGACGATGGGGACGAGGTCCGGTTCCGGGAAGTACCGGTAGTCCTCGGCGTCGGACTTCTCCCGGCCCGAGGTGGTCACCCCGGTGTCCTCGTGCCAGTGCCGGGTCTCCTGCACGACCTTCGCGCCGGAGCGCAGCACGGCGGCGTGGCGGGAGACCTCGTAGCGCACGGCCCGTTCGATGGACCGCAGCGAGTTGACGTTCTTCGTCTCCGACCGCGTCCCCAGCGGGGAGGTCGGGGTCGGGCGCAGGGACAGGTTGACGTCCGCGCGGACCGACCCCTGTTCCATCTTCGCGTCGGACACGTCGAGGGCCCGCAGCAGGTCGCGCAGCACCGCGACGTAGGCCCGGGCCACGTCGGGGACGCGGTCGCCGGCGCCCTCCAGGGGACGCGTCACGATCTCGATGAGCGGGATCCCGGCGCGGTTGTAGTCGACCAGGGAGTAGTCGGCACCGTGGATGCGGCCGGTGGAACCCCCGACGTGCAGGGACTTCCCGGTGTCCTCCTCCATGTGGGCGCGCTCGATGAGCACCCGGTAGGTGAAGGCGGGTTTCGTCCCGTCCTCGCTCGCCGGGACGTCGACGTCGAGGTACCCGTCGAACGCGATCGGCTCGTCGAACTGCGACGTCTGGAAGTTCTTCGGCATGTCCGGGTAGAAGTAGTTCTTCCGGGCGAACCGGCAGCGCTCCGCGATGGAGCAGTTCAGCGCGAGGCCGATGCGGATCGCCGACTCCAGCGCCTTGGCGTTCAGCACCGGCATCGCCCCGGGCAGCCCGAGGGACGTCGGGTCGACCTGGGTGTTGGGCTCGGCGCCGAACGCCGTGGGCGCCCCGGAGAACATCTTCGTCGCGGTGTTCAGCTCGACGTGCACCTCGAGCCCGAGGACGGGGTCGAACTCCCCGATCGCCTCGTCGTAGTCGACCAGTTCGACGCTCACGCCGAGACCCCCTGCCACGTCGGAACCTTCGCGAGCAACGGCCCGCCCCACTTGTCGTTCAACCGTGCCTCCAGCGCGGCCCCCACCCGGTACAACCGGTCGTCGGCCTGCTGGGGGGCCAGGATCTGCAACCCGACCGGCAGCCCGTCGGACAGGCCGGCCGGGAGCGACATCCCCGGGATCCCGGCGAGGTTCGCCGGGATCGTCGCGACGTCGCCGGCGTACATGGCCAGCGGGTCGTCGAGCTTCTCGCCCAGCCGGTACGCCACCGTGGGCGCGGTCGGCGAGACGAGCACGTCGACGGAACCGAAGGCGGCGTCGAAGTCGCGCTGCACCAGGGTGCGGACCTTCTGCGCGCTGCCGTAGTAGGCGTCGTAGTAGCCGGCGGAGAGGGCGTAGGTGCCGAGGATGATGCGGCGCTTCGCCTCCTCGCCGAACCCCGCGGCGCGGGTGGCGCGCATGACGGCCTCGGCCGTGACGTGCTCGCCCTCGGGCACGACCCGCAGGCCGTAGCGCATCCCGTCGAACTTGGCGAGGTTGCTCGACGCCTCGCTCGGCAGGATCAGGTAGTACGCGGCGAGGGCGTGCACGATGTTCGGCAGGCTGAGCTCGACGACCTCCGCACCCGCGGCGCGCAGTTCGTCGAGGGACTCGTCGAAGCGGGCCTGGACCCCGGCCTCGTAGCCCTCGCCGGAGAGTTCCTTCACGACCCCGATCCGCACGCCGGTGAGGTCGCCGGTGGCGCCGAGCCGGGCCGCGCCGACGACGTCCGGCACCGCGGACGGGATCGACGTGGAGTCGTAGGGGTCGTGGCCGGCGATGACGGCGTGCAGCAGCGCGGTGTCCATGACGGTGCGCGCGCACGGGCCGGCCTGGTCCAGCGAACTGGCCAGCGCGATGAGGCCGTAGCGCGAGACCGCGCCGTAGGTCGGCTTGACGCCGACGGTGCCGGTGAGGGCCGCGGGCTGGCGGATCGAGCCCCCCGTGTCCGACCCGACGGTCAGCGGGGCCTCGAAGGCCGCGAGCGCCGCCGCGGAGCCACCGCCGGATCCACCGGGGATGCGGGTCGGGTCCCAGGGGTTGCGGGTGTCGCCGTAGGCGGAGTGCTCGGTCGTCGAGCCCATCGCGAACTCGTCCATGTTGGTCTTGCCGAGGACGACGAGGCCGGCGGCGTGCAGTTCGCGGACGACGGTGGCGTCGTAGGGCGGGACCCACCCCTCGAGCATGCGGGACCCGGCGGTGGTCGGCAGACCCTTGGTGGTCAGGACGTCCTTGACCCCGACGGGGACCCCGGCCAGGGGGCCGAGGTCGGCGCCGGCGGCGCGGTCGGCGTCGATCTGGCGGGCGCGGGCCAGCGCGCCCTCGTGGTCGACGTGCAGGAACGCGTGGACCCCGCTGTCGTTGACCCCGGAGGTGGGTCCATCGACGGCGTCGATGCGGTCGAGGTGGGCCCGGGTGACCTCCTCGGCGGAGACGACCTTGCTGCGCAGCCCCTCGGCGAGCCGGACGGCGTCCCACTGCACGAGCTCGTTGACGCTCACGCTTCCTCCCCCAGGATCTGCGGCACGCGGAAGCGGCCGTCCTCGCTGGCGGGGGCGCCCGCGAGCGCCTCCTCGGCGGTGATGCCGGGACGGACCACGTCGGGGCGGGTCACGTTGATCAGGGGCACGGGGTGCGAGGTGGCGGGGACGTCGTCGGTCACCACGGACGACACCTGGGCGACGGCATCGAGGACGGCGTCGAGCTGGCCCGCCATGCGGTCCAGCTCCTCGTCGGTCATGTCGATGCGCGCCAGGCGCGCGAGGTGCTCGACCTCGGAACGGGAGATAGCGGACACGATCGGTGAGTCTATGCGGGGAGCGCGTCGGACTCCCGTGAGCGGTCGGCGAGCCAGGTGCGGAACGCGGCGGGGGCCAGGGGGCGGCTGTGCAGGTAGCCCTGGGTCTCGTCGGCGCCGAGGTCGCGCAGCACGCCGAGGGCCTCGAGGTCCTCGACGCCCTCGGCGATGACCCGCAGGCCGAGGCGGTGGGCCAGGGCGACGGTCCCCTCGACGATGGCGGCGGTGCGGGGTTCGGTGGTGATGCGCAGGGTGAAGGCGCGGTCGAGCTTGAGCTCGCTGGCCGGCAGGTCGGTGAGGTAGGCCAGCGAGGAGTAGCCGGTGCCGTAGTCGTCGATGCTGAGCGAGATGCCGCGGGCGACGAGGCTCTCGGTGACCTGCACGGCGAGTTCGGGGTCGTCCATGAGGGTCGTCTCGGTGATCTCGAGGACGAGGCGGGTGGGGTCGAGCCCGGTGCGCCGCAGGACGGCGTCGACGGTGGGCAGCAGGTCGGGCGAGGCGAGCGAGCCGGCGGAGAGGTTGACCGAGACCCGCAGCGGGACGTCGTCGACCTCCCAGTCGGCGACCTCGCGAGCGGCCCGCTCCAGCAGGTGCGCCGTGAGGTCGTCCATGAGGCCGTTCTCCTCGGCCAGGTCGAGGAAGCGGTCGGGGCCGAGGAACCCGCGTGCGGGGTGCTGCCAGCGGACGAGGGCCTCGACGCCCACCACCCGGCCGGTCCGCACCTCGAGCTGGGGCTGGTAGTGCAGGAGGAGTTCCACCTCGGCGCGCGAGGCGTCGTCGAGAGCTGCGGTGAGGTCGGCGATCAGGCTGAGGCGGTCGCGGGCACGGGCCTCGAGCTCGCCGTCGTAGCAGGCGATCCCGCGCTGGCCGGTCTTGGCCAGGACCAGCGCGGCGCCGGCGCGGTGCACGAGGTCGGCCGTCCTGGGGTCCCCGGCGGCGGTGGTGGCCACCCCGATGCTGGCGCTGATGCCGGTGCCCAGGCGCCCGGGGGTGGGCAGCTCGCGCACGACCCGTTCGAGGCGCGCGGCCAGGCGGAGCGCCACGGCCTCGTCGGCGTGCGCGAGCAGGACCGCGAACGTGTCGCCCGCGCTGCGGGCGACGAGCGCCGTCGGCGGGGCGGCGGCGCGGACGGCCTCGGCGAGGGTGACGAGCAGCTGGTCCCCGTCGTGGTGACCGAGGCGTTCGTTGACCAGGCCGAAGTCGTCGACGTCCACCTTGAGCAGGGCTGCGCCCGATCCGCCGTGCGCGAGTTCCTCGACCTGGTCGACGAGGGCCCGTCGGTTCCCGACCCCGGTCAGGTCGTCGGTGCGGGCCTCCACGCGGGCCCGGGCGAGTTCGGAGAGCTGACCGAGGTGACGGGCCAGGCAGATCGCGCTGCCGAGGGCGGCGAGGGAGCCCCAGAGGATCGCCGTCGGGGTGAGGTCGTGCACGCAGGCGAGCGCGACGACGCAGAAGGCCGTGACGAGGACGAGCATCGCGCCGCCCGCGGAGACCTCGGCGTTGACGATCACCCGGGTCGGTGTGCGGGCCCGCAGGACCGCGGCGCCCATGACGAGGACCCCGGTGGCACCCGCGGCCTGGACGGCGGTGAACCCGGCGCCACCTTCGACGGCGACGAAGCCGTCGACGAGGGCGTAGGCCAGCAGGGACCCCCCGAGCGACCAGATGCGCACGTCGCGGGCCAGCCCGGCGGTGCGGGCGACGACGAGGGTGGTCCCGAGCAGGACGAGCAGGATCCCGACGGTGAGCAGCCACACCTGCACCTGCCACCAGGCCCAGTCGCCGAAGTCGGCGGGCAGGTGCGGGAGCAACAGGTTCCCCGCGGCGACGACGACGAGCACGGCGCTGCCCGAGGTGAGCGCCTGCCCCCCGGCCAGGACGTGGCGGACCTGGGAGTTCCAGTGGAACAGCCCGTGCATGATGAGCGGCCCGGCCACGAAGGTGCCGAGACCGAGGGGCATGCCGGTCCAGAACCCGCGACCGTCCAGGACGCCGACGGCGAGGTCGGCGGTGGCGGTCAGGAGGAGCACGACGCCGGCGGCGCTGAAGGCACGCCACGTGGTCGGCGACATGCCCCGGTCGAACCCCGGGTCCCGCCGCCGACGGTGCAGCAACAGCGTTCCGATGAGCATGGCGAGCAGGAGGCAGGCGCTGATCAGCCGACCGTCGAGGTGTCGCGAGGCCCGGTCGGCCAGCAGGCCCGCCCCGCCGACGACCAACGTCGCGAGCAGTGCGTTACCGGGAAGTCGGTTCACAGTCCCACCTATCGGTGCGCCCGGCGGAACCGTCAACCCCGATGATCGTTGTGTGACCCAGGTCACCAACGATCGCGGGTCACCGTCCCCGGTCCACGAGGCGCGAGAGCACGATGACGGAGTCGGTGGCGGAGATGTTCGCCTCGTCCCGGACCCGCTCCAGGGCCTGCTCGAGGTGCTGGACGTCGCGGGCCAGGACGTGGATCAACGCATCGGCGGGGCCGGTGACGGTGTAGGCACCGACGATCTCGGGGATCCCCTGCCAGGCCCGACGCAGCTCCGCCGGGGAGACGGTCCCGTGGCAGCGGACCTCGACGAAGGCCTCGGTGCGCCAGCCGAGGGCCGCCGGGTCGACGACGGCGGTGAAGGAGGCGATGACGCCGTCGGCGACGAGGCGGTCGACGCGGCGCTTCGCGGCCGGGGCGGAGAGGCCGACCCGCGCGCCGAGGTCGTTGAAGGTCGCCCGGCCGTCCCGGGCGAGCAGGACGAGGAGCTCGCGGTCGACGTCGTCGAGGTCGCGCAACGCATCTCCAGTCCTGCCGCGTCACACGCAAGGAACCTGCGCGTCGACGCAGCGGATCGGCCTTGAGCTGCGTCGTGGCGGATCCTAGCGTTGACGTCGTGACCGCATCGTTGACCGAGACCTCCCGCGCCGACCGCGTGGCCCGCCCCCGCCACTTCGTGATGTGCCGCCCGACGCACTTCACGGTCTCCTACGAGATCAACCCGTGGATGGACACCACGCAGGCCGTCGACGCCGACGTGGCGCTGGCCCAGTGGGAGGAGCTCAAGGCGACCCATGAACGGCTCGGCCACATCGTCGACGTCGTCCCCGGCGTCCCCGGACTGCCCGACATGGTCTACGCCGCCAACGGGGCGCTGCTCACCGCCGGGGGCAACGTCGGGGTCCGCTTCACCCACCCCGAACGCGCCGGCGAGGCCGAGGCGTACGCGAGCTGGCTCGAGGAGAACGGCTTCGGTCCGGTGCACCGCCCCGTCGAGACCAACGAGGGCGAGGGCGACCTACTCGTCGTCGGTGACCACCTGCTCGCCGGGTTCGGGTTCCGCACCGCCCTGGCCGCGCACGCGGAACTGGCCCGCGTCCTCGGTCGTGAGGTCACCTCGCTGGAACTCGTCGACCCGCGGTTCTACCACCTCGACACCGCGCTCACCGTCCTCGACGACGACCCCGCACACCCCGACGTCGCCTACTTCCCGGGCGCCTTCTCCCCCGCCGCCCAGGCCGTCCTGCAGCAGCTGTTCCCGGACGCGCTGCTCACCGACGAGGAGACCGCCGCGGTGCTGGGGATGAACGCGGTCAGCGACGGCCTGCACGTCGTGCTCTCCCCCCGCGCGCAGCGCTACGCCGACCTGCTGGCGGAACGCGGCTACCAGCCGGTGCCCGTCGACCTCTCGGAGCTGCTCAAGGGTGGCGGGGGCGCGAAGTGCTGCACCCTCGTCGTGCGGCGCTGAACGTCCGGGCTGATCCGACCGGTTGAATCCGCCGTGGGTGCGCCTGTCGGTGTGCCGAACCGGGCGCCATGACGCCGTCTTCGTCGCACCGACGGTTCACTCCACGTGGTGACACCGGTGGGTGCGACGGGGACGTCACGAGCCCTCGGGCTCGGCCTCCTCGTCGGGTTCCGCGTCCGGCTCGGGCAGGGCCACCGCGTCGGGCCCACCCTCGAGCAGCGTGACGAAACCCTCCTCGTCGAGGACCCGGACCTTCAACTGCTCGGCCTTGTCGGCCTTCGTCCCTGCGGCCTCCCCGACGACGACGTAGTCCGTCTTCTTCGAGACGCCGCTGGAGGCCTTGCCGCCGCGGGACAAGATCGCCTCCTTCGCCTCGTCGCGGGAGAACCCGGTCAGCGAACCGGTGACGACGATCGACAACCCCTCCAGCACCCGCGGGGTCGTCTCGTCGCGCTCGTCCGCCATCCGCACCCCGGCCTCGCGCCACTTGCGGACCACGTCGCGGTGCCAGTCGATGGCCAGCCACTCGACCACCGCGTCCGCGATCGTGGGGCCGACGCCCTCGGCGGAGGCGATCTCCTCGGAGCTCGCCTCCTCGATCGCGGTCATCGACGCGAACCGGTCGGCCAGCGCACGGGCGGCGGTGGGGCCGACGTGGCGGATCGACAACCCGACCAGCACCCGCCACAGCGGTTGCGACCTGCGCTCCTCGAGGTTCTTCAGCAGGCGCTTGCCGTTGGCGGAGATCGCACCCGCCTTCGTCGTGAACAGCGGGACGCGGGTCAGGTCGTCCTCGGTGAGGGTGAAGAGGTCGCCCTCGTCGGTGATGACCCCGGCCTCCAGCAACGCCGTCGCCGCCTTGTCGCCGAGGGCCTCGACGTCGAAGGACCCCCGACCCGCGAGGTGGAAGACGCGTTCGCGCAGCTGCGCCGGGCAGCTGCGGGAGTTGGGGCAGCGGATGTCGACGTCGTCGGCCTTCTGGTGGGCCAGTTCCGTCCCGCACTCGGGGCAGTGCGTCGGCATCACGAACTCGCGTTCGTCACCGGTCCGGGACTCGACGACCGGGCCGAGGACCTCGGGGATGACGTCGCCCGCCTTGCGGACCACCACGGTGTCACCGATGAGGACGCCCTTGCGCCTGACCTCGTCGGCGTTGTGCAGGGTCGCCATGCCGACCGTCGACCCCGCCACCAGGACGGGTTCGAGCACCGCGAACGGGGTGACCCGCCCGGTGCGACCCACGTTGACCTGGATGTCGCGCAGGAGCGTCGTGACCTCCTCGGGCGGGTACTTGTAGGCGATGGCCCACCGCGGTGCGCGCGAGGTGGAACCCAGCCTGCGCTGCAGGGGGACCTGGTCGACCTTGACGACGACCCCGTCGATCTCGTGCTCGACGTCGTGGCGGTGCTCGCCGTAGTACCGGACGTAGTCCGCCACCTCGGGCAGGGTGTCCACGACCCTGACCCGCGGGGACGTCGGCAGCCCCCAGGCGGCGAGCTTCTCGTAGGCCCCGGACTGCGAGTCGTTCTCCATCCCGCGGCGCGCGCCGATGCCGTGCACCAGCATCCGCAGCGGACGCGTCGCGGTCACCCGGGGGTCCTTCTGCCGCAACGACCCCGCGGCGGCGTTGCGCGGGTTCGCGAACGGGGGCTTCCCGGCCTCGACGAGCCCCGCGTTGATGGCCGCGAAACCCTCCAGGTGGAAGAACACCTCGCCGCGGACCTCGAGGAACTCCGGGACGCCCTCCCCGCGGAGGCGGTGCGGGATGTCGTCGATCGTGCGGACGTTGAAGGTCACGTCCTCCCCCGTCCGACCGTCGCCGCGGGTGACGCCCCGGACGAGGCGGCCGTCCTCGTAGACGAGGTCGATGGCGAGGCCGTCGATCTTCGGTTCGCACAGGTAGCGGGCGCCCGCGCCGACCTCCTTCTCCACCCGGGCCGCCCACGAGGAGAGCTCGTCGGTGGAGAAGGCGTTGTCGAGGCTGAGCATCCGCTCGGGGTGGTCGACGGCGGTGAACTCCGTCGAGAAGGTCCCCCCGACGGTCTGGGTGGGCGAGTCGGGGGTCCGCAGCTGCGGGTGCTCGTCCTCGAGCGCGCGCAGCTCCTTCTCCAGCTCGTCGTACTGCCCGTCGCTCAGCGGCGAGGAGTCGCGCACGTAGTAGGAGAAGCGCGCACCCTCGATCCGGGCGACGAGCTCCTCCCAGCGGTGCCTCGCAGCGGGCGGGACCAGACCGTCGTCGTTCACGGGAGCCATCCTGCCGCGCAGGTCCGACACGTGCCCGGGAGCGGGTCAGGGCCGATCGGTCAACGGCGACTGGTTCCCGTCGGCCGCCGCAGGACCACGAACTCCAGGTCGTCGCGGCGGGGCCGGCCGAACCGTTCGTCGCCGTAGGGGAACGGGCGCCGCTCACCGGTCGCGACGAACCCGAGCCGTTCGTACCAGGCGATGAGGTCCCCGCGCTGGGCGATGACGGTCATCTCCAGCGCGGGCGCGCCCCAGCGCCGCACCGCCTCCGCGTCGGCGTGGGCGAGCAGCCGGGCGCCGATGCCCCCGCCCTGGATCGCGGGGTCGACCGCGAAGGTCCCGAAGTAGCCGAGCTCCCCGACCCGTCGCAGTTCGCAGCAGCCGACGGTCCGGCCGTCGCGTTCGGCCAGCAGCAGGGTCGCGTCGGGCGCCGCGAGCACGGCGGCGATCCCCGCCTCGTCGGTCCGGCGACCGTCCAGCAGGTCCGCCTCGGTCGTCCAGCCGGCCCGGCTCGAGTCCCCCGGTAGGCCGACTCGACGAGGGCCACGACGTCGGCCACGTCGGCGGGTTCCGCCTCGCGGAAGGTCAGGTCAGTCACCGGAGGCCTCCGCCATCGCCCCGGCCGCCTCGCGCAGCCGCGTCAGCAGTCCCCGCACGGCCGCGGGGTCCGTCTGCGACAACCCCTCGGCCGGGGTCACGACGACATCGGCCAACCCGGTCGCGGGCAACCCGATCCGTCGCCACGGCACCCGCACCACGTCGACGAGCGCGGCGACCGCCGGGGCGGTCCCGGTCACGGGCAGGATCCCCGCCCACAGCCGCAGCCCGTCCTCGATCCCCGCCGCGACCGACTCCCAGCCCGCCACGCCGAGGTCGCGGACGTCGAGCGCGATGCCGGCCGCCCCCGCCTCCCGGACCAGCGCCCAGGGCGCGTCCTCGGCCCGCAGCCGGACGACGGGCTCGGCGCCCGCGTCGCGGACGGCGGTGAGGACGTCGCGCAACCCGTCGCGCACGAGCGAGCGGTCCACGGAGCGCAACGTCCCGTACCCGGACTGGGTCGGGACCCGGCCTTCGAGGACGGCGGCGAGGGAGGGTTCCTCGACGTGCACGACGACCTGCGCGCCGGGGACGAGGCGCCGCACGTCGCCGACGTGCACCTTCAACCCCTCGGCCAGTGAGGCGATCACGTCGCGCCGGGCGCCGTGGTCGGAGACGGCGCGCTCGCCGCGGTGCAGCTCGACCGCGGCCAGCAGCGACCACGGCCCCACGACGGCGAGCGCCAGCGGGCCGCTCCAGCCGTCGGCGGCCTCGGCGAGCTCGTCGAGGTCGGCGCGCAGGAACGACGCCGCCCGCCCGGCGTCGCGGCCGGGGGCGTCGACGAAGCGCCACCCCGCGGGTTGCAGGTCCACGTGCAGGTCCACCAGCAGCGACGCCGTGCGTCCCAGCGCGTCCGCCCCGGGCCCCCGGGCCGGCAGCTGCGGCAGGTGCGGGACGTGCGGGGGTTCGCCGAGCTCACCGAAGACGGTCCGCGCGGCCTCGCGCGGGTCCTCCCCCGGCATGGATCCGACGGCGGCGGCCGTTCCTGGTGCGTTCTCTGACACGTCTTCTGGCACGTCGCGACCGTAGCGCGGCGGGGGCGGGTCCCCCGAAGGGAGGATGCGACGATCACCGCTCGCCCGGTGACACCGGGGTTCCGGATGCGGGTGGATGGACGGGCTCACAGCCGACACCTGGGATCCACCGAGGTCCCGGGCGACCCGGGAGGTCCACCCGTGCCCCACCGCCGACCCGCCGTCCTCGCCACGGTGAGCGCCTTCGCGCTCGCCGGGCCCCTGCTGATGGTGGTGCAGCCCGCCGCCGCGCAACCCTCCGTCCCGGGGATCCAGCGCCCCGCCACCGTGGAGGAGGCGCAGCGGGAGTTCGAGGCGCGGACCCCCCAGCGCTACCGGGACCAGGACCTCGCCTGGACCCCGTGCACGCCCGCGCAGATCGGGGTCCTCAACGCCCTCGTCGGGGGTCTGGAGTGCGCGCAGGTGGCCGTCCCGCGCGACTGGAACGCCCCGGAGGAGGGCGACCCGCTGCAGGTGACGATCAGCCGGGTCCCGCACGCGGGTCCCCGCCCGCAGCGGAGCATCATCACCAACCCGGGCGGACCGGGAGGTGCGGGTCTGACGCTGGCCACGCTGGGTTCCTCGATCCCGGCGCTCGCCGCCACCGAGGTCATCGGCCTCGACGTCCGGGGCACCGGGGCGAGTTCGCCCCTCACCTGCGGCGGCGACCTGACCTCGGCCTACGGTGCGCTCCCCGACCCCCACGACCGCTCCCCCGAGGCCCTCGCCCTGACCGCGAAGGTCGTGCAGGCCGCGGCGGACGCCTGCGCGGACGACCCGCTGAAGGACGTGGTGAACACCCGGCAGACGGTGCTCGACGTCGACCTGGTCCGCGACGCGCTCGACCGCGACACCATCGACTGGGTCGGCTACTCCGGCGGGACCTGGCTGGGCACGCAGTTCGCGACGCAGCTCCCGGGCCGGGTCGGGCGCTTCGTGCTCGACTCCACCGTCGACGCGACCGCCGGCTACGAGCAGGTCTTCTCCTACCAGCCGATGGCCTTCCAGCGCCGCTTCGAGCAGGACTACGCCCCCTGGGCCGCGGCCGGGAACTCCTCCTACGGTCTGGGTTCCACCGGCGAGGAGGTCGTGGCGACCTACGACCGGCTGCGCGCGGACCTGGCCGCCCGGCCGCTGGAGATCCCGGGTCTGCCCCTCGACGGCACCGTGCTCGACGCCCTCGTGGCGCAGTCGATGTACGGCAAGTCGAGCTTCGGTCAGCTCTCGTGGTTGCTCTCCGGCGTCCAGCTCCTCCACGACCTGCGGGGTCCCGGTGACGCGCAGGCCCCGGCGGCCCTGAGCTCGAGCGTCGCCGCCCTCGCCCGCGCGTTGGCCCCCGCACCCCCGGCCGCCGAGAGCCAGACGGCGACGTTCGCCGCAACCACCTGCAACGACAGCCCGTGGAACCGCAGCCAGGAGCACTGGAACGCCGTCGGGGACGAGCAGGGCGCGAAGTACCCGCTGCTGGGCTACGGGCAGTCGGCCCAGATCTGCGCGTACTGGGACCGCGCCGACCTGCGCCTGCCGGACGTCGACGGCGCCGACCTGCCGCCGCTGCTCATCGTGCAGTCCCGCCACGACCCGGCCACCGCCTACGAGGGTGCCGTGAAGACGCACGAGGCGCTGGGTTCCTCGATCCTGCTGACCGTCGAGGACGAGGGTGACCACGGCATCTACGGGATGGGCAACGCCTGCGTGGACGACGTCGTCGACGCGTTCCTGACCACCGGGGCGACCCCGGCCGGCGACCTCTCCTGCGAGGGGGTCGGGCTGCCGCCGGTCGCCGGCGGGCCCGGGGAGGACCTGCTGGCGAAGGTGCTGCGCGCGGCCCGCGCCGGCTCCTCGATCTGAGGAACCCCGCCCGGCCCGGGTCCGTCCTCCGACGGACCCGGGTCGAGCCGTCGGCCCGTTGGCAGGAGGCCCTGCGGTGGGCGTTGATGGGGTCGTGACCGCCGGACCGCGCACCCGCGCCAGCGGGTGTGCGGTGTCGACCAGGGGCGGTCCTGGGTGAGGATGAGCCGGTGAGCCCTCGATGACCGACGACGAACGCCGCTCCGCGCTGCGCCGCATGCGCACGATCGCGACGAGCCTGCTCGTGCTGGCCGCGATCGTCTACGCCCTGACCATCGGCGACACCGGGGCGATGGGCTACGTCAACGCCGCCGCCGAGGCCGCGATGGTCGGCGCGGTCGCGGACTGGTTCGCCGTCACCGCCCTGTTCCGGCACCCGCTGAAGCTGCCGATCCCGCACACCGCGCTCATCCCGCGCCGCAAGGAGGCGCTGGGCAAGAGCCTCGAGCAGTTCGTGGCCGAGAACTTCCTCGCCGAGGAGGTCGTGCGCGACAAGGTGGTGCGCGCCGGGATCCCCCGCCGGGTGGGGTCGTGGCTGACCGAGCGCGGCGGCGCGGCCCGCGTCGTCGACGAGGCCTCGACGGTCCTCACCGGGGCGCTGGGGATCCTGCGCGACGAGGAGGTCACCAACGTCCTCGACCAGGTCGTCGTCCGGCGCCTCGGGGCGCAGTCGTGGAGCCCGACGGTGGGCCGGTTGCTGGGCGAGGTCGTCGCCGACGGCACCCACCACCCCGTCGTCGACCTGACGCTGGCCGAGGCGCAGCGCTGGCTGCGGGCCAACGAGGACCGCGTCCGGACGATGGTCACCGGCCGGGCACCGCTGTGGGTCCCGGACTGGCTCAACGACCGGCTCGGCAAACGCGTCTACACCGAGGCCCAGAACTGGGTCGACGAGGTCGTCGCCGACCGCGACAGCGCGGGCCGCAAGGCCATCGACGACCTGCTGGCCCGCTACGCCGACGCGCTGCAGAACGACCCGGAGACCCGGGCCAAGGCGGACGAGTTCCAGCAGCGGCTGCTGAACTCCCCCGGCCTGGCCGACACCGTCGCCGGGTTGTGGTCCAGCGTGCGGGGTTTCCTGCTCGAGGCGCTCGAGGACCCCACGTCCTCGCTGCGGGCCCGCAGCGAGGAGGCCCTGGTCGACCTCGGCCACCGCCTCGTCGAGGACGAGGTGTTCGCCAAGCGGGTCGAGGGGCACGTCTCCGACGCCGCGGGGCACGTCGTGCGCCGCTTCGCCCCGGAACTGGCGACGGTCATCTCCGACACCGTGGCCCGCTGGGACGGTGACGACGCGGCCCAGCGGATCGAGCTGCACGTCGGTCGCGACCTGCAGTTCATCCGCATCAACGGCACGGTCGTGGGCGGTCTGGTCGGGGTCTTCATCCACACGGTCACGGTGCTCGTCAGCTGACTGGGCCGTTCGGGTGGTCCGGATCTCCACCGCGGTACCGCCTGCCGATGCAGGAGGGTGACCTCCGTCTGGGACCTCGTGCGTCGACGGGCCAGTGCTGCCTTCTCGTTGCTGCCGCGCGGGCGGATGCTGCCCGACGAGGTGTGGCACCGCCGCCACCGGGCGATCGTGCGGGTCGCCGGTCTGCAGGCGGTCGCGCTGGTCGTCTTCGGTGCCTTCGCAGGGCAGGGAGTCCTGGTGAGCTTCGCGGGTGGCGCGCTCGTCGCGGCTCCGCTGGTCCTGGCGACCCCGACGTTCTACTCGCGCAAGCTCCGGTCGGCGACCGCCTCGGTCAGCCTGTTCCTCGCCTCCACGGTGCTCGTGCAGTTCTGGCACGGGCAGACCGAGGCGCACTTCCACTTCTTCGTCATGGTGGGCCTCGTCGCCCTCTACCAGGACTGGGTCCCCTTCAGCGTCGGGCTGGCGATCGTCGTCGTCCACCACGGCCTCATCGGCACCCTCTTCCCGGAGGACGTCTACGACCACCACTCCGCGATGACCCACCCCTGGCGGTGGATGGCGATCCACGCCGGGTTCGTCCTGGCAGCCAGCGTCACGCACCTCTCGTCCTGGCGGCTCAACGAGCAGCAGGGGTTGCGCGACCCCCTGACCGGCCTCGCCAACCGCACGATGCTCACCGAGTTCCTCACCCGCGGGCTGTCCCGTCACGACGAGCTCGGGGTGCTCTTCGTCGACCTCGACGACTTCAAGAACGTCAACGACTCCCGGGGCCACGCGGCCGGCGACCAGCTGCTGCTCGCCGTCGCGCAGCGCCTGCGCGCCTCGGTCCGCAGCGCCGACCTCGTCGCCCGCCTCGGCGGGGACGAGTTCGCCGTCGTCATCCACGGCGGATCGGGCCCTGCGCGCCGGGTCGGTGAACGGTTCCTCGCCAGCCTGGCCCAGCCCGTCGACGTCCAGGGACAGCAGATCTACGTCCACGCCAGCCTCGGTACCGCCGACACGGCGACGATGTGCGGCACGGTCAGCGATCTGGACGCCCCCGCGGAACTCCTGCGCAACGCCGACCTGGCGATGTACTGGGCCAAGACCAGCGGCAAGAACCGGCTCGTCGCCTACGCCGAGGGGATGTCGCAGGCCGCGCAGGACAAGGCCTCGTTGCGCGACGACCTCGCGGCCGCGCTGGCCGAGGACCAGTTCGAGGTCTTCTACCAGCCGACGGTGGACTACCGGAAGGGCGGGGAGGAGACCTCCACGAAGGGGTACGAGGCGCTGCTGCGCTGGCAGCACCCGAAGCGCGGCACCGTCCCGCCGCTGGAGTTCGTCCCGCTGGCCGAGGCCAGCGGGGACATCCTCGCCATCGGGGCCTGGGTGCTGCGCACCGCGACGATGCAGGCCGCGACCTGGACGGCCGAACGCGGTCACCCCGTCGGCATCGCCGTCAACCTCTCCGCCGTCCAGCTGGGGTCCGACGAGATCATCGAGACCGTCCGCGCGGCCCTGCGCGAGAGCGGCCTGCGTCCGCACCAGCTCACGCTGGAGGTGACCGAGAGCGTCCTCGTCGACGACCTCGAGGCGGTGTCCGCGCGGTTGGCGCAGCTGCGCGCCACCGGCGTCCTGGTGGCCATCGACGACTTCGGGACCGGCTACTCGAGCCTCTCCTACCTGCGCCGACTACCGGTCGACACGGTCAAGATCGACCGTTCGTTCATCAGCGACCTCGCCCAGGGCGGGTCGGCGACGACGCTGGTCGCGAGCATCATCGAACTCGCCCGCAGCCTGGGCCTCGACGTCGTCGCCGAAGGGGTGGAGACCGAGCAGCAGGCCCAGGTGCTGCGGGACCTGTCCTGCACCTACGCCCAGGGCTACCTCTACGCCCGACCGCAGCCCGCGCACATCGCGGGGCAGGCCCAGGGCGCCCTGTCCGCGGCGCCGGCCCCGCAGGTCGCGTCCGCCTGAGGCGCAGTGGAGACGGGTGGCTCAGGCCGTGGTCGTCCCGGAGATCGTCGCGGAACCGAGCACCTGGGTCCCGCGGTAGACGGCGACCGTCTGCCCCGGCGCGACGCCGGTGAGCTGGGTCCGCAGCCGCACCTGCAGCACCTCGCCGACGAGCTCGGCGACGGCGGGCACGGGTTCGCCGTGGGCACGGACCTGGACGTGGACCTCCACCGGTCCCAGCGGTGCCTCGGTGTTCCAGATCGCGTCGACGGCCTCGAGGGCCTGGACCGCGAGCCGCTCCGCCGGGCCCACGGTGACGGTGCGGCGGACGGGTTCGATGCTCAGCACGTAGCGCGGACGACCGTCGGCGGCGGGCTTGGAGATCCCGAGACCCTTGCGCTGGCCGACGGTGTAGCCGTAGGTGCCGGAGTGGGTCGCGAGCACCTCCCCGGACTCGTCGACGATCTCGCCGGGGACCTCACCGAGGCGGTCGGCGAGGAAACCCCGGGTGTCGCCGTCGGGGATGAAGCAGATGTCGTGGCTGTCGGGCTTGTTCGCCACGGGCAGCCCGCGCCGCGTCGCCTCGGCCCGGACCTCGGCCTTCGTCGGGGCGTCGCCGAGGGGGAACATCGCGTGCGCGACCTGGTCGGCGTCCAGGACGGCGAGCACGTAGGACTGGTCCTTGGCCGCGTCCGCGGCGCGGTGCAGCTGCGCCCGCCCGTCGGCCCCGGTGACGATCTGCGCGTAGTGACCGGTGGCGACGGCGTCGAAGCCCAGGGCGATCCCCTTGTCGAGCAGGGCCGCGAACTTGATCCGCTCGTTGCAGCGCACGCACGGGTTCGGGGTCCGGCCCGCCGCGTACTCGGCGACGAAGTCCTCCACGACGTCCTCGACGAAGTCGTCGGAGAGGTCCCAGACGTAGAACGGGATGCCGAGCAGGTCCGCGGCGCGGCGCGCGTCGAGGGAGTCCTCGATCGTGCAGCAGCCGCGGGAGCCCGTCCGCAGGGTCCCGGGGTTGCGGTTCAGCGCCATGTGCACGCCGACGACCTCGTGCCCGGCGTCGACGGCCCGGGCGGCGGCGACCGCCGAGTCGACCCCACCGCTCATCGCGGCCAGCACACGCATCAGGACACTCCCCCGGTCGATCCCATGGCCAGTTCCTTCGTCGTGCGCGGTCGTCGCCGCGCCCGGGCCGTGCGCGACCCCGTCGCCCGCCGGGCCCGTTCGACCGCCGGCCCGATCGCGGCGAGCGCCGCGTCGACGTCGGCGTCGGTGGAGTTCCAGCCCAGCGAGAACCGCAGGGCGCCGGCCGCCTCGGTCGCGCTCAGGCCCATCGCGAGCAGGACGTGGCTGGGTTGCGGGACACCCGCCTGGCAGGCCGACCCGGTCGAGCACTCGACCCCGGCGGCGTCGAGGAGGTAGGTGAGGGAGTCCCCCTCGCAGCCGTCGAAGGTCACGTGGGCGTTGCCCGGCAGCCGGTCGGGGGCGGCGGCTCCCCGCAGGGTGGCGCCGGGGACCTCCAGCAGGCCGGCGACCAGCCGGTCGCGCAGGACCGAGAGCCGGGCGACCTCCGCCGGCAGGCCCGCGGTCGCCGCGGTGAGCGCGGCCGCGGTCGCCCGGGCCCCCGCCGCGTCCAGGGTCCCCGACCGGACGCCGAGCTCCTGCCCGCCGCCGTGGACGAGGGGGACGAGCGTGGTGCCGCGCTTGACCAGCAGCGCCCCGCTGCCGACGGGACCACCGAACTTGTGGGCCGAGAGGGAGAGCAGGTCCGCGCCGGAGGCGGCGAAGTCGAGCGGCAGGTGCCCCACGGCCTGGACGGCGTCGGTGTGCAGCGGGACCCCGGCCGCGTGGGCGAGCTCCGCGGCCTGCGCGACGGGCTGGACGGTGCCGACCTCGTTGTTGGCCCACATCAGCGAGACGAGGGCCACGTCGTCACCCCCGCCGTCGGCGAGGGCGGCGGCCAGGGCGTCGAGGTCGGTGCGCCCGCTCGCGTCGACGGGCAGCCAGGTCACCTCGGCCCCCTCGTGGGCCTGCAGCCACTCGACGCAGTCGAGGACGGCGTGGTGCTCGGTGGCGCTGAGCAGCACCCGCCGCCGGGCCGGGTCGAGGGCGCGACGGGCGCGCAGCAGTCCCTGCAGGGCGAGGTTGTCGCTCTCGGTGCCCCCGGAGGTCCAGACGACCTCCCCCGGGCGGGCGCCGAGCGCGCTCGCCAGCGCCTCGCGGCTCTCCTCCACCGCCACCCGGGCGCGACGGCCCGCGGAGTGCAGCGAGGACGGGTTGCCGGCGCCGACGCGGGACTCGCCGACGAACGCCTCGAGCGCCTCCGGGCGCAGGGCCGTCGTCGAGGCGTGGTCCAGGTACGCGCTCACACCCGACAGTCTAAGGACTGGCAGACTGCGCCGGTGCCTGTCCCGACCCACCGAGAGCCCACCGCAGCGACGTCGCCCGGTCGCGGCGCGCCGACCCGCGCGCACCCGCTGGGGGTCACGCTCACCGGTGACGGGGCGGACGTCGCGGTGCTGGCGGCCCACGCCGACGGGGTCGAGGTGTGCCTCTTCGACGACGCGGGACGCGAGACCCGCACGGCCCTGCCCGACGTCGAGCTCGGCGTGTGGCACGGTCACGTCCCCGGTCTGGTCGCCGGCACCCGCTACGGCCTGCGCGTGCACGGCCGCTGGGACCCCGAGCGCGGGCTGCGGCACAACCCGGCCAAGCTGCTGCTCGACCCCTGCGCCCGGGGCGTGGAGGGCGAGGTCGCCCTCACCCCCGAGATCTTCGGGCACACCGTCGGCGAGGACCTCGAGGGCGACCTCGCGGTCGCCGACCTCCGCGACAGCGCCCCGCACGTCCCCCGCGGGGTGGTGCTCGCGCCGATGCCCGAGGCGCTGCGGGTGCTCGAGGACGAACGACCGCGGACCCCGTGGTCCGACACCGTCCTCTACGAGGCGCACGTGCGCGGGCTGACCCAGCGGTTCCCGGAGGTGCCCGAGGCCGAGCGCGGGACCTACGCGGCGCTCGCGCACCCCGCGGTCCTGGCCCACCTGAACTCCCTCGGCGTCACGGCCCTGGAACTGCTGCCGGTGCACGCGAGCACCTCCGAGATCGCCCTGCGTCGGCGCGGGCTGTCGAACTACTGGGGGTACAACACCCTCGGGTTCAACGCCCCGCACGCCGGGTACGCCAGCGCGGCGGCCCGGGACGCCGGGGCCGACGCCGTGCGCGAGGAGTTCCGGCGCGCCGTGATGGCCCTGCACGAGAACGGGATCGAGGTCATCCTCGACGTCGTCTACAACCACACCTGCGAGGAGGGGCCGGACGGTCCGCACCTCTCGCTGCGCGGTCTGGACGACTCGACGTACTACCTGCGCGACGCCGGCGGCCGCCCCTTCGACGTGACCGGGTGCGGCAACTCCCTCGACTTCGCCGAGCACCGCGTCGTGCAGTTCGCGCTGGACTCGTTGCGGCACTGGGTGACCGAGTACGGCGTCGACGGGTTCCGGTTCGACCTCATGACGACCCTGGCGCGCGGGCGGGACGGGTACTCCCCCGACCACCCGTTCCTGGTCGCCCTCGGTGCCGACCCGGTGCTGGCCGGCACGAAGCTCATCGCCGAACCGTGGGACGTCGGGCCCTACGGCTGGCGCACCGGCCAGTTCCCGGCCCCCGTCCACGAGTGGAACGACCGGTTCCGCGACGGCATCCGCCGGTTCTGGCTCACCGACGCCCGCGAGATCTCCTGGGGCCACCCGGCCCCCGTCGCCGGGGGCCGGGGCCTGCCGGAGCTCGCGACCCGCTTCGCCGGTTCCGCCGACACCTTCGACGTCGCGCGCGGTCGGCTCACGAGCGTGAACTTCGTGACCGCCCACGACGGGTTCACCCTCGCCGACCTCACCGCCTACGACCGCAAGCACAACGAGACCAACGGCGAGGGCAACCGCGACGGCAGCGACTCCGACACCAGCTACAACCACGGCGTCGAGGGCGAGACGACCGACGCGGCGGTCCTGGAGCTGCGCCGACGCGCCATCCGCAACGTGTTCGCCACGCTGGTGCTCGCCACCGGGGTCCCGATGATCACCGCGGGTGACGAGTTCGGGCGCAGCCAGGGCGGCAACAACAACGCCTACTGCCAGGACGACGAGACGTCGTGGATCGACTGGGAGCTCGAGGGCTGGCAGCGTGAACTGCTCGACGACGTCCGCGAACTCCTGGCCCTGCGCAGGCGCTACCCGGTGCTGCGCGAGGCCGGGGTGCGGCGCGGGTCGCCGATCCGCGACCAGCGCAGCGACCTGATGTGGTTCGCCGAGGACGGCACGCCCATGAGCGGCGAGAACTGGCACGAGGCGGACCGGCGGATCCTGCAGGTCCTGGTCGACGGCCGCGACCGGGGTCAGGCCTCGGTCCTCGTCGTCGTGAACGGTGGACCGCGTCAGCGTGACGTCGTGCTGCCGAGCGTCGAGGGGTTGCCGACGTTCCAGCCCCGCTGGTCCAGCACCGCCGACCGCCGCCACCGGGCCGCCCCGGCCGGTCGCTCGTTGCGGCTGGCGCCGTGGTCGGTGCGGGTCCTCGCCACCGCGTGAACCCGCTGGTCCTGCTCCCGGGCCTCGGCTGCGACACCTCGCAGTTCCGGTTCCTGACCGGGGCGTTCTCCGACGGGTTCGACGTGCGGGCGCTCGAACTCCCCGGCCACCACGGTGCGCCTGCGGTGGCGGGTCGGGCGTCCCTGGACGCCGTGGCCGAGGAGGTGGCGACGCGGGTCCCGGCGGGTTCCGTGCTCGTGGGTCACAGCACCGGCGGGATCGTCGGCCTGGTGATCGCCGCGCGACACCCCTCGCTCGTCGAGCGACTGGTGCTGCTGGACTCCAACGTGCCCGTCACCCCGGAGGCGTTGGCGCGCAAGGTCGCCCGCGCAGCCGACGTGCGGGGACCGGTGTGGCGCACCGTGCTCGAGGAGTCGATGCGCTCCTCGTGGGGTCCTCGCCGGACGGAACTGCGCGAGGAGGTCGTGGCCGGGATCCTCGCCACCCCGGAGGCCGCGCTGCGTCCGTTGTGGTTCGACGTGCTCGCCCTCGACCCGCGCCCGCTCCTGGCCGCGCTGCGGGTCCCGGCGCTCCACGTGCGCTCCAGCCGCGACGTCGACGCCGCGGCCCTGCACGCGCTGAACCCGGGGGTGGGTTCGGTCGACCTGCGCGAACTCTCCCCCGGGCACTGGCCGCACCTCACCGAACCCGACGCGGTGGTCAGCGCCGTCCGGCGTTGGGTCCCCACTTGGCCAGCACCAGCGTCTCCACGATGCTGACGACGGTGTAGAGCAGGATCGAGGTGAACGTCACGACGACGACGATCGACCAGAGCTTGTTGTACTGGACGTTGGCGTTGGCGCGGAAGATCTCCGATCCCAGCCCGGTCCCGCTGAACAGCCACTCGTAGAGCATCGCGCCGATGACCGCGCCGGGCACCGAGATGCGGATCGCGGCGAACAGGTTGGGCAGCGCGGTCGGGACGGCGACCAGGCGCAGTGCCGTCCACTTCGTCCCGCCGTTGACCCGGATCACGTCGATCGCCTGCGGGGAGGCCGAACGCAGACCGATGGCCGCGTTGACCAGGACGGGGAAGAACACGACGACGCCGCCGATGGTCGCCGCACGGAGCAGTTCGGAGTGGAAGGTCATCCCGATGATCGGGGCCATCGCGACGAGCGGGACCGAACGCAGCATCATGGCCAGCGGCATGAAGACGAACTCGAGCGGACGGATCACGGTGAACAGCGACGCGACGACGATCGCGCCCACGACCCCGGCCAGGAAACCCGTGATCGAGTCGGTGAGCGTGACCTTCAGCCAGCCCCACATGTCGCTGCGGTTGGCGGCGGCCTTGTCGTCGGCGAACAGCCACTGGTAGACGTCGAGCGGGCGTTTGCCGACGAACTCGTCGATGGCGAGGATGCGCAGCAGGGCGTACCAGGCGATGACGAGGACGACCGCGGAGATCACCAGGGTCAGCACGGAGATCCCGATGCGCTTGCCCACGGCGGAGGCGACGGAGGCGTTGCTGCGGTTCTCGTGCACCTCGGTGCCCGCGGGTGCACCCGTGGTCGTGGTGGCCATCAGAGACCCGCCTTCCGTTCACCGGTCGAGGACCAGGGCGTGAGGAGCTTCGCGACGAGGCCGATGACGACGTAGGCGAGGCCCGCGATGAGGCCGCAGAGGATCGCCAGGCCCCAGATCTGCGCGTACTTCAGGTTGGTCTGCGCCGCGATGATCATGATGCCGATGCCGGAGTCCACCCCACCGAGGTACTCACCGAGCACCGCGCCGAGGAAGGAGGCCGGGGCGGCGAGCTTGAGGGCACCGAAGACGTTGGGCAGCGCGGCGATGAGGCGCACCTTCACCAGCGCGGTCCACGTCGACCCGCCGTAGGCGTGCACCACGTCGAGGGCGGTGCGGTCGGCGGCGCGCAACCCGAGCAGGCAGCCGACGACGGAGGTGAAGATGACGCTGATCGCGGCGAGGAAGATCGACGCAGTCCGCGCACCCGGGTCGGAGACGATGAGGACGATGGGCCCGATCGCCGTCAGCGGGATGCAGTAGGAGATGACCGCGACCTGGTTCGCCGCCCCCTCCAACGGCGGGATGAGCAGCACGACCACCGCGATGGCGATGGCGGCGAGGTTCCCCCACAGCCAACCCTGCGCCGCCGACGACGTCGTGACCGAGAGGTTGTTCCAGTAGGTCTGGAACCCGGTGTCGCCGAACTGGCGCAGGACGCCCCACGGAGTGGGGACGATCCCGTTGCTGCCGAAGAAGATCGAGCTGACGAGGCTCCAGACCGCCAGCACCGAGACGACGCCGATGACGCCGCCGACCCACGGCGGCATCTCCTTCCCGGCGACGACGCGCCTGCTGCGGGGGGCCGTGGCGCCGGCGACACCGGTGACGGCCGCCTCCTCCTGGACCGAGCTCGCCATCAGTGCTCGTCCCCGCTGCCGCCGCCGAAGAGGATCTCGGACAGCCGGTCGTGGTAGGCGTGGAACTCCGGGGTGCGCATCATCTCCGGCGTGCGCGGGCGCGGCAGGTCGATCTCGACGACCTCCACGACCCGGCCGGGGCGCGGGCTCATGACGGCGACGACGTCGGAGAGGAAGATCGCCTCGGAGATCCCGTGCGTCACCATGAGGGTCGTCGCGGGCTTCTCGGTCCAGATGCGCAGGAGTTCGACGTTGAGGCGCTGGCGGGTCATGTCGTCCAGCGCCCCGAAGGGCTCGTCGAGCAGCATCACCGTGGGCTGCACGACGAGGCAGCGGGCGATGGAGACGCGCTGGCGCATGCCGCCGGAGAGCTGGGCCGGCTTGGCCTTCTCGAACCCCTTCAGGCCGACGAGGCCGATGAGGTCGTCGACGAGGCCCTTCGACGGGCTGACCCCGGCGACCTCGAGGGGCAGCCGGATGTTCTGGGCGACCGTGCGCCAGGGCAGCAACGCGGAGTCCTGGAACGCGACGCCCAGCTCGTGGGCGCGCTGCAGCTCCCGGGTCGTCATGCCGTTGACCAGCGCCTCCCCGCCCGAGGGGGTCTCGAGCCCCGCGAGGATGCGCAGGATCGTCGACTTCCCGCAGCCGGAGGGCCCGAGCAGCGAGAGGAACGCGTTCTTGCGCGTCCCCAGGTTCGTCTGCTCCAGCGCCAGGACGCTCTTGCGGCCCAGGTCGAAGCGCTTGGTCAGGCCCTGGAGGTTGAAACCCGTCGCCGCCTCGGGGTGGCCCTTGGGATCGGTCGTGGCCGAGAGCGTTCCCGCGGCGCCGGTGGTGACGGACAGGGACGGGGTGTCGTACGACACGGTCTGACCTTTCTCGAGGACGGCGACGGGGTACCGCGCAGGGTGTCTCAGCCGGTGGTTCAGCCGGTGATGAGCTCGGGGTTCTCCTGGTAGACCTCTTCCAGCAGGGAGAAGTCGAAGAGGTCCTCCGCTGTGATCTTGGTGCCCATGACCTCGAGCGCCTGGATGTTCTCGTCGATGAGCGCCTGGGTCATCGTGAAGAGCCCCTTGGCCTTGGTGTCCTCGGACACGATGAGCGCGGCCTGCGCGGTCGCCTCCTGGGTCTGCTCGGCCAGGTCGAGGTCCTGGTCCTTGCCGTAGCGCGCGTCGGTCACGGCGAGCGTCGCGGAGGCGGCCGGGTCGGCGACCGCGTCGTTCCAGCCCTGGATCTCGGCCTTGAGGAAGGCCTTGAGCAGGTCGCGGTCCTTGTCGATCGTGGCCTGCAGGACGGTGAAGGTCTCGGAGACGACGGGGAGGCCGTTGTCGGCGAAGCCCAGCGTGACCGGGGTGAGCTTGCGCCCGGCCAGCAGGATCGGCTCGTTGGTCAGGTAGGCCATGAACGCGTCGACCTCACCGGTCTCCACGACGGAGGGGTCGTACTGCACGGGGACGATGGTGAAGGTGGACTTGTCGATGTCGTTGGCCTTGCAGAAGCCGTCGAAGATCGTCTCGTTGCCGCCGGTCTGGATCCCGACCTTCTTGCCGGCGAGGTCGGCGATGGTCGCGACCGGGGTCTTCTCCTTCACCGACACCAGGCAGAACGGGTTCTTCTGGAAGGTCGCACCGATGATCTTCAGCGGCGCGTCCTCGTTCGCGATGGCGGGACCGGTCAGCGTCGGCGACGACAGACCGACGAGGGCCTTCTTGGAGAGGACCATCGCCTCGGCCGCGGTCCCCGAGCTGCCACCGGCGAGCAGGTTGACCTTGGAGAAGCCCGCCGCGGTGTAGTAGCCCTTGCTGTCGGCCATGTACTCGCCCGCGAACTCGATGTTCTTGATCCAGGACAGCTGGACCGAGATCTCGCCGAAACCGTCGGAGGAACCGCCGCTGCTCGAACCGGTGGTCGAGCCGGCGTCGTCGTTGCCGCAGGCGGCGAGGCCGGTGACCCCGGCGACGGCGAGGGCGCCGAGGCCGGTGCCGCGGAGGAAGGTGCGACGGTCGCCGACGAGACGCGGACGGGATTCGTTCATGAGCTGCTCCACGGGTGCTTGGGTGTCCTACGGGTCCGGGACGGATCGGCGCGGACAGACGAGGCCGGCTGACGTTCGGCTCTGATCCGGTACTGAAGCACCTGCGCGCTGCGGGGCTGTCACGTCCGCGTGAACGCGGGGTTACGTGGCGACTCATCGTGTGACAACCGTGTTACGGGACTCCGGGGTGGGTCGACCGGGGGACGAGTGGTCACCGATCCGTCACGGTCGCCCACGGGGAGACACCGCCGGGCGCGGCCACGCCCACCCCGTGTCCCCGGACGCACCTCGCACGAGCTTTACACGCCCGAAACACGCGTGTGCTGTCATCTGAACCAGTCGGTTCAACGAGAGGGGTCACACCAGTGCGCACGATGCACCTGGGAGTTTTCGAGGTCGCGGGGCCGCAGGTCGGTGGCACGCTGAGCTGGTCGCACCCGTACAGCGATTCCGTGCACCACCGGGAACTGCAGCACTGGATCGACGTGGCCCAGCTCCTCGAGGCCGCGGGTTTCGACTTCCTGTTCTTCGCCGACGGCTACGGCTACCCCACCGTGGGCGGTGACCTACCGGCCGTGGCCGCCGCCGGCGGCCTGAACTTCAGCGGGATCGACCCCATGATGATCATCCCGACGCTGGCCCACCACACCTCCACGCTGGGTTTCGTGCTGACCTCCTCGACCGGCGTGGACCACCCGGTGGCGACGGCGCGACGCTTCGCCACCCTCGACCACCTGACGAACGGCCGCATCGGCTGGAACATCGTGACCGGCGCCTCCCAGGACACGATCGCCCAGTTGTTCGGGCACACCGAGATGGTCGCGCACGACACCCGCTACGAGATGGCCCAGGAGTACGTCGACCTCACCCTGCAGTTGTGGGAAGGCTGCTGGGAGGACGCGGCCCTGGTGCAGGACAAGGAGTCGGGGGTCTTCGCCGACCGCGACAAGCTGCACCGCGTGGAGCACGTCGGCAAGCACTTCCGCTCCTCGGGGTTCTTCACCGTCGCGCCCTCCGTGCAGCGCACCCCCGTCCTCTTCCAGGCCGGCAGTTCCGACCGCGGTCGCGAGTTCGCCGCGGGGCAGGCCGAGTGCGTCTTCCTGCAGGGCACCACGTTGCCGCACGCCGCGGCCAACGTCGCCGACATCCGCGCCCGCGCGGCGGCCGCCGGCCGCGACCCGCAGTCGGTCAAGGTGCTCGTCGGCGCGACCGTGACCGTCGCCGCCACCCACGACGAGGCGATCGCGCGGCGGGCCGAGTTCGAGGACATGCAGACCGACGAGGTCGCCGCCGTGATCTACGCCGGCAACACCGGGATCGACCTGTCCGCCCTCGACCCCGACCGCCCGCTCAGCCAGATCCACGAGAGCAGCGACGGCCGCATCGGTCAGATGGGGCAGAGCAACATCGACCGGTTCAGGCGGGCCGACGGGACCTGGCCCCTGGTGCGCGAGGTGCTCGAGGAACTGCGGGGCCGGGGCACCCGCGGCTTCACGGTCGTCGGCGACCCGATCGAGGTGGCCGACCGGCTCGAGGAGATCATGGACGTCACCGGCGTCGACGGGTTCCTGCTCGAGGCGATCTTCTCCCCCTCCGACCACCGCCTGTTCTGCGAACTCGTCGTGCCGGAACTCCGGCGTCGCGGGCGCCTGCTCGCCGAGGAGGACCGCCCGGCGGGTTCCGGGTCCCTGCGCGAACGCATCGGGGGTTCCTCGCCGCGGTTGAGCGCCGACCACCCGGGCGCGCGCTACGTGCCGGAACCCACCACGGTCTGAGCGCCGGTGCGGGCGCAGAAGGCCTCGAGCGCCTGCGCCTGCACCGCGTCCACCCCGGCGCGGTCGGTGGTGATGATCAGCGTCATCTGCAGCCCGCGCCACAACGCGATGAGTTCGGTGGCGCGGGCCCGGGCGAGCGCGGGCGCCAGTCCCTCCCGCTCCAACCGCGCCACGGCGGGTCGCTGCCAGGACCCGATGTCCCCCAGCAGCTCCGCGTACCCGGGCTGCTGGGAGGCCTGGCCGAACACCTCGAAGAACAACCGCAGGAACGCCAGGTTGGCCGGGTCGGCGATCTGGTCCCAGACGTGCTGCAGATCGCCCCGCAGATCGCCCTCACCGTTCTCCAGGGCGACCCACGCGTTCTCGAAGGAGGGGAACGCGTCGCGGCCGACGGCCTGCAGCGCCTCCCCGATCAACTGCTCCTTGCTGCCGAAGTAGTACAACAGCATCCGGTGGTTGGAACCCACGGACCGGGCCAGCCCGCGCAACGTCAGCGATGTGACACCGTGGGCCAGGACGTGTTCCGCCACCAGCCGCAGCAACCGGTCCCGTTCCATCCCGACAGGGTATCCACCCACCAGGAGACACCATGCGCGATCTCGCGACGCTGCCCAAGGCGCACCTGCACATCCACCTCGAGGGTGCGATGCGTCCCGCCACCCTCGTCGAGTTCGCGGCGGAGGCCGGTGAGGCCGCTCCCCCCACCCGGGGTTTCACCTCGTTCCCGCAGTTCGTCGAGCACTACGACGGCGCCGTCGCGTTCATCCGCACCCGCGAACAGCTCGCACGGGTGGTCCGCGAGGTCGTCGAGGACGCCGCGCTCGCGGGCGCGGTCTGGATCGAGGCCCAGGCGAACCCGATGTTCTACGTCCCGCGGTTCGGGACACCCGAGGAGGTCCTGACGTTCGTGCTCGAGGTCGGGCAGACCGAGGCCACCCGGCTCGGCATCGGTTTCGGCCTGATGGCCGTCGCCATCCGCAGTCTCCCCACGAGCGAGGCCGAGACCCTCGCCGTCCTGGCCGCCGAGTTCGCCGGACGCGGTGTCGTCTCCTTCGGGCTCGCCGCCGACGAGGCCCTCTGGCCGCCGGCCCCCTTCGAACGGGCCTTCGACATCGCCCGCGAGGCCGGCCTGAAGTCGGCCCCGCACGCCGGGGAACTGCTCGGTCCGGAGAGCATCGTCGGCGCCCTCGACAAGCTCGGGGCGCAGCGCATCCAGCACGGCGTCCGCGCCGTCGAGGACCCGGAGCTGGTCCGCCGGCTCGCGGCCGAGGGCATCGTCCTCGACGTCTGCCCGACCTCCAACGTCGAGCTCTGGGTCGTCCCGGAGATCGGCGCGCACCCGCTCCCCGCCCTCCTGGAGGCCGGCGTCCGCTGCTCGCTCAACGGCGACGACCCGCTGCTCTTCGGCCCCGGCCTGCTCGAGGAGTACGAGACCGCCCGCACCGAGCTGAAGCTCACCGACGCGGAGCTCGCCGGCGTCGCCAAGGCCTCGCTCGAGGGCTCCGCCGCCCCGGCCGACCTCGTCGCGACCCAGGTCGCGGCCGTCGACGCGTGGCTCGCGGGGTGAGCGCGTCCACCCCGGAGTTCCTGCGCTCGCTGCCCAAGACCGAGCTGCACTGCCACTTCGCCTCCACCATCCGCCCGGAGCGGCTGCTGCGGTGGGCCCGCGAACGCGGGGTGCCGCTGCCCAGCGACGACCCGGCGGAACTGGCCCGCTACACCGGTCTGCAGGACTTCCTCGTCCTGTTCAACGCGGCGCACGCGGTCTTCCGCTCCGGCGAGGACGTGGCCCTCGTCGCGTACGAGGGCGTCCGGGCGGCGGTCGCCACGACGAACCTGCGCTACCGCGAGTACTCCGTGAACCCGCACAACTTCGCCGAGCTGGGCCTGCCGTGGCCGGTCGTGCTCGCCGGGCTGGTGGAGGGCCTGACCCGCGCCGAGGAGGAGTTCGGCGTCGGTTTCGGGATCGTGCCGGCGCTGAACCGTTCCCTCGACCTCGCGGCCGCGCACGCCACCCTCGACGTCGTCCTCGCGAACCCGCACCCGGCGGTCGTGGGGTTCGGTCAGGACGACCTCGCCGCCGACGGGTACGAGTCACCGCTGGCGTGGGAACCCGTCTACGCCCGGGCCCGCGCGGCGGGGTTGCGCCTCACCGCCCACGTCGGCGAGATCGCCACCTCGACCGCCGCGTCGGTGGTGGAGGCCGTCGAGGTGCTGCACCTGGACCGCGTCGACCACGGGTACCACGTCCTCGACGACCCGGCCGTCGTGGAGCGTGCCCGGGCCGCCGGGGTGCACTTCTGCTGCACCCCGAAGTCGGCGCACCTGCTCTCCGGCTGGGCCTTCGACGCGCAGCACCCCGTCGCCCGCATGATCGAGGCCGGGTTGTCGGTGAACCTCTCCACCGACGACGAGGTGTTCTTCGCCACGAGCCTGCAGGCCGAGTTCGAGCACGTCGGCCTCGACCTCGGTTTCGGGGACGACGTGGTCGAACAGCTGGCCCTGAACGGGGTGACGGCGTCGTTCGCTCCCGAGGACGTCAAGGCACGACTCCGCGCGGAGATCCGCGCCCTGCGCGGTGGCCCACCGGGGTGAGGTGACGTCACCCGGGAAACTCCCCGAGGTGGGATCGCGGGAACCCGCCGCCCGGACCGGGCCCGCTATGATGGAGGTCGAGTCGTATCCTCACCACCTCCTGGGAGCCACTGTGTCGGGACGCTCATCGCTGACGATGGCGGATGTCGCGCGGCTCGCCGGGGTGTCGACGGCCACCGTCTCCCACGTCGTCAACAAGTCCCGGCGACACACCCCCGCCACCGAACGCCGTGTGCACGAAGCGATCGAGCAGTTGGGCTACGTCCGTGACCCGTTCGCCCGTTCGCTGCGCACCCGCACGAGCGGGATCATCGGCATCGCGATGTCGGCGATCTCGAACCCGTACTTCGCCACGATCGTGCAGGAGATCGAGCGGAACCTCAGGGGCACCGGAACCTCGATAATCCTCGCCGACACCCACGACGACCCGGTCATCGAGGACCGGGTGGTCGAGGACCTCATGTCCCGCCGCGTCGACGGCCTCGTCCTGGCTCCCAGCCGGTCTCCCGAACGTGCTCTGCGTCTCGCCGCCCGCTACGGCGGCCCCCTGGTGGTCGTGGACCGCATCGACACGGGGATCGACTGCGATCAGGTGGCGGTGGAGAACGTCGAACCGGTCCGTGAGATCACGGCGCACCTGCTGGACCTGGGCCACACGCGCCTCGGGATGGTCACGGGGATTCCCGGGATGACCACCAGCGAGGAACGTCTGCGAGGTTTCCTCCTGGCCCACGAGGAAGCGGGCCTGGACGTCGATCCCGCACTGGTCAGGTCCGGTCGCAGCAGCAGCGTCGGAGCCCGGGAGGCGGTGGAGGAGATGCTGGACCTGAGCAACCCCCCGACCGCACTGGTGGCGGGCAACAACGCCATGACCATCGGGACGCTCCGGGCGCTGAAGACGAGGGGCCGGCGCGTTCCCGACGACATGGCCCTGGTCTGCTTCGACGACTTCGAGTGGGCCGACCTGTTCGAGCCCGCCCTCACCGCGATCGCCCAGCCCGTGCGGGCCATGGCCCAGCGGGCGGTGGAGATGCTGAACAGCCGGCGCTCGGACAGTTCGATCGCCGTCCGGCGGGAAGTTCTGCGCCCCGTCGTCGCACACCGCACGTCGTGCGGTTGCGGGGGTGTCGCACCCGGGCGCCCGGCACGCCCCGGCGGTCTGCACTGGGAGAACACCGGGGCGAGCGGTCACGCGCCGCACGACGCCGGGGAACCCGGCAGCGCCACGTCGAGCCGGTCCCCGTCGACGACCCGGTCGGCGTAGTCCCGGGAACTGCGCAGCACCTCCACGGCGTCGTCCTCGTCGCCGCCCGGCTGGGCAGGTGGTTCCCCCCGGTGAGGACGACGGAAACCTCGGTGGCCGGGGCGATCGCCGCGGCCACGGCCTCCTCGAACTGACGGAGAACCCGGTTCCCGCCGCCCCGCAGGCGTCTCACGCGCCGGACGAGGTCGTCGGCGCGTGAGACCCGCGGTCAGAGTTCTGCGCCGCTCACGACGAGGTGGAGCGCACGGCGAGCACCGGGCAGGTCGCCTCCAGCAGGACCCGCTGGGCGGTGCTGCCCAGCAGGGCCTTGCGGACCGGGGAGAGGCGGTGGAGGCCGACGACGATGAGTTCCGCGCCGATCTCCTCGGCGATCTCCAGGATCACCTCGGCGACCGGGGTGGAGGAGGCGTCCCGGTGCTCGATGCGGAACGGGACGCCCTCGTCCGTCATGCGTTCCTGCAGGGCGTCGAGGTCGCGCTCGTCGGCGGCCGTCGGCCTGGTGTACCCCGCCCGGTCGACGGTGTTCACGATGACGACGTCGCTGCCGCGCCAGCGTGCCTGCTGCACCGCCTCGGTGACGGCGAGGAACCCGGTGCCGTCGGGGACGTAGCCGACGACGATGCTCACGACGCGACCTCCTGCACCGGTTCCGGCGGCGGCAGCGCACCGGTCATGAACCCGACGACCTCGTTCATCTCGTGGTCCTGGGGCCGCACGACGGCGGCCCGGCGACCGAGGCGGTGGATGTGGATGCGGTCGGCGACCTCGAACACGGCCGGCATGTCGTGGCTGATCAGCACCACGGGGATCCCGGTGGCGCTGATGCGGCGGATGAGGTCCAGGACCCCTTGGGACTCCCGCACCCCGAGGGCGGCCGTGGGCTCGTCCATGATGACGACGCGACGCCCGAAGGCGGCTGCCCGTGCGACCGCCACCGTCTGCCGCTGACCGCCGGAGAGGCTGTCGACGGGCTGGGTGATGGACTGCAGGGTCGTGATGCCGAGCTCGTCCATCTGCTGGCGGGACTGGCGGCGCATCTCCTTGACGTCGAGCATGCGCAGGACCGAGCCCAGGGGCCCCTTCCGGCGCAGCTCGCGGCCGAGGAAGAGGTTCGTCGCGATGTCGAGGGCGGGAGCCATCGCCAGGTCCTGGTAGACGGTCTCGATCCCGGCCCGCTGAGCGTCCTGCGGGCTGCGGAAGTGCACGGGTTTCCCGTCCAGCAGGACCTCTCCGGCGTCGGGGACGACGTCGCCGGAGAGCACCTTGATGAGACTGGACTTGCCGGCGCCGTTGTCGCCGATGACCGCCAGGATCTCCCCGGCGCGCAGGTCGAAGTCCGCGCCGGCCACGGCGGTGACGTGCCCGTAGCGCTTGACGATGCCGCGGGCCTCCAAGACGGTGTCGCTCATCGCGCCTTCCTCCGGGTGACGGTGTCGAGGGCCACCGCGGCGATGACCAGGACGCCGGTGACGATGTTCTGGAACAGCGGGTCGATGCCGGCCTGGGTCAGACCGGACTGGAGCACCAGGACGATGAGGGCCCCGATGTAGGTGCCGACGACCGTGCCGCGGCCGCCGAAGAGGCTGGTGCCGCCGATGACGACGGCGGTGATGGTGTCCAGGTTCGCGGTCGGGAACGCGTTGGGGGAGGTCGCCGGGCTGCGGCCGAACGCCTGCAGCGCGGCGAGGGCGTAGAACACGCCCGCCAGCACGTACACCGAGAGCAGGACCCGGTTCACGTTGATGCCGGTGCGCTTGGCCGCGAGGTCGTTGTTGCCGACGGCGTACACGTGCCGGCCCCACGCGGTGCGGGTGAGGGCGTAGTGCAGGACCGCCACGCTGATCAGCACCACGACGACGCCGGTGGTGACCTGGAACTGCCCGAAGAGGTAACCGCCCTTGGACAGGACCGTCAGGGGCCCGTCGTCGACGAGGACGGTCTCCTTGGTGTAGAGGCGCGAGGCGGCCTGCAGGATCGTCAGCAACCCGAGGGTGACGATGAACGGCGGCAGTCCCAGCTTGGAGACGATCAGGCCGGAGACGAGCCCGAGCGCCGCGCAGACGAGCAGCCCCGCGAACAGCGCGGGAACCTGCGCTCCGGTGCTGCCGGCGGCGAGCTTGGCGACCACGAGGGTCCCCAGCACCATGATGGCGCCGTTGGCCAGGTCGATGCCGCCGGTCAGGACGATGAGGGTCTGCCCCAGGGCGAGGGTCCCCACCACGACGGACTGCTGGAGGATCAGCGAGAAGTTGTCCACGCTCGCGAAGTTCTCGGTGAGGATCGAGAACGCGACGATGGCGAGGACCAGGGCGGACAGGGGGCCCAGGACGGGGTTGCGGAAGATGTGGTCCGCGAGGGTCGCGGCGCGGGTTCCCGAGGTGTCGGGTACCTCGGCCGCCTTCTCGCTCGCCACCTGGAGGGAGTCGGACATCGGGACGCCTTTCGGGTCGCTGTTCACGGTCGAGGACCGCGGTCCGGCGCGACGCCGCGCCGGACCGCGCGGGATCAGGAGGCGGTTCCCCAGCAGTTCTGCAGGCCCCACGTGGTGTCCTTCGCATCCAGGCCACCCAGCGGCTTGTCCGTGATCAGCTGCACGCCCGTGTCGATGTACCCCGAGGCCGGGACGGTGGGCTTCGTGCCGTCCTTCGCGAACGCGACGGCCGCCTTCACACCCTCGACCGCCATCTTGGAGGGGAACTGCATGACGGTCGCGGCGATCTTGCCGTCCTTGACGGCCGTGACGCCGGTGCAGCCGCCGTCGATGGAGCCCAGCACCGTGGTCGTGTCCTTGCCCGCGTTCTTCAGCGCGGTGTAGGCGCCGATCGCCGCGGGTTCGTTGATCGTGTAGACGGCGTTGATGGCGTCGTTCTTCTGCAGCAGGTTCTCCATCGCGGTCTGGCCCTTGGCCTGGTCACCGCTGGTGTCCTGCTTGCCGGCGATCTCGGGGCTGTCGTCGGTGAGCCCGATGCCCGTGAGGAAGCCGTCGTGGCGCTGGTCGCCGACCGAGACGCCGGGCTGCAGGTCGAGCATGGCGAGGACCGGGGCCGTGCTGCCGAGGGCCGCCTTGACGTAGGCGCCCTGCTCCTCGCCCGCCTTGGTGTTGTCGGTGGCCCACGTCGCGTCGACCCCCTGGTTGCCCTCGGTCTGGGTGTCGAGGGCGGCGACGAAGATCCCCTTGGCCTGGGCGGCCTTGAGGGTCGGCACGATGGCCTTGGAGTCGTTGGGGGTGATGAGGATGGCCTTGACCCCGGAGGCGATGAGGTTCTCCACCGCGGTGACCTGGCTGTCGTTGTCCCCGTCGGCGGTGCCGGCCTTGGCGATCAGCTCCGCGCCCTCGGCCTTGGCCTCCTTCGTGGCGGCGTCGCGCATGGAGACGAAGTAGGGGTTGGAGTCGGTCTTGGTGACCAGACCGATCTTGAGGGTGCCGCCGCTGTCGCCGCTGGCGCCCGTGTCACCCGTCTTCGTGGCGCTGCAGCCCGCGAGAGCCGTGGGGACGGCGAGGAGCACGGCGGCGAGGGCGATGGTGCGGGACCTGCGGGTGGTGGCGCGCATGACTGTTCCTCCTGGTGACCTCGACGAGGTCTGGACGTTGCTGGGCGGGCCCGTCGGAGACGGGTGGTGCGTCGGGGTGTCCGCCGCGGCGGACCGCGAGCTCGGGACACGGGGTGGACGGGCGCGGTGGGTGCGACCACGGGTGGAGTGCGGTGCCGGTGGAGTGCGGTGGAGATCGACGGCTGATCACTCGCTCATGGGCACCCTTGCCTGTAGCTCGAGACGTAATCCATTGCGCAATGGATTACGTGAGGTTACGACACCCCCCTCGGCGGACGCAAGCACGTTCAGGACACGGAACTCTCACGAAACGCGGGGCCGGGTCCGGCGCGGCCGTGTCGGCGTCGACACGACCCGCTCGGGCTCCCCGGCGCCGCTCGCCACGGCCTGGTCACCCCCCTCGGAGGGGGTGACCAGGCGCCCGGGGTTCAGGCGTTGGCGACGAGGCCCAGCTCGGCGGGGGTGGCCAGACCCGCGTGGCGGGGCAGGACGCGCACGGTGTAGCCGAACGGGCCGGTCTGGCGGAGGGTGAACTCCCCCTCGAACCGGTGCCGGCCGTCGCCGAAGGACTCACCGTGGTGCAGCGACACCGTGCCCGAGGGTCGCAGTTCGTCGGAGTCGTTGACCCGGCCGTGGACGACCTGGACCTCGACGTCGTCGGTGGAGAGCTCCCCCAGCGACACGAAGCCCCGGACGTGGACGACGTCGCCGATCTCAGCGGAGTCGCCGACGCCGGAACTCTCGACGTGGTCCACCCGCACGGACGGCCAGGCCCGGCGGACGGTGCCCTTCCAGGCGGCGAGGTCCTTGGCCGCGGCCCCGGAACCGGCGAGCGCCGCGCGGCCGGCGCGGGCGGCCGGCACGTAGAGCTGCTCGACGTAGTCGGTGACCATCCGGCTCGCCAGCACCTTCGGGCCGAGGGAGGCCAGGGTGTGGCGGACCATCTCCAGCCAGCGGGCCGGCAGACCCCGTTCGTCGCGGTCGTAGAACCGCGCGGCGACGGAGTTCTCGACGAGGTCGTAGAGCGCGGCGGCCTCGAGGTCGTCGCGGTGCTCGGCGTCCTCCACGCCGTCGGCGGTGGGGATCGCCCAGCCGTTGCCGCCGTCGTACCACTCGTCCCACCAGCCGTCGAGGATGGAGAGGTTCAGGCCGCCGTTCAGCGCGGCCTTCATCCCGCTCGTCCCGCACGCCTCGAAGGGGCGCAGCGGGTTGTTCAGCCAGACGTCGCAGCCGGGGTAGAGCGAGAGCGCCATCGTGATGTCGTAGTTGGGCAGGAAGACGATCCGGTGCCGCACCTCGGGGTCGTCGGCGAAGTGGACCATCTGCTGGATGAGGCGCTTGCCGGTCTCGTCGGCCGGGTGCGACTTGCCCGCGATGACCAGCTGCACGGGACGCTGCGGGTGCAGCAGCATCGCCTTGAGCCGCTCGGGGTCGCGCAGCATGAGCGTGAGGCGCTTGTAGGTCGGGACGCGACGGGCGAAGCCGATGGTGAGCACGTCGGGGTCGAGCACGTCCTTGGTCCACGCGAGCTCGGCCTCGGAGGCCCCCCGCTGCAACCAGGACAGCTTCAGCCGCCGCCGCGCGTCCTCGACGAGACGACCACGCAGCACCCGCCGGGTCCGCCAGATCTCCTCGTCGGGGACCTGGCCGACCTTCTCGAAGCCCAGACCGTCGCGGGCGATCTCCTTGCCGATGTACTGCCGGCCCATGGAGATGACCTCGGGCGCCACCCACGTCGGGGCGTGGACACCGTTGGTGATCGAGGCGATCGGCACCTCGGGGGCGTCGAAACCCGGCCAGAGGCCGTCGAACATCCCGCGGCTGACGGCTCCGTGCAGCTGGGACACCCCGTTGGCGCGCTGCGCGAGCCGCAACCCCATGACGGCCATGTTGAAGACGCCGGGGTCCCCGCCCTCGTAGTCCTCCGCCCCGAGCGCCAGGATGCGCTCGACGGGCACGCCCGGCAGCGGGTTGTCGCCGCCGAAGTACAGCTCGATCTGGTCCCGGCCGAAGCGGTCGATCCCGGCCGGGACGGGGGTGTGGGTGGTGAACACCGTCGCGGCGCGGACGGCTTCCAGGGCCTCGTCGAAGCTCAGTCCACGCTCGACGTGCTCGCGGATCCGTTCCACCGACAGGAACCCCGCGTGGCCCTCGTTGGTGTGGTAAACCTCCGGCTGCGGGGTCCCGGTGAGACGGGCGTGCAGGCGCAGGGCGCGCACACCGCCGATGCCGCAGAGGAGTTCCTGCTGCAGCCGGTGCTCGCCGCCGCCGCCGTAGAGACGGTCGGTGACCCCCCGGGCGGCGTCGTCGTTCTCCTCGACGTCGGAGTCGAGGAGCAGCAACGGGACGCGCCCGACCTGCGCCTTCCAGACCTGCGCCCAGAGCCGACGCCCGCCGGGCAGGTCGACGGACACCTTGGCGGCGCTGCCGTCGGTCTCGCGCAGCTGCGACAGCGGCAGCCCGTCGGGGTCGAGCACCGGGTAGGTCTCCTGCTGCCAGCCGTCACGGGACAGCGACTGCTTGAAGTACCCCGTGGCGTAGAACAGGCCGACGCCGACGATGGGGACGGCGAGGTCGCTCGCGGACTTCAGGTGGTCCCCGGCGAGGATCCCGAGGCCGCCGGAGTACTGCGGCAGCGCACCGGTGATGCCGAACTCCATCGAGAAGTAGGCCACGGTCGCCGGCGCGTCGGCCCCGAGCGTGGCGTACCAGCCCGGTCGCTCCAGGTAGGTGTGCAGGTCCTCCGCGCAGGCCTCGACCCGCGCCACGAACCGCGGGTCGGCGGCGAGGGCCTCGAGGCGTTCGGTGCTCAGGGCGCCCAGCAGCGCCCCGGGTTCTCGGTGCACGGCGACCCAGGCCGCGGGGTCCATCGACTCGAAGAGGTCCCGGGTGGGCTTGTGCCAGGACCAGCGGAGGTTGCTCGCGAGCTCACCCAGCGGCGCCAACGGCGCGGGCAGCACGGTGCGGACGGTGAAGCGCCTGATTGCTCTCACGCGCCGGACCCTAGTCCTCGGGATCACGCCACCGCGACGACGCGCGGAGACCTTTCCGACTCCCGCCCGACTCCCCGTGCCCCTCCCGCGCGACGGGAGGCGTGGCCCTCGGTAGGTTCGCCCCGTGACGACCGACCGCGCCGCAGACCTCGAGACGCTGACCGTGCAGAGCACGGCGACCAGCACCCCCGTCGTGGGGCGCATCCCGGTGCTCGGGGTGAGTCCCGTCGTCGACGCCGGCCGCTGGCCCGCCCAAGCCGTTCCCGGTGAGCTGATCCCCGTGCGCGCCACCGTCTTCCGCGAAGGTCACGACGCCGTCGCCGCGACCGCGGTGCTGGTCCGCCCGGACGGCACGGACGGCCCCTCGACGCGGATGACGCTGGTCAACGCCGGCCTCGACGCCTACGTGGCGACGCTCTCCCCCGACGCCGAGGGCGACTGGGGCCTGCGCGTCGAAGGGTGGTCGGACCCCTACGGCACCTGGGACCACGACGCGACGATCAAGGTCGAGGCCGGGGTCGACGTCGCCCTCATGCTGGAGGAGGGTGCGCGGCTGATGGAGCGCGCGGCGGCCTCCCCGGGGCGTCCCGACGGGGACGCGCAGGTGCTGCACGACGCCGCCAACGGCCTGCGCGACACCTCCCGCAGCGACCACGACCGTCTCGACGCCGGGCGCGGCGACGCCGTCCGGGGCGTCCTGGACGCCCTGCCCGTCCGCGACCTGGTCAGCCCGTCGCAGACCTTCCCGCTGCGGGTGGAACGGAAGCTGGCGACGTTCAGCTCCTGGTACGAGTTCTTCCCCCGCTCCGAGGGGGCGCACTGGCTCGAGGACGAGCAGCGCTGGGTCTCGGGGACGTTCCGCACCGCCGCGCAGCGGCTGCCCGCGATCGCCGACATGGGTTTCGACGTGGCCTACCTCACGCCCGTCCACCCGATCGGGCGGATCAACCGCAAGGGCCCCAACAACTCCCTCACCGCCGGCCCGCTCGACCCGGGCTCCCCGTACGCGATCGGCGCGGCCGAGGGCGGCCACGACGCGCTGCACCCCGACCTGGGCACCTTCGAGGACTTCGACTTCTTCGTCGCCCGCGCCCGGGAGCTCGGCCTCGAGGTCGCGATGGACATCGCCCTGCAGTGCGCGCCGGACCACCCGTGGGTGGCGAGCCACCCCGAGTGGTTCACCACGCGCGCCGACGGCACGATCGCCTACGCGGAGAACCCCCCGAAGAAGTACCAGGACATCTACCCGCTGAACTTCGACAACGACCCCGCCGGCATCTACGCCGAGGTCAAGCGGGTCGTCGACGTGTGGATCGAGCACGGGGTGACGCTGTTCCGCGTCGACAACCCGCACACGAAGCCCGTGGAGTTCTGGGAGTGGCTGATCACCGAGGTGCGCGTCGAGCACCCCGAGGTCATCTGGCTGGCCGAGGCGTTCACGAAGCCGGCGATGATGCACACCCTGGCCAAGGTCGGGTTCCAGCAGTCGTACTCCTACTTCGCGTGGCGCAACGCCGCGTGGGAGATCCGCGAGTACGTCGAGCAGCTCTCCCAGGAGTCCGCGCACTACATGGTGCCGAACTTCTGGCCGACGACGCACGACATCCTCACCCCGACCATGCAGTACGGCGGGCCGCCGGTGTTCAAGCTGCGCGCGGTCCTCGCGGCCCTGCTCAGCCCGTCCTGGGGCATCTACACCGGCTACGAACTCGTCGAGCACGCCGCCCGTCCGGGGGCCGAGGAACAGCTCGACAACGAGAAGTACCAGTTCCGTCCCCGCGACTTCGCCAAGGCCGAGGCCGAGGGCTGGTCGCTGGCGCCCTACCTGAAGAAGCTGAACCAGGCCCGCGCCGCGCACCCGGCCCTGCAGCAGTTGCGGGGCACCGTCTTCCACGCCACCGACGACGAGAACGTCCTGTGCTTCAGCCGTCGCCGGGTCGAGGCGGACGGCACCGAGGACCTCGTCCTCGTCGTCGTGAACCTCGACCCGCACGCCGTCCGCGAGACCACCGTCCACCTCGACATGGCCGCGATCGGGCGCGAGTGGTGGGAACGCTTCACCGTGCGCGACGAACTCACCGGTGCGGAGTTCGAGTGGGGCGAGCACGACTTCGTGCGGCTGAACCCCTACGAGGAACCCGCGCACGTGTTCCACGTGCGGTCCTGACGGTGGAAGGTCTCCACTTCGCCGGGCTCGGGGACCGCGGCGGGCTGAAGAACGACCCCCAGTGGTACAAGACGGCGGTCTTCTACGAGGCGCTGGTGCGCGCCTTCGCGGACTCCAACGGTTCCGGCACCGGTGACTTCGCCGGGCTCGCGGCCAAGCTCGACTACCTGCAGTGGCTCGGGATCGACTGCCTCTGGCTGCCGCCGTTCTACGCCTCCCCGTTGCGCGACGGCGGGTACGACATCTCCGACTACAACGCGGTGCTGCCCGAGTTTGGGACCCTGCACGACTTCCAGCGCCTGGTGACCGAGGCCCACCAGCGCGGGATCCGCATCGTCATCGACCTGGTCATGAACCACACCAGCGACCAGCACCCCTGGTTCCAGGCGAGCCGCAACGACCCCGACGGGCCCTACGGGGACTTCTACGTCTGGAGCGACGACGACACGAAGTACCCCGACGCGCGCATCATCTTCGTCGACACCGAGACCTCGAACTGGACGTTCGACCCGGTCCGGCGGCAGTTCTTCTGGCACCGCTTCTTCTCCCACCAGCCGGACCTGAACTTCGACAACCCGGCCGTGGAGGAGGCGATGTTCGACTCCGTCCGCTTCTGGCTGGACATGGGCATCGACGGCTTCCGCCTCGACGCCGTGCCCTACCTCTACGTCCAGGAGGGCACCAACGGGGAGAACCTCCCCCAGACCCACGACTACCTGCACCGGCTGCGGAAGATGGTCGACGAGGAGTTCCCCGGCCGGGTCCTGCTCGCCGAGGCCAACCAGTGGCCCTTCGACGTCGTGGAGTACTTCGGGACCGAGGAGGCCCCGGAGTGCCACATGTGCTTCCACTTCCCGGTGATGCCCCGGCTGTACTACGCGCTGCGGGAGGGGCGGGCGACCCCGATCTCGGAGATCCTCTCGGCCACCCCCGACATCCCCACCTCCAGCGGTCAGTGGGGCACGTTCCTGCGCAACCACGACGAGCTGACGCTGGAGATGGTGACGACCGAGGAACGGGCCGCCATGTACGGCTGGTACGCCCCGGACCCGCGGATGCGCGCCAACGTCGGGATCCGCCGCCGGCTCGCACCACTGCTGGACAACTCCCGACCCGAGATCCAGCTCATCCACGCCCTCGTCCTGTCGTTGCCGGGCAGTCCGTGCCTCTACTACGGTGACGAGATCGGCATGGGCGACAACATCTGGCTCGACGACCGCGACGCCGTCCGCACCCCGATGCAGTGGACCCCCGACCGCAACTCCGGGTTCTCCTCCGCCGACCCCGGCAAGCTCTACCTGCCGACGATCCAGTCGCTCGTCTACCACTACCAGTCCGTGAACGTCGAAGCGCAGCTCGCGACGGGATCCTCGCTGCTGCACTGGGTCCGCGACGTGCTCGCCGTGCGGCGGGCGCACCCGGCCTTCGGGCGCGGGGCCTACGTGCCGCTCCCGACGCGCGCCGAGGCACGCCCCGAGGAAGGCTCCTGCAGCAACGAGGCGGTGCTCGCGTTCCTGCGCGTGCTGCAGCCGACGCACGACGAGGAAGGTGAAACCGTGCTCTGCCTGAACAACCTCTCCGACCACCCCCAGGCCGCCGCTCTGCGGATGCCGGACCACGCCGGAGCCACCGTCCGCGACGTCTTCGGCGGTGCCGCCTTCGGGCAGGTCGACGCCGACGGGTCGCTGGTCGTCACGCTCGGCTCGCGGGGTTTCTACTGGCTGAAGGTGACCTCGTGAGCGCCGACGTCAGGACCTCCACCGCCTCCGACGAGGCCATCGCCTCCCTGCTGCGGGACTGGGCGCCCGCCCAGCGCTGGTTCGCGCACAAGGGGGTCGCCGCCCACGTGCAACGCATCGAACGCACCCCGCTCGACGAGACCGGCGTCGCGCAGCTCGTCGCGCTCACCGTCCGCTCCGGTGAGGCCGAGGATGCCCCCCGCACCGTCTACTCCGTCCCCATCAGCGTCCGGCCCACCCCCGACGAGGCGCTCGCGCACGCCCTCATCGGCGAACTGCCCGACGTCGACGGCGTCCGCGCCTGGATCTACGACGGGCCGCACGACCCGACCTTCACCCGCTCCCTGCTGACCCTCGTCGCCAGCGGCGAGGGTGCCGGTTCGCGCGCCTTCGGCGTGCACGGCCACAGCGCCCACGGCGGTCTGCCCGTCCCCGCGGCGGCCCGCACCAAGGTGCTCAGCGGCGAGCAGTCCAACACCTCCATCGTCGTCTCCGCCGACGAGGGCGAGACCCCGCTCATCGCCAAGGTGTTCCGGGTCCTCTCCGCGGGCGACAACCCCGACGTCGTCGTCCAGACGGCGCTCGCCGACGCCGGCTGCGGCCGCGTGCCCCGCCCCTCGGGCTGGGTGGACGGGCAGTGGACCGACGCGCAGGGTGGCCGCGCCGTCGGGCACTTCGTGCACGTGACGGAGTTCCTCGCCGGTTCCGAGGACGCCTGGCGCGTCGCCACCGCGGCCGTCGCGCAGGGCCGCGACTTCTCGCCGGAGGCGCGCGAGCTGGGTCGGGCCACGGCCGAGGTCCACGCCGTCCTCGCCGTGGAACTGCCCACCGAGACCGCCACCCCCGACCGGTTGGGGGCGCTCGCCGACGGCCTGCTGGAACGGGTCGCCTGGGCGTGCACCGCCGTACCGCAGCTGCGCGACGTCGCCGAGGCGGCCCGCGCCCGCGTCGACGCCGTCCGCCACGTCACCCACGCCCCGGCCCTGCAGCGCGTGCACGGCGACTACCACCTCGGTCAGGTCCTGCACTCCGCCACCCGCGGCTGGGTCCTGCTGGACTTCGAGGGCGAGCCGCTGCGACCGCTCGCCGAACGCAGCGTGCCCGACCTCGCGCTGCGCGACGTCGCGGGGATGCTGCGGTCCTTCGACTACGCGGCCTCGACCGTCCCCGACCCCGGTGGCTGGGGGGAGGCGTGCCGCGAGGCGTTCCTCGCGGGCTACACCGAGGTCGTCGGTGCCGACCCGCGCGCCGGGGACCAGGCGGTCCTGCTGGCCGCGCTGGAACTCGACAAGGCCCTCTACGAGGTCGTCTACGAGGCCCGCAACCGGCCCGACTGGCTGCGCATCCCCCTCGACGCCGTCCACCGCCTGCTCCAGACCGCCTCCACCGACCCGTCCTGAGAGGCGAGGTCTTGATCACCACGGGAGACTCCGACCATGTCCAGTGAAGCCCCCTCCCCCGCCCCGACCCCCCGCCCCGTCGACGCCGACGACCTGGCTCGGGCCGCCGCCGGGGCGCACTGGTCCCCGCACTCGGTCCTCGGCGCCCACCCCGACGGTGACGCGCTCACCTACCGGGTCCTCAAGCCCTTCGCCTCGGCCGTCACCGTCGTGACCGAGGACGGCAGCCGCGTCGGGCTCGTCCACGAGTACGACGGCGTCTGGGTCGGCGTCCAGCCGGGCGGGGCGGTCGGCGACTACCGCGTCGAGGTGACCTACCCCGGCGCGGAACCGGTCCTGCTCGACGACCCGTACCGCTTCCTCCCCACCGTGGGCCAGGTCGACCTGCACCTCATCGGCGAGGGCCGCCACGAGGAGCTGTGGAACGTCCTCGGCAGCCACGTCAAGCGCTGGAACGGGCCGCGGGGGGCCGTCGAGGGCACGGCGTTCGCCGTGTGGGCGCCCGCGGCGAAGGCGGTGCGCGTCGTCGGCGACCACAACCACTGGAGCGGCCGCGAGCACGGGATGCGCTCGCTGGGGTCCTCCGGGGTCTGGGAGATCTTCGTGCCCGGGGTGGCGGCGGGGTCCCGCTACAAGTTCGAGATCCTCGGCGCCGACGACCACTGGCGTCAGAAGGCCGACCCGATGGCCCGCGCCAGCGAGGTCCCGCCCGCGACGGCCTCGGTCGTCACCGAGTCGTCCTACGCCTGGAACGACGCGGCGTGGCTGGAGCAGCGCGCCGCCCGCAGCGCCCAGGACGGGCCGGTCTCGGTCTACGAGGTGCACCTCGGGTCATGGAAGCAGGGGCTGAGCTACACCGACCTGGCGACCGAGCTCGTCGACTACGTGAGCGCGGCGGGCTTCACCCACGTCGAGTTCCTGCCCGTCATGGAACACCCGTTCGGCGGGTCCTGGGGCTACCAGGTCACGGGTTACTTCGCGCCCACCTCACGCTTCGGCTCCCCCGACGAGCTGCGTCACCTCATCGACGCCCTCCACCAGGCCGGCGTCGGCGTCATCATCGACTGGGTCCCCGGACACTTCCCCAAGGACGAGTTCGCCCTGGCGAAGTTCGACGGCACCGCGCTCTACGAGCACCCCGACCCCCGTCTCGGCGAGCACATGGACTGGGGCACCTACATCCCGAACTTCGGGCGCAGCGAGGTCCGCAACTTCCTCGTCGCCTCTGGGCTGTACTGGCTGGAGGAGTTCCACGCCGACGGCCTGCGCGTCGACGCGGTCGCCTCCATGCTCTACCTGGACTACTCCCGCAACGAGGGCGAGTGGGTCCCCAACCGCTACGGCGGCCGGGAGAACCTCGAGGCGATCGCCTTCCTGCAGGAGGCCAACGCCACCGCCTACAAGCGCACCCCGGGCATCATGATGATCGCGGAGGAGTCCACGGCCTACCCGGGTGTCACGGCCCCCACCAGCGGTGGTGGTCTGGGGTTCGGCCTGAAGTGGAACATGGGCTGGATGAACGACTCGCTGCGCTACTTCGCGCAGGACCCGGTGAACCGGCAGTACCACCACGGTGAGCTGACGTTCAGCCTGGTCTACGCGTTCACCGAGAACTTCACCCTGCCGATCTCGCACGACGAGGTCGTGCACGGGAAGGGCTCGCTGCTGCGCAAGATGCCCGGCGACCGCTGGCAGCAGCTCGCCAACGTCCGCGCCTACCTCGGCTACATGTGGTCCCACCCCGGCAAGCAGTTGCTGTTCATGGGCTCGGAGTTCGGCCAGGAGTCCGAGTGGGCGGAGTCCCGCTCCCTGGACTGGTGGCTGCTGGACACCCCGTGGCACCAGGGTCTGCACCGCCTGGTCTCGACCATGAACGCCGTCTACAAGACCCGCCCGGAACTGTGGTCCGACGACTTCACGTCCGAGGGTTTCCAGTGGATCGACGGTGCCGACAACCAGCGCAACCTCATCTCGTTCGTGCGCCGGTCCACCGACGGCAAACCGCTCGTCGCGGTCTGCAACTTCTCCGGTGCCGCCTACGAGGACTTCCGCGTCGGCCTGCCCAGCGCGGGGCCGTGGCGCGAGATCCTCAACACCGACGCCGAGGAGTTCGCGGGGTCGGGTGTGGTGAACACCGGCGTCCTGAAGGGTGAGGACGTGGCCTGGAACGGTCAGCAGTTCTCCACCGCCCTGCGCGTCCCGCCGCTCGGCGTGACCTGGCTGGTCCCCGCCTGACGCTGATCACCGGGACCACCCGGAACTGACGACGGCCGACGGTCCGGCGGGGAGAACCCTGCCGGACCGTCGGCCGTTCGCGTGGGGCGACTCAGGCGAAGGCGTCCACGCCGGTCAGTTCCGCCGACAACGCCCACAGCCGGGCCGCGGCCTCGGGGTCGGTCGCGTGCGGGGCCACCCCGACGGTGAACCGCGGGCGCTCGGCGTCGACGGGCAGGGCGATCTCGCAGTCCTCGCAGAACACCCCGCCGAGGCCGTCGAGCTTGGGGTTCGTCGCCGCCCAGACCTCCGTCGAGGCTCCCCCGGCCGGGGTCTTGAACCCGTCCATCAGGAGGTTCCCGTCGGCGTCGATCCAGCCGAGGTTCACCATCTCCTCGCGGGGGAGGTGGCGCTGCAGAGGTGTGAGGATCCCGCCCGGGTGCACCGAGAAGGCGCGGACCCCCTGCGGCGCAGCGAGGACGTCGAGGTGGAGCGCGAACAGCGCGTTCGCCGTCTTGGCCTGGCCGTAGGCCGCCCACTTGTCGTACTCGGAGTGCTCGAACATCACGTCGTCCCACCGGATGCCGGAACGGTGGTGGGCGGAACTCGACAGCGACACGACCCGTCCACCGCCGGCCGCGATCGCCGGCCACAACCGGTTCACGAGGGCGTAGTGACCGAGGTGGTTGGTCCCGAACTGCGATTCCCACCCACCCTCGATGCGGGTCAGCGGGTTCGCCATGATCCCGGCGTTGCCGATGAAGGCGTCGATGCTGCGGCCGGAGTCGAGGAAGGTGTTCGCGAACCGGGCGATGCTGCCCTGGTCGCCGAGGTCGAGTTCGGCGACCTCGCCGACGCCGCCCAGTTCCGCGGCGGCGTGTTCCGGGCGACGGGCGGGGACCACGACGTGCGCTCCGGCCGCGGTGAGGGCCCGGGTCGCCTCGAGGCCGATGCCCGAGTAGCCGCCGGTGAGGACGACGAGCTTCCCCGTCAGGTCGATGCCCTCGAGGACCTCGGCCGCGGTCGAGTCGTGTCCGAACCCGGAGCCGACCGGTTCCTGCGGGGTGCGTTGGTACGTCTGCGTCATGGCGCAGACGCTACGACCTGGAGTCGACTCCAGGTCAACTCCAGGTCGCAGCAGGCCGGATCAGAGCAGGCCGAGGGAGGTCAGGTAGTCCTTGGCGACGGTGGCCGACGGCTTCTTGTCGACCTGGACCTCCGCGAGGTACTTGGTCAGGTCCGCGGTGGTCAGCTTCGCCGACAGCCCGTTGAGGGCGTCGGTGATCTGCGAGGTGTTCTTGGAGGATCGGATCAGCGGCAGGATGTTCTGCGCGAGGAACAGGTTCTTGGTGTCCTCGAGGGTGACGAACTTGTTCGTCTCGATGGCCGAGTCGGTGGAGAAGATGTTGCCGACCTGGATCGAGCCGTCCACCAGCGCACCGACGGTCAGCGGACCACCCGCGTCGAGGGCCTTGAACTCCTTGAACTTCACGCTGTAGAGCTCCTGGAGCCCGACGAGACCCTGGTAGCGCTCCTGGAACTCCGGCCCGGCTCCGCAGACGAGGTCCTTCGCGACGGGCGCGAGGTCCTCGATGGTCTTGAGGCTGTACTGGCTCGCGGTGGCCGCGGACACCGAGAGGGTGTCCTTGTCCTCGGCCGCAGACTGCTCGAGCACCTCGGTGCCCTGGGGCAGGACCTTCTTCAGCGCGTCCAGGACCTGCTCGGGGGTGGAGACACCCTCCGGGGCGCTGCCGCTGTCGGAGAGGCCGGCGAGCAGGGCGCCGTTGTACTCGGGCAGCAGGTCGATCGAGCCGTCGTCGAGGGCCTTGAGGTAGACCTCGCGGGCCCCGATGTTGAACTTGCGGGTGACCTTCGCGCCGGCCTTCTCGAGGACCTGGGAGTACATCTCGGCCAGCAGTTCGCTCTCGGGGAAGTTCGCCGAGCCGACGATGACCGTCGCGCTGTCGGCCGACCCCGAGGAGGTGTCGGTCGTGGACAACGGGTCGTCCCCACCACCGCACGCGGCCAGGGTCGCGCTGAGGGAGCCCACCAGGGCGAGTCCGAGGAGGTTCCGGCGGTTCATGACGAGCCTTTCGACGATCCAGCACCAACGAGTTCAACTTCTTCGGGGGACTCTGCCACGGATCCCGTGGCCCGTGCGCGGCCCAGACCGCGCCCGGTGATCCCCGGCGAGACGACGTAGCGCTGCACGAGACCGAGCAGCAGGTCGAGCACGATGGCCAGCGCGGCGACCACGACGGCCCCCGCGACGACCCGTCCGTAGTCGTTGACGGCGAGGCCGTCGACCAGCAGGCGACCGAGACCGGACTGCCCGACGTAGGCCGCGACGGTGGCCGTCGCGACGACCTGCAGCACCGCGGCGCGCAGCCCGCCGAACACGACGGGCAGCGCCATCGGCAGTTCGACGCGGAACAGCACCTGGGTGGACGTCATGCCCATCCCCTTCGCCGCGTCGACGGCGTTGCGGTCCACCGAGCGCAGCCCCGCGTAGGTCGAGGTCAAGATCGGCGGGATGACCAGCACGACGAGCGCGATGAGCACGGGGGTGAACCGCAGCCCCATCAGGACCACGAGCAGGCTCAGCAGCCCCAGCGTCGGCAGCGACCGGCCGGCGTTGCCGGCGTTGATGGCCAGGAACGAGCCCTTGCCGGTGTGGCCGATGAGCAGCCCGATGGGGAAGGCGATGACGAAGCCGACGAGCACCGAGATCGCGGTGTAGCCGAGGTGGGTCACCAGCAGGTGCGGGATCGAACCGGTGGTCCCCCAGTCCCAGTGGGCGGGGTCGAGCAGGTACGGGGTGTCGTTCACGTCAGGCTCCTGCCCCGGCTCGGGTCCACGGGGTGACGGCCCGCTGGAACAGCACGATCACCACGTCGGCGATCGCGGCGAGCAGGATCGAGAGCACGATCCCGACCACGATCGGTGCGGTGTAGAAGAGCTGGAACCCGCGGGTGAACAGGGCCCCGAGGCCACCGATCCCCAGCAGGGCCCCGACGCTGACGAGGGAGATGTTCGAGACCGCCGCGACCCGGACCCCGGCGAGGATGACGGGCGCCGCCAGCGGGAGCTCGACCTCGAGGAGGCGACGGGTCCGCTTGTAGCCCATGGCCGTCGCGGCCTCCGTCAGCGCCGGGTCGACGGAGCGCAGACCGTCGGCGACGGTCCGCGACATCAGCGCCACCGTGTAGATCGCGAGCGCCACCACGATGTTCACCGGGGAGAGGATCTTCGTCCCGAGCACGTAGGGCAGGGTGACGAAGATGGCCAGCGACGGGATCGCGTAGACGACGCCGGAGATGTTGAGGATCGGGTGGTAGAGCCAGCCGAACCGCACCCCGAGGTAGCCGATCGGCAGCGCCACGACCACCCCGACGACGAGCGGGATCACGGCGAGCAGCACGTGCTGGCCGAGGGCGTCGAGGACGATCCCGGAGTTGTCGCGGAGGTAGTCGAGGATCGAGTTCACCGGCGCTTCTCCAGCAGGTCGACGACGTCGTGGTGGTGCACGAACCCCGTCGCGCGGCCCTCGTCGTCGACCTGGACGGCGATCCCGTGCGGGGAGGTCAGGGTCAGGTCGATGACGGTGCGCAGCGAGTCGCCGGCGCGGAAGCCGTCGATCCCGACGGGTCGCCCGGCCTCGTCGAGGGCGAGGGTGGTGAAGGTCTCGTCGGTGACGGGCCGCACGGGGAGGTCCTGCAGGCCCTCGAAGGAGAGCCCGCGGTAGCCGCGGTCACGGCCGACGAAGTGGCGGACGAAGTCGTCGGCCGGTTTCGTCAGCAGGTCCCGGGGCGAGCCGACCTGGGCGAGGTGGCCGCCCTCGCGGAAGACGGCGATGCGGTCCCCCAGCGTGATGGCCTCGTCGATGTCGTGGGTGACGATGGCGATGGTCTTGCCGAGCTCGCCCTGCAGCCGGAGGAACTCCTCCTGGAGCTGACCGCGCACGATGGGGTCGACGGCGGAGAACGGTTCGTCCATGAGCATGACGGGCGGGTCGGCCGCGAGCGCCCGGGCGACGCCGACGCGCTGCTGCTGGCCGCCGGAGAGCTGGGCCGGGTAGCGGTCGGCGAAGGCCGTCGGCAGGCCGACGCGTTCGAGCAGCTCGAGGGCGACCTGACGCTGCTTGCCGCGGCCGACGAGCTTGGGGACCGTCATGACGTTGTCGAGGACGGTCTTGTGCGGGAAGAGGCCCGCGTGCTGGATGACGTAGCCGATGCCGCGGCGCAGGGCCGCGGGGTCCTTGCTGCGGACGTCGTCGCCGTCGATGGTGATGCGGCCACCGGTCGGCTCGATCATCCGGTTGATCATGCGCAGGGACGTCGTCTTGCCACATCCGGAGGGCCCCACGAAGACCGTGATCTGGCCCGTGGGCAGTTCGAGGTCGAGCTGTTCGACCGCCACCGTCCCGTCGGGGAACTGCTTGCGGACGGCCTCGAACGTGATCACGGGCGGCTCCTGGGTTGAACCGACGAGCCCACGGGGCGCGCCTGCGGTGCTGCGGTCTCGGGCGGGTACATGGTTGGCGGTGGTCGTGGTCGGGTCAACCAGGCACGGCCAGGCGCGACCAGGCTTTACCTGATCGCAACCTGCACCTGATCGCAACCTGCACCTGATCGAACCGGCCGCGGAGGAAGAGTGGAGCACGAGGCCGTCCCGCCCGCGACTCGCGGGGTCCCGGTGGCGGGGCACACGCTGTCGCTGGAGGACCTCGCCGACCTGGCGTCGGGCCGCGCACGGCCGGTCGTGGACCGGGTCGTGCTCGGCCGGCTGGAGGCGTTGCACGAGGCGATGGGTGCGGCCCGTGACCGCGGAGCCGTCTACGGCGCGACGACGGGCGTGGGCGCCAACAAGGACGTCGAGGTCGACGAGGAGCAGGCCGAGCACCCGCGGGCGCACGGGCTGCGGTTGCTGCGTTCGCACGCGGCCTCGCTGGGTCCGGTGGAGGACGAGGCGACGACGCGCGCCGCGCTGCTGATCCGGTTGAACCAGCTGCTGGCCGGGGCGCACGCCCAGCTCGGGGCGGGGATCAGCCCGCCGGTCCTGGGGGCCCTGGCCGACGCGGTCGAGTCCGACGCGCTGCCGACGATGCACCGCTTCGGCGGGATCGGGACCTCCGACCTCGCGTCGCTGGCCGAGCTGGGGCTGACCCTGGTCGGGGAGCGGCCGTGGGCCCGCGGCGGGGTCGCGCCCGTCGCGCTGGGGGCGGCCGACGCGCTGCCGCTCATCTCCTCCCACGCCCTGACCCTGGCCACGGCGTCGCTGGCGCTGGCCCGATTGCGCCAGCTGCTGGCGGCGGGGGTGGGGATCTCGGCGCTGTCGTTCCTCGCGCTGCGCGGGAACCCGGAGGCGTGGGCCTCCCCCGTGCACGCGGCCCGCGCGCACCCGGGTCAGCGGGGGGTGGCGGCGACGTTGTCCGCGCTGGTCGCGGACGGTCCCGCGCCGGTGCGGTTGCAGGACCCGTTCGCGTTGCGCACCGCGCCGCAGGTCCTCGCGCCCGCGTTCACGGCGGCGCAGGCCCTCGAGGACGTGCTGCTGCTGGAGGCCTCGACGCCCGGGGAGAACCCGCTCGTCTCCCCGCACGGGGTGTTCCACCACGGCCAGTTCCACGCCGCGTCGCTGGCGACGACCCTGGACACGTTGCGCGCGACCACCTTCGGGGTGCTGACGTTGTCCGCCGCGCGGCTCGCACTGCTGCTGCGTCCCGAGCACACCGGCCTGCGGGCGTTCCTCGCGGCGGGCCCGCGCGGATCGTCGGGGTTGATGATCGGCGAGTACGTGGTGCAGGACGTGCTGGCCGAGCTGCGCCCGGCGACGGCGCCCTCGACGTCGGGGACGGTCAGCATCTCCCTGGGCCTGGAGGAGCACGCGAGCTTCGCGACCCAGGGCGCGCGGGCGTTGCGCCAGACCGCGGAGCTGGCTCCGGTGGTGCTGGCGATCGAGGCGCTCGCGGCGGTGCGGGCGTTGCGGGCCGCACCGGACCGGCTCTCCCCCGGCGCTTCGGCGCTGTTCGCGGTGTTCGACGAGTTCCTGGAGCACGACTCCCGCGACATGCCGATCGGGCCGGACGTGGAGGCCGTCGTGGCGCGGGTCGCCGACCTGGCGCTGCTGGTGCGGGTGCCGCCGAGCTGATCGGTCCAGCTAGTCGATCCAGATCGCGACGTCGTCGAAGACGTGGCGTCCGGGGACCCCGCCGGTGCTCGCGGCGGCGGTCACCACGGCGTCGAGCTGGGCGGGGGTCATGGGCAGCGGGGCCTCGCCGTCGTGGCGGGTCGAGCCGCGGGGGTGGTCCACGCCGGCGACGTCGGACATCTCGACGTGGGCTCCGAGCAGGTGCTCGACCCCGGCGTCGCGGACGAGGCGCTGCAGCCGCGCCAGCGACCGGGAGAACGCCGGGAAGTCGTCGACGTACAGGCGGCCCGGGTAGAGCGTGTCGCCGGTGAGGACCGTGCGGGTGGCGGGGTCGTGCACGGCGATCGACGTCGGGTGGTGGCCCGGGATCGGGAGCACGACGAGGTCGCGTCCACCCAGGTCGAGACGCCCGGAACCGTCCGGCCGCTCGATCCCGAGGAACGCGTGCACGGCGGCGACGTCGTGGCCGACGACGAGCGTCGAGGGCCGGCCGCGGAACTGCGCGTCACCGGCGACGTGGTCGCCGTGGGCGTGCGTGTGGGCCACGACGAGTCCGTAGCCGGGGTGCGGGTGCTCGGTGAGCCACTCCGCGACCAACCCGTCGACGGTCTCGCGCACCGGGGAGGCGGCCGGGTCCGCGACGGCCCCGGTGTCGAGCAGGAGCGCCCGGTCCGACCCGAACAGCAGGTACAGGAACGGCGCCTCGAAGTGGGTGGCGATGCTCTGGCGCAGGACGACCGTGTCCGCCCGGGCCCGGTGGATCTGGACGGGCGGTTCGGGGGCTCCGGAGGCTCCGGAGTTCCAGACGACGTCGAGGTCCAGTGCGGGCACGGGAGCAGGCTAGGCGTCCAGGGGGCGCAGCTCGTCGGCGTAGCTGACCGACATCCGGCGCATCACGCCCGAGGGGCTGATCGAGTACTGGCCCATCCGCCACAACGGCGGGGAGTAGGCGTGGATCGAGACGGAACCGTCGACGGCACCGGACATGCGGTGGATGTGGTCGGGGCCGAAGGCGAAGGACCGGCCGGCCTCGACGGTGCGCACGAAGGGTTCCCCGCCCATCCGCGGGTTGGCCTCGACGACGGCACCGCGGGTGACGGCGACGGCTCCGGAGGAGGTGTCGTGGTCGTGCCAGCCGGTGTCGTCGACGGTGTTCCAGCACAGCAGCCAGACGTCGACGTCACCGTCGCGGTAGAGCGAGACGAAGTGGCGGCCACCGGTGTCGTGGCGGACGAGGTGCTCCCAGGCCTGCGGGGTGGCCGCCGCCCGCTCGACCCAGTCCTCGAGCTCGCGGGGGGAGAGGGTGCGCCCCGGTGCGGCGGGTAGACCGGTGGAGCCGGGGGCGGTCGGGGTTTCGTGGGCGGTCGGGGTTTCAAGGGCGATGGTCACCGGGGTGTCCCTTCGAGGAGGTGGGCGGGGTTGGAACGGGTCAGGGCGTGGGCGAAGGCCGCGCCGAAACCCGGGAGGTCGGTGGCGTCGAACGGCTGGGCGTAGGGCCGGTCGGTCCCGAGCACCAACGGGTCGATCCCGACGACACGGACGAGGGCGTCGATCGCGCGCGGTCCGTAGGAACTCGTCTCGTAGTGCACGAGGGGGTCCAGGCGGCCCAGCGCACCACCCCGGGCGGCGAGGCGTTCGTGGTGCAGCGCAGCGAGTCCGGCGAGCGCGACGAACGCGATCCGCAGGGTCGGGTGTCGTTCCCGGCCCCCGACGTGCCACGCCAGCCAGGACGCGTGCAGCTGCTGCACGTAGGGCACCAGCGCCGGCCACCAGGCGGGGAGGTCGCTCGTGTCGCAGACCGGGGCGGGACCCGGGTGGATCAGGACGGGCTTGTCGGCCAGTTCGCACTCGGCCAGCAGGGGTTCCAGCCGCGCGACGGCCCGCGGGTCGTTGAACGCCGTGGCGGGCAGCTGCAGGCCGACGACGCGGTCCTGGCGCAGGGTCTTGGCCAGCGACCCGGGGTCGAGGTCGGTGACCCCCGCAGCGGCCCAGACCTGGAACGGGTCGGGCAGCTCCAGCGCACCGTCGTTCCAGGCCGCGAGGAGCGGGTCGGCGTCCTCCCCCGGCAGGTGCTCGAGACCGAGCGGGGAGGACAGCGAGACCAGCGCCCGTCCGGTGCCGTCGGCGGTCTCGGCGGTCGCGCGCGTCGCCACGTCGTGGGCGGCGGGGTCGATCCGGCAGGGCGGCTCGCCCGGCAGGTGCAGGGTCCAGCCGTCGAGGAAGGGCGGGGTGGTGCGTTCGCGGAGGGCGTCGAGCAGTCGTGCGGGCCACAGGTGCTGGTGGCAGTCGGTGCGCACGGCCCCTCCTCGGTTCGTTCCGTGAAGCGCTTCACTCCCATCGACGAGTGAAGCGCTTCACTCAAGCGTTCGTCAAGTCGGGTCCCTGTCCCGGGGGCGAGCTCACCGTGCGGCGCGGCCGGGCACGACTACTGTCCACTCCGTGCCGAAGGAAGCGCGCCGCACTCTGCAGGACGTCGCCGACGCGGCCGGACTCTCCCTCGCCGCCACCTCCTACGCCCTGCGCGGGACCCGCGGTTCCGCCGCGACCATCGCCAGGGTCCAGACCCTCGCCGACGAGCTCGGCTACCACGTCGACCCCATCGCCCGGGCGCTCGCGAGCGGTCGCACCGGGACGATCGGCGTGAGCGGTTCCCTGCGCGACCTGTGGCAGCAGGACCTCTCGGTGATGCTGACCCGGGCCCTGCGCACCGCCGACCGGGACGCCACCATCGCCGACGCCGACGCCGACCCCGCGGCCGAACGCCGTGTGGTGCAGCGGTTCGCGGCCCAGCGCGTCGACGGGGTACTCGTCTCCCCCGTGGACCCCTCCGCCGACTACTGGTCGCTGCTGCCGCCCTCGACGGCCGTGGTGTCGATCGGCGACGCGCTCACCGGCCGCCCCGCCAGCGGAGCGGTCCTCTTCGACAACCGCGTCGGCGTGACCACCGCGATGGAGCACCTGCGGGCGCTCGGCCACCGACGGATCGCCCTGCTGACCCCGTCGCTGCCCTCCACGCCGGGACGTCCCTCGGAACTGCTGGCCGTGCAGGTCGCCGGGGACCTCGGCCTCGACCTGCTCGTCGTCCCCGCCCCGGCGTCGCCCGCACAGGCCGCCGGGATCGCCGCGCTGCTCCTGTCCGTCCCGGACCGCCCGACCGCGGTGTTCTGCCTCTCCGACTCCCTGGCCTTCGGCGTCTACCGCGCGGCGAGCGACCTCGGGCTGCGGATCCCCGCCGACCTCTCCGTCGTCGGGTTCGACGACCACCAGCTCGCCGGTCTCGTCGCCCCCGGCCTGACGACGATGGCGTGGGACGAGGACGCCATCGTCGCCGCGGCGGTGGAGCAGCTGCTGGCCCTCGAGGGGGACGGCGAGGTGCCCGGGCCCGTGACGTTCCGGCCCGAGCTGGTCGTGCGCGCCTCGACGGCGGCGCTGCACGCCTGACCTCCGGCCCGGCGGCGGCCGGACGGGCGGAAAGGGTCCCGGTACGAGGTCACCGCGCGCCGGCGGTTCCCCAGCCGTGGTTCAGCAGCTCGGTGAGCCGGTCGAGGTCGTGTCCGTAGGGACGGTCGCGCACGTCATCACCCAGCACGGCGGCGACCTCGTCGAGGGCGGCCACGAGCTCGCCCGACAGCCCCGGCAGACCCCCGCGCAGCAACCGGGCGCGGTGCACGGCGAGCAGTTCCACGGCCAGGACCTCGCGCACCCCGGCGAGGCCCTCGGCCAGGCACTCCGCGGACTCCAGCGCGAAGCTCTGCACGTCCTCCTGCCCCAGCGACGTCTCGACCGACCCCAGCGCCGCGGGGACGGCGAAGCGGCGCAGCCGGTGCACGACCCCGACCGCCCGCTTGTGAACGGCGACGAGCCCCGCCTCGACCCCCGGTTGCGGTGAGAGCTGCGGGGGCAGACCGGTCTGGCGGGTGTCGAGCATCCGGTGGGTGCGCGCGGCACCGGTGTCCGCGAGGTGGACCAGGGCCGCGGTGAGGGCGTCGGAGTCGGCGGCCAGGTCGGTCCCGGCGAACCCGGCGGTGCCGGTGAACTCGCCGTCGAGGAACGCGGGCGAGTCGGTCACCCCGTCCAGCGCCCGGTCGACGGCGTCCTCCAGGGCGACACGACGGCGGTGCACCAGCGCGCACGCGGCCGCCCCGACCCGGACCGAGAGCGGGGCCTGCAGGGCGTGGACGTCACCGACCGGCCGACGCGACCGCAACCGCCCGAGCACCCCGGCCAGGACGTCGTCACCGCGCGCGACCCCCTCCCGCACGGGGTCGTGGCTCGCGCGCAGGACCTCGCTCGAGGCCGCGAGGACGAGCTCCGCCTGAGCCAGCAGGGTCGCCGCCTCGGCCTCGTGCAGGGTGGCGAGCGCGGTGGCGACGGGCACTCCCTCGAGGAACGCCACCCCTTCCTTGGTCCCGAACGCGAAGGGGGGCAGCGACCGCCCGTCGAGGGTTCCCGGACCCCCGAGCGCGACGGCCCCGACGTGGGCGAGCGGGATGATCTCCCCCGCCGCGCCGTTGCCGCGCCACGGGACCTGCGGGTGGATCCCGGAGTTCAGCAACTCCACCAACCGCTCGCACAACTCCGGGGAGACCCCGGCCTCGGGGTGCAGGAACGTCCGCAACCGGACGGCCAGCACCGCCCGCGCGGCGGGCTCCGGCAACCACGGCGCCGACCCCACGGCCCGGCCCACGACGAGGTTCGCCTGGTGCCTCGCCCGGGCCCGGGCGTCCAGGGTGATCCCGGCCATCGCGCCCATGCCGGTGGTCACCCCGTAGACCGGCCCCGATCCCTCCAGCGCGGCCAGGACGGCCGCCCGGGAGGACACCAGGGACTCGCGGAGTTCGGGGGCGAGTTCCACGGGAGCCCCGGCCGCGATCGCCAGCACGGCGTCGCGGTCGAGGTCCCCGGCCCGGCGCAGCCGGATCACCGTCGAGAGACCGGATCAGTCACGGACGGGTTTGCGCAGGATCGAGAGCGCGGAGGCGTGCAGCGGGACGGTCTCCCAGGTCGCGGTGAACTCCGAACCGTGGAGACCCAGGTGCAACCGGTGCGGGGTCTCGACGAAGACCACGTCGATCCCGCCCGGCGTCGACGTCACGGCCAGCGGCCCGGTCACGGCCCACTCACCCTCGCCGATCGCGGCCCGCAGTTCCGATCCCGCGTCGTGCAGGACGACCTCGCCGTCGGTGACGACGACCCCCGTCAGTGTCGACTGCTGGTTCCCGGTGGCCGGGGTGAACTCCCCCGTCATCGGCGTCCCGCCCGCGGTGGGCAACGCGAGGTTCGACAACCGTTGCACCAGCTGGTCTTCCACGTCGGCCCCGGGGAGTTCCGCGGCGTCCAGGGCCGGCAGCAGGTGCTCCCAGAGGGCGTCGAGGACGGCCTGCATGTCCGGGCTCTGCGAGGTGACCGCCACGACGGCGTCCTGCTCGGGGAGCACGACGCAGAACTGCCCGTAGGCCCCGTCCCCGCGGTAGCCGTGGCGGGCCATCCAGAACTGGAACCCGTACCCCTGCCCCCAGTCCGGGTTGGTGTTGAAGGAGGAGTTGTCGATGTGCGAGCGGGTCGCCTCGGCGACCCAGGCCTCCGGCAGCAACCGCTCACCGTTCCAGACCCCGCGCTGCAGGTAGAGCTGGCCGAGTTTCGCGATCGCCTCGGTCTGGGCGTGGAAACCCGAGAACCCGAGTTCGCGGTCCTGCCCGTCGAGCAACCAGCCGACACCGGCGGGGTCGATGCCGAGGGGTTCGAGCAGCCGCGGGCGCAGGAACTCCAGCAGCCCCTGGCCGGCCTGGCGCTGCACGATGGCCGACACCGAGAAGGTGCAGGGCTGGTTGTAGCAGAACAGCGTGCCCGGTTCCTCGTCCGGCCGGATCTGCAGGAAGCCGCGGACGATGTCGCCCGACGGGTGCTGCAGGGCCCGCTCGAGGGTCTCCTCGCGGTGGCCGCTGGCCATGTTCGCGACGTGGCGGACGAGGATCCGCCGGGCCCGGTCGTCGGTGACCTCGGCGTCGAACTCGGGGAAGTAGGAGAGCACCGTGGCGTCGAGGTCCACGAGCCCTTCGGCGACGGCGAAACCCAGGGCGGTGGAGGTGAAGCTCTTGCTGAGGGAGTACAGCAGGTGCGGCCGTTCCGGCGCGTAGGGCGCCCACCACCCCTCCGCGACGACCGCGCCGTGGCGCAGGACCTGCAGGCTGTGCGGTTCGACGCCGGGGGTGTTCTCGAGGGCGTCGACGAAGGCGGCGATGCCGCGTGCGTCGACCCCCTGGGCGGACGGCGACGTCCGCGGCAACGTGGAACCTGCGGAGGGACCCTCGGAGGGGCGGACGGTGGTGGCCTCGGTGCTCACGAGGCGACTCTACGACTCGGCCCCGCACCTCCCCGATCGCCCCCGGACCCCTGGAAAAGAGGTTGCGACCGGCGGCCGGGCCGGAGCAGCATCGCCCTCGTCCTGCTGCCGACCCGAGGAGCCTCTGCGGTGCTCGTCTGACGTGCCCGATCCCCCGGACCCGCTGCCGTCGCGCGGGTCCTCCTTCGGCGTACGTCCCTGGAGCCCCCCGTGCCTCTCGTCACCACGACCACCCTCGCCCTGCGCGAGGTCACCAAGAGCTACGACCACGTCGTCGTGCTCGACTCCCTCACCCTCGCCTTCTCCCCCGGCCGGGTCACCGGGGTGATCGGCGAGAACGGCTGCGGCAAGTCCACCCTGCTGCGCGTCCTCGCCGGTGCCGAACCCGCCGACTCCGGCCGGGTCGTCGCGACCGCGGAAGGCGGTATCGGCCACCTCCCCCAGGACGCCGGCGCCCCCTCGCGCACGAGCGTCGGACAGGTGCTCGACGCGGCCCTCGCCGACCTGCGCACCCTGCAACGTCGGATGGTCGACCTCGAGGGACGGATGGCCGCGGGCGGTGACCTCGACGACGTCCTCACCGAGTACGGCGAGGTCCAGACGGCCTTCGAACTCCGCGGCGGCTACGACGCCGACGTCCGGGTGGAACAGTCGCTGGCCGGGCTGGGTCTGCCGTTCCTCGACCGGGCCCGCGAACTCGCCACGTTGTCGGGCGGGCAGCGGTCCCGGCTGCACCTGGCCGCGCTGCTGGCCGCGGCGCCGGAGGTCCTGCTGCTGGACGAGCCGACCAACCACCTCGACGACGGCACCGCCCGCTGGCTGGAGGACCACCTCCGGTCCCGGAAGGGGACGACCGTCGTGGTCAGCCACGACCGGGAGTTCCTCGACGCCGTCGCGCGCGAACTCGTCGAGGTCGACCCGCACCACGAGGACGGGGTGAAGCGCTACCCCGGCGGGTACGCCGAGTTCCTCGTGGCGAAGGCCGCCGAACGGCGGCGCTGGGAAGCGGCCCGGGCCGAGTGGGAGACCGCGGTCGAGCGGCTGGGCACCACCGGGGACACGGTCGCGCGCACCGTGAACCACCAGCGTGCACGTACCGACAACGACAAGGTGCAGTACGACTTCAAGGGTGGCCGGGTGCAGGAGGCGCTGGCGTCGCGGGTCCGCGCCAACGCCGAGAAGCTGCGGCGGTTGCACGAGGACGAGGTTCCCCGACCACCTGAGCCGCTGCGGTTCACCGCCCCGCCCGGGTCCGCAGCGACCCGCGGGTCGCTGCACGCCGAGGGGGTCTCCGTCCCCGGACGGCTGGCGAGCGTCGACGTGCACCTCGGACGGAGCGACCGGTTGCTGATCACCGGTCCGAACGGGAGCGGGAAGTCGACCCTGCTCGACGTCCTCGCCGGAGTGCTGGCGCCGGCGACGGGAACGGTGCGACGGCGGGGCCGGATCGGGTTGCTCCGCCAGGACCCCGCGGACACGGACCTGGACCGTTCGGTGCTCGCGACGTTCGCGACCGGCCGCCCGGGGACTCCCGAGGACAACGCGCACCGACTCCTGGACATGGGGCTCTTCGACCGGGAACGCCTCGGGGTCGCGGTCGGAAAGCTGTCGACCGGGGGCCGCCGCCGCCTCGACCTGGCGCGCCTGCTGGCCGACCGCCACGACGTCCTGCTGCTCGACGAACCGACCAACCACCTCGCCCCGCACCTGGTCGAGGAGCTCGAGGCCGCGATCGACGCCTTCGCCGGCGCGGTGGTCGTGGTGAGTCACGACCGGCGGTTCCGCGCGACGTTCCGCGGTCAGGTCCTGGACGTGGGAAAGGTCGACTGATGCTGCTGCTGGTGACCGGTGCGAGCGGCGTCGGGAAGTCGACCGTGCGGCGCAGGGTGGGACCTCGCGTCGAGGCCCTCGGGGTCGAGGCCGTGGAGTTCAGCGACCTCGTGGACTTCCCGGCCGTTCCCGACACCGCCTGGCGCCAGCGCAGCGCCGAGGTCGTCGTCCGACGTGCCCTCGACCTCGCAGCGCTCGGGCGACACCTCCTGATGGCGGGAGACCCGTTGCCGCCCGGCGAGATCGTGGCCGCACCCTCCGGCCCCGCACTCGGGGGGTTCGACGTCCTGCTGCTCGACGCCGACGAGGAGGTGCAGCGGACCCGGCTCACCGGCCGCGGCCCCGTCGACGGCGACCTCGTGCACCACGTCGCGTTCGCCACCTGGTTCCGCGGGCACGTCCACGACGCCGGGTACCGGCGCGACGTGCTCACCGACACGGGCTGGGACGGCCTGGCCGCGGAACGGCTCACCGGGCGGCCGTGGCGTCCGACCGTCCTGGACACCTCCACGCTCACGGCGTCGGCGGTGGCCGACGCCGTGGAGACGTGGGTGCGGGACTGCCTGGGGACTAGAAGAGGGCGCGGGTGAGCGCCTGCCGTGCCTTGACGACACGGGGATCGGTGGGGCCGACGACGGCGAAGAGCTCCACGAGGTGGGTGCGGGCGAGGTCGCGTTCCTCGCCGACGGTCCGCTGGACGATCCCGAGCAGGCGGTCGAAGGCGTCCTCGACGTGGCCGCCGACGAGGTCGAGGTCGGCCACGACCAGCTGCGCGGCGACGTCGTCGGGGGCCGCGGCGGCCCCGGCGCGGGCGGAGGCGAGGTCGACCCCGTGGACCCGGCGCAGCACGCCGACCCGGGCCAGGCCCTCGGTCGCCGCGGTGTCGCGCGGGTCGTTCGCGAGCGCCTTCTGCCACGCGGCGGCCGCGGCGTCGTAGTCGCCCGCGTCGACGGCGGCGAGCGCCTCCGCGTGCAGGGGCGGCAGCGGCGGGGCGGCGGGCTCCTCGGCCACCTCGACGTCGCCCTCGAGACGACCGGTCACCCCGTTCGCCTCGGCGACGCGCAGGACCTCCTCCAGCACCGGGCGGATCTCCTCGGCGCTGGGGTAGGAACCGGTGAACAACGGGATCGGCTGGCCCTTGACGATGGCCGCGACGAGCGGGATGGCCTTGGCCTGCAACGACTGCACCAGGGACTGCGCCAGCTGGGGTTCGGCCTGGGCGTCGATGCGGCCGAGCAGGAACGCCCCGGCGTACTCCTCGACCAGGGTCTGCAGGGCCTCCGAGCCCTGGTCGTAGCCCTCGGCCCACAGGTCGAGGAGCACGGGGACCTCGACGGAGCGCTGCACGACGTCGGTGAAGGTCTCCTCGGTCACGTCCACGACGAAGGAGGACCGGGGGGCCACGGCGTCGGGGTCGGTGGCGGCACGCCGGGCGACCTCCTCGCGACGGGTGTTGCGAGCGGCCAGGGCACCGAGGTCCACCGCTCCGCGCAGGTTGAGCTGGGCGCCGGGAGGAGTCGGCTGCTGAGTCATGCCGGTCACCTTCTCACGAGGCCCTCACCGGGCCGAAGTCACCGGACGGTGACCGACACGGGACCGCTCTCGGCGGCCAGGGCGAGCGCCTGTCCCTGTCCCGGTGGGAGTCTCAGGACGACGACCTCGCGGTGCACGACCGTGGCGCTCAGCGCGTCCTTCGTCCCGGCCAGGGCGGCGAGCGCCGGTTCCAGCGTCCCGCTGCGCCCGTCGGCGGGGCCCGCCGACGTGGTGGACCAGGAGAACGCGGCGACGACGAGGGCGCCGCCGTCGCGGGTGCGCACCCCGAGGACCCCGTCGGGCAGGACGGAACGCTCCTGGGTGAAGCTGCCGCCGGCGGCGTCGAGGGCCGCGGACTCGGTCCGCGCCGCGTTCGCCACCTCGTCGCGGTAGGCGTCGTCGGCGAACTCGGGGGCGTACCGGCTGTCGCCGCCGTGGGTGAGGACGTCGGCGTAGTGCTCGGCCGCGGCCTGCGGGCTGAGCGGGAGGTTCGTCGTCTCGCCGGCGGCGACGGCGGCCACGCCGCCGGCGGGTGCGGCCAGCGTCGGCAGCGAGGCCCCCGGGAGCAGCGACGGCGTCGCCCACACCGTGTAGGGCTCGCGCGCGGAGGGCGAGCGGAAGACGACGAGCGAGGGGGACTGGTCGGCGCCGGCGTCGGTGACGGTGGCGAACCAGCGGGGGAAGGCCTCCTGGCGCGGCAGGATCGAGGTGAGGGCGCTGAACTCGTCCGCCCCTCCGCTCGGCGGCGGCGTCGCACCGGCGACGGCGATGGTGTGCGCGGCGGTGCGGAGGTCCAGTTCCGGGCCGCTGACGCGGGTGGCGAGCGCGGTGAGGTCGACGGTCGCGGGGTCGGCGGCCGCGGCCAGGACGGTCCCGGCGGCCTCGACGATCCGGTTGGCCTGCACCGGTTGCACGACGAGGGGCTCCCGGTCGCTGCCGGCCGGCGCGGTCACGGCGGGCAACTGGGCGCAGCCGGCGAGCAGCCCCACGGACAGCGCCACGGACAGCGCGCCGCGGAGGGGGGGTCGACCTCGGGTCCTCACGCGCGCCTCCGGGCTCCGGGTCGGGTGGTGCGGGGACGGAGCAGTGCTCCGATCGCGCCGAGCAGCACGAGGACGCACCCCGCGATGACGAGGGGAACTCCCGAGGGGTTCTCGGCGGCCCGGCCCTCGGCCGCCCAGCTGAACGAGACCCGCTGCGGGGCAGCGGAGGTGCCGTCCGTCGCGGCGAACACGACGACTCCCCCGGCGTCGGCGTAGTCACGGTCGGCCGCGGTGGACCAGGTGAGCCGCGCGGAGTCGGTGCCGCTCGCGCTGGCCAGCCAGATGTCGGCGGAGCGGGGGTCGGTCGCCGCTCCGGTGCCCGACGTGGCGGCCACGGCCGTCGGGTCGTCGAGGTCACCCCCGACCCCCGTCACCTCGGTGTGGGCGGCGTCGGCGAGCCAGGCGGTCACGTCGTCGGCGCGGGCGACGGCGAGGAAGACGTCCTTCCCGCCGGACGCGCCGAGCCGCACGTCGGAGCCGCTGAGGTCGAGCAGGCCGGGGGCGCTGACGATCGCCACGCCCGGATCGTCGCCGGTGCGGGTGACGTCGATCCGGTCGGCCGGGGCGAACACGGTCAGGACCAGTGCCCCGGCGACACCGCAGGTAAGTCCCAGGGCGAGCAGGAGCCAGGCGAGCAGGCGTCTCACGTCGGGTCCTTCGTCGTGGCGGAGCGGATCGGGTCGAGGAGTCGAGGGTGGGGGCCTGCGCCACCCTACGGGTCGGGCACCGGTGCTCCGTGCCCGTGAGCGACCCCGGCCACCGCCGACGCGGTGTGGTCCAGACCACTCCCGACGCGGTGAACCCCGGGGCCTGCCCCGTCGTGACGGGAGTGCACCACGACCTCGTGCCCGCCCGAAGAGCCGGAACCAGTGACTGAGCCACTCAGCCCGAACGACTCCCTCCCGACGCAGAGGAACGACTCATGACCACCACGTCCACCGCCGCCCGCACCGACCGTCCCCAGGTCGTGCGCACCACCGCCGCCGTCTCGATCGGCCTGCTCGCCCTGCGGCTCGCCGCCGGCGTGCTGCTCCTCGTCCACGGCGTCCCGAAGCTGTCGGACCCCGGGACGGCCACCGGGATGGCCGCCTCGCTCGACGTCCCCGCACCCGACGTCGCGGGCTGGCTGATGATCCTGGGCGAGGTCGGTCTCGGCTCGCTGCTGGTCCTCGGTCTGCTCACCCGGGCCGCGGGCACCCTGCTGCTCGTGCAGATGGTGGGGGTCTGGGTGCTCGCGCACGCCCCGCAGGGCTTCCTCGTCGACGGCCAGGTGAACGGCGAGAACGCGTTGCTCTTCGCCGCCCTCGGCCTGATGTTCGTCTTCACCGGCGCGGGCCGGTTCAGCCTCGACGCAGCGGTGTTCCGCCGCCGCTGAGGATCACGGGCCGGCTGCGGTCACTGACCGCGGCCGGCCTCCCCCTCGGCACGTTCGACGGCCGCCTCGAGGCGGTCGAGCTTGCCCGTCATCTCCCCCGTGTGCCCGGGACGGATGTCGGCCTTGAGCACCAGCGAGACCCGGGGGCCGTGCTTGCCGACGGCCTCGCAGGCCCGGCGCACGACGTCCATGCACTCGTCCCAGTCCCCCTCGATGCTCGTGAACATCGAGTCGGTGCGGTGCGGCAGACCGGAGTTGCGCACGACGAGCACGGCGTCGGCCACGGCCGCGCTCACGGAGTCCGGTTCACCTCCCAGCGGGGCGGGACCACCGGACGGGGCGACGGAGAAGGCGACGATCACCCTGGGCAACCTAGACCCGCCGTGTCCCGCCCGCAGCGGGACGTCCCGCCGTTACGCTGCGGACGTCCTTTCCGATCCGGCCGGAGGTCCCCACGGTGTCCACCGACTCCCACGAGGCGTTCAGCATCGTCGTCCGCGGTTACGACCGCAGTCAGGTCGACGCACGCCTGCAGCACCTCGACGACTCCCTCGCCGAAGCCCGAGCCCGGGTCGCCCAGCGCGACCACGAGCTCCGCTCGGCCGAGGAACAGCTCGCCGACGCCCTCAAGGAGATCCGCGAGCACGAGAAGCCCTCCTACGCGGGCCTCGGCTCCCGGATGGAGAAGCTGCTGCGCCTCGCCGAGGACCAGTCCTCGGAGATCCTGCGCTCGGCCCGCCGCGACGCCGACCGGCTGCGCGAAGAGGCCCGGGCCGAGGCGTCCTCGACGCGCAACCAGGCCGACGAGGACGCACGCCGCCGCACCGGCGAGGCCAGCCGGGACGCCGAGGAGATCGTGTCCCGGGCCAAGCACCAGGCCGACGGCATGGTCGAGGCCGCCCAGCGCACCGCCGCCGAACTCACCGCCTCGGCGCACCGCACGGCCGACCAGGTCACCGCGAGCGCCCAGCACGAGGCCGCCGAGGCGCTCGCCGCCACCGAACGCCAGGTCGCCGCCCTGCGCGCGCAGGTCGAGCGGGAGGTCATCGAGCTGCGCTCCTCGACCGACGCCGCCGTACGCGAGCAGGAACTCGCGCTGGCCGCGGCCCGCGAACAGGGCGCCGAGGAGGACCGCATGCGCCTCGAGGTCGCCGCCGCGCGCACCGCGGCCCGCATCGCCGAAGCCGAGCAGCGCGCCGTCGAGGCCGAGGAACGGGCGCACGAGGCCGTCGAGGCGGCCGAGTCGATCCGCGCCGACGCGATCGCCCAGGCCGCCCTGCGGGCCGAGACGGCACGCCGGGAGTCCGACGAACTCCTGGCCGACGCGCGCTCACGGGCCCAGCACATGGTGGATTCCGCCCGCGAGCACGCCGAGCAGAGCCGCACCAGCGCGCAGATGCAGGTCGACGAGCTCATGCAGCAGCGCGACCAGATCACCGACCAGCTCGACGACCTGCGGGGTCTGCTGGGCCTGGGCCCCAAGACCGACGCCCGCGCCGTCGACGTGCGCGAGGTCGAAGCGCCGGCTCAGTAGTCGGTGGGCAGGGGTGAGCGCGCGGGGTTGACCCGCGCGACCACCTCGTCCAGCACGCGGCGGACCGAGTTCTCCCCCACCCACAGGTGCTTCGCACCGTCGACGGGGACGATCTCGGCCTGCCGCAGCGGCGCGAACCGCTCCCGCGCCTGCTCGGGACGCAGGAAGTCGTCGAACTCCGGGACGAGCGCCGTGACCGGGCGGCCGAACTCCGCCCAGGCCTCGAGGTCGCCCGGCGTGGACCAGCGCAGCGGCGGGGACAGCAGGATCAACCCTTCGACGAGCGGGTCGCGGCCGTGGACGAGGGCCAGGTCCGTCCCGAAGGACCAGCCCAGCAGCCACACGTGCGGCAGGTCGCGGAACTCCGCGAACTCCAGCGCCGCCGCGACGTCGAACCGCTCGCCGTCGCCCGCGTCGAAGGTCCCCTCGCTCGTCCCCCGCGGGCTGGTGGTGCCGCGGGTGTTGAAGCGCAGCACGGCGAGGTCGGCCAGCGCGGGCAACCGGTAGGACGCCTTCTTCAGCACGTGGCTGTCCATGAAACCCCCCGCCGTGGGCAGCGGGTGCAGGGTCACCAGGGTCGCGACGGGGTCGCGGTCCAGCGGCAGCGCGAGTTCGCCGACGAGGGTCAGCCCGTCGGCGGTGTGCAGCTCGACGTCCTCGCGATGCGCGGGGAGGACCGTCTCGGAACGGATCTCAGTCACGCGCGAGTTCTTCGGTGAGGACCGCGGCGAAGTTCTCGACGTCGCCGTCGGTGGTGTCGAAGCTCGCGACGAGGCGCACCTCCACCCCCTTCTCGGAGTACTCCGGGTCCCAGACGTGGAAGGGGACCCGCGCCGCGGCACGGGCGGCGACGGCGGCCGGGAGTTCCGCGAAGACGGCGTTGGCCTGCACCGGGCGGGTCAGCACGACCCCCGTCGCACTGACGGCCGCGGCCAGCCGGGCGGCGGCGGCGTTGGCCGTCGCGGCGGTGCGCTGCCAGAGGTCGGTGCCGAACAGCGCGAGCAGCTGCGCCGAGACGAACCGGGTCTTGGAGGACTGCTGCATGCTGGGTTTCACCAGCCGCGCGAGGCCGGGCGCGGTCGCGGCGTCGCGGACGACGACGACCTCGGCGAAACCCCCGCCGTTCTTCGTCCCGCCCAGCGACACCGCGTCGACCCCGAGGGCGGTGGTCGTCTCGCCCAGACCGACCCCGAGGGAGACGGCCGCGTTGGAGAGCCGGGCGCCGTCGACGTGGACCCTGACCCCGAGCCGGTGCGCGACGGCCACGAGGTCGCCGAGGTGCTCCAGCGAGTAGGCCGTGCCCAGTTCGGTGCTCTGCGTCAACGTCAGGGCACCGACGGGCGCGCGCATGAGGCTGTCGGCCGCGCTGACGGCACGTTCGACGTCGGCGGGGTCCACGAGACCGTCGCGGGTCGGCAGGGCGATGACCTTGGTCCCCCCGACGTGCTCGAGACCACCGGCCTCGTCGTGCAGGACGTGGGCCTGGTCGGAGCTGAGGACGGACTCCCAGCGCTGGGTGAGGGCCTGCAGGGCCGTCACGTTGGCGCCCGTGCCCGTGAGGACGACGGCGCTCACGACATCGGGGCCGAAGTGGCCGCGCAGGCTCTCCTGCAGGGCGAGGGTGTAGGGGTCACCGCCGTAGCTGACGACGTGGCCACCGTTGGCGCTGCTCAGCGCGGCCAGGACCTCCGGGTGCATGCCGGCGGCGTTGTCGCTGGCGAAACCACGGACGGCGGGGTCGTGGAGGGGGATCACGCTGGCACGGTACCCGGCGCTCGTCACCAGCTGCCGCGGCGTCCACGGGCGTCGAAGCAGGCGCGGTGCCAGTGCCGCCGTTCGGTGGCCCCGTCGGCCGGGCTGAACGTGCCGCGGGAGGGCCAGACCACGAGGTGCGGGACCCCCGGCGGGATCTCCTGGGTGCAGCCGGGACACCGGTAGGTCTTCGTGGAGGACGTCCCGCGGAGCTCGCGCACGACCCAGTCGCCGTCGCTGCCCGAGACGGTGCGGTCGACTCCCGCGCCGAGCGGGGTGCGCGGCGGCGGATCGGGCCGGCGGCGGTTCGAGCGGGGCACGGACGACATCGTCTCAAACCCCGTCGACTCCCCCGGAGGTGAGCCTCCTCGCTGCGGACCGGGCGATGCCGCGGTGGTGTCCCCTCCACACCACCGTGGCCACGCTCGGTTCGACGGGTAGTCGCGCGAGCGCCCCGATTCGTTACACCCACACCCGCGACGGGTCGCCGGCGGGAGCAGCGACCCGTCGGGCGGGGGCCATCGCGTCTCGTAAGCTCGCTCCTCGTGCGTCTCGTCATCGCCCGGTGCTCCGTCGACTACGCGGGCCGGCTCACCGCCCACCTGCCCCTGGCCACGAGGCTCCTGCTCGTGAAGGCGGACGGCAGCGTCCTGGTCCACTCCGACGGGGGCTCCTACAAACCGCTGAACTGGATGAGCCCCCCGGCCAGGCTGACCTTCTCCGTGCCGGAGGAGGACGCCCGCGAGATCGGCGTCACGCAGACGTGGACGGTCCAGCACGCCAAGACCGACGACCGCCTGATCGTGTCGATCCACGAGGTGCTGCACGACAGCGAGCACGAGCTCGGGGTGGACCCCGGCCTGGTCAAGGACGGGGTCGAGGCCCATCTGCAGAAGCTGCTGGCCGAGCACATCACGACGCTCGGCGAGGGCTACCGCCTCGTCCGGCGCGAGTACATGACCGCCATCGGTCCCGTCGACATCCTGGCCCGCGACGGCGCCGGGACCGCGGTGGCGATCGAGATCAAGCGTCGCGGCGAGATCGACGGCGTCGAGCAGCTCACCCGCTACCTCGAGCTCATGAACCGCGACCCGTTGCTCGCCCCGGTGAACGGGGTCTTCGCGGCGCAGGAGATCAAGCCGCAGGCCCGCACCCTGGCGAGCGACCGCGGCATCCGGTGCGTGGTCCTGGACTACGACGCCTTGCGCGGCATCGACGACGTGGACTCGCGGCTGTTCTGAGCGGCTTCCTGCGGGCGCAGGATCGCCTCGGCGCGGGCCCGACGGAGCGCGGCGCGTTCCTGGGCGCTCAGGACCTCGTCGTCGACCTGCAGGACCAGGTGCAGCTTCGTGACCCGCAGCAGGCGCAGGGCCGGCAGCGGGACGTCGCGCAGGACCAGACGGCGTCCGACCCGCAGGGCGCGGCGGTGCGCTCCCACGAAGACGCCGAGGCCGGTGGCGTCGGCCACCACGATGCCGTCCACGTGGACGACGAGTTCACCCGCACCGGCGTCGACCGCCGCGTGCAGGGCGGAGCGCACGTCCGGGACGGTGTGCACGTCGAGGCGACCCACCACGTGGACCACCTGACCGTGGACTTCCTCCCGCACGCTGGCCCCCAGGCCGGGTGCCGAACGGGCCGCCCTGCGGGCTGCCACGTCGTCCGCCGCGCTGGGCGCTGTCGCGATTCCGATCGCCATCTGTTCCTCCCCCGAGGACGCCGGTCGTGATCATCGTCGTGTTCGTCGTGATCGTCACCGGTCTGACGCAGGACGTCGCTCTCCGGTTGCACCCAGGTGCGAAGTCACACCCGGCGCTCACGAGGAACGCGCGTGTGACTCCTGGGGCCACCGGGACGAACGAGCATCCCGCGAACACACTCTGCCACCAATGGGTACCGCTGAGTGGTCAATTCCTGCGCCGTTGCCAGACGGTGACCTTCCGCGGACGCGTGGGCGCACCGCGGGACCCCCGCGCTGGACACGACGGGGATGATGGGGGGGTGAACTTGACCAGCTACCACTACGCCCTCGGGCCGAGCGTCGCCCTGGTCGTCGTCGGTGTGCTGGTGCTGCTGCTGCGGTGGACGTTCTCGCACGGCCGTTCGCTCGTCGAACGTCGCCCCCAACAGGGCGCCAGCGACGATTACGGCCTGCTCGAGGTGGTCTCCTCCCCCGGCACCTTCGTCGAGGCCGAGGTGCAGCGCCGCACCCTCGTGGACGCCGGGATCCGGGCGACGCTCGCCCCCACGACCGAGGGGCCGCGGGTCATGGTGTTCCCGAACGAGGCGGGGTTGGCGCGCCAGATCCTCAAGGGTCCGCGCACTGGCGAGCGGTAGCGCCCTAGGCGACGTTCACGCCTTGCCCGGGTGGGGCGGACTCCAGCCAGGACGCGAAGCCGGTGTAGGCGTCGTGCGACATCGCGAGTTCGATCTCCACGCCTTCGTGGCGGCACTCGACGACCATCGCGCCGGGTTGCACGGCGATCAGCTCGGAACCCTCGGCCTCGCGGAAGAGGGTCACGCCGAGCGCCCGTCGTGCGTAGGTGCACGACGGGCGCGGGGACAACGAGAACGTGCGGTACCAGTCGAGACGGTCGGTCTCGTACCGCGCCACACCCAGGGCCCACCGACGGTGGGAACCCCTGGGCTGGCGGATGGAGCAGTCGAAGGTGCCGAGCCGCGACGTCAGCCGACGCCGCCGCAGGACGACCGCGACGAGGACGACCAGGAGGAGGACGGCACAGGCTCCTGCGATCTCCAGGGAGAGCAGGAACTCGTGCACGCGTCGTCCTCGGTCGTTCTCAGCGCGTTCCGGCGCCGACCTCGACGGATTCGGCGACGATCGTCACCTTGTCGTGGTCGACCGAGAAGAACCCGCCGCTGACGGTGGCGGTGATCCCCTCCGAGCCCGAGCCGGTGATGGCCACGTCACCGGGGGCGAGGATGGCCAGCAACGGCTCGTGGCCGCCCATGATGCCGATCTCACCCTCGGCCGTGCGGGCGCGGACCAGCGAGGCCTCGCCCGACCACACGGAGCGGTCGGCGGCCACCAGTTCGACCTGCAGCGCCACGGGTCAGTTCTCCTTCTGGATCTGAGCCCACTTGCGCTCGACGTCCTCGAGGCCACCGACGTTGAAGAAGGCCTGCTCGGCGACGTGGTCGAACTCGCCGTCCGCGATGCGCTTGAAGCTCTCGACGGTGTCCTTGAGCGGAACCGTCGAACCCTCGACGCCGGTGAACTTCTCGGCCATGTAGGTGTTCTGGGAGAGGAACTGCTGGACACGGCGGGCACGGCTCACCGTCAGCTTGTCCTCCTCCGACAGCTCGTCGACACCGAGGATGGCGATGATGTCCTGGAGTTCCTTGTTGCGCTGCAGGATCTGCTTCACGCGGACCGCGGTGTCGTAGTGGTCCCGCGAGATGTAGAGCGGGTCCAGGATGCGCGACGTGGAGGTCAGCGGGTCCACGGCCGGGTACAGACCGCGCGAGGCGATCTCGCGGGAGAGTTCGGTCGTGGCGTCGAGGTGCGCGAACGTCGTGGCCGGCGCCGGGTCGGTGTAGTCGTCGGCGGGGACGTAGATCGCCTGCAGCGAGGTGATCGAGTGACCGCGGGTCGAGGTGATGCGCTCCTGGAGGGTGCCCATCTCGTCGGCCAGCGTCGGCTGGTAGCCCACGGCGGAGGGCATGCGACCCAGCAGGGTCGACACCTCCGAACCCGCCTGGGTGAACCGGAAGATGTTGTCGATGAAGAGCAGCACGTCCTGGTTCTGCACGTCGCGGAAGTACTCCGCCATCGTCAGGGCGGACAGGGCCACGCGCAGACGCGTGCCCGGCGGCTCGTCCATCTGGCCGAAGACGAGGGCCGTCTTGTCGAAGACGCCGGCCTCGGCCATCTCGCCGATGAGGTCGTTGCCCTCACGGGTGCGCTCGCCGACACCGGCGAACACCGACACACCACCGTGGTTCTGGGCGACGCGCTGGATCATCTCCTGGATGAGGACGGTCTTGCCGACGCCCGCACCACCGAAGAGGCCGATCTTCCCACCCTGGACGTAGGGGGTGAGGAGGTCGATGACCTTGATGCCGGTCTCGAACATCGTGGTCTTGGACTCGAGCTGGTCGAAGGCCGGAGCCTTGCGGTGGATCGGCCAGCGCTCGGTGACCTCGAGCTTCTCGCCCTCTTCGAGGTTGAGGCACTCGCCGATGGCGTTGAACACGTGGCCCAGGGTCACGTTGCCGACGGGCACCGAGATCGGGGCGCCGGTGTCGACGACGGCCGCACCGCGGACCATGCCGTCGGTGGGCTTGAGCGAGATGGCCCGGACCATGTTGTCGCCGAGGTGGGAGGCCACCTCGAGCGTCACAGTCTGGGTCTCGCCCCCGATGGTCACCTGGGTGGTGAGGGCGTTGTTCTGCTCGGGCATCGTGTCGGCCGAGAACTCGACGTCGACGACGGGGCCGATGACTCGGGCGATGCGACCTGTCGCACCCTTGCTGGTGCTGCTCGGCGCTTCGTTGACGGTGGCGGTCATGTCGCTCCTCGGGCTTCCTTCGTCGCGTGAGTTCTGGCTGGAGTGGGTGGGGGCAGAGCGCGAGGTCAGGCGCGCGAGCCGGAGGAGGCCAACGCGTCGGCGCCGCCGACGATCTCGCTGATCTCCTGGGTGATGTCGGCCTGACGGGCGTTGTTGGCCAGCCGGGTCAACTTCTTGATGAGCTCGTCCGCGTTGTCCGTCGCGCTCTTCATGGCCCGCTGACGACCGGCGAGCTCGGAGGCCGCGGCCTGCAGGAGGCAGTTGTAGATGCGGCTGTTGACGTACTGCGGGAGCAGGGCGTCCAGGACCGCGTCCGCACTGGGCTCGAACTCGTACAGCGGCTGCAGGTCACCCTCGGCGGGCGCCTCGACACCCTCGACGACCTCCAGCGGCAGGAGCCGGATGACCCGGGGTTCCTGAGTGACCATGCTGACGAAGTGGGTGTAGACGACGTGGATCTCGTCGACGCCGCCGTCGGCGAACTCCTTCGCGAAGTCGGCCACCAGGCGGTCACCGATCTTCTTCGCGTCCTCGTAGCTGGGCGAGTCGGTGAACCCGGCCCAGGCCTCGACGACCGAGCGACGACGGAAGTTGTAGAACGACGCCGCCTTGCGCCCGACGAGGTACGGGGCGATCTCCTTGCCCTCGGCCCGCAGGGCCGCGGTGAGCCGCTCCCCCTCGCGCAGGACGTTGGAGGAGTACGCACCGGCGAGACCGCGGTCGGAGGAGCACACGAGCACCGCCGCGCGCTTCACCTCGGACTTCTCGGTGATCAACGGGTGGTCGAGCGAGGAGTTCGACGCCGCCGCCGACACCGCGCGGGTCAACGCCCGGGCGTAGGGCGTCGACGCGGCGACGTTCGCCCGCGCCTTGATGATGCGCGACGCCGCGATGAGCTCCATCGCGCGGGTGATCTTCTTGGTCGCCTGGACCGAGCGGATCTGCCGCCGGTAGGCCCTCAACTGGCCTGCCATGTCCTGCTCCTCTTCCTTGCTCCGCTCGGTCCCTGCTGGGGTCGTGCTGCGTGATCTGCCAGGAGCGCGTCAGCGCTTCTGGGTGGTGATCCGCTCCTGCGAGATGTCGTCCGCGTCGGTCGCGCCGTGGTCCTCGTCGCCGGGGACGGCCGCGTCCTGCTTGCCCGCGGAGAACTGGGGCTTGAAGGCGTCGACGGCCTTCTTCAGCTCTTCCTTGGCACCGTCGGAGAACTGCTTCGTCTCGCGGATGCCCTGCATGAGCTCGGCGTGCTGACGCTTGACGTACTCGAGGAACTCGCGCTCGAACCGGGAGACGTCGGACACCTCGACGGAGTCGAGCTGACCGGTGGTGCCGGCCCAGATCGAGACGACCTGCTCCTCGAGGGAGAACGGCGTGTACTGCGGCTGCTTGAGCAGCTCGACGAGACGCGCACCACGGGCGAGCTGGTTGCGCGAGGCCTGGTCGAGGTCGGAGGCGAACATCGCGAACGCCTCCATCGCGCGGAACTGCGCGAGGTCCAGCTTCAGCGTGCCGGAGATGCCCTTGATGGCCTTCGTCTGCGCGGCACCGCCGACGCGCGACACCGAGATGCCGACGTCGATGGCCGGACGCTGGTTCGCGTTGAACAGGTCCGACTGCAGGAAGATCTGACCGTCGGTGATGGAGATGACGTTGGTCGGGATGTACGCCGAGACGTCGTTGCCCTTGGTCTCGATGAACGGCAGACCCGTCATCGACCCGGCACCGAGCTCGTCGGACAACTTCGCACAACGCTCCAGCAGGCGGGAGTGCAGGTAGAAGACGTCACCGGGGTAGGCCTCGCGGCCCGGCGGACGACGCAGCAGCAGCGACACGGCGCGGTAGGCCTCGGCCTGCTTCGACAGGTCGTCGAAGACGATGAGGACGTGCTTGCCGGCGTACATCCAGTGCTGGCCGATGGCCGAACCGGTGTAGGGCGCGAGGTACTTGAAGCCGGCCGGGTCGGACGCGGGGGCCGCGACGATGGTCGTGTACTCCATCGCGCCGGCCTCTTCCAGCGAGCGCTTCACGGAAGCGATCGTGGAGCCCTTCTGGCCGATCGCGACGTAGATGCAGCGGACCTGCTGCTTCGGGTCGCCCGAGGCCCAGTTGGACTTCTGGTTGATGATCGTGTCGATCGCGATCGCGGTCTTGCCGGTCTGGCGGTCCCCGATGATCAGCTGACGCTGGCCACGGCCGACGGGGATCATGGCGTCGATGGCCTTGATGCCGGTCTGCAGCGGCTCCCGCACTTCCTGGCGCTGGACGACCGAAGGGGCCTGCAGTTCCAGCGCACGGCGCGCCTCGGCCTCGATCGGGCCGAGACCGTCGATCGGGGCACCCAGCGGGTCCACGACGCGGCCCAGGAAGTCGTCACCGACGGGGACGGAGAGGACCTCTCCGGTGCGGTGGACCTCCTGGCCCTCCTCGATGCCGGCGTAGTCGCCCAGGACGACCACACCGATGTCGCGCACGTCGAGGTTCTGGGCCAGGCCCAGGGTCCCGTCGCTGAAGCGCAGCAGTTCGTTCGCCATGACGGAGGGCAGGCCCTCGACGTGGGCGATGCCGTCGCCCGCGTCGGTCACGCGGCCGACTTCCTCACGCGCGGCGGTTCCGGGGTCGTACGACGCCACGAAGGCGTCGAGAGCGTCCCGGATCTCCTCCGGGCGGATGGTCAGCTCGGCCATGGAAGCCCTGCTCTCCTTGTCGGTCGTGCGGTGTCGACCGTGCGGTCGATCGTGCGGTTCTCGAAGTCCATTGTCCCCCGCCTGGAGCGGGAGGGGTGTTCGACGGGTGGTCAGCCGGCCAGGCGGCGACGGGCCTCGTCGAGGCGGGTCGAGATCGACCCGTCGATGACGTCGTCGCCGACGCTGACGCGCAGGCCCCCCACCAGGTGGGGGTCGACGTCGACGTTGATGCGGATCGCCCGGCCGTACTGGCGCGAGAGCGAGGCGGCGAGCCGCTCACGCTGGTTCTCGCTCAGCGGGACGGCCGAGACCACGTGGGCCACGAGCTGCTCGCGACGCCTGGCCACGATCTCGACCCAGTCCTCCAGCAGCCGTTCCGCGCGCAGACCCCGCGGGGAGGTCGCGACCCGACGGGCCAGCTGGACGGTCTCGGGCGAGGCCTTGCCGAGCAGCAACCGCGAGGCCAGCGACGCGCGGTTGGCGTCGGGGGCCGTGCGGTCGGCCAGCGCGTCGCGCAGGCCGGCGTTGCCGGCGATGGTCCGCGAGAACCGGAAGAGCTCGTCCTCCAGCGCGTCCAGGTGCCCCGACTTCTCGGCCTGGGTGACGACCGCGACGACGGCGAGCCGTTCGGTGGCGTCGGACAGGTCGCGACCCGCCGTCCAGCGGGCCGAGGCCAGCGCGACGACGGTCTCGAGAGCAGCCGGGGTGATCCGGCCGGACAGCGTGCGGCGGACGAAGTCCGCCTTGGCCGAACCCTCGCGGGAGGGGTCGGTCAGCGCCCGGCGCAGGCCGACCGAGGAGTCGAGCAGGCTGGTGACGGCGAAGAGGTCCTCGCCGGTCTTGCCCGCGTCGGCCCCCTCGGCCGCCAACTGCTGGTCGAGCACCCGCTGCGCGGCGGCGAGGCTCGCCTTCGCGACGCCGGAGTCGAGCTCACCGCTCATCGGGAGGTCACTCCCGACTCGTTGCGCTCGAGGTCGGCCAGGAACCGGTCCACGACGCCGCTCTGACGAGCGGTGTCCTGCAGCGACTCCCCGACGATGCGACCCGCGAGGTCGGTCGCGAGGCGACCGACTTCCGCGCGCAGCTGCGCCGTGGCCTGGACGCGCTCGGCCTCGATGGTCGCGCGCGCCGCGGTGGTGATGCGTTCGGACTCGGCCTGAGCCTGCTCACGCATCTCGGCGAGGATCTGCGCACCCTGCTGGCGCGCCTCCTCACGGATGCGGTTGCCCTCGACGCGGGCGTCGGCGAGCTGAGCCTTGTACTCGGCGAGAGCGGCGGCAGCTTCTTCCTGCGCCCGCTCCGCCTTCTCGACGTTGCCCTCGATGGCGGCACGACGCTCTTCGTACATCGCTTCGAGGCGCGGGACGACCTTCTTGGCGACCACCGCGTAGATGATGATCGCGAAGATGATGCCGACGATGAGCTCGCCGAGGTGCGGCAGGATCGGGTACGTCGGGTTGCCCTCGACGACCTCTTCACCTGCTGCAGCGAAGGCTGCTACGAGCACGATTCCTCCTTCGGACTAGGACGAGTGGGCGAGCCTGGAGAGGCTCGTCACTGCCCCGAGAAGACGAAGGCGAGGGCGATGCCGAAGATGGCCAGCGCTTCCGCGAGGACGAAGCCGAGGATGGCGATGCTCTGCAGCATGCCGCGGGCCTCGGGCTGACGAGCCGCGCCGTTGATGTAGGCCGCGAAGATCAGGCCGATGCCGATGCCCGGGCCGATGGCAGAGAGGCCGTAGCCGACGATGGCGAGGGAGCCAACCATGGTTTCTGGTCTTCCTTTCGTTGCCGGTGCGCACGCCGCGCCCCGGAGTTCTTGGTAGGGCGGTCAGTGCTCGTCAGCGAGGGCGCTGGCGATGAACGAGGCGGCGAGCATCGTGTAGACGTACGCCTGGAGGAACTCGACGAAGAGTTCGAAGAGGGTGAGGACGAAGGCCATGACGATGGTCGGGATCCCGACGATCTTCAGCCCGATCCCGCCGTCGATGAACATGTACTCCGCACCGGAGATGAAGAGCACCAGGATCAGGTGACCGGCGAACATGTTCCCGAAGAGTCGCAGCGTGATCGTCACCGGCTGGATCACGACGATCGACAGCACCTCGAGGAAGAACACCAGCGGGACGATCGGCTTCGGCAACCCGTGCGGCACGACGCCCGCGAAGTAGGCGGCGAAGCCCTTCTTGCGGATCCCGACCACGTGGTAGGTCAGGTACAGCATGATCGTCAGCGCCAGCGGGAAGGCGATGCGCGACATCGTCGGGTACTGGATCGGCGGGATCACGCCGAACAAGTTGTTGACGAGGATGATCGAGAAGAACGTGAACAGCAGCGGGACGTACTTGCGGAAGTCCTTGCTGCCGATCCACTCCCGGGCGATCGAGTTGCGCACGAAGCCGTAGGCGGCCTCGACGACCATCTGCTTCTTGCCCGGGACGACCGCGAGGCGCTTCGTCCCGGCGAGCAGCAGCCAGATGATCAGCACGGCCGACAGCGCGAAGACGATGGCCGGACGCGTGATCGCGAACGGACCGCTCCCGATGAGGGGCTGCCAGAACATCTCCGCGGTGGGCGCGGAAAATCCGTGCTCCTCGGCGGCAGCCAGCAGGGGCAGGCTCACGTCAACTCCTCCGTGCGAACTTCATCGTGGGTACGGGGCCGGAGTGCCGGCCGCGTGGCCCCCTGAACAGTGATCGGGCGTCTCGCGGTCAGTGCGTACCGTACCGGAGCCACACGTAGTACAAAGTCAACGCCTTGCCGACGACGAGACCGATCCCCACGATGAAGTGGGTTCCGAGCAGGTGGTCGAGACCCCAACCCGCCATCGCGCCCATGAGCGCACCGGAGATCAGGTACGACGTGATGCTCCAGGCGATCTTCTCGGTGATGCCGTTGCCCGCGTCCGTCGGCATGGCCGACGGAGCATCGGACGGCTTGGCGAGGCTCACTTCTGGACCTCGTCCGTCATGAAGATGGGGATCCGCAGCTTCATGAAGCCGCGGAGTTCGGCGGCCAGCCACACGACCGCCGTGATGATGACGGTGAACCCCAGCGCGGGACCGGAGATCCCGTCGACCCGGGTGAGCAGCAGCATCGCGATCCCGAGCAGGACCACCTTGACCGAGTAGACGACCATCGCGGTCATCATGATCAGCTGGGGCCGCGCCCGCGTGACCTTGGCCATGACCACCAGGCGGGCTCCGAAGAACGCGACGACGATGGCCCCGCCGATCAGCGCGGAGAGCCCCGAGGCGCTCCCCTGCCAGATCCAGGCGACGACGACGCAGACCAGAGCGACCGCACCCGACACCGCGGACGCGCGGCGGAGCAGGATGCCGAAGGCCTCGGCGGCCTGGACTCCTGCGTCGGTGCTGGTGCTCAAAGGTTTCTCTTCCGTCGTCGGCGGGTCGTCCGGTGGGACAGGCTCACTGGCGGCAACCCCGGGATGTTGGTCACGTTCCGGGGAGACTTCGTGAAAGCTATCACGAGCGGAAGGGTCTCCTACGTCACGTCGTGGACCGTCCGGGCTCACGTGCGGGAAGTCTCGGACGTGGGTGCCGCAACGGCACTCTGCGTGGGTTCCTCGTCGCTCACCGTCGGGTTCACAGGGTCCACCGTTCGTCGGTTGCGTCGCCAGTACACGGGCAGGAACGTCAGGGCCAGCACGACGCAGCCGGCTGCGAAGGCCACGGCGAAGGCCTGGGTCAGCGGGAGGAACGCCGAGGAGGCCACCCCGAAGCTCAGGAACGCCGCCCACGAGTACATGACGAGGACGGCGACGCGGTGGGAGTGGCCGAGCTGCAGCAACCGGTGGTGCAGGTGCTTCTTGTCGGGGTGCCAGAACGCCTTGCCCGCTCGCGTGCGGCGGACGACGGCCAGGACCATGTCGCTGAACGGGACCAGCAGGACCGCGATGGGCAGCAACAACGGGAAGAACGCGGGCGCGATCTTCTCGCTCGCCACGGCCTCGGGGTCGACCGTGCTCGTCGCCGCGATGGTCGAGCTCGCCATCAGCAGACCGAGCATCATCGACCCGGAGTCGCCCATGAAGATGCGGGCCGGGTGGAAGTTGTGCGGCAGAAAACCGAGACACACCCCCACCGTGATCGCCGCGATGAGCGTGGCGAGGGAGGAGAAGTCGTCGGGCGCGCTGCCCCGCTGCAGGGCGTAGGAGTAGCCGAAGAAGGCGATCGAGCCGATCCCGACGATGCCGGCGGCGAGACCGTCCAGGCCGTCGACGAAGTTCACCGCGTTCACCGACACGAGCACCACGAGGATCGTGATGATCATCATGGTCCGGCCGGAGAGCAGGGTGACCCCGCCGATCGGCAGCTGCAGCAGGCTCACGCCCTGCCAGCCCATGATCCCGGCGGCGAGCACCTGCCCGGCCAGCTTGGTGACGGCGTCGAGCTGGACGATGTCGTCGGCGACGCCGACGGCACAGACCACCCCGGCGCCGACGAGGACCCACAGCGGTCCGGGGTCGGCGTGGAAGACGCGGGAGAGGAACGGCACCTGGCTCGCCACGACCAGGGCGGCGACCATCCCGAAGAACATCGCCACCCCGCCCATCCGCGGCACGGGCACCGAGTGCACATCGCGGTCGCGCAGCGGGGTGATCGCGCCGACGCGCTGGGCGAGGCGCCGCACCAGGGGTGTCGTCAGGTACGTGACGGCCGCGGCCACGACGATGACGAGGAGGTAGGCCCTCATCCGCTCGTCTGCGGTGCGCTCGCTCCGGTTCCCTCGGTCTCGAGCTGAGGCTCGGGGTCAGCCTCGGGATCGGCGTCGGGCTCGTCGAGCTCGACCCAGCCCTTGGGCACCGCGGCGCGCAGCTCCGCCTCCGAGATCGCTCCGACGCGCAGGACCCGCAGCGGTCCGTCGGAGGCGTCGACGATCGTCGAGGGCGCCCCCTTCGTCGCCGGACCACCGTCGAGGTAGACCCGGACGGACTCCCCCAGCTGCTCGACGGCCTCGGTGACGAGGTTCGCGGCGGGGTGGCCGGAGAGGTTGGCGCTCGAGACGGCCATCGGGCCGGTGCGCTTGAGCAGCTCCAGGGCGACGGGGTGCAGCGGCATCCGCAGCGCGACCGTGCCGTTGGTGTCGCCCAGGTCCCAGCTCAGCGAGGGCTGGGCGCGGCAGACGATGGTGAGGGCACCGGGCCAGAACGCGTCGATCAGCTCGCGGACCGCGAAGGGGATGGACGACGCCAGGCCGTCGATGGTCCGGGTCTCGGGCACGAGGACGGGTGGCGGCATGTTGCGTCCACGTCCCTTGGCCTCGAGCAGGCGCTGCACCGCGGCGGGGTTGAACGCGTCGGCGCCGATGCCGTAGACGGTGTCGGTGGGCAGCACGACCACCTCACCGCGCTTCACGGCGTTGTGCGCTGCGGACAGACCGCGCTCTCGGATGACGGGGTCGGCGCAATCGAACGGGGGCCTCACACGCAGGAGTCTCCCACTGTCGGCCACGGGGAGGACGACAGCGGCGGGATCGGCGGGGTGTCGACGCTCAGCGACGACGGGCCGTGGTCGTGCGAGGACGGCCGGTGAGGTCGCGGTGGCTGCCGACGTCCTGCCACAGCGACGCCGAGAACATCTCCCGCGCCGAGCGTTCCTGCACCTCGGCGTGCTCGACCACCACGTAGCCCCCGGGCCGCAGCAACCGGGCCGCGGCCGCCACGACCCGGCGCGGGACGAGCAGCCCGTCGTCGCCGAGGCCGTAGAGCGCGATCTCCGGGTCGTGGTGCGCCACCTCGGCGTCGACGGGGACCGCACCCGGCGGGACGTAGGGCGGGTTGCTCACGACGACGTCCACCTCGCCGTCGAGGTCGGCGAAGGCGGTGGCGGCGTCGCCTTCGCGCAGGTCCACCCGCGGCGCGAACTCGTCGACGTTGCGCCGCGCCCAGGCGTGCGCCATGGGATCGAGCTCGACGGCGTGCACGGCGCACCGCGGCACCTCCGTCGCGACGGCCAGGGCGATCGCGCCGGACCCGGTGCAGAGGTCGACGACGGTGGGGAACTCCCCCGCCGCCACCAGACGCCTCGTCTCGTCGACGGCGAGCTGGGCGACGGTCTCGGTCTCGGGGCGTGGGACGAACACCCCGGGCCCGACGTGCAGGTCCAGCTCGCGGAACCCGGCGCGGCCCGTGAGGTGCTGTAGCGGAACGCGCTGCTCGCGCTGGTCGAGCAGGTGCTCGAAGGTCCCCGGCTCGACGCTCTCGCGCAGCGCGAGGAGGACCCCGAGGCGGGAGCGGTCGACGCGCAGCGCGTGGGCCAGGAGGACCTCGGCGTCCGCGCGGGCGGACACCACCCCCACGGTGGCCAGTCGCTGCTCGGCGTCGCGCAGCAGTTCCCTCACGTCGCTCGGCACGTCTCGACCCTACGGGCAGGTCAGACGTCGATCCCGAGCAGTCGGAACGCGATCGTCTGGGTGTCCACGCCGGCCGACCCGCTGGGCGAGGTGACCGCGACCCAGCGGCCGGAGGCGGGTTCGAGCCAGATCGAGCTCTGCACCCCGTAGGTCGCCCCGTTGTTGCCGAGCAGCGTCCGTCCGTCGACCTCCGCCGGGAACCACCCCCACCCCGTCAGGGCGGCTGCGCCCGGAACCTGCCCGGAGACCGCCGCGGCGGCGAGGCGCCCCAGGTCTGCGGCGGTGGAGTAGACGCCGATCCCCGCCGGGACGCTGCCCGTGGAGCTCCAGGGCGTGGTCGCCCGCCCGTCGGCACCCCGCTCCAGCGCCCGACCGGCGGGTAGCGGGTCCGGCGCGGCGACGGTGGCGGTCATCCCCAGCGGTGCGAGGACGCGGTCGGTCAGCAGCTGCGGGTACGGGACACCCGCCCGCACGGCCAGCGCCTGCCCGAGCAGGGCGTACCCGAGGTTGGAGTAGGAGAACTCCCCGCGCGGCGTCCGCAGCCACGTGGAACCGGCGTCGGACAGCAACGACCCGGGGGTGTCCCACTCGTACGGATTTCCGTAGGTGAGGTTCGTGACGAGGCTCCGCAGCTGCGCACGGGTGCTCAGGCGCGGCAGGCCCGACGTGTGGGTGGCGAGTTCGGTCAGGGTCGTGACCGCCAGTTCTCGCGGGAGACCGGGGTAGACCTCCCCCAGCGTCGTCGCCGGGGTCACCTCCCCCCGCTCGACGGCGTCGGCGAACAGCAGACCCGTCATCGACTTCGTGACCGAGCCGATCTCCTGCGGCGTGGTGGCGCTGAGGGGACGACCCGGCGAAGCCTCACCGATCGCTGCCTGCGCCGACGTCGACCCGTCCCCCGTGGCCACGGCGAACCCCTGACCCGGGAGGTCCCCGACGGCGAGCCGCAACCGCCGGGCGAGCGCGGGATCCCCCGTGCTGTCGGCCGTGGGCGTCGGTGGTGTCGCGGGGGTGAAGGCGCTCAGGCCGGCGACGAGCGCCGCGGCGAGGACGACGAGGAGGGTGGGCCTGGGACGGCGTGACACGTTGACGGGCATGGGGTTACCTCAATCCGGCCGTGGCGAGCAGGGTCACGAGCGGGACGACGCGCGCCGGCGGGACGTCGTAGACGCCCCGCCCCGAGGTGGCCAGCCAGCCTTCGGCGACCAGCTGACGCAGGTGGTGGTACAGCTGCCCGGACGTGCCGAGCCCCTCGGAGAGTTCCGCGACGGTGCGTCCGCCGTGCAGCACCCGGTGCAGCAGCTGCAGGCGGACGGGGTGCGCGAGCGCGGACAGCACGGCGACGGCCCCCGTGGGGTCCGCCGCGAGCAGGGAGGAGACCTCGACGGTCTCCTGCCACTCGTAGTGCGCACCCGTGGGCAGCGTGAGGCTGCCGGTGAAGAGGACGTGGGACCGTCCCTCCGCCCGCCGCTTCAGCTCGCGCAGCGCCCAGAACTCGTCGGTCTCGCGCAGGTCCGCCCCGTCGGCCGCTCGGGCCTCCAGGGCCGCGATGCGCTTCTCGAGGACGTCCCACCGTTCGTCGTCCATGCGTAGATCGTACGCACTTCCGTACTCAGTTCAAGAGATCCGTAGCCTGAGTGTTCGTGAGGGCGTCAGACGTCGGAGACGGCGAGCTGCGCGGCTTCGTCGGCGTCGATGGCCGACTGGATGACCGGGTCGAGGTCGCCGTCGAGGACGGTGTCGAGGTTGTAGGCCTTGAAGCCCGTCCGGTGGTCGGCGATGCGGTTCTCGCCGTAGTTGTAGGTCCGGATGCGTTCGGAACGGTCGACGGTGCGGACCTGGGACCGGCGCGCCGCGGAGGCCTCGACGTCGGCGGCCTCCTGGGCCGCGGCGTGCAGGCGGGCCCGCAGGATCCGCATCGCGGACTCCTTGTTCTGCAGCTGCGACTTCTCGTTCTGGCAGCTGGCGACGACCCCCGTCGGCAGGTGCGTGATGCGTACGGCGGAGTCGGTGGTGTTGACGCTCTGCCCACCCGGGCCGGAGGAGCGGAAGACGTCGATGCGCAGGTCGTTGGCGTCGATGGTGACCTCGACCTCCTCGGCCTCCGGCATCACGAGGACCCCGACGGCGGAGGTGTGGACGCGACCCTGGGACTCGGTGAAGGGGACGCGCTGGACGCGGTGGACCCCGCCCTCGTACTTCAGCCGGCGCCAGACCCCCTCGGCCGCCGCGCCGCGGGTCTTCAGCGCCACCGAGACGTCCTTCCACCCCCCGAGGTCGCTGGGGGTGCCGTCGATGACCTCGGTCACCCAACCGTGCTTCTCGGCGTAGCGCAGGTACATCCGCAGCATGTCGGCGGCGAACAGCGCCGACTCCTCCCCACCCTCCCCCGCCTTGATCTCGAGGATCACGTCGCGGGCGTCGTCGGGGTCCTTCGGCAGCAGCAACCGGCGCAGCCGCTCGGCGGCCTCGTCGGCGGCCTCCTGCAGCGCGGGCAGTTCGGCGGCGAAGGCGGCGTCCTCGGCGGCGAGCTCGCGGGCGGCCTCGGCGTCGTCGAGCGCTGCGCGCCAGGTGACGTGCGCCTGCACGACCGCCCCCAGCTCCGCGTAGCGGCGCCCGAGCGTGCGGGCCAGTCCGGCGTCGGCGTGCACGGACGGGTCGGCCAGCCGGCGTTCGAGCTCGGCGTGCTCGTCGAGCAGTGGGATCACGGCTTCGAACACGCAGGAGCTCCAGGGGTCAGGTGCGGACGGGAACGCGACAGCGCCGGCCCCTCCGCGTCTCGTGGAAGCGGTGGGACCGGCGCTGAGGTGATGCTACTTGGCGTCCTTCTTGCCGTAGCGCTGCTGGAAGCGCGCCACGCGGCCACCGGTGTCCAGGATCTTCTGCTTGCCCGTGTAGAAGGGGTGGCAGGCGCTGCACACGTCGGCGCGCATCTCGCCGCTCTTCTCGGTGCTGCGGGTGGTGAACGTCGCGCCGCAGGTGCAGGTGACCTGGGTCTCGACGTAGTCCGGGTGGATTCCGGCCTTCATGGTGATCTCCTCATAGCGCTCAGTCGGTGCCGGGTCGCCGTTCGTGCTGGCGTGAGCCGGTACCTGCGGTGTCGAAGCAGTCTCCCACAGGAGCCGCCGGGTAGTGGAACCCGGCGGCTCCGGAGAGCATTCCCGATCAGTCCTTGTTCACCAAGGGGGTCGAGCTCTGGACCTGCTGCAGGAACTCGAGGTTGCTGCGGGTCTTCTTCAGGCGGTCGAGCAGGAGCTCGATGGAGGCCTGCGCGTCGAGCGCGGTGACGACGCGACGCAGCTTCCAAACGGTCGCCAGCTCCTCGCGGGACATGAGGATCTCCTCGCGACGGGTACCGGAGGCCGGCACGTCGACCGCGGGGAAGATGCGCTTGTCCGCCAGCTGGCGGGAGAGGCGCACCTCCATGTTCCCGGTGCCCTTGAACTCCTCGAAGATGACCTCGTCGGCCTTCGAACCCGTCTCCACCAGGGCGGAGGCCAGGATCGTCAGCGAGCCGCCGTTCTCGACGTTGCGGGCCGCACCGAAGAAGCGCTTCGGCGGGTACAGCGCCGAGGCGTCGACACCACCGGAGAGGATCCGGCCGCTGGCGGGCGCCGAGATGTTGTAGGCGCGGGACAGGCGGGTCAGCGAGTCGAGCAGCACGACGACGTCGTTGCCGAGTTCCACGAGGCGCTTGGCCCGCTCGATGGCGAGTTCGGCGACCGCGGTGTGGTCGGCGGCGGGGCGGTCGAAGGTGGAGGCGATGACCTCACCCTTGATCGTCCGCTGCATGTCGGTGACCTCTTCAGGACGCTCGTCCACGAGCACGACCATGAGGTGGCACTCGGGGTTGTTCGTCGTGATGGCGTTGGCGATGGCCTGCATGACCATCGTCTTGCCGGCCTTCGGCGGGGCCACGATGAGGCCGCGCTGGCCCTTCCCGAGCGGCGACATCAGGTCGATGATGCGCGTCGTCAGGACGTTGGGCTCGGTCTCCAGGCGCAGACGTTCCTGCGGGTAGAGCGGCGTGAGCTTGGCGAAGTCCGGCCGATTGCGGGCCTGCTCGGGCGGGGCACCGTTGACGGTGTCGACGCGGACGAGCGCGTTGTACTTCGACCGCGCGCCGGTCTGCTCGCCCTCGCGGGGCTGACGGACGGCACCCGTGACGGCGTCGCCGGGGCGCAGGTTGTTCTTCTTCACCTGGCCGAGCGAGACGTACACGTCGTTCGCACCGGCGAGGTAGCCGGAGGTGCGGATGAACGCGTAGTTGTCGAGGACGTCGAGGATCCCCGCAACGGGCAGCAGGACGTCGTCCTCGTTGACCTGCTCGTCGATCTCGGGAGCGCCGGGTGCGCCCTCACGGCCACCCCGACGACCCTTGCGGTCGCGGTAGCGGTTGCGACGGCCACGACGGCCACCGGCCTCGTCGTCGTCGTAGCCCGCGCTCGGGCCGTTGGTCGACGCCGCCTGGGGTTCGGGGCGGTTCTCGGTACGCTCGGGACGGTCGGTGCGCTCCTGGCGCTCCTGACGGTCGGTGCGCTCGGTGCGCTCCGTCCTCTCCACGCGCGGCTCGCGGTCCACCCGCGGTTCGCGGGCTTCGCGGTTCTCGCGCGGCTCGCGGTCCACCCGCGGTTCCGTGCGGGCCTCGGACCGGGCGCGCTCGGGGCGCTGCTCGGCCTCGGGGGCGCTGTTCTCGCCGCGGCGGGGCATGTTCGGCAGCTCGACCTGCTGGTCGGGCTCGCGCACCCGGTCACGGCGGGCCCGCTCCCGGCGGGACAGGCGCGGGGTGCCGTCCTGGGACTCGGTGCGCTCCTGGCGCTCCGGGCGGCTCTCGCCACGGGACCCGACGAAGTCGTCCAGCGTCGGCTCGTTGCGCGTGGCGGGCACCTCGACGGCCGGCTGCGCGGGCGTCTCGGACGGCACGGGAGCAGCGGACTCGGCGACCGGCGGGGCGCCGGCGGACGAGCTCGCACGACGGGAGCGGGTCCGCGGCGGGCGGGCGGCGGGGGCTTCCTCCGCCACGGGGGCCTCGACCGCAGCAGCGGCGGGGACCTCGGGTGCCGGAGCGGCGACCGGGGTCTCGGGCGCACTGGCCTGGGCGGTCGGGGTGGTGGTCTCGGCGGCGGCGGCCGGACGGCCCCCGCGCTGCGGCACGACGGACTGGTGCTCGCGGATGGCCGCGAGCAGGTCCACCTTGCGCATCCGCGCGGTGCCCGAGATGCCGAGTTCCGCGGCGAGCGACTGCAACTGCGGCAGTCGCAGGGCGGAGAGGCTGCCGGTACGGCGCGCAGGCGCGTCGGCGGTCGCGCCGTCGGTGGCAGCGATGTCTGTGGTGTCGGTCACGAAGGTCCTTCCCCCTCGTCGGAGCGACTGACCTGCAGAGCCGGCCGAACCGGGTCCGGGGTGTCGCGATGACTGCCCGATCGGGCAGGAATGGGAATCCACGGTCGCGCGGAGGGGCGCACATCAGACGTGGAGACGCGCTCGAGAGCAGGGAGGAGATGAAACTGCAGACGACCCGACAACGAGGTGCGAAGTGGGTACGACTCCAGTGCCCTGCCCGTGAGTGCTGTCCACGACTCTAACACCGTGGGGCCGCCGGACGTTCCACGTCCCCCGTTCGGACGCGTCGGCGGGTCGCGCGCACGAAGCGAGCCGGCGCCTGCACCCGTTGTCCCGCAGCGCGTCTCAGTCTTCGCGCCACTGCACGCCGCACTGGTGCACGGGGCGGTCGTGCACGTCCCAGCCTCCCCGCGACGCCGCGATGCGCTCGACGTCGGCCACCCGGTCGGCCGTCGTCAACGTCAACGCGCTGGGTCCGGCCCCGGAGACGACGGCCGCCAGTCCCTCGGCGCGCAGGGCGGCGAGGAGCTCGGCGGTGCGCGGCATCGCGGGTGCGCGCTGCGCCTGGTGCAGGCGTTCCTCGGTCGCGTCGAAGAGCAGCGACGGGTCCGAGGTCAGGGCGTGCACCAGCAACCCCGCACGACCCGCGGTCAGCGCGGCGTCGGCGTGCGGCACCGTCGCGGGCAGCAGCGCCCGGGCCCGCGACGTCGCGAGCTCCTCGGCGGGCACGCAGACCACGGCCCGCACGTCGGGGTGCACGGGCAGGCGGACCGAGGAGACGGCGTCCGGGTGCGTCGGGTCCTCACCCCGCGTCCAGGCGATGGTGAACCCGCCGTGCACGGCGGGAGCGGCGTTGTCGGGGTGTCCCTCGCGGCGCGTCGACTCGGTCAGCAACCGCTGCCGGGTCTGGACGTCGCTCTCCTGCACGACCCCGGCGGCGCGCAGCAGGGCGCGGGCCGCGGCGAGGCCGGCGACGATCGCCGAGGCCGACGAGCCCAGACCCCGACCGTGCGGGATCACGTTGCGGCAGAGCAGGTCCAGTCCGGGAGCGGAGAAGCCGGCGGCGGCCAGCTCCTCGAGCAGGACCCGCGCCACCAGGTGCCGGCCGTCGGTGGGCAGGGCCTCGGCGCCCTGCCCCTCGACGCGCACCCGGACCCCGGGGGACCCCACCTCGGCGCGCACCTCGTCGCACAGGTCCAGGGCCAGGCCGAACGCGTCGAAGCCGGGGCCCAGGTTCGCGCTGGTGGCCGGGACCTCGACGAGGACGGCCGTCCCCACCGGCAACGGGGTGAGCGCACGCGTCCGGGTGGGGACGGACACCCGCCGGGAGGTCGACACCCGCGCGCTCAGACGTCCAGGCCCATGGCCCGGGCGATGGTGACGGCGTCCGGCTGCACCCGGACCGGCTGCACGGCGTGCCGCTTGCCGTCGGCACCCTCGCCGGCGAGCTCGAGGGCCCACTGGGGGTCCTTCAGGCCGTGCCCGGTGACGGTGATCACGATGGTCTGGTCCGGCTCGACCTCGCCGGCCTCGATCGCGGCGAGCAGGCCGGCGACACCGGCGGCGGACGCCGGCTCGACGAACACGCCTTCGCGGGCCGAGAGCCAGCGGTGCGCGGCGAGGATCTGGTCGTCGGTGACGGCGCCGATGCGCCCGCCGGAGCTGTCGCGGGCGGTGGTCGCCCCCGTCCAGGACGCGGGGTGACCGATGCGGATCGCGGTCGCGATCGTCTCGGGCTCGTCGACGGGGTGACCGTTGACGATCGGCGCGGCGCCGGCGGCCTGGAAGCCCCACATCTTCGGGGTCTTCGTGGCGATGCCGTCGGCGGCGTACTCGGTGTAGCCCTTCCAGTACGCCGTGATGTTGCCGGCGTTGCCGACGGGCAGCACGTGGATGTCCGGGGCGTCACCCAGGACGTCGACGACCTCGAAGGCGCCGGTCTTCTGCCCCTCGATGCGGTACGGGTTGACCGAGTTCACCAGCTCGACGGGGTAGGCCTCGGCGAGCTTGCGGGCCTGGGTCAGGCACTCGTCGAAGTTGCCGTCCACCTGCAGCAGGGTCGCTCCGTGGGCCACGGCCTGCGAGAGCTTGCCCAGGGCGATCTTGCCGTCCGGCACGAGCACGGCGCAGCGGATGCCCGCGGCGACGGCGTAGGCCGCCGCCGAGGCGGAGGTGTTGCCGGTGGAGGCGCAGACGACGACCTCGGCCCCGAGCTCCTTGGCCCGGGTCATGGCCATCGTCATGCCGCGGTCCTTGAAGGAACCCGTCGGGTTGCAGCCCTCGACCTTGAGGTAGACCCGGCCCTTGGCCTTCTCCGACAGCACCAACGCCTGCACGAGCGGTGTGCCGCCCTCGCCGAGGGTGACCACCGGGGTCGAGTCGGTCACCGGCAACCGGTCCCGGTACTCCTCGATCAGACCCCGCCACACGTGCGCCATCAGGCGTCCCCTCCTTCGACCCGCAGCACGCCGGCCACGGAGTCCACGATGTCCAGCTGCTCGAGCTCGTCGACGGTCGTCGACAGGGCGGCGTCGGGTGCGCTGTGCGTCACCACGACCAGGACGGCACGACCACCGTCCTCGGTGGGCACCTGGCGCTGCTGCACGGCCTCGATGGAGACGTCGTGCTTGGCAAAGACGCCGGCCACCTGGGCCAGGACGCCCGGCTTGTCGGCCACGTCGAGGCGCACGTGGTAGCGGGTCACGGTCTCGGACATCGGCTGCACGGGGAGCTGGGCGTAGGCCGACTCCCCCGGCCCGCGACCCCCGACGACCTTGTGCCGCGCCACGGCGACGACGTCGCCCATGACCGCGCTGGCGGTGGGCTGACCCCCCGCGCCGGGCCCGTAGAACATCAGCTGACCGGCGGACTCGGCCTCGACGTAGACGGCGTTGAACGCGCCGCGCACGCCGGCGAGCTGGTGTCCGCGCGGCAGCATCGCCGGGTGCACGCGCACCGAGACGGCCTCGTTGCCCTCGGCGTCGACGCCGCGTTCGCAGATGGCCAGCAGCTTCACGACGCAGCCCTGGAGCTGGGCGGCCCGCACGTCGGCGGCGCTGACCTCGGTGATCCCCTCGCGGTGGACGTCGTCGAGGCTGACGCGGGTGTGGAAGGCCAGCGAAGCCAGGATGGCGGCCTTGGCGGCCGCGTCGAAGCCCTCGACGTCGGCGGTCGGGTCGGCCTCGGCGTACCCCAGGGCCTGCGCCTGCTCGACGGCCTCGGCGAAGCCCATGCCGGTGGTGTCCATCTGGTCCAGGACGTAGTTCGTCGTCCCGTTGACGATGCCGAGCACGCGGGTCACGCGGTCGCCCGCGAGCGACTCCTTCATCGGGCGCAGCAACGGGATCGCCCCGGCGACGGAGGCCTCGTAGTAGAGGTCGACGCCGTTCTTCGCCGCCGCCTCGTACAGCGTGGGGCCGTCGGCGGCGAGCAGCGCCTTGTTGGCCGTGACGACCGAGGCGCCGTGCTCCATGGCGCGCAGGATGAGCCCGCGGGCGGGTTCGATCCCGCCGATGACCTCGATGACGACGTCGGCGCGGGTGACGAGTTCCTCCGCGTCGGTCGTGAACGACGACGGGTCGATGGGCAGACCGCGGTCACGGCCGAGGCGGCGCACCGCGATCCCGACCAGCTCCAGCGGTGCCCCGACGCGCGACGCGAGTTCGGCGGACTGCGTGCTCAGCAGTCGCGCGACCTCGGTGCCCACGACACCGCACCCGAGCAGCGCGACCTTCACCGGCTCCACCGCAGCAGTCCCCTCAGTTCGTCCAGCACGTTCCGGCCCCACCCTCTCACCTGCGCCGGACCGGGCGGTCCGGGCGACCGCCGCTCACCCGGCATCGAGCGCGAGCAGGTCCTCGGGCGTCTCGCGGCGCACCAGGACCTTCGCGGCCCCGTCGCGCACGGCCACGACCGCCGGGCGGGGCACCTGGTTGTAGTTGCTGGCCATGCTCCGGCAGTAGGCCCCGGTGCCGGGGACCGCGAGCAGGTCCCCCGCCGTGGTGTCCTCGGGGAGGAACTCGTCCCGCACGACGACGTCGCCGCTCTCGCAGTGCTTCCCGACGACGCGCGACAGCACGCCCGTGGCGGTGGAGGCGCGCGAGGCGACGGTCGCGGAGTAGTCCGCGTCGTAGAGCGCGGTGCGGATGTTGTCGCTCATGCCGCCGTCCACGGAGACGTAGCGACGACGGGTGCCGCCCTCGAGCTCGACCTCCTTGGTCGTGCCGACCTCGTAGAGGGTGAACGTGCTCGGCGCCGCGATCGCGCGACCGGGTTCGACCGAGACGCGCGGGACGGCGATGCCCTGCACGAGGCACTCGCGGGCGACGATCTCGGCGAGGCGGCCGGCGATCTCCACCGGCTGCAGCGGTTTGTCCTCGGAGGTGTAGGCCACCCCGTAGCCGCCACCGAGGTCGATCTCGGGCAGTTCCACCCCGTGGTCGCGTTCGACCTTCTGGTGCAGTTCGAGCAGTCGACGGGCCGAGACCTCGAACCCGCCCATGTCGAAGATCTGCGAGCCGATGTGGCTGTGCAGACCCAGCAGGTGCAGCTCCGGACGGGCCAGGATCTTCGCGACCGCGGCCTCGGCCCGGCCCGAGGCCAGCGACAACCCGAACTTCTGGTCCTCGTGGGCGGTCGCGATGTAGGAGTGCGTGTGCGCCTCCACCCCGACCGTGATGCGCAGCATGACGGGCGCGACGACACCGCGCTCGCGGGCCATCTCGGCCACGAGGTCGATCTCGGTGAGGGAGTCGAGGACGATGCGCCCCACGCCGGCCTCGAGCGCGGCGGAGATCTCGGCGCGCGACTTGTTGTTGCCGTGCAACGCGATCCGGCCGGGCAGGATCCCGCCCCGGAGGCCGAGGTCCAGCTCTCCGGCGGAGGCGGCGTCGAGGTGCAGCCCGTCCTCGGCGATCCAGCGGGCGATGCCCGTCGCGATGAACGCCTTCGAGGCGTAGTAGACGTCGGCACCGCCGCAGAGGTCGGCGAAGGCGTCGGCGAAGGCGTCGCGGAAGGCGACCGCCCGGGAGCGGAAGTCGAGTTCGTCGACCACGTAGAGCGGCGTCCCGTAGGTCCGGGCGAGGTCACCGACCGCGGTGCCCCCCACGTGCAGGGCCCCCGCCTCGTCGCGGCCGACGGTGCGCGCCCACAGCTGCGGGAGCAGTTCGTTGACGTCCGCGGGCGGCGCGAGCCAGGCCGGGACGACGGCGATGTTCGCCACTCAGATCCTCCCCATCACATGCGGTCCGGCGCCGAGACACCGAGCAGGGTGAGGCCGTTGGCCAGCACCTGCCGGGTGGCGTCGTTGAGCCACAACCGCGTCCGGTGGACGTCGGTGACCTCTTCGTCGGCGCGCGGGGTCACCCGGCACGCGTCGTAGAACTTGTGGAACCGGCCGGCGAGCTCCTCGAGGTAGCGCGCGACCCGGTGCGGTTCGCGCAGCTCCCCCGCCCGGGCGACCACGGCGGGGAACTCCGCGAGGGCGGCCAGCAGCAGGGACTCGGTCTCGTCGGTCAGCAGCGAGGGCTCGAAGGCGTCCTCGCGACGCACCCCGGCGGTGGCCGCGTTGACCGCGACGTTGGCCGTCCGGGCGTGGGCGTACTGGACGTAGAAGACCGGGTTGTCGTTGCTGCGCCTCGTCAGGACGTCGAGGTCGATGTCGATGCTGGAGTCCACGCTGGAACGCACCAGCGAGTAGCGCGCGGCGTCGACGCCGACGACCTCCACGAGGTCCTCCATCGTCACCACGGTCCCCGCCCGCTTGCTCATCCGCAGCGGGACGCCGTCCTTGACGAGGTTCACCATCTGGCCGATGAGGATCTCGAGGTTGACGCCCGGGGTGTCCCCGAACGCGGCGCACATCGCCATCATCCGGTTGACGTAGCCGTGGTGGTCGGCGCCGAGCATGATCACGCAGCGGTCGAACCCGCGCTCGCGCTTGTCGAGGTAGTAGGCGAGGTCCCCGGAGATGTAGGCCGGGTTGCCGTCGCTCTTGAGGACGACACGGTCCTTGTCGTCGCCGAAGTCGCTGGTGCGCAACCAGGTCGCACCGTCGGACTCGTAGATTCGGCCGAGGTCGCGCAGCTTCTGCACGGCGCGGTCGACGGCCCCGGAGGCGTGCAGGGAGTCCTCGTGGAAGTACACGTCGAACTCGACGCCGAACTCGGCGAGGCTCGCCCGGATCTCGGCGAACATCAGCTCCACGCCCTCGCGGCGGAAGGTCTCCTGCTGCTCCTCGCGCGGGAGGTCCATCGTCCCGGGCACCTTCGCCACCACCGCGGCGGCGATGTCGGAGACGTAGCCGCCGCCGTAGCCGTCCTCGGGGGCGGGTTCGCCGTTGGCGCGGGCGAGCAGCGAGCGGGCGAAGCGGTCGATCTGGGCGCCGTGGTCGTTGAAGTAGTACTCGCGGGTGACGGTCGCGCCGGCGGCCTCGAGGACGCGGGCCAGGGAGTCGCCGACGGCGGCCCAGCGGGTCCCGCCGAGGTGGATGGGGCCCGTCGGGTTCGCGGAGACGAACTCGAGGTTGATCCGCTCCCCGCTCGGGGTGGCGGCCCGGCCGAAGGCTGCACCGGCGGTCACGACGCCGCGGGCCAGTTCCCCCGCGGCCGCGGCGTCGAGGGTGATGTTGAGGAAGCCCGGGCCGGCGATGTCGACGGCCTTGACGCCCTCGACGGTGAGCAGTCGCTGCTGGACCAGAGTGGCGACGTCGCGCGGGGGCACGCCGGCCTTCTTGGCCAGCTGCAGGGCGACGCTGGTCGCCCAGTCCCCGTGGTCGCGGTTCTTCGGACGCTCCACGCGGACCTCGGCCGGCACGTCGGCGGGGTCGAGGGACAGCTCTCCGGCGGTCACGGCCGCGGTCAGGGCGTCCCTCAGGGCAGCTGAGAGCTCGGCGGGAGTCACGGGGGTCAAGCCTACCGGCGTGTGGCGTCCTCCCGGTCCGCCCCGTTCGGCGCAGGGGTCCGGGGCGTGGTCGGAGCGGGCCCGGAGGCGCTGGTAGTGTTCGCAGGGCACCGCGGGCCCCCGTAGCTCAGCGGATAGAGCATCGCCCTCCGGAGGCGTGTGCGCAGGTTCGAGTCCTGCCGGGGGCACAGCAGCAGAGGACCTCGCACTGACGTGCGGGGTCCTCTTCGTCGTTCTGGTGCGTCGTTCCGGCCGCCGAGCCGGTCGTGTCGGAGCTCCGTGCTCGGATGCCTCCCGGGTCGAGGGAGAGGATGCGCGGGTGGACGTGGAGGACGCGGTGGCGGTGGCGCGGGGGCTGCTCGCCGAGCACGGGCTGACCGGCTGGAGCGTCGTGCTGGACCGCGCGAAGACGCGGGCGGGGGTGTGCCGGGCGGACCGGCGCGAGATCGGGCTGAGCGCGCCGCTGACCGCGCTGCACTCGCCCGAGGAGGTCCGGGACACGATCCTGCACGAGATCGCGCACGCCCTGGTGGGCCCGCGCCACGGTCACGACGCGGTGTGGCGGGCGACGGCCCGACGCATCGGCTGCTCGGCGCAGCGGCTCTCCTCCGGGCCCCGACCCGAGGGGGCGTGGTCGGGGACGTGCGCCGCGGGGCACGTCCTGACCCGTCACCAGCGGCCGAGCCGGGTGGTGAGCTGCGGGAGGTGCGCGCGGGGTTTCGACCCCGTCAACGTGCTGCGCTGGAGCCACCGCGGCCGGGAGGTCCCGCTGACGGAGATGACGCTCGGCTACCGGCAGGAGTGGGCCCGCCTGCAGGACGGAGAGCCGGGTCGGGTTGCGCTGCAGCGTCTCCCACTGGGGTCGGTGGTGCGGCTCGGCGGGGCCGGGAGGTTCGCCGGAGCCACCGGCCGCATCGTGAAGCTCGGTCGGACCCGGTACCACGTGCAGGTCGGACGCGGCGTGCTCACCGTCCCGTTCCCGCTGGCGCAGCCGGTGCGGGGACGGTGAGGGAGGGGGGTCAGGCGGGGAGCTGGGCCTCGACGGCGGAACGCAGCGCGGCGTCCTCGGGCGTGGTCCGCGAGCGGAACCGGGCGACGACCTCACCCGCGGGCGAGACGAGGAACTTCTCGAAGTTCCAGGCCACGTCGCCGGCCGCACCCTCGGCGTCCGCGGTGTCGACCAGCGCGGTGTAGAGCGCGTCGCGGCCCGGGCCGTTGACCTCGACCTTGCCGGTCATCGGGAAGGTCGTGCCCCAGGTCGCGGAGCAGTACTCCGCGATCTCCTCCTCCGACCCGGGCTCCTGGCCCTTGAACTGGTTGCAGGGCACCCCGAGCACGGTGAACCCGCGGTCGCCGTACTCCTTCTGGAGGTTCTCCAGCCCCTCGTACTGCGGGGTGAAACCACAGCGCGAGGCGACGTTCACGACGAGCACGGCCTTGCCGGCGAACTGGGCGGTGTCGAGCGCGCCACCGGTGAGCGAGGTGAGGGGGGTGTCGAAGGGCGAGGTCGGCGAGGTCATGGCCGGAACGTACCCCGCGGCCGGCGGTCGCCGGACCTCACCGGCCGGCGAGGACCTCGCGCACGGCCTCGCGGGCTGCCCGGCTCGCACCGATCGTGCTGGCCGAGGGTCCGTAGCCGACGAGGTGCAGCCGCGGTTCGCGGACCGCGCGCGTGCCGTCGACGAGGATCCCGCCGCCCGGTTCCCGCAGCTTCAGGGGGCGCAGGTGGTCGACCGCGGGCCGGAACCCGGTGGCCCACAGGATGACGTCGGCGGCCTGCTCGGAGCCGTCGGCCCAGCGGACCCCGTCGGGGAGGACGCGGGCGAACATGGGGTGGCGCTTGAGGACACCGCGGTCGCGCAGCGCCGCGACCTCCGGGGTGAGCAGCAACCCGGTGGCCGAGACGACCGAACCGGGCGGCTCCCCCGCCGCCACCCGCTGGGCCACGACCTCCACGGCCGCCCGACGGGCGTCGACGTCGAAGTCGTCGCGGAAGTCCGGTTCGCGCCGGGTGACCCAGGTCGTGGCGATGCCCAGACCGGAGAGGTCCTCGAGGTGCTGGACGGCGGAGATCCCGCCGCCGACGACGACGACGTGCTGCCCCAGGAAGTCCCGTGGGCCGGGGTAGTCGGCGGTGTGCAGCTGCCGGCCGCGGAAGGTCTCGCGCCCGGGGGCGGTGGGCCAGAACGGTTTCGTCCAGGTGCCGGTGGCGTTGATCACCGCGCGGGCGGCGAAGCTGCCCGCCGTGGAGTCGACGACGAGGCGGGCCCCGGCCGGTCGCACCTCCTGCACGGCGACGGGTCGACGGACCGGCTGCCCGAGCCGGAGCTCGTACTCGGCGAAGTAGGCGGGGACGACCTCGCGGGCCGGTGCGGTCGGGTCGACGGCCCCCAGCGGGAAACCCGGCAGGTCGTGGACGCCGTTGACGCGGTCCATCGTCAGACCGGACCAGCGGTGGCGCCAGGCGCCCCCCGGTTCGTCGTCGGCGTCGAGGACGACGTAGCCGCGACCCGGGTCGAGCCCGGCCCGGTCGAGGAAGAAGGCGGCCGAGAGCCCACCCTGCCCGGCTCCGATGACGACGACGTCGACCGTCGACAGCGCGGGGCTCATGAGCCACCCACCCGGTCTCGAGTCGTCACAGTCAGTGATCGTATGCGCCGGGGCCGGTTCTGCGCTCACCATCGGCCCGGGCAGCGGGGCCCGGGCGGGACGAGGGGGTCGACTAGCCTCCCCGGGTGACGTCCGACGCCCCCGCCCGCGAAGTGCTCACCTGGTCGACCTTCGGGGAGGCCGTGCGGGAACTCGCCTCCACGATCGCCGCCGACGGGGACTACCGCCCCGAGGTGATCCTCGGGATCGCCCGCGGCGGGCTGCCGCTGGCCGCCGGGCTGGCTTACGCGCTGGAGGTCAAGGAGACCGCGACCATCAACGTCGAGTTCTACACCGGCGTCGACTCCCGCCTGCCCGAGCCGGTCGTGCTGGCGCCCTCCGTGGACCTGGCCGAACTGGCCGGCCGCGAGGTCCTCGTCGTCGACGACGTCGCCGACACCGGCCGGACCCTCGCCGTCGTGGTGGGGATGTGCGCCGACGCCGGGATCAGGGCCCGTTCCGTCGTCGTCTACCGCAAGCCCACCACCCGGCTGGCGCCGGAGTACTCCTGGCGCGAGACCGACCGGTGGATCGACTTCCCGTGGTCCTCGGAGGGGCCGGTCCCCGAGGTCGCGCGGCGCTCCGCGTCAGCCTGAGCGGGGTTTCGTCCGCGCGGTCGCGACGGCGGTGAGCGGGTCCTCCGGCCAGGGGTGCTTGGCGTAGCGGGCCCGGTTCTCGGCCCGGACCGCCGGGTAGACGTTGCGCCAGAACGACTCCAGGTCGGCGGTGACGGCCAGCGGCCGACCGGCGGGTGAGAGCAGGTGCAGCACCACGGGCACCCGGCCCTCGACGAGGCGTGGCGTCGCCGTCCACCCGAAGGCCTCCTGCAGCTTCAGGGCGAGCACCGGGGCGGCCGGGTCGGTGTAGTCGAGTCGCACCGAGCGACCGCTCGGCACGGGCAGGTCCACCGGGGCGAGCTCGTCGAGTCGAGCGGCCTGCGGCCAGGGCAGCTGCGCCCGCAGGGCCGCGACGACGTCGATGCGGGCGAGGTCGCGACGCGAACGCACACCCGTCAGCTGGGCTCCGAGCCACTGGTCGAGGGTGGCGAGCAGGTGCTCGTCGCCGAGGTCGGGCCAGGAACCGCCCTGCGCGGCGCGGCAGCACGCCACCCGGGAGCGCAACGACGCCGCCCCCGCCCCGAAGGACAGCAGACGCAGCCCCTCCCGGCGGATCCCGTCGGCGACGGCCGCGGCCACGAGCTCGGCCGGGGGGTGCGGCAGCGGCCGGGCGGCCAGTTCCACCGCCCCGACCCCCTCGACCCGGCGGGCCACGACGTCCCCGTCGCGCCAGACGACCTCGTCACGGACCTCGACCCCCACGACGGAACGGGCGAGGTCCTCGGTCAGCGGCGCCGCCGAGCGGACGCGGGCGGCGGCTCGCCCGGGGGCGCGGTCGGCGACGGCGACCGCGAGCCACGGGGCGGCGCGCAACCCGCTGCCCGGGGCGACCTCGACCCCCGTCCCGCCCGTCGTCGCGTACGCGACACCGTCCGGGGTGCGTTGCCGGGCAACGCGTTCCGGGTGGGCGAGGGCGACGATGACCGCCGCCGCGAGGTCGCGGGGCAGACCGGCGGAACCGCCGCGCCCGGACGCCGGGGGCACTGTGGGCATCGAGGGCACCGAGGAGCGCAGCCGGGACACCTCCCGCCGCCACACCGGGTCCCCCTCCGCCGCCCGCCACGACGCCACGAGGTCGTCACCGCCGCGCAGCAGCGAGTCCTCCGAGAGCAGCGCGACGACCTCGGCCGCCGTCCGGGGCCCGACCCACCCGGCTCCGTCGAGCAGGGCCCGGGCCAGCCGCGGGTGCAGCCCGACCTCGGCCATCGCCCGACCCGAGGGGGTGATCCGGCCGTCCGCGAGCGCCCCCAGCCGTTCCAGCGCCTCCCGGGCCGCCGCGAGCGGGCCGGCGGGCGGCGGGTCGAGCAGGGACAGCCCGTCGGTGTCGCCCCAGCCCGCCGTGAGCAGCGCGAACCCGGTGAGGTCCGCGGTCGCGATCTCCGGCGGGGTGTGGGCGAGCAGCAGTCCGTGCTCGGCGGCGGACCAGGCGCGGAGCACCGTCCCGGGGGCCTCGCGGGCTGCGCGACCGGCCCGCTGGTCGGCCGAGGCGCGCGAGACCCGGACCGTGTCGAGACCGCCGAAGCCCCGGGCGTGGTCGATGCGCGGGACGCGGGCGAGCCCCGCGTCGACGACGGTCCGGACCCCCGGGACGGTCAGCGACGACTCGGCGACGGTGGTCGAGAGCACGACCCGACGCCGGGGACCGGGCCGGAGCGCGGCGTCCTGCTCGGCCCCGGACCGGCCGCCGCTGAGCTCGACGAGGTCGACGTCGGTGAGGAAGGCGCTGCGCTGCAACCGGTTGGTCACCGCGCGGATCTCCCCGGCCCCCGGCAGGAAGACCAGCACGTCGCCGTCGCGTTCCAGGGCCCGTCCCACGAGCCCGCCGACGTGGTCGAGCAGCGCCGGGTCGACACGCAGGCCCTCGGGCGGTCGCACCGGCCGCGGCGGCGGGCACCAGGACACCTCGAGCGGGTGGACGGGTGCGGTCGCGGTCACGACGGGGCCGTCCAGCAGTGCGGCCAGGCGCGGCACGTCGAGGGTGGCCGAGGCAGCCAGCAGCCAGAGGTCCTCGCGGAGCAGGTCCCGGGCCTGCAGGGCGAAGGCGAGGGCGAGGTCGGCGTCGAGCTGCCGTTCGTGGACCTCGTCGAGCAGGACGGTGGCGACACCGGGCAGTTCGGGGTCGTGCAGCATGCGCCGCAGCAGCAGTCCCGTGGTGACGACCTCGACGCGGGTGTCCGCGGAGACCTTGCGCTCACCGCGGACCGCGTAGCCCACGGTGGCCCCGACGGGCTCGCCCAGCAGCGAGGCCATCCGGGCCGCGGCCGCGCGGGCGGCGACCCGGCGGGGTTCGGCGACGACGACCTTCCCGGTGCGCGCGTCGGCCAGCGCGAGGGGCACCAGCGTCGTCTTGCCCGTGCCGGGCGGAGCCTGCAGGACGGCGGTCCCCCGGGAGCGCAGCGCGTCGATCAGGTCGGGCAGGACCGCCGCGACGGGCAGGGCCGAGAGCAGGTGGTGGGGGATCGACGGGACGAGGGACGGCACCCGCTCATCCTGCCCGCCGTGACCGCACCCCTCGGAGCAGCACCCGCCGGAGCGGCACCGCCCCCAGGCCGAGCCCGACGACGATGAGCGCGACGACCTGACGGCCTCCCAGGACGGGTCCGTGGCCGACGTCGACGTAGCCCCCGAGCCGGAGACCGGCGAGGCGCTCGAAGTGGTTGCGGGCCCCGGGGAAGAAGAAGTCGTCGACGCCGTAGGCGACCGGGAAGCCGGCCGGGCCGGCGAGCAACGTGGCGACCGCCCACTGCGGTCGGTGGTGCGACTCGTGCTCGGCGAGGTTCGCCGCGTCGGAGGGGACCGTGGGGAACCGCGGGGAGATCACCATGTCCCCGAAGTTCACCGTCCGCTTGCCGGCCACCGCCTTCGAGACGACCCCGACGTAGTAGTCGGCGGCCGCGTAGCGGCACACGGTGAGACCGCGGGCGTCGGCGTAGAGCATGGCCAGACCCGTCTCGGGCCAGGTCGCGACCTTCTGCGCGAGCAGCGACGGCGTGAGGTCGGGAACGTCGGCGGTGGAGCCCCACTCCTCCCCCGGCGGCGCGGCGCAGACGGGAGCGGCACCGAGGTCGGTGACGCTGCGCCAGGCCGTGCCGAGCAGGATCGAGGTGACGGCCAGTCCGGCGACGACCCCTTGCAGGATGCGGACCGCCGCCGGCCGGACCGGCGCGTGCCGGCCCTTGAACCACCACCAGAGGGCCCCGAGGACACCCGCGACGAGGAGCCAGAAGAACAGGTGGGCCGCGGCGCGGCTGTGCGGGTGGCTGTAGCCCCACCAGCTGGGCGACCCCGGCCTGCCCACCCCACCCGCCCCGCCCACCTCAGCAATCTAGGGCGGGAAGCCTCAGTTCGCCGGGCCGCCCGTGGCGGGCCCGCGACCCTGACCACCACGACGGCGACGGCGGGGAGCCCCGGTCGCCTCCGCGGCGGGTGCCGCGCCCCGACGGGCCGCGGGCTGGCGCGTCGGGGTCTTGGCCCGACGCTGCGCCTGGGGCTGGGCCGGGGCGGTCGGCACCGGCGAGTCCGCCGGGTCGACGTGCGCCGCGGCCGGGCCGACGAGACGGCCGACGAGCTCGTGCTGCGCGGAGACGCTCGTCCACTGCGGCGAGATGCCGGCCTGGCGGGCCAGGGTCCGGACGTCACCCCGCTGGTCGGGCGTCGCGACGGTCACGACGAGACCACCGGCACCGGCGCGGGCGGTGCGCCCGGAGCGGTGCAGGTACGCCTTGTGCTCGGTCGGCGGGTCGACGTGCACGACGATGCTGACGTCGTCCACGTGGATGCCGCGGGCGGCGATGTCGGTGGCGCAGAGGACCTTCACCGAGCCGTCGGAGAACGCACCGAGGTTGCGCTCGCGGGCGTTCTGGCTGAGGTTCCCGTGCAGGTCCACGGCGGGGATCCCGCTCGCGGTCAGCTGCTTCGCGAGCTTCTTGGCCGCGTGCTTCGTCCGCGTGAAGAGGACCGTGCGGCCCTCCCCCGCCGCCAGTTCGCGCACCAGGGAGTTCTTCCCGTCGGCGGCGACCTCGAGGACGTGGTGCTCCATGGTCGAGACCGGTGCGACGGCCGGGTCGACGGAGTGCACGACGGGCTCGGAGAGGTAGCGCTTGACCAGGACGTCGATGCCGTTGTCCAGCGTCGCCGAGAACAGCAGGCGCTGACCGACCACGGGGGTCGCGTCGAGCAGGCGCTTCACGCCGGGCAAGAAGCCCAGGTCGGCCATGTGGTCGGCCTCGTCCAGGACGGTGACCTCGACGGCGTCGAGCTGGCAGTGCCCCTGGCGGATGAGGTCCTCGAGCCGGCCGGGGCAGGCGATGAGAACGTCGACACCGTCGCGCAGCGCGTTGACCTGCGGGTTCTGTCCGACGCCACCGAAGACGACGGTGGTGCTGAGGCCGAGGGCGTGGGCCAGCGGCGTCACGGTCGCCGAGACCTGGTTGGCGAGCTCGCGGGTCGGGACCAGGACGAGCGCGCGCGGGCGCTTGCTGCGGCGCGGGCGGGTCGAGGCGGCGAGACGGGTCACCAGCGGCAGCGCGAACGCGATGGTCTTGCCGCTGCCGGTGCGACCGCGACCGAGGACGTCGCGACCGGCCATCGAGTCGGGCAGCGTCGCGGTCTGGATCGGGAACGGGCTGACCACGCCGGTGCTCGCGAGGACGTCGACGAGGGGCTGGGGGACGAAGAGGTCGGCGAAGCTGCGCCCGTCCTCGACGATCTCCACGGCCGTGTCGGAGAAGCCTTCGGCGCTGGTCGGACGCTGGACCGGGACGCGCTCGGCGGGCGCCTGGCGCGGGGCCGGGTTCGCGCTCTGGTTCGGGTTCTGGCGGCTGCGGGACTGCTGCGCGGCCTGGTCGGTCGCGGTGCCCGAACCGCTGGCGCGACGACGCCGGCGCGGCGGCGGCACCGAACCCTCGGTGCGGGGGGTGGAGCTGGACGTGCGGGGGCCGCGGGACGCGGACGAGTTCACAAGGAGCCTCTCGGAGGACGGACACGACGGGAAGTGGCCGTGGTGCCCGACCACACCCGCCGGCCCGGAGGCCGTGCGAGGGACCTGCGCTCCGGCCCCTGGGGCTCGGTGCTGAACACTCGACCGCGGACGCACTGGCGTCCGCCGACGACCATCCTACCGACCGTCGCCCCCTCCCATCGGCAGCGCCCCCCGCGATCACAGGAGGGAAGCGTCACGATCCGGGTTCGCGCGGGGTCGGGGACACACGTTCCGGATCGGAGGGTGGAGAGGCTAACCTCACTTCCGTGTCCACCTCGTCCACCTCCACGAGTGCACCGCCGCCGGCGGCCGCGCGCACCGGGCCGGCTCCGGCGAAGCGGCGGGTGAACCGCCCCCTCGCCCTGCTCCTCGCCTGCGCCCTGCTCGGTCTGGCCGTGCTCGCGAGCCTCGCGATCGGGTCGCGCGAGATCCCGCTGGGCACGGTCCTGCGCGCCCTCACCGACGGCAGCGGTGGCTCCCAGGACGTCCTCGTCGTCCGGGAACTGCGGATCCCCCGCACGCTCCTCGGCATCGTCGTCGGCGCCGCCCTGGGCCTGTCCGGGGCGCTCATGCAGGCGTTGACACGCAACCCGCTGGCCGACCCGGGCCTGCTGGGCGTGAACTCCGGCGCCGCCGCCGCCATGGTCACGGCGCTCGCCGTGTTCGGCCTCACCTCGCGCCTGCAGCTGGTCTGGGCCTCGATGCTCGGCGCCGCGGTCGTCTCGGTCGCGGTCTACCTGCTCGGCGCCACCGGCCGCGGCGGGGCGACCCCCGTCCGCCTCGCCCTGGCCGGCACCGCCGTCTCGGCCGCGCTGTACGCCTACACCAGTGCGCAGGTGCTGCTCGACACCACGACCTTCGACCGGTTCCGGTTCTGGCAGGTCGGCTCGCTGGCCGGGCACGACATGACGACCTTCTGGCAGATGCTGCCGTTCTTCGCGGTCGGGATCCTGCTGGCCCTCACCCAGTCCCGGGCCCTGAACGCCCTCGCACTGGGCGAGGACTCGGGCCGGGCGCTGGGCGCGAACGTCACCCGGACCCGGGTGCTCACGGCGCTCGCCGTCACCCTGCTCTGCGGCGCCGCCACGGCCACCGCGGGCCCCATCGCCTTCGTCGGTCTCGCCGTACCGCACGTCGTGCGCGCCCTGACCGGACCGGACCAGCGCTGGGTCCTCCCCCTCTCCTGCGTCGTCGCACCGGCGCTGCTGCTGTTCGGCGACGTCCTGGGGCGGATCGTGGTCCGGCCCGGGGAGCTGGAGGTCAGCATCGTGACCGCCGTGCTCGGGGCGCCCGTCCTCGTCGCGCTCGTCCGGCGTCGTCGGCTGGCCCAGCTGTGAGCGCGGGAACGTCGGAGAGACTGGCGAGCGTGCCCCCGCTGCGGACCGCCGACCAGGCCCGCACGGGTCGCACCGTCCGGGCCGGACGCGGGATCTCGCTGCGCATCGAGGGACGCAGCCTGCTCGTCTGCCTCGGCCTGCTCGCGGCGCTCGCCGGCGTGGTGACGCTCAGCCTCACCACCGGCGACTACCCGATCTCGGTGCCGGACGTCGTCCGCACGCTCCTGGGCCAGGGCAGCCGGGCGGACGGGTTCATCGTGCTGGGTCTGCGGCTGCCGCGGGTCGTGACGGGACTGCTCGTCGGTCTCGCCCTCGGGATGGCCGGTGCGGTGTTCCAGCTCGTCACGCGCAACCCGCTCGGCTCCCCCGACGTCATCGGCTTCACCTCCGGCGCCGTGACCGGGGCCCTCGTCGTCCTGCTGGTGATCGGTGGCGGCGGCAGCCAGACCGCGTTCGGTGCCCTGATCGGGGGCGGGGTGACGGCCGTCGCCGTCTACCTCCTCTCCAGCCGCGGCGGGGTCCAGGGCTACCGGCTGATCCTCGTCGGGATCGGCGTCACCGCGGTGCTGCAGGCCGTCAACGACTACCTGCTGACCCGCTCCCGCGTCGAGGACGCCCAGCAGGCGCAGGTCTGGATCACGGGGTCGCTCAACGGCCGCGGCTGGGAGCAGGCGACCCCGTTGGGCCTCGGACTGGCGGTCCTGATCCCGCTCGCGCTGCTGAGCAGCCGCTCGCTGACCATGCTCGACCTCGGCGACGACGCGTCGCGCGCCCTCGGGGTGGACGTCGGCCGCACCCGGTCGACCGTCCTGGTCGTCGCCACCGCCATGACGGCGCTGGCCGCGATGGCCGCGGGCCCGATCGCCTTCGTGGCCCTCGCCGCCCCGCAGGTGGCCCGGCGGATGACCCGCGCCGTCGGGTCCGGGCTGGTGGCCGCAGGGCTCACCGGGGCGCTCATGGTGCTGGTCAGCGACTTCGTGGCGCAGCGCCTCTTCGCGCCGACCCAGCTGCCCGTGGGGGTGGTGACCGGCGCCGTCGGTGGCCTCTACCTGGCGTGGCTGCTGGCCACCCAGTGGCGACGGGGCCGCGGCTGATGCCTCCGACTGCGAGAGAACGGAACGACGTGACCCGGAACCGTCTGCGCGGCGAGAACCTGACCCTCGCCTACGACGATCGCACCATCACCGAGGACCTCGGGATCGAGATCCCCGACGGGTCCTTCACGGTCATCATCGGCCCGAACGCCTGCGGCAAGTCCACGCTGCTGCGGGCCCTGGCCCGGATGCTGAAACCCCGGAAGGGCACCGTGTTCCTCGACGGCGAGCAGATCCACTCGCTACCCAGCAAGGAGGTCGCCCGCCGGCTGGGGCTGCTGCCGCAGACGGCGACGGCCCCCGACGGCATCACCGTCGCCGACCTGGTCGCCCGGGGCCGCTTCCCGCACCAGAAGTTGCTGCGGCAGTGGTCGAAGGACGACGAACGCGCCGTCGACGCGGCGATGGCCTCCACCCAGGTCACCGACCTCGCCGAGCGCAGCGTGGACGAACTGTCCGGCGGGCAGCGCCAGCGGGTCTGGATCGCGATGGCCCTGGCCCAGGAGACCCCCATCCTGCTGCTCGACGAGCCGACGACGTACCTCGACATCGCCCACCAGATCGAGGTCCTGAACCTCTGCGCGCGCCTGCACGAGGAGCAGGACCGCACGATGGTCGCCGTCCTGCACGACCTCAACCACGCCACCCGCTACGCGACCCACCTCGTGGCGTTGAAGGAGGGCCGGGTCGTGGCCCAGGGCGACCCGCACGAGATCGTCACCAGCGAGCTCATCGAGGACGTCTTCGGCCTGCCCTGCGTCGTCATCCCCGACCCCGAGACCGGCACCCCGCTGGTCGTCCCCCGGGCCCGGACGAGCCGGCTCGGCCAGGACGCCGCCACCCGCGGCCACGTCGCCGGGTCGCCCCAGGCACGCCCTGCCGGACGTGTCGGGGGCGCAGGCGTTTAGCGTGTCGGGGATGCAGCCCGCAACGGTCGGACGACTCGGCCTCGTCGTCCACCCCGTGCGCGACACCTCCGCCGAGGCCGACCTCGTGGTGGCCTGGGCCGCGGAGCACGGCAAGGAGGTCGTCGGGCTGCGGACCGACGTCACCCGGCTGCCCGCGGGAGTCCTCGGGGTGGGCGAGGACGAGTTCGCCTCCACCGTCGACGCCGTCGTCAGCCTCGGTGGGGACGGCACGATGCTGGGCGCGCTGCGCCTCGTCGTCGCCCGCGGGGTGCCGGTGCTCGGGGTGAACCTCGGTCACCTGGGGTTCCTCGTCGAGCTCGAACCCCGCGAACTGCCCGGCGCGCTGGAACGCATCGCCGCCGGGGACTTCACCGTCGAACCCCACCTGTGCCTGCGCACCGAACTGCGCACGGGCGACACCCTCGAGCAGGCCGTCGCCTTCAACGACATCGCCCTGGCCCGCACCCCGGGGCGGGGGACGGTGACGGCCGCGCTGTCGGTCGCCGGCCAGCGCATCGGCTACCTGCGCTGCGACGCGATCGTCCTCGCGACCCCGACGGGCTCGACGGCCTACAGCTACGCCGCCGGCGGTCCGGTCGTCTCCCCCGGAGCCGACACCCTGCTGGTGACGCCGGTCGCGCCGATGTCCGGCATCGCCCGGCCCATCGTGCTCGGGGTGGAGGAGACCGTCCGGATCGAACTGCTGGAGTCCTCCGGGCCGCCCGTCGTCGAGATCGACGGGATCGCCTCCGGGGAGCTGCTGCCGGGGTCGGTCATCGAGGTCCGCGCCGAGCGCGACGCGGGGCACGTCATCCGCTTCGACGCCGCGGGCCACGGACGCCGGTCCCGGGTGAAGCTCAGCCTGCTCGACCTGCCGCTGCTCCCGGACGAGATGCTCGAGCTCGTCCCGAAGGAGATGCGGCCCAACGAGTCCACGCGTTCCCGCTGACCCGCGCCGCAGCCTCCCCGGCCCGGATCAGCCGGCGGTGGGGTCGGTCGTGGGGATCCCGCTGGGCCGACTGAGGGCGGCGTCGGAACTGTCCGAGGTCGGTGTCGCCACGGCGGCGGCGTCCTGCTGAGCGGTCGCCTCGCCCGAGGACGAACTGCTCGAGGAACTGCTGGACGACGACCCGCTGCCGGTCGGTGACGAGGAACTCGTCGCCGTGCTCCTCGAGGTCGGGTCGTCGGTGGCCGTCCCGGAGCTCGTCGGGCTGTCGGTGGCCGTCGCGGTGCTCGTCGCGGTGTCCGTGCTGGTCGCGGTGTCCGTGCTCGTCGCGGTCTCGGTCGGCGACGAGGTCTCGGTGGGGGTCGAGGGCGTGCTGGTGATCTCGTTGCCCACGATCCCGGAGTTCACCGTGGCCGTGGACCCCTGACGCTCCGCGGCGACGCTCTGCCCGCTCAGCTGCTCGAAGGCGAAGATCCCGCCCACGCTCAGCACGAACGCCGAGACCCCGAGGAGCACCGCGTGGGCCGGCCGGAACCGCTTGCGGGGCGGGGGAACCGGCGCCGGGGGCGGTGTCGGGTCGTCCTCGCCGGGCACGGGCGGGGCCGGGTCGTCGGGGTGCTGGTCCTGGGCCGGCGGGACCGGGGAGGGTCCGGGGGATCGACCCCGGGCGCGACGGGCGGCCTCGGCGAGCCGTTGCCGGCTCGCGTTGAGGTAGTGCCCGTAGATCGCGGCGGCCGTCGAGGCGATGACGCTGCCCATCGCCGCGCCGACGAGGGTGCCGTAGGAGCCGAGGCTCTTCAGCCCGGCCAGCAGGAACGCCGAGGTGACGGCCGCGAGGGCGCCGCCGGCGATCTGCGCCCAGTTGATGGTCAGGGTGGTCCGCTCAGGGGTCTGTTCGCTCATGCCGTGACCCATCGTCCCATCCGGTTCCGGTGGGTCCTGGCAAGCCCTGGGGTGAGTCCTGTGAAGGCTCGCCCCGCCCCCCGGTAGCGGTCGTGATCGCCGTCGGCCAGAGTGTGGCCATGAGCATCCTCGTCCAGGACCTGAACCAGTGGAAGGGCGCTCCCGTCCTCGACGTCAGCGACGCGAAGATCGGCACCCTCGCCTCGGTCTACGTCGACGCGGCCACCGACGAGTGGCTGTTCGCCTCGGTCGAGACCGGCCTCATGGGCTTCAAGAAGGCCGTCCTCATCCCGCTGGAGGGCGCGGCCGTCGGCCGCCACGACATCCGCGTCGCCTTCTCCAAGGAGAACGTCAAGGCCGCCCCGTCGTTCGGCACCGACGAGGAGCTCGGCCCCGACGACGAGCCGAAGATCTACGTCCACTACGGGATGGACTACGTGCCGCTGGACACCCCCAGCGGCCGCCGCCTCGCCCGCCGCTGACGCCCCTGGCCCGTGGCCTCGCGGTGAACGACCGCGAGACCACGGGCCGGGTCACACCCGGGCGCGCTGCATGGCGTCGCTGACCTCGCCGACGAGCTCCTCGAGGACGTCCTCGAGGAAGACGATGCCGGTGACGGTCCCGGCGGCGTCCACTACCCGCGCGAGGTGGGCGCCGCTGCGGCGCATCGACGCCAGGGCGTCCTCGACCTCCTCGGCGTCCCCCAGGGTGCCGAGCTGACGGATCCGCTTCTCCGGCACGGCCTGGTGGTACCGCTCCGGGTGCTCGTGGGGGTCGGCGTAGAGGATGTCCTTGAGGTGCAGGTAGCCGTGCAGCTCCCCGTCGTGGTCCAGCACCGGGAAGCGCGAGTACCCCGTCCGGGCCACGAGCGCCTCGACGTCGGCCGGTGACGCGCCGAGCGAGAGCGTGCGCAGCTGCGCGAACGGGACGGCGATGTCGCCGACCGTGCTCTCGGAGAACTCCAGGGCCCCGGCCACCAGACCACCGCTGTCGTCGAGGGTCCCCTCGCGGCGGCTCTCGGCCACGATGGACTGCACCTCCTCGACGGTGAACGCGCTGGCGACCTCGTCCTTGGGTTCCACGCCCAGCGCCCGCAGGGCCGCGTTGGTCAGACCGTTCAGCGCCCGGATGACGGGGCCGATGACGCGCCCGAGGGTCACGAGCGGCGGCGCGAGCAGCAGCACCGCGCGGTCGGGACCGGCGATGCTGAGGTTCTTCGGGATCATCTCGCCGACGACGACGTGCAGGTACGTCACGATCGAGAGGGCGATGACCAGCGAGACCGGGTGCAGCAGGAACTCCGGCAGGTGCACCGCGTGGAACAGCGGCTCCAGCAGGTGCGCGAGCGCCGGTTCGGCGACCGCACCGAGGCCCAGCGAGCACAACGTCACGCCGAGCTGGCAGGTGGCCAGCATGAGCGAGACGTGCTCCATGGCCACCAGCGCCGAGCGGGCCCGGGCGCTGGTCTGGGCCAGCGGTTCGATCTGGCTGCGCCGGGCGGAGAGCACGGCGAACTCGGCGCCGACGAAGAACCCGTTGCCCAGCAGCAGGACGACGGCGAGGAGCAGCGAGGCCTGGGCGCTCACCGGGCACCTCCCGCGGCGATGCCGGCGTCGGCGGCCTGGACGGCGTCCGCCAGGGTGATCTGGCGGGTGCGCAGGCGCAACCGCTCGACGCGGCGGCCCTCCATCCGCGCGACGCGCAGGACGGCGCCGTCGAGCTCGATCTCGTCGCCGACGGTGGGGATCCGGCCGAGGCGGGACATGACGAACCCTCCGAGGGTCTCGTAGGCGGGGTCGTCGGGGACCTCGACCCCGGTGGCGTCGCGGACCTCGTCGGGTCGGGCCAGACCGGGGACGGTCCAGGACGCGTCGCGGTGCTGGCGCAGGCCGCCGCGGTCGCGGTCGTGCTCGTCGGAGACGTCACCGACGATCTCCTCGATGAGGTCCTCCAGCGTGACGACCCCGGCGGTGCCGCCGTACTCGTCGACGACGATCGCGAGCTGCAACCCCTTCTGCCGCAACTGCACGAGCAGCGGTTCGAGGGTGAGGGAGTCCGGGACGCGGCGCGCGTCGGCCATCAGCGCGGCGGCCGGGACGTCGTGGCGACGGTCCGGCGGGACGGCGACGGCAGCCTTGACGTGCACGACACCGCGAATGTCGTCGTCGTCGTCCCCGGTGACCGGGAAGCGGGAGTGGCCCGTCGTCCGGGCGCGGGAGACGACGTCGGCGGCGGTCTCGTCGAGGCGGATCGCCTCCATCCGCACCCGTGGGGTCATGACGTCGGCCGCGGTCTGGTCCCCGAAGAGCAGGGACCGGCTGATGAGGTTCGCGGTCCCCTCGTCGAGGGTTCCCATGTCGGCCGAGCGGCGGACGAGCGCCGCGAGCTCGCGCGCGGACCGCGCGCCGGACAGCTCCTCCTGGGGTTCGACCCCGATGCGGCGCAGGAACCAGTTCGCGCTGCCGTTGAGGACCTTGAGCAACGGCCCGGTCGCCCAGGTGAAACCGCGCTGGAGCGGGGCGACGACGCCCGCCGTCGCGAGGGGGACGCTGAGGGCGAGGTTCTTGGGGATGAGTTCCCCCACGACCATCGAGAACGCCGCCGCGACGACGACGCTGACGACGCCCGCGACGGAGTCGGCGAGCGTCTCCCCGAGGCCGAGGGAGGTCAGCGGCCCGTTCAGCAGGGAGGCGAGCGAGGGTTCGGTGAGGTACCCGACGAGCAGGGTGGTGAGGGTGATCCCGACCTGGGCGCCGGAGAGCTGGGTGGAGAGCGTGCGCAGCGCGGGGAGGACACCGGCCGCGCGCTTGTCGCCGTCCTCGACGGCCTTCTCGACGGTGAACCGGTCGAGGGTGACGAACGCGAACTCGGCCGCGACGAAGACCGCGGTGCCGAGGGTGAGGACGACCCCGACGAGCAGGAGGAGCCATTCGGTCAGCACGGGTGGTCCCCGCACGGCTCTCCGGGCGACGCCGGGTGTGGATGGTGACTGGTACTGGGAGGGTCGGAATCGACCCGGGCATCTGAACTCATGGCACCTCGAAGCGTAGACGAGGGACCCCGGGCCCGCGGCTGGAGCGGCGGGTCGGATTCGCGGTCACGGCCGGGACCCGAGGGGCCCGGAGACGGCTAACCGGCGTCCTCCGGCTCCCGGGAACGCGGGACGTACCAGGCGGCGAGGAAGTAGAGCCCCGCGGCGGTGAAGGCGATCTTGACGAGCAGCATGAAGGAGCCGCCGTCGTGGACCACGGTCCACGCCAGCGCGGCGAGGGCCAGGTACACGATCCCGGACCGCTTGGACTGCTCGAGGGTCTTCGTCGCCCGCCACCAGGGTTGTCGCGCCATGACGACAGTGTGGGGCGTGCCCCGGGGTCGCGACGACCTCGCGGCGGCGCCGGCTCCCCCGACGGGACCCCGACCAGGCTCGACGCGGTGGTCGACGCCGCTCAGGGGTGGGCGCCCGCGGGTCGGGGCCGGCTGAACAGGTACCCCTGGGCCAGGTCGCAGCCGAGCTCGAGGAGGACGTCGCGCTGCTCGGCGGTCTCGACCCCTTCCGCCACGCAGTCCAGCCCCAGGGCGCGCGCGAGGTGCAGGCAGGCTCCCGCGATCGCCCGGTCGGCGGGACGATCGACCAGGGACTCGACGAAGGAGCGGTCGATCTTCAGCTCGTGCACCGGGAAGCGCTGCAGGTAGGTCAGGCTCGCGTAGCCGGTGCCGAAGTCGTCGATCGCGATCCGGACGCCCAGGGCCGCCAGGGCGCTCAGCGTGGTCTCGGCCGCGACCGGGTCGGTCATCAGCGCCGTCTCGGTGATCTCCAGGACCAGTTGCGAGGCCGGCACACCGTGCCGAGCCAGCGCCGAGGTCACCAGGAGCATGAGGTCGGGGTCGCTCAGCTGCCGGGCCGAGATGTTGACGCTCATCTGGACGCCCGCGCCGCTCGAGGTCCCGGCCGTGGACTCGGCGGTGGGCTCGGCGTTCCACACCGCGGCCTGCGCGACCGCGGTATCGAGCACCCAGGCACCGACCTCGCGGATCAACCCGGCGTTCTCGGCGACGTCGATGAACGCGGCCGGGCCGAGCAGCCCCCGGGTGGGGTGCTCCCAGCGGATCAACGCCTCCACCCCGGTGGTCACCCCGTCGACGAGGCGGACGCGGGGTTGGTAGTGCAGACGCAGCTGGCCCTCGGCCAGGGCGGCACGCAGCTCCTGGAGCAGCCGCAGGCGGTCCGCGGTCGCGTCCCCGGCCTGCGGGTCGTGCACGGCCCAGCCGCTGCGGCCGTTGTCCTTGACCCGGTACATCGCGGTGTCGGCCCGGCGGAGGACGTCGTCGGCGGCTCGCGCGGCGTCCCCGTCGGTGGGCAGGGGGTCGGCGAAGGCGATGCCCGCGCTCGCGGAGAGGACGACCTCCACCCCGTGGACGACGACCGGTGCCGCGAGCTCGGCCAGCAGGCGGCGGCACAGGGCGACCGCCTCGTCCTCGTCGCGCAGGTGTTCCAGGACGACGAACTCGTCCCCGGCGAAGCGCGCCACGACCGCGCTCTCGCGCACCGCGGCCCGCAGCCGCGCACCGAGCACCTTCAGCAGTTCGTCGCCGCCGGCGTGCCCGACGCTGTCGTTGACGGCCTTGAACCCGTCGAGGTCCAGGAACAGCACCGTCGCTCGACCCGGCTCGGCCTCCGCGCTGGCGAGAGCGTCGGTCAGGACCGCCTGCAAGCCGGTGCGGTTCAGCAGGCCGGTCACGGGGTCGTGGTGGACCAGGTGCTGCAGGTGGCGTTCGGCGGCGGCCCGCCGGGCCTCGGACGTCTCCGCCGTCCGCTTGGAGGCCAACAGCTCCTGCTCGTAGCGGCGGCGTTCCCGGGCGGCGAAGAGGGCGATCAGGACCGGCCCCGCGCCGGCGGCGGGGGCGCCTGCGTGGTCCAGGGAGGTGGCGCTGAGGAACGCCGCGTGCCGGACGCCCCCCGCGCCCAGGACCTGCACGGCGCTCTCGTCGACGCGTCCGGTGGTGGTCAGCTTCGGCAGGCTGTGCGTGGTCCACACGATGCGGTCGCCGACCGGCAGCAGCCGGGCGAACACCGTCCCGACGACGTCCTCGCGCGACAGCCCCGACCACGCCGTGAAGGTGTCGTTCGCGGCCAGGACGAGACCGGTCTCGGGGTCCAGCACGAGGTGGGCGCACGGGGAGTGGCGCCACCACAGCGCTTCCGGCCCGGTGACCGGTTCGATCCAGGTCGCGAGCGCGCGGTCGGTCACGACGGCGGCCCGGAACGGGTCGCACCGGACGCGTCGTGGCGAGCGTGGCGGTCCAGGTGCGCGCGGAGCGCGGCGGCGGTCTCGGCCGGCGCGCTGATGTGCGGGCAGTGCCCGGTGGCCTGCAGCGCCACGAGGTGACCGCGCGGCAACGCCGCGGCCACCGCGGCCCCGACCTCCTCCGGGGCCAGGGCGTCGTGGCGGCACTGCAGCACCAGCGTCGGCTGGTCCACCCGTCCCAGCACGTCCCGGGAGTCGCTGAGGAAGATCGCGCTCGCGAAGGTCGCGGCGGCGTCCGGATGGGTGCCCAGGAAGCTCTCGGTCAGCTCGGCCTCGAGGTCCGGGGACCCGGGGGTGCCCATGACCACCGGCGCCATCGCCGCGGACCAGGCGTAGTAGTTGCTGTCCAGGGACTCCAGCAGTTCGTGGACGTCCTCCAGGCTGAAACCGCCGACCCAGCCGCCCGCGGGGTCGTCGACGTAGCGGGGGGAGGGCGCGAGCAGGGCCAGGGAGGCGAACCGGTCCGGTTGGGCGGCCGCGGCCAGCAGCGCGATCATCGCGCTGACCGAGTGGGCGACCACGTGCACGTCGCGCAGGTCCAGCGCCGCGCAGACCTCCAGCAGGTCCTGGGCGTACCCGCCCAGCTCGGCGTGGCGCTCGTGGTCGAAGTCGGCCAGCCGGGTGCCCCCGGAGCCGGCGTAGTCGAACAGGACGACCCGGTGGTCCTGGAAGAAGGGCAGCAGCCGCGTCCAGGCCAGCTGCCCGGCACCGAACCCGTGGGCCAGCAGCAGCACCGGCCCGTGCGGGTCCCCGACCTCGGTGACGCAGTGCCGGGCCAGGACGGCGGCCGCGTCGGGCACCGTGACCACCGGCGCCGGTGGCGTGCTCGACACGACGCGACCGGCACGCCGGGGCGGGATCGTTCGCGCGGGGTGGTCGGGAGGGGTGGTCGGGTGGTGCACGGGAACCTCACGAGTGGTTGGACGTCCAGGTGATCTCGGCGGGAACCGGCGCCCGGTTGAGCGCGGGACGGCCGGATCACCCCGATGGCCGGTCGTGGGCCGCAGCGCGCGGGTCGATGGGCTCAACGGGCGACCCGGGACCGGGAACGCTTCATGACGTGGGGAAGCTTGCCGAACAGCAAGCATGCCGAAGATGCGTGACCTCTCAATCACCCGCAAGCTCGTCCTCGGGTTCGGGGTGGTGCGCCTCCTCCTGGCCGCGGCGATCGGCCTGGGTCTGAAGACGCTGAACTCCTCGCAGTCCACGGTGTCGGCGATGTCCGGGGTCGTGGTGCCGGGCGTGAAGTACAGCGGTCTGGTCAAGTACTCCTTCGCGCAGAGCCGCCTGGACCTGACGGCGATGGCGCTGGCCGTCGACCCGAGCGCGACCGCGGCGGCCCAGGCGGCCATGACCGCCGACGACACCGAGCTGGACGCGGAGTGGAAGGGCTACCTCGACACCTTCCCCGTCTCGACGCAGGCCGACCGGGACTCCTTCCAGGCCGACCTCGCCACCTACCGGGCCGAGCGCCAGGCCCTGGTGACCGCGGCGGAGGCCAACGACACCGCCACCTTCGTCGCCACCCGCGACCGCGACGTCACACCGCTGGCCACGCGGATCAACACGACGCTCGACCGGATCCAGAAGGCCGAGGTCGACAACGCGAACGCCACCGCCGTCCAGGGTGCGGCGGACTACCGCCGGGCCCTCGCCCTCCTCGTCGGGTTGGGCGTCGCGGCCCTCGCGGTGGCGATGGTCGTCGCCGCGCTCGTCGCCCGCTCCATCACCCGGCCGCTGGCCCGCACCGCCGCCGTCGTGCGGGGGCTGGCGGAGGGGCGCCTGGACCAGCGGGTCGGCTACGACGCCGCCGACGAGATCGGTCAGCTGGCGGCTGCGGTCGACCGCACCATGGACCAGCTGTCCACGACCATGACCGAGCTCACGTCGACCGCGCAGGTGCTGGCCGGGTCCAGCGAGGAGATGTCCGGCGTGGCCACCCGACTCTCCGCGGGGGCCGCGGAGACGTCCTCGCAGACCCACGTCGTCTCCGCGGCGACGGAGGAGATCTCGGCGAACATCGGCACGGTGGCCGCAGCCGGTGAGGAGATGACGGCGGCGATCAGCGAGATCGCGAGTTCCACCTCCGAGGCGTCCACGACCGCGGCCGCGGCCGTCGCCGCCGCCGACGGAGCGGGACGGACGCTGGCGCGGTTGTCGGCGTCCTCGCGTGAGATCGGCGACGTCGTCAAGCTCATCACCTCCATCGCGCAGCAGACGAACCTGCTGGCGCTCAACGCCACCATCGAGGCCGCCCGGGCGGGCGAGCTCGGCAAGGGCTTCGCCGTCGTCGCCGGCGAGGTGAAGGAACTCGCGCAGCAGACGGCGCAGGCGACGGAGTCGATCACCGCGCGGGTCGCGGCCACCCAGGCCGACGTGAGCGAGGCGACCGCGGCCATCGGCGAGATCACGGAGGTCATCACGCGGATCGACGCGCTGCAGGCCACCATCGCCGCGGCCGTCGAGGAGCAGTCCGCCACGACGGGCGAGATGGTCCGCAACGTCACCGAGGTCTCCGTGGGCAGCCGGGAGATCTCGGCGACCATCGCCGGCATCGCCGGCGCCGCTGAGCAGACGACCGACGCCGCCGCCCAGACGGCCCAGACCGCCGCGGGGGTGTCCCGCTCGGCCGCCGACCTGCAGCGCCTCGCCGCCCGGTTCACGCTGTGAGGACGACGCCTCGGAACGGGGGTCACCCCGCGGGACCCCGACCGGCGTCGCGTGGGGGCTTCCCGGTCGAAACGCTTCAGCACCCTGCTCCGGCGGCCGACGATCCACCGTGATCGGTGACGCGAGCCAGCCTGCGGATCGGACGACCCGGCTCCTGCTGCTGGTCGTGGCGGTGGTCAGCCTGACGGCGCTGATCGTGCCGCAGCTGCGCACGCCCGTGATGCTCGTGGCCGTCTGGACCGCCCCCCTGCTGGTCCTGCGGGGTCGCCACCGGCACCACCGGGGCGCCTGGCCCTGGACGGTCGTCGCCGCGATGCTGACCGCCTGGGCGGGGGGTTTCACGGCCGGGGAGGTGCTCGGCCGGCACCATCCCCTGGTCCTGGTCTGCATGGGGACGGGTCAGCTCCTCGGCGTCGTCGTCGTCGCGCACATGGCGCAGCTGGCCGCCCGCCACCGCGGCCGCGCGGGCGCGAGCAGCCCGGGCGGTGCGCTCGACGTCGTCGTCGTGGTGGCCGTGCTGGTCACCGTCACCGCCCAGCTCGCCACGCTCGGCACGATGACCCCGTACTTCGTCCTGGTGGCCGGTGTGGACATCGTCCTGCTGGGTGCCCTCGTGAAGTTCGCCGTCTCGAGCACCGGCCTGGCCCCGTCCTCGCACCTGCTGCTCGCCGGGGGCCTGCTCTCCCTGGCCTACGACCTCTCCACCGCGGTGGAGAACAGCCGGCTGGCGGAGGCCGGCAGCGCGCAGGGGCTGCTGGGAACCCTCGCGGTGCTCGCGCCGGCGTGCGCCGCGACGCACCCCAGCATGCGGACGGTCTTCGATCCCGCCACCTTCACCCGCCGCCGGTCCGCCTCCACCGCGCTGCTGGGCCTGCTCCCGCTGGTCCTGGCCCCCGCCGCGCTCGCCTGGATCACCACCGCCCACCACGGCGGTGGGGGCGGCACGACGCGTGGACTGCCGCCCTGGGTCATCCCGGTGACCGGCGCCCTCGTGGCGGGCCTGTGCCTGGTGCGCGCGGCCCGCGTGCTGCGGGCCACCGAGCACCTCGCCGAACGCGACCCCCTGACCGACCTCGCGAACCGTCGTGGGCTGGCCAGGGCCCACCAGCAGCGGAGCACACCGGTCGGCCTGCTGCTGCTCGACGTCGACGAGTTCAAGCAGGTCAACGACACCCACGGCCACGACGTCGGTGACCTGCTCCTCCTCGCCGTGCGCGACCGGTTGCTGGCCGCCACCGCGGGTGACGGCGTCCCCGCCCGTCTCGGTGGCGACGAGTTCGTCGTCCTCACCGCACCCGCTCACCTGGACGCCGTCGCGGACCGGCTCCTGCACGCCCTGCGTGCCCCGCTGGTCGTGGGAGCCCTGCAGATCCGGGTCGGGGTGAGCATCGGTCTCGCCACGACGGCGACCACCGGGGCGCTCCCCGCCACCGCCGACCTCGCCGAGCTGCTCACCCACGCCGACATCGCCATGTACGCCGCCAAGACCGCCGGTGGTGGACGGGCCGCCACCTTCCACCCCGACATGCGGGCCGAGGTCAGCGCCCGCTACGCCCTGAGCAACGACGTCCGCCAGCTGCTGGCGCAGGACCCCGACGTCGGTCACCTCGAGGTCCACTTCCAACCGGTCGTCGACCTGCTCAGCGGCGACGCCGTCAGCGCGGAGGCGCTGATCCGGTGGCGCCACCCGGTGCACGGTCTGCTCGCCCCCGACGCCTTCCTGGGGTTGGTCGGGAGCAACGACCTCGACACCCAGCTCGACACCGCGGTCCTGCGCGCCACCGTCCACCACCTGCGCCGGTGGCAGGACGAGGGCCGCCCCGTCCTGCCGGTCAGCGTGAACATGACCGGTGCGAGCCTGGACGACCCCGCTCTGGCCACCAGCGTCCTGGCGGTGCTGGCCGACGCCGGGGTGCCCACCAGCTCGGTGCGCCTCGAGATCACCGAGCAGGACGAGGTCGCCGGTGCCGGTCCCGCCGCCGCCTCGCTGCGCGCACTGCGCGACGCCGGGATCCTCGTCCTCCTCGACGACTACGGCACGGGCTACACCTCGCTGGACTACCTGCGCCGCTTCCCGATCCAGGTCCTCAAGCTCGACCGGTCGCTCGTCAGCGCCTCCCCCCGGCCGGACGCCGACGCGATCGGGGCAGCACCGCAGGGCGACGTGCTGGAGCGCTCCGAGATCGTGGCGGCCGTCACCGCCATGGCCGGTCACCTCGGGCTGCAGGTCATCGCCGAAGGCGTGGAGACCACCGCGGAGCGCGACGAGCTCCTCGCGCTCGGCATCCGCTACGCCCAGGGCTACCTCTTCTCCCGTCCCGTCCCCGCCGCGGACTTCGCCGCGCGGTACCTGAGCCACCGCGACGGGTCCACCACCCGCTCCCCGGCGGCCGTCGAGGTGGCGTCGAGCGCCGGGTGAGTCACCGCTCCCCGGCGGCGAGCTGGGCCCGCAGGTCCACCAGACCCCTCGCGTGCACCCGGGGGGAGGTGAACGACGCCGGGTACGGGGTGCCGCGGCGGTCGATCCAGGCCCATCCCGTCCAGCACGTGCTCGACCGCGCTCTCCAGACTGCCGTCCAGACCCGCGGCCGGATCCTTCCGGAGGTCGACGTCGTGCAGCAGGGTCCGCAACGCCTCGGCCCCCAGCTGGGCGAACGGCCGCGCGTCCCCCACCGCGCTCAGGGCGAACCCGTCGCGCAGCACGGTGGCGAACCACAGCGGGGCCCGGTGCGCGGGAGCGCCCACCGCGAGGAACCGCTCGGCCAGCGAAGCGAGGTCGGAGAGCGTCTCGTTGACGTCGAAGACGATCACCGAGGGGGACGGGGTCGGGCTCACGGAGGACTCCTTCACCGGGGACACCGGAGTCATCCTCCGGCCGACGGGCCCCGCGCGCCCGCGACGGGAACCGCCACGCATCCCCCGTGCTCGGGCGATCACCCCGCGTCGCGGTTCCGGGCGATGGGGTGAATCCGGCGCTCAGAGACGTCTGTGCGTCGTCTCAGTTCGCCGATGCGACGCCCACGCGGTCTGATCGAGGCTCATCCCCCACCTGGAGGCACCACATGATCATCCTGGGCATCGTCCTTCTCATCGTCGGTCTGCTCGCCAAGATCTCGATCCTCACCACCATCGGGGTCGTCCTGCTCGTCATCGGCGCGGTCCTGGCCATCCTCGGCGCGGCCGGGCGCGAGATCGCGGGCCGCAAGCACTGGTTCTGAGGTTCCGGCGCCGTCGCCCCTCCGGCGCTCAGAAGCCCGGTCGCGCCTCCGGCGCTCAGAAACCCGGTCGCGCCTCCGGCGCTCAGAAACCCGGTCGCGCCTCCGGCGCTCAGAAACCCGGTCGCGCCTCCGGCGCTCAGAAACCCGGTCGCGCCTCCGGCGCTCAGAAACCCGGTCGCGCCTCCGGCGCTCAGAAACCCGGTCGCGCCTCCGGCGCTCAGAAGAGGGTGTCCCCCAGCAGGAACGTCTCGATCGGCGCGACGCAGCGCCGCGCGGCGCGCAGCAGGGAGTCGTGGCCGCAGCCGCCCGCGACGAGCGCGGTCGCGGTCGGGACGGCCTCGGCCATCGCGAGCGCCGCGGTGCCGAAGTGCCCGGGGCTCCTCTCCCCGAAGAGCAGCAGGGCACGGGCGGGCAGACCGGCGTAGACGTCGGCGGGGCCGTCGAACTGCAGACCGGCGCGGGTCTCGGCGAGGACCTGCGGCAGCCGGGCCGCGGTGGAGCGTCCCCACTCGGTCCGGGCCAGCACCCCGCCGAGCAGTCGCTGCACCCGCTCCGACCGCACGGCCTGCGAGGAGGACCGCAGGTGGCGGTCCAGGTGGGCGAGGGCGAGGTCCGGGGAACCGGTCGCGAGCGCCCGGGCGGCCTGCTCGAGGGCTTCCTCGGGAACCGACCCGTCGATGGGCAGGACCGCGTCGTAGACCGCGACGCGGTCGATGTTGCGTTCCAGCAGCCCGGCCGTGGCGAGCAGGGCGACGAGACCGCCGAGGCCGTGGCCGAGGACGAGCCTCGCTCCGGTGCAGGTCAGCAGCGATCCAAGCAGGGCGACGTCGTCGGCGACGGCGTAGCGTTCCCCGGCGCGGCCGACGGCCTCACGGTCGTAGCGGTGCACGGTGAACCGGGCGCCGAGGCGGTCGGCGAGCTTCGCGTAGTCGCCCGACCCGCGGGCGCCGTGCACGAGGACGAGACCCGGTCCGGCGCCGGAGGTGACGACGTCGACGGGCGAACCGTCCGCCCGCCGCACGCCTTCGAGCATCACGGGGAGGTCACCACCCCGCAGGCAGCGGACGACCCTCGTCGTACCCGGCGAAGGACTGGATCCCGACGACGGCGCGTTCGGCGAACTCGGCCACCGAGCGCGCACCGACGTAGGTGAAGGAGGACCGCACGCCGGAGGTGATCTGGTCGAGGAGGTCCTCGACGCCGGGGCGGGCGGGGTCCAGGTGCATGCGCGAGGAGGAGATGCCCTCCTCGAAGAGTCCCTTGCGGGCGCGCTGGAACGGCGTGTCGGCCCGGGTGCGGGCGGCGACCGCACGGGCCGAGGCCATCCCGAAGCTCTCCTTGTAGGCCCGGCCGGCGGCGTCGTGGGCGAGGTCGCCGGGGCTCTCGTGGGTCCCGGCGAACCAGGAGCCGACCATGACCTGGCTGGCCCCGGCGGCCAGGGCGAGGGCGACGTCGCGCGGGTGCCGGACCCCGCCGTCGGCCCAGACGTGCCCGCCGAGCTCGCGTGCCGCGGCGGCGCACTCGAGGACGGCGGAGAACTGGGGGCGCCCGACGCCGGTCATCATCCGGGTCGTGCACATCGCACCGGGGCCGACGCCGACCTTCGCGATGTCCGCGCCGGCCTCCAGCAGGTCGCGGACGCCCTGGGCGGTGACGACGTTCCCCGCGACGACGGGGACCTGCGGGTCGAGGCCGCGCACGGCGCGCAGCGCCTCCAGCATCTTCTCCTGGTGACCGTGCGCGGTGTCGACCACGATGGTGTCGATCCCGGTGTCCAGCAACGCCTTCGCGGTGGCCGCGACGTCGCCGTTGATGCCGACGGCGGCGGCGATCCGCAACCGGCCGTGGGCGTCGAGGGCCGGGGTGTAGACGGTGGAGCGCAGCGCGCCGGTCCGGGTGAGGGCCCCGAGGAGGACCCCGTCGCGCACGACGGGGGCGAACCTGCGGCGGGAGTCGTGCAGCGTGGCGAAGGCGGCCTCGAGGTCGGCCTCGGCCACCGCGGCCTCGATGCTCACGGGTTTGGTGCTCATGACCGTGCCGACCTGGGTGAAGCGGTCGACGTCGGCGCAGTCCGCGGGGGTGACGACCCCCAGCACGTGCCGGTCGGCGTCGAGCACCACGGCGGCGCCGTGGGAGCGCTTCGGCAGCAGGTTCAGCGCGTCGGCGACGGTGTCGTGCTCGTGCAGCACGACGGGGGTCTCGAAGACGGGGTGGCGGGCCTTGACCCACGCCACGACCTCGGCGACGACGTCGAGCGGCAGGTCCTGCGGCAGCACGGCCATCCCGCCGCGGCGGGCGATCGTCTCGGCCATCCGGCGACCGGACACGGCCGTCATGTTGGCGACGACGACGGGGATCGTCGTCCCGGTCCCGTCACCCGTGGAGAGGTCGACGTCGAGCCGCGAGGTCACGGTGGACCGCGACGGGGCGAGGAAGACGTCGCTGTAGGTGAGGTCGTGCTCGGGCCGGGAGCCGTCGAGGAAGTGCACGGGCACAGCCTAGGCCGACCCCTCCCTCGCGGAGAGCGTGTGCAGGCCTCGTGCACACAGCGGGCGTCCGGGCCGCGTCCGGGTTCGGCGGCGCCCGGCCGTCCTACCCTGAGCGGTATGAGCATCGGAACCACGTCCGCACCCCAGGGCGGGCAGGGCCAGCAGCCGCCGCGGACGGCCGTCGTCGTCGAGGACGAGCCCACCATCGCCGACGCCGTCGCGCGCCGCCTGCGCGCGGAGGGCTACACCGTCGAGACCGCCGGGGACGGCCCCAGCGGCGTGGAGCTGTGCGAGCGGGTGAACCCCGACGTCGTCGTGCTCGACGTGATGCTCCCCGGTTTCGACGGGCTCGAGGTCTGCCGCCGCGTGCAGGCCGCCCGTCCGGTGCCGGTGCTGATGCTGACGGCCCGCGACGACGAGACGGACAAGCTCGTCGGCCTCGGCGTCGGGGCCGACGACTACATGACGAAGCCGTTCTCGATGCGCGAGCTCGTCGCCCGGGTGAACGGCCTGGTCCGCCGGGTGGAGCGGGCCCGCGCCCTCGTCGGCGCCCCCGTCCCCTCGGCGGAGGCCATGCGCTTCCCCGTCTCCGACGGCGAGCTGGAGATCGACCGCGCGCAGCGCCGGGTCCGCCGCGCGGGCGCGGAGGTGCACCTGACGCCGACGGAGTTCGACCTGCTGGTCTGCCTGGCGGAGTCCCCGCGCACGGTCCTGACCCGCGAGAAGCTGCTCGAGGAGGTGTGGGACTGGGCCGACGCCTCGGGCACCCGGACCGTGGACAGCCACGTGAAGGCGTTGCGCCGCAAGCTGGGCGCCGACCTCGTCCGCACCGTCCACGGTGTCGGCTACGCCTTCGAACCCACCGGCGGTCAGGAGACCTCGTGAGCTCCCGGACGCCCGAACCCCTGCAGGGCACCGGTCTCACCGGTCCGATCCCGATCACCGGCGCGGCGCACGACGCCCGCGCCGGTGCGGCCCGGACGGCGACGCGCCGGCCGTGGCCGGACGTGCGTCCGCTCGACCCGGTCCACTCGATCAAGACGAAGCTGGCCGTGCTGGTGGGGGCCTCGGTGACGGTGGCCGCCCTGCTGGTGTGGAGCGGGCTGCGGCTGGCCGAGATCCACATCGGACCCCGCTACACCCTGCCCATCGCCATCGTCGTGACCCTCGTCTTCACCCAGGTGCTGGCGCGGGGCATGACGTCCCCCCTGCGCGACATGACGGCCGCGGCGCGCGCGATGGCCGGGGGTGACTACTCCCGGCGGGTCCGTTCCACCTCCAACGACGAGGTCGGCGAACTCGCCGACGCGTTCAACCGGATGGCCGAGGACCTCGAGGCCGTCGACCGCGAGCGCCGGGAGCTCGTCGCGAACGTGAGCCACGAGCTGCGGACGCCGGTGTCGGCGCTGCACGCGGTGATGGAGAACCTCGTGGACGGGGTCTCGGAGCCGGACCACGAGACGTTGAACACGGCGCTGGCCCAGACCGAGCGCCTGGGCCGGCTGGTGGAGCAGCTGCTGGACCTGTCCCGCCTCGACGCGGGGGCGGTGTCGCTGGACCGCGAGGACCTGGCCCTGGAGCCCTTCCTGGGTCAGGCGACGCGGGCGATGTCGATGACGGGACGCGACGTGCAGTTCGTCCTGGACGTCGAGCCGCGCGGGCTGGACGTCTACGTCGACTCGGCCCGGTTGCACCAGGTGGTGGCGAACCTGCTGGACAACGCGTCGCGGCACTCCCCGCCCGGCGGCAAGGTGTTCGTCTCGGCCCACCCGGTGGGTGACGCGGGGCAGGTCGTGCGCATCAGCGTGCAGGACCAGGGGCCGGGGATCCCGGACGCCGACCGCGAGCGGGTCTTCGAGCGGTTCCAGCGCGGGAGCGCGCGCACCGACGGCGGGACGGGACTCGGGTTGGCCATCGCGCGCTGGGCCGTGCAGTTGCACGGCGGGACGATCCGGGTGGCGCCGACCCCCGAGGAGGGCGGATGTCGGATCGACGTCAACCTGCCCAGGGTGACCGATGCTTCACCGGGTGTGACCGAAGCCGCAACGTCGGGCTGAGGGCGGGCGGCGGGCGCATACCACACGGGGATAGGGTGGAGCAGCGCCCGCAGTCGGATGACAACCTTGAGGAAGAAGGCGACAACGCCGTGCCTCCACAGCCCTCGCACCACGAGGACAAGATCGCAGCGACGTTCGGCCCGAACGAGTGGCTCGTCGACGAGCTGTACGAGCAGTACCTGGCCGACAAGTTCTCCGTCGACGAGGCGTGGTGGGAGTTCTTCGCGGACTACTCCCCCGCGGACAGCCCCGCAGGCACCACCCAGGCCGCCCCGGCCGGCGCGAACGGCACGAGCAACGGGCACGCGAACAGCGCCACGAGCACGACCCCCGCGGTGAGCGCTCCCGCGAAGACCTCGCAGTCCCCCACCGCGAAGGCCCCCGCCGCGAAGGCCCCGGAGCCGGCACCCGCGGCGAAGGCCCCCGAGAAGGCGGTCGTGGCGCCGGCCCCGCAGCCGACGAAGACCGAACCGAAGGTCGTGACCAAGGACGTGTCCGTCACGGACAGCGCACCCGCAGCCCCCCGCACCGACACGGTGACCCCGCTGCGCGGCCCCGCCGCGCGCGTGGTGAGCAACATGGAGGACTCCCTCGAGGTCCCCACCGCGACGAGCGTGCGCGCGATCCCCGCGAAGCTGCTGGTCGACAACCGCATCGTCATCAACAACCACCTCAAGCGCGCCCGGGGCGGGAAGGTCTCCTTCACCCACCTCATCGGGTTCGCCGTCGTCGAGGCGCTGGCGACGATGCCGTCGATGAACGCGGCCTACACCACGGACGCCAAGGGCAAACCGGCTGTGCTGCAGCCGGCCCAGGTGAACCTCGGGATCGCCATCGACCTCCCCAAGCCCGACGGCACGCGGCAGCTGATGGTTCCCGCGGTGAAGGACTCCGGGGGCAAGAACTTCTCGGAGTTCTGGACCGCCTACGAGGACGTCGTGCGCCGCGCGCGTGGCGGCAAGCTCACCGCGGACGACTTCGCCGGCACGACGATCAGCCTCACCAACCCGGGCACGATCGGGACGGTCCACTCCGTCCCGCGCCTGGTGAAGGGCCAGGGCGCGATCATCGGCGTCGGGGCGATGGAGTACCCCGCGGAGTACCAGGGCGCCAGCGAGGAGACCCTGACCCGCCTCGCGGTCAGCAAGGTCATCACGCTGACCTCGACCTACGACCACCGCATCATCCAGGGCGCCGGCTCGGGTGAGTTCCTGCGGATCGTGCACGCGAAGCTGCTGGGCGAGGACGGGTTCTACGACCGCGTCTTCCAGGCGCTGCACATCCCCTACCAGCCGATCCGCTGGACGCCGGACATCTCGATCAGCCACGACGACCAGATCAACAAGACGGCCCGTCTCGTCGAGCTGATCCACGCCTACCGGGTGCGTGGTCACCTCATGGCCGACACCGACCCGCTGTCGTACGAGCAGCGCATCCACCCCGACCTCGAGATCGAGACCCACGGCCTGACGCTGTGGGACCTCGACCGCGAGTTCCCCACCGGGGGTTTCGGCGGCAAGGCGCACATGAAGCTGCGCGACGTCCTCGGGGTGCTGCGCGACTCCTACTGCCGCACCGTCGGCATCGAGTACATGCACATCCAGGAACCGGACCAGCGCAAGTGGATCCAGGACCGGGTGGAACGTCCCTACGCGAAGCCGTCGGCGGCGGAGCAGCTGCGGATCCTGCGCCGCCTCAACGCGGCCGAGGCCTTCGAGACGTTCCTGCAGACGAAGTACGTGGGGCAGAAGCGGTTCTCCCTCGAGGGCGGCGAGTCCGTCATCGCGCTGCTGGACGCGCTGCTGTCCCGCGCGGCGACGAACGGCATGGACGAGGTCTGCCTCGGGATGGCCCACCGCGGTCGCCTCAACGTGCTGACCAACATCGCCGGCAAGAGCTACTCGCAGGTGTTCCGCGAGTTCGAGGGCATGCAGGACCCGCGCACCGTCCAGGGTTCCGGGGACGTGAAGTACCACCTGGGCACCGAGGGCACCTTCACGGGCGAGGACGGCGAGCAGACGAAGGTCTACGTCGCCGCGAACCCCTCCCACCTCGAGGCCGTCGACCCCGTGCTCGAGGGCGTCGCGCGCGCCAAGCAGGACCGGATCAACATGGCGGGCAAGACCTTCCCCGTCCTGCCGGTCCTCATCCACGGTGACGCGGCGTTCGCCGGTCAGGGGGTCGTCGCCGAGACGCTGAACCTCTCCCAGCTGCGCGGCTACCGCACCGGTGGTTCCGTCCACGTCGTCATCAACAACCAGGTCGGGTTCACCACCGCCCCCGCGTCCTCGCGGTCCTCGGTGTACTGCACCGACGTCGGCCGGATGATCCAGGCGCCGATCTTCCACGTGAACGGTGACGACCCGGAGGCCTGCGTCCGGGTGGCGCAGCTGGCCTTCGAGTTCCGCCAGACGTTCGAGAAGGACGTCGTCATCGACATGGTCTGCTACCGCCGCCGCGGTCACAACGAGGGCGACGACCCCTCGATGACGCAGCCGTTGATGTACAACCTCATCGAGAAGAAGCGCAGCGTCCGCAAGGGCTACACCGAGCAGCTCATCGGGCGCGGCGACATCTCCGTCGAGGACGCCGAGGAGGCGTTGCGCGACTACTCCGCCCAGCTCGAGCGCGCGTTCGCGGAGACCAAGGAGTCCAAGTCCGGTCCCGTCGACGGCGACAGCCGCGGTGGGCTGGAGAAGCCGGCCGCGCAGGAGGCCGACGCGCGGACTCCCGCCAGGACCCACCCGACGGCGGTGGACGCGGCGGTGCTCAAGCACATCGGTCAGGTGCAGTCGAACCCGCCCGAGGGGTTCACCGTCCACCCCAAGCTGCGGCAGCTGCTCGACAAGCGCGAGCAGATGTCCACCGACGGCGGGATCGACTGGGGCTGGGGCGAGCTGCTCGCCTTCGGGTCGCTGCTCATGGAGGGCACCCCCGTCCGCCTCGCCGGCCAGGACTCCCGCCGCGGCACGTTCGTCTCCCGTCACGCCGTCCTCACCGACCGCGTCACGGGCGACGAGTGGACCCCGCTGCTCTACCTGGGCCGCGAGGGCCAGGAGCAGGGCAAGTTCTGGATCTACGACTCGCTGCTGTCCGAGTACGCCGCGATGGGTTTCGAGTACGGCTACTCGGTGGAACGTCCCGACGCGCTCGTCCTGTGGGAGGCGCAGTTCGGCGACTTCTTCAACGGCGCGCAGACGGTCATCGACGAGTTCATCGTCGCGGGCCAGCAGAAGTGGGGCCAGCACTCCTCCGTCGTGCTGCTGCTGCCGCACGGCTACGAGGGTCAGGGCCCGGACCACTCCTCCGGTCGCATCGAGCGGTTCCTGCAGATGTGCGCCGAGGACAACATGACCGTCGCGGTCCCCTCGACCCCGGCGAGCCACTTCCACCTGCTGCGCCGTCAGGCCTACGCCCGCCCGCGCCGCCCGCTGGTCGTCTTCACCCCGAAGTCGATGCTCCGGCTGAAGGCCGCGCAGTCCTCCGTGGAGGACTTCACCTCGGGGACCTTCCAGGAGGTCATCGACGACCAGGGCGGCCTCGACCCGGCCGCGGTGACCCGGGTGCTGATGTGCTCGGGGAAGGTCTACTGGGACCTCCTCGCCGAGCGCACCGCGCGCCAGGACACGACGACGGCGATCGTCCGCCTCGAGCAGCTCGCGCCGCTCCCGGTCGAGCAGGCCGTCCGCGTGCTCGGGCAGTACCCGAACGCGGAAGCGGTCTGGGTGCAGGAGGAACCGGCGAACCAGGGCGGTTGGTGGCACGTCGCGATGGGTCTCTTCCCGTCGCTGAACGCGAAGCTCCGCCTCGTCTCGCGTCCCGCCTCCGCCTCTCCGGCCGCCGGTTCGGCCAAGCGTCACCAGGCCGAGCAGCGCCAGATCGTCGAAGAGGCGTTCAACCGCTGATCACGGCACCACGCGGCGAACCCCGTCACCCCTCCGGGTGGCGGGGTTCGCCGCGTGGTGCCCGGTGAGCGCAGCGGGGTCCCCGGCAGCGACTATCCTCGGCCTGCCCCGCCAGTCATTCGTGGCACGACCCCCTGATGAGGAGCACCACCCGCGTGAGCGAGGACCTGAAGTGAACGGCCGCTACGACGTGCGGGTGTGCCTCGTCGGCGACGAGTTCGTCACCGGTGTGGGCGACCCCCGCGCCCTCGGCTGGGTCGGCCGCGTGTCGGCCCGCACCCCGCGCGACGACCGCGACATCACCCTCTTCCCGCTCGGCGTGCCGGGCGAGACGACGACGGACCTGAACAACCGCTGGCGCGAGGAGACCTCGCGCCGCTTCGTCGGCGGCGACGAGCACCGCCTCGTCGTCGGCCTCGGCCACGCCGACCTCGACGCCGGGACGACGCTGGCCCGCAGCCGGCTCAACCTGGCCAACGTCCTCGACGAGTGCGAGGCCCGCGGTCTGCCGACCCTCGTCGTCGGCCCGACGCCGGTCTCCGACGCGGAGCGCAACGAACGCATCGGTGACCTCGCCGACGCCTTCGCCGACGTCTGCGCGCGCCGCCGGATCTCCTACGTCGACACCTTCTCCCCGCTCGCCGAGCACGAGGACTGGTACGCCGACCTCGCCGCCTCCGACGGGATCCACCCGGGCCAGGCCGGCTACGGGCTGCTGGCGTGGCTGGTGCTGCACAGCGGGTGGTACGACTGGCTGGGCGTCCCGCAGCCGTGACGGCTCACGCGACGACTCACAGGACCCGGCGCCAGTAGCGCTGCGGCGCTGGGCACCTCCCGGCGCCCAGGACGAGGGAGTTCCGGAACGACAACGCCGACTCGGGTTCGTCCAGCAGCAGCATCCCGACCGGACGCATCCACGCGGCGCCGACGACGTCGAGGAACGACTCCTCGTGGCTCATCTCGTGCAGGTTCGAGTGCGCCGGCGACCCGGCGTCGCGCAGGAAGCTGTAGAAGCGGTGCATCGTCTCCGCGCGCAGGAAGAACACCTCCCGGGCCTTCGCGACGCCGCGCACGACCTCCAGCCGGGACCCGAGGCTCGAGGCGTCGACGGCGGCCTCCGCCCGGCCGGGGGCGTGGCGGCGCAACCCGCCCTCGGCGTGGACCTCGAGGGCCTCGGCGATCCCCTCGACCAGCGTCGACTTCCCCGCCCCGTTCTCCCCGACGAGGAACGTCACCCCGGCGGGCAGGTCCAGGCCCTCGGTGAGCAGTTGTGTCACAGCGGGTATGGAGTCCGGCCACGCAGTGCCGTCGATCTCGGCATCCGGGCGACGGTGGACACGGCGTACGAGTCGCGGACCTCTCGGCATGGTCCAAGATTGCCCGGTGCCCCAACTCCTGCTCGGACCGATCCTGCGCCACGTCGATGCGACGGGAGCCACGGTCTGGGTGGAGGTCGACTCCCCCGGGTCCGTCACCGTCGACGTCACCCTGCCCGACGGCTCCACCGTGCGGGGCGGGGACCGGACGCTGAGCCTGCACGGGCACCACTTCGCCCTCGTCGTGGTCGACGGGCTGCCGACGGGTCGCTCCCTGCCGTACACCGTCAGCGTCGACGACGTGGGCGTCTGGCCGCTCGTGGGGTCCTCGTGGCCCGCGTCGTGGATCAGCACCCCCGCGCCCGATGACGAACTGCGCCTCGCCTTCGGGTCGTGCCGCCGCGCCGGGGACGACGGGGAGGAGTCCACGGCCCTCGTCGGGGTCGACGCGCTCTCCGCGCTGGCCCGGCGGATGGTCGACGAGCCCGAGACGCCGCGCCCGGACCTGCTGCTCTTCGTCGGTGACCAGGTCTACGCCGACGACCCCAACCCCGGGATCGTCGACCGGCTGCGCGAGCGCAACGAGGGCCGCCCCGAGGGGGCGCGCGAGGTCCGCGACGAGATCGGGGACTTCGAGGAGTACACCTGGCTCTACCACGAGACCTGGGGCCCGGAGGCGGTCCGCTGGCTGCTCTCGACCGTCCCGACCTGCATGCTGCTCGACGACCACGACCTGCGCGACGACTGGAACACCTCCGACGTGTGGCGCCGCCAGGTCAGCGAGCGGCCGTGGTGGGAGGACCGGGTCAAGGGCGCGTTCGCGAGCTACTGGATCTACCAGCACCTCGGCAACCTCTCCCCGAAGGACCTCGCGCAGGACCGGCTCTGGCGGGTGCTGCGCGACATCGAGGACGACACCGAACGCGACGCGGTCCTCGACGAGTTCGCCGCGACCGCCGACGCGGACCCCGCCAGCGCGCGCTGGAGCTTCTCGCGCGACCTCGGCGCGACCCGGCTGGTGGCCATCGACTCCCGCTGCGCGCGCCGCCTCGACCCGGACGACCGGCACATCACCGACGCCCAGGAGTGGGAGTGGGTGCGCGCCCAGGCCCTCGGCGTGGACCGCGAGGAGCCGGTGCAGCACCTGCTGCTGGCCACCACGCTGCCCGCGTTCCTGCTGCACGGGATCCACCACGCCGAGACGTTCGACGCGGCCGTCGCCGACGGCCGCTGGGGCGCCCGGGCCGCGGCGTGGGGCGAGAAGCTGCGCCAGGCCGCCGACCTGGAGCACTGGGCCGCCTTCCACCGCTCCTTCGTCGAGCTGGTGACGCTGCTGGGCGAGGTGGGTCGTCGCGAGCAGCCCCCCGCGAGCGTCCTGCTGCTCTCCGGCGACGTGCACTGCAGCTACACCGCGCAGGTCCACGTCCCCGGGGTGGACGCGGGACGCACCGCGATCCACCAGCTGGTGATGTCGCCGTTCCGCAACCCGCTGGAACGCGGGATGAAGGTCGCGAACCGGATCCTCGACCGCGCGCCCGTCCGCGGGTTCATCCGCGGGCTGGCCCTGTTGGCCGGGGTGCGCGAGCCCGACGTGCGTTGGGACGTCGAGCACGGGCCGTGGTTCGACAACGGCGTGATGACCGTCGTGCTCGACCCCGACGGCCCCGCCGGGGTCGAGGTGGACCACGCCGGGCGCAGCCAGGGCCTGCCGCGCCTGCGCCGGACGCTCACCCGGTCGTTGCGCGCCGTGTGACAAGTGCGTTACGAACGGGCGCGGCACCGGACACGGTGCTTCATCCCCCGGCCACGTGGTCCACACTGTGTCCGCTCGACACCCGCCAACGGAGGTTTCCCGTGCCCGTTCGTCCCACCGCCCGCCGCCCGTTCCTCGGGGCCCTCGGTGCCCTGGCCGTCCTCGGTCTGACCGCGACCGGCTGCGGGTCGGACTCGCTCTCGCCCAGCGGCTCCTCCTCCTCCACCACCAGCTCCGCGGCCGCGAGCGCGACCGGCAGCGCCGACGCCGCGCTGAAGGCGATGCTGCCGCAGTCGGTGCAGGACTCCGGCACGCTGCGGGTCGGCACCAACGCCGAGTACGCGCCGAACGAGTTCCTCGACGGCGACACGGTCAAGGGCATGGACATCGACGTCCTCAACGCCGTGGCCGCCAAGCTGGGCGTGAAGGTGGAGTACTCCAACGCGAGCTTCGACTCCCTCATCACGGGCGTCACGAGCAACCGCTACGACATCGCCATCTCGTCGTTCACCATCAACGCCCAGCGCCTCGGGCAGGTGAACATGGTCCAGTACTACAACGCCGGCACCCAGTGGGTCGTGGCCAAGGGCAACCCGGACGGCATCGACCCCGCCAACGCCTGCGGCAAGACCGTCGCGGTGCAGTCGAACACCACCCAGTCCGACGACGACCTGCCGGTCCGCATCAAGGCCTGCACCGACGCGGGCAAGCCGACCATCACCGTCCTGTCCTTCGACTCCCAGGAGGACGCGACGACCGCCGTCGTCCAGGGCCGTGCGGCCGCCATGCTCGCCGACTCCCCGATCTCGGCCTACGCCGTCAAGCAGACCGGTGACAAGCTGGAACTCGCCGGGGACATCTACGACGCCGCGCCCTACGGCATCGTCACCCCGAAGGAGCAGACCTCCGAGGCCGACGCGATCTCGAAGGCCCTCACCGCGATCGCCGCCGACGGCAGCTACAAGGCCGCGCTGGACAACTGGGGTGGCGCCTCGGGTGCGGTGACGGAGTTCCCGGTCAACCCCTCCGTGTCGTGAGCACGAACTCCGCGGAGGAACGTCCCGGACGGATCGACGCCGTCGAGGTCCGGCACCCCTGGCGCTGGGTCGCGATCGCCGTCGTCGCCGTCCTGGCGCTCATGCTGGTGCACCTGCTGGCGACGAACGACTCGTTCGACTGGCCCTTCACCCTGCAGGTGATGAACCAGAACATCGTCATCCGCGGTTTCCTGGTGGGGACGTTGTTCACCACCGTGTGCGCCATGGTCATCGGTGTGCTCGGCGGGGTGCTGCTCGCGGTCCTGCGACTCTCGGACAACAAGGTCCTCTCCGGCGTCGCGTGGGCGTTCACCTGGTTCTACCGGGCCATCCCGCGCTACGTGCTGCTCTCGATCACCGGCGGCATCGGCGCGCTGTTCGCGACGGGGTTCTCGATCGGGTTCCCCTTCGACTTCCTGCTGACCCACTGGTTCGGGACGCCGGACCTGCGGCTGCTGACCGTCAGCCAGACGACGCTCTTCGCCCTGTTCGGCAGCGTCTTCGGCGGCATCGTCGGACTCGGGTTGTCCGAGGCCGCCTACATGGCCGAGATCGCCCGGGCCGGGCTGCTCAGCGTCGACGAGGGCCAGCACGAGGCGGCCGCGGCGCTGGGGATGTCGAAGCGGCTCTCGATGCGGCGCATCGTCCTCCCGCAGGCGATGCGCGTCATCGTGCCGCCCACGGGCAACGAGGTCATCGCCATGCTCAAGGACACCTCGCTGCTCGCGGCGATCCCCGTCCAGGCCGAACTGTTCTTCCGGGTCGGCCAGATCAAGAACCAGACCTACCAGGTGATGGCGGGCAACATGGCGGCCGTCCTGTACTACCTCATCGCGACGTCGATCCTCATGGTCGGCCAGTACTTCCTGGAACGCCGGTTCGGTCGCGGCTACGGCGGCCAGCCCCGTCGTCGCCCGGCCGCCGCGGGCGTCTCGCTGGGCCCGGGGGGTGCGAAGTGAGCACCCCGCTCGTCAAGGCGCTGAACGTCTCGAAGGCGTTCGGCCACGTCGAGGTCCTCAAGGGCATCGACCTCGAGGTGAACTCCGGTGAGGTCGTCTGCCTGCTCGGCCCGTCGGGTTCGGGCAAGACGACGTTGCTGCGCTGCATCAACTCCCTGGAACGCATCGACGGTGGCCGGATCTGGGTCGACGGCGACCTCGTCGGCCTGGAGGAGCGCAACGGCCGGCTGCACCGGCTCACCGACAAGCGGATCGCCGCCCAGCGCCGCGACATCGGCATGGTGTTCCAGCGGTTCAACCTCTTCCCGCACCTGACCGCGCTGGAGAACGTCGTCGAGGCCCCCATCAGGGTCCGCGGTCTGAGCCGGAAGCAGGCCCACGAACGCGCCGACGTCCTGCTGGAACGGGTCGGCCTGGCCGACCGGGCGCAGAACTACCCGTCGCAGCTCTCCGGGGGGCAGCAGCAGCGGGTCGCCATCGCCCGGGCGCTGGCGATGCAGCCGAAGCTCATGCTCTTCGACGAGCCGACCTCGGCGCTGGACCCGGAACTCGTCGGCGAGGTCCTGCAGGTCATGCGGGAGCTCGCCGCCGACGGAACCACGATGGTCGTCGTGACCCACGAGGTCGCGTTCGCCCGCGACGTCGCCGACCAGGTCGTCTTCATGGACGGCGGGGTCGTGGTGGAGCGCGGCACCCCGGCCGAGGTCATCGGGAACCCGAAGGAGGAACGCACCCGGACCTTCCTGGCCCGGATGCGCGCCCATCAGGACGACTGAGGCAGGACCCGGAAGAACTCCCGCAGGCTCGCGACGACGAGTTCCGGGGCACCGGCGACTCCACCGGTGACGGACGACCGGTCCTCCCACACGACCCGACGGGCGTGCGGGAGGGCCGCCGCGAGAGCCTCCATCCCGGCGGGCAGCGGGGGACGGCTCCGCTCCCCCTGCGCCAGCAGGATCGGCAGGTCGAGGTCGGCCAGCACCGACCAGCGCGTGGTGTCGACCTCGTCGGCGGCCAGGGCCTCGAGGTCGTGGGTCCAGCCCACGGCCTCGCGGGCGGCGGCCACCGGGTCCGGGTCGGCCAGCGTCGACAACGCGGCCAGCACCGGTTCCGGGGTCAGGGTGACCTCCCGGGCGAACAGGTCGGCGGCCGCGCGGAAGTCGCGGTCGGCGACGAGGCCGCGGTAGCGGGTGAGGACCCCCTGCAGGTGCGGACCGACCAGCAGCAGCGGCGGCTCGATCACCGTCAGCGAGCGGATCCCCGCGGGTTCCGCCAGGGCCGTGTGCAGGGCGAGGCTCGCGCCGTAGCCGACCCCGACGAGGTGGACGTCGGACTCGGTGACCGCGCGGATCGTGGCCAGCAGGTCGTGGACGTCGTGCACCTCCTGGACGAAGGTGCGGGTGCCCCGGGCGTCGGGACTCGGTGGGTACCCGCGCCGCGCGCAGCGCCACACCTCGAAGTCGGGCAGTGCCCGGGCGAGCGGGGCGAAGGTGTGCAACCCACCGCCCGACCCGTGCAGGGCGAGCACCGGTTCGCCGGTTCCCGTCCGGCGCACGGCGAGGCCGGCGATGCGGTCCGTCGTCAACGTGTCCACACGAGTGAGCGTGCCACTCCGAGGGCGGGGAAGCCTAGCCTGACGTGCTGAGATGTCCCCCGTGACGTCCTCCCCGCACCCCGTCCACCTGCGCGTGCCCCTCGGCTGGCGCCTCTACCTGGGGTTGTTCGGCGTCGTCTGGCTCGCCCTGCTGTCGACGTTCGCCGTCCAGGCCGTCCGCGGGGGGCAGCCCGGCGGGGTCGCGGTGATCGTCGTGATGTTCCTCGTCGGCGAGGCCCTCGTGCTGCGCTCGGTGCGGGCCCGGGCCACGACGTCGGGATCCACGCTGACCGTCCACAACGTCCTCTCCACCCGCCAGCTGGAACGCGCGCAGGTCGAGAGCGTCCGCGTCGGGCGCCCCACGGGAAACCCGGCCCGGCTCGGGCAGGTCCTGACCGTGCTCGACCGCTCGGGCGGCCTGGTCACGATCGACGCGTCGATGCGCACGACGTTCACCGCCGGCGGCAGGCAGGCGCTGGAGGAGCAGCGCGAGGCCCTGGAGGCCTGGCGCCGCTCCCGCTGAACCGCAGCGGTCAGGGGACGATGAGGCCCACGGTCCGGCTGCGCGCACGCTCGAAGCGCGAGGCCGCGTCCGCCCAGTTCGCGACGTTCCACCAGGCCTTGACGTAGTCCGGCTTCACGTTCTTGTAGTCCAGGTAGAAGGCGTGCTCCCACATGTCCAGCACCAGCACCGGCACCAGACCCAGGGCGATGTTGGACTGCTGGTCGTAGAGCTGGACGTTGACCAGCTTCTGCCCGATGGAGTCCCAGGCCAGGATCGACCAGCCGGAGCCCTGGATGCCCAGCGCGGTGGCGGTGAAGTGCTTCTGGAAGCCCTCGAAGGAGCCGAAGCTGTCGTCGATGGCCGCGGCGAGCTCACCGACCGGCTTGTCGCCGCCGTCGGGGCTGAGGTTGGGCCAGAAGACGGAGTGGTTGACGTGTCCGCCGAGGTTGAACGCGAGGTTCTTCTCGTGCAGGTTCACGGTGGCGAAGTCGTCGCTGGAGCGGGCTTCGGCCAGCTTCTGCAGGGCGGTGTTCGCGCCGGCCACGTAGGTGGCGTGGTGCTTGTCGTGGTGCAGCTCCATGATCGCCCCGGAGATGTGGGGTTCGAGCGCGGAGTAGTCGTAGGGAAGGTCCGGAAGCGTGTAGCCAGTCGTGATCGCCATGCGGACGACCCTGCCCCCTCCAGCGCGCTGGAGGTCAAGCGGGGGCGACGGTGATCTCCGCGGTGAGCGCGCGGGAGACGCACGGCATGACGGAGCGGGCACGTTCGTCCTGGGTCAGGACGAGGTCGCGGTGGTCGGCCTCCCCCGCCACCAGACCCAGCCGGCAGGTGCCGCAGGTTCCGGACTCGCAGGAGGAGTCGACGTCGAGCCCCTCGGCGCGCAGGGCGCTCAGCAGCGACCGGTCGGCGGGGACCTCGACCCGGGCTCCGGTGGGTGCCCAGACGGCGGTGAACGGGACCGGGCGAGCGCCGAGGGCGTCGACGCCGGCGAAGTCCTCGACGTGGATCCGGCTGGGGCGCCAGTGCATCGTCAGGGCGAGGACCTCGTCGATGAGCGCGGTCGGCCCGCAGCAGTAGACGCGGGTGTCCGACGCGTCACCGCCGTGGGGGTCGGCGAGGTACGGCCACAGGTCGAGGCGGCCGTGGGTGGAACTGTGGTGCAGCAGCGACCCGTCGGCGCTGAACTCGTCGAGGAACGCCGTGTCCTCCGCGCTGCGGCTGAGGTAGAGGACCTCGATCTCCGCGCCGCCGCGGGCCCGCAGTTCCCCGACCATCGCGCGGATCGGGGTGATGCCGATGCCGCCGGCGATGAACAGGTAGCGCTTCGCCCGTTTGAGGGCGAAGTTGTTGGCGGGCCAGGTGACCTCGAGGACGTCGCCGACGCGGACGTCGTCGTGCAGGCTCACGGAACCACCCCGGCCACCTGCGTCGCGACGCACGCAGATCGCGTACTCGCACGGGGCCCGGGAACCGGCGTCGACGAGGCTGTAGCTGCGGCGCGGGCCCGCGGGGGTGGTCACGGTGACGTGGGCGCCGCCGCGGTAGCCGGGCAGCGCTCCCCCGGCGGGATCGCGCAGGACGAACCGGGTGACGTCGCGGGTGAGGTCGGCGCGTTCGGCGACGAGCAGGTTCAGGACGTCAGGCAACGCGTTCTCCCACGGTGAGTTCGGCCCCGTCGTGCAGGGTCCCGCCGTCGAGGACCTCGGCGTAGAAACCCATGGACTCGTGGCCGTAGGTGGTCGAGAGCAGTTGCGGGACGGGCAGGTCGCGCTTCCCGGTGCCGGGTTCGACCTCGGTCGCCGCGCACCGGACGGTCCGCTGGGTACCGCGGAACCGGACGTCGCCGAGGGTGAACTCCCGGTCGACGAGGTCGAACTCGCTCCACGCCGCCAGACCCTCGAGGTGGACGTTCGCGCGGAACCGCAGCGGGTCGACGTCGTGCCCGACGCGGGCGGCGAGGTCGCGGACCGATCCCAGGTTGACGAAGGAGACGAACTCCATCGCGCGGTCGGAGCCGTGCGCGGTGTCGGTGAACCGGCGTCCCGGTTCGCGGGCGACCACGGGTTCGGTGCCCGGCGGCAGGTCGAGGACGCGGGCGTAGAAGCTCCGCAGCTCCGCCAGTCCTCCGTCGGTGCCCAGGTCCGCGGTGAGGACCCGGTGGCCGCGGACGTCGACGGTGTAGACGCCCGACGTCGGTTCCAGGTGGGTGCTCAGCCCCGCGAGGCGGGCCTCGGCGACGAGGACGAAGAACTCCTGCTTGGAGATGCCGTGACCCAGCCCGGGTTCGTAGGCCCCGCCCGGCCGGGCCAGCGCGATCGTGCGGTCGAAGGGGACCCCGCACCCGGCGGTCAGGTCGACGTGGGTGAGCGGCTGCGGCGTCATGCCCTTGACCGGGTAGACGAAGAGCCCCTCGACGCGCGCTGCCACGACCCCAGGGTAGCGAGTGTCCGGGGCGCCCCTCAGCGCTCGTGGCGCAGGACGGCCAGCGACGGTTCCCGGTCCCGCTCGATGTGGGCGAAGGCCAGGGCCTCGGACATTCGGACGTCACCTCTGGCGACCGCCGCTGCGAGTTCGACGTGGTCCTGGAAGGCGTTGTGGACGTCCAGCTCGGAGGTCAGGTGGAAGAGCCACTGGACCCGCCCCGACACCGACCGCATGGAGGCCTGCATGAGCACGTTGCCCGTCATCTCGACGACGACCTCGTGGAAGCGGGTGCTCGCCTCGGCGATGCGGTACGGATCGCCCTCCTCGACGACGCGGTGGGAGTGCTCGACGGCGTCCTCCAGCGCCGCGGTCGACGCCCCCGCCGCGACGGCCCGGGCGGCGTGGCCGGCCGCACCCACCTCGAGCACCTCCCGCAGGTCGAAGAGGTCGTTGACCAGCTGGGTGCTCCACGTCGTCACCACCGCCCCGCGCTGGGGGGAGGTGACGACGAAACCCTCCATCTCCAGCATCGGCACGGCCTCGCGCAGCGGAACCCGGGACACGCCCAGTTCCTCGCCGATGCGGCGTTCCACGAGCTTGTGGCCCTGGGGGTAGTCCCCGCGGATGATGAGTTCGCGCAGCCGCGCGTGGATCTGGCGGGAGAGCGAGGGCGGCTCACTGGGTGCGGCAGTCATCAACCTTGTTCTTCCGGGGTCGTCGTTCTTCCGAGGGCCTCGCGCCTGCGACGGCCCGGTCCACCGGACCGGGCCGTCGCGTCGAACCTAGCGGCCCGACGAACTACTTCTCGAGACCGAGCTTGCTGAAGTCGAGCTCGTTGGCCCCGATGTTGTGCGATGCGGCCACCCCGGTGAGCCACTTCTGGGCGAGGACCCAGTCCTTGTTGTAGGAGAGGTTGTAGTAGCACCCCGTCTTGGCGTACTCCTCCGCGGCCTTGACGTAGAGGGCGTCGTCACCGGTGGCGACCGCCTGGTCGAGCTGGGCGTTGACGTCGGCGACCTCGCAGCCGAAGTAGTTGATCCCGCCGGAGGCGTCCCAGAACACGTGACCCCACATGTACGGGGACCCACCGTCGGGGCCGTTGTTGCCGTCGAAGAACGCGTCCGGCCCCTGCGTGGGGTCGTTGATCCAGCCGAAGACCTGCGACGTCGGGTAGGACACCGCGGTCGCCTTCACGCCCAGCGCCTGGAGCTTCGCGGCCTGGATGTTCGCCATCTGCTCCGCGTTGGTGTTCCCGCTCGCGAAACCGATGGTCATGGCCGTTCCCGCCGGCAGGGTCTTGGCGTAGGCGGTGAGGACGCTGGGGTCGTAGGTCAGTTCCTGCTTGTCGGCCCCACCGGGGATCATGCCCTTGGCGTACAGGGTGGTCGCCGGTTCGGACCGGCTGCCGAGGACCTGGTCGACGAGGGACTTCTGGTCGATGCTCTGCAGGAACGCCAGTCGCGCGTCCTGGTCCTTGAAGAAGTCCTTCGAGGGGTTGAGCGTCACGAGCGCGGACTGCAGGGTCGGGAGCATGTAGCTGGCGTAGTCGGTGGACTTCTCGTACTTCTTCAGGCTGGAGGACGGCAGCGCGGCGACGACGGCCGACACGTCCCCCTGGTCGAAGGCCAGCTGCAGGGCCGAGACGTCGGAGTAGATGGGGAGTTTCACCGTGGTGAACGGCGACTTGTCGCCCCAGTACCCGTCGTACTGCTTCAGCGTCCAGGACGTCCCCGGCTGCGCGTCGGAGATCGTGTAGGGCCCGGTGCCGACGTCGTGGGTCTGCAGGTAGGTCTGCGCGTCGTCGGACCCGGCGTTGCTCTGCAACGCGGTCGGGGACTCCATCTTCGGCCCGAACGGCGAGGCGAGGTAGTCCAGGAACGCGGAGTTCGCCGCCTTGAGCGTGACGACGGCGGTGAGGTCGTCGGGGGTCGCGACGTCCTGGACGCCCTCGACCATGTACGCCGCCCCGCCTTCGACGGCGATGCGACGGTCGAAGGCGACCTTCACGGCGGCCGAGGTGAAGGGGGTCCCGTCGTGGAAGGTCACCCCGTCACGCAGGTGGAACGTGTAGACGGTGTTGTCCGCGTTGACGTCCCAGGACGTGGCGAGCCGCGGCGCGATCTCGACGGAGTCCTTGTCGTTCGCGTACTGCACCAGCCCCTCGTAGGTGTTGAGGACGATCGCGAGCCCGTTGTTGGCGTAGTAGACGTCCGGGTCCGGCGGCTGGCCGATGTCCCCGAGCAGACCGACGGTCAGGGTCCCGTCGGTGGGGGCGGCGTTCGCGGCCCCCTGGTCGTCACTGCCCCCGCCGGAACAGGCGGAGAGGGCGATCAGCGGGACGGCGGCGGCGGTGGCCAGCAACGTGCGCGTCCGCCGGCTGAACGAGCTGAACCTCATGGGTTCTCCTCAGGTGGGGGGTGGGGAGTTCGGGGGTGAGGGGGGAAATCAGGCGAGTCGCGGGTCCGCCGCCGTCTGGAGGACGTCGGCGAGGGTGTTCACGACCACGTAGACGGCGCCGAGGACGAGGGTCACGGCGGCGATGGCGGGGTAGTCCGAGGTCGGGATGCTGTTGGCGAGGTAGTTCCCCATCCCGGGCCAGCTGAAGACCTTCTCGACGACGACGGTCCCGGCGAAGAGGAAACCCAGCTGCAGGCCCGCCATCGACACCGACGGGCCGATGGAGTTGCGGACCACGTGCCGCGCGAGGACGCTCGCCTCCCCGAGTCCCTTGGACCGGGCGGTGCGGACGTGGTCGGCGGCCAGGGTGGTCTCCAACCCCGACCGCAGGATCCGGCCGATCGCCAGCGCCGGGGCGATGGCCAGCACGGTGGCCGGCAGGACGAGGTGCTGGAGTTCCGACCCGGGACCGCCCTCACCGCGCCCGGACCCCGGGAGCCAGTCCAGCCGGGCGTAGAACAGGATGATCCCGGCCAGCGCCAGCAGGAACGGTGGAGCCGTGGCGGCCACCAGCAGCACCCCGCGGTAGACGCCGGCGAACCGCCAGCGCAACGCGGCCGAGGCCGCGAAGAGGGTCGCGAGCAGCAGGGCGACGACGAAGGAGGCCAGCACCAGTTCCAGCGTCGCCGGGAACGCCGACGCGAGGTCGGTCGCCACCGGGCGGTGCGTCCGGTAGGAGGTGCCGAAGTCCCCCCGGACGGCGTGCCCGAGGAACCGCAGGAACTGCACGGGCCACGGGTCGTCGAGGCCGAGCCGGTGACGTTCGGCGTCGACGGCCGCGCGGGAGGCGTTGGCCCCCAGCGCGGCCCGGGCCGGGTCCCCGGGGGAGATCTGCTGCAGCGCGAACACGACGGCGCTGAGGACGAGGAGCACGGCGACCAGCGCACCGAGCCGACGGACCACGAAGCGCAGCACGGGGTTCACCTCCGGGTTCCGAGCAGGGTGCGGATGCCGTCGCCGGCGAGGTTCGCGACGAGGCTGAGCAGCAGGACCGCCGCGCCGGGGACGACGGGGACCCACCACGCGCTGAGCAGGAGCTGGGTGTTCGCGGCGGTGTCCGCCCCGAGTTCCGCGGCGGGCGAGGGTTGTCCCAGGCCGAGGAAGGAGAGTCCGGCCAGCAGCAGGACGACGTTGCCGATGTCCAGGCTGGCGGTGACGACGGCGGTGGGGACCGCCCCCGGCAGGACGTGGCGCAGGACGAGGCGTGCCCGCCCCACCCCGGCGACGCGGGCGGCCTCGACGTGCGGACGGGTGACGATCGAGCGGACCTCGGACCGGATCAACCGGGCGTAGTAGGGCCACCAGACGATCGACATCCCGAGCAGGGTGTTGCGCAGACCCGGCCCGAGCGCCGCCACGAGGGCGATGGCGACCAGCGTCGAGGGCAGCGCCAGGAACAGGTCGGTGAGGCGCATCAGCACCGTGTCGACCCAGCCGCCGGCCACCCCCGACGCGACCCCGACGACCCCACCGACGAGCAACCCGATCGCGACGACGGCGAGGGCGGAGAACCACGAGGTCTGGAGACCGAAGAGGGTGCGGGAGAGGATGTCGCGGCCGATGGAGTCGGTGCCCAGCAGGTTGCCCGCCGACCCGAGGGGCAGTTGCGGGGCGGCCACCGGCTGGATCGGGTCGGCCGGGGCGAGGAAGCGGGCGAACACCGCGAGGACGGTCAGCGCGCCCAGCAGGGCGACGAGGAACCAGGCGAGCCGGCGGCCGCTGCGACCGCGGCCGGTGACGACCGGGACCGTGAGCCGGCGGGTGACCAGGACGGAGCTCACGCGACCACCCCGATCTCGGGGACGGAGGCGACGAGCGCCCGGGTGTAGGGCTCGCGGGGGTTTCCGATGACCGCGTCGGCGTCGCCGAGCTCGACGATCCGGCCCGCTTCGACGACGGCGATGCGGTCCCCCATCAGCCGGGCCACCGCGAGGTCGTGGGTGACGAAGAGGACGGTCATGGCGAGCTCCTCCCGCATGTCCCGGATGAGGTTCAGGGTCGTGGCCGCGAGCGAGGCGTCCAGGGCGCTGGTCGGTTCGTCGCAGAGCAGCACGGCGGGGCGCAGGATGGTCGCCCGGGCCAGGGCGACCCGCTGACGCTGTCCGCCGGAGAGGTCCGCGGGTCGTGAGCGGGCGAGCGAGGCCGGCAGCGAGATGGCTTCGAGGGCCGCCGCGACCCGGCGGTCGGCCTCGGCGCGCCCCAGTCGCAGCGGGGCGAGGCGTTCCCGCAGCGTCTCCCCCACGCTCAGCCACGGGGTGAGCGAGGAACCGGCGTCCTGGAACACCATCTGGGCGCCGCCCGCGGCGACGGTGATGCGCCCGGAGCGGACGGGGACGAGGCCCGCGATCGCTCGCAGGATCGTCGACTTGCCGGAGCCGCTCTCGCCGACGATGGCCAGCGCCTCCCCCGCGGGGACGCCGAAACCCACCCCGCGCACGGCCTCGACGCTGCGGCGCCGGCGCCCGTGACCGACGGTGTAGGTGCAGACGACGTCCTCGAGGAGCACCGCGAGGTCGTCCGACACCCGCGCGGCCCGCACCGGGGCGGTCGCCGCGACGGTCACGGACCGCGCCACGTCCTCGGTCGGGAACCAGCACGCGGCGCCGTGGTCCGCGCTCGGCCGGGAGGCGTCGAGGTCCGGGGTGTCGGTGGTGCAGCGCGCCACCGCCAGCGGGCAGCGGCCCCGGTAGGCGCAGCCGTGCAGACGTTCCGCGGGGGTCAGGGTGTCGCCGGTCAGCGTGGGCAGCCGGCGGTCCTTGGCGACCTGCAGCGAGAGCCGCGACCGCAGCAGACCCGCCGTGTAGGGGTGCGAGGGTTCGTTCAGCACCTGCTCGGTGGGGCCCACCTCGGCGAACCGGCCCGCGTACATGACGGCGATGCGGTCGGCGATCTGCGCGGCCACGCCGAGGTCGTGGGTGATGAGCAGGACGCTGCAGCCGTGGTCGTCGCGCAGTTCGCGCAGCAGGTCGAGCAGCTGGGCCTGCACGGTGACGTCGAGCGCCGTCGTCGGTTCGTCCGCGACGACGAGGGCGGGACGCCCCGCCATCGCGATCGCGGCCATGACGCGCTGGCGCAGACCACCGGAGAGTTCGTGCGGGTAGACCCGGAACCGCAGTTCGGGTTCGGGGACACCCATCGCTCCCAGCAGGGCGATCGCCCCCGGACGGTCCTGACCGGCTTCGACGATCTGGCGGCCGACGCGCATCGTCGGGTTCAGCGAGGTCATCGGGTCCTGGAAGATCGCCCCGAGCGCGCTGCGCCGGGCCTGGCGTCGTGCGGTCTCCGTGCCGTGGGCCATGTCGGTGTCGAGGACCCGCACCTCGCCCGTGACGTGCGGGCGAGCGACGTCGGGCAGCAGCCCGAGGACGCTCAGCGCGAGCATGCTCTTGCCGGAACCGGACTCCCCGACGAGGCCGACGATCTCACCGCGGGCGATGTCGAGGTCGACGCCGCGCAGCACCTCCGAGCGCACGCCGTCGCGTTCCAGGGACACGTGCAGGTCCCGCACGGTGGCCGTGGGATTCACGCGACTCCTCCCCCGACCCGTTGCGCCGCACGCAGGTGCGCGGCGATTGCCCGGGGCTGGGTGAACCAGACGCGGTCGCGGTGGGCGCTCAGGTGCCGCAGTGCCCGGTCCAGGGCGCGCAACCGGAACGGGGCACCGGAGATGAACGAGTGCAGGACGACGCTCATGACCAGGGGCTGCTCCTCGGAGCGTTCCAGCAGTTCGTCGAACTCGTCGACGATCATGTCGGCGAACTCCCCGGCCGAGGCGCCGCGGCCGACGACGGTCGTGCTGTCGTTGACCTCCAGGGCGTAGGGCAGGGCGAGGATCGACCCGGACACCGTCGCGATCGGCACCGGCCGGTCGTCCAGGCGCAGGTCGAGCAGGTACCGGTACCCGGTGGCGACGAGGTTGTCGAGCGTCGAGGTCGTGTGGGTCAGCCAGGGGCTGGACCAGCCGCCGGGCGCGGTTCCCTCCTCCGCCGCGATGCGGGCGGCGACGGCCGCGAGGTAGTCCGCCTCGCCGGCGGCAGACATCCCCTCGAGGGAGTCGGAGTTGGAGATCCCGTGGCCGACGAACTCCGCACCGAGGCGCCGCGCGGCCTGGAGGAGTTCCGGGGCGGTGTCGTAGAGGGCGGTGTTCAGCAGGACGGTCGGCGGGATTCCCGCGCGCTCGAGGCGTTCCAGCAACCGGAACGCACCGACGCGGTTGCCGTAGTCGCGCCACGAGGTGTTCACGAGGTCGGGGGCGCCGACCTCGGGGACGATGTCCTCGGTGCGGCCCGCGCCGAACCGGTACTCCTCGAGACCGAGGGCGACGTAGACGGCCAGGCGGCGGCCGTCCGGCCAGTCCGGGCCGGGGGCGGCGGTGATGGGCTGGTACTCCCAGACGGCGTGGCCGGGAGACTTCTCGTCGTGCGTCATGCGATCCACCTGTTCATTCCGACGTCGGTGCGGGCGGCCCGGCGGACCACGGCGTCGTAGGCCGGGAGCAGGGCGTCGGCCGCGGCCCACGTGCGCTGGAGAGCGGGAAGACGGGCGGCGTGCAGTTCACGCGCCTCCGCCAGCAGTTCGGTCTCGTCCACGGAGACCACCCGGCCGGCCTCGGCGACGACGTGACCGGCGACGAGGGTCATGGCGACACTGCCCCCGTTCTCGCAGTAGACGAGCTGGCCGCGGAGGTCGTTGAAGGGGGTGAACGCGGGGGCGTGCAGGTCGAGCAGGAGGAGGTCGGCCTGGGCGCCGACGGCGACGCGACCGACCCGGCCGGTCTGGCGCATGGCCGCCGCACCGCCCTCCCAGAGGGCCTCGAGGACCTCGGTGGTGCTGGGCCAGTCCTCGGCGTCGAGCCCCGAGACGTTGTGCACGAGTCCCGCGGCCTTGACGACGCCCCAGGTGTTCACGGTGTCGTCGCAGATCGCCTCGTCGACGCCGAGCGCGATCGGGATCCCCCGCTCGCGCATGGCCCGGAACGGCATGACCCCGCTGCCCAGGCGCAGGTTGCTGACGGGGTTGTGGGCCACGACGGCGCCCGCGTCGGCGATGAGGTCCAGGTCGTCGTCGTCGACCCACACGGCGTGGATGACGTTGACCCGCTCGCTGAGCAGCCCGAGGTCGGCCGTGTAGCGGACCAGGCTGCGGCCGGCGAAGCGCTCCTGCCCGGTACCCGGCACCGACAGCGCCCGTTGCACCCGGGTCTCCAGGAAGTGGGCGAACAACGGGAGGTCGTGGCGGCGGCTGAGGTCGTCGAGGGCCGCGAAGTACTCGGGGCTGACCCGCTGCGGGGCGGAGATCGACACCGCGGCGGTGAGCCGGCCGCCGTGGCTCCCGTGCCAGTTCCCGACGAGGTGGTCGTAGGCCGCGAGGAGTTCCGGGGCCGCGGCCGGGGCGGGGGTGTTCAAGGCCTGGGCGAAACCCTCGTCGGCCCCGGCCAGGAACGGGAGCTTGTCCGCGTCGGGGAGTTCGGGCTGGTCCAGGGCGACCGAGGCGCGGATCCCGCTGTCGGCGTAGGCCTGCATGACCGCGTCGATGATCTCGGGGTCCGGGGTGGGCATGAGGAACGCGTCGTCCTGCACGCTCGTCGTCCCGGTGCGCAGCATCTCCAGGGCGCCGAGCATCGTGCGCAGGTACGCCTCCCGCGGGGTCGGCGTCAACGCCGGGTCGGCGGGGGACTCGTAGAGCATGAACGTCTCGAGCGGACGGCTGCGGAACGCGCCCTTGAGGTGGTTCGCGGGCGAGTGGAAGTGCGCGTTGACCAGGCCGGGTACGAGGACGTGGTGACCGGCGCCGTCGACGGTGCGGACGTCGGCGGGGGCGAGTCCCCGCGCCTGCTCCCCGATCGCGGCGATCACGTCGCCGTCGACGAGGAGGTCGGTGGGGCCGACCATCGCGGAGGGCTGGGCGGGGGCCCAGACCAGGACGTTGGTGAACAGGACGCTCATCCCCACACCTCGCTCGTGGCCGGGGAACCGACGGGTTCGGCCCAGGTGTTCGCCCGGGAGGTCGTGAGGCCCTGGGCGAGCAACCCTTCGAGCGCCGTGGTCGCGGCGGCGACGCCGTCGATCACGGGGACCCCCAGGGCCGCGCGCAGACCGTCGACCAGGTCGGTGAGGCCGGCGCAGCCGAGCACGACGGCCTCGACCCGCTCCGCCGCGAGGGTCTCGCGGGCCTCGCGGGCGAAGGCGTCGAAGGCGGGTCCGGCGCCGGTCTCGATGTCCGCGACGGAGACGTCGACGGCGCGGACGGTGCAGCGGTGCGCCAACCCGAGTTCCTGCACGACGCGGTCCGTCATGGCGATCGTCCGCGGCGGCATGGTGATGACGCTGAACCGGTGCGCGAGCAGCGAGGCGGCCTGGAGCGCGGCCTCCGTCATGCCGACGACGGGTCCGCGGGCGAGTTCCCGGGCGGCCGGCAGACCGGTGTCCCCGAAGCAGGCGATCACGTAGCCGTCGACGCCGTCGCGTTCGCCCTGCTCGACCTGTTCGAGGATCCCGGCGGCGCCGAACACCTCGTCGACGTGGGTCTCGACGGTGGCGGGGGCGCGGCGGGAGTGCGTCGCGGTGACGGTCGTCCCGGGGCGGGCGACGGCGCGGGCGGCCGCGAGCACGGCCTCCGTCATGGCGACGCTGGTGTTCGGGTTCAGGACCCGGACGTGGCTCACGCGAGGCTCCCCAGATCGGCGAGGAGACCGGCGACGCCGTGGCCGCCGATCGCGACCCGGGCCGCGGCGGCACCCGCGCCCGCCGCCTCGACCGGATCGGCACCGGCGACGTGCGCGGCGGCGAAACCCCCGCAGAACGCGTCGCCCGCTCCGGTGGAGTCGACGGGTACGACGGCCTCGGTCGGCAGGAGGACCGTCCGGTCGGCGGTGGCGATCACGCAGCCGCGTTCGGCGGTCTTGACGACGACGACGTCCGGGCCGGCGTCGCGGAAGATCTCCGCCGCCCGTTCCAGGTCGGTCGTCCCGGCCAGGGCGACGGCCTCGACCTCGCTGGGCAGGAACACGTCGCAGGTCGCCAGCAGGTCCAGGAGTTCCCGCTCGTTCCCCGCGACGTAGTCCTCCTGCAGGTCCAGGTAGATCGTCGCGTCGGTCTGCGCACGCAGCCACGGCCCCAGGGTGAGCTGGGAACGCAGGCTCATGGCGGAGACGAGGATCCCGTTCGCGGACAGCGCTTCACCCGTGACGTCCTCGGGGTACACGGAGAGGACGTCGAAGGCCTCCTCACCGCAGAGCAGGTGCCAGGTGCGCGACCCGTCGGCGGCGTACTCGACGCGGTTGCGCACGGTCGGGATGGTCCGCGGCCGGCTGGTCTCCACCCTGATGCCGAGTTCCGCGACGGTTCCCAGCAACGTCGACGGCAGGTCGGAACCCATCGGCGCCAGCATCCGCACGTCGGTGAGCGTGCGACGCGCGGCGAGCGCGGCGAAGAGGGCGTCGCCGCCGAGGGCGGTCGTCTCCCGTCCGTCGATGACGAGGTCGTCGATCGTGAGGTTCCCGACGCAGAGCAGCGACGCGTCAGTCACCGGGGTTCTCCGCTGCGCGGAACTGCGCCATGGCCAGGAGGTAGCCGGTGAGCTGCGCGGGGAGGACGGTCAGCAGCGGGCTGAGCGCCTCCGGGACCGCCGGAACGGTGATCACCCGGTCCGCGACCTCGTCGAACCCGGTCACCCCCTCGGTCGTGATGACGTAGACGCGACCCCCGAACCGCTTGGCCTCGGCGGCGGTGTGCACGGCGCGCGGCACCGACGGGCCGGCCGGCGCGATGATCCAGATCGGCTCCCCCGCCTTGAGGGAGTTGTAGTGGTGGAACTCCTCGACCTGGACCGCCTCGGCGTGGTCGGGGGTGCACTCCTTGACCTTGGCCGCGCCGATGACGGCGGAACCCCAGCTCGGGCCGGCCGCCGAGAACAGGAACGTGTCGGCGTCCCGTTCCCGTTCGGCGATCACCGCGAGGGGTTCCTCGACGTCGGCGATGACGCGTTCCATGAGGTCCGGGACGCGTTCGAGGTGTGCCGCGAGTTCCTCCGCTCCGGGCCGGCCGGTGGTCCGACCGACCCGGACGGCGAGGTCGAGGAGCAGGGCCAGGGCCGTCGTGGAGGACTGGGTGGGCCAGCCGACCCGCGTGGCCTTGAGCAGCAGGGTCCGGCCGCACTCGGCGTCCAGCGTCGAGCCCGGGGTGTTGGTGATCGCGACCGTGAGGGCGCCGGCGTGCTGGGCGACCAGGGCCGCCTCGACGGTCCGCGTCGTCTCACCGGAGCTGGAGAGGGCGATGACCAGGCTGCGCGGGGTGAGCAGGGGCGCGAGGTAGTAGGCCAGGTCGAGGCTCTGCACGGGTTCGCAGGGGACGCCGAGCATCTGCTCGAGCGTCTGGCGGGCGGCGATGGCGACCGCGAGGGAGTCCCCGGCACCGGTGACGAACACGCGGTCGAGGTCGTGCCCGGCGATCAGCCCGGCGAGCTCGGCGAGGGCCGTGTCGTTGGCGGCGAGGGTCTCCCGGATCCGTGCCGGCTGGGCCAGGAGTTCGGGGTAGGTGGCCTCGTCGCGGGCCCGCCGCTTCGGGTCCAGCGGGTGGTCGCTGGGCAGGGCCACGATCGAGGCGTGCTCGGCGGCGGAGACGCGCTGGACGACCTCCTGCTGACGGGCGTCGAGGGGGCTGTCCGGGCCGATGAAGGGGCTGGGGGGCGTGCTGGTCACAGGGGGCTCCGTCTGGCTGGATCGGTCGTTCACGGGGTTCCCGTCGGGAGGGCGGCGCCGAAGCGGGCGGCGACCTCGGGGTCGACGCGGGCGTCGGGGGCGCTGGAGCGCTTGATGGCGCTGCCGAGGATCGCGCCGTCCGCACCGGCCACGGTGGCGTCGATGGTGGCGAGGGAGACGCGCCCGCCGACGACGAAGGGGACGTCGGGGACGAGCGCGCGCAGCTCGGCGATGTCGGTGAGGGCGTCGGGCACGCCGCTGTCGCGGGTGACGACGAGGACGTCGGCGCGGCCGAAGTCCCGGGCCTCCCGGGCGGCCCACCCGGGGGTGGAGGCGAGGGCGAGGCTCGTGGCCTCGTGGACGTCGGCCCAGACCTCGACGTCGGCACCGATCCGCCGCCTCACCGCGGCGACGTCGTGCGCGCAGCCCTCGATCCAGCCGGTCGGGCCGATCGAGACCCCGGTGAGGACCTTCACCCGCACGAACCTGGCTCCGACGGCGTGGGCGATCGCGACGGCGCTCGGTCCGTCGTTGTGGCCCACGACGACCCCGATAGGGAGGTATACCGAGTTGGTCACGGCGGCACCCACCACCGAGAGCGCGGCGACGGTGGGAGCGTCGACCCGGACGGCCTGCGGCATGTCGCTGGCGTCCTGGACCATCACGTGGGTGAAGCCGGCCCGTTGCAGGGCAAGGGCATCTTCGACGGCGCGAGCGGCGATCTCGCGGACGGGAGTGCCGGCGTAGTTGACGGCACCGGGTAGCGGCGGCAGGTGCAAGACCCCGACGAGGCGGAACGAGGAGGACACGAGCTGGACGGTATACCAGGACGGGTTTCGTGGAGGTTTCATCTGTGTAACACCTGGAATTCCCGTTCAGCGGGTTGCCGTCAGGTGTGACAGTGCTGTTGTATCAGTACTGTGACACCTTCCGACCCGACCCTGGAACCCTCCGGCCCGAAGCCCGTCCTGCGGCTGCTGGCCGCCATGGACGACGAGATCGCCCGGCTCTACGTCGAGCGCGGGATGGGGCACGTCCGGCCACGGTTCGTCCTCCCGCTGCTGCGGTTGCACCACGCCGGACCGATGACGGTGCGGGCCCTCGCCGGCGCCGTCGACGTGACCCAGTCGGCGATGAGCCAGACCGTCGCGGCGATGCGGACGGCAGGTCTGGTGCACTCCTCCCCCGGCGCCGACGCCCGGACCCGGACCGTCGACCTCACCGACGCGGCACGTTCCGTCGTGGACTTCCTGGACGCGGAGTGGCGGGCCACCGAGGCGGCCTGGGACGAACTGCAGGCCGAGATCGCGCACCCCCTGCAGCAGAGCGTCGACGAGATGCACGCGGCCCTGGCCCGCACCTCGTTCGGCGAGCGGATCGCCCGCCGGTTGTGATCGACCTCCGGCCGCTGCGCCACCAGGGTTTCCGGAGCCTCTGGATCTCCTCCACCGCGACGGGGACGACCGCCCAGCTCGCCGGCACCGCACTCCTGTTCCAGGTGCAGACGGAGACGGGGAACACCGTGCTGACGGGGCTGGTCGGGGCGGCGAGCGCCGCAGCCACCGTGGCCGGCAACCTCGTGGGCGGAACCCTGGCCGACCGGTTCGACCGGAGGAGCGTCGCCCTCGCGACCACGGCGGTCTCGGCCGTCGCCGCGCTGGGGTTGGCCGCCGCGTCGGCCCAGGGTGGGGTCGGCGCCGTGTTCTGCCTCGTGGTCCTGCAGACCGTCGCGACGTCGTGCGGCGCTCCCGCCCGACGCACGTTCTTGCGCCGGCTGCTCCCCGACCAGCTCGTCCCCGCGGGGGTCGCCCTGCTGCACCTGTCGTTCCAGGTCGCCCTGCTGGGCGGCCCTGTGCTCGGGGCGCTCCTGCTAGCGAGCACCGGACCCGCACCCGCGTTCCTCGTCGACGCGATCGTGTCCCTGACGGCGCTGTTCCTGCTCCGCAGGTTGCCGGGAGTTCGCGCGAGTTCCGCCCGCGTCTCGCCGTTCGCCGGGATGTCGGAGGTGTGGCGGCGGCCCGTGCTGCGGACCGTCCTGCTCTGCGACCTGCTGGCCACCGTCCTGGCCATGCCCGTGGCCGTATTCCCCGAGATCGCCGCCGCCCGGTTCGGCGACGCGTCGAGGTTCGGGTTCCTCCTGACTGCCCTCGCCGTGGGCGGAGTGCTCGCGGGTCTGCTGAGTTCCCGGATCACCGCCTCGGCACGGCCGGTACGCTTCGTCGTCGGAGGCGGCGTCGCGTGGGGTCTCGCCCTGGCCGGTTTCGGGTTCGTCGACTCCCCTGCACCGTCCCTGCTGCTGCTCGTCGTGGCCGGCGCCGCCGACACGGTCTCGGTCATCGCGCGCGGCTCCCTCGTGCAACTGCACACACCGGACGAGGTGTTCGGGCGGGTGAGCGCGCTGGAAGGTGTCGTCGGGGTCGCCGGCCCCGGACTGGGAAACCTCCGGACGGGCGCTCTCGCAGAGTTCACCACACCTGGGTTCTCGGTCCTGCTCGGTGGACTGACGGCCGCCGGGGCAATCCTGTGGACAACTCGTCGTGGATCCCGGGGTCGTGTCGGAGGGCGGTGGTAGAACTGTTGCGGGTGCTCCGCGAGATCTCTTAGTGTTGCACCGCAAGGGAAGTGCTCTTGCGACACATCATACGTCCGGGTAGCATCGAACACATGGACGGCTTCATCGAATCGCTCGCGGACCTCGAAGCCCGCATCGACTCCGGCCTGCCCCCCACCAAACTCATCGACCTCCTCACCACCCTCGAGAACAGCAAACGCGCCCTCTCCGCCCTCCAGGCCAGAGCCACCGCCGCCTACGCCACCCGACTGCGCAACACCCGGAACACCCGCGACAGCGCCGCCGCGATCTCGCGCGAGATCGCCCTCGCCCGCAAGTGCTCACCCCACACCGGCGGCACCTGGCTCGGCGTCGCCGACGCCCTCACCACAGAGATGCCCCACACCCTCCGGGCCCTGCGCGACGGCAGGATCTGCGAACTCACCGCCCGCGACGTCGTCGCCCAGACCACCCACGTCAGCGCCGAACACCGAGCGATCGTCGACGCTGCCCTCACCAGGGAGTTCCAACGCGCCGGCGCTACCCGCCACGCCATCAGGGGCTCCGCCCGCGCCCTCGCCGACCAACTCGACCCAGCCGCCGCCGTCGAACGCCGCCGCAGGTCCGAAGGCAACCGCTGCGTCACCCTCAGCCCCGGCGAAGACTCCATGACCATCCTGCGCGCCGTCCTCCCCGTCGACCGCGGCATCGCCTGCGAGATCACCCTGCGCCGCGACGCCCGCGCCCTCCTCGAGAACCCCGACGAGGAACGCACCGAATCCCAGATCAAGGCCGACCTCCTCTACGAACGCGTCACCGGCGCCCAGATCGTCACCGACGCCGTCCCCGTCGAGGTCCAACTCATCATGACCGAAGAAACCCTCCTCCGCGGCGGCAACGCGTCGGCCTCCTTCGTCGGCATCGGTCCCCTCGCCGCCGCCCACGCCCGCGAACTCGTCGCCCACGCCGCCGACAGCGACCAAGCCTGGATCCGGCGCGTCTACACCACCCCCGACCACAGCACCCTCCTCGCGATGGACTCCACGAGGCGCCTCTTCACCAAGGGCCTCGCCAGGTTCATCCGGCTTCGCGACCAACGCTGCGCCACCCCCTACTGCGACGCCCCCGTCCAGCACATCGACCACGTCCAACCCTGGTCCCAGGGCGGAACCACCACCCTCGACAACGGCCAAGGCCTTTGCGCCCGGTGCAACTACACCAAGGACCTCCCCGGGTTCAGAACCCTCTACGACCCGGAGACCCGAGTGACGACGTTCATCACCCGCACCGGCCACCGGTACCGTCGAGAACCACCACCGGCCCTCGGGCACCTCACCCTGCCCGAACGCCGGACGTCCGGCCGCCGGGCGAGTGACTTCGTGGTCGCCGCCTGAACTCCGAGAAAGGATCCCCATGGCTCAGTTCACGGTCTACGGCCGCGACGACGTGCTGCGCCCGTTGCGTTCCGCGCTGTCCGACACCCTGCACACCGCAGCGGTGGACGTGCTCGGTCTCCCGGTGACCAAGCGGTTCCACCGCTTCTTCCCCCGGTCGGCCGAGGACTTCCCCACGCCGGAGGGCCGCAGCGAGCGGTACACCATCGTCGAGGTGACGATGTTCGCCGGCCGCACGGTCGAGACCAAGAAGGCGTTCTACCGACGGTTGTTCGCGGACTTCGCCGAACACCTCGCCATCGAACCCGTGGACCTCGAGATCACCATCGTCGAGACCCCACGCCACGACTGGGGGATCCGCGGCCGACCGGGGGACGAGCTCTCGCTCACCTACCGGGTGGAGACGTGAGTCGACGGCGCAACCGGAGGGCGTTCGCAACGTAGAGAGGCCCCAGGACGATCCCCAGGCTCCGCCAGGAGAACTCGCCACCGAGGACGAGGATGGCTGAGATGCAGAAGATGGCGAGGCCGCACACCAGCCACCGCCAGAAGCGGCCCCGGAGGCTGCGTCGTTCCGCGGCGCTGAGCCCGAGCTCCTGGACCGCCCGCAAGCCGGCACCGTCGTGGATGATCCCGTTGAAGGGGGCATTCGTCTGCGGGTCCCACGCGCGCCACCCGGTGATCCGCGACACCACCGCCACGGCTGCTCGCACCTGCGCGTGCAGAGCTGCGGAGTCCTCCTGCTCCCAGTACGGGAACGAGACGAAGGCCTCCTCAGCGAACAAGCTCATCTGCAACCCGTGGTCCAGACAGGTCAACTGGGCCTCCGTGTCGGACACGCCCGACTCGACCGGACCGGGGAGGCTCTCCCGGAGTTCCGCTTCGATCCGCTCCCACTGCGCGAGTCGCTCAGCGTTCAACGCGACACTGCCGGCGTCCGGGTCCTCCTCGGGCTTCGCCGAGAGCACGATGTCGTAACTCACCCCGCCTCTTCGGCAGCCGCGACCCGACACCTCACCACGATCACCCGTTCGGCACCGGCCGGCGTTCCCGACGACCCGCCCGTGGATCACGATGGGACGGTGTGGGAACTGTGGCGGGAGGAGATGCGGGGCTGGGGCGACGCGCGGTGGACCGAGTGGTTCGCCGAGCACGCACGACGTGCCCAGACCAGCAGCGACGAGTCACGCGATGTCCATCGCAGCGGTGATCGGGACGCCAAGCGGGCCATGCTGCGTCGATGGGACGAGAAGCGCGAGACCGGTCGTGCGGCGATCCGAGCTCTCCCACCCGCACCGCACGGGCGCTCCCCGCTGCGTCGGGATCGGCACGACCGGGGAACTCATGGCCGTCTGGCAAGACGACGGGGAGGCCGCCGACGTCGCCAGGTTCGCGCCCGACGGCAGCCTCGAGTCGACCACGCAGGTCGAACTCGGGCCACGGGTCTGGGGCGTTCACCCCCTCACAGACGAACGTTGGCTCGTCACCCCGACGGCACGGCCCCCCACCAGGCACACCGCACCTGCCGCGGCCGGGATCTCCACGTCGTCGCCGGCTCCACCTGGTACCGCACCGACCTCGATGCGCTCTGGCCGTGAGGCCTACCCGGCGTCCTCGATGAGCGTCAACTGGGTCCCGTCGAGGTCGATGAGGGCCCCGGAGCGGAACCCCCAGGTCTGCTGCTCGACGGGTACCAACCGCGGGATCCCCCGCCGGGTCTGCGGCACTCCGGAGGCGGCGATGGCCGACCAGAGCGCGTCGACGTCGGCCACCCGCATCGTGCACGTGAACGAACTCTCGGAGGGCACCAGCGAGGGGAACGGGAAGAACTCCAGCTGCACCTCGCCCCGGCGCAGGATCAACCAGCCCTCGTCGCGGAACGCCACCTCGAAACCGAACGCGCCGTAGAACGCCACCGTGGCGTCGAGGTCACGGGAGGGGAGGTTCGGCAGCGCCCGGTCGGCCATGGTCTCCGTTGTACCCGAACCGCGCGACGCAGTGCCAGACCCGTTTCAGGGTCTGCCCGTCGTGCTCACCCGTCCAGCTCGCGGCGCCGATGACGGTCGGGTCCACCACCGCCGCCAGGGACGCGCCCACCGCCGCGACCTCGGGGCCCCGGAACGCACGGACCTCGGGACGGGAGAAGTCGCTGCGGGACAGCGCGAACCCCGCGTGCCGCTCGACGGGTGCGGGGAACCCGCGGGTCTCGCCGGTGAACGACGGGTCGAGCACCAGCGCCTCGACGTCGCGGTCGAGGCGCAGACCCCCGTGCACGTGGGCCTCGACGTAGTCGTCGAGGACGTCGCGCCCGGACGTGTCCGCGAGCGCCGTGAGGTCGCACCGTTCGCGCACCCCGAGGTCAACCGGTTCCGCGGCGGAGTCGGGGAAGCAGAAGGTGGTGCGCGCCAGCACCTCGGGCCTCAGCCGCAGGTGCGCGGACCCGAACCGGACGGATCCCCCCGCGGGGCGGGAACGGTGGTTCAGCGATCCGTAGACCGGTCGGGCGGTGGGCGGCGCGTCGTCGTAGGCGGCGCTGAAGAGGCGGCTCTCCCAGGTCCACCGCTCCCCGCCGGGGTGAGCGGTGAGCCCGCCGTTGGACGTGCCCGTGACGAACTGGGACAGGTAGGCCCCCTCGTCGAGCAACGCCTGCAGGGTGCTGCGCCCACCGGCGTCGCGGTCGGGGTGGAAGTGCACCGTCACGCGGACCGAGGGGTCGAGCGGTCCACCGCGCGCGAGGCTGCGCACGTGCGCGAGCGCTCTCCCGGCGGGTCCGTCCACCCCGTCATGGTCCCCGACGCGGCACCGGTGGCCCAGCTCCGGGCCGTCTCGTAGATTCCTGGACATGACGCTCGTTCCCTGCACCGCGGGAGAGAAGCCGAGTCTGGTGGCCAGCCTGCAGCGTCACCGCGAGGCGGTCCTCTGGAAGCTCGAAGGCCTCGACGACGAACAACTGCGACGGCGGGTCGTGGGCTCGGACATGACGCTGCTCGGCACGGTGAAGCACCTCGCCTCCACGGAGTACAGCTGGTTCTGCTCGACGTTCGACCGCCCCAGCGACGAGATCCCGTCCGAGGTGCTGGACGAGGACCCGCAGGCCGACTGGCGGATCCACCCGTGGGAGACCACCGAGGGGGTCCTGTCGTACTACGAGCGGGCCCGTGCCGCGGCCGACGAGGCCATCCGAGAGCTGAAGGTCACCGAACGCGGGACGTCCTGGAACGGGAACCGCGTGACCATGCGCTGGGTCCTGATCCACATGATCGAGGAGACCGCCCGCCACGCCGGTCACGCCGACCTCGTCCGCGAACTCGTCGACGGCCGGACGGGCGATCACCGGGAGTTCACCACCGACGTCTCCTGAATCGGGACTGAAGTCCTCAACGCCAGCCGCCGATCAGACCACGTGGCCTTCTCCTTCCGACCCCGAACCCTGCGCTCCCAGCTCCTGCTCCCCGGCGTGGGCGCCGTCGTCGTCACCGCCGGTCTGATGAGCGCGCTGTCGGCGGTGCAGGTCGGTGGCCTGTCGCGGGACACCGCCGCCGACGTGCGCACGCTGTCGGAGCAGTCGCTGCACGACGCCGGGACCCAGGTCCAGACCACCGTGGCGACCCAGGCCTCGGCCGTGCAGTCGATGCTGGACTCCGACCTGCGCGTCACGACCGACCGGCTCGCGCAGCACGGGGCGCCGTCGCTGGTGGACACCGCCACCTGGACGGCCACGAACCAGACCACCAAGGACAAGACGTCGGTCACGCTGCCCCGCCTGGAGTTCGGCGGCACGTGGCTCGGTCAGCAGGCAGACCCGGCGGCCACGGTGCCGGGTCTGGACGAAGCGGCCCGCCTCACGGGTGCGGCGACGACGGTGTTCCAGAAGATGAACGACGCCGGGGACATGCTGCGGGTCGCCACGACCGTCGTCGGCACCAGCGGGTCCCGCGCCATCGGCACGTACATCCCGGCCACGAACGCCGACGGCGCCCAGAACGCCGTCGTCAAGGCACTGATGGCCGGCGAGACGTACCACGGCACCGCGACCGTCGTCGACAAGCCGTACGTCACCGTCTACGAGCCGCTGAAGGTCGGCGACGAGGTCGTCGGCGCGGTCTTCGTCGGCCTCCCCCAGGCCGACGTCACCGCCGAGCTGCGCAAGGCGCTCACGGGCGCGACGGTCGGCTCCAGCGGCTACTACGCGGTGTTCTCCGACGGGGCCGCCTCGAGCGGCACCGCGGTCATCGCTCCGAAGGGCGGCCAGGACGGTGACGCCATGGCCGACGCGACCGACGCCGACGGCGAGCCGTACGTGAAGGACCTGCTCGCGACCGCGAAGGGGTTGCCGGCCGGGGAGTTCACGACGAAGCACGTGACCCTGGACTCCGGCGGCTACACCGTCGGCCTCTCCCGCTACCCGGCCTACAACTGGGTCATCACCAGCTGGCTGCCCGACGCCGACACCGCCGCCGTCACCGACCGCATCACCGCGGGCGGGCACAGCCTGGTCCGCAACACCATCGTGCTGGGCGTCGTGGTGGCCCTGCTCATGGCCGGCGTCATCGCGGCGATGGCCCGCACGCTGGTCCGCCGGATCGGCCGGCTCACCGAGGTCCTGCGCCGCGTCGCCGGCCGCGACCTCTCCGCCGAGGTCCTCGAACCCGGCACCGAGCACGCCGACGACGAACTCGGCGCGATGGGTCGGGCGCTGGACGAGGCCACCGGCGCGGTCCGCGATGCGCTGAGCGCGATGAGTTCGGGCGCCGCCCGGGTCACCGGCGCCGCGGGTGCCCTCGACGGGGCCGGCGACCGGCTGGCGGGTGCGGCCGACTCCACCGCGCAGGAGATCGTCCGGGTCACCGGGGACGCCACGTCCGTCTCCGCCGGGGTCCACGAGGTCTCCGACGCCGTCGAGCAGCTGCGTGCGGCCGCGGACGAGGTGTCCGCGACGACGAGCACCGTGACCGTCGTCGCGGCCGACGCGGTGCAGCTGGCGCACGCCGCCACCGGCACCGTCGAACGGCTCGGGGCCAGTTCGCAGCAGATCGCGGACGTCTTGCGCACCATCACCGCGATCGCCGCGCAGACGAACCTGCTGGCGCTGAACGCGACCATCGAGGCCGCCCGCGCCGGGGAGGCCGGTGCCGGTTTCGCGGTCGTCGCCGACGAGGTCAAGGAACTGGCCCGCCAGACCGCGCAGGCCACCGAGGAGATCGCCCCGACCCTGAACGCCGTGCAGGCGGAGGCAGCGGCCGTCCGCTCCGACATCGCCCGGATCTCCGAGACGATCGCGCACATCGACGAACTGCAGGCCACCATCGCCGCGGCCGTCGCCGAACAGCTCGCGACGACCACCTCGGTCAGCGGGACCCTGCACGCCGCGGCGGAACGGTCCAGCGGGATCGCGGTCGCGCTCGAGGGGACCGCCGGGGCCGTCCAGGGCACGACCGAGGAGGTCCGTTCGGTCCGGAACCAGGTCGACGACCTCGCCGCGGTCGCCGGGACCCTGGACGAGCAGGTGCGTCAGTTCACGTTGCGCTGACCAGTTCCGGGCTGCGGCGGCGCTGGAGTTCCAGCGTGAGCGCGTAGCCGTAGATCGTCAGCGCGGTGAACACCCACAACCACAGACACACCGCCACCGCCGCACCGACCTGGGTGTAACCGCCGAACGGCGACCCCAGGTCGACCGGGATCGCCAGGAACAGCACGAAGCCCTGCAGGAACCCCGACACGAACGCCCCGGTCGAGAACCCTCCCCACACCGCCGCCCACCACCCGGGACGCACCGGGCCGAGCACCCGGTAGACGTAGACCAGGACGGGCGACACGACGAGCCAGTCGACGTTCAGCGCGATGTACACCGCGAGCGTCGACCCCGGGATCCCGGCACCGAACAACCGGACCAGGAACGGCGCGACCTCGAGCACCGCGAGGAAACCCACGGGCGCCAGCAGCAGCAGCGGCAGCGCCTTCACCCTGATCCGCCAGGCCCCGGTCCTGCCCCGCACCGCCGGCGGGGCGGGTTCGGGGTAGCGGACGCTGACGCGGGCGAAACCCCGGCGCAGCCCCTCTCCGTAGACCGTCGCCGGGATGAGGGCGACGAGCACCGGCAGCCACCCGACGTGGACGGCGGTCGCGGCGAGGCCGCGGACCACGTCGCCGGCGCCCTGGGCCGAGGGCAGCGCCCGTCCGACGGAGTCGGCGAGGTCGAGGACCCGGTCCGCGCCGATCAGCGCCGCGAGCAGGCGCACCACGACGACGAGCGAGGGGACGAGCGCCATCGACGCGTAGAACGTCGCGCCCGCCGAGATGAGGAACAGGTCGTGGCCCTGCAGGCGCGTGTGGACGTCGGCGAACAGCGCTCTCAGCCAGCTGCCCGCCCGGGAGCGCCTCACGCGCCGGCCGGGAGGAGGCGGACGGCTTCGGGCGAACGGGACCCGCGGTAGGTGCGCCGGTAGGCCGTGGGGGTCGTCCCGACGAGTCTCAGGAAGTGCTGACGCAGCATCGCCGCGGACCCGAACCCGCAGCGGCGGGCGACCTCGTCGATGGTCTCGTCGCCGTCCTCCAGCAGGTTCCGCGCCGCCGAGACCCGCTGCTCCAGCAACCACCGGTGCGGGGTAACTCCCGTCTCGGCCCGGAAGCGGCGGGCGAAGGTGCGGGCCGACATCGTCGCCGTCCGCGACCAGCCCGCGACGTCGATGTCCTGGTCGAGGTGCGCCACGGCCCAGGTCAGGGCGTTCTGCAGCGACTCGTCGCCGCAGGCCCGGACGGGAGCCTCGAGGTACTGGGCCTGGCCACCGTCGCGGTGCGGCGGGACGACCATCCGGCGCGCGATCGCCGTCGCGACGGCGCTCCCGTGGTGGCGTCGCACCAGGTGCAGCGACAGGTCGATGCCGGCGGAGGTCCCGGCGCTCGTCGCGACCGGACCGTCCTCGACGTAGAGGACGTCGGGCACCACTTCGACGAGCGGGAAGCGCTGCGCGAGTTCGGCCGCGTAGCGGTAGTGCGTCGTCGCCCGGCGCCCGTCGAGCAACCCGGCGTGGGCGAGCACGAAGGCCGCGCTGCAGAAGCTCGCGACGCTCGCCCCGCGGTCGATCGCCGCGTACAGCTTCTCGTGCAGCGCCTCCCCCGCCGGGCCGCGGTGGGCCTTGGTGGGGGTGACGATGATCAGGTCGGCGGTGTCGAGACGGTCGAAGCGGTGGTCGGCGGTGAGGCTGAACCCCTGTCGCGAACCGACCGGGCCGGCACCCTCCGTGCACACCGCGAACCGGAAGGCGGGAACGCCCTCCTCGGTCCGGTCGATGCCGAACACCTCGCAGGCCACCGAGAACTCGAAGGCCGAGAACCCCTCGCCGACGACGACGGCCACGTCGTGGAGGTCACCCGGAACACCCATGGCGGGCAGTCTGCCAGCCTTCGGACGGCTTGGCAGGATCTGGACGAACGTCGGCAGAGCTGCCACTCGGCGGCTGCGGTCGCGCCGAGCACGCTGGAGCCGTGTCCACCGACCTCACCGCCCTGGTGGTGCTCCTCGTCCTCGTCGCCCTCGCCGTCCTGGCGCCCCGCTGGGGTGTCGACAGCCGCCGCTCGCGGGAGTGGTCGCCGGAGGGTCCCCTCGACCACCCCGGTGCCGACCACCCCGGTGCAGATCGATGAGCGTCGACACGATCGTGCCCCTGGACCACCGGGCCGCCCTGGCGCAGACCCAGGCGACCTTCCTGGCGCTGCTCCGCCACGTCGAGCCCACCGCCCGGGTTCCCGGCTGCCCGGACTGGGACGCCGCGCACCTCACGGCCCACCTGACCGGCGTCCACCGCTGGGCCGCGGCCATGTCGCGCACGGCCCCCGGCACCGACGACGTGCCCGACGATGCCGACCCACCGGTGGCGCGCGATGCCGCGCAGGAGTACCGCGCAGCCGCCGCGGACCTGCTCGCCGTCCTGGACGAGGATCCCGACCGGCCCTGCCGCACCCTCACCGGAGCCGGGCGGCGGCGGGACTGGGCCCGTCGTCAGCTGCACGAGACACTGGTCCACACCTGGGACCTGGCCGACGCCGGCGGCCTGCCCCGGTGGGGGCCACCGGAGGTCGTGGCCGACGCCGTCGAGGAGGTCCTCGACACGCTGCACCCGCGCCAGGTCCGGCTCGGCCGGACACCCGGCCCCGACGTCAGCGTCGAACTGCTCGGCTCCCGGCGCTGGGTGCTCGGCGACGGTCCGCCGGTCGCCGCCGTCGCGGGCGCCGACGCCGACCTCCTGCGGCTGCTGTGGCGACGGAGCGACCTCTCAGGGGCCGGGCTCGTCGTGACCGGCGACGCCGCGCGGGCCACGGAGCTCCTCGCCGGCCGCCTCACGCCCTGAGGTCGCCGCGCGGGCCCCACCTCGACGACACGACAGGGTCAGGGCGCGTCCACGCCGAGACCGAGGACCTGCTCGAACGCCGCGCGGGTACCCTCCACGAGGTCTTCGGGGCGGTCGGAGGACGCGCGGGCCGTCGCCCAGCAGGCCGACGCGATCTGTCCGGCGAGAGCGGCGGTGTCCTCGCTCCACCCGTTCTCCGCCAGGAGCACCCCCAGCCGCCGGGCGATGAGCTGGGCCTTCACCGCACTGCGTCCCCGCAGTTCCACGTGTCCCTCGACCAGCCGTTCGTGGCGGTGGTACTCCTCCGGGTCCTCGCAGACGTGCGCGCACAGGCGCAGCACCAGGGGCCGGAGCGCCTGGACGGCACCTCGCGCGGACCGACCGCCGGGAGGGGCGGGGTCGAGGTTCTCCGCGGTGAGGGCGTCGAGCAACGCCTCCTCCCGCGCGAAGACGACCTCCTGCTTGTCGCCGAAGTGCCGGAAGAACGTCGTCCGCCCGACCTCGGCCCGCTCGGCGATGTCGGACACCGACACGTCGTCGAAGCCACGCTCGGCGAAGAGTTCCGCCGCGGCACGCACGATGCGCTCGCGGGCCGCGCGCTGCTTCCGCTCGACGAGGGAGGGGGCCGAGGTCATCGGCGCAGCGTAGAGCACCGCGACCCTGACGGTCTCACGTTCCTGAAGGGCTTGCGTTCAGTCTGGTACTGAGTACCATCCCGAAGGTCGGGTCATCGGGAACCGGCACGAACGGAGGACGGACCATGAACACCGAGGACCGTTGGGCGATCACCGAGACGCTGAACTCGGTGGGCCACGTCTTCGACGAGGGCAGGCTGGACGAGATCGACACCGTCTTCACCTCCGACGTCGTCTACGACATGAGTGCGGTGGGGATGCCGGTGATCCACGGCATCGAGGCCGCGCGGGAGGTGGCCCGGCAGCTCGGAGCCCACGGCCCGATCTCCCACCACGTGAGCAACGTGGTCGTGCTCGGCCGGGGTGACGTGGACAGCGGGGCGGACAGCGGGGCCGAGGACGGCGACGAGGTGGCCGTGGACTCCAAGGGGCTGATGCTCATGGCCGACCGGACCCTGACCGCCGTCGTGCACCACGATGTGCTGCGCCGGGAGCCGGGAGGCTGGCGCGTCGCACGGCGACTCGTCGTCCCTCCGGGCAGCGGGCAGCAGCGGCAGGAGAACTAGGCGACCAGGCCCAGGCGGCGCAGCTCCACCGCGAGGTCGTGCGGGCTGGAGGCGGCCATCTGGGCGTCCTCCAGGGTCACGACGCCGTCGCGGACCAGCGTCACGAGGTGCTGGTCGAACGTCTGCATCTGGTAGTACTGCCCCTCGCGGATGAGGTCGGTGATGAGGTTCGTCTTGTCCGGGTCCGCGATGGCGTCGGCGATGCGCCCGGTGTTCACGCAGATCTCCATCACGACGCACCGACCCGCACCGTCGGCGCGCGGGACCAGCCGCTGGCAGACGATGCCGCGCAACGAACCCGCGAGGGCCAGGCGGACCTGCTTCTGCTCGTGCGGGGGGAAGAAGTCGATGATGCGCGAGATCGTCTCCGCCGCGTCGATGGTGTGCAGGGTCGACATCACGAAGTGACCGGTCTCGGCCGCGGACAACGCCGCCTTCACGGTCTCCTGGTCGCGCATCTCCCCGACGAGGATGACGTCGGGGTCCTGACGCATCGCGGCCCGCAGCGCGGTCCCGAAGTCGGCGGTGTCGAGGCGGACCTCGCGCTGGCTGATCATCGAGCGGTTGTCGGTGTGCAGGACCTCGATCGGGTCCTCGATGGTCACGATGTGGGACTCGCGCACGTTGTTGATGTGGTCGATCATCCCGGCCAGCGTGGTCGTCTTGCCCGAGCCGGTAGGACCGGTGACGAGCAGCAGCCCGCGGTGCTCGAGGGCCAGCTGCTCGATGACGGGCGGCACGCCGAGCCCGGCCAGGGGGACGGCCTGCGCCGCGACGCGACGCAGCACCAGCCCGACGGAGCCGCGCTGGCGGAAGGCGTTGACGCGGAACCGGCCGGCACCACCGGGCAGGCTGTAGGCGAAGTCGGCCTCGTTGGTGCGGGCGAACTCCTCGATGAGGTCGGCGCGCAGGATCTGCTCGAGCATCCGCTCGGTGACGTCCGGGGTCAGGGCGGGGGCCTGCAGCGCCCGCAACCGGCCGTCGATGCGGATCCGGGGCGGGGACCCGGCCTTGCAGTGCAGGTCGGAGCCGCGCAGGTCGACGAGGGCGCGCAGGTACGGCGTGATGAGGGGCTCCACGGGGGCCGCGACGTGGCCCGCCCCCGGCCCGCTCGTCGTGCCGGCGTCGGTCCCCTGCGTGATCGTCACCGTTGCGGCATCGGGTCTCGCGGGCGCGACCTTGAGCACCCCTCACCCCGTGGGACGATGGACGACGAACAGACGCCCGGTTCGCCGGGTACCCACCGAGCGATGGAGGAGGAGCTCATGAGCAAGCGAGGCCGCAAGCGCCGCTCGCGCAAGGGCAACGGCGCGAACCACGGCAAGCGCCCCAACGCCTGAGCGAGCAGCTCACGTACGACGAAGGCCCCGGACCGAACGGTCCGGGGCCTTCGTCGTACGGGCGGGGCGTCAGTGGACGCTGACCTCGGTGATCTGCACCAGGATCTTCGCGCGCAGGGCCTGCGGGGCCTCCTCGCACGGGCACCCGGCGCGGATGGCCTGCTTCAGCTTCTCGTCCTCGGCCAGTTGCGCCAGGCAGCTGGCGCACTCCTCGAGGTGGGCCTGCAGGTGCGCGCAGTCGAGCTCGGCCATCTCACCGTCGAGGTACTCGAAGGCCCGCTCGAGGACTTCCCGGCAGTGGCCGAGTTCCGACGTGCTCGGTTCCGAGGCGCTCACGACGCTCCCTCCGTCTCCGGTACGGCACCCGACACACCACGACCGACGGCGTAGTCGCGCAGCAGCTCCCGCAGCAGTCGACGGCCCCGGTGCAACCGGGACATGACCGTCCCGATCGGGGTGCCCATGATCTCGGCGATCTCCTTGTAGGCGAAGCCCTCGACGTCGGCGAGGTACACCGCCAGCCGGAAGTCCTCCGGCACCTGCTGCAGGGCCCGCTTCACGTCGGAGTCCGGCAGGTGCTCCAGCGCCTCGGTCTCGGCCGAGCGCAGCCCCGTCGACTGGTGGGACTCGGCCCGCGCGAGCTGCCAGTCCTCGATCTCGTCGGCGTGCGACTGCTGCGGTTCGCGCTGCTTCTTGCGGTACGTGTTGATGTAGGTGTTCGTCAGGATCCGGTACAGCCACGCCTTGAGGTTCGTCCCCGGCGTGAACTGGTGGAAGGCGCCGTAGGCCTTCGCGAAGGCGTCCTGGACGAGGTCCTCGGCGTCGGCGGGGTTGCGCGTCATGCGCAGGGCTGCGGAGTAGAGCTGGTCGAGGAAGGGCAGCGCGTCGCGTTCGAAGCGCGCTGCGCGTTCGTCGGTGCTCTCCTCGGACGGAGCCCGATCGGTCTGTTCGGTCATCGCGTTCGAGGGTAGGCCCTGCGCGGGGGCACCGCTCGCGGCCCGGCGGCCACGGACGTCACGACGCGTCGGCGGACCGGCACTGGGGCGCTGCCTGACGCGCGGTTCGACCCGGCGCGCAGGCTCGAGAGGTGGTGCGAACGACATGTCCGGATCAACGCGGGCACCCGGGTGAGCATTCCGTCACACCCCGAGCAGTTCACCCGTGCGCAGGTCCACCGCCCCCTCGAGCTCGTCCGGCGGGACGGGGGCGAGCAGGTCGTCGTCGGTGTTGCGGACGTTGCCGACCCGGCGCGAGACGGGGTGGGCGTCGAGGGTGCCGCCGAGGAAGAGGTCGCGCGGGACGGCGTCGAGGAGGGCCTGCACCTCCTCCGGGTCGTCGAGGGAGGGGTCCAGCCACGCGTCGCGCAGGTCGCGCGGGACGACGAGGGGCATCCGTTCGTGCAGGCGGTCCAGACCGGCCTCGGCCGCCGTCGTGACGATGGCGAAGGACACCAGCCAGCGCGTCGGGTCGTCCGCGGCCTTGGTGTCGTCCTTCCAGAACTCGTAGATCCCGGCCAGCGACAGCACCGACCCGTCGGCGTTGGCCACGGCGAACGGCTGCTTCAGCGGTTTGCCGTCCCCGCCCGTCGCGCTCTCGCTGGTCTGCCACTCGTACCAGGCGTCGACCGGGACGAGGCAGCGCCGGGTGGCCGCCGCCTTGGCGAACGCGGGCTTGGCGAGGAGGGACTCGACGCGGGCGTTGACCATCCGGGCCCCACCCGTGGCGTCCTTGGACCAGCTCGGCACCAGCCCCCACCTCAGCGCCCGCAACGACCGCGTCGGCGGCGCGTCCTCCTCGTCCTTGCGGAAGCGCTCGAGGACCACGGGGGGCGTGGTGGTGGGGGCGATGTTGGTGGACAGGGTGACCACCTGCTCGGAGCCGGACACCGTGTCGTCGTCGACCTCGAACTCCGTCACGAGGTCGTCGAGCTGTCCGGGGTCTCTCCGCAGGGCGTATCGACCGCACATGGGAGACACCCTGGCACGCGGCTCCGACACCGGCCCCGCGGTCGCGGTGATCACCGCAGTGCGGTAGGCAACTCCCATGACTGTGGTGCGACGAGTAGCCCGTCCGATGCTGGCGGCGATCTTCATCAAGAACGGGATCGACCAGGTCCGGCACGCCCAGGACCTCGCCCCCTCGGCCGAGCCGTTGGTGCACCGCGTGGCGGGTCCGCTGCGCCTGCCCGACGACCCGGTCCTGCTGGTCCGCCTCAACGGCGCGGCCATGGCCGGTGCCGGTGTGCTGTTCGCGCTCGGGCGGGCCCCCCGCCTCGCCTCGACGGTGCTGGCCCTCACGGCGGCCCCGAGCGCGTACGTGAACCACCCGTTCTGGTCCGAGAAGGACAAGGCGGTCCGGGCGGAGGTCCTCGACGACTTCCTCACCGACGTCGGGCTGCTCGGTGCGGCCCTGCTCGCGGCCGTCGACACCGCCGGCAAGCCCGGGGCGCTGTGGCGGGGCAAGCGCGCCGGTCGCGACGCCCAGCGCCTGGCCAAGCTCGCCGCCCGCGAGGCCGTGCACGCGGTCGAGGTCGGCAAGCTCGACGTCCAGCTCGCGGCCGCGAAGCTCGGCTGACGACGAACCCGCCCGCCCCTCGGCCACGACCCCGCCCGCGAGGTCGTGGCCGAGGGTCGTCGGGGGCTGCGAGGATGCTCCCCGTGACCCAGGACGACCCGAGCAACCCACCCGAGGACGAGCTGTGGGCAGCGCCCACCGCCGCCGGCCCGTTGGACGCCGTGGTGAGCGTGCCCGGATCGAAGTCCCTCACCAACCGCTACCTCGTGGTGGCGGCCCTGGCCGAACGCCCGTCCCTGCTGCGCGACCCCCTGGCCTCCCGCGACACCCTGCTGATGGCCGACGCGCTGCGCCTGCTCGGGACCGACGTGGTCGAGGGCGGTCACGACGTCGAGGGGGTGGACCCCCGCGACTGGGTGGTCCGGCCCGGCCCCGTCACGGGCGGGGCGCGCATCGACTGCGGCCTCGCCGGGACCGTCATGCGCTTCCTGCCCCCCGTCGCCGCACTGGCCTCCACCCCTGTGCACTTCGACGGGGACGAGCGCGCGCGGGAGCGTCCCATGGGCGCCGTGCTCGACGCGCTGCGTCAGCTCGGGGCGGTCGTGCAGGACGGCGGGAACGGACTGATGCCCTTCAGCGTCCAGGGCCCCGCGGGCGGCCTGCGCGGTGGCACGGTCCGCATCGACGCCTCCGCCTCCAGCCAGTTCGTCTCGGCGCTGCTGCTCATGGGCGCCCGGACCCGGGAGGGTCTCGAGGTCGTCCACGAGGGCCCGCCGATCCCCAGCCAGCCGCACGTCCGGATGACCGTCGAGGTGCTGCGCGACGTCGGGGTGGTCATCGACGACGCCACGCCGGGCCGCTGGTTCGTCGAGGCGGGGGAGATCAACGCCCTCGACGTGCAGGTCGAGCCGGACCTCTCCAACGCGGGGCCCTTCCTCGCCGCCGCGGCCGCCGTGGGCGGCCGGGTGCGGGTCCCGGGATGGCCGCAGTCCACGACGCAGGCGGGTGACGTGCTGCGCGACGTGCTCGACCAGATGGGCGCCGAGGTCAACCTCGACCGCGAGGGCCTGGTCGTGGAGGGCACGGGCGAGCTGTACGGGATCGACCTGGATTTGCACGAGGCCGGTGAGCTCGCCCCCGTGATCACGGCGCTGGCCGCGCTGGCCTCCTCCCCCACCCGGCTGCGCGGGATCGCGCACCTGCGCGGGCACGAGACGGACCGGTTGAAGGCCCTGGTCACCGAGGTGAACGCCCTGGGCGGGCAGGCCGAGGAGACCCTCGACGGGCTACTGGTGCGCCCGCGGGCGCTGCACGGCGGGGTGTTCCGCTCCTACGCCGACCACCGGATGGCCACCGCCGGCGCCGTCCTGGGCCTGGCCGTCCCGGGTGTCCTCGTCGAGGACATCACCACGACGCGCAAGACGCTGCCGGACTTCCCGGGCATGTGGGCGTCGATGCTCGCGGGAGCTCCGGCCTGAGCCCCCGCCAGCGGGGTCCGCTGTCGCGCTACGACGAGGACGACGTCCGGGTCCGGCCCAACCGGAAGGGCACCCGGCCCCGCACCAAGGACCGTCCGGCGCACGCCGACGCCGTCGACGGGTTCGTCGTCGTGGTCGACCGCGGCCGCTCGCACGTCCTCGTCGGTGAGGGGACCGGGCAGGAGCGTCTCGTCACGGCGATGCGGGCCCGCGAGCTCGGTCGTCAGGGCGTCGTCGTCGGCGACCGCGTCGGCCTCGTCGGCGACGTCTCCGGGACCTCCGACACCCTCGCCCGGATCGTGCGCATCGACGAGCGGCGCACCGCCCTGCGCCGTTCCGCCGACGACACCGACCCCATCGAGCGGGTCGTCGTCGCCAACGCCGACCAGCTGGTCGTCGTGACGGCCGTGGCGAACCCGGAGCCGCGCTCGCGCCTGGTCGACCGCTGCCTCGTGGCGGCCTACGTCTCGGGGATGCAGCCGCTGCTGTGCCTGACCAAGGGGGACCTCCGCCCGGCCCAGGAGGTCCTGGAGACGTGGGCCCCGCTGGGTCTCGACGCCGTGGTCACCTCCCGCGGGCCGGACGGCCTGCTCGGTCTCGACGCGGTCCGTGAGCGCCTCGACGGGCGGATCAGCGTCCTCGTCGGCCACTCCGGGGTCGGCAAGTCGACGCTGGTCAACGCGCTGGTCCCCGACGCCGACCGCGCGACGGGGCACGTCAACGTGGTCACCGGTCGCGGCCGGCACACCTCGACGTCGATGGCGGCGCTCACGCTGCCCGCCGGGGGCTGGGTCATCGACACCCCGGGCATCCGAGGGTTCGGCCTGGCCCACGTGGACCCGGAGGCGGTGCTGCGCGCGTTCCCGGACCTGCTGCCCGGCGAGGAGGACTGTCCCCGTGGCTGCTCCCACGACGAGCCGGGGTGCGCCCTCGACGCGTGGGTGGCGTCGGGCCGGGCCGGGGCGGCCGGGCCGGCCCGGCTGGCCTCGTTCCGGAGGTTGCTCGTGGCCCGTCGACCGGCCCGTGAGGACGCGATCGGAGCCGACCAGCCCCGCGAGGCCGACGACGGGTGACGGGTGCGGTCGACCGGCACGGTGACCACTGCCAGTTCACACGCGATGCCCTAGTGTGACGGTCGTTCCCGGTCGGAGATGAGGTGACGGCTGCTCATGGGAGACACCAGCTCGATCCGGCCCGCGGGTCTCGAGGCCACCGGACCCGCCCCCCACGTCCCCGGCCCGGCATCGGCTCCCGGTCCCACCATCCCCCCGGACCCCCTCCGGACCTGGACCGTCCTGCGGGAACTGGGACGCGGCGCGGGCTCGGTGGTGCACCTGGCGGCGCGGGCCGACGTCCGCGAACCCGGCGGGCGCGAGTACGCGATCAAACGCCAGCGGCACGTCACCCTGCCCCCGCTCGACCAGGTCGAGGCCGACCGGACGCTGCGCCGCGAGGCCGCCCTGCTGGCCAGCGTGCACCACCCCGGGCTCACCCGCGTGCACGCCGTCGAGCAGGTCGAGGGTCGCCTCGCCCTCGTCATGGACGCCCACGACGGGACGTCGCTGGCCGACCTGCTGCACACCCCGCCCACCCCCGGCCGCCCCGGACGCGGCGGTGACGCCGTCCCCGCGAGCACCGCGCCGCTGTCGCTGACCACGTCGCTGCGTCTGGCCGTCGACGTCTGCGACGCGCTGCACGCCCTGCACCGCAACGGACTCGTGCACCGGGACGTGAAACCCGCGAACGTCCTCGTCACCCGGGCCGGGCGCGCGGTCCTCGTCGACCTGGGCGTGGCGCACCTCGAGAACTCCGCGCCCGTCCGTCCCGGGGTGCACCCGCCCGGCGAACGGGCCGACGGTCCCGAACGCCGTCGCGAGGAGGACCGGGGCGGCACCGACGCGGCCTCCGAGACCGAGGTCGGTGCGCTGCACTACCGCTCCCCCGAGCAGGCCGGGGTCGTCCGCAGCCCCGTCGACCACCGCTCCGACCTCTACTCCGTGGGCGCGCTGCTGCTGGAGTGCCTCACCGGCCGCACCCCGGTGGAGGGCAGCGACCCGACGCAGGTCCGTCGCCGGCTGGGCCGGCTGCGCCCGCTCGACCCCGCGGTCCTCGGCCCCGACGTCCCGCGCGCCCTCGGGGTGCTGCTGCGCCGGCTGCTCGCCCTGGACCCGGAGGACCGGCCCGCGAGCGCCGCCGCCGTCGCCGACGAGCTCAGCCGGATCGCGGCCGGCACCGCTCCCGACGTCGCCCTCGGGCGACGCAGCTGGGTGAGCCCCGCCGACGGGCCGTTGCTGGAGCGCGGTCAGCAGACCGCGGTGCTGGACGCGGCCTGGGACACCGCGCGCGCCGGCTCCGGCGGGGTCGTGGTCGTCCGCGGCGCGGCGGGGTCGGGTCGCAGTTCCCTCGTCGAGCACCTGCACCGGCGGGCGGGCGGACAGGGCGCGGCGGCGGTGGTGCTGGACTCCACGACCTCGCCCGCCTCCCCGTTGAGCGCGTTGCGCCGGGCCATGACCGCGGGTGGCCTCTCGACGCCACCTCGGGACGGGGCGGTCTCCGGCGACGGCGACGAGCAACGGCCGCAGGCGCTGGCCGAGGAGCTCCTCCAGCACGCCGCCCGGACGGGGCCGCTGCTGGTCGTCCTGGACGACACCGAGCACGCCGACGCCTCGACGCTGGCCGTGCTGCGCTGGGTGGCCGGCGAGTGCGCCGACCTCCCGCTGCTGCTGGTCCTCGTCGACCGGCCCCGGGAGTCCGGTGGGCTGGACCCGGCGCTGGACTCCTCCCGGACCCTCGTGATCGACGTCCCGGCCCTCTCCGACGCCGCCGCCCGCGCCGTCGTGCGCCGTCGGCTGCCCGGGGCGGTGCTCACCGACTCCGTCGCCTCGGCGCTCGTCTCCCGGGCCGCGGGGAACCCCGGGGCCCTGCTCGCGCTCCTCACCGCCCTCCTCGACGACGGCGGTCTGTTGCCCGACTGGGGCCACTGGCGGCTGGAACACGCTGCGCTGGAGGCGGTCCCGGTGGCCCCCGGGCTGCTGGCGGCCCTGCTGCGCCGCGTCGAGGAACTCCCCGCCGGGCACCGCAACGTGCTGCGGCTGGCCGCCGCGTGCGGGCGTTCCGTCGACGACCACCTCGTGCTGCGAGCCGCCTCGCCCCAGCTCCCGGCCGAGGCGGTCCGCGCCGGCCTCGCCGCCGGCGTCGCGGTCCGGCTGCTGCGCCCGCGGCCGCACGGTCGCCACGAGTTCCTGCACCAGCAGGTGGTCGACGCCGTCCTGGACGGGCTCGACGAGGTCGAGCGTCGTGGGCTGCACGCGCGCCTGGCCCGCGTCCTGCGCGTCGACACCCGGGCCGGGACGGAGTGCACCGACCGCGAGGCCGTCTTCGCGTGCGCCCACCAGCACCTGCGCGCCGGGGACGCCGTCGCCCCGGCCGACGTCGTCGCGGCGTGCGCGGTGGCCGGGGTCAGCGCCGCCCGCCACTTCGCACCCGAGGCCGCCGTCGGGTTGCTGCAGCAGGCCGTCGAGACCGCGGACGGGGCGGGTCTGCCGCTCGACCCCCGGCTGCGCCGACTGCTCGCGAGCTGCCTGGCCCGCACCGGTCGCCACGCGTGGGCCCACGACCACCTCGACCACCTCCTGCGCACCACGACCGACCCCCTCGGGAAGGCCGTCGGCCTCGGGGAGATCGCCACCCTGCACCGGCACGAACGGGCGCCCGGAGGACCCGCGCGGGCCCTGGACGCGGCCCGGGAGGGTCTGGCCCAGCTCGGTTCCTCCCGGCCCGGCACCCGGGCCGCCTGGTGGGTCTTCACCGTCGTCACCGTGGCCGGGTTCGTGGCGACCCTGCTCGACCCGCGCCGTCGACGGGCCAGCCGGCACCGCCTGGACTCCCCCCGCGAGGTCGAGGAGAACACCGCCGAGGCCGCCCACGCCGTGCTGCTGCGCGAGGCCGCGGCCACCGACCTGGACCGCGGGTACCCGCTGACCGCCCTGCCCACCGCGCTGGCCTCGATCGCGCACGCCCTGCGGGGCCGGCGCGCCGACCTCGTCCGGGACGGGCGACGCACCCTGGCCGCGGCGCTGCGCCGGCTCCTGACGGGGCGGGCGACGTTGCTGCCGGTCCGCCTCCCCGGGACCTCCTCCCTCGTCGGACGTTCCCTGACTCCCCCCTCCCCCCGCCGCGGCGAGACGGAACCCTCGGTGCAGGCCGGGATCCGCCTGGCCGAGGGGCTGGACCGGTTGCGTTCCGGTGGGACGTGGCGCGAGGTCGCCCAGGTCCTCGAGGACGACGGGCAGTGGCTCGACCTGCCCGAGTACGTGGCCGGGACCCGGGCCGTCGTCCTCGAGCGCCTCGCCGCGGGGCACCTCGCCGCCGCCCGCAGCTGGCACGACCGGGCCCTGCGCCGGGTGCCGGAGGGGGCCCCGGTCCCCGTCGACCTCGACCTGCTCCGGGTCGCGCTGCTGGGGGCCTGCGGTCGGCCCGGGGAGGCCGGGGAGCTGTTGACGAGGGTGCGGGGCGGGCTGTCGGCGACGTCGTCCCCCGAGCACCAGCTCGCGGTGCACCTCGCGACGGTGACGTGGCTGGTGCAGCAGCTCGACCTGTCCGAACGCTTCGACGAGGTCGCCCGACGTTCCACCGCGCTCCTGCACCGCTCCCCGCTGCGGCGTTCGGTGGAGGCCCGCTGGACCGCCGACCTCGTGGTCCGCGGGCGGCTGGCCCAGCTCGCCGCGGCGACCGACGCCGGGGACACCGTCCGGGTGCGCGAGCGGGAACAGGAACTGCGGGAAGCGCTGGGTCACCCCGCCCACCGCGCCGGCGGGGCGGTGCAGGAGGCCCAGTTCGACGTCGTCCGCGCCGCCGCGTGGCACCGCCTGGGCCGTAGCCACCGCGCGAAGGTGTTGCGGCGCAGGGCGGAACGTTGCGCGGCCCGGTTGGACGCCCCGCTCGTGCAGCACCACCTGATGCTGCTGCGGGCCGAGGACCTCGAGGCGAGCGGCGCCTTCGAGGACGCCGAGCGGCTGCGCTGGCTGGCCACGGCCCTGGCCGACCGGCACGGCTGGGCGACCCTGGTGCAGCACGGGCGCGCCGACCTGAACGCGACCCAGCCCGCGGGGAGCGGGACCTGGGGGCCGGCGGCCGGTCGTCGCCGGCGGCTGCTCAGCGCGATGCGCGACGTCGGCGACGCGGCCCAGGTCCTGGACCCGCAGGACGTCGTGCGCCTCGCCCTGGACCAGGCCTGCGGGGTGCTCGGCGCCGACCGCGCGGTCCTCGCCGTCCTCGACGGCGAGGACGAGCTCGTCGTCTTCGCCGGGCGCACCCGTTCCGGCACCGACCTGGCGCTGGGCACCCCCCTGGACCCGGCCGCGGTCCGGGCCGCGCGGACCGGGCGGCCCGTGGTCCGCGGGGTGCTGGACGCGCAGGAACAGCGCAGCGCGCACACCCCCGAGGACGTCGCCCGCAGCGTCGTGGCCGTCCCGCTGCTCATCCGCGGTCGCCGAACAGGAGTGCTGGCGGCGGTCAGCACCGTCGCCCAGGGCGCCTTCGGCCGGGGGGACGTCGAACTGCTGCAGCTCATCGCGGGACAGGTCGCGGCCTCGCTGGAGACGGCCCGGGCGGCCCGCCTGGAGATCGAGGTGCACGGCGCGCAACGCGAGCGCGACCTCGCCGAGGCCGTGCGCCGGCTCACCGAGGAGGTCTCGGGCAGCCTCGACCTGCCCACCGTGCGCCGTCGGCTGCTGCGCTCCGCGCTGACGGAGCTGCGGGCGGGCCGGGCGGCCCTGGTGCCCGTCGCGGTCCGCTCCACCGTCGACGTGGACCCGCCCGCGCTGGTGACGGCCGCGGGCGGTACGGCCGTGCGGGAGGTCCCGTGGAGCCGGGACCGGCAGGGCGACCGCGAGTCCGCGCCACTGCTGGAACGCCCGCTCGCCGCCCACGGCGGCGACCCGCTGCCCGCCCGGCTGCGGGGTCTGCTGGACCTCGGGGGTGACGGCGGGACCGGGGAGGAGCGGTGGCTGGTCGTCCCCCTGAAGGACCGGACCGGCCTGGTGGCCGAGGCGCTGGTGCTCGTCGGGGGTCCCGAGGGGCCCGCCGCCCGGCTGCACGTCGCGGAGGCGCTCGCCGCCCCCGCGGCCATCGGCCTGGAGAACGCGCGGCTCTTCGCCCAGGTCGAGCACCTGGCCCGCACCGACTCCCTCACGGGTCTGGCCACGCGTGGTCACCTGCTGCGCCTGGGTGAGCAGCGCGTGCGGCGGGCCACCCCGGGCCGGGCCGTGGCGGTCCTGATGGTCGACGTCGACCACTTCAAGTCCGTCAACGACACCTACGGCCACGCCGCGGGCGACGAGGTCCTCACGGCCGTCGCGCGGCGGCTGCAGCACGAGGCCCGGGAGAGCGACGTCCTCGGTCGCTACGGCGGGGAGGAGTTCGCCCTCGTCGTCACCAGTCCCGCCCCCGAGGAGGGGTCCGGTCCGCTGGAGGCCCGGGAGGTCGCCGAGCGGCTGCGCCTGGCGGTGCGCCGCAGCCCCGTGCTGGTGCGGGGCGAGCAGCTGCAGGTCACGGTCAGCGTGGGGGTGGCGCTGCTGCGCGAGGGCGAGCAGCTCTCCGACGTCCTGGCCCGCGCCGACAGCGCCCTCTACCGCGCCAAGGCAGCCGGCCGCGACGCTGTCGTCGAAGCCCTCTGACCCCTGACCGCTGGTGGGGGGTCAGACCAGGCTGGACCAGTAGGACCAGAACTTGACCGCGATCATCACGATCACGGCGGCGTAGCTCAGCACGATGAGCAGTCCGCGGAAGTCGACGACCGTGCGGGCCAGGCCGTGCAGGGCCCGCGGGACGGGGACGAGACCGCGGTCGAGGCCGTCGGCGACGTGGACCCAGAAGGTCGGCACGACCACGCTCCACACGACCATGCAGTAGGGGCAGAGGGCGTGGATGGAGTAGAGGCTCTGGGCGATCAGCCAGCCGACGAAGACCGTGCCGAGGGTGATCCCGACGAGGTAGCCGCGTTCCACCCACCGCGGCAGCGCCGTCCGCGACAGGACGAGCAGGCCGATCAGGAGCGAGAGGGAGAAGGCGGCGATCCCGATGAGCGGGTTGGGGAAGCCGAAGGCCGCCGCCTGGTCGGTGGCCATGACGCTGCCGCAGGACAGGATCGGGCTGATGTTGCAGCTGGGGGCGTAGTTCGGGTCCTCGGCGAGCTTGAACCGCTCGATCGTCAGCGTGAAGGCCGCGACGAAGCCGAGGATCCCGCCGACGGTCAGCAGCAGACCGCGGGCGCGCGGGGAGACCGGCAACGCCGACAGGTGCCCCTCGGGGGCGGCGTCGTGGTGCGTGTGGTCAACGTCGTCGTCGTCGAACCCGTCGAAGGTCTCGTCGTCGACCTGGTGCGTCGTGTCGGCCATCTGCGTCCTCACCTCGCGCCTTCCGGGGCAGTGCCCACCCTGTTGCCCACCCTGTCCCAGCATCCTCGACAGCGCTGGACGTCACCTGAACGTCGCGGCCTCGCCGTGGTCACCGGGTCGAACCTCCCACGTCCACGGTCCCACGGGCCCCGGGCGGTAGGTTCGCGGGCGTGTCCGCCCCCACGCAGTCCCCCGCCGCGCACCAGCGTCCGCGCTACGACGACGACCTGCGGCTCGCGCACGTCATCGCCGACCAGGTCGACGGGGTGACCACCGACCGCTTCAAGGCGCTGGACCTGAAGGTCGAGACGAAGCCGGACCTGACGCCGGTGAGCGACGCGGACCGCGGCGCGGAGGAGCTCATCCGTTCCCAGCTGCGCCGGACCCGGCCGCGGGACGCGGTGCTCGGCGAGGAGTTCGGGCTGGTCGGGCACGGGGCCCGGCAGTGGGTCGTGGACCCCATCGACGGGACGAAGAACTTCGTCCGCGGCGTGCCGGTGTGGGCGACGCTCATCGCCCTCGTCGACGACGGCGTCCCCGTCGTCGGGCTGGTCTCCGCACCCGCGCTGGGGCGGCGCTGGTGGGCGGCGACCGGCTCGGGGGCCTGGACCGGGCGCAGCCTCTCCGCGGCGACGCGGATGCACGTGAGCTCGGTGTCGAACCTCTCGGACGCCTCCTTCGCTTACTCCTCGCTCGAGGGGTGGGAGAGCCGCGGTGCCCTCGACGGGTTCCTGGGCCTGACCCGCTCGGTGTGGCGGACCCGCGGGTTCGGCGACTTCTGGTCCTACATGCTGCTGGCCGAGGGCGCGGTCGACATCGCCGCTGAACCGGAACTCGCGCTGCACGACATGGCCGCCCTCGTCCCGATCGTCACCGAGGCCGGGGGCCGGTTCACCTCCCGCGCCGGCGTCGACGGCCCCTTCGGCGGTGACGCCGTCGTCACCAACGGGCTGCTGCACGCGGACGCGCTGCGCTTCCTGGGGACCCCCGCCCAGCCGTGAACCCTGCTGTGAACCCCGTCGTGGACGATCCGCGGGCCCGGCGCCTGCTGGTCTGGGAGGTCGTCGCCGTCTTCGGGGTCTCGCTCGGCATGAGCGGGGTCCGCGCCCTGGTCCGGTTCGTCGGCATCCTCACCGCCCCCGAGGCCATCAACGCCCAGACCTCCACGGTGCTCGGCAGCTACGCCCCCGACCGGCCGTGGCTGGACCTGGCCCTGCAGCTCGTCGCGATCGCGGCGGGACTCGCCCCGGTGTTCCTCGTGGGCTACCTGATGGCCCGGGGCGGGGAGTCCCTGCGGACCCTGGGTTTCGACGGTGCCCGCTTCGGGCGCAACGTCCTCGCGGGTCTGGGTCTGGCCGCCGTCATCGGCGGCTGCGGGCTGGTGCTGTACCTGGGGGCCCGGGGTGCGGGCCTCAACACCAACGTCGCGGCGTCGACGCTGCCCGACACCTGGTGGGCCATCCCGATCTCGGTGCTGGCCGCCGCGGAGAACGGCGTCCTCGAGGAGGTCCTCGTCGCCGGGTACCTGCTGCACCGGCTCTCGCAGCTGGGTTTCCGCTGGCTGCCCGCGCTGCTCGTGAGCGCGCTGCTGCGCGGTTCCTACCACCTCTACCAGGGGGTGGGCGGGTTCGTCGGCAACGTCGCGATGGGGCTGGTGTTCGGCTGGGTCTACCAGAAGTGGGGGCGGACGACGCCGCTCGTCGTCGCGCACACCGCCATCGACGTCGTCGCGTTCGTCGGGTACGCGGCGCTGGTCGGGAAGGTCAGCTGGCTGCCCGGCTGAGCCTCACCCGGGCAGGACGAGGACCGGCACCGGCGAGTGCCGCAGGATCTTCGTGGCCCGCGAGCCCAGGAACACCCGGGCCACCGGACCCTTGGGCCGCGAGCCCACCACGAGGAGTTCCCCGGGTTCCCAGTCGACGGCGTCGACGGCCTCCCGCCACCCCCGCCCGGCCCCCACGACGGCGGTGACGTCGGGCGGCAGGGCTCCCTTGCGGCGCAGCGCCTCGACGCTGCGGTGGGCCTGTTCGAGCCAGGCGTCGAAGACCTCGTCTTCGCCGTCGACGCCGAACCCCGAGCTCCACCCCGTCCGGCTGCGCACCGCGAGGGTCAGCACCCGCAGCCCCGTCCCGACCCGTTCGGCGAACTGCTGGGCGCGGGCCACGACGAGTTCGTCCTCCCCCGCCGCGGCGCAGGTGACCCGCTGCAGCGCGAGCGACCCGCCGCGGTAGCCGCGCGGGGCGAGGGCCACCGAGAGCGGTGAGGAGTGCAGCAGCCGGCCCGCGGTGGACCCCACCGTCACCTGCCCGAGGTGACCGTCGGGCGAGGAGCCGAGCACCAGGACGGCCGCGCCGATGTCGGCCGCGAGGTCGATGAGGCTCGCGGAGACGGACCGTCCCGCGCGGACGTGGAACTGCACGGTGGCCCCGGGGGCGATCTGGTCGAGGTAGGTCCGGGCCGACCTCTCCGCCTGCGCCGCGAGGGATCCGGACCACTCGACGAACTGCGCGTCGGCCTTCGCCGTCGACGGGGTGTCCCAGGGCTTGGGCAGGACCGTCGCGACGGCCAGCGGGACGCCGAGCGCGCGCGCCAGCTGCGCACCGAGGTTCAGGGTGGCGCGGCCGCCCTTCTCGGGCAGGTAGGCGACGAGGACGGTCACCCGTGGCTGCGCGGGTCGGCCGGCGCGGGACGGTGCTGCACGCGACCAGGGTAGCGATCGGCGAACTTCACAGCACGGACACGCTTTCGGCCGCTCCGACGTGCCCGGCTCACCTACCGTGGTGGGTCCGCAGGACATCGACGTCCGTACTCGATCCCTGAGGAGCCGCACCACGTGAACATCAGCACCTCCGTCTGGCTGACCCTGGCCGTCGCCGTCGTGGCCGCCGTCGTGGCCGCCGTCGTCGGCGAGCTCGTCGCCCTCGGTGTCCGCCGCCTCGGCCGCAACCACGAGATCCTCGCCACCCTCGCCCAGCGGGGACGGCGACCCCTCGCGGGGTTCATGGCCACCCTGGCCGCGCAGTGGGCGCTGAAGATCTCCTCCCAGACCGCCGACTGGCAGGGTCCGACGTTCTTCGTCCTGACCCTGCTGACCGTCGCCTTCGGGGCCTGGCTGGCGGTGGTCGCCGCGAACGTCGTCCAGGACGTCCTGCTGCTGCGCTACCGGATCGACGTCAAGGACAACCGCCGCCAGCGCCAGCGCCGCACCCAGGTGCAGCTGGTCAAGCGCGTCGCGGTCGCCCTCATCATCGTCGTCGCCGTCGCCTCGATGCTGCTGACCATCCCCGGTGCGCGCGGCGCGGGCGCCAGCGTGCTCGCCTCCGCCGGCTTGCTCTCGGTGGTCGCCGGCCTGGCCGCGCAGACCTCGCTGGCGAACATCTTCGCCGGGTTGCAGATCGCCTTCACCGACGGGATCCGCGTCGACGACGTCGTCGTCGTCGAGGAGGAGTGGGGCAACATCGAGGACATCACCCTCACCTACGTCGTGGTGAAGCTGTGGGACCAGCGGCGCCTCATCCTGCCCTCCACGTACTTCACGACGACGCCGTTCGCGAACTGGACGCGGAACTCCTCCGACATCATCGGCAGCGTCGACTTCGACGTCGACTGGACCGTCCCCTTCGACGAGGTCCGTGCCCACGCCGAGGCCTTCGTGACGGCCCACCCGCTCTGGAACGGCCAGACCTACGCGCTGCAGGTGACCGACGCGCGGAACTCCTTCGTCTCCTTCCGGGTGCTGGTCAGCGCGGACTCCGGCGGGGAACTCTTCGACCTGCGCTGCGCGGTGCGCGAGGAACTCGTCGCCCTCCTGCGCCGCGAGCACCCGGGCGCCCTGCCCAAGGTCCGGATGGACACCCCGCGGGCGGTCCACATCCCGCAGCAGGACGGTCACCGCACCTCACGGACGGTGTGACGCAGCTCTCAACGCGGCCGGAGCGGTGACCCGCTCAAGGGGTGCCGGGGGGCGCGTCGACACACAGGCACGTGCCCTTCGCCCTGTTGATCCCTTCCCTCGGTCTCGTCGCCGCCGCCATCGGCATCCTCACGGGGGTGCCGCAGGTGCTCCGCCTGCTGCGCAGCCCCGACGCCAGTGGCCTGTCCTTCTCCTCCGCGGTCCTGGGCGTGCTGAGTTCCGGCAGTTGGCTGACCTACGGGTTCCTGCTGCTCGACCCGGCCCAGCTCGTCGCGAACGTCCCCGGGCTCGCCTGCGCGGTCGTGACCGTCGTCCTCGCCGCCCGTCGTCTCGGCGTCGCCCTGACCCCGGCCCTGGTGTGCGTGGCGGCCTGGGTCCCGCTCGTCGCGGTGGCGTTCCTCCTCGGGGGTCCGGCCCTCGTCGGCGTGGTCGCCACCGCGGTCTCGCTGGTGAAGATGCTGCCCCAGGTCCGCACCGTCCTGCGCCGCGAACCGCTGCACGGCCTCGCGCCCGCGTCGTTCGTCCTGACCCAGCTGTCGGCGACGCTGTGGGCGGTCTACGGCCTCGGGACGCAGCAGCCCTCCGTCGTGGTCTGCTCCGTCGTCTCCGCCGTGCTGGCCGGGGTGGTCCTCTCGCGGCGCTGCCCGCCCCTCGCGGTCGCCCGCGCCCTGCACGAGGGCCGCTTCGGCGTCCCGGGCCGCCTCCTCGTCCGCCCGCTGGTCCTGGCGCGGCGGGCCACCCTCACGCTGGCGGCGTGACCGCCTTCACCAGGTGGACCAGGGTGGTGCCGTGGTCGTCGACGGACTCGCCGGCCCGGACGTAGCCGGCTCGTTCGTAGCGGGCGATGGTCGCCGCGGAATCCCCGCCGGTGAACAACCGCAGCTCGGTGATCCCCTGCGGCAGCGCGTCTTCGAGGGCACCGAGCAGGGCGGATCCCAGCCCCTGCCGTTGCTGGTCGGGGGCGACGGCGAGACGCCCCACGTGAGCGGTGCTCCCCTCGACCCGTCCGCGGACGGCCCCGACGAGGCGGGTGCCGCGCAGGGCGACGAGCACGACCTGTTCCCCGATCGCCGCGCGGACCGCGTCGAGGTCCTCGCGCAACGGGGGCATGGAGGGGTCTCCGTAGCGCTGGGCCTCGCTGACGAAGGCCGCGCGCTGGACGGTGAGCAGTTCCCCCGCGTCACCGTCCACCGCGCGCCGCAGGACTACCGCAGGATCCACTGCCCCGGCTCCGCCAGTGCCTCGACCGACGCCGGGCCCCAGGTGCCCGGCGCGTAGGACTCGACCGCCGGACGGTTCGCGGAGAACCGGTCGATGGCGGTCCACGCGGCCCGCAGCCCCTCGACCCCGGTGAACAGCGACCGGTCGCCGGTGAGGACGTGCTCGATGAGGTGGACGTAGGGCAGCGCGGGCTGCTGACCGTCGAGACCCGGCAACGGCAGCGTCGCGGTGCCGTCGACGGTGCCGCCGGCCACGCCGGGGGTGCGCACCGTCATCGAGACGTCGATCGCGCCGCCGTCGAGCAGCGAGAAGCTGACCGTGGCGGGCTGGACGTCGGCCCCCGCGTAGGGGCCGTCGGCCGGGGCCTTCAGCACGAGGGTGACGCGCTGCTCGTCGGCGGTCATCTTCTTGCCCGAGCGCAGCAGGAACGGCACCCCGCGCCAGCGGTCGTTGTCGATCCACACCCGACACGCGGCCAGGGTGTCGGTCTGCGAGTCCTCCGGGACGCCGTCGATCGCGGTGTAGCCCTCGAACTGCCCGAGGACGACCTCGGCCGGGTCGAGTTCGCGGAAGTCCTGCAGCGCAGCGTCGCGCGCGGCCTGCAACGCCCCCGGGCCGAGGTCGGCCGGGGGTTCCATCGCGACGGTCGCGGCCATCTGGAACAGGTGGGTGACGATCATGTCGAGGAACGCGCCGGTCGCGTCGTAGAAGCTCGCGCGCTGCGCGACGTCGAGGGTCTCGGCGATGTCGACCTGGACCTGCGCGACGAACTCGTTGCTCCAGATCGAGGACAGCCACGGGTTCGCGAACCGCGCGTGGATGACGTCCTGCTGGGCCTCGAAGGCGAGGAAGTGGTCGATCCGGAACACCTGCGACTCGTCGAAGACGCGCTGCACCTCGGTGTCGAGCTCCTCGAAGGTCTCCAGCGAGGTGCCGTAGGGCTTCTCGTAGACGACGCGGGCACCCTCGACGAGGCCGTGCGCCGCGAAGGCCTTGGTGGTGGGCAGGAACGCGTCCGGCGGGACGGCGAGGTAGTGCACGACCTGCGCGTCGCCGTCCAGGTCCTCGCGGGCCTGGGCGAGCACGTCGAGCAGCGCGCCCGGGTCCTCCTCGTTGAACCCGCCGCCGGCGAAGAGCAGGTGCTGGGCGAAGTCGTCCCAGGGACCGTCGGCGGGGTGCGGCCCGAACTCCTCGAGCGCTTCGCGGATGAACTCGCGGAACTCCTCGTGGGACAGGTCGCGGCGTCCGCTGCCGACGAGTCGCCACTGCTGCGGGAGCCGGCCGAGGCGGGCCAGCTCGAAGAACGCCGGGGACACGAGCCGGCGGGAGAGGTCGCCCGACGCCCCGTACATGACGAAGATCGTGGGCCGGTCGGTGCTGGACTGCGCTGTCTGCGGTGCGGTGGTCACGTGCGAACGGTACTTGTCCCGGGTCGCGCACCGGGGGCTAAGGTGGTCCCGTGACCACCACTGCGTCCCTCCGGGGAGCCTCCGCCGACAGCGCCCGCGCGCTGTGCAGCGGTGCGTGGTGGTGGGTGTCGGCGGTCGCCTGACGCTTGCCCGTCCCGGTGGCCGCCTCGTCGAGGAGGCCTTCCCGTGACGGTCCCCTCGACGGTCGGCTCCCCCAGCCCCTCGAGGAGAGAACCCCTGATGACACCCGCTGACGAACTGATCGCGGAACTGCTGGCGCCCGGCGCCGGTCCCTTCGCGCTGCTGCGCCGCCTGGACCCGCGCAGCGGCCGGCCCGGCCCTGTCGAGGTCCTGCGCGGACCTGTCGAGGTCGTCGAACACCTGGCCGACATCCCGTTGCGCGAGCGCACCTCCCGCGACGCCCTGGCCCTCGTGCCGTTCCGCCAGATCCGCGAACGCGGGTTCGACGTCCACGACGACGGCACCCCCCTGCAGGTCCTGCGCATCGACGCCACCGAGGACCTCGCGCTCGAGGACGCGCTGCGGGCGCTGCCCGACGCCGAGGTCGCGCTGCGCGACGTCGCGCCCGACCTCTCCGACGAGGACTACGCCGCCGTCGTGCGCCGCATCATCGACGAGGAGATCGCGCAGGGCTCGGGCGCGAACTTCGTCATCCGCCGCGACGTGGACGGCGTCATCGACGGGTTCAGCGCGACGACCGCGCTGAGCCTCTTCCGCCGCCTGCTCGTCGCCGAGCAGGGTGCCTACTGGACGTTCGTGGTCCACGTCCCCGGGGACACCGGAGCAGATCGCAGCACGTCGCGGACGTTGGTCGGGGCGAGTCCCGAGGTCCACGTCCGGATGGCCCGCGGCGAGGTCGTGATGAACCCGATCTCCGGCACCTACCGCTACCCCGCGACCGGTCCCGACGCCGACGGTCTCGTGGAGTTCCTCACCGACCCCAAGGAGGTCGAGGAACTCTTCATGGTGGTCGACGAGGAACTCAAGATGATGTGCTCGGTCGGTGACCTCGGCGGCGTCGTGCACGGTCCGTACCTGCGCGAGATGGCGAACCTCGCCCACACCGAGTTCGAACTGCGCGGTCAGACCACCCTCGACGCCCGGGAGGTGCTGCGCCAGACCATGTTCGCCGCCACCGTGACGGGCAGCCCGTTGCAGAGCGCGTGCCGGGTCATCCGTCGGTTCGAACCCTCGGGACGCGGGTACTACGCCGGCGCGCTGGCGCTGCTGGGCACCGACGACGAGGGCACCCAGACCCTCGACTCCCCCATCCTCATCCGCACGGCCGACGTCCGTGCCCAGGGTTCCACCGCCACCGTCCGGGTCTCGGTCGGCGCCACCCTGGTGCGGGGTTCCACCCCCGAGGGCGAGGTCGCGGAGACGCACGCGAAGTCCGCCGGGGTGCTGCGCGCGCTCGGGGCGCTGCCCCCGTTGCCGCCCCGCACCGGCGCCGACGGGGCACCCGTCCGCCGGGTCCCGCTCATCGCCGACCCGCGGGTCGCGACGTTGCTGGCCTCGCGCCGCGACCGGCTCGCGTCGTTCTGGCTCGAACCGCAGAAGCAGCCGACGGGTTCACCCCTGGGCCGGGCCCTGGTGATCGACGCCGAGGACACGTTCACCTCGATGCTCGTGCACCTGCTGGCCTCGGCCGGGTTGCAGGCCCGGGTGCTGCGCTACGACGACCCGACGCTGGACGTGGAGCTCGCCGCGCACGACGGGCTGGTGCTGCTCGGTCCCGGCCCGGGTGACCCGGAGGACTCGAGCGATCCGCGGATCGCTCGGTTGCAGGAACTCGCCGCGCGGTTGTCGGCCGCCGCGCGCTCCGGCGGGAACCCGTTGCTCGGGGTGTGCCTGGGGCACCAGCTGCTGTCCGGGACTCTGGGTCTCCCGTTGCGCCGCAAGGACGCTCCCCACCAGGGCACCCAGCTCGACGTCGACCTGTTCGGCACGGCGGCGACCGTCGGGTTCTACAACAGCTTCACCGCACGGGTCGACGAGGCGTCCATCGCACGCCTCGCGGGTGAGGGCGTCCACGTCGCGACCGGTCCCGCCGACGAGGTCGTCGCCGTGCGCGGGGAGGGTTTCGCCGGGATCCAGTTCCACCCCGAGTCCGTCCTCACCCTCGGCGGCCCGGACGTCCTGCGTTCCCTGGTCGAACCCCTGCTCACCTCCCCCTGACCAACTCCTGGGAAGTTTTCCACCCTTCCCACAGGGTGGAAGGGTGGGAAATTCCCCAGGAGCGCTCACCACGGGAGCCGGTGCCGGGGACGGGCGAAGTCGGCCGGTCGCAGGTCGTTCATCGGCGGCCACTCGATGGCGCGGGCGATCTCGAGCATGACCCGCTGCGCCGGCCACAGGTTCGCCCAGCGGTACCGCAGCACGGGAAGGTCGGCCTGCACCACGAGCAGCCTCTCGCGGGTGGCGTCGGCGTCGCGCTGGCGGAGGTCGTCGTGGTACCCGCCGTCGAACTCGAGGGCGAACACGCGACGTCGCCCCCGGACCAGGAGGTCGGGAAACCGCAGGAGCGACCCGTCCGGGGTGGTGAGGAGGAGGGACGGGTTCACCCAGGGCTCGGGCAACCCGGCCAGGACGACACACATCCGCAACCGGCTCTCCCCCACGGAGCGGGACGCACCGTGGCAGAGGGACAACGCGGTCCGGGCGTAGTCCACGCCGGGCCATCGACGGTGCCTCTCCAGGTACTCGGCGAACAGGGCCAGGTCCAGCCCGGCGGCGGCGAACGTGTCGAGGACGGACACCCGCTCGACCAGCGGGACGTCGCGGAGGAGGTCGAACACCGTCCGGATCCGGCTGGTGACGAGAACTCCACCGACGACCACCGTGTCGTCGTCCTCCGCGCGCAGCACCTGCCGACGGGACCGGTGCACCGCCCGCTCGATCCCGGCCCCGGCCGGCCCCCGGGTGGTGACGAGCGGCACGTCGACTCCCGGCGGCGGGGTCCACACCCCGTGGATCCACGCCGCGGTCAGACCGGCGAAGACCACCCCGCCCGGGGCCGCCAACCGCAGGGCGTGCACCCGCACCGCGTCGTCGACGGCGACGTCGCGGTGCACGTACACCCCGGCGTGCAACCGACGCCACACCGCGGACTCGAGCTGGCGTCGGGACAGACCCGCGTCGAGGGCCTGAGCCACCGTGAACGGGTGGCGGGCGAGGGCACTGGGTACCCGGGGACGACGCGGCATCCGTCGATGGTGCGAGAGGTCGACGCGACGCTCACCGGTTCGTCCACAGAGCGCCGTCCGCACTCAGCCTGTGCACACCGGGATGACCCCTGCCTCGGCAACTTCTGGGGAACGTTCCACCCTTCACCGACCCCGGAAGGGTGGAAAGTCTCCCAGGAGTTGGTCAGGGGTGGCCGGGGCTGACCAACCCGATCTCGTAGCCGAGCACGACGGCCTGGACGCGGTCACGCAGCCCGAGCTTGGTGAGGATGCGACTGACGTGGGTCTTGGTCGTCTGCTCGGCGATGAACAGTTCCGCGGCGATCTCCTGGTTGGACAACCCGCGGGCGATGCAGACGAGCACCTCGCGTTCGCGCGGGGTGAGGTCGGCGACGGCGGCGGGGACGTTCACGCCGCGGGTGCGGGTGGCGACGAAGTGCTCGATGAGGCGTTTCGTGATCCCCGGTGAGAGCAGCGAGTCGCCCACCGCGACGGCCCGCACGGCGTCGACGAGGACCTCGGGGGTGGCGTCCTTGAGCAGGAACCCGCTGGCGCCGGCCTGCAGGGCCGAGAACACGTAGTCGTCGATGTCGAAGGTCGTCAGCACCAGCACCTTCGGCGCCGGGTTCAGGCCCGCGGCGAGGATCGCGCGGGTCGCGCCGAGCCCGTCGAGGACGGGCATCCGGACGTCCATCAGCACCACGTCGGGGTGCACCGCGGTCACGACCTCCACGGCCTGTTCACCGTCGGCAGCCTGCCCGACGACCTCGATCCCCGGCTGGGCGTCCAGCAGGGCGGAGAACCCCGCCCGGATCATCGCCTGGTCGTCGACGACCACGGCCCGTACCGTTCCCGAGGAGCTCACACCCCAGGTTCCCACGGCAAGGACACCCGCAGGAGGAACCCACCGTCGGGGGTGGGCTCCGCGCTCACCGAGCCGCCCAGCAGCGACGCCCGTTCCCGCACGCCGACCAGCCCGTGCCCGCCGGAATCGGGGACGGGCGGGAAACCTTCGGGAGCGACGCCGTTGTGGACCTCGACGACGACCCCGGGGTCGGTGCGCAGCACGCTGACCTCGACGCCTGCCCCGGTCGCGTGCCGCACGACGTTGGAGAGCCCCTCCTGCACGATCCGGTGCACGGCGATCCCCAGGGCCGACGGCAGCGACGGGTCCCGCAGCGACGGGTCGACGCGCACCCGGACGTCCGATCCCGCCCGGCGGGCGCCTTCGACGAGTTCCACGAGCCCGTCCAGCCCGGACCGCGGGGCGAGTTCGACCCCGTCGGAGCGGCTGCGCAGCACCCCGAGCAGCGTCCGCATCTCGGCCAGCGCGGTGCGCGACTGGGCGGCGATGTCGTCGAACTCGGCCCGGGCCGCCGGGGAGAGGTCCGGGATGCGGTACTGCGCCGTCGTGGCCTGGACGCCGATGACGGACATGCTGTGCGCGACGACGTCGTGCAGTTCGCGGGCGATGCGGTTGCGCTCCTCGACGACGACCCGCCGGGACTGCTCGAGCTCGGTGTCGCGGCGCGAGCGGGCCAGTTCCTCGCGCACCCGTCGACGTGCGCCGACGGCGCTGCCGATCCCCAGCGCCAGCAGGGAGTTCGAGCCGTAGACGACGAGGTTCGCGCCGGAGTCGTCGGAGAACCCGCCGAACAGCCCGGCCACGGCGACGGTGAGCGCGAGGCTGCCCACCCACGCGGTCACCCCGACCCGCCACAACCGCCGCACCCCCAGGACCAGCAGCAGCGCGGCGAACGTCAGCAGCGAGGGAACCGTCCAGGGCCACGGCCCGGCCTGGGGGTCGGCCCCCACCGCGACGAGCAGCACCCCGGTGAGCGCCGCGATGACCCCGAGGTCGGCCCGGAAGAGCACGAGCACGAGACCGCCGCACTGCATCAGGACGGCGGCCAGCGCCCACCCGGCCGGGACCCCGTGCACCGCGGCGTCCACCGGAGCCCCGACGGCGTACAGCGCCACCGCCAGGAGCACCACGGCCACCCGGCCGGAGACGAGCGGCCGCAGCGCCTCGGGGACCCGGGGTGGACGAGGCAGACGCGGCCGGGTCCGGGGCGCCCGGACCGGCGGCTCAGGCCGGCTGGAACGACGCAGCAAGGAGCCCACCTCCCGATCGGATCCTCGCCAGCGCGGCCCCGACGACGGTCTTGACCCCCAGCAGGAGACCGGCGACGGCCAGCCCGGCGAGCACCGCGAGCCAGGGCCGGTCGAGGATCCCCTCCACGCGGGCCGCGAGGTGCTCCCCCGTCAGCATGCCGAGCCCGACGAGGACGCTGACCCGCACGGCGGTCAGCAGCGCGGTCCAGCCGAGGAACCGGCGGTAGCCGACGGCGGCGTAGCCGGCGGCGAGGAAGGCCGGCACGGCACCCACGTCGACGAGCTTCGCCCCGGCGACGACCGTCCCGAGGTGGTCGGAAGCCTTGCGGCACAGCAGGTCCTGACGGTCCGGGGTGAAGCCGAGCTTCGCGCTGAGGCGCGCGACCCACGGGTGGCCCCCGGCCCGGCGACCGGCCCGGCCGAGCAGGTAGAGCCCGCTGTCGAGGAGCAGGTCGATCCCGAAGGCCAGCAACCACACCAGGAGCAGCGCCGCGTGACCGGCCCCGACCAGGGTGCCGCCGGCGAACGTCGCCACCGGCCCCTCCAGCACCATCGCGGGCGCCAGCACCGCGTACGGCGTCCCCACCAGCACGTCCACCTGAACCACCCGACCTCTCGACTCCCGCAGCGACGACGCCAGTCAACCGGCTCGGGCCCACGGGCGTCGTCCCCCACCGGAGCCGCCCGCACGTGCGACCCCGGTAGGGGGTGGTCCTCAGAGGCGGGGGTCCACGGGTTCGGACTCCAGGGCCAGGACGGCGAAGGTGCACTCGTGCACGCGCCACAGCGGCTCGGCCCGGGCGGCCCGTTCCAGCCCCTCCAGGCCGAGGGCGTACTCGCGCAGCGCCAGCGATCGCTTCCGGCCGAGACTGCGCTGCCGGATCCGCTCGAGGTTCGCGGGTTCGGTGTAGTCGGGACCGTAGACGATGCGCAGGTACTCCCGACCCCGGACCTTGAGGCCGGGCTGGACGAGTCCCCGCCGGGTGCGGACCCGGTTGGCGAGGGGTTTCACGACCATCCCCTCGCCCCCGGCGTCGGTGAGCTCGCTCCACCAGGCGACCCCGGCGGCCGTGGACCCCGCGTCGGCGGTGTCGACCACGATCCGCCGGGTCGGCGCGATCCGGTCCGGGGCCACGGCGACGAGGCGGTCGGCGATCCCCAGGTGCCAGTCGTGCGGGCGGTCGGCGAAGGTGTGCCCGGCCGCGCCGAGCAGCGCGAAGGGGGCCAGCCGCACCCCGTCCAGCCCGTCCGTCGGCCAGCAGTAGCGCCGGTAGGCGTCGGTGAAGGCGGCGACGTTGGTGGCGCGGGACGCGGTGCGCGACAGCAGGTCCCCGAGGTCGAGCCCGCGCCCGGCGGCCTGCTCCAGGACGCCCACGGCGAAGGGCAGCGCCGAGCGACCGGCCGCCCCGACGGAGGCGTACTGCTCGCGCAGCAGCGGACCCGCCTTCGCGCTCCAGGGCAGCAGTTCGGCGTCGAGCAGCAGCCAGCCGGTGTCGAACTCCTCGAACAACCCGGCCCCCGCGGCGGCGGTCCGCAGCTCCTCGACGAGCGCCGCGGTCAGCGCGGGGTCGAAGAAGCTGCGCCCGGTGCGGGTCCAGATCGCCCCCAGCGCTCCACCGGGTGCGCCGAAGCGTTGCACGGCAGCTTCTTCGTCCCGGCAGAGCAGGACCAGCGCCCGCGATCCCATGTGCTTCTCCTCGCACACCACGGTGTCGACGCCGTCGGCGGCGAACGCGCTGAACGCCTCGTCGGGGTGCTCGAGGAACCCCTCCCGCTTCGACGTCGCGACGGGCGACATGGTGGGCGGCAGGTGGATCAGCCAGCGCGGGTCGAGGGCGAAGCGGGACACGACCTCGAGCGCGGCGGCGGCGTTCTCCTCCCGGACGCTGATGCGACCGTGGTCGGCGGTCTCCACGACGCGGCGGCCCTGGACGTCGCCGATGTCGAGGACGTCGGGGTCGCGCAGCACCGCGCTCTGCGGTGACAGCGTCCCGGCCACGGGGAACGGGCGGGCCGGTGCGTGGTGGACCGCCCGGGCGGCGACGGAGACGAGTTCCTTCTCCGGCCAGCGCAACGCCGTCAGGTGACCGCCGAAGACGCAGCCGGTGTCGACGCAGATCGTCCCGTTGACCCACTCCGGTTCCGGGACCGGGGTGTGGCCGTAGACGACGGTCGCGCGACCGCGGTAGTCGTCGGCCCACGGGTAGCGGACGGGCAGCCCGAACTCGTCGGTCTCCCCCGTCGTCTGGCCGTAGAGGCAGAAGTCGCGGACGCGACCCGAGGCCCGCCCCTGGTACCTCTCGAGGACCCCGGCGTGCGCGACGGCCAGCCGGCCCTCGTCGAGGACGTAGTGCGAGACGAGGGAGTCCAGGAACTCCACCACGCCCGCGCGGAACTCCTCGGTCTCCGCGGCGAGCTGCTCCAGGGACTCCGCCAGCCCGTGGGTGACCTGCACGTCACGACCTCGCAGGGCGCGCAGCAGCTTGTGCTCGTGGTTGCCGGGGACGCAGAGCGCGTGGCCGTGGGCGACCATCCCCATCACCAGGCGCAGGACGCCGGGAGTGTCGGGCCCGCGGTCGACGAGGTCGCCGACGAACACCGCCCGCCGCCCCGCCGGGGGCAGCGCGTCGACGGCCCGTCCCTCCTCGTCGTGGACGAGGCCGTAGCCCAGCCGCCCGAGCAGGTCGAGGAGTTCCTCGCGGCAGCCGTGGACGTCGCCGACGACGTCGAAGGGACCGGTCTCGTCGCGGCGGTCGGTGTAGAGGCGGGTGCGGGCGATGGTGACGTCGTCGACCTCGGCGGGGTCACGCAGCACGTGCACGGTGCGGAACCCCTCGCGCGGCAACCCCTTCAGGCTGCGCTTGAGGTCGGCCTGCTGGCGGCGCAGGACGTGCGGACCGAAGGCGCGGTCGGCGCGGTGGCGGTTGCGCTCCGCGCTGACCGCCTCGGGCACGTCGAGGACGATCGCGACCGGCAGCACGTCGTGCGCGCGGGCCAGCGCGACGAGCGACTTCCGCGCGGACTGCTGGACGTTCGTCGCGTCGACCACGGTGAGGCGGCCCGCGGCGAGGCGCTTGCCGACGATGAAGTCGAGGACCTCGAACGCGTCCTTGGTGGCGGACTGGTCGTTCTCGTCGTCGGCGACGACACCGCGGGCCCAGTCGCTGGAGACGACCTCGGTGGCCTTGAAGTGGCGGCGGGCGAAGGTGGACTTCCCCGACCCGGTGGTCCCGATGAGGACGACGAGACTCATCGCGGGGACGGTCAGTTCGCGGCTCACGCGGCGACCCCCTTGCTGAACACGGCCAGCTGCGTCGGGGTCCCCACGGCGGGGTCCTCGTCACCGACCCCGAGCGTGGCGACGGAGTAGCCGAACCGGGCGCAGACGCCGCCGGCCCACTGCGCGAACTCGGCGCGGGTCCACTCGAAGCGGTGGTCGGCGTGGCGGAACCCGTTCTCGAACAGGTCGGGGTAGTTCACGTTGTACTCCGCGTTGGGGGTCGTGACGATCACCGTCGTGGGGGCGGCCTCACCGAAGACGACCCGTTCCAGGGCGGGCAGCCGGGGCGGGTCGACGTGCTCGACGACCTCGGAGAGGACGGCCGCGTCGAGGCCGTTCAGCCGTTCGTCGCGGTAGGTGAGGGCGGACTGGAACAGCCGCACGCGGTCGGGGTCCGGCATCCGGTCCAGGTGGAGGCGGCGCGCGGCCTGCTGCAGCGCCCGCACGGACACGTCCGTGCCGAGGATCGAGGTGTACTGCGCGTCGGCGGCCAGGGCGGCCACGAGCTGCCCCTGTCCGCAGCCGAGGTCGGCGACCCGGGCGGCGCCGGACTCGCGCAGGACGGCGAGGATCGCGGCCCGACGGTGCTCCTTGAGCGGAACGCGCACCTCGGCGTTGTCGGGTTCCTCGACGGGGCTGGCGGTGCCGTCGACGTCGACGAGCCGGTCGAGGGCGTCCACCACGAGGTGGCGGCGGTGGGCGAGGTAGCGGGCGGTGATGAGGTCGCGTTCGGGGTGGGCCGCGAGCCAGTCGCCGCCGCGGCGCACGAGCTTGTCGATCTCCTCCTCCCCCACCCAGTAGTGCTTGGCGTCGTCCAGGACGGGCAGCAGGACGTAGAGCTGCGCCAGGACGTCGGCGATCCGGGCGCGGCCGGCGAGTTCGAGGTCGACGTAGCGCGAGGTCCCCCACGTCGGCACCGTCTCGTCCAGCGGCAGGTCGCGGGTGGTGACGCTCCAGCCCAGCGGCTCGAAGAGCCGGCGCACCAGGTCGGCGCCGCCGTGTCGGGCGGGGACGGCGGGGAGGCGGACCTGCAACGGCCAGCGCAGGTCCACGAGCTCCGGACGCGAGGTGCAGCGCGCGGCGAGGGCGGTGGAGAAGGTCCGGCCGAGGGCGACGGCGAGCATGCTGGACGCCGCGTAGGGACGGTCGTTGACGTACTGACCCAGCACGCTCTGCGTGTCCCCGCGGGCGGAGCGGACCAGCCCGACCGGGTCGACCTCCAGCAGCACCGCGAGCGTGGTCTGCTCCGGGGTGTTCTCCGGGTAGAACACGTGCGTGGTCACCGCGCCCTGCTCGGCGGTGAGGACGCGGTCGGGGTGCTTGTGCAGCAGGAACCCGAGGTCGCCCGCGGGCACGTCGGGCGCCGGTCGCTGTGCGGTGAGGGTCAGGATCACCGGTCCAGCTGATCACGGATGGCGGCTCCGGCGCACGGGAAAAGACGAAGGCCCGGACCGTGAGGTCCGGGCCTTCGTCGTACTGGTAGCGGGGACAGGATTTGAACCTGCGACCTCTGGGTTATGAGCCCAGCGAGCTACCGAGCTGCTCCACCCCGCGTCGTGATGACAACGGTACGCCACCTCGGCCGCACGGCCAAATCCGTTGCGGGAGAGCAGCACCGCGAACGACGAAGGCCCGGACCGTCTGGTCCGGGCCTTCGTCCTACTGGTAGCGGGGACAGGATTTGAACCTGCGACCTCTGGGTTATGAGCCCAGCGAGCTACCGAGCTGCTCCACCCCGCGTCGTGGTCCTCACGGTACGCCACGAACGGGGTGAGCCCAAATCGCCGGGGGAACGATGAAGGCCCGGACCGTGTGGTCCGGGCCTTCGTCGTACTGGTAGCGGGGACAGGATTTGAACCTGCGACCTCTGGGTTATGAGCCCAGCGAGCTACCGAGCTGCTCCACCCCGCGTCGTGAACACCACGTTACGCCACGACGGCCGCGGGGCCAAATCCTCCCCCTGGGGTCAGGGGGTGGGGGTGCCGGTCGGGTCCGGCGGCGCGGCCGAGGAGGACGGACTGGCCGACGGGCTGCTGCCGTCGCCGCCCTCGAGGCGGTTCTGGGCCGCGCTCGCGTCGTTGACGGCGGCGGTGAGGCGTTGCTGCGCCTCGCCGTACTTGGTGAAGTCGCCCGCGGCGAGGGCGGCCGAGGAGTCCTGGATGGCCTGCTTGGCCGTGTTCAGCGCCTGCTGCAGCTCGGTCGCGGGGTCACCGGTCGTGGGGCTCCCCGTGGGACTCCCGGTGGGTGTCCCGGTCGCGCCGGCCGTCGGGGTGCCCGTCGGGGTGGCCCCGGTGGACGGGGCGGTCCCCGCGTCACCCGCGGTCGCCCCGGCGTTGCCACCGAACACCTTCTTCAGCGCCCCGTCCAGGGTGGTGTCGATGGCGATGGTGTCGCCGAACACCGCCACGACGCGACTGAGGCGCGGGAAGGAGTTGTCGCCGGTGCTCTGCGCGTAGATCGGTTCGACGTAGAGCAGACCGCCGCCCACGGGCAGCGTCAGCAGGTTCCCGTACTTGACCGTCGACCCGCCGCCGAGGGTCAGCAGCCGGACCTGGTCGGCCACCGCGGTGTCGGAGTTGATGTTGTTCTGGATCTGCACGGGGCCGTTGATCGTCGTCGACTGCGGGAGTTCCAGCAGCCGGATCTTGCCGTACCCGGCGTTCTTGACCCCCGTCTCGGCTCCGGCGTTGGAGTCGACCGCGACGAAACCACGCAGCACCTGGGTGCCCGAGGTGTTCGCGTTCGAGGCCGGCACGTACGTCGTGGTCAGGCTGAACGTCGGCTCCTGCTGGTCCGGCATCGCCAGCGTCAGGTAGTACGGCGGCTGCTTGGGCCGGGTGGCACCGGTCGGCACCTCCACGGTCGGGTCTGCGGGGACGTTCCAGAAGTCCTGACCGGTGAGGAAGGAGGACGGGTCGGTCACGTGGTACTTCTCCAGGACCTCGCGCTGGACCTTGAACATGTCCTGCGGGTAGCGCAGGTGCTGCATGAGCGACTCGTCGACGTCGGCGAGGGGTTTCACTGCGTCGGGGAACGCCTTCATCCAGGCCTTGAGCACCGGGTCGGTGTCGTCCCACTCGTAGAGGGACACCTTGCCGGTGTAGGCGTCCACGGTGGCCTTCACCGAGTTCCGCACGTAGTTGACGGTGCGGTCCTGCAACGCCTGCACGCTGCTGCCCTGGGACTGGGTCAGCGCGTCCGTGGTGGCGTCGCCGAGTTCGGTCGCCGCCGCGTAGGGGAAGGAGCTCGAGGTCGTGTACCCGTCGAGGATCCAGACGACCCGGCCGTCGACGATCGAGGGGTAGGCGTCACCGTCCATGGTCAGCCAGGGCGCGACCTTCTCGACCCGCTCGCGCGGGGTGCGGTCGTAGAGGATCTTCGAGTCCGCGGTCACCGAGCTGGACAGCAGGAGGTTCTGGTCCCCGAATTTCAGCCCGTACACCAGCTTCTGGAGCAGGTTCCCGACGGCGACGCCGCCGGACCCGTCGTACTGGGTCGTGGCGAACCCCGTCGCCGAACCGTCGGGGTAGTCGATCTCGTTGTCCTTGCCGCCGACGACGGAGTAGTCCGTCGTGCCCTCCCCGAAGTAGATCCGGGGCTGGTCCAGGCCGAGGTCACCCGTGGTCGGGACGTTGGCCTCGAGGTAGCTGGGGCTGCCGTCGGGGGCGCGGGAGTTCCCCTGGGCGACGACGACGCCGTAGCCGTGGGTGTAGATGGTGTGCTCGTTGACCCAGGTCCGCTGGTTGGGGGCCAGGCCCGCGAGGTTCAGCTCGCGGGCGGCGACGACCGCGTCCTGGGTCCCGCTCTCGGTGGCGTAGCGGTCGACGTCGAGGGTGTCGCCGAACTTGTAGTACCCGCGCTGCCCCTGGGTCTGCTGGAACGCCTCGCCGACGACCGCGGGGTCGAGCAGGCGGACGCTGGGGATCGTCTGCGCGTCGGACGACAACTGCCCCTGGGTGGCCGTGGTGTTCGCGGCGTAGTCGGAGACCTCGACGTCGGAGAGGTCGTAGGCGTCCCGGGTCGCGTCGATGTTCTTCTTCACGAAGTCCGACTCGAGGCTCTGCCGGTTCGGGGTCACCTGGAACTTCTGCACGGCCCACGGGTAGATGCCGCCGATCGCGATGGCGCTCACCACGAGCAGGCCCGTCCCGATCGCGGGCAGCCGCCACGACGAGCCGACGGCGGCCGCGACGAAGAGCAGGGCGACGACGATGGCGATGAGCGCCAGGATCGCCTTCGCCGGGAGCACCGCGTTGGCGTCGGTGTAGGTCGGGCCGACGACCCCGGTGACGTAGCCGGAGCTGCTCGTCATCACCTCGTAGCGGTCCAGCCAGTACCCGACGGCGCGCAGCAGCAGGAAGGCGGCCGCGAGGGAGGCCAGGTGGATCCGGGCCGCGCGGGTGGTGCGGTCACCGCCGCCGGAGAGGCGCAGCCCGCCGTAGAGGTAGTGGGCGGCCAGCCCGCCGATGCCGGCGAGCACGACGGCCGCGGTGAGGAAGCTCACGAGGAACGTGAACCACGGCAACGAGAAGACGTAGAAGCCCTGGTCCATCTGGAACTGCTTGTCCTTCGTGCCGAAGTCGACGCGGTTCCACCACAGCAGCAGGGTCTGCCAGCGGCTCATCGCCACCGACCCGCCGAAGAGCCCCGCGGCCACCGACAGCACGATCACCACGACGCGGCGCAGCGGTTCCAGCGACTCGCGGTAGCGGTCGAGACCGGCCTGCTCGGTGGAGACGGGCGCGTAGACGGGACGGGAGCGGTACCCGATCGTCAGCGACACCGCGACGGCCGCCGCGAGCAGCCCGCCCCCGACGACGAAGAGGACGATCTGCAGCCACAGCTTGGTCGTGAAGGTGGACAGGAAGCCCAGCTCGTCGAACCACCACACGTCGGCCGTGATGCGGGCGCCGACCATCACGGCGATGACCACCCCCACCAGGATCAGGATGGTCGGCAGGGCTGCGCCACGGCGACGACGCCGGAGCACAGGCCGAGAGGGGCGGCGCGGGGGGAAGCTCACAGTTCTGCAACTTACAAGCCCCCGTCCGGGTGCCCCGAGTCGTCCCGGTTCCACGCATCGTGACCACTTCGTTGTCACCCTCCTGTCACGACCGGGTCGCTGGGCGGTGAACGTGCACGCCCGGTGCAGATCCGGTGACCTGACGGGGCCTTCCCGGGCCGCGAGCGGCGACGTGGAGGCGGCCGGCCGGTCGTTCGTGCCACCATGCGGGCCGTGAGTTCCGACGCGTTGACCTCCCCGCCCCCCTCCTCCGGCCCCTCGGGCCTGTGGCGGACCGTCGCCGAGATCGAGCGCTACGTCGCCTCCGACGGCTGGGGAGCGCCGCTGCGGTTGTTCGCCCTCGTGCGCACCGCGGACGCGCTCCAGCGCGATCCCGGCCTGGAGTGGCGCCTGCCGTCCAACGTCGTCGACGAAGCCCGTGCGGACGCCGACCACCTCACCTCCGTCGAGCAGGAGGGCGTTCCCGACGTCGCCGACCTCGACGACCTGCTCGCGCAGCTCGCCTGGCCCGACGGCGTCGACGGGGCCGCGCTGGTCGTGGAGAAGATCCTCGTCCCGCCGGACGCCGAGGCCGAGGTCCGGGCCGCGACCTCCGCCGACGACGAGGAGGGCCGCGCGAAGGCCCTCGCCGCGCACCCGCTGGCCGAGGACGTCCGGATCGCCGTCGGCGTGCTACGCGACGGTCGCCACGAGTGCGCCGTGCGCTCGCGCTCCAAGGACTCCGACGGCGAGGTCCGGACGGGTGCCGACCTCGTCCCCGGCCTCGTCAGCGCCCTGCAGGCCACCCTCACGGACTGAACCCTCACCGACTCGACCCGCCGCGAGCGGGCCCCCTCAGCGGGCCTGGTCGCAGGTGGTGAGGGTGGAGCCCCGGCCTGCGCCGATCGCCTCGACGGCGGTGCGGGCCTCGTGCAGGGTCGAGATCGGGACGACCGTGATGCCGTCGGGGGTGGCGCCCGCGACCTGGGCGCACTCCGCGCGCGGGGCCAGGAACCACGTGGCTCCGTCGGCCTGCGCCCCCAGCACCTTCTGGCGCAGGCCGCCGATCTGCTCGACCGTGCCGTCGGCGTCGATGGCTCCGGTGCCGGCGATGTGCTGCCCCCCGGTCATCGCGCCCGGGGTCAGCTCGTCGACGATGCCGAGCGCGAACATCGTGCCCGCGCTCGGGCCGCCCACGTCGTCGATGGCGATGTCGATGGTGAACGGGAAGCGGTAGTCGACGTAGGGGGTGATCCCCAGCAGCGTCGTCCCGTTCGCGCTGACCGTCCTCGTCGCGACGGTCAGCGGCTTCCCGCCGCGGGTCAGCCCGATGCTCACCTCGGCGTCACCGGGGAGGGCGCGGATCGCGCTCTGCAGCGCCGGGAAGTCCGCGATGGCGGTCCCGTCGAGGGTCGTGATGACGTCGCCTGCGCGGAGGACCGCGCCGGCCGGGGCGTCGGAGGCCACCGAGTCCACCTGGGTGGTCGTCGTCGCGGGGACCTCGATCCCGAGCTCGGTGAGGGCCGCGACTTTCGCGTTGGTCTGCGAACCGGTCATCTCGGCCGCGCTGGCCGCGTCGGCCTCCTGCTGGGTCTGGGTCGGCGGGAAGTACAGCGCGCGCGGGACGACGTTCACGGCCGGGTCGACCCAGTCGGCGAGCAGCTCCCCCAGCGTCATCTCCAGACCGGGACCCCCGCGCAGCGAGACCGTCGTCAGGTCCAGCTGCCCCGTCGTGGGGTAGGTCTCGCGCCCCGAGATGCTGATCAGACCCTTCGTGTCCTTCGTCGCGCCGGCGATGACGTCCGTGACGGGTCCGGGGCTCAAGGCCACGTACGGGACGTGCACGACGCTCAGCAGCGCGGCGATCAGCACCGCGGTGAAGGCGGAGACGGCCAGCAGCGTGCCCCGCGGGCTCAGCGCGGTGGAGCGCCCCCGGGGCAGCGCCGCGGAGGACCCCCCGGGCTCGGGCGAAGCGATCGACTCACCGGGGGACGCGCTCGACACCACCTCAGCCTACGTTCGCCGAGGGTGAAGAAGACGCGGGAGGCGGAACGCGCACCGCCCGCCGGTCGTCGCTCCGGGTGCGGGGCGTCATCATGGAAGACGACCTGCAGGAGGACCGAGCCGGACCGCGCCGACACGACGCGGGCCGGTCGACGATGCGGAGGACACGGTGGACCAGCGAGACGACGAGGGACGGGAACGTCCCGAGGGCGAGGGCGACGCCGAGGAGACCCGCGGCGAGCAGCTCCCCGAGGAGCGCGGCGGCCAGCCCGGGTTCCGGCCTTCCGGCGCACCGGGCAAGAAGGATCCCGGACCCGGGCCGTCCAGCGGCAACCCGCTCGAGGACCTGCTCGGTCCCCTCTTCGGCGGCCAGTTCCCGGGCGGCCAGTTCCCCGGTGGGCAGATCCCGGGCTTCCCCGCGGGCATGCAGGGCATCCCCGGCTTCGGCGAGGCCGGCTTCGACCCGGCCGTGATGGGCCAGGTCCTCGGCCAGCTGCAGAAGTTCCTCTCCAGCGGCTCCGACGCCCCCGTCAACTGGGACGTCGCCCACGACCTCGCCCGCCAGGCCGCCGCGCAGGACGGCGACCCCACGCCCAACGCCGTCGACCGCCGCGAGGTCGAGGACGCGCTGCGCGTGGCCGACCTCTGGCTCGACGGCCAGACCGACCTCGAGACCGCCGCGGGCACCCTGGAGGCCTGGAGCCGCGCCGAGTGGGTCGAGAAGACCATGCCGGTGTGGCGTCAGCTGGTCGAACCCGTCGCGACGAACGTGGCCGCGGCCATGGGTGACGCGATGGCCGCGCAGGCCCCGCCGGAGATGGCCGCCATGCTCGGCTCGGCCGGTGCCATGCTGCGCCAGGTCGGCGGTGGGGTGTTCGGGATGCAGGTCGGGCAGGCCATCGGCCAGCTCGCCGGTGAGGTCCTCTCCACCACCGACGTCGGGCTGCCGCTGGCGCCCTCCGGGAAGTCCGCGCTGCTGCCGGAGAACGTCCGCAGCTTCGCGCAGGGCCTCGAGGTCCCCCTCGACGAGGTCCGCCGCTACCTCGCACTGCGCGAGGCCGCCCACCAGCGACTCTTCGCGCACGTGCCGTGGCTGCGCAGCCACCTGCTCGGCTCCGTCGAGTCCTTCGCCCGCGGCATCTCCGTGGACGGCGACCGCATCGCCGAGGCGGCCCAGCAGATCGACCCGACCAACCCGGAGTCGCTGCAGGAGGCGCTGTCCTCGGGGATCTTCGAACCCGAGTCCACCCCCGCCCAGCAGGCCGCGCTCGCGCGGCTGGAGACGGCGCTCGCGCTCGTCGAGGGCTGGGTCGACCACGTCACCGACGAGGCCGCGGGCCACGTCCTCCCGCACGCCGCGGCGTTGCGCGAGACGATGCGCCGCCGCCGGGCGACGGGTGGCCCCGCGGAGCACGCCTTCGCGGTGCTCGTCGGGCTGGAACTGCGACCGCGCCGGGCCCGGGAGGCCGCGGCGCTGTGGGAGCTCCTCCTGGCCCGCGGCGGGCGCAGCGCCCGCGACGCGGTCTGGGACCACCCGGACCTGCTGCCCACGGCGGAGGACCTCGACGACGCGGCGGCCTTCGTCGAGCGCCGTCTGGGGGCCGACGACACCACCGCACCCGAGGGGGACGCGATGGACGCGGCCCTGCGGGACCTGCTCGACGGCGGGTCCGGGGACGGGACCGAGGGTCCCGACCAGGAGGGTCCCCGCCCGCAGTGAGGCCGGCGGTGCGGGTCGCTCAGACCCGCACCGGCGCCTCCCGCCCGTCCTGCGCGGCCAGCAACCCCACGGGGTCGGCGAGCAGTGGACTCCAGGCCAGTTCCGCGGCGCCCAGCACGGTGGAGCGCGACCCGAGGGCGGAGAGGCTCACGGTGACGTCGGCCCGCATGGTCGGCATGACCAGGCGGTCGACCCAGGGCAGGACGTCGTCGCTGACCTCCGGCCACAACCGGCGCCACAGACCGTCGCCCAGGATCACCGTCTGCGGGTCGAAGAGGTGCCACACGTTGGCCAGCCCGCGGGCGAAGGCCCGGGACAGCCGGTCCCGGGTGCGTCGGCTGACGACCCCGCCGGAGGCGAGCCGGGCCAGCACCAGGTCGGCGATGTCGGGTGCGGCCGGGTCCAGGTCGAAGGGTTCCGCCCACGCCTCGGCGAGGGTCTCCGACTCCCAGCACCCCCGGCTGCCGCAGCGGCACGCGCGGCCGTCGGGGTCGACGCTCATGTGCCCGACCTCGCCGCCGTAGCCCCGGTGCCCGGTCAGCGGGTGTCCCCCGGTGAGCACACCCCCGCCGAGTCCGTAGGTCCCGCAGAGGTAGACGACGTCGGAGAGCCCGACCGCGGCGCCACGACGGACCTCCGCGATGAGTCCGAGGTCGGCGTCGTTGGCGACGTCGACCCGCAGCGCGCGTCCTGTCCGCTCGGCCAGCGCCGCCGCGGCCAGCGCGCCGAAGGGCACGTCGCGCCAGGCCAGGTTCGGGGCCAGGCCGATCGTGCCGTCGCCGGTGCGCACCGTTCCCGGGACGGCCAGCCCCACCCCCACGACGGGGACGTGCGGGGAGTCCTCGAGCAGTTCCACCGCAGCCCCGGCCACGAGGTCCGCGGCCGCCTCCGGGGTGGGTGGGGTGGAGGTCGGGATGGTGCGCCGGCCGTGGACGGTGCCGCCCAGGCCGACCCGCACGACCTGCACGGCGTGCACGTCGACGTAGCCCGCGAGCACCTCGGCGCCACCCGCGCGCGGTCGCACCTGCAAGGAGGGGCGGCCCACCCGGCCGGGGCTCTGGTCGGCGGGGGGTTCCTCCACGAGCAACCCCGCCTCGACCAGCGCCCCGACGAGGGCGCCGACGGTCGAGCGGTTCAGGCCCAGGTCGCGGGTGACCTCGGCCCGCGTCACCCCACCCCGGCTGTGCACGAGACCCAGCAGCGTCGAGAGGTTGTGCCGGCGGACGTCCTCGGTGCCCTGTCCCCGCGGTCCTCCGGCCCCCGACGCGTCCACGACGTGCTCAGACCGCGGAGGACGCTCGGCGTCGACGCGACACGGCGTCGACCGTCGCGGCGAGCAGCAGGACCACGCCGGTCACGAGGTAGTTGACGTACTGGGCCTGGCCCAGCAGCCCGAGGCCGTTGGCGATCGCCGCGATGACCAGACCACCGATGACCGCGTTGGAGACGCGGCCCTTGCCGCCGAAGAGGCTGGTCCCGCCGATGACCGCCGCGCCCACCCCGAGGAGCAGCGTGTTCGCACCGCCCGACCCGGGGGCCACGGAGTTCAGGCGGGAGGCGTCGATGACCCCGGCCAGCGCGGCCAGCGTCGAGCCGATCATGAAGACGGACATGCGGATCCCGCGCACCGAGATGCCCGCCCGGCGGGCCGCCTCGGGGTTGCCGCCGACGGCGTAGACGTGACGGCCGTAGCGGGTGCGCCCCAGCACCAGGGTGAGGACGACGAGCAGCACGGCGATGAGCGGGACGGAGTACGGGATGCCGGCGAGGTGGATGCTGGCGACCCGGGCCCGGTTCTGGCTGAGCACCGCGGTCACGAGGAGCAGGACGGCCGCGACGACGACGACGCGGAGGACCACGACGCCGAGGTTGTCGCGGGAGAGCCCACGACGGCGCTGCCCGCTCCACCGGAGCAGGCTGACGGCCGCGTACCCGGCGGCGGCCGCGACGGCCAGGACCCACCCGAGCCACACCGGGACGTTGGAGTTGGCGATGGCGACGATGACGTCGTCGCGCACCGCGATCGTGCCGCCCTCACCGATGAGGCGCAGGGTGATGCCCTGCACGCCCAGGAAGAACGCGAGGGTCACGACGAAGGAGGGTATCCCGACCCGGGAGACGAGCAGACCGATGAGGGTGCCCAGCACCAGGCCGGTGACCAGGGCCGCCAGCAGGCCGACGACCCAGTTCACACCGGTCTCGCGCAGCACGAGGGCCATCACGGCGGCGGAGGCGCCCCCGGCGACACCGGCGGAGAGGTCGATGTCGCCCAGCAGCAGGACGAACGTCAGCCCCATCGCGAGCACGATGATCGAGGAGGCCTGCACCAGCAGGTTGGCGATGTTGCCGGGCGTGGGGAAGGTGTCGGGACGCAGCGCGGAGAACAGCACGAAGAGGACGACGAGTCCCGCGATGGCCGGCAGCGACCCGATGTCACCGCCGCGCAGCCGCGCGACGTAGGCGCTGACCCCCTCGCGGAAGGTCGGTTCGGGAGCGGGCTGGGCCAGGGTGCTCCCGCCGCCGGCCGTGGCGCGGGCCAGCTGGACGATGCGCTCCTGCTCGGTGAGCGGGGCGGTGTCCGCGGCCTTGACGGCCGCAGGTTCGGACTCCTGTCCGGTGGTCGACATGGCGATCTCCTCAGACCGGGGCGGAAGCGGTGGCGGGAGCGAGACCGAGATCACCGGATCGCCCCGTCGTGATGAGTTCGACGACCTGGCTGCTCGTGACGTCGCGGGTCCGCACCGTCGCGGCCACCCGGCCGAGGTAGAGGGCGGTGATGTGGTCCGCGACCTCGAACACGTCGCTGAGGTTGTGGGAGATGAGCACGACGCCGAGGCCGTTGTCGGCGAGGCGACGCACCAGGTCCAGGACCTGCCGCGTCTGGGCGACACCGAGGGCCGCGGTCGGTTCGTCGAGCAGCACGACGCGGGAGTTCCAGAGCACCGCCTTGGCGATGGCCACGGTCTGGCGCTGACCGCCGGAGAGGCTGGAGACGAGCTGGCGCACCGAGCGGACGGTGCGCACCGAGAGGCTGGCCAGCGTCTGGCGGGCCAGCTCCTCCATCGTCGGCTCGTCCAGCAGGATCCCGCGGCGCTTCTCCCGGCCGAGGAACATGTTCTGGACGATGTCGAGGTTGTCGCAGAGCGCGAGGTCCTGGTAGACGACCTCGATGCCGAGGTCGGCGGTGTCGCGGGGCGTGCTGATCGAGACGGGGCGGCCCTCGAAGAGGTAGTCCCCGGCGTCGATCGTGTAGATCCCCGCGATGCACTTCACGAGGGTCGACTTGCCGGCGCCGTTGTCCCCGACGAGCGCGGTGACCTCCCCGGGCCGGACGTCGAGGTCGACGCCGTGCAGGACCTGGACGGCACCGAAGCTCTTGTCGATGCCGCGCAGCGAGAGCAGCGTCGTCGCGTCGGTCGTCGCGTCAGTGGTGGTGGAACTCATGCACCCCTCCTCGGGGGGACGTGGTGACGGCCGGCCGGAACCCCGCCGCAGCGGGGTTCCGGCCGGTCCGGTGGGGGTAGGTCAGGAGATGCCGAGTTCGGTGCAGTCCGCGGCGAAGTCACCGGTGCACAGCTCGGAGGCCTTGACGAAACCCGCGTCCACGACGGACTTCACCTTGTCGCGGGTGATCAGCTGCGGGTCGAGCAGGATGGACTTGACGTCACGGTTCCCGGTGGCGTCCTTGGTCGTCCCCGTGGTCTTGGGGGTTTCACCCTTGATGAGGGCGATGGCGATGTCGGACAACGACTTCGCCTCCTGGTCGACGGGCTTGTAGACCGTCATGCACTGGGTCTTGGCGAGGATGTTCTGCAGACCCTGGGTGGTGGCGTCCTGCCCCGTCACCGGAACCTTCCCGGCGAGCCCGTTCTTGGCCAGGATCGAGATCGCGGCGTTGCCGAGGCCGTCGTTGGCGGCCAGGACACCGTCGATCTTGCCGCCCTGCTGGGTCAGCATCTGCTCGAAGATCGTCGCGGCCTGCTGGTTGTCCCAGTCGGGGACGGACTGCTCGGCGACGGCCTTGTAGTTCGTCATCGGGTCCAGCACGCTGTGCGCGCCGGCCGAGAACATCCCGGCGTTGTTGTCGGTCGGGGAACCGTTGAGGTAGACGATGTTCTTGTCCCCGCCGCCCAGGCACTGGGCCAGGCCCTGCCCCTGCTCCTGCCCGACCTTGGTGTTGTCGAAGGAGACGTAGTAGTCGGCCGAACCACCGAGGGTCAGCCGGTCGTAGTCGATGGTCTGGACGCCTTGCTTCTTGGCCTTGGCCTCGATCGCGGCCCCGGAGTCGGAGTCGAGGTTGACGATGGCCAGGACCTTGACGCCCTCGGTGAGCATCTGGTCCGCGATGGTCTGCATGTTGGACGCGTCGCCCTGGGCGTTCTGGATGTCGGCCTTGACGCCGGCGGCGTCGAAGGCCTTCTGGAGCAGCGGACGGTCGAACGACTCCCAGCGGGCGGAGGACTTCGTGTCCGGGAGGATCACGCCGACCTCGGCGGCGGAGGAACCGCCGCTGGGGGACGAGGATCCCGTGTCGCTGCTGCCGCAGGCCGACACGAGGAGGACGCCGGCGACGGTGGTCGCGAGCAGGACTGAGGATCGAATGCGCATGGATGCTCCTTCGCATCTGGCTCTCCCGGCGGTCAGCTCGCCGGGAGTAAGTTGTGAGCCGCAACATATACCCGGGACCGCGCGGACGTGGGCGTTCGTGACCGAGTTGTGACCCGCAGCACCCCTTCGGCGGAAGGGGTCAGCTCGTGCTGACGATGACCTCGACGGCGGGCGGCTGCTCGTCCGCGGCGACGGCGGGACGGTCGTCGGAAGGGGTCGCGACGTCGACGTCGTCGTCGTCCTCCACGTCCTCGTCCTCGTCGTCCTTGTCGTGGTGGTTCGGGCCCTCGTGGCCCGTCGCGTGGTCGATGCCCGCGAGGAAACCGCGCGCCCGTTCGGTCCTGGGGTAGGAGTTCAGCAGTCCCCAGAAGGCCCGCGAGTGGGTCGGGACGAGCAGGTGGGCGAGCTCGTGCAGCAGCACGTAGTCCAGGACCCAGCTCGGCATGCCCTGCAGACGGCTGGACAGGCGGATGCTGCCGTCGGCGGGGGTGCAGGACCCCCAGCGGTGGTGCTGGTTCTCGACCCAGGCCACCGACGTCGGCCGGGCGAGGCCGTCGAGGTGACGGCGGGAGAGTTCGCGGGCGCGTTCCAGCAGGTCGCCCTCGAGCGGGTTGCGGCGCCGGTCGGCGGCCTCGAGCCGGGTGACCATCCGCTCGACCCACTCGCGTTCCTCGGCCGGACTGAAGCGGGCGGGGATGAGCACCACGGTGCGGTCGCCGTCGCGGTAGGCCGAGACCGTCCGGGTCCGGCGGCGGCTGCGTCGCACGTCGACGGCGGGGCGGGGTCGTGCGTCGCCGGGGCGGTCCGGCGATTCGTCGTGGGGCTCGAGCGCCCCGCGGGCAGCATCGAGAGCCGCTGCACCCTCCTGGTGAGCCGTCACCTCCGGCAGGCTACCCGTCCGGGCCCCGGAAGTCCGTCGTGCGGTGATCGACACGGTACGCGCAGTGCCGAACCTGGCCGAACCTGGCCGTTCTGGCGTGCCGACGCGCCTCGCACGGCTGCGCAGGGCACGATGCCGGACAGGACCACCGGAGCCCAGCGACGGGTGAGGGTGGTCACCGGGGGTCCCGCGACGGGGCACCCGCCCGCGAACGAGACACGAGGAGGCACCATGGCCGACGAGACCTGGAGCGGCGAGTTCTACTGCGTCAAGTGCAAGGAGAAGCGCGAGGCGACGGGCAACGTCGTCGAGACCAACGGCCGTCGGATGGCGAAGGGCAAGTGCCCCGTCTGCGACACCAACCTCAACCGCATCCTCGGCAAGGCGTCCTGATCCGGGACTGAGCCTCCCGACCACCGGTCGGTGACCCCGCGTGCCGGGGTCACCACCGGCAGGGTGCGCCTGTGGACGACGCGGTCCACCTCCGGAACACCTGCGGCACAGTGACCGCATGCTCTCCCCCACCACGACGCGGGCCCTCCCCCGCGGGGTGCCCGTCCTCGCCCGGCCCGACGGTCGGTTCCTCGTGGGGTCGACACCGCGCAGCGCGGTCGTGCAGTCCTCGCCCCCGCTGCCCGTTGAAGAGCGGCCCCCCTCCGACGAGGCCGACGCCTGGGCGGCCTACGACCGCGCCGGCTCCCCCGACCGGCTGACCGGGCGCGGCCGCGCGAGCGTCGCCGTCGTGGGGTCCGCCCGGACGGCGGACGTGCTGCTCGAGGTGCTGGCCGCGGCCGGGGTCGGCCGGCTGGTGTGCGACCGCCCCGAGGCCGTCCCCGCGCGCGTGCGCAGGACGGGGAACCCCGCGGACTCGGGGCCGGCCGACGTGGTCGTCCTGCTGGACGAGCACACCGCACGGCCCGTCGCCGCCGACGGGTTGCTGGCCGACGGCGTGGTGCACCTGTCGGTCGTGGTGCGCGACACCGATGCGCTGATCGGGCCGCTGGTGCTGCCGGGTCGTTCGGCGTGCCTGCGCTGCGTCGACCGCTGGCGCACCGACGCCGACCCGTGCTGGCCGGCCACGCGGGACGGCCTGAGCCGCGGGCCCCGCCGCCCGGTGGACGCGGCGACCGCCCACGCCGTCGCCGGACTGGCTGCGCTGCAGGTGCTCTCGCACCTCGACGGCGTTCCCGCGACGACGGTGGGGGCCTGGCTGGAACTGCTGTTGCCGGAGGGACGGGTGCGGGCCCGCGGCTGGGCCCCGCACCCCGGCTGCGGCTGCGTCGACCTCCCCCTCTGACCCGCGACCTCGCCGGGGTTCCCGGTGGGGTCGTGGGCCGGAGGGTCAGACGGCGGCGAGGTCGCGGTCCCCGGCGGTCGAGGCGGCGGCCTCGGCGCGGTCGGCACGCACCGCGAGGACGAGGGCACGCCGGGCGGCGACCTCGGCCTGGCGACGGGCGCGCAGGGCGCGGACCGTCCGGGTGCGGGCGGCTTCACGGTGCAGGCTGAGCAGACGTTCTCGGACGAGGTTCTCCTCGACGTAGGACATGGTGACTCCAGTTCCGTTCACGGTGGGGGTCGCTGCGTCGGACCGGACGAGCCGGTTCACGCGGCGACGGGGTGCTTGCGGGGACGGCCGCGCGGACGTTTCCGCGGAACGACGACCCCGGACAGGACGAGCTGGCCGCCCCAGACGCCCCACGGTTCCGAACGCTCGAGAGCGCCTGCGAGGCAGGCGTTCGCGAGCGGGCAGTCCGCGCAGAGCGACTTGGCGAGTTCGACGTCCTCGGGCTTCTCGGCGAACCAGAGTTCGGAGTCGAAGCGGCGGCAGGGCAGCGGGTCCGGCGTGTGGCGGCGGGTCACGCCGCTCACCTCCTCCTGGGTCACGGTGACGGATCCGGCGTCACCGGTGGTGCGGATGTTCTGTCGGTTGCCTCGACCCGGTCGGGTCGGCGGGGACTGGTGCACGGTCATCTCTCTGCGTTCTCCGGCGAGTGGTTCGGCGTCGAAGAGCCCACGAACGCAAAATGGCCGCGGACCCGAGGTGATCGGGATCCGCGGCCTGAGAGGTCGCCGGTCTGTGGCTAGACCGGTGGACTCAGAGTCGAGGGTCCCGAGAACGGGAAGGAGGTGCTGCCGTAGGCGGGGGCGACCAGACGCCCGGCCGGGGACTTCGTGGCCGGGAGCAGACGCACTCCACCCGTGGTCATGCCGCCGGTGGAGGCGTGGCTGCGCTCCCACGAGCCGCACTGGGCAGCGATCGGGGAGGTCTGGCGCGGGCGCACGGCGAAGGCATCGGCGATGACGCCGTTCTGCGCGGTGACCGCGTTCACGATGCTTTCCATCGTCCTGCCCTCCTCTACGGTGCGTTCGCGCGGGACCGTTGCCCCGTGCTGTCGTGCATCTGACTGTAGGGGCACCCGCACCGGGACGACAACGTCTTTTTCCGCCGGGTTCCGGACGAGTTCCGGTGCGATCCTCAACCACCGCCCGACCCGTTGCCGCGCAACGAATCGGACGGTCGGATCGAGGTCAGTCGGTGGCGAGGACGGCCAGCACCTCGTCGGCGTACTTCTCCAGCTTCGACGGCCCGACCCCGGAGATCTTCGCCAACGAGGCGGTGTCCGTGGGCATCGCCTCGCAGATCGCGACGAGCGTGGCGTCGGTGAACACCACGTAGGCGGGCACCTCGGCGGCCTTGCACGTCGCGCTGCGCCACTCGCGCAGCCTCTCGAAGACCGCCTCGTCGTAGCTGGACGGGCAGTCGCTGCAGCGCCCGAGCTTGCGGTCCACCCCGGCGGTGAGCGACGCGCCGCAGACGCGGCAGAGCATGGGCCCGCTGGTGCGCTTGGTCTTCGCGCCCGCCGGCGTGACCGCACCGCCGCGACGGGCCGTGGGTGCGCCCTGGGGACGGACGGCGTCGAGGAAGCGCGAGGGTTTGCGGGAGGCCCGGCCTCCCGGGGTGCGGGAGTTGGCCCAGGACAGGTGGATCCCCTCGCGGGCCCGGGTCACCCCGACGTAGAGGAGGCGGCGTTCCTCCTCGATGTCGTCGGGGGTCTCGGCGAACGAGATCGGCAGCAGCCCCTCGCTCACCCCCACCAGGAACACCACGTCCCACTCCAGTCCCTTGGCCGCGTGGAAGGAGGCCAGCGTCACGCCGTCGACCGTCGGGGCGTGCTGGGCCTGGCTGCGTTCCAGGAGTTCCTCGACGAGGTCGCTGAGTTGCGCACCGGAGCGCTTCTCGGCGAGCTCGTCGGCGAGGACCACCAACGCCTGCAACGACTCCCACTTCTCGCGCGTCGCGCCACCGGCCGTCGGGGCCTTCTCGCCCCAGCCGGCCGAGGACAGCACCGCACGGGTCTCGGCCCCGAGGTCGTGGCCGGGCACCGCGGACCGGGCGCCACCGCGCAGCAGCACGATCGCGTCGCGGACCTCCTTGCGGGAGAAGAACCGTTCCCCGCCGCGGACGACGTAGCCGACCCCGGCGTCGGCGAGCGCCGACTCCAGGGCCTGCGACTGGCCGTTGGTGCGGAAGAGGACCGCGATGTCCTTGGCGCTGCGACCACCGCGGACCGCGGCGGCGATGCGCGCGGCGACGCCGGCGGCCTCGGCGACGTCGTCGTCGTAGGCGGTGAACGTGGGCGGTGGGCCGGAGGGCCGCTGCGCGATGAGCTCGAGGCGGGCCTGGGCGTGCGTGCCGCTGGCCATCGAGAGGACGGAGTTGGCGAGGCCGACGACCTCGGGGGTGGAGCGGTAGTCCCGCACGAGCCGGACGACCTTGGTGTCGGGGTGGCGCCGGGGGAAGTCGAGCAGGTGCTCGGGGGTGGCCCCGGCGAAGGAGTAGATCGTCTGGCTGGCGTCGCCGACGACGCAGAGGTCCTGGCGGCCACCGAGCCAGAGGTCGAGGAGGCGCTGCTGCAGCGGGGAGACGTCCTGGTACTCGTCGACGACGAAGTGCCGGTACTGCTCACGGACGGTCGCGGCCACGTCGGGGCGCTCGTCGAGGATGCCGGCGGTCAGCAGCAGGACGTCCTCGAAGTCGATGACGGCCCGGTCGGTCTTGACGTCCTCGTAGGTGCGCACGAGGCGCGCGACGGTGGCGAGGTCGAGCCCGCCCGGCTCGCCGCGGCCCGCGGCGGCGGCGAGGCGCACGTAGTCGTCGGGGTCGACGAGCATGACCTTGGTCCACTCGACCTCGGCGGAGAGGTCGCGCACCCGGGTGCGGTCGGCCTGGATGCGCAGCCGGTTGCAGGCGTCGGCGATGAGCGGAGCCTTGTGCTCGACCAGGTTCGGCAGCGACCCGCCGATCGACTGCGGCCAGAAGAACTGCAGCTGACGCAGGGCGGCGGCGTGGAAGGTGCGGGCCTGGACGCCGGCGACCCCGAGGTCGCGCAGACGGGTCCGCATCTCCCCCGCGGCGCGCGCCGTGAACGTCACGGCCAGCACCCGGTTGGGCACGTAGGCGCCGGAGTGCACGCCGTAGGCGATGCGGTGGGTGATGGCGCGGGTCTTGCCGGTGCCGGCGCCGGCGAGGACGCAGACGGGACCGTCGAGCGTGGTCGCGACCTCGCGCTGCTCGGGGTCGAGCCCGTCGAGGACCGAGTCGGCGCTGGGGCGGAGGTCTGTGCTCGTCGTCATGGCCCCGGCATCTTCTCCCACCGGACGGGTGGTCGGTGGCAGGAGGGGCGGCGCGTTGTGGACGACACGCCGTGAGCCGCCTGCGGGAAGATGGCTGTGGATCCCGTGGTTGCACGGGGTGCAGACGATCCACAGCCCGGTGGTGACCTGGAGCGAGGAGCAGGACCGTGTCCACGATGGAGGCCCCCGCGGCCGGCAGCGTCACGATGTTCACGACGACGTGGTGCGGCTACTGCCGACGCCTGAAGTCGCAGATGGACCGTGAAGGCATCAGCTACTCCGAGGTGAACATCGAGGAGGTCCCGAACGCGGCCGAGTACGTGATGCAGGTCAACGGCGGCAACCAGACCGTGCCGACGCTGCTCTTCCCGGACGGGACCGCCGCGACGAACCCCTCCCTCGCCGAGGTCAAGGCCAAGCTCTCCTGACCACGAGCTTCCGGCCCACCGGTCCCCGCGAGTTCGCGGACCGGTGGGCCGTTTCGCTGCCCGCGGGCGCCTGCGTCGGCGTCGACGGCGCCGTCGACGCCGACCGCGCCTGGTTCGCGGAGCACCTGGTGGCAGCGCTGCGAGACCGTGCCCGTCCGGTCCTGCAGGCGGACTGGTCGGGTTTCTGGCGTCCCCGGTCGCTGCGCTACGAGTTCGGTCGCGACGACCCCGACGCGTTCCACGACACCTGGCTGGACGTGCCGGGGCTCTACCGGGAGGTCCTGGAACCCCTCGGTGCGGAGCACGACCGGTGGTGGGTCCCCTCGTTGTACGACCCCGCCACCGACCGGTCCTCCCGCGCGGCCCGTCGCGACGTCCCCGACGACGCCGTCCTGGTGTTCACCGGCCCGTTCCTGCTGCGCGAGGACACCCGCTGGGGTTTCGACGCCGTGCTGCACCTGTCGACCTCGGACAACGCGATCCGTCGCCGGGTCCCGGCCGACGACGCCGACCGGGTCCTCGGCGGGTGGAAGCGCTACCTGGACTCCAGCGAGCCCGTCGACCTCGCGACCGCGGTGCTGCGGTGCGAGGACCCCCGGCACCCGGCGGAACTGGTGCGGGAGTAGCGGATCAGGCCCAGGGCTTGTCGTCGGGAACGGGGATCGGCCCGCCGTACCAGGCCTCGATGAGACGCCGGGCGATGGAGACCCCCGGCGGCGGCAGGACCCGTCCGGCGGCGAGTTCCTCGGCGAGTTCCTCGCGGGTGAACCAGCGGGCGAGGGCGATCTCGTCGCCGTCGACCTTGATCTCCCGGGTCGTGGCGCGGGCGGCGAAACCCACCATGAGGCTCGCCGGGAACGGCCAGGGCTGGCTACCGAGGTAGACGACGTCCTCGAGGCCGGGGCCGATGACGATGCCGGCCTCCTCGAACGCCTCGCGGCGCACGGTGTCCTCGAAGCACTCCCCCGGTTCGACGAAACCGGCGAGGACGGAGTAGCGGTTCTCCGGCCAGACCGGCTGGTGGCCCAGCAGGAGTTCGTCCTCGGGCGAGATGATGGCCATGATCACCGCGGCGTCGGTGCGCGGGAAGTGCTCCTTGCCGTCGGGTTCGACCTTCACCCATCCCGACGACGCGGCGGTCAACGGCTGACCGCTGCGCGGGGAGAACCGCGTCACGGCGTGCCAGTTGCCCATCGAGAGGGCCTCGGTGAACAATCCGGCGTCGCGGGCGGAGAGTTCCTCGCCGACCTCGCGCAGTCCCCGCCACTCCTCGCCGCCGCCGGCGCCGTCGGTGGCCTCGGGTTCGGCGTCGGCCGAGACGACCGCCACGTGGTGGACGCCCTCGTCGACGCCGAGGTAGAGCTGCAGGTCGTCGGGGCCGGGGGTGGGGACCTGGGCCGGGGCCCGCAGCACCAGCTTCAACCCCTCCGGAGTGCTCACGACGGGGGCGCGTCCGGCGTGGACCTGCAGGACGCGGGTGTCCGGCGAGGCCCAGAGCTCCTGCAGGTGCGAGGCCGGGACCCGGTTCACTCCGGCCCGGTCGACGTGCTGTCGGGACAGCGCCAGGTTGCGCAGGGGGGGACTCGGGAGGGGCACGGGGGTCACACCTGCACCTTATGCAGGCCCTCGCGCAATACCGTGGGGGTGTGCCCGTCCGCTCGCCCCGTGTCCTCGCCGCCCTCGCCACCGCTGCCGTGCGGGGTCTGGACGTGGTCGCGACCGGTCCCACGGATGCCGACGGCGCGGACTTCGACGTCGCCGTCGTGGTGGACGGCGAGGGCCGCAGGTTCGTCGTGCGCACTCCGCGCCGGCCCGCGGCGGCCGCCGCGCTGGACGCCGAGGTGGAACTGCTCGCCGGCCTCGTCGAGCCGTTGCCGTTCGCCGTCCCCGAACCCGCCGGGACCCTCGCCCTGCCCGAGGGTGGGCGGTGCGTCGTGCACCGCGAGCTCCCGGGATCCCCGCTCGACCCGGGGGACCTGCGGCCGGGCCCGGGGCTCGCCGCCTCGATCGGCATCGGGCTCGCTGCGCTGCACCAGATCGACACCGGGGTCTTCAGCGACGCCGGGGTGCCCGTGTACGACGCCGAGGAGTACCGCAAGCGGCGGCTGTCCGAACTCGACCGCGCCGCCTCGACCGGTCACGTCCCGCCGCGGTTGCTGACCCGCTGGGAGGTCCTCATGGAGGACGTCTCGCACTGGCGGTTCGCGGCCACCCCGATCCACGGCGACCTCGTCGGTGAGCACGTGCGCACGGACGGCTCCCGGCTCACCGGCATCACCGGCTGGGTCGACGCGAAGATCGCCGACCCCGCCGACGACTTCGCCTGGCTGGCCGTCGGGGCCGACCCCGACGCGCTCGAGTCGGTCCTGGAGGCCTACGCCCACGCGCGCCACGAACCGCCGGACCCCGACCTGCTGCTGCGGGCCCGCCTCGCCGGCGAGCTCGCCCTCGCCCGCTGGTTGCTGCTGGGGTTGCGGATCGAGGACGCCGAGATCGTCGAGGACGCCCGGCGGATGCTGGACGACCTCGACGCGCACGCGGACGCCAACCCGTTGGGTTCCTGACCCCGTGCACCTGCGCATCGCCTCGGTCAACGCGGCCTCCGGTCGCGACCTCGCCTCCGGCGCCGTCGACTCCTTCGTCCTGACCACGGCGGTCGCGGCGCTGGACGCCGACGTCGTCGCGGTGCAGGAGGTCGACCACCTGCTCCCCCGCAGCGCACGGGCGGACCAGACGGCGCTGCTCGCGCAGGCCACCGGGTCCACCGGGCGCTTCGTCGCCACCGTCCACGGCACTCCCGGTACGCCGCAGGGCTTCTACCCGGCCGACGCGACCGTCGTCGAGGAACCGTCCTACGGCATCGCCCTGCTGTCGCGGTTGCCGGTCCTGGAGTGGCGCGAGGAACGGATGGCTCCCGGTCGCGCGAAGCTGCCGCTGCCCGTCCCGGGCGCCGGGTTGCGCTGGATCCCGGACGAGCCGCGGGCCGTCGTCGCGGCCGTCGTGGAGACGGCGATCGGAGCGGTGAGCGTCCTCGGGACCCACCTCTCGTTCTCGCCGCTCCGCTCGGTCGCGCAGTTGCGGGCCGTCCGGCGCTTCGCCGAGTCGCTGCCGCGCCCCCTCGTCCTGCTCGGGGACCTGAACCTGCCGCCGGGCGTCGTCCACCGGGTCCTGCCCTGGCGGCCCCTCGTCACCGGCCCGACGTTCCCCGCCCCCGCACCGAAGGTGCAGCTCGACCACGCCCTCGCCGACGGGCTGCCGGACTCCGTGCGGGTCACGGCGCGCATCGAGCAGGTGGGTGGGAGCGATCACCGGGGTGTGATCGTGGACCTGACCTTCGACTGACGCCCCGCCGCACGGGTCCCGGGCGCGGAGCCCACCTCGAGTCGTCGCTCCCACCCGGGACACGCACGACCCGACGTGCCTCGCCGCGTCCTGGGGCGCCTTGCTGGACCGGCCCGCCACGCCGGACGCCCTCCTCCCCGGCTCGGCCACCCAGCCGGGTCCCCGGTTCGTCCCGGGCAGTAGAGCGCCGGTCTCCTCGTCCACCGCTGGTGCCGCGTCCCCGACGACGAGGACAGCGAGGCCGCTCCCGCCTGACCCGTCGCACCCACCGATGTCACCACCTCCCGTGAGACACGGGTCACACGAGGGCGGGATCCCGGCACCTGGTACGGCGTCGAGTGAGGCGTGGAGGTGACGATCTCGTCGCCAGGGCGCCCGGTTCGTCGCACCCACACCTCACTCCACGTGGTGACACCGATGGGTGTCCCACCGGGGGCCGCCTCGGGCGGACCGGGGAGGGTGTGGAGCTGGCCGACCCCGACGGCGACGGGTTCCGCTACGTCCCCTGAGCACGGATCAGGACCGTGGCGCGAGGCGGAGGACGAGGTCACGCACCTCGGCCGGCCGGGACAGGAACGGGTGGTGGCCGGCGTCGATCTCGACGACGGTGTCCGCGCGGGCGGCGTGCTCGCGTTGCCGCCGCGCCGGGGTCCCGCGGTCCTGGGCACAGACGAGGTAGGTGGTGGGCAGGGCCTGCCACGCGGCGGCGGTGACGGTTGCCGAGGTCACCTCGACGTTCTGCCGGGCGAGGTGGCGCTCCCCCTCGGCCCGGACCTCGGGGTCGCAGTCGTGCAGGAACGTGTCGACGAGGAGTTCCGGGCGCACCCCGAACGTGCCGGCGTCGACGTCCACGTCGAGGAAGGGCGAGGGATCCTCACCGAAGTCGACGAGGCCCTGGCCGACCTCGGGCAGGTAGCTGGAGACCAGCAGCAGGTGGCGGACGGGATCGATCCCGCCGGCCGCCTCCGCGGTGACGATCCCGCCGTAGCTGTGGGCGACGACCACCGTCGGTTCGTCGCTGTCCTGCAGCACGTCCCGCACCGCGGCGACGTCGTCGGCGAAACCACCCGCGCCCCCCTCGCCGCAACTGGGCAGCAGCGGCGAGACGCTGCGGACACCGCGCTCCTGCAACAGGTCCGCGGTCCGGTGCCACCACCACGACCCGTCCTTCACACACGCCCCGTGCACGAACACGACCCTCATCCCGACCTCCACGCTCGTCCGGCGACCAACGCTAGACGTAGCGATCGTTACGCGAAAAGATCCGGGGATGGGCCGTCGACCGCAGCCACAACGGAAGGAGGAACTGCTCGACGCCTGCGCCGACCACGCCCTCGCCCACGGCCTCCCCGACCGGCTCGGGCCGTTCGTCACCGCCACCGGGACCTCGGCGCGGATGCTGATCTACCACTTCGGCACCCGCGACGCCCTGCTGCTCGCGGTCCTCGGCCGGGCCCGGCAGCGACAGCTCGACGGGTTCCGCGACCTGCTCCGGCCACGACCCGACGAGCCGTACCGCGACACCCTCACCCGGGCGTGGACGGCGATCACCGGGGCGGACGGGCAGCCCTACCTGCGGATGTTCGGGGAACTGCGCGAGAGCACCGTCGAGCCGTTGTGGCCGGAACTGCGCCGGGCCGCGACGACCGACTGGCTCCAACCCCTCGAGGACGGACTGCGGACCCTCGAGCGCCCGGAGCTCGCGACCCTGGTCCTGGCCGTGATCCGCGGACTGATCACCGACCTGCACGCCACCGGCGACCGGGACCGCACCGACCGCGCGTTCCGGCAGTTCCTCGCGACCCTGGGCGACTACCCGACCGGGACGGAACGGACCAGTCGTTCCAGGTCGTCCGCGCCCAGCAGGTCGACGGGCCGGACCGTCGCACCCGTCGAGGCGTAGAAGAACGCCGCGCTGACGTCCTCCAGCGGAACTCCCTGCCACCGCGACCAGGCCAGGCGGTAGACCGCGAGCTGGACGTCGCGGGCACGCGCCCCGTCCCCCTCCGGCGGTCGGCCCGTCTTCCAGTCCACGACGTCCCACCGGGTCCTCCCGGCCGAGACCGTCGAGAAGACCGCGTCGATCCGGCCCCGCACCACGAGGTCGGCGACGGGGGTCTCCACCGACACCTCGACGGCGACCGGGTCCCGCGAGGCCCACTCCGAGGCGAGGAAGCGACGCTGCAGCGCCACGAGCTCCGCGTCGTCGGCGGCGTCCTCGTCGGCCGCACCGGGGAGGTCGACGAGATCGAGCAGCGAACTCGCGGTGAAGCGCTGCTCCAGCCAGGCGTGGAACGCCGTCCCCCGACGGGTCGCCGGACGGGGTTCCAGCGGGACGGGCCGTCGCAGTTGCAGGGCCAACGCGTCGGCGTCCTGGGCCAGCGCCACCAGCCGCGACGCGGAGAGGTGCTTGGGCAGGAGCACCCCGGGGGCGTCGTGGGCCCGGGCGCGCTCGGCCAGCAGCAACCGGCTCTGCTCGCCCCAGGACGACGTCTCCTCGTCGACCTCGTCCACCTCCTCGACCTCGTCCAGGGTGGTCGTCGCGGCCATCGCGGCGCGGACGAGGGCGGCCCCCGCGTCCACGTCGCCGCGTCGGGAGGCGAGCGGATCGACCGGCCAGACGACGCGCTGCGGGTTTGCCGTCCGCGGGTTCGGCGCGTCGGACTCCGGCGGGGCCGCCGGCGGCAGCACCACGAGCCCGGGAACGGCGCCGGGCGGGGCCTCGAGGACCTCGCGCAGGAACCGGGAGGGCTCCCGGGGCCTCGTCGCATCGTCCCAGTAGGCCCCGGACAGCAGGAGTTCCTCCTTGGCCCGGGTGAACGCGACGTAGGCGAGACGGCGTTCCTCGGCGAGCTGGTGCTCACCGCAGGCGGCGAGGAACTGCTCGCGGGCGGTGTCGAGCTCCTTCTGGGTGTCGGCACCCTCGATGTCGAAGTGCGGCAGGCTGGAGCGGTCCCCGCGCAGCGGGTAGGGCAGGACACCCAGCGAACCCATGCCGCCCAGCCACCCCGGTGCGGTCTCCCCCGTGGCGGGGAACGACTTCTCGACGAGCCCGGGCACGGCGACGACGTCCCACTCCAGCCCCTTGCTGGCGTGCACGGTGAGCAGCTGGACGGCGTCGGTCGCCACGTCGGAGGCTCCGGGTTCCAGTCCGCGCTCGCGGACCTCGGCCGCGTCCAGCCAGGACAGGAAACCCCCCAGCCCCGGCCGCTGCGACCCCGCCGAGAACGACGCGGCCGCGTCGGCGAGGGCGTCGAGGTTGCTGCGGGCGAAGGCCGGGGAACTGCCCGGCCGGGCCGCCACCTCGACGTCGAGCAGCAGGGCGCGTTCGACCTCGCCGACCAGGTCGGCGACGGGCAGGTGGGTCCGGCTGCGCAACCGGCGCAGGGCGGCGGCGAGCCGGGACAGCCGGGTGTGCGCCCGGGCGGACAACCCGCGACCGTCCGGGCCGGTCCAGCCGGCGCCCGGGAGGTCGTCCAGGGCCTCCACGAGGCTCACCGACTCGACCTCGTCGGGCAGGAGGACGACGTCCTCGCCCGGTTCGTGCTGGTCCTGCGGCAGCGCGTTGCGCTGCCGCTGGAGCTGACGGGCCCACACCCCCAGCGCCGCGAGGTCGCGGGCGCCGAGGCGCCAGCGCGCACCAGTCAGCAACCGCGCGAGGTGGTCGCCACGACCCGGGTCGTGCAGGACGTGCAGGGTCGCGACCACGTCGACGACCTCCGGGGTCGAGAGCAGTCCCCCGAGCCCGACGACCTCGACGGGCAACCCGGCGTCGCGCAACGCGCGCTGCAGCACCACGAACTGGCTCCGCTTGCGGCACAGCACCGCTGCGGTGCGACGGGGTCTGGGGTCGGCGCCCTCCACCCGGCGCTGGACGGCGAGCCGCTCGGAGTCGGCGCGCCACACCTCGGCGAGGCGGGCGGCGACCTCGGCGGCCTCCTCCTCGACCGTCGCGGCGAACGTCGCCCGCACCCGGCCGGTCCCGGCGCCCGGACGCGGGCGCAGCACCGCGACCGTCCCCGCCGTGAGCGCAGCGTTCAACGGCTCGGCGACGACGTTGGCGGCGGCGAGGACGCCCTCGTCGTTGCGCCAACTCGTCGCGAGCGGCAGCTGGGCGGCGGGGGTGTCGTCGAGGCGGCGGAAGTGGGCGGGAAAGCTCACGAGGTTCCCCGCGCTGGCGCCGCGCCAGCCGTAGATGGACTGGTGCGGGTCGCCCACGGCCGTCACCGGGTGCCCGTCCCCGAACAGCGAACGCAGCAGGGCGAGCTGGGCGTAGGAGGTGTCCTGGTACTCGTCCAGCAGCACGATCCGGTGCTTCGCCCGCTCCGCCACGGCGACGGCCGGGACCTCGCGGGCCAGGCGGGCGGCGAGCAGCACCTGGTCGCCGAAGTCGAGCTGCTCCGCGTCGCGCTTGCGGCGCTCGTACTCGGCGAGCAGCGGGACGACGACCTTGCGGGCCTGCTGGACGGCCAGGAGGTCGCGGACCTTGGCGTAGGGCTCCCCCGGGACGTGCGCGCCGAGCTTCGCGATGCTCCTGTCGTCCTTGGGCAGCGTCTTGACGTGGGCGTCGATCCCGTCGACGAAGGACAGCACGTCGGCGGGGTCGACGAGGTGCTCGGCGCACTCCCCCGCCAGCTGGAGCAGCGCCGCGGCCAGGGTGCTCGGTGCGGCCTCGACCCCGGGCAGGTCGCCGCGCCAGGTCTCCACGACGTCGGAGGCCAGCTGCCACGCACCCGCGTCGGAGAGCACGGTGGACTGCGGTTCGATGCCCATCCGCAGCCCGTGGTCGATCACGAGCGACGCCGCGTAGGCGTGGTAGGTCGAGACGACCGGTTCCCCCTCGCCCAGCGCGTCGTCGGCGGTGTCCCCGCCCAGGCCGACCGCCCGCAGCCCCCGCAGCCGGCGACGGACGCGTTCGGCGAGCTCCCCGGCGGCCTTGCGGGTGAAGGTCAGGCCGAGGACGTCCTCGGGGGCCACCAGGCCGTTGGCGACGAGCCACACGACGCGCGAGGACATCGTCTCCGTCTTGCCCGAGCCGGCCCCCGCGACGACCAGCATCGGCTCCACGGGTGCCTCGATCACGGCCACCTGCTCGGGGGTCGGGGTCGGCCGTCCGAGCCGGTGCGCGATCTCCACGGCTCCCAGCAGCTCGCTCACCGGCCACCCTCCTCGACGACGCTGCGGCCGGCGTCCTGGGCCGGGCAGCTGCTGTACACCGGGCAGTACCCGCAGTGCGGACCGACGACCGCCTCGAAGCGGTCGGCGGCCATCCCCTCGGCCGCGCGGGCGACGAGGTCGGACGCCCAGCCGGGCTCGGGGTCCTCGTCCAGAGCGCGTTGGCGCTGCTGCGGGGCCTTCTTCTGGTTGCCGCCGAGCTGGACGAGAGCGGCGCCCCCCGTGCCGCCGGGCACCGTGGGGAACGCGCCCTCCTGGGCAGCGAGCTGGTACACGCCGAGCTGCGGCAGCCGCTCGAGGTCGGCCTTCGACGGCTGGGTCCTGCCCGTCTTGAGGTCGACGATCACGGCGCGGCCCTCGCCGTCGACCTCGAGGCGGTCCACCCGGCCGCGGATGCGGGCGCGACCGACCAGGACGTCGACGTCGAGCTCGACGCCGGCCAGCGTGCGACCCTCCCGGCGCGCCTCGCGGGAGTACTCCGCGAGCTTGTCGACCATCCGCTCGGCCCGGGCGCGCGCGGTGTCCGCGACCCACCCGTCCGGCAGTCCGAGGGTCGGCCAGAGCACTCCCAGGCGACGACGCAGCTCGAACGCGTCGGCCTCGGGAGCCTCGGAGGCGATGCGGTGCACGAGGTTGCCGATCGACTGGCTCGTCGAGTCGCCCGCGCGGGCGCCGGAGCTCTCCAGCAGCCAGCGCAGCCCGCAGCGCTCGAAGCTCTCGACCCGCGACGGCGAGACGGCGACCTCCTCGTGCGGAGCCCGCAACGGGCCGTCGTCGGTGAGGTCGTCGACGCCGTACCACTGCGCCGGGTCAGCGCCGCCGACCCCGGCGCGGGCCAGCTCCGCCAGCCGGGACGCCGCGGCGGCCTTGCGCTGCGGGGACTCGAGCGTGTCCGGCGCGCAGACGACCTGGCGCAGCCGGGCCACCAGCGCCGGCAACGACACCGCCCGCGGCACGGTCGCCAGTTCGCGCTCCTCGTCCTGCGCGCCCTCGTGCAGCCCGGCCGCGTCGGCGACGACGTCGACGAAGGCCGACGGGCGTTCCTCCTCGGCCCGCACGGCGGTCACCGCCAGCTCCTCCCGCGCCCGGGAGACCGCGACGTGGAAGAGCCGCAGCTCGTCCTCCAGCACGGCGCGGCGCGCGCCGGGGCCGTCGGAGTCGCGGCCCTCGAGGACGTCCACGAACGCCTGGGCGCCGAGGAGGGAACCGCGCAACCGCAGGTCGGGCCAGACCCCCTCCTGCACCCCGGCGACGACGACGAGGTCCCACTCGCGTCCCACCGCGCCCTGCGGGGTGGTCAGCGTGACGGCCCCCGCGTCGGGGGCGCGATCGGCGAGGGTGTCGGAGGGCACCTCGGCCGCCATCAGCTGGTCGAGGAAGCGTTGCGCGCTGCCGGACCCGGGGAAGCGGTCCACGAAGCGACCCGCGGCCTCGAAGAGCGCGAGCACGGCGTCCAGGTCGCGGTCGGCGCGCCCGGCGTCGGCCCCCTCGACGACGGCCCCGGCCAGGGCGGCCCGCTGCCAGCGCTCCGCCAGACCACTGGCCTCCCAGATCGCCCAGAGGACCGTCTCGGCGCTCGCGTCGGGCGCCGCGGCCGCTCGTCGACCGGCCTGCAGGACGACCGCCACCCGCACGGCCGGGCGCAAGGCCGGGTCCTCGACGCCGAGCATCGCCAGGTCACCGTCCGCCGCGGCGAGGTCACCGACCTCCGGCGCGGCGAGCGCCCCGGCCAGCGCCCCGGTGAGCACGGCGTCGCTGCTGCGACCGCCACCGGCGGCGACCTCGCTGCGGCGCAACGACTGCCGCAGGCGCCGCAGGGCGACCACGTCGGCCCCGCCGACGGGCGAGGTCACGAGGTCCCTGGCCGTGGCGTCGTCGAGGGCCTGCGGGTCGAGGACGACGGCGAGCGCCGTCAGCAGCGGACGGACGGACGGCTCGTCGCGCACGGGCACCTCCGCGAGCGGCACCGCGAGCGGGACCCCGGCGTGCGCGAGCCCCCGGCGCAGCGCGGCGGTGTGCCCGGCGGAGCGGACGACGACGGCCATCCGCGACCAGGGCATCCCGTCCAGCAGGTGGCGGCGGCGCAACCGCTGGGCGATCCAGGCGGCCTCCTGGGTGGGTGAGCCGAGGACGGCGACCTCGACGTGACCACCGCGGCCGCGACCCGCGCGGGCCGCGCGTTGCCCGGCGCCGCCGAGAGCGCCGATGCGGGTCGAGACCGCCCGGGTCACGTCGTGCAGGACGGGCCGCTGGCGCCAGCCGGTGCCGAGCACGAACGTCGGCGCGTCGACGCCCGGTCGCGGCCCGAACCGCTGGGCCAGCCCGGCGGCGGAGCGCGCGTCGGCGCCGCGGAAGCCCTGGGTGACGCTGTCCGGGTCGGCGGTCAGCACGAGGTCGCGCCCACCGGCGACGACCTCGAGCAGGCGCAGACCGGCGTCGGAGAGGTCGTGGGCGTCGTCGACGGCGACGAGGTCCCAGCGGGCGCGTTCGGCGGCGAGCAGGTCGGGCTGGGCCTGCAGGGCGACGACGGCCTCGTCGACCACGGCGGCCGGGTCGTAGGCCTCGGAGCGGCTGAGGGCGTTCACGTCGAGGTACTCCTCGAGGAGGGCGGCCGCGGCCCGCCACTCGGGCCGGGCCTGGGTCCGGGCGAGGTCGAGCAGGTCGGCGGAGCGCAGCCCCCGTTCGACGACGCGCATCAGCAGGTCGCGCAGTTCGTTGCGGAAGCTGCGCAGCACCCAGGACGCGCGGGGGACGTCGCTGGGCCAGCTCGGGACCTGCAGGGCACCCGTGGCGGTGAGCGCGCCGGTGGCGTCGAGGTCGAAGAGCTCGGTCACGGCCGGGCCCTCCTCGGCGGTGACGGCGAGGTGACCGCGGAGCAGGTCGGCCAGGATCGAGTCCTGCTCGGCGCCGGAGATCAGGCGCGGCGGCGGAGTTCCCTCGTGGACGTGGACGAGGCGCAGCACGCCGAAGGCGTAGGACTGGGGCGTGCGGGCCGCGGGCTGGCCCGTCGTGCGTCGCAACCGCTGCGAGAGGTCGTCGCGCAGCAGGTCGGCGGCACGACGGGTCGGGGCCAGGACGAGGACCCGGTCCGGTTCCAGGCCGTCGCGTTCCACCCGGGTCGCGACGAGTTCGCGCAAGGTACGGGTACGACCGGTCCCCGGGGCACCCAGGACGACCAGCGGGCCGCTGCCGGGCCGGGTGTCGAGCACCCGCTGCTGGCTCGGGTCCGGCTGTGCGGCAGGAGGTTCGACCGGTGCAGCCCGCCGCAACCGCGGCGGCCGCGGCCGTCGGGGCCGTTGGGGGGCACCGTCGCCGCCCCCACCGGGCCCACGGCCCGCACCACCGTCGTCCACGTTCTCCCCGAGCACCTCGTCATCGCACCACAGACCTCCGACACGACCCCCACCGCGACCCCCACCGCGCCCCCCGCCGCCGTCACCCGGCCAGTCCCAGCTCGGCCACCAGCGCCTCGACGTTGGCGGCCTGGTTCAGGGAGTAGAGGTGCAGCAGGGGCACGCCCTCGGCCAGCAGCCGGCGGCCGTCCTCGACCGCGACCCGCAGGCCCTCCTCGCGGAAGGCGCCCCGGTCGTCGAGGAAGGGGTCGAGGCGACGGTGCAGCCAGGAGGGTTCGTGGCCGTCGGTGAGCCGTCGGGTCACCTCGAGGACCCGCGGGCTGGTCACGGGCAGCAGACCCGGGACAAGCGGCACCTGGCAGCCGCCGGCGGCGAGGCGGTCCCGCAGGCGGAGGAAGTCCTCGACGTCGAAGGTCAGCTGGGCGATCGCGAACGAGGCTCCGGCGCGGAACTTCCCCAGCAGGTGGCGCAGGTCGGTGTCGGGGTCGGGAGAGTCGGGGTGGCCGAGCGGGAAGGCCGCCACCCCCACCGAGGACGCGCCCTCGGCCAGGGCCAGCCGCACCAGCTCGTCGGCGTGCTGCAGACCCTGCGGGTGCGGGGTCCAGGGCGCGTGCGGGTCGCCGTCCGGGTCCCCCCGCAGGGCGAGGACGTCGCGCACCCCGCCCGCCAGCAGGTCGCCGACGACACCGCGCAGCCGGTCCGCGGACTCCCCGACGGCGGTGAGGTGGGCGAGCGGACGCAGGGACGTCTCGGCGGCGAGGCGGGAGGCGAGCTCGACCGTCCCCTCCCGGCTGCCGCCGCCGGCGCCGTAGGTGACCGAGGCGAAGACCGGCCGGAACCGGGCGAGCCGTTCGACGCTCGCCCACTGCCGGGTGGCCGAGGCCTCGTCGTGGGCGGGCGAGAACTCCACCGAGAAGCGCCGGTGCGCGCGGGCCAGGTCCTCGGGGAGGCTCACCGCGGGGCCCACGGGGCGACCCAGTCGCTCGCGTCCCAGCGGGCCTGCCCCAGGTCGACCCGGACGTCGGCGGCCTCGTGGGCGAGGCGCCGCAACGGGACCCCCTCCGCCCGCCAGTGCCGCAGGGCCCGGTCCGCGAGCGGCGGGGCGGCGCTCCCGTCGGCCCGCAGCACGCGCCACCAGGGGGCGTCGGACCCGAAGCGGCGCAGCACGTTGCCGACGAAGCGCGGTCCGCGGTCACCGACGAGCTCGCCCACGTCGCCGTAGGTCAGGACCCGCCCGGCCGGGATGGCGTGCACGACCTCGAGGACCTCCTCGGCGCGGTCGGGAAGCTCGCTCGGCACGGGCGCAGCCTCCCACCCGGGGTGCCGCAGCACCCGCCGGACCCCCTGTGCCGGGCCCCTGCCTCAGGGGTTGGGCCAGGGGTTCGGCAGCGCGCCGTCCAGGCCCTTCGTCTGCTGCATCATCACCGGCGCGAGCTTCCCGGCCCCGGGGTTCGGCGCGTGGCCGTGACCGAGGGCGTGGCCCACCTCGTGGTTGACGACGTACTGCCGGTATCCGGTGCGGTCCTCGCCGTAGTCGGGGATCGCCTCCACCCAGCGGTACCACGTGAGGATCGCCGCGTCACCGCTGCGGCAGGAGAGCGTCCCGCCGGTGCGCAGGGGTCGGCAGAGCGCGGCGGAGGTGTCGGGGGTCGCCAGCACGAGGCGGATCTCGGCGTCGCCGTCGGTGCGGGCGAAGCTCGTCGTGCCGCCCGCACCCCAGCTCCGCGGGTCGTTCAGGACGCCCAGCGCGAAGTCCGCGAACGCGACCGGGTCCAGCACGCCCGCGTCGACCAGGTCCTGCTCCACCTCGACGCGGAGGGTTCGGACCCGTTGCGAGGCAGGGGCTTGCGAGGAACCCGGCACGACGACGAGGGATCCCCCACCGGACTGCGGGACCCTGCGCAGCAGGACCCCGGCGCTGACGTCGGCCGCGGTGAGGCCCTCGGGCAGCGGCGGCTGCGTCGGCTGGGTCACCGTGGGTGTCGCGACCTGGGACGGCGTGGCCGTCGAGCTGGTGGGTGCCGGGGTCCCCGGGGCCTGCGACGAGGCACCACCCGCGTCGCCCGTGCACCCCGCGAGTCCCGCCAGCACCCCCGCTCCGCCGAGCAGGACCGCCCGTCGGGAGGTCACCGGGGGGCGGGCGGGGTCGCCGTCGTGAGCACGCAGGAGCACGGCGTCAGCTTCGCACCGGGACCGCACAGCCGGGCGCAGCGACCCGGCCCGCACCTGCGTCCCGTCCGCTGGCGGCGAACCGGAACGCGGTCGCGCCCCGGCGGCGGCTAGCGTGGCCTGACGATCGCGGGCGGCAACCGCCCCACGCGAGGTTCAGGAACGGCGAGACCCGGGAGGGGACTGCGGTGGAGGTTCGGATCGGCGTGCAGAACGTCGCACGCGAGCTGGTGTTCGAGTCGGCCCAGACCAGCGAGGAGATCACCGCGGCGGTCACCGAGGCGCTGTCCGGCGGCACGGTGCTGCGGCTGGTGGACGAGAAGGGACGCCTCGTGGTGGTCCCGGCGGCGTCGCTGGGGTACATCGACATCGGTGCCTCGGAGGTCCGCAAGGTGGGCTTCGGCCTGTCCTGACGGGCGGGCACGAGGTGTGACGTCGCGGTGGAGACCCCACCGCGGCGTCGCGCCGCACCGCCGGGGGCGCTGTGACGGGGTGTGAGGGGGCGACACGCGCCGGGCACGGGGTGGCACGGCTACCATGGTCAGGTTCATGGTTGCCCGGTCGCCAGTCACGATCGGCTGCCGATTGCCGCGATGCGGCCGCACGTCCCGCCTGACGACCTCCTCACGGAGGGTTCGAGCGCTCCCCACCCGGTGAGCTCGTGCGGGTCGTCGACGCCGCCGCCCCCTGCACGGGAGACGCATGACCGACTCGAGCACGACGGACGCCCAGCACGAGACGTCCGACCAGACCACCCCCGAGGCCGCCCCCTACGTGGCCCCGCCCGTCGGCACCTTCGCCGAGCACGGCGTCGACGCGCGCATCGCGCAGTCCCTCGCCGGAGCCGGGATCACCACCCCGTTCCCCATCCAGTCGATGACCCTGCCCGTGGCGCTGACCGGGCACGACATCATCGGCCAGGCCAAGACGGGTACCGGCAAGACCCTCGGTTTCGGCGTCCCGCTCCTGCAGCGCACCGCCGTCCCGGGTGACCCCGACTACGACGCCCTGCCGAACCCCGGCAAGCCGCAGGCGCTGGTCATCGTCCCGACCCGCGAGCTCGCCACCCAGGTCGCCGGCGACCTGACGACCGCGAGCCGCAACTACCCCGCCCGCATCCTCACCGTGTACGGCGGCCGGGCCTACGAACCGCAGATCGCCGCGCTGACCAAGGGCATCGACGTCGTCGTCGGCACCCCGGGCCGTCTCCTCGACCTCGCGCAACAGCGTCACCTCGACCTCTCCAACGTCAAGTGCGTCGTCCTGGACGAGGCCGACGAGATGCTCGACCTCGGCTTCCTGCCCGACGTCGAACGCCTGCTCTCGCAGACCAACCCGGGCCGGCAGACGATGCTGTTCTCGGCGACGATGCCCGGCCCGGTCGTGGCGATGGCGCGCTCCTACATGCGTCAGCCCACCCACATCCGCGCCGTGGACCCGACCGACGACGGAGCCACCGTCGCGGCCATCACGCAGTTCGCCTACCGCACCCACGCCCTCGACAAGGTCGAGGTCCTGGCCCGGTTGCTGCAGGCCGAGGGTCGCGGCCTCACCATCGTCTTCAGCCGCACCAAGCGCACCGCCGCCTCCGTCGCCGAGCAGCTGGAGGAACGCGGTTTCGCGGCCGCCTCCATCCACGGTGACCTCGGCCAGGGTGCCCGCGAGCAGGCCCTGCGCGCGTTCCGCGCCGGCAAGGTCGACGTCCTCGTCGCCACCGACGTCGCCGCCCGCGGCATCGACGTCGAGGACGTCACCCACGTCGTGAACTACCAGTGCCCCGAGGACGAGAAGACCTACCTGCACCGCATCGGTCGCACCGGCCGCGCCGGGAACACCGGTGTCGCGGTCACCTTCGTGGACTGGGACGAGCTCCCCCGCTGGGGCCTCATCGACAAGGCGCTCGGTCTCGGCTTCGGCGAACCCGTCGAGACGTACTCGTCCTCGCCGCACCTGTTCGACGACCTGAACATCCCCGCGGGCACGACGGGACGCCTCCCGCGCGCGAGCCGGACCCGCGCCGGCCTCGAGGCCGAGCAGGTCGAGGACCTCGGGGAGGTCGGCGCCAGCAAGGGCCGACGCCCCCGCAAGGACGGTGGCCGGGAATCCGGGCGCGACGGTGGGCGTGACAGTGGGCGTGGTCCCCGTCGCGACGCCGGCCCCACCGCTGTCGCCGCCGAGGAAGGTGTCGTCGAGGAACGCGTCGAGCGTCCCCGCCGCGACCGTCAGCGCCGCCGGACCCGCAGCGGGGTCGAACTCGACGAGACCCAGGTCGTGGAGACCCCGGTCGGGGCGGACGGAGCGGCGGTGACCCCCGAGGCTCCCGCGGTCGCGGAGACCCCGGCACCCGCCGAGGGTGGCGAGACCGCGGAGCGGCCACGTCGCCGTCGTCGCAGCCGCGCGAAGACCGCGGACGCGAGCGGCGAGCAGGGCAGCGACGAGAGCGCTGCCCCCGCTCCCGCCGTCGACTGACCCGGTCGGACGGGTCCCGCCGCACCACCGGCGGGACCCGTCCGAGCTGCGACCACCCGGACTCGACCGCACCCTGGTGGGGTGACGGCAACCACTCGAGCACCAGTCACCGCCCGACCCGCGGCCCCACCGAGCGTGTCGCAGGTCCTGCACGCCGGGCCGACCCTCGAGGTGGCGCTGCTGGCAGCCGCGCTGGTCGAGGAACGCCACCCCCGGCTGCGACCGGCCCTCGAGGACGAACGCCACCCCTGGCGACGCGTGCTCGACGCGGCCGCACTGCTGCGCGCGGCGTCGTGCGACCCGGTGCGGGCGATGGCGCTCGCGGCGCGCGAACGCGCCCTCGACGGCGGCCGGCACGTCCTGGCCGAGGGTCACGACCCCGACCTGGCGGCCCTGCGGCACGCGCTGCGGGTGCACACCGTGCTGCTGACCGCCGCCGCCGCCGGCGAAGCACCCACCCGAGCGGCCGCGGAGCGCTACGTCCGGGAGCAACGCTGCACGGCCGTCCTGCTCGGTGCCGAACCGGACGACCTGTCCGCGACGTCGGACGAGGTCGCCGCCGACGTCGCGGCGGTCCGGGCCGAGGTCGACCTGGACGCCCCGGCCCGCTCGCTGACCGGTTACGACGACGAGTCGCTGCCCGGTTCCTGGGCGCAGGCCTGCCGTCTCGCCGTCAGCGTGCTGCCGTCGTGGGCCCGCAGGGGCCCCGCCCCGGTGGGCGGGGCGGACCTGAGGGCGCAGCTGCGGGGGCTCTGAGCGGGGTCAGCTCTCGACGACGAAGGTCCGGACCGCGTCGGCTACCAGCTGCACGGCGATCGCCGACAGCAGCAGACCCGCGACCCGGGTGACGAGCAGGACGCCGGAGTCGCCGAGCACCTTGTGGACCAGACCGGCGAAGCGCATCGCGAGCCACAACGTCACGTGCACCGCGATGACCCCGGCGGCGATCGCCGCCCGGTCACCCCAGTCGTGCGCCTGCTGGACGAAGACCATGGTGGCGACGATGGCGCCCGGCCCGGCCAGCAGCGGGGTCCCCAGCGGGACCATCGCGACGTTGACCCCGACGGTGCTCGTCGGCTCGTCGCTCTTGCCGGTCAGCAGTTCCAGGGCGATGAGCAGCAGCAGCAGACCACCGGCGGCCTGCAGCGAGGGCAGGCTGATGTGCAGGTAGTCGAGGATCCGCTGACCGAAGAGAGCGAAGGCGACGATGACGCCGAAGGCCACGAACACGGCCTGGCGCGCCGCCCGGGAGCGCTCGGTGGCGCTGAACGTCGCGGTCAGCCCGAGGAAGATCGGGACGGTCCCCAACGGGTCCATGATGACGAACAGGGTGACGAAGGTCTCCCCGAAGAGCTGCAGGTTCACGCGTTCCCGACCTCGTGCGGGGCAGCGGCGAGCTCGTCGATGCGGACCAGGACCTCGGGATCGGTGGTGTTCTCCCCCAACAGGTTCCGCTTGCCGGTGCCGTGGTAGTCGCTCGACCCGGTGATCAGCAGGTCCAGGGAGGAGGCCAGGTCGCGCAGGTGCGCGCGTTCCGCGTCGGAGTGGTCGCGGTGGTCGACCTCGAGGCCCGCGAGACCGGCCTCGACCATGGCCTCGATGTCGGTGTCGCCGATGCAGCTGCCCCGCTTGGACGCCGCGGGGTGCGCGATGACGGGGACCCCGCCGGCGGCGCGGACCCGCCGGACGGCCTCGACCGGGTCGGGGGCCGTCTGCGGGACGAAGTAGCGGCTGCGACCGGAGAGCAACGTGGCGAAGGCCTCGTCGCGGTCCTCCACGACGCCGAGGCCGACGAGGGCGTCGGCGATGTGCGGACGCCCGATCGTGGCGTCGCCGTGGACGTGCTCGAGGACGTCCTCCCAGCGCAGACCGGTGTCGGGGCCGAGACGTTCGACCATCTGCCGGGCCCGGCTGGCGCGGGAGGTGCGCGACTCGGCCAGCATCCGGACGAGGGGTTCGTCGGTCGGGTCGTGCCGGTAGGCGAGCAGGTGGACGGAGACGCCGCGACGCAGGCAGCTGATCTCCACCCCGGGGACCACGCGAACTCCGAGCCGCTCGCCGGCGGTGACCGCCGCGACCCAGCCGTCACTGGTGTCGTGGTCGGTCAGGGCGACGACGTCGAGGCCGGCCTGCGCGGCGGAGGCCACGACGTCGGCCGGCGACTGGGTCCCGTCGGAGGCGTTGGAGTGCGTGTGCAGGTCGATGCGCACCCCACGAGCTTACGTGCCGTGACCGGTGATCCCGTCCACACGCGTGGCGCGCCCGTTCAGGCGCCTCGGACCGCGGTCTCGGGGCCTGCCCAGGAGACCCGGGGCGACAACGCCCCGCAGGGCACGTCGAGTTCGTGGGCGGGATCGCGCAGGTCGATGAGCTGCAGGTCGTCGAAGAGGGTCAACCCGGCGGAGGCGGGCCAGAGCAACGCCCACAGCCAGACCCCTCCGGCCTCCCCGACCAGGACCGCGCGGTCACCGTCGGCCTCGACCCCCCACAGCGGCGTGGCGGCACCGCCGGCGTGCGGACGCGCTGCGGGACGGCCACTGACGATCCCCTCCCCCGGGTCGACGTCGTCGCGGCCGGCGAGGTGGGCACCGAGACCGGTCCCCGGTTGTTCGGAGACCAGCAGCAGGTCCGCGACGGGCGACCCCCCGACCCCGTGGTTCGGGCCCGAGACCGCGACCACGACGGCCTGCGCCTCGTGCTTCTCGTCCCGCACGCAGCGCGTCCCGGTGACGAGCCAGCCGTCGGGGAGGGGCCACGGCATCCAGACGGGGACGTCGGAGTGCCGGGCGATCCAGGCCAGGTGCTCGCCGTCCGCGCGCTGCGCGGGTTGCAGGGGAACCACCTCCCCGTGGACCGCGCAGGTCGCCGAGGAGTGCCAGATGCTGGGTGCCCGCACCGCTCCGTCGCAGCGGGGGCACCTCGCCGTACCGCCCATGCCCCACCGTGACCCCCCGACCCGGGAATCGTCAACTGCTGGTCACAGGGGGTCACGACCTGCGGGGGTGGCGGGACAACGCGGGCACCGCGGGCGATGATGGTCGGGTGACTCCAGGAGCGACTTCGCAGACGACGCAGCGGCCCGAGGGATCCGTCGAGGAGACCTTCGACGTGCAGGCCCCCGAGACCGACGGCGCCACCGTCACGCAGGGCGACGGGGAGGGCAGCGGGGAGGTCGACGGCGAGAACATGTCGTCGCACCGTGCCACGCCCCGCTCGGCCGCGTTCCGCAAGTTCATCTCCGAGGGCTGGGGGCCGCGCCCCGCCGAGGACCTCGACGCCGCCCCGTCGGCGCCGTTCGCCGCGCGACGCCGCGCGGTGCTGTCCTCCCTGTTCCCGCACGAGGTGCTCGTCGTCCCCGCGGGGACGCTCGTCCGCCGCTCCAACGACACCGACTACCGCTTCCGGCCGCACTCGGCGTTCGCGCACCTCACCGGGCTCGGCAGCGACCGCGAGGCCGACGCCGTCCTCGTCCTGCACCCGCGGGCCGAGGGTCACGAGGCCGTCCTCTACGTCCGCCCGCAGGCCGCGCGAGACACCGAGGAGTTCTTCGCCGACGCCCGCTACGGCGAACTGTGGGTGGGGGTCCGTCCCACGCTCCGGGAGTTCGCCGCGCAGACCGGGATCACCTGCCACGACGTCGCGACCCTGACCGACGAGATCGGGTCCTCGCTGGGCGACGACACCACGACGGGCCTGCGCGTGGTGCCCGACGCCGACCCCGCCGTCACCGCCCTCGTGGCACCGTTGCGCAGCGGCGAGGCGCTGGACAAGGCCGACGAGGAACTCGTCACCGCGCTCTCCGAACTCCGCCTCGTGAAGGACGAGCACGAGATCGGCGAGATGCGGACGGCGGTCGCCGCCAGCATCCGCGGCTTCGAGGAGATCGTCCGGTCGCTGCCGCGCGCGATCGGCCACCCGCGCGGCGAACGTCTCGTCGAAGCGGTCTTCGACGGCAACGCCCGGGTCGAGGGCAACGCCGTCGGGTACGAAACCATCTCCGCCGCAGGCGATCACGCGTGCACGCTGCACTGGATCCGCAACGACGGCGCGGTGACCGCGGGTCAGCTGCTGCTGGTCGACGCCGGCGTCGAGGTCGACTCCCTCTACACCGCGGACGTCACCCGGACCCTGCCCGTCGACGGCACCTTCACCGACGCGCAGCGCCGGGTGTACCAGGCCGTCCTGGACGCGTCCGAGGCCGCCTTCGCCGTCGCGAAGCCCGGGGTGAGGTTCCGCGAGGTCCACGAGGCCGCCATGAAGGTCGTGGCCGACCGGGTCGCGGAGTGGGGCATGCTCCCCGTGGACGTCGCGACCTCGATGGAACCCGGCGGGCAGTTCCACCGCCGGTGGATGCCGCACGGCACGAGCCACCACCTCGGCCTCGACGTGCACGACTGCGCGCAGGCCCGCAAGGAGATGTACCTCGACGCGGAACTGCGCGAGGGGATGGTGTTCACCATCGAACCCGGCATCTACATCAAGACCGAGGACGAACTCGCCCCCGCGGAACTGCGAGGGATCGGCGTCCGCATCGAGGACGACGTCCTCGTCACCGCCGACGGCGTCGAGAACCTCACCGCCGGGCTGGCCCGCACCCCCGACGACGTCGAGGCGTGGATGGCCTCGCTGCGCTGATCCGTCGTCTCCACGCGGGAGCGCGCGGTGACCAGGGTGTCGATGGACGACACCGGGGTCACCGCGCGCCCGGACGGCCGGGGATCACTCCCGGTCGCGCGCCGGGGGGTTCTGCGAGGCGTCGTGCGCAGCCTGCTCGGCGGCCCGACGGGCCCGGCGCTGTTCTTCCACCTTCTCGGCGTAGGTCGGACCCGAGAGATCCATCACCGGCTCCGGGGCGGGCTGCTGCTGCTCACCGGGCGGGGGCGGCGGCTGGTCCGACGGGGCGCTGCCGGGCTGCGGCGGCGGCAGGTGCGCACCACTGGGCGGCGGCGACCACGGGGCGGGGCGCGCACCCGGGTCCGGGGCACCCCACTGCGACTGGCCCGTCGGCTTGGAGAAGTCGGGGCCGGTGCCACGGCCGAGACCGTTGGGCAGCTTGGAGAGGACCTCACGCGCCTGACCGGCCAGTTGCGGCAGGCAGAGCACGGTGTACTCCGAGGCCACGATCTGCGACGAGGAGGTGAAGTCGCGGCGGCCGCCGGTGAGCGCGTAGGAGATGACGCCGAAGAGCATCCCGAACCCGGCCCCGACGAGGATGCCGGTGAACAACGCACCGGAGCCGCCGCTGCCGAAGACGGACAGCATGAGGCCGATGAGCAGACCGAACCAGGCTCCGGACCCGGCACCGGCGCCCGCGGCACGACCGTAGGTCAGGCGCCCCGTGACGCGTTCCACCATCTGCAGGCCGTTGCCGACGATGGTGACGTTCTGCACCGGGAAGTGCTCGTCCGAGAGGAAGTCGACGGCCCGCTGCGCCTCCGAGTAGGTGGCATACCGGCCGATCGCGTCCCCCGACGGCGGGGTGGGGGTGGTGATCCGCTGCGGACCACCCATGGGCCCGAGGTTCGACATCTCTACATCCTCACCGGTCTACCCGTCCCGTGACCTTCGCGCGGGATCGGTCGATGGTCTCAGGTGGAGATCATCGACACCCTGCACAACGTCGGGGAGCCGCGGGACGTGCCCCGCGGCTCCCCGACGGACCTCACGCGGTCTTGCGCTTGACCCCGGCCCGGGCCTGGCCGCGGGCCTCCACCTCGCTGGAGGCCCCGGCGGTGGACAGCGCGCCACCGGAGGTCTCGAGGTGGGCGCGCACGAACCAGTGGAACTGCTCGAGCTGGCCGGACTGACCGATGAGCATGTCCTGGGTCACCGGGTCCAGCTCCTCGGTGGCCGCGATGTCGCGGCGGTAGTCCTCGATGACGCCGACGTAGACGAGGTCGAGGGCGCCGAGGTGCTCGATCGCGCCGGCGCGGCCGATCGAGTAGTCGTTCCAGGAGCGGTCGGCGACGAGCGCACCCGGGGTCCCGATGGGCGAGAGGCCCAGGGTCGAGATGCGCTCGGCCGTCGTGTCGGCCATCTCACGGACGGCGTCGACCTGCGGGTCGAGCATCTCGTGGACGGAGACGAAGTTCGGACCGACGACGTTCCAGTGGACGTGCTTCAACGTGAGGTGCAGATCGGTGAGGGCGTTCAGCCGGTCCTGCAGCAGGGCCGCCACTTCGGCACCCTGTTCCAGCGTCATGCCCGGGATCGTGAAGGAGGGGAGACCCTCCGACTTCATCTTCTTGCTCTCCTTGGCCATGTGGTCACGGTAGGAGGCCGCCCGCGGTGCCGCGCGTTGAAGATCGGGGCCTAGATTGGACGGTGTGAGCGGCCCCACCACACGCGTCTTCGCCGCCCGGCTGGCGGGAACGTCGGTCTTCGACCCTCAGGGCGACCAGGTCGGGCGCATCCGCGACGTCGTCGGCATGATCCGCCCCCGCGGTCCGGTCCGGGTGATCGGCCTCGTCGTCGAGGTCCCCGGCCGGCGCCGGGTCTTCGTCCCGATGACCCGGGTCACCAACGTCGAGGTCGGCCAGGTCCTCACCACCGGCATCGTCAACATGCGCCGCTTCGAGCAGCGCGGCACCGAGACCCTGCTGCTGGCCGAACTGCTGGACCGCACGGTGGACCTGGCCGACGGCAGCGGCGAGGCGACGATCGAGGACCTCGGCCTGGAACCGGTCCGACCGCGCGACTGGCAGTTGACGAAGCTCTTCGTGCGCCGTGGCCGGGCGCCGCGCGGTCTCTCCGGTCGCCTCCGCCGTCGCGGCGAGACGATGACCATCGGCCTCGACGCCGTCGTCGGCGGGGTCGTCGGGCTCGCCGCGCCGGACCTCGACCAGGGCGCGACGAACCTGCTGGCCGCCTTCGAGGAGCTCAAGGCCGCCGACCTCGCCGAGGTCATCCACGAGCTGACGCCCAAGCGACGCCTCGAGGTCGCGGCGGCGCTGGACGACGAACGCCTCGCGGACGTCCTCGAGGAGCTCCCCGAGGACGACCAGGTCCAGATCCTCTCCGCCCTGGCCGGGGCCCGGGCCGCCCACGTCCTGGAGGAGATGCAGCCCGACGACGCGGCCGACCTGCTGAGCGAGCTGCCGGTGGAGCAGGCCGAGCGGCTGATGGCGTTGATGGACCCCGACGAGGCCGAACCGGTGCGACGGCTGCTGGCCTACGACGAACGCACCGCCGGTGGTCTGATGACCTCCGACCCGGTCGTCCTGGCCCCCGACGCGACGATCGCCGAGGCCCTGGCCCACGTCCGCCGCACCGAGCTGAGCGTCCCGCTGGCCACCGCCGTCTACGTCTGCCGGCCGCCGCTGGAGACGCCCACGGGCCGTTACCTCGGGACCGCGCACCTGCAGCGGCTGCTGCGCGAGCCGCCGCAGACGCCGCTGGGCCAGATCCTGGACAACGACATCACCCCCCTCTCCCCCGAGGAGACACTGCAGGGGGTGACGCGCCAGCTGGCTGCCTACAACCTGGTGTCGCTGCCCGTGGTCGACGAGGACGGGCACCTGCTGGGCGCCGTGACGGCCGACGACGTCCTCGACCACCTGCTGCCCGACGACTGGCGCGACGCCGAGGAACCCGTCTTCGAGGAGCCGAGCGCGGGGGGCGTGACCCGTGGCTGAGCGCGAACCCGGCCGGTCCCGCACCGGTCCCCGCCTGGTGCGCAACGACAGCGTCTCCCTGGACACCCCGCGCGAGGCGCGTCGTCAGCTGCTGGCCCGTCCGCAGGTCGACCCCGACGCGTTCGGGCGCGCGTCGGAGAAGTTCGCCCGCTTCATGGGGACGGGGACGTTCCTCGTCTACATGACGGCCTTCGTGGTGGTCTGGACGCTCTGGAACACCCTGACCCCGGGCGCCTTCCGCTTCGACCAGTACCCGTTCGTCTTCCTGACGCTGGTCCTGTCGCTGCAGGCGTCCTACGCCGCCCCGCTGATCCTGCTCGCGCAGAACCGCCAGGACGACCGGGACCGCGTCCTCAACGAGCAGGACCGCTCCCGCGACGAGCGCGGCCTGGCCGACACGGAGTACCTGACCCGCGAGGTCGCCGCGCTGCGCATCGCGCTGCGTGACGTCGCCACCCGCGACTTCGTCCGTTCGGAGCTGCGCTCGATCCTCGAGGAGCTGCGCGAGGAGGACGGCGATCCGAGCGCCTCGCGCGGTTCGCGCGACGCCAAGCGCAAGAACGGGAAGAAGCGCAAGCGCGTCACCGAGACGCCCGCCCCGAACCCCTCGCCGCAGGTCCTGGACGGGCAACCGGCTGAACCGGAGTCCGCGGATTCAGGTTCGGAGGGTGAGGTGCCGACACCCAACGGGTGACGACTCTCGACGAATCGCCCGGGGCCCCCGGTGCTCACGCTGCCCCGCCGGCCACCCAGGTCCGCAAGCGTCTCGGGGACGTCCTCGTCGAGAAGGGCCTGCTGGTCCCCGAGGACCTCGAGGTCGCGCTCTCCGAGCAGCGCAACGTGGAGGGCCCGCGTCGCCGTCTCGGTCAGATCCTCGTCGAGCTCGGGATGGTGTCCGAGGCCGAGCTGGCCCAGTGCCTCGCCGAGCTGCTGCAGCTCGAGCACGTCGACCTCTCCCGCCTGACCCTGGCCCCCGACGTCGTCCGGCTGCTGCCCCGCGCCGTCGCCGAGCGCTGCCGGGTGCTGGTGCTGGACAAGACGCCGGAGTACCTCCTCGTCGCGGCCGCGGACCCGACGAACGTCCTCGCCCTCGACGACGTGAAGTTGTACACCCGCACCCCCGAGCTGCACGTCGTCGTCGCGATGGACTCCCAGATCCGCGACCAGCTGGCCCGCGCGTGGTCGCTGACCGAGGACACCTCGCAGGTCTCGCGGATGGTCGAGGACGCGACCGAGGACGACGACGAGGACCCGCTGGCGGCCCTCAACGGCTCCGTCGACGACGACGCCCCCATCGTCAAGCTGGTGAACCGGATCCTCTCCGACGCGGTCCGCCTGCGCTGCTCCGACATCCACCTGGAGTCCCAGCGCGACCAGCTGCGCGTGCGCTTCCGCGTCGACGGGTTGCTGCGCGACGTCATGTCGGCCCCCAAGCGCGTCGCCCCCAGCGTGATCAGCCGCATCAAGATCATCTCCGGCCTGGACATCTCCGAGCGCCGCATCCCCCAGGACGGCCGGACCCGCGTGGTGGTCGACGGGTCCGCCATCGACTGTCGCGTCTCGACGCTGCCCGCCCTGCACGGCGAGAAGATCGTGATCCGTCTGCTCACCCGCGGCGACGACGTCCCGACCCTGGAGTCGCTGGGCTTCGAACCGGACCAGCTGGTGATCTTCAACAAGGCGCTGTCGGTGCCGCAGGGCCTGGTGCTCATCACCGGGCCGACGGGTTCGGGCAAGACGAACACCCTCTACGCGGCGATCCACGCGACGATGAGCCCCGAGAAGAACATCATCACCCTCGAGGACCCCGTCGAGGTCCAGCTGCCCGGCATCACCCAGGTGCAGGTGCACGCGAAGGTCGGGATGACGTTCTCCGCGGGTCTGCGTTCCGTCCTGCGCCAGGACCCCGACATCGTCCTCATCGGTGAGGTCCGCGACACCGAGACGGCCGAGCTCGCGCTCAAGGCGTCGATGACGGGTCACCTCGTGCTCTCCACCCTGCACACGAACTCGGCCGTGGGAGCCCTGACCCGTCTCGTCGACATGGGGGCCGCGCCGTTCCTGGTGGCCAGCTCGCTGACCGCCGCGATCGCCCAGCGACTGGTCCGCAAACCCTGTGACTCCTGCGCCGACGGCTACATCCCGGACGAGGACACCCTCGCCCTGCTGGACCTCACCATCGAGGACATCCTGGACGCCACCCCGCTCAAGGGCACCGGGTGCCCCGAGTGCGGCGGGTCGGGCTACCGCGGCCGGACCGCCGTCTACGAGGTCCTCGACGTCACCCCGAGCGTGCGCAAGGTGCTCATGCACGACGCGACGGAGGCCGCGCTGCTCGCCGAGGCCGAGCGGATCGGCATGAAGACGCTGCGCCAGTCGGCCCTGGACAAGGCGATGCGCGGCGAGACCACGTTCGAGGAGGTCATCCGCGTCACCGCGGGGTGATCTGCGCGACACCTGTCGTTCAAAAAGTGCTTCAGGAGTAAACTTCTCGACGGACAGACCACTCGTCGAGGAGGACCCACCGTGCGCGCAGTGCAGTACCGGACCATCGGAGCAGCCCCCGAGGTCGTGGAGATCGAGAAGCCCGTCCCCGGCCCCGGCCAGGTCCTCCTCGAGGTCACCGCCGCCGGGATCTGCCACTCCGACGACTTCGTCATGGGCCTCCCGGCGGAGCAGTACACCTACGGACTGCCGCTGACCCTGGGCCACGAGGGCGCCGGTCGCGTCGTCGAGCTCGGCCCGGGAGCCGAGGGCATCGAGGTCGGGACGAACGTTGTCGTCTACGGCCCGTGGGGTTGCGGCACCTGCCACCTGTGCGCGCAGGGCAAGGAGAACTACTGCCCGCGGGCGGCGGAGCTCGGGATCGACCCGCCGGGACTCGGCGCCCCCGGTGCGCTGGCGGACTTCATGGTCGTCGACTCCCCGCGACACCTGGTCCCGATCGGCGACCTCGACCCGGTCACGACCGTCCCGCTGACCGACGCCGGCCTCACGCCGTACCACGCGATCAAGCGCTCGCTGCCGAAGCTGCGGGCCGGCTCCGTCGCCGTCGTCATCGGCACCGGCGGTCTGGGCCACCTCGCCATCCAGATCCTGCGCGGCCTCTCCCCCGCCCGCGTCATCGCCCTCGACGTCAGCGACGAGAAGCTCGCGCTGGCCGCCTCGGTCGGGGCCCACGACGTCGTCCTCTCGAACGCGGACGCGGCGAAGAACGTGCGGAAGCTGCTCGGGGGCCGGGGAGCTCAGCTCGTCCTCGACTTCGTGGGCGCGCAGCCGACGATCGACACCGCGATGTCGGTGGCCGACGTGGAGTCCGACGTGACGATCGTCGGGATCACGAACACCCCCGCCGCCGCGCAGGTCGGGTTCTTCCGCCAGGCCTACGAGGCTTCCGTCACCGTCCCGTACTGGGGTGCGCGTCACGAGCTCATCGAGCTGGTCGACCTCGCCCACCAGGGGGTCTTCGACGTGCACACCGAGACGTTCGCGATGGCCGACGCGCCGAAGGCCTACGAGAAGCTCGCCGCGGGCAGCCTGCACGGGCGCGCCGTGGTCGTGCCGTCGCTCTGACGGAACAACCCCGTGGGATCCGGGGGTTGCCGGAGTGTGGGTGACGAGCTGAGCCGGGTCCTGCGGTGCGTGCGGTGGTCGGTCCTGGACTACCGCCACGAGGTCCTCGACGCCGGCACCGTCCGGGCGGGGACGGGCGACGACGTCCGGTTCCTGTTCGTCCTCAGCGGTGCCGTGCTCGTCGAGGGCCTGGAGGGCGAGGGCCCACGCCGGCTGGAGGGCGGACGGTTCCTGCTGCTGCCCCGTGGCGGCACCCACACCGTCACGGTGCTGGAGCGCGCCGAGCTGCACGCGGGCGAGCTGGTCGCGGAGACCGGCGACGCGGTCCTGCTGGTCCGGGTGATGCCCGCGGCCGTGGTCACCTGCGGGGTGCTCGTGGAGGACCCGTTCGTGGAGCTCGCGCTGCGCCAGATGGCGCTGGAGTCCGCCGCCGGGCGGCCGGGTTCGGTCCCGGTGCTCGCCCAGCTGGCGAACGTCGTGACCACCGCCGCGATCCGGTGGTGGGTGGAGTCGGGCTGCGAGAGCGCGCGGGTGCTCGAGGGCTTCCTGCACGCCGACGACGTCTCGCGGGCGCTGCAGGCGATCCACGACGACCCCGGGGCTCCGTGGACGGTCGAGGGGCTGGCCCGGCTGACGTTCGCGTCGCGTTCCGTGTTCGCGCAGCGGTTCCGCAGCGTCGTCGGGGAGACGCCGGTCCGCTACCTGGCGCAGGTGCGGATGGAGGCGGCGAAGCGCCTGCTGAGCGACGGGGGCGGGGTCACCGACACCGCCGTCCGGCTCGGGTACTCCTCCGACGTCGCGTTCAGCCGGGCGTTCCGCCGCCACACCGGCGCCGCCCCGTCTCAGTGGCGCGAGGTCGACGCGGCCCTCAGCAGCGCCCCACCGGCGATGGCGGCGACGGCCCCGACGACGTAGGTCGTCCCCACCCCGGCGGAGTCCGTGATCAGCCCACCGCTGGCCGCACCGACGGCGATGGCGACCTGGAACATCGCGGTGACCAGCCCGGCGCCCTGCTCCACCCGGTCGGGTGCGGTGCGGGCGAGCCAGGTCTGGACCAGCGTCGGCAACGAGCCGAACGCGAGGCCCCAGACCCCGGTCGCGACGACGACCGCGACGAACTCGCCGGAGAACAGCCCGACGGAGGCGACCCCGAGGCCGATGAGCAGCGGCGAGGTGAGCAGCGCGGCGCGCAGGTGGCGGTCGGCGGCCGCACCGGCGGCGAGGTTGCCGAAGACGGAGGCGACGCCGAGCACCGAGAGCAGCAGGGCGATCTGGCCGGGGGTGATCCCCGGGACCCGCTCCACCGCCGGGCGGATGTAGGTGAAGGCGGTGAAGTGACCACCGGCGACCAGGACGATCCCGCCCAGGCCGAGGAGCAGGACCCGCGAGCGCAGCGTCTCCCCCAGCGAGCGCAGGCTCGGCGAGCCCGTCGGTGCGCTGCGCGGGACGAGCAGCAGCAGCAGGACGAGCGCCACGGCGGTCACGCCGACGGCGAGCCAGAACACCGGTCGCCACCCCCAGGTCTCCCCGAGGAAGGTCCCGACGGGCACCGCGGTGACGGTGGCCAGCGGCATGCCTGCGTTGGCCACCATCATGGCCCGGCCCAGGTGCTGCGGGGCGGCCAGCTTCGCGGTCACCGACGGGGCGAGCCCCCAGAACCCGGCGAGCGAGATCCCGAGCAGCAACCGGGAGAGGAGGACGACCCAGAACGCGGGCGCCGTCGCGACGAGGACGTCGGAGACAATCGCGAGCCCCAGCAGTCCGGCCAGCAGGGTCCGCCGGTCCATCCGCGGGAACAGCAGCCCGACGGTCGGCGCCGCGACGATCCCCATCAGGGCCGTCGCGGTGACCGCCTGTCCCGCGACCCCTTCGGTGATCCCGAGGTCGGCGGCGAGTCGCGGCAGCAGGCTCGCGGGCAGGAACTCGGCGGTGACGAGGGCGAAGATCCCGACCCCGAGGGCGACGACGGCACCCCACGGGGTCCGCCCGTCGGCGGTGGCGGTCCGGCGGGGTCGTCGGGGGGCGGGGACGCGGGGGGTCCGGCTGGTGGTGCTGGTCACGGCCCCAGCATGGGGCCGCGGCGGCGCGGCCACGCGACCCGTCGTCCGCGCGACCCCCACCGTCCGTCCGGGAGAGCGGTCAGGACCTCGTGAGGTGGGCTCCCAGCGCCGCCCGGCCGGCGCCGAGGTCGAGGTCCGCGGTGCGGACCGCCTCACCCGTCTCCAGGGAGCGGTTCCCGGCGATCCCGACGACCACCGACCGCACCCCGTCGCGCCAGGACGCGGTGCGACCCAGCGGGTCGTCGGCGGGTCCCCGGAAGACGTCGCGCAGCAGCAGAGCGTCGCCGCCGCCGTGCCCACCCGCCCCGACCGGGATCTCGACGTCGCGGGCGGTCCCGAACTGCTGCTGGACGACGAGGCGCTCCGAGACCGGACGGGTCTCCTCCTGCGCCACCGCCTCGGGGTGCATGCTCGGATCCACCGTGCCCCCCTCGCTCAGCACGGATCCCCGTTCGACGACGGTCAGCTCGGCCCGGCCGCGGGTGCCGTTGACCCCGACGACGTAGCCCTCCCACGGCGCGTGCGCGGTGAGCGAGTACGACATCGACGAGCGTCCCCCGCTCGCGAGCGCGTGGTCGACGACGAGGGACAGGTTGTCCTCGATGGTGATGCCCGCGTCGAAGACGTCGGCGTCGCGGCGGTAGCCGTCGAACCCCTCGTTCTCCAGGTAGAGCTCGCGGTAGTTCTCGTTCGTGCGCAGGTCGAGGCTGAAGGCGTCGGTCAGCGGGGAGTCGGAGCTCCCCCGCTCCGGGCGCGGCCCCAGCCCGCGGGCGGCCGCGTTCTCCGCCCCGTAGAAGCGCAGACCCCCGCTGGCGAACACCCGGGTCGGGACCCCGGAGATCCACCAGTTGACCAGGTCGAAGTGGTGGGAGCTCTTGTGCACGAGCAACCCGCCGGAGTTCTCCTTCTGCCGGTGCCAGCGGCGGAAGTAGTCGGCGCCGTGCGCGGTGTCGAGCAGCCACTCGAAGTGCAAGGAGGTGACGTCACCGATCTCACCGGAGTCGATGAGCTGCTTGAGGGCGCTGTTGCGGGGCGCGTAGCGGTAGTTGAAGGTCACCAGCACGTCGCGACCCGTGCGTTCGACGGCGTCGGCGATGCGACGGACCCCGTCCTCGGTGGTGGTCAGGGGTTTCTCCACGACGGCGTCCGCGCCGGCCTCGAGCGCGGCCACGACGTAGTCGGCGTGGAAGACGTCCGGGGTGGTGACGATGACCCGGTCGACGCCGAGGCGGCGCACGGTCTCCCCCAGTTCCACCGGGTCGAAGCGCTGCGGGGCAGGCGCTCCCGCGGCGAGCAGACGTCGGGTGTGGACGTCGAGACGGCCGGGGTTGGTGTCGCCGATCGCGACGAGCTCCCCGTCGGCGGCGTGGTCACCGGCGAGGGCGCCGAGGTACATCGACGCGCGGGAACCCGCCCCGACGAGGGCGTAGCGGCGGCGAACGGACACGAGATCCTCCACGGTGAGGCGGCAAGCGCTTTCCTGCGGAACCCTGTCACCGTCGCCCCGAGCGGTCAACCGCACCGGGACCCGCGACGCCGCCACGGGCCACGTACCCTGGGGCCATGTCGCCCACGCAGGATCTCGAGAGCGTGCGCGCAGGGGTTCTGCACGCGCTCGGCTCCGTCAACGACCCCGAACTGCACCGCCCCATCACCGATCTCGGGATGGTCGACGGCGTCGACGTCGACCCCGACGGTCTGGTCGACGTCCGCGTCCTGCTGACCATCGCGGGCTGCCCCATGCGCGACACCCTGACCCGCGACGTCACCGCCGCCGTCCGGACCGTCGAAGGCACCCGGGGCGCCCGCGTGCACTTCGCCACGATGACGCCCGAGCAGCGCCGCGAGGTCACCACCAAGGTCCGCGGGACGACGAGCGCCGCGCCGACCATCCCGTTCAACGAACCCGGCAGCCTCACCCGCGTCTACGCGATCGCCTCCGGCAAGGGCGGCGTCGGGAAGTCCAGCGTCACCGCGAACCTCGCCGCCGCCATGGCCGCCGACGGTCTGCGGGTCGGGGTGCTCGACGCCGACGTGCACGGGTTCTCGATCCCGCGCCTGCTCGGCGTGACCGGGAAGCCGACGAAGGTCGACGACCTGATGATCCCGCCGAGCGCCCACGGCGTGCGGGTCATCTCGATCGGGATGTTCGTCCCCGGCAACCAGCCCGTCGCGTGGCGGGGACCGATGCTGCACCGTGCGCTGCAGCAGTTCGCGAGCGAGGTCTTCTGGGGTGACCTGGACGTCCTGCTGCTCGACCTGCCCCCCGGCACCGGTGACATCGCCATCAGCGTCGGTCAGCTGCTGCCGAAGGCGGAGATCCTCGTCGTCACGACCCCGCAGGTCGCCGCGGCCGAGGTCGCCGAGCGCGCCGGGTCGGTGGCCTCGCAGACCGAGCAGCGCGTCGTCGGCGTCGTGGAGAACATGAGCTGGCTGGAGCTGCCCGACGGGCAGCGCCTCGAGGTCTTCGGTTCCGGCGGCGGCCAGACCGTCGCGACGTCGCTGTCACAGAAGCTGGGCACGGACGTGCCGCTGATGACGCAGATCCCGATGGACGTGGCCCTGCGTGAGGGCGGCGACGTCGGGGTGCCGGTCGTGCTCTCGCACCCGGACTCCCCCGCGTCGATCGCGATGCGCGACCTGGCCCGCACGCTCGCCCGCCGCCCGCGCGGACTCGCGGGCCGGCGGCTGGGCGTCAGCGTCGCCTGAACCTCAGGTGGCGTCCTCGTCGTAGGGGACGGGCGCCGGCGTGGCGGCCGGCGTCGACGACTTCTTGCCGAGGTCGAGTCCGCCGCCCGTGGCGGGCGTGGACTTCTTGGCCGGCGGCTCGTCGTCGTCGTTCCAGGCCTCGGTGAGGGCCTCGCGGACGATGCGACGCGGGTCGTACTGGCGCGGGTCGAGCTTCTGCCAGTCGATGTCGTCGAACTCCGGCCCGAGCTCCTCGCGCATCTGCGCCTGAGCCCCCTTGGCGAAGCGCCGGGCAGACTTGACCAGACCGGCCAGCTGCTCGGCGTAGTGGGGTAGCCGCTCGGGTCCGAGGATCACGAGCGCTACGACGAGCAGGACGAGGAATTCGCCCCCGTTGATGCCGAACACGTGGCGATCCTAACCGTCGGCGTCGAGAGTGACAGGCACGTCCATGGTCCGACCGTCCCTGCGGACGCTCAGGACCACCACTTCGCCGGGTTCCCGGGCCCGGATGTCCACGATGAGCTCGACCGCCACGGTCACCGGGCGACCGTCGATCGAGAGCACGACGTCGCCCGGTCGCAGGTCCGCGCGCTCTCCCGGACCACCGGCGGTGACGGCGCCCGCGGCGTCCACGATCTGCACGCCCTCGCCGGTGTAGGAGTTGTCGAGGGACACGCCGATGATCGGGTGCACCGCCCGGCCGGTCCGGATGAGCTGCTCGGCCGTGCGGCGCGCCTGCTGCGAGGGGATCGAGAAGCCGAGGCCGATGCTGCCCGTCGTCGTCGCTCCGCCGGCGCCCGGCAGGCTGGCGATGGCGGAGTTGATGCCGACCACCTGGCCCGTGGAGTTGAGCAACGGGCCACCCGAGTTGCCGGGGTTGATCGCGGCGTCGGTCTGGATGGCCTGGATGTAGGAGGAGTCGCCACCCCCGTCGCCCGCCGTGACGGGCCGGTTGAGCGCCGAGACGATCCCCTCGGTCACCGTCCCCTGGAGCCCCAGCGGGGCCCCCACGGCCACGACGGGGTCACCCACGACGACGCCCGCGGAGTCCCCAAAGGGCAGCGCCCGCAGCCCGGTGCGCTCGACGCGCACGACGGCGAGGTCGTAGGAGGTGTCGGCCCCGACGACGTCACCGCTCACCTGCACCCCGTCCTCGAAGACGACCGTCACGCCGTCGTCGAGCGCACCCGCGACGACGTGGTTGTTGGTGAGGATGAAGGTCCCCTGCCCGGCGGAGGTCTCGAGGACGAACCCCGAACCGGTCCCGAAGCCGTCCTGGCCCTCGACCTGGAGGGCGACGACGCTGGGCAGCGCGGCCGCGGCGATCCCGGCGACGGACCCCGCGGGACGTTCGGTGCTGCCCGCCGACGGGGACGCGATCGCGACGCTGGGGTAGGTCGCGTCGGAGTCGGAGAGCTCGTCCTGCACCAACCCACCGGCGAAGCCACCGACCACGCCGAGGACCAGGACGGCACTGCCCGCCCCGATCCAGCGGGCGGGCGATCCACGTCGGGGAGCAGCTGCGGGCGGTGCGGTGTGGGGGTCCGAGGGAGCCTGCGGCGGGAAGGCGTCGTGCCCCGCCGGGGGCTGCCACCAGCCCTGCTCACCCGGGATCGGGACGGGGCTCGTGGGTGGCCCCGACCAGGGGTCGCGGGCGGGCGGGGGCTGGTGCGCGCCCTCCTGCGGTCGGTCCCAGCCACCCCCGGGTGGGGACGGGGTGGCCATCAGGGTGTGGCGTTCGCCGGTGCGCTCGCGCCGGGCGTCGTGCTCGCGCTCACCGAGGGGCTCACCGAGGGCACCTGGCGGCTCACGGGAACCTCCGACGGCGCGGCCGACGGCGTGGTGCGCAGTTCGGCGACGGGCGCCTGGGAACTCCCCCCGGGCATCCCGCCCAGGACGAGGACCCCGACGATCCCCGCTCCGAGGAGGGAGAAGGTCCCGGCCAACGCGGCCGCCACGGGGCGACGGCGGGCGCGGCGGACGACCTCACGGGCACCGGGACCCCGCGATCCGGGGGTGCGACGGGCATCGGTGCGCGAGGGCGGGGCGACCCCGACGACGGGCCGGGCCGGCACGGCCATCGGCTTGTCGCGCGGGTGCAGCGGGCCGGAGGGCCCGCCGATGTCGAGCAGCCGGGTCACCAGGTCGTCGGACATCTGCGGGACGCCGAGGGCCTGGACCCGCGCCCGGACGAGGCGTTCGGTCTCGACGGCGTCGGCGCACTCGCTGCACCCGCGCAGGTGCTCCGCAGCACGGGCTTCGGCGTCCGCGGCGAGCCGACCGTCGACCAGCGGGCTGACCCGCGCGCCGAGGTGCGCTCCGCTCACGAGCCGTCCTCTCCGTAGGCGAACTGCGGCGCGCCCGGCGGGGTGGGCCGGGGAGCGCGGTGGGCGAGGGCGGCGCGCAGCTGGGCGCGACCCCGGTGGATGCGGGAGCGGACGGTGCCGAGCTTGACGCCCAGCGTCGCCGCGATCTCCTCGTAGGAGAGGCCCTCGATGTCGCAGAGGACGACGACGGCGCGGAAGTCCGGCGGCAGCGCGTCGAGCGCCTTCTGCACGTCGTCGTCGAGGTTGCGGTGCTCGAAGGCGCGCTCGGGACCGACGTCGGTGCTGGGCAGCTTGTCGTTGACGTCGTCCGCGAGCGCGTCGAAGCGGATGCGCTGCTTGCGCCGCACCTGGTCCAGGAAGAGGTTGGTCGTGATCCGGTGCAGCCAGCCCTCGAACGTACCGGGCTGGTAGTTCGACAGCGAGCGGAACACGCGGACGAACACCTCCTGGGTGAGGTCCTCGGCGTCGTGCCGGTTCCCCGTCAGGCGGTAGGCCAGCCGGTAGACCCGGGCGGAGTGGTCGCGGACGACCTCCTCCCAGGTGGGGGGGACCCACGTCGAGGCCGCGGCCGACGGCGACAGCGCCGCCGGGTCGATCGCCGGTGGAACGGACCGCCCGGCGGTGTCGCCGGTGTCGTCGCTCACGGGGTTCCTCCTGGAACGGGCGGGGAAGGGGGCCGCGAACGGCACCGCCACTGCTCCCATGGTCTCCCACTCCTCACGCTCGAGCCAGTCGCCACCGGGACATCCATCCGGTCGGCGTCACAAGCTCCAACGGAGGTCTGACCTGCGCAGTTCCCACCCCACCCCTGGGCGGTGCCCTTCACCCGTCCTCCCCACTCTCGTGCACGGCGAGTTGCGGGGCGAGCACTCGGGGTGAGATCGCGGCGTGCACTACATTGCGCACGTGCCGACGCCCACGTCCCGCCCGCCCAAGCAGCCCGTCAGCTGGGCCTACACCGAGCAGTTCGTGCCCGAGGACGAGGTGCTGCAGCGGGCCCGTGCCCGCGCCGCCGACCTGGGCGTCGACCCCGTCTCCCCCGGCGTCGCCGCGGTCCTGACCGTCCTGACCGCCGCGACCCGCGCCCGCACCGTCGTCGAGGTGGGCACCGGCACCGGCGTCTCCACCATCAGCCTGCTCCGCGGCATGGGCGAGGACGGCGTCGTGACCACCATCGACTCCGACGGCGAAGCGCAGCGCGCCGCCCGGGAGACCGTGGCCGACGACGGGATCCGCCCCAACCGGGCCCGCCTCATCAACGGCCGCGCCCTCGAGGTGCTCCCCCGCCTCACCGACGGCGCCTACGACCTCGTCCTGCTCGACGGCGACGAGCGCGAGTACTCCGCCTACCTCGAGCAGGCCTTCCGCCTGCTGCGCCCCGGCGGCCTCCTCGTCGTCGACGACGCCCTCTGGCACGGCCGGGTCACCGACCCGGCCGCCCGCGACGCCTCGACCGTCGCCCTGCGCGAGGTCGGGCGGACGGTCCTCGAGGACGGTCACTGGTACCCCTCGCTGCTGCCGACCGGCGACGGTCTGCTGCTCGCCGTCAAGCACGGCTGACCGCCGCCGCGCCAGGGCTGCTCAGGCGCGCGCGAGGCCTTCCAGCCACTCCACGAGCAGCCGCGCACCGAACCCCGTCGCCCCGCGCGTGACCTCGTGCTCGTTGCCGTCGGCCCGCCCGGTCCCGGCGATGTCGAGGTGGGCCCAGCGCCGCTCACCGACGAAGGGGCGCAGGAACAGCGCCGCGATGATCGCGCCCGCGCCGAGGCCGGGGGTCGTGGAGACCTGACGGGCGTCGGCGAGGTCGGAGGCGATCGCCGGCAGGTAGTCGTCCACGAGGGGCATCCGCCACACCCGCTCGCCGGTGCCCTCGGCCGCGGCCGACAGCTCGGCCGCGAGGGCGTCGTCGCTCGCGAAGAGCGCGGCGTGCCGCTTGCCGAGGGCGAGGCCGGCCGCACCGGTGAGGGTCGCGATGTCGACGATCACGTCGGGGTCCATGGTCGCGTCGGCGTAGGCCATCGCGTCGGCGAGGACCATGCGGCCCTCGGCGTCGGTGTTGTTCACCTCGGTGGTGCGCCCGCCGTAGTGCCTCACGACGTCGCCCGGTCGGTAGGAGGAGGCCCCGAGGGCGTTCTCCGCCAGCGCCAGCAGGCCCGTGACCCTGATCGGGAGCTTCAGCGCCGCGACGGCCGCGACGGCCGCCAGCACGGCGGCCGAGCCGGCCATGTCGGTCTTCATGGCGACCATCGACTCGCGGGGTTTGAGGCCCAGGCCACCGGTGTCGAAGGTGATCCCCTTGCCGACCAGCACGACGTGCGGGACGCCGGCGCGGGCGCGGGGCGTCCAGCCGACCTGCACCAGCGCGGGGTCGGAGGCGGAGCCCGCACCGACGGCGACGAGCCCCCCGAACCCCTCGCGGCGCAGCCGGTCGACGTCGCGGACCTCGACCTTCAGGCGCAGCGGGGCGGCGACCTCGTGCACCTGCGCGACCATCCACGCGGGGTCCTTGAGGTTCGACGGGGTCGCGGCGAGGTCGCGGGTCAGGATCGTCGCGCCCGCGGTCACCTCGGCGTGCCGGACGTCGGCCACGGCGACCTCGCCGAGCAGGACCAGCCGGCGCACGGGGGCCTCGGCCGCGGCCTTGCGGCCCGTCACGGGAGGCGAGTACGAGGCGAGCAGGAAGCCCTCGACGAACGCCCGCGTGCCGGCCGACCCGACGCCGTCCGCGAGCGTCGTCGCGACGTCACCGGTGCTCGCGGCGCGGGCGAGCGCCGCCCCGCTGCGTCGCAGGGAGGTGGTGGAGGAGTCCCCGACACCGACGACGACCAGCCGCTGCGGGCTGCCCTCGGGGGCGGGGACGGGCAGGCGGGTCGTGGTCGCCGCCTTGCCGCTGACCTTCTCGGCGGCGCAGAGCGCGGTCAGGTCGATGCCGTACCGGACAGCGGCGTCGGCGGCGCCGGGACGCGGCTGCAGCGGTGCGTCGTCCCCCTCACCGGGGGCGACGGCCACGGCCAGGACGCTCACCCCGGACAGGTCGGCCGAGATCAGGGTGCCGCGGCGCACCTCGACGACGGGTGGGGTCCAGCGCCGCACGTCGGGGGCGGCGGAGGTGGTCGGCGTGCTCACGGTGTCGTCCTGACTCTCGTGCGGCGATCTGGTGCTGGACGACGCGGGGCGGGCACCCCTGGTGCCCGCCCCGCGTCCGTGCCTCAGCCCACGACCGAGGTGATGGCCTCTCCGAGGGCTTTGGCTTCGTCGGGCGTCATCTCGACCACGAGACGACCACCGCCTTCCAGCGGCATGCGAAGGACGATGCCGCGCCCTTCCTTGGTGACCTCCAGCGGACCGTCCCCGGTCCTCGGCTTCATGGCCGCCATCGGCGTGCTCCCTCTCGTCGTCTCGTGCTCGCGCCGGGCCCGCGGCCGGGTGCTGCGGTCGGCGTGTAGGCGTCCATCATCCCCCACCGGGACCCCCTGGTGGGCGCAGGGGCTCACCGGTGATCTCGGGGCCACCCGGGCGCTGCGGGGACGACGATCACGGTGGCCAGTCGGCGGGGGGCGAGAACCGCCACAGCCAGGCGATCCAGACCACCTGCAGGGCAAGGGAACAGACGACCCAGGCGCGCAGGACGGGGCGGCTGCGGGGCCGGAGCGCGACCAGGCCGCCGAGGGGGAAGAGGAAGATCAGGTAGCGGAAGAGACTGGTGAACGGGTCCAGGACGAGGAGCAGGTAGCCGACGTAGGCCAGGCACCACGCCCGCAGCTCGGGGCCCAGGACGGCGGTGCGTCGCGAGAGCAGCCACGCCGCGTAGCCGAGCACCCCGGCGACCAGCAGCAGCGGCCCCGCGTGGTCGCCGAGGACGTACTGCGAGATCCCCCACCACGGCTTGAGGAACTCGACCTGCCCCCCGACCCGCCAGGCCCCCATCGTCGCCGTGTAGGCGTCGAGGCGGTGGGCGATCCGCCCGGCGGCGAAGGGCCACAGCAGACCCGCCGCACCGGAGGCGGCCAGCAGCACCAGGCACCGCAGCGCCTCCCGACCACCGAGCACCGCGCCGGCCCGACGACCCCGCCACCCGCGCACCGCGAGGTGCACCACGACGACGACCGACAACGGCACGGCGACGGGCCTGGTCACCCCGAGCAGCAGGGCGACCAGGACGGCGGGCAGGTACCGCTCGCGTTGCAGGCAGCCCAGGAAGACGACGAGCAGCGCGAGCGCGGGCCCCTCGGTGTAGGGCACCTGGAAGACCAGCGCCGTCGGGGAGACGCAGAACAGCACGGCGGCGCTCCAGGCTCCGCGGCGGGCCACCGCCGGCGTGCTCCGCTCGCCCAGCGCCCGCAGGACGAGGGTGTGCACCCCGACCGCGGCGACCGCCCCCGCCACCAGCGACACGATCGAGCCGGCCCAGGTGAAGGGCAGGCCGAGCAGCATGGGCAGCCGGGCCAGGAAGGGCGCCAGCGGGTAGAAGGCCAGCGCCGACTGCTGGACGTCACCGGTGCTCCCCAGGGGCACCGCGCTCGGGTACCCCGTCTCGGCGATCCGGCGGTACCAGGTGGCGTCCCACAGCCCGAGCATGTCGCCGTAGCCGGGGTGCGCGGGCGTCCAGGTGCTGGCCACCTGGAAGCGGGCGACCTCCGCGAGGACGATCGCGGAGAACACCCGGGCCAGCGCGTAGACGACGAGGACCCGCACCGCCGGCGGCGAGCGCAACCAGCCCAGCAGCAGCCGGGTCCGCAGTCCGAGCCTCTGGGCGGGGACGGCGGCAGCGGTCACGAAGGACCCGACAGGTCCTCGCGGGCCGCTCGGAGCACGAGCTCGAAGGCGGCGCGGCCGACCAGGGCGGGGATCGGCCCACCGCAGGCGACGAGCAGCCCCAGACCCCGCGGGCGGACGACGATGTGCTCGGTCCACTCGACCTGCACCTGCCCGCGGTCGGCGGCCGCGGACACGACGATCTCGACCGTGCCGCCGAACACGTCACCGGTCTTGACGATGGAGACCCGACCCGGCCGGTCCGCGTCCGGCGCCTGCCACGCCACGACCTCCATCGGGTCGACCAGGACGATCGGCCCGAGCGTCGTGGTGCCGACGAAGCGCTCCCCCACCACACCGACGGGTCCACCCTCGGGGCGGGCCACGACGGTCGAGGGGACCCACGCGGTCTGGCGGGGCCAGTCGGTGAGGACGTCGAAGACGTGCCGGACCCGGCCGGTGACGACCACCCGGGAGGTGAAGTCGATCGTGCGGGGGGTCAGTCCTCGACGCTTCGCCACGCGGCCAGCTCCTCGTCTCGTTCTCGGATCTCCTCGCGCAGCCGGTCCAGGACGGCGTCGACCTCGTCCATGCGGTACCCGCGGACGCCCAGCGAGAAGCGGACGGCGTCGACGTCGGTGGCCAGGACCGGCCCTTCGGGCAGGCCGCGGTAGGGCCGGGTGGAGGTGGCGGGAGCCATCCCGCCGCTGATCCGGCCGGTGACGACGGCCACCACGACACCGAGGACGAGCAGCACCAGGACCAGCAGCACCAGCGTCACGACGGGCCTCCCCCGGTCGGGGACTCCCGCCGGTCCTCGCCCGGCTGGCTGGGGAAGTCCACGAAGGTGCCCACGATCTCGGAGCTCGGCAGCGACACCCGCTCGCGCGGGGCCTGCTCGAGGTGCTCCAGGGCGGCCAGCGGGTCGTCGGTCCAGAGGATGCAGTCGAAGACGAGCGGACGGGCGAAACCGGTCGCCACGAGTCCCTCGAGCCAGGTCCGCAACCCCGCGTAGTGCCCGCCGGAGTCCAGCACCGCCAGGGGTTTGGTGTGCAGGCCGATGGTCCGCGCGACCCAGATCTCGAAGAGTTCCTCGAGCGTGCCCAGCCCGCCGGGCAGGACGACGAACGCGTCGGCGCGGGCGTCCATCTGCGCCTTGCGCTGGCGCATGTCGTCGGTGACGACGAGTTCGCTCAGCCCCTCGGGCGGGAGTTCGAGGTCCATGAGCGCCTGCGGCATGACCCCGGTGGTCCGGGCCCCCGCGGCCCGGGCCGCGGCCTCGGCCGCCCCCATGACGGAGGTGCCGCCCCCGCCGTAGACGAGGTCGTGCCCGCGTTCCCCGATGAGCCTCCCGACGGTCGCGGCGAGTTCGACGTGCGCAGGGTCGATGCCCCCGGACGCACTGCCGTACAAGCAGATCGTGCTCACTGCACCCCCTCCAGCAACCAGCCCGAGAGGACCTCGAGGCACTGTTCGACCTCCGCCGTCCGGCAGCGTTCGTCGTCGGCGTGCGCGGTCGCGTTGTCGCCCGGACCGTAGTTCACGGCCGGGACACCGAGCGCGGAGAAGCGGGCGACGTCCGTCCAGCCGTACTTGGGTAGCGGGGTCGTCCCCGTCCGCCGCACGAAGTCGGCGGCCGCCGGCAGGTGCAGCCCGGGTTTCGCGCCGTCGGCGGCGTCGGTGACCCGCACGTCGAAGCCGGCGAAGACCTCGCGCACGTGGGCCTCCGCCCCGGCAGCGTCGATCGCGGGGGCGAAGCGGTAGTTCACCGTCACGACGCAGCGGTCGGGGACGACGTTGCCCGCGATACCCCCGGTGATGCCGACGGCGTTGAGACCCTCGCGGAAGACCAGCCCCTCGACCTCCACCTCGCGCGGGACGTAGTCCGCCAGCCGGGCGAGGACGGGTGCGGCGGCGTGGATGGCGTTGGACCCGCGCCAGGCCCGGGCCGAGTGCGCGGCCCGGCCGTTCGTGGTGACCTCGGCGCGCAGGGTCCCGTTGCAGCCGCCCTCGACGACCGCGGAGGACGGTTCCAGCAGGATCGCGAAGTCGGCGGCCAGCAGGTGGGGGTGGTTGCGGGCCAGTCGGGCGAGCCCGTTCTTGGCGGCCTCCACCTCCTCGTGGTCGTAGAAGACGAAGGTGACGTCGCGCGGGGCGCCGGGCCCGGCGTCGGCGACCAGGCGGGCGAGGGCCAGCTGGACGGCGACGCCGCCCTTCATGTCGCAGGTCCCCCGCCCCACCAGGACGTCCCCCTCGGTCGGGTGGACCTCGCGGCGCACCGGGAGGTTCGGCGGGTCGGTCAGCGGCACGGTGTCCAGGTGCCCCGCGAGCAGCACGCGCTCGGCGCGACCGAGGGTCGTGCGCGCCACGACGGCGTCACCGTCCCGGGTGACCTCGAGACCGGGCAGGGCACCCAGCGCCGCCTCGACGGCGTCGGCCAGGGCGGTCTCGTCGCCGCTCACCGAGGGGATGTCACAGACCCTGCGGGTCAGCTCGACGACGTCCGGCGCAGCTCCCGGGGAAGCGGGCGAGAGGTCGAGCGCGAGGGTGGGGGCGGTCACGTGCTTCACCCTAGCCACGCCCTCCGGCGCGACGTCGGACCGAGGGGCCGGGCGCTTGTAGGGTCACGTGGGTGAGCGAGCAGAGCCCCGTCCTCAGCCCCGAGCAGCAGCCACGACGCGCCTGGGGCCACGGCCTCGCGACCGTCGCCGCCGACGGCACGGTGCTCGACGTCTGGTACCCGTTCCCCGAGCTCGGACCCAACCCGCACACCGGTTCCTACGGCGTCCCGGCCGAGCTCGCCTCCCTCGAGGACTCCGACCCGCACCGCCGGGTCAAGCAGCGCGTGGTGACCACCGAGGTCGACCTGGACTCCGCACCGGTCGACACCGCCGACGCCTACCTGCGCCTGCACCTGCTCTCCCACCGCCTGGTGGCGCCGCACGGTCTCGTGCTGGACGGCCTGTTCGGGGTCCTCGCCAACGTGGTGTGGACCAACCACGGCCCCTGCGCCGTCACGGACTTCGAACGCACCCGCCTCGCGCTGCGCGCGAACGTCGGGCCGGTGACGGTCTACGGGATCGACAAGTTCCCGCGGATGGTCGACTACGTGCTGCCGAGCGGGGTCCGGATCGCCGACGCGGACCGCGTCCGGCTCGGCGCGCACCTCGCCCCGGGCACGACGGTCATGCACGAGGGTTTCGTGAACTTCAACGCCGGCACCGTCGGGGTGTCGATGGTCGAGGGCCGCATCTCCGCGGGGGTCGTCGTCGGCGACGGTTCCGACGTCGGGGGTGGTGCCTCGATCATGGGGACGCTGTCCGGTGGCGGCAAGGAGGTCGTGAGCATCGGCGAACGCACCCTGCTCGGCGCGAACTCCGGCACCGGCATCGCGCTGGGCGACGACTGCGTGGTGGAGGCCGGGACCTACGTGACGGCCGGCACCAAGGTGACCCTGCTGGGCCAGGACGGCGCCCCGGACCGGGTGGTCTCCGCCCGCACGCTGTCCGGCGCGAACGGTCTGCTGTTCCGCCGCAACTCCGTCTCCGGCCAGGTCGAGGCCCTTCCCCGCAAGGGCGTGAAGGTCGAGCTCAACCCCGCGCTGCACGCCAACTGAGGTGCCCGCGAGCCCCCGCGGACGCATCCGACCCGCCTCCCCCGGACGACGTCACACCCGGCGTCTGCGACTCGTGACCACGCTCGCCGTCGTCGCGGTGGTCGCGACGGCCGGGGTGGTGTGGATCACCCGCGACGAGGACGCCCCGGTCGTGCGCGAACGCTGCTCGGCGAGCGTCGACGGGGAGTCCACCTCGATGTCCCCGGAGCAGGCGGCGAACGCCGCCACCGTCGTGGGCCTCTCCGTCCGGCGCGGCATGCCCGCCCGGGCGGCGACCATCGCCGTCGCGACGATCGTGCAGGAGTCGGGCATGCGCAACCTCGACCACGGCGACCGCGACTCCCTGGGGCTGTTCCAGCAGCGTCCCTCCCAGGGCTGGGGCACCCCCGAGCAGGTCCGTGACCCTGTCTACGCGAGCAACGCGTTCTACGACGCGCTGGAGAAGGTCGACGGCTACCGCGACCTGCCCGTCACCGAGGCGGCGCAACGCGTGCAGCGCAGCGGTTTCCCCCTCGCCTACGGCGACCACGAACCCGAGGCCCGACTCGTGGCCTCGACGCTGACCGGCTACGACCCGCGCGGTTTCACCTGCCACCTGCGTTCCGTCGACGTGGGCGTCGAGGTCGGGGGCGACGAGCAGCTGACCCCCAGCGCCCAGTCGGTCGCCGACGCCGCCACGGCCCAGGTGACGACCCTGGCGCCGTCGATCGTGGCCGGGACCGGCGGCCGGGGTTTCCGGTTCCAGGTCGAGGGCACCGACGCCGGACGCACGGCCTGGGCGATCGCCGCCTGGGCCGTCGCGAGCGCAGGCACCCACCCGGTGACCGAGGTGAGCGTGAACGGCTACCGCTGGACCCGCGACACCTCGGGCCGCGGCTGGGTGCAGACCGCCACCGGCCTGCCCGACGGGGGTGTCGAGGTCCGCGTCGGCTGATCCCGGCGCAAAGACTTGTGGGGAGTTTTCCACCCTTCCGGAGCTTTCGAAGGGTGGAAAACTCCCCAGGAGTTGGAGCGTGGGGTCAGCGGCCGGAGATCTCCGTGTAGTCGCGCGCACCCTCGCCGATGTACACCTGGCGGGGACGGCCGATCTTCGTGGCGGGGTCGTTGATCATCTCGCGCCACTGCGCGATCCAGCCGGGGAGACGCCCGAGCGCGAACAGCACGGTGAACATCTTGGTCGGGAAACCCATGGCCTTGTAGATGATGCCGGTGTAGAAGTCCACGTTCGGGTAGAGCTTGCGCTCGACGAAGTAGTCGTCGTGCAGCGCGATCTCCTCCAGGCGCATGGCGATCTCGAGGAGTTCGTCCTGCACGCCGAGGCCGGAGAGGATCTGGTCGGCGGTCTTCTTCACGATCGCCGCGCGCGGGTCGTAGTTCTTGTACACCCGGTGGCCGAAGCCCATCAGGCGCACACCCTTCTCCTTGTTCTTGACCTTCGTCATGAACGTGTCGACGTCGTCGTCGGAGGTGCGGATGGCGTCGAGCATGTCGAGGACGGCGGAGTTCGCCCCACCGTGCAGCGGCCCGGAGAGGGCGTGGATCCCGGCGGAGACGGAGGCGAAGAGGTTCGCCTGGCCGGAGCCGACGAGACGCACCGTCGAGGTCGAGCAGTTCTGCTCGTGGTCGGCGTGCAGGATCAGAAGCTGGTCCAGCGCCTTCGACATCACCGGATCGACCTCGTAGTCCTCGGCCGGGTTCCCGAAGGCGAGGCGGGTGAAGTTCTCGACGAGACCGAGGCGGTTGTCCGGGTAGAGCAGGGGCTGGCCCAGCGACTTGCGGTGCGCGTAGGCCGCGATCGTCGGGAGCTTGGCGAGGAGGCGGATGGTGGAGAGTTCCACCTGCTCCTCGTCGAAGGGGTTGAGGGAGTTGGGGTAGAACGTCGACAGCGCGCTGACGGCGCTGGAGAGCACGGGCATGGGGTGGGCGTCGCGGGGGAACCCGTCGAAGAACCGCTTGAGGTCCTCGTGCAGCAGCGTGTGCCGCTGGATCCGCTCGGTGAACCCGGACAGCTCGCTCGCCGAGGGCAGGTGCCCGTAGATGAGCAGGTAGCTCGTCTCGACGAACGTGGACTTCTCGGCGAGCTGCTCGATGGGGTACCCGCGGTAGCGCAGGATTCCGGCGTCGCCGTCGATGTAGGTGACCGCCGACGTGCAGGAGGCGGTGTTGGTGAAGCCGGAGTCGAGGGTGACCAGTCCGGTCTCCTTGAGGAGACTGCCGATGCCGAAGCCGGCAGCACCCTCGGTGGCAGGGGTCACGGGGAGGTCGAGCTCCCCACCTGCGTGCTTCAGCGTCACGGAGTCAACCATGTCGCCGACCGTACCCGCCCCCGCCGACGGTGCCCAACACAGGTCCGTCACACCTGTGGAGGACACCCGCGTGGGCACGGTCAGGCGAGGTCCGCCAGACGGGTGGGGACCTCGGCGATGCGTTCGTCGGTCGCCGTCAGCGCGATCCGGACGTGCTGCGCCCCGGGCGGTCCGTAGAAGTCCCCGGGGGCCGCGAGGATCCCCCGCTGCGCCAGCAGGTCGATCGTGGTCCGGCTGGGTTCCCCCCGGGTGCTCCAGAGGTACAACCCGGCTCCGGAGTGGTCGACCCGGAATCCCGCGCGCTGCAACGCCGGACGCAGCAGGTCGCGCCGGGCGCGGTAGCGCTCGCGCTGCGCCGCGACGTGCGCGTCGTCGCTCACCGCGGCCTGCAGGGCGACCTGCACAGGCCAGGGCACGATCATCCCGGCGTGCTTGCGCAGTTCGAGCAGTTCGCGCACCAGCGCGACGTCACCCGCCACGAACGCGGCGCGGTAGCCGGCGAGGTTCGACTGCTTCGAGGTGGAGTAGGCGACGAGCAGTCCGGTGTGGTCACCGTCACACACCCGCGGGTCGAGGACGGAGGGCACGAGACCACCGCGGGTCACGTCGTGCGCCTCGTCCCAGCCGAGTTCGGCGTAGCACTCGTCGGAGGCCACGACCACGTCGTGAGCCCGGGCCCAGGCGACGAGGGCGGCGAGCTCCTCGACCGTGCGCACCGCGCCGGTCGGGTTGGACGGGGAGTTCAGCCAGAGCAGCCGGATGCGGGACCCGGTCTCCCAGGCGGCGTCGAGCTCCTCGACGGTGTCGGCGCCCAGCGGGGTGGCCCGGGCCAGGCGCGCCCCGACGTCGTAGGTGGGGTAGGCGACCGACGGGTGGGCGACGACGTCACCCGCCTCGAGGCCGAGGAGCAGGGGCAGCCAGGCGACCAGTTCCTTGGAACCGACCGTGGGCAGGACCCCGTCGGGATCGAGGGTCGCGACACCCCGGCGTCGGGCGAACCAGGCCGCGACGGCTTCGCGCAGCGGGGCGGTGCCGTAGGTCTGGGGGTACCCGGGGGCGTTCGCGGCCGAGCGCAACGCCTCGGCCACGACCTCGGGGGTCGCGTCGACGGGGGTGCCGACCGAGAGGTCGACGATCCCCCCGGGATGGGCCGCCGCGAGGGCCTTGGCCCCCGCGAGGGAGTCCCAGGGGAAGTCGGGCAGGGACGCGCCGACCCGGCGGCGCGGCGGGTGCTGCTGGGTCGGCGCGCTCACCTCAGTGGCCTTCGCCCTGCGGCGGGACCGCGGCGACCACCGGGTGGTCGGAGTCGATGACGCCCATCTTGGCGGCGCCACCGGGCGAACCGACGACGTCGAAGAACTCGACGTTGGCGGCGGTGAAGGCGGACCACTGGTCGGGGACGTCGTCCTCGTAGTAGATCGCCTCGACGGGGCAGACGGGCTCGCACGCTCCACAGTCCACGCACTCGTCGGGCTGGATGTAGAGCGATCGCTTGCCTTCGTAGATGCAGTCGACCGGGCACTCTTCGATGCAGGCCTTGTCCTTGACGTCGACGCAGGGCTGCGCGATGACGTAGGTCACGGGTTGTCCTCCTCCTCCGGCGGACGGGCGGCCGGACGCGCTGCCTAGTATCGCCGACGCACGCCGACCGTCGTGCACGAGGATCGCCAGCTGGAGGAAGCACGTGGCCGAGGTCACCCGCACGCACGTGATCGAGGACCTGCAGGTGGGGTCCCGGGTGGTCGTGCGACACCGTCTCCCCGACGGTGCGGCCTCCGACGCGCTGGGCGACCTGGTGGCCGCCGACGACACCACGCTGCGGGTCGCGACCCGGCGCGGCGAGGTCACGCTCGCCCGCGCGGACGTCCTCGCGGCCAAGGCCGTCCCGCCACCGCCGGCCCGCAAGGGCCCCCCGCACACCGCGATCGGCACCGATGACCTCGAGCGGGTGATGGCGGAGCACTGGCGTCCGCTGGAGCGCCTCGACCTCGGCGGCTGGCGGTTGCGGGCGAGCGAGGGGTTCACCGGGCGCGCCAACTCCGCCCTCGCCGTCGGCGACCCCGGGGTGCCGGACGCCGTCGAGCGGGTCGAACGGTTCTACGTCGAGCGCGGCCTGCCGGCGGTGGTCGCGGTCGCACACCCCGCCGACGGTCTCGGTGAGGGCGACCCGCTGGTCGACGACCTCACCGCCCGCGGGTGGACCGTCCGCACCCCCACGGTGGTCATGACGGCCGCCACGGACGACCTGCCCGCCGCGCGCGAGGTCGCGCTCCCGGACGGCCTGCACGTCGAGACCCGTCCGGAACCCGACGACGCGTGGCTGGCGCAGTACCACTACCAGGGAGCGCCGACGGTTCCCGCGGCCGGCCGTCGCATCCTCGTCTCCGCCGACGAGCAGGTGTTCCTGCGCATCCTCGACGGGACCGAGACCGTCGCCATCGCCCGCGGTTCCCTCTCCCCCGGCTGGGCCGGGGTGACGGCCGTCGAGACCGCCCCCTCGCACCGGCGGCGGGGCCTCGGACGGCGACTGCTGGCCGAGGTCGCCGACTGGGCCCGCGACCGCGGGGCGGCCTCGACCTACCTGCAGGTGCAGGCCGACAACTCCGGCGCCCGTGCGCTGTACGGGGGGACGGGTTTCACCGTCCACCACGGCTACCACTACCGGGTGGCGCCCTCCGCCTGAAGCGCGAGGAGGGCGAGCTTGTCGGCGTCCGCACTGCCGCGGTCGGCGTGGTAGACGGCGACGGTGAGGTGCGGGGCCTCCCCCACGAGGAGTTTCTCCCGGTTGAGGGTGAGTTCCCCGACGACGGGGTGGTTCAGCACCGTCCGGGCGCCGCCCTTGCCGCGGACCTCGTGCCGGGCCCACAACCGGCGGAACCTGGGACTCGCCAACGACAACTGCCCCACGAGTTCCACGCTGCGCGGGTCCTCCTCGGTCCCCACGGACCGCCGGAACACCGCGACGAGGAACTCGGTGACCAGCTCCCACTGCGGGAACATCTCCCGTTCGTCGGGGTCGAGGAACACGTCGAGCAACCGGTTGCGACCCGCCACCAACCGCGGGGAGACGGCCGCCGCCAACGGGTTCGCCGCCAGCACGTCCAGGTGGCGTCCTTCGACGAAGGCCGGCATCCCCAGCCCGTCGAGGAACTTCAGGATCCCGGGCGGGACGGTCTCGCGCTGCCCGCGCCGCACCGGCCGGCGACGCGGTTGCTCCGTGCCCAGGCCGAGCAGGTGCTCGAGGCTCTCGTCGTCCAGCCGCAGCACCCGGGCCAGCGCTTCGAGGATCTGCACCGACGGGTTGCGGTACTTCCCCTGCTCCAGCCGCAGGTAGTACTCGCCGCTGATCCCGGCCAGCATCGCGACCTCCTCGCGGCGCAGACCGGGCACGCGCCGCCGTCCGAGCACCGGGATGCCGGCCTGCTCGGGGGTGACGAGTTCGCGGCGGGCCCGCAGGAAGTCGCCCAGCAGGTTGTCGGCCACACCCCAGGGTAGGCAGCCGGTCGACGGTCCTGCCTGGTCGTGCCACTACCAGGAGCGAGCCGGTACTGGCCCGGGACGCTGCTCGGACGGACGGTGGTGGCCGTCAGTCACCCGATCTGGAGGTCCCCATGCCCACCCGCGTTCTCGTCACCGGCGGTTCCGGCTTCATCGCCGGCCACTGCATCCTGCAGCTCCTGGCCGAGGGCCACGAGGTCCGCACCACGATCCGCTCCCCCGGTCGGGAGGCGGCCGTGCGCGCCGTGCTCCAGGGCGCCGGGACGGCGCACGGGGAGGACCTGACCTTCGTCGCGGCGGACCTGCTGGAGGACGCGGGCTGGGCCGACGCGACGGCGGGCATCGACACCGTCGTGCACGTCGCCTCCCCCGTCCGGCCCGGCCACGTCGAGGACGAGGACGACCTGATCGTCCCCGCCCGGGAGGGCACGCTGCGGGTGCTCGCCGCCGCCCGCGACGCCGGGGTTCGTCGGATCGTCCTGACGTCGGCCTTCCACGCGGTCAGCTGGGGCCACCCGCACGACGACCACGTCTTCACCGAGGAGGACTGGACGGTCCTCGACGGCCCGGGCGTCGACGCCTACGGCAGGAGCAAGACCCTCGCCGAACGCGCCGCCTGGGAGTTCGCCGCCGCGAACGGCCTGGACCTCGTCACCCTGCTGCCGGTGGCGGTGATGGGACCGGTCGTGGGGCAGGACGTCTCCGGCGCGAACCAGATCGTGCAGCGTCTGCTGACGGGCGCGGTGCCGGCGCTGCCGCACCTGTTCTTCCCGATCGTCGACGTGCGCGACGTCGCCGCCGCGCACGTCCTCGCCGTCGGCAGCGCGGAGGCCGCCGGACAGCGGTTCCTGCTCTCCGACGGCCCGACCCTGGAGTTCCCGGAGATCGCCGCGATCCTGCGCTCGGCCCTGGGGGCGGACGCCGACCGGGTCCCCACCCAGGTCCTGCCGAACGATGTCGTCCGGGCCGGCGCCGACGCCGACCCGGCGTTGCGGGCCATGGTGCCCGACCTCGGCTACGCGAAGCGGACCTCGAACGAGAAGGCCCGCCGAGTGCTCGGGTGGGCACCCCGACCCGCCTCCGAGGCCGTCGAGGCGGCGGGTCGGAGCATGGTCGAGCGCGGACTCGTGTGACCTAGCGCCCGGCCGCGGGATCCACCGAGGCGTGGGTGCCGACGTCCCACACGAACGGCGGTTCGGTGCCGTTGACCGACCAGTCGCCGACGATCCGCTGCTTGTAGATCACCGGGTTGTGCGAGGCGACCGTGCGGGCGTTGCGCCAGTGCCGGTCGAGGTCGCGGGCCCGCGAGGTGCCCGACGCGCCGAGGGTGTTGAAGAGCAGCGTCGCGGCGCGCGGGACGGACTCCGAGAGCACGACCTGGGCCTGGGCGGTCCGGATCTCGGCCTCGACGTTCGCCGCCCGGTCCGCCTCCGTCCCCGGCAGGTGTGTCGTGTCGGCGGCGGACTGGACCGCCTGCGACGCAGCGCGGGTCAGGGAGCGGGCGGTGAACGCGATCGAGGAGATCTCGCCGGCCACCGACAGCACCTGGGCGTCGTTCCTGACGAGGGGGGCCAACCCGTGGGTGTAGCTGCGGGTCCGGGTGCGGACCTCGTGCCCGGTGTCGCGTTCGACCGCCGCGGCGATCCCGGCGTGCACGGCCAGCAGGACGAGTTGGTACAGCGCGGTCTGGTAGCGGAACCGGGTGGTGAACGGGGAGACGTCGTCGGCGGCGATCTCGACGTCGTCGAGCTCGAGGGTCCCGGTCCCGGTGAGCTGCTGCCCGAAACCGTCCCAGTCGTCGGAGACGCGAACCCCCCGGCCCCGGACGGGGACCAGCGCGGTCACGACCTCGTGGGTCCCGTCCGGCAGCCGCCGGCGGGCGGTCGCGTCGGTCCAGTCGGCGTAGATCGTGCCGGTCGTGTAGTACTTCCGGCCCGAGATCGCGGTGCGCCCGTCCCGGGTGGTGACGATCGTCTGCTGCTCGCCGGTGACCCCGTCACCGACCTCGCTCCAGGAGTTCCCGACCATCTCCCCCGCCACCAGCCGCGCGATCCAGCGCGAGCGGTACTCCCCCACCGGCAGGCTCAGGACCTGCTCCACCCAGGCGATGTGGCCGCGGAAGATCTGCGGCAGGTTCGAGTCGGCGGCCGCGAGGTCGACCAGCAGGTCGGTGAACTCGACGAGGTCGAGACCGCCACCACCCTCCTCGACGGGGATGCGCAACCGGCCGAACCCGGCGTCGAGGAGTTCCCGGACCTGGTCCCGTGGCAGTTCGTGGTCCTGCTCGCGCGTCACGGTGCCGGCCGCGATCCGTTGCAGCAGCGGCGAGAAACGTTCCCGCACATCGGGTTCGACAGTGGGTTCCAGGGTGGTGCTCACGGAGCTCTCCTCGATCGTGGACGCGTCGGCCTCCGGAACGGGAGGGACAGCGTCCTTACCCGTGCCGGAGCACCAGGTCAGGTCGTCACCCGGGGCACCCCACGACGAGGAGGGTTGCCGGCCAGCGAGCCGGGGCTTGTCGCTGGCGCTCATGACCTGGGACCAGGGAACCACAGGTGGGGAGGGAGGGTCCAGCCCGCTCCGCGGGTGGCCGATCGGGCCGCGGCGGATAGCAGAACGGGAACGCCTGCTCCAGCCCCCCGGAGCAACCGTTCCCGTTCCTGTGTTCCCGCGCCACCGCCCCCGGAGGCCCCCCGGCCTCCCACGGTGCGCGAGTTCCTGCGTCGTGGTCGTCGCTCCCCTCCTGCGGCGACGACCCCGACGAGTTCTAGATCCCCCGGACGACGCCGGAGGTGGTGTCGCGCAGGTCGATGACCCGCGGCGGTGCGGACTGCGGTGCGGACTGCGCCTCGTGGGCGGCCTGCGCCGCCTCGAGCACGTCGGTGATCTCGTGACCGATGAGTTCGTGCCGTTCCAGCAGCGCGTCGCGCAGCGCCGCCACCAGGTGGCGGTTGCGGCCCATGAGTTCGCGGACGAACTCCTTCTGCTCGGTCAGCAGGTTCTCCACCAGCCGCCGCCCCTCGGAGTCACCGAGGACGCGGGAGACGAGGTTCCCGTCGGCGAACGCGCCCTGCTGGACGGCGGCGAAGGAGACCAGGGTCCCGGCCATGCCCGCCGAACCGACCATCTGCGCCGCGACCTGCGTCGCGGACTGCAGGTCGCCGGCCGGGCCGGTCGAGACGTCGCCGAAGAAGAACTCCTCGGCGACCTGACCGCCGAAGGCGATCTTGATCAGCCCGGCGAGTTCGCTGCGGGAACGGGTGTAGACGTCCTCGGCGTCACCGTGGGCGAGCAGCCCCAACGCGTTGGCGCGCTTGATGATCGTGAGGACCTCGAGGCGGCGCTGCGGGGCGACGAGCCAGGCGATCGTAGCGTGTCCGGCTTCGTGGGTCGCGATGAGCCGCGCCTCGTGGTCGGTGTAGCCGACGGGCTGGCCGAGGCCGACCTCGGTGACCAGGCGGGCCTGCTCGACGTCGCTCCAGTTCATCCCGTCGGCACCGCGACGGACGGCGTTGACGAGGGCCTCGTCGAGCAGGCTCTCGATCATCACCGGCGAGTACCCGTTGGTGATCCCGGCGAGCGCGTCACGACGTTCGTCCTCGTCGAGCGGGGCCTCGTGGGCCTTGCGGGACAGGAAGTGGTCGACGAGCTCCCGGCGGCCGACCTTGTCCGGCAGGCCGAAGCTGAGCCGACGGTCGAAACGGCCGGGACGCAGCAGGGCCGGGTCGAGGGAGTCGGCGCGGTTGGTCGCGGCGATGAGCAGGATCTCGACGGGTTCGCTCTTCGGCCGCTGCAGCCGGCGGTGCTGGGGCAGGAACCGGTTGGCGGTGTCGACGAACCAGCCCTGCAGCCGCTCGGACGTGGTGGGTTCGTCGAAGGACTGCATCTGCACGAGCAGTTCGTTGACGACGCCGCTGGCGCCTTCGCTGCTGGCCAGGCGTTCCGTCCGCAGCGCCGTCCGGCCCGTGGCGGGGAAGGACATCGCGAGGTTGGTGAGCCCCCCGCAGCCGACGATCCCGGTGGCGACGTCGGCGTCCACGGGCGTCATGGCGCTCATCCCGCCGCGGGCGCCGGCGATGGCGTCGATCTCCTCGATGAACCCGATGGCGCCGCCCTCACGACGGGCCGCCTTGCGCAGGGCCTTGAAGTAGGAGCGGAGCTTGCGGGCCGTCGCGCCGTACCACATCGACTGGAAGCTGGTCGCGGAGACGAAGAGGAAGGGGACGCCCGCCTCGCGGGCCATCGCCTTGGCCATGTGCGTCTTGCCGGTGCCGGGCGAGCCCTCGAACAGGAGTCCGCGCCGGGGCCGTCCGCCCATCTGCGTCCGGAAGGTGCGGGCCGCGAGGAACAGGTCGAGGCTGCGCTCGACGTCCTCCTTGACCGCGGCCAGACCCTTGACGTCGTCGAGGCCGATGTCGATCTGCTCGGGGCGGTAGACGACGTGCGGCGAGCGGCCGGAGACCAGCGTCTGCCCGAGGAGCAGGCCGATCATGGCGAGGAAGAAGACGAAGACCATGACGTAGATCGGGTCGACGCTCGGCAGCGGCGGCAGGACCGAGCCGGTGAAGGCCAGGCGCAGGTCGACGACGAGCAGCAGCAGGGCCACGACCATGAGCAGCGACCGGGTGCGGCGGCGGCGGTTGCGCTCGCGCTGGCGACCGACGTCCGCGCTGTCCCGTCCGGTGCGGGGCTGCGGACGCGCGCCGCGTTCGGGGTCCTTCTCGGTCCGCGGGGCGTGCTTCACGTGAGCCACGGCCGCTCCTCTCGGTCACGTCCGGGCCGGTGCGCCAGGACGTGGTCCCAGCCAACCCCGTCGTCCGGGCGATGGCTACCGGCGACCACCCTCGGTGACGCGTTCGGACGATCGCGTTCACCCGCCTGGAGCAACGGAGCGTGATCCCCCGAACACACACCACTCCCCCGATTCGGGATCCTGCTGGGATTCCCAGCGGGATCACGGATCGGAGGGGGGTCAGGAGGAGGGGGCGACGCCGGCGAAGAGGTCGGTCTCGAGGCCGTCGGCGTCGAAGGGGCCGGCGGGCACGCCGTGCACCAGGCGGTAGTGCTCGAACGGCCAGATCGGTTGCGGCACACCGTTGCTGAGCCGCATGGCCGGGACGTCACCGTCGAGGTCGAGGCTGACCTGGGTGGCGTGGGCGCGGAGCGCCGCGATCTTGGCCGGGATCTGGCCGGTCCCGTCGACGACGGTGGTGACCTCGCCGGCCGGCACGACGACGCTCGGCAGCGGCCCGTCCGGGTCCCCCGCACCCGCCGCACCGGCCTCGGCCAGGCGACGCAGGGCTTCCCGAACGGGCTGCTCCGGTTGGACGATCTCGTAGACCTTCGCCACCTGCCACGGGGCGGCACCGTCGCGTCGGTCACCCGCCGCGAGCACGAGGGCGCGCATGGTCGCCTCGTGCACCCGGACGTGGTCGGGGTGGCCGTAGCCGCCGCCCGGTTCGTAGGTCACGACGACCTGCGGACGGACCTCGCGCAGGACGGTCGCGATGTCGGCGGCGACCTCCTCGGGATCGGCCGCCGCGAGCGACCGCGGGTCGACGTCGTCTCCGGACAGCGCCGCGTGACCCGCTCGACCCGGCTCCAGCCACACCATCCCGGAGTCGCGGTAGCCGCTGCCGTCGACGCGGGTCAGGAAGCGGTGGTCGGTGACGCCGAGGGCCTCCATGGCCGTCGCCAGCTCGCCCGTGCGGTGCTCGGCGAGCTCGTCCGGGGTCAGGTGCGCCAGCTCGGGCGGGATGACCTCACCCAGCTCACCGCGCGTCGCCGTGAGCAGCACGACCCCCGCCCCTGCCTCGGCGTAGCGGGCCATCGTGGCGCCGCTGCCGATGGTCTCGTCGTCGGGGTGGGCGTGCACGAAGAGCACCCGACGGGGCTGGTCCAGCTGCTCCATGGACGCCAGGTCGGCCGGGTCCAGCTCGCCCAGGACGTCGTCGACGAGGTCCGCGGCGATCTCCAGCGGGTCCCGTCCAGCCGTCGCCGCGCCGGCGGCGCCCTCGGGCGTCTCGTCGGGCTGCTCGGGAGGTCGCGGGGTCGTCGTCATGGCCCCAGTTTGCCCCGTGATCGCAGAAGCGCTCGACCACCACCCCGCGGGGTGGTGGTCGAGCGCTGAGGAGGCTGCGGTCAGGCCTTCTTGGCCTTGGAGGCCGTCTTCGCGCGCATGTTCGCCTCGAGGACGACCTTGCGGATGCGGACGGACTCCGGCGTCACCTCGACGCACTCGTCCTCGCGGCAGAACTCGAGGCACTGCTCCAGCGACAGGTGACGCGGGGGCACGAGGCGCTCGAACTCGTCCGAGGTGGACGAACGCATGTTGGAGAGCTTCTTCTCCTTGGTGATGTTGACGTCCATGTCGTCGGCGCGGGAGTTCTCGCCGACGATCATGCCCTCGTACACCTCGAAGGTGGGCTCGATGAACATCTGCCCGCGTTCCTGCAGGTTGGTCATCGCGAACGCGGTGGCCGCCCCGGCGCGGTCGGCGACGAGCGAACCGGACTGACGGGTGCGGATCTCGCCGGCCCAGTGGTCGTACTGCGCGAAGAGCGCGTGGGCGATGCCGGTACCGCGGGTGTCGGTGAGGAACTCGGTGCGGAAGCCGATGAGCCCGCGCGAGGGGACGTAGAACTCCATGCGCACCCAGCCGGTGCCGTGGTTGGTCATCGTCTCCATGCGGCCCTTGCGGGCGGCGAGCAGCTGGGTGATCGCGCCCAGGTACTCCTCCGGGGAGTCGATCGTCAGGTTCTCGAAGGGTTCGAGGGTCTTGCCGTTCTCGTCCTTGCGGGTGACGACCTGCGGCTTGCCGACGGTCAGCTCGTAGCCCTCGCGGCGCATCTGCTCGACGAGGATGGCCAACGCCAGCTCACCGCGGCCCTGCACCTCCCACGCGTCGGGACGCTCGGTCGGGAGGACGCGGATCGAGACGTTGCCGACCAGTTCCTTCTCGAGGCGGTCCTTCACCAGACGGGCGGTGACCTTCGCGCCCTTGACCCGGCCGGCCATCGGGGAGGTGTTGATCCCGATGGTCATCGAGATGGCGGGCTCGTCGACCGTGATGAGCGGCAGCGGGTGCGGGTCGTCCGGGTCGGCCAGGGTCTCGCCGATGGTGATGTCCGGGATGCCCGCGACGGCGACGATGTCACCGGGGCCGGCCTTCTCACCGGGGACGCGGGTGACGGCCTCGGTGACCAGGAGCTCGGTGATCTTGACCCGCTCGATGGTGCCGTCGTGCTTGCACCACGCGACCTGCTGGCCCTTGATCAGCTCACCGGAGAAGATGCGCAGCAGCGCGAGGCGGCCGAGGAACGGCGAGGCGTCGAGGTTGGTGACGTGCGCCTGCAGCGGGGTCTCGGGGTCGTAGACCGGCGCGGGGATCGTGTCGATGATCGTCTGGAACAGCGGGACGAGGTCCTCGTGGTCCGGCAGACCGCCGTCCTCGGGCTGGTTCAGCGAGGCGCGGCCGTTCTTCGCCGAGGCGTAGACGACGGGGACCTCGAGGAGGCGCTCGACGTCGATGCCCTCGACGTCGCCGCCGAGGTCGAGCAGCAGGTCGATGGTCTCCTCGACGACGGCGCTGATGCGCGCGTCGGGGCGGTCGACCTTGTTGACGAGGATGACGACGGGCATGCCGGCCGCGAGCGCCTTGCGCAGCACGAAGCGGGTCTGCGGCAGCGGACCCTCGGAGGCGTCGACGAGCAGGACGACACCGTCGACCATCGACAGGCCGCGCTCGACCTCACCACCGAAGTCGGCGTGGCCGGGGGTGTCGATGATGTTGATGGTCATGCCGCCCTCGGGCGACCCCGGGCCGTTGTAGCGGACCGAGGTGTTCTTCGCGAGGATCGTGATGCCCTTCTCGCGCTCGAGGTCACCGGAGTCCATGACTCGCTCGTTGACGTCGGCGTTGGCGCGGAAGGCGCCGGACTGCCAGAGCATCGCGTCGACGAGCGTCGTCTTTCCGTGGTCGACGTGGGCGACGATCGCGACGTTGCGCAGGTCTTCGCGGGTGCTCAAGGGCATGAAGTTCTCGATCCGCTCTCGGGGGTCTCGACCGCCCGCAGCTGGATCGCAGCGCGGGCGCTAAGGAGGGTTGACACCACAGTCTATCCGCGCCTGTGGCCACCCGCGTCGAACCCCGGTGCTTGAACCGGGCAGCACCGCCCTGACCTGCGACGACACCGCAAGGATGACTCGTTCTGGTCATGCCCGGTTGGCTCCGGCTAGTCATTTCGTGTCACTCTCGGAGCCATGTCCGCACCGCCTGAACACCGATCCGGCACGTCTTCACCCACCCCCGACGGCACCCTGGGCGCCCGCGACCTCGCTCGCCTGAAGAACCCTCCCGTCGACCGGAAGACCTTCGCCGTCGCCGCGGGTGTGGTCGTGCTCTTCCTCCTCGTGGGGACGATCTGGCCGACCCAGCTGAAGTCCGGCGCGGACGCCGTCCTCGAGGTCGTCGTCGGTGACTTCGGCTGGGCCTTCGTGCTCGGCGCGACCGGCTTCGTGGTCCTCGCCCTCGTCCTGGCCTTCAGCCGCTTCGGCCGCATCCGCCTCGGTCGCGACGAGGACCGCCCGGAGCACTCCCGGGCGTCGTGGATCGCGATGATGTTCTCCGCCGGCATGGGCATCGGGCTGATGTTCTACGGGGTGACCGAGCCCGTCACCCACCTCATGACCGTCCCGCAGAACGATGCGCAGGCCGGCTCTCAGGACGCGGCGCGCGAGGCGATGAACTACTCGCTCTTCCACTGGGGTCTGCACCCGTGGGCGATCTACGCCGTCGTGGGTCTCGCCCTGGCCTACTCCAGCTACCGCAAGGAACGGGCCGGCGGGTTCTCCGCCGCCTTCGCCCCCCTGCTGCGCGGAAAGCGCGGCAAGGGTGCGGCCCGGGTCATCGACGTGTTCGCGATCTTCGCGACGCTGTTCGGCTCGGCCGTCAGCCTCGGCCTCGGCGCCGCCCAGATGAACGGGGGCCTCACCGAGGTCTTCGGCATCCCGAACAGCACCACCGTGAAGGCGATCATCATCGCCGTCCTGACCGTCTGCTTCATCCTGTCCGCGATCAGCGGGATCGAGCGCGGCATCAAGTGGCTCTCCAACACCAACATGGTGCTGGCCCTGGTGCTGCTGTTCTTCCTCTTCGTCGTGGGCCCGACCGTCTTCATGCTCAACCTGATCCCGGCCTCCGCCGGGAACTACCTGGCGGCGCTGCCGACCATGGCCTTCCGCACGGGAGCCTTCGGCGGCACCGACTGGCTCAGCGCCTGGACGTTGTTCTACTGGGCGTGGTGGGTGTCGTGGACGCCCTTCGTCGGCGCCTTCCTGGCCAAGATCTCCAAGGGCCGCACCATCCGCGAGTTCATCGTCGGCGTCATGCTCATCCCGACCGCCGTCAGCCTCGTCTGGTTCTCCGTGCTGGGCGGTGCGGCGATCGACCTGCAGCGCAAGTTCGTCGAGGGCACCGGGGGTGCCGACATCGCGGGCATCGCCAACCAGGAGTCGCAGATGTTCACGTTCCTGCAGCAGTTCCCCTGGGCCGGGGCCACGTCGGTGCTGGTCGTCCTCCTCGTCGCGATCTTCTTCGTCTCCGGCGCCGACGCCTCCAGCATCGTCATGGGCTCGCTGAGCTCCTACGGCGTCGACGAACCGCAGAAGTGGCTCGTGGCGCTCTGGGGCGGGCTGATGGGGCTCGTCGCGATCGTGCTGTTCTTCGCCGGTGGCCTGGAAGCGTTGCAGGACATCACGATCATCGCGGCCGCACCGTTCCTCGTCATCATGGTGCTGATGTGCGTGGCCCTGGTGAAGGACCTGACGCGCGACCCGGCCGTGACGGCCACGAAGCGTCGCCGCGGCGACACCAAGGACCCGCGGATCACGGCCGTCGACCACGACTGGGAGAGCCCGGTCCCCGTGGACGAGAGCCGCTGACCCACCGCGAGCACGAGACCCCCGGGACCGACGTGGTCCCGGGGGTCTCGTCCTGCTCGGGCCCTGGTCAGCCGCCCTGCATCACCGACACCAGCGGGACGTCACCGGGGAGCCAGTCCACGCCCAGCCACTGTCCGCGGGGCAGCCAGCGCAGGTCGTCGTGGTCCTGCAGCGGTTCGGGGGTGCCCTCGACCAGGACGGCCCACCAGACCCGCATCCGCAGGTCCGGGGTCAGCGGCCAGGCGCCGTCGGGATGGACGACCTCGGCGCCGAGCTCGACGCGGACGCCGAGTTCCTCGCGCAGTTCGCGGTGCAGGGCCTCGAGCGGCGTCTCCCCCGCCTCGACCTTGCCGCCGGGGAGTTCCCACCGCCCGGCCAGGGCGGGCGGGGCGCTGCGGCGGGCGGCGAGCAGCCGGGTGGGACCCTCGAGGGAGTCGACGATCGCCGCGCCCACCACGAGTCTCACGAGGTCACCGCCGAGGCGGCCGGCAGGGGTGACGCGCCGCGGGCGGCGAGGTAGCTCTCGAGGAGCTGCGACTCCGAGGTCTGGCTGGTGACGATGGCGCCGGCGAGGTCGCGGACCTCGTCGGTGGTGGCGTGGTCGGCGCCGTAGCGGGCCATCTCGATGCCGCCGGTGTGGTGGCGCAGCATGAGCTGGAGGAAGTCGACCTCGAAGGTCTCCCCCGTCTCGGAGTTCAGCCGGGCCATCTCCGCCGGGGTCGCCATGCCGGGCATGATCCGCCCCTGCCGCTGCTCGACGACGTGACGGGCGTGCAGGTCGGTGCCCGCCATCCACGCCATGACGGCTGTGCCGGAGCCGGAGATCGGCTGGTGCCAGCTGATGAGCAGCTGCTGCATCCGGCCCGCCTGGTTGCCCTGGGTGGAGGCGATGTCGAGGGCGAGCAGACGCACCTCGGCGCTCGGGGCCGCCTCGATAGCCGTGTAGGCCATCGACACCGCCTGGGAGTGGTGGGTCGCCATGTCCCGGGCGAAGCCGACGTCGACGGAGTTGGCCCCCGGAGCGGTCGGCAGGGCCCGGCCCGCGATGATCCCCAGGATCAGCGCGAGCAGCAGCGCGACGAGGCCGAGCAGCACCGCCCGGGCGGAGAGCGCTCGCATCAGCCCGTCGGCGTCCCGACGCCGTTGGAGCACAACGCGCCGGGCTCCGGGGTCTGTGCGCCCTGGACGTACTCGGAGAGGAACGCGCCGATCCTCGGGTCGTCCGCGCTCTGCACCGGCAACTGGTGGTTCCACGCGGAGAGCACGATCGGCGCCGGCAGGCCCTCGTAGGGCGAGAGCACCGTGTACGTCTCGTCGGCGACGTCGTCCTTCAGCTGCGCGACCTGGGCGGTGGGCAGGTCCGGGCGGTAGGTGATCCAGACGGCGCCGTGCTCCATGCTGTGGACGGCGTTCTCGTTCTGGACGGGGGCGTCGTAGACCCCGCAGTTGAGCCAGCGGTCGAAGTGCGAGCCCCCGACGGGTGGGTTCTCCGCGTAGGTGACCGGGGCGCTGACGTGAACACCCCCCTTGTAGGAGTAGGTCTTCACCGCGTCCAGCGAGGGCGGGGACGGCCGGTTCACCAGCACGGCCGTCACAGCGCCTGCGGCGGCGAGGACCACGACGGTCGGGATCGCGATGGTGATCGCCCGGCGGCGTCGTGCGTGGGCCTTCTCCTGGCGCTGCATCGCGGCGACGCGCGCGGCGCGGTCGCCGGCGGAGTTCCGTGGGGGCTCCCCGGAGGTCGAGCCGGCCATGGGGGTGTTCCTTCCCGTCGTGGTGGGGCACCGCCACGGCGGGTGGCGACATCTCTCAGTCTGCAACGTCGCAGACGCGGAGAAGGTTCACCGTGAGCACACTCCGGAGCGTGACCCACACCACAGCACGGCTCACCGGGGGTGTCGCGAGGCCTCCCGGGCCCGACGGGCGCGGTCACCGTGGTCGGCGCGCTCCACAGCGGCGACGCGGTGCCGCGGACTGGTCCGCCAGTAGACGACGGCGAACCCGGCAGCGATGGCGAGGACGACGAGGACGACGTACTGCATCGGACCACCGTAGACCCGGTACCCCGTGCCGCACAGTCCCCCCGGACGACTTCTGGGGAGATTCCCACCCTTCCGGAGGACCGGCGGGTGGGATCTCCCCAGGAGGTCGAACGAGGTTCAGGCACCCAGTTCGAGCTGCGCTCCGGGGATCGCCTCGAGCAGGGCCTTGGTGTACTCCTGCTGCGGGTCGTCGAAGACCGCGTCGACGCTGGAGTGCTCCACGAGCTTGCCCCGCTGCATCACCACGACGTCGTCGGCGATCTCGCGCACGACGGCGAGGTCGTGGGTGATGAACAGGTAGGTCAGGCCCAGTTCGGCCTGCAGGTCGTTCAGCAGCCGCAGGATCTGGCCCTGGACGAGCACGTCGAGCGCCGAGACGGCCTCGTCGCAGACCACGACCTCCGGCTGCAGCGCGAGCGCCCGGGCGATGGCCACGCGCTGGCGCTGACCACCGGACAGCTCGTTGGGATAGCGGCGCAACGAGCTCTGGGGCAACGAGACCTTGTCGAGCAGGTCGCGCACCCGGGCCTCGCGGCTCTTGGCGTCCCCGACGCCGTGCACCCGCAGCGGTTCCTCGATCGAGGAGAAGATGCTCCAGCTCGGGTCCAGGGATCCGTAGGGGTTCTGGAAGATCGGCTGCACCCGGCGGCGGAACGCGAAGGACTGGCGCCGGTCGAGGGTGGTGGTGTCGACGCCGTCGAAGAGCACCTCGCCCTTCGTCGCCGGCAGCAGGTTGAGGACCATCTGCGCCACCGTCGACTTGCCGGATCCCGACTCACCGACGACGGCCAGCGTCGTCCCGCGCTTCACCGAGAAGCTGACGTCGTCCACCGCGAGGAGCTTCTCCCCGCGCGGACCGGCCCCGCGGATGACGAACTCCTTGGTGAGGTTGCGGACCTCGATGACCTCGGGGGTCGCCGCGTCCGGCACCGCGACGGGGGTCTCGGCCGCGACGGCCGCGTGCGCGCCGACGGCCTTCGCCTCGGCCTGCTCGACGATGCGCGCCCGGTGCTCGGACTGCATGCGCCGCGACGCCAGCGAGGGCGCCGCGGAGACGAGGCGCTGGGTGTAGGGGTGCTGCGGCGCCCGGAGGATCTGCAGCGCCGGACCGGACTCCACGACCTGGCCCTTGTACATGACCACGAGGTGCTCGGCCCGTTCCGCGGCGAGGCCGAGGTCGTGGGTGATGAGCAGCACGGCCGTGCCGAGGTCGGCGGTGAGGGAGTCCAGGTGATCGAGGATCCCGCGCTGGACGGTGACGTCGAGCGCCGAGGTCGGCTCGTCCGCGATGAGCAGGCGCGGCCGCGAGGCCAGCCCGATCCCGATGAGCGCACGCTGGCGCATCCCGCCGGAGAACTCGTGCGGGTACTGCTTGTAGCGGCGGGCGGCGTCACCGAGCCCGGCCTCGCCCAGGACCTCGATGGCCCGCTTCTTGGCCGCCGCCCCCTTGGCCAGGCCGTTGGCCTCGATGGCCTCCTTGACCTGGAACCCGATGTTCCACACCGGGTTCAGGTTCGACATCGGGTCCTGCGGGACGAGGCCGATCTGGTTGCCGCGCAGGGCGACGTACTCACGCCGGCTGGCGTGCGCGATGTCCTTGCCGTCGAACAGGATCTGCCCGCCGACGACCTTGCCCGTCCCGGCCAGCAGACCGATGACGGCCATCGCCGAGGTCGACTTGCCCGATCCGGACTCGCCGACGATGGCGACGGTCTGACCCGGGTAGACGGTGAAGCTGGCGTTGCGCACGGCGTGCACGTCCCGCCCGCCGGAACGGAAGTCGACCTGGAGGTCCTTGACCTGCAGCAGCGGTTTGCTGCGGTCGACCGGCTGGGCGTTCTTCTCGGGGCTCATCGGGTGCGGCCCTTCGGGTCGAGGGCGTCGCGCAGGGCGTCGCCGAGCATGAGGAAGGACAGCACCGTGACCGAGAGGCCGATCGAGGGCCACAGCAGGATCCACGGGTCGGTCCGCAACGAGACGCGGGCGTTGGAGATGTCGCCACCCCAGGACACGATGCTGGGCGGCAACCCGAGGCTGAGGTAGGACAGCGTCGCCTCAGCCGCGATGAACGTCCCGAGCGAGATCGTGGCGATGACGATGACGGGACCGATGGCGTTGGGGATGACGTGGCGCACGAGCGTGGCCATCCGGCTGAGCCCCAGCGACTTCGCCGCCGTCACGTACTCGGCGCTGCGCACCTGCAGCACGGCCCCGCGCATGATGCGCGCGACCTGCGGCCAGGCGAAGAGGGCCAGGGTGAGCGCAACGGTCAGGACGTTGCGGCTCTTGAGGGTCTGCAGGAGCACGATCGCGCCGAGGATGAGCGGCACGGCGAAGAAGATGTCGGCGACCCGGGAGAGGACCGCGTCCAGCCAGCCGCCGAAGAACCCGGACAGGGCCCCCACGACACCGCCGATGACCACCACGATGACCGTCGTCAGCAGCCCGACGCTCACCGAGGCGCGGGCGCCGTAGATCAAGCGGGCGAAGACGTCGGTACCGGCCTTGGTCACGCCCAGGGGGTGCGCCGACGACGGTCCCTGCAGCGAGAGCGCGAGGTCGACGAAGCGTGGGTTCTGGTCGGTGAACCACGTCGGGAACAGCGAGACGACGATCAGCACCAGGATGATCAGGCAGGCGATGATGAAGATCGGCCGCTTGCGCAGCTGCTTCCAGGCGTCGGCGAACAACCCGCCCGAGGGGGCGGACTCGTCGACGGCGTCGACGGCCGCGAGCGGGGTCTCCTCCAGCGGGGCGACGAAGTGCTCCTGGCCGGCGCGCACCAGGGTGCCGCCAGGGTTTCCGGTCGCGTGCACGGGCTCAGACATAGCGGATCCTCGGGTCCAGGACGGCGTAGAGCAGGTCGACGACGAGGTTGGCCACCAGGTAGACGACGACCAGGATCGTCACGACCGAGACGACGGTCGGCCCCTCCTGCCGGACGACCGACTGGTACAGCAGGTTGCCGACACCGGGGATGTTGAAGATGCCCTCGGTCACGACGGCGCCACCCATGAGGGCGCCCAGGTCGGTGCCGAGGAAGGTCACGACGGGGATGAGGGAGTTGCGCAGCACGTGGACCGTCATGACGCGCGGGCCGGAGAGGCCCTTGGCCGTCGCGGTGCGGACGTGGTCGGCGGAGAGGCCCTCCGCGACGGAGTTGCGCGTGAGCCTCAGCACGTAGGCGAAGGACAACGCCCCCAACACGACGCCGGGCAGGATCAGATCGGTGAGCGCGGGATCACCACCGACCGTCGGTCGGACGATCCCCCACTTGACCCCGACGGCGTACTGGCCGATGAAGGCGAGGACGAAGACCGGGATGCCGATGACCACGAGGCTGACGAACAGCACGGTGGAGTCGAAGATCCCCCCGCGGCGCAGGCCGGCGATGAAGCCGAAGACGATGCCGAAGACGGCCTCGATGACCAGCGCCACCACCGCGAGCTTGATCGTCACGGGGAAGGCGCGGCCGATCTGGCTGATGACCGGCTGTCCGGAGAAGGACGTCCCGAAGTCCAGGGTGAAGATGCCCTTGATGAACAGCAGGTACTGGACGAGGAACGGCTGGTCCAGGTGGTACTGCGCGGTCAGCGTCGCCCGGGCCGTCGCGCTGACGGGCTTGTCCCCGAACAACGCGAGGATCGGGTCCCCCGGCAGCAGGAACACCAACGCGTAGATCAGGAGCGTGGCTCCGAAGAAGACGGGCACCATCTGCAACAGACGGCGCCCGATGTACCAACCCATCACGAGCCTCCTCGGGGCACGACCATCCGTGGCCGGCCCGGCCATTCACGATTCCGTCCCGGCGGGTCAGTGTGCTCCCGGCCGGCTGTCCACGCGCGAACGGGGGTGGGTCGGAGAGCTCCGACCCACCCCCGGGACCTCACGTCAGGACTTGGTGATCTGGTAGTAGAGCGGAACGCTGTTCCAGCCGAACTGGACGTTCTTGGCGCCCTTGTCGAACCCACCGCTGGCGTTGGAGTACCAGAGCGGGATGACCGGGAGGTCCGCGAACAGGATCGTCTGCGCCTGCTGCAGGATCTTGTTGGCCGCGTCCTGGTCGGTGGTGCCGGAGGCCTTCTTCAGCAGCTCGTCGAACGCCGGGTTGGTGTAGTCCCCGTCGTTGGAGCCCGCGCCCGTGGCGTAGATCGGGGCGAGGAAGTTGTACAGACCGGGGTAGTCGGCCTGCCAACCGGTGCGGAACGCGCCCGAGATGGTGCGGTTGGTGATCTCGGTGCGGATCTGGGCGAAGGTCGGGTACGGCTTGCCCTCGGCCTGGATGCCCAGGACCTGGCGGATCGCTGCGGTCACCGCGTCGACCCAGGCCTGGTGGTCACCGTCGACGTTGTAGGCGATGGTGAAGGTGCTGCCGTTCCAGGGGGCGATGGCGTTGGCCTGCTCCCACAGCTGCTTGGCCTTGGCCGCGTCGAGCGAGAGGACCTCGTTGCCCTCGACGGTCTCCGAGTAGCCGGCGATGACCGGGGAGGAGAAGTCCTTGGCCGGGGTGCGGGTGTCGTTGAAGATCGTCTTGCAGATCTGGGCCCGGTCGAAGGCGTAGCTGAAGGCCTGGCGGCGCAGCTTGCCCTCCTCGCCACCGAAGCCGGCCAGGCCCTCGGGGATGCAGAAGGACTGGAAGATCGCGGCGGGCTGGTTGACCGCACCGTCGCCGAGGTCGTCCTGGTAGGTCGCCAGCGCGGAGGACGGGATGTTGTCCAGCACGTCGAGGTTGCCCGACTGCAGGTCGGAGTAGGCCGCGTCGTACGTCTCGTAGAAGACGAAGGCGAGGCTGTCGTTCTGGGCCTTGCGCGGGCCGTCGTAACCGTCGTTCTTGACGAAGTCGATCCGGACGTTGTGCTGCCAGGCGCCGGTCTCCTTCAGCTTGTACGGGCCGTTGCCGACCGGGTTCTCGCCGTAGGCCTTGATGTCGGTGTAGGCGGTGTCCGGCAGCGGGTAGAAGGCCGAGTAGCCCAGGCGCAGCGGGAAGTCGGACTCCGGCTGCAGCAGCGCGACGGTGAAGGTGGTGTCGTCGACGACCTTGAGGCCCGACATGGTCTGCGCGGTCGGCGGGTCGGCCTGGACCTCGGGGTAGCCGGCGATCGGCTCGAAGAAGTAGCTCGAGAGCTGCGCGTTGGTGCCCAGCGCGCCGTAGTTCCACGCGTCGACGAACGACTTGGCGGTGACGGCGGAGCCGTCGGAGAACTTCTGGCCCGACTTGATCTTGATCGTGTAGTTCTGCGCGTCGGTGGTCTCGATGGAGTCCGCGAGGTCGTTCTCCGGGGTCCCGTCGGCCTTGTAGAAGACGAGACCGGCCCACAGCGAGTCGAGGAGGCGGCCGCCGCCGACCTCGTTGGTGTTGGTCGGGACCAGCGGGTTCTGCGGTTCGGTGCCGTTGGCGACGACGTCGCCGCCGGAGGCGCCGCTGCTGGCGCCGTTGCCGGAGCCCTTGTCGTCGTCGCCGCCCCCGCAGGCGGCGAGGGTCGCCAGGGCCGCGGCGCCCAGGGCGCCCTTGAGGCCGTCACGACGGGTCAGGACGGGTCCGCGGCTCACGATCCCGAAACGCTTGGTGGGCTGCACTTCGTCGTCCTTCTCGAAGCTGCTCAAGGTGGAACTCCTCCTCGCGGGGCATGTCTTCTTGGGCAGGTTGCCCAACTTCGGCGACTCCTGCCGAGCAGGATGTCCACCTCAAAAGGTCGGAACGCACGCTAACACTGGGCCAACCTGATTTCGGACGCGTGCCCGGCCGAAAACGTCGTGGCCTCGAGCACCCGTGCTCCAGTGTCCCCCGCGCCGACCGCGCCTGCACCCTCTTCGGGACGTTCTGCAACCACGGAACCACGCAGAGTCGCAGGTCAGCGCGTTGGGCACCCTCTCGGGCGCCCGAGGTAACGATGTTGTTGCGGTCTGGTCGCTGGTTGCTCCGGTCCGGGGAACCGGCCACCGGCGGAGAGCGAGGAGCGGTGGGATCCCCATCGACCCCACCGCGTCCCCGCACCGTGGCACATCCCGACGTCGCAGCCCAGCTCCGGAAGACATCGAGAGCAAACCGTCACACAACCGTTTCCGAGGCGTGTCGGGATTGTTTCGGACGTGTTTCGGACGTGGTGCGGACGTGGTGCGGAAAGATCAGACGTTGAAGCGGAACTCCACCACGTCGCCGTCGACCATGACGTACTCCTTCCCCTCGATGCGCACCTTGCCCGCGGACTTGGCCTCCGCCATCGACCCGAACGACACCAGGTCCTCGAAGGAGACGACCTCGGCCTTGATGAAGCCGCGCTGGAAGTCGGTGTGGATGACGCCGGCGGCCTGCGGGGCCGTCGCGCCCTGCGGGATCGTCCAGGCCCGCGACTCCTTGGGCCCGGCCGTCAGGTACGTCTGCAGGCCGAGGGTCTGGAACCCCACCCGGGCCAGCTGGTCCAGACCGGACTCGGTCTGGCCGACGGACTCCAGCAGCTCCGCGGCCTCCTCGGCCGAGAGCTCCGCGAGCTCGGACTCGAGCTTGGCGTCGAGGAACACGGCCTCGGCCGGCGCCACGAGGTCACGCAGCTCCTGCATCCGGGCCGCGTCGCCGAGGACGGTCTCGTCGACGTTGAAGACGTAGAGGAAGGGCTTCGTCGTCAGCAGCCCGAGCTCCCTGAGCAGCGGGAGGTCGACGTCGTCGGCCTTCGTCGCGGCGTAGAGGGTGCGGCCGGAGTCGAGCACGGTCTGCGCGGCCAGGGCCGCCGTGAGCACGGCGGGGTCCGCCTTCTTGCCCTTGACCTCCTTCTCCAGCCGCGGGATCGCGCGCTCGAGGGTCTGCATGTCGGCCAGGACGAGCTCGGTGTGCACCGTCTCGATGTCGTCGGCCGGGTCGACGGCACCGGCCACGTGCACCACGTCGGGGTCGGCGAAGGCGCGCGTGACCTGGCAGATCGCGTCGGCCTCACGGATGTTGGCGAGGAACTTGTTGCCCAGCCCCTCCCCCTCGCTGGCGCCCTTGACGATGCCCGCGATGTCCACGAATGAAACCATCGCCGGGACGGTCTTCTCGCTGGAGAAGACCTCGGCGAGCTTGTCGAGGCGCAGGTCGGGCAGGGCGACGACCCCGACGTTCGGCTCGATCGTGGCGAACGGGTAGTTCGCCGCGAGCGCGTCGTTCTTGGTGAGCGCGTTGAAGAGGGTGGACTTGCCGACGTTGGGCAGGCCGACGATGCCGATGGTGAGTGCCACGGGTACAGGACCCTACCCGCTGCGCTCAGCCCGCCTGCTCGACCAGGAAGCGCCGCAGCTCGCCGACGTCCTGGAAGGAGGTCAGCTGCTCGTCGGAGAACTGCACGTCGAACTCCGCCTCGAGGGAGTACATGATGTTGATGTGGGCGAGTGAGTCCCACCCCGGCACGTCGGCCGCCGTGCTGGCGTCGCTCAGCTGGAGGTCGTCGACCGCCAGCACCTCGCGGAAGACCTGCAGCATGCGTCCCTCGACGCCGTCCCCATCCAGCGTTCGGTTCGACTGCTCGCTCACCGGGACACCTCCACCTTCTGCTCGTCGTCCAGACGTGCCGACGGCACGTCCCTGAGGTCGATGACGCGCTGCGCCACCTCGACCTGCACCAGCCCCGGTGTGCTCACCGCGGCCGGCAGTTCCAGCGTCCAGACCGTGGACGATCCGTCCCGGCCCCCCTGCTCGAAGCCGAGGCGCTCGTAGAGCCCCGCCACCTGGGAGTTCTTCGCGCTGGGCACGTGGGTGCCCCGCAGCGACGTGCACCCCAGCGAGTCCGCCGTGCGCACGAGCACCCCGAACATCTCGTCCTCGACCGTGCGCCCGATGACCCGGCAGCTCAGCAGCCAGCTGTCGACGTCGAGGACGTCGCCGTCCCGGCGGGCCAGGAGCACCCCCACGACCCCGTGGTCGGCGAAGCGGTCGCGGACCCGCACGACCTGCGCCGTCCACGCCGGGTCCTGCGCCATCGCCTCGACGTCGGCGAGGGAGTGGCGACGGGTCGTGAGGTTGAACTGGTTCGTCTTGCCGAGCAGCTGCGCCACCCGGGCCAGGTTGTCCGGCCCGAGGTCCGCGACCTCGGCGTGCATGTCCAACGAGGCCAGGTACTCCTCGAGGGTCCCGGCGTTCTCGCGCACCTCCACCGCCTGCGCCCGTGCCTTGTACTGCGCCGTGCGGGCGGCGTCCTCGGCGGTGAGCGCCTCGGTCTCGAAGAACGGGTAGTCGGCGAGCGCCGCGACGTAGCCGGCGGGTTCGCGGGGCAGCGCGACGACGTCGACGTCGGGGAGGAGTTCCCGGACGGCCTCGCGTTCGGCGGGGTTGTCGTCGACGAACACGAGGGAGTCCTCGCCGATGCCCAGCGTGCGGGCGATGGAGCGCACGGCCGTGGGTTTGTCCCCCCAGCCGGCCTCGAGGACGGCGACGTCGTCCAGGGAGAGCAGCATCTCGGGGTTCTGCTCGAACGCCTCGCGGACGTGGGCCTCGTCGTTCTTGGAGCAGATCGCCAGGACGACGCCCTTCTCCTTGAGGTCGAGGACGTAGCGCTGGAAGGCGGTGAACGCCTCGCCGCGGGCGCCGTGCCCGATCTCGATGCCGTGCGGGCCGAGTTCACCGAGGATCCCGCCCCACAGGGTGTTGTCGAGGTCGAGGACGAGGCACTTGCGCGAGCGGCCGTACTGGGCGCCGATGACGGCGGCGGTGTGCTGGGCGAGCAGCGGCACGCACCCCAGCGCGACGGCCTGCTTCGCGGCGTGGACGTAGCGCGCGTCGATCCAGGTGCGCTTGCCGACTGTGGAGGCCAGCCGTTCGCAGTCGACGATCCCGACCCCTTGTCCCGCAGCGGTTCCGGCGAGCTCGCCGAGGCGCTCGGAGAAGCGCCGGAGCATCCAGTGCCGCGACCCCGGGGTCTGGTCGGCGAGGTGGCCGAGGGCCACGTCGGCCGGGACGACGACGTCGTGCTGGACGACGCGGGCCCCGAACCGGGACCGGGCGGTGTCCCACAGCGACGTCCACCGGGCGAGTTCCGCCTCGACGCTCGCCTCGGGGTCGTCGCTGCGTGCGGGCAGGTCGACGGCGCTCTCGTCGACCGCGAGGACGATGACGTCGGGGGCGAAGGTGTGCAACCCGCTGGTGGGGTCGAGGAGTTCCGCGCGGAACAACCCGTACCCGCACTCGTAGACCTCGACGTCGACACCGGCGCGCGCGCAGGCCAGCGGCAGGAGCTGGGTGAACTGCGTCGTGGTGTAGCTGCCCAGGACCGCGACCCGCGCCGTGCGCGGGGCGGGCGGCAGCTGCTCGCGCACCGATCGCCACACCCGGTCGGCGCCCAGCCACGCGGCGAAGTCGGCGCCGGCGCCGCTCGTCGCGGCGTCGGTCGCGGCGAACGCCCACTGCGCGCTGCGACGGGGCGAACCGGCGCTGCGGTGGGCCTTGGCCAGCGCCAGGCAGGCCCGCGACGTCGGCACCGCGGTGGCCCCGATCGCGGCGAGGGCCTCCCGGACCTCGTCCGTGGTGCCGTCCGTGGTGCCGTCCGTGGTGCCGTCCGTGGTGTCGTCCGTGCGCGAAGCGTTCGGCTCTTCGACCGTCATGTCCATCCCCTCGTGGCGTCCCGGCGGAGGACGACTGGAAACTCCCGGAGAACTGCGACCTGCCCGCGCTCAGGACGCGGAGGAGGCCGTGTCGCTCGACTGCGGTCGCGGCTGCTGGGGCTTGAGGATCCGGGCGGGCGGCGCGAACGCGGCGGCCCCGGCCGGGACGTCCATGCTCACGGTGGCGTTGGGCCCGATGGAGGCTCCGTCGCCGATGGTGATGGCCCCCAGCAGCACCGCGCCTGGGCCGATGGAGACGTCGCGCCCGATGTGCGGCACGGCCTCGCGGCGGGTCTCGCCGTTGGTGAACCCCAGGGTGATCCCGGAACGCAACGTCGAGTCGTCGCCGATCACCGCGAACGCGGGGATCTGCACGGCCTGGTGGTGGCCGATGGCGACGCGGCGCCCGATGACGGCCTCGTCGGCGATCTCGGTCCCGTAGACGTTCTGGATGACGAGGCGGTTCACCAGGCGGTGCGCGACCTTGACCAGGCGGCGGACCGGGGCCGGCTGCGACAGCCCCCAGTGACCGACGCGGTGGACGACCAGCGCGTGCAGCCCGGGGTGCACCACCGAGCGGGAGTGCCGCTCGAAGTCCTCGCGCAGCAACGTCCACAACGGTGCCGTCGAGGCGGCTTCACCCGACCCCACCCCGTGCCTGACCCCGCTCGTGCTCTCGTGCCCCACAACGCCCCCTCCGGCAACCCTCACGTCACGTCACTGTAGCGGGAGGAGCGCCCTCCCCGACACGGGCCGGACGCCGCGCGAGGTGGCGACCTGCGGTGGCGACGGCTCGCACGACTCCTCCACAGGCACTCGCCGACGGCTTGCGCCGCACGGGAAGCACCCCGACCCCGCCCACCGCCCGACGCGCCTCCCTCCCCTGCGCGCACCCTCTCGCAGACCGGCCGTCCGGGCCTCCCGAGATCACCCGGTTGCGCCGACCACGACACGCGGAGAGGGCCTGCGCTCCTGGGTGACCGCCCGCGTCGGAGCCGGCTGGCACAGTCCGGACCATGGACGTCTCCGCTCTGCTGCTCACCCTCGTCCTCGGCCTGCTGGCCGGGATCGTGGTGGGTGTGCTCCTCACCCGCTGGGTGCACCGCACCCGCACCGCACCCGAGACCACCGCGCTGAGCACCGAGCGGGACCTGCTGCGGGCCCGGGTCGCCGACCTCGAGGAACGCGTCAGCACCGGGCACGCCCTGACCAGCACCGTCACGCCCGTCACCGCGAGCCTGCAGCGCGTCGAGGCCCAGGTCGCGGCTCTCGAACGCGACCGCGTCGCGCAGTACGCCCGGCTCAGCGAGCAGCTGACCGCCGTCGCGGCCGGCACCGACGCCCTGCGCGACCAGACGGCGACGCTGGCCGGCGCGCTGCGGGCCTCGAGCTCACGCGGTTCCTGGGGCGAGGTGCAGCTGCGCCGGGTCGTCGAGCACGCCGGGATGCTGGACCGCGTCGACTTCACCGAGCAGGCCACGCTGACGACCCGCAGCAGGCCACGCTGACGACCCGCAACGGTCGCACCGTCCGGCCCGACCTCGTCGTGAACCTCCCGGGCGGCAAGCACGTCGTCGTCGTCTGCTTCGTACCGGGCGAGGCCTTTCTCGCCGCGGCGTGCGAGGCCGACCCGATGCTGCTCGAGCACGCGATGTCGCGCCGGGTCGTCCTGGCGACCCCCACGACCCTGCTGGCCCTGCTGGCCCTGCTGGCCCTGCTGGCCCTGCTGGCCCTGCTGGCCCTGCTGCGCACGGTGGCGCTCACCTGGCAGCAGGACGCCGTGGCGGGCAACGCGCGCGAGCTGTTCGAGGTCGGCCGCGAGCTCTACGAACGGCTGGGGACCCTCGGTGGGCACACCGCGTCGCTGGGCCGGACGCTGCACCGAGCGGTGGAGGACTACAACCGCTTCGTGGGGACGCTGGAGCGGCGGGTCCTGGTCTCGGCCCGACGGATCCGCGACCTCGACCTGGCCGACGAGGACCTGGCGACGCCGCAGCCGCTGGAGGAGAGCGTCAGCCCCCTCACCGCGCCCGAGCTCCTCGAGGACGTCCCCGAGGAGGGTGTCGTGCGGATCAGACGGGAGTCACGGGCAGCGAACGGCGGGCCCCTGGGGTGAGGCCGCTCTTGAGGTCACGGCGCAGGTCCGAGGGCAGCGAGAACGTCAGGTCCTCCTGCGCGGTGGTGACCTCCTCGACCTGCCCGTAGCCGCGGGCGGCGAGCTGGGCGAGCACCTCGTCGACGAGGATCTCGGGGACGGAGGCGCCCGAGGTGACGCCGACGGTCGTGACGCCCTCGAACCACTCGTCCTGGATCTCGTGGGCGGTGTCGACGCGGTGGGCCGAGCGGGCTCCCGCGTCGAGGGCGACCTCGACGAGTCGCACGGAGTTGGAGGAGTTCGCCGAGCCCACCACGACGACGAGGTCGGCCTCGGGGGCGATCTTCTTGATGGCCACCTGGCGGTTGGAGGTGGCGTAGCAGATGTCGTCGCTGGGCGGGTCCTGCAGGTTCGGGAAGCGCTGGCGCAGCCGGCGGACGGTCTCCATCGTCTCGTCGACGCTCAACGTCGTCTGGGACAGCCAGACGAGGTTGTCGGGGTCCTTCACGACGATGGTGTCGGCGACGTCGGGGTTGTCCACGACGGTGATGTGGTCGGGGGCCTCGCCCGCGGTCCCCTCGACCTCCTCGTGACCGGTGTGACCGATGAGCAGGATCTCGGCGTCCTGCCGGGCGAAGCGGACGGCCTCCTTGTGGACCTTCGTGACCAGCGGGCACGTCGCGTCGATGGTCTGCAGCGAGCGGGCCTCGGCGGCCGCGCGCACGGCCGGGCTCACGCCGTGCGCGGAGAAGACGAGGTGCTCGCCCTCGGGCACGGCGTCGGTCTCGTCGACGAAGATCGCGCCGCGCTCCTGCAGCGTCCGCACGACGTGCTTGTTGTGCACGATCTCCTTGCGCACGTAGACCGGCGCCCCGTACAGGTCGAGGGCCTTCTCCACGGCGATGACGGCGCGGTCGACCCCTGCGCAGTACCCGCGGGGGGCCGCGAGCAGGACCCGCTTGCCGCCGTCCCAGGCCGCGCGTTCGCGGGCCGAGGCCAGCACCGGCGTGTCGTTGCAGTCGTCGGCGGGAGCCGGGGTCTCGAGCGGTGCGTGCGTCACCGGGCCATGGTAGGTCGGCACTCCGGCCCCGGCCCCACCGATCGGCCCCGGCCCCACCGCTCGGCCCCCACCGCGCGTGCAGGTGCCGGGTCGATCGGGTACCGGCGGCCCGTCCGCACGGCGCCGTCCGCCTACCCTGTGGCGGTGTCGCAGCCCCGCACCCTGGACCCGCCGACCCCGCAGCTGACCGCTCCCGTCCCTCGGGTCCTGTTCGTGGTCGACGCCCTGAGCAACAACGGCGCCGTCAGCATCACCATCGACCTGGCCCGCCGCTGGGCGGGCGCGGGCGCCCGATTGCTGGTCCTGAGCAGCGCCGAGCAGACGGCGAGGATCCCGGCCGGCGCCCCGGTGGAGCAACTCGCGCCCGGTGCCCGCCTGCGCGCCGCCGTGGCCACCGGACTGCCGCGCCTGCTGCGCCGGGCCGCCGCCTCCGACGTCGTCGTCGGCGCCTCCGAGATCGGTCCCGGTCTGCTGCTGGGGTTCCTCGCGGCCCGGCTCACGCGCCGGCCCTTCGTCGTCGCCGTGCACGCCAACCTCGACGACGCGCTGCAGGAGTGGGTCTCCCCGCGGTTGCACCGGCTCTCCTACTGGGTGCACCGCCACGCCGACGGGGCGCTCGCCGTCGCCCCCGCCCTGGTGGACCCGTTGGTGCGCAACGGGCTGCCCGCGTCGAAGGTGCGGGTCATCCGCAACGGCATCGACGTCGCCGCCGTGCGCGCAGCCGCGAACGGGCCGGGGAGCCTGGTGAGCGGGCGGTCCGTGCCGGTGGTCGTGGCGACCGGGCGACTGGCCCCGCAGAAGGGCTACGACCTGTTGATCCGCGCGCACGCGCGCGTCGTGGACCGGCACCAGCACGAGGTGCTGGTGCTCAACGACGGGCCGGAACTCGCTGCGCTGCAGCAGCTCGCCGACGAGCTGGGGGTCTCCGCCACCGTGCGCTTCGCGGGCTCGGAGGTCCCCCCGCTGCCCAGCGTCGCCGACGCCGACCTGTTCTGCCTGCCCTCGCGGCACGAGGGACTGCCGTTGGCCCTGCTCGAGGCGGTCGCGCTGGGCGTGCCGGTGATCGCGGCCGACTGCGCCGAGGGGGTCCGGGTCGCCCTCGACGACGGTCGGGTGGGGCGGCTGGTGCCGGTCGAGGACGTCGACGCCCTCGCGCAGGCGCTGGCCGACCACCTCGCCGACCAGGGCGCGCTGCGCACCCGCGCCGCGCTCGGGCCGGCCCACGCCGACGGTTTCGACCGTTCCGTGATGGCCGACGGCTGGGCCCGCGCGCTGGGCGAGTTCCTCGACCCGCGCTGCTGACCCGTGCCGCTGACCCTCAGGTGAAGAAGCTCCTGACCCCCTCGACGACGCGGTCGAGGACGCCGTCCTCCATGTAGGGGTGCAGCGGGAGGGTGAGCACCTGCTGCGCGGCGAGCTCCGTGACGCTCAGGTCTCCCCGCCGGCAGTCCTCGTAGAACGAGTACTGGTGCGCGCCGTAGTAGTGGATGCCGCTGGCGATCCCGCGCTCGGCGAGGTGCTCGACGAGGGCCGCCCGCCGGGAGGGGTCCCGGACCCGGACGACGTAGATGTAGGGCGCCACGCCCTCCCAGTCGGTGTCGAAGAGCTGCACGCCCTCGACGTCGCGCAGCGCGGCGTCGTAGTAGCGGCAGTAGTCCTGCCGGTTCTTCACGAACTCGTCGACCATGGCGAGCTGCGCCAGCCCGATCGCCGAGGGCACCGAACCGAGGTGGCAGCGGTAGCCCTGCCGGACGACGTCGAAGTCCCAGTTGCGCTGGTTCTTGTAGCGCGCGTCGGTGTCGGAGTTGATGCCGAGGTGACGCAGCTCGTGCAGGGTCTGCACGTCCTCGGGGTTCGGGGTGACGACGGCGCCGCCCTCGAGGGTGGTGATGGTCTTCACCGGCCCGAAGCTGAAGCAGACGAGGTCGCCGAAGGACCCCACGGGACGACCGTCGCTGGAGGACCCGAAGGCGTGCGCGGCGTCCTCGATGATGCGCAGGCCGTGCTCGCGGGCGATCTCGAGCAGTTCGTCGACCCGCGCGGGCAGCCCGGTGTAGTCGACGACCACGATCGCCTTGGTCCGCTCGGTGATGAGTTCGCGGACCCGGGCGGGGTCGAGGGTGAGGAAGTCCGGCTCGACGTCGCAGAAGACGATCTCCGCGCCCGTGCGGCTGATCGCCTGGTGACCGGCCACGTAGGTGAACGCGGGTGCGATGACCTCGTCGCCCGGGCCGAGCCCGATGAGGCGTGCCGCGATGTGCAGGGCCTCGGTGCAGGAGTTGGTCGACACCACCCGACGGTCGGTCAGCCCGAGCCTGGCCTCGATGGCCTCCTCGAACTGCTTGCTCAGCTTGCCCATCCCCAGCCAGCCGACCTCGAGCGCGTCGCGCGCCGCGTCCTGGACCTCCTGACCCAGGTACGGCTTGTAGACCGGAACCTTCTCGTCGATCCCCACCGTGCGTTCCACTGCGGTGCCCCCACCCTCTGCTTCCCCGAACTCCCCCGGAGCGTCCCCCGCCAACTACCCAGAGTGACGCAAAGTCGCTGCACCGGAACGGAATCCGCCGGCACAGCGACACTCATGGTGACACGCGTCGCCGCGCGAGGAGTTCGCTCGGGAAACTTTCCCGGCGACGGATCTCTCCCCGCACGGCAGGGTCTTCGCCGGGACGGAGCAGCCACCGGACGGTCCGTGTCCAACGCAGCACGCCGAGTGCTCACGATCCGCCCGAGGGGGGTGGGAGAGGATGGGGAGGTGCCCGCCGCCGACCCCGCCCCGCGCCGCCGACCCACCACCGCCGGCGAGACGACGGCGGAGAACCCGTGGCCCGTCCGCCTCCTCGCCGCGAAAATGGACGCCTACATCGCCAAGATGCCCTGGACCTGGGTCGAGGGGCAGGTCGTCCAGGTCAGCGACCGCCCCGGTTCCTCCGTCGTCTTCGTGACCCTGCGCGACGCCGACACCGACATGTCGCTGCCGGTCACCATCGCCCGGCGCGTCATGGGCCGCCTGCGCGACGCCCTCCCCGACGGACTGAGCCACGGCACCCGGGTCGTCGTGCACGCCCGGCCGGAGTTCTTCGCCAAGCGCGGCAGCCTCAGCCTCGCGGCCGACGACGTCCGCCCCGTCGGGGTCGGCGAACTGCTCGCCCGCCTCGAGCACCTCAAACGGGTCCTGCGCAGCGAGGGGCTCTTCGACGCCGCCTGCAAGCGCGACCTCCCCTTCCTCCCGCACACCGTGGGACTCGTCTGCGGCCGCGCGAGCGCCGCCGAGCGCGACGTCGTGGAGAACGCCCGGCAGCGCTGGCCCTCGGTCCGGTTCGAGGTCCGGGAGGTGGCCGTGCAGGGCCCGAACGCGGTGCCCGAGGTCGTCGACGCGCTGGCCGAGCTCGACGCGATGGTCGAGGTCGAGGTCATCGTCATCGCCCGCGGCGGCGGTTCCGTCGAGGACCTGCTGCCCTTCAGCAACGAGACCCTGGTCCGGGCGGTGGCCAAGGCCCGCACCCCGGTCGTCTCCGCCATCGGGCACGAGGTCGACGCGCCGCTGCTGGACCTGGTCGCCGACGTCCGCGCCTCGACGCCCACCGACGCCGCCCGCCGGGTCGTGCCGGACGTGACCGAGGAACTCGCCCAGCTGGACGGCCTGCGCCACCGGACCCGACGGGCCATCGCCGCCCGGGTCGAGCGCGAGCAGCACACCCTCACCGCGCTGCGCAGCCGTCCCGTGCTGGCCTCGCCGCACGTCCTGGTGGACCAGCGCGCCGCGGAGGTCGCCGCCCAGCGGGACCGGGCCCGACGCGCTCTGGAGAACCGGCTGGAGCGCGCCCACGTCGACGTGGAGCACCTGCGGACCAGCGTCTCGGCCCTCTCGCCCCGCTCGACGCTGCTGCGCGGCTACGCCGTCGTGCAACGCCCCGACGGCGAACTCGTGCGCACCCCCGAGGACGCCCCCGAGGGGACGCGACTGCGGATCCGGCTGCCGGACGGGGAGGTCGGCGCCACCGCTGGGTAGCCTCGCCCGGTGCTAGCAGCGAGCGAACCCAGCGAACTCACCTACGAGCAGGCCCGCGACGAGCTCGTCGACGTCGTGCGCCGGCTGGAGACGGGAGGCACCGGGCTCGAGGAGGCGCTGGCGCTCTGGGAGCGCGGCGAGGCGCTGGCCGACCGGTGCCAGCAGTGGCTGGACGGGGCCCGCGCGCGCCTGGACGCCACCCGCGCCGAACCCTCCGGGAGCGACCCGGCGGGCGCGCAGGACTGAGCCTCAGGCCTTGGCGCCCCAGGGCGTCCCGGCCTTCGTCCAGCCGTCCAGGGTGGCCGTGACGAGCTCGGTGATCGGGGCGTAGCCGCCCTCGCCGGTGACGAGCACGGTCACGCCATCCTGCGTGCGGACCAGGCTGTACCGCTTGCGGTCCGGCTGCAGGTAACCGTCCCAGGGCTGACCCTGCACGGTCCGGGTCCCGTCGGCGGTGCCGCCCTGGGTCTGGGCCTTCAGCCAGGTCTTCGTGGTGTCCTCGGCGACCTCGAGGGCCAGGTACTGCCCCTCGTCGCTGCGGTAGCCGACGTGCCAGGTCACGACGCCGTCGGTGGAGCGGTTGACGTTGGCCGAGGTGGCCGTCCACCCCGCAGGACCGTCCGGGACGGCCGGGGCGAACGGCAGTGCCGCGGCGTTGCCCTCGGCGGCGTTGGCGACGTCGACGGCGGGCTGCTCGATCTGGTTGGGACGGGGCAGGAGCCAGACGACGACGGCCACCAGCGCGAGGATCACGGCCATCGAGAGGACCATCGACTGCACGTTCCCGCCCGAGCGCGGCGGACGCGGCACACCGCGCGGGTCCTCCCCGGAGTCGGCGGAGGTACCTGCGTCGGGCGAACCGGTCGTGCTCACCCCTCCATGGTGACGGATAGCATCGGCACCCGACGACGCGCACCGGCAGGCCGGCGGCCCAGAGGGGGCTGCGGGCGCCGGTGTTCCAGGAGGTCTCCCTTGTCGCAGAACACCTCACCCCTGCTCCCCCCGGCGCTGGCCGTCGGCACCGAGGCTCCCGACCGCAACCTCGCCATGGAACTCGTCCGCGTCACCGAGGCCGCGGCGATGGCCGGCGGCCGCTGGGTCGGGCGCGGGGACAAGAACAAGGCCGACGGCGCCGCCGTCAACGCCATGCGCACCCTCATCGGGACCGTGAGCATGAACGGCACCGTCGTGATCGGCGAGGGCGAGAAGGACAACGCCCCCATGCTCTTCAACGGCGAACGCGTCGGCGACGGCACGGGCGCCGAGTGCGACGTCGCCGTCGACCCCATCGACGGCACGACCCTGACCGCCCGCGGCATGCCGAACGCGGTGGCCGTCCTCGCCGTCGCCGAACGCGGCACGATGTACGACCCGAGCGCCGTCTTCTACATGGACAAGCTCGTCGCCGGGCCCGAGGCCGCCGACGTCGTCGACATCCGGCTGCCGGTGAAGGAGAACATCCGCCGCCTGGCCAAGGCCAAGAAGCGTTCCGCGGAGGACATCACCGTCTGCATCCTCGACCGCCCCCGCCACGCCAAGCTGGCCGAGGAGGTCCGCGACGCCGGCGCCCGCATCAAGTTCATCTCCGACGGCGACGTCGCCGGCGCCGTGATGGCGGCCCGCGAGGGCACCGGTGTCGACCTGCTGCTGGGCATCGGCGGCACCCCCGAGGGGATCATCACCGCCTGCGCCATCCACTGCACCGGCGGCACCATCCAGGGCAAGCTGTGGCCGCGCGACGACGACGAGAAGCAGAAGGCCCTCGACGCCGGGCACGACCTCGACGCCGTGCTCGACACCCAGGCCCTGGTCAACAGCGACAACGTGTACTTCGTCGTCACCGGCATCACCGACGGCGAGCTCGTCGACGGTGTCCGCTACCTCGGCGACACCATCACGACGTCCAGCATCGTGATGCGCAGCAAGTCCGGCACGATCCGCAAGGTCGACAGCGAGCACAAGCTCTCGAAGCTGCGCGCGTACTCCGCGGTCGACTTCACCGGACCGCGCTGATGGGGGGCCCCTCCACCATCGTCGTCGGAGAGGCCCTCGTCGACGTCGTGCACGCCGCCGGGTCCTCGGCCACCGCCGAGCACCCGGGCGGTTCGCCGCTGAACGTCGCCTACGGTCTGGGCCGGCTCGGGCACGACGTGACGCTGCTCACCCGGTTCGGTGACGACGCGCACGGCGAGCTCCTCCGCAGCCACCTGGAACAGGCTGCGGTGCAGCTGTTCCCGGGCACGGTGGACGACGACCCGACCTCCGTGGCGCGCGCCGAGATCGACGCCGAGGGCAAGGCGAGCTACGAGTTCGACCTGGTCTGGCACGTCCCCGAGGTGACCGTCCCCGACGACGTCGCCCTGGTGCACACCGGGTCCATCGGCGCCGCGGTCTCCCCCGGCGCGGAGACGGTGCTGGAGCTGCTGCGCAGGGTCCGCGGCCGGGCGACGACGAGCTACGACCCGAACGTGCGGTCGTCGTTCTTCGACTCCCGCGAGCAGGCCCTGGCCCTCGTGGAACGGTTCGTCGACGCTGCCGACGTCGTGAAGGCCTCCGACGAGGACCTCGCGTGGCTGCTGCCCGGTGAGGACCCGGAGGTGGTCGCGCACCGCTGGCAGACCCGCGGCCCCGCCCTGGTCGTGGTGACCCGTGGGGGTGCCGGGGCGATCGCCGTCTCCGGCGCGGGCACGCTGCACGTCCCGGCCCCGAAGGTCGACGTCGTCGACACGGTCGGGGCGGGGGACGCGTTCATGTCCGGGCTGCTGCACGCCCTGGCCGAGCACGACCTGCTCGGCGCCCAGGGGTTGCCGCGGCTGCGCCACCTCGGGCTGGGGACGCTGGAGGCCCTGGTGGCCACGGCGATCCGCTCGGCGTCGATCACCTGCTCGCGCGCCGGGGCGAACCCGCCGACCCGGGCGGAGCTCGCGGGCTGATCAGCCGCGGCGGCGCCGGATCGTGCGCAGCGTCTCCCTCGGGTTGGGAAGGGTCAGGCTGGGAAGGCTCGGACGGCGAAGGGTCAGGCTGGGGAGCTTCGGGCTGGGGAACTTCGGCGAGGGCAGCGCCGCCCGCCGCCGGGCGAGGTCGCCGCGCAGGCGTTCGGCGGCCCCGCTGACGGCGTCGAAGCCCCGGCCGAGCCGTTCGTTGCGGCGCAGCTCGTCGCGGTAGGTGCGGCGCAGCAGGCTGATCCGGTCCACCAGCCCGGGGAGGAGTTCTCGCGTGGCGGGGGCGAGCAGCAACCGGACGGTGTGCCGGGTCGTCGGTTCCAGGCGACGCTTGTAGGCCTCGTCCCCGCGCAGCAGGTCCAGTTCCCGGTACCCGCTGAGCAGGGCCCGACGCCGGATGCGCAGCAGCAGCAGCGAGCCGGGGCCGGTGGCGGCGTAGCGGGCCCGGTAGGACTGGACGTAGCCGTGCAGGGCCTTCGGGCCGGCCAGGCAGAACGCGTAGGCGACGAGCTCGCCGTCCAGGCGCAACCCGGAGAGCTGCACGACCCCGGCGGGGGTGGTGCGCAGGACCTCGGTCAGCGTGCGCCCCGACGCCCCGCGCCAGGGCCGCCGCCGGTAGGCGGCCCGGGGGTGGGCGTCGTCGACCTCGGCCAGTTCCGCGACGAGCTCGTCGAGGCGGTCGGCGGCGGCGTCCGGGTCGTGGTCGCGCAGGTCGGAGAGGCCGTCGAGGAGGTCGTCGACGACGACGAGGTCCCCGAGTTCGGCGAGGCGGCGCCACTGCCGCCGTTCCTCGTGCCGGGCGTGACGCCCCAGTGCGGCGTCGTGCTCGGCCACGGTCTCCGGCAGTTCCAGCGCGTGCACCGTCGCCTGGGGCAGGGTGCGGACGGCGTAGCCGCGGCGGTAGGCCCACTCGGTGAGGAGTTCGGGCAGCTCCCCCTCGGCGGGGACCTGTTCGAGGTCGAGCACGGCGCCGGGGGCCTCGCGCACCGCCCCGTCGACGACGGCCGCCAGCAGGCGCCCGGTGGGGATGCCGGCGTCCGGGTCGGCCAGGACGGCGGCGTAGTCGCTGGCGCCGGAGCCCAGGAAGGTGAGCAGCGGCCGGGGTCCCCCGAGGAGGGCGAAGGCGCCGAAGGCCAGCAGCCGCCCGTCGCGGCGCACGCTGACGAGCAGCGGTTCGCCCACGCCGAGGTGGGTGTGGACGGCGCGCAACCAGTCCGGGCCGGTGAAGGGGGGTTGTCCCGCGCGGGTGGCCAGCACGCGCCACTCCGGGACGGGGGCCCCTTCGAGCCCGCGGCGGACGGTGACCGAGAGGCCCTCCGCGGGGTCCTGCACGAGGGCGAGCCCGTCGGTGCGCCGCTGGTCCTCCGTGGGCAGGGCGAGTGCGTCCGTCACCCTCACCGGCCTCCGTCGTGCGACCGCCCTCCCGCGTGGAGGACTCGTGCGCACGATATCCGGGCGAGGCGGGCGCGTCCGGCAGCCCCGGGCTGCGCCACGCCACTATCGACGCAGCGTGATTCGCAATCACTCAACGCCACCCACCCGTGATCTTGCTGGGCCCCCAGCAAGATCACGGGCGGGGCTCAGGCGTGGGCGGGGGTCTTCTGCGCGTTCTTCTGGGCGCGTTCCAGGGAACGCCTGCGCAGGGCCTCGGACTGCTCGCCGATCTTCTTCGCCTTCGCCTCGTCGCGCGTCAGGTTGGCGCCGCTGGAGGGGTCGAAGACGTGCATCCGCTGCGGGTCGAACCACAGCTCCGCGGTGTCGCCGTCGCGCACGCTGCTCATGGCGTCGAGGGTGACGACGAGCTGGCTGCGCATGCTCTCCCCGTCGAGCTCGCGGTCGAGCTCGGCGAGCTGCTGCTTCGTCTCGTCGGCCGCCTCGAAGGGCACGTAGGCGTAGAGCTCGTTGCCCAGCCACTCGGTGACGTCGACCTGCGCCTGGAAGGTCATCGCCCCCGCCGGGGCGTCGGTCACGTCGGCGTCGTCGAAGTGCTCCGGGCGCACTCCGACGATGAGCAGCTTGCCGTCGTGCTCCGCCCCCACCGCGGCCGGCTTCGGGACGTCGCAGAACGGGAGCTTCAGCACGTCCCCCTCCACCCGCGCCGGCAGGAAGTTCATCGGCGGCGAGCCGATGAACCCGGCGACGAAGAGGTTGACGGGCTGTTCGTAGAGCTCCCGCGGGCTCGCGACCTGCTGCAGGATCCCCTTGCGCAGGACGGCCACACGGTCACCGAGGGTCATGGCCTCGGTCTGGTCGTGGGTGACGTAGACCGTGGTCGTGGCCAGCGACCGCTGCATGCGGGCGATCTCGGTGCGCATCTGACCGCGCAGCTTCGCGTCCAGGTTCGAGAGGGGTTCGTCGAAGAGGAAGGCCTTCGCGTCGCGCACGATCGCGCGCCCCATCGCGACGCGCTGGCGCTGGCCACCGGAGAGGTTCGCCGGTTTGCGGTCGAGGTGCTCGTTCAGCTCCAGCATGTCCGAGGCCCGCTGGACGCGTTCCTTGATCTCGCTCTCCGGGACCTTGGAGTGGTTCAGCCGCAGCGGGAAGGCGATGTTCTCCCCCACCGTGAGGTGCGGGTAGAGCGCGTAGTTCTGGAACACCATCGCCAGGTCACGGTCGCGCGGGGCCAGGTCGTTGACGCGCTTGCCGTCGATGAGCAGGTCCCCGGAGGTGATGTCCTCCAGCCCGACGATCATCCGCAGCAGCGTCGACTTCCCGCAGCCGGACGGTCCCACGAGGATGACGAACTCCCCGTCGGCGATGTCCAGGCTGATGTCGTTGACGGCCGGGAACCCGTCGCCGTACTGCTTGACGATGTTCTTCAGTTCGATGCGAGCCATCTGCTGATCAACCCTTCACGGCGCCGTTGGTGAGACCCGCCACGATGCGGCGCTGGAAGACCAGCGCGAGGATGACGACGGGGATGGTGACGATGACGGCGGCCGCCGAGATGGCGCCCGTCGGCTGCACGAAGTAGCTGGACCCGGTGAAGCTGGACAGCGCGGCCGGCACCGGCTGCGCCGCCTTCGTGGAGGTCAGCGAGATCCCGAACACGAAGTCGTTCCAGGCGATGAAGAACGCGATGATCGCCGTCGTGAACACCCCCGGGGCCGCCAGCGGGACGATCACCTTGCGGAACGCCTGCCAGTTCGTCGCCCCGTCGACCTGGGCCGCCTGTTCCATGTCCCACGGGATCCCGCGGAAGAACGCCGACATGGTCCAGATGGAGATCGGCAGCGTCAGGGCCAGGTACGGGATCACCAGGCCGGGGATGGTGTCGTAGAGGCCGATCTGGCGCCACAGGTTGAACAGCGGCGTCACCATCGTGATGACCGGGAACACCGCGACGGCCAGCGCACTGGTCAGGACGATTCGCTTGCCCGGGAAGTTCAGCCGGGCGATGGCGTAGGCCGCGAACATCGCCAGCACCACGGCGATCAGCGTCGCCACCAGGCAGGTGATGATCGAGTTCCGCAGGGCCGGGAGGAACAGGTCGGACCCGTTCCCGGCGAAGATCCCGGAGTAGTTCGTCCAGGTCCAGTCCGAGGGGAAGAACTGCCGGTCGCTGAGCGCCGTCTCGGACTTGAAGCTCATCGAGACGATGTACAGCACCGGCACGATCGCGTACAGCACGATCAGGAGGGCACCGACGTACCAGCCGGTCTTCTCCTTCGTGGACATCGCACCCATCAGCCTTCCCCTCTCGCCCGGGCCAGGTCGACCTTGAACACCTTGATAGCGACGAAGCAGATCGCCAGGACGCACACGAACAACAACACCGAGACCGCCGACCCGAGACCGATCTCGAGCCGGCTGATCGTCTGGTTGTAGGCCAGCGAGGAGACCGTCTCGGTCCCTGCCGCGCCGTTGGTCATGATGTAGACGTTGTCGAAGATGCGGAACGCGTCGAGCGCGCGGAACAGCAGGGCCACCATGATCGAGGCCTTCATGTTCGGCAGCGTCACCTTCCACAGCCGCTCCCACGCCGTCGCGCCGTCGACCTTCGCGGCCTCGGTCATGTCCGAGGGGACCTGGGCGAGGCCGGCCAGCAGCAGCAACGAGATGAACGGGGTGGTCTTCCAGATCTCGGAGAGGCAGATCACCGCCAGCGCGCTCCACTTGTGCGCGAAGACGTCGTAGTCGCCGAGGCCGAGCACGTTGTTCATGAACCCCGTCGTCAGCCCGAACGCGTACTGCCAGGCGTAGGCCGAGACGACCGTGATGACGGCGTAGGGGATGAGGATGGCCGTGCGCACGATCGGGCGCAGCCAGCCGAGCACCTTGTGCATGACCATGGCGAGCGCGAACCCGATGACGAGTTCGACCGCGACGGTGAACACCGTGATCATCGCCGTGTTGCCGAGCGCCTTCCACCACAGGCTGTCGCTGAGGATGACCCCGTAGTTCTTCAGGCCGATGAACTCCCGGTCGGCCGGGGCGGTCAGGCGGAAGCTGAACAGGGACTCGTAGAGCGCCTGCAGGATCGGGTAGCCGGTGACGGCGACGAGGATGACGAACGCGGGACCGGCGAGGTACCAGCCGAGTCGCGCCTCGGCGCGGGTCTTGTCGGTCATGAGGGGCTTGCCGGACACCTGCTTGGTGACCGACACCCCTCCCGTGGAACGGGTCTCCGTCGTGCTCACAGCAGTTTCTCCCCCTTCAGGACCTCGCCGATGTACTTCTGCGACGAGGTGGGGGTGCTGTCCGAGACGCCGGAGACCGGCTGCCACTGGTCGGCGATGCCCTGGCTGACCTCGTTGTAGTACGCGGTCTGCGGTCGCGGTTGCGCGGCCTGCAGGGAGGTGCGGATGGTGTCGTACATCGGGTACGCCTCCTGGACCGTCGGGTCGTCGTAGACCGACTCCAGCGCGGCCGGGTTCCCGTCGGAGACCATGTACGCGGCCTGGTTCTGCTCCGAGACGATGCAGGACACCGCCGCGAACGCGGCGTCCTTGTGCTCGCTGAACGCGCTGACACCGACGTCGATCCCGCCCAGCGGCGGTGCGGCGGCCTTCCCCTCCGCCATGGCGGGGTAGGTCGTCCAGCCGTAGTCGTCGAAGATCGCCTGGTCCATCGTGCCCTCGTCGGCCGCGGACTTGCCCTGTGCGTAGACGAACGGCCAGTTCACCATGAAGTCCGCGCCACCCTGCTGGAACAGGTTCGCCGTCGCGGCCTCGTCGCGGTTGTCGATCCCGGGCCCACCGACTCCGGCCGCGGTGATGTCCTGCATCACCTTGGCGGCCGCCTCACCCGCGTCGGACTCCAGCCCGAGCTTGATGTCGGGGCCCTTCGCGTCGGGGTTCTCGATGACCTTGCCCCCGGCGGAGGCGATCATCGCGTTGACCCAGACCGTCATGGACTCCGCGCGCTGGCCCTGGACGCCGATGGCGGTCTTCTGCGCCTTCGCCGCCTGGATGAGCTGGTCCCAGGTCACGGGTTTCGTCATGTCGAGGCCCGCGGCCTGGGCGACGGACTTGCGGTACCAGAGCAACTGGGTGTTCGCCCAGAACGGGGCGGCGACCAGCTGGTCCTTCCAGGTCGCGCCCGTGACCGCGCCCTCGACGACCCCGTCGGACCACTTCTGCTGCAAGTCCTCGGGAACCGGGGCGAGGAAACCCGCCTCGGACGTCTCGGGAACGAAGACCGGGTCGAGGCTCATCATGTCGATCGACGTGTCGTTCCCGGCCAGGCGACGCATGAGCTGCTCACGCTGCTGGGCGGCGTCGCTCGGCAGGATGGACACCTCGATGGAGTACTGACCGTTCGACTGCGCGCTGCAGTCCTGGGCGATCTTCTGCTGCCCCCCGTTGTCGGGGTTGACGTACCAGTTGAGCGTCGGAGCACCCGACGCCGTGCTCGATCCCCCGCACGCGGCGAGGCTCCCGGCCAGCAGGGCGCCTGCGCCCAACGCCGTCCACCGGATGCGCCTTCGGGATGTCACAGCCCCTCCTTCGACCCCATCGTCCGTTGTTGCTGTGCAGCATCTCTACACCTGCTGTCCACAGGTTGCACGTGGGAGATCACGGTGTCTGCGGATCGTGAGCTACCCGTGATCCCCGCCACCGGCTGCAGCCGCCGGTTCCTGACCCGGCAGGATGGGGTCATGGCCAGTGAAGCCCCCGTCCAGGCGTCCGACACCGAAGCACACGACACCGAGTTCCGCATCGAGCACGACACGATGGGGGAGGTCAAGGTCCCGATCGCCGCCAAGTACCGCGCCCAGACGCAGCGGGCGGTCGAGAACTTCCCGCTGTCGGGGACGGGCCTCGAACGCGCCCACATCGAGGCGCTCGCCCGCATCAAGAAGGCCGCCGCGCTGGCCAACGCCGAGCTCGGCGTCCTCGAGCAGGACCTCGCCCGCGCCGTCGCCGACGCGGCCGAGGAGGTCGCGTCCGGGCGCTGGGACGCGGAGTTCCCCGTCGACATCTTCCAGACGGGGTCGGGCACCAGCTCGAACATGAACGCCAACGAGGTCATCGCGACGCTGGCCACGGAGCGCCTCGGCTCCCCCGTGCACCCCAACGACCACGTCAACGCCTCCCAGTCCTCCAACGACGTGTTCCCGACGTCCGTGCACGTCGCGGCCACCGCCGCCGTCGTGAACGAGCTGGTCCCGGCCCTGCGCCACCTCGAGGCGTCGCTGCGCCGCAAGGCGGACGAGTGGGCCGACGTCGTGAAGTCGGGGCGCACCCACCTCATGGACGCGACCCCCGTGACGCTGGGCCAGGAGTTCGCCGGCTACGCCGCGCAGGTCAAGCGCGGGATCGAGCGCGTCGAGGCCACCGTCGTCCGCGTCGCCGAGGTCCCGCTCGGGGGCACGGCCGTCGGCACCGGCATCAACACCCCGCCCGGTTTCCCGCAGCGGGTCATCGAACTGCTCGCCGCGGACACCGGACTGCCGCTCACCGAGGCCGAGGACCACTTCGAGTCCCAGGGCGCCCGGGACGCGCTCGTCGAGCTCTCCGGTGCGCTCAAGGTGGTCGCCGTCAGCCTGACCAAGGTCTGCAACGACCTGCGCTGGATGGGGTCCGGTCCCCGCACGGGTCTCGGCGAACTCCGCCTGCCCGACCTGCAGCCCGGGTCCTCGATCATGCCCGGCAAGGTGAACCCCGTCGTGCCCGAGGCGACGCTGATGATCTGCGCGCAGGTCGTGGGCAACGACGCCACCGTGACCTGGGCCGGCGCCAGCGGCGCGTTCGAGCTCAACGTCCAGATCCCGGTGATGGCGCGCAACGTGCTCGAGTCCGCGCGGCTGCTGGGCAACGCCTCCAGGCTGCTGGCCGACCGCACCATCGACGGACTCGAGGCCGACGTCGAGGCCTGCCGCCGGTTCGCGGAGTCCTCGCCCTCGATCGTCACCCCGCTGAACCGGGTGATCGGCTACGAGGCGGCCGCCAAGGTCGCCAAGCACGCCGTCGCCACGGGGGCGACGGTGCGCGAGGCCGTGATCGACCTCGGGTTCGTCGAACGCGGCGAGGTCACCGAGGAGCAGCTCGACCGGGCCCTCGACGTCATGTCCATGACCCATCCCTGACCCACCCTGGACGCGCGCCGGCGCTCGGGCGGGTTCGCCTGCCCGAGCACCGGGCCCGCTGGTCGTCGGCTCGGTCCTCGCGGGAGGATCGCGGGGTGTTCGCCCAGGTCCTCGTCGTCATGCTGGCCGCGCTCGCGCTGACCATCGTCGCCGCGCGGCGGGGGTGGCAGGCGCCCCTGGCCCTGGCCCTCGCGGGGGCCGGGATCTCCTTCGTCCCCGGTCTGCCGCGCCTCGAACTCTCCCCCGAGGTCATCCTCTCGGTGGTCCTGCCGCCACTGCTGTTCTCGACCACCCAGGACTTCTCCTGGCGGGGTTTCGTGCGCCGGTGGCGCTCGATCACCAACCTCGGGGTGCTGCTCGTCGTCGTCACGACCGCGGTCGTCGGGTTCGTCGCCAGCCTGATGATCCCGTGGGTGTCGCTGTCGATGGCCCTGGTGCTGGCCGCCGTCGTCTCCCCACCCGACGCCGTCACCGCGGTCGCGATCGGCGGGCGGCTGGGCTTGCCGTCGCGGGTGCTCGACACGCTGAAGGGCGAGAGCCTCGTCAACGACGCGGCCGCCCTCACGTTGTTCTCGGTGACGATCGCGTCGGCCTCGGCGGACAACGACGACATCGTGCAGAACCCGTTCCTGTTCTTCCTCGTCACCTCCGCGATCGGGCTCGCGGTGGGGTGGGCGCTGGGCCACCTCGCGGCGGGGGTGCGAGCCCGCCTGCGCGAACCCTCGCTCATGACGGCCTTCGCCGTCCTGCTCCCGTTCACCGCCTACGCCGTGGCCGAGGCCGTCGAGGGTTCCGGGGTGCTCGCCGTCGTGACCGCGGGTTTCGTGCTGTCCCGGCACTCGCTGGCCGCCGCCTACGCGACGAGGCTCTCCGAACGCGAGGTCTGGAACATCGTCGACGTCCTGCTCGAGGCCTTCGTCTTCGCCTACCTCGGCCTGCAGTTCCACTTCCTGCTGCAGGACGCCGTGACCGACGGCGCCCGGGCCTGGTCGTTGCTCGTCGCGGGGCTGGTGGTGCTGGCCGCGGTCGTCCTCGTCCGCGTCGTCTGGGTCGTGGCCGGTGGCTTCCTCATGCGGAACGTGCTGCACGGCAGGTTCTCCGCGGGTGGTCAGCACTTCACCGTGGCCGAGGACGTCGTCATCGCCTGGACGGGGATGCGCGGGGTCGTGACGCTGGCGGCCGCGGCCGGGATCCCCGAGTCGTTCCCGCACCGGGCCGACCTGCAGGTGCTCGCGTTCGTCGTCGCGGTCGGCACCCTGCTGCTGCAGGGGTCGACCCTGCCGCCGCTCATCCGCCGTCTCGACCTCGACACCTCCCAGGAGCAGCACTGGCGCGCGGAACAGCGCCACAAGGCCCGTGACGTCGCCCGGCAGACCATGTTCGAGGTGCTCCGCAGCGCCCGCGAGGAGGCGACCGACCCGAGCGAACGCGCGGTCGTGGACGCCCTCCTGGAGCGCGCCGACCGGCTGGCGCAGGTCCGCGCCTCGGAACAGGAGGAGAACGAGGGGACGGGTCGGATCGCGAAGCGCAGCGTCGAGGTGCGCCGGCGGATGATCGCGGCCCAGCGCGGCGCGCTGCTCAGCGCGGAGGACAACGGCGAACTCACCGAGGACGCCGTGCGCGAGGCGCTGGAACAGCTCGACCTCGACGAGGCCTCGCTCGCGCACCGCGGTTCCCCGAGGTTGTGATGCACCGGATCCCGCTGCGCTGGATCGACGACGAGCCCCCGGCGGAACTGCCCACCGGGGCGACGCTCGGGGTTCCACCGCAGCGGGAGTTCCTCCGCGACGAGGGTTTCGCCCGGGTCCACCTCGAACCCCCGGAGGTGTTCCGGGCCGCGGACGAGGCGCCTACCCTGTCGACGAACGACGCCGCCCAGTTCTCCCTGGCCGCGATCGCGAAGCTCGCCCTTGTCGGCGACGACCTCGGGCAGCAGGTGGGAACGACGCAGGGCGCCGACCCCCGGGGGGATCGACGCCCTGAGAAGGGTGCGGCAGGTCAGCGCGAGTAGTACTCGACGACGAGCTGCTCGTCGCAGGTCACGGGGATCTGCTCGCGGACCGGGAGGGCGTTCACCGTGGCGGTGAGGTCCTCGCGCTCCACGGCCAGCCAGCCCGGGATCTCGTTGTCGCTCCAGCCGCCCTCACGGGCGACGATGAACGGCGTCTTGGTCTTCGAGCGAGGGGCGACCTCGATCGTCTGGCCGACGACGACGCGGAACGACGGACGGTCGACGCGGCGACCGTCGACGACGATGTGGCGGTGCGTGACCATCTGGCGAGCCTGGTAGATGGTGCGGGCGAAGCCGGCACGCCACACGACGGCGTCCAAACGCGTCTCGAGCAACTGCACCAGGTTCTGACCGGTCTTGCCGGGCTTGCGCTTGGCGAGGTCGTAGGCACGACGCAGCTGGGTCTCGCTGACGTCGTACTGGAAGCGCAGACGCTGCTTCTCACGCAGCTGCGTCGCGTAGTCCGACGCCTTCTTCTGCTTGCGGCCGTGCATGCCCGGGGGGTACGGACGGCGGTCCATGAAGCGGGCGGCCTTCGGCGTGAGGGCCACCCCGAGTGCGCGGCTGATGCGCACCTTGGGTCGGGCGTTGTTCATTCCACTCTCCTGATCGTAAGGTGAGCCTGTCCTCAGTCGAGAAGCACTCGAGAGGGTCAGGACGATCGCGCAACGAGGAGGCACTGTGAACCACCGGATCCAGGGGACCCAGCCGACCACGGCACCAGCCCCCCGAGGATCGGGGGGTTCGGAACGCACCGCCTCCAACCTTACGGCCTCCGAGGGGGTGCCTCCGACGACGGAGGCCCCGCCGACCCCCGGCGCGCTCACCCGGCCCTCCCCCGCGCAGTGGGCGCGCACCCTCGCCGTCGGGACGGTGACCGGGACGCTGCACCTGCCGCGCACCCACCAGGGCTGCCCCCACCACCCGGACGAGGGCCACGACCACCGCCACGGCACGGACGAGGCCGAGGTCTTCGCCGAGGCCGTCCCGCAGCGGCGCGGCCGGGCCGCGCCGTCGCGCACCGAGGCCTACCCCGTGCAGCACCTCACCGACGCCTGGGGCGGCCTACTGCTCCTCCTGGAGGACGGCTCCGCCCTGCACCGGCGCCTGCTCGACCTGGAGACCGACGCCCGCTGGAGCGGCGTCCCCGCCGTCCTCGACGTGCTCGACGTGCCGCCGGGGCAGGCCGCCCTGCCCCGTGCGCGGCTCTGCGTGACGGGCTGGGTCGAGTCGATCCTGCCCGCCGACCAACGGCGCGTGGCCCAGACCGCGGCCGCCGTGCGGCCCCTCGGCGCCCTGCTGGACGTCGGCAGCACCCGGCTCGTCTGGCGCCTCGAGGTCGCCGACGTGCGGGTCACGACGGCCACGGGCGTGCACCTGCTGGAGGACGAGGAGTTCACCGCGGCCGCGCCGGACCCGCTCTACGACGACGAGGACGGGATCGTCGCCCACCTGGAGGACGAGCACCGCGACGCCCTCGTCGGCTGGGTGCTCGACACCCTGCCGGCCGAGCAGGCGCGTGAGACCCGCGAGGTCGCCGTGGTCGGCGTCGACCGCTACGGCCTGGACGTCCTGGCGACGATCGGTTCCGGGACGACGACGCTGCGCGCGGGGTTCCCCGAGCCCGTGCGCCACGAGCACGACGTCGTCCGCGCGCTCTGCGGGCTGTTCCGGTGCCCCTGCGGCGGCGGCCGACCCTCCGTCCACCACGACGGCTGACCCGCCCGGAGTCTCCGGGCGGGTCGGGCGTCACGGGTGGTTCAGCGGGTCGGGCTCAGCGGGTCGGACTCAGTACCAGTTGCTGGACCGCGAGTGCGACCAGGCGCTGCACGGGGAGCCGTAGCGGCTCTCGATGTAGTTCAGGCCCCAGGTGATCTGGGTGACCGGGTTGGTCTGCCAGTCCGCGGCGACCGAGGCCATCTTGGAGCCGGGGAGGGCCTGCGGGATCCCGTAGGCGCTCGAGCCGGGGTTGTCGGCCGTGTAGTCCCAGCCGCTCTCCTTGGTCCACAGCGAGTCCAGGCAGGAGAACTGCTCCTCGCCCCAGCCGCGGTCGGCGACCATGATCCTGGCGATGGACTGCGGGTCGCGCTGGGCGTTGCGGGTGGCCTCGGCGGCCGCCTGCTGGCGGGCCTGCTCCGCGAGGCGCTCGGCCTCGGCGGCGGCAGCGGCCTCCGCGGCCGCCTGCTCCTGGGCGACGCGCTGGTCGCTGCCCGCGCGGACACCGGCCTGCTCGAACCACGCGGTCGACGTCGCCGTCTGACGCTGCGCCTCGGCGGCCTGCAGGATGCGGTCCGGGACGGCCGCTTCGGCCTTCGGTGCCGGACCCGACGTGAGGGCGGCGCCGGCCAGGACGCACGCGGAGACCGCGACGACGCTGGGGGCTGCGACCCAGGCGAAGCGCCGACGCGTCGGAGCAGCGCGGCGTTCCCTGCGGGTGCTCGGTGCGGTGGTGGGGGTCTGCTCGTCCGTGAGCTCACTGGTGCGGTGGGGCGGCAAGCCGGGCCTTCCGACGATCGCCCGGCCCACGCCCGGTCGAGCACGTCCACCTCCCGCGTCGGGTCGCGTCGTTCCGCTGGGAACGTCGCCGTGGGACCCGGTCGACCCGTCGGACGCTGCGTGCGTCCGGTCGGTCGAGCGCTCAGGAGGTGCTGTCGACCAGGACGGTGCCCCGCGGACGGGGGTCGAAGCAAACCGCGATCACCCGTTTCGTCACGGTGAGGTCACGTGACTGCAACGATCCGTAGACTTTTGTGGAACATCTCACACGGTTCGTACCCCTATCGGGGGGTTTGACGCTATGAGCGCCCGGATGGTTCCCGTCACCTGGACGAGCCTGTGGCGGGAACCGCCCGTCACTCCCGTCCTCTCAGGCCCCGAAGTCCGAGAGGAGCTCCGTCACCAGGGCCGCGACGGGCGAGCGCTCGGAGCGGGTGAGGGTCACGTGGGCGAACAGCGGGTGCCCCTTCAGCGCTTCGACGACGGCGGCGACCCCGTCGTGCCGCCCGACCCGCAGGTTGTCGCGCTGGGCGACGTCGTGGGTCAGGACCACCTTGGAGTTCTGCCCGATGCGGGACAGGACGGTGAGCAGGACGTTGCGTTCCAGCGACTGCGCCTCGTCGACCACCACGTAGGAGTCGTGCAGCGACCGCCCACGGATGTGGGTCAGGGGCAGGACCTCGAGCATCCCCCGCTCCACGACCTCCTCGAGGACGTGCGGGGAGACCAGCGCCTCGAGGGTGTCGAAGACGGCCTGGCCCCAGGGCCCCATCTTCTCGGCCTCGCTGCCGGGCAGGTAGCCCAGTTCCTGGCCACCGACGGCGTAGAGCGGGCGGAACACGACGACCTTGCGGTGCTCGCGACGTTCCATGACGGCCTCCAGCCCCGCGGCGAGCGCGAGCGCCGACTTCCCCGTCCCGGCCCGGCCGCCGAGGGAGACGATGCTGACGGTGGAGTCGAGCAGGGCGTCGAGGGCGATGCGCTGTTCCGCCGAGCGACCGCGGACCCCGAAGGCCTCGCGGTCGCCCTTGAGCAGCCGCAGCTGCTTGTCCGCGGTGACGCGGCCCAGCGCGTGCCCACGCGGGGAGGACAGCACGACACCGGTGTTGGCCGGCAGCTGGCGGACCTCGGCGTTCTCCAGGACGCCGTTCTCGTAGAGGGTCGCGACCTCCTCGGCGGTGGCGGTCATCTCCACCACGCCGGTCCAGCCGGAGTCGGGGGCCAGTTCGGCGCGGTACTCGTCGGCGGTCAGCCCGACCGCGGACGCCTTGATGCGCAGCGGGACGTCCTTGGAGACGACGGTGACGTCGTGCCCCTCGTCGGCGAGGTTGCGCGCCACGGCGAGGATGCGGGTGTCCCCCGCCGTCGCGAGCGGACCGTTGCGCAGCGAGGACGGCAGGCTCGAGACGTCGGAGTGGTTCAGCTCCACCCGCAGCGTCCCGCCGAGGTCACCGACGGGGATCGGGGCGTCGAGGCGGCCGAACTCCACCCGCAGGTCGTCCAGGCGGCGCAGGGACTCGCGAGCGAAGTAGCCCAGTTCGGGGTGGTGGCGCTTGCCCTCGAGCTCGCTGACGACGACGAGCGGCAGGACGACGTCGTGCTCGGCGAAGCGGGTCAGGGCGGCGGGGTCGGAGAGGAGGACGGAGGTGTCCAGGACGAAGGTCCGGCGGGTCGGATCGGGCTTCACCGCCCCGGCACGTGCGGGGCTCCCGCTGGTCGGGACTGCGGTGTGCGGCGCGGCGGGGCTGGAGCTGGTGACCACGAACGTCTCCCGTTCTCGGGAGCCCGGAGCGCGTCCACGCCCGGACCCCCCTTCAGCAGCGGCGGACCGGGACCTCAGGTCACCCTGCGGGCGGCCCGGGACCGGGCCTCCCCGCTGCGCTGGACAGCACGCACGGCGACCTCCCGAGCGGGTGGCGGACGCCACCCGGCTGAAGCCGACGCTATCCCCCGCAGGCCGGCGAACGGGGGCGAACACGCTGCCCGACACACGAACGGAGGTGACGAGTCGGTGACCGGCCGGTGACGTGATGGCGCGGTGACGCGGCGGCCGCCGGCCCTCAGGCGCCGTAGCGCCGTTCGCGCGCGGCGTAGGCGCGCAGCGCCCGCAGGAAGTCGACCTTGCGGAAGTCGGGCCAGAGCACCTCGGTGAAGAAGAACTCCGAGTGCGCGCTCTGCCACAGCAGGAACCCGGACAGCCGCTGCTCGCCGGACGTCCGGATGACGAGGTCGGGGTCGGGCTGGCCCTTGGTGTAGAGGTGCGCGGCGATGTGCTCGACGTCCAGGACCTCGGCCAGCTCCTCCAGCGAGGTCCCCTTCGCGGCGTGCTCCAGCAGCAGTGCGCGGACGGCGGCGGCGATCTCCTGCCGGCCGCCGTAGCCGATGGCGACGTTCACGACCCCGGAGGTGATGCCGGCGGTGGCCTCGGCGAGCTCGCGCAACCGGGCCGCGCTCGGATCGGGCAGCAGGTCCAGGGAGCCGACCGGGTGGACCTTCCAGCGCGTGGTCGCGGCCACCCGGGCCACGGCGTCCTCGACGATCTCGATGAGGGGTTCGAGTTCCTCGGCCGCGCGGTTGAGGTTGTCGGTGGAGAGGAGGTAGAGGGTCACGACCTCGATGCCCTCCTCGGCGCACCAGTCCATGACCTCGACGACCTTGTCGGCGCCGGCGCGGTGGCCGTGCGAACTGGGCGCGCCGAAGGCCTTGGCCCAGCGACGGTTCCCGTCGAGGATGATCCCCACGTGACGGGGCAGCGCGTCGGAGTCGAGCGACCGTTCCAGCCGCCGCCCGTACGCGCTGTAGAGGAGATCACGGAGGCCCATCGGCGCTCACCGTATACCTCGGCGTGAACGCTCCCACGCCCGGTCGTGTGGCGATCCTTGACCGCGTGCCGACAGCGTCGACTACGCTCGCAGGACCGACGAGGACGTCGGTCCTCCAGGGGCTGCGGCCCGCGGAGGCGCAACAGCCGCGACGTCGCGGCTCGGCACACCGGAGACCCCATGGCCACGACGTCCCGTCGCTCCCTCCTCACCCTCGCCCTCGCGGCCCCGTTCGGCGTCGGCGTGCTGGCCGCCTGCGGGGACAGCGGCCCCGGGCAGGCCGCCGGCAGCAGCGGCGGGGGGGACGGCACCACCATCTGGATCCTGACCGGCCAGCCCGCCGAGGGGATCCGCACCGACTCGATCAAGGCGTTCAACAAGGCGAACCCCGACAGCGAACTGACGATGTCGTCGTTCCAGAACGACGCGTTCAAGTCGAAGATCCGGACCGCCATCGGGGCGAACCAGGGCCCGACGATCATCTGGACCTGGGGCGGCGGCGGTCTGCGCAACTACGTGGAGGCCTCCCAGGTCGAGGACCTGACGTCGTTCTTCAGCGAGAACGCGGACCTGAAGAGCAAGCTGTTCGAGAGCGCCTTCGGGGCCGCGACGGTGGACGACAAGATCTACGCCGTCCCCTGCGAGAACGTCTCGCCGATCGTCATGTTCTACAACAAGACCCTGTTCGCGAAGGTCGGCAAGGACATCCCCACCACCTGGGAGGAGGTCATGGCCCTCCTCCCCGTGTTCAACGCCGCGGGCATCGCGCCGTTCTCCCTGGGCGGGCAGTCGCGCTGGACGAACATGATGTGGCTGGAGTTCCTCTTCGACCGCATCGGTGGCGCGGAACTCTTCCAGTCGATCTACGAGGGGAAGCCGGACGCCTGGTCGCAGCCCGCCGCGATCGAAGCGCTGACCAAGGTCCAGGACCTGGTGAAGGCCGACGGGTTCATCAAGGGTTTCGCCTCCATCACCGCCGACTCCAACGCCGACCAGGCCCTGCTCTACACGGGCAAGGCCGCGATGATGCTGCACGGAGCGTGGACCTACGCGTCGATGAAGACCGACGGCGGCGACTTCGTGTCCAAGGGGAACCTGGCCTGGTCGACCTTCCCGACGGTCGAGGGCGGTGCGGGCGACCCGACGAACACCGTCGGCAACCCGTCCTCGTACTACGCGCTCTCCTCGAAGGCGAGCGACGCGGCCAAGACCGCGGCGAAGAAGTTCTTCGCGGAGGGCCTGGTCACCGACGCGACGGCCAAGGCCTGGGTCGACAGCGGCTCGGTACCCATCGTCAACGGCTCGGACAGCATGTTCGCCGGGTCGGACGACGAGAAGTGGCTGCAGTTCGTCTACGACACGGCGTCCGGGGCGAAGACCTTCCAGCAGTCCTGGGACCAGGCGCTCTCCCCCACCGAGGCCGAGACGCTGCTCGACAACATCGAGAAGCTCTTCGGCCTGGCGATCACCCCCGAGGAGTTCGCGGCGAACATGAACGCCGCTCTCGGTTCCTGAGCACGGGCGGTCTCGTGGGCACAGGTCCGGCACGTACCGTCGCGACATGACGGTGGACCTCCCCCACGAGACCGCGGCGGCGCGCGCCAGGCTGAAACCCCGACTGCGGGGGTGGCTGCACGCCGGGACGTTCCCCGCGGTGCTCGTCGCGGGGACCGCCCTCGTCTGCCTGGCCCCGACCCCGAGGACCCGGGTCGCCACCCTGGTCTTCGCGCTCACCGCGGCCCTGATGTTCGGCACCAGCGCGGTCTACCACCGCGGGACGTGGTCGCCGCGCGCGGAGGCCGTGCTGCGGCGCATGGACCACAGCAACATCTTCCTGCTCATCGCCGGCACGTACACCCCGCTGGCGGTGGCCACCCTGCCGGAGGGCAGGGCGCGGTTCCTGCTCGTCCTGGTCTGGGCCGGGGCGCTGGCCGGGGTGGCGTTCCGGGTGTTCTGGATCGGTGCGCCCCGGTGGCTCTACACCCCCACGTACGTGGCGCTCGGCTGGGTCGCCGTCGGGTACCTGCCCGCGTTCGGGAGGGGCGGCGGGGTGGCCGTCGCGGTGCTGGTGGCCGTCGGCGGGCTGCTCTACTGCCTCGGTGCCCTCGCCTACGGCACGAAGCGCCCGAACCCGAGTCCCCGCTGGTTCGGGTTCCACGAGGTGTTCCACGCCTTCACCGTCGTCGCCTTCGCGGCGCACTACGTCGCCATCTCGCTGGCGACCTACCGGGTCAGCGCCTGACCCCCAGCACCGCGGCGAGTTCCGCCACCTCCGTGCGGGGCAGGTCGCAGACCTGGCCGCGGCAGACGTAGGCCGCTGCGAGACCGCCGACGAGGGCCCGGTCCTTCAGCAGTTCCGGCACGGAGTCGCCGGGAACCCCGCGGGTGATCACCAGCCCCGGGGCGGTTCCGGCGAGCGCCGTGCGGTGCAGCGCAGCGGTCCCCGCATCGCCGGGTTCGCCGACGACGGCGACCTCGCGGGGACCGTCGGCCAACGCCTCGGCGACGGCGAGGCCCCAGCCGGCGAACCTCGGGGACGCCGACGCGAGCGCCCCGACGGTGGCGAGGGCGCGCAGGGCACCGTCGCGGAACCGGGCCTCGCCGGTGAGGGCGCCGAGGCTGAGCAAGGCGCCGGCGGCCGCGGACGTCCCCGACGGGGTGGCCCCGTCGGAGGGGTCGGAGGGGGCACCCGCGCCACCGCGGGCGGCGGACAGCGCCGGGTCGACGTCGGCGACGTCGAGGAACGACCCGTCCGCCCCGGTGAAGCGGGCGAGGACCTCCTCGCCCAGGTCGCGCGCGACCTCGAACCAGCGGCGCTCCCCCGTCGCCGCGTGCAGGGCGAGGAGCCCCTCGGCCAGGTCGGCGAGGTCCTCGAGGACGGCGGCGGGTCGGCCGACGACACCGTCGCGCGAGACCCGGCGCCAGCCGTCGTCGGTGCGGTGGACCTCCAGGAGGAAGCGGGCCGCCTCGTCGGCGGCCAGCAGCAGGTCCGGGCGAGCGAGGAGCGCGCCGGCCTCGGCGAGGGCGGCGACGGCCAACCCGTTCCAGGCCAGCACGACCTTGTCGTCACGGGCGGGTTGCGGACGGTCGGTGCGGGCCGCGGCGAGCCGTTCCCGCACCCGGTGCCAGCGGCCGGCCTCGTCGCCGGTGAGCTCCCGGGTGAGCCGGGCCGTCGACGTGCCGTGCTCGAAGGTCCCCTGTTCGGTGACGCCGAGGAGGGTGACGGCCCAGGGCCCGTCGTCGAGGCCGAGGACCTCGACGAGGTCGCCCGGGGTCCACACGTAGGTGGCACCCTCGACCGCGTGCTCCGTGCCGTCGGCGTCGAGCACGGGGGTGTCGGCGTCGAGGGACGCGGCGAACGCGCCCTGCGGGGTGCGCAGGTCGGTGAGCAGGAACTCGCACGCCTGCGCGGCGACCCGGCGGTGCTCCGTGGAACCCGTGGCCCGGTAGGAGTGCAGGTAGGCACGGGCCAGCAACGCGTTGTCGTACAACATCTTCTCGAAGTGCGGGACGACCCAGCCGGCGTCGACGGCGTAGCGGGCGAACCCGCCACCGACCTGGTCGGCCATGCCGCTGCGGGCCATGGCGGTGAGGGTCCGCCCGGCCAGCCCGGCCGCGACCTCGGACCCCGTCCGGGCGGCGTGGCGCAGCAGGAACTCCACCACCATCGCCGGCGGGAACTTCGGCGCCCCGCCGAAACCGCCGTGGACGACGTCCTCCTCGGCGGCGAGGGTGTCGACGGCGCGGTCCAGCGCGGCGGCGTCGGGAACCTCCCCGGCGGACGGGGTCATCGACCCGAGGGCCGCCGCGATCCGTCCGCTGGAGGCCAGGACCTCCTCGCGGCGTTCGTGCCAGGCCTCGCCGACCGCGCCGAGGACCTGCCGGAACGAGGGGAGCTGGGGGTGCGGCCGGGGCGGGAAGTAGGTGCCCGCGTAGAACACCTCACCCGAGGGGGTGCAGAACGTCGTCATCGGCCAGCCCCCCTGACCCGTCATCGCCGTCGTCGCGGCCATGTGGACGGCGTCGACGTCGGGCCGTTCCTCGCGGTCGACCTTCACGCACACGAACCCGGCGTTCATCTGCGCCGCGGTCTCGGGGTCCTCGAAGGACTCGTGGGCCATGACGTGGCACCAGTGGCAGGCCGCGTAGCCGGTGGAGACGAGGACCGGGACGTCCCGCGCGGCGGCCTCGGCGAAGGCCTCGGGCCCCCACTCCTGCCAGTGGACGGGGTTGTGGGCGTGCTGGAGCAGGTACGGGCTGGTGGAGCGGTGGAGGCGGTTCGGCACGGGGTTCACGGTGTCACGCCCCTCCCCCGCGGGCTCGCCGACGGCGGCGGGGACGGGCGGCGGGAAGGGCGGGCGCGCAGGGCCCGACCCGCCTCCCGGGGCAGCCGGTAGCGTCTCCCCGTGACCGATCCGCTCCCCGTCGCCGGGCTCACGTTCCACCACGTCGGCGTCGCCTGCCGCGACCTGGACCGGGAGCAGGCCGGGTACGCACTCCTCGGCTACACCCCGGAGGGTCCCGACTTCGAGGACCCGACGCAGGGCGTCCGGGGCCGCTTCCTCGTCGCGCCGGGACAGCCGCGCGTCGAGCTCCTCGTGAACCTCGTGGGCAGCACGACGCTGGACCCGTGGCTGAAGGGGCCGGCCCGGATCTACCAGCAGGCCTACGAGACGCCCACCTTCGACGACAGCGTCGCGCAGTTCCAGGCCGTGGGGGCTCGGGTGGTCTCGCCGCCGGTCCCGGCCGTCGCGTTCGGGGGCCGACGGATCTGCTTCGTCATGCTGCGGACGATGACGCTGGTCGAACTGGTCGAGGCACCGTGAGCGCGCCGGTGCGCTTCGGTGTCCTGGGCACCGGGTACTGGGCCCGCACGTGTCACGGCGCGGCGCTGCAGGAGCACCCGGACGTGGAACTGGTGGGGTTCCACGGGCGCGACCTCGCGAAGGCCCGCGCGGCGGCGGACGAGTACGGCGGCTCCGGGTTCGACGACCTCGACGCGTTCCTCGACGCCGTCGACGCGGTGACCATCGCCCTGCCCCCCGACGTCCAGGCCCCGTTGGCCGCCGCCGCGGCACGGCGCGGCAGGCACCTGCTCCTCGAGAAACCGCTGTCCTTCGACCTGGCCGCGGCCGACGACGTCGTCGCGGCGACCCGGGAGACGGGCGTCGCCTCGATCACCTACCTGACCTACCTGTTCCAGCCGGACATCACCGACTGGCTGGCGCGGATGCGGGAACTCGCGGACGAGCACGGCCCGTGGGAGGGCGGGGTGTTCCGGTGGGCGGGGAGCATCGACACTCCGGGGAACCCGTACGGCGACTCCCCGTGGCGCCGGGCGAGCCTGGGGTCCTGGGACACCGGACCGCACGCGCTGTCGATCGTCCACGAACTCTTCGGCCCGGTGAGCCGCGTCGCCGCCGGACGGGGTGTGCGCGACGCCGTGACCGTCTCGCTGGAACACGCGAACGGGGCCGGCACGCAACTGTCGTTGACCCTCACCGCGCCCCCGGGAACGGGCGGGTCCTCCGCGACCGTCTGGGGCCCGGGCGGCAGGCACGAGCTACCCCGTTTCCACGGGACCCCGCAGGAAGGTCTCCGCCGCGCCGTGGACCGGCTGCGCGCCGCGGCGGAGACCGGGGTCGCCGACCCGCTGGACGTCACCGCCGCCCGTGCGGTGGTCGCGGTGCTGGCCGCGGTCGAGGAGCACCTGGCCCGTCCCGACCACGCGACCGCGGTGCGGGCTCAGCCCTGAGCCGGGGGTTCCTCGTCGCCGGCGGAGGCGTCGGCGGCGTGGGCGCGTCGCACCGCGACCTCCTCGGACTCGGCGGCGGCGCGTTCGGCCTCCGCCTCCTCCTCGAGGCGCGCGCGCTGGTTCACCGAGCGCACCCGCCGGGCCATGCTGCGGCCCAGCAGGTACACGGCGAGCGCCAGGAAGAACAGCGCCAGGAAACCCCACAACCCGGGGTTCACCAGGTTCGGGTCGACCGTCTTCGTCGTCGTCGAACTGGGCGACGGCGTCGCCGCCACGAGCAGGGCGGTGATCACGCGCCGTCCCGCAGCCCGGCGAACAGGTCGTCCTCGGGGGTCGTCGTGGGGACGTGGCTCAACGCGAGGTGGTAGTCCTCGGTCGGCCACAGGTCGCGCTGGAGTTCCATCGGGACCCCGAAGAACCAGCCGTCGGGATCGATCTGGGTGGCGTGCGCGAGCAGCGCCCGGTCCCGGGTCTCGAAGAAGTCCGCGCACTCGATCCGCGTGGTGATCTCGAGTTCGGTGCGCTTCGGGGCGTCGGGGTTCGCGGCCTCGTCGTCCATGCGCTGGATCCACTCCGCGAAGGGCGATTCCTTGCCCTGGGCGAGCAGGGCCTCGTGGAAGGTGCGCATCCGGGCCCGGGAGAAGTTCGCGTGGTAGTAGAGCTTGGAGATCTGCCACGGTTCCCCGGCCTGCGGGAACCTCGCCGGGTCCGCGGCGGCGTCGAAGGCGGCGCGGGAGACGACGTGGGTCATGATGTGGTCCGGGTGCGGGTAGCCGCCCGACTCGTCGTAGGTCGTCATGACGTGCGGACGGAACTCGCGCACGACGTGGACCAGCGCGTCGACGGTGAACTCCTCCGGGGTCAGCGCGAAGCAGCCGCTCGGCAGCGGCGGCAGCGGGTCGCCCTCGGGCAGTCCGGAGTCGACGTAGCCGAGCCAGCGGTGCTGCACCCCGAGGATGCGCGCGGCCTCGGCCATCTCGTGCCGGCGGTACTCGCCCATGTCCCGCAGCAGGGACGCGTTCTCCTTCAGCCGCGGGTTCAGCACGTCGCCGCGCTCCCCGCCGGTGCACGAGACGACCAGCACCTCGACCCCCTCGGAGACGTAGCGCGCCATCGAGGCCGCACCCTTGCTCGACTCGTCGTCCGGGTGGGCGTGCACAGCCATCAGCCGCAACGTCTCCGCCACCTTGATCCCTCTTCCCCGTGTACCTGTCGCCCTCTGCGTCCCCTCCCGCGCCGGGCGGGTGGGACGATCGGGGTCCATCCTCGCCGATCCGTCCCGCCCCGCGAGCACCACCCTCGCCCGTCACCCCAGGAGCTCACCGTGTCCAGCCGCCAGGCGCCCCGGGACCTTCCCCCCGACGTGCTCGCGCAACGCTACGGACGTCGTCCCCGGCGCACCGGCAGGCCCTGGTACCGCAGCCCGGTGCGCCTCGGCGCCGCGATCGTCGGCGCGGTGCTGGTCATCGCCTACGGCGTGTGGATCTCGGTGGCGCAGTCCTCGGGCGCGGCGTACCAGGAGATCAGCCACACCATCGTCGACGACCGGACCGCCGAGATCCGCTTCAGCGTGACCCGCGAGCCGGGGACGGCCGTGCGCTGCCAGGTGCACGCCCTCGACGAGGGGTCCTCCGAGGTGGGGCTGCTGCAGGTCGACGTCCCCGCCTCGAACGAGCGCGACGTCCAGGAGTCGGTGCAGGTCAGGACGACGTCGCGGGCCGTGACGGTGGGCGTGGAGTCCTGCAGCACGGTGGAGTAGCAGTGGAGCCGTCCCGGTTCGAGGACTAAGCTTGACCGTTCGAGTCGCTCGCTCCCGCGGTCGCGGGGCCGGCGACTCGATTGTTTGCGGGAGGGCACCAGGCCCGCCCGGGGCACGTGACAGGGAGCAGACCGTGAGCGAGACGACCACCGGCAGCGTGACGTGGCTGACCCAGGACGCCTTCGACCGGCTGAAGGCGGAGTACGACCACCTCGCCGGGGAAGGCCGCACCGAGCTCGCCAAGCGCATCGAGCAGGCGCGCGAGGAGGGCGACCTCAAGGAGAACGCCGGCTACCACGCCGCCAAGGAGGAGCAGGGCAAGCAGGAGCTGCGCATCCGTCAGCTGCGTCACCTGCTCGAGACCGCGCAGGTCGGCGAGGCCCCGCCGTCGGTGGCCGGCGAGGTCACCCTCGGCTCGGTCGTGACGGTCGAGCTGGCCGGCGAGGAGATGGTCTTCCTGCTCGGCAGCCGGGAGATGGGCGACGGCGCCGGTCTCGACGTGTACAGCGAGAAGTCGCCGCTGGGCGCGGCGATCATCGGCAAGCAGCCCGGGACCGAGGTCGCCTACACCGCGCCGAGCGGCAAGAAGGTGCCCGTGAAGATCCTCAGCAGCGAGCCGTTCCACGCCTGAGGCTTGCGGCTCCCGGTGGGATCGTTGCCTCCCCGAGGTCACCAGACGACCTCGGGGAGGCAACGATCCCACCGCCCCGGGACCAGCCTCAGCGCTTGACGTCCGGCGCGCTCTCGTCGTCGAGGTGCTCGGAGGCGTCGTTGGGTGCGGGGGTGTCGGGGGCCAGCGGCGCGTCCGAGGCGTCGATCTCCGCGACCTCCTCGGTGGGTCTCCCCGAGCGGGCCAGCGCCGAGACGCCGGTGTTCAGCACCGCGACGAGCGGCACGGCGAAGAGGGCACCGACGATCCCGAAGACCGTCGCCCCGCCGGCGACGGCGAGGATCACGGCCAGCGGGTGCACGGCCACGGCCCGGCCCATGAGGAAGGGCTGCAGCAGGTGGCTCTCGACCTGCTGGACCAGGATAATCACGCCGAGCATGATGAGCGCGACGACGGGCCCCTGAGCCACGAGCGCGACCAGCACGGCGACGATGCCGGACAGCAGGGCCCCGACGATCGGGATGAACGCGCCGAGGAACACGACGAGACCGAGCGGCACCGCCAGCGGCACCTGCAGGATGGCCGCCCCGATCGCGACCCCGGCGCCGTCGACGAAGGCGACGATGACGGTGGCGCGCATGTAGTGCACGAGGGTCAACCACGACGAGCGGGCGGCGTCGTCCAGGGGGTCGCGGGCCGGCTGCGGCATGAGGTGCAGCAACCAGGACCAGATCCGACGGCCCTCGAGCAGGTAGAAGAAGGTCGCGAACAGGGTGATGAAGAAGCCGGCCACGAGGTGCCCGGCCGTGGTGGCGACCGAGGTCGCCCCCGAGACGATGGCCTCGCGGTTGTCGGAGATCGCCGTCTCCACCTGGTCGACGTAGCCCGAGATCGCCGACGACGACAGGTGCAGCGGGCCGCTGGAGAGCCAGCGCTCGACCTCGCCGACGCCCTCGGTGGCGGAGTCGGACAGGTCGCCGAACCCGCTGGCGGCCTGGGTGGAGATGAGCGTGACGAGGCCGGCGACGATGGCGAGCGCCAGCAGCAGGATGACGAGGGCGGCGACGGGGCGCGGCACCCCCAGGCGGTTCGCGCGACCGACGAGCGGCCCGAGCAGCGCGGTGATGAGCAGCGCCACCAGGACGGGGATGAGGATCTCGCTGACGAAGCTCAGTCCGTAGGCCAGGACGACCACCGCGCCGACGACGGCGATGAACCGCCAGGACCAGTCGGCCGCGAGGCGGAGCGCCGGCGAGACGTAGGGGCGGGAGGGATCGTGGGCCGGGTGTCTCCCGGCGCGGTCGGCAGCGCGTTGCACGGGATCATCCTGCCCTCCGGCGGGCCGGTCAGCCCGTGCTGGGCACGAACGCCGGTGCGCGTCGTCGCGACCGGACGTAGGTTTCACCTCGTGAGCACCAGTGAGATTCCCACGCTCCCCCTCGAACCCCCTGCGGAGCTCCCCCGCACCCTCGGCGCGCTCCGGGCCTCCGGGCACCGCCACGTCGGGGTCAAGCAGGAACTGCGCGCCAACCTCGTCGCCCGCATGCGGGCGGGTGAGGACCGCTTCCCCGGTGTCGTCGGCTACGAGGACACCGTCGCACCCGAACTGGAACGGGCCCTGCTCGCCGGTCACGACGTCGTCCTGCTCGGCGAACGCGGTCAGGGCAAGACCCGGCTGCTGCGTTCCCTCGTCGGTCTGCTCGACGAGTGGACCCCCGTCATCGAGGGCAGCGAGCTCAACGAGCACCCCTACGCACCCCTCACGCCGGCCTCGCGGCGCCGGGTGGCGGCCGAGGGCGACGACCTGCCGGTCGCCTGGTTGCACCGCTCGCTGCGCTACGGCGAGAAGCTCGCCACGCCGGACACCTCCGTCGGTGACCTCATCGGCGACGTCGACCCGGTGAAGGTCGCCGAGGGTCGGGCCCTGGGCGACCCGGAGACGATCCACTTCGGTCTGGTGCCCCGCACCAACCGCGGGATCTTCGCCGTCAACGAACTCCCCGACCTCGCCGAACGCATCCAGGTGTCACTGCTGAACGTGCTGGAGGAGCGTGACATCCAGGTCCGCGGCTACCAGCTGCGGTTGCCGCTGGACCTGCTGCTGGTGGCGAGCGCGAACCCCGAGGACTACACCAACCGCGGCCGGATCATCTCGCCGTTGAAGGACCGCTTCGGGGCCGAGGTGCGCACGCACTACCCGCTGGAGGTGTCCACCGAGATCGACCTCGTCCGTCAGGAGGCCGACGTCGTCGCGGAGGTCCCGGAGCACCTCCTCGAGGTGATCGCCCGGTTCACCCGCGCGGTGCGCGAGTCGCCCGCCGTCGACCCGGCTTCCGGCGTCTCGGCCCGGTTCTCGATCGCGGCGGCCGAGACGGTCTCCGCGGCCGCCCTGCGTCGGCACGCGTTGTCCGGTGAGACCGGGGACCCGGTCGCGCGCGTGGGGGACCTGCACACCGTCGTCAGCGTGCTCGGCGGCAAGGTGGAGTTCGAGCAGGGCGAGGAGGGCCGGGAGGTCGAGGTCCTCGAGCACCTGCTGCGCACCGCGATCGCCGAGACCTACCGCTCGCTGCTGGGCGGGGCCGAACTGTCCGGGTTCTCCGAACTGGTGACCGAGGGCCGCACCGTCGAGACCGGTGATCTGGTGCCGGCGGAGAAGCTGCTGGAACAGGTCGGGACGATCGCGGGGCTCGCGCAGGTCCTGGACCGGCTGGGGTTGGCGGACGCCACCGCGGGTCGCGCGGCGTCGGGGGTCGAGTTCGTCCTCGAGTCCCTGCACCTGACCCGTCGTCTCGACAAGCTCGTCCTCGACGACGGCCGGACGGTCTACGGCAGCTGAGCCTGTCTGGCCCGGTGGGCCACGAGCGCGAACGTCAGGCCGATCCCGAGGGCGATGAGGTGGCCCACCGCGGTGAAGTCCGGCGCGAGGGCCAGGATCGCGACGAGTGCAACGGCGGGCAGCACGACGTAGGGCAGCCGCACCCGTCGCGGCACCCTGGCCGCGAGCAGACCGATGACGCACGCCAGCCCGTAGCTGACGCCGACGTCGGGGGCGTGCGCGACGCCCGGGTCGAGTCGGCCGTGGGTCAGCTGGGCGGCGAGCACCACGGCGACGGTGAGGGTGGCGCCGACGTGGCCGAACCCGAACGCCAGCAGGGTGGGGACCCGGCCGATCCACCGGGTGCAGGCGGTCAGGGCGAGCACGAGCGGGACGAGGATGAGCAGGCCCTCGCCGTCCGGGACGACGATCGAGGACAGCAGCAGCACCCGGAACGGGAAGCGGCGCAGGTTCGCGAGGTTGGTGCTGGAGTCCTGGACGAACGCGACCTGGTCGCGGTCGGGCTGCACCTTGAGGGCCGCGAACACCGCGAGGACGATGACGGCGTAGACCAGGGCGATCTCGGCACCCCGCAGGTGACGACGGAGGGGGCGCACCCACCCAGTGTGGACGCGCCCCCTGTGAGACTCAGTCGTTCTGCGGGAACCCCAGGTTCAGGCCGCCGTGGCTGGGGTCGAGCCAGCGTTCGGTGACGACCTTGCCGCGGGTGAAGAAGTGGACGCCCTCGACGCCGTGGGCGTGGGTGTCGCCGAACAGCGACTGCTTCCAGCCGCCGAAGGAGAAGTACGCGACCGGGACGGGGACCGGTACGTTGATGCCGATCATCCCGACCTGGACCTCGTTGCGGAACTTCCGCGCGGCCCCGCCGTCGTTGGTGAAGATGGCGACGCCGTTGCCGTACTTGTTGGCGTTGATGAGGTCCAGACCCTCGGCGTAGCTCTCGACGCGGACGACGGAGAGGACCGGGCCGAAGATCTCGTCGGTGTAGATCGACATGTCGGTGCCGACCTTGTCGAAGAGGGTGGGCCCGAGCCAGAAACCGTCCGCATCGCCGTCGGGGACGACCTCGCGGCCGTCGATGACCAGTTCCGCGCCCTCGGTGACGCCGGCGTCGACGTAGCCGGTGACCTTGTCGCGGTGGGCGCCGGTGACCAGCGGGCCCATGTCGCACCCGCGCCGGCCGTCACCGGTGCGCAGGGTCGCGACGCGGTCCTTGATCTTGGCGATGAGCTCGTCGGCGACCGAGTCCACCGCGACGAGGGCGGAGACGGCCATGCAGCGTTCCCCGGCGGAGCCGAACCCGGCGTTGACGGCCGCGTCGGCGGCCAGGTCGAGGTCGGCGTCGGGCAGGACGAGCATGTGGTTCTTCGCGCCGCCGAGGGCCTGGACGCGCTTGCCGTGCGCGGTGCCCGTCTCGTAGACGTACTTCGCGATCGGGGTGGAACCCACGAAGGAGACGGAGGCGACGTCGGGGTGGGTCAGCAGGCCGTCGACGGCGACCTTGTCGCCGTGCAGGACGTTGAAGACGCCGTCGGGCAGCCCGGCGTCCTTCCAGAGCCGGGCGATGAAGTTCGCCGCGGAGGGGTCCTTCTCGCTCGGCTTGAGGACGACGGTGTTGCCGGCCGCGATGGCGACGGGGAAGAACCACATCGGGACCATCGCCGGGAAGTTGAACGGCGAGATGATCGACACGACGCCGAGCGGCTGGCGGATGGAGTAGACGTCGATCTTGGTGGAGGCGTTCTCGGTGAACGCGCCCTTCACCAGGTGGTTGATGCCGCAGGCGAGTTCCACGACCTCCTGGCCGCGCGAGACCTCGCCGAGGGCGTCGGAGACGACCTTGCCGTGCTCGGCGGTGATGATCTCGGCGAGCTCGCCCTTGCGCTCGTCGAGGAGCTGGCGGAACTTGAACAGGATCGTGGTGCGGCGGGCGAGCGAGGTGTCGCGCCAGGCGGGGAACGCGGCCTTGGCGGCGGCGACGGCGGCGTTCACGTCCCCGGGCGAGGCGAGAGCGACGGTCTTGGTGCGCTTGCCGGTGGCCGGGTCGTAGACGTCCGCCGCTCGGTCGCCGGACCCCGCAGAGGCGGCACCGGAGATCCAGTGCTGCACGAGCGGCAGGTCGAGCGCACCAGCGTCGGCGGTGGTGCTGGCGGTGGTGGTGGTCACGAAGCCCTCCTCGGACGTCATCGGCGGGACGACTCCCGCCAAGGTGTCGAACGCGGCCCATCATGCCACCCGGACGACCCCCTTTGTCCAGACAAACTGTCATGGAAATCAGGGGTCGGGCGACGCTCCGTCGAGAAGCCCGTGGCGGATGTCCGAGGTCGGACGTAGCTTCTGAGGCGTGGCAGGACGTGATGCGGGCGGTCGGGACAGCTGGAGCAGGCGACGCGGCGGACGGTACCGCTACGGGGAGTGGGCGGGCGGCCCCGATCCGCTGGCCCCGCCCTACGACGTCCGGGCGGCGCTGGACGAGGTCGGCCAGCAGGTCCTGCGCGGCGGCTCGCTGCGCGACGCCCTGCGCGACCTGCTGCGCAACGGGCCCGACGGCCGCTCCGGCATGGACGACCTGCGAGCCCGGGCCGCCCGGATGCGCCGCGACGCGGCCCGCCGCGGGGACCTCGACGGCGCCCTGACCAAGGCCCGCGCCCAGCTCGACCAGGCCCTCGCCGCCGAACGCGACGAACTCTCCGGCCGCGACGGCGACGACGCCCGCTTCAACGAGGCCCGCCTCGACGCGCTCCCCCGCTCCACCGCCCAGGCCGTCCGCGACCTCGAGGACTACCAGTGGGCCAGCGAATCGGCCCGTCAGCAGTACCAGCAGATCCTCGAGAGCCTGCGCAACGACGTGCTCGACCAGCAGTTCCGCGGCATGAAGCAGGCGCTGGAGAGCGGCGACCCCTCGACCATGCAGGCGCTCAAGGACATGATGAGCGACCTCAACGACCTCCTCGCCAAGAAGGCCCGGGGGGAGGACACCCAGGCCGACTTCGACGAGTTCATGGCCAAGCACGGCGACACCCTCGGCGAGGAGGGCATCGAGAACCTCGACGACCTGGTCGACTCCCTCGCCCGCCGCGCCGCGGCGGCGTCGCGGTTGATGCGCTCGCTCTCGCCGCAGCAGCGCGACGAGCTGTCCTCGCTGATGCAGCAGGCCATGGGCGACGACGTCGACCTCCAGGCGCAGATGTCCCAGCTCAACGACAACCTGCGCGCCCTGCGCCCCGACCTGGACTTCTCCCGCGGGGAACGGGTCCGCGGTCAGCGCGGCAGCGAACCCCTCGGCTACGGCGAGGCGGCCGACGCGCTGCAGGACATCTCCGAGCTCGACGACCTGCTCGACCAGCTCGGCCAGGAGCACCCCGGCGCGACGCTGGACGACGTCGACGTCGACGTCCTGGAACGCCAGCTCGGCCGCGGTGCCGCCGACGACCTGCGCCGGCTGCGCGACCTCGAGCGGGAGCTCCAGCGGCAGGGCTGGCTGTCCCGCTCCTCCGAGGGACTCACGCTGTCCCCCAAGGCGTTGCGCCGGCTCGGTCAGACCGCGTTGCGCGACGTGCTCGGTCGCCTCGACGCGGGTGGTCGCGGCGACCACGACAACCGCGACGCCGGTGCGGGCGGTGAACCGACCGGGTCCACGCGGGGCTGGGAGTTCGGCGACGAACAACCCCTCGACGTCGTCCGGACCGTCTCGAACGCGCTGAAGCGCGGCGCGGCGCAGGGACGCACGGGGGCGGTGAAGCTGTCCTGGGAGGACTTCGAGGTCGTCGAGACCGAACGTCGCGCGGGGGCCGCCGTCGCGCTGTGCGTCGACCTGTCGTACTCGATGGCCGCCGAAGGCCGCTGGGGTCCGATGAAGGAGACGGCACTCGCGCTGTCACACCTGATCTCGACGAAGTTCCCCAACGACGCGTTGCAGATCATCGGGTTCGGGCTGCACGCGCAGCCCATGACGGTCGGCGAACTCGCCGAGGTCGAACCCGACTTCGTGCAGGGCACCAACCTGCAGCACGCGCTGAGCCTGGCCCGCCGCCACGTCCGGCGGCACCCCGACGCCGAACCCGTCGTCCTCGTCATCACCGACGGGGAACCCACCGCCCACCTCGACGACACCTACGGCACCCCCGAGGCGGTGTTCCAGTGGCCGCCGACGCAGGCCACCATCCGGGCCACCGTGCAGGAGGTCGACCAGCTCACCCGGTTCGGCGCGACGATCAACCTGTTCATGCTCGGCGAGGACCCGGGGCTGCGTCGCTTCGTCGAGGCCGTGGCCCGGCGCAACGGTGGGCGCGTCCTCTCGCCCAGCCCCGAACGACTGGGGCGCTACGTCGTCGACGACTACCTGCGCTCGCGGGCCGGGCGCCGGGGGAACCGCCGGGCCTCCTAGAAGTCGCTGGTCCCCGCCGGGAGGGGTGTGCCACGGTGCTCGGGTGAGCAACGCCGCCCGCGTGGTCGAGGTCGTCCTCCCCCGCCGGCTCGGGACGGGTTTCCGCTGGCTCATCGCCTCCAGCTGGGCCAGCAACCTGGGCGACGGACTGGCGCTGGCCGCCGGGCCGTTGCTGGTCGCCTCCCTCACCGACGACGCGTTCCCGGTGGCGTTGGCCGCGCTCGCGGCGTGGCTGCCGCCGCTGCTGTTCGGGTTGAGCGCCGGGGTGCTCTCCGACCGGGTCGATCGGCGGCTCATCGTCCTCACCGTCGACGGTGTGCGGGCCCTCGTCCTCGTCGCGCTGGCCGCGGTCGTCGCGACCGGGCACGCGAGCATCCCGCTCGTCCTCGGCGCATTGTTCCTGCTCGCGACCGCCGAAGTCTTCGCGGACAACACGGCGAGCACGCTGCTGCCGATGCTCGTCGCCCGCGACGACCTGGCGGTCGCGAACGCCCGCATCCAGACGGGTTTCGTCACGGTGAACCAGCTCGCCGGTCCACCGCTGGGCGCCCTGCTCTTCACCCTCGCCCACGCGACCCCGTTCGCGGCCCAGGCCGGGCTCTGCGCCCTCGCCGCGGTGTTCGTCGCCCGTATGCGCCTCCCCGCGCGGGAGGCGGAACGCGCGAGCACCACGCCGTGGCACGACGTCGCGGAGGGGATCCGCTGGACCGCCCACCACCCGGCCGTGCGGGTCCTCGTCGCGACGATCTTCATCTTCAACGTCACCTTCGGTGCCGCGTGGTCGGTGCTCGTCCTCTACGCGCGGGACCGGATCGGGCTGGGCGAGATCGGTTTCGGCCTCGTGACCACCGTCGGAGCGGCCGGCGGCATCGTCGGCGTCCTGGCCTACGGCTGGATCACCCGCCACGTCTCCCTGGGCAACCTCATGCGGATCGGGTTGGTGGTCGAGACCTTCACCCACCTCGGCCTCGCGCTGGCCCGGACCCCGTGGGTCGCGCTCCCCGTGTTCTTCGTCTTCGGCGCGCACGCGTTCGTCTGGGGCTCGACGTCGATCACCGTGCGCCAGCGCGCCGTCCCGCACGGGTTGCAGGGCCGGGTCGGCGCCGTCAACACCGTCGGCACGTTCGGTGGACTGGCGATCGGCAGCGGGTTCGGAGCGGTGCTCTCGCAGCACGTCGGCGTGACCGCGCCGTTCTGGTTCGCCTTCGCCGGGTCGGCGGTCTTCGTCGTCCTGATCTGGCGGCCGCTGCGCCACGTGGCCCACGGCGACTGACCGACGGCGGCTGGGCGGGTGAGTGGGGTGGGATCGTTGCCTCCCCGGGGTCGCTCAACGTCCTCGGGGAGGCAACGATCCCACCCCCAGGAGACTCAGCCCAGCGCCTGCGCGAGGTCGGCGACGAGGTCGTCGGCGTCCTCGATCCCGACGGACAGTCGCACGAGGTCGTCGGGGACCTCGAGCAGCGAACCCGCCACCGAGGCGTGGGTCATCCGGCCGGGGTGCTCGACGAGGGACTCGACCCCGCCGAGGGACTCCCCCAGGGTGAACAGCTCGGTCGCCCCGCAGACCTTCAGGGCGTCCTCGACCGAGGCCAGGCGGAAGCTGATCATCCCGCCGAAGCGCTTCATCTGCCGGGCGGCGACGTCGTGGTTGCGGTGCTCGGGCAGGCCCGGGTACAGGATCCCCGTGACCCGCGGGTGGGACTGCAGGAACTCGACGACGCGTTCGGCGTTGTCGCAGTGGCGTTCCATCCGGACGGCGAGGGTCTTCAGCCCGCGCTGGACGAGCCAGGAGTCGAAGGGACCGGGCACCGCGCCCAGGGAGTTCTGGTGGAAGCCGATGCGCTCGGCGAGGGAGTTCCCCCGCCCGTCCTCGCCGTCGCGCACGACGACGGCCCCGCCGACGACGTCGGAGTGCCCGCCGGCGTACTTGGTGGTCGAGCTGATGACGAGGTCGGCGCCGAGGGTCAGCGGTGTCTGCAGGTAGGGCGTCGCGAAGGTGTTGTCCACGACGAGCAGGGCCCCCGCAGCGTGGGTGATCTCGGCGATGGCCGCGATGTCGCCGACCGTGAGCAGTGGGTTGGTCGGCGTCTCCAGCCACACCAGGCGGGTCCGGCCGGGCTGGACGGCGGCGCGCACGGCGTCCAGGTCGGCCAGGTCGACCGGGGTGTGCTCCACGCCCCACGGTTCGACGACCCGCTTCACCAGCCGGTAGGTGCCGCCGTAGGCGTCGTTGGGGATGACGACGTGGTCGCCGGGCTTGAGCAGGGCCCGCAGGATCCCGTCCTCGGCGGCGAGACCGGAGGCGAAGGCGAACCCGGCGGCACCCTGCTCGAGGGCGGCGAGCTGGGTCTCCAGCGAGGCGCGGGTCGGGTTGCCGGAGCGCGAGTACTCGTAGCCGGCGCCGAGCCCGGTCCGCAGCGCGCCGACGCCGTCCTGCTTGTAGGTGGAGACCTGGTAGATCGGCGTCACCACGGCCCCGGTCGAGGGATCGGCCTCCTGGCCGGCGTGGATGGCTCGGGTGGAGAAGCCTGGCAGCTGCGCATCAGTCACGAGGTCCAGAGTAGGGAACGTCCGGGCCGCGACCGTGGTTGAGGAAGACACGACGGCGGAGAAGGAGCTGGTGACGTGCTGTTCGGCAACCCGTTCAAGACGACGATGGTGACCGCGGACGAGGCCCTCAAGGGCTCGGAGACGCGACGCTTCGAGGTCCCGACGACCCACACGGTCCTCGGTACCCCGCTCGAAGGCCCGTGGCCCGAGGGCACCGAGGTGATCTCGTTCGCCATGGGCTGCTACTGGGGCGCGGAGCGCATCTTCTGGCAGGTCCCGGGCGTCGTGACGACGGCGGTGGGCTTCCAGGGTGGCTTCACGAAGAACCCGACCTACGACGAGTCGACGACCGGGCGCACCGGCCACGCCGAGACGGTCCTGGTCGCCTACGACCCCACCCGGGTCAGCCCCGAGGTCCTGCTGAAGACGTTCTGGGAGAACCACGACCCGACCCAGGGCTTCCGCCAGGGCAACGACCGCGGCACGGAGTACCGGTCCGCGATCTACACGACCACCGACGTGCAGTGGGACGCCGCGCAGAAGACGCGCGAGACGTTCCAGCGCGAGCTCAGCGAGCACAAGCACGGCCAGATCACGACGGAGATCCGCAAGGCCTCCGACGCGGGCCCGTTCTGGTACGCCGAGGACTACCACCAGCAGTACCTGGACAAGGTCCCCAACGGCTACTGCAACCACGGCCCGAACGGTCTGACCTGCCAGATCGGTCTGGTCTCGACGGGCGACTGACCCGTTGACGCCACGAGGGGACGGTGCCCGTGGGCACCGTCCCCTCGTGTGCGTACGCCCCCCAGCGCATGCTCGGCCACCCGTCCCCCCGGCGGGGTGCCTGCAACGATCCTCGCAGAGGGGGGTACCTGGTCGGCACCATCCGGACACCCCCCTTTCGGGGTGCACCGTCGTCCCCGCCCGGCAGCAGGCGGTCCGAGATCCCGGTAGCCTCGGCGCGGAAGGAGGACCGACGTGACCATCTTGCGCATCGCGGCGGTCGACGACCACCCCGCGCTCCTCACCGGTCTCCAGCTCGAGCTGGCCCGGTTGGACGCGGCCCTGCAGTTCGTCGCCACCGCACCGACCGTCCCCGACCTGCTGTTCCAGCTGCAGGGGGCCCCCGGGCCGGACGTCGTCCTGCTCGACCTCAGGTTGGGCGACGCCTCGCGCCCGGCGGACAACGTCCGCTCCCTCCTCGAGGCCGGCAGCCGCGTCCTCGTCTACACCGAGGGACGCGCGCACGCCGAGGCGCTGGAGGCGTTGCAGGCCGGCGCCCAGGGTGTTCTGCTCAAGGACCGCCCGGTCGCGACGGTCGCCGAGGCGCTGCGGTCCATCGCGGACGGCGACACCCTGCAGTCCGCCGAGACCGCGGCCGCGCTGCAGGTCGACGAGACGCTCACGTCGCACCTGTCCCCGCAGGAGCGACGCGTCCTGGAGCTGTACGCGGGGGGCATGCCCGCCCGGTCGGTGGCCCTGCGCCTCGGCGTCACGCTCGAGACGGCCAAGAGCTACCTGAAGCGGATCCGCGCGAAGTACGCCGCACTGGACCGGCCCGCCTACACCCGCATGGAGCTCTACCGCCGTGCCGTCGAGGACGGCGTCCTCGCCCCGCTGGCCTCCCCCGCCCCGGGTCTTCGTGACCTGCGGGACTGACCTGAGGTGACGCGCCGCGGCGTCCACCGGCTCCTGGCGCTCGTCCTGGCCCTGGGTCTGGTCTCGGTCGCGCCGACCGTCGTGACGAACCTGCTCGCCGGGCGGTCGCAGTTCCCCGTCGCCTGGTCCGCCTCGATCTGCGCCGGCTACCTGGTGATCCTGGCGGCGCTGCTGACCCAGGCCGTCCGACGGGGCTCCTGCCAGGTCCCCGCGTGGGGTCTGGTCGTCCTCGGTGACCTGGCCCTGGCCGGCTACCCGCTGCTGGCGACCCGCGCCGACGACGACGTCCCGTGGGTGCTGGCGCTCTCCGCGCTGACCGTGGGCGCCGGGGCGGTGGCCGCGCCGTCGCTGAGGGGGACGCTGGGGCTGACGTTCCTGCACCTCGCCCTGCGGGGGCTGCTGCAGGTCAGCGGCGTCTGGTTCGTCGCCCCCGACGTCGGCGTCCTCGAGGCCGTCGGACTGCTCGTCGTCGCGATCGCCGTGTCCGTCGCCGTCCAGGCCGTGCACGACGCGGCCCACCAGGTCGAGTCGGCCCGCACCACCGCCGATCGCGCCGCGGCCGCCGCGGCCGCGGCCCGCGCGGTGGAGCTGGAGAACTCCCACTGGGACGGCATCGTGCACGACGACGTGCTCGCCTCGCTGTCGCTGACCGCGCACGCCCGTGACGACGTCGCCGACCGGGTGCGCGCCGCGGCCGCCGCGGAGCGGGCGCTCGCGAGCATCGACGCGGGGTCCACCGGTCTGCGCGACCCGGCACCGGTCGGGCTGGGAGAGACGGTGTCGCGCCTGCAGGACACCGTCCTCGCGCTGCACCCGCAGGCGGTGCTGAGCACGCCGCCGGTCCCCGTCGGCCGCCTCGCCCCGGAGGCCCTCGAGGCCCTCGTCGCGGCGACGGCGGAGGCCGTGCGCAACGCGGTGCGGCACGGGTCGTCGGCGGGGGCTGCGCCCACCGTCCGGATCCGGATCCGCGCGGACGTGGCGCGGGGCCGCTTCAGCGTCGAGGTGCGCGACGACGGGGTCGGGTTCGACACCCGTCGCGCCACCCCCCGCCTCGGGCTCGCGGTCTCGGTGCGTCGGCGTGCCGACGTCGTCGGCGGCCGGGCGCTGGTGCGCTCGGTCCCGGGGGTCGGCACCGTCGTCCTTCTCGGCGTCCCGTTGCTGGACGTCACCGCCGAGGTCGTGGGGTGACCGGGGTCCAACGGGCCTGTCTCATCGGCACGGTCATCTGGCTGTTCTCGCACGGGCCGCTGGTGGCGTTGCTGTCCCTGCACCAGCACCGCGCGCCCGCGCTGTCGCTGCTGGCCCTGACCGTCGTCCTGATCGTGAGCGCCGTCGCGGTCCGCCCCCTGCTCGGGCGGCCGCTGGACCTCTCCACCCGCGCCGCCCTGGGGATGGCGCTCGTCGTGCCGCTGAGCGGACTGGCCGTCACCCCGTTCCTCGACGAGTCGCTGTGGCGCACCTACGGCGACTACTGGCCGGGACTGACCCAGATCGTCGTCGCCGCGCTGGTGATGCGCCGGCAGTGGCTGCCGGGGCTGATCGCCGAACTCGCCTCCGCCGCGGTGCTCGGTGTCCTCGTCGCCGGCTCCGACCTGCCGGACCGGGCGGTGGTGTTCGCGGCGCTGAACCAGCCGGCCATCGTCTGGTTCACCGCCTCGGTCGGGGTCCGGTTCGTCTTCGACCGCACCGCCCGCGACGTCGCCCGCTACGACGCCGACACCGGACGGGCGATCGCCGCGCAAGCGAGCACGCAGGCCCGGGACGCGAGCGCCCGGGCACGCCGCGAGGACCTGGAGCACGGTGTCGTGCCGCTCCTGCGGCGGGTCGCGATGACCCGGCCCGGGGCCCCGACGTGGTCGCTGCTGTCCCGGGGCGCCCTGGTGCTGGAGCGGCAGCTGCGCGACGACCTGCGCGCCCGCGAACTCCTCGACGACACCGTCCGGGCCGGCCTGCGCGAGGCCCGGGCGCGCGGCTGCACCGTGGACGTCGTCGACGACCGCGGCACCGGGGTCGAGGACCGACCCGAGTTCGTCGCCGCCGTGCGGGCCGTCCTGGCTCCCGCGCTGCGCGTCTGCACCGACGCCCGGGTCACCCTGCGGCTCACCCCGGGCGGGCGGCACGCGACGTTGTCCGTCGACGGCTCCGCCGCCGACGCCGACGCGGTCGCGACGTCGTTGCGGGCGGCGGAGCTGCGCGGGACCCCGCTCACGGTGGAGACGGAGGTGGACCTGCTCGACGGGGCCGGTTCGCTCTGGGCGGACCTGCGCCCGCCCCGCTGAGGCCCCGCGCGGGGGTGGGGGTCAGACGGGGAAGCCGTGGACGGCGAGGTAGTCGCGCAGTCGACGCGCGGCGAGGTCGGGGTCGCCGAGGACGCCGGCCTCGTCGGCGAGGCGGAACGTCTCGGCCTGGTGCACGGCGCTGCGGGCGGAGTGCAGACCCCCGACCATCGCGTAGCCGGGCTGGCGACCGTCCAGCCAGTTCAGGAAGGCGATCCCGGCCTTGTAGTAGGGCGTGGGCGCCCCGAACACGTGCCGCGCCAACGGGACCGTCGGGTCGAGGGCCGCCCGGAACCCGGTGACGTCACCGGCGTCGAGGCGGACCAGCGCCGCGGCGGCGACGTTCGCGATGCCCGCGAAGATGCCGAGCAGGGCGTCGGAGTGGAACCGCCCGTCGCCCTGGATGAGGTCGGGGTAGTTGAAGTCGTCGCCGGTGTAGAGCCGGACCCCCTCGGGCAGCCGGGCGCGCAACGCCTTCTCGTGGTCCGCGTCGAGCAGCGACACCTTGACCCCGTCGACGTGGGCGGCGTTGGCCCGCACCAGCTCGACGAAGGTGTCGGTCGCCGCGGCGACGTCGCGCGAACCCCAGTACCCGGCGAGCGCGGGGTCGAACACCTCCCCCAGCCAGTGCAGCACGGCGGGCCGGCGGACCTGGGACAGCAGGCCGGAGTACAGCGTGAGGTACTCCTCCGGGCCCTGGGCGCTCGCGGCGAGGTGCCGGCTCGCCATGAGGATGGGCTGGGCGCCGGTGTCCTCGACGATCGCGAGCTGTTCCTCGTAGGCGGCGCGGACGACGTCGAGGCCGTGCGGGCCGGGGGCGAGCTGGTCGGTACCCACCCCCGCGGCGATGGAGCCGCCGACGGCCGCGGCCTCGGCGGCGCTGCGGCGCACGAGTTCCGTCGTCGCGGCGAAGTCGAGGCCCATCCCGCGTTGCGCGGTGTCCATCGCCTCGGCCACCCCGAGACCGAGGGAGAACAGCCGGCGCCGGAACGCCAGCGTCGCGTCCCAGTCGAGGTCGGCGACCGCGCCGGGGACGTTCTCGGCCCCGGCGCGGGGGACGACGTGGGCCGCGGCCAAGACCGTCCGGGACCGGGCCGGCCCGGACGGGACCTCCCACGCGACGGGTTCGTGCACGGCGTGCTCGACGAGTTCCACGGAACCGTCGCTACCCCGACGGGGCAGTCGCAGCACCTGCCCCGTCCGGGCACGGTCCTGCGTCAGCGTGGTCACAGCGACAGCTCCGTGATCTCCACGCGCCGTCCCTGCGCCGAGGACTCCAGTCCGGCCTGCGCGAGGCGCACACCCCGTGCGCCGGAGAGGAAGTCGTAGGGGTGGGGGGTGTCGGCGACGACGTGGCGGACGAACTGCTCCCACTGGACCTTGAACCCGTTGTCCACGGGTTCGTTGTCGGGCACGACGGCCCAGTCGTCGCGGTAGCGGTGCTGCTCGGGCAGGTCGGGGTTCCAGACGGCCTTCGGGGTCACCGAACGCGGCTGGACCCGGCAGGAGAACAACCCGGCCACGGCGCTGCCGAGGGTCCCGTCGACCTGGAACTCGACGAGTTCGTCGCGGTCCACGCGGACCGCCCACGAGGAGTTGAGCTGGGCGATGATCCCGCCCTCGAGCTCGAAGATGGCGTACGCGGCGTCGTCGGCCGTGGCCTTGTACGCCTCGCCCTTCTCGTCGTAGCGGACCGGCACGTGGGTGACGGCCTTCGCCGTCACGGCCTCGACGGGGGCGATGGTCTGCTCCAGCACGTAGTTCCAGTGGCAGAACATGTCGGCCACGATCCCGCCGCCGTCCTCCGCGCGGTAGTTCCAGCTGGGGCGCTGCGCGGGCTGCCAGTCACCCTCGAACACCCAGTACCCGAACTCCCCGCGGACGGAGAGGATCTCGCCGAAGAACCCGGAGTCGACGAGGCGCTTCAGCTTCCGCAGCCCGGGGAGGAAGATCTTGTCGTGGACGACGCCGTTCTTGACCCCCGCGCGGGCGGCGGCGCGGGCGAGTTCGAGGGCTCCCTCGACGCTCTCCGCGGTGGGCTTCTCGGTGTAGACGTGGCGGCCCGCGGCGATCGCCTGCAGGATCGAGCGTTCGCGCGCGGAGGTCACCTGCGCGTCGAAGTAGAGCGGGTAGTCGTCGTCGGCGAGCGCCGCGTCGAGGTCGGTCGTCCAGTGCTGCAGGTCGTGGCGTTCGGCGATCTCGCGGAGCTTGTCCTCGGAACGCCCCACCAGGAGGGGTTCCAGCTGGACCCGGGAACCGTCGGGGAGTTCGACCCCACCCTGTTCGCGGATGGCCAGGACGGACCGCAGCAGGTGCTGGCGGTACCCCATCCGGCCCGTGACGCCGTTCATGACCACACCGAGGCGGTGCACCATCGCTGCCTCCAAGAGAGTTCGGGAATGCGCTTTCCAGAGGCTAGGCCAGGGCGGTCGCCCCGTGCAAGGATCCGGACGTGCTGGTTCCCGGGTTGTGCTCGATCACGTACCGACAGCTCGACGTCGACGGCGTCCTGGAGCTCGCCGCGGCGGCCGGGCTGTCCTGCGTGGAGTGGGGCGGTGACGTCCACGTGCCCGTCGGCGACGTCGCCACCGCGGCCGACGTGGCGCGGCGCACGGCCGACGCCGGCCTGACCGTCGCCTCCTACGGCTCCTACCACCGGGCGGGCGTCCACGACGACGCCGACGCCGTCATCGCGACGGCGACCGCCCTCGGCGCGCCCCGGATCCGGGTCTGGGCCGGCGACCAGGGGTCGGCCGAGGCCAGCCCGGTGGACCGGCTGCGGGTCGTCGCCTCGCTGGCCGAGACCGTCCGGCGCGCCCACGACGCGGGCGTCGAGGTCGGCACGGAGTCCCACGGCGGCACCCTCACCGACACCACCGACTCGACCCGACGCCTGCTCGCCGAGGTCGACGAACTCGTCGGCGCCCGCACCCTCACGACGTACTGGCAGCCGAGCGTCGACGCGGGCGAGGACGCGGCCATCGCCGAGCTCGCGGCGCTGGTGGACCGGGTCAGCACCGTGCACGCGTTCTCCTGGTGGCCGGGCACGACCCGGCTCCCCCTGCGGTCCCGGCACTCGCTGTGGCACCGGGCGTTCGAGCTGGTGCGGGCGGCGGGCGGCGACCACGACGTGCTCCTGGAGTTCGTCCCGGGCGACGACCCCGACCTGCTCGCGGGCGAGGCGGCGACGTTGCGGGGGTGGTTGAACCCGTGACCGTCGACGCGGTTCGTGGAGGTTTCTCGCACGTCCCACGAAGATCACACAGACGCTGCTAGGTTCCGGCCCAGCCGTTCGGGGGACCGGCAGCCTGCAGCGTGCACCAGCGACCCACCCCCGAGAAGACCCGGAGGTGCCGTCGTGGGCGTTGTCCGCACTGTCGTGTTCCCCGCCCTCAGACTGGTCGTCTGGGCCGTGATCGCGATCGCCCTGCTCTACATCGCCTTCGTCCGCCCGTCCGGCAACGACGCCGACGCGGCCGCCAGCCCCTCCGCCGTCGTCGACCCGCCCGCCGCGGCCGTCACCCGGGGGGACGTGACCAACACCGTGTCCCTGCAGGGCAGCATCCAGGCCGACCCCGCGACCACCGTGAAGAACACCACGACCGGGGTCGTCGGCAAGGTCCGCGCCGACGTCGGCGACACCGTCGACAAGGGCACCCCGCTGTTCACGGTCGTGGTCACGACCGACCCGCCGGTCTCCACCGACCCGCTGGCCCCGCCCGCCCAGCCGACCAAGAAGACGGTCACGGTGACCTCCACCGTCGCCGGGAAGCTCGCCACCCTCGACGTGCTCGCCGACCAGGCGGTCACCGTCGGGGACGCCGTCGCGACCGTCAGCCCGGGAACCCTCTCGATCTCCGCCCCCATGACGCAGGCCCAGCAGTTCCGCCTGCTCGCCCCGCCGACGACCGCGCAGGTCACCGTGCCCGGTGGCCCCGGCACGTTCGAGTGCACCGGCCTGCGCACCGGGACCCCCACCACCACCCCCACGCCCTCGGACCCGGGCACCGGCGGCTACGTCGACCCCTACGCCGACCCGTCCGCGTCGATGACCGGCGCCACCGTCTCCTGCGCCGTGCCGCAGGGGGTCCAGGTCTTCGCCGGGCTGAGCGCGACCGTCGACGTCACGGCCGGCAACGCGACCGGCGTCCTGCTGGCCCCCGTCACCGCGGTCCAGGGCAGCGTCGGGAAGGGCAAGGTCTGGGTCGTCGCCGACGACGGTTCCCAGGTCGAGACCGAGGTCAGCCTCGGCCTGACCGACGGCCAGAACGTCGAGATCACCCAGGGGCTCACCGAGAACCAGCAGATCCTGCAGTTCGTCCCGAACACCGACACCCCGAGCGACGGTTCCGGCACGTACGGGATGGGCTACTGATGGAGACCGGCCCCTCCGCCGCGGGATCGGACGACGTGGTGAGCCTCACCGACGTCAGTCGCACCGTCCGCCTGCCCGACGGGAAGGACCTGCACATCCTCACCGGGGTGAACCTGCACATCGCGCGCGGCGAGCACATCGCCGTCGTGGGGCGCTCCGGGTCGGGGAAGTCCACGCTGCTCAACATCGTCGGCCTGCTCGACGCGCCCACCGGCGGTCAGTACCTGCTCGACGGGAAACCCGTCTCGGGGTTGTCCGGCCGACGCACCGCGAAGCTGCGGGGAGCGACGTTCGGGTTCGTCTTCCAGCAGTTCAACCTGCTGCCCGGCCGCACCGCGACCGAGAACGTCGCCAACCCGCTGATGTACGGCACCGGCCGGGACTTCCTGCGGCGCAAGAAGACCGCGCGCGCCATGCTGGAACGCGTCGGCCTCGGCCACCGCCTCGACACCATGCCGGAGAAGCTGTCCGGCGGTGAGCAGCAGCGGGTCGCGCTGGCCCGCAGCCTGGTCCGCCGTCCCCGCGTGCTGCTGGCCGACGAACCCACCGGCGCGCTCGACGTCGACACGGGCTCGGCGGTGATGGACGTGCTCGAGGAACTCGTGCGCGACGACGGCACGACGCTGGTCACCATCACCCACGACCTGTCCGTCGCCTCGCGCGCCGACCGGCAGTTCCGTCTCGACCACGGCGTCCTCACCGAGATCACGACGGACACCCTGGCGAGTGCGACGGCCCACCGGGAGACGATGTGATGGGCTTCTTCGCGGCGATCTCCGAGGCCTGGAGCGAGATCCGCGTCAACCGGACCCGCGTCGTGCTGTCCCTGGTCGGGGTATTCCTCGCGGTGTTCGCGATGACCACGATCACAGCCGTCGGCAACATGGCCCGCCAGATGGTGGGTGAGACCACCGAACGCTCCAGCGGTCGCCCGGCCACCCTGCGGGTCGACGCCTACAGCAACGGCACGAACTCCGCCGACGGTGTGCAGACGGTGGAGACCGCCCTGCGCGAGACGGCCGTGCGGCACGAGGTCGGCTGGTGGGGCCTGGCGTCCTACCAGTACGGCGGCGGCGGGCAGCTCACCGTCCGCTTCCCCGCCGGGACGCAGCTCGTCACGGCCACGACGGTCGACCCGAGCTACGGCACGATGCACCGGGTCATCACCTCCGAGGGCCGCTGGTTCTCCGCGGGCGACGACGACGCGTTCTCGCCCCGCCTCGTCGTGAACCAGGCCTTCGCCGACCAGCTCGGAGGTTTCGACCCCGCGAACCCGTTGACCGTCGTCCTCGGCGGCGACACCCCCGTCACCGCCACCGTCGTCGGGATCTCGTCCTCCGCGAGCTACGACGCGACGACGCCGGGCGCCTACGTCCTCAACGCCGACGCGCAGCGCTGGAACCTGCTGGGCGACCCGGCGAACTCCTCCCCCCGGGTCTGGAGCTGTGGGTCCCGAACGCCGACGCGGACGCCCTCGTCGCCGCCCTGCAGACCGAGGTCCAGGCCAGCCTGCCGGGGTACTCCGTCTCGGTGCAGCGCCAGGACGCCGGCGACGAGCTGAACATCCTCGACACGATCCTCGCCTACGGGGTCCGCGGCGTCGGGATCTTCGCGCTGCTGCTCGGCGGGATCGGGGTGCTGAACGTCGGCCTCGTGACCGTGCGGCAGCGCATCCGCGAGATCGGGGTGCGGCGCAGCTTCGGGGCGACGGGGAGCCGGGTGTTCTTCGCCGTGCTCTTCGAGTCCGTCGCGGCCACGTTCGTGGCGGGATTCCTCGCGGTGATGCTCTCGATCATCCTGATCTCGAACTTCCCGCTGCAGTCCGTGCTGCCGGCGGGGGTGACCCTGGAGGACGTTCCGCCGTTCCCGCTGGAGGCGGCCGTGGAGGGCTTGGTCGCCGCGACCGCCGTCGGCGCCCTCGCCGGCCTCGTCCCCGCCACGATGGCCGTGCGCGCCAAGGTCATCGACGCGATCCGCTACTGACCCTCGACCCACTCCTGGGGGACTTCCCACCCTTCCGCGAACCGGGAAGGGTGGGAAGTTCCCCAGGAGTCGTTCAGTGCGAGATGGCGAGGTAGGCCAGGAGGTCGTGGCGCGTGATGACGCCCACGGGCTTCCCGTCCTCCACCACGACGGCCGCGTCCGCGCTCGAGAACACCGCGCGGGCGTCCTCGACCGACTGCCCCGCACCGACCAGCGGCAGGGCCGGGCCCATGTGCGCGCTGACGGCGTCGGACATCTTCGCCTTGCCGGTGAACAGCGCGTCGAGCAGCTCCCGCTCGTTCACCGCGCCGGCGATCTCCCCCGCCATGACCGGCGGTTCCGCCCCGACGACGGGCAGCTGCGAGACGCCGTACTCGCGCATGATCTCGATGACGTCGTGGACGGTCTCCGTCGGGTGCGTGTGCACCAGCGCGGGCAGCCCGGCCGACTTGGCGCGCAGCACCCCGCCGACGGTCCCGCTGGAGCCGGAGTCGAGGAACCCGTAGGACGACATCCAGTCGTCGTTGAAGATCTTCCCCAGGTAGCCGCGGCCGCTGTCGGGCAGCAGCACCACGACGACGTCGTCGGGGCCGAGGTCCTTCGCCGCGCGCAGCGCCGCAACGACGGCCATCCCGCAGGAGCCCCCGACGAGGAGCCCCTCCTCGCGGGCCAGGCGACGGGTCATCGCGAAGGAGTCCCCGTCGGAGACGGCGATGATCTGGTCGGGGATCGAGGGGTCGTAGGCCGTGGGCCAGAAGTCCTCGCCCACGCCTTCGACGAGGTAGGGGCGGCCGGTGCCACCGGAGTAGACCGAGCCCTCCGGGTCGGCGCCGATGACCTTCACGTCGCCCTGTTCCTTGAGGTAGCGCCCGGTGCCGGTGATGGTCCCCCCGGTGCCGACCCCGGCGACGAAGTGCGTGATCCTGCCGTCGGTGTCGGCCCAGACCTCGGGACCGGTCGTCTCGTAGTGGCTGCGCGGGCCCTGGACGTTGCTGTACTGGTCCGGCTTCCAGGCGCCCTCGATCTCACGGACCAGGCGGTCGGAGACGGAGTAGTAGGACTGCGGGTCCTCCGGCGGGACGGCCGTCGGGCAGACGACGACCTCGGCCCCGTAGGCCTTGAGGACGTTGCGCTTGTCGACGCTGACCTTGTCCGGGCAGACGAAGACGCACTGGTAGCCGCGCTGCTGCGCGACGAGCGCCAGCCCGACCCCCGTGTTGCCGCTCGTGGGTTCGACGATCGTCCCGCCCGGCTTCAGCAGCCCCTCGGCCTCGGCGGCGTCGATCATGCGGGTCGCGATGCGGTCCTTCACGGAGCCACCGGGGTTGAGGTACTCGACCTTCGCGAGCACCGTGCAGGCCAGGCCCTCGGTGACGCGGTTGAGCTTGACCAGCGGGGTACCGCCCACGAGGTCGACGACGGTCTCGGCATAGCGCATGGCCCCATCATCCCGCACGGAACCCGGCCCCCGGGCGCCGCGTCCTCCGCGGGGGCCAGCCTGACGTCCAGCTGCCAGTTGGACGTCGACTGGAGCGTTTCGCGTCTCCGAGGAACCCGGAGAGCCGCGGAACGCTCCAGTCGATGCAGCGGCCGCGGTCTACAGCGCCCGGCGCACCGCCGCGACCACGTCGTGGGCGGCGGCGAGCGCCGCGGCGTCGCCGAAGTGCACGACGTCGTGGCCGACGACGGCGAGCTGGTCGCCGATCCCGTGGGTGGCCAGCCTCGGCAACGGACGGCGGGGTTCACCCTCGGCGTCGGCGGCGAGGTCGGCGAGCGCCTGGGCGGCGGACCGGACGGCGTCCGCAGGGCTGGGCCCGTCCGGGGTCCTGGGCCGGTCGAGCCGCGCGAGGGGGAGGCCCCGGACGCGGTCGGCCTGCAGGTCCAGGAAACGCGAGAGCTCGGTGCGCTGGACCCGCAGGTCCCGCGCACCGAGCTCGTCGTGGTCGGGCACGGTCAGTTGTCGCCGCGCAGGATGGAGATCAGTCGGAGGATCTCCAGGTACAGCCAGACCAGCGTCACCATCAGGCCGAAGCCCGCGCGCCAGGACTCCTTCACCGGCAGGCCGTTCTTGATGCCCTGCTCGATGTAGTCGAAGTCGAGGACGAGGAACAGCGAGGCCAGGACGACGCCGAAGGCGCTGACGAGGATCCCCAGGCCGCCGATGGAGTAGACGTTGGTGCCGCCGAGCAGCGAGAACGCGAGGTTCGCGAGCGCGAAGACGAGGTAGCCGATCCCCGCGATCATCAGGATCTTGGTGAAGCGCGGGCTGTTGCGGACGATGCCCGTCTTGTAGGCGATGAGCATCCCGGCGAAGGCCCCGAGGGTGCCGATGACGGCCTGCCCGACGATGCCGTCGTAGAACGACGCGTACGCGTGCGAGATCGCCCCGACGAAGAGACCCTCGAAGGCCGCGTAGGCGAACATCACGCCCGGGCGGACCTTCTTGGACATCTGCGCCCACAGGCCCAGGACCATCGCGACGAGGGCCGCGCCGATCGCCGGGAGCAGCTTCAGGTCACCGAACCACGCGAGCGCCGCGCCGACGAGCAGCACCGCGAACAGCGAGGCCGTGCGGACGACGACGTCGTCCAGGGTCATCCGGCGCGACTGCGCCGGCGTGGCGGACGGCTTCTGGTACCAGTCCTCCAGCGTGCGGGCGGAAGCGTCGGCCGGCGGTGCCTGACGCTGCGCGCTGCTGGGCGCGTCGAACGTGGCGTAGCCGTTGTTCTTCCATTCCTTGCTGCGTGCGAAGACCGGGTTCTTGCTCTCCATGGCTCCCCTCCGGAGCAGACCTTCAGTGATGGTGGCAACGGCCGAGCAGCTGCCGTGGTTCCCTGCACCGATCACGGATCAGTCACGAAAGTACCCGGGACGGGGATCGAACCCGCACGCCGCGAACGGCCCGGGGGTTTAAGCCCCGTGCGCCTACCAGTTACGCCACCCGGGCCTGGACAGGCCACGGTGTCGCAGCCTGCGCGGGGTCATCCTCTCAGGAACGCGCCGCCCGCTCGAACTCGGCGAAGGGGTCGGACAACGCCGCCATCGCCACGGCCTCGCGGTGGAAGAGCGCCGCCTGCACCCAGCCGAGCAGCACACCGGCCTTGCGCGAGCGGGTCGGCATCTTGGACAGGTGGTAGACGCGGTGCGCCAGCCACGCGGGGTAGCCCCGCACGCGCACCCCGTAGATCTGCGCGACGCCCTTGTGCAGGCCGAGGGAGGCCACGGACCCGGCGTAGGTGTGCCGGTAGTCGGTGGTGGGCCTGCCCCGCAGGTCGGCGAGGAGGTTGTCGGCGAGGCGGCGGGCCTGTCGGACGGCGTGCTGGGCGTTGGGGGCGCAGAACCCACCCGGCCGGGTCAGGTCAGGGACGGCGCAACTGTCCCCCGCACCCCAGGCCCCCTCCACGCCCCGCACCCGCAGGTCGGCGTCCACGACGAGACGCCGCCGCTCGTCGAGGGGGAGGTCGGTCGCCTCCAGCAGCGGGTGCGCCTTCCCCCCCGCGGTCCAGACGATCGTGGCGGCGTCGAGCTCGCGGCCGTCGGAGAGGACGACCCGGCCGTCGACGCAGCTCGTCATCGTGGTGCCCAGCGCGACGTCGATGCCCCGCGAGCGCAGCACGTCGACGGCGTAGCGGCCGAGGCGCGACCCGACCTCGGGCAGGATCCGGTCGGTGGCCTCGACGAGGACGAACCGCAGGTCGGCGGGGCGGATCGTGCGGTGCAGGCGGGTCGCGTAGCGGGCCATGTCCTCGAGCTCGGCGATGGCCTCGATCCCCGCGTAGCCACCCCCGACGAACACGAACGTCAACGCGCGACGTCGCCCGTCCGCCTCGGTGCTCGCCTCCGCGAGGTCGAGCTGCGCGAGCACCCGGTTGCGCAGGTGGACGGCCTCCTCGACGGTCTTGAACCCGATCGCCTGCTCGGCGAGGCCCGGGATCGGCAGGGTGCGCGAGACCGATCCCGGGGCCATGACCAGCACGTCGTAGTCGAGGTCGCGTTCGGCGCCGTCGGCGCAGCGGATGCGGGCGGTGCGGTCGCCGTGGGCGATCTTCACGACGTCGGCGGCGACCACCTCGGCCCCGCCCCCGACGTGCGACAGCGTGCGGCGCAACGAGACCACGACGTTGCGGGCGTCGATGGAGCCGGCCGCGGCCTCCGGCAGGAACGGGTGGTAGGTCATGTAGCCGCGCGGGTCGACGAGGGTGATCTCCGCCTCGCCCGGGCGCAGCCGGTGCAGCAGCCGCAGCGTCGCGTTGAGCCCGACGTAGCCACCCCCCACGACGAGGACGCGGGTCGGGGACTTCGGCACGGAGTGCACCCTAACCTCCCAGCTGCGCCGCGCGTCCGACGACGTCGTCGAGCATCGCGACGGTGAGGCGCCCCGTCGAGGTGTTCTGCTGGCTCACGTGGTAGCTGGCGAGGAGGTGCACCGGACCGTGCGGGCCCTGCAGGACGGCCTCGGCGCCGTGCCCGAACCTCGGCTGCGGCCGGGGCACCACCCACCCGTTGCGGCGGGCCGACCCGAGCGCGGACGCCCACGCGAACGCGCCCAGCACGAGCAGCACCCGCACGCTCGGGGTCACGAGGTCCAGCTCCGCGTCCAGCCAGCCCGCGCAGGTGTTGCGTTCCGTCGTGGTGGGCTTGTTGTCCGGTGGGGCGCACCGCACGGGCGCGACGATCCGGGTGCGCTGCAGTGCGAGTCCGTCCGCGGCGTCCACGGACGTGGGCTGGTTCGCGAGACCCGCGCGGTGCAGCGCGGCGATGATCCAGTCCCCCGAACGGTCACCGGTGAACATCCGGCCGGTGCGGTTCCCGCCGTGCGCCGCCGGGGCCAGGCCGACGACGAGCACCCGGGGGTCGTCCACGCCGAGGCTGGGGACGGGTCGACCCCAGTACGGCTGGTCGCGGTAGGCGCGGCGCTTCTCCCGGGCGACGTCCTCGCGCCAGGTCACCAGCCGCGGGCAGGCCCGGCAGACGCAGGCCCGCCCCACGAGGTCGGCGACGGTGAGGTCGGTGACGGCGAGGTCGGTGACGGCGAGCGCCCGCACCTGCGCCGCGTCGTGCGCGACCGGGGTGTCGGGGGCCGAGGGGTCCCCCGGCCAGCCGCTCCCCGGCGGGACGGGCGAGGGGAAGGGGCGACCCGTCGCGGGGTGCTCAGCGGGCGACGGCGTCGGCGAGGTTGTCGAGGAGTTCACCGTAGATCCGGTCCAGTCCGCGCGGTGCGAAGGTGCGCTCGAAGAATCCACCGATGCCGCTCGCCCCGCTCCACTCACTGGTCACGACGACCTCGGAGGCGTCGGGACCGTCGGTCTCCACGCGCCACGTCGTGACCATCGAGGAGTTCTCGTCGCTCTCGACGAGGGCGTGGCGGTCGGTGGAGGAGACGACGGCCAGGACGTCGCGGACGCGCTTCTTGGTCGCGTGCAGCTTCCAGCGGACCTGGGTGCCCGGTCCCTCCCCGCCCTCGACGACCTCGTAGTCGGTGAACTGCTCGGGCAGCAACCGGGGACGCGTACCGCGGTAGTCGGCCAGCGCGGCGAGGACGCGCTCGGCGGGCGCGTCGATCCGTCGGGTGGTCGTTGCGCTCACGGTGCTCATGCTTCCCACCCTGCCAGATCTGCGATTGGCTGTTGCGCGTGGTGACGAGCGACACCCTGCGCGGCTGGGCTTTGGAGCTGCCCGAGGCCGTCGAGGAGGAGACGTGGGGCGCGGCGACGTTCCGGGTGCGGACGAAGATCTTCGTCATCCTCCGCGCCGAGGACGGCGTCGCCTCCGTCAAGGCCTCGAAACCCGACCAGGCCGAGCTCATCGCCGGTGACGCGGAGACCTACCGGGTCGCCTCGCACGTCGGCCGCTTCGGCTGGGTGGAGGTGACGCTGGCGAGCGCGGACCCGACCGAACTGCACTCCGTCGTGCTGGAGGCCTGGCGCCGCACCGCGCCGCGGCGCCTGCAGAGCGCGCTCCCCGACGAGCTGAGGGAGTTGCTGCCGACCCCTCCCGGCTGAGTACGGCTAGGGGCCTGCGAGGGCGACGGCGATCCCGTCGAGGATGTCGTGCTCGGAGGTGACGACCTCGGTGATCCCGGCCTCGGCCTCGACGCGGTCGAGGACCGTGCGCCAGACCAGCGCGCCGGCGCCGATGACGTCGACGCGACCGGGGTGGACGAAGGGCATCGCGGCGCGTTCGGCGCGGGTCGCGTGCAGCAGCCGGTCGCAGGCCGCGCGGACCTGGTCGAGCGGGAGCCGGACCCCGTGCAGGACACCGGGCACGTACTCGGAGAGCTCGATCGCGGCGGCGGTGATCGTGGTGATCGAGCCGGCCACGCCGACGAGGGTGCGGGCCCGGGCCAGCGGGACGTCGCAGGCGGCGAGGGCCGCGTCGACGTCCGCGCGGGCCGCGGCGATCTGCCCGGGCGAGGCCGGGTCGTCGTGCAGGTGCCGCTCGGTCATCCGGACCGAGCCGATGTCGAGCGAACGGGCCGCCTCGACGTCACGGGCCCCGAGGACGAGTTCCGTCGACCCCCCGCCGAGGTCGACGACGAGGAAGGGAGCGCCGGCGTCGCCGAGTTCACGGGTGGCCCCGGCGAAGCTCAGCGCGGCCTCCTCGTCCCCGGTGACGACGTCGGGCTCGACACCCAGGCGGGCGTGGATCCCGGCGAAGAACTCGTCGCGGTTGGAGACGTCCCTCGACGCGGACGTCGCGACGAAGCGGATCGCCTCCGGCCGGTGCCGCGCGATCAGCGCCGCGGCGCGGTCGACGGCGGAGAACGTGCGCTGCAACGCTTCCGGGGCGAACGCGCCGGTCCGGTCGACGCCCTGGCCGAGGCGGACGACCTCCATCGTGCGCTCGAGCTCCACGCTGGACCCCTGCTCGGCGATGTCCGCGATGTCCGCGATGAGCAGGCGCAACGAGTTCGTCCCGCAGTCGATCGCGGCGACGCGGCGGCTCACGCGATCGGCCCGTGCGGGCAGACGGCGGGCCAGCCACCGTCGGCGGCGAGGCGTTGCAGGGTCTGGTCCCCGAACGGGTTCACCCCCGGGCCGGCAGCCAGGGCGTGCCCGACGAGGGCGTGCAGGCACTTCACCCGCGAGGGCATCCCCCCGGCGGAGATGCCCTCGATCTCCGGGACGTCGGCGTCGCCGAGAGCGGCACGGCGGCGCAGGTAGTCCTCGTGGGCGGCGGCGTAGGCGGTGGCGAGGTCGGGGTCGGCGGCGAGCTGCTCGCTCATCTCGCGCATGACGCCCTCCGCCTCCAGGGTGCTGATGGCACCCGCGGCGGTCGGGTCGACGAGGTAGTACGTCGTGGGGAACGGGGTGCCGTCGGGCAGTCGCGGAGCGGTCTCGACGACGTCGGGGCGACCGCACCGGCAGCGGTGGGCGATGGCGACCACTCCCCGCGGGACCCGGCCCAGGCGTTCGGCGATGCTGTCCAGGTCGGCCTGGGTGGCGGGGGTGGAACCGGTCACGACGATCTCACTTCGGGCTCACTTCGAGGTGGTGGAGCTGGAACTGCCGGAGAGTCCCGGCGTCTTGACCGGGGCGGCGTTGTCGGGGTTGCCCGCCAGGCGCAACGACTCCCAGATGTTCTCGTACCAGGCGGCGGAGGGTTTCGGCACCGTCGTCGCGGCCTGCTGCGGTGGTACCTCGTCGGCGTCGGTCGAGCCGTCGACGGCGTAGGGGACCTCGCCGGGCATCACGAACCGCAGCCGCTCGCGCGCCTGGGTGATGACGTAGGCGTCGTCCTTCCAGCGCTGCTCCTGGGCCTGCGCGGCGCTGAGGTCGGTCTGCTGCTGGGAGATCTGCGCGTTCAGCCGGCCGATCTCGGACCGCTGCTCGAGCCACTTCTGCAGGCTGGGCACGAGGAAGATCGCGAGCAGCAGCGCGACGACGGAGAGCACGAGGACGCGTGGACCGCGGGTGCGCCGCCGCTCGGCCGCCGACATCGTGGCCCCGCTGCGACCGCGGGCGGCGGCGGCGGGACGGGTGGCCGGTGCGGCGCCGGCCGCGCGGCGGGTGCTGCCCGGACCCCGACCGGGGCGGGAGGCAGCACTGCGCCCCGCGGTCCCGCCGGAGCGGGGGCCGCGAGGCGCAGTCGGTCGTCGCGAACCCATGGGTCCAGCTTCTCCCGTGTCCTGCCGGTATCCGGTCAGGCGCGCCCGGTGAAGGCGGCCGAGCGCGGGAAGGCCTTGGCGCCGGCGTAGACCGCGGCGTCGTCGAGCTCCTCCTCGATGCGCAGGAGCTGGTTGTACTTGGCGACGCGCTCGGAACGGGCCGGGGCGCCGGTCTTGATCTGACCCGAGCCCACGGCGACGGCCAGGTCGGCGATCGTGGTGTCCTCGGTCTCGCCCGAACGGTGGCTCATCATGGTGCTGAAACCGTTGCGGTGGGCCAGGTCCACGGCGTCGAGGGTCTCGGTGAGCGAACCGATCTGGTTCACCTTGACCAGCATCGAGTTCCCCGCGCCGAGGTCGATGCCCTTCTGCAGACGCTCCGGGTTGGTGACGAACAGGTCGTCGCCCACGAGCTGGATCTTGCCGCCGAGGGCGTTGTTGATGTGCACCCAGCCGTCCCAGTCGTCCTCGGACAGCGGGTCCTCGATGGAGACCAGCGGGTACTCGGACACGAGGCCCTCGTAGTAGCCGGTCATCCACTCCGCGGAACGCTTCGAGCCCTCGAAGTCGTAGCCGTCCGTGCCGTAGAACTCGGTCGCGGCGACGTCGAGCGCGAGCGCGATGTCGGAACCGGCGGTGTAGCCGGCCTTGCCGATGGCCTCGACGATCAGGTCGAGGGCGTCCTTGTTGCTGGGCAGGTCGGGGGCGAAGCCGCCCTCGTCACCCAGGCCGGTCGAAAGACCGCGCTCCTTGAGGACGGCCTTGAGCGCGTGGTAGGTCTCCGCACCCCAGCGCAGCGCCTCGCGGAAGGACGACGCACCGATCGGGGCGATCATGAACTCCTGGATGGCGACGCCGGTGTCGGCGTGCGCACCCCCGTTGACGATGTTCATCATCGGCACGGGCAGGACGTGCGCGTTCGGGCCACCGAGGTAGCGGAACAGCGGCAGGTCCGCGGCCGAGGCGGCGGCCTTCGCGACGGCGAGGGAGACACCGAGGATGGCGTTCGCGCCGAGGCGGCTCTTGGTGGGGGTGCCGTCCAGGTCGAGCATGACCCGGTCGATGATCCGCTGCTCGTGGGCGTCGTGACCGACGAGCGCCGGCCCGATCTCCTCGATGACGGCTTCGACGGCCTGCTCGACGCCCTTGCCCAGGTAGCGACCCTTGTCGCCGTCCCGACGTTCGTTGGCTTCGTAGGCGCCGGTGGAGGCGCCCGACGGCACCGCCGCCCGGGCGAACGTGCCGTCGTCGAGGAGGACCTCGACCTCGACGGTGGGGTTTCCGCGCGAATCCAGGATCTCGCGGGCTCCGACGGCCTCGATGGTGGCCACACGCACTCCTCGTAATGCTCGACATGCTCGACGACGTGTTCAGGGCTTTGCGGTCCGAGCCTAGTGGCTCGGACGGTGATCACCGCGAGAGCGTCTGCCACCCCAGCCGGCCCGCCCCGACGAGACCGGACATCCGCGGCAACGCGGACGTGCTGATCCGCACGTCGGCGAGGTGCGGGTAGACGGCGAGCTCGGCGTAGGCGCGGCGCAGCGGCTCCATCAGGACGTCACCGGCCGAGGCCACTCCCCCGCCGACGACGACGTCCTCGAGGTCGAAGAGCGCCGCGGTGGACAGGAACGCCGACGCCAGGGCGCGGGTCCCGCGGGCGATGACGTCGACGGCGATCGCGTCACCGGCCCGGGCGTCGGTGGTGAGGACCTTCGCGTCGACCTGCTCGCCCGCGCGCCAGCCCCGCGCCAGGGCGGCGCGGACCATCGCGGGTCCGCTGGCGTAGGACTCCACGACCCCGTGGGCGCCCGAGCCGGGCAGCAGTTCCCCGTCCAGGACGACCCCGACGTGGCTGATGAACCCGGCGTTGCCGGTCTTGCCGGACAGGATGCGCCCGTCCAGGACGATCCCGCCGCCGATGCCGGTGGACACGACGACACCCATCATCGAGTGCGACCCCTCGGCGGCCCCGATCCACTGCTCGGCCGCGGCGAAGCACTGACCGTCCTGGGCGAGCGCGGCGGAGACGGTGCGGTCCAGCGCCTTCGACGCGGTCCGGGCGACGTGCTCGACGAGCGGGAAACCCCGCAACGAGACGATGTTCACGGGGTGCACGGTGCCGCTCACGGTGTCGACGGGACCGGCGGACCCGACGCCGACGACGTCGGCCACCTCGAGGCCCTGCTCCCGGGCCGAGCGCAGGACGTCGGTGACCAGGCCCTCCAGCGCCGACGCGACGGCGCTCGCGCTCGTCTGGTCGGTGGGCACCTCACGATCCAGCCGCACGGTCCCGTCGTCCCCGACGAGGCCTGCGGCGATCTTCGTCCCGCCGATGTCGATGGCCAGCACGTTCGTCACGTCGGGGACCCTACCGAGAGGTCGCCGCGCGCTCGGCCGCCCGTGCGGCCGTCTCCAGTCGCCGGGTGGTCGTGCGCAGCGCCGCCTCCGGGTCCACCCCGGACGCGTGGGCGCGGCGGACCAGGTCCAGCAGTTCCCGGCCGAAGGACTCCTCGTCCCCACCCTCGTCGGGGACCGCGTCGTCCAGCCCGTTGCGCTGGAGCCGCCCCAGGACCTTGTCGGCGCGGGCCAGCGCCGGCAGCGACGACGGGATGCCGTCCAGGACGCTCTCGCGGGCCTTCTCGGTCGCCTTGATCGCGTCCCACCCCGCCTGCAGGTCCTCGGCGACGGCCTCGCCGGCGAAGACGTGCGGGTGGCGGCGTTCGAGCTTGCTGACGATGGCCGCCGCGACGTCGTCGATGTCGAACGGCTCATCGGTGGACTCCTGCGCGACGCGGGCGTGGAAGACGACCTGCAGCAGCAGGTCCCCCAGTTCGTCGCGCAGTTCCTCCCGCGTCCCGTTCTCGACGGCGTCGACGACCTCGTAGCTCTCCTCCACCAGGTACTTCAGCAGGCTGACGTGGGTCTGCTGCGCGTCCCACGGGCAGCCGCCGGGCGAGCGGAGGCGGTCCATGACGGCGACGAGGTCGAGGAGTCGGGATCCGGCCGGGGTCTCGCTCATGGGCTGCACGATACGAGTGCACCGAGGTAGGTGGCCGACCTACACTCGCGTCGACGGCCTGAGGAGGCGAGCGTGATGACCGTGGCCACACCACTCCCTGCTGGCGAGCCCATGTCGTGGGAGCAGTTCGACGCCCTGCCGGAGGATCCCTGCCGTGAGTACATCGACGGAGTCGCCATCGTGACGCCCAGCCCTGACCTGGACCACCAGGACATCTCCCTCGCCTTGGTGGTGATGCTGCGAGCGGTGCTGCCGCCAACCCACCGCGCCATCTTCGCCTGGGCATGGAAGCCGGCGAGGGATGAATTCATCCCCGACGTCATGGTCTGGGCTCGTGAGGACGAGACGGGCACGAAGCGCTTCACCAATATTCCGGCACTCGTCGTCGAGGTGCTCTCGACCAACCGCAGCGACGACCTGCTGCTGAAGATGGCCAAGTACGCCGCGGCCGGGCTGCCGAACTACTGGATCGTCGACCCCCGGGAGCGCACGCTCAGCGTCCACGTCCTCGACGACAGCGGGGTCTTCCGGGCCGATCGCGTCCTGCGGGACGGCGATGCCGCCGTCCCGCTGTCCTTCGGACCCGCCTCGCTGACGATCGACGTGACCGCCCTCCTGCCCTAGGCCGGTCAGCGTGCGTTGGCCGCCGCCACCGCCGCCGACTGGTCCAGCAGCACGGAGTTCACGAACTCCGTCGCCCAGGTCAGCATCTCCGCGTCGCGCAGCGGCTTGCCCCCGATCCGGGCGGTCATCGGGGCCGGCACCAGCGCCACCGACAACGCGGGCTTGAGCAGCGTCCCCGGGTAGAGCCGCTTCAGGCGCAGTTCGCGCGACTCCGGCAGGTCGATCGGCGCGAACCGGACCTGCTTGCCCTGCAGGGACACCTCGCGCAGCCCGGCCTTGCGGGCGGCGATGCGGAACTTCGCCACCTCGAACAGGTTGAGCACCGGCTGCGGCGGGTTGCCGTAGCGGTCGACGAGTTCCGCGTGCAGTTCGACGAGGTCGGTGTCGGAGTTCGCCGCGGCCATCCGCCGGTAGGCGTCGAGGCGCAACCGCTCGGAGGGCACGTAGTCGTGCGGCACGTGCGCGTCCACGGGCAGCTCGATCTTGACCTCGGTGGGTTCCGGCTCCTCGTCGCTCCCGGCCCCGGACACCTGGTTCCGCGCGTCGGCGACGGCGTCGGCCACCATCCGCATGTAGAGGTCGAAACCGACCCCCGCGATGTGCCCGGACTGCTCACCGCCGAGCATGTTCCCGGCCCCGCGGATCTCGAGGTCCTTCATCGCCACCGCCATCCCCGACCCGAGGTCGGTGTGCTGGGCGATCGTCGCGAGCCGGTCGTGCGCGGTCTCGGTGAGGGGCTTCTCCGGCGGGAACAGGAAGTAGGCGTAGGCCCGTTCCCGGCCGCGCCCGACCCGGCCGCGCAGCTGGTGCAGCTGCGAGAGACCCATGGCGTCCGCGCGTTCCACGATGAGCGTGTTCGCGTTGGAGATGTCGAGACCGGTCTCGACGATCGTCGTGCAGACCAGGACGTCGAAGCGCTTCTCCCAGAAGTCGACGACGACCTGTTCGAGGCGGTGCTCGCCCATCTGCCCGTGCGCGGTCGCGATCCGCGCCTCGGGGACGAGTTCCTTCAGCCGGGCCGCGGTGCGCTCGATGGACTGCACCCGGTTGTGGACGTAGAACACCTGGCCCTCGCGCAGGAGTTCCCGCTTGATGGCCGCGGTGATCTGCTTCTCCTCCTGGCCCCCGACGTAGGTCAGGACCGGGTGGCGTTCCTCCGGCGGGGTCGCCAGCGTCGACATCTCGCGGATGCCCGTCACGGCCATCTCGAGCGTGCGCGGGATCGGCGTCGCGCTCATCGCCAGCACGTCGACGTTGGTGCGCAACGTCTTCAGCGCCTCCTTGTGCTCGACGCCGAAGCGCTGTTCCTCGTCGACCACCACGAGGCCGAGGTCCTTGAACTGGATCTCGCCGCTGAGCAGGCGGTGGGTACCGATGACGATGTCGACGGAACCGTCGGCCAGGCCGGCGATCGTCTCCTTCGCCTCCTTGCCCGGGGTGAAGCGCGACAACGGCTTCGCGACGACGGGGAACTGGGCGAAGCGCTCGGCGAAGGTCTTGAAGTGCTGCTGCACCAGCAGCGTCGTCGGCACCAGGACGGCGACCTGCTTGCCGTCCTGCACGGCCTTGAACGCGGCGCGCAGCGCGATCTCCGTCTTGCCGTACCCGACGTCACCGCAGATGAGGCGGTCCATCGGCACCGGTTTCATCATGTCGGCCTTGACCTCGTCGATGCTGGCCAGCTGGTCCGGCGTCTCGACGTAGGGGAAGGCGTCCTCGAGCTCGCGCTGCCACGGGGTGTCGGGGCCGAACTGGTAGCCCTTGGTCGCCATCCGGGCCGAGTACAGCTTGATGAGGTCGCCGGCGATCTGCTTGACCGCCCGGCGTGCGTTGTTCTTCGTCTTCGACCAGTCCGAACCGCCCATCTTGGACAGCGTCGGCGCCTCACCACCGGTGTACTTGGTGACCTGGTCGAGGGTGTCGGAGGGGACGAACAGGCGGTCCCCGGGCTGGCCGCGCTTGCTCGGCGCGTACTCGAGGACGAGGTACTCCCGCGTCGCGCCCTGGATCGTCCGCTGCACCATCTCGATGAACCGGCCGACGCCGTGCTGTTCGTGCACGACGAAGTCGCCGGGACGCAGGGCGAGCGGGTCGACGGCGTTGCGGCGACGACGCGGGGCCATCCGCCGCATGTCCTTGGTGGACTGCCCGCCCACGCCGGTGATGTCGGCTTCGGTGACCAGTGCGGTCTTCAACGTTTCCGCGACGAACCCGTGCTCGACGGTGGCGGTCGTGACCGTCACGATCGACGGCGCGGGTTCCTCGAGGAGGTCGTCGACGAGGCGGGCCGGGACGTCCTCGCCGGAGAGCATCTCGACGAGACGCTTCGCGGGGCCGTGTCCCTCCGTCGTCACGACGATGCGCCAGCCCGCGGAGGCGAGGTCACGCAGTTCCCCGAGCGCCTTCTCCGTCTCGCCGCGGTAGCCGGTGACGTCGCGGGCGGCGACGCGCAGGATCCGGACGTCCTCGAGGTCGCGCAGGTCCCCGTCGGAGTCCAGCGAGGTGATCGACCACCAGGGACGGCCGGTGAGCTCGGCGTGGCCGCGGACCTCGGCCAGCGTCGCGAAGGACGAGGAGCCCAGGTCGACCGGGGTCGCCCCACCGGCGGCGGCGTTCATCCAGGCGGCGTCGAGGAACTCCGCCCCGGTCGCCACCAGGTCGTGGGCGCGGGAGCGGACCTTCTCGGGGTCGGCCAGCACGACGTGGGTACCCGCGGGCAGCACGTCGAGCAGCGGTTCCATCCCGTCGACCAGGGCCGGGGCCAGCGACTCCATGCCCTCGACCGCGATCCCCTCGGCGATCTTGGCGAGGACGTCGGCCGCGCCGGGCAGGGTCTCCATCAGGGCCCGGGCGCGTTCGCGGACCAGGGGCGTCAAGAGGAGCTCCCGGCACGGTGGGGCCCACACCCCGTCGGGTTCGACCTCGAGGGTGCGCTGGTCGGCCACGGAGAAGGACCGGACCTCCTCGACCTCGTCGCCGAAGAACTCCACGCGCAGCGGGTGCGGCCGCGTCGGGGGAAAGACGTCGAGGATGCCACCGCGCACGGCGAACTCGCCGCGCCGCTCCACCATGTCCACGCGCGCGTAGGCGGCGGCCGCGAGCGCCGCGACGGAGGCGTCCAGCCCGGCGTCGTCACCGGCCCGCAGCCGGACGGGTTCGAGGTCGGCGAGGCCCTTGACCAGCGGCTGCAGCACGGCGCGCACGGGGGCGACGACGACACGGACCTCCCCCGTCGTCGGGTCGTCCGGAGAGGGGTGGGCGAGGCGGCGGAGCACGGCGAGGCGCTGGGCGACCGTGTCGCTGCGCGGGGAGAGCCGTTCGTGCGGCAGCGTCTCCCAGGCCGGGAACTCCGCGACCTGGTCGGCCGGCAGGTAGCACCGCAGCCAGGTGACCATGTCCTCGCACTCGCGGCCCGTCGCGGTGACGACGAGGAGCGGGCGTTCGGCGGCGAAGGCCGCGATCAGCGCGGGGCGGACCCCGAGGGGGGCGACGACGTCGAGCGCGGAACTCCCGCCCTCGTGCGCGGTCTCGACGGCGGCGCGGACAGCGGATTCGGTGCGCAGGACGTCGAGCAGGCCGTTGAGGCTCACGAACACTCCGTGTCTTCAGGTGCGGGGGTTGTACAGAGGGGGGAGATCGGGGTGGGAGGGGTGCGGCCAGCCTACGTCCGCCCCCCGACACGAGCCCTCCGTGAGCGTCGCCGGACCGGCCGCGCAGCCGCACTCGCTACTGTCGCGGCGTGTCCGGCTACTCCGAGCAGTCCCCCGACGAGCCGTCGCCGACCCGCCGCGTACTGCCCCGGGAGGGCCGCGGCCGGCGGCGGCGCCCGCTGCGGATCGTGCTCGGCGTCCTGGTCCTGCTCCTCCTGGCCTGGGCCGTCGCGGTCGCCGTCGCCGGTGTGCAGGCCGGCCGGTCGCTGCAGAAGGTCGCCGACGCCGCCCCCGTCCTGGAGCGACAGGTGCGCGACAAGGACTTCGCCGGCGCGCAGGAGCGCGCGGAGGGGGTCAAGGACGACGCGGCCGCCGCGGACCGGGCCACCGGACAGCTTCCCTACCGCCTCGCCGAGCACCTCCCCTGGCTCGGTGCCCAGCTGGCGGCCGTCCGCGGCGGCGCGCACGCCGCGGCCCTGCTCACCGAGCCGCTGCCGGACGCTCTCGGGAGCGCCGAGGCCGTCGTGGGCGACGGTCTCGTCTCGGCGGACCAGACGGTGAACGTCGCCGCGATCGCGGAGCTGACGCCGATCGTCACCGACTACCAGGCTCGGGTCGCCGCCGCGCGGACGGCGCTGGCCGAAGGCGACAGCGCCGCGGTGCTGGGCGTCATCGCGGACCGCCTCGAACCGGTCTCCCGGCAGCTCGACGACGTCGCCGGCCCCTTGGACACCGCGGCGGAGGTGCTGCCGCAGCTGCCCTCCCTGCTGGGGGCGGACGGCGCGCGGACCTTCCTCGTGGCCTTCACCAACCCCGCGGAGATCCGGCCGGTGCAGGGCATCGTGGGCGCCTACGCCTACCTCACCGTGGACCACGGCAAGATCTCGCTCACCCGGACCGGTACCGACGCCGAGCTCTATGACGCCCGCGCGGACGTCTCCGCGGTCGGTACGGAGTTCGCGGCCCTCTACGGGCAGGACGCGGCGATCATCCAGAACGTCACCGCGGGGGGCAGCGCCGACGAGGCGGGTGTCCTCACCTCGTCGCTGTTCACCGACGGGGGGCTCCCCACCCCCGACGTCGTCGTCTTCGTGGACCCGGTCGGGCTCGGCCAGCTGCTGGGCCCCGACCACGCCGCGCTGGGTCTCGGCCCGTTCGGGGACGTCGCCACCGCGGACATCGCCAAGACCCTGATGTACGACGCCTACGTCACGTACGGCGCCGACAACGACGCGCGCAAGGCGTTCCTGGCGGCGACCTCGGCCGCCGCGTTCGAGGCCGTGCTCTCCGACGGACTGTCGACGACGGCGCTGGACGGGGCCCGCACCGCGATCGACTCCGGACACCTCGCGGTGTGGTCCTCCCGGGCGCAGGAGCAGGACGCGCTCGTCGCGGCGGGGGTCGCCGGGGTGCTGGGCGACCCGGCGAGCGCCGGACCGGTGGCCCGGATCGGGCTGACGAACACCGAACCGTCCAAGCTGGACTTCTGGTTGCAGCCGGCGGTCGAGGTCTCCGCGCCGTGCGCGAAGGTCGGCTCGGCGACCTCCTCGGTGCAGCTGACCCTGACGAACACGGTGCCCGAGACGATCCCGGCCTACGTCGCCAATGCGACGGCCCGCTCGGCGATCGGCAAGCGCACCGCGCAGGACACGGTGTCGTTCTGGGTCGCGCCGTGGGTCGGTCTGGACCGGGTGACGGTGGACGGCCAGGTGGTCGGGACCGCGGTGGACGGCGAGGAGGGCTGGCGGCTGGTGCGCCTGACCGTCGACGTCCCCCCGGGTGCGCCGGTGGTCGTGAGGTGGGAGCTGAGCGGTGCGGCCGACGCCCTCCCGCGGACGGTCACGGGACCCAGCACCGCAACCGCGCCGACCCTCACTACCGGTAGCTGTACTCCGTGAGGGTTCACCCGAACGTGTAGAAGTGGTCACTCTCGTCGCAACACGGACCGAGAATGGACCGATTGACTGGACTACAGGGGTGACGTTCCGTCATCCTGGGGTCTGCTCCGCGATCACTGGGTTCTGCGGGGCATTCGAAAGTGGGGGGACCACGTGCGCAAGACCACCGCCCGGCTGGCTGCTGCCGGCGTTCTGACCGTCGCCGCTCTCGGCGCCACCTCCGGGGCGGCCTTCGCCGACAACTACGCCCCGGCGACCCCGACGCCGACCGTGTCGGACGTCGTGACGCCTTCGGCGAGCCCGACCACCGGGGGTTCCACGACCCCGTCGCGCTCCACCACCCCGTCGCGTTCCACCACCCCGGCCGCCGTGGGCAACTCCAACGACGAGCTGGCCTACACCGGCGCCGACGTCCTGCCCTGGGCCGCCGCCGGCACCGTCCTGGTGCTGGGGGGCGCCGCGATGGTCGTCGCGAGCCGCCGCAAGCCGGGTCGCTCGCACTGAGCTGACCCGCAGCAACGCCGAATGGGCCGCCAGGAGATCCTGGCGGCCCCTTCGGCGTTCTCGGGCGCTCAACCGACCGGCAGGGCGGCCACACCCTGCGGGAACAGCGAGTCGACCTGGTTGCGGTCGCGGGCGATGCCTCCCAGGCAGGCGACGACGACGACGAGGATCCACCCAACAGGGTCCGGACCGCTGACCGGCGGGCGCCGCGGGCGCGGCGCTGTCCTGCCACTCAACCCGCTCCCTCTAGCCAGAGAAGAGTCTGGACTTCCAATGCCTCGTGACCTGCCGCGTGACCTGCCGCGCGGGGACCGTCGCGTACTCGACGGGGCTGGACGGCACGGAGCTCAGCACCGCCGACGGGACCCGGTTCCCCTCGCCCAGCTCACCACCACCTCCGGGGTGGCCGCCGGCGAGGGGAACACCACCGACGTCACCGACGTCGCCGGCGCTCTGCGACTCTGCCAGCAGCGCGGTTCCCTGCCGGCCCGCACGTTCTCCTGGGCCGCCACCCCGCTGCGGGAGGATTCTTGCTGATCTTGAGGACCGCCACCTAGCATGACCACGTTGGGTCATCAGATCTTGCCTCAAGTGACTTGAAGGACTCGAACATGCAGCGAGCCGCAGTTGTCATGCCCGTCTTCCACAAGCAGGACGTCACCAGACAAGCTGTCGCTGATTGCCGCCGTGAATCCGAACTCGTCGAGGTGGTGATCGTCGACAACGGAGGTGACCTGGATCCCGCGGAGTTCCCCGACTGCGTCGTGCTGACGCCGGGCGAGAACCTCGGCTGGTTGCGCGGGACGAACCTCGGCATGGAGCACGCCCTCGAGCGGGGGAGCACGAGCCTGGTCGCGCTCAACAACGACATCCGACTGAGCGAAAATTTCTTCTCCGGGCTCCTCACCGCCCTGGAAGCCCGTCCCGGCGACTTGGTCGCTCCCTCGTACGACGACGTCTACAGCCCGCAGAACAGCTACTTCAAGGGCGCCCCGCAGGACTTCACGCCTGCGTCCGAAGAGGTGGAGGCCAGCATCATCGACGGCACCTGCTTCGCGGTGACGGCGTCCCGGTGGCGTCAGCTCGGCCCGCTGGACGAGCGCAACTTCGCCCGTCGCGGCTGGGGCGGGATGACCGACTACGTCATCCGGAACACCCGTGCGGGGGGCAAGAACGTCGTCACCCGGCGGGCGTACCTCACCCACGCGCGGGGCACGACGGCCAAGGCGACGATGTCGAACTACCGGTGGTACGCCGCTTCCGAGATGCGCACCGGACTGCGCCGCAAGTACGGGGCGAACTGGCGGACCGAGGTCTACGAGAACCCCGAACCGCCGGAGGGTCTGAAGGTACGCCTGCACGACCACTACCGGATGGTCAGGGACCGTTTCGATCGACCACGGCCGAGCCGCAGCTGACCCCGCCCGCTCAAGCGGGGGCGTGGAACTTCTGCTGCGCCGCCTCGAGTCCTTCGGCGACGAGCTTCTCGACCGCGTCGGCAGCGTCCATCACCAGGAACGGCAGGTCCTTCTTCTCCGTGGTGGCGAACTCCTTCAGCACGAAGTCGGCCGGGTCCTGGCGACCGGGCGGGCGGCCGATGCCGACGCGCACCCGGGCGTAGTCCTTGTCCGCCAACGACTTCGAGATCGAGCGCAGCCCGTTGTGGCCACCCTCTCCCCCGCCGCGTTTGAGGCGGACGGAGCCGAAGGGGACGTCCAGCTCGTCGTGCACGACGACGAGGTGCTCGACGTCGACGTCGAAGTACTTCGCCAGTCCGGCGACCGGGCCGCCGGAGACGTTCATGTAGGAGGTCGGGGCCGCGAGGACGACCCGCGGTCCCGGCGCACCGCCGGGCAGGACGCCGAGGCGGGCCTCGGCGACCCTGGCTCCGGAACGGTGCTTCTTGAAGGACACCCGCGTGCGTGACGCCAGCTCGTCGAGCACCATCTGGCCGACGTTGTGCCGGGTGCGCTCGTACTCGGCTCCGGGGTTGCCCAGGCCGACGACGAGCCAGACGTCACTCACGGGAGCGATCCTTCAGCAGTCGGGTCTCAGGCCTCTTCGCCCTCGACCGGGGTGTGCTCCTCCTTGACGATGCCGGCCTCGGCCTCGAGGGCCTCCAGCTCGGCCTCGGCCTGCGCGGCGGTCGCGACGGCGGTGATGACCACCACGAGCTGCTCGGGGTCACCGGCGAGGGTCGTGCCCTCGGGCAGCGTGACCTGGGAGGCGGCGACGTGCGAGCCGGCGGTGAGGCCCTCGACGTTGGCGACCACGGAGGTCGGGATGTTCGCGGCGTCCGCCTCGACGGAGAGGGTCGTGAGCTCCTGCTGAACGACGGTCTCCGGCGCGGCTTCGCCCTCGACGTGCAGGGGGACGTCGACGGTGACCTTCTCGCCACGACGCACGACGAGGAGGTCGACGTGCTCGATGAAGCCCTTGATCGGGTCGCGCTGGACGTCCTTGGGCAGAGTCAGGTGCGAGGTGCCGTCGAGGTCGATGTCGAGCAGCACGTTGGCGCTGCGCAGCGCGATCATGGTGTCGTGGCCCGGCAGGGACACGTGGATCGGCGCTTCGCCGTGGCCGTAGACGACCGCGGGGATGCGGTTGGCGCGGCGGATGGTGCGGGCGGCACCCTTGCCGAAGCTGGTGCGGGTCTCGGCGGTGAGCTTGGTCTCGGCCATGGTGGGGCTCCTCGATCTCAGGGTCTGGTGCGTGCACAGGCCCCGGGAGAGAACAGCGACTCATCCACCGCGTCGATCACGGTGACGCTCACGCGTCACCCTCGCCGAGGCAACCGCCGACCAGTCTAACCGGTCGACGGCGGCCTCGGCGCGCGGCAGTGGGATCGTTGCCTCCGCGGTGCCACTAGATGACACCGTGGAGGCAACGATCCCACCCCGCCGACGTCAGCTGTGGCCGTCGAAGAGCGACGTGACCGACCCGTCGTCGAAGACCTCGCGGATCGCGCGGGCCAGCAGCGGGGCGATGCTCAGCACGGTCAGCTGCGGGAACTGCTGGGACTCCGAGATCGGCAGCGTGTTGGTCACGACCAGCTCGGAGATCGGCGAGTTCTTCAGCCGGTCGATCGCCGGACCGGAGAGCACGGCGTGCGTCGCGGTCGCGATGACGTCGGCGGCGCCGTTGGCCATGAGCGCCTCGGCGGCCTGGACGATGGTGCCGGCGGTGTCGATGAGGTCGTCGACGAGCACGCAGGTGCGGCCCTCGACGTCACCGACCACCTCGTGCACCTTCACCTGGTTCGGGACGTTCGGGTCGCGACGCTTGTGGATGATCGCCAGCGGGGCGCCCAGGCGGTCCGACCACAGGTCGGCGACGCGCACCCGGCCCGCGTCCGGGGACACGATGGTGATGTTGGAGCGGTCGACGCGCTTGCCGACGTGGTCGGCGAGCAGCGGCAGCGCCCACAGGTGGTCGACGGGACCGTCGAAGAAGCCCTGGATCTGCGCGGTGTGCAGGTCGACGGACATGAGGCGGTCCGCCCCGGCGGTCTTGAACATGTCGGCGATGAGACGGGCCGAGATCGGCTCGCGGCCACGGCCCTTCTTGTCCTGGCGGGCGTAGCCGTAGAACGGCGCGACGACGGTGATCCGCTTGGCGGAGGCCCGCTTCAGCGCGTCGACCATGATCAGGTGTTCCATGATCCACTGGTTGACGTTCGAGGTGTGGCTCTGGATGACGAACGCGTCGGAGCCGCGGACGCTCTCCTCGAAGCGGACGTAGATCTCGGAGTTGGCGAAGTCGTAGGCGCTGGTCGGGACGAGTTCGGCACCGAGTGCGGCCGACACCTCCTCCGCGAGTTCCGGGTGCGCTCGCCCGGAGATGAGCACCATCCGCTTCTCGCCCGTGGTGGTGATACCGGTCATGACTGGCTCTCCCTGTCCGTGCTGCTCTGCTCGTTCGCCCGCTGCGCCGCTTCGGCCGCGGGAGTTCCTGGGCGCCTGGAGAGGGTCCAACCCTCCATGTTGCGCTGGGGAGCCACGTTGATCGCGAGCGCCCCGGCGGGGACGTCCTTGCGGATCACGGTGCCGGCCCCGGAGTAGGCGCCGTCGCCGACGGTGACGGGAGCGACGTACATGTTGTCCGAGCCCATCCGCACGTGGTCGCCGATGGTGGTGTGGGCCTTGCGGACGCCGTCGTAGTTCACGAAGACGGACGCGGCACCGATGTTGGAGTGCTCGCCGATCGTCGCGTCGCCGACGTAGGACAGGTGCGGCACCTTCGAGCCCCGGCCGATGGTGGCGTTCTTCGTCTCGACGAAGGTGCCGATCTTGCCGTCCGCGCCCAGGCGCGTGCCCGGGCGGAGGTAGGCGAAGGGACCGACCTGGGCGCCCGCGCCGATGACGGCCGAGGAGCCGTGGGTGCGTTCGAGCACCGCGTCGGCGCCGACCTCGACGTCGGTGAGGGTGCAGTCGGGGCCGACGACGGCGCCCGTGGCGACGCGGGTGCTCCCGTGCAGCTGCACGCCGGGGCGGATCGTCACGTCGGGTTCGAGGGTGACGTCGGCGTCGATCCAGGTGGTCGACGGGTCCACGATCGTGACGCCGGCGAGCATCCAGTGCCGCAGCGTCCGGCGGTTGGCCTCGGCGGCGAGGTCGGCGAGCTGGACGCGGTCGTTGACCCCGCGGATCTCCCACTCGTCCTCGAGGGCGAGGGCCTCGACGCGGCCGCCGGCGGAGCGGATGAGCGCGAGGACGTCGGTCAGGTAGACCTCGCCGGCGGCGTTGTCGCGACCGACCCCGGCGAGCGCGGTCCGCAGCGCGGTGACCTCGAAGGCGTAGACGCCGGAGTTCACCTCGCGCACAGCCCGCTGGTCCTCGGTGGCGTCCTTCTGCTCGACGATGGCGCTGACGCCGTTCTCGTCGCGCAGCACCCGGCCGTAGCCGGTGGGGTCGTCCAACAGGGCGGTGAGGACGGTCATGGCGTTGGCGCCCTCGGTGTGGACCCGGGTGAGCCGCTCCAGGGTCTCCCCCGACAGCAGCGGCACGTCGCCGTAGGTGACCAGGACGGTGCCGGTGAGGTCGTCGGGGAGGGCGTCGAGCCCGCACTGGACGGCGCGGCCGGTGCCGGGGACCTCGTCCTGCAGCGCGACCCGCGCCTCGGGGAAGTCGGTGGTGAGCGCCGCACGGACCCGCTCGGCCTGGTGGCGCAGCACGAGCACGAGGTGCCCGGGGCCGGTGGACTGCGCGGCGCGCAGGGCGTGCCCGACGAGGGGACGTCCACCGAGGGGGTGCAGGACCTTCGGGGTGGCCGACTTCATCCGGGTGCCCTCACCCGCGGCGAGGACGATGACGGCGGCGGGCTGGGTGGTCACGCGGGGCGCGCTCCTCGCGGCTGGGGTGACGTCGGCGGACGGTGCCGAGGGTATCGGCCCCTGCAGGTTGCGACGGACACCCGCACGAGCTCCCGGGAGAGGATTCGAACCCCTACTGGACGAGACCAAAACCCGCCGTGCTGCCGTTACACCACCCGGGACAGCTGTCGCGAACCATGATGCCAGTCCCCCACGGGCTCGCGGTCCGCACCCGTGCGACCACCCCTTCGGCCCAGCAGGGCAGGATGGGCCCGTGACGCCAGCCCCCAGCGGACGATCCCGGTCCCGCATGACCGGTGGCGAGCGTCGCGAGCAGCTCATCGGGGTCGGTCGGGCGCTCTTCGCCGCCAAGGGCGTCGAGGGGACCTCGGTCGAGGAGATCGCCGCCGCGGCGGGCGTGTCGAAACCGGTGGTCTACGAGCACTTCGGCGGCAAGGAAGGCCTGTACGCGGTCGTCGTGGACCGTGAGATCGCCGCGCTGCTCGGTGCGATCACCCGGTCCCTGTCCGGTCGCGGGAGTCCGCGCACGTTGCTGGAACGGGCGACGATCGCGCTACTGGACTACATCGAGGGCTCCACGGACGGCTTCCGCATCCTGGTCCGCGACTCCCCCGTCACCCAGGCGACGGGGAGCTTCGCCAGTCTCATCTCCGACATCGCCCGTCAGGTCGAGCACCTGCTGGTCGACGCGTTCGCGGCGCGGGGGTACTCCCCGGAGCGTTCCGGGATGTACGCCCAGATGCTGGTGGGGATGGTCGCGATGACCGGCCAGTGGTGGCTGGACACCCGGGAGCCGGACAAGGAGGAGGTCGCCGCGCACCTGGTGAACCTCGCCTGGAACGGGCTGACCGGCCTGGAGGCCGAACCGCGGCTCGCGTCCCGCTCGCGACCGGCCGAGCCGGAGGAGGCGCCCCGTGACCTCGCCTGACCGGGGTGCGGACGCGACGCAGGACCTGACGCGGAGCTCGGACGAGGTCGACCTGATCGTCGCCGCCTGGCGGCGTGAGGCACCGCAGCTGGACGTCGAGCCCCTGGAGGTCCTCTCCCGGGTCGCGCGCCTGGCCCGCCACCTGGACAGGTTGCGTCGCAACGCCTTCAGCGCCCACGAGCTCGAAACGTGGGAGTTCGACGTCCTCGCGGCCCTGCGCCGGGCCGGCCACCCGCACGAGCTGTCCCCGGGTCAGCTGCTGGTGGAGACCCTGGTGACGAGCGGCACGATGACCAACCGCGTCGACCGGCTGACCTCACGCGGCCTCGTCGAGCGCCGACCGGACCCCGACGACCGGCGCAGCGTCCGGGTCCGGCTCACCCCGGCCGGTTCGGCCGTCGTCGACGCCGCGCTGGCCGACCTCGTCGACGCCGAGCACCACATGCTGGACGTGCTGCCACGCGAAGAGCGCCGGGCACTCGCCACGTTGCTGCGGCGGGTGTCGGCGCCCTTCGAGTGAGCTTCCGGTGAGCGTGGAGCGGAGCGCTCAGTAGGCCCCGCGGCGCGACATCAGTACGCTCCGCGTCCCCGAAGCACGGCCCCGGCGGTCTTCCACAGGATCATGAAGTCGAACGTGAAGGACCAGTTCTCGACGTAGCGGACGTCGAGGCGCACCGACTCGTCCCAGTCCAGGTCGGAGCGGCCGTTGATCTGCCACAGGCCGGTCAGACCGGGCTTGACGAGCAGGCGGCGACGCATGTCGTAGCCGTACTCGTCGACCTCCTTCTGCAGCGGCGGGCGCGGGCCCACCAGGGACATCTCGCCGCGGACGACGTTGATGAGCTGCGGGAGCTCGTCGATGGAGTAGCGGCGCAGGACGCGGCCGATGCGGGTGATCCGCGGGTCGACCTTCATCTTGAAGAGCACGCCGTTGCCGTCGGTGGACTCCCGCAGGTCGATGAGCAGCTTCTCCGCGTCGGTGACCATCGAGCGGAACTTCATCATCGGGAAGGTCTTGCCGTCCTTGCCGACGCGCTGCTGCTTGAAGAACACCGGGCCACGGCTGTCGAGCTTGATGGCCAGGGCGAGGACCAGGATCAGCGGGCTGAGCACGACGAGCGCGGTGGCGGCCGAGACGCGGTCCACGGTGGTCTTCGCCAGTCGGCGCACACCCTCGAGCTCGGGGCGCTCCACGTGCAGCAACGGCAGGCCGCAGACGGGCCGGATAGCGACGCGCGGGCCGATGACCTCGGTCAGGGCGGGAGCCACGACGAGGTCGGCGCGGGTGGCCTCCAGCTCCCAGCCGAGGCGGCGCAGGCCCGGGCCGTCGAGCTCGGGCGAGGCGGTGACGAGGACGACGTCGGCGTCCACGCTGGTGACGGCGTGGCGGACGTCGTCGAGGCTGCCGATGACCGGGATGCCCAGCTCGGTGAGCTCGGCGTCGTCGGCGGCGCTGCCCTGGCCGCCGGGGACGCAGGCCCCGACGATCCGCATGCCGTGGTAGCTGGCGCGGTGCAGCTGGCGGGCCATCGCCGCGACACCGGCGCGGTGGCCGACGGCGACGACGGTCTGACCGGCCTCACCGCGGGTGCGCGCGGCGTGCAGCTGCTGGCGCAGCGCGTAGCGGCCGATGAGCGTGAGGAGCGTCGCGATGGGGAAGGCGACGACGACGTAGCCGCGGGCGATCTCGAGGCCGAAGGCCCACGAGCTCGTCCCGACGAGGGCGACGAAGGCGAGCGCGGCCGTCAGGACGCGGTGGAACTCCTCGGAGCCGACCCCCAGGAAGCGGGGTTCGTAGGTGCGCAGGGCGCCCATGGCCACGACCCAGAGGACGGGCAGCAGGACCGCGCAGGCCACGACGGCGCGACCGGAGGTGGTGGCGAGGTTGGCGGGGCTGTCGTTGAACCGGGCGAAGAAGCCGACGAAGGCGGCGAACGCGGCGGCCAGCGCGTCGACGGCGATGATCTTCTGGACGTAGGTGCGCTGCCAGGCGGGCGTGCGTTCGGCGAAGCCGAAGGTGTTCCGCTGACGAGGGACGAGCAGACGTTCACGCCGGACGGGGTCGGACAGGTCGTCCGCCGGCGAGGTCCCGAGGAGCTGGTCGTCCAACTCCCCTGGTGACGTTCTGGTGCCGGGTACGTCGCTGATGCTCAAAGTCCCCCCTGGACTGGTACGTCGCACCTGATCACCAGGCGCGTCACCGGCGGTCGACGCCCCCACGTGTGGACTACCGGTGCGTGGCTCAGAGTAGGGGAGAGCCACCCGAACGACGCAAGGCGTGGCAGGTCGCGTCACCGTCCTGGTGCAGGAATCGTCCGGTTGGCGTCACCCGTTCGACGCAATGGTCACCAGACGCAACTGTCAGTGATCGAAACGCTCGCCGACCCCGCAGCGCGTCACTCCACCAGCTCGGAGGCCTCCAGCCAGCTCTCCTCGAGGTGCTCCCGCTCCGCGCTCAGGGAGCGCAGCTCGGCGTCCAGCGTGGTCACCGCGGCCACGTCGGTGGCCTTCTCGACCATCTGCGCGTGCAACTCCACCTCGCGCTGGTCGAGCTTCTGCAGCTGCCGTTCGATGCGGCCCATCTCCTTGCGCGCGGCCCGCACGGCGGCCCCGTCGACGACGGTCACCGCCGCACCCTGGGTCTGCGGTGCAGGTCGAGCCTGGCCCGCGGCCTTCAGCACGGCACGGCGCTGCAGGTACTCCTCCACCCCGTTCGGCAGGTCGCGCACGGCCCCGTCGCCCAGCAGCGCCACCTGGCGGTCGGTGATCCGCTCGAGCAGGTACCGGTCGTGGCTGACGACGACGAGCGTGCCCGGCCACCCGTCGAGGAGGTCCTCGACGGCGGCCAGGGTGTCGGTGTCGAGGTCGTTCGTCGGCTCGTCCAGCAGCAGCACGTTCGGCTCGGCCATCAGCAGCCGCAGCAGCTGCAGGCGACGACGTTCACCGCCGGAGAGGTCGTCGACGCGGGTCCAGGCCCGCTGGGCCGTGAACCCGAGCCGCTCCAGCAGCTGCCCCGCCGGCACGTCGCGGTCCCCGAGCCGGACGTGGCTGGCGACCTTGTCCACGGCCTCCAGGGCCCGCAGCTCGCCGACCTCGTCGAGCTCGAGCACCTCCTGGGTGAGCGTGGCGACGACGACGGTCGACCCGCGCTTCACCCGCCCGGAGTCCGGTTCCAGCGTGTCGTTGACCAGGCGCAGCAGCGAGGACTTCCCGGCGCCGTTGACGCCGACGATCCCGATCCGGTCCCCCGGCCCCAACCGCCAGGTCACCTTGTCGAGCAGCGTCTTGCCGCGGAAGGCGAGCGTGACGTCCTCGAGGTCGACGACGTCCTTGCCGAGGCGGGTGGTGGCCATCTTCGCGAGCTCGACGGTGTCGCGCAGCGGCGGGACGTCCTCGATGAGGGCGTTGGCGGCGTCGATGCGGAAGCGCGGTTTGCTCGTGCGGGCCGGCGCCCCGCGGCGCAGCCACGCGAGCTCCTTGCGCAGCAGGTTCTGCCGGCGTTCCTCCGTCACGGCGGCGACGCGGGAGCGTTCGGCCCGGGTCAGGACGTAGGCGGCGTACCCGCCCTCGTAGGGGTCGACGACCCCGTCGTGGACCTCCCAGACGCGCTCGCAGACGGCGTCGAGGAACCACCGGTCGTGGGTGACGACCAGCAGCGCGCCGGACCCGAGCGGCCAGCGGGTGCGCAGGTGCTCGGCCAGCCAGGCCACGCCCTCGACGTCGAGGTGGTTGGTCGGTTCGTCGAGGACGACGAGGTCGTGGTCGTCCGCGAGCAGGGCGGCGAGCGCGACGCGACGGCGCTGCCCCCCGGACAGCGTGGAGACGACGGCCTCCAGGCCCCCGACGTCGGAGGCCTCGAGGTCGCCCAGCAGCCCGGCCACGACGTCGCGGATGCGCGACTGCGAGGCCCAGGCGTGGGCCGGCTGGTCGCCCAGGACGGCCTCGCGGACGGTGGCCCCCGGCGCCAGGGTGTCGGTCTGGGACAGCATCCCCATCCGCAGCCCCCCGGTGTGGGTGACGCGACCGCCGTCGGCCTCCTGGGACTTCGCGAGCAGGCGCAGCAGGGTCGACTTGCCGTCGCCGTTGCGGCCGACGACGCCGATGCGGTCCCCGTCGGAGACCCCCAGCGACACCCCGTCCAGCAGGGTGCGCGAGCCGTGGACGACGGTGAGTTGTTCGGCGCTGATGAGGTTGGCCATCAGGACCTCCCTCCGGGAGTGGGTGTGGAGACGGCTTCGAGGACCCGGGCGCCGGGGACCGGTCCGGTGGCGGTGCGCAGACGCTCGGTCCCGAAGACGGGGGCGAGGTCGAGCGCGAGCCGGCGGGCGGCGGGGGCCGAGGGGGCGAGGAGGGCGACGGTGGGTCCGGAGCCGGAGACGATCCCGGCGAGCGCCCCGGCGCGACGACCGACGGCGATCGTCGCGGCGAGACCGGGGGCCAGGGCGAAGGCGGCGTCCTGCAGGTCGTTGGACAGCGCCGCCCCGAGGGCGTCGGCGTCGCCGCTGCGCAGCGCCGTCTCGACGGCCTCGAGCCGGCCGGGGCGGGGTTCGTACCCGCTCGCGCGCTGCCGGTCGCACTCGGCGAAGACGGTGGGGGTGGACAACCCCTCCTCGCCGAGGACGAAGACCCAGGCGAAGGAGGCGTTGGTCAGGACGGGCGCGAGGTGTTCGCCCCGGCCGGTGCCGACGGCGGTGCGACCGTGCAGGCCGAAGGGGACGTCGGACCCGAGCTCGGCGCCGAGTTCGGCGAGCGCGTCGAGGCCGGAACGCAAGCGCCACAGCGCGTCGCAGGCCACCAGGGCCGCGGCGGCGTCGGCGGAGCCGCCGGCCATGCCGCCGGCGACCGGGACCTCCTTGCGCACGTGCAGGTGGACCGCCTCGGTGACACCGGCCCGCTCGGCCAGCAGTCGCGCGGCCCGCACCGCGAGGTTGCTGTCGTCCAGCGGCACGCCGCGGACGTCGGTGCCGCCCACGCCCTCGACGGTGACGGTGAACTCCTCGGCGGGGGTGACGGTCACCTCCTCGTGCAGCGAGACGGCCTGGAAGACCGTCACGAGGTCGTGGAAGCCGTCGTCGCGTCGGGGGCCGACCTGCAGGAGCAGGTTGACCTTCGCGGGGGCACGCACGGTGACCGAGGGGAGCTCGGGGGGTGCGTTGCGGGGACTGCCGGACACGAGGTCCGACCCTACGGTGTCCGGGACCGCTCCCCCGCCGCGACGGTGCCCTCAGCCCACGCGGTGCGCGGCGATCCGGGCGAAGTCCTCCACGCGGAGCTGCTCGCCCCGCACGGACGGCTCGATCCCCGCCGCCCGCAGCGCCTCCTCGGCCAGCGCGGGCGATCCGGCCCAGCCGGCGAGCGCCGCGCGCAACGTCTTGCGGCGCTGGGCGAAGGCGGCGTCGACGACGGCGAAGACCTCTTCGCGGGTGGCGGTGGTCTCCGGGGCAGGGCGCCCGGTGAAGGCGACGAGGCCGGAGTCGACGCGGGGCACGGGCCAGAACACCGGCGGGGGGACGGACCCGGCGCGCCGGGCCTCGGCGTACCAGGCCGTCTTGACGCTGGGCACGCCGTAGGTGCGGCTGCCGGGTGGGGCGACGAGCCGGTCGGCGACCTCGGACTGGACCATGACGAGGCCGCTGCGCAGGCTCGGGAAGCGCGCGAGCATCGTCAGCAGGACGGGGACGGCGACGTTGTAGGGCAGGTTCGCGACGAGCGCGGTGGGCGCGGGGCCGGGCAGTTCCTCGACCTGGAGCGCGTCGGCGAGGACGACCTCGAACTCGGCGCCCGGGCGGCCGCGGGCCGCGACGGTGGCCGGGAGTTCGGCGGCGAGCACCGGGTCGATCTCGACGGCGACGACGCGGTCGACGGCCTCGAGCAGGGCGAGGGTCAGGGAACCGAGCCCCGGACCGACCTCCACGACGACGTCCTCAGACCTCAGGTCCGCGACCCGCACGATCTTGCGGACGGTGTTGGCGTCGACGACGAAGTTCTGACCGAGGGTCTTCGTCGGACGGATGTCGAGCTTGTCGGCCAGGTCGCGAACGTCCCTGGCCGACAAGAGGGAACTCAGAGGTTCTTGCCGCACACGGGCCATTGTCCGGCACCGGCGCGCTGGTAGAGCAGCTTGGCGCGGTAGGTCTGCTCGCCGGCGGAGGCCTGGCTCGGCAGCCCGCTGCCGCCGACGGCCTTCCAGGTGGAGACGCTGAACTGGTAGAGGCCGTGGTACTTGCCGTTGCTGGAGACGATCGAGGGGTTCCCGCCCGACTCGCAGCGGGCCAGCGCGCCCCAGTTGAGGCCGTCGGCGCTACCGCCCACGGACCCGCCCCCGCCCGAGGAGCTGGAGGCGCCGGAGGAGCTGGGGGCCGCGGCCGGCGCGGCGAGCGGGACGGGCTTGGGCTTGGCCTTCGTCCCGACCTGCACGACCTCCTCGACGGGAGCGTCGTCGACGACCTCACCGGTCACGTCGTGCTGGCTGCGGACGCCGTCGCGGAAGACGTCGGCGTAGCTGAGGGTCTTGGACCCGTCGACGCCGGGCGTGACGACCTTCTTCTCGCCTGTGAAGAGGGTGTCGGTGTTCTCGGTGCGGCTGCCGTGGGCGATGGCCACGGTCTCGGTGCTGGCGGAGCGGTCGACGCGGACGACGGTGACGACCATGCCGGCGCTCAGCGCGTCGGCGCCGGCGTTGGACATCTCGTCGCCCGGGCGCATCGTGACGCCGGCCTCGGCGAGCAGGCCGTTGACGTCGGCGGCGGTGCTGGTGAGGTTCCTGGTCTGACCGTCGGCGAGGACGGTCACGGCCTTGGGGGTGGTGACGTCGAGGGCGAGGCCCGCACGGCCCAGCGGTTCGGAGCGGGAGGCGGAGAGCTTGGCCCCGTCGGCGCGGACGTCGAGGTCGGACAGCGCCGCGTCGACGGTCTGCGCGGTGGTCCAGTAGGTCTTGGTCTGACCGTCGACGGTGAGGGTCAGCTGACGGCCGTAGCGGACCACGATGGTCTGGCCGTCGGAGACGTCGGTGGTCGCGGCGGGGGCGACGAGGTCGTGCTCCCCGACGGTGATGCCCTGCTTCTCGAGCACGTCGGCGACGGTGCCGCCGAAGGCGCTCGCCTGCGTCCGCGCTCCGTCGGCGTCGATGACGACGTCCTTGTCGAAGGCCGTGAAGGCCACGGTGCCACCGACCACGGCGGCGAGGCAGGTGCCTCCCGCGGCGATGCGCACGGTGCGGGAGGAGCGGCGGACCGCGGAGGCGAGGGGGAACGGCACGAGGGATCCTTCGACGATGTGCCCGGGCACGAGTTCCCGGACGCAGGCCCGCGCGGAGGGACCCCCGTCCCCACGTCGAACCGTTCGGTCCGGCCACCTCGATCCGGCCGACAGGAGCGGACCGTAACCGCTCCGAGACCTTCTCGACAAGTCCCCGTGACCGCTTGAGCCGCCGGAACCCCTTCGGCCCCTCACCAGGGACCGTAGACCGCCTCCGTCGTGGCGGTGATCGCGGCGCACAGCTCGTCGAGGTCGCAGTCCAGCGTCGCGGCCATCGAGCGGACCGTCAGGGGCACCAGGTAGCCGGCGTTGGGCCGGCCGCGGTGGGGCGTCGGGGTCAGGTACGGGGCGTCGGTCTCGACCATGATCCGGTCCCGCGGGGCGGCCCGCAGGGCCTCCCGCAACGGGTCGGCGTTCTTGAACGTGACCGTCCCCGCGAACGACAGGTAGTACCCGGCGTCGCCGCAGACCCGCGCCATCGCGGCGTCCCCGGAGAAGCAGTGGAACACCGTCCTCTCCGGGGCACCCTCCTCGCGCAGGACGCGCAGGACGTCGTCGTGGGCGTCGCGGTCGTGGATCTGCAGCGCGAGGCCGAGTTCCTTGGCGAGGCGGATGTGGGCGCGGAAGGACTCCTCCTGGACCTCGACGCCCTCGGGGCCCGTGCGGAAGTGGTCCAGACCCGTCTCGCCGATGACCCGGACGCGCGGGTGCGCGGCGAGGGTGCGGATCTCCTCGAGGGCGGCCTCGTACTCCCCCGCGGCCACGAGGTCGGGGATCTCGTTGGGGTGCAACGCGATCCCCCCGAGCAGCTCCGGGTGGCGGTCGAGGGCCGCGACCGTCCAGCGCGCGGCGGCGAGGTCGCAGCCGATCTGGACGCTGCGCGGCACCCCGGCCGCCGCGGCGGCGGACAACAGCACCGCGACGTCCTCGGGGGTCTCCGAGTCGAGGTGGGTGTGGTTGTCGATCACCGCGACGGCCAGCGGTTGCGGCGCGGGCGGGCGTTCGCCCCTCACTTCTGCAACCGGGCCAGTTCCTCCTCGACGACGGCCGCGACGTCGAGCTTGGTGAAGACCGGCGTCGGGGTGGCCACCGGCGTCCCGGGGACGACCGGGTGCGAGGCCCACTCCGGCAGCGTCTCCCCGCGGCGGTAGTCGCCCGTGAGGATCGGGTAGTCGCGGCCGTCGTCGAGGTCGGTGACCTCGCGCAGCTCCGGCATCGGCGAGACGGTACCGGTGCCGCCGAAGGCCTCGTGCACCTTCTGCGCCGAGTGCGGCAGGAACGGCGAGAGCAACGTCCGGCAGTCGGAGACGGCCTGCGCCGTGACGTGCAGCACCGACTTCATCCGCTCGGGGTCGGAGTTCTTGATCTTCCAGGGTTCCTGCTCGGTCAGGTACTTGTTGACCTCGCCGACGACGCGCATGGCCTCGCCGATCCCGGCGCGCTGGCGGTGGTGGGAGATGAGGTCCCCGACCGTCCCGAACCCGGCGCGGGTGGTGGTGAGCAGGTTGCGGTCGGCGTCGGTGAGCTCACCGGCGGCGGGGATCTCCCCCACGTTCTTGGCGATGAGGGACGCCGTCCGGTTGACCAGGTTGCCCCAGCCGGCGACGAGCTCGGAGTTCGTCCGGGTGGCGAACTCCTGCCAGGTGAAGTCGGAGTCGTTGTTCTCCGGACCGGCCGCGGAGATGAAGTAGCGCAACGCGTCCGGCTGGTAGCGGGCCAGCACGTCGCGGACGTAGATGACGACCCCCCGGCTGGAGGAGAACTGCTTGCCCTCCATCGTGAGGAACTCGCTCGCCACGACCTCGGTGGGCAGGTTGAGGTTCCCGAACTTGCCCGGCGCCCCGCCCTTCGCCCCCCGCCCGTCGTAGGCCAGCAGCTCGGCCGGCCAGATCTGGGAGTGGAAGGTGATGTTGTCCTTGCCCATGAAGTAGTACGACTCCGCGGACGGGTCGGTCCACCAGGCCTTCCACGCGTCCGGGTCACCGCTGCGCCGGGCCCACTCCACCGAGGCGGACAGGTAGCCGATGACGGCGTCGAACCACACGTAGAGCCGCTTGGCGGGGTTGTCCTCCCAGCCCTCGAGCGGGATCGGGATGCCCCAGTCGATGTCGCGGGTCATGGCCCGGGGCTTCATGTCCGCGAGCAGGTTCTGCGAGAACTTCAGGACGTTGGGGCGCCAGCGCCCCGTGTCGGCGCGCGTCTGCAACCACGAGCCGAGGGCCTCGGCCAGCGCGGGCAGGTCGAGGTAGAAGTGCTCGGTCTCGACGAAGACGGGCGTCTCGCCGTTGATCCGGCTGCGCGGGTTCTTCAGCTCGATCGCGTCGAGCTGGTTGCCGCAGTTGTCGCACTGGTCGCCGCGGGCGCCGTCGTAGCCGCAGATCGGGCAGGTGCCCTCGACGTAGCGGTCGGGCAGGGTACGGCCCGTGGACGGGGAGATGGCCCCCATCCCCTTCCGCGCGACCATGTAGCCGTTCTGGTGGACCGTGCGGAACATCTCCTGCACGACGGAGTAGTGGTTCGCGGTGGTGGTCCGGGTGAACAGGTCGTAGGAGAGGCCGAGGCCGTGCAGGTCCTCGGCGATGACGCGGTTGTAGCGGTCGGCGAGCTGCTGCGGGGTCACGCCCTCCTGCTCGGCCTGGACGAGGATCGGCGTCCCGTGCTCGTCGGTGCCCGACACCATGAGGACGTCGTGACCCGCCATCCGCATGTAGCGGCTGAACACGTCGGAGGGGACGCCGAAGCCGGCGACGTGGCCGATGTGCCGGGGCCCGTTGGCGTAGGGCCAGGCCACCGCGGAGAGGACGTGGGTCATGGTCAGGAGTCTAGGCGGGCGGGACGAGCAGGGCGGGCGACCTCCTCCGCGTCGGCAGGGCGAAGAGCCAGCCGGCCCCGACCCGCTGCGCCAGCGTCTGCGCCGCCAGGCAGCACCACGCGATCGCGAGGGTCAGCACGAGCGGGTACACCAGCACCAGCAGCAGCTGCGCCGGGTGCGGCAACGCCCCGAACAGGGGTTCGGTGACGGCGGCCAGCGGTCGCTGCACCACGATGAGGACGAGTCCGTGCAGGGCGTAGACCGGCAGGGTCCGTCGCCCCAGCCGCAGCAGCGGGGACGCCGCCCGCGGGAACCACGTGACGAACAGGACGGCCAGCAGCATCCCGGCGACCACGGCCCCGGCCCGGGTCGGGATCTCCAGGACCGCAGCCGGCACCCGCGAGAGGTCGAGGACGCGGACGGCGCCGAGCACCGCCACCAGGACGACGACGACCGCGAGCAGGGCCAGCGGCCGGGGACGTCGCGACAGTCGCCGGACCTGCTCGGGGAACCGCGCCCCGGCCAGGAACCAGACGAGGTTCTCCAGGACGGAGTGGGTGTCGCCCGACCCGGGCAGGACGCCCGAGAAGGAGGCGACGGCCAGCGCCGCGGCCAGCGCGGTGGGAACGGGCGCCGGCCACGACCGGGTGGCCCGCGCGAGCACGAAGTACACGGCGAGGGCGTAGAGGTACCAGAGCCCCGTCGAGGCGGTCAGCGCCGCACCCGGCAGACCGGAGGCGTGCTCGGGGGCCATGAAGGTCGGGATCCCGACCGCGAGCGCGACCCCGAAGCCCACCAGCATCCACAGGACGTGCAGGTAGAGGTTCTGCCCGACCCGGCCCCGGACCGACGCGCGCCAGGGCCGCGTCAGCGCCCGGGCGGCGAAGAACCCGGACACCGCGAAGAACAGCGGCATGCGCACGGGTCGCAGGACGACGTCGAGGAGGTCCCAGAGCGGCGGGGCGCCGGCCGCCGCGTACCAGCGCGACTCCTCCACGTGGAGGTAGGTCACGTGCCCCAGGACGACCAGCAGGATGCAGACGGCCTTGGCGGCGTCGGGCCAGGCCACGCGCGGTGGCGGTGCAGCGACCAGGGACCTCACGGTCCGTTCCGCCGCGGCGTCGTACGCCACGGTTCCCCCTCCACGACAGTTCGGTGGGCACACGGTATCGGCCGGTGGCGGGGCCGGGAACTCGCGTCACCCGTCGGCGCGCGCACTTCGTACAGGCGTCGTACGGTCAGCCGGTGAGCGAAACCCCCGACCCCACCCAGAACGCCGAGAAGGACCCCGAGACCTGGGTCACCGGCGACGAGCCCATGACCGGTCCGCAGAAGAGCTACCTGCAGACCCTGGCCCGCGAAGCCGGACGCGAGGTCCCCGAGGACCTCGACAAGGCCCGCGCCTCCGAGATGATCGACGAACTGCAGCAGGAGACCGGCCGCGGGAACTCCTGAACGGCTAGCCTCGCGGACGTGGACAGCCGCCTGGTGAACGTGGTCGTGGACGCCGTCGACCCCGGCCACCTCTCCCGCTGGTGGGCACAGGCCCTCTCGTGGCGCGTCGGGTACTCCGACGCGGACGAGATCGACGTCGTCCCACCGGCGGGCGAACCCGGGCTGGAACTCGTGTTCCTGCAGGTGCAGGACGAGAAGGTCGGCCCCAACCGCGTGCACCTCGACCTGGACACCTCCTCGACCGCCGAACAGCGGGAGACCGTGGAGTTCCTGCTCGACCTCGGAGCCCGTCGCGCGGACGTGGGCCAGGGGGAGGTTCCCTGGGTGGTCCTGGCCGACCCCGAGGGGAACGAGTTCTGCGTCCTCGACCCGAGACCGGAGTACGACGGGACCGGCACCGTCGCCGCCGTCGTCTGCCAGGCCCGCGACCCGCAGGGCCTCGCCGACTTCTGGGCCCCCGTCGCCGGTTTCAGCGTGGTCCGTTCCAGCCCGCAGGTGTGCGCGCTGCGGGCCGGGAACCGCGGCCCGTTCCTGGAGTTCGTCTCCTCCCCCACCCCGCACACGGTGAAGAACCGCTGGCACCTCGACGTCCGCGCCACCCGGACCGGCCCCGGTCGGGAACGCGTCATCGCCGACGCCCTCGCGGCCGGGGCCCGCCACGCCGACGTCGGTCAGGGCGACGGTGCGGGCTGGACCGTCCTGGCCGATCCCGAGGGCAACGAGTTCTGCGTCCTGAGCGGCACCGTCGACTAGGGGATCACCAGGAGCTTGCCCGTGGTGCGGCGCGCTTCGAGGTCCTCGTGGGCCCGGCGGGCGTCGGCCAGCGGGTAGGTGTGTCCGATCCGCACGTCGAGGTCCCCGGCCGCGATCCAGCCGAAGACCTCCTCGGTCCGCGACACCAGCTCCGCCCGGTCCCGGGTGTGGGAACCCAGCGTCGGACGGGTCAGGAACAGCGATCCGCCGGTGTTGAGCCGTTGGACGTCGAAGGGCGGGACCTGACCGCTCGAACCACCGAAGAGCACCATCAACCCCCTGGGGCGCAGGGCGTCCAGGCTCGCGTCGAAGGTGTCCTTGCCCACGCTGTCGTAGACGACGTCGACCCCGCGCCCGCCGGTCAGTTCGCGGGCCCGCGCGCTCGCCCCGTCGTAGCCGACGACGTCGTCCGCGCCCGCCGCGCGCGACAACTCGGCCTTCTCCGGCGTCGACACCGTGGTGAGGACCTTCGCCCCGCGCAGCTTCAGCATCTGCGTCAGCAGCAACCCCACCCCGCCGGCCCCGGCGTGCAGCAACGCCCAGGTGCCCTCGGTGACGGCGAAGGTGTCGGTGCAGAGGTAGTGCGCGGTCAGGCCCTGGAGCATCACCGCGGCCGCCGTGGTGGCCTCGACCCCCTCGGGCACCGGGACGAGTTCCTCCTGGGCCACGAGGACCTGTTCCGCGTAGCTCCCGGGCGCCTCCTTCCAGGCGACGAGCTGCCCGACGGTGAACCCCTCGACCCCCGGGCCGAGCCGCGCCACCCGTCCCGCGCCCTCGCTGCCGAGCACCGTCGGCAGCTGCAGCGGGTACACCCCGCTCCGGCGGTAGGTGTCGATGAAGTTCACACCCGCCGCCTCCACGTCGACGAGGACCCGGCCGGACCCGGGTTCCGGGGTGGTCAGCTCGGTGACGGTGAGGACCTCGGGTCCCCCGGTCGCTTCGATCTGCACGGCTCGCACGGGCCGATGCTGCCACCCCACCCCGGTGGCGACCCGGCCGGTGTCAGCCGCCGGAGCTCTCCCGGACCACGAGCCGGCCGGTCACCGTGAGCAGTCGTTCCGGGCCGTCGTGCCCCGCGAGGCGGTCGGCCAGCAGGCCCATGGCCAGGTCGGCCATCTCGGACCGGTCCAGCGTGATCGTGGTCAGGGTGGGCGCGCTGTAGCGGGCCTGCTCGACGTCGTCTACCCCCATGACGGCGACGTCCTGCGGCACCCGCAGTCCCAGCCCGCGCAACGCGTGCATCGCCCCGAAGGCCAGCAGGTCGTTGGCCGCGAAGATCGCGTCGACGTCGGGGCGGGCGGCCATCAGCGCCAGGGTCCCCTCGTAGCCGTACGCGCGGTCCCACTCGGGGAGCGGCCACAGCAGCGACGGGTCGAACTTGAGCTTCGCCCGGCGCAGGGCCCTGCGGTAGCCCTCGATGCGCTGGGCCACCACCGGGGGCCGCGTCGACGTCTGGAGCTTGTCCCCGAGGAAGGCGATGGTGTGGCGGCCGACCTCGGTCAGGTGGCGGACGGCGATGTCCCCGAGGTCGACGGAGTCGATGGTGACGCGGTCGTAGCCCGACCCCTCGCCGTGCTCGCCGATCAGGACGGCCGGCGTCGAGTCGCGGCGCTGCGCCAGCTCCCCCCGGGCATGGTCAACGGGACGAAGACCAGGCCGTCGACCAGTCGCACGGGGAAGCCGTTGGCGACCTCGCGCTCGCGTTCGAGGTCCCCGTCGGTCTGCTCCACGAGCAGCGTGATCCCGCGGGCCCGGGCCGCGGTCACCAGGGCGGAGGTCAGCTCGCCGTAGTAGGGACTCGTCACGTTGGGCAGCGCGAGCGCGACCAGTCCCGTCCGGCCCTGCCGCAGTTGACGCCCGATCCCGTTGGGGCGGTAGTCGAGCCGCTCGATGACGACCTTGACGCGCTCGCGCATCTCCGGCCGCACGTGCGGGTGGTCGTTGACGACGTTGGACACCGTCTTGATGGACACGCCGGCCGCCTCGGCCACGTCCCGCAGCGTCGTGGGTCGCGAACCGGTTCGGGGAGGCACCGGCGCATTCTTGCACCGCGCACCTTGACGGCGCTGCAGCTTTCGCGTTGACTGCCTTCCAACGTTGCAATCGTGCTGACCGACCCTTCACACCGCCGTGGCCATCACACAGTCGTGACCGTCAAAACAGGAGACCAACCGTGCGCACCGCTCGTCTCGCCCTCGACCCCGCCTTCACCGTGGGTCCCGTCCCGCGGAGGCTGTTCGGCTCGTTCGTCGAGCACATGGGCCGCTGCGTCTACACCGGCATCTTCGAACCCGACCACCCGAGCGCGGACGAGGACGGCCTGCGGACCGACGTGCTCGAACTCACCAAGGAGATCGGCCCGACCGTCGTCCGCTACCCCGGCGGGAACTTCGTCTCCGGTTTCGACTGGGAGGACTCCGTCGGCCCCCGCGAGGACCGCCCGCGCCGCATCGACCGCGCCTGGCGTTCCGTCGAGACCAACCAGTTCGGTCTCGCGGAGTTCGACGCCTGGGCCCGCAAGGTCGAGACCGAGACGATGATGGCGGTGAACCTCGGCACCCGTGGGCTGCAGGAGGCCTGCGACCTGCTGGAGTACGCCAACCTGAACTCCGGGACGAAGTTCGCGGACCTGCGCAAGGCGCACGGCAGCAAGGACCCCTTCGACATCAAGCTCTGGTGCCTCGGCAACGAGCTCGACGGTCCCTGGCAGACCGGCCACAAGACGGCCGCGGAGTACGGCCGGCTCGCCGCCGAGACCGGCATGGCGATGCGCTCGATCGACCCCGACATCGAACTCGTCGCCGTGGGTTCCTCCAGCCGTGCGATGCCGACGTTCGGCGAGTGGGAGCAGACCGTCCTGGAACTCTCCTACCACGCGGTCGACTACGTCTCGCTGCACGCCTACTACCAGGAGCACGACGGCGACGCCGCCAGCTTCCTGGCCTCCGCGGTCGACATGGACCTCTTCATCGACCAGGTCGTCGCGACGGCGGACGCGGTGCGCGCCAAGGGCAAGCACTCCAAGCGCATCAACCTGAGCTTCGACGAGTGGAACGTCTGGTACCAGTCGAAGCCCCACCACGCCGAGGGTGTCGAACCCTGGGACGTCGCCCCGCGCGTCATCGAGGACGAGTACTCGATCACCGACGCCGTCGTCGTCGGAACCCTGCTGAACTCCCTGCTCCGCCACTCCGACCGCGTGCACATCGGCGCGCAGGCGCAGCTCGTGAACGTCATCGGCCTGCTGCGCAGCGAACCCGGCAAGGAGGCGTGGAAGCAGTCCATCGCCCATCCCTTCGAGCAGATGCGCCGCCTCGCGACGGGCAACGTCCTGCAGGTCGTCACGACCAGCGAGAAGTACGAGACCGACAAGTTCGGTGACGTCGACGTCGTGGACGCCGCGGCGACCTACGACGACGAGTTCCTCACGCTGTTCCTGGCCAACCGCGACCAGACCGAACCGGCCTCGGTCGAGGTCCCGCTGCGGGGGTTCGACGTGGACCGCCTCGTGTCGGCGAAGGTCCTCGCAGCCACCGAGGGGCAGGACCGCCACACCACCAACCTCGAGGGCGACCACCAGGCCGTCGGTCTGCGCACCCTCGACGAGGTCACCGTGACCGCCGAGCAGGCGACGATCGTGCTGCCCCCGCTGTCCTGGGCCGTCGTCCAGCTCCGCAAGGGCTGACCTACAGCTCGTCCAACCGCAGGCGCAGCAGTTCGGCGAGTTCCACGGACTCGCCGTCGCGGGCGCCGCGACCGACCTGCAGGGGCGGTTCCGAGGGGCTGATCACGGCCCCCCGGAACCGCCCGGCCAGGCTCGGCGCCACGTCGAGGACGTAGTACTCCCCCGCGGGCCCGACCGCGAGGGAACCGTTGGCGCGCAGGTACCACCCCACGAGGTCGGTCCGGTACCGCGCCGAGCCGGCGCGGGCCCGCAGCGCCTCCGGCGCGATCCCCCGGCGGCGCAGTTCGCCGACGAAGTCGCGCAGCAGCTCCTGCGCCCGGACGGTCTCGGCCGCCCGGGCGCGCTCCCACCACTCCGCCGTCACCCGGCCACTACAGCAGCAGGTCCGCGGCCCGGCCAACGGGGCGCCAGAGCGGGACCTCGCCCTCGGCGCTGGAGACCGGGACCAGCCCCGGCATCCGGTCCGCCGCGACGAGCGGCCCGAAGTCGAGCCGGGTGAGGTCGGTGACGTCCGCGACGGGAACCTGGAACGTCCGGAACCCGCCCAGTTCGGGGACCTCCCGGGAACGCGGCGACCCGACGATCTCCTCCACCAGCGGGGTCTGGTCGAGGACGAAACCGGCGCTGGCGAGCACCGACACCTCCTCGGAGGGGTCGAGGTCGAGGGGTTGCGGCAGCAGGTACGCCGCGATCTTGTAGAAGCGACGCGGGATCCGCACACCGCGGTACTCGGGGTCGTCGTCCGCGAACACCGGTCCGCTCACCACGACGAGGCGCTGGTCCCACTGCCTGGCGTAGGCCAGGACGTGGTCCTCCAGCCCGAGCCACAGCTCCAGCGACTGGTTGAACGTCGAGGCCTGCGGGGCCGCGTTGGCGTAGGAGAACGTGTCGGCGTTGGCCCGCACCGCGTCGACCCCCCAGCCGGGGTCGCGGCGGCGCACCAGGTGTCCGCGGTCGAAGTCGTTGCGCGCGTAGAGCTCGGCACCGGCCTGGTCGTCGGGGCCCAGCCGCGGGTCGAGGAACCACTGGTCCCCCGACCGTTCGACGTCCACCAGGGAGGCGCCGTCGACGGCGACGACCGTCGCGGCCGCGAGGCGCCGGTCCGGCCGCTGCACGATGGAGAAGTGCGTGTACGGCAGGACGACGACCTCGGCCCCGTCGAGGGGTTCGGGCAACGGGACCAGCGGACCCGGCGCCAGGAACCGGGGGTCGAACCCCGCCCGGCCGAGAAGTTGCAGTCCCTGCGCCGTCTGCGTCTCGCTCATCCTCCGAGGGTGCACCCGACCTCCGACACGAGGGCCGTCCTGCGGGTGACGGGAGGGTGTCAGCTCAACACACGGTCCGCGAACACGTCCGCCGCCCGGGCCAGGAAGTCGGCCGTGCCCGGTCCGGCGGCGTCGTAGGCCGCGCGGAACCGCCCGTCCTCGACGTACATCCGCACCAACCCGCGGTACGCGGCCGCGTCGGGGGTCCAGAACACCGAGACCCAGGCGTGGTGGCGCCGCACGAGGTCCTGGACGGCCGGGGCACCCGGATCCTCCCCCACGGCGGCGGCCAGGCCGGCGGCGATCGCCTCGTGCTCGCGCTGGTGCTCCGCGCGGCCCTGCGCCCCGAGCTCGGACCACGTCCGGCCGGCGTCGTCGTGGGCGAGGCGCCCCCAGCGCTCGACGACCTCCTCCTCGTACCGTCCTGCGTCGAAACCGTCGAACATCCGAGACACCTCGATCTCCTTCCCGTCGGCCCCGTCGCCACCCTGGGACAACGTGGTGCGCACGCTCGTGGTGAGCCGGGCGATCCGGTCCGCCTGCTCCTCCAGCAGGGCGAGGTGCGTCCGCAGGGCGGCGACCTCGTCGACCCGGGCCTCGAGGACGTCGGCGATGGCCGCCAGGCCCAGACCCAGCTCGCGCAGCAGCAGGATCCGCTGCAACCGGCGCAGGGCGACGGCGTCGTAGTAGCGGTAGCCGTTGGCCCCGGTGCGGCTGGGGGTCAGCAGTCCGACGTCGTCGTAGTGGCGCAGGGTGCGGGCCGTCGCTCCCGTGGCCGTGGCGACCTCGTGGATCGTCCACTCCCGTGTTCTCGCGTGCACGGGACGACGGTAGGAGTTGACGCCACGACAACTGCAAGCCCGGGACTCAAGGGATCGCCGTCTCGTGACGACACGAACGCTCAGTGGACAGGAACGTCCAGGCCGACGGAGGAGGATTTCTCGTGCGTGTCACGCGGGCTGTCGTGCTGCTCCCGGTCCCTGCGGGCGACCTGCCTGCGCTGGACGCCTGCCTGGAGCACCTGGCGGCCGCGGCCGACGAGGCCTCCGCGGCCGGCATCCCCACGACCCTCGTGCTCGCGACGTCCTGCGACGCCCCTGCGTTGGCCCCGCTCCTCGGCGACTGGGGCCCGTTGGTCGACCTGCTGGACGACGTGGAGCTGACCGTCGACCACCACCCCGACGACACGCGCTCCCGCGGGGAACTGCGCGAGCTGACGGCCCACACCCTGGCCGCCCTCGTCGTGGACCCGGCAGAGGTCGTCGTCCTCACCACCACCTGCGACGTCGGCGTGAGCGTCGGGTGGATCACCGAGCACGTCCGTCACCACCGGGCGGGCGCGAAGGCCAGCACCGGTCCGGTCCGCGGGTCCGAGGGTCCGCACGAACCGGGCGCCAACCTCGCCGTCCGGGCGGACCTGCTGTCCACCGGCGCGCTCGCGCCCGACGGCTGGCGGCAGGTCCACCTCGTCCACGCGGTGACCCCCGTCGTGGCGACCCCGCAGGTCATCCTCCGGGCGTTTCCCTGAGGTCCTCGGCGAGGATCCCCAGCAGTTCCCGGCGCGCCTTCTCGAGCACGTCGCCGGCCCGCTGGAGGTCGCCGGGACGACCGGACAGCGCGATCTGCTGGTAGGTCATCGCGATCGAGCCGAGCTGCCTGCGCACCTGGTGCGCGCGCTCCCGGTCGGGTCCGCCGTCGAGGTTCTCCCACGGCGGCGGGGTCTCGGAGTACTCCTGCTCGACGTAGGCGCGACCCTCGTCGGTCAGGGTGAACTGCTTGGCGTCCGCGGGGTCCGCCGCGACGAGCCCCTCGTCCTGCAACTGCTGCAGGATCGGGTAGACCGACCCCGGGCTCGGCTTCCACTCACCGTCGCTGCGGCGGGTGACCTCCCCGATGATGCGGTAGCCGTTGCTCGGCCCCTCGGCCAGGAGCACGAGGACCGCGGCCCGCACGTCACCGCGCGGGCGACGGCCGCCACCCCGGCCGAACCCCCCGAAACCGCGTCCGGGGCCCCGCCCCTCGAACATCTCGCCGAACGCGGCGAACCCGGGGCCGAAACCCCGTCCGGGTCCGCCGAACGGGCCGCCACCGCCGGGGTGGTGCCCCCGGCCGTCCTGACGTCCTTCCCACGCGCCGCCCCACGGGCCGGCGAATCGGTTGCCTCTCATGTCTGCACCTCCGGGTCATCGCGCAGCCTCGTGCTGTCGCGATGCCTCAACGATATATCGCTATGGCTCGGGAGTGAAGAGGTGAGTGGTCAGGAGTTCAGGGACTGGATCTGCAGCAGGTTCCCGCACGTGTCGTCGAGCACCGCCGTGGTGACCGGGCCCATCACCGTCGCCGGCTGGGTGAAGACGACCCCGAGGGCGGCGAGGCGCTCGGCCTCCGCGGCGGCGTCCTCGACGACGAAGGCCGCGCTCGGGATGCCGTCGGCCACGAGCCCCTCGGTGTAGGCGATGGCGACGGGGTGCTCCCGCGGTTCGAGGACCAGCTCGACGCCGTCCGGGTCCTCGGGTGAGACCACGGTCAGCCAGCGGTGCTCGCCGAGCGGCACCTCGACCTTCTTCACGAAGCCGAGCACCTCCGTGTAGAAGGCCAGGGCCTTGTCCTGGTCGTCGACGAACACGCTCGTGTACGCGATCCTCATGCTGGTCGCCACCTCTCCTCGATCTCGGTCAGGAACCTGCGCAGCGGAGACGGGTCCAGGTCCAGGAACGTGTAGCGCCCCTCCCGGCGGAGCACGACGAGCCCGACCCCTTCGAGGACCGCGAGGTGCTGCGAGACGGCCTGGCGGGTCGAACCCGAGCCGTGCCGTTCGATCAGGCGCACCCGCAGCTCGAAGAGGGTCTGACCGCTGCGCCGGGTCAGCTCGTCGAGGATCGCGCGGCGGGTCGGGTCCGCCAGCGCCTTGAACACGTCGTCCACACGTCCGAGTGTTGGCAAGTCCCTACTTGCCTGTCAAGGGAGCGGTGGCGGTGCTAGCGTGTGAGCAAGCGCTTTCCAGTGACGGGAGGACGACCGTGAGCAGGTTCGACGTCGAACCCTGGGGATTCCGCCGCGAGGCGACCGCGGCCGAGCGGGAGGAGCAGCAGGCCTTCCACGACGAGCACCCGAAGTGGTCGCTCGGCGTCGACACGTTCGTCAGCCGGCTGGCCGCCGTCGAGACCGACTCCCTGGTCCTGGGCGACCGCTCCTACGTCGCGGCGAACGCCTACCTCAGCCACGACGTCCGCTTCGGCGCCGACTGCACCGTGAACGTCTTCGCCGTGGTCCGCGGTGACGTCCGCTGCGGGGACGGTGTCCGGATCGGGGCCCACACGTCGATCCTCGGGTTCAACCACGGCATCGAACCCGGGACGCCGGTGTTCCGGCAACCGTTGAGTTCGCGCGGGATCGTCATCGGCGACGACGTGTGGATCGGGTCGAACGTCGTCGTGCTCGACGGCGTCCACGTCGGGGACCACGCCGTCCTCGCCGCGGGCGCGGTCGTCACCCGGGACGTCGCCGCCGGGGCGATCGTCGGCGGGAACCCGGCCCGTCGGATCCGCTGGCGGGTTCCGCCGGCCGGGGCAGGCGACGACCTGGCGACCGCGCTCGGGCAGTTCGAGGAACGGGCCCGGTCCCAGGCCGGCGACGTCCTGGCGAGGTGCTGGAACCCGTCGCTACCCGGTGGCCAGTTCACCGACTCCCCCGGCGCCGGCCCCACCGTCCGCGCCCAGGCCGACGCCCTCGAGATCGCCGCCTACCTGCTCGACGACGCCCCGCCGCAACTCCCCCGCGACGAGCAGTTGGCCCGGCTCACGGCGCTCCAGGACCCGGAGACGGGGTTGGTGCCGTTGTTCGGCGCCGACGGCCTCCCCGTCCCGGGAACCCCGGACGCCGGCGACGGCAACGTGCTCTACCACGCGCTCTCCGTGGGCTACGCCCTCGACGTGTTCGGTGAGCGGTTCTCGCACCCGATCGGGTACTTCGCCCGGATGACCGCACCAGAACTCCTGGAGAACCTCGACGGCCTCCCGTGGGACGGCCGGGCGTGGGGTTCCGGGGCCTGGGTGGACGCGGCGGGGACCGCGTTCCGCTGGAACCTGGCCCGCGGGGAGCGCGGGGTCCCCGGAACCCTGGAGGCGCTCTTCGGCTGGCTCACGACGCGCGCCGCGCCCGGTACCGGCATGTGGGGGACCCCCGCCCCGGGCGAGGGGGTGCTGCAGGTCGTCAACGGTTTCTACCGCGCGAGCCGCGGGACCTTCGCCCAGTTCGGGGTTCCGCTCCCCCACCCCGAACGCGTCGTCGACACCGTCCTGACCCACCTCGGCGACCAGAGGCTGTTCGCCCCCGAACGCCGCAACGCCTGCAACGTCCTCGACGTGGCGCACCCCCTCTGGCTCGCCGGCAAGCAGACCCACCACCGCCGCGAGGAGGTGGTCACGGCCGCCCGGGGGCTGCTCGCCGACGCGCTGCGCACCTGGCAGGACGACAGGGGTTTCTCGTTCCTGGTCGGCCGCGAACCGGGCCTGCAGGGGACCGAGATGTGGCTGGCCATCGTGTGGTTGCTGGCCGACCTCGCCGGCTGTTCCGACGTCCTGCGCTACCGCCCCCGCGGCGTGCACCGCCCCGAAGCGGCGATCTCCGCCGTCCCGCGCTGACCCGACCGTCGAGGGGAACGTTCCGCGGCTCGGGAGGCCGCACGAGCCGCGGAACGTTCCACTTCCCGGCGGTAGCCTGACGACATGCCCTCCCCCAGCGGACGCCGCCGTCTGCCTCTCTGGGTCTGGGCGGTCCTCGCGTTCGTCGCGTACTACGCCTTCGCCGCGTTCGCCGGCTACTACCGCTGGCCGTGGTGGGTGCGGGGCGTCGGGCTCGCGGCGTGCATCGCCGGGTTCGCCCTCCTCGCCCGGCACCGCCGGAGCCGTGCGGACTGACCCGGGGACGCGGTGCGGGCCTCCCGCTAACCCATCGCGGCGACGAAGGCGGCGGCCCGCTCGGTGATGCCCGTCCAGTCCGCGGCGGCGACCAGTTGCGGCGGAACGACTCCGGTGCCCGCGGTGACCGCCGCCGCCCCGGCGGCGAGGTACTCGGCGGCGTTGCCCGCGCTGACCCCACCGGAGGGGACGAGCCGGACGTCGGGGTAGGGGCCGTGCAGATCGGTCAGGTAGCCCGGTCCGAGACGACCCGCGGGGAACACCTTGACCGCAGCCGCACCGGACTCGTGCGCGACCAGGACCTCGCTGGGGGTGAACGCGCCCATGAGGAACGGGATCCCCGCCGCCACCGCGGCCGCCGCCACCGCGGGCCGCAGGCCCGGGGTGACGAGGAACCGGGCTCCGGCGTCGATCGCGGCCCGCGCGTCGTCGTCGTCCAGGACCGTGCCGACGCCGAGGGAGATCCCCTCGGCACCGGCGGCGTCCCGCAGGTGGCGCAGGACGTCGGGGGTCGTGAACGTCAGTTCGACGGTGCGGATCCCGCCCGCGGCGAGCGCCGCGCACAGGGCCCGGGCGTCGGGGATCTCCGGCGCGCGGACGACGGCCACCACCCGGTCGGTGAACAACTGCTCGAGGCTCATGCGGTGACTCCTGTCGAGGGGTGGTGGCGCAGCGCCCGACCGGGCAGCGCATCGGTGCGCCGGCCGTCGGCGACGACGGGCTCGCCGCCGAGCAGGACGTGCGGGATGCCGACGGCCTGGCGTCGGGGGTGCTCGAAGGTGGCCCCGGCGGCCACCGTCGTCGGGTCGAAGAGGACGAGGTCGGCGACCGCGCCCGGCCGCAGGACTCCGCGGTCCCGCAGCCCCAGCCGCCGGGCCGGACGGGAGGTCATGTGGGCGACGCAGTCCTCCAGCCCGAGGACCCCCTCCTCCCGCACGTAGTGCCCGAGGTAGTGCGGGAAGGTCCCCCAGGCCCGGGGGTGCGGGCGGGCACCGACGAGGAGGCCGTCGCTGCCGACGGTGTGGCGCGGGTGGGCCATGATGGCGCGGACGTTCTCCTCGTGGCCGACGTGCTGCAGGATCGTCGTGCCGAGGCGGTCGCGACGCAGGACGTCGACGAACATCTCGAACCCGGTGATCCTGCGCCCCACGAGGTCCGCGAGTTCCGCGATCTCCGGGTGGCGGACCCCGGAGACCTGCACCGTGTCCCAGTCGACCGTGACGCCGTGGCAGCCGTCGGACCCCTCGACCTCGAGGGCGTACCGGATGCGCCGCAACGCCTCCGGGTCCCCGAGGCGGAGCAGGGTCGCCTCCGGGCCACCCTCGCTCGCCCAGCTCGGCAGCACCGCCGCGAGGGTGGTGGACCCGGGCAGGTAGGGGTAGGAGTCCAGGGTCACGTCGACACCGTCGGCGAGCGCCGCGTCGACGAGGTCGAGGAGTTCCCCGCCGCGGCCGGCGTTGACGCCGAAGTTCATCGTGGCGTGGGTGAGGTGCAGGGCGCAGCCGGCGCGGCGGGCGACGTCGACGACCTCGGCGTAGGCCTCGAGGGCGCCCTTGCCGTAGGAACGCTGGTGGGGGGCGTAGAAACCTCCGGCCGCACCGACGACCTGGCACAACGCCACGAGTTCCGCGGTGTCGGCGTACATGCCGGGCGTGTAGGTGAGCCCGCTCGACATCCCGACGGCGCCTTCGGCCAGGCCGAGTCCCACGAGTTCCCGCATACGCTGGAGTTCCGCCGCGGTGGCGGGGCGGTCGGTGGTTCCGACCACGACCATCCGTACCGTGCCCTGGGGGACGAGGTAGCAGACGTTGACGGCGGCGCCGCGGTCGACGCGGTCGAGGTAGGCCCCGACCCCGGGCCACCCGAGGTCGTCGTCGGGGATCCCGTTCCACCCCGCGAGCTGGTCGCGCAGGACGGCGAGGGCGGCGGCGTCGACGGGGGCGTAGCTCAGCCCGTCCTGGCCGACGACCTCGGTGGTGACCCCCTGGGTGGTCTTCGCGAGGTGCTGCGGGTCGGTGACGACCGCGAGGTCGGAGTGGGCGTGCATGTCGATGAAACCCGGCGACAGCACGAGCCCGTCGGCCCGCAGCTCCCGCGCCCCGGCGGTCGTCCCGACGTCCCCGAGTTCCGCGATCCGGCCGTCGACGACGAGGGCGTCACCGCGGCGGCCGGGTCTCCCCGTACCGTCGACGATGGTGGCCCCGCGGACGACGAGGTTCACCCGAACACCGTGCGCACCCAGTCGACGAGCACGGGTTGCGGGGCGAGGGCGTCGTCGACGACGGGCAGGAGCTGCCACTTGTCGAACGTCGTGCAGGGGTGGGACAGACCGAGGCGGACGACGTCACCGACCCGCAGTTCCCGGGCGTCGCCGGTCAGGGACAGGAACGTGTGCTGGTCGTTCATCGCGGTGACGGTGGCTCCCTCGAGGGGTTCGGTGTCGCCCGTGGCCGCGCGGCGCACCGCCTGCACCTCGGGGAGCCCTTCGTCGAAGGCGAGGTCGCGCTTGCCCGCGTCGCCGAGCGCGAGACCCGGTTCGGGGCGGGAGACGATGCGGACCCACCCGTGGAGGGCGGCGCGCAACTCCCCCTCGCTGCCGCGGTTCATCGGGGTGATCCCGCGGTAGAACCCGTCGTCGTGGGCGACGTAGGCGCCGGCCCGCACGACGACGCGCGTCGGGGCTCCCCGCGTCCCGTCGGGGTCGTGCGCCCCGGCGAGCACGTCGGCCACGGCGTCGAAGTAGGCGCTGCCACCGGCGCTGACGACGAGTCCACCGGGGACGTCTCCGTACAGACCCTGGTCCAGCAGCGTCCGGTGCAGCGCGGCGAGGTCGGAGAGGTAGGTGCGGACCACGACGAGGCTCGCGGGGCTCGCGTCGTGAGCCAGCGCTCCCTCGTAGCCCGCGACCCCCGCCAACCGCAGGCCGGGGGTCGCGGCGACGGCCCGGGCGACCTCCACCGCGGCACTGCGGGAGCGGGCTCCGGTCCGGCCCCCGGTGGCCCCGAGTTCCACGAGGACGTCGATGGGCGCGACGGCGTCGGCGACGTGCGGGGCCATCGCCTCGACGACGTCGACCCCGTCCACCCAGGTGAGGACGCGGGCGGTGCGGGGCTTGCCGAGGAACCGCAGCACCTGCGGGTCGAGGACGGGGTAGGCCGCGAGGACCCAGTCCAGGCCCTCGCGCAGGGCCACGGTGAGCTGCCACCCGGTCGCGACGGTGATCCCGATCGCGCCGGCCTCGAGCTGGGCCCGCCAGATCGAGGGGGCCATCGTCGTCTTGCCGTGCGGGGCGAGGTCGACACCGGCCGCGGCGGCCCAGGCGGCCATCGTCGCGACGTTGCGGGTCAGGGCGGTGGCGTCGAGGGTGACGAGCGGGGTGGGGAGATCGGCCAGGCCGGGGCGGGTCGCCGCGAACTCGTCGGCCGGAACCCCCCAGGCGTCGACCGGCACCGCCTTGCCCCCGGCCGGGAGCGCGCCGATCTCCGGGGCGTCGTACACCACACCGACCTCCACTGCGTCGTGACTGCGTTGCGCGCTGCGCAACGGACGTTGCAGCAGCGGTCGACGCCGTTCTAGCATCGCGCCGTGTCCCGGTCAAAGGTCCTGTGCGTCGGCGAGGCGATGGTCGTGCTGACGCCCGCCCGGGACGTCCCCCTGGCCGAGGCGGACCTCTTCGTCCGCACCGTCGGCGGCGCGGAACTCAACGTGGCCCTGACCCTCGCCCGCCTCGACGTGGACGTGAGCTGGCTCTCGCGCCTGGGCGACGACGGGTTCGGTGAGCACGTCCTGGCCCTCGCCGACGGGGTCGGCGTGGACGTCGGCGCCGTCGAACTCGACCCGGACCGGCCGACCGGCCTCTACGTCAAGGCTCCGGGGGTCGCCGCCGACGGGTCCCGGCGTTCGCGCATGCACTACTACCGCAGCGGGTCGGCGGCCTCGGCCCTCTCCCCCGAGTTCCTCGACCGGCCCGCCGCGCGCGCGGCCCTGGCCGAGGCCGACACCGTCCACGTCAGCGGGATCACGCCCGGCCTCTCCGACTCCGCGGCCGCGTTCTGCGCCGCACTCGCCGACCGGGTGCGGGGCAGCGCCACGACGCTGTCGGTGGACCTGAACCACCGCCCCGCGCTGTGGCGCGGACGCAGCGAGGAACCACTGCGCCGGTTGGCCGCCGCGGCCGACGAGGTCCTGCTCGGCGCCGACGAGGCGCGGGTGGTGTTCGGCACCGACGACCCGGCCGCGCTGCGCACGGCCCTGCCGGGCGCCCGGCGGATCCTGCTGAAGCAGGAGGAGCACGGCGTGCTCGTGCTCGAACCGGGGAACCCGGACCGCCACGTTCCCGCCCTGACGGTCGACGTCGTCGAACCCGTCGGCGCGGGCGACGCCTTCGCCGCCGGCTACCTCGCCGGGCGCGCCCACGGGTTCGCCGTCGACGCCGCCGTCGGGTTCGGTCACCGCTGCGCCGCCGCCGCTCTCGTGACCCGGGGCGACCGCCCCGCCGAGGTCCCGGCGCTGACGGGGTGAGCCAGTCACTGCTGCGCGCCCTCGGGCTGCTCGACCTCGTCGCCGGCGGTACGGCGACCCTGGGGGAACTCGCCGAGGGGACGGGGACCCACAAGAGCACCGTCCTGCGGTTGCTGCGGGTCCTCGAGGACGCGGGCTACGTCCACCACGACGAGCAGCACCGCTACGTCCTCGGCTCGCACCTGTTCCGCCTCGCCCAGCAGGCCCTGGACTCCTTCGACGTCCGGGCCGTGGCCGCCCCCCGGTTGCGGCGCCTGCGCGACGACGTCGGGCAGACCGTCCACCTGGCGGCCTTCGACGGTTCCGTCGCCACCTACGTGGACAAGCTCGAACCCCGCAGCGCCGCCGTCCGGATGGCCTCACGCATCGGGAACACCGCCGCGCTGCACTGCACCGCCGTCGGGAAGGTGTTCCTCGCCGACCTGCGGCCCCCCGACCGGGCGGAACTCGTGGCGACCCTGGAGTTCCCCCGGCTGACGACGAGGACCCTCACCGGCCCCGAGGAACTGCTCGCCGAGGTCGCGACCGTCGCCGAGGCGGGCTGGGCGCAGGACCACGCGGAGAACGAGACCTTCGTCAACTGCGTCGGCGCCCCGGTCCGCGGCGCCGACGGACGCGTCCTCGCCGCGGTCTCGATCTCGGTGCCCGACGTGCTGCTCCCCCACGAGGCCGTCCTCGACCTCGTGCCCGCCCTGTTGTCCGCGACCGCGGACATCTCCCGCTCGTGCGGGTTCCTCGACCACCCCGACGAGAAGGAGAACTCCTGATGACCACCCGCACCGCCGTCACCACGACCGACGCCCCCGCCCCGGCGCACACGTTCTCGCAGGGCGTCCGCAAGGGACCGCTGCTGCAGGTCTCCGGCCAGGGCCCGGTGGACCCGGTGACCAACGAGTACCTGCACCCCGGCGATGTGAAGGCGCAGACCCTGCGGACGTTGCGCAACGTCGACGCGATCCTCCGCGCGGGCGGTGCGAGCTTCGACGACGTCGTCATGCTCCGCGTCTACCTCACCACGCGCGACGACTTCGCCGCGATGAACGAGGCCTACGGCGAGTACGTCGGCGCGCACTGCACCTCCGGTGTCCTGCCCGCCCGGACGACCGTCATGACCGGCCTGCCCCGCGAGGAGATGCTCGTCGAGATCGACGCGCTCGCCGTCCTGGACGACTAGGGTCCAGGGCCACCTCGGCGGAGTCGCCGCACACCCTCGTGGTTCAGGACCTCGGGTGGGGGTAGGGCCTCGCCACCTGTCGGGTGGCCGGCCGCAGTCACCGGTCCAACAGCGGGCGCGCCGTCACCCCCACCCCGAGGGCACGCACGGACTTCTCCGTCGACCAGCACCGCGAGAGTGACCTCGCGGTCATCTCGTTGCAGGGCAACCTGACCACCGAGACCACGGACCGGCTCTCCGCGTGCCTCGACACCACGGTGCCCACGACCCGGTCCCTGGTGATCGACCTCAGCCGCACCACCGCGCCGGACGAAGAGGGTCTCTCGGTGCGGCTCGACGCGGGACGCCGGGCACGTCGTCGAGGTGGCGCCGTGCGAGCGGCCGGAGTCCACGGCGCCGTCGAGTACGTGTTCGAGGAGTTCGACGCCTGGCACAGCCTCGGAGGCCGACACAGCCCGGACGAGGAGGTGCGACGTCTCCACGCCCGCGACGCGGCCCGTGACTACTTCCGCCCCGCGGTCCCGGCGGGCCTCGACGGTCACCGTCACCACCACGGCGATCGCGGGCCCGCATGACCCTCGCCGACCACTTCCGCGAGGCATACGTCTTCCACGCCGGCTGGGACGACGCCGACCTGGTGCCCACGACCCTGGCCCGGACCGTCGCCAGCGTGCTGGAGGTCGACGCCGCGAGCATCAGCTTCTTCGGCGGTGACCACCGGGTCCTGCTGGGGGCCAGCACCTCCGAGGCCACCGCCGCCGAGCAGTGGCAGTACACCCTCGGCGAAGGACCCTGCATCACCGCGTTCCAGCACTCCGCGCCGGTCGTGGCCGACGAACCGTCCTTCGCCCGCCGCTGGCCGACTCTGCACCAGCGGGTCCGTCGGCACAGTCCCTACCGCTCCGTGGTCGCCGTGCCCCTGGTGCTGGGGAGCGGCGGCGGCATCGGTGCGATCGACCTCTACTTCACGGATGCCCAGGTGCGCCCGGGTTTCGACGTCGATTCCGCCCAGGCCGTGGCGGGCATGGCCTGTTCGGTGCTGCTGCAGGCCACCCTGCACGGTCACACCCGTGCGGAATCCGCCGACGGCGAGGGCGGAGAGGTCGAACTCACCCTCCCCACCGAGTGGCTGGACACGCACGCGGCGAGCCGGCGCTACCGGGTGTGGCTGGCCGTCGGGATCCTCACCTCGACGCTCCAGACCGACACCTCGAGTGCCTTCGCGTTGCTGCGCGCCACGCCCACTCCCGCGACCAGACGCTGGAGGAGGTGGCCGAGGACGTCGTCAGCGGCCGGACGCCGGTCGCCGACCTCGGGGACCGGCCGCACTCCTGACCCCCGGAGACCGCCGACAGCTCGACCCGGATGGTGTCACCGGACTCGGGGAAACCCTTCCGAACCCGAGCTCGCCACCCGGCGGTAGGCGCTTGCCGGTGACCGCGGGGCCGGGCACGCTGTGCACCGGCTGAGCGGCGACCCGCCGCCGTACTCCGACGTCGTGGAGGAAGAACCCGTGCTGCGCATCCCCTCGTCCCGCCGGCTGGTCGCCACCCTCGCCGCGCTCGCCGCCACCGGTGGCGCCCTGCTGAGCGCCGCCGCACCGGCCACCGCCGCCACCTGTTCCGACGTCGAGGTCGTCTTCGCGCGCGGCACCGGCGAGACGCCCGGTCTCGGCATCGTCGGCTCGCCCTTCGTCCGGGCCCTCACGAGCGAGCTGTCGGACCGGACCGTCACCTCCTACGCCGTGGACTACGCCGCCAACACCTCCCAGACCAGCGCCGGCCCCGGTGCCACCGACATGAGCGCCCACGTGCGCGAGGTGGCCGCGGCCTGCCCTTCGACCCGGTTCGTCCTCGGGGGCTACTCCCAGGGCGCGACCGTCACCGACATCGCGGTGGGCATCCGCACGGGTACCACCACCGGCACGCCCGTCCCCGCCGAGCTGTCCGGTCGCGTCGCCGCGGTCGTCGTGTTCGGCAACCCGCTGGGGCTGAGCGGACGCACCATCGCCACCGCCAGCACCACCTACGGGACGAAGTCGAAGGACTACTGCAACAGCAGCGACACCGTCTGCGGCAGCGCCCCCAAGACCGGGACGGGCAGCCACCTCAGCTACCCCAGCAACGGAGCCACGACGGAGGGCGCCCGGTTCGCGGCGGGTCTGGTGCGCGCCGGGGGCGGACCCACCACGCCCACCCCGACCCCCACCCCGACGAGTTGCGTGCGCGACAGCACCCGGGCCCACGTCGCCGCCGACCGCGCCGTGAGCCTGTACGGCTACGCCTACGCCCGCGGTTCCCGCGACGCCCTGGGCCTGACCAGCAGCTACACCATCGTCTCGCTGCGCCAGGTCGACGGCGGCTGGACCCGCGTCGCCGCCTGCTGAGCGGCACGTCGGTGGACTCCTTCACCCGGGCCGGCCTGGACTTCTCCACCGGCGACCACGGCCCCGCCGACGGGGACGTGGTCGTCTGCCTGCACGGGTTCCCGCAGGGCCCGGAAGCCTACGACGCCGTCGTGCCCCGGCTCGTGGCGGGCGGGCTGCGGGTCCTCGTGCCCGAACAGCGGGGTTACGGCGCGCGCGCCCGGCCCCCGCGCCGCCGCGACTACGCGCTGCCCGAGCTCGTCGCCGACGTCGTCGCGTTGCTGGACGCGGCCACGCCGACCCGGCCGGCCCGGCCGGTGCACCTCGTCGGCCACGACTGGGGCGGGGTGGTCGCCTGGGCCCTGGCCGCGACGCACCCGGAACGGCTCGCGTCCCTGACCGTCCTCTCGCAGGCCCACCCGGCCGCCTACCGGCGCGCGGTGACGTCCTCGACGCAGGGGCTGCGCTCGACCTACGTCGGGTTCTTCCAGCTGCCGCTGCTGCCCGAGCGGCTGCTGCTGGCCCGGGGTGGTGAGCTGCTCTCAGCTTCCCTGCGGCGCAGCGGGTTGCCCGCGGACCTCGCCGCCGGGTACGCCCGCCGGCACAGCGCGCCGGGAAGCCTGCGCGCGGCGCTGGGCTGGTACCGGGCCCTGCCGTTCGCCCGTCCCGTCGGCGACGTCGAGGTGGCCACGACCTACCTCCACGGTCGACGGGACCCGTTCTACGCCCGCGCCGCCGTGGACCGGACCGCCGACCACGTCCGCGGTCCCTACCGCCACGTCGAGCTCGACACCGGCCACTGGGTGCCCGAACTGGCCCCGCAGGCCGTCGCGGACGCGGTCCTGTCCGCCGCGGGCCGGCGGGCCTAGGCCTGCTCGGTGCGAGGCGCGCCGTCGCCGACCGGCGTCAGCCCCCGTCGAGGACCGGCTGTCCGTGCCTCGACGTTCATGACCAGCACCCCCCGGTGCCGGCTCATCGGCGACGTCGCATCGACGATTCGCTATGGTGACGACGTGCCCGTCATCGAGTCCGCCGAAGTGCTGCTGAAGGACGCGCGTCGGCGCGCCGGACTGACACAGGCCCAGCTGGGCCAGCGCGCCGGAGTGACCCAGAGCGTGATCAGCGCCTACGAGTCCGGGCAGCGCCAGCCCTCCCTGCCGACGCTGCTGCACCTGCTGCGCGCCAGCGGTCACCTGCTCGATGCCTCACTGATCACCATCGACTCCCCACCCACCACCGCGCTCTCCGGCCCCCTGGGACAGCGCCTGCGCCGGCACCGGCGCAAGGTCAAGACGATCGCCGCCGCTCACGGCGTGCACCACGTCCGTGTCTTCGGCAGCACCGCCCGCGGCACCGAACGTCCCGACTCCGACGTCGACCTGCTCGTTGACCTACCTGCCGGGACGGGGCTGTTCGCGCTGGGGCGTCTGCGACGGGACCTGGAGGACCTCCTGCACGCACCGGTCGACCTGGTCCCGGAGGACGGACTCAAACCCGAAGTGCGCGCCAACGTCGAAGCGGACCTGGTGCCCCTGTGAGTGCGACGACAGCGACGATGGGCAGGGCCGTGGTGTTCACGTGAGCCGGCACGCCCGCCAGCGACTGTTGGACGTGCAGGCGGCCCTGGACGCCATCGACGCTCACACCCGCCGCGGGGACCTCTCCGACGGTCTCGTCTTCGACGCCGTCCGGGTGCGACTGATCGAGATCGGCGAGGCCGTCAAAGCCGTCTCGGACGAGGTGCTGGCCGGGGAGCCGGACCTGCCGTGGTCGGAGATCGCCCGCATGCGCGATCATCTCGCCCACCGCTACTTCGACACCACCCACGCCATCGTCGCCGCCACCGTCACCCAGGACCTGCCCGAACTTCGGCGAGCTGTCGAACGGCTCCTCGAGAACCTCGGCGACTGACCTCGGAACGCTCGGTCATCCGCCGACCGCGACCTACCGCAGTTCGACGGCGGCGCCGGTCATCCCCTCGGTGCGGGCCCAGGCCAGCGCCTTCTCGGCTGGCAGCGGACGGGCGAAGAAGAACCCCTGGAGTTCGTCACAGCCCAACGCGCACAACCGGTCCGCGGAGGCGAGGGTCTCCACGCCCTCGGCGACGACGACGAGTCCGAGCTGGTGGGCCAGGGCGATGACCGAGGACACGATGACCTCGTCCTCCGGGTGCGCCACCATCTCGGAGACGAACTGCCGGTCGATCTTGAGTTCGTGGACGGCGAGACCGCGCAGGTGGCCGAGGCTCGTCGAGCCCGCCCCGAAGTCGTCGACGGAGACGCGGATCCCGCGCTCGCGCAGCTTCGCGACCGTGACCCGCGCCCCCTCGGGGTCGTTGATGACGGCCGTCTCGGTGATCTCGAGCACCAGCGCGGACGGGGTCCACCGGGTGAGGGCCAGGGCCTCCTCGACCACGCCCAGCAGGCCCGCGTCGAGGGTGACCGCGGAGATGTTCACCGACATCGAGACGTCGACGCCCTGGGCCCGCCAGGTCGCGGCCTGGCGCAACGCCGTGATGAGCACCCAGCGCGTCAGCGGGTGGATGAGGTTGGTGCGTTCGACGAACGGCAGGAAGTCGGCGGGCAGCAGGAAACCCCGCGACGGGTGGTTCCAGCGCACCAGCGCCTCGAAACCCACCAACCGGGAACCGTCACCGGAGACCTTGGGCTGGTAGTGCAGTTCGAGCTGGTCGGCGTCCATCGCCCCGCGCAGCTGCCCGAGGAGTTCCAGGCCCCCGGCCGAGTGCGGGTCGCTCGCGGCGTCGTAGCGCAGGACCCCGACCCGGCTCCGCTTGGCCGCGTACATGGCGATGTCGGCGTGCTGCAGGAGTTCCCCGAGGGAGTTCCCGTCGACCCCCGCGACGGCGATGCCGATGCTGCCCTGGAGGTCGATCGGGACGACCCCGGCGTGGAAGCTCCCGACGGAGAGGGCGGCGAGGAGGCGTTTCGCGACGACCTCGAGGTCGTCGCCCGGGCCGGGCGCGGGGACGAGGACGGCGAACTCGTCCCCACCGAGGCGGGTCACCGGACCCCGGTCGCCGACGGTGGCGGTGAGGACCCGGGCGACCTGGACGAGGACCTCGTCCCCGGCCGCGTGCCCGAGGGTGTCGTTGACGTCCTTGAACCCGTCGAGGTCGAGGAGCAGCAGCCCCAGACCGCGCCCCGAGGCCAGCAGCGGTTCACCCGACTCGACGAGCGCGCGGCGGTTGCCGAGCCCGGTGAGCGGATCGGTGCGGGCGAGTTCGTCACGGGCCCGGTCGCGTTGGCGGACGAGGACGGTCAGGAGGACGGAGGCCACCACGATCACGAGCACCGAGGTGGTCCAGGCGATCGAGGCGGCTGTCACACGAGCCCCATCGGCACACTGAGTGACGACTTGAGCCGTCCGGTTCAGCCGAGCGGTGGAACGCTCCAGCGGACCAGCACGGGACGGCCGTGCTCGCGGCCGAGTTCTCCCCAGGTGCCCGCCTCGAGGGCGAACAACGCCCCGGCGGTGGGTGAGAGCCCCAGCCAGGTCGCGAGCAGGATGCGCAGGAAGTGCCCGTGCGCGACGAGCACCACGTCACCCTCGCCCTCGGCGGCCTGCGCCCGGTCCAGGACCGCGCGGGCGCGGGCGGAGACCGCGTGCACGGTCTCCCCCGGCGTCTGCCCGGGGACGACACCGTCGTGCCAGACCGACCACTCGCGTCCGAGCTCGGCCGAGATCTCGGCCGTGGTGCGGCCCTCGTAGCCGCCGTAGTCCCACTCGACGAGGTCGTCGTCGATCGTCACGTCGCTCAGTCCGGCGAGTTCGGCGGTGCGCCGGGCCCGCTGGCGGGGGCTGACGAAGACGGCCGAGATGCTGCGGTCGGCGAAGACGGGGGCGAGTCCACGGGCCTGCACCTCGCCCGCTGCGGTGAGCGGGACGTCGGTGCTGCCGGTGTGCTGCCCCGAGAGGCTCCACTCGGTCTGGCCGTGACGGACGACGAGGATCGACACACGGTGACGATACGCGCCCCTTGTGCCGCCGGGTCCGACGGGTGAGGATCGTTCGATCATCGCGACGAGGCGGGAGATGCCCATGACGGTCGACGGCCCGGTGGCCAGGCGTGAACGGATCACCGCCCTGGTCACGTCCCGCGGCAGCGCCAGGGTCAGCGACCTCGCCCTCGAACTGGGGATGGCGGCGGTCACCGTCCGTCGCGACGTCGAGGCGCTCGCCGAGCAGGGTCGACTCACCCGGCGGCACGGGATCGTGACCGCCGCGTTGCCCGGTGGCCCGGTCCTGGGCACGGTCGTGGCGGTGTCGTGCTCCTCGGGGGCCTACCTCGGCGAGATCCTGCACGGCGCGCGCGAAGCCGTCGCCGCGCACGGCGGCCGCTACGTCCTCGAGGTCGCCCGCGGGCCGGTGGCGACGCGGGCGGCCATCGAACGGGCGGCGAGCACCCGCGGGGTGTCCGGCATCCTCTACGCCCCGCGGTGGCACTCCCCCGAGGAGGTGAGCGAGGACGTGAGCGTCCCGTCCTGGCCGACGTCACCCCCGCTCGTCCTGCTCGAACGCTTCGCTCCCCGTGGATCCGCACTCGCGCAACGGGACGCCGTCCGCAGCGACCACGCCACCGGGGTCCACCTGGCCCTCTCGCACCTGCGCGCGCACGGCCACCGGCGGATCCTGACCTTCTGCCGCGACGACTCCCCGACCTCGCGCACCGTGCGCGCCTGCCTGCCCGACGCCCTGCGCTCCCTCGGTCTGCCGGTGCTCGCCGAGCCGCTGCTGTCGGCCGACCACGCCGACCAGCAGCACCGGCTGACGGCTCCCGACCCGGTCGAGGCGGTGCGCCGCCACGGGGCGACGGCGATCCTCGTGCACGCCGACCCGGACGCCCTGTCCATGCTCCCGCGGTTCGCCGGCGCGGGGATCCGGGTGCCGGACGACCTCAGCATCGTGACCTACGACGACGTCGTGGCGGGGCTCGGCGAGGTGCGCCTCACCGCCGTCGCACCGCCCAAGCGCGAGGTCGGCCGGGCCGCCGTGGACCTGCTGGGGTGGCGCACGACGGCCCCCGACGCCCCCTGCCGCCACCTGGAGATCGCACCCCGACTCGTGGAACGGCACAGCGTCCGAGCGATCGATCACCGTTGATCGAACGGTCTTGACCTGTCCGGCCCACCGCCGGGACGGTGACCCCGTGCCAGCGAAGATGCGGGCCGCGCTCGCCATGAGCGCCGCCAGTCGCGACCGGGTCGTGGACCGGACCTTCCTCGACCGGCTGCGCGCGGTCGTGGACCTCGACGAGACCCTGCTGAGCGAGTTCACCAGCCCGCGGGCGCTCGGGGTCCTCGCCGGGGTGGACGTCCTCGTCACCGGGTGGGGGTGCCCGGTCCTGGACGCCGACGTGCTCGACGCCGCGCCCCGGTTGCGCGCCGTCGTGCACGCGGCGGGATCGGTGCGTCACCACGTGAGCGCGGCCTGCTGGGAACGCGGGATCCAGGTGTCCTCGGCCGCGGCCGCGAACGCCGTCCCCGTCGCGGAGTACACCCTCGCCATGGTCCTGCTCGCCGGCAAGGCCGTCCTGCCCGCCGCCGACGCCTTCCGCGTCGAGCGCACCCGGACCGCGATGCGGTTCAGCGAGTCGGTCGGGAACTACCGCTCGACCGTCGGGATCCTCTCCGCCTCCCTCGTCGGTCGCCGGGTGCTCGAACTCCTGCGCCCGCACGACCTCGAGGTCCTCGTCCACGACCCGTTCGTCCCGGACTCCGAACTGAGGGCACTGGGTGCCGAGCCCGTGGGCCTGGCGGAACTCGCCCGGCGCAGCGACGTGTTCAGCGTCCACACCCCCCTGCTGCCCGAGACCCGCGGTCTCGTGGACGCCCGGGTCCTCGCGTCGCTGCGGGACGGCGCGACCCTGGTCAACACCGCGCGGGGTGCCGTCGTGGACCCCGAGGCGTTGACCCGCGAGCTCCTCAGCGGCCGGCTCCGCGCCGTCCTCGACGTCACCGATCCGGAACCCCTGCCGCCGGGTTCGCCCCTGTGGTCGTGCCCGAACGTCCTGCTGACCCCGCACGTCGCCGGGTCGCTGGGCAACGAGATGCGCCGGCTCACCGCCGCCGCCGCCGACGAGGTCGAACGTCTCGCGGACGGTCTGCCGCTGGCCCACCCCGTCGCCCACCCCGCCCTGTCCCGCACCGCCTGAAGGAGTTCCGCTGGTGTCCCTCCTCGAGAACGTCCCCGAGGACCGCGTCCTCTCCCCGCTCACCGGCTGGACCCGCGCCCACTGGCTCGCCGTGGCCGACGACCTGCTGCTGGCCGTCCGGCCGTGGGCGACCCCGGAGTTCGGGCGCATCGACCTACCGGGGGAACCCGCCCGTGCGGGGTGGGTCTCCGACGGCCTGGAGGGCTTCGCCCGGACGTTCCTGACCGCGGCGTTCCGGGTCGCCGGCGAGGGGGGCGCAGATCCGCACGGACACCTCGGGAACTACCGCCGAGGACTCCTCGCCGGAACCCGGGACCCCGGTTCCGACGACGCCGAGTCCTGGCCGGTGATCGGCTCCGTCCGGTCCGGCGGGCAGCCGATGGTGGAGTCCGCCTCCATCGCCCTCGCGCTCGACCTCACCCGTGAGTGGTTGTGGGACAGGCTGTCCGGCGAGGAGCAGGACCGGGTCGAGGCGTGGCTGCGAGGCAGTCTGCGCCACGAACCCGCGCCCAACAACTGGTACCTGTTCCCGATGGCCGTCGCCTCGTTCCTGATCGGTGCCGGACGTGGGGACGCCGAGACGGAGGCAGCGATCTCGCGCGCCCTCGACCTGCTGGAGGGCTGGTACCGCGGGGACGGGTGGTACACCGACGGCGACGGGCGGATGTTCGACCACTACGTCGGCTGGGCCATGCACCTCTACCCGGTGCTGTACTCCCACCTGCGCCAGGACGAGGAGCTCGGGAGGCGGTTCGGCGCGCGACTGCGGGAGTTCCTCACGACGTTCGCCCTGACCTTCGACGGCAACGGCGCACCGCTGCACCAGGGCCGGTCGCTCACCTACCGGTTCGCCACCGTCAGTTCGGTGGCCCTCGGGGCGGTCACCGGGAACACCCCGTGGACGCCCGGCGTCAGCCGGACGCTGCTGAGTTCCGGGGTCCGCTACTTCCTGGACCGCGGCGCCACCACCGACGGGCTCCTGACCCGCGGGTTCCACGGCCCGCACCCCGCGAGCGTCCAGGGCTACTCCGGACCCGGTTCCCCGTACTGGTCGTCCAAGGCGTTCTCCGCGCTCCTCGCCGGTCCCGACCACCCGCTGTGGACGGCCACCGAAGAACCCGTTCCCGCGCTCGCCCCGTCGCGGACGACCCCGGTCGCCCCCGCCGGCTGGCTCGTCCAGAACACCGCCGACGGCCTGGTCCGCGTGCACAACCACGGGTCCGACCACCACCGGCCGGGCGGCCCCGACGGGCGCCCCGACCCGTTCTACGCCCGGCTCGCCTACTCCACGAGGACCGGTCCGACGTCGGCCCACAACGTCGCCGACAACACCGTCGTCCTCGGCGCGCGCGGGGTCGAGGGGGTCCGGCACGCCTTCACCCCCGCGGGGACCGGCCCCGGCTGGGCCGCGAGCCGGCACCACCCGGAGTTCGTCGGCACGGCACTCCCCCAGGCGGAGGTCCTCTCCCTCGTCCTCGCCGACGGGGCGTGGGAGGTCCGGGTCTTCCGCCTCGACGCCGTCCCCGCCGGGACCGCCGTGACGGTCACGGGCTGGGCGGTGGCCGCGGACCACCCCGGCCTGCTGGAGCAGCGACTGGACACGACGTCGATCACCCTCACCGCACCCGGTCCGAGCAGCCGGTTGCTCGCCGTCCACGGCGTTCCCGACCTCGACGTCGTCCGCGCGCCCGCGGGCAACGCCTTCGGCGCCTGGGCCCTCGTCCCCCGGGCGCGCGGCCGCGCCGGTGACGGCCTGGTCGTGGTCGCGGTCTCGCTCTCCGGGGTCGACCCCGGCCCGGCCCCGGAGGTCGTCCTCGACGGCGCCCGGGTGCGGGTGACGTGGGCCGACGGCACCCGCTCGCAGGCCGACGTGGACGGGCCCGTTCCGCAGGTCGAGCCGGGATGGTGAGATGTGCGGTGTGGATCCCTTCACCGACGTCCTGACCGCCAACGCCGAGTACGCCAAGACCTTCGTCGACGACGGCCGCCCCGGCGTGGCCGGCTCCGGCCTCGCCGTGCTGACGTGCATGGACTCGCGCATCTCCCCGCTGGAGATGCTCGGTCTGGCCAAGGGGGACGCGAAGATCCTCCGCAACGCCGGCGCCCGGGTGACCGAGGACGTGCTGCGCACCCTCGTCCTCGCGCACTACCTGCTCGGCGTGGACCGCGTGCTCGTCCTCGCCCACACCGACTGCGGCATGACGAAGAACACCGACGGCGACGTGCACGCGAAGGTCCTCGCCCAGGGCGTGGACTCGCGCAGCATCGACTTCCGCACGATCTCCGACCAGCGCACGACGCTCGTCCACGACGTGCAGCGCATCCGGTCGTGGCCGTTCCTGCCGCCGAAGATGCCCGTCGCCGGCGGGATCTACGACGTGCGGACCGGTGCGATCGACCTCGTCGTGGACGCCGACGCCACCGCCGAGGAACCGCCCCGCACCTGACGGGTCAGGGCGACACCCATCGCCGGAGGGCGGACACCTCCTCGCCGTCAGCCCGATCGAGCGCAGGTACCCCGCGCTGGACCCGTGCACGTCCCGGACGCGGTCGAGCATCGCGACGATGTTCCGCGCGTCCGGGGCCGTTCGGTCGCCCGGGCTGAGGTCCGGCGGGGTGTTCGCTCGGACGACCCGCCGGTCGGGCACGCTGGACCCGTCCGGCAGCGGCAGTCCACCGAGGTCGGCGGAGTCGTCGAAACCGGCGAGAACCCCGCGACCCCGGGGAGACTCGGGCTTCATCGACTCTCGTCGACTGCACCCGGTGGGTGCGAAACCCCGTTCGCGGTAGAACGCCTGCGCCCGGCGGTTCGGCTCTGCGACCTTCAGCACCGCGGGTTCGGCCGGCAGCACGCCGTCGACCTCGGCGACGGCGATCCGGTTCACGCTCCACCGTTCGTCGGTGAGGGCGCCGATCCAGAACCGTTCCCGAGAACTCAGCAGCCCCGGGTCGTCGAGCACCGCGTCCGCCACGAGACCCCGGTAGGTCTGCCGCCGAGAGTCGACGTGGACCCGCGCCAGGGCCCGCGCGTCGGCGGCGAGCGCACGTCGGAGGAGGAACCCCGCGGTCACGGGCCGACCCTGGTGCCGTCCCAGCACCGCTGCTACGTTCCGCACGACTGCACGTGCTCGCCCCACCACAACCTGGAGCCGTCGTGACCGCACCGTCCCGTCGTTCGTTCGTCGCCGCGGTCGCGGGGGTGGGTGCCGCCGCCGCCGCGGTGGGCGGCGCACCCGCCGCCTCGGCAGCCGAGGAGACCACCTCGCGCCGCCGGCCGGCCCTGACCGCGTCCGTCACCCTCGCGCCGGGGCTGACGCCGAAGGCCGTCACCGGCCGCGTCTACGTCATCCTCACCACGGACGCCGACAGCGAGCCGCGCGAGCAGGCCGGCGACGTCGCCGACGGGGTGCCGTTCTGGGGCCTCGACGTCACCGGCCTCGCCCCGGGCCGCAGCACCACCGTCCCCCTGGCGGCCCCGGCCGTCGGGTTCCCCCTCGCCGACGCCTCGTCGCTGCCCCCCGGCACCTACCGCGCACAGGCGTTCTTCAACGTCTACACGCACTTCTCCCGCTCCGACGGTGCGGAGATCGACCTGCACCTGCCCGGCGGCGACGGCCACGACGTCTTCGCCTCCACCGGAAACCTCTACGGCCCCGTCGTGGAGGTCACCGTCCCCGCGACCGGGGGCCGGGGAACCGTGCACCTCACGCTGGACACGGTCGTGCAACCCTCCGAACCGGTCCCCGCGGGCGGCACGTCGCAGCAGGGCAACCCCGCGGAGTCGCAGCACGTCAAGCACGTGAAGATCCGCAGCGCGGTGCTCTCGGAGTTCTGGGGCCGCGACATGTACGTGGCCGCCGACGTCCTGCTGCCGCTGGGTTACGACGAGGCGGCGAACCGGACCGTGCGCTACCCGATGGAGCTGAACCACGGTCACTTCCCCGGTGACGCACCGCGGAGGTTCACCGAGGACGGCAGCAACGCGTTCAGCGCGTACTGGCTCTCCGGCACCGCACCGAAGTTCATCACCGTGACCTTCCGCCACGAGAACCCCTACTACGACGACTCCTACGCCGTCGACACCGCGAACATCGGCCCCTACGGCACCGCGCTGAACCGGGAACTGCTGCCGGAGGTCGACCGTCGCTTCCGCACCATCGGCGCGCCGTGGGCCCGGGTGCTCTCCGGCGGCTCGACGGGCGGCTGGGAAGCCGCGGCCACGCAGATCTTCTACCCCGACCTCTACCAGGGCGCCTGGGCCGGCTACCCCGACCCGCTGGACTTCCACGCCCACCAGCTCGTCGACGTCTACGGCGACGACAACGCCTACGTCACGCACCACGCCTACCTCGACGTGCCCGTGCCGTCGGCGCGCGAGGTCAGCGGCAAGTCGCAGTACACGATGGGGCAGGAGAACGGCTGGGAGCGCGCCCTCGGCAGCCGCGGCCGCTCCGGACTCGGGCAGTGGGACGTCTGGCAGGCGGTGTTCTCCCCCCGCGGTGCGGACGGCTACCCGAAGCCGATCTGGGACAAGACGACGGGGAAGATCGACCACGCCGTCGCCGCCTACTGGCAGGACCACTTCGACCTCGCGACCTACGTCGAGAAGCACTGGGACGAACTGCGCGAGAAGCTCGACGGCCAGCTGACCATCTACGTGGGCGACGCCGACACCTACTTCCTCAACGATGGCGTCAACCTGTTCAAGGAACGCGTCGACAAGCTCGCCGGATCCAACGTCACGTACCGGTTCGGCCGCAACCAGCCCCACGGCTGGGAACCCTGGACGACCCGGGAGTTCTACGACCTGCTGGCCGACCACGTCGTCGCCCACGCCCCTGCCGCCCAGAAGGGCTCGCTGACCTCCTGGCGCGCCGCCGCGAAACCGGCCGACGCGACGGGCAACGCAACGCTCGGCTGAGGGACGAAGGGACCGGGCAGAGGGGGCAGCGCCCTGGATCCTCCTCTGCCTCGGATCCGCCACGCCGTGGGTGTCTCTCGATCACCCTCCCTGTCGCGCCGGCATCGGCTCCATCGTCAGCGCACCAGCTCCTCGAAGTGGCGGAGCATCCGCTCCGCGTCGGGTTCCACCCCGGTGAACCAGCGGAACGCGTCGACGGCCTGGAACACCGCCATCCCGCCCCCGGTCAGCACCCGGCACCGGCAGGACCGGGCCGCGACGACGAGTGGCGTCTCGAGCGGTCGGTACACGACCTCCGCGACCCACTGCGCGGGGCGCAGCAGCGACACGTCGAACGGGACTCCCGGGTGCGCGGCCATCCCGGTCGGTGTCGCGTGCACGATCCCGGTGGCGTCGGCCAGGAGTTCCGGCAGGTCGGCCGGGCCGTGGGCGGAACCACCGACCACCGCGGCGACGGCCGCAGCGCGTGAGGGGTCCACGTCGACGACGGCCACCGACCGGACCCCGGCACGTCCCAGCGCGTGCGCCACCGCAGCACCGGCGCCGCCGGCCCCGACGAGCACCACCCGGTCGAGGTCCGCGTCGGGCAGGAACCGGGCCAGCGACCGGCCGAACCCCGAGGTGTCGGTGTTGTGCCCGACCGCCCGCGTCCCGTCGAAGACCACGGTGTTCACCGCGCCGAGTTCCCGGGCGTCGGGGTCGAGCTCGTCGAGGTGGGCGAGGACGAGCTGCTTGCACGGGTGGGTGACGTTGACCCCGGCCCACCCCTGCGAGCGGACCCGGTCCAGCAGCCGCCCGACGTCCCGGGCGGGCACCCGGAGGACGTCGAGGTCGAGACGCCGGTACTCGCAGTGCATCCCGAGTTCAGCCGCCTCGCGTTCGTGCAGGGCCGGGGTGAGGGACGGCCCGATGCCGCTGCCGATCAGCCCGACGAGGTACCTCACCCCTGCGAGAGCTCCGAGAGGTGCTGCCACCGCTTCCACTCCGCCAGCCGCGACTCGTAGTCGGCGGTGGCGATCCCGATCGGGGCGGTGCCGAAGAACACCCGCAGCGGCGGGTTCGGGTCGTCGACGAGGGCGAGGACGGCGGCAGCACTGGCGGCGGGGTCACCCGGCGAGGAGACCCGGCGCTCGCGGGCCTCCGCCGCCTTGACCCGGAACTCGTCGTAGGCCGGGAGCGGTGCGGAGTGCTTGGCGGAGGACCCGCCCCAGTCGGTGGAGAAACCACCGGGTTCGACGAGCGTCACCGTGATGCCGAAGTCGGCGACCTCGGCCGCCAGCGCCTGGCTGAAACCTTCGAGCGCCCACTTGGAGGCGTTGTAGATGCCGATGTTCGGGAACGCCGAGATCCCCCCGATGGAGGAGACCTGGAGGACGTGCCCGCCGCCCTGGGTCCGCATGACGGGCAGCACGGCCTGGGTCACCCAGAGCGCCCCGAACACGTTGGTCTCGAACTGCGCGCGGGCCTCGGCCTCGGTGATCTCCTCGACCATCCCGAACTGGCCGTACCCGGCGTTGTTCACGGCGACGTCGATCCGCCCGAACCGTTCCACGGCCCGGGTCACGGCCGCTTCGACCGCCGCCTTGTCGTCGACGTCGAGGGTCAGCGCGAGCAGGTGGTCGGGGTAGCGCGAGACCAGGTCGTCGAGGCTGGCGGCGTCGCGGGCGGTGGCGACGACCTGGTCACCGCGTTCGAGGGCCGCGATCGTCCACTCCCGTCCGAAACCGCGCGACGTCCCGGTGATGAACCACGTCCTGATCATGCGGGCATCATGCGCCGCTGCCGGAAGGCCGACAACCCCAGGACCGCGAGGATCCCGCCGACCAGCAGCGGGATCCGGAGGTCGACCGCGAGCAGGACGCCGCCGAGCCAGGCCCCGCCGGCGATCCCGACGTTGAACGTCGCGTTGACCACGGCGGGGGCCGCGTCGCTGCCGCTGCTCGCCCGCAGGGCCGCGGTCTGCAGCACCGTGGGCAACCCACCGAACCCGGCGCCCCAGACGACGACCACCACGACCACCGCCGCGGCCACGCCGCTCGACCCGAGCACCGCCGCCGCGGTCAGCAGGCACGCGGCGACCACGAGCACGGCTCCGGCGAGGGAGCGTCCGGGGTGGCGGTCGACGAGGGTTCCGGCCACCACGAGTCCGGCGAGACTGGCTGCGCCGTAGCCGAACAGCACCAGGCTGACGCCGCCCGCGGGAACTCCGGCGCTCAGCACGATCGGCGTGACGTAGGTGTAGGCGGTGTACTGACCGAGGGTGATGACCGCGGTTCCGGCGGCGACGACGAGCAACCGTCGCCCGCGCAACGCGGCCAGGACCGCGGGCGGCGGCTCCGCGTCGACCCGGGTGGCGCCGCGGGGGATCACGAGGAGCGCCGCGACGGCGAACCCCGCGAGCAGCAGGGACGTCGTCCCGAACGCCCACCGCCACCCCACCGCCGTCCCCACCGCGGTGCCGAGGGGAACGCCGACGGCGAGCGCCAGGGTCACCCCCGCGTTCGTGATGGCGAGCGCCCGTCCGCGGCGGGGCGGCGGGACGAGGTCGACGGTCGTCCCGACGACGACGGAGAAGATCCCGGCGTGGGCCACCCCGCCGAGGAGGCGGGCCGCGACCGCCCAGCCGTACCCGGGCGCGACGAGGACGGCGGCGTTGCTGAGGGCGTAGAGCGAGAGCAGGCCGAAGAGCACGCTGCGGCGCGGGAACCGGGCCAGCCACGCCGTGAGCGGGACGGCCGCGGCGGCCACCACGATCGCGTAGGCGGAGACCCACCACCCGATGGCCGAGGCGTCCACGTCGAAGGCGGTCGCGAGTTGGGGCAGCAGCCCGACGGGCAGGACCTCGGTGGTGACGGCACCGAACGACGCGGCCGTCAGGAGGGCGAGCGGTGCGACGGGGAGTCGCTGCGGGGACGGCACGACCGCTAATATACTCGTCCGTCGAGCAAAAGGAGTGGGATGTCGAACCGGCGGAACCTGGGCAGCGAACTGCTGCGGCTGACCCACCTGCGTCCGGGCCTCACCCGCGCCGACGCCGCCCGGGAACTCGGCACCGGGACGGGGACGACCGCGGAGATCGTCGTCCGGTTGCTGGCCGACCACCTCCTGTCCGAGGGCGAGGCCTCCTCGGAGGGCCGGCGCGGGCGACCGACCCGCCCCCTGCTCCCCCACCCCGACGGGCCGCTCGTGCTGGCCGCGGAGATCACCCACGAGGACTGGCGGCTGCGGGTCGTCGAACTCGGCGGCGCGACCCTGGCCGAGGTGGGTGCCCCGCACACCTCGCACTCCCCCGATCCCGTGCTCACCGCGGTCCGGGCGGCAGCGCGCACGATGCTGCGCCGCTTCCCCCGTCGGGTGCGCGGCGCGGGACTGGCCGCTCCGGGCGTCGTCCGCGACGGCCACCTCCTCGAGGCGCCCCTGCTGGGCTGGCGCGACGTCGACCTGCGGACCGCCTGGCCGCGCTCCCCGGACCTGCCCGCCGAGGCCGTGCTCGCGGGCAACGACGCCCGGTGCGCCGCCGCGGCGGAGTCCGTCCGCGGCCGGGCCGTCGGGGCGAGGCTCGCCCTCCACCTGCACCTCGACGCCGGTCTCGGCGGCGCCCTGACCGCCGACGGGGAACTCGTCGACGGCGCCCACGGCAGCGCCGGGGAGTTCGGTCACCTGCCCTTCGGGGATCCCGCCCGTTCCTGCGGTTGCGGTGCCCGGGGTTGCTGGGGCACGGCCCTGGACGGAGCCGCCTTCGCGCGGTCGCTGCAGCAGGACGAACCCCACGACCCGGTCGCCTTCAGCCACCGCGTCCTGGACCGCGCCCGGCGCGGTGACGTCGAGGCGCTGCGCGCGGTCGCGGAGATCGCGACGAACCTCGGCCGCGGCATCGCGGGTCTGGTCAACGCGCTCGACGCGGACCTGGTCACCGTCGGCGGGTTGGCCGCACGCCTGCACGACGCGGCACCCGACACCGTGCGCGCCGCGCTCGAGGAGGGGTCGATGACCCTGCGTCGCAGCACGCCTCCCGTGCTCACCAGCGGGGCCTTCGGCGCGGACGGTCCGCTCGTGGGGGCCGCGGAACTGGTCTGGTCGCGGTCGTGGGAGCGGCTGGAACGCTCCCGGGGTGCAGGATGAGCCCGTGCCGGGGCCCATCCAGTCCATCGAACGCGCAGCGGCCGTGCTGCGGTTGCTGGCGAGCGCGGGGCAGGGTCTCGGGGTCGTCGACATCGGCAACGCGCTGGGCCTGGCGAAGACGACGGCGCACGGGATCGTGCGCACCCTCGTCGACGTGGGTTTCGTCGAGCAGGACGAGTCGGGCGACTACCGCGCCTCCCCCGGGCTGGCGGACCTGGGCCGACCCCGCATCGACGCCAACGACCTGCGCGCCCGGGCGGTGAACTGGGCCGACTCCCTGGCCAGCCGGACGGGAGAATCGGTGCGGTTGGCGATGCTGGCGGAGGGGCGCGCGCTCGTCGTGCACCACGTGTTCCGGCCCGACGACAGCGCGCAGGAACTCAGCACGGGCGCCTCGTTGCCGGCCCACGCGTGCGCGCTCGGCAAGGTGCTGCTGGCCTCGGCCCCGGTCCGTCCCCGGGGACGGCTCACGGCGATGACGGCGCGGACGACGGTGGACCCGGCGGCGCTGCGCCGCACCCTGGCCGCGGTCCGGGAACAGGGCTGGGCGCTGGACGTGGAGGAGCTCGAGGTCGGCGGCGCGGGCATCGCCGCCCCGGTCCGCGACCTCGGGGGGCTGGTCGTGGGGGCGATCGGCATCGACGGCGACGCCGAGCGCCTCGTGGACTCCCACGGGCGACCCCGGGCCGGGCTGGTACCGGCCGTCCGGCACGCCGCGCGGTCCATCTCGCGGGGGCTCGGCGCGCGTGACCGCTGAACGGTCCGCGTCGGGCAGGATGACCGGAGTGACCGAACAGCGCCCGGAACACCGCGGTTACGTCATCGCGATCGACCAGGGCACGACCTCGACCCGCTGCATCCTCTTCGACCACGCCGGCCGGCTGGTGGCGATCGCCCAGCGGGAACACCGTCAGCACTACCCGAGACCCGGCTGGGTGGAGCACGACGCAGCGGAGATCTGGCGCAACGTGGCGCGACTGGTCCCGCAGGCCATGGCCCAGGTGGAGGCCACCGCGGCCGACGTGGTGGCGATCGGGATCGCGAACCAGCGCGAGACGGTCGTCGCGTGGGACCGGCGCACGGGTGATCCGGTGAGCCCGGCGATCGTGTGGCAGGACACCCGCACCACGGAACTCGTCGAGGGTCTGGCGGCCGACGGCGGCGCCGACCGCTACACCGACGTCTGCGGTCTCCCGCTGACGACGTACTTCGCCGGGCCGCGCATCGGGTGGATGCTCGCCCACGACCCGGCCCTGCGGCGCCGCGCCGAGCACGGTGAGGTGCTGTTCGGGACGATCGACTCCTGGCTGGTCTGGAACCTGACCGGCGGTCCCGACGGTGGGCGCCACGTCACCGACGTGACCAACGCGAGCCGCACGATGCTGATGGACCTGGAGACGCTCGACTACTCACCGCAGATGCTGGCGGTCTTCGACGTCCCGCGCCGGGCGCTGCCGGACATCGTGTCGAGTTCGCAGGTCTACGGGAAGGCGACCACGGTCGTGCCGGGTGCCCTCATCGGCGCGGCCCTGGGCGACCAGCAGGCCGCCCTGTTCGGGCAGACCTGCTTCTCCCCCGGGGAGGCGAAGTGCACGTACGGGACGGGCAGCTTCCTGCTGATGAACACCGGCACGGAGATCACCCGGTCGACCCACGGGTTGCTGACGACCGTCGCGCACCGGATCGGCGACGAACCCCCGGTCTACGCGCTGGAGGGTTCCATCGCGATCACCGGTGCCCTGGTGCAGTGGTTGCGCGACAACCTCGGTCTCATCTCGACCGCACCGGAGATCGAGACCCTCGCCCGGACCGTCGAGGACAACGGCGGGTGCTACTTCGTGCCGGCGTTCTCGGGGTTGTTCGCGCCGCACTGGCGCTCGGAGGCGCGGGGTCTGGTCATCGGTCTCACCTCGTTCGTGACCAAGGGCCACATCGCCCGTGCGGCGCTGGAGTCCACGGCCTGGCAGACCCGCGAGGTCGTCGAGGCGATGGACGCGGACTCGGGGCTGCGGTTGGCGTCGCTGCGGGTGGACGGGGGCATGACGTCGAACAACCTGCTGATGCAGACCGTGGCCGACGTCCTGGACGCCCCCGTGGTCCGGCCGATGGTCAGCGAGACGGTGTCGCTGGGTGCGGCCTACGCGGCCGGGCTGGCCGTGGGTTTCTGGCCCGACCTCGACGCCCTGCGCCGACGCTGGCACCGGGCCGGGCAGTGGTCACCGTCGATGGCGCCGGAGGAACGTGAACTCGGCTGGGAGTACTGGCAGCAGGCCGTCCAGCGGACGTTCGACTGGATCCGGCACTGACGTCCGGCACTGACGTCCGGCGCTGACGTTCGGCACCCTGCTCAGCCCGCGTGGATCCGGGGACGCTGCGCGGGTTCCGGGACGGCCCGGCGCACGACCTCGCGGGTGACGGGTGCGACCTCGCCGAGGCCCAGCAGCAGGAAGCGCGCGAAGTTGACCAGCGGGTTCCCCTCCGACCACTCGAACCAGACGTCGGGCAGCACCCCGGTCCGGTCGCGGACGGCGAGCGAGATCGCGGCGACGGAGTTCGCGACGGCCGAACTGCGGACGGTCAGGACGCGGTGGCCGAAGCGTTCCTCCCCGTGGACCTCCAGTTCGGTCTCGAACTCCGAGGCGTCGGTGACGGTGACCTCGAGGAACACGGCGGGCTCGTCGGCGGGGATGTGCTGGTCGCGGCGTTCGTCGTACATCTTCTCGGCGTACTCGGCCTCGTCCCGGGCGTCGGGTTCGTTGGCGATGATGTTGAGCGCACCCCGGGCCGCGGCCTCGTCCAGGAACCTCCGGGCCACCTCGTCGAACTCGACCCCGGTGGCCCGCAGCTCGAAGGCGCGACGGGCCCGGGAGACCAGCGAGACCACGATGATCGCCGTGATGAAGCAGCCGGCGATCTGCACCCCCTCGGGACGTTCGATGACGTTGGCCACGGTGGTGTAGAGGAAGACCACGGTGATGGCCGAGAACGCCACCGTCGCCCCGCGTCGGCCCCGGCGGTGGGCCGACAGCGTCACCGCCACGGTGGCGGAGGTGATGAGGACGAGGACGCCGGTGGCGTAGGCACCACCCTGGGCGTCGACGTCGGCGTCGAACAACCAGGTCACCAGGAAGGCGATCGCCGTGAACACGAGGACGAGGGGGCGCACCGCGCGGGCCCACTGCGGGGCCATCCCGTAGCGGGGCAGGTAGCGCGGGACGAGGTTCAGCAGACCGGCCATGGCCGAGGCGCCCGCGAACCAGAGGATGGCGATGGTGCTGACGTCGTAGGCCGTGCCGAAGGCTCCGCCGAGGTACTCGTGGGCGAGGTAGGCCAGGGCGCGGCCGTTCGCCTCGCCGCCGGGCTGGAACTCCGCGGCCGGGATGAGCACGCTCGTCGCGAAGCTGGACGCGAGCAGGAACACGCTCATGACGATGGCCGCGACGGTCAGCAGGCGTTTCGCCCCGGCGATCCGGTCACCGCTGATCTGCGGCATCACCAGGACCCCGGTCTCGAAACCCGACAACCCGAGCGCGAGCTGCGGGAAGACGATGAGGGCCGCGCCGATCACCGCCCACGGCGACGACCCCTGGTGCAGCACGGCGTTCCACCAGTCGTGCACCGACACCGGGTGTCCCGCGACGTGCATGAGGGCGTCGACCACGACGACGGCGTTCAGCGCCAGGAACACGACGACGAGCACCATCGCGACCCCGATGGCCTCGGAGAAGCCCCGCAGGAACACCGCCCCCAGCGCGGCGAGCAGCACCAGGGTCACCAGCACCTGGTGCCCCTCGAGGAACTGGGGGACGTAGGGGTTCTGCAGGGCGTGCTTCGTCGCGTCGGCGGCGCTCAGCGTCATGGTGATGAGGAAGTCGGTGGCCGCGAAACCCAGGAGCACGAGTACGAACAACTTGCCGCCCCACCAGGGCAGGACCTTCTCCAGCATGGCGATGGACCCCTCGCCGTTCGGGCTCTCCTCCGCCACGCGCCGGTACACCGGGAGCGCACCGAGGAGGGTCACGACCACGAGGACGAGGGTCGCGATCGGGGAGATGACGCCGGCGGCGAGGAAGGCGATGGCCGGCTGGTACCCGAGGGTGGAGAAGTAGTCGACCCCGGTGAGGCAGACGACCTTCCACCACGGGTGGCCCGGGTGCTCGACGCGCCCCTTGCCGTGCGGCCCGGGGTGGCGGCTGGCCCGTTCCTCCGATCCCGACATCAACCACGAACGACAGACCTCAGTGGCACGCACGTCTCCATCAGCGCAGGCGGCGCCGGCGAGAGCAACCGGGACGCACCTCCCGCCACTGATCTTGACGCGATCCTTACGCCGGGACGACCTCCACCCGGACCCCGGCCGCCACCAGTCCCGCGACGACCTCGGCCGGCGCGGAGGAGTCCGTCACCAGCACGTCGACCTCGACGAGACCGCAGACCACGGCCAGCGCGGTCCGGTGGAACTTGGCCCCCTCGGCGACGAGGACGGTCCGCTGCGCGCTGCGGCGCAGGGCCTTCTTGACCGCCGCGTCGGCCAGGTCGTGCGCCGTGACCCCCGCGTCGGGGTCAGCCGCGCAGCAGGTCAGCACGGCGGTGTCGAAGCGGAGCTCGGCCAGCGCCCGTTCGGCGAGCGGGCCGACGATGCTGCCCTCGGGGTGGCGCACGGTTCCCCCGGGCAGCAGGAGGGAGACGCTCGGGCTGCCGGCGAGGGCGGCGATCCCCTGCACGGACAACGGCATCACCGTCAGCCGACGGCCGGCCAGGGCCTGCGCGGTGGCCGCGCCCGTCGTCCCGCTGTCGAGCACCACGGCCTCCCCGTCGCCGATCAGTCCGGCGACGACGGCTGCGAGGCGTGCCTTGAGCGGCGCCTCGTCGACCGCGCGGACCTCGAAGGGCAACCCCTCGCCGCGCAACGTCGAGGGCACCGCCCCGCCACGGACCCGGCGCAGGGCACCGAGACCAGCGAGGACGTCGAGGTCGCGGCGCACCGTGATGGTGGAGGTCTCGAGCCGCACGGCCAGTTCGGGCACCTCGACCCGGCCGCGGGCGCGGAGCAGGTCGAGGATCACGCGGTGTCTCGCGCTCACATCCATGTTCACAAAGTACCTCATCTGTGATCGAATGGTCATCCACCACGATCACAACGAGGTTCAGGACGCGATGCCCAGCTCGATCTCCCGGTGGCGCAACGCCATCACCGTCTCCTTCGGCCTCGGCGGCATCGCCCTCTCCACCTGGGGACCACGACTGCCCGCCCTGAAGGCCGACCTGCAGCTCGACACCGGCGGACTGGGGGTCCTGCTCGCCGGGGTCACGGTCGGCTCGGTCGCCGGTCTGCTCTGCGCCGCACCGGTGATCACCCGGTTCGGGGCCCGCCGGGCGATCCCCGCGGTCATCGTCCTCGTGGCGGCGAGCATCGCCCTCATCGGCTTCGGCGCGGCCCTGCCCTCGGTCCCCGTCGTCGGCGTGGGTTTCGTCGTGGCCGGGTTCTGCATCGGTTCGCTCGACGTGATGATCAACATCGACGGAGCGGCGGCCGAGGAGGCCGCCGGGCGCACCCTCATGCCGCTGATGCACGCCGCCTGGTCCGGTGGGGCGGCGGTCGGTTCCGGGATCGGGGCCGCCTGCGCCGCGCTCGACGTCTCCCCGTCGAAGCAGTTCCTCGGCGAGGCCGTCCTGATCGCCGCCGCCGCGGTCTTCGTCGCCCGCAACCTCCCCGACGGCGTCCGCGCCGGGCAGGAGGCACCGCAAGGACCTGCGTCGCAACGCCTCCGCGCCTGGCTGCGGGGCTGGACGGACGTGCGTCTGCTGATGATCGGCGTCGTCATGCTGGGTGCGGAACTCGGCGAGGGGTCGGCGAACAACTGGCTGACGCTCGCCGCGGAGGACGGGCACGGCCTCGACCCCGCGCTGGCCGCGTTGTTCTTCACCGTCTTCGCCGTCTCCGAGATGCTGACCCGCATCGCGGGCGGCCCGCTCGTCGACCGGTTCGGCCGGGTCGCCACCACCCGCGCGACCATCGCGCTCGGCGTCGTCGGTGTCGTGCTGTTCATCCTGGTCGACAACCCGGTCGTCGTCCTCGTCGGCGTGCTGCTGTGGGCGGTCGGGGTGTCGATGGGGTTCCCGCTCGGCATGACCGCCGCGGCCCAGAGCGGTCCGAACCCGGCGGCGCGGGTCAGCGTCGTCGCCGCGATCGGCTACTTCGCCAACCTCGCCGGCCCTCCGGGGGTCGGTTTCCTCGCCCAGTCGACGGGCCTGCTCCCCGCGCTGTGGCTCATCGCCGTGCTGATGCTCGTCGCCTTCGGGGCCGCGGGCTCGTTCGGAACGCGCACCGGTGAGTCTGTTCAGACCTCGAACCGGTAGCCCATCCCCGGTTCGGTGATGAGGTGGACGGGCGAACCGGGCACCTTCTCCAGCTTGCGGCGCAACTGCCCGACGTAGACCCGCAGGTAGTTCGTCTCGCGCCCGTAGGCCGGTCCCCACACCTCCTTCAGCAGCTGGGTCTGGGTGACCAGCCGGCCGGCGTTGCCGACCAGGACCTGCAGCAGGTGCCACTCGGTCGGGGTCAGCTTCACCGGGGCACCGTCGCGGGTCACGGTGCGCCGGGCCAGGTCGATGTGCAGGTCGTCGACGTCGACCACCTCCTCCGCACCACCACCACCACCGGGCACCTCTCCGCGCCGGACCGCCGCGCGCAACCGGGCCAGGAGCACGTCCATCGCGAAGGGTTTCGTCACGTAGTCGTCGGCCCCCGCGTCGAGGGCGTCCACCGCGTCCGCGGCCGCGGTCCGCGCGGTGAGGACGATGATCGGGACCCGGCTCCAGCCCCGGATCCCGGCGATGACCTCGAGGCCGTCGAGGTCGGGCAGACCGAGGTCGAGCAGCACCACGTCGGGGTGGGTGCTCGCGGCGGCCTCCAGCGCCGACCCACCGTCGGCGGCGACCGTGACGTCCCAGCCGCGGGCGGTCAGGTTGATCGACAACGCCCGCCGCAGACCCGGTTCGTCGTCGACCACCAGCACCCTGCTCACGACGGCGATCCTGCCAGGGGGAGGTCGAGGACCATCGTCAGGCCACCCCCGGGGGTGTCGACCGCCTCCAACCGGCCCCCGACCGCCTCGGTCAGTCCCCGGGCCACGGCGAGTCCCAGACCGAGGCCGGCTCCCGAGCGGTCGCCCAGCCGCTGGAACGGGGTGAACGCCCGTTCCTTCGCCGCGCCCGGCAACCCCGGACCGTGGTCGACCACGAGCAACCGCACCACGCTGCGGGCGTCCTCGGTGGCCACGGCCGCGCCGAGGGCGACCACGCCCCCGCCGTGACGCACCGCGTTCTGCACCAGGTTCGCCACGACCCGCTGCAGCAGCCCGGGGTCCGTCGCGATCGGCGGCAGGTCCGCGGGCAGGTCGAGGCGGACCCGGCCGGGTTCGACGTCGCGCAGCGCCGCACCCACGAGCTCCTCGAGGTCCACGTCCACGACCAGGGCCTCGACGACCCCGCTGCGGACCCGGGTCAGGTCCAGCAGGTCGTCGATCAGCGCCTGCAACCGGTCCGCGGAGTTCCCCACCTCGGCGAGGAGCTCGTCCCGCAGGTCCTGCGAGAGGTCGATGTCGGTGGCCCGCAGGCTGTCCAGCGACGCCTTCAACGTGGCCAGCGGGGTCCGCAGGTCGTGCGAGACCGCGGTCAGCAACGCCCCCCGGACGGCGTCCCCCTCCTCCAGGCGCCGCACCTGGGCGGCCTCGGCCCGCAACCGCTGACGTTGGCGGACGGCCGCGACCTGGGTGGCGAAACCCTCCAGCACCCGGCGGTCGTCGGCGGAGAGCAAGCGCCCCCGCAACGCCAGGCACGTCAGGTCGTCGACGACGACCTCGGCGTCGGAGTCGCTGGGGCGCAGGCAGACCGGGTCCCCCTCGGAGGCGATGAGGTGCCAGGGCGCCGTCGGTTCCTCGCGTTCGAGCAGCGACACCGAGTCGACGGCGAACGTCTCCCGGGTGTGGCGCAGGGCCTGCGTCAACGGGTCGGCCGCGAGCAGCGCGGTGCGGGTGAGCACGGACAACGCCTCCGACTCCGCCCGGCTGCGGGTCGCGTCCCGCGTGCGGCGCGCGGCCGTGTCGACCGTGCTGGACACGGCGACGGCGACCAGCAGGAAGACGACGAGGGCCACCGCGTTCGTGGGCTGGGCGATCGCGAGCTGGTGGTAGGGCGGGGTGAAGAACCAGTTCACCGCGAAGCTCCCCAGCAGGGCCGCGGCCAGCGCGGGCAGCAACCCGCCGACCAGGGCCGCGGCGACCACGACGACCAGGAAACCCAGCAGGTCCGTCGCGAGGTCCTGCGGGGGGACGGCGAGCAGCAACCCGGTGACCACCGCGGGCCCGGCCACGGCGAGCACCCACCCCCACGCCCGCCGGGGCGCGGGCAGTGTCGCCCGGGGGCGTCCGGGCAACCGCAGCGGCCGGGCCTGCGCCTCGTGGGTCACGACGAGAACGTCGATCGCCCCCGAGCCGCGCACGACGGCGTCCCCGACTCCGCGGCGGACCAGCGAGGCGATGGGCCGGTGGCGACTGGCCCCCACGACGAGCTGGGACGCGTTGACGCCGCGGGCGAACTCCAGCAGGGACGCGGCGACGTCGTCCCCGACGACCTGGTGGTAGGTCCCGCCGAGGCTCTCGACGAGGGTCCGCTGGTCGGCGAGGCGCGCCGGCGAGGTCCGCACGAGCCCGTCACCGCTCGCGACGTGGACGGCGTGCAGTTCCCCACCGGCGCCCCGGCCTGCGATCCGTGCGGCCCGCCGCACCAGCGTCGCCCCCTCGGCCCCGCCCGTGAGGGCCACGACGACCCGTTCCCGGGCGGACCACGTCGCCTCGATCCCCTGCTGGGCCCGGTAGCGTTCCAGCCCCTCGTCGACCCGGTCGGCCAGCCACAGCAGCGCGAGCTCGCGCAGCGCGGTGAGGTTCCCCGTGCGGAAGTAGTTCGACAGCGCCGCGTCGACCCGGGCCGGGGCGTAGACGTTGCCGTGCGAGAGCCTGCGCTGCAACGCCTCGGGGGTCATGTCGACCAGCTGGACCTGCTCCGCCGCGCGCAGGACCGCGTCGGGCAGGGTCTCGCGCTGCTGGATCCCCGTGATGTTCTCCACGACGTCGTTGAGGGACTCGAGGTGCTGGATGTTCACGGTGGAGACGACGTCGATCCCCGCCGCGAGGAGTTCCTGGACGTCCTGCCACCGCTTGGGGTTCCGCGAGCCGGGGGCGTTCGTGTGGGCCAGTTCGTCCACGACCGCCACCTGCGGGTCGCGGCGCAGGACGGCGTCGACGTCGAGTTCGGCGAACTCGACACCGCGGTGCACGACGGCCCGGCGGGGCAGGACCTCCAGGCCGCGCACCGCCGCCGCGGTGTGCTCGCGGCCGTGGCTCTCGACGAGGGCGACGACGACGTCCGTCCCCCGCGCGGCACGACGGTGCGCCTCGTCGAGCGCGGCGTAGGTCTTGCCCACGCCCGGTGCCGCGCCGAGGAAGACCCGGAGTCGTCCCCGGCGGTTCTCGTCCACTCCCACAGTGTCGCCGACCCCGGTCCCGCACCGGGGCGGTCGGTCAGGCGGGCAGCGGAACCCGGTGCGTCCCGCGCAGGCGGAACACCCGGTCGGGGGCGCCGTCGATCCCGTCGAAGCCGAGGCGGACGTCGCTCACCCAGGCGGCGCGGATCTTCAGGTCGTCGCAGGTGCTGCGGGGGTTCGGGAACTGGAAGCCGGCGTTCAGCCTGGCGGCGTTCGTGCCCTGCCGGGTGTAGCGGTTCGTGGTGCCGCCGTAGCCGCCCCAGATCCCGGACGGGGCGAGGGTGGTGCTCAGCCACCGGACCCGCGTGCTCGTCCCGCACGTGTAGCGCTCGGTCAGGCGGGCCGAGGAACCGGGACCGCCGAAGCCGCCGAGCTGGTTCTGGCTCGACGGGTCGTCGCTGAGGCCGCCGTAGGCGTCGAAGCCGGAGACCGTCGCGGTGACGTAGACGTAGCCGCAGTCCGAGGACGGCGGGTGGATCGACTGGCAGCCGAAGAAGACCGGGTTGGTAGCGGGACCGTAGACGCCGACGTCCACGGCCGACAGCGTGAGACCGGACCGCGGGCCGGCGGACGCCACCGGCGCCACCCCGACGAGCAGGACGAACGTGGCCGCGAGCGCGGCGAAGACCTTGCGGTACATGGGATTCCCCCCGGAACCAGAGACGTGCGGACGACAGGCGACCACTCCCCCCGGCGGTGGCCGTGGCCATCACCCTGCCACGTCCACTAGGCCGAACGGGTGACTTCCCCGGAACTCGTCCAGGCGTCGCGGACCTGTCGTGCCCGTAGGCTGCCCCGGTGCTGGTCGTCCACGGGCTCTGGACCCGCGCGCAGACGCTCGTCCTCTGGGTCGAGGTGCCGCGCCGGCGTCCCGGCACCGCCCGGCCCGCCGACCTGACGGCCCTGGCCTCCCTCGCACCCCGCGCCACGGCGCTGGCCGACGCCCTCTCCCGCCCGGCCGGCCGGACGGTGACGTTGCTGCTCCCGTGCACCCCGGCGGGGCGTCCGGCCGCCTCCACGGGGCGGGCGCGCGAGGACCTGCGGCTCGCCCCGGTGGAGGTGGACGTCGTGGAGCTCCCGGGGGCCCGGGCCGTCGAGGTCCTCGCCGAGGTCAGCGCGCAGCAGCCGCCCGTCTCCGACGGGTTGCGCTGGATCGCGCACGTCGCGGCGGGCGCCCGGGCGGCCGTCGACGCGGGGCACGTCGTCCCCGACCTCGTCGGCGACGGTGAGCGGTTCACCGCCCGCTGGATCCCCTTCCCGGACCGCGCGTTCCACCGCTGGCGCGCCGCCGTCGCCGGAGCCTGCCCGCCGGTGCTGCGCGCCGAGCCCGGACCGGGACGCCACGACGGACCGCCGGCGGCCACCGCGGTCCTCGACGACGTCTGCACGCTCGTCGTCGACGTCCTCACCGCCGAGCGCACCGAGCGGGTCCGGCTGCACGACGTGCCGGAGGGCCCGAGCGTGCAGGGCTGGATCGGGGCACTGCAGCGGGGGGAACCCGTCCCGGACGCCGGGAACCTGCGGGCACTGTCACGGCGGGTCCGCGAGTGGCACCGCAGCGGTGACGACGCCGGTTACGACGTCGTCCTGCGCGTCGTGGAACCCGAACCGTGGGAGGACGTTCCCGAGGAACTGGCCGACGGGAAGCTCGACACCCGCGAGTCCGACCAGGTCGCGGACCTGAACTGGCGGATCCAGACCCGGCTGCGCCCCTTGGACGACCCGAGTCTGACCCTCACCCTGGACCAGGCGCGGGCCGAGGGGGCGAGTTCCCCCGACGGCGAGGACCCGTTGCTGCTGATGCTCACGGGGACCGCCCGCGCCGGTGCCGTCCACCCGCCGTTGCGGCGCATCCTCGGCGGGACGGCACGACGCGGGGACGCGGCCGCCGAGGCCGGGGTGGAACTCTCGATCGAGGAACTGCTCGACCTCGTCGAGAACGGCGGTCCGAAGCTCGCCGCCGCGGGGATCCCGCTGCAGCTCCCCCGGCACTGGACGAAGAAGGCGCTGTCGCTGTCCCTCAACGCCTCCGCCACCCAACCCGGGATGATCACCGATCCGCAGGTGCGCAAGGACGACCTCATCGCCTTCCAGTGGCAGGTCGCCCTCGGCGACTCCCCGATCACCGAGGCCGAACTCCTGGCCCTGGCCGCCTCCAAGGCCTCGCTGGTCCAGTTCCGCGGGGAGTGGGTCCAGGTCGACCTCGACACGTTGCGGCGCAGCGCGAACTTCCTCCGCACCCGGGGCAACGGCAAGGCCTCGGTGCTGGACGTCCTCTCGATGGTCGGCGCCGGCCGCGACCTGCCGGCCCCGGTCACGGGGGTCGACGCGCGCGGGATCCTCGGGGACGTGCTGTCGGGTGACGCCGCCCAGCGGTTGCCGGAACTGCCCGACCCGCCGGGGCTGCAGGCCGTCCTGCGGCCCTACCAGCGCCGCGGTCTGACCTGGCTCGCGACGATGTCCGACCTCGGCCTCGGTGCCGTCCTCGCCGACGACATGGGACTCGGCAAGACGTTGCAGTTGATCGCGTTGCTGCTGCACGAGAAACCCCGCGAACCGGGCCCGACCCTGCTGGTCTGCCCGATGTCGGTCGTCGGGAACTGGGCCGCGGAGGCGTCCCGGTTCGCGCCGGGGCTGCGGGTGCACGTCCAGCACGGGACGGGACGGCCCCGGGGCGCGGAGTTCGCGGCGGTCGCGGCGCAGCACGACCTGGTCGTCACGACCTACGGGCTGCTGGTCCGCGACGTGGCCGACCTCGCCGCGGCGACGTGGCACCGGGTCGCCCTCGACGAGGCCCAGTACGTGAAGAACGCCAACACCCGACAGGCCCGCGCCGTGCGGGCGATCCCGGCCGCGCACCGGGTCGCCCTGACCGGGACGCCCGTGGAGAACCGGCTGGAGGACCTGCGGGCCGTGCTCGACGCGACGAACCCCGGACTCCTGGGCAGCGCCGCGAGCTTCCGGGACACCTTCGCCGTCCCCATCGAGAAGCTCGGCCACGAGGAACCCGCCCGTCGCCTCGCCGTCGTCACCCGACCCTTCGTGCTGCGCCGGGTCAAGACCGACCCCACCGTCGCCGGCGACCTGCCCGAGAAGATCGAGATGACCGTCCGGGCCAACCTCACCCCGGAGCAGGCGGCGCTCTACCGCAGGGTCGTCGACGAGCTCGTGAAACGGCTGGCGGACAAGGACTCCGACCCGGGCGGGATGTCCCGTCGCGGCCTGATCCTCGCCACGCTGACCCGGTTGAAGCAGATCTGCAACCACCCCGCGCACTACCTCGGCGACTCCTCCGGGGTTCTGCACCGCGGGCGGCACCGGTCGGGGAAGCTGGAACTCCTCGACGACATCGTCACGTCGGCGCGGTCCGAGGGTGAGAAGGTCCTCTGCTTCACCCAGTTCGCCGAGTTCGGCCACATGCTCGGTCCGCACCTCGCCGATCGCACCGGGGAACCCGTGCCGTTCCTGCACGGCGGCGTCTCGCGACGGGGCCGCGACCGGATGGTCGCGGAGTTCTCCGAGTCCGACGGACCGGGGGTCATGCTGCTCTCCCTCAAGGCGGGCGGCACCGGGCTGAACCTCACGGCGGCCAACCACGTCGTGCACGTCGACCGCTGGTGGAACCCCGCCGTCGAGGACCAGGCCACCGACCGGGCCTACCGGATCGGGCAGCACCGCCAGGTCCAGGTCCGCAAGCTCGTCAGCGTCGGAACGGTGGAGGAACGGGTGGACGCCATCATCACGCGGAAACGGGACCTGGCCGACTCCGTCGTCGGCAGCGGGGAGGGCTGGATCACCGAACTCGACGGGGACGCCCTGCGCGAACTCATCAGCCTCGGCGACGACGCGGTGGGCGACTGATGCCCGACTGGGAGCAGTACGGCCGGCGGCGCGCGGGCGGGGGCCCGAAGCTGCGGTCGCAGCGCGGCCGGATCGCGCAGAACTGGTGGTCCCAGCGGTTCACCGCCGCGCTCGAACGCACCGGTGACGCCGGGAGGCTGGCCCGGGGCCGGACGTACGCGCGGGCGGGGCAGGTCGTCGAACTGACCCCGCGACCGGGGGCGGTCGGCGCCCGGGTGCAGGGGTCCCGGCCCCGGCCCTACCTGGTCGAGATCCTCGTCCGCCGGTGGTCGGCCTCCGAGGTCGAGGCCGTCGTCGCGACCGTCGTCGAGAACCCGTTGCTGCTGGCCCCGCTGTTCGAGGGTGACGTCCCGCCGGGACTGGTGGACCTGCTGTCCGGCATCGGGATCGAACTCCTGCCCGAGGACGCCGAGGTCGAGTACGACTGCAGCTGCCCCGACGACGGGGAACCCTGCAAGCACGCCGCGGCCGTGGTCTACGCCCTGGCCGAACGACTCGACGCCGAACCCGCCACGACGCTGACCCTGCGCGGGGTGGAACTCGGGGACCTCGTGCGTCGCATCACTACTGCCGCCTCCGGACCCTCCGAACCCGTGGAGGACCTGTCCCGTCACGTCGCGACGTTCCACCGCAGCAGCGGGCCACTGCCCGAACTGGGGGTCGCACGCCGGATCCCGGGCCGGACCGTGGTCGACGACCTCGACGACCTCGTCCTCGGTCCCGGCGCCGCGGGGATCGCCGACGTCCTGCGGCCCTGCTACGTGGCCTTGAGCTCCCGCTCGTCGCGCCGGTAGCGCCGCACGAAACCCCGGAGCAGCGCCGTCGCCGCCGTGGCCTCGGAGCGGCGCAACTGCGCGACGACCTCGTCGTACTCCGCCGGGTCGAAGTACCCCTCGTGCCGGTAGACCGCGACCCGCTCCAGGATGCCCTCGACGTCGAGTTCGGGGTGGAACTGGGTGGCGTACTGGTGGTCCCCGACGCGGAAGGCCTGCACGGGGCACGTCGGGGAGGACGCCAGGACGACGGCGTGCGGGGGTAGGTCCCGGACCGCCTCCTTGTGACCGACGAAGGCGTCGAACGTCGAGGGCAGGGAACCGAAGAGGGGGTCGGCCCGGCCGGCCGCGGTGAGCGTCACCGGGACCGTGCCGATGGGTTCGCCGTGGGTGTGGTCGACGGTCCCACCCTGGTGCACCCCCAGGGTCCCCACCCCGTAGCAGGCGCCGAGGAACGGCACGTCCTCCTCGATGACCCGGTCCATCAGTCCGGAGAGTTCGCGCTCCACCCGCCGCTGGACCGGGGACTTCGTCTCCTCCGGGTCGCTCGTGCAGAACGGGCTGCCGCCGAGGAGGATCCCGGAGAACTCCGCCAGGTCCAGTTCCGGCAGCGGGTCGCGCTCCAACCGGACCCGCCGCAGCTCCCCCGGCCCGAACTCCCCGTAGCGCAGGAACGCCTCGTACTCCGACGCCGCGACGGCGTCGTCGGCACGGGTGGCCAGCAGCAGGAACGGTCTCACGGATGTGACCCTAGATCGCGCTCCCGCCCGGCGCAGGGTGAACGCCGCAGGCCCCCACCCCGTCGGGGTGAGGGCCTGCGGGCTCAGCGGATCAGACGGGGACGATCTCCGGCGCCTGCAGCCGCACGGCGTCGGCGGAGGCGTCGTCCGGCTGTTCCTGCGAGGCGCGTTCGGCGGCCACGCGCTGCTGGTAGGTCTTGACCTCGGTGGAACGACGTTCGTCGTCCCAGCCCAGCGGCCCGGCCATCAGGTCGGCCGCGAGTTCCGCGGTCTCGGTGCCGCGGTCGTAGGTCTCGATCGAGATCCGGGTGCGGCGGGCGAGGACGTCGTCGAGGTGACGGGCACCCTCGTGGGTCACCGCGTAGACGACCTCGGCCTTCAGGTAGTCGTCCGCGTGCGGCAGGGCCTCACCCAGCGTCGGGTCCGCCGCGACGAGCGCGAGGACCTCGTCGATCGCCGAGCCGTAGCGGTTCAGCAGGTGCTCGACGTGGTCGACGTGGATGCCGGCCTGCGCCGCCAGGGCGTGACGACGGTTCCACATCGCGTGGTACCCCTCGGCCCCGACCAGCGGGACGTTCTCGGTCGTGGAGACCGGGATCTTCCCGTCGAGACCGTCGACGGCCACGTCCACGGCGTCCTTGGCCATGACGCGGTAGGTCGTGTACTTCCCGCCCGCGACGACGACGAGACCCGGGACGGGGTGGCCGACGACGTGCTCGCGGGAGAGCTTGGAGGTCGACTCCGACTCCCCCGACAGCAGCGGACGGAGGCCCGCGAAGACGCCCTGGACGTCCTTGCGGGTCAGCGGGGACTTCAGCACCGAGTTGGCGTGCTCGAGGACGTAGTCGATGTCGGCGCTGGTCGCGGCCGGGTGGGCCTTGTCCATCGTCCAGTCGGTGTCGGTCGTCCCGATGATCCAGTGCCGGCCCCAGGGGATGATGAAGAGGACGGACTTCTCGGTCCGCAGGATCACACCGGTCTTGGACTGGATGCGGTCGCGCGGGACGACGAGGTGGATGCCCTTGGACGCCCGGACCTTGAACTGCCCGCGGGCGTTCACCAGTTCCTGCGTCTCGTCGGTCCAGACACCCGTCGCGTTGATGACCTGCTTGGAGCGGACCTTGATCTCGGCCCCGGTCTCGAGGTCCACGAGGACCGCACCGATGACGCGCTCACCCTCGCGGATGAACTCCTTCACCCGGGTGCGGTTGGCGATCATGGCCCCGTAGGTCGCCGCGGTGCGGGCGATCATCATGGTGTGGCGGGCGTCGTCGACCTGGCCGTCGTAGTACTGGATCGCGCCGACCATGGCGTCCTTGCGCAGACCGGGGGCCTCCTTGGCGACACCGCGCCGCGTGAGGTGGCGGTGCAGCGGGAAGCCCTTGTTGTTGCCCCCCGAGATCGCCATGCCGTCGTAGAGCGCGATGCCCGAGCCGATGTAGGGGCGCTCCACGAGGCGCTTGGACAGCGGGTAGAGGAACGGCACCGGCTTCACCAGGTGCGGGGCAAGCTTGTTGCGCAGCAGACCGCGCTCGCTCAGCGCCTCGTGCACCAGCGCGAAGTCCAGCATCTCCAGGTAGCGCAGGCCACCGTGGATCAGCTTCGAGGACCGGCTCGAGGTACCCGACGCCCAGTCCCGTGCCTCGACCATCGCGGTGCGCAGACCGCGGGTCACCGCGTCGAGCGCGGCTCCCGTCCCGACGACGCCGCCACCGATGACGAGGACGTCGAGTTCACCTTCTGCCATCTCGCGCAGCGCGTCTTCCCGTGCCTGCGGTGACAGTGCCTTGATCTCCACGTCCTGCTCCTCAACCTCTTCGTGCGGGTCCTGCTCCATGGTGTGCGCCGGGCGCGCATCGCGCGCGCCCGACGCGTTCAGGGTGGGTCAGTCGACGTCGACCCAGTTCAGCGTGCGCTCCACGGCCTTCTTCCAGCCGGTGTAACCGTCCTTGCGCTGCTCCTCGTTCCAGGTCGGCTCCCAGCGCGCGCCCTCGTTCCAGTTCTCGCGCAGCTCGTCGAGGTTCTTCCAGAACCCGACGGCCAGGCCGGCGGCGTAGGCCGCGCCCAGCGCCGTCGTCTCGGCCACGACGGGCTTGGAGACGGGGACGCCGAGGATGTCGGCCTGCAGCTGCATGCAGAGCTGGTTGGCGGTGATGCCGCCGTCGACCTTGAGCACCTCGACCTCGACGCCGGAGTCGGCGGTCATGGCCTCGGTGACGTCGCGGCTCTGGTAGCAGATCGCCTCCAGCGCGGCCCGGGCGATGTGCGCGTTGGTGTTGTAGCGCGAGAGCCCGACGATGGCGCCGCGGGCGTCGGAACGCCAGTACGGCGCGAACAACCCGGAGAAGGCCGGCACGAAGTAGCAGCCGCCGGAGTCCTCCACCTGGCGGGCCAGCGACTCCGACTCCCCGGCACCGGAGATGATGCCGAGCTGGTCGCGCAGCCACTGGATGGCCGAACCGGTGACGGCGATCGAGCCCTCGAGGGCGTAGACCGGCTTGTCGTCGTTGAACTGGTAGCAGACCGTGGTCAGCAGCCCGGCCTTGGAGCGCACGAGCTCCTCACCGGTGTTCAGCAGCATGAAGTTGCCGGTGCCGTAGGTGTTCTTGGCCATGCCGGGGTCGAAGCAGACCTGCCCGACCATGGCGGCCTGCTGGTCGCCGAGGATCCCGGTCAGCTTGACCTTGCCGCCCAGGGGGCCGGTCTCCAGGGTCTCGCCGTAGCCCTCGGTGTAGGAGGACGGCTTGATCTCGGGCAGCATCTGGCGGGGGATGCCGAAGATCGCGAGCAGCTCGTCGTCCCAGTCGAGGGTCTCGAGGTCCATCAGCATCGTGCGGCTGGCGTTGGTGACGTCGGTGACGTGGGCGCCGCCGCGCGGGCCGCCGGTGAGGTTCCAGATCAGCCAGGAGTCGGTGTTGCCGAAGATGGCGTCACCCTTCTCCGCGGCCTCGCGCACCCCGTCGACGTTCTCGAGGATCCACTGGATCTTGCCGCCGGAGAAGTACGTGGCGGGCGGCAGACCGGTCTTCTGGCGGATCTTCTGGCCGCGCTCGTCGCGGTCCAGGGCCGAGGCGATCCGGTCGGTGCGGGTGTCCTGCCAGACGATCGCGTTGTAGTACGGGCGACCGGTGGTCTTGTTCCAGACGACGGCGGTCTCGCGCTGGTTGGTGATGCCCAGGGCGGCGAGGTCCTTGTAGGTCAGGTTGGCCTGGCGCAGACCGGACTGGATGACCGAACTGGTGCGCTCCCAGATCTCGATCGGGTCGTGCTCGACCCAGCCGGGCTTGGGCATGATCTGGGTGTGCTCGAGCTGGTACTTGGCGATCTCGTTGCCGCCGTGGTCGAAGACCATGAAGCGGCTGGAGGTGGTGCCCTGGTCGACGGCGCCGACGTACTGGGGTCCGCTGGTGTCTGCCATGTCTTCTCGTCCGTCTCTCTGCGTTGAGTGGTCGGTCAGTCTTCGGTGAGGACGCGGCCCTCGGGCTCCGGGGCGTCCTCGTCGGGCAGGTGGCGCTCGACGAGCACCTTGTACAGCGCACCGCCGATGAGACCACCCAGGATCGGGGCGACGATCGGAACCCAGAAGTAGAACGCCCCACCGGGTTCGCGCATGGCGGTGGAGTACCCGGTCACGAACGAGGCGAGCCGGGGGCCGAAGTCGCGGGCCGGGTTGATGGCGTAGCCGGCGTTGCTGCCCCACGCCATCCCGATGCCGACCACGATGAGGCCGACGATGAACGGCGCGAGGTTCGCGCCCGGGGGCATGGCCTTCGCCTGGGAGACCGCGAAGATCAGGAACACGAGGATCGCGGTGCCGAGGACCTGGTCGAGGAACGCGCCGCCGACGCTGACGTTCGCGCCGGGCAGCGTGGAGAAGATCCCCTGGCTGGTGTACGTGTGCCCCGGGTCGAGCGCGTCGATCGGGCCGGCGTAGACCCAGCGGACGAGCAGTGCGGCCACGAACGCCCCGAGGAACTGCGCCACGCTGTAGGGCAGGACCTTCTTCCAGGAGAAGCCCTGGAAGGCGGCGAGCGCGATGGTGACCGCGGGGTTCAGGTGGGCGCCGGTCGTGCGGCCGGCGACGTAGATGCCGAAGGTGACCCCGAGGCCCCAGGCCCAGTGGATCGAGTCGTCCCCGCCGTTCTTGCCGGCCACGACCTGGGCGACGACACCGACGCCGAAGAGGATGAGGATCGCGGTACCGGCGAACTCCGCGAGGAGCTCACCGGCGAGCGTGGGTTTGCGACGGATCGTGGCCGCGGGCGCGGCGGACTCCGTCGACGAGCTGTGGGACATGGGAACTCCACGTTGAGTCGGGCGTGCAGACGGCGAAGTTGCCGTGGTCTGGAAGGTAGGAGGGGTCAGGACCGGCGTCAACGCGTCTCGTTCGACCATGTCGAACGCTTCTCGTGTGCACCGGACGGTGCGTCACCGTTCACCCGTTCGGGCTCAAGCTCGTGGCCCAGCGTGCCGACGTCGACCGGGTGACCCCGCTGCGCACCGACCCCACGAGCGCGCCCGGCCCTGCGCTCGGGCAGGTGCTGCGCGAGAACGCCCTCCGCTCGGTGTTCCAGACCGTGGTCGACCTCGCCACCGGCGAACCCGTCGCCGTGGAGGCCCTGGTCCGCGGTCCGCACGGTTCCGCCCTCGCCTCCCCGGGGCAGTTGTTCACGGCGGCCGCGGACGCCGGCCGCCTCGCCGACCTGGACGCCGCCTGCCTGCGCACGGCGCTGAGCACGTCGCAGCGGACGGGGGCGGGTGCGGGCACCGTCTTCGTCAACGTCTCCACGGACCTGGTGGACGTCCCGTCCGGAGGCCACGTCCACGTCGTGGCGGACCTCACCGAGCGGGCCCTCACCACGCGGCCGGGCGACGTCTTCCGGCTCGCGGCCCGCCTGCGCGAGCGCGGGTGGGGGATCGCCCTGGACGACCTGGGTGCGGACCCGGCGGCGCTGGCCCTGCTGCCCGCGCTGCGTCCCGACGTCCTCAAGCTGGACCTGCGCCTGCTGGCCGCCCGACCCGAGGCCGAGGTCGCCACGATCGTCCAGGCCGTCGGCGCCCAGGCCGAACGGGACGGCTCGGTCGTGCTCGCCGAGCGGATCGAGAACGCCGCGGACCTGCGGACCGCCCGCGCCCTGGGCGCCACGCTGGGGCAGGGGTGGTTCTTCGGTCGACCGAGGGAGGACGCCACGGCTGCGACCCGCGAGCCGCTGCGCCCGGTCGCGCGACCGGCGCCCCTGACCGGGTCGCCCTTCGCGGCGGTCGCGTGCCGACGGGACGCGCGACGCGTCGACGCGGACGTCGTGGAGGACACCCTCCGGCACCTGGAGCGGCACGCACTGCGCAGCGTCGAACCCACCGCGGTCGTCAGCCTCGGGACGGCGTCGGCCGAGCGCGTCGCCCGGCACGAGCAACTGGCCCGGCGCGCCGGGTTCTCGCTGTCCCTGCCCGGCGCCGACGAGGTGGGCGCGGTCGTGCTGGGGCCGCACTTCGCCTCGATCGTGCTGGCCCGGCCCGTGGGCGCCGAGTTCGACCTCGTCGTCTCCCACGACCGGGAGCTGGTGGTCTCGGTCCTGGCGGGGCTGCTGGAGCAGGCACCGGAGCGGACCCCGGAACGCACCGGCGAGGCGTCCCCCGCGGTCGTGGACCTCGCCCCGGCCGGGCAGCGGGACCTGGTGGCCACGGTGTCGCAGGCGATCGACGACGACCGGCGGGTCGGCACCGGGACGGGTCTGCTGGTGGTCGGCGTCGACGGCTCCGAGGGTTCCTCGACGGCGTCGCGCGCCACGGTCGTGGCCCGGATGCGCCGGGCGGTGCGCTCGGTCGACCGGTGGATCCCGGTCGGCCCCGACCTCTTCGCCGTCCTCCTGACCGGGTTGCCGCGGGCGGGCAGCGAGGGTGTCGTCGAACGCGTCGCCGACGCCCTGCTCATGGCGGTGGAGACGTCGATGGACACCCACCCCGACGTGTCGGTGAGCATCGGCGCGAGCCTCGCCCCGACGCGGGCGGCCACGGGTGCGGAGGCGCAGCGGCAGGCCGTCGCGGCGCTGGACGCGGCCCGACGTGCCGGTGGGCACTGCGCGCGCATCTGGCCCGTCTGACAAGCTCGACCCCCAGGCTGGTGCGGTCGCGGTGCAGCGGACGCCGAGAAGGAACTTGGTGGGGATGTCGGGGTACTTCGCGCTGTTGCGCGATCCGTTGGTGGCGCGTCCGTTCATCTCCTCGGTGGTGGCCCGCATCCCCATCGCCACGGCCCCGCTGGGGCTGGTGCTGCTGGTGCGCGACCAACGCGACTCCTACTCCCTCGCCGGGATCGTCACGGGGCTGTTCGCGGTCGGGCTGGCGCTCGGTTCGCCGTTCTGGGGCCGGGCGCTGGACCGGCTGGGGCAACCGCGCGTCCTGGTTCCCACCGCGGCGGCGAGTGGTGGGCTGCTGCTGCTCCTGACGGGCGCGACGGTGTGGCAGGCGGTCCCGGAGCCGGTCCTGCCCGTGCTGGCCCTGCTCGCCGGGACCGCGTTCCCGCCCCTGAGTCCGGCGATGCGGACGACCTGGCGGGTGGTGGTCCTGGAGGAACGACCGCGTCGGCGCGGGTACGCCCTCGACGCGGCCGCGGTGGAGACGATCTTCGTCGGTGGCCCCCTGCTGCTCAGCGGGTTGCTGCTGCTCGGGGTCGCCGCGCTGCCCCTGCTGGTGACGGTGCTGCTGCTGTTCGGCGGGACGATGGCCTACGTCCGCTCCCCCGGCGCGCGGCGGCCACCGGCCACCCTCGAGGAGGGCGGGTCGCACGGTGCGGGAGCGGCGCTGCTGCACAGCCCGGGGTTCGTCCTGCTGCTGGTCGTCATGGCCGTCATGAGCATCGGCTTCGGCATCCTCGACGTCTCGATCGCCGGGCTGGCCGAGCACCTGCTGGGGTCGGCGGACCGGCTGGGGGTGCTGTTCGCGCCGATCGCCGGCGGCTCGGCCATCGGCGGTCTGCTCTACGGCAGCCGGGACTGGCGCAGTCCGGACCGGCGTCGGCTGCTGGTGACGCTGGCCCTGTTCGGGGTCCTGCTCCTGGCCGTCGCGACGAGCGCCGGGGCGGACGTGCCGCTCGCCGTCCTGATGGTGGTCCTCTTCTTCGCCGGGCTCTTCATCTCCCCGAACCTCATCGCCGCCCAGGGGTTGGTGGACCAGCTGGCACCGGCCCACCGGCTCGGGGAGGCGCAGGCGTGGCTGTCCACGGCGATCACCGCGGGCGCGGCGCTGGGCAACGCCGCCGCCGGCCTGATTCTGGACGCCGCGGGCCCGCGGGAGGCGCTCACCACGGCCTCCTGCGCGGTGCTCACGGCGGCGGTGGTCTGCCTGGCGGCGCAACGCGTGTGGGGTCGGCGCCCGGTCGCCGTCGCCCCGTAGGCTCCCCCCTCGTGACCAGCTCCACGCCTGCCCGCGCGCCGCGTCCGACCGCCCTCGTCACGGGGGCGACCGCCGGTCTGGGGGCGGGGTTCGCGCACTCGCTGGCCCGCCGTGGTCACGACCTGGTGATCGTCGCGCGCGACGAGACCCGATTGGAGTCGACCGCGGCCGCGCTGCGGGCCGAGCACGGGGTCGACGTCGAGGTCATCGCCGCCGACCTGTCCGTGCGCGCGGACCTGCAGCGGGTCGCCGAGCGGGTCGCCAGCCCCGGGGCCCCCGTGGACGTCCTCGTGAACAACGCCGGCTTCGGGTTGAAGCAGCGGTTCTTCGACGGCGTGCCGGGCGACCACGAGCGCATGTTCGACGTGCTCTGCCGGGCGGTGATGGTCCTGTCCCGGGCGGCGACGGGGGCGATGGTCCCCCGCGGTCGCGGTCGGATCCTCAACGTCGGCTCCGTCGCCGGCCTGGTCCCCGGGGGTGGGCACTACTCCGCCGCCAAGGCGTACGTGATCGTGCTGACCGAGACCCTGGCGGGTGAGCTGAAGGGCAGCGGCGTCAGTGCGACGGTCGTGGAGCCGGGCTACGTGCGCACCGAGTTCCACGCCCGTTCGGGGATGCGTTCGGGTGGGGGGTCGGGCCTGACGAACCGGATCTGGCTGGACATCGACGACGTCGTCGACTCCGCGCTGGACGACCTCTTCGCCGGCCGCACGGTGAGCATCCCGACGCGTCGCTGGAAGCTCGTCTCGACGGCTCTCGACGTCGTCCCGCGTCGGCTCGTCAGCCGGGTCTGGAACGCCATGCCGTCCGGGGCGAAGCGCCGCCACCCCGGCCAGCAGTGACTGCGGTTTCTAGAACACGCAGGGTAGTCCGGTAGTAACGTAAATGGCATGAACGGTGCTTCCTCGGCACGGTCCACCGAGGTGGCCCCGGTCGACGACGAGAGTGCGCGCCTCGCGGCGCTGCGCGAGTACGTGGACGTGGCGGCGGCGCCCCCGCACGAACTGCAAGCGGTCGTGCGGTTGGCCCGGAAGGTCACGGGGATGCCCAACGCCGTCGTGAACATCATCGACGACCAGCTCCAGCGGCAGTTGGCCACGGAGGGGTTCGACCGCGCGGACTGCGCCCGCGAGGACTCGATGTGCTACTACTCCCTCGGCTACGGCGGGCTCGTCCACGCACCCGACGCCCGCCGCGACATCCGGTTCGCGGCCAACCCGTGGGTCGACGGTCGCCTCGGTCGGATCCGCAGCTACGCCGCCGCCCCGCTGCTCACCCCCGAGGGCCTGGCCCTGGGCACGCTCTGCGTCTTCGACGAGGTGTCCGCGGAACTGAGCGACCACCAGCGCGCCGATCTCGCCGACCTCGCGCAGCTCGTCGTGTCGATCTTCGACCGCGAGCGCCGGGCCCGCCAGACGGCCTCGCGCGAGGAGCAGCTGCTGCACGCCAACCGGGCCGCCGAGACGGCCCGGGCCATCCAGCTCGCCCTGCTGCCGCACCGGCTGCCGGAGACCGCGGCGGTGCGTCTGACCTCGCGCTACCTGCCCGGGACCGACGGGGCCGAGGTGGGTGGGGACTTCTTCGACGCGATCCCCACGGACCGTGCGTTCGTGCTGTCGATGGGCGACGTGCAGGGCCACAACGCGGCCGCTGCGGCGCTGATGGGCCGCGTCCGCACGGCCGTGCGGGCCTACGTCAGCGAAGGCCACGACCCCGCCGCCGTGCTCGAGCGGACGAACCGGTTGATGCAGAGCTTCGACGGCGACCTGTTCGCGACGTGCTGCCTGGTGTCGCTGGACGAAGGCACCGGTGAGGTCGTCGTCGCCAGCGCCGGTCACCCCGTCCCGCTGCTCTTCGCCCCCGGGCCGGTCCGTGAGCTCGACGTCGAGCCGGGTCCGCCGCTGGGGGTCCTGCCCGACGCGACGTTCCCGCAGGCCCGCCACCGGCTCGCCGCCCGCAGCCGGTTGCTGCTCTACACCGACGGTCTCGTGGAGTGGCCGCGTGACGGCGACGCCGGCGAGGAGACCCTCGAACTGGCGCTGGCCGAGATGGCCGGGGCTCCCGCGGAACTGCTCGCCGACCACGTCCTGGCCCCGGCACGGCGCACCAAGCACGACGACGCCGCCCTGCTCGTCGTCGACTACGCCGGCCCGGCCCCGGGGACCCGGGAGACGAGCCTGGTGCTGCCCGCGGACGGCCGCGCCGTGCGCACCGCCCGCGACTACCTGCGGTCGACGCTGCAGGCGTGGGACCTCGTGGACCGGGCCGACGAGGCCGAGCTCGTGGTCTCGGAACTGGTGACGAACGCGTTGCTGCACACCGGCTCCCCCGCCACCCTGACCCTGCGTCACGACCTGGCCGAATCCCTGCTCTGCGTCGGCGTCGAGGACACCTCCACCCAGCACCCCCAACCCCGCGAGACCACCGACGACGCGACGGGCGGGCGCGGGATGCTCATCGTCCAGATGGTCGCGGAGCGCTGGTGGGTGGCGCCGCGCGGGGACGGCAAGACGGTCTGGGCCGACCTGCTGGTCGCCTAGGGCCTGTCCTGCGGATCACGATCAGCCGTGATCCTGCCCGGATCGCTGCCGCTTGGTTCTCGCCCAGTCGCGGACTCGCCTGCGGGATCGTCAGGGGGTGGCATGACCCCCACGGTGCCGTGACCAGGCCGTTGGGGCGGGTGGGTCTTGGGCTGACGGGCCTGCTCCAGCAGCCGGACACGGCCCTCGACGGTCTGAGCGCGCAGCTCCGGCGGTAGGTGGTCGTGGTGGGGCGGACCGCTGGACTCGGGCGTGTCAGCAGGGTGCTCGTTCGGGACGGAGACCGCCGGCACCAGCTCATCCCGAGGGAGCTCACCGGCTGCAGTGCGCACGGACGGCGGGATGACCGTGACGTCGTCTCCGGCCCATAGTGGGATCACGAGGCCTTCGGGTGGCGGCGGTCGCCCGCCGCAGCGTGTCGGTGGGGATGTGGTCGTCGACCTACAGGAGGGCGCATGTCTGAGCAACCAGGGCCCGGCACGGTGCCGGAGAAGGTCAGCGCCGTCCTGCGCGCCTTGACGCCGACCGACGCCCTCACCTGGGCGTTGCGGCCAGCGTCGCGTGCTCCTGGGCACCTGGCGTGGGCGTGGGCGGTGGTGAGCGAGGAGGAGCTGGCCGCGGTGGTGGGCTTCTCTCCGCTGCGGGTACCGGCGGCAGCGCTCGAGGGCTTGTGTGAGGTGTTCGCCGTGCCCGGACGCGATGGCGAACCTCGCCTCCAACGCGAGAAGTCGGGTAGGCCCTTCACCTCGTCGTTCGCGGTCTTCTACCTGCCGGAGTCCTCGACGTGGCGCAACGCGATGAGGTCCTCGGTGTTGAGCAGCGACACCATGGCTCTCTACGTCCGTGAGGCTGATGAGCAGCAGTGGCCGAGGGACATGGGACGGCGGTGGCAGGAGTTCGCCGCTGACGGTTCGCTGCTTCCCCTGCCAGCGGCGTCGGACTTCACGATCGTGGAGGTCGCCGGTACCGCGGTGGGTGTCCAGGTCGACACCAGTGGAGCCGTGGCCTTGGGGTGGTCCCTGCGCCGGGAGGTCCGGGGGGCTGACCGTCGCTGGGACGTGGAGCTGCACCTGCGACGTGAGCCTGAGGAAGCGCTCCGGTTGGTTCACGAGGCCGGGCTGTTGACCTGAGTCGAGGGGATGGCTTGCCCATCAGGTCACCGGTCGGGGAAACGCTCGGATCGCGGCCAGATGCAGGCGATCGTCGCGCTCAGCTCGACCTCGCTCATCGTCACGAGCGGACGTCGCCGGCAGCTCAGGACCGCGCACACCGCGGGATGACCGTGACGTCGGGGCAGCTGGCGAACCCGTGTCTCTGCCATGGACTTAGTCAGACTTAGTCTTTATCGTGTGGTCATGTCGCAGACGGTCAACGTGCACGAGGCGAAGACGCACCTGTCCCGCCTGCTCGAAGCGGTCGAGCGGGGCGAGGACGTGGTGATCGCCCGCGCCGGCAAGCCCGTGGCCCGCCTGGTGCCCGCTCACTCGCGTGGTACGCGTCGTCCCGGGGCCTGGAAGGGGAGAGTGGTCATCGCCGCCGATTTCGACCAGACCCCCGATGACCTGGTGGCCGCTTTCCACGACGACGTCGACCCGCACCTGTGACGACTCTCCTCCTGGACACCCACGTCCTGCTGTGGTGGCTGAGCGACGACGGACGCCTGCCCGAGCGCATGCGGACCGCGGTCGCCGACGGCGAGAACGAGGTCCTCGTCTCCGCAGCCTCGGCGTGGGAGATGTCGATCAAGGCTTCGCTGGGCAAGCTGACCGCCCCCGATGATCTGCGCGAGGAGATCGAGCGTCAAGGCTTCACCGAGTTGCCGGTCACCGTGGACGACGGCCTGGCCGCTGGCGCCCTGCCGCACCACCACGATGACCCCTTTGACCGCATGCTCATCGCGCAGGCCACCCGGCGGGGGCTGCAACTGCTCAGCGTCGATCGACGTTTCAGCGACTACGACGTCCGGCTCCTGTGACCGGTATGAACTTCCACGACAGCGGGATGACCGTGCGTTCTCCTGGTCTCGCTCGTGGCGGGGCGTGACACATGCTCAGGGCTGCTCCATCGTGGTGAGGTGATCGCAGACGAGCTAGCCGGCAGCGAACTGGGTGTGGTGACAGCCACGTCATGGCCCCCGGGCCTGCAGAAGCTGCTGACGTCCCTGCAGCCGCAGCGCGCTGCCCGCCATGGCAGTGGATCCAGTCGCACGGCGGCATCGCGCAGGTACATCTGGCACAAGCCCGACGTCGTCCGCGAACGGTTGGGCTTCACGATGCCGACGCTTTCGGTGTTGCGTGAGCAGGGCTTGCGCGAGCGCTTCGCCACGATCGCAGGTGATGAGCAGGTGAAGCGACTGGCGGAGCTGAGGCGAGGTGAGAGCGCTGCTGTGCGCGTGCTCTACGTGCCTGCGGAGCAGACGCTGGGCCTTCCGCTGGAGGAGGCCGCGCGCGGCGTCACGGCCACGTTGACGATGACCTACGGCTATCGAGCCTCCTTGCCGGTGGAGCAGCCCAGAACGGTGCGCCTCACCGCGACGGGTGACTACACGGTGGTCGACGTCGGGGGCCAGCTCGTCGGGGTGCAGCATTTGCTGCAGGACCGGACCCGCTTGTCCTGGCGGCTGGTGCGTCCTGAGGCTTCCTACGACGTTGCCGTGTCCCTGAGCTGTACTCCGATGCAGGCCGTGGGCACTCTCGCTGCGTGCGACCTCTTTGGCGCAGGTGAGGACGAACCGACCTGGTGACGATCAGTACGGGCAACCCACGCGGGAGCCTCTCGATCCTCGACAAGAGCGCCACGTAGCTGGCCACCGGTAACCGCCGCGCACCGCGGGATGACCGTGAAGTCGCTGAGGTCCGTCCGACCGTCGATCAGTCCTGCTCACCACGCTCTGGCACGACGACGGCAGGAAGGACCGGCTTCGGCCCCGCGGGGACGATGGGGGTCCCCGCGCTGCTTCCGTCATCGGGCGCATCGCCGGCGGCAGGTTCGTAGGGCCATCTGTTCCCGGGTGTTGGCCAGTGCGCGTTTCGGTTGCGAGTGATGTCGTCGACCAGCTTGTCGATGTCTCGTTCCATGGCAGGAGCATCGCGCCATCGGCGTCACCATGCTCGGACATTGAGGAGTCCACCGGCCGGACTGCGGTCTACCCGTGGCAGTGCGTCCATCGCCAGACGCGCGCACCGCGGGATGATCGGTAGATCGGATGGCTCGCGTTCTAGCCTCGGTGCATGGACTACCTGGTGTGCCCATACGACCAAGAGCAGGTGAAGGTCGTCGAGGTGCGTTGGGGGCCGCAACAGCGACCACTCGTCCACTGTCCCGCTTGCGCAAGGCGATACGTATTTTCTGAGACGGGACTGGACGAGCTCGAATCCTGAGATGCCCTCGACTTCTCGGCGACGCACGACGGAGGTCAACACGCCGCGTATGACCGAACGTCGCGCTGATTGCGGGATGACCGTGCGCTGCGGGGTATGCCCCCGCCAATGTCATCTGCTCCTGGGGGCCAGGAGCCGCCGCAGTCGGCCGCGAGGCCTGCGTCGTGCTTTCCAGGCCGCCTCAGCCTGCTGCTCGTCCTGCGTCAGGTCCTCCATCAGGCGCAGCGCCGAGCGCAACGTGGAGTCGTACTGAGCAGCGTCGAAGGTGAAGGACCCAGCTGAGGAGAGGTCCGGCATCTCCTCAGCCGGAGTGTGAGCGTCTTCGCACCGTAGGTCTGTCCAGCGCACAAGCTCTCGCCCATCGTCTGGGTCGACTTCGCGTGTGACAGCGACGGTGAGTGCGCCGCAGTAGAGGTCACCGCACTCGGGGCAGCCGTAAAGGGGCAGCCGGCCCGGTTCGAGTAGGTCCCAGTCCGCGCCACGCTCTAGCGCGCCGAGCAGCTGCTGGAGGCTCAGCGCGGAGGGCTCGGGCCAGGCGAGGTCCGCGACGCTGACGAACTGGGACCCGTTCAGGCCGTAGGGCAGTGGAAGGTCCACCGAGAGGACTCGTTGCAGCACAGACGTGCCGTCGACGATGAAGTCCAGTTGTGTCAATGGTTCCTGCAGTCGGGGGATGAACCGAGCGCGCTTCTGCAGGCCGCGGCTGCCGGGGCGAGGACGTTCGACTTCTATGAGGTCCAGCCGAGCGAGTACGGGCTCCACGTCTTTGATGATCCTGCAGTTCTCGAGCAGTCGGGAACGATCGACTTGGGCTGACGTACCGGGGATCAGTCACGTCCCTCGGGCTACTTGCTGCCCGGCACGCTAAAGCGTGCGACGGCGTGGTTGGCCAGTCAGCGGTGAGACGGGGTAGTGACGACGTCCCGCCCAGTAGATGACGCCTCAACTCACCGCTTCGCTGATGAACGCATTCGCGCGACCAGCGGGATGACCGGTAAGTCGACTGGAGTCCCTATGGGCCGCCGAGTAGCGAGTAGCTGAGGAAACCGCGCGCTGTTTTGGCGTAGACGCCCACGGGGGCGTACGAGCCGTTGCTCACCCCGTACAGGTGGGTGCCGGCGCTGGTCACCCCCAGCTCGGTGGCACCTGAAGCAGATGCAGGCGAGGGGGGACCTTCATCGCGGCGGTAGTCGCGGTCGTCGAAGCGAATCTTGGGAGGCGTGGCAGACGCCCGCAGCCGCCACTCCCAGGTCTGATCGTGCACCTGGAACACCCGCACGCCGAGGCCGAGGGCGCCGATGCCCACCACGATCAGTGCAGCCACCTTGAGTCGCTGCAGGCTTTGAGAGCGCATCTGCTCACCATGGCAGTTGTCGAACACGGATAGCGATGGTCCGCAACGTCTCCGCAATCGATCACCGACTTCACACGTAGGGGTCTGCTGCAGAGGCGTGAAGTCGCCGGCCGCTCACGACCGTCCGTATCGCGATGATATGTGGGTGATCGGGGGCTAACCTCCGGTCTGAGCCTCACCGGCTCGACGTCCTCAGCGTGGAGGCACCCTCATGACCGTTCTGGATCTTCGACTGACCCAAGGACTGACGCCCTCCGGACTGCCCGCCGTGCGCCTGGGTGAGCCCTGGCTGGACGCCTACCTCGACTTCCTCACCGCCCGCTGTCGACCCAACAGCGTCCTGGCCGCCGGCTACGACCTGAAGGTCTTCTTCACCCTCATCGCCAAGACCCCGGCGGAGGTCACCGCCGCCGACGTGCTGGGTTTCATCACCGCCCAGCGAACAGGATCAGCGGAAGTGCTCGGCCCGGTGATCGCCGTCGTCGCCGACGCCGACGCTGCTGGAGGGGTCAGTGCCCGCACCGTTCGACGCCGGTTGTCCAGCATCAACGGTTTCTACACCTTCCTCCTCGCCCGCGGCGACATCACCGCCAACCCCGTCCCCCTCGGCCTGCCGACACGGCGCGAACACGACCAGCCCCGTAGCAGTCGCGGATCGAGAACCCCGCTGGTCCGCTCCCCGCGGACCCTGCCGGTCATCCTGAACCCCGACGAAGCCGACGCTCTCACCGCTGCCCTGCGCACCCACCGCGACCGCGCCATGGTCGCCGCGATGCTGCTCGGGGGTTTGCGTCGCTGCGAGGTCCTGCGCCTGCGCCTGGAGGACCTGAACGTCGGGGCACGGCGGGTATTCATCGCCGAAGGCAAAGGCGGACACCAACGCCAGATCCCGATCTCTCGACGCTTCTTCACCCATCTCGGCGACTACCTCAGCCTCGAACGCCCAGCCGAAGCCGACCAGTTGGGGCACGGACACGTCTTCTGCGTTCTGAAAGGCCCCCGCCGCGGCCAGCCGCTGTCCGCCTCCGGCCTCGATGAGGTCCTCGACGGAGCACGGCGCCGCGCCGGCCTGGCGCACGTCACCTGCCATCAACTGCGTCACACCTGCCTAACCCGGCTGCGCGAAGCGGGCATGGCCCTGGAAGCGATCCAGGCCCAGGCCGGTCACGCCTCCATCGAATCCACCCGCATCTACCTCCACCTCGGCGATGACTGGCTGGCGGGGCAGTATCGCCGCGCCGCCGAAGCCATCGATGCTCAAGCGTTCGCTGGCCACCGCACTGCTCCACCCACTCCCGAGGTCATCTCACCGATCACGTCAACGGTCATGGGACTGCGAGGTCGGCGATGAAGCAACCCGACCGCTTCCTTAGCTGGGCCGAGATCGACTCTGAGGCAATGGGTGACGCAACAGAGCTGACCGTTCCCATGCACGCCTACCTGAGGCAGATCGCCACCACCTTGCGCTCCGGCAGTGTCCGTAACTCCGACATAGCGCTGCGCTGCTTCACCCAGTTCATGTTCCAGGAACACCCTCAGATCACCCGCTTGGCTGACGTTCGTCGCGTCCACATCGAGGACTACAAGCCCTGGCTGGCCGCCCGCACCAACCAGCGCGGGAAACCCGTCACCGCCGCCACCCGCGCCCACCGCCTGGGCAACCTACGCACCTTCTTCATCCGCATCCGCGACTGGGACTGGCCGCAGGCCCCACCCACGGTTCCCATTCTCTTCGGTGACCTGCCGCGGCAGGAGAAACCCCTGCCGAAGGCCCTGGACGATGCCGCCGCCGCGAAGTTCCTGCGCGCCGCGCAGACCCGACCGCGTCTGCTCGAGCGGGTCATCTGCGAGGTCCTGATCCGCACCGGACTGCGCGTCGGGGAGTTCACCGGTCTGCGCCGCGACGCGGTCCGCCAGATCGGTGCTGGGCACTGGCTGCACGTTCCTGTCGGCAAACTCCTCGACGATCGCTACATCCCGCTGCACCCCCAACTGGTCGAGCTCATCGCCGATTACCGTGACCGCTTCGTCGACCCTGCCCACCCGCTGCTGTTGCCGCGGGAGAACGGCATACCCATGGACCGTTACAGCGTCATCCGCTGCCTGAACAACGTCGCCACCGCCGCCGGCCTCGGCCACGTCCACCCCCATCAGATGCGCCACACCCTGGCCACTCAGGCCATCAACCGCGGCATGAGTTTGGAGGCCATCGCTGCCCTGCTGGGGCATCACTCGATGGACATGACCCTTCGCTACGCCAAGATCGTGAATCGGACCGTCGCTGATGAGTACTTCGCCGTCACCGAGAAGGTCGAAGCGCTCTACGCCGCCCACGACCCCGACAACCTCGACGGCGAGAACACCGCACTACCGGCCTCCGCGGCCGGCCCGGAGATGGCCCGCCTGCACCGCGAGATGCATCAGCGGATGCTGGGCAATGGCTTCTGCACACGACCTCCGGCGCTGGATTGCACCTTCGAGTCGGTCTGCGAGACCTGCACGTTCTTCCAGACCTCGATCGCCTTCCGACCGACGTTGCAGGCCCAGTACGACCACGCCGCCGAACATGATCAACAAGGGCGTCAGCAGCTCTTCGCGGGCCTCCTCAGAGGCCTCGACCAGCCCGCGTCCTGACCCCCTTGACACCGATCACCTGCATAAGCGGGATGACCGTGAAGTCGGCCGGAGCTTTTCGCCACGCCGATGCCCGCGGTTCCTCCTCCGGGGACAGTTCTGCCCTACGTTCAAGATCTGTGACACACGCTGCCGTGGGCACCGAGAAGGCCCCAACCTGGTCCCGCGAGAACAGCCGCTCCCGATGGGGGCTGCTTCTGGCGTTGGCCATCGACAACTTCGGCTCCGGCCTGTTCCTGCCCCTGGTGCTGGTCTACAGCGTCCAGGTCGTCGGCCTCTCCGTAGGCCTCGCCGGGACCCTGTTGTTCCTCGGCACCCTCCTCGGCCTGGGCGCCCCCCTGGTCGTCGGCGCCGTGGTGGACCGCTTCGGGCCCCGCCGCGTCGTCATCACCTCCCAGCTCATTCAGGCCGTCGGCATGACCCTCTACCTCCTCGCCGGCACCGCCGGCAGCGGGGCAGGGTCCAGGCGAGGGGCCGCGGTGACTCTGGCTGTCGGTGGGGCGGTGCTGGTCGCGGCCGGGACGCAGACCTTCTACAGCTCCCTGTTCTCCCTCATCTCCGCCGTAGCCGGCGATGGGCCCAAGGACGGGCCGTTCGCCCACGTCGACATGATCCGCTCCGCCGCCTTCGGCCTCGGCGCCCTGCTCGCCGCCGCCTTGCTGACGTGGCTGGATACCCCGGCCCTGCGCATCGCGGTGGCCGTTGACGCGCTCACCTTCGTGCTGGCCGCCGGCCTGCTGTGGCGCCTTGTCCACGTCACGACCACCCGCGACCGTCAGGCTTCTGCTGCAGCGCAGGCTCCGGTGCACGCCGCCATCTCCGATGAGGCCGGCCCGCACGCCACAGACCTGGCTCACAGCGCCCCCACGACCGATGCCCCCATGGCGGCCGCATCGTCGGAGGCCGCGCCGCGGCCGTGGCGGGATCGTCCCTTCCTGGTCCTGCTGGTGGTGATCGCCCTGACGGGCCTGGCCACCGACGTCCACCTCGTGGGCTTCTCGGTGTGGGCCTTGGACCGACTGCACGCACCGGCGTGGGTGCCGGGGGCCTCCATCGCGCTGCTGACGGGCATCACCTCCACCAGTGCTGCTCTGGTGGTGCGCTGGACGAGTGGGTGGACGCGCACCCGCACCGTGGCCGCCGGGACAGTGCTGACCCTTGTCTGGTGCGCGATGTGTGCGGTGGCTCCGTCCATCGGTGGGGGGTGGCAGCCGGTGTGGCTGTTGGCTTCTACGGTCGTGCTGGCGGTTTCGGTCACGCTGATCGGTGTCCGGGTGATGGCGATGGCCGAGGCGTCGGCGCCGGTGCAGGCGCACGGGCGGTACATGGCGACGGTGCAGTACGGCTTCAACGCGACCGCACTGCTGGCGCCCCTCCTGGTTGGTCTGTTCGCGGTGGCGTTGTGGTTGCCATGGGCGGCGGTCGCGCTGGGCGGCGTGGGGGCGTTGGTGCTGTTGCCGTGGCTGGCCCAACGACTGCCCACTCACGCAGTCAGAGCGCAGTAGGCGCCTGTCGGAGACGCGCCGTGGCTGGCCAGGGCCATGCCGGACATCGCCACGAGCGCGACGTCGCCGGTACTCAGGACCACCCGTATCGCGGGATGACCGTACGTGGCGGCCCTCGTCCATCCGGGGCGGCAGCCATGCGTAGGGCGATGCGCTACGGGAGGCTGTCTGGATGCTCAGCAGGGACAGACCGCGGTCAGGCGCGCACCGCCTCCCACTGGGTGCGTTATTGGCTGCAGAGCTGCTCCTCCTCGCCTTCGCCATCTGGGGGCTGGCCGAGGGACGGGTCGTGCAGACGGTGGTTGGAGCGCTTGGCGCGTTGATCAGCGCTGTTGTCATCGTCGGCATCACGGTGCGCAGTCATGAGACGAGCGCACGGGAGGTAGAGAACCAGCTGCGCTTGAACCGTGCCCTGCTGCCCTACGTCTCGATCTTGAGCGTCGTCTTCGCCGGCGTGATGATCGCCGCCACCGTCGTGAGCTCGCCGTGGTGGCTCGTGGGAGTAGCGCCAGCTGTCGCGCTGCCTCTTGCTTGCGTGGCCCAGATCCGACACCTGAGGCATCTGCACCTGTCCAGGGATCCCGAGGCGGGTACCGCGCAGTAGCCGCTACTGGCGGCCAAGACGGTCTGGGTCGATTACCCGAAGTTCGGCGATATGCGGGTGATCGTCGTACTCAGCTTGCATCCGGACATCGCCAGGACCGTGACGTCGCCGGCCGCTAGCGACAGCGCGCGCACCGCGGGATGACCGTGACGTCGAGGGCGGAGCAGGACTGCGGTCGCTACGACGTGCCGGTGGGGCGCACCCATCGGACCTCGCGCACCCCGTCCTCGATCTTGCTCCGTCCGTCGGGGGCGAAGCGGTGCGTGCGGTAGAAGGCCTGGGCGCGGGGGTTGGGGTCTGTGACCCACAGGGCAGCCGACTCGTCGGGGTCGAGGACGGCGTTGAGCAGTGCTGGTCCTGCTCCGCAGCCGTGGTGGGCTGCGTCGAGGTAGATGAGGTGCAACTGGAACTCCTCGGTAGCGTCGGGATCCTGCGTGGGGCCGGACATGGCGATGCCGACGATGGTGTCGTCCACTTCGGCGACGGCGGTGCGGTTGCTGCTCCACCGCTCATCGGTGAGGGCGCTGGTCCAGAAGCGTTCGCGGGCTGGCAGGAGGTTCGGGTCGTCCAGGACGGAGTCGGGCATCAGGCCGCGGTAGGTCTGCTGCCAGGAGGTGACGTGAACCTGCGCCATCTGTGGCGCGTCGCTGGGTCGTGCCTGGCGAACGGTGACCCCCGACGTCATGCGCTCATCCTAGGAGCCGGCGGCTCGAGTCAATGTGTGCGTGATCTTCCGCCTTCTGAGGACACCGCTGGGTCATGGTGTGAAGGTGAGGGTGGCTTCGAGCCGGCCCCGCCACTGCACCCGCGCGGCCTCACCGTCCGGTGCCCAGCGGATGACGAAGTCCAAGGCCCACTCGCACTTGGCGACCATCGCGGCCTGACGCCGTCCCCAGTCCGGCTCCGTGCCGTAGCCCTCGAACAGGCTCGCCAAGGCGTCGACGAGGTGCGGGTGATGGGTGCGGACGATCCACTCCGCCCACGCGAGGTCGAGGACACCGTCGCCGAGGTGCGCGAACTCCCAGTCCACGATCGCACTCACCTTGAACGTGTCCGGGTCCAGGAGCAGGTTCTGGGGACCGAAGTCGCCGTGGACTAGGACCGCGCCGTCCTCAGCGGGGCCGAGCAGTTCTGGCCTGTCCAGCGCGCTGACGTCGAGGCGGTGGAGGAGGGCGGCGGTGCGCCCGACGCTGTGCAGCACGGCGTCGGGGGCCATCTCCAGTAGTTCCTGGCCGGGGCGGCCGGGCATGAAGGCAGTGCCGATCTGGCCGGCTTCCTCGTGGACCAGACCCGGTACGGGCAGGATGCCGGCGAGGTAGTGCAGGGCGGTGACCTCGGCGTGCTGGCGGGTGGGGGCATCAGGCCCGAGGTAGCGCTTGGTGATGATGCCGGCGTCGTTGCGGGTGGCGTTGGTGTAGCCGTGCGGTAGTCGTTCCTCGGTCATGGAGCTCCTTGCGACGGCTCGTCGTGCGGCCACCGTGGTCGCCGAACTAGGACTTGTCTACGCGATGCCCGGCTGGCGAGGCGACTGCTTTGCGGTGCTCGGCGATCTTCCGACTTTCGTCATGTCCGTGAAGTCGCCGGCCGCCGGGGCAGCGCTCACAACGCGGGATGACCGTGACGTCAAGCTCCGCGATGTGACCGGAAGGTCAGTCGACGATGTGCTAAGCGATGCCCTGAGCGCCGTAGGCGAAGTCCCCGCATCGGTACCGACCCAAGATGTCCTCCGCCACCTGCTCCGGGGTCCCTTCCGGCCCGTCGACCAAGTGCCGATCCGTGATGCCCGCTCGCGTGAACTGCTCGTGCATGTACCGCGTACCAGGCTCGCCATCGCGGTTGCCCTCCCGGGTCGTGACGTTGTGCACGCACCGTTCCACCAGAGGCAGCAGGACGGCGTAGTGCAACTCGTCCAGCCCAGTGGCCTCGAAGAAGGTCGGCAGGAACCAGGGCCCCATCACTCCGTCGAAGACGGTCTCGAAGCCGCCGTGCGTGTACTGGCCAGCCGCGGCGCCCGAGGCTCGGATGACCGTGCGGTTCTGCTCCTCTGCCTCAGGTAGCCACGGCGTCTGCGCCCCCTGATCTAGGAACCGGAAGAAGGCATCCCCTCGGAGCAGGACGCTCGGTGAGAGGCGGGCCGACACCAGGGAGCTGACAGTCGTCTTCCCGGCTCCGGGTGGCCCGGCGATGACAAGCAGCGTGGACATGCGGCCCTGTGTACCGACCCCGGCGTGGCGCAATCAAGGAGGTTTCAGGAGCATCGACGTCACCGACTGACGTCCGGCCATCGTCATGAGAGGGCGTTGCAAGCACTCGTCACGATCCGCAGGACAGACCCTGGTCAAGGATCGCCTCGATCTCGGCGTGCAGCCGCTGGTGGTCGAAGGGTTCGAGGTCCCACCGCGCCGCGAGGCGCTGCGCGAGCCGCGCGAACAACCGCACGCAGGCCCGCAGCGCCCGCGCAGTGTCCGCACCGTCGAAGCGGCCCCAGCAGTCCTCGAGCTCGCGTTGGACGCCGGGGTCCATCCACTCCCGCATCCGGGACCCGAGGAAGCGGACGTCGACCGCCGCCCCGTACCTCGCCCGGTGGTCCCACTCGACGAGCCGCAGCAGCTGCTCCTTCAGGTCCCGGTCCCGGATCTTGGCCGACCACGGTTCGTCGCGCACGACCGCCTTCGCGCACATCAGCGCCGCTGCGTAGCCCCAGTTCAGGGCCTGTTCGACGTCGGCCGCGCTCGGCGGCTCCAGGAGCGGCGGCGACGGTTCGAGACCGGCCGCCAGCCCGTCGGCGTCGACCAGGACCGTGAACGGGCGGTCGCGCACGACGGCCGTCAGCTCCCCCACGGGCAGGACCGTGAGGTCCAGCTTGCCGCCGGCGTAGTAGACGATCCGGGACGGGTACCAGCCGGGTGCGTGCAACCTCTCGACGACGAGGACCTCCCCCAGCTCCGACCACCACGCGTCGTCGGCCAGCAACGGGGTCGGGTCGTCCACGTACACCTCGAGGTCGCGGTCGGAGAGCCGGTGCGTGGCTCCGGCCGCGGCCGAACCGGTGAGGAGGAGCGCCCGCACGTTCGGGTCGTCACCGGCCCACCGCGTCAGCCGGTCGAGCACGTCGTCGTAGTCCACGCACCGACCGTGCCAGGTCCCACGGGCAGGTGTCAGGGCCGGGTGGCACAGTCCACGCCATGACGGACCAGACGCCCCGGCAGAGTCAGTCGCAGAACCCTCGCCGCCCCCTCTCGGGCAGCTCCCGGGCCGCCGCGCCCCGTGCGCGCGACGCGGTCCCCCTCGCCCCCGACGCGTCGATCGACGTGACGCTGGTCCTGCGCCGGCGGGCACCGCTGCCCGCGGAGGTCGTGAACACCCCGCGGGTCCTCTCCCGCGACGAACTCCGGGCCGGGTTCGGGGCGGACCCCGCCGACGTCGCGACGGTGCGCTCGGTCGTCGAGGACGCGGGGCTGCGCGTGGACGCCGTCGACGAGGCCGGGCGGCGGGTGTCGGTGAGCGGTCCGGTCACCGCCGTCACGGCCCTCTTCGACGTCGACCTGCACGAGGTGGTCTCGCAAAACCTTGCGGGAGAGGACGTCCGCCACCGGCAGCGGGAGGGTTCGGTCAGTCTGCCGGAGGGGCTGGACGGGATCGTGACCGCGGTGCTCGGCCTCGACGACCGGCCGCAGGCGCGGGCCCAGTTCCGCGTGGCCCGGGCCGAGGCCGTGACGAGCAGCTTCACCCCGCTCCGCCTGGCCGAGGTCTACGAGTTCCCCACCGACTCCGACGGTTCGGGGACGGAGGTCGCGATCCTCGAGCTGGGCGGTGGGTTCCGCCCGGAGGACCTCGACACCTACTTCCGGGGCCTGGGCCTCGCGACACCCGCGATCCGTGCCATCGGTGTCGACGGAGGGTCGAACTCCCCCGGCGCGGCCGACGGCGCCGACGGCGAGGTCATGCTGGACATCGAGGTCGTCGGGGCGATGGCTCCCGGCGCCGGGCTGGCCGTCTACTTCGCCCCGAACACCGACCGCGGGTTCCTCGACGCCCTCTCCACGGCGGTGCACGCCGACCCCACCCCGGCCGCGGTCAGCATCAGCTGGGGCGGCTCCGAGGACTCCTGGACCGAGCAGGCCCGGGCCGCCTTCGACGACGCCCTCGCCGACGCGGCGGCCCTCGGGGTGACGGTGACGGCCGCCGCCGGCGACAACGGCAGCGGCGACGGGGTCGACGACGGCGCCCCGCACGCGGACTTCCCGGCTTCGAGCCCGCACGCGCTGGCCTGCGGGGGAACGAGTCTGCGCGTCGGCGCGGACGGTGCCGTCGAGCGCGAGGTCGTGTGGAACGGGCGCGGCGCCACGGGTGGCGGGGTCAGCGCGGCCTTCGGACTGCCCGACTGGCAACGGGACGCCGGGGTGCTCGACCGGGTCGGCGGCGGGGCCGGGCGGGGGGTTCCCGACGTCGCGGCCGTGGCCGATCCCGAGACGGGCTACGAGGTCCTCGTCGCCGGCCGGCGCCAGGTCATCGGCGGGACCAGCGCCGTGGCCCCGTTGTGGGCGGCGCTGGTCGCGCGGATCGTCCAGGCCCGCGGCTCGGGACTCGGTCTGCTGCAACCCCTGGTGTACGCGGGGGCCAGGGCCGGGAACAGCCCCGAAGGGTTCCGCGACATCACCGTCGGGGACAACGGCGACTACTCCGCCGGTCCCGGGTGGGACGCCTGCACCGGGCTAGGGGTACCCGTCGGGACGACGCTGGCCCGGCGCCTGACGAGCGCCTGAACGTGCGCGGGGCGAGGACGTGACCGGCTCGGGTCGCGTCCTCGCCCCGCGGACGTGGCTCGGTCCTCAGTCGACGATGGCGCCCGGGTTGAGGTTGCGGCCGGGGTCGACTCCCGTGAACAGCGCACCGATGATCTCGGCCCCCGCCGGCGACACGTCCTCGTTCACCCAGCGCTTGTGCTCACGCCCGACGGCGTGGTGGTGAGAGAGGGTTCCGCCGTTGTCCATGAAGGCCTGCTGGATGGCGCCCTTGACGGCGTCGTAGGCCTCCAGACCGTCGCGGTCCGTCGGCGGCTGGAAGGCGAACGTGAAGTACTGGCACGCCCCGGAGTGGTAGCTGTGGGAGAGGTGGCAGAACACGAAGCCGTTGATGCCGACCTCGGCGAAGGCCTTGTTCGCCGCCGCGACCACGTTGTCGTGCAACGTGTTCAGCGTCGTCCACGACGAGGAGGTCTCGGACACGTCGCCGTAGGCGCCGCGATCGAGGATGAAGTCGCGGATGTAGGGGGTGTCGAACTTCTTCTGGTCGTAGAGGCTCCCCGGACCCGAGCCGACCCCGAAGCCGCCGTGCTTCTTGACGATGTCGCCGACGAGGGCCTTGTTGCGGCGCACCGACAGGGCCGACCCCTCGAACCCGATGAACGACAGGCACATCTGCTCGAGGTCGATGCCCTTGCGCTTGCTCGCGTAGAGCTGGACGCCCTTGTTGAGCAGCTGCCCGAGCGCACTGCCCTTCTTGGAGGTGGCCAGGGTGAACTGGGTCTCGTTCGCGTCCGAGACCCGGGTGATGCTGGGCGTCGCGTCGGAGGCGGCGATGTCGTGCATCGCCTTCAGACCGCTGGCGTAGTCGGGGAAGAAGTAGGCCTGGATGACCCGTTCCTCGGCGATCCGGTGCACCTGCACGGTCGCCTCGGTGATGATCCCGAGGCGCCCCTCGCTGCCGAGGATCATCTCCCGCACCGACGGCCCGACGGACTGCACCGGCACCTCGGAGGTCGCGACGATCCCCTTGGGGGTCACGGCCCGCACGGCCCGGGTGATGTCCGCGATGTCACCGAAGCGGTCGGACTGCATGCCGGAGGACCGGGTGGCGATCCAGCCGCCGAGGGTGGAGTGCTTGAAGCTGTCCGGGAAGTGGCCGATCGTCCAGCCGCGGGCGTTGAGCTGCGCCTCCAGGTCCGGGCCGAGGGCACCGGCCTGGATGCGCGCGGTCTGGGACGTCTCGTCGAGGGAGAGCACCGAGCGCATGCGGCCCATGTCCAGGGAGAGCACCGGACGCGTCTCCTCGCGCGGGGCCTCCAGCGAACCCACGATGTTGGATCCGCCCCCGAAGGGGATGAGGACGGCGTCGGCGTCCAGGGCGATCCGCAGGGCGGTCTCCACCTCGGCCTCGGTGCCGGGGTAGAGGATCAGGTCGGGCACGCGGCCGAAGTCCCCCCGACGGATGCGGACGAGGTCGCGCATGGACTTGCCGTAGCAGTGCACGACGCGGTCCATGTCGTCGTCGTGGACGTGCTCGGCACCGAGCGCCTCGACGAAGGCGTCGCGCAGCTCCTGCGGGGCACGGGATGCGGGGACGTCCAGCTCGGACAGCTCCGGGACCTGCGCGGGCGGGGCGTTGAAGTCGATGCCGGAGACGCGCTTCACGAACGGCGCCAGGTTCGGCTTGTCCTCGTGGTGGAAGGCCACGCCCTCCTGGCCCCAACCCCACCACTTCATGTGCTCGACCACGACGACTCTCCCCAACTGTCCACACGGCACCTCGGTCGCGGGCGAGCCTACGCGCCACCTCCGACACGCGTGGCCAGGAACCGCAGGGCCAGCTCGTAGCCCTGCGTGCCGAGTCCCGCGATCACACCGGTCGCGATCGGCGTGATGTGGGAGTGGCGCCGGAAGTCCTCCCGCGCGTGCACGTTGGAGATGTGCAGCTCCACCAGTCCGGCCGACAGCTCCGCGCAGGCGTCGCGCAGGGCCACCGAGGTGTGCGTCCACGCGGCCGGGTTCAGCACGACCGGGAGGCGGGCGTCGGCGGCGTCGTGGATCCAGGCGAGCATCTCGTGCTCGGCGTCGGTCTGACGCAGTTCGACCTCCACCCCGAGCTCGGCGGCCAGGCGCTGCAGCCGGGCGTCGACGTCGGCCAGGGTCGTCGTCCCGTAGACCTCCGGCTGGCGCTTGCCGAGCCGGCCGAGGTTGGGACCGTTGAGCACGAGGATCTTCACCCGGTGGACGGTAGCGACCCCGTGTCGGAGCCGGGTGCCACGCTCGGCGGGTGAGCGTGCAGACCGCCGGACCGTTCCGGTGCTTCGGTGACGGTGATCCCCTCTACTCCGCCTACCACGACGAGGAGTGGGGTCGTCCCGTCCACGGTGACCGGGAGCTCTACGAACGCATCAGCCTCGAGGCGTTCCAGTCCGGGCTCAGCTGGATCACCGTCCTGCGTCGCCGCGACACCTTCCGGACGGCCTTCGCCGGGTTCGACCCCGAGGTGGTCGCGGCCTACGGCGAGGACGACGTCACGCGGCTCCTGGCCGACCCGGGGATCATCCGCAACCGGCTCAAGGTCGAGGCCACGATCGCCAACGCCCGGACGCTGCTCGCGCTCGCCGAGCGGGGCCGGAGCCTCTCCGACCTCGTGTGGTCCTCCGCCCCGCGACCGCGTCCGGAGGCTCCGCGCAGCCCCGGCGACGTCCCGGCCCTCACCGCGGAGTCGAGCGCCCTGTCGAAGGCGCTGAAGGCGGAGGGTTTCCGCTTCGTGGGCCCCACGACGGCCTACGCCACGATGCAGGCCTGTGGGATCGTGAACGACCACCTGGCGCAGTGCCCGGCCCGGAACGAGATCGAGGCGGATCGACGATGAGCAGCACGACCCCCTGCCTGTGGTTCGACCACGACGGCCTCGCGGCCGCACAGCTCTACGTCTCGCTCTTCCCGGGCTCGGCGATCACGTCGACCTCGCCCGGTGGTCCCGACGGGGCGCCGCTGACGGTGTCCTTCGACCTGGACGGCCGGCCCTACACGATCATCAACGGCGGACCGCTCTACCCGCAGTCGGAGGCGTTCTCGATCCAGGTCGCCTGCGCCGACCAGGCGGAGGTCGACCGCTACTGGGACGGGCTGGTCGCCGACGGCGGCACGGAGGGCCAGTGCGGCTGGCTGAAGGACCCCTGGGGAGTCTCCTGGCAGATCGTCCCGAACCGGCTGTACGAGCTGCTCGGCGACCCCGACCGCGCACGGGCCGGGCGGGCCACGAACGCCATGATGGGCATGAAGCGCCTCGTCGTCGCCGAGCTGGAGGCAGCGGCCGACGCCCCCGCGTGAACGTTCCCGCCCGCGCGGGTGGAAGACTGAGTACCGAAGCGGGAGCCTGTCCCGGCGAGTCCAAGAACAAGAGGTGTTCACATGGTCGATCGACAGCGAGTCGTCATCGTCGGGGGTGGCTTCACCGGCCTTTACGCCGGCAAGAAGCTCGAGAAGCTCCTTCCGGCCTCCACGGCGGAGCTGGTGATCGTCAGCCCGACCGACCACCTCAGCTACGCGCCGCTGCTGCCGGACGTGACCGCGTCCGTCATCGAACCGCGTCACGTCGCGGTGTCCCTGCGCCAGGTCCTCCCCCGTCACAAGCTGGTCATCGGCCACGCCACGTCGGTGGACCCCGAGGCCAAGACGGTCACCATCTCCCGGTCCGAGCGCGGCGTCGTCACCGACGACACCCAGGTGCTGTCCTACGACAAGCTGCTGCTCGCCCCCGGTTCGGTGACCCGCCGGTTCCCGATCCCGGGCGTCTCCGAGAGCGCCCGCGGCGTGAAGACGATCAGCGAGGCCGCGTTCGTGCGCGACCACCTGCTCTCCCAGCTCGACGCGGCCGACTCGCTGCCCGACGACCCCCGCTTCGACGCCGAGCGCGCCGAGCGCATGACCGTCGTCGCCGTCGGTGCCGGCTACACCGGTACCGAGATCGTCGCCCAGACCCACCGCTGGCTCTCCCGCGTCGCCGACCGCTGGTCGAGCATCGACGTGCGCGACGTCCGCTGGCTGCTCATCGACGTCGCCCCCGCCGTGCTGCCCGAGCTCGGGCCGCGTCTGGGCCAGTACGCGCTGTCCGCCCTCAAGGGCCGTGGCATCGACGTGCGCCTCGGGGTCTCCGTGGCCTCCGTCGAGGGCAACGTCATCAACCTCACCGACGGGACCCCGATCCCCTCGCGCACCCTCATCTGGGGCGCGGGCATCATGGCCAGCCCGCTCATGGGCACCATGGGTCTCCCGCTGGACCGCGGTCGCCTCATCGTCGACGCCAAGATGAAGGTCGCCGGCGCCGAGGACGTCTGGGCCGCCGGCGACGCCGCCGCCGTCCCCGACCTCGCCAAGCCGAAGCCGGCCGACGGCCCGCAGCCGATCACCCCGCCCACCGCGCAGCACGCGCAGCGCCAGGGCACCGCGGTCGGCAAGAACATCGCCGCCAGCTTCGGCATCGGCCAGGCTGCCGACTACGTCCACAAGGACCTCGGTCTGGTGGCCGACCTCGGTGGCGGCACCGCCGTCGCCAAGCCGCTGGGCATCGAGATGACCGGCCTGCCGGCCAAGATCGTCGCCCGTGGGTACCACCTCTACGCCCTCCCCGCGATGAGCAACCGCATCCGCGTGCTCACCGACTGGGCGCTGCACCTCGTCCTGCCGCCGCAGGCCGTGGCGCTGAACCAGACCCGTCCGGAGGACGCGCTCATCACCCCGGCGCAGAACACGGACATCTACCCCAAGGCCGCCGAGAAGCCCAAGGTCGGCTGACCACTGCTGTCGTGATCAGCGAGGAGGCGGTGGCCCACGTCGCCGCCTCCCTGCGGATCAGCACGAACCGAGCCCGTCGGCTGGCGCACACCGCGCTGCCGGCGGGTTTCGTGCGTTCGGTGTCGCTGACCTCCGAGGCTCTGCTCGTCGAGGGCCCGACCGACGTGGCGGTGTTCGCCGCGCTGGTGGACGTCCCGGTGCTCGCCGTCGGCGGGAAGAACGTCCTGCCGCTGGCCGTGGCCGTGGCCCGCGCCCACGGGTGCGAACCGCGCGTCGTGCTCGACGCCGACGCCCACCACTACCGGGCTCAACGCGGCAGCGAACGGTTGCTCGACCTGCTCGCCGGGACCGTCGTCCACGTGCTCCCCGTCGACCTCGAGGCGGCGCTGCGCGACTGGCCCTCGTTCCTGGCCGCCCTGCACCGCACCGGGTCGGGACTGGGAGCGAAGGATCCGGCGGCCTACGCCGCCGCGGTCGGGGAGGCTGGACACTATGACCTGCCGGCGGCGCTCGTCCTAGTCTGAGGGCCATGGCCTGCCACCTGAGCGAACTCGTCCTGGAGTGCCACGACCCGGCGAAGCTGTCGGAGTTCTGGTGCGCCGTCCTCGGCTACGTCGAACTCGACGTCGACGACGGCGCCATCGAGATCGGCCCGGCGAGCGGTTTCGGGGGGCCGGCCCCGACGATCGTCCTGTCCCCCACGACCGAGCCGCGGACCGCGAAGTCGCGCCTGCACTTCGACGTCAACGCCACCGACCGCGACCAGGCCGAGGAACTGCAGCGCCTGCTCTCGCTCGGCGCCCGCCCCGCCGACGTCGGCCAGGACGGCACCGAGGGCTGGCACGTCCTGCAGGACCCCGAGGGCAACGAGTTCTGCCTGCTGCGGACGCGGTTGGACGGCGTCGGGTGAGCAGGTCCGACGGCCGCGCTGAGCCCTACCCCCGCAACCGGTCCGCCAACCCCGTCGCCCGCGCCAGCGGACGACTGACGGCCGCGGCCACAGCCTCCGCGGACCCCACCACCCGGACCCGGACCTTCGCGCGGGTCAGGGCGGTGTAGAACATCTCCCGCGTCGCCAGCGGTGAACGCTCCGGGGCGGCCAGTACGGTGACGGTGTCGAACTGCGAGCCCTGGCTGCGGTGGACGGTCATGGCGTGGACGGGTTCGACGGCCGCGAGCCGGGCGAGCGGGACGATCAGCGGTCCCTCGCCGCGGGCGATCGCGGCGACGAGGGTCTCCTCGCGTTCCAGGACCACCCCGGTGTCGCCGTTGTAGACGCCGACGCCCGCGTCGTTGGCGGTGACGATGACGGGGAGGCCGACGTAGCGGCCGTCGGTGCGGGGCTGCACCCCGAGTTCCTCGACCGCCCAGCGCTGGGCCAGCCAACTCCAGTGCGAGACCCCACGGGTTCCCCGCCGGTGGGCGCAGAGCATCCGGTGGGTGTCCAGGGCGATCAGCGCGGCCCGGGCGTCGCCCGCCCGGGCAGCCTCGACGACGGCGCGGGAACGCAGGAGCACGTCGGCGCGGATCGTCTCCAGCGCGGCCCCGGAGACGAGTTCCTCGTCGGGGACCTCGAGGAACTCCACGTCCGGCCCGCCGGCCCGCAGCAGGTCGACGACCTCGTCGGCGGCCCCGGCCCGGACGGCCGCGGCGATGTTGGCGATCCCGCCGCGGTCGGCGAAGCGGTGGGTCCGGGTCAGCATCGCGACCCCGTGGGGGGCGCCGCCGGACCCCGCAGGGGCGACGAGGTCGGCGAGGACGGCGCCGACCTCGACGGAGGCCAGTTGCTGCGGGTCCCCCACGAGCACCAGCCGGGCCCCGGGGCGCAGCGCCGCGAGGAGTCGCGCCATGACGCCCAACCCGACCATGGACGCCTCGTCGACGATGACGACGTCGTGCGGCAACCGGTGCTCGGCGTCGAAGCGGGCCCGCACCGATCCGGGGCGGATCCCCAGCAGCCGGTGCAGGGTCGAGGCGCTGGACCCCTGCAGGAACTCCCGCTCGGCGGCGGTGAACACCTCGGTGCCGGCCGCCTGCACGACGGCCTCGGTCAGGCGGGCCGCGGCCTTGCCCGTGGGCGCGGCCAGCGCGACCCGCGGGGTTCCGGGCGAGAGCGCGTGGACGGCGGCCAGCAACCGGGCGACGGTCGTCGTCTTGCCCGTCCCCGGCCCCCCGCCGAGCACGGAGACCCCGTGCGAGAGGCACAGCGCCGCCGCGACCCGCTGGTCGTCGCCCGGGTCCCCCGGCCACAACCGGTCGAGCACCTCGACGACCAGCGCCGGGTCGTAGTAGGCGACGGCGGCGCTGCGGTCGCGCAGGTCGCGGGCGACGGTGAGTTCCTGGCGCCAGTACCGGTCCAGCCAGATCCCGTCCCCGACCAGGTGCAGCGGTGCGGCCGTGTCCTCGTCGGCACCGGCGGCGTGCTCGACGGTCAACACGCTGCGCCGCACCGCCTCCAGCCACGCCTGCGGTTCGGGCCACTGCACGGGGACCGCGGCGACGGCACCGGAGTCGTCGACGTCCTCGGGGACGACGGTCTCCGGGGCCGTCCGCAGGTGCAGCACGACGGAACCGTGCCGGACGGCGCGGACGGCGAGGGCGACGGCGAGCAGGACCCGTTCGTCCTCCTCCCCCGTCACCGCCCCGAGCCGGCGCGCGACGTGGACGTCGGCGGCGCGCAGGAGCCCGAGGTCGTTGAACTCCCGCAGCAGGCCGGTGGCGCTGCGGGCGAGCGTGACCGAACGGTCGGGTTCCACCTCGGTCGCGGCGGGGCTGGTCACGCGTGCCTCCCGGCGAGCAGTTCGGACAGGGCGACGACGAGCTCGGCCGGTGGCCGCCACGACCAGACGCCGGGCGGCACGCCGTCCGGCCCCACGGGGACGTCCGCCCCGCACATCCCCCGCAGGAACAGGTACAGGACCCCGCCGAGGTGGACGGCCGGGTCGTACCCCGGCTGGCGCCAGCGCAGGAAGCGGTGCAGCGCGACGCAGTACAGCAGCGCCTGCAGCGGGTAGTGCGCGGCGAGGACGGCCTCGTCGAGGGCCTCGCGCCGGTAGTGCCAGGCGGTCAGGACCTCCCCCGGCCCGGCGAGGCGGTTCGTCTTGTAGTCGACGACGAGGAACCGACCGTCGGCGCGCAGGACGGCGTCGATGGACCCGGTGAGGTAGCCGCGCAACCCCTCGGCCGCGAGGACGGGGTCCTCCAGCAGGTCCGCGTAGCGGTGCACGGGGTCACCGACCGGCAGGTGGCGGCGCAGCAACCCGGCGACGTCACCGAGGCGGGAACCTCCGCCGGTGGACTCGTCGCCCCCGGCCAGCGGGAGTTCGAAGTCGAGTTCGGCGAGACGGTCCGCCACGCCGAAACCGTCCAGGGCGCGCCCACCGGCCAGCGGTCCCATCCCCGTGCGCAGCACCGGGTCGAGGGCGAGGGCCAACGGTTCCGCCAGGTGCGGCGCGAACTGCTCGCGGGCCAGCGCCGCGAGGTGCGCCGGGCGGTCCGGGGAGGAGGGGTCGAAACCCTCCAGCACCGAGTGGACCAGGGTCCCGAACCCCGTCCCCGCCGGGAGGTCGGCCATGGGCGATCCGACCTCCTTCCAGCCCAGCGGGTCACCGGCGTCGACCGGTTCGGCGGACTCGGCGTCGACCTCGTCGGTGGTGGCCCCGACCTCGGGTTCGGAGAGCACCGACCGCCCGCTGCCGTGGTCGTCGTGCACGCCCCGGGTCAGGCCGGAGTACGACGTGCGCCGCCAGCCGAGGTCGACGTCCGCACGGAACGTGGCGACCGAGAGGTCGGCGTGGGCTGTCGTCGCGCCCGCCAGCCGCGTCAGCGCCCCGCGGGCGGGCACGTCCTCGACGGCCACCCCGGAACCGGGCGGGAAGAGCACGCCGAGCCGGTCGCGCAGCACCGGATCGGTGGGCAGCGACACCTTCTCGGGCACGTCGAGGACGTCGTCGGCCACCAGCAACCGGTGCAGCGCACCGCGTTGAGTGTTCGTGCTGGGCGCCCACCACACGAGGAGGCGGGAGATCGCCCGGGTCACCGCGACGTAGAACAACCGCAGTTCCTCGCCGAGGTCCTCGGTGTCGGCGGCGCGGCAGGCCGCGTCGTAGCCGGGCGCGGAGGCGCCCCCCACGTGCAGGGCGCGCGGCCCGTCCGGGGCGTGCGCGACGGGGAGCCGGTCCTTGGAACCACCTCCGGTGGAGTCCCAGCCGAAGGGCACGCAGACGACCTCGAACTCCAGGCCCTTGCTGGTGTGGACGGTCGCGATCTGGACCGAGGCGCGGTCGGTGTCCAACCGCCGCGACCGTTCCTGGTCGACGTCGCCCGCGGCCTCGTCGACGCGGCCGCGCAGCCACGACAGCAGGCTCGACACCCCACCGCCGGGGTTCCGCGCGGACTCGGCGTGCAGGACCTCGGCGATGTGGCGCAGGTCGGTGAGGCGGCGCTCGCCGCCCTCGATCCCGAGGAGTCGACCGGCCAGCTGGTGCTGCTCGCCGAGGACGGCGAACATCCCCGACACCCCGCGCTCGGTGAGCACGCCGCCCCAGGCGCGCAGGTCGACGGACAACCGGTCCGTCGCGCGGTCCCCCTGCTCGTCGAGCTCGGCGGCGCCGAGGCCGACGAAGGCGGACAGGGCGACGCGCCGCACCCGCAGCGCGCGGTGCGGCTGCTCGACGGCCTCGAGGAGCGAGACCCATTCCCGGGCGGCGGGGGTGGCGAAGACGCTGGGACCGCGGGAGAGCACGCAGGGCACGTTGCGACGCCGCAGTTCCTCCTGGACCAGCACCGCCTGCGCCCCGGTCCGGACGAGGACGGCGACGTCGCCGGCCGCCAGCGGTCGCGGTGCCCCACCCGTGCGCGCTCGGACCTCGAGCCCCTCCGAGAGCACCGCGACGACCTGTTCCGCGACGTCGCGGGCCACGACCTTGCGCACGTCGGCGACGGCGGGGACCCCCGTCCGGGCCGTGGTGGGCAGTCCGTCGCGCGCCACGACGCGCAACCGGACGGGGGCGGGATCGTCGGCGCCGTCCGCACCGACGAGCGCCGCCGACGCCCACCGCGGGCTCACCGGTCGCACGACGATCCGCCCGTCGCCGAGGGCGGCACCCCGCAGCAGCGCCGCCGTTCCCCGCAGCACGGCGGGGTCGCTGCGGAAGTTCGTGCCCAGCGTCGCCGTCCGTCCCGCGACGCCGGCGGCCTCGAGGTAGCTGCGGACGTCGGCGCCGCGGAAGGCGTAGATGGCCTGCTTCGGGTCGCCGATGAGCACCAGCGGGCAGTGCCCGTGGAAGGCGGTCCGGAGGATGTCCCACTGCACCTGGTCGGTGTCCTGGAACTCGTCGACCAGGACGACGGAGTACCTGCGCCGCAACCGCTCGCAGGCGACGGGACCGGCGACGTCGGCGGTCAGCGCGTCCCTCAACCGGGTCAGCAGGTCGTCGAAGCCCATGACCCGTCGCGAGCGCTTGCGCTGCGCGACCTCACGGCGCACCCCTTCGGCAAAGCGGACCCGGAGGTTCTCCGGCGTCTCGGGGACGGTGCTCTGCGGTTCGATCCGCGCGTCGGGACGGTGCACGGCCTCGCGGGCGATCCGCAGGGCGACGGCGCGCGGGAACGGCGGCGGGGTGGCCCCCGGCCGCACGGCGAAGCGGACGTAGAGGTCGTCGCAGACCTCCTCGACGAGGTCGTCGACGTCCTCGACCAGCGTCGCCGTCGGGTCGACGTCGGCGGCGGTCCCCAGGCTGGTGAGGACCTGCCGGCAGAACTCGTGCAGCGTCGCGACCGTGGCCGAGTCGAAACCCGCGAGGGCCGCGCTCAACCGGGCCTGGCGTCGCGCGACGTCGGCGGTGGCGAGCTGGGCGATGACGGCGTCCTCGGAGCGCAGCGCCGCGGCGGGGTCGGCGAGAGCGTCGCGGGCGGCGACGAGCCGTTCGCGGACGCGTTCGCGCAGTTCCGCCGTGGCGGCCCGGCCGAAGGTGACGACGAGGAGTTCGTCGACGGCGGCGACCCCCTCGGCGACGTAGCGGGTCACCAACCCGGCGATCGTGTAGGTCTTGCCCGTGCCGGCGCTGGCCTCCAGGACGGTGGTCCCGCTCGGCAGCGGGCCGGTGAGTGCGAAGTCCTCGACGGGCATCAGCGTTCGTCCATCCGGTAGGCACCCAGCAACGGTTCCCAGACCCGTTGCGCCGCAGCGGCGAAGTTCTGCGGGCTGCCCGGTGGTGCGCCGGGCGGCGGGGTCCAGTCGAGCAGGACGTCGACGGGCGCACCCTCCCCCCACACGGTGACGTTCTCCTCCTGCTTGTCCTCCTTGTCGAAGGCGTGCTCCGACACCCAGCTCCGGGAGGCGTCGCGGCGGCACACCTCGCCGGGACGCCGGTTCCAGGCGGACTGGGCCCAGGCGAAGGTGGTGTCCACGGGCAGCGGCAGCGGGAACCGCAGACCGTGCGAGCGCAGTTCCAGCAGGTCGACGAGCAGGTCGCGGGCCACCTGCGCCGGGACCGGGCCGAGGGTCAGCAGGCCGACGCTGCCGCCGCCGCCGCGGCCGACGACGACGCTGCGGAACTCCGTGCCGGGGTCGGCGGCGGAGAGGGCGAGCAGCTCGAGCCAGGCGCGCAGCGTCTGCTTGGCCCGGACGCGGGAGAAGGTGGTGGTGACGGCGACGTCACCGGTGGCGCGGCCCCCGGCGCGCACCGGCCTGACCCCGCGGACGTTGCCGGTGAGCCGGACCTCCCCGACGCCCGGGACGGTGAGGTCGAGTTCGACGTCGACACTGCGGGGGTGGCCGGTGTCGAACTCCGCGGCCACCCCGGCGATCTGGTCCACCACCGGCCCGACGTCGCGCAGGACGGCCGTCCCGAGCGGGCCCGGCGGCAGGTCCCCCCGCGCGGACTCCAGCCGGACGATCTCGCCCGGGTCGGTGCCGCGCAGCCGGGCCGCGAGCGCCCGGTCGCCGACGGCCCACTTCTGCAGGGCGTCGAGTTCGACGGGCAGCGCATCGGCGGGTTCCTCCTCCCGGGTGGCCGAGGCGACCTCGAGGCGTTGGCGCAGGAACCCCCGGGCGGGGTGCTGGAAGAACTGCACGAGCTGGTCGAGGTCGAGGTCGGCCGGCGGGGCGGGCGGCAGGCCGACGGGCAGGAACTGCGGGGGCGCGACGGGCTCCCGGTGGCCCGTCGCCGCTCCGCCGAAGGCGGTGCGGTCGTAGCTGAACGCGCCGGGGCGCCCCAGGGCGTAGGCGGTGAAGTTGCGGGGGTCGGTCGGCTGCAGCGGGTGCTGGACGACGATCCGCTGCTTGACGCCGGGGGCCGACGCCTCGAGGGTGTCGAGGAGCTCACCGACGGGGACGGCCGGGGGCAGCTTCGCGCCGGTGCGGACGTCCTTGCCGGAGTAGGTGAGCACGAGGGTGTCGCGCGCGGAGCAGATCGCGTCGAGCAGGACCTGGCGGTCCTCGCTGCGCGGATCGCGGTCCCCGAGGTGGGGATCGCGGGAGAGGACGTCGTCGGCGTCGGGGAAGGTGACCCGGGGGAAGGCGCCGTCGTCCATGCCCAGCAGGCAGACCACGCGGTGCGGGACGGAGCGCATCGGGGTGAGGGTGCAGACGGTCAGCGCTCCGGTGCGGAAGTTCGCGCGCTGCGGGCGGCCGGCGAAGCGTTCGGCGACGAGCGCGGCGACGTCGGCGAGCCCGACGGTGGCCGTCCCGGCCCGCGCGGCGTCGGCCGCGACGACCCCGAGCTCACGACGCAGCTGCGTGGCCTGCCAGGTGGTGTCCGCGGTGGTGTCGGCGAGGTCGAGGACCCCGTCGAGCAGCGCTTCGCACCAGGCCGCGACGCTGTGGCGACCGGACAGGCGGGTCACGGCCCCGTCGAGGCGGTCGACGAGCTCGGCGAAGCGTCCGGCGAGGTCGATCCGGCTGGACTCGACGTCGGCGAGCGGGACGACGGCGGCGTCGAGGGGCCCGACGAGGTCCTCCTCGTGGGCGCCGCCGACGGCGACCCCGACGAGGAGGCGGTCGAGCCCGGCCCGCCAGGACCCCTGGGCGAGGTTGCCCAGCGCCCACGCGCTGCGGTGCCGGGCACTGAGGCCCCAGTGCACGCCCGCGTCGACGGTCCACTCGCGGATCTGCTCCAGCGCCTCGTCGTCGAGGTCGAAGCGTTCGCGGACGGCGGCGGAGCCGGCGAGGTCGAGGACGTCGGTGGCGGTGAGCCTGCTCTGGGCGAGCACCAGCAGGCGGGCGGCGAGGCCGAGCAGCGGGTTGGTCTGCAGCGCGGAGCGGTCGGCCACCGAGACCCGCAGGCCCCCGCCGGGGTGGGAGTCGGTGGGGAAGACCGCGGACACCAGCGGCGCGTAGGTCTCGACGTCGGGGCACATGACGAGGACGTCGCGCGGCTGCAGGGTGGGGTCGGCGTCGAGGAGGCCCAGGACGACCTCGCGCAGGACCTCGACCTGGCGGGCGCGGCCGTGGCAGGAGTGGACCTGGACCGAGGTGTCGCCCGGACCCGGATCCGGTCGCGGGAGGGGGACCTCGTCGTGGGCGAGGGCGTCCTGCAGCCGTCCGAGCAGGGTGTCGCGCGGGGTCGGGGCGGGGTGGTGGACGTCCCCGTGGCCGGGGGCGGCCTGATGCAGGCGCGCCTGCAGTTCGCGCACGTCGCGCGACATCGACTGCAGGAGCGGGTGGGTGACGAGGTCGTCGGCGTCCGGTCCCCGGCGGAGCCCGGTCGGGCCCCGACGGGCGATCGCGTCCCACACCGCGGGGCTCGGGTGCTGGAGGAACAGGTGGACCTCGCGGTGCTCGGCGAGCGCGGCGAGCACCTGCAGCCGGCTCGCGGCGAGGCGCGTCACGACGAAGACCCCGAACCGCGACCCGACGCCGGTCAGGGACGGGTCGGCCTGCAGCGCCGTGCAGACGTCGTCGAGCAGTTCGGCGGGGGCGGGCAGGCCGACGTGCTCCCGCACGGCGCGGAACACCTCCGGCTGCCAGGCCAGGTCGGCGGGCACTCCCCCGTCGCCTCCCGCGGCCCAGTCGCGCAGCAGGTGCGGCCGGGCCCCGCCGTAGCGGGCGAAGAGGCCGGCGAGGCGCGAGGCCGCGGCCGTGCGCCGCACGCGGGGCGTGTCCTCGCCCGGTGCGGTCCCGAGGTGGTGGCGCAGGACGGCGAACCCGGGGCGGTCGTCGGGGGCCGGGCCCTCGAGCGGGGCGATGTCCTCGAGGACCTCGAGGACGTTCCAGGTGAGGGCCTCGGGCGCCCAGCGCTCGACGGCGTCGGCCATCTCCGGGCGGATCCGGGCGAGGGTGGCCCGGATGACGTCGGCGAGGACGCCGTCGAGCAGGGCGGCCGGGGAGGAGAAGTCGACGCGGGCGCAGATCCCGTCGTCCCCGCCCGGCCCGGCGCCGAGGTGGTGGGAGAGGCGTTGCGCGATCCAGCGTTCCGTCCCGCGCGCGCCGACGGCCAGCACGTCGGGGGCGAAGGGGTCCGCCCCGGGAGCCGGGTGGCGCAGGACGTCGGCGAGGCCGGCGACGAGGGCCGTGGCGCTTTCGGAACGGTGGACGTGGAGCACGCCCCCTGTCTATCCGATGGGAACGACACGGCGGCACACGCGTGGTCTGCTGAGGGCGTGCTGCTGTCGCTGCTGGACCGTTCGCGGACCCGGACCGGCCGCTCCGACGCCGACGCGCTGCAGGCGACCCTGCGCCGGGCCCGGCGGGCCGAGCAGCTCGGCCTGCACCGGTTCTGGGTGGCCGAGCACCACGCCGTCCCCGGAGTGGTGGGTTCCGCGCCCACGGTGCTGATGGCCTCCGTCGCGGCGGTGACGTCGCGGATCCGGGTCGGGACGGCCGGGGTGATGCTGCCCAACCACACCCCCTTCGTGGTCGCCGAGCAGATCGCGACCCTGGCGGCGCTGCACCCGAGGCGCATCGACGTCGGGGTCGGGCGGTCGGTGGGCTTCACGGCGCCCGTGCGCCGGGCGCTGGGGGTGAGCAGCGCGGACGGTTTCGAGGACCGCCTCGCGGAGCTGCTCGACTGGTTGCACGGCCGGGGTCCGGTGACCCTGCGACCGCTGGTCCCGCCCCCGCCGGTGTGGTTGCTCGCGACGGGCGGCGGGCTGGAGATCGCCGCGCGGGCCGGGTTGCCGGTCGTCGCGGCGGGGCCGGTGCTCACCGATCCCGAGCCGCTGCACCGCTACCGCGCCGCCTCCCCGCCGGGGCGGGCCAGGGTGACGCTCTCCGTGGACGTGCTCGTCGCGGACTCCGTGGCTGCGGCCCGGCGCGAGCTGCTGCCGCAGGCGGTGGCCCTGGCCCGCACCCGCAGTCGCGGGGAGTTCGGCGCCCTGCCCAGCCCCGAGGAGGCCGCCGCCGCACAGCTCAGCGCCCGGGAACGCGCCGACGTCGAGCGGAACCTCGCGTCGACGGTGCACGGCGACGAGGCCGAGGTCCTCGACCGCCTGCAGGACCTGGTGCAGCGGACCGGCGCGGTGGAGCTGATGACGAGCACGACCCTGCACGACGAAGCGGCCGAGGCCGAGGCCGACACCCGCCTCGCCCGGTTGCTCGCCCGCCTCAGAACTGGCGGTTGAGGCTGCGCCGGCGGACACGACGCTCGATGCGGTCGAACTCGCGGCGCAGCGGCTGCGAGCAGAACTCCCCCAGCGTGACCCCGGCCGCGAGCGCCAGCGCCGTCCCCAGGGCGGTCACGAGCTGGGCGAGTCCGGCCGACGTCCCCCCGCCCACGATCGCGAAGATCGCCCGGTAGATCGCCAGACCGGGCAGCAGCGGCACGATCCCGCAGATCGACACCACCAGGCCGGGGACGTTCCAGCGCCAGGCGGTGCCCTCGGCCAGGAATCCCACGAGCAGCGCAGCGACCCCGGCGGCGGCCACCGGCCCCATACCGAGCAGCACGCAGGCACCCGAGACGCCCGTCGCGGTGGCCCCCGCCAGGGCAGCCAGCCCGACGGCCCGGCCGTCGGCGTAGCCGGAGACGGCCCACGTCACGGCCGCGCAGGTGCCGGCGAGCACCTGCACGAGGTACGGGGTCGACGTGGCGGCCGAGAAGCTGAGGCTGAGCGAGATGCCGGCGCGCTGGCCGAGGTCGAGGACGCCGGCGATGCCGAGGACCAGGCCCGTCGTGAGCAGCACCGTCTCGAAGGCCCGGGCGCCCGCGGTGACGTAGAACCCGGAGATCGCGTCCTCGGCGGAGCCGACGAGGGACAGCCCGGCGAGCAGCACGACGATCCCCGACCCCACGACGAGCGACGGCGGCAGCTCACCGATCCAGTCGGGCAGGTAGGGCTGCCACTCGAGCAGGGCGAGGGCGAATCCGGTGGCGATCCCGGCCCCGGCGACCTGCTGGAAGAACGCAGGCAGCCCGCGCTGGTTCAGGGCGGCGAGGACGAGCTGCAGGACGGTGGTGACGAGGCCGGCACCGACGGCGACGGCCCAACTCCCCCCGAGCAGCACGGCGACGGAGACGGCGAGCCCGATCGCCCCCGCCCCCGACATCCAGGGCCGGTAGGGGCGGCGTTGGGTCAGCAGCCGTTTGAGCCGGGTGTCGACCTCGTCGGGGGCCAGGCCGTCGGCGGCGGCGTGGGCGAGGTCGTAGAGCGCCGAGAGCCGCGAGTAGTCGTTGGCGCGGACCTTCACGACGCGGACGGCCGTCAGCGGGTGCCGGTCGTCACCGGCCGTGGAGACGATGACCGCGGTGAAGGTGATGTCGACCTGGGTGTGCTGCAGGCCGGCGCCGTCGGCGGCGCGCAGGGTCAGAGCGGTGACGTCGGCGGCTGAGGCCCCTGCGGACAGCAGGGCCTCGGCCATCCGCGCCATGGCGTCGAGGACCTCGAGGGCCTCGGACCGGGTCAGTCCCCCCTCGACGAGCGGCTCGGGGTCGGGCAGGGACTCGCCCGCGATGAGGTCCGCCAGCCGGGTACGCAGGTGTCGCACGGTTCGCAGCGCAGGCACGTGCCGACGCTACCGAACCCCCGGCCCCGGCTTCAGCAGGAGATCAGCAGGAGAGGGCGAGCTCCCCCTCGACGGCCGGGGTCAGCAGTCCGCAGCCGACCTGGGCGGTGCCGAGGTCGACGACCTGCCAGGTGCCGTCGACCAGCTGGAGCACGACGGTGGCGGGGTCGAGGACGTCGGCTCCGGCCGCGGTGGGGGTGAGCTGCGCGGCGGCCCACGTGGGGTCGCTGTCGGCGAGGCGGACGTCGGTGACGGAGTAGTCGGAGGCGGGCACCCCGGCCACGGCGGGACTGGTGGTGACGGCGGTGCTGATCTCGGCCGGAGCGCTGGTGGTGTCCGCGCTGGCCGACCCGGTCGTCATCGCGGCGATCGTGACGGCGAGGGCCGGCGCGGCGAGGAGCAGTGCGGTGGAGCGGCGGGCCATGGTCGAACCTCCTGGTCGATCGACCGCACGGTCGTGCGGTCGAGGGTGGGACGCACCGCACCCTCGACCCGTTGCACGATCCGTCGTCCGATCACCTGGAGGTGGTGTGGAGGTCGTGTGCTCACCCCAGGGGGTGGACGACCCCGGCGGCTCCGCCTCCACGGCGCACGGGTTCCGCGACGGCCTGCACGCTGCCGTCGGGGAGGAACTCCAGCGCCACCGCCGCGCCGATCTCCTCGGTGGGGGTGAACACGTGGCCCATCGCGGCGAGGGCCCGACCCCGCGGGGAGTCGACGTAGGCCGGTTCGGCGGAGGTGGCGGCACCGTTCTGCTCCGAGACCCGCGGGTTCGCGACGGCCGTGGGCAGGTCGACCCCCCGGTCGAGACGGTCGACGAGGATCCCGAGCGTGGTGCCGATGATGGTCGCCCCACCCGGGGAACCGGCGGCCAGGAACGGGCGGCCGTCCTTCAGCACGATCGTCGGTGCCATCGAGGACCGCGGTCGCTTGCCCGGGCCGGGCAGGTTGGGGTCGGGCCGGCCCGCCACCGCCGGGGCGGCGGAGAAGTCGGTGAGTTCGTTGTTCAGCAGGAACCCACGTCCGGGCACGACGATCCCGGAACCCCCGGTCTGTTCGATGGTCAACGTGTAGGACACGACGTTCCCGGCGGCGTCCGCGGTGACGAGGTGGGTCGTGGAGGTCCCCTCGTAGGGTTCGGGGGTTCCCGTCCCACCGGTGGTGCACCCCTCGGCGGGTGCGACCGGCCGGGGCAGCACCGAGCCCGGGTCGAGGAGACAGGCCCGCTGCGCCGCGAACTCCGGGGACAGCAGCATCGACTGCGGCACGTCCTGCACGTCGGGGTCACCGACGTAGCGGTTGCGGTCGGCGAACGCGAGCGCCGCCGCCTCGAGCTTGCGGTGTTCGGACTGGACGGGGTCGGAGGTCGCTCCGCGCTGGGCGTCGACGGCGTCGAGCACGTTCAGCGCTTCCCCGACGGTGGTCCCACCGGAACTCGGGGCGGGCATGCCGTAGACGTCGACCGGTCCGCCGGCGCCGGGCGCCTGGTGCACGACGTGGGTCGGGACCCGTTGCCGCGCCTGGTAGGAGGTCAGGTCGTCGAGGGTCATCCCGCCGCGCAGGACCTCGCGCGTGACGCCGTCGGCGAGGGGCGGCGCGGCGACGGTGTCGACGACGGCGCGGCCGAGTTCGCCGCCGTAGAACGCCCCGGAACCCTGGTCGGCGAGCAGTTGGTAGGTGCGGGCCAGGTCGGGGTTGGTGAACACGTCGCCGACCCGGGGGGCGTTGCCGTCGGCGAGGAACAACTGCGCGGTGGAGGTGAAGTCGCGGAACCGTTGCGCGTTCTCGACGGTCTGGTCGTGGAACTCCTGGTCGACGACGAAACCCCGTTCGGCCAGCGACCGCGGCCCGGACAGGACGTCGGCGAGGCTCATCGTGCCCTGGTCGGCCAGCGCCCGCTCCCAGGTGGCGGGAGTTCCCGGGACACCGACCGACAGGGTGGAGTTCACGAGGTCGGCGAAGGGCAGGGGTTTCCCGTCGTCCCCGAGGAACGCGTCCTGCGTCATCGCGGCGGGAGCGGTCTCGCGGCCGTCGAGGGTGTGGACGGTCCCGGTGCGCGCGTCGTAACTGACGAGGAAGCCCCCACCCCCGACGCCCGCTGAGTACGGCTCGGTGACCCCGAGCGCGGCGGCCGTGGCGATCGCCGCGTCCACCGCGTTCCCGCCCCGGCGCAGGACGTCCAGGCCGATGGCCGTCGCGTCCGGGTCGACGCTCGCGACGGCGCCCCCGAACCCGGTGGCCACCGGTTCCCGGGGCGGGGAACCGGCGTGCGCCGGGCTCACGAACCCGAACGTCAGGACGGCGGAGAACACCACGGCAGCACCAGCGCGACGTCGCATGCCGCGCACCCTCTCAGCAACCCCACAGCCCCGCCACCGGAACCGGACGGCTCAGAAGGTCGGTACGACCAGGTCGGCCCGGTCCCGGGTGGCGGCGATGACGCGCGCGTTGGCCTCGTCGCTGCCCAGGGCCCACGCGCGGGCGGCATCGGAGTCCTTGCCGAAGGCGACGTGGCGGGCGATCAGCCGGTCGTGACGCAGCGCCTCCCCCGGGTCGACGAACCAGGTCTCGTCCAGGAGTCCTTCGAGCGCGGCCCACGGACCCTCGCGCAGCAGCAGGTAGTTCCCCTCGGTGATGACCAGGGGCACCTCCCGCGGCACGGGGAGCGCCGAGCCGATCGGTTCCTCGATCTCGCGACGGAACTCCGGGGCGTGCACGACGGCCTCCTCCCCGGAGCGCAGCCGCCGCAGCAGCGAGACGTAGCCGCCGGCGTCGAAGGTGTCGTGGGCTCCCTTGCGCTCGCGCCGGCCGAGCGCTTCGAGCACGACGTTGGCGTAGTGGTAGCCGTCCATGGGCACGACGACGCACAACTGCGGACCGAGGGCGGCGGCCAGTTGCGCAGCGAGGGTCGACTTCCCCGAACCGGGCGCTCCGACGAGGCCCAGCACGCGGCGGGGTCCTGTCGTCATCGAGCGGGCGCGTTCCACGAGGTCGGCGAGGTCCATCAGAACACCGTCCCCGGTTCCGCGGCGGGACCTTCGCCCGCCGCCTCGGCGGCGACGGCGTCCACGACGGCACCCATCCAGCTCTCGCAGGTCCAGCCGTCCTCGGGTGACCCGGTCAGGGCGACGACCCCGGTGTTCTCGAGCCCGGTGGAGATGACGAACTGCGCGGACAGGTTCAGCGTGCGCTCGCCCGCCCAGCAGCGGATCGCGGCACCGTGGCTGACGAGGGCGAGGGTGTCGATCCCGGCGGCGCGGGCGGCCGTGACGGCGTCGAGCACGGCGCGGTCGTAGCGGGCGAAGAACGCGTGACCGTCCTCCGCACCCGGTTCGGCGGCGTCGAGGTCGCCCTCGAGCCAGGCACCGACGACGCCGAGGTAGCGCATCACCGACGGTTCGTCGCCGAGCATCTCCAGATCACCGGCCTGGACCTCGCGCAGGCCGTCGGCGACGTGCACCGGGAGGCCGAGGTGGGCGGCGAGCGGGGCCGCGGTCTGCTGGGTGCGCACCAGGGTCGAGGCCGTGATGGCGCCGATCCCCTGCTCCCCCAGCAGGTCCACCAGCGCGGCGGCCTGGTCGCGGCCCCGGGCGGTGAGGTCCGCACCGGGTACGGCGGTGTCGAGGAGGTGCTCGACGTTGGAGGAGGTCTGACCGTGTCTCACGAGGTAGAGGCGCACGCCTCACCCTCTCAGAACGGGTCGGACCTCGGAGCACCCCTCAGAGCACGACGTCCAGGCGCCCCTGGGTGCTGCCGTTGAGCATCGTCATGAGGCGCAGCTGCACCTCGACCGGGACGGGCTCCTTGGCCGCGAAGGTCATGCGCCCGATCATGCGGCGCAGGTCCTCGGCGGTCAGGTCGCGCTGGTCGGAGACCATGCCGGCCGCGCGTTCGCGGTTGATCTCGCGGGCCAGGGAGGAGACCTGGGTGGAGCCGATCTCGTGGGCGACCCCGGCCTCGTCCTGCCCGTAGAGGTGGCCGAGCAGGGTGCGGTCGGACTGGGTCAGCTCGTCCAACGGGTCCTCGTCGACCCAGTCCGGGTTGATCCGCTGGACGGGGGTGATGCCCGCCGTGCCGTCGAGGCGGGACGCGTTGCGCACCGCGGGTGCCGAGGTCACCGTTCCGATTCGCATGTCCGTCTCCATTCGTAGCCCAGGGTGTCTGCTGTGTGACTCCCAGTGTTACTCGGGGCCAAGATCGACCTGAGGGTCAGTCACCCGGATGGAGCAGTGGACGTCCGGGTGACCCCTGGCTGGGCCACCCGGACGATCCGCTCACGCTGTGCTCACATGGGGCTCACGTGGGGCTCACGTGGGCTTCAGGACACCGGTTCCAGCACGAAGACCGGGATCTCCCGGTCGGTCTTCTGCTGGTAGTCGGCGTAGTCGGGGTAGGCCGCTACGGCACGCTCCCACCAGACCGCCTTCTCGTCGCCGGCGACCTCACGGGCGGTGTAGTCGCGCCTGACCGCCCCGTCCTGCAACTCCACCAGCGGGGTCGCGACGATGTTGTGGTACCAGACGGGGTGCTTCGGGGCGCCGCCCAGCGACGCCACGACGGCGTAGCGCCCGTCGTGCTCGACGCGCATCAGGGCCTGCTTGCGCAGCTTCCCGGACTTCGCCCCCTTCGTGGTCAGGACGACGACGGGCATGCCCCGCAGGTCGCCCGCCTCCTGACCGCCGGAGGCCTCGTACTTCTCGACCTGCTCGCGCACCCAGGCTTCGGGACTCGGTTCGTACTCACCAGTCAACGGCATGTGCGGCAGGCTAATCGGTGCCCGGGAGCTCCGCCGCGCGGGCCACCCCGAGCCGGGTCACGGCCTCCTCGAAGACGCCGGCCAGGTCGAGGCTGAACTGCGGGGACAGCAGCGGGCTGACGGTCAGACCGGCGGCCAGGCACTCGTGCACGTGCTCGAGCATGAAGCGGTGCCCGTCGGCCACGGTGTGGTCGTGGACCTCGACGTGCTCGGCGCCGTCGGGGCCGCTGCGGTGCACGGTGAAACCCGGCGCCGCGGGCAGCACGGGGTGGACCTCGATCCAGCCCTCGCTCGCCTCGATCCACGCCTTGGACGGGGTCCGCGCGGCCATCGTCGTCGACAGCGCGGCGATCGCGCCGGAGGGGAACCCCAGGGCCAGCGCGACCTGGCGGTCCACCCCCGTCGGCCCCAGCGACCCGGCGACCTGCACCTGGTCCGGGGTCCCCAGCAGGGTCAGCGCGAGGCCCACCGGGTAGGGACCGAGGTCGAAGAGGGACCCTCCGCCGATGGCCGGGTCGTGGAAGCGGGTGAGGGAGTCGGGAGCGGGGAAGCCGAAGTCGGCGTGCACCCCGAGCACCTCGCCGACGTCCCCGCGCTCGATGGTCTCCAGCAGCGCGATCGTCCCGGGCAGGAACCGCGTCCAGTACGCCTCGAGCAGGAAGACCGACCGTTCGCGGGCCAGGTCGAGCAGGTCGCGGGTGGCGGCGAGGCTCACGGTCATGGGCTTCTCCACCAGCACGGCCTTGCCCGCGAGCAGGGCGGCCCGGGCGGGGGCGTGGTGCTGCGGGTGGGTCGTCGCCACGTACACCGCGTCGACGGCGGGGTCGGCGAGCATGGCGTCCACGTCGTCGTAGGCGCTGATCCCCGTCCCCTGGTCCGCGGCGAACCCCTTCGCCCGCTCGAGGTCACGGGAGGTGACGGCCACCAACCGGCCCCCCGGGGCGAGCTCCAGCGCACGGGCCACCGTGCGGGCGATGCCCCCGGTCCCGACGAAACCCCAGCCGACGCTCACGCGCTCCTCCTTCGAACCTCAGGCAGGTGTCTCCTGCGGAACGTCAGCTTTGCGCGGCAGCGACTGCGACGCACCCGCACGGCTCACGGTCACCGCGGCGACGCGGGCCGCCCAGTGCGCGGCGTCGAGCAGACCGGCCCCGTCGAGCAGGGCGTCCGCGAGCGCCGCGACGAAGCTGTCGCCCGCCGCCGTGGCGTCGACGAGGTCCGCGCGGACGGCCGCGACCTCGGCGTGCCCGCCCGGGGTGATGACGACCGAGCCGTGCTCACCGCGGGTGACGATCGTGGTGCCGGCGGGCCGGACGCGGCGGGCCTGGGCGACGATCCCCTCGACGTCGCGGGCGGTGGGCTCGCCGGCCAGGACGGCGAGTTCACCCGCGTTGGGCACGAGCAGGTCGGCGCGGGCCAGCAGCTCGGCCGGCAACGGCCGGGCGGGGGCGGGGTTGAGCACCAGCAGACCGGTGCACAGCCGGGCCGCGGCGAGCAGGGCCTCGTCGGGCACCTCGCACTGCAGGAGGACGACGCGGGCGCCGCTGACGGCCTCGGCGGCGGCCTGCACCCGGGCCTCGTCCATCCGGTCGTTGGCCCCGGGGCTGAGCACGATCGTGGACTCCCCGCCGTGCACGAGGACGACGGCGACCCCGGTCGGGACGTCGAGCGCGGCGACGTGCTCGACGTCGATCCCTTCGCCGGCCAGCGCCGCACGCAGGCCGCGTCCCTCGTCGTCGTCGCCGAGCGCGGCGACCATCGCGACGCTGCGCCCGAGGCGGGCGGCGGCGACGGCCTGGTTGGCGCCCTTGCCGCCCAGCCCGCGTTCGGCGTCGGAGCCGCGGACGGTCTGACCGGCGGGCGGCAGCTCGTCGAGCCGGATCGCCAGGTCGGCGTTGACGCTGCCGACGACGGTGACGTCGTGCGTCTTCTCGGCGTGCGGCTTGCCGTGGCTGTCGTAGCTGATGCTCACGCGTGCTCCTGACGGACGGGGAGGACCCAGATGGCGGCGACGGCCGGGTCGCCGAGGTCGACCTCGCGCCCCTCGCCCACCCGGACCACGGTGGTCCCGGCGAACTCCCTGCGGTGCAGGACTTCCAGCGTCAGGTCGAGACCGATGCCGAGTTCGGCGAAGTAGCGCAGGACGTCCGGGTCGGCGTCGGAGATGCGGGCGACGACGCCCGTGCCGCCCTCGGGGACGTCGGAGAGGTTGTGCGCGCCCGGTTGCGGGACGGTCCCGTCGGGACGCGGGATGGGGTCCCCGTGCGGATCGCGTTCCGGGTGGCCGAGGCGGGCGTCGAGACGGTCGAGCAGGCGGTCGGAGACGACGTGCTCCAGGACCTCGGCCTCCTCGTGGACCTCGTCCCAGGAGTAGCCGAGGTCGGCGACGAGGAAGGTCTCGAGCAGTCGGTGCTTGCGGACGACGGCCAGGGCGCGCAGGCGGCCTTCGGCGGTGAGTTCGACCCCGCCGTAGCGCTCGTGGCTCAGCAGGCCCGCGTCGGTGAGCTTGCGCACGGCCTCGGAGGCGGTGGACGGCGAGACGCCCATGCTCGTCGCGAGCATCGAGAGGGTGATCTTGGCGTCGGACCACTCCCCCGCCGCGTAGACGGTCTTGAGGCAGTCCTCGGCCGCCGGGGTGGCCGCAGCGGTCGTCGAGGGGCGGGGCACGGGGAAAGCTTGCCACCCGGCGCGTGCGGGCAGGATCGCAGCACGTCGGCGGTTTCGAGTTCGGCGCGCCGAAAACGTGGTTACAGTGGACCGGTCAGCCGGAGGACCCACCGGAGCAGCACCGACGGAGCAGAGGAGCGACCGTGCGCCGACCCTGGATCGACGTCGCCGACGTGGTGCTGAGCCTCGCCCTGCTGGTGGCCGCCGGTGCCGCCCTCGGCCGGGACCGCCCCCTGGACGCCGGGGCCGCGCTCGTGCTGGCGCTGGCCTGGGGTGCGGTGGCCGCCGTCCGGATCCGCGCACGCCGGCGCGCTCGCCCCGCTCCTCCGGCCGGCCCTGCGGTCACAACCCCATCGGTTCTCCCAGCGGGTGCTCCGGGAACCTCCCGCCCAGCCACTCGCTGACGGAGTTCAGGGCGGGCACCGACCCCGCGTAGCTCTCCGCGTCGTCGACGGGCTCGTAGCCCATCGCCCGGCCCTCCTCGAGGGACCACCACCGGCGCGTGTTGTCCGAGACACCCCAGATGCAGCGGTACCCCGCGGGCGCCGCCACCAGGAACGCCTCGACGAGGCGGGCCACGTCGTCCGGCGACATCCACGTCGCCAGGGCCCGCTCCCCGTTGGGTTCGGGGAAGCAGCTGCCGATCCGCACGGCGAGGACGTCGAGACCGGTCCGCGCGCCGAACAGCCGGCCCAGCGACTCGACCGCCGTCTTGCTCCACCCGTAGTAGGAGTCGGGCGGCGCGATGGCGTCCACGGCCAGGTCGGCCCCGGCGTCCAGGGTCGGGGCCATCCCGACGGCGTGGTTGCTGGAGGCGAGCAGGACCTTCGGGACCCCCGCGGCCCGGGCGGCGTCGAGCAGCACCCAGCTGCCGTGGACGTTGACCTCGAGGATCCGCTCCCAGGTGTCCTCCCCGGGGATCCCCGCGAGGTGGACGACCGCGTCGACGCCGTCGACCGCGCGGGCCACCAGCTCGCGGTCGACGACGGACCCGGTCAGGACCTCGGCGCACGCGGGCACGAAGTCCGGGTCGTGGTCGAGGTCCAGCAGTCGCAGTCGGCGCCCCTCGCGCGCGAGCCGCGCCGTGAGCATGCGTCCGACGACCCCGTTCGACCCGGTGATGAGCAGTCGTTGCTCTCTCTGTGCCACGGCGGCAGCCTAGCCAGTGCGGAAAACGCGTTCCCGGTCACCGCGCGCCCGACGGTGCCAGGATCCCCGGGTGGCTCCCGACGCTCCTGACGCACCCACCTCCGACCTCTCCTCGGCGTGGCGACGCATCCGCCCCCCGCGCACGACGCTCCACCTGGACTCCGCCGCCGCCGGGCGCAGCAGCTGGGCGGTGCTGGACGCGACCGCCCAGCACGCCCGTCGTGAGGCCGAGCGCGGCGGCTACGTCGCCGCCCAGGAGGTCTCGGACCTCCTCGACGCGACCCGCCGGCACGTCCTCGACCTGCTCGGCTGGGCGGAGGGGACCGTCGCCTTCGTGCACAGCGCCGAGGACGCGTGGCGTCAGGTGCTGCTGGGCTGGCCGGGCGACCTGCCCGTCACCGTCGCCCACGCGCGGGGCGAGTACGGCCCGAACCTCACCGTCCTGCGCCGCCTCGGCATCGGCACCAGCGAGGTCGCGGGCCCGCACCGCCTCGACCCCGCCGCCTTCGCGGCCTCCCTCGCCGCGAACCGTCCCGACCTGCTCCACCTGACCTGGCTCGGCAGTCACGTCGGGACGGTGCAGCCGGTGGCGGAGGTCGCGGCGATCGCCCGCGCGGCGGGGGTGCCCGTGGTCGTCGACGCCGCCCAGGCCTTCGGGCACGTCGACACGACCGGCGCCACCGACGTCGACGTCGTCTACGGGACCTCGCGCAAGTGGCTGGCCGGACCGCGCGGGGTGGGCTTCGTCGCGGTCCGCGGCGACCTCGCGGACCGGATGGGCGGGCTGGAGCAGGCGGAGGCGCACGTCGCGGGCCGGGTCGGGTTCGCCGCGGCGGTCGCCGAGCACGTCGCCCTCGGTCCGGCCGCGGTGCACGCCGGGCTGGCGGCCCTCGGGTCGCGGACGCGGCGACGCCTCGCCGACGAGCTCAGCGGGACGTGGGAGGTCGTCGAGGACCTCGACGAACCCTCCGCGACGGTCACGCTGCGACCGCGGGAGGCGATCGACCTGGCCGGTCTGCGCGCCGAGCTCATCGCGCGCGACGGCATCGTCACGACCTACGTCGGTCCCGAACGCGCCCCGGGCGAGATGACGACGCCGACCCTGCGGGTCAGCGGTCACCTCGACACCGTCGACGAGGACGTCGACGCGCTGGCCCGGGCGTTGCTGCGCCGTTCCTGACGCGCGCCCGACGGGCACCGCTGCCAGAGTGGGTGCCGATTCCACGCATCGAGGAGGTACGACGTGAAGGGCAAGACGATCTTCCTGGTCGCCGGGGCCACGGGCTACGTGCTCGGGGCTCGCGCGGGCCGGGAACGCTACGACCAGATCGCCTCGGCGGTCGGCCGCCTGTGGGGCAACCCGAAGGTCCAGTCCCGGGTCGGCGACCTCGAGGACAAGGCCGGCGACCTCGCGAAGCAGGCCGGTTCGCTGGCCCAGGACAAGGTCGGCGCCGCCGCCGGTTCCGTCGCGGGTTCCGTGAAGGACAAGTTCAGCGGCAACGGCGACAACAGCAGCAGCAGCAGCAGCAGCAGCAGCAGCGACGCTCCCCTCGGGGAGCAGCACCACACCCGCATGCCGACGGACTAGTTCCGCGGAGTTCCGGGTGCGACGTGACGACGTGGCGCCGACAGTGGGGGCATGAGTTCTCCCACGGTCGGTGACCACGTCGTCTCGCGTCTGGGGCAGTGGGGCGCGCGACGGTTCTACGGCTACCCCGGCGACGGGATCGGCGGGGTGATCTCCGCCGTCGGCCGCGCCGTCGAGGCCGGCGAGGCGGAGTTCGTGCAGGTCCGGCACGAGGAGACGGCGGGTTTCGCGGCCACGGCGGACGTGAAGTTCGGCGGCTCGCCCCTCGGGGTCGCCGCCGTGACGTCCGGACCGGGTGCCGTGCACCTCCTGAACGGGCTCTACGACGCGAAGCTCGACCACGTCCCCGTGGTGGCCCTGGTGGGTCAGACCGCGACGGCCGCCCTGGGGACCTCGTACTACCAGGAACTCGACCTGGTGCGCCTCTACGGCGACGTCGCCGGGGAGTTCGTCTTCCAGGTGACGAAGCCCGAGCAGGTGCAGCACGCGATCGACCGCGCCGCCCGCACGGCGCTGGAACGGCGCACCGTCACCGCGGTGATCCTGCCGAGCGACGTCCAGGACCTCGACGCCGTCCTGGAGGTTCCCGACGCCCACGGTTTCACCCACACCTCCGCCGTACCGGGGTCGTTGCCCGGCATCCCCCGGCGGGAGGCGCTGGAACAGGCCGCGGAACTGCTGCGCTCGGGCAAGAAGGTCGCGATCCTCGCCGGGGCCGGAGCCCTGGGGGCGACCGCCGAACTCACCGCCGTGGCCGACGCCCTGGGGGCCGGAGTCGCGAAGGCGTTGCTGGGCAAGGCCGTCCTCGACGACACCCTCGACTGGGTCACCGGGTCCATCGGACTGCTCGGCACCCGCCCCAGCTACGACCTGATGCGGCAGTGCGACGTCCTGCTGATGGTCGGGACCACCATGCCCTACACGGAGTACTACCCCGCGCCCGGTCAGGCCCGCGCGGTCCAGATCGACGTCGACGGAACCCGGTGCGGGCTGCGCTACCCCACCGAGGTGAACCTCGTCGGAGACGCCAAGCTCACCCTGCAGGCCCTGCTGCCGATGCTGGCGGGGGCGGAACCGGATCCGGGGTGGCGTCGCGACATCGCCCGGTGGAACACCGCGTGGCGGGAGTGGGGCGAGGAACGCGCTGCGGCGAAGGCGGACCCGGTGAACCCGGAACTCGTCGTCCGCGGCCTCTCGTCCCGCCTGGAGGACGACCACCAGATCGCCGTCGACTGCGGGACCGCGACGAGCTGGTTCGCCCGCGACCTCGACCTGCGCCCGACGATGCAGGCCTCGTTGTCGGGGACGCTGCTGTCGATGGGTGGCGGACTCCCCTACGCGATCGCCGCGAAGCAGGCCCATCCCGACCGGCCGGTGCTGGCCCTGATCGGCGACGGCGCGATGCAGATGAACGGGGTCAACGAACTCATCACCGTGGCCCAGCGGTGGCGGAGCTGGTCCGACCCGCGGTTCGTCGTGGTGGTCCTCACCAACCGGCAGTTGTCGTTCGTCGCCTGGGAGGCACGGGCCATGCAGGGCGAGGTCCCCTTCGACGCCGCGATGGACGTCCCCGACGTCCCCTACGCGGGCTGGGCGGGACTCCTGGGTCTCGGGGGCCGGCGGCTCGAGGACCCCGCTCAGATCGACGACGTGCTCGACGAGGCGTTCGCGGCCGGACGTCCCTACGTGCTCGACGCCGTGGTCGACCCGAACGTGCCGATGATCCCGCCGCACGTCAGCCTGGACCAGCTCCTCGGGACGGCGAAGTCGCAGCTCAAGGGCGACCCGGCGGCGAGGGAGATCGTCGTCGAGGGGGTTCGCGAGACCATCGGGGCCGCAGCGCGGGCGCTCGGCAAGCACCTGCCCGGGACGTGATGCAGTACGTTTCCTCGTCGTGCAGTGGGAACCAGCCCATCGGGACGACGGCCCGTCGATCGCGGAACTCCGCGTGGACGTGCTGCGCGAGAGCCTCGAACGGGTCGGGCGTTTCGACGCGACCCGTGCCCGCGCGTACTTCTTGAGCGCGTTCGCCCCGGAGTTCACCCGGGTGCTCCGTGGCCCGGACGGGATCCTCGGCTCGATCGCGGTGCGACCGAGCCCTGAGGGCACCTGGATCGAGCACTTCTACCTCGCCCGGACCCTGCAGGGAACCGGGCGGGGTGGCGCCCTCCTCGCGGACACGACCCGCGCGGCCGACACGAACGGCACCACCCTGCTCCTCAACGTCCTCGTGGGCAGCGGTGCCCGCCGCCTCTACGAGCGGCACGACTTCGTCGAGGACCACGTGGACGGCGTTGACGTGATCATGAGTCGCCCACCCCGGTGAGGCTAGGCTAAGCTCATGCTGTGTCTCTCCTCCTGAACCGCCGCCGCCTGCTCGCCGGCGCCGGCCTGAGCATCGCCGGCGCCACCCTCACCGCGTGCGGGTCGTCGGAGTCCACCGCGGACGGCGCTGAACCCGCCTCCGCCGCAGCCGGTTTCCCGTTCCGCTACCGCCACGCCTTCGGCGAGACCGTCGTCGAGGCCCCCGCGACCCGGGTCGCGGTGCTGGGGGTCACCGACGCCGACCCGCTGCTGGCCCTCGGCGTACAACCGCTCACCAACACGGGATTCACCTTCTACCCCGAGACGGGCCTCGGACCCTGGGCTGCGGACCTGCTCACGGGTGACCTCGTGAAGATCGACTCCGACACCGAGTTCAGCGTCGAGCAGATCGCGGCGCTGCGACCCGACCTGGTCCTCGCGCTCGTCTCCGGCATCGACCAGGCGCTGTACGACCAGCTCTCCCGGATCGCCCCCGTCCTGGCCCGGCCCGTCGGGAGCACCGACTACGGCACCGACCGCAGCGCGAACACGCTCACCATCGCCGCCGCCCTGGGCCGGACCGAGGCGGGACAGGCTCTCGTCGACACCGCGGACGCGGCCTTCACCGACGCCGCGGCCGCCCACCCGGAGTTCGCCGGCCGGACGGCCCTCGTCGCCCTGCCCTACCAGGGCAGGTACGGGGTGTTCACGCCCGGTGACGCCCGGGGGGCCTTCATGGCCGACCTGGGTTTCGTCCTGCCCCCGGCGGTCGCCGCCCTGGACACCGGGGACAGCTTCTTCATCGACCTCTCCGCCGAGCGTCTGGACCTGCTCGACGCCGACCTGCTCGTGGTGCTGACCGACGACGCCGACCGCGCGGAGGTGCAGGCCGACCCCGTCCTGCAGCAGTTGCCGGTCGTGCGGCGCGGTGGGCTCGTGCTGCCCAACGTCGACGAACGCGGAGCCATGACCTACAACAGCGTCCTGTCCGTGCCCTACGGCGTGAACGCTCTCGTCCCGCAGTTCGCAGCGGCGCTGGCCTAACCCTGGCGAGCCGTCAGCACCTGACGCAACGCCCTGCGCGGCAACACGTACCAGCACACGACGATGAGGGTGGCGACCACGCCGCCGGCGGCCCAGCCGGCGACGCGGCCGCCGATCACGTCCGCGACCAGCAGCACCCCGCCGGACACGACGACCCCCACCGTGGCCAGCCCGGCCTTCGCGAACGCGGTGCCCGCCGCGACGAGACGATCCTTCGAGCGCTGCCGGAACAGTGCCCGGTGGTAGCCGACGGGGGCGATGAACAGGACCACGGCCGTGACGGCCAGCAGCAGGACCACGACGTAGACGGTCAGCTGGTAGCGGTCCAGCGACTCGAACCGGGACTGGAACGGCAGCGTCAGCAGGAACCCCGTGAGCAGTTGGACGCCGGTCTGGACGACGCGGAGTTCCTGCAGCAGCTCGACCCAGTTCCGGTCCATCCGTTCCGTCGGGGTCTCGTTGCGCAGTCCCGCGTAGGGGTCGTCGGGGTCGAGGGGGGTCACGACCGGCCGTCGCTCGAAACGGCGACGAGCTTGTCGACCGTGCGCAGGTTCCGCGTGGTGACCACCGGCTTCCACCGCCTCGCCGCAGCGAGCTTCGCGAACGGGGTGTCGGTGCTCGAGCCCTGGGGGCAGCGCCAGTACGCGACGTCGCCGGCCAGCGCCACGGACTCCTGCTCGTTCGCGGTGTGCGACGCCACGAGTTCCGCGAGCTGCCCCTGGTCCGAGGCGAAGACGCAGTACGGGTGGTCGACGTCGTCGTGGCGTACGAACGGGTACCCCGCAGCGATCTCCGCCAGGCGGTCCGGGGTCAGGACCACGACCCAGGCGTCGTAGCCGAACGCGTCTCGCAGCGCCTCCTCGACCTGCCCCTTCACCGTCTCCCGGTCCTGCGACGGCGCGACGAGCGTGACGTTGCCGCTGGCGAGCACCGAACGGACCCCGGTGAAACCGGCCCTGCCCAGTGCGGCCGAGAGCGGCGCGCTCTTGATCGTCACGCCGTTGACGTTCACCCCGCGCAGCAGGACGACCCACCTCACGAGACCTCCCCCGCCGAGGTCGCCACGTCCGGATCGTCCATGCCCCCCACCCTGCCGGGGCGGACCTCCGGCGGCAACACGTCCCTGGACAGGCCCGCCCCCGTCGCGTCAGGCTCGGCGCATGACCGACACCACCGGTATCCGCCTCGGCATGGTCGTCCTGGACACCCCCGACCCCCGTGGCCTCGCCACCTTCTACGCGGGCCTGCTCGGCTGGGAGCTCGACCCGGAGGACACCGCCGACGACTGGGTGACGATCCGCGGCGACGGCGGCGCCCCGATGGCGTTCCAGCTGGCCCCCGACCACGTCCCGCCGACCTGGCCCGCCGGCGAGGTTCCCCAGCAGTTCCACCTCGACCTCCTGGTCGCCGACTACGACAGCACCGAACCGCACGCCCTGGCCCTCGGCGCGACCCCCGTCCAGGACGACGGCGACCACCCCGGCTTCCGGGTCTACGCCGATCCCTCCGGCCACCCGTTCTGCCTCTGCCTGGACCACTGACTCACCGGATCGGGTGGACCAGCACCTCACGGCGCCCGAACCGGGTCAGCGGTTCTTCGGCCGCCACGTGCCCGAGGAGTTCCGGCCCGGGGTCGGACATGGTCGCGAAACCTCGACGACGGTAGAACGGCCCGTTCCAGGGGACGTCGGCGAACGTCGTCAGCGTGACGCCGGTGAACCCGCTGGCGGCGGCCCGGTCGAGGACCGCCGCCAGCAGAGAACTCCCCACCCCGTGCCGAGCGGCGTCGGGGTGCACGGACACCTGCTGGAGGTGCGCGAGTCCGTCGACCCGTTCGACCCGCGCGAAACCCACCGGCGGTGTGCCGACGACGAGCACGAACCCCGCGGCCTGCAGCTCCTCCACCGAGGAGACGTCGTCGGGAAGCTCGACGCCGAGGTCGCGGAACAGTCCGTCCGCGGCCCGCTCCACCGCGGGCAGCAGGTCCCAGTCGTCGGGTTCCGCGAGACGGACGGCCACGGTGCGGCGGACGGTCACAGCGCGGTGGCCCGCAACGCGGACTCGTACTGACGGCGGGCGAACACGAACCGCACCGCGCCCAGGTCCCCGTCGTCCGGTGTGCCGCGGAACTCCGACCAGGTGACCTTCGCGTCGGTCACCGTGACCTCGGCGGTCAACGGCCCGCACCCGAAGTCGCCGCAGGTGCAGCCGAGGATGCCGGTCCGGCCACCCGCGCCCAGGACCGGCTCACCGAGGAAGTGCCGTGCGGGCCAGCGGACGCCGGGATCGGCCAACCCTGCGTGCAGGTCCGATGCGACGAGTTCGCGGAACGGGACACCGTCGACGACGGGTTCCACGGTCGGCAGCCGTCCGATCCCGAGCTCCTCGACGGCGACCCGGAACTCGACGTGCGACACGACCTCGTCCACCTGCCCAAGCTACGACGTCGGCGCGGGCCGGTCCACGCCGTTTCCCGTCCCCCCGCGGGCCGGGTCGTCGTGTCGGAGGGAACCGGCAGAACGGCGGGACCAGCTCCGGTGGCGAGCGACCGGGCGGTGGCGGCGTGAACCAGTCCCGACGTCGGGCAGGATCGTGGACGTGGAACTCCCGGACGTCGTCGTCGCTCGTGCCCTCGAGTCCGGCCGGGAGGGCAGCGACTGGGTCGCCGCGCTCCCGGCCCTCGTCGCGGAGCTCGAGGACCGCTGGCGGATCCGGGTCACCGAGGCACTGGCCGGGGGGACGGGCGCGTTCGTCACCCGCGCGCTGACCGAGGACGGCACGACGGTCGTCCTCAAGGTCCCCGTCCCGGGTCTGTCCGACGACCGCGTCGTGCGGGTGCTGACCCGGGCCGACGGGGCCGGCTACGTGCGCCTGCTGCGCCACGACGAGCGGGCGATGCTGCTGGAGCACCTCGGGCCGTCGCTGGCCACGGCGGGACGGCCGGTCCGCGAGCAGCTCGAGCGGCTGGGACGGTTGCTGCCGACGGCGTGGCAGCGCCCCGGAGACCACGACACACCGTTCGACAAGGCGGCCGGTCTGCTGGAGTTCGTGGAGGACCGCGTCGACGGGTGGGAGGGCCCGGCGCTCGAGCGGGCCCTCGAGTTCGCCCGGCGCCGCTCGGCGGCCTTCGACCCCGAGCACGCCCTCGTCCTGCACGGGGACCCGGCGCCGGCGAACACGCTGACCGTCCCGGAACCTCGACGCGGTGCCGAACTCGGGGTCGTCTTCGTCGATCCCGACGGCTTCACGGGCGATCCCGCCTACGACCCCGGGGTGGCGTTGCGCGACTGGTGCCCGCAGCTGTTCGTCGCGCGCGACCCGGCGGACCTGCTCCGCGGCTACTGCCGGACCCTGGCCACGGAGTCGGGTCAGGACCCGCAGGCCGTCTGGGAGTGGGGTTTCCTCGAGCGCGTCTCGACCGGCCTGTACGCACGCTCGCTGGGTGCGGAAGACCTGGCCGCCCCGTTCCTCGAGACCGCCGCCCGACTGGCCCCGGACGTCTGAGCCGTACCGTGGCGAGATGGCTCTCGCACAGGTCGCCGGTCTCGCCGTCCGCAGCTGGGGGGACCCTGCACCCGACGGACCGGTGGTGCTCGCCCTGCACGGGCTGACCAGCACCTCCGCGGTGTGGGCGGACCTCGCCGGCCGCCTCGACGTCCCCGTCGTGGCTCCCGACCTGCCCGGACGAGGTTTCTCGGTCGCGGCGGCCGCGGGACCGGGCCTGGCCGGTCTGGCGCGGGAGGTCGTGCGCAGCGTCGACGAGCTGGGCCTGCGCCGCGTCGTCGTCGTGGGGCACTCGATGGGTGCGTTCCTCGCGCCGCTGGTCGTCGAGGGACTGGGTGAGCGGGTGGTCGCCACGGTGCTGCTCGACGGTGGGGTCGCGCCCGAACCGTCGATGCTGCTGAAACCGCTCGTCGTCCGAGGGGTGTTCGGGGTGCAGACCCGGCGCTTGGTCCGGGACTTCCCCGACGTCGACACCTACACGGCCGTCGCCGAGGGCGCGGCCGCGGCGAACCGGCCGGACCTGCAGACGGGTTTCCGGGCGTGGGCGGAGGCGGTGCTGCGGCCGAGCGGTCAGGGGTTCCGGCCGAACCTGGACGCGCGTCGGCTCGTGGCCGACGCCGTCGACAGCCTCACCCGCGCACCGCACCTGGGACTCCTGGTGGCCGCCGGCGCACCGGTCCACCTCGTCGCCGCCGCGCACGGCGCCGACGACACGAGACCCGCGTTCCTCTCCGGGAATGCGATCGCCGCCGGCAACCGGGTCGTCCCCCACCTGACGTGGGAACGCGTCGAGGCGAACCACGCCACGATGCTCTTCGACCCGGCCGCGGCGGCGGCCGTACGGGAACTGCTCAGTTCGTGAGGTCGACCGGGGAGCTGATCGCCTCGGGGCGCTCGCACGTCGTGGTCAGGGTCACCGAGGTGTTCCCGTCCGCGGCCTGCTGCACCGACTCCATGATCTCGAGGACGTGCAGGGCGACCTCGTCGTTCGCGCGGTGCGGACGCCCTTCGGCCACGGCCAGCGACAGGTCGGCCAGACCGTAGCCCCGACCGGAGTCGAGGAAGCCCGCGGTCACGCCGACGTCCTTCCAGTTCGCGTCCGGGGCCGCGTCGGAGCCCGGCGCCGGGGCGGACGCGGCGGAGAACAGCTCCACGGCACCCTCGAACATGTTCGGGTCCGGCACCGAGATCGACCCGCCGGTCCCGTGGACCTCGATGCGGGGCAGTCGGGCCGCCCAGGTGTCGAAGCTCATGATGAGCGTCGAGAGCGCACCCGAGGCGTGCTCGAGGATCCCGGTGATGTGGGTGTCGATGGTGACGTCGAACGACTCCCCCGCCCGCGGCCCGGAACCGATGGTCCGACTCTGGGAGGGACGGGCCGACGCGCCGACGACCCGGACGACCGGGCCGAGCAGGTGCACCAGCGAGGTCAGGTAGTACGGGCCCATGTCCAGCAGCGGGCCGCCGCCGGGCTGGTAGTAGAAGTCCGGCTGCGGGTGCCAGCGCTCGTGACCGGGGGTGGTCATGAACGCCGTCGCGGCGAACGGGGTCCCGATCTCACCGGCGTCGACCAGTGCACGCGCCGTCTGCACCCCGGTGCCGAGCACGGTGTCCGGGGCGCAGCCCACGCGCACCCCCGCCGCGGCGGCGGCCTTCACGACCTCGCGCCCTTCGGCGACGGTCATCGCCAGCGGCTTCTCGCCGTAGACGTGCTTGCCCGCGGCGATCGCCTGCAGCGCCACCTCGGCGTGCGTGCGGGGCAGGGTGAGGTTCAGGACGACGTCCACCTCGGGCGAGGCCAGCAGCTCCTCCAGCGACAGCACCTGCGCGCCGTGCTCGTCGGCCAGGGCCTGCGCACGCTCGGGGACGAAGTCGCTGACCGCGGTGATCTGCAGCTGCGGCAGCTTCTTCAGCGACGCGGAGTACTGGGCGGAGATGACACCGGCGCCGACGACGCCGACCTTCAGCGGGCTGCCCACAAGAGGCCCCTCTCGATGATCGTCTTGACGTTGGGGTTCTTCAGCGTCTCGGGGTCGTGGCCGGGGGTGGCCACGAAGATCCGGCCCTTGCCCCACTGGCGCGTCCAGACCGCCGGGGAGGTTACCGGGCGGTTCCAGGCGTCCCACTCGCGCACGGCCTGCGTCGTGGTGGCCAGGACGTCGATGTAGTCGTCGGACAGCACCCAGTACTGCTCGGTGACGAGGTCGAAGTCCTCGATGCCCTCGGTGATCGGGTGCGAGGCCGCCGCAGGCGCCATGTTGACCCGGTAGGGCATGTAGTTGTCCTGCGGGCCACCCTCGCGCTCGTCGGGGTGCTTGCCGGGGTGGCAACCGAACTGCCCGCCCACCAGCGTCAGGTAGTCGGAGTTGTTGCGGTAGGAGTCGGCGATCCCACCGTGCCAGCCGGCGAAACCGGTACCGGCCTCGACGGCCTTCTGTAGCCCCTCGAACTCCGCCTTCTCGATGGAGTTCATGGTGTTGCACTGGACGATGAGGTCGACCGTGGCGAGGTAGTCGGCGTCGGTGTAGACCTTCGGGGTGCTGGGGGAACTGCCACCGAGCTCGGTCCCGAGGTCCTCGACGCGGACGGTGAAACCGTTCGCCTCCAGGTGCGGGATGAAGAGGTCGGTGGCCTCGACGGGCGAGTGCCCGTCCCAGCCGCCGCGGACGACGAGAGCCTGGCGAGTCACGGAAGAACCTTTCGGATCACTTGGAGAAGCCGGCGGTCAAGCCGGAGAGCAGCTGACGACGCCCGACGATGTAGAGCACGAGGATCGGCAGGGTCGTCAGGACGACAGAGGCGAGCACCGCGGGGATGTTGACGCTGTACTGACCCTGGAAGGTCCACAGCGCCAGCGGCAGGACGCGCAGGTCGGCCCGGTCGGTGAAGATCAGCGGCAGCAGGAAGCCGTTCCAGATCTGCAGGCCCTGGTAGATCGTCACCGTGACCAGCGCGGGGCGGGTCAGCGGGAAGGCCAGGCGCCACATGGTGCCCCACTCGCTGGAACCGTCCATGCGCATGGCCTCGAACAGCTCGTTCGGCACGTCGCGGACGAAGTTGCTGAGGATCAGCACGGTCAGCGGGATGGCGAAGGCGATCGAGGGCAGGATGATCGCGCCGAGGGAGTTGTACATCCCGGACTTGATGATGATCAGGTAGATCGGGATGATCGTCGCCTGCAGCGGGATGGCCAGACCCATGAGGAACAGGGCGTTGACCGCCTTGAGCCAGCGGCCGGCACCCCGGACGATCGCGAACGCCGCCATGAACGAGATGAGCACCGCGGGGATCGTCGCGCCCACCGTGACGATGACGGAGTTCGCGAAGTAGCGGGCGAAGTCGTTCTCGAGCACCAGCTTGTAGTTGTCCAGCGTCGGCGACCCCGACGGGAGCAGCGGGTTGGTGCCGAAGTAGCCGGCGGAGCTCTTGAAGCTCGTGATGACGATCCAGTAGATCGGGATCAGCACGATCAGCAGCCACAGCCAGCCGAACGCGCCGCCGAACCAGTTCTTGCGGGCGGTGGTGCCGTTGGCCGAGGCCCCCGCGGAGCGGGAGGAACCCGTCCGGCGCGTCGCAGTTTCGGTCGCCATCGGTCAGGCACCTTCCAGCTGGGAGTTGCGTTCCTTGCCACCGAGGCGCTGGAGGACCTGCGCCAGGATGAGGCCGACCACGACGAGGATGACGGCGATGGCCGAGGCCAGGCCCATCTGGTTGGCCCGGAAACCGGTCAGGTACATGTCCAGGGCGAGGGCGCGGGTCGCGTCGTTCGGTCCGCCGCCGGTGAGGACGAAGATGAGGTCGAACGTGGTGAGCGAGCCGACGATCATCAGCGTGGAGGACGTGATCATCGTGTTCTTCAACTGCGGCAGCGTGATGGAGAAGAACTGACGCACGCGTCCGGCACCGTCGATCTGGGCGGCCTCGTACATCGAGGTCGGGATCTGGCGGATCGCACCTTGGTAGATCAGGGAGTGGAACGGGATCCACTGCCAGGCGATGATGAAGATCACGACGCCCATGGCCAGCGCGCTCTTGCCCAGCCAGTCCTGGGTCAGGAACCCGAGCTTCAACCCCGGGCCCAGACCGAAGTTCGGGTCGAGCAGCGCCTTGTAGGCGATCGAGACCGCCGCCGCGGACAGCAGCAGCGGCAGGAAGAACAGCACCGCCAGCACCGCCCGGTACTTCTGGTGCCCGGAGATGAAGACGCCGAGCAGGATCGACAGCGGCGTCTGCGCGATCCAGGACAGCACGATGATCAAGAAGGTGACCCACAGCGCGTGCGGGAGACCCGGGTCCGTGAGCACGGCGGTCCAGCTCTTGAGCCCGGTGAAGGAGATCGCGCCGATGCCGTCCCACGAGGTGAAGCTGAGGACGAACACCCCGATCAGGGGGACCACGGCGAAGACGACGAAGAACAGCAGCGCCGGCAGCACCAGCCACCCCAGTCGACCCGTCGACGTGTGGGCCGAGGGCGTGATCTTCGCCGGGGTGGTGCTGGGGGCCGTGCTCACGGACGTGCTCACGAGCCGATCGCCGCGTTCATGTTCGCCGCGAACTCCTGCGGGGTGATGGCCAGGCCGAACAGCTTCTCGATGTTGTCCAGCAGGGTCTCGGCCTCGGTCGGGGACAGCGCCTGGTCCCAGGACTGCGCGAACGACGGCGCGTTGGTGGCGAGGTCGTAGGTGAACTTCAGCCACTCCTCGTCGTCCATGCCGGAGAACTTGGAGTCGATGCCCTTGACGATCGGGACCTCGCCGGCCTCGGTGATGTAGGCCTCGGCCTCCTTGTCCTGCAGCAGGCCGCTCTTGAAGAAGGCCAGCGCGATGTCCTTGGCCTTCTGGGTGGCCTTGGAGGAGATCGACACGTACTGCGCGGGGTTGCCGAACGTGTTCGTCGGGTCGCCCTTGCCACCGGTGACGGCGGGGAAGTTCACGTAGCCGAGGTTGCCGCTGGAGACGAAGTCGCCGCCGTCGGTCTTCATGCCGCCGTAGGTCCAGGTGCCGTGCAGCATCATGGCGGCCTTGTCGGTGTACAGCAGCGCCTGGTCGGCGTTGGAGTCGGCCGTGATGGACGCGAAGCCCTTGATGAAGCCGTCGGCCTTGACGAGGTCCTGCACCTTGGTGAGGGCGTCGATCGCGGAGGGGTCGGTCCAGTTCGGCGTGCCGTTGTAGATGGACTCGAACAGCTCGGGGCCGCCGATGCGGTCGAAGAGCATCTCCAGCCACATCATGTTCGTCCAGCGCGACTGCCCGCCCAGGGAGATCGGGGCGATGTTCGCGGCGTTGAACTTCGGCACCAGCGCCATGAGCTCGTCCCACGTGGTGGGCGGCTCGGCGTTGATCTGCTTGAAGAGCTTCTTGTTGTAGAAGAACACCAGCGGCTGCACGGTCTCGGTGGGGAGGCCGTAGACCTTGTCGTCGACGGTCCCGGCGGCGAAGGCGGCGTCGAAGAGGCGGCTCTTGACGTCGGGGTTCTCCGTCAGCCACGGGGTCAGGTCGTCGACCAGCTTGGACTCGGCGTAGTTGCGCAACGTGCCGCCGCCCCAGCCGAAGATGATGGTCGGGGCCTGACCGGCGCCGATGGCGGTCTTGATCTTGGCCTTGTAGGCGTCGTTCTGGAACGCGCTGGTGGTGATCTTCTGGTCCGAGTGCGCCTTGTTCCAGTCGTCCACGGCGGTCTGACGGATCTTCTCCTTCGGAGCGCCCGTCAGGATCCAGTCGGTGGCTCCGTCGGAACTCGCCGCGCCCGGGCCGGAGTCGCCGCACGAGGCGAGGACCGTGGCGACGAGGGGGGTCGCGGTGGCGAGGGCGATGAAGGACCGACGCGAAGTCCGGTTGTGATCCACTCTGATCTCCGATGTGCCGAGCCGCGTCCCTGCGGCTGCTCCGGGCACCAGACCCTGGTGGGCCAGTGCCGAAACATGATCGAAAAGCTTTCGACCACGTCGTCTGACCGGAACGATAAGAGGACGATCGGGGCTCGGTCAAGCGAGTCGGTGAACTCGAGACCAGTTCGTGCTGTTTCCGCTGCCGCAGTAGGGGCGCGAGGTTGCGATCGCATCACGAAACTTTTCGAGAAGGGCTAGCGTCGGGGCTCGTGCACTCGTACAGTCGCTGCACCACCGAGTCGAGGAGGACCCGTGCTGGACCACCCGCAACGCACCCGGGACAGCCCCAGGGACAAGACCACGCTGGCCACGATCGCCGCGAGCGCCGGCGTGTCGATCGCCACCGTGTCGAAGGTGGTCAACGGCCGTGACGACGTCTCCGCCGAGACCCGGGCCATCGTCGAGGACCTGCTGGTGCGCCACGACTACAACCCCCCGTCGGGCCGGCGCGCGAGTGCGACGACCAGGGCGGTCGAGTTCCTCATCGACGGCGACTTCTCCTCCTACGCGACCCAGGTCGTCGACGGGGTCGTGCAGGCGGCGGCGGAACAGGGGGCCTCGATCGTGGTGGGCGTCCTGCGGGACCGGCGCAACGGCCGTTTCACCGTGCCGCCGAGGTCGTGGGCCCGTTCCCTGGCCGCGTCGGGCCGCACCGGCGTCATCGTCGTCACGGGCGAGCTGACCGGGGCCCACGTCGACGCCCTGGCGGCGGTCAAGATCCCGCTGGTCGTCATCGACCCGCTGAACCTGCCCCGCACCGAGGTCGCGAGCGTCGGGTCCACCAACTTCACCGGGGGCATGAGCGCGACGAACCACCTCATCGCCCAGGGGCACCGGCGCATCGCCTACGTCGGCGGTCCCCCGGCCGCGTCGTGCAACCAGGCGCGGCTGCACGGCTACCGCGCCGCGATGGAGTACGCGGGCCTGGTCCCGGCCGAGAACCACATCCGCAACGAGGACTTCCAGTACGACGCCGGCCGGCGCCTCGGCGCCGAGCTCCTGGCCCTGCCCGACCGGCCGAGCGCCGTCGTCGGGGGGTGCGACTCCATCGCCCTGGGGGTCATGGAGGCGGCGCGCATCCTCGGTCTGCGCATCCCGGAGGACCTCTCCGTCACGGGTTTCGACGACACCGAGCTCGCCCCGATGGCCGCTCCCCCGCTGACGACCGTCCGCCAGCCGTTGCGCGAGATGGGCCGGGTCGCCCTGCGCACCGTCCTGCGGATGGCCGACGGGGAGCAGCTCGACTCCCACCACGTGGAACTGGCGACGGAACTCGTCGTCCGCGGTTCGACGGCGAGGTTCTGACGCCGGTTCAGGTGCGCGCAGCCTCGAGGACCCGCAGGAACTCGCTGACCTCGTCCTCGGCGGCGGAGGTGGTCAGCTTCACGGGGTGACCCGCGATCTCCAGCGTGACCCGGAGTCCGCCGAACACCGGGCGTGCCCGGAAGCCCACCCGTCCGACGTCGGAGAGCGGGACGGAGGCGACGGACGGAGCGCCCACGAGTTGCGGCTGGGCCAGCCACACCGACTGCGCGGTGACGGCGAGCGCGCCCGCCCCGCCCAGCGCCCCGCCGGACAACGGGAGTTCCGCCAGGAGGGTCTCGCCGCTCTGGCTCAGGCGGCCGGCGAGGATCGAGCGGGCCGCGCCCGGGTCGGAGGAGAACACCCCTCCGTCCTACCACCCGGGTCAGGGGGCGGGGGTCGTGTCCCCGCGCACGGACGACGCGCGGCCCGCGACCGCGGCCTGCGCGGACCTCCGCCGGGTGGTGTCGACCAGCAGGTCGACCGAGCTCACCCACTGGTCCACCGACCCCACCCCGACGGGCAGGGCCCGCACCCGCGGGTCCTCGACGGTCTCCAGGACCACCTCGCTCGCCCGTTCCGGGACCCCCTGGAACTCCCGGTCGTGGAACCGTTCGGTGGCGACGTCGGCGACGGGGAGACCGACCTCGCGCTGCCGTTCGCGCAACCCCTCCAGCGCCCAGCACAGGGCGGCCTCCCGCGAACGCCACTCCGGGGCCGTCAAGCAGGCCGTCAACTGCGACCCGGTCCGTCCCGACACCGACCGCGCGAAGACCGTCCCGATCCACTTCGGGTAGGGGACCCAGACCCGGTCGAGCAGCAGACCCAGGCGCACCGCGACGTCGACGAGCCGGGCCGCGACGACCCGCGACCCCAGGTCGTCACCGCGGGAACCCGCCCGTCCCACGAAGGGCAGTTCCTGTTCCAGCTGCTTCCACGAACAGGCCACGAGGTGGCGCCACACGTCGTCGGGGTACCAGCGGAGCCGGTCGCGCAACGCCGCCCAGCGGCCCTCGTCGTCGGCGAAGACGGGTCCCGCGACGACTTCCAGCACCGCCTGTCCCGTGAAGGCGAGCCAGTCGGTGACCGACCAGGGGTCCTCCGGCCCGACCCCGAGGCGGCCGGCGACGAACTCCGCGAGCGGGGCGACCTCCACGCGGTGCCGGGCGGCCGCGTCCCAGGTGGTCGGGAACCGCACGGGAGCGCCGTGGAACTCCTCCGGCAGGTCCTCCTCGAGGAACCGCGCGACGTCGGCGGCGTCGGTCGCCGCGGCGGTGAGGACGGTGAGCCGCAGTCCCCAGTCGTGGTCGGTGGAGACCTCGTCGTCGAGACCGAGGACGTCGGAGCCCCCGCCGAAGCGGCCCGTGACCCAGGACGCCGCCGGGAACTCCCGTCGCAGCAGCGGTGCCACCACCTCGTCGTGGAAGGATCGTGCGAGTTCGGCACCGGACACCCGGTCACCCTGGCAGTCACCGCAGGTGACCGCCAGCGGTGCAGGTCGACTCGGAGGAGGTCCACGTGGAGGTTCGTGCGGAGGCGGTCGCAGCCGCGGTCGACGACGTCGCGCAGGTCCTCGCCGAGCGGGGTGATCCGCTCGACCTCGCCCACCGCGTGGTGCAGCACTGCGCGACGCTGCTCTCGGCGAGCGCCGTGGGCTTCCTGGTGGAGGACGGCACGGGCCGGCTGGGCCTGCTGGCGGCGTCCTCGAGCGAGGCGCGGGTGGTGGAGCTCCTCCAGCTGGAGACCGAGGAGGGTCCCTGCCTGGACTGCCACCGCTCGGGCACGCCCGTGGTCTCCCCGGACGCGGCCGACCTGGCCCACCGGTGGCCCGTCTGGTCGCGGGCTGCGAGCGAGCACGGCATCGTGTCCGTCCACGCAGTGCCGGTGCAGCTGCGCGGACGCACCATCGGCGCCCTCAACCTGTTCCGCGACCACGAGGGTCCCTACTCCACGGTGGAGACGGACGTCGCGCACGCCATGGCGTCCTTCGCGGCCGTCGGCATCAGCCAGCTGGAGGCCAGTGCGCAGGGCGAACAGCTGCGGGACCAGCTCCAGGCTGCGCTGGAGAGCCGCGTCGTGCTGGAGCAGGCGAAGGGTGTCCTCGCCGAACGGCACCGGATCCACCCCGACGAGGCGTTCGGCCTCCTGCGCACGCAGGCCCGCAGCGGACGCCGTCGCCTCCTCGACGTGGCGACCGAGGTCGTCGGGGCCACGCCGGGCGGGGTGGGCGCCGACGCGCGGGCCGGCCAGGCCTGACCGGCCGGGAACCTCAGCGGCGGGTCCACGTCCGCTGCACGAGCTGCTGGGTGTCGACGCTGCCCGACGACTCGCCCCGCAGGTCGGCGAGCAGTGCGCTCGCGAGGTCGAACAGCTTGACGTTGTGGGTCTGCGAGACCTGCGACAGCTGCTTGAACGCCGTGTCGTCGTCGCACCGGGTGAGGGCCATGATGGCGCCCTTCGCCATGTCGATCACCGGTCGTCGGGTGAGCGCGGTCCGCAGCTGCGTCAGCTCGCTGCGCAGGGACTCTACGTCGTCGTGGGCCTCGTACCGGTCTTCGACCTGTGTCCGCGCACCGCGGGGCGAAGCGTCGTGCATCCTCGTGCGTCCTCCACTGGAGCCGTCCCCGTCGCGTCGGTCGACGGCGGGGCGGTTCGCGCAGCGAGGTCTGGGCGGTGCGAATCCGTGATGAATGGTACGGGGACGCGGTCCCCGCGGCACGCCGACGCCGCGGGGACCGCGTCGGACGTCAGCCCGGGAGGTGCGGGGCGAGCAGGCTGAGGTCGGCGGGCGAGAGCCGGTCCGCGGCGGTGGCCGCCTGGTGCCAGTGCGGGTAGCGCAGCGGGACGGCGCTGACCGCGTCGAGGCGGGCCCGCTCCTCCTCGGTGAGGACGAGGTCGGCCGCGGCGAGGTTGTCGACCAGCTGGTCCTCGGTGCGGGCACCGATCACGACCGAGGTGACGCCGGCTCGTCCCAGCAACCAGGCCAGCGCGACCTGCGCGGCCGAGACCCCGTGCGCCGCTCCGACCTCGACGAGGACGTCGACGGTGTCGTAGAGCTTCCCCTCGTCGTGGACGGGGGGTTCGCTCCACTCACCCAGGTGTCGCGAACCGGCGGGTGCGGTGACGTCGCGCCGGTACTTCCCGGACAGCAACCCGCCCGCGAGCGGACTCCAGACGAGGACCCCGAGGTCCTGGTCGAGGGTCAGCGGGACGAGTTCGTCCTCGGCGTCGCGTGACTGCAAGGTGTAGTGGATCTGCTGGGAGACGTAGCGCTGGTAGCCGTGCGCGTCGGAGACGGCGAGCGCCTTCATCAGCTGCCAGCCCGCGTAGTTGGAGACACCGACGTAGCGCACCTTGCCCGAGCGCACCAACGTGTCGAGGGCCTCGAGGGTCTCCTCCAGCGGGGTCTGGCCGTCCCACTCGTGGATCTGGTAGAGGTCGATGTGCTCGGTCCGCAGCCGCTTCAGGCTCCGCTCGGCCGAGCGGACGAGGTGGTAGCGCGAGGCGCCGCCGTCGTTGGGTCCGGCGCCCACGACCATCCGGGCCTTGGTGGCGAGCAGGACGTCGTCGCGGCGGCCCTCGAGGACCTCACCGGTGATCTCCTCGCTGAGACCGTCGGAGTACACGTCCGCGGTGTCGAAGAGGTTCACGCCGGCGTCCAGGGCCAGGTCGACCTGGCGGCGCGCCTGCGCGACGTCGGTGTTCCCGACGGCGGCGAAACCTCCCTGTCCACCGAACGTCATCGTCCCCATGGTGATCGTCGAGACCCGCAGCCCCGACCTTCCGAGTCGTCGGTACTCCATGGGCCGGACGCTACTCCCCCACCGGCACCCGACGTCCCCGGCACCCGGTGAGGGCCGCTCCCGCTCAGGTGGAGACCAACGCCACACCCCACGCGGAGGGAACGCGGTTGGGCCTGCTCGCCCTGAACACCACCGATCCGGTGTCGGGAACGACGAACTCCTCGATCTCGTGGGTCTTCTCGTCGCAGTCCAGGTCCTCCTTCGTACCGTTGAGGTTCAGCTCGACGCTGCCCCCGCCGGTGCAGGCGTAGAACGCGCGGACGGTGCTGTTCGCGGTGAGCCCCAGGGACACGCTGCCGTCGGTCTGCGCGTCACCGGCGGCGGCCCCCACCGACGGGCCCCCTGCGGCGAGCGCCGCGTCGTCGACGATCGTGGTGACCGCGTCGAGGTCGGCCGAAGAGGTGCTCGGTGCGTCGTCGTGAGAACAGGAACTCAGCGCACCCAGCAGGGCGAGCAGGGCCACCGGCCCCGCTGCCTGCACCCGGAACACGCCCCGACCGCGCCGGGATGCTCGGGTGGGCGCCGACGCGACACGGTCCATGATCGAACCGTAGCGAGCCCCACCCGTTCCTCGCAGGCGATCGAGCGTGCGACCTACAGCGTGCGCGTTCCCCGGGCGACCGAGTGCAACGCCACCGCGGTCTTCCCGGTGGCGACGGTGACCGTGCCGCCCTGGAAGTCCTGCTGGAGCCCGCCGGACACCGCGCGGGGTTCGGAGACGGGGTAGCCGAGGGCACCGGTCTCCCACCCGCGGGCGGCCCAGACGGCGCGGACGGCGGTCGGGACGGTGTGCGTACCGGTGGCGGGGCTGGAGTAGATCGAGCCGCCGGTGAAGTGCTGCCCGGAGCCGCCGCCGACGAGGCCGCCGAAGAGGTTCGAACTCGGGTAGCCGAGCGTCCCGCCCTCCCAGCCCTGCGCCCCCCAGGCCGACCGGACCGCACCGGCGACGACGTGGGTGCCGGCCGCGCTGGAGTAGAGCGAACCGTTCTGGAAGGCGGCGTAGGAACCGGCGGGCAGGGCGGTCGCGGTCGACGTCGGGAACCCGAGAGCGCCGTTCTCGTACCCCGTCGCGCCGTAGGCGTCGAGCAGCGCACCACCGAGGGCCTGGGCCCCCGACGCGGACGACCAGTAGACGATCCCGCCCTGGAAGCGCTGCGCGAACCCGTTCCGCACGGCGAACTCCGCACCCGTCGGGTAGCCCAGCCAGGAGTTCTCGAAACCGAGGGAGGCCCAGCGGTCGCGCAGCGCGCCGCGGACGACCTGCGCGCCGGTGACGGGGTTCCAGTAGATCGACCCGCCGGCGAAGCTCTGCGCGTACCCGCCGTCGCGCAGGGGGCCGATCTCGCGCGACATCGGCAGGCCCAGGAAACCGGAGTTCGCCCCGTTGGCCCCGTAGGACTGCAGGATCGCGCCCTTGACGGGGATCCCCACGTAGCTGCGCGAACCGTCGGTGTTCGCGGTCACCAGCGGGGTGCGACGCGGCGAGCCGAAGTCGGCGACCCAGTAGGACCGCCAGACGGTGCGGCCACCGGAGTACAGGGTGGTGTAGACCAGCCCGATGCCGATGGTGTTGTACTGCCCGTCCTGCAGGACGGCGCGGTGCGGGTCGGACTTCATCCAGGTGTCGACGGCGAGGTCGCCGTTCTCGAGGCCGTGGGTGTCGGCGTTGCCCATGTCCGCCGTGGCGACGATCTCGCCCCAGCGCGGGAAGTCCGAGAGCAGCGTGGAGAGGTTCGGGTTGTGCTTCATCCCGTCGCCCTGCCCGAGGACGTCGGCCCAGTTCTGGGCGACGGTCTCCAGCGTCGGGTCGAGGGTCACCGCGGGCGCGCCGACCTTGGCGCGCTCGCGGTTGAGCCCGTCGAGGATCTGCTGCTGCTGGGTGGTGGCGGAGACCACGGGGGTGAGGACCTGCGCCGCTGCGGACGCCGACGAGGCCGTGACCACCTGGGCGACACCCGCACAGGGCAGCGCGACGAGCGCGGCCAGCAGCGGGGCGACGAGTCGAGCACGAGGGTTCTTCACCCCTTAGTGATCGTCCTCGGGTCGGTGTCACGACAGCGACCGCCCGGGGTACCCCCGTCCGGAGTCTTCTAGATGACTCTCGGTGACGGAGAGTCCGCGTCACCCCTCCTCATCGGCGACCTCCCCGGGAAGTCCAGGAAGATCGCCGATCGAACGGGGTCAGAGCTTCTCGATGGCCGCGGGTCGCTGCTGGGCGGCGCGGACGCGGGCGACGTCGAGCTTGTCGCTGCGGTCGAAGGAGTAGACGCCGTTCTGCTCCTGGAAGACGTCGGTCAGCTGCGTGTAGCAGTAGCCGAACATCAGCGGGTCGTTGAGCAGGACGCCCGTCAGCCCCTCGAAGCGGTGGTGGAACTCCTCCTCGGTGCGCGGCGGCTCGCCGTAGCCCCAGGACGAGGTCGCGCCCCGGTCGACCTCGGGGTTGCTGGCGGCGACGTCGGGACGCCACCAGATCCCGCCGAACTCGCTGCAGAACCACGGCTGGCCCTGGTACGGCAGCGACCAGGGGATGCCTTCGACGCCGTAGTCGCCCTCGTGGCCGCCGTAGTTGGTGTGCGGACGGTCCTGGGGCAGCCCGGACACCTCCTCGGCGAACTTCGCGGGGTCCTGGGTGTAGTTGTGCGAGTCCCACACGTCGGACTCGAGCACGCGGTGGGAGTAGCCGGACGTGTCGAGCACCGGTCGCGAGGTGTCCATGGCCTTGGCGGCCAGGAACATCGCCCGGGTCACGTCGTCGAGGACCTGACCGCGGTCGGTGAGCGGCTGACGGGTCTCGTTGAGCCCGCACCAGCCGACGATGGAGGGGTGGGAGTAGTCGCGCTCCAGCTCCTCCAGCCACTGCGACACGAAGTTCGACGTCGGCTGCTGGTGCTCGCCGCGGACGCTGCTGCCCTCCTCGATCGCCCCCCAGTCGCCGAACTCCCCCCACACGAGGTAGCCGAGGCGGTCGGCGTGGAAGAGGAAGCGCTCCTCGAACACCTTCTGGTGCAGGCGGGCACCGTTGAACCCGGCGTCGAGGGAGAGCTGGATGTCCCTGACCAGCGCCTCGTCGCTGGACGCGGTCATCAGGCCGTCCGGGTAGTAGCCCTGGTCGAGGACGAGGCGCTGGAAGACCGGCCGGCCGTTGAGCAGGACGGCCTTGCCGTCGATGCTGACCGAGCGCAGCCCGGCGTAGGTCTCGACGGTGTCGACGACCTCGCCCGCGGCGTCGGTGAGGGTGACGGTGAGGTCGTAGAGGTGGGGGTCCTCCGGGGACCAGAGCCGGACGCGGTCGCTCGACACCACGAGGGTGAGCCGCGGGGAGAGGTCGAGGTCGGCGCGCACGGTGGCGCCGACGACCTCCCCGGCGGCGTCGCGCACCGACGCCGTCAGGGTCCAGCCGGCGCGGTCACCGACGGACCCGGTCCCCGTGCGCCGCAACGGCTGCTCGAGGTGGAACGTCTCACCGGCGACGTCGGGGGTGATCCGGGGTCGGCCCAGCGACACGTCGGCGACCGGTTCGGCCCACACGGTCTGCCAGATCCCCGTCGTGCGGGTGTAGAGGCACTCGTAGTTGTCGTAGCGCGTCGACTGCTTGCCGCGGGCCTGCGGGCCGCGGTGGTCGTCGCGGGCGCGGACGACGACGGTGACGGTGCCGCTGCGGTGGCCGAGGTCCGCGGTGAAGGGGGTGAACCCGCCGCGGTGGCGCACGACCTCCTCGCCGTCGACCCACACGGTGGCGTCGTGGTCGACGGCCCCGAAGTGCAGCAACGTGCGACGTCCGGCCCAGGCGGGCGGGATGCTCACCTCACGGCGGTACCAGACCGCCGCCATGAAGTCGGTGTTCGCGATCCCGGAGAGCTCGGACTCCGGGGCGAACGGCACGGTGATCGTCCCGGCCAGGTCGCGTCCGAGCAGTCCGCGCTCGAGGCCGGAGTCGCCGGCGTCGACCTCGAACCCCCACGTCCCGTTCAGGGTGATCCAGTCGGCGCGGACCACGGAGGGCCGCGGGTACTCCGGACGGGGAACCGGTCCTCCGACGACGACGGCGGTGGTCTGGTCTTCGGGCACGAGCTTCTCCTCAGTGGGTTGCTGCCTGGAGGTCGCTGGCCGCGATCGGCGGGCGTCCGGAGCGTTCCCGGGGGCACGACGCGCCAGCGGTGCGGGCCCCACTCTGCCCCGTCGCCAGGCTCTCCGGCAACCGCGCCACGCCGTCCTGTGCATCGTTGCAAGGCGGGTCTCCCGAAGGTCTATGCAGCGTTGCAAACGGCGTGCTAAGTTCCGCAGCACTGAACGGGACGGTGCGGTTCCTGGCGCTCACGCGTCCGGGCCGCACTGCCACGACCGCCAACGACGGCAGGGACGGATCTCGAGTGAACAGTCATCCCCCGACACCCCCGGCACGGGGTGCCCTCAGCCGGCGCAGCCTGGTGCGCGGCGGCCTCGCCGCCGGTGGGCTCGGCCTCGTGGCCGGCACCTCCGGCTGCGGCTCGGCCCTGTCGGCGGGTCTCGTCGGCAGCGAGCTCGCGCCGGGAACCACGCAGTTCTGGAACCTCTTCGGCGGCGGCGACGGCGCCCGGATGATCCAGATGGAGGACGAGTACCGCAAGCAACAGGGCAGCGAGAAGTCCCTGGAGGCGGCGACCTTCGCGTGGGGCAACCCGTACTACTCGAAGGTCACCCTGGCGACGCTGGGCAACAAGCCGCCGGACGTCGCGGTCTCGCACGCCACCCGCGCGGCGAACCTCGCCGAGGCCGGTCTGCTCTCCCCCATCACCGACGAGGTGCTCGCGGCCGGCGGCCTCACGGCCGACTCCTTCACCGAGAAGGCCTGGGAGTCCGTCAAGGTCGACGGCGTTCCCTACGCGCTCCCGCTCGACACCCACCCCTGGGTCGTGTTCTACAACACCGAGGTCCTCGACAAGGCCGGCCTGGTCGACTCCGACGGGAAGCTCAAGCCGATCGAGGGCACCGACGGCTGGGAGGCCGCGATGACCGCGGCCAAGGAGGCCAGCGGCCAGTGGGGCATGACCACCGGGTCGGTCGGGGACAACTCGAACTGCTGGCGCATGGTCAACACCCTGTACTTCCAGACCACCGGTGCCCCGGAGTTCCTCTCCGACCAGGGCACCAGGCTCAGCTACGACGAGGGCATCCTCCACGACGTCCTCGTGCTGATCCGGTCCTGGGCCGAGAAGGGCCTCATGCCCTCCAACGCCGACACGGCGGGCGCGGAGTCCTCGATGTTCACCGGGAAGTCGGGCTTCTTCCTCAACGGCGAGTGGGAGGTCACCACCGCGCAGGGCATCGAGGGGCTCACGTTCGGCATGGCGGCCTTCCCCACGCTCTACGACGAACCCGCGGCCCACGCGGACTCGCACACGTTCATCCTCCCCAAGATGGACCGGGACGAGGACCGTCTCAAGCGCGCCATGGGCTTCGTCAAGTCGATGCTCGACCAGAGCATGACCTGGGCCGCCGGTGGGCACATCCCCGCGTACGCCGAGACGTTCAACAGCTCCGAGTACGAGAACCTCGAGCCGATGCACGACTACGCGGAGGCCGCGAACTACGCGAAGTACGACTCCCCCGCGTGGTACTCGGGGTCGGGTTCGAACTTCGAGAACGTCATCGGGTCCGAGATCGGGCTGGTCATCCAGGGCCTGTCCAAGCCGGAGGCGGCCCTCGCATCCATCAAGTCGCAGCTGGGCAGCTACGCCAAGACGGCGAACCCCTTGTGAACCGGCCGATGAGCAACCGGACGCTGACGTCCCGGACGACGCCTGGAGGCGATCTGCAGTGAGCACCACCCTCGACCGGCCGGTGACCGGCCACGGCGGTACCCGCCCCAAGGCCGCCGTGTCCGAGAACCAGACCCGGCCCGCCTGGCTCTTCGTGGCCCCCTTCGCCCTGTTCTACCTGGCGTTCCTGCTGGGCCCGTCGATCTACATGTTCATCGCCAGCTTCTTCGACACCAGTCTGGTCAAGACGGGTCTCGGGACGTTCGCCGGCTTCGCGAACTACGCCGAGATGCTCGGGAACCCGTCGTTCTGGTCGTCGATGTGGCACACCCTGCAGTTCACGATCTACACGGTCCCGCCGCTCGTCGTGCTGTCGTTCGTGTTCGCCGTGCTCGCCAACCGGATGACGCGTGGTTCCTGGTTCTGGCGCCTCGCGTTCTTCGTGCCCTACATCCTGCCCTCGGCCACGGTGTCCCTCATCTGGGTCTTCGTCTTCTCCGCCGACACCGGGATCTGGCCCACCATCCAGAAGTGGTTCGGCGCCGAGGCCCCGACGCCGGTCCTCGCCAGCCCGACCTTCGCCATGGTGGGGATCGCGATCACCACGATCTGGTGGACGATCGGCTTCAACTTCATCCTGTACCTGGCCGGCCTGCAGGACGTTCCGCGCGAGCTGTACGAAGCGGCCGCCCTGGACGGCGCCACCCCGTGGCAGCAGATCCGCTACCTGACCATCCCGATGCTCAGCCGCACGACGACGCTGGTCATCCTCCTCCAGATCATCGCCAGCCTGAAGATCTTCGACCAGGTCGCGATCATGACCGACGGGGGGCCCGGCATCAGCACCGAGGTCGCCCTGACGTTCATCACCCGCGCCGGATTCACCGACAACCGCATCGGGGCCGCCGCCGCCGCCTCGTTCCTGCTGTTCATCGTGATCGTCGTGATCGCCGTCGCCCGTCAGCTCATCGAACGTGCCCAGGAGAGGAGGGCGGCCTGATGGCGAGCCCTGACATCACGGGCAGTGCCCGCCCCGCGCGCTCCCGCAACAACGGTCTGTCCGCCGCGGCTCCGGCCGCCAAGGTCGTCAAGACCCAGACCAACGGTGGCCGCACCTTCGGCATCGTCTGCGCCGCGGTCCTGACGGTGTTCGCGGTGCTGTGGCTGCTGCCGAGCCTGTGGGCGATCAAGACGTCCCTCACCGCGAACTCCGTCGCGGCGCTGGGTGCGGAGTCCATCCTCAAGGACCTGCACCCGACGTTCTCGTCCTACGCCACGCTGCTCAAGGGCGGCGACCTGTGGAACTGGTACCTCTCCAGCGCCATCACGTCCGTCGTCAGCGCGGCGCTCGTCGTCCTCTTCGCCTCGATGGCCGGCTACGCCCTGTCCCGCATGCGCTTCCGGGGCCGCAACATCGTGTTCTTCGCGGTCATCGCCGGGATCATGGTGCCGTCCAACGTCCTGATCATCCCGATCGTCCAGCAGTTGCAGGCGGTCCACCTCCTGAACACCTACTGGTCGGTGATCTTCCCGCAGGTCCCCAGCGTCGTGGCCCTCTTCGTCTTCAAGCAGTTCTTCGACGGCATCCCCGTCGAGCTGGAGGAGTCGGCCCGCCTCGACGGCGCCTCGAACTGGCGGATCTACCGTTCCATCGTCATGCCGCTGTCCAAGCCGGTCATCTCCGCGATGGCCATCGTCACGTTCGTCGGCGTGTGGAACAACCTGATCCTCCCCCTGTACACGATGTCGAACCCGAAGCTCATGACCATCCCCGTCGGGTTGGCCTCCGTCCAAGGTTCGTTCGGGCAGCGCTACGCCGACATCCAGGCCTCGGCCATCCTCGGCGCCCTGCCGCTCGTCATCCTGTTCCTCGTCTTCCAGCGCCGCATCGTCGAAGGCGTTGCCGGCACCGGCTTGAAGGGTTGATCCACCTGTGAGCACCGGAAACCTGCACGGCGTCGTGAACCTCGACGTGGCGGGCGCGACCATCAGCCGACACCTCTACGGCCACTTCGCCGAGCACCTGGGCCGGTGCATCTACGAGGGGTTCTGGGTCGGGGAGGACTCCCCGATCCAGAACACCGCGGGGGTGCGCGACGACGTCGTGCAGGCCCTGAAGGAGATCAGCATCCCCAACCTGCGCTGGCCGGGGGGCTGCTTCGCCGACGAGTACCACTGGATGAACGGCGTCGGGCCGCGCGAGGAACGCCCCTCGATGGTCAACACCCACTGGGGCGACGTCGTCGAGGACAACTCCTTCGGCACCCACGAGTTCATGCAGCTCTGCGAGCTGCTGGGGGCGGAGCCCTACGTCTCGGGCAACGTCGGCTCCGGCACCGTCGCCGAGATGAGCGACTGGGTCGAGTACCTCACCCGCTCCGGCGACGCCCCGATGTCGCGGTTGCGTCGTGAGCACGGCCGGACCGAACCCTGGAAGGTGCCCTTCTGGGGCATCGGGAACGAGTCCTGGGGCTGCGGCGGCAACATGACCGCCGAGCAGTACACCCAGCTCGCTGCCCAGTTCGCGACCTACACCCGCAACCACGACGGCAACGAGCTGTACCGCGTGGCGGCCGGTCCGAACAAGGACGACTACCACTGGACCGAGACGCTGATGAAGTCGATCAGCGCCCTCGGCGGGCCGGTGGCCGACCGCAAGCACAACGGCTGGCAGGCCCTGTCCTTCCACTACTACACCCACGCCAGCGACGACTGGCAGCACAAGGGCTCGGCGACGGAGTTCGACGCTGAGGAGTACCACCGCACCATCCTCAACGCCTGGCGCATCGACGAGATCGTCCGCGGGCACGCCCGGGTCATGGACGCCTACGACCCCGAGGCCACCGTCGGTCTCGTCTGCGACGAGTGGGGCACCTGGTGGGACGTGGAACCCGGCACCAACCCCGGGTTCCTGTTCCAGCAGAACACCCTGCGCGACGCGCTCGTCGCCGGTCTGCACTTCGACGTCTTCCACGCCAACGCCCGCCGGCTGGTCATGGCGAACATCGCCCAGACGGTCAACGTGCTGCAGGCGATGGTGCTGACCGACGGCGCGAAGATGGTCCTCACCCCGACGTACCACGTGTTCGCGATGAACGCCGGGCACCAGGACGCCACCAGCCACCCGGTGCAGGTCGTCAGCTCCGACGCCCGCTACCGGGGCGAGGTCGGCGAGTACGCGACGCTGACCACCTCGGTGAGTTCGCGGGAGGGCAGCGCGCTGGTCTCGCTGACCAACCTCGACGCCAACAACGGCGGCACCGTCCGGCTCGACCTGCGGGGACGTGACTGGCAGGTCGCGACCGCGAAGATCCTGGCGGCTCCCTCGCTGCAGGCGCACAACACGGTGCAGGACCCCGCCGCCGTGGCGCCCGTCGCCTTCGACGGCGCCCGTCGCGAGGGCGACACGCTCGTCGTCGACCTGCCCCCGCACTCCTTCGCGACGGTGGAACTCACCCTCGGCTGAGGATCGCGGGAACACCCCCTCGACGCGCTCGGGTGCGGCCGGACAGGTCGCACCCGAGCGCTCTCACGTCCGGCCCAGCCCGTGCGTCCGCAGCACCGTGTCGAGGACGTCGGCGGGCATCCCCCGGCCGTCGCCGCGGGGCCAGTGCACGACGACCTCGTCGAAGCCCGCCGCCTCCAGGGCGGCCGCGAACCGCGGGTAGTCCCGGTAGGCCGCCTCCTCGTCCAGGCTCAGCAGCGCCATCGCCCGGACGCCGGCCGCACCGGGGACCTGCGCGAAGCGGGCAGCGGGCGCGGTGAACCGCTCGACGGTCTCCTCGGACCCCGGACGGCGGTCGCCGTAGGTCACCCAGGTGCCCCCGACGGCGGCGGCGAAGCGTATCCCCCGCGGACCGGCCGCGGCCACCGTCAGCGGGATCGAGCCGGCCACCGGACCGGGGACGTTGCGGGCGTCGAGCGCCGTGTACCGCTCCCCCGCCACGTCGCTGGCCCGCTGCGCCAGGACCGTGCTCAGCAGCGTCGTCCACTCCTCGAAGCGCGACTGCCGCTGCGCGGGGGTGAGTTCCGCGATCCCCAGCACCGTGGCGTCGTGCCTCGCCGTCCCCGCCCCCACGCCGAGTTCGAGGCGCCCCCCGCTCAGCTGGTCGAGGGTCATCACCTCGTGCGCGAAGGTCACCGGGTGACGGAAGTTCGGGGAGGCGACGAGCGTGCCCAGCCGCACCGTGGTCGTGACCGTGGCGGCCGCCGCCAGCAACGGCACGGCGTTGTACCAGGGCCCGTCGCGCAGGGACTCCCAGGACAGGTGGTCGTAGCAGAACACCGTGCGCAACCCCAGGGCCTCGACAGCGCGCGCGGTCTCGGTGAAGGCGGTGGGGTGCAGGTCGTTCAGGACCACGCAGGAGAGTTCGAGCACCCTCGCACCCTACGGAACCGGATCAGCCCAGGTCACCGACGGCGCGCGCCCGCGCCACGGCGGAGGCGGTGCTGTCCGCGCCGTAGCGCTCGCGCAGCAGCGCCAGTTCGTGCGCGAGGTCCGGGAGCGCCAGCCCCACGGTGCGCGCGACCACCACGGCGGGCAACCCGCCGGCCACCAGCCCCAGCACCCGAGCGCCCCGCTCGCTCAACGCGGGGAGGTCGTCCGTGCGGGGCACCAGGATGGGCACGGTGGGTACGGTGCGCCGCACGACGACCGCCCCCGCCGGGCCGAGGTCGAGGAGGACCTCGTCGTCGACCTCGAGCGCCGCCAGGACGGAGGACAACGGGACGGGCCACGCACCCTCCGGAGGCTGCATCCGGTCGTCCACAGGTCCTCCTCACCCGAGCGCCGCGGGTGGCGACGCACGTCAGGATGCGCCCGCCGCGACGGGGTACGCCCACGTTCGGGGGATCCCTCCCCAGGTTGGGCGCACTGCGGCTGCGCTGCGCTGCGGATCACTCACCCGCGGTCGCGGCGGAAGAACCTCCGGCGACGTGGCGGCGGGGTGACCGGGGCCGTCACGACCGGAGCGGGTCGGGCGGCACGCCACGCCTCGAGCACGACGGACTCCTGGAGCAGCGCCACCACGACGAAGGGCCCGTCACTGGGTCGTCGGTAGAGCTCACGCACCCGGTCGTTGAACCCCTCGACCTCGGCCCGCACCAGCGACTCGGAGTGCAGCCGGCCGAGGTCGCGCAGGATGTCCTCCCGCTCGCGACGCAGGGCCAGCGCGGGCGGGAGCATGGCGCTGACGTCGTAGCCCTCGCGGCGGGCCTTGTCCGCCGCCCACTCCTCGGCCGAGAAGTCGCGGTCCAGGCCGCGCAGCGGCGCTCCGGCCCCCGGGAGGTGGTCGAAGTCGCCGCGTTCCTGGGCCTCGCGCACCTGGCGTTCGACCCAGTCCTCGAAGGACGTGCCGGAAGGTTTGCGTTCGCTCACCGCGCCACCCACCTCACCCCTCGTCGTGACCCGTCGTCGTGAACCCTGGTCCCGAAAGTAGTCAGCGCTCCGCCGACGGTCAACGCGGAACGCCAGCGGTGATCCTCAGCACCGGGGAAGACCGGTGGACCGACCCGGCGCGGCTCAGCGCGGGTCGCGGCGCCTGCGCGGGACGTCGGAACGCAACCGGTCACGACCCGCACGCTTCGCGGCGTAGAGGTTCCGGTCGGCCCCGGCCAGCGCGTCGACCAGGGCGGACCCGCCACCGCCGACCGGGACGAGCCCGGCGCTGCAGGTGACGCGCAGGCCGGCGGCGAGGACGCCCCAGTCGTGCGAGCGCACGGCCTCCAGCAACCGGAGGACGGTGACGCGCGCGCCCCCGTCATCGTCATCGTCGTGGTCGTCGCGCAGCAGCAGCAGGAACTCCTCACCGCCCAGGCGGGCGGCGATCTCACCCGGCCCGCAGAACTGCTCCAGGTAGCGGGCGAACTGCTGCAGCACCTCGTCACCGACCTGGTGGGAGTGGGTGTCGTTGACGCGTTTGAAGTGGTCGAGGTCGAGCAGGGCGATCGCCCACCCCCGTCCACCGGACGCCGCCACCCGCGCCGGGACGACGTCCTCGACGTAGCGGCGGTTGAACAGCCCGGTGAGGTGGTCGCGTTCGGCCAGCCGCTGGTAGTGCTCGCCGGCGCGACGGGCCTCGGTCGTCTCGTAGATCGCGGCGAGGACCCGGGCCCGGTGGTGCTTCGCCGCGGAGACGCGCTCCATCGTGAGGTCGTAGAACCTGCGGTGCAGCCGGTAGGCGCCCTCGAAGTCGCCGGTGGCCGCGGCCAGTTCGCACTGCTCGAGCACGAGGTCGCCCCCCACCTCGCCGAAGGAGAGGTCCGCGCACTGCGCGGCCGCGGCGGCCAGGCTCTGCGCCGCCTCGGCGAAGCGCCCGAGGTGGCGCAGGCACCGGGCGAGGTTGACGTGCAGGGTCGCGACGTCCCGGGCCTCGGTGATCAGGCGCGCGTCGGCGAGGGCGTCACGCAGCACGGCCTCCGCGGCGGCCCACCGGCCCGCCCCCATGCGGACGTGCGCGACCGTGTCCCAGGCCGCGGCGCTCAGCGCCAGGCCCGTCCGCCGGGAGTGCTCCAGCAGCTCCGCGGCGAGGGCCGCGGCCTCGGCCGCCCGCCCCGCGCGGAGTTCCAGGTAGGCGAGGTTGTTCAGCGTCCGCAGCCGCAGGTTCTGGTCGCCCTGGGCCTCCGCCGCCCGCAGCAGCCCGGTGAACCGGGTGCGGGCCTCGTCGAAGTCGCCGAGGACCTCGTGGGTGATGCCGAGCCGGGACCGGTGGTCACCGTGCACCCACGCGGGAGCGTCGGCCGGGAGGCGCTCCACGCCCTGCACGGCGTGCTCGAGGGCGAGTCCGCCGTCGCCGAGGATCTCGTGCAGGGTCGAGAGCAACTGGTGGGCGCGGGCGGCGACGAACGCGTCTCCCGCCCCGTCGGCCCACGCGAGCGCGGCCTGCGCGACGACCCCGAGGCGCTCCGCGTCACCGCGGCGGCCCGCGGCGTCGGCGATGACGAGCTCCGCCTGCCACCCGAGCCCCGTCCGCTCCGGACCGGGGACGTGGTGGCGGACCTGGTGCAGGAGGAACCCCGCACGGGTCGCGGCGGCCTCCACGTCGTGGCCGACGAGGAACGCGACGTCGTGCAGGGCGGCCTGCAGCACCGCCGGGGACGGGGAGTCGACGAGCACCGTGGCCGCTGGCCCGTCCACCGCCCGCCCCCTCCGCGCTCGACACCCTCCTCCTGGGTGTCGACCGACCCGGGGGCGGACTGAAGCGCGGGGACGTCCCCTCAGCCGGCGCCGGCGGCTGAGGCCCACTCCGCGACCCGACGGGCGCTCTCCTCCTCGCAGAGGTCCTCAACGCGCGTCATGACCGACCACCGCACCCCGAACGGGTCGCGGACGCTCGCGAAGCGGTCGCCGGAGACGAAGTCGGTCGCCGGTTCGCGGATCGTCGCCCCGGCCGCCTCGGCGCGCGCCACCACGGCGTCGACGTCGGCGCAGTGGAACCCGAGGGAGTAGCAGTCGTCGTCACCGTCCGGGGCCGGGACGAGGTGGTAGTCGGGGTTCGGTTCCCCCAGTTGCAGGCGACCGCCGCCCAGGGCGAGCTCGGCGTGGACGACGACACCACCCATCTCGGTCACGTCGACGACCCGCGCGCCGAAGACGTCGCGGTAGAACTCGACGGCCTCCCGGGCGCGCGCGATCGTCAGGAACGGGGTGATGCCGCTGACACCGTGCGGGACCCCGTGGGTGGTGTGCTCGCCGTGCGCGGCCCGGCGACCGGTCGTTTCGCTCATGGTCGCGACGCTAGGCGCCCCCGCCCGGGTCCGGCTTGGAGATTCGCGCCAACCCCGGCGGTAGCGTGCGGACGTGACCGGAGCGGACCGCGGGATCCTCTACCCCGCGCGCCTGCCCCGCTTCACCCGGGTACCCGCCCCCGAGGCGGTCGACCGGCTGGTGCGCTGGTTCTGGGTCCCGCAGTGGGACGTCGACGCCGGCCGGGTCTCCCGCCAGCACGTCGTGGCCTTCCCGGCCTGCAACCTCGTCGTGGACAGCCGCGAGGGTGGTTTCGTCGGCCTGGCCGGGCCGACGACGCGGCGTTCGCACCAGGACCTCAGCGGGAGCGGCTGGGCCGTCGGTGCGCAGCTGCTGCCGGCGGCGGTGCCCGCCTTCACCGACGACCCCACGGCGTTGCGCGACGACTACCGGCGCCTCGACCTGCCCGACCTGCTGGCGGCCGTCCGGGACGCGACGTCGGGCCCGGCCGACGGTCTCCCCGCCCGCGGGGCCGCCGCGTTCGCCGACTGGCTCGCCGCCCACGTCGGGGAACCGTCCGCGGAGGCGTCGCTGGCCAACGCGATGGCCGAGCTCATCGACTCCGACCCCGAGGTCCTCCGGGTGGAGGACGTCGCCCTCCGGCTCGCGACGTCACCGCGCACCCTGCAACGCCTCGCCCGCCGCTACGTCGGTCTCCCGCCCGCGGCGATGATCCGTCGCCGCCGGTTGCAGGAGGCCGCCGAGCGCGTCCGGAGCGATCCCGGCGCCGACCTGGCCCGCATCGCCGCCGACCTCGGCTACGCCGACCACGCCCACCTGACCCACGACTTCCGCGCGGTCCTCGGCATGGCCCCCAGCGCGTACCGCCGCTCCGGGGCGACCTGACGTCCCGGGTCCGGCGCGAGCCGGGTACGTTCGCCGCATGCACGACGAGGCGTTGCGCCCCGGGGAACGGGCCCGCGACGTGGGCGATCCCTACCGCTACGGCGTCTACCTGCGGCCCGACCCGCGGACGTGCCTGGCCGTCACGACCATCACCACCCAGCTCCGGGCGCAGTACGGGTTCGTCTCGGCCGGGGCGTTCCCGCCGCACGCCACCCTGGTGGGCAGCCAGCACCTGGGCCGCGACGAGGACGCGGTCGTCACCGCCCTCGACGCCGCCCTGGAGGGCCGCCCGGGTTTCGACGTCCACAACCGCGGGGTGCGGCCCAGCGGGGTGGGTTTCGTCTACGACGTGCACCACCGCGCCGACGGGAGCCCGAACGCCGAGTTCGTGGACCTCGCCGCCGCGGTCGACGCCGCCGTGGCACCGTTGCGGCTGCCGATGAACTCCCCGCAGGTCCACGGCTTCGACCGCGCCGGCTTCCTGGCCCACCTGTCCCTGGCCTCGCACGACCTCTACGAACGTCCTGACCTGCACGACGAGGTGGGCGAGTTCGTCACCGGTCTCGACGTCGCGGTACCGCAGGGTTTCCGAGGTCGCACCGTGACCCTGTACCGCACCGCCAGTTCCGACTGGAGCGGGCGGTGGTGGCGCAGCCTGGTGTGCGAACACGTCGCGACGTGGACCCTGGACTGACACGACGCACAGGATCTGCGCAGCGTTCACCGAGGGGTTGTTCGGCGTCAGCTGTGGATTGGCCGAGCACGGGAAGGGTTCGGGGCATCCGGAGTGCACCGCAGCCACCCGCCTCGTGAGGATCCCCGTGACCACGTTCCCCCCCGTCAACACCCCCGCCGGCGGCCTGGGCCGCCGCAGCGTCCTCGCCGGCGCAGCCGCCGGCACCGGCCTGCTCGTGGCCGGTCAGCACAGCGCGTCCGCGACCCAGAGCCCCGACCGGGCGACGAAGTCCTTCGCCTCACGCCTGGGCAACCCCTTCACCCTCGGCGTCGCCTCCGGGGAACCCACGCCCGACGGCATCGTCCTGTGGACGCGACTGGCGCCCTACCCCTACGCCGAGGACGGGCGGGGCGGCATGCCGGACCGCGACGTCCCCGTCGAGTGGGAACTCGCGGAGGACGACGCGTTCCGCCGCATCGTGCGCAGCGGCCGGACGGTCGCCCCGTCCCAGCTCGGGCACAGCGTCCACGTCGAGGTCGACCGCCTGCCCTCGGGGCGGGAGTTCTTCTACCGCTTCCGCCTCGCCGGTCTGGGCGGGGAGGTCTCCCCGGTCGGCATGACCCGCACCGCCCCGGCCCTGAGGTCCTGGGGCACACCGCTGACCATGGCGTTCGCGTCCTGCGCGCAGTACGAACACGGCTGGTTCACCGCCTACCGCCGCCTGGCCGAGGAACAGCCGGACGTGGTCCTCTTCCTCGGGGACTACATCTACGAGTACCAGGCGGACACGTACGTCTCGCCCTCGGGCAGCAACGTGCGCGACCACATGGGCCCGGAGACGGTGTCGCTGGCCAACTACCGCCAGCGCCACGCCCAGTACAAGGCGGACCCGGACCTGCAGGCCGCGCACGCGGTGGCTCCGTGGATCGTCACCTGGGACGACCACGAGGTCGAGAACAACTACGCCGCACTCGTCGCCGAGGAACAGGTCCCCGTGCCGACCCTCGAGGAGTTCACCGCCCGCCGGGCCGCGGCCTACCAGGCCTACTACGAGAACATGCCGCTGCGTGCCGACGCCCGTCCCCGGGGTGCCGACATGCAGTTGTACCGCCGCCTCAGCTGGGGACGGCTGGCGAACTTCCACGTGCTCGACACGCGCCAGTTCCGCGACGACCAGCCCGGTGGGGACACGTTCCCCAGCGCCGGCCCGGAACGCGACGAACCCCAGCGCACCATCATGGGCGAGGAGCAGGAGGCGTGGCTGCTCGACGGCCTCGAACGCTCCGGGGCGACGTGGGACGTCATCGCCCAGCAGGTCATGTTCCACGAGCACGACTACGTCCCGGGTGTCGACCGGGGTTTCAACCCCGACTCCTGGGACGGGTACACCGCCAACCGCCAGCGACTGCTGGACGAGTTCGCGGAACGCGGGGTGGAGAACCCCGTCGTCCTCTCCGGCGACGTGCACAAGCACTACGCGGCGGACCTCTCCCGGGTCGCCACCGACCCGGGCTCCGCGCCCGTGGGCGTCGAACTGGTCGCCACCTCGATCACGTCCGGGGGTGACGGGGGTGACGACTACGCGACCCGCGACAGCGAACTGGCCGACAACCCCGACCTGAAGCTCGCCAACAACCAGCGCGGCTACGTCGTCGCGCGCCTGGACCGGCACGAGATGCGCGCCGAGTTCCGGGTGCTCGACCGGGTGTCGCAGCCGGGGGCCGCAGCGGGCACCCGCGCGACCTTCGTCGTCGAGGCCGGGCGTCCCGGGCTGCAGGAGGCCTGAGCGCCGCCGACGGGGCGGTGTCCTCGTGACACCGCCCCGTTGCCGCGCTCCGTGCTTCGGTGGGCCGGGGACTCACTCCCGGTAGTCGATCGACAGCGCGGAGTGCGCCCGCCGGCCATGATCGTGCGCCGACGTCCGCGGGCGGGTAGACAAGCGGGATGGTCGACGCCCACGAAGAGATCGAAGTGAAGTACGAGTTCGCAGCCGACGCCGAGCTGCCGCCGCTGGCCGCCGTGCTGCCCGAGGACGACGCCAGCGGGCTGCGCGTCGGTGACCGCGACGAGTTCGTCCTCGACGCCGTCTACTTCGACACCCCCGACCTGCGACTCTCCGGGGCGAGGACGACGCTGCGCCGGCGCACCGGCGGCGTCGACGCCGGGTGGCACCTGAAGACCCCCGGCGACAACGGCGCCCGTCTCGAACGCCAGGTGCCGCTGGGACGCGCGGTCCGCACCGTCCCCGTCGCGCTGCGCCGCCTCGTGGAAACCCTGACCGAGGGACAGCCGCTCGTACCGGTGGTCCGGCTGTCCACGCACCGGAGCGTGCAGACGGTCCTCGACGTCAGTGGTCGACGGTTGCTGGAACTCGCCGACGACAGGGTCGAGGCCCACCGGCTGCTGCCGGCCGGGGGTTCCGGGGAGCCGGGCGCGGGGCAGACGTGGCGCGAGGTGGAACTGGAACTCCTCGACGGCGACCGTGCGGTCTTCGACGCCGTCGACGCCGCGCTGCGGGCGGCCGGCCTGGTCGTCTCGACGAGTCCCTCGAAGGTCGGGCGCGTCCTGGCGGGGATGCCGCCGGAACCCGCGACCGACGACCACAGCACCGACACCGATCCTGGCACCGCCACCGCGGAGGTCGTCCCCGTCGAGGTGACCACGCCGTCCGCCGCGACCCCGACGGAACCCCGGACGTTGTCCCGCGGCACGATCCCCCGGCGCAAGGAGCTGTCGACGGCGTCGAGCGCGGGCGACGTGCTCTTCCTGCACCTGCGCGAACAGGTCCAGCAGGTCTTCGACCAGGACGCCCGCGTCCGGGCCGACGAGCCCGACAGCGTGCACAAGATGCGGGTCGCCACCCGCCGCCTGCGCAGCGCGCTCCGCACGTTCCAGCCCCTGCTGGGCGCACCGACGAAACCGTTGCGGGACGAGCTGCGCTGGCTCGCCGCCGAGCTGGGACGGGCACGCGACGCGGAGGTCCTGCGCGACCGCCTGGTGCAGGCGGTCGCGTCGTTGGACGTCACCCCCGAGGACCCCGCAGCGACGGGAGCCGTACCGCAGTGGGTGGCCGAGCAGCTGGGGTCGGACTACCGACGGGCCCACGACCAGGTGCTCCTGGAACTGGACTCCGAGCGCTACCAACGTCTGCTGGACACCCTCCAGGAGTTCGTCGAGAGCCCGGCGACGAGCCCGAAGGCCCGTCGTCCCGCGGGGAAGGAACTCCCGAAGCGCGTCGCCCGGACGTACCGCACGCTGGCAGAGCTGGTCGCCGCCGCGCAGGACGCCCCCGCCGGTCACGCACGGGACGAGCTGTTCCACGAGGCCCGCAAGGCCGCGAAGCAGGTGCGCTACGCCGCCGAGGCGGTCGCCGTCGTGTTCGGGAAGGACGCCAAGCGGTTCGCCGCGGCGACGACCGCGGTGCAGGAGGTCCTCGGTGAGCACCAGGACTCCGTCGTCACCCGCGAGCGGTTGGCCGAGCTGGCCGCGCGGGCGGAGCCCGAGGTGGCCTTCGCCTACGGACGGCTGTTCGCGCAGGAGGAGACCCACGCCCGGCTCAGCGAGTCCGACGTCGAGGAGGCCTGGAAGGCACTGCGGGCCAAGCGCCTCCACCGCTGGCTGCGGTGACCGGATGCGCGCCGGGTCGGGTCGGCACCGGGAGACGCTGACCCGAGCCCCGGTTCCCGCGCAGTGTGGCCTCGGCTACCGACGCCGCCAAGCCGGAGACGTTCGCGGTGAACTCCTGGAACCTGCTGGACCCCTCGGTGACGTTGCGGACCACGTCAGGAGCCACCTGCACCGCCACCACCACCGGGGAGGTCTCCCGCGCCGCAGTGGAGCTGAACGAACTCGTCGCCACCTCCACCCTGTGGGCGTCGGTCGAGCGAGAGACTGCTGACGCCGCCGGCGGTGGTAGGTGCCCCCGATCCAGGTGACGATGGCGAGACGCGGTTCTTCGCGGCCACGCCGTCCGGCGGTTGAGGACGTTCTCCGAAAACGGCTGACGAACGACTCCACGGCCTGGAACCCTCAGCGACTCGAGGGTCGTGGCCCGCTCGGCGAGCGCGTCACGACCCCTGAGGGCCAGGGCAGCGGCAACGTCTCCGCCGGTGCCGGCCGGGCCAGCAGGAAGCCCTGGACGAACACCGCCCGACCGCGGGCCATCTCCTGCAGCATCCCCAGCTGCGGCTCCGTCTCGATCCCCTCAGCGGTCACGGCCAGCCCGGTGCTCAGCCCCAGTTCCAGCAGCATCCGGACCACCGCAGCGTCTCGCTCGTCCTCCAGCATGCCCGCCACGAACCGGCGGTCGATCTTCATCCCGTCCAACGCCAGGTCGGTCAGGTGGTGCAGCGTCGATGCGCCGGCTCCGAGGTCGTCCAACGTCAAGCGCACCCCCGCAGCCCGCAACCGCGCCAGATCCTCCGCGGCGGCCTGCAAGTGCTGCACCGTCGCCACCTCCGGGATCTCCAGGCGCAGCCGCTCAGCCGGAACCTGACAGTCTCCGACCGCAGCCAGGACCGCATCAGCCAGACCGGGCGCCTGCAGCCCCTGCACCGACAGGTTCACGTTGAGGAACGGCGGAGCCTGCAACCCCAGCTCCTGGGTCCAGGACCGCAGCTGGCGCAACGCCATCTCGAGGACGTGGTGGTCCAGTTCGGCGGAGAACCCGGCGTCGGCGACCGCGTCCAGGAACTCCCCCGGCCCCAGGAGCCCCCGGCTGCGGTGCTGCCAGCGGACCAGGGCCTCCACACTGGCCAACTGCCCCGTCGCGACCTCGGTGATGGGTTGGAAGTGCAGGACGAACTCCCCCGCGTCCAGGGCGCGTTGCAGCTCCCGCCGATCGATCACCGAGGAGCTGGTCCCGACCCGATGGGTGACTCCCGTCACCACGTGGGCCCGGTGTCCGCCGGCGACCTTGGCCTGGTACATCGCCAGGTCCGCCTCCCGCAGCAGCACGTCCGCACGGGCGAAGACGTCACCACTCGGTCGGGGTTCTCGGCCGGTGGATCGGTTCGGGCCCGGGTCGCTCTCGAGCCGAGTTCTCGCAGCGGCGTCGTGGATGGCGTCGTCGGCGACGGCGATCCCGATGCTCGCCCGTCCTGGCAGGACCAGCTGCCCCACGGTGACCGTCCCACCCAGGCAGGCCAGGAGGCGCTGTCCCAGACCGTGAGCCGCCTGACCGGCCTCGACGTCGCCCGGTAGGCGAACGATGACCGCGAACTCGTCACCGCCGAGTCGGGCGGGTAGGTCCTGAGGACGGCACGAGGCGCGCAACCGTTCGGCGACGACCTGCAGCACCTGGTCCCCGACACCGTGGCCGTAGCTGTCGTTGAAGGCTTTGAACCCGTCCAGGTCGATGTAGACCACGGCCAACCGCTCACGCCGGTCAGGCTGCTGGAAGCAGCGGTGCAGGTACTGCAGGAAGTGGTCGCGGTTGGCCAACCGGGTCAGCGGGTCGGTCAAGGCGTGCTGCGCCAACTGCGCTGACAGCGCTCGGAAGACCGCCGCCACGGACACCTGACGTGGCTCCTGGTCCTCGTCCACCACGAGGATGTCGCCCACGGCCACACCGGCCGCACCGACGTGGGCGCCGACGTCGCCTGGACGGTCAGCAGCGTCGCGAGACGGACTCTCAGTCCTCCCCCGCTGCGGAGCGGTACCTGGAGCACCTGCTCCGTCCGAGACCTGAGCCTGGTCGTGCTCGAGGACGAGGCGGGCGATGTCGGCGATGTCCGTGGCGGCGTCCACCACCAGCGGGGACCAGTCGGTCATCGCCTGGACGGTCTTGCGGGCGTGCAGGACCCGCCCGTAGCCCAACCGCCCGGTCATGAGCTGCTGGAAACGTGCCCGGGTCAACAACCCCCATCCCGCGGCCCGTCCCTGACCAGCAGCGTCGGCAGGAGGGTTCGAGGAATCGGCGGCGTGGTGAGCGGGCCGCACCGCAACACACGTCAACCGCGGATCGGAGCGGAACCGGTCGTCCAGGTCGGTGACGGGCAGATCCGCCGCGACCGTCTCGAGAGGGCCGGCCAGCACGCCGACCGAGGTGTTGGCGGGCCCCGTGCTGAGCAGGTCGCTGATCCACAGACTCACAGCAGGGGTATCGGATGGATCCTGCACGTTCTGACCATTGCATGATCGACATCATTCGGACAGCCGTACCGGTACGGACGCGCCCCACCCGTGACGCCGCCGCACGAGGTGCTGGACGGAGCCGCGAGAGGTCGAGGTGGAACCGTGGCGGCGAGCTCAGGCCCTGTCCCCGACGACGTCGCAGCACAGGTCGTGACGTTCGTCGCCCGCAGCCACGGTCCCCTGCCGGCCTCCGCGACGACGGAGACCCTCGACGACCGGGTGGCCGTGAGTTGTCTGGACTTCTGGACTAGTTCACGGTTCGGACACCCGACCGGGGGCGGCCTGCCACCTGCCCTCCCTAGCGTCGCGGCTGTGCCCGGGACTTCCCCGTGACCGCGCCCTCCTCCGCGGTTCCGCCGGGCCCCACCCGCCCCGAAAGGTCGCTCCCATGCTCACGTCCCGCACCAGGCGCTTCGGAGCACTCGCCGCCGGCGCACTGCTCACCACGATGGCCGTGACGGGTTGCTCGGCCGCGAGCGACGCCGCGACCGGGTCCGGTTCCTCTTCAGGGTCGTCCGGGGGTACCTGGGCGAAGTCCGAAGGGACGATCGTCTTCGGCGCCACCCCGGACCAGGCCGGCTCCGACTCGAACTGGAAGCCCCTCGAGGACTACATCGCGAAGGAGACCGGCTACGAGGTCGAGTACTACCCCACCGCCGACTACACGGCCCTCATCGCCGCGGCCGCCGCCGGCAAGGTGGACATGGTCACCAGCGGTGCCCTGCAGTACGTCATGGCCAACAACAAGGGCGCCACTCTGGAACCCGTCGCCGCCGTGCTCAGCTCCCCCGACGTCAAGGACCCCGGGTACTACTCCGAGGCCATCGTTCCCAGCGGATCGCCCATCACCTCCCTCGCGGGTGCGAAGGGCCACACCGTCTGCTTCGTCGACCCCAACTCGACGTCGGGTTTCCTCTTCGGGCTCTACCAGTTGTCCAAGGCCGGACTGAACGTGACACCGTCGGGCACCGACGCGAACGGGAACCCCACGTTCAGCGACTTCACGGCCTACTTCGCGGGCGCCCACGACAAGTCGGAACAGGCCGTCGCCTCCAAGCAGTGCGACGTCGGCTTCGCCGAGGACACCATCGCCGAACCCGGTGCGGCCAAGGGCGAGGTGACGGTCATCGGCAAGGAGTACGTCCCGGGGGGTCCGTTGTCGATCTCCACGGCACTGCCCGAGGACGTCAAGGCCAAGCTCACCTCGGCCCTCCAGGGCGCGTCGGTGGAGGCCATCAAGGGTTCCGGCGTCGACGTGACCGACGGTTTCACCTCCGGCTACTTCGGCGTCGAGCCGGAGAACGCGGACTACTACAAGACCATCGCGGACCTGTGCACCGAGATCCCCGCGGCCAAGTGCGCCGGCTGAGCGTGCGGACGAGCTGAGGGAACACAACCGTGACCAGCACGACGATCTCACCGGTCATCGCCGTCTCCGCGGTGACCAAGGACTTCGGCACCACGCACGCACTGCGCGGCGTCGATCTCACGGTGCGCCACGGTGAGGTCGTCGTGCTCCTCGGACTCTCCGGGTCGGGCAAGTCGACGTTGCTGCGCCACCTCGACGGCCTGGAGTTCCCGACGTCGGGTACCGTCCGCGTCCTCGACCAGGACGTGCCCGCGCTGGCTCCCGGTGCGTTGCGCGCCTTGCGTGGACGCGTTGCCATGATCTTCCAGCAGTTCGAACTGGTGCCCTCCCTCACGGTGCTCGAGAACGTGCTGACGGGGGCGCTGGGTCGCTTGCGCGGCCCGCGGCTGGGCCTGTGGACCTACCCTCGCGCGGCGAAGCTCACCGCCCTGAACCACCTCGATCGGGTGGGGCTGCTGGAGAAGGCCTACCAGCGCGCTGATCAGCTCTCGGGCGGTCAGCAGCAGCGCGTCGCGATCGCCCGGGCCCTCATGCAGGACCCGGAGGTCCTGCTGGCCGACGAACCCGTCGCGAGCCTGGACCCGGAATCGAGTGACCAGGTCATGGCCCTCATCCGCGAGATCGCAGCCGAACGGGGACTGACGGTCGTGTGCAGCCTGCACCAGGTCGACCTCGCACTCGGGTGGGCCGACAGGATCGTCGGTCTGCGCGGCGGCGAGGTCGTGCTGGACACCCCCACGGCCGGCCTGTCCAAGGCGCAGGTCATGGAGGTCTACGGCCGGGTGGCCGTCCCGGTCGGTGGCCTCGCAGCCGGAAACCTCCGGTGAGCACCCTCGGCACCGCCGAACGAGCGGTGCCCGGCAACGCCGGGGACCGCAGTCCGCGCCGTCCGGTCCGGATCGCGAAACCTCTCGCTCTGCTCCTCGTGGCGGCCCTGCTCGTCTTCGCGGTCTGGTCGATCAGCACCCTGGAGTTCTCGTGGAACGACCTGCTGCGCAGCACCCGGAACGCAGCCAGGGTGTTCTCCCACATGGATCCCGTCAGCCTGCCGGGCCCCGGCGACCTCGCGTACCTCATCGGACTCACGCTCGGGATCGTCATCACGGGCACCCTGCTCGCCTCGTTGATCTCCATCCCGGTCGCCTACGTCGCGGCCGAGAACACCACTCCTGCCACGTGGTTGCGCTGGGTCGGACGCGCGATCGGCGTCGTGACGCGCGCCGTCCCCGACGTCGTCCTCGCCCTGGCGTTCTCCCTGACGTTCGCCCTGGGCAGTCCGCTGCCCGGCATCCTCGCGATCGGCGTGCACTCCGTCGGGATGATCTCGAAGTTGTTCGCCGACGCCGTCGAGCAGGTCGACCGCGGCCCGCAGCTCGCTCTGCGGGCCTCGGGAGCGGGACGGGCCCAGGAGTTCTGGTCCGGGGTGTTCCCGCAGGTGCTGCCGTCGTGGACGGCCACGGCGCTGCACCGCTTCGACATCAACCTCCGGGGTTCCGCGATCCTCGGGTACGCGGGCGTGGGTGGCCTGGGCTACGCCATGAAGGTCGCCTTCGGGCAGTTCCCCGAGGGGTACGGGCGGGGGCTGGGCATCGCCGGCGTCATCTTCGTGCTCTGCGTCGTGGCCGAGGTCGTCTCCTCCACGATCCGACGCCGGCTGCTGGGCGTCGATCCTGTCGGCAACGGCCTCGGAGGTCGCATCACCCGGGCCGCGACCCGGGGCCGACCGCCTGTCGTGGCGCCCCGGAACCGCTCAGGGGCGACGCTGACGGTGACCGGCCCCACCGTGGCGCAGATGATGCACCGCCCTTGGACCTGGGAGCGCGTCCGCAGTCTGAGCTGGGTCCTGAGCGCCGTCGCGGTGGTCGTCGCCGGCTGGTTCCTCGCCGACGTCGACTTCAGCCAGATCAGCTGGAACCAGGTCGTCCCGACCCTGGAGAGCTTCTGGCCGCCGAGCCTGGGCAGCCACACCGCCACCGAGTTCCTGCAGGCCCTGCTCGTCACGGTCGAGGTCGCCTTCGCCGCCGCCGCCCTGTCGCTCGTGCTCTCCCTGGTCCTCGGCCCTCTCGCCGCCCGGAACGTCGCCCCCAACGGTGTCGTGCGTGGCGTGTTCCGCGTCGTCCTGGTGGTGTTCCGCGACGTTCCGGAACTGGTTCTCGCGATCTTCCTCATCATGGTCACCGGGCTCGGGAACCAGGCAGGTGTCGTGGCTCTGGCGTTCGGGGGGATCGGACTGCTCGGCAAGCTCGTCGCGGACTCCCTCGAGGAGGTGGCCGCCGGTCCGGAACGCGCACTGACGGCCGTCGGTGCCACCCGTGGGCAGCGGTTCCTCGCCGCCACCTGGCCGCAGGGCCTGCCCGCGGTCATCAGCAGTTCGATGTACCTGGTGGACACCAACGTCCGCGCGGCGACGATCCTGGGCATCGTCGGGGGCAGCGGCATCGGCTTCTACCTCACCAACGCCTCCAGCGTACTGACCCTGCACGGTCAGGTGACCACCCTGGTGGCCATGGTGTTCGTGACCGTCCTCCTGGTGGAGGGACTCGCGGTGTGGTTGCGGCGGGTCTACCGATGATCCTCGGCCGTCGGCCGTCCCGGGCGCCGACCCGCGGGGGGTGAGACCTCAGGGTGGTCGACGTCGAGTTCGACACGATCCGCCGCGAACCGCGTGACGTTGAAGAGCAACGGCCGCCCGTCGGGGTGGGTGTCCAGCGCGCGGACGACGAGGACGACGGAACCCGCCGGCAGCTGCAGGTCCTCGGCCTCGGCGGCCGTCGCGAGGCGACCACTCACGCTCGTGGCGGCCCGCACGTAGTCGGGCACACCCGAGTTGCGCAGCGCGACCGTCATGGACCCGACCTCCCGGTACTCCTCCGCGATGCCGGGGAGCGTCCCGGCGTCGAACCAGGACGTCACCCGCGAGATCGGGCGGCCCTCCACCGACCGCACGACCTCGAGCCGGCGCGCGGCACCATCGCCGAGGCCGAGGCGGCGCGCGACGTCCGCGGGCGGGTCGGGTTCGACCGCCGTCTCGATCAGTCGACCGGGCGCCGTCAGCCCTCGCGGGCCCAGGCTGTCGTTGAGGCGGGTGCGGACCCCGATGCGGTGCACCACGACGTCGTGCTCGGCCACGAAGGTCCCGCTGCCGCGACGGGCCACCACCAGCTGTTCGGCCGCCAGCGCCGCCACGGCCTGGCGCACGGTGTGCCGGTGGACCTCGAAGCGCTGCGCGAGCTCGCTCTCGGAGGGCAGTTTCGACCCGACCGGCACGACCCCGGCGACGATCTCGCCGCGGAGCTCCTCCGCGATGAGCCGCCAGGCGGAGTAACCGCTCGGGGTCCGGCCCTGCGCGGGCCTGCTCCGGGTGACCATGGTCCAGGTACTCTACCGGCCCTGCCCGGGGCCGACCCCGCGCGGATCAGCCGCCGTGCTTCTCCAGGAACACCTGGACCTCGAGGTGGCGGAAGTCCTCGAGGTGCCGGCGCAGCACCTCGTGGTCCCAGTCCCACCAGGCCAGGGCCTTCAGCCGTTCGGCGATCTCCGGCGGCTGACGCAGCCGGATCACCCGCGCCGGGACCCCCGCCACGACCGCGTAGTCGGGCACGTCCCGGGTCACGACCGCACCGGCGGCCACCACGGCACCGTCTCCGAGCACGACCTCGGGTTTGACCATCGCGCCGTGCCCGATCCAGGTGTCGTGCCCGATCCTGGTCCGCCGGGCCGCACGTCGCTCGAACCAGTCCGGGTCGTCGGCGACGTCCTCGAAGTAGTAGGAACTCCGGTAGGAGAAGTGGTGCAGGGTCGCGCGGTCCAGCGGGTGGTCGGTCGCGCCGATGCGGACGGAACTCGCGATGTTCGAGAACTTCCCGATGTCGGTGTTCGCGAAGTCGCAGAGCCGGTCGCAGTAGCTGTAGTCCCCGAGAACGGTGTTCAGCAGGCGCGTACCCGCGCCGACCTGCGTCCACCGGCCGAGCGAACTCTCGACCACGCTCACCTCCTCGTCGATCTCCGGGACGTTCTCCGACAGACGCGGTGCGTTCACGCTGTTCCTCCGGTTCCTGGCGGTGGCGGTGTCCTCCCGGAAGGTTTCCGGGAGGTGCGACGGTTCCGCCACCTCGTTCCTGCAACGTTCACCGGCCGTGAAGGGGTTCTTCGCCGACGGGGGTGCCCGGTGTCCGGAACCTAGGCTAGCCTCGAGTTGTCTGCTTCACCAGACAACTCATCCCGGAGCCGCACGACGAGACACGGAGGAGGTCGCGATGCAGGACGACGCGACGAGAACGGCGCGACGCCAGGGGTGGATGCGGACCCTGGGGGCCGCGACGACCACCGAACTCGACACGGCCTGGCGGGATTGGCACCCGAAACCCGAGGTCCAGGACGTCCGCGGTCCTGAGGCGGGGCTCGTCATGGTGCGCGGACGCATCGACGCGGGCGGCGGACGGTTCAACCTCGGCGAGGCGACCGTCACCCGCTCGACCGTGCGGCTCCACGGAACCGGGCTGTCCGGTGACCTGATGGGCAGTTCCTACCTACTCGGCACCGACCTGGAGCACGCGCGGCTCGCCGCGGTCTTCGACGGCCTGCTCACCGACGCGACCCTGCACGACCGCGTGCAGACCGAGGTCGTCGCTCCCCTCGCCCGGCGGCAGGACGCCCGCGACGAGGTTCGGCACCAGGAGGCGCGCAGCACGCTCGTCGACTTCTTCACCGTCTCCCGGGAGCACGCGTGACCACGCGCACCAGCACCATCCCCGCCCCGGGTTTCTCCGAACCCACGCGGCAGGCCCAGCAGACGTTCCGCGCCGTGCTCGACGCGCTCTCGCGACCCACCCGCCCCCTCCCCGTCGCCGGTCCCCCCGAGGCACCCGCGTCACTGGGGCCGGCCCTCGCGGCCGTCCTCCTCACCCTCCTCGACGAGGAGTGCAGCGCGTGGCTCGGTGGCCGGTTCGCCGACGACGCCGAGCTCGACGCCTGGCTGGCCTTCCACACCGGGGTCCGCCGGGCCCGCACCGCGGCCGAGGCCGACTTCGTGGTCGTCGACGCCGCGGCCGCACCGGCCCTCGAGGACCTGGCCCAGGGCAGCGACGAGGAACCGCACCGCTCCGCGACCGTCGTCCTCGACGCACGCGGCTGCACCGGGGACCGCCGGTGGTCGGCGCACGGGCCGGGCATCGAGGGTTCCGCCGTCCTGGTCGCACCGTGGGCCGACGCGGAGTTCTTCGGCCGCTGGACCCGCAACGCGGCGCAGTTCCCCCGCGGCGTCGACCTGCTGGTCCTCGACGCCGGTTCCGTCACGGGGCTGCCGCGCACGACCCGGCTCGGTCCCACCGCACCCACCACCGAGGAGGACTGACGTGTACGTCGCCGTCAAGGGCGGGGAGCGCGCCATCGCCAACGCACACGCCCTGCTCGCCCAGGTCGGACGCGGGGACACCACCACCCCGGCGATCGACCCCGGCCAGGTCGCCGGTCAGCTCGGCGTGCTCGTCTCACGCGTCATGACCGAGGGTTCGCTGTACGACCCCGCCCTCGCGGCGCGGGCCCTGCTGCAGTCGCAGGGCGACGTCCTCGAAGCCGTGACGCTGCTGCGCAGCTACCGCACCACGTTGCCGCGCTTCGGGTACACGCAACCGCTGGACACCGCGGGGCTGCCGCCGCAGCGACGGATCTCCGCTACGTTCAAAGACCTGCCCGGCGGGCAGCAGCTCGGCGCGACCTTCGACTACACCCACCGATTGTTCTCCTCCACTCCCACCGACGGACCGCAGACCCGGGTCGACGACGAGGGATCCGCGGCCATGCCCCGCGTCGCGGACCTCCTCGGCTCCTCCGCGCTCATCGAACCCGATGCCCACCCCGGCCAGGACGACGTCGAACCGGGCGACCTGACCCGGGAACCGACAGTGTTCCCGATGACCCGCGCCGAGCGGCTGCAGGCCCTGGCGCGCGGTGACGAGGGTTTCCTGCTGGGACTCGGGTACTCGACGCAGCGGGGGTTCGGCAACAACCACCCCTTCGCGGGCGAGGTCCGGGTGGGCGAGGTCGAGGTCGAGTTCGACGCCCCGGAACTCGGCTTCGCGGTCCCGCTGGGCCGTGTCGAGGTCACGGAGTGCCAGATGGTCAACCAGTTCACCGGCTCGGTCGACACCCCCGCCCAGTTCACCCGGGGCTACGGTCTCGCGTTCGGGCGCAGCGAGCGGAAGGCGATGTCGATGTCGCTGGTCGACCGCGCACTGCGCGCCGAGGAACTCGGCGAGCGGGCGACCGCCCCCGCCCAGGACGAGGAGTTCGTCATCAGCCACAGCGACAACGTGCAGGCCACCGGTTTCGTCGAGCACCTCAAACTGCCGCACTACGTCGACTTCCAGGCTGAACTCGTCCTGGTACGCCGCCTCAACCGGGAGTTCGCCGAACGCAGCGCGACCGCGCCGGCGACCGCCGAGGAGGTACCCGCGTGAACCCCGGACCCATCGTCTACAACGTCGGCTACCTCGACGAGCAGACCAAACGGATGATCCGCCGGGCGCTGCTCAAGGCCGTCGCCGTCCCCGGTTTCCAGGTCCCCTTCGCGAGCCGCGAGGTTCCGATGCCTCGCGGCTGGGGCACCGGCGGCGTGCAGGTGACCGCAGCCGTCATCGGCGAGGACGACGTCCTCAAGGTCATCGACCAGGGTGCGGACGACACGACGAACGCCGTCTCGATCCGGGCGTTCTTCGCCGACGTCGCCCACGTGCGCACCACCACGCGCACCGACGAGGCGACACTGATCCAGACCCGCCACCGCATCCCCGAGACCCCGCTCGCACCGGGGCAGGTGATCGTCTACCAGGTCCCGCTGCCCGAACCCCTGCGGTTCCTGGAACCCCGCGAGACCGAGACCCGGCGCTTGCACGCGCTCGAGGAGTACGGGCTGATGTACGTCAAGCTCTACGAGGACATCGCCCGGTTCGGACACATCGCCAAGACCTACGACTACCCCGTGCTGGTGGGTGGACGCTACCTCATGGCCCCCTCCCCCATCCCGAGCTTCGACAACCCCAAGATGGACATGAACCCCGCCCTGCAACTGTTCGGCGCGGGCCGCGAGAAGCGCATCTACGCGGTGCCGCCGTTCACGAAGGTCGAGAGCCTCGGTTTCGAGGACTTCCCCTTCGAGCCGCAGCGCTTCGACCGACCGTGCGAGATCTGCGGCTCGAACGGCGTCTACCTCGACGAGGTCATCACCGACGACGCCGGCGGGGCCGTGTTCGTGTGCTCAGACACCGACCACTGCGAACGCACGCTGAGCAGTCACGACCAGGAGGTCCCCGCGTGATCGACGAACTGCCGCTGCTGCAGGTCCGAGGGGCGGGCCACCGCTACGGCGATCGGTTCGGCTGCCGCGACGTCGACCTCGACCTGTGGCCCGGTGAGGTGCTCGCGGTGGTGGGCGAGTCGGGCTCGGGCAAGTCGACTCTGCTCGGGGTCCTCTCCCAGCGCCTCGGACTCAGCGAGGGGAGCGTCGCCTACCGGAACGCCGACGGCGAGACCCTCGACCTGGGCACCCTCGGCGAAGGCGCCGTGCGCCGGTTGTGGCGCAGCGAGTGGGGCTTCGTGCACCAGGACGCCGCCGACGGCCTGCGCATGCACGTCAGTGCGGGCGGGAACGTCGGCGAGCCCCTCATGACCAACGGGTGGCGCAACTACGCCGAGATCCGCGCCACGGCGACCGAGTGGCTGCGTCGCGTCGAGATCCCCGTGGACCGCATCGACGACCACCCCACGACGTTCTCCGGCGGCATGCGCCAGCGACTGCAGATCGCCCGCAACCTCGTCGTCTCGCCCCGGCTGGTGTTCATGGACGAGCCGACGAGCGGGCTCGACGTGTCGGTGCAGGCGCGGTTGCTCGATCTGCTGCGCAGCCTCGTCACCGAGTTCGGGCTCGCCGTCGTCATCGTCACCCACGACCTCGCCGTGGCCCGGCTCATCTCCCACCGCACGATCGTCATGAAGGACGGTCGCGTCATCGAGTCCGGTCTGACCGACCGCGTCCTCGACGACCCGCACGCGCCCTACACCCAGCTGCTCGTCTCCTCGATCCTGCAAGGATGACCCGCCCGTGACCGGAAACCCCGTCCCCCGTCCGGTGTTGACCGTCTCCGCCGTCGACAAGACGTTCACCATGCACCTGCAGGGCGGTCAGCGGCTCGCCGTGCTGAACCACCTCGACCTCGTCGTCCACCACGGCGAGTGCGTCGTGCTCGGCGGCACCTCCGGCGCCGGCAAGAGCACGATCCTCAAGATGGTCTACGGAAACTACTCCGCGGACAGCGGCCGCATCCTGCTGCACCGCGACGGCGTCGACGACGTCATCGACCTGGCGGGGGCGGACGCCCGCGAGGTGCTCGCGGCCCGCCGCGACACCATGGGGTACGTCAGCCAGTTCCTGCGGTGCGTCCCCCGCGTCCCCGCGCTGGACATCGTGGCCGAACCCCTGGTGGAGCGAGGCGTCGACCTGCCCTCGGCGCGCGACCGCGCGGCCCAGGTGCTGACCCGGTTGTCCATTCCCGAGCGGCTCTGGTCCCTGCCTCCCGCGACGTTCTCGGGGGGTGAGCAGCAGCGCGTCAACATCGCCCGGGGTTTCCTGCCCGATCTGCCGCTGCTGCTGCTCGACGAACCCACGGCGTCCCTCGACGCCCGCAACCGCGACGTCGTGGTGGAACTCATCGCCGAGAAACGGGCACAGGGCGTCGGCCTGCTCGGCATCTTCCACGACCTCGAGGTGCGCGACGCGGTCGCCGACCGGGTCGTCGACGTCGAGGCCTTCGCCCCCCACGCGGCGGTTCCGGCGTGACGCAGCGGGTCGCCCTCTACGCCCTGCCCGGAGCGGGCACGGGCGACGACGTCGGTGACCTCCTGCGCGCCCGGGCGGAGTCCTGGCTCGGGCGCCGGGTGGACGGTTCGGTCCCCGACGCCGCGCCCCCACCGGGGTGGAACCGTTCCGAGCTCGACGCCGTCACCGTGCAGGCTCGGCGGTACGGGTTCCACGGCACGCTCAAGGCGCCGTTCCGGCTCGCGCCGGGGCGGACGCTGGAGGAGCTGGCGGACGGCGTGAGCCGGTTCGCCGCGGCCCGGGCAGCCGTCGACGTGCCGGACCTGGCGCTGCTGCGCCTCAGCGGGTTCTTCGCCCTCGTCCCCGGCCGCCCGGTCAGTGCCCTCCACGCGCTGGCCGACGCCCTCGTGACGACGTTCGACGAGTTCCGTGCGCCCCTGACGGAGGCGGAGAGCGCCCGCCGCGACCCTGCCGCGCTCACCCCCCGGCAGCGGGAGCTGCTGGCGAGGTGGGGGTACCCGTACGTGCTGGAGGAGTTCCGCTTCCACTTCACCCTCACCGACCGGATCGACCCCGATCTGGAACCCCGGGTCCGGGACGCCCTGACGGGATGGTTCGCGCCCCTCCTCGGGCGTGGCGTGTGCCTCGACGCCGTCGCGGTGTTCACCGAGGACGAGCCGGGCGCGCCCTTCCTCCTCCGTTCGCTGCACCCTCTCCGGACCGCTTCCGGGACGGAACTCCCCCACCTCGAGACCGGAAGGGTCCGATGAACCACGAGACCGTCCTCACCCACGCCCGCGTCGTCCTCGACGACGGCATCCTCGACGGTTCCGTCCTGCTGCGCGACGGCCTGATCGCCGACATCACCCCGGGCCCGGTCGCGGGCGGTGTGGACCTCGACGGCGACCTGCTGCTGCCCGGTCTGGTGGAACTGCACACCGACCACCTGGAGGCACACGCCCGCCCGCGCCCGGGCACGGACTGGGACCCGGTGCCCGCCGTGCTGGCGCACGACGTGCAGCTCAGCGGGGCCGGCGTCACCACGGTGTTCGACGCCGTCCGCATCGGCTCGGAGGGACACGGCGACACGTTGACGGAACGCGCCCGCTCGCTCGCCGAGGCCGTCGAGCACGCCGAGCGGGCGGGCCTCACCCGAGCCGAGCACTTCATCCACCTGCGGTGCGAGGTGGCGGCACCCCAGACGGTCGCCGAGTTCGAGGCTCTGGAGGACCTGACCTCGGTCCGCCTCGCCTCGCTGATGGACCACACACCCGGTCAGCGCCAGTACGCCGACGTAGAGGCCTTCCGGCGCTACGTCGTCGGCAAGGGGCAGGTCGCCCCCGACGGCGTGGAGGCGCTGATGGCGCGGCTCGAGGTCATCGCGGAGGAGTTCTCCGTGCCCAACCGGAAGGAGATCGCGCGGCGCGCCTCGGCGCGGGGCATCACCCTCGCCGCCCACGACGACGCGACGCTCGACCACGTCGAGGAGTCGCAGTCGTTCGGCGTCCGGATCTCGGAGTTCCCGACCACCGAGGTCGCGGCGAAGGCGGCGCGCGAGCACGGACAACTGATCGTCATGGGCGCGCCGAACATCGTGCGCGGCGGCAGCCAGTCGGGCAACGTCGCCGCCGCGACCCTGCTCGACCAGGGCCTGCTCGACGTCCTGTCCTCGGACTACGTCCCCGCGAGCCCGTTGCAGGCGATCGTGCAGCTGGACGCCGACGGTCGTTGCCCGCTCGTCGAGGGGGTGAAGCTCGTGAGCGGGAACCCCGCGCGCGCGGTCGGCCTGGAGGACCGCGGAACCATCGTCGTCGGACGCCGCGCCGACCTGGTGCGCGTCCACACCCACGCCCTGCCCGCCACCGAACGCCACGTCCGTGGGCGCGTGGTGCCGGTGGTGCGCGGAGTGTTCCGCGGCGGATCGCGCGTGCTGTGAAGCTGGGGCCCGGCGCGTTCATCGCGGTCACCGGGGCCAGCGGGGTGGGCAAGGACGCGGTCCTCGCCGCCGCCCGCGCGGTCGCCGGCGACGACGCGCACTTCCCGACCCGGGTGATCACGCGGCGCCCGGGGGGCGGTGAGGAGTCCACGCCGGTGGACGAGGCCGAGTTCCGGCGTGCCCGGGAGGCCGGGGCCTTCGCCGTCTGGTGGCAGGCGCACGGGTTGTCCTACGCGATCCCCGTCTCGGCCGACGCGGCCGTCCTCGAGGGCCGGGTCGTCGTGGCGAACGTGTCCCGTGGCGCGCTGGACGCGCTCGAGGAGCGGTACGCGCGCCTCGTCGTGGTGGGCGTCACCGTGTCCGACGCCGTGCGAGCGCAACGGTTGCGGGCCCGCGGACGGGAGGACGGCGAGGCCGTCGACCGGCGGTTGTCCCGGCCCGACCCCGCGCCCGGCCGGGTCCCCGACCAGATGATCCGCAACGACGGCACGATCGGCGAGGGGGGCGCGCAGTTGCTGCGCGTCATCTCGTCCGTCCAGCGGGGTTCGACCGCGAGGGCGCGCCTTCGACCGACGGTTCCGGGGGGACGTCCGTGAACCCGAGCGTCGCCGTCGTGGGCCCGGGCGCGATCGGCACGACCGTCGCGGCCGCGTTGCACGAGGTCGGTCGCACCCCGGTGCTGTGCGGCCGCACGGCCCGCGAGCAGCTGGAACTGCGCGACGACGCCGGCTCCGTCGTCGTCCCGGGGCCGGTGCTCACCGACCCCGCGCGCGTGGCGGGTCGCGTGGACCTCGTCCTGCTCGCGGTGAAGACCACCCAGGTCGAGGCGAGCGCAGCGTGGCTGGCGGCGTTGTGCCGCCCGGACACCGTGGTGTGCGTCCTGCAGAACGGAGTCGAGCAGGTGTCGAGCGTCGCCCCGCACGTCCCGGGCGGGCCGGTGCTCCCCGCCGTCGTCTGGTTCCCCGCGCAGACGCAGCCCGACGGTTCCGTGTGGTTGCGCGCCCGACCCCGCGTCACCGTTCCCGACGTGCCGGCCGCCCGGGTGGTCCTCGACGCGTTGCGCGACAGCCGGTGCACGGCGGAGCCGGCCGCCGACTTCACGACCCTCGCCTGGCGCAAACTGCTGCAGAACTCCGTCGCCGGGTTGATGGCGCTCACCGGCCGGCGCGCAGGGATGTTCCGCCGCGACGACGTGGGCGGATTGGCCCTCGCCTACCTGGCCGAGTCCCTCGCGGTGGCCCGGGCCGAGGGCGCACTCCTGGGCGAGGACGTCGCGCAGGAGGTCCTCGACTCCTTCCGCGCCCACCCCGCCGACCTGGGAACCTCGATCCTCGCCGACCGGGACGCCGGACGGCCGCTGGAGTGGGACGTCCGCAACGGTGTCATCCAGCGCCGTGGCCGGTCGCACGGGATCAGAACACCGGTCAGCGACGTCGTGGTGGCCCTGCTGGCGGCCGCCAGCGACGGGCCCGGCTGATCCCGCGCTGTCGCGGCTGATCCGCGCTGTCGCGTCGGGGTCAGTAGCGGAAGACGCTGACCAGACCCTCCAGTTCCCGTGCCGTGTCGGCCACGTCGTTCGCGGTCCTGGCGGTGTCACCGGCGCTGCGGGTCGCCTCGGCGGCCGACGCCGCCATCCCGGAGACGTTCGCGGCGATCTCCTGGGACCCGCCGGACACCTCGGTGACGTTGCGGACCATCTCCGAGGTCGTGGCCGACTGCTCCTCCACGGCCGCGGCGATGGTGGCCTGCAACGCGTCGATGCGGGCGATGACCTCACCGATGTCGGCGATGGCGGCCGCGGCGGCGACGGCGTCGGTCTGCGTGGCCCCGACCCGGCTGGTGATGTCCTCGGTGGCGCGGGCGGTCTGCTGGGCCAGTTCCTTGACCTCCCCGGCGACGACCGCGAAACCCTTCCCGGCGTCGCCGGCCCGGGCCGCTTCGATGGTGGCGTTGAGGGCGAGCAGGTTCGTCTGCTCGGCGATGGAGGTGATGAGCTTGACGACGTCGCCGATCTCCCGGGAGGAGGCGGACAGGCGGTCCAACGTCGCGGAGGCCTCGCTCGCGGAGGCGACCGCAGCCGCGGCCACGGAGGACGCCTCGGCGGTCGAGGCCGCGATCTCGCGGATGGCCGAACTCATCTCGTCGCCCGCGGCGGCCACGGTGCCGATGTTGGCCGAGATCTCCTCCGTCGCAGCGGAGACGACCTGGGACTGGTCAGCCGACTGCTCCGCGCCCACGGAGAGCTGGGTGGACACCTGCGTCAGCTGCACGGCGTAGGCGGCCAGCTGACCGGCGCTACCGGTGATCTGCTGCATGGCGCCGCGGAAGCGGAGCGTGGAGTGGTCGAGGGCGCGGGCCATGGTCCCGATCTCGTCGCGGCTGGACAGGTCGACCGTGGCCCCGAGGTCGCCGTCCGCGACCCGCGAGAGGACGTCGGTGCCACGGGTCAGCGGGGAGACGATGCTGCGACGGACGACGAGGGCGGCCCCGACCGCGACGGCCAGGCTGACCAGCAGCAGCGTCAGGACGACGAGCTGGCCGTGACGCACCGTGGCGGCGAAGTCCTGCCCGGCGGCGAGAGCGGTACCGGCGCGCTCCGTCTCCTTGCTCAGCGCTGCCTCGTAGGCCTTCCGCGCGTCACGGTTGACCCCGAACGAGGCGGTGACCGCCGCGTCCCGGTCGGTGCCGGCGAGGGTGTACTCCGCGCTCAGGGCCTCGAACCAGGCGTCGACGTCCTTCTGGATGGTGTCGACGGTCACTCGCTGCGCCGCACTGTCGGCTGCTGCGCGCGACGTGGCCATCGCGGTGTCGAAACCCTTCTGGCGTCCCAGGCTCTCGTCGACGTACTTCTGCTCGGCGGTGATGAAGAAACCCCGCTCGTCGGTGGCCGCCGACTTCGCCGCCAGGGCGGCCTGCTGCAGACCGGTGATGTAGGGGACGGCGCGGCCCACCTCGCGCTGGCGTTGCGTCTGCAGGCTCTGCATCACCGACAGGCTGACGAGACCGACGACCAGGGCCGCGACGGCGACCAGGGCCGTAGCCGCCAGCAGCCGGGTCCCCACGCGACGGTTGGCGAGCCAGCCGCCCGCTGCACCGACACCCGCTCGATCCGAACGCACCTGCTGCTGACCCATGTTCTCGTTGCCACCCTCCGAACGCCGACCGGTTCAGCGTTGCACCACTGCACATCGACGACGATTCGGGCCGCGCGAGCCGCCGGGACGGAGTTCACGACGTGTTCACCTCCACGGGGCGCGAACCGTCTCGAGTCCTTCACCCCGCTCCGCGGTGACCTTCCGTCCTCCCTTCGCACAGTTCGTGACACCCGACGGGCCGGGAGGGTGATCCTGGAGCCGGGTCCCGGGAACGGGAACCGGCCGGGATCCGGAGCCGCTGCACCGGCGACAGCGTGTCGAGCAGCGGGCCGCCCACCGCGTGCGCCCGACCGTGCCGAACCGAGGAAGAACACCTGTGCGGACCGTCCTCTGCTGCGTCGCCCTGGTCGTCACGGCGGTCTACGCCGCGATCCGCACGGGTGGACGCAGCACGTCAGCTGGAGGCGGTCTCCCGCCCCTCCAGCAGGACGGTCTGAACCGGAGAAACCCACCGCCCGGGTGGAGGCACACCTCCCGGACCGTTCCTCGTTCCGCTCTGAGTTGCGGACGCGCCGGGGAAGGCAACGATGGGCATCGGCAAGACCGGCGAGGAGATCGACCCCGCACAGCACCGATCACGTTCCGACGCTGAAGACGCTGATGAAGACGCTGAGGTCGATCACCTCGACGCCGGGTCCAGACCGAGGGCTCACGCACTGCTCCACGACCCGGGGCGGACGTCTCGGGAAAACGGCCCGGAAGGAAACACCCATGAACCGCGACTACACCCCCGACACCCTGTTCGACGCCACCGTCACCGGTAGCGACGGGGACAAGATCGGCAAGGTCGACGAGGTCTACCTCGACAACCGCAGCGGTGACCCGGAGTGGATCTCCGTGAAGACCGGCCTCTTCGGCTCGAACGTCTCCCTGCTGCCGCTCGCCCAGGCCACCGTGTCCGGTGACACCGTCACCGTGCCCTTCGACAAGACCATGGTGAAGAACGCCCCCCACCACGACCCGGGTGCGGAACTCAGCGAGGCCGACGAGGCCGACCTCTACCGCTACTACGGGATGGACGAAACCCACGGGTCCGTCGGCGACACCTCGGACGCGAACACCCGCACGGGTGAGCACGCGACGGGTGAGCACGCCTCGACCGACCGGGAGAACACCCTCGGGACCGCCGGGCAGACGAGGGGCCGCACCGCGGGAACGACCCAGGAGTTCACCGAGGGCTCGGGCCGCGGGCACGACACGTCCGGCCCCGACACCGACAACGCGATGACCCGCTCCAAGGAAGAACTCCGCGTCGGCACCGAGACCCGCGAGGCGGGCCGGGCACGCCTGCGCAAGTACATCACCACCGAGAACGTCTCCCGCACCGTGCCGGTCTCGCACGAAGAGGTCGTCGTCACCCGGGAACCCATCACCGAGACGAACCGCGGCGCGGCCCTCTCCGGTGGCGACCTCACCGAGGAGGAGCACGAAGTCGTCCTCACCGAGGAGCGCGCCGTCGTCGAGAAGGACGTCGTCCCCGTCGAGCGCGTCCAGGTCGGCACCAAGACCGTCGAGAGCACCGAGACCGTCCAGGCGGAGCTGCGCGAGGAGCGGATCGACCTCGACGCCGACAGCACCGTCAAGACCGGTACCACGGGGAAGCACGACCCCCGCGACTGACCCGTACCGCCTCGCACCGACCTCGACGTCAGGACACACGATGGAGAACCCGAACTCGGCCCAGGAGGGTTTCCTCCCCGGAAACTCCTCCGCCGCAGCCGATGTCGGCGCCGAGGTCGGTGCGGAAGTGGTGCTGCACCAGGAACGACTGAGCATCACCACCCGACGGGTCCCGGTCGAGAGGGTGCGTTTCACGAAGCGGATCGTCACGACCACGCGAACCATCCAGGTCCCCGTCCGGGTGGAGCAACTCGTGGTCACCCACGAGCCCCTGTCGGACGAGTTCCCCGTCACGGGCGGCGAGTTCCCCCCGGAACTCGTCATCGTCCTGCACGAGGAAGTTCCCGAGGTCACCCTCCGGGTCGTCCCCGTCGAACGGGTCTCGGTGGCGGTCAGGACCGTGACCCGGGACGAGGTGGTCGTGGCGGAACTCGCCACCGAGGTGGTCGACGTCACCCGTACGTGACGCGCTCGCCGGCACAGCACGCTGGAGAACACCGGCGCCCCGGACGACACCGCCCGCGAGCACGTGCGCCCTCGCCACCTGGGGCACCTCACGACCCGCGTTCAACTCCGAACTCCTGGCTCAGGACGTCGACCGGCTCGTGCACCGCCTCACCACCGCGTGGTCCGGACCGGACGCGGTGTGGGCGACGTCGACCACCCGGTACCCCGGCCTGGTCACCCACGCCCTGGCCTCCGACGCCTCGGAGTTCGCATCGAGCACCGGGTGCGTCGGGGGCCGGGGGGTCCGCACGGTGGACGGCGACCCCGACCTCGGGCCGGTCGACTGACCCCCCGCAGACCCCACCCAGACCCCACGGCGGAGCACGCCGCGCCGCCGCCGGACGGCGGTCAGGCCTCGGTCACGCCGTCCGCGTCGTCCAGGTCGTCCGCGCCGTCCAGGTCGTCCGCGTCGTCCGCTTCGTCCGCTTCGTCCGCTTCGGGCCCGAAGAACCCGTCGACGACGTCGAGCACCGCACCGGCCAGACCGGGGCGGGCCGTCCACGGCTCCACCGACGACAGCACCCCGAGGTCGACGATCCGCGCGACGAGCGCCGACGTCGTCTCGAACTCGTCCTCGTCGCCGCTCTCGGTGAGCAGTTCCCGCAGCCGGCCCGAGGTCATCGGGTCCAGCACGGAGGCGGTCACGGCGGAGAGCGCACCGACGATCGCGGCCGGCGACTCCGACGCGGCCAGGGCGCCGCTGACGGCCGAGGCCAGGATCGTCGTCGCCACGTCGCAGCGGTGGTCGACGTCGTCCAGCGCCGGCACGGTGGTCTTCCCGTCCACCACCACGACGACCTCGTTCGTCAGCAGCTCGGCCCACTCGACCAGGGGGTCGAGGGCGGGCGCGAAGGGTTCGAGGTGGCGGCGGAGGACGTCGATCGCCGGACTCCCCTCGGGCTCGCCCGCCTCGACGCCGAGGGCCAGTTCGCCGAGGGCGGCGAGTCCGGCCGCCACGACCGGGAGCGAGGAGAGGTCCTCCAGCCGGGTCGCCGTGGGGACGGCGAGCTCCGCGGCCTGCAGGGCGTCGAGGACGGTGCCCCGCCCGGAGGTGGTGCCCGCGACACCCCCGGAGGCGACGTCGAGGCAGTCGGCGAGCTCCTCGGGCTCACCGGCCCACTCCTCCGTCTCCCCGAGGAACATCAGGTAGGACGTCCACGCGACGCGGCTCTCGTCCACGAGTTCCTGGGCGTCGAGCTCGTTGTGCTCGGCCACCGCGGGGACGATCTCGGTGAAGAGTTCCTGGAGCTCCTCGGGGTGGAACCGGCGCGCGGCGGCCGGGGTCAGGTCGAGCTCCAGGGACAGGACCAGCCAGCCCAGGGACTCCATGAGCCTCGCCTCGAGGTCACCGACCTCCAGGGGTGCTTCGCCGGCCTCGGCGTCGTCGAGGAGCTCGGCTTCCAGGAAGCGCCGGAACGGCACCTGCAGGTCGCCGAGGACCTTGCCACCGGCCCGCAACGGGGACATCTGGGTGCCGGTGACGGCCCGCTGCGCGGGGTGGCCGTGGGACTTCTTCTTCTTCGGCACGGGTACCTCTGGGCCGGGGACGGTCGGAGGCCCCAGCGTAGTGGTGGCCCGCGGCGCCACCTCCGCGACGGCGTGGCGCTTCAGCCGGCGGTGCGGACGTCGAGCGCCTCGACCTCGGTGAACCCCAGCCGCGCGTACACCCGGGCTGCGCGGTCGTCGTCGGGTTGCAGGTGGGCCAGTGCGGCGCCCCGGGCGAACGCGCGCCCGAGCAGCCAGGACGACAACCCCGCCGCGATCCCCCGCCGCCGGGCCGCGGGGAGGACGGCCACCCCCGCCAGCAGCACCGCCGGCCCGGCCCGGCCGTCGGAGCGCACGGTGTGGGCGCTCGCCACGGGGACCCCGTCGAGGTGGGCGATCGCGACCTCGACGCGCCCGTTCGCGAGCAGCCCGCCGAGCCACTCCCGGGCCGCCCCGGGCGGGCCGCCGAAGGCCGCGACGTCGATGGCCACGACGGCGTCCAGGTCCCCCGGCTGCCCCGCGGACGCGGTCCGCACCGAGGTCCCGGCCGGGACGCCGACCGGCCGGAAGCTCGCGGGCCACAGGCCCGCGAGGCGTTGGCGGACGATCGGTTCCCCGCCCGGCCACCCGGGCGGCCAGGGCGTCGAGGCCGGCAGCCGCCAGGCCCACGGGGTCGCGCGGGCCGCGAACCAGGCCGCGACGGCGAGGGGGTCGGTCCGGGCGGGGTCGTCCAGGTCGGCTGCGTTGAACTGGGCGAAGTCCGTTCCGCTGCAGGCGGTTCGGGCCCCGCCGAACTCGGCGTGGGCGCCACCGGGCCGGCCGCCGGAGCTCACGGCCCAGGCGTCGGCGTGGGCGGTGTGCACGAGCGGTCCGGGGATCTCCACGGGCACAGCCTGTGCGACGCTGGCGCCGTGGACCAGCGCGTTTCGCAGTGGTGGGCCGAGGCCGACGCACGAACCCGGCGCGCGGTCGCCGGGATCGCCGACGGCCAGCCCCTCCCCCCGCACCTGGCGTGGTCGTTGCAGGCGGCCGGGTTGCACGCCCCCTCGATCGGACAGGGGGCCTACGCCCAGCCCCCGGAGTTCGCCGCGGCTCTCGGGGAACTGCGGGCGGAACCCGGCTGATCGCCCCCACCTGCCTGTGGTGGTGGTGCAGCGCGGTCACGCGGTCCGTGGTCGTTCGGCGGCGGTGATCACCGGGTCGTCGTCGGCGGCGTCCCAGCCGAACTCGCGGGCGGCGACGTCGGTGGCGTAGAAGGACGAGTTCCCCGTCGGGGCGGACCGCCAGGGAACCCCCGGGTGGAACCGCGCCGCGAGTTCGGCGGTCGGGACCGGGCTGACGGTGCGGGCGCCGACGACGTTGGCCACGACGTGCCCGGGCCGGCGGCGTCCCAGCGAGCGCAGGCACGCCGCGGAGGCCGCGGCGAAGGACACCCAGCCCCAGAGGTCCTTGCGCCGCTCGGCCTCCCGTCCCGGGTCGTCCGGCCCGTACCACTCGCGCAGGCCGTGGAAGCGGAGACTGGTGAGGACCGCCGCGCGACGGCGACGGGCGAAGGCGTCGGCCGCCTGCTCGCCGAGGAACTTGGAGATCGCGTAGGGGTCCTCGCTGTAGCTGGGGTGGGACTCCTCGACCGGGAACCAGTCGTAGCGGGGGGCGGCGCTGAACGCGGCGCCGGTGGCGTTGACGCTGGAGGCCAGGCAGACCCGCTCCACCCCGGCGGTCTCGGCGGCCAGCAGCACCGCCAACGTGCCGCCGACGTTCAGCGAGAGGACGTCGTGCGGGTCGTGCCCGAGCGGGCTCGGCCGGGCGGCGAGGTGGACGACGCCACCCGCCCCCGCGAAGGCCTCGGCCAGGGCGACCGGGTCGGTGACGTCCACGGAGCAGGGCTCGACGCCCTCGGACTCCGGCACGGCTCGTCCGGTGTCCAGGGCGAGGACCTCCCACCCGGCCCGGACCGCGCGCGGGACCAGCCGCGCACCCAGCGCCCCGCCGGCGCCCGTCACCACCAACCGTCTGCTCACCGGCCCATCCCACCGCCTCGGCGGGGGGAGCGCACCCGGGTGCGGCCGGGGTCAGACGAGGCGACGCTCGGAGTGGTTCAGCCGCACCCGCAGCACGGTCGCGATGACGTCGCGGGAGGCGATGCGACGTCGCACCCGGCGTCCCTCCTCGACGACGACGACCTCGGGGCAGACGAGTCCGGTCGCGGCGAGCGCTCCCGCCGCCTCCCGGGAGAGCACCTCACCGGGACGCACCGCGGCCAGCGCCGAGCGGGTCGTGATGGGCAACGCCTGCCACCAGGCCGCGAGCGCGGGGTCCAGCTCCTGCCGGACGTAGCCCGTGCCACCCCAGGTACCCGAACCGGGGCCGCGGTCGTGGTTCCCGGTCGCCTGCACGTTCTCACTCACGCCAGCAGTGTGGTCGACGTTCGAACATCGCGCCTCCGGAGCTGGCTCCGGACCCGTTCGGACCCTCAACTCCGGCGACCGCGCTGCCGAGGACGAGGGGACGGGACGACGCACCACCAGGAGGACATCGACGTGTTGGCGGCTCTCATCGTGCTGCGCACCCTCGTCGTCGTCGCGTCGTTCCTCGTCGTCGCCCGGCGGGCGTCGCGGGAGAGCGGTGCACGGACCCAGGTCCGGGGGTCGTGGCGGTCCTACCGCGCCGGTCTGGGCCTGCTGGCCGCGAGCAGCGCGCTCGAGACGGTCTCGGTGCTCCTCGGGCAGTCCGTCGGACGCGTCGGTCTCGGTCTCGTCCTGGTGCTGCGGGTGACCAGCACCACCGGCTGCTTCTTCCTCTACCACGGCATCTCCCGGTGGTACCGGGCACACGACAAGGGGCGTCCCTCCGGACGCGTCGACTGGCTGGTCGGGATCAGCTGCGTCCTGGGGGTCGCCGGACTGGCCAACGTCGTCCTGGTCGTCCCGGACGGCGGCACCGGTCTGGCCCAGCAGCTGCGGATCGTGCACGTCGCCTCGATCGCGGTGCTGCTGAGCGCCGTGGCGTTCTTCGCCCTGACCATGCCGCGCGATCTGCGTGGCCGGTCCACGATGGTCGCCGCGGCCGTCGCGCTCGTCCTGGTCACCCAGGTCGTCTACCTCCTGCACGGGCCGCAGCTCGGAATCGTCCTCGCCTGCTGGACGGCGTGGGCCTACCTGGCCGTCGCCTACGCGATCGCCGCCTGCCTGCCCGCCGTGACGCTGGGCCACCAGCACCACCGCATCCTGTCGGTGCCCGTCGTCAGCTCCGCCGGTCTGGTGCTCGGTCTCGTGAGCCTCCTCGGCGCCGGGCTGGTCCCGCGGCCCACGCACTGGGCCCTGTGGTTCGGGGCCGCGGCCATCGCCGGGTCGGGCGTGCGGCTGGTGCGACTGGTCCGCGATCTCGCCGACCACGACCGGGCCCGCCGCCAGGCCCGCACCGACGACCTCACCGGTCTCGCCAACCGCCGTGAGTTCCTCGACCACCTGCGCCGCGCCGCCGGCGAAGGCGCTCCGTTCGCCGTGCTGCTGCTGGACCTCGACCGGTTCAAGGAGGTCAACGACCAGCACGGTCACGCCGCGGGTGACGAGCTGCTCACCGCCACCGCCATCCGGCTCGGCTCCGTCCTGCCCCACCCGGCCCTGCTCGCCCGCCTCGGCGGCGACGAGTTCGCCGTCCTGCTGCCCGGTGCCGACGCGGCCGAGGCCGTCACGACGGCGGGTTCGATGCTCGCCGCCGTGTCCCGGGTCGACGTCGTGCTCGGTTCCGTCGTCGCCCACACCGTCGGGGCCAGCGTCGGCGTCGCCACCAGCAGCGGTTCCGACGGCCTGAGCGGCGAGGAGCTGCTGCGCCGCGCCGACGGGGCGATGTACACGGCGAAGGTCGGTGGGCTCGGCGTCGCGCTGCACGACGAGGTCACCGACCGCGCCTGGCGCAGCCGGGTGCTGCTGTCGGAGGAACTGCACGACGCGCTGGGCGTGGACGCCGGACCCTGTGCCGCGGACGCGTTCGAGGTGCACTACCAACCGCAGGTCTCCCTGGTCGACGACGAGGTCGTCGGCGTCGAGGCCCTCGTGCGGTGGAACCACCCACGCCTCGGTCTGCTGGCCCCCGGCGCGTTCCTCGACGTCCTCGAGGAACGCGGCATGATGCCCGCCCTCACCGTCCACGTCGCCCGCCGCGCGGTGACCGACCTGGCGGCCTGGCGCGCGGCGGGGTACGACCTGCGGCTCTCCATCAACACGTCGAGCACCTACCTGTCCAACCCGCAGCTGCTGGAACTCCTCGACGAACTGGCCGAGGGGACCGACCCCTCGCGCATCGTCGTCGAGGTCACCGAGACCTCGTTGATGAACGAACCCGAACGGGCCCTCGCGACGTGCCGCGACATCACCGCCCGCGGGTTCTCGCTGAGCATCGACGACTTCGGCACCGGTTACTCCTCGCTGGCCTACCTGGCCAACCTGCCCGCCACCGAGCTGAAGATCGACCGGGCGTTCACCTCCCGGGCCCTCGTCGACGACCGGATCACCGCGATCGTCGCGGGCACCGTGGACCTCGCCCACCACCTCGGTCTGCGGGTGGTCGCCGAGGGCGTCGAGGACACCGGCACCCTGGAGCTGCTGCGCGGGCTCGGCATCGAGGAGTCGCAGGGCTACCTGCACAGCCGGCCCGTCCCGGCGGGCGAGTTCCTGCGGTGGCTGCGCGGGCGCACTCCCGCGGTCGTGTGACGCTCACCCCGTCAACCCGTTCTCGTAGGCGAAGACCACGATCTGCACCCGGTCCCGCAGCCCGAGCTTGCGCAGGATCGCCCCGACGTGCGTCTTCACCGTCGACTCCGAGACGAACACCAGCCGGCCGGTCTCCGCGTTCGACAACCCGCGGGCGACGGCGTCGAACACCTCGCGCTCCTTCGCCGTCAGGGCGAGGAACTGCGGCGGCGGGGGTCTCGTCGCGGTGAGGTCGCGTTCCAGCAGCCGCGTCAGGTCCCCCGGGGCCAGGACGGCGTTGCCGGCGTGGACGGTGCGGATGGCGTCGGCGAGCTGCGCGGGCGTGGTGTCCTTCAGCAGGAAACCGCTGGCCCCGTACCGGATGGCCGTGGCCGCCCGGTCGTCGAGGTCGAACGTCGTCAGCACGATCACCCGCACCGGCGCGGCCCGCCGCGCCACCCGTTCGGGCAGGAAGATCTGCCGGGTCGCCTCGACCCCGTCCATCTCCGGCATCCGCAGGTCCATCAGCACGACGTCGGGCGAGAGTTCCTCGGTGAGGCGCACCGCCTCCAGCCCGTCGCCCGCGGCACCGACGACGTGCAACCCCTCCTGCGCGTCGACGATGACCCGGACCCCGGCCCGGAACAGGTCCTGGTCGTCGACCAGCAGCACCGAGATCACGCGCGCACCGGAACCCGCGCCGTCACCGAGAACCGCCCCGTCGGGCCGGGCGCGACCTCCAGGCCGCCACCGACGCCTTCGAGGCGCCGCCGCATCCCCTCGACGCCCCGCCCACCCGCCGAGGTCGTGCCTCCCGCAGCGGGGATCCCGTTGCTCACGTGCAGCTCCAACCACTGGTTCCCGGGGCCGGAGGACTCCCCCGGCCACCGCTGGACGACGGTCACGGGGGTGTCGCGGTCCCCGTGCCGCAGGGCGTTCGTCAGCATCTCCTGCAGCACCCGGTAGGCGACGGCCGCGAGTTCCGGCGGCAACGGACGCTCGGCCCCCGAGGTCGAGGAGACGATGCGGAAACCCGTCCCCCGCGCGCCCTCGACCAGGCTCTGCAACCGCCCCGGCGCCGGCGGCTCCGCCGAGGCCGAGAGGACCTGCTGGACGTCGCGCAACGACGCCCGGGCCGTCCCGGCGATGGTGCCGAGCGTCGCCTTCAACGCCGCCGGGTCGTGGTCGGGGAGGAACTGACCCGACTCCGCCTGGGCCAGGATCACGGCCAGGGAGTGCCCGACGACGTCGTGGACGTCGCGGGCCAGGCGGGCCTGCTCCTCGCGCAACCGCGCGATCTCGTACGCCTGCGCGGTCTCCAGGTGGGCCTGGGCCGATTCCCGTTCGGCGGCGACGCGTTCCCGCCGCGACGTCGCGGCACTGCCCTGGAAACGCAGCGCGAGCCCCGCCAGCCAGGCGGCGGCCAGCACGAGCAGCAGGACGACCAGCGTCGCCGCCGTCCCGAACAGGTTGAAGGCGAACTCCACCTGACGCCGGACGAGGATCCCCGGGTAGTAGTACCCGCTGAACAGCGCCCCCGCGGCCACGAGGGTGCCCGTGACGATCGAGACGCCGGACAACCCCAGGACGAGGGGACCACCCCACCGCGCCGCCGAGAACGCGACGAAGAGCATGAAGGCCTGCGACAGCAGCATCGGGACGGAGTGGGTCAGCTGCAGCACACCCGTCAGCCAGGTCAGGCCCAACGCGATCCCCGGCAACGGCCGGGCGATCCCCACGGTCAACGCGACGAGGAGGACGAAGAACGGGCTCGCGCTCTCGTAGCCCGAGTCGGTCCGGACCCGGAGTTCCGCCAGCCCCGCGGCGGCGGTGAGGAGACCGAGCAGCACGTCGGGACCGAACCGGCGCACCGGGGTCGTCTCGTCGAGGTCGTCCATCGGGACCACCGTAGTCTCCCGGACCCTCACACCAGGGCGTCGCGGACGAGCACGTCGAGGAGGTCCCCGTAGCCGAGACCACCCGCCGCGAACATCAACGGCGCCGCCGAGCGCGCCGTGAACCCCGGCGTCGTGTTCACCTCGTTCAGCACCACCCCGTCGGCGGTGAGGAAGAAGTCCACCCGGGCCAGCCCCCGGCAGCCGAGGGCGTCGAAGACGGCGACCGCCGCCGCCTCCAGCGCGCCCGCCTCGGACGGGCTGACATCGGCCGGCAGCCGGATGTCGGGGTGGCCGCCGTACTTCGCCGCGTGGTCGAAGATGCCGTCCCGCACGACCTCCTCGATCGGCGCGGTCCGCCGCGTCCCGTCCGGCCGGGCCAGGACCGCGACGCAGAACTCCCGGCCCACGACGAACTCCTCCACGAGCACCCGGTCGTCCAGCGCGACGGCGCTCGCGAGCGCCGCGGGCAGTTCGCCGGGTCTCCGGACCAACGACACCCCGAGGCTGGAACCCGCCGTGACGGGTTTCACCACCACGGGTCCGCCCCAGGGGGCGGCGAGCAGTTCCTCCCGGTCCGCGGAACCGGCCAGCAGCCGGCCGGGGGCGGTGGCGACGCCGACGGCCCCGGCGACCAGTTTCGTCGCCCACTTGTCCAGGGCCAGCGCGCCCGCGCCGACGCCGGAACCGACGTAGCGGACCCCGGCGAGTTCGCAGAGCGCGGCGAGGGTGCCGTCCTCCCCGTGGACGCCGTGCAGGACGGGGAACACGACGTCGCAGGTCTGCAGGACGCGCACGGCCCCGGCGAGGCCGAGCGGGCGCAGTTCGTCGTCGCGCCAGAGACCGTCGCGGTCGACGGTCAACCGGACGACCCGGTGGTGGCCGGTCTCCTCGAGTCCGGCGGCGACGGCGGCGGCCGAGGCGAGGGAGACGTCGTGCTCGCCGTTGCGGCCGCCGCCGACGACCGCGACCCGGATCTGCCCCTGGTCCAGGGTGGAACTGTTCACGTCGGAGAACTCCGTTTCTCTCCCCCGCGGTGCGGGGGTCAGGTGGTGCTGCGATGGACCCGGCGGCCGAGGCCGACGAGGAGTTCGGCGTCGAGGCGGCCGCTCCAGCGCGCCCAGTCCGACAGTTCCGGTTCGCCGTCGTCACCGGGACCGAAGACGGTCACGTCGGCGCCGAGGAGGAGTTCGGGGGCGGGCAGGTCCGCCAGCTGCCCGATGTCCACGACCGTCTGGTCCATCGACACCCGCCCGACGACGCGGCAGCGGCGGCCGGCGACGCTGACCTCGGCCTCGGCGGCGAGGTCGCGCGGGACGCCGTCGGCGTAGCCGAGGGGGAGCAGCCCGAGGGTCGTGTCCCGCGGCGCGTACCAGGTGTGGCCGTAGCCGACGGGGGTTCCCGCCCGCACCCGGCGCACCGCGGTCAGCGGCGCCCGGAACGTGACGGCCCCGCGCAGCGGAACCGTCCCGGTGGGGTCGATCCCCAGCAACCCGGCGCCGATCCGCACGAGGTCGTGGTGCGACGAGGGGTCGGCGAAGGTGCCGGCGGTGGCGGCCAGGTGCGCGTCGGATTCCAGTCCCGCACGTCGCGCGACGCGGAGGCCTTCCTCGAACCGGCTGCGCTGCAGCGCGTTCTCCCGCAGATCCTCGGCGCAGGCGAGGTGCGACATGACCCCGACGACGTGGAGGCGGCCGGAGCGTTGCGCGGCGGCGGCCTGTTCGCACAACCGTGCCCACTCCCCCACCGCGGCGCCGTCGCGGGTCATCCCGGTGTCCAGGTGCAGGTGCACGCGGGCCCCGCGCGGCATGCCGAGCAGGTGGGCGAGACCGGGGACGGCGAGGTCGACGCCGGCGGCCACGGCGGGGCGGAAGTCGGTGCCCGAGGGGTTCAGCCAGCTCAGCACGGGCGCGGTCACCCCCTGCGCGCGCAACGCCAGGGCCTCCGCCACGCCGGTCACCCCGAGCGACGTGGCCCCGCCGGCCAGGGCGGCGCGGGCGACGGCGAGGGCCCCGACGCCGTACCCGTCGGCCTTCACGACCGCCATCACGGCCGCCGACGTGCGGGCCCGGACGAGGCGGGTGTTGCGGGTCACGGCCGCGAGGTCGAGTTCCACGGTCGCCGAGCCCGTGCGGGGTGCCGCGGCGAGGGCGGAGTTCACGACCGCACCTCCTCGAGGGGACCGTGCAGCGCGTGCTCGGCTCCGGTGACGGCGGCCCAGTAGCGGTCCCCGAAGCTCCAGTGCCACCACTCGGTGGGGTAGTTCACGAACCCCGCGGCGAGCAGCACGTCCCCCAGGACCTCGCGGTGGCGGCGGGCGGTCGCACCGACGGGCGCGGCGGTGGCGCACGCGCCGCGGGAGTTCTCGGGCGTCGCGTCGATCGGGGTGCCCAGGTCGAGTTCCCGGCCCCGCTCGTCGACGAGGGTGAGGTCCACGGCGGAACCGGCGACGTGCGGGGCGACCGCGACGGGGGCGACGAACCGGCTGGTGAGGTGGTGCACGAGGTCGTCGTCGGCGTCGGGGTGGGCGGCACGGACCTGCGCGGAGTACCTGGCGATGATCGCCCGCTGGGCGGAGAGTTCCCGGAGACCCTCGACCACCCGCAAGGAGGTGCCCCGGGGCAGGCCGTCCTGGGCGAGGGCGAGCCGGGCCGCGACGGCACGGCGCACCCGGGCGCCGGCGGGCCCGAACCCGGGGCCCAGGACGACCAGCGGGTCGCCGTCTTCCCGCACGGGGACCGCGGCCACCACCGGGTCGCTCATCAGCAGTTCGACGTTCATCACGTCCTCAGCCTGCGGTGAGCACGGGTACCGCGGGATCACCCGCAGGTACCGACGTCCGGTCCTCGAGGTGGAGGCGTCCCCACCCGCCGGTGGGGCAGCGTCGGGCTGTGCTCGAGATGACGCTGCAGCAGATCGCCACCGCCGTGGACGGCCTCGTCGTGGGTGACCCCGACCTCCTGGTCCGCGGGTCCGCCTACCTCGACACGCGTCGTGCCGTCGGGGACGGGCTCTTCGTCGCGGTGGCGGGGACGCGGGTCGACGGCCACGACCACGCGGGCGGGGCCCACGCCGTCCTCGGCTCCCGGCCGACGTCCGCGCCGACGGTGGTCGTCGCGGACACGACCGTGGCGCTCGGCCGGCTGGCCCGCGCGGTCGTCGCGCGCCGGGCGCCCCGGGTCCTCGCCGTGACGGGCTCGCACGGCAAGACGGCGGTGAAGGAGTTCCTGGCCGCGATCCTGCCGGGCGCGACGGCGACGCACGGCAACCAGAACAACGAGCTCGGGGTCGCCCTCACCGCGTTGCGGTTGCCCGCCCACGGCGGCGACCTGGTGGTGGAGATGGGGGCCCGCGCCGTCGGGCACCTGACCTACCTGGCCGGGATCACCCCGCCGGACCTCGGCGCCGTCACGGCGCTCGGGCACTCCCACCTCGAGCGGTTCGGTGGCCCGCACCTGCTGGAGGCGGCGAAGCGCGAACTGCCGCAGGCGACCTCGGGGGTCTGCGTGCTGAACGCCGACGACCCGCGGGTGCTGGCGATGGCCGCCCACACCTGGGCGCGGGTCGTGACGTTCGGAACCCGCGGGGACGTCGGCTGGAGCGCGGTGACGCTGGACGAGGTCGGCCGGGCGAGCTTCCTGCTGCACCCCGGGGGCGCACCGGTGGCGGTGCGCCTGGGGGTGGTCGGCGCGCACCAGGTCGCCAACGCGGCCTGCGCCGCTGCCCTCGCCCTGGCCGCGGGAACCCCGGTGGAGGCGGTCGTGGCCGGTCTGGAACGTACGGGCGCGGGCGAACGCCGGTTGCAGCCCCGACGTCGTGACGACGGCGGGTTGCTGCTCGACGACTGCTACAACGCGGCTCCCGCCTCGATGGCCGCCGCGCTGCGGGCCCTCGCCGCGGTGGCCGGTTCCGGGCACCGGGTGGCCGTCCTGGGCGCCATGCGGGAACTGGGCGAGGCGAGCGGGAGGGGGCACCGGATGGTGGGCGCGCTGGCCCGCCGCCTCGGGGTCGACGTCGTCGGGGTCGGTCCCGGCGCGCAGGACCTCGCGGCGGGCGGCACGTGGGTCGCGGACCCCGGGGCCGCGCTGGAGGTGTTGCGGGAGAGGCTGTCCCCCGACGACGTCGTGCTGGTCAAGGCGTCACGGACGGAACGGCTGGAACGCGTCGCCGACGCCCTGCTCCCCCGGTAGCGCGACGGCGGCGCGCACGGAACCGTCCGTCCGCGCCAGCGCCTCCCGGGCCGCGGCGGGGTCGCGGCCGGTGAGCGCCACGACCAGCGCGGTGGGCAGTTCACCGTCCGCCCGGGCGAGGGTCTCCGCGGCGGCGGCCGCGGTCAGTCCCGTGATCTCCTGCAGGACGCGGACGCTGCGCGCCTCGAGCTTGGCGTTGGTGGCGACCAGGGACACCATCAGGTTGGAGTAGGTGCGGCCCAGCCCGACCATGACGGCGGTCGAGAACCCGTTGAGCACCATCTTCGTCGCCGTCCCGGCCTTCAACCGGGTCGAACCGGTGAGGACCTCGGGACCGGTGTCGACGGCGAGGACGTGGTCGGCGAGCCCCGCGAGGCGCGGGGCGGGGACGTTCGCGACCAGCGCCGTGGTGGCCCCGCGGGCGCGGGCCGCGCGCAACGCCCCGGCCACGAAGGGGGTCCGGCCCGACGCGGCGATCCCGACCACCACGTCGTCGGGACCGAGCGACGCCACCGCCGCGGCTCCGGCGTCCTCGTCGTCCTCCGCGTTCTCGACCGCGTCGGTGAGGGCGCGCTCGCCCCCCGCGAGGTGGGCGACGAACCGGCCGGGTTCGAGGGTGAAGGTGGGGCGCAGCTCCGCGGCGTCGAGCACCGCGAGCCGCCCGGAGGTGCCCGCGCCGACGTAGTGGACGCCGCCCCCGCGACGCAGGGCCGCGACGGTCGCGTCGACGAGGGCCGCGAGCTGAGGGAGCACGGCCGTCACGGCGTCGGCGACCCCGCGGTCGGCGTCGTTGAGCATCCGCAGCACCTCGAGGCTGTCGACCTCGTCGAGGTGGGCGGTGCCGGGGTGGCGCTGCTCGGTCGGCAGGCCTGCGGTCTCGGAGGCTGCGGTCTCGGAGGCTGCGGTCTCGGACGCCGGGGTCGGGCTGGTCACCGGCTCAGGCTCGCACACGCGGGGAGCCCCAGGCCGGAGTCGAACCGGCGACCATCCGCTTACAAGGCGGGCGCTCTGGCCTCTGAGCTACTGGGGCGTGGGTCGTGCCCCTCAAGTCTGGCACACGGGGATCACCGTCCGTGGCCCCTCAGAGCAGGGTGTCGAGGTCCCACTCGGCCAGGTCGAGCAGCGGTTCGGCGTCGAGCACCCGCGGTTCGAACCAGACGACCTTGCCCGGGCCCGGGGACAGCTGCTCCACGCCCCAGTTCGTCGAGAGCGAGGCGACCAGTTGCAGACCCCGGCCGGTGGTCGCGGTCGTGGCGAAGTGCCGCGGTTGCAGGGGCGCCGACGAGGAGTCCCGGACCTCGATCCGGACCCGGCCCGAGGGCAGCGTCCGGACCGCGAGGGAGAAGTCGGTGCGAGCGTGCAGGACGGCGTTGGTGACCAGTTCGGAGACCGCGAGCTCCGCGGCCTCCTCCAGGTCCTCGGCGTCGAGACCGCGCAGCACCCCGCGCACGTAGCGACGGGCCGAGGCGACGCTGCTGGCCATCGACTCCATGACCATCGGTTCCCCCACCAGGTCCCCCGCGCTCTCGCCGACACCGTCGGGCCGGGGGCCGGGGCGCGGGGCGAACGAGTGCGCCGACGGCCGCGGGCCGGGAACGAACGAGGTCCCGGCCGGGGGACGCCAGGCGCGCGGTTCCTCGCCGGCCAGCTGACGCACCGACTCCTCGACGAACCACCGCCGGTAGGCGACCACCTCCTGGGAGGCGGGCAGGCTGAGGAGCTGCTCGGACCGGCAGAAGGCGTCGGCCTCCTCGAGGACCCGGCCCAGCCCCTGGACGAAGACGCCCGCGCTGAGCGGCACGGTGTAGGTGACGTCGCAGAAGTCGTCCCCCGCGGCGAGCGCGGCGGCGATCACGGCGTCCGGCGCCGCCCGGAAGGCGACGTAGGTGGTGTCGAGCTCCGCGGCGATCTGCAGCAACCGCAGCGGCAGGCTCGGATCCTCGCCGTCCTGGGCCGCGATGCGGATGAGGGAGAGCTCGCGCGTGAGTTCCTGCAGGTGCTGGCCGAACCGCACGCGGGCCTGGACGGGGAGTCCGAGCAGGTGCACCTGGACGAAGCGCTCCGGTCCCTCCACCCTCCGAGTGTTGCACGGGGGCACGCTCGACGGTCCGTCGACGTTTCGCCGTGTCGGTCGCGGGGTGCGCGACCCCCGTCGCGGGGTGAGGCTGTCGGGGTGCCCGCCCTGCGAGACCCCTCGCGCCCCACCTCCGACCTCGCCCGGCGCGTTCGTCAGGCCTTCCGCAGCCGCGTCTCCGGCGATCCCACCGGGGCACCGGACTGGGTGCGCGACATCGCCCTCGTCGGGACCGGGCCCGGGTGGTTCGACCCCGAGGGCGTGGTCTGGCGGGTCCACGGCGACCTCTCGACCCTCGTCGGCGGGATCGCGGCCCTGCTCGGGCAGGGCGCGCACCCGCTGGCCTCGGCGGGGGTGCAGCGTCACTCCTCCTACCGCAGCGACCCGTGGGCCCGGCTCGCCGGGACGGCCCGCTGGCTGGTGCTGACGACGTTCGGCTCGGCGGAGCTCGCCGAGCGCGAGGCCGCGCGGGTGCGGGCGATGCACGAACGGGTGCGCGGCACGACGGCGGCGGGCCGGGCCTACTCGGCGTCCGACCCGGAACTGCTGCGCTGGGTCCACCTGGCCTTCACCGACGCCTTCCTCGCCGCGCAGACCGCCGTCGGGCAGGACCTCGCACCGCGGTTCGGCCGGGCCTGGGGCGACGACTACGTCGCGGACTGGGCGCGCAGTGCCCGGGCGCTCGGGGCGCAGGACCTCCCGTCCTCGCGGGCCGGGCTGGCGGAGGCCCTGCGGGAGCTGGAACCGCACCTGGAACCGGTGCCGGCGGAACTACTGGGTTTCATCGCCGACCCGAGCGGTCTGAACCGCGTCGAACGAGGTTTCTACGCCGAGCTGGGGCGGGCGGCGCAGCTGGTGGTCTCCCCGTCGGTGGCGCGCTTCGCCGGGGTCCCCGGCCGGGGTGACCGCTCGCCCGCGGCCCGGGCCCGTCTCCTCCGCGCCCGGTGGGAGCTGCGGGCGCTGCACCTGACCCTCGGCCGGTTCAGCCCCTCGGAGGAGGCGGCCCGGTTCCGCACCGGGTCGGCGCCCCGGCCGGACTGGCTCGACGCACACCCCGCCTGACGGTCCGGAGGGGCGTCGTACGGTGAGGGCCGGCCCACCCCGAGGAGAACTGCCCATGCACGTCGGAGTCGACAACTTCGTCTCGGCCATCACCGACCCGGCGACCGGTCAGGTGGTCGGGCCGGAGGAGCGGATGCAGGACCTCCTCGACGAGATCGTCCTCGCCGACCAGTCCGGGGTCCACGCCTTCGGGATCGGCGAGCACCACCGACCCGAGTTCTACGACTCGGCCCCCGTCGTGGTGCTGGCCGCGGCCGCCGCGCGCACCACCCGCATCCGCCTCGCCAGCGCCGTCCTGGTCCTCAGCGCCGCGGACCCGGTCCGGGTGTTCCAGGAGTTCTCCACCCTCGACCTCATCGCCCACGGCCGCACCGACCTCGTCGTCGGCCGGGGTTCGTTCACCGAGGCCTACCCGTTGTTCGGTCTCGACCTGCGCGACTACGCCTCCCTGTTCGAGGAGAAGCTCGACCTGCTGCTGCGGCTGCGCGCCTCCGAGAAGGTGACCTGGTCCGGCCGCCACCGCCCGGAACTGCTCGACCAGGGCGTCTACCCGCGTCCGGTGCAGCACCCGCTGCCCGTGTGGGTGGGGGTCGGGGGGACCCCGGAGTCCTTCGTCCGCGCGGGGCTCCTCGGGCTGCCCCTGGTGGTCGCCATCATCGGCGGTGAACCGGCCCGGTTCCGCCCGCTCGTCGACCTCTACCGCCGCGCCGGTGCCGAGGCCGGGCACGCCCCCGAGACCCTGCGGGTGGCCCTGCACCTGCCGGGGTTCGTCGACCACACCTCCGCGGCGGCCCGGGACGCGTTCTTCCCCGGCTGGTTCGAGATGATGGGCCGCATCGGGCGGGAACGGGGTTTCGCCCCGCCGAACCGGGCCCAGTTCGAGCAGCAGGCCGGACCCGAGGGGGCCTTCGTCATCGGCGACCCCGACACGGTGGCCGGGAAGCTCACCCGGATCGCGGCGTCGCTCGGCGGGGTGGAACGCATCTCGCTGCAGATGACCAACCCGCAGACCTCGCACGCGAGCCTGATGCGCAGCATCGAACTGCTCGGCAGCGCGGTGGTTCCCGCGGTCGCCTGACCCTCAGGCGGTCGCCGGCGGGGCCGGCGGGGCCGCTCGCTCCCCCGCGCGGACCACGACGACGCCGGTGCGGACCAGCGCCCCGCCGGCGAGCTGGATCCCCCGGGGCAGTTCGTCGAGGAGGATCCAGGCCAGCACGACGGCCGAGACCACCTCGAGCAGGGCGACGAACGAGGCGAGGCGGGACCCGAGGCGAGGACGTTGCGGCGCCGGGGCTCCAGCCGCTGTCGAGGAGGCCGCGCCCACGGGCCGGAGAGCGAGAAGCCGACCGCGGAGAGCCCGGCGAGGGCGAGCCCGCCCGCGGCCCGGGAGTCCGGTCCGGTCACCCGCTGCACGACGGGGCGTGCGGCGCCGTCAGCGCGTTCCGCGCGCGGCCGCGCCCGCCAGCCGGGCGATCCCCGCGTCGCGCAGCAGACGCACCGGCGAGGCCGGGTTGAACGAGCGCGCCGCCTCGGTCAGGGCCGCCAGCGCCGCGGGTTCCAGCCGGACCTGCGCGGCCTCGACGTTGAACTCCAGCTGCTCGACGCTGGAGGCCCCCGGGATCACGACCACCCGGGGCTGGGCCACCAGCCAGGCCAGCGCCGCCTGGGCCGGGCGGACCCCGTGCCCGGCCGCGACCTCGCGCAGGGTGTCGAGCAGCGGCTGGGCGCGCCGCAGGTTGTCGACCGCGAACAACGGGTTCGCCGCCCGGACCCCACCAGGGCGGTTCGCCTCGGAGTACCTCCCACCCAGCAGACCCTGCGCCAGCGGGCTGTAGGCGATGACGATCCGGTCGTTCGCCGCGGCGAAGGGCACCAGGTCCTCCAGCGGCCCGGGGTGGGCCAGGGAGAACTGCACCTGGTTGCTGACCACCGGGACGCCGAGCGCCCGGTCCGCCTGCCGCCAGCGCGCGAGGGAGTAGTTCGAGACCCCCACGGCGCCGATGCGTCCTTCGGCCAGCAGACGCTGCAGGCCGGGCATGACGACGGTGTCCGGGAAGACCGGGTTCGCCTGGTGCACCTGGTAGAGCGGGATCCGGTCGAGACCGAGACGGCGCGCGCTCGCCACCGCCCGCTGGTGGACGACGGCGGGCAGCGGCAGGACCGGGAAGACCTTGCTCGCGACGACGACGTCGCGACGGCTTCCCCCGAGCGCGTCACCCAGGATCCGTTCGCTGCGCCCGAAGGCGTAGACCTCGGCCGTGTCGAAGAGGGTCACCCCGAGTTCCAGGGCCCGGCGCACGATCTCACCCGCGGGACCGTCGGCGTACTGCGCGCCGTAGCCCCACTCCCGCGAGCCGAACTGCCACGTGCCCAGCCCGACGCGCGAGACCGGGCCGAGCCCGGCGACCTCGAGGGTTTCCATGTCCGTCAGTCTCCGCCGCCGGGTGGCCCCCGCAACCCCGGGGTGACGGTCACCAGCCGCGGAGCACCAACCGCCGCTCGGAACCGGTGACGGCCAGCAGCGTCTCCGGGGCGACCCCGGTCATCCAGTCCAGCAGCTCGGCCCCGTGCTCGGCGAACGCCCGGACCAGGACCTCGTGCTCCAGCAACCGACCCGGCGAGTAGCGCGCCCAGCGGGTCACGAACCGCCCCTCGAACACGCCGTAGCGCGCCCCGTCCCGGACGCCCACGACGTAGGCCGCGAGGTCGCCGTCGAGGCGCAGGACCGCGAGTTCACGCCGGCCGAGGTCGCCCAGCGCGGCCAGCCGGTGCCGCCAGGTGTCGCGTCCGGACGGGGTGTCCAGCGCGCACACGAGGCCGTGCGCCGCGTCGCGGTCCCGGTAGGCCGCCTCGAGGTCGGGCAGCGTCGCCTCGAACGTCGCCGCGTCGTCGCTGAACTCGAACTCGAGGTGCACCCCGTCGTGGACGATCCGGTTGTGGGTCTTGCGCAGGTTCTTCCGCATCCCCCCGCTCACCAGCGGGGCGCCGTCCTGCGGGCGCAGCACGAAGGGCACCGGGGCCAGGTCGAGCAGCCGGGCCCCGGCCCCGGCGGCCAGGGCGTGCACGCGCGGGTCGTCGGGCAGTTCGGCCAGGTGCAGTTCGCTCCCCCGCAGTCGCGCGTGCTCCGCCAGGACCACCCCGAGCCGGTCGGCGACCTCCGGGGACGTGGCCGGGAAGGAGGCGGCGTACCCGCCGCCCCCCGCGAGGAGTTCGCTGACCCGGCCGCTGTCGTGCACGCGGTCGACGACGACGACGGCCGCCTCGTCCTGCCCCTGCCGGACGTGCACGGCCCAGACCGAGGCGGGCGGCGCGACGTCGAGGACCCTGCGCAACCAGGCCGTGGTGGCCGTGGCGGGAGTTCCCGGACGGCCGTGCAGGTCGTGGGAACGCGCCAGGTGCGCGGCCACCTCGGCGCGGCCTTCCAGCACGGTGTGGTCGGGTGCGAGCCGGCGCACCGACGACGTGGTCACGAGGAACCTCCAGGAGAAGCGGTCAGGACGGGCGTGGTGAGCGGGTGGCTGGGAACGGTGGCCGGGTCGTGCTCGGTCAGCCACCGTTCGAGTTCGTGCGCGGGGAGGGCCTTGGCGTAGAGCCAGCCCTGCAGGACGTCGCACCCGGCGGCGGCGAGTTCCCGGCTCGTCGCCTCGTCCTCGACGCCCTCGGCCACCAGCCGCAGGCCGAGGGAGTGCGCGAGCATGATCGTCGACTGGACGATCGCCAGCGCCCGGGTGTCCCCCACGAGGTCGGTGAGGAAGGACTTGTCGAGCTTGAGGTCGTCGATGGGCAGTTCCCGCAGGTAGGCCAGCGAGGAGTACCCGGTGCCGTAGTCGTCGACGGCGACCCGGATGCCTCTGGCGCGCAACCCTTCGAGGATCCCCTGGGCCCGTTCCCGGTCCACCATGAGGAAGTCCTCGGTGATCTCGATCTCCAGCAGTCTCGCCGGCAGCTGTCGTTCGGTCAGCAGTTTCGAGACCCGGTCGGGCAGGTCCTGGTCCCCCAACGACGACGCGGAGAGGTTCACCGCGATCGCGAGGGGTTTCCCGGCCCGCCACCACACGGCGGCCTGGTCGAGGGCCTGCTCGAGCACGGCGCGGGTCAGGTCCTCCATCAGCCCCGCGGTCTCCACGACCGGGAGGAACGCGTCCGGCATCAGCAGGCCGCGCCGCGGGTGCTGCCAGCGGACGAGCGCCTCGACGCTGTCCACGGCGCCCGTCGCGACGTCGACCTTCGGCTGGTAGTGCAGGAGGAGGCGGCGAGCGGCGATGTCGGCGCGGAGGAGTTCCGCGGTCTCCAACCGCTCCCCCGACGCGAACTCGTCGACGTCGGCGGTGTAGGCGAACGTGCCGAGGTGGCGGGTCTTCGCGTGGTACATCGCGACGTCGGCCTGGCGCAGCAGGGTGGGGAGTTCCGCGGAACCCACCGGCAGGACGGAGATCCCGATGCTCGTGCGGGCCCGGACCTGCACCCCTTCGAGGGTGTACGCCTGCATCAGCGACGTGTGGATGGCGTCGGCCAGTTCCTGGGCGGGCGCGAGCCCGGCCCCGATCCGTGCGATGGCGAACTCGTCACCGCCCAGGCGGGTCACGACGGTGTCCGGGGCGTCGGCGACCTCGCGCAGGCGCCGGGCGACGTCGCGCAGCAGGGAGTCGCCGGCCTGGTGACCCAGGCTGTCGTTGACCTCCTTGAAACCGTCGAGGTCGAGCAGCAGCAGGGCCACGGGCGTGTCGGGTCCGGCCGCGGCCAGGAGTTCCGGCGTGCGCCGGTACAGGGCCCGGCGGTTGCCGAGGCCGGTGAGTTCGTCCGTCAGCGCGAGTTCGCGGTGCTCGGCGAGGCGGGTGACCTCGCGGAAGGTGAAGAGCAGCCGGCCCAGCGCGCTGAGGACGACGGCGGCGGCGAGGGCGACCGCGACCGGGTGCAGGGGGTGCAGGTGGTCGACGACGAACACGGCGAGGGCGACGAGGGTGGAGAGGACCGGGATCGAGAGCAGCGCCCACCCGGGCAGTCGCGGACCGCTGGGCGCGGAGGGCCAGCCGGGGGTGAAACCCATGAGGACGACGCCGAGGACCCAGACCCCGTCGGTGGGACCGCCGGGGGTGTAGGTGCCCTGGGCGGTGGAGAACAGGTAGGCGAGGTCGGCGACGACGAACACGACGAGTCCCGCCGCCAGCAGCCACAACCCCTTCGGCGGGCGCCAGCCGTGGAGGGAGAGGACCGCGGCGAGGACGAGGAGCAGGACCAGGTCGAGCGCGGGGTAGGCCGACGTCGTCGCGACCGCCGCCCACGAGCCGGAGGCGGAGACGATGGGACCGATCACCGCGGCCGCGGCGACGGCGCCGACCGCGAGGCCGCCGACGACCCCGTCCAGCCACAGGCTGCGCGCGTGCCGCGCGTCGCGGCGCTGGGCGAGCAGGATGAGCAGGACGAAGATCGAGGGGTAGAACAGGAGGAACCCCACGTCGGCCCCGGAGGGGTAGGGCTGGTCGGCGAGGGGACGGACGAAGATCGTCCAGTACACGTTGCCGGAACCGTAGACCGCCAGGGCCGCGCTCAGCAGGTACCCGCCCCGCCGGGAGCCCTGGATCTGCAGGGTGCGGAGGAGGCAGAGCGCCGCGGCCGACTCGTAGGCGAGGTTGTTCAGCAGCCCGTCGAGCAGGAACGAGTACCCCTCGTGGGGTCGGACCCCCGGGATCGTCGAGAGGGCGAAGGCGAGGGGTGGGCTGAGCAGCACGGCGTGCAACGGCAGCGACCAACGCGTCAGCGTGGGCCGGGTCTGCCCGCGTCGAACGAACACGAAGTCCTCCTGGGGTCACAGGAGTTGTCGGTGCCCCGGGCCCCCACCTCGACCCGCCGAACGGGTGCCTCGCTGCACAGGTGTCAGCCCAGGGCGCAGAAGGCGGCACCCACGAGGACCACCACGACCCCACCGGACTGGACGCCGCTCAGTCGCTCGCCGTGGAACCGGCGCGCCAGCAGCAGGGTCACGGCCGGGTAGAGCGAGGCCAGGACGGCGACGACGCTGACCAGTCCGCTGCTGGAGGCCACCGCGTAGGCGGCCGTCGCGGCGAGGTCGAGGACCCCGAGGCCCAGCAGCGGAGGCAGGTCGCCCCGGACGACCGGTGGCGACTGCCGTCGCTTCGCCAGCGCCACCCCGAGGACCACGACGACCGAGGAGAGCCGCATGCCGAGCAGGGAACCCGGCACGGAGACCTCGCTCCCCCGGGCCAGGGCGTAGATCTCGACGCCGAAGAGCACCGCGGCGAGCAGGGCGAGGGTGATCGCCCGGCCCTGCCCCTTCTTCGCGGCCGTGACGTCCGGTCCGGCGGTGGCGACGACGCCGAGGATCGCGAGCGCCGCTCCCAGCACCTGCAGCGTCGCGGGTCGTTCACCGCCGGCCACCGAGATGACGAAGGGGACGAGCATGCCGCAGGAGGCGATGGGGGCGACGACGCCCATGGTCCCGATGGCGAGCGCCGTGTAGAGCGCGCCCATCGCCGCGGCCCACGTCACGCCGGCCAGGACCGACCAGCCGATCCAGTTCCCGTCCGGGACGTGGGCGAGGTGACCGCTCGCAGCGAGGACGACCAGCAGCACGAGCGCCGAGAGGACCTGGGAGACGGCGAGGACCTGGACGGCCCGCAGCCGTCGGCTGACGCTGCCCCCCAGGAAGTCCGACGTGCCCCACAGCACGCTGGCGAGGAGGGCGAGGACGGCGCTCACGAGGGACGGTTCTGCGGCAAGAGGTGCACGAGGGTGCTTCGTCAGCGCGGGGCGCGTCCTTGAGGACCTCCCTCGAGGGTGTGGCTGGCGCGCGCGGTGTCGGCCCCGGCCGAGGTGGACCGGGGGCTGGCGTGGTCCCCGAACCAGTCGACGACGAGGATCGTCGCGTCGTCCTCCAGCGTTCCGCCGGTCTGGCGCAGGACGGCGTCCGCCAGCGCGCGGACGGCCTCGCGGACGTGCAGGGGCGCGGCGGCCGCCACCTGGGCGTCCAGGTCCAGGTGTTCCGCGTTGCGCTCGAGCATGCCGTCGGTCAGCAGCACGATCCGGTCCCCGGGCCGCAGCGTCACCTCGCTCGCGCGGTAGCCGCTGCCCGGGAGGAGGCCGAAGGGGAGGTCCGCCGCGAGGCCCAGTTCGACCACCTTCCCGGCCCGCACGAGCAGGGGCTGGACGTGGCCGGCGTTGACCAGGCTGAGGACGCCCGTCCGCAGGTCGAGACGTCCGAGGATCCCCGTCACGAAACCCTCGGAGGGCTGTGGTCCGGGACCGTCGTGCTCGAGGAGCGCCGCGTCGGCCGCCTGCGCCATCTCGACCAGACCCGCCCCACCGCGCCGCGCCAGGCGCAACGCGTTGACGCACAGGGTGGCCGTCAGCGCCGCGCCCACGCCGTGGCCCATCGCGTCGGTGAGGCTGAGGTGGAGCACGTCGCGCGCCACGCTGTAGTCGAACGTGTCCCCGCCGACGCTGGCGGCCGGTTCGAGCCAGCCGGCCAGGCTGAACGAGGACGCCTCGCACGTGGAGGCCGCGGGCAGCAGCCGGCGCTGGATCTCGGCGGAGAGGGTGAACGGCGTGCTGCGCTGGCTCCACTCGAAGAGGTCGGTGTGGCGCCGGTTCGCGATGACGACGAAGGCGAGGGCGTGCGCCGTGGCCCGGACCTCCGCCACCGTCGCGGCGTCGGGCTCCCCGGGCAGGGTGAGCTGGAGCAGTCCGACGACCTCGCCCCGTTCGGTCACGGGGGCGTGGACCTGCCAGCGGTCCCGGTCCCCCTCCAGCGGCAGCACCCGGACCGTCTGGGTCCGGATCGCCTCGCTCGCCGGGGCGTGGGCCTGCAGCGGCAGGGGCGAGGACCCCGCCCGGGACGGGTCCCCCAGGCGGACGAGGGCCCGCCCGGTGAGGTCGCTCATGAGGAACGAGACGTCGGTGGCGCCGAGGACCGCACCCAGCCGTTCGGTGACGGCCTCGACGGCGTCCACCGGTGCCGCGTCCTCGGCGGCGTCCAGCACGGCCCGCAGCGCCCGTCCGGGCGTGTCCTCGCTCACCCGGTCAACGTAACCGGGGCGGGGTCCGACAACGCTGCCGACGAGCGTCCGCCGCCGGGCTCGTCCTGACATGCTGACGACGTTTCCCTGGACGTTTCCCTGGACGACGCCCTGGACGGGGCCGGAGGAGGTGGGTCGTGACCGAGTCCTCGCCGGCCGGGGCCGGCGTCGCGTACGCGAGCGGTCCCGGGCGCTGGATCCTGCTCACCACGATCCTCGGGTCGGGACTGGCCTCGCTGGACGCCAGCGTCGTCGGGGTCGCCCTGCCCACCATCGGGCGGGAACTGCACGTCGACCTCGCCGCGCTGCAGGGGGTCGTCAACGGCTACACCCTCACCCTGGCCGGTCTGCTGCTGCTCGGCGGTGGCCTCGGTGACCGCTTCGGGCGACGACGGGTGTTCCAGGTCGGGGTCGTGTGGTTCGCGCTGGCCTCGCTCTTGTGTGGGCTGGCCCCGGACGCCCCGGTCCTCGTCGCCGCCCGGGCGTTGCAGGGCGTGGGGGCCGCGTTGCTGACCCCGGGGAGCCTGGCCGTCCTGCACGCGGCGTTCCGCGCGGAGGACCGCTCCCGGGCCGTCGGGGCGTGGTCGGGTCTGGGGGGTGTCGCCGTCGCCGTCGGCCCCTTCCTGGGCGGCTGGATCCTCGGGGTGGGGTCCTGGCGCTGGCTGTTCCTCATCAACCTCCCCGTCGCGGTCGTCGTCGTGCTGGTGTCCTCCCGCCACGTGCCGGAGTCCCGGGCGCCGCACGTCGACGGACGCCTCGACGTGCTCGGCGCGCTGACGATCACCGCCACCCTGGCCGCCCTCACCTACGGACTCGTCGAGGGTCCCGGCCGGGGGTGGTCCTCCGCCGCCGTCCTGGGGAGCCTGCTGGCCGCGGTGCTGCTGTTCGGGGCGTTCCTGCTCCGCGAGGCCCGGGCGCGGAACCCGTTGCTGCCGCTGGGGTTGTTCCGCCGACGGCAGTTCTCCGCGGTGAACGCGGTGACGTTCGTCGTCTACGCCGCGCTGGGCGGGACGTTCTTCCTGCTGCCCGTCGTGCTGCAGACCGCCGTCGGCTACAGCCCGCTGGCCGCCGGGACGTCCCTGTTGCCGGTGACCGTCGTCATGCTGCTGCTGTCGTCGCGGTCGGGGGCGCTCGCCGCGCGTCGCGGGCCCCGGCTGCAGTTGAGCGCGGGGCCGCTGATCGCCGGGGCCGGGTTGCTGCTGCTCACCCGCCTCGACGCCTCGGGGTCCTACCCGACGCAGGTGCTGCCCGCGGTCCTGGTCTTCGGGCTCGGGCTGGCCGTCACCGTCGCCCCGTTGACCTCGACCGCGCTGGACGCCGCGCCGGACGCGCAGGCGGGGATCGCCTCCGCCACCAACACCGTCGTCGCCCGGACCGCGGGCCTCGTCGCCGTGGCGGTGCTCCCCGCCGCCGCCGGCATCAGCGGCGACGACTACCTGCGCCCGGTGGCCCTGCTCGGAGGTTTCCACGCGGCCGTCGTGATCGCCGCGATCGTCTGCGCCGCAGGGGGAGTGCTGGCCGCACTGACGCTGCGCACCGGCGCCGGCACCGACACCGACCAGAGCGAGGCACCCGCCCCGCACGAGATGAGCTGCGCGCTCGACGCACCGCCGCTGCGCCGAGGGGGGCGGTGAGGGCACTCCGGGCGCGGGCGAGGAGGCTCACCCGGTGAACCGCCTGCTCGTCCCCTCCGCGGCCCTGTTCTGGGGTCTGCAGTTCGCCTTCCTCAACCCCGCCCTGGCCCTGCTGCTCGTCGCGCTCTACGACGCCGACGCCCGGCAGGTGGGGTTGGTGCTGGCCCTCTACAACGTCGGCGGTTTCGCGGCCTCCCTGCTGGTGCCCGCCTACGCCGACCGCCGGGGTGACTACCTGCGGCCGATGCTCGGCTGCGGGGTGATGACCGTCGCGCTGGCGGTGGTGCTCGGACTCAGCCGCAGCCTCCCCCTCGCCGTCGTCGCGCTCGTCGTGCTCGGCGGCCCCGCCGGGGTCGGCAACTCCCTGCTCTTCGCCCACCTGCGCCACTCCGGGGCGAGCTCCTCCGACGTCATCGGCACCCGCGCCATCGCGTCGTTCGCCTGGGTGGCGGGTCCCCCGGTCGCCACCCTGGTCATCGGCGCGTTCGGCGACCGGGCCGTGCTGGTCCCGCTGGCCGTCGTCGCCGCGCTGACCGTCGGGACGGCGACGCTGATGCTGCGGGCCGACCGCTCGCGCACCCCCGGGACGAGGTCCGGCGCCGCCGACGACCACGAGCCGACGACGCGCGCGGCCGTGGCCGGCATCGTCGTGGCCTTCGTCCTGCTGCAGGCGACGAACAGCGCCGCCGTCTCGGTCATGAGCCTGTTCACCACCCGGGACCTCGGTCTGCCGGTGGCGTGGGCCGGCGCCGCCCTCGGGCTGGCCGCGGGTCTGGAGATCCCGGCGCTGCTGCTGGTCGCGCGGTTGACGAAGCGCTTCACGAACTTCGCGTTGCTGGTCGCGGGCTGCCTGGCCGGGATCGCGTACTACGCGGCGATGACGTTCGTCGGGGGTCCCGTCACGCTCCTGTGCGCCCAGGCCCTCAACGCCTGCTTCTTCGCCGTCGTCGCCGGGGTCGGACTCACCCTCTTCCAGCAGGTGATCCCGCGCCCGGGGCTGGCCTCGGGCCTCTACGTGAACACCCGCCGGGTCGGCGCCGTGATCTCCGGCCCGCTCATCGCCTTCGGTGCGGGCACCTCGCGCGGGTACGGCGGGATCTACGCCGTCTGCGCGGTGCTCACGGCGCTCAGCCTGGTGACCGTCCTGGTGCTGCGCCGGGGACGTCGTCCGACCGCCACCGCGGGCTGAGCGGACGACCTCCCGGGGTCAGCCGAGGTGCTCGACGTGGGCGAGCAGGCGGCCCGCCTCGTCCACCCACCCCTTGGACCGGGCGTGGCCGAGCATCCCGTCGAAACCCCGCTGCCAGTGCTCGGAGGCCGACGTCCCCGCGGCGAGGCGCAGGAACCCGGGTTCCACGGCGACGTGCTCCGCCGAGTGCCCGGTGCCGGCTCCGGCCGACTCCAGGGCCGCGACGACCGCCGCCACCGTCAGCCCCGACGCCTCGACGTGGAACCGGTCGAGCACCTCGACGTGCTCGACCGTGACGGACCCGTCGTCCCCGACCCGGACGATCATCTCGTTCCTCCTCCTCGACGGGGCTCTCACCCCGGTGGGCACCTCAACCGAGTGCGGCGCCGGCGGCGCGCAGTTCCTCCAGGGCGGCGGACGCGTGCGGCCACAACCCCCCGGCCTCGTCCGGCGCGGCGTCGGCCCACCGGGCGTACCCGAGCTTGAAGGCCATGACGCCCATCTCGGCGGCCAGGTGGGCGGCGGTCGAGGGGACTCCCCGCCCGACGAGGGCCTCCGTCATCGCCGCGGCCATCCCCACGCTCTTGAGCGCGTCCCGCTCCCGCAGTTCCGCGCTGGCCGCCACGGCGGCCTTGAGCCGGGGTCCGAGTTCCCGGTTCGCGGGGCCCATCTCGGCGCAGGCGCGTTCGAGACCCGCGGCGACGGCCGCCAGTGGAGCGGCCTCGGGGGGTGCCGTGGTGATCCCGTCGGCCAGCAGGCCGCTCAGCGTCTCCTGCCCCGCGACGAGCAGTTCCCGCTTGTCCGGGAAGTGGCGGAAGAAGGTGCTCTTGGTGACCCCGGCCCGGTCGGCGATCTGCGCGACCGTCGTGGCGTCGTAGCCCTGCTCGACGAACAGGTCCACGGCCGCGACGACGAGGCGTTCGCGAGCGCCGGGTTCCCATCGAGCCATGACGACATCATAGGTGACGGGACTTTTGTCCCATCAGGCTGTACGGTGATGAGACAAGAGTCCCATCACTCGAGAGGCCCTCCCGTGCGCGTCTTCCTCACCGGCGGAACCGGAACGATCGGATCGGCCGTCACGGCCGAACTGCTGGCCCACGGTCACACCGTCCTCGCCCTCGCCCGTTCCGAGGACTCCGCCCGCGCCCTCACGGCCGCGGGCGCCGAACCCCTGCGCGGCTCGCTGAGCGACCTCGACGTCCTGCGCGCCGGGGCGGCGGCGAGCGACGGGGTGATCCAGCTCGCCTTCAGCCGCGACTACTCCACCGCCGACTCCGTGATCGCCGGGGTCGCCGAGGAGACCGCCGCGCTGACCACGCTCGGCGAGGCGCTCGTCGGGAGCGACCGTCCCCTCGTCACGGTCTCGGGAACCCCGTGGATCCCGGGACGGGCGTCCACGGAGGCCGACCCGCTGCCCACCGACGGCCCGGTCGGCGGTCGCGGCGCGACCGTCACGGCGATCCTGCGCCTCGCCGAGCGCGGCGTGCGGGCCAGCGCCGTGCGGATGCCGCGCACGGTCCACGACCAGGGCCGGGGCGGCTTCGCCGGGATGCTCACCGACGCGGCCCGCCGCACCGGGGTGGCCGGCTACCCCGGCGACGGGACCCAGCGCTGGCCGGCCGTCCACGCGGGCGACGCCGCGTCGCTGTTCCGCCTGGCCCTGGAGGACGCGCCCGGCGGAACCGCCTGGCACGCCGTCGCCGACGAGGGTGACGCGGTGCGCGACATCGCGGCGGTGATCGGTCGCCGGCTGGGCCTGCCCGTCGCCGCGGTGCCGGAGGAGACGTTCGGTCCGTTCGGCCCGATCTTCGCGATGGACCAGCCCGCCTCGAGTGCCGCCACCCGCGCGGGGCTCGGCTGGGAACCGGTGCACCCGAGCCTGCTCGCGGACCTGGAGAACCTCGAACCCTGACGGCTCAGGCCGGCGGCAGGACGCCCGCCGTGCGGTAGCGGTCGACCAGGCGCAGCAGCGCCCGCTCGGTGCTGACGTAGCCGGTGAACCCGGCGACCCGGCTGCGGGTCATGTCGGCCAGCACCTCGACGTCACGGCCGAGGTCGCTGTCGCTGTGCCACCAGGACGCCACCTTGGACAGGTCGGGTTCGACCAGGCCGTGCTCGGCGACGAGCCTGTCCCACACCGGTTCCGCGTCAGCCATCTGCTGCTCCAACGGCAGCGGCGTCTCCTCCGGCCCGGCCGGTTCGACCCCCAGGTGGGCGGCGAGCCGGGGCCAGAGGCGACGCCACCGGATGACGTCGCCGTTGACGACGTTGAACGCGGTGTCCGCCACCTCGGGGGTGGTGGCGGCCCAGAGCTGGTGGTCGGCCAGCTGGTCGGCGTCGGTGATGTCCACGACGCCGTTCCACTGGGTGAGCGAGCCGGGGAACGTGAACTTCCGCCCGCTCGCCCGCACGATCGCGCCGTAGGCCCCGAGGGTGGGCACCAGGTTCATGGCGTTGCCGACGGCGAACCCCACGACGGTGTGCGCGCGGTGGACGGACCAGCCGAAACCGTGAGCCGCTGCGGCGGCGAAGAGTTCGTCCTCCTGCGCGTAGTAGAAGTTCTCCACCGGCAGGCGTTCGGCGTCCTCGAGGAAGGGGGTGTCGGGCAGGTCGCCCTGCCCGTAGGCCTCGAACGGGCCGAGGTAGTGCTTGAGCCCGGTCACGAGGGCGACGTGGCGCACCGAACCCTGCGGGCCGAGCACCGCGAGCAGGTCGCGGACCATGGCTCCGTTGACCCGGACGTTCTCGGCCTCGGTGTCCTGGCGCGCCCACGCCGTGATGAACACGTGGGTCGGGGCCAGCCCGGCGAGCTTCTCCTCCAGGTCGCCGCGGGAGAACAGGTCCGCGGCGACGTGCTCGACCCCGTCGACGGTGGGCGGGCGGCGCGACAGGCCCGAGGTGCGCCAGCCGGAGGCGATCAGGCGTTCCGCCAGGGCGCCCCCGGTGATCCCGGTCGCACCGACGACGAGGGCGTGGGCACCGGGCGGCGGCGTGCGGACCGGGACGGGCGCCCGGTCGGGCAGGGTTTCGGGGGTCGACATGAGCACCACAGTACGCATGCCTGTCGCTATGCTGCCCATCGTGGCCGACGACGAACTCACCCCACGACTCGCCGAGGTGCTCCGTTCGTCCCGGCTGAGCCACGGGTTGAGCACCGCCGCGCTGGCCGAGGCCTCCGGCGTCTCCCGCGCCTCGATCGTGAAGCTCGAACGGGCCGAGTCACAACCGTCGGCGGCACTGCTGGGACGCCTCTGCCCCCCGCTCGGGCTGACCCTGTCGGAGTTGTTCGCGCGCGTCGAACGTCCGCGCGAGGACAGCGGCCGGTTGCTGCGCGCCGGCCAGGCGCCCGTCTGGACCGATCCCGCGTCGGGCTACCGCCGGGTCTCCCGGTCCCCGCTGGCGGGCGGACCGTTGCAGCTGACCGAGATCGAACTCCCCCCGGGCGCCTCGATCACCTACCCCGCCGACGCCTACCGCGACATCCACCAGCAGGTCTGGGTCCTGGCCGGTGACCTGGAACTCGTGGAGGACGGGCGGCGCCACGAACTCGGCGCCGGCGACTGCCTCGAACTGGGGCCGGCCGCCGACTGCACGTTCACCAACCACCGCGACCGCACGACCCGGTACCTGGTGGCCGTGGCCCGCCGCTGACGCCACGCACGAGAGCCCCGGCCGGACGGCCGGGGCTCTCGCGGTCAGCTGAGCGGAGTTCTCACTCGCCGATCTTGCCGTCGGCGGCTTCCTGGGCCTTGTCGACCCGCTCGGCGTGCTTGCCGCCGGTCTTCTCGTCGGCCGCGTCCCCCGCCTTGTCGATCGCGGCGTCGCTGGCCTTCTCGGTGATGTCGCCGAAGTCGGGCATGGTCACTCCTCTGGTCGTCGGGTGGAACTCAGGTCGAACTGTGCGCCCGCACCGGGGGCCCCGCCACTCGAAACGGAACCCTCAGGCGGGCGGGGCGTAGAACTGCAGGTCGTTGCCCTCGGTGTCCTTGAACGGCGCGATGCGACCCCAGTCGTGCTCGCTGATCCCCCCGGTGAAGCGGACGCCCTGGGCCATCAGCCGGGACACCTCCTCGTCGAGGGTTCCGTCGGGCTGGAACGTGATGACCGCCCCGCCGTCCGCGGTGGCGGACGTGCCCTCCCGGGCGTTCAACCCGAGCATCACGCCGTTGGCGTCGATCTCGCTCCAGTCCGGTCCGGTCGAGGTCACCGTCAGGCCGAGCACCTCGCCGTAGAAGTGCACCGCCCGGTCCATGTCGTCGACGGGAACCCACACGCTCGCCACACCAGTCGCCATCTCTGCTCCTCCGCAGTGGTCCCGTTCCTGAGAACGTCCCCAGGGAACGCTCCGGCGGGCTGCTCCACCGGCGGCCGCCGGACGCGGCCAGGGCCACCTTGACCCCGCCCCCGCGACCCTGCACCCGGAAACGGCTGCTCAGCCCGTGTGCGAACCCCGCGGTGCGGGTAGAGGAACACCATGGCTCCTGACCAGCACACCCCGACCGACCCGACCACGCAGCACCCCGACAGCACCCCCGGACAGACCCTCACCCACCCCGGCGCCACGTCGCGGATGACGCCCGCCCCGGACCACGGCGAGGACAGCTACGTCGGCACCGGCAAGCTCACCGGACGCCGGGCCGTCATCACCGGCGGGGACTCCGGCATCGGTCGCGCCGTCGCCATCGCCTACGCCCGCGAGGGTGCCGACGTCCTCATCGTCCACCTCCCCGAGGAACAGGAGGACGCCGACGCCACGGTGGCCCTCGTCGAGGCCGCCGGACGCCGCGGGATCAGCGTTCCCGGCGACCTGCGCCAGGAGGAGTTCTGCCGCAGCGTGATCGACCGCGCCGTCCAGGAGTTCGGGGGCCTCGACCTCCTCGTCAACAACGCCGCCTACCAGATGAGCGTCGAGGGCATCGAGGACCTCACCACGGAACAACTGCTGCGCACGTTCACGACGAACGTCTTCGCCACGTTCTGGCTGTGCAAGGCGGCGGTCCCGCACCTCGCCCCGGGGTCCGCCATCGTCAACACCGTCTCCGTCCAGGCCGACACGCCCTCCCCCGCGCTGCTCGACTACGCGATGACGAAGGCCGCCCTGGTGAACTTCACCCTGAACCTCGCCCAGGAACTCGGGGAGAAGGGCATCCGCGTCAACGCCGTCGCCCCCGGCCCGGTGTGGACCCCGCTCATCCCCGCGACCATGCCCGAGGACCAGGTCGAGGACTTCGGCACCCAGACCCCGCTGGGCCGGGCCGGACAGCCCGCGGAACTCGCCCCCGCCTACGTGTTCCTCGCCTCCCAGGAGTCCAGCTACAGCACGGGAGCCGTGATCCGCGTCGCGGGCGGGAACTGACGCGTCGTGCGGTGACCGCGTCCTGATCGTCAGGACGCGGTGCCGCTGCCGAGTTCTTCGACGTCGAAACGTCGCTGGACGATGTCGTCGGCGAGGTCGTCGTCGAGGTCGTCCAGCGTCGTCGACGTGGCGGAGGCGTGCGCCCGCAGGATCGAGAGGGCCTGCTGGCTGGTCACGGTGAGGCTGAGCCCCACCATCCCGGTGGCCACCCGCACCTGTCGCCGGCGGATCGTCTCGGGGCTGTCGGACCAGTCCACGTGGACCCCGGCCGGAGTTCCCGCCCGTGTCCAGGCTTTCGTGAGCACCTCCCCGGGCGAACCGGAAACGCTCGGCCGACGAGTTCGTGTCCCGGTCCCCCGGTGCCGTCCGTCCGCCGTCGCACCCGGTGTTCGCCGCGCACCACGGCGCAGCCCTCCTCGTCGTCGACCGCCGCGCCCTCGCGGGGCGGCACGGTGGGAGACGGATCGCAGGGCTGCAGCCGGAAACGGGACACGGTGCTGGAGCCCTGTGCAGGACCCTCGCGGGCGCGGTACAACTCTCGGGTGTCGGACGAGCACCCTCTGCGCCATCGCGCCCTGGCCGTACGTGGTCTCCTGGGCGACGTGTGGGGCAACGGGATGCCCGACACCCCGGACCCGTGGCTCACGATGACGACCGACGGGATCGCCTGCGACGACCTGGTGGGACGCGAGCACGGCTACGTCGTGCTCGGCGACGGCCTGGCCCTGGAGACGCTGGCGGCCCTGCTGCGGGCCCACCCCGATCCGGTGGCCGCCCGCGCCGCTCTCCCCCCGGCGCTGCGGGACCGCCTGGAGGTCACTGGTTGACCGGGGACCACTGGTGCCAGACTGGCCCCCCGAAGGGGGCCAGCGACCGGTGAGGTGGGAGATGAGCGGAGAACGTCGGGATCTCGACGAGGACCAGGTGCGCCTGCTGGGCCGGTTCGACGGCGCGAGCGCCGCCGAGGTCGCCGAGCGCCTCGGGTGCAGCCTCTCCGAACTCGCCGAGCGGCTGGTGGCCATCCGCAGCGCCCTGAGCGTGGACAGCACGGCGGCCGCCGTGCAGGCCGTGCGGGCCCGCGGCCTCATCTGAGCTGTCCGAGCCTCAGACCGCGGGGAAGTCCGCGGTCGCCTCGGGGCCGTCGCTCCCGGCGGGGTAGGTCTCCAGCGGCACCTCGTCGGCCTTCCACGCCGCGATCACCGGGGCCAGGATGCGCCAGCAGTCCTCCGCGGTGTCCCCGCGCACCGAGAGCAACGGGTCGCCGTCGAGCACGCCGGCCAGCACCTCCCCGTAGGCGGGGAGGTCGGAGTCCCCCAGGCGGGCGGTCAGCGTCGCCTCGTCGAGGTCGAACGGGTCGCCCGGGGCGTTCACGTTCAGGTCCAGGCTCACGGTGTCGGGTTTGAAACCGAGCCGGAGCCGGGTGGGGACCGATGTGCCCAGCAGTCCGGCCATGAGGTGCGGGACGGGCTTGTAGGTGATGACGGCCTCCTTGCGGGCCCGGCCGAGGGCCTTGCCGGACCGCAGGCGGAACGGGACCCCGGCCCAGCGCCAGGTGTCGATGTGCAGGACGACCTCGGCCAACGTCTCGGTCTGGCGGGCGGGGTCCACGCCCTGCTCGGCGGTGTAGTCGGGCAGGTCGCGGTCCCCGAGGCGACCCGCGGTGTACCGGGCCCGTCGACTGGCCTGCGCGGGAGGACCGGCGAGGCGGGTCGCCCGCAGCAACTGCGCCTTCCGGTCGCGGAACTCCCGCTCGTCCAGTGCCGAGGGGGCGTCCATCGCCAGCATCGCGAGCACCTGCAGCAGGTGGCTCTGGATCATGTCGATGAGGGCGCCCGCGTGGTCGTAGTACCCGGCGCGGCCCTCGAGCGCGAGGTCCTCGTCGTAGAACACGTCGACGCGTTCCACGTGGCCCGCGTTCCAGGTGGGTTCGAAGATGCGGTTCGCGAAGCGCACCCCGACGGTGCCGAGCACCGTGGAGGTGCCGAGGAAGTGGTCGACCCGGTGCACGTGCTCCTCCGGGACCAGGCGCGCGACGACCTGGTTGAGCTCGTGCGCCGAGGCCTCGTCGGAGCCGAAGGGCTTCTCCATGACCAGCCGGGTGCTGGCCGGCAGGTCCCGGCCGACCAGACCCGCGCACGCCTTCGCCGTGATCGCGGGCGGGAGGGCGAAGTACACCGCGACCGGGGCGGTGCAGGAGCCCATCAGGGCCAGGAGGGCGTCGGGATCGGTGACGTCGACCTGCGCGTAGCGGCTGGTGTCGCGCACCGTCCGGGCGGCGTCCGCCGACTCCTCGCCCGCGTCCAGCGCGTCACCGAAGGCCTTCGTCACCACCTCGCGCCACCGGTCGTCGTCCCAGTCCTCCGCACCGGCGCCGACCAGTTCGAGCGAGGAGCCGTGACCGTGCGCGGGGTCCTCGTTGCGTCCGGAGACCAGGAGCCGGGCCAGGCCGGGCATCAGCAGCCGGGAGGCGAGGTCACCACTGGCCCCCAGGATGAGCAGCGTCGCGACGGGGTCCTGCCGGGAGCGCCCGTCCTGAGCGGCTCCGGCCGCGCCGTGGCCGCCGCCGGCCCCCGCCGGGTCGTCGCCGCGGCTCTCGCTGCCGCCGGTGGCCGGGTGGTCGTCGTGGTGCCGGTCGCTGTGGTTGCTCACGCGCACACCCTGCCGAGGTTCCACGTCCCGCGCGCGACGACCCGCCCGGGAGCTCAGCGCGGAACGGGCGGCGTGGCCGGAGGGGTCCGCTCCGGACCGGCCTCGGCCGGGCGGGCACCGTCGAGGCGGTGCAGCCGGACGGCGACGAGGGCGACGTCGTCCTCGTGCTCGCCCGGCAGCATCCGCTCCAGCACCCCGTCGACGAGCTCGTCCAACGTGGCGGCGGCCAGGTCCGCGACGGCCTCGCGCAACCGCAGCAACCCCTCGTCGAGAGAACGGTCGCGGCGTTCGACGAGGCCGTCGGTGAACATGAGGATCGTCGACCCGCGGTCGACCGTGATCGCCGCGTCGGCCCGGGAGGTCGAGGGGTCGATGCCGAGCAGCAGTTGGGCCGGGAGGGAGGCCAGGGAGCTCACCGTGCCGTCGGGGGTGAGCAGCACGGGCGCCGGGTGCCCGGCGTTGGCCCACCGGAACCGGGTGATGTCGCGGTGCCGCTCGTCCTCGGTCTGCTCCAGCCGGCCCACGACCACGGTGGCGGTGGTGTCCACCGCGAGGCCCGCCATGGCCGCGTCCAGCCCGGACAGGACCCCGGCGGGACTCGCGCCCGTCGTGTACGCGATGCCCCGCAGCAGCGAACGGACCTGGCTCATCCCCGCGGCGGCGGTGATGTCGTGCCCCATCACGTCGCCGATGACCAGCACGGTGGCGCCGTTGGGGGTCAGGAACGCGTCGTACCAGTCCCCGCCGACCTCGGCCGCGTGCGCGGCAGGCTGGTACCGCACCACGATCTGCACGTGGTCCGGTTCGACCGGGGACGTCAGGAGGCTGCGCTGCAACGCTTCCGCCATCCGGTGCTGCGCCTCGTAGAGCCGGGCGTTGTCCAGCGCCAACCCGGCGCGGTCGGCGATCTCGGTCGCCAGCAGGAGGTCCTCCGCGCCGAGCTCGCCGCGCTCGACGCCGTGGAACAACGTGATCAGCCCGACGGTGCGCCCGCGCGCCCGCAACGGCACGCACTCGAACGACTCCGGCGCCAGACGCCGGATGAGTTCCCGGGCCGGACTGTCGGCGGCCAGCACCCGGAGGATCTCGGCCGTCGCGCCCCGGGTGACGCCCGCCGGGCGCGCGCTCCGCCAGACCCGGTACAGGTAGGAGTCCTGGGCCAGCGCGGAGAGCCGGGTGTCGCGGTAGGCGAGGACGACGTCGCGCAGCGCCGGGTCCACGTGGTGGCAGCCGACGTCGCGCAGTCCGCCCTGCTCGTCGACCAGCGTCACCAGGCACCAGTCGGCGACCGCCGGGACGAGGTGCTGGGCCAGGCGGGCCACCGCCTCCTGGACGTCGAGGGTCGCCGTGAGGTCCTCGCTGACGGTCACGATGAGGCGCAGCCGCTCGGCCGCCGCGGCCGCCGCCGCGTGTGCGGCCTCGAGCTCCCTGCGCGCCCGCCGTCCGGCGGTGACGTCGAGGAAGTAGACGGAGACGCCGTCCGGGTCCGGCCACGCGCGCACCTCGAACCAGGCGTCCAGCGGGGGCGGGTAGTAGGCCTCGAAGGTCGCCGGCTCACCGGTCGCCGCGACCCCGCGGTAGTGCGTCTCGAACGGCGACCCCACCGCGTCGGGGAAGAGCTCCCACACGCTGCCGCCGAGCAGCTCCTGCCGCGGGCGGCCCAGGACACGCTCGGCCTCGGCGTTGACGTAGCTGAACCGGAAGTCCCGGTCCAGGGAGAAGAACGCGGACGCCATCGACTCCAGCACGCGCGCGACCCGCGCGTCGTCGGTGCGGGTGGCGGTGGTGTCGTAGGCCGCGCCGAGGAGCCGGACGCTGCGGCCGGCCTCGTCGGCCAGCGCCTGCCCCCGGGCCCGCACCCAGCGGGTGGTGCCGTCGGGGCGCACGACCCGGTACTCGGCCTCGAAGGGGCCGCACTCCTCGATCGCCCGCTGCAGCGCCGCCCCGACCCGCGGCAGGTCGTCGGGGTGCAGCCGCGCGTTGAACGCCTCGATGTCGCGGCCGAAGTCGTCGGCGGCGTACCCGAACATCTCGAGCAGCCGCTCGTCCCAGCGCAGCTCCCCGGTGGCGAGGTCCCAGTCGAACGTGCCGATCCCGCCGGCGGCGACGGCGAGCTCCGAGCGCACCCGGGCGGCCTCGAAGTCGACCGCGAGCGCCGTGAGCTCGAGCTCGGTGACCGCGGCGGCGGCCAGGTCGCCCAGCACGGCGACGTCGGTCTCGCTCCAGTCCCGGGCCTGCGGGCCGAAGACGCACAGCGCGCCGACGACGAAGCCGTCCTGCCCGCGCATCGGGACCCCGAGGTAGGCGCGCACGGCGCCGGAGGTGACCGACGGCAGCAGCGCGACGCGGTCGTCGGCGCTCGCGTCGGTCACGACGAGCGGCTCCCCCGCCGTGGCCGTGACGGAGCACAACGAGTCCGCCAGCGCCGTCACGCCGCGGTCCTGCGCGTCGAGACCCGCTGCGGCGGAGATCGTCTGGACGTCGGAGAGGAGCGACACCTGGGCGGCCGGGGCGCCCAGCAGGCGCGCCGCGAGTTCGGCGAGCCGGTCCAGGGCCGGGTTCGCCGTCGTGGTCACCAGCCGTCGCGCCGACCGCAGCCGGGCGGTGTCGGTCTCGAGAGCGGCCAGCGCCCGTCCGTCCTCGTTCACCGACGTCGACCCCTCCACCTGACGGGCGGCGGACGCGCACCCTCCGCCCGATCGTCGCACGCGTCCTGCCCACCACGGACGGGTGGAGTGTGGAACTCTGAGGTGGGGGACGTCGGTCGAGCAGCGGCCGGGGGCTCCGTCGCAGGACGAGGTCGGACCGTGTCCCAGCACCCCCCGCACTCCCGGCCCACCACCGACGACCCGCCGGGTGACCTGAGTCCGCTGCAGGTCGCCGTCGGTCGGATGCTCGTGCTCGGGTACTCGGGTACGGAGATCGCCAGCCGGCTGCGCTGCGACCTCGACGAGGTGGTCGCGGTGACGCGGTCGCTGCGGGCCCGCTACGACGTCGCCAGCACGGCGGAGGCGGTGCGGCGGGCGGTGGTCGGCCAGGACCTCTTCCGGCCCTGACCGCTCCGGGTCCGGCTAGTGCCCGGGACGCCCGGCGGCGTTCTCGACGACCTCCGTCGCGATGTCGCGCAGCTTGCGGTTCTGGTGCTGGGACTGGGTCGCCAGGTGGGTGAAGGCCTCCTCGGGCGTGCAGCCCAGACGGCCGACGAGCACTCCCTTCGCCTGCTCGATGACCGCGCGGCTGTTCATGGCGGTCTGCAGGTTGACCGCCAGGTCGGCCGTCGAGGCGTAGAGCGCCGCGTTGGCCAGCGCGACGGCCGCGTAGCCGGCGAAGGCCGTCGCCAACTGCTCCGCCTCGGCGTCGAGGGGTTCAGCGCCGAAGCGGTAGACGTTGATGGCGCCCAGCACCCGCTGCGGCATGGGGAGGCCGATGCTGAGGGTGCTGCGGACCCCCTGCCGCGCGGCGGCCGCCGCGAAGCCGGCGTAGAGCTCCTCGTGGGCGGTGTCGTCGATGCGCAGGTGCTGGCCGCTCCGCGCGGCGTCCAGGCACGGCCCGAACCCGTCGTCGTACTGCCGTTCGTCCAGCGAGGCCGCCAGCGACCCCGTGAAGGCCGCCGAGGTGGTCTTGTCCCCGTCCACCAGCGTCACCGAGACCTCGTCGGCTCCGGGGATGCACGCGACCACGAGGTCGGCGATCCGCCGCAGGACCACGCCCAGCGGTTGGCCCAGCACGATGGCGCCGAGCTCGGCGAGGGCCTCCTGCGGTTCCATCCGCGGTCGGGTGTCGGACGTGACGTCCTCACCCTGGTCGTCCGTGGTCACGGTGCACCTCCTGCTGCTCGCCCGCCGGCTGCAGACGGCGGGGTGGGACCACCACCCGGGGCGGCGGCCGTGCGCCGGGGCTGCTGGTCGAACCCCTGCAGCCGGTGGCCTCGTGGGGAACGGCTCCGCGCGCGCCGTGGGCCGACCCTAGCCCCGCGGGGCCCCGAGGCAGCGCTCTCGCCAGCCGCGGCCGACCGCGCTAGCGTGACCCCCCGGTCGAACGGTGGCTCCGGTGTCGAGGGTGGGCGCCACCCGCACTGTCCTCCGGGAGCCTCTCGTGGACTCCTCCGTTCGACGTCGCACCGTAGGAGAACTGGGTGTCCTGGAACTGGAGGGCGACGTGGACGCCGAGAGCGTCGCCGCGTTCGAGGCCTGCGCGCTCGACCTCCTCGCCGAGGTCCCTCACGTCGTGGTCGACCTGCAGGACACCGCCTTCGTCGACTGCCGTGGGCTCTCCAGCCTCCTCTCCCCGTCCCGGCTCGCCCGCTCGGCGGGTGGCACGTTGCGGGCAGCCGGGGCCCGGCCCGTCGTGACCCTCTGGTTCGACACCCTCGGCGTGAGGGGTTCCCTCGGTGTCGACGAGGTCGGCCTGTCGGCAGCCCCTTCCCGAGGGGTCGGACCGTGACCGCCTCCGACGACCCACCCCGGCAGTCGCTCCTGGACGCCCTGGCCGCCCTGGCCGGGATCGCGGCGGGCGACGTCGGGACCGAGGACCTGCTGGTCGGCCTGGTCGACCTCGCCGCGCGGCACCTGGCGGTCGACGGGGCCGGGGTCGTGATCTGCGAGGGCGAGGACGTCCGGTTCGTGCACGCCAGCGACCAGGTCTTCGACGGCCCCGAGCTCGTGCAGCAGCTCCACCGGGAGGGGCCCTGCCGCGACGCGATCGCCTTCGCGGTCGAGGTCGTCGTCGACGACCTGCGGGACCCCGTCCAGACGGCGTGGCCGACGTACGTGGACCGGACCCTCGCCGTCGGCTTCCTGTCCGTGGTGGCCGTCCCCCTGGTGAGCGACGGACGGGTGTGGGGGGCTCTGGACCTCTACCGCCGCCAGGCGGGAACCTGGCAGCCCGAGGAGCTGCAGTGGGTCCGGTTGCTGGCGCACCTGGCGGCGTCCTACCTGGAGATCGCCGCCGACCGCGACGCCGCGCGCAGCGCCCAGCGGGAGCTGGCGCACGCCAGCACCCACGACGCGCTGACCGGTCTGCCGAACCGGGCCCTGCTCTTCGACCGGCTCGAGCACGCCCTGCACACCGCGCAGCGCCACCGCCGCGTCGTCGCGGTGATGTTCGTCGACCTCGACCGCTTCAAGGGCGTCAACGACACCTTCGGCCACGCCGCGGGCGACCTGGTGCTCACGACCGTCGCGGCCCGGATGGGCGCCACCCTGCGCCAGGGCGACACGTTGGCCCGGCTCGCGGGCGACGAGTTCGTGCTGGTGTGCGAGGACCTGCCGCAGTCCGGCGCCGCCGAGCTGCAGCAGAGCGTCGAGGCGGTCGTGGCACGGCTGCGTCAGGCCCTGGGGCGCTCCATCCCCGTCGGCGAGGTCGACCTCGTCGTCTCCGCCAGCATCGGCGTCGCCCTCAGCGACCAGCGCACCGACGCCGACGGACTGCTGGCCGACGCCGACGGCGCCATGTACGTCGCCAAGCAGCACACCCCGGGACGGCTGGGCGAGTTCGCCCGCGAGACGGGGCCGAACGGGCAGCCGCTGCGCCCCCCGCTGCGTCTGCTGGAGCACCAGCTGGCCGAGGCCGAGGGTCTGCGGCAGCTGCGGATCCACTACCAGCCCATCGTGGACGCCACCGGTGCGCTGCACGCCGTGGAGGCACTCGTGCGCTGGCAGCACCCCGTCCACGGTCTGCTGCCGGCGGCGGAGTTCATCGACCTGGCCACCCACAGCGGGTCCATCGTGGGGATCGGGCGCTGGGTGATCGCCCAGACCTGCGCGCAGATGGCGCTCTGGCGGGACCGGCTGGGTCCCGCGGCGCCCGCCACGGTCTACGTCAACGTCTGCGCCCGCGAACTGGTCGACCCCCTGCTGGGCCCCACCATCGTCTCGGCCCTGACCCGCAACGGTCTGGACCCCGGGCACCTGGGTCTGGAGCTCCTCGAGAGCAGCTTCATCGACCCCCAGGTCCTCGTCGGCCTGCAGGAACAGCAGCGCCTCGGCCACCCGTTGTCCGTCGACGACTTCGGCACCGGGTACTCCTCGCTGTCCCGGCTCGTGGAACTCCCCGTGCGGCTCGCCAAGATCGACAAGTCGTTCGTCGCCGGGATCACCACCGACCCGCGCCGCCGTGCCCTGGTCGCCGCCGTGGTCACCGTCGCCGCCAGCCTCGACCTGCGGGTGATCGCCGAAGGGGTGGAGACCGAGGCCCAGGCGCTGGAGGTCGCCGCCGCGGGCTGCGACTACCTGCAGGGGTACTGGTGCGGGAAGCCGCAACCGGCCGAGGCCCTCACGGCGCGGTGGCTGAGCTCGACCGCCCACCGCTGAGCGCGGGCGCGGACCGGTCACGCACCCAGGCGGGCACGTCGGCCGGCGCCAACGGGCGGCTGTGCAGGTACCCCTGGGTCTCGTCGACCCCGAGCGAGCGCAGCACCTCCAGCGTCGCCTCGTCCTCCACCCCCTCGGCGACCACCCGCAGGCCGAGGCGGTGCGCGAGTTCCACGGTGCCGGCCACGATCTGGCGCACCCGCTCGTCACCGCAGAGCCGCACCGTGAAGGACCGGTCGAGCTTCACCTCCGTCGCCGGGAGGTCGACGAGGTAGGACAGCGACGAGTACCCCGTCCCGTAGTCGTCGATGCTCAGCCCGAAGCCGCGGTGACGGATCTCCCGGGTCATCTCCACCGCCTGCTCGGGGTTGCTCATGAGCAGCGTCTCGGTGACCTCGAGGACGACGGAGCCCGGGTCCAGGCCCTCGGCGAGCAGTTCGTCGAGCAGGACGAGGAGACCCGGGTCGGCCAGCGAGCTCGCGGACAGGTTCACGGACACCCGGACCTCGCCCGTCCACGGCGCCGCCCTCGCCCACGCCGTCGCCTCCCGCAGCACGAACTCGGTGAGGTCGGCCATGTGACCTCCGCGCTCGACGAGGTCGAGGAAGGCGGCCGGCGCGAGCAGACCGAGGCGGGGGTGCTGCCAGCGCACGAGGGCCTCGACCCCGGCGACCGCTCCGGACGCGAGGTCGAGCTGCGGCTGGTAGTGCACCCGGAACTGCCGGCCGGCGTCCCCGGTGTCGAAGGCGCAGGACAGCTCGTCGGCCATCAGGGCCTCCTCGCGGCCGGCGCGGTCGATGACGTCGTCGTAGAGGCGCACGACCTCCCCCGTCGACTTCGCCTGGTACATGGCGGCGTCGGCGCGGCGCAGCAGCTCGCCCCCGTCCAGCGTCCCCGCCGGGTCCTCGGCGCGGGTCGGGAGGGCGATCCCGACGCTCGCGGACACCTGACCGGTGCCCTCGACCCCACCGGCACCCTGCACGGCGGCCGCCAGCTCGTGCGCGAAGCGCACGGCACCCACCGCGTCCGCACCGGGCAGGAGCAGGGCGAACTCGTCCCCGCCGAGACGCGCCAGCACCGCGCCCGCCGGGACGACGGCCGCCAACCGGCCCGCCGTGCGCTGCAGCAGCCGGTCGCCGACCGCGTGGCCGAACCGGTCGTTGACCTCCTTGAACCGGTCGAGGTCCAGGAGGTAGACGGCGACGTCGTCGCCGCCCTCCGCGGCGCGGTCCAGCTGCTGGCCGAAGGCGCGCCGGTTCGCCAGACCGGTGAGGTCGTCGGTGAGGGCGTCCTGCCGCGTCTGCGCCAACGTCGAGAGGTCCGAGACGAGCCGCACCACACGGGTGCTGACCCCGACCACGGCCAGCCCTCCGCAGATCACGGCGACGCCCGTGGACTGCGGGGGCAGCCGGGTGGCGAGCAGGATGATCGCGACGCTGGCCAGCAGCACGACGAACGTGCCGACGGTGAGCGACTGGGTCGTGGCCTCCTGGGGCCGCACCGGCCGCGCCCGCACCGTCGAGGCCCAGGCCACGACGACGCAGAACAGCCCCCACCCCGACGACGACCACGCGCCGTGCAGGAGGTCGAACGCCGTCGCCACCTCCACCGCCATGAGGAACACCACGCCGAGGGCGATCACCCAGATCCGCGGGTCCCGGACCAGGCCGGCCATGACCGCGACGGTCAGGGTCGTCCCCAGCACGATGAAGAGGGCGGAGGAACGGGCCACCGACAGGTCGAGGACCCACCAGGGCAGCAACTGCTCGCGACCTCCGGCGCGCCAGGCGATCACGAGGTGGAGCAGCGCCGAGACGGCCAGGCTCGCACTGATCCCGTTCAGCCAGTCCCCCGGGTCGGCGAGCCTCGTGCTGGTCCGGTTCCAGACGATGAGCCCCTGGTACACCAGCACGCACGCGAGCAGGCACGACGCGCTCAGCACGACGTCCCCGGGCAGCTCGAGGCCCGCCCGGCCGCTCGCCCCGGCCAGGGCGCTCAGTCCGAACTGCGCGAGCGCTCCCGCGCACACCACCGCGGTGGCCCGCGCGAGCCACCGCCACACCGCGCGCTCGTCGTCGGTCGTCCCCGCCTTGTGACGCAGCACCACGACGGCGAGGCCCACCCCGACCAGGCGCAGACCGGCGGAGACGATCTCCCCGGCGACAGCCGTCGCGGGGAGCAGGACGAGGACAGCGCTCACGAGCAGCACGGAACGGAGCAACGCCGGGCGGCGCGCACCGGTGGGTCGCGGCGACGCGGACGGGCTGCTGGGGTGGCGCACGGGAACCTCACCGACTCGATCGTGATGATCCCCGGCCTGTTGGAGGAACCCTGGTGTCATCGGCGAACCATCTCCGCAGGTGGAGCGCCCGAACCGGTGACGTGGTGCGGAATCCACCCCGCTTGCCCTGCTCGCCCGCAGGTGGTGTTGTGACCTCTACAGCGATGTGTTGCCCCGAACCCTGGTGGCGCGTCGGTCACGACGCGGACGACAGGAACGGCCATGGCACTCGAGCAGTCCCCGACGGCGGGCGCGACGCGCACCGCGCGAGCGGCCCACCGCAGCACCAGCACGTACACGGCGCTCGCGCAGCGCGTGCGCGAGGCGGGGCTCATGCGACGCCGCCTCGGCTACTACTGGCGCCGCATCACCACCCTCGTCGTCGTGCTGGCCGTCCTGGCGACGTCCCTGCAGTTCATCGGCGACACCTGGTGGGTGCTGCTGCTCGCCCCGGTCGTGTCGCTGACGTTGAGCCAGGTCGCCTTCCTGGGCCACGACGCCGCGCACCAGCAGATCTTCAGCACCCCGAAGTGGAACGCCCTCGCCTCCCGGTGCCTGGCCAGCCTGCTCGGCGGGCTCAGCCACGGCTGGTGGCTGGGCAAGCACAACCTCCACCACGCCGCGCCGAACCAGGTCGGGCGCGACACCGACATCAACTCCAAGGTCCTCGCCTTCCACCCGGAGGCGCTGGAGGGGATGGGCCGCACCCACCGCTGGCTGCTGACGCACCAGGGTTTCTGGTTCTTCCCGCTGCTGATGCTCGAGGGCTTCAACCTGCACGTCGACAGCGCCTCGGCCCTGTTGCGACGGGGTGCGATGAAGCGCACCCACGTCGACGTCCTCATGGTCCTGGGCCGGTGGGCGGTCTACGCCACGATCCTGCTGCTCGCGGTGTCCCCGGGGAAGGCCGCCGCCTTCGTCGCGATCGAGGTGTCCGTCTTCGGGGTCCTGCTGGGCGGGGCCTTCGCCCCCAACCACACGGGGATGCCGTTGCTGGCGCGGGGCGCGAAGCTCGACTTCCTCAACCGCCAGGTCCTGTCCTCGCGCAACGTGGGGGGCGGCCGCCTCGTCGACTTCTTCATGGGCGGGCTGAACCGCCAGGTCGAGCACCACCTCTTCCCGAGCATGCCGCGGCCGAACCTGCGCCTCGTGCAGCCCCTGGTGCGCGCGCACTGCGCCGAGGTCGGCATCCCCTACACCCAGACCAGCGTCACCGGCGCCTTCGCGGCCGTCGTCACGCACCTCAACACCGTGGGCCTCGCCGGGCGTCGGCAGAACTCCTGCCCGCTGGCGGCACAGCTGCGCAGCTGAGGCCGCCGGGCGACCCGGCGGGTGCGTGCGGTGGCGCCTCCGTGCGAGCGGCCCCACAGTGGGCACGGACCCGGTCGGGTCCGAGGTGATCGCGCTCCCCCGGGCCGGCGCTCCGACGAGGGACGGATCAGCAGGTGCTCCAGCTCGAACTCCCCACCGAGACCCGGTCGGTGTCCCTGGCCCGTCACCGCGTGCACGAGTACTGCGTCGGTGACGACTGCGCCGCCGCCTCCACCCGCGGTGGGACCGCGGCGCCCGGCGTCGACCTGTTGCAGGTCGTGGCCCTGCTGACCACCGAACTCGTCGCCAACGCCGTCCGGCACGGCGGCGGGGACCGGGTGCGGGTGACGGTGGACTGCTCGGTGGGCGGGGTGCGGGTCACGTGTTCCGACGACAACCCCACCGAGCCGGTCGTGCGCCACGTCGACGCCGACGCGACGAGCGGTCGGGGCATGGCCCTGGTCGACGTCCTCGCCGACAGCTGGGGCAGCGTCCGGGCGGTCACCGGGAAGCAGGTGTGGTTCCAGGTCGGCGGCGACGCCTGAACCTGCGACGCCTGAACCTGCGACGCCTCAGGAGATCCGACCGGGACCCGCCTCGGGCGGACGCGGTCGGTCCTCCGGGTGGGCCCGGACGGCGAGGATCGCGCAATCGTCCTCGGGCGAATCGCCGACGAGTTCCACCACGAGCCGGTCCAGCAGTTCCTCCAGGGTGAGGCCGCCGCAGCGGCCCAGGACCCGGCGGAGGTCGGCGAGGCCATCGTCCAGGCTCCGGCCGCGGTGCTCGATGAGGCCGTCGGTGTAGAGGATCACCGTGCTGCCCGGCGGCAGGAGGTGCACCTGGTCGGTGCGGACGGTCTCCGGGATCAGTCCGATGAGCAGTTCCGGCTCGGACTCCATGACCTCCGTGCCACCGTCGGCGGTCAGGACGACCGGCGGAGGATGGCCGGCGTTCGTCCAGCGGAGCCTGCGCAGCCCCTCCGCGGCGTCCTCCTCGGTCTGCTCGATGCGCGCCAGGACGAGGGTCGCGAGGCCCTCGACGTGCAGACCCGCGAGCGCCCGGTCGAGGCGGGACACGACCTCCGACGGAGGTTCCAGGCGGTCGAAGGCGAACGCGCGCAACAGACCTCGCAGCTGCCCCATGTGCCCCGCGGCGGTCATGTCGTGGCCGGTGACGTCGCCGATGACGACGGTGGTGGCCCCGTCGGGGAGGACGACGGCGTCGTACCAGTCCCCGCCCACGTACTCCCCCACCGCGGCGGGGACGTAGCGGGCGCGGATCTCGAGGTGGTCCGGCTCGGGCAACCGGGTCAGCATCGACTGCTGGAGGATCTCCGCGGCGCTGCGGCGTTCGCTGATGAGGGTCGCGCGCTGCACGGCCTGGGCGGTGTAGCCGGCCAGCGCCTGCAGCGCCGCCCGCTGCTCCGCGGAGAAGTCCTGAGCCTGGTCCCAGTAGAGGAAGACGGCGCCCACGACGTCGCGTCCGACCACGAGCGGGAGGTTCACCGTCGCCCCCAGGGAGGGCAGGACGGCGCGGGCCGGGAGGTCCGGGTGCACCGCGAGCAACTGCTCGCGGTCCCGGTGGAAGACCGCTCGCCGGGTGCGCACCGCGGCGGCCACCGGTGAGTCCTCGTCCCAGGCGACCCGGGCCCAGGAGGGGTTCATGCCGGCCGGCATGTGCTCCAGCGAGCTGAACCGGAGGTGCGTGCGGGCCGCGTCCGCCAGCAACAGTCCACCGCCCGCGGCTCCGAGTTCCGCGGCCACGACGTCGGTGATCGTGGCGGCGACCTGGTCCACGGTGATCGTCGCGGTCAGGGCTTCGCTCAGCGTGAGCAGCAGCCGCCCGAAGCGGCCCGCGTCCTCGGCGGCGGCCTGGGCCGCGCGCGCGGCGGCGGCCTCGGCGAGGGCCGCGTCGCGCTGCTTCGCGGCCACCACCTGGCCGGTCACGTCGCTCTGGACGCTGACCCGGTGGATGAGGCGGCCCTCGGCGTCGAAGACCGGGGACACGACCACGTTGTTGTAGAACGCCGACCCGTCCTGGCGGTAGTTCAGCAGGACCTGGCTCACCGTCCTCCCGGCGGCGATGCCGGCGCGCAGGTTCGCGACGGCCTCGGGGTCGGTGTCCGGCCCCTGCAGGAAGCGGCAGTTGCGCCCCAGCACCTCCGCGGCGTCCCAGCCGGTGAGCTGCTCGAAGTTCCGGCTGACCCAGACGAGCGGTTCGTCCGGCGCGGCCGGGTCGCTGATGGCCATCGCGAGACCGCTGGAGAGCACCGAGCGGTGGGCCCGGTCGACCACGGCGGCGGCCCGGACCCCGGCCACGGCGTCGGGGAAGCGCACCGGCAGCAGCACCAGCAGCGAGCGCGCCCGCAACGGCAGCGGCGCGTCGTGCAACGGCATCCCGATGGCCCACAGCGCCTCCCGGGCCTCGGTCGCCTCCGACCGCAACGCCGCGCTGACCTGGCGGCCGGTATCGGGATCACCCGCGGCGACCCGGGTGAGCGGGGTGCTGCTCGCGCTCAGCGGGCTTCCCGGGTCGACCTCGAGTCCCGCCGCGCGCGACCAGTCCTCGACGTCGAGGGGCAGCCGCACGTCCGGGGCCAGCTGGCGGGCCAGGTCGTTGACGTAGACGACCTTGGTCGACTCGGTGTCGACGAGCAGGACCGCCGCCGGGTAGTCGTGCACCACGGCGGGGAGTTGCCCGACACCGCCCGGCAACGCACCCGCAGGCTGATGACTCACGGTGGGAGCTTACGAGCGTCGCGCCCCGGCCCGCGCCGCCGCAGGCCGCCGGGACCGCCCGACCCGCTGGACCGGCTCGACCGCTGCCGGCGAGGGAGGGTGTGACAGGGCCCCCCGGGAGGGCCGTTCCGGCAGTCCCCGACCGCCCCGGTCGTGTTCGACTGGCGTCGGTCCCGGAGTCGATCCCGGAGTCGATCCCCGGACCCCACCACCCTTTCGCCGTCCGCGAGGAGAACGCACCGCATGACCACGACCGTGAAGGCCTACGCGGCCACCGCCGCCGACCAGCCGCTGACCCCGACCACCATCGAGCGTCGCGACGTCGGGCCGCACGACGTCCTGATCGACATCAAGTTCGCCGGCATCTGCCACTCCGACATCCACACCGCCCGCAGCGAGTGGGGCGCCACGAACTACCCGGTCGTCGTCGGCCACGAGATCGCCGGGATCGTCGCCGAGGTCGGCTCCGAGGTCACCAAGCACTCCGTCGGCGACCGCGTCGGCGTCGGCTGCATGGTCGACTCCTGCGGGGAGTGCGAGTACTGCACGGGCGGCGAGGAGCAGTTCTGCGTCAAGGGCAACGTCGGCACCTACGCCGGCATCGGCAAGGACGGCGAGCCCACCCAGGGCGGCTACGCCCAGGCCATCGTCGTGACGGAGGACTTCGTGCTCCGGATCCCCGAGGGCATCGAGCTCGACGAGGCCGCGCCGCTGCTGTGCGCCGGGATCACCACGTACTCCCCGCTGCGCCACTGGAACGCGGGCCCCGGCAAGAAGGTCGCCGTCGTCGGCCTCGGCGGGCTCGGCCACATGGCCGTCAAGATCGCCGCCGCCATGGGCGCGGAGGTCACCGTCCTGTCGCAGTCGCTGAAGAAGCAGGAGGACGGGCTGCGCCTGGGCGCCACGCACTACCACGCGACGTCCGAGCAGTCGACGTTCCAGGACCTCGCGAGTTCCTTCGACCTCATCGTGAACACGGTCAGCGCCGTCGTCGACCTCGACGCCTACCTCTCGCTGCTGCGCGTGGGCGGCACGATGGTGAACGTCGGGGCGCCGGAGAAGCCGTTGTCGCTCGCGGTGTTCTCGCTCATCATGGCGCGGCGTTCGCTCGCCGGTTCCCCCATCGGCGGGATCCGCGAGACCCAGGAGATGCTCGACTTCTGCGCCGAGCACCACCTCGGCGCCGAGATCGAGGTCATCGGCGCGGAGCAGGTGAACGAGGCCTACGAACGCGTGCTGGCCTCCGACGTCCGCTACCGGTTCGTCATCGACGTCAGCACGCTGGACTGACGCACCGACGTGCGGACGGCCGGTCCTCCCGCGGGAGGGCCGGCCGTCGTCGCGTCGATCAGCCCTGATCGTCCCGCGGGTTGAGGGACGCCGGATCGCCGTCCTGGTCCTGCGCCCCCTCGTCGTCCCGCGCTCCGTCGCCGGACTCCTCGTCCCGCAGATCACGGGGGTTCAGCATCTCGGGGTCCGCGTCGGTGTCCGGCACGGCCGGGTTCTCTCCTGGTTCCTGCATGCGCCCCACTGTGCGCCGCCCGCGCTGCGCCCGCGCGCGGAACACGACGCCGGCCCCGTGTCGGTGCGGGTCAGCGCGCGGTGCGCCGGACGCGCACGGACAGCGCGACCACCGAGACGAGGAACCAGAGCGCACCGACCGCCGAGTACCCGGCGAGCGAGGACAACCCGCTGCTCGCCGAGGTGGAGCTCAGCGCGGTGAACGCGCCCGCGACGACGGACAACCCGCCGCTGGCCACCATCGGCCACTGCGCCCCCACCGTGCGGCGACGTCGGAGCGCCACGGCGAGCTGGACGGCTCCGGACACAAGCGCCCAGACCCCGAAGACGAGCAGGGCCGAGCCGACGCTGTCCCGCACGGCGACGACCATCGCGACGGCGGCGGCGAGCCCGAGGACCACGTTGAGGGTCCGGACCCCGCCCGTCGCGTCGGTCCCGGCCACGCGGCGTTCCAGCAGCGTCGCGACGGCGTCCCACACCGGGTAGACGACGAGCAGGACGCCCGCGACCGCGGTGGGGACGTCGGTGGCCACGAGCGAGGCCGACGTCGTGAGGACGAGCACCACCCAGACGGCCGACACCACCGCCCGGACCAGGTGCAGGGTCCGGAGGCCGTCCGGGGTCACGGTCACGGTGGTCGGGTTCTGCGAGGGGCTGGTCGTCTGCTGGGTCATGGCCTCCACCCTCGGCGTCGCCGGGGAGGAGCGCGTACTCCCGCCGGACCGCTTCCCGCGGGGCGTCCGTCCGCACCGGAGGGGCGTGTACTTCGTCCGTAGTACGCCGCCGGGTGGCCCCGGGCGGAGGATCGGAGCGTGGTCACCCCGACGAACGCCGCCGAGCGACCGGCGACACCGCCCTGGATCCGGCGCCCGCTGCTGCCCCACGCCCTCGCCTACGGCGTCGCGGCGCTGGTGTTCGCGGCGCAACTGGCGGCGGTGGTGGTGACGGGTGCGGGGTGGCCGACGGCGTTCGCGGTCCTGCTGGCCGGGGGCGGGGTCGCGCTCTCGTGGTGGTGGCCGTGGTGCGGCCTGGTCGTGGCGAGCGCTGCCCCCTTCGCCGTCACGGTCGTGGGCCGTGACCCGTTGTCGGTGTGGATGACGGCGGTGCTCGTGCTGTTCTCCGTCACCTTGCGCGGCCGCAACGCGCTCGCGGGCACCGTCGTCACGGCGGTCTGCTTCCTGGCCGCGTTGATGACCGTGGGTGCCTTCCGCGGTGGCGCGTTCGCCGGGTCGGCGGCCCTGTTCTCGGCCGTGGCCGGCGGCGTGGGCGGCGCCGCCCTGCGCCTGCACCGCGAGCACTGGTGGACCCTGGAGGAACAGGCGGCGGCGGCGCTCGCGGCGCGCGAGGTCGACGTGACCCGACGGGTCACCGAAGAACGCCTGCGCATCGCCCGGGACCTGCACGACGTCGTCGGCCACCAGGTCGCGATGCTCAACGTCCACCTCGGCGTCGCGGAGATCGGGCTGCCCCCCGACGCCGAGCGCTCCCGGCAGGCCCTCGTCTCCGCGCGCTCGAGCGCCGCGACGGTGGTGGTCGAGACCCAGCGAATCCTCGCGCTGCTGCGGCGCGGCGACGAGGTCACGACCGAGGAGGCGCTGCGACCGACGCCCGGGCTCAGCAGCCTGAGCGGCCTGGTCGAGTCCTTCGAGGCGATCGGCCTCGACGTCGAACCCTCCCTCCAGCTCGCCGACGGGGCCGCGGAACCGAGCCTCGGGGTGACGGTCTACCGGGTCGTCCAGGAGGCCCTCACCAACGCCCACCGCCACGGCACCGGGCCCACCACGGTCGACGTGCGCGCCACCACGGGGCGGATCTCCGTCACCGTCGAGAACGGCCTCGGGCAACGCCCCCGGAACGACCGTGAGGACGACCGTGAGGACGACGCCGCGGGCGGGCCGTCCACCGCGGTCCCCAGGTCCGGGATGGGACTCGTCGGGATGCGCGAACGCGTCGAGTCGGCCGGCGGACGACTCCGCGTCGGCCCCGTCGGGCAGCGGTTCCGGGTGCACGCGGAGTTCGGTCCCGTCGGGACGGGGCCCCGGTGACCACCGTCCTCGTCGTCGACGACCAGGACGACATGCGCGCGGGGATCCGGGCCATGCTCGCCCACGATCCCGGTCTGCAGGTGGTCGCGGACCTCTCCGACGGTCTGCAGGCCGTCACGTTCCTGCGCGAGCACCCCGTCGACGTCGTCCTGATGGACCTCCGGATGCCGGGCGTCGACGGGGTCGAGGCGACCCGCAGGATCCGGCTGCACCACCCGCCCGAGGAGGTCCGGGTCGTCGTGCTCACCACGTTCGACCAGGACGACGTCGTCCTCGCCGCCCTGCGTGCGGGAGCCAACGGCTTCCTCAGCAAGATGGTCGGTCCCGAAGAACTCGTCGCCGGCATAGCCGAGGTCGTCGGGGGTGGGGGGACGTTGTCGGCGGCCGCGACGTCGGCGCTGATCCACCACGTGGCGCACCGTCCGCAGCAGGAACCCGACCGCCACCTCCTCGACCGCTTCGCGGTCCTGACCCCCCGCGAGCGGGACATCACCCTCCTCGTCGCGGACGGGCTCAGCAACCAGGAGATCGCCGCCCGGTTGTCGCTGTCCCCCTTCACCGTGAAGACGCACGCGGTGCGGGTGATGACGAAGGTCGGTGCGCGGGACCGGGCGCAACTCGTCTCGTTCGCCTTCCGCGCCGGACTGCGCCCCTGAGGCTCCAGCGCGCGACTCCTCCCCCCGGCTCGTAGCGTCGGGACATGCCCACCGACCTGTACACGGCCGACGTCACGGCGTCCGCCGGAACCGCCCGCTCCGACGACGGTCTGCTGGAACTCGACGTCCGCGAGGCGACGTCGAGCGACGACTCCGGCGCCACGAACCCCGAACAGCTGATGGCCGCGGCGCTGAGCACGTGCCTGCTGGAATCCCTGAAGATCGCCACCAGCACCGCCGGGGGCAGCACCGAAGGCGCTCAGGTGCGTTCCCGGGTCACGCTGGCCCAGGACGACGGTCCCGGGTACTCGGCCCGCTACGAACTCCTCGTCACCCTCCCCGACGCGGGCGCCGAGCCGGACGACGTCCTGCAGCAGGCCCTCTCGATCTGCCCCTTCACGAAGACGATCGACGCGACGAGCCTCGACGTGCACCTCGTCTGACGCGTTCGATGCCTGACGCGTTCGATGCCTGACGTGCTCGATCCCGGGGAGGTCCGCCGGGCCGCCGCCGCGATCGCGGCCGAGGACGAGGAACGGGCCGGGGTGGCGATGTTCCTCGGGTTGCAGCCCCCACCGCCCCGTCGCGACGATCCGGCGCACGCCGACGTCGACCTCGGCCGTCGCCTCGGCGTCGTCTGGGACGTCCTGGCCGCGGCGGATCCCGACGTCACCGTGCAGGACGCCCTCGCGGTGCTCGCCGACCTGGAGTTCCGCCCCGTCCGCGCCCGGGCGGGGAGCGAGGTCCCGGGGCGGTTGGCCGCGTGGCGTCCCGAGGGGTGGCGGACACCTCCCCGGGCCGAACGCGACGCCGAGGCGGCCCGGGTCCGGGACGCCCTCGTCGGGGGGCGCCTCCTGCGCGTCGTGAACTACCACGACACCCCGCTCTCGCGGCAGGAGGAGTTCCGGGTGGAGCTCCAGGGCTACGCCGCCCGCTTCGATCCCGTGTCCGCCGCCGACGTCCTCGAGTTCTTCGCCACCGGACGGTGGCGCACCGGGCGACCGGGGATCGTCCCGGCGTTCTTCGACGGTTTCGCCAGCGCGGTGCGCTGCGCAGCCCCGCTGCTGGCCGAGACGGGACTGACCGGCTGGTTCTACCCGCCCACGGAGTTCCTGGACGTGCGCCCGGGCGACCAGCAGGAGTTCGCCCGGACCCACGACTACGGCGTGCTCGAACACCCCGGGGACCGGCTCGCCATGACCTGGGACGAACTCGCCCACCTCGCCGAGGACCACGAGGTGTGCGGGCACACGGCCACCCACGCGGCGTCGCCCGACGTGGTGAGCGACGACGACGTCGACCGGCAGGTGCGTGAACCCGTCCGTCGGCTCACCGAGGTCTGCGGGCGGACGCCCGCGGCGTGGGCCTGGTTGGGCGGTACCCCCTTCGACCCCGGTGCGCCCGGGGACCGCGCGGTGCTGGCCGCGGGGATCCCGTTGCTGACCTCGAACACGACGCTGGAACGCCTACCGTCCTGACGGCCGGACGACCGGAGGGTTCACTTCAGCCCGCTGCGGGAGATGCCGGCCACGAACTGCCGTTGGGCGACGCCGAAGAGGACGAGCACGGGCAGGATCGAGACCAGCGCGCCGGCCATCAGCGCCGGGTAGTCCGTCGTGTACTGCCCCTGCAGGAAGGACAACCCCACCGGCAACGTGTACAGGTCGGGGTCGCGCAACGCGACCAGCGGCCAGGCGAACTCGTTCCACCGGTACATGAACGTCATGACCAGCAGCACCGCGATCAGCGGCCGCGACAACGGCAGCACGATCGACCACAACGTGCGGAACTGTCCCGCCCCGTCCAGCTGCGCCGCCTCGAGCAGTTCGTCCGGCAGCGACAGGAAGTACTGCCGGGCCAGGAACACCCCGAAGGCCTCCGCGGACCGCGGGACGATGACGGCCCAGTAGGAGTTGATCCAGCCCAGGTCGTTGACCAGGTCGAACTGCGGGATGAGCAACGTCTGGATGGGGATCATCAGGGTCGCGAGGATCAGGAAGAACACCACCGAGCGGCCGGGGAACCGGTGCTTGGCCAGCACGTACCCGGCCGTGACGTCCACGACGATGGTGATCACGACGGCCACCACGGCGATCGCGAACGAGTTCTGCAACCACTGCAGGACGGGGAAGTCCGTCAGCGCCCGGCGGAAACCCCCGAGGTCGACGCCGTGCGGCAGCAGGGAGACGCGGCCGGCGACGAGGTCGGCGCGGGAGGAGAGGGCCGTGACGACCATCCAGTACAGCGGGAAGACCCACACCAGGGCCAGGACGAGGACGACGACGAACCGCGGCCACCGCCTGGCCGGTCCCCGCGCGGTCGTCGTGGCCGAGCGCTGGACCCGCAGGTCGTGGGTGCGCGTGGAGGTGCTCACGACTCCTCCTCGCTCCGGGCCTGGATCCGCCACCACAGCAGGGTGGCGAGCAGGATCACGAGGAAGACGACGACCCCGATCGCGGAGCCGTAGCCCTGACGACGGGCCTGGAAACCCTGGGTGTAGGCGTAGGTGACGAGGATGTCCGTCGCTCCCGCCGGCCCACCCCCGGTCATGACGCGGACGACGTCGAACACCTGGAACACCTCGATCACCATGAGGACCGTGACGAAGAACGTGGTGGGGCGCAGCAGCGGCCAGCTCACGAACCGGATCCGTTGCCACCGGGAGGCTCCGTCGAGTTCCGCGGCCTCCAGGAGGTCCCCGTCGATGCCCTGCAGAGCGCTGAGGTAGAGGACCACGACGAGTCCGGTGCGCGCCCAGAAGAGCATCACGAACACCGAGACCGCCGCGGCGGTCCCGCCCGACTGCCAGTCCGGGGCGGGCAAACCCCAGCCGGAGAGGGTGCGGTCGACGATGCCGACGTTCTCGTCGAAGATCCAGCGCCCGGCCATCGCGACCACGACCCCCGAGATCACGTAGGGGGCGAGGAACAGCGCGCGGAAGATCCCGCGGGCCGGCAACCGGTCCCGCAGCAGCAGCGCGATGCCGAACCCGGCCGCGATGCTCGTCGGCACCGAGACGAGCGCGAGCAGACCGGTGTTCCCCGCGGCCCGCCAGAACGACGGGTCGCCCACCATCCGGGTGTAGTTCTGCAGGCCGACGAAGTCGGCGGTGCCGATGCCCGTCGAGTTCGTGAGCGAGATCCGCACGGCCTGCACCAACGGCCAGAGCACGAACAGGCCGAACAGGACGAGCGCCGGCGTGAGCAGCGCGTAGGAGACCCCCCAGCGCCGGACGGCGGCCGCCCGTCGCCCGCGCGCCGGCCGGACCGCGAGCGAGCTGACGCTCTGGCTCACGACGTGAGGACCGACTGCACCCCGGCGACGAGCTGCGCCAGGGCCGCCCGGTCGTCGTCGCTGCCGAGGAAGACGGCGTCGAGGCGGTCGGCGAGCTGGCCGTTGATCGCGCTGAAGTCGGGGACGACGACCTGCTGGACGAGCTGCTCGCGGATGGTGGTCGCCTGCTCCACGAACAGCGGCATCAGGTCGGGGCGGACCGTGTAGTCGAGGGTGGCCGGGTCCACGTCGGTCCGGGTGGGCAGGACGGTCGCGGCGGCGCAGAACGCACCCATCTGCTCCGCACCCGCGCAGTAGGCCAGGAAGTCCAGGGCCGCGTCCTTGCGCGGGCTCGCCTCGACCGCGACGAGGGCGTTCCCGCCGAGGTCGGCGGAGGCGTTGACGTCGCGGGGCAGGAACGTCGCCTGGTAGTCGAACCCGGCGCCGTCGATCTCCTCCAGCAGGAAGTCCCCGGCGAAGACCATGGCGACGGTCTGGTTCACGAAGAGGTCGCTGGCCGGCTGCCCACGGGAGGACGAGGCCTGCGGGACGAGGCCCCGGCGGAAGAAGTCCCGGGTGTGGGTGAGGGCCTTCAGCATCCCGGGGTCGTCGGCCGCGACGCCCTTCAGGTCCTCGGTCAGCAGCCGGCCCCCGGCCTGGTCGACGAAGTTCAGCCAGCGGTAGGCGCCGGCGTTCTGCCAGTTCACCGCGAAGGCGTAGGTGTCCGCGCGCGAGGGCTGCACCCGGCCGGCGGCGTCGAGGAACTGCTCCCACGTCCACGCGGTGTCCAGCGTGCTCGGCAGCGTCCCGAGCCCGGCCGAGGCGACCGCGGCGGTGTTCACCAGGACCATGGAGGTGTCGGTGTGGTGCGGGACGCCGAACGTGCCGTCGTCGTCGCTGACGGCGCTCCAGAACGCCGGGAGGAACGACTTCTGCAGGCTGGACGCGTCCTTCAGGTCGGCCAGCACGTTCTGCGCCCGGTAGGCCGCGACGTCGGTGTAGCTGACCCGGAAGAGGTCCGGCGGGCTGTCGGTGCGCAGGCCGGTGTCGACGGCGGTCAGGACCTCCGAGTACGGCACGACCTGCAGCTTCACGGTCGGACCGCCCTGGGCCTCGAACCCGTCGGCGAGGGTCTGGAACGCCTTGAGCTCGGCGTCACCGGCCCACGTGATCATCGTCAGGGTGCTGTCGTCCCCGCCCGAGGGCGGGTCGTCGGAACCGGTCGAGAACCCGCCGCAGGCGCTGAGGCCGAGGGCGCCGGCGGTGCCGGCGCCGGCAGCCAGGACCGACCGTCGGGTGGGCCGTCGGGTGGGAGTGGTGGAACGCGACATCAGGACTCCGGGGGGCTGCGCGGGCGCTGGGGCACTCGCTGGGTGAGGCAGCGGGGGGAAGGGTGGCGTCACCGTATCGGCGTGCCCTCGGCCGGGCGCGGTCAAACCCACAGGAGTTTCGAGATGCGACGCCGGCCGTCTCGCGGTCCGATGGCGGGGTAGGGCTCGCGCGGGCGAATCCCCGCCCGGTCAGCGCCGTGCCCACCGACGACGAGGAGAATCCTGTGATCAAGTACCTGCACGACGCCGGTGTGAAGTCCGACTGGGCCTACACCGCCGGTTTCGCGAGCATCGGCCTCTCGTTCCTGGCCTGGGGGATCTCCCGTCAGGCGGAGGACGCCGGGACCGACCGCGCCGACCGTTGGGGCATCTTCGTCGGCCACTGGGCCCCCACCTTCTTCGGCGTCGGGCTGGCCCTGCACACCTACGAGAAGTGATCCGCGGGCGTCACCCGGTCCCCGGGTGACGCCCTCACCGCACCGGACGGTCCCGCCCGGGGCGCAGGAGGCTTCGCCTCGCGCGTTCGCGCCGCTCCCGTAACCTCACCTGCACATCGGCGCCACCCGGGCCGTCGTCAGGAAGGTGCAATGTGCAGTCGTGGATCGAGCTCCTCGCAGCGACCCGGCGGACGGCGGTGGTCGACATCGGGGCGAACCCCATCGACGGTGACCCGCCCTACGCCCCGATGCTGGCCGCGGGGTTGTGCACCGTAGTCGGGTTCGAACCTCAGGCCGACGCGCTGGCGAAGTTGCACGCGGCGGCCGGTCCCCACGAGCGCTACCTGCAGCACGCGGTCGGTGATGGTGGCGGCCACGAGCTCAAGGTCACCTGGATGAACGGGATGACCAGTCTCTTCGAGCCGGACGTCGCCCGCCTGTCGGCCCTGAACGAGTTCGCCCGCTACGGCCAGGTGCTGGAGCGCATCCCGGTCGCGACGACGCGACTCGACGACGTCCCCGACCTCGGACCGCTGGACCTGCTCAAGATCGACGTCCAGGGTTCGGAGCTCATGGTGTTCCAGAACGGCCGGAGGACCCTCGCCGACGCCGTCGCGGTGCACACCGAGGTCTCCTTCGTCCCGCTCTACCAGGACCAGCCGTTGTTCGCCGACGTCGACGCGGAACTGCGCGCCCAGGGTTTCCTGCCGCACGCCTTCGCCGCCGTCAAGCGCTGGCCGATCTCCCCCGGGGTCCTGGACGGGAACATCTTCGCGACCCACCAGCAGCTCCTCGAGGCCGACGTCGCCTACGTCAAGGACTTCGGCCAGCTCGGGGAGCTCTCGACGCAACAGCTCACCCACCTCGCGCTGCTCGCCCACCACGTCTACGCCTCGCCCGACCTGGTGGTGCGCTGCCTGGTGGAACTGGTGGGCCGGGGTGACGTGGACGGTGAGGTCGTGCCGGCCTACGGCCGCGAGCTCGGGGTGTCGCTGGGCACGAACGGGGTCCGCAGCGACGTGTGAGGGCGGGGACGCCGGTGGTCCTCGCGGCCCCACGTCCGCTGCAGGTCGCTGTCGACCGCCTCGGCCGCCGTGACGCCGGGGACGTCGAGGACCTCGGCCCCCTCGCCGCGGGCCAGGTCCCGGCTGCGCCGGACCACGAGGTGCTCCCCGACCCGCGCGGGGGCCACGTCCGCGAGGTCGCGCAGGGTGCTCCCCGACAGCAGGACGGGGACGTCGAGGTCGACCCGGAACCGGCAGCGGCGCAGCACGTCCCACGGCGGGCGGCCGCGGTGGACGCGCGGGTCGTCCAGCAGGTCCGCCGCCTCCCCCGAGACCAGCCAGACCCCGGCGTCGGAACCCCGCAGCAGCGAACGGACCGACGCCACGACGTCCGCCGGTTCGCGGCCGCGGTCCTCGAGGGTGACGACGACGTCGGGGTGGGACCAGATCAGGCCCTCCCCGCGGGCCGCGGGGTCGGGGACGAACCGGGCGAGCGTCAGACCCTCGAGATTGCGCGAGGACCGCGCCTGCGCCTCGTCGGTCCGCCCGGCGAAGTCCGGGCCGTCGTGCCAGGCCACGGCGTCACGGGCGTGCACGAACCCGGCGCCCGCGACCCAGCAGCGGTGGGCGAACTCCCAGTCCTCGCCCCCGTAGGCGGTGAACGCCTCCTCGAACCCGGAGACCTCCTCGAACAGTTCCCGCGTGACGCTGAGCACCGCGGAGATGACGAACCGGTAGGCGTCGTCCCCGGCGGCGCGCAGGTCGTCGGTGCGTTCGTAGGCCTCGACCAGCCAGGCGGGTTCGGGGAACTCCCGCGCGGCCGGGACGCCCGTCGCGAACCAGGCGCGGAGCTCGCCCGGGGTCGTCGACGCGAGGTCGGCGTGGCGTCGACGCCCCACCACGAGGTCGGCACCGCCGGCCACCGCACGCACCACGGCCGAGACGTACCCGGGTTCCGGCACGGTGTCGGCGTCGAGGAAGCAGAACAGCGAACCCCGACCGGCCGCCGCCCCGAGGTTGCGGGCGGCCGCGGCCCGGAAACCCCGGTCCGGCTGGGACACGACCCGCACTGGATAGGGACGTGGCCCGGGCTGCGGCTCCACCCGGGAACCGTCGTCGGCGACGACGACCTCGAGGGAGGGGTGGTCCTGGAGTTCCAGCGCGGTCAGCACGAGGTCCAGACCGTGCGGGTCCTCGAAGTAGGGCACCACGACCGTGACGAGCGGGATCCTCACGCGGGCAACCGGTCCGCGATCGCCAGCAGTTCTTGGACGGTCTCCTCCAGCGTCGGTCCGCCCGGGCCGTCGGCCCAGCTGAGTTCCGGTGTCGACCAGACCTCGAGCAGGGCGCTCGCCAGGTCGTCGTAGACCCGGACGCAGTCGGGGTGACGCTCCAGCAGTTCCGTGACGTAGTCGCTGCGCGGCACCAGCGGACGTCGCCCGGCCCCGATCCAGGCGTTGATGGAACCCGAGGCGGAGAGGTGCTCGTGCGGGGCGACCGGAACCACCGCGGAACGCAGCAGCGCGGGGAGCTCCGCGTCGGGCACGTACCCGGTGACCTCGAAGCTGCGTCCCTTCGCGTGGGCCCGGCGGGTGAGTTCCGCCACGAGGTCCTCGTGCCCGTCGGAGGGCCGGCCGAGGGCGGACAGCCCGACCCCGGCGGGCAGGCCGTCGAGGGCGTCCAGGACGAGTTCGTGCCCCTTCCCGGGGTAGAGGAAACCCAGGACGGCCACGGCCACGGGTCGCGCCCACGGGTCCGCCGCGGGCGAGGGGGCGAACCGCGGAACGGGCAGCGGCACCACGTCGGCCAGCCGGCTGACCCCGCAGGCCGCGAGCAGGCGCTGCTCGTGCCGGCTGGACACCACCACGGCGGAGGCCGCCTCCGCCATCCGCCGGTAGGCCCGCGCCCGGCGGGGGTGGTTGACCGGACCGTCGCTGGGTTGCGGCAGGTCGTGCAGGGTCACCAGCAGGTCCCGCGCCGACGCCAGCCCCTCGACGAACGCGGCCGCCTCGTCGGCGTCCCGGCCGTAGAGCCGGTCGGTGACGTGCACCAGGACGGGTCCGGGCCCCACCCCGTCCAGCTCCCGCAGGACGTCGGGGAGGTCGGGACGTCCCCCCCGCCGCACGAGCCGACGGCCGGGATCGCCGCCCACGACCCCCCACTGGGCCAGCGCCGCCGCCGTCACCCCGTGCTCGGCCGGGCCGACGACCAGGGACACCGTCACGACAGCACCGCCGCGACCTCCGCGTGCCGGGCCAACCCCGCCTCCGCCACCCCCGGGTGCTCCCGGTACCAGCGCAGGTGGGCTTCGCGGACCTCCGCGTCGGCGACCTCGCGCCCGGCCACGGTCCAGCCCGGCCGCCCGCTCCCCGCCAGCCCCAGGGCGGACAGGACCTCCGGCAGCACCGGGGCGTGGACGCTGTCCAGCAGGGTGCGGCCCGGGTCGTCGACCGCGGCGGGCAGCCCGCAGGCCCGCAGGACCCGTCCGGCCAGACCGCGCAGGACGTCGTTGCCGGGGTGGTTGATCGTCTGCGTCGCGCGGGCGCCGGCGGCGAGCAGCAGGTCCGCGACCTCGAGCGCCCCGTGCCGGGCGCAGCGCTCCTGCAGTTCCCGCACCGACACCGCGCGCACCTCCCGCACCGCCTCGGGCGAGGGGACCTCGGGCAGCGGCGGACGCCCGGCGGCCAGCGTCAGGGAACGCAGGTCGTGGTAGGGCACGACCGGTGGTTCACCGGACTCCGGACTGCGCACGATCACCTGGAACGGGTGCAGCGCAGCCCACCTCAGCACCGGTACGACCACCACCCGCGGGGTGCGCGGGGCACGCGCGGCCAGCTGCGCCGTGCCGAGCGGCAGGTCGCGGTAGTCGTCGCGCACCGGTTGCGACACGAGGACGTCGACGTGGGCCAGCAGCCGGTCCAGGTGGGGCAGGTCCGCGGCGGTCAGCTCGTGGACCGGCGGCACCCGCACGGTGCGGACCGGGGAGGAGGGCGTTCCCAGCAGGACCCGCAGGGACTCCGCCTGGCAGTTGCCGTGGACGAGCACCAGCGGTCGGCCGTCGTCGACGGGCAGGGGCACCAGCCCGTAGAACCCTCCGTAGTGCTCCTCCCTCGTCACGGGTTGACAATAGGGGCACCAGCCCCAGGGGGCCCCCGGAAGCGGAACCGCGCCGGGCGTGCTGTCATCCTCCTGTGCTCGACACCCACGCCTCCTCCCACCGGTTCCCGGGAGGACTGACCCGTCACCCGGCGCGTCGGACGGCGCAGGCACGGCGCGGACCCTCGGAGCCGCTGCGGATCGCCGTGCTCGGACCGAGCCGTCACCCCGTCGCCGAGCCGTACGCGGGCGGGCTCGAGTCCTTCGTGGGCACGCTCGTCGACGGGTTGCGCGCCCGGGGTCACCAGGTCCTCCTCTTCGCGGGCGCCGGCTCACCGGGGGTCCAGCCCGAGGTCCTCGGGGGTGGGTCGTGGGCGGCGGACGACCTCGCCCGCACCGACTCGTCGATGCCGGCCGCGGAGTTCATGACCGAGCACCACGACCACCTCCGCGTCATGACCGCCCTGCGCACGACCTACGCCGGTCACGTCGACGTCGTGCACAACAACTCGCTGCACTACCTCCCCCTCGCCCTGGCCGACACGTTGCCGGTACCGGTCGTGACGAGCCTGCACACCCCGCCGACGCCGTGGCTCACGTCCGCGCTGGCCGCGGGCGGCGGATCGGCCGCGTTCACCTGCGTCAGCGGTTTCACCGCCGCCCAGTGGTCACCGCACGTCCCGTCGGTGCAGGTCGTCCCGAACGGAGTCGTCCCCCGCCGTTGGCGACTCGGTCCGGGACGCGGTGGACTCCTCTGGTTCGGCCGGATCGTGCCCGAGAAGGCCCCGCACCTCGCCCTGCGGGCCGCGGCGCTCGCCGGCCGGCACCTGGACCTCGTCGGACCCGTCGCCGACCCCGCGTACTTCGCCGCCGAGGTGGAACCCCTGCTGGGCCCGGACGCCACCTACCGGGGGCACCTGGGCGGTCACGACCTCAGCCGGGCGGTCGGCAACGCCTCGGCGGTCCTGGTGACCCCGGTCTGGGACGAGCCGTTCGGGCTGGTCTGCGCGGAGGCGGCCATGTCGGGGACGCCGGTGGTGGCCTTCGACCGGGGTGGGATCCGTGAGGTGCTGAGCCCGGGCGGGACGAGCGCGATGGGTCGCGTCGTGCCGGCCGACGACGTGGCCGCGCTGGCCGCGGCCGTCGACGACGTCCTGGTGCTGGACCGACGTGAGGTCCGGCGCCACGCGCTGGAGCACCTGTCCTTCGACGGGGTGGTCGACGGCTACGAGCGCCTCTACGCGAGGGTGCTCGGACGCTGGTCGGACACCACCGAGGGCCGGGTCGAGGGCCGGGTCGAGGACCAGGTCGAGGTCGCCGCGTCGTAGGCGGCCAGTCCCCTCTCCTGGAACTCCGCCAGCCAGCCCTCCATCGGGAACCACCCCCACCGCCGGTGGAACACCGCGGCGTTGCGCAGGACGGCCTCCAGGTGCTGGACCGGTGGTCGCTGCGTGGGGTGGTGCTGGTGGTAGGCCTGCGCCCCACCCACCCAGTGCAGCGCGCCGCCCATCGACCGCACCGTCGCGGCGACGTCGGTGTCCTCACCGCCGTAGCCGCGGAACTCCTCGCAGAAACCCCCGAACCGGCGCCAGTCCGCCGCCGTCGTGGCGAAGGAGAGCGACCAGAACAACCACCACTGCGACTCGTCGGCGAGGACCACCTCACCGGCCGCCGGGACGGGTCGCGCCGGGTGCGGATCGGCTGCGGCGGAGAGGCCTTCGAGGTCGCGGACGGACCGCACCACGACACCGGGCGGGAGGTAGGCGACGGTCCCGCACCACAACGCGGGCCCCGCGTCGGCTGCGCCGCGGGCGACCGCCCGTTCGTAGGCGGCGAGAGTGCCGGGCGCCGGGACGCAGTCGACGTCCAGCAGGACCAGGAGTTCCGCACCCCGACGCATCGCCTCCGCCGCGGCGGCGTTCCGCGCCCGGGCCAGCGGGAGTTCCCCGTCCGGTCCGACGGGGACGTCGACGACGACGACCTCGCAGGTCCCGGGCCGGTCGAACTCGGCGACGACCTCGCGCACGGCCGGGTCACCCATGGCCGCGACGACGTGCCAGCGCGGCGTGGAGGTGCTGCGCTGCAACCCGATCAGCTGACCGCGGAGGTGGTCGTGGCGACCCGCGACGATGGTGAGGACCGCGGTGGCCAGGACGGCAGTGGCGTTCACGCGCCACCCTCCCGGTCCGCGAGGTCGTCGAGGAACCGCGCCGCCCGGGCCGCCCCGTCGCCGGGCGCCCAGCGCTTCCAGGGTTCCGCGCCGACGGCGCGGGCCTCGACCAGGAGTTCCGGCCAGGCTCGGGGTTCCGGCCACTCGTCGAGGGCCGTGATCCCTTCGGCGCGCAGGAGTGCCGCCCGGCGGCGCTGCTCACCGAAGGGACGTTCCTGGGCCACGACGACGGCCGCCCGCCGCGCGGCCGCGACCTCCGCCACCGCGTTGTGACCGCCGTGGACGACGACGACCTCGTTGCGCTGCAACGCGTCCCAGACGTCGACCGGCCGGTCCCCACGACCGGGAACGAGGTACTCCCAGGTCCAGCCCGGCGTCGCCTCGCGGGCGCGCCGGAAGTCGTCGTCGCTGACGTCGCGGCCTCCGCTGCCCCAGAGGACGAGCACGGTGCCCGGAACGGGTTCGACGGTGGGGCGCCCGTCGAAGCGCGAGAACGCGCCCACGTGCACGACCGGGGTCCCCGACCCCGGGGACGGGTCCGCGGGTTCCGGCCACGGGGCCAGCAGGGCCCGGGCGACGTCGCGGCCCAGCCGGTGCGCGGGGTCGTCACGGTCCCCCAGCATCGCCGCCACGACGACGGGGACCCCGCACAACCGGGCCAGCAGCGCCACCTCGACGGAGACGTCGACGACCACGAGCGCCGGCCGGGCCGTCGCGATCCACGTCGCGATGCGGGCGGTGCGCGCGGCCAGCCCCGGGTGGTGCGCGGGAACCCAGTGCAACCGCCCCCCGGCGTCGACGCGGCTGCGGTCGAGGGGTTCGGTGTCGTCCCGTTCGAGCTGCACCCACTCCCCGTCCCAGTCCGCCGGCCGCGGGGCCGAGGAGAGCGCCGTCACCGGGGTGCGCAGGTGCCCGGCGACCGCCCGCAGCCGCTGCACGTGGCCGGAACCCTGGTGGTGGGCGTACCAGCCGATCACCGCGTCACCCCGACCCCACCCTCGACGACCCCACTCGTGACACGCTCCCGGACGGCCCGGTACAGGTCCCGGTGCGCGCGTGCGATCTCCAGCCGCTGCGCCGACCGACCCGCCGCGGTGGCCCCGGGAACGCCCGCGAGCGCGCGCCGCAACCCCGTCAGCACGGACTCCACGTCGTGCAGGTCCACCTGCTCCAGCGGGTGCTGCTCGGCGAGGAAACCCGCTCGGCCGGCCAGGACGGCGACCCCGAGGTCGTGGCAGAGTTCCAGCCAGCCCGAATGGGTCCCGTGGCCGTAGGCGACGACCGAGACGTCGAGGTCGAGCAGGTAGTCGAGGAGTTCCTCGTCGTCGAAGCGTCCGTGCACCCGCAGGTCGATGCGTCCCTGCTCCGCGGCGGCCCGCAACCACGCCGTGAGTTCCGCGTCGTGGCGGGGGAAGTCGGGGCGCAGCGCCTCGTCGTGGACGTCGACGCGCAACCGGGCCCCGGGAACCCGGGCCACCGCGTCGGCCAGGGTCCGCACCGCGGGCAGGGCCAGCAGGTTCGCCCGCAGGCTCTTGAGGTGCAGCCCGACCACGGGTGCGGGGTGGGCGGGACGCGGGGTCCCGATGCGTTCCGGCGGCGCGAGGTGCGGGTGCGGGACGACCACCGGCGTGCGACCCCACCGGTCCTGGACCGCCTGCGCCGCACCGGGCGTCAACGTCAGGACACCGTCGGCGGCCGGGACCAGGACGTCGAGCAGGCGGTGGTACCCGGACTGGTCCAGGAGGTGCGGGTTCTCCAGGTCGTGCACGGTGAGGACGAGGGCCTTCCCGGTGCCCCGCAGCGCGTCCACCAGGTCCTGGAGCTGCGCCGGGGTGCGCGACTCGAACCCGAAGTGCAGGTGCAGGACGTCGAACTCCTCGGCGTGCCCGACCACCCACGCGGCGTCGAGCGCCCGCGACGGTGCCCAGACGCCCGACGGCGCGGGTTCCGGTACCACGGTGACGTCCGGGACCCGTGCGTCCTGCACGTTGGCGACGTAACCGTGCCCACCCGGGACGTGCAGCACCCGGACGGCCCGCGCGGTCGTCGCCTCGTTGATCTCCACGGCAGTCATGGTGCGGGTTCCCGGGCGCTCGCGCGAGCTCGTCAGGCGGTGCGGCAGGGTGCGGGACAGGAGGACAGAGCGTCGATCAGCTTGCTGATGCGGCGGACGTGGTGCAGCGTCACGCCGTGCGCGAGGAGCGCCGTCGGCAGCAGGGTCCGGCGCTCCGGGGCGATGCGCTCCAGGACCGCGAGGGTGTGCTCCGGTGCCGCGAGCAGACCGTGCTCCTCGGAGGCGAGCAGCGCGACGGTGTCCAGCCACGGCTCGTCGGCGGGTTCCGTGCGCCCGGCGGGTGCTCCGGGGTCGCCGAGGTCCAGGGGCGCCACCACCGAGGCCCAGCCGCGCAGCTGTCCCGCGGCACCCTCGACGACGACCAGCGACGCGCCGTGGGCCCGCTGGACGGCCAGGTGCAGGGCGGCCGGGTCGGGGCAGTAGGCGAGGACCGGCACCCCCCGGGCCCCACCGGTGCTCATCCGCGGCGTCGCCGCGGTGTGCCGCCGGGCGAAGGCGAGCAGACGCTGGTTGACCGTCACCGTGACCTTGTCGTTGGTCACGAGCAGGCTCCGCGCACCGGACTCGGCGCCGCGCTGCTCGATCCAGGCGATCGCCGCGTCCGCGGCGGCGTCCCGTGGCCCGGCCTCGCGGAAGGGGACCCAGGCCGCGCGGTAGGTCGGCGGGATCCGGATCGGCACGACGTCAACCTAACCTCCGCCCGGACCGGCCGCACCCACGACTCACGCGTCCGGCGGCGCGCGCAGGGCGGGCCGGGGACGGGGCGAGCGGTAGCCTCGCGCCACCAGTCCGCGGCTCGAGGGGAACCAGTGCAACTCGCGCAACGCGCCCAGACCGTCCAGCCGTTCCACGCCCTGGCCTTCGGCGAGCAGGCGGCGGTCCTCGAGGCGCAGGGCCACCACGTGGTGCGGCTCAGCATCGGGGAACCGGACTTCGGGGCCCCGCCGGCCGTGCGCGAGGCCATGCGGCAGGTGATGGACGGCCGTCCTCTCCCCTACACCCCGTCGATGGGTTCTCCCGCGCTGCGCCGGGCGATCGCGGGCTTCTACCGGGACCGGCACGGCGTCGAGGTGGACCCCGCGCGGATCGTCGTCACCTCCGGCGCGTCCAGCGCCCTGCTGCTGGTGCTGGCCGCGACGACCGACCCGGGGTCCGAGGTCGTGATGGCCGACCCGTCCTACCCCTGCAACCGGCAGATGGTGGAGACCTTCGGCGGGGTCGTCGTCACGGTGCCCACCACCGCGGCGTCGCGCTACCAGCTCGACCCGGGCGGCGTCGAGCGGGCGTGGACCGAGCGCACCCGCAGCGTCATGGTCGCCACGCCGTCCAACCCGACGGGGACGTCGATCCCGTTCGCGCAGTTGAGCGAGATCTGCGAGCAGGCGCGGGCCCGGGGGGCATGGCGGATCGTCGACGAGATCTACCTCGACCTCTCCGACCCGGCGCCCGACGGCGCGGCGCCGCGGACGGTGCTCTCCGTCGACCCGGACGCGATCGTCGTCAACAGCTTCTCCAAGTACTTCGGCATGACCGGTTGGCGGCTGGGCTGGGCGGTCCTGCCGGCCGGGCTCGTCCCCGCGGTCGAGAAGCTCGCGATGAACTACTTCCTCTGCGCCTCCGCACCCGCGCAGCAGGCGGCGCTCGCCTGCTTCACCCCGGGGACCCTGGCCCTGTGCGAGGAGCAACGCCTCGAGCTCGGGGAGCGCCGCCGGATCGTGCTGACCGGGCTGGCCGGGATCGGGCTCCCCGTCCCCGTCGAACCCGACGGCGCGTTCTACGTCTACTTCGACGTCAGCGGGACCGGCCTGGGCGCCTGGGAGTTCTGCGAGCAGGCCCTGCAGCGGGCGCACGTGGCGCTGACGCCGGGTCGTGACTTCGGGGAGGCGACCGCCGAGACCCACGTCCGGTTGTCCTACGCCGCCTCGCGCGAAGAACTCCGTGAGGGCATCAGCCGGCTGGAACGGTTCCTGGGTCTCCTCGGCGACGCCTCCTGACCACCGGGTCCAGCCCACTGCCGAGGGGCGGGACCGGGAACCGCCGGGGCTGGGTCCCGCGCACCCGGCGTTGCCGGGCTGCCGCCTCGCGCTCGGCGAGGAGCAACGCACGCCGCACGGCCCTCCCGGGGTCCGGCGGGGGCGGGATCGTCAGCATCGTTCTCCACAGGTGCGGTCGGGCGTGGTCACCGAACGGTAGGACGACTTCGGCTCTGCCGCAGGCCGAACGCTCCTGCGTACCAGCCCGGTCACGGAACGCGACGAACACCTCTGGAGTGGTGCGCCGCGCGGGGGCACAGCATGCTCGATCCCGTGACGAACCCTGTGATGCTCCCGTGAGGTACCGCGGCGACGCCCGCCTCGACACCGGCAACGTGCAGGACCGCCGCGGCGGCGGGGGCGGGCGGGCCGTCGCCCTGGGTGGGGGTGGGCTGGGGATCGTGGGCGTCCTCGTCCTCGTCCTGTTCCAGGTCCTCGGCGGGCAGAGCGACCCGACGCCGCAGTCGGCGAGCGTGCTGGACGGGCTCGGGTCGGGCCAGAGCGCCGACGGGTCCGAGCTCGCGGCGTCCTGCCGCACCGGCGAGGACGCGAACCAGAAGGAGGAGTGCGCCCTCGTCGCCGACATCGACTCCATCCAGACGTACTGGGGCGGGGTGCTGGGCGGCAACTACACCGAGACCGACACCGTGTTCTTCTCCGGGTCCGTCTCGACGGGCTGCGGGGCGGCCTCGTCGGGGACCGGTCCCTTCTACTGCCCGGCCGACCGGCTCGTCTACGTGGACCTGTCCTTCTTCGACGAGCTGCGGACCCGGTTCGGTGCCGAGGGCGGGACGTTCGTGAACGCCTACGTGCTCGCCCACGAGTACGGGCACCACGTGCAGGACCTGCTGGGCACCAGCGACTCCGTCCAGGCCGGGGTGAGCGGGCCGGACAGCGGCAGCGTCCGGCTGGAGCTGCAGGCCGACTGCTACGCGGGGACGTGGGCGAACCACGCGACGACGGTGCCGGACGACTCGGGCGGCCCGCTCATCGAGGAACTCACCGACGACGACGTCGCCCGCGCCCTGGACACGGCGGGACGCATCGGCGACGACTTCATCCAGACGAACCTCGGCGACGGCAGCACCGACCCCGGCTCCTACACGCACGGCACCTCGGAGCAGCGGCAACGCTGGTTCACCACGGGTTTCCGGGGTGGGGACCCGGCGCAGTGCGACACGTTCGCCGCGTCGACGCTCTGAGACCGGTGCGGCTCACCCAGGGCCGAGGGCCTTCTCGAACGCCAGCGGCCCGATCGTCTCGGGATCGACGGCCACGTCGAACAGCGGCCGGTAGCCCGTGGTCAGGTACAGGTGCTTCGCCTCGGGCTGGCGCGGTCCGGTCGTGAGGTAGGTGCGGCGGTAGCCCGCCGCGACAGCCCGGCGTTCGAGTTCCACGAGGACCCGGCGGGCGAGTCCCCGCCGACGGTGGTCCGGGTGGGTCCAGATCCGCTTGAGCTCGGCGGTCTGCTCGTCGTAACGGCGGTAGGCACCGCCGGCGACGGGATCGCCGTCCTCGAGCAGCAGGAGCAGGACGCCGTGGGGTTCCACGAACTCGTGCGCCGGGTAGCGCTCGAGCTCCTGCCGGACCTGGTCGGGGGTCCCGCCGTAGCGGGTCCCGTACTCCCGGGCCAGGTCGTCGAAGAGCGGCCGCGCGAGGTCGTCACGGGGCCCGACGACCCGCACCAGCAGGTCCACGGGTTCGGCGGTCACGACACGTCCTCCAGGGCCCGTCGGCCGGGGATGGCCTCCAGCAGTTCCACCGTGTACGAGTGCCGCGGCGCGGAGAACACCTCCTCGGAGGTGGCGAACTCGACGAGCTCGCCGTGGCGCATCACCCCGACCCGGTCGCAGACCTGCCGGACGACGGCCAGGTCGTGGGAGATGAACAGGTAGCTCAGCCCGTGGTCGGCCTGCAGCTGCACGAGGAGTTCCAGGATCTGCGCCTGGACGGAGACGTCGAGCGCGGAGACGGGTTCGTCGCAGACCACGAACTCCGGCTCCAGCGCGAGGGCCCGCGCGATGGCGACACGCTGCCGCTGCCCGCCGGAGAGTTCCGCGGGCCGCCGTTCGAGGGCGTCCGCCGGCAACCGCACCTGGTCGAGCAACTCCACCGCCCGTCGCCGTCGCGAGGCCCCGTTCCCGATGCCGAACGCGCGCAACGGCTCCGCGACGGTCTCCCCCACGGCGACGCGAGGATCGAGCGAGGCGTAGGGGTTCTGGTAGACGAGCTGCATCCGCCGCCGCAGCTCGCGCCAGGCCGAGCCCCGCAGGCCGGCCGTCGGCCTCCCGGCGAAGAGGACCTCACCCGTCGTGGGACGTTCCAGACCCAGGACGAGGCGGGCGGTGGTGGTCTTGCCCGAGCCGGACTCCCCCACCAGCCCGACCGTCTCACCCCGGCCGACGTCGAAGCTGACGTCGGAGACGGCGGTCTGGGTGTTCCCCCGGCCCGGCAGCGGGAACTCCTTCACCAGGTTCCGCACCTGGACGAGCGGTTCCGCGGGTCGCGGTGCCGGCGGCGCGGTGCGCTCGCGGGGTCGGGTGGTGATCCGGGCGCTGGACAGGCTGGGTGCGCTGGCGAGCAACTGCCGGGTGTAGGCGTGCCGCGGTCGGGTGAGCACCTGGTGGGCGGTCCCGACCTCGACGACCTCGCCCTCGGACATCACCACGACGCGCGTGGCCCGGTCGGCGGCCACCGCCAGGTCGTGGGTGATGAACAGCACGGCGGTGCCGGCCTCGCGGGTCAGGTCCTCGAGGTGGTCGAGGACGTGGCGCTGGACGGTGACGTCGAGAGCGCTGGTGGGTTCGTCGGCGACGAGCAGCCGGGGCCCGGCCGCGAGTCCGATCGCGATGAGGACGCGCTGGCGCATCCCGCCGGAGAGTTCGCTCGGGTACTGCCTCGCGCGGAGCGCGGCGTCGGGCAGGCCGGCGGAGGTCAGCAGGTCCACCGCGCGCGCCCGGGCGGCGGCCCCCTTGGCGAGCCCGTGCACGTGCAGCGCCTCGGCGACCTGGTCGCCGATGCGCTTCACGGGGTTCAGCGACAGCGTCGGGTCCTGCGGGACCAGGCCGATGCGCGCGCCGCGGACCCGCCGCCAGGCGGTGTCGCTCAGACCCACGAGTTCGTCACCCTCAAGCCGGACGGAACCGGCGTCGACCGACCCGTTGCCCGCCAGCAGACCCACGACGGCGTGCGCCGTGGTGCTCTTGCCGGAGCCGGACTCCCCCACGACCGCGACGACCTCACCGGGGTGGACGTCGAACGAGACACCGTGCACGACCTCCTTCCTCCCGGCCCGGCCGGTGTAGGAGATCCGGAGGTCCTGCACCTGCAGCAGCGGAGCGTTCACGCGGCGTTTCCCTTCTCCAGGGCCCGGGCGATGCGGTTGGCGGACAGCACGACGGCCGCCACCACCAGACCGGGCAACGTCGTCAGCCACCACGAGGTCGCCAGGTAGTCGCGCCCGCCGGACACGAGCGAACCCCACTCGGGAGCGGGTGGGGGCGCCCCGAACCCCAGGAAGCTCAGCGACGAGACGGCGAGGACGGCGACCCCGAACTCGAGCGCCGACAGCGCCAGGACGGGGCCCGCGGCGTTGGGCAGCACGTGCCGGAAGAGCACACCCGTCGTCCGGACGCCACTGGCCCGGGCCGCCTCGACGTAGACCGCGGAGCTGACCTTCAGCACCTCCGAGCGCATGACCCGGGCGAAGTTCGCGACCGTCCCGATGCCCACGGCGATCGCCACCTTGGTCGTGCCGAAACCCAGCGCGGTGATGAGGGCCATCGACAGCAGCAGCGCCGGGATGGACAGCAGCACGTCCATGACCCGCATGAGCACGTCGTCGACGACACCGCGCACGAAACCCGAGACCAGCCCGACCAGCGTGCCGACGAGGAGTCCGATGAGGACGGCCAGCACCGTCGCCTGCAACGTCAACCGCGAGCCGTGGACGACCCGGGAGAACAGGTCCCGACCGAGGTGGTCGGTGCCGAACAGGTGGGCCGCGGAGGGTCCCTGCAACCGGTCGGCGGGAACGCCGTCGATCGGGCTCTGCGCGGTGAAGAGGTCCGGGACCACCGCCCAGAGCAGCACCAGCAGGAGGACCAGACCGGCGACCACCACGTCGGGACGGCGCAGCCGGCTCGGGACAGCGCGCCGGGGCCTGACCGGTCTGCGGTAGCGGACGTCGATGTCGAGGACGTCGAGGACGTCCTCGGGTGCGGGCCGGCTCACGCGCCGGCCCCCACGACGACGCGGTCCGCGCTGCGGTCCCGGCGCTTCGAGGCGCGCGCGGCACCGATCACCCGGATGCGCGGGTCGAGCACCGGGTAGAGGAGGTCGACGACCAGGTTGGTGACCACGAACACCGTCGCCGCCAGCAGGACCAGGCCCTGCACGAGCGGGATGTCCTGACCGTTGACGGCGGTCACCGTCAGCCGCCCGATCCCGACCCGGGAGAACACCGTCTCGACCACGACGGCCCCCGCGAGCAGGTTCCCCACGACGACCCCGCCGATGGTGAGCGCCGGGATGGTGGCGTTGCGGAACGCGTGGCGCAGGTGTACCCGGGCGCGGGACGCACCCTTGGCCCGGGCGGTCTCGACGTACGGTTCGGCCAGGGCCGTCCGCAGACCCCGGGCGAGGACCTGCGCGATGGAGGCCGAGACCGGGATCGCCAGCGTGACGGCCGGCAGGACGAGGCTGGAGACCCCCCGGTTGCCCAGTGCGGGGAAGACCGGGATCCGGAACGAGAACACCTGGATGAGCAGCAGCCCGACCCAGAACGTCGGCAGGGAGACCCCCAGCGGCGGCAGGGCGAGCAGCAGCGTCCGGGCCCAGGCCCACCGCGTCCACGTCGAGAGGAAGGCGATCCCCACCCCCAGGACGAGGGCGACCACGAAGGCCGAGGCGGCGAGCAGGGCCGTCTGCGGCAACGCGTCGGCGATCGACGTCGACACCGGCGCGCCGTTCTGGATCGAGTTCCCGAGGTCGAGGTGCAGCGTGCGCCAGAGCGCGTGGACGTACTGCACGGGCAACGGGTCGTCGAGTCCGTACTCGGCGCGCAACGCCGCCGCCTGGGCGGGGTCGACCGCGGCCTGCTCCCCGCCCTGACCACCGGCGAGCATGATCGAGACCGGGTCGCTCGGGAGCAGGTAGAGGATGACGAACGTCACGGTGAACGCCGCCCACAGGACCAGCACGGCCTGACCGAGACGGCGGCCCACGTAGCCCACGAGCCCGAGGTTCACGAGGTCTTCCAGGCGTCGTAGAACCACAACCGGGAGGAACCCTCGAACTGCAGGTCGTGCACGTCGTCGCTCGCGGCGATGACGGTGGAGAGTTCGACGAGCGGGATCGAGTGGGCCTGGGTCAGGAGGAGCTTCGACGCCTGGGCGACGAGGTCCGCGCGCTGCGCGGGGTCGGTCGTCGCGGCCTGCCGGGTCAGCAGGTCGTCCACCTCGCTGTGCGCGCGGTGGTTCACGTTGCGCGCCTCGGTGGAGAAGATCGTGCGGGCGACGTCCGGGTCGGAGCGGGTCAGGTTGTAGAAGATCGCGTCGTAGTCGCCGGAGTTCTGCTGGGCCGTCGTCTCGGCCGTCGTGCCCTGCTTCAACTGCAGGTCGATCCCGACCTCGCGCACCTGCTGCTGCACGAGTTCCAGCACCGCCGAGGTGGGCTGCCAGAAGGTGATCGTGAAGGAGAGCTTCTGGCCGTCCTTCGCGCGGATCCCGTCCGAACCCTTCGTCCAGCCGGCCTCGTCGAGGAGGGCGTTGGCCCCGGCGACGTCGTGGGCGAGGACGTCGGAGTCGTCGGGTGCGTCCGGGGTGGACGCCGAGAGCGCCGACGTCACGGCCACGTCACCCGGGTTGAGGATGCTCGCCAGTTGTTCGCGGTCGATGGCCTTGGACAGGGCCTGACGGACGCGTTCGTCCTGGAAGACCGGCCGCGACTCGTTGGGGAAGAAGTTGTAGGGGATGCCCGGGTTCGCGCGACGTTCGGTCCAGAAACCGCCGCCGTCGAACTGCGGGAGGTCCTGCGCGGAGATCGCCGTCGTCGCGTCGATCTGACCCGACTGCAGCGACCCGGTGCGCACGCTCGCCTCGGGGACCACCTGGTAGGTGATCGTGTCGAGGTAGGCGTCACCGCTGTGCTGGGAACCCGTCGGGGCCCAGGCGTACCCGGTGCGCTTCTTCAGCACGACTTCGCTGTCCTTGGTGTACTTCCCGACCACGAAGGGGCCTGATCCGACGAGAGTCGTTCCATCGCAACGGGTCGCGGGATCAGCGGTGGTCGTCGCGACGGAGAGCAGACCGAGGCTCATCGTCGACGTCGCCTGCAGGAACTGCGCGCTCGGCTGCGAGAACGTCACGACGGCCGTCTGCGCGTCCGGCGTCTGCGTCCCGGTGTAGCCCGCGAGGTAGGCCGAGGCCAACGACGCCTTCGCACCGAGTGCGACGATGCCGTCGAGGTTCGCCTTGACCGCCGCGGAGTCGAGCGGCGTCCCGTCGGAGAACGTGGCGCCCTCACGCAGGTGGAACGTGAACGTCCTCGCGTCGGGGCTGACCTCCCAGCTCTGGGCCAGCCACGGCTGGACCTGACCGTCGAGGTCCTGGACCGTGAGGGAGTCGACGAGCTGGCGACCGACGTTCAGGGCGTCGTTGTTGCCGACCTGCTGCGGGTCGATGCAGCCGGAGTCGACCTGGATGGCGAAGGTGAGGTTCCCACCGGCGACGGGTTCACCGTCGGCGGCGGGACTGCCGTCGTCCTGGCTCCCGCCACCGCAGGCGGTGAGGGCGAACAACGCGACGAGGGCGACGGCGGAAAGTGGCGTGCGGGTGCGCAAGGGTCCTCCAGGCTGAGGGGTACGTCGACGACACGTCCGGCCTGCGGCAGGGACGCGGGATGACCGGCACGTTCCCGGTCGGCGGGGGTGCTGGGTCAGCGACAGCCGGTGGAACCGGTGAGGCAGAAGTCGACGATGCGCCTCAGGACGGCGACGTGGGACGTCTTGTTCACTGCGCTCCTCCATCGTTCCTGGCGGAAGCACCCGCGCCCGTTGCCGGGGGGTTGCTGCGACGTCGTCGAGCCAGGTCTCTCAGCCGCTCTGGATGGTGTTCTGCAGGAATCATAGGGACCCCCTGCCGGAATCTCAACCCGGCCGGGTGGGTCGGCGGGAACCCGGGCCGAACGAGCGCCGCCCTCCTGATCTCGAGAGGTCAGGAGGGCGGCGGTCGTCCGGCGGGGTTCCGGTCGGACGGGGGCGTCAGCTCGTCGCGACGGCGTGCGCGGGGAGTTCCGCGCGGACGGTGCGAGCGGCCTCGACGAGGTTGCGCAGCGACTCGGTGGTCTCGGCGTAGCCACGGGTCTTGAGGCCGCAGTCCGGGTTCACCCAGACCTGGCGGGCCGGGACCGCGGCGACGGCGGCGCGCAGCAACCCGACGACCTCCTCGGTCGAGGGAACGCGCGGCGAGTGGATGTCGTAGACCCCCGGCCCGATGCCCCGCGCGAAACCGGCCCGCGCGATGTCGCCGAGGACCTCCATGCGCGAGCGTGCCGCCTCGATGCTCGTGACGTCCGCGTCGAGGCCGTCGATCGCGTCGATGACCTCACCGAACTCCGAGTAGCAGAGGTGGGTGTGGATCTGCGTCGCGTCGGCGGCACCGGCCGTCGCCAGGTGGAACGAGTTCACCGACCAGTCCAGGTAGGCGGGCTGGTCCTGGGTGCGCAGGGGCAGCAGCTCCCGCAGCGCGGGTTCGTCGACCTGGACGATCCCGATGCCGGCGGCCTCGAGGTCGCTGACCTCGTCGCGCAGCGCCAGGGCGACCTGGCGGGCGGTGTCGCCCAGCGGCTGGTCGTCGCGGACGAAGGACCAGGCGAGGATCGTCACCGGGCCGGTCAGCATGCCCTTGACGGGCTTCGTCGTGCGCGTCTTCGTGTACCGGCTCCAGGGCACGGTGATCGGCGCCGGACGGACGACGTCACCCCAGAGGATGGGCGGGCGCACGCAGCGCGACCCGTAGGACTGGACCCAGCCGTGGGCGGTGACGGCGAACCCGTCGAGCTGCTCGGCGAAGTACTGGACCATGTCGTTGCGCTCGGGTTCCCCGTGCACGACGACGTCGAGCCCGAGTTCCTCCTGCAGGTCCACGACGCGGTCGATCTCGGCCCGCAGGAACTCCTCGTAGGCGGCCTCCGTGAGCTCCCCCCGCGTCCACGCGGCCCGCGCCCTGCGGATCTCGCTCGTCTGCGGGAACGAGCCGATCGTCGTCGTCGGCAGCGCCGGCAGACCCAGCGCCTGCTCCTGCGCGAGGCGGCGCACGGCGTAGTCGCTGCGGCCGAAGGCCTCCGGGGTGAGCGCTGCGAGCCGGTCGCGCACCTCGGGACGGACCACGCCGGGGGCACCGACGCGGTCGGCCCGGGCCTGCGCCGACGCGGTGAGCTCCGTCTGGACGGACGCCGCGTCCCCCAGCGCCTTGCCCAGGACGACGACCTCGGCGACCTTCTGGTCGGCGAACGCGAGCCAGCCGCGCAGGCGCTCGTCGAGGGTGGTCTCGCGGGTCACGTCGTGGGGGACGTGCAGCAGGGAGGTCGACGTCCCGGCGACGACGTGGGCGGCGGAACCCTCGAGGGTCCGCAGCCGGGCCAGCGCCTCGACGAGGTCGGCGCGCCAGACGTTGTGCCCGTCCACGACCCCGCCGACGACCGTCTTGCCGTGCAGCAGTTCCGGACGCGCCGGCGTCGCGCCGCGGACGAGGTCGAGGGCGAGACCCTCGACCGCCGTGGCGGCCAGGGGTTCCAGGAGGTCACCCGGGTCGCCGTAGGGCGTCGCGGCCAGCAGACGCGGACGGCCCTCGAGCGCCGCGAGGCGGTCGTAGGCGCGGCGGACGAGGTCGGCGAGACCTTCGACGCCGTTCGTCGCGGAGTCGCTGACGAGCGCCGGTTCGTCCAGCTGCACCCACTCCGCCCCCGCGGCCGCGTAGGCGGTCAGCAGTTCCTCGTAGGCGGCCAGCAGATCGTCGAGCCGGGAGATCGGGGCGAAACCCGCCGGGGAGTCGTCGGCCGCCTTGGCCAGCAGCAGGAACGTCACGGGCCCGACCACGACGGGACGGGTCAGGAACCCGTCGGAGAGCGCCTCGGCGAACTCCCGCACCCCACGGTCGTCGGCGAACCGGAAGGTCGTCGACGGGGAGATCTCGGGGACGAGGTAGTGGTAGTTGGTGTCGAACCACTTCGTCATCTCCAGCGGGGCGTCCGCACCGCGACCGCGGGCGATCGTGGAGTACCCGACGAGGTCGACGCGGCCGTCCTCGCCCACGACGTCGGCGAAGCGCGGCGGGACGGCGCCGACGGCGACGGCGGCGTCGAGCACCTGGTCGTAGGCCGAGAACGCCGACGGGATCGACGCGTCGTGCGCCGGCAGGCCCAGGGCGTTCAGGCGGCGGACCGTGGCGGCACGGACCCCGGCCAGGGCGGCCTCGGTGGTGTCGAGGTCGGCGCGACCGGCCCACAGGGCCTCGAGCGCCTTCTTGGTCTCGCGGTCGGCGCCGATGCGCGGGTAGCCGAGGACGGTGGCGGTCCAGGTGGGGAAGTTCTCGGTGCTCACGGGGTGGGACCTCCTACCGCAGCGATGCGGCTCTGGGTGGATCGGGGCAGGTTCAGGTGGTCGAGCAGGTCGAGCGCGGGTTCCGCCGCGTTGAACGTGTAGAGGTGCAGTCCGGGGGCGCCGGCGTCGAGCAGTCCCGCCGCGAGTCCCGACGAGAACGCCGTCGACGCCCGGCGGCGCTGGGCGGTGTCGTCGGTGTCGAGCGCCGCGAGCAGCTGTTCCGGGGCCGGGACACCGGCCAGCTCACCGATGCGCTGCAACCGGCGGGCGTCGTCCGTCACGGCGATGCCCGGCAGCAGCGGGATGCTCACCCCGGCGGCGCGCGCCCGGCGCACGAAGGTGGCGTACTCGTCGGCCGAGAACGTCACCTGGCAGATCGCGAAGTGCGCACCGGCGTCCTGCTTGGCGCGCAGGGCCGCCAGTTCCGCGTCGCGACCGCGGGGGAAGGCCGCCACGGCGAGGGTCAGGGGACCCTCGTCGACGGGGACGCGACCGCCCCGCAGCGCGGAGCGCCGCCGTTCGGCGACCTGGAGGAGTTCCACCAGGTCCCGCGCGGTCGCCAGACCGTCCGGGTGCGGGGTCCAGTCCGCGCTCCCGACCGGCGGGTCGCCCCGCAGCGCGAGGACGTTGCGGACACCGGCGTCGAGGAACTCGCCGGCGAGTTCCACCACCTCACGTCGCGAGGACCCCACGCACGTCAGGTGGGCCATCGCCGGCACGGCCGTCGAACCCAGGACGTGGGCCAGCAGTTCCCGACTCGGTCCCCTCGTCGCGCCGGCCGCCCCGAAGGTGACCGAGACGAAGTCGGGGTGCGTGTCGAGGAGATCGGAGAGCCTGCGCCACAACGACTCCCGCCCGCTCTCGGAACGGGGCGGGAAGAGTTCGAAACTGACGGTGGGCCTCCCGGTCGCGGCGGCGACGAGGGGAGCCAGCGTCATCGCGGCCGGCCCCGGTCCGGAACCGGGTACGCGTCAGGGACATCGGTGGGGCGCATCACGAACTCCATCGGCCTGGCTTTAGCACCCTCGCCCGGGCTCGGGGGGTTGCTGCGGCGTCGTCGAGCCAGGACTCTCGGCCGCTCTGGATGGTGTTCACCGAATGTAGACCGGGGTCGACGCGATCCACAAGTGCTGTTCCGGGGTTCCCCCGAACGGAGGAACTACCCGACACGTGGGGTTCTGGAGGGAGTTCCGACGGGTTCGCGACACGCCGATCTTGCTCAGCGGGGTCCGACGTGACAACCTCACCGCAGGTCATGAGCGCCAGCGACAAGCCCCGGCTCGCTGGCCGGCAACCCTCCCTCCGCGGCGGGGTGCCCCGGGTGACGACCTGGTCGACGCCGCGGTGGCGCCGGCAAGCGCGGACCTCGCCGGGGTGATCCCGGTCCTCCCGGCAGGGTCCAGTTCCTCCAGGAGACTTCTCGTGACGCTCAGCACCCTCTCCCCCCTCCGCTGCCCGGCGCCCGTCGCGCCGCTGCTGCCCGTGGTCGGCCGGGACACCCGCGTCCCGCTCGCCCAGGGCGGGTCGACCACCTACGCGAACCTGGACAACGCCGCGAGCGCGCCCGCCCTCGTCTCCGTCGCCACCCGCGTCGCCCAGGTCCTCCCCCACTACGCCAGCGTCCACCGCGGCGCCGGGTACCTCTCGCGCGTCTCCACCGCCCTGTTCGAGCAGGCCCGGGCCGAGGTCGGGACCTTCCTGGGGGCACGCCCCGACGACGTCGTCGTCTTCACCCGGAGCACGACCGACGCGCTCGACCTGCTCGCCCGGGCCGTCCCGCAGGGCTCCAGGGTCCTGGTGGCCGACGTCGAGCACCACGCGAACCTGTTGTCGTGGCAGCGCTCAGCCCTGACCACGGTCCTGCGCGGCGGGTCGGACGCGGAGGAGACCGCGACGCTGCTGGAGGCCGAGCTCGCCCGCGGCGGGTACGCGCTGCTGGCCGTCGCCGGTGCCTCCAACGTGACCGGTGAGGTGCTGCCGCTGCGCCGGCTGGCCCGGGCCGCGCACGCGGCCGGCGCCCGCATCGCCGTCGACGGGGCGCAGCTGCTCCCCCACCGCCGGGTGGACCTCGGTCGCGACGGGATCGACTGGATCGCGCTGTCCGGGCACAAGCTCTACGCCCCCTACGGAGCGGGCGCGCTCGTCGGTCGTCGCGACTGGCTCGACGCCGCCGATCCCTACCTCGCGGGTGGAGGCGCCACCCTCGACGTGCGCCACGACGCGGTGCGGTGGGCCACCGGGCCCGACCGCCACGAGGCGGGTTCCCCGAACGTGCTCGGCGCCGTCGCCCTCGCCCAGGCCTGCAGCACGCTCGCGACACTGGCCCCCGGAGCGCTCGAGGCGCACGAGGAGGCGTTGCGCGAACGGCTCGTCGGCGGGCTGACGGCACTGGCGGGCGTCGAGGTCGTGCGCCCGCACCCCGACGACGCCGTGGGGGTCGTGACCTTCACCGTCCCCGGTCGCTCGGTCTCCGAGGTCGCGGCCTTCCTCTCGGCCGAGCACGGGATCGGTGTGCGCGACGGACGGTTCTGCGCCCACCGGTTCGCCGACTCCCTCGGTCTGGCCGACGGCGGGCTGAGGGTTTCCACCGGGGTCGGGACGGGATCGGCCGAGGTCGAACGGCTGCTGGCCGCGGTCGAGCAGTTCGTCGGTGCCGGGCCGGAGCTCGAGTACGGGATCGTCGAGGGGCACTGGGGTCCCACGACCGACGCTCGCCCGGAACCCGCGTCCTTCCTGCCCGCGCCCGGTGCGAACGCGGACCTGGGGTGACCTCGTCCCCGACGCCTCAGCCCGCAGGGACGACGGCCTCGCGCGATCGCCGGGGCCGACCGCACGAACCGAGGAGACACGACGTGAGCGACACCACCGCAGCACCCCAGGCACCGCTCGTCGACGCCGAGACCGCCGGACGCGCCGTCGCCGCCGGTGCGCTGTTCGTCGACGTCCGCAGCGACGCCGGGCGGGCCGCCGCCGGCGACCTGCCGCAGGCCGTCGTCGTGGCCAAGACCGAGGTGGCGGCGAAGTTCGCCCTCGGTTCCGACACCGCGCTGGCGGAACTCACCGGGAAGGACCAGCAGATCGTCGTGATCTGCGGTTCTCCCGCGGGCTCCGGCCCCGTCACCGCCGAACTGCTGGCGTCCGGCTTCACCGACGTCGTGCAGGTCGACGGCGGGTTCCCGGCCTGGAAGGCCTCGGGGCTGACCGTGGGCGAACCCGCTCAGACCTGATCCACCCCGGTCGACATCCACCCCTGTCGACGGGGCAGGACGTCAGGGCATCGGCTCGCTGCTGGGCCGGGACCCGTCGCCGATCCCGCCACGTTCGGCCTCGGCGAAGAGCGCGCGCAGCTCCCCCTCGAACTGCGGCCAGCTCAGCTCGCCGGGGGCCGGCTCGTCGTCGAGCGGCGACCAGGCGTACCCCCACTGCCCCTGCCCCGCGATGGCCAGTCCGGCCACGATCGACGACACCCAGTGCGCCAACAGTTCTCGTACCCGGTCACGCATGGTCGCCTCCTCGTCGATCGGTGGAGAGCACTGTGACACAGACGACGGCTGCCGTACCCACCACTCAGGAGATTTCCATGCCGACCCCCTTCCACGTGTTCCTCGACGTCGACGGCGGCGGGTGGCACCCCGCGGCCTGGCGCCGCTCCCGGGTCTCCCCCGACGCCGTGTTCTCCCCCGCGCGGTTGAAGGAGTTCGCCGTCACCGCGCAGGCCCAGGGCCTCACGGGACTCACCTTCGAGGACTCCACGCTGCCGGACCCCCGCAACCCCCGCGGGCACCTGGACGCGGTGCAGCGGGCGGCCTTCCTCGCCGGGACCACCGACACGATCGGTCTGCTGCCGGTCGCCGCGACCACCTACTCCGAACCGTTCCACGTGGCGGCGCAGATCGCGTCGCTGGACCACTCCAGCGCCGGCCGCGCCGGCTGGATCGCGACGACGTCCACCCCCGCCGTGGCCCGGACGGTGAACCTCCCCGTGCTCGACGACCCGCAGGCGGAACTCACCGACGTGGTCGGGGCCGTGCGGAGGTTGTGGGACTCCTGGGAGGACGACGCGGTGGTCCGCGACGTCGCCACGGGACGCTACGTCGACCGCGACCGGTTGCACCACGTCGACGTCGTCGCCACCAACTTCTCGGTCAAGGGCCCGCTCACCGTGCCCCGTCCCCCGCAGGGGCAGCCGGTCGTGGCCGCCCACGAACGCGACCTCCTCGACCCGGGCGTGGTCGACGTCGTCCTCACGGGCAGCGAGCGGACCCGGCGCAGCGCCGGTGGTCCGCTGGTCGTGCTCGAGGTCGAGTTCGCCCTCGACACCGCGGCCGCCTCGGGTGCGCAGCGGGTCGAGGCGCTAGACGCCGACGCCCCGGCTCCCGCACGGGGCCGGCTGCGCTGGACGGGGTCCGGTGAGGGCTTCGCGCGGTACCTCTCCGGTCTCGCGGGTTCCGTCGACGGTGTCCGGCTGCACGCCGCCGTCCTCGACGAGGACCTCCGCACGCTGCTGCGCACCACCTTCCCCGCCCTGCGCGTCGCCCGGCTGCTGCAACCACCCGCCGCCGGTGCGACGTTGCGCACCACCCTCGGCCGTCCCCGGCCGGTCAACCACTTCGCGACGGCCTGAGGAGTCCCGTGACCGACCTGCGCTACCCGAACGCCGTCGTCCACTTCGGCGTCTTCTTCCAGGGCGTCAACCACAGCACCATCTGGTCGGACCCCCGCAGCGGATCCCAGATGCACCACTCGACCTTCACGCAGCTGATCCGGACCGCCGAACGCGGACTGTTCGACGCGTTCTTCCTCGGCGAGGGTCTCCGCCTGCGCGAACAGCGGGGCAGGATCCACGACCTCGACGTCGTCGGACGACCCGACGCGCTGACCGAACTCGCCACGCTGGCGGGTCTGACCGACCGCATCGGTCTGGTCGCCACCCAGAACACCACCTACAACGACCCCGCCGACCTGGCCCGCCGCCTCGCGTCCCTGGACGTCCTCTCCGGTGGTCGCGCCGCGTGGAACGTCGTCACGACGGACAACGCCTGGACCGGGGCGAACTTCCGCCGGGGCGGCTACCTCGACCACGCCGACCGCTACGAGCGGGCCGAACGCTTCGTGAACCTGGCCCGACGGGTCTGGGACAGCTGGGACGGGTCGGAGTTCGCCCCCGTGGACTCCGACGACCGCTTCTTCGACGTCGAGATCGCCCCCACCGTCCCCCGCAGCCCGCAGGGTCATCCCGTGATCTTCCAGGCGGGCGACTCACCCGCCGGCCGCGACTTCGCCGCCCGCTCGGCCGACGTGATCTTCTCCGCGCACGGGAGCGACCGCCACGACGCGCTGGCCTTCGCCGACGACGTCCGCCGCCGCGTCGTGGCGGCGGGTCGCCCCGAGGACGACGTCCTCACCTTCCCGGGGACCCAGATCGTCGTCGCCGACACCGAGGGCGAGGTGGAGGAGAAGGCCCGTTGGGTCCTGGAGCAGCAGGTGACCCCCGCGACCGCGCTCTCGCTGGTGGGTCAGGTGTGGGGCGAGGACCTGTCGGGCCACGACCCCGACGGCCCGTTGCCCGCGCACGACCCCGTCATCGCGGACATCGACGGGACCCGGGGCGCCGCGCGACAGGGTCACGACCCCCGGGCGATCGCCCGGGAGTGGCGCCGGGTGGCGGAGGAGAACGAGTTCTCGCTGCGCGAACTCGTGCTGCACACCTCGGCCCGGCGCGGTTTCGCCGGTACGGCCTCGCAGTTGGCCGACGAGCTGACCCTCTGGGTGCGCAGCGGCGCCAGCAGCGGGTTCAACGTCACGCCGTTCCTCGTCCCCAGCGGCCTGGACGACATCGTGGACCAGCTCGTCCCGGCCCTGCAGGAACGGGGCGCCTACCCGACCGCGTACGTCGGGACCACGCTGCGCGAGCACCTGGGTCTGCGACCTCCGCTCACGCGTTGCCGCTGAGGAGCCCGCCGAGGTAGCGGGCGATGGCGCCGGGACCCGACACGGGGGCGACGGCCTCGACCGCGGGGTTGTAGTTCGTGTTGGTGTTGATGTCGTAGGTGACCGTCCGCCCGTCCGCCGTCTCGAGGAACTCGATGCCGGCGATCTCGATGCCGGCCGTCCGCAGCAGTTCCTCGTAGCGGCGGACGAGCGGGTGGTCTCCGGTGATCTCCGTCCGCAGCGCGAACGGGACCACGCCCGGCACCTCGCACGCGTCGGCGGGGCACAGTTCGAAGCTGCCCGCGGAGGTGTCCACGCGCACCGCGTAGACGAAGCGCCCGCCCACGAACTCGGCCCGGGTGACGAACGGTTCGGCCGAGCGGAGGAACTCCTGGAGCAGGGTGATCCCGTCGACCGGTTCCTCGAACTCCGGCGAGGCGACGTGGGCGTCGAAGTCCTCGTGGGAGTCGAAGCGCCGGACGCCGAGGCCCTTGCCGCCCTGGTTGTGCTTGGTGATGAACGGCACCTGCAGTTCCCGGGAGCGTGCCGCCAGGTCCCCTCGGCCGAAGACGGCCAGGGTCCGGGGTACGTCGAACCCGTTGCGGTGCAGCAGCGCGTGTTGGGCGACCTTGCTCACCTCGAGCTCGACGACGTGGGTCCCCCCGACGACCCGGCGGCCCCAGCCCTCGAGCCAGGCGAAGAGGGCCCGGGTGAACTCCTTGGTCTGCCCGTGACCGCGGGTGTGCGCGGACGCGCTGAGCCGCGACCAGTAGACGCCCGGGGCCGGTTCGGCGTCGAGGTCCAGGGACCCGCCGGTCAGCAGGACCTCCTGGAAGGGGACGCCCTCGGCGCGCAGGGCGGCTTCGAAGGGCGGGAACCACTCGGGGTTCTCGTGCACCACGTGGACGCGCGGCTCGGTCGGGATGGTCATGCTCTTCCTCCTGGGTTCGTGAGGAGTTTGGCAACGGGTCTCCTCGTGCGATAGTTTCACACCGTCCATCCAGAGCGACCGAGAGACCTGGCTCGTCGACGTCGCAGCAACCCCCTGAACCTTCAGGCGCGGGTGCTTCCGCCAGGACCGATGGGAGTTCGCGCCGTGAAGGTACCCGAGAAGCGCTTCACACGTCGTCGCCACGTCGACCTCGGTCGACTGCAGTCCGCGGTGTGCGCGGGATCCTGATCCCCCGTCCGCTGCGGTGATCCCGCGGACGGAACCCGGCGTCGTCGTCGACGTGATCATCGGAGTTCCCCCGTGCCCTTCTCCATCCCCATCCCCACCCCCACCCGCGTCCGCAGCCTGTGCATCGTCGGCGCGGGTCCTCGCACCCTCGTCCTGCTGCAACGCCTCGGTGCGCACGCCGGCCCCGAGGACCTCGACGTGCACGTCGTCGATCCCTTCGACTCCGGCGCCGGTCGCACCTGGAGGGAGGCCCAGGACCCCCTGCTGTGGATGAACTCCCGGGCCGCCGACATCACGGTGCTGCCGGACGACTCCGTCACCGGGCTGACCGGACCCGTCACCCGGGGGCCGTCGCTGGCGGACTGGATCCGGGAGAACCGGGCCGAACTGGTCCACGACGCCGCGGCCGCCGGTGAGGACCTGCTGCGCGAGGAGGTCCTGCGCAGCGGGCCGGGTTCCTTCGTCTCCCGCCGGCTCGCGAGCCGCTACCTCGGTGCGGCGTGGCGACGCACGCTCGACGGCCTGCCCCCGAACCTGCGGGTCCACCGCCACGCGCGCACGGTCCTCGACGTCCTCGACGCGGACGACGGACGTCAGCGGGTGCAGCTCGCCGGCCCCGGGGAACCGCTGACCGTCGACGTCGTGCTGCTCGTCCAGGGACACCTGGACGTCCGCCCGGGTCCCCGCGAGCGGAAGCTGGAGACGTTCGCCCGCAGCCACGGCCTCGCCTACGTCCGTCCCGGCTACACGACCGACCAGGACCTGGACGTGCTGCGGCCGGGCGCCGACGTCGTCGTCGTGGGGATGGGTCTCGCCTTCGTCGACCTGGTGGTGCTGCTCACCGAGGGCCGCGGGGGCCGGTTCGAGGAACTCCCCGAGGGCCACCTCCGGTACCACCCCAGCGGAGCGGAACCGCGCCTCTTCGCCGGGTCGCGTCGGGGGGTTCCCCACCGCTCGAAGATCGGGTACCCGGCGCCGGCGGGCCTGGGTCTGCCCCACCACTACAGCGCGAGGGTCGTCGAGGAGCGGTTCGGGAGCGCGGAACTCGACCTGCGCTCGGACCTCTGGCCGTTGATCGTCAAGGAGATGGCCGGGGCGCACTACCGGGAACTGTTCCGCACCCACCGGGAACGGACCGTCCTGGCGCCCGCCGAGTTCGACGCCCGGTTCGCCCGGTCGCCCTGGGGCAGCGCGGAACTGGACCACCTGGTGGAACGCGCCGTACCCGACCCGCGCGACCGGTTCGACGTGACCGCACTGGACCGTCCGCTCGAGGGCTGGTGGGGGACGTCGGGGGACGAGGTCCACGAACGCGTCCTGCGCCACCTCGAGGACGACCGGGAACGACGGGCCGACCCGGCGCACTCCCCGGACGCGGCAGCCCTGGCCGCGCTACTGTCCGCGTACGTGGTGACCCTCGGCCTGCACTCCGCGGGCCGGTTGAACGCACGATCCACGGCGCTCGACCTCGACGGCTGGTGGCACGGGTTCTTCAGCTACGTGGCCAGCGGTCCCCCGCCCGAGCGGTTGCGGCAGATGTCGGCCCTGGCCCGCGCGGGGGTCCTGAGGTTCCTCGGGGCCGACGTGCACGTCGAGCCGGACCCGGAGGCCGGCGTGTTCCTCGCCTCCTCGGCCAGTGGTCCGCACCAGGTGCGGGCACGGGGTCTCGTCGAGGCCCGGTTGCCGGTACCGGACCTGGAGCGGACCTCCGACGTCCTGCTCACCCGGTTGCGCGAGCGCGGTGAGGTCCGGGCCCACGAACTGGTGGACGGCGAGGTGCGGTGGTCCAACGGGCGCCTCGTCGTCGACGGAGGCGGGCGCCTGGTGCAGGCGGACGGCTCCGTCCACCCCCGCCGTTTCGCGACCGGCGCCTGGGTGGCCGGTGAGGCGGCGGCCGCTGCCTTCGCCCGACCACGATCGAACGCCGAGCTCTTCCGACGCAGCGACCGCCTGGCCGCGGAACTGCTCCGTGCTGCGGGTTCCGTCCCGACCGCACGACGACCTGTCGAGATCCGCAGCGAACTCCCTGGAGAACGAGGACGATGAGCGAGACCACCCGACCGACCCGGGCACCGGCGCCCGTGCTGACCGTTCCGCCCGCGGTCAGGGTCCTGCCCGCCCGTCACCCCTGGCGCTGGGTCGCCACCGCCGTCGTGGCGGTGCTCGCCGCGATGGCGGTCCACGCGCTGGTCGCGAACCCCGTCTGGGAGTGGCCCACGGTGGGTCGGTTCCTGTTCTCCGCCACGATCCTGCGGTCGCTGTGGTTCACGGTGGAGCTGACGCTCGTGGGGACGGCGATCGGCCTGGTCCTGGGGACCGTGCTGGCCCTCATGCGCATGTCCGACAACCCGCTGCTCACCGGGGTCAGCTTCACCTACATCAGCGTCTTCCGCTCGGTGCCGCTGATCCTGCAACTGCTCTTCTGGTACAACCTCGCGATCCTCTACGAGCGGATCGGCGTCGGGATCCCGTTCGGCCCGCAGTTCTGGTCGATCGGGACCCAGGACCTCATCGGCCCGGTGACCGCCGCCTGCCTCGGGCTCGGGTTGCACCAGGCCGCGTACTTCGCCGAGATCGTCCGGTCCGGGTTCCTCGCGATCGACCCCGGTCAGCGGGAGGCCGCGGCCGCGCTGGGGATCCCCCGGGGGCGGCAGTTCTGGCGGATCCAGTTGCCGCAGGCGTTGCGCATCATCGTCCCCACCACCGGGAACGAGATCATCGGGCTGCTCAAGGGGACCTCGGTCGTCTACATCATGGCGCTGCCCGAGCTCTTCTACCAGGTGCAGGTCGTGTACTCCCGGACCGGCAGGGTCATCCCGCTGCTCGTAGTGGCCGCGGTCTGGTACTTCGTCCTCACCAGTGCCCTCTCGGTGCTGCAGTGGTTCGTGGAACGCCACTACGGACGGGGCAGTTCCCGCTCGCAGGACGACCTCCCCCTGGTGGTGCTCCTCCGTTCCGTCCGCGGCGCCCGCGCCCGCCGACTGGAGGCCTCGCGATGAGCACGTCCACCCCGCCCCGTCCCGTCGTCCGGCTCGAGGGGGTCCACAAGCGGTTCGGCGCGCTCGAGGTGCTGCGCGGCGTCGACCTCTCCGTCGCCGCCGGCACCGTCACCGTGGTGCTCGGTGCGTCCGGGTCCGGCAAGTCGACGCTGCTGCGGACCATCAACCACCTGGAGAAGGTGGACTCGGGCATCGTCGAGGTCAACGGTGAACTGATCGGCTACGAGCGGGCCGGGAACCACCTGCGCGAACTCCACGAGCGTGAGGTGCTGCGCCGGCGTTCGCACATCGGGTTCGTCTTCCAGCACTTCAACCTCTTCCCGCACCTGACGGTGCTGGAGAACGTCGTGGAGGCGCCGGTCTCGGCCCAGAAGCGCCGCCGGTCCGCCGTCGAGGTCGAGGCCCGGGCCCTCCTCGCCCGCGTCGGACTCGCCGACAAGGCCGACGAGTACCCCCGGCGGTTGTCCGGCGGTCAGCAGCAGCGGGTCGCGATCGCCCGTGCTCTGGCCCTCGAACCCTCCCTGGTGCTGTTCGACGAACCGACGTCGGCCCTCGACCCCGAACTCGTCGGCGAGGTCCTCGACGTCATCCGCGACCTGGCGGCCTCGGGAACGACGATGGTCGTGGTCACCCACGAGATCGGTTTCGCCCGCGAGGTCGCCGACCGCGTGCTGTTCGTGCACGACGGCGTCGTCCTCGAGGAGGGAACTCCCACCGAGGTGTTCGACCACCCCCGTCACGAACGGACCCGTTCCTTCCTCGCGAAGGTCCTCTGACCACCCCGTCCCACCCCCGTCCCACCCGCGACCCGGCGACCCGCCGGACCGCCCTGTCGGCCTGCCCGGTGCAGACCGCGACCCCGAGGAGAACCCTGTGATCAGCCGTCGAACCTGGATCCTGTCGCTGGCCGCGAGCCCGCTGGTGCTGGCCGCGTGCGGGAACGGGACCGACCCCGCCACCGTCGCCGTCGCCGCCACCGAGGGTGCGGTCGACACCAGCCCCGAGCAGAGCGGTCGCATCGCGGTCGAGGCCGTGCCGGAGATCGCGGCGACCATGCCGCAGGAGATCCGCGACCGCGGCACCCTCGTCATCGGCACCACGGCCGACGGCAACCCGCCGCTGGGTTTCCGTGCCGACGACGACACGACGGTCATCGGCATCGAACCGGACATCGCCCTGCTCGTCGCCGGCGTCCTCGGGCTGGAGCCCGATCTGCGGGCCACCTCGTGGGAGAACCTGTTCGTCTCCATGGACTCGGGTCAGTTCGACGTGGGGTTCTCGAACATCACCGTCACCGAGGAACGCAAGGAGAAGTACGACTTCGCCTCCTACCGCGTCGACACCCTCGCCTGGGAGGTCGCGAAGTCCTCCGGCACCACCTCGATCCAGGAGCCGAAGGACGTCGCCGGGCTGACCGTCGCGGTCGGTTCGGGCACCAACCAGGAGAAGGTGCTCCTCGACTGGGACGCCCAGAACACGGCGGCCGGTCTGGAACCGGTGACGATCCAGTACTACGCGAAGTCGACCGACGTGTACCTCGCACTGAAGTCGGGGCGCATCGAGGCGTACTTCGGCCCGAACCCGACCGCGGCCTACCACGTGCTCGTCGCCGGCGAGACGAAGATCGTCGGCACCGTCCCCGGCGGTGGCACGATCCAGGCCGACATCGCGGCGACGACGAAGAAGGGCGACGGACTGGTCGAGGCCCTGGCCGCGGCGCTGAACCACGTCATCGAGAGCGGCGCCTACGCGAAGACCCTCGCACGCTGGAACCTCGCGAACGAGTCCGTGCCGACGTCCGAGATCAACCCGCCCGGGTTGCCGAAGACCGACTGATCCGAGGAGAGCAACGTGGTTCTGCGAGTTCCGGTCCCCCGCACCGGTACCCCCGTCCTGCAGGTGCGCGGCACCGTCGAGCACGGCGACCAGCGCGGTCGTCTGCTCGGCTTCCCCACCGCGAACGTGGCGCTGCCCGGGGACGGCCCGGCGGACGGCGTCTGGGCCGCCACCGTGCAGGTCGACCCGGTCCACGACGGCCCCGTGCACATGGCGGCGGTCTCGGTGGGCCGGCGGCCCACCTACTACGCGGACGGGGTGCGACTGCTCGAGGCGTTCCTCCTCGACGTCAGCCTCGACCTCTACGACCGTGAGGTGCTGGTGTCGCTGCACCGCCACCTGCGTCCCCAACTGGCGTTCTCGGGGTCGGCCGACCTCGTGGCGCAGATGCACCGCGACGTGGCGGCGACCCGGGAGTGGGCCGCCGCCACGGTCGGTCGCTGACGCCGCCCGGAGGGCCGGCCCACGGTGTGGAACGGGCGGAGGAGGCGTTCAGGAGGCAGAGTCAGCGGGGTGAGGACCTCCAGCACTCCGCCGACCTCCCCCGCCCTCCCCACCGAGGCGGACCTCGCCGCCGCGGCGCACCGTTCCGACCCGCTCGCGGACGCCCTCGCCGACCGGGTCCTCGCCGATCCCACCGGCTGGCGACGCTTCGACGAGGCGTTGCGCCACGGCGCCGACAGCGCCGTGGACCCCGCCGTGCGCGACCTGGTGCTCGACCTCGAACGCACCTGCGCCGCAGCCGACGACGAGGTCCTGGACGCGGCGGCCGAACCGACCTTCACGGCGTCGATGGGCGTCCACGTCTTCGACGTCGGGGCGGGAGCGCTCATCAGTTCCTACCGGCCGCCGACGACGTCCACGATCCTGGTCCGGACGGGGCGGCTCCTGGGGGAGAACGCCCACGCCCGGCTGCTGGAGACGGCGCAGTGGCTGACGGCCGCGTCGCTGCCCAGCGGGACCCGCCCCGGCCGGCGGGGTTTCGTCTCCACTGCCCACGTGCGCCTCGGCCACGCCGTCGTCCGGCGCCGCGTCCAGCGCGAGGACCCGCCCGCAGACGGGACCGTCCCGATCAGCCAGCTGGACCAGCTCCGCACCTGGCTCGACTTCACCTACGTCGCGCCGCAGTCCGCCGCGGTGCTGGGCATCGACCTCACCCCTGCCGAGTACGCGCGCTTCCTCCGGTTCTGGCGCCACCTCGGAACGCTGCTGGGGGTCGAACCGGGCCTCACGGCGGGAGTGGTCGACCTGGCCGGTGCGCGCACCCTGCACGACCGGATCGACGCCCGCACCGCGGCGCCCAACGACGACGCCCGCGCCCTCACGGCCTCGGGCCTGACCGTGCTGGCCACCACGCTGGCCGAACTCACCCCGATCCCGGCGCTCGTGGCGACCCCCCTCGTCGAGGTGGTCTCCCGGGCCATGCAGGGCGACCCGCTCGCGGACGCGCTGGGCATCCCGCGGCACCCGCTGCTGAGCCGGGCGGTGCCGGTCGTCGCCGCCGTGCAGCGGGCCCGTCGCGACCGGCTGCGGCGCAACCCCACGGCGTGGGCCGCGGCCATCGCGCGGAACACCGCCGCCAACCGGGAGTTCCTCGACGCCGGGTGACGGGAAGCGCCGCGGGCGCGGTGACGTTCGCACCACGGGAACGAGCACGACCACCGAGCACAGGAGGACACCGTGGCAACCGTCGACGACCTCGTCGTCACCCACGACGAGCAGGCCCACCGCTGGGAGGGCCGCCTCGACGGCCAGGTCGTGGCGTTGGCCGACTACGTCCCGCAGGGCTCGTCGATCGCGATGGTCCACACCGAGGTCGTCCCGGCCCACGAGAACGAGGGACTGGCGACGAAGGTCGTCGACGCCGCGTTGGCCGACGTCCGGGCGCGCGGGTTGCGCGTCGTCCCGGCCTGTTCCTTCGTCCGCCTGCACGTGCGGCGGCACGCCGAGGAGTACGCCGACATCCTCTGAGGCCCCCCGCACGGGAGGATGTGGCCCGTGACCCCCGATGCGCCCCGTCGACGTGCCCGCAGGTCCCGTCCCGACGGGCCCGTGACCCTCGACGACGTGGCCCGCGAGGCCGGGGTCTCGTTGGCGACGGCCTCACGCGTCCTCAACGGCAGTTCCCGGGTCGTCGGTGAGGCGCTGCGCGAACGCGTGCACGCCGCGGCCGCGCAGCTGGACTACAGCGCCAACGCGCAGGCGCAGGCGATGGCCCGGGGCCGCTCGGGAGTCGTCGGTCTCGTCGTCCACGACATCGCCGACCCGTACTTCTCCTCCCTCGCCGCCGGGGTGACGGCCCGGGCCGAGGCGTCCGACGTCATCGTCACCCTCGCCGTGACGGGAGGCGATCCCGTGCGGGAACTGCAGCACGTCGCGACGCTGCGCCGGCAGCGCGTCCGAGCCGTGCTGCTGGCCGGGTCGCGCTGGGCCGACGAGGAGTCGACGGACGCCCTGCGCGCCGAACTCGACGCGTTCCGCGCCAGCGGCGGGCAGGTGGCGGCCGTCACCCAGGACGTGCTGGGGGTCGACACCGTCCTCATCGACAACGTCGGCGCGGCGCGACGTCTGAGCGAGGCCATGGTCGGGATCGGCTACCGCGAGTTCGTGCTGCTGGAGGGCCCCGAGGACCTGCTGACCGCACGGGAGCGGACGGCGGGGTTCCTGGCCGGGCTGAGAGCGCACGGGATCGAACCCGTCGCGCACCTGGCGGGCCCGTTCACCCGCGACGGGGCCTACGCGAGCACCGAGGAGTTCCTGGCCCGCGGTCCGCTCCCCCGGGTGGAGGGGCGTCGTCCGCTCCTGATGGCCGCGAACGACGTGATGGCCGTCGGTGCCCTCGCGGCCGCCCGCGACGCCGGCGTCGACGTCCCCGCGGACCTCGCGATCTCGGGTTTCGACGACATCCCCACCCTGCGCGACGTCGCCCCCGCCCTCACCACCGTCCGCTTGCCGTTGCGGGGCATCGGCGAGGCCGTCTTCGACCTCGTCATCGCCGACGGGGACGGGCCGCTGCGCCGGGAACGGTTCGAGGGCGAGGTGCTCGTCCGCGCCAGCACACCGCCACAGACGTGACGGTGTGCCGGCACGGACCGGCTGTCAGAGCATGCCCGCCGCGGCGGACACGACCTTCTTGGCGGCGTCGGCCGGGGTACTCCGCCCGAAGATCTGCTCGGTCGCGATCGTGGAGTAGTCGGTGCTCCACGACGACGCGTTGGCCGGGGTCACCTGCGGCGGGTCGACCAGTTCCGGGGTGATCGCCTGGGTGAACTCCAGGGCGATCTTGGCCTGCGGGTCCAGGACCGGCTTGATGTCCTCCTGCACGGACGGGATCGCCGGGACCCCCCGCTCGGTGGTGAGGATCTTCGTCGCGGCGGGGTTGGTGAGCACGAAGGAGACGAACTTCGCCGCGTTCTCGCTCTGCTTCGAGCGCGCGGAGATCGACCAGTACATCGACGCCTTGTTCACCATCTTCGGGGACTCCCCCGCTGCCTTGGCGGGCAGCCGCAGCAGCTTCAACTCGTTGCCGCTGGCCGCTGCGAACGCCGAGATCTGCGTGTGGAAGAGCAGGTGGAACGCCGCCCGGTTGGTGGCGAACAGCGAGGCGTCGAGCGCGGCGGTCGAGTTCTCGCTCTGCATCGCGGCCGGCGGCGTCGCCCCGGAGGCGATGAGGGCGTCGGCGTACTCGAAGAAGTTGGTGACGGTCGCCTCGTCGGCGGGCTTCTCGTCGTCGCGGGGGAAGACCTCCTGGCCGCGCTGGCGGGCCCAGACGGCCACCTCGTTGGTGCCCACCCCGAACCCGTCGAAGCCGAAGACGCCCTGGGCGCTCAGCTTCGAGGAGATCTGGGTGGCGAGGTCGGCGAACTCGTCCCAGGTCCACTTGGTGTCGTCCGGCATCGCCACGCCGGCCTGCTCCAGCAGCTTCGGGTTGACCCCGAAGGAGTAGTTGCCGGTGCCGATGGGAGCACCGACGAACGTCTTGTCCACCATGCCGGTGTCGCGCACCTTCTCGTCCATCGCCGACAGGTCGAGCTGACCGGAGACGGAGCCGAGGTCGAGCAGGGCGCCCCGCGTCCCGTAGGCGGCGATGTAGGACTCGTCCATCTGGATGACGTCGGGCGAGTCGTTCGCGGCGGTGCCGGTGGCGAGCTTGTCCCAGTACGAGGTCCACTCGGAGTTCTCGACGGTGACCTTGATGCCCGGGTTGGCCTTCTCGAACTCCGCCACCGCCTGCTGGGTGAGCTTGAGCCGGGAGTCGTTGCCCCAGGTCGAGACGCGCAGGGTGCCGCCGCCCCCGGAGGCCTGCGAACCGCCGGAGCTGCCGGGCGCGCAGGCGGCGAGGGCGGCCAGCGACCCGACGGCGGCGAGGCCGGTGACGGCCTGGCGCCGGGACGGACCCCGGTGCGGGGTGGGAGAGGTGTTGGTGTCCGCGTGGTTCATGTCAGCGAGGCCATTCTCGTCGAAGGTGCGCGGGTAGGAGCGGTCGTGCGGACGGTCACTTGCCACCGGTGGTGGAGATCCCCTTGACGAGGAAGCGCTGACCGAAGAGGAACACCACGAACAGCGGGACGAGGGTCACGATGGACATCGCGAACATCGCTCCCCAGTTGCTACCGCTGGTGGCGTCGAGGAACTGCTTGAGCGCGACCGGAACGGTGTAGGCGTTCGGGTCGGTCAGGTAGATCAGGGGGGTGAAGAAGTCGGACCAGGTCCAGATGAACGTGAAGATGGCGGTGGTGGCCAACGCCGGCCCCATCAGCGGGATCATCACGCGCAGGAAGATGCGGCCGTGTCCGCAGCCGTCGATGCGGGCCGCCTCGTCGAGCTCCCGCGGGATGCCGCGGATGAACTGCACCATGAGGAAGATGAAGAACGAGTCGGTGGCCAGGAACTTCGGCAGGATCAGCGGGACGAACGTGTTCACCCAGCCGAGGTTGTTGAACAGGATGTACTGCGGCACCAGGACGACGTGGACCGGGACCATCACGGTGATGAGCATGACGGCGAACCACAGCGTCTTGAACCGGAACCGGCAGCGGGCGAAGGCGTAGGCGGCCATGGAGCAGGCGAAGAGGTTCCCCGCGACGGCCCCGACGACCACGATCGCGGAGTTCACGATGTAGTGACCGAAGGGCTGCGCGAGGGCCGTCCAGCCGCCCGTGTAGTTGCTGGTGATCAGGTCGTTGAGCCACAGCCCGGGGGTCCGGAAGATGACGTCCGTGGGCCGGAACGAGGACACCAGCAGCCACAGCAACGGGTAGATCATGATGACGCTCACGGCGATCAGCACCAGGTGCTTCACCACCGAGCGGGCGTTGCGGTACGCACGTCCCGCACCTTCCACGGGCTTCGGCCCGTGGGTCGCGACCTCGGGAGAGGCGGTCTCCTGCAGTTCAGTCATCGTAGAACACCCAGAACTTCGAGAGGAGGAAGTTGACGGCGGTCAGGACACCGATGATGAGGACCAGCAACCACGCCATCGCCGCGGCGTAGCCCATCTGGAACTGACCGAAACCCTTCTGGTACAGGTACAACGAGTAGAACAGCGTGGAGTCCGCCGGACCCCCGGTGCCACCGGAGACCACGAAGGCCTGGGTGAACGACTGGAACGCGTTGATCAGCTGCAGCACCAGGTTGAAGAACACGATCGGCGACAGCAGCGGAAGGGTGATCCGCCGGAACCGGGTCCAGCGGCTGGCCCCGTCGACAGCGGCGGCCTCGTGGTACATGACGGGGATCTGGCGCAGGCCGGCCAGGAAGATGACCATCGGCGAACCGAACGTCCAGACGTGCAGCAGGATGATCGTCCACAGCGCGTAGCTCGGGTCGGAGACCCAGCCCGTCGTGGACTGGATGCCCACGGCCCCCAGGATCTGGTTGACGAGTCCCTCGGTGCCGAACATCTGGCGCCACAGCAGGGCGATGGCGACGGAGCCACCCAGCATCGAGGGCAGGTAGAAGATGGAGCGGTACAGCGCCAGACCGCGCATCCCGCGGTCCAGGACGATCGCCACGGCCAGGGCGAACCCCAGCTGCAACGGCACCCCGACGACCACGTAGATCAACGTGACCTTCAGCGAGTGGTGCAGACGCGAGTCGGTGAGCATGTCGACGTAGTTCTGCACGCCGATCCACTCCGGGGGCTGCAGCAGGCTGTACTTCGTGAACGAGAGGTACAGGCTGGCCAGCATCGGGCCGATGGTGATGACCACCAGGCCCAGGAACCACGGGGCCAGGAACAGGTACGCGGCCTTGTTGTCGCGGCCGTTCTCGCGCCGCAGGGCGGCCTTCTCCTCACGGGTCCGGGGACGGTCGCCCCGGGCGGTCCGGATGTTGGAGAGTTCGGAGATCGCGCTCACCGCGGCGGCCTTCCGCCGTGGGGTCCATCGAACATGGGAACCACCTTCTCGGTCGTCGTTGAGTCGAGGGGGTGTTGCGGGTGGAGACTACGCCGGAGCGAACCGGCCGGAACCCAGCCGCGCCGAGACCTGCTGCGCGGGAAGTCCTCCGTCGAGGCTGCGGTAGAACTCCAGGTCGGGGGTCAGGTCCTGGCGGGTGATGCTGGTGCCCCCGAGAGCCGACGCGTAGAGCGCCGTCACGAACTCCATCGTCGGCCGCGTGCTGGCCAGGGTCGTGGCGTGCGGGCGACCCGCGAGCAGGTCGTCCACGAGTTCGTCGATCTGCGCCGCGTGCTGCGAGGGCCGGTCCACCCCCGCCGACGCCGTCCACACGTCGGTGCCCCCGTCGCCCCCGGCGGAGTTCCCACCGGCGAGTTCCGGATCGCTCCCGTTGGCGGCGACCCGGTCGGCGCCCGGCAGCGGGAACCAGGACCAGTCCGCGTCGGAGTAGCCGTAGAGGTGGTCGACCTCGAGGGTCCCGGCGGTGGTGTCGATCCGGATGCGGCTGACCTCCTTGGGCGAGAGCAGGCTCGTCACGACCGAGGCCCGCGCACCGTTGGCGAAGGTGACCGTCGCCGTCGCCACGTCCTCGAACTCGACCGGACGGGCGATGCGGGCGGCCATGGCGTCCAGCGTCGTCCACTCCCCCATGAGGTGCAGGAGCAGGTCGATCTGGTGGATGCCGTGCCCGAGGGTGGGGCCACCCCCCTCGCCGGCCCAGTTCCCCCGCCACTCGGGGTCGAAGTAGCTCTCCGGGCGGTACCAGAGCGTCTCGCACACGGCGACGCGCGGAACCCCCAGCGAGCCGTCGGCCAGCAGGCGGTGCGCCCGCTCGGCCCCGGACCCGTGCCGGTGCTGGAAGACGACGTAGACCGATCCCGTGCTGGCCGCCTCGGCCTGCGCGATGAGGTCCATGTCGGCCAGGTTGACCGTCGGCGGCTTCTCGAGGAGGACGGAGACCCCGAGTTCGAGCAGGGCCACGGTCGTCGCCGTGTGCGAACCCGGTGGCGTGCAGACGGAGACGAGCTGCACGTCCTGGGCGACGAGGTCGGCCAGGCTGTCGCACGCGGCAGCGCCGAACTCCTCGGCGAAGCCCTTCGCCGACGCGGGGTTCACGTCGTGGGCCGCCACGAGCTGCACCCGGGGGTTGGCCGCGTAGGCCCGCCCGTGCGAGCGGGCGATGCCCCCGCAGCCCACGACACCGACCCGCAGGGCTCCCGGAACGGCGCTCACGCCGCGAACCCCTTCAGCGTGGCGTTCTGCTGCGCCGTGATCGCGAGACGCATCACCTCGAACGTGTGCCGCTGCGGGCAGGCCGTCTCGGTGCGGTGGCGCACGTCGTGCACGAGGGCCGGGTAGTACGGGAGTTCGACGTCGGAGCAGTCGATGCGTTCGGTCGTGCTCCCGTCGACGAGGAAGAGGTGGTCGCCCCCTTCGCGCCCGGCGAGGTCGACGTACTTGCGGAGTTCGATGAACCCCTCGGTTCCGAGGATCGTCGTGCGCCCGTCCCCCCAGGTGGGCAGACCCTGGGGCGTGTACCAGTCGACGCGCACGTAACCGTGGGCCCGTTCGGCGGCCAGGGTCAGCTCGCCGAAGTCCTGCATCCGGGGCGAGTCCTCGTGGGTGTAGTTCGCGACGGTGCTCGCCACCACCTCGGCGGTCTCGGACCCCGTGTAGAAGAGGAACTGGTCGATCTGGTGGCTGGCGATGTCGGTGAGGATCCCGCCCGTGCGGTCCCGGTCGTAGAACCACGCCGGCCGCCCCGCGCCCCCGGCGAGGTGGGCGCGGTCCCCCTCGCGGTGCGGACCCAGCCCGATGGTCTGCACGACCTGGCCGATGCGACCCGCCTGGACGAGTTCGCCGGCCTTCACCGCGCAGCGGACCTCGAAGCGTTCCGAGAACGTGACCGACCAGAACCGGCCGGACTCCGCCACCGCCTTCTCGACCTCGTCGAGCTGTTCGAGGGAGATGCAGCCGGGTTTGTCGGCCACGACGTCCTTGCCGTTGCGCAGGGCCGTCACGGCGATCGGCCCCCGCCGGTCCGGGACGGCGGCGGTGACGATCAGGTCGACCGAGGGGTCGGTCAGGAGCTGATCGGGGTGCTCGGCCCAGGGGACGTCGGGCCAGCGTTCCGCGACGCCGCGGGCGATCGCGGCGTCGCGGTCGTCCGTGGCGAGACCCACGAGTTCGCAGCCCTGCGCGAGCAGGCCCGCGATCTGACCGAACGCGTGGGCGTGGTCGAGCCCGACGGCCGCGAAGCGCACGGGCCGGTCTTCAAGAGATGTGCTCACCGTTGACCTCATCTGTGGAAGCAGTGCGGACCACGAAAGTGATCGATAATCTTCGTTGACTTCGAGTACTGTAGTTATCGATCACTTCGGGTGTCAACGATGACGCTCGACGGATCGACCACTCGATCCGGAGCACCTCCCGAGAGGCTGACCATGACCCAGGAGATCTCGCCGGTGCGCAAGCGGGCGACCATCTACGAGGTCGCGGCCCTCGCCGGCGTCTCGCACCAGACGGTGTCGCGCTACCTGCGCAACAACGGCGGCCTGAAACCCACGACGACGGAGAAGGTCGCGGCGGCCATCCAGGAACTCAACTACCGCCCCAACCTCATCGCCCGCTCGATGCGGACCCGGCGGACGGGACGGGTGGCGTTCCTGCTGCCGACGACCACGGCCACCCCCGCCCTCCCGCTGCGGCTGATCTCCGAAGCGGTGGGCGTGGCCCACGGCGCCGGCTACACCATCGACCTCATCGGTCGCGAAGGGTCGGCGGGCGAGCAGAGCGAGCGGGTCCAGGAGATCGCCGACTCCGGCGAGTTCGAGGGGATCCTCGCCCTCGGCACGGGGACGCAGGCGCCCACGCCCACGTCGGCCACCCCCGTCGTGACCATGTCGACCTACGATGCGGAACTGCGCGGCACGGGTGCCCTCGCCGACGGCACCGCCTGCGGGGAGGTCGTGCGGATGCTGGTGGGTCTGGGACACCGCCACTTCCTGCACGTCAGCGGCCCGCTCACCTACGCCTCGGCGCGCAACCGCCGCCAGACCTTCCTGGACGTCACCGCCGGACTCGGGGTCGAAGCCACCGTCGTGCAGGGCGACTGGCAGGGCGAGTCGGGGTACGCGGCCATCGCGGCCCTGCCCCGCGACACCCCGGTCACCGCCGTCGTGGCGGGCAACGACTACTCCGCCATGGGCGCCATCCGCGCTGCGACGCAACGGGGGTGGCGCGTCCACCGCGACCTCAGCGTGTTCGGGTGGGACGACAACGAGCTCGGCCGGTTCTGCACCCCGACCCTCTCGACCGTCGCCAACGACCTCGAGCGGCAGGGCCGTGAGGCGATGGAACGGCTGATCGCCGTGATGCGCCACGAGGAACCCCCGGCACCGGACCCCCGGTCGCTGCACCGGCTCCTGCCGCGCGAGTCCATCGGTGCGGCGCCGACCCGACGTCCCCGCCTCCGCGCCGTCCCGCGCTCCTGATCAGTTGAACCAGTCGAGGGGCGAGGAGGACAACGGACGCCAGTCCGGCGCCCCGCCACCGAGGACCATCAGGGCCGCGGCGAAGGCGATGAGGAGCAGCACGCCGATGGCGACGCCCGTCTCGCGCTCCCCGCGCAGGGTGCTGCGGACGGCCTTGCGCGCGCCGCGCTGCAACGACCGACCACCGGGGCCGTGCCAGGCCACCAGCGTCCCGGCGAGGCCACCGAGGGCGAGCGTCCATGAGCTCTGGTAGTCCAGGGCCGCTCCACGTCCGAAGGTCCCGACGATGAAGACGACGCTGATGCCCACCAGCAGCGGGATGATCGCCGAGAACACCGTGGAGACGGCCGCGCGGAAGGCGTGCCACGGGGTGGCCGCACCGACGGCGAGGGCGTCGGTCGCCCGGGGGCCCGCCTCCCACCGACGACGGAACAACCCCGCCGCCGCGCGGTCCACGGTGCGGGCGACCGTGCCACCCACCAGCGAGACGACCACGGCCGTAGCGGGTGCGACCGCGAACACGCCGACGAGGGCGAGCAGCGCGGCGAAGATCGTCCACGAACGTTGCGGACGCGCGGGCTGACCGTTCGTCCCCATCGGCGCCTGCGCGGCGGGCTGCGCGTTCGGGTACGGCTGGTTCGGGAACTGCTGGTTCGGGCGGTGCTGGTCCGGGTACGGCTGGCGGTTCACGACCCCGGGACCGGGCACGGTGGGGATCCACCCGGGCGGGGCCTGCTGCGCCGGCGGGTAGGTCGGCGCGGGCGGGCGGGCGAAGGGCGCCGTCGGCGGTGCGGGTTGCTGCGGCGGCAGGACGGTCGTGGACTCCGCGGGCGCCTCCCACTGCGGGGCCGGGGCCTGCACGCGCGGCAGGGCCGCGGTCTCGTCGGCGATCAGCGACTCGAACCGCGACGGCGGCGCAGCCGGGCGGGAGGGTTCGGGAGCGGGGACGGCCGTGGTGGCCGCGACCGGATCGACGCGGCCCTGGCTGCCGGTCGTCGCGCCGTCGAGAGCGCGCAGCAGCGCGTCGGGGTGCGGCCGGTGGGCGGGGTTGACCGCGAGCGCCGCGAGGATCGGACCGCGCAGGTCGGCGGGCACGGCGGAGAGGTCGACGTCGGCGCGGCGGACGCGGTCGAGGACGACCTCCATCGGGCCGGACCCGTAGGGCGGGCGACCGCTGGCGGCGTAGGCGACGGTGGCGGCCCAGCCCCACCAGTCGGTGGCCGGGGAGACGAGTCCACCGGCGACGACCTCGGGCGAGAGGTAGCCGGGGGTCCCCATGACGAGGCCGGTGGAGGTGAGCCGGACGTCGTCGGCGACGTGGGCGATGCCGAAGTCGATGACGACGGGGAGGCCGTCGAGGAGGAGGACGTTGCTGGGCTTGAGGTCGCGGTGCACGACGCCGGCCGCGTGGATGGCGTGCAGGGCTTCGGCGAGGCCGTGGCCGAGGTCGCGCAACCGACTGCCCTGCAACGGTCCCCGGGTCTGGACGACGTGCTCGAGGGAGGGGCCGGGCACGTAGCGGGTGACCAGGTGCGGCCACTGCCCGTCGACGTCGGCGGAGAGCACCTCCGCGACCCGCGGCGAGCGGACGCGTTCGAGGGTGGACACCTCGCGGGCGAGGCGCTGGCGGGCCTGCGGATCGGCGGCGATGTGGGGTTTGAGGACCTTCAGCGCCACGGCGCGGTGCTCGTCGTCGAGTCCGAGGTAGACGATCCCCATGCCGCCCTGGCCGATCTCGCGGTCGAGGCGGTACTTGCCGAGCTTGTCCCCGGGTGAGGGTGCGTAGGCGTGCGGACGCCACGTCTGCTGGGGGGTCTGCTGAGGGGTGTGCTCGACGCGGAGCCCCTCGACCGCGCCGTCGGGGCCACCCGCGCCGGGCCCGACGGCGCGGGTCCGCGCGTCGCCGGAGGAGTGCGGGTAGGGGGTGACCACGCCCCCACGGTACGGCAGGGACAGGCTCCCACCAGGGTGTGCACCGCTCCTCCACACGGTGGTGACCGGGCGGTGATCGCGATCACGACGGGTGTTCCGGCCCGGGCCCCGGTAGGGTCCGGCGGAGAGCAACCCACGAGGAGGATCACCCCATGGCCGGCGATTACGACCTGGTGGTGGTGGCCAACCGGCTTCCCGTCGACCGTGTGGAGGAACCGGACGGCTCGACGTCGTGGCGCCGCAGCCCCGGCGGTCTGGTGACCGCCCTGGAACCCGTGATGAGGCGTGAGGACGGCGCCTGGGTGGGCTGGGCGGGGACGCCCGGGGACCCACCGGAGCCCTTCGACGCCGAAGGGGTGCGTTGCGTGCCGATCGGCCTGTCGGCCGAGGAGGTCCAGGACTACTACGAAGGCTTCTCCAACGGCACGCTGTGGCCGCTCTACCACGACGTCATCGTCGCGCCGGGCTACCACCGCAGCTGGTGGGAGGCTTACGTGCGCGTCAACGAGCGCTTCGCGGAGGCCACCGCGGCGCAGGCCGCGGAGGGTGCGACGGTCTGGGTCCAGGACTACCAGCTGCAGCTCGTCCCCCGGATGCTGCGGCGACGTCGCCCGGACCTGTCCATCGGGTTCTTCAACCACATCCCGTTCCCGCCCTTCGAGATCTTCGCGCAGCTGCCGTGGCGCAAGGCGATCATCGACGGCCTGCTCGGCGCCGACCTCATCGGCTTCCAGCGGGCGGCGGACGCGAACAACTTCACCCGGGCCTGCCGTCGCGCCTCCAACCTGCCGGCGCGTTCGGGCCGGATCCGGCTCGACGCGGAAGGCGGGCGCGAGGTGCGGGCGGCGTCGTTCCCCATCTCCATCGACTTCAACGCCCTGGACGAACTCGCCCAGCGCGAGGACGTGAAGGCGCGGGCCGCGGAGATCCGCCGTGACCTCGGCAACCCCGAGCACGTCCTGCTGGGGGTGGACCGCCTCGACTACACCAAGGGGATCCTGCACCGCCTCAAGGCGTTCGAGGAGCTCCTGGACGACGGCGGGGTCAGCGTGGAGGAGGCCTCGCTCATCCAGGTGGCGACGCCGTCGCGCGAACGCGTCGAGCAGTACATCCAGCTGCGCCAGGACGTCGAGGTCACCGTCGGGCGCATCAACGGCACGCACGGGACCATCAAGAACACCGCGGTGCACTACCTGCACCACTCCTACGGCCGGGAGGAGATGGCGGCCCTGTTCCTGGCGGCGGACGTCATGCTCATCACGGCGTTGCGCGACGGCATGAACCTCGTCGCGAAGGAGTACGTGGCCGCCCGCCACGACGAGCGCGGGGTGCTGGTGCTGAGCGAGTTCACCGGCGCGGCCGACGAGCTCGGGCAGGCGTTGATGGTGAACCCGCACGACATCGACGGCCTGAAGGACGCGATCGTGCGGGCGTTGCGGATGTCGCCGCGGGAGGCGGGTCGCCGGATGCGGGCGTTGCGCCGTCGGGTCGGGGACCACGACGTGCAGCGCTGGGCGGCGTCGTTCCTGCAGGCGCTGGCCGAGCACCGCACCACCGAGGCGTCGGAGTCGGTCGCCGCGGCGGCCGAGGGGGTGGTGTCGTGAGTCCCTCCCCCGAGGTCCTGACGTCGCTGCGGGAGTTCGCCGCCCGCGGGCGCGTGCTGGTGGCCCTGGACTTCGACGGGGTGCTCTCCCCCCTCGTCGACGACCCGTCGGCCGCGCGGCCGTTGCCGGAGGCGAGCGCCGCGCTGGAACGACTCGTCGCGAGCACGGACGTCGCGCTGGTCTCCGGTCGCGACCTGGACGACCTGCGGGCGTGCGCGAACCCGCCGGCCGGGGTGGTCCTCGTCGGGGGTCACGGGACCCAGAGCTCCCTCGAGGGTGCCGCCGGCGGTCAGAGCCTGAGCGGGGCGGAGACCGATCTGCTGCAGCGTCTCGGGGCCGCGCTCGACGAGATCGCCGCCGGGCGCGACGGGGTGCACGTCGAACGGAAACCGATGTCGGCGGTGCTGCACACCCGGCGCGCCTCCCGGCCCGACGCCGAGTCCGCGACGCAGGCGGCCCTGGCCGGCCCGGCGACGTGGGACGGCGTGCACGCGTTGCGCGGCAAGGAGGTCGTCGAGCTCGGGGCGGTGGAGCTGGGCAAGGGCGCGGGGCTGCTGCGGTTGCGCGAGCGGCTCACCGGCGAGGGTCCCGCGGTCGAGGCGGTGCTGTTCGCGGGCGACGACGTGACGGACGAGAACGCGTTCACGGCCCTCTCTCCCGAGGGCGGGGACCTCACGGTCAAGGTCGGTGACGGCGAGACCGCCGCGGTCCTGCGGGTGGGCTCGCCGGTCGAGGTGGCCGAGCTCCTGAACGCGCTGGCGGACCTGCGTCCCTGAGCGCTCGACGGCTCCCCGGGCGCTCAGCGCTCGACGACGCTCGCGAAGGCGTTGAGGGACTCGATGCGCGAGACGTCCACGTGGTGCACGGGTTCGTTCTCCCGCAGCGATCCGCGCACCGTGACGATCCCGCCCTCGACGCCGAGGACGAGGCCCTGGACCTTGTCACCGCTCACGGTGTGGATGGTCACCCCGGGGTTGTCCCCGTCCCCGGGGGCCCAGGTCTGCGCCGCCTGCGCAGCCGCGGTCAGCAGACGCACGAAGGTCTCGGTCGCGGGGTTCACCCGACCACCCTCCCACCGCGCGGACGTCGCGGACAGTCCCCCGGAGCCGTTCTGGCAGGGTCAGCGGGCGGTGGTGGCGGCGCGTTCGCGCTGGCGACGCACGTAGGCGCGGGCCCACGGGTCGGCGAAGCGGGCGAGCACCGGTCCGAGGACCGCCATCGCCAGCACGTAGGCCGCGGCGAGCGCCGCGAGCCGGGGGTCGACCCCGGCGGCCGTGGCGAGACCGGCGATGACGATCGAGAACTCGCCCCGGGGGATCAACGCGGCCCCGGCCCGGATCCGGCCCGGGATCGCGATGCCGGCGCGCTTGGCCGCGACCCACCCGGTGACGAGCTTGGTCAGGACCCCGACGACGACGAGGGCGAGAGCCGGCAGCAGCACGGGCGGCAGACTGCTCGGATCGGTCGAGAGGCCGAAGGACACGAAGAACACCGCGGCGAAGAGGTCGCGCAGGGGTTCGAGGCGCTGGTGGGTCTCCTGCTCGAGGTCGCTGGAGAGGCTGATCCCCAGCAGGAACGCACCCACGGCGGCGGAGACGTGCAGCTGTTCGGCGACACCCGCGACGAGCAGCGCGAGGCCGAGGACGCGCAGCAGCGTCACCTCGCTGGAGCCCGCCGAGACGAACTTCGAGATGAGCGAACCCCAGCGCAGCGCGACGACGAGAGCGACGGCGAGACAGGCCAGCGCGATGAGGACGGAGCCCGTCGCCTCCCAGACCCCGGACGCGGCGAGCACGGCGGTGAGGATCGGCAGGTAGACCGCCATGCCGAGGTCCTCGAGGACGAGGATGCCGAGGATCGAGGGCGTCTCGCGGTTGCCGAGGCGGCCCAGGTCGGCGAGCACCTTGGCGACGATGCCGGAGGAGCTGACGGCCGTGATGCCGAACATGGCGAGCGCCCCGACGGGCCCGAAGCCGAGGAGCAACCCGAACGCGGCGCCCGGCAGGCCGTTGAGGAACAGATCGAGGACGCCGACGGGTGCCTGCCGGCGGAGGTTGCCGAGCAGGTCCCCGGCGGAGTACTCCAGCCCCAGGAGCAGCAGCAGCATGACGACGCCGATCTCGGAGGCGGCGTCGAGGAACGCGTCGGGCGCGTTGAGCGGGATGACACCGCCGGCCCCGAACGCCAACCCGGCCAGCAGGTAGAGCGGGACCGGGGAGATCCCCAGGCGTCCGGCGAGGCGACCGACGAGACCGAGCCCGAAGATGACCGCACCGAGCTCGATGAGCAGAGCAGCGGTGTGCACCTGTCGAGTTCCGTCCTTCCTCAGATCGCGTCGTCCGCACCGGGAGGGCGCGGGGTCGTCCGGGCCGCGTCAGCCCTGGTGCAGCAGTTCGGCGGTCGCCCGGACCCCTTCCTGGGTCCCGACGACCACGATCTTGTCACCGGAGAGGAACGCCTGGGACGGCGCCGGCGACGGCGTCACCTCGCCGTTGCGCACGAGGGCGACGACGGAGGCGCCGGTGCGACTGCGGATCGCGGCGTCGGCCAACGTCTTGCCCACGTAGGGCGAACCGTCCTCGAGGTAGATGCCCTCGGTGGCGAGGCCTTCGATCTGCTCGCGCAGCCGGGCCAGTCGCTCGATGACCCGCGGCTGCCCGAGCAGCTCCGCCAGCACCTCGGCCTCGTCGCCGTCGAGGTCGATCACGGCGTGGCAGGCGTCGGGGTCGTCCTGGGAGTAGACGAGCAGCTCGCGCTCGCCACCGCGGGTCGAGATGACGCCGATGCGCCGACCGCGAGCGGTGGTGAAGTCGTGCCGCAGGCCCACGCCCGGCAACTTGGTCTCTTCCAGGTCCACGATCTCAGTGTCCTCCACGATCGCGGGAGCCGACGACCAGGGCGCCAGCTGTCCCCCGGACGCCACGCCGTCGCGACGTCCTGCTCTCACAACACCGTGTGACGTCCAGAACATCCCGCGACGTTCGGGCGCGCGGCCCTTGCCCTCTCCCGGTTCGTCGTGCATGATCCGAGCACCGCGACGGAGCGACCCCTTCCTCCTTGGACCCGGCAGTGACGCCGCGGACAACTGAACACCTCGTTCCACAACGGATCGTCCGGCACGTACCTGCCGGTGGAAGGATTGACACGATGGCTACGGTCACGTTCGACAAGGCGACGCGCATCTACCCCGGGGGCGACAAGCCCGCCGTGGACGCCCTGGACCTGCACGTCGAGGACGGCGAGTTCCTCGTCCTCGTCGGCCCCTCCGGCTGCGGCAAGTCGACCTCCCTGCGCATGCTCGCCGGTCTCGAGGACGTCAACGGTGGACGCATCCTCATCGGTGACCGCGACGTCACGACGGTTCCCCCGAAGGACCGCGACATCGCGATGGTGTTCCAGAACTACGCGCTGTACCCGCACATGACGGTCGCCGACAACATGGGCTTCGCGCTCAAGATCGCCGGCACCCCCAAGGACGAGATCAAGCGTCGTGTGCAGGAAGCCGCCAAGATCCTCGACCTCGAGGCGTACCTGACCCGCAAGCCGAAGGCCCTCTCCGGCGGTCAGCGTCAGCGTGTCGCCATGGGCCGTGCGATCGTCCGTCAGCCGCAGGTCTTCCTCATGGACGAGCCGCTGTCGAACCTCGACGCCAAGCTGCGCGTGCAGACCCGCACCCAGATCGCGTCGCTGCAGCGTCGCCTCGCCGTCACCACCGTCTACGTGACCCACGACCAGGTCGAGGCCATGACGATGGGCGACCGCGTCGCGGTCCTCAAGGACGGTCTGCTCCAGCAGGTCGACACCCCGCGTCGCATGTACGACCACCCGAACAACGTCTTCGTCGCCGGGTTCATCGGCTCCCCCGCCATGAACCTGCTCACCCTCGACGTCGCCGACGGTGGCGTGAAGTTCGGTGACACCATCCACCCGGTCGAGCGTCACCTGCTCACCAACGCCGGCGACAAGATGACGCTCGGCGTGCGTCCCGAGGACCTGGAGATCGGGACCTCGGGTCTGCCCGTGCAGGTCGAGGTCGTCGAGGAGCTCGGCGCCGACGCCTACATCTACGGTTCGCTGGCCCAGGCGGGCAGCGAGGCGCACCAGGTCATCGCGCGCGTCGACGGTCGCCGTCCCCCGGAGAAGGGCTCGACGGTGTACTTCACCCCCAAGCAGGGGCACGTGCACCTGTTCGACCACCAGTCCGGTCTGCGCATCGAGAACTGACGTCCGACGTCCACACGGGGGCCGTCACTCCTGCGGGAGTGACGGCCCTCCGTCGTGGGTGGCGCGGAACGGTCCCGATGTTGAGAGGATGAGCACGTGAGCACCCCGACGGCGGCGTCCCTGCAGATCACGGCCGCCCGCCCGTACCCCGGACTCCTCGACCTCCCCTGGGAGATCCCGCTGGAGGAGTGGCCCGAGGAGCACCTCGCGGCCCTTCCCCGAGGCATCTCCCGCCACATCGTCCGCTTCGTGCGGATCGGGGGCCGCGTCATCGCGGTGAAGGAGACCAACGCCGACATCGCGCACCGCGAGTACCGGATGCTGCGCATGCTCAACCGGCTCGACGTCCCCTCCGTGGCCCCGGTGGCCGTCATCACCGGCCGCGTCGACGCCGACGGCGAGCCCCTGAACGCGGTGCTCGTCACCCGCCACCTGCAGTACTCGCTGCCCTACCGCGCCCTCTACAGCCAGACCCTGCGGCCCGACACCGCCAAGCGCGCCGTCGACGCCCTCGCGGTGCTCCTGGTGAAGCTGCACCTGCTGGGCTTCTACTGGGGTGACGTCTCGCTGTCGAACACCCTGTTCCGGCGCGACGCGGGGGCGTTCGCCGCCTACCTCGTGGACGCCGAGACGGGTGAGCTCTACGACGAGCTCTCCACCGGTCAGCGCGACTACGACCTCGACCTCGCCCGCACCAACATCGCCGGCGAACTCATGGACGTCGTGGCCTCCGAGGCGCTGGACGCCGACATGGACGAGGTCATCGCGATCGCGGACCGGATCGTGTCGCGCTACCGCGCCCTGTGGGTGGAGCTCACCGAGGCGGAGTCCTTCGAGCGCGGTGACCGCTGGCGCGTCGAGGCCCGCATCCGGCGCCTCAACGACCTGGGGTTCGACGTCGGGGAACTGGCGATCACGACCGACATCGACGGGACGTCGGTGCGCATCGAACCGAAGGTCGTCGACGCCGGTCACCACTCCCGACGGCTGCTGCGCCTCACCGGCCTGGACGCGGAGGAGAACCAGGCGCGTCGCCTGCTCAACGACCTCGACTCCTACACGGCCGCGACCGGTCGTCAGGGGGAGGACGAGGAGATCGTCGCGCACGACTGGATGGCCGACGTCTTCGAACCCGTGCAGCGGGCCGTCCCCCGCGAGATGCGGGGCAAGCTCGAGGCTGCTGAACTGTTCCACGAGGTGCTGGAACACCGCTGGTACCTCTCCGAACGGGCCGGCCGCGACGTCGGCCTCGAGGAGGCGGTGAACTCCTACGTGGTGGGGGTGCTGCCGCAGAAACCCGACGAACGGGCCGTGCTGGGTGTGGACACCCAGTCGTTCCGGGTCATCGCCGACTGAAGCTCTGGAAGGACCCTCGTGCCTGCTGCCGAGAAACCCCGCGTTGCACTCACCGGCGCGGCCGGCAAACTCGGGCGGGTCGTCTTGCGCGATCTGCTCGACCACGGATACTCCGTCCTCGCCCTGGACCAGGTGCGCCCCGCGAGCCTGCTCGCGGGGGACGACGGGCAGTTCGTCAAGGTCGACCTCGCCGACCACGGCCAGGTCGTGGAGGCGCTGACCGGCCGGATCGAGGAACGCCCCGGCCCCTTCGCCGGGGTCGTGCACCTGGGGGCCATCCCCGCCCCCGGTCTCGCGTCCAACGCCGCGACGTTCCGCAACAACTCCGCCGCGACGTGGAACGTCTTCGACGCGGCGCGCGCCGCGGGCATCGACAACGTCGTGTGGGCCTCGAGCGAGACCGTCCTGGGTCTGCCCTTCGACGCCGCTCCCCCGCCCTACGCCCCCCTCGACGAGGAGTACCGCGTCCGGCCGGAGTCGACGTACTCGTTGGTGAAGGCGCTCGAGGAGGAGATGGCGCACCACTTCTGCCGCTGGAACCCGTCGCTGACGATGACCGGTCTGCGCTTCTCCAACGTCATGCACGTCGAGGACTACGCCCAGTTCCCGTCCTTCGACGCCGACGCGACGCTGCGCAAGTGGAACCTCTGGGGCTACATCGACGCCCGCGACGGCGCCCAGGCCGTGCGCCTGTCGTTGCAGCGCAAGGGTCCCGGCGTCGAGGTGTGCATCGTCGCGAACGCCGACACCGTCATGTCGCGCACGTCGGCGGAGTTGATGGCGGAGGTCTACCCGGGGGTCGAGGTCCGTCACGAGCTCGGTGACCACGAGACGCTGCTCTCGATCGACAAGGCCCGCCGGGTGCTCGGCTACGAACCCGAGCACTCCTGGCGCGACCACGTCTGACCCCGTCCGTGATCTTGCTGGGAGACCCAGCAAGATCACGGTTCGGTCAGGTCTGGCGGGCGAGAGCCGTCGCGGCGAACTTCGCGTCGGGGTCGAGGATGTCGAGCATCTTCACCATCACTTCGTCGAGCGTGGCGAGGTCGCGCTCGTCGAGCGGGTCGAAGACCAGCTGACGGACCCGCTCGACGTGTCCGGGCGCGGCGGTGACGACCTTCTGGAAGCCGGCGTCGGTGAGGACGGCGACCTGACCGCGGCCGTCGTTGGGGCTCTTCTCGCGGCGGACCCAGCCGTCCTTCTCCAGCCGGCTCACCACGTGGGAGATCCGGGAGGGGCTCGCGTTGGAGCGGGCGCCGAGTTCGCTCATCCGCAGGCTGCGCCCCGGTTCCTCGGACAGCATCGCCAGCGTGAGGTAGGCCGTCTTGGTGAGGTCCGCGTCGCGTTGCAGCTGAGCGTCGAGGGCGGCGGGCAGTAGTTCCATGAGCGCGCTGAGCCGCAGCCACACCCGGCGTTCGTCGGTGGAGAGCCAGCGAGGCGTCTGCTCGGTCATCCGGCCATCGTAGCAGATAGTTTCATCTTCAACTAACTCAGACGATGAGGTCCCGGTTGTTCACGGCGGGATCTGACCCAGTGAACACCCCGGACGGACGAACCGCACGTCGTCCCGACGACCCGGCCGGGCCGACGGCGGTGTCCCGCAGCGCGGCTCCGGGGCGGAGAGTGTCCTCTCCACCCCGGAGGAGGATCAGCGGTGGCGCGCGACCTCGTAGAGGGCGATCCCGGCGGCGACACCGGCGTTGAGCGACTCGAAGGCGCCGGCCATCGGGATGCTGACGACCTGGTCGCACTTCTCGCGCACGAGGCGCGACAACCCGGCGCCCTCGGCGCCGACGACGAGGACGATCGGGCCGTCGGCCAGCTTCAGCTGGGGCAGCAGGACGTCACCCTCGGCGTCGAGACCGACGACGAACAGACCGGCCTTCTGGTACTCCTCGATCGCGCGGACGAGGTTCGTCGCCCGCGCGACGGGGGTGCGGGCCGCGGCACCGGCCGACGTCTTCCACGCCGAGGCGGTCATGCCGGCCGCACGACGTTCGGGGACGACGACACCGTGACCGCCGAACGCGGCGACGGAACGGACGACGGCCCCGAGGTTGCGGGGGTCGGTCACGCCGTCGAGCGCGACGATCAACGCGGGACGACCCGAGTGCGAGGCCCGGTCCAGCAGGTCCATCGGGTGCTTGTAGTTGTACGGCGGGACCGTCGCCGCCACGCCCTGGTGGACGGCGTTCTCGGTGTGGCGGTCGAGTTCCTGACGCGACGCCTCGAGCAGGGGGATGCCCTTGTTCCCGGCGGTGGAGAGGATCTCCTTGATCCGCTCGTCCGACTCGACCCCGGACGCCACGTAGATGCCGGTGATCGGCAGTTCCGCGCGCAGCGCCTCGACGATGGAGTTGCGTCCCGCGATCCACTCCGTCTCGCCGGAGGGTTTGCGCCGCGTCGGCGGACGACCGCCGGGACGGGCGTTCGTCGTCGCCGCCCGGTGGGCCGCCTTGCCGGCCGCCTTCGCCGCCGGGTGGTAGGGACGCTCGGTCGCCTTCGGCGTCGGCCCCCTCCCCTCGAGGCTTCGGCGGTTCTTGCCCCCGGAGCCCCCGGTCGGACCCTTCTTGCCCTTGCTGACAGCGCCGCGACGCTGAGAGTTCCCTGCCACTAGTGCTCACCCTCCAGAACCCACCGAGCCCCGGTGGGGGTGTCCTCGATCACGATGCCCGCATCCTTCAGGGAATCGCGCACCGCGTCGGCGGTGGCGAAGTCCCGTGCGGCACGGGCGGTTGCCCGGTCGTCGAGCCGTGCGCGCACCAGCACGTCCAGTGCGGTGCGCGCGGTGTCCGTGCCGCCTGCCTGCGAGGCCCACGGTTCCGCGAACGGGTCCAGGCCCAGCACGTCCAGGCCGGCCCGGACCTGTTCGTAGGCGCTCTCCAGCGCCGCGTCGTCGCCCGCTGCGAGGGCGGAGTTGCCCGCCCGCGCCGTGTCGTGCAGGACCGCGAGCGCCGCGGGGGTCGCCATGTCGTCGTCCATCGCCGCGGCGAACCCGGCGGAGACGTTCGCGACGGCGGTCCGGCCGAGGCGTTCGGCGGCCCGGCGCACGAAACCCTCCAGCCGCGAGTAGGCGGCCTCGGCCTCCACGAGGGAGTTCTCGGAGTACTCCAGGTGCGTGCGGTAGTGCCCGGCGACGAGGTAGTAGCGCAGCACGACCGCGCGGTGGGTCGCCAGCAGGTGCGGGACGCCGAGGACGTTGCCGAGCGACTTGCTCATCTTCTCGCCGGACATCGTGACGAAGTAGTTGTGCAGCCAATAGTTCGCGAACCCGTCGCCGGCGGCACGCGACTGGGCCTGCTCGTTCTCGTGGTGCGGGAAGCGCAGGTCGAGGCCGCCGCCGTGGATGTCGAAGCGGGGGCCGAGGTAGCGCCCGGCCATGGCCGAGCACTCCAGGTGCCAGCCGGGCCGGCCCGGGCCCCACGGCGTCGGCCAGGACGCCGTCGCGGGTTCGCCGTCCTTGCGTCCCTTCCAGAGGGCGAAGTCGCGGGCGTCGCGCTTGCCGCGGGGGTCGGCGTCGCCGGCCGGTTCCATGTCGTCGAGCTTCTGGTGGGTGAGCTCGCCGTAGTGCGGCCAGGAGCGCACGTCGAAGTAGACGTCGCCCGAACCGTCGCCCGCGGCGTAGGCGTGACCGCGCTCGATCAGGCGCCCGATCAGCTCGACCATCTCGGTGACGTGGCCGGTGGCGCGGGGCTCGACCGTGGCGGGCAGGACGCCGAGGGCGTCGTAGGCGGCGCCGAACTCGCGCTCGAAGCGGTACGCGTGGGCCCACCACTCCGTCCCCGCCTCGGCGGCCTTGGTGAGGATCTTGTCGTCGATGTCGGTGACGTTGCGGACCATCGTCACGGCGTAGCCGCTGCGGGTCAGCCACCGGCGCAGGACGTCGAAGGCGACCTGGGCGCGGACGTGGCCGAGGTGGGGTGACCCCTGCGGCGTCGCGCCGCAGACGTAGATGCCGACCTGCCCGGGGACGAGCGGCGCGAACTCGCGCACCGCGCCGGCGGCGCTGTCGTGCAGGTGGAGGGTCACGGACTCCAGGATACCGGGGCTCGCGCTGTCTCCGAGCCCGTCGTTAGTGTCCTTCCCATGGCTTGGACCGTTCCCGGAGTGATCTCGCGCGCCAAGGGCGCCCCCGTCGAGACCGTCGACATCGTGGTACCCGACCCGATCGCCGGTGAGGTCGTCGTCGACGTCGCGGCGTGCGGGGTCTGCCACACCGACCTGCACTACCGCGAGGGCGGGATCAACGACGACTACCCGTTCCTGCTGGGCCACGAGGCCGCCGGCACCGTCTCGGCGATCGGCGAGGGCGTCACGAACGTCACGATCGGCGACACCGTCGTCCTCAACTGGCGTGCGGTGTGCGGGCAGTGCCGCGCCTGCAAGCGGGGCCGGCCGCAGTACTGCTTCGCCACCCACAACGCGTCGCAGAAGATGACGCTGACCGACGGGACCCCGCTCTCCCCCGCGCTGGGCATCGGCGCCTTCACCCCCAAGACCCTCGTCGCGGCCGGTCAGGCCACCAAGGTCGACGCGGGCATCGACCCCGCCGTCGCGGGGCTGCTGGGCTGCGGGGTCATGGCCGGGATCGGCGCGGCGGTCAACACCGCCCCCGTCCAGCGCGGCGACACCGTCGCCGTCATCGGCTGTGGCGGGGTGGGGTGCGCGGCGATCGCGGGCGCCGTCCTGGCCGGGGCCCGTCGGGTCATCGCCGTCGACCTCGACGACAAGAAGCTCGGGTGGGCGAAGCAGCTCGGCGCGACGCACACCGTGAACTCGCGGGGGCTCTCCGAGGACGAGGTCGTCACGGCCGTGCAGGACCTCACCGACTCCTTCGGCGCCGACGTCGTCATCGACGCCGTGGGCCGCCCGGAGACGTGGCGGCAGGCGTTCTACGCCCGCGACCTCGCCGGCACCGTCGTGCTCGTCGGCGTCCCGACGCCGGAGATGCAGCTCGAAGTGCCGCTGCTCGACGTGTTCGGTCGCGGCGGGGCGCTGAAGTCGTCCTGGTACGGCGACTGCCTGCCCGAGCGGGACTTCCCGCAGCTGCTGGAGCTGCACGCGAACGGCCGGCTGCCGCTGGACGCGTTCGTGTCCGAGCGGATCGGACTCGGCGACGTCGAGGAGGCCTTCGCCACCATGAAGTCCGGTGACGTGCTCCGCTCGGTCGTGATCCTGTGAGCGCGCGGATCGAGCACCTCGTCACGTCCGGGACGTTCTCCCTCGACGGGCAGACCTTCGACGTGGACAACAACGTGTGGATCCTCGGCGACGACCGCGACGTCGTCGTCCTGGACGCCCCCCACGACCCGGACGCCATCGCGGCCGCCGTGGGCGAGCGCACGGTCCTCGCGGTGCTGTGCACGCACGCTCACGACGACCACGTCCGGCAGGCACCGGCTCTCGCGCAACGCTTCGGTGCGCCGATCCTGCTGCACCCCGCCGACCGCGAGGTCTGGGAACTCACCCACCCGGGCGTCCCCACGACCGACCTGTCCAACGGGGAGATCGTCACCGTCGCCGGGACCGAGCTGCACGTCCTGCACACCCCCGGGCACACCCCGGGGGCGGTGAGCGTCTACGCACCCGAGCTGTCGACGGTCTTCACGGGCGACACCCTCTTCGCGGGCGGCCCGGGGGCGACCGGACGGTCGTTCTCGAGCTTCGCCACGATCATCGACTCGATCCGCGACGTGCTCTTCGAACTCCCTGCCGACACCCGCGTCCACACCGGCCACGGCGACGACACGACCATCGGCGACGAGTCCCCGCACCTGCAGGAGTGGATCACCCGCGGCCACTGACCCCTCCGGCCTGCGATCGTGCCGAGGACCCGGCACGATCGGAGGTCGGGAGGTGCGGGGTGCCCAACCGTGCTTCTCCTGAGAGCATCCCCGGGTGAGTGATCAGCAGGACAGCCCGCCCACCGCCTCCTCGCGCGGTCCGCGGGAGCGCCCGACCCGGGTCGTCGAACGAGGGATCAACGAGGCGTCGCGCTGGGCGTTGCGCCTGCTGATCCTGGGCATCGGGTTCGCCGGCCTGATCTGGCTGCTCGGCAAGGGGTGGTCGCTGCTGCTGCCGCTGCTGCTCGCGATCCTGCTCAGCGCGATCCTGTGGCCGCTGGCCCAGGTGCTGCGCGCGGTGATGCCGCGCTCGCTGGCCGCTCTCGTCTCGATCGTGCTGCTCATCGCCGTGGTGGTCGGGATCTTCGCCGCGCTCATCCCCAACGTCGCCGGTCAGGCCGGGGACGTCGCCGACTCCGCGGTCGCCGGGTTGGACAAGGTGCAGGTCTGGGTCACCGGACCCCCGCTGAACCTGGGCGACGACCAGATCGGCAACCTCATCGACCAGGGCATCACCGAGCTGCAGACCAACGCGCAGAGCATCGCGCTCAGCGTCGTCGGCGGTGTCGGCACCATCGGGGCGAGCGTCGGGTCCGGGCTGGTGACGTTCCTGCTCGTCCTCGTGCTCGCGTTCTTCTGCCTCTCCGACGGCGACCGGCTGCTGCCGTGGTCGCGTCGGTGGCTGAGCGAGGGCGCGCACCGCCACGTCACCGCGCTGGGCGGCCGGGTGTGGGCGGCGATCCGCGGTTACATCCTGTCCCAGGCGGCCGTGGCCCTCGTGGACGCCGTGTTCATCGGCGTCGGGATGGCCATCGTCGGGGTGCCGTTCGCCCTGCCGCTGGCCGTCGCGATCTTCTTCGCCGCGTTCATCCCCATCGTCGGCGCCGTCGCGACGGGCGTGCTGGCCGTGCTCGTCGCCCTGGTCACCCTCGGCTGGGTGCAGGCGCTGATCGTCCTCGGGATCGTCCTGCTGGTCCAGCAGCTGGAGGGCAACGTCCTGCAGCCGCTGCTGGTCGGCCGTTCGCTCGCGCTGCACCCGGCGGTGGTCATCGGGTCGGTGACCGTCGGCGGGACCCTGTTCAGCATCACGGGGGCCTTCCTCGCCGTACCGGTCGCGGCCATCGTGACCGTGGTCCTGCGCTACGTGCACCACGAGCTCGTCCCCGACGAGCCGGAGAACCCGAACGTCCACGAGGGCTCGAGGAAGCGACGACGTCGCGTCCCGTCGCCGGACGACGCCCCCACCGAGGCGACCACCCCGACGGAACCCGACCCCGCTTAGCGCAGCGAGCCGGCCAGCCCCGAACGCGCCCGGTCGCCGCCCCGAGCGGCGGCCGCGGCGCGTTCGCCGTGCAGGCCCAGAGCGCCGAGGCAGGTGAGCGCGACCTGCTCCGCGAGACCCGGCGTCGGGGGCAGCGTCGCCACCATCTCCACCAGGTGCAGGCAGGCGTGGCCGGCCACCTCCGCCGACACCGGGTGGCCGGCGGGCAGGAGCTCCCGCGCCAGGTCGCAGTAGACCGCCAGCAGCTGCCGGCGGTGCTCGCGGAACTCCTCGAACCGGGGCTGCTGCACCTCCGGCGCGACGTAGAGCGCCGCGATCCCCAACGGTCCCGCCAGCAACGTCGCGACGTCGACGACGACGAGGGCGTGCAGCGCCGCCCCCGGGTCCGGGGCCGCCGAACGCAACGCGTCGACGACGTCCAGGGTCGGGCGGACCGAGGCCTCCAGCAGTTCCAGCAGGATCTCGTCCTTGCCGGCGAAGTGGTAGTACAGCGACGCCTGCCGGATCCCCACCCGGTCGGCGATCGCCCGCGTCGACGTCGCCGCGTAGCCGGACTCCCCGAACAACGCCGCCGCCGCGTCCAGGATCTCCTGGCGCGCCGAGCGACCGGAACCGTCCCCCGCGCGGGTGCGCGGACGACCCACCCGACCCGCACCGCTGCTCACGGCGCCGATGCTGCCACCACCGCCCGCGACGCCGGGCCCCGGGCGTGCTGCGCCGCGGGCCAGGACCCGAACCCGGTGATCTCCTCCGCGCCCTGCAGCGCCGCGGGTTCGGCCAGGAACCCGCGCACGGTCGAGGCGTCCTCGAGGGTTACCGTCCCGATCGTCATCGGTTGCGGCAGCCCCGCCACGAACGTCCCGAACCCGGCCGCGGGCAGGCGCCACACCTCCCCGGCGATGGAGGCCCCGTCGGCGTCGCGCACCATGCCCGGCTTCGGCGGGACGGTGTCGAGGGCGAAGAGCCGGTACTGCGGGGCCGTCCGCACGGCGCGGACCAGGCTGGCGCCCGCGGCGACGAGCTGGTGGTTCAGCGGGTGCCCCGACAGGTGCGCCCCGACCACCAGCAGGTCCACCGACGGGTTCGCCCACCGCGCCGCCAGGACCGCGAGCGAGCGGTCGCTGAACGCCGGACCGGTGAGCATGACCCCGAACGGCAACCCGTCCACGGTCCCCGCCGGGACGGCGAGGGAGGCCAGGTCGAGCAGGTTCGCGAAGTTCGTGAACCGCCCCATCCGGGAGTTCGCCCCCACCGGGTCGGCCGCCACCTCCGCCAGGGTGGGGTGCCACGTCGTCGTCGGGGTGAGCAGGGCGTCGAACCCCGCCAGGAGCTCCCGGGAACGGGCCGCGAGGACGTCGAGGCGCTCGCGGTCGCGGAAGACCTCGATGGCGCTCACCGACTCCCCGGCCGCCACGATCGCCGCGACGGTGGGGTCGAGGTCGGTGCCGACGAGTTCGGGGTGGGCCGCGACGTGCGCGCCCACGGCCGCCGTCCGCTCGGCGACGAACGCACCGCCGTAGAGCAGGCCCGCGACCTCGAGCAGCGGGGCGATGTCCAGTTCCACGACCTCGGCGCCGCTCGCGCGGACCCCCGCGACGCAGGTCGCGAACGCCTCGGCCCAGCCGTCGGCCAGCCCCGCCAGGTGCTCCGGGGTGGGGACGGCGATCCGCGGTCGTGCGGGTGGGGCGGGCAGCGGTTCGTCCACCCGGGCCAGGGGGTCGAGGCCGTCGGGTCCCGTGAGGAGTTCCGCCGTGCGCCGGGCCAGGTCGAGGTCGCGGGCGAAGACGGTGACGCAGTCGATGCTCCGGCACGCCGGGACCACCCCGGTCGTGGGGACCAGACCGCGGGTCGGTTTCACCCCGACGATCCCGTGCAACGCGGCGGGGACCCGTCCCGACCCCGCGGTGTCGGTGCCCAGGGCGACGTCGACCAGCCCCAGGGCGACGGCCACGGCGGAACCCGAGCTCGACCCGCCGGAGATCCGGTCCGGGGCGAAGGCGTGCCGGACCGCCCCGTGCGGGCTGCGGGTCCCCACGAGGCCGGTCGCGAACTGGTCGAGGTTGGTCTTGCCCAGGACGAGCGCCCCCGCGGCCCGCAGCCGGGCGACGGCCGTGGCGTCGCCCGACGGCGCGTAGGCGAAGGACGGGGCTCCTGCGGTGGTCGCCAGACCGGCGACGTCGATGTTGTCCTTCACCGCGACGAGGACGCCGGCCAGCGGCGCGTCCCGGTCGACGCCGGCGGCCTCCGCGAGCACGTCCTCGAGCGGGCGCAGGCTGATCCAGACCTCCGGGCGGTCGACGGCGGCGATGCGGGCGTAGGCGTCACGCACCTTCTGCTCGAGGTTCACGCGGCGACCTCCTGGGCGGGACGGACGGCGAAGAGGACCTGGCCGGCGGTGACGGCCTCCCCGGGTCTCACGTAGACCTCGAGCAGTTCCCCGTCGGCGGGTGCGGTCACGGCGGTCTCCATCTTCATGGCCTCCAGGGCGAGGACGCGGTCCCCGTCGGTGAGGGTCGCGCCGGGTTCGGCGGACACCTGCCAGACGGTCGCGGCGAACGGGGCCGGCACCCCCACCGCACCGGCGGGGAGGTCGACCGGCCCGGCCGCGACGGCGGGAGCGGGTTCGGGGCGGACGTCGAACTCCCCCGAGGCGCGCCAGCGTTCCTTCTCGGCCGCGAACGCGGCGGCCTGCTGGGCGCGGAAGACCTCGATCTCGCCCGCGTTCTCGGCGAGGAAGCGTTCGTGCTCGGCGAGGGAGAACTCGCCCTCCTCCGTCTCGAACTCCCCCCGGCCGGCGTCGGTCTCCGCCCGCAGTTCGAGCAGTTCCTCGGCGGACACCGGGTACCACTCGATGCGGTCGAAGAACCGGAGTGCCCAGGGGGCGTCCTGGAACAACCCACCGCGCCGGAACCGGTTCCAGACCTGGACCGTGCGGCCCACGAACTGGTAACCGCCGGGTCCCTCCATGCCGTAGACGCAGAGGTAGGCCCCGCCGATGCCGACGGAGTTCTCCGCCGTCCACGTCCGCGCGGGGTTGTACTTGGTCGTGACGAGGCGGTGCCGCGGGTCGAGCGGGGTCGCCACCGGGGCGCCGAGGTAGACGTCCCCCAGGCCGAGCACCAGGTACTGCGCGTCGAAGACCGTCCGGAAGACGTCGTCGACGGAGCCGAGACCGTTCATCCGGGCGATGAACTCGAGGTTCGACGGGGTCCACGGGGCGTCGTCGCGGACCCCCGTCATGTACCGCTCGATCGCGAGCTTCGTCGCGGGGTCGTCCCAGGACAGCGGCAGCCGGACCCGGCGCGAGGGGACGACGAGGTCGTGGGTCGCGGGGAGGGCGTCGTCGAGTTCCCGCAGCAGCCCGACGAGCTGCGAGGCCCGCAGCACCGAGGCGTCGGTGTGGACCTGCAGCGAGCGGATCCCCGGGGTCACGTCGAGGATCCCGGCGGGGCGGTGGGCGTCGAAAACCCGCATGAGCGCGTGCACCCGCATCCGCAACCCGAGGTCGAGCACCTGCTCGCCGAACTCCACGAGCAGGTTGTCGTCGCCGTCGCGGCGGTAGGTCACCGCGGGACGCCCGGGGGCGGCCGGAACCCGGGCCAGGACGCCGTCGTCCCCGTCGCCGGCGAGGTCACGCAGGTCGATGCGCTGCAGCCGGGGCCGGGCGGCGTCCACCTCGCGGACGGGGTGGAAGCGCACGCGGTCCCCCGGGCGCAGTTGCCCGAGCTTCCACAGGTCCCCCGAGGCCACGACGGCGGGGCACACGAAACCCCCCAGCGAGGGTCCGTCGGGGCCGAGCAGGATCGGGGTGTCCCCGGTGAAGTCGACGGCACCGACGGCGTAGGGGGTGTCGTGGATGTTGGAGGGGTGCAGCCCCGCCTCGCCGCCGTCGCTGCGGGCCCAGCGCGGGCGTGGCCCGATGAGCCGGACCCCCGTGCGCGCGGAGTTCAGGTGCACCTCGTAGTCGGTGGCGTAGAACTCGTCGAGGTCGGCGCGGGTGAAGAACTCCGGGGCGGCGTGCGGGCCTTCGGTGACCGCGATCCGCCACTCCCCCGTGTACTCGGGGCGGCGCTCGAGCGGGACCGGGCCGGCGATCCGGGAGAACCCGGTCCCCTCGGGAACCCCGGGACGCAGGACGTCACCGGCCTGCAGCGCACGGCCGCCGTGGCCACCGAAACCCCCGAGCGTGAACGTCGAGGAACTGCCCAGGTACTGCGGCACGTCGAGACCGCCCCGGACCGCCAGCGCCAGGCGCAACCCCGGACCCGCCGCCGTGCCGACGCTCAGCACCGAACCGGCGGCCACCTCGAGGGGTTCCCACATCGCGACCTCGACGCCGTCGACGCTCACCGGCGCGGGAGCCCCGGTCACGCACACGACCGACGCGGTGGAGAACCGCAACGTCGGGCCGGTGGCGGTGATCTCGAGACCGGGTGCACCCACGGGGTTCCCGACCGCGAGGTTCGCCTCGCGCAGCGAGAGCGGGTCCATGGGCCCCGACGGCGGGACGCCGACCTGCCAGTGCCCGAGCCGGCCCGGCAGGTCCTGGACCGTGGTCATGGCCCCGGGGGCGAGGACGTCGATGCGCGGGTCCGGGTCCTCGGTGACGTCGAGGGTCGAGGTGGAGTGCGTGGCGCAGCGCAGGGGCAACTCGTCCACGAGGTGACGCAGCAGGCCGAGGTTGGTGACGACGCCGTCGATCCGACTGCCCTGCAACGCCTCACCCAGCAGGTCGAGGGCCGCGTCGCGGCCGGGGGCGGAGGCGATCACCTTCGCCAGCATCGGGTCGTAGAACGGGGTCACCTCCAGCCCGGTCTCGATCCAGCCGTCGACCCGCACCCCGGACAGGTCCGGGAACTCCGCCCGTGTCACCAGACCCGGGCTGGGGGCGTTCTGCTTCGCCGGGTCCTCGGCGTAGACACGGGCCTCGACCGCGACGCCTCGCGGTGCCCACTCGCGCTCGAACGCGTCGGTGACGGCGGGGTCGGTGTGACCGTCGCGGGCGAGGCGGAGCATGAGGTCGACGAGGTCGACGCCGTAGGCAAGTTCGGTCACGGGGTGCTCGACCTGCAGCCGGGTGTTGACCTCCAGGAACGCCGCCTCCTCGCGGACCGGGTCGTAGACGAACTCCACGGTCCCGGCGGAGCGGTAGCGCACCGAGGCCATGAGCCCGGCGGCCGTGGTGGCGATCTCGGCGCGGACCGCGGCGGGCAGCGCGGGGGCGGGAGCCTCCTCGATCACCTTCTGGTTGCGACGCTGCAACGAGCAGTCGCGGTCGCCGATGACGGCGATCCGGCCCTGACCGTCGCCGAACACCTGGACCTCGACGTGGCGGGCCGGGCGGACCAGGCGTTCGAGGAACACCCCGGCCGAGCCGAAACTCGCCGTCGCCTGCCGGACGACGCGGTCGTAGGCGTCGCGCACCTCCTCGACGGTGGCGCAGGCCTGCATGCCGATCCCGCCGCCACCCCCGGTGGCCTTGAGCATGACCGGCAGGCCGACGGTCTCGGCCGCGGCGACGGCCTCCTCGACCGAAGCCAGCAGCCCCGTCCCGGCGAGCAGCGGGACTCCGGCGGCCGCGGCGAGTTCCCGGGCAGTGTGCTTGCTGCCGAACTTCGTGATCTGGTCCGGGGTGGGTCCGACGAACGCCAGCCCCGCGTCCTCGCAGGCCCGGGCGAACCCGACGTTCTCGGAGAGGAACCCGTACCCGGGGTGCACGGCTCCGGCGCCGGTGTCGAGGGCGGCCTGCAGGATCGCGTCGGTGCGCAGGTAGGACTCCCGCGCCGGCGCGGGCCCGAGGCGGACGGCCGTGTCGGCCTCGCGGACGTGCGGCGCGGCCCGGTCGGCGTCGGAGAACACCGCGACGGTGCGCAGCCCGAGGGCGCGGGCGGAGCGCTGGATCCGGCGGGCGATCTCGCCGCGGTTGGCGATCAGCAGGGTGTCGAAGCTCACGAGGGAACCGTCACGATCATGCGCAGGGGCGTGGGGTCGAAGTCGTTGCAGGGGTTGTTGACCTGGGGGCAGTTGGACACCACGACGAGGACGTCGACCTCGGCCCGCACGGCGACGCGCTTGCCCGGACCGGAGATCCCGTCGACGATCCCGAGGGAACCGTCGACCTCGACCGGGACGTTCATGAACCAGTTGAGGTTGGAGACCAGGTCGCGCGCGTCGAGGCCGTTGCGGGCGCCCTCGGCGAGGAAGTTCTCCCGGCACCCGTGCTGGTGGGCCGTGTGGTGGCCGTAGCGCAGGGTGTTGGACTCCTTGCCGCAGGCGCCGCCGATGGTGTCCTGGCGTTCCACCTCGTTGCCGACGACCGTCATCAGCGGGTTCCCGTACTGGCTGCGCAGCACGGTGCCGGTCCGGACGTAGGCGTTGCCCTGCCAGGCCAGGGTGTCGGGAACGCTGTAGCGCTCGGACCGGTCGGCGTCGGCGAAGACCAGGCAGTCCGCGGACTGGTTGCCGCCGACGTCGACGATCGTGAGCACGTGCCCGGCGCGCACGACGGCCGACCACGGGGCACGGGCGGCGACCCGGTCGTCGCGGACGACCTCGCCCTCCACCAGCGGGGAACCCCAGTCCCAGCGGGTTCGCGTCGTGACGGTCATCGTGCCTCCACGTGGTCCAGGGTGTTCAGGTACGCGCGGTGCAGTTCCGGCGTCGCGGTGAACCGCGCGTCGGCCGGGCCGGTGGGGGTGCTGCGCCAGGCGTGCACCCGCAGCGGGCCCACGGTGAACTCCGGGCGCGGGTCCAGCGGGTGCGCGGTGTTCGCGACGAGGACGGTCAGCGGCATCTCGGCCAGCAGGTCCAGGGAGGTCCCCGGACCGGCGGAACCCAGCCAGCGGAAGCTCCCGTCCTCCTCGACCCGCACGCCCTGGAAGAACGACACCGAGGGGGGCAGGTCGCGCGGGCCGAGGCCCTGCTTGCTCGCGGCCAGGGTGAGCAGACCGCGGCCGGAGGGGCTCGGTCCCTCCGGAGCCGCGTCGCCGTACTTGCGCACGTTCCACGCGTCGGAGGTGGTGCCGCAGAACGCGTCGTGCCGGCCGGAGGAGTCGGCGACGACGGTCGCGAGGACCCGGCCGTCACCGGAGAGCAACGGGTGCCCGGCCCCGAGGTAGGCCTGCCACGGGATCTTCTGGGTGTCGGCGACGTTCAGCCGTTCCCACGGGGACAGGGCCGAGAGCAGCACGACGTTCGCGCAGGCGTCGCCGGTGACGTCGGTGAGACGGATCCGGGTCCCGCGGGCCAGCACCTTGGAGGTGTAGCCACCCGGCGCGACGGTCTCGGCCCACGTGAGGTCCGCGGGGTCGACGTCGTCGGGGGCGAACGGTGAGCTCGAGGCGGGCAGGTAGGGCATCCACTCGGCGGTGGCGCCGGCCTGGGCGCGCGCGTCACCGCGGGCGGCCAGCACGGTCGAGGTGTCGCGGATCACGCGGGTTCCTCCACGGGGTGGGGGCGGGCGCCGGCGACCTGCCGGGCGCCCAGGACGATGGGCCCCTGGTGGCGGACCCGGTTGCGACGGTGGACGAAGAACCCGACCACCAGGGTGGTGGCGATGAAGAGCAGCGCGCTGTACTGCAGCCACCAGGTGCCGTCGGTGAGGTCGTAGACGGCGGCGCGCGGCCAGGCGAGGTTCACGACCATGACGACCTGGTAGGCGACGGCCAGGACGTTGACGACGATCCCGAACCGGCCGAGGGAGAACAGCGGCCGGCCGAACTCGTCGACCCCGTCGGGCAGGCCGCCCCGGAACCGGCGCACGAGGAGCGGCACCGTCACCCCGAGGTAGGCCAGGTAGAGCATCGCGATGCAGAGGCTGGCGAGAGCGGTGAAGACGGCGCTCTGGTGCCAGTTCACGGCCAGCGCGATCGCCGCCCCGGCCCCGACGAGCACCGAGGCGCCGATGGGGGTGCCGGTGCGCGGCGACACGCGACCCAGCACGTTCGCGAAGGGGAACGCCCGCTCCCTCGCCATCGAGTAGACCATCCGCGACCCGGAGGTCTGGACGGCCAGGGTGCAGACCGCGACGGCGATCGCGACGCAGACGAGGAGGAGCCGGCCGCCGACGTCGCCGAGGCGGGAGGTGAGGACGTAGGCGAGGCCCTGCGAGGCGAGGGTCCCGTCGGTGAGGCTGGGGGCGGCGACGAGTCCGGCGATCAGCAGCAGCGCCCCACCGACGCCGGAGACGACCAGGGCCCGCACGATCGTCCGGGGCGTCGTGGCCCGCGGGGCGTGGGTCTCCTCGGAGAGTTCCCCGGCGGAGTCGAAACCGACCATGACGTAGGCGGCCATGAGGGAACTCGCGAGCCACATCGAGAGGTAGGGGCCGTCCGCCGCACCCGTCGTCGTGGTGACGACCGCCGGGCCGCGTTCGGCGTGGGCGAAGAGCGCGACGACCAGGGCGATGACGCCGACGATCTCGATGGCGACGCCGGCGGAGGTGATGACGGCCATCAGCCGGACCCCGATGACGTTGATCGCGGTGGTGACGACCAGGAGCAGGAGGCCGAGGACGACCGCGTTCTGCGCCCCTGTCGCGGACGTCGGCGCGGAGTCCGCACCGGGACCGCCGACGAGCTGGAACCCGGACCAGACGCTCGGCAGGACGGCCTGCAGCGCGATGGCGGCGGTGGCCACCGTGAGGACCTGGCCGACGACCATGACCCACCCGGTGAACCAGCCGAAGTCGGTGCCCGCCAGCCGGCTCGACCACTGGAACACCGCACCCGAGATCGGGTACCGCGCAGCGAGTTCCGCGAAGCAGAGGGCGACGAGGAGTTGACCGGCGAACACCGTCGGCCAGGTCCAGAAGAAACCCGCCCCGCCGAAGCTGAAACCGAGACCGAACAGCTGGAACACCGTCGTGAGGATCGACACGAAGGAGAAACCGGCGGCGAACGAGGCGAACGGTCCGACGCTGCGGTGCAGCTGCTGGCCGTAGCCGAACCGGCCGAGGTCACCGGTCTCGGTACCCCGACCGTCGCCGGCGCCGGGGTGCGTGCGTGGTGCGGGAACGGTCATCAGTCGGGCCTTCCGCTCGGTGACTCACCACCTCTACCTGTCGGGTGACAGGTATGGGGACGAGTCTGGCCGGAGCCGTGTTTCGAGCGTGTTTCCCCGTGGTGAAACCTGTGTTGCGGCTCCCCCCGACCCAACTCCTGGGGACTTCTCCACCCTTCCCTGGCTCGGGAAGGGTGGAGAAGTCCCCAGGAGTTGGTCAGGCGAGGGTGAGCTGGGCGCGGCGGAGGCGCACGCCGATCGCGGCGACGTGGGCACTCGCGGCGAGGCGGGCCGCCGCCACGTCGCCGGCCTCCACCGCGGCGAGGATGCGACGGTGCTCGTCGACGGCGAGTTCGCGGTGCCGCTGCTCGGCCCACAGCCCGGCTCCGGACAGGTGGGCACGGACCTCGAGGCGGCGCAGGGTGTCGGCCAGGGTCGCGTTGCCGGACAGTTCCCGCATCGCCGCGTGGAACTCCAGGTCCAGCCCGGCGTCACGCGCGGGTTCCGGGGTCTCGGCCAACGCGGCCTCCTCGGCGTCGACGAGTTCCGCGAGCCGGGTCAGCCCCTCCCGGTCCACGCGCTCCGTCGCCTCCGCCGCGGCGAGGCCGTCGAGGACCTCGCGGACGCGGAACACCTCGGACAGGTCCTCGGCCGTCACCGTCGCGACCCTCGCGCCGGCGTGCGGGGTGGACACCGCGATCCCCTCGGCGACCAGCCGTTGCACCGAGTCGCGCACGGGACTCCGGCTCACGCCGAGTTCCGCCGCGAGCGCGGGAACGCTCAACGACGTCCCGGGGCCCAGGCGACCGTCGAGGATGCGGGCGAGCAGCGCGGTGTGGACGGTGTCGCCCAGCAGTTCGCCGCTCACGCCGCGGGGGTGCCGTAGTTCGCGCGGATCCGCTCGGCGATGTAGTCGGCGGCGGTGATCGGCGGGTAGCTGCCACCGGGGGTCTCGATGAGGACCTCGCGGTTGGCCTGGGCGAAGAACGGCATGCTGTAGCGCGCTCCGGTGTACTCCCCCGCCCCGGGCATCCGCACGCGGTGGAAGGTGGACCGCAACTGGTCGTCGCTCCACCGCATCAGCATGTCCCCGATGTTGCAGGTGATGGCCTCGTCGGAGGGCACGACCGACGTCCACTCCGGCGCGTCGAGGTCCCGGCCCGGGCAGACCTGCAGTCCGCCCTGACCGGTGCGTTGGAACAGCAACGTGAGGCAGTCGAAGTCGGTGTGCGCTCCGGCCCGCCAGACCCCGGGTTCCACGGCGACGTCGCCGGGGAGTTCCGGGTAGTGCAGGATCCGCAGGGTCGACTGGTAGGTGTCGGCGGAGGGGTCGTGGGCGCCGGTGAAGAACTCGCGCGCGAAGCCGAGCTTCTCCGCGAAGCAGGACAGCACCCGCATCGCGAGTTCCCAGCACCGCGTCTCGAACCCGAGCATGAACTCGCGGAACTCCGGGAGTTCCGCGTCGGAGGGGAAGAGCGGGCCCATGTGCGGACGGGTGATCTGGTAGGACTCCTTGCGGTCCGGGGTCCCCACCGAAGGACGGATCTGGGTCCCCGACTCCCAGCCGGAGTTCCTGGGCCGGTCGAGGGGGTACTGCTGCTTCACCTCGACGGGGAGGTCGAAGAACGCCTTCGCCATCGCGAACGCCCGGTCGACGGCGGCCGCCTCGATGCCGTGGTTCACGATCTGGAAGAAGCCGACCTCGGTCGCCGCGGACCACAGCTGCTCGGTGATCTCGCTGCGGCGGGCCTCGAAGTCGGAGAGGTCGATCTGCGGGATGGCCCGGTCGCGTTCCGTCCCGAGGTCGCCCATGCGGGACTCGCGGTCGAGCTCGGTCATCTGCTGGGGCGCGGTCATGACCCCACCGTGTCGGCTGCATGCAATCCGACGCAATAGCCGCCGTGTGAACATCGTGTTGCATGTGATCCCGGGGTCTTCCGCGGGCCACGCTCCTCGGTCAGAGTTCGGGGGTGAACCTCACGACGAACGCCCCCCGCACGTTCCCCACCGCCGTCACCGACGTCACCGTCTGGGACGGCGGGACCTGGCGGGAGCACCTGGACGTACTCCTGCGCGACGGAGCGGTCGTGGCGATCCGCCCGCACGAGAACGGCACCGAGGGTCTCGACGGCACCGGCGCCCACCTGCTCCCGGGGTTCGTCAACACCCACACCCACCTGCAGCAGGCGACGTGTCGCGGGGTCGGCGAGGGGCAGCCGTTGCTGTCCTGGCTGCTGGCCGTCGGGCAGCACATGGCCGCCGTCACCCCCGAGTCGGCCTACCTCGCCGCCGTCGCCGGCGCCCTCGACGGTCTGCGCAGCGGGTCCACCACCCTGGTCGAGCACATGTGGCCGCACCCCTCGGAGGAGGTCCACGCGGCCGTGCTGCAGGCCCTGGAGGACGTCGGGGTGCGCGCGCTGCTCGGCCGCGGTGTCGCCGACCGCCCCGACCCCACCCGGAGGTGGGGTTTCGACCCCCGGCTCATGCAGCCCCTGGACACCGCCCTCGACCACGTGGAGCGGTTGGCGGGCGCCACCCGGGGGACGCGGGTCACCCCTGCCCTCGCGGTGCCGAACCCGCGCAGCCTCACCCCGGAGGGTCTGCGCACGGTCCACGCCTTCGCGCTCGAGCGCGACCTGCGGATCTCGATCCACCTGCTGGAGACGAGCACCGACGAGGACATGTGCCGCGAGCACGCCGGAGTCGGTGCGCTGCAGTACCTCTCGGACGCCGGGTTCCTCAGCGACCGGCTCCTCGCCGTGCACGGCGTCGCCCTCACCGCCAGCGACGTCGCGGCGCTGGCGGCGGCGAGGTGCGCGGTCTCGCACAACCCGGTCTCGAACATGCGGCTGGGTTCCGGGGTCGCCCCCGTCCCCGACCTGCTCGCCGCCGGTGTCGCGGTGGGGTTGGGCGTCGACGGTGCGGCCTCCAACGACCGGCAGGACATGCTGGAGACGATGCGCACCGTCGCCTACCTGCAGCGGGCCACCCACCGCCGCGCGGACCTGCTGGGCTTCGCCGACGTGGTCGCCCTCGCGGTCGACGGGGCCTCCTCGGTGCTGGGCCTGGCGCAGCGGCCCGGCGGGGGCGTCACCGTGGGCACCCCGGCGGACCTCACCCTGGTGCGCTTCGACCGCGACTTCGGGTGCCTGCCCGTCCTGGACCCGGGGGCCGGTCTGCTCACCACGGGAACCCCGCGGATCGTCGACACCGTCCTGGTGGACGGGGAGGTCGTGGTCTCCGACGGTCGCAGCACCCGCATCGACGAGGAGGAGCTCGTCGCGGCGCTGCTGGTGTGAGACCGGTCAGCGCGGGCCGGTCAGCGCGGGCCGGTCAGCGCGGGCCGGTCAGCCCAGGCCGGTCAGCCCAGGCCGGTCAGCGCAGGGCCGGTCAGCGCAGGGCGACGAGGGCGGTGGCGATCGCCGCGATGCCCTCGCCCCGCCCGGTCAGGCCGAGGGCGTCCGTCGTCGTCCCGGCGACGGAGACGGGCGCGCCGCAGGCGGTGCCGAGCGCGGCCTCGGCCTCGGGGCGGCGACGGCCGATCTTCGGCCGGTTGCCGATCACCTGGACCGAGACGTTGCCGATCTCGAAACCGGCCGCCCGCACGAGGCGGGCGGCCTCCGCCAGCAACCGTGCCCCGGAGGCACCGGCGAACTCGGGACGGGCGGTCCCGAAGTGGGCGCCGAGGTCGCCGAGACCGGCAGCCGCGAACAACGCGTCGCAGCAGGCGTGCGCGGCGACGTCCCCGTCGGAGTGACCCTCCGGGCCGAACTCCTCGCCCTCCCACAGCACACCGGCGATCCAGCACGGACGACCGGCGACCAGCCGGTGCACGTCGACGCCGGTCCCGACGCGGGGCAGGGTGGTCACGGGGCCTCCTGGGCCAGCAGCGCGTGGGCGAGGACGAGGTCGACCGGGCGGGTGACCTTGAACGCGTGCTCGTGGCCGGGCACCGTCCGCACAGGATGACCCAGGGATTCGAGCATCCCGGCGTCGTCGGTCGCGGCGGCACCGGGGAGCGCGGCGGCGTGCGCAGCGCGCAGGGGGCCGGCCGCGAAACCCTGCGGGGTCTGCACGGCGACGAGCTCGCTGCGGTCGACGGTCTCGACCACGAGGTGGCCCGCGACCCGTTTGATCGTGTCCGACACCGGGAGCACCGGGATCACCGCGGGCGCGCCGGCGCGCACGGCCTCGACGACGGCCGTGAAGACGTGGGGAGGGGTGAGGCAGCGGGCCGCGTCGTGGACGAGGACGACGTCGACGTCCTCGGCGAGCGCTTCGAGGCCCAGCCGGACCGAGTCCTGCCGCTCGGCCCCGCCGGCGACGACGATGACGTCGCCGTGCAGGGGGGCGAGCAAGGACATGACCTCGTCGCACGCGGCGGCGGGCGCGACTGCGACCACGACGTCGATGACGCCGGAGGCCGCAGCGCGCCGCACCGCGTGCACGAGCAGCGGTTCACCCGCCAGTGGAACGAGAGCCTTGGGACGCGAGGCCCCGAGGCGGTCGCCCCGGCCTGCGGCCGGGACGACGAGCGCGGATCTCAGGAGGCCAGGACCTCGTCGAGCAGCGACTCGGCCTTGTCCTCGTTGGTGTTCTCCGCCAACGCGAGTTCGGAGACCAGGATCTGCCGCGCCTTCGCCAGCATGCGCTTCTCCCCGGCGGAGAGACCGCGGTCCTGGTCACGTCGCCAGAGGTCGCGTACGACCTCCGCCACCTTGACCACATCACCGGACGCGAGCTTCTCGAGGTTCGCCTTGTAGCGGCGGGACCAGTTGGTCGGTTCCTCCGCGTACGGCGTGCGCAGGACCGAGAACACCCGGTCCAGCCCCTCGCGACCCACGACGTCACGAACGCCGACGAGGTCGACGTTGTCCGCAGGAACTTCGATGGTGAGATCGCCCTGGGCCACCTTCAGTACGAGGTAGAGCTTGTCCTCGCCCTTGATGGTCCGGGTCTTGATCTCTTCGATCAGTGCCGCCCCGTGGTGGGGGTAGACAACCGTTTCGCCGACCGTGAAAGCCATAGAAATTGACCCCTTTCCCTGGTTCCAGATTACCACGGCGATCGGGTTGTGGACAGTCTCGATCGGAGCGTTTGTGCAGGTCAGAGGCTCACGGTCGGCGGTCGGGGGCTTGACAGACCCCGCATCGCATGCTTCGCGCACCGGATCACCCCTCGCCCAGGGTGATCGTCGAGACACTCTCGGCACGTCCGCCGCGGGCCCCACGTCGTGACGGGAGCGTGATCGGCACGTGACCGGATCGCACCCCGTCATCGGGCGCGACGCCCCGCTCCGCTGCGAACACGGCTACGACTGCCGGTAGTCTGAACGCGTGAAGCTCCGCCTGCGCCGAACCTCCTCGCGCCGCCCCGTGGCCCAGCGCTCCGCCTTCGCGGTCGTGACCCTCGCCGCCACGATGGGTGTGGCCGGCTGTGCGGTCTTCTCGCCCGCCACGGTGCTCAAGCCGTACGAGCCCAGCGACGGGACGGGCACGACCGTGGGCGGTGTGACCGTCCGCAACACCCTCGTCGTCTCCTCCGGGGTCGACGAGCCGGGCGTGCTGTCCGTCGTGCTGGTGAACCCCGGTCCGGACCCCGCCACCGTCTCGGTGTCGGTCGACGTCGACGCCGGCGCACCCGCGGCGCAGTCGTTCTTCCTCGCGCCCGGTTCGTCCCTGCACCTGGGTGACCCCTCCGCCGTCGCGGACGACGCCGCCGCGACCGACGACGACTCGGGCACGCAGTCCCAGGTCGGCTGGGTCCAGGTCCCGCAGGTCCCCGTCACCCCGGGCGAGACCGTCCCCGTCACCTTCCGCGTGGACGGGCAGGCGCAGGCCGTCCAGGCGCCGGTCGTGCTCCCGTGCTTCGAGTACGCGGTGATCACGCCGACCGCAGCCGCCGACACCCCGACGGACACCGCGAGCGCCTCGGCGACGCCGTCCCCGTCCGTCACCTGCGGCCCGGCCGTGGGCGAGGAGCCGTCGGCCGCCGAGGGCTGACCTCCGCGTCACGCAGGAGAGGGGGTGGCCCGGTGGGCCACCCCCTCTCGCGCGTCCGGGCTCAGCCCTCGAACTTGTAGCCCAGCCCGCGCACCGTCACCAGGTGCCGGGGGTTCGCGGGGTCCGGTTCGATCTTGGCCCGCAGCCGCTTCACGTGGACGTCGAGGGTCTTGGTGTCCCCCACGTAGTCCGAACCCCAGACGCGGTCGATGAGCTGCACCCGCGTCAGGACCCGCCCGGCGTTGCGCAGCAGCAGCTCCAGCAGCTCGAACTCCTTGAGCGGCAACGGGACCCGCTCGCCCCGCACGGTCACGACGTGGCGGTCGACGTCCATCCGGACGCCACCGGCCTCGACCGTCGTCTGCACGAGGTCCTCGGGTTCGGCGCCACGACGCAGCACGGCGCGCACCCGGGCCAGCAGCTCGCGGGAGGAGTACGGCTTGGTGACGTAGTCGTCGGCACCGATCTCCAGGCCGACCACCTTGTCGATCTCGGAGTCCTTCGCGGTCAGCATGATGACCGGGACGCTGGAGCGCGTCCGCAGCTGGCGGCAGACCTCGGTCCCGGGCAGGCCGGGCAGCATGAGGTCGAGCAGCACGAGGTCGGCACCGGCCTTGTCGAACTCCTCGAGCGCGTCGTTGCCGTTCTCGGTGACGGCCACGTCGTAGCCCTCCCGCCGCAGCAGGTAGGACAGCGGGTCGGAGAAGGACTCCTCGTCCTCCACCACCAGGATGCGCGTCACGGTCGGACCTCCAGTTGCGAGTGCGGCGAGGGGTTCTGCGCCGTGTGTTGCTGCGGGTGCGGTTGCGGGTGGGCCTTCGGGGCGTGCGGGGCGGCGTCCCCGACGGCGCCGGCCGTCGTGGACGTGGGGCCGGCGTCGGCCGTCTCCGTCGGCGGCGGGCCCGGCAGTCGCAGCGTGAAGGTCGACCCCTCCCCCTCGGCGCTCCAGACCTTGACCTCACCACCGTGGTTGCCGGCCACGTGCTTGACGATCGACAACCCGAGTCCGGTGCCGCCCGTCGAGCGCGAACGCGCGGGGTCGACGCGGTAGAACCGTTCGAAGATGCGGTCGAGGTCGGCGGCGCTGATCCCGACCCCGCGGTCGGAGACCGCGATGTCCACCGTCGAGAGCTGCTGTCCCGCGAGCTTCCCGGCGATCCCGCCAGAACCCCTGCGCACCTCGACGACCACCCGGCTGCGTTCCGGGGAGTACGCCAGGGCGTTGTGCACGAGGTTGCGCAGCGCCGTGACGAGCAGTTCGCGGTCACCCCGCAGCTGCAGTCCGCGGACACCGGCGACGACGACCTCCGACCCGCGCCCCTGGGCCAGGGTGCCCACCCGGTCCACGGCCTCGGCGACGAGACCGTCGACGTCCATGACCTCCGGCTGCACCACGTTCTCGGCGGCCTGCAGGCGCGAGAGGTCGATGATCTCCTGCACCAGGGCCGTCAGGCGCTTGGCCTCGCGGCGCATCCGGCGGGAGAAGTGCCGGACGGCGTCCGGGTCGTCGGCGGCGTCCTCGACGGCCTCCGACAACAACATCAACGCACCCACCGGGGTCTTCAGCTCGTGGCTGACGTTGGCGACGAAGTCCCGCCGCACGGCCTCGATGCGCCGCGACTCCGTCCGGTCCTCGAGCAGCAGGAGGACGTGGTGCGGACCCAACGGCGTGACCCGGGCCAGCACGACCGCGGGCGGGCGGCCCAGCCCCGCACCCAGGTCCGTCTCGACCTCGCGGACCCGGCCGTCCCGTCGGCAGTTGCGCACCATGTCGCGCAACTGCGCGTCGGTGAGCTCGTTGCCGCTCACGACACCCGTGGCGTAGGAGGCGGCACTGGCCTTCACCACCTGGTCGTCGGCGGAGAGGACCACGGCGGAGGAACGCAGCGCCATCAGGACGTCGCTGACCCCCGGGGGCAGCCCGCTCGCCGGCGGGGCGGGGGGCACGGGCGGGTGCTGGAGGCGTTCGGAGACGCGGAAGGCCAGCACCCCGGCCGCGCCGGTCAGCACACCGACCACCGCGGCGATCGACACGGAGACATCGCCCAGCACCCCGCAAGCCTACGGTGACCGGGGGACCACCCCGAGCCGTCGACGCCCGGACGCGGCCGGCCACGCAGATGTTCACCCACGGGGAGCCGCTCGTTCACCGGGCCCTGCGAGCCTGCCCGGGTCACCATTGACCGAGGCGTCTCCAGAGCACGGGACGACCGGCCGTCACGAAACCCCGGAGGACCTTGCCGTGCGCAACGTGTACCACGACGAGCTGGCAGGTCTCGTCGAGACGCTCGTCGAGATGACCCAGCTCGCCGAATCAGCCATGACCCGCGCGACCAGCGCCCTGCTCGACGCCGACCGCGAACTCGCCGAGACGGTGATCTCCGCCGACAAGCGCATCGACCAGCTCCAGCGCGACCTCGAGGAGCGGGCCGTCGACGTCCTCGCCCGCCAGTCCCCCGTCGCGACCGACCTGCGCGTCGTCGTCACCGCACTGCGGATGAGCTCCAGCCTCGAGCGGATGGGCGACCTCGCCCGCCACGTCGCCAAGCTGGCTCGGCTGCGTCACCCCGAGCCCGTCGTCCCGCCGGAACTGCGGGCCACCGTCCTCGAGATGGGTCAGGTCGCCGAACGGATCGTCGCGAAGGCCGGCAGCGTCATCGCCACCCGAGACGTCGCCATGGCCGCCCAGATGGAGGTCGACGACGACGAGATGGACCGCCTGCACCGCCAGGTCTTCGAGCAGTTGCTCTCCCGCACCTGGGACCACCCCACCGAGGTGGCCGTCGACCTCACGCTGTGCAGCCGCTACTACGAGCGCTTCGCCGACCACGCCGTCTCCGTGGCCAAGTCGGTCCTGTTCATGGTGACCGGCACGCGCGAGGAGGACGTTGCGCCGCAGACGGTCTGACCGTCCCAGCCCGCCGCGACGCCGCGGCGGGCTCGGACGCGCCCACCACTCCACCGGGGTGTAGCGTCCATGCCGTGATCACGCGGCGGGGCGCACGGCGGTCCCTGCTGGGGCTGGTCTGCGGTGTCCTCTCCAGCGGCGCGGTCCTGGCCGGGTGCGGCGGGTCCGACAGTCCCGATCCGGCCCCCACCACCACCACGCGTAGCCCGACCGAGACGACGACGTCCCCCTCCAGCGCCGTGACCGGGAGCCCCACCAGCAGCGGCCCGACCTTCGACTGCGCCTCCGTCGACGCGGCCCAGAAGACCCTCGACGACGCCTACGCGGCCGAGCTGAGCCGACTGGGCATCCGCCGCGGCGACTCCCAGGCGCAGTCCGTGCTCACCCTGGTCACGACGACCGAGGGACCGGGCTACTACGCCGCCGTCCTGGCGGCCTCCCCGCCGGAGGAGTCGCAGGACGCCCAGCTCGTCCTGGACTACTACCAGCGGCTCGCCACCCAGGCGGGTGACCTCACCGCGGGCAGCGGATCGGCGGAGGACCTGGCCGCGGCCATGGACCGCCTCGACGACGCGACCCTGGCGGTGAGCCCCGACGCGAACTCGGCCGCCCAGGTCGTGTCCGCCCAGGAACGGTTGCAGGCCGCCGTCGAGGCCGCCTGCTCGGGCGGCTCGAACGCCAACCCGTCGAACCCGTCGAACCCGTCGAGCTCGCCGAGTCCCTCGGGACCCGCGAGCCCGACGAGTTCTGCGAGTTCCACGAGCGGCTAGCGCCGGACGAGTCCGGCGAGGATGGTCGCGACCTCCAGCGCCGCGGCGTCCTGGTCGAAGTCCCACGCCCGGTTCACTGCACCGGAAGCCTTGCGAAGCAACGGCTCCGGGTCACGGACGAAGGCCGACAGCGCATCGGCGAGGGCGGTCACGTCCTCGGTCGGCACCAGGTCGCCGAGTTCCCCGTCCCGCAGGACGTAGCGGGGTCCCGTGGGGCAGTCGGTGGCGATCACCGGACGGCCGTGGGCCAGGGCCTCGAGCAGGACCAGGCTCCCGTTGCCCTCGTAGCGCGAGGACAGGACGAACGCGTCGGCGCCGGCGAGACGGGCCTGGAGGTCCCCGACGTGACCGGGGAACTCCACCCGGTCCCCGAGACCGAGCAGCTCGGCCTGCGCCTTCAGGTCGGCGTCGAGCTCCCCCGCGCCGACGATCTCCAGCTCGACGTCGTCCCCCGCGGCGACGACCCGGGCGACCGCCTCGAGCAGGACGTCGAAACCCTTCTGCTGCGCGAGCCGGCCCGCGGCGACGAACCGGGTGCGGCCCGACGTCGGACGACGAGGGCCACCCTGGTCGAGCGCGGCCTGCCGGGTGGCGGCCACGTCGATGCCGATGTCGGCGACGTGGATGCGCTCGGCCGGCAACCCGACCTCCACGACGTCGTCGACGAGGCCCGGCGAGACGCAGATCGCCGCGTCGACCCGTTGGTGCACCGACGTCAGCAGGGGGCGCAGCCGCGCCGGGGTCCAGGCCGCCACCGCGCGCGGCAGCGAGCTCTGCACCAGCACGACGAACGGCTTCCCGGCGATCTTCGCTGCGGCCCAACCGATCAGCAGGCCGTAGCCGACCTCGCTGCCGGACACGACGACGTCGGCCCGGCGGGCGTGGCGCACCGTGGTGGCGACGATCCGCGGGAACGCGCTGCGGAAGCGGCGCACCTGCGCACTGCCCCAGCGGGTGTCGAGCGCGGGATCGGGCTGGAGCATGGGCCCGTCCGGCTCGACGTTCTCGAGGACCAGGAACCGGACGCGGGCCCCCATCGCCTGCCAGCGACGGGCCAGGTCGAGGGAGACCCGGAGGCCGCCGTTATCCCGCAGCGCACCCTCGATCAGCAGGACCCGCGGACCGGGCCCCGGGGTCCCCGAGGCCGGCGCGGCCCCCGAGGTCGGCGAGGTCGGCGAGGTCTCCGTCACCGGGCGGCTCAGCGACCCTGGTTCGCGACCGCGGCGACGGCCGCGGCGGCGGCGGCCGGGTCGAGGTACTCCCCGCCCGGGACGAGCGGCTTCAGGTCCGCGTCGAGGCGGTAGACCAGCGGGATGCCGGTGGGGATGTTCAGCCCGGCGATGTCGGCGTCGGAGATGCCGTCGAGGTGCTTCACGAGCGCGCGCAGCGAGTTGCCGTGGGCCGCGAGCAGGACGGTCTTGCCGGCCTGCAGGTCCGGGACGACCTGCTCGCTCCAGTAGGGCAGCATCCGCGCGACGACGTCGGCCAGGCACTCGGTGAGCGGCGCGTCGGCGCCGAGGTCGGCGTAGCGCGGGTCGGCGTCCTGGGAGAACTCCGAGCCGGCCTCGATGGCGGGCGGCGGGGTGTCGTAGGACCGGCGCCAGAGCATGAACTGCTCCTCGCCGAACTCGGCCAGCGTCTGCTTCTTGTCCTTGCCCTGCAGCGCACCGTAGTGGCGCTCGTTGAGGCGCCAGGAACGCTTCGTCTCGATCCAGTGCCGGTCGGCCGCGTCGAGGGCGAGGAACGCCGTGGTGATGGCCCGGCGCAGCAGCGAGGTGTGCACGACGTCGGGCAGGACGTCGTTCTCGACGAGCATCCGCCCGCCCGCGGCGGCCTCGGCCCGCCCCTTCTCCGAGAGGGCCACGTCGACCCAGCCGGTGAAGAGGTTCAGGGCGTTCCACTCGCTCTCGCCGTGCCGCAGGAGGACGAGGGTGTGCGCCGCTTCAGTCATGGGACGAGCCTACCGAGCGCCGCGGGCCCGTTCGAGCGCCCTCTCCTGCGCGGCCCGCCGGTACACCTCGAGCGTCGCCTCCGCGGTGGCGCCCCAGCCGAACCCCTGGGCCCGGCGCGCGGCCCGTTCGCCCATGGCCGTGCGTCGGGCCGGGTCCTCCAGCAGCGTCCGCAGGGCGTGGGCCCACGTGCGCGGGTCGTGGTCGGGGACGAGGAGCCCCGTGCCCCGGCCCTCGTCCTCGCCGCGGTCGTCGCGCACCGCCGTGCGCAGCCCGCCGACGGCCGCGGCGACGACGGGGGTCGCGCAGGCCTGGGCCTCCAGGGCGACCAGGCCGAAGGACTCGTTGTAGGACGGCACCGTGACGACGTCGGCGGCCCGGTAGTGGTCGGCCAGTTCCCCCGGGGGCACCGGCGCGGCGAGGCGGACGACGTCCTCCAGCCCGAGGGAGCGCACGAGTTCGGCGAGGGAGTCGGGGTGCGCCGTCCCCGAACCGCTCGGGCCACCCAGGACGACGACCTTCAGCCGCGAGCGCCGCCAGGGCTGTTCGCGCAGCAGCTCGGCGCTCGCCCGCACGAGCAGGTCCGGGGCCTTCAAGGGCTGGATGCGGCCGACGAAGAGCAGCACCTCGGCGTCCTCGGGCAGCCCGAGGCGACGACGCGCGGCAGCGCGGCCGGGCTGCGCCGTGAACGTCGTGAGGTCGACCCCCGGCGGGACGACGACGACCTTCGCGGGGTCGGCGCCGTAGAGGTCGAGCAGGTCCTGGCGTTCGGCGTCGGTGTTGGCGACGAGGCGGTCGGCGGCGTCGACGACCTGCTGCTCGCCGATGACCCGGCCGGCCGGTTCGGGGGTGTCCCCCTCGGCGAGCGCGGCGTTCTTGACCTTGGCCATGGTGTGCATGGAGTGGACCAGCGGGACGTCCCAGCGGTCGGCGGTGAGCCAGCCGACCTGGCCGGAGAGCCAGTAGTGGGAGTGCACGAGGTCGTAGTGGTGCTCGGCGTGGCGGGCCTCGGCGTGCAGCATCCCGGCGGTGAAGGCGCAGAGCTGGCCGGGGAGGTCGGCCTTGTCGAGCCCTTCGTAGGGTCCGGCGTCGACGTGGCGGCAGCGCAGGCCGTCGGCCAGTTCGACGACGGGCGGCTGGTCGGAGGAGGTGCGACGGGTGAAGACGTCGACCTCGATCCCGCGCCGGGCGAGCTGGCGGGCGACCTCGACGACGTAGACGTTCATGCCCCCCGCGTCACCGGTGCCGGGCTGGGCGAGCGGGGAGGTGTGCACGGACACGAGGGCGACCCGCTGGACCTGCGACGTGGCACGCACCCGTGGTCCTCCCGGCTGAAATAGTCTTCCGACGTGCCCCGGCAGTCTGCCTCCCGCGTCCGCGTGGACGCCTCCGGGGTGCACCCCACCGGCTCCCCCGTCGGTGCGGTGACGCGCGGGACCACCGGTCCGGACCGGCTGCGCCGCGTGGAGCGCTGGCTCGCGCAGACCCAGGACGGGCGGTTGCGCCGGGCCCGGACGCCCTTGGTCGTGGACCTCGGGTACGGGGCGTCGCCGGTCACCGTGACCGACCTGCAGCGCTGGTTGCGCCGGGTCCGCCCCGACGTGCGGGTGGTGGGCCTGGAGATATCCCCCGAACGCGTCGAGTTCGCGCGGGCGGGGACCGCAGGGGTCGCCGGGGCGCCCGAGTTCGCGGTCGGCGGCTTCGAGCTCGGCGTCCCCGGGGGTGGTGCACCGGTGCTGGTGCGGGCCTTCAACGTGTTGCGGCAGTACGAGACCGCGGAGGTCCTGGCCACCTGGGACCTGATGCGCTCGCGGTTGGCGCCGGGCGGTCTCGCCGTCGACGGGACCTGTGATGAACTGGGGCGGCGGGCCTGCTGGGTGGCCCTGGACCGCGACGCCGGTCCGGTGTCGCTGACGATCTCGGTGCGCCTGGCGGGTCTTCCGCAGCCCTCGGTGGTCGCCGAGCGCCTGCCGAAGGTGCTCATCCACCGCAACGTCGCGGGTGAGGGGGTCCACGACCTGCTGCGGGCGGCGGACGCGGCGTGGGCCCGGGCGGCGCCGGCGGGGACGTTCGGGGTGCGTCAGCGCTGGATCGCGACGTGCCGCGACCTGGCGCGGGACTGGCCGGTCCTCGACTCCGTCGCGCGCTGGCGCCTGGGCGAGCTGAGCGTGGCGTGGGAGTGCGTCGTGCCGCGTGGGTGAGACGTCGGGGAGGATGCCGTCGTGACGGGACCGGTGGAGCCGCCCGCGGGGATCCCCGCCCGCCCCACGATCAACGACATCGCCCGGCTCGCGGGCGTCTCCAAGGCCTCGGTCTCCTACGCCCTCAACGACCTGCCGGGGGTCTCGGAGCAGACCCGGGAACGCATCCGGGCCGCGGCCGGCCGGCTCGGCTGGCGTCCCAGCGCCGCGGCGCGGTCGCTCTCCAACGCGAGGGCGGGGGCCATCGGTCTGGCCATCGCGCGCGACGTGCGGCTCTTCGAGGAGGAGCCGTACTACATGCGACTGCTCGCGGGGATCGAGAGCGTCCTGGCCCGGGAGGGGTTCTCGCTGCTGCTGAGCGTCGTCCCGGACGCCGCGACGGCCGTGGAGGTGCTGCGCGACTGGTGGGCCGAACGCCGGGTGGACGGGGTGATCCTCACGGACCTGCTCGTCGACGACCCCCGCCTCGCGCTGGTCACCGCCCTCGGGATCCCCTGCGCGTTCCGCGGCGGCATCGACGACCGGTTGCCGGCGGGCGGGCACCTCGCGTTGACGCTGGAGGCCGAACGCGAGTCGTTCTCCGCGGTGGTCGCCCACCTGGCCGAGCAGGGCCACCGCGACGTCGCCCGGGTCAGCGGGCCGCGGGAGTTCCTGCACACCCGCCGTCGCGACGTCGTCTGGGACGAGGTGACGACGGCCGTCCTCGGTGCGCCGCAACCGGTCGTGGTCTCGGACTACACCTCCCACGGCGGGTTGACGCGCACCCGGGAACTGCTGGCGCGCGCGGTCCCGCCGACGGCGGTGGTCTACGACAACGACGTCATGGCCGCGGCCGTCGTCGCCGAGCGGCGCGCGCTGGGCCTGCGGATCCCGGAGGACCTCGCCGTCGTCGCCGGTGAGGACTCGATGCTGTGCCGGCTCGCGAGCCCGGCGATCACGTCGTTGCAGCGCGACGTCGTGGCCGACGGGGCCCGGACCGCGCGGTTGCTGCTGGACGTCCTGGGCGGCCACCCGTCGACGGCGACGGTCGGTGAACCCCGGCGGCTCGTGGTGCGCGCCAGTTCCCAGGGCTCCGGGGAAACGGGTCTCACGCCTCCAGGAGGATCGTCGTCGGCCCGTCGTTGACGAGTTCGACCGCCATGTCGGCGCCGAACCGGCCGGTCTCGACCTGCAGCCCGTGCCCCCGCAGGGCCTGCGCGACGGCGTCGACGAGGGGCTCGGCGACCGGTCCCGGAGCCGCGGCGTTCCAGGTGGGACGGCGGCCCTTGCGGGTGTCGGCGTAGAGGGTGAACTGGCTGACGAGGAGCACCGGGGCGCCGACGTCCGCGGCGGCCTGCTCACCGCGCAGGATGCGCAGCTGCGCGACCTTGCGCGCGACGAGCTCGACCTGGGCCGGTCCGTCGTCGTGGGTCACGCCGAGCAGGACGAGCAGGCCGGGGCGGTCGAGGGCGCCGACGACCTCGCCGTCGATGGTGACACTGGCGCGGGTGACGCGCTGGACGACTGCCCGCACGGGTTGCTCCTCGGTTGCTCCGTCCGGGTGGACGGATGGTGACGATCCGGTGGACCCGGGCTGAACCTCACCCGACGTGAAGGTTGCGAGCTTACGATCGGCGGGTGCTCCAGACCCTCATCGACGGCCCCGTGGTCATCCCCGTGACCCTGCTGGCGGTGGGGGTCTGCGCCCTGGGGGCCCTGATCCGCCCGCGGGTCGACGTCGCGCTCGTGCTGGGCCTGCTGGCCGCGATCTGGAGCCGGGTCAACACCCCCGTCGAGGGGCGGGTCCTGCACACCTGGACCGCGGACCGGGGTTTCACCGAGGCGGACCTCCTCTCGGTGGCCGCGCTGCTCGTCGCGGGGATCACGCTGCTGCGCTGCGCCTACCGGCTGGTGCGCCGCTCCACCCGCCGCCGCCGCGACGCCGACGGCGCGGTCGTCGCGGCGCGCTGAAGGTCACCAGGGGCCGTAGGGCCCCTGGTTGCGCCCGCCCCGGCCGCCGCCCCGCGGACCGCCGCCGTACTGGCGCACGGCGGGACGGACGTCGGCGAGGTAGACCGCGGCACCGACGACGGCGATGACCCCGAAGATGCCGAGGACCGAGAAGATCGAGACGAACCCGACCGCGGCGGCGACGACCACGATCACCGTCCAGAAGGTCTTCGTCCGCTTGCCCGCGGCGACGAACGCGCCCGCCGGCCGGCGCAGCACGTCGACCAGCGCCCAGACCTCGAGGGCGAAGGCCGCGATCCCGAGGATCAGCAGCACGCCGTTCTGCAGGGTGTTCAGCGTCTCCACACTGGAACTCTACGTGTGATCACGCCGAGAGGTTCCGGCCTTCACCGGAGCGCCGCAGGAGGTCCCCCAACCGGCGGTAGCCGACCTCCTCGGCCTCGTCGAGGGCCGCGCGCGGTCCGGGGAGGCGCCAGTCGTCCTCGCAGAGCCGCGTCCGCGCCTCCCGCAGGCCGAGCAGGTCACGGCGCAGGGCCTGCGGGTCGTGCCCGGCGCTGGAGCGGTGGAGCGCCCCGGCGGCGTCCTCGAGCGCCGCGCCGGCGTGCCGGTTGCGCACCAGGACGGCGACCAGGACCCCCAGGAGGACACCGACGCCGGTGTCGGCGACCCGGTCCGCGATGAGCGTCGAGACCCCCGTCCCGCTCGTCCCCAGCCGGGTCAGCAGCAGCGAGAGGGCCGTGATGGAGACCGAGCCGAGGGCGTAGTTGCGGGGCATGCAGAACTCGACGCCGAACATGCAGACGACGGTGAGCAGCCAGAGCCGGACGTCGTCGGTGGCGAGCGGGACGAGGACGGCGGCCACGCCGACCCCGAGAAGCGTCCCGGCCGAGCGTTGCAGGGCGCGCTGGGCGGTGTTCCGGCTCGACTGCGACTGCAGGGCCGCGGCCGCGCCCACGGCGGCCCAGTAGGTGTGCCCGAGGCCGAGGGCCGAGGCCACGACGACGGCCGCGGTGCAGGCGATCCCGACGCGCAGCGCGGGGACGACCAGCACGCGGTCGGTGCGCAGCGCCCGGACGGCCCGCCAGCGGGGCAGGGCGCTCTCCCGACCCAGCAGCTCCGCCCGGACGCCCCGGGTCAGCGGCGCCGCCGGGAGGCTCCCCCGAGCCTCCAGCGCGCTCAGGGCGGACGAGAGCGGACGGGGGTCGGCGCCCGCGTCGAGCGCCCGCTCGGCGTGGGCGAGCCAGCCCCCGTGCCGACCCGCGCAGCCGAGGGCGCTGAGCGAGAGCACGCCCCAGGCGGCGTGCAGGTCCGCGGAGGCGCGCGGTCGCAGCCGCGGGTCGGCGAGGGCCACCAGCACCGAGCGCAGCGCCCGGGCCACGGCGTTGCGTTCCGGGCCGTCCGGGCGCAGCACCCCGGCCGCGCAGCTCAGGGCGACCGCGAGCGCCGCGCAGGTCAGGGTGACGACGGCGACCAGCGGCAGGTCGGGGAAGCCCAGCGGTTCGACGGTGAGGGTGCCGGCGGCGAAGACGGGGATGAGCCCGCCGGGCGGGCCGGTGCGCACGGCGTCGGTGACGAACTTGGCGACCACGGCGACGACCGCGACGGCCAGGGCGGGGACGAGGACGTCGAGCCAGCCCGTGAGCGGCAGGGCGGCGGCGGCACCGCCGAGGAGCACGGCCCCCGTCAGCCCGAGACCGGTCCAGGCCTGGGTCCGCCAGCGGCGGGCGTAGGGCTCGGTGCGGCCGTAGAGGTTGGCGAGGGCCCCGAAGGTGGCGGGCGCGGCGAGCAGGGGCTGCCCGGCGGCGAGGGTGGCGGCGAGCGGGACGCCCAGGGCCGCGGTCGCCACACCGGCGGCCCACCACGGGTGCGGTCCGGGGGCGATCCGCTGCCACCCGTGGACGGAGGAGCCGAGGTGTCGGAGGAGCACCCGGAAGACGTTAGCAGGTGTTTCACTCGCGAAGCAGTTGAGACTAGGCTGTCCCCGTGAGCACCCGCCGGGACGAGCCGACCGACGCCATCGACGCCATCGATGTGGCCCGACAGGAGTGGGCCCGGGTCCACCCCGACCTCGACACCACCCCGATGGACGTCTCCGGACGGCTGCGCATGGTCGCGGCGGCCCTGGCCCGCGCCACCGAACCGACCGTGCGGGCCGAGGGCCTGACCCGCCCCGAGTTCGACGTGCTGAGCGCCGTGCGCCGCGGCCGCGTCCCGCTGACCCCCACCGGCATCGCCGCCGCGACCCTGTCCTCGGGGGCGGCGACGACCAAGCGTCTCGACCACCTGACGGGCGTCGGCTACCTGCAACGGACCCCGGACGAACGCGACGGCCGGGTGACCCGGCTGTCCCTGACCCCCACGGGGGCCGAGCTCATCGACCGCCTGCTGCCGCAGGTCCTCGCCGCCGAGCACCGCTTCGCCGCCGACCTCGACGAGGACCGGCAGCGCGACCTCGCCTCCGGTCTGCGCGTCCTGTTGCGCAGCAACGGCTTCTGAGAGGCGACTCGTTCAGCGCGTCGCGCGCAGGGCGTCGTCGATGGTGACCACGCCGTCGCGGTAGCGGCGGGTGATCTCCTCGGTGCACGCGTCCATGGCGACCTGCACGCGGTGGCGGTCGGCCGACAGTTCCTGCTCGAGGTCCTCGAGCCGCCCGCGCGCCGCGGCGAGCTGGTCGTCGTCCATGGCGGTGAGGTTCGACATCGTCGGGTCGGCGACGGCGAGCTCCGCGCGACGACGGTGCTCCCCCACCCGGCTCGGCTCGACGGAGGTGTAGCGGCCCATGCCGTGGTCGGTGCGCCGCGGGTCGGCCAGCACGTCGGTCAACGAGGCGACGAGTTCGGCGTCGGTGCGGACGCGGGTGACCGCGGCGGGGGCGCCGTCGGCACCGACCCGGCGGGCCTCCTCGGCCCCGAGCAGGTCCAGGCGCCCCTGCAGCAGACGTCGCGCGTAGGAGAGGTCGGCCTCCTCCTGCTCCGCGACGGTGCGGTGTTCGCGCAGCGTCGGCAGGTCCATCCCCTGCAGGTCCTCGAGGAAATCGGGCGCGAGCACCCGGTCCAGAGCCCGTCGGCCCCCCGCCTGGTACCCGCTGACGTTGTCCCCCGTCATGACCGTCTCCCCCTCGATCGGAACCGCTTCAACACCCTGCGCAACACCTGCACCACAGAGCGTGCTGAACCCGAGTATGACCCACCGGCCGCGGGAGCGGGAGGGGAAGGCGCCTCAGGGCGCGACGACGACCTCCTGGGCCGCGGCCAGCGGACGGCTCTCCCCCTTCGCGGACCCGGCCACGGCGAACAGCTCGGCGTCGACGGGCAGCGAACGCTTCAGCACCGCCAGCGCCACCGGCCCCAGCTCGTGGTGACGGGCGGCCGTCGTGACGACCCCGACCCTCTTCTCCCCCAGCACCACGTCGTCGCCGTGGGCGGGCAGGTCGTGGGAGGAACCGTCCAGGTGCAGCAGGGCCAACCGGCGCGGCGGCCGGCCCAGGTTGTGGACCTTCGCGACGGTCTCCTGCCCGCGGTAGCAGCCCTTGTGCAGGTGGACCGCCGTGCGCAACCAGTCCAGCTCGTGCGGGAGGGAGCGCTCGTCGGTGTCCAGGCCCAACCGCGGACGCCACGCCTCCACGCGCAACGCCTCGCTCGCCCAGGTCCCGGCGAGCCGTCGACCCCCGACCGCGGCGAGCAGGTCCGCCCGCGGCACGAGGACCTCGCGCCAGGGACGCTCGGCGCCGGGGTGCTCGAGCGTGGAGACCGCGGAGTAGCTCGCCGTGTCCGCGCTGCCGCCCTCGTTCGCGGGGGTCGCACCCGGCCACGGGTCGACCCACACCGTGCCGAGCGGGGAGTCCGCGTCCCGGCTCGGCTCGCCGAGCACGGCGACGTCCGCGCTGACGTCGGCGATCTCGACCCGCAGCATGAAGCGCATCCGCTCCAGCCACGTCCGCAGCGCGTCGACCTGACCCGGCTCGACGGTGATCCAGAGGGCCTCACCGTCGTCGACGAGGTGCAGCGAGTGCTCGATGCGGCCCTGCGGGCTCAGGACGAGCGTCTCCGTCGAGACCCCCGGGGCCAACCCCGTCAGCGCCTGGGTGGTGATGGAGTGCAGCCAGCTCAACCGGTCCGGCCCGGACAACCGCAGGACCCCGCGGTGGGAGAGGTCGGCCACGGCCTCCCCGCGCACCAGGGCCCGCTGCTCGCCGTGCGGGTCGCCGTAGTGCCAGGCGACACCGGCGTCGGGCCCCTCCGCGGCGACCGCCCCGGGGGTGTCCAACAGCGGCGACCTGCGCGCCTGCGTGGCTGCGCTCACGGGGTTCCTCCTACTGCTCGCGACACGCGGCGCACCGCCCGCGAAGGGCCAGGTGCCCGGTGTCGACGGCGAAGTCGTTGTGGGACAGGATGTCCGCGGCCAGGGACGCGGCGAGCACCGAGGGAGCCTCACTCACCTGCCCACACCCCTCGCAGACCAGGTGCAGGTGGCCACCGTGCTCCACGGCGTGGAACGAGGGACCCCTGCGGTCCAGCTGGGTGCGGGCCAGCAGCCCGACCTCCTCGAGGACCGCGAGCGCCCGGTAGACGGTCGACGGGTCCACCGGTGACGAACCCGGTTCGCGGGCCAGGTGTTCCGCGACGTCGTCGGCCCCCGCGTGCCCCAGGGCCCGGACGGCGTCCAGGACCCGACGGCGCTGTGGGGTGAGCCGCAGCCCGCGAGCGTGCAGCGCGGACCCCAGGTCGGCGCTCACCCGTGGCTCACCGGGGACCCGTCCGGCTCAGGAGACGCGCTTGAGCCGGGCCGAGGCGTAGCTGCGCATCGGGTGCCCCTCGAGCGTGACGTCCAGCGCCCACAGCAGGTCACCCTCGACCATCCCGTACATGCGCCTCGCCGCGGTGTACTCGTGCGCCGTCGTCGTGCGGGCCACCACGTCGGTGGAGAGGTCGATGCGCGGACCGCGGGCGGTGCCGACGAGCACCTCGACCACACCCGTCGGGTGCGCGAGCAGCACCTCGAGCTCCACGGGACGCGGCCCCTCGGCCGGCGCGGGGCTGTCCAGGTCGACGGCCTGCGGGCGCCAGTAGCCCGTCTCCACGTCGAGGGGTTCGGTGGTGTTCCCCTCCTCGTCCAGGGCCCACGTCGTCGAGGAGTAGGTCAGGAAGTCGCGACCGTCGTGGCCGAACTCGACGACCTGCCCGAAGCGGGTGTCGGCGTCACCGACGGCCGGGTGGCCGAGGACACCGGCCCCCTCCCAGCGGCCGAGCAGCCAGGAGAGCGGGACGAGGGCGAGCGGGGTGTCGGTGCGCAGGGGGAGGACCACGGGTCAGCGCTGACCCTGGAAGAGGCGGTACACCACGTACCCGGCGAACCACATGATCACGATCGAGACGACGATCAGCAGGACGAGGAAGAAGACTTCGAGACCATGCACGGGTCGAGCCTACCCGCGCCCTGCGCAGCCGGGCCTTCGACGTGTGGGGGGTCACGCTCTCGGGCTGGGTCGCGGGCCGGGTGCCGCTGAGGTGGGGTCGCCGGATACTCCGTTCGCGCGAGTGACCGCACCACGCCCGGGGACCGCGTCGGCGCTCACTCCGGACATCCGGCGACCCCACCCCACCAGCACCCTTCAGCGTCACCTCGTGCGTGACTCCCCGCGTCGACGACTCGTCAGACGAGGGTGCGGGTGGGCTGGACGCGGCAGTGGTCCTCAGCGGGGCCGGCCGGTCAGAGCAGGACGAGGCGGCCGACGAGGTAGGCGGCGGCGCCGGAGGCGGCGACGGGGACGGCGGCGACGGCGAGGGCGGCGGGGAGGGAGTGGACGCCGGGGAGGCGGGCGGTGAGGGCGCGCCAGGCCGAGACGAGCAGGCCGACCCCGAGGCCGGCGACGATCCCGGCGACGGCCCAGCGGAGCTCGCTCACGACCCCGCGACCGCCCAGCAGGACCGTCACCGCACCGGCGAGGTAGCCGGTCGCGGCACCCACCAGCAGGTTCACCGGCCCGACGACGCGCAGCGGCCACGTGGTGGCCGACACCGCGCTGGTGGCGACGACGGCCGCGAGGACGACGGGGGCGAGCTGGGCGCCGGCGTAGGTCGTGGGGACGGCCACCCACGCCGCGGCGAGCACGACGACGGCCTGCCCGGCCACCACCGCGGTGACCGACTCCACGAGCCGCGGACGCCCGTCGCGGCGCAGCAGCTGGTGCACGAAGGCCAGCAGCAGCGCCAGCGCGGCCACCACGGGCAGCTGCCCGAGGACCCCCGCGACCTGCGTGCCCAGGTCCCGCGCGTCGAGGGCGGCGACGGCGGCCACGACCACCGCGGCGAGCGCCGCGACCACCACGACGGCGGTGCTCCCGCGCCGCGTCGGCAGGTCCAGCAGGTCCGGCCAGCCGACCGCGACGAACGCGCCCACGAACAGCACGGCGAGCCCCAGGACCCACGTCGGCCCGAAGGAGGCGAGACCCACCAGACCCGCCAGAGCGAGGGTGGTCGTCGCGGTCGCCGAGGAACTCACCGGGTGATCCTCGCAGAGGCGCACCACCGCGGCGGGGGCGCTCTCCGTCGCTTCGGCGACACGCGTAGGCTTCGCCCCGTTATCCTGCACACCTCGTGGGATGCGCCCGCCCGTGCGGCGACGCGCTACCCGCGGTTCCTGACTGGAGACGGAGGGCAGGACGCCGAGTGGCCCAGATCCTCGTGCTGACCAACGCGCTCGCCCCTTCGACGGAGGTCCTCCCCGCCCTCGGACTGCTGCCGCACAGCGTCCGGGTCCTGCCGGCGGAAGCCTCCGTCCTCGTCGACGAACCGACCTCCGACGCCGTGCTCGTCGACGGCCGTCGCGAACTCGCCGCCGCCCGCTCCCTGTGCCGTCTCCTGCGCACGACCGGTCTCTCGCAGCCGTTGCTGCTCGTCGTCACCGAAGGCGGGATGGCCGCGGTCGCCGCCGACTGGGGTGCCGACGACATCCTGCTCGACACCTGCGGCCCCGCGGAGCTGGACGCCCGCCTGCGCCTCGCCGCGGGCCGCGTGCGACGACCGGCCGAGGACCCCGAGGGCGGCACCCCGAACGAGATCCGCGCCGGGGACGTCGTCATCGACGAGGCCGCCTACTCCGCCCGCGTCCGCGGCCGCCAGCTCGACCTGACCTACAAGGAGTTCGAACTCCTCAAGCACCTCGCGCAGCACCCGGGACGCGTCTTCACCCGCGCCCAGCTGCTGCAGGAGGTGTGGGGCTACGACTACTTCGGCGGCACCCGCACCGTCGACGTCCACGTCCGGCGCCTGCGCGCCAAGCTCGGCGCGGAGCACGAGAACGCGATCGGCACGGTCCGCAACGTCGGCTACCGCTTCGTCTCCTCCGGTCGTGGCCTCGACGACGACCTCGGGCTCGAGGACGAGATCGCCGAGGACCTGGACGGGGACCTCCCCGCCGCCCCGCGCCCCGAGGCCGACCTCGACGCGCCGGCAGCGCCGGCCGGACCGAGTGCCGAACTGCCCCGCACCGGCTTCCCGCGCCGCTGAGCACCGTGAGCACCCCACCCAGCGGCACGACCGGCACCACCACGTCCGCCCTGCCCGAACACGACCGGCAGGCCGTCCTCGCCCTGGGCGTCGCGGCCTCGCAGGCGGACGACGCGACGTCGCTGTCCGAGGACGCCGTCCTGCGCCTGCGGGCCGAGGACGGTTCCGTGCGCCACCTCCTGCGGCACGCCGACGGCGCCCTCGTCGGCTACGCCCAGCTCGTCGGCGCGGGGTCGGGCCTCGAGGGCGAACTCCTCGTCGACCCGGCGCACCGGCGCCGGGGTCACGGCGCGGCCCTGCTGCGGGAGGTGAGCGCCCGCGCCGCCGGGGCCGACGTCCGGCTCTGGTCGCACGGCGACACCCCGGGTGCGGCGGCGCTCGCCGCGCGGACCGGCTGGTCGCGCGTCCGGGAACTGCTGCGGCTGGAACGGCCGGTCGCCGGGTTGGCCGAGCTGCCCGTCCCCGCCCTGCCCACCGACGTGAGCGTGCGCGCATTCGTCCCCGGCGCCGACGACGAGGCCTGGGTCGCGCTCAACGCCGAGGCCTTCGCCACCCACCCCGAGCAGGGCCGCTGGAGCGTCGAGGACCTGCGCTCCCGGCTCGCCGAACCGTGGTTCGACGCCTCGCTGCTGCTGCTGGCCGACACCCCGGGGGGCCTGGCGGCGTTCTGCTGGATGAAGGTCGAGGACGACCTCGCCGAGCTCTACGTCCTCGGGGTCGCGCCGGGTCGCGCCGGGGCCGGACTGGGCAAGGCGCTGCTCGTCCGGGGTCTCGCCGCGGTCGCCGGCCGCGCGCGGACCGTCGACCTCTACGTCGACGGGGACAACGTCCCCGCCGTCCGGCTCTACACCGGTCTCGGCTTCCTGCGCGCCTCGATCGACGTGCAGTACGCCTCCCCCCGCGCGTGAGCGTTCACCCGCTGTTGGGCTGAGCGCCACCTCCCCGCCGCCGGCCACACCGGTGGGCACCGACGCCGGTGGCAGACTGACCACATGACCGCCACGACACGCGCTTCCGCTCCCCTGCCTGCCGTGAGTCCGGTCGAGGAGCCCGCCGAGCTGCCCGAGGACCGCTTCGCCGACCGCGAGGTCTCCTGGCTGGCCTTCAACGAACGCGTCCTGCAGATGGCCGAGGACCCCGACGTCCACCTGCTGGAGCGGGCCCGCTTCCTCTCCATCTTCGCGAACAACCTCGACGAGTTCTTCATGGTCCGCGTCGCGGGCCTGAAGCGCCGCATCGCCACCGGGCTGGCCGTCACCGCCGCCAGCGGCCTCGAGCCGCGCGAGGTCCTCGACGCGATCGCCGTGCGCGCCCACGAACTCACCGAACGGCACGCCGCCGCGTTCCTCGGCTCGGTGCGTCCGGCGCTGGCCGAGGCCGGCATCACGATCGTGCGCTGGGACGAACTCGCCCCCGGTGAGCAGGTGCGCCTGCACGGGTTCTTCCGGGACATGGTGTTCCCGGTCCTGACCCCGCTGGCCGTCGACCCGGCCCACCCCTTCCCCTACATCTCGGGTCTCTCCCTGAACCTCGCCGTCGTCGTGCGCAACCCGACGACGGACAAGGAGCACTTCGCCCGGGTGAAGGTGCCGCCGCTGCTGCCGCGGTTCGTCGCGGTGGAACCGGCCGAGGGCGAGGACCCGCGCGCGGCGCGGTTCGTCCCGCTCGAGGACGTCGTCGGCGTCCACCTCGACCAGTTGTTCCCCGGCATGGAGGTCGTGCAGCACCACACCTTCCGGGTCACCCGCAACGAGGACCTCGAGGTCGAGGAGGACGACGCGGAGAACCTGCTGCAGGCTCTGGAGAAGGAGCTCCTGCGCCGCCGGTTCGGGCCCGCCGTCCGCCTCGAGGTCGCCTCCGACATCGACCAGAAGGTCCGCGAACTGCTGGTGCGCGAACTCGGCGTCACCGAGCAGGAGGTCTACGAACTCCCGGAACCCCTCGACCTGCGCGGGCTCGGCGACATCGCCGACATCGACCGCCCGGAGCTGAAGTTCCCGAAGTTCGTGGCCCGCACCCACCGCGACCTCACCGACGGTGCCGAGACGGCGAAACCCTCCGACGTGTTCGCGGCGATCCGCAACCGCGACGTCCTGCTGCACCACCCCTACGACTCGTTCTCCACCAGCGTCCAGGCGTTCCTCGAACAGGCTGCGGCCGACCCGAAGGTCCTGGCCATCAAGCAGACGCTGTACCGCACCTCGGGCGACTCCCCCATCGTCGACGCCCTCATCGACGCCGCCGAGGCGGGCAAGCAGGTCCTCGCGCTGGTCGAGATCAAGGCCCGCTTCGACGAGCAGGCGAACATCACCTGGGCCCGCAAGCTCGAACAGGCCGGGGTGCACGTCGTCTACGGCCTCGTCGGGCTGAAGACCCACGCCAAGCTCAGCCTCGTCGTGCGCCAGGAACAGGGCGGGCTGCGTCGCTACTGCCACATCGGGACGGGGAACTACAACCCCAAGACCGCGCGGATGTACGAGGACATGGGTCTGCTCACCGACGACGCGCAGGTCGGCGAGGACCTGACCCGGTTGTTCAACCAGCTCTCCGGCTACGCCCCGAAGACGGCCTACAAGCGCCTGCTCGTCGCCCCGCGCTCGCTGCGCACCGGCCTGGTCGACCGCGTCGACCGCGAGATCGAGAACCACCGCCAGGGCCTGCCCTCGGGGGTTCGGATCAAGGTGAACTCGATCGTCGACGAGGGGATCATCGACGCCCTCTACCGGGCCTCGAACGCCGGGGTCCCCGTCGACGTCAGCGTCCGCGGGATCTGCGCGCTCAGACCGGGGGTTCCCGGCCTCAGCGAGAACATCCGGGTCCGCAGCATCCTGGGTCGCTTCCTCGAGCACAGCAGACTCTTCTGGTTCGCCTCCGCCGGCGATCCCGTCGTCATGATCGGCAGCGCGGACATGATGCACCGCAACCTGGACCGCCGCGTGGAGGCCGTGGTGCGCCTGAGCGACCCGCGCCACGTGCGCGAGGTCTCGCAGGTGCTCGACGACTGCATGGCCGACACGACGAGTTCCTGGCACCTCGGTCCGGACGGGACGTGGACGCGTCACCACCGCGACGCCGACGGCAACCCGCTCACGGACCTGCAGGAACACATCATCGCCACCCGCCCGGGTCGGCGTCCGAGCACCCGCCGCCGACGGTGACCCCGCCGACCGCGGCCTCCGAACGCGACCCGCAGGTGGACGTCGAGGCCGCGGGGTGCGTCGTCGTGCGCACCGGGGAGCAGGGCGTCGAGGTGCTGCTGGTGCACCGCCCCACCACGGCCGTCCGCGCGGCCGACTGGTCCTGGCCCAAGGGCAAGCTCGAGCCCGGTGAGCACCCCGCCGTCGCGGCGGTCCGCGAGACCGCCGAGGAGAGCGGCGTGCGGGTGCACCTCGGGATCCCGTTGCCCGAGCAGCGCTACGAGGTCGCCGGGGGCCTGCGCAAACGGGTCCGCTACTGGCTGGCCCGCCCTGCGGCGCCGGCCGACCCGGCCGTGGTCGAGGCCGCCGACCCCGACGAGATCGACGACTCCGCCTGGGTCTCCCCGGCCCGGGCGCGGGACCTGCTGAGCTACCCCGCCGACGTGGAGCTCCTCGACGTGGCCCTGCCCGGGGACGCCCTCCCCGGGCCCACGTGGCCGCTCGCCGTGGTCCGCCACGCGCGGGCCGTGAAGCGCACCGACTGGGACGGCTCCGAGGACGAACGCCCCCTGCTGGACCGCGGGCACGCCCAGTCCCGCGACCTCGCCCCGCTGCTCGCCTGCTTCGACCTGCGCCACCTCGTCACCTCGCCGTGGGCGCGCTGCGTGCAGACCCTGCTGCCGTCGGCGGAACTGCTCGACCTCCCCCTCACCGAGGAGGACGCGATCACCGAGGACGGTCACGACCTCGACCCCGCAGGCGCGCGGAAGCTCGTCGGCGAACTCCTCACCGAGGGTTCCGGGGTCGCGCTCTGCTCGCACGGGCCGGTCCTGCCGACCCTGCAGTCGGTCGTCGGCGAGCACGCCGAGGACCCCGCCCTGCGGGGGCGGATCGAGGAGCGGCTCGGCAAGGGTGACGTCGTCATCGCCCACCTGGTCCAGCGCGGTTCGACCGCCCGGGTGGTCGCCGTCGAGCGTCACGGGGTCTGAACGGGGCGGACCGGACGGCAACCCCGTGACGGGGCCGTGACCTGCAGCAACGGTCTCCCCCCGTTCGGGGCGCTTCACCTGCCCGACGCCCGTCCGTCGAAGATCGTCCGGCGACCGGACGGGCGCGGTTCACCGTCCGTTCACCTGCACCGAGCAACCCCGTCACCTGCCCTGCCTACCGTCCGGAACGAACCGGGGCGCGATCCGCCACGGTCAACCGTGGCCGGGGGTACCGGCCGTGACGATCCTCGAAAGGGACCGGACTGTGACGTTCTGGAAGACCTCCCGCCTCTTCGGCATCGCTGCCGTTGGTGTTCTCGCCCTCGCCGGATGCGGCTCCGACGACAACACCAACACCGGCTCGCCGGCCACCGGCGCCAGCTCTTCGTCGGCCTCCGCCGCCGCCATCGACTGCAAGCCCGGCACCCTGAACGGTGAGGGTTCGAGCGCGCAGAAGAACGCCATCGACCAGGTCATCCAGGCGGGCTACCAGTCGCAGTGCACCGACGCGACCATCAACTACAACGCGACCGGTTCCGGCTCGGGCCGCAAGCAGTTCACCTCCGGCCAGGTCGACTGGGCCGGTTCCGACGCCGCCCTCAAGCCCGAGGAGCAGACCGCGGCCACCGCGCGCTGCCAGAACAACCCGGCGTGGGACCTGCCCATGGTCGCCGGCCCCATCGCGATCGCCTACAACGTCGAGGGCGTCAAGGACCTGGTCCTCAACGCCGAGGTGTCCGCCAAGATCTTCTCCGGCGCCATCACCACCTGGAACGACCCGGCCATCGCCGCGCTGAACCCGAAGGCCACCCTGCCGAGCACCGCCATCAGCGTGTTCTTCCGCACCGGCACCTCGGGCACCACCGAGAACTTCACCAAGTACCTGCACGCCGCCGCCCCCGACGCGTGGGCCGCGGAGGGCAACCAGGAGTGGTCCGGCAAGGGCGAGGGCCGCGAGGGCTCCGCCGGTGTCGCGCAGGCCGTCGCCGGCGCCCCCGGCGGCATCACCTACGTCGAGTGGTCCTTCGCGCAGGACAACAAGCTCTCCGTCGCCCAGATCGACAACGGCTCGGGCGCCGTCGAGCTGTCCGGCGAGTCGGCCGGCAAGACCGTCGCCACCGCCACCCAGGTCGGCACCGGCAACGACCTGTCGCTGAAGATCGACTACGCGACCAAGGAAGCCGGCGCGTACCCGATCGTCCTCGTCACCTACGAGATCGTCTGCTCCAAGGGTCTGGACGCGGACAAGACCGCTCTGCTGAAGTCCTTCCTCACGTACTACGCCGAGGACGACACCCAGGCCGGCCTCGCCGACATCGGCTACGCGCCGCTCCCGGCCGAGGTCTCCGCCAAGGTCCGCACCGCGATCGCGGCCATCGCCTGACCTGATCGTCGAACGGGGGCGGACACCAGCACGGACGGTGTCCGCCCCCGCCCGTACGACCGACCCGCACCACACATCCCTTCGCACAGTGCAGGAGCACGATGTCCTCGATCACCGGCCCCTCGGGTGACAAGGCGAGCGGCAACACCCGCGGACGGCGCCTCGGAGACACCCTCTTCGGCGGCGGAGCCGGTCTGGCCGGCATCATCGTCATCGCCATCGTCGCCTTCACCGGGATCTTCCTCGCCATCAGCGCCGTCCCGTCCGTGCTGGACGACAAGGTCAACTTCCTGACCTCCACCGAGTGGTCGGCCGAGGCGGGGAACCTGCGCTTCGGCATCCTGCAGATCCTCTGGACGACGGTCTCGATCTCCGTCATCGCGATGATCATCGCCGTCCCGCTGGGCGTCGCGAACGCCCTCTTCCTGACCCAGTACGCGCCGAAGTGGCTGGCCCGCCCCGCGGCGAGCGTCATCGACCTGCTGGCCGCGATCCCCTCGATCGTCTACGGCCTGTGGGGCATCCAGATCTTCGCCCCGCACGTGACGGGTCTGCAGACCTTCCTCAACGACGCGCTCGGCTGGTTCCCGCTCTTCGGCGGACCGGTCAGCACCGGCACGGTCTTCATCGCCGGCATCGTCCTGGCCGTCATGGTCCTGCCGATCATCACCGCGATGTCCCGCGAGGTGTTCGCGCAGACCCCCGCGGCGAACAAGGAGGGCGCGCTCGCCCTCGGCGCCACGAAGTGGGAGATGATCCGGACCTCCGTGCTGCCCTTCGGCCGCGCCGGCGTCATCTCCGCCTCGATGCTGGGTCTGGGCCGTGCGCTGGGTGAGACGATCGCCATCACGATCATCGTCTCGAGCGTCGCTCCCGGCACCGACTTCTTCGGTTCCTGGCTCCAGGGCGGTGAGACCTTCGCCTCGAAGATCGCCAACAACGCCGCGGAGTTCAACAACCCCGCGTCGACGGGCGCCTACATCGCCGCCGGCCTGGTCCTCTTCATCCTGACCTTCGTGGTCAACGCCATCGCCCGCGTGATCATCAACCGCCGGAAGGCCTTCGTATGAGCGTCGTCGACACGGTTCCGGAGCAGGAGCTGCCCGCCGCGCTGGAGGACTCCCGCGGTCAGACCGGGCGCAAGGTCCGCAACGCCCTGGCGACGACGGTCATGGTGCTGGCCTTCGTCATCGCCGTCATCCCGCTGGTCTGGATCCTCTGGACCGTCATCCAGAAGGGCGCCGGGCTGCTGCCCGACTCCTCCTGGTGGCTCAACTCCCAGCGCGGCATCACCCCGCGCATCGTCGGTGGTGGGGCCTACCACGCGATCGTCGGCACGCTGCTCGAGGCGCTGGCCACGGCGGTCATCGCCGTGCCGCTCGGCATCATGGCCGCGATCCTGCTGGTCGAGTACGGCGCGAGCCGCATCGCCCGCGTCGTGAGCTTCACCGTCGACATCCTCTCGGGGTTGCCCTCGATCGTCGCGGCGCTCTTCATCTACGCCTTCTGGATCACCACCCTGGGCTTTTCGCGCTCCGGTTTCGCGGTGTCGCTGGCCCTGGTGCTGCTCATGGTTCCGGTCGTGGTCCGCTCCACCGAGGAGATGCTGAAGCTCGTCCCCAACGAGCTCCGCGAGGCCTCCTACGCCCTGGGCGTGCCGAAGTGGAAGACCATCGTGCGGATCGTCCTGCCGACGGCCTTCTCGGGGATCCTCACCGGTGTCCTGCTCGGTCTGGCCCGCGTCATGGGTGAGACCGCTCCGCTGCTGATCCTGGTCGGCTACTCGCAGTCGATCAACACCAACCTCTTCAGCGGCAACATGGCGGCCCTCCCGCTCATGATCAACAACGACCGTCAGCAGGCGCTGGCTCCCGCGGTGGAGCGCGTCTGGGCGGCCGCCCTCACACTGGTGCTCATCGTGCTGGTGCTCAACATCGCCGGTCGGGCCATCGCCCGCTTCAGTTCGCTCAAGAAGTAGGAGAACCCGTCATGGCCAAGCGCATCGACGTCAAGGACCTCAACGTCTACTACGGCAACTTCAAGGCCGTCGAGGACGTCTCGATGACCGTGGAGCCCCGCTCCGTGACGGCCTTCATCGGCCCGTCCGGCTGCGGGAAGTCGACCTTCCTCCGCACGCTCAACCGCATGCACGAGGTCATCCCCGGCGGTCGCGTCGAGGGCAGCGTCATGCTCGACGACGACGACCTCTACGGCTCCAAGATCGACCCGGTGAACGTCCGCCGCACCGTCGGCATGGTCTTCCAGCGTCCCAACCCGTTCCCGACGATGTCGATCTTCGACAACGTCGCGGCCGGCATGCGCCTCAACGGAGTCCGCAGCAAGAAGGTGCTGACCGAAGCCGTCGAGAGCTCGCTGCGCGGGGCGAACCTGTGGAACGAGGTCAAGGACCGCCTCGACAAGCCCGGCGCCGGCCTCTCCGGTGGCCAGCAGCAGCGCCTCTGCATCGCCCGCGCCATCGCGGTGAAGCCGCAGGTGCTGCTGATGGACGAGCCGTGCTCCGCGCTCGACCCGATCTCGACGCTCGCCATCGAGGACCTGATCGGTGAGCTGAAGAGCTCCTTCACCATCGTCATCGTCACGCACAACATGCAGCAGGCGGCCCGCGTCAGCGACAAGACGGCGTTCTTCAACCTCGCCGCCACGGGCAAGCCCGGCCGTCTGATCGAGATCGACGACACCGCGACGATCTTCAGCAACCCGACGCAGAAGGCGACCGAGGACTACATCTCGGGCCGCTTCGGCTGAGCCCCCGCCACCCAACTTCTGGGGAGCTCTCCACCCTTCCGCTCGTCGGGAAGGGTGGAGAGCTCCCCAGAAGTCGTTACAGGAAGAGGTGCAGGACGAAGTAGAGGGCCGCGGCGAAGAGGCCGGCGGCCGGCAGGGTCAGCACCCAGGCGGCGACCATCGACCGCGCCACGCCCCAGCGCACGGCGGAGAGCCGCTTCGTGGCCCCCACGCCCATGATCGCGGACGAGATGGTGTGGGTGGTGGAGACGGGGGCGTGGAACTGCAGGGCCGCGACGTAGAGCACCACGGCCGACACCGCCTCGGCGGCGAACCCGCGGGCGGGGTCGAGGTGGATGATCCGGCGCCCCAGCGTCCGCATGATCCGCCACCCACCCGAGTAGGTGCCGGCGCTGATCGCGAGCGCCGCGCAGAGCTTCACCCAGACGGGGATGCTCGTCCCGGTGTGGAACCCGCCCGCGACCAGGGCCAGGACGATGACGCCCATGGTCTTCTGCGCGTCCTGCAGCCCGTGTCCGAGGGACATGGCGGCGGCCGAGACGGTCTGGGCGATGCGGAAGCGCCGGTGGGTCGGAGCGGGCGCCTTGTGCCGCACGATCCACAGGATCGCCACCATGACGAGGTAGCCGAGGACGAACCCGGACAGCGGCGAGACCACCATCGGGACGACGACCTTGTCGAGGATGACGCTCCACTCGATGGTCGAGCTGGACGCGATCCCCGCCCCGGCGAGGGCGCCGATGAGGGCGTGCGAGCTCGAGGACGGCAGCCCGAGGCGCCAGGTGATGAGGTTCCAGGCGATGGCACCGAGCAGGGCGGCCAGGACCACGGTCATGCCGTGGATGCCGAGGTCCACCTTCACGATGTTCGAGCCGATCGTCTCGGCGACGCCGGTGCCGAGGAAGGCCCCGATGAGGTTGAAGACCGCGGCCATCCCCAGCGCGATCCGGGGGGTGAGCGCCCGGGTGGAGACGGACGTCGCGATCGCGTTGGCGGCGTCGTGGAAGCCGTTGGTGAAGTCGAAGCTGAGGGCGACGACGATCACGACGAGGACGAGGGCGAGCTCCACCGGTTCAGGATTCCTTGACGGCGATCGTCTCGACCGTGTGCGCGACGTGCTCGAACGCGTCCGCAGCCTCCTCGAGCGTCTCGATGATCTCCTTGTGCTTCATGATCGCGATGGCGTCGTAGCCGCCGTCGAAGAGCGTCGCGACGAGGCGGCGGTGGATCTGGTCCGCCTGGTTCTCGAGGCGGTTGATCTCGACCCAGTAGTCGGAGAGGTCCGAGAGCGAGCGCAGCCGGGGCATCGCCTCGGCGGTCAGCTCGGCCTGGCGGGTGAGGACCTGGACGATCTCGCTCACGCCGGGGAGCATCTCGCCGACCTTGTAGAGCACCATCAGGTCGACCGCGGCCTGCATGAGGTCGAGGCAGTCGTCCAGGCGCGAGGTCAGCTGGTAGATGTCCTCGCGGTCGAAGGGGGTGACGAACGAGGAGTTCACCCGCCGCAGGACCGCGTGGGCCGATTCGTCGCCGCGGTGCTCGATCTCCTCCATGAGGGCGCCGAGCTCGACCCGACGGGCCTGGTCACTGCCGATCGCCTCGGTGAGGACGGTGGTGGCCTCGACGAGGATCTTGCCGGTACCGGCGAACAGCTCGAAGAACGAGTTGTCCTGAGGGGTCAGTCGGAAACGCACGTCCATGCTCCGGGAAGGCTCGGTTCGTCGGGGGAGGTGTCTCCCGACCCGATCCGCGACTCTAGGCGAGGCGGGTGGCGGGGGCCGACAGCACCCGCTCACTCACGACGCGGTGGAGCCGCCCTCGACACCCAGGACGCGGTCCAGTTCGACCTCGGGCAGCGGCCCGTCGCTCTCGGACGCGGCGACGACGACGTCGGTGTAGAGCTCGATCTCCTCGGCCAGCACGACGTCGGCGAGGGGGGCGCTGGGACCACCAGGACCGACCCCGGGGACCTGGTCTGGTGACGAGTCGAAGTCGTCACCCGGCTGCGGATCGAGCGAGTGCGTCATGGTGAGGCCACCGTACGCCGACTGGCACCCCGACGGGGGGCAGTCGGGAAGCATCACCCCGACGACGACGTCACGGAGCCCGAGGACGAGCCGGAGGCGGAACCAGTGGGGGTCGGGACGCTCAGCGCGGGCCGGTCCTCGTCGCTCAGCACGGTCCGCTGCAGGTTGACCTCGGCCAGGCCCAGCCCGCCGACGGTCACCTCGTCGTAGGCGAGCAGCTTGCCCGCGTCCGGCCCGGTCTTCCCGAAGTAGAGCAGCGTGGCCGACAGCGGCAGCGGCGCGCCGTCGGCGAGGCGGTTCAGGCCGGCGGAGGTGACCCCGGCCCCGCCGGTGGTCCCCTCCACCATGATCCGGGTGCCGGAGGAGTCCAGCGTCACGGACCGCTTGTGCAGGTGACCGGCGAGGACGAGCGGGACCCGGCCGTAGAGGGGCTGCAGACCGCTGGGGTCGTGGACGAGGGCGATGTCGACGGGGTCGTCGGCGTGGGCGTCGTCCCAGGTCTCGATGCCCGCCGCGAGGGTCTCGTTGGCGCTCTCCTGGATCTGCTCGGCGCTGCCGGTGGCGGCCTTGCCCTCGCCGTCGGGGGTGAAGACGGGGTCCCCCTGGCCCGCGAGGACCAGCCCGGCGACCTCCGTCGTCGCGCCCTGGTCGAGGACGATCGCGCCCTGGGCGGCGACCTGGGCCTGGGTGTCGGTGGAGTCGTGGTTGCCGCGCACCCAGACGTAGGGGACGCCGATGCCGCCGATGCGGCCCAGGAAGCTGGCCTCCGCCCCGGTGCCCCAGGTGGTGGTGTCGCCGGTGTCGACGACGGCGTCGACCCCGAACTGCTTCACGAGGTTGTCGGTGAGGTCGTAGCCGAGGGGGTTGAGGTGCAGGTCGGAGATGTGCAGGACGGTGGTGACGTCCTCCCCCAGCCCCGTGGACCCGCTCTGCTCGTCGCCGAGGACCGGCAGGTTGGCCGCCGCGGCGTAGAGCGTGGAGACGCTGCGGACGATGTCGGACAGGCCGCTGCGGTAGCTCTCGAGGCGGTCCAGGGCGTTCTGCGTGCTCGAGACGACGTAGGGCGCGCGGGAGAGCAGACCGGTGAACCGGGGCTGGCGCAACGCGCCGGCGTCGAAGGTGAGGGCGGTCCCCGCCCCGGCGGCGACGACGACGACGAGCAGGGCCGCGCCGGTCTGCAGGGTCCGACGTCGGCCGCGGTAGACCACGACGGCGGCCAGCACCGCTCCCCCGAACCCGCAGGCGAGGCTGTAGGCGGCGGCCCGGACCACCGCGGAGCGCACGGTGTCGGCGGCGGTGAGCTCGAGCGCGAGCAACTGCTGGGGCGAGCGGACGAGGCGGGCGGCGGCGTCGACGTCGACGCTCTCGATGTTGGCGGTGACGATGATCGGCGCCCGGTGGGTGTCGAAGGTGACCTTCCCGACGGGCGGCAGGTCGACCTCTACACCCGGGCTGAGGCTGGGCCGCACGCGGACCTCGGTCTGCAGCGGGCCGACGTAGGTGCTGGAGCCGGGGGCGAGGGCGAAACCGATCGCGGCCCCCACGCCCGCGACGACGAGGATGCCGAACCAGGGGAGGACGTGCCGGCGCGCGAAGCGGGGTGCCCGACGGGCCCAGAAGCCGCGCCAGGCCGCGCCCCACCGCTCGGGCAGGCGCGGGACGAGGGGACGCGAGGGGCGGCGGATCCTGGGAGACATCACGTCGATCTTCGCGCAGCGCCGGCGCGCACGCCGCCTCGGCGGCGGGGCCGGTCCCCGGCGGGACCCCCAGGAGACGAGGCGGGCGACGGATGCCGTTGCGTCGCAGCTGCTCCGGGAGCCCGCGATCCAGGGTCCAGACCGGCGTGGCGGCCACCGCGATCCGAGCTGACGCAGGGTGACCGCGGTCTCGTGCACCGGCGACGAGACGGTGGGGTCGTGGGCGCGACCGCGACGGTCAGGCGTGCGTTCCCGCCGGTCGTCGGCCGTCGAGCGAGGTGCGCACCCACGCGATCGCCGGTTCCGAGAGCGGGTCCACGTCGACGAGGTCCCGCACCCACGTGTCGAGGCGTTCCCGGACGTCGTGCACCACCGAGCGCGCCGTGCGCGCGGTCAGCCGCCAGGAGCGACCCTCGGCGACGAGGTCCTCCAGCCCGACCGCGGGCAGTTCGAACTCGCCGTTGACGCTCAACGCCAGGCGGGTCCGCCCGTACTGGGCGTGCGGGGAGACGTCGTAGCTGGGCGCGAGCCCCACCCGACCGTCGGTGGAGTGCACGAGCGAGATGTTCTTCGCGTGCGCGTCGGTGTTGCCGAGCAGGACGTTGAGCGTGGTCAGCCTCAGGAGCTCGCTCACGTCCCCACCGTTGTCGAGGAGCAACGACCCGATGGAGCGGAGGTTCGCCGCGGGCCGGTGCCACCCGAACTTCGCCTCGATGTCGTCGCTGCTGAGGCCGAGCGCCTGGGCGGCGTCCTCCTGGTGCACCCGGGTCACGACACCGGGATCGGCGGCGTCCACCGACCGGTCGAACCGGGGGACGACGAGCGCGGCCGACCCGTCGAACTGCTCCACGTGCGAGACCGCCGAGCGGAGCCCGACCGCCCGGGCCGCGAGGGAACCGAGCGCCTCGTCGTGGACGAGGGCGGGACGCTCCGGCAGCTGGGGTTTGAGGATGTGGGTACTCGGCGCCCCGGCTCGTGGCACGAACCAGCGCCCGGCCACCAGGGTGAGCGCCGCCTTCGGTTGGACGCCGGGCAGGGAGGAGTCACCCACCCCCACGTGGTCGTCGCTGCGGGTGCGCTCGAGGTGTTCCCGGACGGCCCGCGGGTCCGGCAGGAGGTCGAGACGTCCCTCTCCCGGCGACTGCCCCGCGAGGGTGAAGGTGGCCGCTCCCGGAACGTCCCCGCCTGCGCTCGCGAGGAGGGCCAGGACGTCGGCGCTGTTCGCACCGGCGCGCCGGGCCAGCCGAGATCGGGAGCTCGTCCCGACCTCCGGGAGGAGACCCCCGAGCCAGGCCCGGACGAGAGCCGCGGGCGGGTGCACCGTCGGCGGTTGGGCGTCGAGCCGGACCGAGAGCACGGGTGCGCCGAGCGGTCGACGGTCGAGGAGGTCCGCCGACCAGGTGAGCCGCAGTCGAGCGCCGGCGTCGTCGACCCGGGCGACGAGGTCGCCCTGCAACCGGACGTCGAGGGTCGTCACCGCGGCGCGTGACCGCTGAGGGAGGCGCCCAGGGCAGAGGCCACGAGGAACAAGCGGGACAGCGTCACGTTCGTCCGACCCCGTTCGAGTTCGGAGATGTAGCGCTGGGAGACACCGGTCCGCTCGGAGAGCTGGTCCTGGGTCAACCCGGCCTGCAGACGCAGCCCGCGCAACCACCGGCCCACCTGGGCGCCCGTGGTGAAGGTGACCCCGTCGACCCCCGGGGATGGCACGGCGTCGGTCATGCGCACGCCCTTTCATGACACTGGTGGATATCCACAGTCATCCGCCAGGGTAATGCACGGCGGTCAGCGGGCGTCGTACTCCGCCTGGGCGACACCGACTCGGGGCGCCGAGGCCTCGAGCAGGTCGGCGAGCGCGCGCAGCTTCTCGGCCACCTGCGCACCCATCGGGGTGAGTTCGTACTCGACGCGCGGCGGGATCGCGGTGACGACCTCGCGGGTGACCATCCCGTCGCGTTCCAGCGTCTGCAGGGTCTGCGCCAGCATCTTCTCGCTGACCCCGTCCACCTTGCGGCGCAACGCGTTGAAGCGGAAGGCCCCCTCCCCCAGGGCGATCAGGACGAGCGAGGGCCAGCGGCCGGTGACGTCCTCGAAGGCCGCGCGCGACGTGCACCCGCGGGCGAACACGTCGACGACGAACTCCTGGGTGGGCCCTGCGCTCATGGTCCGAGGATACGCCCGGCACCGCGGGAATGCCTGGCACTGTGGAATAGTTAGTGCCATCGACAACGCAGTGCCCCATCCGGAGGAGAACCCCATGTCCACGACCTACGCAGTCACCGCCGCCAGCGGCAAGCTCGGCCGCCTCGCCGTCGAGGCGCTGCTCGCGAAGGGCGTCCCCGCCGGCGACGTCGTCGCGGTCGTCCGCACCCCCGCGAAGGTCGCCGACCTCGCCGCCCGTGGTGTCGTCGTCCGCGCCGGCGACTACGCCGACCGCGCCTCCCTGGACGCCGCGTTCATCGGTGTCGACCGCCTGCTGTTCGTCTCCGGCAGCGAACCCGGCGCGCGGATCGCCCAGCACACCAACGTCGTCGAGGCCGCGAAGACCGCCGGCGTGAGCCGGATCGCCTACACCTCGATCCTGCGCGCCGACACCTCCACGAGCCCGCTGGCCCCCGACCACCGGGCCACCGAGGACCTGCTGTCGCGCGCCGGTGTCCCCTTCACGGTGCTGCGCAACTCGTGGTACCTCGAGAACTACACCGAGCAGCTCGGTCAGTACCTCGCCGCCGGGGCCGTGCTCGGCTCCACCCACGGTGGACGGGTCAGCGCCGCCGCCCGCGCCGACTACGCCGAGGCCGCCGTCGCCGCCCTCCTGGCCGAGGACCCCGCACAGGTCTACGAGCTCGCCGGGAACAGCTTCGACTTCGCCGGGCTCGCCGCCACGATCACCGAGGTCACCGGCACCACGGTCGTCTCCACGGACGTCTCCACGGAGGAGCACGTCGCCGCGCTGCAGGGCTTCGGCCTCGACGCCGGCACCGCCGGGTTCGTCGCTGCGCTCGACACCTCCATCGCGCAGGGCCAGCTCGCCACCGACCGCACCGACCTGGTGGAACTCACCGGGCGCCCGGCCACCACGCTGGCCGAGGCCGTCCGGGCCGCTCAGGCCTGAGCCCGGGGCGGTTAGCCGTGGCAGCATCACGGGCGTGCCCCGGCTCCCGCGACTGCCCCTGACCGCGGTCCTCCCACCGCCCCCGTCCGCGGGGGTGGTGGGCGACCCCGGGGTCTGCGTCCCCGGTGGTGAGTTCCAGCGGGTCAGCGCCGAACGGGCCGTCGTCCTCGGCGGACCGGCGGCGATCCTGCTCCAGGTCGCGCACCCCCTCGTCGCCGAAGGCGTCGCGGTGCACAGCGACTACACCTCCGGTCCGGCGCACCGGCTGCTGGGCACGTTGCAGGCCGCGCTGACCATCGCCTTCGGGGACACCGAGCAGGCGCACGCGATCGCCCGCCACGTCGGCGCGCAGCACGCCCGGGTCCGCGGGACCACCCGCACCGACGCCCCCGGCACCCCGGCCGGGACCCCCTACCGCGCCAACGACCCCGACCTCGCGCTCTGGGTCCACGCGACGCTGGTGTGGACCGCCCGACGCGTCGCGGAACGCTACGTCGGTCTCGTCCTCAGCCCCGAGCAGCGCGAACGGCACTGGCAGGAGTCGAAACCGTTCGCGCGGCTCTTCGCCGTCCCCGACCGTGCCCTGCCCGGCAGCGTCGAGGAGTTCGACGCCTACGTCGAGCGGACCGTCGCCGGACTGGTCGTGACCGACGCGGCCCGGCGGGTGGCGGGCGACGTCCTCACCCAGCGGACCGCTCCCCCGTTGCCCGGCGTGGCGGCGCTGGCCCGCAGCATCACGGCCGACCTGCTGCCGCTGCGGTTGGCGCTCGACTACGGCATCGCCCCGACGCGGGGACGACGCACCGCCGCCGGCCTCCTCCGCACCGGGTTGCGGGCCGCGAGACCCGTGCTGCCGCAACGCCTCGCCGAGTGGCCGCACGCCGAGGTGTCCCGGCGACGCGTCCGGGCGTCGCCCTCCCGGACGTCCGTCGGACCCGACGGGACCGCGGGATGACCGTGAAGTCGGGACGGCGCGCCGGCCGAAGTCGTCGAGGGTCTCGACCCGAGATGCCCTCACCGTGCCCCGACTCGTCGTCGCAGTTCACGGTGGACCACGCCTGCAGCCGTTCCAGGGCGTTCGGCAGGTTTCCGCTTCCCTCCGGCTGATACGCGCGACGACCGCGGTCGGACACCTCTCCGGCCGTGCACAGCTGGTGTCGACCGTGCAGGCCATCCACGAACCGATCCCCGTCCTCCAGCACCTCGTCACCGGGGTCGTCGTCGACGAGGACGGAGACGACGCCGACGCCGACGCCGACGCGCGGGCGAACGTCACCGCGTACTTCGGCGACGACCAGCACCAGCCGATCCTCGAAGGATCCAGCACCTGGCGAGGCGGGAAAGTCGCTGTCCGCCGGACGCGGCAGCTCCTAGGGTGACTGCGTGGCCGTCATCTCGAGCGTCAACGTCGGCCGGCAGCGACCCATCGCGGCGAAGTCGGGGACCAGTGGCATCGACAAACGCCCGGTCGTCGGCCCGGTAGCGGTGCGAGCGCCCGGCCCCAAGGGCGAAGGTGGCAGCGGCCTGGTCGGTGATCACATCAGCGACACCAAGAACCACGGTGGCGACCACCAGGCCGTCTACGCCTACGCCCGCGAGGACCTGGACCTGTGGCAGGGCGAACTGGGCCGTCCGCTCTCCAACGGCGTCTTCGGGGAGAACCTCACCACCTCGGGGTTGGCCGTGAACGAAGCGGTCATCGGCGAACGGTGGTCCATCGGTGAGGTGGTCCTGCAGGTCTCCTGCCCGCGGATCCCGTGCGTGACCTTCGCGGTGTGGTTGGGAGAGCAGCGGTGGTTGCCGCGATTCACCCGAGCGCGTGTTCCCGGCGCCTACCTGAGGGTGCTGACGCCGGGAACGCTCAGCGCCGGCATGCAGGTCAGGGTTCTGGACGTGCCGGCGCACGGGGTGAGCGTGGCGACGGCCTTCGCCGCGTTCACCACGCAGCCGGATCTGCTGCCGCTGCTGAGCGGCGTCCCGGAACTACCCCCGGAGGATTCCGAGGTAGTCGCTCGTCGCCTCGCTCAGCACTGAGAGGCGTTCGGGGAGCAGCCATCGGGCCATGCGCCACGAGGGTGTCACGGGCGTGCTCGGGCCGGCCGGGCACTGCTCGGGTGACGACCACATCGCGAGACGGTCGTGAACTCGAGTCGCTCCGAGGCTGCTGCGCTCCTGCGGGAGCCCAGCTCCACACCCCCACTGCTCTCGCTCTGGCCGTCACCCGGTTCGCGGCCGCATCGGCGAGGATGGGGACCTGCCCAGAGCCCGCTCCTGAGTTGTCCGGGGGGCGTGGGAGGTGCAGGTGAAGGTGGTGTTCTCGACGAATCCTCGGACGGTCAAGAGTTCTCTGCGAGGCGGGCGATGACCCCGCGCACAGCGTCGAAAGCGCCCGCGCGCACGACCCAACGACTGATCCCCCACCGCTGACGAGCCGCCCGCACCTGCTCGACGATCTCCTCGGCGGTACCGACCCACAGGTAGGGCGCAGCCAGCAGGTCTTCGACGTCCGTCCCGGTCTCCTGCGCCATGTCCGTGACGGCGCCACGTCGGTCATCGGTCACCGTGACCACCTGCACCAGCGCCTCCAGGGGCGGCACCTCACGACCGACCGCGCCGGCGCCGGCGCTCACCGCGGCGATGCTCGCCTCGATCCGCGCCGGCGTCCAGGACACGGTGTGGGAGTGCCCGTCGGGCAGGGTCCGGCCCAGCCCGGACAGGCCCACCGCGTCGGCGTGGGCGCCGGCCCAGGTCAGCAGGTCGGGGTGGTTGCCCCCGACGAGCAACGGCACCTGCTCCTGCACCGGCCGCGGGCCGGACAGGACCACGTCGCGAACGGCGCCGACGTCGGCGGCGGGGACCGTCTCGCCGTCCAGCAGGGTGCGCACGGCGCCGGCGACGTCGATCAGGTGCCGGATGCGACCGGCGGCGTCTGGGCGGGTGCGTCCGGTCATCTCCCACTCCGCGGGGGTGTGACCGGCTCCGATGCCGACGTCGGCGCGGCCGTCGGAGACGACGTCGAGGGTGGCGGTGTCGGCGGCGATGAGCAGGGCGTCGCGGATGCCGGCGTTCAGGACGTAGGTGCCGAGTCGCAGGGTGGTGGTGGCGGTGGCTGCTGCGGCGAGGGCGGTGAAGGGGGAGGGGCCGCTGCCGGGGTGGTCGGAGACCAGGAGGGCGCGGAACCCGGCGTCCTCGCAGCGGCGGGCGAGGTCGACCCAGGACGCAGCGTCCTGGGGCGAGGCCTGCAGGGAGACGTGGATCGGGTGCTCGCTCACGTCGTCACTGTGGTGTCCGGACCGCCCGGGTGCCCAGCCCCGCGACGTGCGCCGAGGGCGAACGGTGACGTGGCGGACGTCGGCACGACCGAAACCGTGCTGACCCCGCGTGGCCCGTGTCCTACCGTGAGCCCGTGCCTGCTCCCACCCTCACGCCCGAGGTCGTCGCCGCTGCGGCCGCCGTCGCCGCCGACTGGATCGAGTTCCGTCGTCGGCGTCTCGACGTTCCCGGTGTCCAGTTCGCCGTCCGGTTGAACGACGACCTGGTGCACTCCAGCGCCCACGGCCACGCCGACCGCGAGGGTGACGTCGCCCTCACCCCCGAGCACGTGTTCCGGGTGGCCTCGCACTCCAAGACCTTCACCGCGACGGCCGTGCTGCGCCTGGCCGAACAGGGCCGGCTCCGGCTCGACGACACCCTCGCCACCCACGTGCCGTGGGTCGCCGAGGAGGACGCCGAACTGGCCCGGGCGAGCCTGCGTGAACTCCTCGGCCACGCCGCGGGCCTCACCCGCGACGGCCTCGACGGCGACTTCTGGCAACTGGAGCACGGGTTCCTCGACGTCGACGGGCTGCGGGCCGCCGTGCGGTCCGGGGGTTCGGTGATCCCCCGCTCCTCGCGGTTCAAGTACTCCAACATCGGGTACTCGCTGCTCGGCCTCGTCGTGGAGGCGGTGACGGGCACCCCCTACGGCGAGTTCGTCGCGAGCGAACTCGTCGCCCCGCTGGGTCTGGCGCGCACGACTCCGGACCTGCCGGCGGCGGGCGAGCTCGTGACGGGGTACTCCCCCGCCTCGACCGGGCCGCGACGTCCGCTCCCGCACCCCTCGACCGCCGGGATGGCCGCGGCGACCGGTTTCTGCTCCACGGCCGAGGACCTCACGGCGTGGTTCTCCGCGCACCGCCACGGACGCACCGAGCTGCTGAGCGAGCACGCGAAACGGCTGGCGCAGCGCGCCGAGTGGCCGACGGAGGGGACCGACCGGTTCTACGGTCTGGGGTTCATCGGCGAGAAGGTCGGTGCACGACAACTGGTCGGGCACTCCGGCGGGTTCCCCGGCCACATCACGAAGAGCCTCCTGGACCCGGAGTCGGGCCTCGCGCTGAGCGTGCTCACCAACAGCGTCGACGGCCCGGCGTCGGAACTCGCGGTCGGGGTCGCGAAGCTCGTCGACCTGTTCCTCGCCGAGTGGGGGACCGAGGAACCCACCGTCGACCTCGACGCGTTCTGCGGCCGGTGGGCCAACCTGTGGGGCCCGCAGGACGTCGTGCGGGCGGGTTCTGCGCTGATCTCCTTCGACCCCGACACGGCGGACCCCGCCGCGAACCCCGTGACGTTCGACGTGCTCGACGGGCAGACCCTGAAGGTCGTGCGGGACGGCGGTTTCGGGTCGTTCGGGGAGGACTGGACCCTGGGCCGGCGCGCCGACGGTACCCCGACGCTGCGCGGCCACAGCGGCATCACGATGGTGCCGCTGGACCGCTACGCGCCGGTCTGACGTCTCGACGGTGACGTCTCGCGTCAGGCGTCGAGCGAGGCCTCGAGGGTGATCTCGACGCCGGTGAGGGCCTTGGAGACCGGGCAGGTCTCCTTGGCCGCCTGCGCGGTCTTGACGAAGGTGTCGTTGTCGATCCCGCTGACCTCACCGGTGACCTTCAACGCGATGCCGGTCAGCTTGAAACCGCCGGCGGCGTCCGGGCCGAGGGAGACGTCGGCGGTGACCTCGAGGCTCTCCGGCGTGCCGCCGGCCTCGGCCAGCAGCGCCGAGAACTGCATGGCGTAGCAGGAGGAGTGGGCGGCGGCGATGAGCTCCTCGGGGCTCGTGGTGCCGCCGGCGTCGTCGGCCGCGCGCTTGGGGAAGGAGACGTCGTAGGTGCCGACCTTGGAGCTGGAAAGCTCGACCTGGCCGGAGCCGGTCTCGAGGGTGCCGTTCCAGGCGGTGCGTGCGGTACGGGTGGGCATGGTTCCTCCGCTGTTCGGGACGTCTGGCGACCCCATCCTCGCCACCTCACCCGCAGCCCGCCACCCCGAGCCGTTCCTCGGGGCGGAGAACGACGACAGGGCCCGTGGGGAGATCCCCACGGGCCCTGTCGTCAGTCAGTCGTGCATCGGTCGTGCGTCAGTCGCGCGGAGCGCTCTCGCGACGCGGACCGCGAGGAGCGCCACCCTGGCCTTCGCGGCGGGGACCGCCACGGAAGCCGCCCTCACGACGCGGGCCGCGGCGCGGGCCACGAGCACCACCTTCGCGGGTCTCGGTGCGACGGGGCTTGATGACCACGATCTCGCCGGACTCGGCGACGGCGCGGACGGTCTCGTCCCCGGCGTTGACGTTCTCGACGTTCTTGGCCTCGACACCCGCGTCCCGGTGCAGCCAGCCGTAACGGCGGACCTGGTCGGGCAGAGCGATCGCGAGGACGGTCCCGGTCGCACCGGCGCGCGCGGTGCGGCCGGAGCGGTGCAGGTAGTCCTTGTGGTCGTTCGGCGGGTCGACGTGCACGACGAGGTCCACGTCGTCGACGTGGATGCCGCGGGCGGCGACGTCGGTCGCGACGAGGACGCGGGTCTCCCCGGCCGAGAAGGCGTCGATCGCCTTGGAACGCTGCGACTGGCGCAGGTCCCCGTGGATCGCCTCGGCCGGCGCACCGGCTTCGCGCAGCTGGTCGGCCAGGCGCTGGGCGCCGAGCTTGGTGCGCACGAAGAAGATGGAACGCGCCGGACGCTTGCTGATCTCCGTGAGGATCGACAGCTTGTCGTGCGGCCGGACCGCGAAGACCCGGTGCTCCATGTGCCCGACGTCGTCGGGGTCGGCCGGCGCGGCGTGGAACGCCGGGTCGGTCAGGAAGTCGTTCACGAGGGCTTCGACACCGCGGTCGAGGGTGGCGGAGAAGAACATCCGCTGCCCGCCGGGCTTGGTGCCCTCGAGGATGGCCCGGACGTTGGGCAGGAAGCCCAGGTCGGCCATGTGGTCGGCTTCGTCGAGGACGGCGATGTCGACCTCGGCGAGGGAGACGGCGTCGCGCTCGATCAGGTCGACGAGTCGACCCGGCGTGGCGATGAGGATGTCGATCCCGCGCTGGAGAGCGGAGATCTGACGGCCGTAGGGGACGCCGCCGACGACCACGGACAGCCGCAGGTCGAGGGAGTCACCGAGGGGACGCAACGCGTCGGCGACCTGCATCGCGAGCTCGCGGGTCGGCACGAGGACCAGACCGCGCGGTGCACCGGTGATGCGGGCCCGCTTCTGCGAGGCGAGACGCGCGAGCATCGGCAGGCCGAACCCGAGGGTCTTGCCGGAGCCGGTGCGGGCACGGCCGAGGATGTCGCGGCCGGCGATGCCGTCGGGCAGGGTGCGCGACTGGATCGCGAACGGCGCGGTCATCCCGCGACGCTCGAGCGCCTGCACCAGCTCGTCGGGCAGACCGAGCTCGGCGAAGGTCGACTCGGCGACCTCGATCAGCTCGGCCGCGGTGAGGGCCTGCTCGGTCGCCGAGGGGGCGAAGGAGCGCGGGCTGCGCGGGGTGCTGTTGCGGCGGTTGCCGCCACCCTGGTAGCCACTGCGGCTGCCGCCACCGGAGGAAAAACCACCGCGGCTGCTGCTGCCGCCCTGGTACCCACCGGAGGACGAGCCGCCACGGCTCTGGTAGCTGCCGCCACCGCCACCCTGGTAACCGCTCGAACGGGGACGGTCGTCCCGGTCGAAGGAGCGGTCGGAGGACGGGCGGTCCTCCGTGCGGTAGCCACGGGAATCGCGGCGCTGGAACCCGCCCTCGTCAGAACGCGAGGGACGGCTGGAACGGTACGAACGGTCTTCGTACTGGGGCATGGAAGAAGAACTCCACGTGGGCTCGTCGGCCGCACGGCGGTCCGCCCCCAGGGCGCGCGGTAGCGCACAGATGCTGAGGTATGGGACTCAAGCGACCTCGCGGGCGGCTCGCCCGCTGAGATGACGGCATCGACACCGTCCTGAGAAGAGTAACAGGCTTGAGCGCTCAACCCTTCCCGGCGTCACCCCGGCGGCCCCGGAGCGGCCCCGCAGTGGGATCGTTGCCTCCCCGAGGTCACTGGACGACCTCGGGGAGGCAACGATCCCGAGGCCGTGCGCCGCAACGGGTTCAGCCGCGCGAAGCCTGGATCGCGGTGAGCGCGATCGTGTAGACGATGTCGTCGACGAGCGCGCCGCGCGAGAGGTCGTTCACGGGCTTGGCCAGCCCCTGCAGCATCGGCCCCACCGAGATGACCCCTGCGTTGCGTTGCACCGCCTTGTACGTCGTGTTGCCGGTGTTCAGGTCCGGGAAGACGAACACGGTGGCGCGGCCGGCGACGGGTGAGTTCGGCGCCTTCGAGGCCGCGACGGAGGCGACGGCGGCGGCGTCGTACTGCAACGGCCCGTCGATGATGAGGTCGGGTTCGCGCTCGCGGGCGATGCGGGTCGCCTCGGCCACCTTGTCCACGCTGGTGCCGGAGCCCGAGGAGCCGGTGGAGAACGAGATCATCGCGACCCGGGGTTCGATCCCGAACGCGCGCGCCGACGCCGCGGACTGCAGGGCGATGTCGGCCAGGTCCTCGGCCCCGGGGTCGGGGTTCACCGCGCAGTCGCCGTAGATGACGACGTCGTCGGGCAGGCACATGAAGAACACGCTGGACACCAACCGGGCCCCCGGTTTCGTCCGGATGATCTGCAGCGCAGGGCGAACCGTCGCAGCGGTGGTGTGCACGGCACCGGCGACGAGACCGTCGACGGCTCCCGCCTGCAGCATCGCCGTCCCCAGCCAGATCGGGTCGGCGAGGGAGTCGCGGGCGACGTCGACGGTCATGCCCTTGTGCTTGCGGGCTTCGACGAGCACGTCGACGTAGGTCTCGACCAGACCGGCCGGGTCGAGCACCTCGACCCCCTCGGGGATCGTCAGCCCCAGCCCGGCCGCCACCGAGGCGACCTCGTCGGGGTCGGCCAGCAGCACGGGTCGGGCGATCCCGCGCTGCGCGCAGATGACCGCGGCCTGGATCGTGCGCGGTTCGGCGCCCTCGGGCAGGACGATCCGCTGCCGGCGTTCGGCGGCCAGCGTGGTGAGGCGACGCCGGAAGGCCGCGGGCGAGAGGCGTGGTGTGTGCGAGGCCGTCGGCAGCTGGGCCAGCCAGCCGGGGTCGAGGGCGTCGGCGACCGTCGAGGAGACCGCGAGCGCCCGTTCCGCGTCGTCGGCGGGCACCTCGGGGTCGAGCCGGTTGACGGCCGTGGCCGTGGCGTAGGTGGAGCGGTCGGAGCGCAGGATCGGCAGCCCGGTGGCAGCCGCGGCCGCGGTGAGCTCCTGCACGCGGGGGTCCATCCCGACGCCGGCGGTCAGCAGCAGACCGGCGAGGCGGTTGCCGTTGAGCGCGGCGAGGCAGGTGGCCATGACGACGTCGTGGCGGTCGCCGGGGACGAGGATGAGGCGGCCCTCGCGCAGCAGCGGGAGCATCCCCGGGACGGCCTGAGCCGCGACGACGACCTCCTTGATGCGCCGGCCCTGGTCGCCGTGGGTGAGCACCTCGACGTCGAGGTCGTGGACGAGGTCGCGCACCCGCGCCCAGGTGAGGTCACCGCGGAAGGGCACGGCCCCCACGAGGGGGATCTCGTGGTGCTCCAGCGCGCCGCGCAGTGCGGAGATCCGGGCCACGGCGGTCTCGGGGTCCTCCGGGACGGGCCAGCGCGAGACGACCCCGCCGATGACGCGCAGCGCCTCGCCGGTCCGGTAGGTCCCGGCGGTGACGGCCATGTCCTCGGCGATGCGTTCGGGTGCGCCGGGGTCGGTGCCGTCGACGCCGGCGGACCCGACGAGCAGCACGTCGGCGTCGAGCGCCGTCGCGAGCGCCTGGTTGACCCGGCCGGAGAACACCTGGTCGGCGGAGGGGGCGAGGCCTTCGACGACGACGACGTCGTGGGCGGCGAGGACCTTCTCGGCGGCGGCGACGACCTCCTCCATCAGGTCGTCGATGTCGCCGCGGGAGAGGCGTTCGACGACGCGGGAGGCCGGGATGGGTTCGGAGGGGTCCAGCGTGGTGGTGAGCCGGACGAGCGCGACGGAGCGGTCGGCCTCGGACCCGCGGGTCGCCTGCGCCAGCGGTTTGTGGAACCCGACGGCGACCCCGCGGGCGTCGAGGGCCCGGACCAGCCCGAGGCAGGTCGAGGTGAGGCCGGCACCGTGGCCGGTGGGGACGACGAGCAGCACGCGGGCCATGGCTTCACCTTCCCCCACGCAGCCCCGGGGGGCGACGGCAGCCCCTGCGGGGGTTCAGCGGTGCTCGACGAGGGCGACCGTGTCCCGCGCGATGAGCAGCTCCTCGTCCGTGGGGACGACCATGGCCAGCGGTCCGCCGCCGGGGACGGTGATGCACCCGGTCGGTGTCGCGGAGCGGCCGTGCCCGTCGTTGGCGGCGGGGTCCTCGACGAGTCCGAGGTGGGCGAGCTTGGCCAGCAGCATCGAGCGGACGTTCTTGGCGTTCTCGCCGATCCCACCGGTCAGGACGAGGGCGTCCAGCCCGCCCAGGGACACCGTCAGCGCGGCGACGTGCTTGGCCGCCCGGTGCACGAAGACCTCCAGCGCCAGCTTGGCCCCGGCGTGCCCCTCCGCGGCCTGGCCGGACAGCGTCCGGACGTCGTTGGAGAGCCCCGACAGCGCCAGCAGCCCCGAGTTCGAGTTCAGCTGCTTCACCACCTCGGTGACGCTCATCCCGGTCCGGGCGACGACGAGTTCGACGACCGCCGGGTCCACGTCACCCGAGCGGGTGCCCATCACCAGGCCTTCCAGCGGGGTGAGGCCCATGGTGGTGTCGACGGAGCGACCGTCGAGGACAGCCGTTGCGCTGCACCCGTTCCCGAGGTGAGCCACGACGAGCTTCAGCCCGCGCGGGTCCCGCCCGGAGGCCTGCAGCAGCTCGGTGGCGCGCTGGCTGACGTAGCGGTGGCTGGTCCCGTGCATGCCGTAGCGGCGGACGCCGAACTCCTCGTACCACTGCGTCGGCACCGCGTAGCGGTAGTTCACCTCGGGCATCGTCTGGTGGAAGGCGGTGTCGAAGACGGCGACGTGCTCCAGGTCGGGCAGGACGGCCCGGGCGGCTTCGATGCCGGAGGCGTTGGCCGGGTTGTGCAGGGGGGCGAGGGCCGACAGTTCGTGGATCTGCGCCAGCACCCGGTCGTCGACGCGGACGGAACCGCGGAACACGGCGCCACCCTGGACGACGCGGTGCCCGACGCCGAGCAGCGGCGGCAGGTCGAGGTCGAGCAGGCGCTGCAGGACGTGCGCGAGGGCGCCGCGGTGGGTGGTGGCGGCCGGGGTGATCGTGCGCGTTCTCAGCTCACCGTCAACGGCGGTCGTCATGTGGACCACGGCGTCCGGGGACCCGATCCGCTCCCCGAGGCAGCTGAGCGCCCGCTCCCCCGTCACCGGGTCCACGAGCGCCAGCTTCACCGAGGAACTGCCGCAGTTCACGACGACGACGGAACCCTGACTGGTCGACACGCTGATCTCCTCACGGTGCTCGTCCCGCCCGTGCGGAACCCCGGATCGACCCTCTCACGCAGCGGGCCAGCCCTCACGGGTGTGGGCGGTCTCCCAGAACATCCACTCGTAGCGCGTCGCGGTCGCGAACGCCTCGTGCATCGCCTCGACGTCACCCGGGGCGGCGAGCGCCGCCTCGTCCACGAACCGCCGGGCCCGCTCCACCGAGAGGTGGAACTCCGGGGCGTCGTAGGCCGCGACCCACCGCGCGTAGGGGTGGTCGGCGACGAGGTCCGCGTGGGCGGCCAGTCGTCGCCCGGCGTCGGCGTAGATCCAGAAGCAGGGCAGCACCGCGGCGGCGGCGACGGCGTAGGGGGCGGTCGCCGCGGCGGCGACGAGGTAGGAGACGTAGCCGAGCGTCGTCGGGGACGCGAGGGCCGGTCCCGTCGGCTCCGGCAACCGCCCGCCGGCGAGGAGGTCGGCGTGCAGGGACACCTCGACGCTCGCGGCGCCGTGCGCGGAACCGGCCCAGAACCCCGCGCTCTCGGGTCCCGGCGCGCGGGCCGCGAGCAGGGACAGCGCCCGGGCGTAGCCGGCGAGGTAGATCGTGTCCTGTTCCAGGTAGTGCCGGAACGTCGCGGGGTCCAGCGACCCGGCGCCGAGTTCGGCGAGGAACGCGGAGTTCTCGACCGCCGTGCGCAGGCCGGCGGTGCGGGTCCAGGTGTCGTCGGTGAAGCTCACGAGCGGTGCTCCCTGAGGGCGTGGGCGTGGTCCAGCGGTCCGTGCCCGGACCCGACGTCGAGGCGGGCTCCGGCGAGGAGGGCGGCCTGCAGGTAGTCGCGGGCGGGTTCCACGAGGACGTCCCAGCCGGTTCCGGGGTGCAGGGCGACCTGGGCGGCCAGCGCCGAGGACAGCGTGCAGCCGGTGCCGTGGGTGGCGGTGGTGTCGACCCGGTCGCGCCGGACGAGCACGGTGGTCTCGGGGCTCCCGGGACTCGCGAGCACGTCGACGCTGGCCTGCCCGCTGAGGTGCCCACCCTTGAGCAGGACGGCGGTGCCGCTGCGCCGCGCCAGTTCCTGCGCCTGGTCCCGGCACTGCGCCACGGAGGTCGCGGCGTCCACGCCCAGCAGGGCCGCCGCCTCGGGGACGTTGGGGGTGACGAGGTCGGACAGCGGCAGCAGCACGTCGCGCACCGCGGCGACGGCGTCGGGGTCGAGCAGCGCGTCGCCGCTGGTCGCGACCATGACGGGGTCGAGGACGACCGGTCCGAGCGCGCGGGAGCGGAGCACCTCGGCGACGGCGAGGACGACGTCGGCCCCGGCGAGCATGCCGATCTTGGTGGCGTGGACGGTGATGTCGTCCAGGACGGTGTCCAGCTGCAGACGGACGAACTCCGCGGGGACCGCGAGGATGCCCCGCACCCCGTGGGTGTTCTGCGCCGTCAGCGCGGTGACGACGCTCGCCCCGTAGACCCCGTGCGCGGCGAACGTCTTGAGGTCCGCCTGGATCCCCGCTCCCCCGCCGGAGTCGCTGCCCGCGATGGTGAGAGCTACGCGGACGGGAGGGGGAACGGGTGCGCTCACGATCCCCACCGGGTCCGCAACGACCGGGCGGCGACCTCGGGGTCCTCGGCGGCGCAGATCTCGGACACGACGCAGAAACCCGCGATCCCCGTGCCGTGCAGCTGCTCCAGGTTCTCGGGGTGGATCCCGCCGATCGCGACGCAGGGCACGGGAGAAGCCCCCACCACGGTCGCGAGACCTGCGGGGCCGAGCGGCGCGGCGGCGTCGGGTTTCGTCGGGGTCGCCCAGACCGGTCCGACCCCGAGGTAGTCCACGACGCCCGGGTCGATCGCGGCGACCTCCTCGGTCGTCGAGACCGACACCCCGAGCAGCATCCCGGGGGCGATCCGCCGGACCTCCTCGACCGGCAGGTCGGACTGCCCGAGGTGGACCCCGTCGACGCCGGCGATGAGGGCGATGTCGACGGCGTCGTTGACGAACAACGGGACACCGCTTCCCCGCAACGCCTCCTGCACGGCCAGCACGAGCGCGAGGCGTTCGCGGTCGCCACCGTCCTTGGCCCGCACCTGCACGGCGGTCACCCCGCCGGCGACGGCCGCACGGACCACCGCGGGAACTCCGCGGGGTCGGCACTGGGCGGTGTCGGTGACGAGGTAGAGCGTGGGGTCGAAACCCCGCCTCACGCGATCCGCCCGGAGCGCGCGAGGTCGTCGCGGACCGCATCGGCGTCGACGGCGTCGAGTTCGTCCAGCCAGCGGATCGCGAAGGTCCCCGGCCCGACCCCCTGCGCAGCCGCGCGTTCCGCGGCGACGGCGACGTGGACGTGGGCGGCGACGGCCGCGACCAGGGGGTCCTCGGCGACGGCGGCGTAGGCGGCGACGAGGGCCCCGAGGGAACACCCCGCCCCGGTCGTGCGGGTCAGCAGCGGGTGGCCACCACTCACCCGGACCGTGCGTCCACCCTGGACGACGACGTCGACGACCCCGGAGACCGCCACGGCTCCCCCGGTGCGGTCGGCGATCTCGCGGGCGGCCACCAGGGCCTCCTCGACGCCGTCGGTGGAGTCGACCCCGCGACCGCCGGCTCCCGCGCCGGCCAACCCGAGGATCTCGGAGGCGTTGCCCCGCACCACGGTCGGGGCGTGCTGGAGCAGCTCGCGGGCGACGCGGGTGCGGAACTCCAGCCCACCCACGGCGACGGGGTCGAGGACCCAGGGGGTTCCGTTCCGGTGGGCGGACTCCGCCGCCAGCGACATCGCCCGGGCCTTCTCGTCGTCGAGGGTGCCGACGTTGACGAGCACGGCGGAGGCGAGCTGCGCGAACGTCGCCGACTCGTGGACGTTGTCCACCATGGCCGGGGAGGCACCGGCCGCCAACAGGACGTTCGCGGTGATCGTCTGCACGACGGAGTTCGTGAGGCACTGCACGAGCGGGGCACGCTCGCTCAGCGCGGCGCGCGCCGCCACGACCTGCTCGGGACGGACGTGTTCTGGTGCAACGGCGGTCATGGCCGCGACATCCCTTCGTCAGCATTACCTGCGTCAGGTTCGACGGGTGTGTTCTCAGCTCCGTGATCTGCGCGGAGCACCCCGTGTCGCGGCCGACAGTAGCACCGTCAGGCCATGGTCAAACGCTGGGTCGGCGCTGGGTCAGTTCTCCCCGCCCGCGCGTGCCTGGGCCCACAGGTCGACGCCGGAGTCGACGGCGAACTCGTCGATGGCCTTCAGTTCCTCGTCGCTGAACTCGAGGTTCGACACGGCGGCGACGTTGTCCTCGACCTGCTGGACGGAACTCGCCCCGATGAGCGTCGTCGTGACGCGACGGTCGCGCAGCACCCACGCCAGCGCGAGCTGCGCGAGGGTCTGACCACGACCGTCGGCGATCTCCTGCAGGCCGCGGATGCGGGCCAGGGTGTCGCCGCCCAGGATCGAGGGGTCGAGGGACTTCCCCTGCGCCGCACGGGAGTCCTCGGGGATGCCGTTGAGGTAGCGGTTGGTCAGCAACCCCTGCGCCAGCGCGGTGAACGGGATGCAGCCGACCCCCTCCGCCTCGAGCACGTCGAGCAACCCCGACTCGATCCAGCGGTTGAACATCGAGTACGAGGGCTGGTGGATCAGCAGCGGGGTGCCGAGGTCGCGCAGGATCCGCGAGGCCTGCAACGTGCGCTCGGGGCCGTAGGAGGAGATCCCGACGTAGAGCGCCTTGCCCGAGCGGACGACGGCGTCGAGCGCCCCCATCGTCTCCTCGAGCGGGGTGTCCGGGTCCGGTCGGTGGTGGTAGAAGACGTCGACGTAGTCGAGGCCCATGCGCTGCAGCGACCGGTCCAGCGACGCCGTGAGGTACTTGCGGGAACCGTGGTCGCCGTAGGGACCGGGCCACATGTCCCAACCGGCCTTGGAGGAGATCATCAGCTCGTCGCGGTAGGGCTTGAAGTCCTCCGCGAAGAGCCGGCCGAAGTTCGTCTCCGCCGAGCCGTAGGGCGGGCCGTAGTTGTTGGCGAGGTCGAAGTGGGTGATCCCCAGGTCGAAGGCGCGGCGGGCGATGTCGCGCTGGGTCTGGAACGGCTTGTCGTCGCCGAAGTTGTGCCAGAACCCCAGCGAGAGGGCCGGCAGTTCGATCCCGCTGCGGCCGCAGCGGCGGAAGGGCATGGACTCGTAGCGTCCAGCGTCTGCGGTGTACGTCACCCGCCGATCCTGCCACGACCACCCCGTGGGAGGCACTGCCGGGCGAGCACGTCGGGCCTCCCTGCGAGACTGGTCCCGTGAGCCCGCCCCCCGCACGGACGTCCCGACCCGCGCAGCGCGCGGGGAGTCCGCGGGGAGCTCGCGCGCTGGTCCTGGACGAGCTGCGCCGCCGCATCGTCGGACTGGAGTACCCGCCGGGCACCCCGTTGTCCGAGAACGAACTCGCGGCCGCGCTGGGGGTCAGCCGGACCCCGGTGCGCGAGAGCCTCATCCTCCTCGTGGAAGACGGTCTGGTGAACGTCGTCCCCCAGGTCGGGACGTTCGTCTCCCCCCTGCGCGAGAGCGACATCGCCACGGCGCAGTTCGTCCGCGAGGCCCTCGAACTGGCCTCGCTGGAACAGGCCGTCCCGCAGGTGGGCGAGGACGACGTCGAGGACCTGCGCCGCTCACTGGAGGACCAGCGCCGTGCGGCGGACCGGGGCGAGCACGACCGGTTCTTCGCCCTGGACGAGGATTTCCACCTCCGCCTGCTGACCGTCTCGGGGCACGCCGCGGCCTGGCGTTCGGTGAGCCGGGCCAAGGCCCACCTGGACCGGGCCCGCCGGTTGTCCCTCCCGCTGCCCGACCAGCTCGGCGTGCTGATCGACCAGCACGAGGCCGTCGTGGACGCGGTGGCCGCGCACGACGCGGACACCGCCGCGACCGCCCTGCGGAGCCACCTGCGCAAGGTGTTCGACGACATCGCCGTCGTCCGGGCCGAGCACCCGGAGTTCTTCTCCGACGACCGCTGAGCACGGTCACCGAGCCGTGCGGCTCGGTGATCGTCGGAGTCGCTCACCAGTCGTGCATGCTCCCGTCGAGTCGACGGTTCACCGGCAGGTAGCGGGGTTCGTAGGGGAACCGCGCGGCCGCCGCCTCGTCGAACTCGACGCCGATCCCGGGGACGTCCCCGGGGTGCATGTACCCGTCGGCGAAGGAGTACGTGGAGCGGAACACCTCCCCCGCGGGATCCCGGTGCCCCATGTACTCCTGGATGCCGAAGTTCGGGATGGCCAGGTCCAGGTGCAACGCCGCGGCGTGCGCGATGGGCGAGAGGTCACCCGCGCCGTGCGCCCCGGAGCGGACGCCGAACAACTCCGCGAGGGCGTACACCTTGCGCAGGTGCGAGATCCCCCCGCTGTGCGACACCGACATCCGGACGTAGTCGATGAGGCGTTCGGTGATGAGGGTCTGGACGTCCCAGATGGAGTTCAGGACCTCCCCCACCGCGAGCGGGGTGGTGGTGTGGGCGCGGATGGTGCGGAACGCCGACTGGTCCTCGGCCGGGGTCGCGTCCTCGATCCAGAACGGCCGGTACGGTTCCAGCGCGCGGCCGAGGCGAGCGGCCTCGATGGGCGTCAACCGGTGGTGGACGTCGTGCAGCAGGTGCACCCCGAACCCGAAGCGTTCCCGGACGGCCTCGAAGACGGTCGGGGCGAAGTCGAGGTAGGCCGAACTCTCCCAGGACCCCTCCTCGGGGCGGTCGGAGTTCGCGGGTTCGTAGATGCGTCCGTCGTGGACGGAGACGCCGTAGGTCTTGGCGACCCCCGGTACCGCGGCCTGGATGCGGACGGCCTTGTAGCCCTGCTCGAGGTACTCGGCGAAGCGGTCGAGGAGCTCGGGGACGTCGTGGCCGTCGGCGTGCCCGTAGACCATGACCCCCGAACGGGAGGCACCGCCCAGGAGTTCGTAGACGGGCAACCCGGCGACCTTGCCCTTGATGTCCCACAGCGCGACGTCGACGGCGGCGATCGCGGTCATGCCGACCGGTCCCCGCCGCCAGTAGGCCCCCTTGTAGAGGTACTGCCAGGTGTCCTCGATGCGGGCCGGGTCCCGGCCGATGAGCAGCGGGCAGACGTGGTCGCGCAGGTAGGACGCGACGGCGAGTTCCCGGCCGTTCAGGGTGGCGTCGCCGACCCCGACGACACCGTCGGAGGTCTCGAGCACGAGCGTGACGTAGTTGCGTCCCGGCGACGAGACGACGACCCGGGCATCGGTGATCTTCATCGGACCCTCCGCGGTGGACTACTGCCACACTAGTGCACCAGCACCAGGCGGGCGAGGGTCAACCGACGTCCACCGCGCTCGCCCCGAGGGTCCCGCTGACGAGGACGCCGGAGTCGGCGACCTGGAACGCGTCGAGGTCGACCTGGGGCGGCACGTCGGACAACGCGATCGACCAGCCGCCGAACCCGGCCGCCTCGAGCAGTCGTTCCGCCCGACTCAGGGGTACCTCCGCCCCCGCCACCTCGGCGCTCACCGGATCCAGCGTCACGGACGCGCCGTCGAGTTCCGGACGGACCGTCACGGCCAGCTCCACCCCGAGGGTGAACACCCGGACCGTCGTCGTCGCCCGGATCGCGTCCCCGGCACGCGCCAGGGCCACCCGCAGACCACCCGGGGACACCTGCTGCGCGAGGTCGGCGTAGGACACCTGTCCCCGGACGGTCCCGGCCGCCAGGTCGACCGTCCCGGACCCGCCGACGAGGACCCCGAGCGGGACGTCGACCTCGGGGATGCGCACCCGCACGTCGCGCAGCGTCACCTTGCCCGCGGGCATCTGCCCGACGTCGACGGTGACGTCGTCGAAGCGTCCCTGCACCGCCTGCCACAGGAACGACCCGCCCGCCACGGTCACCGTGGGGTCGGCGGGCAGGTCGTACGCGGTCCGCAGCTCACCGGCGAACCGTCCGGTCGCGTAGCTGCGGGCGGCGAGGTCGCCCGCGACGAGGATCACCCCGAGCGCGACGACGGTCACCAGCAGACGGATCAGACGGGAACGGGCCACCCGCCCACTGTGCCTGACGGCCCTGGACGGGGAGGACGGAGCGGGAAGTCTTCACGGGTCCTCGTGGTTGGGAGAGGCATGAGCACTCAGGCCCTGACCCTGGAGACCCACGACGACACCGTCAAGGACGGGATCGTCCTGATCGACTTCTGGGCTGACTGGTGCGGTCCGTGCAAGCAGTTCGCCCCGGTCTTCGAGAAGGCGTCGGAGTCGCACGGGGACATCACCTTCACCAAGGTGGACACCGAGGACCAGCAGCAGCTCGCCGCCCGCTACGGCATCACCTCGATCCCGACGCTCGTCGCCTACCGCGACGGCATCCCCGTGTTCGGTCAGCCCGGTGCGCTCCCGGCGCCCGCCCTCGAGCAGCTGATCGAGCAGGTCCGCTCCCTGGACATGGACCAGGTGAAGGAGCAGTACGCGCAGGCCGTGCAGGAGCAGGCCCGCCAGCAGACCCAGGCCGCGCAGCCGTCCCGCGAGGGCGTCCGCGCGGGCACCGACCCGGCGGCCTTCTGAGCGCAGACGCTCCACCGTCACCCCGTCCCCCACCAGGGGGGCGGGGTGTTCTGCGTCCACGGCGAGGAGAACGTCGAGGAGGAGGTCGAGGAGAAACCCTGCGCGAGGTGGTCGCAGGTGGTTCGATGACACCGCTGCGTCCCCGGCCGGCAGGAGGTCCCCGTGCGCTCCTCAGGGCAGGTGCCCGACGCCGTCAGGGCCGCCGTCTTCCGCGCGCTGCCGGCCGGCTACGTGGTCCTCGGCCCCGAGCAGATCGTGCTCGACGCCACGGACGAGTTCCTGCGCCTGGTCGGGCGTCACCGCGCGGACCTCGTCGGCCGTCCGCAGTCCGAGGTCTTCCCGCCGGGACCGGGGAGCCTCCCCGAGCTGTGCGAACGGGTCCTGGCCCACCGCCTCCCCGACGCCGTCCCGCTGGTGCGCCACGACCTCCCGCACGACCTCCGGCACGAGGACGCGCCCGAACCGGCCGAACGCTGGTGGTCGCTGACGGCGACGCCCGTCCTAGACGCCGACGGACGGGTTCAGGCCGTGGTCGGCGGCGCGCAGGACGTCACCGCGTCCGTGCTGGAGCACCGACGGACGGGACTCACCGGGCACCACGCGGCGCTCGACACGTCCCTCCGGACGGCGCTCGACACGTCCCTCCGGTCCCGGGTGCAGGACTCGCGCGAGGTCTCCGCACTGGCCGACGTGGGGCTCCGCCTCAGCGCTGCGCGAACCCTCGACGACGTCGTCCGCGTCGTCTCCCAGGGGCTGACCACCCTGGGTGCGGACGGCAGCGGGATCGCCGTCCCGGCCGAGGACGGGGGGTGGCGCCTCGTCGGCAGCAACGCGTTCGACGACGACTACCGCGCGCGGTGGGAACACGTCCCGCACGACAGCCCGCTCCCGGTCTGCCACAGCGCCCGCACCGGGGAGCGTCTGCTGCTGCCGGACGCCGCCACCGCCGACGCCTACCACCCGGTGATGCCCGCGGTGCGGGAGCAGAGCGGACGCAACGCCTGGGCGCTGTTCCCGCTCGTCGTCGGCGGCGGGGTGCTCGGGGCGCTGGCCGTGGCCTGGACGCAGGACCACACCTGCAGCGCGGACGAACTGGAACTCCTGGAGGGTTTCGCCGCGCAGTGCGCGCAGGCCGTCGAGCGGATCGGCAGCGAACGCGTCGCCGAGGACGAGGTCCGGGCCGTGCGACGCATGGCGGAAACGCTGCAGCGCAGCCTGTTGACGCAGCCGCCACTGCGCGAAGGACTCCAGCTGGCGACGCGCTACCAGCCCGCCGCCCGCGGGGCGCAGGTCGGTGGCGACTGGTTCGACGCCTTCCCCACCCGCTCCGGCGGCACGGTGCTCGTCGTCGGCGACGTCAGCGGTCACGACCAGACCGCGGCGGCCGCCATGAGCCAGGTGCGCAACCTCGTCCGCGGCATCAGCTACGACGGTGACGACCGACCCGCGAACCTGCTGGCCCGGCTCGACCAGGCGATGGCGGGGCTGGGCCTGGAGACCCTCACGACCGCCGTGCTCGCCGTCCTCGACGCCCCCGTCAACGGGGTCGCCGGTCGTCGGCTGCGCTGGGCCAACGCGGGGCACCTGCCGCCCCTGCTGCGCCACCCCGACGGCCGGGTCGAACGGCTCGGGCCGAGCGGGGACCTCCTCCTCGGCCTGGACCCCACGACCGTGCGCCGTGAGCACACCGTCACCCTCGTCCCCGGCGACGTCCTGGTCCTCTACACCGACGGACTGGTCGAACGCCGCGACGGCGACCTCGACGACGGCATCGCGACCGTCGCCGACGCCCTCGCCGCCCCCGACGGTGTGACCGCCGGCGCCTGGGCGGACTTCCTGCTGGGAACCCTCGGCCCAGCCGGGACCGCCGACGACACCGCGCTGCTCGTCGTCCGGATCGAGACCGACACGAGCCCCGACACCCTGCGCTCCCCCGCCGGGGACCCCCAGGAGATCGTGCTGCCCGCCGATCCGCGCTCGGTGCGCGACGCCCGCCGCCTCGCCCGCCGGTGCTGCCACCGCTCGGGTCTGCCCGACTCCGTCGCCGAGACCGCCGAACTGCTGACCAGCGAACTCGTCACCAACGCGATCGTCCACGGCCGCAGCGACACCCGGGTCCGGATCACCGCCACCCCCGACCTCGTGCACGTCGAGGTCTCCGACGACAACGACCGCCGCCCGCTGCTGCAGGCCCCCGACGACGACGCCCTCTCCGGACGGGGCCTCAGCATGCTCGAGACCTCCGCCAGCCGGTGGGGCGTCGACGACGCCGACATCGGCAAGGTCGTCTGGTTCACCCTCGACGCGGTCTGACCCCGCTGACCCCGGGAGCCGGGTTCACAGCGTGAACGCGTTCCGGAACGCCTCGACCGCCGCCCGGCTGTCCCCCGAGGCGAACGCCTCCATCCCCACCGTCCCGCGGTACCCCGCACCGGCCAGCGCGGCCGCGACGACGGGGTGGTTGATCTCGCCCGTCCCCGGCTCGCACCGGCCCGGGACGTCGGCGACCTGGACCTCCCCGATCAGGTCCACGCAGCCCCGGAGGAGTTCCACGAGGTTCCCCTCCCCGATCTGGGCGTGGTAGAGATCCAGGTTCATCCGCAGGTGCGGACTGGCGACCGCCGCGACGAGCGCGCGGGTGTCCGCCGCCGACGCGAACGGGGTCCCCGGGTGGTCCACCGCGACGTTCAGGTTCTCCAGCGTGAACACCACGTCGTGGCGTTCCCCGAGTTCCGCGATCCGGACCAGGGTGCGCTGCGCCGCGAGCCACATGGCCCCCGTGACCTCGACCACGGGACGCACGGGCAGTCCCCTCCCGTCCAGGCCGGTACCGTGCAGGTTGAGGTTCGGACGGCCCCGGCCGCTGAGCGCCTCCGCCGCCGCGATCGAGCGCTCGGCGCTCGCCAGCAGCCGGTCCGCACCGTCGGGGTCGACGAGTTCCCCGTCGACGTAGCCGGTCATCGAGGTGAACCGCGCCCCGGTGGCCGCGAGCGCGAACAGGTCCTTCGTGGTCCAGTCCCAGATCTCGACCGCGAAACCCGCGTCGTGCAGCGTCCGCACCCGGTCCGCCAGGGGCAGGTCCCGGAACACCATCTCGGCGCAGACCGCCAGCGTGAAACCGCTCACCGGGTCCTCGCGTCCACCGTCGCGGCCACGACGGCCGGGTCGACGGGACCGCCGCTGCGCACCGAGGCGATGCAGGACAGAGCGATCGACAGCGCACGCCGGGCGTCGCGACCGGTGACGGAGGGAGTTCGACCCTCGCGGACGGCGGCGACGAACTCGGTGAGTTCACCGGTGTAGGCGTCGGCGAAGAGTTCGACGTCGGAGCGCGGGGTGGGACTGTGCCGGCCGTCGGCGTCGAGGACCTGCAGGGCCGATCGTGGCCCCTCACCGATGCTCAGCATCCCCGCGGACCCGAAGACCTCGCCCCGGACGTCGTAGCCGTAGCTGGCCGAGAAGTTGGCCTCGGCGACGGCGATCGCGCCGTTGTCGAACCGGATCGTGACGACCGCGGTGTCGAGCAACCCGGCGTCCTTGAAGTCCGGGGCGATCAGGGCGTCGGCCACGGCGTAGACGGAGACCGGTTCCGCACCGGGGTTCAACCAGAGCAGGGTGTCGAAGTCGTGGATGAGCGTGAGGACGAACACCGCCCAGGCCGGGACCACGGCGGGGTTCGGCAGCCCCGGGTCGCGGGTGAGGGACCGCAGCAGTTGCGGGCGACCGATGCGGCCCGCGTCGATCGCGGCGCGGGCGGCGGCGAACTCGGGGGCGAACCGTCGGTTGAACCCCACCTGGAACGCGACACCCGCGGCGTCGGTGGCCGCGATGCCGCGGTCGATCTCGGCCATCGAGAGCCCGGCGGGTTTCTCGCAGAACACGGGCTTCCCGGCCCGGGCGGCGGCCTCGACGAGGTCCGCGTGCGCCTCGGTGCTGGCCGTCACCACGACCGCGTCCACGTCGGGGCGCGCGAGGAGTTCCGCGGGGTCGGTGAGCCCGACCGCACCCAGGGGTCCGGCCAGCGCCGCGGCGACGCCGGGTCGCGGGTCGGCGACGGCCGCGAGCCGTGCGCCGGGAACCCTGGTCGCCACCAGCCGGGCGTGCGAACTGCCGATGCGGCCGGCCCCGATCAGGCCGATCCCGGTGCTTCTCACGTCGCCGTCGACGTCGGACATGCGTTCGCCTCTCGTCCCGCCGGGTCTTGCGACCCGGCCTCACCCTAGAGCGCTCTAGGTCTAGATCGGTCCAGGGTGACCGGGTACGGGCCGGACGTCAAGCGGTCGGGCCGTTAGGGTGCGGTGGGTGACGCGTCCGCAGCCGGTGACCATGGCCGACGTCGCCGCCCGGGCGGGGGTCTCCCGGGCCCTGGTGTCCATCGTGTTCCGCGGAGTTCCCGGGGCGAGCGCCGCCAACCGGGAACGGGTGCTGAGGGCCGCAGCCGAACTCGACTACCACCCCGACGAACGCGCCCGCCTGCTCGGCTCCGGTCGCAGCCGGACGCTCGGCGTCGTCCACGGCCTGCACGTCCCCTTCCACGGCGAACTGGTGGAGGCGCTCTACGACGCCGTCGCCGACTCGCCCTGGCGCCTCAGGCTCGAACCGCGCGGGCGCTCCCGCACCGAAGCCGCGGCCGTACGGGCCCTGCTCGACCAGCGGGTCGAGGCCCTGGTCCTCCTCGGCCCGGGCGCCGGGCGGAGCGAACTGCAGGAACTCGCCGCGCGGCTCCCGGTCGTCGTCCTGGCCCGGGCCCTGCGCCAGGTGGACGCCGGGGTCGTCCGCACCGACGACGAGACCGGCGCCCGACTCGCCGTGGAGCACCTGGTCGGGCTCGGGCACCGCCGGATCGTGCACCTGCACGGCGGCCGGGCGCCGGGGGCGACCGAACGCCGCGCCGGGTACCGCCGGGCGGTGCAGGCCGCGGGGCTTCCCGCCGACCTCCGCCCGGGCGGAGCGGACGGCGCGAGCGGCGAGGCCGCGGCCGCGGACCTGCTGCGCGACGGGGTGCCCGACGCCGTCCTCGCCTTCAACGACGAGTTCGCCGCCGGGCTGCTGCACGCCCTGCGCGCCGCCGGGGTCGCCGTCCCGGGCGCCGTCTCGATCGTCGGCTTCGACGACAGCGCTGTGGCGGCCCTCTCGACGGTGTCGCTCACGACCGTGGGGCAGGACCCCGCCACCCTCGCGCGGCACGCGGTGGAGCAGGCCATCGCCCGGGTGGAGGGGGCCGCCGAGGTCCGTCGCGAGGTGGTCGTCACGCCCCGCCTCGTCGTCCGGGGGACGACGGCCGGTACGTGACCCTCGCCGCCGGGGTCTTCTCGCTGCTCGCCGAGACCACGCACCGACCCGAGGGGTAGACCGTGATCGTGGCGCTGAACGGGCTCCGCCTGCTGCGACGCTCGGCCTGGGACGACCGGCCGTGGGGACTGGTACGACCTCTACCGCCGAGGGGTTCCGTGGGCCACACTGGGACCGACGCCGGGACCCCGGAGAACGGCCGACGAAGGCAGGCTCACCCCATGGACCAGTCGAGCTCCACCTCCCGTTCCGAGGCCGTGATCTCCGGGCAGGACTACGCCGTGGACGAGATCGTCCACGCGGGTTCCTCCCGGGTACCGAGTTCCCTGGACGAGTTCTGCGGTGACGTGTGCTTCCAGGTCTCCCACGGCCCGCACCGCCACGAGGTGGTGGGCGTGGGAAACCTCACGGGGGACATCGCGCTCGTGCACGAGAAGATGGGCGACGCGGGCGGGCGCGACGTCCGCGTCTGGCACGTCGCACCGGGCGCGGACGGGTTCCTGGCCCGTCACGTCCCGCCCACGGGCTGAGCACCGTCGACAGCGGGTACGGCAGCCGCTGAGCCCATCACCCCCGGATGCGCGAGGATGGAGAGCATGAAGGTGCTCTCCATCCAGTCCGCCGTCGCCCACGGCCACGTCGGCAACTCCGCAGCGGTCTTCCCGCTGCAGCGCATCGGGGTCGAGGTCCTGCCGGTGTACACCGTGAACTTCTCCAACCACACCGGGTACGGCGCCTGGCGGGGTCCGGTCATGTCGGCCCAGGACGTGGCGGACGTGATCACCGGCATCGAGGAACGCGGAGTGTTCCCCGAGATCGACGTCGTCCTCTCCGGGTACCAGGGCGGCACCGGCATCGGTGACGTGATCGTCGACGCCGTGCGCCGGGTCAAGGCCGCGAACCCGACGGCGGTCTACGCCTGCGACCCGGTCATGGGCAACGCCAGGTCGGGCTGCTTCGTCGCCCCGGAGATCCCCGAACTGCTGCGCGACCGCGTCGTCCCGGTGGCCGACCTCATCACCCCGAACCAGTTCGAACTGGGCTACCTCACCGGCACCGAACCCTCCACCCTCGAGAGCACCCTCGCCTCCGCCGACCTGGCCCGGGCGATGGGCCCGTCCACGGTGCTCATCACCAGCGTCGAACGTCCCGACGCCGAGGAGGGCACCCTCGAGATGGCGGTCGTGGAGGAGCAGGGGGCGTGGATCGTGCAGACCCCGCGGTTACCGTTCAAGGCCAACGGTTCCGGTGACGTCACCGCGGCACTGTTCGCCGCGCACCACCGCGCCACCGGTGACGCCGCCCTCGCCCTCGAACGGACCGCCTCGGCGGTGTTCGACCTCATCGAGGCGACCTACACCGCGGGATCCCGGGAACTCCTCATCGTCCAGGCCCAGCAGTTCTTCGCCGAACCCCGCCTGCAGTTCCGCGCGGAACGCCTGCGCTGACGCCCCGGCTCAGAACGAGGTGACCCCGCGGACGCGGTGACCGACGGCGATGGACTCGCCGGTCACCGCGTTGAGCGGGGAGGCGAGGAACGCGAGCAGGTCGGCGACCTGCGCCGGCGTCGACTCCCCAGGGGCGCCGACCGCCACGGCGGCCTGCGGGTCGGCGGTGACCAGACCCGGGTTGACGGCGTTCACCGAGATCCCGGTCCCCGCCAGGTCGTCGGCGAGGTTCTTGGCCACCACGATCGTGGCGGCGTTGCGCACCGAACCGGTGATGTTGCCGGTGAGCAGGGCGTTCTGCCCGCTCACGACGACGATGCGGCCGAACCCCGCCGCACGCATCGACGGGACCACCGCGTTGGCGATCCGGAGGAAGACCATCGCCTTGCCGTCGAACGCCTCCAGGACCTGCGCCGGGTCGGACCGGCGCTCGGGGTCGAGGGTCCGCGCCGAGGGGGCGGCGGTCACGACGACGGCGTCGATGCGGCCGTGGGTCCGCAGCACCTCCTCCACCCCCGCCTGCACGGACGCGTCGTCGCTGCCGTCCAGCACCACCCCCTCGCCGGGGTTGCGGGAGGCGACGACGACCGTGGCCCCCTCCGTGCGGAGCCGGTCGGTGAGGGCCGCACCGATGAGGCCCCTCCCCCCGACGACGAGGACGACGCGGTCGCGGAACTGGAGATCCATGGGGGCACGGTATCCCCGGGTCCGTCCCTGCTCCCCCGTTCGGGTGGGGCCGCGCGACCGGGCGGGTGAACCGGCGGCCGAGCGCTCAACGTCCCCTTCCGGTGACCCGATCAGGGATTCGTGGCGAGTGGACCGACCCAGAACTACGACGGCGCCGAGGCGCTGGGGTGGCGCCCTCGGCCCGTCCTCGCGCGTCTGGTCCGCGCCGCCGCGTCGTTCGGGCCCGTGCTGTTCGCCCTGGCCGTCGGCGCAGTCGCCGCGCGCTGGGCCCCGGCGTCCCGGATCGGCGTGCCGGGCACGGTCTGGCTGCTCCTCGTCGTGGTGCTCTCCTCCCTCGTGCTCGTCCTCGTCTCCCACCTCACACGGCGGCTCGTCCCGCTCTCGGCCCTGCTCCGGCTGAGCCTCGTCCTGCCCGACCGCGTGCCCAGCCGCTTCGACGTGGCGCGCCGCACCTGGTCCCCGTCCCGACTGCAGCAGGCCGGGCCCCCGGAGCACGACGGACCCGTCGACTGGTTGCTGGCCCTTGTCGGGAGCCTCGCCGAGCACGACGCGCGCACTCGTGCGCATGGGGAGCGCGTCCAGGCCTACGCGGCCCTCATCGGCGCCGAACTCGGGCTGTCGCGCGAGGACGTCGACCGGCTGAGCTGGGCGGCACTGCTGCACGACGTCGGCAAGGTCCACGTCCCCGTCGAGGTCATCAACAAGAAGGGCCGCCCCGACGACGAGGAGTGGGCCTCGCTCCAGCAGCACCCCGCCCACGGCGGGCGCCTCGTCGAACCCCTGCGTGGCTGGCTGGGTCCGTGGCTGGACGGGGTGGAGCAGCACCACGAACGCTTCGACGGTGCCGGCTACCCCCGCGGTCTGCACGGGACGGACATCTCGCTGGCGGCGCGCGTCATCGCCGTCGCCGACACCTACGACGTCATCACCTCGGCCCGCTCCTACAAGAAGCCGCTGTCCGCCGAACAGGCCAGAGCCGAGATCACCCGCTGCGCCGGAGCGCAGTTCGACCCCGACGTCGTCCGTGCGTTCCTCACCGTCGGCGTCGGACGGCTGCGGCTCATCGCCGGTCCGGCGACCCTGCTCGCCGCGTTGCCCGGGGTGGGTTCCCTCCCGGCGCAGGCCGTGTCGAACGTCTCCGCCGTGGCCCACACCGTCGGCGGGCAGGTCCTCGGCGCCGTCCTCACGGCCGGGGTCGGGGTCGGAGCGGGTTTCGTCGCGACCGACGCCGCCGCGGCGGACCCCGTTCCCGTCGTGGCCGCCGCGCCGTTCTCCGACGTGAGCGAGAACTCCCCCGCCGCGGCCGCGGTCCCGAGCCCGTCCGGAACCCCCACCACCAGCCCGAGCGACCTCGTGACCTTCCGGGCGCGGGGGACCGACCCCTTCACCCCGATCGAGCCGCTCTCCGCGCGGACGCCGGAGCGCTCCGTACCCGGTTCGACCGCAGCTCCGGTGGCCCTCGCCGCGACGGCCTCACGCCCGGAGACCTCCACCCTCACGGCCACGCCCACGGCCACCCGATCCTCGACCTCCCCGGGGGCGACCGCCCGCCCGACGCAGGCCGTGCCGACCGCGACCGCGGTCCCCTCTGCCGTGGCGACGACCCCTCCGACCCCGACCACAGGGAACCCCGTCACCGCCACGGCGACCACCATGCCGACCGCGGCACCGTCCACCACGGCGACCGCGACATCGACCACCACGGCGACCGCAGTGCCGACCACCACACCGACCACCACGGCGACCGCAGCGCCCACCAGTTCCCCGCCCACCAGTTCCCCGCCCACCAGTTCCACGCCCACCAGTTCCACGCCCACCAGTTCCACGCCTACCAGTTCCACGCCCACCAGTTCCACGCCGACCACGACCCCGGTGCCCACGCCCACCACGACGGATTCCTGCTCCGCGGCCCACCACGGCGCCACCCGGCTCGAGGACAAGGACCTGCGCGGGTGCGACCTGCAGCTGCAGACCCTCACCGGGAACTGGCGCGGGGCGAAGCTCCAGGGGGCGAACCTCACCGGCGCCACGCTGCTCAACCTCGACCTGAGCCACACCGACCTGCGGACGGCCGACCTCGACCTCACCCGGCTCGTCGCGGTCGACCTCTCCCACGCGGACCTGCGGGGCACCAGCTTCCGCGGCGCGGTCCTGACGGGGGTGGACCTCACCCAGGCGAAGTGGGACGCGCACACCTTCGACGGAGCCGTCCTGGTCGGCGTCACCGGGATGTAGGGCACCGGGGGCGCCGGCGTCACCGCTCCCGGGGAACTGCGCCCACGTGGGCGGGCTCGGGGACACGGATCCGTCCGGCCAGGACGGCGACGAAGGCCGACGTCACGACGAGGAGGCCCAGCGCGAACCGCAGGGAGGACAGTTCGGCGACGAGGCCGATGACCGGCGGCCCGAGGAAGAACGCCGGCCACTCGCCCAGGTTGACCAGCGCGACCGCTCGTCCGGCGGGCACGTCGGGCTGGTTCCCGGCCAGACCCATGATGGTCGGGAACACGCAGGCGCACCCCAGGCCGACGAGGGCGAAACCCACGAGGGCCAGGGGGACCGAGCCGGTCAGGACGGCCAGCAGCACCCCCGTCGCGGTCACCGTCGCCGAGAACCGGATGAACCGCACCCGGCCGAAGCGGTCGACGAGGCGGTCCCCGAACGACCGCGTCAGCGCGATCGCCAGCGAGTAGCACACCAGGGTCAGGGAACCCGTGGCGACGGTGGCGCCCAGCGAGACGGAGTACTGGGCGCTCCACTGCACCGCAGAGCCTTCGGTGACGGCGGCGAGGAGGGCGAGGCCCGCCAGCAGGACGATCTGCCGGGTCGGCCGTGCCCGCCGGGGGGCCGGTCCGGATCCCCCGGCAAGGGGAGCCTCGGCCCCCCGGGGCAGGGCCGTCGCCGTGACGCAGAGGACGACGGCGAGGACCAGGTCGCAGATCGCGATCTGCACCCACGGATCGGTCCCGAGGTGCCCGGCGAGGGCCCCGGCGAGACCACCCCCCAGCTGCCCGACGCTGAACCAGGCGTGGAAGGAGGACATGATGCTGCGGCCGTAGCGGCGCTCGACGGTGACGGCGAGGGCGTTCATCGGGCTGAACAGCAGACCCGTCGCCAACCCCTGCAGCGCCAGCGCCGGGACCAAGAACGCCGGCGAGGGCGAGGCCGCGGCCAGCGGGACCACGACGAGCAGCAGCACGGCCCCGGGCAGGGCCAGCGCACGCGGGCCGGTGCGGGAGATGACCCGGGTCAGCACCAGCAGGGCGAGCAACGTCCCCGCCGGTTGAGCCAGCACCACGAGTCCCCACCCCGCGTCGCTGAGACCGAGCTGGTGCTTGATCGTCGGGATCCGCCCGGACCAGCCACCCATGACCGCGCCGGCGATGAGGAACAGCGTGACCACGGCACTTCGGGCACGCAGCGGGCTCACGGTGGTCGGGGGCGTTGCGGGCACGGGGCGTTGCTCCTCCTGGTCCGCCGTCGTCAGCATGACCGACGCGAGCCTAATCCGGGCCTCCGTCGACCGCTGCGTCCGCACCCGGCTGCACCGCCTTGGGGCTGCACCCACCCGTTCCGCTGACCGGGTGAACATCCGGTTTCCTCGAGCAACTCAGCGGGACTGTGTCCTAGTTTCGCGATCAACCGGGGGCGAGGTCGCCCCCGGCTCGGTCGCGAACGAAGGAAGAAACCCCATGCGCCTCGCGCGTCGCCTCACCCTCACCGCCCTCACCGGGGCGGCGCTCCTCGGAGCCTGCACCTTCACGGGGACCGCGGCCCAGGCCGCCGCTCCGGAGCCCGGCGTCTCTGGCGCCACGCACACGGCCGTCCCGAAGGTCGGTACCCCGTTCCCCTACGTGGGCCTCGTCCGCGCAGCCGGCGCCGACCGCTACGAGACCGCCGCCGTCATCGCCCGTGGTTCCTTCCAGCCCTCGGCCGGTTCGGCCGTCTTCGTCACCAGCGGTGAGGCCCCCGCCGACGCCCTGACCGCAGGACCCGCCGCGGCCTCCCTGGACGCGCCGCTGCTGCTGACCCAGGCCGGTTCCCTCCCCGCGGCGACCGCCGCGGAACTCACGCGCCTCACCCCGGCGAAGGTCTACGTCGTCGGCGGCACCGACCGCATCTCCGACACGACCCTCGCCGCGATCACCGCGGCCTCCCCGGGAGCCACCGTCGAACGCATCGCCGGTGCGACCCGGTACGACACGGCCGTCGACCTCGCGGAGAAGTTCTTCCCCGCGGCGAAGGGCGTGGTCCTCACCCGGGGCGACACGTTCCCGGACGCGCTCTCCGGCGGAGCCGCGGCGGCCGCCGCCGGAGTCCCCCTCATGATCACCGAGCCCGGGACCCTGCCGGACCCCGTGGCCTCGTGGTTGAACGGGCAGACGTTCCAGGCCGCCGTCGTCGTCGGGGGCCCCACGTCGGTCAGCGAGGGCGTGGCCACGCAGCTCGCCGCGCACGTCAGCGACGCCACCGCGATGACCCGCCTCGCCGGGGCCGACCGTTACGACACGGCCGCGGCCGTCGCCGCGAGCGTCTTCCCCGACGCCACCACCGCGGTCATCGCCACCGGGGAGAACTTCCCGGACGCGCTCGCCGGAGTTCCGGTCGCGGCCCTGAACCAGGCCCCGATGCTGCTGCTGCCGCAGGCGTGCACCCCGGTGTCCCTGTACGACTACGTCTCCACGAGCCAGATCAGCAGCGAGATCGTCCTGGGTGGCCCCACCTCGGTGACCCCGGAATCGCTCCTGACCAACTGCTCCTGACCCACCGGGGTGGCCCCGACCGGGGCCACCCCGCCGCCGCGGCTCAGCCGTGGTGGGGCCGCACCGTGAGGGCCTGGGCCAGGGTTCCGAAGGGCCCCAGTTCGTCGTGCAGGACGCTGCTGGTCAGTCCGATGCCCTGGGCGCCGAACGACACCGAGGTGTCGAAACCCAGCCACCCACGCTGCGGAACCCTGAACAGGTGCGCGGTGAGGTCGATGTTGGGGAAGGCGACGTCACGCGGGTCCGCCCGCACGGTCATGCCGTTCGCGACGTCGAACAACCCCGCGGTGGCGGCCAGGGCGCTGACCTCCTCGCCGGCCACGAGCGTCGTCGCGGTCCTCGCCCAGGAACTCGCCCGGCCGGGTTCCAGTTGTCGACGGCGCACCTCCAGCGACGCGACGAGACCACCGGGCCACACCGAGGTCACGTCCCAGGGCGGCGTCTCCTCGGGGGACGGGATCCGCGGCAGAGGGGTTCCCCCGAGTTCCGCGGTGTCGCCCGGTCGCAGGAGCCACGCCCGCAGCCGGAGGAAGTCCCGGCCGTCGTGGGCCAGGCACGCCTCGACGAGTTCGATCGTCCGACCCGGCCGGAGAACGCTGACCCTCGCGTCGACGACGTCGACGGGCACCGTGCCGAGGATGTCGAAGGAGAGCCGGCCGAGGACCAGGCCGTCGTCCCGCCGGGTGTCGCGGTCGAGTTCGACGACGTGCACGGACAACCCCAGCGCCGCGGCGATGTGCTGCTCGTGCTCCCGCCACCCGCCACCGACGTGCTCGGTCGCCCGGAACGCTGCCGCGCCGACCCTCTCGAAGTAGGCGGGGGTCCCCGGTGCGGTGGTCACGACGACGGATCGTAGACCCCGCAGCGGAACCCGACCCGGCTCAGCCGGGCCGACGGTCTCCGCGCGGCATGCAGACGACCGCGACCAGGAGGAGCACGGCCACGGCCACCGTCGCGAGGAAGACGTGGTGCACGGCCTGCGTCAACGGGCCCGCCCCGACCCCGGAACCCTCGAGGGAGGCCACCCCGAGGGTGGCGTTCACGACCGCGCCGAACGTCGCGACGCCGACCGCGCTGCCCAGCGAACGGAAGAACATGTTGACCCCCGTCACGACGCCGCGCTGCTCCCAGCCGACCGCCGACTGCGCGGCGATGAGCGTGGGGGCGGCGGTGACGCCCATCCCCAGTCCGATGGCGAAGCAGGTCAGGGCGACCTGGAGGATGCTGGAGGTGGCGTCCAGCAGCAGCAACGACGACGAGGCGGCGAGCACGACGAGCGACCCGATCAGCGCGGTGGCCCGGATCCCGATGCGCAGGTAGAGCCGACCGGCCTGCGAGGCGGAGATCGGCCACCCGATGGTCAGGGCGGCCAGCGCGAACCCGGCCACGAGGGGACCGGCCCCCAGCGCGTCCTGGACGTAGGTGGGGACGTAGGTCGTGAGGCCCAGCAGCACGGCACCCACGCAGGCCGAGACGAGGCTGGTGGCGGTGATCAACCGGTGCCGCAGCAGACCGAGCGGAAGCACCGGTTCGGCGGCGCGCCGCTCGACCTGCACGAAGACCACGAGGAACACCGCGCCGAGGCCGAGCACCAGCAGGCTCGGCGGCGCGTCCCACGCCCACGCCTGACCGCCCTCGAGCAGGCCGAGCACGAGGAGGGTGAGGCCGACCGTGAGCACGGCGGCCCCGAGGTAGTCGACCTGCGGCCGGCTGCGCCGGACGGTCTCGTGGAACCGCCGCCACACCACGGTTCCGGCGAGGAGGCAGAGCGGGACGTTCACGAAGAAGATCCAGCGCCAGCTGACGTACTCGGAGAAGACCCCACCCAGCGTCGGTCCCACGACCGAACTGACCGCCCACACCCCGGCCAGGTAGCCCTGGACCTTCGCCCGCTCGGCGAGGGTGTAGAGGTCACCCACGATCGTCAACGACATCGGTTGCACCGCACCGGCTCCGACACCCTGCAGGGCCCGGAACGCGATGAGCGCCCCGATGTTCCAGGCGAATCCGCAGAGCACGGACCCCAGCAGGAACAACCCGATCCCGAAGAGCATGACCGGTTTGCGGCCGAAGAGGTCGGCCAGCTTGCCGTAGACGGGAACCGTGACCGCCTGCGCCAGCAGGTAGATCGAGAACAGCCAGGGGAACTGCGCGAAACCCCCGATGCTGCGCACGATCGAGGGCACGGCGGTCGCGATGATGGTCGAGTCGATCGCCACGAGGGCGGTCGAGAGCATGACCGCGATGAGCACCGGTCCCCGTTCGGAGCGGAAACCCACACCCGCCGCTGTCGCCGACGTCATCCAGCTCCTCCTCCGTCCGGCCCGGGTCGTCACCGCCCCGGCCCGCCGGACGACGGGTGCCGGGTGCCGGGGGCAACCGTACGAGGTGTGGCGGCGTCTGGCCCGGTGGCGGATGGGACGGTGGTGACGTTCCCGGCTCCTCAGCGGGAGCGGGTCACCGCGTCCCCCGGTCCAGCGCGAACCAGACGACCTTCCCGGCGGGCCCGTGGCCCTCGACCGGACGGCAACCCCACTCGTCCGAGGCGTTCTGCACCAGGTGCAGACCGCGGCCGGAGAGGGCGGCCGCGTCGTCGGGCAGCAGCACCGGCATCCGTTCGTTGCCGTCCTCGACCTCGACCAGCAACCGGTGGGCCGTCGTCGAGGCGGTCAGCCGCAGGTCGCTGCGGCCGTGGATGACGGCGTTGGCCACCAGTTCGCTGACCAGGAGTTCCGCCGTGTCCACGTCGTCCTCGCCCCACCCGCCCGTCGTGGCCAGCGACCGGACGAGGGCACGTGCCACCGGTGCCGACGCGGCCTCGGGCCGGAGCAGCACGACCCGGCTCGTCCTGCCCCCGTCCACGCCGGAACCCCCGGCGCGGGAGGCGTCGCCGTGCCCGGAACTCCCCGGGACGACCGTCGTCGGGAGGGCGCGGACCACCAGCACCGTCCGGTCGTCCACGGGGTCGAACGAGCCGTCCCGCGGTCCCGGCCCCCCGGGCGGACGCGGGGAGGTCGTCGCGTCCTCCAGGTGGTCGCGCGTCCGTTCCGCCACGGTGCCGGGCCCTGCGCCGACGTCCGCGGCGGTGCCCAGAGCGGCCGCGAGGTGGTCGACCCCCACGGCCAGGGTGTGCTCGCGCGTCTCCAGGGCTCCGTCGGTGACCGCGACGAGGGTCGTCCCCGGTGACAGCAGCCGGCGGTGCCCCCGGCGCGGCGACGGCCAGTCGACACCGAGCAGCGGGTCGTCGTGGCCCCCGAGGACCTCGACCGCACCGTCAGGGCGGCGCAGCAGCAGGGGCGGGTGACCTGCGCTCGCCCAGCGCACGTCGAAACCCGCGTCCGCACGGCGGGTCAGGGTGAGCAGGACGGCCGTGGCGGTGGTGCCCGGTTCGAGGGCGGCCGTCGAGCGGTCGAGGCGGTCCAGCAGGGGTGCCGGACCGTCGTCGCTGTCCCAGGCGACCCCCCGCAGCATGGCGCGCAGCTGGATCATGGTCGACGCCGCCACCTGGTCGTGACCGGCGACGTCGCCCACCACGACGACGACGTCACCGTTGCGCCGGGCGAAGACGTCGTACCAGTCCCCCCCGATGGCGGCACCGTCGACGCAGGGCCGGTAGGCGACGGCCAGTTCCAGCCCGTCGAGGGTGGGGAGCTGGGTGACGACCCCTCGCTGCAGGGCCGTGGCGAGCCGTTCCGTCGCCCGGTTCGAGCGCCGCTGCACCTCGCCGGCGAGGACCCGTTCGACGCTGGGGGCGCAGTGGGCGGCGAAGGTGCGCAGCGCCGCCTCCTCGTCCTCCGTGAACGGGGCGGGCGAGGTCCAGGAGACGGCCAGGGCGCCGACCACCTCCGCACCGACCCGCAGCGGCAGGAGCGCCCACCGCGGCCGTCCGCTGAGGTCGACCACCTCGGCCATCCGCGGGTGGACCTCGACGGCGCTCGCCCGGTCGGGCAGGAAGAAGTCCACGTCCTCCCGGGCCGCGCGACACGCGGGCAGCGGGCTGTCGTACGGCTCGTAGTCGAACCGGGCGCGCAGCAAGGGTCCGAAGGACGTGCTGGCCCCCAACTGCCAGCCACCGTCCTGGGCCCGGGTGATGATCCCGAGACCGGCCGCCGACAACGCCGGGACGCCGAGGTCGACGAGGGAGGTCACGACCTGCTCGACGGTGGACGCGACGCTGAGGACCAGACCGAGTCTCGCCACCGCGGACCAGAACCCTGGTCCCGGCTGCTCGGACTGCCCGTCAGACATCATCCACTCCCAGGCCCGGGCGCGGGCCGAGGGATCCGCGCGGCCACCACTCCAGCACACCGACCACTTGGCAGCAACGGCTGCGGCGGCGTGGACGGACCGGTCCGCCGGGGAGGCCCGCGGCACCGGTTCCCCGGCAGGGGCGTTCGACCCGGGCGCGAGAGCTCTCGCGGCATCCCCATCCCCCGAAGGAGAAGCGCGAGCTCTCCCGCCCGGGTCGAGCCAAACGGTACCGAGTGCATAAGTTTTGTCAACCAGGTCATCCACGCGGACGATGACCGTTAGTGTCCCTCCGTTCGGCCGGAACTCCCGAGGAGACGACGATGCTCACCCACGACGCCCTCCACGGCGACGCACCGCAGGTGCACGACGTGGTCTGCGACACCGTCCACACCGTCGGCTACGACCCCGCGACCCAGACGCTGCGCGTCGCCTTCCACACCGGCGAACTCCACGACTACCACGACGTCCCGACGGCGTTGTTCCGCGCGATGCTCGACCCGAACCCCTGGAGCCGGGTCGGCGTCCTCGTCACCGCCCACGACAGCACCCCCGTCGCCCAGCCCTGACGTCCGGTCCTGACGTCCGAGGGTTCCGCGTCAGCCCTCCACGGAGTTCCGCGTGGGCGCGACCACCTGGTTCTCGGCGACGGGGAACAGGATCCGCACAACGGTCCCCTCCCCCTCCCGGCTCTGCGCCGACACGGTGCCCCCGTGACGTTCCACGACCGCCCGGACCAACGGCAACCCCAACCCGCTGCCCGCCACCACCCGGGCGGAGGGACTGCGGAACAACTCGTCCCACACGTGGGGCAGGTCCGCCGCGGGGATCCCCTGCCCGGTGTCCGCCACCTCCACCAGAACCCCCTCGGGGGTCTCGCGACCCCGGACCTCGACGCGCCCCCCGACGGGCGTGTACTTGACGGCGTTGTCGACGAGGTTCACCAGCGCCAACGAGATCAGGTCCTCGTCACCGGGGACCAGGGGCAGCGGCCACGGGGCCCGCGGCAGGTCCAGGCTGATGCGGTGCCCCTCGGCGCGGGGTTGTTCCCCGACCACCTCGACCGCCTCCTCCAGCAACGCCGTCAGGTCGACGGGACGACGGGCCAGCGGACTGGTCTCCACGTCCGCGATCTTGCGCAGGTCGGCCGTCAGGCGACTCAGGCGCAGGACCTGTTCGTCGATGCTCCCCAGTCCCCGGTCCCGTTGCGGGGCAGAGGAATCGTCCGCACTCACGTTCGCCAGCGCCAACCGGATGGCCGTCAGCGGGTTCTTGAGCTCGTGGTCGAGACGCCCCAGCAGCAGTTGTCGGTCCCGGGTGGCCTGGGCCGCGACGCGGGCCCCCTCGCGTTCCGCGGCGCGGAGGACGGCAACCCGTTGCCGGTGCGCCCCCCGGAGGAGGAGCAGCAGCAGGGCGGACAGGACCACACCCAGGAAGAGCGACCAGTCACCGGGTCGCGCACCGGCCCGGACCACGACGCGGTCGTCCCCGCCCGAGAACCACCCGACGGCCCAGGCGAGCCGGGCCAGACCACCCAGCGCCAACGGGACGAGGGCCGGCAGGAACCGCAGGACCCGTTCCCTCCGGGACGTGCGGACGGGTGGTGCAGAGATCACGTCAGGCCTTCTCGACGTGTCCGGAGAACCGGTAGCCGGTGCCCAGGACGGTGCTGATGAGTTTCGGGGCGGAGGAGTCGTCCTCGAGTTCGCGCCGGAGTTCGGCGATGCGGGTGTCCACGGACCGGGTGGACGTCTGGAAGCTCCACCCCCACACGGCCTCCAGCAGCCGCTCGCGGGTCATCACCTCGTCGGGGTGGGTCATGAGGTAGGCGAGCAGGGCCGTCGCGCGGGGGGTGAGCACGACCTCCCGGCCGTCCTTCCACACGCGCTGGGACACCCGGTCGAGGAGGACGCTGCCGCTGCGCAGACGCTGGAACTGCCCGAGACCGCCACCTCCCCCGCCCTCCCGGCGGCGCAGCACCGCACGGATGCGGGCCATGAGTTCCTGAGGGTCGAACGGCTTGTTGAGGTAGTCGTCGGCGCCCTCCTCCAGGGCCATCGCCCGCTCGCTGGACTCCCCGACCTGGGTGAGCAGGATGACCGGCGTCGCGAACCGCTCCTCGCGCAACCGGCGCAGGACGGCCCGCCCGTCCAGGCGGGGCATCATCACGTCGAGGACCACGAGGTCGGGGGCACCGGCGCGCAGGCGGTTCAACGCCTCCTCCCCGTCGTGGGCGACGACCACCTCGAAACCCGCCCGCCGCAGCAGCGGCGCGAGGTTGTCCGTGATGGCCGTCTCGTCGTCCGCGAGCAGGATGGTCGGCACCCCCCGATGATGCCGTGTCGCGAGGGTCCCGACGGCGACCGGGACGACGTGTGTCCAGGTCGTGGCGGGTGTGTCCGTCCTGACACACGCTCCCGTGCCGTCCCCGCGGTTCCTAGGATGGCGACGTGCGGCGCTCCTCCTCCTTCCCGGTCCTCCTCGGCCTCACCGTGGTCACGGCGCTCGCGGGGTGCTCGGCCGGGGTGGACCTCACGGTGGAGCCGGCCGGTTCCCGGCACGCCCCGGAGGTGGGGGTGGCCATCGAGCAACCCCGGGGCGGTGGAGGTCCCGTCGTGGCGGGACCGGCACCGACGAGCGGCTCGACGGCGACCGCGGCGCCCACGACGACCCCGCCGGTCACGCCGGCCCCCACCGCGGCGTCCCCGACGAACCCCGGTCCGACGACACCCGTCCCGACGCGACCCGTTCCGTCGCAGACCGTTCCGACGCAACCCTCTGCGTCGCAACCCGTTCCGACGCGTCCCGGCCCCACCGGGTCCACCCCGCCCTCGGTCCCGAGTCCTTCGCCCACGGCGTCTGCACCCGTGACCTCGTGCACGACCGCCCAGCTCGTCGGGGAGGTGTCCGACGTCACCGCCGGCCCCGGGACCTCCACGGCGACCGTTGTCCTCACGAACACGAGCGGGCTGACCTGCCGCGTCCGGGGTTTCGGCGGGATCTCCCTGAGCCGCAGCGACGGTGTCCCCGTCCTGTCCCGCCAGGTCCGTTCCGGTACGGCCACCTCGACGGTCACCCTGACGCCCGGACGTTCCGCCCGGTCGACGATCAGCTGGTCCACCACGGCGAACACCGCCGTGGGAGAACCCGCGGTCGGCGACTGCGAGGCCGTCCCGACCTCGTTGCGCGTCATCCCCCCGGACCAGATCGCAGAGATCGCCGTCCCGTGGTCGGCCGGACCGGTCTGCGACCAGGGGACGCTCACCCAGTCCCCCTACACGGGCGCCTGAGGTCCTCCTCCGCAGCGGTGGGGCCTCACCAGGGGGTGCTCGAGGACTCCTGGTCCTCGGCGTTGAACTGGTCCCGGGCCGCCTGGGCCGCCCGTTCCGCGGCGGACTGCTGCGCGGTGCGGGCGATGGCGTCGAGGGCGTCCTGGTCCGGCGGGACAGCCTGCTGCGGTTGGTCGCTCGGCACCGGGGTGCCGTCGGAGGGGGCGACGACCAGCGCGTCGACCTGCGCCTGCTGCGCCGCCGCGGAGATGTCCTCCAGGGTCTGCGCGTCGGTGCCGGCACAGGTCTCACCTCCTCCGCTCTCGGCCGTCTGCACCGCCTGGGCCAGCGAGCGGAAACCCTGGTGGCGGTCCGTCCCGACGGTCCCCTGCCCGTACAGGAACTGCGTCAGAGCGAGGTTGACCCGGACCAGGCAGCGGGCACCGTCGTCCGGCGCGCGGTCCAGCGCCGTGCCGAACTGCTCCTCCGCGGCCCCGAGGTCCCCGTCGGCGAAGTGGCGGTCACCGCGGGCCAGGCTCGACTTCCAGGGTTCGACGACGTCGAGCACGGCGAGGAGTTCGGGGCGGTGGTGCAGGGCCGCGTTCAGGCTCAGCGCCTTACCCGCGCCGAGCAGGAACACCACCGCGAGCGGTGCGGCGAGCAGGACCCGTCGCCGGGGACCGGACCTCACGAGCGCCTCCTGGTCCACCAGTGCAGCCCGTCCGCGGCCAGGACGACCAGCAGCACCCCCGCCACGATCCAGCTCAACGGCGTCGCGCTGCCCAGCGCCGCCCGCACCGGTCGCAACCGGCCGGGGACGGCGTCGGCGACGACGGCGTCGAACCCGGTGCTCCCGGTCCGCTGCACGAACGGGACGCCCAGCTCGTCGGCGATGCCCTGCAGCGTCTTCCGGTCCTCCCGCGAGATCGCGTTCCCCAGGTGCCCGGGTCGGGTGTCCCGCACGTACGTCGACTCTCCCCCCACCAGCGGGGCGTCCCGCATGGGGCCACCCGACGCGGTCCCGTAGCCCAGGACCGCCCCGCCGCCGGCCCCGTCGGCGCTGAACCTGCCCGCGGACGCCGGCCGGGTCGCCTCACCGTCCCCGAAGTAGAAGACCAGCTGCGCCCGGCCCGGCGCCTGGCGGGCCCCGGCGCTCAGCAGGCGGTACAGCAACGCCGAGGCCTGTCGGGGGTCGCCGCCCTGCGCGGACCCCGCGCTGGAGGGGACCAGCGACGCGACCGACGTGAGGGCGGCCGCGGTGTCGGTCGTCAGCGGCATCGTCTGCAGCGCGGTGCTGCTCGACACGATGGTGGAGAACCTCGCCCCCGCGTAGCGACGCGTCAGTTCCCCCACGTCGGCCTGCACCTCGCTCAACCGGGTACGACCGCCCGCGCCGTCCTCCGCCGCCATGCTGAGCGTCCCGTCCACGACGAGGTACACGTCCACGTCACGGCTGCGCAGCGCCGAGGTCCCGCCCGGCACGGTCGGCGCCCAGACCAGCACGCCCGACAGCCCGACCAGCACGACCGTGACGACGACTCCCCGGCGAGCTGGTCGGCCGCCTGCGAGCGCCCGCGCGACCAGCAGCACGAGCACGGCCGCGCCGACGACGACGCCCACGCTCCGCGACGCGTCGACCGGCACGAGGCGCGGGGTCCCGGTGGCGCGGGCCGCCTCCCGGGCCCGGAGGCCGGTGACGACGCCCGGGACGGCGCCGGGCGAGGTCACCTCGGCGTACGTCCCGCCCGAGAGGGTGACCGCGGCCTGGAACTGCTGCGCCGCGGCGCGGGCCGTGTCCGTCGTCGGCGCGGCGGGGTTGAGGCCGTAGAGGCGGACCCCACGGGCCAGCGCGAGGTGGCCGACGTCGTCCAGCGTCACGCGCTGGGGGCCGCCGGCGATGTCGTCGGTGGCCAGCACGACCGAGCGCGACCGTGGCGAGTCGAGACGGTCGAAGGCGCTGACGCAGGTCGCCGCGCCGTCGCCGATGACGGAGGTCCCCTCCCCGCCCGTGGTTCCCGCCCAGGCGGGTGAGCCGACGTTGGCCGTGTCGTAGGCGGCGCGGACCTTCGCCAGTTGCGTGGAGACGTAGTCGGCGTCGTCGGTGAGGGGGAACACCTGGACGGGGCGGCTGTCGAAGAGCACCAGACCGATGCGGTCGCCGGGGCTGTCCCGGGCGATGCGGGAGAAGGCGTCGAGCACCGCCGCGTCGGTGGGGGCCATCGAGGAGGACACGTCCAGGCAGAGGACGACGTCGCGGCTGCGGCTGTCCTGGTCCACCGCGACCACGGTGACCGGGCGGGCGACCAGCACGGCGCAGCCGACGACGGCGACGACCGCGGCGACCGTCGCCACCGCCAGCGCGGTGCGGTGCCGTCGGTGGGCGCGGCGGTAGGCCGGCAGCGCCGTCAGGCGGTCGGCGTGGGCGAGCACGGGCACGGATCGGCGCGAACGCCGGTCCCGGCGCACGACGACGGCGCAGAGGACTGCGACCGGCAGGAGCGCGACCGCGAGGACCCACGGGTGCAGCAGTTCCGTCACGACCCGCCCTCCTCGGCCGCGGCCCGGGCGGCCCGCAGCAGGAACTCAGGGTCGGCCGGGGGCCGGGGCGCGAACTGGAACGGCAGGCAGGCGGTCAGCGCCGGGGAGTCGGCGGGGACCTCGAGCGAACGGAGGACCGCCGCGGTGCGGTGGCCCACGTCGCGGGCCGAGAGCGTGCCGGTCCGGAACCCCTCCTCGATCCGGGCCAGGGCCTCCCGGGCCGCGCGGTGCCGGTCCTCCCCGGACCGCGCGGGGGCGGCACGGGCGGCGGTGACCTCGGGCGGGGTCGGGCGGGGGCGGCGCCGGCGCACGGCCCAGGCGAGGACCACGACGGCGAGGAGCAGCAACCCCACCCCGACCACGGTCCAGCCGCCCCAGAACGGGACCGGGGCGTGCAGTTCCCCGGCACCCGGCACCACGTTGGAACCCACGTCGAAACCCGCGTCGAGGGTCAGCACGTCAGCCCCGGGCCCGGGCGTGCTCGCGCACCAGGGCGTGCAGACCCGCCATGACGCCGTGGGGACCGTCGACGCGTCCCACGCTCACCCCGTTGCGGCGCAACAGGCTCACGGCACGGCGACGGCGCTCGCGGTCGGCGGCCAGGTGGGCGGCGCGCACCCGGGCCGCCCGCCGGGCCCGGACCGGGAGGAGGCGCGGACCGCCGAGGGCTCCCAGGGTTCCCTCCACCCCGGTGGGGTCGACGTCGGAGATCGTCACCCAGAGGACGTCGTGGCGGATCGCGAGTCGCCGGACGGCCTGCTGGAGCCCGGCGTCGACGTCGACGTCGTCCGCGACCACGACGACGACGGCACGTCGCCGCTGGTAGCGGGCCGCCCGCTCCAGCACGGTCCCCACGTCGACGGGTGGGTCGTCGATCGCCGCGGTCAGCGACGAGACCACCCGGGCGCGGTGGGCGGCCCCCCTCCGCGCGGGGAGGACGGTGAGCGCGTCGGGACGTCCGGCGACCAGCGCGACGCGGTCGCCCCGGGCCTCGGCGACTCCCGCGAGGACCTCGACCACGAGGCGGGCGGCGACGAGCTTGGGTTCCCCGCCGACGCCGGCCGCGGCGAGTTCCGCCCCGGTGGGGACGAGGAAGAGGACGGTCTGGTCGCGCCGGGCGACGTAGCGCTTGACCAGGGGCACGGGGTTGCGCGCCGTGGCCGACCAGTCGATGTCGCGGACGTCGTCGCCCTCGACGTAGGGCCGCAGGTCGTCGAAGTCGTGGCTGCGACCGGGGAAGACCGCCGCCCAGTCGCCGTCGAGCTGGCCGTGGCTGCGCCGGTGCGCCGGGATGGCCAGCAGGGCGGCGAGACGGGGGGAGACCTGCCCGGGCCCCCGTCCGGCGGGAGGACGGGCGGTCACGGCGCGGGGACCTGCTCGAGGAGGCGGTCGACGACGTCGTCGGCGCGGACGTCCTCGGCGAGGGCCTCGAAGGTCAGGCCCATCCGGTGGCGCAGCGCCCGGTGGGCGAGGGCCCGGACGTCGGCCGGCAGCACGTGGTCGCGGCCCTGCATCAGGGCGCGGACCTGCGCCGCGCTGGTGAGGGCGATGCTGGCCCGGGGGCTGGCCCCGAACTCCGTGGCGGGGTCCGCCCGGGAGGCGCGCACGAGCGCCACGACGTAGCCGACCAGCGAGACGTCGACGTGCACGCGGCGGGCGAGGTCCTGCAGGAGGCGGACGTCGTCGAGGGAGACCGAGGACGGCTGGAGGTCGGGCGCCGACCCGGTCCGGTGGGCCCGGACGATCTCCTCCTCCTCCGCCGCGCTGGGGTAGTCGAGGACGTCGTGCAGCAGGAACCGGTCGAGCTGGGCCTCCGGGAGCGGGTAGGTCCCCTCGCTCTCCACCGGGTTCTGGGTCGCGACGACGAAGAACGGCTGCGGCAGCGGGTGGGTGACGCCGGCGATGGTGACCTGGTGCTCCTGCATCGCCTCCAGCATCGCGCTCTGGGTCTTGGCGCTGGAGCGGTTGATCTCGTCCAGGAGCACCACGTTGGCGTGGACCGGACCCAGGCGGGTGGTGAACTCCGCGCGGACGGCGTCGTAGACCTGCGTCCCGACGATGTCGCTGGGCAGCAGGTCGGGGGTGCACTGGACCCGTCGGAAACTGCCGCCGAGGGCGTTCGCGATCGTCGACGCGGCCGTCGTCTTGGCCAGACCGGGCATGCTCTCCAGGAGGACGTGCCCACCGGCGACCAGGGTGGCGACGAGCGTCTCGAACAGGCGGTGCTGCCCCACGATCCGGGCGGAGAACGCACGTCGCAGTTCGGTGAGGACCGCCGCCGCCCGGTCGAGCTCGGCGTCGTTCGGTGCATCGTTCGGTACGGCGGTCACTGCGCTCCTCGCTGGTGCTCAACGCTGTCGCGGCCGTCGACCAGCGTGGGTCGTCCGGCCCGGGCGGTGGACGGGTGACCCGTTCGAGACGACGTCAGGACGGGCTCGCGGGTTGCCCCGGACCGGCACGAGTTTCGCAGGCGTCACGCGCGCGGTCCGGTGGACCCGGTTCAGCGCACCAGTTCCGGGGCCTGGGGGTGGCCGAACAGTCCCGGGAGGCCCCCGCTGTGCAGGAGCACGGTGCGCTCGCCCGCCGCGACGTCTCCGGCCCGGACGGCGGCGACGAGACCCGCGGCGGCGCGTCCGGTGTAGACGGGGTCGAGCACGATGCCCTCGGTCCGCGCGACGAGCGCGACGGCCTCCGCGACAGCCGGTGTGAGCACGCCGTAGCCCTCGCCGACCTGGTCGTGGCGCATCCGGGGCCTACCCGGGTCCGCGGTCCCCGCCTCCCGCGCCAACCCGCGGGCCAGGTCGGAGACCCGGGCCTGCGCGTCCTGGACCGCTCCCGTGTCGACCCCGAGCACGCGGTCGACACCGAGGGCGTGCACCAGCCCGGCCATGGTGCCTCCGGAACCGATCGCGGTGACGACGGTGGTCAGGTCGGGCGCCTGGGTCAGCAGTTCCGCCCCGGCGGCGACGTAGCCGCGGGCCCCGACCACGCTCGATCCTCCGAAGGGGATGACCTCGGTCGGGGTGCCGTTCTCGCGCAACGATTCTGCCTCCCGCTCGACGCGGGCGGCCAGCGTCGTCGGGTCGACCTCGCCCGCCCAGACGATGCGCGCGCCCAGCAGGGCGTCGAGCAGGAGGTTCCCGCGCGCCTCCGCCGGTTCGTCGCCCTCGAGGACGAGCACCGCCTGCAGACCCAGGCGCGATGCTGCGGCAGCGGTCAGCCGGGCGTGGTTGCTCTGCGGAGCTCCGCTGGTGACGACCGCCGCGGCCCCGGCCGCCAGGGCGGCGCCCAGGGTGTGTTCCAGCTTGCGGACCTTGTTGCCGCCGCCCCCGAGCCCGATGAGGTCGTCGCGCTTCACCCAGAGGTCCTCCGGTCCGAGACCCAGGGCCTGCGCGAGGCGCGGCGCGGGTTCCAACGGGGTCGGCCAGGACCCCAGGACGACCGGCTGGTGGACCGGGGCGGGAAGGTGCTCGGGCACCGCGTCTCCTCCGTGACGACCTGCGCGGTCGTCGACCTCGTGGGCCGTGTGTCGAACTCGACACACGCAGTGCCGGAACGGTGTCGGCGCCGACACCACGGTGCCACACCGGATCTCTAGCGTTCTGGGTGTGGCCGCAACGGCGACCACGACACCGGTCCCCGGACCGAACCGTCCTAGGAGAAACACCATGCGTACGAAGATCACCGTCGCCGCCGCCGCACTCGTCGCCGCCGCCGGGATCGCCGGCGCCGGCGCTGCGTCCGCGTCCTCCACCCCGGCCGTTCCCACGGCCACGCCCATCCACTTCGCCCACGGCGCGACCTCGGCCCACGTCAGCGGTCACGTCGCCGCGAACGGCGACCGCCGCTACACCTTCCAGGCCCGCGCCGGGCAGACGGCGACGTTCCACCTCTCCCGCAGCACCTCGGCCATGACCTGGACCCTGGTGGGGCCGACCGGGCCCTCGGTGCACAACGCGCACAGCCCGCGCCAGAGCGACTTCACCTACCGCCTGCCCGAGAGCGGCACGTACTACGTCGACATCGTCTCCACCCGCTCCGCCAGCTACGACCTGTCGGTCGCGATCCCGGCAGCGGCGTCGGGTGGTGCGGCGTCGGGTACGGCCGCGACGAGCGCCACCCAGACCGTCGCGGGCGAGAAGATCCGCTTCGCTCCCGGAGCGACGTCGACGACCATCACCGGTGGGGTCGGCACGACCGGTGCCGCGCACTTCCACTTCGACGCCACCGCCGGTCAGCGCGCGGTCGTGACGTTCCAGGACATCTCCGGGAAGGGGACCTGGTCCCTGGTCGCTCCTGACGGGTCGCCGCTGCACACCAGCATGAGCGAGGAGCAGGGCCACGCGACGATCGCCCTGCCGCAGACGGGTTCCTACCGCCTCGACCTGCAGATCCCGTCGGGTGCCACCTACACCCTGTCGCTGTCCATCCCCCGCGGCTGACCTCCCGCTCCGGCCGACCGGAGCACCGTCGGGTCCGCGCGCCGGAGGGGACGCGCGGACCCGGCGGCGCTCAGGGGGTCGGCTGCCGTCGCGTCAACCCCGCGCCGGGAAGGCGTGCCGGCGCGCGAGCGCCACGACGAGCAGCGCCGCGCCCGCGAGGACGACCATGAGCAGGGGCAGGGTGGAACCGGCCGAGCCACCGCCGATGAGCACCGCGCCGAAGACCCCGGCGCCGGCGATGGCGAGGTTGAAGGCCACCCCGATGAAGGAGTTCGCGACGTCGGCGTTCTCCCCCGCCGCGTGGGCCATCGCCGTCTGCAGCTGGGCGGCCGCGCCACCGAAGGCGAGACCCCAGGCGACGACGGCCGCGAGCACCGCGGCCCGGGAACCCCCGGCCACGAGGAAGACGCCTCCGGCGAGGAGGAACGTCACGAGGCTGCCCAGGACCAGCGACCGCAGCGACCGGTCGATGAGTGCGCCCGTCAGGAGGAGACCGACGAGGGCGCAGGCGCCGAAGAGGACCAGCACCCGGTCCACCGGCAACGGCACGGAGACCGCCCGCAGGTAGGCGGACACGTAGGTGTACATCGTGTTGTGCGCGAGCATCCACAGGGGGATGACGACCAGGATCGGCGCGACCCCCGGGATGCGCAGCACCCGGCGCAACGGCAGCTGCGCCTCGGGTCGCCCTCCGGGCGCGTCGGGCAGGACGAACCGACCCACCACCACGATCACCAGGGCCAGCGCGGACGCGAGCAGGAACGACCACCGCCAGCCGAACGAAGTGCCCAGCCAGGAACCGAACGGGGTACCGACGGCCAGACCGACCGGAGTTCCCAGGGAGGCGATCGACAGGGCCCGGCCCGCCGAGGCGGGCGAGGAGATCCGCCGGGCGTAGCCTGCCAGCATCCCCCACAGCAGACCCGAGCACGCCCCGCACACGAAACGCATCACCAGGGTCAGGACGAGGTCGCTGGACACGGCGACGACGGAGTTGGCCAGCAGGAACACCCCGACCGTGACCAGCAGCACCTTCCGGCGTCCGACCCCACGGGTCAGCGCAGCGGCCGGGACGGCGCAGACGACGGTTCCCAGGGCGTAGCTGCTGACGTACTGACCCGCCAGTCCTTCGCTGACCCCCATCCCCGCGGCGATCTCCGGGAGCAGCCCGGCAGGCATCGTCTCGGTGGCGATGAGCAGGAAACCCGTCACCGCCATCACCAGGAGCGCCGTCAGGGGGAAACCCTCCGCAGGGGTCGTCGTCGCCGGGGAACTCCGTCGGGCTCCGCGGGTTCGCAGTCGAGGCACGGACCCACCGTAGCCGCGGACGTCCGGCGTCCACCGCGCTCCGGGGTTCCCTGTCAGGGCACCTCAGGGGGCGACACCGGCCCGGTGGTGCAGGTCACGGCACGACGTCGACGCTCACCGCACCGCCCTCCAGCAGTTCGAGCTGTTCGGCCGAGGCTTGGTAGGTCCCGAGGTGCAGCGTGTCGTCGGCGTACTCGATGCCGGAGGCGTCGTAGTAGAACCCGAGGTTCCCCCAGGGGGTGAAGTAGATGAGATCGCCGTCCTCGGGATCGGACCCCGGGGACCCGGCGTGGTCCAGCTCCCGGGGGAGGTAGCTGATCTTCTCCCGGCCCGCGAGGTCCTCCACCGGGAGCGTCAACGGCAGCATCGAGAGGAAGTCCCGGGTCGCGGGGCTGTCCTCCCCGATCGTCACGTCGACGCTCGTCCGCGGGGAGGTGAAGCGCACGACCGTGCCCACCACGTCGGTCGTGGCGGGAAGCGTCACGGTGGCGGCCTCACCCGCCGAACTGCCCGCCGAACTGCCCGCCGAACTGCCCGCCGAACTGCTGGGCGGTCCGGTGACCGGATCGCCGGCCGGGGCGGCGGTCGGCGACGAACTGCAGGAGGTCACCGCCACAGCGGTCAGGAGGACCGCCGCGATCAGCAGGGCCCGCGGGCCCGTCACGGCAGACGCTCCGCCGCCGCGAGCGGCCCCGGTCGTCCCGGTCCGCTGGTCGTCGATCCGCGTGCTCACCTGTCGTCTCCCCTTCGTCGTCCCTCGCCACCGTCGTGCCCGACGGTTCCGGGAACCGTTCGACCGGAAACCCTCCGCCCGGACCGGATCCGGCCACACCCCTCACCACGACCACGTCCCCCGAGGAGTTCCTCCTCTGAGGCGCACTGACAGGGCACCCCAGGAACCCCCGGCTCCACCGGTCGGCGTCGTAGCGTGAGGTCCGGGCCGCGAGGGTCCCGGCCCCGGTCCCCCTCATCGGAAGAAGGACGAACGTGGCGAAACCTCCTGCCCGCGAACCGATCGCCGGCTCCGGCCTGCGCGCCCTCGCGGCGGTCGGTGCCGCGGCCTTCCTCGGGCTGACGGCCTGCACCAGCGCGACTCCCGCCGGCCCGCCGTCGACGGCCGGGACCGCAGCGAGCGGTGTCGAGGTCGTCAGCACCGACCTCGAGGCACCGTGGTCCCTGGCGTTCCACGAACGGACCGCGCTGGTCACCGAACGCGACAGTGCCCGGGTCCTGGAGATCGCGGACGACGGGACCACCCGCGAGGTCGGGGTCGTCGACGGCGTCGGGGGCAGCGGCGAGGGCGGGCTGCTCGGCATCGCCGTCCTGGACGGGGACCTTTTCGCGTACTCCACGGGCGAGGGGGAGAACCGGGTCGAACGCTACGAACTCACCGGGGAGCCCGGGGACCTCTCCCTCGGGGAGGGCGAGACGATCCTCGCGGGGCTCGACGCCGCGGGCTACCACAACGGGGGCCGCATCGCGTTCGGCCCCGACGGGATGCTCTACGTCACCGTGGGGGACGCGGGTGACCGGAGCAGCGCCCAGGACCTGAACTCCCTCTCGGGCAAGATCCTGCGCATCGCCCCGGACGGTTCGATCCCGGTCGACAACCCGTTCGCGGGGTCCGCGGTGTGGAGCTACGGCCACCGCAACCCGCAGGGCATCGCCTGGGACGAGGACGGAACCCTCTACGCCAGCGAGTTCGGGCAGGACACCTGGGACGAGCTCAACGTCGTCCGGGCCGGCGGGAACTACGGCTGGCCGACCGTCGAGGGCGTGGCCGGGCAGGAGGGTTTCGTCGACCCGGTGCAGCAGTGGGCACCCGAGGAGGCCAGCCCCAGCGGCATCGCCGTCTCCGACGGCGCGATCCACATCGCCAACCTGCGTGGTCAGCGGCTGCGCGACGTCGCGCTGGACGACCTCGGGAACGCCACGGAACGTTTCGCTGGAGAGTTCGGCCGCCTGCGTGACGTCGTCGTCGCCCCCGACGGGAGCCTGTGGATGCTCACGAACAACACCGACGGCCGCGGACGGCCGTCGGCGGGCGACGACCGCGTCCTGCGCGTGAGCGGTGGCTGACCCGCGGCGCGGTGCGATCCCGAACTCCCTGGACCCTCCCGCCGCTCGAGCGGCGTGGGCCGCCAGTTCCGCCTCGTCGGGGAATCCGCGGCGGTCGGTGGGGAGGTGGGGGACGTCACCCAGCCGGGCGGTTCTGCTTCCGGTAGGCGGTGGGGGTGAGGCCGAAACCGTCGAGGAACCGGCGGTTGAAGTTCGAGAGGTTCGCGTACCCGACGTCGGTCGCGATCGCGTGCACCGGCCGGTCGGTGTCGACCAGCAGGGCCGCCGCCTGGGTCAGGCGCAGCTTGCCGACCATCTCGGTGAACGTCAGCCCGCTGGCCCGCTTGAAGTAGCGCGAGAACGCCGACTCGCTCATGCCCGCGTGCGCGGCGGCCACGGGCAACCGCACGCCACCCGTGAGGTTGTCCAGCACGTAGGCCAGAGCCTCGCCGATCACCTCCTCGGCCCGGGGGTCGTTCACCTGGGGTTCCCACACGCCGGAGATCAGGCGGTACTCGTCCTCGGGCGCGGTGTTCAGCAGGTGGAAGAGGGAGAAGACGTGGGCGAGCCGGTCCGCGCCCCGCGTGAGGCCGATGCTCTCCAGCGCCAGCGCGCCCGCCTCGGCGGTCCGGCCGCTGAACTCCACGCCGGACCGCGAGCGCGCCCACAGCGGCGCCAGCGTCCGCAACTCCGGCAGCAGCTCCTCGCACTGCTCCAGCCAGCGGCCGTGGAACTGGAACACGACGTCGCGTCCCTCGATCACCTCCCCCGGTCCGAGGTCGCTCATCCAGTCGTGCGGAACCTCCGGGCCGACGAGGGCGAGGTGACCGGCACCGAACCGGCCCACGTGGTCCCCGACGATGAACCGCCCCGGCCCGGACCGGGCCAGGTGGATCTCGTACTCCGGGTGGTGGTTCCACCGCGCGAAGGGTCCCGGGTAGTCGTGGACGTGCCAGCGGGCCGACAGCCGCGGATCCGGGGGAACCACCTCGCGGACGGCGCGGGCGCTGCCCCAGCGCCGACCGACCTGGGCGTGAGGTTCCGACGGGGTCATACTGATCTTCCTCCGATCGGCAGCGGCGGCCCGGTGTTGCGGCTTCCTGGTGCAGGAAAGTACCAGGATCGAGCGTCCGAGTCGCTAGTCGCACGACCCGTGGATACCTACGCTCGCCGTGCGGGCGCGGGGTGGCGCGGCTCGGACGAGGACGACCGGAGGATGGACGACGATCTTGAGGCTGTCCGACAGGTTCGATCTCACGGGTCGCACGGCCGTCGTCACCACCGGGACGGGGGGCGTGGCCGGCGGCTGCGCGCACGCGCTCGGACTGGCCGGCGCCCGCGTCCTCCTGGCCGGTGGTGACACCGAGGAGGGCGAGCACCTCGTCCAGGCCATGCGCGCCGACGACATCGCGGCGGAGTTCCTGCACGTCGAGGTCACCGACGTCCACGACGTCGAGCGGACGTTGAGCACGGCCGTGGACCGGCACGGCCGGGTCGACGTCCTGGTCAACGCCGTGGACGTGCGCGCCCCGTCCGCGGCGCTCGACGTCACCGCGCCCGACTGGCGACGGGTCGTCGACGGCAACCTGGACACCGTCTGGCTGTGGTGCCAGACCTTCGGGCGGGCGTTCGTCGCCCAGCGCGCCGGCGTGATCGTGAACATCGGTTCGACCGCCGGGATCATCGCCGGCCGACCGCACTGGGACCACGCCGCGGCGGCGTCCAAGGCGGCCGTCCACCACCTGACCCGCAGCCTCGCCGCCGAGTGGGCCCCGTTCGGGGTGCGCGTCAACGCCTTCGCCCCGGGTCACGTCGCCACCGACGGAGCCGCCGTCGAGGACCCGCGGACCCGCCGCCACGTCCTGGAGGACACCCCGATGGAACGCATCGCCACCCTCGAGGAGATCACCCCGGCCGTCGTGTTCCTCGCCAGCGACGCCTCCTCCTTCACCACCGGGACGGTCCTCGTCGCCGACGGCGGCTACACCACCTGCTGACCCCGACACCACGACCGACCCCTGGAGAACCCGTGAACACCAGCGCCGTCCTGCACGCACCCCGGTCCCTGGTCATCGAACAGCGCGAGCGACCCGTCCCCGCCGCCCACGAGGTGCTCGTCCGCGTCGAGGCCGTCGGCATCTGCGGGTCCGACGTGCACTACTACGAGCACGGCCGGATCGGCGGCTACGTCGTCGAGACCCCCATGGTCGTCGGCCACGAGGCCGCCGGGACCGTCGTGGAGGTGGGTGCCGACGTGGACCGCGGCCGCCTCGGGGAACTCGTCGCCCTCGAACCGGGAGTCCCCGACCGCACCTGCGAGCAGTGCCTGGCCGGTCGCTACAACCTCTGCCCCGCGGTGGTCTTCTTCGCCACCCCACCCGTGGACGGGGCCATCGCGCAGTTCGTCACCCTCGACGCGGCGTTCGCGCACCCCGCACCCGCGGGGCTCAGCGCCGAACAGGCCGCCATGGCCGAACCCGTGTCCGTGGGGGTCTGGGCCGCACGCCGCGGCGGCATCACGCCCGGCGACCGCGTCCTCATCACCGGCGCCGGACCCATCGGGTTGTTCACCGCCCAGGTGGCACGGGGTTTCGGAGCGACCTCGGTGACGCTGACCGACGTCAGCGAGTTCCGCCTGGAGGTGGCGCGGGGCCTCGGGTTCACCGCGCTCCCGGCCACGGAACCCCTCACGGGAACCTTCGACGTCCTCCTGGAGTGCTCCGGCGCCGCGGCCGCGTGGCGCTCCGCGGTGGAGGTCCTCGCCCCGGCCGGCCGGGCCGTCCTGGTGGGCATGGGCGCCGACGAACTCCCCCTCCCGGTTCCGCTCGTCCAGGGCCGGGAACTCACCATCACCGGGATCTTCCGCTACGCCAACACCTACCCCACGGCGCTGTCCCTCATCGCCTCCGGCGCCGTCGACACCACCCCGCTCATCACCCACCGGTTCCCGCTCGCGGAGACCGAAGCGGCGCTGACCCTCGCCCGCCGCGACGCCCGGTCGCTGAAGGCCGTCGTCGAGCCCCACTCGGCCTGAACCCACCTCGAGGGGAACCCGTGCACCTGTTCCTGGCCGTCGGGAAGTTCCCGGCCTTCAGGCCGTCCTCGCCGGAGCGTGCTGCGGGTAGACGGTGCGGAGGCCGAGGACCAGGACAGCGAACGCGGCCCCGCCGCCCACGGTCATGGCCAGGGGGAGCAGTCGGTCGCCGCCCGAGGCGAGCACCAGCGCCCCCAGCACGCCCGCTGCGAAGATCGCGACGTTGAAGGCGACGGGGAGGAAGGAGTTCGCCACGTCCGCGTCCTCCCCGCCCGCGGCGGCCAGCGGACGCTGCAACTGCGGGGAGGCCCCGCCGAAGGCGACGCCCCACACGGCGACCGCGCCGTGGACCACGACCGGGGAGTGCGGGAAGAGCACGAGCACCACCCCGGACAGCGCGAACGCGCCGGCGCAGCCCAGGACCAGCGCCCGGGGCGCCCGGTCGATGAGCGCCGTGGTCAGGGCGATCCCGACGATCGAGGCGAGGCCGAAGACCAGCAGCAACCCCTCCAGGGGAACCGTCGAACCACCGGCGCGGAGGAAGGGGGCGATGTAGGTGTACGTCGTGGTGTTCCCCAGCATCCACAGGACGATCACGACGAGGGTGAGGGCGACCGCGGGGATCCGGACGACCTGCGACGCGGGCCGGTGCGACGCGGTGGACTGCCCGTCGGCGGCGGGCACCACGGCGACGACCAGGACCAGGACGACCACGGCCAGGACGCTGAGTCCGGCGAAGGACCAGCGCCAGCCGAACGTGGTCCCGAGCCACGTCCCCAGTGGCGTTCCGAACGCGATCCCCACGGGAGCGCCCACCGAGATCAGCGAGAGGGCCCGGCCGGCCGCCGCGGGCGGGGCGATGCGCAACGCGTACCCGGCCAGCATCCCCCACAACGTCCCCGAGCAACCCCCCGCGACGAACCGCGAGACCAGGGAAAGCGTCACTCCACCGGAGAGGGCCGTGACCGTGTTCGCGAGGAGGAAGGCGAGGATCCCCGTGATCAGCAGGCGCTTGCGGGGCCAGGAGCGGGTCAGCGCGATCGCGGGAACGGTGAGCAGCACGGTTCCCAACGCGTAGGCGCTGACGAACTGACCCACGACCCCCTCGGAGGTTCCCATCCCGGACGCGATCTGGTGCAGGACACCGGCCGGCATGGTCTCGGTCGAGATGAGGGTGAAACCCAGCAGAGCCAGCACGCCGAGAGCCGCCCGGGGGAAGGGCCGTTCGACGGGGGTCGAGACGGATGACGGTGTCGGCACGGGACTCCAAGGGAACTGGTGGGCTAGCACGACCGGACGGGCATCCCCACGATCCAAGCGCATCCGGCGTCCCGGCGCGCCCCACCAGGGGTACCCCAGCAGTACCTCTACCCGCAGGGACTTCTCCCGCGACCGCGACCGACCTTCGATGGGAGCTCGACGCTCCGCGAACTCCAGGAAGGCCATCATGACCTCGACGTCCCACGAGTCCGACACCGCCGAACTGCTCCCGCCGGGTTTCTCCCGTCGCCGCGTCCTGACGATGAGCGGCGTGGCCGCCGCGGCCGGAACGCTCGCGACGGTTCCGAGTTCGACCGCGGCCCACGCCGAGGAACCCGCGCCGGAGGACACGTGGGACAAGACGTTCCCCCGGAGCGCGGCCGTCGACCACCAGAAGGTGACCTTCACCAACCGGATCGGCATCGAACTGGTCGCCGACCTCTACCGTCCCCTGGACCTCGTCGGGCCGGCGCCGGCCCTCGTGGTGGGGCATCCCTTCGGCGGGGTGAAGGAGCAGACCTCCGGGCTGTACGCGCAGACCATGGCCGAACGTGGTTTCGTCACGCTCGCCCACGACGCCTCCTACAACGGTGAGAGCAGCGGGTGGCCGCGCCACATCGCCTCCCTCGAGGCCTTCGTCGAGGACTTCAGCGCGGCCGTCGACCACCTCGGTACCCGCCCCTACGTGGACCGGGACCGGATCGGCGTCCTCGGTGTCTGCGCCAGCGGAGGTTTCGCCCTCTCCGCAGCTCAGGTCGACCCGCGCCTCAAGGCGGTCGCCACCGTGAGCATGTACGACATGGGCCGCGCCTACCGGGACGGTCTGGGGTACGCACCGGTCCCGAGCGAGGTCAACACCGTCGAGGAACGGCAGCTCGCCCTCGCCGAGGCCGCCGAACAGCGGTGGGCGGAGTACGAGGGCGCCGAGGTGCGCTACGGAGGCGGCGACGCCGTGGCGCTGAAACCCTCCCAGCAGGCGGCGGCCGACGAGTTCGCCGCCTACTACACGACGCCGCGGGGTGCCCACCCGCGTTCGCACGCGCTGTCCCTCACCAGTCTCGGCGCGATCACCGGCTTCGTGCCGCTGGCCCAGCTCGAACTCACCGCACCCCGTCCCCTGCTGCTCGTCGCCGGCGAGCACGCGCACTCGCGCTACTACACCGAGGACGCCTACGCGCAGGCCCCGGAACCCAGGGAACTGCTCATCGTCCCCGGCGCCGGGCACGTCGACCTCTACGACCGGGTCGACCTGATCCCCTGGGACAGGCTCGCGGGGTTCTTCCACGAACACCTCTGATCCCCACGTCCTCCCCCTGGGGCCACGGCCGGGGGGACGACGGGGAACGTGAGCCCGTCCGGGTCGGTCTACCGCTGCTCGAGGCTCTGCGACGCCTCGTGCCGGGCGGAGGCGGGTTCCCGGGCTTCGAGGCGGGTCGCGGCCCACGACCCGAGGAGCTGCAGCCGTTCCGCGGTGACGCTGCTCGGCTCCGCCGCGTAGATGGTCAGGGTGAGACCCGGTTCGGAGACCATCGAGGTGGACTCGTAGGCCAGTTCGAGGTCACCGACGGCTGTGTGGTTGAAGGTCTTCGTCCCCGAACCGTGGTGGCGGACGTCGTGGGTCCCCCAGAGCCGACGGAACTCCTCGCTGCGGGTGGACAACTCCCCCACCAGGTCGTGCATCTCCTTGTCGCGGGGATCGGCCCCGGCGGTGGTGCGCAGGATGGCGACCGCGATCGCGGCGGCGACGTCCCAGTGCGGGTAGAAGCGGTGGGAATCGGGATCGAGGAAGGTGTAGCGGGCGAAGTTCGGGGACGCGCCGGCGACCGAGGCGTGGACGGACTCGTACACCGAGGAGTGCATGGCCGCGCCGACCGTGTTCGCCGCCAGCAGGTCCATCCGCCCGCTGACCACGATCGCCGGCACGGTGATCGCCTCCAGCGTCCACTGCAGACTGGGACGCGGCGTCCAGCGCGTCGTGGACCGTCGCCGCGGACGAGCCAGCGCGGAGGTTCCGTCGGCGGCCTGGGCCAGGGCGAACAGGTGCGTGCGTTCGGCGTCGTCCAGCCGCAGCGCCCGGGCCAGCCCCTCGAGCACCGAGGCGGACACCCCGCCGAGCGCACCGCGCTCGAGCTTCGCGTAGTACTCGACGCTGACCCCGGCCAGGGACGCCACCTCGGCCCGCCGCAGCCCGGGAACCCGGCGCTGACCGGCGTCGGGCAGACCGACCTGGGCCGGGGTGACCTTGGCCCGGCGGGTGGTGAGGAAGTCGCGGACCTCGGCGCGGTTGTCCATGGTGGCGACGGTAGGTGCTCCCGGCGTTCGCGGACACCCCGCAGGCGCACCCTGGCGAGGGGTGTACTGCCGGTGAACCCCTCACCAGGGCACCGCTCCCGGGCGGTGCGGGGACCGGGACGGGGCCACCATCGAGGTGTCCCAACCCGGCCTGACGAGACCGTGCAGGCCGACCGAACCGAGGAGAACCCCTGTGCGCGCCGTCGTGATGCACGCCCCCGGAGACGTCCGTGTCGAGGACGCCGACCGCCCCACGATCGTGGAACCCACGGACGCGATCATCCGCCTGGCCGCGACCTGCGTCTGCGGGTCCGACCTGTGGCCCTACCGCGGCTCCGACGAGGTGACGACGCCGCAGCCGATGGGCCACGAGTACTGCGGGGTCGTCGAGGAGGTCGGCGCCGACGTCCGGAACGTGGCGGTCGGCGACTTCGTCGTCGGGTCGTTCTTCGCCTCCGACAACACCTGCGAGATCTGCCTGGCCGGCTACCAGACCGGCTGCGTCCACCGTCAGCCCGGTGCCCCCAGCGGCGCCCAGGCGGAGTACGCCCGCATCGCCCTCGCCGACGGCACCCTGGTCGCCACCCCGGGCCAGCCGGACGCCGACCTCGTCCCGTCTCTGCTGGCCGCCTCCGACGTCCTCGGCACCGGGTGGTTCGGGGCGGTCGCGGCCGAGGTCGGCCCCGGCAAGACCGTCGCCGTCGTCGGGGACGGCGCCGTGGGCCTGTGCGCGGTCCTCGCGGCCCGCCAGCTCGGCGCGGAGCGGATCATCATCTCGAGCCGTCACGCCGACCGGCAGGCCCTGGCCCGCGAGTTCGGCGCCACCGACGTCCTCGCCGAGCGCGGCGAGGAGTTCGTCGCCGCGGTGAAGGAACTCACCGGCGGGTTGGGGGCGCACTCCGCGGTCGAGGCGGTGGGGACCCACGAGTCGATGCACCAGGCCATCGGGGCCACCCGCGCCGGTGGGCACGTCGGCTTCGTCGGCGTCCTGCACGACGTCGCCATCACCGGCGACGACATCTTCATGACCCACGTCCACCTCCACGGCGGACCGGCTCCCGTGCGCCGGTTCCTGCCCGACCTGATCCAGCTCATCTGGGACCGGAAGATCGACCCCGGCAAGGTCTTCGACCTCGAACTCCCGCTCGACGACGCCGCCGAGGCCTACCGGGCGATGGACGAGCGCCGCGCGACCAAGGTGCTCCTGCGGCCCTGACACCCCCACCCCACCAGGAAGGAAGAACCATGCAGCTCAGCACCCCCGCGGCGACCCAGAGGATGACGGCCACGTTCACCGGCGAGGTGCTGATGACCCCGCTGGCCGCGGGCGAGGCGCCGTCCCGGGTGGGAGTCGCCCACGTGCGGTTCACCCCCGGCGCACGCACCCACTGGCACGTCCACCCGATGGGCCAGGTCCTGCACGTCACCGACGGCACCGCCCTGGTGGTCACCCGGGACGGGTCGGTGCTGCGGGCCCGGGCCGGGGACACCGTGGTCTGCTCCCCGGGCGAGGAGCACTGGCACGGCGCCACCGCCGACTCCTTCGCCGCCCACCTGGCCATCCACGAGGCCGCCGACACCGACGACGGTGGCACCAGCCCCGTCACCTGGCTCGAACCGGTGACCGACGAGGACTACGCACGCGCCCAGGCCTGAACCGATCGGCCCGGTGCTCGCGCGAGCGCCCGGAGAACGACACCCGACCTTCCCCAGGAGATGACGCATGTCGATCGAGACCACGCCCACCGCCCGCTCCGACCGCCGACCCCCGAGCCGACGGGGTGTGCTGGCCGCGGCCGGCGTCGGCACGCTCGCGACCGCCGCCGTCGCCGTCGGCCCGCAGGACGACGCCGTGGCGAGCGAGGCGGAGCACGTCACGGGTGCGGACAACTTCCACACCAGCGACCGCGTGACGGTCCGCCGCGTGACGTTCCTCAACCAGTACGACATGACGTTGGCGGGCAACCTGTTCACCCCCGTGGACCTGCCGGAGGACGCCGCCGCGCCCGCGCTGGTGGTGGGTCACCCCATGGGGGCCGTGAAGGAGCAGAGCGCGAACCTCTACGCCACGAAGATGGCGGAGCGGGGCTACGTCACGATGTCGTTCGACCTGCCCTTCTGGGGCGAGAGCGACGGGTGGCCGCGGCAGTCGGTGTCCCCCGACCTCTACGCGGAGGCCTTCAGCGCCGCGGTGGACTTCCTCGGAACCCGGGCTCCCGTCGACCGCGGACGCATCGGGGCGATCGGCGTCTGCGGCAGCGGGGGTTTCGTCCTCAGCGCCGCCAAGCTGGACCCGCGGATGCGGGCGATCGCCACCGTGAGCATGTACGACATGGGCGGCCTGCACCGCGACGGCCTCGACGGCACGCAGTCGGCACAGGCCCGCCAGAGCTGGCTCGCGGACGCCGCCGAACAGCGCTACGCCCAGGTCGACGGCGACGACGTCGAGTGGGGCTACGGCACCCCGCTGGAGCTGACGGCCGATTCCACCGACATCGAGCGTGAGTTCTTCGACTTCTACCGGACCCCGCGCGGCGAGTTCACCCCCGCCGGCGCCTCCCCGGACCGCACGACGATGCGGCCGATCACGCAGGAGGCGAGGTTCGCGAACTTCCACCCCTTCGACGACCTCGAGACGATCTCGTCGCGGCCGCTGCTGTTCGTCGCCGGGGACCAGGCGCACTCCCGGCGGTTCAGCGAGGACGCCTACCGGCGCGCGGCCGAGCCCAAGACGTTGCACTGGGTCCGCGGGGCCGGGCACGTCGACCTCTACGACCGGGTGGACCTGATCCCCTTCGACCTGCTGGGAGAGTTCTTCGACCAGCACCTGGCCGGCTGAGCACCACGCGCTACCGTCCGCCGACGGGTTCCCCGTCCCCACCGCTCGAGCACCCTCCTGGAGGAACACCGTGACCACCATCGCCGTCGTCGGAGCAGGTAACGGCCTCGGAGCCGCGGTCGCGCGGAGGTTCGGGGCCGAGGGGTTCGCCGTCGCCCTCGTCTCCCGGACCCTCGCCCACGTCGAGGAGCTGGCGGCCGGGCTGCGCAGCGGTGGGACCGCGGCGAGCGGGTTCGAGGCCGACGTCCGGGACACCGCGTCCCTGACGGTGGCGCTGCGGGCGGCCCACGAGGAACTGGGTCCGGTGGAAGTGCTGCAGTACAGCCCGATCCCGGCGCAGAACTACCTGCGTGCCGTGGGTGAGACCACGAGCGCCGACCTCGCCGAGGCCGTCGCCTTCTCGGTGGTCGGGCTCGCGACGAGCGTCGAGGCGGTGCTGCCGGGCATGCGCGCCCTGGGCCGCGGGTCGATCCTCCTCGTCAACGGTGGCAGCGCCGTCCGTCCCCGGCTCGCGGTCACGGGGACGTCGGTGGCCTTCGCCGCGGAGAGCACCTACGGGGCACTGCTGCACGAGGGTCTGGCGGCCGACGGCGTCCACGTGGGTCAGCTGATCGTCCCGGGTGCGATCACCCCCGGTCACCCGACGCACGATCCCGAGGTCCTCGCCACGCGGTTGTGGTCGATGCACGCCGGACGTGAGCGGTTCCGCGAGTTCGCCGAGGCGATGGACTCGTGACCGACGTGCCGCGGAACCCGCCGGAGTTCGAGGGCAGGACCCTGCCGCGACCCCAGGACGACCTGGACGAGCAGGGCCTGGGTTTCGACGTCGTGACCGTGCTCACCCGTCGGCGTGCCCTGGGGGTCCTGGGGCTCGGACTGTCGGGGACCGGGTTGGTGGCGTGCTCCGACGACGAACTCGCTGCTGCGCCGGCCACCGGTCGTGGGGCGGGCGGGACGTCCGCCACGATCGCCGAGATCCCCGCGGAGATCGCCGGACCGTTCCCCGGTGACGGGTCGAACGGGCTGAACGTGCTGCAGCGCAGCGGAGTCGTGCGCGGTGACATCCGGTCGAGCTTCGAGATCAGCGCGACGACCGCGCCGGGGATCCCCCTGACGCTCACCCTGACCGTCCTCGACCTGACCCGGGGCGGGGTTCCGTTCGCCGGGGCCGCCGTGTACGCCTGGCAGTGCGACCGGGAAGGCCGCTACTCCCTGTACTCCCCGGAGTTGAAGGGCGAGAACTACCTCCGCGGGGTTCAGGTGGCCGCCGCGGACGGAACGGTGACCTTCACCTCCGTCTTCCCCGGGTGCTACACGGGACGGTGGCCCCACGTCCACTTCGAGGTCTACGCCGACCTCGCCGCGATCGACGACTCAGCCGACGCCCTCACCACGTCGCAGCTCGCGCTGCCCGAGGCCGACTGCACCGCCGTCTACGCCACCACCGGGTACGAGCGGTCGGCCGTCGAACTGGCCGGCGTCACCCTCGCGGACGACCTCGTCTTCCGCGACGACCTGGGCGTGCGGCAGCTGGCCACCGTCACCGGGGACCCCGGGGACCCCGGGGACGTGGCGGCGGGCTGCACCGCCACCCTGACCGTCGGGGTCGGACGCTGACGGGTCTGCAGGTCCCGGGTCCGGCGGCCCCCCTCGGTTTCCGCCCACCCTGCACGGGTAGCTCCCCGGTGTGAACGATCACGATCGCCGGCGCTACCTGACCGTCTACCTCAACGACCACCTCGCCGGGGCGACGGCGGGCCGGGCCCGCTTCGCCCGCAGCGCCCGGGCCCACCGGGGGACCGAGACCGGGCGCGCGCTGGACCACCTGCACCACGAGATCGTCGAGGACCGGCAGAGCCTGCTGCACTGGATGCGGGTCCTCGGCGTCCCCGTGGAGCGCCCGTTGCAGTACGCCGGCCGGGTCGGGGAGGCGCTGGGAGCGCTCAAACCGAACGGGCACCTCGTGCGGCCCTCACCGCTGCGGACGGTCATCGAACTGGAGGGTCTGCTGCTGGGGGTCCAGGGCAAGGCCGCCGGGTGGCGCAGCCTGCGGGAGCTGGCCCTGACCGACGAGCGCCTGGACGCCGAGGCCCTGGAGGAACTGGTCCAGCGCGCCGACCGTCAGGCCGCCGAGCTGGAACGGCTGCGGCGCGCTGCGGTCCGCGACGTCCTGGGGGGCTGAGGCTCCGGTGGTCGTGGCGCGACGCTCGCTGCCCGTGGGGGTCCTCGTCGGGATCGGGGTCGCGGGGTTCCTGGACGAGACGGTGTTCCACCAGCTCCTGCACTGGCACCACTTCTACGACCGCTCCACGTCGACGGTCGGTCTCGTCTCCGACGGCTGGTTCCACGCCGGCAGCTGGATCGCCGTCGTCGCCGGCCTGTTCCTCTTCGCGGACCTCCAGCGGCGTCGGGCCGTCGTGGGCCACCGCGTGCTGGCTGGCGGCCTCTTCGGCTGGGGCGGGTTCCAGCTCTATGACGGGCTCCTGCAGCACAAGGTGTTCGGCCTGCACCAGATCCGCTACGGCGTCGACCTGTGGCCCTACGACGTGGCGTGGAACCTGGCCGCGCTGGCCGGGTTGGCGGCCGGCACCGTCGTCCTGCTGGTGGGACGTCGGCGCGGGCGGCGGCGGGACGCGTGATCCCCGGCTGGGTGCTCCTGCTCGCGGCGGGGGTGCTCCTGGCGTCGTACCTGGTGGCGGAGGGCGGTCTGCACCGGCGGGGTGACCGGTGGCCGGTCCCGCGGACGGGTGCCGCCGTCGCCGCGGCGGTGGCGTGGGCGGTCGCCGGGTTGTGGCCGGTCCGCGGGGCCGTCGACGACGTCGTCGTCCACCTGCTGGTGACGATGGCGGCGCCCGTGCTGCTGGCGTTGTCGGCCCCCGTGAGCCTCGCCCTGCGGACCGTCCCGCCCCGGCTGCGCGGACTGCTCGTCCGGGCGCTGCACCTGCACTGGTCGCGGGTGGTCACCTGGCTGCCGGTCGCGACCGCCCTCGAGGTCGGCGGTCTCTACCTGTACTACCTGGTCCCGGTCCCGCCCTCGGTGCACGGCCTGCTGATGGTCCACATGGTGGCGGCGGGGTGGCTGTTCGCGACGGTCCTCGTGGGTCCCGACCCCGTGCCCCACCGGCCGGTCCTCGCGGCCCGGGCGGTGGCGCTGCTGACCGTCTTCGCCGCCCACGACGTCCTGGCCAAGCTGCTCCACGCCCGCGGGGGCGGAGCAGCCGCCGAACTCCTGTTCTACGGCGGTGACGTCGTCGAACTCCTGACCGCGGTGGCGCTGTTCGGCCGGTGGTACCGACGGTCCCGCCCCCGTCCGGTCGGCCGTCCGCCACGTCCCGGTGCCGTCCGGGACCGCGCCACGCGCTGAACCCGGCACGGAGCACTTGCGGGCGCGCCCGGTCGGGGTCATCGTGGCGGGAGGTCGAGCCGGGGCCGTCGTCCGAGCCCAGGAGCAGCCGTGCAGCAGCCCACCTCGCAAGAGCGTCTCGAACACCTCACCCGGTCCCTCGTGCTGCACCTGCGGGACGTCCTCGACCAGTACCCCGAAGGCGCCGTGCTGCTCCCGCAGCAGGACGGCGAGCTCTCCGCCTGGTCGTCGCGGGTCCCGGGGTTCCCGGGTCCGATCGCCGTCGGGGTCTGCGCACGGTCCGCCCTGGAGGGCCCCCTCGCCCACGCCGTGGAGGAGGCGCACGACGGTGGAGGTGTCCTGGTCGTCTGCGACGTGACGGACACCCCGACGGGTCAGTCCCGTTCCGTGATCCAGCTCCCCGACGACACCGACGTGGTCGAGGTGCACCACCCCTCCGAGATCGCCGGCGCGGTCATCGAGGCGCTGGCCGGGGACGTGCCCCTCGTGCTCGACGTCCGACTGAGCCAGGAGGAAGGTGCGTCGATGTTCTCCTCGGGACGGGGCGCCGAGGTGCACTGACCGCCGGACCGGACCGCCCCGTCAGAACTCCGCCGTCTCGCCCCGGGCGACGTAGCGCACCACCGGTCCGAGCCCGCGGCGTTCGACCTCGGCCCGGAAGTCGGACAACGGCGAACGGAAGACCCCGTAGTCGTCGTGGTGCACGGGCACGGCCTGCGCCGGACGCACCAGCTCGAGGACGTCGGCTCCGGCCACACCGTCCAGGGTGACCACCACGCCCCCCGGCAGCGTGGTGCCGCCGAGGTGCAGGACGGCGAGGTCGACGTCGGGGTAGCGCGTGGGGATCTGCCGCAACTCCGGGACGTTCAACGTGTCGCCCGACAACCAGACCCGGCGCTCCACCGCTCCCCCCACCCGGGAGAACTCCAGCACGCTGCCCATGACGGGGGGCAGGAGGGACTCCACCGCCCCGAGGGCGTGCCGAGCCGGGGTCGCGGTGACGACGACCTGGTCCGACCCGGTGGTGAGCGTGCTCGACTCCCACGTGAACAGGCCACGGACGTCACCGAAACCGTGACGGCCCGCGAGCCGTCGACGCGCGTGCGGGGTCGTGACGATGGGCACCCCGTGGTCGAGGCCCCGCCGGGCCACCCGGTCGAAGTGGTCGCCGTGCAGGTGCGAGAGCACCACCCCGCTGAGCGGTGGCAGTTCCGCCACGGACAGCGCGGGTTCGGTGAGACGGCGGGACAGGAGCCCCTTGCCGAGGTAGGCGAACTGGCCCCGGTGCAGGAAGTTCGGGTCGGTCAGCACGGTCAGGGCCCCCCACCGGAGGAGGACGGTGGCGGTGCCGACGAACGTCAGCGAGAGAGGTCGGTCCACACCGTGCAGCTACCCAGCTGCGGGCCGGACACTCGTGACCACTCGCAGGTGACCCACCAGCGGAGCGCGAACCCGTCCCGAGGGGTGACGTCGCCAGGCCGGGTTCACTCCCTCCCCCGGCCGCCGGCGGTCACCGGGCCACCGCCCGGCGCTGATCGCGGCCACACCGTGTACCCGACCGCCCACAGGACCTCGACCGCCACCACCACCCCGAGCACGGGGTGGAACTGCTCCAGCGCAGCGGTCCGGGAAGGGTCGTCGATCCAGGCGCGAACCCCCAGGAGGAGCGCGGTCGCCACGAGGGCTCCGGCCGCGGTGCGCAGCACGTCGGCCCAGCAGTGGCGCGCGTAGTCCCAGCGGTACAGCGCCACCGGCGCGGGACCGCCCGCGAAGCGGTGGGCGAAGCGGAGGTCGGCCCAGGCCACCAGCCGGCGGCCGTAGGCGAGCGTGAACCCCAGGTAGACCGCGGCGAGACCGTGCGCCCAGCTCGCCTGCGCGCCGGCTCGCAGGTGCGCGGCGGTCGCGACGAGCAGGACGAGGTCGACCAGCGGAACGGCCGACAACAGCACGGCACCGACCGCTGGTGCCCGCAGCGGGTAGCGAGCCAGCAGACCCGCCACGACCAGCAGCCAGAAACCCACCTCGCAGGCCGCGATGAGCAGCACCACAAGAACCCCTCCTTTGCGAGTACGATCGTACTAACAAGTAAGTTAGCACGGTCGTACCAGCAACGTAGGGTTCCCTCGTGCCCAAGCTCATCGACCACACGGCCCGCGAGATCGAGGTCGCCGAAGCCGCCTGGCGGGTCGCCGCGCGTGACGGCGTCCGCGGGGTGTCGGTGCGCTCCGTGGCCGCCGAGGCCGGCCTCGCCCCCGCCTCGCTGCGACGGGCCTTCCCCACCCAGGCCGCGCTCCTGGCCTACTGCCTCGACCTCATCCGTCGGCGCGCAACGGCCCGCATCACCGCGCTGGCCGAGATCACCGACACGGCGTCCGCCGCCGCGGTGCTCGAGGAACTGCTACCCCTCGACGAGGAACGTCGCCTGGAGGCGGAGGTGCAGTTCTCCCTCGGAACCGCAGCCCTGGCCGACCCGTCGCTGAGGACCGTGGCCGACGCCGCGCACCGGGACGTCGCCCACGCCTGCCGTCTCGTCGCACGGGTCCTCACGACACCGCCGCGGACGGAACGCACCACCGCGACGTTGCACGCCCTCCTCGACGGTCTCGCCCTGCACCTGATCCGTCAGGGGAAGGACGAGTCGACCGACTGGGCGGTGGAGGTCCTGCGGCGACAACTCGCCGACCTCCACCCCGACGGCGGCGGTTCGCGGAACTCGGGGGCGTGACGGTCCGGGACAGGCCCGCCCCGGAAGGCGCCGGTGGCGACCGTCAGTGCCCGTAGTCGCCGGCCAACTGCTCCTGCTCGGACAGGACCGCCGCGATGTCCGCCTGGACGACGTCCAGCTCACCGATCACCCGGCCCGTCTCACCGATCCCCGCCGCGACGCTGCGACTGCTGGCCTGGATGTCCGCGATTTGCTCGCCGACCCGCTGGGTGGCCTCCGCCGTCGCCCGTGCCAACTCCTTCACCTCTCCCGCCACCACCGCGAAGCCCTTCCCCGCCTCGCCGGCACGAGCGGCCTCGATGGTGGCGTTCAGCGCCAGCAGGTTCGTCTGCCCCGCGATCGAGGAGATGATCTTGATGACGTCGCCGACGGACGTGGTGACCTGCTCCAGCGCTTCCACCTCCTGCACCATGGCGCTGGCCTGGTCGCGCGCGGCCCCCGCCACCCGGTCGGAGTTGTGGGTGGCCTGGCGCAGCCGCGACACCGTGTCCATGAGCGACCGTGCCGAGGAGGCGTCCTGCTCCGCACGGTGCAGCATCTCCAGACGCTGGGACAGCAGCTGCGCGACGTTGCGCAGCGCCTCGGCCCGCGTGGCGGACAGCTCGATGCTGTCGGTGGTGAAGAAGTCCATCGTGCCCACCACCTCACCCCCGCTGAGCAGGGGGAAGCAGACCCCGGAGCGCACCCCGGCCCGCTGGGCCGCCGGTGCGCGCACGCAGTCGGTCATCTCCGCCAGGTCCGCGACGAAGACCAGGTCGCGCGCCTTCCACGCCCGGCCCGACAGGCCCACCCCCTCGGCGAAGGAGGCGCGCAGGGTGACGTCCCGGAACTCCTGCCCGGCCGAACCGGACTCCAGCTGGAACTTCAGCGTCCGGTCCGTCTCGTCCAGGGCCCAGAACGAGCCGTAGGCCCACCCGAACGCGCTGCGGACCGTCTCCAACGCGGTGCGCAGGGCGCTCGCGGCGTCCGGTGCCTCCCCGACCCGGGCGATGACGGTCGTCACGGCCTGGCGGTCGTGGAGGGTCTCCGCGAGCGCCGCGGCGGACAGCGCGTGCTGCACGCCGTAGGCCACGACGCGGCTGATGGCCTTCCACTTCTCCGTGCGGACCCCGAAGAAGGGCAGCGGGGCGCTGCCGTAGTACTCGTGCAGCGCCACGACGCGACCGCCCACGACGACGGGGAGGATCGCGCCCTGACCCGCACCCGCACGCGCGGCGACGGTCCAGCGCTGGTAGGTGGGCACCTCGGCGGTGGAGGACTCGTCCAGCACGGCCATGGTGTGGGTGGCGGCCCACTGCAGCTGGTCGGGGTTCAAGGTGATCGTGTCGCTGCCACTGCGCCCGAGCACTTCGCTGAACGCTCCGGTCTCCGCGACCAGGCGGAAGGGGTGACCGACCCCGGTCGAACCTCCGGGGGCGGGCAACCACACCGCCCCGTAGCCCAGCCCCAGCGCCTTCGAGAGGGCCACGACGACCGCACGGTGCGCGTCGACCTCGTCCTCGACGCCACCGGACAGGGCGGCGAGCACCGCTTCGAGGGCTTCCACGTCACGCGGCATCGGCTGCGCGTGGTGGGCAGGACGGGAGTTGCGGCGTCCGAGCACGTGCGGGCACGTCCTTCCGGTCACGAGGTCCGGGGGCGCGGCGCGGCGAGTCCTGACGGAGCTCGACCGAGGAGCCGTGCTGGTACCCGGGGCCGGCTGCTCGACCTGGTGGGTGATCTCGTCGAGAGCGCAGAAGCGTTGTTCGACGGCGCACGCCCGGGGGGTTCCGGGACCACGCCCCCACCACATCGGCAGGTGGGCGGGGATCTGGAGGGGCAGTGCGCTGCGACTTCCACCCGTGGGCCCCGGCGGGGGCGCTGCCCCGGCCGGGGTCCACGGAGTGTCACTGCGCTGCAGCCGGTCCGGGGAACGGACCGTACGCAGGACCCTCAGCTGCGGCCGTACCGGCGACGGAACTTCTCGACACGTCCCTCGGTGTCCAGGACGCGGGCGTTGCCGGTCCAGAACGGGTGGCTGGCGGAGGAGACGTCGACGTCGACGACCGGGTAGGTGGCGCCCTCCCACTCCACGGTGGGCAGGCCGGCGCGCGCGGTCAGCGTGGAACGCGACAGGAACGCGGTGCCGGCGGACTTGTCGCGGAACACGACGTCGTCGTAGGCGGGGTGGGTGTGGAGCTTCACGATGACCTCCGGATGGGGCTGTTCTGACCTTCCCTCATGAGAACTCTTCTCAGTGAAGGGTTGTTCCCGTCCCCGGGCCCGCGCACACCTACGCTGGCGCGGGTGAACAGCAGCAGGAGATCCGGACGTAGCGAACGCGCGGTCCGCGCCGTGCAGCACGCCACCCGCGTGCTGGACCGCCCCGCCACCACCGCCCGCCTGGGGCAGCGCCTGCACGACCTGACCGAGGCGGCGACCGACCTCGCCGCCGACGCGGGTCTCGACCTCGACTCCCCCACCGACCTCTACGGCGACGGCGTCGTCACCGTGCTGGAGCGACGCGTGGCCGATCTCCTCGGGAAGGAGGACGCCGCGTTCTTCCCCACCGGCACGATGGCCCAGCAGGCGGCACTGCGGTGCTGGGCCCGCCGCGGAGGGTCGGACGGTGTCGCCCTGCACGCCCTGTCCCACCCCCGCCTGCACGAGTCCGAGGCCCTCACCCGCCTCGCCGGCCTGCACACCGTCCCCCTCACCACCGCACCGCGACCCACCAGCGCCGAGGACGTCCGCGCCGTCGCCGAACCGTTCGCCACCCTGGTCCTCGAACTCCCCCTGCGCGACGCCGGGTTCGTCCTGCCCTCCTTCGAGGAACTGGTGGACGTCACCGCCGCGGCCCGGACGCGCGGCGCGTCCGTCCACTTCGACGGCGCCCGCCTCTGGGAGACCACCACCCACTTCGGCCGTCCCCTCCCCGAGATCGCGGCCCTGGCGGACAGCGTCTACGTCTCCTTCTACAAGTCCCTGCGCGGCCTCTCCGGGGCCGCCCTGGCGGGACCCGCCGACTTCGTCGAGGAGACCCGCCTCGAACGTCACCGCTACGGCGGCAACGTCTTCCAGCAGTTCCCGGCCGCCCTCACCGCACTGCACGGCCTGCACCGCGAACTCCCCCGGTTGCCCGGCCACGTCGCCCACGCCCGTGTCGTCGCCGAGGCCCTCACCCGAGAACTGGCCGAGCGACCCGACCGGGGGTCCCCCGGTTCCCCCGGGGCCGCGGTCCACCCCGCCGTCCCGCACACCCACCAGTTCCAGTTCTGGTTCCCCGGGTCCGCCGACCGGCTGAACGAGGCCGCCACCCGGCAGGCCGAGCGGACCGGCACCGCACTGTTCGCCAACCCCTGGCGCGAACCCGGACTGCCCCCGGGGTTCTCCTTCACCGAGATCACCGTCGCGGAGGCCGGGCTCGCCTGGAGCGCCGACGACGTGCGCAGCGCCCTGCACGAGTTCCTGGAGTTCTTCGACGCGGGTGCCTGAACGGAGGTCCTCTCCACCACCGCGGCGCGCTCAGAGGCGGAAGGTGTCCACCGCCGACGCAACCGCAGCGACGTCTCCCGCGACGACTCCACGGAGGCGCGCACCTGCTCCAGACCGGAACGGCCTGCGGCGCTGGCCCCGGCCGCGGCGGTCAGTACCCCGGCGATCTCGTGGGTGCCGTTCGCGGCGCCGCCACGGTGCGGGCCAGTTCACCGGTCGTCGCCGTCTGTTCCTCGACCGCGGCGGTGATGCCGGCCTGGTGGTCGACGTCCGCTCGTTCACCCGTGGCCACGCGCGCCAACCGGACGCGGTGCAATCCCGCCTGCTGGCGAACTTGCAGGCGTTTTCGACGACGGTCGGGGCGCCAGCGCTGCCCGACGCGAGCGAGCCGGGAAACTCTCGGGAGACGGGCTGGCCCCCTCACACGCTGCACCGGCACGCCGATCGGAACGCAGGCCAGGACGAACTGGTCGTCGTCCGGGCCGGTTCGGCGCACTACGACCACTCAGTCGTGACCATGGCCCGCCGGGCCGGGGCGCGGTTCTCGATCGACACCCGGGCGAATACCTCTGTGCGGCAAGGCAGCTCATCGATCCTCGAGGAGGAGCGGATCGGCATCGAGTACGTGGAGGAGGTCTGGAACGAGGAGGATCAGCGGTGGGTGTCCGACGCCGAGGTCGCCGAGATCGAGTGCGCCACCTTCACCGGCTGCCGTGAGATCGAGCATCTCACTGCCGCCTCCTGGTGCGGCGGATCCGGCGCCCGAACCTCGCCGCGGCGGCCGCGGGGCAGGGTGAGTCGTTCGGCACCTACCGGTACCACGCGGTGTTCACCGACTCCCCGCTGTCGATGGTGGAGGCGGAGAAGGACCACCGCGCGCACGCGGTCATCGAGTCGGTGATCAGCGACGTCGAGGGCGGGCGTTGACGAACCTGCCTTCGGGAAGTTCCAGGCGGACGCGGCGTGGTCGGCGTTGGTGATGATCACCCACGACCTGATGAGGGTGTTCGCCGCGGTCGCCGGTGACGGGCATCGGCGGGAGGGGGCGGCGAGGATCCGCCGTGAACTCGTCCAGGTCCCGGCCCGGGTCGTGCCCTCGGCCCGCCGGTTGCGGTTGCACACCCCTGCCTGGTGGCGGTGGCAGACGGGTTCGAGAACGTCCTGACCACGATCGAACTGTGTGCGAGTTCGTTCCCCGGTCGCGTTCGGGCGTCACGAGCGCGCGGTGGTGGGCTGCGAGCAGGACGAACGTCGAGTTCTCCCCCGCGGGCAGGGACTGGTGCTACCGTCGATGACGTCGGGTACCCCGCGGCCGGAGCCTTCGTGCCCCGGATCGTCCAGCACGCGGGTCTTGAAGATGAGCAGTTCCAGCCAGACTCCGTTCATTCGGCCACCCACCACGCCGGTCCCGGATGATGTCCCAGACCAGGCCCAGGTAGGCGCACGCGCGCAAGTGGTCCGGTTCCACATCGCGGACTGGGAGATCGGGTGCTGCAGCCCGCGCCCGATCGTCGGTCAACCCCTGGACACCTACCGACTGTTCTTCTCCCCTGCCGGTCCCGACAACGCCGGGTGGTCCGGCTTGGACGAGGACGTCGATCTCGATGCTCTCCCCGAAGAGGTCTTCTACCCGGCAGACATGGATGAGGTGACCCCGGGTGCGACGGGTCGACGGGTCCGGCGCGGGCACTTGATCGGGGAGTTCCACACCACATCCGAGACCGTCCCCGCCATCTACGGCACCGTCGTGCGCACCCGCATCGTCGTCCTCGATCGCGTCCTGGTCTCCCAGGTCCTGCAGGAGGGCTACGAACCAGCGGACGTGTGGGTGCCGGTCCCGGAGAGCTTGCGCCTGCGTGAGGTCACCGGCCCTGCGTGGGACTTCGAGCAGCACTGTGCACCTGCGCAGGCTCTGCACGGGGACGTCAGCCACGATCACGACGACGGCGTGCTGGTGGACCTGGTCGTGCAGCAGCGACCCGCGAGCACGAAGGTCCCGCCGGGGCCGCCGCAGCGGCCGGTGCGAGGCAGGGAGTGGTTCACCCGGCGACCGCGCAAGAGCAGCGCCTGAGCGGCTCTCCGCCCGGTCGTGGAGTGACGGCGGGGTCGTGGCTGCGTGGGACCTGGACAGCGCGAGCAGTCGAGGACCGAACGCGGGCGTACGGTGAAGCCACCCAACCTTTCACGTTCACCCCAGATGCGCTGGTTTACGGACTATCCTTGCGCATCCGGAGTGGAAGGGAAAGGATGAGTCCGTGGCCGGCACGCACGAGACGCACTGGGAGGGCCAGCCCGACGCGGCCAGCCGCATCGGCCGCAAGGGTGGGCCCTACCGCGTCTACACCCCAGACCGGCTCACGAGCCGCCCCCTCATCCTCGACCGCGACGTCGATGCCCTCGCCGCCCGCACCGAGACCAGCGTGCGCCGCCTCGTGGACCACCCCGGCTCTCGCGGACTGGAAGGACTCTCCCGCTTCCTCCTGCGCTCCGAAGCCATCGCCTCCTCCCGCATCGAAGGCCTGGAAGTCTCCCCCCAGCAGGTCGGCATCGCCGAACTCTTCTCCAGCGAGGGCCTGCACCGCAAAGCATCAGCGACTGCGCGACGCGTCGCCGCGAACATCACGGCCGTGCAGCAAGCCGCCACGACCGTCGCGGGCATGGACTCCATCACCCTCGACGCCGTCGAAGCCGTCCAGCGCACCCTGCTCGACGGCGAACCCGAGGCCCACGGCGTACGCCAGACCCAGAACTGGATCGGCGGCAACGGCTACAACCCCGTCGCCGCCGACTTCGTACCGCCCGTCCCGGACGACGTGCCCGACCTCATGCAGGACCTGATCACGTACCTCAACGGCGGCACCCACGCGCCCCTCGTCCAGGCCGGCATCGCCCACGCCCAGTTCGAGACGATCCATCCCTTCCCCGACGGCAACGGCCGCGTCGGGCGCGCCATCATCCACGCCGTCCTCGTACGCCGCGGCCTCACCCGAACCGCCGTCCTGCCCATCAGCCAGGTCCTCTTCACCCGCTCCCGGGACTACGTACGAGCCCTCACCGCCTACCGCTACGACGGCGCCCCCACCAGCCCCCAGGCATCCGAGGGCATCTCGCAGTGGCTGCGCACCTTCCTCACCGCCACCCAGACCGCCGTCGAGCAGGCCGCCACCTTCGCCGCCGAGTTGGAGAACCTGCGCACCGAGTGGACCACCGCGCTCGCAGCCCACCGCTTCCGCAAGGGCCTGCGTCCTCAACCTCGCGCCAACTCCGCCGCCGCGAACATCCTGCTGGGCTTGCAGGAGACCCCCGTGCTCACCACGACCACCGTGATGGACACCTACGGCGCCTCAGCGCCAGCAGCACGGGACGCTCTCGACGAACTCACCGAGGCGGGCATCCTGACCCGCAAGAAGTACGACCAGAAGACCAACTACTACCTGGCGTTGGACGTCTTCGACCTCATCACCAGCGTCGAGCGTCAGCTCGCGAGCACCCAGTGGGACACCTCCCAGCAACGGCCCTCACGCCCAGTGCCCTACCGCCCCCGATCCTGAGCCACGGGGCCCGCGGGACCCACCCCGTCGGTGCCGCTCGGCGCTCCACCGGCACCACGGTGGGCGAAGTGCCCCGAACACCCCACTGCCTGGCTACGTTGCGTGGGCGGACGCTGGAGCGGGAGATGGCCGACGAGCCGTCGAACACCGCCCGCGGGCCGCGCCGCACTCCCCCGTCCGCCTCGACGACCCTCCCGAGGCCCCGACGGGGACCTCAGGTCGAGGTCCGCGAACCGCGCCATCGGACGCAAACGTTTCCTGCGCGTCTTCTGGCGCGATGCCTCCGGCCACATCCCCCTGGGTGTTCCAGCCGTGATCCTGTCGATCGCCATCGTGACCGGGTACGACCTCACCAACGGCGACTCCTCCCCCGAGACCGGACCTGAACCACAGGCGGATCAGATGGCTGAAGTCTTGGAAGCCGGCGCGGAACTCCAGCGCCTCGGCGAGGGACCCGCTGCACCCGACGTTGCGGTGTGGTGGTGTGAGGACCACACCGCCGTCACGCCGACTCCCCTGATCTCCGGTTTCGCCCAGGCGCGAGTCGTCATCCGGAACCAACGACACCCGGCCTCACTCGTACCGCGTCGCCATGGACGTCGACCGTGGAGGAGGAGACGTCGACGACCTGCAGGCTTCGGTGACGTCGATCCTGGAACCACGACCGTGCACGACGTTGCCTACCGGTACGACGCGGTGTTCACCGACTCCCCGCTGCCGATGCTGGTCGCGGAGAAGGATCACCGCGTTGGCTGCGATCGCGCACAACGTGACCGGCGCCATTGCCGCGTTGGCCGGGACCACCCACCCGTCTCGAACGGGCCAGGACGATTCGGTGCAAGCCGATCAGCTTGCCGGCGCGAGTCGCGTTCTCGGCCCGACGGCTGCGGCTGCACGCCCCGTCCGGCCGGCCCCGACCGTCCGGATCGGAGAACGTGTTGGCCGCCATCGGTCAGATCGTCCGGCCCCAGCCGGTCGCGACCCGCCGGACCTGAGCACTGCCCGACGCTCACCGCCCGAGAGAGCACGACCAGGAATCGCGGCGGAAGATCCGGTACCCGGTCGGCGGCTGCCTCATGCCTCGCTCGTGGTGACCGGTCATCCGGCAAGTCACCACGAGCTCACCGGTCATCCGGCGATGGATCCAGGTTCAGTGCTCGTTCAATCCGCGTCGGCGCTGGGGACGTAGGCGCCGGGGACCTGCGACGGGGCGTAGATCACCGAGTCGCCGGGGTAGGGCACCTTCCAGCCGTGGGTGCGGTACCAGGTGTAGCGGTTCATCTGCTCGGGGTTCGCGTGGTCGGCGACGGCGTTGGTCCCGGTGAAGCGCTGGTCCTTCGCCCAGGTCGTCCACTGCCCGGCGACGTCCGTCTGCTCGTCGGGGACGGTGAGCTTCTGCTGCACCTCGGCGCTGAGCAGCTGCGCCGCCTTCCCGGTCCGCCCCAGGGTGTCCGTGCCGCAGTTCGGTGCGGTCGCGACCCCTTCGGTCAGCGGCACCTGGTTGGGCAGCGCGGTGAAGGGGGTGTTGTCGGGCTGGGCGGTGAAGGCGCTGAACATGGGCGTGGCCGCGGCCAGCTTCTGGTTCAGGGGTTGGGCGCCGAGGATCTGCTCGATCGTGCGCACCACCGTGAGCTGGGAGTAGTAGGTGCTGTCCACCTTCCCGCGCTGGGCCCAGGGGCTGATGATCTGCACGGGGGCGCGGTGGCCGTCGACGTGGTCGGCGCCGGCCTGGCTGTCGTCCTCGACCACGAAGATCGCGGAGTCCTTCCAGTACGGGCTGTGGGAGATCTCGTCGACCACCTTCCCGACCGCGAGGTCGTTGTCGGCGACCTGCGCCTCGGGGTCGGGGGTGCCGCCGGTGTGGTCGCTGGAGAGCCAGAACGTGTTCAGGGCCGCGGGGCCGTTCTTCTCGAAGTCCTGCTTCCAGACCTGGTAGCGGTAGAGGTCGGGGATGTCGGTGTCGAACTTCGGGTAGGCGTGGTCGGTGATCGCGTTCAGCGAGGGGATCGGGGACTGGGTGTCCGTCCGGATCGCGGGGTCGAACAGGGTGGCGGGATCGGCGCCCTGTTCCACACCCGTCGCGGCGCAGTAGTACGACTGCCAGGTGGCCGTGGGGGGTTTCGTCTCGAACTGGGTGAACTCGCCGAAGTTGCGCGCCGACTTCCCGGCCGACTGCGCCGCGGTCCACAGGAACCCGGAACGCTGGTGGCCCAGGACGTCGTCCTCGGTGTCGTAGCTGCGGACGTACTCCCCCGCGGAGGACTCGCTGTAATCGGGGTTGTCGCCCTGCATCAGCCAGTTGTGGCCCTCGGCGGAGTTCGTGCCGACGTCGTAGAGGTTGTCGTAGAGGCCGAACTGCTGGGCCAGGGCGTGCTGGTTGGGGGTCACCTGCTGACCGAACTGGGCCAGCGCGGGGTCGCCGTTGCCGCGGGGGTCGTCGCCGTAGATCTGGTCGTAGGTGCGGTTCTCCTTCACCAGGAGGAACACGTGCTTGATGGTGGAGGGGTCGCCGACCCGTTCCGGCACCGCGACCGGGGCCGCCGGGTGGCGGCCGGCCTGGGCGACGTCGTCCTGGCCCCAGCCGTTCTGGGCGAACACCGTCGCGGTGTCCCGCCGGATCTGCTGGTCCGTGGGGAGACGGAAGCGGGTCAGGGACGCCGTCGTGCTGTGCGTGCCGTGGCCCGTCGCCGGGATCGTGCCCGTCCCCTCCTGGAACGTGAGTTCCGGACCGCGGGCGTCGATGCCGCGGGTGTTGGTGACCACGACCTGGTCGCCGACGGTGGCCACGTCGGCCGGGTAGTAGTCGGTCGGCAGCAGCCCGACGTAGCCCACGGGTTCCTGGGGCCGTCCCGCGTAGCGGTAGACGGCGACGGCGTTGGCCCGGCCCAGGGTGACGAGGAGGTGGCCGTCCTTCGTGGTGGTGACGGCGGTGGGCTGGTACCCCACCACCGAGGACGCCCAGGGTTTGGTGGAGATGGTCTGCACCACCCTGTCCTTGCGGGTGTCGATCACCGAGACGGTGTCGGAGTTCGTGTTGGCCACGAACAGCGCACCGGCGCGGACGTGCAGCGCGGTGGGGTGCAACCCGACGTCGATGGAACCGACCGCGGCGTCGGGACGGGTGGGGTCGATGACGCTGACCGTGCCGGTGGTGGACGTGCCCAGGTACGGGTCGGCGGGCACCTGGGTGCCGTAGGAGTCGATCGCCGCCTCGCCCGGGCGGGCCGGGCGGCCGCCCTCGTCGCTGACGTAGAGCTTGCCGGCGACGACGGCGATCTCGCGGGGGGCCGTTCCCACGGCCCAGGTGCGCAGGACCCGTCCGCCGGCGGCGTCGAGGGCAGCCACGGTGTTCTGCCCGTTCAGCGGCACGTAGAGGGTGGAGTGGTCCGGGGAGTACACCGACCTGCCCGGCAACGCCGACTGACCGTTCAGCTGCGGCAGCGCGATCGTCGTGCCGGCACCCAGGGTTCCGTCGGGGTTCACCGGGAACCGGGTCAGCGCGTCGGCCTGGGACAGCCACAGCCACTTGCCGTCCGGGGAGAACGTCGGGGCCTCCTGCCCGACGCTGCCGTCGGTCACCTTCAGGTCGGCCGTGGCCGCCGTCCCGACCGTCCAGACGAGTTTGTACGTCTTCAGGTCGAAGACCTGCAGGACGATCGACTTGTCGGTGCTCGCGGCGGCCAGGAACCGGCCGTCGGGGCTGACGGTCGAGCCCATGATCTTGCCGTTGTCGGTGACCAGCCGGTCGCCGATCGGTTTGAGGACCTGGTCGTCGGAGACCTGCAGGCCCTCGGGGTAGAGGGTGCCGACCTGGTGGTGGTCGAAGCCCGTGGTGCCGGCGTAGGCCACCCCTCCCCCCACGACGACCAGGACGGCGGTTCCGGCGGCGGCGACCTGCAACGGCCGCCGACCGAGGCGCTGCAGGAGTTCGATCCGCGCCTTCGGGGTCGTGCGGCGTCGGGTGACGGGGTTCATCGGGGTTCAGCCTCTCGTCGTGGCGGTGAGCAGGTCGACGGAACCGTCGAACTGCCACAAGGGGTTGGGGGCCTGGCCGGTGGCGGCCTGGACCGGGAAGAAACCGTTGACCTCCTGCGGTCCGTCCCCGTCGGCGACGTAGCGCCCGTCCGCGGTGACGTCCAGCTGGTAGATCGCCGAACCGACGGCGGTGGCGCCGGGGATGTGCCAGGTCACGACGCAGCGCCAGTCGTTGCCGGGCCCGGTGTCCTCGACCCGGTCGCCACCCTTGTCGCAGGTCGCGTCGGTGCGCAGCTGCGCCTCGGTCACGTCCGGGCGGGACAGTTCGCGCGCCTGCAGCCGGTACAGGTGCGCGTAGGCGGTCGCCAGCGACGTCTGCAGCTTCTCCCGGTCGACGCCGGAACCGCTGACCGGCGTGGCCGCCGCGACGACCCCGACGGTGAGGGCGAGCAACCCGGCCAACGGCAGCACCGCGTGGCCGAGGACGAGCCGCGGGGACCCGTCGTGGCCCGGGCCGGTGAAGTCGCGGCGCAGGAACAGCCGACGCGCCAGGGCCGTCGCCACCACCGTCCAGGCGAGGCTCACGAGGACGCCGAGCAGCAGCGGCGCGGTCCGGGCCGGTGCGGTCGACAGACCCCGCCAGGCGGTGAAGGCGTACCCCGGCAGCGCCACCCGCACCACGGCCGGCACGGGCAGCAGTTGCACGAGCTGCAGCACGAGGGCCAGCAGGGCGGGCAGGAGCAGGCCCACCGGCGAGCGCCCGAACGCGACGGAACCGAGCAGCCCCACCGCGGCGAAGGCCAGCGTCGGGGCCAGGGCGGCGGCCCAGGCCAGCAGCACCGTCAGGGCCGCGCGGCCGGGGCTGAGCAGGTGCCCGTCGAGACCCACCAGCGGGTGGGAACCCACGGCCAGCAGGCCACCGGCGGTGCTGGAGAGGGCCAGCCCCGCCACCAGGACCAGCAGCACGGTGAGGGCGGCGAGGGCCTTGGTGACGAAGATGCGCCGGGGTGAGCCGACGGAGGTCAGGAGGTGCCGCCAGGTCCCGAGCCGGTCCTCGGCGGCGAAGACGTCTCCGGCCACGAGGGAGGTGAGCAGGGGCAGGAACCAGCTGCAGCAGAACGACAGCACGACGAGCGGCCCGGCCCAGCCGGTCTGGCCCATCCAGCGTCCGAAGACGGTGTCGGTCGGCAGGGTGCTCTGGCGGCTGATGGCGGCCACGAAGGCGCCGGGCCCCACCCAGCACACCAGGAGCAGCAGGCGGGTGCGCCACTGCGCGGTCAGCTTGAGGAGTTCGAACCGGTACCCGGGCAGGGCCGGCGCGGGACGGGTCAGCGGGGCGGGGCGTGCCTCGACGGCGCTCACCGCACGTCCTCGGTCAGGGCCAGGAACGCCGCTTCCAGGGGGGAGACGACGGGCGCGACCTCGCGCACGGCCACCCCGGCGTGGACGAGCCGGGCTACGAGTTCCTCCAGCGCCGGGACGGCCCCCCGCACGAGCAGCGCGTCCGCGTCGCGCTGTTGCGCGAGGTCGTCGGCCGGCAGCAACCGCACCCCCGGCGAGGACGCCGCGACCCGCCGCGCCTCCTCGGGCCGGGAGGTCCGCAGCCGGTGGTCCAGTTCGCCGGACTCGGCGGCCAGCTTGGCCAGCGGTCCGGTGAAGACGACCCGTCCCGCGGCCAGGACGCTGACCTCGCTGCACAGCGCCGCGAGGTCGTCCATGCGGTGGCTGGAGAGGATCACGGACGTTCCCGCGGCGGCGAGCCGGTCCAGGACCCGCTGGACGTGGCGGGCGCCGGCGGGGTCGAGGCCGTTGGAGGGTTCGTCCAGGACGAGCACGCGCGGGTGCACCACGAGGGCGGCGGCCAGCCCGAGCCGTTGACGCATGCCGAGGGAGAACCCGCGGACGCGGTCCTCGGCGACGTCGCCCAGGCCGACCTGCTCGAGCGCGTCGTCGACCCCGCGGCGGTCGCGGCGACGCAGGTCGGCGACGGCGGTCAGGTTCTGGCGCGCGGTGAGCTGGGGGTAGAGACCCGGGCCGTCGACGAAACCCGCGACGCCGTCGGGGACCGCGCTCCCGTGCCGCAGCGGGGTGCCCAGGAGTTCCACGCTGCCGCGGTCGGCGACGGAGAGACCGAGCAGCAGGCCGAGGAGGGTCGTCTTGCCCGCCCCGTTGGGACCGACCAGCCCGTGGACCTGCCCCTCGCCCACGTCGAGGTCGACGCCGTCGAGGGCGATGACGTCCCCGAAGTTCTTGTGGACGCCACGCGCCCGTACCGGCCTCACCTGTTCCACGGGTAGCTCCTCAACCTCGCTCAGAGCGAGAGGCTAGGGGCCGTTCGGGTGAGGGTGGCCGGCACCAGGGAAACAGCGGATGAACGTTGCCGGAGGCAATCGATACCGCCCGCGCTGCCGTACCCGGGGAACTCGGGTCAGTCGATCTCGACGACGAAGTCCCACGTCACCAGCGGCGTCCCGAGGGGTTGCCACGTCAGGGTGGTGTGACCCGTCGCGAACGTGGACGACAGGTGCAGCGTCGCCGGGTGGCCCGGTTCGACCGTCACCGACGGGGCGTCGGCGGTGAGCGCCTCCGGGTCCTGCTTCTCGTCGAGCCCCAGGAAACCGGCCGCCGCGACGTCGAGGTGGCCCGAGGTCGCGGTGAAGGTGACGGTCAGCACTCCCGGCGCCGACACCGCGGACAGCGGTTGGCCGGGAGCGGGCGTCGGCACCTCGACGTCCGGCCCCGACACCTGCGCGGTCACGTCGGCGTCGGGCAGGACGACGCGGACCGGGTCTCCCGCGGCCACGAGCTGGTAGCCGCCCGCCGAGGCGGTCGGGGTCGCGAGGACCTGGGTCTGCGGCGTGGCCACGGGGTAGGAACCCGCGCCCGGGGCGGCGTCCGCGCACCCGGCCGTCGCGACCAGCACCAGGGTGCCGGCCGCGACGGTCCGCGCGAGCGCCGCGGGGCGCCGTGCGTTCGAGCGGTGTCTCACTTCACCTGGTCCAGGGGCTGGTGGCTGACGGGTTCCTGGACCTCGTCGAGGCGGGCGACGGCCGCGTAGATCCCGCCCTCGCCGGACGGTCTCGGCGCCAGGACCTTCGCCTTCGGGTTGTTGTAGACGTCGGGTCCGAACGGTCGCAAGCCGTCCGCCCCGGCGTAGCCGAGGTGGCCCTGGCCGTCGGAACCGCCGCGGTCGACCTGGAACAGGTCCTCCATCGACCGCAGCCAGCTGTAGTGGTTGTACGGCTGGTCGGTCACCGACCCCGGGGTCACGTAGGGGCTGATGAGGACGGAACCGGTGATCCCGCCGCCGGGGGTGGTGTCCTGGTTGAACGCCCGGTCGCCGGGCTGGTCGGTGTTCGGGCCGGGCAGCTCGTTGCAGCAGGCGACGACGGACTGGGCGGTGTTCGCCTGGCTCTCGACGCTGCTGCCGTTGTTCGCAGCACTGGCCGCACCCGTCACGGTGCCCAGCCCCGCGTCGGGCGTGTAGTTCTTGTCCGCGATGGAGTTCCCGTAGACCTTGTAGGGCGGGAACCCCTCGTCGAAGGTGATGTCGATGAGCCCGCCGTCCTGGTAGGCGGGGCTGCGCATGATCGCCGGGACGACCTGTTCCAGGAACAGGTCAGCGGCGTACAGGCCGCCCTGGGTGTTGGCCGGGGTCTTCCGGTCGCCGGTCAGCACGTTCGACCCGCCGGAGAGGTTGTCCCCCTTGCAGGTGGCGTCGTGCGCGTCGCTGCAGTTGTCCGGGCTGATCCAGGAGAAGGCGGGGGTGGTCTTCTCGCTCTTGAGGTCCGCCAGCAGGTTCTTCGCCAGCGGCACGACGTGCCGGGCGCAGTCGCCGTTGTCGAGCAGCGAGTGGAACCACGCGAAGGGGTTGTGCTTGGGGACGTACTGGTCGTCGACGGTGGTGCTCGGCGCGGCCAGGCTCCCCGGGGAGGCGTAGGGCCCCTCGGCGGCACCCGGGTCGACCACGGCGGGACCCGGACCCGGCAGCGGGTTGCCGCAGGTCGTCGCCTCGCGTGCGGGGTCGTTGCCCATGTCCTGCATGTAGCCCTTGTAGCTGACGTGCTGGGCGTCGAACTGGTTGAACAACGTCTTGACCTGCCGGGGGAAGACGCAGCCCGGCTGGGTGGACCCGTCGTGGTAGGTGCCGTCCGGACGCTGGGTGTCGTCGAGGATCTTGAACTGCCCGTCCGCGACCTCCTGGACCGGGCCGGTCTCGTTGTAGTAGGGGCAGTCGGCCTGCGGACCCGGCGACGGTGCCTGACCGCTGACGAGCGAGAGGTAGTTGTCCTCGCTGAAGTGGCCGGTGCCGTAGTACTGGCGGGCGAGGACGCCGTAGGACGGGAGCGTCTTCCAGAGGTAGGAGTTCTGGTTCAAGCCGGTGAACGACGCCTCGTACGACTTGTTCTCGAGGACGATCGTCCACACGTGCTTGATCTTCGGCGGCGTCCAGGACGGGCCGGAGTGGGCCTGGGCGGCCGCGGTGCTGCCGGCGACGAGGAAGCCGGCGACGAGGACGACGATCGAGACGAACGCCGCGCTGGACCGGCGTCGAGGCCGGGTAGAACGTCCGGTGGGATCCACGGGCCACACCCAAGCAGTTCCTGGCCGTTCGCGGTAGTTGCTTCGAGCGATCAGTCTGTGAACACCTGACCTCGCGTCCCCCGGCACGGACTGGGCCGGACGGGTTGCGGGAGTCGGGGACACGGGCGCTACCCGGGGTATGGTCGTGACACGAGCTGCGCCCGTGAGGGCGGTGCTTCGTGCGGGTCAGGTGTCCGTGGTGACGCGCTCCGGTTCCACCGGAGAGGGCCAGGTTCAAGCCCTGGGACCCGCTCTTCCTCCCCTCCTCCGCGGGCGGTCACCCGTACGGCGCCTGTGCCGTGGAGCAACCGTTGCCGATACCTGTTCTGCCGCCCCCACCAGGCGGGGAGCACCACGGCGACGAGAGGCACGACCATGCCCGGCACCGACTGGGAGCAGCGCGCGAGCTGCCGCGACTACGTCGAGGTCTTCGACCAGACCTTCGACTCCACGACCCGCACCAGTGCCCGCCACCACGGTCTCGCCGCCGAGGTCTGCCAGACCTGTCCCGTGCGGCGCGACTGCCTGCGGGAGGCGCTGGCCGTCGAGACGGCCACCACCCGCTTCGGGATGCGGGCCGGCCTCATGCCCGCCCAGCGGAGTCACCTGGCCCGGCAGAGCGCGTGACGCGGAGCGGGGCAGGTCACCCGGGGGTGGAGCCGGGTCCCGCCTGGTGCAGCAGCGCCGCGAACGCCCGGGGGTCCTCCAGCGGTCCCAGGTGACCCGTCGACGTCGTGGTGAGCTCCGCCCCCGGGACGGCCGCCGCGATCGCCGTGTGGAACTCGGGCGGACAGAGGGCGTCGTGGATCCCGGAGACCACCCGGACGGGCACGGTGAGCGTCGGCAGGCGGCCGAGCAGGTCCTGTCGGCTGTCCTGCAGCGCCAGTTGACGACGCAGCACCGCCGCTCCGACGGCGTCCGCCATCGCCAGGGTCCGTTCGACCAGGTCCGGGCGGGCGACCGCCGTGGACGGGGCGAGCAGCAGGGGCAGGATCTCCTCCTGCAGGACGCGCGGCGGGACGCCCGCGTCCAGCCGCCGTCGCCACTCCCCCCACCCGCGGCGTTGCCCGTCCGTGGGCGCCCGGGCGTTCGTCGCCGTCAGCAGCAGCCCCGCGACGCGTTCGGGGGCGCGCAGGGCCAGGGCCGTCGCGACGACGGCCCCCAGGGACGAACCCCCCAGGAGGAAGCGCGGCGGCAGCGTGCGCAGCAGGTGCCCGACCTGCTCGTCCACGCTCTCCCGGTCCAGCGGCGGGGTGAGGGCGTCGTCCACCCCACACCCGCTCCACAGGTCCTCGGAGCAGTTCATCCCCGCCAGCAGCACCCAGCGCGTCACCCTGCCGGCCCCCCCGTTCAGCCCTTGACCGCCCCGTCGCTCAACCCCGCCACCAGGTACTTCTGGGCGACGAAGGCAATGACGACGACGGGCAGGGTCAGCAGCAGCGACGCCGCTCCGGCCTGTTGCAGCATGGGCAGGGTCTGGCCCAGCTGGGTGGCGATGAACACCGGGACGGTCTTGGACGAACTGTCCGTCAGCACCAGCGCCGTCAGGTACTCCTGGAAGGCGAAGAGGAAGACGAAGATCCCCGCGGTCAGGATCCCGGGCCGCATCAGCGGGATCATCACGCGACGGAGCATGCCGATGCGGGTGCAACCGTCGATCATGGCCGCCTCGTCGAGTTCCCGGGGGATCTCGGCGAAGAAGTTGCGCAGCAGCCAGATGGTGAAGGGCTGGTTGATGGCGACGAGGGCCACGGCCAGGGCGAACGTCGTGTCGTAGATGCCCAGGGCCCGGCTGATGTCGTACATCGGCAGCACGACCGAGAACCGCGGCAGGGCGCGGAACACCAGGGCGAGCACGAGGAGGAACGCCGAGACGTAGGTCGGGAACCGCGACAGCGCGTACGCGGCCGGGATGCCGATGACGAGGGCGATGACGGTCGAGATGACGGCCACCGCGAGGGTGTTCGTCAGGTAGTCGGCGAAGTACGTCGTCTGCCACAGGTCCGCGAAGGCCCGCAGCGTCGGGGTGTACCCGGAGAACACCGGCGGGTTGGCGAAGGCCACGTTCGTGGGTTTCGTGACCGAGAGGGCCATCCACAGGAACGGCAGCAGCGTCACGACGCACACGGCGCCGAGCAGGACCCCGGTCACCACCGGACTGCGCGGCCGGACCTGCCGCAGGACCGGCGTCCCCGACGGGTGGTCCAACCGGGTCGGTGGTTCGGTGTGCACGGTCATCGGGCCACCTTCGCTTCCTTGAAGATCCCGCGGATGAACGGGACGAGCATGAGGAGGATCAACCCAATCGTCAGGACGTTGATCGCACTGCCCAGGCCCAGGTTCTGCGCTCCGTCGGCGAAGGCCACCGAGTAGACGTACATCATGATCGACTCGTTGCCGATGGCCGCGGCCTGCGGGGACAGCGGGATGAGGCTGTCGAAGGTGCGCAGCACGTCCATGATCGAGATCAGCGTCACGAAACCCAGCACCCCGCGGATGGTGGGGATGATGACCCGCACGTGCGTCTGGACCGCGGAGGCCCCGTCGATGGTCGCCGCCTCGCGCAGTTCGGCGGGGACGGACTGCAGCGCCGCCAGCACGATCAGCATCGCGAACGGCAGCATGTGCCACACGGTGTTGGACGTGACGAGGAAGGCGTTGGGGACCTGGTCGGTGAACCACAGGACCGGGGACCCGCCGAGGGCGTCGACGAAGCGGTTGACCAGCCCGCCGAAGTTGTCGTCGAACAACCACGAGTAGGCGACGGCCCCGACGAGGTTCGGCAGGACGTAGGACACCAGCATGATGCCGAGCACGAGGGGCCGCGAGGTCGTCAGCCGGTTCACCCCGACGGCGACGAGGTAGCCGAGCACCAGCAGGACGGCCGTGGTCACCACGGTGATGACGACGGTGAACAGGACGGCCCGGCCGAACCGCGCATCGGTCAGGGCCGTGGCGAAGTTCGCCAGCCCGACGAACGTGCCGGGCGTCCCGTACCGGACGCTCTCCAGGCTCCACTGCACCGTGCGCACGAGGGGCAGCACCAGCAGACCGACCATGACGACCAGGCTGGGTGAGAACAGCAACCAGAACTCACGGGGTTTCACGGACGACCTCCCGGATGACGGCGGACTGGGTCGAGACCTCGCACCCCGACCTCAACCGACCAGACCTTCGCCGGCCGCCTGCATCTGGGCCGTCCCCGCCTCGACGCTGACCTCACCGGTGAGGACCTGCACGAGGATCGGCCGGATCGCCGTGCTCAGGTCGGCCAGGACCGGGGAGACGACCGGCGGCATGGTGGAGGCGATGGAGGCGTTGGCCGCCTCGCCGTAGGGAGAGTTCGACGGCGTGACGAGCCCTTCGCGGGCCGGGTAGGCGGCGGGGATCGACGCCTTCGAGGCGTCCTCACCGACAGCCGAGGCCATCATCGTGAAGAGCATGTCGTGGTCGAGCTTCGTGTTCGTCGGGATCGACCAGCCGTCGATGGAGAGGCGGCTGTAGCTGTACGGCGCGTCCGCGGTCACCTTGGGCGCACCGGCGAAGGCGAAGTCCTTCGAGAGGTCGCTGTTGGTGGGCAGCGTGAGGTCGTTCATCCGGCCCGAGAACATGATGGCCATGGCGGCGGTGCCGTTGAACATCTGCTGCTGGACCTTGGGCTGGTCGAACGTCGTCACCTGCGGGTCGAGGTACGGCTTGAGGCTCAGCATCGCCTCGAGCGCCTGCTTCGCCTCCGGGGTGTCGAGCGTGACCGTGCCGTCGGCGTCCACGAAGTCGGCACCGAAGGAGTTCATGGCGGCCTCGAAGCTCGTGGTCACGTCGGACGTGGCCAGCCACGGGAGGGCGATCGGGTACTGCATGGTGCTAGCGGCCTTGATGGCCTCGGCGGCCGTGACCATGTCGGCGAACGTCGTCGGCGCAGGCAGCCCGAGTTCCTCGAAGACGTCGGCGCGGTAGGCGAGGACGAACATCTGCGCCTGCATCGGCAGGGCGTAGAGCTTGCCGTCGTAGGACATCCCCTGCCGCATGGACTCGCTGATCGCGTCGAGCCCGAAGTCCTTGCCGTGTTCGTCGTAGAGGTCGTCGAGAGGGACGAGTTTCTCGTCCTCGGCCAGCGACGGGATGACGAACCCGTAGGTCTCGAGGATGTCGTAGGTCCCGGTGTCGCCGGCCAGCGTCGCGGTGGTCTTGGTGACCTGGCCGCCGAAGTCGATGGGGTCGTGCTTGACCGTGACGGGGTCCTTGGTGCAGCTCGAGACCATCGTGTTGGTGAAGGGGTCGATGGCCGAGGAGTTGTAGGCGAGCACGTTGACGGTGGTGTCCGACGCCGGGGCCTCGTAGTCGCAGGTGACCGAGGTCGCGTTGTCGTTCCCGACACGACTCCCCGCACCGCAACCGGTCACGACGAGAGCACCCGCGACGGCCGCGGCGATGAGGACGAAGGCGCGCTTCTCTGTGGGCATGATGCGACCGTATACGTATGCATTTCTGAAGGGAAGGGTTCCCGGTAACAGCTGTGTGAACTCCGCTCCCGGCGTCAGGCGTGCGGGACGAGGAGTTCCGTGAGGTGCGCCATGAGGGCGTGCGCGAGGTTGTAGACCACGATCTGCGCACCGTCCTCGAACGCCGCCGACGCCCGCGGGGAACTCCCGACGATGTCCACCCGGAGTTTCCCGCCGGCCGCGACGGCCGCGTTGACCCGGGCGATCGCCGCGGGGACCGGCAGGTCGTCCGGACCGGTGGCCGCGGCGAGGTCGGCGGGTCCCACCATGATGCCGTCCAACCCCGGGGTCGCGACGATCTCCTCGACCGCACCGACCCCGGCGGGGGACTCGACCATGCCCAGGACAAGGGTGCGGCGCAACAGGTCTGCCAGGTGCGTCCGGGCGTCCGTGGTGCCGAACCGCCCGGCCCGCCCGTACGTCGCGAAACCCCGCCGACCCACCGGTGGGTAGTGCGCGGCGGCGACCACCGCGGCCGCCTCGTCGGCGCTGTCGACGTGCGGGGCGAGGATGCCCTCGGCCCCCTGGTCGAGGACCCGCAGGACCATTCCCGGGTCGTCGCTGCCGACCCGCACCAGGACGGGAACCCCGTGCAGCGCGGCGCAGGCGATGTGCTGGCGCAGCGCCAGCACGTCGGCCGGGCCGTGCTCGCAGTCGATCAGCACGAAGTCGTGACCGGCCACGCAGACCATCTCCACGAGTTCCTCCGCGGGCATCCGCAACAGCACCCCGAGCAGACGTTCGCCGGCCTGTGCGCGCTCGCGCAACGACGTGTCGGCGCGCTCGCGCAACGACGTGTCGCGCAGCGCCGCCATCACGCCACCATCCCGGCGGACAGGTCGACGTCGGCCCCGCACATGCCGGGCATCGCGAGCATGGCGAGCACGGCCGCTCCGACCTCCTCCTCGGTGACCATGCGCCCCAGGGCCGCGCGCGAGACGAACGCCTCCTCTGCGACCTCGACCGGGACCCCCCGACGTTGCGCCTCGAGCCGGAGGTTGCGTTCCATCCGCGGTCCGAGCACGGGCCCGGGCGAGAGGGAGTTCACGCTCACCCCCGCCGGACCGACCTCGAAGGCCAACGTCGAGGTGAGTCCGAGGACGGCCATCTTGGACGCGCAGTACGGGGTGCGGTTCGCGAGCGGGCGCTTGCCCGAGACCGACGCGAGGTTGACGACGTCCCCGGCCCCCCGCGCGACCATCGCCGGCAGGAAGGCGCGGCACAGCAGGAACGTTCCCCGCACGTTGACGTCGAACACCGCGTCCCAGTCGTCGACGGAGATCTCCGTCAGGGGGGCCACCGGCCCGGGGACCCCGGCGTTGTTCACCAGGACCGAGATCTCCTCCTCCGCCAGCTCGGTCCGCAGGCGCTCGACCGCGGACTCGTCGGCGACGTCGCAGGACGCGGTGCGGGTGCGCTCCCCCAGCCGCCCGGCGACCTCGGCCAACCGGCCGCGGTCGCGTCCCACCAGCACGACGCGCGCGCCGGCCCCGTGCAGCGCGGTCGCGATGGCGGCCCCGAGACCGCTCCCGCCGCCGGTGACCAGCGCGGTCCGGCCGGTGAGGTCGGTGAGGTCGGTCACGGCGTCCCCGTCCCGACCGCGAGCGCGTCCTCGATCCAGCCGAAGCGGCGGCCGGTGTGCTTCCAGGCCCGGACGTCGCCGGAGCGGGCGTGTCCCTCGAAGAGCTCCACCCGCGCGGCACGGCCGCAGACCTCCCCCAGCCGGGCCGAGGACGCTGGGTCGCTGATCTCCTGGTAGGTGACCGTGCGCAGGTACTTGCCGACCCACAGACCTCCCGTGTAGCGGGCCGCGCCCAGCGTGGGCAGTACGTGGTTGGTGCCGATCACCTTGTCGCCGTAGGAGACGCAGGTGTTCTCCCCGAGGAACAGCGCGCCGTAGTCGTGCATCTTCACCAGCGCCTCGCGCGGTGCGCGGGTGAAGACCTGCACGTGCTCGAAGGCGAAGGAGTCCGCCAGCGCGTACGCCTCGTCGAGGTCGTCCACCACCAGCACCTGACCCCAGTCGCGCCAGGCCGGTCCCGCGTAGTCGGCGGTCGGCAGGCCGGGCAGCAGCCGTTCGACGTGCTCGAGCACCCGCTCGCCCAGCGCGCGCGAGGTGGTGATGAGCACCGCGGGCGACTCGGGACCGTGCTCGGCCTGCGAGAGCAGGTCGACCGCGACGAGGAAGGGGTCGGCGGAGTCGTCGGCGACGACGAGGATCTCGGTGGGTCCGGCGAACAGGTCGATGCCGACCTCCCCGAACAACTGCCGCTTCGCCTCCGCGACGTAGGCGTTGCCGGGACCGGCCAGGAGGTTCACCGGGGCGATGCTCTCCGTGCCCAGGGCCATGGCCGCGATCGCCTGCACCCCACCGAGGACGTGGATCTCGTCGGCCCCGGCGAGTTTCATGGCCGCGACGGTGGCGGCCGGGACCTCACCCCGGATGGGTGGGGTGCAGGCCACGACGCGGGGCACGCCCGCCACCTTGGCGGTGACGATCGTCATGTGCGCGGACGCCGTCAGCGGGTACTTCCCCCCGGGGACGTAGGCGCCGACCGCCTGCACGGGCACGTGCTTCTGTCCGAGCCGCACTCCGGGCAGGGTCTCGACCTCGAGGTCGACGAGGGAGTCGCGCTGGGCCTGGGCGAAGGTGCGCACCTGGTCCTGGACGAACCGGATGTCCTCGATCACCTGGGGGTCGAGGCCGGCCACGATCTCCTCGACCTGGTCGTCGTCGAGCCGGGAGGGTCGCGTCCAGCCGTCGAACTGCTCGGCGTAGCGGCGGACCGCGTCGTCGCCCTCGCGACGGACGGCGGCGACGATCGTCCCCACCCGCTCGGCGACGTCGGCCTGGGCCGTGTCCGCGAAGGACTTCGTGGGGGCGCTCTTGAGCTGCAGGGGCATCGTCGGACCCTCGTTCCGTCGTGGTGTGCAGGGGTTTGCGTATACGTATGCTCAAACTGCGTCTACGTATACCGGACCGAGGCACCCGTCGGCTAGACTCCAGCGGTCGCAGCGGGTCGCGGAAGGGTTCACCCATGGCAGTCACGAGCCGCGACGTCGCCCGTGTGGCCGGCGTCTCCCAGCCCACGGTCTCCCGGGCCCTGCGGGACGACCCCCGGCTCTCGAACGCCACGAAGCAGCGCGTCCGCGAGGCCGCCCAACTGCTCGGGTACGTGCTCAGCGACGCCGGCCGGGCCCTGTCCTCCGGGCGCACCCGGCGCATCGGGTTGCTCGTCACCGACCTGAACAACGAGTTCTACCACCACATCATCGCGCCGGTGCACCACGAACTCGAGAGCCGCGGGTACCAGCTCCTGCTGCACACCGAGTCCGACGACAACGGGAGCGTGGTGGACCGCCTGCTGGCGAACGGGATGGACGGGGTCGTCCTGGCCACGACCACGATCGACTCCACCGCCCCCCTGCGGTTGCGCGACCGGGGGCTGCCGTTCGTCTACCTCAACCGCACCAGCACCCAGGTCGACGCCGACGCCACGGTCGTGGATCCCGTGCCGGGCTTCACGGCTGCCGTCCGCCGCGCGGTCGAGTTCGGCCACCGCCGGGTGGGCGCCGTGCTCGGACCGACCAACACCAGCACGGGACAGAGCCGGGAACTCGCGCTGCGCTCGGCCCTGGCCGACCACGGCCTGCCCCTGGAGACGCGGTACGTGCGCCGCGGCCCCTACGACACCGCCGTCGGCGACGCCGCGGTGAGCGAACTGCTGGAACTGCCCGAACCTCCCACGCTGATCTTCTGCGGCAACGACGTGGTCGCCTACGGCGCCCTCAACGCCGCCGGCCGCACCGGCGTGCACGTCCCCCGGGAGGTCTCGATCGTGGGTTTCGACGACCTCCCGCCCGCCGCCTGGCCGATCGTGCAGCTCTCGACCATCGCCTACGACTTCGAGCAGATGGCCCGCGAGGCGGCCCGGCTCGCCGTGCGCCGCATCGAGGATCCAGGAGCCCCCCTGTCCCACACCACGTTCACCACCACCTTCGTCGAGCGCGGAACCCTCGGAACCACGGGCTGACCCCCCGAGCCACCGTGCGCAACCCCTTGCACCGGTTTGTGCATACGCATACGCTCAGCGTCGTGGTGGGCGCAGCAGCCCACCGCGACCACCGACGAAGGGATGCTCCCCAGTGGCTCTCGATCCGGTCGCGTACGCGCCGTACGCGGATCCCGACGACTTCATCCGCGAGGTGACCGACCTCATCTGGGTCGACCGCTCCATCAGCTTCATCCGCGAGAACTACGAACCGGACTCGATCGTCCACGGCGCCTACGGGACTTCCACCACACGGCAGGAGGTGATCGAGGGGACGCTGCAGCGCATCTCGGCGGACCCGGACCGGACCGGCCAGGCCGAGGACGTGGTGTGGGAGGCGCGGGGCCAGGACGCGTTCCTCAGCTCCCACCTCGTGCTGTCGGGGCACCTGCACACCTCCGCGCACAGCCGCACCATCGCCAACTGCCTCTACCGACGCGGCCGCATGGTCGAGGAGTGGGTCGTGCGCGACTCCCTCGCCGGCGCGCTGGACCTGGGGCTGGACCTCGACGAGCTCGCCCGGGCCCAGACCTTCCGCGGGTACACGGGTTCCTGGACCCAGCCCGCACCGGTCGACGTCGTCGCCGCGGGCGACTCCGGCCCCCGTCCGGACGAGCACCGCCCCGAGGTCGAACGCGTCCTGGAGATGATCCGGACGGTCTGGAACGACCGCGACCTGCAGAAGGTGGAGGCGTTCTTCGCACGCGACCTCGTCCTGCTGACCGTCGGCAACCAGGTCGTCATCCGTCCCGAGGGGTACCGCCGGGCCCTGCTGCGGTTCCTGAAGTGCTTCCCCGCGGGGCAGTTCGAGGTCCGCGACGTCCAGACCAACGACGACGTCCGCTACGCCGGGCTGCGGGTCGCGGTGACGTGGAAGTTCGTCGGCGACTACACCGGCGCCCCCACCTACGGTCCGCGCACGGGGAAACCCGTCGACGTGCTCGGGATCTCGCAGTTCACGTTCCACCGCGGCGCTCTCGTCAAGGAGGTGCGCCTGTACGACGACATCGCCCTGCGCACCCAGATCGCGGCCGCCCGCGGCGACGGCGACACCGTACCCGTCAACATCTACTGAGAATCCGCACTCCCTCTGGAGGAGGAACGCATGACCACCACCGAGCACGTGCGCCCGGAACTGAGCGACGTCACCGTCGGGGCCGCGGAGATCCAGCGCCGCACCGTCCGCAAGAGCGACTGGGTCCCCTGCAACGCGGCCTTCATCGACTGCCGCACGCCCGGCTCCGACCGCAAGGAAAACTACGCCTTCATCGGCGGCGGCGTCTCGCAGAACGCCTCCCAGTTCATCAACCTCACCGAGCCGCACGGTTTCAACACCGGGGCCGCGGGGATGCCGAACGGCATCTCCAACAACCTGCACCTGCACTTCACCGCGGAGGTGTTCGTCAACCTCGGCGGCGAGTTCCGCCTGCGCTGGGGCGTCGACGGGCAGCAGGGCGAGTACGTCAGCACCGACGGCGACGTCGTCTCGGTCCCGACCTGGATCTTCCGCGGGTTCACCAACGAGGGACCGGACGACGGGATCCTCTACACCGTGCTGGGCCGCGACGTGACCGGCGGGATCATCTGGGGTCCCTCGGTGCTGGAGGAGGCCGAGTCCCACGGCCTGCACCTGACGGCCGACAACCGGCTGATCGACACCGTCGCGGGCGACGCGCTGCCCGAGGGCGTCGCCCTGATCACCCCGATGAAGACGCGCTACATCGACGAGCTGACGTCCTACTCCGTCGAGGAGATGCGCCGTCGCGTCGTGCAGCCCGGCGACCGCGTCTACAGCCGCAACGCGTTGCTGTGCGCGACGTTGCCCGGCGGGGCGGCCGAACTGGCCCTGGTCATCGGGTACGGCATGACGCAGGACCGTCGCCAGACCCCGTCGATCACCGAACCGCACTCGTTCAACCTCGCCTGGGTCCGGGCCGTGGCGGAGGAGGGTCTGCTGCTGCACCGCCACGACCGCAACCAGGCCCTGCTGGTGAAGTCCGGTCGCTGGTCGGTGACCCTCAACGGCGATCCGGCCACGGCGGTGGAACTCGGCGTGGGCGACTCGTTCTCGGTCCCGCCGGGGGCCTGGCGCGCGTTCCGCTGCGTGCAGGAAGGCCCGGACGGCCCGGGTGAACTGCTGGTCATCAACTCCGGTGACGACCGCGTCTACCTGGAATGGGCTCCCGAGGTCGTCTACGCCGCCCGCCGCACCGACCGGATGATCGACCCCAACGGCTACCTCGCGCCGGTCGGCGTCATGGTCACCGCCACCGAGGACGACTGACCGCCCCGCTCAGCCGGGCCAGGCCCCGCCGGCCCCGTCGGCGTCGTGCGCGAGCAGGCGTTGACGGGCCAGCCGGGCGAGTTCGCGCGTGGCCGGCGACAGCGCGATCCCTTCACGCTGCACCAGGGCCACGACGTCGTGCAGGGGGGTTTCGAAACCCACCGTCCCGAGCCCCGGGGGGAACGCCGCGCTGTCCACCACGGCCCGGCTGACGAAGGTGTCGCCGATCCCCCGCGCCACGAGGCCGAGCGCCGCCTCGACGTGCTCGACCTCGATGAGGGGTTCCAGCCTGACGCCCTCCAGCCGTGCGCGGTCGGCGAGCTGCCGCCGCGTCGGGTCCCGCCAGCCGTGGTGGGCGTCGTAGAGGACCAGCGGCGCGGCGGCCAGGTCGGCCATCGTCACCGGCCGCCGCAGTCGGGCCGGGTCCGCGCTGACGTAGCGGACCTCGTCCCGCAGGACGGGGGTGACCGTCAGCCCGGCGTCGTCGACGGGCAGGACGACCAGACCCGCCTCGATCTCCCCCGCCGCCACGGCGGCCGCCACCGCCACCGAGTTCAGCCCCACCAGCCGCACCCGGACCGCGGGGTGGCGCCGGTGGAACTCCGCGACGAGGTCGGAGAGCAGGTAGTAGTCGGCGTTGCGCAGGACCCCGAAGGTGGCGACCCCGCCGCCCAGGCTGCGCAACGCCCGAACCGCGTCGCTCCCGGCGTCGGCCGCGGAGACGGACTGCTCCGCGAAGGGCAGGAGCTGCTCACCCGCGCCCGTGAGGACGAGCCGCCTCGGCCCACGCGTGAACAACGCGATCCCGTGCTCCTCCTCGAGCCGCCGGACGAGTTCGGAGGCCGAGGCGGAGGCGATCTCCAGGTCCACGGCCGCCGCGGTGAACGACCCCGTCCGGGCGGCCGCGAGGAAGGCCCGGAGCTGGTTCAGCGTCACGATCGACAGGGTAGTCCTGCGGGTACCGGAGGATCTCCGGGTCTTGTCCTGAGGGTTGCGCAGTTCCTAGCCTTCCCGCATGCAGTTCACCCCCGCCGTCCTCTCCGCCCTCGCCGGCCGGTTCTCGCCGGTGAAGGTTCCCGCCGTCCAGACCCCGCCCGCCCAGCGCGACCCCGCGGTCGCCGCGCGCGTGTCCGGGATGCTCGCCGACATCGAGGCGGGCGGGCTCGACGCCGTCCTGCGCTACGCCGCGGAACTCGACGGCTACGACGGCAGCGACGGCCGCGCCGTGGAACTCGACGCCGACACCATCGCCCGCAGCGGCGAGCGCCTGCCCCCCGAGCTGCGCGAGGCGATCGAACTCGGTGGTGAACGCACCCGGGCCTTCGCCGCGGCCCAGCGCGCGCACCTGAGCGACTTCTCCGTGGAGCTGACCCCGGGCCTGCTCGTGGGCCAGCGCTACGTGCCCGTGGGCCGGGTGGGGGCCTACCTGCCGGCCGGGCGGTTCCCGCTGACGGCGAGCGCGTTCATGACGGTGGGCGTGGCCAAGGTCGCCGGGGTTCCCTCCGTCGTGGCGTGCACCCCGCCGCAACCCCACGGCGGCGCCAACGACGCCGTGCTGTACGCCGCCGCGGTCTCCGGGGTCGACCGGGTGTTCGTCCTCGGCGGGGTGCAGGCCCTGGCCGCGATGGCCTTCGGCCTCGTCGGCGAGGGCCCCGTCGACATGCTCGTGGGAGCCGGCAACGCGTTCGTCGCGGAGGCCAAGCGCCAGCTGTTCGGCACCGTCGCGATCGACCTCCTCGCCGGTCCCTCGGAGGTCGCGGTGCTGGCCGACGACAGCGCCGACCCGGTCCTCGTGGCGGCCGACCTGCTCGGGCAGGCCGAGCACGGTCCGAACTCCCCCGCGGCGCTGGTGAGCACGTCGCGGGAACTCGCGCAGGCCGTCGTCACCGAGGTCGACCGGCAGCTCGGGGGGCTCGCGACGCGCGACATCGCCGGTGCCGCCTGGCGCGACCACGGCAGCGTGACCTGGGCCGCGGACCGCGAGACGGCCGCGACGCTCATGGACGACCTGGCCCCGGAACACCTCGAGGTGCTGACGTCCGAGGACGACTGGTACCACGACCGCCTGACGAACTACGGCTCGCTCTTCCTCGGGGAGTGGTCGACGGTCGCCTACTCCGACAAGGGCATGGCCGGGACCAACCACACGTTGCCGACGGCCGGCGGGGCCCGGCACAGTGCCGGGCTGTCCGTCGCGCGCTACCTGAAACCGCTGACGTACCAGCGGATCTCGCGCGAAGCCACGCCCGACCTCGCGACGGCGGTCCAGGTGATCTCCGACTCCGAAGGCATGGCCGCGCACAGCGCCACCGCCACCCTGCGCACCGCCCGCTGGCGGTGACGCGGTGCACGGAGCGCGCATGACCACCTCCGTGGTCCGGATCGCCTGCCACAGCTCCGCCCCCCGCATCGCCGACCTGGCCGCCAACACCCGGGACGCGCGGGCCGCCGTCCGCGGGGCCGTGGACGCCGGGGCCGACCTCGTCGTCCTGCCCGAACTCGTCACGTCCGGCTACGTGTTCGCCTCGCCCGAGGAGGCGGCGGGGGTGGCGATCACCCGCGACGACGAGGTGTTCGCCGGCTGGGCCGAGGAGGCCGCCCGCGGGGACGCGGTCGTCGTCGGGGGGTTCTGCGAACGCGGGGAGGACGGTCTGTACAACAGCGCCGCCGTCGTCGACGCGTCCGGTGTCCTGGCCGTGTACCGCAAGGTCCACCTGTGGGACGAGGAGAAGCGGTTCTTCCGGCCCGGCAACGCTCTGCCGCCCGTGCTGGCGACGCGGGTCGGCGCGATCGCCCCGCTGGTCTGCTACGACCTGGAGTTCCCCGAGTTCACCCGCGCCCTCGCGCTGGCCGGCGCGGAACTGCTGGCCGTCCCCACGAACTGGCCCCTCGTCCCGCGCCCGGCCGGTGAACGTCCGCCGGAGGTCGTCATCGCCATGGCCACGGCCCGGGTCAACCGGGTCGTCGTCGCGTGCTGCGACCGCACCGGGACCGAGCGGGGCCAGGAGTGGACGGCGGGAACGACGGTCGTGGGGGCCGACGGGTGGCCGGTGGCGTCGCGCGACCACGAGGGTCTGCTGCTCGTCGACGTCGACCTGGCGCCGACGCGCGACAAGCAGCTGACCCCTCGGGCCCACCTGTTCGACGACCGACGACCCGACGTCTATCCGGCGTGATCGTCTTCGACAGACCACGGTCCATGTCGTAAGAGGGACCTGCACCCCTGCCGACGTCGGAGCCGGGATGGTCGTGGGCCCCGTCGGGATCGAACCGACAACCCGCGGATTAAAAGTCCGCTGCTCTGCCAATTGAGCTAGAGGCCCCGGACCCCGGAAGGTCCGCGGCCATCATCGCAGACCTGCCCTCTCCCCCGCGACCGAGCACGCCCCGATGGCGACGTGCCCAGTCACGAGGGGACGGGTCAGGAGTCGAGGTTGGCCATCACGTGCTTGATGCGCGTGTAGTCCTCCATGCCGTACATCGAGAGGTCCTTGCCGTAGCCGGACTGCTTGAACCCGCCGTGCGGCATCTCGGCGACGAGCGGGATGTGGGTGTTGATCCACACGCAGCCGAAGTCGAGGGCCGCGGAGACGCGCATGGCGCGGCCGAAGTCCTTCGTCCACACGCTGGAGGCGAGGCCGTACTTGGTGCCGTTGGCCCAGCGGATCGCCTCGTCCTCGTCGGTGAAGCGCTGGACGGTGATGACAGGGCCGAAGATCTCGTTCTGCACGGCCTCGTCGTCCTGGGTCAGGCCGGACACGACGGTAGGGTCGTAGTAGAAACCGCGGGCGAGGTCGCCGACGGAACGCGCGCCACCGGCCCCGAGGACGGCGTGGTCGGGCAGGCGGTCGACGAACCCGGAGACGTGCGCCAGCTGGTTGGCGTTGTTCACGGGGCCGAGGGCGGCGTCGGCGTCGTCGGGCAGACCGACCTTGGTGTTCCTCGCCTGTTCCGACAGGGCGGCGACGAAGTCGTCGTGCAACCGCGGCGCGACGAGGACGCGGGTCGCGGCGGTGCAGTCCTGGCCGGCGTTGAAGTAGCCGGCGCCCGCGATCGCCTCGGCGGCCGCGGCGACGTCGGCGTCGTCGAACACAACGACGGGTGCCTTGCCGCCGAGTTCCAGGTGGACGCGCTTCACGTCCTTCGACGCCGACTCCGCGACCTGCATGCCCGCGCGGATGGAACCGGTGATGGCGACGAGCTGCGGGGTCGGGTGCTCGACGAGCGCGCGTCCCGTCCCGCGGTCACCGCAGACGACGTTGAGGACCCCCGGCGGGAGCACCTCGTTCGCGACCTGCGCCAGCAGCACCGACGACGCGGGCGTCGTGTCGGACGGCTTCAGGACGATGGTGTTCCCGGCGGCCAGGGCGGGGCCGATCTTCCAGATCGCCATCATCAGCGGGTAGTTCCACGGCGTCACCTGACCGACGACACCGATCGGTTCCCGGCGCACCCACGAGGTGTGACCCGCGAGGTACTCCCCCGCCGCCCGGCCCTCCAGGACCCGCGCGGCACCGGCGAAGAACCGCAACTGGTCCACCGCGGGCGGTAGTTCCTCGCTGCGGGTCAGCGCGATCGGCTTCCCGGTGTTCTCCACCTCGGCGGCGATGAACTCCTCGGCACGTTCCTCGATCGCGTCGGCGAGGTCCAGCAGGAACTTCTGCCGTTCCGAGGGGGTCGTGCGCCCCCAGGTGGAGAAGGCCTTCGACGCGGCCTGGTACGCCGCGTCGACGTCGGCGGCACCCGAGACGGGAGCCGTCGCGTAGGCCTGTCCGGTGGAGGGGTTCACGACCTCGCTGGTCGCACCGTCGAGCGCGTCCCGCGATTCACCGGCGATGACGTTCTGGAACTGCTTCACGACTGGACTTCTCCTTCGAGGTCGGCGGAACTGCTGCGGCCACGGACGATCGTCTCGCCCCGGAAGAACCCCGGGCGGGCCCGGTACTGGAAGAACATCACGACGACACCGAGAGCGAGCACCCCCACCCCGAGCAGGAACACCAGCCCGATGCCGAACACCTGCGACCCTGAACCGTAGTCGGGGTCCATCGAGTCGACCGCGGTCTGCACGAAGAACACCAGCAGCAGCACCCCACCGACCAGCGGCGCGAGGCAGCGGGACAGGAACGCCTTCACGTCACCGGCCCAGCTGCCGCGGAAGTACCAGACGCAGGCGAGCGCCGTGACGCCGTAGTAGAAGCAGACCATCATCCCCAGTGCGGAGATGGTGTCCCACAGGACGTCCTCGGACACGACACGCATCGCGGCGTAGAACGCCGAGGCGACGACGGCGGAGACGATCGTCGCGTACCCGGGCGACTGGAACGTGCGGCTGACCCGGGCGTAGGCCGGCGGCAGCGCGCCGTAGTGGCCCATGGCGAGCATCGTGCGGGCCGGGGAGATGAACGTCGACTGCAGCGACGCGGCCGAGGACGCGAGCACCGACAGCGACATCAGCACGGCCACGGGGCCCATGACGGGGCCGGCGAGAGCGGCGAAGATGTTCTCCTGGATGTCGGCGTTCCCCAGGCCGAGACCGTCGGATCCCGTCCCGGAGAACGACAGCACGGCGAGGGCGATCGTCAGGTAGAGCACGACGATCGCGGCGATGGTCGCGAGCGCCGCGCGTCCGGGGGTGCTGCGGGCGCCGGAGGTCTCCTCGTTCATGGTGAGGACGACGTCCCAGCCCCAGTAGATGAAGACCGACAGCGAGATCCCGGTGGCGAAGGCGGAGAACGACCCGACGCCGAGGGGGTTGAACCACTCCGGGTCGATCGCGAGACCGGCCGGCGCGGAACCGTCGACGACGTGGACGAACGCGGCGATCGCGAACCAGAGCAGCACGACCACCTGGAACGCGACGAGGACGTACTGGACGACCTTCGTCGCCTCGAGCCCGCGGTAGGAGATCCAGCACGCGAGCGCCATGAACACCAGGCAGGTGGCGACGTTGACGACGACGTTCGTCGAGAGGTCGGCGATCGAGTCCCGGCCGGTCACCTGGGAGAGCATCAGGTAGAAGAAGTCGACGGCGATGCCGGCGAGGTTGGACAGGACGAGCACGGTCGCGGCGAGGAGGCCCCAGCCGCCCATCCAGCCGATCCAGGGGCCGAAGGCTCGGGAACTCCAGGTGAACGTCGTCCCCGCGTCCGGCATGGCGCTGTTGAGGGCGCGGTAGCCGAGGGCGACGAGCAGCATGGGGACGAAGCCGACCAGGAAGATGGCGGGCAGGTGCTCGCCGACCGCGGAGGCGGTCGGACCGAGGGCGCCGGTCAGGGTGTAGGCGGGGGCGATGGTGGAGATGCCGATGACGACGGCACCGAGCAGCCCGACCCGGCCGTCACCGAGTCCCTTGGACTCGCTGACCTGTCGTTCCGGTGCGGCGGTCACGAGTCACCCCGGGGCACGACGACGACGGGGACGGGGACGTGGCGCAGGATCCGCGCCGCGGTGGGCCCGAGGAACGTCTGGCGGCCCTGGGCCAGGCGGGAGGAGCCCAGGAGCAGCAGACCTCCTGCGGCCCAGTCGATCGAGCCGACTGCTTCAGCCATCGTGCGTCCTCGCCCCATCTCCACGGTGACGTCCACCCCGCGGGAGCGGCTCGCGACGTCGTCGACCAGGTGCTGCACCGTGGCGACGGCCTCGCGGTCCGCGCCGGCGTTCTCGTCGAGTTCGACGAGGCTGACGACGTGCAACGGCAACCCGGTGCGGGCGGCCGCTTCCCACGCTTCCTCCAGGACGGTCGGTGCACCCTGGCGGGTGCCGACCGCGACGTAGAGCTGATCGATGCCCGCCGGGGGTTCCCGTCGGGGCACGAGCATCACGGGCAGCGGTGCGGAGTGCAAGAGGGCACGCGCCGCGGGGCCGACGCCGAACGGGATCGCTCCCCCGCCGGCGCCGACGACGACGGCGGACGCGCCGAACTCCGCGGCGGCGTCGAGCAACCCCTCCGGGACGGAGCCGGCGGTGCGGACGTGGGTGCGCAGCTCGACGTCGTCGGGCAGTTGCGCGACGGCCTCGGCCAGCCAGCTCTCGGCCTGTGCGGTGATGAGGCCGGTGACGTCCCCGACCGGCGGGTACGGACCGCCGAACGGGTCGTCGGTCTTGACGACGGAGACCACGTCGAGGGTGACGTCGAGGGAGCGGGCGAACACCGCGGCCCAGCTCAGCGCGTCCTGGCCGCGGTCACCGCCGTCGAAGGCGACGACGTAGGACGGGTGGGAGTACCGGAGGACCCGATCGACGGGGGTCACGACAGCGCTGCGGTGACGTCGGCCGCGGCGTCCCGTCCGCTGCGCAGGGCGCCGTCGACGTGCTGGTACCCCTCGGCGGCGAGGTCGGAGCAGGCCCAGTGGATCGGCCCGACGGGGCGGCGCTGGTCGGCGCCGTAGCGGGAGAGGCCGCCGAGGTCGAAGCTGGCGGCGTAGGCCCCGCGGGTCCACTCCTCGCTGCCCCAGTCGGACTCGAAGTAGACGTCGGGTTCCAGGGCGCGGTCGCCGAGGAACTCCGCGATGGAGGCGAGGATGCGCGCGCGGCGCTCGCCCTCGGTCAGGGCGTGCAGCTCGTCGGCCTTCTCGTCGGAGACGAACGCGACGAGGGTGCCGCGGTCGTCGCCGTGCAGGGTGTTGTCGTAGACCTCCTGGACCAGCGTGGAGGTGCCGAACGCGGTGCCGGACAGGCCGTCCGCGCGCCAGAACGGCGTGGGGTAGACGGCGTGGACCTTGATGACGAGCCCCATGGAGAGGTGCTGGTGCATCTGGTGCTGGCGGCGCGGCAGCGGCGGGTCGTAGCTGATGCGGGAGAACAGCGGCGGCGGGACGGCGACGACGACGCGGCGGGCGCGCACCGTGACCCGGTCGGACTCGACGACGACGCCGGCGTCGGAGTGGCGGATCGTGCGGACCGGCGTCGAGAGGTGCACCCGGTCGCCGAGGTCGGCGGCGAGGCGTTCGGAGACCGACTGCATCCCGCCGACGACGCGCTCGTCGAGGATGAAGGACTCGTCGGTGAGGTTGGTGAACGAGCCGGCCGAGGCGGCCATCAGCACGGCCTGCAGCGTCGAGAACGCGTGGGCCGGTTTCGTCAGCATGGCCCCGGCGATGAACAGCGCGACGGCGGTCCGGGCCTCCTCGTCGTCGGACTGCTGGTGCAGCCAGTGCTCGAAGGAGACGGTGTCGAGTTCCCGGGCGCGGGGGTGGGCCCACGGTGCGTGCGCCCCGACGGAGGCGGCGAGGTCGTCCATCAGCTCGGTGAGGCGGTGGATCTCCTTGGCCGTGGCGTCGGAGACGGGGAACGTGTCGCCGCGGTAGCGGGAGCGGACGCCGTCGGCGCCGATGAAGACGTTCTCCCCGTCGCGGTAGCGCGAGTAGGTGTCCATGCCGAGTTCGGCGAGGAGGCCGAGGAGTTCGGTCTGGTCCGGGGAGACCCACTGGCCGCCGATCTCGAGGGTGGCGCCCTCGACCTCGTCGGTCCAGGTGCGCCCGCCCACGCGGTCCCGCGCTTCCAGGACGACGACGTCGAAGCCGGCGCGGGTGAGGTGGCGCGCGGTGTTGAGGCCGGCGGGGCCGGCGCCCACGACCACGACGTCGGCGATCGGTTCGGGGGGTGTTGCGGACTCCACGGGTCCTCCTGAGGTCGTCGTCGGCCAGGCACCACCTAAAGTGATTGGGCTTCATTAATGACCTGCGGAACGGTGCTGTCAAGGGTTGCGGAAGGATTCGAGTGCGTCAGGATGACCCGGTGATCGTCCCACCCCGCCGTCCCCGCGGCCGGCCCAGCAACCCGCTGCTGACCGTCGACGGCATCACCACCGCCGCCGTCGCGCTGCTCGAGGAACGGGGGCAGGACGGGCTGACGATGGCGGCGCTGGCCCGCAGGCTCGGTGTGGCGCCCTCCGCGCTCTACAACCACGTCACCGACAAGCAGGACGTGCTGCGCGCGGTGCAGGACCACGTGAACGCCCGCATCGACTGCTCGGCCTTCGAGACGCTGCCCTGGGACGGGGCGCTCGCCGCGTGGGCCCGGTCCTACCGCGACGCCTACGCCCGACACCCCGCCCTCGTGCCCGTCATCGCGATCACCCCGGTCCGCAGCGCCCCGCACACCGTCGCCATGTACGAACGCGTCACGGCCGGGCTGCTCGCGGGCGGCTGGCCCGAGCACCTGCTGACCGACGTCGTCGTCGCCGTCGAGTCCTTCGTCCTCGGCTCCGCGCTGGACACCCAGGCGCCGGCGGACATCTTCGACCCCGGCGACCTCGAGGACTCGGCCCCGGTGTTCACCGCCGCCACCCGTGCCCGGCCCGGCGGTGACACCGCCCTCGCCGCCTTCGACCTCGGCCTCGGCGCCCTCCTCGCGGGCCTGCGCGCCCTCCTCCCCGCACGTCGAGGAGGATGAGGGGACTCACCGAGGAGAACAGGAACCGCCATGGCCCTGCCGCCGTACCCGGCCAGCCCCTTCCCCCTGCAGCGCACCGCGATCGTCACCGGCGCGGCCTCCCCGCGCGGGATCGGCCGGGCCACCGCCGGCCGGCTGGCCTCCCGCGGGTGGTCGGTGGCGGTCCTGGACCTCGACCCGACCGCCAGCTCCGCCGTCGCCGCGGAGCTGCAGGAACTCCACGGCGTCCCCTGCCTGGGCCTGGGGGTGGACATCAGCGACCGGCCGAGCGTGCGGGACGCCGTCGCGACGGTGGTCGCCGAACTCCCGCAGCTCGTCGCGCTGGTCAACAACGCGGGCGTGAGTTCACCGGTCCCGTTCCTCGAGGTCACCGACGAGGAGTGGCGACGGGTCGTCGACGTGAACCTGCACGGCACGTTCCACGTCACCCAGGAGGCCGCGCGGGTGATGGTCGCCCACCGCCTCGGACGGATCGTCAACGTGTCCTCCGCCTCGGCCCAGCGCGGCGGCGGGGTGTACGGCCGGGCCGCCTACTCCGCCTCCAAGGCCGCTCTGCTGGGTCTGGCCCGGACCCTGGCCCGCGAGCTCGGGCCCTACGGGGTGACGGCGAACTCGGTCTCGCCCGGCTCCATCGACACCGACATCATGGGCGGCCCGCTCACCGACGAGCGCAAGGAGTTCCTGCTGCGGGAGCTGCCGGTGGGACGCATCGGTACGGTGCAGGACGTGGCGGCGGTCATCGCGTTCCTGCTCAGCGAGGACGCGGGGTACCTGACCGGCGTCACGTACGACGTCAACGGCGGATCGCACATCGCCTGAGCACGACCGATCGAGGAGTGACGACGTGAGAGCCGTGACCGTGCACGCCCCGGGTGACCTGCGGGTCGAGGAGTTCCCGACCCCCGAACCGGCCCGCGGCGAGGTCCTCGTCCGCATCGTCTACGGCGGGATCTGCGGGTCGGACCTGCACTACGCCCAGGACGCCCGGAACGGGAACTACCGCGTCCTGGAACCCCTCGTCCTGGGACACGAGGTCGTCGGTGTCGTCTCGGACGTCGGGGCGGACACCCCCGCAGCGCCACCGGTCGGGACCCGCGTCGCGATCCACCCCGCGACGCCCTCGGCACCCGCCGGCGCGACCGGAGCGACCGGCCTGCACCTGCAGCACGGCGGGACGTACCTGGGCAGCGCGTCGACGCAGCCCCACACGCAGGGCGGTTTCGTCGAACTGCTCCGCGTGGGCGTCGACCGGTTGCGGGTCCTCCCCGACGGTCTGCCGCTGCGCCGGGCCGTGCTGGCCGAACCGCTGGCCGTCGCCCTGCACGGCGTCTCCCGCCTCGGGGACCGGGTCCGCGGCGCGCGGGTGCTGGTCAGCGGGGCCGGGCCCATCGGCGCCCTCGCGGTCGCGGCCCTGCGCCACGCCGGTGCCGAGCACGTCACGGCCGCCGACCTGCAGGAACTCCCGTTGCGGGTCGCCTCCGCCGTCGGCGCCGACGCGACGGTGAACCTCTCGACCGGCGGGCTCCCCGAGGCGGAGTTCGACGTCGTCGTCGAGGCGGCCGGTGTCGTCCCCTCCCTCGTCGCGGCGATCCGGGCCGTCCGGCCGGGCGGCGCGATCCTGCAACTGGGCATCCTGCCGGCCGGGCCGCAGCCGATCCCCGTGTCCGAACTCGTCGGCAAGGAGGTCGCGTTGTTCGGGACCCAACGCTTCGACGTCGAGCTCGACGCCGCCGTGGCCCTCCTCGCCGCCGAACCCGGGTTGGCGGCCGTCGTCACCGACGTGTACGAGATCGACGACGCGGCAGCCGCATTCGCCCGGGCGGCGGACTCCGCGCAGTCGTCGAAGACCGTCCTGGCCGTCAGCCCCGACCCGGACGCGTGAGCAGCGCCGCGGTTCTCGGGCTCGGCCCGATGGGGCGCCCGATCGCCGGGCACCTCCTGGACCACGGGGTCGACCTCCGGGTCTGGAACCGCACGGCGTCCGTCGCCGCCGCGTTCGGCGACCGCGCCGTCGGGAGACCGTCCGAGGTCCGCGCCGAGGTCGTGTTCTCCGCCCTGCCCGACGTCGACCAGTTCGACGACGTCGCCCCCGACGACGTGGTGCGCACCTGGGCCGGGCACGGCACCCGCCACGTCGTGGTGCTCAGCACCACCTCGCGCGACAAGGTCACCGCTCTCCAGGACCGGTTGCAGGGGCACGGGATCGCCCTCGTCGACGCTCCGATGAGCGGTGGCGACGCGGGCGCCCGGGCGGGAACCCTCAGCCTGATGGTCGGCGGCAGCCCCGAGTCGTTCGCCACCGTGGAACCCCTGCTGCGCAGCTTCGCGACCACGGTGGAGCACCTCGGACCGGTCGGGACCGGAACCGCCGCGAAGCTCGCGAACCAGGTCGTCGTCGCGGCCACCGTCGCCGCCGTCGCCGAGGCCCTCGACCTCGCCCGGCGCGCCGGGGTCGACGGGGAGCAGTTGTTGCGGGTGCTGCGCGGCGGTCTCGCCGGGGGCGTGTTCCTGGACAGCAAGGCCGACCGGATGCTGACCGGCGACCACAGCCTCGGCGGCAGCATCGACAACCAGGTCAAGGACCTGCGCTACGCCGCGGAACTGGCGGACCAGACCGGAGCCCCGCTGCGTCAGGCCCGCCGCACCGCGGAACTCTTCGTCGAGGCCGTGGAACGCGGTCTGGGTGGTCTCGACCACACGGCCGTCCACCGCGTCGTCTCCGCCGACCGGCCACCGGGCGACACGGGCGGGTGAACGCCCCTCGGTCGAGTTCCGCGGTCGAGGGTCGAGGGTCGCGGCGCGCCCCGGTGCGGGCGAGCACGCCCACGATGAGCGACAGGTGCTGCGCTGCAGTGACGCGCGGACGAGAACAGGTTCCGGCTCACGCCCCCGTCCTGTCCCGGGGGACCCGGGGGCAGACGACGAGACGACTCAGGACTCCGGACGCTCCGGCGCGTCGCGCGGGTCGACCTGCTCCATGATCACCACGGCTCCCGCGTCGCCCTCGCCCTGCAGCGAGCTGACGGTCACCTGCACCGTCACCGGGCGCCCCCGCCGGTTGACCGAGGGCACGAGCAACGTCGAGGACACACCGTCGGCGACGGCAGCCCGGACGGCCGGTCCGATGCGTTCCAGCGGGAGGCCGATGTCGAGGGTCAGCAGGTGCGCTCCCACGACCTCGTCGCTGCGCACCCCCCAGAGGTCCGCGGCCCAGGAGTTCCAGATCCGCACGCCCAGGTCCGCACCCACCACGGCCACCCCGACCTGCAGACTGGCGAAGACGCTCTCCATGTAGGAGTTCAGGGCGTCGACCTCGTCGGTCCGGTCGCGCAGCTGGGTGTTGAAGATCTGCAGCTCGTCGTTCATCGACTGCAGCTCCTCGTTCATCGTCTCGAGTTCCTCGTTGGTCGAGTGCAGTTCCTCGTTCGTCGTCTCGAGCTCCTCGACGGTCGACTGCAGCTCCTCGTTCGTCGTCTCGAGTTCCTCGTTGGTCGACTGCAGTTCCTCGTAGGCGGTCTCGAGCTGGCGGTGCGTGGCCTCCAGCTCGACCTGCAGCCGGTGGGTCCGGGTCACCTCCACGAAGCTCACCGCGGTACCCAGCGTGGCCCCCTGGGGGCCGACCAGCGGAACGACCTGGACGTCGACCCACTGGACGTCCTGGCGGGCGCGTGACCACTCCACGTCCCGGATCCAGACCGTCCGCCGGTGCGCGTGCGCCTCCTCCACCGCCGACCGCAGCTCCAGCGGGCGGTAGGAGACCTCCAGGTCCTGGAACGGGCGGCCGACGTCGGCGGCGGACAACCCGAACGAGAGGTCGGCACGCTGGTTGGAGGTCACGACGCGACCGTCGGCGTCCAGCACCAGCTGGGCCACCGGACTCGCGGCGAGCGCCGCCGAACGCAGCACGTCGTGGTCGGAGGCCTGGTCCCCACGCTCGCGCAGCGACGTCCGGCTCCCGGCCTCGCGCAGACCTTCCACCCGGCGGAACAGCCGGTTCTTCAGGTCCGCGGGTTTGAACAGGGCCGAGTGACCCAGGAGCATCTCCGCCTTGCCGAGGAACAGGATCCCGTGGGGTCGCAGGGCGTAGTGCAGACGTCCCGCGATGTGCGCCTGGGTCTCCGCGGTCAGGTACATCAGGGTGTTGCGGCACACCAGGAGGTCCAGGTGCGAGATCGGCGCGTCCTGGACGAGGTCGGCCCGGCCGAAGATGACCGAGCGCCGCAGGTCCTGCCGGAACGTGAACTGACCGCCGCGTCGCTCGAAGTACCGGGCGAGGAGTTCCTCGGGGATCCCCTCGACCTCGCGTTCGGAGTAGGTGGCCGTCCGGGCCTGCGCCAGCGCCGCCTCGTCGGCGTCGGTGGCGTAGATCTTCACCCGGCTCCGGAACTCGTCCGGGCCCAGCAGTTCCGCGAGGACCATCGCGACGGTGTACGCCTCCTGGCCCGAGGCGCACCCGGCGCTCCAGACCCGCAACGTCCCCTCGGGTCGCCGGGTGAGGACCTCCGGGAGCAGGACGTCGCGCAGCACCGCCCACGCCTCGGGATCGCGGAAGAACGACGTGACGTTGATGAGGATCGTGTCGAACAGGGCCGCGAACTCCTCGGCCTCCACCTCGAGGACGTCGCGGTACTCGGCGAAGGAGGCGACCCCGACGTCGCTCATGCGGCGGCGCACCCGGCGCAGCAGGCTCGCCCGTTTGTACCCCGTCAGGTCCAGCCCGCGGACGGAGCGCAGGTGTTGCAGGAAGTCCTCGAACTCCGCGCCCTCCTGGACGCCCGCCGCTCCCTCCTCGGTGCTCATCCGGCCACCCCGCTCCGCTCGTCCGGCTCACCCGGTGGCGGGGTCGTGGTGTCGCCCCGTTCCCGCCCCACCAGCAGGTGGCGGATGAGGTGCGCGGCCTCGGCGGTCTCCGCAGCGCGTTCGTCGAAGCGCGTCGCGCTGATGCGGCGACCCGACTCCTCGGCGCGCCGGCCGAGTTCGCGGTTCAGCGCGGAACGCTCCTCGAGACTGCGCAGAGCCATCCACAACGCGCGGTCGAGGGCGGCCGACTGCTCCTGCAACAGGCTCTCGGCCGACCAGGCGTGCCCCACCCGGCACCGGAACCGCAGGAACCCGTGGTCCTCGATGCGCCAGAGCACCCCGGCGCAGTCGGGGCAGGAGAAACCGGACGGCGTTCCGGGGTGGTCGTCAGCGGCCATGACCCCGAGGTCGAAACCCGCTTCGGCGATCTCCGCGTCGAGTTCGGCGCCGGTCCCCACCGGCGCCTCCGGCGCCGTCTCGCGCACCAGCTTCCCGAGCAGGGCCGGGATCTCCGCCAACGGCAGGACGTGTTCGGGGTCCGCGGCGGCGATCGCGTTCAGCGGCATCGCCGCGTAGAGGGCGTCCGAGGGTTCCTGCACGACCCCGATCCCGCCGCGGGCCCGGAGGGCGACGAGGCCGGCGGAACCGTCGTCCAGCGTTCCCGAGAGGACGACCCCGATCGCACGCGGTCCCACGGCCTTTGCGGCAGAACGGAAGAGGGTGTCGATCGAGGGACGGTGACCGTTCTCGTGCGGCCCCGCGGAGAGCGCGACGTGGTCGTCGGTGAGCATCAGGTGCCGGTCGGGGGTGGCGACGAGCACCGTGGACCGCGGCAGGGCCTCTCCCGGGACCGCAGAGCGGACGGGAAGCGGCGTGCACCGGTCCAGGATGGCCGCGAGCGCCCCGGTCCCGCTCGCCGACACGTGCAGCACGACGAGCACCGTCGCAGGGAAGTCGGCCGGTAGACCGGCGACGAACTCGCGCAACGACTCCACCCCGCCGGCACTGGCACCGACGAGCACGACGTCCCGGGTGCTCACCTCGCGAGCCTAGCCGTGACGACGGGTCACACCCCGCCGGCGTCGTCGAGCAGGGGGTCCCACCGGCCCTGAACGACGGCCTCGGCGAGTTCGTGGACCGTTCGGCCGGTGACGAAGGCGACGGCCTGCAACCGGCTCACGATTTCGTCGACCTGAACCCCGTGCCGTTGCCGGAGGACCCCGAGAGCCGTCGACACGGTGTCGGGACGCAGGTACGGGACCGTCTCCCCGGCCGCCGACGACCCGCTCGCGGTGGGCGGGGCCGTGCGCGTCAGCAGCAACGCCAGCAGGAGGTCGGCGAGGCGGGTGAGGACGAACTCGTCCTGGCGGTCGAAGGCCCGCGGCAGGTCGCGGGCGACGGTCAGGACCCCCACCGTGCCCGTTCCGGGGGAGGCGACGGGCAGCGCCGCGAGGGACCGGAAGGACGCCCACCGCCCGAGACCCGCGAGGTAGGGCCAGCGCCCGCGCTGCGAGGCGAGATCGGCGACGAGCACGGGGCGTCCGGTCCGGAGCGCCTCGACCTCAGGTCCCTCCTGGACCGAGTGCTGCTGGTCGACGAACAGGACGAGCCCCGGGTCGGAGCCCGCCAGCGGAGCGACCGGCACGCCGGCCGAGACCAGGCTGACGGCGGCACGGTCGAAGGGCACGACGCGGGCGGTCTCGAGGCACAACGCGAGCTCGGGCGAGGTCTCCGAGAGCCGCGGCGGCCGCGGGTCGTCACCGGGCGAGGGGCGACCGCCCAGACGTCCGGCCAGCTGCCGGTTGGCCCACCGCAGCCGCTCGTCGGTCCGTCGGGCTCGGGCCATCACCTGGGCCGCCTGGCCCAGCACCTCGCGGGAGGACGCGGCGCTCATGGGTCCATCGTGGCGGCTGCGGGCCGGTCCCGCACCGTCGAGACGGGAGGATCGTGCGGTGACCGCTCAAGGCTTCCTGCTGCTGCTCGAACTCGTCGGGGTCTTCGCCTTCGCCCTCGACGGTGCGTTGTCCGCCATGCGGGCCGCCCACCTCGACCTGTTCGGGGTCGTGACCCTGGGCATCGTGACGGCGCTGGGGGGCGGGATCCTGCGGGACCTGCTGCTCGGGGAACTCCCGCCCGCCACGTTCCGCACCTGGTACTACCTGACGACCGCGACGGTCGGCGCTCTCGTGGCCTTCTGGGGACACCGCCTCGTGGGCCGCATGTCCCGCCCCATCCTGGTCTTCGACACGATCGGGCTGTCCCTGTTCGCCGTGACCGGCGCGCAGCTCGCCGTGCACTCGGGACTCGGGGCGGGCCAGGCCATCCTCCTGGGGGGGCTGACCGGCGTGGGTGGCGGCACCCTGCGCGACGTCCTGGTCCTGAAGGTCCCGACCATCCTCACGGGCGGCCTCTACGCGGTCCCGGCGCTGGTGGGTTCGTCCGTGGCCGTCGTGGGTCCCCTGGTCGGTCTGGAGTCGGGGGTGGCCGCCTTCGCCGGGGGTGTCGTCTGCGCCGGGCTGCGCGTCGGTGGGGTGCTGGGCGGGTGGCGGGCCCCCAACGCACCCCGGTCCGCACGCGACGCCTCCGGGGAGTGACCCGCCACCCTGGTCACGGCGAGCCCGTCACGGCGTCGGCATGCCGCCGTTGACGTTGATCACCGCACCCACGACGTAGCTGGACTCCGCGGAGGCCAGGAACACGTACGCGGGGGCGACCTCGGCGGGCTGACCCGCGCGACCGAGCGGCGTCGACGTGCCGAACTCCGGCATCGCGTCGTCCGGCTGCCCGCCCGCGATCTGCAGCGGCGTCCAGACCGGGCCCGGTGCGACCACGTTGACGCGGATGCCCTTGGGGGCGAGCTGCTGGGCCAGGGCCTGCGACATGGCGATGATCCCCGACTTGGTCGTCGCGTAGTCGACGAGGTTCGGGGAGGGCTGGTAACCCTGCACCGAGGCGGTGTTGATGATCGTGGACCCCGGCGGCAGGTGCGGGACGGCCTCCTGCACGATCCAGAAGAGCGAGTTCAAGTTCGTGCGCATCGTCTCCTCGAACTGCTGCGACGTGAGGTCGGCGATCTCCTCGACGTGCTGCTGCTTGCCGGCGACGTTGGCGACGAGGTCGATGCCACCCAGCTCTCGCACCGTCGTGGCGACGAGGCCACGGGCGAACTGCTCGTCGACCAGGTCGCCAGGGGCCAGCACGGCCTTGCGCCCGGCCTCGGTCACGAGTTTCGCGACCTCCTCGGCGTCGACCTGCTCCTCCGGCAGGTAGCTGAGGACGACGTCGGCACCCTCCCGGGCGAAGGCGATCGCCGCGGCCCGCCCGATGCCGGAGTCCGCCCCGGTCACCAGGGCCTTGCGACCCGACAGCCGACCGGTCCCCCGGTACGTCGACTCCCCGTGGTCGGGTTTCGGGGACTGCTCGGCGGCGAGTCCCGGGCCGTCCTGCGGCTGGGGGTCGAAACCGCCCTGGTGGTAACGGGTCACGGGGTCGCTGAAGGTGTACTGGTCGGTCATGGGTTCCACGGTAGGCAGGACGGAGGAACCCCGCTCGCCGGATCGCACGACCCGGCGGCGTACGACCGGGGCGGGGGAACCTCACGCTGGTGGCATGGACGACGACGAGGAGGAGGACGTCGCGCAGCGCTTCGACGACGCCGTGAACACAACCCCGAAGGAACTCGAGGACTGGCTCGCCACCGAGGAGTCGAAGTCCGTCGGGGTGGGTGAGGGAGAATCGGTCGGGCACCACTCGGGCCGGCGCATCGTCGAGATCCTCCGCGGGAAGAAGGGGGACCGCACCGACGCCGACGACGAGCACATGCGCCAGGTGGCCGGTTGCGTCGCCCGGCACTCGAAGCAGCGCCCCGACGGCGACGTCACGGACACGAAGTGGCGCTACTCCCTCATGGACTGGGGCAACGACCCGCTGAAGTGAAGATCCGGAGAACACGGCCGGTTCAGGATGCGGGGCGGCGCGGTCGTGGGCACTGTGGACACAGGCGCCCGCAGTTCAGGGCGCACCACAGAGAAGACCTCGATCCAGTCGGCGTCCCGCGACGCCGCAGGAGGAGCACCGCATGAGCAGTGTCATCGAAACCGTCGACGTCTCGGTCCCGGTCCACACCGCGTACAACCAGTGGACCCAGTTCGAGTCCTTCCCCGAGTTCATGGGCGGCGTGGAGCGCATCACTCAGACGGACTCCACGCACACCCACTGGGTGACGAAGATCGCCGGGGTCGAGCGCGAGTTCGACGCGGAGATCACCGAGCAGCACCCCGACGAGCGGGTCGCCTGGAAGAGCGTCGACGGCAAGGAGCACGCCGGTGTCGTGACCTTCCACCGCCTCGGTGACAACGAGACGCGCGTCACCGTGCAGCTCGATTGGGAGACCGAGGGTCTCATCGAGAAGGCAGGCGCCGCGATCGGCGCCGACGACCGTCAGATCAAGGCGGACCTCAAGCGCTTCAAGGCGTTCATCGAGTCCCGCGGCGGCGAGACCGGCGCCTGGCGCGGAGACGTCACCCCCGCGACCTGACGTGCGCGCGCAACGGCCCGGCACCCTCGAGGTGCCGGGCCGTTCGCGTACCCCGGGTCGCAGGGTGGGCACTGGAGACGGCCGCGGTGCGTCCGACGGCCGTCGCCACGACCTCCTGGCGATCGAGTGGAGTTTCTGGTTCTGGGACCGCGACGTGAGGAGTCCGAACGCCACGTCGGGCGTGATGCCGTGCCGGGCGATGAGCACACCCTTGGCCTGCTCGATGACAGCTCGGGGCTGCATGGCGACCACCAGGTTGTCCGCCCGGCCGTCGGACTCGGCGGGCGGCGCGGCGTTGCCCAGGGCCACAGCCGCGTACTGCGCGAACAGCCACAGGGACTGATCCGTCTCGTCGCCGAGGAGAAGTCCGGGAAGGCCTCGACGGTGCTGGTGTCCTCGATCCGGAGGGTGGTGTCCGCCTGCGCCGCAGCCAGGTAGGGTCCGAACCCCAGTGAGCACTGCCGTTCGTCGCGGTCGACGGTGTGGACGCGACCAGGGCCGAGCAGTCGTGCGTGTGGCTGGAGGTTCAACCCGCGGAAGAACCTGCACGACGACGCCCGGCCCCGGTCACAGGAGGTCAGGTCGGTTCGGGATCCTCGTGGGTGCGCTCGTCGGCCTCCTCGGCCTCCTGCGCGAAGCCCGTGTCGTTGCCGTAGCCGTCCAACGTCGGCGACTCGGCGGCCTCGTCGGTGCCGGGCGTTTCCTCGGGTTGTGTGGACACGTCGATCCTCTCCTCGGTGGGACTCACTGGACGGGCGGGACGGCGGAGGCGGTCACGAGGTCGGCTCGGTCCCAGACGCGGTGCGTGCCGAGAGCGGCGAGCAGCGACGGAGCGAGCTGCGTGGCGTCGGCGGCCACCAGGACCCCGGGCCCGCCGGCGCCGATGCCGGCGCCGGCGAGGACCGCGTCCCCGCTGCCCCAGGTGCCGAACGCCTTCAACTGCCGGTAGGCCTCCTGCAGGAGCACGACGGCCTTGACGTCGGCTCCGGTCGGTGCGCCGTCCGCGACGACGACCGCGTCGAACTCGATGGACCGGGCCGTCACGTAGGTGCGCTCCACGACCTGTTCCGCGTCGCTCCCAGCGCCGAGCACACCGCCGACGGGGGCGATCACCTTGAGCTGCACGCCGTCGGCGAGCAGGGCCGCGCGAAGGGTGGCGATGCCGGCGAGGTCCGCGTCGGGACCGGCGACGACCCCCACGATCCGGCCGGCGACCGGGTAGGTCTCCCCTGTGATCTGGGCGAGAGCCGGCGAGGGCGGGAGGTGGTCCACGGCGTCCTGCGCCGGGGCGGGCAGCCCGAGTCCGGCGGCGACGGTCGCGGCGAGGTCGGTGTCGATCTTGGCGAGGACGGCGAGCGTGCGTTCCTTGATGCTCTGTTCGCGGACCTTGCCGAGTTCGAAGGTGTAGGCCTCCGTGACGTGCGTCCGCTCCACCGGCGACAGGCTGGCGTAGAACATCGCCGGCTGCGTGAAGTGGTCGTCGAAAGAGGCAGGTGCCCCACGGACGACCTCCCCCTCGACCCGTCGCGGGACGTTGACGTAACCACCCTCCTCCGCGCTGGAGGGGAACGGCGCACCGCCGTCGAGGGTGTTCGGCGTGTAGGGAGCGACGCCCTCGTGGACGGCGTGCTGGTGGAACCCGTCACGCACGTTGTCGTTGACCGGCGCGTGCGGACGGTTGATGGGGATCTGCGCGAAGTTCGGCCCACCGAGGCGGGTGAGCTGGGTGTCGAGGTAGGAGAAGTTCCGGCCCTGCAGCAGCGGGTCGTTGGTGAACTCGATGCCCGGGACGACGTGCCCCGTGTGGAAGGCGACCTGTTCGGTCTCGGCGAAGTAGTTCGTGGGGTTGGCGTTCAGCGTCAACCGGCCGACCTTCTGCACCGGGCAGAGTTCCTCGGGGACGAGCTTCGTCGGGTCGAGCAGGTCGATCCCCTCGAACGTCTCCTCGTCGGTGTCGGGCATGACCTGCAGCCCGAGTTCCCACTCCGGGAAGGCGCCCGCGGCGATGGCCTCGGAGAGGTCGCGCCGGTGGAAGTCCGGGTCGACACCCATCGCGATCTGTGCCTCCTCCCAGGTCAGGGAGTGGACCCCGAGGACGGGCTTCCAGTGGAACTTCACCAGGCTGGTCCCGCCGTCGGCGTTGACCAACCGGAAGGTGTGGACCCCGAAACCCTCCATGGTCCGGTAGGAGCGCGGGATCCCCCGGTCGCTCATGTTCCAGATCGTGTGGTGGGTCGCCTCGGTGTGCAAGGAGACGAAGTCCCAGAACGAGTCGTGCGCGGACTGCGCCTGGGGGATCTCGGTGTCCGGGCTGGGCTTCCCGGCGTGGATGATGTCTGGGAACTTGATCGCGTCCTGGATGAAGAAGACCGGCATGTTGTTGCCGACGAGGTCCCAGACCCCTTCGCCGCTGTAGAACTTCACGGCGAACCCGCGGGTGTCGCGGGAGGTGTCGGCCGATCCCCGCGACCCGAGGACGGTGGAGAAGCGCACGAAGACGGGCGTCTGCAGGCCTTCCTGGGCCAGCACCTGCGCCCGGGTGACCGACGCGGCATTGCCGTAGGCGGTGAACACCCCGTGGGCCCCGGCACCCCGCGCGTGGACCACGCGCTCGGGGATGCGCTCGTGGTCGAAGTGCATGATCTTCTCGCGCAGGTGGAAGTCCTCGAGCAGGACGGGTCCACGTGGTCCGGCCTTGAGGGAGTGGTCGGTGTCGGAGATCCGGACGCCTTGGGGGCTGGTGAGCCGCTCCCCTCCCTGCGCCCGGGGATCGCGGCCCGCGCGGGGGCCCTGGTAGGTCACTCCGGTCGGACTCACCGACCGGGGCGCCGACTGGTCCGCACGTCGACGGATGGGCTGTTCGGACTCGGTGGTCATGGGTGGGCCTTCCTGGTGAACCGCTCCGCCGCCTGCGCGACGCTTTCGACTGCTGGTCCTGCGGATCGACCGTAGGCCCGGGTTGCGCGGGTCGCTCGTTCAAGGCCCTGGCCCCGCAACTGCCCAGGGCGCACCCCGACCCGGAGCGTGCGGCTCCCCGAGGCCTCCGCTTGCCGACGTCGACGGTGGGTGCTGGAGTGAACCTCACCGGGTGCAGCAGGCCGCCCTGACGACCGTGGAAACGGCTTCGGAGGCTGCTGATGGAACCACCCACCGCGACGGTGGTCGATGATCCCGCTGTCGACCAGCTGGTGCTGACGCACCTGAGTCTGGCGAGGTCGCTCGCTGCGCACTACCGCAACCGCGGCGAGCCCTACGACGACCTGGTTCAGGTCGCGAGCCTCGCGCTGGTCAAGGCGGCCCGGCGCTACGACCCCACCACCGGCTACCGGTTCGCCTCCTACGCCACCCCCACGATCATCGGCGAGATCCGCCGCCACTTCCGCGACCACGGGTGGTTCGTCCGCCCCCCGCGCAGTCTGCAGGAACTGCGGTTGCGCCTGCAGGCCGAGGAGGCCGGCCCGGACGAGGTCCTCGCCGCCCGCCTGGGAGCCAGCGTGGCCGACGTCAGGGCCGCACGGGAGGCCTCCAACGCCTACTCCGCCGTACCCCTCGACGCTTCCTGGGACTCCGACGACGCACCGCTGACCGAGCTCCTCGCCGACGGTTCCGACGACGTCGCCACCGTCGACGACCTCCTCTCCCTGCGCCGCATCGCAGCGGACCTCGACGACCGGGACCGCCGGATCCTGCACCTGCGCTTCTACGAGGACGCCACGCAGTCTGAGATCGCGGCTGAACTCGGGGTCAGTCAGATGCAGGTCTCGCGGCTGCTGAACACCTTGTTCCGACGGATGCGCGCTCTCCTCGAGGATCAGGTACCCGTCCGCGAACTCACCGCCGAACGAGGGCGGAGCGGCCCCGTGGCCGCCCCTGCGTGGTCGCGCATGCCGTCGAGGAGTTCGGTCAGCACGTCCCGGGCGGCGTGAACGGGCCTCCAGTCCAGCACCTCGCGCGCGCGGGTGGTGTCCATCACCGGCACTCCCAGGCCGAGATCCAGCCACCCCGGCTGGACCGGGTGCACGTGGGCGCGGTAGCTGACGTCGACCGCCGCTCGCACGAGCCTGCGGTTCAGCGCCACGTGGCGGGGCGCCTTGAACGCCCGGGCCAGGTCGTCCGCCGTGAGCACCGGGTCGTCGGCGACGTTGAAAGCTCCACCGGGAACCCGCTGCACCGCACGGGTGATGGCGTCGGCGAGGTCGTCGGCGTGGACCACCTGGAAACGCAGACCCGTCGGGAGCGGGAGGGTCGGCAGCGGGATCCGCCGGATGGTCCGGGTCGGTGCGAACCCACCGGCGAAGTAGCGGGCGATCTCGCTGCCCGCGTCCCGCTGGAACACCAGGGCCGGACGGATGCGCGTCACGACGAGTTCCGGGTGCTCGCGCTCCACGTCGTCCAGCTGGGTCTCCACGAAGGCCTTCTCGCGGGAGTACTGCGAGGACGGGATCCCGGTGGCGGGCCAGGACTCCTGGACGGGTTCGTCGTCGCTCGGGTGGGTCGTGTAGGCACCGACGGAGGAGACGTGGACGAGGTGCGGGACCCCCGCCCGCAGCGCCGCGTGCACCACCTGCCGGCTCCCCGTGACGTTGACCCGGGTCATCTCCCGGGGATCCCGGGCCGGCTGGATGAGCCACGCGGTGTGGATCACCGCGTCGACGCCGGCGAAGACCTCGGTCAACCGCTCCAGCGCAGCGGGTCCGGCGACGTCGAGGCTCTCCCACCGGACCCCGGCGTAGACCCCGACCGGGTCGGGCAGCCGTCGGCAGATCCCGACGACCTCGACGTCCTCCGCGGCGAGGCGACGCAGCAGGGCGGTTCCGACGTTGCCGGTGGCTCCGGTGATGGCGATGCGCATGTCACCACGCTCCCATCGGGTTCCGGTCCGGCAACCGGACGTCATCGCACGCGGGACGTCGACGACGAGGGGCGGAGGAGGGACTCACGAGTTTCCGCTACCCCCTCACGGACCCCCCGAAACATCGTTCGTTCCACCTCGCGCAACCTCGGCGGAGGGCGTAGGACCGTCGCATGCCCCTGATGCGTTCCCTGTTCGACGCTCCCTCGCGGTGGACGGTCCTCGACCCGGTGGCCGCACGGGCCAAGGACACCGCCGACCGTCTGCTGCCCGGTGGTTCGCTGCGAGGTCTGCTGCACGGCCGCCCGGCGGGCCATCCCGTCCACCCGGCGATGGCGATGGTCCCCGTGGGCACCTCCGTCTCGGCGTTCGTCCTCGACGCCGCCGCGGTGCTGCTCCCGGGAGGGCAGGCTCTGGGCGCCCCCGCGCGGCTGCTCGCCGCCGCGAGCGTCGCCACCGTCGCGCCGACCGCTGTCGCCGGCTGGGCCGACTACGTCGACCTGCACCCCGACCAGCAGCGCACCGCGATCGTGCACGCGGCGGGCAACGCGGTCGCGGCCACGCTGTGGACGGCGTCGTTGTTCGCCGGTCGACGGGCCCGGCTGCTGCGGACCGCAGGAACCCTGGCCGCCGGGGCGGCCGGAGCCCTGGGCGGCCACCTGGCCTACCGCTGGTCGGCGGGAGTGAATCACGCCGAGCACCTGGTCCACCTGGCCGGCGACGGGCAGGAGTTCTCCGACATCGGGACGCTCGACGACCTGGCCGAGGGCCGTCCGGAGCAGCGGTGGATCGGGGACGCGCCGTTGTGCGTCCTGCGCCGAGGCGGTTCCGTCATGGCCCTCACCGACACCTGCACCCACCTCGGCGCCCCGTTGCACGACGGCGAGGTCACGGGGACGGGTTCCGCGACGACCATCACCTGCCCCTGGCACGCGAGCGAGTTCCGCTTCGCGGACGGTGAGGTGGTCGACGGTCCGGCCACCGCTCCGCAGCCGGTCGTCGAGACCCGGGTGGAGGCGGGGCGCGTCATGGCGCGCGTCGTCGGACCGCCCCTCTGAGTTCAGGAGCACCCGACGAGAGTTCTGGAACACCCGACGAGAAGGAGAACAGCGTGCGAGCACTGACGTGGCAGGGCAAGCGGTCGGTCAGCGTCGAAGACGTGCCGGACCCGCAGGTCGTCGAGCCGACGGACGCGGTCGTGCGGATCACCTCGACGGCGATCTGCGGGTCCGACCTGCACCTCTACGAGGTCCTGGCCCCCTACATGGCCAAGGGTGACGTGCTGGGGCACGAACCGATGGGCATCGTCGAAGCGGTGGGGTCCGCCGTCACGGACCTGAGCCCGGGCGACCGGGTCGTCATCCCGTTCAACATCTCCTGCGGCCACTGCTTCATGTGCGACCGCGGGTTGATGTCGCAGTGCGAGACCACCCAGGTGCGGGAGAAGGGCTCCGGGGCGGCCCTCTTCGGGTTCAGCTCCCTCTACGGCTCCGTCCCCGGCGGCCAGGCGCAGTACCTGCGCGTCCCGCACGCCGACTTCGGCCCGATCAAGGTCGGCCGGGAGGGCGACAACGGGCTCGCGGACGAGCGGTACCTGTTCCTCTCCGACATCCTCCCCACCGCCTGGCAGGGCGTGCAGTACGCCGACGTCCCCGAGGGCGGCACCCTCGCGGTGCTGGGCCTGGGGCCGGTCGGTCAGTTCGCGGCCCGCATCGGCCGGCACCTCGGGTACGAGGTCATCGCCGTGGACCCGGTCGAGGAACGTCGCCAGATGGCCCACCGCAACGGGGTGACGGCGATCGACTTCACCGACGGCAGCGGTTCCGACGTAGTCACGCAGCTGCGTGAACGCACCGACGGCCGCGGCCCGGACGCCGTCCTCGACGCCGTCGGCATGGAGGCTCACGGCGGGACGGAGGGGGCCGTGGCCAAGGCGGCCCAGACCGCCGTCGGTCTGCTGCCGGACAAGCTCGCCCAGAAGGTCATGGAGACCGGCGGGATCGACCGGTTGTGGGCCGTGCGGACGGCCGTCGACGCCGTCCGTCGCGGGGGCACCGTGTCGTTGTCGGGCGTCTACGGCGGCGAGGCGGACCCGATGCCGATGATGACGATGTTCGACAAGCAGCTGCAGTTCCGCATGGGCCAGTGCAACGTGAAGAGCTGGATCGAGGACCTGCTGCCCATCGTCGAGGACCCGACCGACCCGCTCGGCATCGACGACCTCACCACTCACCGGGTCCCGCTCGAAGACGCCCCGGACGCGTACGAGATGTTCCAGACCAAGCGTGACGGGTGCATCAAGGTCGTCCTCAAACCCTGACGCCTGCTGCACCACCCGCGCCGCGGTCTCGCGCTGCGGACCGCGCTCGCCGCGCCCCTCGCCGGGATCGTGGCGGGCGCGGTGTCGTCCCGCGGTCGCCGAGGAGTGACGGGGCCCTGGTCCCCACCCGTGAGCGGCGTCAGGCGCTGAGGTCGTGGGCGACACCGGCGGGAGTCCGTCCCAGGAGCCGGTCGCTGGTGAGGACGGGGTGCGCGGTGGAACTCAGGACGTTCGCCCCCGGCAACGCCCGGACCCGGTCGACGAACTCCCGGTCCTCGTGCGCCGGCCGGGACGGGAACCCACCGGCGGCCCGGTACGTCGAGGCGCGCACGCCGAGGTTCGCGCCGTGCACGTGGCGGTGGCCCGCGGCGCAGGTACCTGCGGCGTACCGTCTCCGCCACTCGGTGTGGACCGTGACGGGCCCTGCGAGTCGGACGGTTCCGAGCAGCAGGTCGATCCCCGCGTCGCCCGCGCGCCGGTGGTGCGGCAACCACTGCCCGGGCACGACCGAGTCCGCATCGGTGCAGGCGATCCAGGTCGAACGCAGTTCCCGGGCAGAGCGGCCCGCGAGCGCCTCGTCGACTCCCGCGGCCCGGGCCGCACCGACGTTGCCGGCCCGGGAACGGATCACGTGAGCGCCTGCGGCGCTCGCGTTCTCGGCGGTCGCGTCGCGGCAGAGGTCCGCCACGACGACGAGGTCGACGGGGATCCCGAGACGGCCGGCCGAGAGGAGGACCGAGGTGACGGCGGCGGCGATCGTCCTCTCCTCGTCGCGGGCCGGCACGACGACGACCATCCGCTCGAGGGCGGTCACGGGGTCAGTCCACCGGCCCGGGCGACGGAGGTGGCGGGGGGTCGGACGAGGACGTCGAGCAGGAAGTCCTCCTCCTCGTGGTGGGCGAGGACGGTGAGTTCCGGGGTGGCGCGCAGCACGCGGTGGACCTCGTCGCCGGTCAGGGGGTACCCCTGGACGAGGTGTCGCCAGTGGCAGGCGACGAGCACCCCGTCCGCGCTCAACGCGGCCGTGGCGCGGGCGAGGAGGTCGGCGAGGTCGGCCGGCCCGCAGTAGTAGGCGACCTCGGACAGGACGACGAGGTCGAACTCACCGGCGGGGAACTCCTGCGGGACCCGGGCCACCCTGGTCTCGACGGTTTCCCCGAAACCCGCGGCGCTGACGCGGTCCCGGGCCTGCCGGACGGCGGACGCAGCGATGTCGAGGGCCAGGAGCCGGTCGCACCGGGCGGCGAGGTCGACGGTGAAGACCCCGGCGCTGCAGCCGATCTCGAGGGCGGACGTGAACCTCGGCCGGGGCAGCACCGCAGCGGTGAGGGCACGTTTGCGCTGCTCGTACCAGCGGTCCTCGAAACCCCAGGGGTCGTCGCCGTTCTCGGTGTAGAAGCCGTCGAAGAACTCCACGCCGAGGCTCCCGGTGAGTTCCTGCCCGTCGGGGACCAGGAAGACCTCGACGTCCCGGTCGAAGTGCTGCTGGACGGCGGGCGGCAGCAGGACCTCGTCCCCCGGGAGTTCGGACAACGGTCGCGTCTGGGAGACGTGCTCGGCGAGGGCGGCGCCCTTGTGCCCGCGGGCGACGGGGTCGAGGTCGAGGCGGACCCCGGCCGTCCACGGGATCCGGTGGTCACCGGGGTGCGCCCAGTGCCACGCCCACACCGGGTACTGCAGGCAGCGGACGCCGGCGGTGACGGCCAGTTCCGCGCAGACCAGGCCGGCGGCGTCGTGGTCGGGGTGGGCGTCACCGGACCACGGGCTGATCAGCAGGGTTCCGGGCCGGAGCAGGTGCTGCACCGCCTCGCGCACGCGAGCGGGGGCTGCCGTCAGTGTCCCGTCGGGGATCTGCGCCCGGTGCACCCGGGCGTCCGGCGCGCTCAGGGCGACGGCGCGGGCGACCTCCACGGCACGGACCTCGGCGAGGCGGTCGGGGGTCGTGGTGGACGACGCGGGGTGCGACGCCTCGCCGTCGGTGAGGACCAGGACGTCCAGGGGCAGGCCGCGGGCGGCGGCGACGGCGAGGAGCCCACCGGCGCCGAGGGTCTCGTCGTCGGGGTGGGCGGCGACGACGAGCACGTGCGCGACGCCGTCCCAGGACAACCGCGGGAGGTCGCGCAGGCCGGGCCACGCCAGCCAGTCCGCTTCGGGTGTCCCGTCCCCGTCGTGGGTGAACTCGACGGGTTCCTCGTTCACGACGGCCATGTCGTCCCCTCCTCGGTCTCCTGGTCGGCTGTCTCGTCGAGTTTCTCGAGCATCTCGCCGAGGGCGGCGACGTCACGTTCGGCGTGGTCCTGGCGCAGGTACACGGTGAGGTCGGCGACCCGGGCCGCGTGCGCGGCGTCGAAGGTCAGCGGTGCCGGCCCGAGGTCGTGGCCCACGATCCGCAGGACGTCCTCGGCCGCTTCCGCGACGATCGCGCGGGTCTGCGCGGCCAGCACCTCACCGGCCCGTCCGGTGGCCGCTCCGGCGTCGACGTCGACGGCGGCCGCCTCGAGCGCCAGCCGGGCGTTCCGCAGCCGCAGGTCGACGGTTCCGCGGTGGTACCGGGCGAGCTGGTCGTCCCGGGTCCCGTGCCGCAACGCACGGGCGACGCCCACGGCACCCCCGAACCAGCAGGCCGCGACCCCGATGCCGCCGTGGGCGAAACCCGGTCGTCGCAGGTACCAGCCGGCCTCACCGACGGGCTCGGCGGGCGCGCGGTGCAGGTGCACGGGTCCGCTGGGGACCTCGACGAGCCCCCGGCTGTGCCAGGCGCCGACCTCGACCTCGACGGCCCCGCTCTCCCGGCCCGCCGCGAGGTCGACGGCGAACAGCCGGCGACCGGACGGCGTGTGGGCGGTGACGAGCGCGTGGGAGAGGTCGCCGGCGAGCGAGCACCAGGGTTTGGTGCCCTCGAGGACCCACCGCCCCGACGCGGTGCGGGCGTCCAACCGGACGGCATCCGACTCGGCGGCGAAGACCCCCCAGGTGCTTCCCGGGGGGAGGGCTTCCCCGGCTTCGGCCAGGATGGCGACCGCGTCCAGGTGGGCCTCGAGGATCCGGGCCGTCGTGAGGTCCTCCGCGGCCGAGGCGGCGAGGAACTGCCAGCGACGCAACGTGTCGCCGGATCCGGGCAGCGGCACGGTCGCCGAGGAACTGCTCGCCACGGCGAGCGCCTGCTGGATGGGCACGTGCGGGAACCTCCGGATCTCGATGTCGCGGAGGGCTTCACGACCAGCTGGAACGTAACCCCGTCAGGCCTGCCCGGCGCGTCGGAGTACACCGTCCACCGGGTCCAGGTCGTCGACGATCTCCTGGGCGACGTCGCGCAGTCGCCGTCGCTCGGCCCGGGCCCGGGCCCGGAGCCGCTGGAACGCCTCGTCGGGGTGGCAGCGGTAGCGCTCCGCGAGCGCACCCTTGGCCTGTTCCAGCACGATCCGGCTGTCGAGGGCCTCCTGCAGCTGGGCCCGCACCCGCGCCCCTTCGGCGACGTGCTCGAGCTGAGTGAGGCCGATGGCCCCGAACGAGGCCATCGCGTGGGCGACGTCGGACTCGACCGCCGAGTAGGGACCCTCGTGGTCGCGGAAGAGGTTCAGGGCCCCGATGGTCCGACCGCCGCTCCCGACCGGAACGCTGTGGACCGCCATCACCCCGGCCTCGCGGGCGCTGCGGGCGAACTCGGGCCAGCGGGCGGTGAGCTCGGCCGCGGTGGGGACCGAGACGACCTGCCCCGTGCGGTAGGCGTCCAGGCAGGGGCCCTGGCCCGTCTGCAGCTGCACGACTTCGACGCCGCGGACGTCGTCGGACGTGGCGGCCAGCGGTTGCAGGTGCCCGTCGCCGTCCTCGACGACCAGACCGACCGCGCTGGCCGACAGCAGCCGGGCGCAGTGGTGCACGAGGCGGTGGGCGAGGTCCAGCGCCTCACCGTGGTCGGCGAGCACCTGGGCGACGTCGTTGACCGCCGCGGCGACCGCATCGGCGCGTACGTCCACGCCAGTCCTCCACGAAGCCGGCGTTCTGCCGGCTGGTCGTCCCGCCACACCTCGTCGGCACGCCCCGGGCTGCACGTGCCCGTCCATTCTTCACGACCACGCGTCCTGGGCGACACCGGGTCCGGGTGGTGATCACGAGGCTACGATCACCGGGGTCCCGCGACGAGGACCGCCACGCATGACGGGACAGGCACGACGATGACGCGGATCCAGCGCACGGTCACCTCCGAGGAACGGGTCTCCTGACGTGTTCGGGCCGCTGAGCGCGTTCCCCGTCACGCCGCTGGACGACGGCCGCGTCGACGCGCGGGGCGTCCACACCCTGGTGAGCAGGGCCGTGCGGGGTGGTGCCGACTCCGTCGGCGCCCTCGGTTCCACCGGTGGTTACCCCTACCTGAGCCGGGCCGACCGCCGGCGGGTCGCGGAACTCAGCGTCGAGGCCGCGGGCCCGGTCCCGGTGCTCGTGGGTGTCGGGGCGCTGTCGACGCGCGAGGTGCTGGAGCACGTCGAGGACGCGCAGGCCGCAGGGGTGGCGGGCGTCCTGCTGGCGCCGTTGAGCTACCAGCCGCTGACCGACGACGAGGTCTTCGCGTTGTACGAGGACGTGACCGGGGAACTGTCGGTCCCGTTGTGCGTCTACGACAACCCGACGACGACGCGGTTCCGCTTCGGCGACGAACTGCTGGGCCGGGTCGCCGCGTTGCCGCACGTGGTGTCGGTGAAGATCCCCGGTGTCCCGGGCGATCCAGCCCAGGCCGCCGAGCGGGTCGCCCGGCTGCGGGCCGTCCTCCCGGCCGGGGTCAGCGTCGGCGTCTCCGGCGACGTGCACGCCGTGACCGGTCTGCGGGCCGGCTGCGACCTCTGGTACTCGGTGCTGGCGGGGGCCCTCCCCGGTCGCTGCCGCGCGGTCGTGGACGCCCTCGCCGCCGGCGACGGTCACCGCGCACGGGAACTCTCCGACCAGTTGCTGCCGCTGTGGGACCTCTTCGCCGGGTACGGCGGACTGCGGATCGTCTCGGCGGTGGTCGAGGTGCTCGGGTACGTCCCCACCGCCACCCCGCCCCGGCCCCTGCTGCCGCTGCCCGAGGCGGCGCGCCGTCAGGTGCAGGAGGCGCTCGCCCTGGTCTCGGCGAGCGGTCCGCTGGCCTGACCCCGCACATCGTCGGTCGCAACTGCGCGCTCCGCGCAGCGTGGGGCCACGAACGGTGCAGCTCGCCGCTGGTCTGCGCGCACCGCCGCTGCCTACCGTCGTGGGGTGACCGCCACCCTCGACACGCCCACGTCCACCGGGACCGCCCAGGCCCCGGCCGCGGTGGTGCTGGTGCGGCCGCACCACTTCCGTCCGAACCCGGAGACGGTCGCGGACAACAGCTTCCAGCGGCCCGCGCGGGGAGGGGACACCGCGGGCCCGGCCCACGCCGAGGTCACCGCCCTGACGGCCACCCTGGAGGCGCACGGGGTCCGGGTGCACCTCGTCGAGGACACCGGGCACACCACCCCGGACAGCGTCTTCTGCAACAACTGGTTCTCCACCCACCCCGACGGCACGGTCGTGGTCTACCCGATGCACGCCGAGAACCGACGGGGAGAACGTCGCGCCGACGTCCTGGAACTCCTCGCCCGTGACTACGTCGTCACCCGGACCCTCGACCTGGGCGCGGGGGTCACCCCCGGGACGGCCCTGGAGGGGACGGGCGCGATGGTCCTGGACCACCGTTCGCGCACCGCGTTCGTGTGCCGTTCCCGCCGCACCGACCCGGCTCTCCTGCAGCGTTTCTGCCGGGAACTGGAGTTCGAGCCCGTGGTCGTCGACGCCGAGGACGACGGGGTTCCCGTCTACCACACGAACGTGCTGATGTCCGTCGGCACGGACGTCGCGCTCGTCGGTACCGGGCTCCTCACCGACGCGGGCCAGCGCCGCCAGCTGGTCGCCGCCCTCGAGGGTTCCGGCCGCGAGGTCGTCGACCTGCCCCGGGAGGCGATCCGGAACTTCGCCGGGAACTGCCTGGAACTCCAGGGTTCGCAACGCCTGCTCGCCCTCTCCGAACGCGCCGAACGGGCTCTCCCGGACCGGGTCCGCGCGGTCGTGGAGAACCACGTGCGGTTGCTGCCGGTCCCCGTCCCCACCCTGGAACTCGCCGGGGGTTCCGTCCGCTGCACGTTGGGCGGGATCCACCTCACGCCGAGGAGCGGGTCGGACCATCAGAGGTGACGGAACGTCGTCCAGATCTCCTCGACGAGGAGTTCCGGCTGTTCCAGCAGTGCGAAGTGGCCACCGCGGGCGACCTCACCGAAGTGGACGAGGTCCGGGTAGCGACGTTCGCCCGCCGCCGGGACCGCCGGACGTACTCGCCCGGCATGACGCTGAGCCCGACCGGGACGGTCAGGGGGTCCTCGAGCGGGAACTCCGACGTCCTGGAACATCGCGTCGATCCAGGACGCCAGTCCGGGGAGTCGGTCAGGGAGTACCCGATGGTCTGGGGTCGGGTCGACACCTCCTGCGAGTACGCCGACAGCACCCGCCAGTGGTAGCCGGACCCCTCCAGCATCGTCCGTTCCTCGGGGGTCGTCGCCCGGACCTCCTCGTCGGTGGGTGTGAACAGGGCCGTGGTGAGGTGGACGCCGGCGAGGCCGATGGTGGCGGTGGCCTTGAGGGCGGCGAGTTCGGCGGTGACGGAGGCGCCGAGGTCGCCTCCCTGGGCGAACCACCTCGGGTACCCGAGACGCTGCATCAGGACGGTCCAGGCCTTCGCGGTCCGGCCGAGGGTCCAGCCGGTCGTGGTGGGTTTCCCGGAGAAGCCGACCCCGGGCAGGCTGGGGATCACGAGGTGGAAGGCGTTCCCGGCCCGCGAAGGCCTGGGCCGTCGACGCGGGTCGTGAACTGCCCCCAGCCGGGGCCACCGGGTGTTCACGAGGCGACGCTGCAGGTCGTCGAGGTCGGCCTGGGCGACGTCGAGGGTGAAGGGGACGACGGCCGTGGCGTCGGCCGTGGCGTGGTCTCCCGTGCGCTCGCAGGCTTAACCATCTCCATGAGAGATGATCCTTGGACATGACGTTCTGTAGGACGTACAGTCCTGGGGTGACGAGTTCTCTGCGAGCGGTGGATCCCCTGCCCGAGATCGACTGGGACGCCGGCGGGATCGAGACCGAGCTGGGCTGGGGGCTGGCCGCGGTGCAGCAGGGTTTCTCCCGCGCCGGGACGACCGCGGTCGCCGACGTGCCGGCCGGGCCCCGGGGGTACCAGGTGCTCGTGGCGGTCACCACCGAGGAACTCTCCTCGCAGCTCGCGCTGGCCCACCGTCTCGGCATCGACAAGACGCAGATGACCTACGTCGTCGACGCGCTCGAGGCGGCGGCGCTCGTCGAACGACGCCCGGACCCCGTCGACCGGCGCGTCCGCCAGGTGCACCCGACACCGGCGGGCCGGACGGCGCTGGCCGCGGCCCGCACCGCCCTGCGCGCGGCGGAGGCGGACCTGATGCGGCACCTGAGCGAGGCCGAACGGACCCGGCTGCGACACCTCCTGGCCCGGGTCGCCCTCACGGCCGTCGACGTCGCGTCCGGCGCGTCGGCCGTTCCCGACGTCCCCCTGGCCGTCCCCGGTCGATCACGTCGACCGACCACTGCTCCCGAGAAGAAGTGAGACGAACCCCGTGACCACCACCGTCCTCGTCGCCGGCGCCACCGGCGACCTCGGCCACCGCATCGTCCGCGAACTCCTGCGGCACGACCTCCGTCTGCGGGTCCTGACCCGCCCCGGCAGCACGACGGCCACCACGTCGTTCGGTGCCGAACCCCGCGTCGAGGTGGTCGTCGCCGACTACTCCGACCACGCCGCTCTGACCGCGGCCGCGACGGGGGTCGACGTGGTCGTCTCCGCGGTCAGCGGCACCCGTCCCGTGATCGTGGACGCCCAGCGCGCCCTGCTCGCGGCCACGGTCGCCGCCGGCGTCGCGCGGTTCGTCCCCTCGGACTACTCCGCGGACTACCGCAGCATCGCCCCGGGCAGCAACCGCAACTTCGAACTCCGGCGGGAGTTCGCCGCCGACGTCGACGCCGCACCGGTCCGCGCGACGTCGATCCTCAACGGGATGTTCACCGACCTGCTCACGGGTGAGGCGCCGATGATCCTCTTCGGCCGCCGTCGGGTCCTGTTCTGGTCCTCGCCCGACCAGGTGCTCGACTTCACGACGAAGGACGACGTCGCCCGCTTCACCGCGCTCGCCGTCCTGGACCCGGACACCCCGCGCGTCCTCGAGGTCGCGGGTTCGCGGGTCTGCGCCCGGGACGTCGCCCGGACGATGACGGAACTGACGGGAACCCCCTTCCGGCTGCAGTGGGCCGGTACGACGGGAACCCTCTCAGCCATGAGCAAGGTCGCCAGATCACTGTCCCGCGACCCCGACGAGACCTTCCCGGCCTGGCAGGGCATGCAGTACTTCGCCAGCATGTTCAGCGGTCACGCGCAGCTGCGCCACGTCGACAACGACCGCTACGGCCCCCACGCGTGGACCAGCGTCCGCGACGTCCTGGGCGACCACGTCGGGGGTGCACCGGTTCAGGGCCGCTGAGCGCCGAACCGGGCCTCGACGCGCTCGAACTCCCCCGCCCGCAGCGGGAGGATCCCGCCGTGCTTGGTGTTCGCGGGGACGTGGAACTCCTCGGGCGGCAACGGGTACCACCCGCCCCGGAGCGGGTCGTCGCTGGTGAGGACCAGGTAGCCCTGCGGGCGCACCGAGAACTGGTCGACGAAGAGGAACCACCGGTCGCGCCGCGCGTCGTGCACCAGCACGGGGGCCTCGACGTCGGCGTAGAGGTCGTCGGCGATCCGCTCGGCCACGACGCGGAAACCGTCACCGGTGTCGACCTCGGCGAAGAGCTTGCGCGAACCCGGCAGCCGGGAGTCGTCCTTGGACACCCGGAGCACGGCACCGGGGAACCGGTGGACGGTGGTGTCGATGACCGCGACCCCGCGGTCGATGAGGACCTCGACCCCCTCGACGCTGCGGAAGTCCCGCGTCCTGGCGGTGAGGACGCGGCTGTAGCTGTCGCCCGCGTGCTCGACGTCGGCGGGGTCGTAGAGGGCCGAGGACCAGACGAGGGTGAACTCCCCGCTGCCGGGGTCGAAGCTCGCCTCCGGGGCCCAGGCCATCCCGGCCTCGGGCGGGGCGACCTCGAGCAGCCACGGGTCCGACCAGGTGAGCAGGTCGACGGAGCGCCACACCACGATGCTGCGCGCACCGTGGCGCGTCCAGGCGTCCCAACCGCGGTCGTCGCCGCCGTAGATCCGCAGGTCGGTGGCGAGGACGAAGAACTCCCGGTCCCCCCGCACGAGGAAGGGGTCGCGGATGCCGCCGGTGCCCAGCGTCGGCCGCAGGACGGGCGCTCCCCCGTTGAGCCGGCGCCAGAACCTCGGGTCGTCGCCGTCGCTGAGGGAGAAGAACACCTGCTCGCCGTGCCCGTCGGGGTCCTCGACGTGGTGGACGAAGAGGTAGCCGAACTCGTCCGCTGAGGTCACGTCAGCAGGCTAGTTGACAGCTACGGCTAATGGTCTTAGCTTTTAGCTAACGCAATTAGCCACTAGCCCGGAGGACCACATGCTCCAGCACCTCACCACCGACGAGGGCACCCTCGCCTACGACCTGACCGGCACGGGACCGCTCGTCGTCCTCGCCCACGGGATGGGCGACAGCCGGCACTCCTACCGCTTCGTCGCCCCCGCCCTGGTCGCCGCCGGCTACCGCGTCGCCAACGTCGACCTCCGCGGCTGCGGAGACTCCAGCCCGACCTGGGCGAGCTACAGCCGCACCGACATCGCCGGCGACCTCGTCGCCCTCGTCCGCCACCTCGGCGGCCCCGCCGTGATCGTCGGCCAGTCGATCAGCGGTGGCGCCGCGACCATCGCCGCCGCCACCGCACCCGACGTGATCTCCGCCGTCGTCGAGCTCGCCCCCTTCACCCGCAAGCAGTCCGTGGACCTCGTCGGCCTGCTGCGCAACAAGAACCACCGCAGCGGGACGCTCCAGCTCGGGAAGGTCATGACCACCGGCAGCCTCAAGGGCTGGCTGGCCTACCTGGACCTGGCCTTCCCCACCCGACCCGCGGACTGGGACGCCGAACGCGCCCGCATCCAGGACACCCTCGCCCGGCCCGAACGGATGGCCGCCCTGCGCGGCATGACGAAGACCTCCCCCGTCGACGCCGGCGCCCAGCTGGCCAACGTCCGCTGCCCCGTCCTCGTCGTCGAGGGCGGTCTCGACCCCGACTGGGCCGACCCCCGCGCCGAAGGGGAACGCATCGTCGCCGACCTGCCCGCCGGTCTCGGCGAACTCGCCGTCATCGACGGCGCCGGGCACTACCCGCACACCCAGACGCCCGACGCACTGCTCGCCCTCGTCCTGCCCTTCCTCGCCCGGACCCTCCCCGCGGAGCCCGCTCGTGCCTAGAGCCGGACTGGATCCCGCCACCGTCACCGAGGCCGGCGCCGCGCTCGCGGACGAGATCGGCATCACCCAGCTCAGCATGGGGGGCCTCGCCGAACGGCTCGGTGTGAAGACCCCCTCGCTCTACAAGCACGTCGACGGCCTCGCCGACCTCACCCACCGCATCGCGGTCCTGGCCGCCACCGAGGTCGGCGACGCGCTGCGCGACGCCACCCAGGGCCGGGCCGGGGGCGAGGCGCTGGCCGGTGCGGCGCAGGCGCTGCGGCGCTACGTGAAGGCCCACCCCGGCCGCTACGCGGCGACCGTCGGCGTCCGCGCGAGCGGATCGGACGACCCGTTCGTCGCCGCCTCGCTGCGGACCCTCGCGTCCCTCTCCGCCGTGCTGCACGGCTACCGCCTCGACCCCGCCGACGAGGTCCACGCCCTGCGGATGCTGCGCAGCGTGCTGCACGGGTTCGCCACCCTGGAGGCCTCCGACGGTTTCCAGATGGCCACCGACGTCGACGAGAGCTTCGACTGGCTCATCGAGTTCCTCGATCGGGGTCTGCGGGCGAACGCGGAACGGTAGCTTCGCGTCGTGATCAGCGCGCCGACGGAGTTCCTGCCCCCGACCCGGGCGGCGTGGCGGGGCTGGGCTGCGGTCCGGACGGCGTTGCTGGTCCTCACCGCCGTGACCGTGCTCGCGGCGCTGGCGCTGGGAGTGCGGGAGTCCACCGTCGCCGACCTCGAAGGAGCGGTGCTCGCGGGCCGGGTGTCGAGCGTGCAGGTCTCCGGCGGGCTGCCGCCGGACGCGACCAGGGGTGAGGCCACCCAGCAGGTCTCCTGGCGCGAAGGCCGGCAGCGCCACCGCACCGAGAACCGCCAGGTCCTCGGCGGGACGAGCACCGCGCCGGACGTCAGGGTGCTCGTGGCGTCCTGGGACCGCAGCGTCCCGGTCGAGACCGTGCCCGAGCACTTCGGCTCCACGTGGACCGTCCTGGGTCTCGGGGTTCCCCCCTGGGTCGGCGTCCTCACCCTGGTGCAGGGGTTCGGCGGGCTGGTGGTGCTGGTCAACGCCGCCCCGCCCTGGCGCGCGACCCGCTGGGCGTGGTTCTGGTTGTTCTCCCTGCCCTTCGGCGTGACCGCGTTCCTGCTGCTGAGCGGGCCGCTACCGGGCCGCCCCACGGAACGCACGAGTTCCCGGCGGCTGCGGGGCGGCTGGGCGTTCGTCCTCTCGATGGTGGTGCTCGGCGGGGTGCGGGGTTCGTTCTGACCCCGCCGACGCTCAGAGCGTGCCGGGAACCGTGCCGGGGTCGTCGTCGGCCGCGACGGCGAGCGCCGGGACGGCCTGCTCGATCGCGTACGGCAACGAGAGCGGGCTGGAACTGCCCAGCGCGCCGGCGAAGTCGCTGTCGAAGGTCGGCACGTAGACGGTGCGGCCCTGCGTCACGACGGCCAGGGCGGCGGCGGCCGGGTTGCTCGCGAACTCCGCCGCGCTGCGCCCGAGGACCACGAGCACGTCGGTGTCCAGCAACCCGACCTGTTCCTCGCTGAGGCCCTTCGGGTCCACGGCGGTGTTCTCGTCGAAACCGAACTGCAGGAAGAAGTTCCCGCGGGGGTCGGTGGAGTCGAGGGGGTAGTAGCCCTCGTTGAAGAGCACCACGCTGACGGTCTTGCCCGTGAACTCGGGGTGCGCGTCGGCGGCGGTCTGGAACTGGCCCTCGACCTCGTCGGTCAGTGAACTCGCCTCGTCGGCCTTGCCCAGCGCCTTCCCGATGGCGGCGAGCTCCTCCTGCCAGCTCGCGGCCGCCGTCGAGTTCGCGGCCTGCCCCGCGGGGACGAGGTCGCCGATGGTCGGAGCGATCTGGGAGAGCTTGTCGTAGTCGGCCTGCTCGAGGTAGGCGTAGGCCCCGATGATGAGGTCGGGTTCGAGCGAGGCGATCGTCTCGAAGTTCAGCTCCGCCTGCCCGACCGAGGTGATCCCGCCGGCCGGGAGCAGGTCCACGGCCCACGGGCGCTTCGAGGCGTCGTAGCTGCCCAGTGGGGTGCGGGCCCCGACGGGGGTGACGCCGAGAGCCAGGACGAAGTCCTCCTCGTTGTAGCCGACGGTGACGACCTTGGTGGGGGCCGCTTCGATCGTCGTGGAACCCAGCTTGTGCTGGATGGTGACGGGGAAGACGCCGTCACCGGCGGAGGAGGTGGTCTGCGACGACGCCGACCCCGGGGTGGTGGAGTCGTCACCGCCTCCGCAGGCGGCGAGGGTGGTGAGGGCGCCGGAAGCAGCCAGCGCGGCGAGGACGGATCGACGGTGCACTAGTCAAGGCTAGCCTACCCTCACCTCCAGTTCTCGCACCGCGGCCGGTCAGGCCACGTGGCGGCGGACCTCACCGGGTTCGAGGACGAGATCCGTTCCGGCGAGGTCGACGACCCGGACGTCGTCGGCGAGGTTGACGACCAGGACCACGTCACCGCCGGCCCTGCGACCGCCGATCAGGTGGACCCCCTGCGGCAGAACGCATCCCGGCGCGAGCCGCAACCGCCGCGACCCGTCGAGCCCGGCCAGCAGCCGCAGGCCGGCGGCCGCGAGACCGTCGACGTCGCCGAAGCTGACGCTCGCGACCCCGGGAACGGCGAAGGCGGCGGCGCTCGCGACCACCCAGGCCGCGAAACCCTTCGAGCCACGAGGAGGATCGCCACCGCCTGCCGGGCGGTGAGCTCCTGGACGGTGAGGGCCTCGAGGACCTGGTTCCGACCGGTGTCGTGCATCTGCGGCGTGCTGGCGAAGACCACCCCGGCGTCCGCGGGCACCACCTCCACCGTCCGGTTCAGTTCGGTGAAGTGCGACCGGGCGCCGGCGACGAGGTCGGCGGTGAGCCCCGCGCAGGCCGCGCGCAGGGCGGCCCAGAGTTCCGGGGTGCTGACGTGCGTCGTGCGCGAGTGGACGCCGAACCGGAGCACCTCGACGCCGTGCGTCGCGTTCACCACGGCCCCGACCTCGGCCGGATCGTCGGTGACGATGCGGACGTCGAGGGGGCGTCCGCAGCGCCGGGCGCGTTCCAGCACCCCGGGCCACTCCGGGTCCGCGGTGACCAGGTCGACGAGCAGCGGCCCGGCGAAACCCTCGACGTCCGACGTGGTCCCCCACTGCGGCAACGGTTCGTCGGTGACCACCAGGTCGACGCGGGTGGGCCGGGCGGGGACGGGCGCCGGGAGGGCGTTGGGTGCGCAGCGGACCACGACCTGCTGGCGCACGACCGCCCCCGGTTCCAGCCGCACGGGGAACGGTTCGGACAACGGGGTGCTGTACGTCTTGAACGACGCGTCGCTCCAGTTGCGCTGGTCCTCCAACTCGAACACGTCGCCACGGAACTCGACCGCGACGTCGACCCCGGGGCGGCTCCACCGCAGTTCCGCGACGTCGCGGGCCGGCTGGTGCGGGGCGATGGCGACCGGGAACTCCGACGCCGTCCACGCGCCGTCCGGGTGCCGAACCCGCAGGGGCGTCCCGGCGTCGGCGCGGGCGCCGATCTCCCACGTCGCGTCGACGACGTCCTCACCCCCCTCGTCGTGGAACGGGCCCTGGAACCGGAGTTCCCCGTCGCGCGTGGTGACGTCGAGGACGGTGGCCGGCGCGGTCCGCCAGTCGCGGTCGCGCAGGACCCCGCGGACGGCCCGCAGCACCGGGACCCCGGAGAAGGTCAGGTTCGACAACGACCCGCCCCGGCGCAGTTCCAGCGACCACGGCCCCAGGTCGACCCGGCGGGGTCCGGGTTCCTCGTCGCGCCAGATCCCGCCGAGGTCGAGGGAGTTCACAACGTCGTCATCCCCCCGTCGACCCGGAACAGGCTGCCGGTGGCGAAGGAGGACTCGTCGCTGGCCAGGTAGACCATGATGCCGACGACGTCGGCGGGGCGGCCGGGGCGACCCAGCGGGGTCCGGGCGACGATGGCGGCCCGGGACCCGGCGTCGCCGGAGATCGAGGTCACCAGGGGTGTCTCGGTGTACCCGGGGACGACGGTGTTCACCCGGATCCCGCGGTCGGCGTAGGCGGCGGCCACGGTCCGGGCCAGGCCGTGGATCCCGGCCTTGGTGCTGGAGTAGGCGGTGAAGTCCCGGCCCTCGCCGTTCAGGCCCGTCGGGGAACCGGTGAGGACGATGGACCCACCGGTCGCCAGCATCGCGCGCACGGCGTGCTTCACGGTCAGGAAGGTTCCCGTGAGGTTCACGGCCACCGTGCGTTCCCAGACGGCCAGGTCGAGGTCGGCGATCGGGGCGTCCTGGCCGAACAACTGCACCCCGGCGTTGGCCACGACGACGTCGAGGGTGGACCCGCGTTCGAGCACCGCGGCGAACGCGGCCTCGACGGAACTCTCGTCGGCGATGTCGAGGGTGAGGCCGAACGATCCGCCACCCGCCGCGCGCGCCGCCTCGGCGGCGCCGGCACCGTCGCGGTCGGTGAAGGCGACCCGCGCCCCCTCGGCGACGAACCCCTCGGCCACCGCCCGGCCGATGCCGGAGGCGGCCCCGGTGACGAGGATGGTCTTGCCCTGCAGTCGCTCGCTCACGCGTCTCCCCTGACTCCGACCACTGCGTCGCGGACCGGTCCGGCTCCGCATCGTGCGCGGCACCCGTCTGTGTGTCAACCGGTTGACCGGTGCCCCTCCCCACTGTCGGGTACCTTGACGGCGTGCCGGCCTACCGCAGAGACGACCCTGCGCTCGTGCAGATGGAACTCAAGGCCGTCCCCCGCGGCAGCGCCGTGTCGGAGGTCGTCCGCCAGCTGACGGGTCTGCTGTCCTCCGGTCAGTTCGCCCCCGGTTCCCGTCTGCCCCCCGAGCGCCAGCTCGCCGAGGAACTCGGCGTCGGCCGCTCCGCCGTCCGCGAGGCGCTAGCCGCTCTCGACGTCCTCGGCATCGTCACCGTGCGTCCGGGCTCGGGGACCTACCTGCGCGACAGCATGTCCGAACTCCTGCCGACCACGCTGAGCTGGGGACTCATGCTCTCGGCCAAGCACACCTCGCAGCTCTCCGAGGTGCGCAGCGCCCTCGAGGTGCACGCGGCGGCGCTCGCCGCGGAGCGCATCGACGACGGCGGCGTCGAGACCCTGCGCACCTCGCTGGGGCAGATGGAGGCGAACCTCGACGACCTCCCGGCCTTCGTGGAGGCCGACGCGCTGTTCCACGTCACCATCGCCCGCTCCTCCGGCAACGACGTCCTGGGCGATCTCCTGCAGACGACGCGCAGCCTGCTGCGGCTGTGGGTGGACCGCGGGCTGCGCCGCCGGGAACAGGCCGAGACCGCCTGCGTGGAGCACCGCGCCGTCTACGAGGCCGTCGCGGCCCGCGACGCGCACCGCGCGGAAGCGGCGATGCGGACGCACATGCGCACCGCCGGCAGCCGGGTCGAGCACTCCGACGAGGACAACGCCACCCCCTCCGACGCACAGACGTAACCGGCAGGTAACACGGGAGGTCTTTCCCCCCGCCTCAGGAGTCACCACAGTCACAGGTGACCCATCCTGATGCGGAGGAACCTCGTGATCGACCTGGCAACTCTGAGCGAAGAAGCTCTCGACACCCTCATCACCACCCGGCTCGCCCTGGCCGGTGTCGACCTGGCGCAACTCCCCGAGGTCGCCGACCCGGCGACCGGGGTCCCGACCCGCGCCGCGGCCCTGGAGTCGCTGCGCGCGTTCCTCGTCCAGACCGTGCCGCAGCTCAACGCCTGGGAACCGCCCGTCGCCTCCCCCGAGGCCGCGCAGCAGGCCGCCGCGCCACTGCTCTACCCCTCGATCGCGACGGCCTGGGCCCCCGGGTCGGAAGGGGGTGCCGCGTGAGCCGCGCCCTGAACCGCCGGACGTTCCTCGCCGCCTCCGGCGGGGCCACGTTCGCAGCCGCTGCCGCGGTGTCCCCCACCGCCCAGGCCGCGCCCGACGTGACGTTGCGCGCGGCCGCCGTGGACGACCCCACCGAGGCGACCATCGCCGAAGCCCTGACGATGCTGCGGGCCGGCACCCTGTCCGCGACCGAACTCGTCCAGACCCACCTCGACCGGATCAACCGGTTCGACGACACCTACCAGGCGTTCAACACCGTGACCGCCGACAGCGCACTGACGAAGGCCTCCGAGGTGGACGCCCGGGGCGACGTGCGGCGGGCGTTGTCCGGGATCCCGCTGTGCATCAAGGACAACTACTGGACCGCCGGCGTGCGGACCACCGCGAACTCCCGGATCTTCGCCGACTTCGTCCCCGACACCGACGCGACGGCGGTGTCCCGACTGACCGCGGCCGGGGGGATCGTCCTCGGCAAGGGACAGATGGGCCCGCTCGCCACGACCCGCGCGACGACCCCCGCCGGAGTCGTCACGACGGTCAACGCCTGGACCCCCGAGGACGTCACCGTGGACCCGGGCGGTTCCTCGACCGGGCCCGCGACCTCGGTGGCGGGCCGGCTGGCGACGAGTTCCATCGGGACCCAGACCGGCGGGAGCATCACCGAACCGTCGCGCCGGCAGAACCTCACGGGTCTCAAACCGACGATGGGCCGCACCTCGATCCACGGGATCATCCCGTTGTCCTTCACCCGCGACCACTCCGGCCCGCTGGCCCGGGACGCCATGGACGCGGCGATCGTGCTGTCGGTGCTGGCCGGCCCGGACCCGCTGGACCCGCGGACGCTGGGGTTGCCGAAGGTCCCCGACCTCGTCACGGCGGCGACGCCCGTCTACGGCGCCAGGGGGGTCGAGCTGCGCCGGGCCACCCGGATCGGGGTTCCGGGCGACTTCTTCACCGACCTCACCCCGGAGGTCGCCGCCGCCCGCCAGAGCTTCCTCGACCGCGTGACGGCCGTCCCGGGAGTCACCCTCGTGGACGTCACCTACCCGACCGACTGGGAACTGCTCACGGGAGCCTTCAACGCGATCCGGCTCTCCGAGCGCACTGAGCCGTTCCGGCACTGGCTGCGCCAGGACCTGTCGCTGTTCGGGGTGAGTTCGTTGTCCTGGCTGCAGGGCCTGCTGCTCTCCGGGGACGAGTGGATCACCGGGCAGCGCGCCAAGACGTGGCTGTTGCAGGAACTGTTCTCGGGGTTGTTCACGCAGTGCGACGTGGTGCTGCAGACCTCACCGGTGCCCTTCGACATCCTCGGCCTGCCCGAGATCGCGTTCCCGATCGGCGAGGCTCCGGCCTACGACGGCGGGCCGCTCGCCCCGGTCGGCGTCATCCTGGGCGGCCAGCCCTACGAGGAGGACCGGTTGCTGCAGGTCGCCGCCGCGCACCAGGCGGTCTCGGACTTCCACCTGCGCCGCCCCGCCGACCCGGCACCGGCGCGACTGCTCAGTTCGGCTGCGCTGCAGCTGGACGCGGCCACCGTCGCCCGCACCGCCCAATGACGAACCCCGCGGTGGTCGAGCACGTCGAGTGCTCGACCACCGCGGGGTCAGGGGTGTGAGGAGGTCAGAACTCCCAGTCGGCGTCCTCGGTGGCGACGGCCTTGCCGATGACGTAGCTGGAACCGGAACCCGAGAAGAAGTCGTGGTTCTCGTCGGCGTTGGGCGACAGGGCCGAAAGGATCGACGGGTCGACCTTCGTCATGTCGGAGGGGAACATCCCCTCGTAGCCGAGGTTCATCAGCGCCTTGTTGGCGTTGTAGTGCAGGAACGTCTTGACGTCCTCGGTGAGGCCGACACCGTCGTAGAGGTCGGCGGTGTACTTGCACTCGTTGTCGTAGAGCTCGTAGAGCAGCTCGAAGGCGTAGTCCTTGATCTCGTCCCGCTTGGCCTGGTCGACAAGTTCCAGACCGCGCTGGAACTTGTAGCCGATGTAGTACCCGTGCACGGCCTCGTCCCGGATGATCAACCGGATGAGGTCGGCGGTGTTGGTCAGCTGCGCTCGGGACGAGAAGTGCATCGGCAGGAAGAAGCCCGAGTAGAAGAGGAAGGACTCCAGCAGGGTGGAGGCGACCTTCCGCTTCAGCGGGTCCTCACCGCGGTAGTACTCCATGACGATGGAGGCCTTGCGCTGCAACGCCTCGTTGTCCTCGGACCAGCCGAACGCCTCGTCGATCTCGCGGGTGGTGGCCAGCGTCGAGAAGATCGAGGAGTAGCTGCGCGCGTGGACCGACTCCATGAACGAGATGTTCGTGTAGACGGCTTCCTCGTGCGGGGTGAGGGAGTCGGGGATCAGCGAGACCGCCCCGACGGTGCCCTGGATCGTGTCCAGCAGGGTCAGACCGGTGAAGACGCGCAGCGTCAGCGTGCGCTCCTCGGGGCTGAGGTTCTGCCACGACTGGACGTCGTTGGACAACGGGACCTTCTCCGGCAACCAGAAGTTGCTCGTGAGGCGGTTCCAGATCTCCAGGTCCTTGTCGTCCTGGAGGCGGTTCCAGTTGATCGCGTTGACGCGGTCGACGAGCTTCAGCTTTTCCATCGTTCCCTCTTCTCGCGGCTGCAGCTGCTCAGAGCATGCAGCTGACGCAGCCCTCGACCTCGGTGCCCTCGAGGGCCATCTGCCGGATCCGGATGTAGTAGATCGTCTTGATGCCCTTGCGCCACGCGTAGATCTGAGCACGGTTGATGTCACGGGTGCTGGCGGTGTCCTTGAAGAACAGCGTCAGGGACAGACCCTGGTCGACGTGCTGCGTCGCCGCGGCGTAGGTGTCGATGATCTTCTCGGGGCCGATCTCGTAGGCGTCGGCGTAGTACTCCAGGTTGTCGTTCGTCATGAACGGCGCCGGGTAGTACACGCGGCCGAGCTTGCCCTCCTTGCGGATCTCGATCTTGGAGGCGATCGGGTGGATCGAGGAGGTCGAGTTGTTGATGTAGCTGATCGAACCCGTCGGCGGCACGGCCTGGAGGTTCTGGTTGAAGATGCCGTGCTCGACGACCGAGGCCTTCAGCTCGGCCCACTCCGCCCGGGTCGGCAGCGCGATGCCCGCCCGGGAGAACAGCTCCGCGACGCGCTCGGTGGCCGGCAGGAAGTCGGTCTCGAGGTACGTGTCGAAGAAGGTGCCGTCGGCGTACTTCGAGTTCTCGAAGCCCTCGAAGGTCTCGCCGCGTTCGATAGCGATCCGGTTGCTGGCGCGCAGGGCGTGGAACAGCACCGCCGCGAAGTACACGTTGGTGAAGTCCAGACCCTCCTCGCTGCCGTAGTGGACGCGCTCGCGGGCGAGGTAGCCGTGCAGGTTCATCTGGCCGAGGCCGATGGCGTGCGACTTCGAGTTGCCGTACGCGATCGAGGGCACCGACTGGATGTCGCTGGCGATCGACACGGCGGTCAGCGCACGGACGGCCGTCTCGACCGAGCGGCCGAGGTTCCCGCCGTCCATGGCCAGGGCGATGTTCAGCGAGCCCAGGTTGCAGGAGATGTCCTTGCCGATCTCGGCGTAGGTCAGGTCCTCGGCCAGCGTGCTGGGTGTGTTGACCTGGAGGATCTCGGAGCAGAGGTTCGACATGTTGATGCGGCCGGCGATCGGGTTGGCCTTGTTCACCGTGTCCTCGAACACGATGTAGGGGTAGCCCGACTCGAACTGCAGTTCCGCGAGGGTCTGGAAGAACTCGCGGGCGTTGATCTGCGTCTTGCGGATGCGGTCGTCGGCGACCATCTCGCGGTAGTTCTCGCTGACGGGGACGTCACCGAAGGGCTTGCCGTACACGCGCTCCACGTCGTACGGCGAGAACAGGTGCATCGGCTCGTTGTTCTTCGCGAGCTCGAACGTGATGTCCGGGACGACGACCCCGAGGCTCAGGGTCTTGATGCGGATCTTCTCGTCGGCGTTCTCGCGCTTGGTGTCGAGGAACCGCAGGATGTCCGGGTGGTGCGCGGAGAGGTACACCGCACCCGCGCCCTGACGCGCACCGAGCTGGTTGGCGTAGGAGAAGGAGTCCTCGAGGAGCTTCATCACGGGGATGACCCCGGAGGACTGGTTCTCGATGCGCTTGATCGGCGCGCCGTACTCGCGGATGTTGCTCAGCAGCAGGGCGACGCCACCCCCGCGCTTGGACAGCTGCAGGGCGGAGTTGATGCTGCGGCCGATCGACTCCATGTCGTCCTCGATGCGCAGCAGGAAGCACGAGACGAGCTCGCCGCGGGAGGACTTGCCGGCGTTGAGGAACGTCGGGGTGGCGGGCTGGAAGCGGCCCGCGATGACCTCGTCGACGATCGCGGTGGCCAGCGCCTCGTCACCGACGGCGAGGGTGAGGGCGGTCATGACGGCGCGGTCCTCGAAGTTCTCGAGGTACTCCTTGCCGTCGAAGCTCTTGAGCGCGTAGCTCGTGTAGTACTTGAAGGCCCCGAGGAAGGTGGCGAACCGGAACTTCGCGGCGTGCGCGTGGTCGGTCAGCGACCGCACGAACTCCGGGGAGTACTGGTCGAGCACGTGCTGCTCGTAGTAGCCGTTGTCGACCATGTGCGCGAGACGCGCCTCGAAGGTCGGGAACTTCCGGGTGCGCGGGTTGACGTGCTGCAGGAAGTACTGCCGCGCCGCCTCGACGTCGGCCTCGAACTGGATCTTCCCGTCCTCGTCCCAGAGGTTCAGCATCGCGTTGAGCGTGTGGTACCCGGGGGAGGTGGGAGCGGGAACGGTCTCCAGCTCGGGGGCGTCGGAGGTGAGGGTCACAGCGAGTCCAATCCGTCGCGCACACGGCGCACGTCGTCGGGAGTCCCGAAGAGTTCGAAGCGGTACAGGTGGGGCACCTTGCACTTGACGGCGACGACGTCACCGGCAGCGGCGTAGTGCTCCCCGAAGTTGGTGTTGCCCGCGCCGATCACGCCTCGGACGAGGCCACGGTTCACGGGGTCGTTGAGGAAGCGGATGACCTGCTTGGGGACCGCTCCCACCCCACCGCCGCCACCGTAGGTGGGGAGGATGAGGACGTAGGGGTCGGTGACGACGAGGGGTTCGTCACGCGAGTGCAGCGGGATCCGCAGGGCCGGCCGCTCCAGCTGGAGCTTGTCGACGAAGCGGTGCGTGTTGCCTGAGACGCTCGAGAAGTAGACGACGCCGGGCTTCACGGCCGTTCCTCCGGACGTGCTCAGACCGAGGCGGTGGCGCGAGCCAGAGCGTCGATGCGGTCGGGACGGAAGCCCGACCAGTGGTCCTCGCCGGCCACGACGACGGGCGCCTGGACGTACCCGAGGGAGCGCACCAGCGCCAGCGCATCGGCGTCCTGCGTCACGTCGACGACCTCGTAGGCGATGCCCTTGCGGTCGAGCGCGCGGTAGGTGGCCTTGCACTGCACGCAAGACGGCGTGCTGTAGACGGTGGTGGTCATCGGGGTGGTCCTTCCCTCGGGTGGTGTCGTGCGGGTCCAGCTGATCGGCACCAGGTGGAGCGTGGAATCCGTGTCGGCTGGACGACGCGTCCCGTGCTGCTGGGGTCTCTCAGACACTACCCCTAGGGGGCCGGATGGCAAACCACCACAAGATGGTGTGTGACAAGGATGTTATTCACCCCATCGGCCGGAGCGGACGGCCACCGACCGTCGCAAGCCTCTGACCTGCGCTTCTACCCCTGCGTCACCCGCCTGGCGGGCACTCGTCGTCAGTAGAGATGTACGCAGCGTGACCGGCGTGTCGATCTGCGTCGGCGTGTCCTCCACAGGCGTCCACACCTCCGTCCCCATGACGTCCACACACTCATCCACAACACCTGGGGGCCCCGAACCCTTTCCGCCCCAGATGTGGGGGTGGCCTGATGGCGGTGAACGCCTGCTCGAGCGGTTCTGGAGCCGCCCACGACGATCGCGGCACGGATCCAGCCGGCCTCCCCAGCGCCCGCCGCAGCGCGGGAGCTCAGCCCGCGAGCCGCCGCACGCCGACGCCCTGGCGGGTCGCCACCAGTTCCGCCCGGCCGCCCCCGAGCACCGACACCGCACCGAACCCGCCGCGCACCGAACGGGCGGCCAGCACGGGCCGAACCTCTCCCACCCGGCAGTCCTCGCCCAGGTCGACCTCGAGGCGGCTGCCGGGCGCGAGCGTCGCCGTCCCGGAGACCGTCAGCGGAGCCCGGTGGCCCCCGACCGGCACGTGCAGGACAGCGCCGGCCGCCTGCATGAGGTCGCCGGCCAGTCGCAGCTCGGTCGTGAGCGTCAGCGTGCCCCCGCGCAGGTCGACGTCGCCGCACCCCAGGGCCGTCGCGGACCCCGCGAGCAGCGTGCCCGCCTCGACGCGCACACCGCCGCGGAAGGTGTTGCGGCCCGTGAGGGCCAGGCGGCCGGACCCGCGCTTGACGAGCCCACCCGCACCGTCGACGTCGTTGCGCCACGCGTCGGTGGCGCAGAACCCGCCGGCCGCGGCGTCGAGCACCACGTCGACGGTCGTGTCGAAGCGGCCGTAGCCGTCGGCGGCGTCGAAGAGGTTCAACCGTCCCCAGAGTTCCGGGCCGTCCAGGACGGGGTAGCCCGCGGGCAGTGCGGTCGTGCGCAGCACCTCACGGCGCTGGGCGGCGTCCAGGTACGGGTGGCGGGTCTCCAGGAGCAGCTCGGCGCCCTTCGGCACGACCATCGCGCGGTGGCGACCGGTGCGCGGGAAGCCGAGGGTCAGGTGGTCCAGCACCTGGGCGCGCACGGCGTCGCGGTCGGAGACGGCGAACTCCACCAGCCCGGTCGCGTCCCGGCCGGTGGCGTCCTCGAAGTGGGCCAGCGCGCTCGCACGGGCCGCCCGCTTCAGCGCCGCGTTCGCGGGATCGGCCAGGGTCGCGGCGGCCAGGGCGGTGGCGAGCACCCGCCCACCGAGCACGTCCAGCGGTGAGTGCATGCCCGCGACGATCCGCAGGTGCGAGCGCTCGACCGCCCGGGCGACGAGCGCCTGGTAGCGCTCCGGCACGGCGTGGGCGAAGGCGAGGGCGGCGAGGTGGAAGGCGTTCGTGTGCCCGCTGGGGAAACCGCCGTCGGTCTCGGGGGTGCTCGAGCGCTGCCGCAGGAGCGTCGGCACGACGGCCACGTCCGAGCGATACACGGGGTAGCCGAGGGCGTCGGTGCGGCCCGTGGGCCGCACGGTGCTGTCGGGGGCCAGCCGCCACGGCCGCGGGTACTGCAGGGCGTTCTTGCTGGGGTTGCCCGAGGCGAACGGCCCGCGGACGGTCTGGACGAGCCGGACGACGTCGCCGAGGTCGGAGTCGGGCGAGCCGGCCCCGGTCGCCGCTCCTGCCGGAGCACCCTCGGGGACCTCGTCCTCGACCTTCGTGGGCGGGGTGGTCGCCGGCGCGGCGGTGATGCTCGTGACCGCGAGGCTGCCGGCCAGGTACGACTCGGCCAGTGGACCGAGGGCCGCGATGAGGGCGTAGCTCTGGTCCTGCCGGTCGGCGACGAAGGCCTCCGCCGCCTGCTCGGCGGTGCGCGAGGCCGTGGTGCGGGCGCAGTAGCGGACGTTGCGGCGCAGCACCGCGGGGTCGAGGACCCGGCCGGTGTCCCACGTCGGGCCCGTCCGCCAGTACCGGCCCAGGTCGGAGAGGATCCGCACCGCGGCGTTCGTGGCGGCGGTCGTGTTCTCCGGGACGTTGGTGCGGTAGCTGTCGACGAACGCGGACGGGGACGCTGACGGCGCGGCCTGGGCGGCGCGGGCCGGTGCGAGCAGGGCGACGGGCGCGGCGAGGCCGACGGCGAGGAGGCTGCGACGGGTGGGGGCGACGACGGACACGGGACCTCCGGGGTGGAGCGCGGACTCGGACCAGGCGCAGCGAGGCGGAGCACGCGATCTCCGGCCACGCTGCCGTTGCGGATGGTAAGCGGTTTCCCGAACGGTGGACAAGGTCCCCGCACACCGGTTCACCGCGCCCGTCGCCGCCCTGCCGGTGATCGCCGTCGGCCTCGCCGTCCTGGCCCGCCGTCCGGGCCGGGCGATCAGAACCGTCGGTTGAGCAGGACCGGGAGGACCGCGCGGACGTCGTCGGCGAGCGCTGGATCGAGGTCGACGACGAGGCGACCCGGTTCCTCCCCGAGCTCGGCGAGGAGCTCACCGTCCGGGGAGACGACGACGCTGTGCCCCACACCGGTCGGCGCCCCGCCGTGGTCCTCGGTGGCCAGCGCCTGCCCGCAGGCCACCACGAAGGAGGTCGAGTCGAGCGCCCGGGCGCGGGCGAGCAGTCGCCACTGCTCGACCTTGCCGGGCCCGGCCCCCCAGGAGGCCGAGACCACGACGATCCGGGCCCCGGACCCGGCGAGGTGCGTGAACAACCCCGGGAAGCGCAGGTCGTAGCAGGTGGTCAGCCCGACGCCGACCCCGTCGACGTCGAGCAGGACGGGTTCCGCCCCCGGTTCGACGCTGTCGGACTCGGCGAAGCCGAACGCGTCGTAGAGGTGGACCTTGTCGTAGTCGGCGTGGATCCCGCCGCCCCGGGCGAAGAGGGTGTTGCGCACCCGCCCCCGCGAACCGGGGGTGAAACCACCCGCGACGACGGTGAGGCCGGCCGCGTCGGCGAGCTCCGTCAACGCGCTCGCCCACGGTCCGTCGGCGGGCTGGGCCACCGGCGCCAGCGGAACCCCGAACCGGCACATCGTCGCCTCCGGGAGGACGAGCAACCGGGCGCCGGCCGACGCGGCGGCCGCCACCTCCTCGCGGACCAGTTCGAGGTTCGCGGCGGGATCGGCGGAGCTGGAGATCTGAGCCAGGGCGATGCGCACGCCCCAACCCTGCCGCACGGACGGTCGCAGTGGGAACCGGGGAGATCAGGGGGAGGAACTCAGGGGGTGACGCGTCGAGCCGTCGAGCGCCGCACGACGAGTTCCGGCTCGAAGACGATCTGCTGGGCCGGCCGACCTTCCACCTGGGCCAGCAGCAGTTCCACGGCCGTGCGTCCGAGGAGTTCCCGGGGTTGGCGCACCGAGGTCAGCGGAACGCTGGCGGTCGCCGCGAAACCGATGTCGTCGTAGCCCACGAGGGCGAGTTCGTCGGGAACCCGGACTCCCCGCCGCACGCACTCGTTGAGGACCCCGAGGGCCATCAGGTCGTTGGTGCAGAACACGGCGGTGGCCCGTTCCCCGGGCGGGGAGGCGAGGATCTGCGCGGCGGCCTGCGAACCCGCCCGGACCGAGAGCCCCGTGGCGTTGACGACCTCGACGATCCCCGCCGCACCGACGGCCTCCCGCACCCCGCGCAGTCGTTCCTCGACCTGGCGCAGCGGTGTCGCGACCCCCACGTAGGCGATGTGGCGGTGCCCCGCACCGACGAGGTGCTCCCCCGCGAGCCGCCCGCCGAGGACGTCGTCGACGGCCACCGAGGACTGTCCCGAGCTGGCGGCCCCCCGGTCGACGAGCACGACGGGCGTGCCGTGGTCACGGACCTCCGAGAGAGCTGCGCTCGGTGCGTCGTGGACGGGGGTCAGCAGCACCCCGAGCACCCGCTGCTGGTCGAGGCGGCGCAGGTGACGCGCCTCCCGGTCGGCGGAGTTCGCGCTGTTGCACATGACGACCAGCGAGTCGTGCCGTTCGGCGAGCTCCTCGGCGCCGGCGATGACGTCGGTGAAGAAGGGGTTGGCGACGTCGAGCACGACCATCGCGATCGTCCGGCTGACCCCGGCCCGCAGCTGGCGGGCGGACTCGTTGCGGACGAAACCGAGTTCGGCGATCGCGTCGAGGACCCGGGTGCGGAGTCCCTCGGAGACGACCTCGGGTCGGTTGAGGACGTTGCTCACCGTCCCCAGCGACACCCCGGCGCGCCGGGCGACCTCCTTGACCGTCGCCATCCGGGCAGGATGTCACCTCCGCGGCCGGCGCTCGGCACAGGACCGCGGGCGTGGCGCGCTCCTCGTCCTCCGCGGGTCAGTCCAGGTGGAAGTACTCCACGAGCCGCTCCCGGGGCCGGTCCTCCCCGGTGGCCGCGGCGCTGGGCTGGAAGTACCTCCCCATCGCCTGCTCCCAGCGGGCCGACACGTCCTCGCGGTCCATCGCCGCCGTCGTCGCCGCGAAGTCGTCGGTCTCGCAGTACCCCACGACCAGGCCGTCGGCCTCGCGGAGGAAGAGGGAGTAGTTGCGCCACCCGGTCCGGGTCAACGCCTCGAGCACCTCCGGCCACACCTCGCGGTGGACCTCCAGGTACTCCGGCAACGTCTCCGGCCGCAGGTGCAGCAGGAAGCAGGCTCGTTCACTCACGCGGGTTCCTCCGGAGGAGCGGTCGACGGTGACCGGACTCGTTGACACGATTCACGACAGGGCTCCGGCAGTGTGGGCGAGCCCTCCCGGACCGTCAAGCCGCCGGTGGGTGGCCGGGCGGTCCGCGATCCGTCCCGACGAGGGGTCAAGCCCGGCCCCGGGGCAGCCGATCACTGAACCGTGAGCGACACCTTCCGCCTCGTGACCCGCAGCGACTTCGACGGGCTGGTCTGCGCCGTCCTGCTGCGCCAGCTCGACCTCGTCGACGAGATCACCTTCGTGCACCCCAAGGACGTGCAGGACGGGGTCGTCGAGATCTCGAGCCGGGACATCCTCACGAACCTGCCCTACGACCCGCGCGCGCACCTGGTGTTCGACCACCACCACTCCGAGACGCTGCGCAACGGCGAACGCGCCAACCACGTCATCGACGCGGACGCACCGTCGGCGGCCCGGGTGGTCTTCGACCACTACGGCGGCGCGGACCGCTTCCCGAAGATCTCGGACGAGTTGATGCGCGCCGTCGACCAGGCCGACTCGGCGCAGTACTCCGTCGAGGAGATCCTCCAGCCGACCGGCTGGACCCTGCTGAACTTCCTCATGGACTCGCGCACCGGTCTGGGCCGTTTCCGCGACTTCCGGATCTCCAACTACCAGTTGATGATGCAGCTCATCGACATCTGCATCGAGTACCAGGACGTCGAGGAGATCCTCGCGCTGCCCGACGTCGCGGAGCGGGTCGAGCTGTTCCACGCCCAGGCCGAGCTGTTCGAGGCCCAGCTGGAACGCGTCACGACCCTGCACGGCGACGTCGCCGTCCTGGACCTGCGCGAGGAGGAGACGATCCACGCCGGGAACCGGTTCTTCGTCTACGCGATGTACCCGCAGGCGCGGGTCTCGATGCACGTGCTGTGGGGCAAGGCGAAGATGAACACCGTCTTCGCGATCGGCAAGTCGATCGTCGACCGCACCTCCCCCGTCGACGTCGGCGCCGTGTGCCTGGAGTACGGGGGCGGCGGTCACCTGGCGGCGGGGACCTGCCAGGTCCCGCACACCGACTCCGTCCGCGTCCTCGACGAACTGGTGGGGAAGCTCCGCGCCGAGCGCTGAGGTTTGCCGTGATCACGATGTGGGGTAGACACGTCGTGCGGTGGGGTCGGGCGTCTGGAGGGGCGAGCGGGGCGGTCACGTCCGACGCGGTGGAACTCCCGGGGTGGCACCTGTCCACCGGTCACGCGAACCCGGCCCCACCGTCCGCCCCGTACCTGGTCCCCGTCCACGCTGGTGAACGCCGAGCAGCCGGCGGTCCTCCCGGACCGCCGGCTGCCACCCCTCTAGACTCGCGGTCTGGAGGTGGGACCGGTGACGACGCAGGACACCGAGGCCGAACAGCAGGAGTCCGACGCAGGGCGCGGGCCGGTGAAGTCCGCCGAGCGGACGGTCCGGATCCTGCAGGCCCTCGCCGAACCGCCGTACGTGCTGACCGTCGCGCAGCTGCAGGAACGCACGGGCTACCCGCGCTCCAGCCTGCACGCGCTGCTGCGGACGCTCGTCGACCTCGACTGGATCGAGACACCCACGGGGGGCGCGACGGGGACGGGCGGGTACGGGATCGGCGCGCAGGCCCTGCTGACCGGCACCGCCTACCTGGACCGCGACCCGGCGCTGCCACCGGCCATCGCCGCCATCGAGGCCGTCCGGGACGAGAGCCGGTGCACGACCCACATCGCGCGTCTCGAGGGGGGCAGCGTCGTGTACCTCGCGACCCGCGAGGCCGCCGACGCCCACCGCGGACACTCCCGGGTGGGCCGTTTCCTGCCCGCCTACGCGACGTCGCTGGGCAAGGCGCTGCTCGCCGAACGGAGCGCCGCGGAACTCGACGCCCTGCTCCCCGGCGACGTCCTGCCCCCGCTCACCCCGGACACGGTGTCGAGCCGGGCCGCGCTCGACGAGGAACTCGCCGCCGTCCGCGGTCGCGGTTGGGCCGTGGAACGGGGGCAGAACCTGCCCGGGACGGTCTGCGTCGGGGTCCGCGTCGAGTACCGCATCCCCGCGACCGACGCGATCAGCTGCAGCCTGCCCGCCGAGATCGCGACGGAGGAGGAGATCGAGCGGGTCGCGGAGATCCTCACCCGGCACGCCGGCGAGCTCGCCCGGCACCTCCGCTCCGTCGGGATCCGCTGACGCCGCAACCCCCGGGTGGTGGCCGACCCACCCGGACCGGGGTTCGGCGGCGACTCGCCACGACCGGGGAACTCACGGCCCGGGTCGGTGTCGCGGCACGAACCTGAACAACCCGGCGGCGGCCCCGACCGCCAGCACCGCAACGCCTCCGGTCGCCACGACGAGGCTCCCCGCACCGGCCAGGACCCCTACCAGCAACGGGCCGGAGGCGGCACCCGCGTCGGTCACCAGTCGCCAGGCCCCGAGGAACACGGCCCGTCCCCCCGGAGGGGCCGCGTCGGCGCCCAGCGTCATCACCAACCCGGCGCCCATGCCGTTGCCGAAGCCGAGGACCACCCCGACCAGGGCCACCGTCCAGGCGGTGTGCGTGAACGGGAGCAGCACGTGCCCGAGCGCGAGGACGAGCATCGAGGGAACTCCCACGGCCGCCCGGCCGAAGCGGTCCATCACCGAACCCGCCGGGTAGAAGAGCAGCATGTCGACGGCACCGGACACTCCCGCGACGAGGCTGGTCGTGGTGGCGTCGAGGCCGATGTGGTCGCACCACAGGGGCAGCACGGTCTGGCGCGACTGGCGCACGGCCTGGACGGCGAGCGCCGCGACGCCGAGGGTGGCGAGGACCCTTGCGTGGGAACGCAGGACCTCGCGCAGCGTCGGGGCCGGTCCGTGCTGGGAATCCTGGAGTTCCGGGTCCGGCAGCAGCAGGACGACTCCGGCGGCCAGCAGGACGGCGATGCCGGCGACGACGTAGGAACCCCGGAGCCCGAACAGCGCGCTCCCACCGGCGCCGAGGAACGGTCCGACGAAGGTCCCGATCCGGCCCACCCCGCCGAGCGTCGACAACGCCCGCGCCCGCAGGTGGACGGGCGCGGCCGCGGTCAGGAAGGACTGCCGGGCGAGGCTCCAGACGGCGGCGGCCAACCCGAGGGCGAGGACGCAGAGCGCGAGCACGGCCTCACCGGGGGCGAACACCGCCCCGGTGAGCGCGGCGGCGGAGACGAGAGCGGCCAGCAGCATCGCGCTCCGTTCCCCGGACCGGGCGACCAACGCCCCGGCCGGCAGCGCCCCCGCGACCTGTCCGACCCCGAGGAGCGCGACGAGGAAGGCCGACACCGCGACGGAGGCGCCGAGGTCGCGGGCGGTGAGGGGCAGGACGGGGAGGACGGCCCCCTGACTGGTGCTGAACAACGCAGCCGGGGCGTAGATCGCCGCGAGCGAACGCCAGGGGACCTCGCGGCTCGGCATCCGGCAACGATCCCAGACGGCTGCCCACCACCCCGCCCGCCCCTCCGGGGAGGGGTCGGGCGGATCAGAGCGCGGGGGTGCGGGAACCGAGCACCGTGGCCTCGCGGGTGACGGTGCCGGCGCGGACCAGCATCCCGGCGGCACGGCCGAGGAGCATCCCCAGCACCGAGAAGACGATCCCGTTGGTGATGACGGCGGTGATGTCGTCCAGCGCGACACCGTGCCCGTAGAGCCAGGTGCCCATGTCCTGCCCGAACCAGTGCTGCGCGCCGTAGCTGAAGGCGAAGCGGGCGGCGCAGGCGGCGATCCAGAAGGCGAAGTAGGCGGTACCGGCGCGGGTGACGGCCTGCCCGGTCGTCTCGTCCCGGCCGACCCGGGCGAGCAGTGCAGCGCCGGTCCCCACGAGGAGACCGAGGACCGCGCCGGCCGCCTCGACGGCGAGTCCGGTGCCACCGGTGACGAGGTGTGCCGTGAAGAACAGGGCGATCGGGACGCCCACGAGCAGGGGGCGCAGCACCCGCCCCCGGCCCACCGGGCGGACGCCGCGGTCGAAGAGGAGCGTCGAGACGATCATGACGAGGGCGATGACGAGGGCGGTGGTGAGAGACATGGTCCGGCCTTCCGTGGGGTGTTCGTCGGTGTTTCCTGCAACACCTCGAGGTTCGCCCGGCGGGGCGCCCCACGTCGTCCACCGCCGAACCGATCCGGGGTGGAACCCGGGTGGAGACGGTCTCCACCCGGGCCCCCCGGCGCCCGGTCGTCAGAGACCCTCGTAGGCCCGTCGCGGAATCTGGGTGGCGAGCTTTCCCCCGGAGACGTCGACGAGGGTGCCGGTGATGTATCCGGCCGCGTCGCTGGCGAGGAAGACGAGCAGGTCGGCGACGTCGTCGGCGCTCTCCCAGCGGCGCAGGGACAACGTGTCGAGCAGTTCGTCGGCCTTCTCGGGCGGGAGTTCGGCGAAACCGTTCATCGCGGTCGGGATCATCCCCGGTGCGTAGGCGTTCACGGTGATGTTCCACGGCCCGAGTTCTGAGGCCAGGACGCGGGTGAACTGCACGACGGCCGCCTTGGACGCCGCGTAGGCGGCACTGCCGACGCTCGGCACGATGGCCGCGAAGGAGGCGGCGTTGATGATCCGCCCCTTCCCGGCGCGTTTCATGACCTCGGCGACCGCCTGGCTGACGAGGAACACCCCGCCGACGTTGACGTCGAAGCAGCGCCGCCAACCGTCCCAGGTGAGGTCCGCGACCCGGCCGTCGACGTTGATCCCGGCGTTGTTCACGAGGACGTCGATCGTCCCGGAACGGCGCACGACCTCCTCGACCGCGGCGGTCACGGAGGCGGGGTCGGTCACGTCGCAGACGATCTCGGTCACCCCGTCCTGGGGTTCGAAGGCGCGGTCGAGACCGACGACCTGCGCGCCCTCCGCGACGAAGCGGCGGGCGAGGGTGTGCCCGATCCCCCGTCCTGCTCCGGTGACGACGACCACCCGGCCTGCGACGTCGAGGTGCACGGGGTTCTCCTCCCATTGGACATACTATTGTCGTCGGAGAACCTACGGTCGAGGAGGCCCCACGTGCAACGAGTACTCTGGATCACCGGTGCCGGATCGGGCATGGGACGGGCCGTCGCTCTGTCCGCCGCCGCTGCGGGGTGGACGGTCGCCCTCAGCGGTCGTCGGGCGGAACTGCTGCAGGACACCGCCTCCACCATCTCGAGGTCCGGCGGGACCGCGTTCGCGCTGCCCCTCGACGTCCAGGACGGCGCGGCGGTCGCCGCGGCCCGGGCCCGGATCGTGGCCGAGTTCGATCACCTCGACGGCGTCGTCCTCGCCGCCGGCGTGAACACCCCGAAGCGTCGCTGGGACGACCAGGAGATCTCGACCTTCCACGACGTCGTGGCGACGAACCTGGGTGCGGTCGCGACCACGGTCGACGCGGCCCTGCCGGACCTGCGGAAGACCGGTGGCGTCGTGGTGGTGATCTCGTCCTACGCGGGCTGGTCGTTCCACCCCGGTGCCGGGGTGGCGTACTCGGCGAGCAAGACCGCCCTGGGTTCCCTGGTCCGCACGTTGAACGCCCACGAGGCGGCGTCCGGGGTCCGCGCGACGCACCTCTGCCCCGGTGACGTCGCGACCGACTTCCTCGACCAGCGCCCGAACGTTCCCGACGCCGCCGCCCGGGCCCGGATGCTGACCCCGGAGGACGTCGCCCGGACGGTGCAGTTCGTCCTGGACTCCCCCGCCCACGTGCGCATCGACGAACTGGTCGTCTCCCCCGTCTCCCAGGCGTGAGCAGCCGCAGTCCCGCGTTCCGCCGCGTGCTCGACGACCTCGGCCGGGCCGTCGTGGCCGGGGAGTTCCCACCGGGCCACACCACGTCGGTGGAGACGCTGACCGCGCGGACCCTGACCTCCCGCAGCATCGTCCGCGAGGCGACCCGGGTCCTGGCCGCCCTCGGGATGCTGACGGCGTCGCCGCGCGTCGGGCTCGTGGTGCGTCCGCGCCCGGCGTGGAACCTGCTGGACCCCGAAGTCATCCGGTGGCGACTGCAGGGCCCGGACCGCGACGCGCAGCTGGAGGAACTGCGGGAACTGCGGGCGGCCGTGGAACCCGCCGCCGCGGTGGCCGCCGCCCGGCGGATCTCCCGCTCGGGGATGGCCCAGCGCCTGCTCGACGCGGCAACGGCTCTGGAGGACCCGGACGTCCTGGCCGACCCCACCCGCTTCCTGGCCGCCGACGAGGAACTGCACTCCGCCGTGCTGGAGGCCTCCGGGAACGCGATGTTCGTCCGGTTGGGTGCGGTGGTCTCGCAAGCCCTCGAGGAACGCGCCGAGATCGCCCCGGTCGCCCGCGACGTGGAACTCCACACGACGCTGGCCCGCGCCGTCGCCGCCGGCGACGACACCACCGCGGGGGCCGCGATGGGTGAACTCGTCGCCCGCACCCGGGACCGGCCGAGGGTGCGGCGACCCGCCGCGCAGGCGGGTCAGAGGTCGCGCGAGGTCACGACCGAGACAAGGGGCGCGTAGAGGCGCAGGGCGTCGAGCGCCCGCTCGTGGTCGACGTCGCTCGCGCCGGCGCAGGCGTCGGCGACCACCGTCACGGGAACTCCGTCGTCGGCCGCGGCCAGGACCGTCGACAGGACGCAGCAGTCGGTGGACACCCCGCCGACCACGACGGGGGCGTCCCCGACGATCTGCGCGAGTTCCGGACCCCACTTGCCGAACGTGGTGCGGGTCAGGACGGGCATCCCGCGCCCGGAGAACCCGTCGACGAGGGCGTAGAGCGGGTCCTCGTCGGGGACGAGGGCGAAGGGGAACTGTTCGTAGTAGGGCTTCCACGCCCCCCGCGGTTGCGCCGGGGCGACGAACCGGGTGAGCACGACCCGCGGCGCGTAGCGCTCGAGGAGTTCCGCGCAGACGCGCGCGGCAGCGTCGAACCGGGGCGCGGCCCACGGGCTCTCCGGGGCGCCGAAGATGCGTTGCAGGTCGATGAGGACGAGCCAGGGGGCGGGCACCATGGTGCGGACGCTACCGGCCGGGCCCTGGTGGCACAGTCTCCCCGTGAGCACTCGACAGTCGATCTCCAGCGGCGGGACCTGGGAGCCGATCGTGGGCTACTCGCGGGCGCTGCGCGTCGGCGACCACGTGAGCGTCTCGGGCACCACCGCCGCGACCCCGGACGGTCCCGTCGGGGGCGACGACGTCGGCGAGCAGACCCGCACCTGCCTGACGCGGATCCGCGCGGCGCTGATCGAGGCCGGCGCGACCCTGGAGGACGTCGTGCGCACCCGGATGTTCGTCACCGACATCTCCCGCTGGGAGGAGGTCGGACGCGTCCACGCCGAGTTCTTCGGCCACGTGCGGCCGGCCACGACGATGGTCGAGGTCCGCGCGCTCATCGAACCGGACCTGCTGGTCGAGGTCGAGGCCGACGCGATCATCCAGCGCTAGGGTCACCGCCGGCTCCGGCCGCACGCAGGTTCACCGCCTCGACCCACGCCTCGACGACGACGGGTTCCGGACCCGGCACGACGTAGACCACCCGGCCACGCCACCCCCGGGGTCCCCTCGACCAGGCGACGACGATCCCCGGCCACGGCTCCGCCCCGCCGTCGGCCGGTCGCACCCAGCAGTGCCGGACGGCGGGGCGCTCCCCGGCCTCGCGACGGGCCTGGTGTTCGCGCACCAGCTCGTAGAGCGGGCGCTGCCCGTTCCTGCGCGACTGACCCCCGGACACCCCGCGAGCATCGCACAGCTTCGAACACCTGTACGAACCCTCGCGCGGGGTCCCGGTCGTCTGCGCGCGCACCGCTCCCCGAACGGCGGAACCGCGGAGAACTGCGCACTGGCGCAGGACAGCCCCTGACCTCTTCTCCCGAGATGGTTCTTCCACACCCGAGCGGACGGCCCGCTCAGGTCGGAGGAGGACCACCGTGAGCGTCACCAGCACCCTGCACGTCAACCTGCGCGGCAACGCCAAGCAGGCCCTGGAGTTCTACCGGTCCGTGTTCGGTGGCGACGTCGTCGCCATCCCCTACGGCAGCGCCCCCGCCGGCCAGGAACCGGACCAGGCCGAGCAGATCGCCTGGGGTCAGGTGGTCTCGCCCAGCGGGTTCCACGTCATGGCCTACGACGTGCAGGGGTCCAAGCCCTACGACCAGGGCCGGAACCCCTACTACCTGTCCCTGCGCAGCACCGACGCCGAGGAGATCACCCGGTACTGGAACGGCATGCGCCCCAGCGCCGTCGACGTCGAGGTGGAACTGGGCCCGTCGATCTTCAGCCCGCTCTACGGCAAGCTCACCGACCAGTTCGGGGTCACCTGGATCATCGACGTGATCGTCCCCTGGTCCCCGGCCGAGTGAGCCCCGGTCGTGGGGCGGCGCCTCGAGGTCGTCCGGACGTGCGGACACCCGCTGACCACCGAGAGGGCACGCTGTCGCCATGGCTCTTCCCGCCTCCGCCACGTCCTCGCGCCTCCTGTCGCTGCTGTCCCTGCTGCAGTCACGACGCGACTGGCCCGGGTCCGTGCTGGCCCGGAGGCTGGACATCAGCGAGCGGACCGTCCGCCGTGACGTGGACCGTCTGCGGGAACTCGGCTACCCGATCAACGCGGTCAAGGGACCCGACGGCGGGTACCGGCTGGAGGCCGGTGCCCGACTGCCGCCGTTGCTGTTCGACGACGAGCAGGCCGTCGCCCTGACGGTGGCCCTGCAACTCGCCGTCGTCACCGGTGCCGGGATCGCGGAAGCCGCCGCCCGAGCGCTCGGCACCGTCTCGCAGGTCCTCCCCTCCCACCTCACCCGACGCGTCGAGGGGTTCCGCCCGGTCGTGGTGGAGCGGACCGCGGGAGGAGGTGGCGAGCAGGTCGACGTCGACGTGCTGCTCGCCATCGCCCAGGCCGCGCAGCGCAGCGAAGGGCTGCGCTTCGACTACGGCGTGCCCCCGGCGGACGAGCACGACACCGTCCCCCCGACCGGACCGGCGGCGGTCCGGGAGGTCCACCCCCACCGGCTGGTCCTGCGCGCCGGCCGCTGGTACCTGCTCGCCTGGGAACCCCGGAAGGAGGACTGGCGGACCTACCGCGTCGACCGGGTGCGACTGCGGGTACCCGGCGGGGCCCGCTTCACCCCGCGCGAGATCCCCGGTGGTGACGCGGCTGCCTTCGTCGCGGGCCGGTTCAAGGGTTCGCCCGCGGGCGACGCGTGGCCGTGCACGGGGGTGGTCGTCGTGCACGCGTCCGCCGCTGAGCTGTCACCGTTCGTCGGGGACGGAACCCTCGAGAGCATCGGTCCGCGACGCTGTCGTCTCGTGCTGGGATCCTGGTCCTGGACCGGGCTGGCGGCCTCTCTGGCCCGTCTGGACGAGGACGTCGAGGTCGTCGAACCCCAGGAGTTGCGGGACGCCTTCACCCGCCTCGCCGAACGGGCAGGACGGGCTGCGGCCGTCGTTCCACGACCCGCAGAACTCCGGCAGGCGGATCAGCCGGGAGAAGTTCCCTCCTGACCTCGTCCGCCGGCACCGGAGGATCGCTGCGACCCGACGTTCGACGTCGGTGTTCAGACCGGTGTGGACCGGCCCGGAAACCTCCTGGTGGTTTCGGGGAGGAGAACACTGCGTCGTTCTCAAGCTTCTGTGCTGCAATGCACTTGACACCGATCTTCCATCGGAGGAACTCCGCCCGCACAGAGGCCGACCCGGCTCGTTCCACGGTCACCGGTCCTGCTGCTGATCTCCGCCAGGGTGCAAGCACGATCGAGCAGCACCAGGTTCACGGGTCCGACGACGACCACCGCGCTGGGAAACTCCCCCTCGTGGAGGAAACTCCCACGGCGCCCCGGCCGGATCCAGCAGCCGCCGGTCCCGCCCTGCCGAGACCTGCTCGATGGCCGTGGTCGACAGCCCGGCGGTGAGGGCAGGGGACCAGGACCGGGGCCGGCGGGTTAGCGTGACGGCGTGGCTCGCGACATCGACATCGTGCTCTTCGGCGCCTCCGGCTTCGTCGGGCGCCTCACCGCGGCGCACCTCGCCACGCACGCCCCCACCGGGACGCGGATCGCCCTGGCCGGCCGCTCGCGCGAACGGCTGACGGCCGTGGCCCGCGACCTGGGACCCGCCGCCGCGAACTGGCCGCTCGTGGTGGCCGACGCCTCCGACGAGGCGTCCCTGCGCACGCTCGCCGAGTCGACCCACGTCGTGGTCTCGACCGTCGGCCCCTACCTGAGGCACGGGCTGCCGCTCGTGCAGGCGTGCGCCCGCGCCGGCACCCACTACGCCGACCTGACCGGCGAGGTCCTGTTCGCACGCCGCAGCATCGACACCGCCCACGAGACGGCCCGCACCAGCGGAGCCCGGATCGTGCACTCCTGCGGCTTCGACTCCGTCCCCTCCGACCTGGCCGTGCTGCTCGCCCACGACTGGGCACGGACCCACGACGCCGGACCGCTCGCCAGCGCGACGCTCGAGGTCGTCTCGGCGCGCGGCGGCTTCAGCGGCGGCACGGTCGACTCGCTGCGCCTGCAGCTGGACACCGCGCGCCGCGACCCGCAGGCCCGACGGCTGGTGGCCGACCCGTACGCCCTGAGCCCCGAGCGCGCGAGCGAACCCGACCTGGGCCGCCAGCCCGACGCGTTCGGCCCCCACCGACGCGGGGCGACGGGCGACTGGGTGGCCCCCTTCGTCATGGCCTCCTACAACACCCGGGTGGTACGACGCAGCAACGCCCTCCTCGACCACGCCTACGGCCCGCGCCTGCGCTACGCGGAGGTCATGGCGTTCTCCGGGCGCACCGCGGCCCTGCGGGCGACCGCCGTCACGGGGGTGCTGGCCGGGCTGACCGGCCTGCTGGCCGTCCAGCCCCTGCGGCCGCTGCTCGACCGTCTGCTGCCCTCCCCCGGCACCGGCCCCAGCGAGCACACCCGCCGCACGGGCCGCTTCCACCTGCGCCTCGACGCGCGCACGCAGTCCGGCCGCCGCGCCACCGTGACCGTCGCCGCCCAGGGCGACCCGGGCTACGCCGCGACCGCGGTCATGCTCGGCGAGAGCGCCCTGGCGCTCGCGCTCGACGGCGACCGCCTACCCGCCCGCGCGGGGGTCTTGACCCCCGCCACGGGCATCGGGCTCCCGCTCGTGGATCGTCTGCGCCGCAGGGGTTTCACGCTCGACGTCGCGGGCTGACGCCCCGGGGCGTCGAGCGCGCCCACCGTTGACGACGGTGAGCCTGGACTCCCCGGTGCTCGCGACGGCGCTGCGGCCGGCCGGGACGGGCGGGGCCCGGAACCTGACCGTGCCTTGCACCCCTGGGCTGTTGGTGCGTCGATGTGGCAGGCTCACTCCAGGACGACGACACGGTGGACCCGCAGTGAAACGGAACAACCCCTCGACCCGATGACGTTGTAGACCGACGACGTCGCCTCCACCGGAGGTGTCGTCGCCACCTGGGTCGAGGAACACACCGGTGAACCGACATCTGCAGCAGGCAGGAGTGATGACGTGCCCCGCACCACCATGCGCCGCGCCGGCACCGTCGCCCTGACCTCCTTCGCCACCCTCACCCTCCTTCCCCTCCTGGCCCCGGCCAAGCCCAGCGAACGGGTGCTCCTGCTGCTCGCCGCCGTCCCGGCTGCCGTGCTCCTCGGCTACCTCGCCGGCCACACCGCTGCGACGGGCCCCCACTCCCACGACGAGCGGCTGCAGGAGATCCAGCAGCACATCGATCAGCTGCAGGCCGCACAACGCAGTGCCGCCGTCACCGCCCAGCCGGCTGCGCCGGTGGTCACCGTGGTCAGCGAGCCCGTCCCCGGCCCCGGGACCGGTTCACCCATCGGGGGTGGCCACCTCGCCGCCCTGGCCCGACCCCCGGCAGACCAGCTCCGGCCCGGGCTCCACCTGGTGGACGCGTCCAGCCGCGGAGCCGTCGCGACCCCCGACGCACCGGCTGACGCCGCTCCCGGCGGGCTCGACGAGAGCAGCCCCCACCTCACCCTCATCGTCACCCACCCCGATCGGCACCTCACCAGCTGAGACCCGGCCCGACTCAGTTCGAGCACCTGCTCCGCTGAGGGCCGCACCGACACAGCCGTACGCCGTGCACGGGCCCTGAGCAGCAGGGCTGTCCGCAGATCGCTGGCACCTCCCATCCCAGGACCACACCGAAGGACCCGCCATGACCCAGATCCCCAGTCACGAGCCCACCAGCACCCGTGCAGGCGCTGATGGCGATGCTGACGTCGTCGTCCTCAACCACGAGGGTGAAGACCCCGCCACCCGCGCTGCCCGGACCCGCCACAACAACGCACAACGTGCCGGTTACGCCGCCCAGGCCCTCCACCACCACACCCGCGCCAGTGCCAGCGACGCCGAGGACGTGCAGCAGGCCCTCATCGAACTGCTCACCGACATCCACCACCTCTGCAACACCTGCGACCTCGACCTCGCTCCCCTCCTCCACACCGCCGACCTCATCTACGCCGCCGAGGTCCAAGCCGCCTGACCACCTGACGGGCACGACGGACAGGGCAGGGGGGTACGGCCGGAACAGCTCCGCCGCCGCCCGCGGGGCGCACCCGCACGGAGTCCACCCGAGCGGCGCCCCGGGTCTGGCACCGCTCTGGTTCGCTGCTGACCTCCGAGGACCATGGTCCTCGCTGGAAGCGATGACCCGGAAGCGATGACCCCGTGCCCGCGCCGTTCCGGCGGAGTTCTGCCGCGACGTGATCGCCGTCGCCCGCCACGGCAGCCCCTCCCGAGCTGACACCGCCCACAACGTCGACATCTCCGGGTCCTGCCTCGGACGCTGGTCGGAGACCGCCCATCACGACGAGGGTGCGTCCGACTCCGCCCCGCGGTCAGCGTGGATCTCGAGGCGGAGAACCGTGAGCTGCGCGGACGAGCGAAGCAGCTCGACCAGGAAGACGACATCCTGCGTCAAGCGACGTGTCCTGTCACAGGACGTCGGTGACACTCTCGTGCCGAGAGGTCGAGGAACCGACGTCCCGGCGCCTACCGGTGCCGACGTACCTCACGTTCCCGCCGGGCGTTGGACGCCAGGTCAGGGCCCACCGCGCGAGCCCCGTCGGTCGTTGCGGCACGCGCGGATCGGAGAGCGGGCGGCCTGACCGGGAGGGTCCTCGCGTTCGCGCGTGCGGTTCTCGGCGACTCACCCGCCTCGCGTCAAGGGCTTCGCAGGTCGAGCAGCGCTTCCAGCCCTCGGTAGTCGTCGAGGTTGGAAGTCACCAGGGAAAGCTCGTGTGCTCGAGCGGTCGCCGCGATCATCAAGTCCAGTCGCCGAGGCCTCGGCTTGCGACCGATGGCCACCACGGCAGCGTCGATGTCGGGGTAGGCCTCGAGAACCCGTCCGGACACCGGGAAGGGGTCGAAGACCGAGGCGGCGACGTCGTAGCGCCGCTTGCGGGCCGCCCTCACCGCCGGGTCGGCGATGCTGTTGATCCCTCCGGCCAGCTCGAACATCGTCAGGATGGAGATGGCGGCACCGTCGACGACGATCCCGTCGATGAGCACGTTGGTGTCGATGAGAACGGCTGCGTCGGAGTTCACCGTTCCCCGCGGAGGGTGGCCCGGAGGTACGGGTCGTCGAGCTCGTCGTCGACGACGTCGCGGACGTCCCGCTTCCAGGCTTCGACCTGTTCGGTGCTCAACGGTGCCTCGGCGTACAGAGCTCGAAGGGCGTCGGCGCTGACGAACCGTTGGGGCCTGGCAGGGGGTGGGGTCATCCGCAGGATGCCGAAGCTCTCCCCGTTGATGGTGACCTCGAACTCCTCCCCGTCGCGCAGCTCGCGGAGGATCTTCCCGCTGTCGTTGCGGAGCTCCCGCTGACTGATCGTCCTCACGGGACAACCGTAGCATCGATCTGCTACACGCGGCCGAGACCACGAGGTCGAAGATCCTCGGAGCACGGATTCGGAGGACGTTCACGACGGTGGCCTCGGCCGCAGCAGCGGCCACCTCACGAGCTCGCCGTCGGACTGCACCGGTCTCGGTCCGCCGCTCCACCACTGCCGTGCCGGCCCGCCGACGGTGCGGCCGCCGCGCTCAGGTCCGGCGCGCGGTGACGACCTTCTGCAGGACGACGAAGGCCAGCAGCACGGCGCCGATGAAGACTCGGGTGTACCAGGAGTCCAGCCCCTCGCGGGCGATGAGGACCTGGATCAGGCCGTAGACGAGAACCCCGGCCCCGGTGCCGAGGACGAACCCGACACCCCCCGAGAGCAGGGTCCCGCCGATGACGACGGCGGCGATGGCGTCGAGCTCCATGCCGATCCCGGTGAGGTTGAACCCGGACTTCGTGTACAGGGCGAAGAGGATCCCCGCGATGCCCGCGCAGGTTCCGGAGATGACGTAGACCCCGATGCGGGTACGGGCCGGACGCAGGCCCATGAGTTCGACCGCGACGCCGCGGTCCCCGGCACCGAGGCCGTACACGCTGCGCCCGAAGCGGGTGTAGTGCAGGACGTAGACCGCGAGCAGCAGCACGGCGACGGCGATCACCATGCTGGCGTTGATCCGCCACGTCCCCCGGCCCTCACCGAACTTGATGCTCCACGACGCCAGGGCGGAGAAGGAGGGGTCGTCGATGACGAGGGAGTTGGTGCTGACCACGTTGGCCAGGCCGCGGGCCAGGAACATGACGGCCAGCGACGCGATGAACGGCTGGATGTCGAAGACCTGGACCATGACCCCGATCAGGAGCCCGCAGCAGGTTCCGATGAGGACCCCCACCACCAGCACCACCGGCAACGGCGCCCCGGCGGTGAACAACTTGGCGGTGATGAGTCCGACGAGAGCGACCACCGCCCCCACGGACAGGTCGATCCCGCCCGCGAGGATGACGAAGGTCATGCCGACGGCCAGGACGAGGAGGTAGGAGTTGTCCAGGAGCAGGTTGGAGAGCAGTCGCATGCTGAGGAAGTCGGCGCGTGCGGTGCTGTACCGCTGCTGACCCACCCCGAGCATGACGACCAGGGTCAGGACCGTGCCGACGACGGGGAGGAACCGACGGTCGAGGCGGTCCAGGACCCGGCGGACGCGGTGCTCGCGCGGGCGGCGGGTGGCGCTCGGGGGCGCAGGGGACAGTTCGGTGCTCATGCCGCCACCTCCGTGGGGATCGATCGCTGGGGCCGGGGTGCGGACCGGTGCAGACGCGACCGCAGGTACGGCGACGCCGCGACGCAGACCGCGATGAGCACGAGGGCCTTGAACAGGGGTGTCGTCTGGCTGGGGAGCTCGAAGACGATGACCGCGCGCTCCAGGGTCGAGAGCAGCAGAGCGCCGACGACGAGACCACCGAGGTGGAAACGCCCACCGTCCAGCCGGGTGCCGCCGAGGACGACCACCATGATCGCGTCGAGTTCCTTGAGGAGCCCGATGTTGTTGGCGTCGGCGGCCATCGTCGGTGCGCCGTAGACGATCCCGGCCAGAGCGGCGAGCACCCCGGCCAGGACGTAGACCGTCCAGGTCGTCGAGCGGGCCTTCACCCCGGCGAGCCGGCTGGCCTCGCGGTTGATGCCGATGGACTCCAGGAACATGCCGAGCGCGGTGCGGCGCACGGTGAGGGCGACGAGGACGAAGACCACGGCGGCGATGAGAACGGGGACGGGGACGCCCAGGACGAAGCCGGAACCCAGGAACTTGAACGGCGCGCTGGTGACGGTGGTGATCTGCCCCTTGGTGATGAGCATGGCGATGCCGCGCCCGGCGACCATGAGGATCATCGTCGCGATGAAGGGCTGGATCCCCAGCGAGGTCACCATGAACCCGTTGAAGGCGCCGACCACCAGACCCAGCGCGAGACCGAGCACGACCGCGATCACGACCGTCCCGGGGGAACCGGGGTCGGAGGCTCCGGCGAGGTAGGTGAGGGAGACGGCCAGCGAGATCGCCATGACCGCTCCGACCGAGAGGTCGATGCCGCCGGTGGCGATGACCAGGCACATGCCCAGCGCCAGCAGCAGGGGCGTCGCGCTGTTGCGCAGCAGGTCGATGAGCTGGCCGTAGAGGTTGCCGTCACGGGTGGCGACGTCGAGGAACCCCGGGCTCTTCAGACCGCAGGCCAGGAGCAGGACGACCAGGGCCAGGACCGGCCAGAGCAGACCGTGCTGGGAGACCCGTTGCAGCACCGCGGACGGGTTCGCGTTCTTCGGGGTGCCGCTCACGACGCCCTCACCTCCGTGTCGGCGATGGTTTCGAGGATGGTGTCGGTGGTGACCGAGGCGTCGTTGGTGATCTCGGCGATCTTCTGCCGGTCGCGCATCACGACGATGCGCTGGCTCAGGCGCAGCACCTCCTCCAGTTCGGAGGAGATGAAGACGATGGACATCCCGTCGGCGGCGAGGTCGGCGACGAGGCGCTGGATCTCGGTCTTGGCCCCGATGTCGATGCCCCGGGTGGGTTCGTCCAGGACCATCAGCCGGGGGGCGGTGGCCAGCCAACGCGCCAGCAGGACCTTCTGCTGGTTGCCCCCGGAGAGGTTGCGGATGAGCGCGTTGGGGTTGGGCGGGTTGATGTTGAGGACGACCATGTACTTCTGGACGATCTCGTCGAGTTCACGCGCGGGGATGCGCCGCCAGGTACCGCGGCCGGCCTGCAGGGCCAGTGCGATGTTCTCCCGGACCGTGAGGTCGCCGATGATCCCCTCCTTCTTGCGGTCCTCGCTGGACATGGCGATGTGGCGGCGCAGGGCTGCCAGCGGGGTGGGCAGCTTCACGGGACGGGCGTCCAGCGTGAGCGTCCCCTGGTCGGGGCGGTCCGCTCCGACCAGGAGCCGGGCCGCCTCGGAACGGCCTGATCCCAGCAGACCGGCGAAACCCACGATCTCCCCGGGGTAGAGGTCGAGGTCGAAGGGTTCCACCACGCCGGAGCGCCCGATCCCGAGGCCCGTCATGAGCGGGGTCTCGCGGGCGGAGTGGGTGGTCACGGCGGCGCGGGCCTGTTCCTCGATGCCGGCCAGCGCCTCCCCCGACCGGCCGATCATGTGCGAGATCAGTTCGCGCCGAGGCAGTTCCGCGGTGAGGAACTCTCCGACGAAACGGCCGTTGCGCAGCACCGTCATGCGGTCGGAGAGGTCGTACACCTGCTCCAGGAAGTGGGAGACGAAGAGGATCGCGACCCCCGCGTCGCGCAGCTGACGGATGACGCGGAACAGTTCCGCGACCTCCGCGCGGTCCAGGCTGGAGGTGGGCTCGTCGAGGATGAGGACCCTGGAGTCCACGACCAGGGCCCGGGCGATGGCGCACAACTGCTGGACGGCGATGCTGTGCGCGGAGAGCTGGGAGCGGACGTCGACGTCGAGGTTGAGCCGCTGCAGGTAACCACGCGCGGCCCGGCGGGTGGCCGCCCAGTCGATGAACGGACCGCGCCGGATCTCGTGGCCGAGCATGACGTTCTCGGCCACCGTGAGGTTCGGGCAGAGGTTCACCTCCTGGTAGACGGTGGCGATCCCGGCGGTCTGGGCCTGGCTGGGACCGGTGAAGCGCACGTCGCGCCCCTCGACCGTCATCCCGCCGTGGTCGATGCGGTTCACCCCCGTCAACGCCTTGATGAGCGTGGACTTCCCGGCGCCGTTCTCGCCCATGAGAGCGTGCACCTCACCCCGGCGCAGGGTGAGGTCGACCCCGTCGAGGGCCTTGACCCCGGGGAAGCTGATCGTGATCCCCGTCATCCGGACGACGGTTTCCCCCGCCGTGGTTCGCGTGTTCGACATCAACGCCCTCTCTGGGCCGTCAGGGTTCCAGGGACCCGGGGTTCCGGGACCGCCTCAGTAGGCCCGGGCGTCCACGGTGGCCTGGGTGGTGGTCTGGTCGAACGCCTCGTCCTTGACGATGGTCTCCTTGGGAACGTCCTCGCCGGCCGCCACCTTCTTGACCAGTTCCGCGAGCTGGGTCCCGAACACCGGGTTGCACTCCACGACGTAGTTGAACTTGCCGTCCACCAGGGCCTGCAGGCCGTCGCGGACGCCGTCGACGGAGACGATCTGCACGTCCTTGCCGGGGGTCTTGCCCGCGGCCTCGACGGCCTCGATCGCGCCCAGCCCCATGTCGTCGTTGTGGGTGAAGATGAGGGTGGTCTCGGGGTAGGTCTGCAACGCGGCCTCGACGGCGGTCTTGCCCTCGGCCCGGGTGAAGTTCCCGCTGGCCTTGCCGACCACCTGGTTCCCGGCGATCGCGTTGAAACCCTTCTCGCGGTCGACCTGCGCACCGGAGCCGAGGGTTCCCTGGAGTTCGAAGACCTTGGCGCCCGGGGCGTTCTTGGCGACCCACTCCCCCGCGGTCTTGCCCTCCTGCTCGAAGTCCGCGCCGATCCAGGTGGTGTAGGGGTCCTCGACCGAGGTGTCGACCGTGCGGTCGACGAGGACGACGGGGATCCCGGCGTCCTTGATCTCCTGCAGGACCTCGTCCCAGCCGGTCTCGATGACCGGGGAGAAGGCGATGACGTCGACGTCCTGGGCGATGAAGTCGCGCAGCGCCTTGATCTGGTTCTCCTGCTTCTGTTGGGCGTCGACGAACTTCAGGTCGAACCCCTTGGCCGTCGTGAGGCTGGCCTTGACCGACTCGGTGTTCGCCGTGCGCCAACCACTCTCGGCCCCCAGCTGGGAGAAGCCGACGCTGACGGCGTCGCCGGCCGCGGCGGTCCCGGTGGACTCGTCCGCACCGCAGGCGCTGAGCCCCCAGACGGCGGCGGCGAGACCGGCGGCGACGAACGAGCGGCGAGAGGGGGAAGGGAACGTGGACATGGGCTCCTCCTAGAGCGTGGCCGACTGCTGTGTCGGGCCGACTTGGATTGTGAGCGCTCACAACCACGGGGGTCAAGCGGTTCCCGGTCACGGCCGAGTCACGACCGAGTCGCCACCCTGGAACTCAGCGACGCGGTGGACCGCTGCTGGCCCGCACGGTCAACCGCGCACCGACGAGGGCCCCCTCGGCGGGCAGGTGGTCGATGGCCGCCGTCATGCGTTCCAGGCAGCGGGCCCCGAGCGCGGCCCAGTCCGGCGTCACGGTGGTCAACGGCGGGAAGAAGTGCTCGGACCCCTCGACGTCGTCGAAACCCACCACGGACACCTCCCGCGGGACGCTGACGCCGGCGTCGGCGAAGGCGTGCAGCAGGCCGAGGGCGAGTTGGTCGTTGGCGGTGAAAACGGCCGTGGGCAGAGCCCGGTCGTCCCGCTGTCCGAGCAGGGACCGCCCGATGGCGAAACCCGAGGACGCCGTCCAGTCCCCCGGAACCGGATCGCGCGGCACCGCTCCGGACTGCAGCATCGCGTCGAGCCACCCGCGTTCCCGCGCCCGCGCGTCCAGCCACATCGACGGCCCGCTGACGTGCAGGATCTCGGTGTGCCCCAGGTCCAGGAGGTGGCCCACCGCGAGACCCGCTCCGGCGTACTGGTTCACGGCCACGGTGTGGATGTCCCCGTTGACGCGCGTGGGCCCCACCATGACGACGGGCAACCGTCGGCTGTAGTCCTTCACCGCCCGCACGGCCTCGTCGTGCGAGGCGATGACGACGACGCCGTCCACGCCCTGGTCCAGGAAGTGCTCCAGGGTCGCCTGGACCGTCGCCACCTCCCAGCGGGTGACCGTGGCGACCGAGACGTAGGTGCCCTGACTGCGGGCCGCGCCCTCGATGGCGATCAGCGTCATGGTCGGCCCGTAGAGCGGGGAGTCCTCGGTGATGACGCCGATCGCCCCGGTGCGGCGCGTCACGAGGGCCCGGGCGGCCTCGTTGCGCCGGTAGCCGAGCTCCGCGATCGCCGAGCGCACCCGCGCCCGCGTCTCGTCCTTGACGTTGGGGTGGTCGTTGAGGACCCGCGACACCGTCTGGTGGGAGACCCCCGCGAGCTTGGCCACGTCGCTCATCGCCGGGGGCCGGGCACCGTCGACGTTCCCGCGGATCGTTTCAGACACGGCGGGACATCCGGACAGTGCGCATGGGACCCCTTCACCGTTGAGAGCGTTCACATCCTAGGGCGGTGGGCGAGCGCAGGGAAGCCTCCCTCAGTTTCCGGGGCGCCGTGCGACCCTGAGTCGTGACCGGGCTGACCCTGCGACCGATGACCCCGGCGGAGTTCGAGGCCTGGCAGGACGAGGTCGCCCGCGCCTACGCCGACGAGCAGGTCACCGCCGGCACCTGGTCGGCAGCGGAGGCCCTCGAGCGCTCGCGCCGCACGAACGCCGAACTGCTGCCCCAGGGGTCGGACACCCCCCGGATGCTCTTCCTGTGCGCTGTCGTCGCCGGCACCCCCGTCGGACGGGTGTGGATCGGTCTGGACCACCCGCGGGGCACGGCGGACTGCGCCTTCCTCTTCGACATCGAACTCCTGGACGAGCACCGGGGCCGCGGTCTCGGTCGGGAACTGCTGCTCGCCGCGGAGGAGGTCGTCCGGCAGCGGGGGACGGCCGCCCTGGAACTCAACGTGTTCGGGGCGAACACCCGCGCCGTCCGGCTCTACCGCAGCGCCGGCTACACCGTGACCACGCAGCAGATGCGCAAACCCCTGACCTGACCCGTGCCGGGGTGACCACCACCTCCGCGGGGACGCTCCTGGTTCCGCGGGTTCGCGGTTGGGTAGTCTCCGCCCGACCCGGGAGGAGGCACCGTGCCGCTGTTCGTCCACGATGCCCGGCCCCCTCGTGCCTGAACCCCGACGCCTGATCCTCGACGCCGAGACCTCGGCCGTCCCTCTCGCGCGGCACTGGGCCTCGGAGGTCTGCAGCGGACAGGGCCTGCCCACCGAGGCGCTCGGGGTCCTCCAGCTGCTCGTGACGGAAGCCGTGGCCAACGCCGTGGAGCACGGCAGCGGACCCATCACCGTCGAGGTCGGCGCCCTCGGCCGGGGTGTGCACGTCACCGTGCACGACACCTGCCCCGACCACCCCGTCCTGCGCCACGTCGGTGCCATGGCCACCGGCGGTCGCGGCGTCGCGCTGATCGACCAGCTCGCCACCGGCTGGGGCGTGGCAGAGCAGCCCGAGGACGGGAAGACCGTCTGGTTCGACGTGGCCGCCGACGCCGAGTGGCCGACCTGAAGCTCGCTCTCAGCTGCGCTGCAGGCCCTGCCGGACGTCGTCCCGCAGGTCCACGACGTCCGGCGCGGGCAGTTCGACGCGCCGCTCGCTCGACGGGACGAGCACCACCGGCGAGCGCAACGTCCTGATCGGCATCGCCCGTACGCTCGCAGCCGCGACCACGACGAGGTCGCCCACCGTGAGGCGCTGCGGGACGACCTCCCCCACCGACCCCTCGGTCACGTCGGCCCGCACGGGACGAGCCGTGGCGGCGGACAGCACCGCGCGGACGGCCTGGTGGCGACCCGCGGCGACGAGGTGGGCGCGACGTCGTTCGACGTCGCTGGGCCGGGTCGCGATGGAGCGCGCCTGCCACGTCGTCAGCAGGCGCAGCGGGAGGTCACCGCCCCGCTCCAGCGCCCACTCGCTCACGGCGGCGTCCGTCGAGGAGACGATCAGCAGCCGCCGGGGGGCCGTGAGGACGGCCTGCGGGCCGACGAGGACGACGGCGGCGGGGCTGCGCGGCAGGACCACGCTGAGGACCTTCCCCGTCCCGGGACCGATCGGGGCCACCTTCCGCCCGCACCCGAGGACCAGTTCCGCACTGTCGGCCGCCGCCCGCAGGAGGGCGCTCGCCGGGTCGCCGGTCGTGACGGTGACGTCCACCTCCGGTTCCCGGCCCGGGACCCGGCTCAGCTCCTCGGCGAGGAGGGCGTCCAGTTCACCCGGTCCGGCCGCGGCTCCGGAGGCCAGCACGACGTGCAGCGGGTGCGCGGTCGCCGCGCAGTCCTGGACCGCCCAGCGCAGCGCCCGCCGGGACGCGCCGGACCCGGAGAAACCCACCGTCGTGCGCATGCGCCGCCTCCTCGCGGTCGGACCGCGACGTCAGTGCGGTACCACCCCCGATGGTGCCCCGGTGAGCCCGTGCGCACAACGTGTGACCACTCACCCACCCGCCATCGTGCGGGCGATGTCGGAGGCGGAGTCACCCGATCGGCGCAGGACCAACGCCACGACGCCCAGGGCCACCAGGGTCAGCAGCAGCAACAGGGTGGAGACGGCGGCGATCTCCGGTCGGAGACCGGCCCGCAGGGCCGAGAACACGTAGACCGGCCACGGACTCGCCCCGGGCAGCGACACGAAGCTGGCGACGATCGTGTTGTCGAGGCTCAACGTGAAGGCCATCAGCCCACCCGCGAGGACCCCCGGTGCGGCCAGCGGCAGCGTGACGTCGCGGAACCTGCGCCACGGGGTGGCGTAGAGGTCCGCGGCGGCCTCCTCCAGCCGGGAGTCCAGCCCCGAGACCCGGGCCCGCACGATGAAGGTGACGACGGCCGTGGAGAGCACCGAGTGCGCGATGACGAGCCGGGCGATCCCGTCGCCGAACAACGGCAACCCGGCCTCGGTGTTCAGCGAGACGAACCACCCCAGCAACGAGATCGCGTCCATGATCTCGGGGGTCACGAGGGTGAGGCCCAGCAACAGGGTGAGCAGCGCCGTCCAGCGCCCCGCACGACGCGCCAGCGCGAGGCCCGCCAGCGATCCGATGACCGCCGACAGCACCGCGGCGCCCAGCGCCGACTCCAGCGACGTCACGACGGCGGCCCGGATCACCGGGCGGTCCAGTCCCGCGACGTAGGCGTCGAACCCCGCCCCCTGCCAGGAGGTCAGCAACCGCCCGGTGTTGAAGGAGTAGACGACGATGACGACGATCGGCAGGAACAGGAACGCCAGGACGAGCACGCCCCAGATCCCCAGCACCGTCGCCGACCCCGACCGGCGCCGCCGCCGCGCGGGGGGAACCCCGACCTCCGCCGGTCGCTCGTCGATCACGCCGTCACCCCCTCGAGGTCGACCCGGCGCGAGGCGCGCACGACGCGGCGCACCACGAGCAGCACGGCCGCCGTCAGCAGGACGGTGCCCCCCGTGAACAGCACGAGGACCACGGCCATCGCCGACCCGAGGGCCCAGTTCTGCGCGGTCTGGAACTGGCTCGCGACCAGCTGCCCGACCATGTTCCCCTTCGCCCCGCCCAGGACGGTCGCGGTGACGTAGTCACCCATCAGCGGGACGAACACCAGCAGGCAACCCGACGCGATCCCGGGGAACGCCAGGGGCAGGGTCACGTCGGCGAACGTGCGCCACCGCCCGGCGCCGAGGTCCCGGCTCGCCTCGCGCAGGGCCTGGCTCGTCCGCTCCAGGGCGACGTAGACGGGCAGCAGCATGAGCGGCAGGTAGTTGTAGACGACCCCCAGCTGGACGGCGCCGCGGGTGTAGAGGACGTCCAGCGGACCACCACCGATCGCCTGCAGCGCGGTCGAGAACGGTCCTTCCGGGGAGAGCGCGATCTGCCACCCCAACGTCCGGACGAGGAAGTTCGTCCAGAACGGCACCAGGACGAGCGCCAGCAGCAGACCGCGCCAGCGGGCGGGGACCTTCACCGCGAGCCAGTACGCGAACGGCAGCGCGACGACGAGGCAGATCAGCGTGCCGACGACACCGATGCGCAGGGTGTTCCAGAACGTCCGCAGGAACGACCCGCCCAGCGCCTCGCCGTAGCGGTCGAGGGACAGGACGTCGTTGGCGTGGGTCCCGAACAGCCCGGGTTTGTAGCCGAAGCTGTACCAGACGACCAGGGCGACGGGCGCGACGAAGAACCCGAGCAGGAACACCCAGGCGGGCAGGGCCAGCGCCCCGTGGGGGGCCCGGAGCCGGCGCAGCATCAGGACCCGGCCGCCGCGCGGATCGCGTCGAGGATGGCGACGATGCTGTCGTGCTTCTCGGTGATCCGGCTCGCCGTCAACCGGTCCACGACGTCCTGGCTGGGGAAGACGAGTTCCGGACGGTCGAGCCCGGCCGCCGTGGCCTTGGCCTCGATGTCGGTGAGCGCGGTGTTGTAGCCGATGTAGAGGACGTCCTTGACGGAGTTGTCGACGTCGAGCATGAAGTCGATGAAGGCGTAGGCCGCGTCGGGGTGCTCCGCCCCGGCCGTGATGCACCAGTTGTCCATCCAGAGGTTCGCCGTCGGCGTCGCGTACACGAACTTCCACTTGTCCGGCTCCTCGGAACCGTCCATGCCCAGGCGGGCGTCACCGTTCCAGCACTGCATGAGGGCGTACGTCGACTGCGCGATCGCGCTGCCACCGGGGTTGGACTCGAAACCCTTGAGGTTCGGGGCCAGGTTCGCGACCATCCAGTCCTTGCAGGCCGCGATCTCCGCGTCGTCGGTGGTGTTCGGGTCGATCCCGTTCGCCGCGAAGTACATCGAGGTGACCTCCCAGGGGTCCTCGAGGATGGAGGTGTTCCCCTTGCCCTCCTTCTGCGCGGCGTCGAGGAAGTCGGCCCAGGAGACGAGGTCCCGGCTGATCACGGTGGTGTCGTAGACGAACCCCGTGGTGCCCCAGTCCTTCGGCACCGAGTACTTGTTGTCCGGGTCCCAGCTCTGCCCGAGGTAGGCCGGGTCGAGGTTGCCGAAGTTCTTCAGCTTGCCGTGGTCGAGTTCGGCCAGCAGGCCGTTGCTGGACATCTGCGGGATGTAGACCCCCGTCGGCACGACGATGTCGTACCCGCTGGCCCCGTTGGCGGCGACCAGCTTCGCGAGCATCTCCTCGTTGGACCCGTAGCTGTCGACCTGCAACCGCGGACCGGTCTCCCCGAAGGCCTTCAGGACGTCCGGATCGTCGTAGTCCGCCCAGCTGTAGACGTTCAGGCTGTCCTCGACCTTCCCGTCGACCGAGGTGCCGGCACTGCCGGAACTGTTCCCACCGCAGGCGGCCAGGGCGGCGCTCGACGCCAGCGCGGTCAGGACGCTGCGGCGGCGGGCGAGGGTCCGCCCGACGCGTTCCGCGGTCGCGGTCGGGACGAGGACGGACGCGGCAGGTCGATCGGTGCGGGACACGGGGGCTCCAGGTTCTGGGATCGGTCTCAGGCGGGGAAGACGTGGACGTTCTCGGGCGCGAAACCGCACCACACCTCGACCCCGACCTCGGCGGTGGCGGGTCCGGCGGCCCCGCGGGGAGCACGGGCGAGGAGCTCGATCCCCGAAGCGGTCACGACGACGCGCTGGACCACGTCGCCGAGGTGGGCGACCCCGGCCAGGCGCCCACGGACCCGGTTCGGGGTCGTGACCGGCTCGGTGGTGCCGACGTGCAGCGACTCCGGCCGCACCGCAGCCAGCACCGCCGTCCCGGCGGCGAGGTCGCCCGCGCGGGAGCTCGACAGCGTCGCGTCGGCGCAGTGCAGGACGCCGGGCTGGACGACCGTCGCGGGCAGGAAGTTCTGCTTGCCGATGAACCCGGCGACGAAGGCGCTCACCGGTTCGGCGTAGATGTCCTCGGGTGCCCCGAACTGCTGGATGCGCCCGTCGAGCATGACCGCGATGCGGTCGCTCATCGACAGCGCCTCCTCCTGGTCGTGGGTGACGAACACGAACGTCGTCCCCAGCGAGCTCTGCAGGAGCTTCAGCTCGACCTGCATCTCCTCCCGCAGCTTGCGGTCCAGCGCCGAGAGGGGTTCGTCCAGCAGCAGCACCTGCGGCCGGTTGACCAGGGCCCGGGCGAGGGCGACCCGCTGCTGCTGCCCGCCGGAGAGCGCGGCCGGGGCCCGGGTGGCGAAGGCGCTCATGCGCACCATCTCCAGCGCCTCGCCGACGCGGCGGCGGATCTCGTCCTTGCCGGCTCGGCCGGCTCGGCCCCCCGCCCGGCGCTGACGCAGCCCGTAGGCGACGTTCTCGGCGACGCTCATGTGCGGGAACAGCGCGTAGGCCTGGAACACGGTGTTGACAGGTCGCCGGTGCGCGGGGAGCCCCAGCACGGACGACCCGGCGATGGCGATGTCCCCCTCGTCGGGGTCCTCGAAACCGGCGAGCATCCGCAGCAGGGTCGTCTTTCCGCACCCGGAGGGCCCCAGCAGCGAGAGGAACTCCCCCGACTCCACGGCCAGGTCGACCCCGGCGACCGCGGTCGCGGTGCCGAAGCGCTTGACGATGCCGGTGAGGGTGACGGATCCTCCGCCGACCCCCGTGAGGGACGCCGTGTCCGGGGCCAGGACGCTCACAGGACTCCTCCGCTGGTCAGGTTCTTCTCGTGCACGGGACGGCCCCCGACGAAGGTGTGGTCGACGGCGACCTCCCAGAGGTCGACGGCGTCGACGGCGAAGGGGTCGGTGCTGCAGACGGCGAGGTCCGCCACCGCACCCGGTGCGATCGACCCGGCCCCGGTGTGGCGGTTGATCCAGGCCGATCCGGCGGTGTAGGCGGTGAGGGCCTGCGTGAGGGTGAGGGCCTGGTCGGGCAGGAACGGTTCCCCCGGTTCCCCCGGTGGGGTGCGGTTCACGGCGACGTGGATCGCCTGCCAGGGATCGGGGGTGGACACGGGCCAGTCCGAGCCCATGACCAACCGCGCCCCGGCCCGCAGGAACCCCGCGAAGGGGTACTGCCAGGAACTGCGTTCGGGGCCCAGGAAGGGGACGGTGAGTTCCGACATCTGCGCGTCGTCGCAGGCCCAGAGGGCCTGCGCGTTGGCGGCGACGTCGAGCGCGGCGAACCGCGCGACGTCGTCGGGGTGGACGACCTGCAGGTGCGCGAGGTGGTGGCGACCGGTGCCCGCGGCCCGACGGGCCGCGTCGACCGCGTCCAGGGCGTCGCGCACGGCCCGGTCGCCGATGACGTGCACGTGGACGTCGAAACCCGCGGCGTCGAGCGCCGGGACGGCGGCCAGCAGGAGGTCCCGGTCGAGGTAGGACAACCCCTGTTCACCGGTGCTGCAGCCGCAGCCGTCGAGGTAGGGCGCCAGCATCGAGGCCGTGCGGTTCTCCGCGACGCCGTCCAGCATGATCTTGATGCTCGTGGTGACGAACCGGTCCGACCCGAGTTCCGCCGTCCGCGCGGCGACGGCCTCGCGGTGGGCGGCGAACCCCGCGACCAGGGCGGCGACGTCGGCGACGGTGTGCCCGCGGGGCCACCAGAGCGCCCCCACGACACGAGCCGTCAGGGTTCCGGCGGCCACGGCGTCGAGGTAGACGGGAGTCGTGTCCTCGTGGCCGGCGTAGGCACCGACGATCGCGTCCTGCCACCCGGTCACGCCGACGGAGTGGAGGTAGCGCTGGCCCTCGGCGAGGCCGGCGGCGAGCTGGTCGCGGGTCACCGGGGGCAGGTGCCGGGAGACGAGGTCCATCGCGCCCTCGTGCAGGGTTCCCGTCGGGGTGCCGTCCGGGTCGCGTTCGATCCGGCCGTCGGCCGGGTCGGAGGTGTGCGCGTCGACACCGGCCAGTTCGAGGGCCCGCGAGTTCACCCAGGCCCCGTGGTGGTCGCGGTTCAGCAGGAACACGGGCCGGTCGGGCACCACCCGGTCGAGGTCCTCGCGCCGCGGGGTCCCGCCGGGGAAGTCGGCCATCGCCCAGCCGCCGCCGGAGATCCACTCCCCCGGGTTCTGCGCGGCGAACTCGGCGACCCGCCGCAACGCGCCGTCCGGTCCCGACGTCGCCGTCAGGTCGCACCCCAGCCGTTCCAGCCCGCCCATGACGGGGTGGACGTGGGCGTCGGTGAAACCGGGCAGGACGAGCCGCCCCGCGAGGTCGAGGGTTTCCGCCGCCGCTCCGACCGCCGCCCGCACGTCGGCGTCGCTGCCGACGGCGACGACCCGTCCCCCCGAGACGGCCACCGCGGTGGCCGTCTCGTGGAGCCCGGTCCCGGTGAAGACCCGACCCGAGTGCAGGACGAGTTCTGCGCTGTCCCTCATGGACCGGAACGTACAAGCAACTCGTCGCTGTGACAACGGATTCGATGTTTCGATCGTGTTGCCACCACGGATTCCGCTCCCCTCGTCCCGGGATCAGGCCCTCGTCGACACCAGACGGAGTTTCACCTCGCCGTCGACGGACTTCCCGTGGCGGACCTCGAACGAAGGTTGCGCGGAGGCGTCAGTGCGCGGTGAGGCGGGCCAGGGCGCCGGAGAGCGGTGTGGGACGGTTCAGGACGTTCTCCGCGGCGTCGGCGGCGCGCGCGACGAGCAGGCCGGCGTTCACGCCGAGCCAACGCAGGGGTTCCGGTTCCCACCGTGGCGAGGTGTGGTTGAACCAGGGCAACCGCACCAAGTCGGAACCGGTCCCGGTCACGGCGTCGGCGAGCGTCCGCCCGGCGAGGTTCGTCGTCGCGACCCCGTCGCCGACGTAGCCGCCGGCACTCCCGAGCCCGGAGGCCGGGTCGTGGCGGACCGCGGCGTGCCAGTCCCGGGAGATCCCGAGCGGGCCGCCCCAGGCGTGGGTGAAGCGCGCCCCGGCCACGGCGGGGAACATGTCGGCGAGCGTGCTCCGCAGCCTCCGGAACACGGTCTCGTCCCCGTCGAACTCCGGACGTACGGAGGAGGCGAAGTGGTACGGCGCACCCCGTCCGCCGAACACCAGCCGGTCGTCGGCGGTGCGCTGGCCGTAGACGATCACGTGGCGGAAGTCGGAGAAGGTCTCCCCGCCGGACAGTCCGACCTCGTCCCAGAACGGTGCGGGCAGCGGTTCCGTCGCCACCATGAGCGAGTACACCGGGACGACCTCGCGCGCCGCCCCCGGCAGTCGCGGGGTCCACCCCTCCGTCGCGCGCAGCACGTGCCGCGCCCGGACGACCCCGCGGTCGGTGCGGACCGCACCGGGCGAGAGGTCGAGGGCGCGGGTGTGCTCGACGATGCGCCCGCCGCGGCGTTCGAGCGCCGCGGCCAGGCCACGGGCCAGTCGCAACGGGTGGATGCGGGCGCAGTCGGGGGTGTGCGTCGCTCCGAGGGCGCGGGTCATGCCGACGGTCTTGCGGGTCTCCTCGGCATCGAGCAGGCGCAGGCCCTCGAGCGACCCGCCGGCCTCGTCCTCGGCGACCTCGGCCGTGGCGCGGGCGAGCTGCGGAGCGCTGCGGGCGACGACGACGGTCCCCCCGCGCCGCCAGTGGCAGTCGATCCCCTCCTCCCGCACGACCCGCTCGACCTCGTCGAGGATTCCGCGCATCGCGGTGCGCATCGCCTGCGCCGCGACCGGTCCGTGGTCACGGGTCATCCGCTCGACGCCCTGCGGCAACAGGGCGGAACACCAGCCGCCGTTGCGACCGCTGGCCCCGAACGCCACCGTCTCGGCCTCCACGACGAGGACCTGCAGGGTCGGGTCGCGGCGCAGCAGGTAGTAAGCGGTCCACAGGCCGGTGTACCCCGCGCCCACGACGCACACGTCGACCTCGGTGTCCCCGTCCAGCGGGGACCGTTCCGGGGCCTCCGGGGCGGTGTCGGCCCAGAGCGAGCGGACCCTCACAGGCGCTTCCCCGCCTCGTCGAGGACCGAGCGCAGGCGCCGCTCGATCTCGTCGAAGTCGCTCGGACCGATGATCAGCGGGGGCGCCAGCTGGATGACGGGGTCGCCGCGGTCGTCGGCCCGGCAGTAGAGGCCGGCCTCCCACAACGCGGGGGAGATGAACCCTCGCAGCAACCGCTCGGCCTCGGCGTCGTCGAACGTCTCCCGGGTCTGGCGGTCCTTCACCAGTTCGATCCCGTAGAAGAACCCCGCTCCGCGCACGTCCCCCACGATCGGCAGGTCCAGCAGCTTCTCCAGGGTGGAGCGGAAGAGCGGCGCGTTCTCGTGGACGTGCTGGACGAGTCCCTCGCGTTCGAAGATGTCGAGGTTGGCCATCGCGACGGCCGCCGACACCGGGTGCCCACCGAAGGTGTAGCCGTGGGCGAAGCTGTCCTCGTCGCGGCGGAAGGGTTCGAAGATGCGGTCCGAGGCGATGACCGCCCCCAGCGGGGAGTACCCGCTGGTGAGTCCCTTGGCACAAGTGATCATGTCGGGGACGTAGTCGAAGTCCTTGCAGGCGAACAACTCCCCGATCCGGCCGAACGCGCAGATCGTCTCGTCGCTGACCAGCAGGACGTCGTGCTCGTCGCAGATCTCACGCAGACGCTCGAAGTACCCGGGTGGCGGCGGGAAGCACCCACCGGCGTTCTGCACGGGTTCCACGAACACCGCGGCGACGGTGTCGGGGCCCTCGAACTCGATGGCCTCCCCCACCCGGTCGGCGGCCCAGCGCCCGAACGCCTTCGGATCATCGCGCAGGTGCTCCGGAGCCCGGTAGGAGTTCGTGTTCGGCACCCGGAAGGTGCCGGGCACCAGGGGCTCGAACTCCGCCTTCACCCCGGGGATCCCCGTGATGGACAGCGCGCCGTGCGTGGTGCCGTGGTAGGCGATCGAACGGCTGACGACCTTGTGCTTGCCGGGCTTGCCGACGCGTTTGAAGTAGGCCTTGGCCAGTTTCCAGGCCGTCTCGACGGCCTCGCTGCCGGAGGTGGTGAAGAACACCCGGTCGAGGTCGCCGGGTGCCTCGTGGGCCAGGCGCTCGGCGAGGTCGACGGCCGCCGGGTGCGCGTAGGACCACAGCGGGAAGAAACCCAGCGTCGAGGCCTGCCGGGCGGCGGCCTCGGCGAGTTCGGTGCGCCCGTGCCCGACCTGGACGGTGAACAACCCGGCGAGGCCGTCGATGTACTCGCGGCCGTGCTGGTCCCAGATCCGCGCGCCCTCGCCGCGGACGATCATCGGGACCTCCTCGCCCCGCTCGTAGGGGGCGTGGCGGGTGAAGTGCATCCACAGGTGGTCGCGGGCGGCGGCGGAGCGCTCCGTGCCGCGCGGGGTCGTCGCGGGGAGGCTGGACATGCCCGGAGACTAGGCGCTCAGCCCGGCCCCGACAAGGGATTCAGTCGTCGAATCGAAGACGAACGACGGATCCCGTCAGCGAGTACCCCAGTTGTAGAGCTGTTTGCGCAGCTTGAGGTAGACGAAGGTCTCCGTCGCGACCACGCCGGGGATGGCCCGGATCCTGGCGTTGATGAGCTCGAGCAGGCCGTCGTCGTCCTCGCAGACGACCTCGACGAGGATGTCGAAGGAGCCGGCCGTCACCACGACGTAGTCGATCTGGGCCAGCTCGGCGAGGCGGTCCGCGACGACGCGGGTGTCCCCCTCGGCGCGGATGCCGATCATCGCCTGCCGGGCGAAACCGACCTGGACCGGGTCGGTGACGGCGACGATCTGCATGACCCCACCGTCGAGGAGGCGCTGCACCCGCTGACGCACCGCCGCCTCGGACAACCCCACGGCCTTCCCGATCGCCGCGTAGGACATCCGTCCGTCCTCCTGCAGGACCTCGATGATCCGCTTGGAGACGTCGTCGAGAGCGGGGGCGGGAAGGCGGCTGGACACCGGGTGAGTCTACGGGCCACACCCTGCACGGTCAGGGGTTCCCCCTTGTCCGACCGGCCGGGGAACGGTAGAACTCCCGAGGTGCCGTTCCTCTCGATGAGTTCCCCGGCCGTCGACGACGCTCTGCGCCACGCCGCGAGCACCCCCTTCTGGCTGGACGACCCCGGCCGCCCGGACCCGGAACCCGCCCTGCGCGGGAACTCGACGGCCGAACTCGTCGTCGTCGGCGGCGGCTTCACCGGGCTGTGGACGGCGTTGCGCGCCAAGGAACGCGACCCCGACCGCAACGTGCTGCTCCTGGAAGGGGCGTGGACGGGCTGGGCGGCGTCGGGTCGCAACGGCGGGTTCGTCTCGGCGAGCCTCACCCACGGGCGCAGCAACGGGGAACTCCACCTGCCCGACGAGGTGGACCGGCTCGACGAACTCGGGCTCGCGAACCTCGACGCCCTCGGCAAGTCCGTCGCGCAGTACGGCTGGGTCTGCGACTACGAACGCACCGGTGGCCTGTCGGTGGCGACCGAGCCGTACCAGGTCGACGAGCTGCGGGGGCGGGACGGTTTCCTCGACACCGCGGCCGTCCGGGACCAGGTGAACTCCCCCACCTACCTGGCGGGGGTCTGGACCCCCGAGGACACCGCCCTGGTGAACCCGGCCCGCCTGGTCTGGGAGCTGAAGCGGACCTGCCTCGACCTCGGGGTCCGGATCGCCGAGAACACCCCGGTGCGGGCGATCCGCTCCAACCGGTCGGGGGTGTCGGTGCAGACGACGTCGGGAACCGTGCGGGCCCGCCGGGTGGCGTTGGCCACCAACGTCTTCCCGGCCCTGCTCCGGCGATACCGGCTGCACACCATCCCGGTCTACGACTACGCCCTGGTCACCGAACCCCTCTCCACCGCCCAGCTCGCGGAGATCGGCTGGCAGAACCGGCAGGGCATCGACGACCTCGGCAACCGGTTCCACTACTACCGGTTGACCGCCGACGACCGCATCCTGTTCGGCGGTTTCGACGCCGTCTACCACTACGGACGGTCGCTGTCCTCGGAGCACGACCAGAACCCGGAGTCGTTCCGGACGCTGGCCTCGCACTTCCAGCAGACGTTCCCGCAGCTCGAGGGGCTGGGGTTCACCCACGCCTGGGGTGGGGCGATCGACACCTGCACGCGGTTCTTCCCGTTCTTCGGCACGGCCCACGACGGCCGCGTCGCGCACGTCGCCGGCTACACGGGCCTCGGGGTCGGCATGACGCGGTTCGCCGCGGACGTCCTGCTCGACCTGCTCGCCGCCGACGAGCAGGGCCCCACCGAGCTCACCGAACTCGAACTCGTCCGGCGCACCCCCGTCCCGTTCCCGCCGGAACCCCTCGCCTGGGCCGGGGTGGAGGCGACGACCCTGTCGTTGGCCCACGCCGACCGGCACGAGGGTCAGCGCAACGTGTGGTTGCGGGCCCTCGACCGGTTCGGTCTCGGCTTCGACTCCTGAACCCCGACGGCTCAGGGTTTGCCGGTGGCGGGCGGGTGGCAGTGCCCGGACGGGCTCCGCGGCAGGTCGAGGGTGGGGTTGCGGTCGAAGAACCCCGACGGGGTCAGCGAGAACGAGACGACGTCCACGGGCATGACCGGCCAGTCCTCGGGACGGGGAACGTGGTGGATGCCGAAGACGTGCCAGAGCACGACGTCGGTGTCCACCAGCGGTTCGTCGTCGGCGGTCCAGCGGGTCATCCCGAGGTCCTCGGAACTCTGCGTCGGGTGGTCACCGGCCGGCCACAGCTCGTCGTCGTGGTGGCGGGTGACCCACACGTCGTGCCCGATGACGGGGGCCCGCAGGAACTGCGGCGCATCGGGTGCGAACAGGTGTGGCAACGCGTTCGGGGTGTGCAGGGCGTAAGCCGTCGGGGTCCCCAGGGAGTTCCGCCGGTCGGAACTCACGACCTTCCAGACCCGCTGGCGCTGCCAGTCGACGTCGCGGCCCGCCTCGCGCTCGGAACGGACCGGTGTCGCGGTCGTCGCGAGCGCGAGCCCGTGCGGGTTGTCCGGGCCGGTCGCCACGACGTGGGTGTCGACCTCGTGCACCGTCGTTCGCTGGCCGTCGACGTCGAGGTCGAGGCGGGCGACGAGGAAGTGCTGGTGGATCGGGGCGTAGGTCCGCTGGTCGACGAGGGTTCCCGTCGACGGGGTGGCGGCCCCCTCCGGCAACGGGGTCGTCACCATGATCCCGGTCGCTCGCACCTCGCACTCGATCGTGCCGTCGAGGTAGAGCCGCCAGTAGACGAGGTACTCGTAGTTCGCGACGGTCGCGTGGAAGGAGACGACCATCCGTCGCGACCGGCGGACCTCCGCGCCGGCGTTCTCGTCGACGTGCTTCCACAGGACGCCGTCGTCCTCCTCGTGCAGGCAGATCGCCTGCGGCACGGAGTACGGCTCCCCCCGGGAGTCGGAGAGGACCGCGTCGAGGTAGCGGATCTCCCCGAGGCAGTCGCAGCCCAGTTCGAGCGAGGTCGTCATGTACCCGAGGCCCCACTCGCCGATGTCGTAGGCCGTGCGGCGGCGGTGGTCGAAGCTCGCGTCGCGGTAGGGCACGACCATCTCGGCGAAGGACAGGCGGTAGCCGATCTCGCGTCGCCCGCTGCCGTCGTCCCAGGCGAGCTGGTGCAGGACGAGCCCCTCGCGGTGGGTGAAGCCGAGCCGCAACGACCACTGCGCCCAGCGGAGCTCCCCGTCGTCGGAGATCGTGAACGACGGGCCGTCCGGTTGGGTGATCTCCAGGGGCTGCAACGGTTCCCGCGGGACGAGTCCGGGGACGAGTTCGGGCACGTACTCCCCCATCACGGGGGCCGCCGGCGCCGCGACGTCCTCGTCGACGGACAGCAGTTCGAACGTGTTCACGTCGACGACGAACTTGAGCCCGCTCACGGGGTGGGCGTAGGGGTTCCCGTTCGGGGTCTCGCGCACCCAGACGTCGACCCACCCGAGGCGGCGGTCGCGCCACTGCGGGGGCATGACGGCCGCGCCGTAGGTCCAGGTGTCGAGCAGGACCAGGGACAGGTCGGTGATGCCCCGCGCCGCGAGCGCCGCGATCACGCGGGGTTCCGCGATGAGCGCCTCGGCGACCTCGTGGAACTCGTCGAGGGTGAAGTTCGGCGTGATCCCGGGCAGGTGCTCGAACCGTTCGACCACCCCGCCCTCGAGCTCGACCAGCACGTCGTAGGTGCGGTTGTCGGCGCGGTCCCAGACCGTGGAGCGCGCCCGGCGCTCGACGGGGTCACCGGGCTCCCAGGCCAGCACCCGTTCCTTCGGCGGTTCCGCCAGCACGACCCCGGCGAAGCGCATCGAGGGGGTCAGGCGGCTCTCGGCGCGGAGCACGTCGAGGTTGCGGCGGAACTCCTCCTCGCGGAGGGGGGTGAGCGGGTGCGCAGGCACGTCGGGGTCCTCCTGGGCGGGGCGTCGGAGCCACAGTGTGACCGCATCCCGCACCCCCTACAAGCTCGACCGGCGTTCTCCGTCGCGTGCCTCCCGGTTCACCACGGATTCCGTGGTGAGACCCCCTGGGACTGCTAGTGTCTCCGGGTTCTCGACCCTGAAAGCCCGCAAGGAGCCCCCGTGGCAGCAACCGACCACCCCACCGCCGCACCCTCCGGGAAGGGCCTGCAGTCCGGCGCCCTGGGGTTGTGGGGCAACACCGTCATCGGCCTCGGCGCGACGGCACCGGCCTACAGCCTGGCGGCGACGCTGGGGTACGTGGTGCTCGCGGTGCACGACAAGGCCCCGGCGATGTTCCTGGTCGCGTTCGTCCCGATGCTGCTGGTCGCGATCGCCTACCGCGAGCTGAACCGCGCCGCTCCGGACTGCGGGACGACGTTCACCTGGGGCACCAAGGCGTTCGGGCCGTGGGTCGGGTGGATGGGCGGCTGGGGGGTCGCGGTGTCCGCGATCATCGTGCTCGCCAACGTCGCGGAGATCTCCGCGGTCTACACGCTGCGCCTGCTCGGCCTGGACGCCGCGTCGGAGAACCTGTTCGTCCGGGTCGGCCTCGGCCTGGCGTTCATCGTCGGGATGACCTGGGTCAGCTACCGCGGGATCACCATCTCCGAGCGGATCCAGAACGTGCTGATCCTCGTGCAGTTCGCGGTGCTGGGGATCATCTCGATCGGCGCCCTGTACCTGGTCTACTCCGGCGGGGCGGGCGCCCAGGCGGTGCATCCGTCGTGGGACTGGTTCAGCCCCTTCGGCGTGAGCGGTTCGGCGCTGGCCGAAGCCGTCATCCTCTGCATCTTCATCTACTGGGGCTGGGACGCCTGCCTCGCGGTGAGCGAGGAGACGAAGGACTCCGACCGGACCCCCGGACGGGCCGCGCTGCTCGCGACGGTGATCCTCGTCGTGACCTACGTCCTGGTGGCCGTGGCGGTGCAGGCCTACGCCGGTTTCGGGACGAGCGGCATCGGGCTGGCGAACGAGGAGAACGCCGACGACGTCCTCACCCTGCTCGGCGACCCGGTCGGCGGGGCGGTGATGTCGGGGTTGCTGCTGTTCACGGTCGCGATCTCGGCGGCCTCCTCGACCCAGACGACCATCCTGCCGACGGCGCGCGGGACGTTGTCGATGGCCGTCTACGGCGCTCTACCGCAACGGTTCGCGAAGGTGCACCCGAAGTTCAGGACGCCGTCCTTCGGGACGGTGGTGATGGGGGCCGCGGCCGTCGCGTTCTACCTCGTCCTCAGCCTGGTGAGCCAGAACGCCCTGCAGGACTCGATAGCCTCGCTGGGGCTGGCCGTCGCCTTCTACTACGGCATCACGGCGTTCGCCTGCGTCTGGTACTTCCGCCGCACCCTGAACCGGTCCGCCCGGGACTTCCTGCTGCGGGGTCTGCTGCCCGCGCTCGGCGGGATCGCGATGCTCTGGGCCTTCGTCCAGAGCTGCGTGGACATGCTCGCCCCGGACTACGGCTACACCCAGTTCGGCCCGCTCGGCGGAGTGTTCGTCATCGGCGTCGGCATGCTCGTGCTGGGCGTCCCGCTGATGCTGCTCTGCGCAACCCGCCTGCGGGCGTTCTTCCGCGGCGAGACCCTCGACGCGGACACCCCGATCCTGGTGCCGGAGACCGGCGAGCCCCCCATCGGCGGCCTCTGAGTCAGAGGACGCGCTGGAGGGTCAGGTCGGCGTCGAGGACGACGGCTCCCCCGCGGGCACCGGGTTCCAGGTGCCCGACGTCGGTGCGGCCCAGCACCCGGGCGGGGGTGGAGGTCAGGGCGGCGAGGGCGTCGTCCAGGTCGATCCCCGCGGTGAGCACGGCGAAGCGCAGCGCGCGGTCGAGGGTCAGGGTGCTGCCGGCGATCGAGCCCCCCTCGACGAGGCGGGCGACCCCGTCGACGACGTCGACCTCCAGGTCCCCCAGCAGGTAGCGACCGTCCGCGGAACCCGTCGCGGCCATGGCGTCGGTGACCAGGGCGACGCGGCCCCGGCCGGCCCGGTGCGCGGCGAGCGACACCACGAGCGGGTCGAGGTGCACCCCGTCGGCGATGAGTTCGACGGTGACGCGGTCGTCGTCCAGCAGCGCCCCGACCGGGCCGGGGGCACGGTGGTGCAACGGCGGCATCGCGTTGAAGAGGTGCGTGGCGAGGCTGACCCCGGCGTCGACGGCCCGTCGCGCCGTGGCGGCGTCGGCGTCGGTGTGCCCGATGGCCGCGACCGCTCCGGCCGCGACGATCCGTTCCACGGCAGCCAGCCCACCCGGCAGTTCGGGGGCGAGGGTGACGACGCGGACCAGCCCCGTGCCGAGCAGGCGGTCCAGGTCGCCCGGCTCGGGCTCCCGCAGCAGCGACGGGTCGTGCGCCCCCTGGTGCAGCGGGCTGAGCCACGGCCCCTCGAGGTGGACCCCGGCCAGCACCCCCTCGGTGACGAGGTCGGCGTAGGCGTCGAGGGTGGCGGCGAGGTCGTCGACCGGGCGGGTCACGAGGCTGGCGACCAGCGTCGTGGTGCCGTGCGCGCGGTGCACGGCGGCGACGGTGCGGGCGTCCTCGAGCGAACCCCCGAAGCTCGCCCCGCCCCCGCCGTGGCAGTGGACGTCGACGAAACCGGGGACGACGTGGGCGCCGGTGACGACCTCGTCCGCCGCGGGCGCGGGACCCGTCCCGGCCGCCACGACCTCCCCCGCCCGCAGCAGCACCCACCCGTCGGGGACGACCCGTCCCCCGGTGTGGACCGTCCCCCGCGCGAGGACGGTGCTCACCGGGTCTCCGTCACCTTGCGCAGCCCGCGCGGCGCGTCCGGGTCGAGACCGCGGGCGACCGCCATCTCGAGGGCGAGGCGTTGCAGCGGAACGATCTGCACCACGGGAGCGAGGTCCTCGGGCATCCCGGCCGGCAGGTCGAGTCGGACGGTCGCGTCCGGGGCGCGGCCGGCGGGGGCAACCGCGCAGACGTCGGCGCCCCGGTCCTTCAGGGCGTCGAGGACCGGCGCCATGGCGTCCCCGCCGGGACCTTCGGCCACGATCGCGATGACGGGCCGGTCCGCGTCGACCATCGCCAGCGGGCCGTGCATGAGGTCGGCGGCGGAGAACGCCTGGGCGGAGAGGTAGCTCGTCTCCATGAGCTTCAGCGCGGCCTCGCGCGCCGTCGGGTAGGAGTACCCGCGGGCGGTGACCACGAGCCGGTCGACGAAGCGGTAGCGCGCGGCGACCTCGGGGACGTCCGGGCTGGAGACGGCTCGTTCCAGGAACTGCGGCAACGCCTTCGCGGGCGTGAGGTCGCCCCCGCGCCAGGTCGTGATCAGCAGCCACAGCGTGAGGAGCTGGGCGGTGTAGCTCTTGGTCGCGGCGACGGCGAGTTCCGGTCCGGCGTGGACGTCGAGGTGGTGCTCGGCGGCGGCGGCCAGCGGGGAGGACGGGTTGTTGGTGACGGCGAGGGTGATCGCGCCGGCCCGACGGGCCGCGGCGGTCGACTCGACGAGGTCCGGTGACCCGCCGGACTGGCTGATGCTGATCCACAGCACCCCGCGCAGGTCGGGGGTCGCGCCGTAGACGGTGAGCGTCGAGGTGGAGGTCAGCCCGCAGGGCAGCCCGAGCCCGACCTCGACGAGGTACTTCGCGTAGAGGGCGGCGTGGTCACTGGTGCCGCGCGCGGTCAGCAGCACGGCCCGCGGGGCCGCCTCGCGGATGAGGCCCGCGAGGCGCGCGATCTCCCCCGTTGCGCTGGAGAGGATCCGGTCGGCGACGGCCGGCTGTTCGGCGATCTCGGATCGGACGAGGTGTCCCCGGGGGGTGCTCACGCGCTGCTCCAGTTCCGTGGTGCTGACGATGAAGGAAGTTGACACGACCGTAGCCGTTCGTGAAAGTCAGTGCCAGACCCCTGCTGGACGGAGCTCCGTGACCGACCCCGCGCACGCCCCGACGACCGACCCGACGCACGACGCGACGACGCTGCACGCTCGCCTGCTCTCCGCGCTGCCCTCGGCGACGGCGTCCGCGGCGCGCGTCCTGCGGGAACTGCTCGACGACCCCGCGGGCGCCGCCCAGCTGACCGTCACCGAGCTCGCCCGCCGGGCCGCCACGAGCGAGGCGACCGTGGTGCGTACCGCACGGTCCCTGGGTTTCCCCGGTTACCCGCAGCTGCGCCTCGCCCTCGCTGCGTCCGGCGCCGCCCACGAACCCGCCGCCCTGCTGACCGGTTCGCTCGAGGACTCCGCCGACCTCGCCACCGTCGTCGCGACGCTGGCCGCCGTCGAGACCGAGGCGATCACCGCGACCGCCCGCACGCTGGACGTCGTCGCCCTCGCCGCGGCCGCCGACGCGGTCCACACCGCGCGGGTCGTCGACTGCTACGGCATCGGCGCCTCGGGCCTGCTGGCCGCGGACTTCGACCACAAGGCCGCCCGGGTCGGTCTCCTCACCCGGCTGCGCACCGAGGGGCACGGCGCCCTCGTCAGTTCCGCCCTGCTGGAACCCGGCGACACGGCCCTCGTCGTCAGCCACTCGGGGCGGACGGTCGACGTCGTGACCGCCGCCCGGCAGGCGCGGGACCGGGGAGCCACCGTCGTCGCGGTGACGAGTTCGGCGGGTTCGCCGCTGGCCGGGTACGCGGACCACACGCTGGTCGCGACCGGGCGGGAGACGGCCTACCGCGCGGGGGCGATGGCGAGCCGCGCGAGTTCCCTGCTCGTCCTCGACTGCCTGTACGTGGCGGTCGTGCAGCGACTCGGGAGTTCCGCCACCGCTGCGCTGCAACGGACCTACCGCGCCGTCGAGGGACCGCGGTCGGCCGAGGGCGGGCGACCGGTCCGTCGCCGGTAGGCGGCGCTCAGGCTGAACGCGTCGGCGTAGCCGACCTCGCGGGCGATGGCGGCGATCGTCCGGTCGCCGGTCCGCAGCAGTTCGGCGGCGAGGTCGAGGCGGTGGGCCCGGAGGTAGGCGATCACCGGCTCCCCGGTGAGACCGGGGAAACGCCGCGCGAGGGACGCCCGGGAGACGCCCACCCGACCCGCGAGCTCCCCGACGCTCCACTGCCGAGCGGGATCGCCGTGCAGGAGTTCCAGCACCGGACCCACCACGGGATCGGCCACCGCCGCGAGCCACCCGGTGTCGTCGCGCGACCGGAGCACCGTGATGACGAGGAGGTCCACGAGACGGTCGAGGACGGCGTGCTGCCACGCCCCTTCCCGCACCGACTCCGTGGTCAGGAGTTCCCGCAGCGCCGGTGGTGCGGGAGCCCGCACGACCGCGGGGAGGGCGGCGAGGACACGCCGATCGAGGACGTCACCCGTCGGGTAGGTGGCGTGGACGACGAGGGTCTCCACCCCCAGCGCGGTCCCGTAGCTGCGGGCCTGGTCCAGGCGCCACCGGTCGCCCGCCGCGACCGCGGGTTCACCGGGTTCCCGACTCCGCCCCGGACCCTCGACGACGACCCCGGGCAGGGTTCCCCGGGCGTCCCGGAGTTCGTGCGGGCCGCGGACGAGCAGCACGTCGCCCGGTTCGACGACCTCCCCGGCGCACCCGGCCGCACCGCGGACGAGCACGTGGACGGTCAGTCCCGCGTCGCCGACGAACCGCATCCCCCACGGTTCCGCCAGGTAGGAGAGCGAGACGTGCGTGCGGGCCCTCCCGCCGAGCAGATCACCGAGCACTCCTGCACCGTAGACGCCGGAACATGCCCGTGAGCACCGGGAACCTGTCGCTCCGTCCCGTGGAGAGGTGGACTGGGTCCCGGGAACCTGAGGAGGGAACGATGCTGATCGTCCTGTCCGGCCTGCCCGGCAGCGGGAAGACGACCGTGGCCCGGGCACTGACCGCCCGCGCGGGCGCGGTGCACCTGCGGATGGACACCGTGGAGCAGGCCCTCGTCGACTCCGGCCGCGAGACCCACCCCGTGAGCCCCGCCGGGTACTACGTCCTGCGCGCCCTGGCGGGCGACCTGCTGCGCCAGGGACACACCGTGGTCGCCGACAGCGTGAACCCGCTGCCGATCACACGGGAGATGTGGCGAGAGGTCGCGCGCGAGGCCGGCGTGGGGTTCCGCGAGGTCGAGGTCGTGTGTTCCGACGTCGCGCTGCACGAACGGCGGGTGCGCGAGCGCGTCGGTGACATCGCGGGGTTGCCGCTGCCCACCTGGGAGGACGTGCAGGCCGTGGAGTTCGAGCCGTGGGACGGGGTCCGGCTGGTGGTCGACACCGCGACGGAGGCGGTCGCCGCGGCCGTCGAACGCGTGCTCGAGGGGTCGGCCCGACCGTGACGGGTGGCGGAACGTCTCTCGTCCTCAGGGGCGGAAGACCATCAGGAGGGTCTCGCGTCCCTCGTCCTCACCGCGCTCCCCCGTGGGCACGAAACCCGCCCGTTGCCAGGCGGCGATCGCCCGGGCGTTGTCCACCCCGGGGTCGACGGTGAGGGTTCCCCAGCCGGAACGGGTCAGCCCTTCGGCCAGGGCCCGGGCGACCCGGGGGCCCGTCCCCCGACCCTGCGCGTGCGCGGCCAGGAACATGTCGAGGCCGGCAGTGCCGTCGGGGTCGCGCCAGGCCTGCAGCAACCCGACCGGCTCGCCGTCCCGGAGCACGAGGTGGACGACGACGTCGGGGGCGCGCGCTCCGGTGTACTTGCGCCGGACCTCCGCGAGCGGCACCGGTTCGCCGCCCCACCAGCGGTGCACGTCCGGGTCCGCCAACCACCCGGTGATGAGCTCGGCGTCCTCGGACGTGCTGAGCCGCAACCCCTCACCGCCCACGACCAGCGACTCCGGGTGCGGCCAGAGTCGGGACGGGTCCGCGGGACTCGGTGCCCGGCCCGTCCCGCGTTCCTCACCACGTCGCAACGGTGTGCCGTTCCACGTGCTCCAGGTCCAGGTCGTCGCCGAGGCCAGGGGTTTCGGGCATGGCCACGAACCCGTCGGCGTCCATCGGGTCCACGATCGAGTTCAGGTGCGGTGGGACCCGGTCGTAGTCCAGGTGCGGGTGCAGCAACCCGCGCTCGTACCAGCGACCGTTGCCCATCGCGCCGAGCAGGGCCAGGTTCGCCGATCCCGGCCCGTGGATCTCGCAGTCCATCCCGAACGCCTCGGCGACGTGCACGGCCTTCATCGCCGCACCGATGCCGGCCCCGTTGGAGGCCCCCACGCGGAGGATGTCGCACGCCCCGGCGACCGCCCACTCCGCACGGACGTGGAACGTCCCGAACGCCGTCTCGGGCCCGACGACCGGGATCTCCAACTGGTCGGCGAGCCAGCGGTAGGACTGCATCGAGGACTCCTCCATGGGTTCCTCGTACCAGGCGAAACCCAGCTCCTGGATGGCCCGGCCCAGGGTGAGCGCCTCCACCCGGGAGTACCAGTGGTTGGCGTCGAGCATCAGGGAGACGTCCGGCCCCACCGCGTCGCGGACGGCGGTGCAGGCGGCGATGTCCCGCCGGACGTCGGGAGCCCCGGGGACGGGCGGCATCCAGGTGTGGAGTTTGATCGCCGGGTACCCCTGGTCCAGGAGCTGCACCGCGAACTCCCCGTACTCCTGCGGGGAACTCAGCCCGCCGGGGACGTCGTCGCCGCACATCGTGCTGCCGTAGGCGGGAACCCGGTCGCGGACCCCGCCGAGCAACCGCCACACGGGCATCCCGGTCCGCCGTCCGAGCAGGTCCCACAACGCCTGGTCGACGGTGCTGAGGGTCCGGTCCAGCAGCGCGCCGTGGGTGCCGCGTCGACGTTTCGCCAGCTCGTACCAGAGCCGGTCGCGCTGGTACGGATCCGCCCCGAGCAGGACGGGCCGGACGTGCTGCTCGACCAGGGAACGTTCCACGGCGAAGGAAGGAGCTGCGAGACAACGACCTTCGACCCCGTCGCTGTCCCGGACCGTCAGCAGCGCGGCCGTCGTCGTGCGCCCGGGGCCGGGGTGGGCGTGACCGTCGCTGTCGACGTGCAGCCGGGTCTCGGTCTCGAAGACCCGGACCGAGACGTCGGTGATGCTCGTGGGCACGGGGTGCCTGCCTCCTCGCAGCGTGTGCGACCGACCCTAGGCAGCGGGCGGAGGGGTGTCAACGAAACCCCCTCCGCGCAACTCCCCGCCGACGGGACCCGCTCAGGGCAGGGTGAGGACGACCGGGCCGTCGGAGGTGATCGCCACGGTGTGCTCCTCGTGCGCCCCGGAACTCCCGTCGACGCTGCGCATCGTCCACCCGTCGTCGTCGGTCGTGAACTCGGGGCTCCCACCGGCCATGAACCAGGGTTCGATGGCGACGACCAGCCCGGGCTTGAGGACGAGCCCACGACCGGCGCGGCCGTCGTTGGGGACCGAGGGGTCCTCGTGCATCGTGTGCCCGACGCCGTGACCACCGAAGGTGGTGTTGACCCCGCACCCGTGCGCCCGGCCGACGGCACCGATCGCGGCAGAGACGTCCCCGATCCGGTTCCCGACGACGGCGGCGGCGATCCCGGCCGCGAGCGCCTCCCTGGTCGCCGCGACGAGTTCCGCGTCACCGGGGCGGGGAGTGCCGACGCTGAAGGTCGTGGCGGAGTCACCGGCCCAGCCGTCGAGGACCGCGCCGCAGTCGACGCTCAGCAGGTCACCGTCGCGCAGGACGTAGCGGCCGGGGATCCCGTGCAGCACGGCGTCGTTCACCGAGGCGCAGATGACCCCGGGGAAGGGCGAGTCGGCGAACCCGGGCTGGTAGCCGAGGAAGGGGGAGGTCGCCCCGGCCCCGAAGATCACCTCACGGGCGACGGCGTCGAGTTCGTCGAGGCGCATCCCGACGGCCGCGTGCTCCCTCACCGCGGCCAGGGCCGCGCCGACGACCCGACCGGCGGCCCGCATCCCCTCGATCTCGCGGGGTGTCTTCAGCTCGACCACGTCGGCCTCCTGCTCGTCACGGACCCGGTATTCCTATCCCGGTATTAGTATCACTCCATGGTCCGTCCGCCGCTGCCCGAGGAAGTCCGCGCCCGAGGTCGTCTCCTGGGCGAACTGCTCCGCTCCGCCCGCGGCGAGCGCACCGTCCCGCAGATCTCCGCGGCCTCCGGCGTCCCGGCCGAGACGCTGCGCAAGATCGAGTCCGGCCGCATCCCGACCCCCGCGTTCTTCACCGTCGTGGCGCTCGCGGACGCCCTCGACCTGCCCCTGACGGACCTCGTGACCCACTGCGCCGCACCGGCTCCCCGAGCCGAGGGGGTCGCGTGAAGCTGTTCACCGACGAGGAGTCGCGGCGCGCCGTCGCCACCGACCGCTCCGGCCACCGGCCGGCGACGTTGCCCGACGGGGTCGTGCGCGCGGCCACCGTCGACGACGTCGTCGACACCCTGCGCTGGGCCACCGAGCACCGCACCCCGGTCGTCACCCGCGGCGCCGGGACGGGCCTCGCCGCCGGTTCCAGCGCCCAGGCGGGCGAGATCGTCCTGGACCTCTCCGGGATGGACCGCATCGTCGCGATCCGCCCCGACGACCAGGTCGCCGTCGTCGAACCCGGCGTCCTCACCGCCGACCTGGACGCCGCGGCCGGCGGGCACGGACTGTTCTACGCACCCGACCCGGCCAGTTCCGCGATCTCCTCGATCGGCGGGAACATCGCCACCAACGCGGGCGGGCTGCGCTGCGCGAAGTACGGCGTGACCCGTGACGCCGTCCTCGGTCTGGACCTCGTGCTCGCCGACGGCCGGAGGGTCTCGACGGGGCGCCAGACCGTCAAGGGCGTCGCCGGCTACGACCTCACCAGCCTCGTCGTGGGTTCGGAGGGGACCCTCGCCGTCGTCGTGGGCGCGACCCTGCGGTTGCGGCCGCGACCGGCCGCGATCGCCACGCTGGCGGCGCACTTCGACGACCTCGTAGCCGCGGCGGCCGCCGCCTCGGCGATCACGACGGCCCGCCTGCAACCCTCCGTCCTGGAACTCGTGGACAGCGTCACCCTCGAGGCCGTCGACGCGGCCCGGGGTTCCTCGTTGCGCGCCCTGGGTGCCGCCGTCCTCGTCGTGCAGTGCGACGGCCTCAGCGCCCGGGCCGAGATCGACGCCGTCGCCGCGGTCGTGGCGCCGTTCGCGTCGTCGTGGCGTTCGACCAGCGACCCCGTCGAGGCCGAGGAACTGCTGGCCGCCCGCCGGGCCGGACTGCCCGCCCTGGAACGCACGGGCGACGTGTTCATCGAGGACGTGGCCGTGCCGCGGTCGCAGCTGGCCGCGACCGTCGCGGGCATCCAGGAGATCTCCGCCCGCACCGGAGTGCGGATCGCGACGATCGCCCACGCCGGCGACGGGAACCTGCACCCGATCATCGTCGTGGAACGCGGCGGGACGGTCACGGAGGGCCCGCCGTGGGACGCGGCCTGCGCGGTGTTCGACCTCGCCCTGGCGCTCGGCGGAACCCTCACGGGTGAGCACGGCGTCGGGTTGCTGAAACGCACCTGGTTGCGCCGGGAACTCGGCGACGACTCGCTCTCGTTGCAGCGCAGCATCAAGGCGGTGTTCGACCCGCTGGGGATCCTCAACCCCGGCAAGGCCGTCTGATCACCGCGGGGCAGCGCGGAGGGCGTCGACGAGCAGGTCGAGCAGGCGGACGGGTTGTCCGGGCGGCCCGCCGGCGGTGGAGAGGAACACCCCGAGCAGCATCGCGGCCACGTCGTCGGGTTCGACGTCGGCGCGCAACGTGCCGGTCCTCGCCCCCTCCGCGAGGAACGTCGCCAGGACCGCGGTGATGCGTTCCCGCGTCGCCGGGGTGGTGATCCGACCCGAGGCCCAGCCTGCCCGCAACGTGTCCATCATCGCGCGCTTGGTGGCGACGAACTCGGCGTAGCGGGCCAGCCAGGCCCGCAGGGCGAGATCCGGCGGGAGCTCCGCCAGCACCCCGGACGCGGCCTCGACGACGCCGTCGAGCTCCGCGCCGTAGACGGCTTCCACCAGCGCGTCCCGGGTCGGGAAGTGCCGGTAGAGCGTTCCGATCCCGACCCCGGCGTCACGGGCGATGGCCTCGAGCGCGACGGCCTCGCCACCGGCGAAGGCCGCCCGGGCGGCGCTCAGCAGCAGCTCGCGGTTGCGGGCGACGTCGGCGCGCGGACGACGAGGAGCGACAGACAAAGCGGAGGTTCCTCCGGTTCAGTGCTAACGTGGTTGATGCGGAGGCTCCTCCGCTTCAGCTCATCATCCCACGTCGAGAGGGATCCCACGATGACCAGCACCGCCACGCTCGCGAGCCGCACCGTCCACCGCATCGGCTACGGCGCCATGCAGCTCGAGCGGCTCCACACCGACCGCGAAGCCGCGATCACCCTGCTGCGCCACGCCTTCGACCGCGGCGTCGACCACGTCGACACGGCGCAGTTCTACGGCGACGGTTTCGTCAACGGCGTGCTGCGCGACGCACTGCGCCGCGACGACGACGTCCTGGTCGCGACCAAGGTCGGCGGCGAACCGAACCCCGGCGGCGCGATCCCGTTGCGACTGGCCCAGCGTCCCGAGCAGCTCCGGGCGAGCGTCGAGGCGAACCTGACGAGCCTCCGCCTCGACCGGCTCCCCCTGGTGAACCTGCGCCGGGCCGAGGTCGGACCGGGCCTCATCGCCGAAGGCGACCAGGTCGTCGACCTCGACGACCAGCTCGCCGTCCTGACGGAACTGCGGGACGCCGGGAAGGTCGGGGCGATCGGCCTGAGCAACGTCACCCTGTCCGACCTGCGACGGGCACTGCCCGTCGGGATCGCCTGCGTGCAGAACTCCTACAGCCTGGTGAGCCGCGGCAGCGAGGACCTCCTCGACCTCTGCACGACGGAGGACATCGCGTGGGTGCCGTACTTCCCTCTCGGCGGGGCGTTCCCGGGCCTGCCGAAGGTGATCGACGAACCGACGGTTCGGGCTGCGGCACAGGCCTTCGGGGTCACCCCCGCCCAGGTCGGTCTCGCCTGGCTGCTGGCCCACACCGCCACCACCCACCTCATCCCGGGCACGGCGGACCTCGCCCACCTCGAGGCGAACCTCGCCGTCGGCGGGATCACGCTGGACGCCGCGACCCTGGCCGCACTCGACGCCGTCCCGTCCCGCTCCGGTGACATCGCCGCGCCGTGAGACGGTCCTGTCCGTCGGTCGGGTGACGTTTGCATGAACATGCACTCTTGTGCATAATGTTCCGCATGTCCAAGGTGCTCACGTCCCTGCCCGCCGGCGAACGCGTCGGCATCGCCTTCTCGGGCGGTCTCGACACGTCGGTGGCCGTCGCGTGGATGCGCGAGAAGGGCGCGGTTCCCTGCACCTACACCGCCGACATCGGGCAGTACGACGAACCCGACATCGACTCCGTGCCGGGACGGGCCTCGGCCTACGGCGCCGAACTCGCGCGCCTCGTCGACTGCCGGGCCGCGCTGGTCGAGGAGGGCCTCGCCGCCCTGACCACGGGCGCCTTCCACATCCGCTCCGGCGGCCGCAGCTACTTCAACACCACCCCGCTGGGCCGGGCCGTCACCGGCACGCTGCTGGTGCGCGCGATGCTCGCGGACGACGTCCAGATCTGGGGCGACGGCTCCACCTACAAGGGCAACGACATCGAGCGGTTCTACCGCTACGGCCTGCTCGCCAACCCCTCGCTGCGGATCTACAAACCGTGGCTGGACGCCGACTTCGTCACCGAACTCGGCGGGCGCAAGGAGATGTCGGAGTGGCTGCAGGCCCGCGACCTCCCCTACCGCGCGAGCACCGAGAAGGCGTACTCCACCGACGCGAACATCTGGGGCGCCACCCACGAGGCCAAGCGCCTCGAGCACCTCGACGTCGGCGTCGAACTGGTCGAACCCATCATGGGCGTCCGGTTCTGGGACCCCGCCGTCGAGATCGCGGCCGAGGACGTGACGATCGGCTTCGAACAGGGCCGCCCCGTCTCGATCAACGGTGAGACGTTCGAGAACGCCGTGGACCTCGTCCTGGCCGCGAACGCCATCGGTGGCCGGCACGGGCTCGGCATGTCCGACCAGATCGAGAACCGGATCATCGAGGCCAAGTCCCGCGGGATCTACGAGGCGCCGGGCATGGCCCTGCTGCACGCGGCCTACGAACGCCTCGTCAACGCCGTCCACAACGAGGACACCGTCGCGAGCTACCACAACGAGGGTCGTCGCCTCGGTCGCCTCATGTACGAGGGCCGCTGGCTGGACCCGCAGGCCCTCATGCTGAGGGAGTCGCTGCAGCGCTGGGTCGGCAACGCCGTCACCGGTTCCGTCAGCCTGCGGCTGCGTCGCGGCGAGGACTACTCGATCCTCGACACCCAGGGACCGGCCTTCAGCTACCACCCGGACAAGCTGTCGATGGAACGCACCGAGGACTCCGCCTTCGGCCCCGTCGACCGCATCGGGCAGCTGACCATGCGCAACCTCGACATCGCCGACTCCCGCGCCAAGCTCGAGCAGTACGCGGGCATGGGCATGGTCGGCAGTTCCCAGGTCAGCCTCATCGGGGCCCTGGAGGCCGGTGGCGCGGAGGCGATCGCGTCCCGCGGCACGGGCAGCGGCGACGAACTCCTCGACCGGGCGGCCATGGAGGCCGGCACCGACTGACCGGCACCGACTGACCGGCACCGACTGACCGGTACCGACTGACCGTCTCCGGGGGTCAGGCCGTCACGGCGTGACGGTCACCGGTTCGGCGTCGCAGATGCGCAGCAGCTCGGAGTACGTCGTCGGGAAGACCGTGTGCGGGGTTCCCGCGGCGGCCCAGACGACGTCGTAGCGCAGCAGGTCGACGTCGATCACCGTCCGCAGGTGGGCCGGGTGCCCGAGCGGTGCGACCCCACCGATGGGCTGCCCCGTCGCGGCCCGGACCGTCGCCGCGTTCGGGCGGGTCAGCTTCTCCACCCCGAGGGCGGCCGCGGTGTGCTCCGGGTCCACGCGGTGCCCACCGCTGGTGAGGACGAGGACCGGCTCACCGTCGGCGAGGAACACCAGGCTGTTGGCGATCGCCCCCACCGAACACCCCAGGGCGCCGGCGGCGTCGGCGGCCGTGCGGGCCGACGTCGTCAGTTCCACGACCTCACCACCCGCCCCGGCCTCGTGCAGGGCTTGCGACACGACTTCGGCGTTGCGGTGCACGCGAACTCCCGGGATCGGGTGGAGCTACGAGGTGTCCTGGCGATCCTCGCCCCGGACCGCCGGGGAGAGCAAGCCGCCGCGCAACCCGATCGACACCGCTTCGGCACGGGAGGACGCCCCGAGCTTGGCGAAGATCCGGGAGACGTGCACGCTGGCGGTCTTCTCGGCCATGAACAACTCCTCCCCCACCTGACGGTTGGTGCGTCCGGCGGCGAGCAGGTCCAGGACCTGCAACTCCCGTGCGGTCAGCGGGCCGCGCCCGGGAGCGGCCGTGGCGCGCATCCGGCGGGCCAGGTCCTCCAGCGCCGCCGACAACGGCACGGCGCGCATCGCCGACGCCGCCCGACGCGCCTCGTCGAGGGCGAGCAACCCCTCCTCGCGCAGACCGGCCGCGCTGCACGCCTCGGCCAGGCGACGCCGCGCCCGGGCCAGGTCGTAGACGTCGCCGTAGGAGAACTCCTCGACCGCGAGGCGCCAGGCCCGCACCTGCTCCACCGGGTCGCTCCCGCGGAACCGGGCCACCTCGGCGTGCGACGTCGCGAGCCAGGCGCGACCTTCCGGGCCCATCGTCCCCGCGCGCGGTTGTCCCACCTCGACGAGGTGCAGCACGCGGTCGTGGATGCGCTGCACCAGGGCGTCGTCGGTGGAACGGGCGTCCGCGAGCGCCGCGACGGCCTGGGCTCCCAGGCGCAGACCGCGCAGGTGGGCGGGGTTCTCGATGCCCTCGAAGCTGAAGAGGGCCTCGGTCAGCAGCCGGGCGGCACCGGCCGGATCCCCGCGCCAGCTCAGCACCTCGGCCTGCACGACGGTGACGGAGAGGCCTTCCTCGGGGTCGTCGGACCAGGCGGGGTCGAGCAGGGCGGCGACCTCGTCGAAGGCTCCGCGCGCGGCGAGGACCTGCGCCTGGACGACGCCGACGGCCGCGGCGGCCAGGTGGGGGGCCTGCGGCCCGATCGCCCGGGCCTGGCGCAGCGCGCGGTCGAACTCCCCGGTGACGAAGCTCGTCGTGACCTGCAGCCAGAGCAGTTGCAGGCCGTAGGGCGCCCAGGACAGCCCGACCGAGGCGGCCCAGGCGCAGGAGTCGTCGAGGACCTCCGCCGCACCCGCGAGGTCTCCCCGGTCGTAGCGTTCGACGGCCAGGTTGTACCGGGCCCGCAGGGCGGTGCCGAGGTGGCCGGCCTCCTCGGCCGTGCGGGCGGCGCGGGCGAAGAGCGCGTCGGCGTCGGCGAGCGCGCCGTCGAGGTTGTCGAGACCGCCGAGGGTGATGAGGACGTCGGCCTCGGCCCCCGCGAGGTCGCCCGACGTGGCGACCAGGGCGAGCGCGCGTTCGGCTTCCCGCCGGCACTCGGAGAACCGGTCGAGGTTCAGGTAGCATCGGGCGATCACGGCGGTGGCCCAGCAGACCGCGTGCGCCGCAGCGGGATCGTCGCCGCCCCGGCGTTGCGCCTCGCGGGCCTGGGTGATGGCCCGTTCCTGCTGCCCGCACCCCCAGAGCGCGGTGGCGCACTGCCGGTGGACCTCGGCGGCCAGCGCGGGCGCGGCGTCGTCGGGCAGGAGCTCGACCGCGGCGCGGGCGAGCAGGGCGGACCGTCCGGGATCCCCCGAGACCATCGCGAGGTCGGAGGCACGCGTGGTGAGTTCGAGGAGGGTCGTCCCGGACCGTCGGGCGGCGTCGGGTACGGCGTCGAAGAGCGGGAGGACCTCTTCGAGGTGTCGCCAGGCCTCGGCCGGGGCGCGCAACCGTTCGGCCTCGTCGGCGGCGGCGACACCCGCGACGAGCGCCCCGGCGAGGTCGTTGCTGCGGCGGGCGTGGTGGGCGAGTTCAGCAGCGGAGGCGAAGGAGTGTGTCGCGGCGGAGGCGGAGGCGTGTGTCGCGGCGACGGAGCCGGTGATGGCGCGGGCGTAGGCGGCGTGCAGCCGGACCCGTTCACCGGGCAGCAGGTCCTCGTAGACGGCTTCCTGCAGCAGGGCGTGCCGGAAGGCGTAGCCGTCCTGGCCGTCGACGTCGAGCACCCGGAGGGCGACGGCCGTCCGGACCCGTGCGTCGAGGTCGTCGTCGGAGGTTCCCGTCGCGGCCCGCAGCAGGTCGTGCCGCACGCGGCGGCCGCCGACGGAGGCGGCCCGGACGAGGTCGGCCACCTCGGGTGGCAGCGTCTCGACCCGGGCGAGGACGACGTCGGCGAGGGCGGTCGGCAGGCGGCCGCCACGCACCGGCGCGGTGAGCAGGAGTTCCGCCGCGTAGTAGGCGTTCCCCTCGGCGCGCTGGTGGATGCGGCTCGCCGTCGTGGGGTCGACGTCGCGCCCGCGGAGGTCGCGCAGGAACTGACGCATCTCCTCCCCCGTGAAGGGTTCGAGGGTGAGGCGCCGCACGGAGGCCAGCCGGCCGAGCTCGGCGAGGACGGGCCGCAGCGGGTGACGCCGGTGCAGGTCGTCGGTGCGGACGGTGGCGACGACGAGGAGTCGTTCCTCCCGCACCCGGCGCAGCAGGTAGGTCAGCAGGTCGCGGCTGGCGCTGTCGGCCCAGTGCAGGTCCTCGAGGACGAGCAGGACCGGCCGGTCCCGGGTGGCGGCGGCGAGGGTGGCGGTGACGGCGTCGAAGAGCTGCAGCGGGGACAGGTCGTAACCGGTCGGGCCCGGTCGGCCACCGAACCACCGGTCGGGGTCGTCGCCGCGCAACGGTTCCAGGGCTTCGACGAAGGGCAGGTACGGCAGGGCCTCGCCACCGGCGGAGGCGCAGTGCCCGAGGAGGACGGTGTCCCCGTTCCCGCGTGCGCGGTGGGCGAGTTCGGCGACGAGCCGGGACTTGCCGACCCCGGCGTCGGCCTCGACCAGGACGGCCCCGGAGGCTCCGGCGCGGGCCGCACCGAGGGCTCCCTCGAGCACGTCGAGTTCCCGGGCGCGCCCGACGAGGCGGGTCGGGTCGGGCGGTAGCGCGGGCACGCCGGACATCGTGGCACCGGGAGGGGACGCGGGGCCGGTCAGCGCCGGAGCCGTCGCGTCCACCAGTGACGTCGCTGTGGCGGGCCCGCGGCGCGGCGGGCGGTGCGCAGCACCCGCACGAGGTGCTCGCGGGCGGCGAGGGCTTCGGCCTCCTTCCGGCGCTGGTCGAGTCCTCCGTGCAGTTCCCACTCCAGGGCGGTGAGGTTCATGCGGACGACGTTCCCGCTGAGGCCCGGGGGTGGTCGTCCGGCGTTCACGTCGCCTCGGCGCGCACTCCGCGCCTTAGTTACTTACAGTTCACGAGGTGGAACGCAGTGTCCTGAGGCGTGGACCGGCCCGGTCGACTTCGACGCTCGAACGTGCATCGGCCCCGACGCCGAGCCACCATCGTGAGGTGGCCGTCTGGAAGTCCTTCATGGACCTCGTGCACCTCATCGGTGCGCTGGGGTGCCTCGCCCTGACCGGCGGGTTCGCCGCCGACGGCGAGGTCGCCCGAGCCGTCTTCTACGGCCTGCTGACCATGACCTTCGCCATCGGCCTGGCCCAGCGCCGGACCGCGCAGGACCGCGTCATCGACCTGCGCGAGGACGCCGCGACACCGGCCCTGCACCCGGTGGCCCGCCCGCGCTGACCCGCCCGCGGTCGCTACGGTCGGGACATGAGCGCCACCACCACCAGCTCCGCCGAGGTCGACTCCGTCCACGTCGGGGACATGGACAACGTCGCCTACCTCGTGACCTGCCGCAGCACCGGCCGCCGCCTGCTGATCGACGCGGCCGCCGAGCCCACGAAGCTGCTGGAGTTCGTCGGCGGCCCGCTGGACCTGATCGTCACCAGCCACCGCCACCACGACCACGTCGGGGCCCTCGCCGCGCTCGTCGAGGCCACGGGCGCCACCACCGCCGCGGGCGAGGACGACGCCGACCACCTGCCCCTCCCCGTGCAGCAGCGCCTCACGCACGGCGACGTCGTCCGCGTCGGTGACGTGGTCCTCGAGGTCGTGCACCTGCGCGGGCACACCCCCGGGTCCGTCGCCCTCGTCCTGCGCGACGCCGACGGGCCCGACCAGGTCTTCACGGGCGACTCGCTGTTCCCCGGTGGCGTCGGCAACACCCGCGGCAACGCCGCCGACTTCACCCGGCTCCTCGACGACGTCAACACGAGGTTGTTCGACGTCCTCGACGACGACACCGTCGTGCACCCCGGTCACGGGGCCCCCACGACGATCGGCACCGAACGCCCGCACCTGGCGCAGTGGCGCGAACGCGGCTGGTAGGTCACGGCGGGACGACCGGCTCCCGCATCGCCGCGGACGGGTAGACCGTCCCGACGCGCACCCCGCCGAGCCAGGACGTCAGACGCGCGGCCTCGGCCCGCAGCGCCTTCCGGGCGCGGGCGCCGACCTGCTCCAGCAGCCGCAGGTGCACCACGCCCGCCTCGTCCTGCACCCAGCACCCCACGACGCGCCCGTCGACCCAGGCCGTCGTGCCGGCGTTGCCGTTGCGGTCGAAGAGCTGCTCGCGGTGCGGGCCCAGGTAGAACTCCCGCGCCTTCCAGCCCATCACGGTCGGGTCCAGCACCGGCAACAGCGACGCCCAGGCGCCCGGGTCGGGCGTCTCCTCGACGTCGTCGGGCAGGAGGTACCCGAGCGACCCGCCGTCCAGCGAGACCTCGACCGCGTCGAGTTCCCGCAGCGCCGCACGCACGATCGTCTTGGTCGCGCCCAGCCACCAGACGACGTCGTCCTCGGTCCCGGGCCCGAACGTCCCCAGCCAGCGCCGGACGAGTTCCCGGTAGCCCGCCTGCGCCGAGGTGGGTGCGGGAACCTCCCCCAGCCAGTCCGGGGTCAGCGTCCACCGGGGCCGCGACGTCCGCCAGTGCCCGGTGTTGACGCCCCGCACCACGTGTCCCGTCAGCCCGAGGTGGGTGAGGATTCGCGAGGCCGACCACGACGACCCCGGTGAGACCGAGACCTTGACGTCGATCATCGGCACCGCGAGCCGGACCTGTTGCGCCGTCAGGCCTTCCGGCGCGTCGGCGAGGACGGCGAGGACCTCCCGGCGGGCGCGGTCCAGCCACTCCTGGCCGTCCTGCGCGAGGTCCGCCTTCACGACGTCCTTCGCGATCGTCGCGCGTTCGGTGCCCGCGACCCGCGCCGATGCGCTCGGCCAGACGTGGGGCAGCAGTTCCCGCGGGAACACGAACAGCGTGCGCCGCATCGCGAGCTGCTTGACCAGGGTGCGGTCGACGTGGAGCGCCCGTTCGACGTCGGCGACCTGCAGTTCGCGTCCCCGCGCCCAGCAGGAGAGGTGCACCGTCGCCGGTTCCGTGGAGTGCAGGACCGTCATGGCCTGCGTGACGGCCTCCGGGCCGTCCAGCCGCGCCGCCGGCGCCAGGGCGTGCCGCCACGCGATCCGGGCACGGCGTTCGGCGTCGGTCACGTGGCGCACGACGCCATCCTCCACCGCGTCGCGGGGCCGGCGCTGCCAGGATCGGGTCGTGAACGACGTGGACGTGGTCCGGGACCTCGAGGTCGAACTGCTCTCCCCCACCGCCCGACGCTCCCCGGAGCGGTTGGGGCAGCTGCTCGACGCGGACTTCCGCGAGATCGGCGCCTCCGGTCGGGTCTGGTCGCGCGCCGAGACGATCGAGCTGCTGGCGGGCGAGGACCGGACCGAGCCGTTCCCGCACGCCGAGCTCACCGGGGAGGTCCTGGCCCCGGGCGTCGTGCTCCTCACCTACGTCTCCGACCCGACCGGTCGCCGCGCCCACCGGTCCTCGCTGTGGCGCCGGACCCCGGACGGCTGGAAGTTGCGGCACCACCAGGGCACGCTCTGCTGATCATCGGTGGGAGTCTTGGGCCATGGGACTGGGTGGAGCGCCGGACGAGTGGGCCGACTACGAGTGGTTCAGGCTCGAGGACGTCCCCGCCCCCGAGGTCGTCCGCGTCGGCCCGGACCCGGCCAGCGACGCGCTGCGCCTGCTCGTGCGGGACTACCCCGTGTGGGCCCAGCAGGGTGCCCAGCGGGTCCTGCTCGTCGACCTCGACAACCTGCGGGCCTCCCCCAGCCGGTTGCGCGCCCGGCTCGCCGTCGTCGTCGAGCTCGCCCGCCAGGCCGACCACGTGGCGCTCGCCGGGCAGGTGGGGGCGGTGGCCCGCTCCAGGCCGTGGCTCGAGGAGTTCGCCGACCGGGCCAAAGCCGTCCCGCAGGGCGCCGACGTGGCCGACTACGCGCTGCTGGCCGCGGCCGCGAAGGTGGCGGACCCGGTCGAGTTCCTCGTGGTGAGCAACGACGGGATCTTCGCCGAACTCGCCGAGCGCGGTGACCTGACGATCCTCTCCCCCGGGATGGACGCGCTCAGCGCCGGGCTGCACGGGGCCGCGAGCATGCTCGTGGACCTCGCCGCCCTCGAGGCCGAGGCGGCGCGGAGCCGTTAGTCCAGCGCCGTCCCGCGGGTCTCGGGGAGCAGGAAGCTCGCCGACGCGGCGATCGCGAAGGCCAGCGCGAACACCACGAACACGACCGCGCTGCCCCCGGTGCCCAGGAGCACCGGGACGCTCAGCGGGGCCAGGATCGAGGCGATCCGGCCGAAACCCGCCGCCGACCCGGTGCCCCGCCCGCGCACGGCCGTCGGGTAGACCTCGGGCGTCACGGCGTACAGCGCACCCCACGCCCCCAGGTTGAAGAACGACAGGGCCATCCCGGCCGCGAGGATCGTCGTGGTGGAAGCGGCTGCGGCGTAACCCAGGGCGGAGAGGGCCGAGCCGACGAGGAACAGCGCCAGGGTCCGCCGCCGCCCCCACGTCTCGACCAGCACGGCCGCGACCGCGTACCCCGGCAACTGGGCGAGCGTGATGATCAGCGTGAACTGCAACGACCGGATCACGGTGAACCCGTCCTCGACGAGCAGGCTGGGGATCCAGGTGAACGCGCCGTAGTAGCTGAAGTTCACGAAGAACCAGACCAGCCACAGACCCAGCGTGCGGCGACGCAACGTCGGGTGCCAGATCCCGTGCCCGCCGACCGGTCGCGGATCGGGCACGAGGTCCCCGACGGGCCGGACCCCGGCGGCGGCCTCGAACTCCTCGATGACCGCGGTCGCCTCCGCGGTGCGACCCTTCGAGAGCAGGAACCGCACGGACTCCGGCAGCCCGCGGCGCACGACGACGGCGTAGACGGCCGGCAGCGCCCCGAGCGCGAGCGCCCAGCGCCACCCGTCCTCCGACGCCGGGACCAGGAGGTACCCGACCAGGGCGGCGAGGGTCCAGCCCAGCGCCCAGAACGCCTCCAGCGCCACGACGACCCGACCGCGAATCCGACGCGGTGCGAACTCGCTGACCAGGGTCGAGGCGACGGGTAGTTCCGCGCCCAGCCCGAGGCCGACGAGGAAGCGGAAGACCAGCAGGGCTCCCAGCGACCACGACAACGCCGCGGCGCCGGTGGCGATCCCGTAGACGAACAACGTCACCGCGAAGACCTGGCGTCGCCCGATCCGGTCGGCGAGCAGGCCGCCGAACGTGGCACCGAGAGCCATCCCGGCGAACCCGATCGACGCGATCCACGACAACTGCGTCGCGTCCAGGTGCCACTGCGCCTTGAGCGCGACGAGCACGTAGGCGACGAGGCCGACGTCGAAGGCGTCGAGCGCCCAGCCGACCCCGGAGCCGACGAGCAGGCGCCGGTGGCGGCGGGTGAAGGGCAACGTGTCGAGGCGTTGCGAGACGGTCGTGGGTGCGCTCACGTTCGCCAAGCCTAGGTGCTGGGCTCTGGACGGTCGCGACGCTCCCGGAGTCCACGCGGTGGTTGCTGCCGTCGACGAAACTCGCGCGCTCGGACCCCAGGAACGCGATGGGCGCGACGAACTCCTCGGGTTCCCCTCGCCGTTTCAGCTCCGTGAACGGCCGTTCCTCGTCGAGGAAACTGATGATCGCCGCCTCGACGCTCGTGCCGAGTTCCACGGCGTCCTCGGAGACCAGCAGGACGATGCGTCCCCATCCTTTGCCGCATGCCGTCCAGGAACGTCCGCACCACCCGGACGGCGGCGGTGATCTGCAGGTCCATGCCGGTCACGCCGGGCACGGCCGGGCGAGGCCGCCCGGTGGACTACCGGGGCGCCCGGCGCCACACGGCGCGCGGCGTCACCGTCATCGCGGCAGCCAGGGCGCGCAGGGTCCCGGGAACCCAGACGACGTCGCGCCCGGCAGCCAGACCGGCCACCACGGCGTCGGCCACCTGCGCGGGATCGCTGGCCAGCGGCGCGGGCGACATCCCCGCGCTCATCCGCCCGACCACGAAACCCGGCCGGGCCAGCAGCAGGCGGACCCCGCTGCCGTGCAACGCGTCGGCGAGTCCGGAGGCGAAACCGTCGAGCCCGGCCTTGGCTGACCCGTAGACGTAGTTCGCCCGACGCACCCGCGCCCCGGCGATCGAGGAGAACACGACGATCCGCCCGGACCGCAACGGCCGCAGCAGGTTCGCCAGGTGCGACAGGACGCTGACCTGGGCGACGAAGTCGGTGTGCAGGACGGCGAGGGCGTGCGCGACGTCGGTCTCCGCCCGCGCCTGGTCACCCAGGATCCCGAACGCCACGACGGCGTCGACCGCGCCGTGCCGGGCGACGACGTCGCTCAGCAGCGGTCCGTGCGAGCTGACGTCGTCGGCGTCGAACTCGACCGTCTCCACGCTCGCGCCCAGAGCGCTGAGCCGGGCCGATTCCTCCTGCAGTTCCCCGGAACGGCGGGCCGCCAGGACCACCGTCCGCGCCCCGGACCGGACGAGCCGTTCGGCCACCTCGAGTCCGATCTCGCTGCGGCCACCGAGGAGCAGGACGGGGTTCATCCCGCCATCCTGCCGTGTCCGCCTCAGCGGCGTGTTGGGTTACCTCCGTTGACGGATCGTGATCATGGAAACGGTGAAGTGACGAGTCGCATGACCCAGCATGCCGTCATCTCCAAGATCACGCGACTGTGCGCCTGCTCCTGCCCCACCAACGCCGAAGCGGTCTCTCCTCTGCGCCACGACTCCTCCCTCACCGACAGGCAGAGGGAGGTCCTGCGACCGCCCGTACCGCAACCAGATCCACGGCGGGGTGGCCGTCCGGGCACCTACCCGACCCGGCTCGTGATCGACTCGATCCTCTCCGTCCTGCGCACCGGGTGCGCGTGGCGGATATTGCCCCACGACCTCGTCCCCGGGAACGTGGCCTACCGCTGGTTCGAGCACTGGACCGCCGCCGGGGTCTGGCACGACGTCCACGAGACCCTGCGCGACCGCCTGCGCATCGCCGACGGCCGTGGCCCCGCCCCCACCGCCGCCGTCCTGGACGCGCCACGACAGTGACATCGAGCACCCTTGCGGACTGCTCCAGCCGACCGTTCAGACCGACCCTCCTGAGGTGGTGGCCTGCCAGGGCCTGGACTGAGGTGTGGCGTCGGGTCCAGCGTTGCAGTTGGTCGCGTTCGTCGTCGGTGAGTACGAGCTCGGCCTTGGGGCGTCCAGTTCGAGGCATCGCCATCATCGTGCTTTGGTGGCGGATCTCCGGCGGAGGGGAGGAGAGGACTTGACGAGCTCGTGTTCTTCCTGGCGACCACACCGCGATCAGGCATTCACCACCACCGGATCGGGGCGGGTCGCCTCCACGTACAGGGTTGCGCTCCCGGCAACCAGCACCAGGACCTTCAGGTACAGAACACCTCCAACCGGCGGCATCCCCGACGCCGCGCTCTGGGCGGTGTTCGCCGTCACCGGGGTGGGGGTGGTGGCGCACAACCCCAGTCCCGACCAGGGCGTCGGGCACGTCTCCAGGGTGACCGACAGACCCAGGGATGAGTTCAGGCGGTAGGTGATGCTTCCCGGCAACCGGCTACCGGTGTTGGCGACGGTGTAGTAGCGCGCCCCCACAACTGATGCCGAGATGGTGACCGCTGGTCCGGGGACGTAGGGCGGGGTGCTCGACTGGGTGATCACGACCCCCCAGCTCGCCGACGTCAGGTCCGCGGTGGACGTCGCCGCGCTCGAGGACGCGGCGTGCGCAACGGGAGCCGACCACGTCACGCACGCCGTGATCGCCGCCCCCAAGCGCACACCTAGGCTCCATCCGCGACCAGGCTTCGACATCGCGATCCTCCCCCTCCCGCCCCGCCGGCGCTGCGCGTGACAGACCACCTGGACGGGCTGCTCAGTGGGTTGTCCGACAGGTCACTGGGCAGGTCGCGCAACGAATCATTCACCATGGGAGCAGCCACGCTGCCACCTCAGCGCTGGAGTCCGCTCAGGTGTTCGTGGTGGTGGCGGTCCGCTGCGCCAGGGTGAATTTCCACGTCAGGTTCGCGGCCAAGCCCTGGATGGTGGTTCCTACCGCAGGCAGGGCCCCGTTGGTCGACACCTCCGCGTTGGCGAGGTCAGGAAGGGTCACCGACACACGGAAGTAACGGTCGGTGGAGGAGGTGAACGCCGGCGCTGCGAGGGTCACGGGTGTCGATCCCCCGCTGGAGATCACCGTGGCCGCGGGGGTGAGGGTGAGTGCGGCGGTGCTCGTGCCGCTACACGTTCCCCCGGGCATCGTCCATGCCACCGAGCACTCGCTCACCGCGACGGTCAGGCCCTTGGTGGTGCTGGTGGTCAGCAGAGTGGGGGTGCTGTCCGCTAGTCCCAGGGTGAGGTTCTGCCCGGTCAGTGTGCCGGTGTTGCGCACCTGGACGTAGCGGTTGACGACGTCGCCGGGGGCGATGTTGGCGATGGGAGAGCCAAACCCCACGCTGCCGGTGGTGTTGTTCAGCGTGAGCATGAGAGTTCCGCTGCCGACGTTCTGCGCGCTGGCGTTGAACGCTTCGGCAGTCAGGGCGGCGTAAACCCCGCCGGAGGTGATGGCCACCCCCGCCGCGATCGTCGCGGCGATGCCAGCGACCTGCAGGGAAGTACGCCGGGCCCCGTGACGCGTTCGTCGACTCCTGGAGTGGGTGTGGCGCTGGGCGCGGTCGGCGACCGGGGCGGGCCCGGTGTTGTTCTCAGCTGCGGGCATGGTGAACCTCCTGGTGGTCCTGGTCGGGCGCGGTGGGTTCCGGATCGGGCGAGGAAGCGGCGGGACTGCTCCCGTTGGAGGTTTCTGCGGCGGGGACTTCTTCGCTGCAGGACGGGCAGTGCGGGGCCGAGGCGTCGCCACCGCCGTCACGGTGATCTGCGCCGTCATCCGCGGCCGTGCTTTCAGCGCAGTCCAGGCAGTCGCAATGGCGACCCCGCCACTGCAGAGCCACGGTGATCACCGTCGCGACCACACCCAACCCGGCGATGATCAGGACCTGCAGGCCGATGCCCCACGTACTCGGACCGTGCTCCAGCCATCCCGGCACACCCGGGACGACGGCGACCACGACGGGGATCTGCGCCCCAGGAAGCAGGTTCGTCCAGACGTCAGGGCTGGCGTTGGCGTCACCCTTGGTCCGCACGCTCACCGCATCGGCGATCATCTTCACGTCTGCGACGCGGTGCGCGATCGGGGCGGGCATGTCCGGGGTTTGGACGATGACGACCTGGCCGCGGTGGACCTGCTGGGGTGTGATGTCGAGGGTGAGGATCTGATCACCCGCGGCGAAGGCGGGACGCATGCTGTTGCTGAGCACCGTGTGCGTGCTCAAGCCGAGGCCGAAGTGGGCCAGTAGCAGACCGGCGGCGATGAACAGTCCGAGACTGGAGAGCAGGATGCCCAGGAAGCGGCGGTTGGTCATGCCTGCGTCCCGCGCGGTGTCGCTACACCCGTTCTCACGTCGGGCGCCACGTCAGGCGCCACGTCCGTCGGGGAGGACGCGTGAGCACCGACGGCGCGTCCACGCTGGTGTCGACCGCCGCGGCCTCCAAAGGCCGTGATCACGAAACGAGACATGTGCGCCCCTCCTGGTCGCCGACTACTAGTACTTCATCGACCAGTAGCTAGGTATCTGAAGGCTCACTTCGCAAGTCTTCTGCGAGCTCGTTCCGCAGTCGGTGAGCCGAAAGGCTCCCTCGACGACCCGCTCCCGACCTGTGTGTGACCACGAACCGGCACCGTCACCGTCGTCTCTTGCCCGCCTCAACAAGGAGACGGGCCCGTGCACCGCAGCAGGAAGCTGCGTGCACTGCGTAGCGGTTCGGCAGCCACCGTCAAGGCTGAAGCCGTCGGGACTGAAGCTGTGGGGACGAAGCCTCACGTCGCGGGTCATGGTCGCGATCACGAGCAGGCCCTGGCTGCCTCTGGCCCTGGAAAGCGCACCCTCTGCGATGCCCTGAGCGCCGTCTCAACCATCCGTGCACATCGCCCACAGCGAGCCGGTGACCACCCGTGACCCACCCCTGGATCCGGCCCAACCCACCCCTCCGCACCATCGTCGTGCCGGCGGTTGTGCCTCGACCACCTCGTCCGCGCCGTCGAGACCGACGCCTTCACCGCGCACGGTGTGCACGTGCGCAGCGGCGGGGACAGTGCGGCGCACCGCTGGAGCGAAGACGTCCGTCGTGACGTCCACTCGGTGGCCAAGGGCGTGTGCGTGCTCGCGGCCGCCACCGCCGCGGACGAGGGATCCGGCAGTGGAGAGTTTCCTCGAGTTGTTGCAGGACAACGTCCTGGACCGCTGGCAACAGGCCACCCGCGGCGAACTGCGGATCGCTGTCGTGACCTGGATCGAGCGGACCCATCACCGGCGCCGGCGGCAGAGCGGGCCGGGTTCGGTCGACCCCGGTTGAGTGCGAGACCACCACGATCTCCTCGGTCGCCCTGACCGCGTGACGTAGCGGGAGCCCGACAGCAGGTGCCGGGTTCGTCAGCGCCCGGGCCAGGGCCCGTTCCTCGGGGGTCCTCCCGCTCAGATCCATCCCGCCTTCCGGGCCAGGGCGACGGCCTCGTGCCGGTTGGCGGCCCCGAGCTTGCCGGAGGCGGAGGACAGGTGGTTGCGGACCGTCCCGGGCGAGAGCGACACCTTCACCGCGATCTCCTCGACCCCGGCGCCGTCGGCGGCGAGTTCCAGCACGTCGGACTCCCGGGCGGTGAGCGGGCTGGCCCCGGCGGCGATCGCGTCGGCCGCCAGCGACGGGTCGACGTAGCGACCCCCGGACGACACGGTGCGGATCGCCTCGGCGAGAACGGATCCCGAGGACGTCTTGGGCAGGAAACCCCGCACGCCCGCCTCCAGGGCCCGTTTCAGGTGACCGGGACGACCGTGGCTGGTCAGCAGCAGGGTCGTGATGCCGGGAACCTCGACGTGCAGCCGCTCGGCGAGGGCGATGCCGTCCGCCGGCGTTCCCGCGCGGACGTCCCCCGCCGGCATCTGCAGGTCGAGGACCGCCACGTCGGGATTCGTCCTGGACGCCACGGCCAGCGCCTCCGCGCAGGACGCGGCCTGGCCGACGACCTCGAGGTCGTCCTGCAGGTCGAGCAGACCGGCGACGGCGCTGCGGACGAGGTTCTCGTCGTCGGCGAGCAGGACTCTGATCACGCGGGGACCTCCAGCCGGGCGTCGAGGACGAACGTGCCGTCGCCCCGACGGACGTCGAGGCGACCGCCGAGGGGGTGCAACCGTTCGGCCAGACCAGCCAGGCCGGAACCGTTCCCGGTGGCGGCCGAGCTCACCCCGTCGTTCTCGAGCAGCACGCCCAGTTCGTCGGCGGAGCGGGAGACGGTGATGCGGCACCACGTCGCGGCGCTGTGCCGCACGACGTTGGTGACCCCCTCGCGGATGACCCAGGCCGCCGCGGACCGGACCTCGACGGGCAGGTCGCTCTCGGTGTGCTCCACGGTGCACTCGACCCCCGCCGAACGCAGCAGCGCCACCGACCCTTCGAGTTCCGTCGCCAGGTCGACGGCGCGGTAGCCGCGGACGACGTCGCGGATCTGCTGCAACGAGTTCTGCGCGATCGTGCGGACCTCCTCGGCGCGGTCGACGGCCTCGGGGCGGCCCCGTCGGGCCAGTTCCGCGACGAGGTCGCTGGTCACCGCGATGGCGGAGAGGTCGCGCCCCACGACGTCGTGCAGGTCACGGGCGAACCGCAACCGCTCCTCCGCGAGCGCCAGCCGGACCCCGGCCCGTTCGGCGTCGGCAAGGCGCCGCACGACGTCCAGGAGCCACATCGAGAGCTGCAGGATGGACGCCAGGATCCAGCCGTAGACCACGAACAGCACCGCGAGCGCCGGGGGCGAGACGAGGGGGGCGATGGTCGCGCCGACGACGGCGACCACGACGAGGGCGTAGCGACGGAACCGGAACCGGCCCAGCGGGACCACGGAGAGGACCGCGGCGGTGACGGTGACGCCCACGGCGGCGTCGGTCCCGCGCAGGATCAGGAGCCCGACCACGTAGGCCAGGGCCGACGCCGTGACCCAGGCGACGACCACCGGGCGCCCCCAGGCCCTGCGGTGCACGACCCGGCTGACCGCGAGCCCGACGGCCGCGGCCTGCACGAGCGAGGCGACCGCCGCCACCCACGCCTCGGAGGCGTTCGCCCCGGACCCGAGGCCGAGCACGAGCACCGGCGCGCAGAACACCGCCGGGACCAGCGACCAGTGGGTGTACAGCTCGACGCGCCGCGGGTCGTCCGCGGCGCGCCAGCGTCCCAGCAGGTTCACGGCTCGACTCTCCCAGAAGCTCAGACCCGCGGCGACCAGCGGAAGCGCCGCTGCACGACGCCGAACGTCAGGACGATCCAGGCCAGCGCCACCCCCGCGGCCTGCAGGACGTCGATCCCCGCGGGGTCTCCGGTCCAGCCGGCGTTCACGAGGTCCAGCACCGGGCTCATCGGCGTGAACTGGGCGATCCGGTTGATGCTCTCGGGCAGCGCGTCCAGCGGCATCGCCAGACCGGCACCCAGCACGGCGATCCCGATGACGGGCAGGCTGGTCATCTGCACCGACTCCAGGGTCGGCGAGAACACCGCCGTCACCAGCGCTAGCCCGGTGAAGACGGCCGACCCGACGAGGATCCCGGCCAGGGTGAGGACGGGGTTCTGCGGGACCGGCAACCCGAGCACGACGGCACCCGCCACGGCCAGCACGAGCGACTGCACGAAGGTGATCGCCACCGACGGCGCGGCGAGCGCGACGAGGATCTCGCCGTCGGCCGCCTCACCGGTCCGCAGCCGTTGCAGGACCCCTTCCTCGCGGCGGGCGACGGAGGCCGAGAGGACGTTGTAGTAGACGACGAACAACAACAGCATCCCGACCAGGCTGGCGATCGCCAGCGCCGTGGCGTTCCCCCCGTCCCCGACACCGTCGAGGGTGCTGAAGAGGCCGATGACGCTGATCGGCATGATCAACGTGATGGACATCAGGGTCCGGTTGCGGCGCAGCAGCAGCAGTTCGGCCCGGGTGAGGGACCAGGTGCGGCGGGCGCTGGCGGCGAAGCGGTTCGTGGTCTGGACCGCGGGTGCGGGTGCGGTCTCGAGGGTGGTCATCAGGCGGCCTCTTCCGTGACGTGGGTGCCGGCGAGTTCGAGGAAGGCGGTCTCGAGGGAGGCCGGGGTGGCCTTCAGCTCGGACAGGGCGAGGGTGTGGTCGTCGGCCCAGGCGAGGACCCGGGACAGGCTGCGCTGCAGGTGGTTCGTCCGGACGACCACGTAGCGGCCGTGGTGCTGGACGGTGTCACCCGGGCTGAGGTCCGCGACGTCGGGGCGCCCCGCGTCGGCCTTCCAGCGGATCTCCGAGCGGTGCCCGGCGACGACGTCGGCGACGGTCCCCTCGGCGGCGACCAGGCCCCGGTGCATGATCGCGAGGCGGTCGGAGAGTTCCTCGGCCTCCTCCAGGTGGTGGGTCGTCAGCATCACGGCCGTGCCCCCCGCGACGAGGTCGCGGACCAGTTCCCAGACCGAGCGACGCGACTGCGCGTCGAGTCCCGTGGTGGGTTCGTCGAGGACGAGGACCTCCGGGCGACCGAGCAGGGCGACCCCCAGGTCGAGGCGCCGACGCTCCCCGCCGGACAACGACTTCACCGGCGCGTCGAGCTTGTGGTGCAGAGCCACGACCTCGACGACCTCCGCGATGGGTCGCCGCCGGGTGAGGGTGCCGCTCCACATCTGCAACGACTCCGCGACGGTCAGGTCCCCGGGCAGGTTGCCCGACTGCAGGACCACACCCGTGCGCGGCCGGACCTGGCGGCGCTCGCGGACGGGGTCGTGCCCCAGCACGCTGACGCTGCCACCGGACGGTCTCACCAGCCCGGTGACGACGTCGACGGTGGAGGTCTTGCCGGCCCCGTTGGTGCCGAGGAGGCCGAACACCTCACCGCGTTCGACGGAGAAGCTGATGCCGCGGACGGCTCTCGTGCCGCTGGCGTAGGTCCGTTCGAGGTCCCTGACGACGACTGCGCTCATGTCTCCAGGGTGGCGCCGGACCGGGCGTCGTCCCCGTGTCCGCCGTCACGATTTCCGCCGCCTCCCGCACCCCTCACCCCTGACGAACCTCACGGGTCGTCGGAGCGGAACCGGTGCGGGGTGGTGGACTGCGGGGCACGACCTACGCCGTGGTCTCCGTGCACTCCCCCGGCCTGAGCACCGCTCGGCCGGTCTGGGAATCCGCGGAGGGCTCCCGAACACGTCGGGTTCCGGCCCGCCGACGACCCGACGGCCTTCCGGGGTCGTGCTCGGTCACGGTCCTCCGCGTCAGAACCCGGTGAACTGGTAGACGACGAGGGCGATCTCGGCGACGACGGCGGTGATGCCGACGGCCTTCACCCAGGGCCGGGACCGGCCGGGGGCGATGAGGACCACGGCGAGGCCGAGGAGGATCGACGTCAGGCTCGAGGTGACCGATCCGGCATCGTCGGCGGTCGCCAGGAGCACCACGCCGAGCACGAGCAGAAACCCGCCCGAGAGGGAGGTGAAGAGGTCCACGGCCCGGGTGCCGCCGCGGCCTCCTCCATCACGAGGTCCTGTTCCCCTGCTCACGAGGAGGTGAGGCGGGCGGCGAGGTGGAGCTTCGAGCCGTCGCGACTGCGAACGGCGGTGGACCACCCGTCGGGTTCCTCGACGGCGACGTGCCGGACGGTCGCGGGGAGCAGCAGGGGTTTCCCGAACTCGACGTCGAACCGTGCCGCACCCGGTGGGGGGCCACCGATCGCGGAGAGGCTCCGGGACGCCGTCCACATCCCGTGCGCGAGGGCACGTCGGAACCCCAGGAGGCGGGCGGTGACCGGGGAGAGGTGGAGGGGGTTGACGTCACCGGAGACGGCGGCGTAGGTGCGGCCCGTGTCGGCGGGGACCCGCCAGAGGGTGCCCGGCCCCTCCGGTGCGGGGAGCCGTGCGGGCTCCTCCGCCCGACCGGGCCACGACACCCCCCGCGCGAGGTAGCGGCTGCGGCCCGTCCAGACCTTCTCGGTCCCGGTGCGGACCTCCGTCACCAGGTCGACGGTCGCGCCGCGGCGGTGGGCGTGCATCCCGACGGCGCGGACGCTGACGTCGAAGCTCTCCTCGACCGACAGCGGCCGGGTCTGCTCGAAGGACTGGGCGAGGTGCACGAGACCCAGCAGGGTGAACGGGAAGGGCTCCCGGACCAGGAGGTCCACCTGCAGACCGAAACCGACGAGGTGCGGGAACGGTAGCGGCACGGTGTCGCGGAGCGGGAACCCGGTGCTGCGGCAGAAGGCCGCCACCCGGTCGACGTCGAAACGGTTGCCCCGCAGGGACACCGTGGTGCGGGGAAAGTCCACCGCGCGCCGGGGCCGGTGCAGCAGCGAACGCGCGTACAGCGCCGACAGCGACGGGGCCGTCCGGAGTTCCCGGGTCATCACGCCCCCAGCAGGCTCTGGCCGCACACCCGCAGCACCTGACCGTCGATGCCGGCGGCGTCTCGTTGCGCGAGCCAGCCGACCGCTTCGGCGACGTCGATCGGCAACCCGCCCTGCTGCAGACTGACGATCCGTCGGCCGAGTTCGCGCGGGACCGGCGGCATGGCCGCGGTCATGGGGGTCTCGATGAAACCCGGGGCGACGGCGTTGGCCGCGAAACCACGCTGCGCCAACGGTTCCGCGAGGGCCTGGACGAGACCGACGAGGCCCGCCTTGCTCGTCGCGTAGTTCGTCTGCCCCTTCGCGCCGGCGAGCCCGTTGATCGAGGAGAGGTAGACGAACCGGGCCCCCGGCGCCAGCGCACCGGGGTGTTCGAGGAGTTCCGTCGTGAGTCGCACCGGCGCGAGCAGGTTCACCGCGAGGACGGAGTTCCAGGCCGCCTCGTCGACGTTCACGAAGGAGCGGTCGCGGGTGATGCCGGCGTTGTGGACGACGACGTCGGCCCCGCCGAACCGGTCGGCCAGGTGGGTCGCCAGGGTCTGCGGCGCGTTCTCGGCCGTGACGTCCAGGTGCAGCGTCGACCCCTTGACGCGGTTCGCCACGGCGGCCAGCTTCTCCCCCGAGGCGGCGATGTCGACGCAGACGACGTGGTGCCCGGTGCGGGCCAGGACGTCCGCGACCGCGGCCCCGATCCCCTGCGCCGCACCGGTGACGACGGCGACCGGTCGGTCCCGGACCGGGACGGGGGTTCCTGACCCGACCACGACGGGTTGCCCGTCGACGAACGCGGAACGGGCCGAGGAGAAGAACTCGACCGCCGAGCGCAGCGCGGTGCGGGCCCCCGGGCGAACGCGGAGCAGGTTCACGGTGGTGCCGCCGCGGGCCTCCTTGGCGAGGCTGCGCACGAGACCCTCCAGCCCCTGCTGCACGGCACGGGCCTCGAGGTCGCTCGAGACGGCGGGATCGGTGGCGGGATCGGCCGCGAGGACCAGGACGCGGCCGGTGGTCCGGCGGAACGCGGGGGCGAGCCGCTGCCGCACCTCCTCCAGGCCGGCGACGCGACGCAGACCGGTAGCGTCGACGATCACGGCGCCGAGGGGTTCACCGGTCCCCTCGCTCACGGCGGCCCCGGCCGCGCGCAACCAGTCGGAGAGTTCCTCGACCCGACTCGCGCCGTCGAGGCCGATCACCAGCACGGGCCCGGTGAGCAGCGGTTGCCCGGGCTGGTGCCGGCGCAGCCGCGGAGGCCGCGGCAGCCCGGTCCGGGCGGCGAGGAACTTCCCGGCCGGGGTGCGGACGAACGCGCCGTAGGGGTCGGACATCACGCCTCCACCAGGACCGCGATGCCCTGCCCGCCGGCGGCGCAGACCGAGATGAGCGCGCGGCCACCCCCGCGTTCGTGCAGCAGCTTCGCGGTGGTCGCGAGGATGCGGGTGCCGGTCGCCGCGAAGGGGTGTCCCGTCGCGAGAGAGGAGCCCGTGACGTTGAGGCGCGCGGGGTCCACCGTGCCCAGACCGGCGTCGGCCCACGCGGCCGTCGTCGCGAGGACGGTGGAGGCGAACGCCTCGTGGATCTCGACGAGGTCGAGGTCGGCCAGCGTCAACCCGTTGCGCTGCAACAACCGCGGCACGGCGACGACGGGTGCGGTGAGCAGCCCCGCACCGTGGACGTGGTCGACGGCGGCGGTCTCGGCGTCGACCAGGTGGGCTAGGACGGGGAGTCGGCGGGAGGCGGCCCACTCGTCGGTGGCGAGCAGGACGGCGGCGGCGCCGTCGGTCAGGGGGGTCGAGTTCCCGGCGGTCATCGTGGCCTCGCCGTCGAGGTCGCGACCGAAGACGGGTTTCAGAGCCGCCAGCTTCTCCAGCGAGGTGTCGGGGCGCAGCAGGTCGTCGCGTCGAACGCCGAGGTAGGGGGTGAGGAGGTCGTCGAAGAACCCGCGGTCGTAGGCGGCGGCGAGGTTGCGGTGGCTGGCCAGGGCGAGTTCGTCCTGCGCCTCGCGCCCGACCTTCCACTCCAGGGCCGTGCGGGCCGCGTGCTCCCCCATCGACAGCCCCGTGCGGACCTCGGCGTTGCGCGGCGGGTCGGGTCTGAGCTGACCGGGACGCAGCTTCGCGAGTGCGGCCAGCTTGGCGCCGGCGGTCCTGGCCCTCGACAGTTCCAGCAGCACCCGCCGCAGTCCGTCGTCGACCGCGATGGGGGCGTCACTGGCGGAGTCGGCACCCCCGGCGATCCCGACGTCGACCTGCCCCAGGGCGATCTTGTTGCCCAACAGGACAGCGGCCTCCAGGCCGGTGGCGCAGGCCTGCTGCACGTCGTAGGCGGGGGTGCTCGGGTCGAGCGCGGTCGACAGGACGGCCTCGCGGGTGAGGTTGAGGTCGCGGCTGTGCTTGAGCACGGCCCCGGCGACGACCTCGCCCAGGCGTTCCCCGGCGAGCCCGTAGCGGGCGACCAGCCCGTCCAGGGCCGCGACGAGCAGGTCCTGGGCCGAGGCCTGGGCGTAGCGACGACCGGCCCGGACGAACGGGGTGCGGTTGCCACCGATGATCGCGACGTTGCGGACAGCACGGTTGCTCACTCGGCCGAAGTTATCAGGTACTACGGGTACCCGATACCCGTCGTCCGGGGTACCGTCGAGGCATGGACGGTCGCGCCACGCGCTGGGAAGAGCACCGGAAACGGCGTCGCGAAGAACTCGTGACGGCGACGCTGCGCGCGATCACGGCCAAGGGCGCCGGCGTCGGCATGGACGAGGTCGCCGCGGCTGCCGGCACCAGCAAGACCGTGCTCTACCGGCACTTCGCCGACAAGGAGGAGCTCTACCTCGCCGTCGCCGAACGGGTGAACTCGCGGATCCTGCGTGAACTCGGCGAGGCCGTCGCCTCCTCGAACTCCCCCCGCGAGGCCCTCAGCGGGATCATCGCCGCCTACGTCCAGCTCGTCGAGGCCGATCCCGAGGTCTACCGCTTCGTCGTGGTCCACCCGTTCCTGGAACGGCCGCTCAGCAACGACCCCGTGCAGCGGATCTCCGGCACCATCGCCGACGAGACCGCCCGCACCATCACCGCCCACCTGCGCGTGGGCGGCGCCCGCGACTCCTCCGCCGATGCCCTCGCCCACGGCCTCGTCGCGATGATCCGCACCGCCGCGGACCGGTGGATCTCCAGCACCGACCGGGTGCCGGCGGCCACGCTCGTCTCCGATCTCACCCACCTGGCCTGGGGTGGCCTCGCCACCGTTCTCAGCGCCCCACCCCTGGCACCCGTTCCCGAGGAGGTTCCGTGACCACCACCGAACTGCGACCCGAGACCCCCCTCGACGAGCCCGTCGAGGTTCCGCCGCCGCTGGACACCGAGGTCCTGCGCCGTGTCCTCGACGGCCGTTTCGCCGACCTGCGCGAGAAGTTCCGCCGCGAGGCCCCCGCCGACCTCTTCACCCCCACCGACGACCTCTCGACCCGCGACCACCGGGACCTCACCCGGGAGCGGCTGCGGCAGCTGGCGGAACTCGGCGGGCACGAACTGGGCTACGCCCGGCCCTGGGGCGGTGACTCCCCCGGCGGTCAGGTCGCCCAGTTCGAGATGCTGGGGTTCGGCGACGCGTCCCTCATGATCAAGTCGGGGGTGCAGTGGGGTCTGTTCGGCGGCGCCGTCCAGGCGCTCGGCACCGAACGCCACCACTCGACCCTGCTCGAACCGCTCCTGCGACTGGAACTCGTCGGCTGCTTCGGGATGACCGAGACCGGGCACGGTTCCGACGTCTCCTCCATCGGGACGACCGCGACGTACGACCCGACGACGCAGGAGTTCGTCGTCCACACCCCGGACGTCTCCTGCCGCAAGGACTACATCGGCGGCGCGGCGGAGGACGCCGACGTCGCTGTGGTGTTCGCCCAGCTCGTCACGGGCGGGACCTCGCAGGGCGTCCACGCCTTCGTCGTCCCGCTGCGGGAGGACGGGGTGGACCTCCCGGGGATCTGGCGCGGTGACGACGGCCGCAAGATGGGGCTGAACGGTCTCGACAACGGCCGGCTCGGTTTCGACCAGGTGCGGATCCCCCGGACCGCGCTGCTGAACCGCTACGCCGACGTGGCCGAGGACGGCAGCTACTCCTCTCCCATCGCGAGCGCCAACTCGCGGTTCTTCACGATGCTCGGTGCCCTCGTCAAGGGCCGGGTCAGCGTCTCCGGCGGTGCGCTGTCGCAGACGAAGGTGGGTCTCGAGATCGCGCTGCGCTACGCCCTGCAGCGCACCCAGTTCAAGCGCCCGGGGGGCGACGGCGAAGTCGTCCTGCTCGACTACCTGGCCCACCAGCGACGGTTGCTGATCCCGCTCGCGACGACCTACGCGCTCTCGTTCGCGCAGGACGACCTGCTGAGCGAGATGGACGAACTGCTGCGCGTCCAGCTCGCCGGGAACGAGCCCGACGCGACCCGGCAGCGCGCGTTCGAGTCGCACGCCGCGGGCCTCAAGGTCGCTTCCACCTGGCACGCGACCCGCACCCTGCAGACCTGTCGCGAAGCTTGTGGTGGCAACGGGTTCCTCGCCGATTCGCGCCTGCCGCAGCTGAAGGCGGACACGGACGTGTTCACCACCTTCGAGGGCGACAACACCGTCCTGCTGCAACTCGTCGCCAAGGGCCAGCTCACGGCGTACGCCCAGCAGTTCTCCGACCTCGACACCCTCGGCATGGCGCGGTTCGCGACGCGCGACTTCGTCAGCACCTACGCCGGCCGCAGCCCCGCCCGCTCCCTCGTGGCCGACGTCGTCGAAGCGGGCCGGATCCCCGAGGAGCTGCACGACCGGGCCTGGCAGCTGCGGATGCTCGCCGACCGCGAGCGCCACGTCGTGGAGTCGCTGGCCAAGCGGATGCGCAAGGCGCGGTCCAAGCCCGAGGCGGAACGGTTCGAGGCCGTCGACGAACTGCAGGACCACCTGCTGCTGGCCGGTCGTGCGCACGTCGAGCGCGTCGTCGCGGAGGCCTTCGCCGCCGCCATCGCGCGCTGCGACGACCCGGCCGTCGTGGAACTCCTGTCCGACGTGTTCGACCTGCACGCCCTCTCGGTGCTCGAGGCCGAGAAGGGCTGGTACCTCCAGCACCGCCGGATGACGACGCTGCGCGCCAAGGCGGTCACGACCGCGGTGAACGCGGTGTGCCGCAAGCTGCGGCCGCGGACCGGGGAACTGCTGGACGGGTTCGGGACGCCGCGGTCCTGGCTGGCCTCCTCCCTGGTGCCGTGAACCGCCTGGGCTGAGCGGGCGAGCTGGGCCCCGGTTCCTCAAGACTCCCCCGGGGCACCCCGATGACTCTGTCCGAGGGGGTGATCGCCGTGGCGGAAGAGCGGGGACGACGACGCATCGCCGTCGTCGTGGACGGACTCGGGGAGCAGGTCCAGCAGTACCTGCACGGCCTCGAGAGCGTCCTGCACCCCGAGGGGGCGGCGCTCCTCGTGGTCGTCCGGCACCCGCACCACCCGCGCCGGGGGACGTTGTTCGCCCACCTGTGCCGCAGCGGAGGGGTCGACGGGGTCGTCGTGACCCCGGTCCGCGACCTGTCCGGGCGCTCGGCGGTGGCGGCGGTCCTCGGGGTCATCCCCGACGGGCTACCCACGGTCACGCTCGGGGAACGCGCTGCCGGGACCACCGGGGTGGACCGCCCCCGCGCGCAGGCGCTGGACGTGGCGCGCGACCACCTGCACCGCGGCGGTCGTCGATCGCTGCTCGTCGTGAGCTCACTGCCCGACGGTGAGGTGCACCAGCTCCCGGGGACGCCCTTCCTCCGGGTCGTCGACCCGGTCGACGTGCACCGCCTCCTCCCGGCTGCGCTGGCCTCAGCGCGGGACGACGGTCGTCCCGTCGACGCCGTCGTCTGCTGCGACGACGACCTGGCGATGGCTGCCGTGGAGGCGCTGGAACGCGAGGGCTACCGCGTCCCCGAGGACGTCGCGGTCACCGGCTCCGCCGGGACGAGTTCCTCGGAGGCGGCGTGGGCCGGTGTGACGACCGTGGACGAGCACCTCACGGCTCTCGGTCGACGGGCCGCGACGCTCCTGCTGAACCTGTCGGGCGGTTCGCATCCCGTACCCGCCGGCCCGCCCGCTCCGCACGTGGTCGCGCGGGCTTCCAGCGCCCTCGTGGCCCCCGTCGACGAGCGGGTCGTCCTCGACGCCTCGGGGGTGGCCACCTCCGCGCCGTCCGTCGCCCTCGGTTCCGAGGTCGCCGTCGCCGAGCGCCTCGCCGCGGTCCGCCGACGCTGGATCCGTCAGGTCGTCACGGGCACTCTCGACGCCGCGGGGACGGCGCAGTTGTGCGCGGAACTGGCCGAGGTCGTCCGGCTGCACCCCGAGCAGTCCTGGTGGGACCGGGTGCTGACCACCCTCGAGAACGACGTGGCGGCCAACGGTGCCGTGGGAGCCGCGCTCGACGCCGCCCTGCGCACCGTCCACCGGATGCAGCTCACGGTGCTGCGCGCCGTGGCCGGCGCCCACGTCGAGCGGGCCGCCCACGAAGCGCGGTCCGGTCGTGTCCTGGTGGAACTCATCCGGGCCCTCGGGACCGCCACCGAGACGAGCGCCCTCGGCGACCTCCTCGCGGCGTTCCTGCCCCGGGTCGGGGTCCGCCGCTGCTTCGTGTCCCTGCTCACCGACGGGCCGCCCCCGTCCACCGAACCCGACGACGTGCGGGTTCGGCTGGCCGTCGACCACGTCGAGGGTCCCTACGCCGCGCTCGAGGACACCCACGGTCTCGGGGAGCTCCTCCCGCCGCACCGCGTCGCGGAACTCGACCGTGGAACCCTCGTCCTGCAGCCGTTGTTCGCCGGGGACCAGTGGTTCGGCTACCTCCTCACCGGCCACGCGCCGGATGCGTTCGCGGTCTCGGAACCACTGCGGGCCGCGTTGAGTTCGACCCTCGACGGACTCGGGCGCACCCGGCGGGCGGCGGACCGGGCCGGGGAGCTCCACGACCTGGTGGCGTCGCGGACCGCGGAGCTCCGGCGCGAGATCGCCGAACGGCGGGCCGCGCAGCAGGAACTCCGAGCCCTCAACGACCGGCTGCGCGAGGCGGCGCAGCGGGACGGCCTCACCGGCCTGGCCAACCGGCCGACGCTGGACGAGCACCTCGCCCACGTCTGGCAGGACGCGCACCGGAGCGGGAGTCCGCTCAGCCTGCTGATGGTCGACGTCGACCACTTCAAGGCCTACAACGACACCTACGGTCACCTGGCCGGTGACCAGTGCCTGCAGCAGGTCGCCGAGGAACTGCGCCGGGCGCCGGGCCGACCGTCCGACCTCGTGGCCCGCTACGGCGGAGAGGAGTTCGTCGTCGTGCTGAGCGACACCGACGGCGCAGGAGCCGCGGTGGTCGCCGAGCGGTTGCTGGACGGACTGCGACGCAGGGCCTTCCCCCACGGCCAAGGCGTGGAGGGGCGGGTCAGCGTCAGCATCGGGATCGCGACAGCGGTCCCCGGCGCCGCCACGGGCGGTGTCCTGGCACTCCTGGACCTGGCCGACCGGGGCCTCTACCTCGCGAAGTCCGGGGGCCGCGCTCGGGCGGCGAGGGCGCCGCAGGCGTCCACGGCCGAGCCCGGGGCCGCAGCAGCCCCCACTCGCGCCGTGGGGCTCACGTAGCCTGCGCGAGTGCATGGTGAGTACAAGGTCCCGGGCGGGAAGCTCGTCGTCGTCGATCTGGACATCGTGGAGGGACGGCTCGCCGGGGTGCGCCTCAGCGGGGACTTCTTCCTCGAACCCGACGACGCGCTCGAGGCCATCGACGCGGCGCTGACGGGGGTCCCCGCCGACAGCGACGCCGCCGACCTCGCGCACCGCGTCCGCTCGGCCCTGCCGAGCGGCGCGGTGCTGCTCGGTTTCACCCCCGAGGCCGTCGCGACGACGGTGCGACGCGCCGTCGGCGGGGCCAGCGGGTGGCTGGACCACGACTGGCAGTTCGTCCACACGGGTCCCCAGTCCCCGCAGACGCACATGGCGCTGGACGAGGTCCTGACCCGTGAGGTGGCGGCCGGCCGTCGTCCGCCCACCCTGCGGGTGTGGGAGTGGGGCAGCTCGGCCGTGGTGCTCGGGAGTTTCCAGTCGCTCGTGAACGAGGTCGACGGTGACGCGGCGAGGCGGCTCGGGGTCGAGGTCGTGCGCCGGGTCTCGGGGGGTGGCGCCATGTTCGTGGAGCCGGGCAACACCATCACCTACTCCGTCTACGCACCCGGTTCGCTCGTCGAGGGGCTCTCGTTCACCGAGTCCTACGCGTTCCTCGACGACTGGGTCCTCGTCGCGCTGGGCGACCTCGGCATCAAGGCCTGGTACCAGCCGATCAACGACATCGCGACCGAGCAGGGCAAGATCGCGGGCGCGGCGCAGAAGCGCCTCGCGGACGGGACGGTCCTGCACCACGTGACGATGTCCTACGACATCGACGCGGCGAAGATGCTGCAGGTGCTGCGGATCGGCCGCGAGAAGTTGTCCGGCAAGGGCCTCGCCAGCGCCGCGAAGCGGGTCGACCCGTTGCGCCGTCAGACGGGCCTGCCGCGCGAGGAGGTCATCGACTCGATGGTCGCCACCTTCCGCCGCCAGTACGGCCTCACCGACTCCGTGCTGAGCGCCGCGGAGCTCGCGGCGGCCGAGGAACTGGTCACCCGGAAGTTCGCCACGCGCGAGTGGGTGGCCCGCATCCCCTGAGTCTCGACAGCCGTCCGGCCGGGGCGCAGACTCGGTCGATGGAGCACGGTGCGGCGGTCGAGCGGGGAGTGCGCACGGGAGTCGTCCGGGACGCGGACCGGCCCGGACGGGCGTTGCGGGTCAGCGCGCACCCCGCTGCCGCCCCGGGGGACGGTCGTGTCGTCCTCTCGACGTGGCAGGACTCCACCTGCATCTCGACCGTCCGCCTCGACCGCGCCGAGGTCGTGGAGCTGCTCGCCGCCCTCGGGTCCTCCCTCCTCGTCGACCCGACCGGTACGTAGCCGCGATTGACAACCACCACGAAAACTGGGAAAATCACGACGTACCTCGGGATCGGCGATCAGCCGGACCGAGGTTTCGTCGTTCGGGCCCCTACATGCGCTCCGGAGCGTCGATCCCGAGGAGGCCCAGGCCCGCCGCGAGCACCTCCCGCGTCGCCCGGCACAGGGCGAGCCGGCTCGCCCGGACCTCCCCCTCCGCCGAGAGCACCGGACAGGCCTCGTAGAACGCCGACAGCGCCGTCGCCACCTGGTGCAGGTGACCGCACAGCCGGTGCGGTTCGAGCGTCTCCGCCACCGACGCGACGGCTCCGGGGAAGCCGGTCAGGAGCAGCGCGAGCCGCACCTCCGCGGGGTGGTCCAGCACCGACACGTCCCGGGTCACGATCGCGCTGCGCTCCAGCAGCGACGCCACCCGGGCGTGCGCGTACTGCAGGTAGGGGCCGGTGTTGCCGTCCATGGCGACCATCCGCTCCAGCGAGAACACGTAGTCGCGCCCGAGGCCGTTGACGAGGTCGGCGTACTTCACGGCGCCGATCCCGACGGCCCGCACCACCGCGGTGCGCTCCGACGCGTCGAGGCGCGACCCCCGTCCGCCCAGCACCTCCGCCGCCCGGCTCTCGGCCGCGTCGAGCAGCGCGCTGAGCGGGACGGTGCCTCCCGTCCTCGTCCTGAACGGTCGACCGTCCTCCCCCAGCACCGTCCCGAAGGCGACGTGCTGCACCGTCACCTCCTCGGGGAGCCACCCGGCCTCCCGGGCGACGGCGAACACCTGGTCGAAGTGCAACGCCTGCCGGGCGTCGACCACGTAGACGATCCGGTCGGCCCGCAACGCCGTCACCCGGTGCCGCAGCGCCGCCAGGTCGGTCGCGTCGTAGCCGTACCCCCCGTCGGACTTGCGCACCACCACCGGCAACGGTTCCCCGTTGCGGTTCGCGAAACCCCGGGGGAACACGCACGACGCACCGTTCGACTCCACGAGCAGTCCCGCCGTACGGAGGTCGTCCACCACCCCGGCGAGGTCGGCGGCGTAACTGCTCTCCCCCGCGGTGTCGGCCGGGGTGAGGCCCGATCCCAACCGGGCGTACACCTCGGCGAACGACCTCATCGACGTGTCGACCAGCCCGCGCCAGACGTGGTACGTCCGCGGGTCGCCGCTCTGCAGGGCGACGACCCGGGCCCGGGCCCGACCCGCGAAACCCGGGTCGGCGTCGAAGCGTTCCCGGGCCTGCCGGTAGAACCCGTCCAGCGCCGACAGGCTCAGGTCGGCGCCGTCGTGACCCTCCTCGAGGAGGTGCTCGATCAGCATCCCGAACTGGGTCCCCCAGTCGCCCACGTGGTTCTGCCGCACGACGACGTCCCCCACCGTGGCGAAGACCCGGGCCAGCGCGTCCCCGATGACGGTCGAGCGGAGGTGCCCCACGTGCATCTGCTTCGCGACGTTCGGCGAGGAGTGGTCGACGACGACCCGTCGCGGTGGATCGGCCTGTGCCACACCGAGGTGCGGATCGGCGAGGAGGGCACTGACCTGCCCCGCCAGGAACTCCGGCCGCAACGTGAGGTTCAGGAACCCCGCTCCGGCGAAGGTCGGCGGCAGGCACACGTCCTCGAGGTGCGACCCGGCGAGCAGCCGGTCGGCGATCTCCCGGGGCGGCAGTCCCAGGGGTTTCGCCAACCGCACCGGGAGGTTGGTCTGGAAGTGCCCGAACTCGGGCCGGGTGGCCGGTCGCAGTTCGGGGTCCCACCCGGCGTAACGAGCGCCGAGCCCTTCGAGGGCCGGCCGGAACCGGGAGGTGAGGAGTTGATCGGGAGTGAGCACGGTGGTGTTTCCTCGTGGCCGGAGGGGGGTGCCCGGACGTCGGGCGGGCGTGCGGGGCCGGAGGACCCGCGACGAACTGCGGCTCGGTCAGACCGCGAGTCGGCGTCGCCCGGCGCGTCGTCGGGACGCGGCGAGCGCGTCACGACGGGAAGCACGGGTCGACGACATGCCAGGAGCATGCCACGGGAACTCAGACCTCGTCCACCAACCCCGCCGGTTCGTTGAACGGCGTGATCACCTGGATCTGCGAGGGTCGGGAACCCGGTCGTCCCGGCAACGCCCCCTGGGCCTGCATGACCGCGCGGCAGACCCGGCGCACGTCGGTGCGCAGGTCGTGGTGCAGCACGGCGGTGAGGCGGCGGCGACGCAGCAGGACGAGGTTCTCGGCGTCGAGGTCGTGCGCGACGAACGCGCGGACGGTGCGCCCGGCGGCGTCGAAGGCGGCGAGGACGGCCTGGTTCCCCCCACCGACCGAGTACACCGCGTCGATCCCCGGGTCGCGTTCCAACGCCGCCGACACCGTCGCGAACATCGACGCGTCGAGTCCGTCGGTGCCCTCGACCACCGTCACCGGCACCTGCGGCGCGAGGTCGCGCAACGCGGTGCGGAAACCCAGTTCGCGGTCTCCCTCGCCGCGGAAGCTGCTGCGGCTCAACGAGACCAGGACCCCACCCGTGTCCGGGGCCACGACCGTCAGCAGGTAGGCCGCGGTGGCCCCGGCCGCGCGGTCGTCCATCCCGACGTAGGCGACGCGACGGCTGGTGGGCACGTCGGTGACGAAGGTGACCACCGGGATCCCCGCGTCCTCCAGCCGGGCGACGGCCGCCACGACGGCCGGGTCGTCCGGTGCCTTGAGCAGCACACCGCTGGAACCCTTGCGCGCGATGGCGTCGAGCTGGGTCGCGAGGTCCGCGGCGCTGCCCTCCTCGCGGAGGTGGAACCTCGCCCGGATCACCGCCGGGCGCAGCGACGGGAGCTCGGCCTCCAGGGCGACCCGCACTTCGCGCGAGAAGCGGTCCGGCGCGAGGACGACCACGTCGAGGAAGAACGTGCGGCCACCGATCCGGACCTGCGACGCCTGCCGTTCGAGGTCGGCGATCGCGCGGTGCACCTCGGCGACCGTGCTCGCGCGCACGCCGGCCCGCCCGTTGAGCACGCGGTCGACCGTCGCGGTGCTCAGGCCGGCCTGCTGCGCGATCTCACGGATCCGGTACGGGTGCGCCATCGACATCCCCCCGATGCGTGCGTGATGCGTTCTTGATGCGTCGAGGATGCCACGGCGGCGTCAGCGCGTCCTACCGTTGGACCAGCGCGCAGCCCACCGCACGACTCTCGACGAGGAGAAACCCCATGAGCGCACCGACCACCGCCCGGCACACCCCGATCCGGTTCCGCGAGAGCGACTGCGACGTCACGGAGTTCGCGAAGCTGCTCGACCGGACCACCGTCCTGGCCGACTTCCCGCACGCTGTCGACGTCCAGCAGAACGTCCTGGTCTACGACTCCGCGCTCCTGCGGCGCGCCGTCGCGACCGACGCGGGCCGCGAGGAGGTGGAGGGCGAACTCGTGCGGGCCCTCACCGACGGTCCCGGGGTCGTCGTCCTCAAGGGCGCCTTCCCCGACCTCTCCGTCGTCGACCGCGTGACTGCGGTCTTCGACCGGGTCATCGCCGACGAGAAGGCGTCCGGGACGGCCAAGGGCGACCACTTCGCCAAGGCCGGGGCCAACGACCGGGTCTGGAACGCCCTCGAGAAGCTCGCCGTGCGCGACCCCGAGGCGTTCGTCGACTACTACGCCAACGACGTGCTCGCCCTGGTCTCGACGGCCTGGCTGGGCCCGGGGTACCAGGTCACCTCCCAGGTCAACGTCGTCCGCCCCGGCGGCCGGGCGCAGGACCCGCACCGCGACTACCACCTGGGTTTCCTGTCCAACCCCGTCGCCGCGCGCTACCCCGCGCACGTCCACCTGCTCTCCCCGGTCCTCACCCTGCAGGGCGCCGTGGCGCACAGCGACATGCCGCTCGAGAGCGGTCCGACGCTCTACCTGCCCTACTCCCACCAGTACCCGCAGGGGTACCTCGCCTGGCGTCAGGCGGAGTTCAAGGAGTACTTCGCCGAGCACCACGTGCAGTTGCCGCTCGAGAAGGGCGACGCCGGGTTCTTCAACCCCGCCCTGTTCCACGGCGCCGGCACCAACGTCTCCAGCGACGTGCAACGGGTCGCGAACCTGCTGCAGGTCTCCTCGGCGTTCGGTCGCGCCATGGAGACCGTGGACCGGGTGAAGACCGCCAAGGCCGTCTACCCGGCCCTGCTGTCCCGCAAGGACTCCGGTGCGAGCCAGGAGTTCCTGGCGAACGCCGTGACCAGCGCCACCGAAGGGTACCCGTTCCCCACGAACCTCGACCTCGACCCGAACGTCAACGGACTCACCCCGCTGTCGGAGACGGAACTCCTGCACCAGGCGCTGGCCGAGGGGTGGGACGTCGGGAAGGCGACGACGGAACTGGACGCCTACGCTGCCCGGCGACGCACCGACGAGATCTGACCCCTGACGGCAGCACGTCCGCGCCGACTGGAGTCCGAGGAACCGGCCCTCGGCTCGGCGCGTCGTCACCAGGCGACGACACCGTGACGGTCGCGGAACACACCGGTCGGGCCGTCGGTGCCGATGCTCGCGAGTTCCACGATCGCGTCGGTCCCCTCGGTGACGGTCTGCGGGCCGCCGTGGCCGTTGAAGTCCGTCGCGGTGTAGCCGGGGTCGACGGCGTTGAACTTCACGTCGGGCAGCGCCTTGGCGTACTGCGTGGTCAGCATCGTCACCGCCGCCTTGGACGAGGTGTAGAGCGGGGCGGCGAGCCGGCCCTCGACGCGGTCGGGGTCGTGGGTCACGGCGAAGGACCCGAGGCCGCTGGACACGTTGACGACGACGGGGTTCGAGGACTTGCGCAGCAACGGCAGGAACGCGTGGGTCACCCGCACGATGCCGAACACGTTGACGTCGTAGACGGCCGCGGCGTCGGCGGCGGTCAGTTCGTCGGCCGGCGTGAAGGGGCCGGAGACCCCCGCGTTGTTGACGAGGACGTCGACGGTGCCCTCGTGGGCGGCGACGTCGTCGGCCGCGGCCTGCACGGACGCGTCGTCGGTGACGTCGATCTGGACGAAACGTGCACCGAGGGCCTCGGCGGCGGCCTGCCCGCGCTGCGGGTCGCGAGCGCCGATCAGGACGGTGTGCCCGGCGGCGATGAGGCGACGGGCCGTCTCGTAGCCGAGGGACTTGTTGGCTCCGGTGATGAACGTGGTGGTCATGGGAAGACCATCGCCCGTTTCCCCGGGCTCAACCAGTGCCCGCTGCGACAGGGGGACGCGCAGTACCAGGCTGGGACGGCGTCCGACGCCTCGCGAGGAGGCACGATGGTCCGGTGGTGGAAGGTGAGAACCTCGGAACGGCGCTGCGACGGTGGCGGGACCGGCTGACCCCGGAGGCCGTCGGCCTGCCGCACCGGGCGAAGCGACGGGCGGCGGGGTTGCGGCGGGAGGAGCTCGCCGACCTCGCGGGCCTCTCCGTCGACTACGTCGTGCGGTTGGAGCAGGGCCGGGCCACGAACCCCTCGGCCCAGGTCGTGGCCACCCTGGCCCGTGCGCTGCACCTGAGCCGGGAGGAGCGGGACCACGCCTACCGGCTGTGCGGTCTGCTTCCCCCCGCGGACGGGACGATCTCCCACCTCGTCCCCGCCGGCGTGCAACGGATGCTGGCCCGGCTGGGGGCCTTCCCCGTCGGCGTGTTCGCCGCGGACTGGACGCTGCTGACCTGGACCCCGTCGTGGGCGGTGCTCATCGGCGACCCGAGCGGGAAGTCCCCGAAGGAGCTCAACCTCATCCGCGCCGTCTTCACCGAGGGGCGCAGCGGGCTCTCGAACTGGCCGGTGCGCTACGCCGACGTGGGCCTGCCCGCGGCGCTCGTCGCGGACCTCCGCTCGGCCCTGGTCGACTACCCGCACGACGAGGGCCTGGTCGCCCTGACCGAGGAGATGAAGGCGGCGAGCCCGGAGTTCGCGCGATACTGCCGGGAGGGGACCGTGGGACGCCACGTCTCCTCGCGCAAGACCGTCGAGCACCCCGACGTCGGCGACATCACCCTCGACTGCGACGTCCTCACCGCTCCGGGTTCCGACGTCCGGCTCGTGGTCTACACCCCGGTGCCGGGTTCGGTGGACGAGGAGAAGCTGGAGTTCCTGCGGGTCACCCGAGGGCAGCGCGCCGGCGACGCGACGTCCACTCCAGCACCCGTTCGACCGGCCACGTCGTGACGACGCGCTCGGCCGGGACGCCGCACTCCTCGGCGCGCACACAGCCGTAGGGCTGCCAGTCGAGCTGGCCGGGCGCGTGCGCGTCGGTGGAGAGGGTGAACGTGCAGCCGGCCGCGACGGCCTGGCGCAGCAGCGCCCGCGGTGGGTCGAGACGTTCGGGGCGGGCGTTGATCTCGACCGCGACGTCGAACTCGACGCAGGCCGCGAACACCTGCTCGGCGTCGAAGTCGCTGGGCGGGCGGCCCTTCTCGCCGACCCGGCCGTGGCCGCCCTTGACCATCCGGCCCGTGCAGTGGCCGAGGACGTCCATCCGGCCCGAGCGGATCGCCGCGAGCATGCGGCGGGTCATCGCGTCGCCGGGCATGCGGAGTTCGGAGTGCACCGAGGCGACGACGACGTCGAGGCGTTCCAGCAGGTCGGGCGGGCAGTCCAGGACCCCGTCCCGGCCGATGTCGACCTCGATGCCGGACAGCAGCCGGAACGGTCGCAGCGGCGCGGCGAGGGCCTCGACCTGGGCCAGCTGGTCCTCCCGGCGGCCCCGGTCCAGACCGTTGGCGACCTTGAGACCCTCGGAGTGGTCGGTGACGGCGATGTAGTCGTGACCGAGCTCGACGGCGGTGAAGGCCATCTCGGCGAGCGGGCTGCCGCCGTCGCTGGCGTCGGTGTGGGTGTGCAGGTCGCCCTTCAACTGCGCGCGCAGCGCCTCCCCGCCCTCGACGAGGGGGCCCGCTGCGTCCTCGAGCTTCCGGAGGCGGTCAGGGGTGCGGCCGGCGGCGGCCTGGGTGACGAGCTCGGCCGACGACTTCCCGATCCCCTTCAGGTCGGTCAGCGTGCCGGCGGCCAACCGGGTGTCGAACTCGTCGGCGGGCAGGGCCAGCAGGACCGAGGCGGCCTTGCGGAACGCTTCGACCCGGAAGCTGCTCGCCTGTTCGCGTTCCAGCAGGAAAGCGGTGCGCCGCAACGCCTGCACGGGATCCACGGCCACCTCCCGGTCGGGGTCGAGCTGAGCGTGGACCACTCTGCCCCATCGCCGCGACACCGGCACCGTCAGCAGCACCCCGTCGGGTCCTCTATGCTGGATGGGCTTCGGCACCAGTGTCGTAGCGCCACGCCCTCATCGTTTAGTGGCCTAGGACGCCGCCCTTTCAAGGCGGTAGCACGGGTTCGAATCCCGTTGGGGGTACGCAGCAGTCCTGCCGTCAGGTGGTGCCGAACGGTGGTCACGACCACCGCCGACATCGGGTAAGGTCTTCTCTGCAAGCAAGCACGACAGCAAGACAAGGTCTCTTCTGAGGCCCCGTAGCGCAGTTGGTTAGCGCGCCGCCCTGTCACGGCGGAGGTCGCGGGTTCGAGTCCCGTCGGGGTCGCTCGTCGTGTCGGTTCACCGACCCGGCACGGCCAGGTAGCTCAGTTGGTAGAGCGTCCGACTGAAAATCGGAAGGTCAGCGGTTCGACCCCGCTCCTGGCCACCTGGAAAGAACCTCCTGAAGGCCCTGACGCACCTGCGTCGGGGCCTTCGTCGTTCCCAGCCGGCCTCCAGCCCCACCCTGCGCTGCGCCGAGGTCCGGCCGTTAACCTCCTGGCGTGCCCGCGATCCCGAGTCCCGCCCTCATCGGCCCCGCCGTCCTCGGGGGGTACGTCCTCGGCCGCACGACGGGGAACCGAGCGCTCGCCGGGGTCGCGCTCGCGGCCGGTCTGGGCCTCGCCCTCCCCCGTTGGACGAAGCGCTCCCCCGTCCTCGCCGCCGCCCTCGCCCTGGGCACGGTCGGTCTCGTGGGCGTCTCGCACCCGCTGTCCCAGCGCCTGGGCCCGTGGCCGGCCGTGCTGACGACGTCCGCGGCCGCCGCCGTCCTGGCGGGCGTGGGCGACGGCCTCGCGGGACGGGTCGGCAGCGCCGGGTCGTGACCCCCCACGGGGCGAGTCCCGACTGGCGCGCGCTGGCCGCCGGGGCACCCGCCACCGCCCTCCTGCTCGGCAGCACCGTGCAGTGGGCCTCGCCGGGGCTCGCGGAGTTCGTCCTGATCGACCCGCCCGCCCTCGTCGGCACCGACGCCCTGGACCTCGTCCTGGCGGCCGACCGCCCCCGCGCCCGCGCCGCGCTGAGTGCCGTGCGAGAGCCGGGGCAGCGTTCCGGGCCGCTGCGGCTGCGGCCCGCCGCACGTCCCGGGGTGCGCCTCGAACTCGTCGCCCGGGCCCGCGCCGCCGACCACCTCGTGGTGGCGGCCTGGGACGTCTCGCACCGGCTGGCGGTGGAACGGGAACTCGGGCACCGCGCGAGCCACGACCACCTCACCGGGCTGCCCAACCGCGCGCTCCTGGCGGACCGCTGGGGCCGTTCCCGCTCCCGGGTGCAGGCCGACCCCGCCCTGGCCACGTTCGTCCTCCTGTGCGACGTCGACGGGCTGAAGGAGGTCAACGACGGGCTCGGGCACCGGGCCGGGGACGCCCTGCTCGTCGAGGTCGCCCGCCGGCTGGCCGCGGAGGTCCGCCCGAGCGACACCGTCGCCCGTCTCGGTGGGGACGAGTTCGTGGTCCTGGTCGAGGCGGTGCCCTCGGCCCACGTCGAGGCCCTCGCCCACCGGTTGCGCCGGAGCATCGCCGTCGTGCAGGCCGGCGTCCACGTGCGGCTCTCGGTCGGCTGGGCCGCCGACGACCTCACCCGCACCACGGAGGCCGTGCTGGCGGAGGCGGAGGCGCGCATGTACGAGGACAAGCGCGCCGGTCGCACCGTCGACCTGCCCGGGATCCACGGCACCGGTCCGCACGCCTGAGCGCGGCGGCGTCAGACCTCGACGTCAGATCCTGTTCGCCGTCAGGTCGCGCACCTGCGCGTAGCGCTCCCGCACGTGCGGGGTCGGGTCGGCCTCGAAGGTCTGCGACGCGTTCAGCGTCCAGTCCGGTGGGGCCTCCGCGCCGGAGAGCACCCACGCCGCCTGCCGCGCGGCACCGTCGGCGACGTACTCCCCCGGTTCGGGGACGACGACGGGACGGGCCAGCACCGCGGGAGCCAGGCGCCGCACCGCCTCCGAGCGCGCCCCGCCGCCGACGAGCACCACGCGCCCGATCTCGACCCCCTGGGCGACCAGGGCGTCCAGACCGTCCGCGAGGCCGCAGAGCAGTCCCTCGACGGTGGCGCGGGCCACGTGCGCGGGGGTCGAGGTCGACAGCGTGAGCCCGTGCAGCGCGCCGGTGGAGTCCGGCTTCACCGGGGTCCGCTCCCCCTCCAGGTAGGGCACGAAGACGAGTCCCCCGCTGCCGGCGGGGGCCGAGAGGGCCAGCCGGGACAGCTCGTCGTGGTCGACCCCCAGCATCCGGGCGGCGGCGTCCAGGACGCGTGCGGCGTTGAGCGTGCAGACCAGCGGCAGGTAGCGACCGCTCGCGTCGGCGAACCCGGCGACCAGACCGCTCGGGTCGTGGGTCGCGACGTCGCTGACGACGCTGACGACACCGGACGTCCCGATCGACACGACGACGTCACCGACCCGGGCCCCCACCCCGAGGGCGGCGGCCATGTTGTCCCCGGTCCCCGGCCCGATCAGGGCGCCCCGGGAGAGAGCGCCGGCGCTGACGCCCGCGGACTCCGCCGGCCCCAGGACGTCCGGCAGGTCCGGCGAGGCGCCGAAGGCGGACTGCAGCAGGTCCCTGCGGTAGCCCCCCTCGGCGGGTGACCAGTACCCCGTCCCGGACGCGTCCCCGCGGTCCGTCACCAGCCGCGCCCCCTGACCACCGGCGAGCTTCCAGGTCAGCCAGTCGTGCGGGAGGCAGACCGCGGCGGTACGGGCCACGTTCTCGGGCTCGTGCTCGGCGATCCAGCGCAGCTTGGTGATCGTCAGCGAGGCCACCAGGACGCTGCCGACCTGGTCGGCCCAGGCCTTCGGGCCGCCCAGCTCGGCGGTCAGCGCCTCGGCCGCGGGCGCGGAGCGACCGTCGTTCCAGAGCAGCGCGGGCCGCACGACCTCGCCGGACTCGTCGAGCAGCACCGAGCCGTGCTGCTGGGCGCCGACGGCGAGCGCGTCCACGTCGTCGAGGCCGCCGGCGTCGGCGACGGCCTCCTCGAGGGCCTGCCACCAGCGTGCGGGGTCGATCTCGGTGCCGTCGGGGTGCTTGGCCCGCCCGATCCGCAGCAACTCGCCCGTTCCGGCGTCGCGGACGACGACCTTGCAGGACTGGGTGGAGGAGTCGATCCCGGCCACGACACGGCGGTCCGTTCCGCCTCCGACGCTGGTCATGGGCACAGCTAACAGCATGCGCGGCAGCCGCGCGGGACACGCTCGTGGGCCGTCCGGGGTGTCCAGGGGCCGACCGGGATGCCGGAAGGTCTCGCGAACATGTACCGTTGGAGCCACGGAGAGATGACAGCTGCTCCGGGGTCAGCACTGTCTGCCCCGGCCGACGCGCGAGGGGGTCGACGCCATGGGGCGCGGCCGTCAGAAGGCCAAGCAGACGAAGGTCGCTCGGGAGCTGAAGTACTTCAGTCCCGACACCGACTACAACGCTCTGCAACGTGAGCTTCACGGGCCCGACCCGTACCGCCAACTCGGGCGACCAGAGCCCCAGAAGGCGCCGGAGTCTGACGTGGTAGAGGACGACGACTCGGAGGACGAAGCCGAGGACTGGTCGAAGTACACCGCGACGGACGACCACGACGAGTGGACGTCCAAGCGCCGAGCCTGACCGGCTCGGAGGCTACGGGTCTACCGCAGCACGCACGACCGAGGCATCGCACGAGGCGTGCCCGCCTCCACCGCCGTCACCAACCCTGGTGCCGGCCCTGGAGGAGGGTCACGCCTCCTGCGATGCCCTTGCCGTTGCTGGGGCCGTCCGCCTCGGTGCGTCCACGCACCTCACCGCACACCCACGCCGGGATGCCGGCCTGTTCCAGGGTGGCCACCACGGCGTCGACGCTGTCGGGACGCACGACGGCCAGCATGCCCACGCCCAGGTTCAGGGTGCGCTCGAGGTCGTCCGTCGGCACCCGGCCGAGGTCGCGGACCAGGCTGAACACCGCACCCGGGGTCCAGGTCGTGCGGTCCACCACGGCCGTCACGTCCGCCGGGAGGCAGCGCGCCAGGTTGGCCGCGAGGCCGCCCCCGGTCACGTGGCTCATGGCGTGCACGCCACCGGAGCTCAACGTGGCCAGCGCGGGCCGGGCGTAGATCCGGGTCGGGACGAGGAGCTCTTCGCCCAGGGTGCGGCCGAACTCCTCCACGTGCCGGTCGTAGGCCCACCCGGCGTCGGCGAAGACGCGGCGGACCAGCGAGTACCCGTTGGAGTGCAGCCCGGAGCTGGCCATCGCGACGAGGACGTCGTCGACCTCGACGCGTTCCGCGCCCAGCAGCTCGTCGGCCTCGACGACCCCCGTGACCGCTCCGGCGACGTCGTACTCCTCCGGCCCGAGGAGACCGGGGTGCTCGGCGGTCTCGCCGCCGACCAGCGCCACGCCCGCCTCCTCGCAGCCGCGGGCGATGCCTGCGACGATCGCGGCCATCCGCTCGGGGACGACCCGTCCGCACGCGATGTAGTCGGTCATGAACAGCGGCGTCGCGCCGCAGACGACGATGTCGTCGACGACCATGCCGACGAGGTCGGAACCGATGGTGTCGTGCCGGTCGAGGGCCTGTGCGATCGCGACCTTGGTGCCGACCCCGTCGGTGCTGGTGGCCAGCAGCGGGCGGCGGTAGTCCTTGAGCACCGACACGTCGTAGAGGCCGGCGAAGCCGCCGAAGCCGCCGACGACCTCAGGCCCCTGGGTCCGGGCGACGGACGCCTTCATGAGCTCGACGGCGCGGTCCCCCGCGACGACGTCGACCCCCGCGTCCGCGTACGTCGTCCCCGCGGGTGTCGTCGCCGGTGTCGTCGTCGCACTCACTGCTGGGCCCCCTGGGCGGGTTCGGACCGGGAGACCGGTGTGATCGGGATGCGCGGCTTGTCCATCGCGTGCTCGCCGAGGCGGTCGAGGTCGTTCAGCGGGACGGGGTACTCGCCGGAGAAGCAGGCGGTGCAGAGCCGCTCGACGGGCTGCTCGGTCGCCTCGATCATGCCCTCGGTCGAGATGTAGCCGAGGGAGTCGGCCCCGATGCTCTGGGCGATGTCCTCGACGGAGAGGCCGTTGGCGATCAGCTCGGCCCGGGTCGCGAAGTCGATGCCGTAGAAGCACGGCCACTTCACCGGCGGGGAGGAGATCCGGACGTGGATCTCGGCGGCGCCGGCCTCGCGCAGCATCCGGATCAGGGCGCGCTGGGTGTTGCCGCGGACGATCGAGTCGTCCACGACGACGAGGCGCTTGCCCGCCACGACGTGCTTGAGCGGGTTCAGCTTCAACCGGATCCCGAGCTGGCGGATCGTCTGGTTGGGCTGGATGAAGGTGCGGCCCACGTAGGAGTTCTTCACCATCCCCTGTCCGTAGGGGATGCCGGACTCCTCGGCGTAGCCGATGGCGGCGGGCGTCCCGGACTCCGGGGTGGGGATGACGAGGTCGGCCTCGACGGGGTGCTCACGGGCCAGGACCCGGCCCATCTCGACGCGGGCCTCCTGGACGACCTTGCCGTTGATGGCGGTGTCCGGGCGGGCCAGGTAGACGTACTCGAAGACGCAGCCCTTGGGCTTGGCCTCGGCGAAGCGGGTGCTGCGCAGGCCGTCCGCGTCGATGGCGATGAGCTCGCCGGGTTCGATCTCGCGGACGAAGCTCGCGCCGACGATGTCCAGCGCGGGGATCTCCGAAGCCACGACCCAACCGCGGTCCAGGCGCCCCAGGACCAGCGGGCGGATGCCCTGGGGGTCACGGGCGGCGTAGAGGGTGTGCTCGTCCATGAAGACGAGGCTGAAGGCGCCCTGCACGTGCGGCAGGACCTCGGCGGCCGTCGCTTCGAGCGTGTGGTCGGGGTCCCCGGCGAAGAGGGCCGTGAGGATCGCGGTGTCCGTGGTGTTGCCGCGGGCCAGCTCGCTGGGCGAGGGCCGTCCGGGCAGCACGGGACGGGCGGAGTTCGGGTAGCGCTCGGCCTGCAGGTCGCGCAGCGCGAACAGGTTCGTGAGGTTGCCGTTGTGCGCGAGCGCCACGGTCCCGCCGGCGGTGTCGCCGAGGGTGGGCTGGGCGTTCTGCCAGCCGCCGCCACCGGTCGTGGAGTAGCGGGCGTGACCGACCGCGATGTGCCCCTGGAGGGACTCCAGCGCGGACTCGTCGAAGACCTGGGACACCAGACCGGTGTCCTTGAAGACGAGGATCTGCTCGCCGTTGCTCACGGCGATGCCAGCCGCCTCCTGCCCCCGGTGCTGCAGGGCGTAGAGACCGTAGAAGGTCAGTTTGGAGACTTCCTCACCGGGAGCCCAGACCCCGAAGACGCCGCAAGCGTCCTGAGGTCCTTTCTCGCCGGGAAGCAGGTCGTGGTTCAGACGTCCGTCACCGCGGGCCACGCTCGAAGTGTGTCACACCCCTGCGTCGGGGACCGACGTCGACGACGGCGTCGGGGACCGACGTCAACGACGGCGGCCGCGCCGCACGCGGGGGGCGGGTCGGGTCCCGGTGCGGCGGTCCACGAGCACGGCGACCAGACCGCCCAGCAGGACCCCGAACAGGGCCAGCGCGCAGAACAGGTACCCGAAGAGGGCGCGTTGGGAGTAGCCGTCGCGCGCCGGGGTCACGGCCGCGACGATCGCGGCGACGACGAAGGCGAGCACCAGTCCGGTGACGACGAAGGCGCGGAACCGGGGCGCCCGACGACGGGTGACCTGGACGAACGCGGTGCCCTCGCGCTCCGGCGACACCTCGGGGGACACCTGAGGGGTCTCCCCCGGCGCGTCGCCGGGGGACGGGGTCTGGGCCTGCTCGCTCACGGGAGAACGGTACGCGGTGGGACGAGCGGCAGCAGTTCGCCGAGGTCGGCGCGGTTGCCGCTGGCCTGGACCCGCCCCGCGGTCCGGGCCGCGTCGAACTCCGTCCGGCCCGTCGCGAGCTCGATCCAGGTCGTCGCGTCCATCTCCACGACGGCCGGCGGGGTCCCCCGGGTGTGTCGCGGACCCTCGATGACCTGCACCGCCGCGAACGGCGGCACGCGCACCTCGACGCTCCCCCCGGGGTAGCGGGCGGCGAGCTCCTCCAGCGAGTAGCGCACGGCGGTGGCCAGCACCGGCCGCGCGGGCTTCTCGCCCCGTTCCCAGAGGTCCTCCACGGCGCGGACGGCGGCGAGGCCTTCGGTGGGGTCGGTGCGGCGACGGGTGGGCACCGCGTCATCGTCCCAGGTCGATCGTTCCAGGTCAGGCGGGGACCACCGGGCCCGGGACGGGCTGCGGGACGTGGCCCGGCAGACCCGGTGCTGCGGGCACTCCGCCGTCGGCGGCGCGGACGAGGAGGACGACGACCACCGCCACGACGACGGCGACGACCAGGGCCAGCCCGAGCAGCGCGACGGCCAGGCCGGGGTGCGGGTGGGGAGGGTGCTCGACCTCGAGACGGTCCGGGGCAGCGGTTCTCGTGGTGCGCACGTGGACCTCCTCACCGAGGGCCGGCGACGACCCCCTGCCGGTCGTCGCCGCTACCAGTAGACACCTGGACGGGGCCGCTGTCAGCAGGCTCCGAACCGGGAGCGGGGTTGCGGCGCAGGGCCACCGCGACGGTGCCCAGGAGGGCGAGCACGACGACGGCGAGGACGGGGACCGAGACGTCGTAGGCGACCCCGGCGGAACTGCTGAACCCGACGGCGAGCGCCGGGACGGCCATCCCGAGGTAGCCGGCCAGGAAGATGCCGGCGGCCGCCTCACCGCGGGCACCCGCGGGGGCCAGCGAGGTCGCCGTCGTGAGCGAGCCCTTGAGCAGGACGCCGACGCCCGCCCCCGCCACGACCGCGCCGCCGAGGAACACCGCGACGAGCCCGAGCACCACCCCGACCCCGAGACCGACGACGCCGAGGGCGGTGAGGGCCAGCCCGATCCGCACCTGGTGGGTGGCGTGCAGGCGGACGAGGAGGACCTGGCTCAGCGCCGCTGCGGCCAGGACGGCGAAGGTGCTCGCCCCGCCGGTCACCGGGCCGGGGTGCCCGAGGGAGGCCAGGACGGCGGGGGCGAGGGAGGTGAAGAGCCCCAGGACGGCGAAGAGCGCGAAGGAGGCCAGGGCGGCGGCGAGGTAGCGGCCCCGGGCGGCGGCCGGGACGGCGATCCGCTGGACGCGGTAGGGCCGGTGCTCGCGCTCGACGGTCTCGGGGACGAGCAGCGCGACGGCCGCGGCGGCGAGCAGCAGCAGGACGAGGAAGACCTCGTGCGGGACCCGCAGCGGGTCCCCGAGGTGGCCGACGAGCAACCCGGCGACGAGGGCCCCGAGGCCGAGACCGCCGAGGTTGGCGGCGGTGGCGACGACGGCGCCGAGCCCCGACCTGCGGGAGGCGGTCCGGCCGTGGAGCTCGGCGAGGTACGCGGTGGCGGTGGGGGTCAGCGCCCCGACGGCGAGCCCGGTCACGATCCGGGCGACGATGAGGACGGCGAGGTTCGGGGTGAGCGCGAGGGCGAGCGCGGCGACGGCCTCGAGCACGAGGGCGGGGGCCAGGACGCGGCGCCGGCCCAGGTGGTCGGAGAGGTGCCCGACGGTGAAGAGGGCGATCGCGACGCCGGCCGCGTAGACCGCGAAGGCGACGGTCACCACGACCGTGGGCAGCCCGTCGCGTTGGCGGTAGAGGGCCCACAGCGGGGTCGGCACGGTGGCGAAGGCCAGCGCGGTCGCGAAGGCGGAGGCGACGATCCAGAAGCCGAGACGGTGCCGGCGGTTCGATCCCATGGACCGTGCAAGCACCGGCCGGCATCGAGCCTTCCGTTCCAACGCTGGGCAGTGGGACCATCCATCGGGATCAGCGATGGGAGAGCGGTGGAACTGCGTCAGCTGGAGGTGTTCCTCGCCGTCGTCGAGGCGGGGACGATCAGCGCGGCCGCCCGGCGGCTGGGGGCCGCGCAGTCCGCGGTGAGCACCGTCGTGCGGGCGCTGGAGGAGGACCTGGGCGTCGCCCTGTTCGTCCGCACGTCACGCCGCGCCGTCGTCACCGACGCGGGCCGGGCCCTGCTGCCGGAGGCCCGACGGGTGCTCGCCGGGCTCTGCGAGGCGCGCTCGGCGGTGCTCGACGCCGACGGTGGACCCTCCGGGCCGCTGGCCGTGGGCGTCGTGACGACGATGCACCCGGTGGACCTGCCCCTGCTGCTGCAGCGGTTCACGACGGCGAACCCCCGGGTGTCGGTGTCGATGCGGGTCTTCGCCGACGGTTCCCGGGGTCTGCTGCGCGCCCTCGTCGACGGCGAGCTGGACGTCGCGTTCCTGTCCTGGCCGTTCCGGCCGCCGGCGAGCGTCGTGCTGCGTCACCTCGACCGGACCGCCTTCCGGTTGCTGCTGCCCCCCGGGCACCCGCTGGCCTCCTCGGCCCCGGTGGAACTGGCGGACCTCGCGGGGGACCGCTGGATCGACGGCCCGCCGGGTTTCGCGAACCGACTGCAGGTCGACGCGCTGTTCGCGCGGGTCGGCGCGACGCGACGGGTGGTCCTGGAGGTGCCGGACGTCTCGACGTTCCCCCGCTACGTCGCCGCCGGTCTCGGCCCGGCGTTCGTGCCGGGTTCGGTCCCCGTCGGGACGGGCTGCCACGAGCAGCCCGTCGCGGGTGAGCCGCTGAGCTGGACGTTGTCGCTGGCGACCGCGCGTCCCTCCCCCGAACGTCCCGTGCGCAAGGCCGTCACCGCCTTCGCCGAGGCCGTCGACCGCCACGTCCGCCGTTCCGCGCCGGCCCCGGGGGTCAGCACTCGGGGACGTTGACCCCGACGGTGGGGCGGCCGATGACGGTGAGGGCGAGACCGCCGAGGGACGTCTCCTTGTACTCCGAGCGCATGTGGGCACCGGTCTGGCGCATCGTCGCGATGGCGGTGTCCAGGCTCACGACGTGGCTGCCGTCGCCGCGCATTGCGGTGCGGGCCGCGTGGATCGCGGTGGTCGCGCCGACGGCGTTGCGTTCGATGCAGGGGATCTGGACGAGCCCGCCGACGGGGTCGCAGGTGAGGCCCAGGTGGTGCTCGACGGCGATCTCGGCGGCGTTCTCCACCTGTTCGGGCGTTCCCCCGAGGACCTCGGCGAGACCGGCGGCCGCCATCGCGCTGGCCGAACCCACCTCGCCCTGGCACCCGACCTCGGCGCCGGAGATGGAACCCGTCTCCTTGAGGATGATCCCGATCCCCCCGGCCGCCAGCAGGAACCGGACCGTCCCGGCGTCGTCGGCGCCGCGGACGAAACGGCGGTAGAAGTGCAGCACGGCGGGGACGATGCCCGCGGCGCCGTTCGTCGGGGCCGTGACGACCCGGCCGCCGGCGGCGTTCTCCTCGTTCACCGCGAGCGCGAAGAGGCTGACCCAGTCCATCGCGTGCAGGACGTCGGCGGCGGTGTTCCCCTCCTCGGAGAGGAGTTCGCGGTGCAGGCGCGGGGCGCGGCGGCGGACGCCGAGCCCGCCGGGGAGGGTTCCGTCGGTGACGAGGCCGTGGTCGACGCAGGCCGCCATGGCGGCGAAGATGTCCAGCAGCCCGGAGTCCACGTCGTTCCCGGAGCGGAGGCTCTCCTCGTTGCGGCGCACCAGGTCCGCGACCCCGAGGCCGGTCGAGCGGCAGTGGTCGAGGAGTTCCTGGGCACTGCGGAAACCGTGCGGCAACCCCGCCCCGGTCCCTACGACGGGTTCGCTCGCGTCCAGCGGGTGGTCGCGGACGAAACCCCCACCGACGGAGTACGACGTCCGTTCGGCGACGACGTCACCGGCGGCGTCGCGGGCCGTGAACACCATGCCGTTGGGGTGGGCGGGCAGCGAGGTCCGGCCGATCAGGCGGACGTCGCCGTCGAGGTCGAAACCCACCCCGTGCCGGCCGAGGACCCGCAGTTCACCGCTGCGCCGGATCTCGTCGAGGAGCCCGGCCACGGCGTCGGGGTCGATGAGTTCGGGCCGTTCACCGAGCAGTCCCAGGACGACGGCCCGGTCGGTGCCGTGTCCGCGCCCGGTGGCCCCCAGCGATCCGTAGAGGTCGATGGTGACGGAGACGACCCGTTCCAGCGCGGCGGTTCCCTCGAGGTGCTCGGCGAAGGCGAGGGCGGCGCGCATCGGGCCGACCGTGTGCGAGCTCGACGGGCCGATGCCGATGGAGAACATGTCGAAGACGGACAGCGGAGCGCTCACGACTCAGCGCTCCCGACGGTAGAAGGGCAGCGCGACGACCTCGACGGGCAGTTCGGAACCGCGGACGTCGACGGCCAGCGCGGTGCCGGGGGCGGAGAGCGCGGCGTCGACGTAGGCCATCGCGACGGGGTAGCCGAGCGTGGGCGACAACGCGCCACTGGTGACCTCTCCGACCGGGTTCCCGTCGGCGACGACGGCGTAGCCGGCACGGGGAGCCCGGCGCCCCGATCCCTTCAGGCCGACCAGCACCCGGGCGGGTGCGACCTCGGCGAGTCGTCGCAGCGCCTCGAGCCCGACCGGTCCCGGGTCCTTGTCCAGCTTCACGACGCGGCCGAGGCCGGCGGCGAACGGGCTGGTCTCGCGGGTCAGTTCGTGGCCGTAGAGCGGCATCCCCGCCTCCAGGCGCAGGGTGTCCCGGCAGGCCAGCCCGGCGGGGACCCCACCGTGCTCGCGGGCCGCGGACAGCAGCGCGTCCCAGACGGTGACCGCGTGCTCGACCGGGGCGAACACCTCGAAACCGTCCTCCCCGGTGTACCCGGTGCGCGCGAGCAGCACGGGGACGCCCAGCAGGGTGGCGGACGCGCTGCGGTAGTAGCCGAGCACGTCGAGGTCGACGTCCACGAGGGGTCCGAGGATCGCCACCGACGCCGGCCCCTGCACCGCGACGAGGGCCCAGCGGGCGGTCTCGTCGGCGACGTGGACGTCGAAGGGGCGACACCGGTCGGCGATGGCCACGACGACGGGTTCGACGTTCGCGGCGTTGGCGACGACGAGGAACTCCTGCTCGCCGAGGCGGTAGGTCACGAGGTCGTCGACGATCCCGCCCTCGTGGTCGACGAGCATCCCGTAGGCCGCCCGGCCGATCGGCATGGTCGAGGCCCGCCCGACGAGGGCCGCGTCCAGCGCCGCTCCCGCCTCGGGGCCGGTGACCCGGATCTCCCCCATGTGCGAGAGGTCGAAGACCCCGGCGCGCTCGCGGACGGCCTTGTGCTCGGCGAGGTCGGAGGCGTAGCGCAGCGGCATCTGCCAGCCGGCGAAGTCGGTGAAGGAGGCGCCGAGCGCCGCATGGACGTCGGCGAGGGGCGTGCTCGTCGGGCTGACCGTCGCGCTGCTGACCTGGGTGTTCACCGGGCTCCTCTCGTCGCGACCGCGCGGTGCGGTCACGTGCTGGACCCCCTCTGTCGCGGAACCTGAGAGCTTCACCCTGCGGGGCAGGGCTTTCCCCGTCGGTGAGGACCCAGGGGTCCTGCTTTCCAGAGCGGCCTGCCCGTGGCGGTACGTGGACCTGAGAGGTTCCGGGGTGGTTGCTCCTTCGGTGCCCACCGGTGGGACCGGTGGGGCTCTCCCGCCCGGGGGAAGCGGCCGTGTGTTCAGTTGTGCTGGCCGTCAGCGTGGCACACGACCGCCCCCGGGGACCAGCGCCGCCGCGTCCCGCCGCGCCGGGTCAGAGCTCCCCGGTGAGGAACTGGGCGCGGCCGTGACCGAAGGACCAGTCGGCGTCGGAGTTCTCCACGACCGAGACGACGACGTCGGAGGGTGCGGTCCCGCAGCGGGTGCGCAGCTGCTCGACGAGCAGACGGTAGAACGCCTCCTTCTGCGCACGCGGGCGGGGGCGGCTGGTCACCTGCAGCACGACGACGTCGCGGGTGCGCTCGATGCCGAGGCCGGTGTCGTGGACGACGAGCTCGCCCTCGGGGTGCTGGTGGACGACCTGGTACCGGTCGCCGTCGGGGACGCCGAACGCCTCGACCACGGCGGCGTGGGCGGCGTCGAGCAGGGTGGCGACCTCGTCGGGGCGACGGCCGGCGACGAGGTCGAAGCGGGGCAGGGGCACGAGAACCTCCGGATAATTTGTCCTGTCATTCTGACATGACTGGACCGGTCGTGTCCCGCACCACCAGCCGCGGGACGAGGACGACGTCGGCGGGGCCCGGATCGTCCTCGCCGTCCAGGCGCTGCACGGCCGCCCGCACCGCGCACGCCGCCTGCCCGGCCGCGTCCTGGCTCACCGACGTCAGCCGCACGTGCCCCAGCCGGGCCAGGAGGCTGTCGTCGTAGCCGGTCACCGACACCCGCCCGGGGACCGCGATCCCGTCCCGCAGGAGGACGTCGAGGACGCCGAGCGCGATCCGGTCGCTGGCGGCCACCACCGCCGTCCCCGTCCACCCCCCACCCAGCACCCGCCGGGTGGCGGCGGCCCCGCCCTCCTCGTCGAAGGTCCCCTCCACGACCCGCCCGCGCACCCCGGCGGTCGCGACGGCGGCCTCGAACCCGGCGCGGCGGTCGGCGGCGATGTCCCCCGCGCCGCCCGAGACGTGCAGCAGGTCCCGGTGGCCCAGGCCGACCAGGTGCTCGACCAGCAGCCGCGTCCCGACCTCGTCGGAGGCGCGCACGACGTCGGGCCCTGGCGACCCGGGGTCCGCGAGGCGCGGGCGCCGTCCCAGGACCACGACGGGCACGCGTCGCCGCAGCTCCATCAGCTCCGCACCGGGCAGTTCCGGCCCGAGCAGCAGCAGCGCCTCGCAGCGGGAGTCGAGCAGGGTCTCGATCGCCGCCCGCTCCCCCCGCGTGCGGGTCACCGCGGCGAGCACGACGTCGTAGCCGGCCTCCTCCGCGGCGTCCTGCAGCTCCTCGACGAGCTCGGCGTGGAAGGCGTTGCGGACGGCCACGGTGATCCCGAGCAGGCGGGTGCGCCGCAGCGCGAGGCTGCTCGCCGCGCGGTCGGCGCGGTACCCGAGGTCGGCGGCCGCCCGCAGCACGCGGGCGGCCGTCTCGGCGCTGGGCCCCGGCGCCCCCCGCAGGGCGAGGGACACCATGCCCTTCGACACCCCGGCCCGGGCCGCGACGTCCTTGATCGTGGGTCGAGCGGACACCGGACTCCCTCCCTGGCCCGCTTGACAACGGCGGACGGTCGAACCGATTCTAGCGGCAGTCGTTCAAACCGGTTTGAAAATTACGTCGCACCAGTGCCGGTGCCGACCCGCGACCCTCCCGAGAGGCCCGCCCGATGCCCCCCACCTCCCCCACCCGCCCGATCGGCGTCGCCGTGATCGGCGCCGGGATGGCCGGCCGCGCCCACCTCGCCGGCTACCGCGCCGCCTCCACCCTCGCGGGTGGTTCCTACGGCGAGGGCCTGCCGCCGGTCCGCCTGGTCGCCGTCGCCGACGCCCACGAACCGTTCGCCGTGGCCGCGGCGCAGCGCTACGGCTACGAGCGCGCCGAGACGTCCTGGCAGGCCGTGGCCGAGGCCGACGACGTCGACGCCGTCAGCGTCGTCGTCGCCAACCACCTGCACCGCGAGATCGTCGAGGGTCTGCTGGCCGCGGGCAAGCACGTCCTCTGCGAGAAGCCGCTGGCCCCCTCGGTCACCGACGCGGAGGCGATGGTCGCGGCCGCCGCCCAGCACCCGGACCTCGTCGCCGCGGTGGGTTTCACCTTCCGCCGCTCCCCCGCGATCAACGCCCTGCGCGAGCAGGTGCTGAACGGTCACCTCGGGACCGTCCGCCACTTCAACGGCCACTACTGGTGCGACTACGCGGCCAACCCGAACGCCCCCATCAGCTGGCGCTACCAGGGCGGTCTGGGGTCGGGGGCGCTCGCAGACATCGGCAGCCACCTGGTCGACCTCGGTGAGTACTTCTGCGGGCCGCTGGAGTCGGTGCGGGGGACGGTGTTCTCGCAGGTGACGACGCGCCGGCCGAAACCGGTCGGCGCCGTCGTCGGGCACGCCCTGTCCGAGGTGAGCGCCGAGTTCGAGGACGTCGAGAACGAGGACCTGGCGACGTTCACTGCGACCTTCACGAACGGAGCGACCGGGACGTTCTCGGTCTCGCGCATCGCGCACGGCCTGCCCAACGGACTGGGTTTCGAGATCTTCACCGAGCACGGCGCGGGGGCCTTCGACCTCAACCGCACCGGTGAGTTCACCATCGCCGACTCGACCGCGCCCGGCGTGGTCAACGGCTACCGTCAGGTCCTCGTCGGCCCCGAGCACCCCTACGTCGCAGGTGGGCTCCCGATGGACTTCGGCGGCGTCGGGCACGGGCAGAGCGACTTCTTCAGCTTCCAGTGCCGCGCGTTCCTCAACGAGGTCGCCGGCGGCGTCGGCTCGCCGATCGGCGACCTCCCCGTCGTGCCGCCGATGGCCCACGGCCTGCACAACCTGCGCGTGCTCGAGGCGGTCACCCGGGCCGCCGACGGCACGGGCGAACCCGTCCCCCTCGACTGAGAGAGAGCAGACCGTGAAACTCGGCGTCTACAACGCGATCCTGCACGACCGATCCCTGCCCGAGGCGCTGCAGGTCGTCGCCGACCTCGGCCTGCAGGGCATCGAACTGAACTCCGGCGGGTTCCTGCCGCCGGTCCACATCCCCACCTTCGACGACATCCTGGTCAGCGACACCGCGCGTGACGAGTTCCTCGGGACCTTCGAGGGCACCGGGGTCTCGATCGCCGGCCTGAACTGCAACGGCAACCCGCTGCACCCGAACCCGGTCATCGGCGACCAGCACGCCGAGGACGTCCGCCGGTCGATCCGGCTGGCGAACCGCCTGGGCCAGCACCGCGTCGTCACCATGTCGGGGCTCCCCGGCGCCGAACCCGGGGCGACCCGCCCCACCTGGGTCGTCAACGCCTGGAACTCCCGCGACCTCGACGTCATCGAGCACCAGTGGAGCGTGGCCGCCCCGTTCTGGAAGGAGATCGACGCCCTCGCTCGCGAACTCGACGTCAAGGTCGCCCTGGAACTGCACCCGCAGAACGTCGTCTTCAACCCGGCGAACATGCGCGAACTGCTGGAACGCACGGGGGCGACCCACCTCGGCGTCGAACTCGACGCCTCGCACCTGTTCTGGCAGCAGATGGACCCCGTCGCCGTCGTCCGGGACCTCGGTCCACTGGTGTTCCACGCCGCGGCCAAGGACGTGCGGATCAATCCGGCCGCCGCGGTCTACGGCGTGCTGGACAACCGGTTCCGTCGCCTCGACCCCGCCGAGGACCGCACGAACCTCGGGGGCGACGAGTGGGTCAACGAGTGGCCGAAGGAGTCCGCGTGGGACTTCGTCGCCCTCGGCAGGGGCCACGACACCGCGTTCTGGGCCGAGTTCCTGCGCGCCCTGCACGAGGTCGACCCGGACATGGCCGTGAACATCGAGCACGAGGACACCTCCCTCGGGCGGATCGAGGGCCTGGAGGTGGCGGCGGAGGTCCTCAAGGACGCCGCCCGGGCCGCCGGGGTCTGAACGGCGGCCCGGCCGGACGGGACGCCCTGTCGCGCAGGGCGTCCCGTCATGGATAGGCGATGGTCTCCGTCCGCCCGCTGACCAGGGCGCGGGTGGCCGCGTCGGCCACCGCCTGCGCCACGAGACCGTCCTCCAGCGTGACGGGCGGGGCGGTCCCCCGCTCCAGCGCGTCGACGAAGGCGGCCAGCGTCGCGGCGTAGGTCGGCTCGACCCGCTCGAACCAGCCCGGCGGCAACGCGTCGGCGACGACCCCGGTCGCGCCGTAGTGCACGACGTTTCCCCGGTGGTGACGCCGGGACTCCACCAGCCCCGTGGACCCCATGACCTCGATGCGCTCGTCGTAGCCGTACCCGGTGCGCCGGACGCTGTCGATCTGCACGAGCGCCCCCGAGGGCAGGGTCAGCACGGCCACCGAGGTGTCGACGTCGCCGAAGCGCGCGATGCGGGGATCGGCCAGGGCGGAACCGGTGACGGAGACCGAGACCGGATCCTGACCGCTGATCCACCGCGCGAGGTCGAAGAAGTGCACGGTCTGGTCGCGCAACTGGCCCCCGGAGACCTCGAGGTACTCGATGGGCGGGAGAGAAGGGCCGCGCGACGTCAACTGCAGGAGTTCGACCTCCCCGACGCCCCCCTCCGCCACCACGCGACGGAGCGCGGCGTGGTCGCGGTCGAAGCGGCGGTTGAAGTCGAGCATGGCCGGCACCCCGCTGCGGCGGACGTGCGCGACGACGTCGCGCGCCGCGGCGAGGTCGGGGGCCAGGGGTTTCTCGCAGATGACGGCCAGGCCGGCGTCGGCGGCCGCGCGCAGGTGCTGGGCGTGGGTGTCGGTGGAGGAGGCGATGAACACCGCGTCGACGCGGTCGGCGTCGAAGACCTCACCGAGACCGCCGGCGGCCCGCGAGCCGTGACGACGGGCGAGGTCCTGGGCGCGGGCGTCGTCGATGTCGTAGACCACGACGAGGTCGACGTCCGGGTGCGCGGCGAGGTTGCGGGCGTGGACGGAGCCGATGAACCCGGCACCGAGGAGGGCGAAGCGTTGCACGGGGCTCAGCCGACCAGGATGGCGAGCAGGTTGCGCATGGTCGTCGCCACCACCAGCGGATCGTGCTCGTTGGCGCGGTCGGAGAACATCTCCGAGACCCACCAGCCGTCGTAGCCGGTGGACTTGATCGCGTCGACCCACTGCTGCAACGGGATCGCTCCCCCGCCGATGACGACGTTGCGGTGCACGCCCTGGTCGGCGACGTCGTGCTCGCGGTCGAGGTCGAGGCCGTCGGAGAGGTGGACGGCCTTGATGAGTTCCGGTGGCAGGGCGGCGACCTCCTCGAGGGTGTCCCCCGTGGACCAGAAGTGCCAGGTGTCCAGCGCGATCCCGACGTTGGACCGCCCGGCGGTCTCGATGATCCGCAGCGCGTGGCGACACCGGTTGAGCCGGGCCCAGGCGAGGGGTTCGAGGTAGAGCTCGAGACCGTGGTCGGCGGCGATGTCGGCGGCCTCGCGGACGTTGCCCGCGGTGACGGCGACGGCCTCGGCCTCGTCCATCCCCAGGGTCGCGCGGTAGCGGGTGTCGTCGTCAGCCAGGGTGCCCGCGCGGTGGTCCTTGACCACGCCGACGTCCACCGGACCGGTGCACAGCTGGACGATCGGGGCGCCGAGCGTGGCGGCGATCGAGCACATGCGGCGCACCTCGGCCAGGAAGTCCTCCCGCGCGGCGCCCTGGCGCTCGGCGTCGAGGACCGCGCCGAGGCCCGTCACCTCGAGGCCTTCCAGGAGGGGCGGCAGCGTGTGCACCGAGAAACCCGCGTCGAGGTAGCGGTAGAGCTTGGGGCTCTGCAGCTCGATGCCCCCGAACCCGGCCTGCCGGGCGACGGCGATGTCCTGGACGACGTTGCCGAAGAAGGTGGTGGTGACGTTCATCGACAACTTCGGCGCCGCCGGAACCGGGCGGGTCGTGGAGGTGGACACGGTGCTCCTCGCTGAGCGACTGGACAGGTGTGGACCGGTCCAGAATAGCGTCCAGCAATCCCGGCGCCTACCCCTAAGCTGCCCCCGTGGAACACCGCGACGGACGCACGCCGACACCGCGGATGCCCACGATCCGGGACGTGGCCGAGCAGGCCGGGGTGTCGAAGTCGCTGGCCTCGCTGGCGCTGCGCGGGGACCCCGGCGTGAGCGAGGCCCGCCGCGCCTCGGTGCGGCAGGCGGCGGAGGAGCTGGGCTACCACCCGAACCGGCTGGCCCGGGCGCTGGCCCAGCCGCGGTCGGGCACGGTCGGGGTCCTGCTCAACGACCTGCGCAACCCCTGGTTCGTCGAGCTCCTCGCCGGCCTGACCGCCTCCCTCGACGGGGCCGGGCTGGCGCCCGTGCTCGCCGACTCCTTCACCTCCCGGCGGGTCGGCCGCTCGGCGGTGGACCAGCTGCGCTCGCAGCGGGTCGACGCGGTCGTCGTCGTCGGCACCACCGACGACGAGGAGGAGCTGCGCCGGGCCGCGAGCGCCGGTGCGCCGATCGTCCTCGCCGGGACCTACGAACCGGGCGACCTGGACGCCGACGTGGTGGTCAACGACGACGAGGCCGGCGCGACCGGCGCGACCCGGCACCTGCTCGACCTCGGTCACCGCCGGATCGTGCACCTGCGCGGCCCGGGACGGGTGGGTTCGCTGCGCGCCCAGGGGTTCGAGGGGACCCTCGCAGACGCCGGCCTCACGGCGGTGGTCGTGGCCGGCGGCGCGGGTGAGGAGAGCGGGTACGCCGCCGCCCGGCGGGTCCTGGAGAGCCGGGAGCGCCCGACCGCGATCTTCGCCTACAACGACCTGGCGGCCATCGGCACCCTGTCGGCGGCGCACGACCTGGGGCTCAGCGTTCCCGGGGACCTGTCGGTCGTCGGCTACGACAACACCTACCTCGCCGCCATCCGCCACCTGTCCCTGACGTCGGTCGACAACGGGACCTTCGCCATCGGCGTCCAGAGCGGACGTTTCGTCACCGAACGCCTCGCCGGCGCCGGCCAGGGGGGCCGCGTGCACCGGGTCGCCGCCACGCTCGCGGTCCGTCGGACGACGGGGCCCGCACCGGCGACCACCGGCTGAACCGCGGCGCCGGGTGCCGACCCCGCCCGCCGGGGCGACGATGGGCCGGTGCCCCTCCTGCCTCCCCCGCCGACCGAGCGCGACGCCGTGCGCGCCTGGGTCGCCACCCACCTCGGGCACCTGACCTGCGAGGCCCCGGACGAGGCGGTACCGGTGTCCCCGGTGCGCGGCGGGCAGACCGCCGCCGACACCGCCCTCGCCACGCTGGACCTGACCGGCTACGCCGCCCGCCGCAACGAGGTGTTCCCGCGGGAGCGCCGCGGCGCGACGCGGCTCTCCCCCTACATCCGCCACGGGCTGCTGCCCCTGCCCGCCGTGTGGGCGGCGGCCGCCGACGCACCGGCCCGGGACCGCTCGAAGTTCCGCGACGAACTGCTCTGGCAGGAGTACGCCCGCCACCTCTACGCCCGCCTCGGCCACCGCACGGCGGAGGCCCTGCGCTTCGAGGCTCCCGTCCCGGCGCAGGCCTGGCCCCGCGAGCCCTGGCCGCAGGACATGGCCTGCGTCGCGGCGACCACCGCGGAACTGCACGAGGACGGCTGGCTGGTGAACCAGACCCGGATGTGGCTGGCGTCGCAGTGGTCGGTGCGGGCCGGGGCGGACTGGCGCGAGGGCGCGCAGGAGATGTACCGCCACCTGCTCGACGGTTCCCAGGCCGCCAACCGCCTCGGCTGGCAGTGGACGGTCGGGACCGGGACGGGCAAGGTCTACGGCTTCAGCCGCTGGCAGGTCGAGAAGCGCGCCCCCGGTCTGTGCCGCAGCTGTCCCCTGCAGCGGGCCTGCCCCGTCCAGGAGTGGCCGGACACCGAGGCCGGTCCCCGCGCCGAGGCCCCGGACGCGCTGGCGGGCGGTCCCACCGACGCCGGCCCCCGGTCACCGGAGGTCACGGGGGAACCCGACACGGTCTGGTTGACGGCGGAGTCCCTCGGCGACACCGACCCGGCCCTGCTCGCGCACCCGGACCTCCCCGCGGTCTTCGTGTTCGACGAGCCGTTGCTGGCCCACCTGCGGTTGTCCGGCAAGCGACTCGTCTTCCTCGCCGAGACCCTGGCGGAACTCGGCTGCGACGTGCACCTCGGCGACCCCGTGGCGGAACTGGCCGGACGCCGTCTGGCCGTCACCCACGCCCCCGTCCCCGGGTTCGCCGCTCGGTCGGCGCGGGCGGACGTCGTCGCCCGCCACCCGTGGCCCTGGCTGCGCCGGCCCGGTTCGGGGTCCTTGCGCTCGTTCAGCGCGTGGGTGCGTTCGGCGGGCTGAGGACGCTTGACCTCAAGCGCTTGAGGGCGCGCAGGATCTCCCTGTGCGCACACGAGTCGACGACCTGGGCATCGCCGAGATGGCGGCACGGTCGGGTTTCAGCGAACCCACGCTCCGCTACTACGAGAAGATCGGCCTGCTCGGCCCGGTCCCGCGCGACGTCGACAGCGGGCACCGACGCTACGACGAGGCCACGGCCGCCCGGATCGAGGCGCTGGCCTGCCTGCGCTCGGCCGGCGTCGGAGTCGCCGACCTGCGCCGCTACCTCGACCTGCTCGCGCGTGGCGACGCGGAATCCGCTGCCGCGCAATGTGACCTGTTCAGTGCGCAGGCGGCACGCGTCGAGGCCGAGATCGCCCGGCTCCGGGTCCGCGCCGAGTACCTGCACCGCAAGACCGACCTGTGGGACGCCCGGGTGCGCGGGGACGCCGACGCCGAACAGCGCGCCGTCGCCGCCGTGACCGACGTCCTCACCAGATTCTGAAGGAGAACACCGTGGACCGCACCATCGTGGTGACCGGGGCGACCGGTCACGTCGGGAACCACTCGCTCGTCCGCCTGCTCGCCGACGGCGAACGCGTCCGGGCGCTCGTCCGTGGCCCGGAGGGGAGGGACGTCGTGCTCGCGGCGGTGGACCGGGCCGGCGTCGACGCGACGGCGCTGGAGTTCGCGACGGCGACCCTCGACGTCGACGACGGCTGGAACGAGGCGCTGGCCGGCGCGGACGGGGTCCTGCACCACGCCTCACCGTTCCCGTCGCGACAACCCGAGGACCCTGACGACGTCATCCGGCCGGCCCGGGAGGGTGCACTCCGCGTCCTGCGCGCCGCCCGCGAGCAGGGCGTCCGCCGGGTCGTCCTGACGTCGTCGTTCGCGGCGGTCGGCTACTCCCGCAGCAGCGGGGGACCGTTCACCGAAGCGGACTGGACGGACGGTGACGACGTCACCGCCCCGCCCTACGTCCGGTCCAAGGCGCTGGCCGAACGGGCCGCGTGGGCGTTCGTGGCCGACGGCGGACCGGAACTGGCCGTGGTGAACCCGACCGGGATCTTCGGCCCGACGCTGTCCCCGCGCCTCTCGGCCTCGGTCGCGATGGTCGCCGCGGTGCTCGCGGGCCGGTCCGTGCCCGACCCCGGACGGGCGTTCGGGATCGTCGACGTGCGCGACGTCGTCGACCTGCACGTGCGCGCCCTGGACGATCCGGCAGCGCGCGGGCGCAGGTTCCTGGCGAGCGCCGGCCCGGCCGTGACGCTCGAGTGGCTGACCCGCGTCGTGCTCGACCGCGCCGCACCGGGCCTCGACCTACCGGGTTCGCCGGTCGTCTCCACCGAGGCGGCCCGCACGGTGCTCGGCTGGCAGCCGCGGGACGGCGTCGCCACCGTTCTGGACACCGTCGACAGCCTCCGGTAGTCGGCCCGCGTCGGCGGGGACCGCCCAGGTTCCGAGCTTACCGGGGTTCATCTGGATCCAGACGTCGGTGACCAGCCCAACCCGGACCCGGAGGTTCAGCACGGCGCGGACGCCGGGCCCGTCGTCGACGCGGTAGGCGAGCCCGTCTCCGGTGATCTCCTCGGCGAAGGCCATCCCGGGGTTCTTGCGGGCGATGCCGAGTAGGAACCGCGCGACGGCGTCGATGCCGACCACGGGACGTCGGGCCGCGCTGACGACACCGCCGCCGTCGGAGCGCAGCACGACGGACGGGTCGAGCAGGGTCGCGAGCGCGGCGAGGTCGCCGGTCCCCGCCGCCCGCACGAAGGCCCGGACGACGGCGTCGTGCTCACGCCGATCACCCCCGACGGCGTCGTGCTCGCGCACCCGCCGCCGGGCCGACGACGCGAGTTGGCGCACCGCGGCCGGGGTGCGCCCGACGACCAGGGCGATCTCGGGGAAGGGCATCGCGAAGACGTCGTGCAGGACGAAGGCGACCCGCTCGGCCGGGGTCATGGCCTCCATGACGACGAGGAGAGCGGTGCTGACGGACTCGTCGAGGGTGACGCGGTCCAACGGGTCGCCCGTCGCGGGGTTCGGCCCTGGGAAGAGCTGCGCCGGAACGGGTTCCGGCAACCACTCGCCGACGTAGCGCTCGCGCCGGTGACGGGCGGACCCCAGGACGTCCAGGCACACCCGGCTCGCGACCCGCGTCAGCCACCCCTGCGGGTTCCCGATCGCGGCCCGTTCGGCGTCGCCCAGGCGGTACCAGCGGACGTAGGTCTCCTGGACGGCGTCCTCGGCCTCCGCGATCGTGCCGAGCATCCGGTAGGCCAACGACACCAGCCGCCGACGCTCCCCGGGGACCTCGTCCATGCCGGCTCCTCCCGCTCCTCGTGAGCGGACAGCCTGCCCGGTCGCCGGGCCACCTCACACTCCGGCCCGCCGCGTCGTCAGGAGGACGTGAACACACCGTCCCAGGAGGTCAGCCCGTGAAGATCGCCGTCGCCGGAGGAACCGGCACCGTCGGACGCTACGTCGTGGACGTGGCCCGGGAGCACGGGCACGACACCGTCGTCCTGTCGCGGGCCACCGGCGTCGACCTCGTCACCGGATCGGGCCTGCGACCCGCGCTGGAGGGGGCCGACGTCGTCGTCGACGTCTCCTCGGTCGGGACGCGGTCCGCGGACACCTCGCGGCAGTTCTTCGGCGCGGTGACGAGGAACCTGCTGCGTGCGGAGGAGACCGCCGGGGTCGGGCACCACGTGGCGCTGTCCATCGTCGGAGTCGAGCGAGCACCGTTCGGCTACTACGCCGGCAAGGCCCTGCAGGAGGAACTCCTGGCGCAGGCGCGGGTCCCGTGGACCGTCCTGCGGGCCACGCAGTTCCACGAGTTCGTCGGGCAGGTCCTGGGTCAGGCGACGATCGGTCCCCTGAACCTCGTCCCCGTCATGCGGTCACGACCCGTCGCGGCGCGGGAGGTCGGTGAACGGCTCGTCGAACTCGCGGGAAAGGGAGCCGCCGGGCGCGTGCGCGACCTCGGTGGACCGGAGGTCCTGCGGATGGTCGACATGGTCCGCGACTACGCCCGCGCCACCGGCCGCAGGGGGCCGGTGGTCGCGGTACCGCTGCCGGGCGGGTTCGGGAAGGCGTTGCGGGACGGGACGATCCTGCCCGGTCCCGACGCCGACCGGGGGCGGCAGACCTTCACCCAGTGGATCGCCCGCCTCTGACGACTCCTGGGGAACTTTCCACCCTTCCCGCGGCTCAGAAGGGTGGAAATCCTCCCAGGAGTTGGACGGGGACTGACCCCGGCATCACGCCCGCGGGTCGGGCAGCACGTCGCGCCAGGAGTGCTGCGGCTCGTAACCGAGCAGTCGGCGCGCCTTGTCGATGCTGTAGAGGGTCTCGTTCCGCCCCAGTTCTCCGCGGACCTCGACCCCTTCGTAGAAGGTGTCGAGGAGCTCCTGGGTGCTCGCCGCGACGGACGTGTCGGCGTTGGCCACGTTGAACACCTCGAACCCGAGGCCGTCGGTCTCGAGTGCGCGCAGGGTCATCTGCCCCAGGTCGCGGGTGTCGATGTAGGAGAAGATGTTGCGCCGGCGCAACGCCGGGTCCGCCAGGAAGGGCGGGAACTTCTCGGCGTACTCGTGGGGCTCGATGACGTTGTTGATCCGGAAGCCGTAGACGTCCGCGCCGGTCCGGACCTGGAAGGAGCGCGAGACGACCTCCCCCGCCACCTTGGACATCGCGTAGGAGTCCTCGGGGACGACGGGGTGGTCCTCGTCGACGGGCAGGTACAGCGGTTTGCGCTCGCCGCGGGCGAAGCAGATGCCGTAGGTCGTCTCCGAGGAGGCGAAGACCACCTTGCGGATGCCGAGCCGGGTCGCGGCCTCCAGCACGTTGTAGTGCGCCAGGATGTTCGTCGCGAACGTCGTGGCGTCCGGGGCGATGAGGATCGCGGGGATCGCCGCGAAGTGGACGACGGCGTCGTAGGCCGAACCCTCGGCCGCGGCCGGGCCCAGCTCGTCGAGGTCGGCCATCGTCGGCATCCCCGCCATCGCGGAGTAGACCTGGCCGGCGTCGGTCAGGTCGACGCGCAGGTCGGTGACGTCGGGGTGGCGCAGCGGGGTGAGGTCGGCGTTGGTGACCTGGTGGCCCTGGGAGGCCAGGAACGGGGCGACGTGGTGTCCGGCCTTGCCACTGCCGCCGGTGAAGAAGATGCGCATGGGACCAGCCAACCACCCATCTCGCGTTGCGCCAGGCCGAACTCCCGCCGACCCCGGACGCGGGAGGACCCCGGCAGGGAAACCCTGCCGGGGTCCGGGTGGTCCGGTGCGCGTCAGGTCAGCGCGTGCCGGCCTTCGCGTACTTCGACACCGCGTCGATGTTGCTGGAGTCGATGAACGCGGGCCCGGTCAGCGTCGCCTGCCCACCGCCGATGGTGTTGGCGTTGTTCAGGTACAGCCAGAGCGAGTCGATCGCCTCGTACCCCTGCAGGTAGGGCTGCTGGTCGACGGCCCACTCGACCTTCTTGTCCACGATGGCCTGGACGAGCTCGGCGTTGGTGTCGAACGTCGCCAGCTTGGCCGAGCTGCCCGCCTCCGCGATCGACTGGGTGGCGATCAGCGCGATCGGAGCGCCCAGGGTGATGACGTGGTCGATGGACGAGTCCTGCTGGAGCTTGGCGGTCAGGGTCGTCTGCACCGCCGAGGAGTCCGTGCCGTTGACGTAGATGTTCTCCACCGAGCCGGCCCCACCGAGGCCCGCGGCCACGCCCTTGCAGCGGTCCTCGAGCTGGACCTGTCCCTGGGTCTGGATGACGCAGAGGACCTTCTTCGCGCCGTCGGTGCCCAGGCGCGCGCCCGCCGCCTTGCCGGCGATGGACTCGTCCTGACCGAAGTACCCGATGGCCCCGACGGACTGCCAGTCGTTGAACCCCGCGTTGAACGCGACGACGGGGATGCCCGCGGCCTTGGCGTTCGCCAGTGCGGTCGTGAGGGCCGAGGCGTTCGGCATCGAGACCGCGATGGCGTCGACCTTGGAGTCGACGGCGTTCTGGATGAGCGTCGCCTGCTGCGCCGCGTTGTCGTTGTTGGAGTACTGGTAGGTGATGTTGTCCTTGGCCGCGGCGGCGTCGGCCCCCTTGCGGATGATGTCGAAGAAGGTGTCACCCGCCGAAGCGTGCGTGATCAGGGCGACCTTGAACTTCGGCGTGCTGGCGACGGCGCCGCCACTGGCGTCGTCACCGCTCTTCTCGGCTCCACCGGTGCTGCTGCAGGCCGCCAGCCCGAGCGCCGCGACCGCCAGAACTGCTGCGGTGCGGAGTCCTCCACGAGACGTCTTCATGTCGTTCCCATCCTCGTCGACAGGCGTCACCCGCACCGTGCGGGTGACTCAGTCCGGCCTGTTGGTCGTGCTCACCTGCGCCGACGGCCGGGCCGGGCGGTGCATCCGTGGGGTGACCCACCCGGGTGGGTGGGTCACCGGTCGATCACCAGCGGTCGACGAACTCCTGGATCCGCTGGCGCATGGAGCGGCTGGACTCCTCGGCCTTCTCCTCCCAGGCGAAGACGCTGGAGCAGAGGGCTCCGGAGAACCCGACCTCACCCAGAGCGGAGAAGATGCCGTCGAAGTCGACCTCACCCTCGCCGATGTTCAGGTGCTGGTGGATCCGTGCGGTGGAACCCGGCGGGTTGACGATGTAGCGCAACCCGCTGGAGGCCCGGAAGTCGAAGCTGTCCGCCACGTGGACGTGGCGGACCAGGTCACCCGCGTAGCGGATGATCCCCGGGCCGTCGCCGCCCTGGTGGTAGGTGTGCGGGGTGCAGTAGACGAACCCGATCCAGGGCTGGTCCAGACCCCGGACGAGGTCGACGGCCCGGTAGCCGTCCTCGACGAAGTCGTCGGGGTGCGGTTCGAGGCGCAGTTCGACGCCCTTCTCCTCGAAGTGCGGGAGCAGTTCCTCGAGGGAGTCGAAGAACCGCGCCTCGCTGGCCTCGGGGAGTTCCGGGCGACCGTTGAACTCGCTCTGCACCACGGGGACGCCGAGCTCGCTCGTCACCTCGAGGATGCGCTTCACGTTGCGCACGGCCTGCTTGCGCTCGTCCTCACCCGGACCGGACCAGCGCTGGACGAACTGCGTGGAGGCCACCCCGACCCCGGCCGCGTCCAGGGCGGACCGGAACTTCCGGACGGTCGCGAGGTCGACCCGCGGGTGGCGGAAGAAGGGGATGAAGTCCTCGCGTGGCGAGAGCTCGATCCACTCGTAGCCGAGGTCGGCGACCAGTCCGGGGAGGTCCAGCAGCGGCACCTCGCGGAACATGTAGGTGTCGAGCGCGATCTGCAGGTCCGCGTTGCGCGGTACGGCGTCGGCGACGAACCCGGGAGCCAGGCTCACGGTTTCGCCCCCAGGTCGACCTCGACGCGCTCCCCGGTGCGCAGGGACTCCACCCCGGCCGCGCACACCGCGGCCGCCGCGTAGCCGTCCCAGACACCCGGCCCGTCGACGTTCGCCCCGGAGCGGACGGCGTCGATCCAGCGCTGGAACTCCACGTCGTAGGCGGCGCCGAACCGTTCCTTGAAGTCCTTGGGGATGCTGCCACCCCAGCCCTGGCCGGACTGGGTGACCATGCCCTCGGGCAGGCCGATGCGCGCCTGCCCCTTCTCGGCGACGAGTTCGGTGCGCACCTCGTAGCCGAAGGTGGTGTTCACGAAGATCTCGACGTCCACGAGGATCCCGGACTCGGTCTCCATGATGACGAACTGCGGGTCCCGCAGCCCTTCGGGGGCGGCGCTCGTCGACCGCGGCGCGATGACGCGGATGGCCACGATCTCCTCCCCCGTCAGGTAGCGGGCGATGTCGACCTCGTGCACGACGGAGTCGAGGATGAGCATCTCGGAGGAGAAGTTCGGCGGGGTCGTCGCGTTGCGGTGGGCGCAGTGCAGGAACAGCGTCCGGCCGTACTCACCGGACTCGACGAGCCCCCGCAGCTGCTGGTACCCGGCGTCGAAGCGACGCATGAAACCGACCTGCACGAGCGGGCGACCCAGGGCCGCCTCGGCCTCGACGATCCGCCGCGACGTCTCCGGCGAGGTCGTGAGGGGCTTCTCGCAGAGGACGGGCTTGCCGGCCTCGAGGGCCACCAGCACGAGGTCCTCGTGGGTGAAACCCGGGGTGGCGATGACGATGGCGTCGACCTCGGGGTCGAGGATCGCGGCCTTCGGGTCGTGGATGGCCCGGACCCCGAACTCGGCGGCCACGGCGTCGGTCCGCGCCGCGTCGACGTCGCTGACGGCGACCAGTTCCGCGCCCGCGGTCAGCGTCGCCAACCGCCGGGCGTGGTCCTGGCCCATCATGCCGACCCCGAGCACGGCGACCCGCACGGCGCGGTCCCGGTCGTAGCCCGCCCGGGCGCTGTCCGGTTCCAGGGCGGTGGTGGTCGAGGTGCTCATGACGGGTCGTCTCTCCTTCTCGTGCTGCGGGGTGTTCGGGGTCAGAGCTTGTCGGTCGCCGCGGTGACGGCCGACAGTTCGTGGCTGAGGGCTTCGAGCTCGGCGCCCCCGGCCATCTCGTTGGTCAGCTGGTCCAGCGAGATCTCCGCGCGGGAGGAGTCCAGGGACACGTTGCCGCGGTTGAGGATCACGAAGTGGTTGCCGACGAGGTACGCGTGGTGGGGGTTGTGGGTGATGAAGATGACCCCGAGTCCCGCGTCACGGGCCTTCGCGACGTACTTGAGCACCACCCCGGACTGCTTGACGCCCAGCGCGGCCGTCGGCTCGTCCAGGATCAGCACCTTCGCCCCGAAGTAGATCGCCCGGGCGATCGCGATGCACTGGCGCTGCCCCCCGGAGAGCGCCCCCACCGGCCGGTCCAGGTCGGGCACCGAGATGCCCATCTTGGTCAGTTCCTCGCCGGTGATCCGCACCATCGACTTCACGTCCAGGCTGGCGAAGGGACCCCAGCCCTTGCGCATCTCCTGACCGAGGAAGAAGTTTCGCCAGATCGACATCAGCGGCACCAGCGCCAGGTCCTGGTAGACCGTCGCGATGCCCCGTTCCAGCGAGTCGCGCGGGGAGGAGAAGTGCACCTCCTCACCGTTCACGGTGAGGACCCCGTCGGAGTGCGTGTGCAACCCGGCGATGATCTTGATGAGCGTGGACTTCCCGGCGCCGTTGTCCCCCAGCACGCAGGTGATCTCGCCCTGGCGCACGGACAACGTGACGCCCCGGAGCGCGTGCACGTTGCCGTACTTCTTGCCCACGTCGTCCAGGCGCAGGATCTCCTGGTTGGGAGCCTGCTGGCCGCTGTCGGAACCTGTCATCGCGTTCACCTCTTCGCCGCCTGGTTCTTCACCACGAGGTTGACCACGGTCGCGATGACGAGCATCGCGCCCAGGAACAGCTTGTTCCAGTCCGCGTTCCACCCCGCGTAGACGATGCCGTTGGTGACGACCCCGTAGATCAGCGCGCCGATCGCGGCACCGATCGCGGAGCCGTACCCACCGGTCATCAGGCAACCGCCGACGACGGCCGCGATGATGTAGAACAGTTCGTTGCCGACGCCGTTGCCCGACTGGACGTTGGAGTAGGCGAACAGGTTGTGCATCCCCAGCAGCCACGCCGTGAACCCGACGCCCATGAACAGGCCGATCTTCACCGCCTTCACCGGGACACCGACCGCGCGGGCCGCGGCCGGGTCCCCGCCGGCGGCGAAGATCCAGTTCCCGACCCGGGTCCGCAGCAGGATCCACGTCGCCACGACCACGAGGACGACCCAGAAGATGATCGGCACCCGCAGCCCGTTGCCCACCGGCAGGGAGTAGTTGAAGAACGCCCTGGCCGAGGAGTACCCGGCCATGTCGGTGATCGTCGGCGAGGACACCCCGCCGGAGACGACCTTCGTCACGCCCAGGTTCAGACCGGTCAGCATGAAGAACGACCCGAGGGTGATGATGAAGCTCGGCAACCCCGTCCGCACGAAGAGCCAGCCGTTGAAGAGACCGACGGCCAGGGCCACGACGAGCGAGATCAGCACGCCGACCCAGATGTTCAGGTGCAGCTGGTAGGCCGTGGTCGCCGCCGTCAACGACGCCGTCGTCACCGCGACACCGGCGGAGAGGTCGAACTCCCCGCCGATCATCAGCAGCGCCACGCTGACGGCCATGATGCCGATCGTGGAGCTGGAGTAGAGCACGGTGAAGATGCTCGCGCCCGAACGCAGCGTCGGGGCCACGGCGAGGAACAGCACGAGCAGGGCGATCGCTCCGATGAGCGACCCGATCTCGGGACGGGAGACCAGCGAGGCCAGCGCCGATCGGCGCTGGACGCGGTCGTCGGCCGAGGTGGCCTTCCCCCCCGAGTGCGTGGTCGGGGGTTCCTGTCCCGTGGCGCTCTGCACGCTGTGACTCACGGGGTCACGCTCCCCGTCGCAGTGCGAATCTCCATCGATCCGTTCCTCTCTGGTGTGCCGAGCCGATCCGACGTTCGAACGGCGAAGGTCTAGCGGCAGGAGTTGAGGTACGTGCGGGTGCGGGTGGCGATCGGCAGGGGTGCGTCGAAGGCCACCGGGTAGAGGTCCTGCTCGACGATCGCGAAGAGGTCGCGGCCGAGGCCCTCGAGCGCCTCGAGGATCGGCGGCATGGCCGGGATCCCGTGCGGCGGCTCGACCATGGCGCCCAGCTTGACGGCCTCGCCGAACGGGAGGTCCTCGGCCTTCACCCTGGCGACGATCGCCGGGTCCACCTGCTTGAGGTGGACGTAGGCGATCCGGTCGGGGTGGTCGGCGATGATCTTCAGGTTGTCGCCACCGGAGTACGACACATGCCCGGTGTCGAGGCAGAGCTTCACCACGTCGGGGTCGGTCAGTTCGAGGAACCGGTCGACCTCGGCGTGGGTGTCGATGTGGGTGTCGGCGTGGGAGTGGACCGCGATCTGCAGGCCGTACCCGTTGCGCACGTCCCGGCCGAGGCGGTCCATGCCGGCGGCGAGGCGGGCCCAGCCGTCCTCGTCGAGTTCGCGCGGTTCGATCTGCTCGCCGGTCTTGTCGCTGCGCCACTGGCCGGGGATCACCACGAGGTGGGTGCCGCCCATGGCCTGGGTGAGCTTGGCGACCTGCTCGACCTGCGCCCACGCCTCGTCGTAGTGGTCGGGGCGGTGCAGGGCGGCGAAGATCGTGCCGGCGGACACCTTGAGCCGGCGCTTCTCGAGCTCGTCGGAGAGTTCGGCGGGGTCGGTCGGGAGGTAGCCGTACGGCCCCAGCTCGATCCACTCGTAGCCGGCGTCGACGACCTCGTCGAGGAAGCGGGCGGCTGGGGTCTGCAGCGGGTCCTCGGCGAACCAGACGCCCCAGGAGTCCGGAGCGGTGCCGATGGTCACGGCGCCTGTTGTCGGGGTGCGGCCCATGGGGAAGTTCCTCCACGTCGTCGTGCGTCGCCGTCCCGGCGGGGAGGGCGACTGCGGAAACTGTCGCGCGTGAACGCGCGAACTGTCAAGCGATTGTCGTTACATACTTACCTCTCCGCGACCTCAGGAGAAGCGGCACCCGGCCCCACCGGGGCCCGGACGACGAACGTCCCCCCGGGTAAGTGCTTACCCGGGGGGACGTGACGTCAGAGGAGCGGGCGTTGCGCCTCCTTCTTCCCCTCGTACCAGGTGCGCGCGGTGCGGGTGGACTCCAGGCGCGACACCTCAGAGACCGGGACGTCCCACCAGCCGCCCCCGTCGGGGGCCTCGGAGTAGAGGTCGGTCTCGACGTACACGCAGGTCGACTCCGTGGACGCCTTGGCGTCCTGGAGGGCCGCCACGAGCTCCTTGCGGGTCCCGGCGCGCAGCGTCCGGATCCCGAGGCTCTCGACGTTCGCCGCGAGGTCCACGGGGAGCTTCGCGCCCTCGAGACGACCGGACTCCGCACGCCGGCGGTACTTCGTCCCGTAGCGCTGCGAACCGTGCTGCTCGGACAACGCGCCGATCGAGGCGAAACCGTGGTTCTGCAGCAGGACGACGATGAGCTTCACGTCCTCCTGGACCGCTGTCACGAGTTCGGTCGGCATCATCAGGTAGGAACCGTCCCCGACCGTGATGAACACGTCCCGGTCCGGCGCGGCGAGGGCCACCCCGATCCCACCGGGGATCTCGTAGCCCATGCAGGAGAAGCCGTACTCGACGTGGTACTGCTTCGGGTCGCGGCTGCGCCACATGCAGTGCAGGTCACCGGGCAGCGAACCCGCGGCGCACACCACGACGTCGCGGTCCCCGGCCACCTCGTCGACGGCGCCGATGACCTCGGCCTGGGCCAGCAACCCCGTCTCCTCACCTCTCCCGGAGTGGAAGAACTCCTCCACCACGGCGTCCCACTCCCGGTTCAGCCGGGCCGCACGCTCGCGGTAGGCGTCGGGGGTCGAGAAGTCCTCCAGCGCGGCGGTGAGGGCCTCGAGGGCCTCCCGGGCGTCCGCCTGGACAGGGAGGCCGGCGTGCTTGACCGCGTCGAGGGAGGCGACGTTCACGTTCACGAACTTCACGTCGGGGTTCTGGAACACCGTCCGGGAGGCCGTCGTGAAGTCGGAGTAGCGGGTACCGATGCCGATCACGACGTCGGCCTCCGCGGCGATCTCGTTCGCGGCCGTCGTCCCGGTGGACCCGATGGCCCCCAGCGACAACGGGTGGTCGTAGCGGATCGCCCCCTTGCCCGCCTGCGACTGCCCGACGGGGATGCCGGTGGCCTCCACGAACGCCTTGAGCGCCTCGGTGGCCCGCGAGTACACGACCCCACCCCCCGCGACGACCAGCGGCGCCTTCGCGGAGCGGATGAGTTCCGCGGCCTCGGCGATCACGACCTTCTCCGGGACGGGCCGGGCGATGCGCCAGGTCCGTTCCCGGAACAGCTCCACCGGGAAGTCCCAGGCCTCGGCCTGCAGGTCCTCGGGAAGGCAGATCGTCGCCGCCCCCGTCTCCGCCGGGTCGGTCAGCACGCGCATCGCGCCCAGCAGCGCCGAGGGGAGCTGCTCGGGACGCCAGACCCGGTCGAAGAACTTCGACAGCGGTCGGAACGCGTCGTTGACCGACACGTCGTAGCCGTAGGGCTGTTCGAGCTCCTGCAGCACCGGCGAGGCGACCCGGGTCGCGAACACGTCGCTGGGCAGCAGCAGGACGGGGATCCGGTTGACCGTCGCGAGCGCGGCACCGGTCAGCATGTTCGTGGACCCCGGGCCGACCGACGCCGTCACGGCGAGGGTCTGCAGCCGGTCCTGCTGGCGGGCGAAACCCACGGCGGCGTGGACCATGGCCTGCTCGTTACGACCGGTCATGTACCGCAGCTGCGCCGGCGGGTTCCAGTCCGGCGTGCCGACCTCGGCCTCCAGCAGGGCCTGCCCGATCCCGGCCACGTTGCCGTGACCGAAGATGCCGAAGACGCCGCCGAAGAACTGCTGACGGACGCCGTCGCGTTCGCTGAACTGGGCCTGCAGGAACCGCACGACGGCCTGCGAGACCGTCAACCGCACCGTCTGCACCGTCGGGTTGGGGGGAACCGCACTCATCTCGATCTCTCAGTTCTCAGCGGGGTACGGGACTGGCGCCCGTCGGGGTGGAGTAGAAGGGCAGCCGGGGGTCGACCGGCTGCTGTTCCCAGGTCGATCGCACCCAACCGTGGGCGGGATCGTCGCAGATCTTCCAGGCCCGTTCCGTCTCCGGTCCGGCCATGACGTTCAGGTAGTACATGTCGTAGGCGGGGTTGGCCACCGAGGGCCCGTGCCAGCCGTGCGGGATCAGCACGACGTCTCCGGACCGGACCTCCTCCAGCACCTCGATCGGTCGCGCGGGGTCGTCGACGTCGCCGTAGACCTGCTGGAACCCCACGCCGCCGGGAACGGTCGGCACACCGGCCGGGGCCAGCGCGCGGAACTCGTAGTAGTAGATCTCCTCGAGGTCGCTCTCCACGTCGCTGGTCCGGTCGTGGCGGTGCGGCGGGTAGGACGACCAGTTGCCGCCGGGGGTGATGACCTCGCAGGCGATGAGCTTGTCGGTCTCGAACGCCGCCGGGGTGGCGAAGTTGTTGACCTGACGGCTGCACTGCCCGGCCCCGCGCAGTTCGACGGGAACCCCCGAGGCCGGGCCGTAGCGGAAGGGCAGGCGGCGTGACGCCCGTGCGCCCGGGAACGAGAACACGCCGCCTGCGGCGCTGTGGACGCTCAGCTCGCTGTCGCGGCCGACGTAGGCGAAGTCGCTGACCCCGTCGAAGACCCCGGTGCGGCCGTGGAGTTCGAGCGTCTCCCCCTCGACCGTCACCGAGCAGGAACCCGACAGCGGCAGGACGAGCAGTTCGTCCGCACCGGTGGCGAAGGTGTGCCGGGCGCCGGGCGTCAGGGTCAGGGTGCGCAGGCCGGAGAACCCCCAGCCCGCCGACTCCGGCGTCACGACCAGGTCGAAGCCGTCGGCCCCCGCGCTACCGGCGGGAACGTGGAGATCGGTCACGGGAGACTCCTCAACGGACGAGCGAGACGGCGGTCTTGACGGCGGTGGCGACGTCACCGTCCGGCGGGTAGAGCAACGTCCGGCCCACCGTGAGGCCGCGCACCGACGGCAGCGCGAGCGCCTTGCGCCACGTCGCGAAGGTCTCCTCCGGGGAGGTCGCCGGGTCCCCGCCGAGCAGCAGGGTCGGCAGGGTGGTGGACTCCATGACGCGTTCCATGTCGTCGACGACGGGGATCTTGAGCCAGGTGTACGCCGTCGTGCGCCCCAGGGCCTGGGCCACGTTGACGGACTTGATGACCCCCTCGGCGCTGAGGTCGTGGACGACCTTGCCGCCCTCGTTGCGCGACCAGAAGGGTTCGATCATCGCGATGAGCCTGCGGGCGGCGAGTTCGCTGATGGCGTCGGCCGAGGCCGTCAGCGTCGGCAGGGTGCCGGCGTCGTCGAGGGCGATGCGGGTGAGGAACTTGCCGCCGTCGAGGTTCATGTCCTCGATGGCCTGCGCGTCGTAGCCGGTGAAGCGGTCGTCGAGTTCGAACGCGGCCCCCTGCAGGCCACCGCGGTTCATCGACCCGAAGACGACCTTGTCCTCCAGCGCCCCGAGGAGGGTGAGGTCCTCGATGATGTCGGCGGACCCGAGGAGGCCGTCGACGCCGGGGACGGCGAGCGCCACCTGCAACCGGTCGAGGAGTTCGGTCCGGTCGGCCATCGCCATGGCGTTGCCGCCGACGCCGTTGGCCCCGCGGGCGGGGTGGTCGGCGGCGATGACCATGAGGCGACCGTCGGACCCCAGCACCGGACGTCGCCGCCGCGCCCGGGAGAGCTCGAGGATGCGTTCGGGGTGGCGCGCGCGGATCTCCGAGACCTCGGCGTAGTCCTTCGCGAACTGGTCAGGCACGGGCAGCGACCTCCTCGAGCAGGGCCTCCACCTCGGAGGTGAACGGCATGGCGGTGGAGCACTCGCGCCGGGTGGCGACGATGGCGCCGGCGGCGTTGGCGAAGCGCAGGACCTTCTCGAGGTCCCAGCCGGAGAGCAGGCCGTGGCAGAGCGCACCGCCGAACCCGTCGCCGGCGCCGAGCCCGTTGACGACCTCGACCGGGGTCGGCGGGACCTCGACGAACTCGGTCCCGTTGGGGCCGCGGGTCGCGCCGAGCACGCCCTTGGGTCCCTGCTTGACGATGGCGATCTCGACCCCGGCGGCCAGCAGCGCCTCGGCGGCCCTGCGGGGTTCCGTCTCGCCCACGGCGACCTCGCACTCCTCCTTGTTGCCGACGGCGACGGTCACGTGCTGCAGCGCACGCTGGACCTGTTCGGTCGCCTCGGCCGGGGAGGACCAGAACATCGGGCGGTAGTCGAGGTCGAGCACGGTGAGCGGGGCGCGTCCGCGGGCCTGCCAGGCGGCGAAGTGCGCCCCGCGGCTGGGTTCCTCGGAGAGTCCCGTGACCGTGGCCCAGAAGATGCCGGCCGCGCGGACGGCGTCGAGGTCGAGTTCCTCGGCGCGGATCTGCAGGTCCGGCGCGGTGGGCTGACGGTAGAAGAGCAGCGGGAAGTGGTCGGGCGGGTACATCTCGCAGAACGCCAGGGGCGTGTTGAGCCCGTCGACCCCTGAGACGAACCGGTCGGAGACCCCGAAGTCCGCGAGCGCCTTGTGGATGAACGTCCCGAAGGCGTCGTGACCCGTGCGGGTGATGACGGCCGCGGCGCGACCGTGCCGGGCGGCGGCGACGGCGACGTTGGTCGCACTGCCTCCCAGGTACTTCCCGAAGGTCTCGACGTCCTCGAGGCCCGTGTTGTCCTGCAACGGGTAGAGGTCGACGCCGACCCTGCCCATGGTCACGACGTCCAGCGCGGCCGTGTTGCTCACGCGAGGTCCCCTCCCAGTCCGGATGATCTGTGCCGTTCCGGGCCGCAGCGGCGCGGTGGCAGGGACGAGCGTGCTCCGCAGGAGGCCTCCGTGTCAAGCTTTGTCAGGACAAACGAACCTCCTGACGTGCACACCTCCGGACGGCTACGATGACGGCTCGGCGGCACGGCGATGTAGCTGCGCCGCCCATCGCGACGTTCGGAGCTGTGGTGAACGATCTGTTCTACGACCTGGACCGCTCGAGCCCGGTCCCCCTGTACTTCCAGGTCGCCCGCCAGATCGAGCAGGCCATCGAGGGTGGCAAGCTCCCCCCGGGTTCCCGGCTCGACAACGAGATCCACCTGGCCGACCAGCTCGGGCTGTCCCGCCCGACGATGCGTCGCGCGATCCAGCAACTGGTCGACAAGGGCCTGCTGGTCCGCAAGCGCGGCGTCGGCACCCAGGTCGTGCACGGTCAGGTGACCCGCCCCGTCGAGCTGACCAGCCTGCACGACGACCTGGTGCAGTCGGGACAGCACCCGGCGACGCAGGTCCTGCTGCACGAGATGGACGGCGCCGCCGACGACGTGGCCGGCAGTCTCGCGATCGCCCCCGGGACCCCCGTCCTGCACCTGCGCCGGCTGCGGACCTCCGGCGGTGAACCCCTCGCGGTGCTGGAGAACTGGCTGCCCGCCCCCTACACCGACCTGACGCTGGAGGCCCTCACCGAACGCGGCATGTACCAGTTGCTGCGCAGCCGCGGGGTGGGGATGCGCGTTGCGCGGCAACGGATCGGGGCCCGCCGGGGCAACGCCGAGGAGTGTTCGCTGCTCGACGAGCGCCGGGGTGCGCCGCTGCTGACGATGGAACGCACGACCCACGACGACTCGGGCCGCGTCGTCGAGTACGGCCGCCACGTCTACCGGGCCAGCCGCTACGCGTTCGAGGTCACCCTCGTCGACCGCTGACGCTCAGCCGTCGATCAGCACCGCGCCGGCGGCCTCCGCGAGTCCGGTCCCGAAGAGTTCGACCGGGGTGAAGGCCCCCGGTCGTCCTTCCCCGGCCGCGAGCCGCAGCGCGACCTCGGTCGCGGCGGCGACCGTGAAGTCCATGGCCTCCTCGGCCCGCAGCCACGCCGTGCGGGTCGTGCCGTCGGGCCACCCGACGCGGGCCCGGGCCCAGGTGTGGGCGCGCGGGCGCGGAGTGGCCTTCATCCGGATCCGGGCCAGCGCACGGGCCGCCACCCGGGAGACGGGCCGCGTCGCCAGCACCGGCGCGAGGGCGCGCAGCACCCCGGCCGGGACCCCGGTGGGGACGAGCGCCGAGGCCGCGGTGACGTCGTCGGTACGGCTCAGCCGTCGGGCGGCGAGCAGTTCCCCCGACGGCAGGGTCCCGGTGACGACGGAGTCGCCGTCGGGGGTGGCGACGCGTTCGGGCTCGCGTCCGAGGGTGCCGGCCTCGGAGAACCCGCGGACGATCGTGCGGGCCAGCGCCTCGCCCAGCCGCCCCTCCTCACCCGCGACGGAGGCGATCGCGTCGATCCGCACCCGGCTCGGGACCCCGCGCCCCTCCTGTCCGGCGAGGGCCGCCCCGAGGGCGGCCTGGGTGCCGAGCACCCCGAACCCGGCACAGCCCACCGCGGTCCGCCCGGTGGCCACGAGGGCGTCGTGACGGTCCAGGACCTCCTGCAGCGCATCGGGTTCGTTGCCGACGTCGACGTAGTGCGTGCCGGGCGGGCAGGCGTCCAGCACCGGGCCCGCGGTCTCCAGGAACGGGCCGACGGTGTTCACCACGACGGCCGGCCCCGCCTGGGCGATCGCCGCCAGCGCACGGGGCGTGTCGGCCTCGAGGACCCGGACGTCACCGCTGATCCCGAGCGCCTCCAACCGACCGCGGTCGCGGCCGACCAGGACGACGGGACGCCCCGTCGCCGCGACGTGCTGCGCGACCCGTCGACCGACCCGGCCGGTGGCCCCGAGGACCCACACCTCTGCACTCACGTGTTCCTCCTGATGACATGGCGTGTCATGACCATAGCCGTGATGACATGCCGTGTCATCCCCGTACGATGACGGGGTGGGCCGATGGGAACCGGGGACGCGGGAACGTCTGGAGCGCGCTGCCCTCGAGCTCTTCGTCGAGCAGGGTTTCGCGGAGACGACGGTGCCGCAGATCACCGCGCGGGCCGGCCTCACCACGCGGACGTTCTTCCGGCACTACGCCGACAAGCGCGAGGTGTTCTTCGCCGGCGAGGACGAGGTCCTCGCCTCCGTCGCGGGCCACCTGGCCACGGCCGACCTCTCCGACGGGGCCCTGCCCCGCCTGCTGGCCGACCTGCCCGGCGTGGCGCTGGCGATGTTCGGCGACCGCCGCGAGGAACTCCGGCTGCGCCGCGGCCTGGTGGCCTCCGACGAGGGGCTCGTCGAACGGGAACTGCGCAAACGCGCCGCCCTCACCGCGACCGTCCAGCGCGGCCTCCTGGACCACGGGGTGGCCCGGGAGGAAGCCGCGCTGGCCGCGGGGATCAGCACGGCCCTCATGCACACCGCCGTCCAGGCCTGGCTCGACGGGGCGGAGGGCACGATCGACGTCGTGGTGCGTCGCACGACCTCGCAGCTCGTCGATCAGCTGGCGAAGTCGCGCACCTCCTTGTCGTAGATCCGGCCCGAGGTGACCGCGTCCTCGAGTTCCTCCAGCGTCCGGCCGCGGGTCTCCGGGACCTGGGTGTGCACGAACACCAGGGCCAGCAGGTTGATGACGGCGAAACCGAAGAAGCACCCGGTGATGCCGACGGACGCGACCAGCGTCGGGAAGTACAACCCCAGGAACGCGTTGGTCAGCCACAGGACGAACACCGACGTCCCCATGCCGAGCGCCCGCATCTTCTGCGGGAAGATCTCGGACAGGGTGACCCAGGTGGCCACGTTGAGGAACGTCTGCATCGACCCGACGAAGGCCACCACGAGGAACAGGATCACCCACGGACGCAGGGCGTTGCCCACCGGCAGGGCCAGCGACGCCGCACCGATCAACAGGTGGCAGACGGTCGTCAGGGTGTAGCCGATGACGAACGTCTTCCGGCGGGAGAAGCTGTCCATCATCCGCAGCGCGATGAGCGCGCCGACGACGGCGATGATCCCGGGCGCGATGTTCACGATGAGCGCCGTGCTGTCGTCGAACCCGGCCTCCTTCAGGATGGCCTGGCCGTAGTACATGATCGAGTTGATCCCCGTGAGCTGCTGCGCCACACCGAGTCCGATGCCGATCAGCAGGATCCGCCGCAACCACCGGTTGGACAGGATCTGGCGCCAGTCCAGGGCGACGCGCTTGGAGTCCTCCCACGTGGCGTCGACGATCTGGCGCGCCTCGGCCTCCGCCCGGCCGGCGGGACGGAGTTCGCGCAGGACCTCGACGGCCTCGTCGAACTTGCCGTGGTCGATCAGCCAGCGCGGGGACTCCGGCACCCGCAGCATCCCGACGAAGAGCGCGATCGCGGGCAGGGTGACGAAGGCCAGCATGATGCGCCAGACCCCGCCGTACTCGCCCCACACGTTGCCGACGATCGCGTTGACGACGAACGCGGCCAGCTGGCCGATGACGATCATCATCTCGTTGCGTCCCGACAGGGACCCGCGGATCTCGTAGGGCGCGAGTTCGGCCAGGAACACCGGCACCACCGTCGAGGCGGCCCCGACCGCCAGGCCGAGGAGGACGCGGCCGACGACCATGACCGCGAAGGTCGGCGCGAACACGCAGACCAGGGCGCCGACGAAGAAGAACGCCGACATCAGCAGGATGGCCTTGCGCCGGCCCCACGCGTCGGAGAGCCGTCCACCGGTGATCGCACCGACGGCGGCGCCGAAGAGGAGCGAACTGGTGACGACCCCCTCGGTGAACGCGGTGAGCCCGAGCTCCTCGACCATCGGGTCGAGGGCCCCGTTGATGACGCTCGTGTCGTAGCCGAAGAGCAGGCCGCCGAACGTCGCGACGAGGGCCACCACCCCGAGCCTGCGGCGGTACGGACCTGCGCTCAGGGGCGGCAGCGCCGTCCCCGCTCCTCGTCCGGACGGGGCCGACTGGCCCTGGGTGGTCGACACGGGAGAACTCCTTCGTTCCGGATGCACCTCGGCCGGAACCGTAAGCGGCTGCTCGTCAAGATGTCAAGACAAAGTAACCTCACGCGACCCTCCACCCCTCCGACGAGGCGGCCGGCGCGGCCGCGCGAGAGGATCACCGGGTACCCGCAGCCACCGCGATCCCTGGGGAGTCCCGTGAACGACGCCGACCTGCTCGCCCGCCTCACCGCCGACGAGGAGGAACTGGTCCTGGACCGGTTCGACGAGGACGACGCGTGGCGCCTCGGTTCGCTGCTCGTGCAGCGCGGGCGGGCCGAGGGACTGCCGCTGGCGCTCGCGATCCGCCGCAACGGTCAACGCCTCTTCCACGCCGCGTTGCCCGGTTCCGCCGCGGACAACGACCGCTGGCTGCAGCGCAAGATGAACGTCGTGGACGCCTTCGGCCACTCGTCCTTCCTGGTGGGGACGCGGTGGCGCCTCAGCGGGGCCGACTTCGACGTGGACGCGCGGCTGGACCCCCGCGAGTTCGCCGCGCACGGTGGGGCGTTCCCGCTGCGGGTGCGCGGGGTGGGCGTCGTCGGGTCCGTCGCGGCCTCGGGGCTGCCCCAGGCCGAGGACCACGCGTTCGTGGTCCGCGTGCTGGCGGAGTTCCTCGCCCCCACCCGGCCCTGACGACCGGGGGCGATGAGTTCCGGGCCGGCGGGAGGTCGTGACCGGCATGAGGATCGACCACGTCCTGGCCGTCGCACCCGTCACCGACCTGGCGGCGGCGACCGACTGGTACACGCGCCTGTTCGGCCGCGTCCCCGACAACCGCCCCATGGAGACCCTGGTCGAGTGGCGGCTCACCAACACGGGGTGGCTGCAGGTCTTCCGCACCGGCGGCTCCCCCGGGACGACGACCGTCAACCTGGCCGTCGCCGACCTCGACGAAGCGCTCAGCGAACTCCGGGGGCGGGGACTGCAGCCCGGCGAGGTGCTCGAGGCGAGCAAGGGGGTCCGGTTGTCCGCGCTGAGGGACCCGGCCGGGAACACGGTGACGCTGATCAGCGGGTTCCGCGTGGAGTACTGACCCGTCGTCGCCCGCCTCAGAGCTCGATGCCGCGCTCCAGGACGGCCAGCAGGCGACGGGCCATGGCGAGGTTGGCGCGGGAGCGGTCGAGCACGAGGTAGAGGAACAGGCCCTGGCCGTTCGTGCTCTGCAGCAGGCGGAGCAGGTGGAACTGGGTCCCGAGGGTGACGAGGATGTCCTCGGGGGCGTCGTCCAGGCCCAGGCGGGCCAGGGTGCGCAGTTCGGCGCGCACGACGTCGGTGTTCCCCGCGGCGGCGACCTCGAGGTCGAGGGTGCCGCCCCCGGCGGAGCCCAGGGTCATGCCGGACTCGTGGTCGACCAGCAGGGCCGCGATGGCACCCTCGATCTCGAGGGCGTTCTTCAGGGTTTCGTTGACGTTGCTCACGGCGGTGCTCCTGGGTTCGAGGGGGCGAGGCGTTCCGGGAAGTGGTGGGCGGGGCTGCTCGCCCCGACACCTCAACCATGGCGCGGTGACCGTGAGTGTTCAACCAGCGACTCTGTGGTTACCCCCAGTGGCAGAGCGACCCGCTTCTGGGCGGGTGAGACCCCACTGGGCCGGACGGGTGAGAAGGGTCCCCTCACCGCCCCGGAACCGGGCCCGGCGCGGGCTCAGACCAGCGGATCGGCCACGATCCGGGCCAGCGTCGAGCGCCCCAGCGCGCTCATCCGCGGGTTCGTGACCTCGTAGTACCAGACGAGACCCATCGCCTGCTGGAACGCCCACGCCTGCGACCGGACCCAGGCGAGCCCGTCGCTCCCGACCGCGGTCCGGAACTCCTCCCGCTCCGGGTCGTCGAAGAGGTGCCACCCGACGACCAGGTCGAGCGCGGGGTCCGCCGGCGCGAGGCCCCCGACGTCGAGGACACCGGCGAGGCGCCCCGCGGCGACGAGCACGTTGCCCGGGACGAGGTCCCCGTGCACGACGACGTCAGCCGACACGTGCGGCAGCCGCCGGAACCCCGACCACAGCGCCCGCAACCGCGCGACGTCGAGGAGGTCGCGGAGGTCCTCGCTCCGCTCGAAGCACTCGGCCATCCACGCGTCGTGCGCGTGCAGGTCACCCCCGCGACCCGGACCGGTGAAGCGCCTGCCGTGCAACGGGAGGGAGCGCACGTCGCGGACGAACCCGGCGAGGTCGCGGGCCAGTTCCGCGCCGTGGGCCACATCGACCTCGTCCGCGGTGGTGCCCGGCAGCCAGGTGAAGACCGACCACTCGAAGGGGTACCCCTCCCCCGGCGCTCCGAGTGCCACCGGTTCCGGGGTGGGGAACCGGGTGACCCCGAGGAGCTCGCGGGCGGCCTCGACCTCGCGGCGCACGAGCCCGGCCGCGCCGGGGTGCAGCGGCAACCGCACCACCCACCGCTCCCCCAGCCGGAACACGGCGTTCACCGTCCCCGGTCCATCGAGGGCGCGGACCGGTTCGTCCCGCCAGCGCGGGAACTGCCCGGCCACGAGCCGCCTCACCAGCTCGGCACTCACGTAGACCTGGTCCTCGTGCATCGGCAGCGTCACGACATCGCCCCCACGGCCGCGGTGACGAGGTCCGGATCGGTCCGGTACCGGGTCCCGAACCCCGCGTCGGCGGCCAGCAGCGACCGGGCCGAGAGGTGGACGGCACCCACGCCGGTGGCGGCCACCAGGTCCGGGACCCGCCCGGGACGCACCCCGCCGCCCGCCATCACCGTGAGCCGGCCGGCCGCCGCCACGACGGCGCGGGCGATCCGGTCGGTCCCGTCGTGGGCGGAAGACGCACCCCCGGACGTGAGGACGCGGTCCGCACCGACGGCCAGGAGGTCCTCGACGCCGGACTCGACGTCGGGGTTCACGTCGAAACCCCGGTGGGCGGTGAGTTCCGCACCCGCGGCGACGTCACGGAGGCGACGCAGGGCGTCGAGGTCGAGACGTCCGTCGGACCGCAGCGGCCCCACGACGATCCCCGCGGCGCCCGCCCCGAGCACCGTCCCGGCGTCGCGCAGGACGATCGCGAGGTCGTCCGCGTCGTGGACGAAGTCGCCCGGCCGGGGCCGGAGCAGGACGTGCACCCCGACCGGTCCGGCAGCCTCGACCGCCCGTTCGACGAGGCCGAGCGACGGGGTCAGACCGCCGACCTCCAGGGCCACGCACAACTCCACCCGGTGCGCGCCGGCGGCGCGGGCGACCCGCACCCCGTCGACCTCGGTCACGGCCACTTCGACGACGGTGCTCACGCCCCCACCCTGTCGGGCCTCAGGCGAAGTAGCCACCCCCGGCGAGGTCCTCGCCCAGCGTCGGACCGGCCGGTTCCCAGCCGAGCAGGGCCCGGGTCCTGAGGCTGGAAGCCTGCAGGTCGAGCGCGAAGAACGTCCCGATCCAGCCGAAGTGGTCGGTGGCCGCTTCCGGGGCGACGGGGACCACGGGGAGGTCGAGCCCCGCGCCGATCGCGGTGGCGATCTCCTTCGTGGTGATCCCCTCCTCGGCGACGGAGTGCAGGACGCTGGCGGCGGGGGCACCCTCGACGGCGAGACGGACCATGCGGGCCGCGTCGGTGACGTGGACCGCCGACCAGTGGTTCGAGCCGTCACCGACGTACCCGGAGGAACCCGCCGCCCGTGCGGCGGCGACGAGGGCGGCGATGAAACCGTGGTCCCCGGCGCCGTGGACGGTCGGGGCGAACCGGGCGGCCAGGACCCGCACCCCCTTCTGCGCGTACTCGAGGGCGAGGTTCTCCGCCCCGCCCCGGAAGGAGTCGAGGCCGTACGAGGGGTTGACGTCGTCCTCGGTGCCGGCCCGGCCCCGGGCGATGCCACCGAGGCCGCTGGCCATCAGGAACGGTCGGTCGGAACCCACGAGGGTGTCCGCGATCGTCTGCACCGCAGCACGTTCGGCGGCGTTGGAGACGGCCGGGTTCGCGAAGTCGTGCTTGTTGGCGAGGTGGACGGTGCCCTCGGTGGACTCCGCGCCGCGGCGCAGGGCGTCGAGGTCGTCGAGGTCGCCGCGCAGGACCTCGGCCCCCTTGGCCTGCAGCGCGGCGGCGGAGGCGTCGGAGCGCGCCAGGCCGAGGACCTGGTGCCCGTGGGCGAGGAACTCGTCGACGGTGTGCGAACCGATCCAGCCCGATGCTCCGGTGATGAAGACGCGCACGTGGTTCTCCTCAAGTAGTGATGTCAGCTTGCGACATCACCGTAGCGCTCGATGTCAGGTTCTGTCATCACCTAGGATGGGGACATGGCACGGTGGGAACCCGGTTCGTCGCAGCGGTTGCAGCAGGCGGCCCTCGACCTCTTCGACGAGCAGGGCTACGAGCGGACCACCGTGGCCGAGATCGCGGCCCGCGCCGGGGTGACCGAGCGGACGTTCTTCCGCTGCTTCAGCGACAAGCGCGAAGTGCTGTTCGCGGGCAGCGAGCGACTGCTGGAGGAGTTCACCCTCGCCGTGGCGAACTCCGCCGCCACCGCCCCCGCCGAGATGGCCGCGGACGCGCTGGCCGGTTCGAGCGAGTTCTTCGGCGAGGAACGCCGGCCGTGGGCCCGGCGCCGCGCGGCGGTCGTCTTCGGCCACCCCGCGCTCGCCGAACGCGAACAGCTGAAGATGAGCGCCCTGGCGACGGCCGTGGCCGCTGCCCTGCGCGAGCGCGGGGTCGACGAACCCGCGGCGACCCTGCTGGCGCACTCCACGATCACGGTGTTCCGGGTCGCGTTCGAGACCTGGATCGCGGACGACACGGGCCGGACGATGACGCAGATCCAGCAGGAGTTGTTCGCGGCCCTGCGCCTCAGCCTGGCCGGCTGAACCGGCTGAACCAGAACCCGCCGGCCCGGCGCGGCGCGGGCGGTCTCAGCTCCAGGGTTCGCCGCCGACCCGGACGTCGGCGTGCGCGCGGGCCGACTCGGCCATGGCCAGGCTGATCGCGTGGTCCTGGCAGGCCTGCGCCAACGGGTACGGCTCATCCCCCTCGCCGCGCGCCCAGGCCCCCGTCCGGGCCAGGAGTTCGGCCACGGCCACGTCGTCGTCGCTCATCCGCGTCCCGGCCCAGGCGTTGCGGTGCACGACCCGGCCGTCGAGGGCGATCGTGTCGAGGTCCACGCCCTCGAGGTTCAGGTCGATCCCGCGCCGCCGGTAGGAGAGGAGCGAGGTGACCGGGGTGACCGGGTCGACGAGCCGCGTCACGGCGTCGTCCGCGATCTCACCGCGGGTTCCCCGCACCAGGAGGCGACGGCCCCGCAGCGGGTTCCACCACTGGTTGTCGGTGAAGTCGTAGAGCCCCGTGCGGCCGCCGAAGTCGAGAGTCGCGAGGGTCGTCGTCGCGTCCCGGGGTCGCGCCGACGGGTCCCACCCGGCACCCGAGAGCGGGTCCAGGAGCGGGGCGGTGAACTCGCGGGCGTTCACGACGACGTCCTCCGTCCCGACGCCGAGGAGGCCTCGGACCAGCGACACCGCGTGGTACATGTGCGTCGAGGAGATCTGCACCGACGTCGGTTCCCCGATGGTCCCGTCGCGGACGACGGCCAGCCGGGCCGCGTGACCGGGCATCAGCAGGTACTGCTCCGCCACCTGGACGCGTCCGGAACCGCCGACGTCGTGCCACAACGACCGCAGACCCTCGACGTCCGGGGCGGGCGGCGTCTCGGCCAGGACCGGCACGCCCGCCGCGACGAGTTCGCGGACGAGGTCCGGCATCGCGGCCCAGGGCACCGACGCGATGACGAAGTCGGGCCGCTCGCGCAACGCCTCCTCCAGGGTCAGCACCGCGGGAACCCCCCACCCGGCGCTGATCTCCTCGGCACGACCGGCGGTGCGGGTGACCACCGAGGTCACCCGCAGCCGGTCGGGCGCCATCCGGGCGAGGCGCACGAAGAACTGCGACCTCCACCCGCTCCCGACGACGGCGAAACGGGTCGGGGCGGGTGGGGTCACAGTTCCTCCTGCGTTCGTCCCACCGGGCGGTGGGTGGGTGGGGACTCAGCCGAAGTGCCGGGGCAGCGTCCCCGTGTGCGCCTCGCGGAGTTCCGCGACGGGAACCTGGAACCGGCCCTGCACGTCGAGCAGGCCGGGCACGCTCCCGTCGCCGTCGTCGGTCACCCCGATGCGCACGTGCGCGAGACCGCGCGCGGTGCACATGTCGGTGAACCGGATCTCCTCCTCGCGCGGCACGGACACGATCGCCCGGCCGGCCGACTCGGAGAACAACGCGGTGAACGCGTCGATCCCGTCGCGGTCGAGGAGTTCGTCGAGCCACACCCGTGCGCCGACCCCGTACCGCAGGACGGACTCGACGAGGGCCTGCGCGAGGCCACCGTCGGACAGGTCGTGGGCGGCGTCGATCAGACCGTCGCGCGAGCACTGCACGAGGATGTCCCCGAGGAGCTTCTCGTGGGCGAGGTCGAGCACCGGCGGCAGGCCGCCGAGGTGACCGTGTTCGGCCCAGGCCCACTCGGAACCACCGAGTTCGTCGCGGGTGGTGCCGAGCAGGTAGACGTTCTGCCCGGACTCCTTCCACCCCGACGGGGTGCGACGACGGACGTCGTCGAGGACGCCCAGGACCCCAATGACCGGGGTGGGGAGGATCGCGGAGTTCAGACCGTCGTCACCGGTCTGGTTGTAGAGCGACACGTTGCCACCGGTGACGGGAACCCCGAGTTCCTCGCACGCGAGCGCCAGACCCTGCACGGCCTCGGCGAACTGCCACATGACCCCGGAGTCCTCGGGCGAACCGAAGTTCAGGCAGTCGGTGACCGCGAGGGGTTTCGCCCCGGCCGCGGCCACGTTCCGGTACGCCTCGGCCAGCGCGAGCTGGGCCCCGGTGCGCGGGTCGAGCCGCGCGAACCGGCCGTTCCCGTCGAGGCTCAGCGCGACCCCGAGGTTCGTCTCCTCGTCGACGCGCACGACACCCGCGTCGTCGGGGGTCGCGAGCGCCGTCCCCCCATGACGTAGCGGTCGTACTGGTCGGTGACCCACGCCCGCGAGCAGAGGTTCGGCGAGGCGACCATGCGCAGCAGGGTGTCACGAAGTTCCACGTCGGTGCCGGGACGGGGCAGGGAGTCGGGGGTGTTCGCCTGCAGCGCGTCCTGCGACGCGGGACGTTGGTAGGGGCGTTCGTAGACCGGGCCGTCGTGGGCGACGGTGCGCGGCGGGACGTCGACGACGGTCTCGCCGTGCCACTGCACGACGAGGTGGGTGCCGTCGGTGACCTCGCCGAGCACGGCGGCCTCGACGTCCCACTTCGCGGTGACCGCGAGGAACTCCTCGACGTTCGCCGGCGTGACGATCGCCATCATGCGTTCCTGGGACTCGCTCATGAGGATCTCCTCGGGCGAGAGCGAGGGGTCGCGCAGCGGGACGCGGTCGAGGTGGATGACCATCCCGCCGTCACCGGCCGAGGCCAGTTCGCTCGTGGCGCAGGACAACCCGGCCCCGCCGAGGTCCTGGATGCCCTCGACCAGACCGGCGTGGAACAGGTCCAGGCAGCACTCGATGAGCACCTTCTCCTGGAACGGGTCCCCGACCTGGACGGCCGGCCGCTTCGAGGGGCCGGTCGCGTCGAACGTCTCGCTAGCCAGCACCGAGACGCCGCCGATGCCGTCGCCGCCGGTGCGGGCGCCGAAGAGCACGACGAGGTTGCCGACGCCACGGGCGTTGGCCAGGTGCAGGTCCTCGTGGCGCAGCGAACCGATGCAGAGGGCGTTGACGAGGGGGTTGCCCTGGTAGGTCGGGTCGAAGACGACCTCGCCACCGATGTTCGGCAGCCCGATGCAGTTGCCGTACCCGCCGACCCCGGACACGACGCCCGGGACGACGCGGGCGGTGTCGGGGTGGTCGATCGCCCCGAACCGCAGCGAGTCCATGACGGCGATCGGGCGGGCACCCATGGCCATGATGTCGCGGATGATCCCGCCGACGCCGGTGGCCGCACCCTGGTAGGGCTCGATGTAGCTGGGGTGGTTGTGGGACTCGACCTTGAAGGTCACGGCCCAGCCCTGACCGATGTCGACGACCCCGGCGTTCTCGCCGATCCCGACCATGAGGGACGTCTTCATGTCCTCGGTGAGGTGGTCGCCGAAGGTCTTGAGGTGGACCTTGGAGCTCTTGTAGGAGCAGTGCTCGCTCCACATGACCGAGTACATCGCGAGCTCGGCGCCGGTGGGGCGGCGCTGCAGGATCTCGCGGATCCGCTCGTACTCGTCGGCCTTGAGGCCGAGTTCCTTCCACGGCTGCGGGTGGTCCGGCGTCTGCTCCGCACGACCCACGGTGTCCAGGGCGGTGAGCGTGCTCACGCGAGTGCCTCCAGTCCGGCGCTCAGCACCGAGGTGAACAGGCCGAGGCCGTCCAGTCCCGGACCGAACAGTTCCTCGACGGCGTGCTCGGGGTGCGGCATGAGCCCCACGACGTTGCCGCGTTCGTTGCTGATCCCGGCGATGTCGCGCATCGACCCGTTGGGGTTGCCGTCGAGGTAGCGGAAGACCACGCGGCCCTCCCCCTCGAGGCGGTCCAGCGTCGCGGTGTCGGCGACGAAACCGCCTTCGCCGTTCTTCAGCGGGATCGTGATCTCCTGTCCCGCCGCGTACGTGGACGTCCACGCGGTGGCGGTCGACTCGACCCGCAGCCGCTGGTCGCGGCACAGGAACTTCTGGTGGTCGTTGCGGACCAGCGCACCCGGCAGCAGGTGCGACTCGCACAGCACCTGGAAGCCGTTGCAGATGCCCAGGACGGGCATCCCGCCCCCGGCCGCGCGGACGACCTCGGCCATCACGGGCGCGAAGCGGGCGATCGCGCCGCAGCGCAGGTAGTCGCCGTAGGAGAACCCGCCCGGCAGGACGACCGCGTCGACCCCGTGCAGGTCGGCGTCGGCGTGCCAGAGCACGACGGCCTCGCCGCCGGCGAGACGCACCGCGCGACGGGCGTCGCCGTCGTCGAGCGACCCGGGGAAGGTCACGACGCCGATCTTCACGCGGTGACCTCGGCCGGGGTGCCGGAGGCGTCCCGGACGCTGACGACGTCCTCGATCACGGGGTTCGAGAGCAGCGTCTCGGCGGCCTTCCGGGCCTGCTCGAGCACCTCGGGGGTGACCTCGCCGGCCACCTCCAGCTCGAAGCGCTTGCCCTGACGGACGCTGGTGAAGAGATCGAACCCGAGGCGCGGAAGGGCGCCGACGACGGCCTTCCCCTGCGGGTCGAGGATCTCGGGTTTCGGCATGACGTCGATGACGACGCGGCCCATGCGCGGCGCTCCTTCGAGGAGGGGGGAGATCGGCGTGCTCAGGCTACCGCCGCCGCGGAGGCTCAAGGACCGCCGCGCTCCTGCCGACCAGAGGACGTGGACACCGCTCGCGCCCGACGCCGTGTGAGCACGTCCGTGCTCTTCGACGTCGGTGTCTTCGCGGCGGGACTGCTCGTGCTGGTGGGCGCCGCCCTGTGGTGGCACGCGACCGGGGCCAACCGGGACGTCTTCACGGCGCTGGCCCTCTGCATCCCCGTCGGCTGGGTCCTCACCCGCTTCCCGCTGATGGTGACGAGCGTGGCCACCGGCATCCAGGTGCCCTTCGCCCCCGTGCTGCTGTTCTACCTGCAGACCTTCTACGACACCCCCGTCGCGCTGCTGGCCTGGCCGCTCACCGCGCTGCCCGCGTACCTGGTCGACCGGCGGGCCTGGACGAGCCGGCTCTTCAACGCCGGTTCCTCGATCGTCTCCAGCCTGCTCGCGACCCTGGTCGTCGCCGCGCTGCAGCCGCTCGACCCGGTCCGTCCGGCGCAGCTGTTCGCGGTGCTGGCCGGGGCGGCGACCTACTTCGCCGCCGACACCCTGCTCTCGGCCGTGTCCATCGCGATCGAGTACCGCCGGACGCTGTTCGAGGAACTGGCCGACCCGGGCGCGCTCATCGGTGGGGCGCTGTTCCTGCTCGTCTCCGTCCTCGGCTACCTCGCGGCGGCCGTCAACATCGCGATGCCCACGTGGATCGCCTCGCTGATCCTCGTGCCCGGGATGGCCGTCGTTGTCGCGGCGTGGGCGTGGCGACGCGCCCACCAGAGCCGTGCGCAGCAGCGTCAGCTGTTCGAGGCCGCCGTCCGCATCCACGCGGTGACCACCGCGGACGACCTCGTGACCGTGCTCGAAGCACAGCCCGCGACGCTGGTCTCCGGCGGGCGCCTCGCGGTCCGGACCCAGCCCCCCGGTCCTGGCGAGGTCGGGTACGAGCTCGGCGACGAGGACCCGCTGCGCTGGATCGTCGCCCCCCGGGCGAGCAACCGGGAGGGTCAGCAGTTCGACGAGGTCGCCCTGGCCTCGCTGGGCTCGCTGGCCTCGGCCGCGCTGGTCCGGCTGCGACTGGCCGCGGAGGCGGAACGGCTGGCCCTCGTCGACCCGCTGACCGGGCTGCCGAACCGGCGGGCCTTCACCAGCCGGCTGGAGCAGGCCGTGGGCGCGGAGTCGGCCATCGCGGTCCTCTTCGTCGACCTCGACGGGTTCAAGGCCGTGAACGACACGCTCGGGCACGCGGCGGGTGACGAGCTGCTCTGCGAGGTCGCGGACCGGCTGCGCAGCGCGGCCGGGGCCGGCGGTTTCGCCGCCCGGCTCGGGGGCGACGAGTTCGCCCTGGTCCTGCCCGACCTCTTCCCCGGGGTCGCCGACGACACGGCCGAGGCCGTCGTCGTGGCGCTGCGCACGCCGTTCCTGCTCTCCGCCGGGCCGGCCACGATCAGCGCCAGCGTGGGGCTGACCGCCTTCGAGGACGGCGACGACGCCGACTCGCTGCTCTCCCGGGCCGACGCCGCGATGTACGCGGCCAAGCGCTCCGGCGGCGGGCGGTGCGTCCTCGCCGAGTGACGACGGGCTGCGGGACGGGAGGCGGGACGGGCGGCGGGACGAGGTCCTGGGGAGTCCTCGCGGAGATCCGGTGACCGGCACCCCTCGACGGGGGTGCCGGGCCACCATCGGAGAGTGACGACCTCGACGCGGCGGGCAGTGCTCGCGACCGGTGCCGGTGTGCTCGTCGTGGGCGGGGCCGCGGTGGCCCTGGAGGTCCGGCCCGTCCGGAGCCGGATCCGGACGACCCTGGGCATCGGGCAGGTCGCGGACCCCGTGCCGTCGGCCGGGGCCGGGGAACCCGTCTTCGCGACCTTCGACTCCGCGGCCCGCGCTCGCCCGGTGACCTGGGGCTGGGCGACTCCCCCGGGCGTGGCCCCGGCCGGTCTGCCGGTGCTCCTCGTCCTGCACGGCCGCGGTGACGACGCGCGCGCCGCGTTCACCCAGCTGGGCGTCCACCAGTTCCTCGCCGCGCACGTCGGGGGCGGTGGGTCCCCGTTGGCGGTGGTCTCCGTCGACGGCGGGTCGAGCTACTGGCACCCCCGCGCGAACGGTGACGACCCGCTCGCGATGCTGCGCGAGGAACTGTTCCCCCGGCTCCACGACACGGGGTTCGACCTGTCCCGCTGGGCGGTCGCGGGGTGGTCGATGGGTGGCTTCGGCGCCCTCCTGCTGGCCCGGGAGGTCACCGCGGGACGGTTCCCCACGTCGGGGGAACTCGTCGCCGCGGCCGCGGGGAGCCCGGCGTTGTTCGCCTCCGCCGGGGCGACGTCGGCGGGGTCCTTCGACGACGCCGCCGACTGGCGGGAGTTCGGCGACCTGGTCCCCGGCCCGGCGACGGGGTCGGTCGCGCTCTCGGTGTCCTGCGGGGTCGACGACCCCTTCCGGGAGCAGACCGAGGCGTACCGGGCGGCCTGCGATCCCGCCCCGGCGGGCGGGATCGGCGACGGCGCCCACACCATGGGCTACTGGCGCAGCCTGGTCCCCGGGTGGTTGCGGTTCGTCGACGCGCGGCTCGCGTGAACCGTCACCGGGCGGACGATCACGGGGCGGACGATCACCGTGCGGACGTCTTCTCGCGAGCCTGCGCGAAGTCGCGCGGACGGAACCGGCCCTCGTGCAGCCGGCTCTCGATCTCCTCCAGGCTGTGCCCCGTGAGCTCGGGCATCTTCCGGTACAGGAAGACGAACGAGACGACGTTGAACGCGGCGTAGAGCCAGAACGTCTGGCCCGTGCCGATCGTGTCGATGATGCTCAGCAACGACAACGTGATGAGCAGGTTCGTCCCCCACAACGACGCCGACTGGGCGGCGGCGCCGGCGGACCGGGTGGCGAGCGGGTAGATCTCGGAACCCGTGAGCCAGCCCATGAGCTGGATCCCCCCGGCGGTGAAGGCCATGAACGCGACGAGGGTGGCCACGATCCACGGGACCTGCGCCTTGCCGTCGTGGCCGGTGACGAAGAACGTGCCCAGCACGATCAGCGACAGGGCCGCCCCCGGGAGCGTGATGAGCGTGAGCCGACGCCGGCCGACCCGGTCGATGATGGCGAGGCCGATGAGCTGGGTGAGCAGGTAGGTGGCGCCGAGGGCGACCGAGACCTGCAGCGCGGCGCTGTCGGAGAACCCGTTGTCGGTGAGGATCGTCGGGGAGTAGTAGACGATCATCTCGATCCCGGACAGCTGGGTGAAGATCGCCAGCCCGCAGCCGACGATCAGCGCCGGCCGCACCCACGCCTCGCGCAGTCCCCGCCAGCCCTTGGTGCTGGCCTCGCTCTCGGCGTGCACGAGCCCGCTGATCTCGCGCAGTTCCCCGTCCACGTCGGCGCGGTCGGGACGGACGCGCTCGAGCGCCTCACGGGCCCGGTCCTCCTGGTCCGACTTCAGCAGCCAGCGCGGGCTCTCCGGCAGGCGGAGCATCAGCAGGAACATGATCGCCGCCGGGACGGAGGCCGCGCCGATCGAGATCCGCCAGTCCACCTTCTCGCTGGCTCCGACGATCGTGGCGATGAGGATGCCGACCCCGATGGCGATCTGGAAGCACAGGACGAGGCGACCGCGGTACTTCGTCGGCGACAGCTCGGCGACGAAGGTGGGGGCGGTCTGGGTCGCGCCACCGACGGCGAACCCGAGCACGAGCCGCGCGAGGGAGAGGGTCACGGGATCGGGGGCCAGCGAGGCACCGAGCGTGCCGATCACGAAGATCACGGCCACGACGAGCAGGGTTCCCCGACGGCCCCGGCGTTCGCTGAGCCGACTGCACGTGAGGGCCCCGACCACCGCGCCGGCCAGGATCGAGGCGGCGATGACCTGTTCCCAGCCGTTGCCGGTCTCGAAGTCGTCACTGATCTGCAGCAGGGCACCGGAGATGATGCCGGTGTCGTAGCCGTAGAGCAGACCCGAGATGGCCGACACCAGGGCGACCACCACCACCGCACCGGTCAGGCCACCACCGCCGTCCGCGGCACGATCCGACCCGTGGTGCTCGGTCATGGGGTTCCTCCGACGTCGTCGTGGGCGGTTTCCTGTTCTCAGGTGCGAAACGTCCAATACAAGCACTCCGCCCGGCGTCCCGCCCGTCGAGGGATCTGAGACGATCCACTCCCCGGACCGTCCGACCTGCGAGGAACCCCGTGACCGCCAGCTCCCTCTTCGACGTCTCCGGCCGCCTCGCCCTGGTGACCGGTTCCACCCGCGGCATCGGGCGCGCCCTGGCCGAAGGTCTGGTCCGGGCCGGGTGCGACGTCGCCGTCAACGGACGGAGCGCGGAGGCCGCGGAGCGGGTCGCCGCCGAACTCAGCGCGCTCGGTCCGGGCACCGCCCACGCCTGCGCGTTCGACGTCACCGACTCCGCCGCGGTGGACGCCGCGGTCGCCGCGCTGGAAGAGGTCGCGCCGATCGACGTGCTGGTGAACAACACCGGGATGCAGCAGCGGAAGCCCTTCACCGAGTTCACCGACGACGAGTGGCGGCGGCTGCTCGACGTGAACCTCACCAGCGCGTTCACCGTGGCCCGGGCCGTGGCCCGGCGGATGGTCCCGCGCGGGCGGGGGAAGATCGTCAACGTCCTGTCCGTGCAGAGCGAGGTCGTCCGCCCGGGGATCGCGCCCTACGCCGCCACCAAGGGCGGGCTGAAGATGCTGACCAAGGGCATGTGCGCCGACCTCGGCGGGTACGGGATCCAGGTGAACGGCCTGGGTCCCGGGTACTTCGCGACCGAACTCACCGCGGCCCTGGTGGCCGACGAGGAGTTCACCGCCTGGGTCTCCGGGCGGACCCCCGCCGGCCGCTGGGGCGACGTCGCGGAACTCGTGGGCCCGCTGCTGTTCCTGTGCTCCGACGCCTCGGGTTTCGTCAACGGGCAGACGCTGCACGTCGACGGCGGGATGCTCGCGGTCCTCTAGCCCCCACTCCGTCGCGATCGAGCACAGTCCTCGTCGCTCAGGTTCCGTCACGCCGGAGTGGAACGAAGAGCTTCTCGCAGAGCGGATCGAGCCGACTTCCGCTCCAGTCGATCCGGCGAGGGTGGGGCGCGGGGTCAGCTCTCGAGCTCGGCCAGCGCGTCGTGGGCCTTCGCGACCTCACCGACGCGGTGTCGACCTGCACTGCCACGTCGGGCGAGGACACCTTCGGCCAGCACGGCGACCGTCGTCATGACCGCTGCGTAGCTGTCGAAGGCTCCCGGACCGTCGACCGGGACCACGAGCCGGTGCGCGACGGGGGCCGCGGGTGGCCCGGCGGCGGGATCGGTGAGCAGGACGCACGGGACCCCGAGCTCCGCGGCCAGTTCCAGCACCGCCGGGACCGCCGGTGTCCGACGCCGGAAACCCACGACGACGAGGAGGTCCCGCGCGTCGAGTCCCGCGACCTCCTCGGCAACGGTCTGTCCCGGCAACGGCGCGACGGAGACGTCAGGCCGGGCCTGGAGGAGCTGTTCACGGAGGTGCAACGCCACCGGGTAGCTGTTGCGCCAGCCGAGGACGAGAACCCGCCGGGCCGCCGCCAACGTCGTGACGACGCCGTCCAGGTCGGTGGCAGAGAGGTTCTCCGCGGTCCGGGTGAGGTTCTTGACGTCGTGCGCGACGTGCGTCGCGACCGGCCCTGGGCTGCCGTCGGGGAGACCGCCCGTCGGTACCCCCCGGGCCCGCAACGACCGCGCGTCCACCCTGGCCTCGGCGTAGGAAGTGAAACCGAGCCGCCGGAAGAACCGGCTGACCGTCGCCTTCGAAGCACCGGAGAATTCCGCCAGTTCCGCGCCGCTGAACCCGGCCAGGTCGTCGGCCCGTTCCAGGACCACCTCGGCGACCTGACGTTCGGAGGGGGTGAGGTCGGACCACACCGCGTCGATGCGGCCCCTCACACCCGGCTCGTTCACGCCCGGTTCGCTCATGCTCGTCGGCGGGCCACGTCGAGCACGGTGGCCTCGAACGCGTCGATACCGATCGCCACGTCCTCGAGGGTCACCTTCTCCCCCGGGGCGTGGCTGATGCCGTCCTCGCAGCGCACGAAGATCATGGCGACGGGGGTGACGGCGGCGATGGCCATGGCGTCGTGCCCGGCCCGGCTCCAGATCGTCAGGGGTTCGGGGTCACCGGTCGCGGCGATGCCGGCGGTGACGGACTCCACGAGGTCGGCGTCGCAGTACACCCCCGCCGCGGCGTGGACCTCGATGAGTTCGAAACCCAGTCCGCGCAGGCCGCAGAACTCCTGCGCGTAGGCGGTGATCGCGTCGACCAGGACGTCGCGCTGCTCGTCGTGCTCGGCCCGGACGTCGAGGGTGAACTCGACCAGACCGGGGACGACGTTCACCCCACCGGGGAAGGCCTGCAGCCGACCGACGGTGGCGATGCCGCCGAGTTCCACGGCGAGGCGCTCGACGGCGAGCACCACCTGGGACGCACCGACGAGGGCGTCCTTCCGCTTGCCGTAGGGAGTTCCCCCGGCGTGGCGGGCCTCACCGACGACGCGGCCGGCGAAGCGCCGGGCTCCCGCGATCGAGGAGACGACCCCCAGGGGGCGCCCGGCGGCCTCGAGGTGCGGACCCTGTTCGATGTGCAGTTCCAGGTACCCGACGAGTTCCTCCGGCCTCCGGGCCGCCTCGCCGATCCGGGCGGGGTCGAGGCCGAACCGTTCCGCCGCCGACCGGACGCTGACGCCGTCGCGGTCGGTCCGCTCCCACCAGTCCTCGTGCCAGTTCCCGGCGACCGCGAAGCTGCCCGTGAGCGCGGTGGAGAACCGGGTGCCCTCCTCGTCGGAGAACGCGACCACCTCGAGCGCGAACGGCAGTTCCGCGGCGCGCGGGACGAGTCGGGCCGCGACCTCGATCGCGCTCACGACGCCGAGCATCCCGTCGTAGCGTCCCGCGTCGGTCACGGTGTCCAGGTGCGAACCGAGCACGAGCGCGGGCAGCCCGGGTTCGCGGCCCTCCAGGCGTCCCCACTGGTTGCCCGCCTGGTCGCGCCAGGTCCGCATCCCGACCCCGGCCATCCACCCGGCGGCCATCTCGTTGACCCGGGCGTGCTCGGGCGAGAGGTGGACGCGTTCGATCCCGTGCCCGATCGCGGAGACCGCGGCGAGTTCTTCGCAGCGGTCCATCGCGCGCTGTGCCGCACTCACCGGGCGTAGACCTCCTGCGCCGCCACGGTTCCGCCGCCGGGCGCCACGTCCGCACCGTGCGCACGGAGCACCTGTTCGAGGGACGCGAGCGTCACGAGGACGGTGTCCTTGCGGGCGTTGTAACCCATCGTCCCGATGCGCCAGACCTTGCCGGCGAGCGGGCCGAAACTCGTGCCGATCTCGATGCCGTAGTCGTTCAGCATCTCCGCGCGGACGGCGTCGCCGTCGACCCCGGCGGGGATCAGGACGGCCACGACGTTGTGCATCTTGTGCTCGACGTCGCCGTAGACCTCCAGCCCGAGACCCCGGACGCCGGCGAGCATGGCGTCGCCGTGCAGCCGGTGCCGGGCGATCCCGTTCTCGAGCCCCTCCTCGAGCACCAGCCGGGCGCACTCCCGTGCGCCGTAGAGCATCGTGGTGGCCTCGGTGTGGTGGTTCAGCCGCTTCTCGCTCCAGTAGTCGAGGATCATCCCGAGGTCGAAGTAGTTCGAGCGGATGCGGGCCGGGCTCGGCAGGGTGTCCTCGTCGGACTCCGGGTCGGCGCGCAGCCCGGCCTCCACGCTGTGCCGGGCCCGGATCACCTCGACGGCGCGCGGGGACAGCGAGACCGGGGAACTGCCCGAGGGACCACCGAGGCACTTCTGCAGACCGGCGGTGGCGGCGTCGACCTCCCACGCGTCCATCTCGAAGGGGTTCCCGGCGATCGAGGCCGTGCAGTCGACGTAGAGCAGGGCGTCGTAGCGGTGGCACATCGCGCCGACCCCTTCGAGGGGCTGGTTCATGGTGGTCGAGGTGTCGCCCTGGACCATCGCGACGAGCTTCGGCCGCACCTCGCGAACGGCGGCCTCGAGGGCCTCGAGGGTGAACACCTCACCCCAGGGGACCTCGATGGTGTGGACCTCCGCGCCGCAGCGTTCGGCGACCTCGCGCAGCAGGTGGCCGAAGCGGCCGAAGACGGGCACGAGGACCACGTCGCCGGGCGAGAGGAGGGACACCAGCGCCGCCTCGATGCCGGCGCGCGAGGTGCCGTCGACGAGGACGGTCGCCTCGTTGGTGGTGCGGAACACCTCGCGGTAGAGGGCCTGCGTCTCGTTCATGTACGCCGTCATCGCCGGGTCGTACTGCCCGACGAGCTGGGCGGACATGGCGCTCAGGATGCGCGGGTCCACGGTGATCGGCCCCGGGCCCATGAGCAGTCGCGGCGGCGGCGCGACGGGCGCCCCGACCGAGGAGCGGAGCAGGCCGGGGTTCAGGAGCGGGATCGACTGTTCCACGACATCGACCTTATGCAACGATCGTTCCAAAGACCAGCCCTGAGGAGCCTCCCGTGACGGTCCACCTGCTTCCCTCCACGCCGAGCACCGTCCGGTGGGGCGACCTGCCCTGCGCCGGGGACCGCCCCGTGCTCGAGGTCGACCCCGGCGACGTCGTGGTCGTCGACACCGTGAGCCACGAGGGGATCCTCGAGGACCAGGGCCGCGACCCGCTCGCCTTCTTCACCGCCCGCGGGATCGACGCGGCGGCCGTCCTGGCCGACGCCGTCGAGATCGCCCGTTCCGTCGCGCACGACCCCCTCGTCCAGGGCCCGCACGTCGTGACCGGCCCCGTCCGCGTCCGGGGCGCGCGACCCGGCGACGTGCTGTCGGTGACCGTCGAGGCTCTGGAACTGCGCGCGGACTACGGCGTGGTCAGCAACCGGCACGGCCGGGGTGCCCTGCCCGGGGAGTTCCCGCTCGGTGATGTCGACGTCGTCTCCGTGCTGGCCCGGGTCGAGACCGACCCCGACACCGGTCTGCGCCGCGGCAGCCTCCCCGCCGGCCCGGACACCGACGTCCGGGTGCGGTTCCCGCTGAGACCCTTCCTCGGTCTCATGGGGGTGGGGACTCCCGGCCCGGACCACCTGCACTCCGTCCCGCCGGGGATGCACGGCGGGAACGTCGACGTCTCGGCGCTCGGGGTCGGCTCCACGCTGCACCTGCCCGTCCAGGTCGACGGCGCGTTGTTCTACACCGGCGACCCGCACTACTCCCAGGGCGACGGGGAGGTCGCGCTGACCGCCTTCGAGGCACCGCTGCGCGCCACCCTCCGCCTCGACCTCGTCCCCGCGGACGCCGTCCGGGTCCGCGACGCGCTGTGGGGGGAGACCCCGGAACTCCTGGTGCCCATCGGCATCGACCTGGACCTCGGCGAGGCCATGCGGAAGTCGGTCCGCACCGCGATCGCCCTGCTGGTCGACCTCGGGATGGATCCCGCCCACGCGCTGGCCTACCTCTCCGCCGCCGGCGACTTCGCGGTCTCCCAGGTCGTGGACCGGGTGAGCGGCGTGCACGGGACGATCCGCAAGGCCGACCTGGTGGAACTCAGCCGGCTCCGCGACTGACGTCGTTCACCACGGGATGACCCCGTCGTCCTCGAAGAACCCACCCGTCGGTCCGCCGTCGGGCAGGGTCGCCAACCGGATCGCCGTCGCCGCCCCCTGTTCCGGGGTGCGGATCCCGCGGTGACCGTTGAGGTCGGTGGCGACGAAACCCGGGCACGCCGCGTTGACGAGGACGCCCGTCCCGGCGAGTTCCTGGACGTACTGCAGCATGACGGCGTTGAGGAACGTCTTCGACGGCGCGTAGGCCACCGCGACGGGGCCGGTGGTCGTCGCGCTCCCCGCACCGGCCTGGCGGGTCAGCGAACCGACGCTGCTGGAGAGGTTCACGATGCGCGGGGAGGGGGACCGGAGCAACAACGGCAGCATCGCGTTGGTGACCCGGATGACCCCCAGGACGTTGGTCTCGACGACCGAACGGACGATGTCCAGGTCCACCCCGGTCGGGTTCTGCGGCATCCCACCGGTGATGCCGGCGTTGTTGACCAGCGAGTCCAGTCGACCGCAGCGTTCCTCGACCGCTGCGGCCGCGGCCGCGACGCTGCTGTCGTCGGTGACGTCCAGCGCGACGCCGAACGCGTCGACCCCTCGCTCCCGCAGCCTCGACACCGCCTCCTCCCGTCGGACGCTGTCGCGGGCTCCGACCCCGACGCTGAAACCCGACGCCCCCAACCCGGCGGCGATCTCGAACCCGATGCCCTTGTTGGCCCCGGTGACCAGGGCGACCTTCTGCTCACTCATGCCGACGATCGTGCGGGCGCAACGGTTCCCGGGTCCAACACCGTCCCGGTCACGACCGATACCCGTGGAGTATCGATGGGGGTAGCCTTCCCGGATGGAGACCCGGGAGCTGCGCTACTTCGTCGCCGTCGCCGAGGAGCTGCACTTCGGTCGCGCGGCGGAGCGGCTCGGCATCGCGCAACCACCCCTCTCCCGGGCCATCAGCCGGCTGGAACGCCGGTTGGGGACCCCCCTCCTCCTGCGGACCAGTCGCTCGGTGACGCTGACCGAGGCGGGTGGCGTCCTGCTGCACGAGGGACGGGCCGCGCTCGACGCCGTCGAAACGGCGGAGGTGCGCACCCGCCGCGCGGCGACGGCCGAACCCTCCGTCGTCCTCGCGACCAAGGCCGCGGCCTCGAGCGAACTCCTCGCGAAGCTCCTGCACGCCTACGCCGCCGAACCCGGGGCCGCGCACGTCGAGGTCCTGCTCTGCGGTCCCGCCGAGCAGGAGCGTCTGCTGCGCACCGGCCGCGCCGACGTCGCGATCCTGCACCGCCCGTTCGACGACACCCGGGGTTTCGACACCGAGGAACTGCTGACCGAGGGGCAGGTCGCGATCCTCCCCGCGGGCCACCCGCTCACGACCCGCCGCACCGTCCGGCTCGCGGAACTCGACGGGCAGGCGGGACTGCCGATGCCCCGCTGGCCCCGGCCCGACGGGAGCTACCCCGACGGGCCCGGGCCCGAGGTCCGCGACCACGCGCAACTGCTGCAGCTCGTCGCCCTCGGTCGCACCCTCACCGTCGCCCCGGAATCGGCCCGGTCGCAGTTGCGCGACGACGTCGTCGCCGTCCCGGTCCTCGACGCACCGGAGGTCACGACGGTCATCGCGTGGCCGCCGAGCAGCCGGTCCCGCGCCGTGGCCGACCTCGTCCGCACCGCGACCCGCCTCTAGGGTCGACAGGTGCCCGCGCTGCCGTTCACCCAGGTCGACGTCTTCTCCGAAGAACCCCTCGGCGGGAACCCGGTCGCCGTCGTCCACGACGCCGACGACCTGACGAGCGGGCAGATGCAGCGGTTCGCGAACTGGACGAACCTGTCCGAGACGACGTTCCTGCTGCGCCCGAGCACGTCCCGCGCCGACTACCGGGTCCGCATCTTCACCACGGAGCAGGAACTCCCGTTCGCCGGGCACCCCACGCTGGGTTCGGTGCGGGCGTGGCTGACCGCGGGAGGGAACCCGCAGATCCCCGGCGTCATCGTCCAGGAGTGCGGGGCCGGCCTGGTCGAGGTGCGCGTCGGGGAACCGCACCTCGCCTTCGCCGCACCGCCGCTGTTCCGGAAGGGTCCGCTCGAGGCGGAACTGCTGGAACGGCTCGTGGCGGGCCTCGGGATCTCCCCCGCGGACGTCGTGTCGGGTTCTCACCTGCACAACGGGCCGCAGTGGGTGGTGCTGCAGGTGAGCGACGCCGCAACGGTTCTGGGGCTGGTCCCGGTTCCGGGTCCGCTGGCCGGCCTCGACGTGGGCGTGGTGGGGCGGCACCCCGCCGGGCACGAGACGCAGATCGAGGTCCGGGCCTTCGTCAGCGACGGCCGGACCGTCGTGGAGGACCCCGTCACGGGCAGCCTGAACGCCGGCGTCGGGCAGTGGCTCACCGACCTCCCGCCCCGCTACGTCGCGGCGCAGGGAACGGCGGTGGGCCGGAGCGGACGGGTGCACGTCGAGCGGGACGGTTCCCGGGTGTGGGTCGGCGGCGCCACGGCCGTCGTGGTGTCCGGGGTCGTTCGACCCTGAGGTCGGTCAGCCTTCCTGGTCCCGGATCCAGAGGCCCATCAGCCGGCTGAAGAACTGCAGGAGTTCTTCGGCCGGCGTGCCCTCCGGGTCGGCGAGCTCGGCCAGGGCCAGTCCGTCGACGAAGACCCCGACGAACCCGGCGAGCACCTCCGGGTCGACGTCGCCGCTGCCGTCCGGCACGTGCGCCCGCACCCAGGGATCGGTGACCGAGCGCGCCGCCTCCCGCATCGCGCTGTACTGCTGTCGGGCGATCTCCGCGCGTCCCTCGGACCGCAGCGACCAGGTGGTCAACTCGTAGAGGGACAGGCGGCGGCCCCGGTCGAAGGACTCCTCCGCGGCGAGGGCGGCCTGCAGCCGCCGCAGCGCGTCCTCCGCGGGGCCCCCGGCGACTCCGGGGACCACGTCGCGTCCGGCGCCCTGCACCTCGCGCAGGTGGGCGAGGGCGACCTCCTGCACCAGTTCGTCCTTGCTGGCGAACCAGTAGTGGACGGTGCCCAGCGGAACCCCCGCCTCCTCGGCGATGCGGCGGGTGGTCGTCGCGGCGACCCCGTCACGGCCGACCACCCGGGCGGCGGCGGCGATGAGCTCGTCCCGTTTCGCGGCCGGGTCTCGACGGGTCCTCGGTGGCGCCATACCCGGGATGGTCGCACACCCGTCGGGGCTCCGGACAAGTTTTCGGTCATTTGACCTGGACGCTTGACCAGAAGACGACCGTGCGCGCATCGTGTTCCTGCACAGCCCGACGCCCCTCCCCCCGCCTCCTGGAGGTCCTGATGCCCATCCCCTCGCCGACCCTCGGCCCGCTCGAGGACCGGGGTGACGCCGTGCTCGTCGTCGGCGCCGGACCGGCCGGACTCGCCGCGGCCCGGGCCCTGCGGGCCCGCGGTCTGAGCTACGACCACGTCGACCGTCACGGCGTCGGCGGCATCTGGGACATCGAAGCCCCCGGTTCGCCGATGTACGAGGCCGCCCACTTCATCTCCAGCCGCACGTTGTCGGGTTTCGAAGGTTTTCCGATGCCCGCGGACTACCCGGACTACCCCCACCACCGCCAGGTCCTCGCCTACCTGCGCTCCTTCGCCGACGCCTACGACCTCACCGACCGCGTCGAGACCGGGGTCGAGGTCCGTGACGTCGACCGGTCCGGCGACCGCTGGCAGGTCACGCTCACCGACGGCCGTCGACGGGAGTACGCGGGGATCGTCTGCTGCAGCGGCGCCCAGTGGTTCCCCGTGCTGCCCGACCTGCCGGGCGAGTTCGCCGGTGAACTGCGGCACAGCAACACCTACCGCAGCGCCGACGAGGTCCGCGGCCGGCGGGTCCTCGTCGTCGGTGGCGGCAACAGCGGGTGCGACATCGCCGTCGACGCGGCCCGGACCGCCGACCGCGTGCTGCTGAGCATGCGGCGCGGGTACTGGTTCATCCCCAAGCACGTCTTCGGACGACCCTCCGACGTCTTCGCCGCGGGCGGCCCGCACCTGCCGGTCCGGTTGCAGCAGAAGGTCTTCGGGTGGGTCCTGAACCTGCTGAACGGTCGTCCGGAACGGTGGGGCCTGCAGAAACCCGACCACCGGCTCTTCGAGACCCACCCCGTCCTGAACAGCAACCTGTTCCTCGCCCTGCAGCACGGGGACGTCGAACCACGTCCCGCGATCCGTTCTGTGGACGGTCACCGGGTGGTGTTCACCGACGGTCAGGAGGCCGAGGTCGACACCATCATCGCCGCGACCGGCTACCGCCACGCGGTTCCCTACGCCCAGCGCTTCCTGGGCAGCGACCAGCACCCCGACCTCTACCTCACGAGCTTCTCCCGGCAGTACGAGGGCCTGTTCGGCATCGGTTTCACCGAGACGAACTCCGGGGCGTTCAAGCACTTCGACGCCCTGGCGCAGATGATCGCGAGCCACCTGGACGACCGCCGGAACCGGCCGGAGCAGTACCGGGGCTTCCGGCAGTTCATCGCCGACGACACCCCTGACCTCACCGGCGGGCTCTCCTTCGACTCCTCCGCACGCCACCAGGGCTACGTCGACGCCGATGCCCTGACCCGGTACCGCGCTGCGGTCGGACGCCGGTTCGGGTGGCGCCTGCAGACGGGTACCCGCCGCGACCTCGCCGGGGTGCGGTCGTGATCCGGCAGGCGGCACGGGCGCTCACCGGACTGCTGCGGGCCCCGGGCTTCGACCCCCGGGGCAAGGTGGTCGTCATCACCGGCGGCGCCGGCGGCATCGGCAGCGCCCTCGGACGCCGACTGGCCCGCGACGGGGCGAGCATCGCCGTGCTCGACCGCGACGCCGAGCGCTGCCGGCAGGTCGTGGCGGACCTCCCGCGGGTGGGGACCGCGCACCACGAGGGTTTCGTGGGTGACCTCACCGACCCGGCGCAGGTGAGTGAACTCCTCGACGACGTGGGCGGCGTCTACGGGTACGTCGACGTGCTCGTCAACAACACCGGGATGACCAGTGCCGAACGGTTCGCGGACCGGTCCCTGGAGTCGATCGACCACGAGCTCCTGGTGAACCTGACCTCCCCCCTCTACGTCACCCGCGCGGCGATCCCGTTGCTGCGCAGAGCGAGCGACCCGCGCATCATCTCCACGGTCTCGCTCGCCGGGATGATGCCGCAGGCGGAGACGCCGATCTACTGCGCCTCCAAGTTCGGCCTCCGCGGAGCCATGCTCTCCATCGCCCTGGACCTGGAGCCGCACATCCGCGTCTCCTCGGTCCTGCCCTCGGCCACCGACACCCGGATGCTGCGCCAGGAGGCCGTCGACGGGGGCAACGCCCTGCAGTTCCAGTCACCCCCGCAGAGCGCGGAGGACGTCGTGGACGCCGTGGTGCGGTTGCTGCACAGACCGAGGTTGGAGGGGTACCCGAAACCGCGGGAGGCGCGCCTCGTCCGCGCCGCGATGGCGTTCCCGAACCTGCTCCCCGTGGCGCTGTCCTTCTTCGAGGGCAAGGGCGAGGCGGGTCGCCACCGCTACCTGACGGAACTGCAGCGGCGGGGTGACGTCGTCGAGGTCGACGGCCGGCTGGTCCTCCGGTGAGCGTGATCGTCCTCGTCGACCCGGCCACCGGTGAAACCGTCGGCACCTCCCCCGTCCAGGGTCCGGCAGAGGTGGACGAGGCCGTCCGCGTCGCCCGCGAGCGGGTCCGGGAGGGGATCTGGTCGGCGCGTCCGGTCCGGGAACGGGGCGCGGTCCTGCACCGCCTCGCGGACCTGGTGGAACGCGACGCGGACCACCTGGCGGGCCTGGACTCCCGCCAGTCGGGTCGGCCGATCACCGAGGTGCGGGAGAACGACCTGCCGGGTGCGGTGGAGTCGCTGCACTGGTTCGCCGGTGCCGTCGACAAGCTCACCTCCCCCGTCACCGGCGGGCCGAACGGGGGCACCGGGCACGCACTGTCGTTGACCCTGCTCGAACCCGTCGGGGTAGGCGCGGCGATCCTGCCGTGGAACTACCCGCTGGCCATGGCGGCCTGGAAGGTCGGGCCCGCGCTGGCCGCGGGCAACGGCCTGCTGCTCAAACCCGCCGAGGCGACCCCGGGATCCGCCCTGCACCTGGCGGAACTCGCCCGCGAGGCCGGGCTCCCCGACGGCGCGCTGACCGTCCTCACCGGAACGGGCGCCGACACCGGCGCGGCCCTGGCGGGTCACCCCGACGTCGACGCGATCTCCTTCACGGGTTCCACCACCGCCGGTGCGGCGATCCTGCGGGCGGCCGCGGACAGCGGGTTCAAGCGGGTGACGCTGGAGATGGGCGGCAAGAACCCCCAGGTGGTGTTCCCCGACGCGGTCCGGGGAGCCGGCCCCGGGGAGTTCGACCGCCTCCTGGACCACGTGGTCGAGTCGGCGTTCCTCTCCAGCGGCCAGAACTGCACCGCGGGCTCGCGGATCCTGGTCCACGAGGACGTCGCCGAGGAACTCCTGTCCGCTCTGCTGGAACGAGTGGCCACGCTGACCGTCGGCGACCCCGCGGACCCGGCCACCCGGCTCGGGCCGCTGATCAGCGCCGGGGCCCGCGACCGCGTCCACGGTCTCGTGCTGCGGGCCGTGGCCGCGGGGGCCCGTGTCCTCACCGGCGGGACCCCCTGCCCCGGTTCGGGTTTCGGCTACCCGGCCACGGTGCTCGTCGACGTGGCCGCCGGGGCCGAGATCGAACGCGAGGAGGTCTTCGGACCCGTCGTCACCGTCTCCACGTTCCGGACCGAGAGCGGGGTGGTGGCCCGGGCCAACGACACCCGCTACGGCCTCGCGGCCTCGGTGTGGACGCGCGACGTGGACCGCGCGCTGCGCCTCGCCCGGTCCCTCGACGCCGGGATCGTCTCGATCAACGCCTACAGCGAGGGGGACGTCGCGACCCCGTTCGGCGGTTTCGGGTCCTCCGGGTTCGGCGCCCCGGAGAAGTCGCTGGAGGCCTTCGCCCAGTGGACCCGGCGCAAGGCCGTGTGGCTGCACGCCGGTGGGTCACCGGCGTGAGCGGGGACACCGCCGCCGACCCGCCACCGACGCGGTGGGTGCTCACCCTCACGCTGGCCTGGCTGGGGTTGTGGATCGCCCAGTTCGCGCCGCTGCAGGTCCTGCTGCCGGGGCTGACCTCCCGGCTGGTGACGTCGACGTCCTGGATCCGGGTGGTCCTGGTGTTCGGCGTGGTCGCGGGCGTCGCCGGCGGGGTGGCCGCAGTGGTCGTCCCGCGAGTGGGTCGCTCCCTGGACCGCGCCGGCGGGAGCGGGAGCGGACACCGGGCGTGGTTCGCCACGGCGGTGGGCGTCTGCGTGGTGGGGCTGGTCGCGCTCGGCCTGCAGACGACGGTGGTGGGGGCGACGCTGGCGTGGTCGGTGGCCCTGCTGGGGCAGTGCTCGGCCGGCGTGGTCCTCACCACCGCACTCGCCCGCCACGTGCCGCCGCGCTACCAGGCCACCGTCTCCACGGCCGTCGCGGTGGCCAACGCCGCCGGTGTCGTGCTGGGAACGGCGCTCGCCGGGGCGAGCGGGGACGACTTCGCGCGGGGAGGAGCGCTGCTGGCCCTGGCGGTGCTGGTGACCTGCCTGCCCTTCGCCCTGACCCGGCCACCACCGCGGGTCGACACCGTCACGACCGCAGCGGCGCCGGACGGGAGCGGACCGGGGCCGGCGACGCGCTCGCGACGACCGCTGCGGGTCGCGTTCACGGCTCGGAGCCTGCTGACCCTGGGGAACGCGCTCGGGACGACCCTGCTGCTGTTCTTCTTCACCTACGACCTGCACCTGCCCGACGCCGAGACGTTCCTCGTCGAGGTGGTCGTCGTCTACGTGGTGGCGACGGTGCTCACCGCCGCCGTCTGCGGTCCGCTGTCGGACCTGCTGCAGGCGCGGCGGGTCTTCCTCGTGGCCGCCGGCGTGCTGCAGGCCGGGGCGGCCCTCGTGCTGGCCCTCTCCCCCACCCGGACGGACGTCGTGACCGCCGCCGTCGTGATCGGGGTCGGGTGGGGCGCCTTCATGGCGGTCGACCAGGCCGTCGTGGCCACGGTCACCGACGGGGTCGAGGGACGGGGACGTGACGTCGCCGTCCTCGGGGTCGCGTCCTCGTTGCCCCAGAACCTCGGCCCGCTGCTGGCCTCGCTCGTGGTCGCGGCGGCCGGTGGGTTCGCACCGCTGTTCCTCGTCGCCGCGGTGGTGGTCCTGACCGGCGGGGCAGCCGCCGTGGCCCTGCCCCGCGGTCCCGGCCGGGTCAGGCGAGCGGGCGCGCCGGTCGCCACATCGAGGCCGGGCCGGTGACGGTCCCGAGCGCCTCGACGGTGGCCAGGAAGCGGAACCCGAAGGACTCGTAGAGCGTCCGGCTGCGGGGGGTCGACGCCTCCAGGTAGGCGGCCGCCCCGGCGGCGTCCACCTGACGCAGCCGGGAGGCCAGCAGCGTCGACCCCACCCCGAGACCCCGGGCGCCGTCGCCCACCCCGATCGCGGTGAGGTACCAGTGCTCCGGGACCGGGCGGTGCCGCGCCAGCACGGCCTGGTTGGCCAGGGCACGACGGATCCCCCTCCAGCCCAGCGCCTTCCAGAAGGTCGGGAGCTGAGCGACCTGCGCCGGGAGGTGACCCGCGCTCCCGGGGGCCTCCCAGGCCGCCGCACCCAGCACGCGCCCGTCGGGACCCACGGCGACGTCCACCGCACCGTGGCGCAGGGCCCCCGACGCCAGCACGGCCCCGAAGAAGCCGCGGGTGCGCCGGTGACGCTCGGGTCCGGTCCCGGTGAACGTCGCCATCACCGGGTCCGCGGCGAAGGCGGTGGCCAGGACGTCGGTGACGACCTCGAGCTCACCGGGCACGGCGGGGCGCACCTCGACGACCGGCGGGGCGGCAGCGTCCTGGGGGGTGAGCGGGGTCGGGAGCACGGGTCCTCCTGGTCGTGGCGGGTCCCTGGTCCGGGACGCCTCCACTGTAGGCAGATATCTGGTCACTTGACCAGTTCACCTGACCAGATGGCCCCGTGCCCCGCAGTCAGACCAGCTCCATCGCCTCGATCAGGGTCGTCCGCAGGATCTGCTCCATCTCGTCGAACTCCGCCTGACCGGTGGTCAGCGCCGGCGCCACCTGGATGACCGGTTCGCCGCGGTCGTCCGGACGGGCGTAGAGACCGTTCCGGAACAGGGCCGACGGCAGGAACTGCTTGATGAGCGTCTCGCGCTCCCCGAGGTCGAACGTCTCCTTCGTCGTCTTGTCCTTGACGAGTTCGACGGCCCAGAAGTACCCGTCGCCCCGGACGTCGCCCACGATGTCCAGGTCCAGCAGCTTCTTCAGGGTGTCGCCGAGGGCCTGCTCGTGGTCGAGGACGTTCTGGTTCAACCCCTCGCGCTCGAAGATGTCGAGGTTCGCCAACGACACCGCCGCCGACACCGGGTGCCCGCCGAAGGTGTACCCGTGGGGGAAGAAGTTCTTGCCCTCGAGGAAGGGCGCCATGATGCGGTCCGAGGCGATCATCGCGCCGATCGGGCCGTAGCCGGAACTCATGCCCTTCGCGCAGGTGATGATGTCGGGCTGGTAGCCGAACTTCTCGCAGGCGAACATCGTGCCGTGGCGGCCGAAACCGCAGATGACCTCGTCCGAGACGAGCAGCACGTCGTACTTGTCGCAGATCTCCCGCACCAGCTGGAAGTAGCCGGGCGGCGGGGTGAGGCACCCACCGGAGTTCTGCACGGGTTCGAGGACGACGGCCGCGACCGTGTCGGGACCCTCGAAGAGGATCGCCTCCTCGATGCGGGCCGCGGACCACCGGCCGAACTCGACCGGGTCGGTCGGGGCACCCATCCGCTCGGCACGGTAGATGTTCGTGTTCGGCACCCGGAAACCACCCGGGGTCAGCGGTTCGAAGGCCTGCTTCATCGCCGGCAGGCCGGTGATCGCCAGCGCCCCCTGCGGAGTCCCGTGGTAGGCGGTCGCCCGCGAGATGACCTTGTGCTTCAGCGGTTTCCCGGTGAGCTTGAAGTACTGCTTGGCGACCTTCCAGGCGCTCTCGACGGCCTCGCCACCCCCGGTGGTGAAGAACACCCGGTTCAGGTCACCCGGGGCGTAGGACGCGACGCGTTCCGCGAGCTGGATCGCGGGTTCGGTGGCGTAGCCCCAGACGGGGAAGAACGCGAGGGTCTCGGCCTGCTTGGCCATGACCTCGGCGAGTTCCGCGCGACCGTGCCCGGCCTGGACGACGAACAGGCCGGAGAGGCCGTCGAGGACCTTGTGACCCTGGTCGTCCCAGACGTAGGCACCCTCGCCCTTGACGATGACGGGAGCCGGCCTGTCCTGGTAGGCACCCATGCGCGCGAAGTGCATCCACAGGTGGTCGCGCGCGGCGGTGGTGAGGTCGGAGGACCCCGCACCCTGGACGACCTGCTCGGTCACGGTCATGCCGAACCCTCCTCGAGTTCCAACGACGACGTCTGCGGGGGTTGTCCGCCGGGGGTTGCCCGTCGATCCTCCCACCCTCCCGCCGCGGATGACAGGGGCACCAGCGACGCATCGTCGGCGCTGCACCAGGACCACCGACGAACCGTCGGCGTTAGCCTGCCCCCGTGCTCACCGTCGCGGACGTCCTGGCGCTGCCCGTCCTGGCCGCGGGCGGCCCGCGGGTGCGCGCCGGCGAGGACCGCCTCGGGGTGCGCGTGCGGTGGGTGCACGTCAGCGAGCAGACGGAGGTCGCCGGGCTCCTGGGGGGTGGCGAACTGCTGCTCTCCACCGGCATGGGGCTGCGCGACGTGGACCTCGCCGCCTACGTCGCCTCCCTCGTCGACGCCGGCGCCGTCGGCCTGGTCGTCGAACTCGGCGACCACCTCGCCGCCCTGCCGCCGGCGCTGGTCCGCGCCGCCCGCGCCGCCCGGTTCCCGCTGGTCGAACTGCACCGGGTGGTCCGGTTCGTCGAGGTGACCGAGCAGGTGCACGCCCGGTTGCTGGTGGACCAGCACGAGCGCCTGCGCTTCGCCGAACGCGTCCACGCCTCCTTCGCGGGGCTGAGCACGACGGGGGCCACGACGGCGGAGGTCCTGGACCGGGCGGCGAAACTCCTCGACGGGCCCGTGGTGCTCGAGGACGTGGCCCACCGCGCGGTCGCCCACGTCGCCGGGCCGGCGGGGACGGCGCAGGTGCTCTTCGACTGGTCGCGGCGCTCGCGGCGCGAGGGCGGCCACGAGGGGTGGTCGACGGCGCCGGTGGGCGCACCGGGCAACCGCTGGGGCCGACTCGTCGCCCCGGGCCCGAGCGGGGGCCGCGACGCGGTGCTCGTCCTGGAACGCGCCGCGGAGGTCCTGACGGTGCTGCGGCTGCTGTCCCCCGAGGGGGACCGCGACCTCGCCGACCGCGCGCACGCGGACCTCGTGCAGGACCTGTTGCGGGCCCGCCCCGTGGACGAAGCCGCACTGCGCCAACGGGTCCGCGCCCTCGGGTTGCCGACCCGCGGGGGTTTCGCCGCTGCGGCCGTGCACACTCCCGGCGGCGCGGACCGGGCCACGGTGGCGCAGACGCTCGCCCACGTGGGCGGGGTCGGCATCACCGGCGTCCTCGGCCACGACGTCGTCGGCGTGCTGCTGGTGGGACGGGAGGACGCGACGGCGACGTTGCTGCCGCGGCTCGCGCAGGCCCTCCCCGCCGCGGCCACCCTCGGCGCCGCCGGGGTGGTCGGTGAGCTCAGCGCCACGGCGGAGGGTTTCGCCGAAGCCCGTCACGTCGCCCAGGTCGCGGCCGCCGCGCCGCGCCGGGTCCCGGGTGCGGTCCACCGCACCGCCGACCTCGGGGTGCGGGGGTTGTTGTGGCACCTACGCGGCGACCACCGGGTCGCGCAGTTCGCGGAGGCGCAGCTGTCCTCGGTGCTGGACGCCGTCGACGGTGGCGACGCCGACCTCGCCCTGCTCACCGCCTACCTCGAGGTCGGCGGTTCGATGACCCCGCTCGCGGCGCGGCTGCACCTGTCCCGGCCGGCGACCTACGGTCGGGTGGAACGGCTCGCCCAGCGCCTCGGCCGCGATCTCGACGACCCGGAGACCCGGGTGGCGCTGCACCTCGCGCTGCTCACCCGGGCCCAGCAGGGACTGCTCAGGGACGGGTGAGGAGTTCCCCGCGGGGTTGCGCCCCGAGGTCGAGGAGTTCACCGCGACGCCAGGTCGAGCGCACCGCGCCGGTGAAGGTGCGCCCCTGGTAGGGCGTGACCTTGTTCTTGTGCTGCAACGTCTCCGCGTCCACCATCCACTCCTCCTCAGGGGCGAAGACGGCGAAGTCGGCGACGTTCCCGGCAGCGATCCGACCTCGGTCGGTGAACCCCGCGAGGTCGGCGGTGGCCGAGGACATCCAGCCGACGACGGTCTCCAGCGCGACCCCGCGGCCGCGGGCGGCCGTCCACACGGCGGGCAGGCCGAGCTGCACCGAGGCGATGCCGCCCCAGGCGGCCCCGAAGTCCCCCTCCTCCAGGCGCTTCAGCTCCGCGGTGCACGGGGAGTGGTCGGAGACGACGCAGTCGATCGTCCCGTCCAGCAGCCCCCGCCACAACGCGTCCTGCTCGGCGCGGTCGCGGATCGGGGGGCAGCACTTGAACGACGTGTCGCCGTCGGGGACCTCGGCGGCGTCGAGGGTCAGGTAGTGCGGGCACGTCTCGACGGAGAGGTGGGTGCCGGCCGCCTTCGCCGCCCGGACCTCGGCGAGGCCGGCCGCCGAGGACAGGTGCACGACGTGCACGCGGGCCCCGGCACGGGCGGCCGCCTCGGCGACGGAGCGCACGGCGAGCGCCTCCGCGGCCGGCGGACGCGATCCGACGAAGTCCGCGAAGCGGCGACCACCCGGGTGGGCGTGCGCGCCGATCTCCCCGGCGTCCTCGGCGTGGGCCAGCAGCAGGCCGTCGAAGCGCGCGAGTTCGGTCAGCGCCTCCTGCAGACCGGCGGCGTCCAGGGGCTGGAACTCCTCGATCCCGGAGTCGAGCAGGAAGCACTTCACCCCGAACACCCCGGCCTCGTGCAGCGGTTCGAGCTGGTCGGCGTTGCCCGGCACGGCGCCGCCCCAGAAACCCACGTCGATGACGCACTTCCCCTGCGCAGCCGTCCGCTTCAGCTCCAGCGCCTCGGGGTCCAGGGTCGCCGGGGTGCTGTTCAGCGGCATGTCGAGGATCGTCGTGATCCCCCCGGCCGCCGCGGCGCGGGTCGCCGAGGCGAAACCCTCCCACTCGGTGCGCCCGGGTTCGTTGACGTGGACGTGGGTGTCGACCAGGCCCGGCAGCAGCACCTCGTCGTCGGCGAGGACCACCTCGCGGGCCGCGTCCCAGACGTGGTCGAACGCCTCGACGCCGACGACCAGCCCGTCCTGCACCCCGACCGAGACCGGTCGCTGCGCACCGTCCACGACAGCCCGTGCCGCCCGCAGCACCAGATCCACCCGCACGTCCTCGCTCACCGTTCCTCCTCTGCCGTCGACGCCGTTCCGCCCGTGTCCCGTCCGCCCAGTGTGCGGTAGCGCGTCCGGCGCACCGGAGCCGCCGCCGGCGGTGAGGACGACCGGCGGGACCGGACCCGCGCGGTCAGGTTCTCCTGGTGCGCGGAGGCGGTCGCCAGCAAGGCCTCCGCGTCCCCCGCGGCGAAGGCCGCGAGCATGGCGGCGTGCTCGGCGTGCAGGTGCGCGGCCTCGGCGGGGGCGAGGTCCTCCATCGGCCGGTACGGCTCGGTGAGGTCCCAGATCCGGTCGAAGACGGCCAGCAGTCGCGGCATCGCGGACGGCCGGGTCAACGCGACGTGGAACGCACGGCTCTGGTGGTGGTACTCGCGTTCGTCCCCGTCGGCGACGGCCTGCTGCAGCTTCTCGTGGGCCTCCCGGGCGGCGGCGACGTCGCCGGGGCGGACGAGCCGGACGGCGACGGCGAGCGCCGCGAGTTCCAGCGTGCCGCGGACGTCGAAGAGTTCGGCGAGTTCCCCCTCGGCGAGCAGGGTCACGGTGTACCCGCGACGGGGTTGGTGCTCGACGAGCCCCTCCCCCACGAGCGTCATGAGCGCCTCGCGCACCGGGATGCGGCTGACGTCGTGGGTGGTGGCGAGGACGTCGACCTCCAGGGCCGAACCGGGTGGGACGATCCCCTCGACGATGTCGTTGCGGATGGCGTCCAGCACCGGACGACCGCTCCTACCGGCCGAGACCACCCGACGACCGACCTCCTCCACCCGCGCCTGCGCGCAGGGGCCATCCCCGCACGTCCTTGGCTCGGGGCGGAGCGTAGCTGCGGACCTTGGAGGTGGACAGCCCCAGGGCGACCAGCGATTCGGCGAGGCGGGCACCGGCGGCGACCCCGTCGACGACTGGCACGGCCAGCGCGGCGGTGACGGTCTCGTGGACGCCGGACATCCCCGCGCAGCCGAGCAGGACGACCTCGGCCCCGTCGTCCTCGACGAGGCGGCGCGCCTGGTCGACGAAACCCTTCGCGGTGACCTCGGGGTTCGCCTCGAGTTCCAGGACGGGCAGGTCGACGCTGCGGATGCCGACGCAGCGCCCCGCGAGGCCGGCGAGCAGCAACCGGTCGTGGATGGCGGGGGCGGCCCGGTCCAGCGAGGTGACGACCCCGTAGGTGCGGCCGAGCAGGCACGCGGTGTACGCGGCGGCCTCGGTGATGTCGACGACGGGCACGTGCAGGACGTCCTGCAACGCCTCGCGACCGACCTCGCCGAACCCTGCGTGGACGACGGCGTCGAACTCCCCGTCGTGGTTCTGGACGGCGTCGAGGACACCGACGGCGGAGAGGTAGCTCTCGTAGTTCGACTCGACCGAGGCCGGGCCGAAGGTCGGGGTGAGCGCCACGATCCTGGTCGTCGCCGACACCGCGGCCTGCGCGGAACGCCGGATGACCTCGGTCACCGCCTCGGAGGTGTTGACGTTGACGACCAGGATCGTGGGCATCAGACGGTTTCCCGGCTCGGGATGGAGTTCTTCAGGGCCAGGTAGAGCAGGAACGAGATCGCGGCCCCGATGAACCAGCTGAACGACGCGGCGGTCGGGTTGGTGAAGAACACGATGACGATGCCGATGACCGCGGCCACCGCGGTCGCTGCGACCGCGACGGGGTTCCAGCCCTTCGTGTAGTGGTAGGTGCCCTCGGGGCTCATCGTGAACAGGTCGTCGACGACGACCTGCTGCTTCTTGACCAGGTAGTAGTCGGCGATGAGGACCCCGTACAACGGCCCGATGAACGCACCCAGCGTGTCGAGGGTGTAGTGGATCGTCTCGGCCGAGTTGTAGAGGTTCCACGGCGTGATGAGGACGGAACCGACGGCGGCGATCATCCCACCCGTGCGCCAAGAGATCTTCTGCGGTGAGACGTGCGAGAAGTCGAACGCGGGTGAGACGAAGTTCGCGACGATGTTGATGCCGATGGTCGCGATGATGAAGGTCAGGCAGCCCAGGATCGCGACGGTGATGTTGTCGAGGCGGTAGACGGTCTCGACCGGGTCGGTGATGAGCTGGCCGTAGACCGGGATCGTCGCCGAGGCCGTGACGACGCAGAGGACGGCGAACACGAGGAAGTTCACCGGCAGACCGAGGAAGTTCCCCCGCTTGACGGCGGCCATCGACCTGCCGTACCGGGCGAAGTCGCCGTAGTTCAGCATCGGCCCGGAGAAGTAGGACACCACCAGCGCGATGGCCGAGATCATCATCCCCACCGCACCGATCCCGTGGTGGGTGATGTTGCCCAGGTTCAGCGAGACGTTCGAGGGGCCGGCCTCGGTCACCAGGTAGGCGGCGAGGGCGAACATGACCACGTAGACGGCGGGACCGCAGAAGTCGATGAACTTGCGGATCGCGTTCATCCCCCGCCAGAACACGAGGGCCTGCAGGACCCACATGACACCGAACGCGGCCCAGCCGATCGTGCTGAGACCGACGAACCCGTGCTGGGCCTTGTCGGCGTAGGGCGCGAGGTCAGGGTCGATCTTCAGGACGAGCAGCACGAGGGCGTTGGAGGCGAGGAAGGTCTGGATGCCGTACCAGGCCACCGCGATGAGCCCGCGGATGACGGCGGGGACATTGGCACCCAGCACCCCGAACGTGACCCGGGAGACCACGGGGTAGGGAACACCCGTCGCCTGGCTGGGCCGCGCGACGAGGTTGCAGAGGAAGTACACGATGACGATCCCGACCAGCAGCGAGATGAGCACCTGCCAGGCCGCGAGCCCGAGGGCGAAGAGGCTGCCGGCGGTCACGTACCCGCCGACGCTGTGCACGTCGGACATCCAGAAGGCGAAGAAGTTGTAGGACTTCCAGCTCTGCTGCTTCAACGGGGCGAGGTCGGAGTTCGTCAGGCGCGGGTGGTACCCGTCCTTGATGAGGCCGTCCCCTGCTGCGTGCGAATGGCCGGCGAGTTCCACCTCGGCTCGCGTCACCTCGGTCATGGCAGCTCCTGCGCTTCGTGGTGCGTGTGGGGCCCGTCTCGGGCGCACCGGCGGGACCGGCGCTGGAACGACGCTATTGACCTCAGGTTTCGCGCTTGTAACCTCGCGGATATATTCCGTGACCATGCGCGTCACGCACTTCGGCCACTCGTGCCTGCTCGTCGAGACCGGTGCCGCCCGGATCCTGGTGGACCCCGGCACCTACAGCCACGGTTTCGAGGAGCTCGAGGACCTCGACGCCGTCCTCGTCACCCACGCCCACCCCGACCACGTCGACGTCGAGCGCCTGCCGTCGTTGCTGGACAGCAACGATTCAGCGGTGCTGCACGCCGAACCGTCGACGGCGGCCTCGCTCACCGAGTCGGGTCTGCGGGCCTCGCCCCTGCACCCCGGGGACTCCGTCGTCATCGGGGGCGTCACGGTGACCGCGGTCGGCGGTCGGCACGCCGTCATCCACGCCGACATCGCCCGCATCGGCAACGTCGGCCTGGTCTTCACGGCCGAGGGTGAGCCCACGCTGTTCCACCCCGGCGACTCCTACGAGGCGGTCCCGGAGGGCGTCGACGTGCTCGCCGTCCCGTTGAACGCCCCGTGGGCCGCGTCGAAGGAGACCGTCGACTTCGTCCGCGCCGTCGGTGCCCGGGAGGGTCTGCTCATCCACGACGCCCTGCTCGCCCCGCCCGGGCGCGCCACCTACGCCGGCCACGTCCGCAACCTCGGCGGTCTCGTCGTCCGCGAGACCGAGGGCACCACGCCGCTCACCTTCTGATCACCCGCTCACCCGATCGTGCGAAGGTGGTGGGCGGTGGCGCCGACGCCCGCCGCCAGCACGTCGGCCGGGGTTCCCTGCGCGACCACGCGGCCACCGTCCTCACCGCCGCCGGGGCCGAGGTCGACCAGCCAGTCGGCGCCGAGCAGCACCGCGGCGTCGTGCTCCACCACGACGACGGTGCTGCCCGCGTCGACGAGTCCGTGCAGCAGCCGCAGCAGGCGCTCGACGTCCGCGGGGTGCAGACCGGTGGTCGGTTCGTCGAGCAGGTAGAGCGTCCCCGCCACGCTGGTGCGCTGCAGTTCCGTCGCGAGCTTGATGCGCTGGGCCTCCCCACCGGAGAGTTCGGTCGCGGGTTGACCCAGGCGCAGGTAGCCCAACCCGATGTCGCGCAGCGCGTTCAGACCGCGCAGCGCGACGGGGAGGTCGTCGAGCGCCCCGCAGGCCTCGTCGACGGTCAGGGCGAGGACGTCGGCGACGGTGAGGCCGCGGTGGGTGATCTCCAGGGTCTCCGGCGCGTAGCGGGTGCCGTGGCAGTCCGGGCAGGGCGACCACGTCCCGGGCAGGAACAGCAGCTCCACCGACAGCGCCCCCTCCCCCTTGCAGGTGGGACAGCGGCCGGCCGCGACGTTGAACGAGAACCGGCTCGCCGTCCACCGGCGGCGCCTCGCCTCGGGTTCCCGGGCGAAGGCCTCGCGGACGGCGTCGAACAACCCCGTGTACGTCGCTAGGTTCGAGCGCGGGGTGCGCCCGATCGGGCGCTGGTCGACGCGCACCAGCCGGGTGACCCCGTCGAGGCCGGTGGCGCCGCGCACGACGGGGCGCTCCCCCGTCGGTCCGTCCGCCTCGTCGGAACCGTCGGACTCGGTGGGCTCCTCGCTCCCCAGGTGGTCCGTGACGACGTCGGCGACGATCCCCGCCAGCGTAGACTTCCCCGCCCCGGACACCCCCGAGACCGCGGTGAACACCCCCAGCGGGAGGTCGACGTCGAGGTCCCGGACGGTGTGCGAGGAGGCCCCGGTGAGGCCGAGCCACCCCGTCGGGGTCCTCGCGGGCCTCCGCAGCCCGGGACGGAACCCCGGGGCCAGGAACTCCCGGGTCACCGACTCCGCGACGTCCTGCAGACCCGCGACCGGGCCGGAGTGCAGGACCCGGCCACCGGCCGACCCTGCTCCCGGCCCCACGTCGACGAGCCAGTCCGCCGAGCGGACGACGGCCATGTCGTGCTCGACGACGAGCACGCTGTTCCCGGCGTCGCGCAGGCCGGCGAGGACGTCCAGCAGCGCGACGGTGTCCGCCGGGTGCAACCCCGCCGAGGGTTCGTCCAGGACGTAGACCACGCCGAACAACCCCGACCGCAGTTGCGTGGCGAGCCGCAACCGCTGCAGCTCCCCGGTGGAGAGGGTCGGCACCGTGCGGTCGAGGGCGAGGTAGCCCAGACCCAGGTCGACCACGGCGGCGGCGCGGGCGAGCAGGTCGCGCACGATGACGTGCGCCGGCCCGTCGGCGGGGACGTCGGCGCCACCGAGGGCCTCGACGAGGCGGCGCACCGGCAACCCGGCCAGCTCGACGACGTCGTGCCCCGCGAAGGTCACCGCCAGCGCCTCGGGCCGCAACCGGCGACCACCGCACGCCGGGCACGGTGTGGCCTGCAGGAAACCCCGCAGCCGGTCCTTCGTGCTCGCCGACCCCGTCGTCGCGAAGGTGCGCATGACGTGGTCGCGCACGCTGGTCCAGGTGCCCTGGTAGGGACGCTGGATGCGGTGCGCCTCGCGCACGGGGTGCACCGTCACGACGGGTTTCTCGTCGGTGAAGAGGATCCAGTCGCGGTCCGCGCGGGGCAGGTCGCGCCAGGGGGCGTCGACGTCGTGGCCGAGGGTCGCGAGGACGTCCCGGAAGTTCTTGCCCTGCCAGGCCCGCGGCCACGCGGCGATCGCCCCGTCCCGGATGCTCAGGGACGGGTCGGGGACGACGGACTCCTCGGTGACCGAGAACTCCGTGCCGACCCCGTGACAGCGCGGGCAGGCGCCCACCGCGGTGTTGGGTGAGAACGCGTCGGAGTCGAGCCGCGACGCACCTGCCGGGTAGTCACCGGCCCGCGACAGCAGCATCCGCAACGAGTTCGACAACGTCGTGACCGTGCCCACGGTGGACCGTGGCGACGACCCGGACCGGTTCTGCTGCAGGGCGACCGCCGGGGGAACGCCGGTCACGGCGTCGACGTGCGGCGCCGCGACCTGCTGGATCAGGCGCCGGGCGTACGGCGCGACGGACTCGAGGTAGCGCCGCTGCGCCTCGGCGTAGATCGTGCCGAAGGCCAACGACGACTTCCCCGAACCAGACACCCCGGTGAACGCGACGACCGCACCGCGGGGTAGGTCGACGTCGACGTCGCGCAGGTTGTGGTCGCGGGCACCGCGGACGTGGAGGAAGTCGTCGCGCTGGGAGTCGTCGGGCACCCGTCCACCGTAGGGGCGGCGCAGCGGCGTCGTACCGGGGGGAAGGTCACCCCAGCAGCGGGCGCGGGTCGAAGACGACCCGGATGCGGTCGATCCCGTCCGGGCCGACGTGCATCCGGTTCACCACGGGGAACGGATCGACGCCGTCGAGGCGGGTCCGCATCTCGAACCAGGTGACGACCTCGTCGCCGTCGACCAGCAGCTTCTCCACCACGACCTCCTCGAGGAAGCCCTCGCGCATGCCGAACAGCCCGGCGACGCACTCGTCGGGTCCGTCCGCGACGCCCATCGGACCCCGGAAGGACACCTGCGGGTCGAACAGGCCGCGCAGGGCCTCGGCGTCCCCGGCGTTCCAGCCGCGGAAGTAGTCCTCGGCGTGCTCACGTGCGGTGGCCCCTGCAGTGGTCATCGTGATCTCCTCTCGTCGTCCTGGTCCTCCGAGCCTGCTCCGGCTCGAGCCAGAAGTCCAAGACCGGTTCGTGACCGCTGCCATACGATGCGGTGATGGAGCTGAGGGCACTGCAACACTTCGTCGCCGTCGTCGACGAGGGGGGTTTCACCCGCGCCGCGGCGAAGCTGCGGGTCGCCCAACCCGGGGTCAGCGCCCAGGTCCGCAACCTCGAACGCGAACTGGGACAGGCGTTGTTCGAACGCCACGCCCGCGGCGCGACCCTCACCGCCGCGGGGCAGGTCGCGCTCCCGCACGCCCGGGCGGCCCTGGCCTCGGCCGCCGCGGTGGCCGACGACGTCGCCGCGCTCACCGGGTTGCTGCGCGGGACGCTGCGGGTCGGGATGCTGCTCTCCAGCAGCGGGATGCAGATGCCCGCCCTCCTGCGGGAGTTCCGCGACCTCGCCCCCGCCGTCGAACTCCGGGTGACCGAGGACGACGCGGCGAACCTGCTCATCGCCGTGCGGGAGGGGACGCTCGACGTCGTGTGGACGGCGACCGCGGACCGCGAGCTCGACGACCTGACCGGGGTCACCGTCGCCCACGAACCCCTCGCCGCGCTGGTCGCCACGGACCACCGGTGGGCCCGCCGTCGCACGGTGACCCTCGCCGAACTGTGCGGGGAACCGTTGCTGTCGGTCCCGCCCGGCGGGGGTCTGCGCACGGTGCTGGACGAGACCTGCGCCGCCCACGGCCTGACGTACCGGATCGCCCTGGAGGCGAACTCCCCCGTCCTGCTGGCGTCCCTGGCCGCGCAGGGGCTCGGCGTGGCCCTCGTTCCCGCCTCGTTCGCCGACTCCTCCACGGGAGACACCGTGCACCCGCTGCGGATCGTGCGGCCGGGGCTGGTGGGCCGGGTGCAGGTGCTCTGGCGGCGGGAGAACCCCTCGCCCGCGACGCGCGCGTTCACCCGGCTCGTGACGCACACCACCCACGGCTGACGGCCCGGCCGCCGGCGGGCAGGATGGTGACGTGTCCAGTCCCGTCCTGTTCCTGATGTCGACCGGCCCCGACGGCACGACGGCGTTCGCGCCGGCCGACCCGAGCGCCCCGCACCTGCGCGTCGACGACCTCGGCGCCACCCGCGGCGACGGGATCTTCGAATCGGTGAACGTCGTCGGCGGCGTCGCGCAGAGCCTGCGCCACCACCTCGACCGGTTCGCGCGCTCCGCCGCGATGGTCGACCTCCCCGCCCCCGACGCGACCGCGTGGGCCGTCGCGCTGAAGCAGGCCGTGGCTGCGCACGACCCGGTGCCCGAACTGCTGGTGAAGCTGATCATGACCCGCGGGGTCGAGGGCAGCGGTGTCCCCACCGGCTGGGTGCACGCGTTCGTCGCCGCCGACCACACCCGCGAACGGGTCGAGGGCATCGACGTCCTGGCCCTGGAACGCGCCTACCCCAGCGACGTGATGACGCGGGCGCCCTGGCTGCTGCAGGGAGCCAAGACGTTGTCCTACGCGCTGAACATGGCCGCGTTGCGCCACGCCCGCGCCCGGGGCGCCCACGACGTCGTGTTCCTGGCCTCCGACGGCGAGGTCCTCGAGGGCCCGAACTCGACCGTCGTCGCCGTCTTCGGCGACCGCTGGGTCACGACACCACCGGAACTCGGCATCCTCGAGGGGACGACCCAGGGCCGCGCCTTCGACTTCGCGCAGCAGCGCGGCGACCGGACCGAGATCGGGCACCTCGGCCTGGCGGACCTGCACTCCGCCGACGCGCTGTGGCTGGTCTCCAGCGGCCGCCTCAGCGCCCCCGTCCGCAGCGTCGACGGCACCCCCCGCCCCGTCGACGTCGTGCTGTCCGCCGAACTGCTGCAGCACCTGCTCACCGTCCACGACTGAGCCGCCGGGGTTGTGGGTCGTGGTCACCACGCGCCGAACCTACTGGCGTGTGGTGACCACGACCCGAAACCGCGGCCACGGGACGACTACAGGCCGTAGGTCTCCAGCAACCGCAGCCAGACCTCGCTCACCGTGGGGTAGCTCGGGACGGCGTGCCAGAGCCGCTCCAACGGCACCTCGCCGACGATCGCGACCGTCGCGGCGTGCAGCAGTTCGGCGACGTCCTGCCCGACGAACGTCACGCCGACGATCACTGTGCGCTGCTCGTCGACGACCATCCGCGCCTTCCCGACGTAGCCGTCGGCGACCAGGGAGGCGCCCGCGACGTTGCCGAGGTCGTAGTCGACGACCTTGACGTCGAGGCCCTGCTCGCGGGCCTGGGCGGCGGTCAACCCGACCTGCGCGACCTCGGGATCGGTGAACACGACCTGCGGGACGGCGTGGTGGTCGGCCGTCGCGGTGTAGCGCGACCACGGGGGCGTCTCGATCGGCCCGGCGGCCCGGGCGGCGATCGCGTCACCGGTGGCGCGGGCGTCGTACTTGCCCTGGTGGGTGAGCTTCACGCGGCCGGACACGTCGCCCGTCGCGTACAGCCAGGAGCCTTCGACCCCGGCGACGAGTCCGGTGTCGTCGACCTCGAGGGATCCGCCGTCCTGCAGCCCGACGGTCTCCAGCCCGATGCCGCTGGTGGCGGGGCGACGTCCGGTGGCGACGAGGAACTCGTCGGCGTCGACGGTCGAACCGTCGCCCAGGGTCACGTGCACGCCGCTGTCGTCCCGGGAGACCCGCGCGAGCTCGGCGCCCGTGCGGACGTCGATCCCGTCGGCGCGCAACGCCTCCGCGACCATCTCGCCGGCGAAGTCCTCCTGCCCGGCCAGCAGCCCGGAGCGCACGAGGAGGGTGACCTGCGACCCCAGACGCGCCCAGGCCTGCGCGAGTTCGCAACCGACGACGCCACCACCGATCACGGCCAGGCGCGCGGGCACGCTCTTCGCGCTCGTCGCCTCCCGGCTCGTCCAGACCCGGGAGTCCGCGAGTCCCGGGACGTCGGGCAGGACGGGCACGGAACCGGTCGACACCACGACGGCCTGACGGGCGGTCAGCTCCACCGTTCCCTCCGCCGTCTCGACGGAGACCGTCCGCGTTCCGGTCAGCCGCGCGGTCCCCCGCACCAGACCGAGTCCTGCGGAGTCCAGCCACGTCGCCTGGCTGCTGTCGTCCCAGCCGCTGGTGAAGCCGTCGCGGCGTTCCAGGACCTTCGCCGCGTCCAGGGACCCGGTCACGGCCTCGGCCGCGCCCTTCAGCCGCTGCGCCGCGGCGAGCGCCTGCCCGGAGCGCAGCAGAGCCTTCGACGGCATGCACGCCCAGTACGAGCACTCACCGCCGACGAGCTCCTTCTCCACCACCACGACGTCCAGCCCCGTCCGCCCGGCCCGGTCGGCGACGTTCTCGCCCACCGCCCCGGCTCCGATGACCACGACGTCGACCTCTCGCTGAGTGCTCACGCTCGCGACGCTAGGGCAAGCCCGTCGTGCGGCGACAGGGGCCCCGGTGTGGTGTGATCGTCGCGTGGGTCGACGTGACGTGGAGTTCAACGCCTCCCCCCGCCCGACGCTGGGCGTCGAGTGGGAGATGGTGCTCGTCGACCGGTCCTCGCGCGACCTCGCCTCCCGCGCCTCGGAGGTGCTGGACGCGGTCGACCGCGAGGACTCCCCGACGGGGCCGCGGATCACCAAGGAACTGCTGCGCAACACCCTCGAGATCGTCACCGGCGTCTGCGACACCGTCGGGGACGTCGTCGAGGACCTCTCGGGTTCCATCGCGGCGATCCGCCGGGTGAGCGATCCGCTGGGCCTGGAGCTGATGTGCGCGGGGACCCACCCCTTCGCGCGCTGGGACGAGCAGCAGGTCACCCCCGACGAGCGCTACGCGGAACTGCTGGAACGCACCCAGTGGTGGGGCCGCCAGATGCTCATCTGGGGCGTCCACGTCCACGTCGGCGTCAACTCGGTGCACAAGGTCCTGCCGATCCTCAACACCCTGCTGAACCACTACCCGCACCTGCAGGCCCTCTCCGCGAGTTCGCCGTACTGGACGGGCTTCGACACCGGCTACGCCAGCAACCGCGCGCAGATGTTCCAGCAGCTGCCGACGGCGGGGCTGCCGTTCCAGTTCGGCGCCTGGGGCGAGTTCGAGACCTACGTCGACGACATGCTGGTGACCGGCGTCATCGACGGTCTCTCCGACGTGCGCTGGGACATCCGCCCCTCCCCGAAGTTCGGCACGATCGAGGTCCGGGTCTGCGACGGGACCCCGACCATGCGGGAACTGCGGGCCGTGACCGCGCTCATCCACTGCCTCGTCGTGCACCTCGACGACCGGCTCGAGGCCGGCGAGGAACTCCCGACGATGCCGCCGTGGCACGTCCAGGAGAACAAGTGGCGCGCCTCCCGCTACGGCCTCGACGCCGAGATCATCGTCGACGGCGCAGGCCGCGAGCGCCTGGTCACCGACGACCTCACGGACTGGCTGAACCGCCTGGAACCCGTCGCCCGGCGGCTGGGGTGCGCCGACGACCTCGCCCTGGTCGCAGAGATCCCCCGCCGCGGCGCGAGCTACCAGCGGCAGCGCCGCACGTTCGCGGAAGCCTGCGAGCGGGGCGCCGAGAACCCGTTGCACGACGTCGTCGACTCCCTCGTGCGGGAGATGCACGAGGCCTGACGGTGGGTGTCAGCCCGCCAGCGCCTCGGCCACCGTGATCGCCGGAAGGCCGTGCGCCGCAGCGACTTCGGCGTTGGCGACGGAACCCGCGTGGGTCGAGAGCCCACCGGCGAGCGCGGCGTCCGCGGTCAGCGCCGCCTTCCAGCCGCGGTCGGCGAGCTTCACGACGTAGGGCAGCGTCGCGTTCGTCAGGGCGTACGTCGACGTGTGCGGGACGGCACCCGGCATGTTGGCGACGCAGTAGAACACCGACCCGTGCACGGTGAACGTCGGATCGTCGTGGGTGGTGGGGCGGGAGTCCTCGAAGCAGCCGCCCTGGTCGATGGCGATGTCGACGAGGACCGACCCGGGACGCATCTGCGCGACGAGGTCGTTGCTGACGAGTTTCGGCGCCTTCGCCCCGGGGACCAGCACCGCACCGATGACCAGGTCCGCGGCCCGCACGGCGCGGGCGAGTTCGTAGGAGTTCGAGACGATGGTGCGGACGGCACCGCCGAAGCGGGCGTCGACCTCGCGCAGCTTGGGCAGCGACAGGTCGAGCACGGTCACCTCGGCCCCCATGCCGAGCGCGATCTGCGCGGCGTTCTGACCGGAGACGCCGGCGCCGATGACGACGACGTCGGCCCCGCGGACGCCGGGGACCCCGCCCATGAGGACGCCCCGGCCACCGGCAGCACGCATCAACGAGTAGGCACCCACCTGCGGCGCGAGGCGGCCGGCGACCTCGCTCATGGGGGCGAGCAGCGGCAGCGAACGGTCGGCGAGCTGAACCGTCTCGTAGGCGATCGCGGTGGTGCCGGACACGAGCAGCGCGTCGGTGCACTCGCGGGACGCCGCGAGGTGGAGGTAGGTGAACAGCACCTGGTCGGCGCGGAGGCGGTGGTACTCCTGCGCGATGGGCTCCTTGACCTTGAGCAGCAGGTCGGCGCCGCCCCAGACCTCGTCGACGTCGGCGAGGACCTTCGCGCCCGCGGCCTCGTAGTCCTGGTCGGGCAGGGAGCTGCCGAGGCCGGCGCCGGCCTCGACGAGGACCTCGTGGCCGTGACCGACGAGTTCGTGGACCCCGGCCGGGGTCAGCGCCACGCGGTACTCGCGGTTCTTCACCTCACGGGGGACGCCGATGCGCATGGTGCTCTCCTCAGGTCGGTCGGTGGTGACGGGTCGGTCGCTCTCCATCCAGGGTGAAGAGGGTTCGAGGGGACGGCAAGCAACCTGCAGGAGATTCGTGGGAGGGTCGGTTCGTGGCAGATCCTTCGACAGACCGCCCCCTCAACGCGCTGTCGCCGAAGAAGCTGCAACGGGTGGTGGACCCCGTCGACCGCGCGATCCTGCGCGTCCTGGCCGAGGACGCCCGCACCACCAACGCGGCCCTGGCCCAGCAGGTTGGGATCGCCGCCTCGACCTGCCTGCTGCGGGTCCGGGCGCTGCGCGAGTCGGGGGTCATCCGGGGTTTCCACGCCGACGTCGACCCCGCGGCCCTCGGGCTCGACCTGCAGGCGATGATCGCCGTGAAGCTCGCCGCCCACGCGCGCGGCAGCATGGGGCCCTTCGTGGCCCGGATGCGGCGGCGCCCCGAGGTCCTCGACGTCTACTTCGTCGCCGGGGCCGACGACTACCTGCTGCACGTGGCGGTGGAGAGCACCGCGGCCCTGCGCGACTTCGTCGCCGAGCACCTCTCCCACGACGCCGACGTGGGCCTCACCGAGACGAGCCTGATCTTCGAGCACACCCGCGGGGTGGGGCGCGGTTAGGACCGGGTCCACGCCGCCGGTCCAGGCGCCGGTCCAGGCGCCGGTTCAGGCGACGGGCAGCGCGACCAGGAACTCCTGCAGGACCGGAACCGGCAGGTCACGGCGAGCCGTGCCCAGGCTGCGCAACGAGGCCCCGGCGGACGGCGTCCGCTCGCGCAGCGCCTGCGCGTGGTGCTCGACGAGGCGTTGCAGCGCAGCGCGGCAGCGGTCGTGGTCGGCGACCCAGGCCTGCCGGCGGGCGAACGCCTTGACCAGGCCGGGGAAGCGGTAGCGGCCACCGGGTTCGGCCCGCAGGAGGTGGGCGTCGACCAGTTCCTCCAGCACCCCGCGGGCGTGGACCGGGGCGACGTCGAGCACCGCGGCGGCGGCACCGCCGTCGAGCCAGGCGCAGTCGGGCACCGCGAGCAGGCAGAACGCCTGCCCCAGTTCGTGTCCCAGGCTGTCCTGCACTCGTTGCAGCGGCGCGTCGACGATCGCGCAGTCGGCGGCCATCACCACCGGTTCGCGCAGGTCGTCGGCGAGCTGGGCCGCGATCTGGGCGATGCTCCACCCCGGCCGGTCCAGCAGGCGCGCGGCCGCGACGCGCACCGCCAGCGGCAGGTGCGAACACGCGGCGACCACCTGCTCGGACACCTCCCGCTCGGCGAGGACCCGCTCGTGGCCGGCCACCGCTCCCAGCAGCTCGAGCGACTCCTCCGCGGGCAACGGCCCGACGGTGGTCCAGCGCACCGGGGACAACGCGGGCAGCCGCCGGGCGCTGGTGAACAGGACGGCGCTGCCGGCTCCGGCGGGCAGCAGGTCCCGCACCGTCTCCGCCGTGGTGACGTGGTCCAGCAGCAGCAGGAGGCGCCGTCCGTCGGTCACCGTGCGCCAGGTCGCGATCCGTTCGGCGCGCGCCTCGGGGACCGCGTGCGGTGCGGTCCCCAGCGCGCGCAGGAACGCACCCAGCACGTCGTGCGCGTTCACCGGGCCCGCACCGCCGCGGAGATCGGCGTAGAGCTGACCGTCGGGGAAGCTCCCCCGCACCCGGTGCGCGACCTGCACGGCCAGGGCGCTCGTCCCGGTTCCGCCCAGCCCGGTGAGACCCTCGACCACGAGCCGGCCCGCGTCCGGCAGGGACGCCGCCAACCGGTCGAGGAGTTCCGCCCGTCCCACGAACGGCTCGGCCCGCGGCGGCAGCTGCGCCGGAACTCCGGCGGGCGCCCCACCCGGGGCGTTGGCGTCGGGGCGGCGGGTCGCGATCCGTCCCGCCAGCGCGGGGTCGGCCCGCAACACCTTCTCGTGCAACGACTGCAGACCGGGACCGGGGTCGACACCGAGTTCGGCGGCGAGGAACTCGTGCGCCCCGCGGTAGGTGGCGAGCGCCTCCGCCTGACGGCCGCTGCGGTAGAGGGCGAGCATCAGCAGTTCCCGGCGGCGTTCGCGCAGCGGTTCCGCGGCCACGGCGTCCACCAGCTCGGCGACGGTTCCGGGCCCGGGCCCGGCCGTCTCGAGCTCGGCCGCCCACAGGTCCTCCACCGCGTCGGCGTGCAGCAGTTCCAGGTGGGCGCGGCGAGCGGTCAGGTACGGGCCGTCCACCCCGGCCAGCGCACGACCGGTCCACCGCGCCAGGGCCGTGCGCAACCGCTCGTGCGCCAGGGAGTCCCGCCCCTCGCGCACGGCGGCGCGGGCCGCGGCGACCTCACCGCGGAACAGGTCCACGTCCACCACCCCCGGCGGCAGGAACAGGCCGTACCCCCCGGAACGGGACTCCAGCCGGACCTCGCCGTCGGCTCCGCAGGCGGTGAGGACCCGCCGCAGGCGGGAGACGTAGGTGCGGACCGTCGTGCGCGCCCCGGTGGGGGCCTCGCCGTCCCAGAGCGCCTCGACGAGTTCCTCGACGGGGACCACCTGCTGAGACCGCAGCACGAGGACCGCCCAGAGGGCCCGCTGCTGAGGGGTGCCGAGGTCCACGTCCGTGCCGCACCAGCGCATCGAGACCGCACCGAGGACCGTCAGTTCGAGGTCCGGTGCGGGCTCCCGGTCCTGCCGGGAGACGTCGTGGGGCACGGGACGGTCCTCTCGAGTGCGCGGTGGGTGTGCTCGTAGGGTGAGCGCTCGGGCCCCCGCGGGGACAGAGCTGCAGCGCCAGAGATGGACGGCCCCACCTTGTGGATCTCACAAGGTCCACGGCTGGAGGGGGAACCGGTGACCGGAACGTCCGAGCGGACCGAGCGCGGGGCCGACCGGCCCCCGATCACGACGCTGACGGAACTCTTCACCCGCGCCCAGGACAGCGTTCCCGCCCTGACCCTGGAGGTCATCGACCTCATCCACGACCGGGTGGCGGAGTACGGCTCGACGACGGTGACCCAGCAGATCGGGCACACCGAGGGGCAGCTCCGCGACTTGGTGACCGGGCTGGCCTGCGGTCGGGGCCCCGACGACCGCGAACTCGGAGCGGCTCGCGACCTGGGCCGGCAGCGGGCCCTCGACCGCGTCCCGCTGCACGCACTGATCAGCGCCTTCCAGGTCGGTTTCCAGCGGCTCTGGGCCCACCTGCAGGAACTCGCCCGGGAGTCCGGGCGCCAGGAGCTGCAGCTGGACCTGCTGGCGGGCGTCGACGGCGTCTGGTCCTGGATGCAGGCCATCACCGCGGCCGCCTCCCAGGCCCACAGCGAGGCCACCGTGGCCCTGGAGGCGGTCGACATCCGCTCCACCCACCGCTTCGTGCAGGCCCTCAGCCAGGGCGACGTCGAACGCGACGTCGCCGAACGCGCCGCGGTCAGCCTGGGCTACGACCTCGCGGGGCAGTTCCAGGTGGTGTGCTGGTCGGTCGGCGGCTGGTCGGAACTGCAGGTGCAGCGCTGGCACGAACGCGACGGGGTACCGCGGCCGGCGACGCAGCACCTGCAGGTCGCCGGCGTCGGGCAGACCATGGTCGCCGTCCTGCAGGGCACGGACCCCGCGAAGCTCGTCGCCCGGGTCCACCGGGTCGACCCCGCCGCCCGGGTCGGCGTGGGCCTGAGCCGTCCGGGCGTCCCGGGGGCGGTCGACAGCTACCGCGACGCCGTCCTCTGCCTGGCCCACGCCGACCCCCGCCGACCGGTCGTGGCCTTCGAGCAGTGGTGGCTCCCGGTCAGCCTGAGCGAGCAGGCCCCGCGGTTGCGCCAGGTGCTCGAACCCGGCCTGCGGGCCGCCGTGGACAACCCGCACCTGCTCCAGACGGTCACCGCCTTCGCCGACGCGGGGTCGTCGCTGTCGGCCACGGCGAGCGCCCTGCACGTGCACGTCAACACCGTCCGCTACCGCCTCGACCGCTGGCGGACGCTGACCGGGTGGGACCCGACGACGTGGGACGGGTTGTGCCGCACGCTCCTGGTCGACTGGACCCGCGACGGGTGACCCGCAACGAGCGGCCCCGAAGCGGTCGACCCGCGGTCAGACGAACGCCGCCACCTGCTCCTGCGAGCCCAGCAGGGTGCGGGCGTAGACGTCGACGTTGAGCCCCGGGGCGAGCAGCGGGTGGCGGGAGAGGACCTCCACGTCGCGCCAGACGGCCTGCAGCGGGTTGCCCGCGGCGAAGGAGCGGGCCCCGCCGGCGTCGAGCAGGTGCCCCAACGCCACGCGCGTGGAGACGGTGATCGTGGCCAGGTCCGCCCGCACGCGCGCCCGGGTCGCGACGTCGAGCTGACGTCCCTCCCGCGCCCCCCGCTCGATGTCGCCGGTGGCGCGGGCCAGGTGCAGGCCGGCGGTGTCCACCAGCCGGGCGGCGCTCGCCACGTCGAACCGCACGCCCGGCGCGTCCCGCGCGTCGGCGTAGGTGGAGGAGGCGAGCAGACGGCCCTCCCCGAGGGCGTCGAGCACGAGCTCGAGACCGGCGCGCGCCATCCCCACCAGGACGGCACCGGCGCACACGCCCAGGGCCGAGTAGGCGGTCGTCGACCGCAGGGGGTCGGCCGCGTCGGGCGCGCCCGACCCGAGGAGGGCCCCGAACGGCGCGCAACGCCGCTGTGGCACGAAGACGTCCTCCGCGACGGCGGTGTCGCTGCCCGTGCCCGCCATCCCGACGACGTCCCAGGTGGGTTCGACGCCCAGCGCCTCGACGGGGACGAGAACCGCCTCCACCGCGGGCCGTTCGTCCTGGGCGTCCGGAGTGTCTGGGGTGTCCGGAGTGTCGCGGACGAGGACGGGCAGCAACGCCCACCGCGCGTGGTGGATGCCCGACATCGGCTGCCAGCGTCCGCTGACCCGCAACCCGCCGGGGACGCGTCGGCCGGTGCCGGTGGGGAAGAAGCTCCCGCACACGCCGGCGCGCGGGTCGTCGGCCCACAGCTCCTCGCGACCGGCCACGGGGAACCGGGAGGCGAGCAGGCCGGCGCCGGAGAGGATCACCGCGCACCACGCGGCCGACCCGGACCCGCGGGCCAGTTCGGCGTGCACGTCCACGGCGGTCGCGATCGAGGCGCCGAGGCCACCGAGGGCGGCGGGGGCGTGCAGGGCGAAGAACCCCGCCTCGCGCAGGGAGCGCGCGTCTGCCGGGGTCAGGCGGTGCCCCCGTTCCGCCGCCGGTGCCCCTGCACGCAGCGCCGGGACGAGATCGCAGGCGGCCGCCACGAGGTGGTCGCGGGCGGCCGGTCGGGTGTCGTTCACGGGGTCCTCCTCGGGTCGGTTCCGGCGTGCGTGACCGTTCCGAGCGGGCGACGGGCGCTGGTCGCCAGCTCGATCTCCGTCGCCGCGGCCCGGGCACCGTCCTCCTGCCCCAGGGCGGCACCGATCGAGCGTGCACGTCCGGCGGCCGCCTCGGTCAGGACGCCGCGGAGGGCCTCGACCAGCCGGGGGGCCGTCAGGTCGCGGAACGGGAACCAGGCGCCGATGCCGAGGTCGTGCAGGCGTCCGCCCCAGAAGGGCTGGTCGAAGGAGACGGCGCAGACGACGGTCGGCAGCCCGGCGGTCACGGAGGCCGCCGTCGTCCCGGCGCCCCCGTGGTGAACCGCGGCGGCGCAGCGCGGGAACAGCAGCGTGTGGTCCACCGGCCCGACGACGCGGACCCGCTCCGTCGCGTCCGCCGCGGCGAGGTCGGTCCACCCGGCCCCCACCAGCCCGCGGACCCCCAGTTCCCGGCACACGGCCTGCACCAGGGCGAAGAGGGCGGCGGGATCGGCGACGGGCATGCTGCCGAACCCGAAGAACACCGGCGCCTCGCCCGCGCGCAGCCACTCCTCCAGGTCCGCGTCCCACGTCGCCTCGCCCCAGCGCTCCCGTTGCTCCGGCGTCGCCGAGACGGGCCCGGTGAGCGGGAACCGCGGCGACCAGGATCTCAGTTCCGGGACCAGCGCCTCGCCGTAGGCCTGCAGTTCCAGCGCACCGGCCTGCGCCAGGCGCCGGGCGATCGGGACGGTGGTCGCGGGCAGGCCCACGGAGCGGCGGAAGGCGTTGGTGTAGCCCGCGGTGGCCTTCTGCTCCCACCGGGCGTACAGGGCGTGGGTCGCCCGGTTCAGGGGCCGGGGAACGCGTCGCCGCGTCAGCATGAACGACGGGAAGGCGGAGTTCGCCCGTCGGGGGGCGTGGTGGATCGCGACGACCGCGGCCCCCGACGCCTCGGCCAGGCACGACGCCTCGTCCAGCAGCAGGGTGTTCGAGACGATGACGTCCGCGCCCTCGCAGGCCCGGACCATCGCGGGGTGCAGGACGTCCGCGTGGACGGCCTTCATCCGCACGAAACCCTCCAGGTACTGGTGGACGTCGGAGTTCCGGAGGAACTCCTGGCCCTGGTCGGAGCGGAGGAACGCGCGCATGTCGAACCCGAACGGGACCACGGGGAGGCCGAGGGCCTCACCGAAGTGGGTGAGGTCGTCGGTGGTGGCCAGCACGACCTCGTGGCCGCGGCGGACCAGTTCGGCTCCGAGGACGGCGGCCGGCTGGACGTCGCCGCGGGAACCCATGGCCAGGAGTGTGATGCGCACGGTCAGCCCACCTCGGTTCCGCGGAGTGCTGCGGGCGGACGGTACCGCCCCGCACGGGTCGGGGTTCGGGTGACGGTGACCACGGGTGCTGCCTCCGGTGCTCGGTGGGGCGGGACGTGCTCGACGGGTGCTGGCACCAGTGCCGCACGGGGTTGTCGACGTGGCGTGGACGTCTCGTCGACGCGGAAAACCGAGGACCAGCGGACCTCCTGCTGCACAACGGCTCTCGACCGGCCGACGCGAGGCCGGAACTCATGCCCGTCCTTCCGTGGACGGCGCGGTCCCCCGCGGCCGGTAGTTTCCCAGCATGAACAGTTCCAGGAGACCGGTGCACGTCCGTCGTCCCGCGGGAGGCTGGGAACTCCTCCAGATCGCACCCGAGGTGTTCTGCGCGCGGACGCCCCTCGCGAACTGGTACCTGCTGCGCGACGGGCCCGACCTGACCCTGATCGACGCCGGCTACCCCGGCCACGGGGAACTCGTGCTGGCCTCCGTCGCGGCGCTGGGGCACCAGCCCCGCGACGTCCGTGCGGTCCTGGTGACCCACGCCCACGTCGACCACGTCGGAGGGCTGGGCGCCGTGCTGCGCGCGGTGCCGGGGGTCCCCGTGCTGCTGGACCCCGCCGAGGTCGCGCACGCCCGTCGCGAGCACCTGGAACAGGTCGGCGTCCCGACGGTGCTGCGCCAGGCGTGGCGTCCCCGCGTCGCGGCCTGGGCCGTGCGGGCGGTGCGCAGCGGCGGCACCCGGGACGTGCGGATCGCCGACGCGCAGGCGTTCCCGTCCCCCCGCGCCGGCGCGGCCCTCGACGTCCCCGGCCGCCCCGTGCCGGTGCCGACCCCCGGGCACACCAGCGGGCACAGCGCGTTCCTCCTCCCCGACCTGGGTGTGGTCCTGACGGGCGACGCCCTCGTGACGGGACACCCGCTCAGCGCGGTCGAGGGCCCGCAACTGCTGAGGGGTTTCTTCCACCACGACCCGGCGGCCACGCTGGAGGCCCTCGACGTGCTGGCCGCGGTGCCGGCGGACGTCATCGGCCCCGGGCACGGCGCGCCCCTGGAGTTCCCGCTGGACCGGGCGGTGGCCGCCGCGCGGTCGCGCTGACGAGACGTCGACACGGGCGTCCACACGCCGTCGACACGTCGTCGACGGACAGGAGGTGGAGTGGTCCACGACGCCGGAACGAGCGGCGACCACGTTCGACCTCCCTGGAGACGATGCTGTGAAGAACGCTGTGGACACCGCGACCGGGCAGTCCCCGGTCACCCCCGCCCTGGACGGCCTCGACGCCCTGGTCGGCGCCGTGGACGGGCAGGTCCTGCTCCCGGGCGACGACGGGTACGCCGCCGAGTGCTCGCCCTACAACCTGGCCGTGGCCCACTCCCCGGCGGTCGTCGTCGGTGCCGCGAGCGCCGCCGACGTGCAGACCGCGGTGCTCTTCGCGGCCCGCCGGGGACTGCCGGTGGCCGTGATGGCCACCGGTCACCAGGGTTCGCCGTCCACCGACGGTGCGGTGCTGGTCACCACCCGCCGGATGGACGACGTGAGCGTCGACCCCGTCCGGCGCACGGTGCGCGTGGGGGCCGGGGTCCGCTGGCAGGCGGTGGTGGACGCCGCCGCCGAGCACGGGCTCGCCCCGCTCAACGGGTCCTCGCCCCTGGTCGGCGTGGTCGGCTACACCCTCGGCGGGGGGTTGAGTCCCACGATGGGCCGCGCCCACGGCTGGGCCTCCGACCACGTCACCGCCCTCGACGTCGTGACCGCCGACGGGCGGCTGCACCACCTCGAGAACCGGCCGGACTCCCCCGACGCCGACCTGTTGTGGGGTCTGCTGGCCTCCAAGAGCAATGTGGGGATCGTCACGGCACTGGAGTTCGGGTTGTTCCCCGTGACCCACCTGCACGCCGGGGGGTTGTTCTTCGCCGGTGAGCACGCCGGAGCCGTGCTGTCCGCCTACGCCGACCTGACCGCGAACGCCCCGGACGAACTCACCACCTCGATCGCGCTGACGCGCTTCCCGCCGCTGCCGTTCCTGCCGGACTTCCTCAGCGGGAAGTTCGCGGTGCACGTGCGTTTCTCCCTCCTCGGGGACGCGGCCACGGCCGACGCGTTGCTCGCGCCGTTGCGCGGGTGCGCCCCGGTGGTGCTGGACACGGTCGCCGAGATCCCCTACCGGGAGAACGCGGCCATCCACGACGATCCCGTCGACCCGGCGCCCTTCGTCCAGCGCACGGTGCTGCTGCGGGAGTTCACGCCCGGGTCGCTGGCCGACCTCGTCGACCTGTTCGGTCCCGACTCCGACTGCCCGGCGCACATCGTGGAACTGCGCCAGCTCGGTGGTGCGCTCACCACGAACCCCGACCTGCCCTACGCCGCAGCGCACCACGACGCCGCGTTCGCGTTGTGCGTCTTCGTCATCGGCCCGGCGCAGGCCGGCACGGCGTCGGCGTGGACGGACCGGGCGTTCCGTCGCCTGGAACCGCACTCGGCGCCGGGCACGTACGCGAACTTCGTCGCGGCCTGGGACACCGACCCCGAGGACGTCCGCCGGGCCTACCTGCCCGAGACCTTCGCCCGTGCGCAGCGGGTGAAGGCGACCTACGACCCGCAGAACCTGTTCCGCCTCAACCACAACGTCCTGCCCCGCTCCTGATGCGACTCCCCTGGAGAACGAGAATGACCACGCGAACCCTCACCACCGACAGCGCGACGTCCGCGGAACTCAGCCACCTCGTGGACCACCACGAGGTCGTCGACGCCGTCCTGCGCTACACCCGCGCCCTGGACCTCGCCGACGCCGACCTCATGACCTCGGCGCTCACGCCGGACGCGACCGTCGACCTCACCCCGGCCACGGCGAAGATCGGTCTGGAGTTCCCCGTCCTGACGCCCCGGGAGACCGTCGTGGGCGCTCTCGTCGGCGCCGTCGGTCCCCTGGACACCAGCCACAGCGTCACCAACCCGCGCAGCGAGATCACCGGCGACACCGCCGTCCTGACCTGCTACGCCCAGGCCATGCACTTCCTGCCCGGCCAGGGACCCGACCCCGTCCAGACCCGGCACGCCCTGATGATGAACCGCTACACCGCCCGGCTCGTGCGTGACGGGGCCACGTGGCGCATCCAGCACCTCAGCATCGACAGCGCCTGGTTCGAGGGTGACCCGACCGTCCTGGTCTCCCAGGTCTGAGCCCCCGGCGGGGTGGTCGGGACGGGCGCGGTGTCCTCGCGCCCGAACCCGGCCACCCACCCGGCCCGTCGTCAGCCACCTGTTCTTGACTGAACGGTCCACCACGGCGTAGGTTAAAGACCGAACAGTCCACTACAAGAACGGAGCACGACGATGAACGCAGCACTCACCGGCAAGACGGCCCTGGTGACCGGCGGGACCTCCGGCATCGGCCTGGCGGTCGTCCGCCGGTTCGTCGAGGAAGGGGCCCACGTCGTCGTGACCGGGCGGCGCCAGACGCAGCTCGACGCGGTCGCGGCCGAACTCGGCGACGCGGTGACCACCGTGCAGGCCGACGCCTCCGACCCGGCGCAGGTGAACGCCCTGTTCGAGGCCGTCGCCGCTCGCGGCACCGGACTGCACGCGGTCCACGTCAACGCCGGCGGCGGGGAGTTCAAGCCCCTGGCCGAGGTCAGCGCGCAGGACATCGACACCGCCTTCGCGACCAACGTCCGCGGCACGATCCTCACCGTGCAGGGCGCGCTGCCCTTCCTCGGGGAAGGCGCCGCGATCGTGGTGACCGGCTCCACCGCCGGATCGGGGACGGAGAAGGACTTCGGCCTCTACGGCGCCTCGAAGGCCGCGGTGGCGACGCTGACCCGCACCTGGGCCGCCGAGCTCGCCCCGCGCGGGATCCGCATCAACACCGTCGTCCCCGGCCCCACCGAGACGCCGGGACTGACCGGTCTGGCCCCGGGCAACGAGGCCGGTCTCCTGGCGGCCATCGCCGCCGGGCTGCCCTTCGGCCGGGTCCTGCGCCCCGAGGAGGTCGCCGCCACCGTCCTCTTCCTCGTCTCCGACCAGAGCTCCGGCATGACCGGCGGCGAGGTCTTCGTCGACGGCGGCTCCACCATCGCCTGACCCACCCGGTCCGGACCAGCCCCGCACCACGCCAGCCGACGAGGAGGAAACCCCGATGAGCGACCGCACCACGTCCGTCCCGGCCACGACGGAACGCGAACCCGCACCCCCGCCCGCGCGCCGGGGACGACTCGGCGTCGCGTCCGTCGCCCTCGGGTCGTTCGCGATCGTGCTCTCGGAGTTCCTCCCCGTCGGACTCCTCCCGGCCATCGCCTCCGGCCTCGACGTGCCCGTCGGGACGGCCGGGCTGATGGTCGTCGTCACCGGGCTCCTCGCGGCGGTCGCCGCTCCCGCGGTCACGGTGGCCGCCTCCGGACTCGACCGGCGCGTCGTGCTCACCGGGCTCAGCGCACTGCTGGTCGTCTCCGACGTCCTCGCCGCCCTGGCCCCGACCTTCCCGCTCCTCCTGCTCGCCCGGGTGCTCCTGGGGATCAGCCTCGGCGGGTTCTGGGCGATCGGGGCCGGGATCGCCGGGCGCCTCGTGGCCCCGGCGGACACGATCCGGGCGACCGCCCTGATCACCGGGGGGATCTCGGTCGCCACGGTCGTCAGCCTCCCGCTGGGCGCGGCGGTCTCGGCGTTCGCGAGCTGGCGCCTCGCCTTCGTCATCGGCGGTGCGGTCGGCCTCGCCGCCCTCGTCCTGCAACTGATCGCCCTGCCCGGTCTCCCTGCGGCGCAGCGTGTCCGGGTCTCGGCGCTCGGCGCGCTGTTCCGCGTGCCCCGCGCCCGGGTCGGACTCCTCGGGGCCGCGTTCGCCTTCGCCGCGCAGTTCGCCGCGTCCACCTACGTCACCCCCTTCCTGCAGGACCGCGCCGGCGTCGGCCCCGGGACGGTGACCTTCGCGCTCCTCGTGTTCGGCCTGGCCGGGATCGCCGGCAACTTCGCGGCCGGCGCGACGCTGGGCCGCAGCGTGCTGGGCACGGCGGGGACGGCCCAGGTCGTGCTCGCGGCGCCGGTCGTGCTGCTGCCGCTGCTGGCGCGCAGCACCGTCGGGGTCCTCGTGCTCGTCGTGGTGTGGGGCTTCGCGTGGGGCGCCCTGCCGCTGGCGATGCAGACGTGGATGTCCACCGCGTCACCGGCCGGGGCCGAGACCGGCCTCGCGCTGTTCGTGACGACCATCCAGCTCGCCATCGCCGCGGGTTCCGTCCTCGGCGGTCTGGTGGTGACCTCCGCCGGCCTCGACACGGACTTCCGCCTCGCCGGCGCGATCGCCTTCGCCGGGGCCCTGGTGTTCGTCGTCCTCGGTGCACGGCGCACCGAACACGCTGCCGCGCAGGGCTTCTCCCCCGTCGGTTCGATCCCACCTGGAGCACCGTGAGCGCCTCCCCGGCCGTCACCACCACCCTCGACCTCGGGGGGACCACCCTCACCTACCTGCCCGACGGCGAGTTCCGCGCCGAGCCCGGCGTGGCCTACCCGGCAGGTCACGACGACCTGTTCGCCGACGACCTCGACGTCGTGGACGGGGACGGCCTGCTCGTCCTCAGCGTGGGTGCGGTCCTCATCAGCACGGGTGAGCGCCGCGTCCTGGTCGACGCCGGCATCGGCGCCCGGACCATCCCCCTCGTCCGTCCGGGGACGACCCGCGACGCGTACATGCGCGGCGGGACGCTCCTCGACAGCCTCCACGAGGTGGGGGTCGAACCCGGTGACGTCGACGCGGTCCTGCTGACGCACCTGCACGCCGACCACGTCGGCTGGCTCGGGAACGAGGCCGGCGACGACGTCCCCACCTTCCCGAACGCGGAGCTCTGGCTCAGCGAGGACGAGTGGGACTTCTGGACCCACCCCGAACAGCGGGGTGACCCCGTCGGTCCGCGGCCCCACGAACTGGAGATCATCGGTCCCCGGCGCCGGTCCCTGGTCGAGGGCTGCGAGCCCGTGGCCGGGGTGCGGACCGTCGCGACCCCGGGACACACCCCGGGCCACCTCGCCTTCGCCGTGCGGGGGAGCCGCGGCCACGCGCTCGTCGTCGGCGACGCCGTCCACTGCCCGGCCGAGGTCCTGCACCCGGACCTGGCCTGGGTGGGCGACCACGACGCGGCGGCGGCGATCCGCACGCGGGCCGACCTGGCCGACCGCGTCGGTCGCGACGGCGCCGTCCTCGTCGGGCCGCACTTCCCGGACGCGGTCTTCCGCCGCTACGACCCCGCAGCGACCCCGTCGCTCACGCCGCTCGCCCCGTAGGCGGGGCGGACGTCGGCGGCGCCCCCGCTCGCCGGGGTGCGTCAGGATGGTGCGACGCCCAGGTATCGACCCCGGAGGGACGACCATGCCCAGACCCCGCTCGTTCGACGAGGCGGACGTCATCGCCCGCGCGCGGAAGGCGTTCGCCGAGACGGGTTTCGCGGGCACCTCGCTCGACACGCTGCTGGAGGCGACGGGCCTGGCCCGCCAGAGCCTCTACAACACCTTCGGCGGCAAGCGGGACCTCTTCATGCGGGCGTTCCTCAGCGACGCCGCCGAGGCGGTGGACGCCGTGGAGTCGATCCGGCACGGCTCGGACGACCCCATCACCCGCATCCGCGCGCAGCTGGTGAAGGTGGCCGTCGAGCACGGCTCGGCGCAGGCGCCCCCGTCCCTCTTCACCAAGGCCGCCGTGGAACTCTCCGCCCAGGACCCGGAGGTCGCAGCGACCGTCGCCGCCGCCTTCGAGTCGATGCGGGCGCACTACGCCGCCTGCATCGTCGAGGCCCAGAGCGCGGGTGAGATCGAGACCGACGCCGACGCGGACTCCCTCGGCGCGTACTTCTGCGCGGTCCTCGAGGGCATGTCCACGCTCGGGGGGTCGGGGGTCTCGCGCGCGACGCTGCTCGACATCGGGCTCACCAGCCTCGCGGCCGTCCCCCTCACCGACCTCGGCCGCGACCACCTCGGCACGGGCGAGGGCGAGTGGTCCTGAGCCGCCGCTGCCGGCCCGGCGTCCGCCGGGGCTCAGAGCGACCGGCAATAGGCGGAACGCGGGGGACCATGCCGCACGACCTGGGAGCTGAGAGCCCGCTGCTGGTGCGGTCTCTGGACGCTCTACGCCGGGCCCAGCGAACAGGGCAACCGACCGACTGCCGTCGCTCTTGGAGTCGGGCGGTGGGCAACGACAGGGCAAGCTCGGCCGGACCAGCAGATGACGCAGGCAGTTCAGAGCACGCGCAGGACCTCGTCGTCGAGGTCGGCGGCTGGGAGCACGACTGCTGCGGTCCCGCCATCGAGCGCAACGCGGTGATCGAGCTGAGTGTCTACCCCTGGACGGGGCCCGACGGTCGCGAGCGCCTCGTCGAGGGCCGCCACGACATCGGGGAAGCGGGCACTCCGGTCTACCAGCGCGTGCGCGGTCGGGTCACGAACCTGCATGTCGTGCACGAGGACGGCACGATCGAGGCAATCGCCCGGGTACCGAGCGGCTCGGCGTTGTGCGGCACCGACGACGGGGACGACGGGCACCTGGAGACCCCGTGGACCGGGGAGCTGATCGCGGCCCGCGGGTCGGAGTTCCTCGTCACCCTCCAGCAGGCGCCCCAGGTTCAGCAGGCTCAGTAGTCGAGGCGGACTCGCTCGTGGCGGCCGACGCGGGCTGATCCTGTTCTGCCACGGCAAGGTCGGTGGGGAAGTACATGAGCGCGGAGAAACCCATTCCCTCACTCAGCACGATGGGGGTGTCGTCGTCATTGACGGCCAGGCCCAGCTCGGGCAGGGACACCTCGACGGTGTAGGTGCCCGCCTTCAGGTAGCGCTTGATGTGTCCGGCGTCGTCGAGGGTGTCGCTGGACAGTTCACGACCCCCGCCGTCGCGGAAGGAGACGTTCGCGCGCGCGGCCGGGAGCCCATGGCAGGTGCCCTCGTGGCAGAGCGAGAAGGAAGCGGTGACCTCGATCGAGCTGTCCGGCTCCCCGCCGCCGCACGAGGTGAGCAGTAGCGCGCACAGGCCCGTCGCGGCGAGGCCCAAGCGCTGGTGAACGGTCGTGATCACGACCGCATGCTCGCACCTGACGTCGGCGCCGGTGAGGCTTCGAGGGAATGCTCCACCCCACGTGGCAGCCCTCGACTGCCGTTGGCGCTCGCCTGATGCGCCGCCGCAGCGAGGCGCTCTGGTGGCGGGATGACCGCTGCTCCGGTGGGCCTGGGAACTACGTGCTGGGGAGTTTTCTGGCGTCAGAGTTGGTGGTTCGCGGCGCCTTGGGCGTGGATGGCGTCGATGCGTTCGTTCTCCCGCTGAAGGCGCTTCTTGCGGGCGGCTTGACCGTCGCCCCAGATGCCGAGTAAACCCACGAGGCCGAGGGTGAAGAGGATCCAGGAGCGTGCGTCGTTGATACGTCCCTGCACGCCCAAGAAGATCAGGGCGGCTATCAGGACGGCGGGCAGGATTGCGCCCAGCCATACCTGGGGGCGGTTGGAGAGCACGAACCTTTGCAGGAGCAGGACGGCGAGTCCCACGGCCGCACTCAGCAGGTGATCGATGACGCTGTTCATGGTGCTTACCTCTCTGCGGCAGCCCGATAGGCGCCGATGACGCGGTCGGCGACGTCTCGGGGGACGCTGCCGTCGATGACCATCCCGGAGATGGCGGTGATGAAGGGGTCAGCGGGTGCGGCTTCGACGGCCTGGACCTTCTCGATGATGCGGTCCAGGCGGGCGCGGACGGTGGGGTAAGAGACGCCGTAGGTGGCAGCGACGGCCTTCAAGGAGCCGGAGGTGAGGACCAGGGTGCGCACGAAGGATCGGTCGCTGTCGGTGAGCGCTTCAAGCCACGGTTCCACGACCAACCTTCCTGCGCGATGTTCAACCTGACTTGCACATTACGCAGACGGCGACGGGAACGGCAAGGCCCTTCGCCGGTTCCACCCGAGCGTTGGGCGGGTCGAGACTTTCGTCGCACCTAGCCGCAGATCGGCGTCGAGGGCCGCCTCGGCGTGCTGCAGGGTCGCATTGCGGTGAAGGGAGTGAGGGCCCCGATCCAGGTCGGCAAACAGTGGCCGGTGGAGCGCACCCACGCCTGGTTCAACGGCTACGGCAAGCTGCGCCGGATCACCGACCGGTCTCGTCCGGTGGTGGAGTTATGCACCCACCTCGCGGCCGCGATCACCGTCTTGCGCTGCCTGATCAACGAGGCCCGCAACCGCTACCGCTGGCCTGGTCGCCCCACCACCCGCCGGCTGCGGTGACGCCCTACTGCCGGTCGCTCTAAGCGCAGGCGGGCGGTGGACCGACGACCCACGCGGGCGGCGTGCCCTCCATGGGCGGCAGCTCCCCTTCGGGAGGGCAGACCGCGTCGAGCAGCAGGGCCCCGTACCGGCGCCAGGCCGAAGGGCCTTCACCGCGGGTCCGGTCGGCGATGGAGCCGATCATCGAGGACACCGACGGCACGTCGGCCGCCGTGAAACCTTCCCGGACCGCCCCCTCCGCGTGCGCGCGGTCCACGAGCCGGGTCACCGCTTCGCTCAGGTCGGCCCGCAGCCGCTCGGCGTCCGCCGTGGCGGGGGCGGCCCGCATGACGGTGGTGGACAACGCCTTGTCCCCGGCCCGCAGCTCCATCGTCCCCAGCAGGTAGGACCGCAGGCCCTCCCGGCCGCTGGGCCGGTCCGCGCAGCGTTCGGCCAGCGCGAGCAGGTTCTCGAGCTTGGCCTCGACGAGGCCCCCGAGCAGGGCGTCCTTGTCCGGGAAACGGCGGTAGACCGTCCCGACCCCCACCCCGGCGGCCTCGGCCACGTCGTGCAGGGTCACGTCCAGACCGCGCTCGGCGAAGAGGCGGCGGGCGGCGTCGACGATGAGCGCCCGGTTGCGGACGGCGTCGGCGCGCAGCGGTCGGTCGTGGGTCGTCGTGCTCACGGTTCCAGGGTACTCGTGCGCCGGGAACAAATGGACGCCTCGCGTCCGTTTGCGTGTACGCTGGTGGAAGTGGACGCAACCCGTCCGTTTGACGCCGGCCTCCGATCGCCGCCAGCACCTCGAAACTCCTGGAGAACTCGTGAGCTCCGACACCGCTCCGACCAACACACCGCCGCACGCGGGGCAGCACGCCGCGGCGCACCCCGCCCACAAGGCCACCAAGGACCACCGCTGGTTCGTCCTCGCCGTCATCGGCATCGCGCAGCTGGCCGTCGTGCTCGACGCGACCATCGTCAACATCGCGCTCCCCGCGGCCCAGGCGGACCTCGGTTTCGCCGACGACCAGCGACAGTGGATCGTCACGGCCTACTCCCTGGCCTTCGGCTCGCTGCTCCTGCTCGGCGGTCGCCTCGGCGACCTGTTCGGGCGCAAGAACCTCTTCATCATCGGGCTCATCGGTTTCGCCGGCGCCTCCGTGATCGGCGGCCTCGCCGAGAACTTCGGACAGCTCGTCGCCGCCCGTGCCCTCCAGGGCGTGTTCGGCGCCCTGCTGGCCCCCTCGGCCCTGGCCCTGCTGACCACGACGTTCACCGATCCCAAGGACCGGGCCCGCGCGTTCGGCGTCTTCGGCGCCATCGCCGGATCCGGCGCCGCCACGGGAGTCCTGCTCGGTGGCGTCCTCACCGAGTACACGACCTGGCGCTGGTGCCTCTACGTGAACGTCGTCTTCGCCGCCATCGGCGTCGTCGGTGCCCTCCTCTTCATGCCGAAGGCCACCCGCGGACCCCGTCCCCGCCTCGACCTGATCGGCACCATCACCATCACCGCCGGCCTCGTCGGGATCGTCTACGGGTTCTCCTCCGCCGAGACCAACGGGTGGTCCGACGCGGTGACCATCACCTGCCTCGCCGCCGGCGTCGTCCTCGTCGCCCTGTTCGTGGTCGTGGAGTCCCGGGTCTCGCACCCGCTGCTGCCGCTGCGGATCGTGCGTGACCGCGACCGCGGTGGAGCGCTCATCGCGATCGGCCTCGTCGGGGTCGCGATGTTCGGCATCTTCCTGTTCCTGACCTACTACCTGCGTCAGACGCTGCAGTTCTCCTCGTTGGAGACCGGGCTGTCCTTCCTGCCGATGCCGCTCTCGATCATGACGGCCGCGACGCAGATCACCCCGCGCCTGCTGCCGCGCATCGGGCCGAAGGCGCTCATCACCATCGGCTCGCTCGTCGCCGCCACCGGGGTGCTGCTGTTCCTGCGCACCAACACCGAGAGCCACTGGGCCGGAACGATCCTGCCCGCCCTGGTCGTGACCGGTCTGGGCATGGGACTGATCATCTCCTCGGCCATGAACACCGCGACCAGCGGTGTGGCCCGCGAGGACGCCGGCGCGGCCAGCGCCAGCGTCAACACGTTCCAGCAGGTCGGCGGTTCCATCGGCACCGCGCTGCTGTCGACGATCTTCGCGAGTTCCGTCGCCGCTCACGGCGGGAACCCCGTCGACGCCGTGCTGCACGGCTACCACGTGGCCTTCGCCTGCGGCGCGCTCGCCCTGGTGCTCGTCGCGGTCATCTCCGGCAGCCTCATCAACCGGCACTCCGTCCGTCAGGAACGCCTCGCCGCGATCGGTTCCATCCCGATCCCGACGGCCGCGCACTGACCCACCCCGCCCCGAACCGCGATCTCGCTGGGTCTCCCAGCGGGATCGCGGTTCGTGCTTCCGGGGTCAGGCCTGGTCGAGGACGCGGTCGATGTCGTCGAGGACGCGTTGCCCGCCCAGCGGCCCGACCCCGGACACCCAGTAGGAGGTGTCGACGAGGGAGACCGCCGGGAAGGCGGCGGGGTTGTCCCGGATCAACGTCGGGACGGAACCCGGGTCGGCCACGTCGGTGGTCGTGACGAACACGTGGTCCGCGGCGGCCTCGGGAACCCGTTCCGGGGAGACGTCGACGAGGATCGAGTCCTGCCAGTCGCGGTCGGGGATCGTGAACCCCGCGCACTCCAACGTGCTCCCGGCGAACGACGTCGGCCCGTAGAGGCTCAGCGTCGCCTCGTCCCGGGGACGGACGAGGTTCGCCGTCGTCCCCGTCAACCGGTGCTCGGCCTTGATCTCCTCGCACCGCGAGCGGTACCCGGCCAGCAACCGGTCGGTCTCCTCCGCCTGACCGAGCGCCTCCCCGACGAGCCGCACGTTGTCCTGCCAGGGGTCGGCCTGGGTCGCCATGAACACCGTCGGTGCGATGCCGGCGAGCTTCCCGTAGAGGTCCCCGTGCCGGGAGTCCGTCCCGAGGATGAGGTCGGGTTCCAGCGCCGCGATCGCCTCGAGGTCCGGTTCGGGGACCGTGCCGACGGACTTCACGGCGTCGCCGACCCCGAGGTAGGCGGGGATCCCCGCCACGTTGCTCGCGACGGCCGCTCCGACCGGGGTCACCCCCAGCGCCACGGCGGTGTCGAGTTCGAGGGGTTCGAGCACGACGACCCGCCGGGGTTCTGCGGGAACTTCCGTCGTGCCCCGGGCGTGCGTCACGCTGCGCTCGGCCGCGGCGGCGGTGTCTTCCTCGGCCGAGGAGACGTCGGAGCACCCACCGAGCAGGAGTCCGGCGGTCAGGGCGAGGGCGAGGGGTCGGGAGCGCACAAGAGGGAAGCCTAGCCTCACCTGTAGCGTTCGCGGATCAATCCCTGCGAGGATCCGGCCATGACCTCGCCGGAACGCGAGACCCTGAGGTTCAACCCGGACAACGCCACGACCGACGTCGTCGAACGCGTCCACGCCCCCGACGGCTCCACCCGCGTCCACAAGCAACTGCGACGCACCGGGACCGGCACCGACGCCCCGGCGCACTGGAGGTCGTCGTCGACCCCCGCGGACTGGAACCACTGGGCCCGCGAGGCGGAGGTGTACGCCGACCCCGCCTTCCGCGCGTCGCTGGCCGGGACGGGACTCGACCTGCCCGCCGCCGAGGTCGTCCCCGACGGCGACACGACGAGCCTGTGGCTGGAGGATGTCCCCGGCACCGCCGGAGCCGACTTCGCGCTCGCCGACCACGTCGCGACGGCGACCGCTCTGGGCCGCTGGCAGGCCCGACCGCCGCACCCGCTGCCGAGCTGGGCATCGCGCGGTTTCCTCCGCGCGTACTCCACCAGCCGCCCCGGCGATCCCGGCCTCGTCGACGACGACGCCGCCTGGCGCCGGCCCCTCGTCCGCGACAACTGGCCGGTCGACCTGCGCGCCGGGTGGCGCCGGCTGCTCGACCACCGCGAGCACCTGGTGTCCGTGGTGGAACGTTTGCCCCGCACGCTGTGCCACCTCGACGCCTGGGCCGCGAACGCGATCCGCCGGCCCAGCGGCGAGGTCGTCCTCCTGGACTGGGCGTCCGCCGGGGACGGTGCCGTCGGTGAGGACCTGGGGAACTGGCTGCCGGACGCCTGCTTCGACCTGTTCTGGCCCGCGGAACGCCTCGGGGAACTCGAGGCCGCGTGCTGGCCCGCCCACCTCGACGGGTTGCGGGCGGGCGGGTGGGACGGGGACGAGCGCGACGCCCGGCTGGGCGTGGTGGCCTCGTGCGTGAAGTACGCGTGGCTGCTGCCGCTGCTGCTGGAACGGGCCGCCGAACCCGAGCACGACGCGTACCACCGCCCCGTCGACGCCGGGCACCTGTACCGGCAACGCGGTCTGGTCCTGTCCCACCTGGTCCGCTGGTGCGACGAAGCCCTCGACCTGACCGGCTGACGACGGGGTCCCGTCAGGAGGAGATCAGGAGAAGAACTGAGCCACCAGAGGCAGCGCGACCGTCATCGCCAGGGCGTTCAGCACCATCGCCGCGCTCGACCACCCACCCGTCACGTCGGACTCGGTGAGCGCCCGCGACGTGCCGATCCCGTGCGACACCATCCCGATCGCGAAACCGCGCGCCCGCGGGTCGGACACGCGCACCCGGTCCAGCAGCCACGGGCCGACCGTCGCCCCCAGGACACCGGAGACCAGCGTCAGGACCACGGCGAGCGTCGTGTTCGCCCCGATCGTCTCCCCCACCGTCAGCGCCACGGGCGTGGTGACCGAGCGGGGCAACGTCGTGAGCACGAGGCTGTCGTCGGCCCCCAGCGCCAGGAGCGCGGCCACGGTCACGCCGACGCTCACGACACCCGTCACCACGAGGGTCACGAGCACCGCCGCCCGATCGGCGAGCAGCGCCCGACCCGACCGCAGCAGGGGCAGCGCGAGGGCCACCGTCGCCGGGCCGAGCAGCAGGGTCAGGATCGACACGGAGGCCAGGTACTCCTGGTAGGAGATGCCGAGGACCTCCAGCACCACCGAGACCACGACCATCGCGACGAGAACGGGAGCCAGCAGCGCGGGCCGCCCGAGCCGGCGGTGCAGTTCCCCGGCGCCGAGGTAGGCCGCGACCGTGAGGGCCAACCCGAAACCGGGCGCGTGGATCAGCGCGCTCACGCCGACTCCCTGCGGCGCAACATCTTCTGCAGCAACGACCCGGCGACGACCAGGCCGGTCGCGAACGAACCGCCGACGGCGAGGGCCAGGGGCCCGGCCGAGTGGACCAGGGTCGACAACTGCGTCAGCGCCCCCACCCCGGGCGGGACGAAGAGCAGTTGCAGGTGCTTCAGCAGCGGTTCGCCCGCGGGTTCCGCCCGACGCACGAGACCGGGGAAGCGGGCTCCGACGACGAGGAGCACCACGAGCCCGACCACGGCCCCGGGGACGGGGAGGTGGGTGACGTCGACGAGCAGCGTACCGAGCAGTTGCAGCCCGAGGAGCAGGGCCAGCGCCGCGAGGACGGCGGGCACGTGCGGGGCCCAGCCGCGGCCGGGCGGGCGGGGGGCGTCACGCCCGCCGGCACCGGGGTTCAGTCCCACCAGAACCGCCACACCCCCACGCCGACGAGTTCGCCCGCGTACCCGGCGAGGTCCCCGGGCCCGTCCTGGAAGATCGCGTCGTAGCAGAACCCCAGGTGCTCCGCCGCGACGGGGAACGCCTCCGCGGCGTCGCTCGGCGGGGCCGCGACGCTGACGAAGAGGGTGTCGAAACCCATCGCCACCACCCGCGCCCCGAACCGGTCCTCCCAGCTGCGCAGGACGGACGACAGCGTCCCCGGGTCGGCGTCGTGGTTCGTCGCCCCGAGCCAGCCGAGCTCGGCGAGCACGTCGGCCCCCCGCTCGGCCTGCACCAGTCCGAGGTGACGGTGGGGCCCGTGGGTCAGCAGCTCGTCGGCGAGCACCGCGGCGACCGAGGCGGGGTCGGCGAGGGGCGCGAGCGCCGGGGACAGACCGGGCCAGGCGGGTGCGCCGTCGGGGAACTCGTCGTCGTCGAACGCGTCCGCGAAGTCCCCGGCGAGGAACTCCTCCACCGCCGCGGCGTCCAGGGCCCGCCAGCCGGTGGGGGCGAACTCGCCCTCCAGCCAGGGGCGGGCGACGTCGTCGTCCGCGAGGCCCTCGAGCAGGACCGGCCACAGCCCCGTGACCGCGTGCGCGGCGGCCAGTTCCGTCCACGCCCCGACCGACGCCGGCACCGCGGAGACCCACAGCAGCGGTTCCGCGCCGGGGTAGCCCGCCGGGGACACCAGCCGCCCCGACGGCAACCCGGGGACGGCGGCGACGAGCTCGGCGAGGGTGGTTGCACGTCCGGTCACCCGACCACCGTCGCAGACCGCGACCGGGAACGGGCCACCACCCCCGTGGATCGCGGGGTCAGGCGCTGAAGGTCTGACCCGTCAACCGTTCGTAGGCGTCGACGTAGCGGTCGCGGGTCTTCTCCACGACCTCGGCGGGCAGTTCCGGCGGCGCGTCGGCACCCCGGCGGTCCCAGCCCGACGCGGGCGAGGTGAGCCAGTCGCGGACGAACTGCTTGTCGAAACTGGGCTGCGCGCGACCGGGTTCCCAGGTCTCGGCGGGCCAGAACCGCGAGGAGTCGGGGGTGAGGACCTCGTCCCCGAGGATCGTCACGCCGTCGACCGTCCCGAACTCGAACTTCGTGTCGGCCAGCACGATCCCGCGTTCCCGCGCGATCCCCTCGGCCCGGCGGTAGACCGCGAGCGTCAGGTCGCGCAGTTCCGCGGCGGCGTCGGCGCCGATGGTCGCGGCGACGTGCTCGAAGGTGACGTTCTCGTCGTGCTCGCCGAGTTCGGCCTTCGTCGCGGGCGTGAAGATCGGCTCGTCGAGGCGGGAACCGTCGACCAGTCCCGCGGGCAGTTCCAGCCCGCAGACGGTGGAACTCTCGCGGTACTCGGCCAGACCGGAACCCGTGAGGTACCCGCGGGCCACGCACTCGACGGGGAACATGGCGAGGTTGCGGCAGACCATCGCGCGTCCGGCCACGGCGGCGGGCACGTCGGTGGAGAGGACGTGGTTCGGGACGACGTCGCGCAGCTGCTCGAACCACCACAACGACAGCGCGGTCAGCACCTTCCCCTTGTCGGGGATCGTGCTGGCGAGCACGTGGTCGTAGGCGGAGATGCGGTCGCTCGCGACCACGAGCACGGTCCCGTCGTCGCCCCCGGCCGGGACGTAGAGGTCGCGGACCTTGCCCGAGTAGGTGTGGGTCCAGCCGTCCAGCTCGAGAACGCTCATGCGATCACGTCCGTCGCTCGCGACCCGGTCGCCACCGTCAGCGCGATGTCGCGACGGAACCGGCCACCCTCGAGGTCGATCAGTTCCACGGCCTCGTAGGCCACCGCCCGCGCCGCAGCGAGGTCGGCGCCGACGCCGACGACCGAGAGGACGCGCCCCCCGGAACTCACGATCCCGGTGCCGTCGGGGGCGGGGGCGGTGCCCGCGTGCAGCACCGCGGCCCCGCCGACGGCCTCCGCGGCGTCGAGACCGCGCAGCAGACCGCCCGTCACCGGGGCCTCCGGGTACCCCGGCGCCGCGAGGACGACGGTGACCGCCGCGTCCGCGCGCCAGCGCAGCGCCGGCTGGTCGCGCAGGACACCGGTCGCGCAGGCGTGCAGCACCCCGCCCAACGGGGTCGCGAGCCGGGCGAGGACGACCTGGGTCTCCGGGTCGCCGAAGCGGGCGTTGAACTCGATGACCCGCACACCGCGCGAGGTCATGGCCAGGCCGCAGTAGAGGACACCGCTGAACGGGGTGCCGCGCCGGGCCATCTCGTCGACGACGGGCTGGGCGATGCGCTCCACGACCACGTCGGAGAGGTCGGCCGGCGCCCACGGCAGCGGCGAGTAGGCGCCCATGCCGCCGGTGTTCGGGCCCTCGTCGCCGTCCAGGGCCCGCTTGAAGTCCTGCGCGGGGGCCAGGGCGATGACGCTCTCGCCGTCGGTGAGGCAGAAGACGCTGATCTCCGGGCCGTCGAGGAACTCCTCGACGACGACCGGGCCGTGGGCCAGGCAGGTGCGGGCGTGCGCGAGGGCCGCCTCCCGGTCGTCGGTGACGACGACGCCCTTGCCGGCGGCGAGGCCGTCGTCCTTGACCACGTGCGGGGCACCGAAGGCGTCCAGCGCGGCGGCGACCTCGTCCTCCGTCGTGCAGAGGTGCGCCATCGCGGTGGGGACGGCGGCGGCCGCCATCACCTCCTTGGCGAAGGCCTTGGACCCCTCGAGGCGGGCGGCCTCGGCCGACGGGCCGAAGCAGGCGATGCCGGCGGCGCGGACGGCGTCGGCGACACCGGCGACGAGCGGTGCCTCCGGACCCACGACGACGAGGTCGGCGCCGAGGCGGACCGCGAGCGCCGCGACGGCGTCGGGGTCGCTCGCGTCGACGGGTTCGACGGGGGCGACGAGCGCGATCCCGGCGTTGCCGGGGGCCGCGAGCACGCGGTCGACCCCGGGATCCTCGAGCAGGGCACGCACCAAGGCGTGCTCACGGGCACCGGATCCGATGACGAGGACGTCCACGGGGACCGAGGGTAGAGGTTCCGGGGTGGCCTTCACGACGTCGTAGGAGAGGATCACTCCCGTGCCCCGCACGATCCCCTTCGCCGTCACCGTCCGACGGCGCAGCCGCACCGGCTGGCAGCGGTGGCAGGGCTCGTGGTGGCAGATCATGCAGTGCGGTCTCGGCGCCGGGGTGGCGTGGATGCTCGCGCAGGCGTTGTGGGACCAGCCCTACCCCGTCTTCGCGTGCGTCGCCGTCGTCGTCTGCCTCGGGGTGCAGAACAACCAGCGGCTCCGGAGGGTCGGCGAGCTGGGGGTCGGCGTCACGATCGGGGTGCTGCTCGGGACGGGCGTCGTCGCCCTGGTCGGCCGGGGACCGCTGCAGATCACCGCGATCGTCGCGGCGGCCATGCTCATCGCGCGGTTCCTGGACTCGGGGATCCTGCTGGTCAACCAGGCGGCGCTGCAGGCGTCGTTCATCGTCGCCTACCCCCCGCAGGCCGGGGGGAGTGGTTCCGCGCGCTGGCTGGACGCCATGACGGGCGTGGTGGTCGCGCTGGCGATCGCGGCCCTGCTGCCGCCGGACCCGCGCCGCGACGTCCGCGGCCGGTCCCGGGCCTACGCGGGACAGTTGGCGGACCTGCTGGAGGACGGCGCCGACGCGATCCGCAGCCACGACGCCGCGAAGGCCCAGGAGGTGCTGGCCCGGGCCCGGAGCACCTCCACCGAGCTCGAGGGCTGGTCGCAGTCGGTGAACGCCGGTCAGGAGGTGCACCGGCTGTCGCCGTTGCGACGCAGCGGTCGCGGCGAGATCGCGCAGCAGAAGAAGCTGCACGCCGGGATGGACCGGGCCACGCGCAACGTCCGGGTCGCGCTGCGGCGGGTCGCGACGGCCCTGCAGTACGGCGAGCAGATGCCCGACTCCCTGGCCGGCGCCCTGGACTCCCTCGCGGCGTCGGTGCGCTCCCTGGGTGAACCGGCCTACGCCGGGGAGACCGTCCCGCCCTCGGTGGCGGGTCTGAAGGAGCTGGCGGTGACGCTGGGCCCGCGCACGCTGGGGGCGGAGTCGTTGTCGGCGACGGTGGTGGTCGCGCAGCTGCGCTCGACGGTCGTGGACCTGCTGCAGGCGCAGGGGGTCAGCGCCGCTGAGGCGCACCGACTGCTGCCGCACTGACCGCCGCCCTGACCTCGCCCCGCCGACCCGGGCCGCAACGACCTGGGATAGTAGGAGCATGAGCTCTCACGCCGCGGCTCCCGCCGCCATCGAAGCAGCCCCGGTCAGCGGCGGTCCCGTCTCGGGGTACGCCCGCGGGGTGGCCGTCCTCGTCCTGGGCCTGGGTGTCCTCGGGCTGATCCCGGGGGTGACGACGAACTACGACGCGATGGGGTTCTTCCGTTCCGACGCCCACCTCTTCGGGCTGTTCACGACGTCCGTCGTGAGCGCGTCGTTGCAGATCCTCTTCGGGCTGACGGTCCTCGCGTTCTCCGGGTCGCCGCGCCAGGCGCACAAGACCGTCTGCTGGGTCGCCATCGCCTACCTGGTCGCCGGTCTGGCGGGGGCGGGCATCGTCGTGAACTCCCCCAGCGACGTCCTGCCGGTGAACGTCGCGAGCAACTGGCTGCACCTGGCCCTGGGCATCGTCATCGCGGCCGGCGCCGCACGCACCCGCGCCAAGCACGTCGAGGAACTGGGCGTCTTCTGATCCGCCTGCGTGCCGTCGTCCTCGACCTGGACGGCACCCTCTTCGACCACCGCGGCGCATCCCGCGCCGCGGTGGCGGACTGGCTCCGCAGTCTGGGCCGCGAACCCGACGAGGCGACGCAGTCGGCCTGGTCGCAGATCGAGGAACGCCACCACGCCGACTGGCGGGCCGGTCTGGTCTCGCACGACGAGCACCGCCGTCGCCGCCTCCGCGACTTCCTCCCGCTGGTGGACTCCCCGGTCGGCGACGACGCCGTCCTGGACGAGCAGTTCCAGCGCGACTACCTCACCCGCTACCGCCGCCACTGGCGGGCGTTCGACGACGTCGAGGCGGCCCTGGCCGCGATCGGCGCGGCGGGCCTCCGCGTGGGGTTGCTGACCAACGGGATGCCCGAGCAGCAGAACGCGAAGCTCGAGGTCCTGGGCCTCGCCGGACGGGTCGGGCCGGTCGTCACCGCCGGGGAGCTCGGCCTGGCCAAGCCCCGGCCCGAGGCGTTCCGCGCGATCTGCGACCGTCTGGGCGTCGACCCCGCCGCGACCCTGCACGTCGGCGACGACCACCCCGTCGACGTCGTGGGCGCGCGTGCGGCGGGGATGTTCGCGGTCCACCTGGACCGCCACGACGAGGGTCCCCACGACGAAGCCCTCCGGATGCGGTCCCTCACCGAACTGCCCCGCTTCCTCGGGGCTCAGGTGAGCGGCAGGTCGTAGTAGTCCTCCGTCGTCACCGGCTCGAACCCGATCGAGGTGTAGAGGCCGAGGGCGCGCGGGTTGTCGACGGCGACCTCGAGGCGGACCGACGTCGCCCCGTCGGCGAAGAACTCCCGGCAGCTGCGGCGCAGCACGTCGCGGCCGATGCCGCGGCCCTGGGACCGGGGGTCGATCGCGAACCCGTACACGCCACCGACCGCGCCGTCCCGGGTGAGGCGGACGGTCCCGACGGGTTCCCCGTCGTGCTCGATGACCAGCGTCCGGGTGGTCCGGAGGCTCTGCAGCAGGTGCCCGGGTTCGTGCCCGAAGGCGGCGGCCAGCACCTGCGTGAGGACGGGGACGTCGTCGACGGTGGCGGCCCGCAGCGTCGTCGCGGGGTCCTCGACACCTTCCGCCGGGACGCGGTCGAGGCGCAGGGCGTGCTCGGAGTGCTCCAAGGCCGCTCCCACGCTCTCGGCGAGGTGGCGGCCCGCCTCGGAGGCGCGCGGCACGATGAGCAGCGCCTGCTCGGAACCGCGTTCCCGGCACACGTCGATCGCCGCGGCCAGCATCGCCGTCCCGATCCCGCGTCCCCGGGCGCCGGGGTCCACCATCCCGGCGATCTCGACCGCCGGGCCGCCGTGGGAGTCGAAGGCCGCGAACCCCACGACGCGGTCCCCCTCGAACCACAGCAGGTCGTTGGTGCGCTCCTCCGAACGGTGGCGCAGGTCCTCCCACTCGATCTTCAGGCGTCCGCCGTCGTGGGCGACGACACGGCGTTCGAGGTCGGCGACGGCGCGCAGGTCGTCGTCGGAGAGGCGGGTCCGGGGTTGCAGCACACCCCCATCCGACCGGTTCCGCCGCACGGCGGTCAACCGGGAATCCGCTGGTCACCGCCCCCCGGTCCGGGCCAGGGTGGTCGCGTGGACGACGAGATCACCGCGTACTACGACCGCGGACGGGAACGGGGCCGGCTGACGTCGGGCGCGGGACGCCTGGAGTTCTGGCGCACCACGGAACTGCTGGGCCGCTGGCTGCCCGCGGCGCCGGCGACGGTCCTGGACGTGGGCGGGGCCGCGGGCGTCCACGCCTTCCCCCTCGCGGAGCGGGGCTACGCGGTGCACCTGCTCGACCCGGTCGAACTGCACGTGGCACAGGCCCGGGCGGTGGAGACCCCCGCGCCGCTGGCCTCCGTGCTGCGTGGGGATGCGCGCGCCCTGCCCTTCCCCGACGGCAGCGCCGACGCCGTTCTGCTGCTCGGGCCGCTGTACCACCTGGTCGAGGCCGCGGATCGCGCGCTCGCCCTGCGGGAGGCGTTCCGGGTGCTGCGCCCCGGCGGGGTCGTGGTCGCGGCGGCCATCAGCCGCTGGGGTTCCGCGCTGGACGGCGTGCTCCGCGGCTGGATCGCGGACGAGCAGTTCGCGGCGGTGGTCGAGGAGGACCTGCGGACCGGTCGGCACCGCAACGACTCCCGCCGCGAACGGTGGTTCACGACCGCCTACTTCCACCGTCCCGAGGAACTCGCGGCGGAACTGTCGACCGCGGGTTTCACGGTCGACGGTCCCGTCGCGGTCGAGGGGTTGGCCGGTCTGGCCGACGCCCACCTCGGGGAACTCCTCGACGACCCGGTCAGCCGCGAACGCCTGCTCGGCCTCGTCCGCGCGACCGAACGCGAACCCGCGCTGCTCGGGGTCGCGGGGCACCTGCTGGCGCGGGGATCCCGGCCGTGACCTCGGGGGTCCCGGCGGGCGTCCCCGTCGCGGAGCGCAGACTCGTCTCGCGGAAGAAGAACGCGATGACCAGGGCCAGCACGGCGAACGGGGTCGCGGTGAGGAACACGTCCGCCACGCCGGCGCCGTAGGCCGCCGCGACGATCCCGCGGACGGGTTCGGGCAGGGTGTGGACGTTCGGGACGCCACCCCCGCCGAGGGCGGAGGCCTCGATCCCCGCGGAGCGCAGGCCGGTCATCAGGTGGGTTCCGACCCGGTGCGCGAGAACGGCTCCGAGCGCGGAGACGCCGATCGCGCCACCCAGGGTGCGGGTGAAGGCGATGAACGAACTCGCCGCCCCGAGGTCCTCCCGGGCCACGACGTTCTGCACGGCCAGGACGAGGTTCTGCATCATCATCCCGACGCCGGCCCCGAGGAGGAACATCGGGACCGCGACGAGGACGTAGGCGGTGTCCGCAGCGATGGTCGTCATCAGCGCGAGACCGGCGCTGAGCAGGACCCCACCGGCGACGATCCAGCCCTTCCAGCGTCCGGTCCGGGTGATGGACCGGCCGGCGACCGTCGAGGCCAGGGTGAGACCGAGGATCATCGGCAGGGTGGAGAGGCCGGCCGTCGTCGGCGACTGCAGCCGGGCGGACTGGAAGTACTGCGACAGGAACACCGTGCCGCCGAACATCGCGATGCCGACGAACAGGCTCGCCACGGCGGAGAGCACGACGGTGGGGTCGCGGAAGAACCGCAGCGGGATGATCGGCTCGACCGCGCGGGACTCCACGAGGACGGTCAGGCCGAGCAGGGCGACCCCGCCGCCGACGAGGGCGGCGGTCTGCCAGGAGGCCCAGTCGAACTGCTGACCGGCCAGCGAGACCCAGACGAGCAGGGCCGACACCCCACCGGCCAGCAGCAGCGCCCCGGCGTAGTCGATGTGGACCTCGCGCTTCACGGTGGGCAGGTCGAGGGTGCGACCGAGGACGAAGAACGCGAGCACGGCGAACGGGACCCCGACGAAGAAGCACCAGTGCCAGGACAGGTGCTCGGTGAGGGCGCCCCCGACGAGCGGGCCCCCCACGGTGCCCAGCGCGAACGTCGCCCCGAGGTAGCCGGAGTAGCGACCGCGTTCGCGCGGCGCGATCATCGAGGCCATGATCACCTGCGCCAGCGCGGTGAGACCGCCGGCGCCCAGCCCCTGGACGACCCGCATGGCGATGAGCATCCCCATGCTCTGCGACAACCCCGCGACCGCCGAGGCCACCACGAAGAGGACCAGCGCGGACTGCACCAGGACCTTCTTGTCGAAGAGGTCGGAGAGCTTCCCCCACACGGGGGTGGAGATCGTCGTCGCGAGCAGCGAGGCGACCACGACCCAGGTGTACCCGGACTCGCTGCCGTGGAGGTCGGCCACGATGGTGGGCAGGGCGTTGGAGACGACCGTGGAGGAGAGGATCGCGACGAACATGCCGAGCAGGAGGCCGGAGAGGGCCTCCATGATCTGGCGGTGCGTCATGGGCGCCGGAGGAGCGGATGGTTGCTGCACACACCTTGTTTCGGTTCGTCCCGGCAACCGCTTGAGACCTCCGTCCGGGTGACGCCCGGAAGTCGGTCGCCGCGGCGGCGACCCCGTCACTACCATCGGAGGTGATGGACACCGAACCCCCCGTGCTGTCCCGCCGCGGCGAGACGATCACCCTGGACCCCGACACCGCGGGTGACGTCCACCGGCACAGCGCCTTCAGCGTCTGGGACGACGTCGACGGGGTTCCCGCGGGCGTCGACCCCGGCACCCAGCTGCACGCGGGCAGCGAGCCCGTCCCGGTGCGCCGCAGCGACCTCGACGACGTCGCCCGCGCCGAGACCGAGGCCCTCGTCTCCCTGGGCGGCGCGGTGGACCAGGCGTGCCTCACCCACCTGCTCTCCCTGGTGGCCGTCGAGGACGTCAGCGCGGACGCGCTGGCCGGGTGGCTGGTCGCGGCGACGGCGTCCGTGACCGAGGCGGTCGCCCCGACCTGCACCCCCAACGCCTACCTCGACACGCTGCTGCGGCGCCACGCCCGCCTCGGCGCCAGCGGTGGTGGTCTGGCCCGGCGCCGCTTCGTCGACGCCGAGTGGTGCGAGGCGGACGTGCTGCTCATGAGCCGCCGCGAGACGCCGTTGCACGCCGTGGTCGCGGAGGAGCACCTCGCCGCCCTGCGCGGCTACCTCGAGGTCACCCTGACCTCGATCGACTTCGGTCCGGAGGAGTTCCTGCAGGCCCGGGCCGTCTTCAGCTACTCCCCGCGGATCAGCCTGCACCCGGGCGCGATCCGGATCGCGCGCGTGCAGGTCTGAGGGTTCACGAGGTCGGGACGCGCGGTCCGGGCTCGGCGTCCGGACCGAGGTGGGTGAGCAGGTCACCGTCGCTGAGGTAGCGCGCCGCGACCTCGTCCAGGCTCACCTGCCGCAACGACCCCGGGTCGGCGAGTTCCGCCCACGTGCGGGGTGCGGCCGCGCAGGGTCGTTCGCGCCCCCGCGGGGAGTACGGGGCGATCGTGGTCTTGGCGGAGTTGTTCTGGCTCCAGTCCAGCAGGACCCTGCCGCCGCGCAGCACCTTCGTCATGCGCGAGACGACGAGTTCCGGCCGGTCCCGTTCCATCTCCCGGGCCAGCCGGTGGGCGTAGGAGCGCAGGACGTCGGCGTCCTGGGTCCCCGAGACCTTCGCGTACAGCTGCATCCCCTTCGACCCCGAGGTCACGGGGTGGCACTCCAGCCCGTCGGCGTCGAGGCGTTCGCGGACGGCGAGCGCCACCTCGGCGCACTCCGCCAGCCCTGTCCCCTCCCCCGGGTCGAGGTCGATGACGAGGCGGTCGGGGTGGTGCACCCCGCCGCGCGGCCCGACGCGCCACTGCGGGACGTGCAGTTCGAGGGCGGCGAGGTTCACCAGCCACACCAGCCCGGCGAGGTCGTCGATCAACGGGTAGCGGACGCGTTCGCGGTCCTTGGTGCTGCCGGGGGCGTCGAGTTCCACCGTTCGCACCCAGTCCGGCAGGCCGCGCGGGACGTTCTTCTCGAAGAACGAGTTCTTCCCGACCCCGTCCGGCCAGCGCTTCCGGGTCAGCGGCCGGTCGGCGAGCTGCGCCAGCAGGGCCGGGGCCACGGAACTCACGTAGGTGAGGAGCTCGGCCTTGGTCGTCCCCGTGGAGGGGTAGAGGACCTTCTCCAACCTCCGCAGCCGGAGGTGGCGTCCCTCGACGTCGACGACGGTCTCGTCGTGCCCCCCGGAGGTGCCCGTCACCGTTCCTCCCGGACGTCGGAGGGTTCGAGGTCGCTGCGCACCCCGCGCAGGGTGGGCTGGCGCAGCCTCCCGCCGGTGGTCGCCCCGAGGTGGCGCACCTCGACGACGACGACGGGCGCGGTGAAGTGCGCGCCCACGGAATCGGGACGCGGGACGTCGACGACGGGTCGCGGGAGCTCGTGCCCGGCGAGTGCCTCCCGCAGCTCCTCCTCCATCCCCGCCCCGAGTCCGCTGCCGGCCCGCCCGACGTAGCGGAGCGCCCCGTCGGCCCCGGGGACGGCGAGGAGCAGACCGCCCATCCGGGAACCCGCCCCCTCGACGGGTCGCCACCCGACGACGAGGCAGGCCTGGTGCCGGCGGTGGGCGTGCTTCACCCAGTCGGGACTGCGTCGCCCCGGCTGGTAGGGGGAGGTCCGGCGCTTCGCGACGATCCCCTCCAGCCCCTGTTCCCGGGTCGCGGTCAGCAGCGAGGCCGCGTCGGGGTAGACGGGCGACACCTGCCACGCGCTGCCGGAGGGTTGCAGCCGGTCGAGGGACTCGCGCCGTTCCTGCCACGGGCGGTCGAGGAGTTCGACGCCGTACAGCCGCAGGACGTCGAAGGCCATGAGCGTCACCGGGGTGCGCCGGGCGGCGATCGTCGCCGACCGCGCGTCGCGGACGTGCATCCGGTCGGCGAGCGCCGAGAACGAGGGCAGACCGTCCTCGAGGGCGACGACCTCACCGTCGAGGTGGACGTCGGCGTGCGCCTCGGCGAGCGCGGTGAGTTCGGGGAAGGTGGCCGAGACGTCGCGGCCGGTGCGCGAGCGCAGCAGGACGCTCCCCTCGTGGACGTCGGCGAGGATCCGCATGCCGTCCCACTTCACCTCGTAGGCCCAGCGGTCGGCGTCGGTGGGCACGCGCGAGGCCGCGGCCGCGGTCGCGAGCATGGGCAACACGGTCACACTCTGTCGCCGACCGGCGACCGGGGCCACCGGACCCGGCGACCGCTCGTAGCGGCACGCCCCGATTGTTGGTTAGCCTGTCCTCACACGACGTGGGGAGTTCGAGGGATGAGCACGGTGACCGACACGGCCGAACGGACGACGCAGACCCAGCTGAGGCGGGCGTCGTACGCGCTGTTCCGCGTCCGGGTCTCGCGCGTCGAGCGCCTCGGGGAGAGCTTCGTGCGCCTCACCATGACGTCGCCCGACCTCGGGGACTTCGGCGCCGGCGGGTACGACCAGCGCTTCAAGGTGCTGCTGCTGAAGCAGCCGTTCGAGGCCTACGACCTCCCGGCCGAGGACTGGTACACGTGGTGGCGCGGGCTCGACGACGACGTGCGCCCGGTGATGCGGACCTACACCGTGCGCGCGTACCGCCCCGCGAGCGCCGACGCGCAGGCCGAGATCGACGTCGACTTCGTGCTGCACGGCGCGCGGGACGGGCACGCCGGGCCGGCGTCGGCGTGGGCCGCGGCCGCCACGGTCGGCAGCGAGGTCGTCCTCGTCGGGCCGAGCAGTCCCGGGACCGGACGCATGTGGGGAGTGGAGTGGGCCCCGCCCGCCGAGGCCCGCACGCTGCTGCTGGCCGGGGACGAGACGGCTGTTCCCGCGGTCTCGGCGATCCTGGAACGACTGCCCGTGGGCGTGAAGGCGACGGTGGTGCTCGAGGTGCCGCGCGGGGGCGACCTGCTGGACCTGCGCTCCCCCGCCGACCTCACCGTCGAGTGGCTGCCGCGCAACGGTTCCCACGCCGTGGGCGAACTGCTGCAGGCCCGGGTCGAGGCGCTCGCGTCGGCGTTGGTCGACGAGGCGTCGCGGGCGAGCGCGGAGGACTTCACCGAGGTCGGGCTCGAGGGGGACGACATCCTCTGGGACGTGCCCGAGAACGCCGAGGCCGTGGGCCCGGAGTGCCTCTACGCGTGGTTGGCTGGAGAGGCGGGCGTGGTCCGGACGTTGCGACGTCACCTCGTCCGCGACGTGGGGGTGCCGCGGACCTCCGTGGCCTTCATGGGCTACTGGCGCGAGGGTCGCGCCGAGTCGGACTGACCGGTGGGAGACGACGTGCGCAACCCCTTCAGGCGCGAGAGGACCGGTGGCCGCGGGCAGCGGCTGGCCGTGGTCCAGCGCACCGAGCAGCTGGCCCCGCACATGGTGCGGGTCGTCTTCGGTGGCGAGGACCTCTCCGACTTCACCGTCGAGCACGCCGATTCCTACGTGAAGCTGCTCTTCCCGGTCGAGGGCGTCGTCTACGACGAACCGTTCGACGTCGCGAGGATCCGGGAGGAGCGACCCCGGACCGAGTGGCCCGTGCAGCGGACGTACTCGGTCCGCTCCGTCGTGGACGGCGAGGTGACCATCGACTTCGTCGTGCACGGGGACGAGGGGTTCGCCGGGCCGTGGGCGGCGGGGGCGCGGCCGGGCGACGAGTTGTGGATCACGGGTCCGGGCGGGGCGTACACGCCGTCGGCCGACGCCGCGTGGCACCTGCTGGTCGGCGACGCGAGCGCGCTGCCCGCCATCTCCGCCTCGCTGGAACGGGTTCCCGCCGGCGCCACCGCGGTGGCCGTCGTCGAGGTGCACGGCCCCGCGGAGGAGCTGGAGCTGACCTCGCCGGGGGACCTGCGGCTGCACTGGGTGCACCGGGAGGAACCCGACCCGGAGGCCCTCGTCGCGTTCCTGGGTTCCCTCGACCTGCCGACCGGTGTGCCGCAGGCGTTCCTGCACGGGGAGGCCGACAGCGTGCGCGCCGTCCGCCGTTGGGCCCGCGCCGACCTCGGGGTCACCCGGGAACTGCTGTCGGCGTCCGGCTACTGGCGACGCGGGCGCACCGAGGAGGGCTGGCGCTCCGAGAAGCGCGACTGGGCCGCCGCGGCCGACTCCGACGACGCGACCGCCGGGGTCTGACGCCCGCTGCCGGGCTGGCTCGGGCACCGCAGGCGTCCCTCGCGGTGACCGGGCTCCGGCGGTCGAGGGCCGTCAGGACCGGGCAGCCTCGAAGCTCGTCGTCGCGGCGGCCATGACGGCCTCCAGACCGGCCGCGTCCGACGGCAGAGCGGTCACCGCGACGGTGGCAGCCCTCCCGTCCGCGGTGGCCCACCCTCGCGTCTCAGCCCCGAAGATGTCTCCGCCGTGGCCCCAGGCGACGCTCCCGTCCGCCTGCGGGAACCTCGCGAGCCCCAACCCGTAACCGGTACCCGGGAAACCGTCGGAGGGAACGGTGTTCTGCATCTCGGCCAGCAGGGCGGGGGACAGCAGTTCCCCGCGCAGCAGCCCCGTCGCGAACCGGTTGAGGTCACTGAGGGAGGCGATGACCGCACCGGCCGCCCAGGCGATCGACGGGTCGAACTCGGTGTGGTCCTGCAGGTTCCCGGCGCCGTCGCGCAGGAAACCCTGGGGATGGGCACCGCGCAGACCGAGTTCCCCGGCAGCCGGCACGTACGTGCGTTGCAGACCGAGCGGCGCGATGACGCGTCGGTGCACCTGTTCCGACCAGGGACGCCCGGTGATCGTCTGCAGCAGGAGACCGGCGACGACGTAGTTCGTGTTCGAGTAGGACCACCGGTCACCGGGCTCGAACAGGGCCGGCATCGTGAGGGCGACGTCCAGCAGGTCCCGCGGGTCGGCGTAGCGGTAGCGGAACGAGGCAGGATCCCCGGCCCACGCGGCCATGTAGTCCGGCAGGCCGCTGGTCTGCTGGAGGACGTGGCGCACCAGGATCCGCGTACCGTCGATCCCCTTGCCGCGCAACAAGTTCGGGAGGTACTTCCCGACCGGGACATCGAGGTCGAGGGTTCCCTCCCCCACCAGCTGGAGCAGGGCCACCGCGGTGAACGACTTGGTGTTGCTGCCGATGCGCACCTGACCGTCGAGGGGGACCCCGTCCCCGGCGGCGACGTTGCGGACCGAGCCGTCGGCATCGCGGATGCTCGCGAGAGCACCGGGGAACCCGCGGTCGTGGACCAGCGCGTCCAGGGTCCGGGAGACCTCGTCCAGACGTCTGGCCGAGGGGTTCGACGACCGGTTCGCAGGAACACCGGTCGCAGCCGGGGGAGTCGAGAGGTCGGTCGTGGGTTCTGGCACTCAGAGGTCCTTCGGGTGCTCGGGATGTGGTGCCCCAGGTGTGGTGTTCCCGGTTCGCGGCGCCTCATCGGGCTGTGGGTGCAGCGATCTGGCCGGTGGTCCCGAAAGCCTAGCTCAGCTGCGCGACAGCGGTCGCGAGCCGGGAACGGAGACGGGGTACCCGCCGTCCGTCGTCCCCGTCCGGCCGATGCTGCCCCGTGTCCGTCCTCATCCGGGAAAACGGCTCCGGTGACGGCGGATCGCACCCCGGACCGCCGCTCCTCCCCCGGGAGTCGGTGCGTCCGGAGGATTCTCCGGGGACCGTCGACGTTCACCCGTCAGGGTCAACGGCGCCTCCGGTGCAGTGCTGGTGCGGACGGTCGCCCTACGCCGACCCCGCCCGAGCCAGCAGGGCGTCGCAGACGGCGATCAACCGGACCCGCAGCGGGTCGGCCCGCTCGGCGAACTCCCGCTGGGCGCGGACGTAGGCGGCCTTGCCCTCGGGGGTCTCGATCGCCACGGGTTCGTGACCCATCGAGGTGACGTCGTAGGGCGAGGCCCGCATGTCGAGGATCCGGACGTCCCGGGCGAGTTCGAAGCAGTCGAGCAGCAACTCCCCCGGGACCGCGGGCGAGAGCTTCATGGCCCAGCGGTAGCAGTCCATCGTGGCGTGCAGGCAGCCCGGCTGTTCCTGCGCGGCCTGGTCGACCCGCGTCGGCTGCAGTTCGTTGAGCGGGACGGCGCTCGGGGTGAAGAACCGGAACGCGTCGTGGTGGCTGCAGCGGATCTTGTGCGACTCGACGACGTCGTCCGTCCCGTCGTGCCCGAGGCGCAGCGGCAGGCCGGCGTGCCGGACCTGCTCGGGGCGGGTCCGGTGGACCATGGCCCACTCGTGGAGCCCGAAGCAGGCGAGCATCGGCGCCCGGCCCCGGGTCGCGGCCAGGACGTCGCGGGCCAGCCGGATCGTCGCGGAGCGGGCCGAGGCCAGTCCGGGTCCGTCGACGGCCACCCCGGTACCGGAGCGGACGTAGTTGGCCCAGTCCGCGCGCTCCCCGGCGGCCTCGAGGACGACCCCCACCCCGGGGTGCCAGCGGGCCAGCTTCCCGGGCGCCCAGTTGTAGTAGGTGAAGAGGAAGTCCTCGACCGGGTGCTTCTCCCCCCGGCCGCGGCGCTCCACCGCGGCAGCGGTCAACCGGTGCGCGCGCTGCGCGTGGGCGGCCTCGCGGGAACGCCACTGCGGCGACGACAGAGTGGTCACCGATGAATCCTGTGCGGTGTCGTGGTCATCCCCGTACGGTGGGATTCCGGTCGTCTGAGGGGGTACGCCATGGCCCGCGCCATCTGGAAGGGCGCCGTGTCCTTCGGTCTGGTCAACGTACCCGTGCGCCTCTACGCCGCCACCGGCGAACACGACATCCACTTCCACCAGGTCCACCGTAGCGATGGTGGCCGCATCCGGATGAAGCGGACGTGCTCCGTCTGTGGTGAGGAGGTCGCCTACGACGAGGTCGCGAAGGGCTACGAGAGCCCCGACGGCAAGCTCGTCGTGCTCAGCGACGAGGACTTCAGCGACCTCCCGGTGGCCAGCGGGCACGAGATCGACGTCCTCCGGTTCGTCCCGGCCGACCAGGTCGACCCGATCCTGCTGTCGAAGCCGTACTACCTCGAACCCGAGTCGCGGGCGGCGAAGCCGTACGCGCTGCTGCGCGAGGCGCTCGCCGAGACCGACCGGATGGCCGTCGTGAAGGTCTCGCTGCGCCAGCGCGAGTCCGTCGCCGTCCTGCGCGTGCGCGACAAGGCCATCGTGCTGCAGACCCTGCTCTGGCCCGACGAGGTCCGCGCCGCCGACTTCGAGGTGCTCGAGACGGACGTCGAGCTCCGTCCGCAGGAACTGCGGATGGCCGCCTCCCTGGTCGAGTCGCTCGCGGGCGACTTCCACCCCGAGGAGTTCGAGGACGAGTACGCGGCGGCCGTGAAGACGCTCATCGACACCCGCCTCGAGGACGCCGACGCCGCACCGTCCGCGGCGGCCGAGGAGGGCTCCGCCGCGTCCGGGACGGGCGGTCCGCGCGGTGGCGAGGTCGTCGACCTGCTGACCGCCCTGCAGCGCAGCGTCGAACGTGCCCGCGGCGGCTCGTCGGCGGAGAAGCCCGCCGAGGTCGAGGACGAAGCGCCGGCCGCGAGGAAGACGACGGCGCGCAAGACGGCGACGAAGAAGGCCGCGCCGGCGAAGAAGACGGCGGCGAAGAGGACCGCCGCCGGGAAGAGCGCGACGAAGAAGGCGAGCGGACCCGCCAAGAAGACCACCACGGCGAGGAAGTCGGCCTGACCCCACCAGGAGGTCCCGGGCCGCGCGGTCGGATACTTGCCTGAGGCTCTCGACTTCGCCGGATCCCGGCGGAGCCGACCGACGGAAGGACCGGCCGCGCGCCCCGCATGACTCCTTCGACGACCCCACCTCCCGTGGTCCGGCGCAACCTGGTCGTGGCCGCCATGCTCTCGGCGACCCTCATGGCCACGATCGACGCCTCCATCGTCAACGTCGCACTGCCGACCCTGGCCCGTGATCTCGACGCCTCGGCGTCCGACACCGTCTGGGTCACGACCGCGTTCCTGCTCGCGGCGGCCTGCTGCATCCCGGCCACCGCGGCCCTCGGTGACCGGGTCGGGCGACGGCGGCTCTTCCTCGTCGGGCTGCCCGTCTTCGCCGTGGCCTCCATCGCCTGCGCGGCGGCCCCGACCCTCGGCCTGCTCGTCGCCGCCCGCGTCGTGCAGGGCATCGGGTCCTCGCTGATCCTGGCGGTGCCGATCCCGACCTACCGCCACGTGTTCCCGCCGGAACGGCTCGGGAGCGCGCTCGGCCTCAACGCCATGACCGTGGCCCTGGGGACCTCCGCCGGCCCGACGCTGGGGGGTCTGCTCCTGAGCGTCGCGCCCTGGCCGTGGCTGTTCCTCGTGAACGTCCCGATCGCCGCCGTGTCGTTCGTGCTGGGCCTGCGCCACCTGCCCCGCGTCCCGGCCCGGCCCGGTCGCTTCGACGCCTCCGGGTCCGTGCTGATCGCCGCGGCGATCTCCTGCTTCCTGCTCGGCATCCGGGGGGTGGGAGCGACCTCGACGTTGCCGCTGTCCGTGGCGCTGCTCGTGCTCACCGTCGTGCTGGTCGGGTTCTTCGTCCGGCACGAGGCGCGGAGCGCGAACCCGGTCATCCCGCTGGGGTTGTTCACCCGGCCGTTCTCGCTCGCGGTGCTGACGGCCGCGTGCTCATTCTTCGGGCAGGGCACCGCCTTCGTGGCGTTGCCGTTCCTGTTCCAGGAGTCCTTCGGGGACAGCGCGTTGCGCTCGGCCCTGCTGTTCACGCCCTGGCCCCTGGTCATCGTGGTGGTGGCCCCGTTGTCCGGACGGGCGGCGGACCGGGTCTCGCCGCGCCTGCTGGCCCTGATCGGCCTCGTCGTCCTCGCCGGCGGGTTGCTCTCCCTCGCCCTGCTGCCCGACGGTGCCTCGACGGTGGACATCCTGGTCCGCACCGGGGTGTGCGGTCTGGGGTTCGCGGTGTTCCAGTCGCCGAACAACCGGGACATGATGGCCGCCGCCCCGTTGCGCCTCGCCGGCTCGGCGGCGGGGGTGCTGAACCTGAACCGCACGGTGTCGCAGTCGACGGGTTCGGGCGCGGTCGGCGTCCTGTTCGTGATCGCCGGGGTCGCGACCGGGTCGGCCGCCGCCCACACCCACGCCGTCTCCCTCGTGCTCACCGTGGGTGCGGCCGTCACCGCCGTCGGGGCCGTGCTGGCGGCGGTGCGACTGCGGGGCGTCTGAGCTCAGGAGTCGATCGAGACGTCCCCGAGCGGTCTGCTGCAGCAGATGAGCACCTTCCCGGCCGCGATCTCCCGGGGCCGGATGCCGCCGTTGTGCTGCATGTCGACGTCGCCGGAGAGCAGGACCGTCTTGCACGTCCCGCACATCCCCTGGCTGCAGGAACTCGGCGGCGACATCCCGGCCCGGAACGCGGCGTCGAGGATGAACTCGTCGGGGCCGCAGGGGAAGCTCCGTCCGGACTTCGCCATCCGGACCGTGAACGCGGTGGCCGCCGGCTCGTCGCCCGGGGTGGGCTGGAAGTCGCCGATGTCACCGACGCCCTCGGCGACGGACTCCACGAACGACGACGGCGCGAGGGACTCGAAGACGAAGGTCTCCTCGTGGTGGTGGGCCATGTCGAAACCGCGCTCGCGCAGGGCCTCGCGCACGGTGGCCATGTAGCCCTCCGGGCCGCACACGAAGACCTCGCGCTCGGCCAGGTCGGGGGCGATCTCCTCGAGCAGGGCCGCGTCGAGGTGGCCGCGGTGCCCGTGCCAGTCCTGGCCCGGGGAGTCCTCGCTGCAGACCTGGACGACGTTGACGGCGGGGAACTGGGTGGGCATCCCCCACTGCTCGGAGCGGAAGACGATGTCGGCGGGGGTTCGCGCCGAGTGCACGAAGAGCACGTCGACGTCGGAGCCCAGGTCGACGAGCGTGCGGACCATGGACATCACGGGGGTGATGCCGGACCCCGCCGACAGGAACAGGTACTTCGTCCGCGGGTGCCGGACGACGCTGAACACCCCCAGCGGCGGCGCCGCCATGACGCGGGTGCCCGGGACCATCGTGTCGTGCAGGAAGTTCGACACCAGACCGCCCGGCTTCCGCTTGACCGTGATGGCGAGGCGGTGCGGACGGGTGGGGGGCGAGGAGATCGTGTACGACCGCTCGACCCGCCGGCCGTCGACGTCGAGGTGCAGGGTGACGAACTGCCCCGGGTCGAAGTGGAAGACGTGCCCTCCGGCCGACTCGAACCAGAACGTCTTGACGTCGTGGGTGATGTCGCGGACCCCGAGGCAGACGAGTTCGCCGAGGTCCTCCTCGTCACCCCACACCCCGACCTGCCCGGGGTGGGCGACGACCCCGAGGGGGTCGGTGACGGTCATGCGATCTGCTCGCGCAGCCGCGTGACGTACCAGTTCACGAACGCCTCGACGTCGTCCTCGACCATCGAGTACGGCCCCGGGACGTACCCGGGGTTCGCGCAGCCGCGCTGGGTGTTCGCGACGAGCGCGCGGTCCTGGTCGTTCGTCGCCCGCCACACCGACGTCAGCGCGTCGAGGTCGTAGTCGACCCCTTCGACGGCGTCCGGGTGCACCAGCCACGTCGTGCGCAGGACGCTGGTCCCCGTCGAGGTCGGCAGCACCGAGAACACGACGGCGTGGTCGGAGAGCAGGTGGAACCACGAGTTCGGCTGCATGTGCAGCGACAGGTCGCCGAAGGCCGCGTCCTGGACCGAGCCCATCAGCTTCCGGCAGACCGCGGCCCCGTTCGGTGCGAACGACTTCCCCTCGCCGTCGAGCGGCAGGTGCGAGAGCTGGAACCCGACGACGCGGGTGTCGAGCTCGCGATGGTCCGTCAGCGGCAGACCGTGCGCCGCCCGGACCTTCTCCAGCGCCTCGGCCGCCGCGGTGTAGCGGTCGAAGATCGGCTTCAGCCGCGGGGTGATGTCCTCGGGGTCGTAGGCGAACAGCGGGAAGTAGGCGGTGATGAGTTCCGGGTGCCCGTCGCAGTGGTAGCACTCGCGGTTGTTCTCCATCACCAGCTTCCAGTTGCCGGCCTCGGCCAGGTCGTAGGTGACGACGACCTTCGCCGTGTCCAGCGCGTAGGGCGCGAGGTGGGGTTCGAGGATCTCGGCGACGGCGTCGAAGTCCTCCGGAGCCTCGTCGGCGAGGCAGACGAACACGAGCCCGGACACGTTCCGGACGTGGACCGGGCGCAGCGAGAAGCAGCTCTTGTCGAACGTCGCCGGCTGGGACTCGGCGAACAGGAGCTTCCCGTCGACCCCGTACGTCCAGCGGTGGTACGGGCAGACGATGTTGCCGACCGCGCCCTGTCGTTCCTCGAGCAGCCGTGAACCGCGGTGCCGGCAGACGTTGTGGAACGCCCGGACCTGCTCGTCGTCGTCGCGCACGACGATGACCGAGTACGCGCCGACCTCGACCGTGACGTAGTCGCCCGGTTCGGGGAGCTCGGCCGCGGCCGCCACGAAGATCCAGTTCCTCGCGAAGATCACATCCAGGTCCCGCCGGTACACCTCGTCGGAGGTGTAGAACGGGGCCTCCAGGCTCTGACCCGGCACGCGGCGGGTGACGAGGTCGTCGATCGCCTCCGCGGGCGCGGCGACGACGGTCTGAGCGGTCATGCGGCTCTCCCTCTCGGGGTTCGGTGCGCCTCGTGCCTGTCGTGAACTGTGTTCCGCCCTGCGGAACAGTGCCCCATCGCGGAACAAGTCTGGGATGGCGCGAACCGCGTGTCAAGCACTCCCGGCGCGCCGCGCCGCAGGCCCCGAAGCCAGCGGCGGCAACGGGTTTGGACGAAGCACGGCCGTAACCCGCACGGCGGGTGGGTAGGGTCTGCGGGTGTCTCCCCGCAACGGCCCCCGTGACTCCACCGTGCAGTCCGTCGACCGGGCCGTCTCCCTGCTCCAGGCCCTCGCCCGGCGGGGCGCCGCCGGGGTGACGGAACTCTCGAGCGACGTCGGCGTGCACAAGTCGACGGTCTTCCGGTTGCTGTCCACGCTGGAGGCCCGCGGCCTGGTCGAGCAGGACGGCGACCGCGGCCGGTACCGCCTGGGCCAGACCGTCCGCTGGCTCGCCGCCGGCGCCGTCGGCGGGATCGACGTCGCGGCCTCGGCCCGTCCCCTCGCCCAGGAACTGGCGGCGACGGTGGGCGAGACCGTGAACGTCGTCGTGAGCGACGGTCTGGAGGTCACCACCGTGGACCAGGCCGCGGGTGGGTCCATCGTGAGCAGTTCGGACTGGGTGGGCCGACGGGGCCCCCTGCACGCCACCGCCGCCGGCAAGGTGTTCCTCGCCGCCATGACCCCGGAGGAGCTGAAGGTCGTCCTGCGCCGCGGGCTCCCCCGGTTCACCGAGGCCACCGTCACCGCCCCCTCCGCCCTGCGCGCGCAACTGGACGAGGTCCGCACCCGCGGGTGGGCCAGCGTGGTCGAGGAGCACGAACTCGGGCTCGTGGTGATCGCCGCTCCCCTGCGCAACGCCGACGACGCCGTCGTGGGCGCCCTCACCGTCGGCGGCCCCAGCTACCGGGTGAACCCCGACACGCTGCCGGGGTTCTGCGAGCCGCTGCTCGACGCCGCCGCCCGGATCTCCTGGCGCCTCGGCCACCTGAAACCGGGCTGACCCCCGTCCCGACGGGGACGGGGGTCGCTCCGCTCACTCCCCGGCGGGGACCTCGACCACCTGCCGGTCGACACCGTTGAGGTGCACCGCGGTGTCCGGGACCCGCAGCGTCGGGCCGGAGACCGGGCGCATCATGCCGTCGCTGCGGATGTCCTTCACGATCGCCACGCACATGAAGACCATGACGACGAGGAACGGTGTCGCCGCGATGATCGTGACGTTCTGCAGCGCCTGCAGCCCGCCCGCGTAGAGCAGGACGATCGCCACCACACCGGTCAGCGCGCCCCACATCGCGGTGAGCCACCGACGGGGTTCGTCGTCGCCGAAGCTGCAGAGCGAGGCCATCACGATGCTCGCCGCGTCGGCCCCGGAGACGAAGAAGATCGCCACCAGCACCACGACCAGGATCGAGGTCGCCGTGGCCAGCGGGAACTGCTGGAGCAGCGCGAACATCTGGGTCTCCTGCGAGTCGCCGGCGAGGACGTCGAGCGCCCCGGTCAGCTGCTCGTGGATGGCCGTGCCGCCGAACACCGAGAACCAGATCAGGCTGACCAGGGTCGGGATGAGCATGACGCCGACGACGAACTCACGAATCGTGCGGCCGCGGGAGATCTTGGCCAGGAACGCCCCGACGAAGGGCGTCCACGAGATCCACCAGGCCCAGTAGAAGATCGTCCAGCCGGACAGCCAGTCGCCGCCGCCGTAGGCGCCGGTGCGCACCGACATCGCCGGCAGTGCGGCGAGGTAGTCGCCGGCCGCGTTGGGCATGAGGTTGAGGATGAACACCGTCGGTCCGACGACGAACAGGAACAGCAGGAGCAGCCCGGCGAGCACCATGTTGGTGTTCGAGAGGATCTTGACGCCCTTCTCGATGCCGCTGATGGCGCTGATGACGAAGCAGACGGTCAGGACGACGATGATGCCGACCTGCCAGCTCGTCCCGCTGCCGGCACCGAAGACCTCGGAGAGGCCGCCGTTGATCTGGGCCGCCCCCAGGCCGAGGCTGACCGCGGACCCGAAGATCGTCGCGAAGATCGCCAGGACGTCGATGGCCCGGGCCGCGCCCTTGGCCCGCGGACCGCGCAGCAGGGGCGCGAACACGGCCGAGAAGCCACCGGTCCGGCCCTTGCGGTAGCTGGAGTACGCCAGGGCCAGGCCCACGACGGCGTAGATGGCCCACGGGTGCAGACCCCAGTGGAAGAGCGTGTAGCTCATCGCCGTGTCGGCGGCCGCGTTCGTACCGGCCGCGACGCCGGCCTCGGGCGGGGTCATGAGGTGGGTCACCGGTTCGGTGACGCCGTAGAACATCAGCCCGATGCCCATCCCGGCGGAGAACATCATCGCGATCCACGAGGCGCGCGAGTGCTCGGGGCGCTCGTCGTCGCGGCCGAGGCGGATCCTGCCGACCTTGCTGAAGGCCAGGACCAGGGCGAAGACCACGAAGCCGGTGGCGCCGATCACGAAGGCCCAGCCGAGGTTGGTGGTGATCCAGCTCAGGACCGCGCCACTGCCGGACGCGAGCTGGTCGGGGACGACGACGCCGATCACCAGCAGGATCGCCAGCACGGCCAGTGAGACGAGCAGGACGGGCTTGTCGAGGGGGAGCTTGGAGTGCTTCTCGCTGACCCCTGGGTCGATCGCCATGCAGGGTCCTCTCCGGAGGGGGGTGCGGGCACCCGTGGGTGGGAGTGGAGCCTTCGCAGCCTAGGACCGCTGTTGCGCGATGAGCAACAGGTTCACGAGAACGGAACATCGATCCAACACCCCCGAAACACGGGACGCACGTCCACTACCGTCACGGCATGACGGAGAACGCAGCGCAGCAGACGGTCGTCACCCGTGAGGTCGCCGCGGACGCGCGGACGGTGTTCGCCCTGCTCGCCGACCCGCGCCGCCACCCCAAGATCGACGGCTCGGACACCGTGCGGGCGGCGGCGGGCACCTCCGTGCTCACCGGTACCGGTCAGGTGTTCGTGATGTCCATGGACCAGACCGCCCTCGGGCACCCCGAGGTGTCGGACTACGAGACCGAGAACCTCGTCGTCGAGTTCGTCCCGGACGCGTTGCTGACCTGGGAGACCGCCCGCCCCGGGAAGCACCCGACCGGGTTGTGGTGGAGCTGGGCCCTGGAACCCCTCGGCCCCGGCCGGGTCCGGGTGACGCACACCTACGACTGGTCGCGGGTCACCGATCCGGCCCTGCTGGCCCGGATCACCTTCCCGCGGATCCCCGAGGACGCGCTGCGCCGCACCCTCGAGCGTCTCGCCGCCGCGGTGGAGACGCAGGAGGTCAGCGGGCGGCCCTGAGCAGGTCGGCGCACTTCTCGCCGATGGCCATCGTCGTGATGTTCGGGTTGACGGCCGGCAGGAACGGCATGATCGACCCGTCGGCGATCCGCAGGCCCCGCACCCCGCGCACCCGCAGTTGCGGGTCGCAGACCGCCATCGGGTCGGAGTCCGGACCCATCTTCGCGCTCGCGCTGGGGTGGTAGACGGTGTTGTGGGTCTTCTTCACGTAGTCGGCGATCTCGTCGTCGGTCACCACGTCCCGGCCCGGGGCGAGTTCCGCCCCGGCCCACCCGGCCATCTCGGCCTGCTCGACGATCCTCCGGGCCAGCCGGATCCCGGCGGTCATGACCGCGAGGTCGTGCCCCTCGGGATCGGTGAAGTACCGGGGGTCGACCCTGGCCCGGTCCCGGAAGTCGCGCGAACGCAACCGCACCGTCCCCCGGGACCGGCCCTGGGTGACGTTCGGGGTGAGGCAGAACCCGTTGTCCGTCGTGGGGTAGCCCCACCGCACGGTGTTCATGTCGAAGGGCACCGAGCCGTAGTGCATCATCAGGTCCGGGACCCCCGTCGCCGGGTCGGCGAGCCCGGTCGTCGCGAAGAGCCCGATCTCCCACCACTGCGACGAACTCGTCACCATGGGCTGCAGCGCGTCCCAGAAGACCAGACCCTCGACGTGGTCGTCGAGGTTCTCCCCCACCCCCGGGGAGTCGACGAGGACGTCGAGACCGAACTCCTTCAACTGGGCCGCGGGCCCGACGCCGGAGAGCATGAGCAGTTTCGGGGTGTCGATCGACCCCGCCGAGAGCACGACCTCGCGCCGCGCCGTGACCGTGCCGTGGTGGACGAGGTCGGGGGCGAGGAACTGCACCCCGCTCGCCCGCAGGGCCCCGTCCTCGCCGGGCTCGACGACGACCTTCTCGACCCAGTACCCGGTCTTCACGGTGAGGTTGGGCCGCGACGCCATGACCGGGTGCAGGTAGGCGTGCGAGGAGGACATGCGCGAGCCGTCCTCCCCGGAGTTGATCTGGAACCAGCCCGCCCCCTGGCGCACGGTCTCGCCCCGGTTGAACCGCACCGTCGGCAACCCCGCCGCGGCGGCGGCCTCGAGCAGGGCGACGCCGCACGGGTCGAGCGGTGGGACGTCGCGGAGCCGGACGGGACCGTCGGTGCCGTGGTGCGGCGCGGCGGCGGCGTTGTCCTCCAGCCGGCGGACCAGCGGCAGGACGTCGGCGGCCCCCCACCCGGTGCAGCCCAGGGCCGCCCAGGCGTCCAGACCCTCCGCCGGGGGGTGGAAGGCGATGCAGGAGTTGTGCGAGGAGCATCCCCCGAGGACCTTCGCCCGGGCGTGGCGCAGGAAGCTGTTGCCGTTCTCCTGCGGTTCGACGGGGTAGTCCCAGTCGTAGCCGGAGTCCAGCAGGTGCATCCAGTCCGCCAGCACGAGGATGTTGGGGTCGTCCACGTCGCTCGGTCCGGCCTCGAGGACGCAGACGGTGACGTCGGGGTCCTCGGAGAGCCGGGCCGCGACGACGCACCCGGCCGTCCCCCCACCGGCGACGACGTAGTCGAACTCGCCCAGGTCGCTGAACTCGCTCACTGCATCCCTTCCTTCGTCGCGGGCTCCCCCGGGAGGGCGACCTCGCTCGCGTGGCTGGCGAGGACCCCGGAGTGGTGCCGCAACCGCAACCGGTAGTAGAGGACACCGCCGCCCAGGACGACGGCGATGAACAGCAGCGCGCCCCACTTGAGGTACCAGTGGAACGGTGCCGCGGGGTTGTAGACCTCCCCGCGCGGCCAGAGCAGGTTGACCATCATGCCCAGGCCCCAGAGGACGGCGACGACGTTGACCGGCAGGCCCCACCTCCCCAGCGAGAACGGGGCCTTCGACCCGTCCGGCATGGGCACGGGCCAGCGGCCCTGCAACCGCGCGACCAGCAACGGGATCGTCACCAGCAGGTAGGCCAGGTAGATCATGCCGACCGCGAGGCTGGTGAGGACCAGGAAGATCTGCGGCTGGCCGACGTTCACGACGAGGATCACGATGGCGATGACACCGACGACGACGGCCGGCACGACGGGGGTCTTGTACCGCGGGCTGATCCGGGCGAGCTTCTCCCCCGCCGGCAGGTTGTTGTCGCGGGCCATCGCGAACATCATCCGGATGGTGGCGGTGTGCACGGCGAGGGAGCAGACCAGGACGGCGATGACGACGCAGACCAGGAACGGCTTGCCGAAACCGGACCCCACGGTCGCCAGCACCAGGTGCTGCAACCCGCCCGTCGCGGACGCGAGTTCCGGGTCGTCGACGTCGGGGACGGCCATGAGTCCCAGCAGCAGGATCAGCCCGCCGAGCACGAACGAGGCGACCACCGCGCGCAGCACGGCCTTGGGAGCGGTGCGCCGCGGGTCCTTGGTCTCCTCGCCCAGCGAACTGGCGGTGTCGAACCCGTACATGACGTACCCCGACGCCAGCGCCGCCACCAGGAACGCGCCGAAGTAGCCGCCGCTGTGGTCGACCCCGACGCCGCGGGTCTCCAGCACGACGCCGGGACCGCGGGTCACGTGGACGGCCAGCAGGACGATGATGACGACGGCCGCGATGAGTTCGAGGAACACCCCGGTCGAGTTGATGCGCGACATCAGCTTGACGCCGAAGGCGTTGACCATCGTCGTGAACACGACGACGATCCCCCCGAGGACGACGGCGTTCAGCGCGTAGTCCGTCGGGTCCGAACCGTCCCCGAAGAACTGGAAGCCCGACCACAGCTGCGGCAGCGTCAGCTGCACCGCGAGGACGACGGCGGCGAGGGTCACGATCGAGGCGACGAGCATCGTCCAGCCCGCGGCCCAGGCGACGGTCGGCGACGCGAGGCGCTTCGTCCAGTTGTACAGCGACCCCGCGACGCTGTAGCGGCTGGAGAGCTCGGCGAAGCACAGCGCCACCATGAGCTGACCGACGAAGACGATGGGCCAGGACCACAGGTACCTCGGCCCCGCGGTGCCGAACCCGAAGTAGAAGAGCTGGAACGTGCCCGTGAGGATCGAGATGTAGCTGACGCCCGCGGCGAAGCTGGCGAAGGAACCGATGCTGCGTTCGAGCCCGGGTTTGTACCCGTACTCGTCGAGACCGTGCGAATCCGTCGTGCTGCTGGTTGCCCCACTCGTCGTCATCGTGTCTCCGTGTGCTCGAAGGTCAGGAAGCCGTGAACCAACCCGGGGCTGCGGGTCGCGTGTTGCGCCACACGTGCTTGCTCTCGCGGTACTCCGCCAGGCCGGACGGCCCGAGCTCCCGGCCGTTGCCGGACATGCGCTGGCCGCCCCACTCGGCCTGCGGGACGTAGGGACCGAAGTCGTTGATCCAGATGGTGCCGTGCTTGAGGGCGGCCGCCACCCGGTCACCGCGGTCGGCGTCGAGGGTCTGCACCGCGCCGGCGAGACCGTAGGTGGTGTCGTTGCCCAGCGCGACCGCCTCGGCCTCGGTGCGGAACCTCTCGACGGTGAGGATCGGACCGAACGTCTCCTCCTGCACGATCCGCATCGAGCGGTCGCACCCGTCGAACACGGTCGGTTCGTAGAAGAAACCCCGCTGCAGGTCCGGGTCGTCGGGGCGCCGGCCACCGGTCAGGAGCGTCGCGCCCTCCTCCAGGCCCAGCGCGACGTAGGCCTCCACCTTCTCGCGGTGCTGGGCCGAGACCAGCGGTCCGCTCTCGACCCCGTCGACCAGGCCGCTGCCGAAGCGGATGCGCCGGGCCCGTTCGACCACCCCCGCGACGAGGTCGTCGGCGATCGACTCCTCGACGATCAGCCGGGTCCCCGAGGAGCAGACCTGCCCGGAGTGCAGGAACACCCCGGTCAGGACGGTGTCGACCGCGACCTCGAGGTCGACGTCGGCGAAGACGATGTTCGGGTTCTTGCCGCCGAGTTCGACGGTCACCCGCTTCACGGTGTCGGCGGCGGTTTTGAGGATCCCGCGACCGGTCGCGAGCCCACCGGTGAAGGAGACGAGGTCGACGGCGGGGTGGCTGGTCAGCGTGGGCCCCACCGCGGCGCCGCCGCCCAGGACCAGGTTCACGACCCCGTCGGGAACCCCCGCCTCGGCGAGCAGCTTCACCAGGTGGACCGTGCTCAGCGGGGTGACCTCGCTGGGTTTGAGGACCACCGTGTTGCCCGCCACGAGCGCCGGGGCGACCTTCCACGACATCTGCAGCAGCGGGTAGTTCCAGGGCGCGATGAGGCTGCAGACGCCGACGGGGTGGTGCACGACCCGGCTGAGGACGTCGTCGCGGCCCGTGTCCACCGTGCGGTCGACCTCGACGAGGGCTTCCCGGGCGTAGTACCGGAACACCGCCGTGACGTCGTCGACGTCGATGCGGGCCTCGGCCAGCGTCTTGCCGGTGTCCAGGGTCTCGGTGTGGGCGATCTCCTCGCGGTCGCGCTGCAGCAGGTCCGCGGTGCGCTCCAGCAGGGCCGCGCGCTCGGCGACGGGCGTCGAGGGCCAGGTGCCCTCGTCGAAGGCGGCCCGGGCGGCGAGGACGGCGGCCTCCGCGTCGGCAGCGCCGGCTTCGTCCACCACGGTGAAGGTCCGGCCGTCGTAGGGGTTGACGACCTCGCGCGTCTCCCCGGCCAGGGCCGAGCGCCACTCACCGGCGACGAAGAGTTCAGGCACTGGGTCCTCCTCAGGTGTGGGGTGGGCGTCCGGGTGGGACCATCCCAGCTGGAAGTGATCGCGTGCAAGGAGGAACACCAGATGTCTGCTGGAACCCGGGTGGTGGCCTGCCCGTTGGCCGCCCTGCCCCCCGGTGAGGTGGTGCGGCTCGACCGCCCCGAACTCACCGCGCCCGTCTCGGTCTTCAACGTCGACGGCGAACTCTTCGCCATCGACGACACCTGCACCCACGCCGACGAATCCCTGGCCGAGGGCTGGGTCGAGGACTGCGCGGTGGAGTGCCCCCGGCACGCATCGGCCTTCGACCTGCGCACCGGGGTGCCGTGGAGCCCACCCGCCCTCACCCCGGTGCGGACGCACCTCGTCGAGGTCGTCGACGGGGAGGTCGTGGTCGAGGTCGGGACGCCGCGTCCGAACTGACGGGGTCTAGCGGAAGACGACGGTGGAGTGGCCGTTGAGCAGGACGCGCTGCTGGCAGTGCCACTTCACCGCGCGGGACAGCGCCAGCGCCTCGGCGTCCCGGCCCACCGTGGCCAGGGCGACCGGGTCGTGGGTGTGGTCGATGCGGATGACCTCCTGCTCGATGATCGGACCCTCGTCGAGGTCGGGGGTCACGTAGTGGGCCGTGGCCCCGACGAGCTTCACCCCGCGGTCGAAGGCCTGGTGGTAGGGCTTGGCGCCCTTGAAACCCGGCAGGAACGAGTGGTGGATGTTGATGGCCCGCCCGTGCAGGGACCGGCACGCGTCGTCGGAGAGGACCTGCATGTAGCGGGCCAGGACGACGAGGTCGGCCTCGTGCTCCTCGACGAGTTCCAGCAGCCGCGCCTCGGCCCGGGGTTTCGTCGCCGCGGTGACCGGGACGTGGTGGAAGGGCAGACCCGCGGCCTCGGCCATCGGCCGCAGGTCCTCGTGGTTGGACACGACGGCGACGATCTCGCCGCCGAGGCTGCCCGAACGCCAGCGGAAGACGAGGTCGTTGAGGCAGTGCCCCATCTTGGAGACCATCACCAGGATGCGGGTGGGACGTTCCCCGGCGAGGGAGAACTCCATCCCGTACTCCGCCGCCACCGGCGCGAACTCGGCCTCCAGGTCGCTGATGCACGTCTCCCCCGAGAACGCCGTCCGCGAGTAGAGCTTCCCGCTGGTCCGGTCGTCGAACTGCTGGTGCTCGACGATGTCGCAGCCGTGCGAGAACAGGAACGAGCTGACGGCGTGCACGATGCCCGGACGCTGGGGACAACTCAACGTCAGGGTGCGGGGGACGTTCATCCGCGGATCTTCTCCATCCCGGGGTCGACGAGGGGTTCGGCCGCGACGCTCGCCGCGACCGGCCGTCCGAAGTACGAGATCTCGACGCCGTCACCGACCTGCAGGGACGCGGGCAACCAGGCGTAGGCGATCGGCCGCCCGACGGTGTGGCCGAACGCGGCGCTGGTGACGTAGCCGGCGACGGCGCCACCCACCGACACGGGCTCACCCCCCAGCACGACGGATGAACCGTCGTCGACGGTGAGGCAGGTCAGCCTGCGCTGCACCGTGTCCGCGGACACCCCGGCGAGCGCGGGGCCCCCGGTGAAGCTGTCCAGCGGGGACCGGACGGCGAAACCCACCCCGGCCTCGTAGGGGTTGTGCTCAGTGGTCATGTCGGTCCCCCACGACCGGTAGCCCTTCTCGAGCCGGAGGCTGTTGAAGGCGGCCCGCCCGGCGGCGACGATCCCGGAGTCCTGACCGGCGCTCCACAGCGCGTCCCACAACCGGGCGCCGTGCTCGGCGCTGGTGTAGATCTCCCAGCCCAGCTCGCCGACGTAGGACAGCCGCATCGCGGTGACCGGAACCCCGCCGACGGTCGCCGCCTTTGCCCGGAAGTACTTCAGCGCGTCGTTGGAGAAGTCGTCGGCGGAGACCCGCTCGATGACGTCGCGGGCCAGCGGGCCCCACAACCCGATGCAGCAGGTGCCCCCGGTGGTGTCCCGCACCGAGACGCCCGCAGGGGCCTCCCGTTCGAGGTGGGCGACGTCGGCCCCGGAGTTGATGCCGATCTGGAACTCCTCCGCGCCGAGCCGGGCGACCGTGACGTCGCTGCGCACGCCGCCGGCGGGGTCGAGGAACAACGTGTAGGTGACGGACCCGATCGACTTGTCCATCTTCGACGTCGTCAGGCGTTCGAGGAACTCCACCGCGCCGGGGCCGGAGACGACGACCCGCTTGAGCGGGGTCATGTCGTACATCGCGACGGCGGTGCGGGTCTTCCACGCCTCCACGGCCGCGATGGGTGAGTGGAACTGAGCGGCCCAGGGTTCCCGGACCGGCGGGACCCACTCCGCCGGCAATTGCTCCAGCAGCGAAGCGTTCGCCTCGTACCAGTGCGGGCGTTCCCACCCGCCCGCCTCGAGGAAGAACGCGCCCAGAGCCTGCTCGCGCGCGTGGAAGGGCGAGACCCGCAGGTCGCGCGGGGACTGCCGGGGCTGCAACGGGTGCAGGATGTCGTAGACCTCGACGAAGTTCTGCTGCGCGGTCTCGCTGACGTAGCCGGGGTCGAGCTGGACGTCCTCGAACCGGTGGACGTCGAGGGCGTGCAGGTCGACCGAACTCCGGCCGTCGACGAGGAGTTCGGCCACGGCCCGCGCGACGCCGGCGGAGTGCGTGACCCAGACGGCCTCGGCGACGAAGAACCCCGCGACCTCGCGGGACTCCCCGACCAGCGAGCCGCCGTCGGGGGTGAAGGAGAAGATCCCGTTGAACCCCTCCTCGACCTTGGTCCGGGCCAGCGCGGGGAGCAGCGTCAGGGTGTCCTCCCAGGAGGGCGCGAAGTCCTCCTCGGTGAACGGCTGCATCGACGGCATGGACGTGGCGGTGACCTCGCCGTCCTCGTCGAGGTCGGTGAGCGAGACGGGCATCGGCCGGTGCGCGTAGGAGCCGATGCCGACGCGGTCGCCGTGCTCGCGGTAGTAGAGGTCCCTGTCCTGGTGGCGCAGGATGGGCAACCCGGCCTCCTGCAGCTCGGAGTTGCGCCCGACGAGTTCCTCGACCTGACCGGTCCTGGCGTACTGGTGGGCCAGCGGCAGCAGCGGGACGCGCATCCCGACCATCGCGCCGATCGCCGGTCCCCAGAACCCGGCGGCGGACACGACGACGTCGGCGGGGACCAGGCCGTCGGTGGTGGTGACGCCGGTGACCCGGCCACCGGACTGCTCGACGCCGAGGACGCGCACTCCTCCGCGGAACTCCACGCCGGCCGCCGACGCCCGCCGGATCAGCGCCGTCACCGCCCGCGGAGCCTTGGCCAGACCGTCGGTCGGCACGTACAACCCGCCGAGGACCTGTTCCCGGTCGAGCAGCGGGTGCTTCGCGACGCACTCGGCGGGAGAGAGGACCTCCGCCCCCACGCCGCTGCCCTGCAACCACCCGAGCCGGCGCTCGATCTCGGCGAGGCGTTCCGGCGTCGTGGCGACCTCGAGACCGCCGACGGGGTTGAAGCACCAGGCGCCGTCGACGTCGAGGCCGGAGAACTTGTCCCGGGTGTAGCGGGCGAGTTCGGTCATGGTGCGCGAGGCGTTCGCCTGGAACACCAGGCCCGGCGCGTGCGAGGTGGAACCCCCGGTCAGCGGGAGCGGTCCCTGGTCGAGGACCGTGACGTCGGTCCAGCCGCGCAGGGCGAGTTCGTCGGCGAGGTTGGCGCCGACGATGCCGGCGCCGATGATCACCACTCGGGGATCGGTCACGGTCAGCTCCTGAACTCGAGGGTGGCGTCGACCAGCCAGTCGGCGAGGTACCCCGCGAACGACGACCGGACGAGGAGGGTGAACGCATCGCCGGTGCTGCCCAGCGAGAGCAGGACCACGCCGGCCTGACCCAGCGTCGTCTGGGCGCAGGCGTTCGGGGCGAAGCTGCGGGGGTGGACGTCGATCGAGCAGCCCTTGGCCAGCACCGCCCGGGCGTGCGGACCGGCGAGCCGCAGACCGACCCGCTGGGCGGAGACGTCGACGGCCGTCCCCCCGAACGGGGCCACCGCGGTGCGCAGGGTCGTCTCCAGGTCGAGGCCGCCGCGGGCGGACACCGCGGGTTCCGTGACCAGCCACTCGTCGGGGCCGAGCCACACGGCGCGTCCCCTCTCGGTGCACGTCCAGGTGTTGTTCTTCACCGGGAGGTCCGCGCCGAGGATCCCGGCGACGACAGCGGCCCCGGGCCCCGGCGGGACCCGCAGCGACACCCCCGTCTGGAACTCCTCGACGGTGACGAGACCGCCGGTGCGTTCCGTCAGGTCGGCGCGGGCGGACAGGGCGTGGCTGCGCGGGAGGGTCTCAACCGTCACGACGGGCTCCTTCGGGGTCGACGAGGACGGCGGAGGTGACTTCGACGGTCACCAGCGAACCGTTCACCGGGACGCTGAGGCGTTCACCGGTCCGCGCGTGCCCGCCCTTGACCAGGGCCAGCGCGAACGGCCGGCTGAGGAACGCGCTGCGGTAGCTGGACGTCACGTGCCCGAGCATCGGGACCGGCGGTGCGGGCAGTTCCCCGAGCACACCACCGGGGACGAGCTCGACGATCTGGGAACCCTCCGGCAGCACCGTCTCGGCGTCCTCGGGCAGCAGACCCACCAGCTGCTTGCGCAGCGGGTCCAGGTTCTCCGCCCGGCTGAAGGACCGCTTGCCGAGGAAGTCGACCTTCTTCTTCGACACGGCCCACCCGAGGCCGAGGTCGTGCGGGGTCACCGTGCCGTCGGTGTCCTGACCGATGATGGGGTACCCCTTCTCGGCCCGCAGGACGTGCATCGTCTCGGTGCCGTAGGGGGTGATGCCGAACTCCCGGCCGGCCGCGACGAGACGTTCCCAGACCGGGGCCGCGTACCAGCCCGCGACGTTGACCTCCCAGGCCAGTTCCCCCGAGAAGCTGATGCGCGAGAGCCGGACCGGGACACCCTCGAACTCGACGTCGATCCAGGTCATGAACCCGAAGGCCTCGGCGGAGGCGTCGATCCCGAACACGGCGGCGATCACGTCGCGCGAGCGCGGTCCGACGACGGGGAAGGTCGAGAACTGTTCCGTCACCGAGGTGAGGTGCACCCGCAGGTGCGGCCACTCGGTCTGCAGCCACTCCTCCATCCAGTCCAGGACCTTCGCGGCCCCGCCCGTGGTCGTGTAGACGAGGAAGCGGTCGTCGGCCAGCCGCAGGACGGTGCCGTCGTCGAGGACCATGCCGTCGGGGCCGCACATGACGCCGTAGCGGGCGCGGCCGACCTTCAGCGAGCTCATGAGGTTGGTGTAGAGCAGGTCCAGGAACTCGCCCGCGTCGGCACCCGAGACGTCGATCTTGCCGAGCGTGGAACCGTCGAGGATGCCCACCGAGGTCCGGACGGCGGCGCACTCGCGCAGGACGGCCGTCTCCACGTCCTCCCCCGGGCGGGGGTAGTAGCGCGGTCGCTTCCACTGCCCGACGTCCTCGAACACCGCACCGGCGGCGACGTGCCACGCGTGGACGGCGCCGGTGCGTTCGGGGTCGAACAACCGGCCGCGTTCCCGTCCGGCCAGGGTCGCGAAGCCGACCGGCGTGTAGGGCGGGCGGAACGTCGTGGTGCCGACGGCGTCCGGACCGGCTCCCAGCAGTTCCGCGAGGATGCCGGAGGTGAGGATTCCCGAGGTCTTCCCCTGGTCGTGCGCGGTACCGATCGTGGTGTAGCGCTTCACGTGCTCGGGCGAGCGCATCCCGGCGCCGACGGCCCGGTGGACGTCGGCGACGGTGGCGTCGCGCTGCACGTCGACGAACTGCCGCTCGGGCGGACCCTCGACCCGCCAGAGCAGCGCCGGGTCGGCCGGGAGGGGTTCGGGGGCGACCTCGGGCAACGCCGGCGGGGACGCCAGGTCGAGACCGAGGTTCGTCAGCACGGTCACCGCGGCGTCCCGACCCCGGGCCAGGGTTCCGGCGAGGTCGAGGGTGCCGTTCGCGGCCCCGGCGACGGTCATGCCGCGGACCTCGTCGGCGGGCAGGAACGCCCCCAGCACGGGGTCGAAGTGCAACCGGCCGCGGGCCTGGCTGAAGAGGTGGACCGCGGGGTTCCAGCCGCCGCTGACCAGCAGCAGGTCGCAGGCGAGTTCCCGCTCGCCCGCCGCACCCGAGACCGACGCCCCGGTGACGCGCTGCACCCCGGTGGTCCCGTGCACGACGGAGTCCGGGAGGACCTCGACCCCGAGCGCCGCGGCGGTGCGGAGCAGGTGCTCGGACACCGTCGCCCGCACGTCGACGACGGTCGCGGGAACCCCGGCGGCGGCGAGGTCGAACGCGGCGGCGTAGGCGCTGTCGTTGGTGGTGAACACGACGCCCCGGCTCCCGGCGAGGACGCCGTAGCGGTGCAGGTAGGTCCGGGCGGACCCGGCGAGCATCGTGCCCGGTCGGTCGTTGTCGGCGAACACGACGGGGCGTTCGTGCGCGCCGGTGGCGACGACGACGTGTTCGGCCCGGATGCGCCAGACCCGTTGCCGCGACAGGTTCCGGGGGGCGGACGCGCCGAGGTGGTCGGTGCGGCGCTCGACGGCGAGGACGAAACCGTCGTCGTAGACGCCGAACGCCGTCGTCCGCTGCAGGTGGGTGACGTCGGCGAACCCCGCGAGTTCGGCGACGACCGCCGCGACCCACTCCGTCGCCGGGGCACCGTCGAGGACGTCGGTACCGCCGAGCAACGCGCCACCCGCCTCGGACTGCTCGTCGACGATCGCGACGCGGGCGCCGGTGCGGGCCGCGGTCAGGGCGGCGACGAGACCGGCCGGCCCCGCCCCGACGACGAGGACGTCGACGTGCAGGTGCGAACGGTCGTAGTGGGCGGAGTCGGGGACCTCGGCGAGCTTGCCCTGGCCGGGGATGCCCCGGGCCACCAGCCCGTCGAAGAGTTCCAGGGTGCTGGCCAGCAGCATCGGCTCGGGGAAGGGTTCCTCGACCTGGACGAGGCTGCCCGGGTCCTCGGCCCAGGCCGCGCCGATCCCCCGGGGGCGGCCGAGGCGGATGCTCGTGCCGGTCTGGTGGATGCCGTGCGCGAGCAGCGCCGAGGCCAGGGTGTCGCCGGGGTGCCCCGTCAGGGTCTGGCCGGCGAAGGTGAACTCGAGCGTCCGGTCGCGGTCGACGCGGCCCCCGGTCGGGGTGCGGAACGGTTGGGTGATGGTGGTGTTCACGAGGCCCTCTCCCCGACGCGGTAGACCGTCGTGAACTGGTAGGTGGTGGTGTCCCGGACGGCGTTGAACCAGCGCCGGCACCCCGCGCTGTGCGACCACCGTTCCGCGAACGACCCCTTCGTGTTGTCGCGGAAGAACAGGTACTCCGCCCACGCCTCGTCGCTCGTCTCGGCGGGGACCTCGGGGTAGGCGACGTGCGCCTGGCCCCCGTAGTGGAACTCCACCTCTTCGCGCGGCCCGCACCACGGGCACTCGATGAGTTGCACGACGACCTCCCTCAGTGCGCCACGGCGGCAGCGCCGTGCTCGTCGACCAGGCGACCGGACACGAAGCGGTCCAGCGAGAACGCCGCGTTCAACGGGTGCGGCTCGTCGTGCGCGACCGTGTGCGCGAACACCGAACCCACCCCCGGCGTCGCCTTGAAACCACCCGTCCCCCAGCCGCAGTTCAGGTAGACGTTCTCGAACGGGGTCTTGCCCACGATGGGCGACGCGTCGGGGGTCACGTCCACGATCCCGCCCCACGTCCGCAGCAGGTGGGCGCGGGCGAAGACCGGGAACAACTCCACGGCCGCCGCCATCTGGCGCTCGATGATGTGGAACGCGCCCCGCTGCCCGTAGCCGTTGTAGGAGTCCACCCCGGCTCCCATCACCAGTTCGCCCTTGTGGGCCTGGGAGACGTACACGTGCACGGCGTTGGACATGACGATCGTCGGGTGGACCGGCTCCAGCAGTTCCGACACCAGCGCCTGCAACGGGTGCGACTGGATCGGCACCCGGAAACCCAGCAGGTCCGTCAGCACCGACGTGTTCCCCGCCGCCGTCAGCGCGACCTTGCCGCACGCGATGTCGCCGCGCGTGGTGCGCACGCCCGTGACCCGGTCGCCGTCGGTGCGGAAACCCGTCACCTCGCAGTTCTGGATGATGTCGATCCCGGCCTCGTCCGCCCGTCGCGCCAGACCCCACGCCACGTAGTCGTGCTTCGCGATCCCCGCCCGCGGCTGGTAGGTCGCCCCGAGCACCGGGTAGCGGATGTCCTGGGAGGTGTTCACGATCGGGCAGACCTTGCGGACCTCGTCCGCGTCCAGCCACTCCGCGTCCACGCCCTGGAGCTTGTTCGCCTCGACCCGGCGCACCGAGTCCCGCACGTCCTGCAGCGTGTGCGCCAGGTTCAGCACCCCGCGCTGGCTGAAGAGGATGGGGTAGCCGAGGTCCTCCTCGAGACCCTCCCACAGCTTGAGCGAGTGCTCGTAGATCCCCGCCGACTCGTCCCACAGGTAGTTCGAGCGGATCAGCGTGGTGTTGCGGGCCATGTTCCCGCCCGCCAGCCAGCCCTTCTCGAGCACCGCGACGTTGGTGATCCCGTGGTTCTTGGCCAGGTAGTGCGCCGTCGCCAGCCCGTGCCCACCACCGCCGACGATCACCACGTCGTAGGACGCCTTCGGCTCGGGGTTGCGCCACAGGAAGTCCGGGTGCTCCGGCAGGTCCGCCCCCGGGGTGCGCGGGGGGTGGGGAACGGCGTCACCCGGGTCGCGCGAGAAGGCGTCCACTGTGGTCATCGGCTCGTCTCCGTCAGGGTCTCGACGACTGGTATATCAGTCGTCGACGAGCCTAGGGGTGAGCCGTGAACGACGTCAAGGGACGAGTGCAGCCCTCACGGACGCCCACCGAGGGCGTGCGACGCCCTGGCGGCCGCCTCCACGACGGCGGGGACGACCTCGAGCAGCCGTTCCGTGGTGAGGCGGTAGGCCGGACCGGAGACGCTGATGGCCGCGACGACCGTCCCGTCGGGGCCGTGCACCGGCGCGGCCACGGCGTGGAGCCCGACCTCGAGCTCCTCCAACGTCGTCGCGTACCCGTCGACGGCGATCTTGTCGAGGACCTCCTCGAGGTCACGGCGACGGACGAGGGTGGCGTCGGTGAAGCGGCGCAACCGGCCGGACAGACCGGCCGAGCGGACCGGCGGGCAGAACGCCATCAGGACCTTCCCGCTCGACGTCGCGTGCAACGGCGTGCGTTCCCCCACCCAGTTGTGGGTCACCACGGAGGACGCGCCCCGGACCTGGTCGACGTTGATCGCCGCGTCACCGTCGGCGACGGCGACGTTCACGGTCTCCCCGGTGGCGGCGGCCAGTTCCTCACACGCCGGACGGGCCCGGCGCGTGACGTCCAACTGGTCGGCGACGGCACCGGCGAGGCGGACGACGGCCATCCCGAGCCGGTACTTGCCGCGGTCCCCGACCTGCTCGACCAGCCCCCGGCCCTCCAGCGCGGTCACCAGCCGGAACGCCGTCGACTTGTGGACGTCGAGGCGCTGGGAGATCTCGGTGACCCCGGACTCCCCGAGCTCGGCGAGGACCTCGAGGATCGTGACGGCCCGGTCGACGGACTGCACCGGCGAGGTGCGCGGTGCGTCGCCACCGGAGATGTCCTTCACGTGGTCCTCACGCCGACATGGTCTCAAACGGGTCGCCGGGCCACCGCCCGAGCGGGACGCGCTGCCGGCGGACTGACGTACCAGTCCACGGGCAGCCGCCTAGGATGCTGCCGTGAGTGCGGAGACCTCGCTGGAGCCGGCCCCGTCGCTGGCCGACCAGGCCTACGAGCGGTTGCGCGACCGTCTGCTCGTCCTCGACATCAGACCCGGTGAGCCACTCCACGACGACGCCCTCGCCAAGGAGTTCGGCGTCGGACGGACACCGGTGCGCGAGGCGTTCAAACGCCTCGAGGCCGACCGCCTCGTCGTCGCCTACCCCCGCCGGGGCACGTTCGCGACCACCGTGGACATGACGGACCTGGGCCAGATCTCCGAGATCCGCCGCGCCCTGGAACCCCTGGCCGCCGCCGGTGCGGCCCGGCGGGCGGGTGCGGCCGCGCGCTCGGAGCTGCGCGAACTCGCCCGCACCGTCGCCGGCCTGCACGCCGAGGTCGACGGCGGGACGCTGACCCAGCGCGAACTCATGCGTCACGACGTCGAGGTCCACCGCAGCATCTACCGGCACTGCGGGAACGCCTACCTCGCGGACGTCCTCGTCCGCCACGACAACCTCGCGACGCGGATCTGGTGCCTCGTCCTGGACCGGCTCCCGACCTTCGCCGGACACGTCGGTGAGCACGTGGCCCTGCTGGAGGCGATCGTCGCGGGCGACGCCGACGAGGCGGCGCGACTGGCCCACGAGCACGTCACGGGCTTCGAGGAGACCGTGCGCGGCGTCCTCTGAACGCCGCGCACCACCCGCTCCGACCACAAAACGCACCGGAGACACGATCGAGTGGGCACATTGCTCGTCGAGCACGGCCTCCCATGCGCCAAGATGTCACCCGTGCGCCGTCTCGACACCATCGATGCCCGGATCCTCCTCGCCCTGGACGAGGATCCCCGCGCGACCGTGCTGGGCCTCTCGCGCCAGCTGGGTCTGGCCCGGGGCACGGTCCAGGCGCACCTCGAACGCCTCGAGGCCGACGGTGTCCTGCACCGCTTCTCCCGGCGGCTCGCCCCCGCCGCGCTGGGGTTCTCGGTCTCCGCGTTCGTCATGATCGAGATCCACCAGGGGCAGCAGGACGACACCCTGCGCCGGCTCAAGGACACCCCCGAGGTCCTCGAGGTGCACGGCATCACCGGTGACGGTGACCTCATGTGCCGGGTCGTGGCCCGCGACGCCGACGACCTCTACCGGGTGGGACAGGGGCTGCTGTCCATCCCCGGGGTCGTCCGGACCCGGACCTCCCTGGCCATGCGCGAACTCGTGCCCTACCGGATCGACCCGCTGCTGAGCGATCTCGCCGACTGATCGGCGGCGCCACCCGGCCGTTCCCGGGCCCCCCGACCCCCCTCGCGGCGAGGTCGGGGCCCCCCGGTGCGGCAGAATCAGGCGCGTGCTGCGCTGGCTGACCTCAGGTGAATCCCACGGACCCGCGCTCGCGGGGATCCTCGAAGGCCTCCCCGCGGGGGTGGAGGTCGACAGCGCCCAGATCCGCGCGGCGCTCGCCCGTCGCCGCCTCGGCCACGGCCGCGGTGCCCGGATGGGCTTCGAGCAGGACGAGCTCGAGGTCATCGGCGGCATCCGCCACGGGGTCACCCAGGGCGGTCCGATCGCGCTGCGCATCGGCAACACCGAGTGGCCGCGCTGGTCGGAGGTCATGGCCGCGGACCCGGTCGACGCCGAGGGCCGCCGCTACGACGAGCCGGGCCGGCTGCCGGCCCGGGGCCGTTCCGCCCCCCTGACCCGGCCGCGCCCGGGTCACGCCGACCTCACCGGCATGCAGAAGTACGGCTTCGACGACGCCCGGCCGGTGCTGGAACGCGCCTCGGCCCGCGAGACCGCGACCCGTGTCGCGCTCGGCGAGGTCGCCCGCGCCTTCCTGGCCCAGACCGTCGGGGCCGAGGTCGTCTCGCACGTGGTGTCGCTGGGCACCGTGGCCGCCCCGGCCGGCGTCGTCCCCGCCCGCGGGCAGCGGGACGTCATCGACGCGGACCCGGTCCGCTGCGTGGACCCCGCGACCAGCGCGGCGATGGTTGCCGAGATCGACCTGGCCCACACCGAGGGCGACACCCTCGGCGGGGTCGTCGAGGTCGTGGTGCACGACCTACCGCCGGGCCTCGGGTCCTACGTGCACTGGGACCGCAAGCTCGACGCGCGTCTCGCCGCGGTGCTCATGGGCATCCAGGCCATCAAGGGCGTCGAGGTCGGCGACGGTTTCGAGACCGCCCGCCGCCGCGGTTCCGCGGCGCACGACGAGATCGAGCGCACCGACGGCGGGGACGGCGCAGAGGGCATGACCGTCCGCCGCCGCACCGACCGGGCCGGCGGCATCGAGGGCGGGATGACCAACGGCGAGGTCCTCCGGGTCCGCGCCGCGATGAAACCCATCTCGACCGTCCCGCGCGCCCTGGACACCGTCGACACCTCCTCCGGCGGTGCGGCGCAGGCGATCGCGCAGCGTTCCGACGTCTGCGCGGTCCCCGCGGCAGGTGTCGTCGCCGAGGCCATGGTGGCGCTCGTGCTCGCCGACGCGGTGCTGGAGAAGTTCGGCGGCGACAACGTCGAGCAGGTGCGCGCGAACGTCGCGTCCTACCTCGACGGCCTGAAGATCCACGTCGCCGGCGCCTGATCGACCGACTCCTGGGAAGGTTTCCACCCCACCTCACGTCGTGAAGGGTGGAAACCTTCCCAGGAGTGGCCGGGGACGGGCGGGCCGGTCTCTCACTGCAACGCGGCGGTGAGGCGCATGACGTTGTCGAGGTAGCGCTGGCGGAGGGGTCGCTGCGACCACTCCGCCGGCGTGAGTTCCCGGGACCGTTCGCGGTACTCCGAGACCTTCGCGGTGAGTTCCCCGACGAACGCGGGTTCCAGGCCGAGCAGCGACACCTCGTAGTCGAGGCTGAACGAGCGCATGTCCATGTTGCTGGACCCGATGACGGCCCGTTCGCCGTCCACGACCAGCACCTTGCTGTGCAGGACGGCGGGGAACGGCAGCATGTGGATCCGGACCCCGGCGTCGAGCAGGGTCGTGTAGTACGACCGCTGCGCGTGGTGGACCATGAACTGGTCCGCCTTCTCGGACACGAAGAGCTCGACGTCGACGCCCCGGTAGGCCGCGGTCGTGATGGCCTGCTCCAGACCGTCATCGGGGATGAAGTAGGGGCTGACGACGGAGACCGAACGGGTCGCGGCGTGGATCAGCGCGGAGAACATCCGCAGGTTCGGTTCCGTCGGGAACCCCGGACCCGAGGGGACGACCTGGAAGGCACCCGTGGAGCCGCCGGACGGTTCCGGCCCCACGGCGTCCGCCTGCACCAGCGTCTCCCCCGTCTCGGCGAGCCAGTCCGTCGCGAACACCGACTCCAGCGACTGGACGACGAACCCCGTGAGTTCCACGTTCAGGTCGACCCAGCGTCGCCCGGCGCGGACGTTCTTGCGGACGAGGTAGCCCGGGTCGATGAGGTTCTGGGAACCGACGAAACCCGTCCGGCCGTCGACCACGACGAGCTTGCGGTGGTTGCGCAGGTCCGGGCGACGCCACCGGCCGCGCAACGGGTCGATCGGCATCATGCGGTGCCACTCGACCCCGTCGGCGGTGAGCCGCTCGTTCATGCGGGTGTGACCGGGGTACTTGCGCGACCCGAGGTGGTCGTAGAGGAAACGCACCGTCACCCCGCGCGCGACGGCGTCGCGCAGGGCGTCGAAGAAGGGTTCCGTCGTGGCGTCGAGGGCCGCGATGTAGAACTCGACGTGCACGCTGCGCTCGGCGGTCGCGACGGCCGCCGCGAGCGCACCGACGAACTCCCCGTCCGGCAGCAGCCGCCGGTGGTCGCCGGAGACGCAGGGCAGCGAGGTGAGCCGGCGGTTCAGCCCGAGCAGCGAGGCGAGGTGCGCGTCGGCCACCAGACCCGGCGGCAGCGAGGGGAGGTTCTCGACGCGTTCGGCGATGACCTGGTTCACCTGCTGCTGCAGCCGGTGCCGGCGGCCCGTGACGTAGGGGCTGCCCAGCAGCAGGAACAGCGGCAGTCCGACGATCGGCAGGAAGAGGATGAGCAGCAGCCAGGCCGAGGAAGAGCCGGGTTTTCGGTTCTCGGGAACGGTTCCGACCGCTACCACCTTCACGACGTAGTCGAGGACCACGAGGGCCTCGCTGAGGATCGCGATCAGGCTCACCGGCACCTCACCACCCGGGAGGCCCTGCGCGGCAGCAGGAAGCGTCGACCGATGTCCATCAGCATCCCGCGCAGGGCGTCGTCCGGGATGTCCCGGCACGTCTCGTCGCCCAGCGGGCCGACCATCCCGGTCAGGAAGAACACCGTCGCCACCCGCCGCTCGTCGTCGGCGTCCGGGCCGGCGAGCAGTTCGCGCAGTTCCTCACCGATCTCGCGCATGCGCGGGTGGTGCTCCTGCAGGTGCGCGAACACCGGGTCGACCGCCGCGACGACGTAGATCCGGCGGACCGCGACGATGAGGTCCACGAGACCCGTGAGGGCGGTCTCGACCTGCGCCCGACGACCCCGCCGAGCCCGGGCCGCCTCGACGATCTCGAGCACGCGGTCGAGGAAGGGCGCGACCACCCCGACGACGAGTTCGTCCTTGGTCTTGTAGTGGTGGTACACCGCGGCCTTGGTGACGCCCATCTCGTCGGCGATCATCTGCAACGACGTGCCGCTGATGCCGTGCTCCGCGAACAACCGCAGCGCCGCCTCGTGCAGGCGGGTCCGACCGGGCCCCGGCGGACGTCCGTCGCCGACCGTCGCCGTCATCGATCTCCCGCCCGTCACCGTGGACGTCCGGTGCCGTCCGGACGTCACTGTACCTGCGGCTACGACTTTCGACGGATGATCCACCCGTCGACAACTAGCCGATCGACTAGGTGACGTCCCTTGGCCCGCCTCGCGCGGCCGGGGTACCGTCGAGCATCTCCACGCAGTAGAGCTACGTCGCCACCGGCGCCGACGGACCTCGTGTCGTCCCTCACGAAGGAGCCTTCCCCCGATGGCAACCCTGCTGTACCGACTGGGCCGCTTCAGCGCCCGCCGCCACTGGCAGGTGCTCGCCGTCTGGGCCGTCCTGCTGGCCGTCCTCGCCGGCCTCGCCTACGGCGTCGACAAGACCGCCGCGACCGACACCAGCTTCTCGATCCCGGGGACGCAGGCCAGCGAGGGTCTGGACCTCATCGGGCAGAAGTTCTCCTCCGGCGCCAACAACGCCACCGCGACGGTCGTCTTCCAGGCCCCCGCGGGGCAGACCCTCACCGGTGCCGACGCGGCCTCCGTCGAGGACCTGCTGGCGCAGCTGCGGGGTCTCGACGGGGTCGTCTCGGTGAGCGACCCGCTCGCGGCCGAGACCCCGATGCTCTCCGCCGACCGGACGATCGCGTCCTCCACGGTGACCTTCGACGGGGTCGTCGGGGACATCACCAAGGAGCAGGCCGACGCGCTCGTCGCGGCGACGGACCACGACGCCGGCGACGTCCGCGTCGAGATGACGTCGCAGGTCGTGACGAGCGAGGCCGGGCACGCGAGCGAGGCCATCGGCGTCGCCGTCGCGTTCCTCGTCCTCATCCTCACCTACGGCGCCCTGGCCGCCGCGGGGGCGAACCTCCTCACGGCGGGCCTCGGGGTCGGCGCCGGCATCCTCGGCATCACGGCGCTGGGCAACGTCGTCTCGCTCTCGGCCACCACCCCGGCCCTGGCCGGCATGCTCGGGCTCGCGGTCGGCATCGACTACGCGCTGTTCGTCTTCGCCCGGACCCGCACCGAGCTGCGCCGCGGCGAGACCCTCGACCGCGCGATCGCCAAGGCCACCGGGACGGCCGGGACGGCCGTCGTGTTCGCCGGGACCACGGTCATCATCGCCCTGGCCGGTCTCGCGGTCGTCGACATCCCGTTCCTCACCCAGATGGGTCTGGCCGCCGCGGCCACGGTCTTCATCGCCGTCATCGTGGCCCTGACCGCCGTCCCGGCGTTCCTCAAGGTCCTCGGCCTGAAGGTGCTGCCCAAGAAGGAACGCCACCGCGACCCGGCCGGTCTGCGGGCCGCCGCGGAGAGCGACGACCACGCCGAGGCCGACCTGGCCGGTCCGGGGCTGCTGGGCCGCTGGGCCCGCGGCGTCACCAACCACCCCGTCGTCTCGCTGCTCGTGGCCGTCGTGCTCGTCGGCGCCATCGCCATCCCCGTCGCCTCGATGCGGACGGCGCTGCCCTCGGCCGAGAACGACGACCCGGCGAGCTCCTCCCGCCAGGCCTACGACCTGCTCGTCCAGGGCTTCGGGCCGGGCTCGCAGTCCAGCCTCCTCGTCCTGGTCAACGGCACGGACGCGACCGCCGTCGCCGGCGCGGCCACCGAGGTCACGAACGAGGTCAAGGGCCTCGCCGACGTCGCGGCCGTCGTGCCGGGCATCCCCTCCGCCGACGGCACCGCGCAGCTCATCACCGTCGTGCCGGGCAGCGGGCCGACGGACACCCGCACCAGCGACCTGGTCCGCAGCATCCGTTCCGCCACCGGCGGCACCACCGGGGCCGAGGTCCTCGTCACCGGTCAGACCGCGCTGGACATCGACGTCACCGACTCGCTCAACGACGCGCTGCCGAAGTACATCGCGCTGATCGTGGTCCTGGCGCTCCTCCTGCTGATCATGCTGTTCCGCTCGCTGGCGGTCCCGCTGCTGGCCACCGTCGGGTTCCTGCTCTCGCTCGGTGCCTCGCTGGGGGCCGTCGTCGCGATCTACCAGTGGGGCTGGCTCTCCGACGTCTTCCAGGTCGCCCAGCCGGCACCGCTGCTGAGCTTCATGCCGGTGCTGGTCGTCGGGATCCTGTTCGGGCTCGCGATGGACTACCAGATGTTCATGGTCTCGGCGATCCACGAGCAGCACGCCCACGGCCGCAGACCCAAGGACGCCGTCCTCGCCGGGTTCCGCCGGTCGGCGCCCGTCGTCGTCGCGGCCGCGTTCATCATGTCCGGCGTCTTCGTCGGGTTCGCCACCAGCGGCGACCAGATCATCGGGTCGATCGGCATGGCCCTCACCGTGGGCGTCCTCGCCGACGCACTCGTCGTCCGCATGGTCATCATGCCCGCGGCGCTGACCCTGCTCGGCAACGCCGCCTGGTGGATGCCGCGGTGGATGCAGAAGCTCGTCCCGAACGTGGACGCCGAGGGTCGCAGCCTCGAGGCCCTCCTCAGCACCGAGGCCGCCGCCTCGAGCGGACCGGCTCCCGCGCAGGCGGTTCCGGTCCCCAGCCAGCGCGAGGAACGTCGCCGCCCGGTCGACCCGGAACTCGCGAGGACCCCGCACGGGATGCCGGCCGAGCAGCGGGTCGCGCGGATCCTGCAGGACCTCCCGCTCGGGATCGTCGGGCTGGTCACCGGGTCGGCGGGGAACCCGCTGGCCGGCGCCGTGCTCACCGTCACCGACCCCGCGGGACAGCAGGTCGTGCGGAGCACGTCCGACGAGGTCGGGTTCTACGAGCTGCCGCTGGACGCGGGCGGCACGTTCGTCCTCATCGTCGCCGCGGCGGACGCGAAGCCCGCCGCCCACCTCGTCCCGGTCTCCGACCGCACGGTGCGCCACGACGTCCGGCTCGTCGGCAACGCCGCCGTGCACGGCCTCGTGACGGGGGCCGACGGGAGGGACCCGGTGTGCGACGGCGTCCTCACCCTGCTCGACGTCCAGGGCCGGGTGGTGGCCTCCACCCGCACCGACGAGACGGGTCGCTACCGGTTGAGCGACCTGGTCGCCGGCACGTTCGTCCTGAGCGTGCTGAGCGAGTCGTTCCGTCCGGTGGCCCGCACGATCGACCTCGGGCCCGGCCAGGAGCTCGAGGAGGACGTGCGCCTCAGCCACGGTGGCCGGTTGATCGGCCAGGTGTCCGCCGCCAGCGACGGACGCGGGGTGCCCGAGGCCGCCGTGACGCTGGTGGACGGTGGCGGCTCCGTCGTCGAGCGCGCCACCACCGACCCCGAGGGGTCGTTCCACTTCGACGACCTCTCCGCCGGCCACTACACGCTGACCGCGGCGGGCTACGCCCCCGTCGCGACCACCGTCGAGGTCGACGAGGGCACCCACCGCGACGTCGAGGTCGAGCTCGGCGAAGGAGCCACCCCCTCCGACTCGTGATCTTGCGGGGATTCCCGGCAAGATCACGGACAGCGGGGTGAAACCCAGGGTTGACACAGTCGTCAACCCTGGGTTTCATGGTGTCGGTGACGGACACCGAGGAGTGGCGCGAGGCCCTGCCGCACCGCGCCGGCGACTTCTCCCTGGGCGCCGTCTCGGCCCGCCTCGCCACCCACACGACCCCGGCCGTCGTGCGCGACGTGGTGGACGACCTCGGACGCGGCCTCCTCGCCCAGCTGTGGGGAGAGCCCGCCGACCGCGACTGGCTCGGCGAGTGCGGGGGCCCGCTGGGGGCCGCACTGGTGCTGGCCGAGGTCGACGCCGCCGCGTCGGCGCTGCGCTCGCACGTGGCCGGTGCGCGCGCCTCGCTCCTCGCCGACCTGGTCGAGGACCACAGCCTGGTGGAACTCGCCGAACTCATCGGCGTCTCCCGGCAGGCCCTGCACAAGACCCTCAGGAACCGTGGACTGTGAGGACGACGACGATGTCCCAGGAACTCATCGACACGCTCCCGACGCACCCCTTGCGGCGCCGAGGCCCGGCGCGGCGGCTCTACGCCGGAGGACTGGTCGTGCAACTGCTCAGCTGGGTCTTCATCATGGCGCTCGCCGTGACCCAGCAGCACGGCGCCAGCCTCGGCTTCGTCGGACCCCTCACGTTCATCGCCGCCGACCACGTCGGCACGGTCTTGAGGCGGCGCGCCTGGTGGCACGTCCCACTGCGCAACGCCGGGCCCATTCCCGACCCGGTCGAGCTGGCGTACTGGACGTTCGTGGCCCTCAGCCTGATCACCGTCGCTGCCGTCGTGGCCTTCGGCGACCGTGCGGAGCCGAGCGGAGTCCTGTGGATGCTCTTCGTGCTCGCCTGCGCCCTCGCAGCGTTGACGCCGGAGAAGCGGCCCGCCCCGGAGCCGAGCGGTCGCTGGTCCCTCCGGGCCGCCCCGCTGCTCGTCGCGGCGACCGCGGTCCTGACGGTCGGCATCAGCGCAGGCCGCATGAAGCCGACGTCAGCGCTCATCGCGTGGCTCGCCGCGGCCTGTCTGCTGGCCTTCACCCGCCTCGTCGCCGCCCGCCGCCACCCCTCCGACGCGTGATCCCGCTGGGAATCCCCACGAGATCACGGGTCGGGGGTGGGGGTCAGGCCTGCTGGCGCAGGGTCCGGGCGAGCTCGCGGCGACCGGCCTGCTCGGCGGGGTCGGGCACCGGCAACGAGGCGATCAGGCGCTTCGTGTAGTCGTGGCGCGGGTCGCGCAGCACCTGCTCGCTGGTGCCGTGCTCGACGAGGCGGCCGTGGAACAGCACCCCGATCCGGTCGGCGAGCATGTCCACCACGGCGAGGTCGTGGGAGATGAACAGGGCCGCGAAACCGAACCGCTGCTGCAACTGCGTGAACAGCTCCAGCACGGTGGCCTGCACCGAGACGTCGAGCGCCGAGGTGGGTTCGTCGGCGATGAGGAGCTCGGGGTCGAGGGCGATCCCCCGGGCCAGCGAGCACCGCTGGCGCTGACCGCCCGACAACTCGTGCGGGTAGCGGTCCGCGTACGACGTGGGCAGCTCGACGGCCTCGAGCAGCTCGCGGACGCGCGCGGCCCGTGCGGTCGCGCCGACCTCGGGCCGGTGCACCACCAGGGGTTCCGCGACGCACTCCCCGATCGTCAGCCGCGGGTTGAACGACGCGGCGGGGTCCTGGAACACGAACCCGATCTGCTTGCGCAGCGGCCGGAACGCGCGCTCCTTGAACCCGACCATCTCGTGACCGAAGACGGTGAGCGACCCACCGGCGGCCGGGGTCAGACCGGCGAGGGTCCGCCCGATCGTCGTCTTCCCCGAACCGGACTCCCCGACCAGACCCAGGACCTCACCCCGCGCGATCGAGAAGTCGACCCCGCGCACAGCGTGGAAGTCCGGCTTGCCGATCCCCCCGGGGAACACGACCTGCAGCCCCCGGGACACGACGACCGGGTCAGCGACGGACACCTCGCGCAGCGGTTCCCCGGAGGAGGCCCCGGTCGAGATCCCGTCGACCTCCGTGACCGAGAGCCGCGGTACCGCGGCGAGCAGACGCCGCGTGTAGTCGGCCTGCGGCGCGGCGAACAGGGTCGCCACGTCGGCGACCTCGACGACCTCCCCGCGGTACATCACGGCGACCCGGTCGGCCAGGTCGGCGACGACGCCCATGTTGTGCGTGATGAGGACGATCGCCGTACCCGTCCGGTCCCGCAGGTCCCGCAGCAGGTCGAGGATCTCGGCCTGCACGGTCACGTCGAGGGCCGTCGTGGGTTCGTCCGCGACGATGAGTTCCGCGCCCAGGGCCAGGGCCATCGCGATGACGATGCGCTGCTTCTGCCCGCCGGAGAACTGGTGCGGGTAGTAGTCGTAGCGCGAGGCCGCGTCGGGGATGCCCACCTGCTCCATCGCCGCGACGGCCCGCGCCTTCAACTCCTTGCGGGGGGTCCGTGGGTTGTGCGCCCGCAACCCCTCCACGATCTGGAAGCCCACGGTGTAGACGGGGTTCAGCGCCGTCGACGGCTCCTGGAAGACCATCGACACGTCGGCACCGCGCATCGCCCGCAGCCGCGCCGACGACGCGGTGAGGACGTCGGTCCCGGCGAGGACCACCGCCCCCGAACGGGTCGCGGTCTCGGGCAGCAACCCGAGGATGCTGCGGGCGGTCACGCTCTTCCCGGAACCGGACTCACCGACGATCGCCAGGACCTCGCCCGCCACGACCCGCAGCGACAGGTCGCGGACCGCGGGGACGTCACCGGAGTCCGTCGCGAAGGTGACGTCGAGGTGGGAGATGTCGAGGATCGCGCCCTCGGAACGGGTGGGGACGGCGGCGCGCGCGGGGACGTGCCCGGCGGCGAACGCCGCCTTCAGCGCACGCTTGCGGCGGCGGAGCCGGGGGTCGGACAGGTCGTTCATGGACTCACCGACGAGGGTGATGCCGAGCACCGTCAGCACGATCGCGAGACCCGGGAACAGCGCCGTCCACCAGATGCCGCTCGTCACGTCGGAGACGGCCTTGTTCAGGTCGAAACCCCACTCCGACGCCGAGGTCGGCTCGATGCCGAAACCCAGGAAGCCCAGGGCCGCGAGCGTCAGGATCGCCTCGGAGGCGTTGAGGGTGGAGATGAGCGGGATGTTGCGGGTGGCGTTGCGGAACACGTGGCGCACGATGATGCGCAGGGTCGACTCCCCCAGCACCTGGGCGGCCTCCACGAACGGTTCGGCCTTGATCCGGGCCGCCTCCGAACGCACCACGCGGAAGTACTGCGGCACGAACACCACGGTGATGGAGATGGCGGCGGCGAGGACCCCGCCCACGACCTTCGACTGACCGCCCGAGATGACGATGGTCATGACGATGGCCAGCAGCAGCGACGGGAAGGCGTAGACGGCGTCGGCGACGACGACGAGCACCCGGTCGAACCAGCCGCCCAGGTACCCGGAGACCAGACCGAGGGCCACCCCGACGAAGAGGCTCATCGCCACGGCGACCACGATCACGAACAGCGCGGTCCGCGTACCCCACAGGACGCGGGAGAAGACGTCGAAGCCGCCGACGGTCGTGCCCCAGAGGTGCGCCGAACTCGGCGGTTGCTGGGCGCCGAACCCGCCGTCGGCGTCGCTCAGCTGCGCGTACCCGTAGGGCGCGATGAGCGGGACGAACACGGCGATCAGGACGACCACGCCGACGATGACCAGTCCGGTGAGGAGCATGCCGCGCTGCAGCCCGACCGAGGACCGCAGTTCCCGCAGGACGGGCAGGCGCCACAGCGGTGACGACCGCCGGCCCGACGTCGGGAGGTCGGAGGTGGGATCGGGGGCCACGGTGTCCTGCTGCGGATCCGTCATGTCAGTACCTCACTCGAGGGTCGATCAGGGCGGCGATGACGTCCACCACGAAGTTCGTGACGGCGACGATCACGGCGAGCAGGACGACGATGCCCTGCACGGCGACGAAGTCGCGGGCGGTGAGGTACTGCGCGAGCTGGTTCCCCAGCCCACCCCACTCGAACGTCGTCTCGGTGAGGACGGCTCCGCCGAGGAGCATGGCGATCTGCAGGCCCATGGCGGTGATGATCGGGATCAGGGCCGGTCGCAGCGCGTGCCGGGTCACGAGGCGGAACTCGCTGACCCCGCGGGAGCGCCCGGACTCCACGTACTGGGCGTCGAGGGTGCCGATGAGGTTCGTCCGAGTCAGGCGCAGGAACGTGCTGCCGGTGATGACCCCGAGGCAGACGGCCGGCAGGACCGCGTGCGAGAGCACGTCGCCCAGCGCGCCGAGGTCACCGATGCGCAGGGCGTCCAGGGTGTAGATCCCGGTGGGGTTCACGACCCCGCCCATGACGAGCTGCACGTTCGAACTCGCCCGGCCGGCGACCGGGAGGACCGGCCAGAACGACCCGAACACCAGTTTCAGGAGCAGACCGGCGAAGAACACCGGGGTCGCGTAGCCCAGGACCGCGAGGATGCGCAGGGTCGCGTCGGGCCAGCGGTCCCGCACCCGGGCCGCCACCATCCCGAGCGGGATGCCCAGCACGACGGCGACGATCACGGCGTAGAACGCGAGTTCGAGCGTCGCGGCGCCGTACTCGAGCAGCACGTCGGTGACCGCACGGCCGTCGGAGATGGAGGTCCCGAAGTCACCGTGCAGCAGGTTCCCCATGTACTCGACGTACTGGACGAGGATCGGCCGGTCGTAACCGGCCTGGTGGACGCGTTCGGCCAGCTGCGCCGACGTGAGCCGCCCGCCGAGGGCCGCGGTGATGGGGTCGCCGGTGATCCGCATCAGGAAGAACACGAGCGTGGTGAGGATCCACACGGTCGGGATGATCAGCAGGAACCGGACCACCAGGTAACGCAGGAGGCCGGAACCACCGCCTCGTCGGGGCGCCGCGACCGGGTCGGGTGCGCCGTCGGTGGTACCGGGGACAGCGGTCGTCGATGACATGGGTTGCTCCGGGGGTGGGCAGCGCCTGCAGGGTCGTGGCGCCGGGGCGACGGGGACCGCACGCACGACGAGGCGCCCACCGCGCGGGCGAGCGCCTCGTCGTGCGGCCGGAGGCCTACTTGCTCAGCGACGACAACCGGAACCGGAAGGAGGCGTCGAGCGTGTCGTCGACCCCCTTGACGTCGGTGCCGGAGATCGCGACCTGCGAACCCTGCAGCAGCGGCAGCGTCGGCAGCTGCGCGGCGACGTCGTCCTGGATCTTCCCGATCAGCGCCTTGCGCTGGTCGGCGTCGGTCATCCCGACCTGCTCCGCGATCTCGGCGTTGATCGCCTGGTCGCGGAAGTGGTTGGCGAGGAAGCTCGCCGACTCGTCGGTGTCGTAGAAGAACGGCGTGAGGTAGTTGTCCCCGTCGGAGTAGTCGGGGAACCAGCCCAGCTGGTACATCGGGTACACGTCGGAGGAACGGTCCTTGGAGTACTGGACCCACTCCGTCGACTGCAGGTCGACCGTGAACAGCCCGGTGTCCTCGAGCTGCTGCTTCACCTGCGCGTACTCGTCACCCGAGGACGCACCGTAGTGGTCGGGGTTGTACTGCAGCTTGATGTCGATCGGGGTGGTCACCCCGGCCGCGGCGAGGACCTGCTTGGCCTTGTCGACGTCCGGCCCACCGGAACCGTCGCCGTAGGCGCTCTTGAGGGACTCGTTGGCCCCGGCGAGACCCTCGGGGAGGTAGGAGTAGAGCGGGGTGTAGGTGCCCTTGTAGACCTGGTTGGCGATCGCCTCGCGGTCGACGGAGTCGGCCATCGCCTGGCGGACAGCGAGCGCCTTGGCCGGGTCGGGACTGTCGGACTTGGCCCCGAACGGCATGGTGTCGAAGTTGAAGACGATGTAGCGGATCTCCCCGCCGGGGCCCTTGTGGACCTTGACCTTGTCGTTCTTCTCCAGGTCGGCGATGTCGGTGGCGGACAGCGAGCGCCACGCCACGTCGATCTTGCCGTTGGAGATGTCGAGCTTCATGTTGTTCGCGTCGGTGTAGTACGTCATGTTCACGGTGCTCGACGCGGGTTTGCCCAGCAGCCCCTGGTAGCCGTCGAACGCCTTGTACGAGACCAGCTTGTTGAACTGGTAGCTCGCGATCGTGTACGGGCCGGCGAACGCTTTCGCGGCCACGATGTCGGCGTCCGCGGTGAGCGAGTTCGGGGAGAACACCTGCTCGTCCACGATGGGCCCGGCGGCGCTGGCGAGGATCTGCGGGAACGTCTGGTCGGCCCGGTTCAGGGTGAAGACGACGGTGCTGGCGTCGGGCGTCGCGACGGAGTCGAGGGATCCCAGCAGGGAGGCCGGTCCGTTGGGATCGGCGATCGCCTTCTGGCGGTCGAAGCTGAACTTCACGTCCGAGGAGGTGAGTTCGTGACCGTTGGCGAACTTCAGACCCGACTTGAGCTTAACGGTGTAGGTCGTGGGGTCGGTGAACTCGGCGGACTCGGCGATGCTGGGTTCCACCTCGGAGCTGCCCGGCTTCTGCTCCACGAGGTAGGGGTAGACCTGGTTCTCGACGAACGTCGAGCCCGTGTCGTAGGACCCGGCCGGGTCGATCTTGGTGACCTTGTCGGTCGTGCCGACCGTGAGGGCGTCACTCCCGCCGGCGGCGTTGTCGTCGTTCTGGGCCGTGGAGGTCGAGCAGGCGCTCAACGCCAGCAGACCCAGTGCGGCGATGGAGGCGGACAAACGTCGTTTCATGGTCCCGCTTCGTTCGTGGTGGGAGACGGACTGGACTCACCCCGTTGTAGTCCTCACGTGCATCCTGTCCGAGGCTGGACGATTTGACCACATCTCCGACGATGCACCAAACAATCCGCCCAGCCCGTAGCGCAATGGAAACACGAGCTTGACCTGCGCGAAACGTGGCGCGCCGACCGCGCCCGCACCCCGCCACGTCGCGGGGTGCGTCCGGTCGCTGCGGAGATCAGGCGGATCGCAGCATGGGGACGTGCGGGATGGCGTCCTCGACGAACTCGGGGCCGCTGGCGGCGAAACCGAACCGGGCGTACCAGTGCTCGAGGTGGGCCTGGGCGTCCAGGACGACGTCCACCCCGGGGAGGAGTTCCAGCGCCCGGCGCATCAACGCCCCCGCGACCCCGGCGCCGCGGGCACCGGCGGCCGTGGCGACGCGCCCGATCCGGCCGCGTCCGTCGGTGTCGCGCAGGACCCGCAGCGTGGCGAGCACGGAACCGTCCGGCGCCTGCGCCCACACGTGCAGGCACGAGGGTTCGAGGTCGCGACCGTCGAGTTCGGCGTAGGCGCAGCGCTGCTCGACGACGAACACCTCGACCCGCAGCCGGAGCAGGGCGTAGAGGACCGCGGGCGGGAGGTCGGCGAGCGCCGCCTCCCGCACCACGAACCGGACGGGACCCGTGTGGTCGCTCACGACCCGAGCAGGTCGTGCCGCACGACGGTCTGCTCGCGGTCCGGACCGACGCCGACGGCGGAGATCCGGGAACCGGAGAACTCCTCGAGGGCCTCGACGTAGGCCTGGGCGTTCTTCGGCAGGTCGGCCATCGTGCGGGCGCCGGTGATGTCCTCGGTCCAGCCGTCGAAGAACTCGTAGACCGGCGTCGCGTGGTGGAAGTCGGTCTGCGACATCGGGATCTCGTCGTGCCGGACGCCGTCGACGTCGTAGGCGACGCAGACCGGGATGCGTTCCCAGCCGGTGAGGGTGTCGAGCTTCGTCAGCACGAAGTCGGTCACCCCGTTGATCCGGGCCGCGTAGCGCGAGATGACCGCGTCGTACCAGCCGGTGCGGCGCGGGCGACCGGTCGTGGTGCCGAACTCGCCACCGTCCTGGCGCAGCTTCTCGCCGTCCGCGTCGAGCAGTTCCGTGGGGAACGGCCCCTCGCCGACACGCGTCGTGTACGCCTTGACGACGGCGACGATGCGGTCGATCCGGTTCGGCGGGATCCCCGCCCCGGTGCAGGCGCCCGCCGCGGTGGCGCTGGAGGACGTGACGAACGGGTAGGTGCCGTGGTCGATGTCGAGCATCGTGGCCTGGCCGCCCTCGAAGAGGACGATCTCGTCGCGGTCGAGGGCGCGGGAGAGTTCGAGGCTGACGTCGGTCACCATCGGCGCGATGCGCTCGCGGTAGGACAGCAGCTCGTCCACGGTCTGGTCGACCGACACCGCACGACGGTTGTAGACCTTCAGCAGCAGGTGGTTCTTCTGGTCGAGGGCGCCCTCGACCTTCTGCCGCAGGATCGACTCGTCGAAGAGGTCCTGGACCCGGATGCCGATGCGGTTGATCTTGTCCGCGTAGGACGGTCCGACCCCGCGACCGGTGGTCCCGATCTTGCGGCTGCCCAGGAACCGCTCGGTCACCTGGTCGAGCACGCGGTGGTACGGCGCGATCACGTGGGCCGAGGCGGAGAGCAGGAGCTTCGAGCAGTCGACCCCGCGCGCCGTCAACGCGTCGATCTCCTCGAAGAGGACCGAGAGGTCCACGACGACACCGTTGCCGATGACGGGGGTGACCCCGGGGGTGAGGATCCCGCTGGGCAGCAGGTGCAGGGCGTACTTCTCGTCGCCGACCACGACCGTGTGGCCGGCGTTGTTGCCGCCGTTGAACTTCACGACGTAGTCGACCCGTGCACCGAGGGCGTCGGTGGCCTTGCCCTTGCCCTCGTCCCCCCACTGGGCGCCGACGAGCACGATCGCGGGCATGAGATCCCCTGTCTTCCTGTGACACGACTTGTCCGGGTGCATCTGGCCCCACGGACCACCCGGCACCCGAGAGCGGTGGGGCGGTCGCCGCAGACCACGCCGAGCTTACCGGGTGGTGAACGCGCGGGCGGTCAGCCGGCGAAGCGCTCCGCGAGATCGCGACCGATCGCGGTGCCCGACTCCCAGGCCGTCTGCACCTTGGGCCGTCCACCCCACGCGTCGCTGCAGACGCCCATCCGACTGCCCTCGTCCCAGCCGAAGGCCGCGTCGGCGTGCGGACGCAACGGTTCCGCCAGGGACCAGCGGTGGGCGCGGGCCCAGGTCGGCGCGGGCGTCGCCGCCGACGTCAGCAAGGGTCCGAGCTCGGCGAGGACCTCGGGGACGATGGCCGCGGGGGCGTCGAGGTGGTCGCTGGAGACGTCCGGGGCCGTGTGCGCGACGAGGACGGGGGCCCCGTCGCCCCGGCGGGACCCGTCGTCGACGAGGAAGACGAGCAGGTCGGAGTCGTTGACGAAGGCTCCGTGGAAGTCCGGCCACCAGCGCTGGTCCCAGGCCGCGTAGACGGCGATGCAGGGACGCCAGTTCCAGCGCGCGGACACGTCCAGACGCGTCGCGACCATGCGCGGCAACAGGTCCGCGGCCTGCGGGTCCGGCATCGCGAGCACGACCGCGGCGGCGGGACGCCCGTCGACGACCGGGCCGTCGAGGGTGGCGTCCACGGCCTCCACGTCGATGCCGCTCACGACGTCGAGCGGGTCCCGTCCCGGCGGGGCGACGAGGTCGTCGAGCAGGCTCCGCAACCCGCCGGGGGTCCCCCAGCGCACGGGGCCGGTCGAGGACCCCGCGAGCCCGCCGCCCGCGGCGGCGCGGCCGGAGATCTTGGCGAACGTGTCGGTCCAGGGCCGGGCCAGTTCCCGGCGTTCCCAGTCGGCCACGACCTCGGAGAACCCCCCGGACCCCTCGGCGGTGAAGTAGGCCGCACCGAGGTCGACCACGCGGGTCCCCACGCTCGTCTCGACCCGGCGCCCGCTCATGCGACCCCCGACGCGACGCCCGCGGTCCAGGACCCGCACGGGCACGCCGGCGTCGGCCAGCACGCGGGCGCAGGCCAGACCGGAGATGCCGGCCCCGACGACGAGGACGGGACGCTCGGGCGTCGCGGGGGTGGTCACGAGGGGATCAGCTCCCGGGCGGCGATCGGGTCGCAGTCCTCGAGCAACGTGGTGCAGCGCACGGCTTCCTCTGTCTCCTCGATGCGGGCCGCGGCCTGCTGCAGGACGGCGAGCGCCCGCAGGAAACCCCGGTTCGGTTCGTGCGCCCACGGCACGGGACCGTGTCCGCGCCAGCCGGCACGACGCAACGCGTCCAGCCCGCGGTGGTACCCGGTGCGCGCGAACGCGTACGCGGTCATGGTCTCCCCCGCCGCGAGTGCGCGCTCGGCGAGCAGGGCCCAGGGCAACGACGCCGAGGGGTGCCCCGCGGCGACGGCGTCGGGGTCCGTCCCGGCGGCGAGCTCCGCGTCGACCTCCGGGACGGCGGGCAGGTGGGTGGGCGGGGGTCCGCCGAGCAGGTTGGTTCCGGTGGTCACGGGAGGTCCTCTCCTAGTTCTTCGGGGCGGTCGGGATCTCGACCCAGACGATCTTGCCCCGCCGGGTGCGGGTGGTCCCCCACCGGCCCAGCGAGGCGACGAGGCGCATGCCGTGCCCACCCCCGCCGTCGGGACGGGCCTCGACGACCTGGGGTTCCTCGGGACTGTCGTCCTCCACCTCCAGGCGCAGGGCGCCCGGCAGGTCGAAGAGGCGCAGTCCGATGGTCCCCCAGCCGTGCAGGACGGCGTTGGCGACGAGCTCGGAGACGACGATCTCGGCCTGCGGGCCGCACCGCAGGCCCCAGACGGCGCAGGCGCGCAGGGTGGCGTGCCGCGCCTTGCCGATGGAGGACGGCTCCGCGGGCAGCTGCCAGCGGCGACGGCGTGGGGTGTCGGCCGTGGGCAGCGCTCCGCCGTCGGCCTCGGACTCCTCCGGCACGCGGACGACGACGATGGCGGTGTCGTCCTCGGGGGTGTCGCCGAGTCCGCTGAGCAGCTCCTCCCCGATGCCGGCGGCGTCGCGCGCCCGGGAGGCGGCGAGGACCTCGACGAGGACCTCGAGCCCGTCGTGCACGGGCCGGGCGCGGGTCTCGATGAGGCCGTCGGTGTAGAAGACGAGGACGTCGCCGGGCGCGAGGGCGCGCTCGCGGGTGGGCCGGGGTCGTTCGCCGAGCCCGACGAGGGTGCCGGTCGCCTCGCTCAGGACCTCCACCGCCGGGGGGTCGGCGTTCCCGCGGCGCAGCAGCGGCGGCAGGTGCCCGGCGCTGGACCAGGCCATCTCCCAGCCGCCGTCGTCGAGGCGCTGCAGGGTCGCGTAGACGAGGCTCGCCATCCGCGGGATGCGCATGCCGCCGGTGAGCTGGTCGACACGCATCAGGACGCTGGCGGGGTCGTCGAGCTCGTGGGCGGCGGAGCGGACGACGGAACGGATCTGGCCCATCGCGGCCGCGGCCTCGACGTCGTGGCCGACGACGTCGCCGACGACGATCCCGGCGACGTGCTGGCCGCCACCGTCGACCGCCGGCGGCAGGACGTCGTACCAGTCACCGCCGACCTGGGCGTGCTCGACGTTGGAGGCGTAGAACGTCCAGACGTCGAGGCCCTCGATCCCGTCGAGGCCCGTCGCGTCCGGCAGCATGCTGCGCTGCAGCGTCTCGGCCAGGGCGTGCTCGCGGGCGTGCAGGCGTTCGTTCTCCACCAGCAACCCCGCACGCCGCGCTGCCCCGGCGAGCACGGTGCGGTCCTCGGGCCCGGTCCCCCCGGGGTGCGGGACGACCACGAGGACGCCGATGACGTTCTCCCGACCCCGCAGGGGCAGGGCCAGGGCAGGGGTTCCGGCCGTGAGCTCGGCGAGCCACGCGGTCGCGGTCCCGGCAGGCGCGTCGAGCGCCGCGATCTCCAGGGGTTCCCCCGTGTCGGGCGCGGCGGGGTCGAGCAGCGGGTCCGGGCCGGCCTGGCGCGAACGGCGCAGCCGGTGGCCGACGAGCCCGTGCAGGCGCGGGCCGTGGGCGGCGACGACCTCGACCTCGGTAGCGGCGCCCCCGGGTCCCTCGCGCAGCAGCGCCACCATCGCGGCGGAGACGAGGTGGTCGCCCAGCACCCGCACGACCGAGCGGATCCCGTGGGTCACGTCCTCGTCGAGCACGACGGCGTCGAGGCGGCCGAGGACCTCGAGGCGGGTGGCGGCCCGCCGTTCGGTGCTGCGATCGGTGGTGTGGTCGGTGGCGCTCGCCTCGGCGGTGCGACGGGTCACGTCGGAGTGCCAGGAGACGACGTGGCAGACGGCGCCGGTGCGGTCCAGCAGCGGGACGGCTCGGACCTCGTGCAGGAAGGCGGTGCCGTCGCCGCGGTGGTCCAGGACCGTGACGGTCGTGGACCGGGCCAGGGAGACGCCGCGGGTCAGTTGCGCCAGCGCGGCCTCGTCACGGGTGCTCAGCAGCTCCTCCCAGGAGCGGCCCAGCACGTCGTGCGCGGTGGCCCCGGTGGTGCGGGTGAAGGCGCCGTCGATCCAGTCCACGACGAGGTGGCCCTCGCGCAGGGCGGACAGCGCCGTCCCGGGGCCGGCGGCGACGACGCCGCGGGTGTCGTCGTGGCCCACGTGCTCGACGGCGTGGGTGCGCACCACGACGACGAGGAGCTGGTCGTGGTCGGGGACCCGGCCGGCGCTGACCCAGAGGTCACCGGGCAGTCGGGCACCCGCGACCACCTCACCCCGCTCGAGGCGGTCCCAGACGGGGTCGTCCACCATCCCGGCGCGGCGCAGGAAGTCCCGCAGGTCGCGCGGCGGGGACCCGCCCTCGGCCACCCCGGCGGCAGCGCGGGCGCTCGCGTCGAGGGCCAGCAGCTCACCGCTCGCACGGGCCGGGACGGACACCAGCAGCAGCACGGCGGCCGGCTCGCGCAGCGCGAGCGCCTGCGGGCTGCTGCGGGACATCGGGGTGGAGCTCCTCGTGGTCTGGGACGCGATGGGTCGTCACAGGTGCGCGACAACGGCGCGAGCCTCGGTCGATAGCATGCAGGGGGCTCGAACGGAGCGCGCGTCGAGGGTGGCGGGCACGACGTCGGGTCCACCGTCCGGTTCGAGACCGGGCGGAAGGACATCCGCTGCCTGTAGAAGCCGGGCACGGCACACAGCGGTCGGACCACGGAGGACCCATGACGAACGACGCGACACCGCCGGGCGAGGCCCCCCGGGTGCCCCAGGTGCGCTCGGTGGACCCCGGCTCGGTGCACGTCCTCTACGAACCGCGGGCCACCCGGGTGGTGCTCACGGGCGAGATCGACGCCGAACTCGGCCCGGACCTGCTCGAGGCGGCCGAGGACGCGCTGACCTCGGGCCGGCCGTTGCAGGTCGACGCCCACCACGTGACCTTCATGGACTCGACGGGGCTCGCGTTCCTCGCGCGCCTCGCCTCGCGGTCCAAGGGGCGCCGGGTGACGCTGATCCGCCCGCCCGCGGTCGTGAAGTTCCTCATCGAGACGACGAACATCGTCCAGCTCCTGGACGTCGTCGACGAGGAACCGGGGTTGACCGCGCCGGACGACGACGGGCCGCAGCCCGCCTGAGAACCGCGCAGCACGAAGGCCCGGCCCCGCGAGGGGACCGGGCCTTCTCGCGTTCAGCGCGTCACTTCACGCTCTTGCCCGCGCTGCGCAGCGCCTGGGCGGCCTCGACGACGCGGGCGGCCATGCCCGTCTCGCCGGCCTTGCCCCAGACCCGCGGGTCGTAGGTCTTCTTGTTGCCGACCTCGCCGTCGACCTTCAGCACACCGTCGTAGTTGCGGAGCATGTGGTCCGCGATCGGGCGGGTGAAGGCGTACTGGGTGTCGGTGTCGACGTTCATCTTGATGACGCCGTAGTCGACGGCGTCGCTGATCTCCTGGTCGGAGGACCCGGAGCCGCCGTGGAAGACCAGGTCGAACGGCTTGTCCTTGCCGACCTGCGCGCCGACCTTCTCCTGGATCTCCTTGAGGATCTCCGGGCGCAGCTTGACCCCGCCGGGCTTGTAGACGCCGTGGACGTTGCCGAAGGTGAGGGCCGTCAGGTAGCGGCCCTTCTCCCCCGAGCCGAGCGCGTTCACGGTCGCCAGCGCGTCGTCGACGGTCGTGTAGAGCTTGTCGTTGATCTCGTGGGCGACACCGTCCTCCTCGCCCCCCACGACGCCGATCTCGACCTCGAGGATGATCTTGGCGGCGACGGCCCGGGCCAGGAGCTCCTCCGCGATCGAGAGGTTCTCGTCGAGCGGCACGGCCGAGCCGTCCCACATGTGCGACTGGAACAGCGGGTCGCGGCCCGACTTCACGCGCTCGGCCGAGATGTCGAGCAGCGGACGCACGAAGCCGTCCAGCTTGTCCTTCGGGCAGTGGTCGGTGTGCAGGGCGATGTTCACGCCGTAGCCCTTGGCCACGTGGTGGGCGTACTCGGCGAGCGCCTGCGACCCCAGGACCATGTCCTTGACGGTCGTGCCCGACAGGAACTCCGCACCGCCGGTGGAGACCTGGACAATGCCGTCGCTCTCGGCCTCGGCGAAACCACGGATGGCGGCGTTCAGCGTGATGCTCGAGGAGATGTTGATGGCCGGGTAGGCGAAGGAACCGGCCTTCGCGCGGTCGAGCATCTCGGCGTAGACGTCCGGGGTGGCGATGGGCATGGAGACTCCTCCGTCTGGCGACTCTGGCAGGGCGATCCTTCCACGCCCCCCTCAGGCAGCGCAGTGTGCCCTTCACGGTGCCCTTCACGGTGCCCTTCCCGGATGCCGACCGCCCGTCGTGGTGTCAGCGTGGGGCCATGACGGACACCAGCTTGCAGGGCAAGAAGGTCGCGTTCCTCGTGGCCACCGAGGGCATCGAGCAGGTCGAGCTGACCGCACCGTGGAAGGCCGTGCAGGAGGCGGGCGGGCAGCCCGTGCTGATCTCGACGAAGGCCGGTCAGGTGCAGGCCTTCGACCACCTCGACAAGGGCGACACCTTCGACGTCGACGTCGTCGTGGACGACGCCAGCCCGAGCGAGTACGCCGCGCTCGTCCTGCCGGGCGGGGTCGCGAACCCCGACGCGCTGCGGACGAGCCTGTCGGCCGTGAAGTTCGTCGGGCAGTTCGCCGCGTCGACGCGCCCCATCGCCGCCATCTGCCACGCCCCGTGGACCCTCGTCGAGGCCGACGTGCTCAAGGGCCGACGGATGACCTCGTGGCCCTCGTTGCAGACGGACCTGCGCAACGCCGGGGCCGAGTGGGTCGACGAGGAGGTCGTCGTGGACCTCTCCGGTCCCGGCCCGCTCATCACCAGCCGCAACCCCGACGACCTGCCGGCGTTCACCAAGGCCCTCGTGGAGGCGATCGCGTGAACACGGGCATCGGCTACACCTGCATGAGCGAGCAGTCCGACCCGCGCTGGTTGGTGCGGGACGCGATGGCGGCCGAGGAGGCCGGTTTCGACACGATCGTCTTCTCCGACCACGCCTCGCCGTGGCTGACCTCGCAGGGGCACGCGCCCTACGCCTGGTCGGTGCTCGGGGCGGTCGCGGCGACGACGTCGCGGGTGGAACTCATGACGTACGTGACCTGCCCCACGATCCGCTACCACCCCGCGATCGTGGCCCAGAAGGCCGCGACGGTTCAGATCCTCTCCGAAGGACGCTTCGTCCTCGGCCTGGGGTCCGGGGAGAACCTCAACGAGCACGTCGTCGGCCAGGGCTGGCCGGCGGTCGAGGAACGTCAGGACATGCTCGTCGAGGCCTGCGAGATCATCTCGAACCTCTTCGACGGGGAACTCCTCACCTACGTCGGCGACCACTTCCGGGTCGACTCCCACCGCCTGTGGGACGTTCCCGAGCACCGGGTCCCGATCGCCGTCGCGGTCAGCGGTGAGAAGTCGGCGACGAGGTTCTCTCCGTTGGCCGACCACCTCGTCGCGGTGGAACCGGAGGCCGCCCTGGCCGCCTGGGACGCCGCCCGCGAACCCGGCCAGCGGCCCAGCCGCAAGATCGGGCAGATGCCGGTCAGCTGGGACGCCGACCAGGACGCCGCGACCGCGCGGGCGCACGAGCAGTTCCGCTGGTTCGCCGGTGGCTGGAAGGTGAACGCCGACCTGCCGACGACCGCCGGTTTCGCGGGGGCCACGCAGTTCGTGCGTCCCGAGGACGTCGCCGGGACGATCCCCTGCGGGAACTCCGTCGACGCGATCGTCGAAGCCGCGTCCGCCTACTTCGAGGCGGGTTTCACCGACCTCTCGCTCGTCCAGATCGGCGGGGAGCACCAGTCGGAGTTCCTGAAGGTGGCGCAGAGCGAGATCATCCCCGCCCTGCGCGAGGCGGCGCAGGGGTCTGACCCCTCCCCCAGCTGAACCGGGCTGATCGTTCCCGACCCGCCGGCGCCCGGGCACGACCTGCCCGGGCACCGGCGTACGCCGTCGCGGCGGCGCCGCCTGAACCTTTCCCGAGTGTCACCGGAGCGCTACGCTGCGTGGAGACATCGGGGTCTCGGGCGAAGAAGGTCTTCATGCGTCAGCGCACGGCAGTTCTCGCGATCACTCCTCTCACCGCAGCGCTCCTGACCCTCGCTCCCGGGGCGTCGGCGGCGGCTGCGCCGCGGGCCGTGGTCGTCCCCTGCGGGACGACCCTCACGACCAGCGTGCGACTGGCCGCCGACGTCGTCTGCCCCCAGGGCGGCGGGCTGCAGCTCGCGCGCGACGGCATCGAACTCAACCTGAACGGGCACTCGGTCACCGGCCCGGGTGCCGGGACGGACAGCAGCGGCGTCTTCTTCGCCGCCCGCGACGTGACCGTCCGCAACGGCACGATCTCGGGGTGGGGCACGGGGGTCACCGCCAACTACTCCAACGACGACGGGCCGGTGAGCGTGGGCGGCACCGTGCGCGAGGCTCGACTGCAGGGCAACGGGGTCGGGGTCGACAGCGAGCAGGGTGGCGACGTCGTCGTGCGGAACTCCCTCCTCAGCGGGAACTCCCGGGGCGGCGTCGCGGTCTTCGACGGGCGACTGCGGGTGGAGCGGTCCACGGCCGAGGCCAACCAGACGGGATTCTTCACCTTCTCCATCGATCCCGGAGCCTTCGTCGTGCGCGACTCCCTCATCCGGGGGAACCGGGGCGCCGGGATCTCCTGCAGCCAGGACGGGCGCTACGACGTCGACCGCACCACGTTGCAGCGCAACGGTACTGGTCTCGACGTGTTCGAGTGCGGCGGGATCGTCCAGAACTCGAAGTTCATCTGGAACCGGCAGCACGTCGGCGGGTTCCTCGTGGAGGGCGACCGGATCGACCTGGTCTGCAACAGCTACACCCGCGACGGCGGACCGGTGGAGTTCCCCGTCCAACCGTGTCCCGCCGGGGTCAGCGCTCCCGTCATCGCCGAGGAGTCCTGAGTCTCAGACCAGCAGGTCCGCCAGGACGTCGGCGAGGGCGGTCGAACCGAGTTCGGCGTCCTCGTCGGTGCACGCCTCCTCGGGCGAGTGCGAGACCCCGGTCGGGTTGCGGGTGAAGAGCATCGCCGTCGGGACCACCGCGGCGAGGATCCCCGCGTCGTGCCCGGCCCCGGTCGAGAGGTTCGGGGCGCCGTCGAGCACGCCCGTGATGCGGCGGGCCAGGGCGGGGTCGAAGTCCACGGTGGCGCCGAAGGACTCCTCGCGGACCTCGACGGAACACCCCTCCCCCGCGGCGATCTCCTGCGCGCGCCGCGTGATCTCGGCGACCACGGCCACCGTCACCACGTCCTCCGGGTGACGCACGTCCAGCCACAGGTCGACGCGGGAGGCGATGACGTTCGTCCCGCCGGGGACCGGGTGCAACCGCCCGACGGTGGCCCGGGTCCCGGGGTTCGCGGCGGCGACCTCGCGCACCGCGACGACCAGTCGGGACGCCGCGAGCAACGGGTCGCGGCGGTCCTCGAGCAGGGTCGTCCCCGCGTGGTTGCCCTGGCCGTGGACGCTGAACCGCCAGCGTCCGTGACCGATGACGGAACTCGCCACGGCGACGGGGGCGTCGAGGTCGATCAACCCGCGGCCCTGCTCGACGTGGAGTTCGACGAAGGTCCCGATGCGGGCGAGCGTCTCCTCGTCCCGGCCGAAACCCCGGGGGTCGAACCCGGAGCGGGCGGCGACGTCGGCGAAGGTGTTCCCCTCCGGATCGGTGAGGGCCAGCGCCTTCTCGGCGGTGATGGCGCCGGTCAGCAACCGGGAACCGAGGCAGGCCACCCCGAACCGGGACCCCTCCTCCTCGGGGAACACCGCGAGACCCAGCGGTCTCGAGGGGACGACACCGCGTTGGCGCAGCAGGTCGAGCGACCGCAACGCCGAGGCGACCCCCAGCGGTCCGTCGAACGCGCCACCCCCGGGGACGGAGTCGAGGTGGCTACCGGTGACGACGGCCCCCTCCAGCGGGAGACCGGCGGGGTTCCACCACGCCCAGACGATCCCGTTGCGGTCGGTCTCGGCCTCCAGCCCGCGCGCCGCGAGTTCCGCCGTGTACCAGGACACGAGATCGCGTTCGGCGGTGGAGAAGACCGGGCGCGAGTACCCGCCCCGGGTGGCGTCCCGGCCGGTGTCGGCGATGGCGGCCAGCAGGTCAGAGGTCTCGGACACCCGCCGAACCTACCCGGAACCGCTCGGGAACGGTCCCGGTGCCGAGCGCGACGTCCGCGGCGACCTCACCGAGCAGCGGTGCGAACTTCGCGCCGTGCCCGGAGCAGGGCGACAGGACGGTCACCCCGTCCACCCCGTCGACGACGAAGTCCTCGGTGGGGGTGTTGGTGAACAGGCAGGTCGTCTCCGCGTAGGGCTCCGGATCGAGGCCGGGGAGGAACCGGCTCACGTGCTCCACGACCCGCGCGCGGTTCGCGGGGTCGATCGCACCGGTGCGGGCCGCGGCGGAGGGCAGGACCCGGCCACCGTTGAACTCGGCCACCTTCTGCCCGCGGAACTGCGCGTCGCGACCCCCGGGCAGGGAGTAGACGGAGGTGCCGTCCTGCTCGTGGATGGTGGTCGGCCAGGACGCACCAGGGTCGCGGTAGCGGAAGTGGAAGGCGTTCTCCTCGCGCACCTGCAGCGGAGGGAACGCGGCCAGGAACTCCGCCGGCAACGAGAGGTTCCCGAGCAGGTCCGGCAGCCATCCGCCGGCACTGACGACGACGCGTTCCGCCGCGAGCGTGCGCCCGTCGACGGCATGGGCGGTGAACCCCGTCGCGGTGCGTTCGAGGTGCTGCAGCGGCCAGCCGGTGAGCACCTCCGCACCACCGGCCCGGGCGGCCGCGACCATCGCCGCCACGGTCCGCTCCGCGTCCAGGACACCGCCCGCCGGGTGCAGCAGGACGTCGCTGTCGGCGGCGACGTGCGGCCACCGTTCCCGGGCCGCGCGCCGGGGGACGAGTTCGTGCTCGACGCCCGCCGCGGCGAGGACCCGCGCCAACCCGGCCACGTCGTGGTCGGGACCGAAGTCGAGGGCCCCGCACCGGGTGATGAGCGGGGCTCCGTGCCGCCGCTCCAGCTCGGACCACAGCGGTACCGACGCCGCGAGGAGGTCGACGTAGTCCCGCTCCCGGTAGGCGAACCGGAAGATCCGCGCCGACCCGTGCGAGCTGCCCCGCGCCGAGGCCGGCACGTCGCGTTCGACCAGGGTGACGGAGAAGCCCCGCTCAGTCAGTCGCCAGGCGGTGGACGCTCCCGCGAGACCGGCTCCGACCACGAGGAACTGCGACATCCGACGCCTCCAGGATCACGACGGCCCGTTCGAGGGCGGGGAGGTCCCCGCGGGCCACCTCGAAGTGTGCCTGCAGGGTGTCCAGGTCGACGACCGCCACTGCGCTCCCGCCCGCGTAGCGGCCGCCCACGACGGTGATCCCCGGGGGTGACGTCGCCATCACGTTGACCGCCAGCACCTCCCCCTCGGGGTGGGCCACGACGGGGAGCTCACCGTCGAACACCAGCACCGTGTCCCCGCCGACGACCCCGCCGACGTCCTGAGGTGCGCCGTCCAGGTCCAGCACAAGCTCACCCCGAGCCACGGCGAACCAGCGGGTCACCCCGGGGAACGTCGAGAACGGGCCGTCGGCGCTGATGGTCGCGACGCTGAGGCGCCACCGCTCGTCGCGGTGGAGTTCCCGCGTCGTCCCGCCCCCGTTGCGCCAGGGCTGGTCGGGGACGTCGTCGTGACGGACGGTGCGCACGCCCCCAGCATGCCCGCCTCCGACCGGGTGCCGGTGGGTGGCGCCCGACCCGCGCGAGGAGGTACGGTCCGCGGACGGTGAACCCGTGCCCGGGGGCTTCGCACCCCGGACCTGTCGAGTGCACGGGTCGTTCATTGCATCGCCACACGCCGCTGACCCCGGTCAGCCTGCGCCTCTTCCAGCTCGTCCCCGTCGTCCTGCACGTGCGGGAACTCACCGGCGGCCGGCCACGCCCCACCGTCGGTGACGACATCACCTGGTTCCTCACGCACCGCCCCGACGACCGGGTTCCCTGGCCGTCCGGATCCACCCGCCTGCACGCCTCGTACGAACCGCGGGGTTCCACCTCCGCCACGACGGGGTTCCCCGTCCGGGTCCAGGTGGTGAACTGGGCGGTCCGGGGGCCGGCCGACGACCGGCGCCCCGTCGGCGGCACGGAGGAACTGCGCGACGTCCACCGGCCCGGGAAGCTCCTCGCCGGTCGTGATCGCCGTGACGTGCACGTGCTCGTGGACCTCGCCGTGCGGCGCGCCTCAGCGACCGACGCGGTAGCGGACGTGGGTCGCGAGCGGTGAGTGGACGACCTCGACGGGGACGAGACCGGGATCGGTCACCCCGTCGAGGAGTCGCTCCCCCGCCCCGATCAGGATCGGGACGACGTCGAGGGCGAGTTCCTCGACCACGCCCGCGGCCAGCGCCTGCCGGACGGTGGAGGCACCGCCGGCGATGCGCACGTCGCCGGCCCCGGCCGCCTCCCGGGCGCGGGCGAAGGCGGCGTCGAAACCTTCGGTGACGAAGTGGAAGGTCGTCCCGGTCAGTTCCAGGGGGGCCCGCTCGTGGTGGGTGAGGACGAAGACCGGCGCGTGGTAGGGCGGTTCCTCGCCCCACCACCCGCGCCAGGTCTCGTCCGGCCACTCACCCCGGACCGGACCGAACATGTTGCGGCCCATGACCACTGCCCCCAGCGGGGCCAGCAGACCCGCGCGCCAGGCCGCGTCGGCCTCGTGGCCGGGCTCCCCGGAGCGGAACTGCCACTGGTGCAGCAGTTCGGTCCCGACCCCCATGGGGTGCTCGAGGCTCTGGTCCGGACCGGCGGTGAAGCCGTCGAGGGACACGGTCTGGTGGCAGACGACACGACTCATGCGGGTGGGACCTCCGTCGAGGGTGGCGCTCGGGATCGGTCAGGACTCAGCGGCCGGCGGGACGACCGTCCGCCACCTGGCGGACGGCGCCCGCCGCCTCGCACGCTCGGCGGGCCGGCCCCGGGTGCAGTCTGGGGGGCGACCGGTCGGCCGTCGACCGGAACACCCCGTCGAGAGGTCAACGATGACCACCACCACCAACATCACGAGCACCACGGGCTCCGTCACCCCCTTCGACCCCGAAGCGGCGGCCGCGCTGGCCGCCCTCGGGGGTTTCCCGCCCATCACCCCCGACCTCATCCCGGTCGTGCGCCAGGGCCTGCCCGGCCAGCTGCCCCCGAGCGACGAGGAACTCGCCCGCGACGGCGCCTTCACCGTCGAGGAACGCAGCGTCCCCGGTCCCGACGGCGCCCCCGACGTCAGCCTGCTGATCTGCCGTCCCACGACGACCGTGACGGGAGCGGTCTACTGGATCCACGGGGGCGGGATGGTCCTCGGCGACAACCGCGGCGGCATCGCCGAGGCCCTGGACTGGGCCCAGGAGTTCGGCCTGGTCGTCGTGTCGGTGGAGTACCGCCTCGCACCCGAGACGCCGCACCCCGGACCGGTCGAGGACTGCTACGCCGGGCTGGTCTGGACCGCGGAGCACGCGGGCGAACTGGGTTTCGACCCGGCGCGCATCGTCGTCGCGGGGGCCAGCGCCGGCGGCGGGCTGGCCGCCGCGGTCGCCCTGCTGGCCCGTGACCGCCGCGGTCCCGGACTGCTGGGCCAGCTGCTGATCTACCCGATGCTGGACGACCGCAACGACTCCCCGTCCGCGGTGCAGATGGCCGACACCGGGACCTGGGGCCGCACGGCCAACGACACCGGCTGGAGCGCGTTGCTGGGCGCGGCCAGGGGAGGCCCGGACGTCTCGCCCTACGCCGCGCCGGCCCGGGCTCAGGACCTGACGGGGTTGCCGCCGACGTTCGTCGACGTGGCCTCGGCGGAGAACTTCCGCGACGAGGACGTCGCCTACGCGAGCCGCATCTGGCAGGCCGGCGGGCGGGCGGAACTGCACGTCTGGCCCGGCGGGTTCCACGGTTTCGACGTGTTCGCCCCGCAGGCGGCGATCTCCCAGGCGGCCCGGGCCGCACGACGAGCGTGGCTGTCCCGCCTCGTGCAGGCCTGAACCGCTTCCCGTCGGGCCCCCGCGAGCGCAGGATGGGCTCGTGAGGGACCTGACGGTGCGACTCTCGGCGCTCGACCCCGACGCGGGGGCCGCGCTGCGCGTCGTGTCGTACTTCGACGAACTCGCCGCGGGGCACGCGGGTCTGCACGCGATCGTCCGCGGGGCGACGTCGCTCACCGGCAGTCCCGCCGGGCTCCTCGACGCGCGTCGGCACCTGCGGTTGCGGGTGAACTCCGCGGGCGAGAACGAGCCCGGCGAGGACGACGTCGCGGACGGGTCGTCGGGACCGGACCCGGCGTGGTTGAGCGCGGCCGTCGACGACGTGGCGGTCCTGTGGCTGGAACGGTCGGGTCCGCCCCGCGTCGTGGACGCGGTCGTGCTGGAACGCGCCTGCGCCCTGGCCCGCAGCGTCCTGGAACGCACCCGCCCGCTCGCGGCGTCGGCATCGCGACGTCAGGACGCGGACCTCCTGGAGGTCGTGCTCGACCCGCGGACGCCGCGCGACGACCGTCGTCGTGCGGCACGGAGCCTCGGCCTCGCACCCGAGACCCCCTGCCGCGCCGTCGCGGTGGTCGACGGCACCGCCCTGGTCCTCACCGGCCCGGTGGAACCCCCGCTCGGGTCGCGGCGGGCCGGGGTGGGACCGGTCGTGACGGTGGACGAGCTCCCGGGTTCCTGGGTCGCCGCCCGTCGCGCGCTGCGCCTCACCGCCGAGGGCACCGCGACCGACCCGGGGCCACGGATCGTCCACGCGGAGGCGGTGCAGGGGTTGCTGCTGCTGGCCGCGGCCGTGCCGGCCGGTGCGACCCCGGTTCCCGACGTCGGGGCCGTGGAACGCGCCGCCGTCCTCGCGCCCTGGATGCTGCGCACCCTGGACGTCCTGGCCACGACGTCCAGCCGGCGCGCGGCCGCGACGGAACTCGCGGTCCACCACTCGACGGTGCAGGCCCGGGTGCTCACCGCCCAGCGCGCGCTGGGCTGGGAACTGCAGGACGTGGCCGGGTTGCAGCGCCTGCAGCTGGCGCTCGTCCTGCGCCGGCTGCACCGGAACTCCTAGTGGTCTGGCGTGAAGTTCGTGATCGAGCCGGGGTGGTCTGCCAGGTGGGAGTGACCGGCCGAAGCGATCTGTTCCGGTGTTCAGTCCAGGCCTGAACCGTCGCGTCGCAGTCGTCGGGGCCCTCGAAGACTCCGTGACGCAGGACCTGGCGGACACAGATCCCCGAACACCGACTCGACCCACGAGGCGTGCACGGGAGTGTCGACGACCGTCACCCCCGGATGCTCGGAGAGCCACTGTCGGACGTGTTCGGGGGTTGTGGGCGGACCCGTTGTCCATGGCCAGGGTGAAGACCGGAGCGCGTTCGGACCGGAGGTTCCCGAGCAGGTCGGTGAACGCTGCGGAGTCCCTCCGCGTGGTGACGCACTGCATCGAGGCAGCCGCGGTGGCGACGTGCTGGTCCCAGTCCGGTGGCCCCGTCCTCGGTGTGCAGCTGCACGATGCTGCGCAGGGCGAACGGTGGGTGGACGCGACCGGGGTGATGCCGGTCGCGGCGACGCAACTGCTCACGACAGGAGTTCCGCAGTCGTCGTTGACGACCTGCGGACCGGCGTCCAGGGCCACGGCCCGACGGGAACTTCGCCCCTCCGCTCATCAGCCGGCGCCACAGCGCACGTCTTCCCGAGGAGGTCGTACCCCGATCGCCGTGCTGACCGTGGCGACAGCCACGTCGGCGACGGCCGCAACCACCCGTCACCGCGAGTCTGTCCACGCTCTTCTCACCCTCGAGAGCAGATCGGCTCGACTGGGGAGAAGACTGCCCTGCCTCGAGGTTCCCGTCCGGAGCAGCTACTTCTCGGCGCCGGCCAACGCACCCTTGACGAAGTACTTCTGGAGGAAGAGGTACACGACCAGGATCGGAGCCAGACCGATGAGCGCAGCTCCCGCTGCAGCGCCGATGTTGTTGCCTTGCGCCGAGAAGAAGGAGGCGACAGCGGGAGCGAGCATCCGCATCTCGGTCTTGCTGTTGATGTAGGAACTGAGGGCGTACTCGTTCCAGACGCTCGTCGAGGTGAGGATGACCACGGTAGCCATCACCGGACGCAGCGAGGGCAGCACGATGCGGAAGAACGTCGTGAGCAACCCCGCGCCGTCGATCGCGGCCGCCTCCTCCAGCGAGACGGGCAAGCTGCGGGTGAACTGGGTGAACAGGAAGATCGCCAGCGGCAGGTGCGTCGACGTGACCACCAGGATCAAACCGCCGAAAGTGTTGAGGACACCCCAGGACGAGAGCATCGAGTACAGGGGGACGAGGATGCTCAGCGGCGGAACCATCAACATTCCCAGGACCGCCAGGATCACCAAGCGGTTCCCCGTCGTGTTCCTCCGAGCCAGCGGGTAGGCCGCGAAGGAGGCGACGAGACACACCAGGGCCGTGCTGGCCACGGTGACGAGCAGGGTGTTCTGCAGAGCCCAGTCGAGCTTGCCGACGGAGACTGCTGTGGAGAAGTTGTCGAAGGTGACGCCCGACAGGGGGGGCAACCAGAGCGAGGACCCGTCGGTCGCCGGTTTCAGGGCGGTCGTCACCCCGAGGTAGAAGGGCGTCAGCTGCGCCAGCACGGCGACCACGATGAAGACCACCTTGACCACCTGCCCCGCTCGACCCTGTCGACGGTTGATGCCGGCGCTGCTCACGACGTCCTCCCCGAACGTTCCATCCGCATGATCAGGACCACGGAGACGGCCGCGATCAGAACGAACAGCGCCACCCCCATGGCCGAGGCGTATCCGGCCGCCTGCTGGCCGAAGTACGTGCGACCGATCAAGGTCGACACGCTCTGCGTGGCGTACCCCGGGCCGCCGCCGGTGAGGACCTGGATGACGTCGAATAGTTTGAGTCCGCCGATGAGGTTGATGATGACGCTGGAGACGATCGCCGGTTTGAGCAACGGGATGGTGACCAGCCGCAGGAGCTTCCACCCACGGGCGCCGTCGATCTCGGCCGCCTCGTTGATCTCTGTCCCGATCGACTGCAGCCCGGCGAGGTAGATGATCATCGAGGTACCGACGAACTGCAGGGTGTTCACGGCCACGATGATGACGACGGCACCGGTACTGCTGCTGAGCCACGCGACCCGGTCGAATCCGAGCCCGGTCACGACATCGTTCAGGGCACCGCGATCGTACTGGACGAGGAAGTAGTACATCATCCCCATGACGACCGGGGAGACCAGGACGGGAAGGTAGATGACCGCCCGCGCCACTGACTTGGCGCGGCCTCCGCCGTCGAGCGCGATGGCCAAGGCGAGGCCGATGACCTGCTGGAGCAACGTGCACCCGAACCCGTAGACCAGGGTGTTCCGCAACGCCGTGTGGAACACGGAGTCGGTCAACAACTGGCGGAAGTTGGCCCACCCCACGAAGGACTCGTTGTCGGTGTACCCGTCCCAGTTGGTGAAGGCGATGCCCACCCCCCGCACCAGGGGATACACGATGAAGACGCCGAAGAGCAGCAGCGCCGGGACGTACATCAGGTTCACCAGCGGTAGGCGACCACGCCGACGCATCGGGGCCGGCGCTGGAGCCGGTGCGGGCCGGCCGGCGACAGCGACGGCGGGACCAACGCTACTCACTGCTGCCCGTACAGGGTCTCGTACTGGCGCTGCATCTGGGTCACTGCGTCCTCGACACTGCCCTGACCGGAGATGACGGAGTCCGTGGTGGCCACGACGGTGTCCCAGGCGCCGTTGGGGAGGTAGACCCGGTCGAAGTAGGGCTTGACCGGAACCTTTCCCGGCGTGACGTACGCCTCGTAGCTGCTGGCGAGGCTGCCGAAGTCGACCTGCACGCTGCTCAGACCAGGTGCCGATCCCGTCGACTCCGCGAGAGCTGCGGCGTTCTCGGGTTTGGCCAGGTGGTCCAGGAAGGCGAGTGCGGCCTCCTTCTGGGTACTGGTCTTGGAGACGCCGAAGGCCAGGTTTCCTTCGCCACCGACGAGGTAGGGCTCGGCCCCGTGGGTCGGAGGCAACGGGCAGAAACCCAGGGCGGCGGCGGGTGCGTAGGTCAGGGCCTGACTGAGCAGGGACGTTCCCAGGAAGGCGAAGCCTGCCGTCCCGTCGGCGAGTGCGTGCGCCATGTCGTCCTGGGAGGCGGAGGCGTAGTCGGGGTTGAACCAGCGACCGTCGCGCCACTGCGCGACCCGCGTGAGCACCTCGTCGTAGGCGTCAGCCTGGAACGTACCGTCTTTCATCGCCTGCAGCTGCTCGTCCGTGAACGTGTCGATGGCCAGGTGGTCAGCGATGTGTCCAGCTGGCCCCTGATCCTTTCCGCTGCAGGAGATCGGTGTGATTCCAGCGGCGAGCAGGGCATCGGCAGCCGTACCGAAGGCCTCCCAGGACGTCAGCTGCGCCGCATCGACGCCGGCCGCGGCGAGCGCCTTCTGGCTGTACAGCACGCCCGCGACGTTGGTCTCGCCGGGGAAGGCGTAGATGTCACCGTTCGCGTCGCGCATCGAGGAGTCCAGCTGTGGGTTGACGTCAGCTGCCCACGACCTGTCCGTGAGTCGTTCCAGGAAGCTGGAGTAGCGCAGCAGCGACCAGCCGTGGGTCGAGAACAGGTCCGGGATGTCCTTGGAGGCCAACCGAACCTTCATCTGGTTCTCGAAACCCGTCGACACCGCCGTGACCTGAATGGCCTGACCGGTCTCCTGCTGGTAGCTCGCGACGATCTTGTTCATCGCCGCTGCCTGCGGGGTGTCGGCCCCCATGTTCACGAACATCTGCAGCGCCTTGCCCCCGGCGCTGTCACCGGCGGTGCTGCGACTGCACGCAGCCGATGCCATGAGGGAGGTGGTTGCCGCCGTGGCCAGGATCGCTCGGCGCGAGATGGTGGAAGGTGAGAGCTTCATCGCTGTCGTCCTCGGGTCGTGATCGGGCACCGCCCGCTCGGTCGGTGCTGGTGCTGGTGCTGGTTTGATGCTGTGGAACGTTCTGGAGTGGCTCGACCGCAGCGATCACGCCGGGGTGAGCTGGTAGACCCTGGCCGACGGACCAGCCATGCCCGGGCGCAAGACGATGCGGCCTTCCACGTCGTCGCGTCCCCAAGGCTGGAGAACACGGGGGTACACCTCCACGAGATCACCCGCGGTGGTTCCGGCGCCGAGGTCGAGCTGGATCTCCTGGCCCTCGTCATCCCCGCGGAACCAGCAGAAGAGCAAGGCTCGATCCGGGGTGTTCAACGTCAGGGTGACCGAGTCGCCGTACCACTGGGGGTAACCGGAGGGCCACCCTGGGACGGAGCGTGCGATGCCGTCCCGTAGATCCTTGGTGACCTGGACGGCGTCGCGCACGAGCGCGAACTGCGGTCCGTCCATCTGGTTGATGAACCCTGACAGGTAGAGTCGGCCGCTGAGTCCGGTCGTCATGCAGTAGGCGATCTCCTCCAGGCTCATCGTCGGTTGGGCGTAAGCCCAGTTCCCCGCCATCTCTGGCGGCATCTGCAAGGGCGCTCCCGCCGCGATCGCCGGGTACAGACGGAAGTCCTGCTGGTCGGAGGTCGACTGCAGGTCGAACAGCTCGAGCATCCCGAAGTCGGCCCGCATGGCACCCGAACTGCAGTTCTCGAAGACGACGGCGGGATGCCGTCGGCGCAGCCTGGAGAACCAGGCCAGGTGGGCCCGGTTGTGTCCCAGCAGGCCGGCACCGACGGACGTGGCCTCGTGATCAGTGCCCGGGCCCGGCGTGACGTTGTAGTCGAGCTTGAAGAACCCGACCTCGAAGTCCGCTACCAATCGATCGATCGTGTCGTCGAGGTGCTGCTGGGCAGCCGGGTGCCGAAGATCCAGGAAGAACCGCCGGTCCTCGCGGACCCGACGTCCGTGACGGCGCAGGAACGCCTCCTCCGGAAGTGTCCGGGCCAACGGGCTGTCCTGTCCGATGACCTCAGGTTCGAGCCACAGGCCGACCGTCATCCCCAGGTCCCTGATGCGCCGGGTGACGACCCCCATGCCTCCCCCGGGGAATCGTCGCGACGACGGTTCCCACGCACCTACGGTCCCCCACCAGCCCCCGTCGTCAGTGTCGTCGTACCAGCCGGCGTCGATGCAGAAGCATTCCGCCCCAGCGGCAGCGGCCGCTTCGACCAGCGGGAGCAGCGCCGCGGTGGTGGGGTCCCCACGGATGGTGTTCATGAAGTCGTTGTAGACCAGTAGCGAGCCTGCGTCCGCCGTGTGGTCCCGGCGCAGCCACCGGCGGTGAGCGGTGAGCTGAGCCAGCGCGGCAGTCGCTCCCCGCTCGGAAACTGCGAAGGATGCAGGGACCGACACGAAGGTCTCACCTGCCAGGAGCTCCTGCGACCAGTGGTGGTCCAGGTCTTCAGGACCGAGGAGGATCAGCGCGGTGGAGTCCTCCCCGACCCGACGGTCGACGACGTCCCAGCGCCATCCACCGTTGTGCTCGATCTGCCACGCCAGCGCTCGGCCCGTCACCCGGTTCTCCACCATGCCGGTGGGCAAGTGGCGCACCGTGGTCCAGGTGGACGTTCCCACGGCGCGGGCCGAGGATCGACCCGGCTGGTTCTGGATGCCCGAGTTGAAGTCGGCCAGTCCCATCTGCGACCAGAGAGGTTCTGCAGACCAACGGTTCTCGGCCAGCTGTTCACCGGTTCCGCGGTGAAGGAGCAGGTCACGCGGATCTTCATCCGGGGCGGTGAGAGTACCTGTGGCGAAGGACGTCACGGCTTCCAGGACCACGGGCGCTGACTTCGTGTTCTCGACCGTCGTGGTCACCCGAGCGGCTGCGACGTCGGGCGAGCATCGAAACGTCGAGGTGACGCGCAGACCCGTCCGAGGGTCGAACTGGGTGATGGCGAGAACTGCCTCGTCCTGCAGGTTGCTCGTCTCGTGCTCGAGGTAGCGCAGCCGCGCCCCGACCCCCGTGTGGGTGTGCCGGGTGGTGTTCCGGATGCGCCCGTCACCGGTGACCATGATTTCGACCAGGGGCTGGAGGGCCGAGGTGACCTCTGCCGTCCCGCCACCCCCGAGTCCGGCGACGCGGACCGGTTCGTCGACCCCCCAACGCAGCACGATCGCGAGTTCTCCGGGGCTCCACGTCAGACCGGAGTCGTCGGTGTGCATGCTCAGGTGGGGACGGCTCGGGTCGCGTTCGGCCGGCGAAGCGTGGGGGATGGTGACGAGCGTCGTGTCGAAGGGCAACTGAGGCTCCTGTGCTCCAGATAGCGTCTGACGTCCGATGTAAACGTTAATCATGAAAACGTTGATCAGGACTGTAGGGGGCTCTCACGCCAGATGCAAGGGAGCAGCACGATCAACTGCTGACGGATACACCACGACTCGGGACCGCAGCACGGGGTGAGTCCCCTCGAGTGGTGTAACTCCGGCCCGCCTCAGGACCCGCCCCAGCGTGTCCCACCAAGCAGGTGAGGGCCACCGCGTGAAGCTCTGCGAGTACCCGCCAAGGAACTCGTAGAAGGAGATCAACGCGATGGCCCTCATGGACCAGTCTGCCCTGTCCACCCTCACCGAAGCACTCACCACTGCCGACGACGGCACCTTCATGCGCCGAATCCTGCAAGGCGCCCTGCAAGCCCTCATCGATGCCGAAGCCGAGCACCACATCGGCGCCGGCCACCACGAACGCTCAGCCGGGCGCACGACCCAGCGCAACGGCACCCGCGACCGCCTCGTCGCCACCACCGCAGGTGACCTCGCACTGAAGATCCCCAAGACCAGGACGGGGTCGTTCTTCCCGACCCTGCTGCACCCTCGCCGGCGCATCGACCGGGCCCTGCACGCCGTCGTCATGGAGGCCTACGTCCACGGCGTATCCACCCGCAAGGTCGACGACCTCGTCGAGGCCCTGGGCGCTGAATCGGGCATCTCCAAGTCCGAGGTGTCCCGCATCTGCGCCGACCTCGACACCGAGGTCGCCACCTTCACCAGCCGCCCGTTGGACGCGCAGGCGACCCCATACGTGTTCCTCGATGCGACGTACTGCAAGGCCCGCGTCGGCGGTGACCAGCACGGCAAGGGCGCACGTGTCGTCTCTCAAGCAGTCGTCATCGCCACCGGCGTCACCGCGGATGGACACCGGGAAGTATTGGGCTGCAACGTCGGAGACGCCGAGACGTTGGCGTTCTGGAAGGAGTTCCTGACCTCACTGCGCGAGCGGGGTCTGCACGGGGTGCAGCTGGTGATCTCCGACCAGCACCGCGGTCTGGTCTCGGCGATCGAGCAGAGCATGACCGGCGCGTCCTGGCAGCGATGCCGGGTCCACTTCATGCGCAACGTCTTGAGTCGGGTCACGAAGGGGCAGTCAGACGCGGTCGCGGCGATGGTCCGCACCATCTTCGTCCAGCCCACCGCGGAGGCTGTCGGTGAGCAGGTCCGCGTCGTCGCCGACACCCTGCGCGCGCAGTTCCCTGCGGTCGCGGAGATGCTGGATGAGGCCGGTCCGGACGTGACGGCGTTCGCGGTGTTCCCCGAGGCGCACTGGAAGAAGATCTGGTCGACGAACCCGATCGAACGCCTGAATCGGGAGGTCAAGCGCCGCACTGACGTGGTGGGGATCTTTCCCAACGCCAAGGCCCTGCTGCGTCTGGCCGGGTGCGTGCTGATCGAGGCCCACGATGAGTGGCAGTCCGGGGAACGTCGCTACCTCTCCGAGGCCTCCATGGCCTTGCTGACTCCGCCCGAACCCACCGTCCTGCCCACCGCCGCGGTCACCGTGAACCCCGACACGGTCACCCCGCTCGACAGGACCGCCGCCCTCACGGCATAGTCCGAAACCGCAGCGCTTCACGCGCAGGAGTTACACCACTTCACGGGACTCCATCGCAGCACGCGTGCGTGAGTGCGTGACGCGGGCCAGCCTGTCCCGCAGCACTTCTGAGACTTCGGGCCCCGTCAGGGCCGCGGCTTCGAGCAGCTCTCGCGGACGATGATCCCCGACGTCGGTCGTCCAGCTCGATCAGCCCCGTGCAGGGGGTCCAGCAGCAACTCGAAGGCCGCGGCCCCCGCCCAGTCGAAGTCCATGCGGTAGGTGGTCAACGCAGGTACCCAGCACTGCGCCAGCGGTTGATCGTCGATCCCGGCCACGCTCACGTCTCGGGGCACCTCGCGTCCTGCTTCGTGCAACCCACGCATGACTCCGAGCGCGATCTCGTCGTTGGTGCAGAAGACCGCAGTGAGGGAGGGGTCTCCAGCCAGCCGCAAGCCCGCCAGTCGAGCCGACGCGGGTGTCCAGTCGCACATCACGGGCTCCGGGACGGGCACGCCTGCCTCCAGCAGCGCGTCGCGCCAACCCAGCTCCCGCGAGTGGACATCGCTGCCGAAGCCCGGGACCGCGACGTGGTGGACCGTGTGGTGGCCCAGGCCGAGCAGGTGGCGGGTCATGTCAGCGGCGGCGAGGCGGTCATCCACCATGACGTGCGGCACGTCGATGGTCAGTCCCAACCCGTTGGTCACGGTTGCCCACGGCACATCACCCAGCCTGGCCTGCAACGCCGGCGCGTCGTAGGTGTTCAGGTCCAACACGACCACCCCGACGACGGACTGGCCCAGGAGCACGTCCAGGGCCGAGCTCGCCTTCCCCACCACGTCCGGCTCGACGTAGGTCACCGCAACCAGGTACTCCCGGCTTCGCGCCCGCTCCTCGATCTGAGCCAGCATGCGTGCCCGTCCGTAGGACACCGTGTCCGGCGCGATGACCCCGACGATCGACTGCTGCCCCGACTTCAAGGTCCGGGCGGCGCTGTTGGGCCGGTAGGACAACTCCTCCATCGCGGCCAGCACGCGTGCCCTGGTGGCCGGACGAACGGGCACGGTGTCGTTCAGCACGCGGGAGACGGTCGGAAGCGAAACACCGGCGACGCGGGCCACGTCGACGATCGTGGACGCCTTGCGACGCGGACCCGGCATGAGCTGAATGCTAGTGGGTGAACGTCCGTGCCGAAGCCTCCAAGGCCACGCAGGGCCTGCTGCGCGGATCGCTGACAACCGAGCCAGCCAGCTCTGGATCGTGCCGACCGGCTAGGCGCGGGAATCGTCCTCCGGCAGCGCGTCGGCCAGCAGTTCCGCGAGGTGCTTGGGCTTGATCCCCGTGAGGTTGTCCGACTGGGTCCGGCAGGAGTACCCGTCGGCCACGACGACCGCGTCCCCGCGCTCGCGCAGCGCGGGCAGGAACGCGTGCTCGGCGACCTTCACCGACACGTCGTAGTGGCCCTTCTCGGCCCCGAAGTTCCCGGCCAGTCCGCAGCAGCCGTTCAGGACCTTCGCCTCGACCCCGGCCTTGGCCAGCAGGCGTTCGTCGGGCGAGAAACCCATGACCGCGTGCTGGTGGCAGTGCGGCTGGACGACGGCCTTCTGGTCCACCCGCGGCGGGATCCAGTCCGGACGCCGTTCCGCGATGAGTTCCGCCAGGGTCTTCACCCGACGTTCCAGCGCGTGGGCGCGGGGGTCGTCGGGCAGCAGTTCCGCGGCGTCCTCGCGCAGCAGCGCGGTGCACGACGGTTCCAGCCCGACCACGGGGATCTCGGAGTTCCCCAGCGCGTCGAGCGACGAGCGCAGCTGCCGCTTAGCTCCGTCGAGCTGCCCGGTGGAGACCCAGGTGAGACCGCAGCAGACCTGCTGCTCGGTGAGTCGCACCTGGAAACCGAGGTGTTCGAGGAGCTTCACGGCGGCCTGGCCGACCTCGGGGGAGAAGTTCTCGGTGAAGGAGTCCACCCACAGCAGGACGGGTTCGCCCGCACGTTCGGGGCGCCGTCGGAACCACGCCCGGAACGTCTCCTCCGCGAACGCCGGCAGCGGCCGGTGCTGGTCCACCCCACCCAGCGCCCGCGCCGTCCACGCCAGCGCCGGCACCGACGTCAGGGCGTTCACGACCTTCGGCGCGTAGGAGGCGAGCTTCGACCAGCGCGGCAACCAGCCCAGGAGGTAGTGGTTCATCGGCCGCAACCGGCCCGCGTAGAACTTGTCGAGGAACTCCGCCTTGTAGGTCGGCATGTCGACCCCGGCGGGGCAGTCCGCGCTGCACCCCTTGCAGGACAGGCAGAGGTCGAGGACGTCCTTGACCTCCTGCGAGCGCCAGCCGTCGGTGACGAGGGTGCCGTTGGCCATCTCCTGCAACAGCCGGGCCCGCCCACGGGTGGAGTCCTTCTCGTCACCGGTCGCCAGGTAGCTGGGACACATGACGCCGCCGGAGTCGGCGCGGCACTTGCCGACCCCGACGCAGCGGTGGACGGCGCGGGTGAGGTCGCCCTGGTCCTGGGAGTAGGCGAACTTCAGTCCCGAACGACCAGGCATGCCCAGCGCGTGCGCCGGCCGGGCCGAGGGGACGCGGAGGTCCGCGGCGACGTCGGCGGGTCGGACGATGATCCCCGGGTTCAGCAGGTCGTCGGGATCGAAGGCGCGCTTGACCTCCTCGAAGGCGGAGATCGCCTCGGCGTCGTACATCAGCGGCAGCAACCCACCGCGGGCCCGGCCGTCACCGTGCTCTCCCGAGAGGGAACCGCCGTGCTTCGCGACGAGCCGGGCGGCGTCCTCGAGGAACGCCTTCGCCACGGCGCCGCCGCCGTTCTCGTAGAGCGGGAAGTCGATGCGGACGTGGATGCAGCCGTCCCCGAAGTGCCCGTAGGCCAGCCCGTCGACACCGTGGGTCGCCATCAGCGCGTCGAACTCGCGCAGGTAGGCCCCCAGCCGTGCGGGCGGGACGGCGGCGTCCTCCCAGCCCGGCCACGCCGGCAACCCCTCGGGGGAACGCCCGGCCAGTCCGGCGCCGTCCTCGCGGATGCGCCACAACTTCCGCGCGGCGGCGGCGGTCGGGATGACGACGGAGTCCAGCGCCTGGGAGTCGCGCACCATCGCCTCCGCCGCGGCGAGGGACTCCTCCGGGGTCTCCCCGCCCATCTCCACGAACAGCCAGCCGTCGCCGCCGGGGAGGCCGTCGACGGAACCCCCGCGGCGCACGACGATGTCGGCGAGGCGACGGTCGATGCCCTCGACGGCGAGCGGGGCGTGCTCCAGCAGGGCGGGGGTCGCGTCGGCGGCCTCGTGCATCGAGGGGTAGCCGAGGACCACGAACGTCGTCGACGGGGACTGGCGCACGAGGCGGACCCGGGCGCGCAGGATCGTCACCAGCGTCCCCTCCGACCCGGTGAGCAGCCGGGCGAGGGCGGTCCCGGTGGGCCCGCCGGTCTCGGGCAGCAGGTGTTCCAGGGCGTAGCCGGACACCTGACGGCCGAACGTGGCGAACGAGGTCCGGATGATCCCGAGGTGGCGGGAGGCCACGGCCTGCAGCTCGGCGAGGAGGTCCGCGGGCGGGGCGTCGGTCCAGTAGCGGCGGCCGTGACCGTCGAGGACCTCGAGGGCGACGACGTTGTGCGAGGTCCGGCCGTAGGCCAGCGCGTGCGATCCGCAGGCGTCGTTGCCGATCATCCCGCCGACGGTGCAGCGGGCGTGGGTCGAGGGGTCCGGCCCGAACCGCAGGCCGAGTGGCGCGGCCTGGCGCTGCAGGTCGTCGAGGATGACGCCGGGCTCGATGAGCGCGGTCATGGTCTCGGGGTCGATCTCGAGGACGCGGTGGAGGTGACGGGAGAAGTCGAGGACGACCCCCTCCCCGATCGCGTTCCCCGCGACCGAGGTGCCGGCGCCGCGGGAGGTGAACGGGACCCCGAGACGGCGGCAGACCGCCCAGACGGCTTCGACGTCCTCGACCGTGCGCGGGAAGACGACGACCTGCGGGACGACGCGGTAGTTCGACGCGTCGGTCGTGTACTCCGCGCGGCGCCGGCTCGAGGCGTCCACGACGCCGGACCCGGCGGTGGTGCCGAGGGCGGCGTTCAGGCTGGTCAGCAGGTCCGCACCGGCAGCGGCCTCGGCGCGGGTCTCGTCGATCAGGGTCACGTGCCCAGTGTGCCGCCGCGCGGGCCGTGCTCCGCACCCAGCCACCCCCACCCGATCCGTGATCTTGCCGGGTCCCCCAGCGAGATCACGGGTGGGGGGTGAGGAGGGCGAGGTGGCGGGGGCTGACGTCGATCGTCAGCCGCTGCCCGCGGGTCAGGAGCAGCCGGTCCGCCTCGAGGCCGTCGCCGAAGACGACGAGCTCGTCGGAGAGCACGTCGAGGGTCAGGGCCTCGGCCCCGACCGACCCGGCGACGAGGTCGGCACCGGTGGTCCGCGAGGGCCACGCCTCGCGCACGAACCAGGCCAGGGTCGGATCGGTGGGCCCGGGCAGGGCGGCTCCCCCACGGGCGCGGGCGAGGGAGGCGAGCCAGCCGGTGGCGCCCGTCCCGGTCCCGCAGACGACCCCGCTGGAGGCCTGTTCCTCGCGCCGGTCCCCGCAGCCCAGCACGTAGCGGGCGGTCTGGTGGCTGTGGTGACCGACGAAGACCTCGTTGAGGGCGTGCAGCTCCTGCCCGTCGTCGGTGACCGCACGGACCATCGTCCGCTGCTCGCAGACGGGGCGGGATACGCTGCGGTGCAGCAGGTCCCGGGCATGCGCGGCGGGGTGGCGGACCAGGACACCGGCGTTGCGACCGGGGTCGGGGTCGATGCCCACGACGACCTGGCCGTCGAGGTACTTGGCGACGTTGGCCACCAGCCCGTCCTGCCCCACGACCACGACGACGTCCTCGGGGGCGAAGAGGAACCGGGAGAGGTCGGCGCGCTCGACCGTTCCCGTCCGCCAGTCCAGGGGGACGGCCGCGGCCACCGCGACCAGGGCGGCGCGCTGGCGTTCGTCGCCCGCCTCGAGGTCGTCGAGCGTGCGCCCGCGGGTCCGGAGGAAGAACTCCGCGGCTCCGCGGGTCCCGTGCCGGGCGATCGCGTCGGCGAAGGGGGTGCGGCGGTGGACCAGGACCGCGCGCGGGGCGAGGCTCACCGGGTACCGGCCAGCTGGGCGAGGGCCCCGGTGATGACGTCCGGGGTGAGGACGAGGGTCCCGATCTCGGGCAGCTGACCGGCGAACTCCCGCAGCGCGAGAGCGAGCAGGACCTCCGGTGGCGTACCGGCGACGGCGGCCATCCGGGCGGCCTCGGCGCCGGCGTCGGCCTCGCCCTGCAACCGGGTCGCGGTGGCGTGCGCCTGCGCCAGACGCTCCTCGCGCTCCGCCTCGGCGGTGGCCTGGACGGTGTCCGCGGCGGCGGCCTCCTCGACGGTCCGGCGCTGGTTGGCTCCGCGCTGGGCGACGAGCTGTTCCTCGCGCCGGGCGAGCTCGATCTCGTTCTGCAGCTCGTTCTCGCTGATGGCCCGTTCCCGTTCGACGGCGAGCGCCCGGCGCTGGGAGGTGGCGTGGTCGGCCTCGGTCTGCAACGCCTCCCGGGTCGGGGTGCCCAGCGCCTTCTCGACGTCGGGATCGGGGCGGACGGCGACGACGCGGGCGTCGACGAGGGCGAGGCCCGTCCTGGCGAGGCGGCTGTCGGCGGTGAGGCCCGCGGTGATGCGTTCCCGGGTCAGCGTCACCCCCCTGACCAGCACCTCGCGCAGCGGCAGCCGGGCGAGGACGTCGAGGACGTGCTGCTGGGCGGTCTCGGTGAGCAGCCCGGCCAGTTGCTGCAGCGGGGCGTTCCGCCACCGGCCGGTCACGGGGTCGAGGGAGAAGTCGACGCGGGTGGCGGCGAGCTCGGGGTCCTCGACGCGGAAGGTGACGGTGGCCTGGACGGTGACGTCGACGAAGTCGGCGGTGCGGGCGTGCAGGACGAGCGGGAGTTCGCGGTCGTCGACGGGCACCTCGGACAGGGCCGCGGAGAGCGGGCGGAACCAGAACGCCTGGCCGGTGCCGGAGTGCACGAGCTTCCCGCCGCGGTGGTGCACGACGTGGGTGGTCGGGGTGCTGCGCAGGTGCCGGGCGAAGGGGTAGCGGGTGATGTCGGCCATGTCGTCCTCCTCGGGACAGTTGTTGTCGTCGGAATGACGATAAGCCTGCACCTCACTAATCGTCAATCCGACGACAAGCCGGTACGCTGACCGGGTGACCTACCCCACCGTCGCCGTCACCGTGGACCTCGTCGTGCTCACCGTCCGGTCCGAGGGACTGTCCGTCCTGATCGTCGAACGCGGCGAGGAGCCGTTCCTCGGAGACTGGGCGCTGCCCGGGGGTTTCGTCCGACCCGACGAGGACCTGCTCGGCGCCGCCGAACGGGAACTCGCCGAGGAGACGGGACTCCCCCGCGGGTCGGTGCACCTGGAACAGCTCGCCAGCTACGGCGCCCCCGACCGCGATCCCCGCCAGCGCGTCGTGACGGTCTGCTACCTGGCCCTGGCCCCCGACCTGCCCACCCCGCACGCGGGCACCGACGCCGCCGACGCGCGCTGGGTACCCGTGCGCGAGGCCCGGGACCTCGCCTTCGACCACGACCGCCTGCTCGCCGACGCCGTGGAGCGCGCCCGGGCGAAACTGGAGTACTCACCGCTCGCGACGGCCTTCTGCGCCGAGGAGTTCACCGTCGCCGAACTGCGCCGGGTCTACGAGCAGGTCTGGGGGCACCCCCTGGACGCCCGGAACTTCCACCGCAAGGTCACCGGGGCCGAGGGTTTCCTCGAACCCGCCGGGGCGACCACGACGCGCGACGGCGGCCGACCGGCGCAGCTGTTCCGACGCGGGAGCGCCGCCACGCTGCAACCACCCCTGGTGCGCACCTGACAGCGACGGGAAACCCGACTAGGGTCGAACGTCGTGTCCGCCTACCCCGCCCTCGTCGCGGCGGGGTTCCGGCGGTTCTCCACCTACCGGGCCGCCACCGCGGCCGGTGCTCTGACCAACTCGGTGTTCGGCGCCATCAAGGCCGCCGTCCTCGTCGGCACGGTCTCCGGGGCCGGGAGTGCGGTCGCCGGCTACGACGTCGAGCAGGCCGCCACCTTCGCCTGGGTGACGCAGGCCCTGCTCGCCCCGGTCAACGTCTTCGCCGGCGACGAGGTCGCGCAGCGCGTGCGCACGGGGGACATCGCGGTCGACCTGGCCCGCCCGATCGACCCGCAGCTGGCCGCGTGGGCCACCGACCTCGGCCGCGCGGCGTTCATGTTCCTGCCCCGCGGCGTCCCACCCCTCGTGCTGGGGATCCTGCTCACCGGACTCGCGCTGCCGAGCGATCCGCGCAGCTACCTCCTCGGGTTCGTCAGCCTCGTCCTCGGCGTCTCGATCTCGTTCTCCGCGCGCTGGCTGGTCAGCCTGACCGCGTTCTGGCTCACCGAGATCCGCGGGATCCTCATGCTCTACACCGTCGTCGCGACGGTCCTCACCGGACTGGCGATCCCGGTCCGCTGGTTCCCGGACTGGCTCGGGACCCTCGCCCACGCGACCCCGTTCCCCTCGATGCTGCAGTCGCCCATCGACGTCCTCACCGGCACCGCGACGGGTGGCGCCGCGCTGGAACTCGTCGTGGTGCAGCTGGCCTGGCTGGCGGTCCTCGTGCTCGCCGGTCGGGTCCTGCTGGCGCTGGGGTCCCGACGACTGGTGGTGCAGGGTGGCTGAGGGCTCGACGGTCGCCGCCTACCGGGCCGTCCTGGGCAGCCGGGTGCGGGCCCAGCTGAGCTACCGGACGTCCTTCGTCGCCGACCTGCTCTCCAACCTGGGCATCGGGATCAGCGAGTTCGCCACGATCTACGTCGTCTTCTCGCGGACCTCCACCCTGGGCGGGCTGGACGTGTGGCAGGCGTCGCTGGTGTTCGCGCTGGCGAACGTGGCCTTCGCCCTCGCGGACCTCCTCGCCGGTCACCTCGACAACCTGCCCACCCACGTCCGCAGCGGAACCCTCGACGCGTTCCTGCTGCGTCCCCTCCCGGTCCTCGCCCAGCTGGCGACCTCCGACGTCTCGTTGCGCCGGATCGGTCGGGTGCTGGTCGGTGTCGTGGTGCTGTGCGTCGCGTGGCCGCACACCGGCATCGCGCTCGACCTGCGCGCCGTGGCCCTGCTCGCCACCGCGGTCGTCGGCGGGACCGCGATCTTCTCGGCGTTGTTCGTCATCGCGGGTGCCTGCCAGTTCTGGTTGCTCGACGGGAAGGAAGCGGTGAACTCCCTCACCTACGGCGGTTCCAACGCGGCGCAGTACCCCGCCTCGCTCTACGGGACACCGCTGCGGTGGTTGTTCTGCTACGTCGTCCCGGCGGCGTTCGTCGCCTACCTCCCCGTCCTGGCTCTGCTGGGGAACGACGGGCCCGCCGGCCTGCCCTCCTGGCTCGGGTGGTTCTCGCCGGTCGCGGCCGCCGCGCTCTGGAGCGTCGCCCTGCTGCTGTGGCGCCAGGGGATCCGGCACTACACGGGGAGCGGATCGTGAATCCGGCGCTGGAGGTCACCGACCTCGTCCGCGAGTACGTCGTCCGCGAGAAGGCCGAGGGGAGGTTCCGTCGGCAGCGTCGCGTCGTCCGCGCCGTCGACGGGTTGTCCCTGCGGGTGGACCCCGGGGAGTCGGTGGGGTTCATCGGCGCCAACGGCGCCGGGAAGTCGACGACCATCAAACTCCTCACCGGCATCCTCGTCCCCTCCGCCGGCAGCGTGCGGACGTGCGGGCTGGACCCGGTGGCCCGGCGTCGCGACCTGGCCCGCCGCATCGGGGTGGTGTTCGGGCAACGCAGCCAGCTCTGGTGGGACCTGCCGCTGAGCGAGTCCTTCCGCCTCCTCGCCGCGATCCACCACCTCCCCGCGGGGGTCTGGCGGCCACGGCTGCGCGACCTCGACGACCGGCTGGGGCTGGGCGAGTTCCTCACCACCCCCGTGCGGCAGCTGTCCCTGGGCCAGCGGATGCGCGGAGAGGTCGCGGCCGCGCTGCTGCACTCCCCCGAACTGCTGCTGCTGGACGAACCGACGATCGGCCTCGACGTCCTGTCCAGCGAACGGCTGCGCCAGTTCCTGCGGGCCGAACGCGCCGAACGCGGGACGACGTTGCTGCTGACGACGCACGACATGGGTGACGTGCAGCGTCTCTGCGACCGGGTGCTCGTCGTCGACCACGGTCGCGCCGCCTACGACGGCGACCTGCCCGGGCTGGTGCGCCGCGTCGGCGCCCGGCGCGTCCTCGTCGTGGACCTCACCGCACCCACCGGGCCGATCCACGTCGAAGGAGCCCAGCTCCTCGGCGTCGAGGCGGAGGGTCTGCGCCATCGGTTCGCCTTCTCGGCGGAGGAGACGACCGCCGCCGCGGTGCTGGCGGGAGTCTCCGCCCACGCCGAGGTGCGGGACCTGTCGGTGGAGGAACCCGACATCGCCGACGTGCTGCGCCAGCTGTACGCCAGTTCGGGGACCCCTCAGGCCGGGGTACCGCCGGAGAGCGCCAGGAGCTGACGGAGCACCCGGTCGTCGATCCCGAGTTCGGGTGCGGCCTCCCCGACGTCCGGGGCGAGGGAACGCACCTCGGTGTGCAGTTCCTCCATCCGGCGGTCCATCTGCTCGGCGACCGCCGCGGCCTCGGTGAGGCTCGCGGCCAGGTGACCGGGGACCTCGCCGTCGTACTTGTAGTAGATCTTGTGCTCCAGGCTGGCCCAGAAGTCCATGGCGATCGTCCGGATCTGGACCTCCACCGTCACCGGGACGGGGCCGTCGGAGAGGAACACCGGGATCTCGACGATGGCGTGCAGGCTCTTGTAGCCGTTGGGTTTCGGGTGCGCGATGTAGTCCTTGACGGCCAGGACGCGGATGTCCGCCTGTCCCGTGAGGATCTCGAGCATCCGGTACGTGTCGGCGATGAAGCTGCAGGTGATGCGGACCCCCGCGATGTCGGTGATGTGTTCGCGGATGGTCTCGAACGACGGGTCCAGCCCACGACGGACGACCTTCTCGAGGATGCTCGTCGGGGACTTCACCCGGGACGTCACGTGCTCGATGGGGTTGTAGCGGTGCAGGTGGGTGAACTCCTCGCGCAGGATCGAGACCTTCGTCAGCACCTCGTCGACGGCGAAGCGGTAGGCCATCATGAACCGGACGAAGTCCTCACGGACGCGACGGAACGCCTCGAGATCGGCTGCACCGTAGGAGTTCTCTCCCGTCTCCACGGACACCACGCCCATCGCGCACCTCACCTCTCCACCGTCGGAGCCTGCCCTGTGAACGCGCTGCGGCACGTCGTGGTTCCGGATCAGGTGGGCAGGTCGGCCGCCAGGGCCACCGCGCCCGCTGCGATCCCCTGCAGGGCGGCGAGGTGCGCGGCGAGCTTCGCGCGCCCTTCTCCCGTCAACGAGACCCAGGTGCGCGGTCGTTTGCCGACGAAGCCCTTGCGGACCGTGACGTGGCCGGTCTCCTCCAGACCGGACAGGGTCCGGGACAGCGCGGAGTCGGTGAGTTCCAGCCGGTCGCGGACGGTCTTGAAGTCCGCCTCGACGCAGCCGGAGAGGAAGGCGACGACGGCGAGCTTCGTCGGGTGCTGGACCGCGGGGTCGAGGGCCGGTTCGACGCTCACGCCCGCCCCGTCCGGGAGAACTGCCACCAGGCGGTCGCGCCGAACCCCAGTCCCAGCAGGAGCAGACCGGAGCCCTGGTCGACCGCGAAGACGACCATCGACACCAGCAGGACCACCCCGCTGACCAGGTGCTGGCGGGGTCCCTGGCGGACCCGGGGGCGCAGGCCACCACGGGAGGCCGTGAACCCCACCGCGACCAGGAACGCCACGATCAGGACGAACCCGGGGACGGCCCAGCGCCAGTCCGTCGTCCAGGCGGTGACGGCCAGCAGGGCGAAGCCGGCGCTGTAGGCGAGGGCCATCGCCGGCGGCAGCCAGCGCGGCAGCGGGGCCGGTCGGGCGGCGGCCAGGGCGGTGGAGACGGTCTGCAGGTCGGCCTGGGCACGGTCGGCGGAGGTCATGCCTCAGTTCTACCGGAGTACTTTCCAGACGCGCAAGTACTCCCGCGTCGCGAGGTACTTCGCGTCAGAGCCGATCCTTGGCCCGTCCGAGCACGGGGGTCCAGCCGGCCACGGTCCGGCCCGCCACGATCCGGCCGTCCACGAAGAACGGATCGGCGTCCAGGGTCGCCTCGACGTCCGCGGCGGTCTCGGCCTCGAACACGAGGAACGCGCCCTCGGCGTCGGTCGGACCGGACAGGACGAGGGCGTCGCCCAGCGAGGCGAGCCACTCGCGGTGGGTGGGGCGGACGGCGTCGCGGGCGGCGACGTCCGGGGAGTAGGCGTAGGTCACGACGAAGAAGGACATGGCCCGGACGCTACCGGGACGATCCTCGCCGGGGTCGCGGCGACGGTGGTCAACCGCGGCACGAAGAACCCGACGAGCGGTCCGACCCCCAGTGCGAACGCCACCGTGCCGACCCCGACGTTGCCGCCCAGGACCCAGCCGACCGCCAGGACCGACACCTCGACGACCGCGCGGGCGAGCCAGAGGGGCAGACCGGTCCGCCGGTGCAGGCCGGTCATCAGCCCGTCCCGCGGCCCCGGCCCGAAACCCGCCCCGAGGTAGAGCCCGCTCGCGACCGCCAGCAGCGCCAGACCGACCGCGAACAACGGGATCCGGACGAGCAGCGCGTGCGGCGCGGGGAGCAGGTCGACCGTCGCCTCGATCGCCGTCCCCACGAGCAGGACGTTCAGCACGGTCCCCACTCCTAGTCTCTGCCGCAACGGGATCCACAGCACCAGGACGGCGAGCCCGATGAGGTTCGCGAGCCAGCCCAGGCCAATCCCGGTGTGTCGCGAGACCCCCTGCGCGAAGACCGTCCACGGCCCGACCCCGATCCCGGCGAGGACCATCAGCCCCTCGGCCACGCCGTAGAGGCCGAGGCCGACGAGGAGACGGGCGATGCGGGCACCGAGCACTGGACTTCTCACAGCACGGATTGGACCGCACTCCGCTCTCGCCCCGACAGTGCCAATCCGGCTACCGTGGACTGGTGCCCAGCCTGTCCGCGTCCACCCTCGGCCACCTCCTCGGCGACTGGCGCGACACCGGCCCGGCCCTGCGGGCGCTCGCCGAGCGGATCCGGTTGCTGCTGCTGGACGGGCGCATCACCTCGGGCACCCGGTTGCCCGCCGAGCGTGAGCTCGCCGCCGTCCTCGCGCTCAGCCGGACGACCGTCGCCGCGGCCTACGCGCACCTGCGCGAGACCGGGTACGTCACCAGCGTGCGAGGTTCCGGCAGCGTGATCGCCCTCCCGGCCGTGACACCCCCGGGGGACGCCCGACCCGCCCACGTCGAGATCGACCTGACCCGGGCGGCCCTGCCCGCCGCCACCACCGTCCTCGACCTCTCCCGGCAAGCGGTCGAGGACCTGCCCCGCTACCTCTCCGGAGTCGGCTACGACCTCGTCGGCCTCCCGGAACTACGCACGCAGCTCGCCCTCCGCTACACCGCGCGAGGTCTGGCGACGCGGCCGGACGAGGTCCTCGTGACCCTCGGCGCCCAGCACGCCGTCGGCCTGCTGGCCCGTGCCCTGACCTCCCCGGGGGACCGGGTGCTGGTCGAGTCCCCGGGGTACCCGCACGCCCTGGACGCCGTCCGCGCCGTGGGTGGTCGTCCGGTCGCCGTCCCCGTGGCACCGACGACCGCCACGTCGCCGGGAGGCTGGGACCAGGAGTCGCTCGAGGAGGCCTTCGCCCGCACCCGCCCCGCGCTCGGGTACCTGATGCCGGGGTTCCACAACCCCACCGGCTCGGTGATGCCCGCCGCGCAGCGCCGGCGGGTCTGCGAACTCGCCCGCCGCTACGGGACCCGGCTCGTCGTCGACGAGACCACCAACGACCTCGCGATCGACGGGGAGGTCCCACCCCCGTTCCCCTCCGACGTGATGCACGTCGGCTCGGCGGCCAAGACCCTCTGGGGTGGCCTGCGGATCGGCTGGATCCGGGCCGACGCCGCCACCGTCCGCCACCTCGCCGAACGTCGCTCCCCGTGGGAACTCGGGACCCCGGTCCTCGACCAGCTCGTCGTCGCCCGGGCCCTGCCGGACCTCGACGCGGTCCTGGCCGCACGGGGCGTCGAACTCCGGGCCCGCCGCGACGCCCTCCTCTCGGAGGTCGGCGACCGGTTGCCCGAGTGGGAACTCCCCGTCGTGCCGGGTGGCCTGGCGTTGTGGGTGCACCTCGGCCGCGCGCTCAGCTCGCCGTTGGCGGTCGCCGCGCGCCGCTACGGCGTGCACGTCACCGCGGGCCCGCGCTTCGGGGTGGACGGCGCGTTCGAGCGCTACCTGCGGCTGCCGTTCGGGGCCGACCCGGAGACCCTGCGCGAGGCGGTGGCCAGGCTCGCGCACGCCTGGAACGACGTCCGGGCGACGGCCCCCTCGCCGTCGCCCTTCGCCGTCCTCGTCTGACGCCTCTCAGCCCTTGACTCAGCCCTTGACCGCCCCCGAGGCGAGGCCGGCGACGTAGAACCGTTGCAGGGCGACGTAGAGGATCACGCACGGAACCATCGCGACCACCGCACCCGCGACGAGGTACCCGAAGTTCACCGCGCCGTAGGCCCCGGCCTGCAGGTTCACCAGCGACAGCGGCAGCGTGTAGAGCTTGTCGTCGGTGAGGAACGTCAGGGCCCCGAGGAACTCCGTCCAACTGGCCAGGAACGCGAAGAGCGCACTCGTCGCCATCCCGGGGACGAGCATGGGGCGCAGCACCGACACCAGCGCGCGCATGGTCCCGGCGCCGTCGACGCGGGCGGAGTCCTCGATCTCGGCCGGGATGTTCTCGAACGCGTTCCGCATCACGAACACCCCGAACGGCAGGTTGACCGTCGAGTAGAACAGCACCAGCCCCAGGCGGGAGTCCGTGAGACCCATGGCGTTCATCTGCAGGTAGAGCGGGGTGATGATGGCCTGGAAGGGCACCATCATCGTCACCACGATCAACCCGAACAGGACGTTGCGACCACGGAAGTGGAACCGGCCGAACCCGTAGCCGGCCAGCGTGGCCAGGACCGCGGTCAGCACCGCGGTGCAGACCGAGACGACCAGGCTGTTGGCGACGGCGCGGACGATGTCGGCGTCGCCGGTGAACAGCGCCTTGAAGTTCTCGGTCGTGAACTGCGTCAGGGCGGACAGCGTCGGGGTGGCCGAGACGATCGCGTCGTTGCTCTGGAACGACCGCAGGATCGACCACAGCAACGGCACGAGGAACACCAGGGCCGCGAGGGTTCCGCCGAGCCAGTACAGGGTGAGCTTCGTACGGGTCTCGGCCCGCCCGTTCACCGGGGCCCGACCGGTCGAGCGGACCTTCAGCTCCCCACCGGGTTTCGTCGTGGTCAGGGTCGCCATCGTCAGGCCTTCTCTCGCAACAGGCGGAACTGGGCCGCGGTGACCAGGCCGATGACCACGACGAGGACGATCGACAACGCCGACGCCGCGCCGAGCTGCAGCTGGACGAAACCGCGCTGGTAGACGTACATGACGACGCTCTGGGTGTCCGTCCCCGGACCACCACGGGTGAGGATGTAGAACTGGGTGAACGCCAGCAGGGAGCCGATGACGGAGATGACCAGGCTCATCGCGATGGTGCGGCGGAGCATCGGGATGGTGATGTCCCGTTCCCGTTGCCACCAGCTCGCCCCGTCCATCTCGGCCGACTCGTAGACGTCGCGCGGGATCCCCTGCATGCCGCCCATGAGCAGGACCATGGTGAGACCGGAGACGGCCCACACGATCATCACGCAGATCAGGCCCGTCGCGAGCGGGCCGTCGGCCAGCCACGCCGTCGTCCCGTCGGTGACCCCGAGGGCCTTGAGGACGATGTTCACCGCCCCCGAGCTCGGCTGCGCCTCGAGCACCATGAGGAAGCTCAGGGTCGTCAGGCCGATGACGTAGGGGATGAAGAAGACGGTGCGGAACACCGTCGAGAACCGGCGGTTGCTGCGCACCACGACGGCCAGGACGTAGCCCAGCACGAGGATCGGGATCGTGACGATCGCGGTGTACAGGACGGTGTACCCGACGGACTTCCAGAACACCGGGTCCGAGGCCACGGCCGCGTAGTTGCCGAGACCGATGAAGTGGTAGGACCCGATCAGCGGCCAGTTCGTCAACGACATGTAGACCGCGAAGACGAGCGGCACCAGCACGAAGACGACGACGAAGGCCAGCGCCGGGAGGGTCAGCAGCACCCCGGTCAGGGGCGGGTGGGTGAGGGACTTCGGACGACGGTCGATCGGGGGTCTGGTCAGCGTGCTCACAATTGGGCCTGTTCCAGGACGCGGTCGAAGTCCTTCTGCCCCTGCGCCAGCGCTCCGTCGAGGTCGTCGTCGAAGACGGCCCGGCGGAAGGCGGCGATCCAGGGCGAGTCCTGCTGGTTGAAGAGCAGGTTGTAGGCGAGCGTCGTCGGCGCGTAGGCGCCGGCGATCCCGTCGAGCGGGGCGACGGCCAACGGGAACTTCTCCCGGTACTCCGGCGTCGCGGCGTCGGAACGCACCGGGATGTAGCCCCCGGCCGGCAGGTTCTGCTGCTGCGGCACGTCCAGGGCGAACTTGGCGAACTCCCACGCCCCCGACGCGTTGGGCGCGCCGCGGGGGATGCAGAGGTTGTCCCCGCCGGCGAACGTCGCCCGGCCCCCGTCCGGGCCGGGCAGCAGCACGACCCCGGTCTTGGCCTGCATCTCCGGTGTGGCGTTCAGGACCGCCAAGGAGAAGTTCGACGGGAACATGCCGACCTTCCCGTCCCGGAAGTCGGCCCCCCAGCGGGAACCGTCGCCGGAGAAGTTCGCCTGCGGCATGAGCTTCTCCTTCCACATCGTCCGGTAGAAGTCGAAGGTCCGCCGGATCGCGTCGTTGCCCTCGATCGCCCCCCTCTGCGCCCCCACGTCACCGACGATGTTCGGTTCGTCCGCGGCCCAGATGTGCGGCTGGACGACGAAACCGAGGATCCCCGCGGAGTTCCCCTCGACGGACCAGCCGTAGGTGCCGTCACCGAGACCGCCGATCGCACGGGCGGCCTCGAGCATCCCGTCGATGTCCTGGGTGTGCTCCAGCGGGTCGAGGCCGACCTTCTCGAACAGTTCGGTGTTGTAGAACACCGCGGAGTTGTCCGCGATGTAGGGGATCCCGTAGTTCTTGTCGTTCCGAACGGCCAACCGGAGCTGACCGGGGTTGAGCTGGTCCGCGAAGCCGAGCTGCTGCACCAGCGGGGTCAGGTCGGTGAACGAGTCGCGGTAGATGAACAACATCGAGTTGATGTCGTCGATGTCGACGATGTCCGGCACGTTCCCGCCCCGGATGGCCGTGGCGAGCTTGGTGACGTACTGCCCGTCCAGAACCGGGGTGACCTCGACGGTCACTCGGTCCTGGGAGGCGTTGAAGGCATCGACGGTCTGCCGGACACCGACGACCGTCGCCGCCCGGCACCACAACCGCACGGTCCCGGTGGCGTTCTCACCGAAACCCGCGGCGGTGACGTCGGTTTCGGGCAGAGCGGACGCACAGGCCGGTAGCAAGGTGGCCAGCGCTGCGAGTCCGCCCAGTCCGAGCACGTTCCTGCGGTGGAGCTCCATCGCACCTCCTCCAGGGTTCACGGGGATCAGGCCCGTGGGAACCAGACCCGCATGGCACCGAGTTCACGGTTGGCCCACGCGTAGTACGGGATGGCCGGCACGAGGAGGGTCTCCTCGGCGGCTTCGGGGGCCGGGTCGTCCCCGGCCGGACGGTAGAGCGGGCCGCTGGCCGCGGCGAGGGCCACGTGCACGGGCAGCTGGAGGACGGTGACGCCCTCCAGCAGGTCGGCGCGGTGTTCCGACACCGCTCCGCGCAGCTCGGAGACGCGGACCCGCAGGTCGTCGGCGGGCAGGTCGGCCGGGAGGTCGGCCTGCTCGACCGCGTAGACGAGGGGGCCGCGTTCGACGACGACGGAACCACGGACGGAGTCGACCCGGGTGTCGGCCTCGACGACGCGGACCGTCATCGGCAGCACGAGTTCCACGACGTCACCGACGGCGAACTCGCGCTGGACGCGCAGGTACTCCCCCACCGTCACGGCGACGTCGGCACCGTTGACGGTCGCGGTGGCACCCTCGGCCCAGGCCGGCACGCGCAGGGCGAGTTCGAACTCGCCCGGGGTCGCGGTGACCTCGACGCGTACGGTGCCGTCCCAGGGGTAGTCGGTGGTGACGGCGAGCGTGGCTCCGGCCGCCTCGATCGTGCCGGTCGTGAACTGGTGGACCTGCACGCCCTGGGCCGAGCTGGTGGCCACGTAGGCGTCGAGGCTGGACAGCGTCCGCATGATGTTGGGCGGGCAGCAGGCGCAGTCGAACCACGCGCGTCGACCGTGGGTCGCGCTGCGTTCCTCCTCGGCGTGCGCACCGTGGCGCAACTGCAGCGCGTTGACGTAGAAGTACTCCGTCCCGGTGAGCGAGACCCCGGGCAGGAACGCGTTGTAGAGGGTGCGTTCGACGAGGTCGGCGTAGCGGGAGTCCCCCGTCGCCAGCAGCATCCGCCAGGTCCACTGGACGCTGCCGATCGCGGCGCAGGTCTCGGCGTAGGCCCGGTCCGGACCGAGTTCGTAGTGGTCGCCGAACTGTTCGAAGTCCCAACGGGACCCGATGCCGCCGGTCACGTAGGTCTTCGAGGCGACCATCCCCTCCCACTGCGTGGTGAGGGCGGCGAGCAACCCGGCGTCGGAGGTCTCGGCCGCGACGTCGGCGGCACCGGCGGTGAAGTACACGGCGCGGACCGAGTGGCCCTCGGGCGAGGTCTGCTCGCGCACGGGGACGCGGTCGGAGAAGTACGTGGGTTCCTTGCCGTGCAGCCGCTCGATGATCCCCGTGCCGCGGGCGTCGACGAACCAGGTGGCGAGGTCGAGGTACTCCCGCTTCCCCGTCTCGCGGAAGAGTTCGACCAGGCCCATCTCGACGACGGGGTGGCCGTCGACCTCCTCCGTCTTGCCGGCGCCGAAGGTGGCGACGAGGTGGTCGGCCAGCTTCACGGCGACGTCGAGCAGGCGGGTCTCGCCAGTGCCGCGGTGGACGGCGACGGCGGCCTGGAAGAGGTGCCCGGCGCAGTAGTGCTCGTGGCTCCAGGGCAGGTCGACGTAGCGCTCGCCCTTCCCACGGACCTGCTGGACGGAGTCGAGGTAGCCGTCCTCGGCCTGCGCGGCGGCGGCGACGTCGCTGACCTCGCGGATCCAGGCGAGGATCTGCTCGTCCGCGCCGCGCCCGTACTCCCAGCCGGCGGCCTCGAGCCACTTGTAGACGTCGGAGTCCATGAAGATCGGACCCTTGACCTCGCCCTGCTCCGTTCCCGCGGCGATCCGCAGGTTGCGCAGGTTGCCGGCCGTCTCGAGCTTCTCGTAGCCCGTCCGGATGGCCTGGCGGCGGTTGGCCTCCTGGCGTTCGAACCAGAAGCCGCTGGTGATGCGCGAGGCGCCGAGCGGGACGGGGTGCAGGACGACGGCGGCGTCGGCCGTCGGCGCCGCGGGGGCGCCGGCGGTGCTGTTCACGGTCAGGTCGGGCCCAGCGGTCGTGCTGGTCATCAGCTCTCCATCGAGTCTCGGAAACGCCGGAACACGTTTTCTGCGGTCACCGTAGAACGCCGCTCTGGCGTCGTCAAGGGACCTGTAGTCTGCTGCGACTCACAGGGATCGGAGAGCGCGCGATGACGGAAAGTACTGTTCCGGCTCGGATCGTCGACGTCGCCGCGCTCGCCGGTGTCTCCGCGGGGACGGCGTCCAAGGCCCTCAACGGCACAGGGCAACTGCGGGCCGAGACGCGCGAACGGGTCCGCCGGGCCGCCGAGCAGCTCGGCTTCACCCCCGACTCCCTCGGGCGCGGCCTGTCCTCCGGGCGCAGCTACACGGTGGGACTGATCACCACGGACAGCTTCGGCCGCTTCTCCATCCCCATCCTGCTCGGTGCGGAGAACGCCCTCGGGGCGGGCGAGATGAGCGTGCTGCTCTGCGACAGCCGGGACGACCCGGTGCGCGAGCAGCACTACCTGCGGACGCTGCTGGCCCGTCGCGTCGACGGGATCATCGTCACCGGCCGCCGCACCGAGTCCCGGGCCCCCATCGCGATCCCCGGTCACGTCCCGGTCGTCTACGCCTTCACCCCCTCCCAGGACCCCCGGGACACCTCGCTGACCATCGACCAGAGCGGCGGGGCCGCCGCCGCCGTCCGCCACGTCCTCGACCTCGGCCGGCGCCGCATCGCCCACGTCACCGGTCCCGAGGACCACCACGCGGCCCGGGTCCGGCGCGCGGCCGCGGAGGAGACCGCCGGGGACGCCCTCGTCGGCCCGACCCTGCACGGCGACTGGAGCGAACGCTGGGGTCGCCTCGCCGCGGACCTGCTGCTGCGCAAGCACCCCGAGCTCGACGCCATCACCTGCGGCAGCGACCAGATCGCCCGCGGGATCTGCGACGGCCTGCGCGACGCGGGCCGGACGGTGCCCGGGGACGTCGCCGTCGTGGGCTTCGACGACTGGGACGTCATCGCCCTGGCCGCCCGTCCCCCGCTGACGACGGTCAACCTGGGGCTGGAGGCGCTGGGCCGCCGTGCGGGCGAACTGCTGCTCGACGCCGTCGCCGGCACCACCTCCCCGGGCTCGACGACGATGCCCACCCGCCTCGTCGTCCGCCAGTCCACCGTCCCCGCCTGAGGGCCGTCCGGGGCGCGCCGGGAATGCGCAGCCCCTACGTTGTCGCTGCACCGTCGGGTGCTCACGGTGGGTGCCCGTTCTCAGGAGGACAGCTCAGCCATGCGACGCAGGACCCTCGGCACCATCAGCGCACTCGCCCTCGCGGGCCTCCTGGCCGCGTGCGGAGGCGGCGACACCGCGGGCTCCACCGACGACTCGCTGAGCTTCGGCACGGAAGGCACCTACGCCCCGTTCAGCTACCACGACCCGAAGACCAACAAGCTCACCGGCTACGACGTCGACGTCGCCGAGGCCGTCGGGAAGCAACTGGGCCGCAAGGTCGAGTTCTCGGAGAACACCTTCGACTCCCTCTTCGCCGGCATGGAGGCCAAGCGCTACGACGGCGTGGCCAACCAGGTGTCCATCACCGACGCGCGCAAGGCGAAGTACGTCTTCTCCACCCCCTACACGGTGTCCACGGGCGTCGTGGTGACCCGCGCGGACGACACCTCGGTGACCTCGCTGGCCGACATCAAGGGCAAGACGTCCGCGCAGTCGACGACGAGCAACTGGGCCCAGACCGCGACCGACGCCGGCGCGAAGGTCGAGGCCGTCGAGGGCCTGACCCAGGCCATGACCCTGCTCAAGCAGGGCCGCGTCGACGTCACCGTCAACGACCAGCTCGCCGTCCTCGACTACCTCAAGACCTCCGGGGACACCGGGGTGAAGATCGCCGCGAAGACCGACGACCAGACCGAGCAGGCCTTCGTCTTCCGCAAGGACGAGGCCGACACCGCCCAGCAGGTCAGCGACGCACTGGCCAAGCTGAAGGCGGACGGCACCCTGGCCACCATCTCGCAGAAGTGGTTCGGCCAGGACGTCTCCGGCCCGGCCGCCGGCTGAGACCGGACGGGACGAGGGAGGGCACCACGTGGACCAGAGCACCCTGGACCTGTTGAAGGACTCCCTCGTCCCCTTCGCGAGCGGTCTGGTCAGGGGGACCATCCCCCTCACCCTCGCCAGCTTCCCGATCGGACTCGTCCTCGCCCTGCTGCTGGCCCTGATGCGGCTCTCCAGCGTGCGTGTCCTGCAGGGAATCTCACGGCTCTACGTCTCGATCATCCGCGGAACCCCACTCCTGGTGCAGCTGCTCATCATCTACTACGCCCTGCCGGAGTTCGGGATCACGTGGGACCCCTTCCCCAGCGCCGTCGTCGCCTTCAGCCTCAACGTCGGCGGCTACGCCTCGGAGGTCATCCGCTCGGCGATCCTGTCGGTGCCCAAGGGCCAGACCGAGGCGGCGCTGACCATCGGGATGAGCTATCCGACGACGATGCGGCGGATCGTCCTGCCGCAGGCAGCGCGGGTCGCGGTGCCTCCGTTGTCGAACACCCTCATCTCGCTCGTCAAGGACACCTCCCTGGCCTCGACCATCCAGGTGGCCGACATCATGCGCAAGGCGGCCGAGATCGCGGGGCCCACGTACCAGTTCTTCACGCTGTACGCCCTGGCGGCCGCCTACTACTGGGTGGTCTGCCTGGTGTTGTCCTTCGGTCAGTCCCGCGTCGAGACGCGGCTGAACAGGTTCGTGGCGAGGTGAGCGACGTGAGTCCCCTGTTGGAGGTCCGCGGACTGCACAAGTCCTTCGGCGACCACCACGTGCTGCGCGGGATCGACGCCCACGTCGCCCCGGGTTCCGTGACCGTTCTCATCGGCCCCTCGGGTTCGGGCAAGACCACCGTGCTGCGTTCCCTCAACGCGCTCGAGGTGCCCGACGCGGGGACCGTGCGCATCGGCGACGTCAGCGTGGAGTTCTCCCCCGCGCTGCGCGGGCGGGCGTTGCAGCGGGCCACCACGCGGTTGCGCGCCCAGAGCGGCATGGTCTTCCAGAGCCACAACCTGTTCCCGCACCTGTCCGTGCTGCAGAACGTCATCGAGGGCCCGGTCCTGGTCCAGCGTCGCCCGCCGGAGGAGGCCCGGGCCGAGGGTCTCGCCCTGCTGGAACGCGTCGGCCTGTCCGAGAAGGCCGACCAGCACCCGTACCAGTTGTCGGGTGGTCAGCAGCAGCGCGTCGGGATCGCCCGGGCGCTGGCGATCCGGCCACAGGTCGTGCTCTTCGACGAACCCACGTCCGCGCTCGACCCGGAACTCGTCGGGGAGGTGCTGGCCGTCATGAAGGACCTCGCCGGTGAGGGCTGGACGATGGTCGTCGTCACCCACGAGATGCGGTTCGCGTCCCAGGTGGCCGACCAGGTGCTGTTCCTCGACGGTGGCGTCATCGTCGAACAGGGTCCCCCGTCGGCGGTCCTGGAGAACCCTCGCGAGGACCGCACCCGCCGGTTCCTGCAACGCCTGATCAACCCGATCTGAGGATCAGGCCCAGCCCAGCAGGCCCCTGATGTCGGCGGCGCTCAGGTCGAAGACGTCGCTCCTCGGGCGGGGACCACCGCTACCGACGACCTCGACCGTCTCGGCGGCCGGGGTGATCTTCCAGACCTCGCGAACGGCTCGACCCAGGTACCAGGGAATCTTCTCCTCGGTGTCATCGCCTGGAGAGACCATCTCGACGACGACGTCGACGGTGGGGACGTACAAGCCCGGCTGATCAGCGGCGAGCCCAGTCGCGATCCACGCCATGTCCGGAATGCGGTAGTCGCCTTCGGTCCCCAGGTTGAACTCGCCTAGCGTGACCAGTCCCCGGGCCTCAGCGCGGTCATGAAGACGCGCACCGAGGCGGTGGGACAGCGCGCCGCGGGAGGCGCGAGCGTACGGTACCACGTGGTGGACCCCGTTCCAGACCTCGTCGCGTGCGTCCAGGCCGAGACGGCGGCGTTCGGCGATCCACAGGTCCAGCGCGTCGCCGTGGACGACGTACGTGGTGGTGCTCGCGGTCTGCCTCCTCCGCCCCCTGCTGCCTGTCCTCAGGATGCCACGGACACTAGGGTCGGAACGTGGCGTCCCCGCAGATCGTCCTCGAACTCGCCGGCCGCGAGGTCACGGTCACGAACCCGGACAAGGTGGTCTTCCCGCAGACCGGGACGACGAAGCTCGACCTGATCCGCTACTACCTCTCCGTCGCCGACGGCGCGCTGCGGGGCGTGCGCGGACGGCCGATGGTCCTCAAGCGGTTCGTGAAGGGCATCGAGGCCGAGGCGGTGTTCCAGAAGCGGGCGCCGGAGAAACGCCCCGACTGGATCGAAGTCGCGGAACTGCACTACGCGCGGGGGACCTCCGCGGCCGAGACGGTCGTGCGCGACGAGGCCTCCCTGGCCTGGGTCGTCAACCTCGGTTGTCTGGACCTCAACCCGCACCCCGTGCTCGCCGAGGACCTCGACCACCCGGTGGAACTGCGCATCGACCTCGACCCGATGCCCGGCGTGGACTGGCACCAGATCGTCGACGTCGCGTTCGTGGCACGCGAGGTGCTGGCCGACCACGGGTTGAGCGCGTGGCCCAAGACGTCGGGGTCCCGGGGTTTCCACGTCTACGCCCCGATCGATCCCGTGTGGTCCTACCCGCAGGTGCGGCTCGCGGCCGAGACCGTGGCCCGCGAGGTCGAGAACCGGGCCGGCGGGTTGGCGACGAGCCGGTGGTGGAAGGAGGAACGCGGTGAGGGCGTCTTCGTCGACTTCAACCAGAACGCCAAGGACCGCACGGTCGCCTCGGCGTACTCCGTCCGCGCCCTCCCCGACGGCCGGGTGTCGACCCCGCTGACCTGGGACGAGGTGCGCGACGTGCGCCCCGAGGACCACACCGTCCTCACGGTGCCGCGGCGCGTCGCGGACCTCGGCGGTGATCCGTGGGCCGGCACGGACGGGGTCGGGGGTTCCCTGGAGGGGCTGCTCGACCTCGCCGACCGGCTGGGTCCGGCGGAGAAGGCCCCCAAGGGCACGGGGTCCCGGACGAAGACGATGCCGCTCATCGAGATCGCCCGCGCGCGGACGAGACCCGAGGTCCTCGCCGGGCTGGAGGCGTGGAAGGCCAGGCACCCCGACGTCGTGCCGATGCTCACCGAGTCCGACGTCCTGCTCGACGGGATGCGCGGCAGCAGTTCGCTCTGGTACCGGATCCGGGTGAACCTGCAGCACGTCCCCGAGGCGGACCGTCCGGAACAGGCCGAGCTCGAGGTCGACTACGACCCGTGGGAGAAGTACCGCGGCGGGCAGTCCCGTCGCTGATCAGGCGGACCCGCGCGGGGTGAAGACGTGCTCCACCCAGCGGACCTCGGGTTCCGCGGGGTGCACGGGGTCGAGGGCGGCGACGGCGAGGTCGACGGCGAGCCGCGCGACCTCGGCCATGTCGACGGCGAGCGTCGTGAGCTGCGGGGTCATGAACGTGCCCAGGGACAGCCCGTCGATCCCCACGACCCGGACCTCGTCCGGCACCGAGATGCCCTGCTCGGTGAACGTCGCCAGCGCACCGACGGCGAGGATGTCGTTCCACGCGAACACCGCGTCGGGCAACCCACCGGCGATGAGCTCACGCGCCGCCCACCGGCCGGCCTCCACGTCCTGGGCCCCGGCGAAGACGAACCGCACGTCCATCCCCTCGGCCCGCAACGCGGAGGCGATGATCGCGGCGCGGGTGCTGACCTCGCGCTCGCGGTCACCGTCGACGATGGCGACGTCGCGGACGCCGACCGAGGCGAGGTGGGCCGCGGCCTCTCGCAGCGCCGGTCGCGGGTCGAGCGAGACACCGCTGGTGGTGGGCAGCAGACCCGCGGCCGGCGGGTCGATGCTCACGACGGTCATCCCGGCGAGGGCGTCGGCCCACACGTCACTGTCCCCCAGGTAGCCGAGGACGGCGTCGACCTGGCTGGCCAGGTCCCGCAGGACGCGGTCCCGGTCCGTGGCGTGGACGGTGTCGACGAGCACGACGTTCCAGCCCAGCTCCCCCGCGTAGCGGACGGTCGCCGCGGCGAACTCGGGGTAGTAGGGGTTGGCCAGGTCGGAGACGACGAGACCGAGCGTGTCGTGGGTGGCCCGGGCCAGACCGCGCCCGAACCGCGAGGGCCGGTAGTGCAGTTCCTTGGCCGCAGCCAGGACGCGGGCCTTGGTGGCCTGGCTGATCCCGTCCATGGCGTTCATGGCCCGGGTGACGGTCTGACGCGACACCCCCGCCGCCTGCGCGACGTCCTCGATCGTGGCCGAGGCCCGCCGGGCACGGCGCACGACGCGTTCGTCCTGTCCAGCGCTCACAGAAACTCCCCAGTCCGGTCCCGGATGTCCGGCACGCATCATCGCGTGCCTTGACAGTCACCACCCGCGGTGGCACCGTCCTATCACTCCGTGAGCGCTCACGACAGCGTCCACGGAGTTCACGGCCGAAGGTCTCGACGAAGAGAGTGGGCTGGTTGGATTGTCGTTGTCGTCATCCGCTCCGGGCGCGGTTCCCGGACGGCACAGCGGCCCGGGGTTGTCCCGACGCCGCGTGCTGCAGGGCGGCCTGGCCGCCGCCGCGGGGATCCCGCTGACCGCATCCCTCGCGGGGTGCGGATCGGGGACCTCCATCTCCAGCAACCCGAACGAACTGGTGCTCTGGTACTGGAACCGGTCGATCGCCCCCACCCTCCTCGCGACGGCGGCGAAGGGAATCCCGGGGACGGACCGGAAGCTGCGGGCCGACGTCCTGGGCGGGGCGTTCGACACCAAGCTGCGGACCAGCTTCGCCGCCCAGGCCTACATCCCGGACCTCACGGCCGTGAACTCCAACGCCGCGCTGTACTTCCCCAGCGAGGACCAGTTCTTCAACCTCGACGACTACGGGGCCCAGGACTACAAGGACGACTACTACGACTGGAAGTGGAACCTCGGCCGCACCCCCTCGGGCCGCTTCCTCTTCTTCCCGATGGACACCGGTCCGACCGGGTTCTTCTACCGGGCCGACCTCTTCGCCGCCGCCGGGCTGCCCTCGGAACCGGCCGACGTGAGTGCGGCGGTCCGGACCTGGGAGGAGTGGATCGCCCTGGGGGCGAAACTGCGCGAGACCAGCGACGTCGCCCTCGCCACCAACGCGGTCATGGTCTTCAACCAGTACGTCAACGCCTCACCGCAACGGTACTTCGACTCCGACGACAAACCCCTCTTCCACTCCTCCGACTCCGCGATCAAGAAGGCGTGGGACACCGCCGTCGCCGCCATCGCCGCGAAGGTGACGCGCAACCTGCAGCTGGACACCGAGCAGAACGCCGCCTGGAACAGCGGCAAGCTCGGTGCGAACATCGAGGGCGCCTGGTGGATGAAGGTCCTCACCGACACCGCCCCCCAGACCTCGGGGAAGTGGCGCATCGCGCAGCAGCCCGGCGACCCCGGCAACAGCGGCGGATCCTTCCTGGCCGTCCCCAAGTCCTGCAAGGACCCCGCGGCCGCCCTCGACTTCGCCCGCTGGCTGACGACCCCGGAGAACCAGGCGCAGTCCTACAACGAGATCCAGCTGTTCCCCTCCGCGCCCGCGGCGTTCGACCTGGGCACCATGGCGGACGCCGGTGGTTTCTACGGCGACCAGGACCCGCTGGAGTTCTTCAGCACCGCCGCGCAGAAGGTGCCGACCACGTTCATCAGCACCTACGAGAACCTCACGACGTCCTTCACCGACCAGCTGCGCGTGGTCGAGTCCGCCGGGAAGAACCCCGACGACGCCTGGGGCGACGCCGTGGCCGCCATCGACAAGCTGCTCAAGAAGCGAGGTGTCCTCTGATGGCCGTCACCCTGCCGACCGGCACGTCGACCGGTTCCCGGAACCGTCCCGACGGCGTCACCGTCGCCCGTCGCGGGCTGCGCTCCTGGTGGCCGCAGTACCTCGCGATCACCCCGTTCTACGTGATCTTCCTGGTCTTCGGCCTGCTGCCGATCCTGTTCTCGATCTACCTGTCGTTCACCGACTGGGACGGGATCAGCCAGATCAAGTTCGTCGGCCTCCAGCAGTACAACTACCTGATCCACGACACCCGGTTCTGGAACGCGGTGGGCAACACCCTGATCATCTGGGTCATCTCCACCGTCCCGATGCTGTTCATCGCGCTGGTGATGGCGTTCCTGCTGCACCAGAACATCCGCCTCAAGGGCTTCTACCGGGTGGCGTTCTTCGTCCCCAACGTCACGAGCATGGTCGCCATGGCGATCGTCTTCGGGTCGGTGTTCTCCGACAGCTTCGGCATCGTCAACTCGGCCCTCACGGCCCTGGGCCTGCCGACGGTGGCCTGGTTGTCCACCGGGTGGGGCATCAAGGTGACGCTGGCGATGCTCGTCATCTGGCGCTGGACCGGGTACAACGCGATCCTCTACCTGGCTGCGCTGCAGGCCGTCCCCAGCGACCTCTACGACGCCGCGAAGGTCGACGGCGCCGGGTTCTGGCGCACGTTCTTCTCGGTGACGATCCCGATGCTGCGACCGGTGATCCTCTTCACCGTCATCACCTCGACCATCGGCGGGCTGGGACTGTTCACCGAACCACAGATCCTCTTCGGCGCGGCCAACGGCAACGGCACCGTCGGCGGGGTCAACGAGGCCGGCATGACCATCGTCCTCTACCAGTACAACCAGGCGTTCTCCCAGCTCGACTTCGGCTACGGGTCGGCCATCGCGTGGGCGCTGTTCATCCTCGCGGCCGTGTTCGCGATCATCAACTGGCGACTGCTGCGGGACCGGGACACCATCCCCGCCCCCAAGCGCACGAGGAAGGCGGGACGATGAGCGCACCCGAACTGGTCCGGTCCGGCTCCACGCGCGGGCGTGGCCGCCACGGCGACACCCTCGTCGTCCAGAAACCGCGTCGCAGCCGTCAGTGGGTCCTGGGTCGCGTCGTCACCCACGGCTGCATCATCATCGGGGTCGTCTTCGCCCTGTTCCCGTTCTACTGGCTGCTCGTCATGTCGACCAGCACCACGGCGCAGATCTTCGGGTACCCGCCCCGGCTCATCCCCAGCACGCACCTGCTGGAGAACCTGCGCAACGTCGTCACGAGCGTGGACCTGCCGAGCTCGCTGCTGAACTCGTTCGTCGTCTCCGGGTCGCTCGCGGTCCTCGTCGTGCTCTTCGACTCCCTCGCCGCGTTCGCCTTCGCGAAGTTCCGCTTCCCCGGTCGCAACGTGCTGTTCACGGTCCTGCTGGCGACCTTCCTCGTCCCGGGCAACCTCTCCCTCGTCCCGAGCTTCATCCTGATGTCGAAGCTCGGCTGGGTCGGTGACCTCCAGGCCCTCATCGTCCCCGGCATCGCCAACGCCTTCGGGATCTTCCTGCTGCGCCAGTTCGCCACCGCCTCGATCCCGGACGAGCTCGTCGAGGCGGCGACCCTCGACGGTGCCGGGTTCTTCCGCACCTGGTGGTCGGTCGCCATCCCGATGTTGCGCGGTGGTCTCGCGTTCCTCGGGATCTTCACCTTCGTGACGGCCTGGAACGACTACGTCTGGCCACTGGTCGTCCTGGTGAACCCGCAACGACAGACCCTGCAGACGGCACTGGCGCAGTTGAACTCCGTCTACACGACCGACTACGGGATGATCATGGCCGGCGCCGTGGTCAGCGTGGTCCCCCTCATCGGGATCTTCCTCATCGGCTCGCGGCACTTCATCGCCAACATCGCGGCCGGAGCGCTCAAGGGCTGAGCCGCTCCCACCGCAGGACGTCCACGTCGTAGAGTCCGCGACGTGGACGTCCTGCGTTACGCCGCCTTCACCACGGACCCGGCCGGGGGGAACCCCGCGGGGATCGTCCTCGACGCCGTCGACGCGAGCGCCGGGGAGATGCTCGCCGTCGCCGCGGACGTGGGCTACGCCGAGACCGCCTTCGTCGTCGACACCGCTCACGGCGCGGAACGGCGGTTCGGGTTGCGCTACTTCTCCCCGCACGCGGAGGTCCCCTTCTGCGGGCACGCGACCGTGGCGACGGCCGTCGCCCTCGCCGAACGCCACGGGGCGGGACCCTTCACCTTCCAGACCCCGGTCGGGCTCGTCGCGCTGGAGACCCACCTCACCGACGGCGTGGCCACCGCGTCGTTCACCAGCGTCGAACCCGCGGTCGAGGAGCTGCCGGACGCGACGCTCCGCGAGGTCCTCGACCTGCTGGGGCTGCGGCGGGCGGACCTCGACGCGGACCACCCGCCGCGCCTCGCGGCCGCCGGGAACCCGCACCCGGTCCTGGTGCTGCGGGACGGTCCGACGTTCGACGGGTTCCGGTTCGACCCCGCGCGGGCCCGGCAGGTGCTGGACGCGCACGGCTGGCCGGCCACCGTCAGCGTCCTGCACCGCCGCGAACCCGGGGTGTTCGAGGCCCGGAACCTCTTCCCCGTCGGCGGCATCACCGAGGACCCGGCGACCGGTTCCGCCGCGGCCGCGTTCGGGGGCTACCTGCGCGAACTGCGCCTGGTGGACCCACCGGCCCGGGTGACCATCCTCCAGGGCCGGCACGTGGGCCGTCCCGGCGTGCTCACCGTCGACGTCCCCGCCACCGGCGGCATCGTCGTCACGGGGTCCGCGGTGCCCATCGCGTGACGCGGGTGCGCCACGGTCCCGACCGGAGGGTGGGGACGGAGTGGAACGTTCAGCGGCTCCCCGGCACCCGAAGACCCGCAGAACGTTCCACTCGCGGGTCCATCGCCCTCGAGCACGAGATCGGCGCCTAGCGGGTCACGACGCAGTTGCGCCCCGCCGCCTTCGCGGCGTAGAGACGCGCGTCGGCCGCGGACAGCAGCGACGCCTTGTCCCCCGCGGGATCCAGGGTGGCGACCCCGGCGCTGACGGTGATGCCCCGCCGGGGGGTGACCGCGGACCAGTCGTGCCCCGCGACCGTCCGCCGGACCCACTCGGCCGCACGGGCCGCGTACCCCTCGTCGTCGCTCGCCAGGACGAGCACGAACTCCTCGCCCCCCAGGCGCGCCGCGAAGGAGTCCGGGAACCGCACCACGGCGTCGGCCAGGATGCCGGCGAAGATGCAGAGGACCTGGTCCCCCACCTCGTGGGAGAACGTGTCGTTGACCGTCTTGAAGTGGTCGAGGTCGAGCAGGACCGCGCTCACGAGCCGTCCGCCCACCTGGAACCCCGTGATGAGTTCCGGGAGCCGTTCGTCGACGAAGAGCCGGTTGCCCAGCCCCGTCAGCGGATCGCGACGGGCCTCCTCGCGGTAGCGAGCGGCCTCCTCCCGGGCGACGTCGGTCTCGAACATCGCCTGCCGGGCCCGGGCCTGCGCCTCGCGCTGCTCCGACAGCAACTCCTTGTCGGCCGCGTGGAAGGCCTTGTGGGTCTCGAAGGCCGCCCGCAGGTCGCCGAGGGCGGCGAACACCTCGGCCTGTTCCTCGAGGATCTGGGTGCGGACGTCGGCGAACCCCACCCCGGTGCAGCCGGCCCGGGCCTCCTGGAGGGTCGCCGCGGCCGCGGCGGCGTCCCCGAGGACCCGCTGGGCGACCGCGAGGGTCAGCAGGTAGACGGGGAGGTCGTCGGCGCTCTTGATCTCCATCGCGGAGCTCGCCCGGACCGCGGCCCGGGCGACCTCCTGGGCCGCGGCCGCGTCTCCGCAGAGCAGGTGGATGCGCGCGACGGTGTCGAGGGTGTTCGCGTTCAGCGGGCGGTCGTAGCGCCGGCTGAGCTCCTGGAGCAGGGCGAGTTCCCGTCGGGCGGCCGCGACGTCACCGCGTTCGAGTTCGCAGTAGGCGCGGTTGTTGACGACCAGCAGGTGGAGCTGAGCGTCACCCAGGGCGAGTTCCTCGGCGCGGCGGTACCAGGACCGGGAGTCCTCGTGCGCCCCGAGTTCGTCCAGGAGGTCCGCGACCTTGATGAGGACCCGTGTCCGGACGCGTTGCGGGACGTCGTCGTCGAAGGCCGCCGCCGCGTCCAGGGCGTGCTCGAGCGCCGTCGGCCGGTCGCCGATGTCGGTGAAGGAGCGGGCGAGGACCCAGCTGGCCCGCACCCGGAGCTCGCTCGTGAGGTCGGGGTGCTCACGCCGCACCGCGGCGATGGCGGCCGCCGCGGCCGCACCGTCACCGTCGCGCTGCAGGGCCTCGGCCTCCCAGACGCGAGCGCAGGCCACGGCCCCGCGCGCACCCAGGTCCCAGGCCCGCCCGGCGAGGGATCGGGCCACCCGGGCGCCCTCCGCGGGGTCCATGCCGACCAGGTCGTCGAGCTCGTCGAGCTCGTGGCGCAACTGCTGCACGGGGTCGAGCGAGACGTCGCGCACCGCCACGCCCACACCACCCGTCCTTCGACTCACCGGGTCCCGTCGCGACCCTTCCGTGAGGGATCGGTACCGGGCGGCCGCGACTTGAGCTCAGTCGCGGACGAGCTGCAGACGTCGCGCCTGGTCCGAGGAGAACTTCCGCTCCGGGTCGACCTGGTCACGGACCGTCCGCCAGGCCGGCAGCTCCGGGTACATGCGTGCGAAGCGGTCGGCCGTGGTGCGGGAGTCCTTGGCCAGGTAGAGGCGGCCACCGGCGTCGAGGACCATCTCGTCGAGCAGGTCGCACAGCTGGTCCAGGCCCTTGCGGACGGGCAGGTCCACGGCGAGGGTCCAGCCGCGGGTCGGGAACGACAGCGGGGCGTCGTTGGCGTCCCCGAAGCGCTTGAGGACGTTCAGCGCCGAGATGTGACCGGACTCGACGATGGCCTCCATGCTGGCCTTCAGGACGTCGGTCCGGTCCAGGGGCACGACGAACTGGTACTGCAGGAAGCCGTTCGGACCGTAGGCCCGGTTCCAGTCCGCGAACAGGTCGAGCAGGTGGTAGAACTGCGTGATGTTTTGCACCACACCGGACTTGGTCTTCGACTTCCGGTAGTAGAACTCGTTCAGGGCTTTCGCCGACAGCCGGTTGAGCATCCCCGAGGGGAAGAGGTCGGGGAAGCTCGCGAGCTGCGGGGCGTCGAACTTCAGCGGGTCCTTGCGCAGTTCCGGAGGCAGGTCGGACAGCTTCGCCGAGGAGCCGCGCAGCAGGAACCCGCGACCCATGTGCGGGCCCGTCGTGACGGAGTCGAACCACGTCTTGGAGTACGTGTAGTTCTCGTCGTTCTTCTGCAGCCGCTCGAGCATGTCGTCGAAGTCGGGGGTCTGCTCGACGTCGGCGATGAAGTACGACGTCTCCACGCGGTCCAGGCGGATCTTCGCGCGGAGCACGATGCCGGTCAGACCCATGCCGCCCGTGGTGGCCAGGAACAGGTCGCGGTCCGGGCCGTCGGGGGTGAGGGTGCGCACCTGTCCGTCCGCCGTCAGCAGGTCCAGCGACAGCACGTGGCGGGTGAAGGTGCCCTGGGTGTGGTGGTTGCCGCCGTGGATGTCGGCGCCGATCGCGCCGCCGACGGTCACCTGCCGGGTCCCCGGCAGGACCGGCACCCACAGGCCGTGCGGCACGACGGCGCGCAGCAGCTTGTCCAGGGAGCAGCCGGCGTCGACGTCGGCGGTCGCGGCGTCCACGTCGATGTCGTGGATGCGGTCCAACGCGGTCATGTCGACGACGAGACCCCCCGCGTTCTGCGCCGGGTCGCCGTAGGAGCGGCCGAGGCCCCGGGCGATGACGCCGCGGGGACCGGCGGTGCGCACGGCTTCCGCGATGACGTCGAGGTCCTGGGTGTGCAGGACGGTGGCCGTCGTCGGCGCGGTGCGCCCCCATCCCGTGAGGCGCTGCGTCGTGCGCAGAGCTCCGTCGACGTCGGGGACGGGACCACTCTTGCGACCGGGGAAGCTCACCACGGACGCGAGCCTAACCGCCGGGCCGCGGATCCCACGGACGGCGGCTGCAGTCGGGCCCCGAACCGCCGATCCCCGACCGACCCCGCGCTCCACCTGCTGCCGTCGTTCGTGAGCACCGTCCTGAGGGCGTTCGTGGTGGCGAGACGTGGTTGCCCCGTACCGCACGAAGGGGGCGGGACGGGACCGGCTGGTCGCCGATCCCCCTGGACGTCGGAGCGGCGCGGCGCCGGGTCGGTGGCAGACTCGGCGCCGTGAGCCAACGCACCCGCACCGAGGTCGCCCGACTGGTCGACCACACCCTGCTGAAGCCCGAGGCGACCGCCGCCGACGTCGCGGCGCTGTGCGAGGAGGCTCGGTCGCTGGGCGTCCTCGCCGTCTGCGTCTCGCCGAACATGCTCCCCGTCCGGGGCGAGGGTCTCGTCGTCGCCACGGTGTGCGGCTTCCCGTCCGGCAAGCACACCAGCGCGGTGAAGGCGGCGGAGGCCACCCTCGCCGCGCGGGCCGGGGCGGACGAGGTCGACATGGTCATCGACGTCGGCGCGGCCCTGGCCGGTGACTACGACGCCGTCCGCGACGACATCGCGACCGTCCGGGCGGCGGTCCCCTCCCCGACGGTCCTCAAGGTCATCGTCGAGTCCGCCGCACTGCCCGACGAGGCGCTGGTCGCGGTGTGCCGGGCGGCCGAGGCTGCCGGCGCCGACTTCGTGAAGACGTCGACCGGTTTCCACCCCAGCGGCGGTGCGAGCGTGCACGCCGTCGAGATCATGCACGCGACCGTCGGAGGTCGGCTCGGCATCAAGGCCAGCGGCGGGATCCGTTCGACGGAGGCCGCGCTCGCGCTGCTCGACGCCGGCGCGACCCGCCTGGGCCTGTCGGGAACGGCCGCGGTGCTGGCCGGGTTGGCGGAGTGAGAGCCGTGGAGGGGAACGAGATGGGCGACACCCGGGCCATCGAGTGCTGGCTGACCGACATGGACGGCGTGCTGGTCCACGAGGACCACGCGCTGCCCGGTGCGGCGGAGTTCCTGCAGCGGCTGGCGGACTCGAGCCGCCGGTTCCTGGTGCTCACGAACAACTCGATCTTCACTCCACGCGACCTCGCCGCCCGCCTCTCCCGCAGCGGGATCGAGGTCCCCGAGGAGAACATCTGGACCTCGGCGCTCGCGACGGCGGACTTCCTGGCCCGGCAGATGCCCGGCGGTTCGGCCTACGTCATCGGCGAGTCCGGGCTGACGACGGCGCTCTACGAGGCCGGGTACACGATGACCGACACCGACCCCGACTACGTCGTCCTCGGCGAGACGCGGACGTACTCGTTCGAGGCCATCACGAAGGCGATCCGCCTCGTCGAGGCCGGGGCGCGGTTCATCGCCACGAACCCCGACGCCACCGGCCCCTCGAAGGAGGGGTCGTTGCCGGCGACGGGGTCCGTGGCGGCGCTCATCACCCGCGCGACCGGGGCGGAGCCCTACTTCGTGGGGAAACCCAACCCCATGATGTTCCGGTCGGCGATGAACCGGATCGAGGCGCACTCCGAGACGACCGCGATGATCGGCGACCGGATGGACACCGACGTCGTCGCCGGCATCGAGGCCGGCCTGCGCACGTTCCTCGTCCTCACCGGGTCGACGAAACGCGAACAGGTCCGGCGGTTCCCGTTCCAGCCCCACCGGATCGTGGACGGCATCGGGGACCTGATCGACCTGATCTGAGGTCGGGGCTGCGGGTCAGACCTCGGCGCCGAGGACGTGCGCCATCACGCGGTGGCCCCGGGCCTCGTCGTGCCGGCTCTGCCGTTCGAGGGTGCGCGACAGCAGCAGGTGCGCGAACGCGTCGGACGGCGTGCGGCGCACCAGGTCCCGCGCCTGCTCCTCCGCCTTGGACAGCATGGCGGCACCGAAGTAGGTGCGGGCCAGGAGTTCGCGCAGGGAGCGGTCGTCGGGGTTCTTCTCGACCAGGGGTTCGAGCAGCCCCACGCCCTCGGTGAAGCGGCGGTCGTCGAACGCCTCGCGGGCGAGTTCGAAGCTCAGGAGGTCGATGTTCACGAGGGTCTCAACTAAGCCGTGAGAGCGGGCATTCCCTCAACGCGCCTGAACCCCTTATCGAGGGTGACCAGCACCCTCCTAGCTATCGAGCAGACCGATCAGGAAGTCGCGCGAACTACTGACGTCCACAATTGAGGAGAACCCGGCGTCAAGGACGACCTTGAAGCGACCGTCAAGTTGAGTGACCCCCCGTGACGCACGGCCGGCCCAATGGTGTGTGACGTGAGTTGCGTCGAGGACGGTCCGGTCAAAGATGGGCACGAGTCGCGTGGCGATGCGCCCCGCAGATGAGTCAACGCCGATGAAATAGAACGCTGCGGTGTGCTCCACACTCGCAAGCCAGGCCAACATCTTGTCTACGTTGCAGCCTTTGGGCGCGGATGACTTGCCAATTGTTGTTGTCTTGACATCAACTCCCAGAACCCCGCCGGGGTGTCGGAGGCCAATGTCTTCCAGACGGTGCTGGGGCGTCAGGTGCGTAATCAGCTCTTCTATAGCGTTCCCGCGGAGATTGACATTCTCGACCCGGGCGATGCGAAGAACGTCTTCACTGGCAGTCTGGACGATGCGGTCCAGGCGATCCTGTAGTTCGGAGAATAGACCTGCACTCAACATATTCGCGGTGCGCTGGGGAGCGTTCAGAATGCTCTCCCGGTCCGCAATCGAGACACGGAACGGGCTCCCCGCAGGAAGAATGGCGCTCGTTGCCTCGACGAGGCGCCCCAGATTCTCCTCCCATGTGAAAGCCGCGTGGTGTGCAAACAAGTCGGGAAAGTTCCGCCGTTCGTTGCTGAGACCATCGAGGCTGCTCAAGATGTCCGTCCCGTTGAAGCTCCCCCTCAGTCGGTCTAAAGTCAGGTCCCGCGAGCTATGACTGATTTTGCGCAGTAGGCTGGTGTTACTCAGGCGAAATTCGACCCCTCCCGGTCTCACGATCACCACAATGAAGGGTTCACGGTCGTGCCTTTGTAGAGCAGAGAGCGACAGTACAGTATTTGAAAACGTGGGGCCGTTTGCTTCGGTGAACCGAAGAGCGTACCCGTCTGCAACGTAGACGCTACGCATCCGATGGTTAGAGAATGCGTCGACGAAAGCCTTCTCCACGTCAGCCTTGCGCGCCTGAGGATCACTCTGCTTGTATGCCGACAGGAAATCGAGCGCCGCCCCCCACGGCTCGGAGATCATGCCCAGCCGAGCTCGTGCAGCCGGGCGTCGTCGAGACCGAAGTGGTGGGCGACCTCGTGGACGACGGTGATCCGCACCTCGGCGACGACCTCCGCCCGGTCGGCGCAGACCGCGAGGGTCGGACGGCGGAAGATCGTGATCCGGTCGGGCAGGGCGCCGGCGGCCCACCAGGAGTCCCGTTCCGTCAGCGGGGTCCCCTCGTAGAGTCCGAGCAGGTCGGGCGGGAACTCCGGGCCGGGCTCGTCCTCGACGAGGACGACGACGTTGTCCATCGCGCGCGCCAGTTCCCCGGGGATCGAGTCGAGCGCGTCGCCGACGGCGACCTCGAACTCCTCGAGGCTCAGTTCCACCACGGTGCGGTCAGCGAGCGGCGACGACGCGACGCCGGTCGAACTCGCGCACGGGGGGACGACCCCAGCGCAGCCGCTCCACGAGGACGGCGTCGACCCCGACGGCCGCGCTGCTGACCAGCGCCGACTCCGCGTGGACCCGGACGAGGACGAGGTCGCGGGCGAACCCGGCGTCGTCGGCGCGGACCGTCTCGACGTGCACGACGCCGGACCCGGCGTCGCCGTCCGTCCGCACCGCCGAACGGCGGTGGGCGATGACGGTCACCCGGAAGCGCTTCATGGCTCGATCCTGTCTGCGGGTGCGCCGGCTGTCGAGCACGAGGTCTCAGCTCCGTCTCAGGTCGTCCGTCGTCGATCCCCCCGACCTCTCCACGAGGTGGGTGACCCGTCGGTTCAGCAGCAGCGCGCCCCGGGCCGCGCGGCCTTCGCGTCCGCCCGTCGGCGTTCGAACACCCCGCGGCTCACCGGCGGGTGACCGTGGGCCGCGCAGGACCGGAGGTAGGCCTCCCAGCGGTCGGTCCCGTCGACCTGGCGACGCCACCACCCCAGCGCCCCGAGCAGCGCCCTCACCGTTCCAGCTCCGCCCGCGCGAGCATCAGTTCGCGCTGCTCCTGCGCGGTCACGACGAGCCCGGCCGGTTCGACGAGCTTCGAGGGCACCGCGGGTTCCTCCGTCGTCGGCAGTCCGCCGGCGCGCAGGGCCCGCACCACGACGACGGCCGCGTTGAGCGCGATGACGACGACCAGGACGGCGAACAACGACTGCAGGACCCCGTTGACGGTGGAGTTCGTCACGACCTGCTGCATCTGCGCCGCGTCCTTCGCCGGGGCCAGGACGTCCCCGGCGGCGAGGGCGTCGGAGTACTTCGCGCGCTGGGCGAAGAACCCGATCGTCGGGTCGTCGGAGAACACCTTCTGCCAGCTCGCCGTCATCGTCGTGACGAGGTCCCAGACCAGCGGGACCGCCGTCACCCAGGCGTAGCGGGCCCGGCCGTGCTTGACCAGCAGCGTCGTCACCAGCGTCAGCGCGATCGCCGCCAGCAACTGGTTCGCGATCCCGAACAACGGGAACAACTGGTTGATGCCGCCCAGCGGGTCGGTCACGCCGGTGTAGAGGAAGTAGCCCCAGGCCGCGACGACGACGGCGCTGGCGATGAGGTTCCCCGGCCGCCAGGACAGGTCACCCATCTTCTTCCAGACGTTGCCGAGGGTCTCCTGCAGCATGAACCGCCCGACCCGGGTCCCGGCGTCGACGGCGGTCAGGATGAACAACGCCTCGAACATGATGGCGAAGTGGTACCAGAACGCCTGCAACCCACCGCCGAAGGCCTGGTGGAACACCTGGGAGATCCCGAGCGCCAGCGCCGGGGCGCCACCCGTGCGGGAGACGACACTGTCCTCGCCCACGGCCCGCGCGGCGGCGTCGAGCGCGTCCGGGGTCGCCGTGAACCCCAGTCCGCTGACGAACTGCGCCGCCGTCCCCACGGTGCCGCCGGTGACCCCGGCCGGGGAGTTCACGGCGTAGTAGAGACCCTGGTCGATGACGGAGGCGGCGATGAGGGCGCTGATGGCGACGAAGCTCTCCACGAGCATCCCGCCGTAGCCGATGAAACGCACCTGTCGTTCCTTGGCGACCATCTTCGGCGTGGTCCCCGACGCGATGAGGGCGTGGAAACCCGACAACGCCCCGCAGGCGATGGTGATGAACACGAACGGGAACAGCGAGCCGGCGAACACGGGGCCGTCGCCCTCGCGGGCGAACGACGTCACGGCGTCGTTGGCCAGCACCGGCCGCGCCACCAGCAGGCTCACCGCGAGCAGCAGGATGACGCCGATCTTCATGAACGTCGAGAGGTAGTCGCGGGGGGTCAGCAACAGCCAGACCGGCAGCACCGAGGCGATGAACCCGTACGCCACGAGGGCGATGACGAGGGTCTCCGGGGTGAGGGTGAGGGTGTCGGCCAGACCCCAGGTCTCGACGTAGCCGCCGCCGACGATGGCCGCGAGCAGCAGCACGACGCCGATCGCGGTGGCCTCCAGCACCTTCCCGGGCCGCAGGAACCGCAGGTAGACCCCCATGAACAACGCGATGGGGATGGTCAGCGCGATGGAGAACACCCCCCACGGCGAGGCGGCGAGGGCGTTCACCACGATCAGCGCGAGGACCGCCAGGATGATGATCATGATGGCGAACACGGCGATCAGCGCCGCGATCCCGCCGACCAGCCCGATCTCCTCCCGCACCATCTGCCCGAGGCTCTTCCCCCCGCGGCGCATGGAGAAGAAGAGCACCGTGAGGTCCTGCACCGCCCCGGCGAACAGCACCCCGACGACGATCCAGATCGTCCCCGGCAGGTACCCCATCTGCGCCGCGAGGACGGGCCCGACGAGCGGTCCCGCACCGGCGATCGCGGCGAAGTGGTGCCCGAAGAGGACCCGCCGGTCGGTCACCTCGAAGTCGACGCCGTTCTCGTACTTCTCGGCCGGGGTGGCGCGGCGGTCGTCGGCCCCCAGCACGCGGTAGGTGATGAACCGCGAGTAGAACCGGTAGCCGATGGCGTAGGAGGAGAGCGCCGCGAACAGGATCCACAACGCGTTGACGGACTCGCCGCGGGCCAGGGCCAGGACCGTCCACGCCACGGCACCGACGAGGGCCACGGCGCTCCACACCGCGATCGAGCGTGGTGTCGGACGGCGTCGGACGAGTTCCACCGAATCGGTCTGCAACCGGCTCACGGCCGCCTCCTCGCGGGTCGCTGCGGGTGCGACGGTGCACCCCGCGAACCACGGTAGCGCGGTCACCCACAGCCGCAGCACAGCCGCGGGTCAGTCCTGGACGAGGGCTCCGTAGAGCGGTCCGCGCCGGTCGGTGAGGTAGGGGTTCTCCCGCCGCTGACGGACGACCCGGTCGGCGTCGACCCGGGCGACCAGCAGCGCCTCGCCGTGTTCGACGGAGGCGAGCACGACACCGTCGGGACCGACGACGCTGCTGCGCCCGACGTAGTCGAAGGCGCCCTCGTGACCGTCGTGGTCGACGTAGGCGACGTAGACCTGGTTCTCCCAGGCCCGGACGCGGACGAGCTGCTCCGCGACCCACTCGAAGGGGTGCATCTGAGCGGTCGGCACCACGACGAGGTGCGCGCCCGCGATCGCCGCGGCCCGCACGGCCTCGGGGAACTCGACGTCGTAGCAGATGAGCATCGCGATCGTCAGGCCGCGGAACCGCACCGTGGAGACGAGCTGGTCGCCGGCGCTGAAGGCCGCGCGGTCGACGTCGCCGAAGAGGTGGACCTTGCGGTGGCGGCCGAGCACCTCACCGTCGGGGCCGACGAAGACGGCGACGTTGTAGCAGTGCCCACCCTCGACCTCGGGCATCCCGACGACCAGGGCGAGGCCGTGGCGGCGGGCGGTGTCGCGGACCCGGTCCAGCAGGCCGGGGGCCAGGGCCCGCACCCGCTCCGGGGTGTCGGGGCCGAGGTCGTAGCCGGTGAGGAACATCTCGGGCGTGACGAGCAGCTCGGCCCCGCGGGCCACGGCGTCACCCGCGGCGACCTCGAGGGCGGCGAGGTTGGCCTCGGGATCGCCGGTCGTCCCGGCGGTCTGCAGGCAGGCGATCTCCACGGGCGCGACCCTACGGCCCGGTGGTGTGCGCGGCGGGGGGAGCGCGAGGGAACGGGGCAGTGGTGGGGACGTGACAGGATTCGCCGGTGCGATTGGCTGAGCAGCTCGACGGCAAGCGTTTCCTCCTGACCGGGGTGACGGGCTTCATCGGTGAGGCGCTGCTGCAGCGTCTGCTCGTCGACCTGCCCGGGACGACGGCGGTCGCCCTGGTGCGTCCGAAGCCGGGTCAGTCCGGCGAGGACCGGCTGCGCGGGGTGCTGCGCAAGGAGATCTTCCGCGCCGCGGGTGAGGTCGACGACCTGCTGAAGACGCGGGTGCAGGCCCTCGAGGGCGACCTCGCCGACGTGCCGGAGCTGCCGTCCGACATCGACGTCGTCGTGCACTGCGCGGGTGACGTCTCGTTCGACCCGCTGATCCAGGACGCGTTCACGACGAACGTGGTGGGCACCCGCGCGCTGGTCGAGCGGACGCTGGAGGCCAACGAACGGGGTCACGGCGCCGTCCACTACGTGCACGTCTCGACGGCCTTCGTCGGCGGCCGACGTCGGGGCGCCGTCCCGGAACGCGCCGTGGAGCACCGGGTCGACTGGCGCACCGAGACCGAGGCGGGGCTGCGCCTGGCGGCCCGCATCGAGGAGGACTCCCGCCTGGAGGTGCAGCTGCGGACGTTCCTGCGTGCCGCCGAACGCGACCACGGTCGCGCGGGTCCGCTGAGCGTGGCCGCCGGGGCCGAGGAACGCCGGGTGCGCTGGGTCGCGGACCAGCAGCGCGCCGCGGGCAAGGAACGGGCCCGCACGCTGGGTTGGACGGACTGCTACACCTTCACCAAGTCGATGGGTGAGCGACTCGTCGAGGAGATCGCCGCCCCCGTCATCCCGACGACGATCCTGCGCCCGAGCGTCGTGGAGTCCGCCGTCCAGCACCCGCACCCGGGCTGGATCGAGGGCTTCAAGATGGCCGAGCCGCTGATCCTGGCCTACGGCCGCGGTGAGCTGACGGAGTTCCCGGCGGCACCGGACGCGGTCCTCGACGTGGTGCCCATCGACCACGTCGTGAACGCCATCCTGGTCGCGTCGGCGACCCCGCCGCCGTTGTCGCAGCCGGCGTACTACCACGTGTCCTCGGGCAACCGGAACCCGTTGACGTTCCGCCAGATCTACGAGTTCATCCGCGAGTACTTCACGGAGCACCCCTTCGACTCCTCCCCCGCGGTCATGCCCACGTGGGACTTCCCGGGGGGTCGGGCCGTGGAGCGCAAGGTCCGGGCCGGGGAGCTGCTCACCGGCGCGGGGAACCGGCTGCTGGCGTTCGCGCCGCGCTCGGAACGGGTCCGCGAGGCCTCCCGCAAGCTCGACACCCTCAGCCGGCAGCTCGACAGCGGTCGTCGCTACATGGACCTGTACAAGGCCTACACCGAGGCCGAGCTCCGGTTCGTCGACGACAAGACGCTGGCGCTGCACGAGTCGCTGGACCCCGCGGACGCGGAGCTCTTCGGCTTCGACACCTCGACGGTGGACTGGCGCCACTACTGGCTCGACAGCCACTGCCCCAGCGTCACGACGCAGATGCGCAAGTACGAGGAGATCCGCCGTCGGCGCACGCTGACCGAGTCCACCGGCCCGCGGGCGCTGAAGCCCGTCGCGGAGGGTTCGGCGCCCGTCCTCGCGGTCTTCGACCTCGCCGGGACGCTGATCCCGGGGACCGTCGTCGACTCGTACCTGACGCTGCGCCTCTCGGCGCTGGACGCCCCGGCGCGGGTCGCGGAGTTCGGCCGGATCATGCGCCACCTGCCGGGGTGGATCGCCGCCGAACGGCGCGACCGCGGCAGCTTCCTGCGTTCCCTCTTCCGCGGGTACGCGGGCGTCGACCTGGACCTGCTGGAGGCCTACGTCGACGAGGTGCACGCGCCGCGCTTCCTGGAGCAGGTCTCCTCGGACGCGTTGCGGCGCATCCAGGGTCACCGCGACGCCGGGCACCGGACCATCCTCATGACCGGCGACGTGCGCCAGGTGACGCGGCCGTTGTCGGCCCTCTTCGACGAGGTCGTCTGCACCGACCTGGACGAGGAGCTCGACCTCGGCGGGCGCCGCCGGGCCAGCGGCTTCCTGAAGTCCCCACCCCTGGTCGGGGAGGCGCGGGCCGCCTGGCTGCGCCGCTACGCCGAGGTCGAGGGGGCGGACCTGTCCGCCAGCTACGCCTACGCCGACTCCCACGTCGACGTGCCGCTGCTGAAGTCGGTGGGCAACCCGACGGCCGTCTCGCCCGACGTCCCGCTGTTCCGGGTGGCCCGCGCCTCGCGCTGGCCGGTGGCGGACTGGGCGGCGAGTTCGCCCGCGCGGCGGCTGCGGGTGCCGCAGCAGGTGCTCGCGGGCACCGACTGAGCCGTGCCGGACGGCTCCCCGGGGGGTCGACGTGGCAGGATGCGAACCGTGCACTCCACACCGTCGAGCAGTCGATGCGGACCGCCGGTGTCGAGGACCGAAGGATGGCGAGGCTGATGGGGATCCCCCGACCGACGCGGATCGTGCGTGCGCTGCCGTTGCTGCGCAAGCACTCCGGGTCTGCTCCCGAGGACAAGGCCGGTCGGGCGGTCCACCGCAACGACTGGGTGCGCTCGGCTCCGGCCACGGCGGTGCGCTCCGGGCTGCAGCGGGTCCTGATGACCCCCGTCCTCCGCTCGCAGGTGACGGTCCACGTGCACAACGCCGAGGTGCTGGACCGCCTCGGTGGCGCGGCCGTGCTGGTCGCCAACCACTCCTCGCACCTGGACGCCCCGGTGCTGCTGGAGGCCCTCGGACCGCGCCGTCGCCGCCGGATCGCGATCGCCGCGGCCGCGGACTACTTCTTCGACGTGTGGTGGCGCGCAGCCCCGTCGGGCCTGGTCATCGGCACCTTCCCGCTGGAACGCCGCGGGACGGCGGGGGCGAGCGCGTCCTCGCAGCTGCTCGCCGACGGCTGGAGCCTGGTGATGTTCCCCGAGGGTGGGCGCAGCTACACCGGTGAGATGCGCCCGTTCAAGAAGGGCGCGGCGTACCTGGCCCTGGAGGCCGGGGTGCCGGTCGTCCCGATCGCCCTGCGCGGGACCTACGACGCGATGCCGCCGAAGCGGAACTGGCCGGTGAAGGGGCGTCCGCCGATCCACGTGACCTTCGGTGAGCCGCTGCACGGACGCGAGGGTGAACGGGCCGGGGACTTCACCCCCCGGATCGAGGAAGCCGTCGCGAAACTGCTCGCGAACAGCTGATCCGAGCGCTCCAGGGCGTGATCTGCGCCACACGCGGACGTCACTCACCAGCCTGATCAGGGGTTTCGTGCACGTTCACGTGACGGTGCGGACACGGCACGGTGTACGCCGGGCCTCGCGCTTGTTACGGTCGGCCCGTCCCTGAGCCCGTTCGGGGACACGTCGCGGAGACGCCGAGTCCTGCCCACCGCGCCGGATGCAGAACCCGTGGGCAGGAGCGGGGGACCCAAGGTTCCTCGGACCACCGCAGTCCGCTGCGGAGTCCTCGGGGTGAAGCCGCGTCCGCGCGGCCGGGTCACACCTTCGACCCGAACCCGACAGCTGACCTCGCAGGCGTTGGAGGCCAACCATGTCTGCGATCCGTCGCGCCCCGTCCCGTCTCGTCCGCCGTGGCCTGCTGGCCACCTTCGCCGCCGGCGCTGCCGGTGCCGCTCTGCTGGGCCCCGTCTCCAGCGCCTCGGCCGCTCCCGTGCAGGAGTGGGACGCGCTCGCCCACTGCGAGTCCAGCGGCAACTGGCACATCAACACCGGCAACGGCTACTACGGCGGGCTGCAGTTCAACCCGCGCACCTGGACCAGCTTCGGCGGTGGGCAGTACGCGGGCCGCGCCGACCAGGCCTCCCGTGAGCAGCAGATCGTCGTCGCCGAGCGCGTGCTCGCGGCCCAGGGCTGGAACGCCTGGCCGTCCTGCTCGCGCCGTCTCGGCCTGCACGGCTCGGCCGACCCCGTCGGCCAGGAGGCCGCGCTGCTCCACCCGGCGCCCGCCCCCGCTCCCGCTCCGGCCCCCGCGCCTGCTCCGGCCCCCGCGCCGGTCGCCGTTGTCGAGGCCGCTCCGGCGCCCGCCGCCCGCACCTACACCGTCGCCCCCGGCGACACCCTCTACCGGATCGCCGTGAACAACGGTGTCGCCGGCGGGTACGTCGCGGTGTGGAACGCCAACCGCGGCCTCATCGGTGACAACCCGGCGCACATCGCCGTCGGCCAGGTCCTCGTCCTCCCCTGACCCCTCCCGTCCGCGATCGTGCAGGGATCCCCGGCACGATCGCGGACGGTGGTCCGACCAGCGTCAGGGACGCTGGTCGAAGACGTGCCGGCGCACCCAGGCGTGCATCGCGACGGCCGCCGCCGCCCCCACGTTGATCGAGCGGGTCGAGCCGAACTGCGCGATGGCCAGCACGTCGACGCAGTGCGCGACCGCCTCGTCGCTCAGTCCCGGACCTTCCTGCCCGAAGAGCATCACGCACTCGCGCGGGAGGTCGTAGGTCTCCAGCGGTACCGATCCCTCGACGTTGTCGATGCCGACGATCGGGAGCCCCCGTTCGGCGGCCCAAGCGACGAGGGCCTCCACGTCGGCGTGGTGGTGCACCGACAGGTACCGGTCGGTGACCATCGCGCCGCGCCGGTTCCACCGCCGGTGGCCCACGACGTGCGCACCGGCCGCGTTCACGGCGTTCGCGGTCCGCACGACGGAACCGATGTTCGCGTCGTGCTGCCAGTTCTCGACCGCCACGTGCAGCGGGTTCCGGCGGGTGTCGAGGTCGGCGACGATCGCGGCGTTGGACCAGTACCGGTACTCGTCACCCACGTTGCGCCGGTCACCCTCGAGCAGCAGCTCGGGGTCGAAGCGCGGGTCGTCGGGCCAGGTCCCCTCCCAGGGCCCCACGCCGACGACCCGCTGCTCCTGGACCTCGTCACTCACCGGACCATCATCGCAAGGCTCAGACGGCCTTCTTCCACGCGGACCGGAAACCCAGCGAGCGGCCGGTCTGCAGCAGGCTGTTCTCGTAGAGACGGCGCGCGACGGTGACGAAGAGCACGGCGGTGGCCGCGATGATCAGCAGCGAGAGCAACGGTTCCCACAGGGCGACGTCCCCCTGGACCACGCGCTTGGGCATGACCATCGGCGAGGACAACGGGATGTAGCTCAACGCGGTCTGCAGCGGGCCGGGTTCGTTGGCGAGGAAGCTGGCGAAGAACGGCAGCATGACGAACATCTGCACCGGGGTCGCCGTCGACTGCAGGTCCTCGAGCCGGCTCGCCATCGCGCCCGCCGCGGCCCACAGGCAGGAGAGCATCGCGAAGCCGAGGACGAAGAAGACGAGGAACCACGCGGCGGCGCTGGGGATGCCCGGGATGCTGTCCAGCAGTTCCGGCTGGGCGATGCGCAGGGCCGCCACCCCGGCGACGACGAGCAGCAGGATCTGACCGAAGGCCAGGATCCCGTTGCCGAGGATCTTGCCGATGAGCAACTGCCGCACCGGGACGGTCGTCACGAGCAGTTCGATGACGCGGGTCTGCTTCTCCTGCACCACGCTCTGCGCGATCGAGTAGCCGAAGAGGACGACGATCTGGAAGAACAGCACTGCGAACGCGAGGCCGAGAAGGTAGACGAGCAACGGGTCCACCGCGTCGGGGTCGAGCAGTCGCGTCGACGGCGGCGGCAACGACAGGACGCGCTGGACCTCGGTCTGGTCCACCCCCAGCGCCTGGAAACCCAGCACGGTCTGAGCGGAACCGATCCGGGTGCGGAGGACGCCGGCCAGGGTGTCCGAGACGTTGCGGTCACCCAGGATGACGGCGCTGGTGTCCCCGACCACCACGGCGGCGTCGACGTCCCCGGCCCGGACGGCGGCCTCGGCGGCCGCGTCGTCGGCGACCTCCTTCAGCTCGATCCGGGTGTCCGGGTCCTCGCCGGGTCGGGCGACCACCAACGGCTGCGCCTGCGCGGTGACCGCGACGTCGTAGTCGTCGCCACCTCCGGAGATCACCCCGGGCAGGACGGAGGCCGCGGCGACGAGGACGAAGAGCAGGACGGTCGAGAAGATGAAACCCTTGTCCCGCAACTTCTCCGTCATCTCGCGCTGGGCGATGATCCACCACTGGGCGTTCACCGGGACACCTCCTGGAACAGGTCGGACAACGAGGGCAGCAGCGGGGCGAAGGAGCGGACCGGGCCGCGGCGGAGGGCCTCGGCGAGAACCCGCTGGTCGAGGTCGGGATCACCGTGGAGTTCGAGGACGGTCCCGTCGGCACGCCGTTCCAGCACCCGGACGCCGGGGACGTCGTCCAGCCAGCCGAGGTCGGCGTCGGCGACGAGCCGGAAGCGGGATCCGGCCCGTTCCCGGCGCAGCTTCTCCGGTTCTCCCGCGGCGACGACCCGACCGGCGTGCAGGATGACGAGTTCGTCGCAGAGCCGGTCGACGAGGTCGAGCTGGTGGCTGGAGAAGAGGACACCCACCCCCGCCGCGACCTTCTCCCGCAGCAGGTCCGCCATCGCGTCGACGGCGATCGGGTCGAGACCGGAGAACGGTTCGTCGAGGACCAGCAGTTCCGGGTCGTGCACCAGGGAGGCCGCCACCTGGACCCGCTGCTGGTTCCCCAGCGAGAGCGACTCCAGCTTGTCGCCGGACCGGTCACCCAGCCCGAGCCGTTCCAGCAGGTCCTGGCCCCGCTTCGCGGCGACCCCGCGGTCCACCCCGTGCAGCCGGGCCAGGAACACCAACTGTTCCAGCAACCTGCCCTTGGGGTAGAGACCGCGTTCCTCCGGCATGTAGCCGAACCGGCGGCGGACGGCGAGGTCGGGGACCTTCCCGCGGAACGTCACCGTCCCGGAGTCCGCGGCCAGCACGCCGAGGGCGATCCGCATCGTGGTGGTCTTCCCGGCACCGTTCGCCCCGACGAAGCCCACCATGCGTCCGTCCGGAACGCTGATGCTGACGCCGTCGAGAGCGAGACGGTCCCCGAAGGTCCTGGTGATCTTGTCGAGGACGAGCATCCCCCGAACCTAGGGGAACCCTGAGAGACCCCGCGTCCGACGATCGTCGCAGTGCGAGCTCCCCCGGGTCGGCGGGACGGGCGAGCCGTCGTCGTCAGGCGCTGGCGAGGATCCGGACCGCCGTCGCCTTGACGACCAGGTGCACGGGGCCGCCGGGGGCCAGGTCGAGTTCCGCCGCCGCCGCGACGGTGATGTCGGCCAGGACGTCGTGACCGGCCGGCGCGTCCGGTCGGGCCCGCACGCGGACGACCTCCCCGCGGGGAACGACGTCGAGCACCGTCGCGGACCACCGGTTGCGCGGACTCCCGCCGGGGTCGCTCGCGTGCACCGACACCACGGAGGGGCTGAAGAGGGCGACGCCGTGCTCCCCCACCGCGCCCGTGACCAGCCCGTGCACCACGGTGCCGTCCGCGGTGGCCAGGCCGTCCGCGGTGATGGTCCCCGGGATCAGCACCAGACCCGCCAGCCGGGCCCCGAACGCGCTCTTCGGCGAGGACAGGACCTGCTGCGCCGGACCGCGTTCGGCGACCCGACCGGCCTCGAGCACGACGACCTGGTCGGCGAGGGCCAGCGCGTCGAGGGGGTCGTGGGTCACCAGGACCGCGCAGCGCCCGGTTCCGCGCAGGACCCGGCGCAGGACCTGCCGGACCTCGGGGGCGGCGGTGACGTCGAGCGCGGCCATCGGTTCGTCCAGCAGCAACAGCCTCGGCTCGGCGGCGAGCGCCCGCGCGATCGCGACTCGCTGGGCCTGACCGCCGGACAGTTCGTGGGGGCGACGGCCCGCGAAGGGGGTCATCCCGACGTCCCCGAGCAGCTGCTGGGCCCGTTCGCGGGCGCGGGTGCGGGAGACACCGGCACTGCGCGGGCCGAAGGCCACGTTCGCCTCGACGCTGAGGTGCGGGAAGAGCATCGCGTCCTGGGCGAGCAGGCCGACCCCGCGGCGGTGCGGGGGGACGAAGGTCCCACGGTCGTCGACCAGCACCTCGCCGTCGAGGACGACCCGCCCCGCGGTCGGTCGCAGCAACCCCGCGAGCAGTCCCAGCAACGTCGACTTCCCGGCGCCGTTCGGCCCCAGGACGGCGAGGACCTCCCCGGGGGCGACCGACAGTTCCAGGTCGACGTCCCGGGGGGCGAACCGGACGGCGACCTCCAGACCGGCCATCAGAACACCCCCCGCCCCGGCCGTCCGCGAACCGCCACGACGACGACCACCGCGACGACGACGAGCAGCAGCGACAAAGCGGCCGCGGCGTCAGGGTCGGTCTCGCGGACGAGGTAAATCTCCAGCGGCAACGTCCGGGTCACGCCCTGGAGGCTGCCGGCGAACGTCAGGGTCGCGCCGAACTCCCCCAGGGCGCGGGCGAAGGCCAGCACCGCGCCGGACACCAGCCCCGGCACCACCAGCGGCAACGTCACCCGGAACAGCACCCGCCCGGGTCTCGCGCCCAGCGTCGCGGCGACGGCCTCGTAGCGCCGGCCCGCCGTGCGCAGGGCTCCCTCGAGGCTCAGGACCAGGAACGGCAGCGACACGAACGTCTGGGCGATGACCACGGCCACGGTGGTGAAGGCGACGGTGACGCCGAAACCCTCCAGCGTGGACCCGAACAGGCCCCTGCGGCCGAAGGTGTAGACCAGCGCGAGCCCGCCGACGACGGGCGGCAGCACGAGGGGCAGCAGGACGATGGAGCGCAGCACCCGCATCCCGGGGAAGTCGCTGCGGGCCAGCACCAACGCCATCGGGACCCCGAGGACGAGGCAGGCGAGGGTGCTGGCCGAGGCCGTCTTCAGGCTGAGCAGCAGCGCGGCGCGGGAGGAGTCGGAGGTGATGAGCGGCACGAAGCCCGCCCACGGCACCCGCGACAGGATCCCGGCGAGCGGGGCGAGGAACAGCAGCAACCCCACCGCCGCCGGGACGAACACCCACCGCGGCAGCGCACTCCCCTCCACCGCACCGCCGCGCCGGGTCACTTCGTCGGCGCGCCGAACCCGGCGTCCTGCAGGACCTTCTCGCCCGCGGTGCCGGTGACGAACGTGACGAACTCCGACGCGAGGTCGGCGTCCTTCGCGTCCTTCAGGGTGGCGATCGGGTAGGTGTTCACCGCACTGGCGGACTCGGGGAACTCCACCCCGGTGACCTCGTCGCCCGCGGCGGTGACGTCGGTGACGTAGACGAGGCCGGCGTCCGCCTCGCCCGAGGTGACCTTGCCGAGCACGTCGGTCACCGAGGACTCCTCACTGACCGGGCTGAGCGTGACCCCGGAGGACGTCTCGACGGTCTGCGTCGCGGAACCGCAGGGAACCTGCGCGGCGCAGACGACGACCTTCACCCCCGGTTTCGCCAGGTCCGCGAACGTCTTGATCCCGGCGGGGTTGCCTGCGGGAGTGGCGATCTCGAGGACGTTGGTGGCGAAGTCGACCGGGTCGGCCGCGGTCAGCGACTGGTCGGTGACCTTCACCATGTTCTTCTCGTCGGCCGAGGCGAACACGTCCGCCGGGGCACCCTCGGTGATCTGGGTGACGAGGTCGGAGGAACCGGCGAAGCTGAACGTGACGGTGACGCCCGGGTTCGCGGCCTCGAACTCCTTGCCGATCGCGGTGAAGGAGTTCTTCAGCGACGCGGCCGCGAACACGGTGAGGGTCCGGGCCTCCGCTGTCGTCGTGGCGGAACTCGACGTCGCCGCCGGGGTCGCGGTGTCGTCGCTGGAACCGCAGGCGGCGAGCAGAGCACCTGCGGCGACCAGGGCGAGCAGTGGGCGGATCCTCACGAGCGGTTCCCCTCGGGGGTCTCGACGATGACCGTCGTCGCCTTGACCACGGCCGTGGCCCGGCTACCGGGTTCGAGGCCGAGTTCCTCGGCGGCCTCGCGACTCATGAGCGAGACGACCCGGTGCGGACCGCACTGCATCTCGACCTGCGCCATGACCCCGTCGGCGACGACCCGCGTCACGAGTCCGACGAAGTGGTTGCGCGCCGAGCGCGTCACGCCCGTGGTGTCGGTGGCGGCCGAGGCGGCGTGCTGCACCGCGAACGCGGCGAGCACGGCTCCGTCCACGACGGTCCGGCCGTTCTCGTCCTTGCTGCTCGCCAGCGTGCCGGCGTCGCTCCAGCGCCGGGCGGTGTCGTCGGAGACGCCGAGCAGGTCGGCGACGTCACGGATGCGGTAGAGCGGCACGACCCGACTGTAGCCGCAACTACGGCTCGCAGTCCGCACGAAGACCGCAGGTGCGGATCAGTTTCGCGGGGCCCGCAGCAACGCCGTCATCTCCGGCAGGGCGAACACCTGCGCCACCGCGACACCGGACTGGCGGCCCAGCTCCGGGTCGGCCCCGGCGTCCAGCAGCTCCGTCACGATGTCGGTGGCCTGGCGGAAGACCGCCGCCCCGATCGCCGTCTGGCCCTTGTCGTTCACCCGGGAGTGGTCGGCGCCGCGCTCGAGCAGGGCCCGGACCGTCTCGGTGTGCACGTGGTAGGCCGCGAGGATCAGCAGCGTGTCCCCGCCGGAGTTCGTGAGGTTGACCGGGACCCCGGCGTCGACCCGCGCGGTCAGCTCCGCCGTCTCGCCCTCGCGGGCCAGGTCGAAGGTCTCGTGCAGGAAGGCCAGTTCGTCCTCGGTCAGGGCGGTGCGGGGTCCCTCGCTCACCGCCGGATCGTAACGGGGTCTGGCGCCCGCACGGGTCGCGGCCGTACGGTTGCTGAACCGGTTCGGTTCCTCGGACCGGGGACGTGGGCGTCCAGGGACGGTCGCCCCGCGAGCAGCACGCGAGAGGACGAGAACCCCACTCATGGCCGACAAGACACTCGACACGTCGAAGATCTCCGTACAGCTCTACACGGTGCGCGACGCGCTCGCCGCCGACCTCGACGCCACCCTGGCCCGCCTCGCCGGCTTCGGCTTCCGCCAGGTGGAGCCGTTCGGCCTCACCGAGAAGGCGGACGAGCTCGCCCCGGCACTGGCGAAGGCCGGGCTGACCGCACCGAGCACCCACGCCAAGGTCGTGGGCGGTGACATCGAGGCCGTGCTGGTCGCCGCCGCGAAGACGGGGACGACGCTCGTCGTCGAACCCCACGTCGACCCCGCGCGCTGGACCACCGCCGAGGACGTCGCCGCGGTCGCCGCCGAGCTCAACGCCGCCGCGCTCCGCGCCGCCGACGCCGGGGTGACCATCGGCTACCACAACCACCAGTTCGAGCTCGAGACGAAGATCGGCGGCCGCCCCGCCCTCGAGGTCTTCGCCGACCACCTCGCCGACGGGGTCGCCCTCGAGGTCGACACCTACTGGGTCGTCGTCGGCGGCGTCGAGGTCCCCGACCTGCTCGGCCGCCTCGGCGAGCGCGTGCGCGCGGTCCACCTCAAGGACGGTGACGGCAGCCGGGACACGAAGAAGCAGGTCGCCTTCGGGTCCGGCGACCTCGACGTCGCCGCGATCCTCGCGGCCTCGGCGGGGGTCGACCTCGGGGTCGTCGAGCTCGACGACACCACCGGCGATGTCTTCGACGCCGTGCAGGGCAGCTACGACTACCTGACGAAGGCCCTGTCGTGAGCGAGACCCGCACAGGACCGGTCGGGATCGGCATCGTCGGCGCCGGCGTCATCAGCGGCACCTACCTGGAGAACCTCACGGCGTTCCCCGACGTGCGGGTCCACGCCATCGGCGACCTCTTCCCCGAGGCCGCCGCGGCCCGGGCCGCGGAGCACGGTGTCCCGGTCCACGGCGGCATCGACGCCGTGCTGGGCAACCCGGACGTCGAGATCGTCGTGAACCTGACGATCCCCGCGGCCCACGTCGAGGTGTCGCTCGCGGCGATCTCGGCCGGCAAGCACGTCTGGTCGGAGAAGCCCGTCGCCCTCGACCGCGAGGGCGGTCAGCGCCTGATCGACGCGGCGGAGGCGGCCGGTGTCCGGTTGGGCTGCGCGCCGGACACGTTCCTGGGCGCGGGGCTGCAGACCTCGCTCAAGGCGCTGGCCCGGGGCGACATCGGGACCCCGCTGACGGCGCTGACCCTGATGCAGTCCCCCGGTCCGGAGTCCTGGCACCCGAACCCGGCGTTCCTCTTCCAGACCGGGGCCGGTCCGCTGTTCGACATCGGGCCCTACTACCTCACGACGCTGGTCCAGGCGTTCGGCCCGGTCGCCTCGGTCGCGGCCATCGCCTCGACGGCGCGGTCCCAGCGCGTCATCGGCTCGGGGCCCAAGGCGGGCGAGACCTTCGACGTGACCGTGCCGACCCACGTCAGCGCCATCGCGCAGTTCCGCAGCGGCCAGAGCTCGCAGAGCATCTTCAGCTTCGACTCCCCCCTCCCCCGGGCGGGGTTCGTGGAGATCACCGGCACCGACGCGACCCTGGCCCTGCCGGACCCGAACACCTTCGACGGCGACGTCCAGATCCGCCGCCGCGGCAGTGAGGAGTGGGAGGTCCTGGCCTCCACGACGGCACTGTCCACCCGCGGTACCGGGGTCCTCGAGATGGCCCGCGCCATCCGGGCGGGACGTCCGCACCGCGTCCAGGGCGCCCTGGCCCACCACGTGGTCGACGTCATGGAGTCGATCGCCGAGTCCGCGCAGAGCGGCGCGTTCGTGCCCGTGAGCAGCACCGTCGAGGCCGCGGCCCCGCTCCCCGACGACTGGGACCCCACGGCCGCCACGGTCTGACCGCCTCCGATCCGTGATCCCGCGGGACCACCCGCGGGATCACGGACCGGGCATCGGCCATGGGGCTGATGCCGGCCCGGACGGGTCATCCTCTGGGCTGATCTCCAGCCCGGGACGTCCACGGGGCTCCGAAAGAGACTTACCCTGGGGCACGTGCCCCTGCTCGCCGAGTTCACGACCGCGCTGTCCACCTCGTTGCCGGCGGCGGCACCCGCTCTGCTGCCCGACTGGGCCAGCCCCGAGACGTTCCTGGACACCCTCGGCCCCGCCGCTCTGTGGGTCGCCATGGCCATCGTGTTCGTCGAGTGCGGGCTGTTCATGTTCTTCCTGCCGGGCGACTCCCTGCTGTTCACCGTCGGGTTGTTCACCCACTCCGACGTCCTGCGGGAACCGATCTGGCTCTCCTGCCTGCTGCTGTCCGTCGCGGCGTTCCTCGGCAACGTCGTCGGCTACGAGATCGGACGCAAGGCGGGGCCGGCGTTGTTCGACCGGCCGAACTCGAAACTGCTGACCCCCAAGCGGATCCAGCAGACCAGCGAGTTCTTCGAGCGATTCGGGGCCCGTGCCATCATCCTGGCCCGGTTCGTGCCCGTCGTCCGCACCTTCATCACCCTCGCCGCGGGCGCAGGTGCCATGTCCCGCAGGACGTTCCTGACGTTCTCGGCGATCGGCGCCGTGCTCTGGGCGACCGGCATCACGCTGCTCGGCTACGCGCTGGGCAACATCACGCTGATCCGGAACAACCTCGAACTGGGCCTGCTGCTGCTCGTCGTGCTCTCGCTCATCCCGGTCGGGATCGAGTTCCTGCGCGCCCGGGCCAAGGAGCGCCACCGCACGGCCTCGCTGCCGGCGCAGTCGAACGGCAAGACCCCCGAGAACCAGCGCTGAGCCGCCACCCGGCAGGATGTCCGGGTGGCTCGTCGGCGGTTGTCCCTGTCCCTGCGGTGGGGGGACATGGACGCCTACCGCCACATCAACAACGTCGAGATCATGCGGCTCCTCGAGGAGGCCCGCGTGCGCGCCTTCGGGCTGGAGTCCCCCGACGGTTCGGCGCCGATGCTGGCGACCGGGATGGTCGTGGCGAAGCACACCGTCGAGTACCTGCGACCGCTGGACTACCGCCTCGCCCCGGTCGCCGTCGACCTCTGGGTGGGCCGAACGGGTGGAGCCAGCTTCGAGGTCGACTACGAGCTCCTCGAACCCGACACCGACGCCGTCGGTGAGCTCCGGACCTACGTCCGCGCCTCCACGGTGTGCGTCGCCTACGACTTCGACGAGGGTCGTCCCCGGCGCCTCGACGACGACGAACGCCGCAGGCTGGCCCTGCTGGCCGACGACTGAGGTCGACCTGCCTTCTGGCAGGATCACGAGGTGTCCGACTGGATCGCACAGCTCGCCGACCCTCAGCTCGAGGACCTCGGCGCGGTCGGGCTGTACGTCCTCGTCTTCGGGATCGTGTTCGCCGAGACGGGCACCCTCATCGGGTTCTGGCTGCCCGGCAGCAGCGTCCTCTTCACGGCCGGTCTCATCTCCGCCCGCGACGACTCCCCCGTCTCGCTGACCGTCCTGGTCGTCGGGGTGACGCTGGCGGCCGTCCTGGGCGACACCGTCGGGTACTGGTCCGGACGCCGGCTGGGTCGGCCCTGGCTGCTGCGCCGGGCCCGGAAGGCCGCCCGGCACCTGCCCCGGGCCGAGGCGTTCTACGCGAAGTACGGCTGGTTCGCGGTGGTGGCCTGCCGGTTCATCCCGTGGTTGCGCGCGTTCACGCCGATCATCGCCGGCACGGCCGCGATGCCCTACGCCAAGTTCGCCTCCGCGAACGTCGTGGGCGCCCTGTGCTGGGGCGCGCTGCTGGTGCTCGCCGGTCACGCCGCCGACTCCCACCCCTGGGTGCGGACGACGGCGTACGCGATCGCCGGGACCGCCATCGTCTTCTCCTTCGTCGTGCCTCTCGCGGCCTGGATCCGGCGGCGTCGACGGGCGCGCGCGTGAGGGACCCCCTGCCCGTCCCGGCCCGCGCGGTGCGGACGGAGACGAGCGTGGAGCGGTCCCGGTTCGTCGCGACCCTGGAGCCGGTGCGCGACGTCGACGGTGTCGACGCGGTGCTCGCCCGGGTCCGCAAGGAGTTCCCCGACGCCCGTCACCACTGCACGGCCTCGGTCCTGGGCGAGGACGGCACGCAGCAGCGCTCGCACGACGACGGCGAACCGGCCGGTACGGCGGGTGCCCCGATGCTGGCCGCGCTGAACGGTGCGGGGGTGACCGGCGTGCTCGCCGTGGTCACGCGGTACTTCGGCGGTGTCCTGCTGGGCACGGGGGGGCTGGTCCGCGCCTACGGCTCCGCCGTGTCCGGTGCGCTCGCCGAGGCCGGCGTGCTGCGCCGTCGCTGGGTCGACCTCGTCGAAGTGCGCGCGAGCCTCGCCGACGGCGGCCGCCTGGAGGCCGACCTGCGGCACGGCTTCGACGTCGAGGACGTGGTGTGGGGCGGCGAGAGCTGGTCCGCGACGCTCGCCCTGGCCCCGGAGGGGACGGGAGCGCTCGCCGCCCACCTGGCCGCGGGCGGGTTCGCCACCGAACTCGGGACACCGCGACGGGCCGTGCGCACCGTAGGGAACGCCACCTGATCACCGGGCCGTGAGCCCCGGTCCCCGGGCGGGTGGCTCAGGGTCTCGTGACGGCCGTCAGCCGCACGGCGACGGTCACGTCGACGACGTGGGGCAACCCGGCGAGCCGCTCCTCGAGGGCCGCGGCGTCGACGTGGTGGGCACTGGGCCCCATGAGCACCAGAGCCCGCAGCGCAGCGCGGTCGAACCGGCGGGGCACCCGCAGTTCCGCCTCGGTGAGGTCGACGAACCCCTCGAGGTCGGTGTGCAGCCGTTCGGCCTTGCGCTCCTCGACCCCGACCATGCCGAGCACGTCGCGGACCTCACCGAGGTGCTCCGGCAACGGGGTGACGATCACCCACCGGCCCCCGGGCCGCAGGACCCGGACCACCTCCGGGACCGAGCGGGGGGCGAAGACCGTCGTCACGAGGTCGGCGGAGGCGTCGGCGAAGGGCAGTCCGCGCCAGACGTCCGCCCCGACCGCGGCGGCCCGGGGGTGCGCACGGGCGGCTCGGCGCAGGGCCGCGGCCGAGACCTCGACGACGACCCCGGACCCGCCGGTGCGCTCCAGGACGTGCGCGAGGTAGTACCCGGTCCCGCCGCCGACGTCGACGACGAACCCCGCGACGCCCCGGTCGGCGAGCGCCGCGGCGATCGGTGCGTAGTGCCCGGCGCCGAGGAACTCCTCACGAGCAGCGACCATCGCGGCGGTGTCACCGGTCGCCTTCGACCCGACGGCGAGGTTGACGTAGCCCTGACGGGCGAGGTCGAACCGGTGTCCCGCAGCGCATCCGAGGGTCCGCCCGGTCAGCTCGAAGCGGCCCGCGCAGAGCGGGCAGCGCAGGAGCGGGAGGGCGGCCTCGAAGGCGTTCAGCGCTGCTGCTCGGCGCTCGCGCCCAGCGGGTGCAGGCCGGAGACGGCACCGACCCAGGAGGTGGGGACACCCGCGAGGCGGTGGTCGTAGGCGCGCACGGCCGCGGAGTGGAAGGCGATGTCCCCGGCGAGGCGGTGCTCGGCGTCGGCGAGCGCCCGGACGGTCTGCGGGTCCGGTTCGGCCGCGGCGGCCTCCTGCGCGGCGAGGTGGGTGGCCAGGTCGGCGAGGCGGCTGCGGCGCTGATCGGCGAGCGCGCCGGCCTCGACGGCCAGGTCGCGCATCCGGACCAGGGCCGCGCGGGTCGCGACGACCCACAGGGCGATCACGAGGACGAGCAGGACGACGACGACGAGGACGACGGCCCCGGTGGCGCCCATCAGGCGAGCCCGATGTCGCTGAGGCCGTAGGCGAAGCGGTAGGGCACGCCGGCCGCGGCCTCGACCTTCTCCTGGGCGCCGGTGTTCCTGTCGACGATGACGACGACCCCGACGACCTCGGCCCCCGCTGCGCGCAGCGCCTCGACGGCGGTGAGGACGGACCCCCCGGTGGTGGAGGTGTCCTCGACGGCCACGACCCTGCGCCCGGCGACGTCGGGGCCCTCGATGCGGCGCTGCAGACCGTGGGCCTTCTCGGCCTTGCGGACGACGAAGGCGTCCAGCGGGGCGCCGTCGTGCGCGGCGGCCCACCCGCGGGCGTTGGCGGCGTGGACCATGGCGAAGGCGACCGGGTCGGCGCCCATCGTGAGCCCGCCGACGGCCTGGAAGTCCCAGTCCTGCACCAGGTCCAGCAGCACGGGACCGACGAGGGCGGAGGCTTCGCCGTCCAGGCTGATCCGGCGCAGGTCGACGTAGTAGTCGGCCTCCTTGCCGCTGGAGAGCGTCACCGTCCCGCGGACGACGGCCTTGGCCGCGATGAGTTCCGCGAGGCGGTCGCGTTCGCTGGAGTTCGGTGTGCTCACGGGACCGCAGCTTAGGTGCTGTCCGGCTCCGGTCCGAGCACGTGGGGGCCTCGCCTGTAACGTGCCGCCGCGTGCGCCTCGCCACCTGGAACGTGAACTCCATCCGCGCCCGCCTCGACCGGGTCATCGCCTGGATCGAGCGCAGCGACGTCGACGTCGTCGCTCTGCAGGAGACCAAGTGCAAGGACGAGCAGTTCCCCGAGCAGGCCTTCCGCGACCTCGGCTACGAGGTCGCCCACCACGGCCTGTCGCAGTGGAACGGCGTCGCCCTGGTGTCCCGGGTCGGTCTGGAGGACGTCAGCACGGCCTTCTCCCCCGACGTCCCGCACTTCGGGGACCCGGCGGTCGCGGAGGCGCGGGCCATCGGCGCGCTCTGCGGCGGGGTGCGGGTGTGGAGCCTGTACGTGCCCAACGGCCGCTCCCTGGAGGACCCGCACTACGCCTACAAGCTGCTGTGGCTGGAGCAGCTGCGCGAGGCCGGGAAGGCCTGGCTGGCGCAGGACCCCGGTGCCCCGGTGGCGCTCGTCGGTGACTTCAACGTCGCCCCGACCGACGACGACGTCTGGGACGTCGACGTCTTCGCGGGCGCGACGCACGTGTCGGAGCCGGAGCGGAAGGCGTTCTCCTCGCTGGTGGAGGCGGGGTTCGCCGACGTGGTCCGCCCGTACGCCCCGGGCCCGGGGACGTTCACGTACTGGGACTACACGCAGCTGCGCTTCCCGAAGCGTCAGGGCATGCGGATCGACTTCGTGCTGGGCTCCCCCGCGCTGCAGGCGCGGGTGAGCGGCGCGACGATCGACCGCGAGGAGCGCAAGGGCAAGGGCGCCTCGGATCACGCCCCGGTGATCGTGGAGCTTGCGCCGAACGCGTGAACCCTGCCCGATCGGCTCCTGCGGGGGAGACTCGGGCGCTGCACCTCACTAGGTTCGAACGGTGCGAGCACCTGTCAGCTGCGACGACCTCGAGCAGGTCGAACTGAACGCGGCGAACGACGCCCGGGGCCAACGGGCCGTCGCGGACCTGCTGCAGTCCTGGGCCCGGCGAGCCGTGCCGGGGGACTCGGTGTCCCGCGGTCGGTTGCTGGTCGCGGCCAGCGAGCACGCGGCGTTCGCGGGCGACGCCCGGCGGGCCCTGCGCCTGGCCAACCAGGCCCTGGCGACCGGTGACGTGGTGGCCCCGGACACCCGGTGCTACGTCGTCGCGGCGCTGCTGGTGTGCGGCCACCTGCGGGAGGCGGTCGCGTTGGCCGACGAGGTCCTCGACACCCGCGGCGACGACGTCGACGTCTACCTGCACCTGGGCGAGGAGTTCTCCTGGCACCGCCAGGGCGAGGAGGCCTCCCGCATCTACACGCTGGGGATGTTCCGCTGCGCCGGCGACGACGACGCCACCGAGCAGCTGCTCGGGGCGTGGCGTCGCGGCCGGGCGCCACGGACGGTGGACCTGCGCGACGGCGTCCTGACCGCCGTTCCCGCCCAGGGGTCGGTGGTACCGGCCCAGGCCGTCCGGCTCGAGTAGCCGACCCGCCCGGGCCGGGTCAGACCGACCAGGCCCCGGCGGCCTCCCCGACCGCCACGGCGACGTCGACGACGTTGCCGGGCGGCGGGAGCGGGCAGGCCCACTCGGGGTCGTAGGCGCAGCTGGGCGGGTAGGCGAAGTTCAGGTCGACGACGAGGCTCGTGAGGTCACCCCCGAGGTCGGCGCCCTTGACGGTGTCGAGGACGTAGCGACCGCCGCCGTAGCCGGGGCCGGGGTCCTTCAGCGGGACGAAGAGGCCACCGCCGTACTGGTCCAGCCACCACACGTCCAGTGTCCCGACGTTCTGCAGGGCGACGGTTCCGACGCGTTCGAAGTGCACGGTGCCGTCGGTGCCGGTGACGGCCTCCCGCGTGAGCGGCGGGGCGTCGTCGACGGGCACGACGAAACGCATCGCCGGGTCGTAGGCCGCGACGGGCAGCCCGGTGAAGGTCGCACGGTCCTGGGGCAGCAGCGGGCTCGAGGGGTGGGTGGCGAACAGGTCGTCGCGGCCGGCGACCCACTGCGCGTGCCCGGCGGCGGGGTCCTGCGCGGACCGGACGTCGGTGTAGAGGGCGCCGACGCGGCGGCGCCAGTCGAGGACGTCGAGGCGGTTCACGCAGCCACTCCACCAGAACCGCGCCGTCCGGCAACCGCGGGCCACGGGTCAGGGGTGCACGTGGGAGCCCTTGAGGACCTTGTCGACGGCGTTGCGGGGACCGTGCAGCGCCAGTCCCACGAGGTCGAGGTCGGAGCCGGCCACCGCGGCCACCGCGGCCCGGTTCGCGTCGTCGTGACCGGTGCTGAACATGTCGGCGGTGAACACCGCCAGCGGCAGCGACCGGCCCAGCGCGCGGCCGTGCGCAGCGCGCAGCGCGTCCCGGTCGCCCTCGAACACCAGGACGGGCCGCCCGAGCAACGGGAGGTAGGCCGTGCCGTCGGCGTCGGCGTAGGGCTCCCCCACGAGGTCCGGGTGGGCCGCGGTGATGCCGCTGGCCAGGAACGCGGTGACGTTGAGCCGCTGCCAGGTCGCCAGGTCGTCGCGGACGAGGACGGCGATCTTGGTGTCGAAGCGGACGGGTTCGCTCGGGTCGGTCACGGGGTGATCCTCGGCCCCCGCGCGACGTCCGTCTTGTACGTTCGTGACGTGGGTGAACTGGTCCGCAGTTGGCGCCCGGACGTCCCGGGGATCGCCGAGGTCCTGCACGCCCGCTTCGTCGGGCACGCCTACCCGCTGCACACCCACGACACCTGGACGCTGCTGCTGGTGGACTCCGGCGCCGTCCGCTACGACCTGGACCACCGCACCCACGGGACGGGTTCCCTGGTCACGCTGCTGCCCCCGCACGTACCGCACGACGGTCGGGCGGCGACGAGTACGGGGTTCCGCAAGCGCGTCGTCTACCTCGAGGGTTCCGCGATTCCCGCTGAACTCGCCGGTCGCGCCGCGGACGCACCGGAGGTCCCCGATCCGGGGTTCACGGCGGCGCTGCGGGAACTGCACCCCCTCCTCCTGCACCCCTCCGAGGGTTTCGCGGCGGAGGCCCGGACCGCCGTCCTGGTCGAGGCGCTGACCGCGCACCTGCGCCGCACTCCCCCCGTGACGGCCCGCGACGTCCCCCTGGCCCGCAGGGTGCGGTCGCTGCTCGACGAGCACGTCGTCGACGGGATCACGTTGGCGTCCGTCGCGGGAGGGCTCGGGGTCTCCGCCGCCCACGTGGTCCGCACGTTCACCCGCGAGGTCGGCATGCCGCCGCACGCCTACCTGACCTCGCGTCGGGTCGACCTGGCCCGCGCGTTGCTCCTCACCGGTCACCGTCCCGCCGAGGTCGCCGCCCTCGCCGGGTTCCACGACCAGTCGCACCTGACCCGCCACTTCCGCCGGGTCCTCGGGACGACACCGGGACGGTTCACCCGGAGCTGAGTCAGCGCCGCCCCCGGGTGCGACGCTCGATCGTGGGCGGGTCCGGGAACGTCGGCCGGAACGCCAGTCCGGCGCTGGCGAACCCTGCGGTCGAGCTCAGCCGGACGGGTCCTCCACCGGTGACGGAGAACGACCAGATCGCCGGATCCGCCGAGCCGACGTCGCTCCCGGGTTCGAAGGGGACGAAGTTGTCCCCCGCGACGGCGACGGTCGAACCGTCGGAGCTCCAGGCGAGGCGGTCGATCCCGAGGTGCACCTGCCCGAGGTCCTGCAGCAGGTTCCCGCGGAGGTCGAGGACGACGACGTGCGGGTCCTCCGTGGGCCGGAAGTACGTCCCGGGATCAGGGACCACCGGAGTGCGGACCACGGCGACCGCGTCCCCGGACGGCGAGACCACGGGGAGTCGCTCAGCGAAACCTGGCGTCCCGACCCGTTGCGCCGCAGCGGTTGCGACGTCGATCTGAACGAGGTCCTGGCCGAACTCGTCGGACGTCGAGGCGATCACCGTCCGACCGTCACCGGAGAACGTCGGGGACTGCAGGCTGCGGGCGCCGGTCACCACCCGGGTGGCCCCGGTGTCCACGTCGGTGAGGTTGAGGTGGGGCCAGCCCGTCGAACCGCACGGGTCGCCGTCGCTGGACGACCACACGAGGTCGCGGCCGTCCCGCGAGAACTGCAGGTCGTAGGTCCCCACCGGCGTCGGGGTCAGCCGGCGGGTGCGACCCTCGGGCGAGACCAGGGTGATGTCGGCGGCGGGAACGGGTGGGTGGGTCGAGCAGTCGACGATCTCGCGGACGTCGGAGCGGGCGACGGCGAAGCTCCCGTCCGGTGCCGCAGCGACGTCCCCGAGGCTGGACCCGGCGAACAGGGTGCGACGACCGGTCCCGTCCGGTCGGGCGGAGTAGAGGGTCGTCGCGGTGTCGACGACGGAACCCGTCGGCTCCTGGAAACCGATCCACGCCAGGCGCGAGCCGTCGGCGGACCAGACCAGGTCGGCGATCCCACCCGGCGCGACGGTCCGGGGTTCCTGCGTCGCGGTGTCGAGGACCAGGAGCCGCTGCCGGACGTCGTCCCCGACCCACCCGGTGAACGCCAGTTCGTGCCCCGGGACCCGCGCGGTGGCGGGCAGGGGCGTGAGGACGAGGGCGGCGGTCACCGCCGCGGCACCGATCCACCGTGTGCGCACCCGACCACAGTGGCACAGCGCGGCGGTTCGCGGTGGAGTTCGACGACTCGACCCTGGGGGTCGTCCGGACGGGCGCGGCTCAGTCGCTGGTGGCGACGAGCTCCTCGAGGCGTACGTCGGGGTTGTCGCGTTCGAAGCTGCGGACGCGCCACTCGTCGGTGAACAGGGCGAACGTCCGGCCGTCGGCGTTGTGGACGACCTCGGTACCCCGGTGGGCGCGCAGCAGCGGGGCGTCCTCGGCGTCGATGATCCGGGCCGTCGTGTAGGGCAGTTCGGTGAACAGCACGGGCGAGCGGAACTCGTGGGTCATCCGGTACTGCACGACGTCGAACTGCAGGGCGCCGACCGCGCTGATGACGGGTTCGCCGTCCCCGCGGGAGTCGGAGGTCAGGACGCGCACGACCCCTTCCGCGTCGAGTTCGCGCAGGCCCTGTCGGAACTGCTTGCCGACGCGGAGGTCGGAGGGGCGGACGGTGCGGAAGTGCTCCGGGGCGAACACCGGCAGCGGCGGGTAGGCGATGCGGCCGTTCTCCGAGAGCGTGTCGCCCACGTTGACGTGGCGGGCGTTGACCAGGCCGATGACGTCACCGGGCCAGGCCACGTCCACCGTGGAGCGGTCCGCGCCGAACACCGTCTGCACGTGCTTGAGGACCATCGGCCGGCCGCTCTTGTCGTCGCGCACGGTCATGCCGCGGTGGAACACCCCGGAGTGGATGCGGGCGAACGCGAGCCGGTCGCGGTGGGCGGGGTTCATGCCGGTCTGGGTCTTGAAGACCTGCGCGCTGAAGCTCTCGGTCACGGCGTGGGTGTGCCCGGCGACGTCGTCCTGGTCGTGCGGGTGCGGGGCGACGTCGACGATCGCGTCGAGGACCTGACCGACGCCGGTGTTCGCGACCGCGGCGGTGAAGTACACCGGCGTCGTGCGGAACCCGAGGAACGCCTCCTCGTCGTGGTCGGCCTCGGTGGCCGTGAGCAGGTCGTGCTCGTCGAGGGCCTGCTGCCAGGACGCGCCCTCCAGGGCGGCCGCCTCCTCGCCGCTCATCCGCTGCTCGAGCGCGCGGGTGGCTCCACCGGGGGCCTTCGTGTACTTGACGTACTCGCCGGTTCCCCGCTCGAGGAGCCCGCGGAAGTCGCCCGCGATCCCGACGGGCCAGGTCATCGGCGTCGGCTTGAGCCCGGTCACGGACTCGACCTCGTCGAGCAGCTCGAGGGCCTCGCGGCCCGGCCGGTCCCACTTGTTGACGACCGTGATCACGGGCAGCCCGCGCTGCTTGCAGACGCCGAAGAGCTTGCGGGTCTGCACCTCCATGCCGCGGGCCGCGTCGACGAGCATGATCACGGCGTCCACGGCGGTCAGCGCGCGGTAGGTGTCCTCGGAGAAGTCCGCGTGACCGGGGGTGTCGACGACGTTGACGACCTGGTCGCGGTAGGAGAGCTGGAGCACGGCGGAGCTGATCGAGATCCCGCGCTGCTTCTCCATGTCCTGCCAGTCCGTCGCGACCCCCGCCCGGCCGGCCTTGCCGTGGACGTGGCCGGCCTCGCGGATGGCGTTGGCGTGCAGCGCGAGCGCCTCGGTCAGCGTCGACTTCCCGGCGTCGGGGTGGCTGATGACGGCGATGGTGCGACGTCGGGCCGCCTCGGCCACGATCTGCGCGGGGTTGACGTCGCTGATCTGTCCGGGGGTCTCGATGTCGGCGCTCACCCCTCCATCATCCCCGCTGCGCGGGCCTGGTCACGACGCGCCGGAGGGCACCGATGACTTCCGCGCGGCGATCGGGTCACCACGGGCAGCCCCTTCTCCGACGGCAGGAGCCCACCGTGTCGACACCCGAGGTCCCCTCGCCCCGCCTCGACCTGCGTTCCGGCCCGCAGCGGGTGTTCGCGCACCTGCTCGTGAGCAACGCGATCGTCAGCGTCGTGAACTACACGGTCCGGTTCGCCGTGACGTTCTGGGTGTTCCTCGCGACCCGCTCGGTCTTCGCGACCGGGACGATCGCGGGGATCTTCGTCGTGGCCACCGCCGCGACGGGGATCTGGTTCGGCAGCCTCGTCGACCACCACCGCAAGCGCTCGGTGCTGCAGGCCTCGGCGCTGGTCTCGGTCGCGGTCTACGGCGTGTGCCTGGCGGTGTACCTGGCGACCCCCGACGGGACGTTCTCCGACGTCGCGTCCTGGCAGCTGTGGGCCTTCGTGGTGCTGTGCGTGCTGGGGGTGGTGGCCGGCAACCCGCGCGGGATCGCCCTGCCCACGCTCGTCACGCTGCTGGTGCCCGCGGAGGTGCGCGACCGCGCGAACGGCCTCGTGGGGACGGTGACCGGCACCTCGATGCTCGTCACCTCCGTCATCAGCGGTGTCCTCGTCGCCTCCGGTGGCATGCTGCACGTCCTGCTGCTGGCGATCGTCGTGATCACCGCCTCGGTGCTGCACCTGGCCCGCGTGGAGGTGCCCGAGGACCGGACCGTCGACGCCGGGGCGTCCGGCGCCGGAGCCGGGGTCGACCTGCGCGGGACGTGGCGGCTGGTCCGGGGCGTCCCGGGACTCGTGCCGCTGATCGCCTTCAGCTGCTTCAACAACTTCATCGGCGGCGGGTTCATGGCCCTCATGGACGCCTACGGGCTGTCGCTGGTGTCGGTGCAGGTGTGGGGGCTGCTCTGGGGCGGGCTCAGCGCGCTGATGATCGTCGGGGGGCTGCTCGTCGCGCGTCTCGGTCTCGGCAGCCGCCCGGTGCGACTCCTGCTGCTGGTCAACCTGGTCTCGTGGACGGTGACGATGCTGTTTCCGCTGGCGTCCTCGATCGTGACGCTCACGCTGGCCATGGTCGTGTTCATGCTGCTCATGCCCTTCGCGGAGGCCGCCGAGCAGACGGTCCTGCAACGCGTGGTGCCCTACGAGCGCCAGGGCCGGGTGTTCGGGTTCGCCGCAGAGCGTCGAGCAGTCCGCCGCTCCCGTCACGGCGTTCCTCGTCGGTCCGATCACCCAGTTCCTCGTCGTCCCGTTCATGACCGACGGCGCGGGGGCGGAGGCGATCGGCGACTGGTTCGGAACCGGGCAGACCCGGGCGATCGCTCTGGTCTTCGTGGCCATCGGGCTGCTGGGTCTGGTCGCGACGGTGGTGGCCCTCCTCAGCCCGCAGTACCGCGCACTGGCGGCGTCCTCCTCGGCGGACAGCCCGGCGCAGCGATCCACGGCCGGACGGATGTGAGCCGCGTCACCGCGCTGCGGTCCGCCGCCGTTCGACCCACCGGAGCAGGGCCTCGCCCTGCACCCGCTGGAAGGAGCGCAACGTCGGCAACCCGGGCGGCGCCGGCTGCGCAGCGCGGCCGAGGAAGAACTCCGAGAACCCGTCCAGGACGGTCGTCAACACCTCGGGATCGACGTCGCGGGTGAGGGCGGACGTTGCGAGGACTCGCTCGGCGAGGTCCTCCTCGCCCAGCCGATCGACCTCGAAGAGCAGGGCGAGCAGGTCCAGCCAGGGCGGGCCGACGCAGGCGTGCGGCCAGTCGACCAGGACCGCACCTGCCTCGGTGATCAGGACGTTGTCGGCCCGGAGGTCGAGGTGGACGAGGGTGTCCCCGCCGAGGAGTTCCCGGGCGCTCCCGGGCAACTGCCCGGCCAGCGACTCGGTCGCCGTGGGCAGGTCCGGCACCGGACAGGGGGTCGCGGTGCGCGCGAGCCGCTCCAGCGCCACCACCACGAGGTCGAGGTCGTCGGGCCGCCAGGGCAGTTCCGGTTGCCGTCCGAGAACCTCGTCCAGGACGAGGACGTGGAAGTCCCCCACCCAGTGCGCACCGCGGAACCCCGGGGCGGGAACCCCGGCCGGGAGGGCGGCGGTGATCCTCGCCTCGCGTTCCTGCATGGCCGGGGTGTCGCTGTTCTGCGCGGGGCTCACGGCCTTGACGAAGGCTCGGGTCCCGTCCGCGGCGAGGACCCGGTCCGCCGACCCGGGCGAGAACCCCCCGGGCTGCGACTGCGCCGACACCACGGGCGAACCGAGAACCTCGGCGACGGTGGCGTGCACCGCTGCGGGCAGGTCGTTCCAGCGCAGTCGGTTTCCTCCGGACGCGTGCATGCCCACCAGGCTCTCGGAGCCTGGTGGTCATGTCCAGCGAGTTGCGCGGGTCAGACGGTCAGCGCGGTGTCCGCCCGCCGGACGACGAGGCCCGGCGCGTCGCCGGCCCCCGGGTCGTCGAGGTCGAAGCTGCGGCCGGCGACGTCGACCTCGACGGTGTCGCCGTCGCGGACCTCGCCGGACAGGATCGCCCGGGCGAGCTTGTCGCCGATCTCGCGCTGCACCAGGCGGCGCAACGGCCGCGCGCCGTAGGCGGGGTCGTAGCCGGTGATGGCCAGCCAGTCCTTCGCGGCGTCGGACACCTCGAGGGTGAGGCGACGGTCGGCCAGGCGGTCGGCCATCTTCTGCACCTGGATCTCGACGATCCGCGACAGTTCTTGCGTCGACAACGGGTCGAAGACCACGACGTCGTCCAGGCGGTTGAGGAACTCCGGCTTGAAGTTCTGCTGCACCGCGGTCATGACGGCGTCGTGCTTGGTCGCCTTCGAGAGTTCCGGATCCACCAGGTACTGCGACCCCAGGTTCGAGGTCAGCACCAGGATGACGTTGCGGAAGTCGACCGTGCGGCCCTGACCGTCGGTGAGGCGCCCGTCGTCGAGGACCTGGAGCAGGATGTCGAACACCTCCGGGTGCGCCTTCTCGACCTCGTCGAGCAGGACGACGGAGTACGGCCGACGGCGCACGGCCTCGGTGAGCTGCCCACCCTCCTCGTACCCGACGTAGCCCGGAGGGGCCCCGACGAGGCGGGCGACGGCGTGCTTCTCGGAGTACTCGCTCATGTCGATGCGGACCATGGCGCGTTCGTCGTCGAAGAGGAAGTCGGCGAGCGCCTTGGCGAGTTCCGTCTTCCCGACCCCGGTGGGTCCGAGGAACAGGAACGAGCCGGTCGGACGGTCGGGGTCGTTGACCCCGGCGCGTGAACGGCGGACGGCGTCGGAGACGGCCTGCACCGCAGTGCTCTGCCCGATGAGCCGGGCGCCGAGGAACTCCTCCATGCGCAGCAGCTTCGCGGTCTCGCCCTCGAGCAGCCGGCCGGCGGGGATGCCCGTCCAGCCGGCGATGACCTCGGCGATGTCGTCCGGTCCGACCTCGTCGGCGACCATCGGGGCGGTCCTGGAGACGTTCTCCTCGGCCGCCTGGGCGGTCTCGAGCTCACGTTCGAGGGCCGGGATGCGTCCGTAGAGGATCTCGCTGGCGCGGCCGAGGTCACCCTCGCGCTGCAGCCGCTCGGCCTGCGACCGGAGTTCGTCGACCTGGTGCTTGAGGTCGCCGACGCGGTTGAGCCCGGCCTTCTCCTGCTCCCAGCGGGCGGTGAGCGCGGTGAGTTGCTCCTGGCGGTCGGCGAGGTTCACGCGCAGCGTCTCGAGGCGTTCGCGGCTGGCCGCGTCGCCCTCCTTGGACAGCGCGAGTTCCTCCATCTTCATCCGGTCGACGGAGCGGCGGAGCTCGTCGATCTCGACGGGCGAGGAGTCGATCTCCATCCGCAGCCGGGACCCGGCCTCGTCGACGAGGTCGATGGCCTTGTCCGGCAGCTGCCGGCCGGTGATGTAGCGGTCGGAGAGCGTGGCGGCGGCGACCAGCGCGGCGTCGGAGATCGAGACCTTGTGGTGGGCCTCGTAGCGTTCCCGCAGGCCGCGCAGGATGCCGATGGTGTCGGGGACGGAGGGTTCGCCGACGAAGACCTGCTGGAAGCGTCGCTCGAGGGCGGGGTCCTTCTCGATGCGTTCGCGGTACTCGTCCAGCGTGGTCGCGCCGACGAGGCGGAGCTGGCCGCGGGCGAGCATGGGTTTGAGCATGTTGCCCGCGTCCATGGCGCCCTCGCCGGCGCCCGCGCCGACGACGGTGTGCAGTTCGTCGATGAACGTGACGACCTGTCCCCCGGAGTTCTGGATCTCCTGCAGGACGGCCTTGAGGCGTTCCTCGAACTCGCCGCGGTACTTCGCCCCGGCGACCATGCTGGCCAGGTCCAGGGAGATCAACCGCTTGCCGCGCAACGACTCGGGGACGTCCCCGGCGACGATGCGCTGGGCAAGGCCCTCGACGACGGCGGTCTTGCCGACGCCGGCCTCGCCGATGAGGACGGGGTTGTTCTTGGTGCGGCGCGAGAGCACCTGCACGACGCGGCGGATCTCGGCGTCACGGCCGATGACGGGGTCGAGGCGGCCCTCGCGGGCCTGCTCCGTGAGGTCGATGCCGTACTTCTCGAGGGACTTGTAGGTGCCCTCGGGGTCGGGCGAGGTGACCTTCGCCCCACCGCGGACGCTGGGCAGGGAGTCGAGCAGCGCGTCGCGCGTGGCGCCGACGGCCCGCAGGGCCTCACCGGCGGCGGACGTGGACGCGGCGGCGCCGAGCAGGAGGTGCTCGGTGGAGACGTAGGCGTCGTCGAGCGCGCGGGCCTCGTCGCCGGCGTCCTGCATGAGCTGCAGGGCGGGACGCGACAGCTGCGGCTGGCTGACGGACGAGCCGGACGCGCTGGGCAGCGACGCGAGCGCGCCCTCGACCCGGCGGGTGAGCAGGGCCTGGTCGGCCCCGACGGCGGCGAGCAGGTGACCGGCGACGCCGTTCTCCTGCTCGAGCAGCGCGGCGAGGACGTGCAGGGGTTCGACCTGTGCGTGACCCGCGGACGTGGACCGGCCGACGGCGTCGGCCAGGGCTTCCTGGGCGCGGGTGGTGAGCTTGAGGTCCACGGGCTACCTCCGGTCGTGAGGTGGGTGACTGACGTTGGGTACAACCATGCCAGAGTTGAGCTTGTTCCGCTCAACTCTCGTGTCGCGCCCCCCGGTGGTGATCGTTGGCTCCACGCTGTCGATGATCGACACCGTGGAGCCAACGATCACCACCCGGGCGACGACACGACGGGCCGTCCTGGCGGCGGGGGTCGCCCTCGCCACCGCGGCCTGCGACCGCGCGTCGACCCCCGCCGGCCCGCCCGCGACCTCACCCGCGACCTCTCCCGTGGCCCCGACGAGCGGCCCGCCGAGCTGGGACGACCTCGCCGGGAAGCTGCCGGGGGGCCTGCTCCGACCCGACGGGGCCGGCTGGAATCCCTCGGCCCTGCTCTACAACCCCCGCTTCACGGCCGCCCCGCAGGCTGTGGCCCCCGTCCGCACCGCCGACGACGTCGCGGCCTGCGTCCGGTTCGCGGCCGAGTCCCGGACCCCGCTGCGGCTGCGCTGCGGCGGTCACTCCTACGGGGGCTGGTCCGCCGACGCGGGCCTCGTCGTGGACCTGGCGGCGCTGAACTCCGTCGAGGTGTCGGCCGACGGGACGAGGGCGACCGTCGGGGCGGGCGCCACCCTCATCGACGTCTACTCGCAGTTGGGTTCCCGGGGTCTCGCGATCGGCGCCGGGTCGTGTCCCACGGTGGGCGTCAGCGGGCTCACCCTGGGCGGCGGGGTCGGCGTGCTGGCCCCCTCGTTCGGGCTCACCTGCGACCAGCTCCGCTCCGCGACGGTCGTCACCGCGGACGGGAAGCAGCAGACCGTCGACGGGGACGACGACCTGTTCTGGGCGCTGCGCGGCGGCGGCCCCGGACTGGCCGCGGTGACGTCGTGGGAGTTCGCGCTGCGTCCCGCTCCCGACGTGGAGGTGTTCTTCCTGCGGTGGTCGTGGGAACGCGCGGCCGACGTCCTCGCCGCCTGGCAGGCGTGGCTGCCGGACGCACCGCGGGAACTGTGGTCCACGTGCAAGCTCCTCGCGAACCCCGACGACGGCGACCGGGTGCAGGTCTCCGGGGCGTGGACCGGGTCGGCCTCCCTGGACACCGCCCTCGCGGGACTCCTCGGCCGCCTCCCCGCGCCCGCCGCGAACACCCACCGCCGTCTCGACTACGCCGCGGCGATGGCCTACGAGGCGGGGTGTTCCGGGCTGGACGCGGCGGCGTGCACGACGAAGGCCCTCGACGGCGACCACCGGCAACCCTTCGCCGCGACCTCCTCGATGCTCGGCCGGGAACTCCCGGACGCCGGGGTCCAGGCGGGAGTCGCTGCGGTGCAGGCGGTCATCGACGCACCACCGGCCGGTCTGGTCGAGGCCGGGATGTCGTTCGACGCCCTCGGGGGGGCGGTGGCCGACGTCGCCCCCGACGCCACGGCGTTCCCCTGGCGCACCGCCCTCGCCACCGTCCAGCACACCGCCACCTGGACGGGACGGCAGGACGCCGCGGGTTTCGACGCCGTGGTCGCCGGGACCCGTGCGGCGCTGAGCCGGTGGACCGGGAACGCGGCCTACGTGAACTACGCCGACGCCGGGCTCCCCGACCGGGCGACGGCCTGCTGGGGCGACAACCTCGCCCGCCTGCGAGAGGTGCGGAAGACGGTCGACCCCGACGGCGTCTTCGCCTCACCCGGCACGGGAGACTGAAGCCGCCGTCGCGGCAGAGCGGGGACGCTCAGGAGATGTCGCACCCGGCGTGGTCGACGTACTGCTCGGCGTCGGCGAAGACGGCGTCGGAGACGCTCGGGGCCCCACCGGCGACGATGATCAAGCAGGGACGGATGCGCGCGAGCTCGGCCCGGGTCGCGGCGGGCAGGCTGTCGCGTTCGGTCAGCAGCACGGGACCGAACCCCGAGAAGGTGTTACCCAGGGCGAGGGCGTCGGGGAACGAGGTCCCGGAGGCGAGAAACACCGCGGACGTGGTGTCGTGGTCCCAGCCGCCCAGGGCGGAGATCTGGGCCGCGGTCTCGTAGCGGTCCGCGCCGGAGACGCGGAGGTTGCCGGCCGCCGTCTGCGACGACTTGGTCTCGACGCTGCGCAGAGTGTCGGCCGAGAGGGTGCGCGCGTGGCGGTCGGTCTGCGGGGCGTCGGTGGCGGAGGCCGCGCTCGCGGAGGCGACCGCGACGGCGGCGAGGCCGACGGCGGCGATCGAGGCGAGGGTCTTGGTGCGCATGGTCGGTTCTCCAGACGAGGTGGGGCCCGACGGGGTGGTCACCGCCGGTCCCGCAAGGTTTGCGGACCGGGGTCCCGGCCGACCACGATCCGCCACCGGGCAGCCGCCGAACGAGGAGCAGGTTCACCTGTCCTCGCCATCGAGACCCGCCTGGAGTCACCTGTGAAGCACAGCGAGTAGCCGACCGGCACTACCTGCAGCCGGTGGCACGACGGGTTGGGTTCGGGTGTCGACGCGCCGGGGCGCTCGCCCCGGTAGGTACCGACGTCCGGAACGGAACGCGACGATGAGCACCACCCCGTCGACCACGCTGGTCCCCACCCGCCTGGCGGTGCACAGCACGGGGGCGGCCCGACGGCGGCGTCGTGGCACAGCACGTTCGTGGAACTCCTGAGCCGTTGCCTCGACGACGCGCGACGGCACAGCGCCGCGGAAACCCTGAGGTCCTTCGTCGTCGGACGGAGCGACCTCGGCGACGAACTGCACCGACGCCCGGGTCCACGGCGCCCGCACCCTGGTCCCCGTGGAACGACCGGAGGAGTTCAGCGCGGGGCTGCGCGGTCGCGCCGTCCTGCGGCCGACTCGGCAGGATGGCCGGGTGAGCCCCCGCGAACTCGTCGTCCTCGGCACCGCCGGGCAGGCACCCACCAGGACCCGCAACCACAACGGGTACCTGCTGCGCTGGGACGGCACCTCGATCCTCTTCGACCCCGGCGAAGGCATCCAGCGTCAGATGCTGCACGCCGAGGTCTCCGCACCCCGCATCGAGCGGATCTGCGTGACCCACCGCCACAACGACCACTGCCTGGGCATCCCCGGCGTCCTGAACCGGATGGCCCAGGACGGACCGGGACGTGCGGTGACCCTGCACGGGCCGGTCGACGCGTTCGAGCACCTCCACGCGCTCGCCGTCGTCGCCGACGCGCACGTGGCGGTCACCGTCGAGGGGGTTCCCACCCTGGACGAGCCCGTCGACGTGGCCGAGGTCGCGGGGTGCCGGTTGACCGCGCAGGCCCTGGACCACCGGGTCCCCACGATCGGCTACCGGTTGGCCGAACCCGCGGGCCGGTCCTTCGACGCCGACGCCCTCGCCGCCGCGGGGATCAGCGGTCGCGACGTCGGGGAACTGGCACGACGGGGTGAACTCCGCGGGGTCCGCCTCGGCGACGTCTCCGTGGAACGCCCCGGGCAGGTGTTCGGCTTCGTGATGGACACCCGCCTCTGCCCGGCCGTCGAGGAGGTCGTCCGCGACGCCGACCTCGCCGTCCTGGAGTGCACGTACGCCGACCGCGACACCGACCTGGCCCTCAGCCGGGGGCACCTGACCGCCCGTCAGGCCGGGCTCGCCGCCGCCCGTGCCGGAGTGCGCACGCTGGTGCTGGCGCACTTCTCGCAGCGCTACCCCGACCTGGAGGAACTCGGACTCGAAGCCCGGGCCGCGATCGCGGAGGTCGGAGCCGGGACGACGGTCCACGTCGCCCGCGACCTCGACGTCGTCGCGGTACCGCCCCGACGTCACCCTGCGCCGGCGTCCCGGGCGTCGTAGCGTCGGGGCGTGAGCCAGCCGACGTTCGACCCCGCCGACCCGCCCGTCCCCGAGCTCGAGGAGGACGAGGACGTGCCGCCCCGTCCCGAGGAGGAGGCCGCCGACGCCGGCGAGGTTCCCTGAGCCGGGGCCGCTGGGGGTGCCGGGTGAGCGCCTGTGCGAGGCCGGGTGGCCCTCGAAGGCCCCACTGGTTCCCCGTCGTCCTCCCGCAGGACGGACCGGACGCGGGAAGCCCACCGCCGGGTGGCGATGGGCTCCCTCGATGGCCTGGGTCGGTCAGGCGGTGACCGTCTCCAGCTTCCCGTGCGTCGCGCGGACCTGGGGAACCCGGAGGAACTGCACCAGGACGAACGCGACGGCGTAGAGGCCGACGAAGGACCACACGACGGCCTGGTTGCTGCCACCGAGCTGCAGCACCACCCACACGACGGCGGATCCGAGGAACGTCGCCCCACCGGCGGCGGTGGTGTACATCGCCATCGCGGCACCCTTGTGGTCGGGGGCGAGTGCGGGCATGATCGCGCCCATCGGCACGAAACCGGCGAGGAGCATCCCGAAGACGCAGCCGGCGAGGACGGACAGGACGTAACCCCAGGTGCTGCCGGCGGGAACCAGCTGCGGCACGTACCACCAGAGCACGAGACCGCAGGCGGATCCGACGATCCCGAACCACTGAACGGTGCGCTGCCAGCCGATCCTGTCCCCGATCGCGCCGAACATGGCGTTCACCAGGATGTTCGTCGCGTAGACGCACACGGTCATGACCAGCCAGCGGGACTGGCCCCAGCCGCGTTCGGTGGCGATGACGGCCGGCAGGACGATGAACATCCCGAACTCGGGCGCGGTGTTGATGAGTCGCACCAGGAACCCCATGCCGACCTTGGGTTGCCGGAACGCCAGACGGACGCCCGAGGTCAGGACCTGTGCGGCTGACTCCTCCGCCGGGGCGATCCGCTGGTTCCCGCGCGGGTCGCGGACGCCGAGCCAGGCGATGAGGAACCCGATGACCACGAGGCCGATCGAGGCGACCATCGCGCCCGTCTCACCCGGGGTGCCGCCACCGAACAGCGGGATCGCCCCGACGGCGAACAGCGAGCCCAGCGTCGGCAGACCACCGGTGAACGCGACGTAGAACCAGCCGACGGCCGCGCCGTTGCGTTCCGGCCGGGTGGTGATGTTCACCCACACCAGGAACGCGAAGGCGAAGAGCGGGAACCCGAACCCCCGGACGGCGTAGGCGGCCGCGGCCAGCGGGAAGCTCTCCGCCTGCAGGGCGAGCAGGAACAGCACCTCGAACACGACCCAGACGACGAAACCCAGCGCCATGACCCGGCGCGGCCCGAACAGGTCGGACAGGGCCCCGGACACGTAGCTGCCGACGAGGACGCAGAGGCTGTAGTAGGTGATGATGCTCGCGACGGCGCTCTCCGGTCGATCGAGCACGTCGACCAGGTGCGGGGTCAGGAAGTTCGACTCGACGCCGTTGCCGGTCATGAAGACCAGGACCCCGACGAAACCCCAGCGGAGGACCGGGGGGATGCCCAGTCGCTGCAGCCGGCCCTCCGGCGGCGCGGCGGTCGTGCTCTGCGGGGTCACGACAACCCCGGGACGATGGACACCTTGACGGAGTTCGCCGAGTCGGCCACGAGGTCGAGTCCCTTCTGGAACTCTTCCAGCGGCAGCTGGTGGGAGCAGATCTCGTCCAGCGGCAGCCGGCCCGAGGCGATGAGCTTGAGCGCGGCGGGCCAGGTGTTCTGCCCGAGGTGGGCCCCCAGGACGTTCAGTTCCTTGTCGTCGCTGATGATCGACCAGTCGACCGACACCGGGTCCTTGAACACCGAGTACTCGACGAAGGTCCCGAGCTTGCGCAACAGGTTCAGGCCCTGCGCCACCGCCGACGGGTGACCGGTCCCCTCGATGTAGACGTCGGCACCGTAGCCGTCGGTGAGGTCCTTGACGGTCTGGACCACGTCGACCTCAGTGATGTTCAGGGTGAGGTCGGCCCCGCACTTCTTCGCCAGTTCCAGCTTCTGCGGCAGCGCGTCGAGGGCGATGATGCGCTTCGGGAACTTCGCGGCCGCACCGGCGATCATGCCGAGGCCGATCGGGCCGCAGCCGGCGATGACGACGGTGTCGTCGAAGCGGATGTTCGCCCGCTCGACGGCGTGCAGCGCGCAGGACAGCGGTTCGGCGTAGGCGACCTGCCACGGCGGGAGGTCCGAGGGCGCCTTGTGGACCAGCGCCTCCTTCGGCAGGACCATGTACTCGGCCATGGCGCCCGGGGTGCGGCGCTTGAACCCGAACATGTCGTGCGGCTGGCACATGTGGTAGTTGCCGGTGTTGCAGTAGCGGCAGTTCCAGCACGGGACGATCTGCTCGGCGACGACGCGGTCACCTTCCGACACGCCCCACCGGGCGGTCGCCTCGGCGTCGATCCCGACGACGCGGCCGGTGAACTCGTGTCCGGGGACGACCCCGGTCTCGGTCCACGCCGGGCGGTTCTCGTCGCCCCAGAACTTCGCGGCGCCGTGGTAGCACTTCAGGTCGCTGGCGCAGATGCCGACGGCCTCGACCTTCAGCAGGATCTCCCCCGGTCCCGCGACCGGGACGGGGATCTCCTCGAGGCGGTAGTCCTCCGGTCCATGCACCACGACGGCTCGCATGGTCTGTGGTTCAGTGCCGGTCATCAGCTGCTCCCTCGCAGAGTCCGTCGACCCCTCACGGGTCCGTCCTGTCCCGACCCTAGGACCGGCCAGCACAGATGTCCAGCACACATGTGCACGGCCGACTCGAGCGCCCTCCCCGCCGCTGGGTAGCGTGGCGGCCGACACAGGAGGTGGGGGCGTGGTCAAGGGACCCAAGGGAGACAGCCGGTTCCCACTGGCGCTGGCGCACACCGCCGCGACGCTCTACTACCTGCAGGACGCGACCCAGGCCGAGATCGCGGAGCGACTGGGCACGTCCCGCGCGACCGTGAGCCGTCTGCTGCAGGAGGCGCGGGACCGGGGACTGGTCCGCATCGAGGTGCTGCCGCTCCCCCGGGAGGACCCCGACGACCTCGCGGAACGGCTGCGCACGGCCCTCGGGCTGGAGGGGGTCTGGCTGTCGCCCGCCACCACGACCCAGCACGTGGCCGAGGCCGTCTCGCCCGTCCTGGCCGTCCTGCTCGCCGGCCTCGGCCTCGTCGCCGGGGACGTGCTCCTGGTCTCCTCGGGGCGGACCGCCTACGAGATCGCCCGACGCGAACTGCCCGCGTTGCCGGGCGTCGTCGTGGCCCCGATGGTCGGCGGCCAGGACGAGGCCGAGGCCTGGTACCAGACCAACGAGATCACCCGTCGCGTCGCCGCCGCCGTGGGCGGGACCCCGCGGTTCCTGCACGCTCCCGCGTTCCCGGGGCGCGGGCTGCGGCGCAGCCTGGTCGCCGACCCGGAGTTCAAGCGGTTCACCGCGCTCTGGGAGAGCGCCCGGTGCGCGGTCATGGGTGTGGGTGCCCCTCCGCTGCAGCGCGACTCGATCCCGAGCTTCGTCCCCACCGCGGAGACCCCGTTGCGCGACGCCGTCGGCGACGTCGCCTCCCGCTTCTACGACGCGCACGGCGTGGAGATCTCCTACGACGGCGCCGACCGCCTCATCGCGATCCCGCTCGACGTGCTGCGGGCCGTCCCGCACCGCATCGCCGTCGTCTACGGGGCGGTGAAGGTGCCGAGCGTCCTCGCCGGCGCCCGCGGCGGCTTCTTCAACCACCTCGTCACCGACCCGGCGACGGCCGCCAAGCTCCTCACGGCGGCGTGAGACCCCACGCGTCCCGGTCGTCGTCGGCGAGCCGTTCCAGCACCGCCGCGAGCTGGTCGCTGCGCAGGTAGGAGGGGTTGCTCCCCGCCGCCATCCGGATCACCTCCGCCGCGCGGAACCGGCCGTCGGCGAGCAGCGCGGACCGCTCGACCGGCGCTCTGAGGGGCAAGAGGTCGAGCTCCACCCGGTCGTCGTCGCCCGGGACCCCCGCGAGCCGTCCCACCGCCGCGACCCCTGGGTCGCGCGCTCCGCTCACCCACAGCAGGCACGGCTGCCCGGCGGCCATCAGGCCGAGCCGGTAGCTCGGGCGCAGGCAGCGCCGCACCGCCTGCCATCCCGTCGGCTCCAGCTCCGCGGGCCGACCCGCGGACTTCACCAGCCAGCAGGCCACGTCGTCGTTCGACAGCCGGCGCACCCGCTCATCGTGGCCGAGGTCCGCCGAGGTCGCCCGCCCGAGCGGCGAGGGCCCGCGCCGCGAACGTCCCCAGCCAGTGAGTGCTGGCGTAGCCGTCGGCGGACAACGCCTCCAGGCCCCGCCCGAGGTGCACGTCGGCGGCCCCGGAGAGGACGCCCCGCCTCGAGTCGGTCGGGTCCAGCGCGGCGGCCAGGTCCGCCAGGGCGGCCGCGCGCGAGAGGTTCAGCCCGTCGAGGTGGCCGAGGCGGCCGTCCAACCGGTCGGGCACCGCGACCGGTTCGAGCAGGGTCCGGGGTTCCCCCTGCGCCAGTCCCGGCCAGAACCCCTGCAGCCACGGCGGGAACTCCTCGGCGGGGAGCAACCGTCGCACCAGGTCGGCCTCGGCCAGACCCGGCGAGAGGAAGTCCTCTCCCGACGGTTCCCAGGTCAGGGGGGCGTCCCGGTCGGGCAGGAACCAGTCCGTGGCCGTGGCGCGCACGGCGTCGGCCAGGTCGTCCCGGCCCAGCACGGGAGCCGCGTCGAGGAGCAGGCCGAGCGAGAACGCGGAGTTCGCGTGGGTTCCGGCGCGCACCGGACGCCCCGCCCGCGGCAGCCAGTCGAGGACGAGGTCGGCGACGGCGTCGGCCGCGGGGCGCAGCGCCGATCCCCAGGCGGGGTTCGCACCGGTCCAGGCCCGGCACTGCGCGGAGAGGGTCACCAGCCAGGCCCAGCCGTAGGGCCGTTCGAAACCCGGCGACGTCACCAGGGCGAGGGTCTCGCGTTCGAGGTCGGCCGCGGTGAGGTGGTCGTCGAGAACGGCCCGCACCGCCTCGACGTCGATCTCCTCGGGGTGGTGCTCGAGGAGGAACACCAGCAGCCAGTGCGTGTGCACGGCGGAGTGCCAGTCGTAGCACCCGTGGAAGGCCGGGTGCGCCGCCCTCGGCCGGACCAGGTCCCCGGGACCCCGGAGTTCCGTCCCCGGCGCGTGGGGGAACTCCCGCCGCACGTTCGCCACGGCCGTCCGGGCCAACCGCCCGGCGAGCGGGGCGAGCATCAGAAGGCCAGGAAGTACATCAGGACGACGTTCGCGACGAGCAGCGGGACGGCCGTCGGGATCTGCTGCCGGATCACGGCGTAGTTGCTCCTGAGTTCCAGCAACGCCACGGGGACGACGTTGAAGTTCGCGGCCATCGGGGTGCAGAGCGTCCCGCAGTACCCCGACAGCATCCCGATCGCGAACACCACCGGCGGGTTCCCGCCCATGGCCTCGACGAGCACCGGGTAGCCGATCGCCGCGGTGAGCACCGGGAAGGCCGCGAAGGCGTTGCCCATGACGACGGTGAACACCGCCATGCCGACGCAGTAGAGGATCACCGCCGGCAGCAGCGCGCCGTCCGGCAGGACGGCCGAGACCGTGGTGCCGATGGCGTCCCCGACCCCGGCGGTCGCGAACACGAGCCCGAGCACCGACAGCAACTGCGGCAGGACGAGGGCCCAGCCGAGGTCCTCGGTGAGGCGACGTCCTTCGGTCAGGGCGAGGGCCGGCGTCCGTTGCCGGAACAACCACATCCCGACCGGGACCGCGATGATCCCCGCCGCGGCGAGACCGATGACGGTCTCGCTGCCGCTCTGGAGCAACGGCTGACCGCCGACGGTGATGTCCTTGCCCACCGTGGCGCACAACGCGGTCACGACCGGGATGATGAGGACCGGGACGAAGAGACGGTTCCCGAACCGGGCGGCGAGCACCTCGCGCGTCGCGAGCAGCGTCGTCCCCGCACGACCGGCCGGGGAAGCGGGGCCGTCGACGACCGCGGCCGTCCCTCCGCCCGCGGCGGACCCGCTGCGCGCCAACCGACCCGTCCCCGCGATCGCGGCGATGGCGACGATCGCGAGTCCGAGCGGCCACCCCGGCGCGGTCTGCGCCACGACGAACGAGCTGTAGGGGAAGCAGAGGCCGAGCAACGCCCAGAACGCGCCGCTCGTGGCCCGACGGGGGTTGCTCCGGTCGCGGGCGACGAGGGCGCCGACGACGAGGAAGAAGAACCCCATCACCCAGTAGAACCACTCGACGCGGATCACCCCGCCACCTCCGACGTCCCGAACTTCGCCATCTCCCGGGCCAGCCCCCGGTCGGTGAGCAGGCTGCGGGTGCCGTGGACCAGCAGCGCCACCACCGCGGTCGGGATCGCCCAGAGCGCCAGCTGCAGGGGTTCGAGCGTGTAGCCGTAGGTCGTGTCGACGAAGGAGGTGATCAGCAGCACGGCACCGACGGCGACGAAGATGTCCTCACCGAAGAACGCGCCCACGTTGTCGGTGCTGGCCGCGAACGCGCGGATGCGCTGCGAGACCGCGTCGGGGAGGGGCCCGAACCGGCGGACGGCCGCGGCCTCGGCCATCGGCGCGACCAGCGGCCGGACGGTCTGGGCGTGGCCGCCGATGCTCATCAGGCCGATGGCCGCGGTGACCTGGCGGATCACGAAGTAGCCCGCGAGGATCCCGCCCGTGCTCAGCCGGGACATCTTCGACACCAGCCGCCGGGCCTGTTCCTGCAGACCGTTGCGTTCCACCATCCCGATCACGGGGAGGACGAGCAGGAAGATGCTGACGGACCGGGAACCGGCGAAACCGGTCCCGAACGCGTTCAGCACCTCGACGGGGGTCATCCCGCCGAGGAAACCGGTCACGAGACCGGCGACGGTGACGACGAGCATGGGGTTGAGCCGCAGGGCGAAACCCGCGACCACGACGAGGATTCCGAGGAGAACGAGCACTTCCGCGCCTTTCCGGAGGACGAACGGGAGGTCGAGTGTTCCCGGCGACGCTAGGGATCGTTCAACGATCGCGCAAGGGGTACGGTCGGACCAGTTTCCGCAGGCAACTCCCGGTCGAGCCCCCGAGGTGACGTCGACATGCCCACCACCAACCACACCCCCCACGACAGTCCGTCCCGTCCGCTCCCGCCGACGGTGGAGGAATCCCGGCTCACCGCCCCGGTCGCCGAGCAGGTCCTCACCGCGTCCGGGTTCTCGACGCTCGTGGCGGAGTTCACGGCCGCCATGGGAACGGCGAGCACCCTCGACGCCCTCCACACCGTCGTGCGCGACCACGGCACCCGACTGTGGGAGAGCGCCGTCCGGCGGGCGGGGAACCGACCGGGTTCCGACGGTCTGGACCCCTACGACGACCGCCCGCTGTACTGGGCCCGCACCGCGTCGGGTTCAGTGCTGCGCAGCCTCGACAACGACGTCCTGGAGGTCCAGCACCAGCGCCTCGCCCTGCTGCACGTCCTGGACCGGACCTCCCGCGGCATCGACCGCCCGCTCTGGCCGGGAGCCGCCGCAGGGGACCTGCGCGTCGCGGTGAGCGGTTTCGACCCCTACGGCCTCGACGCCGACGTCCGGCACTCCAACCCGTCCGGATGCGCTGCGCTGCAGCTGGACGGCGCGACCTTCGACACCCCGGCGGGGCGTGTCGTCGTCCGGTCCGTCGTGCTCCCGGTGAACTACGGCGACTTCGACCAGGGGATCGTCGAAGACGCCTTCGGCCCGGCCCTGCTCGCGGGAGCGGACCTGATCACCACGATCAGCATGACCAGCCGCGGGCGGATGGACGTGGAGAAGTGGGCGGCGAACGCCCGCGGCGGCACCCCGGACAACAGCCGCGACCAGCACTTCGGGCCGGTGGGCCGCGCCGCCCGCTGGGCCCAGCCCAATCAGAACCCCGAGTGGATCGGGACGACCCTGCCGCACGCGGCGATGGTCGCGGCCGGCACCGGCCCCTGGCCCGTCGTGCTGAAGCAGGGGATCCGGGAGTGGCCTGCCGGGTCGTTCCCCGACCCCGCGGCGCTGCGCTCGAACCCCGACCCCTCGCCCGGCAGCACCGCGGCGGCCGGGACGGGCGGCGACTACCTCAGCAACGAGAGCATGTACCGCTCGAACCGGTTGCGGCTCGCCCTCGGGGCGGACGACGTCCCCGGCGGCCACCTGCACGTCTCGGCGATCGTCGACCCCGCTGACCCCGCGGCGATCACCGACGCCGCGTTCGAGGAGGACCGCCGCGCGGTCGTCGACCAGACGATCGCGCTGGTCCGTGCCGCGGCCGAGGCCGTTCAGGCGGAGCGGCGGTCGCGGTAGGCCTGCAGCACGCGCCCTTCGGCCTCGTCGAGGTAGCTGCGCAACTCCCTGGCCGCCGCGACGCCACCGCGTTCGAGCAGGGTGTCCAGGACGACGTGGTTGCGCGCGAGGTACGAGCCGTGGAAGTCCTCGGGGGAACCGACGACGTGGAAGGCGAGACGCATCTCGTTCCAGATGCTCTGCATGAGTCCTTCGATGCGGACGCTGCCCAGTGCGGTCAGGGCCCGGTGGAAGTCGATGTCGGCGGTACCGACCCCGATCCAGTCCCCCGCCGCGGCGAGGCGCTCGGCGCGCTCGAGGGTCTCGGCGACGTCGGCGAGGCCGTCGGTGCGCCGGCCGTGGTCGCGGACGGCGGCGCACTCCACGAGTCGCCGGGCGTCGTAGAGCTCGTGGACGTCCTGTTCGCTGGGGACGCGGACGAACACCCCGCGGTTGAGCTCGTGGACCACCAGCCGTTCCTCGGCCAGCATCCGGAACGACTCCCGCAGCGTGTTCCGCGAGACCTCGAAGGCCGTGCAGAGCTCGGGTTCGGACAACCGCGAGCCCACGCCGTAGCTGCCGTCGAGGATCCCGTCCCGCACCAGGTCGGCGACCCGGTGCGCGCGACCGGAGCGGTCCTGGGGTTCCACGTCGTGGACGGTACCAGCGGGACCTCTTGCGGAATCGTTGAACGATCGGCAGGATCGCTCCGTGGCCACCATCGATCTGAACGCCGACGTCGGCGAAGGCTTCGGCCGTTGGGAGCTCGGCGACGACGACGCGGTCCTCGCCACGGTGACCAGCGCCAACGTGGCCTGCGGGTTCCACGCCGGGGACCCCGCCACCATGACCCGCACCGTGGCGAGCGCGAAGGAGCGCGGGGTCCGCATCGGCGCCCACGTCTCCTACCGCGACCTCGCCGGGTTCGGCCGGCGCTACGTCGACGCGAGCGAGGACGAACTCACCGGGGACGTCGTCTACCAGCTCGGCGCCCTGTCCGGCGTCGCCCGCACGCTCGGCGCGCAGGTCGACTACGTGAAACCCCACGGCGCCCTCTACAACACCATCGCCCACGACGAACGGCACGCCCGCGCGGTCATCACCGCGCTGCTCAGCTTCGACGCGTCCCTCCCCCTCGTCGGCCTCGCCGGGTCACCGCTGCTGGAGCGGGCCCGTGCCGCGGGACTCACGGTCGTCGCCGAGGCGTTCGCCGACCGGGCCTACACCCCCGAGGGGAACCTCCTCTCCCGACGTGTTCCCGGGGCCGTGCTGCACGACCCGCAGGAGATCGCCGACCGGATGGTGCGGTGGGTGAGCGACGGGACCATCACGGCCGTGGACGGTTCCGAGGTGCCCATCGCGGCCGAGTCCATCTGCGTCCACGGCGACTCACCCGGCGCGGTCGAGATGGCCCGGGCCGTGCGCAGCGGACTCGAGGGTGCGGGCGTCACCGTCCGCGCCTTCGCCGGTTGACCGTGCGGTTCCTCCCCTGCGGGTCCGACGGCCTCCTCGTCGAGGTCGCCGACCTCGACGAAGCCCTCGCCCTGCACGCCTCGCTGACCGCCGGGCCCCCGCCCGGGACGACGGAACTCGTCCCCGCCGCGCGCACCGTCCTCATCCGCTTCCAGCCCCTGCTGACGAGTGCCGCCACCCTGGCCGCCGCGGTGCGCGACCGGTCCCTGTCCCGTGGCGCGACAGCGACCGGAACCCTCGTCGAGATCCCCGTGCACTACGACGGCGAAGACCTCGCCGAGGTGGCCCGGACGTGCGGGATCGACGTCCCCGACCTCGTCCGCCGGCACACCGCCGCGACCTGGACGGTGGCGTTCACGGGTTTCGCGCCGGGTTTCGCCTACCTCGCCGGTGACGACCCCGTCCTCGACGTCCCCCGCCGCGGGACGCCCCGGACGACCATCCCCGCCGGGTCCGTCGCCCTCGCCGGCCGGTTCGGCGGGATCTACCCCCGGGCCAGTCCGGGGGGCTGGCGGTTGCTGGGACGGACGTCGGCCACGACGTGGGACGTCGGGCGAGCCGAACCGGCCCTGCTGCGGCCGGGCATGCGCGTCCGGTTCGTCGAGACCCCCGAGCCGCCCGTCCCCGCGGTGCCCCCACCGGTGCGGTGCGAACCCGTCGAGGCGCCGTTCCTCGAGGTCGTGGCCCCGGGAGCGCAGACCCTCGTCCAGGACCTCGGCCGTCCCGGCCGGTCCGCGGAAGGCCTCTCCCGGTCCGGTGCGCTGGACCGCGCCGCGCTGCGCCGGGCGAACCGCCTCGTCGGGAACGCACCGGACCTCGCCGCCCTCGAGGTCGTCGCCGGGGGGTTGCGGGTCCGGGCCCACGGACGCCTCGTCCTCGCCTCGACCGGCGCCCCCGCGGAACTCACCGTCACGACCCCGACCGCGACGTTCCCGGTCGCCGCGGACCGAGCGTTCGCCCTCGACGCGGGCGAGGAACTCCTCGTCGGGAGTCCCGCCCGTGGGCTGCGGTCGGTCCTGGCCGTGCGGGGCGGTCTCGCGGTCACGCCCGTCCTGGGCAGCCGCTCCACCGACCTCCTCTCCGGTACCGGACCGGACCCGGTGCGGGCCGGGAACCACCTGCCCGTCGGCCCCTCGCCCCGGAGTCCGGTCACCCTGGGGACCACTGCGGTGCAGGAGCTCCCCGCCGGCGGGGACGTGGTGGAGATCGACGTGCAGCTCGGCCCGCGCGACGACTGGTTCACGACCGGGGCGCTCGACCGCTTCGCCAGCCAGGAGTGGACGGTCACCCCGCGTTCCAACCGGGTCGGCCTGCGTCTCGACGGAGAACCCCTGGAGCGCCGGGTGCCGGGCGAACTGCCCAGCGAGGGAACGGTTCCCGGTGCGATCCAGGTCCCGCCGGACGGGCGGCCCGTCGTGTTCGGCGCCGACCACCCCGTCACCGGCGGCTACCCGGTCATCGCCTGCGTGGCCGCCCACCACCTCGACCTGCTCGCGCAGGTCCCTCCGGGGGCCCGCATGCGTTTCCGCCCCACGACACCAGGAGGAACGTCGGCGTGAAGAAGGTCCTCATCGCCAACCGCGGCGAGATCGCGGTCCGCATCGCCCGCGGCTGCGCCGACTACGGCATCGCCTCCGTCGCGGTCTACGCCGACGCCGACGCCGACGCGCTGCACGTCCGCACCGCCACCGAGGCGTGGGCGCTGCCCGGGACCACCCCCGCGCAGACCTACCTCGACGCGGCGAAGCTCCTCGCGGTGGCGCGCGCCAGCGGTGCCGACGCCGTCCACCCCGGGTACGGGTTCCTCTCCGAGGACGCGGGGTTCGCCCGCGCCGTCGAGGACGCCGGGCTCACGTGGATCGGTCCGACCCCCGACACGATTGAACGGCTCGGCGACAAGACCGCCGCCCGCGAGATCGCCCGCTCGGTGGGCGCACCGCTGGCCGCGGGCACCCCCGGGCCGGTGTCCGGGGTCGAGGAGGTCCTGGCGTTCGCGCGCGAGCACGGGCTGCCCCTGGTCGTGAAGGCCGCGTTCGGCGGTGGCGGTCGGGGGATGCGCGTCGTGCACGACCTCGAGGAGGTCCCCGAGGCCTACGACTCCGCCGTCCGCGAGGCCGTGGCCGCGTTCGGACGCGGTGAGTGCTTCGTCGAGCAGTACCTGGAACGCCCGCGACACGTCGAGGCACAGGTCGTGGGTGACGGCCGTGGGAGCGTCGTGGTCGTCGGCACCCGCGACTGCTCGGTCCAGCGACGCAACCAGAAACTCGTCGAGGAGGCCCCGGCACCGTTCCTCACCGCGGCGCAGCACGAGGCCGTCGTGACTGCGGCGCAGAAGATCTGCGCCGCGGTCGACTACCGCGGCGCGGGGACGGTGGAGTTCCTCGTCGGGGCGGGTGGGGTGGTCTCGTTCCTCGAGGTGAACACCCGCCTGCAGGTGGAGCACCCGGTCACCGAGGCTACCACGGGGATCGACCTGGTGCGCCAGCAGTTCCTCGTCGCCGACGGCCTGCCGCTGGAGGTCGCGAAGACCCCCGCACCCCGCGGGCACGCGTTCGAGTTCCGCCTCAACGCCGAGGACCCGGGCCGGGGTTTCCTGCCCACCCCCGGCGCGGTGGAACGTCTCGACCTGCCCGGCGGTCCAGGGGTCCGCGTCGACAGCGGGGTCACGACGGGTTCCGTCGTGGCCCCGGCGTTCGACTCGCTGGTGGCGAAGCTCGTCGTCCACGGCCGCGACCGTCGGCACGCGCTGCGCCGGGCCCGCCAGGCGTTGGCGGAACTGCGCCTCGACGGTTTCCCGACCGTCGCGGGTTTCCACCGCCGACTCCTGGAGGACCCCGCGTTCACCGACGACTTCGCGGTGCACACGCGCTGGATCGAGACCGAGTGCGACTGGCTCGGCGACCTCGCCGCGGACCGACCGCTTCCCCCCTCCGACGACGCGGTGGTCCGCACCTGGGTGGAACTCGACGGCCGGCGGTTCACCCTCGCCCTGCCCGCGGGTCTCGCTCAGGCGAACCCGGCACCCGTCGCCCCGCGAGCGGTGACCGACGACGCCGTGTTGAGCGCTCCGGTCGGCGGCAGCCTGGTGGGCTGGGACGTCGTCGACGGCCAGGAGGTCCGGGTGGGTGAGCACCTCGGCGCGATCGAGGCCATGAAGATGGAGACCCCGCTGCTCGCCCACCGCGCGGGCCGGATCCAGCTGACCGCGACACCGGGCCGGCAGTTCCCTGAGGGGGCCGAACTCGCCCGGATCGGGTGAGGGCTCAGCGCCGGGTGCGGCGTTCCAGCGCCGACAACTGGTGCTGGAGGTCCGCCGTCACCTCGTGCAGGCGGCGGTAGGCCGGGTAGAGCTCGGCGTAGACCTCGGCGGCCACGGGATCGGGTTCGGTGACCGATTCGACGCGGTTCCAGGTGGCGTCCACGTCGACGGCGCCGAGGGCGACCGCGGCGAACTTCGCGTCACCCAGGGCGGCCCCGACCCGTTCGGCGGGGAGTTCCTGGCGCAGGCCGGTGACGTCGGTGACGATCTGCGGCCACAACGGGGATCCCGTCCCGCCCCCGACGGCGACCACGCGGCGGATGTCGACGCCCGCGTCCCGCATCACGTCGAGGTTGTGCCGCACCCCGTAGGCGGTCGCCTCGAGCAGCGCCCGGTCGACCTCGCCGCGGGTGCTGCGCAACGTCAGGCCCAGCAACGCGCCTCGGGCGTCGGCGTCCGCGAACGGTGTGCGCTCGCCGGCGAAGTAGGGCAACGCCAGCAGCCCGTGGGAACCCGGCGGTACGGCGGCGGCCTCGGCGACGAGGTCCGTCACGTCGGGTGAACCGCTCGTCTCCCGCCACCACTCGACGGCGCTGCCGGAACTCGCCATGCCCGCGGCCAGGGTGTCCTGCCCCGGCCGGACCCCGGCCGTCCCCCACAGCGCGGGGTGGACCCGGGGGCCGTCGGTGACGGCGATGAAGAACGTCGTGGAGCCGTACATGACCATCAGGTCCCCGGGCCGGCCGACGTCGACGCTCTCCGCCTCCGCCCACGCGTCGCAGGTGCCGGCCGCCACCGGCGTGCCGAGCGGGATCCCGGTCACCGCGGACGCCGCGGCCGTCACGGTGCCGATCCGTTCGGAGGGCCAGACGAGCCGAGGCATGGGCAGACCCTCGGCGACCTCTTCGCAGCGGTCCTCGATCCAGGCCGCCTCGTGGCGGTCGTAGAGCGGGGTCGTCTGGCTGGCGGAGTGCTGGTCCAGGACGTACTCGCCGGTGAGCTTGAAGGCGAGGTAGGAGTTCGACATGAAGAAGTGGCGCGCCCGGGCGAACACGTCGGGTTCGTGGCGGCGCAGCCACTCCAGCTTCCCGCCGGCGGCCTGGGTGGACATCGTGGAACCGCAGCGGCGCAACAGGTCCTCGGCGCCGTAGCGCTCCTCGAGGTCGGCGGCCTCCTGGACGGAGCGGGTGTCGACGCCGTAGAGGATCGCGGGACGCAACGGGCGCCCGTGCTCGTCGGCGAGGAGGACCGTGGGGCCGATGCCGCTGGCGCCGACGGCCACCACCCGGCCGTGGGCGACGTCGGTCGGGTCAGCGGCGCGGGCCGTGAGTTCGCGGGAGACGGCGCAGAAGTCGTCCCACCACACGGCGTCGGCGTCGTGCTCGACGTAGCCGGGGCGGGGGTTGTCGGTCCGGTGCCGGCGCGAGGCACGGGCCAGGACCCGTCCATCGAGGGTCGTCAGCACGCCCTTGCTGCTGCCGGTGCCGATGTCGACCCCGAGCATGAGATCCCGCTGCACCGTCCACGCCTCCCTGCGCCGATCCTGCGCCGCATCCTGTCACCCGGGGACGGGAGTCAGGACGCGGCGCCGGGCCGGGGGCTCAGCAGGAGGAGGCGGCCACGTCGGCGTCGGTGTTCGCGGTGGTCTCGTAGCCGCTGATGGCATCGACCTTCTCCGCGGAGGCGGAGGTCTCGTCGAAGACGTAGCCCAGGAACTCCTTCGCCAGACGGCGCGCCAGCTCCTTGCCGATGACGCGCTCGCCCAGGGTCAGGACCTGGGCGTTGTTGGAGAGCACCAGACGCTCCACGGAGAAGGAGTCGTGCGCGACGGAGGCCCGGATCCCCGGGACCTTGTTCGCCGAGATCGCCACGCCCATGCCCGTCCCGCAGACGAAGATCCCGCGGTCGGCTTCACCCGCGGCGATCTTGCGCGCCCCGGCGACGGCGACGTGGGGGTAGGCCGTCTTGTCCGTGTCGCTGTCGACGCCGACGTCGAGGACCTCCTTGACCCGGGGGTCCTTCAGCAGGTCGGCCTTGATGGCGTTCTTGTAGGAGACACCGGCCTCGTCGGCGGCCAGCACCACACGCCACTGCAGATCAGTCATGTCCAGGTTCTCCCTCGATGCTCGGCGGCGGTGGTCCGGGTGACCAGGGCCGGGGGCGGCTCCCGCGGCGTCGCAGCGGTGGAGGCCCCGCACGGGCGCGCAGTCCGCACTCACCGGGTTCAAGCGGATCGGGCGTCGTCTTGTTCCTCGCGCCCACCCCTTCCGGAGCGATACTCTGCAACCGGTTGACCAATCGAGCTCCGGAGACCCGGGGCACCCAAGGAGGCATCGTGGCCGTCGGAGTGTCCACCTACGCGTACAGCCACCGCTGGAACCCGGCTGCACCGCAGCCGATCTCCCTCGTCGAGATGCTGCACGAGATCGCCGACCTCGGCGGGCAGGTGTTCCAGGTCTGCGACCACCCCGACCTCGAGGCCCTCACCCCCGAGCTCGCGGCCACGCTGCGCACGGCCGCCGCGGAACGCGGCCTGATCCTCGAGACGGGCACCCGCGGCACCGGGGTCGAGCACCTGCGCACGCACCTCGCGCACGCCCTCGCCCTGGGGGTGCGGACGGTCCGCACGATGGTCTACTCCGAACACGACGGAGTGAGCGACCGACCCACCGCCGAGGAGACCGTGGACCGCCTGCGCGAGGTCGTCCCGGAGTACGCGGCCGCCGGCGTCACGCTGGGCCTGGAGACCTACGAGCAGATCCCGACCACCGACCTGCTCGCGATCGTCGACGAGGTCGACTCCCCGCACCTGGGTATCGTGCTCGACCCGGCCAACTGCGTCGCCAACCTCGAGCACCCCCGCGACGTCGTGCGCCGACTCGCCCCCCGCGTGGTCAACATCCACGTGAAGGACTTCACGTTCACGCGTCGTGACGGGTGGGCGGGCTTCACCCTGGCCAGCTGCCCCCTCGGTGAGGGACAGCTCGACTTCCGCGACCTGCTCGCCGTCGTCCAGCCCGATCCGGCCACGGTCCACCAGGTCCTCGAGCACTGGCTGGTGCCGCAGGGTGACGCCGCGACGACGCGTGCGGTCGAGGCCGACTGGACCGCCCGATCGCTGGCGACCCTGGCGAGCTACCAGACGGGCAACTGAGGCGCACAACCGGTTGACCAATCTGCACGACGGTGCGACAGTCTCCTGGAGCCGACCGGTCCGACCACGACGGCGACCACGACGGCGACCACGACCACCACCCGTGCAAGGGAGCACGCCTTCCCATGGACACCAGCACCTCCCCCACCGCCGGTAGCACCGCGCTGCGCAAGGCCGCGGTCCGGCTCATCCCCTTCGTCGCGGTGATGTTCTTCATCAACTACCTCGACCGGACGGCCATCGGTTTCGCCGAGCCCAACGGCATGGGCGACGACCTCGGCCTCACCGCGGCCCAGTTCGGGTTCGCGTCGGGGATCTTCTTCCTCGGGTACATCTTCCTCGAGGTCCCCAGCAACCTGGCCCTGCACCGCTTCGGCGCCCGCAAGTGGCTGGCCCGCATCATGATCACCTGGGGCATCGTCGCGACGCTGTTCACCTGGGTGCAGAACACCGAACAGCTCTACGCCCTGCGGTTCCTCCTCGGCGTCACCGAGGCAGGGTTCTTCCCCGGCGCCATCCTGTTCCTCACCCTGTGGTTCCCGCGCGAGTACCGCCGCAAGGCGCTCGCGGGTTTCTACCTGGCGCAGCCGCTGACCACGGTCATCGGCGCCCCGCTCGCGGGTCTGCTCATGCAGCAGGGTCACGGCGTCCTCGGCCTCGAGGGCTGGCGCTTCATGTTCCTCTGCGTCGGCATCCCGGCGATCGTCATGGGGATCGCGTGCTGGTTCTACCTCACCGACAAGCCCGAGGACGCGAAGTGGCTGAGCGCCACCGAGCGCACCTGGCTGCGCCGTGAACTCGACGCCGAGCAGACCGAGAGCGAGAACCGCGGGCACGTCCCCGCGCGCCGCATCCTCAGGGAGGGCCGCGTCTGGGCGCTGGCGCTGGCCTACTTCGGTCTCATCTACGGCCTGTACTCGCTGGCGTTCTTCCTGCCCACGATCATCTCCGGGTTCCAGGAGCGCTTCGGCACCACGTTCTCGGTCTTCGAGAAGGGCCTCGTCAACGCGGTGCCCTACGTCCCCGCGGCGATCGCCCTGTTCCTGTGGTCGCGCCACATCGCGAAGAACGGTTTCAAGAGCTGGCACATCGCGCTGCCGACCCTGGTCGCCGGTCTGAGCGTCCCGGTCGCGCTGTACATGAACTCGCCGTACCTGACGATCCTCGTCATCGCCGTCACGGCCTGCGGGATCTTCATGGCGCTGCCGAACTTCTGGTCGCTGCCGCCGCAGTTCCTCACCGGTGCCGCGGCTGCCGCGGGCATCGCCTTCATCAACACCCTGGGCAACGTCGGCGGGTTCTCCGCCCCCTACGTCACCGGGTGGCTGAAGGACCTCACGGGCGACGAGAAGATCCCGCTCATGATCACCGGCGGCTTCCTCGTGCTGTCGGCCGTCATCCTCCTCGTCATGTCCCGGCGCAGCCGGGCCGCGCTCGAGGAACCCTCCCCCCAGACCACCACCGCCTGAAAAACCCCGAGGAGTCGAACACCATGACCGCAACGACCGAAGCCCCCGCCGTCACCCCGTCCGTCGTCATCGCCGTCGTCGGCGCGGGCGGCAAGATGGGAATGCGGGTCTCCCGCAACCTCATGAAGTCCGCACACACCCTGCGCTACGCCGAGAACTCCCCGGCCGGCAAGGAACGCATGGCCGCCGAGGGCCGCACCGCCGTCTCCACCGAGGAGGCCGTCGACGGCGCCGACGTCGTCATCCTCGCCGTCCCCGACACCGTCCTCGGCGTCGTCTCGACGTCCGTCGTCCCGGCCATGAAGGCGGGTTCGATCCTGCTGACCCTCGACCCGGCCGCCGCCTACGCGAACCTCCTCGCCCAGCGCGAGGACGTCCTGCAGGCCGTCGCGCACCCCTGCCACCCGTCGGTGTTCCTCGAGCGCACCCGGCCCGAGGAGTACGCCGACAACTTCGGCGGGGAAGGCGCGCTGCAGAACGTCGTCGCCGCGTTCGAGAGCGACGACCTCGGCAAGCGCGACATCGCCGAGGACGTCATCCGGATCATGTACGGCCCCGTCGACACCGTGCACTGGGTCACCGTGAAGCAGCTCGCCGTCCTCGAACCGACGCTGGTCGAGACCATCGCCTGCATGATCGGCGCCCTGCTCAAGGAAGCCCTGCACGAGACCGTCCACACCGTGGGCGTCCCCGAGGAGGCCGCCAAGGCGATGCTCTTCGGTCACGTGCAGATCGCGCTGACCAACAGCCTCCGCGGGTCGAACCCGTTCTCCGACGCGTGCCTCATCGCCATGGACTACGGCCGCGAGTCGATCGTCAAGGACGACTGGAAGAAGATCTTCCGCGACGAGGAACTCGACAGCGTCATCACGAAGATGCTGAAGCTGGACAAGATCGAGCGCTGACCTCGGTCGGTTCGCCGGGACGGGCAGCGCTCAGGACGGTGCGACTGCCGCCCGGGCGGCCCAGTCGAGAACCGTGGTCCAGTCACCTGCCGGTCGTCGCGACGTGAGGAACTGCGCGACGTCCGCAGGGCGGGGAGCACTGGCGGAACCCCCGAGCGACCGGACCGAGAGGCTCGCGACGAGGCCGGCGAACGCGACGCGGGTCCGCAGGTCCCAGCCGAGGACGGAACCGGTCATCAGCCCGGCGGTGAACACGTCACCGGCCCCCGTGGGGTCGACGGCCCGGACGGGCACGGCGGGCACGTGGACCCAGGACTCGACACCCGCGGAGCCGGCGTCCACGGCGGTGACACCGTCCGCGCCCCGGGTGATGACCACCGACCGGACGTGCCGGGTGAGCACCCTCGCCGCGGCGTCGACGGAACCGGTGCGGGTGTAGTTGAGCGCCTCGACCTCGTTGAGGACGAAGACGTCCACCTCGGCCGAGCGGTGCAGGACCTCCTCGGACCAGCAGCCTGAACCGTCCCAGCCGACGCCGCCGAAGACCGTCGTCCCGACCCGGCGGAGTTCCGCGATCCAGCCGGGGACGCCGGAGGCGATCCCGGCGTGGGCGGCCTTCACCGCGGGCAACGGCCCGGGCCACTCCTGCGGCACCCTGGCGCCGTCCTCGAGGTAGGTGATGAAACCCCGGTCGTGCTCGTCGGTCACGGCGACGGTGACCGGGGTCTGGAGGCCGGACGTGCGCTGCAGCCACCGCAGGTCGAGTCCGGGTTCGCGCGTCAGGAGGTCGTGGACGCGCTGACCCAGGACGTCGGTCCCCAGCACGGCGAGGATCCCGGTGCGCATCCCGAGCCGCGCGGTCGCGACCGCGCGGTTCGCGGTACCACCGGCCACCAGCGCGAACCCGTCGGCGAAGACCTCCTCGCCCGGTCCGGGGAGCGCTGTTCCCGAGAGGACCAGGTCGCAGAAGACGGTGCCGCCGAACACGACGTCGGCCTCGACGGAGGGTCCGGGCGACGCGGGGACGGTGGTGGGCACGGGTGCTCCTCAGCGTGCGGGGGCGAGGGCGATCCGCCGATCGTACGAGCAGGACGCGCAGAGTCAGGGACGAGACGTTGCCGACCTTCCGGCCGTGACCTGACGATCTCGGCGTTCTCTGCACGAGTCTGGTCAAGTTCGCGCGAACGTCCTACCGTGAGGCGGTGATCTCCGCTGAGCGGCGCCGACGCATCCTCTACGCGGTGGACCACGAGGGCGCGACGAGCGTGCGTGACCTCGCCGAGCGGATGGAGGTGAGCGAGTCGACGATCCGCCGCGACCTGCAGGTGCTCGACGAGGACGGCGAACTGGTGCGCACCTACGGTGGCGCCATCGCCCTCGAGGACCGGACCGCGGGCGAGGCTCTGCGGGCGGAGGTCCTGCGACCCCAGCCGGCGACCGGCGCCGCGTCCTTCGAGGGGGGCAGCGAGAACCGCGAACGCCCCCTCGACCTCGTCGCCACGACCGACCGCCCACTGGAGGAACGCGTCGCCGCCGCGGCCGCGGCCTCCATCGACGACGGCGACGTCGTCATCCTCGACATCGGGACGACGACCCCGCTGGTGGCCGAACTCCTCCGGGGGCGCGACCTCACCGTCATCACCTCCAACCTCGCCGTCTTCGACGTCCTGCGCGACGACGACGCCGTCCGGCTCGTGCTGCTCGGCGGCGTCGTGCGGCGCAACCACCAGAGCCTCGTCGGCTCGGTGACCCGCCAGGTGCTGAGTCACCTCAACGCGGACACCGTCCTCCTGAGTTGCACCGGAGTGCGCAACAACGGTCGCGTGGTGGACGACATGGCGGTCGAGGAACCGATCAAACACGCCATGATCGAGGCCGCCGAAAAGGTCGTCCTCCTGGCCACCGAGACCAAGTTCCCGGGCACCGGCTCCCTGCGGCTGTGCTCCGTCAGCGAGGTCGACGTCCTCATCACGACCGAGGGCGCCGACCCCGCCCCCCTCCAACTCTGCCGCGATGCCGGCGGAAAGGTGATCATCACGTGAAGCTCTGCATCCTCGGCGGCGGCGGGTTCCGAACCCCCTACGTCTACCAGGCCCTCCTGCGCGACCAGGGAACCCCGCGGGTGGAGGAGGTGGCCCTGTACGACACCGACCAGGACCGCCTCGACGGCATGGTCCTCGTCCTGTCCCAGTTCGCCCGGGAGTTCCCCGACGCGCCCCGGCTGGTGCCGACGACCTCCCTGGACCAGGCGCTGGCGGTGAGCGACTTCATCTTCGCCGCAGTGCGTGTGGGCGGTCTCGCCGCCCGTTGCTGCGACGAGCGGGTCGCGTTGGACCTGAACGTCATCGGTCAGGAGACGACCGGTCCGGGCGGGTTGGCCTACGCCCTGCGGACCGTCCCGTTCATGGTCGACATCGCGCACAAGGTCCGCGAACTGGCTCCGAACGCCTACTTCCTGAACTTCACCAACCCGGCCGGGATCATCACGGAGGCCATGCAGGGCGTCCTGGGTGACCGGGTCCTCGGGATCTGCGACACCCCGTCGGGTCTGGGACGTCGCGTGGCGGGTGTCCTCGGCCTGGACCACCGCCGCGTCCAGATGGACTACGTCGGCCTGAACCACCTCGGGTGGATGCGCCGGGTCCTGTACGACGGGGTGGACGTGCTCCCGACCCTGCTCGCCGACGACGAGAAGCTCTCGGTCCTCGAGGAGGGCATCGTCTTCGGGCCGGAGTGGCTGCGCACCATGGGCCTCATCCCGAACGAGTACCTCTACTACTACTACTTCACCCGTGACGCGGTGCGGGCGATCGTCGACTCGGGCACGACCCGCGGGGAGTTCCTGCTCGAGACCCAGGACAGCTTCTACCGCGAGGTCCGGTCCAAGGGCGCCGACGCCGCGGCGTTCTGGCGCGAGACGGTGACCGCGCGCAGCGCGAGCTACATGGCCGAGGCCAAGGGCGGCGAGCAGGGGAAACCCGTGCACACCGACCAGGTCGAGACCGACCCCTCGCACCAGGGCTACGCGGGCGTCGCGCTGGGCGTGATGGCCGCCATCACCCGCAACGAGCGCGCGACGATGATCCTCAACGTCCGCAACCGGGGAACCATCGCCGGGATGCCCGACGACGCGGTCGTCGAGGTCCCGACCACGGTCGACGCCAACGGGGTCCACCCGCTGACCACGTCCGCCCCCTCCCTGCACCAGTTGGGCCTCATGCAGCAGGTGAAGGCCGTCGAACGGCACACCATCGCGGCCGCCCTGACCGGCGACCGGAACGAGGCGCTGCAGGCGTTCGCCCTGCACCCGCTCGTGGACTCGGTGACGGTCGGGCGCAAGCTCCTCGACGGCTACGTCGACCGCATCCCCGAGGTGGCCGCGGTCCTCGGGGCGCACTGACGACGAGCAGGCGGGCCACCCGTCGGGGTGGCCCGCACGCTCCGCCGACGAGATTCCGGTCGGGTATGGTCAGGCTGTCCTCAGTCGCATCCACTGAGGTGGTCCCCCCGATCGGAGCCTCCGTGTCGTCGCTGTCCCGCCGCACCCTGTTCGCCGGCACGTCCGTCGCGGGTCTCACCGCCCTCGCCGCCTGCGGCTCGTCCGACGACGCGGGCGCCTCCGCGAGCAGCTCCGGGACGGCGTCCTCGACCACCTCGATCGACACCCTCTTCGGCGCCGTGGAGGTCCCCGCGAACCCGAAGAACGTCGTCGCGCTCGGCTGGGGAGACATGGAGACCGTGCTGGCCCTGGGGGGTCAGGTCGTCGGCACCTCCGACTGGCTGGCCTTCGGGGGCGACGGCGTCGGCCCCTGGGCGAGCGACCTGGTGAAGCAGACCCCCGAGGTGCTGGGCACCACCGAACTCAGCTACGAGGCCGTCGCCGCGCTGACCCCCGACGTCATCCTCAACACCCGGCAGAGCAACGCCCAGGCCCAGCAGGACGAGCTGAAGCAGATCGCCCCCACGGTCGGTCCGCCGCCCGGCCAGAAGGTCACGTACGGCACTTCCTGGCAGGACCAGGTGGAACTCGTCTCCGCCGCCCTCGGCACGAGCGACGCGGGCGCGAAGCTGATCGCCGACCTCGAGGCGAAGTTCAAGGACGTCGCGGCGGCGAACCCCGGGTTCGCGGGCAAGACCGTCTCCGTCGCCGCGTTCTTCTCCGGTGCCTTCGGCGCCTACGTCACCGGCGACAGTCGCGTCGACTTCATGACCGAACTCGGTTTCACCCAGAGCCCGACGGTGCAGGCGCTCTCCACCGACGCCAGCTTCTACGTGTCGCTCTCCGACGAGCAGCTCGACCAGCTCGAGGCCGACCTCGTGGTCGTGTTCCCCATCGGCGCCACGGCGGCGGAGATCACCGCGAACCCGGGGATCCAGAACCTGCAGGCCACCCGGGACGGGCGCATCGTGGTGTTCGACGACACCACCCAGGCCAACGCGTTCTCCAGCGGGACCACCCTGGGCCTCGGCTACGCCCTCGACCACGCGGTGCCGCTGTTCGCGCAGGCCATCGCCTGACGTCCACCCCCACCCGATCTCCGACGCGCTGCCGCTCACGTCAGCGCAGGATCGCGTCCTCGAACGCTGACCGGTTCGCCCGCACGTGGGCGGCGTCCCGGACGTAGAGCCGGTCGTGGCCGTCGGCGACGTGGGACGCGAACGCGGCGCTGCCCGCGGCGGCCTGCTCGTGCATGTACCGCACGAGCAGGTCGAGGTGTTCGAGCACGGCGTCGACGACGCCGGCGCGGTCCGCCGCCGTCGCCCCGTAGGCGTCGCAGAACTCCGCCAGCCGGGTGGCCTGTTCCGCGGTGCCGGGGCGGACGCCGTCGTGGCCGGGGTCCGAGAGCGGCACCCAGCGGTAGACGGCGACACCGAGGTCGGTGCGGCGTGGACCCGGTCGTGCGGTGTCGAAGTCGATCAGCCCCGTGACGCGTTCCCCCTGCAGCACGCAGTTGTGCGGGGCGAAGTCGCCGTGGCAGACGACCTCGACGGGGTCCTGCGCGGGGAACAGCCACCCGTCGCGCGGGAGTTCCGCGGCGAAGACCGCCGTCGCCCGGTGGTAGTCGCGCAGGAGTTCCGCAGCGCTCAGGAGGGCCGTCCGGGAGGCCGCCTCGTCACCGACCGGGTAGTTCGGGACGGTCCCGGGCAGGAAGTCGAGGAACTCGAAACCGTCGACGAGCCCGCGGACCCGGGGAACGGGGGCGAAGTCCTCGAGACGGCGCAACAACTCGTGGACCCTCGGGGTGTGGGGGCCGGTGGGACGACGTACGGCGTCCCCCGTGCGGACCACCTCGTTGACCCCACCACCGGTGAGCACTTCCTCGTCCGACGCCACCGGAACCCCCTCTCGTTGCGCACCAGCCTGCCGCTGCGGACGGGCGCGGTCCAGTGGGCTCAGAGGGGCAGCACGTACGTCGGCGAGCCGACCTCCACGACCGAACGGTCGACGACGGTCAGGTCGTCGTCCAGCGTGAGGTGCACGACGGCGTCGGAGTCCTGGGCGGCGACGTAGACGTGGTGGCCGATCACCAGGACGTGGCGGGGATTCGCGACCCCGATCGTCACGTCGCGCACGGCACGGGGGACGCCGTCGACGACCTCGAACAAGGTGATGACGTCGGCGCGGCGGTTGGCGACGACGAGACCCCACGGCGCGAGCGCGATCTCCGAGGGGTACACGGGTTCGTCGCCGGAGCCGACCAGCGCGGAGGTGCGGACGGGGTCGGACAACCGGCCCTCCCGCAGCGTGAACGAGGTGACGCTCGCGTCGAGTTCACCTGCGACGTGGACCCGGCCGGCGTCGACGACGGCGTGCCGCGGCCCGGTCCCCGGCGCCAGGTCGACGACCTGCACCGGGTCGGGCGAGGCGCCGTCCGCGCCGAGGGTGTGGACCCGGACCTCGTCGGTCCCGAGGTCGAGGACGGCGAACGCGTCTGGCGCCAGCAGCCGCGTGGAGTGCGGGTGCGACGCCTCCTGGCGTTCGCGATCCGGACCGGAACCGTTGCCGTGCAACGTCTGTCGCAGTCCGGTGACGACTCCCCCGGTCAGACCGAGGACCCCGACGCCCCCGCCGTAGTTCGCGGCGAGCACGACGTCGGGCGTCACGGTGAGGTGGCAGGGCGACGAACCCCCGCTGGACTGTTCACCGAGCAGTTCCCAGCGACCGCCGTCGTAGCGGCGGGTGGAGACGAAACCCTCGTCGACCTCGTGGGCCGCGTGCACGAGACCGGGAGCTCCGGTCGCGAGGAAGGAGGGTGAAGCGCAGTCGGCGACGTGACCGGGACGGCCGAGCCGGCCGGAGGACGGGTCGCGCGGCACCAGCGTGATGCCCTGACCGCGGCCCCCGGTGGCGGAGGTGTAGGACCCGATGGCGAGGACCGTGGAACCGGTCGGCGATGACGTCACGGCCAGATCATGCCCCACACCGGGGGCGGGGGCCGGGTCAACGGCGGGGTTCAGGCCGCCACACCACCAGGGCGTTGGAACGCTGTGACTCAGGGCGACGACCCATCGGGGTCGCGACGATGTCCCCGGCCATCCCGGCCGCGAAGATCCGCCGCGCCTGGGACCGCACGAGCGCCACCTCGGCCTCGAGTTCCTCGACCCGCTGACCGAGGGCCAGCACGTGGTTCTCCAGGTCCATGATGCGTTTGATGCCCGCGAGGTTCACGCCGTCCTCCTGGGACAGCCGTTGCACCTCGCGCAGCTGCGCGACGTCGCGGGCGGAGTAGCGCCGCCCGCGGCCCCGCGCCCGGCTGGGCGAGACGAGGCCGAGGCGGTCGTACTGACGCAGCGTCTGCGGGTGCATGCCCGCGAGTTCGGCCGCGACCGAGATCACGAACAACGCGGTGTCGTCGTCGTACACACTCCCTCTCCTCTCGTCTCGGCCCTCTCCACCCGTGGTCCCGCTGGGTTTCCCAGCGGGATCACGGGTGGAACGGGGTGGGTCAGCTGCGGGCGCGGTCGGCGAGACCGGCCCGCGGGTCCTCGCCGGCGGTGGCCGCGGCGAACGCCTCGACGGCCTCGCGCACCGCCCCGTCGACACGTTGCGGCACGACGACGTCGAGGGTGACGAACAGGTCGCCCCGGTCGTCGTCCGTGCGTGACCGCTTGACACCGCGGCCCTTGAGCCGCAACGACCGTCCCGACGGGGTTCCCGCCGGGACCTTCACCTTGACGGCCGCGCCGTCCAGGGTCGGGACCTCGACGGTCGCGCCCAGCACGGCCTCGTCGAAGGAGACCGGCAGGGTCATCCGCAGGTCGTCACCGTCCCGCTTGAACACCGGGTGCGGTTCGACGTTCACGGCGACCAGCAGGTCGCCCGCCGTGCCGCCGGGGCCGGGCATCCCCTTGCCGCGCAGGCGGACCTTCTGCCCGTCCCGGACACCCTGGGGCAGCCGGACGTTGACGTTGCGGGCCGGGCCGCCGCGCGGGTCGGGGACCCGCAGCGACACGGTCTTGCCGTCGAGGGCGTCACGGAAGGACACCCGGGCCGAGGCCTCGAGGTCCTGACCGCGCTGCGGCGGAGCCTGACCGCCCGGGAACCCCGCGCCACCGCCCTGACCGAACAACCCCCCGAGCAGGTCCTCGAAACCACCCGCGGAACCCCCACCGGGGGTGCCGAAGCGCACCCCGCCGGGGGCACGCCCGCCGCCCTGGTTGAACAGGCCGCCGAGGAGGTCCTCGAACCCCGCGCCGCCACCGGCCGCGCCGGGCCCGGAACCCCCGGAGGAGAACCTGGCCCCGCCGCCGACCATCGCGCGGACACCGTCGTACTGCCGGCGCTGCTCGGGGTCGGAGAGGATCGCGTACGCCTCCCCGACCTCCTTGAACCTCGCCTCGGCGGCCGCGTCACCCGGGTTGGCGTCCGGGTGCAGCGTCCGGGCCTTCTTGCGGTAGGCCTTCTTGATCTCCGCCGTGTCCGCGTCGTGGGCGACGCCGAGAACGGCGTAGAAGTCCTTCTCCGCCCAGTCCTGCATGCTCACGAACGTCCCCCCTCCTCAGACCTGGTCGAGTTCATCCCTGCGGGTCGGCCACCGCGACGCGGGCCGGACGCAGCACCCGTTCCGCGAACCGGTACCCCGGCTGGAGGATCTGGACGCACGTCGCGACCTCGTACTCGTCGGAGTGGCTGTGCATGAGCGCCTCGTGGACGGCCGGGTCGAACGGTTCCCCGGCCTCCCCGTAGCGCTCGAGGCCGAACCGCGTGAGCGTCGCCTCGAGCTTGTCGGCGATGGCGACGAACGGACCGGTGAGGTCGCCGTGCTGCCGCGCGAGGTGGACGTCGTCGAGGACCGGCAGCAGCGACTCGGCCACGCCCGCGAGCGCCGTGTTCTTGGCGACGTCGCGGTCGCGTTCGACGCGCTTGCGGTAGTTCGCGTACTCCGCGTTCAGCCGCTGGAGCTCGTCGAGGCGCTGGGCCGCGAGGCTCTGCGCCGCGTCGAGGTCGGCCTCGGCTGCGCCGTCGTTCGGGCCGCCCACGGTGGGCGCGGCCGGAGCGGGTTCGGCCGCGGGAGCGCCCCGGACCTCACCCGTCTCCGGGTCGAGCCTGCGGTTGTCGCGGACCACGACGGGTTCGTCCTGCTGGTGGTCCTCCGCCATCACTTGTCCTTCTCGTCGTCGACGACCTCGGCGTCCACCACGTCCTCGTCGTCGGAGGACGACGACCCCTGGGCGGAGGCGCCCGCGTCGGCGGAACCCTCGGACTGGGCCGCCGCGTACATCGCGGAGCCGAGTTCCTGCGAGGCCTGCGCGACGACGTCGGACTTGGCCTTGATCTCGGCCGCGTCGGTGCCGGCGAGGGCGGTCTTCAGTTCCGCGACAGCGGCTTCGACCTTCGCCTTGCCGTCCTCGGGGAGCTTGTCGGAGTTGTCCGCGACGAACTTCTCGGTCTGGTAGACGAGACCCTCGGCCTGGTTGCGGGCCTCGGCCTCCTCGCGGCGCTGCTTGTCCTCGTTCGCGTGCGCCTCGGCGTCCTTGACCATGCGGTCGATGTCCTCCTTCGACAGCGCGCTGCCGCCGGAGATGGTCATCGACTGCTCCTTGCCCGTGCCGCGGTCCTTCGCGTTCACGTGCACGATGCCGTTGGCGTCGATGTCGAAGGTGACCTCGACCTGCGGCACACCGCGCGGGGCGGGGGCGATGCCGGTCAGCTCGAACGTGCCGAGCGGCTTGTTGTCGCGGGCCAGTTCGCGTTCACCCTGGAACACCTGGATGAGGACCGAGGGCTGGTTGTCGTCCGCGGTGGTGAACACCTCGGAGCGCTTGGTCGGGATCGCGGTGTTGCGCTCGATGAGCTTGGTCATGATCCCGCCCTTGGTCTCGATGCCCAGGGAGAGCGGGGTGACGTCGATGAGCAGGACGTCCTTGCGCTCGCCCTTGAGGACACCGGCCTGCAGCGCGGCGCCGATGGCGACGACCTCGTCCGGGTTGACGCCCTTGTTGGGCTCCTTGCCGCCGAGCAGTTCCTTGACGGCGTTGGTCACGGCCGGCATGCGGGTGGAACCACCGACGAGCACGACGTGGTGGATGTCGGCGAGCTTGACGTCGGCGTCCTTGATGACGTCGTGGAACGGCTTCTTGGTGCGGTCCAGCAGGTCCTGGGTCATCTGCTCGAACTGGGCGCGGGTCAGGGTCTCGTCCAGGTGGACGGGGCCGTTCTCGCTCATCGAGAGGTACTGCAGGGAGATGCCGGTGCTGGTGGCCGTCGAGAGTTCCTTCTTGGCCTGCTCGGCGGACTCGCGCAGACGCTGCATCGCGATCTTGTCCTTGGACAGGTCGATGCCGTAGGCGCTGGAGACCTTCTTGAGCAGGTGGTCGACGACGCGCTGGTCCCAGTCGTCGCCACCGAGGTGGTTGTCACCGGAGGTGGCGCGGACCTGGATGGTGGAGAACCCGTCCTCGTCCTTGCCGACCTCGAGGAGGGAGACGTCGAAGGTGCCGCCACCGAGGTCGAAGACGAGGATGAGCTCGTCCTCCTTGCCCTTCTCGAGCCCGTAGGCGAGAGCGGCGGCGGTGGGCTCGTTGATGATGCGCAGGACGTTGAGGCCCGCGATCTCACCGGCCTCCTTGGTGGCCTGGCGCTGCGCGTCGTTGAAGTACGCGGGGACGGTGATGACGGCGTCGGTGACGGCCTCGCCGAGGTAGCTCTCCGCGTCGCGCTTGAGCTTCTGCAGCACGCGGGCGCTGATCTCCTGCGGGGTGTACTTCTTGTCGTCGATCGTGGTCGTCCAGTTGGTGCCGACCTCGCGCTTGACCGAGCGGACGGTGCGGTCGATGTTGGTGACGGCCTGGCGCTTGGCGATCTCGCCGACCAGCACCTCACCGTTCTTGGCGAAGGCGACGACGGAGGGCGTGGTGCGCCCACCCTCGGCGTTCGCGATGACCGTCGGTTCGCCGCCCTCCAGGACGGAGACGACGGAGTTGGTGGTCCCGAGGTCGATGCCGACCGCACGTGCCATGGCTTGAGGCCCTCTTCCTGCGCTTGGTGAGTGTTGAGCGTTCTCCACTCAAGTCTGCCCAGCGTCCCGGATCTGTCAAGCCGGGACATCGGCAACTTGAGTCTGATGGGCTCAACTCACGAGGAGGGGGTCTTGTTCCCGACGAGGAACTCGGGGGAACTAGGGGGGAGAGCCGTTCGCTCTCAGGACGTGGAACCCCTGCGCCGGCTGCCCCTGCACTTCGACGAGGCGTCGAAGGCCGGGATGACCCACGTGAACCTCTCCGCCGTCCGCGCCGACGGCCCCCACCTCTGGGTGGCGGGCGACGAGACCGCCACGGTCGAACGGCTGACGGCCGTCGTCGAGGACGGTCGGGTCCAGGGCTACGACCGTCAGGTCAGCGTTCCCCTGGCCGAACTCGTCGACCTGCCCGGACCGCACGACGAGGAGGCCGACGTCGAGGGTCTGGCCCGCAGCGGCCCCTGGCTGTGGGCCGTCGGTTCGCACAGCCTGAAGCGCAAGCGGATCCGCGACCACGACCCCGACGACAAGGCCCGCCGGCGCCTCGGCCGGGTCGTGCGCGAACCCAACCGGTTCGTCCTCGTCCGACTGCCGATCGACCCGGCGACCGGCCTCCCCGCCCGCGAGGTCGACGTCGACGGCGAGACCCGCACCGCGGCCGTCCTCGGGGCCCACGACGACGACCTGAGCACCCACCTCGCCGACGACGACCTCATCGCACCGTTCCTCGCGATCCCCTCGAAGGACAACGGCCTCGACGTCGAGGGCATCGCCGTCCACCACTCCCCCGACGGCGACCGGCTCTGGGTCGGTCTGCGCGGGCCGGTGCTGCGCGGCTGGGCGGTCCTGCTGGAACTGCGCCCCCGCACCCACCGCAGGAACCCGGGCCGCCTCGTCCTGGAGGAGTTCGCGGACGGCACGACCTACCGGCTGCACCTGCTCGACCTGCGGGGCCTCGGCATCCGCGACCTCTGCCCCGACGGGGACGACCTGCTCGTGCTCAGCGGCCCCTCGATGGGTCTCTCGGGACCGGTGCGCGTGCACCGCTGGATCGGCGGGTGCGTGACCGAGGCCGCCGACGTCGTCCGGGCCGTGGAGCTCCCGGTGGTCCTGGACCTCCCGCACGGCCAGGGCGAGGACCACCCCGAGGGGATCACCCTCCTCCCCGCCGACGTCACCGGGACCGTGGCTCAACTGCTGGTCGTCCTCGACTCCCCCGCGCCGCAGCGACACACTCCCGACGGCGGGATGCTCGCCGACCTGTGGGACCTCACCTGAGGCTCAGCCCGACACTCAGCCCACCGACGTGACGAACGCTCCCCCCACCAGCCGGAGCACCAGCGGCAGGGCGGCGACGACCACCCCGACGATCACCAGGACGGTGTCCGCGCGTCGCCAGGGAGCGGGCAGCGCCCAGCTGCGGCGCAGCGCCGTGTCGCCGGCGAACCCCCGGGCGTCCATCGCGACGGACGTCCGTCCCGCCCGCCGCACCGCGTCGACGAGCAACCCGAACGCCGTCGAGGCCGACCACCGCAGGCGCGACAGCGGGCCCCGTCCGGGGCCGAGCCCGCGGACCCGGCGGGCGGCGGCGATCTGCGCCCAGGACGCGGCGAGGGTGTCGAGCTGACCGAGGGCGGTCACGACGGCCACGACGACGCGTCCGGGCAGCCGGAGCCGCTGGGCGAGGTGGTCGCCGGCCTCGGCCGGGTCGATCCAGCCGAGCAGGAGCGCACCGGGGAGGACGAGCACGAGCAGGCGCAGGGACGCCGTCAACGCCGTCCACAGGGGTTCGGGACTGCTGCCGGCGACGACCGTGGACCACCCGACGGAGACCGCGGCGACCAGCAGCGGCAACGACCGCACCAGGAACGCGCGCCGGTCACCGACGACGAGCGGGAGGCAGAGCAGTTGCACGGCAAGGGCTCCGGCCGCCTGCCACCACTCCTGGACGGCGAAGGCGCCGACGGCGCAGAGCACCCCGACGGCCAGCAGCGGCAGGGGTCCGCAGTGCCGGACGAGAGGCCCGGGACCGGTGCTGCGCCGTTGCGCGGCCGTCGGTGGAACCCCGTCGTCCACAGGTGTGGGGTGCAGTCCCACAACCTTGTCCACAGGTGTGTGCACAGTCCTGTGGACATCGCTGTGGAGGACTTCACCGTCCGTCACGCCGCCGCCGCCCCACGCGAGCTGCGACCGGCGACGAGGTGGACCCCGGCGCCCGTGGCGACGGCGTGGACCAGACCGGCGTCGTGCGTGCTGACGGCGACGGCGGCCCCGTCCCGGGCCGCACCCGCGAGCAGTCCCGCGACGACGGCCCAGGTACCCCGGTCCTGCCCGACGCTCGGTTCGTCGGCGAGCAGCAGCGCCGGGCCGGCGGCCAGGGCGGCCGCGAGCGCCAGTCGTCGTTGTTCGCCGCCGGAGAGCCGGAAGGGGTTGACGTCGGCGCGCTCCCGCAGGCCGAGGACGTCGAGCAGGGCGTCGGCCCGGGCGGTGTCCCGACCGAGGACCCGGGGGGTCGCCCGGACCTCGCCCCGGACGTCGGTGGCGAGGAAGGAGTGCTCCGGGGACTGCGGGACCCACCCGGTCCGGGCGGCCAGGTCGCGCGAGCGCCAGGTGTGCGGTGCGGGACGTCCCGGGGGGGCGAACCCGGTCGCGGCGACGAGGTCGCCGGTGGGGCGCTCGAGCCCGCCGAGGACGGCCAGCAGGCTGGACTTCCCCGACCCGCTGTCGCCGGTCAGGGGGGTCGTGACGCCGGCGCGGAGGGTGACGTCCACGTCGTGCAGCACGGTGACGGGTGGGGTCGGGCGCAGTCCACGGCGGCGGCGGACCAGTCCCAGCCCGTTGCCGCGCAGCACGTCTCCCACGACGTGCAGGTCCGGGCGGAGCAGCCCCGCCGGGAGGTCGAGCGGCTGCGGGGCGGGAGCCCCGGGCAGCCAGAGCCCGTCGGCCAGCAGGGCCGGGTCGGCGAGGACCCGGTCCGGGGGGCCGTCGGCACGGACCCGGCCGTCGCGGCCGAGGACGACGACGCGGTCGACGTGCGGGGCCCACCCGGCGAGGTCGTGGTCGACGACGACGAGCCCGCGGTCGCGGGCGGCCTCGAGCACCGCGGCGCGCACGGCCCGGGCGGTGGGGGCGTCGAGCATCGAGGTGGGTTCGTCCAGCAGCAGCACGCCGGGGTCGGCGGCCAGCGTCCCGGCGAGGGCGAGCCGCTGGCGTTCCCCCCCGGACAGCGTGACGACCTCGCGGTCGCGACCGGCGGTGTAGCGGGCGGCCGCGTGGGCGCGGGCCACCCGCTGCCAGATCAGCGACCGGTCCAGGCCGGCGTTCTCGGGCCCGAACGCGGTGTCCCGGCCGGCGAGCTCGGCGACGACGGCGTCGAGGGGGTCCTGGACCAGGAGCCCGACCTCCCCGGCGCGCGGAGCCCGACCGTCGAGCAGGACCTCGCCGCTCGCGTCGACGTCGTCCTCGAGGAGTCCCGCGAGCGCCCGCAGGACGGTCGACTTGCCCGCCCCGCTGGGCCCCACGAGCAGGACCCGTTCCCCGTGCCGGAGGTCGAGGTCCACGTCGGCCACCACGGGTCGACGGGACCCCGCGGGGGTGACCGTCAGGCCGCGCAGGGTCAGGTCAGCCACGGTCGCGGGCGCGGCCGTGGTGCTCGCGGCCGGCGGCGAAGGCACCGAGCGCGCCGGAACGGGCCAGTCCCCGCACCAGCAGCCAGCCGCCCAGGCCGGCGACGACGGCGCCGGAGACGGCGAAGGTGCCCACGTAGAAGAGGCGCCAGCCGAGGTCCCAGGTCCCGTCGTAGCGGTAGAACTGCTCGAAGAGCCCTTCCAGGACCCCGGCGAGGATCCCGCCGAGGACGGCGACGGGCGGTCCGAAGCGGCGCCAGGCGAACAGCGCGACGGCGATCTCGACCCCGACGCCCTGGATCGCGCCCGAGACCAGGGTCGTGATGCCCCAGTAGTTGCCGAGCAGCGCCTCGACGGTCGCGGCGACCATCTCGGCGAGCAGCGCGGCGCCCGGGCGGCGGATCACGAGGGCGGCGACGACGGCCGGCAGCAGCCAGACCCCGGCGACGAGGCCCTTGAGCGGCGGCAGCGCCGCGAACAGCGGTTCGACGGCGAGGTACAGCACGTCCCAGCCCCAGAAGACGACGCCGAACGCGACGCCGAGGACGGCGGCGGTGACGAGGTCGACGGTGCGCCAGTGCGCGGTCCCGCGCGAGCGGGTGAGGGTGGTGCTCATGGTGGTCCTCCTGTGGTCCAGGAGGGGGACCCGCCGCCACCGTGGCCGCGGGTCGAGGACGTCCCGACTCCCTACGCCGGTGTGACCCGGATCAGGTTCGAGGGTCTGCGGGAACCCGCACTCTCAGCGCCACCCGGCGCTCCCCTGTCGTTGTCCCGCGACCCTACTACCCCCGTCCTCCCTCCCGACTCGTGATCGGGGCGGGGATCGCCCGCCGGACCACCGGTGGGGAACTGCGACCATGGCCGGGTGCTCCGGATGATGCGTGGACCCGACGGCGGCCCCTCCCGGGCGGTCCGGCTGATGACCCTGATCGTCGTGATCGCGGTCCTCGGGGCGAGCGCCGCCGCCCTCACGCCGGTCCTGGGGTGGCTCCTGGACCTGCTGTAGGGCAGGGTTCGGGCCATGAGTTCGATCGTCTGGAAGCTGGTCGGCCCCGGTGCCGGCATCATCGCGACGGCTGTCGCGAGCCGCGTCACCAAGAAGGTGTGGGTCTCGGTGACCAAGTCCCCGCCGCCGGACAACCCGGAGGACCCGGACGTCGCGTGGAAGGAAGCCGTCGTCTGGGCGCTCGCCTCCGGCGCGATCATCGGCCTGACCCGGCTGATCGTCGAACGCCAGGCCGCGGTCTGGTACCGCAACAGCTTCGGCGAACTGCCGCCCGGGCTCGGGCCGGGCGACGACGGAGCGGTGAAAGCCAACTCCTGACCCCTTCCGGGTGCGGTCGCGTCGCGCGCGTGCTGCGATGTGATCGCACCGGGAACGGGCTCGCGCGGACGTCCGTCCGCCACCTCCCCGGTGTTCTGGAGGAGGAACCGTGAGCGCTGCGGACAAGATCAAGAACGCCGCCCAGGACGTCGCCGGCAAGGCGAAGGAAGCGGTCGGCGGGGCGAAGGACGACGACGCCCTGCGCCACGAGGGTCAGAAGGACCAGGCCGCCGCCGACCTGAAGCAGCGCGGCGAGCACGTCAAGGACGCCTTCAAGGACTGATCCTCAGCCGAACAGTTCCACCAGCCGGTCCTGCCGGGTCTCGATGGTGTCGTCGACGACCCGCAGGGCCGGGTTCGCGTCGTGGTGGGCGATGATCTCGCGGGCTCCCTCCGCGAACGACGTCGTCGCCGCGAAACCCGGGACGAGCCGCTTGAGCTTGGTGTTGTCGAAGACCACCGAGTGCGCCTTGTCCCCCAGCAGTCCCGCGGCACCTCCCGGCGTCTCCCGCGCGATGACTTCGCTGGGGACGTGCACGAGACGGGGTTCGGCCACACCCGCCGCGGTCGCCAGCCGGCGCGCGATCCCGTCCCAGGTGAGGACCTCGTCACCGGTGATGTGCACCGCGTCGCCGACGACGGCGGGTTCCCCGAGGAGCGGGACGAGACCTTTCGCGAGGTCGGTGTGGTGGGTCAGCACCCACGTCGACGTGCCGTCCCCGTGCACGACGACGGGCTTCCCGCGACGCATCCGGTCGATGGCCGTCCAGCCGTCGTCGAGCGGGATCGACGCCCGGTCGTAGGTGTGGCTGGGGCGCACGACGAACGCGGGGAAACCTTCCTCGCGGTAGGCCCGGGTCAGCAGTTCCTCGCAGGCGATCTTGTCGCGGGAGTACTGCCAGAACGGGTTGTGCAGCGGCGTCGACTCGGTGATCGGGAGGTGCGCGACGGGTTTCTGGTAGGCGCTCGCGCTGGAGATGAAGACGTACTGCCCGGTCTTGCCGCGGAACTGCTCGACGTCGGCGCGGACGTGGTCGGGGGTGAAGGCGACGAAGTCGACGACGACGTCGAACTCGCTGTCCCCCAGCACCTCTCGCACCGCCGCCGGATCGCGGACGTCGGCCGTGAGGACCTTCGCGTCGGCAGGAACCTCCCGCCGGCCGCTGCCCCGGTTGAGGATCGTGAGGTCGATCCCGCGTTCGACGGCGAGCGTCGAGCACGCCGAACTGATGATCCCGGTACCGCCGATGAACAGCACGCGCAACGCCATGGGGGGTTCTCTCTCCGCGTCTCGACTTCCTCGTCCGTCGGGGAGGTTACGCCTCCCGTCCGGCGCCGGCGTGTTCGAGTGGTCCCTCCACCTCGCTGCGCGTCCTCGCCGATGAGCCGAGGGGACGGGTCCCTCGCGTCACCCTCTCGGCCTCTTCGCCGCCGCGTTCCACCCATCCACGCCCCCGCCCGCTCCGAAGCGCTGCGTGGGCGAGGACGAAGAGGTGCGAGGCGTGGAGTTCCTGACACTCGAACAGCACCCCCGGGCGGTGACGACGGCCCGTCACTGGGTCGTGGACGTCTGCGGTCGACGTGGTCTCGACATCCCCACGCAGGACGCGGTCGAACTCGTGACGGCTGAGATGGTCGGCAACGCCGTCCGGCACGGAGGCGGCGGGATCGTCCTCACGGTCGACGCCTCGACCCCGTTCCTGTCGTTGCTGACGGGTGACACCCGACCCGCGTCCGCGCCGGTGCTCGCGGTGTCCGTGACCGACGCGGGCTCCTCCCGACCCCACCCCCGCGCCGCGGCCGACGACGCGACCTCCGGACGCGGGTTGGCCCTGGTCGACGCGTTGTCCCTGCGGTGGGGCGTGACCGCGGTGACGTCCCCGGGCGCCACCGGTGCGGGGAAGACGACGTGGGCCGTGCTCGCCACGGCGGGTGCGAAGCCGCGGGAGGACGACGTCCTCGACGGCGGACAGGTTCCCTGAGCCCTCAGGACGAGTCGGCAGGTCAGGTCTTCGAGGCGTCGGCGCCCTGGGCCGGGACCGCACCAGCACCCGGAAGCGCCAGCAACCGCCGACTCTCGCGCAGCAGGTCGATCCAGAAGATGCCGTAGACGACGGTCGCGATCGTCACGCCGAAGAAGGTCACGACGACGACCGTCGGAGAGTCGAGTCGACGGAGCAGCAAGGCCTCCGCGGCGAGCACGAGGCCCAGGGGCAGCGCCGCCCACACGGCCAGGCGGCGGACACGAGGGCTGCGAGTCCGCTCTCCCCCAGGGTGGAGGCAGAACACGGCGAACTCCTGCGCCGCCCGAACAGCCTCCTCGTCCGGATGCCGCCTCCCCGCCTTCGCCCACTTCGTGACCTCGAGACGACGGCGGAGGGGAACCGCCCGCCAGGCCGCGAGGACCGCGCGCCTCTGCTGTCGTCGTACCGATCGAGGACCGCCGTTCACGTCCCCGAGTGTCCGACAGCTCGGCGGGCCGGTGGCCTCTGCGCACACGAACGGGTGAGTCCGGGGACCTCGTGGCGCAGGAGGTGCGGGGCGCGAGGAGTCCCGAGCGTTCCCGCTGAGCCGACGACAGGACCGTCCTCCGACTGCGATCCGGGAGAACGACGAAGGCCCAGGTCGGCGCTCGCGTCGCGGACCTGGGCCTTCACGGTGGAGCGGGTGACGAGAATCGAACTCGCACTATCAGCTTGGGAAGCTGAAGTTCTACCATTGAACTACACCCGCGAACACGGTCACGAGGACCGGGCACAGCCATCGTAACGGACACCGGGAGGTGGTCCAACCGACGGTACCGTGACGCCGTGCTGCTCTCCGACCGCGACATCCGCGCCCAGCTCGCCTCCGGCCGCGTGGTCCTCGAACCGTCCGAGCCCTCGATGGTCCAGCCGAGCAGCGTCGACGTGCGCCTGGACCGCTACTTCCGGCTCTTCGACAACCACAAGTACTCCGTCATCGACCCGGCGCAGGAGCAGCCCGACCTCACCCGCCTGGTCGAGGTGCCCGCGGAGGACCCGTTCATCCTGCACCCGGGTGAGTTCGTGCTCGGCTCGACGTACGAGGTCGTGTCGCTGCCCGACGACATCTCGGCCCGGCTGGAGGGCAAGAGCAGCCTCGGGCGGCTCGGGCTGCTGACGCACTCCACGGCGGGCTTCATCGACGCGGGGTTCTCCGGGCACGTGACGCTGGAGCTCTCCAACGTCGCGACGCTGCCCATCACGTTGTGGCCCGGCATGAAGATCGGGCAGCTCTGCTTCTTCCAGCTGTCCTCCCCCGCCGAGACCCCGTACGGCAGCAGCAGCTCGGGCTCGCACTACCAGGGTCAGCGCGGTCCGACGCCGAGCCGGTCGGCGCAGAACTTCCACCGCACCACGATCTGAGCGAGTCACAACTGCCACACTGGTCACACCCGACGACGCCGCGGTCGGGTCTGCGCCCCCCCTGGAGAGCCCTGTGACCCGCACGCCGATCCACCGCTCCCGGACCGCACGGGCCCTGCCGGTCGCCCTGCTCGCGGCGCTCGCCCTGACCGTGGGACCGGCTCCGGCCACCGCGGCGCCCCAGGCCGGTTCCGAGACGCTCACCCCGCTGTGCTCCCCCGCTCCGCCGGTGCAGCACCCGGGCTGCGGCACGACCCAGCGGGGTGCCCCACTGCCCAGCGGGACGCCCAACGAGGTCGTCCGCCTCGCCGGCGCGGACCGGTTCGCGACAGCCGTCGCGGTGGCCGAGCACGGGTTCCCCGAGGCCGACGTCGCCGTCCTCGTGAGCGGGGCGGACCGCCACCTCGTCGACGCGTTGTCCGCCGGGCCGCTGGCGCGCAGCCTCGCGGCGCCGGTCCTGCTCGCCACCCGCGACGAGGTCCCCGCCGCCACGGCCGCCTACCTGCGCGAGCACGCGGTGCGTTCGGTCCTGCTCGTCGGGGGCGAGGACGCCCTGTCCACCTCGACCCCGGACCGGTTGCGGGCGCTCGGGATCGGCGACGTGCAGCGGATCGCCGGCGCCGACCGGTACGCGACCTCGCGCGCCGTCGCCGCGTTCATGCCCACGGCGACGCACGCCTGGGCCGCCTCGGGCGAGGACGCGCACCTCGTCGACGCCCTCGCGGCGGCCGGCCCGGCGGCCCGACTGGGCGAGGCCCTGGTCCTCGTCGACGACGCCGACCCGGTCCCCGCCGGTGCAGCCCTGCGGGCGCGTGGCGCCACGTCGACGACCGTGGTCGGCGGCCCCGAAGGCGTCCTCCCGGAGGCTCTCGCCACCCTGCCGACGCCGCACCGCGCCGCGGGTGCCGACCGCTTCGGGACGGCCGCCGCCGTGGCCGTCGAGTCGCTCCAGCGCGGTCTGCCCGCGCAGGACCTCCTGCTGGCGCCGGGTCTGAGCGGTCACCTCGTCGACGCCCTGGCCGCCGGCCCCCTGGGCCGCACGACCCTCCTGGTCGGCGACGACCAGTCCGCGCGCGACGTCGTCGAGGCCTGGTTCGAGACCTACGGCGCCGGGCGCACGACGGCCGTGGGAGCGGTCGAGATCGCGAGCTGACCCCGTCGCCGGGTCGAGGAGCTGAAGATCACGCGCTCGTTCGGCCCAAGGTTCGCGCTCGAAGGCTTCAGGAGCGGGCCGCACGAGCCGTTGACACTCAGGTGAAGCCCGTGGTGACGACGCACGGGGAAGCCGCCAGCAGCCACTGGCCCTCCCCGCCTGCAGACGCAGACGACCTGCCGGGGTCCGTCGCGCCCGTACGCGTCGGCCGCCAGGGGATCTACGACCGGGACCGTCAGCTCGTGGCCTACGAACTGCTCTTCCGCAACCACGGTCGGGCGAGCGCCGAACTGGCCGAGGGGTCCGAGCAGGACCACGCCACGTCGCAGGTCATCAGCGCCACGTTCGGCGACTTCGGCGTCGAGCAGATCGCCGGGGACAAGCTGCTCTTCATCAACCTCACCCGCGGCTTCTTCACGGGCGAACTCCCGATCCCCTGCTCACCGCACCAGGTCGTCCTCGAACTCCTCGAGAACGTCGAGGTCGACGACGAGGTCATGGCCGGGTTGCGGCGGGTCAAGGACCAGGGCTACCGGATCGCCATCGACGACTTCATCGGCGAGGTCGGCCGACTGCCCGCCCTGGGCCTCGCCGACTACGTGAAGATCGACATCGAGGCCGCCGGCGACACCTTCGACGACGTCCTGGCCCTCGCCCGCGAGCACGCCCCGACCGCCCTCATCGTCGTCGAGCGCATCGAGGACGACGCGCTGTTCACACGTTGCCGCGAGGCGGGTGTCGACCTGTTCCAGGGCTACGGCCTGCAGCGGCCGGTGACGTTGGAGGCCGTGAGCCTCACGCCGTCGCAGCTGGTCTGCCTCCGCCTGGTGCGGGCCCTCACCGGTGCGGAGGTCCCGATCCGCGAGATCGAGGATCTCGTCGCCTCCGACCCGGCCCTGAGCCTGCGCGTGCTCAAGACCGTCATGTCGGCCGCCGTCGGCTCCAAGAGCGAGATCACCTCGCTGCGCCAGGCGATCGTCCTGCTGGGTCGTCAGCAGCTCTGCTCCTGGGTCGTGCTGATGCTCCTCGGCGGGGTCACCAGCGTCGACACCGAGGCCCTGACCATGGTGCTCGCCCGGGCCTCGGCCTGCGCGCGGCTCTCCCCGGCCCACGAGGACCTCGCCTACACCGTGGGGCTGCTCTCCGGGGTCGCCGGCGTGCTGGGCATGCGCGACGACGAGCTCGTCGACACGACCGGCGTCTCCCGGACGGTGCGCAACGCCCTCGTGGAGCGCCGTGGGCCGGCCGGTTCGGCCCTGCGGGCCGTGCTCGCCTACGAGGACGACGAACCGTTCGTGATCGCCGACGCCGGACACGCCGTCTACGAGGTGTCCCGCGCCTACCTGGCAGCACTGAGTGGCGCCATGGTCACTGTCGGTTCAGTTCTCGAACGATCCTGACGCCGGACACGCGACCGGGATGCACTCCGACCTGCCCCCGTCCTACCCTCGTGGCGTGACGGAGCGCCGTGAGGAGACCCCCGCCGGGCCACCCCGGACCGACCCGGTCGGACCGGCCGACGAGGGCGAGGAACGAGCCCTCGAACTCGCACACCGCGTCTTCGAGCACGCCCGCAACGGCCGGGCCCGGGAACTGTGCGGGTACCTCGACCTCGGCATCCCCGTGAACTCGACCGACAGCGAGGGCAACTCCCTGGTCATGCTCGCCGCCTACCACGGGCACCCGCGCACCGTGATCGCGCTGCTCGAACGCGGCGCCGACCCCGACCGGGTGAACGCCCGCGGCCAGACCCCGCTGGCCGGCGCAGTCTTCAAGGGCGAACGCGACGTCGTCGCCGCCCTCGTGGCTGCCGACGCCGACCCCTACCTCGGAACGCCCAACGCCCTCGAATCGGCGCGGTTCTTCGGCCGAGCCGACATCCTAGAACTGCTCGAGGTGCCCGGCGAGGAGTAGGACCTGGGTAGCCTGACCCGGTCGACGCGCCCGCGTCGTGCGATCGACGCAAGCGGAGGCCCTGCCGGTGGACGCCAGTTCCCCGCGTCGACCGCGCATCATGCGCCACCCGGCCCAGGTCGTGGCACTGGCCTTCGCGGCCGTCGCCTCGGTCGGCACGGTCCTGCTGCTGATCCCCGTCTCCCGGCGCGGTGAGGGCGGCGCGACGCTCGTCGAAGCGCTGTTCACCGCCATCAGCGCGCTCTGCGTGACCGGCCACGTCGTCGTCGACACCCGGGAGCACTGGTCGAACGTCGGTCTCGTCGTCATCCTCGCCCTCGCCCAGATCGGCGGGTTCGGCATCATGACGTCCGCCTCGCTGCTGGGCGTCTTCGCCTCGCGCCGCCTCGGGCTGCGCTCGCGCCTGCTGACGGCGACGGAGTCGCGCGGGCTGGACCTCGGCGACGTGCGGACGGTCCTGCTCGGCGTCGTGCGGGTCTCGGTGGCACTGGAACTCCTGACCGCCGTCGTCCTGTCCGCGCGGTTGTTCCTCGGCTACGGGCGGCCCTTCTCCTCGGCGTTGTGGGAGGGGACGTTCCTGGCGATCTCGTCCTTCAACAACGCGGGGTTCGTGCTGCGCGGGAACAGCATGACCGACTTCGTGAGCGACCCGTGGATGTGCCTGCCGGTGGTCGTCGCCTCGTTCCTGGGCGGGCTCGGCTTCCCCGTCCTGCTCGAGCTCAGACGGCAGTTCCGGTTGCCGCGGCGCTGGTCGCTGCACACGAAGCTGACCCTCGCGACGACCGTCCCGCTGCTGGTGCTCGGCACGTTGTTCCTCACCGTCAACGAGTGGCACAACCCCGCGACGCTGGGCCCGCTGGACTGGTGGGCCCGCCCGCTGGCCGGGCTGTTCCAGGCCTCGGCGACCCGCAGCTCGGGGTTCAACTCCGTCGACATCACCCAGCTGAACGGGGGTTCGTGGCTCGTCATGGACGTCCTGATGTTCATCGGCGGTGGGTCCGCGAGCACGGCCGGTGGCATCAAGGTGACGACGTTCGCGCTGCTCGCGGTGGCCGTGTACGCGGAGGCCCGCGGCGAGCCCACGGTCAGCATCTTCGCCCGTCGCGTCCCCGACCGGGTGGTGCGCCAGGCCCTCACCGTCGCCCTGGTGTCCGTCGCGGTGGTCGTCGTCGCGACCACCCTCCTGGTCGAGATGACCCGTGCGCCGCTGGACATGGTCGTCTTCGAGGTCGTGTCCTCGTTCGCCACCGTCGGGCTCTCCTCGGGGTTGCTGGTCCAGCTCCCCGACTCCGGACAGGTCATCCTGGCGTTGTTGATGTTCATCGGCCGGCTCGGGCCGATCACCCTCGGCGCAGCCCTCGCGCTGCGCGAACGGACCCGCATGTACGAGTACCCCGAAGGGAGACCGATCATTGGCTAAGCGCTCGGCTCTGGCGAGTCCCCGTTCCGTCGTCGTCATCGGCCTCGGCCGGTTCGGACGGTCCCTCGCGCTGGAGCTCATGGAGGACGGTCGGGTCGACGTGCTCGGCATCGACAACGACCCGGCCCTCGTCGACGAGCTCGCGAGTTCGCTGACCCACGCCGTCGTCGCGGACTCCACCAAGGAGGAGGCGCTGCGGCAGTTGTCGGTGCAGGAGTTCGACCGGGCCGTCGTGGGCATCGGGACGAACCTCGAGGCGAGCATCCTCACCGTGTCGCTGCTGCTGCAGTTCGGGATCCGGAACGTGTGGGCGAAGGCGATCAGCGAGTCCCACGCCCGGATCCTCACGCAGCTCGGGGCCCACAAGGTGATCCGCCCCGAGCACGAGATGGGGTTGCGGGTCGCCCACCTGGTGCGCGGCCGGATGCTCGACTACATCGAGTTCGACGACGGCTTCGCCATGGTCAAGACGACCCCGCCGGCGCCGATCGTGGGCAAGAGCCTCGGTCAGGTGAGGTTGCGCAGCACCTACCGCGTGACGGTCGTCGCGCACCACTCCCCCGGCACGGGGTTCACCTACGCCACCCCGGAGACCGTCCTCGCCGCCGAGGACGTGATCATCGTCTCCGGGCAGATCCGCGACGTGGAGGCGTTCTCAGCGCTCTCCGGCTGAGTCGTCGGGGGTCTCCTCGTCGGGCCCCCGGCGCTCGACGCCGGGCAGCCGGCGTCGTTCGGGCTCGCCCCGCTCGACGCGGGTCAGGTCGATGAGACTGCGCCGGTCGTCCCGACGGCGTCGTTGGGCGTCCTCGTCGGTCTGCTCGACCGGCTGATCGTCACTCACCGGACAAGCTCACCACGCTGTGTGCTCGCGTGTCACCTCACCCGCCCCGTTTCCGGGTCGACGACCCACCGAGAACGACATATAGTGTCCCTATGCAACTACGTGAGGACCTGGCCCAGCGCCTGCTCCTCGCCTGCGCGGACCTGACCCGCGCGGTGACCGCGGCCGCCGACGACACCCGCCTCTCCCTCACGCAGGCCCGGGTCCTCGGCAACCTCGACCGGCACGGCCCGCTGCGCGTCAGCCGCCTCGCCGAGCTCGAGCACTGCGCCCAGCCGAGCATGACCGGCCTCGTCGGTCGCCTCGCCACCGCGGGCTTCGCGAGCCGCAGCACCGACCCCGACGACGCCCGGGCGGTGCTCGTCGCCGTGACCCCCGCCGGCCGCGACGAACTCGCGCGGCACCGGGTCCTGCTCCGCGAACCCCTCGTCCGCGCCGTCGGGGACCGCGGCCCCGACGACCTCACCGAACTCGCCCGCGTCACCGAACTCCTCGAGGGGCTCTCGGGGTCGGTCCGCGCAGGCGTCCCCGCACCCCGCTGACACCACCTGGAAGGATTCCCGTGTCGTCCTCCGACACCGATGTGAAACCCGGACTGCTGAAGCAGCCCATCGCGGTCTGGGCCGTCGCCTTCGCCGCCGTCGTCTCCTTCATGGGCATCGGTCTCGTCGACCCGATCCTGCCGGCCATCGCCGGTCAACTCGGCGCCACCAAGGCCCAGACGCTGCTGCTGTTCACGTCCTACCTGGGCATCACCGGTCTCGCGATGCTGCTCACCGGGTGGGTCTCCAGCCGGTTCGGGGCTAAGAAGACCCTCATGACCGGCCTCGTCCTCATCGTCGTCTTCGCAGCTCTCGCAGGGTCTTCCGGTTCCATCGGCGAGATCGTCGGGTTCCGTGCGGGCTGGGGGCTGGGGAACTCGCTGTTCATCGCGACCGCCCTGGCCACCATCGTCGGCGCGGCCAGCGGCGGGATGGCGAACGCGATCATCCTCTACGAGGCGGCGCTCGGGCTCGGCATCGCGACCGGTCCGCTGGTCGGTGGCCTGCTCGGTGAGGTGTCCTGGCGCGGACCGTTCTTCGGCACCGCCGTCCTGATGGCCATCGCCTTCGTCGCCATCGTCACCCTGCTCCCCGCCACCCCGAAACCCGCCGTCAAGGTGTCGATCACCGACCCGATCCGGGCGCTGGGCCACAAGGGCCTGCGGACGGTCGCGGCGATGGCGTTCCTCTACAACTTCGGGTTCTTCACCCTGCTCGCCTACACCCCGTTCGCCCTCGAGATCTCCTCGCCGATCCGGCTGGGACTGGTGTTCTTCGGGTGGGGCCTCTGCCTGGCGATCGCCTCGGTGGCCATCGCCCCACGCTTGCAGCGCCGGTTCGGGACGGTCCCCGTGGTGACGGCGATGCTCGCGCTGTTCGCGGTCGTCCTGCTGCTCGAGGCCGTGTTCGTCCACGACAAGGCCGTCCTGGTGGTCGGGACGATCGTCGCCGGGCTCTTCCTCGGCGTGAACAACACCATCGTCACCGAGCTGGTCATGGAGGTCTCGCCGGTCCCGCGCTCGACGGCGTCGGCCGCCTACTCCTTCGTCCGGTTCATCGGCGGCGCCATCGCCGCCTGGGCCGCGGGTGAGCTCGGCGAGGTCTTCACCGACTGGTCCCCCTTCGTCCTCGGCGGCGTCGGCGTCCTCGTCGGGCTGGTCGTGCTGCAGAGCGGGCGTCGACACCTCGTCGTCGTGCACGACGACCCCGCCCCGCACACCCCCGCCGAGGCCCAGGCCGTCACCGCCGGCGACGCCTGACGCCCCACCTCACGCGCCCCACCCGTCCCAGCGGAACGGGTGGGGCGCGGTGGTGCGGCAAGATGGCCCCTCGTGGCTGAACTGGTGTTCTTCTCGGGAACGATGGACTGCGGGAAGTCGACGCTGGCGCTGCAGACGGATCACAACCACCGCGTCCAGGGGCGTCGAGGACTGCTCTTCACGCGCTTCGACCGGGCGGGGACCGCGACGATCTCCAGCCGGATCGGTCTCGCGCGGCCGGCTCTCGAGGTCGGGGAGACCACCGACCTGTGGGCCGAGGTGAGCCGCCGGCACGCCGAGGAACCCCTCGACTACGTGGTGTGCGACGAGGCCCAGTTCTACGACCCGGAGCAGGTCGAGCAGCTCGCGCGCCTCGTCGACGACCTCGACATCGAGGTCTTCGCGTTCGGGATCACCGCCGACTTCCGCACCAGGCTCTTCCCCGGCTCGGCCCGCTTCATCGAGCTCGCCGACCGGGTGCAGGTCCCGCAGGTCGAGGCCTTGTGCTGGTGCGGGCGACGGGCCACCCACAACGCACGGACGGTCGACGGGGTCATGGTCGTGGCCGGTGAGCAGGTCGTCGTCGGCGACGTCGTCAACGGGGGTCACCCCGAGGGGACCCTCGACGTGGGCGACGTGGGAACCGTCGAGTACGAGGTCCTCTGCCGCCGCCACCACGGCCGACGTCAGACGAAGGCGCACCGGCCGGTGACGGTGGACGTGCGGGAGACGCAGCCTCAGCCCTCGTAACCGAGCGCCGTGGCGTCGGGGACGTCGACGTCGCCGGCGGCCGCCGCGAACCGGGCGAACCCGTCGCGCACGACGGCCCGGTCCTCCGCGCCGAGACGCCCGAGGACCTCCTCGAACTCCGTGCGCCGCCGGTCCAGCACCTGCCCCACGAGCACGCGCGCCTTGTCCGTCGGCGCGACCAGGACCTCGCGGCGGGTGTCCGGGTTGTCCTCGCGGGTCACCCAGCCGGCCGTGACCAGCCGGTCGACGGCGCGGGTGAACGTCGAGGGGTGGACGCCGATCGCCGCCGCGAGCGCACCGCTGCGCAACGGCCCGCGGCTGCAGATGAGCACCAGCACGCGGTACTGCTGCAGCGTCAGGGACTCGAGGGCGTCGGCCAGCGAACGCACGCTGATGCTCACGACCGCCCGGGACCCCGCGAGCACGGCGTCGACGTCCTCGTCGACCAGCTGATCAGGTGACTGCACGCGTGGATGCTAGTAGTTCCGCACGTCCGCGCGAGGGGAGTTGGCCCAGCTGGTCCGTGGTCCACCGCGTCGACCAGGGCTGACCCCGTGCCCGTCCGCGTGCGGGGCTCGCGATCGCGACGCCGAGGCGGGATGATCTCCTCCGACCGAGAGGAGACCCCTGTGAACGAGCACGACATCCACGTCAAGATCAACGACCTCGTCGCCGAGGAGCACCGGTTGCGGCAGGCGCTGCAGTCCGGGGAACTGACCGCCGCCGAGGAGCACGCGCAGCTGAAGGCCGCCGAGGAGGCCCTCGACCAGTGCTGGGACCTGCTGCGCCAGCGTGACGCCCGTCGCCACGCCGGGGAGAGCCCCGACGCGGCCGAGGCCCGGCCGGTCAGCGAGGTCGAGCACTACCAGCAGTGACTCGCGCGGAAACCCCTTGCCCGCGGGTGGGGGGTTTCCGCCACAGTGACCGGGTGGCCCAGCGACCGGTGGTTCTCGTGACGGGTGTCGGACGACGGGTGGGCATCGGGGCGGGGATCGCCGGGCGCCTCGCCGCAGACGGGTGGGACGTGGCGACCAGCCACTGGACCGCCTACGACGATCGGATGCCCTGGGGCCGCCGGGAGGACGATCCCGACGAGGTCCACACGGAGCTGCGCGCGCACGGCGCCACGACGGTGGCCGTCGAGGCCGACCTGAGCCGGCCCGAGGCACCCGCGGAACTCTTCGACGCGGCCGAGTCCGCGCTGGGGCCGGTGACGGCTCTGGTCATGGCGCACTGCGAGTCGGTGGACTCCTCGATCCTCGACACCACCGTGGAGAGCTTCGACCGGCACGTCGCCGTCAACGCCCGCGCGGTGTGGTTGCTCGTCGCGGAGTTCGCCCGTCGCTACCGGGGAGAGCCCGGCGCGGGCCGGATCGTGGCCCTCACCAGCGACCACACCGTGCACAACCTGCCCTACGGCGCGAGCAAGGGTGCGCTGGACCGGATCGTGCTCGCCGCCGCCCGGGAACTGCAGGACCTGCGGATCACGGCGAACGTCGTGAACCCCGGACCGGTCGACACCGGCTGGATGGACGAGGGGTTGCGGGCCAGTGTCCTCGAGCGGAACCCGCTGGGCCGCAACGGTACCCCGCGAGACACCGCCAACCTCGTGTCGTTCCTGCTCTCCGAGCAGGGCGGGTGGATGAACGCGCAGCTGCTGTTCTCCGACGGCGGCTGGAAGGCCTGACCGCGCGGTCTAGCGTCGCGGCCGCAGGGTCATCGCCTCGTGGAACTCCTCCTCCGACAGCGGCGCTCCGGGCAGCCGGTGGGGGCGGTCGCGGGCGGGGGCGAGTCCGTCGAGCAGGACGCCCAGGGTCCGTCGCCAGTGCTCGGGGCTCACGGTGCCGCCGATCTGGGCCGCCGCCTGGACGGCGTGCAGCAGGGTGGCGATGTCGGTCCCCGCGACGTCCGGTCGCAGAACCCCGGCCTCGCGGCAGCGCGCGGTCAGCCGGTCGACCAGCGGCCCGAGCTCGGCGCGGGCGAGGGCGACCCCGACCCGACCGTGCGCGGGAGAGAGGACCGCGTCGCGCAGGCCCCGGTCGGCGGCCATCCGGGAACTCGCCGCCTCCAGGTAGGTGATCAGACCGTCCCACGGGTCCTCTGCGGCACAGGCGGTCTCGGCGAGACCGACGAGCGCGCGGATGCGGTCCTCGAACAGCGCCTCGACCAGGGCGTCCTTGTCGGCGAAGCGCCGGTACACGGTGGCCACCCCGAGACCCGCGTGGTGGGCGACGTCGTCGAGGGTGGCGGCGAGTCCGCGCTCGGCGAAGACCTCGACGGCCGCTTCGAGCGTGCGCCGGAGGTTGCGTTCCGCGTCGCGGCGCAGCGGTCGCTGGAGCGTGTCGTCGGTGTCCACGGCCGCATCCTACGCCGAAGCGGAGGTGTGTTCTCCCCTTTCGCTGGTACCCTCGACGCGAAGCGGAGAAGTCGTCTCCGCTGAGTTGGAGGAACCCCAGGATGAGCAGTACCGAGCAGGGTCGCCACCTCGCGCGACCGGACGCGACGACCGCGGACGGAGCGCGGACCCCCCGTCCCCGCACGCCCGGCGACGGCGCGCACGTGGCCGTGACCGCGGCCCCCGGCAAGGCGCAGTGGATCGTGCTGGCGGTCCTGTCGCTCGCCCAGCTGATGGTCGTCCTCGACGCGACCATCGTGAACATCGCGCTCCCGACCGCGCAGCAGGCCCTCGGGTTCTCCGACGAGAACCGCCAGTGGGTGGTGACCTCCTACGCGCTGGCGTTCGGCAGCCTCCTCCTGCTGGGCGGTCGGCTGTCCGACCTCGTCGGGCGCAAACCCATGTTCCTCGTCGGGCTCGTCGGGTTCGGGCTCGCCTCGGCCCTCGGCGGTGCCGCCCAGGGCTTCGGCCTGCTCATCGTGGCCCGCGCCCTCCAGGGCGCGTTCGGGGCGATGCTCGCCCCCGCCGCCCTGTCGCTGCTGACCACCACCTTCACCGACCCCGCCGCCCGCACCAAGGCGTTCGGCATCTTCGGCGGCGTCTCCGGCGCCGGCGGTGGCATCGGCCTGCTGCTCGGCGGGATCCTCACCGAGCACCTGTCCTGGCGCTGGTGCCTCTACATCAACGTCGTCCTCGCCGTCGTCGCGGTGATCGCGGGCGCGCTGCTGCTCAAGCACGAGAAGTCCCCCGACCGTCCTGTCCTGGACTGGGCCGGAACGGTCCTCGCGATCCTGGGCCTCGTCGGGGTCGTCTACGGCCTGGCCGGTGCGGAGTCGAACGGCTGGGCCGCGCCGTCCACCTGGGGTTTCCTCACCGCCGGGGTCGTCCTGCTCGCCGTGTTCTGCTGGTGGCAGTCCCGCGCGGAACACCCGCTGCTGCCGTTGCGCGTCGTCCTCGACCGCGACCGTGGCGGGGCGCTCATCGGGATCGCCGTCGTCGGCGCGGGGATGTTCGGCATCTTCCTGTTCCTGACCTACTACATGACCTCGACGCTGGGGTACTCCCCCGTGCAGACCGGCCTGGGGTTCCTGCCGATGATCGCGGCGATCTCCGTCGCCGCGGGCGTCGTGGGTTCGGTGCTCATGCCGCGCTTCGGGCCGAAACCCCTGACCCCGACGGGCCTGCTGCTCGCCGCGCTCGGGATGGTCTGGCTGACCGGGATCGACGTGGACTCCGCCTACGCCTCGGCGATCCTGCCGGGGTTGCTCGTGACCGGGCTCGGTCTGGGTTTCGTGTTCGCCTCGGCCATGGCGACGGCGACCCTGGGCATCCAGGCCTCCGACGCGGGCGTCGGCTCGGCGATGGCGAACACGTCCCAGCAGATCGGTGGTTCGGTCGGGACCGCCCTGCTGTCCGCCTTCGCCGGCAGCGCCGCGTCGAACTGGTTGAGCGGGAACGTCACCGGTGCCCCGACGGCGGCGGACGCGGCGCACGCCGCCGTCGCGAGCTACCACACGGCGTTCTGGTGGTCGGCGGGCTTCTTCGCCGTCGGCGCCGTCGTGACGGTGCTGCTGCTGCGCCGCGGCGCTCCCTCGATCGACCCCGACGCAGCACCGGTCATCGCCCACTGACCCCGTCGCTCAGAGCTCGACGGTCTCGTTCTCCCCGCCGGAGTACGGCTGACCGGTCACCTTGGCCTTGGCGAAGCTGACGAGCGAGGCGATGCGACCACCGGGCGTGTCCCAGTACTCGGCCGACTCCCCCGTGACGTGGAGGAGGACGACGTCCGCGTCCTCCTTCCCGTCGGGGAACCACGCCTCGACGACCGCGTTCCACAGGTCGGCCTTGCGGGCGGGGTCCACCACCAGCATGCCCTTCCCGGTCAGCGACACCCAGCTGCTGTCGGTGGCGACGGTGACGTTCACCAGGGGGTTGCGGGCCAGCTGCTCGAACTTCCGGGACGTGCGCTCGGCGAAGAACCACAGGTCCCCGTCGAAGTCGACCTGCTGGACGGCCATGGGACGGCTGATCGGCCTCCCGTCCAGGTCGCTCGTGGTGAGGAAGGCGGTGCGGCTGCCCTTGAGCAACTTCGCGACGGTGCTGACGTCCTGCGGGACGGACGGCTGATCGGACACGGTGGACCTCCAGGTCGAAGGGCCCCACCGTCCTCCACCGGCGCTCACCCCGCACGCCGAACGGCACCCGCACCACCCCCACCGCGTTCGCCGGTGGTGGATCTCCTCCCGGCAGAAAACCCTTCCCGCACGACCGGGGCGGGCCGACGGTGGAGTCATCCACTCACCGAGGGAGGCACCGATGAGCACGACCACCCTGGCCGGCCCGTTCGACGACCAGTTGTCCCAACGCCTGCTGTTCCAACGCATCGTGGTCCTGGGGCAGGAGGTCGACGACGCGATCGCGAACCGCGTCGCCGCGCAGCTCCTGCTGCTGTCGGCCGACGACCCGAAGAGCGACATCGCGCTGTACGTCAACTCCCCCGGGGGCTCGATCAGCGCCGGGCTCGCGATCTACGACACCATGCGGTTGATCCCCAACGACGTCTCGACGCTGGTGATGGGGATGGCCGCCAGCATGGGGCAGTTCCTGCTCTGCGCGGGGACCGCCGGCAAGCGCTACGCCCTGCCGCACGCGCGGGTCATGATGCACCAGCCCTCGGGCGGGATCGGCGGCACCGCGGCCGACATCGCGATCCAGGCCGAGAACCTCGCCCACACCAAGGCCACGATGCAGCGCCTCATCGCCGAGCACACCGGTCAGGACGTCGAGACGATCGAGCTCGACTCCCAGCGCGACCGGTGGTTCACCGCCGAGGAGGCCCAGCGGTACGGGATGGTCGACCACGTCGTCACGGGGGTCACCGACGTCCGGCTGGGCAGCGCCCGGAAGGTGGGGCTGTGACGTGGCTGCGCAGATGAGCTACCCGATCCCCTACGTCGTCGAGACCACCGCCCGCGGGGAACGCACCTCCGACGTGTTCAGCCGGTTGCTGTCGGACCGGATCGTGTTCCTGCACGGCGAGATCGACGACGGGGTCGCGAACGTCGTCATCGCCCAGCTGGTGCACCTCGCCTCGGAGTCACCGACGGCGGAGATCAACCTCTACATCAACTCCCCCGGCGGTTCCGCGACGGCGTTGATGGCGATCTACGACACCGTGCAGTTCGTCCAGCCGGACGTGGCGACGTTCTGCGTCGGGCAGGCGGCGTCGGCCGCCGCGGTGCTGCTGGCCGCCGGCGCTCCGGGGAAGCGCTCGGTGCTGGAGCACTCGCGGGTCCTGCTGCACCAACCGTCGGGCGGAGGCCAGGGAACGGCCGCGGACCTGCAGATCCAGGCGAAGGAGGTGCTGCGGATCCGCTCGGAGATCGAGGAGGTCCTCGCGCGGCACACCGGTCACCCGGTCGAGCGGCTGCGCGCCGACCTCGACCGCGACCTCGTCCTGCCGGGCGCCGCGGCCGTCGCCTACGGCGTCGCCGACCGGGTGATCACCCCGCCCCCGGCGCTGCCCGCGTGAGAGCGGTTCGTCAGGCGACGAGGGAGAGGGAGACCGTGGGCGCGGTGGACGCGGGGGCGAAGGCCGTCGCGCTCGTCACGTCGGTGACGTAGGAACCGGTGCGCTGCAGCAGTTCCGCGAGCGGGAGTTCCAGGGCCGAGCAGATCGCGGCCAGCACCTCCGAGGAGGGTTCCTTACGCCCGCGCTCGACCTCGGAGAGGTGCGGCAGCGACACCCTGGCCCTGACCGCGACGTCGGAGAGCGTGCGGTGCTGCTCCAGCCGTTCGGTGCGCAGGACCACGCCGATCGCGTGACGCAGCAGCGGATCCGGGCGACGACGGACCCGGTCACGGGACGCACGGGTCGGGACCAGGGTCAGCTTCGGCACGGGAACCTCCAGGCGAGGGAACCCTCGTGAAGCTACGCCCGGAGTTGGGGCCGCCGCGCTGCTGTCCGCTCAGGGCGGACAGCAGCGCGGCGGGTTCTGGGGGTGCGTCAGCGACGCTCGTAGACCGTCGCCATCTCGACCTGCTCGTCGATGACGTCGGAGATGCGGGCCTGGACGGTGTCGAGCTCGCGGATGATCGCCGCGGTCTCGTTGATGCCGCTGGACACCGCGTTGCTCGAGGCCTGGATCCCGGCGATCTGCTGCGCGACCCGCTGGGTGGCGTCCGCCGTCTCCCGCGCCAGGTCCTTGACCTCACTGGCGACGACGGCGAAACCGCGACCGAGCTCACCGGCACGGGCGGCCTCGATGGTCGCGTTGAGCGCGAGGAGGTTCGTCTGGTCGGCGATGGCGGAGATGATCTTGATGACCTCCCCCACGGCGGCCGAGGCCTGGGTGAGGGCGTCGACCTCACCCGTCATGTTCGAGGCCTGCCCGACGGCGGCGTCGGCGACCCGGCCGGCGTCCGTGACGGCGTCGCGCAACCGGGAGACGGTGTCCAGCAGCGCCGCCGAGGACGCCGCGTCGTTCTCCGAACGGCGCAGGACGTCGAGGCGTTGGGACACCAGCTGCTGCACGTTGCGCAGCGCCGAGGAGCGGGACTCGGAGAGGTCGATGACGTCGGTGGTGAAGAAGTCCATCGTCCCCACGACCTGCCCCTCGGACACGATCGGGAAGCAGACCCCGGACTTCACCCCGGCACGCTGCGCCGCGGGGGCCCGCACGCAGTCGGTCATCTCGGCGAGGTCGCGGACGAAGACGAGGTCACGGGCCCGCCAGGCACGACCGGAGAGGCCGACCCCCTCGGCGAAGCTCGCGGACAGGGTGACCCGGCGGAACTCCTCGCCGGCCGAACCCGACTCCACCTGGAACTTGAGGGTGTTGCTGGCGGGGTCGAGCGCCCAGTAGGACCCGTAGGCCCAGCCGAAGGCCTCGCGCACCGTCTCCAGCGCCCGGCGCAGCGCGCCGTCCTGGTTGCGGGCGTCACCGACGCTGGACACGACGGACGTGACAGCGGCCCGGTCGTTGAGGGTCTCCTGCAGGCCTGCGGTGTCGAGCGCGCGCCGACGGGCGTGCGCAGCGACGCGGGCGATGGCCCGCCACTTCTCGGCGCGGCCGCCGAAGAACGGCAGCTCGTTGTAGGAGTAGTACTCCTGCAGGCCGATGACCCGGCCGTCCTCGACGATGGGGACCTTGGCGCCGCTGCCCGCCCCGGCCGCGTGGGCCAGGTGCCAGCGCGGGGAGTTCAGGGCGTCCGGGGTGGCGTCGCACTGCACCGGTTCGCGCGTCGAGATGGCCCGACCGCCGCAGCCCTCCCCCGGCGTGATCAACGTCGAGCGGGACCCGGCGAGGGCGGGGGCCAGCGAACCCACCTCACCGGCGAGGCGGAACCGGCCGTCGGGACCCGGCACCCAGATCGCTCCGTAGCAGAGGTCCAGCGCCTCGACGAGCGCCCGGACGCAGGCCAGCTGAGCCTCGAGCTCGGTGGTGATGCCGGAGTCGAGGGCCGCGAGGACCGCCTCCAGCGCCTCGACGTCGCGGGGCATCGGACCGGTGAAGACCGCGCCGCCGGCCGAGGCCGAGCCCTTCTTGCGTCCGAACACGTCGGTCCCCCCCGAATCACGAAGCTTCTAGAAGCACTGCTCCCATCTCATCGGCCGAACGGGTGGCGGGCTTGAGGTGCGGTCAGGACAGGTGTTCGCGCATCGCGGCGAGCCCGCGGTGGGCGTTGCTGCGCACGGTGCCCGTGGTGACGTCGAGCAGGTCGGCGATCTGCTCGTCGGAGTAGTCCTCGAAGTGGCGCAGCACGAGGACCGTCCGCTGCTTGGTCGGCAGCTTGCGCAGCGCCTCGAGCAGCGCGTCCCGGTCGGCGATCTGGTTCGTGGAGTCCGCGAGACCGGCGTCGGGGAGGACCTCCGTCGCGTGCTCCCGGCGGGCCGCCCGGCGCCAGAACGACGTCGAGGCGTTGACCACCATGCGGTTGACGTAGGCGACCGGGTCGTCGGCCGTGCTGACCCGGCCCCACTTGAGCAGGGCCTTCGCCAGCACGTCCTGCACGACGTCCTCGGCCGTGTGCGGGTCGCGCAGCAACCCGCGCGCCAGGCGGACCAGCGCAGGACCACGGGCCTCGACGAACTCCTCGAAGGTCAACCTGGCGACCTCCTGGTCACTGCGGGTGCTCACGGTCATCGTGGCGCACCGCCCGCGTCCTGCAGCGCCGCGGCCTTGGCGAGGGCGGTCGTCGCGAGGTCAGCGGCCTGGGTGAGGGCCTCGGAGGACGTGGAGACCGGGGTGGTGATGTTCACCCGGACGACGAGCTGTCCGCGACGAGCGACGACGGCCGCCGTCCACTCCGCACCGGTGCTGACCGTCTGCGTGGACCCGGCGACGACCTGGTCGGCCTCCAGACCCAGGTCCGACGTCAACGTCCAGGGGCCGGACTCGGGCGCCTCCGTCCGGCAGGAGTCGGCCTGGGTCTGGGTCTGGGCCATCCAGTCCTGGGCCGCCTGGCCGCGGAAGAGCAGCACGTCCACCTGGGCCGAGGGCGGGATCGGGGCGACCATGACGTTCGCCGGCGCCCCCCAGCCCTTCGACCGGACGTCGACGACCGACGCGGTGTCGGCGTAGGTCTCGTCGGCGCACAGGCCGTAGTTCGGGGCCACGTTCGGGTCGAGGGGCTCGAGCCCGGTGATCACCGCCGCGACGTCCGCGTCCGTCAGCAGCGCACCGTCCGGGATCGACGCGACACTCGTCGCCGTCGCGACCGGCACGTTCGTCGGCGGCGTGCCGGGCCACTGGGAGATCCCGATCGGCACCCCGAGGGCGAGGACCGCGACGACGCCGGCCATCCCCTGCCGACGCCGTCGGATCGTGCGGGCGCGCCCCCGCGCACCCGCCGCGAGAGCGTTCACGTCGACCCCGGCGTCCGCCGATCCTGCGCGCTGCAACGCGCGGACGACGTCCGCCTCGTCGACTCCCCTCCTGTGCTCGCTCATGCCGGTCCCCCTCTGCGAGAGCCGGACTGTCCGGCGTCTCCGTGCAACAGACGCGCTGCTCCGTGCGTCTGTTGCACGTGAGCTCCAGGAAATTCACCCAGCTCCTGACCGTCGCGACGATGACCGTGGCCCTCGGGGCGTGCAGCGCCGGGTCGGGCGACTCGCCCGCCGTCCAGCCCTCCAGCACCAGCCCCCGTCCCAGCAGCGCGAGCAGCCCCACGACGACGGCACCGGTCGCCGATCCGGCAGCGCAGGAGGCCCTGCCGCAGCTGGCCCGGCAGCAGGGTGCGCAGACGTCGGCGCTCGCGCCCGCCGTGGGTCAGGACTCCCCCGACCTCGCGGTGCTGGCGAGCACGACCGACGACATCAGCACCTCGATCTCGTTCTGGGCCTGGGACGGGTCGGCCTTCCAGCCGGCGGGGAACGTCACCGCCGACGAACCCCTGCTGCCCCGACGCTCGCCGGAGTGGCACTACCTGACCGGCGGTCTCTACCCCGACGCCGTCGTCTACCTGCAGGGCGGCTCGATGAGCGGCGGCGTCGACGCCGTCATCGCCCGCCACGAGACCGACGGCTCGTGGCGGTTCGTCCCGCTGGAGGGACAGAGCGGGGACGGGATCGCCGTCGAGGACGACGTGTACGCGCACAACCCCGTCTTCGACGAGGGGTTCACCTTCGTGACCCGTGTGCAGGGGGGCGGTCCGGTGGCGGTGACCTACTGGCGCTACGAGGAGGGCGCCGGGAGGAGCTGGTTCACCCGCTCCCCCGCCCCGGACCCCGAGGCTACGAGAACCCCGTGACGGCGACACCGCGGTGGCCGTGAGCACTCATCCGGCGGCGCGCACGGCCAGACGCCCATCCGCTGGTTCGTCCGGGTGACAGGACCTCGTCACACCAGTTGAACTCTCAAGCAACTAGTGCGGTGCGTCGAACTGATGCACATGCGCAAACGACTGGGTGACCTGAAGATCGCCGGCAAGCTCGCTCTCGGCTTCGGGGCCGTCTGCCTCCTCCTGATCGCGGCGGTCGGCCTGGGCGTGCAGACCCTGCACACCTCGCAGGCCACCATCGCGGCGATGTCGGACGTCGTCGTCCCCGGCGTGCAGTACAGCGGGACCGTGAAGTACGCCTTCGCCCAGACGCGGTTGGACCTGACCTCCACCGCGCTGGCCTCCGACCCGGCCGCGCTGGGCACGGCGCAGTCGGCGCTGGCCTCCGACGACGCCACGCTCGACACGGCGTGGAAGGGCTACCTCGACACCTCGCCCGTCTCCACCCAGGCCGACCGCGACTCCTTCGCCGCGGACCTGGCGGCGTTCCGCGAGGCCCGCAAGGACCTCGTGGCCGCCGCGACCGCCGGAAACCTCGACGCCTTCAAGGCGGCGCGCGACAGCGAGATCCTGCCCCTGGCCACCCGGATCAACACCACGCTGGACCGCATCCAGAAGGCCGAGGTCGACAACGCCAAGGCCACCTCGGCCCTGGGGGCCGCGCGCTACCGCCAGTCGTTCCTGCTCCTCGTCGGGCTCGGTGTGGTGGCGCTGCTGGTGGCCGCGGTCATCGCCGTCGTCGTGGCCCGCTCCATCACCCGCCCGCTGGCGCGGACGGCGGCCGTCGTCCGGGGGCTGGCCGAAGGTCGCCTGGACCAGCGCGTGGCTCACCCCGCCGCCGACGAGATCGGCCAGCTCGCCCACGCCGTCGACACGACCATGGACAAGCTGACCGCGACCCTCACCGAGATCACCGCCACCGCCGACGTCCTGGCCGGCTCCAGCGAGGAACTCTCCGCCGTGGCCACCCAGCTCTCCTCCGGCGCCGAGGAGTCCGCCGTCCAGACCCAGGTCGTCTCCGCGGCCGCCGAGGAGATCAGCGCCAACATCGGGACCGTGGCCGCTGCCGGTGAGCAGATGACCGCGGCCATCGGTGAGATCGCCACCTCCACCGCCGACGCCTCGACCACGGCAGCCTCCGCCGTCGGCGCCGTCGACGGTGCCGTCCAGACCCTGCAGCGCCTCTCGACGTCCAGCCAGGAGATCGGCGACGTCGTCAAGCTCATCACCTCGATCGCCCAGCAGACCAACCTCCTCGCCCTCAACGCCACCATCGAAGCGGCCCGCGCCGGGGAGATGGGCAAGGGCTTCGCCGTCGTCGCCGGTGAGGTCAAGGAGCTGGCCCAGCAGACCGCGCGCGCCACCGAGTCCATCACCGCCCGCGTCGCCACCACCCAGAACGACGTCGACCAGGTGGCCGGTGCCATCGGCCAGATCACCGAGGTCATCGCCCGCATCGACGCCCTGCAGTCCACCATCGCCGCCGCCGTCGAGGAACAGTCCGCCACCACGAACGAGATGGTCCGCAACGTCAGCGAGGTGTCCACCGGCAGTCAGGAGATCGCGCTGAACATCTCCGGTGTCGCAGCCGCTGCCGAGCAGACCACCAGTGGTGCCCGGCAGACCGCCACCACGGCCTCGGAGGTCTCCCGGGCCGCGACCCGCCTGAAGCAGCTCACCGGCGCCTTCACCCTCTGACCTCCCGGTCCTCGGACACCCGGGTCAGGCCCCCTGACCACCCGTCACCGGCAGGACCGCCCCGGAGACGAACGACGCCCGGTCGCTGAGCAGCCAGCACGCCGCCTCGGCCATCTCCTCCGGTCGGGCGATGCGCCCCAACGGGATCGCCGCGGTCCCGGCCTCGATGATGCCGGGGCTCGCGACCTCCCAGTCCCGCACCATGTCCGTCAACGTCAGGCCGGGGGCGATGGCGTTCACCCGGATCCCGTCCGGCCCGTAGGTCACCGCGGCGCTCGCGGTGAGGGAGTTCACGGCCCGCTTCGCCGTTCCGTACGCGGGCAACATCGGGTTCGCGTGCAGCGCCCCGATGCTGGAGGTGTTGACGATGGCGCCGCCACCGCCGGCGCGCATGGCCCGGACCTGGGCGGCGACGGCGAAGAACACCCCCTTGTGGTTCAGCCGCTGGACCCGGTCGAAGTCCTCCTCGGAGAACTCCGCGATGCCCTGCGGGGGGACGTTCATCCCCGCGTTGTTGAAGGCCGCGTCGAGGCGGCCGTGCCGTTCGAGGACGACGTCGACGACCCGCCGCACGTCCGCGACGTCGCCGAGGTCGGCGGTCACGCTCGAGACGGTGGCGCCGTGCTCGCGCAGCTCCTCGACGAGGGCGGTCATGTCGCTGCGGGCGGCGAGGACGAGCGTCGCGCCCTCCCGGGCGAACAGCCGGGCCGCGGCGGCACCGATCCCCCGGCTCGCTCCGTTGATGAGGGTCACTTTGTCCTGCAACATCTTCTCGGTCATGTCCCCACCGTGCGCGGGCCGGACGGGGACAGCCAGGTACACCGCGTACCTGGCTGGGTCGGCGTCCGGGGCGCACCCTGGGGACGTGGACCGCAGAGCACTCGCCGACTTCCTGCGCAGCCGGCGGGAACGGATCGCCCCGCACGACGCCGGTTTCCCGGTGGGCCGTCGCCGGACCCCGGGCCTGCGTCGGGAGGAGGTCGCCGCCCTCGCGCACGTCTCGCCGGAGCACTACACCCGCCTGGAGCAGGCGCGGGGCTCGCGGCCCTCGCGGCAGGTGCTGACGGAACTGGCCCGGGCGCTGCGGTTGTCCGACGCCGAACGCGGACACCTCTTCGACCTCGCCGGGGAACCGCTGGACCGTCCGGACGAGATCTCCACCGACGTCCCCCCGCACGTGCGGGAGCTCCTCGACCGGCTGCCTGGGACCGCCGTGCTGGTGTTCGACGCGCGGTTCGACGTCATCGCCTGGAACCCGCTGGCCGCGGCGCTGCTGGAGGACTTCTCGGCGGTCGCGCCGAAGGAGCGGAACCTGCTGCGCCGCTACTTCCTGGGCCTGGACCCCGCGACCCGGCACTACGGCCTGTCGCACGGTGAGGACTTCGCCCGCTACGCCGTGGCCCGGTTGCGCTCGGCCCTGGCCCGCTACCCCGGTGACCGCCGTCTGCGCATCCTGTTGCGGGAGTTGCGGTCCGGTAGCCCGGAGTTCGTCGAACGGTGGGAACGCGACGACGAGGTCGTCGTCACCCGGCACCTCGCCAAGGCGGTGGACCACCCCGTCGTGGGGCGCCTCGACCTCGACTGCAGCGTCCTCCTGGTCCCCGACCGGGACCAGGAGGTCGTGCTCTTCACCGCGCCGCAGGGCTCCGCGGCCGCGGAGGCCCTGGAGCTGCTCGGGGTGGTGGGGAACCAGTTCAGCGGGGCTCGTGCCGGGCGATGACGGAGAAGTCGTCGTCACCGTGACCGGCGCGCTGGGCCTCGAGCAGGGCCTGGGCCGCCGCCGTCAGCGCGGGCAGCGGCAGCGTCGAGGTGTCCAGCATCAGCCCGGCGTCCTTGAGCAGCAGGTCCGCGGAGAACTGCGTGTTCCCGAACTCCCCGCTGCGCAGGTTGTCCCCCTTCATCCCCGCGATGAGGCCCAGCCCGGTGCCCTTGAGGGTCGTGAGGACCTGCTCCAGTTCCAGCCCACCGGACGTGCCGAGCCGGACGGCCTCGACGAGGCCCTGGAAGGAGACCGCGAGCGCCAGGTTCGCCACGAGCTTGCCGGTCGCGGCGGCCGCCGCCTCGGGCAGCACCTGCAGACGTTCGGGGTCGGCCCACAGCGACACGAAGGGGAGCGCCGCGTCGGCGTCCGGGCCGCCGACGAGGACGCCGAGGGACCGGTTCGCGGCCGGCCCCAGCGATCCGACGACCGGGGAGTGGACGTGCCGGACGCCACGGTCGTGCGCCCAGGCGGCGTGCTCGGCGGCGTCGGCGGGCGAGATCGTGGTGACGTCGATCCACAACGTCCCGGCGGCCGGGTCGAGCCCGTCGAGCACGACCTCGCGCACGGCGGCGGGCCCGAAGAGGGCGGTGACCACGACCTCGGCCCCGGTCACGGCCTCCTGGGCGTCGCGCGCGGCGCTCGCGCCGGCGGCGATGAGTTCCGCGTCCGCTCCGGGCGTGCGGTTCCAGACGTGGACGTCGTGTCCGGCGGTGACGAGGTGGCCGGCGAGGACGCGCCCCATGCGGCCGAGACCGAGGAAGGCGATCCGGCGGGGCTGATCGGTGGGCGGTTGCGTGGGCACGGCCGGATGCTACGGGCGGGCCTCCCCCGCGGCACCCCACGGTTCGCCGCGGTGCGCGGCCGAGCGACGGAGGCGGGAGGCGATCAGGGACGATCGACGGACGTCGGACACCGGGCCACGTCCCTAGGCTGACCCGGTGAGCGCCCTCGTCACTCCCGTCGACCCGTGGGTCACCCGCTGGCGCTTCGCGCCGCGGGTGCGGGACGTGCTGGCCATCCTCGTCTCGTTGTTCTTCGCGTTCGCCTGGTTCCACGCCGTCGTCGTCGGCCCGGAGCGCAGCCAGGCCGGCGGCCCGCCCGCGTTCGTCTCGCACGGGATCCCGTGGGGCTCGGTCACCCCGGTCCAGGTGGGCATGGCCGTCGTCGTCGTGGCGACGTGCCTGGCGCTGTGGTGGCGGCGCAGCCACCCGGTCCTGCTGTGCATCGTGACCTTCGCCGTGGCGTTCCTGTTCGCCTTCGACGGTGCGCTCTTCCTCGCGCTCCTGACCCTGGCGGTCCGGCGCCGGGACCGGTTGCTCGTGCTGGCGGCGGTCGTGGCCGGGGTGGCGGTGACGTCCTCGAGCCTGCGGACCTCCGCCGACGGCTGGACGCTCGCGATCACCTGGTCGCTCATCGGGGTGTCCCTGGGCACGTTCGTCGGGGCGTTCGTGGGCGCCCGTCGTGATCTCGTCCGGTCGCTGCGCGAACGCGCCGAACGGGCCGAGCACGAACAGGTGTTGCGGGCCGAGCAGGCCCGGTTGGCCGAACGCACCCGGATCGCGCGGGAGATGCACGACGTCCTGGCGCACCGGATCTCGCTGGTGGCGCTGCACGCGGGCGGGTTGGAGGTGCGTCCCGACGTCGGGCCGGACCAGGTCGAGTCGACGGCCGCGACGATCCGCGAGACGGCGCGCTCGGCCCTGGAGGACCTGCGCCGGGTCTTGGGTGTCCTGCGGGCTCCCGGGACGTCGTCGGCCGCGACGTCCGCCGCCGAACTCGCCCCGCAACCGACGCTGGTCGACGTCCGCCGGCTCGTCGAGTCGACCCGCGAGGCGGGGGTGGCGGCGGAGTTCCGCACCGACGTCCCCGTGCACGCCGACGTCCCGGCCGAACTCGGGCGCACCGTGTACCGGGTCGTGCAGGAGGGGCTGACGAACGTCCACAAGCACGCGCCGTCGGCGCAGACCGTGGTGACGATCTCCGGTGAGGTCGGCCGCGAGATGCTGGTGTCGGTGGTCAACGCGCGGCCCAGCGGTCAGGCGACGGGCCTGCCCGGGGCCGGTTCCGGTCTCGTCGGGCTCTCGGAGCGGGTGGGGCTGGCGGACGGGACGATCACCTCCGGTCCGGAGCCCGGGGGCGGTTTCGCGGTGCGGGCCCGGTTGCCGTGGGCCGCCGCGGACGGCCGTCCCCGGCGGCAGGGATCCGCGGCCTGGACGCCGCCGGATGCGAGGATCGTCCGAACCCCGGCCGGGACCGGTCGGGCCGAGGAATCGTGAAGGCCGAGAGTGCCGACAGTGATGAGGAGAACCCGGTGAGCGGACCCGACGGGTCGCAGCAGGACGGCAGGCCCACCCGGGTGCTGCTGGTCGACGACGACGCCCTGGTGCGGGCGGGGCTGCGGATGATCCTCTCCAGCGCCACCGACATCGAGGTCGTGGGCGAGGCCGAGAACGGGGCCCAGGCCGTCGAGGGGGTCGCGGCGCACCGCCCGGACGTCGTGCTGATGGACGTGCGGATGCCCGTGATGGACGGGCTGACCGCGGCGAAGGCCATCACCGAACGCCCGCAGGCCCCGAGCGTCGTGATGCTCACGACGTTCGACCTCGACGAGTACGTGTTCCAGGCCCTGCAGGCCGGGGCGACGGGTTTCCTGCTGAAGGACACCCCGCCGCGCGAACTCGTCGCCGCGGTGCGGATCGTCGCCGCCGGCGAGGCGATGCTCTCCCCCACCGTGACCCGCCGCCTCGTCGGGCACTACGCCGCGGACGCCGTGAACCCCCGTCGTCGCGAGGCGACCGAACGGCTGACCCTGCTGACCGAACGCGAACGCGAGGTCCTCGCCTGCGTCGGTCAGGGGATGTCGAACGCCGAGGTCGGCAAGGAACTGTTCATGAGCGAGGCGACCGTGAAGACGCACGTGTCGCGCCTGCTGACGAAGCTCGAGGCCCACAACCGGGTGCAGGTCGCGATCGTCGCCCACGACGCCGGCCTCCTCGACGTCTGACCACCCGTGATCCCGCTGGAGAACCCAGCGGGATCAGGGTCGGGGGTCAGCGGCCGGCGGTGGCGAGGGTCTCGAACTCCTCGTCGGTGAGTTCGACGTCGGCCGCGGCGAGGTTCTCCTCGAGGTGGGCGACGGTCGAGGTCCCGGGGATCGGGACGATGACGGGCGAGCGCCGCAGCAACCAGGCGAGGGCGAGCTGCGAGGTGGACGCCTCGCGGTGCTGCTTCGCGATCTCGTCGAGCGGTCCGCCCGGTCGGGCGAGGGTTCCGGCGTCGACCGGGGCCCACGGGATGAAGGCGATCCCCTGCGCCTCGCAGAACTCGAGCAGGTCCTCGGCACGACGGTCGCCCAGGTTGTAGCGGTTCTGGACCGAGGCGATCGACAACCCGGCGGCCTGCGCGGCCTTCACCTCGTCCACGCCGACCTCGGACAACCCGACCTGCAGCGCGAGGCCCTCGTCGACGAAGGCCTTGATCTCGCCGAACTGCTCCTCCGCCGGCACCTTCGCGTCGATGCGGTGCAACTGCCACAGGTCGATCCGCTCGACACCGAGGCGGCGCAGTGACATGAGGAGGCACTGGCGCAGGTACTCGGGGCGACCCAGCGGCGGCCAGACGTCGGGGCCGGAACGGGTCAGACCGCCCTTGGTGGCGATGACGACGTCGCCGTACCCCGAACCGTCGTGGAGGGCCTCCTTGATGAGGTCCTCTGAGTAGTAGGGGCCGTAGGAGTCGGCGGTGTCGATGAAGGTGACGCCGAGTTCGACGGCCCGGCGCAGGACACGGACGGCTTCGTCGTGGTCCTTCGGCGGACCCCAGACACCGGGGCCGGTGATACGCATGGCGCCGTAGCCGAGTCGGTGGACGGTCTTGCCGCCGAGGTCGATGGTTCCACTGGCGGAGACGGGCACTGGTCCTCCTGCGGGGAGTTCACGAGAGCTGGCCCCGGAACGGTAGGTCGCGCGCCCCGGCCCCGCATCCGGGACACCCGGCACGATCGCGGGTGGTGGAGGACGGGGCCAGGACGGCGTCGAGTCACCGCAGCAGCTCCGGCGTCCGGAACGGCACCCCGTGCACGTGGGTCGCGAGGAACGCGAACACCGTCTCGTACCAGAGCGCCGTGTGGCCCGGGGTGAGCACCCAGTGGTTCTCGTCGGGGAAGTAGAGGAACCGGTGCGGCAGGTCGGCCGGGTCGCCGCTCCACTGCTGGTTCAGCGTCCACCACAACCGCAGCCCCTCGCCGATGGGGACGCGGTAGTCCTTGTCGCCGTGGATGACGAGCATCGGCGTCACGATCTTCGCGGCGTGCGCGGCGGGGTCGTTGGCCGCCTGCATCTGCTGCGTCATCTCCCGCGACCAGTACCAGGCCGCGTCCGTGGTCGGGCCGAACTGGTCGAGCGCGAACAGGCTGGCGTGGGTGACGATCGCGCGGAACCGGTCGGTGTGACCGGCGATCCAGTTCGCCATGTAGCCGCCGAAGGACCCGCCCATCGCGGCCGTCCGGGCGGCGTCGAGGTCGGGACGCTCCAGCGCCGCGTCCGTCACCGCCATCAGGTCGGTGTAGGGCTGATCGCCCCAGCCGCCCCACCCGCGGGCCAGGAACTCCGCGCCGTAGCCCGTCGACAACCCGGGGTCGGGCAGCAGGACCGCGTAGCCGCGGGCGACGGCCAACCACGGGTTCCACCGCCACGACCACGCGTTCCACGACCCGAGCGGACCGCCGTGGATCCACAGCAGCAGCGGTGCCGGTGCGGCGTCGCCCGCCCCGGCCGGGAGCGCGAGCCACGCCCGCAGCGGGCTGCCGTCGAGCGCGGTCGCGGTGACCTCGGTGAGCGATCCGGGCAGGTCCGGCGCCGTGGTCGGCCCGCGGAGGACGACCGGTTCCTGACCGGCCACCCGCGCGTCGAGGCGCACGACCGCGGGCGGGGCGTCGACGGCGGAGCGCACCGCGAAGACGTGCGCGCCGTCGGGGGAGACCTGCAACGACCCGTAGGCGCCCGCGTCACCGCTCAGCCGGGTCCGGGACCCGTCGGCGAGCGCCACCCGGAACACCGGTGCGGCGCCGTGGTCGTCGACGGCGAGGAAGAGTTCGTCGGAACCCGGCCCCCACTGCGGCGCGGCACCCCACACGTCCCAGTCGACGACGACGTCGCGGGCCGGGGCCGAACCGTCGACGGGCACGACGACCAGCCGCAGGCGGGGCGGCAGCGTCGGCGTGGAGACCGACTCCGCGACCGCGGCGACCCAGCGACCGTCCGGGGACACCGACAGCGCTCCGAACTCCCGTTCGGGGTCCTCGGCGACGACGCGGACGGAACCGTCGTCGGTGGTGATCGCCACGACGCGGGCGTACTGCGCCCCGTGCCCGCTGAACACCGTCTCGGTGGTGAGGAGTTCCCGGCCGTCGGGGGTCAGCGCGGCCGAAGCCTCGTCGTAGCGGCGTCCCGGCGTCGGTGTGAGGTCCCGCCAACGACACGCATCCCGTTCTCCCGCAGCAGACTCAGACGGGACGTCGGCCGTGAGGTAGCGCGGTTCGTCCGGTCCGAGGTCGCTGTCCCAGTACCGCACGGGGTAGCCCGCGTGCAGGATGGCGTTGACGCCGGCGTCCTTGCGGGCCGTGCGCCGGGCGGCGTCCGACGTCGGACCCTCGGTCGCGTCGTCGGACCCCGGCAGCGTCGACGACGTGACCACCACGCGGTCCCCCCGGCGGGCGGTGAGCGGGGTCGCGACGCCTCCCGGTCGCGACCCGACGGCTCGTGCCTCCCCGCTGACCGGCAGGGCCCACAACGCCGCCGGGGCGTCGTCCTTCGACTCGGCGTCCGGGTCCGGACGTGCGGAGGTGAACAGCAACGTGCCGTCGGCGACGAACGCCGGTGCCCCCTCCGCGGCGGAACCCCGGGTCAACCGGTGGGCCGGTCGTCCTCCCGTGGGATCGACCTCCCAGAGCGCCCCGCGCCACCGGGTGCGTTCGCGGTCGAGCGTGGCGACCGTCGTCACCAGCCGCGAGCCGTCCGGCGACAGGGCCAGCCCGCTGAGGCGGGGCAGGGCGAGGAAGGAGTCGAGGTCGGCGAAGGGTCCGGTGGCAGGTCCGGTGACGGGATCGGTGGCACGGGGCACGACGACAGTCCTACTCCCCCGCCGGTCCGAACTGCCGGGCGGCTCCGACGGTGCGACAGTACGCGCGTGACCATCACCACCACCGGCATCAGCCACCTCCGCCTCACCGTCCGCGACCTCGCCGCGTCGCGGCACTTCTACGACACCCTCTTCGGCTGGGACGTCGCGGTGGAGATGCCCGCGGACGCCGACGAGGCGACCCGCGAACAGCTCTGGTTCCTCTTCGGCGGGATCATCTACGACTCCCCGAGCGGGCTCTTCGGGTTGCGTCCCGTCGCACCCGGGAGCGACGGGTTCTCCCCGGACCGGGTCGGACTGGACCACCTGTCACTGTCGGTGGCCTCCCGCGCCGACCTCGACGCGGCGGTCGAGGTGCTCGACTCCCTCGGCGCGCCGCACGGTGCGGTGAAGGACATCGGGTCGATGTTCCTCCTGGAGTTCCGCGACCCCGACGGGATCGCGCTGGAGCTGGCGGCGCCGAAGGCCTGACCCCCGCCCCCTCCGGCGGTGTCGGAGGTGACGGACAGACTGTCCGGGTGGACGTGACGGCTGACCTTCGCGCTCTGGGCCGGGTGCCGGAGCTGGGACTCGTCGTCGTGCCCGGCGGTCTCGGGCTGGCCGCGGGTGGCCACCGCTGGGCCGTGGCCACCACCGAACCCGCCGACCTGCTACGCGCGCTGGAGGCGGAGTTCGCGCCCCGCTGGACGTGGTGGTCGGCGTCCACCGCGCTCGGCCGCGTCGCTCCGGTGCACCTGGCCCGGTGTCACGACCTCGCCGCGGTGCACCGGCTGGCGTTCGGCGGCGCGCGCGAGGACGCCGGCGCCGTCTGGGCGGGCGCGCACGACCGTCCCGCTCCCCCACCACCCTCGCGGCGGCCCCTCGCCGCCCACGGCACCGGCCTCCTCGACCTCGACGGGGCGGGGGCCGACGACGAGCCCGTCCGCGAGGACGGCCAGGTGTCACCCACCTGGGCCGAGGGGTCGGCCTTCGACGTCGACCTGCCGCTGCGGCTGGAGCGGGCCGCGCGCTGGGCCGAACTGGCGCTGGCCGTCGCGGTAGCGCAGTCCCGGGTCCTCGCCACCCTGCCCGACGGGCGGGTCACCCCCGGCGGGCCACCCCTGGCGGTCCAGACCGCGTTCGCGGAGTCGGCGGCGGCCGTGCTCGCCGTGGAACTGTCACGGACCGGATTGCCGGTGGACCGGAGCACCGCCGAGGCGATCGTCAGCGACGCCGTGGGCCCGCGCCCCTCCTCCCCCGGTGACGAGCTGCGGTTGCGCGCCCTGCGCGACGCACCGGTCCGCGAACACCTCGGGGAGATCGACCTGCGCAACCCCGCCCAGGTGCTGTCGGGGCTGCGCGGTCTGGGGTTCGACGTCACCGACACCCGGGCCTGGCGCCTGGAACGGCTGCGCGACGCGCACCCGGGGATCGCGGCTCTCCTGCTGTGGCGCAAGGGGGAGCGGCTGGCGACGACGTACGGCTACCGCTGGCTGGACGAGCACGTCGGTGCGGACGGCCGGTTGCGGGGCGAGTGGTCCTCGGCCGACGCGGCGGCCGGGCGGATGACGGCACAGGCCGGTCTGCACAACCTGCCGGCGGAACTCCGCCCCGCCGTCGCGGCCGAGCGGGGACACGTCCTCGTCCGAGCGGACCTCGGGCAGGTGGAACCTCGGGTCCTCGCGGCCGTCTCGCACGACCCGGGCTTCGTCGCCGCGACGCAGGCCGACGACCTCTACGCCCCCGTCGCCGCCGCGCTCGCCGTGGACCGCCCCACGGCCAAGGTCGCCGTGCTGGCTGCGATGTACGGGCAGACCTCCGGCGCCGCGGGCGAGGCCCTGAAGCGGATGGACCGCGCGTACCCGAGCGCGCTGGGCTACCTGCGCGCGGCGGAGGAGGCCGGTCGTCAGGGGCAGGACGTCCGGACCTACGGCGGGCGGCGGGTGCGGATGTACGAGATCGCCGACGGCGGCGACGCGGGGGCCGCGATCGCCGCCCGGGGGCGGTTCGCCCGCAACGCCGTCGTCCAGGGTGCCGCCGCGGAACTGTTCAAGGCGTGGGCGGCGACGGTCCGGGCCGGGTTGACCGGCACCGGGGGACGGATCGTGCTGTGCCTGCACGACGAACTGCTGCTGCACGTCCCGGAGGCCGAGGCGCGGCAGGCCGCAGAACTCCTGACCGCCGCCCTGGACCAGACCGCCGCCCGCTGGTCGGCGGGCAGCGGGGTGCGCTTCGTCGCCGACGTCTCGATCGTCGGGCGGTGGTCGGAGGCGAAGTAGGACACCCCGACCCCGCCGGGGACCGGGGTGCGGTCACTGGCCGCCGAAGGCGCTGACGTGCTCGGCGGCGAACTCGCCGAAGGACCACGGCTGACCCGTCGCCTCCAGCACCGACCACCACAGGTCGCCGTGCGGGTCGACCTGGTTGCGGGCCGAGACGGCGAGGGCGATCGGGATGTGCACGAAACGCCGGCGCCACCGGCCGACCACCATGTTCGTCCGCCCGGCCATCGCGGCGTGGACCGCGGCGTGGGCGAGCCGGATGCAGTAGACGCTGTCGTAGGGGTTCGCCGGCACGCTGCGGATGACGTAGCTCGGGTCGATGTAGCGCATGTTGAGCTCGAGGTCGTGCTTGGCGAAGTCGTCGGTGATGGCCTGGCGCAGCAGCCGGCCGACGTCCTGGAGCTTCTTGTTCCCGGACGCGTCCTTGAGTCCGTCGTCGTCGAAGAGTTCCTGCCCGGCACCTTCCGCAGCGACGACGAGGGCGTGGCCCTGGGTCGCGACCTTCTCGCGGAGCTTCTCGAGGAACCCGCCGGGGCCCTCGAGGCTGAACGGCACCTCGGGGATCAGCACGAAGTCGGCGTCGTTCTGGGCGAGCGCGGCGTAGCAGGCGATGAAGCCCGAGTGGCGCCCCATGAGCTTGACGATGCTGACGCCGTTGGGCGCCGTCCGCGCCTCGACCTTCGCCGAGCGGATCGACCGGGTGGCCTCGCTGAAGGCCGACTGGAAGCCGAAGCTCTGGTCGATGAAGGGGATGTCGTTGTCGATCGTCTTCGGGATGCCGACGATCGCGATCTTGAGGTCGCGTTCCTTGATCTCGGCGGAGATCTTCTGCGCGCCGCGCATGGTGCCGTCGCCGCCGATGACGAAGAGGATCGAGATGCCCATGCGCTCGAGGCAGTCCACGACCTCGACGGCGTCCTGCTGGCCGCGGGAGGTCCCGAGGATCGTGCCGCCCTCACCGTCGATGTTGCCCACCGACTCGGGCGTCAGGTCGACGACGTCGTGGCCGTAGCGCGGGATGAAGCCCTGGTAGCCGTTCTTGAACCCGTGGATCCGGCGGACGCCGTAGTGCGTGGTGAGCTCGGAGACCAGGCCGCGGATGACGTTGTTGATGCCGGGGCACAGCCCGCCGCAGGTGACGATCCCGACGCGGGTCTTGGAGGGGTCGAAGAAGATCTTCTTCCGCGGCCCGGTGGGTTCGAGGCTGGGCAGGTCCTCGAGGTCCCCGTCGCGACGGGACACCTTGGAGAGGGTGTCGTCGAAGAGGACGCGGTCGGTCTCCTCGATGTAGTGGTGCGTCGTACGCCGGGCCTGGAGGCGGGGGGCGAGCGGGGAGTCGACGGTGCGCGGTCCGAGCGCCTCGACGGTGAAGTCGATCGGCTCACGACGCGCGGGACTGTCGATGGGCTCAGCCATGGCTGCGCTGGTCCTTTCCTGGCGACGACGTCGAGGTTCCATCATCGGGCACCCGTCGTGACTCCCGTCACGGCGGGGTCCCTCAGGAGTGGGGTTCCTTGCGGTCGGCGAGGCGCTGCAGCATCGCGTTGTAGTCGTTGAGCTCGGCGTCGCCGTCGCGGGCGGCCTTGCGGTCGCTGCGGCGGTTCTCGCGGGTGTCCGAGCGGGACCAGCCGATGGCCACCCCGAGCACCAGCAGCAGGGTCGGGAACTCGCCGATGCCCCAGGCGATGTCGCCGCCCTCCTGCTGCTTGGCGAGCAGGTTCGCGGTCGGGGTGATGGCGGCGAACCAGTCCGGTGCGAGCAGCGTCGTGCCCACCATCAGCGAGACGCCGAAGAAGGCGTGGAAGGCCATGGTCGCCAGCAGCAGGATGAGCCGCAGTGGGTAGGCGGGCCGCTGCGGGCCGGGGTCCACGCCGATGAGCACGGAGGCGAAGAGGTACCCCGTGCTCAGGAAGTGGACCATCATCAGCTCGTGCCCGACGTGGGTGCGCAGCGCGAGCTCGAAGAGCGGCGAGAAGTAGAAGACGATGATCGATCCGGCGAAGAGCACGGCCGCCACCAGCGGGTGCCCCAGGATCGCGAAGTAGCGCGAGTGGACGACCACGAGCAGCCACTCGCGTGCGCCGCGGGAGTGGTCGCGGCGGGCGGGCAGCACCCGCATCGCGAGCGTGACGGGGGCTCCGAGGACGAGCATCGGCGGTATCGCCATCGTCAGCAGCATGTGCTGCATCATGTGCGTGCTGAAGCTGATCCGGCCGTAGGCGGCCGGACCCCCACTGGTCACGAAGAGCAGCGCGAGGCAGCCGACGACCCACCAGATCGTCCGGCCCACGGGCCAGCCGTCGCCGCGCCGATGCAGCCGCCGGACCCCGACGAGGTAGCCGACCAGCAGCAGACCGCCGATGGTCAGCCACAGCAGGTCGGGGCTGGTCCGGGTGAACCAGCGCACGATGGTGAAGGCCGGCGGGACGGGCTCACCCAGCAGCGTCGCGGCGGCCGAGGAGCTGGGGTCGCTGTCCGGGACGGGGGTGGGGCTGCGGCTCAGCGCGACGCCGAGGCCCGTCGCGGCGCCCATCAGGACGAGTTCGCCGGCGGCGATGCGGAGGAAGGCCCGGGGCCGCTCGGCGAGCAGCGGGATCGTGCGGCGGCGGTGCGAGACCCCGAACGCGCCGAGCCCGACGAGGGCGACGACCTTGCCGACGACGAGCGCGCCGTAGGCCGAGTCCAGTCCGGACCAGCCGCCGAGGCGGACGGAGGCGTTGAGGACCCCGGACAGGGCGACGGCCGCGAAGCACCACAGGGCGACGGTGGAGTACCGGGTGGCGAGGGTGGTCAGGTCGACGGCACGGCGCCCCTTGGCGGGCCCGGCGGAACGACCGGTCAGGGGGGCGACGAGGAGCACGGCCCCCAGTCCCCCCACCCAGAGGGTCACGCCGATGAGGTGCATGGCCAGTGAGCTGACGGCGGTCTCGTGCGAGGACGACCCCGACGCGTGCCCGGACAGGGAGAGCGGGAGGAGGGCGATCACGCTCACCGCCGTCCCCCAGGCGGCACCGGTGGGCCCGGTCGCGGCGGCTCCGATCGTCGCGGCGACGGCGGCGAGGACGGTCGTGACCAGCAGGGCGCGTCCGAGGTCGATCGACTGGGCGAACTGCGCGAACTGCGCGCCGAAGTCCGATCCTCCGGGGGCCGCGCCGATGATGTCCATGGCCGTGAGGACCAGGACGAGGAGCGCGGCCACGGCCCACACCCCGGCGGCGACCCCGCCGATCCGCACGGCGCGGGTGAAGGCGTCGCTGGGTTGCGGGAGCAGGAACGTCGCCACCGCGAACCCGCCGACGGCGAGCGCCGCGGACAGGTCGTGGACGGTGCGCGCGATCGGCAGCCCGTAGCGGACGAGGGCTCCCGGGTCACCGAGAGCGGGGACGGCGAGTCCGCCGCCGAGGGCGAGAGCGGTGAGCAGGACCGCGAGCGCGGCGAGGAGGACGGCTGCCGAGGTCAGCAGGGCGCCGGTGATCGGGGTTGCGCTGCGGGCCGGGCGGGTAGGTGCGGCCACGTGGCCAGGGTAGGTCGTCACCCTGGGGATCGCCCGCCCCGTCCGGGGCGTCCTCGGTCACACCGGCCGACAGGTGGACCGCCAGGGGACCCGGAGGGTCAGGCGCTGGCGCGGACGGGGGCGACGGCGGTCGCGACGTCGAACCAGACGGTCTTGCCGTAGATCTCGACGTCGACGCCGTGGGCGTCGGCGAGCGCTTCGACCAGGGCCATGCCGCGGCCGTTGAGGGCTTCGGGGTCGACGTCGCGGCGCTGCGGGAGGCGGGTGTTCTCGTCGCCGACGCCGACGCGGACGTGCGATCCGGCGTGCCCGACGCGCAGGACGACCTCGCTGCGGCCGTGCAGGACGGCGTTGGTGACGAGTTCCGCGGTCAGCAGCAGCAGGGTGTCGACGACGTCCCCGAAGATCCCCTCGGCGATGCACCAGTCGGCGACGAAGTGCCGGGCCGCGCGCGAGGACATCGGGACGGGTGCCAGCGTCGTCTCGTGCGACCAGTCCGTAAACGACACTCCGTGACTCTCCCGGTACGTAGGGTTACCAAGCACCGTAGCGCAGCGTCGCTCGAACGGCGTAGTCCGTCGCGTCGGCGCATGCAGGAGCCCGTGCGAGGACCCGGACCGGGCCTGTTGATCCATCACCACGCTGTACCCCCCGATACGTGCTTGCGGCTGGTAACTTGTTTGTAGTTGCATGTAGCAGTCAAGGATCCGACCACCGCGTCCGATGACCTCACAGACACCGTCTGGGCGGTCATCTCCCGGGTGGTACTTCGTCCCGCCCGCACTCACCGTTACACCCAGTGAGCGGCGGGACGCACCGGCAACGTCAGCCCACCTCCCTGGAGCCCACGCATGACCTCTCCCACCCGGAGCGCACGGCGGTGACCACGACCACCGAGCCTCCCCGCACCGCGGCGCAGCCGACCCCTGCGACGCCGGTGCCCACGCACGAGCAGCAGCTCGCCGCGCTCTCCGGCGAGGTCAGCCGCCAGGTGCGTGCCCTGCACTCCCTCAAGGCCCGGATGGCGCGCGGGCAGTCGGAGGTGGAACGTGCGATGCACGTCGTCCTCTTCGTGCTCGCCGACGCCGGACCCCTGCGGGTCAGCGCCCTCGCCGAACGCCTCGGCACGGACCCGTCCACGACGAGCCGCCAGACCGGCGAGCTGGTCAAGCGCGACCTGCTCCGCAAGCTCCCCGACCCCGACGACCGTCGCGCCAGCCTGCTCGCGGTCACCGACGCCGGCCACGACGTCGTCGCCACCATGCAGCAGCGCCGCCACGAACAGCTCGCGGCGGCCGTCGACGGTTTCGACGCCCACGAGCTCACGGTGTTCACCAGCCTGCTCGCCCGGTTCGTGGACGGCCTCGAAGGGGCCCACCCCGAATGCCTCCGCCCCACCTCCACCCCCGCCGCCCAGGAGAACGCATGAGCAACACGACCGCCGGTTCGTCACCGGCGCACTCCCCCTCGGCTCCGGAGATGCCCGTGCTCACGCACCGGCAGATCCTGGCGATCCTCTACGGGCTGCTGCTGGGCATGTTCCTCGGTGCGCTCGACCAGACGATCGTCTCGACCGCGATCCGCACCATCGCCGACGACCTCGACGGGTTCTCGCTGCAGGCCTGGGCCACGACGGCGTTCCTCATCACGTCGACGATCTCCACGCCGCTCTACGGCAAGTTGTCGGACATGTACGGACGGCGGCCGTTCTTCATCGCCGCCATCGTCATCTTCGTCGTGGGTTCCGCGCTCTGCGGCATCTCGACCTCGATGTACGAGCTCGCCGGGTTCCGCGCCCTGCAGGGTCTCGGCGCCGGCGGTCTGATGTCGCTCGCGCTGACGATCATCGCCGACATCGTCCCGGCCCGTGAGCGTGCGCGCTACCAGGCCTACTTCATGATGGTCTTCGGCACCTCGAGCGTGCTGGGCCCCATCGCCGGCGGTTTCCTCTCCGGCCAGTCGTCGATCCTCGGCCTCACCGGATGGCGCTGGATCTTCTGGATCAACGTGCCCCTGGGCGCCCTGGCCCTGTTCGTGGTCCTCAAGAACCTCAAGCTGCCCAAGCGTTCCACCAAGCACCGCATCGACTGGCCGGGTGCGCTCACCCTCGTCATGTGCCTCGTGCCGCTGCTGCTCGTGGCCGAACAGGGCCGCACCTGGGGCTGGTTCAGCGCCGGGTCGATCATCTGCTACGCCGTCGGCCTCGTCGGCCTCATCGGGTTCATCCTCGCCGAACGCGCCTACGGCGAGGAGGCACTGCTCCCGCTGCGCATGTTCCGCGGTCGCACGTTCTTCGTCGGCAGCCTCAGCAGCCTGATCCTCGGCATGGGCATGTTCGGTGGTTTCGCCGTCCTGCCGCAGTACCTGCAGGTCGTCAAGGGTTCCACCCCGACGGAGGGCGGTCTGCAGATGCTGCCGATCGTCCTGGGCATCATGTCGGCCAGCATGATCTCCGGGAAGGTCATCGCCCGGACCGGGAAGTACAAGTTCCTGCCGGTGATCGGCACGGGCCTCATGGTCATCGCGCTGTTCGGGTTCTCCCGCGTCAACGCGGACACCCCGATCTGGCAGACCATGATCTGCATGCTCCTCATGGGCTGGGGCCTCGGCGGCAACATGCAGCCGATCATCCTGGCCGTGCAGAACGCCGCCGCCCGCACCGAGATCGGTGTCGCCACGAGTTCCGTGACGTTCTTCCGCCAGATGGGCGGGACCCTCGGCACCGCGGTGTTCCTGTCGATCCTGTTCTCCTCGCTCGGCGGCCACATCGCCGACGAGTACGCCAAGGCCGGCCCGACGCCGGCCTTCCAGGCCGGGCTCGCGCAGGCGAACCTCGACCAGCCCGGGCTGCAGGCGACGCTGGCCAAGGCGACGGACAACACGTCGATCCTCTCGACGCTGCCCGACGCGGTGACCCACCCGTTCAAGGTCGGTTTCACCGACTCGACGAGCCTCATCTACCTCGTCGCGGCGTGCGTCATGCTGCTCGGCTTCATCACCGTCCTGTTCCTGCCGGCGCTCCCGCTGCGGGGCGCACCCGGTGCGGCTCCGGCCGGTCCCGGCCCGGAGGGTGCCGCCGCGGCCCCCGTCGAGGCCGCCGGCGCCCCCACCGAGGCGATGGCCCTCACCGCGCAGGGGAAGGCGCCGTCCACTGGCGGCTCTCCCTCCTCCGCCGGTACGGTCGCTGCCGTGGACGGGATGGCACCGGGAGAACTGGCCGAACGCATCCGCAGCGGTGTGCAGCAGGCGAAGGCCGCGCAGCTCGCCATGGCGGAACTCGCCCTCGAGGCGGGACGCCGCGAGGCCGCGTTCGACACCGCCGTGGAGAACCTCCGCGAACTCGGACTCGACGAGTCCTCGATCGAGGCCGCCCTCGGCGAGGAGGCCTCGGCTCCGCGAGGTCGCCACGCGGGTGCTCCCGAGGAGGCCGCCGAACCGGCGCGCGAACACTTGGGCGCGCAGAACTGACGCGCTGACCTGACGCAGGACGGCCCCGGAACGCACCCGCGTTCCGGGGCCGTCCTGCGTCCCCGTCGTCACGGAAGACAGCCTTCCCTTGCCATGCGTAGGCTCACCTTATTTTGACAAAAGCAAAAGAAGAGATATGTTCGTCGTCATGAGCCCGCTGGACGACACCGCGACCGAGGAGCTGCTGCGCACCGCAGGACTGCGCAGCACCGCACCCCGCCGCACCGTCCTGCAGGTCCTGGAGGACCACCCGCACCAGACCGCCGCGGGTGTGGCGGAACTGCTCGGGGAGGCGGGAGCCGGCATGTCCCGCCAGAGCCTCCACAACGTGCTGGAGGACCTGACCCGCACGGGCGTCCTCCGCAGCATCCAGCCCGTCGGGTCCGCCCCGCGCTACGAGACGGAGGTGGACGACAACCACCACCACATCGTCTGCCGCGAGTGCGGTGCCGTCTCCGACGTCGCCTGCGCGACCGGGCGGGCCGCCTGCCTGACCCCGGCGTCGACCCCGGACTTCGCGGTGGTCGAGCACGCCGACATCACCTGGTCGGGGTTGTGCGTGAACTGCGCCCCCACCGCGACACGCTGACCCGCCCAACCCGCTGACCCCACCGAAACCCAGGAGGACACCGTGACCACCGTCGACGACGTCAAGACCGCCGGCCTCACCCAGGAGAAGGTCGCGGGCTTCAACGCCAGCTCGCGTCTGAACAGCGGTCTGCAGGAGGTCCTCGTCGACCTCACCGCACTGCACCTGCAGGGCAAGCAGGCCCACTGGAACATCGTCGGCGCGAACTTCCGCGACCTGCACCTGCAGCTCGACGAGCTGATCGACGCCGCCCGCACCTACGCGGACGACGCGGCCGAGCGCATGCGCGCCGTCGGCGGCATCCCCGACGCCCGCCCGGGCACCGTCGCGAGCACCACCAGCATCGGCGACTTCGGCGCCGACGAGATCTCCACCTCCGCCGCCGTCGAGGCGATCGTCGCGATGACGCGACGCACCATCGACACCATCCGCCGCGTCCACGACCCGATCGACGCCGAGGACCCCTCGACCGCCGACCTGCTGCACGGTTTCATCCTCGGCCTGGAGAAGCAGGCCTGGCTGATCGGTTCGGAGAACCGCGCGCCGCGTCGCCGCTGACCTCCCTCCACGCCGCAGCCCTGACAGGGCTGAGACGACACGGCCCCGGTGGGGCTGAGACGACACGGCCCCGGTGGGGCAGGATCGCCACCATGCCGAGCCTGCTCATCACCGGGGCCGCCGTCGTGACGGTGGACGCCGCCGGGACCGAACACCCCCAGGGGTACGTCCTCGTCCGCGACGGGGTGATCGCCGAGATCGGCGCGGGTGAGCCGCCGGCCGGGACGACCGCCGACCGCGTCGTGGACGCCCGGGGCCACCTCGTGACCCCGGGCCTCGTCAACACCCACCACCACCTCTACCAGTGGGCGACGCGGGGTTTCGCCGTCGACAGCGGACTCTTCGACTGGCTCACGACGCTCTACCCGATCTGGGCGCGCCTGGACGCGACCGACGTCGAGGCCGCGGCGCGCGCCGGCCTCGCACGGTTGGCCCTCACCGGCTGCACCACGTCGATGGACCACCACTACCTGCACCCCCACGACGGCGGCGACCAGCTCGCCGCGAGCATCGAGGCCGCCCGCACGGTGGGGCTGCGCTTCTCCCCCACCCGCGGGTCGATGGACCTGGGGAACTCCGCCGGCGGTCTGCCACCCGACTCCGTCGTCGAGACGATCGACACCGTGCTGACCGCGACGGCCGACGCGGTGGCGCGCCACCACGACACCTCGGCGGGATCGATGGTCCGCATCGGGGCGGCTCCGTGCTCGCCGTTCTCGGTCACCCCGGACCTGTTGCGGCAGACGGCCGCGCAGGCGGCGGAACTCGGCATCCGCCGGCACACGCACCTCGCCGAGACCGACGACGAGGAGGAGTTCTGCGCCCGCACCTTCGGCGCCCGCCCGGTCGAGGTCCTCGAGGACCTCGGGTGGCTCGGGCCGGACGTCTGGCTCGCGCACTGCGTCCACCTCTCCGACTCCGACATCGCGACGCTGGCCCGGACGGGGAGTTCGGTGGCGCACTGCCCGAGTTCCAACGCCCGCCTCGGCGCGGGGACGGCCCGCATCCGCGACCTCCTCGCCGCCGGGGTGACCGTCGGCCTGGGCGTCGACGGCGCCGCGTCCAGCGAGCAGGGCAGCCTCGCCGACGAGTTGCGCCAGATGGTCTACACCGCCCGCCTGCGCGGCGGTCCCGACACCATGAGCGCCCGGGACGCGTTGCGCGCCGCCACGATCGGGGGTGCCACCTGCCTCGGACGGCAGGAGGAGATCGGTTCCCTCGAGGTCGGCAAGCGCGCCGACCTCGCTCTCTGGGACCTGCGCGGCCTCGGTCACGCCGACCTCGACGACCCCGTCGTCGCGCTGGTCATCGGCCCGACCCCGCCGTTGGCGTTGTCGACCGTGGAGGGTCGGATCGTCGTCGAGGACGGCGAACTGCGCACCACCTCGCAGGAGCAGGCCGTCACCGACCTCGTCGCCGCCCGCCGCCGCGTCCTCAGCCGGCGTTGACCACCGGCCGCCGGCTCCGCGCCACCAGGAGACCGGCGGCCACCGCCCCGAGGGCGAGCGCCGCCCCGCCGGCGAACACCGAGGTGTGCACGCCGACGACCGCGCCGAGCAGTCCGACGGTGAAACCGCCCCCGACCCGCAACCCACCCGACGCCATCGAGTAGACGCCGATGGTCCGGCCCCGCACCGCCGGATCGGCCTTGAGCTGGACGATCGTCTGCGTCACCGAGACCGACACGATGTTGGCCAGGCCGCCGACGACCAGGACCCCCACGGCGAGCGGGAGGCTCCCGCTGACCGCGAACGCCGCGACGGCGGCACCGAACAGGAACGTCGAGACGACGGCCGCCGCGAGGTTCGGGCGGACCCAGCCGGTGGCCTCCAGGACGATCCCGCCCACGACCCCACCGAGGCCGTTGGCGAACAGCAGCACCCCGTAGGCGGTGTCGGCGGTTCCCGTCCCGAACTGCTCGGCGAACTCGGGCATGACCGTCTGCAGCGCGGAGCCGATGAACAGCGAGGTGAGACCGGCGACGGCGATCGCGCCGGCGATCTCCGGGTCGCGCACCACCTGCCGGGCCGAGCGCAGGGCACCGAGCGCGCCGATGCGTTCGCGGGCGACGATCCCCGAACGGGTGTGACCGGTGAACCTCGTGCGCAGCAGGAAGACCGTGAGCGGCAGGTAGATCAGGGCGTTGACGAAGATCCCCGTCTCGGGTCCGAACCCGACGAGCAGCGCCGACCCGGCGACCGGGCCCAGCAGCACGCCGAGCCCCTGGAACGTCGAGTTCATCCGCACGGCGCTGGGGAGTTCGTCACGCCCGACGAAGTCCTGCAGCATCATCTGCTCCGCCGGTCGCCAGAGCGAGCCCGCCGTTCCGTGCAGCACCAGCAGGACGCAGGCGGCGGGGATGCTGAGGTGGTCGGTCACGAACAGGACGCCCCAGGAGATCGAGACGGCCATGAACAGCAGCTGGGCCACCTGGATCACCCGCCGGCAGTCGTAGCGGTCGGCCAGTCCACCGAACCACACCGAGAGCAGCAGGAACGGCGTCCAGTGGCTGATGACCTGGAAACCCGTCAGCGCCGGGGAGTGGAACTGCTGCCAGAGCACCCAGTAGGTGATGACGTGCTCGACGTTGTCGGCCATCATCGACAGCATCCCGCCGACGAGGTAGGGGCCGCAGTCGCGGTGGCGCAGGGCGGCGAACCGCCGGACGGGCGCGGGCCCGGCGGCGACGGGTTCCGGGACGTGGGTGGGGGTTCCGCAGCCGGCGCACACGGGCGGGCCCTCCTCTCGACGGCGGGTCAGTGCCTCGGCAAACTACCACCGTTCCGAGACACGGTGTACCGGTATGGTCGGGGGATGACCACCGGACCCGTCGGCCGCCCCCGCAGCGAGTCCGCCCGCCACGCCGTCCTGCGCGCCGTCGACGACCTCCTCGTCGAGGTCGGCTACGCCGGGGTGACGATGAAGGGGATCGCGCAACGGGCGGGGGTCGGACGCCAGACGGTGTACCGGTGGTGGTCGACGACGGCCGAGATCCTCCTCGAGGCCTGCGTGGACGACGCCCGCGAGGAACTGGCGACGGCCCCGCAACCCGACGCCCACCGCGAGGTGCACGGGTACCTGCGCCTGCTGGAGGCGTTCCTGCTGCACTCCCACGCCGGCACCTGCTACCGCGTCCTGCTCGGGGAGACGCAGCACGACACGAGGGTCCGCGACCTCGTCGCTCGCGCCGACATCCTGTCCCCGAGCGCCCGGGCCTGCCTGGAGCGGGTCGGCACGCACCTGGGACGGGACCGCCTCACCGACGACCTCCACGTCGCCGAACTGGTCGGTCCGCTCGTCTACTCCGTCCTCACCACCGGCCGCGGCCCCGACCTCGACACCCTCACGAGCCACCTCCTCGCCGCCTGGGCGTGAGACTGGCCACTCGAACGGGCATGGGGACGGACCCGGCGGCGCGTCGGCGCTACCGTCGGTGCCCATGACCGCTGAACGCAAGGTGCACATCGTCGAGCCCCGCTACGCGCGCACGTGGTTGCTCGTCAACGCCACCCGGACCGAGCTGTTCGACGTGGCCGCCGCCTCCCGGGCCGACCAGGTCGTGCTCGACCTCGAGGACGCCGTCGACCCGAGCCACAAGGACTCCGCCCGGGACGACGCCGTCCGCTGGCTGACCGACGGCGGAGAGGCCTTCGTCCGGATCAACGACGTGACGACGCCGCACTGGCGCGACGACGTCGACGCCCTCAAGGGTGTCCCCAACCTGCTGGGCGTGATGCTGGCCAAGACCGAGGCCGGTGAGCAGGTCGAGGCGACCTACCACGCCCTCGGCGGTCAGACCCCCGTCGTCGCGCTGTGCGAGTCCGCCCTCGGCATCGAGGAGGCCCGCGAGATCGCCTGCGCCCGGGGCACCTTCCGCCTCGCCTTCGGCTCCGGGGACTACCGCCGCGACACCGGCGCCAGCGCCGAGGACCTCGCGATGGCCTACCCCCGCAGCCGCCTCGTCATCGCCAGCGCGATCGGCAAGCTCCCCGGGCCGATCGACGGCCCGACCACGGGCGGCGGCCACCCCGAGCTGCGCGAGGCCTCCTCGGTCGGGGTCGCGATGGGGATGATGGGCAAGCTCTGCCTCGACGCCGAGCAGTCCAACGTCATCAACGAGGTCATGAGCCCCAACGTCTCCGACGCCACCTGGGCCCGCGACTTCATCGAGAACTTCGAGAAGAGCGGCGGGGTGGTCCGCGACGGGTCCGACCTCCCGCGCCTCGGCCGCGCCCGGCGCATCCAGGAACTGGCCGACGCCTTCGGGATCCAGCCGCTCTGACTCCGTCGGCAGGTGCACCGGAAATCTGAACGAACCAGCGCGAGCTTCACCCGATCAGCGTAGTTTCTACCCTGGATACTACTGAGCGTCGTCCAGGGAGAACAGATGGTCACAACGATGACGCACGGACAGAAGCGGCGCTCCGGGCGGGCGGTGCTCGCGGGGACGGTACGGACGCTCGGACGCGCGGGCGCCGCCCGAGGACGGGCCACCGCCACCGCCGCCGTGCTACGACGCACGGCCTACGGCCTCGCCACCCTCGCGCTCGTCGCGGGCTCGACGACCGCGCTCGCCGGCTCCGCGAACGCCCTGGACGCCGGCGCCCGGCCCACCCTGAAGACGGTGCGGTCCCTGCCCTTCACCGGTCACGGCGACGAGTACGGCAACGGGGACGGCGGTCGGGGGACGGTCCGGGGGAACGCCGCCGTGAGCGCGGCCTGCAACGGCGGGAACCCGATCTCCGCGCCGCAGTGGTACACCCTCGGCAAGCAGCCGACCGGTTCGCTGCGGGTCGTCGTCGACGGGGTCTGGTACCCGCGCGGGATCGACCAGTTCCCCACCGGTTCGGCCGTCGTCGACCACTGGAGCGGTGAGGTGCTGGCCTGCACGGGACAGACGCTGCCCCGGGCCAGCCGCCCCGTGGACGTGGTGGGCTTCACCACCGTGCCCTACGGCTACTCGCCCTACAGCCCGTTCGACCTCGTCACGACCATCGTCCCGGCGGCCTCCGCGCCACCGGCCAACGACGAGGTGATCGACGCCCAGCCCGTCCCGGCCCTGCCGTTCACGTCCCGCGTGGACACCTCCCTGGCCGACGCGGACGGTCCCGACCTCATCGACTACGAGCACTGCCTGCTCTCGGCGATCAACCCCGTCAAGGCCGGCACGGTCTGGTACCGGTACCGCCCGGCGAAGACCGGTCCGGCGCCCGTCGTCTCCGTGTCCCCGTCGACGAACTGGACCGCGGGCAACACCGACGCCGGGGTGGGTCTGCGCGCGGGGATCCTCGAACTGCGCCCCGACGGCAGCACCCGGCTCGTCACGAACGGCGATCCCTGGGACTGCGACACCCCCGTGCGGCTCACCAAGGGCAAGACCTACCTGATCGGCGTCGCCTACACCTGGGACGAGTACAGCGACTCGGTCCCCCTCACGGGCGGACCGATCGACGTCTCGGTGACCGCCCGCTGAGGTGCGGCCCGGTCACCTCGTCACGATCTTCGGCAGCAATGTGACGGAAAGTGCCCGGGCGATCACCCTAACGCCGTAACTTCCTCCTGGGGAGTGACAGAGAGTCAAATCAGGGGGATCTCATGAACGCACGTCCGTCCGCCGCCGCCCGCCGCCTGCGGTGGTCGGGAATCGTCGTCGGGGCCGCCCTCGCCGGGGCCGTCGTGGCCGCGGCGCCGGCGCAGGCCGCCACCTCGAGCTCGACGGCGGCGACCGTGCGCACGCTCCCGTTCAGCGGGAGCGGCAGCGCGGACGGCGCCGGCACCGGCGGACACGGCACGGTCCGGGCGAACCGGGCGGTGGCCGCGGCCTGCAACGACGGCCGGGCCCTCAGCGCCCCGCAGTGGTTCGCCGTCGGCAAGAAGGCCACCGGGTCCCTCGTCGCCACGGTCACCGGTAGCGGCACGGGCACCGCGGTCCTCGACCACTGGAGCGGTGCGGTCCTCGCCTGCACCGGCGGGACGGTGGCGCGCGCCAGCCGCCCCGTCGACATCGTCGCCTACTTCAGCGCCCCGACCGGTGGCGCCCGCTTCGACGTCACGATCGCCGGACCGTCCGCGACCGCGCCGTCGAACGACCGGCTGGAGAACGCGCACCCCATCTCCGCACTGCCGTTCACGACCACCGCCGACACCTCCGCGGCCGACGCCGACGGCCCGGCGCTGAAGGACTACGAGCACTGCGAACTCTCGAACTGGTCCCCGACCCAGGGGAACACCGTCTGGTACAGCTACCGCGCGACCGCCACGGGCCCGGCTCCGGCGATCTCCGTCTCCCCCGCCACCGGCTGGGCCGACGCGGACACCCACGGGAGCTGGGCGCAGCAGGCCGGGATCCTCGAGGTGCTGGCCGACGGTGGGACCCGGCTCGTCACCAACGACGACCCGTGGGACTGCGACACCCCGGTCACCCTGCAGCAGGGCACGACCTACCTCATCGGCCTCTACTACGGCTGGGACGCCGACCAGGACAGCGTCCCGGTCAGCGGCGGCCCGGTGAAGCTCTCCGTCACCGCACGCTGACCGGGAACCCTCAACTCCGGACGAACGCCGAGCCGTCCACCCGGACGACCTGGCCGAGGTGCGCGCCGAACCCGAAGATCCCGGCCGTGCTCCACGCCGTGGAGTACAGCTGACCGTCCACGACCTTCAGCGACAGCGGCATCGTCACCTGCGCCGCGGTGCGCACCCCCGCCCGGTCGACGCGGACGATCCGGCCGACGGTGCTCGGGTCGAAACCGGCCGGCGGCGGCCCGTCGCCCGCAGGCAGTCCCTCCAGGAGTTCGGAGACGTAGACCGCCCCGGAGTCCCCGACCGCCACCCCCGTCGGGGAGCTGAACCCGGAGATGGTCCCGAGGACCTTCCCGCCGAAGGGGTCGAGCACGTAGACCCGGCCCTGTCCGGGTGCCTCCCCCGAGAGGGTCGAGACGTAGAGGTTCCCGTCCGGGCCCCACGCCAGACCGGTGGGGACCGGGTCGCAGCCCGTGTGCTGCGGGTCGTTGTTGGGGCGTCCCTTGCAGGAACCCGTCGTGACGACCGGCGGCACGAAGAACGTGCTCACCTTCCCGTCCGGGGCGGCCACGAGCACCGCGTTCGCCCCGGCGTCGGCGACGAAGACGCGGTTGTCGAAACCGCGGCCGACGAGGACGGCGAACGGGTTGCTCAGCGCGTCCAGCGGAGCCCCGTCGGGTCCGAACTGCTGTTGCCCGTCGGGGTTGTTGGCGAGTTCGTAGGCCGCGAGGTCGGCGATCCTGTGCCGGGGTTTCCCGGTGACCGTCGAGTACAGCGTCGACGCGCCGGGGGTGCCCGCCTCGCCGGTGACGAAGTAGAACGTGTCGAACTTCCGGTCGACCCCCGACGGTCCGGGGATCTTGTTCAGCCGGGTGTAGGGACGTGTCCCGGGAGCGAACCCGCTGATCTCACCGGTCGAGCTCTCGGAGACGTAGAACTTCCCCGCCCAGTTCGACAGGCCCGTCGGGTCGTCGAAACCGGTCGCGACGACCGTCACCGGCGCGGGGGCCGGCGCGGCGTGGACGGGGGCGGCCAGGACCACCGAGGCGGTGGCGGCCACGAGGAACACTGCTGCAGAACGGAGGCGTTGCACCATTGCACTTCTCCTCGGTCACGGGAACCTCACAGGCTCCCTGACCGAAGAAGGTAGACCTCCGAACACCCCGGTGAGAAGACCTCACTCGGAGTGATCACCGAGGCGGTGCCGGATCAACTCCAGGTGAGCGCCCGCGCCGGGTCCTCGAGGATGGCGGCGATGTCCGCGAGCGCCCGCGAACCGCTCTCGCCGTCGAGCATCCGGTGGTCGATGGAAAGGCTGAGCGTCGCGAGGTAACGGGGTTTGATCTTCCCCTTGTGCACCCACGGCCGCTGCTGGATCTTGCCGACCGCGAGGATCGCGGCCTCGCCCGGGTTGAGGATCGGCGTTCCGGTGTCGATGCCGAACGTCCCGACGTTGGTGATCGTGATGGTCCCCTCGGCGAGGTCCTTCGGCGAGGCCTTGCCCTCCCGCGCCGTCCCCGCGAGGCCGTTGAGACGCACGGCGAGGTCCTTGAGCGACAGCTCGTCCGCGTCCTTGATGTTCGGGACGAGCAGCCCCCGCGGCGTCGCGACGGCGATCCCGAGGTTGACGTAGTTCTTCACCACGATGACCTGGTTCTTCTCGTCCCAGGTCGAGTTGATGTCGGGGTTGCGCTGCACGGCGACGATCAGGGCCTTCGCGACGAGCAGCAACGGCGAGACCTTGATCCCGGCGTACTCGGGGTCGAGCTTTAACCGCTGGACGAGCTTCATCGTCCGGGTCGCGTCGACGGTCGTGAACACCGTGACGTGCGGGGCGGAGAACGCGCTCTCCACCATGGCGGCCGCGGTCGCCTTGCGCACGCCGCGGATCGGGACGTGCCGTTCCCGGGCGTGCTGCTCGACGCGGCGCTCGGGTTCGGGGGGTGCGGTGGGGACGAGCGCCAGGACGTCGGCCCGGGTCACCGTGCCGCCGGGGCCCGTCGGGGTCGCGTCGGCCAGCACCACGCCGAGGTCGCGGGCCAGCTTGCGGACCGGGGGTTTCGCGAGGACGTGCGGGACGACGTCGCGGGCCACCGGGGCCGCGGGGACCGCGGGGACCGCCTGCGGGGCAGGCGCTTCCACGCTCGGTACGGCGCCGCGGCGGCGCCGGCCCACGGTCTCCCGGGTGCCGTAGCCGACGAGGGTCGCCCCCGACCCGCTGTCCTGCGCGGGAGCGGCTGCGGCGGGTGCGGCGGGAGCCGGTGCGGTCTTCGTCCCGTCGTCGACCACGACGATGTCCCGGCCCACCTCGACGGTGTCGCCCTCGGCGACCAGCAGTTCCGCCACCACCCCGGCGTAGGGGCTCGGCAGTTCGACGAGGGACTTCGCGGTCTCGATCTCGAGGAGGACGTCGTTCACGGCGACGGTGTCACCGGGTTTGACCTTCCACGTCACGATCTCGGCCTCGGTGAGTCCTTCACCGACGTCGGGCAGGGCGAACCGCTGGTTCAACGGAGTCCTTCGGGGGTCTCGAAGTTCTGGGGGTGCAGGAGGTTCAGGAGGTTCAGGCGGCGAGGGACTGCTCGACGGCGTCGAGGACGCGGTCGACGCTCGGCAGGTAGTGCTCCTCGATCCGGGCCGCGGGGTAGGGCAGGTGGTACCCGCCGACCCGCTTGACCGGCGCCTCGAGGGAGTAGAAGCACGCCTCCTGGATCCGGGCCGCGACCTCGGCACCCGGGCCGTGGAACACCGGCGCCTCGGTGACGACGACGAGCCGCCCGGTGCGACGCACCGATTCCGCCACCGTGTCGACGTCGAGCGGGGAGATCGAGCGCAGGTCCACGACCTCAAGGCTGGTGCCGTCCTCGGCCGCGGCGGTGGCCGCGTCGAGGGCGAGCTTCACCGTGGGGCCGTAGCAGACGAGCGTCGCGTCGGTCCCGGAGCGCAGGACCCGCGCCCTGTGCAGCGGGGTGACCTCACCCGGGCCGAGGTCGACGTCCACGTCGCCCTTCTCCCAGTACCGGCGTTCGGGTTCGAGGAAGACGACCGGGTCGGCCGAGGCGATGGACTGCTGGATCATCCAGTACGCGTCGTGCGCGGAACTCGGCATCACGACCCGCAGACCCGCGGTGTGGGCGAACAGCACCTCGGGGCTCTCGGAGTGGTGCTCCACGGAACCGATGCCGCCGCCGCTGGGGATGCGCAGGACGACGGGCACCGACAGCTTGCCGTGGGACCGGGCCCGGAGCTTCGCCAGCTGGGTGGTGATCTGGTTGAACGCGGGGAAGACGAAACCGTTGAACTGGATCTCGCAGACGGGGCGGTAGCCGCGCAGCGCCATCCCGATCGCGCTGCCGACGATGCCGGCCTCGGCGAGCGGGGTGTCGATGACGCGGTGCTCGCCGAAGTCCTTCTGCAGACCGTCGGTCACGCGGAAGACGCCGCCGAGGGGGCCGATGTCCTCCCCCATGAGCAGCACGCGCGGGTCGCGGTCCATCGCGGCCCGCAGGCCGGCGTTGATCGCCTTGCCGATCGGCATGGTCTCCATCAGGACGCCCCTCCGACGAGTTCTCCGTGAGCTTCGCGGTCGTGCTGTTCCCAGGCCGCGAGGAACTCGTCGCGTTCGGCGAGGACCTGCGGGTGCGGTTCGGCGTAGGCGTGGTCGAACATCGACACCGGTTCGGGGTCGACGAGGGCGATGACCCCCGCGCGCAGTCGGGCCGCGAACTCGTCGGCCTCGGCGTCCAGGGCCGCCTCGTAGTCGTCGTCGAGGATGCCCTCGGAGCGCAGGTACGTCCGGAACCGGTCGATCGGGTCCTTCTCGCGCCAGGCCTCGGTCTCGGCGGAGAGGCGGTAGCGGGTCGGGTCGTCGGCGGTGGTGTGCGCGCCCATGCGGTAGGTGTAGGCCTCGATGAAGGTGGGGCCACCGCCGCTGCGGGCGCGCTCGAGCGCGGCCCGGGTCACGGCGAGCACGGCGAGGACGTCGTTGCCGTCGACGAGGACCCCGGGCATGCCGGCCCCTTCGGCGCGGCGGTGCAGCGGGACGGTCGACTGGCGGGCGACGGGTTCGGAGATCGCCCACTGGTTGTTCTGGCAGAAGAAGACGACGGGGGCCTGGAAGACCGCGGCCCAGTTGAGCGCCTCGGACGCCTCGCCCTGCGAGGTGGCGCCGTCACCGAGGTAGGCGACGACGGCGGTGTCGCGCGCGGGGTCGCCGGTGCCGACGGCCCCGTCGCGCTGGACGCCCATGCCGTAGCCGACGGCCGGCAGCAGCTGCGCGGCGATCACGAGGGTGTAGGGGTGGACGCCGTGCTCGACCGGGTCCCAGCCGCCGTGGTCGACACCGCGGAAGAGGCTGAGGACGTGCACCGGGTCGATGCCCCGGGCCAGCGCGGCACCGTGGTCGCGGTAGGTGGGGAAGACGTGGTCCTGGCGGCGGGTGGCCTGCGCGGAACCGACCTGCGCGCCTTCCTGGCCGCGGGTCCCGACCCACAGACCCAGCTGGCCCTGGCGCTGGAGCGCCTCGCCCTCGGTGTCGAGGCGGCGCAGCACGACCATGTCGCGCAGCAGCCCCAGGAGCTCCTCCGGTTCGAGGTCGACCTCGTGCTCGGGGTGCTCACGGCGGACGCCGTGCTGGTCCAGCAGCTGGACCATGTCGTCGTGCCGTCCGGGTACCTCGTGCTCGGCCCGGTCCGGGCCTTCCGCTGCGTCGCTCACGTGCGTCCTCCGCGTGTCGGGGGGTCGTTCGGTGCTGCCTGTGGTGCACGTCCCCGCGGCGAACCTACGGTTCCGTACGTTACGGGAGCGTACGTTACGGGTCCGTAGCTTGGGAACCGCCACACGGGGCCGAACCCGAACCCTCCCGCCACCGACCGGGCACCCCCCGGGGAGTCAGGACACGAGCGTGGCGGCCACCTCGAGGAAGCGGTCGTTGGCGGCGGTCTCGGCCACCGTCACCCGCACACCGGCACCCGCGAAGGCCCGCACGACGAGCCCCTCGGCGGCGAAGGCGTCCGCGAGCTCGAGCGCCCGCTCGCCCACCGGCAGCCAGAAGAAGTTGCCCTGCGCCGCGGGGACGTCCCAGCCCTGCTCCCGCAGCCCGGCCACGACGCGGTTCCGCTCCGCGACCAGAGCCCCCACCCGCTCCATCAGCTCCGCCTCGGCCGCGGTCTGCAAGGAGGCGACGACCGCGGCCTGCGCGATCGCGGACACCCCGAACGGCGTGGAGGACCGGCGCAACGTCGACGCGACGTCCGGGTGCGCGAGCGCGACCCCGATGCGCAGGCCCGCAAGCCCGTAGGCCTTGGAGAAGGTCCGCAGCACGACGACGTTCGGGTGCTCGCGGAACACCTCGACACCGTCCGGCACGTCCGGGTCGTCGACGAACTCGCGGTAGGCCTCGTCCAGGACGACCAGCACGTCGGCCGGCACCCGGTCCAGGAACCCGCTCAGCTCACCGCGGCGCAACGCCGGCCCCGTCGGGTTGTTCGGCGAGCACAGGATCACCAACCGGGTCCGCCCGGTGATCGCCGCGAGCATCGCGGGCAGGTCGTGCCGGGCGTCCGCGGTCAGCGGCACCTCGACCGTCGTGGCGTCGGAGATGGCCGCGACGATCGGGTACGACTCGAACGCCCGCCACGCGTAGACGATCTCGTCGCCCGGGGCGCACGTGATCTCGGCCAGCTGGGCCAGCAGCCGCACGCTGCCGGTCGCCGCCGCGAGGTTCTCCACCGCGACGCCCCAGCGCGTCGCGACGGCCGCGAGCATCGCCGTGGCGCCCGGGTCGGGGTAGCGGTTCACGTCGGTGGCGGCCCGCGAGATCGCCGTCAGCACGCTCGGCAGCGGCGGGTAGGGGTTCTCGTTGGAGGAGAGCTTGAAGACCTCCAGCCCCTCACGGGCCACGGCCGGCTTCCCGGCGACGTAGGCCGGGACTCCCGCCATGTTCGCCCGCAACCGCGGAGCCGCAGAGGTGCCGGGGATCGTCGTCATGGGCGTCAGGGTACGGAGACCCCGCCCCCCACCCGCTCCAGGTAGGCCTGCGCCGTGCCCAGGTCCCACAGCTCGGCCATCTTCTGGCCCATGTCGAAGAGGTTCGCCGCCTGCACCGAGGCGTCCCGGTCCCCGCAGGCGTCGGTGACGACGAAGGGCGTGAACCCGTGCTGCAGGGTGTCGAGCGTGCTCGCCCGCACGCAGCCCGACGTGCTGAACCCCCCGATCAGGACGGTGTCCACCCCGAGGGCGTGCAGCCGCGCGGCCAGGTCGGTCCCGAAGTAGGCGCTGGGGTACTGCTTGACGATCTCCACCTCCCCCGCCTCCGGGGCCAGTCCGTCGACGTAGGCGGCGAAGGGACTGCCCGGCCCGAACGCGCGCAACCCCGGCACCTTGCGGAAGAAGACCCCCGCGTCGCTGCCGTCGGCCGCGATCGCGACCCGGGTGATCACGACGGGGACGCCGGCCGCCCGGGCGCTCGCCAGCAGGGTCCGCATGGCCTCGGCCGCCGCGAGCGCCGGCGGACCGGCGTAGACGTGGCAGCCGGGGTCGGTGTAGGCGCAGGCGGGATCCACCAGCAGCAGGGCGGGGCGCGCTCCCGGGGTGAGCCCGGCACCGAACCCGGCCCCGGCGTAGTCGTCGACGCTCATGTCTCAGGTCTCCTCGGGGGTGGTGGACGCGACGCGGGTGCTGCGCCGGACGGGGAGGGCCACGCAGGCGGCCAGGGCCAGGAAGGCGAGGACGGACAGCACGACGAGGGCCGCCCGCACCCCGTCACCGAAGCTGCCCAGCGCCGAGGGCGCCGCCGACAGCGCACCGGAGTAGGCGTCGGCGCGGTCGGCGCCGGACAGCCCTCCGGTGGCGATGCCGAGCGCCACCGCCGTGCTCAGCAGGAACCCGACGTTCTGCAGGGCCGAGCGGACACCGTTCGCGATGCCGCGCTGGGCGGCGGGGACGGTGAGCATCAGCAGGCTCGTCCCGGGGGTCATGAACAGCCCGGTGCCGGCCCCGACGGCGAACAGCCCGACGAAGACGCCGGCGTAGGCCCCGTCCGGGGTCAGCACGAGGGCGAGCAGCAACGTCCCGACCAGGACGACCGCACTGCCGGCGGTGACCATCGTCCGGGCCGCCACCCGCCCGACGAGGTTCCCCGCCACGACCGCCGCGACGGTCGTCCCGAGGGCCAGGGGGCTCACGAGCAGGCCCGCGGCGAGGGCGTCGTGGCGGCCGGTGGACTGCAGGACGAGGGAGGCCAGGACGACGACGGCGTACTGCGCCGCCGCGTTCAGCAGGACCGCCGCGTAGAGCGGGCCCCGCATGCGGTGCACCAGGACGCCCAGGTCCACCAGGGGCGAGGGGCGCCGCCGTTGCCGCGCCACGAAGAGCACCCACAGCAGGGCCGCCACGACGCCGCAGACCACCGCCGGGCCGACCCCGGCGAAACCCGTCGCCGCGAGGACGTCGGGCGAGAGCGTCAGCAACGTCGCGGCCAGGGCGAGCGCGGACAGCACCGCCCCGACGCCGTCGAAGCGTTCCCGCGGGGCGGTGCTGCGGACGGTCCGCGGAAGGACCGCGGCGGACCAGACGAGGCCCACCAGGCAGATCGGCAACGTCACCAGGAACGTGCCGCGCCAGCCGAGCAGGGTCGTCGCGGCCCCCCCGGCCAGCGGGCCGATCGCCTGCGTCACCGCCGCGACGGTCGCGTTCAGCCCCAGCCCCTTCCCCAGCGACGCGGCGGGGAAGGTGTCGGTCAGCAGCGCCGTCGTGTTCGTGACCAGCGCGGCCGCCCCCACGGCCTGGACCGTCCGTGCGGTGATGAGGAGTTCCGGACCGGACGCCAGCGCGCAGGCCGCGGTGGCGAGGGTGAACACCACGTAGCCCGCGAGGTAGAGCGGGCGGCGCCCGACGATGTCCGCGAGCCGGCCGATGGCGAGGATCAGGGCCGTGGTGACGAGCATGTAGGACAGCAGGACCCAGCTCGACTGCGCCGCGCTCGCCCCGAGTTCCCGGGCGATCGTCGGCAGCGCGACGTTCACCCCGGAGATGTTCAGGAACACGGCGACGACACCGGTGCTGGTGGCCGAGAAGACCGTCCAGGGGTTGCGCGGGCTCACGCCGGCACGACCGCCACGAGGCCGGGCGGGGCGGCGAGGTGGTGTTCGGTGACCGACTGGAAACCCACCCCCACCCCGAGCAGCACCGCCTCCGCGAAGGGGCGCGCGACGAACTGCACGGCCACGGGCAGGTCGTCGCGGCCGCGACCGGCGGGGACCACGAGAGCGGGGAAACCCGTGAGGTTGAACGGTGAGGTGTTGCGGGGGACGATCTCCTGCAGCGGGACGCGCTCGCCGTCGACGTCGGTGCTGAGGTCGTCGAGGTGCGGCGCGGTCGTCCCGACGCCGGGGGTGAGCAGGACGTCCACCCCCGCGGCGTCCATGACCGCGAGCTGCTCGCGCTGGGCCACGGCCCGTCCGCGCAGCGCCCGCAGGTAGTCCGCCGCGCTGGCGGCCGCACCGCGTCCGAGGCGTTTCCGGGTTCCCGCGTCGAAGAGTTCCAGGCGCTCGACGTTCTCCTCCTGGGTGGCCGTGAGCTCCCCCGAGAGGACGACCAGCGCGTCGGCGTACGCGTCAGCGGCGGTGGGGAGGTCGACGTCCACGACGAGTGCCCCGTGCGCGCGCAGGACCTCGACGGCGGCGTCCACCGCGGCGACGACGGCCGCGTCGCAGCGTTCCTCGAACCAGCCGCGGACCCGGCCGATCCGCCGGCCCACCAGGCCGCTCTGCGCCCAGACCTGGGCCGGGCCGACGCGGGGCACGTCGTGGGCGGCGGTCGGGTCCGACCCGTCCGGGCCGGTCACGACGGACAGCACCAGGGCGGCGTCGGCCGCGCTGCGGGTCATCGGACCCACGTGGTCGAGCGTCCACGACAACGCCGCCACCCCGGTGCGGGGGACCAGACCGTGGGTGGGTTTCAGGCCGGTGATCCCGCACAGCGCGCTGGGGACGCGCACGGAACCCCCGGTGTCGGTGCCGAGGGCGAAGGGCAGGACGCGAGCGGCGACGGCCGCGGCGGAACCCGTCGAGGAACCCCCGGTCCAGCGGCCCGGCCGCCACGGGTTCTCGACCGCACCGTAGCGCGCGTTGACCGCGAGCCCGCACGCGAACTCGGTGGTCGCCGTCATGACGACGGGGATCGCCCCTGCGGCCCGCAACCGGGCCACGACGGTCGCGTCGCTCGTGGCGACGCGGTCACCGGTCTGGTGCGAGCCGCAGGTCACGACCGTTCCGGCGACGTCCACGATGTCCTTGACCCCGAAGGGGATCCCCTCCAGCGGGCGGGCCTGTCCGCTCGTCCAGCGCCGGGAACTCTCCCGCGCCGCCTCGCGGGCCCCGGCGCAGACGGCGAGGAACGCCGTGGGGGCGGGACCGTCCGGACCGGTCGCGGCCAGGACGTCCTCGACCACGACGACCGGATCGGCACCGCCGGCGGCGTAGGCGCGCAGCAACCCGGCGACGCCCAGCGTCCCCTCGGGGGGCTCCGGCACCGGACCGGTGGCGGGTTCGGGACGGGGAGCCGTGCGCAGGAACTCCTGTGCTGCAGCCGGTTCGGGGACCTCCGCCGAGGGTGACGCGGGGTGCGGGCGGGCCCGGCGACCGGCCAGCAACCCCTGGAACTCGACGTCGGACGCCGCCTCGGTCCTCAACTGCTCGAGCAACGCCCTACCCCGTTCGATCGATCGGACGTGCTGGTTCCTGGTGCCGGTTCTCGTGCCGGTTCCTCGGGCCGGTGTTCCGGGTCAGGCCGTGGCCGGTGAGGGGGAGGGGATCTGCGCCCGGCTCCGCATGAGGGGCTGGATGCGTTCGCCGAAGGCGTCCATGCCCCCGAGGAAGTCGTCGAAGGTGAGCATGATGCCCTTGACCCCCGGGACCTGCGCGACCTCGTCCAGCATGCGCGCGACGGATGCGTAGGAACCCACGAGGGTCCCCATGTTGAAGTTCACGGCCCCCTCGGGCAGGGCGATGGTCTTCGCGGTGGAACCCTCACCGGCGGTGGCGTCGGCACCGGCCTCGTCGGCCTGGTAGTTCAGCGCCGCCAGGTCGGCGTTGTCGTGGTAGTCGTACCACTTCGCCATCGCGAGTTCGTCGGTCTCGTCGGCGATGACCATGAACAGGGCCAGCGCACCGGAGTCACGACCCGAGGCCGCGACGGCCTTGACGTAGCGTTCGGCGGTGTCGCGCATGGCCTGCGGCGTGTTCACACCGGTTCCGAGCAGGAAGTCGTAGTCGGCGTGCTCGGCGGAGAACTGCATGCCGGTGTCGGACTGCCCGGCCGCGACGATGTCGATGTGTCCGGGCTTCGGCGACAGGACGCAGTCGTCCATCCGGTAGAACTCGCCCTCGAGGTCGCTGCGACCCGTCTCGGTGAGTTCCCGCAGGACCTGGACGTACTCCCGGGCGCGCGCGTAGCGGTTCTGGAAGTGCTCGTCTCCGGGCCAGACGCCCATCTGCGTGTACTCACCCGGAGCCCACCCCGTCACGATGTTCACCCCGATGCGGCCGGGGGCGATCGAGTCGATCGTGGACACCATGCGGGCGACCAGCGCCGGCGGCAGGGTGAGGATCGCGGTCGAGGCGTAGAGCTTGATCTTCTCGGTGACGGCGGCCAGACCGGCCATCAACGTGAACGACTCCAGCGCGTGGTCCCAGTACTCCGTCTCGCCGCCGAACCCGCGCAGTTTGATCATCGACAGCGCGAAGTCGAAACCGTACGCCTCGGCCTTCTGCACCACCTGCTTGTTCAGGTCGAACGTGGGCATGTACTGCGGGGAGGACTTGGAGATCAGCCACCCGTTGTTGGCGATGGGGATGAACACGCCGATGTCCACGAGGAACCTCCTGGGTCGTCTGCTGCAGCCGTGACTGCGAATGTACGAGGACGGTGTTGCTCGTTCGTCTCGCTCAGGTGAACGCTGTGTTTCGCCGTCGTCCCCGTCCCACCGGGCGCGTCAGCGGCGCGTGGAACCGCGCTCGACGAGCTCGACGCCGAACTCGCGGACGAGGTGCGGGGCGTCCGGGTCGGCCATCCGGGCGAACAGCGCGTCGGCCGCGACCCGGGCCATCTCGACCAGGGGCTGGCGCACCGTGGTGAGGTCGATCATCGACCAGCCGGCCCAGTCGAGGTCGTTGTAGCCCACGACCAGGAGGTCCTGCGGAACCCGCAGCCCCAGACGCCCCGCGGCGTCGAGGACCCCGAGGGCGATGTAGTCGGTGTGGCCGAACACCGCGTCCGGGCGCACGTCGGCGGGCACGTCGAGCAGCTCGAGGGCGGCGGTGAGCCCGGAGGCGGGACTGACGGGCCCGCGCCGGACGTGCGCCGGGTCCACGGACACCCCGTGCCGGCCCAGTTCCTCGGCGAACCCGGCGGCCCGCCGGGTCAGGCTGGGGTTGTCCTGCGGACCGGCCACGACCGCGATCCGGCGCGCTCCCCGCTCCCACAGGTGCCGCGCGACGAGTCGCCCACCCCCGACGTTGTCGGAGGTGATGCGGTCCACCCGTTCGCCGAGCTCGCCGTCGACGTCGCGGTTCAGCACGACGAGCGGCAACCCCACGTCGACGAGCTCGGCGACCGCCGCGGAGTCCGTGCGCGCCGACAGGTAGACGATGCCGTCGACCAGTCCACCCCGCAGGGAGTGGAGGTCCTCCTCGAAGCGTCCGGACTCCTCGTCGTGGTCGGCGAACAGCAGCACCCGGTGCGCCCGCGCGTGGAACTGCTCCTGCAACGTCTGCACGAGCAGCGGGAAGGAGGGGTTGCGCAGATCCCCGGAGACGATCGCGATCGTCGCCGTCCGGCGGGTGATCAGGCTGCGGGCCGAGAGGTTCACGACGTAGCCGAGCTCGCGGGCCACCTGCCGGACGCGCTCGCGCGTCTGCGGGACGACGCGGGTGTCCCCCCGCAGGGCGCGGGAGACCGTGGACTGGGAGACGCCCGCGGCCCGCGCGACGTCGTAGCCGGTCACGGGCCCGCTGCGGGCGGTCTCGGCCGGGGTGACTGCGGAGTCGCTCACGGTACGGATCCAACCAGCGACCTCCCCCGAACACCGCTCCAGGACCGCGACCGCGCGGCGCAATGAGTTCGATCACTTCGGCGAAACGCTCGGGAAACAATTGCGGTTGACTCTGTCAACGTCACGTCATCACCACTCGACCCACGCTGGAGAGGTACCGCCCGTGTCCGACGCCCCTGGAACGACTCCCCTCGAACTGGTCGCCTTCGAGGACGACCCGATGGCCCTGCGCACCACCTTCGCGCTCTTCCCCTCCGGCGTCGCCGCCCTCTCCGCGATCGTCGACAGCGGCGACGGACCCGAACCCGTCGTGCTGGTGGCCTCCTCCTTCCAGGTCGGCATCTCGCTCGACCCGCCGCTCGTGCTCTTCGCCGTGCAGCACACCTCCACCAGCTGGCCCAAGCTGAAGGCGGGCGCCACCGCCGGTGGCCGCATCGGCGTCTCCGTCCTCGGCGAAGCCCACGACCTCGCGGCCCGCCAGCTGGCCTCCAAGGCCGCCGACCGCTTCGCCGGCATCGACACCACCACCCTCGACTCCGGCGCCAACTTCGTCCACGGTGCTCCCGTCTGGCTCGAGTGCTCGATCTACTCCGAGGTCCCCGCCGGTGACCACGACGTGGTCCTCCTGCAGGTCCACGCCATGGGCAACGCCCCCGACACCGAACCCCTGGTGTGGCACTCCTCCGCCTTCCGCACCCTGACCCCGAAGGCCACCGCCTGATGCGGACCGTCGTCGTCTGCGGCAACCCCAAGGTCGGTTCGCGCACCCTGACCGCCGCGACCACCACCGCGCGGCTGCTCTCCGGTGGCCCCGCCGGTGTCGGACAGGTGGACCAGGTCGTCGACGTGGCCACCCTCGGCCCCGGGCTGCTCGGCTGGGGCGACCCGACGGTGGCGCAGGCCGTGACCGACGTCGCCTCCGCCGACCTGCTCGTCGTCGCCTCACCCACCTTCAAGGCGACCTACAGCGGGCTGCTGAAGCTGTTCCTCGACCAGTTCGCGGGCGGCGAAGGGTTGCGCGGGGTCACCGCGGTCCCCCTGATGCTGGGGGCCGCCCCCACGCACGCGCTGGCTCCCGAGCTCCTGCTCAAGCCGGTGCTGTCCGAGCTGGGCGCGGCGTGCCCCGCCCCCGGGCTGTACCTGATCGACCGCGAGGCGGAGGAGAAGGGCGCCGAGACCCCCGCCCTGGCCGCCTACGTCGAGCGCTGGGGTTCCACCCTGCTCGCGACCGCCGGTGCCGGCTCGACCCTCTCGGCGTAGTAGTCGAAGGTCTCCACGCGGGCTCCGGGGGCGTCGAAGAAGGCGCTCCCGGAGTCGCGAAAACCCTGCAGCGCAGGATCTCCCGATCCGTCGACGAGCTGTGCCGTCGCGATGTAGGCCGACCAGCCGTGGGCCTTCAGCGGGTCCTGCGCGATGTCGGCGGCGAAGCGGGGGTCGTCGCCGACGTCGCGGGCGACGACGGTGCGGTGCGCCGAACCCGCGGCGGTCTCGCCGTCGAGAGCCGGTACGAGGTCGCCCGTGTGCTCCAGCGAGAGCACCTCGACCGAGTCCGGGACGTCGATCCCGTCGATCGGGGAACCCGCCGTCACGACGTGGGTGACGTCGAACTCCGCCCGCACCGCGGGGTCGGCGGCCAACGCCGCCGCGGTCAACCCACCCTGGCTGTGCCCGGCGAGCATCACCGGTTGACCCGCGCCGACCCCCGCCTGCCGCATGGCCTGCACGACCGCGTCGGCCGTCGCCGTCGGTTCCCCGGCGACCGCGCGCAGGTTCGTCGTCAGGTCCATCGGGGTCCCGCCCGCCGCCGGGACCGGTGTCCAGGTCTGGGTCCCGGGGATCTCCACGACCCACGCGACGCCGCCGTCGGCCTGGGTGACCCGTTCCAGCCGGATCCCACCCGGCGCGGGTGTCCCGGCAGGAGCCAGGCGGCCGCCCACGGAGGCCTGCCCCTCGTACCCCGTCGACTGGTGCGCGACGCCGTCGAGCACCTCGGCGATCCCGCGCGGCGGCCGGCTGGGCGTCGCCCGGGCCGTGGCCGTGGGACGGACCGCGACGCCGGTCTCCCGGAACACCGGGGCGACCGCGCCCAGGGCGGTCAGCGCCCCGGCCACGCCCGCGACCCCGTCCACCCGGGGGAACCCCGCCGCCTCCAGCAGGTACGGGGTCGTGGCCACGACCTCCTGGGCGACCTCCGGGTGCGCCGCGAGGAACCGGCCGACCCCGCGGAGGTCGTCCGCCACCGCGTCGTCGACGCCGGCGAACTCCTCGCCCACGTCCGCGCCGAGCTCCGACAGGTCGACGGTCCCGGTCCGCAGGACCTGCGCCACCGCCCCGGCCAGGACCCGGTACTCCGCGATCCCCACGTGCCGCAGCACGTCCGCGCCGACGAGGACGGCCGTGGCGCCGGCGATCTCGGGAGCCCACTCCACGACGGCCTGCGCCACCGCCCGTCGGGCGACGGCGACGACCGCGTCGGCGATCTCGTCACCGACGCGGTAGCGCAGGGCCGCGGTCTCGACCTCGACCGCCAGCGCGGCCAGCGTCGCGGCCGCCGCGACGGGGGTCCGACGCCCGACCAGGAGGTCCCCGATCGCCGTGGCGACCCGCGCCGCACTGGCCGGGGCGAACGCGACGCTCGCCGCGAACGCCGGGTCGACGGCGATCGAGACGAGGTCCAGTCCCACCGCGCCGAGGTCGGCGGCGAGTGCGGCCAGGCGGGCGGCGGCCGCGTCCAGGGCGTCGGGGTCCACCGCGTACCCGGTGTCGACGGTGAGGCCCGCGCTCACGACGCCACCAGCTCGAGCGCGCGGACGTGCTCGGTCACCCTCCCCGACAACCGGTCGCACGTCTCGGCGACCCCGGCGACCTCCTGGACCGCGTCGCCCAGCCGCGCCCGGAACCGGGCCGCCGCCAGTCCCGTCCAGTCGCCCGTGCCCACCGCACCCAGCTGCCGGTGCACCGACCGCACCCGTTCGGCCACCTCCTCCACCCGGCGCGTCAACGCCACCTGCCCCAGATCCATCCGTCCTTCTCCCTCCGTGGAACCCCAGCCCGTGGACGGTAGGCAGGCGAGGGTGGCGTCGTCGGGGACCGGCGACGGTCTGTGGACGGCCCGGCCCGACGTGCCCGCTGTGGAGACCGCGGTGACCATGGACCGGTGCCGTCCACCGCCTTCGTGAAGCAGCAGACCGGGGTACCCGCCGCCGCCTTCGCCGCCGAGGCCGCGGGGCTGCGGTGGCTCGCGGACGCCGACGGGGTCGCCGTCTGCCCGGTGCTCGAGGTGCGCCCCGACGCCCTGGTCCTGGAGCGGGTCCGCGAGCAGCGTCCCGACGCACGGGCGGCCGAACGGTTCGGACGTGACCTCGCCCGCACCCACGCCGCCGGGGCGTCGCACTTCGGGGCTCCACCTCCCGGCGTGGACGGCGACGCCTGGATCGCGATCCTCCCGCTGCCGATGACCAGGCCCGTGACGGGGCCCATGACCGGGGACGTGACCGGGGACGACGCAGGCTGGGGGACGTTCTACGCCGAGCAGCGCGTGCAGCCCTACCTCCGCCTGGCGCGGGACGCCGCCACGTTCGACGCCGCCGAGGTGACTGTCGTGGAACGGGTCTGCGAGCGGCTCACGGCCGAGGACCCGGCCCTGGTCGCGGGGGCGGGCGGGCCCGCGCGCCTGCACGGCGACCTCTGGTCGGGCAACGTCCTGTGGTCCGCCGACGGGGCCGTCCTCATCGACCCCGCCGCCCACGGCGGGCACCCCGAGACCGACCTCGCGATGCTGGAGCTGTTCGGGCTGCCGCACCTGGCGCGCGTCCTGGACGCCTACGGGGAGGCGGCCGGCACCCCGGACGGCCGGCGGGAGCGCGTCCCCCTGCACCAGCTGCACCCGTTGCTGGTGCACACCGTTCTCTTCGGTGGCGCGTACGCCGCGCAGGCGCTCGAGGCCGCGCAGAGGGCGTCGGCGCTGTGACGCACAGCTACCCCGTCGAGGTCCTGCACCTGCTCGTCTCCCCCGAGCACGCCTACTTCGGCCGTCCCCGCGAGGGCGCCGCCGACGTCGAGACCCACGACCTCGACGCGGTGGAGGTCGTGGCGGGCAAGGGGATCCGCGGCGACCGGTTCTTCGGCAAGGCCGTGCACATGGACGCCGCGATCACGTTCCTGGCGATCGAGGCGTGGGAGGCGGTCGCCCACGACCTCGGACTGGCCGCGGTCCCGGACCCGCTGCTGGCCCGGCGCAACGTCGTGGTCCGCGGCGTCGAGCTGGACCCGCTGCGGGGGCACGACTTCGACCTGGTGACGGCCGCGGGGTCGGTGACCGTCCACGGCGGACGTCCGGCCGCCCCGTGCGCGTGGATGGACCGGATGGTCGCCGACGGCGCCCACGCCGCGTTGCGCGGGCGCGGCGGGTTGCGCTGCACCCCGCTGACCGACGGCAGGATCGCCCGCGGGCCGGGGGTGCTGCACTCCCCCGTCGAGCTCGACCCGGGTCGGGCCGGGGAGGCCGTGCTGCGGCGTACCCCGCTGCCCTGAGGTGCGCGCGGACCGGGTCGACCCCACGGTGGAACCATGGTGAAGAAGGGCGACGAGGTCAGCTGGAACACCCCGCAGGGCAAGACCGAAGGGGAGGTCGTCGAGGAGAAGACCGACGACTTCGAGCTCTACGGCAAGCACCGCAAGGCCTCCGAGGAGGACCCGCAGGTGATCGTCAAGAGCGAGAAGTCCGGCAAGGAGGCCGCCCACAAGGAGTCCTCCGTCGACGAGACCTGACTCCCGCGGGGGCGTGGGACCATGAGGCACGTGACCGACTCGGCCGTTGCCGCCTCCCCGTCCAACGCCCCCGCCAGCCTGGGCGAGCCCGCGCTCGGCCCGCTCGACGGCCGCTACCGCCGATCCGTCGCGCCGCTCGCGGAACACCTCTCCGAAGCCGCGCTGAACCGTCGTCGCATCCACGTCGAGGTCGAGTGGCTGGTCTTCCTCGGCACCCACGACGTGGTCCCGGGCGTGCGCCGGCTCACCGCCGACGAGATCGCCTTCCTGCGCGAACTGCCGCTTCACTTCGACGCCGCGGCCGTCACCGAGCTCGGCGAGATCGAGCGGGTCACCGTGCACGACGTCAAGGCCGTGGAGTACTGGATCAAGCGTCGCCTCGAAGGCACCTCGCTGGTCGACATCGCCGAGCTGACCCACCTCTTCGCGACGAGCGAGGACATCAACAACCTCTCCTACGCGCTGATGGTCCGTGACGCCGTCGCCCAGGTCTGGTTGCCGGCCGCGACGAGCCTCGTGGACGACGTCGTCACGATGGCCCACGACCTGCGCGACCTGCCGATGCTCTCGCGCACCCACGGCCAGCCCGCGACGCCGACGACGCTGGGCAAGGAACTCGCCGTCCTCGCCCACCGCCTGCGCCGCCAGCTCACGCGCATCGCCGGTGCGGAGTACCTCGGCAAGTTCAACGGCGCGACGGGGACCTACGCCGCGCACAAGGCCGCCGTCCCCACGACGGACTGGCCGGCCGCCTCCCACGAGTTCGTCACCGGTCTCGGCCTGACCTGGAACCCGCTGACGACGCAGATCGAGTCCCACGACTGGCAGGCCGAGCTCTACGCCGACGTCTCCCGCTTCGGCCGGGTGCTGCACAACCTCTGCACCGACGTGTGGACCTACATCTCCCTCGGCTACTTCGCGCAGGTCCGCGGGCAGGGCACCGTGGGGTCCTCGACGATGCCGCACAAGGTGAACCCGATCCGCTTCGAGAACGCCGAGGCCAACCTCGAGGTGTCGGGCGGGTTGTTCCGGGTGCTGGAGGAGACCCTCACGACGTCGCGGATGCAGCGCGACCTCACCGACTCCTCGATGCAGCGCAACATCGGCGTCGCGTTCGGGCACTCGCTGCTGGCCATCGAGAACGCCCAGCGCGGCCTCGCCGGGCTCGACGCCGCCCCGGCCGCCCTGGCCGCCGACCTCGACGGGAACTGGGAGGTCCTCGGCGAGGCCGTCCAGTCCGTCATGCGCGTGCACGGGCTGCCCGAACCCTACGAGCGCCTCAAGGAACTCACCCGCGGCCGCAAGGTCGACCAGGCCAAGCTGCGGGAGTTCGTCGCGGGTCTCGGCCTGCCCGAGGGTGAAGCGGCCCGGTTGTCGCTGCTGACCCCCGGCGACTACACCGGCGACGCGTCGGCGCTCGTCAGCGTGCTCGACCACCCGCTCGACGAGGCGTGACGTGCGCGCGGTCCTGATCGAGGAGTTCGGCGGGACCCCCCGCCTCGCCACCGTCGACGACCCCACCCCGGCACCGCACGGGGTGGTCGTCGCCGTCGAGGCGACCGGGGTGTGCCGCAGCGACTGGCACGCCTGGCAGGGCCACGACGACGACGTGACGCTGCCGCACGTCCCCGGTCACGAGCTCGCCGGCCGGATCGTCGCCGTGGGCGCGGACGTGCGGAACTGGGCGGTCGGCGACCGGGTGACCACCCCGTTCGTCACCGCCTGCGGGCGCTGCCCGGAGTGCGCGGCCGGGCACCAGCAGGTGTGCCGCGCGCAGACCCAGCCGGGGTTCACCGGCTGGGGGTCCTTCGCCGAACTCGTCGCGCTCGACCACGCCGACGTGAACCTCGTCGCGCTGCCCGAGGGGTTCTCCGCCGCGACCGCCGCGGCCCTGGGCTGCCGGGTCGCGACGGCCTTCCGCGCCGTCAGCGACGTCGCGCGGGTGCGACCGGGCGAGTTCGTCGCCGTCCACGGCGCGGGCGGGGTCGGCCTGTCGGCCGTCGCGATCGCCGCCGCGGCGGGTGCCCGGGTCATCGCCGTCGACCCCTCCCCCGCCGCACGCGACCTGGCGCTCGCGTTCGGTGCCGAGCACGCCGTCGCGGACAGCTCCGCAGACAGCGTGGTGCGAACCGTTCGCGACCTGACCGACGGCGGAGCCCACGTCTCGATCGACGCCGTGGGCCTGCCCGTGACGTGCGAGAACTCCGTCCGGTCCCTGCGCCGTCGCGGTCGTCACGTCCAGATCGGGCTGCTGCCCGCCGCAGCGGGGAAACCCTCCGTCCCGATGGACCTCGTGATCGCCGGCGAGCTCCAGGTCCTCGGCAGCCACGGGATGGCCGCCCACGACTACCCGCGCCTGCTCGCCCTCGTGAGTTCCGGCCGGTTCCCCCTCGCCGAGCTCGTCACCCGCGAACTGCCCCTCGAGGCCGGTCCGCGCGCCCTCGCCGAGGTCGGCGCCGCGACCACCGCGGGGATCACCGTCCTGCGCCCCTGAGCGCAGCCCACCACCCACCGGTCGGGGGGTCGTAGGGTCCGCTCGTGGAGATCGCGATCGCGCTCGTGGCGCTGACCGTCGGGGTGTGCCTGGTGTCGGCGGTCTGCGACCGCTTCGGCTGGCCGACCCCCCTCGTCCTCGTCGTGGTCGGCGCCGTCGTCTCGCTGGTGCCGGCCGTCCCGGACTTCAGCCTCGGCTCTGAGGTCGTCCTCAACGGGTTACTGCCCCCGCTGCTCTACGCGGCGACGGCCAGCACGTCACTGGTCGACTTCACCCGCAACAAGACGGCGACGGTCCTGCTGTCGGTGGTGCTCGTCGTGTTCACCACCCTCGCGGTGGGGTGGACGACGTCGCTGCTGCTGCCGGGGGTCGCCCTCGCGGCGTGCATGGCGCTGGGGGCCGTCGTCGCCCCGCCGGACGCCGTCGCCGCGAGCGCCATCGGCCGCCGCCTGGGGTTGCCCCGCCGGGTCGCCACCCTCCTCGAGGAGGAGAGCCTCCTCAACGACGCCTCCGCCCTCATCGCCCTCGCCGCGGCGACGTCCGCCCTCACCACCGAGCTCTCCCCGCTGCACATCGGGGGCGAGTTCCTGCTCGCCGTCGTCGGCGCGGTGCTCATCGGCGGGGTCGTCGCCGCCGTCCTGGCCCTGGTGCGGACCCGGATCCGCAACCCCGTCCTGGACACCGCGGTCTCCTTCGTCGCGCCCTACCTCGCCTTCCTGCCCGCCGAGGCGCTGCACGTGTCGGGCGTCCTCTCCGTCGTGGTGACGGGGCTGGCGATGGCGCACGTCTCGCCGACGGTGCAGACGGCCGCGTCCCGGGTCGCGGAGACGCTGAACTGGCGGACGGTGGCGTTCCTGCTGGAGAACGCGGTCTTCGTGCTCATCGGTCTGCAGTTCCCGCTGCTGCTGCGCGGAGCCGCCGACAGCGGGTTCTCCGGTGGTCGCATCCTGCTGGTCTGCCTCGGTGTGCTCGTCGCGACGATCGCGGCCCGGTTCGTGTTCGTCTTCGCCTCCGCCGGGGTCTTCCACGCCGTGCCGCACCTGCGCCCGAAGGCCTGGTCGCCGGGGATCTCGCTGCTGCTGTCCTGGGCCGGCATGCGCGGGGTCGTCACCCTCGCCGCCGCGCAGCTCATCCCCGAGGACGTCGAGGGCCGCGACGTCCTGCTCCTCGCCGCGTTCGCCGTCGTCGTCGGGACCCTGCTCGTGCAGGGCCTCAGCCTGCCCTGGGTGGTGCGCCGCGTCGGACTGCCCGCACCGGACCCCGCGGAGGACGCCCTGCAGGCCGCGGCCCTGGGCGACGCGGCCGCCCAGGCCGGGATGCGGCGGTTGGACGAACTGCTCACCGGGGAGGAACCCCGGCACGTGGTGATGCAGCTGCGCGGCCGCTCGAAGTCGCGCTCGCACGCCGCCTGGGAACGCCTCGGCCGGCCGTTGTCGGACTCGATGACCCCGTCGGCGGTCTACCACCGCCTCCGCCTGGAGATGCTCGCCGCCGAGCGCACCATCGTCGTCACCGCCCGCGACCGCGGCACCGCGGAACCGGAGGTGCTGCAGCGGGCGCTCGCGGACGTCGACTTCGAGGAGGCCCTGCTGGACCGCCTCGAGGACCTCGAACCCCTCGCCCTCGACCGCCGGCTCGCCCCGCGCGGTGACGGCGGCTGCGCCCACCTGCGCACCGGGTGCTCGCGCGACGAGGCGACCGAGCGCTACGGCGAGCCGCCGACCGAGTGCGCGGAGTGCGTCGCGGCCGGGGTGGCCTGGGTCCACCTGCGGACCTGCCTGGCCTGCGGGTACACCGGGTGCTGCGACTCCTCCGAGCTGCGGCACGCCCGGGCCCACTTCGGCGAGAGCGCGCACCCCGCCATGGTCAGCGCCGAACCGGGCGAGGCGTGGCGGTGGTGCTGGGTGGACGAACTCCTCGGCTGACGCGAGGTCAGGGTCGGGCGACAGGTGTCAGTGGTCGCGCGAGGTGCTCGAGGGTGGGTCCGGGACGAGCGGTGGCTCCCCGGCGAGTTCGCGCGCCCAGGCGCCGTGCTCGCGGCGGGCCCAGCGCAACGGCACCCGCCCGGTACGCATACCCGTCATCGCGTGCGGGTCGCGCAGGGCCATCGCGACGTGTCCGACCGCGAGCAGTCCGAAGGCCAGCGCGAACCAGTCGTGGACGAAGGTCGCCCCGCTGCGCCAGGCGATGCCCGCCAGCTGCGGGAACCACATCGTGAGACCCGAGACGAGCAGGGCGGCGATCGAGCCGACCGAGAGCGCCGCGTTCGTCTTCTGCCCGGCGTTGAACTTCCCGACCTGGAGCGTTCCGTCCCGGCGGGTGCGACGGCGCAGCCAGGACCAGTCGCGCGCGGTCCAGCGGTTGAGCCGGCGGCCGTCCTCGCGGTAGCTGCGGAAGACGACGCCCACGAGCAGCGGAACGGGCAACGCGAACCCGGTGTAGACGTGGACGTGCTCCACCAGCCCACGATGGCCGACCGCGACGGCGAGGGTTCCGTCGTAGAGCACCGCGGCACTGAGGACGCAGACGATCGTGAACACCGCGGTCGCCCCGTGGACCCACCGGGTGGGAGCCGCGAAACGCGGGAGCACCCGGCCGCGTTCGAGGTCGTCGACACCGGGAGCGGCGCCGGCCTCAGGTCCGTTCATCGATCTCACGTCCGTTCGAGGAACCCACGAAACCGTCGACGTCGTAGCCGCGTTGCTCCCAGTACCCCGGCTGCACCTGCGCGGTCACCTCGATCCCTTCGAGCCACTTCAGGCTCTTGTAGCCGTACATCGGGGCGACGTAGAGGCGGACGGGGCCGCCGTGGTCGTGGGTCACGTCCGCACCGAGCATCCGCAGGGCCACGATGCAGTCGGCCGACCGGGCCTGTTCCAGGGTGAGGCTCTCGGTGTACGTCCCGTCGAACGACGTCAGACGCAGGGCGGTGCCGGCCTCCTGGACGCCGACCGCCTCCAGCAGCACCGAGACACGCACGCCACTCCACGCCACCTGCGGCACCCGCCACCCGGTGACGCACTGGAAGTCACGCACCACCTCAACCTGCGGCATGGCTCGAAGATCGGCCACCGTGAGTTCGAGCGGGCGCTCGACGAGACCCGAGACGTGCAACCGGTAGGACGCCTCGTCGCGCACCGGCGCACTGGCCGTCACGGAGTAGAAGCGGAAGGTGTTTCCCACCGGCAGCAGCGACAGCAGTCCGGTCGGGTCGCGGTTCTGCAGCGGAGCCAGCACGCGCAGGGCGAGGTCCTGGGCGCGGGTGCCGGTGACCACCCCCAGCGCCCCGAGCCCCAGCAGTCCCAGCGCGATCCGGCGGCCCACCGGCGCACCGTCCCGGTCGGACACCACGGTTTCCGCCGCACCGGTCCTCACCGGCGGGCCCCGGTGCACCCGCTTCCACGGCGTCATGACGGAAACCTACCCCGCTTTGTTGAATGCTGTAGCGTCGCGGAGATGAGCCGAATCGTGGGGACCATCGTGGGGATCGTCATCACCGCCGCCGGGGTCCTCTTCACCCTGCAGGGTCTGGACGTGCTCGGTGGATCGGGAATGAGCGGCAAGACGCTCTGGGCGGTGCTCGGCCCGATCATCGCGATCGTCGGGTTGGTCCTCGTCGTCCGCAGCGCTCGCCGCCGGACCGTGCGCGACGACCTCCGCTGAACGTCCCTCGATGGACCGGCTGACCAGGAACACCACCTCCTCCACCGTGGTCCCCGACGTCCCGGAGCCGCTCGACACCCAGCTCGACCCGTTGCACGACAACCGGACCGGCGTCGTGGAGCGCGCCGGGTGAAGCTCTACGCCGACCGTCGCGCCCGCCGGAACCGGCAGCTCACAGCCGACCTGCTGTGGTTGCTGGCCGTGCTGGCGAGCGTCCTCGCCGGAACCACCGTGCACGGGGTCATCGCCGGTGCCGTCGACCCCGCACGGCAGTTCTCCGCGGGTTCGAGCGACCTCGCGGACCGTCTCACCGCCGCCGGGCGGACCGCCGCGCGGACCCCGCTGATCGGCGACGACCTCGCCGGGGTCCTGGACCGCTCGGCCGACAGCGCCACCTCGCTCGCCGGTGCCGCCGATGCGCAGATCGAGTCCGTCCTGCACGTGGCGACGCTGCTCGGTGTGCTGACCGCTCTGCTGCCGATCCTGTGCGTCACGGCGGTCCGCCTGGCCCAACGCCTCCGGTGGGCGCGACGTGCGCGCGAGGCCGGGCGGCTCGCCGGCACCCGTGGCGGCGACCGCGTCCTGGCTCTGCGCGCTCTGGCGTCGAGCCCGCCGGACCGGTTGTTCGCCGTGCACGCGGATCCGGCCGCCGCCTGGCAGGGCCAGGACCCGGCGGCGGTGCGGGCGCTGGCCGACCTCGAACTGGCGAGGCTGGGACTGGACCGGCCTACTGCAGCGCCGACGTCAGGCGGGACAGGTTCTCCTTGATGACGTTCCAGCGCGGTCGCGCGAGCCACTGCTCGAGGGTGAGCTCCGTGCACTTCGCCCGGTACTCGTCCTGGACCCGGCGCAGGTCGTCGCAGAACTCCCGCCCGCACACCATCAGCGTGAGTTCCAGGTCGAGCAGGAACGAGCGCATGTCCATGTTCGAGGAACCGATGACCGCGACCTCCTCGTCGACGGTCATGTGCTTGGCGTGCAGCACGTACGGCGCGGGGTAGCGGTGGATGCGGACCCCGGCGCGCAGCAGGTTCTCGTAGTAGGAGCACTCGGCGTAGTGGACGAGGGCCTGGTCGCCGAGTTCGGAGACGAACAGTTCGACGTCGACCCCGCGTTCGGCGGCCGTCGTGATGGCGGAGAGCATGGACTCGTCCGGCACGAAGTACGGACTGGTGATGGAGATGGTGCGCTGCGCGGAGTACAGCAGCGCGTTGAAGAGCTTCAGGTTGTTCTCGCCGTCGAACCCGGGGCCGCTGGGGACGACCTGGCACTCGAGGCGCCCGGGTGATCCGACCGGGGAGACCTCGGGTCGTTCGGTCTCCAGGAGTTCGTCGGTCTCGGAGTACCAGTCGGTGATGAACATGGCCTCGACCCCGGCGACGATCGGCCCTTCGAGGCGCACCATGAGGTCCTGCCACTGGAGTCCGCGCTTGAGGTTCCCGCGCTTGTTGTAGCTGCGGTCCAGCACGTTCTGCGACCCCATCCACGCGACGTCGCCGTCGATGACGAGGAGCTTCCGGTGGTTGCGCAGGTCGGGACGCTGGTACTTCAGCTTGTGCAGCTGGACCGGGAGCATCGGGTGCCACTCGACGCCGACGTCCTCGAGGAAGCGGATCGTGCGGCGGTAGCCGGGGTAGCGCAACGACCCCACGTGGTCGAGCAGCAACCGGACCTTGACCCCGCGCTCGACGGCGCGTTCGAGCGCGGTGAAGAACGGCTCGCTCGTGGGGTCCTTGGTCATGATGTAGAACTCGACGTGCACGTAGTCGCGAGCGCCGTCGATCGAGCGCGCCATCGCCCGGATCGCCTCGTCGTACTCCCCCTCGAGCTGGGCCTGGTTGCCGCCGACCAGCGGCATCGCCCCGAGGTTGCGGTTCAGCTCGACGATCCCGGTCAGCCACGGCGGCCACGGGTGGTCGGAGGAGACGAGGTCCATCCCCTTGGTCGAGGACAGGATGAGTTCGTTGATCTCCCGCTGCTTGCGGCGGCGCTTGCGGGGCAGCTTCGGGTTGCCGATGATCAGGAACGCCACGACCCCGATGTAGGGGATGAAGAAGATGGTCAGCAACCAGGCCAGGGCGGAACTCGGACGCCGGTTGACGGGGACCACGGCGATGGCGGTGAGGCGCACCACGAGGTCGACGACGAGCAGCGCGATGGCCGAGGCCGTGATCGAGGGGATCCAGCCGGGCAACCAGTCCATCAGATCTCGACGGTTCCGCGCGGGGTCTCGAAGCGGACCGAGCGCAGTCCCGTGCTGCGCGGTCCTCCGACGACGTCGAGCCAGGTGAAGTCGATGCGGTCGGCGCTGAAGTCCGGCGGCAGGCCGAGCCAGCCGCGGACCCGTTCGCGCTGGCCGGCGATGGTGAGCCCCGCCAGGCGGCTGCCGCCCGCGAGCGCGATGGCCGAGGGGTGCTGGGTGTCCGGCCCGTCCCACTCGATGAGCAGCGGCAGTTGCGGTTCCTCGCTGAGCGCGGGCGCACCGATCTGGTGCCAGCGCAGCTCGACCCCGTCGGGACGGCGCCGGACACCCTCCTCGGCGGTCTCGCCCAGGCGTTCCGCGAAGGAGGCCAGGTCCTCGACCACGACCGACCAGTTGAACCAGCCCCCGCCCTGCAGCGTCCGTTCGCGCACGGCCCGCCCGAAGAGCGCCTTCTCGGCGACGGGGTGGTCGAGGACCTCGACGACCTCGACGTAGCTGCCCCCGGACAGCGGCAGGACGACGTTGCGGGTGCCGAAGCGGGGGTGGGGACCCCCGTCGACGACGCGCACGCCGAGTCGCGCCGCCAGGGACCTGGCGGTCTCCTGCAGCCCCTCGGGGCCCGCGGCGAAGCCGACGTGGTCGACGCGCATGGGGCTCACCCTCTCAGGTGGGTCCCGGTGGCAGCCGCCTGGTCCCCCCCGACGCTCGCCACGAGCGCCTTGACGTCCTGCACCCCGAAGGCCCTGGGCCCGAGGCCTCCCCGCACGGAGGCGTCGGCCAGGACCTGCAACGCCTCGTTGACCGGTGTCGCCACCCCGTGCTCGCGACCGAGCCGGACGACCTCGCCGTTGAGCCAGTCGGTCTCGACGGAGCCCCCGCGGTGCAGGCTCTGCCAGCTGGAGGACCCGAGCCGTTCGCTGCCCGCGACGGGGGCCGTGTGGAAGCCGATCTCGGCGAGTTCCGGCAGGGCCTCGGCCCGGCCCAGCGGTGGCGTTCCCGCGGCCTCCAGGACCCGGAGCCCTTCCGCCCGGGCCTCCTCCCGCAACGCGTCGCTGCCGTCCTCGGGACGGCAGACGGCGTCGAGGGCGTTGCCGGTGTTGTCGATGAGCTTGCCGCGCTTCGCGGCCATCACGTCGTCGCTGACGATCGTCGCGAACCCGGCGCCGGCCAGGTCGGCGGCGATCTGCTCGACGAGCTCGTCCCGACCGCGGGGGTAGCGACCGAGGACGAAACCACCGGACACCGGGGCCCCCTCGGAGCTGACGACGCCCGGTTCGAGGTGCGTCGCGGGCAGGAACACGCAGACGCCGACGACCCGGCGGAACCACCGCAGGGCCAGCCGTTCCCCCTCGACGCCGTTCTGCGCGCAGACGATCGGCAGCTCGTGCCCGGCGGTGGAGTCACCGACCGGGGCGGCCGCCCAGTCGGCGAGCAGACCGGCGGCGTCCTGGACCTTGACGGCCAGCACCAGCACGTCGTCGGGGGTGAGGACGACGTCGGCCGGTGAGTTGGCCACAGGGGCGTTGAGCTCCACCGGACCCGTGGGGGTGAGGAGTCGCAACCCCTTCTCCCGCAACCTGTCCGCGTGGGACCCACGGGCGACCAGGACGACCTCGTGACCGTGTTGGCCGAGTCGTCCACCGATCGTCCCGCCGATCGCTCCTGCCCCGATCACGACGTAGCGCACCCAGGCAGTGAAGCACCGACTTCCGGCACCGGCTCCCCGACCCCACGAGCTCGCCCACCGGTGGGCGCCGGTGGGGGCGTTCACGCCCCGGACCTCCTCGACCGGAGCGCCGGCCGCGACGGTGCCGCGCAGCAGCAGGGGCTGCCCCGAGGAACGTCGCGGCGGCAGCCGGAGGTGGCCCGTGGTGGGGCGGGAGGCGAGGCCGCCCGGCGCCTCGAGCCGCTCGGTGACGGCGAGGCGGCGGGGGGTGTCCCTATGGTCTTCGTCAAGCGGCGATAGCCAGTCCGGCCGCGACAGCGGCCGGACCCGGTCGGTAGGGCTGCTTGTCCCGGAGGATCGCGAAGAGGACATCGACCCGACGTCGGGCCAGGCAGATCAGGGCCGCGTTGTGACGGCGCCCGTGGGCCCGTTTGCGGTCGTAGTAGGCCCGACTATCGGGGTCGGACAGTGCGGCAAACGCTGAGAGGAACAGGGCATTCTTCAGTGCGTGGTTACCGCGTTGAGAGTGACTCTCGCCCCTGATAGACGTGCCTGAACTTCTGGTCACCGGCGCCAGCCCGGCGTAGGAGGCCAGGTGCGCAGCGGTCGGGAACGCGGAACCGTCGCCGACGATGGTGAGGATCTTGATGGCGGTCCTGAACCCGAGACCAGGCATCGAGGTCAGGACCCCGGCAAGAGGGTGGGCCTCCAGGCGGACCTCGAGATCCTCGGCGAGTTCCTTCCGCTCGATGCCGACCTGACGCAGCTGGGAGGCGACGCCGGTGATGATCCGACCGAACGCTGCCGTGCCGGGAACGGTGACGCTCTGCTCGGCCAGTGCGGTGAGGATCTTTGCCGGAAGAGTCTTCGCCAGTCGCGGGGATCGCGGGCGCATGACCTCGCGGATTCCGTCCTCGCCGAGGGCAGCGATCGCCTCCGGCGTCCCGGTGGTGGCGAGGAGGTCGATGACTCCACCACGATCGATGTGTTTGCCCAGCAGTCGCTCTAACGCCGGGTGGACGTGCAGGAGCGCGTCTCGGAGCCGGTTGGTGAGTCGGGTGGACTGCTGGTTCAGGTCGTCGTCGTAGCCGGCCAGGACGGACAGGTCGGCCAGGGTTTCATCATCGGTCCCGACCCGCCGCAGCGTCCGCGGGTGGGACAAGGCGGCGTCAGCGATGACGTAGGCATCGCGGGCGTCGGTCTTGGACTGTCCGGGGTGCAGGTCAGCCAGGCGGCGCATCGTGAGGCCCGGCAGGTAGGCGATGTCGATGTTCATCGCCCGGGCGACGGCGATCGCCAGAGCGCCGATCGAGGCGGGCTGGTCGATGACGACCAGGACCCTCCCGTGGGTCTGGAGCTTGGTGAACACCGCGCGCAGTTCGGCTTCGTCGTTGGTGAGGGCCTTGTCGTGCAGGCGCTGACCGTCGAGGTCGAGGGCGCAGGCGTGGTGGAAGCTCTTGCCGACGTCGATGCCGCAGAACACCTCGTAGGGGCGTTCGGTTCGTGCCACCCGCTGACCTCCGTGTCGTCGTCCCTGATCCAGCGGCAGGCCGACGGAGACACCCGCGTCAGCAGCCACGTTACGAACAGCGATGACGATCTTGCAGGTCCCTATGAGCGATCGCCGGCGTCCGCCGCCGCCGGTGACAACACCCCCCAGATCATGGGTGCACAGGGGAAGTCAGTCATGCCGGCGGCGGTGGCCTGCCACCCCTTGCGGGGTGATCAAGAAGGTAACGGGGGGGCGGCCGCGCTGCTGTCCCGTGCGACCAGCAGCAGCGCGACGACGGGTCGTCGACCCGTGCTCGGACCGCGGCTCGTGCGCGACGGAGGTCACGGTGGCCGATCGGTGACGGCGAGCCGCCCCTCGACCGGTGCGGGCGTGCTTGACTGCCTCCCCACGAGGGAGGTCCGGTGCGGGGTTTCGGAGGGATCGTCCTGCGCGGGTGCGACGCGTGGATGCGCGAGCACCCCTGGGACCACAACGCCCACCACCACCGGTGGATCCTGCGCCGGTTGCCCGGGCCGGTGGGCCGGGCCCTCGACGTGGGCTGCGGGACCGGCGAGTTCGCCCGTCGGCTCGCGGGCAGCGCCCGCCACGTCGACGCCGTCGACCGCGACGCACGGGTCGTCGCGACGGCCCGTGCACTCACCTCCGGCCTCCCCGTCGACCACCGCGTCCACTACCGCGTCGCGGACCTCGGGGACGCGGCCCTGGAACCCGGCTACGACGTCGTCACCGCCCTCGCCGTGCTGCACCACGTCCCCTTCGAACCCGCGCTGCGCCGGTTGCGCGAGCTCCTGGCCCCCGGCGGAACCCTCGTCGTCCTCGGCGTGTACCGGGAGGAGTCCCGCAGCGACGTCGCCCTCAGCCTGCTCGCCGTGCCGGCGAACCTCGTGGTGGGCTGGGTCAAGAACCTGCGGCAGCGTCGGGTCGCGGGTTCCGCCCCGACGGCTCCTGCGGTGTCGACCCTCACGCAGGTGCGGGCCGCCGCCGCTCGTCAGACCCCCGGGGCGGCGATCCGTCGACACCTGTTCTGGCGGTACTCCCTGGTGTTCTCGGCGCCCGCGTGAGGAGGGAGGGCCGGGTGACCCGGATCGAGGTGGTCACCGTCGTCGAGGCGGAACCCGGCGTCGTCTTCGACCTGGAGCTCGACGTCGACGTGCACGCGGCGTCGCTGGCCGGGAGTTCCGAGACCGCCTCGACGAGTTCCGGTCGACGGGTCCTGCAGCTGGGCGACGACGTGACGTTCTCCGCGCACCACCTCGGGGTGTGGTGGACGATGACGAGCCGGATCACCACCCACGAACGCCCGGGGTTCTTCGTCGACGAACAGGTCGACGGCCCGTTCGCCCGGATGCGGCACGAGCACCTGTTCGTGCGCGCGGGGCCGGGAAGAACCCTGATGCACGACCGGATGGACGTGGCGCTCCCCTGCGGCGCAGCCGGTTGTGTCGTCGCCCGGGTCGTCCTCGCGCCGTACCTCCGACGGCTCCTGCGGCGGCGGGGTCGCGCGGTCGCGCTCCTCGCGGCGGGTCCCGTCCCGCCGGGCGGCAGACTGGCGCCGTGACCACTGCTGCAGAGACGCGGAACATCGGCATCGTCCTCTTCGACGGTGTCGAGGAGCTCGACGCCGTCGGTCCCTGGGAGGTGCTCGCCTTCTGGGCGCGTGGTTTCCCCGACGACGGCTGGTCGGTGAGTTGCCTGTCGCGGACGGGGGGACCCGTGCGGTGCGCGAAGGGCCTGCTCGTCGGGGCGGACCACTCCTTCGCCGACGCCCCGCCGCTGGACGTCCTGCTCCACCCCGGGGGTCGCGGCACCCGCCCCCAGCTCGTCGACCCCGAGCACCTGGACTGGGTCCGCGCGCAGCGCGAGGCCGTCCCGCTGATGACGAGCGTCTGCACGGGGTCGCTGGTCTACGCGGCGGCGGGTCTGCTGCGCGGCCGCCCCGCCACGACGCACTGGGGTTCGCTGGACGTGCTGGCGGAGCTCGACCCGAGCATCGACGTGCGCCCCGACGACCGCTTCGTCGACGACGGTGACGTGATCACCTCCGCGGGGGTCTCGGCGGGCATCGACATGGCGCTGCACCTGGTGTCGCGCTTGGCCGGGGTCGAACGGGCGCGCGAGGTGCGGCGCGGGATCCAGTACGACCCGCAGCCGCCGGTCTGATCCCCGCCCCCCGGGCCCGGACACCTGTGGACGGCGGTGGGCCCGTGTCGGACGTCGGTGGCAGAGTCCTGCCCATGCCCGCCGCCACCGCCCCCTCCGCGACGACCCTCGACCGCACCGCCCTGCGCGCCGAGGCGGAGCAGGTGCTGCAGCGGCTCGTCGGCAGCCCCGACGCGCGGCTGCGCGAGGACCAGTGGACGGCGATCGAGGCCCTGGTGGCGGATCGTCGCCGCGCGCTCGTCGTGCAGCGCACCGGCTGGGGGAAGTCGGCGGTGTACTTCGTCGCGACGGCGCTGCTGCGCGCCCGCGGGGCCGGTCCGACGGTCATCGTCTCCCCCCTGCTGGCCCTGATGCGCAACCAGATCGCGGCCGCCGAACGGGCCGGGGTGCACGCGGTGACGGTGAACTCCACGAACGGCGAGGACTGGGGCCGGGTCTACGAGGACGTCCGCAACGGGGCGGTCGACGTCCTGCTCGTCTCCCCCGAGCGCCTCAACAACCCCGGTTTCCGCGACGAGGTCCTCCCGCCGCTGGCCGCCACGACGGGCCTGCTCGTCGTGGACGAGGCGCACTGCGTCTCCGACTGGGGCCACGACTTCCGACCGGACTACCGGCGGATCAGGACGTTGCTGGCGGACCTCCCCGAGGGCATCCCGGTCCTCGCGACGACGGCGACGGCGAACGAGCGCGTGACGGCCGACGTCGCCGAGCAGTTGTCGGTGACGGGGACGCGAACCCTCGAGGACGTCCTGGTCCTGCGGGGCTCCCTCGACCGCGAGTCGCTGCGGCTGGCCGTGGTGTCGATGCCCACGCACGCCCACCGCCTCGCGTGGCTGGTCCAGCACCTGCCGGAACTCCCGGGTTCCGGGATCATCTACGTGCTCACGGTGTCGGCGGCCGCGGACGTCGCGGCGCACCTGCGCGGGCACGGGATCGAGGCCGTGCCCTACACGGGGCAGACGGACCCGGCCGAGCGGTTGCAGGCCGAGGACGACCTGGTGAACGACCGCATCAAGGTGCTGGTCGCCACGAGCGCCCTGGGGATGGGTTTCGACAAGCCGGACCTCGGGTTCGTCGTGCACCTCGGGGCGCCGAGTTCCCCGATCGCCTACTACCAGCAGGTCGGGCGTGCAGGTCGTGGCATCGACAACGCCGAGGTCGTCCTGCTGCCGGGCGCCGAGGACCGCGACATCTGGCGCTACTTCGCCTCCATCGGCTTCCCCGCCGAGGACGACGTCCGGCTCGCGCTGAGCGTCCTCGGTGACGCCGGAACACCGATGTCCACCCCGGCCCTCGAGGCGCGGGTCACGCTGCGCCGCAACCGGTTGGAGATGATGCTCAAGGTCCTCGACGTGGACGGCGCGGTCAAGCGGGTTCGCGGTGGGTGGCAGGCGACGGGCGCGGAGTGGAACTACGACACCGAACGCTACGCCCGGGTCGCGCAGACCCGTGAGGTCGAGCAGCAGTCGATGATCGACTACGTCGCCACGACGGGGTGCCGGTTGGAGTTCCTGCGCCGCGCCCTCGACGACCCGGACGCCGCTGCCTGCGGACGCTGCGACAACTGCGGTGGGTTCCAGGTGTCGCGCGACGTCGACGAGAGCGCCGTCACCCGGGCCGGGGCCGACCTCGACCGGCCGGGGGTTCCGCTGGAACCGAAGAAGATGTGGCCCTCGGGCATGAAGGCCCTCGACGTCGCCGTGTCGGGGAAGATCGCACCGGCCGAACAGCCCGGTACCGGACGTGCGGTCGCCCGCACGACGGACCTCGGCTGGGGCAACGCCGTCCGCGAGCTCTTCGCCACCGGTGTTCCCGACGGCGAGACCCCCGTCCCGCTGCGGCACGCGGCCGCGGCGGTCCTGGACGACTGGGCCCGCGACCTGGCCCTCGACGGCATCGTGGCGCTGTGTTCCGCCTCGAGGCCCCAGCTCGTGGCTCACCTCGCCGACGGTCTGTCGCGCTACACCGGTCTCCCGGTCCTCGCGACGTTCCGCCTGCTGGACGACTCCCTGACCCGCAGCGACGTGAACTCCGCCCACCGCCTGTCCCAGGTCGCGCGACGGTTCGAACTCCCCGACGACGCCCCCGTCGCCGGCAAACGCGTCCTGCTCGTCGACGACCGCACCCGCAGCGGGTGGACGTTGACGGTCGCCGCCCGGCAGGTGCGTCGTGCGGGCGCGGACGCGGTGTACCCCTTCGTCCTCGGCGACGGTGAGTAGGGGTCAGTCCCGCAGCTGCCGTCCGGAGTGGACGTGCACGTGCAGGTGCTTGGAGTCCTGGTAGGTGCCGAGGTTGGTGAGGACCGCTGCGGCGCCCTCGCGGACCTCCACCTCCCGGGCGATCCGCTGCACGACGCGCAGGAGCGCACGGACCGTCGACTCGTCGGCGGCCGTGACCGTCGTGAAGGACGCGATGTGCCGTTTCGGGACGATCACGACGTGGGTCGGCCAGAACGGTCTCGTGTGGTGGAAGGCGAGGACCTCGTCGTCCTCGTGCACGACCCGGAGGGCCTGCGGGTCCGGCAGGGCGACGTCGCAGTAGAAGTCGTCGCCGGTGTAGTCCGTGCCCGAGCTGGTCGGCACGGGTCCTCCTCGGGTCGGGTCAGTCGGCCGTCGCCCGGACGGCGTCCTCGTACTGCCGCCGGTCGAAGGTGAACGGTCGCAGTTCGCGGTAGTCGGCGTCCAGGAACCCGTGACGGTAGTCGGACCAGGTGACCGTGTCGTCCTCGACCCGCACGACGGCGGAGAAGGGCCAGCACCCCGCCTCGCCGCAGGTGCAGCCCAGCAGGACGGTCCCCGAGCCCGCGGCGGGTTCCCCGAGGTAGTACCGGGAGGGCCAGCAGATCCCGGTCCCGGTCAGCCCGGCGTACCAGCCGGCCAGGGAGGGGTCCCCCCGCCGTCGGGCGGCCGGGAGTTCGACCTTGCGCAGCAGGGCCGCGAGGGGAACACCGCTGAGGAAGGGGGCGATCGAGGAGTGCAGACCCGTCGGGAACTGCTCCTCGAGGATCCGGAACTCGATCGTCTCCACCCCCGGACGCTACCTCCGGTGACGGCGATCGGTCAGCGCGTGGGTCCCGGCGCACGCTCGGCGACGGTCCGGCGCACGAACTCCACGACCTCCGGGGAGGGGAACACCCGCCGCGGGACGGCCAGGAACAGCCTGGTACCGAGCTCCAGGACGAGGACGTGCGGTCGCTCCGCGATCCCGCGGACGTCGACCCGGACGGTGTGCGACCTCGAGCCGCTCGCGGTCCGCACGTGCACACCGTCCTCGGCCACGACCAGCGCCAGGAACGGCGTTCGCAGCAGGGCGCCTCCGGCGAGCACGAGGACCAGGCCGATGAGCGACACCAGGAGACGACGACCGGCACTGGCCGCGAACGCGGCCCGGAACGCCTCGTCCAGTTCGTACCGCTCGGGAACCCGGTCGAGGAGGACGGGCAGGACCGGGGAAGAACTCACGGAACCACGGTAGGCGCTCCCGGTGGGCCCACCACCGGGCTGCGCCTGCGAGAACTCGGTGAGGAGCCGGCGGCACCGGACCGGGTCCTCGGTCAGCCCCGCTCCCAGTGCCCACGCCCAGTACTGCACGGTGCGCGCGACCAGCCAGCGGCGCGCTCGTCCCGGGTCGAGGTCACCGGCGGTCACGAAGGCGTCGAACACCTCCGGCAACTCCCCCTCACCGGGGCACCCGTCGACGCTGCGCAGCAGGAACTCCGGGAGGGAGCGTTCCGGGTCTCCCGCCACCGGCCGGGGGTCCACCGCGACGAAACCCCCGCCGGGGCGGTGCAGGACGTTCTCCGGGGTGAGGTCGGCGTGCACGAGAACGGGTTCCCCGCGCCCGCGCGCCAGTTCCCCGGCGCACCTCGCGGCCTCGTCCCGCCACACCCCCGGGATCGACTCGTCCGGCACACCCCGGCACTCCGTCGCGATGGCCCGTGCCTGCCCGGAGGTCGTGGGCAACCCGGGCGGTGGACGGACGGCGAGCCGACGGACGAGCCGGCCCGCCACGCGGGCGGCCTCCACCGGCGGCAGGTCGAGCAGTGACCGCGCAGGGTCGAGGCGTTCGAGCAGCAGCGCCCCCCGGTCCTCGTCGGCCGCGACCAGCCGCACCGCACCGTCACCGTCCCAGGCCTCGAGGGCCGCCACGACCCCCGGTTCCGGCGGGGCGAGCCGCAGCGCCATCCGTTCCCCACCCCGTCGGACGGGGACGACCGCCGCGTGGGCTCCGTGGCGCACCGGTTCCCCGTCCTCGACGGTGAGGTGCCAGCGTTCGCTCACCCCGGCCAGCAGGGACGGCAACCCGGACAACCACCGTGCGCCCGCTCCACCGGCGAACAACGGGCTCCCGAGGAGACCCGCGGGGACGTCCACGGGTCAGACCGCTCGCGCGGCGACCACGGCGTGCGGACGCCGTCTGCCCTCCTGGCCCCGCTGCGCCCGCTCCACCTCCTCGAACCCAGCCGCGCTCAGTCGGCGGACGAACTCGTCAATGGGCCACCGGTGGGCGGTGATCACGGTGTGCGCGAACGGTTCGCACACCTCGCCGTCGAAGAACCCGACGACCAGCGAACCTCCCGGCGTCAGCATCCGGCGGAGCTGAGCGAGGACCGTGTCGAGGTCGGCGGGTTCGACGTGGATCAGCGAGTACCAGGCGAGGACGCCGGCGACCGTCCCGTCGGGCCGGTCGAGCCCGGTCAGCGAACCCACCTCGAACGCGACCCCGGGGTAGGTCGCGCGGGCGTGGGCGACGAACTCCGGCACCAGGTCGATCCCCGTCACGTCGGCCCCGGCCGCGTGCAGGTGTTCGTGCAGGTGGGCGGTCAGGTGCCCCGGGCCGCACCCGAGGTCGAGGACCGGCCCGCGGCGACGCCCCAGGTGTCGCTCGATCAGCCGGAGGTCGTCGGGGTGCACGACGTCCATGGTTCCCAGGGTCTCGACGTAGCGGTCGGCGAGCGCCGAGTACGCGCGCTGGACGACGTCGGGGTTCACCGGGCGGAGCCTACTCAGGCCTCGGCGCGGCGGCGGGTCCACGCGAGCGAGGTGGACACCAGGCTCAGGACCGCGAGGGCGGCGACGCCCACGAGCACCGCCTCGGGGTTCCAGACCTGCGCGAGGGCCTGGATCACCACCGGAGCCGCGAACCCCACGTAGGTCAGGGCGTAGAACACGGCTGTCGCCACCGCTGCGTGCTGGTCCGGCACGAGGGCCTGGACCAGTCGGAGCCCGCTGACCAGGAGCAGGCCGTAGGCGGAGCCGAGGACCACCGCCGTGGCGACCAGCAGGGCCACCGACCCGGTCGCGACCGTGACGGTGGCGACCAGCATGCCCACGACCACCGCGAGGACCCCGACCCGGAACGGCGTGGCGGGAGATCGTCGCTCGAGACGTTGCGCCAGCGGCTGGACGAGGATGCCCGCGCCGAGCGTCGTGGCGGCGATCACCCCGCTGCCGACCGCACCGTAGCCACCGAGCGGCACCAGGACGGGCAGTGCCGCCAGGGCCGTGGTCGCGGCCCCGAACACCCACGGTGCGGTGGTGACGATGGCGAACAGGAACAGCCGCCCGCCCAGCACGGTGCGCAGACCGGGTCCGGGGATCGTGCCGGCGCTCGGTCGGGCGGCCGGCGGTTCCGGCGTTCCGCGCAGCGCCAGCAGGGCCGCCCCGACGAGCACCACGTGGAGCAGGTAGGCCACGGGGCGGGGCGCCGGGAACCACTGGACGACGATCCCGGAGACGAGTGGCCCCAGGGCGAACCCACCGGTGAGCGCGCTCGCGGCCCGGCGGGCACCGGCGGCCCCGGAGCCCGCGTCGTCGGAGAGCCGCCGGATCCAGGCGGTGGCCGGGGCCAGTGCGGCACCGGCGCTGACCCCGACCAGCACCCGGCCGGCGAGGATGCCGGCGAAGTCGTTGCCGGACAAGAGGATCACCAGGGTTCCCACGGCGGACAGGACGAGTCCGGAACCCAGCACGGCCCGTCGTCCCCACCGGTCGGAGAGCCGGGCCAGCACCAGCAACGCCGGGATCAGCCCCAGCGCGTAGGCGCCGTACAGCGTGGTCACCTGCACCTGGCTCAGATCGCCCCGGTAGGTCTGGAGCAGGGAGGCGAACATGTTCGCGCCCCAGGCGACGACCAGCGCCCCGAACGCGGGGCGCCGCCAGGCACCCGGCCCGAGCGGCTGGACGGCGGTCGAGGAACCGGGCGTGTCGAGGGTCACGACGACGAGACTAGACGCGACTAGACCGGTCGTCTAGTGTTCCCACCACCGCCGGACCACCGGCCGTACCCACCAAACCCAGCGAGGCGCACTCCCCATGAAGGTCCTGATCGTCCTGACCTCCCACGACCAGCTCGGCGACACCGGCCGCACGACCGGCTTCTGGCTGGAGGAACTCGCCGCGCCGTACTACGGGCTGAAGGAAGCCGGCGCGGAACTCACGCTCGCCTCCCCCCAGGGCGGCCAGCCCCCGCTGGACCCCAAGAGCAACGAACCGGACGCCCAGACCGAGCTGACCCGCCGCTTCGAGAACGACCCCGAGGCGCTCGCCGCGCTCGCCTCCACCGAGGTCCTGTCCACCGTCGACGCGGCCGACTTCGACGCGGTGTTCTACCCCGGCGGCCACGGGCCGCTGTGGGACCTCGCGGAGGACCAGCACTCGATCAGCCTGATCCAGGACTTCCTGCGGGCCGGCAAGCCCACCGCACTGGTCTGTCACGCCCCGGGCGTGCTGCGCCACGTGGTGGACGAGGACGGGACCCCGGTCGTGAAGGGCAAGCGGGTCACCGGTTTCACCAACTCGGAGGAAGAGGGCGTCGGCCTCACCGACGTCGTGCCGTTCCTGGTCGAGGACGAACTCGTCGCCCTCGGTGGCGACTACTCCAAGGGCGCCGACTGGGGCTCCTACGTGCTCGAGGACGGGGTGCTGATCACCGGTCAGAACCCGGGGTCGTCCGCTGCCGCGGCGGACCTGCTGGTGCAGGCGCTGAAGCAGTAGTCCGTGCGGGTTCGGCCCCTCCCGGTCTCGCTCGACGGGACGCTCCCGGGTGGTCGGTGGCGAGGTGGGCCGAACCCCGACCGGACAACTGTTCCCGCAAGGTTCCCGTCGTGGGGACCTGGGGCAGACGACTGCGCTCGCGCAGGACCGGCACCACGAGGTCCACGAAGTCCTCGACGTCGCGCGGCGCGAAGACCGGCTCCAGCATGAACCCGTCGAGGTCGGTGGCGTCCAGGATCCGTTCGAGCCCGTCGGCGACCTCCACGGGGTCCCCGGTGATCGCGAAACCCCGTGTCCCGCGGCCGCGCAGGGCGTCGAGCACCTCGCGGACGGTCTTCGCGGGTTCGCCGTCACCACCGGTGAACCGGGTGATGTTCGTCTGACCGGTCTGGCCCGCCGCTCCCCGACCGAGGACCTGCTCGAGGGTTCCGTCCGGGTCCAGCGAGAGCAGGTCGATGCCGGTGTTGTGCGAGTAGAGCGCGGCGACGATCTCGTCCGACTGCAACGCCTCGAACTCGCGGCGTCGGGCGACCGCCTCCGCGTGGGTGGGGGCGACCACGACGGTGACCCCGATGATCGTGGTGACCGACTGCGGATCCCGCCCGTGGGCGGCGACCTCGGCCCGGATGTCGGCGATGGCCTGCGCGGTGGCGTCCATCGTGGTGGCCTGCACGAACACCGCCTCGGCGTTGCGGGCCGCGAAGGCCCGTCCGCGCTCCGACGTCCCCGCCTGGAACAGCACGGGTGTCCGCTGGGGTGACGGCGGGGAGGCGAAGTAGCCGGAGGACCGGAACCAGCGGCCCTCGAACGACACCCGGTGGATCTTGGCTGGGTCGGCGTAGAGCCCGGCCGCACGGTCCACGACCAGGGCGTCGTCCTCCCAGCTGCCCTCCCAGAGGTTCAGGGCGGTGTCGACGTACTCGTCGGCCATCGCGTACCGCTCGTCGTGCAGGACCATCTCGTCGTGCCCGAAGAGTTCGGCGACGACGTCCTGCGCCGATCCCGTGACGATGTTCCAGCCGATGCGGCCCTCGGTGAAGTGGTCGAGCGTGGCGAAGCGCCGAGCGGTCTGCACGGGGTGGTCGAGGCCGGTCGGGGAGGTGACGACGAACCCGAGGCGTTCCGTCTCCCGCGCCAACGCCGTGACGACGACCGCCGGGTCCAGGGTCGGGAAGTTGATGCCCCGGGCCGCCGCCGTCTCCGCCAGTTCGCCGTCGGCGGTCGGGTAGCCGAAGGTGTCGGCCAGGAACAGGAAGGTGAAACCCGCCCGGTCGATGACCTGGGCGAGGTGCACCCAGTGGTCGAGCGAGGTGAAGTTCGCACCGGCCGAGCGGGGGTGGGGCCAGCTGAGCGTCCCGCCGACCTGGGGACCGAGGACTTCGAAGACTCCGAGGTGCATCTGCTTCACGACACGACTGCGCTTTCGGGAGAGGACGTCTCACCTGCGCCGCGCAGGCCGTGCACCCGCCGGTCGGTGGGTCGTGAGGTGGAGCGGGGTGAGTGGAACACAGCGGACCTCGACCGGGCAAGGCTCCCCCGGTCGGGTGGGCCGGTCAGACCTTGCCGCGCAGCAGACGGTGCCAGTACGTCTGCGGGAGGACGTAGCGGTCGAGCCACCACGCGGCCCGGCGCGGCGCGAACGGGTCCGGGAGCTTCAGCGGGCGCGGGCCCTTCCGGTCGGCCTGCACCAGCATCAGCCGGTCGCGGGCGGTCGTCACCGGCATCACGGTGTACCCGTCGTAGGAACGCAACCGGCGCCCCCGGGCGGCCGCGGCGATGTTGTGGGCCACGACCGGGACCTGCTTGCGCAGGGCCCCGCCCGAGGACCGGGTGCCGATCGAGGCGGCGTCCCCGATGGCCCAGACGTCACCGAAGCGCTGGTGCCGCAGGGTCGCGGGGTCGACGTCGACGAGTCCGGCCGGGCCCGCGTCGCCGAGGCCGCTCTCGGTGATCCACTCCGGGGCGCGGTAGTGGGGCACGAGGTGGGCGTAGGCGACGTCGTCCACCCGCCGCGTCCCGGCCGGCGTGACGATGTCCACCGCACGCAGCACCGGGTCCACGGCCTGCACCCGCGAGCGCCGCAGCACCGTGATGCCGTAGGACGCGAAGGCCACCTCGAGGTGCTCGTCGGCCCCGGCCACCCCCAGCGCCTGGTCTTCGGGGATCACCAGGGTGACGTCGAGGTCGGCCAGCACGCCGCGGCGGCGCCAGTGGTCGCAGGCCATGAAGAGGGGTTTCAACGCCGTCGGCGCGCAGGGTGCGGGTTCCGGCGGCATCGAGAAGACGACCGGACCCGTGCGGATCCCCGTCAGCGCCGGCCACACCAGGGGGGCGGAACTCGGGACGTACGTCGATCCCGCCCAGCCGGAGCTGTAGGCGTCCTGCAGACCCGGGGTGGCCGCCCAGTCCTCACGCATGCCCGGGCAGAGCACGAGCGTGGTGTAGCCGATGCTCGCCCCCCGCCGGGTCCGCACCGTGCGGGTCTCGGCGTCGACCGACGCGACGGCGTCCTGCACCCACCGGCAGCCGTCCGGGACCACCGAGGCCATGGGCCGTTCCACGTCGGCCGGGGCGGCCTGACCCGCCCCGACGTAGTTCAACAACGGGCGGTAGCGGTGCACCGGGGACGGCTCGAGGACCACGACGTCCTGGGCACCGTCGCGCAGCAGCTTGGCGGCCAGCGAGATGCCCGCGTTGCCACCGCCGACGACGAGGACCTCCGCGTGGGTGACCGGATCGGTGGGGCGGGGAGCTCGACGGGGGGTGGTCACGGGGCCACCTTCCGCGCCAGACGGTGAGCCCGCCAGTCGTGGGTCGTGGCCAGGGTCCGCCGGGCAGCGGAACGCCCCGGCCCGCGGTGCGCGGGCCGGGGCGTCCCCGATTTCCGGTGCCCTGGTTCAGAACTCCCGGGTGGTGCTCAGCGCAGGTCGAAGCGGTCGAGCTCCATGACCTTCTGCCACGCCGCGGCGAAGTGCCGGACGAACAGTTCCTGCGCGTCGTCGGCGGAGTAGACCTCCACGATGCCGCGCAGGATGGAGTTGGAGTTGAACACCAGGTCGACGGCGGTGGCCGTGCGGACGACGTCGCCGGCGGCGTTCAGGCCCTCGTAGACGCCCTCGGTGTCGGTGGCCGTCCGCCACTGCACGCCCAGGTCCAGGAGGTTGCGGAAGAAGTCCTGGGACAGGACGCCCGGGGTCTCGGTGAACACCCCGTGCTGCACGCCGCCGGTGTTCGCGCCCAGCACCCGCAGACCGCCGATGAGGACGGTCATCTCGCGGGCGGTCAGCTCGAGCATCCCGGCGCGGTCCAGCAGCAGCGTCTCGGGGTGCAGCTTGCTCGACGGGTCGATCCAGTTGCGGAACCCGTCGGCCCGCGGCTCGAGCCAGCGGTAGTTCTCGACGTCCGTCTGCTCCTGGGTGGCGTCCGTGCGGCCGGGCGAGAACGGCACCGTGAGGGAGACGCCCGCGTCGAGCGCGGCCTTCTCCACCGCGGCGCTCCCGCCGAGGACGATCAGGTCGGCGAGGGAGACCTTCTTCCCCGTCGCCGCCTCGAACTCGTCCTTGACGCGCTCGAGGACCGGCAGGACGTCGGCGACGCCCGCGTTGACGGCCCAGCCGAGCTGCGGTTCCAGACGCAGGCGTGCGCCGTTGGCGCCACCCCGCTTGTCGGTGCCGCGGAAGGACGCCGCCGCGGACCAGGCGGTGTGGACCAGTTGCGAGACGCTCAGCCCCGCGGCGAGCAGGCGCTGCTTGAGGTCGGCGACCTCCGCCTCACCCACGAGTTCGTGGTCGACGGCGGGGGTCGGGTCCTGCCAGACCAGTTCCTCGGCCGGGACGTCCGGCCCGAGGTAACGGCTGCGCGGGCCCATGTCGCGGTGCAGCAGCTTGAACCAGGCGCGGGCGTACTGGTCGGCGAAGTGCTCGGGGTTCTCGTAGAAGCGCTTGGAGATCTCGTGGTAGACGGGGTCCGCCATGAGCGCGAGGTCGCTGGTGAGCATCATCGGGGCGTTGCGCTTGCCCTCGATGTGCGCGTCCGGCACGAGGTCGCCCGCCGCGGGGTCCTTCGGCTTCCACTGCTTGGCCCCGGCAGGGCTCGTCGTGAGTTCCCACTCGTGGGAGAACATCGTCTCGAAGTAGGTGTTGTCCCACTGGGTCGGCGTGGGGGTCCACGCCCCTTCGAGACCGCTGGTGATGGCGTCCGCACCCTTGCCGGTGCCGAACTCGCTCTTCCAGCCCAGGCCGTTGCCGTGGACGGGGCAGCCCTCGGGTTCCACGCCGACCAGTTCGGGGTTCCCGGCACCGTGGGTCTTGCCGAACGTGTGGCCGCCTGCGACGAGCGCGACGGTCTCCTCGTCGTTCATCCCCATGCGCCCGAACGTCACGCGGATGTCGTGGGCCGAGCCCAGCGGGTCCGGCTGTCCCTTCGGGCCCTCGGGGTTCACGTAGATCAGGCCCATGGTGACCGCCGCCAGGTGACCCTCCTCGAGGTCCAGCGGGGTGTCGTCCTGGTAGCGCTCGTCGCCGAGCCAGGTGTCCTCGGGGCCCCAGAAGACCTCACCGGGCTGCCAGTTGTCGGCACGGCCGAAGGCGAAACCGAAGGTCTTCAGGCCCATGTCGTCGTGGGCCACGTTCCCGGCCAGGACCAGCAGGTCGGCCCAGGAGATCTTGCGGCCGTACTTCTGCTTGATCGGCAGCAGGAGGCGACGCGCCTTGTCGAGGTTGGCGTTGTCGGGCCAGCTGTTCAGCGGTGCGAAGCGCTGCCCGCCCTCACCGCCACCACCGCGGCCGTCGGCGATGCGGTAGGTACCCGCGGCGTGCCAGGACATCCGGATGAACAGGGGGCCGTAGTGGCCCCAGTCCGCCGGCCACCATTCCTGCGAGGTGTGCATGACCTCGACGAGATCGCGCTTGAGTTCCGCGACGTCGAGCTTGGCGAACTCGGCGGCGTAGTCGAAGTCCTCCCCCAACGGGTCGGAGTCGCGCGACGGCTTGTTCAGCACGGACAGGTCGATCTGGTTCGGCCACCAGTCCTGCGCGGTGCGGGGCCGGCCGTTCGTGGCCGGCGTCGGCGACTTGATCGCCGGGTTCTCGCTCTCGCTGGTGGACTGGGACTGGGCCTTGTCGAGTTCGGTCACGAAGTGCTTCTCTCTGCTGGGGGAACGGGTTCGGAGGAATCGGTGGAGGGGGCCGGGGTCGTCGCGCAGGACCGGCACCGGCCCCAGTAGATGACCTCGGCCTCGTCGACGTCGAAACCGTCGACGAGGGGTGGCGTGACGCACGGCGCCTGCTCGGTGGCGCAGTCGACGTCGGTGATGTCCCCGCACACCCGGCACACGAGGTGGTGGTGGTTGTCGTGCACCCGTGCCTCGTAGCGGGCCACGGAACCCTGTGGCTGGATGCGTCGCACCAGGCCGTTGTCGGTCAGGACCCGCAGCACGTCGTACACCGCCTGGTGCGAGACCCCGTCCACGCGGGACCGGGCGGCGCCGATGAGGGCCTCCGTGTCCGCGTGGGGCAGGGCGTGCACCGCGTCGAGGACGGCGAGGCGCGGCTGCGTCACCCGCAGGCCCGCGCCGCGCAGCACGCGCTCGAGCTCCTCGGTGGTGGGCACACGGCCATCCTGCCCGCCCAGCTTGAACGGGTCAAGAACGGGAGGGCTGGGAGTCCCCTGAGGGACCGCCGGGATCGCGAGCCCTGGGTACGCTCGATCCACCCTCGTGACCCCTCCCACGGCATCCCTCCCACGGCATCCCTCCCACGGCATCCCTCACGGCGAACGGAACCGACATGGCCGTACCCGAGCTGGTCGCCACGTGCTGGACGACCGCTGGGACCGCGCGTCCTCTCGACCCCTCCGAGGTCTCCCCCCTCACCCCGTTCGAACGCATCGACGCCGTCGCCGCCGGCGGGTGGGCCGGACTCGGCTTCGCCCACGAGGACCTCGAACTCATGAGGTCGACGACAGGTTTCGACCAGGTCGCGCAGTACGCCCGGGGGCGGGGGCTGCGTCACCTGGAGGTCGAACTGATCGCAGACTGGTGGCTGCCGGAGGAGGCCTGGCGCGAGCGCTGGGACCTCCTGCTCGAGGCCGCGAGCGCGTTCGGCTCCCCTTTCGTCAAGGCGGGAACCGCGTTCGGCGAACCTTGGAGCGACCTGCCCCCGCTCGTCGACCCGTTGCGGCGCCTGGCGGTCGAGGCGGCCGACGTGGGCACCCGGGTGGCTCTCGAACCCCTGCCGTTCTCGAGGGTGGGTTCCCTGCCGGCCGGCGCGGACCTGGTCCGTGCGGTCGACCACCCCGCGGCCGGCCTCGCCGTCGACTTCTGGCACGTGTTCCGCGCGGGCACCCCACTGGCGGAACTGGGACGGAGCCTGACCCTGGAACAGGTGGCGGCCGTCGAACTGAGCGACGCGGACGCCGACCCGGTCGGCGACCTGTTCGAGGACACCCGCGATCGACGGCGCTACTGCGGGGAGGGCGTGCAGGACGTCACGGGGTTCATCCGCCTCCTCGAGGACCTCGGGTGGAACGGTCCGTGGGGGGTGGAGATCCTGTCCGACGAGCACCGCCGGAACGGGTTGACCCTGGGTCTGGAGCGGGCCCGCGCCACGACGACCGCCTGCTTCGACCGGGCGCGCAGCACCTCCCCCTGACGACGGGCTGGCATCTCGCCGGATCGGCGAGCCGCAGTGGGGCGCCTGCCGGCGGTCTCACCGTCGTTGCACCACGGCCTGCAGCGGCGTGGCGGGAGCGGATCGTTCAGAGCTGGGCGCGCAGGCCCTCGAGCCAGACGTCGGCGGTCTTCACCTGGGCGGCCATCTCGTCGCGGCGCTGCTGAGCCGTGTCGACGAAGGTGCGCAACCGCTCCCGGGCTTCCTCGTCGTCGGGGTGATCGCGCAGCGTGTCCGAGAGGGCGATGAACTGGCGCATGTCGTCCAGGGAGAAGCCCAGGGGTTTCAGCTGACGGATGAGGAGGAGGCGCTGGACGTCGGCTTCGGCGTACAGGCGGAAGTTGCCGGCACTGCGGACCGGGGTGAGCAGCCCCTCGTCGTCGTAGTGCCGCACCGTGCGGTGGGAGAGTTGCACCCGCTCGGTGACTTCCCCGATCTGCATGAGCGGCCCCCGACCCTCTTCCCGGACCTGACGGCCGGTGCCTGCTGCGCTCATCCGGGTAGTCAAGCATCCACCCCGACCTCGTCTGCGCAGCGTCGAGCTCGGGACCACCACGACCGCTTCTCGACGGCGTTCGTGCCGCGGAGATCGCCGATGCCGACGAAGTGCGGCCGGGAGCAGCCGACCGGCCGAGCAGCGACGGAGCGGCAGCACCGGCGCAGCCCGGGGACTCCTCACCCGGCCCTCCGCGAGCTGGGCCCCGGGGTGGTGGACGCAGCGATCGGTGAGCCGATCGGGACGCCTCTCAGGACCCAGACTCTACTCTTACGTTAGGGTAGAGTTGGCGGCAGACGAGACGCCCGTCGACCGATCGGGTCACCTCGTCACGCAGTCGTCACGCGGTCGTCGTCGCCGGCACAGCGGCCATCCCGCTCTGGTGCGGCCGGCGGGTCGGGAACGAGGGGAACGACCCGGCAGCCGGTGCGCCGCTCGCCGCCTCGCGAGCACCGACCTACCCACGCAACGCCGGTCACCTTCGCCCAGCGTCGGTGCCGTCTCCTGGACACCCGTGAACGGAGCACCCCCTTGGCCCTCCCCACCACGTCCCCGGCCGCCCCCGCGCCGACCACCCCGCACCGTCGGCCGTCGTGGCTGACGCCCCGGGTCCTGCGCACCGAAGCCCTCGCCGGCCTCGTCGTCGCGCTGGCCCTGATCCCGGAGGCCATCTCCTTCTCCGTCATCGCCGGCGTCGACCCCCGCGTCGGGCTCTTCGCCTCCTTCACCATGGCCGTCTCCATCGCCGTCCTCGGCGGGCGTCCCGCGATGATCTCTGCCGCCACCGGGGCCATCGCCCTGGTCATCGCCCCCGTGGTCCGCGACCACGGCCTGGACTACCTGCTCGCCACCGTCGTCCTCGGCGGACTGCTCCAGGTCGTCCTCGGCGTGCTGGGGGTGGCGAAGCTGATGCGTTTCGTTCCGCGCAGCGTCATGGTCGGCTTCGTGAACGCCCTGGCCATCCTGATCTTCCTCGCCCAGGTTCCGCACATGCGTGACGTGCCGTGGATCGTCTACCCGATGATCGCCGTGGGGTTGGCCCTGATGGTCTTCTTCCCCCGCCTGACCCGGGCCGTGCCCGCACCGCTGGTGGCGATCGTGCTGCTCACCGTGGTCACCGTGGCCGCCCACCTGGCCATCCCGAACGTCGGCGACGAGGGGAGACTGCCCGACAGCCTGCCCTTCCCGCTGCTGCCGAACGTGCCGCTGACCTTCCACACCCTCTCCGTCATCGCCCCCTACGCCCTGGGCATGGCACTGGTGGGTCTGATGGAGTCGTTGATGACGGCCAAACTCGTCGACGACGTCACCGACACCCGCTCCCCCAAGAGCCGCGAAGCCTGGGGACAGGGCGTGGCGAACATCGTCACCGGCTTCCTCGGCGGCATGGGCGGGTGCGCCATGATCGGCCAGACGATGATCAACGTGAAGGCCGGCGCCCGGACCCGCGCCTCCACCTTCCTCGCCGGGGTCTTCCTCCTCGTCCTCGTCGTCGGACTGGGGGACGTCGTCGCCGTCATCCCGATGGCGGCCCTGGTCGCAGTGATGATCATGGTGGCGGTCGGGACCTTCGACTGGCACTCCGTCCGCCCGGCCACGCTGGCGCGGATGCCCAAGAGCGAGACCACCGTCATGGTCGCCACCGTCGTCGTGGTCGTCGCCACCGAGAACCTCGCCATCGGCGTCATCGTCGGGGTCCTGCTCGCAGCGTTGCTCTTCGCCCGGCGGGTGGCGCACCTGGTCGAGGTCACCAGCACGCTGGACCCGGACGCTCGGACCCGCACCTACTCGGTGGCCGGCGCGCTGTTCTTCGCCTCCTCCGACGACCTCGTCACCCGGTTCGACTACGCCGGCGACCCCGCCCACGTCGTCGTCGACCTCTCCGGTGCTCACGTGTGGGACGCCTCCACCGTCGCCGCGCTGGACGCGATCGAGACCAAGTACGCCGCCCGCGGCAAGACGCTGCGCATCACCGGCCTGAACGAGGCCAGCTCGACCCTTCACCAGCGACTCGCCGGTCACCTCGGCGGCGGGCACTGACACTTCCCACCGTCGCGCCGCTCCGCCTCTCCGGCCAGGCCTCGACCACCGAGAAGATCGCACCGCAACCCGATGCGCTGGACGCCGAGTTCCGCGGCGTGGACGGTCACCGGGTTCCCGCGCGGACGACCCGCGGGCCGGACTCGGGTGAGAACCGGAACCCCGGTCGGAACTCCTGTCCTCGTCAGCCGGCTGCCGAGATCCCCGCCGACGCACACGCGGCGCTGGCCGCACCGGCGCACAACGCGTCGACGGTGGTGTACCCGTCGGCGAGCACCTTGCTCTGCACCTCGGCCTTCCCGACCGCCTGCGGTTGGAGCAGGACGGTGGGAACCGCACCCGCGCCGTTGTCGGTGGTGCCGGTCGTCTCGGGGGTGCGCCCCTTCAGGACGTCGTCGACGAGGTCGGCCGTCGTCCGCGCCTGGGCGGGGAGGTCCTTGTAGATCGTCATGGTCTGCGTGCCGCCCAGGATCCGCTGCAGCGCAGCGGTCTCGGCGTCCTGCCCGGTGATGGGAACCCCGCTCAGACCCGCGTCGCCGAGCGCCTGGAGGGCACCGGCGGCCAGCCCGTCGTAGGCGGTGTACACGCCCAGGAGACGGCGGTTCCCGAGGTCCTGCAGCGCCGACCGCATCTGCACGGCGGCCTCGTCGGGACTCCACCCGGTCACGTAGCGTTCGGTGGCGATGTCGACCTTGCCGTCCAGGACGGAGTGCGCCCCGGCGGCGAACAACCCGGCGTTGTTGTCCGCGGGGTCACCCTCGAGCATCACGATCGCCCCGCCCGCGGTGTCCTCGCCGACGGCGTCCAGGATCGCCTGGCCACCGAGCTTCCCGACGGCGTTGCCGTCGAAGGAGACGTAGTAGTCGATGGGCGCGCCCTTGACGAGGCGGTCGTAGGCGACGACCGGCACGCTCGCGGACCTGGCCGCGTTCACCAGGTCTCCGGCCTTCGCCCCGTCGAGCGCCACGACGACGAGGGCCTTGGCGCCGTCGGCGATCGCCTGCTGCGCCTGGGTGTTCTGGGTCGCCTGGTCGGGGGCGCTCTGGACGTCGACGACGCACGTGGGGCACTTCTCGGCCAGTTCCACCGAGAAGTTCGGGACGTCGTAGGCCATCGACCGCAGGGAGGTGGACGGGACGAGGAACGCGACGTGGGGTCCGTCGGCCGGGGCCGCGGCCGCCGTCGTGCCGGGGGCGTCGGCGCCGCACCCGGCGAGAGCGCCGAGGAGGGCGGCACCGGCGAGCAGGGTGCCGGCGGTGCGGCGGGTGGTCGTTCTCATCGTGGGCCTCCGGCCTGGACGTCGGGACCGACGATCCCCTCCGTCATGCGGGTGTCTCCTGTGCTCCTGGCGGCCGTCGGGCCGCTCTCGGGGCCCATCGGCACCTCGGACCGCTCACCTGAGCGAGGTCGGCGACCCCGACGGTCCGCCGGACGCAGCGGAATGCCCTCCTCCCGGGGCGCCTTGCACGGGACATGAGCATCATCGGCATCATCGGCAGTGGAAACATCGGCAGCGTCCTCGCCCGTCTGGCGGTGGACGCCGGGTACGACGTCGTCATCGCGAACTCCCGCGGCCCGGAGTCGCTGGCCGACCTCGTGGCCGAGCTGGGGCCCCGGGCACGCGCCGCGACGACCGCGGAGGCCGCCGCGGCGGGGGACCTCGTGGTGGTCACCATCCCGCTGGGTCGCGTCCCGGAGCTCCCGGCGCAGTCCCTGGACGGCAAGGTCGTCATCGACACCTGCAACTACTACCCCGAACGCGACGGCGACATCGCCGTCCTGGACAGCCACGAGCTGACCACCAGCGAGTTCGTGCAGCGCCACTTCGCGGGCGCCCGCGTCGTCAAGGCCTTCAACAACATCTTCGCGCAGAACCTCGGGGAGCTGCAGCGTCCCGCCGGGGCACCCGACCGCGCGACGCTCACGATCGCCGGGGACGACGAGGCGGCCGAACGCGTCGTCACCGAGTTCATCGAGGCCATCGGCTACGACGTCTTCGACACGGGCCCCCTGGCCGAGAGCTGGCGCTTCCAGCGCGACCAGCCCGCCTACGCCGGGGTCTACACCGAGAGCGGAGATCCCGCCGAGCCGCGGCGCCGGACCCGCGACGAGCTGCGAGCCCGGCTCGACCAGGCGGACCGCTCCATCCGCTGAACGGATCCACCCCGCGTTCCTCGAAACCCCGGGAGGAGTCGGTGCCGATTCCTCCCGGGGTGGTCGGCGGGGTCGGGCGGGAGTTCCGCCACGCCGGCATCGGGTCCCAGCACCTCCTGCTGTCCCTGCTCGCCACCCCCTCGGTGGCGCAGCGGGTCCTCGTCGGCGCGGGCGCCGACGCCGCCACCCTCGCTCCCCTCGTCCGTGACTCCGCCGGGCCGGCCGCGGACGCGGCCGCGCTGCGGGAACTCGGGATCGACGTGGACGAGGTCCGACGCCGGGCGGAGCAGTCCTTCGGGCCCGGTGCGCTCGACGGGGAACCCCGCCGACGCAGGTTCCTCGGCGGAACGGGTCCCGGCCACCTGCCGTTCGACAGCACGGGCCGGGAAACCCTCACCGACGCCCTGCGGGTGGCGATCTCGCTGCGGCACAACTACATCGGCACGGAGCACCTCCTGCTCGCGATCCTCGACCACCCGGAGGGACCCGCTGTCCGCGCGCTCCGCGCGGCGGGGGTCGACCTGGACCGCGAGACGGCGACCGGTCTCGTCCTCGCGGAGATCCGCCGTTCGGCCTGAACGGACGCACCTCACGCTCCGGCGGACCGCTCCTCATCCTCGCGGCGGAACCGGATCCAGTGCCCACGACGTCAGCAGGGGGAGGGCGAGCGCCGTCGCCGAACCCGGTTCGCAGGTGTAGACGATCAACCGCTGCCCGGGGTCCAGCGGACCGACGAGCACTTCCACCCCGAACGTCAGGGCACCCGCGGCGGGGTGCTGGATCCGCTTGGTCATCGAGGCGTAGTCCCGCACCCGGTGGTCCTCCCACCAGCGGTCGACGTCCGGGTCGGTGCGCAACCTGGCGATCTCGGCGTGCAGGCGGCGGTCGTGCGGGCGGCGGGCGGATTCCCGGCGCAGCGCCGCGACGGCGTACTGGGCGAACTCGACCCAGTTCAGGATGCGTTCGCGGGCCAAGGGATCGGTCAGCAACCAGTCGGAGAACACCCGCCCCGGTTCCATCGGGTCCCCCAGCACCTCGCGGAGCAACGCGTTGCGGGCCAGGACCTGCGAGCGGTCGCCCAGCAGCAGCACGGGAACGTGGTCGAGGGTCGTCATCACCCGCAACAACCCCGGGTCGGCGACCTGCGGCGGTTCCCGGACCGCGCCGGGTCGTCCTGCGGGGGCGGCCAGGTCGTGCAGGTGCTGCCGTTCCACGTCGTCGAGGCGGAGCGCGCGGGCGAGTTCGTCGAGGATCCCCACCGAGACGTTCGCCTGGCGGCCCTGTTCCAGCCGGCTGTAGTAGTCGGGGCTGAGCCCGGCGAGGACCGCGAGTTCCTCCTTGCGCAGACCGGGAACCCGCCGCGGTCCGGGGAACGGGGTCATCCCGGCCTGGGCGGGGGTGAGCCGGTCACGGCGCGAACGCAGGAAGGCCCCCAGGGCGGAACGGTCGGCAGGCACGTCTCCACGGTACGACCCGCCACCAGGATCGACCTGGTCCTGCCGTGACCAGGTTGGACAGGCTCTGGTCCGGTTCACCGAACCCGGTTGGACTGTGGTCATGACGACGAACGAGACCCTGAACCGAACCGCCCTGGTCACCGGATCCACCAGCGGGATCGGCGAGGCCATCGCCCGCACCCTCGCCGCCGCCGGGACCCACGTCCTGGTGAGCGGGCGCGACACGACCCGCGGCGAACGCCTGGTCGGGGAACTGCGCGCCGCCGGCGCGAAGGCCGACTTCCTCGCCGCCGACCTCTCCCGTCCCGCCGCCGAACTCCGCGCCCTCGTCGAGACCGCGACGCAGCTGCTCGGGGGTCGCATCGACGTGCTGGTGAACAACGCCGGCATCTACCCCGTCGGCCCGACCGCGAGCGCCTCCGACGAGGACCTCGACGCGATGCTCGCGGTGAACGTCCGCGCCCCGCACGTCCTCGTGGGGGAGATCGCTCCGGCGATGGTCGCCCACGGTGGCGGTGCGATCGTCAACATCGGGTCGTGGATGTCGCGGACGGGGGTGGCGTTCGGGGCCATGTACACGGCGACGAAGGCCGCGGTGGAGCAGATGACCCGGACCTGGGCCGCCGAGTTCGGCCCCAGCGGGGTGCGGGTGAACACCGTCGCCCCGGGCATCACCCTGACGCCCGGCAACGACTACGCCCGCGAGGTGGTGCTGGCCCAGGCGGCGACGACTCCGGCCGGGGTACCTGCTGCGCCGCAGGACGTCGCGGACGCCGTGGCCTTCATCGTCTCGGACGCGGCCCGGATGGTGCAGGGCGTCACGCTGGACGTCGACGGCGGCCTGACCGCGACCCGCCTGAGCTGGTGACGTGACGGGGGGTTGACGTCGAGCTGTTGTGACTGTTCAATCACACACATGACAGCGACGAGGTCGACGGCACAGGCCCAGCGCGCCCTGGTCGTGGCCGGCGCGGTCCGGGTCTTCGCGCGCAGCGGCTACCACGCGACCCCGGTGGCAGCCGTCGCGACGGAGGCGGGGATCTCCCCCGCCTACGTGTTCCGGCTCTTCGACGGCAAGCTCGGCCTCTTCACGGCGACCCTCGACCACTGCTACTCGCTGGTCGCACGGGCCCTGCACGAAGGGGCCGAGCAGGCCGCCGACCCCTCCCCCGCGGGGATCCTGCACGCGATGGGCGGCGCCTACGCCCAGCTGATCGCCGACCGCGACCTGCTGATGCTGCAGGTGCACGCGCAGAGTTCCTGCGACGTCCCCGAGATCCGCGACGCGGTGCGCCGCGGTCTCGCCCTGGTGACGCAGACGGCCACCGACCTCTCCGGCGCGGACCCCGACGCCGTCCAGCGCTTCCTGGCCTACGGCCAGCTGTGCCACCTCGTCGTGACGGCCGACCTCCACGACCTGCCGCACGCGTGGGCGGACACCCTCACCCACGGCATCCGCCACCCCTGAAGAGCGCTGCACCGCAGCGCTCTTCAGTGTGCTCCATGAAGTGACTGACCAATCACACACAAGGAGACCACCATGACCACCACCCGAGTCGTCCTCCCCGGCGTCGTCGACCCCGAGGGCCTGCGCCTCGAGCAGGTCGACCTCCCCGCGCCCACCACCGGCCAGGTGCTGGTGGCCGTCGAGGCCAGCGGCATCTCCTACGCCGAGCAGCAGATGCGCCGGGGCCGCTACTACGACCAGCCCGCGTTCCCCTTCACCCCCGGCTACGACCTCGTGGGGACCGTCGTCGACCTCGGACCCGGCACCCCCGCCGGACTCCTCGGACAGCGCGTGGCGGCCATGACGAAGACCGGCGGCTGGGCCACCCACGCCCTCGCCCCGGCCGAGGACCTGGTGCCGGTGCCGGCCGGCGTCGACCCCGCCGAAGCCTCGACCCTGGTCGTGAACGGGATCACCGCGTGGTCGATGCTGCACCGGTCCGCGAAGGTCCGGGCCGGTCAGACGGTCCTCGTGCACGGCGCGAACGGCGGCGTCGGGACGGTGCTCGCCCAACTCGCTCGCGACGCGGGTGCCCGGGTGATCGGCACCGCCTCGCCACGCCACCACGACGCGCTGCGCGACCTCGGGGTCGAACCCGTGGACTACCGCGGCGACGTCGAGGCGCAGGTCCGGGCCCTCGCCCCCGACGGGGTCGACGCCGTCTTCGACCACGTCGGCGGGGCGGGCCTCTTCGCCTCCCACCGGTTGCTGCGTCGCGGGGGGACCCTGGTCTCCTACGGGACCGCCGCGACCCGCGACGGCAGCGGGAGCCCGACCTGGCCCATCCTGAAGCTCATGGCCCGACTCGCCTGGTGGAACGTCCGGCCCGACGGCCGACGCGCGACGTTCTTCAACGTCTGGGCCGGCCGCCGGAACCCCGCACGGTTCCAGGCGAGGATCCGCGAGGACCTCGGGAACGTCTTCGCCCGCCTCGCCGACGGTCGGCTGACCACCCACGTCGCCGCGACGTTCCCGCTCGAGGAGATCGTGGAGGCGATGCGCCTGGCCGAGTCGCGGACGATCGTCGGCAAGGTCGTCCTGCTGCCGCGAGGAGGGGGATCCGCCGGCCGGTAGGTCCCGGAGGACCGACCGCTCAGACCGGTTGCGCCGCCGCGACCGCCCCGGACCGCAACCGCCGCTCGGCCCGGGCCCGGGCCTCGCTCCCCAACCCCAGTCCGTCGAGGGCCAGCAACGCCGCCCCGAGCACCGGCGGTGCGTCCGGGACGACGAACCGGGCGCCGGGTGCGACCGCGAGGACCCCCTCCCGGACGGCGTCGAGCAGCACGCGGTGACCCCCCGCCAGGACTCCGCCGCCGAGCACGACGTCGACCGGCGCGGCATCCAACCCCAACCGCTGCAGCGCGACCCGGGCCATCGCGACGACCTCCTCGGCCTGTCGCCGTGCGATGGCACGGGCCACCACGTCCCCCGCCGCGGCAACGTCGAACAGCACCGGGACCAGCGCGTGCAGGTCCGGGGCGGGAATCCTGCCCAGGTGCACGGCGAGGGCGACGTCCAGGGCGGTCGGCAGACCGAAGAGGTCCGCCACGGCCGGCCGCAGGTCGGTCTCGGGACCCCGGCCGTCCTCGGCCCGGGTCGCGGCGTACATGACCTCGTTGACGAGAGTGCCACCCCCGCCCCAGTCCCCCGTCGTCGGGCCGAGGGCGAGAAACCTCGCGGTGGAACCGTCCGGGGCCAGCCCGACGCAGTTGATCCCCGCCCCGCACACGACTGCGACCCCCTGCGGGGCGCTCGCTCCGGCCACGACCCCGGACCGCAGCAACGCGAACGTGTCGTTGCCCACGACGACGCGCCGGGCGTAGCCGCGGGCCGTCAGGTCGGCTGCGTAGCGCTCCTCCTCGGCAGGGAGGTCGGCGTTGGCGAGGTAGGCCGCCAGCAGTTCCACCGGCGGGTCGCCCGCGCGCCGCAACGCGAGCTCGATCCCGTCGGTGAGTTCGGTGAACGCCGTGGCCAGCCCGACCGCGCTGGGCCGGAACCCGCCCGTCCGGGCGCTCGCGAGGACCGTCCCCTCCGCGTCGACGACCACCGTGTCCGTCTTGGAGTTCCCGGCGTCGAGCGCCACCACCACCGGGTCGTCACCGTTCACGCCCACGCCAGGAACCGGGCGTTCTCGGCGAGCAACCGGTCGGCGAGCCAGGTGGCCTGGTCCCACTGCCCGATCAGCGGGTGCGCCAGCAACGCCTCGACGACCCGGTCCCGTCCCCCGTGCAGCGCGGCCTCGAGCGCGAGCTGCTCGTAGGCCGCGACGTGCGCGACCAGCCCCGCCTTGGCCGGGTCCAGCGGCGCGGGGACGACGGGTGTCGCACCGTGCGCTCCCACCACGGCGGGGATCTCGACGACCATGTCGTCGGGGAGGAACCCGTAGGTGCCGCGGTTGAACGTGTTGACGACCTGGACGTCACGGCGGTCGTTCACCAGGGACGCGACCAGGGCGATCGCGGCCTCGGAGTAGAACGCGCCCCCGCGGTGCTGCAGCAGTTCGGGTTTCTCGTGCAGGGCGGGGTCGGCGTACATCTCCAGCAGTTCCGCCTCCATCCCCGCGACCTGCTCGGCGCGGGAGGGGACCCCGGTCTGCTCGCGGACGACGGTGTCGTGCTCGTAGAAGTAGCGCAGGTAGTACGACGGCAGCGCCCGCACGGCCCGGACGAGTTCCAGCGGGTGGTGCAGGTGCTTGGCGATGGTCTCCCCGTCCTCGACGAGCAGGCGCGGCAGCACGTCCTCCCCCGGGCCGCCGTCCTCGTCGAGGACCCGGACGGCACGTTCCCAGGTGAGGTGGTTCAACCCCACGTGGTCGAGGGAGATCCGTTCCGGGGCGACGTCGAGGCGAGCGGCGAAGAACCGCTGCAACCCCACGGCGACGTTGCACAACCCGAGCGCCTTGTGGCCCTGCGTCAGCAGCGCCCGGGTGACGATCCCGACCGGGTTGGTGAAGTCGACGATCCAGGCGTCGGGGTTCACCCGCCGGACCTGCTCGGCGATGTCGAGGACGACGGGTACCGTCCGCAGCGCCTTCGCGAGGCCACCGGCCCCGGTCGTCTCCTGGCCCAGGCAGCCGCACTCCAGCGGCCAGCTCTCGTCCCGGGCCCGCGCGGCCTGCCCGCCGACCCGCAGTTGCAGCAGGACGGCCACGGCCCCGTCGGCCGCCTCGGCGACGTCGGCGCTCGCCCGCACCCGGACGGGCGCACCCTGCGCGTCGAGGATGCGCTGGGACACCCCCGCCAGCAGGTCGCGGCGCCCGACGTCGGGGTCGACGAGCACGATCTCCGAGATCGGCAGCTCGTGCTGCAGGCGGGCGACCCCGTCGACGAGTTCCGGTGTGTAGGTGGAGCCACCACCCACGACGACGATCTTCATCCTTTGACTCCTGTCAGGGTGACGCCTTCGACGAAGGCGCGCTGGGCGAGGAAGAACACGAGGACCACCGGCAGCACGACGAGGGCGGTGGCCGCCATCGTCACGTTCCAGTCGGTGGAGTGCGCACCCTTGAACGTCTGCAGCCCGTAGGACAACGTCCAGGCGCGCGGGTCGTCGCTGGCGTAGATCTGCGGACCGAAGTAGTCGTTCCACAGGGCGAAGAACTGGAACAGCGAGGTCGCCACGACGGCCGGCTTGCACATCGGCAGCACGACGTGCCACAACGTCCGCAGTTCCCCGCAGCCGTCGACCTTGGCGGCGTCCACGACCTCGTCCGGCAACGTCAGCATGAACTGGCGCAGCAGGAAGATCGAGAAGGCGTCCCCGAAGGCGAGCGGGATGATGAGCGGCCACAGCGACCCGGTCAGCCCGAAGTACTGCGACCACACGACGTACATCGGGACGACGACGACCTGCGGCGGCAGCATCATGGCCGCCACCACGACGACCATCAGGGCGTTGGACCCGCGGAAGCGGAACTTGGCCAGCGCGTAGGCGGGGAACACGCTGGAGGTGATCGCGAGCAGCGTGCCCACCCCGGCGTAGACCAGGGAGTTGCGCCACCAGAGCAGGAAGTTCGGGGTGTCCCAGACCCGGCGGTAGTTCGACCACTGCCAGGTGTCCGGCCACAACGACCCCGACAACGCCTGTCGGTCGGACATCACCGAGGTGAGCAGCAGGAACGCGATGGGGGCCAGGAACAGGACGGCCAGGCCGACCGCGACGGCGTGCGTCGCGATCCACAGCAGGACCTGGGTCCGGGTGCGGCCCAACCGGCGCCACCCGCGGTCGGTCGCGACGACCTCGACGGGCCCTGGCTTCGTGAGGACTCCGGTGCTCATCCGATCCTCCCGGTCTTGAGGAACCCGCCGCCGGCCTTCAGCAGCAGGACGGTGCACGCCATGGCCAGGACGAACATCACCACCGCGATGACGCTCGCCGAGCCGGTGTCGAAGTTCTGGAAGCCGAGGTTGTAGACCAGTTGCGGCAGCGTCAGCGTCGAACCGTTCGGGTAGCCGGGTTCGACCCGGCTGCCCGCGGAGCTCAGCTGACCGCTCGCGGCCTGCCCGGCGACCAGGGCCTGCGTGTAGTACTGCATGGTGGCGATGACGCCCGTCACCGTCGTGAAGAGCAGGATGGGCCGGATCGTCGGCAACGTGATGAAGCGGAACCGGCCGAACGCCCCGGCGCCGTCGAGCTCGGCCGCCTCGTACAACTCGCGCGGCACGTCCAGCAGGGAGGCCGTGAAGATGACCATGAGGTCCCCGATGCCCCACAGCGACAGCAGCACCAACGCCGGTTTCGACCAGTTCGGGTCGGTGAACCAGGCCGGGGCCGGGATGCCCACCGCCTCCAGCAGACCGTTCACCGGCCCGCTACCGGGGTTCAGCAGGAACACGAACACCAGCGTCGAGGCCACCGGGGGCGCCAGGTAGGGCAGGTAGAAGACGGTTCGGAAGATCCCCACCCCGGCGCGTACGCGGACGATGAGCATCCCCACCGCGAGCCCGAAGACGAGGCGGAGGCTCACCATCACCACGACCAGCCAGGCCGTGTTCCGCAGCGCCGTCCAGAACCTCGGGTACTCGTCGAAGACGTAGTGCCAGTTCTGCGTCCCCACCCAGGTGGGCGGGTTGATCTGGTCGTACTTCTCGAAGGAGTACACGATCGTCGAGACCAGCGGGTAGCCGAAGAACAGGACGACGCCGAGGACGAACGGGGAGACGAAGGCCAGCACGACCCACCGCGAGCGGGAGACCCCCCGACGCCGGCCGGCGGCGAGTGCGCTACTCACCGGCCTGGGCCATCGCTGCGTCGATGCGCTGGTCGACCTCGCGCAAGCCGGCCTGGAGGTCGGTCACCTCACCCGACTCCCAGCGGTAGGCGAAGTCCTCGAAGATCTGCAGGTACTGGTCGCCGTCCTTGGTCACCACCGGCGAGGTCGTCAGCGGGTTCGCCGCGATGTCGAGGAAGGTCTGGAACTTCTCGTCCTTGACGAGGTCCGGCGACTGCAGCGAGGCGTAGGTGGAGGGGACGTTGTGGATGGCGTTGGCGAAACCGACCAGGGCGGTGGTGTCCGTCGTCAGGAACTTCACGAGTTCCCAGGCGGCCTGCTGGTGCTTGCTCCGGGCGGGGATGCCGACGACCGTGCCCGAGGTCCACCCGCGGCCGTACTCGTCGAGCCGGTCGTCGGGGACGGGCATCGGGGCGGTGGCCCACCCGAACGGCACCTGGTCGGTCGCGAGGTTCTGGGTCCGCCACTCACCGTCGATCTGCATGGCGACCTTCTGCGCCTCGAAGGCGTTCTCGGGCGAGAACTCCTCACCGAAGGTCGTCCGGTACTTCTCCAGGTTCACGTACCCGCCGAGGGAGTCCTCCAGGCCCTTCCAGTAGGTCAGGAAGTTCGTGACGGCGGGGTCCTTCGACATGACGGCCTTGCCGTCGGCGTCGAAGTAGGTGGCTCCCCATTGGACCATCGAGTGCCCGGTGCCGTTCTCGTACCCGTGCAGGTTCGGCATGATGCCGAGCTGGGAGTAGCTGTCCCCCGAACCCTTCGTGAGCTTCATCGCGTCCTGCTGGAGTTCCGTCCAGGTCTTCGGTGGTCCCTGGATCCCGGCCGCCGCGAACATGTCGGTGTTGTAGAACAGTCCGTAGTTGTCGCTCAGCAGCGGGACGGTGCACTGGACCCCGTCGTAGGAGCTGTACTGCGTCATGGACTTGACGTAGGTGGTGTCCTTGTCGATCCCGTCCTTCGCCATGAGCGGGTTCAGGTCGACGAGGGCGCCGCCGCAGAAGGCGCCCACGTTGAGGGTGTTGAAGGAGGAGACGACGTCGGGGGCGTCGGCCCCGCGGATGCCCTGCAGGATCTTGTCGTCGGTGACCGCACCGACGGTCTTGACCTTGATGTTGGGGTGCAACTCCTCGAACTTCGCGATGTTGGCGTCGATCGCGGCGGTCTCGGTGTCCTGGCTCCAGCCGTGCCAGAAGGTGATGGTCTGCTGATCGTCGGCGCTGGTGCCGTCGCCGCCGTTCGAGGACGGTGCGCATGCCCCGAGGGCGGCGAGGGAGAACACGGCGAGCGCTGCTCCGAGGCGGTTGAGCGCGGGGCGGCGAGCGGGGAGTTTCGACACGTCCGGTCCTTTCTGCGCACCCGTTGCCGGGTACGACGAAGTGGCGGGAGCTCTGGGGAACCCTCACGGGGTCGGGATCGAGGTACGGCGACGCGCCACCCCGCGGGACGGGGTGGTCGTGCAGTGGTCCGTCAGGAGCCGGCGGAGCGTTCGCCGGAACGCGCGTCGGGCGCGCCGGCGGAGTCGAACACGTTGTCGCGCAGTCGGGTCACGGCGACGTGCGTCGCTCCCGTGAGCACCGGGTCGTGCAGGATCGTGCCGAGTCGCACGGGGACGGGACGCATCGCCAGGGCGGCGATCTCCCGTTCCACGAGCGCGCGCAGGACCTCGTCACCGGCCTCGGCGACCGGCCCGGAGAAGACGACGACCTCCGGGTCGAGCACCGCGACGACGGCGGCGATCCCGGTGGCGTAGCGGGTCGCGAGCTCGGCGAGGAACTCCCCGCCGGGGGACGCCGCCGCGACGACCTGTTCCGGGCTCCCGCCCGGGACCCCGTGGCGGCGGGCGAGTTCGAGGAGTCCCGGTTCACCGACGGACTGCTCGAACCCCCCGGTGTCCTGGTTCACCTCGCGGACGAGCGGCGCACCCGGGACGGGAAGGTACCCGAGTTCCCCGGCACTACCGGTGGCCCCGCGGTGCAAACGACCTCCGACGACCACGGCCGCGCCGATGCCGCTGGCGGACCAGAGCAGGACGGAGGTTCCCGTGCCCACGGAGGCGCCCTGGTGCAGCTCGGCCAGGGCGAGCAGGTTGACGTCGTTCTCGAACTCGACCCGGCCCTCGAGGAGTTCCCCGAGTTCCGCGAAGACCCCGTCGCGGTGCCAGCCGGGCAGGTGCCGGGCGTGGCGCAGCGTGCGGGTGGCGTTGTCGTAGGCGCCGGGCAGGGCCACGACGGTGTGCGTGATGTCGGTGGCTCCGACACCCGCGGCGGCCAGCGCCCGTTCCCGGGCCCGGCGGAAGAGGTCCACCGCGTCGTCCCCCGTGCGGGGGAGGTCGGCGTCGCCGACGTGGTTCCCGAGGAGGTCGACGACGACGGCCCGGGTGGATTCCGGGGTGACGTCGACCGCGAGCGCGAACCCGGCGGTGGGGTTCAGTTCGTAGAGCTGGGCGACCCGCCCCGGGCCGCCGGTGGCGGTCCCCTCGACGGGCAGGACCAGACCGGCGGCCTCGAGCCTCGTGAGCATCTGTGAGGCGGTCGGTTTGGACAACCCGGTGAGGGTGCCGAGTTCGGTGCGGGACAACCGGCCGTGCTCCAGGAGCAGACGCAGGGCCGCACGGTCGTTGATCGCCCGCAGCAGGCGCGGAGTTCCCGGGAGGTCGTCGTGCGTCGCCATGCCGAGGACCTCCCACCCACGTCGGAGCTTGACCGTGTGAGGACGCTAGCAGGGGTTAGGAAAGTTTCCTACCCTTTCCGTGGATGTTCTTCAGCCCGCCAGCTCGGGGGCGTTGCGGAGCCAGGTCACCACCCGGCGGAGGCTGGCATCGAACTCCGGACCCGGCCGGTTCAGGTGCCCGTGCTCCGTCCCCGGTTCGCACACCGACAGCACCGACGTCCCCTGCGCGGCGAGCCGCCGGACGAACTCGTCGGCCGAACCCCGCAGGCCGTCGACCTCGCTGGTGAGGACGAAGGCGGGCGGGAAACCCGTGAGGTCGGCGGTGCCGGGGACGGCGGCGGCGGGCGCCGTCGCGGGGTCCCCACCGACGAAACCGCGGTACATCGCCTCGACGGTGGGCACCGGCCAGCGCTCGTCCTCCGGGAGTCGCTGCACCGCGGCGTCCGCGACCGGGGAGGCGAGCGGTGGGACGGCGTGCAGGGTGGGGTAGGCCAGGAAGACGGCCGCCGGGACGGGTTCTCCGGCCGCGAGCAGGCGCAGCACCGCGCCGGCGACGAGGTTCCCGCCCGCGCTGGCCCCGCCCAACTGGACGCGGTCACGGGCGACCCCCGCCCCGAGGGCGTGCTCCAGGCCCCACCGCCAGGCGGTGAGGACGTCGTCGGAGGGGACGGGGTAGAACGTGCCGGGGCCCGCGAGCCGGTAGCCGACGGCGACGACGAGCACCCCGGCGCAGGCCAGGGCACGGGCCACGGCGTCGGACTCCGGCATGTCGAGGTCCCCTGCGGCGAACCCGCCGCCGTGGACCCAGACGAGCGCCGCGTCGAGGGTGCCGGCCGGTCGGTAGACGCGCAGGTCGACGTCGCCGTGCGGCCCGGGAACCGCCTGCGGGTGTCCGAGCACGGTGTCCTCGATCGTCACGTGGGTTCCTCCGGGGTGCGCAGCGGTGAGCAGTGGTGGGTGCTGCGCAAGCTACCCGTCTCGCCGGGCCCCGTCAGTTCATCCGGCGATGTACTGTCGAGTGGTGATCGCGACGCACGCGCAGGTCCTGGCCCGCTTCGGCCACGCCCTCTCCGACCCCACCCGGTCCCGGCTGCTGCTCGCGCTGCGCGAGGCGCCCGGGTACCCGGCGGAACTCGCGGAACTCCTCGGGGTCTCGCGCCAGTCGCTGTCCAACCACCTCGCCTGCCTGCGCGGGTGCGGCCTCGTCGTGTCCGTGCCGGAGGGACGACGCGTGCGGTACGAGATCGCCGACGCCCGGATGACGCACGCGCTGGGCGACCTGCTCGGCGTGGTCCTCGCGGTCAACGACGAGGTCTGCCCCGAACACGCCCACGAGGAGGTCGCGTCGTGAGCCACGGCCACGGCCACGGCCACGGGGGTCACGGGGGTCACGGGGCGGCCGAGCAGAACCGTCGGAGGCTGGCGGCCGCGCTCGCCGTCACGGCCACCGTCCTCGTCGCGGAGGCGGTCGGGGCGTTCGTCTCGGGCAGCCTCGCCCTGCTGGCCGACGCGGGGCACATGCTCACCGACGTCGCGGGTCTGGTCATCGCCCTCATCGCCGCGACGCTCGCGGCGCGTCCCGCGTCCGCCCAGCGCACCTGGGGTTACCGGCGCGCGGAGGTCCTCGCCGCGACGCTTCAGGCCGCCGCGCTGCTGGCCATCGGCGTCTTCGTCCTCGTCGAAGGGGTCCGACGCCTGCTGGAGCCACCGGAGGTGCACTCCGGCGCGATGCTGACGTTCGGGGTGATCGGCCTGCTGGGCAACGTGATCGCCCTGTGGCTGCTCCTGCGCGGCGGAGGTGAGCGCAACGTCAACGTGCGGGCCGCGATCCTCGAGGTCGTCAACGACGGTCTCGGCTCGGTGGCCGTCATCGTCGCCGCCGGGGTCATCGCCCTCACGGGCTGGACCCGCGCCGACGCCCTGGTGTCGCTGCTCATCGGCGTCCTCATCGTCCCGCGCACGCTGGGTCTGCTGCGGGAGACCACGGCGGTCCTGCTGGAGTCCACCCCGCCGGGACTGGACCTGGAGGACGTGCGCCGGCACCTGCTGGAACTCCCGCACGTGCACGCGGTCCACGACCTGCACGCCAGCCAGATCACCTCGGGCCTGCCGGTGCTGTCCGCGCACGTCGTCCTCGACGAGTCCTGCTTCCGCGACGGTCACGCACCCGAGATCCTCGACCGGCTGCAGGAGTGCGTGGCCGAGCACTTCCCCGTCGCCGTGGAGCACGCGACCTTCCAGCTCGAACCCGTCGGCCACAGCGGTCACGAGACCTCGACGCACGACTGACCGCCGCCGCGCAGCACCGGTGCTGCGCGGCGGCACCGGTCTCAGCGCTTGGTGCCCTTGACGCTGTCGCTGACCGCGTCGGAGGCGCTGCGCGACGCGCTCTTGGCCTTCTTGTCGACGCGCTTCTCCTTGAGGGACTTGCCGGTCTTCTTCGCACTGGTGTTGCGGGGCGACTTGTCCATGGTGCGTCTCCTGTCCACCCGGGGGCCGGGTGTTCGCCGCGGACGGCGGGGTACCGCGTGGCCGTCGACTCCAGCCGTGCGCCCTCCTGCTCGGGCCGGGTGACGTACGGGGCTCAGCGCCTCGTGCGGTTCTCGCACAGTACGCGTCCCGGACACCGGCGCCCACCGCCCGGGAAGCCGTGCTCAGAGCATCCGCGGGTCGCGGTGGACGTCCTCGACGTGGACGTGGGTGTGGATCCGGGCGATCTCCGGGGCGAGGACCCCGAGGACCTCCTGCAGCTCCACCAGGGCCCGGGTCCGCACCGCGTCGGCGAGGGTCACCAGGTGCGCTCCGTAGGCGGCGACGAGCCGGATCGTGACCGAGACGAGGACGTCCGACCCGTCCGTCTCGCAGGTGATGTCCGAGGCCGCGGCCTGCGGTTCCGCGTCGACGCTGCGTCGCAGCAGGGCGACGAGCGCGTCCGCGGCGACGAAGAAGTCACCGGCGCCGTGACGACCGCGGACCGGCGCGGAGGGCCGGAAGCTCCGCAGGGCGCGGTCGAGCAGGTCGTCGCGCAGCGCCACCCAGCCGTTCTCGGTGTGCCGGCGGATCAGCCGGGCGCCGAGGTCCTGGAACTCCACCCGGGTTTCGCCGCTCACCGCCAGTCCTCCAACGTGCTCGCGAGGGTCGTCCGCGCGCGGGCGAGGAGGCCCCGGACGACGGTGGGGCCGACGTCCAGGACGATCGCGATCTCCGCGTAGCTCAAACCCTCGACCTCCTTGAGCAGCCAGGCCGAACGTTGCCGCTCGGGGAGCAGGGTCAGCGCGACGTCGACGGCTTCGAGCAACCCGGACTCCACGCTGGTCCGGGCGGGATCGTCTCGCAGGTCCGCGATCCGGTCCAGCACCTCGGCGGGGTCGACGTAGGGCAGCGAGCCGGACTCCGGGACGCGCCGGCCGTGGGCGAAGACCTGTCGCCGGGCGATGGTGAACAGCCAGGTCCGGACGCTGGCCTGACCACGGAACCCGCGCAGGCCCTTCCAGGCCGCGATCAGCGTCTCCTGCAGGCAGTCCTCGACGGCACCGCGGTCGCGCAGCATCCTCGACACGTGGCGGTGCAGCCCCGGGCCGTGCCGGTCGACGAGGACGGCGAAGGCCGCCTTGTCACCGAGCCCGGCCCGGCGGGCCAGTGCCTCGTCGGGCACGCCCTCCAGGTCCCACCCGGACAGGGCCTCGCCCCCGGGTCCACCACTCGTCACGTCCTGCGGTCCTTCCACCGGTCCCCCTCCTGCGGCAGCACGTCCTCCCCCGACCCCGGCGCCCGGGGGTCGGCCGTGCGGAGGCGGGGCACCCGCCCCGATCACCACCGCCTCCGCGAGCAGGTCGGGGCCGACGAGCCGGGCACCGTGCTCCTTCGTGCCCTTGACCTCCTTGGTCCCCCACCGGGGTGAGGTCCCGCGGAGCGCACCGGCGTCGAGGACGACGAGAGGTTCCGCGGACTCTCCGGGTCGAGCTGTGGGAACCATCGCCATGCCTCTTCGTGCGCCGGGAACGACTGCGTCGAGGAATGGGACCACCTCCGGAGCCCACGAGCCAGTTGAACTCTTGACTACTAGAAGACCCAGGGAAGTGACGCACGTCACGGTCTCGACGGCGTGACGAACGAGGGGTTCGAGCACTCACAACGTCGACCGGGGTCGTGATCCGCCCCGGGTGCGGCTTCGAAAGGACGACGACGATGTGGGTTCTGCTCTCGCAGGGACTGCGCCGCTGGGTGATCGCCTCCGTGGCGGTACCCCTGGGGATCAGGACGATGGGGGCGATCGCCGGGAGGCTCGAACGTTCCGAGGGCCCGACCGCGTTGTCCCGGGGTCTGCGGGGGGCGTCGGCGTTGGCCGGCCGTCGCAACCGCGCCTCCACGAAGCGGGCTGCGGGCCGTCGTCGGGGGGTCGGCGGCCGGTGAGCTCACGCCCGGACACCACCAGCCCCGGCGACGCGGTGGGCACCCTCCTCGTCGACCCCGTCACGCGGTGCACGACGATCGCTCTGCGCGGCGAGGTGGACGCAGGCCTGGAGGGGGAACTCTCCGCCCTGTGCTCCCGCGTCGTCCTGGACGGGGCCGAGGCCGAGCACGTCGTCGTGGTCGACCTCGGGGCGGTCACGTTCATGGACTCCTCGGGCATCGCCTTCCTGGTGAGGCTCACCCAGCGCATCGCGCCCCGCCGACCGCGCCTGCGGCACGCCCCGGACCAGGTCCGCTTCCTGCTGGACGTCACCGGGATCGGGTCCATCCTCGACGTGGACTGAACGCGCTGCGGTGTTCAGGGGCGGCCGGTGACCTCAGCCGGCGAAGGCCTCCGCGAGCAGGCGGAACTGCTCGCGGGGGAAGTCCCCGCCGCCACCGAGCACCTGCACGGGGACCTCGTCGGCCCCGGCCGCGAACTGCTCCTCGAGGCGCGCGGCGACCTGCTCGACCGTGCCCCAGGGGATGAGGGCGTCGATGGCCCGGTCGCTGCCGCCGTCCAGGAGGTCCGCGTCGCCCCAGCCGAACCTGCGCAGGTTGTTCGTGTAGTTCGGCAGGGCCAGGTACACCGCCGCGTACTCGCGGGCGATCGCCCGCGCCCTCGACGGGTCGGTCTCCAGCACGACGGCCACCTCCGGGGCCAGCAACGACTCGGGGCCGAGGGCCTCGCGCGCCGACACCGTGTGCTCGACGGTCGTGAAGTACGGGTGGGCCCCGGCCGTCCGGGTCCGCGCCAGGTCCAGCATCTTCGGGCCGAGCGCCGCCAGGACCCGCCGGTCCGCGGGGACCGACGGCGACAGCGCGTCGAGCTGGTCGAGGTACTCCACCGTCCGGGTGAACGGCTTCTCGTAGGCCCGCCCCTGCCCCTCGACGGCGGGGGCGTGGGAGTTCCCGAGCCCCAGCAGGAACCGTCCCGGGTGGTCGCGCTCGAGGTCCGCGAACGCCGCGGCGGACTGCGCCGGGGTGGCCGTCCAGATGCTCACGATGCCGCTCGCGACGCCCAGCGAGGTGGTCGCCGACAGCAGTTCACCGAACGCGGGGAGGATCCCCGGTGCGAAGCCGCCGGAGAACCACAGCCGTGCGAACCCCAGCTCCTCGACCTCCGCGGCGACCTCGCGGGCCTCCGCCACGCGGGTCGGGTCCTGCCAGGGGCCGCCGCCCCAGAGGCTCAGCCGGCGGGGGGTCGTGGGTGTGCTCATGTCGGCGCCAACCCCGGGCCCCCCACGGGGTGTTCCCGTCACCCACCGTGTCCACCACCGGGAGTGCACCCCCGATCGGGCGAATGAGTCGGACCCGGGACCCGCCGATACGTCAAGTGGTCCCGGGCCTCTGGGAGCGAGGACGTCCAAGGGGAGCCGATGTCGAAGCGAGCCGCCGCGGTGCTGGCCGTCCTGGGCCTCCTCGGTCTCGCCGTGGCGTTCCTGCCCGACGCGACGGGTCCCGGACCGGCCGATCTCGTCGTCGCCTTCGTCCACGCCGCCGCCCTGCTCGTGACCGCGCTGGGGGTGCGCCGGCACCGGCCGATCCTGCCGCAGGCCTGGGCGGCCGTCCTCGCCCTGGTGACGACCGGCCTCGTCGCCGCCGTCGCCGCCGTCCTGCGCCCGGGCGACCTCGGGGTCGCCCGCTGGGGAGTCGTCGGCGTCCAGGTCGTGGGCCTCGCCCTGGTGCCGTTCGTCGTCCGGACGCTGCGCCGCGAAGGGTCGTCCCGCACGACCTGGCCGGACGTCCTCCTCACCCTCTGCGGCGGCGGACTCGTCGTCGTGCAGGTCCTCGGGATGCTGCACGAGACCGGACTCGGCGACGAACCGGCGGTCCTCATCGGCACGGCCGCCGACGTCGTCCTCGTCGTCGTCCTGCTGCGCATCCTCTCGACCCGCACCGGCATGGCCCCGGCCACCGCGCTCGTGCTGTCGGCCTCCGGTGGGCTGCTCGCGATCGCCTCGTTGGTGACCGCCCGCGGCGACCTGCTCGGCCAGGCGCGCGTCCTGCCCGCGCTGGAGTGCCTCGCCATGGTGCTGCTCGCCACCGCCGCTTCGCACCCGAGCATGCGCCACTTCGGCACCCCCCACGCCGGCGGCACCCTGCGCCGCGACGGGCAGCGCCTGCTCACCGTCGTCCCGGTCTTCCTCGCCGTGCCCGTGCTGTGGGGCCTCGGCAACCTGCACGTCCTCCCCGACGTCGCGGTCCAGGTGGTCGCGCCCAGCGGCTACGTCCTCGCCTGCGCCGGCGTCGCCCTCGCCTCGCTCGCGGTGCGCCGCGCCGAACGCAGCGCCGACCGCGACCCCCTCACCGACCTGGTCAACCGCCGGGGTCTGCCCAACGCCACCCGCGAGCTGCAGCAGCGCCTGCGCGGCGAGGACCTGCACCTGTGCCTGGTCGACCTCGACGACTTCAAGCAGATCAACGACACCCGCGGCCACGCCGTCGGCGACGCCCTGCTCGTCGAGGTCTCGCACCGGCTGCAGCGGGCCGTGGGGGTGCGCGGCGTCGTCTCGCGCACCGGTGGCGACGAGTTCATCGTCGTCTGCTGGACCGCACCCGACGACGAGGAGGGGCCGGCCGACCTGATGCTCACGGCCCTCGACGCACCCTTCGAGTTCAGCGGGCTGCCGTACCAGGTCAGCGCCAGCATCGGCATCGCACCGCTCCCCGCCGGGGTGACCCTCGAGGTCGCGCTCGTCGACGCCGACATCGCGATGTACGCGGCGAAGCAGGCCGGCAAGGGCCGCGCCCAGGTCTACCGGCCCGAACTGCGCGAACGGGTCCTCGGCGGGCTCACCATGCAGCAGGAACTCCGCCGGTTGCTGCTGCACGACGGGTCCCCCGCGGACGTCGGCGAACTGGTCGTCGTGCACCAGCCGATCGTCGAACTCGGTGAGGGGTCGTCGGTCCGCATCGTGGGGGTCGAGGCGCTCGTCCGCTGGCGCCACCCGCGTGCGGGGCTCCTCGTGCCCGACGAGTTCCTCCACCACGCCGAGGCGGCCGGTCTCGGGGCCCGCCTCGACGAGCACGTCGCGACGCGCGCGGTGCGCCACCTCGCGCAGTGGGACGCCCTCGGCGTCCCGCCGCTGCACCTCGCCGTGAACCTCGGGGTCGGCAGCCTGCACCGCCACGGCCTCGCCCGGTGGATGACCACCCTGGCCGCCGCGCACGGCATCGCCCCCGAGCGGATCCACCTCGAGATCACCGAGCACGAGGAACTCCCCGACGACCCCCGCATCGCGGAGTCGTTGCGCGAGACCGTCGCCGCGGGGTTCCAGCTCGACCTCGACGACTTCGGCATCGGCTACACCTCGCTGTCCTACATGCGCCGGTTCCCGATCTCGACCGTGAAGCTCGACCGTTCGCTGACGACGCTGGTGACCAGTGGGGACACGTCGCTGCTCGAGGGCATCGCGGCCCTGTGCCGGGCGATGGACCTGCGGATCCTCGCCGAAGGCGTCGAACGCTCCGAGCAGCTGGGACCGTTGCTGGCCCTCGGCGTCCACCGCGCCCAGGGTCACTGGTTCGGGAGCGCCATGGCGGCCGACGACGTCCCCGGTCTCGTGCAGCGCACGCACGCCGAGGACGGCCAGGAGAGCGACGGCGTCCTGATCTGACGGATCCGTCCCCGACCCGCTCTTCCGCGCGATCCGTCGATCAGGCAGTCTGGCGCCCACGAATCCGCACCAGAGGAGCCTCCCGTGGACGACTTCCAGTACATCGACGGATCCCGCAGGACCGGCAACGGGCAGCAGCTCGTCGTCGAGGACCCCGCCACCGGTGCGGTGATCGCCACGGGCGCCGCCGCGACCGCGGCCGACGTGGCCGAAGCCGTCGCATCCTCGGAGCGGGCCTTCACCGGGTGGTCGCGCAGCACCCCGGCGGCCCGGGCCGAGGTCCTCGCGACGGCGGCCCGACTGCTGGCGGAACGGAGCGAGGAGTTCGCCGCCGCCGAGACCGCGCAGACCGGCAAGACGCTGCGGATGTCGCGCGAGTTCGACGTCCCCGGCAGCGTCGACAACACGGTGTTCTTCGCCGGCGCCGCCCGGGTGCTGGAGGGCAGGGCGGCCGGCGAGTACGACGGCGACCACACCTCCTACGTGCGCCGCGAACCCCTCGGCGTGATCGGGTCGATCGCCCCGTGGAACTACCCGCTGCAGATGGCCGCGTGGAAGGTCCTGCCGGCGCTCGCCGCGGGCAACAGCGTCGTCCTGAAACCCGCCGAGAACACCCCGCTGACGACCCTGCTGTTCGCCGAGGTCTTCAGCGCGGCAGGCCTTCCCGACGGGGTCTTCAACGTCGTCACCGGGACCGGGCCGGAGGCCGGGGAGGCCCTGGTCGGCGACCCGCGGGTCGCCATGAGCTCGTTCACCGGTTCCACCGCGGTGGGGCGACGGGTCATGGAGGTGGCCTCGCGCACCGGGAAGCGCGTCCACCTCGAACTCGGCGGCAAGGCCCCGTTCGTCGTGTTCGACGACGCCGACCTCGAGGCCGCCGCCCAGGGAGCGGTCGCGGCCTCCCTCGTCAACGCGGGCCAGGACTGCACCGCGGCCACCCGCGCCTACGTGCAGCGGCCGTTGTTCGACGACTTCGTGGCCCGGACCGCGGAACTCATGGCCGGGGTCCGCGTCGGGTCCCCGACGGACCCCGCCACCGACATGGGCTCCCTCGTCCACGTCCGCCAGCGCGACAAGGTCGCCGGGATGGTCGAGCGGGCCGTCGACGCGGGCGCGAAGGTCGTGACCGGGGGCCACGCGCCGTCCGGTCCGGGCGCGTTCTACTCCCCCACGCTGCTGGTGGACGCGGCGCAGGACTCCGAGATCGTGCAGGAGGAGGTGTTCGGTCCGGTGCTGGTCGCCCTGCCCTTCGACACCGACGACGAGGGCCTCGCCCTCGCCAACGACACACCCTTCGGGCTGGCGGCCTCGGCCTGGACGCAGAACGTCTACCGCTCGATGCGGGCCAGTGCGGAACTGCGCGCCGGGTGCGTGTGGATCAACGACCACATCCCGATCATCAGCGAGATGCCGCACGGTGGGGTGAAGGCGTCGGGCTTCGGCAAGGACATGTCCACCTACTCCCTCGACGAGTACACGGCCGTGAAGCACGTGATGTTCGACCGCACCGGCACCGCCCGCAAGGAGTGGCACCGGACCGTCTTCTCCTGACCGTGCCGCTCGGGGTGAGGGATCACACACCGGGGGCGGCCCGGGGGTCTCCGACGGGGCGTCAGACTGGGGGGACGACCCCGCCAGGAGGAGGACCCCCATGACGTCCGGGCCGCTCGCCGCCCGTTGGTTCCGCGTGATCGCGACCTTCGAGGCGATCTCGTGGACCGCGCTGCTCGTCGCGGTGTTCCTGAAGCGCGTCGTCGACGCCCCGCACGAGGGGGGTGTCCCGGTGGTCGGGATGATCCACGGCGTGGGTTTCGTGGTCTACCTGGTGTCCACGGTGTGGGCCGCCCGCCGGTTGGGGTGGAGCCTCCGGGTGACGCTCGTCGGCCTCGCCGCGAGCATCCCGCCGCTGTGCACACTGGTGTTCGAACGCTGGCTCGTCCGGCACGGCCTGCTCACCACGGGATCCGCTCGAAGCTCCGACGCAGTCGGTTCCCCTTCGCGGGGTTGACGAACTCGACCCGGCTGACGCGCCCCTCCAGGTGGGCGCGGAAGTCGGGGTGCGCGGCCCGGTTCTGCGACGCCGGGCCGTGCACGACGCAGTTGTGCAGGACGGCCTTCAACCGGTCGAACTCGTCGCGCGGGACGTTCGGGTGGTCGTTGACGACGAGCCCGGTCACCAGTTGCCGGGCGCCCCGGCCGCGGGTGCGGGTCTTCGCCGGGTTCAGGACGAAACCCTCGTCGGCGACGATGCGGCTCACCGAACGCGCCAACGCCGCCGGGTCGAGCCCGGTCGTGGAGGAGAACGTCAGGTCGTCGGCGTAGCGGGTGAACGTCGCCCCGACCGCGCGCGCCAACCCGTCCAACCGCCGGTCCACCGCGTGCGCGCAGAGGTTCGCCAACGCGGGCGAGGTCGGCGCCCCCTGCGGGAGGTGCGCTTCGGAGAGGTTGCGCCGCAATCGGAACCGCGCGTCAGCGGCCCCGCCGTCGGGCATCGTGCGCAGGACGGTCAACGGGGTCACGTGGGTCGTGAGTCCGGTGAGGACGTGGGCGACGGGTTCGGCGTAGCCCATCAGCCGGAACCTGCCGTAGACCCGCGACGCCGGGACGCAGGCGAAGAAACCCTCCAGGTCGAACCGCACGACCGTGCGGGCCTGGACGTGGTCCCACGCCCCGGTCAGCGCGGACCGTCCGGGGACGAACCCGTGGGCGACGTCGTGGGCGGGCACCCGGTCGAGGACCTCGCGCAGGACCCGCCTCTGCAGGTGCTTCAGCCGGGGTTTCGGCGCCTCCAGCAGCCGCGGGACGCCGCGTTTCGCGGTCCACGCGGACCGGTAGTGGTGCAGCGCCCAGCCGGCGGTCCGGACCTGGTAGCGCCGCAGGTCCGAGGTGTTCCGGTTCGACCTCGAGGAACTCCGCGACGTCGAGGACGGTGTGCAGTTCGGGGACACCGAACCGGTTGCCGCGCATGCGGGTCGTCCCGACCGCCAGGTGCGCCATCCGCAGCGGGGCCCCGCGCCTCGCGGCGGCGCGCTTCGCGCTCCCGTACGCGGTGCTGCGCAGGATGCAGGCGTGGAGTTCCCGCGGCGCGTCGTGCGGCGGCCGGTGGAACTGCGCGAGGACCGCGGCGGCGACCTTCGCGACCCATCCCGCCCTCGGCGACCCGACGGCGGCCCGACCGCGGTGCGTGAGGCCCTCGGGGGTCCAGGGTCCGTCGAGGAACGCGGCCGCCAGGGCGACGACGACGGCATCGGCGGAACGGTCGGTCATGCGTGCGCGCGGTGGTGCCGGGCGACCGGTCCTGTGCTGCGGGGACGAGGGCGCGCGGAGCGCGCTGACGTCCCTGCGACGTCGTGCCGAACCTCTCGTGCTGTCCCCGGGGTGACCCCGGAGCTGCTCGACCGGCGTCGGTGCACCGACGCTCGACGAGCCCTCTCGCCCCGGCACCACCGCACCCGGACACGATCACACACGGCCGGGCGTCCTGTCAGTCCCTCGGGTCCCGCCCCCGGTCGGCGTCGCGGTGGCCGTCCCGCACGCCGGCGCGCACGACCCGGTAGACGAGGTAGACCACCACCGCCAGCACGATCAGCCCCAGGAGCGGGAAGGCGATGAGGACGGCCGGGTGGTCGACCAGGTTGCGGAACACGTGCACCTCCGGGGTGGGCAAGATCACCGACCCTGCCACGGATCGGTGCGGACCGGAAGGCACCCTCGGGAGGGCCGTCCCGCGGGGCCGAGGGCAGGATGATCCCGTGCTGCTCGCCGACGTCGTCGCCACCTCGACCACCGTCGCCGCCACCCGCTCGCGGACGGCGAAGGTCGCCGCTCTCGCCGACCTGCTGGGACGGCTGGATCGCGACGACACCGACCGGGCCGCCGTGGTCGCCTCCTACCTCGGGGGCAGCCTGCGCCAGCGCAGGACGGGTCTGGGGTGGCGCGGGCTCAGCGCTCTCCCCGATCCGGCCGAGGCGGCGTCGCTGACCGTCGACGACGTGCACCACCGCTTCGAGGGCATCTCGGCCCTGGGCGGGGCCGGTTCCGCGGCGAAGCGTGCCGCCGCCGTGGACGACCTCTTCGCCCGGGCGACCGCCGACGAGCAGCGCTGGCTCCGGGGCGTCGTGACCGGGGAACTGCGCCAGGGGGCGCTGGACGCGCTGGTCCAGGACGCCGCGGCGGTCGTCGCCGGAGTTCCCGGACCGGACGTGCGGCGTGCGGCGATGCTGGCGGGTTCGACCGTCGACGCCGTCGTCGCCGCCCTGCACGGCGGTGCCGGGGAACTCGCCGGTTTCCGGCTGCACGTCGGCCGGCCCCTGCTGCCGATGCTCGCCTCGAGCGCGACGTCGGTCGCCGAAGCGGTCGGGGGTCTCACCGGCGAGGTGGCGGTGGACACCAAGCTGGACGGCATCCGGATCCAGGTGCACCGCGGTCCCGAGGGGATCCGGATCGCGACCAGGACGTTGGACGACATCACCACCCGGTTGCCGGAGATCGTCGAGATCGTCCGGGAACTCCCCGCGCGCGAGTTCGTGCTCGACGGCGAGGCCCTCGCCCTCGACGACGACGGCCGGCCGAAGGCGTTCCAGGACACCGCGTCCCGGACCGCTCAGACGTCGGGGACGATCGTCACCCCGTACTTCTTCGACGTGCTGCACCTCGACGGCGTCGACCTCCTCGACGTCCCGCTGCGCGAGCGGCTCGACGCCCTCGACGGTCTCGTCCCGCCACGCTGGCGGGTTCCCCGCCTGGTGACCGCCGATGCGGAGGCGGCGAGCGGGTTCGCGGACGACGTCGTCGCCGCCGGTCACGAGGGTGTCGTGGTGAAGGACCTGGGCTCCCGCTACGCGGCGGGTCGCCGCGGGGGCGCCTGGGTGAAGGTGAAACCCGTCCACACCCTCGACCTCGTGGTGCTGGCCGTCGAGAAGGGTTCCGGCCGCCGCTCGGGGTGGCTCTCGAACATCCACCTCGGTGCCCGCGACCCGGAGACCGGCGGTTTCGTCATGCTGGGCAAGACGTTCAAGGGCATGACCGACGAGATGCTCAGCTGGCAGACCGCCCGGTTCCGGGAACTGCAGACGGACGACCAGGGGTACGTCGTGACCGTCCGCCCCGAGCAGGTCGTCGAGATCGCCTTCGACGGCCTGCAGCGCTCGACGCGCTACCCCGGCGGGGTGGCCCTGCGCTTCGCTCGGGTGGTCCGCTACCGCGACGACAAGACGGCGGACGAGGCCGACACCCTGGAGACGGTCCTGAAGCTCGCGCGCTGACCGGCGAGGAGGTGGTCCGATCAGTTCGAGGGTTGACGGTTAGAGCTCTAACAGTTAGCGTTCTGACCATGGACGCACCCGAGCTCACCAGCACCCTCGACCTGGTCCGCTGGATCGGGTGGGCTCAGCGCAAGGCGGGCGAGGACTGGATCCGCTCCCGCGAGGTCAGCCGCGAACAGGCCTTCGTGCTCGGCTACCTCACCCAGAACCCCGGGGCGATCCAGCGCGACCTCGCGGAGATCACCCGGACCAGTGCCGCGAGCGTCTCGAGCCTGCTCAAGGGACTCGAGGCCCGCGGTCTCGTCGAGCGACGCACGGCGCCCGGCGACGAACGCAGCAAGCGCGCCTTCGTCACCCCGGCCGGCTCCGAGGTGATCGCGGGCTTCGACACCGCCATGGCCGCGGCCGACGAGACGATCCTCGCCCCGCTCGACCCGGCCGAGCGGGACGCCCTGCACGCCCTGCTCGCCAAGATCACCGCCGACCTGGAACGTCCCTCCCGCTAGTCCCCCACCTCCTGCGACGCGCCCACCCCGGTCGGCGTGCGCTCCACCCTGCCCGGAAACGGAGCCCGCCGTGAACCCACCCGACACCTCCCCGGAGGTGGGCACCAACCGCTGGTACCTCACCTCCGCCCCGATCGTCAGCGCGCTCCTGCACCTGTGCGTGCCGATGGCCGCCGCGCTGATCGTCGGCGCGCTCTACAACGTCGTGAACGCCGGTTTCATCGGTGCCCAGCACGACACCGCCCTGCTCGCCGCGGTCACCCTCGGATCGCCGATCCTCGGTCTGGTCATGGCCGTCGGGAACGTCTTCGGCGTCGGCGGCGGGACGCTCGTGTCCCGCCTGCTCGGTGCGGCCGAGAACGATCCCACCCAGGCCGCCGGGATCAGGCGCGCGTCGTCCTTCGCCCTCTGGGGTTCCGTCGTCGTCGGGATCGTCGTCGCCGTCCTCGGACTGCTGCTGCTGCACCCTCTGGTGACCCTGCTCGGCGCCGACGCGACCGCCCTGCACGCGACGCGTGAGTTCGTGGCCGTCCTGCTCGCGTTCGTTCCCGTGCTCGCCGCGGCGATGTGCCTGGAACAACTCGTCCGGGCCGAGGGCGCCTCCCGCACCGTCATGGTGGGGCTCATCGCCTCGACCGTCGCGAACGTCGCCTTCGACGCCCTGTTCATCCTCGTCCTGCACCGGGGCGTGGCCGGGGCCGCCCTCGCGACCGGCCTCGCGAACCTCGTCACGGTCGTGTACTTCGCGATCTGGCTCACCCGCAACAGCGACCACGTCAGCCTCGCCCCGAAGTGGTTCACCCTCGCCGGTGACGTCGTGAGACCCGTTCTGGGGGTGGGGGTCGGGGAACTCCTGCAGGCGGCGTTCCTCATCGTCACGTCGCTGGTCCTGAACAACCTCGCCGCGAACTACGGTGACGGCCCACTGGCCGCCATGGGCGTCGCGGTCCGCATCGCCCAGGTGCCGGAGTTCCTCGTCATGGGCGTCACCCTCGGCGTCCTGCCGTTGCTCGCCCACTCCTTCGGCCGGGGCGACCGGAACCGGTTGTTCGCGGCGGTGCGGGGTTCCGCGGTGACGGTCGGCGGGATCGCGCTGGTCTTCGCGGTGACGGTGTTCGTCCTGCGCGACCAGGTGTTCTCCGCGTTCGTGTCCGACCGCTCGGTCCTCTCGATCGGCGCCACGATCATCACCGCCCAGCTGGTCGCGATGGTCGCCAACGGGTTCACCGGGCTCATCACGTCGCTGTTCCAGGCGACGGGCAAGGCCGTGCCCGCGACGGTCATGTCGCTGACGCAGGGCGTCCTGTTCGTCCCGACCGTGATCCTGTTCCACGTCTGGTTCGGGCTGAGCGGGATCGTCTGGGCGCTGACCGTCACCGAGATCGCGGTGCTGCTGGCCGGGGTCGTGCTGTGGTTCGTGTTCCGCGCCTCGATCGAGCGCGGCCTCGCCGAGGGCAGCCCGGAACGGGCCGAGGCCGACCTCGACGAGGGGTGAACCTCAGAGGTAGCGCAACGGGTCGAAGTCCGCGAGGGGGATGATCCGGACCCGCGGCAGCACGACGTTGAACGCGCGGACGTCGTCCTCGAGGTCGAAGACCTTCAGCCCGCGCTCGTGCAGCCCGGCGTACTGGGAGTTCATGAACTCCCGGAACCCGACCATCCCGACGAGGCGGTCGCCGGTGAGCAGCCGGTCGATCTGGGGCAGGAAGTCGACGTCGTGGCTGCCGAGCAGCACGTCGCCGTCGCGGTCGACGAGGGCATCCAGCGTGCGCTGGATGCCGATGTCGACGACCTTCTCGCCCGGGCCGCCGGCCAGCGGGATCGGCTGGTAGCCCAGCGCCAGCAGGGCCTGCACGAAGGACATCGGCAGGTGCCCGGAGGAGGCGTTGAGGAAGAACAGACCCTTGGCGGGCTGCTGGAACGTGGTGCGGGCGAAGTCCATCAGCCGCTCCCAGCGCGGCCGCTGCTCCGGGGCCGGCCGTCCCTCGAGGATCGACGCACCCAGCGTCGCGTCGATGTTCTCGCCGTCGACGACCACGTAGGTCGTCCGCTCCGCCGCACCGGTCGTCACAGTCACCACGGTGCGAGGTTATGGCATCGACGGCTCCCGCGGTCCCGAGCGTGGTCGACACCTGTCGGTGACCGCCCGTCCGGTGGACAGCTCCCCCGGAGTGGCTCTGGGCGCAGGTGCTTGTGGCACGCTGTCGGACGTGAGTGAGCAACAGGTGGAGACCCCCGCCCCACGCCGCGGACGCCCTCCGGCCTCCTCCCGCGAGGAGATCGAGACCGTCGCGGTGGAGTTGTTCCTGCGCAAGGGTTTCGAGGAGACGACCCTGGCGGAGATCACCGCCGGGGCCGGAGTGAGCAAGACGAGCTTCTTCCGGTACTTCCCCTCGAAAGCCTCGATCGTCTGGTGGCGCTTCGACGAGTACACCGAAGGTTTCGCCGGGCTGCTCGACGAGGCGGCCGCCCGCGAGGACGCGACCCTCGACCTCGTCCGGGGGGCCGTCCTCGGCGCCCTGTACCGGGTGATCGACGGCCAGGGCATGTGGATGCAGCGCTTCCGGGTCATCGACGAGTCCACCGAACTGCGTTCCGGGGAGTCGGAGCAGTGGGCGCACTGGCGCGAGCACGTCGCCTCGTTCGTGGCCCGCCGCCACGACCTGGCCGTCCTCGACATCGCCCCGCAGGCCGTCGCGGGGGCCGTGCACGCGGCCTACCTCTCGGTGCTGCGCCGCTGGCTGGCCGTCGAGCACCCCACCGAGGAGCTGGTGCCCGAGCTCGACCGGGACCTGCAGCCGCTCTGCACCGTCCTGCAGGGGTGGCTGGACGGGACCGCGACGCCGTCCTGAGGACTCACAGGATCGTGTAGCCCCCGTCGACGACCAGGGTCTGACCGACGACGTAGCTCGAGGCCGAGCTCGCGAGGAACGCCACGGCGTTCGCGACGTCCTCGGGTCGGCCGAGGTCGCCGGCGGGGATGCGGGAGCGCCACTCCGCGACGCGGTCGGGCAGGTTCTCCACGTCCCAGCGGGTCATCTCGGTCCGGACGTAGCCCGGCGAGACGGCGTTGACCCGCACCCCGAACCCGATCCACTCCAGCGCGAGCGAGCGCATCAGGGACTCGACCGCGGCCTTCGACGCGTTGTAGGCGCTCTGGCGCTGCGGGACGTTGACGATCCGTCCGGAGATCGACCCCACGACGACGACGCTGCCGCCCCGGCCGGCGTCCCGGCACGTCCGCGCGAAGGCCTGGGCCACGAGCAGCGTCCCCGTCACGTTGACGGCCATGACCTGCTCGAGCCGTTCCCGGGTGACGTCGAAGGCGTCGTCGTTGCCGGGGATCCCGGCCGCCGTCACCAGCACCGTCGCGACACCGAGGGTGGCGCTCACCTCGGCGACCGCGGCCGTCACGGCGTCGGGGTCGGTGATGTCGACCGCCACCCCGAGGGCGGCGACCCCGTGCTCGGTCGCGAGACGCGCCGCCGCGTCGGCCACCTCGGGACGCAGGTCCAGCAGCGCCACCGACGCCCCCGACCGCGCCAGCCGCTGCGCGCACGCGAAGCCGATGCCGCGTCCCCCGCCGGTGACGATCGCCACGCGACCCGCCAGGTCCCCCAGGAAGTCCTCCACACCCCGATCCTGCCGGAACTCCCGGTCGGGGAGGATGCGGGCATGGAGTTCGGGTTCTCGGCGCGGTCGAGGCGGTGGGAGGCGCGGACGGAGCTGTGGGTGTTCGTGAGCCTGCCGGGAGAGCTGAGCGAGGAGGTCCGGGACGTCCCGCGACCGCGGTCCGGTTTCGGCGCCGTCCCCGTCCGGGTCACCTGCGGCCGCTCCACGTGGACGACGTCGATCTTCCCCGGCGTCACCGAGACCTACGTGCTGCCCGTGAAGAAGGCCGTCCGCACGAAGGAGGGGCTCGAGCTCGACGACCTGGCCGAGTTCCGCCTGGAAGTGCTGGGCTAACGGCGTTCCAGCAGCGTGACGACCTCGACGTGCTGGGTCTGCGGGCACAGGTTCACCCCCTCCAGGGAGTGGACATGGGCCGCGTCCGAATGGGTTGCCTGCCGAGCTGGGTGCCTGCCTCGTGCCCCGTGCGTCCGCCGCTTCTCCCAGGCACCCAAGACGCTGGTGCGGCGGCCCGGGGACAGGTGTGCCTACCGCTGGATGGGAGTGGCCGGTTGTCGCTGCACCTCGTACAGCGGGGCTCTCCCTCCTGCACCAGCAACGACGCGGCCGTGTGCGAGCACGTGTGCGGCAGCCGATACCGGCCCTCGACGAACGCCACATGCTCGTCGAGGTTCACGACGAGATGTTCAAGGGATTGGACACGCGCGTCGACGGCAATCCCGTCAGGGCCGATGCCGAGGGCGCCCCCACCTGATCACGTCGGATGGGGACGCACCTCTGTACTCAGACTGCCTGCAGCCGTGTCCGTGGCTGCACGAAGGGCCGGGCTCCCTCGTGCCCACGGGCACCGGTCAACTGCCCGATCTTGTCGTCACTGAGCCCAGCTTCGCGGAGGCGGTCTCCTATGGATGCCACCAGCGCTGGCTGTTCATCGGGAAGACGATCCGCTCCAGGTTCTTGTCGCTTCCAGCCTCGCGCATTCATCATCTTGAAGAATTGGGTCTGATCTTCACGGGTGGCCAACTTGAGTGCAACAGCCCTCATGAACAGGGCCTGCATGGAAACACCCCACTCCACCTTCAACTCGAGCAGGCGCGGGATTGACTGGTTCCTCAGTGGCGATTTGATCAGGTGCTCGGGCATCAGGAACTCGCCAGCGAAAGCATCGGCTTGCTTCTCCATGTCCTCATCAACGTACTGGGAATGCAGTACGAGGTGGCCCAGTTCGTGCGCCAAAGTCCATCTGCGGCGATCAGTCGGAAGACCCTCGTTGATGAGTACGACAGGGTTCGCTGCCGCCCACTGACACGCCCCATCGATGCGCTGAGTCCCGAAGTCCTGCTGCATCACGAGGATGCCAGCGGCCTCCAGCCATCGGGTGAGGTTGCGAACAGGGCCTATCGGCATCCGCCACTGAGCTCTGACCATTCTGGCTGCTTGTTCGGGCGCTGTATCGATCGGGTCGAACGATGGAACCTGATTCTCAGCATCGATGGACACCCGCGCCAGGAGAAACGCCGAACGCATGCGAAGCATGTTCAGTTGCGCCTCGAGACGTTTCCAGTCCGACGCCTTGACCGTCTTCTGTCGACGCATGTGAGCATCGGCCGCGATAGCACCCTGCAGTTTGAACGGGTGCTTGAGGAACGGCACGGAAACTCCGAGGGCGGCGCCGAGTTTCTCAAGCATCGCTTCGTCGGGCTCCCGTTCGTTGTGCTCGTAGCGTGAGAGCGTGGCTTGCGTCACACCCAACTGCTCGCACAGGTCGTCCTGCGTCAATCCAAGCGCCCTGCGAACCGTGAGGATGACGTCGCCGGTCTGCCTCATGATCCAGTCGCCTCCCCGTCTTCTTCGCCAGTCTCGTCCAGGATGTCGCTGAGGTCGATCGAGGGCAGCTGCGGGTCGATCGAGTTCCAGGTGATACCAGCGGTGCCAGCGACGGGCGGGTTCAACGTGATCGCCCAGAGAGGGTTGTCCTTGCCGTCGCGAAAGGACAGTACGGTGTCGCCGATCTGCCGCAGTTCGGCGTCCCACAGGTACCCCATCGCCAGGCTGACGAGTTCGAGACCGGGCAACGTCACCCGGTTCGTCCAGTAAGCAAGTGCGCCCTCGGTGGCGTAGGTGGCGATCTTGTCGCCAGGACGGTGCCGCTTGAAGCGAACGGTGTAGCGACCGTGACATTCGATCTCGCGTCGAGGTTCCTTGTCGACGATCTGCAGGCCGGGCAGGTCGTCGACGCGCTGGACCATCTCCGCCCACATGCGCTCGTGGATGAAGTTTCCCAGGAATCGCTCAGTGAAGGTCGGGAACCAGCTCGAGCGCCAGCCCCGGAAATCCTGAAGATCGTCGCGAGTGACGCCCATCGCCTCCAGGAAGGCCTGAACGAACTTGTCTCCGAGGTCGGCCAGCACCTCATCGGGACCCGGGTGCGAATTCATACCAGAAAAAATACCACCCAGCGCCCTGTCGAACAAGCGTTCGTAGGCCGCCGCGAGCGCAAGGTGTTGAGCTTCGGCGCTGTCCGCGGCCGGCCGGCGTCGGCTCGACTGGATCGGCAGGTCGTCGTCTCCGAACCACTGCGTGGCGAGCAAGCCCTCAGTGTCGAGGTAGCGGTAGGCGGTTCAGACTCCACTCCTCCTCGAGGGAGCCACGGTCGAACTCGCTGCTGACGAAGCTCTGGACCTGTGGGTGCCGCGCCGGGGTGGCCGGCCCGGAGACTTTGCCGCGGTCGACGCCGTTGACGAACTCGATGATCTGCTCCTCGCCCAGATCGTTCCTGGCGCCAGCCTGCAGGGCCCGGACGCGTCCTCGCGGGATGAACGCGTTGAACGCACTGATCCGACGATGCCGGTGGCCGATCCGTGTTGCGCACCGTGGAGACCTACCGCGTCACGTTCCAGCAGCCCCTGAGGGCCGGCCTCACCGCGCCTCCGTCGTCATCGAGGCCGTCGACGACCAGGCCGCGAGGGCGTAGGTGGAGGCGACGTGATCCCGGGACGAGGTCGTCGCCGTGCACGGGGTCGGCCCGCAGGACGGGACGCAGTGGCGGGTGCGGGTGAAGCTGAAGGTCAGAAGCCTCCTGCGTCGCCCACGCCACCGCCACCGAGGTTGAGGACGGGTCTTCCCCGCCGTGTCCGCGACCACGTAGGAAGATCAGGCGCAGGCTGCCGCCGATGATGATGGTGGTGGTGGTGTCGAGGATGCCCGTGAAGGCCAGCAGCAGCGCGATCAGGCTGATGCCGTCGACAGTCCAGTACCAGATCGTCGAGACGGCCAGCACGACCAGGCTGATGACGATGAGGCGGTTGCAGAACCATCTTGACCAATCGCCGAGAGTCAGAGGCGATGGTGAAAGCGCGAGTACGTGTGCCCCTCACGTGCCCTCGTTGGGCTCTCCTCGGCCCGACCAGGCCAAGGAAAGCTCAAGCAACGCTCCGAGGTCCGCGAGGTGCAGCCATCCGGGCCAACAGGACCACGACCTCGACGTGCTGGGTGTGCGGGAACATGTCGAGCATCCTGGCCCGCACCGGTCGCAGCGACGGCATGGCCGCGAGGTCCTTCGCGAGCGTCACGGGGTTGCAGCTGGAGTACACGACGTGGCGGACACCGGAGGTCTCCAGCCACCCGCTGAGCTCGGCGCCGATCCCCCGCCGGGGCGGGTTCACCACGACGAGTTCCGGCGGTTCCGGCGCGTCGAGGGCGAACCGGGTCGCGTCGCCGACGGCGAACTCGACGTCGGGCAGACCGACGGCGGCGGCGCGGGCGCTCTCGACCGCCTCGGCGCTCACCTCGATCCCGGTCACCGCCCGACCCGGTGCCGTACAGTGCAGCGCGAACCCGCCCACCCCGCAGTAGAGGTCCCACAGGCTCGCGGGGGCGACCTCGTCGACCCAGCGCGCCACCTGGGCGTAGAGCTCCTGCGCGACCAGGGAGTTCGTCTGGAAGAAGCTCTGCGGGCGCAGGTCGAGGTCGACGGGACCCATCGGCATCCGCAACGTCGTCCGCTCGGTGAGGGCGATCTCCACGTCCCCCTCGACGACGGCCTTGTGCTCGGGCAGCAGGTTGGCGGTCGCGACGGTGATCTGCGGAGCCTGCGTCAGCAGCCAGGGCAGGTGCTTGCGCAGCGCCGCCACCCGGTCCTGGGACCGCAGCACGAAGCGGACCATCTGCTCACCCGTCGGGGACTCGGTGACCAGGACGTACTTGAGTTCCCCCCGGCGGCGGGGGACGTCGTAGGGCACCAGCCCGGCGCGGGTGACGAACCGGGCCAGCACCGGCAGGACGTCGCGGATGCCGGGGGCGCAGACGGCGCACTCGCGCAGGTCGACGCCTCGACCCGCCGCGTCGAGGATGCCCAGCGTCGGCCGCTCGAGCGTGCCGCCGGCGACCATCTTCGCCTTGTTCCGGTACCCGGCCTCCGGGCTGCGGACGCTCGGCAACCAGCGCAGGCCGTCATGGTCGGCGAGCAGTTCGCGGCAGCGTTCTTCCTTGTCCCGCACCTGGTCCGGGTACGGGAGCTCGATCAGGGTGCAGGAACGACACACGTGGGCGTCGTAGTAGTCACACTGCATGGCCCCTCGAGTGTAGGAGCAGTTCGACCGCGACACGGATCTCGTCCCGGAAGGCCTCCCGGGAGGACGTCTGCTGCTTCACCCCGATGGCGGCGCTGATCATCGTGCGCACCACCGCGTCGGTGGTTCGCGGCGGTCGAGCGGGGTTCGCCGCCGACACGGCGTCGCGCACGAGCCCGGCGAAACGACGCGGCGCGTCGAGGGCGTCCGCGGTCATGACCTCGCGGTGGGCCTCGACGACGGCGAGGAGTTCGCCCCCGACCGCCCCGAGGTAGCGCCCCGTCCAGGCGTCGAAGGCGTCCACCAACCGCTGCTCCAGCGGCACCGCACCGTCCCCGAGCGCCTGCGCCACCCGCTGCAGGTCCTGCTGCAGGGCGCGTTCGACGGCGGCGGCGAAGAGTTCCTGCTTGGAGCTGAAGAGGAAGTACAGGCCGGGACGCGAGATCGACGCCGCCCGGGCGACGTCCTCCATCGAGGTCTTCCGGTAGCCGTAGCGGAGGAAGGCCTCCACCGAGATCGCCAGAACGCTCTCGCGGCGGTCCGGACCGGCGCTCACCTGCTCCACGAACGGACCCCTCACCTCGGCGTGCTTTACAGATTCAGCCTACTCTGTAAAGCGAGAACGCTCGAATCGACCCCTGGAGACACCGTCGTGCCGGAACTCATCACCACCCGCTTCGACGCCGCCAGCACCGCCGCGGACGTCGTCGAGGGCGTCGACCTCGACGGTCGCCGTGCGATCGTGACCGGGGCCTCCTCCGGGCTGGGTCTCGAGACCGCCCGCGCCCTCACCGCTGCGGGGGCCGAGGTGACGCTGGCCGTGTGCAACGTCGCCGCCGGCTCCGAGGTCGCCCGCCGCATCGCGAGCGAGACGGGTCGTCGGGCGCCCGCAGTCCGCGCCGTCGACCTCGCCGATCCCGCGAGCGTGGCCGCGTTCGTGGACGCCTGGAACTCCCCGCTCGACGTCCTGGTCGACAACGCCGGGCTCGTCACCTCCGACCTGCAACGCACCGGGCGGGGCTGGGAACTGCAGTTCGCCACCAACCACCTCGGGCACTTCGCCCTGACCACCGGCCTGCACCGGCACCTGGCCGACGCGGCCGCGGCACGGGGTGGTTCCCGCGTGGTCGTCGTGTCCTCGACCGCCCACATGCGGGCCCCCGTCGACCTCGCCGACCCGCACTTCGAGCACGGGCCCTACGACCCCCAGATCGCCTACGCCCGGTCCAAGTCGGCGAACTCCCTCTTCGCCGTCGAGGCCACGCGGCGCTGGCGCGACGACGGCGTCGTCGCGAACGCGGTGAACCCGGGCGGGGTGGCGACGGGTCTGCAGCGCAGCTTCTCCCCCGTGCAGCGGGCCTCGCTGGCGGCCGCGGAGGCCGCGGGGACGTTCTCCTGGAAGACCTCCGCCCAGGGGGCGGCGACGATCCTCGTCGCCGCGGTCTCGCCGGAGTTCGCCGCCGTCGGCGGCCGCTACCTCGACGAGTGCCGCGAGGCCCACGTCGTCCCCGACGACGCGACGCTCGCCGAGCACCCGCACGGTGTGAAGCGGTGGGCCGTGGACCCCGACACGGCCAGGGCCCTGTGGCGGCTCAGCACGGACCTGGTGTCGTGACCCGACGGGCCCGCGCCCGTCTCGGCCGGCCGCTGAGGGCGGCGGGGGAGGGTGGTTCCGTCCACCCCTCAGGGGGTGAGCTCGATCCGTTCCAGCCAGTCGGCGACCAGCGCCCGGCACGCCGCCGGGCGGTCGAGCAGCGCGTTGTGACCGGCGGTGTCCAGCACGGCGAACGTCGCCCGCGGGTACTGCTCGAGCTGCGCCAGCGGGTCGCGGTAACCGGTCGTGTCGTCCTGCCGGCCGGTCACGACCAGGGAGGGACGAGCGAACGCCGCCCGGGGTTCGACGGTGAGCGCGTAGTTCTGCTCGATCGCCTCCAGGGAACCGGGGTGCAGCCCCCGCACCCCGGCGAGCACGGTCGCGGAGAACGCGGCGAAGTTCTCGGCCGTCTGCACCACCGAGACCTGCTCGTACTCCGCGCGGTCGCCCGGGTCGAGACCGGCGAGGAGGTCGGGGTCGTGAACCAGCACCGGTCGCGGCGGCAGGTCGCGGCGGGTCCGGTCGGCGACCACCGCGGGGCAGAGCAGGCCCATCCCGAGGACCTGCGCGGCCCGGCGTTCCACCAGACCCCGGGTCAGCATCCCGCCCCAGGAGTTCCCCAGGACGGCGAACCGCCGGTCGCCGAGTTCGGCGCCCACGAACCCGTCGAGCTGGTCCAGCACGGCGTCACTGCCGTCGATCCCCGGGTGCCAGCGGTTCTCCCCCGATCCCGGGAGGTCGACATACCAGCGTTCCCAGGTCCCGTCCAGGTCGGGGTCGGTGGTGAAGAGCTGTTCCAGCGGCAGCAGAGCCCGGTGGTCGACCCCCGCCCGTGGATCAGCAGCAGCGGGGTTCCCCGGCCTTCGCGACGTGCCAGCACCCGACCAGGCTAGACCGCCGCGGTGACCCCCAACCGGCCCAGGAGTTCCGGCAGGACCTCCTGCAGCGCAGCGTCGACCTTCAGCGTGGCCTTCTCGTCGCCCCGCGTCGGGCCGGCGGTGACGATCGCCACGGGCTGGGCGTTCTTCGCCGCGTGCAGCACGAACCGGTACCCGGACATGACGGCGAGGGAGGACCCGAGGACGAGCAGCACGCGGGCGGCGTCGAGGAGTTCGAAGGACCGCGCGACCCGGTCCTTGGGCACGGTCTCCCCGAAGAACACGACGTCCGCCTTGAGCGCGTCCTCGCCGCACCGGCGGCAGGCCACCGTGACGAAACCCTCGAGCTGGGCGTCGCTCAGGTCGGCGTCGCCGTCGGGATTCAGCGCGTGCAGTTCCTCCACCCGGGCACCGAACCCCGGGTTCGCCTCCGCCAGCCGCACGGCGAGTTCGGCGCGGGCCGTGACCTCGGCGCAGTTCAGGCAGACCACCCGGTCGAGGTTCCCGTGCAGTTCCACGACCTCCCGCGTGCCGGCGGCCAGGTCGAGACCGTCGACGTTCTGGGTGATCGTCCCGGTCACGAGACCGGCTCGTTCCAGGGCCGCGACGGCCCGGTGGGCCTCGTTGGGCCGGGCGCGCCGGAAGTGCTCCCAGCCGACGTGGCTGCGCCCCCAGTAGCGACGACGGGCCTCGGCGGAACCCGTGAACTCCTGGTAGGTCATCGGCGTGTGCCGGGTCAGCGACCCGTTGGGCCCCCGGTAGTCGGGGATCCCGGAGCCGGTGGACATCCCGGCCCCCTCGAGGACGAGGACCCGCCCGTCGGCGAGCAGGTCTGCGAGCGGGGCGAGGTCGGTCACGCGACCATGCTGCCGCGCGTGTCCTCAGCGCGCAGGGTGAGGGTCGCCAGCAGCGCCGCGGCGACGACCAGCGCCACCACCACCCCGACCACGACGCCCCAGCCGCCGTCGGCGAACGCGAACCCGCCGAGCCAGCCGACGACGCTCGACCCGGCGTAGTAGGCGAAGGTGTAGAGCGCGGAGGCCTGGGCCCGGAACCGCGGGCGGGCGCGCGCCCCGACCCAGCCGCTGGCGACGGCGTGCGCGGCGAAGAACCCGGCCGTGAGCAGCACCAGCCCCGCGACGACCACGACGATCGAGCTCGACAGCGTCAGCAGCGCCCCGAGCACGAACACGGCGGCGGAGCCGACGAGGACGCGCAACCGGCCCCGACCCGCGAGGCGGCCGGCGAGCGAGGAACTGGCCGTGCCCGCCAGGTACACGACGAACAACAACCCGACGACGGCCTGGGACAGCGAGAACGGCGGTTCCAGCAGGCGGAAGCCGAGGTAGTTGTAGACCGTGACGAACGCCCCCATCAGCAGCAGGGCCTGGGCGTAGAGGACGAGCAGTCCCCGGTCGGAGAGCGCACCCCGCACCCGGACGGCCAACGAGGGACCGGCCACGCGAGCGGTGCGCACGAAACCCCGCGAGCGCGGGACGACGAGGCAGAACAGGACCGTCGCGGCGACCCCGACGAACGCGACGGCGGCCACGCCCCACCGCCACCCGAGCACGTCGGCGACGCTGGAGGAGACGATCCGGCCGGTCAGGCCGCCGACGGAGTTCCCCGAGACGTAGGCCCCCGCGGCGAGCGCGACCTCGCGGGCGTGGACCTCCTCGGCCAGGTAGGCCATGGCGATCGCGGGCAGTCCCCCGAGCGCGGCCCCCTGCAGCGCGCGCAGCACCAGCAGCGGGGCGAGACCGCCGGCCAGCGGGACGGCGAGCCCGAACAGGGTCGCGGCGACGATCGAGACGACCATGGCCGGCACCCGCCCGAGCCGGTCGGCGACGGCGCTCCAGCCGAGCACCGAGACCGCGAGCGCCCCGGTGGCGACGGAGACGCCGAGGGCGGAGCGGGACGCGTCGAGGTGGAGCCCGGTGGCCAGGGCGGGGAGGACGGCCTGCACGGAGTAGAGCTGGGCGAAGGTGGCGACCCCCGCGGCGAAGAGAGCGATGACGACGCGGCGGTACCCGGGGGTCCCACGTTCGTGACCGGCCCACGGTTGCGTGTCGGGACGGGTGCGGTCGTCGAGGCTCACCCCCCGACGGTAGGAACACGGTACCGATGCGTCCAATGCATGAAGCGGTGCGGACTCATGCACACTTCGAGGGTGAAGGACGCACTCCGCGAGCTGCTGGGCCCGCTGCAGGTGCTGGTGGCCGTCGCCGAGCACGAGCACATCACCCGCGCCGCGCACGCCCTGGGCCTGCAGCAACCAACCGTCAGCCGGACCCTCGCGCGGGTCCAGGACGCGGTCGGGGTCCCGCTCCTCGTGCCGGACGGGCGCGGGGTCCGCCTCACCGCCGCAGGGCGCGCACTGGCCGAGGTGGCGGCGCGGGCGCTCGCCGACCTCGACCGCGGGATCCGGGCGGTCCGCGACGACGACTCCCCCACCACGGGCCGGATCGCGCTCGGCTTCCTGCACACCCTGGGGGCGGCCGCGGTCCCGGCGCTGGTGCGGGCCTTCCGCCAGGACCACCCCGGCGTCCGCTTCCAGCTGCACCAGGGCGCGGCCGGCGCGGTGCTCGACCAGCTCACGGCCGGCGAGGTCGACCTGGTGCTGACGTCACCGGTGCCGCGGCGACCCGGGTTGGCCTGCGCGGCCCTGGTCGACCAGCCGTTGGTCCTCGCGATGCCGGGGGACCACCCGCTCGGGGTGCCCGGGCCGATCGCGCTGACCGCCGTGGCCGACGAGGAGTTCGTGCTCTTCGAACCGGGCTACGGCCTGCGCGAAACGGTGGAGGCGATGTTCGCGCAGGCCGGGATCGTGCCCCGGATCGCGTTCGAGGGCCAGGACGCGCACACCCTCCGCGGTCTGGTCGCCGCGGGACTGGGCGTCGCGGTGGTCCCGGCCGCCCACCCGGGGACCTCCGAGGCCTTCGTCGGGGTGGTGGAACGACCGCTGGAGGGACCGTCGTCGACCCGGACGCTGGGTCTGGTGTGGCGCGACGAACCCCTGCCGCGGGTGACGGCGGCGTTCCGCGACAGCGTGCTCGCGCGGCCGCACCTGCTCCTGCCCTAGCGGTCCCGACCCTCCCGGCGGCGGGACTGCGCGATGGTGATGACGCCGCCGCCGGCGGCACCGAAGGCGCCCCAGGCCCACAGGTCCTGTCCGCGGGCGAGCAGGACCAGCCCGACGACGACGAGGACCAGCAGCACGAGGTACTGGCCGAGGCGACGGCGGGAGCGTCGGTCCTGGTTCACGGGGATCTCCTGGCGGGGGAAGCGGTCCGACCGGGTGGTCGTGCGGCCAGTGTCCCAGCCGCGACGGGCCGGGTCAGCGACCGCCGCTGACGTCGATGGTCGTCCCGGTCACGTAGCTCGCGGCGTCGGAGAGCAACCAGACGACGGCCTCGGCGACCTCACCCGGTTCCCCGCCCCGGCCGAGGGGGACGTTCTTCTGCAGCCGTTCGACGCGGCCGGGTTCACCGGAGCCGGCGTGGATGTCGGTACGGATCAGACCGGGCCGCACCCCGACGACGCGGATCCCGTCCTCGGCGACCTCCTGGGCGAGACCGACGGTCAGGGTGTCGACGGCGCCCTTGGAGGCGGCGTAGTCGACGTACTCCCCGGCGCTGCCGAGGACCGCCGCGCGGGAGGAGACGTTGACGATGGTGCCGCCGCCGGTGCGGCTCATGCGTCGCACGGCCTCGCGGGCGCACAGGAAGGCACCGACGACGTTGACCTCGAGCACCCGCCGGATCCGGTCCACGTCCATGTCGACGACCCGCGACTGCCGGCCGGTGATGCCGGCGTTGTTGACCAGACCGACGACGGGGCCGAGTTCCTCGGCCCGGTTGAACAGCCGCCGCACGTCGGACTCGATCGAGACGTCGGCCTGCACCGCGAGGCTCTCGGTCCCGAGGTCGGCGGCGGAGGCGGCGATGACGTCCGCGGCCTCGCGGTGCGTGGAGTAGCTGAAGCACGTCCGGATCCCCCGGGCCGCGAGCGCCTGCACGACCGCCGCACCGATCCCGCGACTACCGCCTGTGACCACCACGGTTCCGTTCACGGACGCACCGTAGTGGGAACACCGCCGGTGTGGCGATCTTGTGAGGGTCAGGGAGCGAAGACCTCCGCCGTCCACAGGTGCAGCAGGGCGTAGCCCCGCCACGGCCGCCACGGCTCCGCCCGCGCCACGGCCGCCTTCGCGCTCATCCCGCCGAGCGCCCGCCGGAGCACGAGGTCACCGGAGAGGAAGGCGTCGGAGTCGCCGAAGACGCGCAGCGCGACGTAGTCCGCCGTCCACGGCCCGATGCCGGGCAGGGCGAGGAGTTCGGCGTGCGCCGCCGCCGCCCGGACCGGGTCGAGCGCCGCGGCCTCGAGGTCGAGACCGTCCGCGATCGCCGTCGCGAGAGCGTGCAGGGTGCGGGCCCGGGCGCCGGTGATCCCGGTGACGGCCTGGATCCCCTCGGCACCGGCCGCGGCCAGCGCCTGCGGTCCGGGGAAGGCGACCAGGGTGTCCACCGGTGTCCCGTACGCCGCGACGAGGCGCCCGGCGAACGTGCAGGCCGCGGCGAGGGAGACCTGCTGGCCGAGGACGGTCAGCACGGCCGTCTCGGCGCCGACGACGGCGCGCGGGAACCGCAGCCCGGGGCGGGCCGCGACGAGGGGCGCGAGGAGCGGATCCGCGCCCAGCCACGCCTCGACGCTGACGTGGTCCGCGTCGAGGTCCAGCCAGCGGCGGACGAGAGGGGTCACCTCGTCGACGACGTCGCCCGGAGCGTCCAGGACGACCGTCGTGCACCGCGGCGACGTGCCGAGGTCGATCCGGATCTCCACCGGACCGCGACGGGTCGGGACCACCCGTTCGTGCACCCCGTCGAGGTGCCGCTCGGCCCCGGGGACGACGTGGGCGCGCAGGAACCGGCGCAGCGGATCGGCCGCCAGGCCGCCGGGGACCTCCAGGAGCCGCTGGGCGACCGCAGGTCTCACGACGGTTCCGGGGTGAACACGGGCGGGTCGGCGGGGGCCAGGTCGGGGTCGTCGTCGCGGAACGTCCGGATGCGCCCGACCGGGGTGTGCGGGCCCTCGAACCGGACGGTCACCCGGCCCGCGCCAGAACCCTGCACCCAGCCGGCGCCGAACCCGGTGTGCGTGACGTCCTGCCCCGGGCGCCACCCCGTCGCGGCGGGCGGGCCGTAGGGGTCCGGCGAACCGCCCTCCACGACGCCTTCCACGCCGTCCTCCGGCTCGTCCTCGTCGGGCAGGGGTACGGGGTCCTCCTCGATCTCGGCGAGCAGGTCGATCTGGCTGTACTCCGAGAGCCCCGAGACCCCCACGCCCAGCAGGCGCACCCCGTCGGCGACGTCGATCGCGTCGAGGAGTTCGGTGGCGTGGTGGCTGATCTCCTTCGCGGAACTGCTCGCGTGCGGCAGGGTCCGGGAGCGGTTCAGGGTGCTGAAGTCGTAGCGGCGGACCTTGATCGTGATGGTCCGCCCCGACACCCCCGACGTCGCCAGCCGGGCCGCGACCCGGTCGGCCATCCGCCGGATCCGCTCGTCGAGGTCCGCCCGGTCGGTGAGGTCGACCGCGAACGTCTCCTCCGCCGAGACCGACTTCGCCTCGCGTTCGGAGACCACGGGCCGCGGATCGACCCCCCGGGCGAAGGCGAGCAACCCGCTGCCGTGCGCCTTTCCCAGCATCCGGACGAGTTCCCCCTCGTCGGCGACCGCGAGGTCCCCGATGGTCTTCAACCCCGACCGGATCAACCGGTCCCCCGTCACCGCACCCACGCCGGGGATCTTCCGCACGCTCATCGGCGCCAGCAGCGCCTGCTGCTCGGCCGGGGGCACGACGACGAGGGCGTCGGGTTTGCGCAGGTCCGAGGCGATCTTGGCCACGAGCTTGCTGGCCCCCACCCCGACCGAGACGGTGAGGCCGGTGCGGTGGCGGACGTCGGCCCGGAAGCGTTCCGCGATGTCGGTGACCGCGGTGACGTCGAGGCCCTCGTGGACGGCCGAGAGGTCGACGAACGCCTCGTCGAAGGACAACGGCTCGACCAGCGGGGACAGCGCGTGCGCGAGCTCCATGACCTGGTGCGAGACCGTCCGGTACGCCTCGAAACGACCCGCGAGGTAGGCGGCGTTCGGGCAGAGCCGACGCGCCCGCGCCGTCGGCATCGCCGACCCGATCCCGAAGACCCGGGCCTCGTAGCTGGCCGTGGCCACGACCCCCCGACCGCCGGTGCCGCCCACCACGACGGGCTTCCCGCGCAGCGAGGGCTTGTCGCGCTGCTCGACGGCGGCGAAGAACGCGTCGAGGTCGAGGTGCATGACGCTCGGCCGGGTGGGATCGGGACGACCACCCCGCAGCGGTACCCGCTCCCCCACCTCCGCACCCATCCCCCGAGTCTGCCTCCTGGTTCCGACACCGCCCTCCGGAAGGGCCGGGGCGGACCGTAGGCTCCGACGGTGCTGGACCTGTCGACGCCGCAGTTGATCCCCCTCTACCTGGCGGCCCTGGTGATCGGGATCTCGAAGACCTCCATCGGGGGTGCGGGCACCATCGCGGTGGCGATCTTCGCCGCGGTCCTCCCGGCGAAGGAGTCGACCGGGATCATCCTGCCGCTGCTGATCCTCGGCGACGTGTTCGCCATCTCGATCTACCGCCGGCACGCCGACTGGGGGTTGCTGGTCCGCCTCTTCCCCTACGTCGCGCTCGGCGTCGTCGCCGGGGCGGGTTTCGTCCGCGTGGTCGACGACACGGTGATGCGCCGTTCGATCGGCGTGCTGCTGATCCTCCTCGTCGCGATCCACCTGCTGCGCCAGCACCGGTTGCGCAAGCAGGAGGCGGTCGTGCCGATGACCGTCCGCGGCCGCCGGCTCACGTCCCTGGGTTTCGGTTTCCTCGCCGGGTTCACCACGATGGTCGCCAACGCCGGTGGCCCCCCGATGTCGATCTACCTGTTCACCATGGGGCTCGGCGTGATGTCGTTCCTCGGCACCGGCGCCTGGTTCTTCTTCATCGTGAACTGCTTCAAGGTGCCGTTCAGCATCGGCCTGGGCCTCCTCAGCCTGGACTCGTTGCAGCTCGACCTCCGCCTCGCGCCCGCCGTGGTGGTGGGGACGCTGATCGGCTGGTGGATCGCGAAGCGGCTGGACCAGAAGAAGTTCGAGAACTGGGTGCTCGGCGCCTCGGTCGTCTCGGGTCTCAACCTGTTGCGCTGAGCTCGAGGTTCGACGCCCGACCGCGGCACCTGCTCACGATTCGTGGTCGCTGTTCGTGCCACCTGCGCTCATCGACCGCCGACGGCACCCACCTCACCCCCGCGGCGATCTCGCACCGGTGTGACGGGAGCCGGTCCGGTACGAGATCGCGGAGGGGGTGGTCGCCGAGGCGGGGACGATCGTCAGTGCTCTCCCGCCGGGCCGGTGGGCAACGCCGCGCCCCGGGCGAGGGTGAGGGTGGTGGACCGGCCCGCGAGGTACGGCAGCAGGACGACGCGTCCGCCCCAGCTCCGCACCAGCGGCGCCTCGAGCAGTTCCGCCCCGCCGTAGTCACCGCCCTTGGCCCACACGTCGGGCTGCAGCGCGGCGAGGGCCTCCCTCGGGTCGTCCTCGTCGAAGACCACCACGGCGTCGACGCAGTCCAGCGCCGCGATGACCCGGGCCCGGTCGACCTGGTCGTTGACCGGGCGCCCGGGGCCCTTGAGCCGCCGCACGGAGGCGTCGGAGTTCAGCAGGACGACGAGGGTGTCACCGAGCCGTCGGGCCGCCTCCAGGCAGGCGACGTGCCCGGCGTGCAGGACGTCGAAGCACCCGCCGGTGGCCACGACGGTCCCGCCCGCGGCCCTCACCCGTGCGACGGCGTCCCCCGACCCACCCGCCACGGGCGCCGGGTCGGCGGGGGGCTGGTGCTGGGCGGCCCGCCAGCCGGCGGCGCCCCCGGCCGCGACCCACGCCGAGGCGTCCTGGACCGCCGTGACCACGGCCTGCGACGGCAACCGCCCCGCGGCCAGCGACAGGGCCGCCGAGGCCGCGAACCGGTCGCCGGCGCCACAGGGATCACCGACGGCCACGACGGGCGCGGGGACGAACATCGCCTCGGTGCCCGGCGCCGCGAGCCACGCGCCCTGCGCACCCGTGGTGACGACGACGCCCTGCACACCCCACCGGGTGGCGAGGTGCTCGGCCAGCTCGTCGGGCGCGGTCGGGGCGGGCGAACCGGCCGCGGCCGAGGCCTCGGACAGGTTCGGGGAGACGAGCGCGGCCCCCGGAACCGGGGCCCCACCGCGGGGGTGGGGGTCCCAGACCACCGGCACCCGGCGGGCGACCTCGGTGAGCGCGGCACGGACGACGGGGTCGTGGGTCGTGCCGGCGCCGTAGTCGCTGACCAGCACGACGTCCGCGGTCGCGAGCACGGCGGCCAGGGCGCCGGCGTCGACCGCCTCGGGGGTGCCCGGGCCGCCCTCGTCGAGGCGGACGAGGGACTGCCCCGCGACCCGGACACGGGTCTTGGTGCGGGTCGCACCGCGGTGACCGAGCCCGACGACGGTGACGGGGTGCGCGGCGTCCTCCAGACCGGCTCGCAGGCGTCGGCCGGCGTCGTCGTCGGAGAGCGGGGTCACCAGCGTCGTGGTGGTCCCGACGACGCCGGCGCCCCCCGCGGCCACGAGCAGGGCCGTCAACCCGGCCCCACCGGGACTCTCCTGACGGTCGGTGAGGTCGACGACGGGGACGGGGGCGTCGGGGGCGATGCGGTCGCTGCGGCCCAGGAGGTCGACGTCGAGCACGCTGTCGCCGACGACGACCACGTGCCGGGTTCCCGACCCCCGGGCCACCTCGACGGTGCGGGCCGCGGACGGAGCTTCCGAGGGCGGGGCGGTGCTCGACGCGGCGGTGCCGGAGGTAGTGGGGAGCGCGAGGGCCGTCTCCCCCCGCAGGTGCGCGTCCACGGCGGCGCACAGCGCGTGCAGGGCGATGAGGTGACCCTCCTGGACCGCCGAGGTGGACGAGCCCTCGACCCCGACGAACAACGTCTCGTCGGCCACCTCGGACAGCGCGCTGCGACCGGGGCCGGTCATGGCCAGGACGAGCAGTCCGCACCGGCGTCCCCGCTCGGCGGCGGCGACGACGTTGGCGCTCCTGCCGGAGGTCGACAGCAGCACCAGGACGTCACCGGGGCGGCCGTGGGCCTCGACCTGGCGGGCGAAGACCTCCTCGCCGCCGTAGTCGTTGCCGATGGCGGTGGTGCTGGAGGTGTCGGCGTGCAGGGCGATCGCCGACAGCGGTCGCCGCTCGCCTTCGAAGCGGCCCACGAGTTCGGCGGTGAGGTGCTGGGCTTCGGCGGCGCTGCCGCCGTTGCCGGCGGCGAGCAGGCGGCCGCCGCGGGCGTAGACGTCGACGAGCCGCGCCGCCCAGCCGTCGAGGACCTCACCCTGGGCGACGAGGCTCGTCATGGCCTCGGCGACCTGCGGTTGGTGCCGGGCGAGCCACTGCACCGCGGGACGGTCCTGCGTCGGGTCGGTCATCGGTGCTCCTGGGGGCTCGAGGAGGGGGGCTGCTGCTCGTGCGCTCGACTCACAGCGCCTGCTCCGCACCGGGCCGGACGTCGCCCTGCGGGGGCAGCGGTGCCGACGGCGGGGGGACGGGGACCTTGCCGGTGGCCAGGGCCTCGACGGCGTCGAGCACCTTCTGGGGGGCGACGTCGAGGCACGGGTGCCCGGCGACGGGGCAGACCTGTGCCCGGGTGAGGCGGCAGGGGGCGGAGAGGTCACCGAGCACGACCACGGGGACCCCGAACGGCACCCAGCGCTCCACCGGCATCACGGCGGAGAACCAGCTCGCGACGGGAGTCCCGACGGCGGCGGCGAGGTGCGCGGGGCCGGTGTTGCCGACGAGGACGACGGCGGCGGCCTCCAGGAGCGTCGCGAGCTGCCCGAACGAGGTCCGCCCGGCGGCGTCGACGACCCGGGGGCGTCCGGCGCTGACCCGGGCGGTGAGGTCCACCTCGCCGGGCCCACCGGTGACCACGACCCGCCAGCCCTCGGCGTCCAGGGCCGCCACGGCCGCGGCGGCGACCGCCGGGTCGGGAGCCCGGGCCGGCACGGACGCGCCGGGGTGGACGACGACGACGCGGCCGGCGGCGAGGTCGTCACCGAGTTCGGCGAGCAGGTCCGCCGGCAGCTCCGGCAGCGGGTGCCGCAGCGCCATCCGGGGGTCGGCGGGGATGGTCCGCCCGGAGGTGACGACCAGGCCCAGGCTCGCGACGACCTCGTGCTCCCCGCCGGTCCCGTCGGGGTTGCCGGGGCGGCGGTGCCGGACGTCGAGGAGGCTGCCCGGGTAGTCGTCGGTGGCCGCGACCACCCGGGGGACCCCGGCGAGGCGGGCGATGAGGGCCATCGGCATCGCGCTCTGGTGGTACGAGGTGAAGACGACCACCTCGTCGTAGCGCCCGGCCCGGACGGTCTCGACGAGCGCGAGCAGCGGCTCGGCGTCCGGGGCGGGCGGGTGGTAGCCGGACCACGGGACGTCGGCGACGAGGACCTCGTCCACCCCCGGCAGCAGCCGGGCGGCGCCCGCCCCGGGGGGCGCGGCGAGCAGGTCGACGCGCGAGGCCTCGACCCCGTCCGGTCCGTGGCGCAGGGCGGCGATCGCCGGCCCGGTCATCAGCACGTCGCCGTCGCTGTCGAGCCGCACGGCGAGGATCCGCGGGCCGGTCACCGGGCGGCCAGCGGGTTCGCGAGCACGGGGTTCAGCAGGAGGTCGAGCGCGGCGGTGAGGTCGGCGGCCTGCGGGCCCGGGACCAGCACGGACCGGGCCCCGGCGGCGTCGGCGGCCCCGACGTCGGTGGGCGAGTCACCGATGACGGCGACCTCGTCGGGCCGCAGGCCGAGCGCGGCGGCGGCGTCCAGGACGAGACCGGGCGCGGGTTTGCGGCAACGGCAGGCGTCGGTGGGGGCGTGCGGGCAGGTGCGGACGACGTCGACCCCGCCGATCTGGCGCACCACCTCCGCGGTGACGGCGTCGGCCTGTTCGCGGGTGATGAACCCGCGGCCGACACCGGACTGGTTGGTGACGATTCCGGTGCGCAGTCCCGCTGAACGCAGCCGGGCGAAGACCTCGACCGCCCCGTCGACGAGGCGGACCTGCTGGGGATCACCGTTGTACGGGACGTCGTGGACGACGGTCCCGTCTCGGTCGAAGAGGACGGCGCGGAGACCGGTCCTGCCGTCGGGGTTCATCACATGGAGTTTGTAGCCGAGAGGGACGACGGACGCACGGCGGGCGGGCAGGGTGGAGTGAGACGTGCGCCACCTTCGGCGTCCTCGCCGAGCCGCTCCGGCCCGAGGGGGGTTAGGTTCCCCGAGCCACCCGGGCCGATCGTCCGCCCGGTCGAAGTCCGCACACGTCAGGAGTCGTCGATGAACGTCCCCTTGGCTCTCTACCCCCGTCGCAGCACTTCAACCGACGACGGGACGGAAATCTGGAACTGGGCCCGCAACGCCGCCATCGCGCCGTCGACGGCCGTCGTGTCGCCGACCACCGAGGCCGAACTCCGCGAGGCGGTCACCTCGAGCGCGGGCCGGTTGAGGTTGACCGGGTCCCGGATGTCCGCCGGCCGGATGCTGGAACTCGCCGCGAGCGGCGACCGGCTCATCGACACCAGCGGCCTGCGCGGCCTGCTGGGCACCGACGAGGACAGCGCCACGTTCGCCGGCGGGACGTCGCTGCAGGAGATCTACGGCGTGCTGACGTCGATGGGCCGGATGCTGCCCTCCTCCCCCGGCGTCATCGCCTCCCAGACCCTGGCGGGCGCCCTGGCGACGGGGACGCACGGGCAGGGTCTGCGTCAGTCGTCCATCGGTGACGCGGTGCTGAGCGTGCGGATGGTGCTCGCCGACGGCTCCGCCGCCGAGTTCGACCGCGACCACCCCTCGTTCCCCGCCGTCCAGCTCGGCCTCGGGGTCCTCGGCGCGGTCAGCGCGGTCACGCTGCGCACCGTTCCGTCGATCGTCTACACCTGCGTCAAGGACGCGGTCAGCGCCGACGGCCTGGAGACGCAGCTGTTGACGTGGAACCGCGACCACGCCATGAGCAAGGCGTGGTGGTTCCCGGACGAGAACCTCGTCCACGTGTGGACGGCGCAGGAGGCGACTCCCGAGGAGTACCGCGAGTACGAGGCGGGCGGCCGGCGCCTCATCGAACGTGACCAGACCAGCGACGCCATGAACAGCACCGTGGACCAGGCCCTGGCCAACATGCGTGGCGACACCCGGATCACGGACGAGAACGGCAAGCCGTACCGCACGGTGAACCGCTTCAAGGACTTCTCCGACGTGACCGGTGACGTGTACCAGGTGTTCTGCCGGGGCATCGCGACCCCGCAGATCAACGTGGAGATCGGGGTTCCGCTGCACCGTGCCGGCGAGGTCATCGCCGTCCTGAAGGAGTGGCACGCGCGGACCCGTCCGCACATGCACTACCCGATCATCCTGCGCTGCACCGGCCCCTCGACCGCGTGGCTCAGCCCGTCGCAGGGGCAGGAGACGGTGTACTTCGGTTTCGTCGTCTACTACGCCGAGGACGGGACCCTGTCCGAGGGGGGCATGGACTTCCTCCGCGCGGTGGAGGAGGTGCTGGCCACCGAGGGCGGGCGTCCGCACTGGGGCAAGTACTTCGAGAAGCCGCTGTACGACTGGCGCTCGCTGTACCCGCGGTGGGACGACTTCCGCCGCGTGCGCGACGAGCTCGACCCGGGGCACCGCTTCGCCAACGCGTTCGCCGACGACCTGCTCGACTGACCTGCGCTCGACCCGGTCCGACTGAGAGTTCGTCGACCACGTCCCGACCGGAACCGACCGATCCAGCACCACACAGATCCAGCACCGAACAGATCCAGCACCGAACAGGGAGTGCATCGATGAAGGCGTGGGCCACGCTGCTGACGCAGCCGGAGTACCTGGTGGGCGTGCAGGTCCTGCACGCCTCGTTGCGACGTTCGGGAACCCGGCACCCGCTCGTGGTGATGGTGACCCCGAACATCGACGACCCCAGCCGGCAACGACTCGTCGACGACGGCTGCCTCGTCCGCGAACTCCCGCCGTTGCGGCCCGACAGCCGTCTCGAGGCCCGCTACGCCAACGCCCGGTTCGCGGAGGTGTGGACGAAGCTCGGCGCCTGGGACCTGGTCGAGTTCGAGCGCCTCGTGGTGCTGGACGCCGACATGCTCGTCGTGGCCGGCATGGACGAACTGTTCGACCTCGACCTCCCCGACGGCGGGGTCGCCGCCTGCCACGCCTGCCGGTGCAACCCCAACCGGATCGCCAGCTACCCCGCGTCGTGGACCCCGCAGAACTGCTTCTACACGCACTGCCGCGGGATCGAGCACACCGAGGAACCCGACGAGGTCGACAACTACTTCAACGGCGGGTTCCTCGTCATCGAACCCGACCACGAGGCGTTCACGTCGATGCTGACCCGCCTCAGCGGGCTCACGGACCTCTCGCAGTACCAGTTCGCCGAGCAGGACTTCCTCAACGAGTTCTTCGCCGGCCGTTGGCGCCCCATGCCCTACGTCTACAACGCACTGAAGACCCTCCCCCACCAGCACCCCGCGCTGTGGAACCTCGACGAGGTGAAGAACATCCACTACATCATCGACAAGCCGTGGGAGGGCCGGACGGAACCCGGCAGCCGCTACCACGAGCTGCACGAGATGTGGTGGGCGGTGGCCGAGCAGGACGTGCTGGTCAGCCCACCGAAACCCTGAACCGAGCCGGGCTTCTTCGTCCGACCTGCGGTCGCCGCGATCTCCCTCCGTCCCTGAGGCTCGGTCGACGTCGGTCCCCGCCGGGAGGAGACCGGGATCACCGCGGGCTGGTGGTCGGCGGATCGGGGTCGGTGCGCAGGTAGTTTGTCCGGGTGACACGGCTGGCGGCGCGCGACGTCGGGACCTGGCGGCTGGTGGCGCAGCGGGTCGTCCCGGTGCTCGCGTCGGCGACCGCCGTGGTCGGGCACCTGGCCGCCGTCCAGGCCCAGGACCTGCGCGGCGCCGCGACCGCCGTCGCGATCCGGACGCCGGCCCGGCCCACGGCCGACCTGGCGCGGGCGCTGGACGCGGGCGAGGTCGTGCGGTCCTGGCCGATGCGCGGCACCCTGCACCTGATCGCCGCGGCGGACCTGTTCTGGGTCCTCGAGCTGTGCGCGGCTCGGACGGTCACCGCGACGAGACGTCGTCGCGCCGACCTGGGGATCGCCGACGCCGACCTCGAGACCGCGCACCGCGTGGCCGCGGAGTTCCTGGCGGGAACGGGCCGCTCCACCCGGGCCGACCTCCTCACCGAGTTCGCACGGCACGGCCAGGCGACGACGGGCGGCCGCGGGTACCACCTGCTCCTCCACCTCTGTCTGCTCGGCGTCCTCTGCCAGGGACCGCTGGCCGGTCGTGAACAGACGTTCGTGCTCGCCGGGGACTGGGTGCGGGCTCGGCGGACACCGGAGGACCCGTTGGCGGAGTGGACGCGTCGCTACCTGCGTTCCCACGGGCCCGCGACCCCGGCGGACCTCGCCGCCTGGACGGGACTGCCGCTCGGCACCGCCCGGCGGGGTTTCGCCGCCGTGCGCGACGAGTTCGAGGCGGTTCTCGTCGACGACGTCGAGCACCTCGTCCATCCCGAGGTTCCCGAACTGCTCGCCACCCACCGCCGGGCCGTGCGCGACCTGCACCTGCTGCCCGGGTTCGACGAGTTCCTGCTCGGCTACGCCGACCGCTCGCACGTCCTGGCTCCCGGCTACGCCGAGCGGGTGACCCCCGGCGGGAACGGGATCTTCCGCGGGACGGTGGTGGTGGCGGGGAACGTCGTCGGTACCTTCACCCGGGCCGGGACGGAACTCGACGTCGAGCCGTTCGCCGAACTCTCCGTCCCCCGGGCGAAGGCCCTGGCCCGACGCCGTACGGGGTTCCCGTCCGGCTGGCTGGACTCCGTCACACCCTGACGGCGTGTGAGCCGGATCACCGGCCCTCGTCCGAACGCCACGGCACCGGACACCGTTCCGCAGGGCATGAGGACCTCTCGCCGAGCGCTGTTCACCGCGGGTGCCGCGATCGCCGTGCTGATCTCCGGGTGCAGCTCCACCGACGCGCCAGCGACGCAGCCGTCCTCCACCACCACGTCCGCGACACCCACCGCCAGCCAGCCGGACCGGGCCGACCGGGCGACGGAGGACGCCGACCTGGCCGTCGTGAAGAAGATCTTCACGACCGATCCGCCCGGTCTGCAGGCCGGTCAGCAGGCCGTCATCGCCCGGACGGCCGCCGACGGCGACCTGGTGGCGGTCCACTGGCACGAGACCGCCGATCCGTCACAGCCCTGGAGCGGTCGAGCGCACATCGACCTCTACCGTCTCGCCGGCGGGAAGGTCACCTCCCACTGGGCCCTGGCCCAGGACGTTCCCGCGTCCGGGGCCAGCGGCCACACCATGTTCGACGACGCCTACCCGGCGACGGGCGCGCCGCCCGGCGAGGAGGGCGAGGAGACGCAGCGCGCGTTCGCCGTCGGCGCCTACGACACGCTCTTCCGCGACCAGGACCCCAGCGTGCTCGACCGCTCCTTCGACCCGGGCTACCTCCAGCACAACCCGCTGGTGCCCGACGGGACCGCGTCTCTCAAGCAGTTCTTCGCCGGCGCCGCCTTCCCCCCGCAGGAGTCGGCGGTGTCCCTCTCGGACGGCGACCTCGTCTGGACCTTCTCCCGGCCCGTGGGGTCGCCGAACCCGGAGGACATCGCCGCGGGTGACGTGTTCCGGGTCGCCGGCGGGAAGATCGTCGAACACTGGGACGTCGTGCCCACGGCCGCTGTCGCACCGACGACCGACTGAACCGCCGTCGACGACCTCCTCGACCGCGTTCTCCTGGTCCTCCTGCGCGGGGGCGCTCAGCGGGGGACGCGCGGAGACGTCAGACGATCCCGCCGTTCGCGCGGACGACCTGTCCGTTCACCCAGCGTCCCGGTCCGGCGAGGAACGCCACGACCTCGGCGATGTCCGTCGGCTGTCCGAGGCGTTCCAGGGGCGGTTGCGCGGCCATCCGCGCGACGGTGGCGTCGTCCTTGCCGTCGAGGAACAGTTCGGTCGCCGTCGGGCCGGGCGCGACCGCGTTGACGGTGATGTCCCGCCCGCGCAGTTCCCGCGCCAGGATCATGGTCATCCCCTCGACGGCGCTCTTGCTGGCGACGTAGGCGCCGTAGGTGGGCAGCTGCAGACCGACGACGGAGGTCGAGAGGCCGATGATCGCGCCCCCGTCGCGGACGCGGCGGGCGGCCTCGCGGGCGACGACGAAACTGCCCCGGACGTTGGTGCGGTGCAGGGCGTCGAGGTCGTCGAGGTCGAGGTCGGCGATGGTGGACAGCGACAACCGTCCGGCCGAGTTCACGACGACGTCGATCCCGCCGAACGTCTCCTGCGCGGTGTCGAACATCGCCGCGACGGCGTGCTCGTCGGCGACGTCGGCCTGGGCCGCGACGGCCTTTCCGCCGGCTGCGGTGATCTCCTCGACGACGTCGGCCGCGGCCTGCGCGGAACCCGCGTAGCCGACGACGACGGCCTGCCCGCGGGCGGCGAGGGTGGTGGCGATGCTGCGGCCGATGCCGCGGGATCCCCCGGTGACGATGGCCACGCGCTGGTCGGTCATCTCGACAACCTCCTCATAGCGTCGATACGTCTTGTACGTATCGTCGATACAGCGACCGTAGCACGCACTCTGGAGCATCGCTACCCTCATCACGTACCATCGCTACATGAGCACCGAGACGCGCGCGGCGATCCTGGAGGCGGCCGAGCGCCTCCTCGTGGCCTCCGAGGACCACGACATCGCCACCCGTGCCGTGTGCGAGGCCGCCGGGGTGACCCAGCCGGTCCTCTACCGCCAGTTCGGGGACAAGAAGGGGCTGCTGGACGCCCTCGCCGACACCGGTTTCGAGCGCTACGCGGCCCGCAAGGCAGAGTTGCCGGAATCGGGAGACCCGGTGGCCGACCTGCGCCTGGGGTGGGACGACCACATGGACTGGGCCTCGGCCAACCCGGCGCTCTACCAGTTGATGTTCGTCCCGCGCCCCCGCTCCCGGTCGCTCGCGCGCCGACGGGTCTTCGACCTGCTCGCGAAGGCCCTCACCCGCGTCGCGGCCACCGGCGGGCTCTGCGCGGACCCGCGCGACGCCGCCCAGGTGGTCCTCTCGGCCAACGTGGGAGCCGCCCTGAACCGGATCGCCCAACCGGAACTGTTCGACGCGGAGCTCTCGCACCGGATGCGCGACACCGTGTTCGCGTCGTTGCTGGCGGAACCCCCGGCCGTCGGCACGGGGGGCACCTCGGCCGCCGCCCGGCAACTGCGCGCCGCCCTCGAGGTCACGCCGACGGAGGCGCTGGAACCCGAGGAGAGCGCCCTGCTGCGACGCTGGCTGGAACGTCTCGACTGACGGTGACCGGGGACGAGGTGACCTGGGAACGATCGCAGCGCCCCCTGTCGCGCACCACCTCGCCCGCGTAGGGTTCCGGCATGGAGTACCGACACCTCGGACGCACAGGGCTGCGCGTCTCGCCGCTGTGCCTCGGAACGATGAACTTCGGCCCGCGCACGAGCGAAGCCGACAGTCACACCGTCATGGACGCAGCGCACGAGCACGGCATCAACTTCTTCGACAGCGCCAACGGCTACGGCAGCCACAAGGGAGAGACGGAGGAGATCGTCGGGCGCTGGTTCGCCCAGGGCGGCGGGCGCCGCGAGAAGACCGTCCTCGCCACCAAGTTGTACGGCGACATGACCGACTGGCCCAACGACGGCAAGCTCTCCGCCTACAACATCCGCCAGGCCTGCGACGCCTCGCTGAAGCGGCTGCAGACCGACCACATCGACCTCTACCAGATGCACCACGTCGACCGCGCGACGCCGTGGGAGGAGATCTGGGAGGGCATGAGCGTCCTGCGCCAGCAGGGCAAGATCCTGTACGCGGGTTCCTCGAACTTCGCGGGCTGGCACCTCGCTGCCGCGCAGGCCAGCGCCGCGGAACGCAAGGTCGTCGGCCTGGTCAGCGAGCAGTCGCTCTACAACCTCATGTCGCGCTGGGTGGAACTCGAGGTGCTGCCGGCCGCAGAGCACTACGGCCTCGGCGTCATCCCCTGGTCGCCGCTCGCCGGCGGTCTGCTGGGTGGGGTCCTCGCCAAGCAGGCGAAGGGCGACGAAGGCCGGGGCACCGCGAACACCGAGGGCATCGAGAAGAACCGCGCGACGCTCGAGGCGTACGAGGGGTTCTGCCGCGAACTGGGTGAGGACCCGGCGGACGTCGGGATCGCCTGGCTGCTGACGCGGCCCGCGGTGACCGCCCCCATCATCGGGCCCCGCACGGTCGAGCAACTCACGAAGTCCCTGCGCAGCATCGACCTCGTCCTTGACGAGAAGGCGCTCGCGCGCCTCGACGAGCTGTTCCCGGTGCCGTTCCCGAACGGCAGCAAGCCCGCACCGGAGGCCTACGCCTGGTGAGGAGCGGGACCGGCCGGGGGCTCACCCCGGCCGGTCCCGACCGGATCAGGAACGGTCCGGAAGCCGGGAGAGCCCGGTCACGACGTCGTCGCGGGTCCCGGCCAGCGACACCCGGATCCACCCCTCACCCTGGGAACCGAACGCCGACCCGGGTGCGACGGCCACCTTGTGCTTCACCAGGAACCGCTCGCACCAGGTCGAGACGTCGCCGCCGCTGGCGTGCGCGACCTCGATCCAGAGGTAGAACGCCCCCGCCGGACGCTGGAACCGGATCCCCTTGCGCGAGAGCAGGTCGCACGCGGCCTCGAGGTTCCCGCGGTAGTGCTCGCGGGCGTCGGTGACGACCTGCTGGTCTCCCTCGAGCGCCGCGAGCGCGGCGAACTGGGCGGGCGCGTTGACGCAGCTGACCGTCGCCTCCTGCGCGGTGCGCAGCAACGCGTCCCACTGCGGCGGCGCCACCAGCCAGCCCACCCGGGCCCCGGTGAGGGCGTAGGTCTTGGAGAACGAGAACACGCTGAGCACGCGTCCGTCGGTGTCCAGCGACGCGGTGCTGACGTGCGGGGTCCCGTAGGTGAACTGCTCGTACACCTCGTCGCTGATCACCCACAGGTCGTGCTCCGCGGCGACGTCGAGCAACTGCCGCAGGACCTCCGCCTCGTAGACGGTGCCCAACGGGTTCGACGGGGAGTTCACCAGCAGCACCCGGGTGCGTGGGGTGATCGCCGCCCGCAACGACGCCAGGTCCGGGCGGAAACCCCGTGCGGGGTCGAGGCGGTAGGGCACCGGGACCGCGCCGACGTGGCGCGCCGTCATGGCGAAGTTCACGTACCCGGGGTCGGGGACCAGGACCTCGTCCCCCGCGTCCAGCGTCAGCGACATCGCCTGGTGCAGGGCCTGCATCCCGCCGGCCGTGACCCACACCTGGTCGGGCGTGACGTCGAGACCGTTGTCCCGCCTCAGCTTCGCCGCGATCGCCGTCCGCAGCGGGGCAATCCCGCCGTTGGGCGTGTAGTTCGTGACGTCCTGCTCCCACGCCCGGGCCCCGGCGGCGAGGACGTGCGGGGCGACGGGGAGGTCGGGTTCCCCGACGTTGAGGAAGACGACGTCGTCGATCCCCTGCGCCAGGTCGTAGATCCGGCGGATCGCGGAGGCGGGGATGCGGAGGGCGTGCGGGGCGACGGAGGGCACGTCCCGATGCTCCCACGCGGGCTCCTCCCGGGCGGGGCCGCGTCGCTCACCGGACCGGGGCCGGGGTCCCGACGGTCCCGGCGGCGAGGACCTCGAGGTAGTGCGCGCTGCGCATCAACCCCAGGACGTTGCCGAACGGGTCCACGACGGAGGCCCCGGTGAAACCCTCCCCGAACTCGCGAGCGGGCTGGAACAGCGTGGCCCCGAGCTCCAGGGTGCGCTCGATCGCCGCGTCGAGGTCGTCGACCTGCCAGTAGAGGACGACGCCACCGGGCCGGTCGGTGGACGGCACCCCGCCGAGCTGCCCGGCGAACTCCCCGTTGAGGATGCCCAGCTCGTGCTGGTAGTCGCCGATGCGGAACTCGGCGTACCAGGGCTGGTCGAAGTACGGCGCGACCCCCAGCAGTTCGGTGTACCAGCGCTTGGCCCCCTCGAAGTCGTTCGCCAGCAGCGCCACGGTCGACATCCCTCGCAACATCGGGTCCTCCATCGGTTCGGGTGGTTCGTGGTCCCCACCCTGGCGCCTGAAGTGCTCACCTCCTGAGCACTTTCCACGGCAGACTCCTGACGTGCGCGCAGACCGGCTCGTGGCCGTCCTCCTGCTCCTGCAGTCGCGGGGGCGGGTGACGGCCGCGGAGGTGGCCGCCGAGCTCCGGACCTCGTTGGCCACCGCCCGCCGCGACCTCGAGGCGCTGTCCACCGCGGGGATCCCGGTCTACCCGCAGCCCGGTCGAGGTGGTGGCTGGTCGCTGGTCGGCGGCGCCCGCACCGACCTCTCGGGCCTCACCGGCGACGAAGCCCGCGCCCTCTTCCTCACCGTCGGACCGACCGCGACCGACCCGGTCGCCCGGGCAGCGCTGCGCAAGCTCGTCCGCGCGTTGCCCGCGACCTTCCGCGCCGACGCCGAGGCCGCCGGGCAGGCCGTCGTGGTCGACCCGGCCCGCTGGGGAGCCGCCGAACGCACCCGCCCCGCACTGGTGGAACGGTTGCAGCGGCACGTGGTCGCCCGCACCCGGGTCCGCCTCACCTACGCGAACCGGCGCGGCACGAGCGAACGACTCCTCGACCCGCTCGGCCTCGTCGACAAGGACGACGTCTGGTACCTGGTGGCCGACGGCGAGTCGGGTCGGCGGACGTTCCGGGTGGACCGGATCAGCGGTGTCGAGGCCACCGGGGAACGCTTCGAGCACCCCACCGCCTTCGACCTCGCCCGCGAGTGGCAGCGCGTCGTCGACGAGGTCGAGCGGCGCCGGGCGCTGAGCGGCGCCACCGTCGTGGTGCCGAACCGGTTCCTCCCCGTGCTGCGCGAGCAGTTCGGCCGGCACTGCACCGACGAGGAGGACCTCGGGGACGGACGCACCCGCTGCGCCCTCGCGGCACCCGCCCCGCTGGACCTGGCCCGCCACCTCGCCGGCTGGGGATCCGGCCTCGACGTGGAGGGTCCGGGGCCGGTGCGCCGGGAGCTGGGGCGGATCGGGCGGGAGCTGTCCGAGCGCTACCCGCCGGAGGACTGACGGGGAACCGCAGACCCGAGGTCAGGCGGGTTCCCGCACCGTCGACGGATCAGGCAGACGTGGGACCCGTCGGGCGCACCCGTCGTTCGCCGGCCCGGACGGCCACGGGAAGCCGGTTCTGCGGGGGCGGAACGGGGCAGGAGTAGGCGTCCGAGAACGCACAGGGCGGTAGGAAGGCACGGTTGAGGTCGAGTTCGAACGAGACCGGAACCGGGCCGGGGGTGACGTCGAGCACGAGGAAGCGCCCCGGGCGGTACGACTCCGTCCCGGTCGTGGCGTCGGCGAAGACGAGCACGGGGGTGGTCCCGTCCAGGAAGACGGTGAGCCGGTGCCGCATCCCGTCGAGGTCGAGGTCGACCGTGCCCGGAACGCGCTTCCGGTGACCGTCGTCGACGACGCGGGTGAAACCCCAGGGGACCTCGTCGACCGCAGGGGCGGGAGTGAAGACGGCAGGCAGCACCCAGCGCTCGTCGAAGTCCCACCGCTCGATGCCACCGAAGGCCGCCAGGGCCGGCGCCGACTCGTCGTAGACGCGCAGTTCCACGTCCCGGCCGTCGAGCGAGAACGCCTCGAACCACCAGCGCTCCCGGTGGATCCGGCGCGCCTGCTGCCCGCTGCCGGCCAGCCGCACGGACGTCCCGTCGGCCGCCGTCCAGACCAGGGCCCCGCCGCCCGCGTCGCGCACGGTGGCACCGGGTACCTGCTCCACCGGGACGGGTTCCGCACCCACCGGGAGGAACGCCACCAGGGCCAGGTTCCCCGGCACCCCGGCGACGGCGCGATCGCGCTCCTCGCACCAGCCCTGCCACGCGTCAGCTCCCACGGCGGTGAGTCTCCCGTCCCGCACCGGAGGGGGCGAGACGTTGCGGCTGTGCACTTGGCCCAGGTGGGACCGCTCCGGTGTGCAGGGAGCCTACTGACAGTCGAGAGCACGCCCCCTAGCGTTCGGCGCACCCCGCCCGCCGACCGAGGAGTTCACGATGGCCACTGCTTCCGCCGTCGACGACCACGCCCTGGGGCGTGTGCCCGACACCGCCCGGTACTCGTGGTGGTCCGTCGCCGTGCAGCGCTTCGGACAGATGTCGGCGCTGAGCCAGTTCCTGCTGGGCGCCACCCTGGGTTTCGGCATGACGTTCTGGAACGCGTTCCTGGCCTTCACCCTCGGTGCCGTGATCCTTGAGGTCGTCGCCGTCTTCGTGGGGATCATCGGGGCGCGCGAGGGGATGTCGACCTCGATGGTGGCGCGCTGGCTCGGTTTCGGCCGCGGCGGCTCCGCCCTCATCGGGCTCGCCATCGGCATCAGCCTGATCGGCTGGTTCGGCATCCAGTCCGCCGTCTCGGCCCAGGGGCTCGCCGCGACGTTGGGCGTCCTGCCGGCGTGGGGCTGGTCGCTGCTGTTCGGTCTCGTCGTCACCGCGATCTGCGTCGCCGGTTTCGACAAGATGGCCTGGACCGCCTACGTCACCGTCCCCCTGTTCCTGGTCCTCGTCGGCTGGGCGATCATCGGTGAACTCCTCAGCCACGACGTCGGCACCCTGATCTCGCAGGCCGCCCCCGGACCGCAGATCAGCGTCGCGGCGGGTACGACCATCGTCGCCGGCGGTTTCATCGTGGGTGCCGTCGTGACCCCCGACATGACGCGGTTCAACCGCAGCACCGCGGACGTCGTCAAACAGACCCTCGTCGGTGTGACCCTGGGTGAGTACGTCATCGGGATGGCCGGGGTCCTGCTCGCCCACGCCGTCGGCAGCGACCAGATCACGACCATCCTGACGTCCTCCGTCGGCTGGGTCGGCGTCCTCATCGTCGTCCTCGGCACCGTGAAGATCAACGACTGGAACCTCTACTCCTCGGGTCTGGGCGTCGTGAACTTCATCGGGACGCTGACCGGGAGGCCCGTCAACCGTGCGCTCACCACGGCCGTCCTCGGGGTCGTCGGATCGCTGCTCGCGGCCGGCGGCATCCTCGGTCGCCTCACCGACTTCCTGACGATCCTCGGCGTCGTCTTCCCGCCCATCGCGGGGATCATGGTCGCGGAGTACTTCGTCGTGAAGCGCTGGCGGGGGGTCCTCGAGTCCTCCCGCGCCGACGGCGGTGCGGTGCCGTCCACGTCGCCGACCTGGGTCCCGGCCACCCTCGCCGTGTGGCTGGTCGCCTCACTGATCGGGCACTTCGTCACCGTCGGCCTGGGCAGCGTGAACTCGCTCGTCGTCGGTTTCGTCCTCTACGTCGTCGCCGGGAAGACCGGGTTGCTGCGCGAGGTCGGCAGCAGCCGTACCACCGACGGCGAGTCGACCGCCGCCGTCGAGAACACCCCCGCCCCGGCCTGATCCGAAGATCCACCAGAGAGGCAGTTCCATGCGCATCGGCATCGACGTCGGCGGCACGAACACCGACGCGGTCCTGCTCGGCGACGCGGGCGAGGTCCTCGCCGCCGTGAAGACGGCCACCACCTCCGACGTCTCCGGCGGCATCGTCGCGGCTCTCGCGACGCTGCAGGGCAAGCACGCCTTCGACCCGATCGGCGTCCGGGCGGTGATGATCGGCACGACGCACTTCATCAACGCCCTCGTCGAAGCCCGGCGACTGGCCCCCACCGCCGCCCTGCGGCTCGGACTACCGGCGACGGCCTCGCTGCCGCCGATGGTCGACTGGCCGGAACGGCTCGTCGAGGCCGTCCACGGTCGCGCCTACCTCGCCCACGGCGGGCACGAGTTCGACGGCCGGAAGATCTCCGACCTCGACGAGGACGAACTGCGCCGGCACGCCGCCGACATGGCCGCCCACGGGGTGCGCAGCCTCGCGATCACCTCGGTGTTCTCCCCCGTCAGTGCCGAGTTCGAACTCCGCGCCGCCGAGGTCATCGCCGCGGAACTCCCGGAGATGGCGATCTCGCTCTCGCACGAGATCGGTCGCATCGGCCTGCTCGAACGGGAGAACGCGACCGTGGTCAACGCCGCCCTGCGCGAGCTCGCGGCCGGGATCGTCGACGGCCTGACGGCGTCCGTCCTCGGCGCAGGCATCCTCGCCCCGATCTACCTCAGCCAGAACGACGGCACGCTCATGGACGTCGAACACGCCCGCCGCTACCCCGTCTCGACGTTCGCCTCCGGGCCGACGAACTCGATGCGTGGGGCCGCGGTCCTCAGCGGGGTCGGGAACTGCGCCGTGATCGACGTCGGGGGCACGACGTCCGACGTCGGTGTGCTCACCCGGGGTTTCCCGCGGGAGGCCACCACCGAGGTGAGCGTGGCCGGCATCCGGACGAACTTCCGGATGCCCGACGTCCTCTCCATCGGGATCGGCGGCGGCAGCCTGGTCACCGGTACCCCGGACTCCGCCGCGGTCGGGCCACGGTCCGTCGGGTACCGGCTGACCGAGGAGGCGCTCGTCTTCGGTGGGTCCACCCTCACCGCGACCGACATCGCCGTGGCCGCCGGGCGCGCCGACATCGGCGACGCGTCCCTCGTGGCGCACCTCGACCGTTCCCTCGTGCGGGCCGCGCTCGAGCGCATCGCGGCCGACGTGGCCGACGCCGTGGACCGGATGCGCACGTCGTCCGCTCCCCTGCCCGTCGTGGCGGTGGGAGGCGGTTCCGTCCTGCTCCCCGATGTGCTGGCCGGCAGCGGTGAGGTCCTGCGACCGGAGAACTTCGCGGTCGCGAACGCCATCGGTGCCGCGATCGCCCAGGTGAGCGGTGAGGTGGACCGCGTGTTCACGATCGAACCCGGCCGTCGCCACGAGGTCCTCGACGCCGCCCGCGCCGAGGCCGTCGAACGGGCCGTGGCCGCCGGGGCCACCCCGAACTCCGTCGAGGTCCTGGAGGTCGACGAGGTGCCGTTGCCGTACCTTCCCGGTGGGGCCACCCGCATCCGGGTCAAGGCCGTCGGCGACCTGCAGCTGCACGGGGCGCGGGCCGGAGCGCCGGAGGTGGCCGGTGTCTGATCCGACGGGGGGACACCGGTTGCAGCGGCTGAGGATCGAGGACCTCGCCGACGTCGCGCGCGGCGCCGCCGTCCTCGGGACGGGTGGGGGCGGCGACCCTCACATCGGGGAACTGCTGGCCCGCTCCGCGGTGCGCAGGCACGGTCCGGTCGAACTCACCGCCCTGGCGGAACTGCCCGACGACGCCGTGGTGCTGCCCGTCGCGATGATGGGTGCCCCGACGGTCATGGTCGAGAAGCTCCCCTCGACCGAGCAGGTGGGCCGGGCCGTCGAGGTCCTCACCCGCCACCTCGGCCTGCGAGTCACCCACATCGCCTGCGACGAGGCGGGTGGGGTGAACTCGCTGATCCCGGTCGTCGCCGCGGCGGAACTCGGTCTCCCCCTGGTCGACGCCGACGGCATGGGCCGGGCGTTCCCGGAACTCCAGATGACCCTGCCGACGCTCTACGGGATCAAGGGGACCCCGATGTCCATCGTGGACGAGAAGGGCAACGCCGGGATCTTCGAGACGATCGACAACACCTGGGCCGAACGCCTGGCCCGGACCGCGACGGTCGAGATGGGGTGCTCGGCGATGATCAGCAACTACGCCATGTCCGGCGCGGAGGCCCGGCGGTCGCTGGTGCCCGGAACCCTGTCACTGGCCGCCGCCATCGGACGGACCATCACGGCGGCCAAGGGGTCCGACGACCCCGTCGCCCCCGTCGTGGACCACCTCGGCGGCCGCCTGCTGTTCACCGGCAAGGTGGTCGACGTGGCGCGGCGGACCACCACGGGCTTCGCCCGGGGCGAGGCGCGGCTGGAAGGGACGGCGGAGTTCACCGGCTCGACCCTGCTGCTGCAGTTCCAGAACGAGAACCTGGTGGCCGAACGGGACGGTGAGCTCGTCGCGACGGTCCCCGACCTCATCAGCACCCTCGACCTCGCGAGCGGGGAGGCCGTCACCACCGAGACGTTGCGCTTCGGCCACCGGGTCGCCGTCATCGCCTCGCCCTGCGACCCGCGCTGGCGCAGCGACGCCGGACTGGCCCTGGCCGGGCCGCGGGTGTTCGGCTACGACGTGGAACCCGTCCTGATCGACCTGGCGGCGGGGGTGCCGGCGTGAACTGGATCCTCGACGAGTCCCACCTGCCCGACCTGGCGCGCGGGGCGGCCCTGCTCGGCACCGGCGGCGGCGGGGACCCTTACATCGGACGCCTGCTCGTCCAGGAGGCGATCCGCGAGCACGGGCCGATCACCGTCCTCGACCCCGACGGCCTCGACGACGACCTGTTCATCGTGCCCACCGCGATGATGGGCGCTCCGACGGTCATGGTCGAGAAGGTGCCCCGCGGCAGCGAACCCGTCGTGGCGTTGCGCCGCCTCGAGAAGCACCTGGGCCGCACCGCGGGGGCCACGATGCCGATCGAGTGCGGCGGGCTGAACTCGATGATCCCGCTGCTCGTCGCAGCCCGCACCGGCCTGCCCGTCGTCGACGCCGACGGCATGGGCCGCGCGTTCCCGGAACTGCAGATGGAGACGTTCAGCGTCTACGGCGTGCACGGTTCCCCCATGGTCGTCGCCAGCGACCGGGAGGAGACGGTGCTCATCGAGACCGGCGCCGACGACGTGCGCATGGAACGGCTCTCCCGGGCCGTCACGATCCAGTTCGGTGGGGCCGCGCTGATCGCCGAGTACCCGATGAGCGGGGCCGACGCGAAGCGCACGGCGGTGCCGAGGACGCTCTCCCTGGCGCTCGGGGCCGGACGGACCATCCGCGAGGCCCGCGAGGCCCACGCGGATCCGGTGCAGGCCCTGCAGGAGTTCTTCGCGACGACGATCTACCGCCACCTGCGTGTCCTGTTCCGTGGGAAGGTGAGCGACGTCGAGCGGCGCACGACGGGAGGTTTCGCCCGGGGTTCGACCCGGATGACGGGTCCCGACGGCGGGACGCTGGAACTGCAGTTCCAGAACGAGCACCTCATCGCCCGCCGGGACGGCGAGGTCGTCTGCGTGGTGCCGGACCTCATCTGCGTCCTCGACGACTCCACGGGGGAACCCATCACCACGGAGGGTCTGCGCTACGGACAGCGGGTCGTGGTGGTCGGGATCTCGACGCCGGACCTGATGCGCACCCCGGCGGCGCTCGCGACGTTCGGGCCGGCGGCGTTCGGGCTGGACCTGGCGTTCACCCCGGTCGAGGAACTGTCCGCCGTTCCCGTCGGCTGAACCGGCTGCACGGGTGGACGCGGTCCGTGGCACGCTGCCGCCGTGCTGCTGACCGCGTCCGACGTGCCTGCGCTGGTCCGCGGCGCGGCCCTGTTCGGTTCGGGCGGCGGTGGTGACACGCGGGACACGGCGATCTTGCTGAGCCGTTCGATGGGCCAGGGGGTGGAACTCCTCGATCCCGAGCACGCGCCGGACGACACGGTCGTGGTCCCCGTCGGGCTGGTCGGGGCGACGAGCGTGCTGGCCGAGGAACTGCCGGGCGGCGCGGAGTTCACGACGGCCCTGCGCGCCGTGGAGCGCTGGACGGGAACGCGCGCGCAGGCCCTCGCGAGCATCGAGGCGGCAGGGGCGAACGCGCTGACGGCTCTGCTGGTCGCGACGGACGTGGGGCTCCCCGTCGTCGACGTGGACCTCTGCGGTCGGGCCCTGCCCCGCCTGGACCAGTTCTCGATCGCGGTGGACGGCCTGCCGTTGACGCCGTTGGTGCTGTGCCCGCCGGGTGGCTCGCTCGTCGTGCTCGACCACGCCCGACCGGCCCAGGTCGAGCGGACGGTCCGCAGCGTCCTGGGGTCCAGTGGTGGCTGGGCGGCGGTGGCCTTCCCACCGATGTCCCTGGAGGTGCTGCGTCGCAGCGGGACACCGACGACGACCCGGCGCTGCCTCGACGTGGGACGGCGACTGCTGGACCTTCCGGAGGCCGCCGCACCCGCACGGCTGGAGGCGGCGACGGGAGGTCGCGTGCTGGGCGCGGGGCGCGTCGTCGAGGTGGTGCGCAGTTCCGCGCGGGGTTTCGGCCGCGGCAGCCTGACGTTGCGCGATCGGCGGACTTCCGGGTTGCTGCGGTTGGAGATGGAGAACGAGTACCTCGTGGCCTTCGAGGACGGTGCCCCGGTGGCCACGACCCCGGACGTCATCGCCGTGCTGGAACGGCGCAGTATGCAGGCGATCTCGTGCGACCGGGCGACCCGTGGGTCGGAGGTCGTCGCCCTGCACCTGCCGGGTCCCGCGTTCTGGCGGGACGCACCGCGGTTGGACGCGGTGGCTCCCCGGGCGTTCGGCATCGACGTCGATCCCGTCCTCCTCCCCGCGGCGGTGTCGCCGTGATGCTCCCGCTGGCCTCGCTGCTGGACCTGCCGGGCTGGCGTGGCCGGGTCCGTGTCCTCGGTGGCAGTCCGACCGGGCGACGGGTCGGGTCGGTCGTGCTGGTGACCGATCGGGTCGAGCCTCGGGTGGGGGTCCTGGTGGCGACCGCGTCCGACCCGGCCGCGGAAGGCAGCGCCTGGCGGCTGGATGCCCTGCTGCGACGGGCGGCCGACGCCGGAGCCGGTGCGGTGCTGCTGCCCACGACGACGGACCTGCCGGCGCCGACGCGGTTGCTGTGCTCACGACTGGAGGTCTGCGTCCTCGGCTCGGAGGGGTCCTTCCTGGAGCTGCTGACGGAGGCCGCGGTCGCGCTGGCCGCCCCCGAGGTGGTCCGGGCGCGCACGGTGCTCCGGGTTCACACCGGGCTGGCCTCGGGCCGCGGGGACGGACCCGCTCGGCTCGTCACCCTGGTCGCGGAGGCCCTCGGGGTCCCGGTGGCCGTGCTGGACCGGGGCGGTCAGCACCTCGAGGGTTCCCCGCAGGAGGCCGGGCTGGCGGTCCCCCGGCCCGGTGAGGCGGTGCCGCAGCGGGCGGTCCTCGCCAGCGGCACCACCCTCGCGCAGCCGGTACTGCTGCCCGGCATCCCGGGGGTGCAGCGGTGGCTGGTGGCCTGGGTGCCGGACGAACGGGACGACGTCGTCGAGACCGCGGCCGACTGCCTCGTCGCCGGCGCGGTCGCTCTGGCCGGTCGGCTCGCGATGGACCGGCTGGTCCTCGAACGCGACGCCCGCGCCCGGACGGCCCTCCTCGCCGACGTCCTGCGGGGCGGGGACGACGCCTCAGCACTCCTGCGTCGTCGCGCGGCAGCCACCGGGTGGCCGCTGGACGGCTGGCACGTCGGCGTCCACGTCAGCACGGGTGACGGCGTCGACAACGCCGGGCTGCGGGCGGACGCGCTGGCGGCGTTCGCGGCGACGGGGACGGAACTCGTGCTCGTGGAACAGGACTCGGGCTGGACGGGATGGTGGACGGCGCCCCGGGAACCGAGCGCGGAACAGGTCCGGACGTTGGCCGCGTCGTTGCGGGCCGGGCACCGCGAGCTGCAGGGGTCCACAGGTTGCGCGACCGGGGTGGGCCGCCCGCACCCCGGACCGGGTGGGATCGCGACGACCCTGGCCGAAGCCTCGGACGCGGCCCGACTGGCCGGGAACCGTCCGGAACGGGGGCGGTTCCTGCACGTCGACCAGTTGGGGGTGGCCCAGACGTTGCTCGCCTGGACCCGGACGAACACGTTCGAACCTGCGGCGCAGAGCCTGCTGGCGCCCCTCGGGGCCCCGGACGGTGAACTCGTGCGGACGCTCGCGGCCTACCTCGACGCGGAGTCGTCGGTGACGGAGACGGCGGCCGTCCTGGGCGTGCACCGCAACACCGTCGCGGCGCGGGCCGCGCGCGTCGAGCAGTTGCTGCACGTGGACCTCGGCGACCCCGACCAGCGGTTGGCGCTGCACCTCGCCTGCCGCGCGCTCACCACCTGACTCCGCGCACCTCCCAGGGGTCACACACCCACGGGCTGCAGCGCCTCGGCGGTCAGCTGCACCGAACGCAGCCGCGCTTCGGTCGAGAGCGCCTGGTGGGCGACGATGAGTTCGTCGGCGCCGGTGGAGGCGGCGAACTCCTCGAGGTAGCTGCGCACCTCGGTGGGGGTGCCGACCGCCGCGTAGGCCTGCATCTGGCGGACGTGCTGTCCGGCAGCGGTCTCCATGAGGATGTCGACCTCGGCCTCGCTGAACGTGCGGCCGCGGCCGAAGAGCGACGTCGCGAACCGGCGCTGCACCCCGGCGAAGGACTCGCGGGCCGCGTCGGTGGTGTCGGCGGCCACGACGTTCACGCCGGCGATGACGTGCGGTTCGGCGAGCTGCTCGGAGGGGCGGAACTCGTTGCGGTACGCCGCGACCGCCGCACCGAGCTGCTGCGGGGCGAAGTGCGAGGCGAAGGCGTAGGGCAGACCGAGCGCGGCGGCCAGGTGCGCGCCGAACGTCGAGGAGCCCAGGACGTAGAGGGGGACCTTCAGCCCTGTCCCGGGGACCGCGTCGACTCCGGGGACGCGCGACTGGCCCGCGAAGTAGGCGCGCAGTTCGGCGACGTCCTCGGGGAACTGGGCGGAGGCGGCCGGGTCGCGGCGCAGCGCGTAGGTCGTCGCCTCGTCCGAGCCGGGCGCGCGACCGAGACCGAGGTCGATGCGCCCCGGGTACATCGCCTCGAGGGTGCCGAACTGCTCGGCGATGGCCAGCGGCGAGTGGTTGGGGAGCATGACCCCACCGGCGCCGAGGCGGATCGACGTCGTCTTCGCACCGATGTGCGAGATCATCACCGCGGGGGCGGACGACGCGATGGACGGCATGTTGTGGTGCTCGGCGTACCAGACCCGTCGGTAGCCGTGGGCCTCCGCCGTCTGGGCGAGCGCGACGCTCGCGGCGATGCTCTCGCCCGCCGACTCCCCGGGTGCGATGGGGGCGAGGTCCAGGACCGAGAGCACGAGCGACGACATGGTGCGACCTTTCGAACGGGACTGGTTCCTCTTGGAGCCAACCTCCGGAGCGGCCCGGGGATTCCGTGCGCCCCGCCCGACCCCCTGCAGGTGGTGCCAGACTCCGGTGGTGACCGTGGAGCTGGAGGACGTCGTCGCCCGGCTGCGCGCCGCGGGATGCGTGTTCGCCGAGCGCGAGGCAGAGCTGCTCCTCGCGACGGCGGACCCCGAACGGCTCGTGCTGCGACGGATCGCCGGCGAACGGCTCGAGGACGTCCTGGGGTGGGCGGAGTTCGCCGGGCTGCGGTTCACCGTCGCCCCCGGCGTCTTCGTCCCCCGCCACCGCAGCGAGTTCCTCGTCGAGATCGCCGTGGCCCGGACCAGACCCGGTGACGTGGTGCTCGACGTGGGCTGCGGGACCGGAGCACTCGGAGGCGCGTTGCGCGCCCGCGTCCCGGGGGTCGAACTGCACGCCACCGACGTCGACCCCGCGGCCGTCGCCTGCGCCCGGGAGAACCTGCCGGGTGCCGACGTCTTCCCCGGCGACCTCTTCGGCGGAGCTCCCGAGGGCCTGCGGGTGGACGTCCTGCTCGCCAACGTCCCCTACGTCCCCAGCTCCGAGATCGCCCACCTCCCGCCGGAGATGCGGGAGGGCGAACTGCGTTCCGCCCTGGACGGGGGCACCGACGGCCTCGACGTGCTGCGGCGCGTGCTCGCCGGTCTCGACGGGATCCTGTCCGAGCGCGGGATCTCGTTGAGCGAACTCGACGAGGACCAGGTCCCGCCCGCGGTGGAACTCACCCCCGCGGGTTTCTCGGCCGAGGTGTTCGCCGACACCTCGGACGAGGACGACGGGTCGCGCGTCGTGGTCTGGAGCCGCGCACCGGCCGGTGCGGCGCGCTGACCGCCCCTCCTCGACTGGAGCGTTTCGCGCCTGATCCGGCTCCGGAGGACGCGAAACGCTCCAATCGATCAGGTGGCCATGTCCACGAAGCGCGAGTAGTGCCCCTGGAAGGCGACGGTGATGGTGTCCGTCGGGCCGTTGCGGTGCTTGGCGACGATGAAGTCGGCCTCCCCTGCCCGTGGGGACTCCTTCTCGTACATGTCTTCGCGGTGCAGCAGGATGACCATGTCCGCGTCCTGCTCGATCGAGTTGTGGACCGCGATGCCGTTGGCGATGAAGTTGTGTCCGCCTGCGACCGTTGCGTCGTAGACCTGTTCCTCGCCGTCGGCCTCGATCGAGACGATCTCGTCCCACAACAGGTCGTTGACGGCGAGCACCTCCAGCTCAGCGCTGTCGAGGACCTGGGCGACGCGACCGAGACGCTCCCGCGACGGCGCGTGCTTCCAGAGGGAGCTGCCCCCGAACGACGTTCCCATCGCGGTGGCGAACTCGCGGTGGGTGATGTTCTTCTCGGTCAGCGTCCGGCGCACGTCGTCCCACACCTGGCGGGGCACGGTGTCGACGTTGGTGTTCGCGGACACGTCCCGGATGACCTCCAGCAACTGGTCGGCCAAGAGGCCCCTGGCACCGTGGACCCCGATCTCCTGCAGGAAGCGGCGCTGGTCGTCGACGCCCGAGACGTCCAGGGTGTACCCGGGGCGGTAGTTCGCCTTCGGCGTCGTGACGCGCACCCGGGTCGAGATGCCGAACCGGAGGAGCAGGCGTGAGACGTCGCGGATCAGCTGCAGGCTGGTGGACGCGTAGTAGATGCGCCCGCTGCGCCCGGACTGGTTCAGGGTGACGCTGCCGTCGGTCGCCCACAGGTGCCGCAGGAAGAGCGAGATCTGCTGCTTCGGGAGGTGGAACACCTGCTGCGGCACGAACTTCTCGTAGCTCCGCTTGCCGAAGAGACCCAGCTCGTCGAGCCATTCGGCCAAGGGGTTCCTGCGGCCGTGCGTCAGCCGGTACGGCGCCGGCAGCCGCAGGGTGACGCAACGAGCCGCCGCGTAATCGTCACGGATCGCCACGATCGAGAACGCCGCGGCGGCGGCCCCGGCCACCGCCGAGAGGTTCTCCTCGTCCACGCTCGCGTAGCGCAGGGGCTGCCTGCGCACGAACGACCCGTCACCGATGAGGTGCCCCAGGAGCAGGACCTGCTCGTCGGTCCAGCTCGCGACCCGCTCGGGGGCGGGAACGTGACGCGGCACACCGAGACGATCGGCGACGGAGAGCTCGCCGAGCGGTTTCCACCCGTCGTAGGTGAGGAAGGGGTGGTTCGCCGTCGCGCGAACCTCCTTGCCCGACGCCATCCTCAGCTTGAACACCGGCTTGACCCCGGTCGGGAAGACGTGGGTCAGGTGCCGACGGACGTAGCGCAGTGACTCGTCGAGCGACCAGACGGGCACGTCGCGAGCCTGCAGGGCGAAGAGCTCCTCCATCGTGGTCTCCGCACCCGTGTCCGCACGCAGCACGCGCGTCTCCGCGGTCAGGCAACCGGATTCGCGGAGGTCGGAGACCATCGGCCGCTTGTCCGTGCGCTGCTCGGGCCCACGGTTCAGCTGCGAGAGCGCGATGACCGGGACCTCGATCTCCTTGGCCAACAGCTTCAACGCACGGGAGAACTCCGAGACCTCCTGCTGGCGGCTCTCGACCTTCTTGCCGGACGTCATCAGCTGGAGGTAGTCGACGATGACGAGCTTCAGGTCCGCGCGCTGCTTCAACCGGCGGCACTTGGAGCGGATCTCCATGAGCGACATGTTCGGAGAGTCGTCGATGTAGAGCGGCGCCTCGTTGATGGCGCCCATCGTCCGCGCGAACCGCGTCCAGTCCGCGTCGTCCATGTTCCCCTTGCGCATCTTCTGCAGGGGGACCCGCGCCTCCGCGGAGAGCAGGCGCATCGCGATCTCGTTGCGCCCCATCTCGAGGGAGAAGATGACCGAGGCGAGACCGTGCTTGATCGACGCCGCCCGCGCGATGTCCAGTCCGAGGGTGGAGTTGTGCGTCGGGATCATCGAGCGGCCGGCGAGGTAGAGGTGGTCGTCGTTCGACACTTCGACGCAACGGACGGGGACCGAGGCGACGGGTCGGACCTCGGAGACCTTGTGGAACTCGACGTCGCCCCGGACCGGTGCGATCTGCACCACGTCCGACTGCAGGTCGGCACGCAGTTCTTCGGTCGTGCGGATCGCCGGACCGACGCTCCGGTGCACGGACCACTGGTGCTGCGCGTCCGCGACGATCACGCTGCCGTCGGAGAAGTGCACCTCGTAGCAGGGGCGCCCCTCCAACACCTCGGTCGCGGCGACCACGCGCGTGGGCCGACCGTCGGCGCCGATCAGGTCGTCGCCGACCGCGACCGACCCCATCGTCGTCCAACCCGTGGGCGTGGGCAGGGGAGTGTCGAGGGCCAGGGCCTTCCCGACCGCCGGTCGAGCCGCGATGACGATCATCTGACCGGGGTGCAGGCCGTTGGTCAGGCTGTCGAGGTCGGCGAAGCCGGTGGGGACGCCGACCATGCCCTCGCCGCGGTGGGAGCTGGCCTCGATCTCGTCGATGGTGCCCTCGATGACGTCACCGAGGACGGCGTAGTCCTCCTTGGTGCGCTTCTCGGTGACGGCGTACATCTCGGCCTGCGCGGAGTTCACGACGGACTCGACGTCCATGCCCTCGGAGCCGTAGCCCATCTGGACGATCCGGGTGCCGGCCTCGACGAGGCGGCGCAGGACGGCGCGCTCGCCGACGATCCGCGCGTAGAACGCGGCGTTGGCGGCGGTGGGGACGGTCGAGATGAGGTCGTGCAGGTAGGGGGTGCCGCCGACGCGGGTGAGCTCGCCCTTGTTGGTCAGCTCGGCCGACACCGTCACCGGGTCGGCGGGTTCGCCGCGCGAGTAGAGGTCGAGGATCGCCTCGTAGATGAGCTCGTGCGCGGGACGGTAGAAGTCCTGGCTCTTGATGACCTCGACGACGTCGGCGATGGCGTCCTTGGACAGCATCATCCCGCCGAGCACGCCCTGTTCGGCGGCGATGTCCTGGGGCGGCATCCGGTCGAAGGACTCCCCGCCGCGTCCGCCGTCGCGGTCGCCGCCCTTGCGGCCACCCCGGCCACCGTTGCGGCGACCTCCGGACGACCCCTCGTCGGGGAAGTCGAAGTCCGCGGGGGGCTCGTCGTACGTGGTCACAGAAGCCAGCTCCAAGTCCCCGGGATCCCCGGATACGTCCCCGCGACGAATCGCTCGCCGTAGTCCTACGGCACGCCTCCGACACGCCCTCCGACCCACTCCCTGGCACAGTGACCGACCGTCCCCCGGCTGGTCAAACGGCCCTGTGCACAGGGCGGTGGACAGCCTGTGGATGACGTGGGGACCGTTGTGCACAGGGGGTGGACAACCCTGTGGACAAACTCGGCCAAAGCGGTGGACAACTTCCGGGACGCCCCGCTGACCTGCGACGATGCCGTCCACTGCGTGTGGAGACGAAAAGAACCGTTCGGGTGAAGGGAAGTCGGTCACGTTGCAGTTCGGTAACGCTCTGTCAAGGCGGCTCAAGGTGACGCAGCGTGATGCCGAGATCCTCCGGTTGGCCGTCCCCGCCCTGGGTGCCCTCGTCGCGGAGCCCCTGTTCCTGCTCGCCGACTCCGCCATCGTCGGTCGTCTCGGCACCTTCCCGCTGGCCGGGCTGGGCATCGCCGGCGCGGTGCTCGGGACCGCCGTCAGCGTCTTCGTCTTCCTCGCCTACGGCACCACCGCGAGCGTCGCCCGCCGCCTCGGCGCCGGGGACGCGAAGGGCGCGCTGAGCCAGGGGGTCGACGGGATGTGGCTCGCCCTCGGGCTCGGCGTCGTCACGGCCGTCGTCACCCGCCTCCTCTCCGGTCCGCTCGTCGACCTCCTCGGCGTCTCCGCGGCGGCGCGTCCCTCCGCGCTGACCTACCTGCACTGGAGCCTGCTGGGGCTGCCCGGGATGCTCGTGGTCCTGGCCGCCACCGGGGTCCTGCGCGGCCTGCAGGACACCCGCACCCCGCTGGTCGTCGCGAGCGCCGGAGCGCTCCTCAACGTGGCGCTGAACCTGCTGCTGGTGAACGGCGCCGGCTGGGGCATCGCGGGGTCGGCGATCGGGACGGCGACGACGCAGGTGCTGATGGCGATCGTCCTGGCCGCGGTCGTCGCGCGCGGGGTCCTGCGGACCGGGGCGCGGGTGCGTCCGCACCCGCTGGGGGTGCTGCGCAACGCCGTCGACGGGATCCCGCTGCTCGTCCGCACCGTCACGTTGCGCGTCGCGGCGCTGCTGACGACGTTCGTCGCCGCGGCCCAGGGTGACGCCGGGATCGCCGCGCACCAGGTCGCGAACACCGTCTGGACGACGACGGCCCTGGCCCTCGACGCCCTGGCGATCGCCGCGCAGGCCCTCGTCGGCCGCGCGCTGGGGGCCGCGGACGTCGACGGGGTCCGGGCGACGATCCGCCGGATGACGCAGTGGGGCGTCGGCGTGGGCGTGCTGCTGGGGGCCCTGCTGATCGTCACGCGTTCCCCCGTCGCCGGGTTCTTCGCCCCGGAACCCGAGGTCCGCGGCTACCTGAGCGCAGCGCTGGTGGTCCTCGGGGTCTGCCTGCCCGCGGCGGGCTGGGTGTTCGTCCTGGACGGGGTGCTCATCGGCGCCGGTGACGGTCGTTACCTCGCCCGCGCCGGGGTCGTCACCCTCGCCTGCTACGTCCCCGCGGCGCTGGCCGTGCTGTGGCTGGTGCCGACCGGACGGGCCGGGCTCGTCTGGTTGTGGGTCGGGTTCGCCGGTGTCTACACGCTGGCCCGGTTGCTGACCCTCGTCCGCCGCGAACGTGGGGGCGCCTGGATGGTCACCGGCGCGTGAGGGCCTCGCGGTCGAGCAGCGCGGTCTTCAGCGGGGTTCCGTAGCGGAAACCCCCGAGGGCGCCGCCGGAACGCAGCACCCGGTGGCACGGGACGAACAGGGCCGCGGCGTTCCTGGCGCACGCCCCGGCGACCGCCCGCACGGCCGCGGGCCGACCCGAGCGTTCCGCGAACTCGGTGTAGGAGATCCGCTCCCCCGGTTCGACGTCGCGCAAGACCTTCCAGGCGTGCTCGCGGAACTCCCCCGACCGCTGCCGGACGGGGACCGCGGCCGGTGCGTCCAGGTCGCCGTCGTAGTAGGCCCGGACCGCTTCCTGCGCGGCCCGCAGCACCGCGGGGGAACCCGTCGTCGTGCGCAGCTGCGGGTGCACGAGGGCCACCAGCTCGTCGATCGAGTCCGTCCAGCCGGCGGCGAGGACGGCGTCGTCGGCGACGACCACCGAGAAGGGTCCGTCGGGCGTCGTCAGGGTTTCTGCGGTGGTCATCGTGGCGGCCTTCCATCGGTGGTCCAGCGGTCGGTGGTCCAGAGGTGCATGGCGGCGTAGGAACGCCAGGGCGCCCAGCGGGCCGCGTGCTCGCGCAGCCGTCGGTGGGCGGTGGCGCTGGGGAGACCGGGGTCGAGGAGTCCCAGCGAGCGGGCCCCCGCGGCGAGGGCGACGTCGCCGGTCAACCAGCTGTCAGGGTCACCGAGCACCCGCATCGCGACGTGGGCAGCCGTCCACGGTCCGATGCCGACGCGGGCCGAGAGGTTCTCGCGCAGGACGTCCGGGTCGACCCCGACGTCCACGACGAGGTCCCCCGCGGCGAGGTCGCGCGCCGCCGAGACCACCGTGCGGACCGACCGGGCGGGCAGGCGCAACGCACGGTCGGCCCCTGTCTCGACGACCCCCGCCGCGATCTGCTCCGGGGTCGGGAACAGGAGGTCCAGCCCAGGGAACCTCGACGGGTGCGGGGTTCCGAGGGCCCGCGCGAGCCGACCGAGGTGGGTGCGGGCGGCGGCCACCGAGATCTGCTGCCCCACGACGCTGCGGACGAGGAGTTCGTGCGCGTCCACCGCCCCGGGCACCCGGATCCCCGGCGTCGAGGCGACCGCGCGGGCGAGGACGGGATCAGCCGCCAGCGCCGCGTCCACGGCGACCGGGTCGGCGTCGAGGTCGAGGAGGCGGCGGACCCGCGCGACGGCGGTCGCGACGTCGGCGAGCGAACCGAGTTCGAGTTCGGCGCGCACCTGCCAGGACCCCGGAGCGGTCCGCGACGCCGTGACCTGCACCGCCCCCGGACCGGCCGGCAACGACAGGGTCCGCGCGTAGCGCAACCGGTCCCCGTCGGAGACGTCGGCGGTCTCCACCCCCTCGACGGCCCGCACGGCCAGGAAGCCGAACACCCCCGGCGCGTCGAAGGGGTGCCGGACGGGCAGCGCGAGGTCGAGCCGGACCGCCTGCCCGGCCGCCGCGCCGGTCGAGGCGGGACGGCGGGCGCGCAACTCCCCGGGCGCGACGGCGAACACCTCACGGACGGTGTCGTTGAACTGCCGCACCGAACCGAACCCGCTGGCGAAGGCGACGTCGGCGATCCGCAGGTCGCTGCCCACCAGCAGCGACCTCGCCGTCTGGGCCCGTCGTGCCCGGGCCAGCGCCTGCGGGCCGGCGCCGAGTTCCGCGACGAGCATCCGCTGGACGTGCCGGGAGGTGTACCCCAGACGCGTCGCGAGCCCGTCGACACCCTCGCGGTCGACGACCCCGTCGCCGATGAGCCGCATCGCGCGGGCCGCGAGGTCGCGGCGCAGGTTCCACTCGGGGGTTCCCGGGGTCGCCTCGGGCAGGCACCGCTTGCACGCCCGGAACCCGGCCGCGTGGGCGGAGGCCGAGGTCAGGTGGAAGGTGACGTTCTCGGGTCTCGGGGTGCGGGCGGGGCACGACGGTCGGCAGTAGATCCCGGTCGTGGAGACGGCCGTGAAGAACTGCCCGTCGAAGCGGACGTCGCGGGCGCCGATGGCGCGGTAGCGCTCGGCGAACGCGAGGTCACCCTCGACGCCGGGCGCCGCGGTGTCCCGGGCCCTCCCCGGTGCGATGTCCACGCGTCGATGGAACCGCGCCGGACCCCCTCCGGTCTAGCGGGGATCGGACACCACCCTCGGTGGTGGGAGGAGGGCGACCCATCACCTGCGCACACAGGTCGAGAGGGGGACGGCCGGCAGGTCGTGCCGACGCGCGTACCGGCGGCGGCGACGAGCTGGACGGCGTCCGGTCCGGCACCGCAGGACGCTGCGGAGTCCGGGACCGGGAGCACGCGGTCACCCTCGACGGGAGGTCCGCGGGGACTCGACGGTCCTGAGACGTGGTTCAGAACTCCTGCAGGTTCTCCTTCAGCGTCGAGTACGTGTACCCGTCACGGATGAGACCCCGTCGGCGCAGCGCCGGTGCGAGGCCGTCGGTGATCTCTGCGATCTGCAGCCGGGTGGGCGGGGTGTAGAGCAGGAAGCCGTCGCCGCCGACCTCCTCCATGATTTCGCCCATCTTCCCGGCCACGGTGTCGGGCGACCCGACGAGGCCGAGGTCGGTGATCTGGAACGACTCCGCAGCCATGTCCCGCAACGTCTTCCCCTCCTGGCCCTGGAACAGGTTGGCCAGCGAGGAACGCTCCCCGTTGCCCTTCGAGGTGTCGATCGCGTCGACGGGGGTGTCCAGCGGGATCCCGCCGAAGTCGATGCGTCCGCCGGAGGTGTAGGACATGTTCCAGAGGTTGTACTCCACGGCCGCGTCGGAGTACTTCGCCAGGCGGGCCGCCTCGGCCTTGGCCTGCGCCTCCTCGTCGCTCGCGGCGACGACGGGGGTCGCGAGGAACAGGAGCTTCACGTCGGAGGGTTTGCGGCCGTGGGCGGACAACCGTGCGTGCACGTCCTCGCGGTAGGCCTTCATGTCCTCGACGGACTTGCACATCGCCATCTGGGTGTCGCCGTGGGTGGCCGCGAGTTCCCGACCCGGCACCGAGCCGCCGGCGGAGGCGATCGGGATCCGCCCCTGCGGACCGGGGATCGTGTTCAGCGGGCCGCGGGAGGAGAACCACCGGCCCTGGAAGTCGGCTGTGTGCACCCGTTCGTGGTCGGCGTAGATCCCGCGTCCGGGGTCGGCGAGGACCGCCCCGTCCTCCCAGGTGTCCTGCAGGGCCTTGACGCACTCGATCCACTCCTGCGCCATGAGGTAGCGCTCGTCGTGGTCGAGGTGCCTCTCCATGCCGTAGTTCTGCGCGACCCGGTCGGTCACGCTGGTCACGACGTTCATCCCCACGCGGCCCTGGGTGAGGTGGTCCAGCGTCGTGTACAGCCGGGCCGCGAGGTAGGGGTGGTACTGGATCGTGGAGACGGTCGGGACGATGCCGACGTGCTTCGTGCGCTGGGCCATCAACGGGACGAGGGGCATCGGGTCGTTCTTGGGCGCCATGAACCCGCGCCGCAGCGAGACCTCGGCGTCGCCGTGGAAGCTGTCCTCCACCATCGCGGTGTCCTCGATGAGGACGTAGGTGAAACCGGCCCGCTCCAGGGAGTCGGTGAGGTCGACGTAGAGGTCGGGTTTCATCCAGTCCCGGACGTTGGTGCCCGTCCACGGACCGTCGACGGCGGGGTTCCAGGGCTGGATGCCGAAGCCACTGCCGAGGAACCATCCGAGGTGGAACACGAGGGGCCTCCCGCTGTGCGTGGACCGGGCACTTCCCGGTGCAGGACCCAGGCAACGCGGCCCGTGTTACGCCTCGGCGGCGACCGCGTGTCCACCGTGTTGCGCGACCCGTCGCCCCCCGTCCTCCCGGATCACCGCAGGTCAGCGGTGGGCCGAGGCACCCGGTGGCCCCGTTGCGCGTCCGGCGCGGCGGCGATCCGGCGTTGGTCGACGCCGTGCCCACGTCGTCCCAGGTCAGGGGCCCGTGCGTGGTTCCCGAACAGGCGCAATGGACGGGTAACGGAACCGTCCCCGGGACGAAACGTGCGGCTGCGTCTACTGGTCCTGGGGCAGCAGCAGCCCTGCACCAGGGTCACGGACGACACGAGACCGGCAGCACGAGAGGGAAGACATGACCAGCACCACCACGAACGCGGTGAGCATCCGCACCGTCGTCCAGCAGCAGCGCGACGTCGTCCTGCACGTCGAGGGCGTCGTCGAGCACGGCGACGAGCGGGGGCGGCTGCTCGGCTTCCCCACCGCGAACATCGGTGTCCCCGACCACGGCCTGCGCGACGGCGTCTGGGCCGGCACCGTGCAGATCGAGCACGACGGCCCGGTGCACGTCGCCGCGGTCTCGGTGGGGCACCGTCCCACGTACTACGGCAAGGACGGCGACCGGCTGCTCGAGGCGAACCTGCTCGACTTCGCCGGCGACCTCTACGACCGCACGGTCGTCGTCCGACTGCACGTCCGGCTCCGTCCGCAGCGGAAGTTCTCCGGGTCGGCCGAACTCGTCGGGCAGATGCAGCGCGACGTCGCCGACACCCGGACCTGGGCCGTGCGGGAAGGCCTCAGCCGCCTGCTCACGACGCCCGGGAACCCGTCCTGACGGGGGAGGTCCCCACGCCGAACCGGCACGGGGGCCGTCGCGCGCCGGTGCGACGCGCCGCCCGTGGGGCCGAACCGGCCCGTCGGCGCGCCGAACGGGCCAGCCGCCGCGACGTCGAGATCGGCGTCGCCGCGGCCGAGCTGCTCGCGGAGGACGCCCTCACCCACGAAGCCCTCGCCGCCCGGGTGGACGTACCCGTCGGGTTCCTGCAGTGGGCCTACCCGGACCCGGACGACCTGGCCGCCACCGCCGGCCCCTCGACCACCTCCTGACGCCGGGCAGTCGCGCAACAACCGCGTCACACGACGGACAGACCGGGGAAACACCGGCCGCGCACAGTGGTCGGAACGTCCATCCCCGAGGAGTTCCCGTGCGCATCGGCCTGTTCCTCCCCACCACCAACAACGGCTACCTCTACTCCACCGCGTCCCCGCAGTACGCGCCGAGCTACGCGCTGAACCGGCAGGCGACCCTGACGGCGGAGGCCGTCGGCATGTCGTTCGCGCTCTCGATGGTCAAGCACCGCGGGTACGGCGGCGGGATGGGGTTCTGGGACCAGTCGCTGGAGTCGTTGGCGATGATGGGCCCGCTGGTCGAGGCGACGTCGACCATCCGGCTCTGGGCCTCGGTCGGGGCCCCGTCGATGCACCCGGCGATGGCGGCCAAGGCGGCGTCCGTGCTCGACGAGGCGAGCGGCGGCCGGTTCGGGCTCAACGTCGTCGGGGGCTGGAACCGGGCCGAGTACGACCAGATGGGGTTGTGGCCCTCTCCGGACTACCACGGCCAACGCTACCGCTACGTCGAGGAGTACGTCGACGTCCTGCGCGGGCTGTGGAACACCGGCCGCCTGACCCACCACGGCGAGTTCTTCGACCTCGAGGACTGCCTCCTCGACCCTGTTCCCGCACACGGGGTCACCGTCATCGTCCCGGGGCAGAGTCCGCGCTCCCTCGCCTCGGCAGCGCGCCAGGCCGACGTCAACTTCATCCTCGGCGACCTGCCGACGCTGGCCGCGGCCCGACGCGGACTGGTGGCTGTCGCCCGCCCCCTCGGACGCGACGTCGAGAGTTGCGCGCTGTTCGGGGTGATCACCGCGCCGACCGACGAGGAGGCCCGGGCGATCGCCCTCGGGTACATGGAGGCCGCCGACCTGGAGACCCTCGCCGGGTTGCAGGCCGCCGCCGGGACCGACACCACCGGCACCGCGGCGAACGGCAACCTCAGGGACCAGGCGCTGGGCCTCCCGGAGATCCGTTTCGACCACCCGGCGCAGGCACCCGTCGTGATCGGCCCCGGTCTCTACCAGCCGAACCTCGTCGGCTCCTACGACCGCGTCGCCGCCACGCTGGACGCCCTCGAACTCGAGTGCGACGTCACCAGTACCGTCCTGTCGGTACCGGACTACACCAGCGACGTGGAACTGCTCGGTACCGAGGTCCTCCCCCGGACGACGACGTTCGCGCGGGCAGCGGTGACGGTCTGAGCGAGAGCCGCGCAACACGCACGACACACCGGCGACCGCTCACCGAAACACCGCGCAGGCAGCGTGTCCCGCACCAACCACGAGTTCCGGAGGAAGGCCTCGATGTCCATCTCGACGCAGAAGACCGAGGGGGCGACCGGTGGGGACACGCAACCGGTCGCCTCGAAGGACACCACCCCGCGGAGCGGCCGGGGCACCGCCCAGCGCTACGCCCTCCTCGGCATCGGGGTGCTGCTGCTGCTGGTCTGCCTGGCCCTGATCCCGTCGTTCCGCTCGATGCGACTGGTCACGACCATGGTGAACGGGCAGTCCGTCATCCTGCTGCTGGCCCTGGTGGCCACCATCGTCCTGCGCACCGGTGACTTCGACCTCTCGATCTCGCAGACCATGGTCGGCTCCGCAGCCGTGGTCGCCGTGCTGTCGGGCCACGGCGTCTCGCCCGTCCTGGCGATCGCCCTGGCCCTCCTCCTGGGGCTGGCGGTGGGAGCGCTCAACGCCCTGCTGGTGGTCGTGATCGGGGTCGACTCGTTCGTCACGACCCTCGGGTCGTTCACCGCCATGGCGGGTTTCTGCTACCTGGTCACCGGGTCGAGGATCGTCGCCGGCGTGCCGGACTTCTTCGTGAACTTCTCACGCTCCACCGTCGCCGGGCTCCCGCTGGTCACGATCTACGCCTGGGTCCTCGTCGCCGTGCTCTGGTTCGTCTACCAGCGCACACCGCTCGGTCGGTACACCCTGTTCATCGGGGGCAACCGCGACGCAGCCCGCCTCGCCGGTCTGCGGGTCAGCGCGATCCGCTTCGGCGCCTACCTCGTCTCCGGCGTCCTGGCGTCCTTCGTGGGGATCGTCTTCGCCGGGTACTTCGGCGCCGTCGACCCCTCGGTCGGGGGCCAGTACATGCTGCAGCCGTTCGCCGCCGTCTACCTCGGCGCCACCGCCCTCGCCGTCGGGCGGTTCAACGCCGTCGGCACCGTCGTGGCGCTGTACCTGCTGACCATCGGCATCACCGGTCTGCAGCTCCTCGGGGCGCAGACCTGGGTCACGAACGTCTTCTACGGTCTCGCCCTGATGATCGCGGTCACCGCTGCGAAACTGGCCGGACGCAAGACCCGGGCAGGCCTGGCGTGACCGCGGCCCTGGAGGTCCGGGGCATGGTCAAGGCCTACGGCGGTGCCCGCGCGCTGGACGGTCTCGACCTGCACGTCGCCGCCGGCGAGGTCCACGCCCTGCTCGGGCAGAACGGTTGCGGGAAGTCCACCCTCGTCAAGGCCCTCACCGGCGTCCACTCCCCCGACACCGGGACCGCCGCGGTGTTCGGCCGGGAACTCACCTACCCGGTGACGGCCCCGCACACCCACGGCATCGCCGTGATCCACCAGGACATCGGACTCGTCGACCAGATGACCGTCCTGGAGAACCTGGGCGTCAACGCCGGGTACGGGACGCGGCTGCTCGGACCGGTCAGCACCCGCCGCGAGAAGCGGGTCTACGCCGACCTCATGGAGCGACTCGGGATGGCCCTCCCCTTCGACGTGCTGGTCGCCGACCTCGCGCCGGCGGAACGGTCGCTGCTCGCCGTCGTCCGGGCCATGCGGCTGCTCGAGGCCCACGAGGGCGACGGGCAGTTGTTCATCCTCGACGAACCGACGGCGGCACTCTCCGGCGGCGAGGCCGAGAAGTTGCTGGCCCTCATGCGCCGGATGGCCGAGCTCGGCGCCGGGGTCGTCTTCATCTCCCACCGCCTCGCCGAGGTCATGACGGTGTGCGACTCCATGACCGTCATGCGCGGCGGGAAGGCCGTGACGAGTTCCCCGATCGCGCAGACCACCCGCGAGGACATCGTCGCCGCGATGCTCGGCCGGCGGATGGAGGACTTCTTCCCGGATCCCCCCGCCGAACCCCTGCGCAGCGGGGTCGCCTCGGCGAAGGCCCGGCTCGTCGTCGACGGAGTGAGCGGGAACGTGGTCCGCGACGTCACGTTCACCGTGCACGCCGGGGAGGTCGTGGGGATCACCGGTCTCGCCGGCATGGGTCAGGAGGAGCTCCCTGGCCTGATCGCCGGGGTCAGCGCCCCGAAGGCGGGATACACGAGCGTCGACGGGATGCGCCTGAGGTCCAGGTCCCCGCGAGAAGCGATCGACGCAGGCGTCGCCCTCGTACCCGGCAACCGGTTGCGCGACGGGTGCTGGATCGCGGGTTCCGCGGCGGAGAACCTCACGCTGCCGATCCTCACCCGGTTCAGCCGCCCCTGGGGCATCGACTCGGCCGCGGAGTTCACGCACGCCCGGGCCCGGATGGTCGAGGTCGGAACCCGTCCCGACGATCCGACCCTGCCGATGGCCGCCTTCTCCGGCGGGAACCAGCAGAAGGTCGTCTTCGCCAAATGGCTGCAGACGAGACCCGGTGTGCTGCTCCTCGACGAACCCACCCAGGGCGTCGACCCCGGGGCCGCCCACGACCTGCTCGAGGACGTCGTCCAGACCGCCGAGGCGGGTTCCGCAGTCGTCGTCTTCTCAGGTGACCACGAACAACTCGCCGCCATCTGCCACCGCGTCCTGGTCCTCCACCACGGGCGCCTGGTCGCCGAGGTCACCCGCGCCTCGGGTGACCTGAACGAGGCCACCCTGCTGCACGCGTGCGAAACACCCGCAGCCGCTTGAAGCAGTTTCACCCCGCGCCGGGCCGTCACCGCAGTTCAGCGGCCCGGCCCGGTGTCGAGGTGCCGCGAAACAACCGCGACACACCGACGACGCGGACACGACACACGAACGCGGTGTCCTGTCGTCATCCCGCTCCTCCCAGTCCAGGAGACCTCATGTCCCCCCTCGCCTCCCGCCTCCGCGCGGCCCTCGCTCTGGCGGCGACCTCGGTCATCGCCCTGAGCGCCTGCGCGTCCGCAACGGGCGCCTCCTCCGGTTCCCGGGAATCGGTGGCCCCGGCCACCGGCGCCGCGGCCGAGTGCGCAGCCCAGGCCAAGACCGACGTCGACGCGAAGCGTCAGGCGCTCGACCTGGTCGTCCCCACGGACTCCATCGACGTCGGAGCCCTCGAGGGCAAGAGCCTCTGGTTCATCACCGTGAGCATGAACCAGTTCTCCTCGGACATGGCGGTCGGGGTGAAGGCGGCGGCCGACGCCGCCGGTCTGACCACCGTCCTCTACGACGGTCAGGGCTCCGCGAACCGCTTCACCGAGGGCATGAACCAGGCGATCGCCCAGAACGCCGGCGGGATCGTCCTCGTGGGCATCGAACCCTCCCTGATCTCGGCGGAGCTGAGCGCCGCGAAGGCGGCCGGCATCCCCGTGCTCAACACGCTCAACTCCAACCCGACGGACCCCGTGCCCGACGGGATGTTCGCGAACTTCACCGCCGACTTCACGGCCGACGGCAAGACCGCCGCCGAGTGGGCCCTGAACGACTCCGGCTGCGCCACCGACATGATCATCGTCAAGTCCAGCACGGTGCCGGTCTGGAACTACCTCTCCGACGGGGCCGAGAAGGCCGTGGCGGAGCTCTGCCCGGAGGACTGCAAGACCACCGTCCTCGACGTCGACGCCGCCAACATCTCCACCGACCTCACCAGCAAGCTGCAGACCGCGCTGCAGAAGGACCCCGACGTGAACTACGTCTTCATCGTGTGGGACTCCGGCGTCCCCTACGCGCAGCCGGTCGTCGCTTCCTCGGGGACGACGGCGAAGATCATCGCCCGGGACGGCATCGCCGCCAGCCTGCAGATGGTCGCCGAGGGCGACCAGCAGCTCACCGTGGCCACCCCACCGCCGGGCTGGATCGGCTGGGCGGCGGCCGACGACGTCTTCCGCGCCATGCTGGGTGCGAAACCCAGCGGACTGACCATCCCGACCCGCCTGGTCGACCAGGAGAACGTCGGCAGCGGTAGCGATGCGGACGTCTCCCCGAACTACGCCGACTACCAGTCGGCCTTCACGAAGCTGTGGGGTGTCGCGTGAGTTCCGCCGACCCCTTCCGTCTCGGCTGGTTCGGCAACATCGCCAGTCCGGAGTGGAAGAACGCCTTCCCCGGCAACGACGCACGGCAGTGGACCGACGGTCGGTTCTACGTCGACATGGTCCGCAACATGGAGCGTGCCGGTTTCGACTTCATGATGCTCGAGGACTCCCTCATGGTCCCCGACGTCTACGCCGGGACCGCGGAGCTGGAGCTCAAGCACGCGCGCTACGCACCGAAGCTCGACCCGGTGCCGATCGTGTCCATGCTGGCCTACGCGACGGAGCACATCGGCATCGTCGCGACCGCTTCGACCACCTTCTACCACCCGTTCCACCTGGCCCGGCAGTTCTCCACCCTCGACCACGTCACCCGTGGCCGGGTGGGCTGGAACGTCGTCACCTCCTCCGAGGACCGTGCCGCGCAGAACTACGGTCTCGACGCGCTCCCCGAGCACGACCTCCGCTACGAGATGGCGGAGGAGTTCATGGAGGTGACCGATGCCCTGTGGAACTCCTGGGACGCCGACGCCGTCCTCGCCGACCGCGAGACGGGCTACTACGCCGACTTCCGCAAGGTCCACACCGTCGACCACGTCGGCAAGTTCTACCGGTCGCGGGGTCCGCTGAACACGCCCCGCTCACCGCAGGGCAGACCGGTGATCTGCCAGGCCGGTGGATCACCTCGCGGTCGTGACTTCGCGGCGAAGAACGCCGACATGCTGCTGAACATCCCGAACGGCATCGACGGCATGAAGGCCTACCGCGACGACATCCGCCGCCGGGCCGCAAGCTTCGGGCGCGACCCGGACGAGGTCAAGACGTTCTTCGTCATCTACCCGATCATCGCCGCGACCGACGAGGAGGCCCGCGCCAAGAACGAGGCGTGGTACGCCCGCGAGCAGCACAACTTCGAGGTCCAGCTCGCCCACTTCGCGGCGACCATGGAGATCGACTTCTCGAAGTTCGACCTCGACGCCCCCATCCCGGAGGACCTCTCGACCAACGGGCACCAGTCGCAGCTGGAGAACTGGCGCAAGCAGCTCGGCGGGAAGACGATCCGCGAGGGCATGTCCCGGATGCGGGTCCAGTCCCTCGAGCTCGTCGGCAGCCCCGACACCGTCGCGGCCCAGCTCGACGAGGCGATGCAGGAGGTCGGGGGTGACGGGTTCCTGGTCTACGGCCAGCCCATCAGCCGTGAGTACGTGGCCGAGATGACCGACGGGCTGTGCCCGGCGCTGCAGCGCAGAGGTCTGCTGCGCACGGAGTTCTCGCACCCGACGTTCCGGGAGAACCTGCGCTCATTCTGACCCGCCTCCCGCGGTGGTCGAGCCCCGTCGCTCGATCACCGCGGGGTCGTCAGCCGGGGACGGATGCCGCGAGCTTCTCCCGCAACGTCCCGGGGGCGTACTCGGTCTGGGCCAGTCCACGCCGCTGGAGCTCGGGCACGATCCCGTCCAGGACGTCGGTGAGGTAACGCCGGCTCAGCAGCCCGCCACCGCCGTGGAAGAACAGGAACCCGTCCCCGCCGACGACGTCCATGGCCTCCTCCATCTGGTCCACGACGGACTCGGGGGTCCCGACGAGGGGCAACGACTCCGCCAGGCCGTCCTCGGAGAACGCCTGGCGCAGTGAGGAACCACGGGTCTTCTCCTTCAACTGGTCGAGGAGGCTCTGTGCGCCGTTCGTCGTGGCGTCGGGCGGGACGGGCGAGTCGAGGTCGAAGGCGGCGAAGTCGATCTCGGCGGTGTTCGAGGCGAAGACCACCTTGCGCAGCAGGTTCCGGTCGGTGGGTGCCCACATCCGCGCGCGCCGCTCCCTGGCTTCGGCGTCGGTCTCACCGACGACGGGGGTGACCATGAAGAGGATCCGGCAGGAGTCGGGGTCACGACCGAACCGTTCCATGCGCTCACGCACGGCCCGCCGGTAGGCCGTCATGGCCTCGAGGCCGTGCGGCACGGCGACCACGACCTCTGCGTTGTCGGCGGCGAAGTCCAGTCCCCGGGGCGAGCCACCGGCCTGGCACAACACCGGTGAACCCTGCGGCGGGGCGGGTGCGTCGAACCGGCCGGAGGCGGAGAAGTAGCGTCCGGCGTGCTCGACGGGTGCACCGCTGCCGGCCGCACGCCACAGCTGCCGGACGAGGTCCATGAACTCCGCAGCACGGTCGTAGCGTTCGTCGTGCTCCCAGAGGGACTCCAGGCCGACGTTCTGCGCCGCCTGTTCCTCGAACGACGTGACCACGTTCCAGCCCGCCCGGCCCTGGGACAGGACGTCGAGCGTCGCCTGCAGGCGGGCCAGGTGCGCCGGCGGGTACAGGCTGGTGGACATCGTCGTGACGATGCCGAGGTCGCTCGTCGCTGCGGCGATCGCCCCCGCCAACGGGAGCGGATCGTTCTTGGGGGCCTTCGTCGTCACCATGAACTCCGTGCGGGCGCTCCCCCCGTGGTTCTCCGGGACGACCGAGGAGTCCTCGAGCATGATGAAGTCGAGGCGGGCCCGTTCCAGCGCCCGGGCCATCTCGACGTAGAACTCGCCGTCGGCCCAGCGGGCCACGTCCGGACCCGCCCAGGGGGTGTTCCACGCAGGCGGCATGAAGTTCACGAACCACCCGAGGGTCATCCGCCCGTTCACCGCGGACCGCCCACGACGGCCGGCAGTCGTCGCCGCAGGTGACCGGGTGGGCCGACGACCTCGCCCCACTCGGCCGAGAGGGCGCTCGCGGTTCCCACCACCGTGCGCAGGTCGAGCCTGCCCTGCAGGACGATCCCGTCAGCACCGGTCGCCTCGACCAGACGGGAGATCCCCCGCGCGACCTCGGCGGCACTGCCGTCGAGGCGCACCGACGCACCACCCTCCGCGGGTGGGGTTCCCGTGAGCGCGGCGGTCACCGCCACGAGCACCGGAGCCGGGCGTTCCGCGCGCAGCCGGGTCACGAGTTCCGTCGCCGCCAGGATGTCGGGGGCCCGCGCGAGCACGACGTCGACGGCGGCGGGGGGCGCGGTGGCGGCGGTCGCCGACCCCAGGAGGAGCGGACGACCCTGCGGCGGCGCCGGGTTGTTCAACGGCCCCCGGGAGGAGAAGAACCGTCCCCGCGCTCCGACGGTGTGGACCTTGGTGTGGTCGACGAACACGCCGGTGCGGCGGTCGATCACGACCGCGTCCGGTTCCCAGGAGTTCCACAACGCGCACGCCGTGTCGACGTGCTCGGTCACCGCTGCCGCCCACTCCTCCTCGGGCGCGGTGGCGGCGCACTGCCACCGGGGGGTGTCGTCACGGAGGTCCAGACCCGGTCGGGAGGTGTCCACCAGCCAGCCGGCCCGTCCGTCGGAGACCAGGTCGAGGGTTCCCAGTGCCCGGGCCAGCAGGTACGGCGGCTGGTCGGCGACGGGGAGTCCGGCGACGAGACCGAGGCGGTCGGTGACGCGGGCGATCGCGGTGAGCACGGGAACCGGATCCAGGCGTGCAGTGCCGGGAACCTGGTCGAGGATCAGCAGGTCCACGCCGCAGCGGTCGAGTTCGCGCGCCGCGTCCAGCGGGCCGGCACCGGCGACGGCCGCGTCGCTGGTCACGTTCCAGGCCACGATCCGGGGCCGGGGTGAGGTCGTCGCCACTGCGGTTGCCGCCTTCCACCACGAGCTCGGGACACGTGCAGACCGGCCGTCCGCACCGCCCCATGACGCCAGAGTCGTGTTTCCACGAGGAAACGTCCGCATGTCGTTCGTGTTGCGCGACAGGGGGAACGGAACCCGCGGGCTGTCGACATCGCGGCCCGGGACAGCGGAGGAGCATGATGTCCGCGGATCGTGCGACGGCCGCGTCGACGAGACCGAGGAGGAGGCCACCGTGCCCGAGTTCATCCGCAGTCAGCACCCGCGCTCGGCCGGCGGGACGGCCGGTCTGCGCCAGACCTCCGCCCGCCGCGTCAAGGACCTGCTCCGCTCCGAGGTCCGCTCCGGTCTCGCCGGGCGGGACGCGCAGTTCGTCGAGGACTACCTCGTCTCGGCGTTGGCCGCCTCGCGCACCGCGGTGCGCGAGGCGCTGCAGATGCTGGCCCAGGAGGGCCTGGTCTCCCGTGAGCGCCGCAACGGCACGACGGTGACCCGTGGGGTCGCGCAGTTCCCGCTGGACGACATCCTGGAGTCCGGCGGGGAACGGGTCGGCGTCGAACGCCTCGACCAGCGTTCCGTCCCCTCCACCCCGTTGCTGCGCGGCAAGCTGCAGACGACGGACGAAGAGTTGGGTGTCGTCGAGCACCTGTTCTCCACCCCGGACGGCCCGATCGGGGTTCGCGTGGCCTACTACAGACTCGCGTACAGCCAACCCGAGAGTTGGGCGGAGTGCCCCGACCTGCAGTGGGCGTTCGCCTCGGTCTTCGGCAGTCCGCTGGGCCGCATCGACTCCGTCATCGAGGCGGGTGCGAGCGAACCGAAGACGAGCCGACTGCTGGGCATCCCGGAAGGTTCGCCCGTCCTGGTCCGCGAGCAGCTGCTCGTCGACGCGGACGGGGTTCCGCAGGAGTTCACGTTCGCGCACTACCGCGCCGACCGTGTCTCGTTCTCCAGCAGTTCCGCACTGGCGGTGACCCAGGTCCGTCCGCAGCTCCCGTAGCGGAGGCGGTGACTCGGCACACCTCGATCCGCAGCTCGCCACCTGTTCCGGGCCCCGAGTCACCCCGGGAGCCCTGCTCGACGCCGTCCCGGGCACGTCGTCGCACTGAGCGACGCCGGCGCGATCGTCACCCGTGACCGTCCCGGGGGTCCGGGGCGGCGCAGGCGAGCATCGGGTGCACCGTCCAGGTCCTCGGCATCCGCGATGTCCACGACCTTCCCGTCCCGAGGTGGAGGGCTGACTCGCGCCGCTGCCCGTGCCGGACGACGACACCCTCGAGCAGCACCGCGGTGTGCCCCCTCGGTTCCTGGACCTCACCCGCGGGCAGGTCCTGTTCCACGACCCCGTCGCCGACGCCTTCGTCCCGCGGTGAGGGTCTTCGTGGCCTGGCGGCCGCACGCCGGGGCCGGCGTCCACGCCTCCCTCGTGGTGTTCCTCGTCGCGCTGCCGCTGTGCGGCGGCGTCGCCTCCGGGGTGCCCGTCGAGCTTCGGCCTCGTCAGCAGGACCGTCGGCGGGGACTGCGGGCGCCGGCGCCGTGGTCCTGCTCGCCGGTCTGATCCAGATCGCGCTGAGCCCGGCTCGGCTGCTGGTCGAGGGCCGTCTCGACCGCCGTCGTGCAGGGGGATGCTCGCCGAAACCGTGCTCACGCTGGCGCTGGGTCGGCTGCACCTGACCGCCCGTGACCGCCGTCATCGTCCGCAGCCTGTGGGCGAGGTCACGCAGCGAGGTGGCGATCGCGGTCGTCACCGTCGTCGCGGTGCTGAGCCTGCACCTGCACCTGCACCTGCAGGAACCGGAGCGACTCGACCGGGCGCGCCAGGAGGCAGTAGGCACCCTTGTGGCGCAGCGTCACGCCGGTGGCGGACGGGTCGAGGTGCGACTCCGACCCGACCGGCGACCCCGACGTGACGACGCCCTCAGCGAACGGGGCCCTCTCGGGCTTGCCACCCCCGCCAACGGCACGCATGCTCGGGACTGTGTCCTCGGGCTGAAGGCAGGGGACGGTGAGCCGAGGAGATCGTCGTGTTCGAGAGGTTCACCGACCGCGCCCGCCGGGTCGTCGTCCTGGCCCAAGAAGAAGCGCGGATGCTCAACCACAACTACATCGGGACCGAGCACGTGCTGCTCGGCCTGATCCACGAAGGCGAAGGCGTCGCCGCCAAGGCCCTCGAGTCGCTCGGGGTGTCGCAGGACGCCGTCCGGGCCCAGGTGCAGGAGATCATCGGTCAGGGCCAGCAGGCCCCGTCCGGTCACATCCCCTTCACCCCCCGCGCCAAGAAGGTCCTGGAGCTGTCGCTGCGCGAAGCGCTGCAGCTGGGCCACAACTACATCGGGACCGAGCACATCCTGCTCGGCCTCATCCGCGAGGGTGAGGGCGTCGCCGCCCAGGTGCTTGTGAAGCTCGGCGCTGACCTCAACCGGGTCCGCCAGCAGGTCATCCAGCTGCTGTCGGGCTCCGAGGGCAAGGAGCCCATGAGTGCCGGCGGCGGCGATCAGCAGCGCGAAGGGGTCCCCGCGGGCTCGCTCGTGCTCGACCAGTTCGGGCGCAACCTGACCCAGGCCGCCCGTGAGGGCAAGCTCGACCCGGTCATCGGTCGCGACCAGCAGACGGAACGCGTCATGCAGGTCCTGTCCCGACGGACCAAGAACAACCCGATGCTCATCGGCGAGGCCGGGGTCGGCAAGACCGCCGTCGTCGAAGGGCTCGCCCAGGAGATCGCCCGCGGACAGGTCCCCGAGACCCTGCGCGACAAGCAGATCTACACCCTCGACCTCGGGGCGCTCGTCGCCGGCTCGCGCTACCGCGGTGACTTCGAGGAGCGCCTCAAGAAGGTGCTCAAGGAGATCGGGACCCGCGGCGACATCATCCTGTTCATCGACGAGATCCACACCCTCGTCGGAGCCGGTGCCGCCGAGGGCGCGATCGACGCCGCCTCCATCCTCAAGCCGATGCTGGCTCGTGGTGAGCTCCAGACCGTCGGTGCCACCACGATGGACGAGTTCAAGAAGTACATCGAGAAGGACCCGGCCCTGGAACGTCGCTTCCAGCCGATCCAGGTCCCGGAGCCCACGCTGGCCCACGCCATCGAGATCCTCAAGGGGCTGCGTGACCGCTACGAGGCCCACCACCGGGTGACCATCACCGACGCGGCGCTCGTCGCCGCGGCCACCCTCTCCGACCGTTACGTCAACGACCGCTACCTGCCCGACAAGGCGATCGACCTGATCGACGAGGCCGGCGCCCGGTTGCGGATCCGCCGCATGACCGCACCGCCGGACCTGCGTGAGTTCGACGAGCGCATCGCCGACGTCCGCCGCGAGAAGGAGAGCGCGATCGACGCGCAGGACTTCGAGAAGGCGGCCTCGCTGCGGGACCGGGAGAAGACGGTCATCGCGCAGCGCAAGGAGCGCGAGAAGCAGTGGAAGGCCGGTGACATGGACGTCGTCGCCGAGGTCGACGAGGAACTGATCGCCGAGGTCCTCGCCACCGCGACCGGCATCCCCGTCGTGCGGCTCACGGAGGAGGAGTCGACCCGCCTGCTGAACATGGAGGCGGAGCTCCACCAGCGCGTCATCGGCCAGGACGACGCCATCAAGGCGCTGTCCCAGGCCATCCGACGCACCCGTGCGGGGTTGAAGGACCCCAAGCGTCCCGGTGGTTCCTTCATCTTCGCCGGTCCGACCGGGGTCGGGAAGACGGAGCTGGCGAAGGCGTTGGCGGAGTTCCTCTTCGGTGAGGAGGACGCCCTCATCCAGCTGGACATGTCGGAGTTCTCCGAGAAGCACACCGTCTCCCGCCTCTTCGGCTCCCCTCCCGGTTACGTCGGCTACGAGGAGGGCGGTCAGCTGACGGAGAAGGTGCGGCGCAAGCCGTTCTCGGTGGTCCTCTTCGACGAGGTCGAGAAGGCGCACCCGGACATCTTCAACTCGCTGCTGCAGATCCTGGAGGACGGTCGCCTGACCGACTCCCAGGGCCGCATGGTCGACTTCAAGAACACCGTGATCATCATGACGACGAACCTGGGGACGCGGGACATCTCCAAGGCCTCCGGGCTGGGGTTCGCCGCCGGGTCGCAGACGACGCAGACGAACTACGACCGGATGAAGTCGAAGGTCAACGAGGAGCTCAAGCAGCACTTCCGCCCCGAGTTCCTCAACCGCGTCGACGACATCGTCGTGTTCCCGCAGCTGACGCAGGAACAGATCGTCCAGATCGTGGACCTCATGCTGGCCGGCGTCGAGGACCGCCTGAAGGACCGCGACATGGGTCTCGAGCTCACGCCGTCGGCGAAGGTCCTGCTGGCGACGAAGGGCTACGACCCGGTCCTGGGTGCTCGTCCGTTGCGCCGCACCATCCAGCGCGACATCGAGGACGTCCTGTCCGAGAAGATCCTCTTCGGGGAGTTCCGGGCCGGGCACGTCGTCGCCGTCGACACCGAGGGTGAGGGCAAGGAACAGACCTTCACCTACGCCGCCCACGACCGCACGGTGGTCGAGGACCTGCCGGTGACGGTCCCGTTCGGTGAGGTTCCCGAGGACTGAGTCCCGGGACGACGGCCCGGTCCCCCGCGGGGGGCCGGGCCCGTCGTGCGTTCAGCGCTTGAGCAGGAAGGCGAAGTCGCCGGACACCCTGCCGCGCAGGTCCACCGACGCGACGATCGTCCCGCTCTCGCCCCACCGCTCGACCTGGGCCCGCGACAGTCCGAGGCCGGCGGCGAGGAGACGGACCGGTCGGACGGGGATCCGCGCCTCCACCCGCACCAACACCTCGAGCACCGCGTTCGGGTCCGACGGGACCGACGCTCCGCCGGTGTCCAGCCGCCAGGCGCCTGTCCAGTCCAGGACGACGTGGCGGAGGGCCGGCGCCCCGTGGAGCAGATCCGCGACGAGGTCGACGTCGTTGCGGTGGAGGCGGTTCAGCAGATCCGCCGGCACCCGGCGGACGTGCACCCGTCCCAGCACGGGGACCTTGAGGGTCTCGCCGCAGGTCGTGCAGAGCGCCAGGAGCCAGGCGTCGAGCAGCTTGCCGCTGGCGTTGACGCGGAACCTCCCGCTGGGCGCGAAGCGGTCGTGACCGCACCGGGGGCAACGACGGACGATGAGGGGCAGGCAGGTGGGCGTGACCGCCCAGGTCGTGGGCATGGAGGGGCACCGTTCGGTGAGTTTCCGCAAGCAGGAGGAGCACGCGGCACGGAGCCGGCGCGCGACACATCAGCTCTCGGGAGTTCTCACAGAACGGACAACGGCTCGCCCTCGGTCGACCGGCAGGAAGCGACGACGGTATCGACGCCGCGCGATCGGGGACCACCGCTTTTCGGGGACGGCGGACGGATCGGGCCCGCCGTGGGAACGACGAAGGCCGGCCGCGCAGCGCGCGACCGGCCTTCGTTCAGTGCTGAACCGCTCTCAGGCGGTGGCCTCGACGACGTCGATGGTCACCGTCGCGGAGACGTCCGCGTGCAGACGGACGAGAGCCTTGTGCTGACCGGTCGTCTTGATCGGCTGCAGGATCTCGACCTTGCGCTTGTCGATCGACGGCCCACCGGCGGCGCTCACAGCGTTCGCGACGTCGGACGGGGTCACCGCACCGAACAGGCGGCCACCGCGACCGGTACGAGCGGCGAACGCCACCGTACGAGCCTCGAGCGACTGCTTGACGGACTTGGCCTCGTCGAGGCTGGCGATCGCGCGGGCCTTGCGGGCCTTGCTGATCGTCTCGACCTGCTTCTCGCCACCCTTGGTCCACGGAGTGGCCAGGTTGCGGGGAAGCAGGAAGTTGCGGCCGTAGCCGTCCTTGACCTCGACGATGTCGCCGGGGGTCCCGAGGCCGGAGACCTCGTGGGTGAGGATGAGCTTCATCTCGTTCCCCCTTCTCAGCGCGCGGAGCTGCTGTAGGGCAGCAGCGCCATCTCACGAGCGTTCTTGATCGCCTTGGCGATCTGACGCTGCTCCTGGACGGACACACCGGTCACCCGACGAGCGCGGATCTTGCCGCGGTCGGAGATGAACTTGCGCAGCAGCGCAGTGTCCTTGTAGTCGACCGCCTCGATCTTGGCGGCCTTGAGCGGGTTCTGCTTCTTCTTGGGCTTGCGCACGGGCACCTTGGCCATCGTGGTGCTCCCCTCTCGTGAGAGCCCAGGGGTTCAGACCTGGGATGACGTCTTGTGTGCGACCTGGCGGACGGCGACGGGGTCGCTGTCGTGAGGTCGATGAGACGCGGGTCGCGGAGGACTGGCCTCCGGGTCACCGGTCTCTCTGAATGCCGCAGTCCAGTCGCTCAGAACGGCGGGTCGTCGTTGGACGCGCCGCCCCAGCCACCGCCGCCACCGGAAGCGTTTCCGCCGCCGGACGGGCCGGTCGCCCAGGGGTCGTCCTGCTGCTGCGGGGCGCTGCCGCCGGAACCGCCACCCCAGCCGCCGCCACCGCCGCCGGAGTTGCCCCCGCCGGAGTTGGCGCCGCCGGAGCCGGAGCCGCCGGAGAACCCTCCGCCACCGCCGCCACCGAAACCGCCGCCACCACCACTACCGCCGCGGGAGGTCTTGTTGACCTTCGCGGTGGCGTAGCGCAGCGAGGGGCCGACCTCGTCGACCTGCATCTCGATGACGGTCCGCTTCTCGCCTTCCTTCGTGTCGAAGGTCCGCGACTGCAACCGACCGGTCACCACGACCCGCGTGCCGCGCGTGAGCGACTCGGCGACGTTCTCCGCCGCTTCGCGCCAGATCGCGCAACGCATGAACAGCGTCTCGCCGTCCTTCCACTCGTTCGACTGACGGTCGAACGTGCGGGGCGTCGAGGCGACCGTGAAGTTGGCCACCGCGGCACCCGACGGGGTGAAGCGCAGTTCGGGGTCGTTCGTGAGGTTCCCGATCAGCGTGATGACGGTTTCACCCGCCATCAGGCAGCCTCGGCTCGCAGAAGCTTGGTGCGCAGCACACCCTCGTTGAGGTTCAGCTGGCGGTCGAGCTCCTGCGCGACGGCGGGCTCGGTGGTGAGCTCGACGACGGCGTAGATGCCCTCGGACTTCTTCTTGATGTCGTAAGCGAGCCGACGGCGGCCCCAGATGTCGACCTTGCCGACCTCGCCACCGCCCTGACGAACGACGTTGAGGAAGCGGTCGAGGGACGGGGCGACCGTCCGTTCTTCCAGTTCCGCGTCGAGGATCACCATGAGCTCGTACTGACGCGCGCTCATTCCCCACCTCCTTCGGTCTCATGCGGCCACGGTCTCTCCGTGGCAGGAGGGTCTCGGTGCGTGTCTTCCCCCACCCGCTCACAGGTGCGAACGGTCGGGGAACCACACGAGTCTACCGGCCCCAGGACGCCCACCCTGCCGCAGCGGCCGGACGGGCCCCTGCGGTCCTCCACAGGCGGGGGCCGCGGTCGGGCCTGTGCACGCACGGACGACGCGGACGGCGGCGGACGGCGCCTCAGGCGACGCGCACGACCAGCGCGTCGGGCGCCCCGTCGAAGTCGCCACCGGTCGGGTCGTCCAGTCCGCGGGTCGCGCGGACGGCGTCGGTCGACGGCGTCCGCACCTCGCGCACGACGCAGACCACCAGCCAGGCGATCGCGGCCAGCCGCACGAGGAGGACCATCGCGTACAACTCGGGCGGCAACGCCCGGTTGGTGTTGGTCTGCCCCGCGATGTAGAGCCAGACGGCCCCGAAGTAGGCCCCTTCGGCCACCCACCAGAGCACCTGGTCGCGCCAGCGGGGGACCGCCAGGGCGGCCAGCGGCAGCAGCCACAACGCGGCCTGCGGGGGGAAGGACACCCCGAGCGCGCAGTAGCCGGCGACCAGCAGGAACGCGACCTGCACCAGCCGGGGACGTCGCGGCGCCCACAGCACGAACACCCCGACGAGGACGGTCCAGACGACCCACGCACCGATGGTCAGGACCACGACGGCGGGGCCCGGCAGACCGGAGGTGTTCGTGGCGTCGACGGCCTGCTGGGCCAGTTGCGGCAGGACCCAGAGCGATCCGTACCCGGCGCGCTGGTCGAAGAACGCCCGCAGGTAGGCGCTCCAGGCGTCGACGTTCGTCACGGCGAACGGCAGGTCGACGGCGAGCCACGCCGCGAGCGCGGCGCCCACCGTCGTCGCCGCCCCGCGGAACCGGCCGGTGCGCACCGCGAGCAGCACGATCGCGAGCAGGATCAGCACCGGGTAGGTGCGGGTCGCGACGGCGAGACCCAGCAGGATCCCCGCCGGCACCGGACGGCGTCGGGCCCAGCAGGCCATCCCGGCGGTGGCCAGCGCGACGCCGGCGAGGTCGAAGGACAGCAGGGCCGAGAGCGCCAGCACGGGACTGACGGCCACGAGCAGCGCGTCCCAGCCGCGACGGCGACCGGCCATCGTCCAGACCGCGATCGTCACGACCAGGGCCGCCACGAGCAGCAGGACCGTCGAGAGGTCGAAGTAGACCCGCTGCGCGGTGACCGTCACCTCGTGCGGCGCGAACCGGGCGACGAGCCAGGCCAGCGCGGAGGTCACCGGCGGCTGGTTCAACGAGACACCGTCGGCGTAGGGGCCGAGGCCGTTCGCCAGTCCCGAGGACGTGTAGACGACCGGCAGGTCGGTGTAGCAGGCGTGGACGAACTGGTCCGGGGTGTTCCAGCCGAGGGTGCGGCAGTGGTGCTTGCCGACGGCGCCCAGCGCGACGGCGACCGCCGTCAGCGACACCGCGACGGGGAGCGCTCGCGCCCACCACGGGCCGTCACCGGCGAGGCGACGGCCGGCCGGACCGCCGAGGACCTCGCTGCCCGCACGGGCCAGGGCGTCCACCGCGGTCGGCGGGACCGAGGGGACCTGCGGAGGCTTCGCCGGGGTGGCAGGGCCGGTGTGACCGGGGGACTCGGTGCTCACCCCCTCAGCTTCCCCTACCCGGCGCTCGCGGCGCTCGCGGCACCGGTGGCGGCCGCGGCGTCCTGGGTCGCGGCGGCAGCGCCCTGGCCACCGGGGTTCCCGCCGTCACCGCTGCCCCCGGACGAGGACGAACTGCTGCTCGACGAGGACGAGGACGACGAGGAGGAAGAGCTCGAGGAGCTGCTGGGGGAACCGGACGGCGTCCCGGTCGGGCTGCCGGTGGGGTCACCCGTCGGGGAGTCCGTCGGGGTCTGCGTCGCGGTGTCCGTCGGGGAGTCCGTCGGGCTGTCCGTCGGGGACTGCGAGGTGGTCGAGGACGACGACCTCGAGGAGGACGAGCCGCTGGACGTCGACCCCTTCGAGACGCCGACGTTCGCGCGCGCCGGGAAGTCCTCCTCGTCGACGCCCTGGAGGGCGGCCTTCATGAAGGCCGTCCAGATGCGCACCGGGTAGGAACCACCGGTGACCTCACCGCCACCGAGGTCGAGGGAGACGTTCTTCGTGCCGTCGGGGCTGGTCTGGAACAACGCGACGGAGGCGGCGAGGTTCGGCGTGAACCCCGCGAACCAGGCCGCCAGGTTGTCGTTCGTGGTGCCCGTCTTCCCCGCGGCGGGACGGTTCAGCCGTTTGGCGTAGGAACCCGTCCCGGACTGCACGACCTGCTCCATGGCGTAGGTGGCGTCGGCGGCCACGTCGGCGGGGAACGCCTGCGTCGTCGTGGGCGACGCGGTGTAGGTCCGGGTGCCGGAGGTGTCGTCGATGCTGGCGATGGTGTGCCACTGGGTGCGGGTGCCCTGGGCCGCGAACGTCGCGTAGGACTGGGTCACGTCGATCGGGTGCGGCGACGCGGTGCCGAGGACGTTGGCGATGTACTGGTCCCCGGCCGTCCCCGTGGCGGAGTCCTCCGGGTACCCGGCTGCGACGGCGACGTCCCGGGTCTTCGCGGGAGTGACCTCTTCGTTGAGCTGGGCGTAGACGGTGTTGACCGAGTGCTCGGTGGCCGTGACGAGATCGATGGTGCCGAACTGCTCGCGACCGAAGTTCTTGAACGGGTTCCCGTCCACCGTCTGCGGGCTGGACCCGTTGAAGGTGGTCTTCAGCGAGTATCCCTGTTCCAACCCGGCCACGAGGGCGAACGGCTTGAACGTCGAACCGGCCTGCGCGCGGGCCTGCGTCACGTCGTTGAACTGCGTGGTGAGGTAGTCCGCACCGCCGTACATGGCCCTGACCCCACCGGTCTTGGGGTCGATCGCGGACAGCGCGACGTGGAAACCCTCCGGCCGCTTCGCCGGCAACTGGTCCGCGACGGCGGCCTCGGCCGCCTTCTGGGAGTTCACGTCGAACGTCGTGACGATCTTCAGCCCGCCGCGTTCGATGTCCTCCTCGGACAGCCCCACGGTCCCGGAGAGTTCGTTCTCGACGGTCTTCAGCAGGTACCCGTTCGTGCCGGACCACTGCGTGTTCGGCTGCTGCTCGATGGTGTCGGGCAGACCGGCGGTCGCGCGGTCGGCCGCCGACAACCAGCCCTCGGTGACCATCCCGTCGAGGACGTACTCGACGCGCGCCTTCGCGGCCGCGGCCTGCGTCTCGCCCTTGCGCGGGTCGTAGTTGCCGGGGCCCTTCAGGAGGGCGGCGAGCAGCGCGCCCTGCGACACGTTCAACTGCGCGGCGTCGACCCCGAAGTAGGCCTGCGACGCGGCCTGGATCCCCCACGCCCCACGACCGAAGTAGACGGTGTTCAGGTAGTTCTCGAGGGTCTCGTCCTTCGTCTGCTGCTGGTCGATCTTCAGCGAGATGAAGAACTCCTCGAACTTCCGCTTGTAGGACTGCTCGGCGGAGAGGTAGTAGTTCTTGACGTACTGCTGGGTGAGCGTCGAGCCGCCCTGGCTCGTCCCGTCGCTCACGTTGGTCCAGACCGCCCGCGCGATGCCCGTCGGCGACACGCCGCGGTTGTCGTAGAAGCTGCGGTCCTCGGCGGCGAGGACGGCCTTCTGGACGCTGTCCGGCACCTGGTCCAGCGACACGTTCTCGCGGTTGCGGGCCGCGAACGTGCCGATCACGGTGGTGCCGTCGGAGTAGTAGACGGTGCTGGTCTGGGCGTCGGCGAGCTTGTTCGGGTCGGGGACCTTCACCAGCGCGTAGGCGGCGGCGAACCCGCCGACGGCGAGCGCGATGCCGGTGAGGAAGAGCCCGAGGAGCCAGCCGAGGATCGTGCGACGGCGCGGACGACGCTTCGGAGCGCCCCGACGCGGGGTCGGCGAGCTGGGTGCGGGTCGTCGTGCGGCCACGTGTGTCTGGTCCTCCGGCGGTCGTGCGCGTCGGCGCGGGGACTCTCTCCCGCGCCGGTCGCGTCCTGGGTGCTGCCGATCCATCGGCTGCGCGCGGCGCGGCCTTCGGCACCACGCCCTGGGTGCTTGACCTTCCCAGTATGCGTCGAGCCGCGGGTGCCGCCCGCCGCCGGTGCTGGGCCGACCGGGTGTGCACCACACCTCCACAGCCCTCTCGGCAACCCTCCCGAGGTCGCCCGGTGATCGCTACGGTGTGGCGCGTGCCGACCGCGGAGACCACGTCGCAGAGCGGGGTGCTGCACGAGCTGGGCGGGCTGCTGCGCACCGGCCGCTACCGCCACCTCATGGGGGTGCGCCTCACGGGGCAGGCCTGTGACGGGATCTTCCAGGCCGGGTTGGCGTCGCTGTTCTTCTTCTCCCCCGAGCGGCAGGCGACGCCGGCGGGGGTCGCGTTCGCAGCGGCCGTGCTGCTGCTGCCGTTCACCGTCGTCGGTCCGTGGGCGGGGGTGCTGCTGGACCGCACGTCCCGCCGCTCGGTCCTGGGCCACGGGAACCTGCTGCGGGGCGGGTTGGCCCTCGTCGCGGCCGGGGCCCTGTTCACGGGGGCCGGCGACGTGGCGGTGGGGGTGCTGGCCTTGGCGGTGCTGTCGGTGAACCGCGCCCTGCTGGCGGGGTTGTCGGCGGCGTTGCCGCACGTGGTGGCGCCGGAGCGCTTCGTCCTGGCGAACTCGGTGACCCCGACGGCGGGGACCGTCGCGGCCGGGGCCGGCGCCGTCGCGGCGGTCGGGGTGACGGCCGTCGTCGGGCCGGGTGGTGGGGCGGACGTCGCGGCGCTGCTGGTCGCCGCGATCGGCTACGTCGTCGCCGGTGGCCTGGCGCTGCTCTTCCCCCGGGAGCTGCTGGGGCCGCCACCGGGTTCCGCGGGGACGTCCGCGCGGGGGTTCCGCGCCGGCGTCGCGGACGTCGTGGCGGGGGTGGCGCACCTGCGCGACCGGCTTCCCGCGGCGGGTGCCCTGGGGTTGATCGCGTGGCACCGCTGGTCCTTCGGGCTGACGACGGTGGCGATGGTCGTGCTGTGCCGCACCACGTTGGCCGACGTCGACGACCCGGCGGCCGGGTTGGCCGCGTTGGGGCTGCTGCTGGGGGCGGTCGCGGCGGGGTCGGGGGCCGCGGCGGTCCTGGCGCCGTGGGGGGCCAGGCGCGGACGGGTCCACGCCTGGATCCGGGTCTGCCTGCTCGTGGCGGGTGCGGCTCAGGTCGCGATCGGGCTGACGCAGTCGCCGGTCGCGCTGGCGGTGGCGGCCGGCTTCCTCGGGCTCGGGGGTCAGGGCGCGAAGATCGGCGTCGACACCGTCGTCCAGCGCACGGTCGACGACGCCTTCCGCGGGCGGGTCTTCACGGCCTACGACCTGGTGTTCAACGTGAGCTACTGCCTGGCGTGCGCCGCGGCCGTCGTGCTCGTACCCGCCGACGGCCGGCTCGGCGGGGTCGCCGTGGTCCTGGGCGTCGGCTACGGCGTCTGCGCGCTGACGCAGGGCCGCGGCCGGGCCCGGGTCGCGGACTGAGGGCCGACCGGGAGGTCGGCTAGGGGGTCGGCTCGCCGACGGGGGTCGGCAGGCCGCCCAAGGTCATCGTCGGTCTGCTCGACGGGGACGCCGACCCGCCCGGTGGGGTGCTGCTCGGCGGGAGGGACCCGGTGCCGCCGGGCGAGGTCGGGCCGGTCGTCGTGGGAGGGGTGGACGTCGGTGGGGTGGACGTCGGCGGGGTGGACGTCGGTGGAGTGCTGGAGGGTCCGCCCGGGGTGCGGGTCCCCTGCGGCAGCGGCGGGGCGCCGATCCCCCCGCCGACTCCACCCGAGGGCGGGATCACCGAGGTCGTCGGCGTCGCGGCCGGCGGGACGACGGGCGCGGTCGTCTGCGCGAGCGCGGGCGGTGCGGCCGCGGGGGGGAGCGAGGGCGGCGGCACGAGGGCGGGGTCGGTCGGTGGGACCGAGGCCCCCGTCGTGGCGGAGGTGGACGACGACGACCGCCGGGTCGAGGGGGCCTGCGCACCGGAGGACGTGCTCGAGGACCCGTCGGTGGCCGCGGGAGCGGCCGGCGCCGACGACGTCGGCAGGGAGTCCGCCGTCCGGGGCGGCTGGACGATCGCGACCGGGTTGGGGACGTCCTTCAACCGGCCCTGCTGCACGGCCGCGATCGCGACGGCCGTCCCCGCGGTGGCCAGGAGCAACGCGCCGACCACGACGACGACCGGCCGCTTGGGCAGCGACCGTGCCTCGCGCGCGACCGGGGCCGCGAGGACCGCGGGCGGGAAGTCGGTGCCGTCGTAGGGGTCCAGCGAAGGACGCGGTTCGACGAAGGCGCGCATCCCGTTCACCCACGCGGGCAGGCGGTCGGGGCGCTGGGCGGGGTCGGCGGACAGCGCCTGCAGCAGGAGGTGGCCGAGTCCCGGGTGCTGGGCCGTCAGCGTCGCCGCGGCGAGCTGCCGCTTCACCAGGGCGGGGTCGAGGACACCGTCCGGGGAGGTCGAGGGCGGCATGCCGGTGAGGATCAGGACGGCGGTCGCACCGAAGCCGAAGACGTCGCTGGCGGCCGAGGGCAGCGCCCCCTCGCGGACCTCCGGGGCGGTGTAGGCGCCGACGGAGCGCTGCGCGACGGGACCGCGGCGCAGGCCGCCGAGGCTGGCGCCGGAGAGCCGGACCCCGTCCGCGGGCCAGAACCCGCCGAGGCGGACCGAACGCGGGGTGATGTCGCCGTGCACGACGGGCGGGGCGTCCTCGGAACCGCGGTGCAGTTCCTGCAGGACGCCGGCGGCGGTCGCGAGGACGGTGAAGCGTTCCTCGACGCTGGCGCCCGGGTCGTCGCGCAGCCAGTCGGCGACGGAGCGCCCCGCGGCCTGCTCGAGGACGGCGTAGTTCCACTCCCGGGCGTCGGGGTCGGCCCGGCCCGGCCGGTGCGGGGCGGGGCCCGCGAACGTGGAGACGACCCCGGCCAGGCGGGCGTGGCGGACCCGGGCGAGACCGGCGGCGCGTTCGCGCCACAGCACCTCGGGCGGGGTCGTGACCACGTCGTCGCCGTTGTCGTCGCCCTCGTGCACGACCTCGAGGCCGTCGGTGACCGTCGGCCGCAACGCGGCCAGGGTGAACAGCGCCTCACCGGTCGCGGCACGGTGGTCGATCACGTGCCACGCCTCGTCGGCGCCTTCGGCCTCACCGAGCAGCTCGTACCGGTCCGGATCGTCAGCGGGTCCCGCGTGGTGACGGACGAGCGAAGGAGCGTCGGATGAGGTCAGCCTGTCGTCAGGCCAGCCCTCGGTCGTCACCTGCGGCACCTCCGCACCTCGGCGGTGCCGCGCCTCAGGACGAGGGCGCACCGTGTTCGGGGCTCCATGATGCCCCACGCGGAGCAGCGCTCGGACCCGAACGCAGCACTCACGGGACGAAACCTTGAAGTTCACCGGCCGGCGCGCTATGGGACACCCGGGACGAGCGCGGCGCGGGCGGGTTCCACGCCCTGCAGGCGCACCTCGCGGCGGGGTCCGGCCGCCCAGTCGGCGACGTCGAGGCGCAGGCGCTGCTGCACCGCGACACCTCCCCTGCGCACGCTCCGGTGCTGTCCGTCCTCCCGGTAGCCGAGCCGGCGCGAGACCGCGAGCGAACGCGGATTGTCGAGGTAGGCCTCGCTGCGGGCGCAGACCGCGCCGAACCCCTCGAACGCCAGGTGCAGGACGGCCGCCCGCATGAGCGGTCCGGTCCCGCGGCCCTGGTGCTCCAGGCCGAGCCAGGACCCGGTGACGACCTCGCGCAGCACGGGGAACCCGTTCGCCTCCAGGGACTGCGTCCCGACGACGACCCCGCCCCGGCGGACGACGAAGTCGAGGCGCCACGCCTGCGGTGACCAGCCGCTCCAGCCGCTGAGCTGCCAGCGCAGGGTCCGGCGGGCGCGTTCGGCCGGTTCGCCGTCGGTCCAGGGGTTCGCGAAGGGCATGGCGCCGGGGGCGTGGACGCCGCGGGCCGCGACCGCGGCGAGTTCCACGACCCCGTCGAGGTCCCCGGTGCGCAGTTCGACGTCACCCTCGGGGTCCGGCACGACGAGGCGGAGGTCGGCGAAGGGGTGCAGGTCGACGGGGAGCACGTCGCGAGCCTGCCGGGTTCCCCGACCCCGGGGCCAGCCGTTTCCGCCGCTACGGCTGGTCGAAGATCGTCACCCGCGGCGGAACTCCGTCGAAGGCGCTGACCTGGACCGTCGCGTGCTGACCGGTGCAGGCCTGCGCGAGCCGGGAGGAACCGACGTCGCGGGTGAGGACGTTGACGTTGCCGTACCCGCAGGTGACCCCGGCCGCGGCCCCCGCGACGGGGTCGAACCAGGAACCGGTGGACATCTGCACGACGCCCTCCCGGACGGCGTCGGAGACGACGAGTCCCCCCAGGCAACTGCCGCGGCGGCTGCGCAGCACGACGACCTGACCGTCGTGCAGTCCCCGGGCGGCGGCGTCGCGGGCGTGCATGCGGACGGGTTCGCGGCCGGCGACCTTGCCCGCCTGCGACGTCGCGCCGTGGTCGAGCTGGCTGTGCAGCCGCGTCGCGGGGTTGTTCGCCACCAACCGCAGCGGGAACTCCCCGTCGGGTTCCTCCTCGGGCGCCAGCCAGACGGGGTGGCCGGGGCAGTCGTCGTAGCCGAAACCCGCGATGGTGCTCGAGTGCAGTTCGATCCGGCCGCTGGGGGTGCGCAACGGGAACGTCTCCGGGTCCGCCCGGAAGGAGGCGAACATGACCTTCTCGCCGGGTTCGACGGGCAGCGCGAACTCCCCCGCGGCGACGAACTCGGCGTAGGTCGGGGCGAGGATCCCGGCCCGGGCCGCCGGGCCGGAACGCCACTCCTCGTAGAGGTGCTCGACCCACTCCTGCGCCGTGCGCCCCTCGGTGAACCGGTCACCGACGCCGAGGCGCCGCGCGAGGTCGGCGAGGACGGCGTGGTCGTCGCGGGCCTCGCCGAGGGGGGCGTGCACCCGGCCCATCGCGATGAGCCGGTCGTCGTAGCGGGCGGCGCCGATGTCGTCGCGTTCCAGGGTCGTCGTCGCGGCGAACACGACGTCGGCGTGGCGGGCGGTGGAGGTCCAGAACGGGTCGTGGACGATGACCGTCTCGGCCGCGCGGAACGCGCGCTGCAGGCGCTGCAGGTCCTGGTGGTGGTGGAAGGGGTTGCCCCCCGCCCAGTGCACGATCCGCAGGTGCGGGTAGTCCTCGTGCCGACCGTCGACCTCGTACGGTTCGCCGGGGTGCAGCAGGGCGTCGGAGATGCGGGCGACGGGGATGCGGACCCGCAACGGGTCGGCGAACTGCGGGAACGTCGGCAGCGGGTAGCTGCCGGCGCGTTTCCCGACACCACCGGTGGAGGCGTAGCCGTGCCCGAAACCGCCCCCGGGCAGGCCGATCTGGCCGATCATCGCGGCGAACGCGACGGCGGCCCACAGGGGTTGCTCCCCGAACCGGGCGCGGGCCACGGACCAGCTGACCATGACCATGGTCCGGCCGCGGACGGCACGGCGGGCGAGGTCGCGGATGCGCCCGGCGGGGATCCCGCAGATCTCCGCCGCCCACTCCGGGGTCTTCTCGATCCCGTCGTCGCCCCCGCGCAGGGAGTGCAGGAACTCCGGCGAACCCGCGGTGTGCGTCGCGAGGAAGTCCGCGTCGCAGGTGCCGTCGGTGAGCAGGACGTGGCACATCGCCAGCAGCAGCGCCGTGTCGGTCCCCGGGACGACGTCGAGCCAGTCGGCGTCGAGCTCGGTGGCGAGGTCGTCGCGCAGCGGGGACACCAGGACGAACTCGGCGCCGCGCGCCTTCGCCGACCGCAGCCGCCCGGCCACCTCGTGCCGGCTGATGCCGCCGCTGGCGACCTCGGAGTTCTTCGCAGGCAACCCGCCGAAGGCGATGACGAGGTCGCTGTGGGCCTCGACGCTGCTCCACGCGGTGGGCGAGATCAGCGGTTCCTGGCTGCCGACGATCCGCGGCATCAGCACCTCACCGACGCCGTGGCTGTACGTCCACGTGGAGCGGACGGCACCGCCCAGGACGTTGGAGAACCGGTGCAGCTGGCTCTGGGAGTGGTGGAAGCGGCCGGCGCTGGCCCAGCCGTAGGACCCGGCGTAGACGGCCCGCGGGCCGTGCTCCGCGAGCACCCGGGTGTAGTCGGCCGCGACCCGGTCGAGCAGTTCGTCCCACCCGACGGCGAGGAACTCGTCGCGGCCCCGGCGCTCGTCGGGTCCGGGTCCGTCCTCCCACCAGCCGCGGCGCACGTGCGGTCGCAGCACCCGCGCCGTGGGGGTGGCCGCGACCGGGACGTTGTGCAGCAACGACGACGGCGCCGGGTCGTCGGGGTGCGGGGTGACCCGCAGCCCCTCGCCGTCGGAGGTGGCGTGGAAGGCCCCCCAGTGGGAGGAGTGCGGGATCCCGGAGCTGCTCACCGCCCCAGGATCGCCGATGCGGCGGGTCGCTCGGGGCGCGCGTCGCTCCCCCGCCGCGGGAGCGGGTCGACGACGGTCCGGTACCGGCGTGGTCACGATTCGGATTCACCCGGACGGAGTACTCAAGTCCGCGGCCGGACCTGCCGAGGAGGGGGTCATGATCGCGAGAGTCCACGACCTCCGGACGGGTGGCCACACCGTCGACCGTTCGGACGAACGGACGGAGCAGCCGCAGCGCCTGCGTGGCGGCGGCGTCCGGCTCGGGGTCACGACCGCCGTCGTCGTGGCGGCCCTGTCGGTGGTGGCGCCGTTCCTGGCCGGGTCCGAGGGCCCGGCCGGCGTCGTCTGGTGGCCGGCCGCGGGGGCGGCGCTGGCCCTGGCGGTGCGCCGACCGGCCCGGCGGTGGTGGTGCGTCGCCGGGACGCTCGTCGGGGCCCTGGCCGCGAGCAAGCTCCCCGGCGGGGTCGGGGACGGGGCCACGGTGCTCGCGAGCGCGCAGGCGCTGCAGTGCGGGGTCGGCGCTGCCGTCGTCTCCGTGCTCGGCCGAGGGGAGTCTGCGAGCTCGCGCACCGGTCTGCGCCTGCGACGGGGTCGTGACGCGTGGCGCCTGACCGCCGGCGCACTGGCCGGGGTGTCCGCAGCCGCGCTGCTGCTGCAGACCTCGGAGTCCGGCAGCGCGGTGGCCTACGCCCTCAGCCAGCTGCTGGGCATCCTGCTCGTCGCACCGCTGATGCTGATGCCCCGCCCGCCGCGGGCCGGCACCGGGGACCACCGCGCCCGGGCCGCGATCTCGGAGTGGCTGCTCGTCCTGATCCTCTCCGCCGTCGTCTCCGCCGCGGTCCTCCACCGCGGTGCCGTGGGACCCTGGTCGTTCCTCGTCGTGCTGCCGATCCTCTGGGGCGCAGCCCGTCTCGGGGTCGGCCGCGCGCTCTCCTGCCAGCTCGTCGTCGCGGTGATCGCGACCGCCGGGGCCGGCGTGCACCCCGCCGGCGGGCAGGGGCCGGTGGCGCTGCAGGCGCTGCTCTTCACCTCCGGCGCCGTCGCGCTGGTCATGTCGCTGGTCGTGCGCTCCCGCGAACGGGCCGTCGTCACCGCCTCCCGCCGCGAGGAGGTGTTCCGCCGGACCTTCGACGACGCCCTCCTCGGGGTCGCGCTGCTGCGGCTGCGCCCGGACGGTTCGGCCGTCGTCGCCCGCGTCAACGACCGTCTGCAGTCGATGCTCGGGGTCGAGGTGGAGGTCGGTTCCGACTGGGCCGAGCAGGTCCACCCCGACCAGCGCGGGACCTTCGTCGCGGCCGTCGCCGAGATGGCCGACGAGGTCGTCGCCGGTCGCAACGCCCACTGGCACGCCGAGCTCCAGCACGGTGACGGGGAGGTCTGGCTGGAACTGGCGGCAGCGGCCTGGCCGACCCCGGGCGAGAACGGTCCGGGCGAGGTCGGCGCCGTCGTCCAGGTCGCCGACGTCACCCAGCGTCGCCTCGTCCAGCGCCGCCTGCGCGAGGCCGCGCTGCACGACCCGCTGACCGGCCTGCCCAACCGCACCCTCCTCGAGGACCGGCTGCGGCACGCGCTGTCCGCCGCCCACCGCAGCGGCAACCACGTCGCGCTGCTCTACTGCGACCTCGACGACTTCAAGCCCGTCAACGACACCGGTGGCCACGCCGCCGGCGACCACGTCCTCATCGGTGTCGCCGAGCGCCTCGCCGCGGCCGTCCGTCCCGGCGACACCGTGGCCCGCCTCGGGGGCGACGAGTTCGCCGTCGTCTGCCCCGACCTGCCCGACGAGGCCGCCGCGGCCGCCGTCGCCGAACGCGTCGTCGCCGCGATGACCGACCCCTTCCCCGTCGCCGGCTGGGAGTTCAAGGTCGGCATCAGCGTCGGGCTCGCGATGGCGGACCTCGACCAGGACGCCGCGCGCGTCCTGCAGCAGGCCGACGCCGCGATGTACGAGGCGAAGGGTTCCGGCAAGGGCCGGGTCCGCAGCGCCGGCCCCGTCGCCCGCACCATCGACCTGCGCCACGCGGGCGCCTGAACCTCAGCCCGGGTAGCGCGCGAACGGACCGACCGTCTCGGCGCTCGCGATGCCGTCCAGCACCGCGTCCCGCACGACGTCGGCGGTGACCCGCTGCAGGTCCACGAGTTCGTGGACCCGGGCGGCCCGCTCCGCCGCGAGCGGGACCGTCCCCGTCGCGAGCGCGAAGACGGTGTCGCCGTCGGCGAGGGTGTGCACGGGGTTCAGCGCCCGGGCCAGGCCGTCGTGGGCGACCGTCGCGGTCCGCGACGTCTCCGCCGGGTCGAGCAGCGCGTTCGTGGCGACCACGACGAGCGTGGTGTTCAGCGGCCCCGGTTCCACGGGTCCGGCAGCAGGCCCCGCCACGGGCAGCCCCACGGCGTTGACGACCGCGAGCGCCGCCACGACCACCTCGCCCGAACGCGCCGAGGCGGACCCCACCCCGCCCTTGAACCGGCCCCCGACGACCGCACCGGTCCCGGCGCCCACGACCCCGCGCTCGACGGGGCCGGGGTGGGCGGAAGCGGCTGCGTCGTAGCCCATCTGCTCGGTGGGGTGGTGGCCGAAGACCCCACCGCGACCGAGGTCGAAGACCGCCGCGGCGGGCACGATCGGGACGACCTCGCCCGGGCCGGGACCGACGGGGAACCCACGGCCCCGCTCGGCGAGCCACCGCTGCACGCCGTGGGCGGTGACGAGGCCGTAGGCGGAACCTCCGGCGAGCACGACGGCGTCGACCGTCGGCACGAGGGTCCGCGGGTCGAGGGCGTCGGTCTCGTGGGTCCCGGGCCCGCCGCCGCGCACGTCGACCCCGCCGACGGTGCCCGGGGGGACGAGGACGGCGGTGACCCCGGTGAGCCAGCCGTCGCCCCGGCGGGTGACGTGGCCGACCTCGAGGCCGGGGACGTCGGTGAGGGAACCGTTCACCGCGCCCACGCTAGTTCCGCCGCGCGGGAACGGACGCTGGGGGTGAACGTGGCGCCATGACGAACGCGCCCTCCGCCCGCCCGACGGGCATCCACCACGTCCGGCTCACCGTCACCGACATCGCCCGCTCGAAGTCGTTCTACGAGGACGTCTTCGGAGTCCACCCCGTCGTCGACTTCAGCGACCGCGTCGACGAGACCGGAGTTCGCGAGGACCCGGAGAAGATGTTCGGCGGGTGCGCCTTCGCGGTAGGCGACCAGATCCTCGGCCTGCGCCCGGTCGCCCCGGCCGGCGACACCTTCGCCTCCACCCGGGTGGGCCTCGACCACCTCAGCCTCGCCGTGGCCACGACGGCGGACCTCGCCGCGGCGGCCGAACGGTTGGCCGAACGCGGTGTCGCGCACGGCGAGATCGTCGAACTCACCGACATGGGCATCGCGATCCTGTCCCTGCAGGACCCCGACGACATCAACCTGGAACTGACCGCGCCCCTCTGAGTCAGGGGAAACGCACGGCGAGGAGCGCGCAGTCGTCCTCGCCGCGCGTCCCGACGAGTTCGGCGAGCAGTTCGTCGAGGAGCACGTCCAGGCCCGCGCCGACGTGGCGGGTCAGGGAGGACCGGACGCGTTCGATCCCGCCGGTGAGGCTGTGCCCGCGGTGCTCGATGAGCCCGTCGCTGTAGAGCAGGAGCGTCGCGCCCCGCGGGACGTCGACGACGTGCTCGTGGCGCTCGACCTCGGGCAGCAACCCGACGAGCAGGTCGGCGGGGCGGTGGAGCAGTTCGGTCGTCCCGTCGGGGTGCAGCAGCACCGGCGGCGGGTGTCCCGCGTTCGTCCACCGCAACCGGTACCCCGCACCGGAGGCCTCGACCCGGGCGAGGACCAGCGTCGCCAACCCGTCCACCCCGAGACCGGACATCCCCCGGTCCAGGCGCGACACCAGCTCCGGGGGCGTTCCCTCCCGGTCCCACACGAAGGCCCGCAGCAGTCCCCGGACCTGCCCCATCGTGGCTGCGGCCACCATGTCGTGGCCCGTCACGTCGCCCAGGACGAGGGTCGTGTCCCCCGTGGGCCCGACGACGACGTCGTACCAGTCGCCGCCGATCTCCTCCTCGCGGCTGGCCGGGACGTAACGCCCCCGCACCGCGAGCTCACCCGTGGACGCCGGCAACCGCGGCAGCAACGACCGCTGCAGCACCTCCGCCCGGGAACGCCGTTCGGCGTCCAGGGTCGCGCGGTCCAGGGCCTGGGCGGTGAACCGGGCCAACGCGCTCCACACGTCGGCCTCGTCCGCGAGCGTGAGGCGCTCGGAGTCCCAGACCAGGCACAGCACGCCGATCAGCCGGTCCTGCACCAGCAGCGGCAGGTACGCCGACGCCGCGAAGACGGGCAGCGCCGCCTGCGCCTCGACGTCGGGGAAGGCGGCCCGCAACTGCCCGACGTCGGCGAAGAGCAGCGGGCGGCGCTCGCGGGCCGCACAGGCGGCGGGCACCGGCGCGTCGAGGTCGATGTGCTCCCACCCGGCCCCGGTGCCGGGGGGGAGGGTCGTGAGGTCGGCGAAGCGCAGCCGCCGGTTGCCCGCCTCGGGCAGCAGCAGCCCGCTCCAGGCCCCGCCCAGCCAGGACCGGGTGACGTTGGCGACGGTCGCGCTGACCTCCGCGACGGTCCGGGCTCCCACGAGGGCGTCGGCGAGGTTGAGCAGCAGCCGGTTGCGTTCCTCGAGGACGCGCAGGCCCAGTTCGGCGGAACAGGCGGCGGCGAGGTCCTCGAGCACCTCGATCTGCTCGGCGGTCCAGCGCCGCGGTGCCCCGTCGATGGCGCAGAGGACACCCACGACGGGTGAGGTCGGGTCCGCGAGCCCGGTCCGGGGGTCGGGCAGGCGCAGCGGCGCGCCCGCGTAGGCCACGACGCCGAGGTCGGGGATGGCGAGGGAGTCGGCGGTCAGCGGGTCGAGCCGGGCGTCCTCGACGGCGAAGACCTTGCCGGAGGTGACGACGTGCTGGCACAACGAGTGGGTCAGCGGGGTCTGGCGCCGGGTCTGCCACGGTTCGGGCAGTCCGACCGCCCCGGGGAAGACCTGACCATCGCGGCTGACCATCGACACCAGCGCCACGGGCGTGCCGAGGGCGAGGGTCCCCAGCCGGGCGAACCGGTCGAAGTCCGCGTCCGGGTGCGCGGGAAGCAGGGTGGTGCTGCTCAGTCCGCGAACCCGTTCCTCCACCGGAGCATCATGCCCGGTGCGTGCGCTCCCCAGCACCGGTCGGGCGATCGGGGGGCGTCCCGGTTGCCGACGTGGGACCGGGTGCCAGAGTTGACTCCACACGAGTGGGGACGAACGGGAGTGGCATGACGCGTCTGGAGCTGCGGGCTGACCCGTCGGCTGCTCGGCGCGCCCGGTCCTGGCTGCGCGAGGAGTTCGCCGCCGTGGACCTCCCGACCCGCGTCCGGCAGACGCTGGAGCTGCTCACCACGGAGCTGGTCACCAACGCCGTGCGCTACGGCGGGGAGCCCATCGAGCTGCGCCTGCGCCGCGCGGTCGGGTCCGTGCGGGTCTCGGTCAGCGACGGCGGGCCGGGGACGCCGGAGGTGCACCACGTCCCCCCGACCGCCACCGGAGGGCGGGGCGTCGCGCTCGTCGACACCCTCGCCCTGCGGTGGGGTTCGGACGCTGCGGGGGCGGGCAAGACCGTCTGGTTCGAGCTCGCCCTGCAGTGACCGGGAGCGGTCCTCAGCCGAAGACGTCCGGGTCCGGCCCGGTCCGCTCGGCGCGTTCGAGCCCGCTGATCGCCGCGACCTGGTCACCGCTCAGCTCGAAGCCGACGACGTCGAAGTTCGAGACGATGCGTTCCGGCGTCACGGACTTGGGGATGACGATGTTGCCCTGCTGCAGGTGCCAGCGGATGACGACCTGGGCCGGGGTGCGGCCGAGTTCCGCCGCGATGCCGGTGACGACCGGGTCGGCGACGAGGTCGAGGCGCTGGGCCAGCGGGCTCCACGCCTCGGTCGCGATGCCGTGCTCGGCGTGGAAGGCCCGCAGGTCGTCCTGGACGAGGTAGGGGTGGACCTCGACCTGGTTGACCGTGGGGACGGTGCCGGTCTCGTCGAGGAGCTTGCGCAGGTGGGTCTTCTGGAAGTTCGAGACGCCGATGGTGCGCACGCGTCCCGACGCCTTGATCTCCTCGAACGCCTTCCAGGTCTCGACGTAGTCGTCGGCCTGCGTCGGCCAGTGGATGAGGTAGAGGTCGAGGTAGTCCAGCGCCAGCTTGGACATCGAGGCGTCGAAGGCCGCGAGGGTCTTGTCCCGGCCGTGCTCCTCGTTGGTGAGCTTGGTGGTGATGAACACGTCCTCGCGGGGGATCCCGCTGGCGTGCAGGGCGTCACCGACACCGGCCTCGTTGCCGTACCCGGCGGCGGTGTCGATGTGGCGGTAGCCGGCCTGCAGGGCCTGCAGCACGACCTCCGCGGTCTGCTCCGGCGGAACCTGCCAGACGCCGAACCCCAGCTGGGGGATCTCGACGCCGTCGTGCAACTTCACGAGAGGTACCTGGTTCATGCCGAAACCCTATGGCGCACTCCCCACCCCGGCGAGGCGGACCGTCAGCCAGTCGCGGAACGCCGCGGCCGACAGGGGTTCGGCGTGCAGGAAACCCTGCGTCGTGTCGCAGCCCATCTCGCGCAGGACCTCCAGCGTCGCCAGGTCCTCGACCCCCTCCCCCACGATCCGCACCCCGAGTTCGTGACCGAGCCAGATGGTGGAGGCGACGATCGCGGCCGAGCGCGGGTCGCGGGCGATGTCGGCGACGAAACCCCGGTCGAGCTTCACCTCGGCCACCGGGAGTTCCTTGAGGTAGGCCAGTGAGGAGTACCCCGTCCCGAAGTCGTCGATCGACAACGCGACCCCGAGTTCCCGCAGGCCGTCGAGGACGGAGCGGGTCCGGGGGGACCGGCTCATGAGGACCGTCTCGGTGATCTCCAGGCCGAGTCCGGCGGGTTCCACCGCGTGCCGGCCCAGGAGTTCCGCGACCCGGGTGGGCAGGTCGACGTCGAGCAGGTTCGTCGCCGAGAGGTTCACCGCCAGCCGCAACCGCGACCCGGGGAACTCGACGCGCCAGGACGCCGCCGCGGCGAGCGCGTCGTCGAGGACCCGGTGGGTGAGGTGGCCCATCAGCCCGTGCCGTTCGGCCTCGTCGAGGAACTCCACGGGGCTGAGCAGGCCCAGGTCGGGGTGGTCCCAGCGGACCAGGGCCTCGGCTCCGACGACGGCGCCGTCGGCGACGTCGAGCTGCGGCTGGAAGAGCACGCGCAGGTGCCCGCAGGCCCCGGGCACCTCACCGGGGTCGGCGAGGCCCAGGGCGGAGCGCAGCTGGGTCATGAGGGTCAGGCTGCCCCGGCCGCGGGCGGTCCCCCCGGGTTCACCCGACCCGAACGCGCACACCCGACCGCCCAGCGTCTTCGCCTCGTACATGGCGATGTCCGCGCACCGCAGCAGGTCGGACGGGCGCTGGGCGTCGTGCGGGTAGCCCGCGACCCCGATGCTCGCGGCGACGTGGACGCGGTGCCCGAGCAGGTCGTAGGAACGGACCATCGCGGTGTGCAGGGCGACGGCGTCGGCGACGGCGCTCGCCTGGTCGGCGTCGGGGATCAGCAGGGCGATCTCGTCCCCGCCCAACCGGGCGACCAGGACGGCTGCCGGGGCCGCCTGGACGAGCTGACGGACCACCTGGCGCAGGAGCTCGTCACCGGCGGCGTGCCCGAGGCCGTCGTTGACCTCCTTGAAGCGGTCGAGGTCGACGAGCGCGAGACCGAAGGGCTGCTCGCTCGCGCACCGCCGTTCCAGGTCGGCGAGCAGCGCCCGGCGGTTCGCGATGCCCGTCAGGTCGTCGGTGAGGGCCTCGCGGCGCAGCGTCGCGAGCTCCAGGAGCTCCTGCTGGGAGAGCACCATCCGCACGACGGCGGCGGCCGCGGCCCCCGCGGCCAGCCAGATCGCCGAGTCCGTCAACGGGTGCACGTGGTCCACGACGAGCAGCGCGAAGCAGGCGGGCAGGACGACCGCGGGCGTGATCACGATGGAGATCCGGGAACGGGTGCGCGGGCCGACGGCCGTCCGCACCTGCAGGGCGGAGACCCCGAGCAGGGCGATCCCGACGACGGCGATCCCGTCGACGCCGCTGCCCGGGGCGTAGCGGCCGGCGATCGAGACGACGGCGAACGTGGTGTCCGCCGCGACCAACGCGGCGAAGCCCGCGGCGGGCAACCACCACCGCCCGCCCGTGCGCAGGGCGGTGAGGACGCTGCCCACCAGCAGGAGCGCGTCGACCACGACGAGCATCACCCAGGTCGTGACCGCTGCGGACGGCAGCCCGCTGGCGCCGACGAGGGGCCGCACCAGGAACTCCTGGGCGAGGGCCGCGACGAGCAGGACGATCCCGAGGGCCTCGGCGACGTACCCGACGCGCCAGCGCTTCGCCCCCACCCAGACCAGCCGCACGATCGCGACGAGCATCGCCCCGTAGCCCACCAAGTAGCCGACGTCCAGGCCGGTGATCCCGCGCACCCCGCGACCGAGGACCGCCTCGGCGACGTCGAAGGCGATCTCGGAGGCGCAGTACGCCCCCACCCCGAGCGCCAGCACGGCCCAGAACGGGCTGATCCGCCGGCAGTGCCAGGCCCGCCACCCCAGGGCCACGAGGGCCGCGACCTCGACGCCGTTGCCCAGGGTCGTGTCCGCGAAGCGGCCACTGCCCGAGGGCAGGAGTCCGAGGGCCACGCCGAGGCACACCACCCCGTAGGCCAGGGCCGCGAAGACCAGGACCCAGCTCGCCCGGTTGGCCCGTCGCAGGGTCACGGCGTCGACCGGGAACTCCTGCGCCACGCGTCAGCCCTCCCCGGTGACCGGGTGCCGGACGTCCGCAGCGCGCGGCTGCGGGACCCGCAGCACGGCACCTGACGAGACGACGCTCACGAAGAGAGATGTTGCCCTACTCTGCGTCGCCGCGGGGCCGTTCCGCCGGTCGGTCGACCTCCGCCCGGTTCACCTGCCCGCCGCGAGCCCCCCACCTGCGGGGACGCCCGTCGTGGGCAGGGTGACGGCCCGGTCGCGCAGGTCGACGACCCGTGGTCCCGCGGGCGGACGGCGGTCGAGGGTGGTGACCAGGTGGTCCGTCGCCGCCCGCACCGCACCGGCGGCGCTCACCAGGCCCGGCACCGCGACGAAACCGTGCGGCACCCCCTCGACGAGCACGCGGCGGACGTCCACCCCCGCCGCGAGCAGCCGCTCGGCGTACTCGCACGCCTCGTCGCGCAACGGGTCCGCACCCGCGACGACGACCGTCGCCGGGGCCAGACCGCTCGCGTCGGGGATCCGCAGCGGCGAGACGTCCGGACGGCGACGCGTCGCGCGGTCCGGCACGTACATCCGCCAGAACCACGCCAGGTCCTCCAGGGAGAGTCCCAGGCCCGCTCCGAACTCCCGGTGGGACGGCCGGTCGAGGTCGCAGTCCAGGACGGGGCAGAACAACGACTGGTGGACGATCGGCGGGACGAACCCCGACCGCGAGCGCAACGCCAGGACGGCCGCGAGCTGGCCTCCCGCACCGAGACCCGCCACGACGAGCGGCCCCCCGAACCCTTCGACGTCCCCGTCGGCCAGCGCACCCAGCAGGGTCGCGGAGTCCTCGAGCGCCGCCGGGTAGGGGTGCTCCGGCGCGAGCCGGTACCCCAGGCTCAGCACCGCCACCCCGGCGCCCGTCGCGATCGCGCGGCAGAGCGAGTCGTCGACGTCGCGCTCCCCCAGCGCCCACCCCCCGCCGTGCAGGTAGAGGACGCTGGCCCGGCTCCCGGTGCGCGGCAGGTAGGTGCGCGCCGGCAGCGGACCGGCCGCCCCGCGGACGGTGACGTCGCGCACCACGAGCGCGGCGTCCTCCACCGGTCCCGGCGCGTCCTGCCGGGCCCGGGCCCGGGCCACCGCGATGCCGGCCAGGTGGCGCGGCACCAGCCGGCCCGTCTCCCGCTCGCGGCGGGCGACCAGCCGGGCCGCCTGGGGATCGCTCAGCCGGGGGTCGAGCTCGACGTCCGGGGGATCTCCCGGGGTCGGGTGGGACGTCGCCGAGCGCACACCCCGGGACGAGGGGCCCGCCATCAGGAACGCCCCGGGAGCGCGCGGTCCTGCGCCCGTCGACGGACGACGGCCTCGACGGCGTCCCACGCGGGACGCCGGTGGGCCAGGCAGGCGCTCGCGAGCGCCGCGGCGTCGTGCGCCGCGAGGGCCGCCAGGACGGGGCGGTGCTCGGCGACGGCCTCGGCGACGCGGTGCGGGACGGCGTCGAGGGCCGCGGCGACGGCCAGGTGCCAGGACCCGTTGAGCGACTCCACCAGCGCCTGCAGCCGCGGGGAGCGGGTCGCCGCCGTGAGGAGGTCGTGGAAGGCGGCGTCCAGGGGGGCGTGCTCCTCGGGCGTCCGGACCTGCTCCAGGCGCTCCTGCACCGAGCGCATCCGGGCGAGTTCCTCGGCCGTGACGCGTTCCGCGGCCAACCGGGCCACCAGCGGTTCCACCGCCTCGAGGAGCATCCGGATCTCGAGGAGCTCCGTGAGGTCCACCAGCCGCACCGTGGCGCCGCGACGCGGGTCGAAGCGGACGTAGCCCTCCGCCGCGAGGTCGCGCAGCGCCTCCCGCACGGGGGCGACGCTCACCTGGAGGTCGGCGGCGAGGGCGCTCTGGCGCAGGTGCTCCCCCGGTTTCCGGACGCCGGAGAGGATGTCGTCGCGCAGCGAGCGGCGGACGCGTTCGTGGACCGTCGTCCGCGGGGGCCCGGTCTCGGTCTCGGTCTCGACGAGTGCCCCGCTCATGCGGGGTGACCGCCGGCAGGACCCGGCAGGACGCCGCGGCGGGGGCGGGGCTGGGTCATCGGAGGCCTCTCGGTCGCGGCGTGGGAGGACGGACGCCGGGTGCTCCGATCCTCGGTGCCGCGATCGCCCCGCGCGTTGCCGTCGTGTTGCGTTCGTGTTGCGCGGAGCCGGGACCGGCAGGCGCGCCGGGGGTCGGGCGAGCGGGCAGGATGACGGCCATGAACGACGTCGCGGACCACGCCGCCTTCACCGCCCGACTCCCCAAGGTCGAGCTGCACCTGCACCTCGAGGGGACGCTGGAACCCGACCTCAAGCTCGAACTCGCCCGCCGCAACGGGATCGACATCGGGCAGCAGAGCGTGGAGGAGGTCCGCGCGACCTACGTCTTCGACTCCCTCGCCTCGTTCCTCGGCGTGTACTACCCGGCGATGGACGTCCTGGTGACCCGGGCCGACTTCCGCGACCTGGCGATGGCGTACTTCCGCAAGGCGGCCTCGCAGAACGTCCGGCACGCTGAGGTGTTCTTCGACCCGCAGGTGCACGTGGCCCGCGGGGTGGCCTTCGAGGACGTCGTCCTCGGCTACCACGACGCCGTGCTCGAGGCGGAGCGCGAGTTCGGGCTCAGTGCCGGCCTGATCCTCTGCATCGTGCGCGACCTGCCGCTGGAGAGCGCGGAGGCCACGATCGAGGCGGCGATGGGTTTCCGCGACCAGATCGTCGGGATCGGCCTGGACTCCGACGAACGCGGCAACCCGCCCGCGAAGTTCGCGGACCTCTTCGCGAAGGCCCGCGCGGCCGGGTTCAGGCTCACCGCGCACTGCGACATCGACCAGGAGAACACCACCGAGCACCTGCGCCAGGTGATCGAGGACATCGGGGTCGACCGCATCGACCACGGCACGAACGTCGTCGAGGACCCGCGTCTGCTCGCCCTGGTGACCGAGCGCGGGATCGGGTTGACCTGCTGTCCGATCTCGAACTCGTTCGTCACCGACGACTCCAAGGCCCCCGTCATCGCCGACCTGCTGCGCCGCGGGGTGAAGGTGACGGTGAACTCCGACGACCCCGCCTACTTCGGCGGCTACGTCACCGAGAACCTCATCGCCCTCACCCGCGCGGCGGCCCTCGACTTCGACGACCTCATCCAGCTGCAGCGCAACGCGATCGAGGTCTCCTGGGCGAGCGACGAGGTCCGCGAGGGGTTCCTGGCGGAACTCGACGCGTACGAGGTCCTCGCCGCCCCCGACCTCTGAGCGCGCGCGCCGTTCAGCCCGCGGTCCCGGGGGCGCCCAGGAGGCCGCGGGCGGCCAGGTTGTGCATGAGCTCACGGATGCCGAAGGTCCAGTCGGGGGCGTTCTCCGCGGTGTCCACCGTGTTGACCAGGGTGCCGAGGGCGGGCGAGCTGATCGTCACGACGTCGCCCGGGGCGTGCGTGAACCCCTGGCCCGGTGCGTCCCGGTCCTCGGTGGGGGCGAACATCGTCCCGGTGAAGAGGACGAACCCATCGGGGTAGCGGTGGTGGGGGCCCCAGGCGTGGGCGAGCAGTTCCTCCGGTGCCCGGCTGATCTCGCTCACGGAGTTGACGCCGTTCAGGGTGTAGCCGTCCCGCCCGCGCACGGTGAGTTGCACGTCCTGGGCGACGGCGTCGGCCAGGGTGAAGTCCTCGTCGAAGAGCCGCAGGAACGGTCCGATCGCGCACGAGGCGTTGTTGTCCTTGGCCTCGGTCAGGAGCAGGGCGCTGCGGCCCTCGAAGTCCCGGAGGTTGACGTCGTTGCCGAGGGTGGCGGCGACGGCCCGCCCCCGCGAGGACGCGACCAGGACGAGTTCCGGCTCCGGGTTGTTCCAGGTCGACCGGGCCAGCACGCCGATCGTCGCCCCGCTGCCGACGGCCGAGAGGACCGGGGCCTTGGTGAAGATCTCCGGGTCCGGCCCGATGCCGACCTCCAGGTACTGCGACCAGAGGCCTTCCGCGCGGAGCACCTGCTTGACCCGCTCGGCTTCGGGGGATCCCGGCCGCACCGAGGAGATCGCCCCGCCGATGACCTCGGCGAGGCGGTCACGCACCTCGCGGGCCAGGGTGGCGTCGCCGGCCGCCCGCTCCTCGACGACCCGTTCGAGCATGCTCGAGACGAAGGTCACCCCGGCCGCCTTGAGGACCTGGAGGTCCACCGGGGCCAGCAGGTGCGGTCGGTCGCGGTGGCCGGCCGTGGTCGCGGCCAGCAGGTCGTCGATCGGCCAACTCCGTCCCGCCGGTGCCGCCCGGACGAGCTCGACGACGTCCTCGCGGTCGAGCAGTTCGCTCACCGTGCTCGCGACCGCGGTGATGTCGTGGGCCCGTCCCCCGCGCACGACGACCACGCACGGGCCGGCGACGTCCGGGTCGTGGAGGCGTCCGACGAGGACGGCGCGGTCGGCGTCGGCGGGCAGGACGGCTCCGGCGGCCGGGAGGTCGGGGGTGGGACGTGACACGGGGACAGCTCCTCGTCGGGCGACGGTGCGGGAACGCGGCGGGCCCCAGGGTCGCGTGCCGACTCCGGGGCGCGTCCAGCGGGCCTGCCCGGGGCACCCGACGAGGAGGTCCCGCTCAGAGCACCAGGGCGGCCGGATCGCCGGACAGCAGGGACTTGACCTGCCGCGACACCTCGTCGGCCAGGACCTCGGTCGCGTCGCGCCCGATCCCGTCGAGCGCGGCGCGGGCGACGTCGCGCGGGTCGTTCTTGGGGACGTCGAGGTGGGCGATCATGTCCGTGTCGGTGTAGCCGAGGTGCAACCCGGTCACCAGGGTCCCCTGCGGAGCGAGCAGTGCCCGCAGCCCGTTGGTCACCCCCCAGGCGGCGGCCTTGCTGGCCTCGTAACCCGAACCGGTCGTCGCCCAGGAGAGCACCGAGTGCACGTCGAGCAGGGCGCCGCCACCGTTCGCGGCGAGGACGGGCGCGAAGGCACGGGCCACGTGGAGCACCCCGAAGACGTTCGTCTCGAACTCGCGCCGGACGTCGTCGAGCGGTGAGGTGAGCAGGTTCGAGCCGGTCGCGAGCCCCGCGTTGTTCACCACCAGGTCGACGTCGGTGGCGGTCCGGGCGAAGGCGGCCACCGCGGCGGCGTCGTCCACGTCCAGCGCGACGGTCTCGACCCGGGGGTCGTCGTGCGAGGCGGTGCCGCGCGAGGTGGCGTACACCTTCTTCGCGCCGCGGGCGAGGAGTTCGGCCGTGAACGCGGCGCCGAGGCCACGCAGTCCGCCGGTGACGAGTGCGGTGGTTCCGTCGATCTTCATGCTGGGATCCCTTCGGGGGTTTCGATCGCTGTGGTGGTCGAGGCCCGCGGTGCGCGCAACAGCACCGCGGTGGCGAGGAGGGTCAGGAGGAGGACACCGGCGGCGACGAGCAACCCGTCGTGCACGGCGGCGGTGAGGGCGAGCGGCGCGGCGTCACCGTCGGCGAGGTGGCCGGCGAGGCGGTTCGTGACGACGGTCCCGAGGACGCTCCCCCCGAGGGCGCCGCCGACCTGGCGGACGGTGGTCACGGCGGACCCGGCCATCCCGGTCCGCTCGGCCGGGACGCTGCCGACGACGAGGGCCGTGGTCGGGGCGATGAGCAGGCCGAGGCCGGAACCGACGAGGACGAACCCGACGGCGGTCGACGCGTAGTCACTCCCCAGGCCGGTCTGGTGCAGGACGAGGGTCCCGACGGCCGTGGCGAACAGTCCGAGGAGGAGCACCGGCCGGATCCCGGCGCGCCGGACGGCGAGCGCCGCCAGCGAGCTGGCCAGGACGTAGGCAGCCATCAGCGGGAGCAGCCGGACCCCGGAGGCGAGGGCGGACAGCCCCTGCGCCCGTTGCATCTCGAGCGTGGTCAGCAACCCCAGCCCGGTGAAGGTGAAGAGGGCCACGGCCGAGACGAGCAGGGCCCCGACGGTGCGCGGGGCGGCGAAGGCCGCCAGGTCCACGACCGGTCGGGCGACGACCCGTTCCACGAGGACGAAGCCCGCCCCGGCCGCGACGGCCAGGACGAACCCGAGGACGGGCACCGGGGACCCGAACCCCGAGCGGCCGCCTTCGACGACGCCGACGACGAGGGCCGCCACGGCGAGGGTCGCGAGCGCGGTCCCCGGGAGGTCGATCCCGCGACCGGCCACCCGGGTGTTCGGGACGACGAAGGGGGCGGCGGCGAGGACGAGCACCGCCACGACGACGTCGACGAGGAACACGGCGTGCCAGCTGAACGCGGACAGCAGGAGGCCGGCGGCGATCGGCCCGACGGCCAGGCCGATCCCGGAGCAGGCGGCCCAGACCCCCACGGCCGAGGCGCGGCGGCGCGGGTCGGTGAAGGCGCCGGAGACGATGGCGAGGCTGTTGGGCACGATGAGTGCGGCCCCCGCCCCCATGACCACCTCGCCGACGATGAGCACCGCGGCGCTGCCGGCCGAGGCGGTGAGGACGGCACCCGCGCCGAGCACCGCGGTCCCGGCGAGGAGGACGGTCCGGCGCCCGAGGAGGTCGCCGAGCGCGCCCGAGGACAGCACGAACGCGGCGAGGGCCAGGGCGTAGGCGCTGCTGGTCCACACGAGTTCGACGGGCCCGAGCCCCAGGTCGGAGGTGATCGAGGACAGCGCGGTGAGGGTGGCCGTGATGGTCAGGAAGCTCATCGTCATGCCGAGGCAGGCGACCGCCACCGTCCACCACGGGCTGCGGCTCCTCGCGCTATGACGACTGTCATATCTCATGGGGACGTTGTAGCATGACGACTGTCATGGACACAACGACGGAGACCCCCACGGCGCGGGAGCGGATGGTCGCCAGCGCCCGCGAACTCATCCAGGAACGCGGCGTGCACGGCGTCGGACTGCGCGACGTCGTCGCCCACGCCGGCGCCCCCCGCGGTTCCCTGCAGCACTACTTCCCCGGCGGCAAGGACCAGCTGGTCGCCGAGGCGCTGACCCAGGCCGACTCCGCGAGCCGGCGCACCGTCCGCGCCGCCCGCGCGGAAGGAGCCGACCCGGTCACGACGGTGCGCAGGATCCTCGCGAGCTGGCGCGACCTGCTGGTGGCGGAGGACTTCCGGCGCGGCTGCCCGTTCGCCGCGACGACGGTCGACACCTCGGCCGCGAACCCCACGCTCCGGGCGGTCGTGTCGGACTACGCGGGCGCCTGGCACGACGACCTCGCCGCCGTCCTCGAGAACGGGGGCCTGGCCACCACCCGCGCCGCCACCCTCGCCACCCTCGTCCAGGCCTCCCTGCAGGGGGCGCTGATCCTGGCCCGCGGCCACCGCTCGACGGCTCCGCTCGACGAGGTGGAGACCGAACTCACGAGCCTGCTGGAGGCGCTGCTCCCCGACCGAGCGGCAGGATGGGCCGGGTGACGTCCTCCGCGACCTGGCCGCTGACCGTCCCCGCCGCCGACCTGACCGCCTGGGTGCACGGGCACCGCGACGAGATGCTCGAAGAACTCCGCGCCTACGTGGAGATCGAGACCCCCTCCGACGACCGGGCTGCCCTCGAGCGCGGGCTCGCCTTCGTCGAGGCGTGGATCACCGGCCACCTCGGTGAACCCTCCGCCCGGACCGTGACGGACGGCGGGGAACACGGCGACACCGTCGCGCTGGACCTGCCCGGCGACCTGCCCGGCGCGCCCGTCGCGGTGCTGGCCCACTACGACACGGTCTGGCCGGTCGGAACCCTGGCGGGGATGCCGTTCTCGCTCGAGGACGACGTCCTGCGCGGCCCCGGGGTGTTCGACATGAAGTCCGGTCTCGTGCAGCTGGTCTGGGGACTGAAGGCGTTGCAGCACTTCGGGGTTCCGCGACGCACGGTGCGCCTGCTGCTCAACGGCGACGAGGAGGTCGGTTCACCGGTGGCCCGCACGGTCATCGAGGACGTAGCCCGTTCCGCCGCCGAGGTCCTGGTCCTCGAGGCCAGCGGGCCGGGGGGTGCGGTGAAGACGGCCCGCAAGGGCGTCGGCCTCTTCCAGGTCCACCTCACCGGCGTCGAGGCGCACGCCGGCCTCGACCCGACCGCCGGGGCGAGCGCGGTCCTGGCGCTGGCCCGGATCGTCCCGCAGGTCCACGCCGCGACCGACCTCGACGCCGGGACCTCGCTCAACGTCGGGGTCGTCACCGGGGGCAGCCGCCCCAACGTCACCCCCGGCACGGCCTGGGCGAGCCTCGACGTCCGGGTCACCGACCCGGCGGAACAGACGCGCATCGACAGCGTCCTCGCGAACCTCGACACCGGCGACGAGCGGGTGACCTGTGAACTGACCGGGAGGTGGAACCGACCCGTCATGGTCCGCACGGAGGGGACCGCCGCGCTCTACGAACGCGCCCGTGACGTGGCGGCGGGTCTCGGGATCGACCTGGCCGAGATCGCCGTCGGTGGGGCCAGCGACGGCAACTTCGCCTCCGCCGCAGGGGCTGCCGTGCTCGACGGCCTCGGCGCGGTCGGCGGTGGTGCGCACGCCCGGTCCGAGCACGCCACGGTGTCGGGGTTGCTGGAACGCACGGCGCTGCTCGCCGCCGTCGTCGCCACCGCCTGACCGCTGGTTCCTCGCTCCGACGCGACGGGTAGCTTTCGCGGCGTGGACTTCCGCCCGCACGCGCACTTCACCGCCGAGGACACGTGGCTGAACGACCCGAACGGGCTGCTCTTCCACGACGGCCGCTGGCACCTGTTCTTCCAGAACAACCCCGAGGGGCCGGACTGGGGGAACATGTCCTGGGGTCACGCCTCCTCCGCGGACCTCGTGCACTGGGACCGGCTGCCGCTGGCGATCCCGCACGAGGGCCCCGAGGCGATCTTCTCGGGCAGCGCAGTGGTCGACGGGTCACGGATCGCGGCGATCTACACCAGCGCCTACGACGACGGGAGGCAGGCGCAGTCGCTCGCCTGGAGCAGCGACGGCGTGACGTTCACGAAGGAGGCGTCGAACCCCGTCCTGGACCGCGCGTCGACGGGTTTCCGCGACCCCAAGGTGTTCCGGTACGACGACCACTGGGTGATGGTCGCCGTCGAGGCGGACGAACGCCTCGTCGTGCTGTACCGCTCCGAGGACCTCCTCGACTGGGAGTTCCTGAGCAGTTTCGACGACGGCACGACCACCGGGATCTGGGAGTGCCCCGACCTGTTCCCGCTCCCCCTGGACGGTGACGACTCCGGGGACCCGGACGACGTCCGCTGGGTGCTCCTGCTCAGCGTCAACGGCCCCGACGGGTCGGACGTCGTGTACCGCGTCGGTTCCTTCGACGGGGTCCACCTCGACGTCGGCCCACCGCGGAGCCTGGACGCCGGCCCGGACGTCTACGCCGCCGCGACCTGGACCGACGCGCCCGACGGCCGCCGGGTCCTGCTGGGCTGGATGGCCGATCCCGACTACGCGGGCTCGACCCCCACCGCCCCGTGGCGGGGTGCGATGACGCTGCCCCGTGAACTGTCGCTGTGCACCGTCGACGGATCGCCGACCCTGCGGCAACGGGTTCCGGAGGAGGTCACCGGACGACTCGTCCACGAGGTCGGGGATCTCCCCGGCACCGACTGCGTCGTGGTCTGCCGGTTCGCGGGCGACGCCTCCTGGGAGTTCAGCGCGGGCGAGGCGGTCCTCCGCGTCGCCGTCGAGGGCCACGAGCTCGTGGTGGACCGGCGAACCTCCGGGCTCGTCGACTTCCACCCGTCCTTCCCCCGCGTGACCCGCTCCCCGCTGCCGCCGGGCACCGCAGAACTCACGGTCCACCTCGACCGCTGTTCGGTCGAGGTGTTCGCCGGCGGCACCTCGAGCACCCACCTGGTCTTCCCGACCGAGCCCTACCGCGAGATCACGGGCACCGCCGGGTTCCGCGTCCTCGTCCCCACCCCTCAGGAGGAAACACCGTGAGCACGCTCCACCTGGTCGATCCCGAACTCCGCGACATCCTCGACCTGCTGCCGGCCCGGAACTTCACCGTCGAGGAACTCCCCGCGGTGCGCGCCGCGGCGGCGCAGCTGCCCCTGCCGGAGCTCCCGCCGGGACTCACCGTCGACGAGGTCCGGGTTCCGCGTGACGCCGCCCCCGACGTCCGGGTCCTGGTGACCCGCCCCACCGCACTGCCCGCGGGCGCCCCGGCGTTGGTGTGGATCCACGGCGGTGGCTACGTCGTCGGCAGCGCCGACAGCGACCAGTTGAACGCCGCCCAGCTCGCCCTGGGCGTCGGGATGGTCGTCGTCTCGGTCGACTACGGACTGGCCCCGGAGAACCCGCACCCCGGGCCGGTCGAGGACTGCTACGCCGCGCTGCGCTGGCTGCACGGGAACGCCGACGACCTCGGGGTCGACCGCAGCCGGATCGCCATCGGGGGTGGCAGCGCCGGTGGCGGACTGGCCGCCGCGCTCGGCCTGCTCGCGCGCGACCGGGGCGAGGTTCCCGTCGCGTTCCAGTACCTCGTCTTCCCCATGATCGACGACCGGACGGTCACCCGGGAGGCCAACCCGACCACGGGGGAGTTCGTCTGGACCCGGGCCTCGAACGCCTTCGGCTGGCGCGCGTTGCTGGGCGCGGAACCCGGCAGCGACGGGGTCTCCCCGTACGCGGCGGCCGCCCGCGCCGAGGACCTGACCGGGCTCCCACCCACGTTCCTCGAGGTCGGCAGCCTCGACCTCTTCCTCGACGAGGACGTCGAGTTCGCGCTGCGCCTCGTCCGGGCCGGGGTTCCGACGGAACTCCACGTCTACCCCGGCGCGTTCCACGGCTACCAGATGGTGGCGACCTCGACCGTCGCCCGGACCTCCGGAGAACTCGGCGTCAGCGCCCTGCGCCGGGCCCTGGGCTGAGTTCCCGGTCGACGTAGGCGATCCGCACCACCCCGTCGCTGGCGTCCACGCGGGGTCCCTCCGGGCGCAACCCGAGGCGGCGCGCGACCCGCCGCGAGGGTTCGTTGGTCGCCAGGACCCAGGCCACGACGACGGTCTCGGGTTCGGCGGCGTGGGCGGCGTCCAGCCCGGCCCGGCCCAGCGCCACGGCGAAACCCCTCCGCTGGTGGGGGACGGCGATGCGGTACGACAGGTTCCACATCCCGGTCCGGTGCTTCTGGACCCCGCCGACACCGACGAGTTCCCCCGTGGCGTCCAGGCGCACCGACCAGTAGCTCAACCCGTCGCTCGACCACCGGGCCGCCGCCCGCTCCAGCCAGGAGCGGGTCGTCGCGGGTTCGACGTGGCGACCCGACGGGTCGAACCACCACCCCTCGGGGTCGGACATGATCGGGAACAGCTCGTCCGCGTCGGCGGGGTCCGCCGGGTCGAAGCGCAGCACCGGAAACCCCTCGACGTCCACCACCACATCGTGGCACGCTCGGTCTCGTGAAGTTCAGTCCGTCCGACACGACGACGCCGGTGCACCTCCGGCGTCGCGGACAGCGCTGAGCTGATCCGACTTTCCGAGCCCCGGGGGACCTTCCCCGGGGCTCTCCTCGTGCCACCGGCAGGTTCCCCTCCACCCTGAGGAGAACCCCTTGTCCCGTGACCACTCGGCCCTCGGCCGCGAACTCGACCTCTTCGACACCTCCCCCCTCGTCGGGCCCGGTCTGCCGCTGTGGCTGCCCGACGGCGGTGTCGTCCGCGGGGAACTCGAACGCTTCGCCCTGGAACTCTCGCTGCGCAGCGGCTGCCGGCGGGTCCACACCCCCGTCCTCGCGAAGCGCGGGCTCTTCGAACGCTCAGGGCACTGGCAGAAGTTCGCCGCCGACATGTTCCCGCCCGTGCGGGTCGGCGACGAGGACTTCGTCCTGCGACCGGCGAACTGCCCGCACCACACCCAGGTCTACGCCGCCCGCCCGCACAGCTACCGCGACCTGCCGGTCCGCTACGCCGAGCTCGGGTCGATGTTCCGCAGCGAACTCTCCGGCGTCCTCGTCGGGCTGCGCCGCGTGCGCCAGATCAGCCTCGACGACGCCCACGTCTTCTGCCGACCCGACCAGGTCGTCACCGAGGTGCGGACCGCCCTGGACGCGATCCGGGAGGCCTACGCCGTGCTGGGGCTGGAGATCCGCCGGCTGCGCCTGTCCGTGCGCGGGCCTGGCGGCGGCCACCTCGGCGACGACGGCCTGTGGCGGCGGGCCGAGGAGCAGCTGCGCGAGGCCCTCGGCGACGACGAGCACGAGATCGGCGTCGGCGAGGCCGCGTTCTACGGCCCGAAGATCGACGTGCAGGTCGCCGACGCGGCGGGTCGGGAGGAGACCCTCTCGACCGTCCAGGTCGACCACGTCCAGCCGGAGCGGTTCGACCTGCACTACGTCGGTGAGGACGGCCGCAGGCACCGTCCCGTGATGGTCCACCGCGCTCTGCTGAGCTCGATGGAGCGCCTCGTGGCGATGCTGCTCGAACGCGACGAGGGCCGGCTCCCGTTCTGGCTCGCGCCGGTCCAGCTCCGGTTGCTGCCCGTCAGCGGCGACCGGCACGGCGAGCACGCCCGCGCCCTGGCCGCCCGGTTCGCGGGGGTGCGCGTCGACGTGGTCGAGGACGGTCCGCTACCCCGCCGGATCCGGGACGCCCGCGCCTGGCGCGTGCCCGTCGTCGCCGTCGTCGGCGACGACGAGGTCGCGGCGGACGCCCTCGCCATCGGCCGTCCGGCGGTCCGGGTGCCGCTCGCGCAGGTGCAGGCCCGGCTGGCGGAGGCGGTGCGGCACCGGGAGGCGGGGCGGATCCGGTTCGACTAGGGCCGTGGGTCGAGGGTGACCTGCGCGCGGCGCTCGTCGCACCACCGCTCGAACTGGGCGGCCGGGACGGCGGGACTGTGCAGGTAGCCCTGCACGAGGTCGCAGCCGAGGCGCGTGAGTTCGCGGAGGGTGTCGATGTCCTCCACGCCCTCCGCGACGACCCGCGCCCCGAGCCGGTGCGCGAGCTCGATGGTCGAGACGATCACGGCCTCGGCGCGCGGGTCGGTGCCGATCCCCGTCACGAAGCTGCGGTCGAGCTTGACCTCGTCGAACTCGCGCTGGCGGAAGTACCCGAGCGAGGAGTAGCCCGTCCCGAAGTCGTCGATGCTCAGCGACAACCCCATCTCGGAGAACTCCCGCAGCACCGCGAGGCTCACCCCGGAACCCTCCATCGCGACCGTCTCGGTGATCTCGAGCGCCAGGGCCGTGGTCGGCGCGCCGTGGGCCTGCAGGACCCGGGCGACCCGGGCGGGCAGGTTGACGTCCCCGAGGTTCGTGGCGGAGAGGTTGACGGCGACCCGCACCGCGCGGCCGTCGCGGTGCCAGGTCGCCGCGACGCGGACGGCCTCGTCGATGACCCAGGCGGTGAGGGCGTGCATCAGCCCGTGCCGTTCCACCAGACCGAGGAACGTCAGCGGGGGCAGGAGTCCGTGGTCGGGGTGCTGCCAGCGCACGAGGGCCTCGGCCCCCTCGACCTCACCGTCGTCGGTGCGCACCTGCGGCTGGAAGTGCAGCAGCAGCGCCCCGGCCCGCAGCCGGTCGTCCGCGTCGGCCTCGGTGTCGAGGTCGAGGCAGGTCCGCAGCTGCTCGACGAGGAGCAGTTCTCCGGGGAGTCCGCCGGAGGTCGCGGCGGAGTGGACCTCCACCCGGTCACCGTGCCGCTTGGCGGCGATGAGCGCGAGGTCGGCGACGTGCAGGAGTTCCGCCGCGGTCCCCGCGTGACCGGGGTGGGCGGCGACCCCCACGCTGCACCCGACGTGGATGCGCTGACCGTCGAAGGAGTACGTGCCGCTGACGCGGGCGTGCGCGGCCCGGACCGATTCCGCGGCCGCCTCGAGGTCGCGGGGCAGCAGGACGGCGAGCTCGTCGCCCCCGAGCCGGGCGACGACCGCTTCCGAGGGCAGCGCGGCACGCAACCGGGCGACGACCTGGCACAGCAGGTCGTCGCCGGCCGCGTGACCCAGCGACTCGTTGACGGCCTTGAACCGGTCGAGGTCGAAGAGGGCGAGGACCAGGTCCCCGCCCTCCCCGACCCGCCGGTCGGCCTCCTCCAGCAGCGCCCGCCGGTTCGGGGCGCCGGTGAGGTCGTCGACGAGCGCGGCGCGCCGGAACCGCTCCAGGTCCAGCAGGTCCCGCTGTCCGGCGACGAACAACCCGATGCCGCCGGCGAGCGCCACGAGGGCGAGGCCGGCGGTGAGGGGGTCGGGACGGCCGACCGCGACCGCGAACAGCAGCAGTGCGGCCCCGGGGACCGTGACGAGCGGGACGACCTGCAGGGTCCGGCCGTCGCGGTGGGTGGTGCGGACGGGTCGAGCCGGCATCCAGGCGGTGATCGCGACGGCGAGGAGACCACCGACCCAGGCGACGTCGAACCCGATCCCGAAGGTCGGGGCGGTCCCGCCGCTGGCCAGCAGCACGGCGGAGTAGCCGATGTCGCCGGCGTCGAAGACGGCGAGCCCGCCGGCCAGGACCCACCACCGGCGGTCGCTGCCGCTGGTGGCGGCGACGACGACGGCGCAGACGGCGAGGATCAGGTCCCCCGACGGCAGGTACAGCCACCACCCGGCGTCGAAGGCGGGGATCCCGGTGAGGGCGGCGAGCGGGGCGGCGACGAAACGGGTCACCAGACCGGCGAGCAGGACGAGCACGGTCACGACTTCGAGGGCGTACCCGCGACGCTGCACCCGGTGCGGCCAGAGCAGTCGCCCGACGGCCCGCAGCCAGAACACGTACCCGACGACGTAGCCGGCCTCGAGGGCGGTGAGGGCGACGTCGCTGCCGTTGACGGTGTCGAGGACGTCGACGGCGATCTCGGTGGCCGTGTAGATCGACCAGCCGACGGCGAACTCCCGCCAGGCCCGTGCTTCGCCGTCGGCGATCCGGGTCCGCATCCACAGCCCGGCGACGGCGAGGAGCTCGACCGTGGAACCGAGCCAGGTGTCCAGCGTCCGTCCGGCGTCGTGGGCGAAGAGGGTCAGCAGCGCGTAGGCGACCCAGCCGAGCACCGCGACGGTGAGGACGCACCGGGGCGCACTCCACCTCGAGGTCGGCGTGGAGCGGAGCGGCACCCTGGGTGTATCGGGATCTTCGTGGCCGCCTTGAGCGCGGAGAGCGTCTTCCGCTGCACTCGCACAACCATCACGGCGGAAGGCCCGCCAAGGTCACCCGGCGAGCGCCGCCGCGGTCTCCCGACGACGGGCGAGGACGGGCTGCGCGGCCAGGACACCGGCCATCGCGACGGCGACGGCCAGCGGGACGATTCCGCAGACGGCCATCCCGGCGCGGACCCCGACGTGCTCGGTGATCCAGCCGACGATCGGTCCGCCGATGGGGGTGCCGCCCATGAAGACGAGGACGTAGAGACCCATGACGCGGCCGCGGTACTCCTGGTCGACCCAGAGCTGGACGGAGGAGTTCGCGATGGCCTGGAAGGCGAGGTTGGTGACGCCCATGACGACGAGCACCACCATGAACGTCGCGAGGTTCGGGGCGAACGCGGCGAGGGTCTGGGCGGCGCCGAACGCCGCGCCGAGGAGGAGGATCAACCGCAGCCGGGAGTGGCTGCGTCCGCCCGCGATCAGCGCTCCGGCGATGGATCCCACGGCCAGGACGATGTTGAAGGTGCCGTAGAGCCCGGCGCCGGCGTGGAACGTCTCCGAGGCCATCGCGGTGAGGACGACCGGGAAGTTCAGGCCGAAGGTGCCGAAGACGCCGACGAGGGCGATGGTCCAGCCGACGTGCGGGCGGTCGGCGACGTAGCGCAGGGCCGAGCGCAGCTGCCCCTTGGCCCGCGGCAGCGCGGTGACCGGGCGCAGTTCGGCGGTGTTCATGCTGGCGAGGGTGATCGTCGGGCCGACGTAGAGCAGGGCGTTGACGGCGAACGCCCAGCCGGAGCCGACGGTGCCGATGAGGACGCTCGACACGGCGGGGCCGACGAGGCGGGTCGTCTGGAAGACCGCCGCGTTGAGTGCGACCGCGTTGCGGATGTGCTCCGCGGGAACGACTTCGCCGACGAAGGCCTGCCGGGTGGGGTTGTCGAGGGCGATGACGAACCCGGTGACGACGGCCAGGGCGTAGATGGTCCCGACGGTGATGTTCCCGCTGATCGTGAGCACGGCCAGCGTGGTGGCGATGCTCGCGCTGCACAGCTGGGTGACGAGCAGGATGTTCCGCTTGGGGTAGCGGTCGGCGATCATCCCGCCGTACATCCCGAAGACGAGGATGGGCAGGAAGGTCAGCGCCATCGTGATGCCGACGGCGGCCGGGGAGTGCGTGAGTTCCAGCGTCAGCCAGTCGAGGGCGATGTTCTGGACCCAGACGCCGGTGTTGGCGAAGGCCTGCCCCGTGGCGTAGATCCGGAAGTTGCGGACGCGCAGGGCGGCGAACGTCGCTCGGCCCCTGGACTCTCGCGCGGTGGTTCCGGTGGGATCTGCAGTTGCCTCGGCGGCTGCCGGTGTCACGACCTGAGTACCTCTCGAGCTGACCATCTGGTTCCGACCACTGTGCGTCACCATCATCGGCCGATGCAGCGCTATGCTGCAGCCCGGTTGACGGCTTATCAGTCATCACGTGTCGTGATGACCCGCGACGGGGCGGAGGACCATGACCGCAGGCCAGGTGCCCACGGGGACGTTCGAGCCGGTTCAGCTGCGCACGTTCCTCGCTGTGGCGCAGACGCACTCGTTCACCCAGGCCGCGGCCCGGCTGGGGGTCCGCCAGTCGACGGTCAGCCAGCACGTCCGCAAGCTGGAGGACTCCGTCGGCCGTCACCTCGTCCACCGCGACACCCATTCCGTCACGCTGACCCCGGACGGTGAGGCGATGATCGGGTTCGCCCGCTCCATCCTGGCCTCCCACGAACAGGCCGCGGCGTACTTCACGGGGGCCCGGCCGGTGGGTCGGCTGCGGATCGGGATGTCCGACGACCTCGCGCTGACCCGGTTGCCGCACATCCTGCGCGACTTCCGGACGGAGAACCCGCGCGTCGACCTGGAACTCACCGTCGACCAGTCCGGAACCCTGCACCGCCGCCTCGAGAACGACCGGCTCGACATCTTCATCGGCAAGCGGCCACCCCGTTCCGGGGAGGGGAAGCTCGTCCGGCGCGAGCGGCTGGTGTGGGTCGGCAACCCCCAGACCCGCCTCGACCTGAGCCAGCCGGTGCCCCTGGCGGTCTACCCCTCCCCCTCGCTGAGCGGGACCGCGATGCACGAGGCGCTGGACCGCGTCGGCATCGGCTACCGCTCGGCCTGCGTCTGCCGCGGGGTCAACGGCCTCATCGCGGCCGTGGCCGCCGGCATCGGGGTCTCCTGCCTGGCCAGTTCGCTGGTGCCCGTGCAGCTGGTGCCCCTCGGCCCCCAGCACAAGCTGCCGGAACTGGGCCAGATCGACCTCGTGCTGCTCACGAACCCCAAGACCCAGGACCGTCCCGCCTCACGGGCGCTGGCGGCCGCCGTCCTCTCCGGCGGACCCTCCAGCCTCGCTCCTCCCGCCTGACCCCCCGCCACCACGATCGCCACCGACCGACGAGAGAAGCACAGCCGGGGTGGGTACGGTGCCGAGGTGCTCCACGGCCTGCACGTCTACCTCCGGGCGATCAACGCCCCCGAGACGGCGGGCGATCTCCGCGGCCTGCTGCGCACCGCGTCGCGGGCGGGGCGCCAGGCCCTGAGCGCCGACCACTGCGTCGTCTGGTTCGCGGGCGCGTCATCGCACCCTCCGCTCTACCTGGTCGACGGTGACGCCTTCCTCGACGTCGCCGACCCGCCCTTCGCGGCCGAGGCGGCGGCTGCGTCCGTCGCCCGGTGCGACGGCACCACGCTGCCGGGCATCGCCGAGGTTCCCGCGCACGTCGTCGTCGCGCCGCTCTCGACGTCCTCGACCCGGGGCGCGGTCGTCCTCACCCGCACCGATCCGTTCACCGCGGACGAGGAAGCGGCCGCGGGCATCGTCGCGTCTGCACTGGGGATGGCGCTGGAGGCGACGCTGCTCCGCGCCGCGGAGCGGTTCGCCGCCGCCACCGCCTCCCGTTCGACCCTGCTGGAACGCGTCACCGGGTTGCTGCAGACGAGCGCGACGGCCGTGGAGATCACCCAGCGCATCCCGGCCGCGGTCATCGAGGTCCTCGACTGCCGCTCCTCCTGGGTCTACGTGCTCGAGGGCGAGGAACTGCGCGGTGACGGGCTGCCGCCGCTGCCGCCGGAGCACGACCACCTGCGCCGGGTGCACCGGTCAGCGGACAACCCGATCTCCGAGGCCGTCCGCACGGGCGCACCGGTCGTCGTGAGCGGGGACGACATCGCCCGCTACCGGGACCTGACGGGGGTCGAACCGGAGCAGATCGGCGTCACGCTCGTCGTCCCGCTGGCGGGGCGGGAGAAGGTCCTGGGCGCGTTGAGCGTCGGCTGGGGCGACCGCTCCCCCCTCGAGCACGCCGACCTGGAGCTGTTCGCCGCCGTCGCCTCCCAGGTGGCGGTGGCCCTGGAGCGGGCCCAGCTGCTCGACGCGGAACGGTCCTCACGCGCGGAGTTGGCGACGTCGCACGAGGCGCTCGCCACCCTGGCCCGTGACCTGCAACGCGGTCTGCTGCCGACGTGGCTGCCCCAGCAGGAGGGCCTGCAGGTCGCGGCGCGCTACGCCCCGGCGCTGGCCGGCTCCGAGATCGGCGGCGACTGGTACGACGCCGTGCAGACCGGCCACGACATCGCCCTCATCATCGGCGACGTGCAGGGGCACAGCACCCGCGCGGCCGGGCTCATGGGTCAGGTGCGGACGGCGGTGCGCGCCTACGTCAGCGAGGGCCACGACCCCTCGACGGTCCTGCGGCGCACGAACCGGCTGCTGCTGGAACTCGGTGCGGAACTGTTCGCGACGTGCTGCCTAGCGCGCCTGGACACCTCGACGGGCCTCCTCTCCGTCGCGACGGCGGGCCACCCACCGCCCCTCGTGGTCGACGAGTCCGGGTACCGGGAGATCGACGTCGACCCCGGTCCCCCGTTGGGGGTCCTGGCGGAGGCGGAGTACCCGACGAACCGGTACCGCCTGCTGGGTCGCAGCGCGCTGGTGATGCACACCGACGGAGTGGTGGAGGTCCTCGGCGAGGGTTCCGAGGTCGGTGAGGCGACCTTGCGGGACACGCTGCGCGCGACGTTGCGGGAGGAGCCCGACCAGCCCGCGGAACGGCTCGCCTCCACCATCATGGCCGCGATCCCGCACGCCCTGACGGACGACGCCGCCATGCTCGTCGCGACGTTCACGGGCACGGACTCGGGCCGCCTCGACGCCTCCCTCTGGTTGCCCCCGGACATCCGCGCGGTCGCCTCGGCGCGGGAGTTCCTCCGCGACCGGCTCCTCGCCTGGTCCACCGACGAACTCCTCGACGAGGCGGAGCTCGTGCTGTCCGAACTCGTCACCAACGCCCTCGTGCACACCGGCGGCGGCGCCGGTCTCTCGTTGCGCTTCGACGGTGCCGCACGCCGGCTCACGATCTCGGTGCACGACTCCTCGCCTCGCCACCCCCAGGAACGCACGGCCGGGCCGGACGCCCTGGGCGGCAGGGGGCTCGGGATCGTGGAAGCCGTCGCCGACGCCTGGGGAGTTCTCGTCGGGGACGACGGGAAGACCGTCTGGGCCGAACTCGCCGTCGAGGCGGACTGAACCACGGCCCCGGCGACTACCGTCCGCCGAGGATGTTCCGGATCTGTTGTACCTGGTCGTCGCCGACCCCGAGCTGACCCATGACGTTCTCGAGCCAGTGCGGTTCCCCGTCGCCGAACAGGTCGCCGAGCGGGTCCTCGTCGCCGTCCTCCTCGGCGGCGGCCGCGAGGGCCGGCCAGTACCCGCGGGCGACGGTCCAGGGGGCGGACTCGCTGAGGACGCCGAACACGGCGAGGTCGGAGAGGCGTTCCCGCAGTTCCTCCACCGCGACCCCCGCGGCGGGCCCCAGCACGTCGGCGTTGACGACGAGCTCGTCGAGGGCCGCGTCGTCGAAGGGGTTCCCGGCCACGGCCGAGGCGAGCACCGTCGGCATCACGGCCTCGGTGATCGAGAACCCACCGTCGAGGGTTCCGGGGTCGTCCAGGACGAACCGGCCCACCAGCAGGCGGCGGAGTTCGCGCGGTTCCGGCGTCGGGTCGAGCCACCCCTGCGCCTCCGCCCCGGGGACGAGCAGCGTCTCGTCGTCGCCGTCGAGCAGGTCGAGGTCGATCATCGTGAGGACGACCTGGCGCAACCACGGGACGTCCTCGAGGTCCTGCGGTGCACCGTCCTGGTCGGCGGTGATCGGGATGGGGTTCTCGAAGAGGGCCAGGACCGCCGTGACGGAGTCCGGCGCGAGTTCCGCGTCGTCGGGCACGACGAGGCCCTTACCGACGTGGGCCAGGACGGCCTGCGCCGCGCGGACCGGGAAGGAGGCCAGGACCGTCGCGTCCTCCTCGCCCTCGTCGACGCCTTCCGCCGCCGCCGCGAACACCTCCGCCAGCTCCGGCGGTTCACCGGCCAGCAGGGTCAGGCTGGTCTCGAGGTCGCCCTGGGACCCGGTCCAGCGCCCGGTCTCGCCGAGGAAGGCGAGGAACTGGTACCAGATGGCCTCCAGGTCCTCCTGCATCTCCGCGGGTTCCGGGGTGCCGCTGTCGGAGACCATCGCGGGGATCACCTGGGCGGTGAGGGCCTCGACGTCGACGGGGGTGAGCCGGGAGACCACGGCTCCGGACCGGACGGTCAGCAGACCACCCGCCCCGACGGTCAGCGCCTCGGCGACGGCCGCGGCGCCCACCTCCTCGTCGACCTCGACGTTCTCCTCGAGCCACGCGACGAAGTCGCCGCGCAGGTCGCCCAGCGCGCGCTGGCCGAGCTCGTAGGACTCACTGACGGGGGGCCGGTCTGCAGCTGCCACCGGACCAGGGTGTCATCCCGCGCGGGTGGGGACCACCACCGAGGTCACCCCGCCACCGCCAGCACGGGCCGCCGCAGCTCCCCGTCGAGCACTCCCTCGTCCACGAGCCGGGACAGCGCGACGTGCACGGAGTGCTGCAGCCCGCGGGCGATGCGCCACGGCCGGGCGACGGGCACGACGCCGGCCCGCACGAGCCCGGCCAGGGCTCCCGCCGACACGGCGGCCTCCAGCCGTCGGCCGCCCTCGGCGACGTCGGCCGGGCTCTCCGACGTCGCCAGGGCGAGCGTCCGCGCGTGGTCGTCGTCGTCGCCGTGGTGCAGGGTCCGCACCACGCGCACCACCTCGGCCACGACGAGTCGCCGCCGCGCGCAGGCGGCGTCCGCCTCCTGCGGGGAGTCCCAGGACGGCCACCGCGGACCGCGCCGACCGTCCTCCTGGCCGAAGCCCAGGTCCTCGAGCTGGGCCCGCAGCCGGGGTGTGCCCGGTGTGCGTCCCCGCAGGACGTCCTCGGCCTCCCGGACCAGTCGGGTCCGCTGCAGCTGCGCCAGTTCCACCGGGAACGAGCTCCGCACCGTGTGGCCTCCGCTCGCGAGCAGCTCACCCCGTTCCGTGCGCAGCCGGCGCAGCAGTGCGTCGCGGACCGCCGCCGCCGTCCCCCGATCTCCCTCCCACCGCCCGGACTCGACGAGGAACCGCAGGTAGTCCAGCCACGACCGGCACGTCGCCCGCACCTCGGCCACCGACTCCAGCCCCCACCACTCGGCCGCACGACGGGACTGCGCGACGAGCAGTTCGACGTCGTCCGGGACGAGCGTCGTCAGCACCCGGTCCGGATGCCGGTCGCCCCGTCGGCGCGCCAGGTCGCGGCGGGAGGTGCGCAGCACCTGCAGACGCAGCGCGAGGTCCCCGACCCCGACGTGCTGTGACGGCTCGTGCGTCGTCAGCCACTCCGCGAACGCCCGCTCCACCCGGCGGACCGCGTGGTCCCCGGACGGGCTCGGGGTCGGCCCCGGGTGTCTGCTCACGGTGCTCCTCCGTTCGACGGAGACCCACGCTAGGCGAACACCGGGACCGACCCCGAGAGTTGTCCACAGGCCGCTCAGGCCGGGCGGACCCAGTCCTGACCGGGTACCCAGTCGGAGAACGCGTAGTCGGCCCGCGACACCTGCGCCCCGCCCGCCGTGGCGGTGGCGATGGCGGCGTCGAGGTCGGTGTTGAACGCGTCGTTCAGGCCGCGCAACGCACCCTTGAGGTCCTTGACGTCCCCGCCCAGGTAGCCCTGGACGATGTCGCCGAGGTGCGGGCTGATCGGCTTCTGCGCGGACTGGACGGCGCTGACCGCCGGGTTGCGGACGATGGGTTCCGGGGCCCGCTTCACCGACGCGGCGAACCACGTCGCGAGTTCCTTGTACGGGGCGATGACGTCGGCCGACTCGACGACGCTCAGGTCCGTCGGGGGCTGGTCCATCCCGCTGGCCAGTCCCTTCTGGTACTCCGTGGTGGTCATCGACTCGATGACGGCGATCGCCTGCTCGGGGTTCTTGGTGTTGCCGGCCACGAAGAACTGCGCGGCCGGCGTGCCGCGGTAGGTCGTCACCGGTCCCCCGCTGGGGGTGAGCATCGGACCGACCCCCATCTTGTCCACGAACTCGGGGACGACGTTCTTCGCACCGCCCGCGCACCACGGCCCGTCCGGGAAGTACCCGGCGATGCCCGAGGCCCAGCGGGTGCGGGCGTCGGCCACCGTGAGGCTGCCGCTGCCGGCCAGGATGAGGCCGGAGTCGTTGAGCTCCTTCCAGAACTCGATCGCGTCGACGTAGCTGTCGTCGTCGTACCTGAACTCCCCGGTCGTGTAGGTCATCCCCTGGAACCCGGGGAAACCACCAGCCTGGGCGAGGTCGTCGATCTGCTCCCGCATGCGCGCGACCCCACCGAGAGCCAGGACCATGGGGGCCGCGTCGCCCCCCTTGGCCTTGATGGCCTGAAGGTTCTTGCGGAAGTCGTCGTAGGAGGTGGGCGGGTCGTCCGGGTCGAGTCCGGCGCCGGAGATGATGTCGACGTTGAACCACTGCGCCGCGGCGTACTGCTGGTAGCTGAACAGCGGGAGACCGTAGAGCTTGCCGTCGATCGTCGTGATGCCCTCGGTGTAGGCACCCTCGGGCAGCGACGCCTTGGCCTCGTCCGACAACGTGATCTCGTGCAACCACCCCTCGGCGACGAGCGCCGGCAACGGCAGGCCCACGACGTTGCTGTAGATGTCGGGCAGCTGCTTGGACTGGTTCGCGAGCTGCAGCGCCTCGGTGGACTTGCTGACGTCGTTGTAGGTGTACTCGATCGAGGCGTTGAGGGCCTTGGACTCCGTGGCCGCCCACCCCTTGTGGAACTTCTGCAGGGCGCTGAAGTGGTCCCACCACTGCAGGGTGACGGGGGCACCTGGACCCCCGCTGCCGCCACTGCTGCCGCCACCGCAGGCGGCGAGGAGCGCGGTTCCGGTGAGTGCGCCGCCGCCGGCGAGCAGCGAGCGGCGGGAGATCTGGGGCATGACGGTTCTCCTCATCGAGAGTGGTCGTGCGGGAGGGTCTTCAGGACTTGACTGCGCCGGCGATGCCTTCGACGAAGTACCGCTGGAGGAAGAGGAACAGCGCCACGATGGGCACGATGGAGATGACGCCGGCTGCCGCCATCCCGGACCAGTCGGTGGCGTTCTCCCCGACGAAGGCCTGCATGCCGACCGACAGGGTCCGCAGGTCCGGATCGCTGAACGAGAACACGAGGGGCAGGAAGAACGCGTTCCAGGTGGCCAGGAAGGTCAGCAGGGCGACGGTCGCCGTCACGGGCATCGACAACGGCAGCATGACCTGGAAGAAGGTCCGCAGGAAGCCCGCCCCGTCGACGGTGGCGGCCTCCTCGAGCTCCTTCGGCAGCTGCCGGAAGTACCCGGCGTAGATGAGGATGGCGGACACGTTCGCCGCCCCGGACAGGGCCAGGACCATCCCGGTGAGGGAGTTCAGCAGACCCAGTTCCATCGACAGCTTGACGATGGGGATGATCGTGTACCCGGTCGGCACGAACAGGGTCGCCACCAGGATGCCGATGATGACCTTCTGCCCGCGGAACCGGTAGCGACCCAGGACGTAGCCCGCCAACGCGCAGCGCACCACGACGATGACGACGGTCGACACGGTCAGGATGACCGTGTTCAGCATGTACCGCCCGAAGTGCGCGTCGCTCCAGGCCCGGGCGTAGTTCTCCCAGGCGAAGTCCTGCGGGACGATCTTCAGACCGGCGGTGAAGACCTCGAGCGAGCTCTTCAGCGAGGCCGACACCATCCACACGAACGGGTAGATCCAGACCACGGCGAGGACGGTCAGCAGCAGGACGACCCCCCACCACGGAGCCCGCTGGGCGATGCGCCGTCCTCGCGAGAGGGGCGGGGTCAGGGTGCTCACGACAACTCCTTCCGGGCCCGACGGGAGACGACGAGGGCCCAGGCCTGCAACGCACCGACGGCCATGACGAACAACCCGAAGAGGACGGCTGCGGCCGACGCGAACCCCAGTTGCGGGATCGAGGCGCTGAAGGCCCAGCGGTAGATGTAGATCTCGATGATCTCGGTGGAGAAGAACGGTCCCCCGCCGGTCATCGTCTGCATGAGGTCGAAGGCGTGGAACGTGTCCTCGACGGTCAGCACCGTGATGATGAGCAGGAACGGGGTGAGCAGCGGCAGGGTGATGTATCGGAACAGCTTCACCGCGCCGGCGCCGTCGATGCGCGCCGCCTCGTACAGCTCGGTCGGGACGGTCTGCAGCGCGGCGAGCCAGTAGACCATCGTGATCCCGAAGAACTTCCACACGTACACCGCGGCCGCCGTGACCAGCGCGGTCCCGGAGTCGCCCAGGAAGTCGATCCCGCTCTCGGCCCCCATGGCCTTGAGGAACGCGGTGAACGGCCCGCTGGCCGGGTCGAACACGAACTGCATGACGACCCCGACGATGGCCGTCGTGGTGACGACGGGCAGGAAGTACACGGTCCGGAACAGGTTGCGCAGCGGCAGCTTCGGTGAGTTGAGGACCATGGCCAGCAGCAGGCTCAGCAGGATCCGGGCCGGGGCCACCAGCAGCATGAACACCAGGGTGATCTTGACCGAGGACCAGAAGGCGGGGTCGGCCAGCACGGCGCGGTAGTTCTGGACGCCGACGAACCTCTGGTCGGAGCTGAACCCGTTCCACTCCACCAGCGAGTACCAGTAGCTGGCAACGATCGGGTACAGCGTGTAGAGCCCGTACAGGACGATCGTCGGCGTGAGGAACGCCCACACCCAGATCGTCTGTCGTCGGGTGTCGACGCCGCGTCTGCGCGGGCGTCCCGGACGGGGCGCCAGGGTCGTGACGGGCGTGTCCACCGGGGTGATCGTCCTCGCCATCGAAGGACCTCCTACCGGATCTGGCTGAGCGAGAAGGTGGTCGGGTCGCCACCGATGCGGTGCCCGCGTTCCAGGGCCGTGATCGACGCGACCTGCGCGTCGGTGAGTTCGAGCCGGGCCGCGTCGAGGTTCTCCTGCATGCGGTCCCGGCGCGAGGACTTCGGGATGACGACGTGCCCCCGGTGCAGGTGCCAGGCCAGCACCACCTGCGCGGGGCTCGCGCCGTGCGCCCGGGCCACGTCCTGCACCGCGGGGTCGTCCAGGTCGGCTCCCTGCCCGAGCGGGGAGTACGCCTCCACGACGATCCCCCGTTCCGTGCAGGTGCGGACGAGGTCCCGCTGCTGGAAGGTCGGGTGCAGTTCGATCTGGTTCACGGCGGGCGGTGGCCCGTCGAGGGCGTCGAGGTGCTCGACGAGGAAGTTCGACACCCCCACCGCCCGCACCCTGCCCTCGGCGTGGAGGCGCTGCAGCGCGGCCCAGCTGTCCCGGTAGCGACCTGCCGCGGGGTTGGGCCAGTGGACGAGGTAGAGGTCGAGGAACTCGACCCCGAGCCGCTCGCAGGAGTCGTCGTAGGCGCGCAGGGTCTGCTCGAACCCCTGGTCGCCGTTGCGCAGCTTGGAGGTGAGGAACACCTGGTCGCGGGCGACCCCGGAGGACCGCAGGGCGGCCCCCACTCCCGCCTCGTTCGCGTAGGCCGCGGCGGTGTCGACGTGCCGGTACCCGAGGGCGAGGGCATCCTCGACGACCCGCTGCGCCTCCGCCGCCGGGACCTGGAACACCCCGAGTCCCAGCTGCGGCATCACGACGTCGTCGGCGAGTCGCACCGCCGCCAGCGACGGGGTGCTCACCTCGGCTCCAGCACGAACATGGAGACCGAGGGCAGCGGGAGCGCGACGGTCGTCGAGAACGTGCCGCCCTCGACGGTGACCGACCGGGTGGGTTCGAGTTCCTCGAGCCCCTGCTTCGCCCTGATCGCGGCGATCTCCTGCTCGCTCGGGTTCTGCGGGCTCCCCAACCCCGTCCACGCGGTGTGGGAGTTGCTGTGGACGGCATCGATGCGGTGGTGGCTCACCGAGTAGTCCCGACCGGACAGGCCCTCGACCCGCAGGTCCACGGGCACCGGTCCGTCGTCGCTGCGGTACTGGTCGTCGGTGTGCCGCCACACGAGGACGGTCACCCGGCCCGCGGCGTCGCTGGAGGCCAGCACGTCGACCTCCTCGCGCATGCTGCAGCCGTCACCGGAGTCGAGGTCCTCGGCCGGGCTCATGGCGTCCGAGGTCGCCGCCAACCGCCGGCCGCCGAGGCGGGCCATCATCCGGTAGGCGTTGAGGAAGGGCTTCTCGACGCCTCCCGCGGTGAGGAAGCTGCGGGTGCCCTCGAAGAACCGCTCGCCCTCGAAGTAGAAGCTCCAGGACGTGGCCTGCTCGACCTTCACCTCCTCGGACTCGTTGAGGTCGAGGATCTTCTTGAACAGCTTGACCTGGAACACCGGGTAGTACTCGGTGTTCTGGAACTGGAAGTTCGCGTTGTCGTAGACGCTGAAGTGCGCAGGAACCCCCGCGTCGCACTCGTCGACGATGGCCGGCAGCGACCGGTACTGCGGGAACTCGGCGATGACCTGCTGCATGCGGCGGATCTCGTACAGCATCTTGTGGGCCGACGGGCTCTGCTGCTCCGGCGCGGGCGCACCCGTCGGGCCGTAGACGCGCCACGGCGTGAACGCCGATCCCTTGGTGTGGAAGGAGACGAAGTCGAGAGGGGTCTCGTGCTCGGAGGTGTGGTGCAGGAACGTCCGCAGGAACTCCACCCCACCGCCGGTGACGGCCGGCCCGCCGACCTTGGCGTCCGGCAGGACGCTGCGGACGGCTTCGGCAGTCACGGTGTAGAGCTCGCAGAACTGTTCCGGCGTTCCCTTCCAGTAGAAGATGTCCGGTTCGTTCCACAGTTCCCAGAGCCACTCGCGGACCTCGTCGGCCCCGTAGCGCTCCAGGCAGTGCCGGGCGTGCTCGGCGACCAGACCCCGCCACTTCTCGAAGTCCCTGGGCGGGTAGGCCCAGGCCCCCGCCTCGTAGTTGCTGTAGACGGTGGGGCTCGAGACGACCTTCAGCTCGTCGGCCTCCGGCGGCAGCAGGTCGCGCGGGGTGAACGCGAGTTCCACCAGGACGTGGTGACCGGCCTCGACGATGGAGTCGTAGGTCTGGTCGACGATGGTGAAGTCGTAGACCGGGTTCCCGTGCTCGTCCTCGTGGTAGACGTTCCCGTTGCCCCAGTGCGGAATCCCGAAGCCGGTGCCCGAGCAGAACACGTAGTGCGGGCGCACCAGGAACGGCCGGGGCGAGAGTTCCCCGAAGGTCTTCAGCAGCCGACGGCCGGTGGGGGTGTAGGTCCAGTTGATCTCGTCGTAGCCGATGCTCTCCCAGATGCGGGCCAGTGGTCCGGTCTCGCGGGACGCGTCGACGACGACGGTCGCGGACCCGACGTGCGGCGCCGTGGGGTCGCTGGGTGCGGAGCGCGGGAAGTGGTTGGTGTCGGTGGACAGGCCGGGGTTGTGAGCAGTGCTGGTGCTCATGGGGCGCCTTCCGGGCGTGGGTGATCGCGACGTCGCGAACGGGAGTGGTGGAGGGGGTGGAGCAGTGGGTCAGGCGTGGGCGGCGTCGGGGGCGTCGTACGCCCCGAGCGCGCGGTCCCGGGCCTCGGTGATGTGTGCGGCCATCGCCGCACGGGCGACGGCCGGGTCACCGGAACGGAGTCCGGCGAGGACACGGGTGTGCTCGGCGACGCAGTGGTCGGAGTCGGTGACCCCGCCGCCCCCGAAGAGGCGGAACCGCTGGATCTGCCCGCCGAGGGCGGTGTACGCCGACATGAGGAACTCGTTCCCGGTGGCCCGGGCGATGATCCGGTGGAACCGTTCGTCGGCTTCCCAGTACTGCCGGAACTCGTGGAACGACGGCCCGAGGGGTGCCGTCGCGAGGTCGTGCACGGCGAGCTCGAGTTCGGCCAGGAGCTCGGGGGTGAGGTGGCGCGCGGCGAGCTCGGCGAGCGCCGGCTCCAGGACGAGCCGGGCCTGCATGAGCCGGACGAGCTCTTCGGGCGTTGCCACGGGGGCGACCCGGTAGCCCTTGAGGGCGGTGCGGCGGACCAGTCCCGTGGACTCCAGGCGGGCGAGCGCCTCGCGGACGGGTGTCTGCGAGACCTCGAACTGCCGGGCGAGACCGTCGATCCCGAGGGTGGCGCCCGCCTGCAGTTCGCCGTCGATGAGCAGGTCGAGGACCGCGTCGTAGACGTGGTCGGCGAGCATCTGCCGGCTCGGCGCCAGAGACCGTCGCGTCGTCGGCTGATCCACGAACGTCATCGTAGACAGCCCTCCTGAGGGGAGTGGTGGAGAACGGGTGGTGCGGCACGCGGATCACCTCCTCGACCTCAGCTCTGCGATGAGCTGTTGTCGTAGACCGTAGATCGTGCACGATCTACGGTCAAGGGTCTCCGCCCGGTGTTTCGGACAAGCGTCGAGCCGTCGGCTGAGACGCGCTGCAGACCCTCCTGTGAAAGGGTTTACCAGTGAGCGGCACCTTCATCATCGGCGTGAAGACACTGGCCCGGGGCGTCCGGGAGGAGCCGCGCCCCTTCCGCATCGCCATCGTCGGCTCGCTGATCTACGGGATCGGCAACGCGGCCTCGGGATGGATGATCGGGCGCGTCACGAACCGGGTCGTCGTCCCCGCCCTCACCGGCAGCGCCTCGGTCGGTGCCGGTGACGTGTGGCTGGCCGGCGCGACGCTCATGGCGATCACGCTGGTGCTGGTCGGTGGCGTTCTCCTCCGCCGGATCTTCGGTGGCGCCTTCACCTACGCCCTGCAGGCCCGCTACCGACGCCTCCTGTCCCGTCGCTACCTCGACCTGCCGCTCGCCTGGCACCACGCCCATCCCGCCGGACGACTGCTCGCGACCGCGGGTTCGGACGTCGAGGCCATGTGGCAGGCGACCCTGGTGCTGCCCTTCGCCTTGGGGACCGCGGTCCTCATCCTCTTCGCGGGGATCGCGATGGTCTCGGCCGACCCCGTCCTCGCGGCGGTGGGTCTCATCGTGGTTCCCGCGCTGGTGATCGCGAACATCGCCTACCAGCGCCGGATGTCCCCGCTCGTCGTCCGGGTGCAGCACCTGCGCGGTGAGGTGTCGACGACCGCCCACGAGAGTTTCGAGGGCGCCCTCGTCGTGAAGACCCTGGGCCTGGCCGACGACGAGGTCGACCGGTTCCGCGTGAACGCCGAACGCCTGCGCGACGCCAACGTCGCCGCCGGCCGGACCCGCGGCGCCTTCGACCCCATCATCGAAGCCCTCCCCTCGCTCGGGACCCTGATGGTCCTGGTGCTGGGAACGGTGCGGGTGACGGCCGGGACCACCACCGTCGGCGACCTGGTCCAGATCGCCTACCTGCTGGGCCTGCTCGCCTTCCCCGTCCGTTCCTTCGGCTGGCTGCTGGCCGACCTCCCCCGCACGGTCGCCGGTGACGCCCGGGTGCAGGACGTGCTCCAGTCCGACGAGACGACCCCGTGGGGTGCGCGACCCGTCGACGCGGGTGGCCCGCTGACCGTCTCGACGACGGACCTGTCCTACCGCCACCCCGCACCGGCCGTGGACCCACTCGCCGAGGAACCCGCGAAACCCCACCCGGCCCCCGCGCCCGTCCTCTCGGACGTGACCCTCGACGTCACCGCGGGCACGACGGTCGCGATCGTCGGCGGCACGGGCGCGGGGAAGTCGACGCTGGCCGGTCTCCTGGTGCGGCTGGTCGACCCGACGACCGGTCACGTGCTGCTCGACGGGGTCGACGTGCGCGAGCTCGCCGAGGGCGCGATCGCCGGCGCCGCCTCGCTCGTCCCCCAGTCGACCTTCGTCTTCGACGACACCATCCGCGGCAACGTGGCCCTCGGCCTCGACGTCACCGACGACGAGGTGTGGCAGGCCCTGGAACTCGCGCAGGCCGAGGGCTTCGTGAAGTCGCTGCCGCTGGGCCTGGACGAACTCGTCGGCGAACGCGGCTCGACGTTGTCCGGTGGTCAGCGCCAACGACTCGCCCTGGCCCGCGCCCTCGTGCGGCGACCCCGACTCCTCGTGCTCGACGACGCCACCAGCGCCCTCGACCCGACTGTCGAGCGAGCCGTGCTCGACGGGTTGGAGCGGACGGGGATCGGGACGACGGTCGTCGTCGTGGCCTACCGCCCCGCGACGATCGCCCTCGCCGACGAGGTGGTGCACCTGGAACACGGCCGGGTCGTCGACCGAGGGCCCGCCGCCGAAGTGGAAGCCCGTGACGCGGGCTACCGGGAACTGGTGACGGCCTACGCACGAGCAGCCGCGGCGCGCGCCGCCGCCGCCGCCGAGGAGGAAGAAGTCGCGTGAGCACCGCAACGACCGTCGAGCGCGGGGTCATCGCCCGGGCGAAGGAACTCACGCCGGAGTTCGCGGAGGGCCTCGGGGTGACCCTTGCGATCGCCGCGGCGACCACGCTGGGGAAGCTGACCGTTCCTATCGCGGTGCAGCAGACGATCGACACCGGCGTCGAGGCCGGCGGTGGCCCGGACGTCGGGCACGTCGTCCTCCTCTGCGCGCTGGCCGCCCTCGTGCTGCTGGTGACCTCGGCAACCGCGTGGCTCGTCAACGTCCGGTTGTTCCAGGCCACCGAGGCGGGGCTCGCGAGTCTGCGGGTGCGGGCCTTCCGCCACGTCCACGACCTCGCCGTCCTGACCCAGAGCGGCGAACGGCGCGGGTCCCTGGTGAGTCGTGTGACCAGTGACGTCGACACCATCTCGACGTTCCTGCAGACGGGCATGCTCGTCCTCGTGCTGTCCGCCGGTCAGGTGCTGCTCGCGACGGCGCTGATGTTCTTCTACTCGTGGCAGTTGGCGCTGGTGGTCATCGGCTGCTTCGTCCCGCTCGTCCTGGCCCGGCAACGACTGCAGCGCCCCGTGTCCCGCGCCTACCAGGCGGTCCGGGCCCGGATGGGCGAACTGCTCGCCGCCATCTCGGAGACCGTCGTGGGCGCCGACGTGATCCGCGCCCACGCGGCGTCGGACCGTTCGTGGCGCCGCATCGACGGCGCGATCGAGGCCCACCGTCAGCAGGCGGTGAAGGCTCAGACCGCGACGGCGGTGACGTTCACCGCCGGTGTCTTCGTGTCGGGTCTCGTCAGCGCCCTCGTCATCGTCCTCGGAACCCTGCTCGGACTCGCCGGGGACATCACCCTCGGCAAGATGCTGGCGTTCCTGTTCCTGGCCCAGCTGTGGGTAGGCCCCGTCCAAGCCGCGACGGAGGTCCTCAACGAACTGCAGAACGCGCTCGCCGGCTGGCGTCGCGTGGTGGACCTCATCGACACCCCCGTGACCGTGCCCGAACCCGCGACACCACGGACGCTGCCCACCGGCCCGATCGACGTGCGCGTGGACGACGTCGCCTACTCCTACCCGGGGACCGACAAGGTCGTCCTCGCCGGGGTGTCCCTGCACTTCCCCGCCGGGTCGCGCACCGCGATCGTCGGCGAGACCGGTTCCGGCAAGACGACGCTGTCCCGCCTCATCACCCGGTTGGTCGACCCCACGTCCGGGACGGTGCTGCTGAACGGCGTCGACGCCCGCGACCTGCCGTCGAGGGAACTGCACCACCGCGTGGTGGCCGTCCCGCAGGAAGGTTTCCTCTTCGACGCGACCGTCGGCGAGAACGTACGCCGCGGCCGCCCCGGTTCCACCGAGAACGACGTTCGCGAAGCCTTCATCGACCTCGGTCTCGGCGGCTGGCTCGACGGCCTCCCCGAAGGTCTCGACACCCCCGTCGGCCAACGCGGAGAACGGCTTTCGGCTGGCGAACGCCAACTGGTAGCCCTCGCCCGCGCCCACCTCGCTGACCCCGACCTGCTCGTGCTGGACGAGGCCACGTCGTCGGTGGACCCCGCGACAGAGGTCCGGTTGCAGCGGGCACTCGAGGGCGTTCTCAGCGGCCGGACGTCCGTCGCCATCGCCCACCGACTGTCGACAGCCGAAGCCGCGGACACCGTGATCGTCGTCGATGCCGGTCGTGTCGTCGAGGTCGGCTCAGCGGGAGAGCTCGCCCACGCCGGCGGTCCCTACTCGCGCCTGCACGCCTCGTGGACGGCACAGCACGCCTGATCAGATGAGGAGAAGCTCAAAACCACTCGAGCCGCGTCAGCGTGTGTCCGAACGTCCGGACTGTCGAGTTCTGGACGCGGTCGCCCCTCACCTCGGGTGGACCCCCGCGGCCTGAAGATCCCTCCCCCACCACACCGTGGAAGGCGACCCCACCAGACCCGGAAACACGTGTGGGGAGCAACCCTTCCGGGCTGCTCCCCACACATCTCACTTCAAAGAGTGAGTGGCCGGCGGTGACCTACTCTCCCACCCAGTCTCCCGAGCAGTACCATCGGCGCAGGTGGGCTTAGCTTCCGGGTTCGGAATGAGACCGGGCGTTTCCCCACCGCTATGACCACCGGACCACAAAGGCCAGGATCAAACCACACCCCCCACCCCCACGAATGGGACTGGAGCATGTGTTCGAGTTCTCTCCCGAGAACCACACAATGGACGCGAACACTCAACAGCAGTTGATGTTGTTTCGTTAGGTCTTACTGCACTCGCCATGACCCACCAACCCACCACAACGTGGCGGCAGCTGGTGCGTGGTAGACAAGTGATCGGCTTATTAGTACCGGTCAGCTCCACAGCTCTCTCGTCGCTGCTTCCACACCCGGCCTATCAACCCCGTGATCTACAGGGAGCCTCCCACCCCTTCAACAGGGCACGGAAACCTCATCTCGAAGCAGGCTTCCCGCTTAGATGCCTTCAGCGGTTATCCCTTCCGAACGTAGCCAACCAGCCATGCTCCTGGCGGAACAACTGGCACACCAGAGGTTCGTCCGTCCCGGTCCTCTCGTACTAGGGACAGCCCTTCTCAAGTTTCCAACGCGCGCAGCGGATAGGGACCGAACTGTCTCACGACGTTCTAAACCCAGCTCGCGTACCGCTTTAATGGGCGAACAGCCCAACCCTTGGGACCTACTCCAGCCCCAGGATGCGACGAGCCGACATCGAGGTGCCAAACCATGCCGTCGATATGGACTCTTGGGCAAGATCAGCCTGTTATCCCCGGGGTACCTTTTATCCGTTGAGCGACCGCGATTCCACACTCCACGGCCGGATCACTAGTCCCGACTTTCGTCCCTGCTCGACCTGTCGGTCTCACAGTCAAGCTCCCTTGTGCACTTACACTCAACACCTGATTGCCAACCAGGCTGAGGGAACCTTTGGGCGCCTCCGTTACTCTTTAGGAGGCAACCGCCCCAGTTAAACTACCCATCAGGCACTGTCCCTGATCCGGATCACGGACCGAAGTTAGACATCCAGAACGACCAGAGTGGTATTTCAACGATGACTCCACCATCACTAGCGTGACCGCTTCACAGTCTCCCACCTATCCTACACAAGCCGTCCCGAACACCAATACCAAACTATAGTGAAGGTCCCGGGGTCTTTCCGTCCTGCTGCGCGTAACGAGCATCTTTACTCGTAGTGCAATTTCGCCGAGTTCGCGGTTGAGACAGCGGGGAAGTCGTTACGCCATTCGTGCAGGTCGGAACTTACCCGACAAGGAATTTCGCTACCTTAGGATGGTTATAGTTACCACCGCCGTTTACTGGCGCTTAAGTTCTCAGCGTCCCCACTTGCGTGGGTAACCGGTCCCCTTAACGTTCCAGCACCGGGCAGGCGTCAGTCCGTATACATCGTCTTGCGACTTCGCACGGACCTGTGTTTTTAGTAAACAGTCGCTTCCCCCTGGTCTCTGCGGCCCTCAAACGCTAGCCCGCAAGGAGCTTCACGTCTCAGGCCCCCCTTCTCCCGAAGTTACGGGGGCATTTTGCCGAGTTCCTTAACCACGATTCACTCGAACGCCTCGGTATTCTCTACCTGACCACCTGAGTCGGTTTAGGGTACGGGCGGCTCGAACCTCGCGCCGAGGCTTTTCTAGGCAGCATGGGATCACCCTACTTCCCCCCGAAAGGGTCACCATCAGGTCTCAGACACGACATTGAAGTCAGAAGTGCGGATTTACCAACACCTCGCCCTACACCCTTGGACGTGGACAACCATCGCCACGCGGAAGCTACCCTCCTGCGTCACCCCTGTTAATACGCTTGACTACTACCGGATCGGATCACACGCTCCACCAACCACCACCCGAAGGCAGTGACGGCTTAGGGTGCTTAGCATCCCCGGCCTCACCATGGACGGTTCTACGCCGGTACGGGAATATCAACCCGTTGTCCATCGACTACGCCTGTCGGCCTCGCCTTAGGTCCCGACTTACCCAGGGCGGATGAACCTAGCCCTGGAACCCTTGGTCAATCGGCGGACGGGTTTCTCACCCGTCATTCGCTACTCATGCCTGCATTCTCACTCGCGTGCAGTCCACAACCCATCACCAGGCTGCTTCACCCCACACACGACGCTCCCCTACCCATCCACACACCTGCCCACAACCACCACCCACCACCACAAGGACAGCAGACCTGATTGAGAGAGATTAATATGTGAATGCCACAGCTTCGGCGGTGTACTTGAGCCCCGCTACATTGTCGGCGCGGAATCACTTGACCAGTGAGCTATTACGCACTCTTTCAAGGGTGGCTGCTTCTAAGCCAACCTCCTGGTTGTCTGCGCAACTCCACATCCTTTCCCACTTAGCACACGCTTAGGGGCCTTAGCTGATGATCTGGGCTGTTTCCCTCTCGACTACGAAGCTTATCCCCCGCAGTCTCACTGCCACGCTCTCACTTACCGGCATTCGGAGTTTGGCTGACGTCAGTAACCCGGTGGGGCCCATTAGCCATCCAGTAGCTCTACCTCCGGCAAGAAACACGTGACGCTGCACCTAAATGCATTTCGGGGAGAACCAGCTATCACGGAGTTTGATTGGCCTTTCACCCCTACCCACAGCTCATCCCCCAGGTTTTCAACCCTGGTGGGTTCGGTCCTCCACGCGGTCTTACCCGCGCTTCAACCTGGCCATGGGTAGATCACTCCGCTTCGGGTCTAGAGCACGCGACTATAGGACGCCCTATTCGGACTCGCTTTCGCTACGGCTACCCCACACGGGTTAACCTCGCCACGCACCACTAACTCGCAGGCTCATTCTTCAAAAGGCACGCCGTCACAGGTACAAGCCTGCTCCGACGGATTGTAGGCACACGGTTTCAGGTACTATTTCACTCCCCTCCCGGGGTGCTTTTCACCATTCCCTCACGGTACTTGTCCGCTATCGGTCATCAGGAAGTATTTAGGCTTACCAGGTGGTCCTGGCAGATTCACACGAGATTCCACGAGCCCCGTGCTACTCGGGACATGCTCCCAAGGAGGCCGCAATGTTTCGCCTACGGGGGTCTCACCCACTACGCCGGACCATCCCAGGCCCTTCGGCTACACCACGACTTTCTCACTCCCCGACCAGGTGGTAGCCCAGTCCAGAACACTCCCACAACCCCAACCCCGCAACCCCTACCAGGTATCACACGGAACTGGTTTAGCCTCATCCGCTTTCGCTCGCCACTACTCACGGAATCACTATTTGTTTTCTCTTCCTGTGGGTACTGAGATGTTTCACTTCCCCACGTTCCCTCCACACACCCTATACATTCAGGTGCGGGTGACCGCCCATGACGACGGCCGGGTTTCCCCATTCGGACACCCTCGGATCAACATTCGGTTGCCAACTCCCCGAGGCTTATCGCAGGCTCCCACGTCCTTCATCGGCTCCTGATGCCAAGGCATCCACCATGCGCCCTTACACACTTGACCACCACACACCACCCACCACCACCAACCCACCCGAAAGCAGGACAACAGCAGCAGAGCAGACATGCAGGTCAAGGCGAAACTGCAATAAAAACCCAAACCACAAAGACAGTACGGACCACCACCCACCGAAGTGAGATGACAGCCCGCTCATCAGAGGATTATCACTCGACGAACATCACTACTTTCACGCCCCTCACCCAAAGATGAAGGAGCGCTACTTGATGCTCGCGTCCACTGTGCAGTTCTCAACAGACAACCCGCACCCACCCCGTAGAGACCGACACCAGACACCCGCAACCCCACCCGAAAGCAGAGACACGAACCGATGTGAACGATCAGGGCAGGCCCAGACCAAGACACCAACCACACCCACCCACCACCCTCTCCAGACACGAAGTCCCAAGAAGAGTAGTACGTAGCTGCCGGCCGGTCCCTCAGGACCCAACAGTGCGCCAGACACTCCCCGACCCCCACCACCGCGTTCCACCCGAGCAAAACTCGAGGTACTGACAGATGATGAGCATCCAGAAGTGCCGTGTTGATGTTCCACCCTTGAGCACCAGCCGCCGAACATACGCCGACGAAACTGGCCCATCCCCACCACACCTCATACCCCACGAAGGAGGCCTGAGACCTGAGATTCAACTCAGTGACGGGGTTGATGCTCCTTAGAAAGGAGGTGATCCAGCCGCACCTTCCGGTACGGCTACCTTGTTACGACTTCGTCCCAATCGCCAGTCCCACCTTCGACAGCTCCCCCCCTTACGGGTTGGGCCACCGGCTTCGGGTGTTACCGACTTTCATGACGTGACGGGCGGTGTGTACAAGGCCCGGGAACGTATTCACCGCAGCGTTGCTGATCTGCGATTACTAGCGACTCCGACTTCACGGGGTCGAGTTGCAGACCCCGATCCGAACTGAGACCAGCTTTTTGGGATTCGCTCCACCTCACGGTATCGCAGCCCTCTGTACTGGCCATTGTAGCATGCGTGAAGCCCAAGACATAAGGGGCATGATGATTTGACGTCATCCCCACCTTCCTCCGAGTTGACCCCGGCAGTCTCCCATGAGTCCCCACCATAACGTGCTGGCAACATGGAACGAGGGTTGCGCTCGTTGCGGGACTTAACCCAACATCTCACGACACGAGCTGACGACAACCATGCACCACCTGTACGCGACCAACTAAATGACACCCCATCTCTGGGATTCCACCGCGCATGTCAAGCCTTGGTAAGGTTCTTCGCGTTGCATCGAATTAATCCGCATGCTCCGCCGCTTGTGCGGGCCCCCGTCAATTCCTTTGAGTTTTAGCCTTGCGGCCGTACTCCCCAGGCGGGGCGCTTAATGCGTTAGCTGCGGCACGGAATCCGTGGAATGGACCCCACACCTAGCGCCCAACGTTTACGGCATGGACTACCAGGGTATCTAATCCTGTTCGCTCCCCATGCTTTCGCTCCTCAGCGTCAGTAACTGCCCAGAGACCCGCCTTCGCCACCGGTGTTCCTCCTGATATCTGCGCATTTCACCGCTACACCAGGAATTCCAGTCTCCCCTACAGCACTCTAGTGTGCCCGTACCCACTGCAAGCTCAGAGTTGAGCCCTGAGTTTTCACAGCAGACGCGACACACCGCCTACGAGCTCTTTACGCCCAATAATTCCGGACAACGCTTGCACCCTACGTATTACCGCGGCTGCTGGCACGTAGTTAGCCGGTGCTTCTTCTGCTCCTACCGTCACTTTCGCTTCTTCGGAGCTGAAAGAGGTTTACAACCCGAAGGCCGTCATCCCTCACGCGGCGTCGCTGCATCAGGCTTTCGCCCATTGTGCAATATTCCCCACTGCTGCCTCCCGTAGGAGTCTGGGCCGTGTCTCAGTCCCAGTGTGGCCGGTCGCCCTCTCAGGCCGGCTACCCGTCGTCGCCTTGGTAGGCCATTACCCCACCAACAAGCTGATAGGCCGCGAGCCCATCCCCAGCCGAAAAACTTTCCACCCACACTCGATGCCGAGGCAGGTCGTATCCGGTATTAGCCACCGTTTCCAGTGGTTGTCCCAGAGCCAGGGGCAGGTTGCTCACGTGTTACTCACCCGTTCGCCACTGATCCACCCCGAAGGGCTTCACCGTTCGACTTGCATGTGTTAAGCACGCCGCCAGCGTTCGTCCTGAGCCAGGATCAAACTCTCCGTCGAAAAACCTACGACCACACCACCACCCGAAAGCAGCAGCACAGCCAAGATCTTTAGCACTTCATAGTTGACCCTTGGACTCGAAAACCCCACCCCCCACTGGCGTGAAAGAGGCGGAGATCAATCCCAAAGGAACCCCAAACCATCACCCACCCACGCAGAAAACGCAGCGCAGTGACAGTCGATTGGGGGTTGATACATATATGGCATCAACATTTTTGGCACACTGTTGAGTTCTCAAGAACCGGACGCACCCACCCGCAACAACCCCCACACAGAGGGCCACCCGAAGAGGGGCAACTTTCCCACCTTAACCACCAACCAGGCCAAACAGCAACCCAGTCACCATCAAGGTTTCCGGCGCCACCCGTCAGACGCGGACCACCCAAGCTCAGAAGCTCCGGTTTTCCGCCCCGTCGGGGCGACATGAGGAACAGTACGCGGCTCCTGACGGCATCTGCAAATCGCCTCCACCGGAGCCGGTTCGACTGCGGGTGGTTCCCCGGCAGCCCTGCACCCAGAGCTCTTCATCGGCAGTCCACCGACTGACCTGAGCCCGCAGGGTGACCAATCCGGACTCGTACCGGTCATGCCCCTCCGCCGACCGGCTGGTCGCCCCGTTCTGGTCCCTCACGCTCGTCGGCGCACAGGATGACGTCGACGCAGGTCCCGGAGCTCCCGACGCACGTCGCTCTACCGGCTTCCGTGCTGCCGCAGCCGGCAGTGCTCGAACACCGTCAGGCCGAGCACGACCAGCGATCCTCCGACCGCCAGCCAGGCGAGGGCGAGTTCCACACCTGGCCCGGGGTCGAGGGCTCCTGACACGTTCTCCGCCCCGGAGCACAGAGCGATGAGGAACGCCAGCACCGATGGCAACAGCGGATGCACGTCCCCGACGCAGAACAGGTACCGGACGCCGTGCACGACCGCGGACGCCGCGCCGACGAACAGCAGCGGTATCGCGAGGACGACACCCACGAGCACTGCCAGGCCCAGGAGCGGGAAGTCCGGACGGGTCGCGGATCCGTCCAAGCGTTCGACGATCGTCACCGCGAACCACGGCAGTCCGATTGCGGCGCCGAGCAGACCCAACGTCCGCAGGGCCGGCTCGATCCGGGCGAGCCGCTGAGTGGGGTGGCTCACGATGGCGATGATCACGATCGCGACGACAACGATCGGGACGGCGACCACTGCCTTGACGACGAACCCGATCACGGCCCCTTCGAGCAGCTGCTGTCCCAGGTCGTCGGGGGCGCTGCCGTAGAGCCCGACCGCCACGACCACCGACGCGTAGCCGAGCCAGGATCGCCAAGCCTGCAGCTTCTCGACGAACAGGTCAGGCCGACGACGGGGACGCATCAACCGTCCGACCGTGCGCCAGACCCGCCGCAACGCCTGGACGTAGCCCTGCGCGAGTCCTCGGCCGAGGTGGCTCGCCGACCGACGCCGACGCCGTCGCGTCACCCTCTACCGCTCCCCGTTGCAGGACGCCACCCGGGAAGAGGCGCCACGACCCTCACCCGGAGGCCATCGACCACACCGCAGCTCACTCGACCGACTCGGTGGTCGTGGGCGAGCGGGATCCCTGCGTCTCGTCCACGACGACGACCTGGACCCCGCGAGCTCGCAACGCCGCGACGCGCTCCGTCGGCGCAGTGGCGTCGGTGACGATCGTCCACGGCAGGGGGATCCGGAACCAGGCGTGGAAGGGGCGGGCACCGATCTTCTCGCCGTGGGCGAGGACGTAGACCCGCTCGGCACGGCGCACCATGAGCTCCTTCAGTCGGACCTGCCCCAGGTCGGCCTCGCAGATCTCCCCCTCGTCGGAGATCCCGTCCGTCCCCAGGAACACGGCGTCGGCGCTGACCCGTTCCAGGGCCGCCTCGGTGAGCGGTCCGAGGAAACCCTGGCTCAACGGTCGGAGCCGACCACCGAGGCACTCGACGACGACTCCGCCGGCGTCGCTCAGTTCGGTGACGACGGTGAGGCTGGCGGTGATGACCGTCAGGCCTCGCGCTCCCGTCAACGCCGCCGCGAGCGCTCCGACGGTCGAGCCGACGTCGAGCAGGACCGTGTCGCCGGTGGTGATCTGCGTCGCGGCCCACTGCCCGATCGCGACCTTCGCGGAGTGCGCCTGGTCCATCCGCTGCCGCAACGTCGACTCGCTGTGCGCCCCGATGGGGATCGCGCCGCCGTACGTGCGGGCGATGCGGCCCTCGGTGGTGAGGATCGCGAGGTCGCGCCGGATGGTCGAGGGAGACACGTCGAAGCGGGACGCGAGGGTCTCGACGTTGGCGAGGCCCTCGTGGGCGAGGTCGACGATGGCTGAACGCCGGGTCTCGGTCGCCACGGAGGGCATGTGTCTCCCTGTCAGTCCTGCGTGGGGCGGGGGGCCACCTCGATGGCCTGCCGCATGGCCTCGACCATGCTGCGGGTGTCCACCTTGCCAGTCCCCGCGATGTCGAACGCGGTGCCGTGGTCCACGGAGGTGCGGATGGCGGGCAGCCCGACCGTGATGTTGACGCCGGCCTCGATGCCGAGCACCTTCACCGGCCCGTGGCCCTGGTCGTGGTACATCGCGACGACGAGGTCGAAGTCACCGCGGCCGGCCAGGAAGAACAACGTGTCGGCGGGCAGCGGTCCGCGGGCGTCGATCCCGTCGGCGCGCGCGGCCTCGATGCCGGGCGTGATCTTCTCGGCCTCCTCGCCGTAGCCGAACAACCCACCTTCCCCCGCGTGCGGGTTGATCGCGCAGACACCGATCTTGGGGTTCGCGTTCCCGGCGGCGACGAGCGCGGTGTGCCCACGGCGGATCGTGCGTTCGACGAGTCCCGGTTCGATCTTGGCGACGGCGTCGACCAACCCGATGTGGGTGGTCACGTGGATGACCTTGAGGGTCGGCGTCGAGAGCATCATCGACACCTCCTCCGTCCCGGTGAGTTCCGCGAGCAGCTCGGTGTGACCGGGGTAGACGTGGCCGCCGAGGTGCAGCGCCTCCTTGTTCAGCGGGGCGGTGCAGATCGCCTGGACCTCACCGCGCATCGCCATCTCGCTGGCGACCCGCACGTAGTGGTAGGCCGCGTCCCCTGCCACAGGGGACAACTGTCCCCAGGCCAGGTCGGCGGGCAGCAGTTCGAGGTCCACGACGTTGATCCGACCGGGTTCGAAGACGGCGTCCGCGACTCCCTCCACCGGGACGATCTTCACGTCCACCCCGAGGACGTCCGCGGCGAGCCGCAGCCGGGCGGCGTCCCCGACGACGACGGATCGGGAGTTCTCGACGACGCTCGGGTGCAGGAGCGCGGCGACGACGATCTCCGGGCCGACACCGGCTCCGTCCCCCATGGTCACGGCGATGGCGGGACTCGTGCTGCTGCTCATGGGAAGGCCTTCCAGAGGTGGGAGGAGTTCGGGGTTCAGCGATCGCACGATCCGGAGCAGGCTGTCCGGGCCGCCGAAGCTGCCGGGGCGGGTGACGACGTGACGACCGTCGGGGGTCTCGGAGCGGACGGCGCCGTGTTCGATCTGCGAGAGGAACCGCAACGAGGGGACGTGCAGGGCGTCGAGGACGTGGCGGGCCGTCTCGCCGCCGGTGAGGACGAGGTCGGCGGGCCCGACCGCATCGGCGACGACGCGACCCAACGCCCGGGACAGTTGTCGGCCGTGGGCTGTCCCGGTGAGCCGGACGACGGTCAGGGAGTTCCGCGAGACGGCCTGGGCGAGCTGGGCGACGGCGGTGCCGCGCAGGACGTCGGCGCACGGCAGGTCGACCGGGGTGGCGCCGGCGTCGACGAGTTCTTCGGCCTGGCGCTGCGCGGTGGGTTCGGCGGTGCCGACGACCACGACGAGGCGCGAGACGTTCCGTGCGTCCGGTTGCTCGTGGGCCGCCTCCGCAGGGAGCGCGCGGGCGACGGCGGCGACCAGTCCGGCCGACCCGACGAGCGGCCGGCCGTGGGAGGCGGTGACGATCAGGTCGAGGTCGTCGTCGGTCTCGGCGTCGCAGACCACGACGGTTCCTGGCGGGACCTGCTCGATCCGCGCAGCCAGGTCCCCGGAGCGCACGACGTCGAGGGTGAGCGTCGTGGTCGCGACTCCCGATAGGGCGTCGGAGACCGTCGCCGGTGCCTCGCGCCCCTCCGTCGCCCAGGCCGCGGTCTCGGCGAGCGGCCGCCCGTCGACGAGCAGCCGTCCACCGATCACCGTTCGATCGGCGACGGGGAGCGCTGGCGCCAGCACGACCGTTCCCCCCAGAGCACGCACGACCGGGACGAGGTTGCCGCGCAGCAGGCTGTCGATCTTCGTGACCACCGTCCGGCCGGGTGCTGCCTGGAGGACCTCGGCGACGCGCGCTCCGGTCTCCTCGGAAGTGAGGTGGCGGGAGTCGAGGTCGAGAACGGTGTCGTGGTCGGTTATCCGCGTGGGCCAGAGACCGATGTGGACCGGGCCGGTTCTGCGCGAACCACGCAGACGAAGGGCTCCTGCGGATTCGGCGGCACCGGAGAGGTCGTCGGTGAGGACGAGCAAGCCAGCCACCAGACCTCCTCTGCGACCGTTGTGCGCCACGCTGACCGGGGGCTCCACAACAGTACGAGCGCGAATCACGCTAGCCCGCCTGCGCGGACTGCGCAATCGTCATGATGGTGAACGCGCACCCCTTGCAGGACGGCGTCCTGACGGCGTGCAATGCCGCCGGGGCCCTCCCCCCGCCCGTGACCGACCCGCGAGTCTGGAGATCCACCCGTGCCCGAACACACCGCCTCCGCCGAGTTCGCCCGCAAGTTCCGCGCTCGCGAACCCCTCGTCGGCTACTGGGTGATGCTCGACTCACCCGCCTCCACCGAACGCCTCGCCCGTGTCGGCTACGACTACATCTGCCTCGACCAGCAGCACGGCCTCATGGGTTACGACGGGCTGCTGCGTGGGCTGATGGCCGTAGACGCCGGTGCGCGGCTGGGCGACGTGGACACGGTAGGGATCGTGCGCGCGGCGGCAAACGACATCACGTGGATGGGCCAGGCCCTCGACGCAGGTGCGTCCGCGATCATCGTGCCGCTGGTCGACTCGGCCGCCGACGCGCGGCTCGCGGTGCAGAACGCGAAGTACCCGCCGATGGGGCGCCGGTCGTTCGGACCGATGCGGGCCCAACTGCGATTGGGGCGTTCCACCGAGGTGCCGAACCGCGACGTGCTGGTGCTGGCGATGATCGAGACGGCGGACGGGCTGGCGAACGTCGAGGAGATCGCCGCGGTCGAGGGACTCGACGGGTTGTACATCGGGCCGTCGGACCTGTCGCTCGGGTTGGGAGCCGTGTTCCCCGGCGACCCCGCGATCTCGGACGAGTTCGACGCGGCGTTGGAGCGGATCAAGGCGGCTGGGCGGGCGGCGGGGAAGAGCGTGGGGATCCACACGCCGAGCGGGGACGTCGCGGCCAAGCGGTTGGCGGAGGGGTTCGACGTGGTGACGGTGGCGGGGGACGTGGTGCACCTGGAGGAGATCGCCACCGCGCACCTGCGGTCGGTCCGCGACTGACCGGGGTCAGCGGTTCGGCGAGCGCCGGGGAACGGGGCGAGCAGGCGGTTCGACAGCGGTGTCCCCGACGGGTGAGGCCAGTGACCGCTCGAACCCGGTGATGAGGTCGATCAGGCCGTCGACCTCGAACGCGCGGTTGCGTCGGCCGGCGGTCGTCTGCACCAGGACTCCGGCCGTGTGCAGCCGGTCGACGGCCTCGTTGACGGCCTGGGTCGACCGGTCCGTCAGCCGGACCAACTGCGCGACCGTCGTCACCGGGGTCTGCGGCAGGACGTCGTCGAGCAACTGGGCGACCGTCGACCCCGCACGCAGCGGTCCCACCGCCTCCCGCCAGCGCTGGCTGAGTCCTGCCAGTCCGTCGGTAAGTCCCGACACCCGTGCGCAGGCTTCGGTCGTCGCCGCGGCGAAGGTCGCGATCCACTCGGCGATCCCGGTGTGGCCGTCCTCGCGGAAGGATTCGAGACCGGCGACGTAGTCCCGGCTCCGGGTGGCCAGGACGAGGCTGACCGGCGGGACGTGGTGGGGACTCAGGCCGCGACGGGTCAGGACGACGTGGATGAGGGCGCGACCCGTCCGACCGTTGCCGTCGGCGAAGGGGTGGATCGTCTCGAACTGCGCGTGGGCCAGCGCGGCCTGGACGACCGGCGGGTGGACGTCCGAGTCCACGTACTCGACGAGGTCCTCGAGCAGCGCCTCGACCTCGTCCGGGGGTGGCGGCACGAAGTCGGCAGCGCAGGGGTTGAAGCTCGACCCGCCGATCCAGTTCTGGCGGTCGCGGACGGTTCCCGCCCAGCTCGCGTCGCGAGTGCCGGCCAACAGGGCGCGGTGGATGTCGCGGATCGCGTCCACGTCCAGCCGGGGCCGTCGGGCGACGTCGTCGACGGCGGCTCGCATGGCGTCGATGTTGCCGAGGACGTCAGCCGCCCCCTGGTCGGGAGAGGATCCGTCGAGCTCCAGCGCGGCGTCGGCGCGCGCCAGTCGGCGGCCACCGATCTCCAGCCCTTCGATGCGGGAGGACGCGACCGCCTCCGCTCTCAGCAGCAGTCGGGCGATGGCTTTGTAGCCGCGGTAGGGCAGACCAGAGGCGTTGAGCTGCTGGACGGCGCGTTCGGCGTCGGAGACGTCGGCGGCGACGTCGGCGGGCAGCATGACCTCGCGTCCGACGAGGCGGGCGGGGACGAAGGCGTCGTAGCGGCAGGGTTGGCGGTGGCGTCGGGGCACGCCGGTGATGTCCCGGTCGGGGGTCCACTGCGTGCTAACGAGTCGGCCCATGCCGACATCATAATCAAGGTTGAAGCTGAAGCTTGAACAAGATAGGGACGACGACCAGGTTCACGTCGACCTCTGAGCGAGCCGGTGGACCGGGTGCGCGGCCGGCAGCTCGTGCAGCGGCACCCGCAGGTCGGACCACCGCCACCCCAGCCGCCGCAACCGGTACCGCCGCAACCGGTGGTGCTCGTAGGCGGTGAGCCCCAGGACGGTCAGGGACCCCCCCGAGCGCGAGGAGGGACAACGTCCGCTCGACGCCGACGGCGGGCTGCAGGGCCTGGTGGACGTTCTCCGCGCCGCTGGCGAGCGCCACCGCGAAGGCGAGGACGGACGGCAGCAGCGGGTGCACGTCACCGGCGCAGAAGAGGTGGCGGACGCCGCGCACCACGACGGCCGCGGCCGCCACCACCAAGAAGGGCCAGGTGAAGTACAGGACCACGCCGCCGCTCACCAGGACCGGCGCGAGGTGCTCGACCGCGACGGAGCCGGCTGGTCGCCGCTCTGCCCACTCCTTCAACTGCAGCACGAGCAGTGGAACGGCGATGACGGTCACGAGCAGCGAGAGGGGACGAACCACCGGACGGAGGCGTCCGCGACGTTGCGTGCGGTGGCTGCAGAGGGAGACGACGGCCAGGGACACGAGCACGACGACGACTGCGACCGCCGCCTTCAGCAGGAAACCTACGATCGCCCCCGTGAGCATCTTGTCCGCCAAGCCCGTCGTCTCCTCCCCCGACAAGCCGACGGCGACGACCACGCTGGCGTAGCCGAGCCAGGAGCGCCACGCCTGCAGGCGCTCCACGTGCGGGTCGATGCGCCACCGCGGGGTCATCCAGCGGGAGACCCCGCGCCAGCAGCGGACCAGCAGGCCCACGTACCAGGCGATGAACCGGACACCCAGCTCGATCAGCACACCCGCCATGACGACTTCCCGCTGCAGTGACGCTCCGTCGCCGACTGTGGCGGAGGAAGCCGACACGGTGAGGAGAACACCAGGGCACTCGCTCTCGGACCGGTCTCGTCGATCGACCTCAGCCGGCTCGCACCGCGAGGTCGTACAGCCGGCGCGCCCACTGGACGGCCTGCTCAGCGCGAGGGGCGGAGACCATCGTGGCGGCGTAGTGCGCCTGGTCCTTGATCTCAAGGAGGCGCCGCAGGTCCTTCGCCATCGCCACCCCGTCGGGTCGGACGGTGGCGAGCAGATCGACGGCTTGCCGGTGGTCTTGCCCTCGCGAGCGCTGCCCCAGTCGGCTGCAGCACACCGCGTCGGACGCGGCGATGCCGGACAGGACCGCCAACGACGCTGCCACCTGCGGGGTGGCGAGACCGTCATCGGTCTCGTCGATGACCAGTTCGGCGACCTCGAGGAACGCTCGCGCCTGCTCCAGCCGGGTGTGCCCCTCAGCGGGGGAACAGTCGCTCGTGCGACCGGACGGGCTCACCGCGCCACGTTCCGCAGCAGGGCGCTGAGGTCTCGACCGACCAGGGTGATGGCCTCTCGCCGCCACGAGCCGACGATCGGTTCGTCGGCTTCGACGTGGTCTCGGAGGTCGCTCACCGAGATGTCGTATGGCTGCGCCGGGTTGCCGCTCCAGGACTGGACGGCGGTCACGAGGGAGTCCACCTGGTCGTCCCAGGCGAGGGCTCGTTCCCCCGTCACCTCGTCAGCACGGACGAGCAAGAGGTCGACGTCGGAATCGACACTCCCCTCCCCTCGGGCGAGGGAACCGAAGACCGCGGCTGTCTCGACCGGTACGGCCCAGGACCGGACCCGTTCCTCGATGCGGCGCAGGAGTTCCCGGCGCAAGTCGGCGAGGATCTCCACCGCGGGCCAGGCGAGGTGGTTCCGGTTGGCGCTGTAGTACGCAGCGTTCTTCCGGCGCTCGACGGTGATGACCCCCTCCTCGGCGAGGCGAGTGAGGACGCGTTGCACCCCGGCTGGGGACGCTGTTCCGACAAGGCGGGCGACCTCACGGCCAGACATCGCAACCGTCAATCCGGCCAGCGCGACGAGCACCGGCCCGTCCAAGGACGGGACGACGACTCGAACGGGATGGCCGAGATCCACGTGCCCAGTATAAGAGTCGAATGACCGGAAAAGTAGGCACGTGGTCAACCCGGCACCGCCTTTCACCCGGCGGGGTGCCGGCAATCGCGTGGGCGTCCCTCATCAGGGGGACACCACGAAGAGAGCACCGCGGCTCGTGACATCGCCCCGGGCGAATCACTGCTGGTGAGCCCGATAGCTTGATCGTCCAGGCTGGAACCAAGGACCACGAGGTGACGATGTCCGCGATCGACGGCCCACTCAGCCGGGGGCTGTGGGAGGAACTCGTCTCCGAGGGCTTGGCCGCGCAGCTCATGAGCGCACACGAGGCCGCTCAGCTGGGGTCAGTGGACGAGGAGGACGCCCCGCACGTCGTCAGCGCGCACCTCAACCGGGCCATCCTCAAAGCCCTCCAAGCCCGGTCCAGCACGGCTTCGCAGCACGAGCTCGTCCGCGGCATCCTGGCAGTCCTCACCGCGACGCCCCACACACCGGTGCTCGACGACAAGGGACGCTTCCAGCAGCTGCTGTCGCTCGCGACAGGAATCGTCCCGCCGCGCCCAACCACTCCCCTGTCGGAGGCGGCACTCCTGACCAACAGTCCGGGTGAACCCGGACTGGGCAGCGAGATCCGTGCGGAACTGGAAAGCGCCGACTCCGTCGACCTCATCGTCGCCTTCCTCAAGTGGTCCGGGCTGCGCCTACTCGATGAGCCTCTCAAACGCCTGCGCGATCGTGGCGCGAAGGTGCGCATCATCACCACGACGTACATGGGCGCCACGGACCGACGCACGGTCGACGCCCTCGTCCGGGACTACGGCGCCGAAGTCAAGGTCATCTACGAGACCACGCGCACTCGACTCCACGCCAAGGCTTGGATCTTCCGACGCAACACGGGCTTCCACACCGGGTATGTCGGCTCATCGAACCTGTCTCGGTCTGCTCTGCTCGATGGGCTCGAGTGGAACGTTCGGTTGTCGAACGTGGCCACCCCGGCGCTGCTGCAGAAGTTCGACGCCACCTTCGAGAGCTACTGGGCCAACCCGGCCTTCGAGACGTACGACCCGGATCGCGACGCAGGTCGACTCGATGCAGCGCTGCGGGACGCGGGCTCGACGGGTCGCAGCGGCGCTCCGGTCGACATGTCGTCCATCGAGGTGACGCCACGACCACACCAGCAGGAGATGCTGGAGCAGCTCGCGGGTGAGCGTCAGCTCCACGACCGACACCGCAACCTCGTGGTAGCGGCCACGGGCACCGGCAAAACCGTCCTGGCGGCGCTCGACTACCGCAACCTGTGCCGGCTGCACGGACGAGACTTGAAGCTGCTGTTCGTTGCCCACCGCAAGGAACTCCTCGAACAGGCGATGCGCACGTACCGCCAGGTCCTCGCGGACGGGACCTTCGGAGAACTCCTCGTCGGCGGCTACGAGCCGGCCGAGGGGCGTCACGTGTTCGCCAGCGTCCAATCGCTGACGCCTGCACGCATCGCGACGTTCGCGGCCGACGCCTTCGAAGTGGTTGTCCTCGACGAGTGCCACCACGGGACGGCACCCACGTACCGCCGGGTCGTCGAACACTTCGCACCGCTGGAACTCCTCGGCCTCACTGCAACCCCCGAGCGTGGTGACGGCCAGGACGTCCTGGCCCTCTTCGACGGCCGGATCGCAACGGAGCTGCGGCTCTGGGACGCGCTGACCGACGACCTCCTGGTCCCCTTCCACTACTTCGGTGTGAACGACGAGATCGACCTCTCGGCCGTGACGTGGACACGGGGGCGCTACGATGTTGAGGGGCTCGAGAACCTCTACACGGGCAACGACGCCCGCGCCCGCATCGTCCTTCGAGAACTGGAACGGCGCGTCAGCCATCCCGCGGGGATCAAGGGACTCGGCTTCTGCGTCTCCGTGGCGCACGCCAAGTACATGGCACGGGTGTTCACCGCGGCAGGCATTCCCGCGGTCGCCGTGTCCGGTGAGAGCAGCGTGGAGGACCGCAGCACCGCGTTGGGTCGGCTGCGTCGAGGCGAGATCGCCACGATCTTCACGGTGGACCTGTACAACGAAGGTGTCGACGTTCCTGAAGTCGACACCGTCCTCTTCTTGCGACCGACAGAATCGTCCACTGTCTTCCTCCAGCAGTTGGGCCGCGGACTCCGGACCGCCCACGGGAAGGCCGTCCTCACCGTGCTCGACTTCGTGGGCAACCAGAACGAGAGCTTCCGGTTCGACGCCCGCTTCCAGGCCTTGACCGGCCTCGCGCGCGGGCGACTGTCCCAGCAAGTCGAGAAGGGATTCCCTCTCCTACCGGCAGGCTGCTCCATCGTCCTGGACCGTGTCGTCCGAGAGCGAGTGCTCAGCAGCCTGAAACGACAACTCCAGCCGATGCGCCGGGCCCTGGTCAACGAGGTCAGGAGCATCGGTACCACCGATCTTTCGCAGTTCCTGGCGGAGTCGGGCCACGCGCTGCGAGAAGTTCTCAAGAACGACCGCTCGTGGACGACGCTCTGCCGTGAGGCTGGCCTCGACGTCCCTGCGGGCGGCGCCCTGGAGCAGAAGCTCCTCAAGCGGGTCGCTGCGTTCGCGCACGTCGACGACAGCTCACGCGCCCGCGTCTACCGACGCCTCCTCCGCGGAGAACAGCCGACCAGCCCCGTCGAGCAGGTCCTCGCACGGATGCTGACGGCCTCGCTGGTACCGGGGACCTACACCGACGGGCAGGTCGGGCAGCTCGCGAGCGTCGGCGGAGAGTCAGCCGTCAGCACGGAACTCGGGCAGGTCGTCGACCTGGCCTTCGACAGCGCCCGCCGACCGACCGTCGAGCTCACCGGTTCCCTGCACGGCGTCCCTCTGGCCGTTCACGCGCGATACTCCCGCAACGAGATCGTGGCAGCCCTCGGGTTGATCAGCGACAAACGTCCGCCGGAGCGCTTCCGTGAAGGTGTTCTCTGGGCGCCCCACCTGAACACGGACGCCTTTCTCATCACCCTCAACAAGTCCGACGCTGACTTCTCCCCCACGACGATGTACCAGGACTACCCGCTGACCCGCGACCTCTTCCACTGGGAATCGCAGTCGACAACCAGCGTCAGCTCGGTGACGGGCCAGCGGTACCTCAACCACCGCGAGAACGAAACGCACGTCATGCTCTTCGTACGGCCCACGAAGACGGGTGACCTCGGCCCCGACCCCTTCCTCTTCCTCGGTGAGGCCGAGTACGTGAGCCACCGGGGAGATCGCCCGATCGCCATCACCTGGAAGCTGCATCATGAGATGCCGATGGACTTCTTCGCCGCTGCGACGGTGGTGCAGTCAGCCTGACGATGGAAGAGCGGTTCCTCAAGGACTGCGGGTGACTCCGCTTCGTCACCGCACGCAGGCGTGCGCCGACCCGGCAGTGCAACGGATGGCCGAGGATCCGGTCATCCTCATCGAAGACGCCACACGCTACGCCGTAGCCTGCATCGCCTGCACATCGCGCCTGTGGACAGCCTCTGGCAGTGATCCAGCCTCCCACGGAACAGTCACCGGACAGGGCGCCGTACACCTCGAACGAGCCGCTCGACCCGGTCCGCTGCCTCGACGACGTCCTCGTGCTCCCACACCCGGTGCGACCGCCAGCCGGCACCGGCCAGTTGCGCGTCGGTGTCGCGGTCGCGGGCGGTGATGCTCGCGAGCTTCACGCGCCACCAGTCAGCGTTGGCCTTCGGCAGGTGCAGGTGGACGGGGCAAGAGTGCCAGAAGCAGCCGTCGACGAACACCGCGACGCGGGCACCGCGGAACACCAGGTCCGCACGACGTCGGCGGTTGGTCCCCGGTGGGGTCCGGTCCACGAGGTACCGCAGACCCCTGCGGTGCAGTTCCCGACGCAACGCCAACTCCGGCGCAGTGTCCCGCCGACCCGTCCTGCGCATGATCGCCGCGACCGCCGGGGTGGAGGGCGGAGGCGCCGGGCCGGGTTCCTCCCAGGTCACGGTCGTCCGCACCTCAAGGACTGTACGGGCGACCGCTCGAGACCAGCTCCGGTTGTCCACAGCCGGCCGATCAGCCAAGGTCGCCCTCGCGGCCTGTCGTCCACCCGCGACAACACCCCACACGCAACGAAGACCTCGTGTCGTTCACGGGCACCGCGTCCGGAGTACTCCGTGTTCAGCGGAGCGTCTGGCGGACGGGGTTGGAGAGTTCCCCCTCCCTGCGCCGATCCAGCGTCCTCGAAGAGGAGGGATGCTGCGTACCAGTGCTCCCGGGACGAGACCTGCTCGACGACTCGCACCATGAACTCGTCCCGGCACCCGAACCCCGCAGAACTACGGCTCCAGCACGTGCGCTTCCTGGTACGCCGCGATCAACTCCGGCCGCAGCCGACCCCGTTCCCCGACCTCCCAGCCGTTCTCCCGCCCCCACGCACGAACCTCCGCAGGCGACACAGAGAGAGTGCGGGCGGCACTCGCCTGAAGCGCCTCGGCGGCAGCCCGCTCCGGGACGACCTCCGTCGGTGCCGAAGTTGGCGTCACATCGGTCACGACCCCGACGTGCGGTTCTTCCACCACCGTCGATTCGTGCGGCTCGATCCCCCGGTCCGCGAGCGCCGTCCACAGACTCTCCAGCGCCCGCTCAGGGTCCCAGTTGAACTCACTGTCGCGAACCCGCCAGAACCGCCACCCGGCGCGCTTGAGTTCTTGTTCGCGGTGCACGTCGTTGTCGACCTGCTCGGCGCTGGTGTGCCAGGCGTCGCCGTCGCACTCGACGGCGAGTCGGCCCTTGGCCCCGGTCACGACGAGGTCGATGCGGCGGCCGTTCACCTCCCACTGCGGGGTCACCTGGTAGTCGCGGTCGCGGATGACGAGGAAGACGCGTTGTTCGAAGAGTGAGTCGAAGGCGGGGTGCTTCTCGCCGGCGGTGACGTTGCCGAGGTCTTCCGACGACCGGGCGGCGGGCGGGTCGCTGAGGTGGGCCAGCAGGAGCCGCCGCAGGTCCTTGGGCGACAGGACGTCCTGGGTCACCGAGTGGAACAGCCACATCTGGTCCTGGGCGCGGCTGGCAGCGACGTTGTAGCGCCGGCGTTGTTCCTCGAGCACCTGGGCGGTGTTCTTGCGGTTGGCGCCTACGACGAGGCTGAGCATCATGACGTGTCGCTCGTCGCCTTGGAAGTCCGGCGGCGTCCCGACCCGGAGGCGGCGTTGTTCGTACACGTCGGGCGCGATGCGGCTGCGCAGTTCGTTCTCGATCGCGTCCACCTGCGCCTGGCCCTGCAGGACGACGACGCCGAACGTCTTGCCGTCGTAGCGCGGGTCGGCGATGCAGTCGGCGACCTGCTGCGCGATGGCCGCGGCCTCGCGCGGGTTGCGGAGCCTGGCGTTCTCGCCCTCGCTGGGCGCACCCTGTACGTAGCGGACCTTCAGCGGCGCGAGCCGGTCGCGGCCGAACTGCCGCAACGGGACGAGGGGAGCATCGGCGTAGAACTCGCGCGAGGACCAGTCGATGATCTCCGGCATGCAGCGGAAGTGCTCGCGCAGTCGCACCACCGAACCAAACCGGGTGGTCAACAGGCTGAAGAGGCTGTCCTTGGGCGTCATGGACACCCGCAGGTAGTTCGGCAATTCCGACAGGTAGCTGTCGAGCTTGTCAAAGATCGGTTGCAGCGCACCCATGGCGACCTGGGACGGGGCGCACTGGCGGTCGTCGCCGACGACGATGACCCTGGGCGCCAGCCACAACAGGTAGAGGGTCTCGATGCTGGCCTGGCTGGCCTCGTCGATGATGACGACGTCGAAGGAGTTCTTGTGCGGCGGGACCGTCTCTAGCACCTCGGCGAGCGGCATGATCCATGCAGGGACCGCGCCGCGCGCCTCGGCCATGGCCTCTTTGGCCGCAGCGGAGAACCGGTGGGCGAACTTCCCCGTTCCGGCCCCTCGCGAGGCGCTGGCGCTCTGGTAGGCGCGCAACGCCTGCGACTGGTGCGAGGTCATGCGGGTGAGCGTGGCGTTCCACGCCTTCTCGGCCGCGAGTTCGCCGGTCACTGAACCGAACGAGGTCGTCACCTCGGCGAGCTGCTAGTCGAGCGCGGCCTCGCGGCCGGGACGGCGCTGGTCCTCGAAGAACGTCAGGGCCTTGGCCCACGCCCAGGCGCCCTGGAGGTCGCCGAGGCGGGTCGACCACTCCTCGTCGGTGGCGGTGGCGTCGATGAGGGCCAGCAGCCCTGGGTGCTGCGCACTCACCTCGCGGGCGAGTTCGTCGGCTCGTCGTTGGCTCTCGGCCTCGACGGCGGCGACCGCGAGCGCCGCGTGGGCCTGCGCGTACCCGCGGACATCGCGCAGGGCCAGGGCCTGGACGAGGTCGCGTACCTCGGGGGCCGACCGTTCGACGTCGGCGAGATGACGAACGCCGGCCAGGGCGGCCTCGACGGTGAGCTGGGCGTCCTGCGCCTCCAGCTGCGCGGCGACCCCAGGGAGGGCCTCGGAGAACGCCGTCCAGTCCTCCCTCGATTCCAGCGCAACCGTCACGCCGGAGTCGCGGAGCAGGACGCGAACGGCCGCCATCGCGGCCAGGGCCTGCACTGCGCGCGACAGCGCCAGGTGGGCGTCCACCAACGCGGACACGGTGAACCGGACGGACGCCTGTGTGCCGATGACGTGGCCGACCTCGGCCCAGCGTGCGACGAGCGCATCGGCCTCCACCTCCGCGGTCAGCCGGGTCAGGACGGCGTCGAGTTGTTCGGGGGTGCTCGGGGCCACGTCGTTGACGGTCGCGGCGAGCAGTCGTTCGGCGTTCTTCTCCGGTTGGGAACGGAACAGGCCCTTGGCGCGGATCTTGCCGCCGTTCGCGGCATGTGTGCGGAGAGCCCGCCCTGCGGTGAGCTGTGCCGACCTGCCCGTCGGGCCGGACGCGTCGAACTCGGGGAGGGCGATCTGCTGCAACGCGAGGGCGTCGAGGGAACTGTTCAGCTCCTCCGCCCGACCCGAGACCTGGTGCAGCCCCTGCCAGAGCGAAGTGTTCCGGTCGCGCAGCGAGTCGTCGATGCAGCGTCGCTGCCAGTCGTCGCCGGCGTCACCTCGAGCCAGCCCGGCGAGCGTCGTGCGGACCGCCTCGTTCTGCTGGTTGAGCTGGGTCAGGACGGCGCGGTCCACGGGTTCCATTGCGCGCACCAGGTCAGAGGCAGCAGCACCTGCTGCGGCGGCCGTCGCCTGCTCGGCCGCGACGAGTCGGGCGACCTCGTCGGGTGCCGGGACGTCCGCCGTCGCGGGGATCGCCTGAGCGGTCCGGGCCCGTCGTTCCGGGGTGCTCAGCGCGGTCAACCGGACGAGTTCCGCCACGTCCACGGGGTCGAGGGGCAAGCTGGGGGGCGCCGCCGCCGGCAGCGGTGTCGGGATCCAGGCGTGGCGGTGGTCGCGTTCGCGCAGACGCCCGGCGATCGCGGCCAGGGTCCCGCCGTAACCGGGCGCGACGGTCTCCTCTGGGTGGACGAAGGTCTCGGCCTCCCGCAGGGCCCGGATCTCCTCCATCAGCTCGACCTGACGGGACTGTGCCGCAGCGCGTTCCCCCGTCAGGCGCTCGATGCGCTGGGCGTACCGGACGGCGTCGTACGTCCCGTAGCGGTCGACGAGCGCGTTCACACTGCGCGAGAGTTCCACTGAACCACCGCGCCCCTGGTCGGTCATGGACACGCAGAGGTTGCGGACCTCGGTGGGGATCTTCTCGCGCAGGACGCTCAGGGCCTGCGCCTTCTGGCTGGTCACGAGAACCCGCTGCCCCTCGGCGACGAGTGCGGAGACGAGGTTGGCGATGGTGTGGGTCTTGCCGGTACCGGGTGGTCCCTGGACGACGACGCCGGTGTCCCGGCCGAGGCGGGCGATGATCTGGCGCTGTTCGTCGTTGGCGGGCAACGGGAACAGCGGGTCCGCCGCGACGGCGCTGCTGGACGAGCCGTCCTCGGCCTCCAACCAGGCCAGCCGCTCCTCGGGTTCCATCGACTGCAGCAGCTGGACCAGACCGAGGGGTGCCTCGGCGTCCGGGCCCTGCAGGGCCGCGGACATCTGGTCGTAGTAGGCGAGGAGGCTCGCCCGACCGCGCGGGCGCAGCACCACGGCCGGAGCGAATGTCAACGCCGGCACGGCGTCGATCTGCGCGGGTGGGGTCAGATCCTTCGCGTAGGCGCGGCAGGAGGGCAAGGCGAGTGCCCGCCACTGCTCGAGCAGCTCGTGGACGGACTCGTCCAGCGGGACCTCCAGGCCCTCGCGGACCTCCGCCCGCACCGGCTCGGCCCGCGCGCCGTCGAAGGCCTCGACGCCGTCGAGCAGCTCGCGATCGTGCAGGCGGGGCGTCGGTGGATCCGCGACGAGCAGCGCGATGGCCCCGGTCCTGGGATCCACCGCGAGGGAGAGCCGGGTGCTCAGCAGGTGGTTGCGGGTGCGTTCGCCGCCGTCCGGTGCCCAGGTGAGCAACCCCGTCTGCAGGACGAGTTCGAACTGGTCGTCCTGCTGGGAGAGCTGGCGGTGGATCCCGCTGAGGGCCTCGTACCAGCGCCGCGAGGGCGCCGAGCGCCGCTCGTGCTCCGCCCAGGCACGCCACTCCCCGCTCCAGCGGGCGTACTCACGGCGGATCCCGGAGTCCCCGACGAAGCCGTCGACGGTGCCCGATGCGTCGGCCGTGGGGTCGACGAGCAACGGGACCGCGGTCGTCGGGTCGGCCAGTCGGGTCGCGTCGACCCAGTCGACCAGGGCCTCGGGCAGCGGTGGGTGCGGCTCGGCGGCGAGGGCCGGGAAGGTCGCCAGCCGGCTACCCGGGCCGGCGGTGGCGTCACCGCTGATCTCGGCCGGGAGGTCGTGGAGCCAGAGGACCTGCGGGTGCGTGTCGACGTCGCGGACGGGGGCAGAGCCCATCGTCGCCAAGGCGCGCAAGAAGTCCACCAGCGCACTGACCTGGCTGACCATCTCGCGGCGGTGCGCCGTGTTCGTCTCTTCCACGTGGATCTCCCTTCACGCTCTGGAGTCATCCTGCCGGAGGGTGGTGACATGCGAGGGCTGAGGACGATCCTGACCGTCTGAAGCTGGCCGTCCTCCGCGACTCTCGTGACGGCGATCAAGTGCAGATGACTGCCCTCTTGTGCCTCGACTTCCGCAACACAGTACCCTCGAGTTCCGCAGGAAAGAGGCCTCTAGAATCGCAATTCCCGGGCCTCGCTTTCCGCAGCTCGCGTACACTGGTCGCGTGCAAGACGCGCAGCTGGGTCGGCGCATGGCCGACATCGCCGCCACCAGGTTGACCGAGGAGCAGGTTCTCCTCATCGAGGGTCCGCGCTCGGTCGGCAAGTCGACGCTCCTGCGCCACCTGGCTACCCAGGCCGGCGTGGAGGTCATCGACCTCGACGACCTCGACACACGTGAAGCGGTGAGCCGAGACTTCCGGCTCTTCGCCGCCGGCGACCCTCCGGTCTGCTTCGACGAGTACCAGAAGGTCCCGCTGGTCCTCGACGCCATCAAGGCAGAGCTCAACCACGCCGGACGACCGGGGCGTTTCGTCCTGGCCGGCTCCACGCGCTTCGACGCGCTCCCGACGGCAGCGCAGTCACTCACCGGCCGCCTGCACCGGCTCACCCTTCGGCCCTTCTCCCAGGGCGAGCTCGACCGGCACGAGGAGCACTTCCTGCCGATGGCCTTCGAAACGCCCAAGTCCCTGGTCGAGCTCGGTCCGTCACGCGTCGGGCGCGACGAGGTCATCCGTCGCGTCATCACCGGCGGCTTTCCGCTGGCCGTCGAGCGACCGACCACCGCTGCCCGCAACCGGTGGTTCGACGACTACGTACGACTGACTCTCGAGCGCGACGTCCGCGACCTGTCCCGGGTCCGTCAGGCCGCCGCGCTCCCACAGCTCCTGGAACGGCTGGCCGGACAGACGGCCCAGGTGCTCAACGTCAGCGCAGCCGCCGCCAGCGTCGGCCTCGACGACCGGACGGCCGACGGCTACACGAAGCTGCTGGAAGCGGTCTTCCTCCTCCAGCGCATCCCCGCCTGGGCGAGGACCACCTCCGCTCGCTCAGCTCTGCGTCCCAAGGTCCACCTCGTCGACTCCGGTGTCGCCGCGCGGCTGCTGCGACTGACACCCGAGAAGCTGGGACAACGCTCCGCGGTGGCCCTTCAGCAGTTCGGTCACCTGCTGGAGACTTTCGCGGTCATGGAGGTCGCCAAACAGGCGTCCTGGCGGGACGACATCGACGGGCTCCACCACTGGCGCACCCACGACGGACTTGAGGTCGACCTGGCCGTCGAGAGGGACGACGGCACGGTGATCGGGATCGAGATCAAGGCCGGTGGGCGCCTGCCGGGTGATGACTTCCGGGGCCTTCGTGCCCTGCGGGACCAGATCGGGGAGCAGTTCGTGGCGGGGTACGCGCTCTACCTCGGCGAACACGCTTACACCTACGAGGACAGGCTGCACGCCCTGCCACTCGACCGCTTGTGGACGGCGTGAGGGCACGATCCCCGCGGAAGTCACGGCGTACGCGATGCAGCAGTCGGCGACGCCTGACCGAGGCTCAGAACTAGGATCCGATCATGGACGAACGGACCGTGCAGGAGCAGCTGCGCGAGATGGTGGCCGAGCGCGACTGGGCTCAGTTCCACACCCCCGAGAACCTCGCGAAGAGCATCGCCATCGAGGCGGGCGAGCTGCTGGAATGCTTCCAGTGGTCCTCCGAGGCCGACCCGCAGCGAGTGCGGGGTGAGCTGGCGGACGTGTTCACCTACTGCCTCCTCCTCGCCGACGCGCTCGGCATGGACGCGGACACCGTCGTCGTGGAGAAGCTCGCCGAGACGCGGCTGAAGTACCCGGTCGAGAAGGCGCGAGGGCGGAGCACCAAGCATGACCGACTTTGAGATCCAGCAGTTCACGTTCTCCGGCGAGGACCTCAAGGCCTGGCAGGCGCTCGACGGGCGGCACCGCAACTGGCCGGTCGTGTACACGCTGGACGGAGCGGGGAAGGTCTACGTCGGCGAATCGCTGAACGCCGCCGGGCGCTTCAAGCAGCACCTCGACACGACGAAGAAGGCACTGCGTCACGCTCGCGTCGTACTGGACCCGACCTTCAACAAGTCGGTGTGCCTCGACCTGGAATCACACCTGATCCGCTGGTTCCACGGGGACGAGAAGTACCAGGTCCTCAACCGGAACGACGGGATCACCAACGCCGACTACTACCTCCGCTCGACGTACCGGCCCACCTTCGAGGCGATCTTCGACGAGCTGCGCGAGCTGGGTGCGTTCAGCCGCTCCATCAAGGAGATCGAGAACACCGACCTCTTCAAGCTGTCGCCCTTCAAGGCCCTCACCCCGGACCAGGCGATCGCCGTCGAGGACATCCTCTCGGGACTGTTCGACGACCTCGAGCACGACCGGTCCAGCCGCATCGTGATCCAGGGCGATCCTGGAACCGGTAAGACGGTCGTCGGGATCTACCTGATGAAGCTTCTGAGCGACATCAAGAACGCGGACCTGAGCGAACCCGTCGACAGCGACTCCTTGCTCTCCGAGTTCTTCGTCGAGGGCTACCCGCAGCTCTTGCGGGACTTCCGGGTCGGCCTGGTGGTGCCGCAGCAGTCCCTGCGCGGCTCGATCCGGAAGGTCTTCAAGAAAACGCCCGGCCTCGGCCCTGACATGGTCATCACGGCCTTCGAGGCCGGCAAGGCGGACGACATGTTCGACCTGCTGATCGTGGACGAGGCACACCGCCTCAACCAGCGGGCCAGTCTCGGCTCCGGTCCGCAGAACGCCGACTTCCGCGTCGTGAACGAGAAGCTCTTCGGACACGACGACCCGGAACTCACGCAGCTCGACTGGATCAACAAGATCAGCCGGCACCAGATCTACCTCATCGACGCAGCACAGACGGTCCGCCCCGCGGACCTGCCGCGAGCGGCTCTGGACGCCCTGGTGTCGACGGCACACACGGCGAAGCGGCACTACCGGCTCACGTCCCAGATGCGCGTCCAGGCTGGGTCCGACTACGTCGGCTACGTGCGCGGCGTCCTCGACGGCTCGGTGACGAAACGCCAGACGTTCGAGGGGTACGACCTCCGGTTCTTCGACAGTCTGCAGGCCATGCGGACAGCGATCATCGAGCAGGACGCGTCGCACGGTCTCGCTCGTCTCCTGGCCGGCTACGCGTGGCCCTGGGCGAGCAAGAAGGATCCCCAGGCCTTCGACATCGTCGTCGACGGAGTCGAGCTGTGGTGGAACAAGACGCAGGTCGACTGGGTCAACACGACAACGTCCCTCGACGAGGTCGGTTCCATCCACACCATCCAGGGGTACGACCTCAACATCGCGGGCGTCATCATCGGCGGCGACCTGCGGTTCGATCCCGCCAGCGAGCGCCTCGTCTTCGACAAGGCGAGCTACTTCGACGCCAAGGGGAAGCAGAACAACGTCAAGCGCGGGATCACGTACTCCGACGAGGAGCTGCTCCAGTTCGTCAAGAACATCTACGCGGTGCTGTTGACACGAGGAATCCTGGGGACCTACGTCTACGTCCACGACACGACGTTGAGGGAGTACCTCCGCCGGTTCTTCTGATGTACGAGGGCATGTCCACTACTGCGCGTGGCGTGGTCGGACCCGATGGACCACCGCGAGAAACGTCCTGGAGGGAGACACCATGGACCCGCTCGACCTCGGCGCCCGCCTCGCCCAGCTCCTGGCGACAGGCCGTCGCGTCTCGACGTACAAGCTCGCGACCCTGGACGCCCTCGTCCAACACTGCCTGGAGAACCCCGTCGCCGACGACGCGCCGCTCAGCGTACCCGTCCGCGACCTCGCGTCCCGGGTCGTCGAGGCGTACTGGCCGCAGGTCCGGGTGTTCGGTGAGCACGGGGTGCTGCGGCAGATCCAGCACACCCGTCCAGGCGCCGTGTCGGTCATCGATCTGGTCACCGATCTGCGGCGGAACAGCGACCGTCGGGGCCTGTCCACGCCGGCGCAGTTCCGGACCGAGGAGCCCCACCAGTGGACGGCCACGGTGCGGAAGATCGCGATCACCCTGGCCAGGCAGCCTCTGTTCCGCCTGCAGAAGACGGGAGGTCGGGAGCCGGGGGTCGCGTTCCTGTACGACGATTCCTGGCTCAGCGATGACGTCGGCATCGGGAACCTCGACGCGCACGACTGGTCCATCGAGTTGTTTCCCGGGGTCGCAACGGCCTTGGCGCGGGTTTCCCCGATGCTGCAACCCGTCCTGCAGCAGTGGTGGGTCGAGGACGTCCAGCGCCACAACAGCGCCGAACTCGAGATCCCCGACCTGCACGCGTTCCTGTTCGACGCGGACCGCACGGCCGTTGCACGACTGGCCCCCGGTCTGCGGGAGTTCCAGCAGAACCGCTGCTTCTACTGCGGTAGGACCCTCACCGGGGCGGTGCACGTCGACCACGTGCTGCCGTGGTCGCGGGTCGCCATCGACGGGGTGCGGAACCTGGTGCTCACCGATCCGCGTTGCAACGGCGACAAGGCGGCCACACTGCCGGTCCTCGACCACGTGCGGGAGGTCCTGGCCCGGCCCGAGGCGGACCTCGTCGTCATCTCTGCACCGGTGCGCTGGCCGGTCGAGACGGAGCGGGTGCGCGGCGCGGCCCGCGGGCTGTACCGGTCGACGGGCGCGGGCTCTCCGCTGTGGCGCGCTCCCGGGTTGTACGACTTCCACGACGGCACCGCCGTCCCGCTCTGACCACCTGTTTCCCAGCCCGTCGCGGCGCTCATCCGGATCGAGACGACAACGGATCCGCAGCCCCTTCCGCCATTGCCCCAGCCGGGTGACGCCCCATCAAGCGGCCGGCACCGGCTCCCGAAACCCCTGGCATGGGGGCCGCCGGGGCAGGAGCAGACGAGCAGGCCCGACGCGCGGCGGCGCACGTGGAGCGGCTCCGTCGCCAACCCACGACCGAGGACACGACAGCCCGCCTCGACGCCGCCGAACGACGCCACCACGCGTGGTCCGCCGGGGCCGAAGGCGAGCGCCTGGTCGCCGAGACCCTCGGGGAGCTTGAGGCCGAGGGATGGTTCGTCCTGCACGACGTCCACTGGCCCGGCCGCCCGAAGGCGAACCTCGACCACGTCGCGGTCGGTCCCGGCGGGGTCGTCGTCATCGACGCGAAGAACTGGTCGGGGCAGGTGACCGTCCGGGACGGTGTGCTGCGCAACGAGTCGTGGCGCAAGGACCGGGAACTGGAAGGGATCGCGAGCGCCGCCGCGGCCGTCGCCGCGCTGCTGGAACCGGCGGTCCGCTCGACGACACAGGGCCTGCTCTGCCTGGTCGCCCAGGACCAGCAGCCCCAGGCGACGACGTCCGGGGTCACCGTCGTGGGGCGCGCCCACCTCGTCGCCGTCGTGCGCGGGCTGGAACGTCGACTGGGGGCCGACGAGGTCGAGCGGATCGCGACCTTCCTGCGGGCCACCCTCGACGGTGCCCGCAGCCCCGTGCTCGTGACCACCGCCGACGTCGGCACCCCGACACCCGCACCCCACGAACCGCCCGCGCGAGCGAGGCGCCCGGTGGCGGCACGCCCCAGGCCGATCCCGCGGAGGACGCACCGCCGGCCCTCGTGGTCTCGGCGGCTGCTGCTCGTGCTCCTCACCCTGGCCATGGCGGGGCTCATCGGGTTCCTCGGGATGGTGGTCGGGCTGACGGTGCTCCAGGGGATGGCCGACAGCCTGGTCCCACCGCCGGCGGCGAGCAGCCCCTGACGGCTCACGGCCCGAGCAACGCCGCGGGCACCACTGCGATCCCGTCCCGTCGGCGGTAGGCCTCGGGGCCGGTCGTGACGACGACGGCGTCGAGCAGGTTCTCACCGAGCGCCCCTCGCAACCAGGTCAGGTGCTTCACGTCGGCGTCGGTCACCGCCCCGGCCACCTTCACCTCGAGGGCTACGACCTTGCCGTCGTTCCGCTCGATGATCAGGTCCACCTCGTGGTCCCCGCCGCGCAGACGAAGGTGCCCGGTCCGGGCTTCCGCCGCCTGCGCGTACACCCGCACGTCGAGCGTCACCAACGACTCGAACAGCTGGCCCAGCAACGTCGCCTCTCGCCCGGGCCGCCGGGCCGGCTCGGCACCCGCGAGCGCCGCGGCGTCGACGCCGAGCAGTCGTGCCGCGAAGGCCGGGTCGGCGAGGTGGTGCTTGGGTGCCGCCGCGAGGCGGGCGAGGTGGTTGCGGGACGGCGTCCAGGCGGGAACGGGGTCGAGGAACCACAACCGTTGGAGGATGTCCCGGTAGGCGGTGGTCGTGGTCTTGGCGGGCTTGTCGAGGTCTCCCGGAGTCGCCGCCTCGAGCAGGCGGTCGTACGCGGTCGACGTGGAAACGGCTGCGGCGTAGGCCGACATCCAGCGACGCAGCGGGGCGGGATTGCGAACGGCCCGTCCGAGGTCCGGGAAGTCGCGGTCGATGATGCTGTCCACGTAGCCGTCGAGCTGGGCTCGGCGGAGGCGCGGCGACAGCGCCCGCACAGCGGGTAGTCCCGAGCGACAGATCTCGTCGGCGTACTCGTCGATCCCGACGCCGGTCGCGCCGGCGACGTCGCCCCGTCGCCCCGTCGCCCCGTCAGGAGCTGCGCCAAGGAGACCGTCGGCCGCGCGACACCACGTTCGGACAGCGTCATGGGGCGCATTCGCAGGCGCACGATCCGACCGGCACCGCTGTGGACACCGGTGTTCCTGGGCACGGCCGACCCCGCGAGCAGGAACGATCCGGGCGCAGTTCCGTCGTCCACGGCCCGTCCCACCGCGTCCCAGGTCGGCGGGACTCGTTGCCACGCGTCGATGAGCACCGGGGGCTCGCCCCGGAGAACTCGGCCGGGGTCGGCCGCCACGAGATCGCGCTGGGCGGGGTCGTCCAACTGGACGACCGTCTCAGCGTGCTGGAGACCGGAGCGGGTCTTGCCGACGCCCTTCGCACCCTCGAGGGCGACTGCCGCCAAGCCCGCCAGGTACTTGGCGAGCTCCGCGTCGACGACGCGAGGCGAGTACCCGCCAGCAGCAGCCATGCAGCGACGCTAACCTTCCACTACTCATCTACGCTACTTTCTGGCGTTTTCCGACGCTACCTTCTGGCGGCGCGAGGAGCTACCTCCTGACGCTCGAGAACCGCGACTCGACGCGCCGCGGGTCGTAAGGTCGTCGCCACGACCACCACCGGACCAGCGGAGGCGAGCTCGACGTGCAGTACCAGCCCTTCGCCCACCTGGGGACGGAGCTGACGGAGACCTACCGGGCGGTCCTCGACGTCTTCGCGGAGGCCCGCGCCCGCTACGTCCTGCACCTGCGCCCCGAAGACGTCCTCGCCGAGCTCACCGGCCGGGACCCACTCGACCTGAACCGGGTGAGCACCGCCCTGGGACGCCTGGTCGACTGGGGAAACCTGCGTGCCGATCCGGACACCGCGCGGGTCGAGACGGTCGAGGACTTCCACCGGGCCCGGTTCCTGTACCAGCTCACCCCCGAGGGTCTCGCCGCCGAACGCGCCCTCCAGACCTACGACGAGAACCTGGGCCGACGGGGAGCTCTGCAGGCCGTCGCCCTCGGCGACATCGTCGAGCACCTGCGCGCTCTGGTCGTCCTGGCCGAGTCCGGCGAGCCCGATCCAGCGCAGGCCTCGGTGTTGCTCGCGGTGCTCGTGACCCGGCTGGAGTCGTTGGCGGACAACGCGTCGGTCTTCATGGGGTCGTTGCAAAGCTCGATCGACCTGCACGACGCCGACACCGACGCGTTCCTCGCCTACAAGGACCGCATCATCGACTACCTCGAACGGTTCCTCTCCGACCTCGTGACGATCGGCGCAGAGATCAGCGGGCTGGTCGCGCGGGCCGAGGACCTCGACGTGGACCGCCTGCTGGTGGCGGTCGCGGAACGTGAGGCCTCCGACGTGGCCCCGGGGACCGAGGACGACTCCGCACGCGCCGCGGAGCTGGCCCGGCTGACGCTGCTGTGGCGACAGCGGTGGCGCGGCCTGCACGACTGGTTCCGCGGAACGCGGTCGAGCCCGAGCCAGAAGGACCTCCTCCGGCGCAGAGCCCGTTCGGCGATCCCCCAACTGCTGCGGGCCGTCGCCGTCCTCAACGAACGCCGCACCGGCCGCTCGGACCGTTCGGCCGACTTCCGCCGGCTCGCGGTGTGGTTCGCCGAGGCGCCGGACGACGCCGCCCGGCACCGGTTGTGGCGCGCCGCCTTCGGGGTGAGCCCGGCACGCCACCTCAGCATCGACACCGACTCGCTGACCGCCCGCGACGAGCAGCCCGTGCCGTCGAGCACCCCGTGGGCGCAGGCTCCACCGTTGCAGATCAGTCCTCAGTTCCGTCGCACCGGACACCACGAACGCCGCGGTCGCATCGCACAGGTCGCCGACCGGTCCCTCGCCCGCCGGCACCTGGCCGAGCAGGCCGACGCCGAGGTGGCCCAACTCGCGGCTGCCCGCGCGGAACTCCTACGCAGCGGAGCCACCCGGCTCTCGGAACTTCCCGAACTCTCCACCCCGGCCTTCGGGTTGTTCCTCGGCCTGCTCGGGCAGGCCGTCACCGCCCGGCACGCCGACCGGCGGTCCGCCCCGGTCCGGGCGACGTCCGCCGACGGTTCGCTGGACATCGTCCTGACCCCCGTCGCCGAGGCCGGGAGGACCACCGTGAGAACTCCGGACGGCGCCTTCACGATCGACGACTGCCTCCTGGTGATCGTCGACAACGACGAAGCACCGGACGGTGCGGCGTGAGCGAGCGACTCAGCCGACGGCTGGAACTCGACCGCAGCAGCGAACGCCGCAGGGCGGCCCGGACCCTGCTGGCGAACCCCCTGCTGTTGCCCCGGGGACCCCAGGCCGACGAGTTCGTCCTCGTGCGCCGGCACGCCGACCACCTGCGGAGGTGGTTCGACCGGGAGACCGGGTGGCGGCTGCGGGTGGAACCGGAACTCGCCCGGCTGGAGAAGGTCCCGGCCGATGCGACGGACGGGACACGGCCCGCGCTGGACCGCCAGGGCCGTCCGCTGACCCGACGCCGCTACGTCCTGCTCTGTCTCGCGCTGGCCGCCCTGGAACGCTCCGAGGCCCAGACGACCCTCGGCCAACTGGCGGAGGAGGTCCTGCTCATGGTCACCGACGAGGAGTTCAGCAGCGTCGGTCTGACGTTCAGTCTCGAGACGCGCGACGAACGTGGGGACCTGGTCGCCGTGGTCCGGGCCCTCCTCGCCCTGGGCGTGCTCAGCCGCATCAGCGGGGACGAGGACGCCTTCGTCGCGAGCGGTGGTGACGTCCTCTACGACGTGGACCGGCACGTGCTGGCCGCGCTGCTGGTGGCACCGCGGGGGCCGTCGTTGCTCGCCGAGGTGGCACCCGAGGACCGGTTGACCGAACTCCTCGCCACCACGCCACCCCTCACCGACGACGCCCGCAACCACGCACTGCGGCAACGTCTCACGCGCCGATTGCTGGACGACCCGGTCCTGCTGGCGGCTGAACTGGACGCCGACGAGCGGGCCTACCTCCTCAGCCAGCGGCGCGCCCTCGTGGACCGCGTCGAGGAGTTCACCGGACTGCGCGCGGAGATCCGGGCCGAGGGGGTCGCCATGGTGGATCCTGCAGACGACCTCACCGACCTCCGGATGCCGGAGGACGGGACCGACGGGCACGTGGCCCTGCTGGTCGCCGAGCGGCTGCTGGACGCCGACCCCGACGCCGTCCCCGTGCGGGTGCTGCACGCGATGGTCGCGTCGCAAGCGAGCCGGTACGCCGCCTACTGGCGCAAGGACGCCCGACTGGCGGGGGCGGAGGTGGGCCTCGTCACCATCGCGGTCGACCGTCTCGAGGCACTGCACCTCGCCCGACGCGAGACCGACGCCGTCCGCGCCCTCCCCCCGCTGCACCGCTACGCACTGACCCCGGCCGGACCCCTCGGAGGCTCGACACCGTGAACCTGCCCGTCCCGCACCTCGATCGCTGGCAACCGCTGCGGCTCGGTCTCGTCGACCTGTACCACTACGACACCGAGGAGTTCTGGTTCCACGACGGCCGTCTCCTGCTGCGCGGCAACAACGGAGCGGGCAAGTCGAAAGTGCTCGCGTTGACGCTCCCGTTCCTGCTGGACGGGGATACCTCGCCCTACCGCGTCGAGCCCGACGGTGACCGGAAGAAGCACATGGAGTGGAACCTGCTCCTCGGGGGAGCCCACGAGAACTCCGAACGGACCGGGTACGCGTGGCTGGAGTTCGGCCGGCTCGACGCCGAGACCGGCCCGGAGTTCTTCGGGATCGGCTGCGGGATGAAGGCCGTCCGCGGTCGCAGCGGCGTCACGACGTGGTTCTTCACGACCTCCCGGCGCATCGGCGCGGAGCTCTCGCTGATCAGCCCGTCCCGCACAGCCTTGGCCAAGGCCCGCCTCGCCGAGGCCATCGGAGCGACGGGCACCGTCCACGACACCGCCAAGGGCTACCGCAAGCAGCTCGACGAGAAGCTGTTCCGGCTCGGTGAGGACCGGTACGCCGCTCTGGTGGACCTGCTGATCCAGCTGCGCCGACCGCAACTGACGAAGGAACCGGACGAAGCGCTGACGTCGGCCGCGCTCACCGAAGCGCTGCCCCCGATCGACGGGGGCATCCTCGCCGACGTCGCGGAGGCGTTCCGCGCGCTGGAGGAGGACCGCCGGGACCTCGAGGCGGTGGTCGAGGCCCGCGACGCCGCCGGCCGGTTCCTCGAGCACTACCACCGCTACGCGTGCACGGCAGCCCGCCGCCGCGCCGAGGCCCCCCGGCTGGCCCAGTCCGCCTACGAGGAGGTCCGTCGACAGCTGGGCCTGGCGCACGCGCAACGGCAAGAGGCCGAAACTGCCGTCCGAAGGGCCGAGACCACGCTCGAGGAACTCGACCTGGAACTGCAGCGCCTGCAGGCCCGGGAGAAGGCCCTGCAGGACAGTGACGACGCGCGGGCCGCGACAGACCTCCAGCAGGTCGCGGCCGCCGCGACGCGGGCACGTGAGGCAGCCCGGACCTCAGCCGAGCTGCACGATCAGGCGCTGGCCCGGGAACGCACCGCCGAGCGGGAGCTGGAGGACGCACGCACCGAGCACGACCGGGCCGCCACCGAGACCAGCGCGGCCGCTCACGACGTGCTGACCGCCGCGACCGCCGCCGGCCTGCCGACCGACGACCTCGAGGCGACCGACCCTGCCACGGTGCGCACCCGCGCGGAGCGCGAGACCGCGCGGCGTGCCGGGCAGGTGCGTCACGTCTCCGCCCTGCTCGACGAGGTCGCCTCCCTCGAGCGTGAACACCGACGGCTGCAGACCCAACTCGACCGGGAGGAGGCCGCCGCCGCCAGACTGCAGGAGCGTCTCGCCCTCGCGCGGGCCGACGTCGCCACCCGCGCCGCCGAGCACGTCGCCGACCTGCGCGCGCACCTCGCGTCGACGTCGCAACTCCGCGTCGACGACCTGGAAGGTCTGCTCTCCCGGACCCAGGTCTGGACCGAGTCGATGACCGGTGCCTCGCCGGCCCGCACGGCCGTCACCACAGCGGTCGAACGGCGCAGTCGGACGCTGGGGGGCCGCGACGCGGACCTGAGGAGTGCGCAGAGGGCGCGGAGCGACGCCATCGACACCCTGGAGGCCGAACGCGGACGACTCCTCGCCGGAGAGGACAGCTCGCCCCCCGCGGCGCGGTTCCGCGGGTCCGGCCGCGACCGTGACGGAGCACCCTTGTGGCGCCTGGTCGACTTCCGGGAGGACCTGACGGCCCTCGAGCGAGCGGGTCTCGAGGGAGCCCTGGAGGCCTCCGGGTTGCTCGACGGCTGGGTGTCCCCCGCGGGCGACCTCACCAGCCCGGACGGAGAGGCGCTGCTGGTGCCCACCACCGGGCGACCGCGACGATCCCTGGCGGATCTGCTGCGTCCGGCCGTGGACCGCGAGGAACCTCGGGCGGCGACGGTCTCCGACCCCACCCTCACGACCCTGCTCGAGTGCATCGGGACGGGCGAGGGCGAGGTGCGGGCCGACGTCGACGGCAGCTACCAGCTCGGGGTCCTGACGGGGCGGTGGTCGAAACCCGAGGCGGAGTTCCTGGGTCGGGGCGCCCGGGAAGCGGCGCGCCGCCGACGCCTGCGCGAGATCGACGAAGAGACCCGGCTCCTGCAGTCCGAGGTCGCCGCGCTCCAGGAGCAGATCACCGAGGTCGAGGAGCACCTGCGCGTCCTCGGCGTCGAACTCGCGGAGGTTCCCGACGAAGGCCCCCTGCGGAGTGCCCACTCGCTGGTCCTCACGCTGAGCACCGCGGTGACCGAAGCGGAGGAGCAGCTCGAACGCGATCGCGCGGACGTGACCGCGGCCCGGGAACGGGCCCTCTCCCGCCGCGCGGGCGGCGAGGACGACGCCGGACAACTCGGGCTGCCGTTCACCAGCGAGGGCCTCCAGGAGGTCACCGGGGCCCTGGCGGAGTTCCGGCTGGCCGTCGCCGGCTACGTCCCGGCCCGCGTCCGCCTGCAGCTCGCCACGACTCGGGTGAGCACGACGTCGGGCGCCGCGCAGCTGCGGCAGGAGGAGTCGAGAGCCGCGCAGCGGGAACTGGCAACCCGACGCGGCGAGGAGGCCGCCGCCGCCGAACGCTTCACCACACTCGAGGCCACGGTGGGTTCGGCCGTTCAGGAACTCCGCCGGCGCCTCGGGGAGGTGGAGACGGCCCGTAGGAAGGCCCGGGACAGTGAACGCACCACCCGTTCCCGCCTCACGACGACGACCGAGGCGCTCGGTCACGCGAAGGGGGAGATCGTGCGCCTCGACCTCGACCTCGCCCAGGAGACCGAACGACGCGCGACGGCCGCCGAGAGCCTGTACCGGTTCGCCTGCACGGGTGTCCTCGCTGTCGCCCTCCCCGGGCTGGAGATCCCGGACACCGCAGTGGTGTGGGCCCCGGACCCCACCGTCCGTCTGGCGCGCCAGGTCGAACAGGCCCTCGAGATCCCCTTCGACGACAACGCCTGGCGCCGGGTGCAGCAGACCGTGACGGAGGAGGTGAAACCCCTCGCCGACACGCTCTCCCGTCACGGGCACTCGGCGGAACTCAACCTGTCCGAGGACGTCGTCCGCGTCGAGGTCCGCTACGCCGGACGACCCAGGACCGTGCCGGCGCTGCGCGATGAACTCGTCGCCGACGCGGAGCAGCGTCGACAACTCCTCGACGCGCGGGAACGCGAGGTCCTGGAGAACCACCTCGTCGCCGAGGTCGCGAGCGCCCTGCAGGAACTCATCGGAGCCGCCGACCGCCAGGTCAACGACATGAACGCCGAACTGGAACGCCGCCCCACGAGCACCGGCATGCGGTTGCGGATGCAGTGGCGTGTCGTCGAGGACGGTCCCGCGGGTCTCACCCAGGCGCGGGAACGGCTGTTGCGGCAGAGCGCCGATGCCTGGTCGCTCTCCGACCAGTCCGCGGTCGGAGCCTTCCTCAAGGACCGCATCGACGCCGTGCGCGCCGACCGCGAAGGGGTCGGCACGTGGCTGGAACACCTCACGACCGCGTTGGACTACCGGTCGTGGCACCGGTTCGTCGTGCAGCGCTACCAAAACGGGCAGTGGCGGCCCGCGTCCGGCCCCGCGTCGGGCGGGGAGAAGGTGCTCGCCGCCAGCGTTCCCCTCTTCGCCGCGGCCTCGGCGCACTACCGCTCGGCAGGCAACCCGCACGCGCCCCGGATCATCACCCTCGACGAAGCCTTCGCCGGCGTGGACGACACCGCGCGGGCCGACTACCTCGGGTTGCTGGCCGAGTTCGACCTCGACGTCGTCATGACCAGCGAACGAGAGTGGGCGTGCTACCCGCAGGTGCCGGGGATCGCGATCAGCAACGTCTCCCGTCGGGAGGGCGTCGACGCCGTCCTCGTCACCTCCTACCGGTGGGACGGGCGTCGCAAGCAGCGGGTCGCACGCCCGGTCAGTCAGGAACTGCCGGTCGTCGCGCCCCGGACCGGCGTTCCGGACCAGGAGGGCCTGTTCCCGTGAGCGATGCCCGGCTGGAGCGGCTGCTGGGTGGACCCCACACCCGCTGGCTGGTCGACCGGGTGCGGCGCCGCCTCGCGGCGGGGAGCACGACGCAGGGCACCGTCACCCTCCCTCGAGCCTCGGCCGAGCAGCGGGCTGCGCTCGAGACCCTGCTGGGTCGCCCGGCAGGACGCGGTCGGTCTCTGAGCGTCCGCCTGGAGGACGTCGACGCGGTGCTGCGCACTGCCGGTCTCCCCGGCCTCGCCACGGCCGTCGAGACCTTGACGGGTCCGGTGCAGATCCGGGCGCACCTGCTCGCCGAGCGGGCGAGCGCGTGGGACGAACTCGTCGCCCCGCTCGACCAGGTGTGCGCGGTGGAGCGGTGGGCCGACTGGTGGGCCGCCACCCGCGATGCCAGCCCCCTCCGGCGAACGCTGGCCGCGCAGACGGACGCCGCAGGGTTCACCGCGTCCCTCGCCGCGGTCCTCGACGCACTCCCCGGTCGTGACGAGGCACTCGGAGCCTTCGCGCAGCGGACGTGCCACAACCCGCACGCGCTCGACGACGGCCCGCTGGCCGACCTCGTCCTCGCCGCCGGCGCCCGCTGGCACGACCTGGAGCGCCCCGTCTCGGCAGCGGGACGTCGGGCCCTGTGGGCTCGGCTCGGCGTGGTCCGCGACGAACTCTCCTCCACCGTCCTCAGCCTCGGCCTGCCCGGCGACGGGACACCCACGGGCCGGGCGCTCACCGCCTGGCGGGACACCGGGACCCCGGTGGTGCTGACCCTGCGCCACCTCGCCCGGTCCCCCCTCGAGTTCCCCGACCTCGCGGGGGTCACCGTCCACGTCTGCGAGAACCCCGTCGTCGTCGCGGCTGCCGCGGACGAGCTGGCGGCCGGGGCCCCTCCCCTGGTGTGCACGTCAGGGCGCCCCGGCGCAGCGGTCGTCGCACTGCTGCGCGCCGTCCTCGCCTGCGGTGGCCGACTGGCCCACCACGGCGACTTCGACTGGGGCGGGATGGCGATCGCCAGGACCGTGATGGAACTCGGCCCGGCGGAGCCGTGGCGGCTCGACGCCGACAGCTACCGTTCGGCCGTCCACCAGCACGTCGGGCGACCGCTCCGCGGACGGGCCGTCGCGACCCCGTGGGACCCGGAACTCCGTGAAGCGATGGAGGAGAACGGGTCCGGGGTCGACGAGGAGGCCGTTCTCCCCGAACTGCTCACCGATCTCCGCCGGGCCCACCGCCCGTGATCCGCAGGAACGCCCCCACTCGGCCCGCCCGTCGGGACTCGAGGGCAGGTGGTCCCAGCGCGCGGGACAGCGCCACGTCGAGCCGGCGGTCGGGGGCGCGAACACCTCGACGAGCACAGCCCGGAATCCTCCTGCGCGACGTGCAACAGGTCCTGAACGCGGAGCCGTTCCAGCCCGGCGGTCTCGCTCCCGGCACCGCCCGCACATCCGCACCTCGACGGAACCCGGCCGCTCGCGCTGGGTCTCGAGCAACCGCACCAGTCGCTCGGTGCGGATCAGGAACACGGGAACGAGTTCGCCGACGCGTCGCGAGACCCGCTGCCCGGATCCGTGGGCGAGGTGCACCTCCGGTTGCACCGGGATTCCCGTCCGCTCGAGCAGGTGCGCGTAGGCGGCGAGTTGGAGCAGCGCCGTCACCCGTTCGGCATCGCTTCCCGGGAGGCGGGATCCAACGCCATCAGCGCCGCAGCGCTGTCGTAGGCGTCCGGGACGGTCCAGCGTTCGCACGCCGGCCCACCAGCCGAACCGGTCCACGTACCCGGCGAGGAGGCACTGTTCGTGCGCGTCACCGACCGCGGCGACCACGAGGTCGAAGGCCGGGTGCACGAGCGAGCCGTCGTCGAGCACGAACCCCGGACGGCGCTCCGGGCGAGGCTTCAGTTCACTCCGCCGCGTCGTCGACGCCGTCCCCCGCCGCGAGCTGCTCCCGGAGTTTCCGCAGCGTGGTCACCCCCGCGCGATCGGTGGACCAGAACCACCAACCGTTCAGGGCGTGCCCGGCCACGGCCTTGGCCGCACCCGACAGGGTCTCGAACGCGACACCGTCGACGACGATCCACCCCTCGGCCCGGACCCGGGCTTCGTGCTCACGCTCCGCACGGCGAGCGTAGATCGGCTGGTCCGGCTGCAGCAGACCGGCCTGCAACAGGTCGCGGACCGAGATGTGCGCCAGGTCGGTGCTGCCGAGGTCGGGACGGACGGCGTGGCCGGCGGGTGCGGGCCAGACCTGGAGCAGTCGTCCGGTCAGTTCGTCGGTCCGCACGTCGATCACCGTCTCGTCCCAGCCGTCCTCGCCGGCCTCGCGAACACGCCGGTTCAGCATGAGGACGTCGTGGGCGTTGAGAGCCTCGCGCTTCCCGCCGGTCCCGAGCCACGGACCGTTGGAGACCTTGCTGTTCAGGCTGCCCGTGACCAGGGTCAGGTTCCCGAGGACGTGGACGTGCTCGGTCCGGCGCTGCTTCGCGACGGGGTTGTCCCCGATGCTCCAGTTCGTCTCCCACGTCTGCGGCAGGACGTGCTCGATCGCCAGCTTGTTCCGGCCCACGCGGGAATCGGCGAAACGCTTGGCCCCGGGGATGCCATAGCCGCGCGCGTGGTCCTCGACCGCCTCGAGCACCATGCGCAGCCGGCCGCGTCGCAGACGCCGGTAGACCGGCGAGGTCCGCAGCTGATCACGGACCTCGGCGTCCGGTGGCCAGTACGTCCCGGACGACGTCTGCTGCGCCAGGACGCGTGTCGTCACGGAGCCGGCCTCCGACCGCGGGGAGTTCCTCAGCACCTGCAAGAGCTCCGCCACCAACCGCGCGTACCCGGCGGTGCTGAGCCGCAGCAGCGATCTGCGCACGGCCCAGCTCTCCACCGACCCCAGGAGTTCGTCGAGCTGGTCCCCGGGGATCGGCTCCTGGTCCGGATCCAGCGCCCACAGCAGGACCGCGCGGACGCTTTCCTGGTTCAACGCGCCCGTGCGGTAGACGAACAACCCCAGCCGGTCGAGGTCTCCGTCGTACCGCTGGCCGCTCACGATGAACTCGCGGTACACGACGGCCGAGGCGTGGAGCCGCGGGAGGAGGTCCGTCATCGCCTCGCTGGCCTCGACCTGGGCGTAGTGCTTGAAGCGGGTGAAGACCTGTCGCGGCGGCACCTCTTCGGCCACCCGCGCGGTCAGCCACTGGGTGAGGAACACGGACGATCGGGGTTGCGGTGTCGTCCCGACGGTGACCTCCTTCTCCCAGAACGGGGTCTCGAACTGCCGCCAGAACTTCTCGTACATCGTCTGCGCCTGGCTCGGGGTGGCGTCGAGCCGCTGGAACACGAAGTTCTTCACCAGGTCGGCTGCCGACAGCGGAGTGCCGCGGGCGTTGAGGGTCTCGAAGATCTCCTGGGCGTCTTCGTCGACGCCGAGCTGGATGACGACGAGCTGCAGCTTGGTCCGCAGGACGTGGGTCAGCGCCGTCGCCCGCCGAACGGCGTCCTCGTCCCCGATCCACTCCTCGGCGACGTCGCGGAACCAGGTGTGTGCCGCCGCCACCTGCTGCTGCCCCACCGCCGGGCCCGTGTGTCCGGTGCCCGTCATGGCGGCGACGAACGCGTCGCGGTCGCGGTTCGTGGGCCACACCTTGAACCGGTCGTGCTCGACCCCACGGAAGGGCGCGTCGTTCTCGACGAGCGTGCGCAACTGGTCGGCGGCCTGGTGCGCGCCGGCCTCGAGGGCGACGGAACGGACGGCGTCGAGCAGCAGCTGCAACGTCGTGAGCCGTTGTTGCCCGTCGATCACCGTGAGGTTCGGGATGCCACCGACGACGTACGGGCGGCTCTGCAGGACGACCGCCCCCAGGAAGTGCGGCACGGTGTCCGGACCGTTCAGAGCGAGTTCGGCCAGCCGCCGGACGTCGGCCCAGAGGGGTGCCCACTGTCCTTCGCGGGTCCAGACGTACGGCCGCTGGAACAGCGGTACGTCGAGGCGCTGGGGCGCGTAGAACACCTCGTGGGGTGTCCGGACGATCGTCTCCACGTGATCATCCTGCCGCGCGACCGAGCAGCCGCCACCGTGTCGGGTGTCGCCGGCCCACGACGGCCGGGAAGCGCAGCTCGACCGACGTGAGCCGACCGCGGAGCGGCCTCAGCCGTGTCCCACCTCGAGGGCCTCCTGGAACGCCGCCGCGACGCGCAGGACGTCGAGCACGGTCTCCGCGGTGACCTCCCCCGGCGAGGCGTCGAACCAGGTGTCCTCCGTCGTGCCCCGGTTCAGCTCCCGACACCGCTGAGCCTCCGCAGGGGTGAGCTCCACGGCGGACCTGTCGAAGTCGAGCACCCCGCGCAGCGCGTCGGCGCCGGGGCCGGTGTGCCGGGCGAGGACGTCCGCTGCGGCGTCCAACCAGCCGTGCTCTTCCGGGACGGACGACTCGAGCTCATCAAGCACCACCTCGTGGAGCAGCATGAACGCCTCCCACACCGCCGGCACCGTCTGCTCGTGTTCGTCGTAGGGCAACGCCAGCGCCCGCTCCACGAGACGGCGGGCCCGCGCTTCGTCGGTGTTCAGGCAGTCGAACGCCTTGCGCAGCAGGTTGCCGGCGGCCGACGACAACCGGGTGCTCTCTGCGGCTCCGGCAGCACTGCCACCGACGGCGAGGCCGAAGGCGCTGGAGAAGGGGTCCACGGTGGCGTCCGACACGGACGTCAGGGTAGCCAATCGCACTGGGCCTCAGGACACGCACCGACGCCGTGCCGCGATCCAGGTCAGCGGTGCACGGTCGGGTTCCGGGGTTCGCAGGCCGCCTGTCGGAGCACGTGCGGGTTGTGCACGGGAGTCGCCCGCGGAACTCCTGCGCAACCTGTCCGACTACGCCCCCCGCAGGTCCAACGGCAGTTCCGCCGCCGCTCCGTCGACCAACCGCACCGGGATCCCCCAGTCCTGCTGGTACAGGTGGCACGCCGCGAACTCCGGCACCTCCCCGGTCTCCGGGTCCCCGTCGCACGCGGCCGCCTGGACGCTCACGTGCAGCACCCCGTTCTCGACCCCGGGAGCGAACTCCAGCGTCCGCGACAACCCCTCGAAGGAACCCGCTCCGGAGACCAGGAGCTCCGGCGGGGTCGAGGCGACGGTGAGGCGGGTCGGGTCGCCCCAGCGGTCGTCGAGCTTCTGCCCGGTCGGCGGGGTGAAGGAGACCGAGAGGGAGACCACGCCGGGTGCGAGGTCGGTCGGGGGCCGCTGCACGCGGTGGGCGGACCCGTCGACCCGCACGCTCGCGGGAGCGAGTTCCCGGGTCAGGCGGTGCGCGGAACTCTCCACCACCACCAACGTGTCGCCGTCGACGAGGACGTCGGAGGGTTCCACGAGGTCCCGCACGAGCGTCGAGACCTCGCCCGTCGCCGGGTCGAACCGGCGCAGCGCGCCGTTGTAGGTGTCGGCGACGAGGATCGATCCGTCGTCGGCGACCGCGACGCCCAACGGGTGCTGCAGCAACGCCTCCGCGGCGGGACCGTCGCGGAACCCGAAGTCGAACAACCCCTGCCCGACGTGGGTCTCCACGACGTAGCCCGAACCCGCGACGGCGGCGACGTTCGCCATCCGGTCGTCGGAGACCACGGGAACGGAACGGTCCACCGAACCACTGCGCCGCAGCGACCGGAGCGCGGACGTCTCGGCGTCCACCAGCCACACCGTCGAGCCGTCGGGCGACACCGCGAGGCCGGAGGTCTGCGCGAACCAGGCCTCCTCGGCCGGGCCGTCCTTGATGCCTTCCGCGGTGGTCCCGGCGAGGACCCGCACGACCGACGTGAGCGGGTCGAACGCCCACAACTGGTGCACCCCGGCCATCGCGATCACGACCTGACCGTCGAACCACGCGACGTCCCACGGCGTCGAGAGGGCCTGTTCCAGCGCGGGCCCGCCACCCTCGCGGCGTCGGAGCTGGGAACCGGTCCCCGCCACGGTGACCACGGAACCCGTCGAGAGCGACAGACCGCGCAACGCGTGGTTCACGCTGTCCGCGACGACCACGTCGTACCCCACCTGCTCCGCGACCTCGGGCGGCAGCACGACCGCCCCCTGGGGTTCCGCGAACGTGTCGGGGGTGAACCCGCGAGCGCCGGTCCCGAACCGGCGACGTTCGGTCTCCAGGTCCGCGTCGAGCTCGACGAGCTGGTGGTGACCGGTGTCGACGACGAGGGCCCCGCCGTCGGGCAGCCGCACGACCCGCGACGGGAACCGCAACGCGGACCCCGCGGGCGCCGGTGGCACGTACGGGCTGTCGCCCCGGCGCAACGTCCCGGCGGCCTCGTGCTCGGCGACGAGCTCGGAGACCAGGACGTCCAACCCGTGGGCGTGCCCCTCCCCGGACATCGACGCGACGACGTAGCCGGTGGGGTCGACGACGACGAGCGTCGGCCAGGCACGGGCCGCGTAGGCCTGCCAGGTCGTGAGCTGGGGGTCGTCGAGCACCGGGTGGTGGACGGCGTAGCGGTCGACGGCCGCGTCCAGCGTCGCGGGCTCGGCCTCGTGGGCGAACTTCGGCGAGTGCACCCCGACGGTCACGAGGACGTCGGCGAACTTCTCCTCCAGCGGCCGCAGCTCGTCGAGGACGTGCAGGCAGTTCACGCAGCAGCTCGTCCAGAAGTCCAGCAGGACGATCTTGCCGCGCAGGTCGGCCAGCGACAGGTCGCCCTCGGTGTTGAGCCAACGGCGGCCCACCAGCTGCGGGGCACGGACACGGGGACGACGGACGGGCGTGCTGGTCACGGGTCCATCGTGCCCCACACGGTCCTGCGGACCACGAGGCGATCACCGGTGAGTGCACCCCCTGCGCCACCCGGGCGAACGGAGACGCCCATCCGAGTGACTCGGCTCCGCGCCGCCGCCCGTCGCGCCGAAGCAGGGGTGTGACCACTTCCCAGAACGCCCTCGCCGCCGACGGACACCTCCGGACCACCGTCGAGACCGCGTGAGCTGAGTCTTCCTCGGGCACAGCCCGCCGCCTAGCCTGGCCGGCGTGCCCCACCTCCCCACGAACCGCCGATCCGGGACGGGAGCCTCCTCGTGAGGATCGTCGCCGCCGACGTCGTCGTCACCAGCCCGGGCCGGAACTTCGTCACCCTGAAGCTCACCACCGACGAGGGTCTCACCGGGCTCGGTGACGCCACCCTCAACGGCCGCGAACAGGCGGTCGTCGCCTACCTGCGCGAGCACGTCGTCCCATTGCTGCTGGGCACCGACCCGCACCGCATCGAGGACACCTGGCAGTCGTTGTACCGGGGCGCGTACTGGCGGCGCGGGCCGGTGACGATGGCGGCCATCGCCGCGGTCGACGTCGCGCTGTGGGACGTCAAGGCCAAGGTCGCGGGTCTGCCGCTGTACCAACTGCTCGGTGGCGCCTCCCGGGAACGGGTCCGCACCTACGGCCACGCCAACGGTCGCGACGTCCCGGAACTCCTCGACTCCGTCCGCGCGCGCCGGGCCGAGGGGTACCAGGCGGTGCGGGTGCAGACCGGGGTGCCCGGGCTGCGGACGGTCTACGGCGTGCACACCGGCGAGGCCATCGCTCGCCCGACGCACCGTGCGCTCCCGGTCGTCGAGGACTGGGACACCCCGGCGTACCTGCGGCACCTGCCGAGCGTCCTCGAGGCGGTGCGGAACGAGTTCGGTCCGGAACTCCCGCTGCTGCACGACGCCCACCACCGCCTCACCCCGGTGCAGGCCGCCAAGCTCGGCAAGGACGTCGAGCGCTACGACCTGTTCTGGCTCGAGGACTGCACCCCCGCGGAGAACCAGGAGGGTTTCCGCACCGTCCGCCGGCACACGACGACCCCGCTGGCCGTCGGGGAGGTGTTCAACTCCGTCCACGACTACCAGACCCTCATCACCGAGCAGCTCATCGACTACGCCCGGTCCGCGGTGACGCACTTCGGCGGGATCTCACCGCTGAAGAAGCTCTTCGACTTCGCCGCGGTGTACCAGGTCAAGAGCGCCGTCCACGGCCCCGAGGACATCTCCCCCGTCGGGACGGCGGCCGCGATCCACCTCGACCTCGCGATCCACAACTTCGGGATCCAGGAGTACTCCGGGCACACCGACCTCACGAACGAGGTGTTCCGGCACGCCTACACGTTCACCGACGGACACCTGCACCCCGGTGACGCGCCGGGGATCGGGGTCGAGCTCGACGAGGAACTGGCCGCCGCGCACCCCTACGAGGCCGCCTACCTGCCCGTGAACCGGCTCGCGGACGGGACCGTGCACGACTGGTGAGACCACCGGCGGAACTCGTGGCCCGGCACGTGCAACACGGAGCCCTCCTCGCGCGTCTCCTCGTCGGAACCCGGACCACCGGGTCCCGAGGCAGACCTTCGAGAACTGGACACCGAGATGACCACCCACCGTCCGCAGCACGAGACGTCGACCGACCGGACCGCGCAGGGCACCCGCCTGCGGCGCACCGTTCGCCTCGCCCTCGCCACCGCGGCGCTCGCCGCGTGCGGACTGGCCGTCCTCACCCACGCCGAGGCGGCACCGACCACCCCGAAGACCACGACCGTTGCGGTGCAGACCGTCGCGTTCACCCAGACGTCGCTGAAGGCCGGCGCACGCGGGCCCGAGGTCCTCGCGCTGCAGCAGCGGCTGGCCGGCCTGAACTACTGGCTGGGCACCCCGGACGGCAGTTTCGGGGAGAACACGAAGCAGGCCGTGATGGCCCTGCAGGGGGCGGCCGGCCTCACCCGCGACGGTGTCGTCGGACCCGCCACCCGGGCCGCCCTGGCACGCGGCGCGCAGCCCGCGGTCGGGGTCCGCACCGGTCACGTCGTCGAGGTCGACCGTGGGGCGGGAACCCTCACCGTCGCCGACGACGGCCGCATCGCCGCGATCTTCCACACCTCGACCGGTACCTACCAGACGTACCGCTCACCGAGTGGTCACACGGACCTCGCGGACACCCCCGCGGGGAGCTTCCACGTCTACCGCAGCGTCGACGGGATCCGGAACGCGGAACTCGGACGGCTCTACCGGCCGCGCTACTTCGACCCCAGCCAGGGGATCGCGGTGCACGGGGCGGCCAGCGTCCCGGGTTACCCGGCCTCGCACGGTTGCGCGCGCGTCACGAACGCGGCGATGGACGTGATCTGGTCGCGCGACCTCATGCCGCAGGGGTCGCTCGTCGTCGTGCGCTGACTCAGACGCCGACGGTCACCGCAGCGGGGGTGAGCCCGGCGCGGTCCTCGTCGGTCCAGTCCTCGCTCAGCCCGAGGGCCTCGCGGTGCTGGACCCAGGACAGGACCTCGGTGCGCGGGGTGTTCCCGTCCAGGCACCAGTGGCTGATCGTGCGCCCACGCCACGGGGTCCCGGTGCTCTTGCCGACGAAACCGGCGACCTTGCCGCGGGCGCGCAGGGCGCTCAGCGCCATCGCGATCCGACCGGACGCGGTGTTGGAGGTCGGACCGAACATCGTGTGACCGGCTTCGGCGACGTGCTTGGCGAAGACCTCGGGGGCGCGCTCACGCAGGCGGGCCTCGACCACGCCGAACTCCAGCCAGGGGCCGCCGACCTCGAAGACCTGCGACAAGGGTTCGAGGAGGTCGGCGGTCACGCCGCCGTTCTCCACCCGGGCGGCCGTGCGCCGCACGGTCCGGGTGGACTCGATCGCGGGGTAGACGGTGAAGACCCAGGGACCGGTACCGCCGTGGTCGTCGAGGCAGGTGTGGATCACACCGCCGTCAGGGGCGCTCATGGGCAGCTGCATCTGCGCGTCGTCCTGGCAGTTGGTGCAGAACATGAAGTCGGCCACGGATGGGCTCCTCGCCTCATCGAGCGCTGCACGAGGTGCAGAAGAGCCGACGAACTCGCCCCCGGCGCGCCGACCGGACCGCCGGACAGCGGCTTCGTTGGAGGGGCGTCCGCCCCCACCATCGCACGGAAGCCGCCCCCCGACGAGCACGGCTCACCTCACGGCAGGCGCAGCCAACCCCGCAGCCGAGCACGGATCCGACCGGACCGGGACAGCGGAGCGACCCCCCGCGGCGTGACCACCGGCAGCCGCACGCGCTGCTCCGCGGCCGTGACGAGCGCCTCCCGCAGCACCTCGACCAGGACCCGGGTGTCGTCCTCGGCGTCGTGGGCGCGCAACTGCTGCACACCCCAGTGCCGGGCGAGCGTCGCGAGCTTCAGGTTCTCCACCGGGAGGTCGAGGCGCTGCGCCAGCTTCCACGTGCACAGCCGTTCCCGGACCGGGAGGTCCACACCGGCGGACCGCATCTCGGCGGTCACGAACTTCCAGTCGAACCGGGCGTTGTGGGCCACGAAGACCCGCCCGGCCAGGAGTTGGGCGACCTGCGGCGCGATCTCGCCGAAGGTGGGGGCGCCGACGAGCCGTTCGGCGGTGATGCCGTGCACGTGGGTGGGTCCGGGATCGCGCTGCGGGTCGACCAGCGTCGACCAGCTCCGTTCGACGACCCCGTGGTGGTCCAGCAGCGTCACGGCGATCTGGACGACCCTGTCCCCCGCGTCCGGGCGCAGACCCGTCGTCTCGACGTCCAGCACGGCGTAGCGGTGCCGGTAGCGCCGGGTGACCGCGCGGGGGAAGCGCGCGGTGGGGTCGATGACGGTCATCGGGTCTCTCCTTGCCTGTCGAACAGGACAGACGATGACAGAGGGGTCCGACACGACCCCGGACGGGCGAGGCGTTGCGTTCGAACGGCTTCCGAACGTGGGGGCGGTCGGTCACGGGTACGACGAGCCGGTGCCCGACGGAGGCCCCGCCGGGAGCGCGGCGCTCAGCAGCGGGTCCTGACCGACGCGATCTCGGCGCCGACGCTCACAACCACTTCTTCGCCTTGAGGACGGCGTACAACGCCGTGCAGATGCTGACGATGACCGCGAGCACGACGAAGTAGCCGTAGCGGGTCGACAGTTCGGGCATGTTGTCGAAGTTCATCCCGTAGATGCCGGCGATCGCGGTGGGAACGAGGGCGATCGCCGCCCACGCCGAGATCCGGCGCATGTCCTCGTTCTGCTGTGCGGCGACGCGGCTCTGACGGACGCTGACCTGGGCCAGGTGCGCCTGGAGGACGTCGGTGAGGAGACGGTCGTACCCGTCGATGGCGTCCGCGGCCCGCAGGAGGTGGTCCAGGACGTCCCGGTAGGTGGCCGAACGCTGACGCTGCTCCTCGTGGCCGGGAACCTCGCCGGGGACGAACGCCTCTCCTTCGACGAGCCGCTGGAGGGGTGCGCACAGGGGGACGACGGCGCGCTTGAACTCCAGCACCTCCCGCTTGAGCTTGTAGATGCGTTCGGCGTGCTCGTCGTCGGCGCCGCCGAAGACCCGTTCCTCGATGTCCTCGACGTCCACGGCGATGCCGTCGACCGCGTCGAGGTAACCGTCGACGACGCGGTCCACCAGGCGGTAGAGGACCGAGGCCGGACCCACCGGCTCCGAGGCCAGGAGGTCGACGTCGGCCCGGACGTCGGCGACGACGGTGGAGTCACCGTGGCGAACGGTGACGACGAAGTTCCGGCCGAGGAAGAGGGCGATCTCGCTGACGTCGACCACCTCGTCGTGGTCGACGTAGCGGACGGGTTTCAGCACCGCGAAGCTCTGGCCGCCGTAGCGCTCGAACTTGGGCCGCTGGTGCGCGTTCACGGCGTCCTCCACCGCCAGCGCCGGCAGGTCGAAGATCGACGTGAGCCGGTGGACGTCGGCCGCCGAGGCGGCGTTCAACCCGATCCAGACGAAGCCGCCGGAGGACTGCGCCTGCTGCAGGGCCTGCGTCACGTCGTGCACGACCTGCGGCGCCGTCCCGGGGCGGTAGAGCTTGCAGGCCACGACCGGCAGCGCCGCCAGCGACGCACCGGCCTCCGGGGCGTGCCGGGTGGCGTCGTCGGTCGGGTGTCGGTGCGCTCTGGCCACGGGCCCAGTGTCGGTCCCCCCGCCGGCCCGGTGGACGAGCTCGCGCAGTGGGGGCCGTCAAGATGCCGTCAAGATCCGGGGACGGGCGTCAAGAGGGCGTCAGGACCGCCCTGATCACGGTGTCGCGGGTGCTTCTCTGATCGAGCACACACGTGCCCCACACACCTTCTCTGGAGTCCCCGTGCTGGATGTCGGCTTCACCGCCCTCACGCTCGTCCTGGCCCTCGCCGCGACCCTCCTGGTCCGCGCGCTGGAGCGCCGATGAGCCTCGAGGGGGCCACCGGACTCGTCCTGTCGGTCCTCGTCGCCGGATACCTGCTCTACGCGCTGCTGCGCCCCGAGAAGTTCTGACGGGAACCACTGATGACGCTCTCCGACAGCACCGCCGGCCTGCTCCAGATCGGCCTCCTCGTCGTCCTGCTCGCCGCGGTCCACGTTCCTCTCGGCGACTACATGGCCCGCACCCTCACCAGCGCGAAGCACCTGCGGGTGGAACGGGGGATCTACCGCGTCCTGCGCGTCGACGGTGACGCCGACACCCGGTGGCCGGTCTACGCCCTCTCCGTCCTCGGCTTCTCGACCGTCTCGATCCTCTTCCTCTACGCGTTCCTGCGCCTGCAGGGCCACCTCCCGCTGTCGCTGGGTTTCGGCGGCATGGAACCGACCCAGGCGTGGAACACCGCGGTGTCGTTCGTGACGAACACGAACTGGCAGTCCTACTCCGGGGAGTCCGCGCTGGGGCACCTGGTGCAGATGGGCGGCCTGGCGGTCCAGAACTTCCTCTCCGCCGCCGTCGGCCTCTGCGTCGCGGTCGCCCTGGTCCGGGGCCTGGTCCGCGTCGGGACCGGCACCATCGGCAACTTCTGGGTGGACCTGGTGCGCAGCACCCTGCGCATCCTGCTGCCGCTGGCCTTCCTCGCCGCGATCGTCCTCGTCCTCACCGGGGTCGTGCAGAACTTCACCGGCGCGACCGCGTACACGACCCTGACCGGCGGGACGCAATCGATCGTCGGGGGCCCGATCGCCTCGCAGGAGGCCATCAAGGAACTCGGCACCAACGGTGGTGGGTTCTTCAACGCCAACTCCGCGCACCCCTTCGAGAACCCGACCGCGATCTCCAACCTGTTCGAGATCTTCCTCATCCTCGCGATCCCCTTCAGCCTGCCCCGCACGTTCGGGACGCTGGTCGGCAACCAGCGCCAGGGGGGCGCGATCCTCGCCGTGATGGCCGGCATCTTCGCCGTCTCCAGCGCCGTCACGCTCTACGCCGAGACCCACGCCCTGGGCACCGTCCCGCAGGCCGTCGGCGCGGCCATGGAGGGCAAGGAGACCCGGTTCGGCGAGTGGGCCTCGGCCCTGTTCGCGACGGCGACGACGTCGACGTCGACGGGGGCCGTGAACTCCTTCCACGACAGCTACACCGCCCTCGGCGGCGGCGCCCTGCTGGTCAACATGATGCTGGGCGAGGTCACCCCCGGTGGCGTCGGTTCGGGCCTCTACGGGATGCTCGTCCTGGCGATCATCACCGTGTTCGTCGCCGGGTTGATGGTCGGACGGACCCCGGAGTACCTGGGCAAGAAGATCGGCCAGCGCGAGATCACCCTGGCCGCGCTCTACATCCTGGCCACCCCGTTCGCGCTGCTCGTCGGCGTGGCGATCGCGCTCTCGAGCGAGTCCACCCGCGCGATGATGCTGAACTCCGGGCCGCACGGTCTCAGCGAGATGCTGTACGCCTTCGCCTCGACGGCGAACAACAACGGCAGTGCCTTCGCCGGGGTCAGCGTCAACACGCCGTTCTACAACGTCGCCCTCGGACTGTGCATGTACATCGGCCGGTTCCTCCCGATGCTGCTGGTCATCGCCCTCGCCGGCACCTTCGCCCGGCAGCGACCCGCCAGCGTCACCGCCGGGACCCTGCCCACCCAGACCGTCACGTTCGCCGGCATGCACGCGGCCGTCGTGGTCGTCGTCACCGGTCTCACCTTCTTCCCCGCCCTCGCCCTCGGACCCCTCGCAGAGGCACTCGCATGAGCACTCCGACCCTCCCCGACACCACGAACCCCGCCGCGGCGGGAAACCCCGCGAGCGCGGGACCGCACCGGATCGCGAGCGGTGCCTTCAGCCCGCGCCAGCTCGTGAGTTCCCTCCCGGACGCGTTCCGGAAGCTCGACCCGCGCCACCTCGTGCGGACGCCGGTCATGTTCGTCGTCGCCATCGGTGCCGCGCTCTCCACCGTGCTGGCGATCACCGACCCGTCGGTCTTCGCCTGGGTCATCGTCGCCTGGCTGTGGATCACGGTCCTGTTCGCCAACCTCGCCGAGGCCGTCGCCGAAGGGCGCGGCCGCGCCCAGGCGGCGTCCCTGCGCAAAGTCAGCTCGGACACCACCGCGCGTCGGCTGGTGGACCCCACCGGGTTCCACGGCGACGAGGTCAACGTCCCCTCCAGCCAGTTGCGGGTCGGTGACCTCGTGGTCGTCGAAGCGGGCCAGACCGTCCCCGGTGACGGCGACGTCGTCGACGGGGTCGCCAGCGTCGACGAGTCGGCCATCACGGGCGAGTCCGCTCCGGTCATCCGCGAGTCCGGCGGCGACCGCAGCGCCGTCACCGGTGGGACGACGGTCCTCTCGGACCGGATCGTAGTGCGGATCACCGCGAAACCCGGGGAGAGCTTCGTCGACCGGATGATCGCTCTCGTCGAGGGTTCCTCGCGTCAGCGCACGCCCAACGAGATCGCCCTGAACATCCTGCTCGCCAGTCTCACCCTGGTGTTCCTGCTCGCCGTGGTCACGTTGCAGCCCATGGCCATCTACTCCGGGCGGCCGCAGTCCCTCATCGTGCTGGTGGCCCTGCTGGTCTGCCTCATCCCGACCACGATCGGGGCGCTGCTCTCCGCGATCGGGATCGCCGGTATGGACCGGTTGGTGCAGCGCAACGTCCTGGCCATGTCCGGGCGGGCCGTCGAGGCCGCCGGTGACGTCGGGACGCTGCTCCTCGACAAGACCGGCACCATCACCCTCGGGAACCGGCAGGCCCACGAACTCGTCGCCGCGCCGGGGATCGACATCACGGAACTCGCCGACGCCGCCCAGTTGTCCAGCCTCGCCGACGCGACTCCCGAGGGCCGTTCCGTCGTCGTCCTGGTCAAGGAGCGCTACGGCCTGCGGGGCCGGGCGGACGGGGAACTGCCCGGGGCGACCTTCGTCCCGTTCACCGCCCAGACCCGCATGTCCGGGGTCGACCTCGTCACCGACGAGGGTGAACGCCAGGTCCGCAAGGGCGCAGCCGCGGCCGCGACCCGCTGGGTCCGCGAACTCGGCGGTGACGTCGCCCGTGAGGTCGACCAGGCCGTCGAGGACATCTCCACCGCGGGCGGAACCCCACTCGTCGTCGCCGAGAACCGCGACGGTCGGGCCCGCGTCCTCGGGGTCATCCACCTCAAGGACGTCGTCAAGGAGGGCATGCGCGAACGCTTCGAGCAGCTGCGCGCCATGGGCATCCGGACCGTGATGGTCACCGGGGACAACGCCCGCACCGCGCAGGCCATCGCCCTCGAGGCCGGCGTCGACGACGTCCTGGCCGAGGCCACCCCGGAGGACAAGCTGGAACTCATCCGCCGGGAGCAGTCCGGCGGGCGGCTCGTCGCGATGATGGGTGACGGCACGAACGACGCACCGGCGCTGGCCCAGGCCGACGTCGGGGTGGCGATGAACACCGGTACCTCCGCCGCGAAGGAGGCCGGGAACATGGTCGACCTGGACTCGAACCCGACGAAGCTCATCGAGATCGTCGAGATCGGCAAGCAGCTGCTCATCACCCGCGGCGCGCTGACCACGTTCTCCATCGCCAACGACATCGCCAAGTACTTCGCCATCATCCCGGCGATGTTCGTCACGACGTTCCCGCAGCTCGACGCGCTGAACATCATGCGGCTCTCGACCCCGGAGTCGGCCATCGTCTCCGCCGTCGTGTTCAACGCCCTCGTCATCGTCGCGCTCATCCCGTTGGCCCTGCGCGGGGTGCGTTACCGGCCCTCCAGCGCGGCGGCCCTGCTGCGTCGCAACCTGCTGGTCTACGGCCTCGGCGGGATCGTCGTCCCGTTCATCGGCATCAAGCTCCTCGACCTCGTCATCTCCACCATCCCCGGGATCGGCTGATCACCATGTCCACCACCACGCTGCGCCCCTCGGCCTCCATCTCGAACCTGCTGCGCCAGTCCCGCACCGGTCTGGTCCTCCTCGTGGGCGCCACCCTCCTGCTCGGCGTGATCTACCCGCTCGCCGTCTACGGCGTGGGCCGATTCGTCCCCGGCCGCGCCGACGGCCAGGTCGTCAGCGTCGGCGGGACCCCGGTCGGCTCGGCGATCATCGGCCAGACCTTCGACGGCGACGAGTGGTTCGCCTCCCGTCCCTCCGCCGCCGGCGACGGGTACGACCCGCTGGCCTCCTCGGCCTCGAACCTCGGCCCCGAGTCCACCGACCTGGCGAAGCTCGTCGAGGAACGCCGGGCGGCCGTCGCCGCCGCCGACGGGATCGCCCCGGCCGACGTCGCCCCGGACGCCCTCACCGCCTCCGGCAGCGGTCTCGACCCCGACATCTCCCCCGAGTACGCGCAGCAGCAGATCGCCCGCGTCGCCGCCGCCCGCGGCCTCACCGACCAGGCCGTCGCCACCCTGGTCGCCGAGCACACCCAGGACCGGGCGCTGGGTTTCCTCGGTGAACCCCACGTCAACGTGCTCGAGCTCAACCTCGCCCTGAAGCGCCTGGCACAGGGCTGAGTCGGCCGGTGCTGAGGGAGCGGTACGCGAACGAGCGCCGGGGACGGTTGCGGGTGTTCCTCGGGGCGGCGCCCGGGGTCGGCAAGACGTTCACGATGCTGGACGAGGCCCGTCGACGCTGCGAACGCGGGGTGGACGTCGTGGTCGCGGTGGTCGAGACCCACGGCCGTCCGCAGACCGCCGCGGCCCTGGGTTCCCTCGAGGTGCTCCCCCGCCGCAGCGTCGAACACCGCGGTGTCGCCGTGCAGGAGATGGACCTCGACGCCGTCCTGGCCCGCCAGCCCGAGGTGGCCGTCGTCGACGAACTCGCCCACACCAACGCTCCCGGTTCCCGCCACGAGAAGCGCTGGCAGGACGTCCAGGAACTCCTGGCCGCCGGGATCGACGTCGTCTCCACGGTCAACATCCAGCACCTCGAATCCCTCAACGACGTCGTCGAGTCCATCACCGGCGTGGTGCAGCGGGAAACCCTGCCCGACGAGGTGCTGCGCCGCGCCGAGCAGGTACAACTCGTCGACATGACGCCTGAGGCGCTGCAGCGCAGGCTCTCCCACGGTAACGTCTACGCCGAGGAGAAGGTCGACGCGGCGCTGTCGAACTACTTCCGCATCGGCAACCTGACGGCCCTGCGCGAACTCGCCCTGCTCTGGCTGGCCGACCGCGTCGACGAAGGGCTGGAGCGGTACCGCGCCCAGCAGGGCATCTCGACGAGCTGGCCGACCCGCGAGCGGGTCGTCGTCGCCCTCACCGGCGGCGCGGAGGGCGAGACGCTGGTCCGCCGCGCCGCCCGCATCGCCGGCCGGGGGGCCGGGGGGGAACTGCACGCCGTCCACGTCGCCAGCGGCGACGGTCTCGTCCGCACCTCCCCCGCCCGCCTCGCCGCCCAGCGGACGCTGGTCGAGAACCTCGGCGGCACCTACCACCAGGTCGTCGGGGACGACGTCGCCGAATCCGTCCTCGGGTTCGCGAAGGGTCTGAACGCCGCGCAGATCGTGGTCGGCGCGAGCCGGCACGGGGGCCTGTCCTCGTTGTTCCGCTCCGGGGTCGGCGATGCCGTCGTCCGCGGTTCCGGTGCCATCGACGTCCTCGTCGTCACCCACGACCAGCAGGGTCAGGCGTTGCGGCTACCCGCCCCGGCCCGTGCGGCCCTCTCCCGCAACCGTCGGATGCTGGGGTGGGTGCTGGCCCTCGTCGGCCCGGCGCTGGTCACGCTGCTGCTGGTGGCCGTCCCGCAGCAGGAACTCGCCACCGACCTCATGGCCTTCCTCGTCGTCGTCGTGGTCTCCGCCCTCGCCGGCGGGGTCTGGCCGGCGCTGGCCTCGGCGTTCCTCGGGAGCCTGGCGGTGAACTGGTTCTTCACCCCACCCGTGCACCAGCTGACCATCGCCCAGCCCGCGAACGCCGTCGCCCTCGCCGTCTTCCTGCTCGTGGCCGTCGCGGTCTCGAACACCGTCGACCGCGCCGCCCGACGCACGGTCGAGGCCACCCGCAGTCGCGCCGAGACGGAGGCGTTGTCGGTGCTGACCCGCACGGCGCTCGTCGCCACCCACCCCCTCGACGAGGCGATGGAGCACACCCGTCGCACCTTCGCGGTCGACTCCGTCACCCTCCTCGAACGCGACGACGCCGCGGCGCCCTGGCGCATCACCACCACCGCCGGGGCCCCGGTCTGCACGACCCCCGCAGAGGGGGACGCCGAGGTCGTCGTCGAGGACACGTTCTCCCTGGCCTTGCGCGGACGCCTCCTCAGCGCCGACGACCGACGCGTCCTGGAGGCCTTCGCCGCCCAGATCGCCGCGCTGCGCCAACGGCAGCGGTTGCGCGCCGAGGCCGCCCAGGTCCGCCGGCTGGAAGAGGGCGACGCCGTCCGCGGTGCGCTGCTGACCGCCGTCTCCCACGACCTGCGCACCCCGCTGGCGACGCTGAAGGCGTCCGTGGACAGCCTGCGAGCCGTCGACATCCAGCTCGGCGAGGCCGACCGTGCGGAGCTGCTCGCCGGGGTCGCCGACTCCGCCGACCGGCTGCAGGCGCTCATCGACGACCTGCTCGACCTCACCCGCGTGCGGAGCGGGATCGTCGAACCGCACATGCTCGTGGTCTCCCTGCACGACGTCCTCGAACTCGTCGTCGCCGAGGTCGGTCCGGGTGTCGACCGCGTCACCGTCCCCGAGGACCTGCCCCTCGTCTCCACCGATCCCGGCCTCCTGCAGCGGGTCGTCACGAACCTGGTGCAGAACGCGCTGCGCCACGGGAGGGCCGCGGGGGACCGCCCGGGGAGCGGGGTCGAGATCCACGTCCAGGAGAGCGTCGAGAACTCCGACCGGAGGGTTCGCCTGCTCGTGGTCGACCACGGACCCGGTCTGCCCGCGGCGGCGAAGGAACAGGCCTTCACCCCCTTCCAGCGTCTGGGTGACCGTTCCGGCGCGGGCCTCGGCCTGGGTCTCGCCGTCGCCCGCGGCCTGGCCGAGGCCGTCGGCGGTCGCCTCCTGGCCGAGGACACCCCCGGAGGGGGGCTGACCATGGTGCTCGACCTCCCTCTCGCCGGGAACGCCCACGAACTGGCCGAGACCGGGTCGCGCTCGGACACCGGATCCCCGGTCGGCACGGTGTGAGCCGCGTCCTCGTCGTGGAGGACGAACCCGGGCTGCGGCGGACCCTCGACATCCACCTCAGCGCCCGCGGCTGGGACGTCTCGACCGCCGCCGACGGCCGGACCGCGCTGACCCTGGCCGAGCGGGAGCCGGACGTCGTCCTCCTGGACCTCGGGCTGCCCGACATGGACGGCCTCGAGGTGCTGAGCCGGCTGCGGGAACGCGGCAGGACACCCGTCGTGGTGCTCACGGCCCGCACGTCGACCGCGGACACCGTCGCCGCCCTCGACGCCGGCGCCGACGACTACGTCACCAAGCCGTTCAGCTTCGAGGTGCTCATCGCCCGGTTGCGGGCCGCCACGCGGCGGGACGCGAGGCCGGTCCGGCAGCACACCCTGTTCGAGGCCGGGGCCCTGCGCATCGACCTCGACGCACCGTCGGTCACCCGGCACGGGGCGACGGTGAAGCTCACGCCCATCGAGTGGCGGCTGCTGCGGGTCCTGCTCGGGCAGGCCGGCCGGCTGGTCGGTCAGCAACGCCTGCTGAGCGAGGTGTGGGGACCGACCTACGGCCACCAGACGAACTACCTGCGGGTCTACCTCGCGCAGATGAGGCGCAAGCTCGAGGACGATCCCGCGCGTCCGCGCCACCTCATCACCGAGCCCGGGATGGGGTACCGGTTCGACCCGTGACCCGATCGCCGCCGGGTCGCGCGCCCGTCGGAAACACCGACGAAACCCGGGTAGGAGAGGGTGGGGTATGACGACGAGACGTGTGCACATCGGGTGCGAGTTCGTTCACTCTGCGCAGTGGAGTGTCCCGGCCATCGCCCAGGTCACACCTCGACGTGACGAAGACGTCGCCATCAGTGACGAGCAGTGGGTGACCGAGCCCGGTATGGAGCGCCGGACGTACACCGACGTCTACGGCAACGAGTGCGTGCGCTTCACGCTCCCGGCCGGCCGTTCGGTCCTGCGCTACGACGCCGTCGCCGAGGTCGCGGACGCGCCCGAGGACGCCGACGAGGACGCACCCGAGATCGCCCCGACCGACCTGCCGGACGAGGTGCTGCTCTACACCCTGCCCAGTCGCTACGTCGTCCCGGACGTCCTGGCCGACGAGGCGTGGACCCTGTTCGCCGAGACCCCGCGCGGCTACCGACGGGTCCAGGCCATCTGCGACCACGTCAACAAGCACCTGCAGTTCCAGTACGGCAGCAGCACCGCCCTCTCCACGGCGGCCGACGTCAACGCCAGCGGCTACGGCGTCTGCCGCGACTTCACCCACCTGGCCATCACCTTCTGCCGGGCCCTGAACATCCCCGCCCGCTACGTCTTCGGCTACCTGCCCGAGATCGACATCGAGCCGACCGACGCCCCCAGTGACTTCGCGGCCTGGATGGAGGTCTGGCTGGGCGATCGCTGGTGGACGTTCGACCCCCGCAACAACACCCGGATGAAGGGCCGTGTTCTGATCGGACGGGGCCGCGACGCGTCCGACGTCGCCATGTTGACGACGTTCGGGGCACCGTTGCTGGAGTCGATGGTCGTTCACGCCGAGGAGATCTCATGACGTTGACAGCCGGAGTGACCACCCGGCCGGGCCTCCTCGACCACCGCGCCCTCGACCTCGAGGGGGCAGCGCGAGTCACGTACCGCCTGGAGCAGACGTTCCGCTACGACTACACCGAGCCCGTCACGTCGGTGCGCCAGCGCCTCGTCATCGTCCCGCCGGCCCGCCACGGCGACGCGACGCTGGTCCACCACTCCCTCGACGTGCTGGGCGCGGTCTCGCGCAAGACCATCCGTCACCACGGCGGCAGCAGCGACAGCAGCAGCGTGGTGCGGGTCAGCGCCGACCGGGTCGAGGAGTTCATCGAGTTCCGGCTCACGGCCCACGTCGAGCGCGCCGGCGACCGCCGTCTCGCGGAACTGCCGTCGAAGGCGCTGCGCGACGCCCGCTGGCGGCAGCTGACCCGCCTCACGACCCCCGACGCCGCGCTGCACGACTGGGCCGCGGAGCTCCACCGCGACGGCGAGCGCCCCGAGGACACAGCGCAGCGGATCTGCTCGGCCGTGCACGCCCGGATGACCTACGAGTTCGGGATCACCGGGACCTCGACGACCGCCGCGCAGGCCCTCGCCGGTGGCCGGGGTGTCTGCCAGGACTACGCGCACATCGCCCTGGCGCTCTGCCACGAGCTGGGTCTGCCCGCCCGCTACGTCTCGGGCCACCTGCTGGGCCAGGGCGGGACGCACGCCTGGTTCGAGGTGCTCGTCGACGCCGGGGACCGCGTCGTCGCGATCCCGTTCGACCCCTGCAACGACCGCCGCGCCGGTCGGGGGTACCTGACCATCGCGACCGGCCGCGACTACGCCGACGTCGCCCCCACCGCGGGGACCTACGAGGGGCCGCTGTCCGGGCAGTTGAGCTCCACCCGCCGGCTCGGGGTCGTCTCGCTCGCCTGATCCGTCGCGGCGGTCCGCGTCAGTGCGCCTTCTTGCGGTGCACCGTGACGGACAGGACGAGCACGATCACCGCACCCACGACGAGCCCGATCACCGCGCTGGAGAACGTGTTCACCAACCAGCCGACGACACCGCCGAGGGCGCCGGTCGCGTCGTGCGCGGCCTCCTCGAGGTGGTGCACGAAGGAGTAGACGGGGTGCCAGCCGAGTTCGTCGGTCCCGACGAGCAGGATGTGCCCGCCGACCCACAGCATGGCGGCCGTGCCGACGACGGTGAGGAACGTCAGCAGCTTCGGCATCGCCGCGACCAGGCCGCGACCGAACCGGGCGGTGCCGGCGCCGTCGCGACGCGCGAGGTTCAGGCCGACGTCGTCCATCTTCACGATCAGCCCGACCGCCCCGTAGACGAGCAGGGTGATGAGCACGCCGACGATGATCAGGATGACCAGGCGCGCGAAGAACGGCTGGTCGGCCACCTCGTTGAGCGAGATCACCATGATCTCCGCGGACAGGATGAGGTCGGTGCGGATCGCGCCGGCGACGACGGTCTTCTCGTCCTTGGGTCCCTCGTCCGCGCCGTGGCCGTGACCGCTGACCTTGGCCCAGACCTTCTCCGCGCCCTCGAAGCTGAGGTAGGCGCCCCCGAGCATGAGGATCGGGGTGAGCAGGAAGTCCGCGAACTGACTCAGCAGCAGGATCACCGGCAGGATGATCAGCAGCTTGTTGCGCAGCGACCCGATGGCGATCCGCTTGATGATCGGCAGTTCACGGTCGGGGGTGAGACCCCGGACGTACTGCGGGGTGACGGCCGCGTCGTCGACGACGACCCCGGCCGCCTTCGCGCCGGCCTTGGCGGCTGCGGCGCCGATGTCGTCCATCGAGGCGGCCGCCGCCCGGGCGATGAGCGCCACGTCGTCCAGCAGGGCCACGAGTCCACCGCTCACGCGCGGGATCCTTCCGTCGTCAAGGCCCCGGACGTGCGTCCAGGACGCGCCCAGGTTGTCACGAGAGCCCGCAGCGCCCCACCCGCAGGAGACCGGCGACGTCAGCGGGGGATGTGCAGGTCGTACTGCGCGACCTTCCGGTAGATCGTCGCGCGGCTCATCCCGAGTTCCTCGGCGGCCTGCTTCACGCTCATCCCGGGCGTGGTGAGGCAGCGCACGATCTCCTCGCGTTCGACGGTCTCCAGCCGGCTCAGCCGGTGCGAGGACCCGCTGAACACCTCGGCGGGGAGGTGCCGCACGTCGATCGTGTCCGCCTGCAGCGCAGCGCGCCTGACCACGGCGTGCAGCTGGTCGACGTTGCCCGGCCAGGAGCAGCCCTCCAGGGCCCGAGCCGCCGCGGGGGTGATCTCGAGGTCGCGGCCGCGGGTGTGCCGGACGACGTGCGCGGCGAGCGGGAGGACGTCGGAAGGTCGCTCGCGCAGCGGCGGGACGGCCACGACGGCGTCGACGAGCACGGCGAGCGGAGCGGGGACCTCCGCGAGGTCCTCGGCGGTGAGGACGACGGGGAGGTCCGGTCGCAGCCTGCGGGCGGCGGCGATGAGGGCGCGCAGTTCCTCCGCCACCCGGGCCGGGAGGTGGTCGACCTCGCACACGACGACGGCGGTGTCGGCCTTGCCGAGTTCCGGTGACCACAGCGCCAGCCACCGTTCGAGGTCCTGCGCGGCGGGTGGGCTCGCCGACAGGATCCGGTCGTGCGGGCGGACCCGGCGCACCGCCTGGGCGAGCAGGGTCGAGCGACCGGCGCCGCGTTCCCCGACCGCCACGACGACCCGCCCCTCGCGCACGGAGCGTTCGCACTGCGCCGACGCCTCGCGCCAGGCCCGGGAGAGGCCCTCGACCGTCCCGCTGCCCGGCTCGAGGGTTCCGTGCTGCACGTGGAACACCTCCCCGCGCGGGGCGGGCCGCGGGGTGCGGCCGCGCGAGCGGGCCAGCATGAGGGCCGACGTCGCGCCGGCCGCGGACTGCGCGAGGGCGAGCAGCAGCTTCCCGGGCTGCTCGGCCCAGGTGGTGATGTTGACGCTGCCCTCGAGCCGGCCGCTCAGCGGGTCGAGCACGGGGACGGCGGCGCAGGTGTAGCCGGCGAGGCTGGCGCTGTAGTGCTGCTCGGCGCGGACGACGGTCGGCAACCGGTCGGCGAGCGCGAGTCCGAGCCCGCTGGTCCCGGCCTCGCGCTCGGAGAACGCGAACCCCGGGGCGAGGTGCACGGCGTCCAGGCTGCGCAGCAGCGAGGTGTCGCCCGAGAGCCGGTTGAGCACGAGGCCTTCGGCGTCGGTGAGCATGAGGCTGACGGGTTCGTCGACGAGCGTGCGGTGCAGTCCGGTCAGCACCTCGCGGCCGCACTCGTAGAACAGCGACTCCCGTTCCCACGTCCCGGAGAAGACCGGTTCGACGTCCCCGGTGCGCACGCCGTAGTCCTCGCTGCGACGCCAGGACGCAGCCAGCCGGTCGTCGACCTGGACCCCGCCGCGCACCGGGCGCGGGTCGAGGCGTCCGGTCTCCTGCCGTCGAGCACCGTCGCTCACGCCCACCTCCCTCGTGGTGGACCCAGCGTACGACCTCGACACCCGCCCGCACGAGGGTCGCCGTCTCAAAGTGAGACACCGGAACCACCGCAGCGACCCCCGGCGTCCCTACGGTCGTGCCCACGCACCGCCCCGTCACCGGAGATGGAGAGCAGCATGTACACCAAGGACGGCGAGAAGTACTTCATCCTCGACGCGCACGTCGCGCTGTGGGACGCCCGCCCCGAGAACCAGCGCAACGTCCACGGCAAGCAGTTCATCGACTGCTTCTACGACTACCACCGCAACCTCAGCCCGGCCTCGGAGCTGTGGTCCTACGAGGAGTACCTCTACCAGGGCGGTGAGCGCCTGCTCCACGACCTCTTCGACATCGGCTACGTCGACCACGCGATCTTCCAGCCGGCCCGGCTCGGGGAGTTCTACAAGAAGGGTTTCGGTCAGACCGAGGAGGCCCTCGCGATCACCCGGGCCAACCCGGACAAGCTGACCTACAACCACTACTTCGACCCGCGCGACGGTGAACGCGGCCTCGACCAGCTGCGCCAGGACGCGGAGGAGATGCACCTGAAGGGCGTCAAGCTCTACACCGCCGACTGGCACGGCGACTCCCGCGGGTACAAGCTCTCCGATCCCTGGACCTACCGCTACCTCGAGGTCTGCCGCGAGCTGGGGATCAGGAACATCCACGTCCACAAGGGGCCGACGATCCGGCCCCTGGACCGCGACGCCTTCGACGTCGCCGACGTCGACCACGCCGCGACGGACTTCACCGACCTGAACTTCATCGTCGAGCACTGCGGGCTGCCACGCCTCGAGGACTTCTGCTGGATCGCGACCCAGGAACCCAACGTCTACGCAGGCCTGGCCGTCGCCATCCCCTTCATGCACACCCGGCCGCGCTACTTCGCGCAGATCATCGGGGAGCTCCTCTACTGGCTCGACGAGAACCGGATCTTCTTCTCCAGCGACTACGCGCTGTGGACGCCGAAGTGGCTGGTCGAGACGTTCGTGGACTTCCAGATCCCCGAGGACATGTCGGAGTACGCACCGCTGACCACGGACCAGAAGAAGAAGATCCTCGGCCTGAACGCCGCCGCCGTCTACGGCATCGACGTCCCGGCCGAACTGCAGGTCGCGAACCCGCCGGCGATGGCGGAGCCGCAGGCCGTGGCGGTGGCCTGATGACGCTCACCACTCTCGACCGGCGGCAGGAGGTCACCGACGCGTTGTCGGTCGTCCTGGACCCGGAACTCGACGAACCCATCACCGACCTGGGCTTCGTCCGCTCCGTCGACGTCGACGGGGCGTCGGTCACGGTCCACCTGCGACTGCCCACGTCGTTCTGCTCGCCGAACTTCGCCTACCTCATGGCCTTCGACGCCAAGGACGTCCTGGTGGACCTGTTCTGGGTCGAGCGGGTCGTGGTGGAACTCGACGACCACCACGACTCCGACCTCATCAACGCCGGTCTCGCCGCCGACGCGGGCTACCGCGGGACGTTCGGGCACGAGGCCGAGCAGGACCTGGAGGAACTGCGCCTGACGTTCCGCCGCAAGGCGCACACCGCGGCCATGGAACGGGCCCTGACCCTGTTGCTGCGCGCCGACCCGGAACTGCGCGAGGAGGACCTGGGTGAGGTGACGCTCGCCGACCTCCGGGACGAGCGGACCACCCTGGCCCTGGTGCGTCGTCGCGTCGCCCTGGGGATCTCCTCGGAACCCGGCGCCAAGGTCCTCGTCAACGAGCACGGCGACTCCTACCCCCGCGCGGAGGTCCCGCTGCGACTGCGTCGCGCCCGCTCGACCCGCATCTCCATCGACGGCAACGCGCACTTCTGCCGGGGTCTGCTCGCCACCCGCTACCCGGGTTCGGCGGCTGACCAGGTTCCCCGGCCGGAAGGCGCCGAACCCGGTGACCACCCACTGCTGCCCCTCACCGTCCACCCGGAGGCGACGTCATGAGCACCATGAGAGCCGTTCGCGTCGTGGGCTACCACCAGCCGCTGCAGATGCAGGATGTCCCCACCCCCGAGGTGACGAGCCCGTTCGACGTCGTCGTGAAGATCGGCGGGGCCGGGGTCTGCCGCACCGACCTGCACATCCTCGAAGGCCAGTGGGCGCAGAAGTCCGGGGTCACCCTGCCGTACACGATCGGGCACGAGAACGCGGGCTGGGTCAGCGCGGTCGGTTCCGCGGTGACCAACGTCGCCGAGGGCGACAAGGTGATCCTGCACCCCAACACCACCTGCGGACTGTGCCGCGCGTGCCGTTCGGGCGACGACGTCCACTGCGTCGCCAAGGGTTTCCCGGGCATCGACGTGGACGGCGGGTACGCGGAACACCTCAAGACCTCCGCCCGCAGCGTCGTGAAGATCGACGACTCCCTCGAACCCTCCGACGTCGCCGCCCTGGCCGACGCCGGCCTGACGGCTTACCACGCGTGCGCCAAAGCGGCCCAGCGGTTGCGGCCGGTGGACCGGTGCGTGGTCATCGGGGCCGGTGGTCTGGGCCACATCGGGATCCAGGTGCTGGCGGCGATGACCGCGGCCGAGATCATCGTCGTCGACCGCAACCCCGACGCGGTGGAGCTGGCCCGCTCGATCGGCGCGCACCACGCGGTCGTGGCCGACGGGACCCAGGTCGAGCAGGTCCTGGAACTCACCGACGGCCGCGGCGCGGAGGTCGTCGTCGACTTCGTCGGCGAGGGCGGCTCCACCGCTGAGGGGATCAGGATGCTGCGCGAGGCCGGCGACTACCACGTCGTCGGGTACGGCGAGAACATCGACGTCCCCACCATCGACATCATCTCCGCGGAGATCAACGTCATCGGCAACCTGGTCGGGTCGTACAACGACCTGACGGAACTCATGGCCCTGGCCGCGCGCGGTCTGGTGAAGCTGCACACCGTGAAGTACGCCCTCGACGACTTCCAGACCGCGGTCGACGACCTCGACGGGGGCCGGGTGAGGGGCCGGGCCATCCTCGTCCCCTGACCGCACGTCGACGCGGAGTGACGAGCGGGTGGTCTCACAGCACCAGGCCACACGCTCGTCACACGGACGAAACCTGCGGCGTCCTCGAAGGCCCTAGCGTCTGCGACAAGAGTGCGGTCCTCTGGGTCCGCACGGTCCGAGGCGAGCAACTGGAGCCCTCCATGAGCGGCAGCGCAGCACGACTCCGAGCGATCGACGCGGTCATCGCCTTCGAAGCCCCCACCCCGAGCCTCATCGCGGCCGAGGCGCCGGGCGAGGTCTTCGGCCAGAACGTCTTCAGCAAGGCCGTCATGCAGAAGCGGCTGCCGAAGGCGGTCTTCAAGTCGGTCATGGCGACCATCGAGAAGCAGATGCCCCTCGACCCGGCGATCGCCGACGCCGTCGCCTCGGCGATGAAGGACTGGGCGCTGGAGAAGGGCGCGACGCACTACGCGCACGTCTTCTACCCGTTGACGCACTCCACCGCCGAGAAGCACGACAGCTTCTTCGAGCCCGACGACGACGGCGGCTCGATCGCCGAGTTCGCCGGCAAGACGCTCGTCCAGGGCGAACCGGACGCCTCGAGCTTCCCCAACGGCGGTCTGCGCTCGACGTTCGAGGCCCGCGGGTACACCGGGTGGGACGTCACCAGCCCCGCCTACGTGCTGGAGAACCCCAACGGGAACACGTTGTGCATCCCGACGGTGTTCGTCTCGATGACCGGTGAGGCACTGGACCACAAGACCCCGCTGCTGCGTTCGCAGCAGGCGATGGCCACCCAGGCCGCCCGCGTGCTGCGGCTGTTCGGTCACGACGACCCGGGCACGATCGTCTCCTACGCCGGCCCGGAGCAGGAGTACTTCCTCATCGACCGGCACTTCTTCCTGTCCCGCCCCGACCTGCTGAACGCGGGACGGACGCTGTTCGGCGCGAAGCCGCCGAAGGGCCAGGAGTTCGACGACCACTACTTCGGCGCCATCCCCGACCGCGTGCTGGCGTTCATGCTCCACGCCGAGCGTGAGCTCTTCAAGGTCGGGATCCCCGCCAAGACCCGGCACAACGAGGTCGCGCCCGGCCAGTTCGAGATCGCGCCGATGTTCGAGCGGTCCAACCTCGCCGCCGACCACCAGCAGCTGCTCATGGTCACCATGAAGCGCGTCGCGCGCGAGCACGGCATGGAACTGCTCTTCCACGAGAAGCCGTTCGTCGGCGTCAACGGGTCCGGCAAGCACGTGAACTTCTCGTTCGGCTCCTCCACCGTCGGCAACCTGCTGCTGCCCGGTGACACGCCGCACGAGAACGCGCAGTTCCTGGTGTTCTGCGCCGCGATCATCCGCGCCGTCCACAAGTACGGCGGCCTGCTGCGCGCCTCGGTCGCCTCGGCGACCAACGACCACCGGCTCGGCGCCAACGAGGCCCCGCCGGCGATCATCTCGATCTTCCTGGGCGAGCAGCTCGCCGACGTCTTCGACCAGGTCGCCAAGGGCGGTGCCACCTCCTCCAAGGAGAAGGGCACCATGACGATCGGCGTGGACACCCTGCCCGTGCTGCCGACCGACCCGGGCGACCGCAACCGCACCAGCCCGTTCGCCTTCACCGGCAACCGCTTCGAGTTCCGCGCACCGGGTTCGATGCAGTCGATCTCCTCGCCGGTCTACACCATCAACACGATCGTGACGGAGGCGCTGGACTTCATCGCGACCGACCTCGAGGAGCGGGTCGCGGCCGGCGAGGACTTCAACCACGCCGTGCAGAAGGTCCTCGAGCAGATCATCACCGACCACGGCGCGGTCGTGTTCAACGGTGACGGGTACTCCGACGACTGGCAGACCGAGGCCGAGGCGCGCGGTCTGAAGAACCTGCGCACGACGATGGACGCCCTGCCCGAACTGATCTCGGACGAGGCCGTGGAGCTGTTCAGCAGGTACGGCATCTTCTCCGAGCGCGAGATGCACTCGCGCTACGAGATCGCCGTCGAGCAGTACGAGCTCGCCATCGCTGTCGAGGCGAAGCTGACCGTCGAGGTCGCGGGGACGAGCATCCTGCCCGCCGCGATCCGCTACCAGACGCAGCTCGCCCAGAACGTCGCCGCGCTCACGGCCGCCGGGGTCGAGGCGGACGCCTCGCTGCTGCAGGCGGTCACGACGCCCATCACCGCGCTGCGCACGGCCCTCGTCACCCTGAAGGCCGTCGCCTTCGAGGAGGCCGGCCACACACCGGTCGAGGCCGCGATGCACGCCAAGGACGTCCTGCTCCCGGCGATGGCCGCCGTCCGCGAGGCCGCCGACGAACTCGAGACCCTCGTCGCCGACGACCTCTGGCCGCTCGCGACCTACCAGGAGATGCTCTTCATCCGCTGACCGCGAGCGCCTGGCCGGAACTGCTCCGGCCAGGCGCTCGCGCGCCCGTCTACGCTCGCACCGTGGAACTCCCCGCGGGCAGCGCCCTGGACACTCGAGAACTCGTGCTGGAGAACTCCGCCCTGGGTGCCGAACAGGTCGTCGACGGATCACCCACCACGGGTTCCCTCGACCTCGGGACGGTGGGAGGGGTGGAACTCGGGGTGTGGGAGATGACCACGGGCACGATGCACGACGTCGAGACCGACGAGGTGTTCGTCGTCGTCGCCGGACGCGCCGAGGTCGCGATCGAGGGTGTCGCCGCACCCCTCGTGCTCGCTCCCGGGACCGTCGGCCGGCTGACCGCCGGGAGCCGCACCACGTGGACGGTCAGCGAGACCCTCCGGAAGGTCTACCTCCTCGGCCGGTGACGAACGGAGGACCACCGGGTCAGCGCATCGACGTGGAAGTCCTCGAGGCGGGTGCAGTGCTGGTCTCGGTAGCGATGCCCGCGATCGCGATCCCCACCGGTCGACTTCCCGTGTCCGGCAGTCGAGCCCCGTCTCGACCGGAGGGCAGTTCAGCACGGTCGGGCAGTCACTCGCTCGGCGTCCCCGGGATCGGGTTCAGCTGATCCCGTAGCGGGCGCGCCACGTCGGGTCGCTGGCTGCGCCCCAGCTGCCGTCGGGGTTGGACGTGTTCTCCCGCACCAGGTCCCGGGCCAACCGGTCGATGACGTAGGCGAGGTCGATGCGGGTGAGGACGGTCTGCGGGAGGGCGGTCTCACCGTGGACCGCTCCCACCAGGGCACCGGTGACCGTGGAGACCGCCACCGGGTGGGGTGCTGCGGCCGCCAGGGCGAGGGCGGCACGGGCACCTGTCACCTCGGGGTGGCTGAGCAGGCAGTACACCGCTCCCCACAGCGTCGACGACGAACTCCCGTCGCCCGCAGCGGCCCGCAGGACGAGCGGGGACGCCGGGGTCTCCCGAGCTGCCCGGACGGCGTCGTCGACCACCGAGACGGCGGTGAAGTCGATGCCCTGCATGATCGCTGCGCTGATCCCCTCGCCGACCGCTTCCACGGCGTCGCCCGTGCGCAGCGCCGCTCCCGCGAGCAGGACGGCGAGCCCGGTCGGGGCGAAGGTCCGGGGTCCGTGGGTGAGGGCAGCGGAGTCGATCGCGGTGTCCACCGCCTGAGCGGGGTCGCGAGCGACCTGCGCCGCGAGCGGCAACGCGCGGGCGAGCGAGTGCCATCCGTCTGCCGTCGTCACGGGGTCGAGGCGGGTCCCCCCGGAACCGGTGGCCAGTCCACGGACGGTGTCCCCCGGGTCACCAGCGGACTGGGCGAGGAGGGGAACCTCCTCGAGCCAGGCGACACCGGTGGTGCTCGAACGTCCGGGTGCGGACCAGACCCGCGCCCACCGACGGTAGGCGGCGAGCAGGTCGGCCCGGGGGTCGGCCGCTCCGGTCACCGACCGGCGCAGAGAGGTGCGGATGCTCGCGGCGGCGGTGAAGCAGGCCAGCTGGGTAGCGACCCCGTGGCGCAGGACACCTCTCGTCGAGACTCCCGACCCGATGGCCTCACCGACGGCGAGACCGTGCAGCAGCCCGCGAACGCGCCGTCCCACGACAGGGCTGTGCGCTGTCGGGGGCATCCCCGGGGCGGCATGTCGTCCTTCTTCCACGACAAGGAGTTCGGCCTTCCGGAGAGCCGCATCAAGCGTTGAACCCTCGAACCACCCGGTTGGCTGACGCGTTCTCACGGTCGTGCGAACAGGCGCCCCTCCACGGAGTCGTACTCACCGGCTCCGGACGCGGCACGGTTCCCGAGTTCGCGCAGCCCGCTGTCGGCGCCTCGGGCGGCCTGGGCCAGGGTGTCGAAGAAGGCTCGGGCCGCACGCTGCGCCCGGCCGACGACCCAGTCGTCCGCGCCTGCACCTGCCGCCTCCAACGATCCCAGGAGGGTGCCGACGTCGTCGGCGTCCGCGCGCAACGTCGCCGCCGACTGTTCGAGCTCCTCGGTCGCAACGCCGAACTGCATGCTTCCTCCTCCACCGGTGAGGTCGGGACGCTACCGGCAGGCGGGCGGGGAGGCGTCGACTCGTCCACAGGCACCGATCAAGCGGGCCGCCTGGGGCGCCGATGTCTCAGAGGCTCCCGCACCTGCGGGACGAGGTATAGTTAAAGCCTCAAACACTTTGGAGGCGAGATGTCCCGCAACGGCCGACGGCTCGAGCTCGGGTTCCTGACGTTCGTCGCGGACGGTGGCTCCGGCGGCCCCGCAGGAGCGCTCCAGGACGGCCTGTCACTCATCCGGTTCGCGGAAGACCTCGGGTACGACTCGGCGTGGGTCCGCGTCCGGCACCACGAGCCGTTCCTGTCCTCGCCGATGACGTTCTTCGCGGCGGCTTCGCAGGTGACGCGACGGATCCACCTGGGCACCGGTGTCGTTCCGATGCGCTACGAGGATCCGCTGCGGCTGGCCGAGGACGCCTCGACGGTCGACCTCCTCAGCGGAGGCCGTCTCGAACTCGGGTTGAGCAACGGGATCCCGCCGCTCGCCGCTGCGCTCGACCCCATCCACGGCGCCTCGGAGCGAGGTTTCGCCGGGGAGGCCCAGCACCGCATCGACGTGCTGCGCCGTGCGATCAGCGGCGAGCCCATCGCCCAGGCGGCCGCCCAGTACATGGGCACTCCGGCGGGCGGGGACATGCTCAGCACACCGCACGCCGCCGGGTTGTCGGAACGGCTCTGGTACGGCGCCGGCAGCGAGCGGACAGCCGTGCGCGCCGGTGCGCAGGGCTTCGACCTGCAGGTCTCCACCCTGAACAGCGAAGAGACCGGTGAACCCTTCGACGTCGTGCAGGCACGACAGGTCCGCAGCTACCGCAAGGCCTTCGCCGACGCGGGCCACTCAGGCCGGCGCTCTCCGCGGGTCTCGGCAGGACGCATCGTGCTGCCCTTCCTCGACCGTCGGGACGCCGAGGACCACCGGACGTTCATCGAGGGGTACACCTCCGGGATGACCGAAGACGGTCTGCCCAAGGAGCCGTCGCCCTTTCCCGTGCGGTTCAGCTCGATCCTCAGCGGAGACCCGGAGAGCATCGTCGAGAGCCTGCTCGCCGACGAGGTCACGGAGGAGACGGACGGTCTCGTCATCGTGCTCCCCGCGGAAGGTTCCCTCGACGTCCACCAGCGCGTGCTGCGCGCCGTCGCCGAGCACGTCGCCCCCCACCTCGGGTGGACCCCCACACGCTGAACAACCTCCCCCCACGACATCGCGGGAAGGACGCAACTACACCCGGAAACACGTGTGGGGAGCAACCCTTACGGGCTGCTCCCCACACATCTCACTTCAAAGAGTGAGTGGCCGGCGGTGACCTACTCTCCCACCCAGTCTCCCGAGCAGTACCATCGGCGCAGGTGGGCTTAGCTTCCGGGTTCGGAATGAGACCGGGCGTTTCCCCACCGCTATGACCACCGGACCACAAAGGCCAGGATCAAACCACACCCCCCCACCCCCACGAATGGGACTGGAGCGTGTGTTCGAGTTCTCTCCCGAGAACCACACAATGGACGCGAACACCACAACAGCAGTGAAATCGTTAGTTGGATTGTTATCACACTCGCCCCGACCCACCAACCCACCACTCATCAAGTGGCGGCAGCTGGTGCGTGGTAGACAAGTGATCGGCTTATTAGTACCGGTCAGCTCCACAGCTCTCTCGTCGCTGCTTCCACACCCGGCCTATCAACCCCGTGATCTACAGGGAGCCTCCCACCCCTTCAACAGGGCACGGAAACCTCATCTCGAAGCAGGCTTCCCGCTTAGATGCCTTCAGCGGTTATCCCTTCCGAACGTAGCCAACCAGCCATGCTCCTGGCGGAACAACTGGCACACCAGAGGTTCGTCCGTCCCGGTCCTCTCGTACTAGGGACAGCCCTTCTCAAGTTTCCAACGCGCGCAGCGGATAGGGACCGAACTGTCTCACGACGTTCTAAACCCAGCTCGCGTACCGCTTTAATGGGCGAACAGCCCAACCCTTGGGACCTACTCCAGCCCCAGGATGCGACGAGCCGACATCGAGGTGCCAAACCATGCCGTCGATATGGACTCTTGGGCAAGATCAGCCTGTTATCCCCGGGGTACCTTTTATCCGTTGAGCGACCGCGATTCCACACTCCACGGCCGGATCACTAGTCCCGACTTTCGTCCCTGCTCGACCTGTCGGTCTCACAGTCAAGCTCCCTTGTGCACTTACACTCAACACCTGATTGCCAACCAGGCTGAGGGAACCTTTGGGCGCCTCCGTTACTCTTTAGGAGGCAACCGCCCCAGTTAAACTACCCATCAGGCACTGTCCCTGATCCGGATCACGGACCGAAGTTAGACATCCAGAACGACCAGAGTGGTATTTCAACGATGACTCCACCATCACTAGCGTGACCGCTTCACAGTCTCCCACCTATCCTACACAAGCCGTCCCGAACACCAATACCAAACTATAGTGAAGGTCCCGGGGTCTTTCCGTCCTGCTGCGCGTAACGAGCATCTTTACTCGTAGTGCAATTTCGCCGAGTTCGCGGTTGAGACAGCGGGGAAGTCGTTACGCCATTCGTGCAGGTCGGAACTTACCCGACAAGGAATTTCGCTACCTTAGGATGGTTATAGTTACCACCGCCGTTTACTGGCGCTTAAGTTCTCAGCGTCCCCACTTGCGTGGGTAACCGGTCCCCTTAACGTTCCAGCACCGGGCAGGCGTCAGTCCGTATACATCGTCTTGCGACTTCGCACGGACCTGTGTTTTTAGTAAACAGTCGCTTCCCCCTGGTCTCTGCGGCCCTCAAACGCTAGCCCGCAAGGAGCTTCACGTCTCAGGCCCCCCTTCTCCCGAAGTTACGGGGGCATTTTGCCGAGTTCCTTAACCACGATTCACTCGAACGCCTCGGTATTCTCTACCTGACCACCTGAGTCGGTTTAGGGTACGGGCGGCTCGAACCTCGCGCCGAGGCTTTTCTAGGCAGCATGGGATCACCCTACTTCCCCCCGAAAGGGTCACCATCAGGTCTCAGACACGACATTGAAGTCAGAAGTGCGGATTTACCAACACCTCGCCCTACACCCTTGGACGTGGACAACCATCGCCACGCGGAAGCTACCCTCCTGCGTCACCCCTGTTAATACGCTTGACTACTACCGGATCGGATCACACGCTCCACCAACCACCACCCGAAGGCAGTGACGGCTTAGGGTGCTTAGCATCCCCGGCCTCACCATGGACGGTTCTACGCCGGTACGGGAATATCAACCCGTTGTCCATCGACTACGCCTGTCGGCCTCGCCTTAGGTCCCGACTTACCCAGGGCGGATGAACCTAGCCCTGGAACCCTTGGTCAATCGGCGGACGGGTTTCTCACCCGTCATTCGCTACTCATGCCTGCATTCTCACTCGCGTGCAGTCCACAACCCATCACCAGGCTGCTTCACCCCACACACGACGCTCCCCTACCCATCCACACACCTGCCCACAACCACCACCCACCACCACAAGGACAGCAGACCTGATTGAGAGAGATTAATATGTGAATGCCACAGCTTCGGCGGTGTACTTGAGCCCCGCTACATTGTCGGCGCGGAATCACTTGACCAGTGAGCTATTACGCACTCTTTCAAGGGTGGCTGCTTCTAAGCCAACCTCCTGGTTGTCTGCGCAACTCCACATCCTTTCCCACTTAGCACACGCTTAGGGGCCTTAGCTGATGATCTGGGCTGTTTCCCTCTCGACTACGAAGCTTATCCCCCGCAGTCTCACTGCCACGCTCTCACTTACCGGCATTCGGAGTTTGGCTGACGTCAGTAACCCGGTGGGGCCCATTAGCCATCCAGTAGCTCTACCTCCGGCAAGAAACACGTGACGCTGCACCTAAATGCATTTCGGGGAGAACCAGCTATCACGGAGTTTGATTGGCCTTTCACCCCTACCCACAGCTCATCCCCCAGGTTTTCAACCCTGGTGGGTTCGGTCCTCCACGCGGTCTTACCCGCGCTTCAACCTGGCCATGGGTAGATCACTCCGCTTCGGGTCTAGAGCACGCGACTATAGGACGCCCTATTCGGACTCGCTTTCGCTACGGCTACCCCACACGGGTTAACCTCGCCACGCACCACTAACTCGCAGGCTCATTCTTCAAAAGGCACGCCGTCACAGGTACAAGCCTGCTCCGACGGATTGTAGGCACACGGTTTCAGGTACTATTTCACTCCCCTCCCGGGGTGCTTTTCACCATTCCCTCACGGTACTTGTCCGCTATCGGTCATCAGGAAGTATTTAGGCTTACCAGGTGGTCCTGGCAGATTCACACGAGATTCCACGAGCCCCGTGCTACTCGGGACATGCTCCCAAGGAGGCCGCAATGTTTCGCCTACGGGGGTCTCACCCACTACGCCGGACCATCCCAGGCCCTTCGGCTACACCACGACTTTCTCACTCCCCGACCAGGTGGTAGCCCAGTCCAGAACACTCCCACAACCCCAACCCCGCAACCCCTACCAGGTATCACACGGAACTGGTTTAGCCTCATCCGCTTTCGCTCGCCACTACTCACGGAATCACTATTTGTTTTCTCTTCCTGTGGGTACTGAGATGTTTCACTTCCCCACGTTCCCTCCACACACCCTATACATTCAGGTGCGGGTGACCGCCCATGACGACGGCCGGGTTTCCCCATTCGGACACCCTCGGATCAACATTCGGTTGCCAACTCCCCGAGGCTTATCGCAGGCTCCCACGTCCTTCATCGGCTCCTGATGCCAAGGCATCCACCATGCGCCCTTACACACTTGACCACCACACACCACCCACCACCACCAACCCACCCGAAAGCAGGACAACAGCAGCAGAGCAGACATGCAGGTCAAGGCGAAACTGCAATAAAAACCCAAACCACAAAGACAGTACGGACCACCACCCACCGAAGTGAGATGACAGCCCGCTCATCAGAGGATTATCACTCGACGAACATCACTACTTTCACGCCCCTCACCCAAAGATGAAGGAGCGCTACTTGATGCTCGCGTCCACTGTGCAGTTCTCAACAGACAACCCGCACCCACCCCGTAGAGACCGACACCAGACACCCGCAACCCCACCCGAAAGCAGAGACACGAACCGATGTGAACGATCAGGGCAGGCCCAGACCAAGACACCAACCACACCCACCCACCACCCTCTCCAGACACGAAGTCCCAAGAAGAGTAGTACGTAGCTGCCGGCCGGTCCCTCAGGACCCAACAGTGCGCCAGACACTCCCCGACCCCCACCACCGCGTTCCACCCGAGCAAAACTCGAGGTACTGACAGATGATGAGCATCCAGAAGTGCCGTGTTGATGTTCCACCCTTGAGCACCAGCCGCCGAACATACGCCGACGAAACTGGCCCATCCCCACCACACCTCATACCCCACGAAGGAGGCCTGAGACCTGAGATTCAACTCAGTGACGGGGTTGATGCTCCTTAGAAAGGAGGTGATCCAGCCGCACCTTCCGGTACGGCTACCTTGTTACGACTTCGTCCCAATCGCCAGTCCCACCTTCGACAGCTCCCCCCCTTACGGGTTGGGCCACCGGCTTCGGGTGTTACCGACTTTCATGACGTGACGGGCGGTGTGTACAAGGCCCGGGAACGTATTCACCGCAGCGTTGCTGATCTGCGATTACTAGCGACTCCGACTTCACGGGGTCGAGTTGCAGACCCCGATCCGAACTGAGACCAGCTTTTTGGGATTCGCTCCACCTCACGGTATCGCAGCCCTCTGTACTGGCCATTGTAGCATGCGTGAAGCCCAAGACATAAGGGGCATGATGATTTGACGTCATCCCCACCTTCCTCCGAGTTGACCCCGGCAGTCTCCCATGAGTCCCCACCATAACGTGCTGGCAACATGGAACGAGGGTTGCGCTCGTTGCGGGACTTAACCCAACATCTCACGACACGAGCTGACGACAACCATGCACCACCTGTACGCGACCAACTAAATGACACCCCATCTCTGGGATTCCACCGCGCATGTCAAGCCTTGGTAAGGTTCTTCGCGTTGCATCGAATTAATCCGCATGCTCCGCCGCTTGTGCGGGCCCCCGTCAATTCCTTTGAGTTTTAGCCTTGCGGCCGTACTCCCCAGGCGGGGCGCTTAATGCGTTAGCTGCGGCACGGAATCCGTGGAATGGACCCCACACCTAGCGCCCAACGTTTACGGCATGGACTACCAGGGTATCTAATCCTGTTCGCTCCCCATGCTTTCGCTCCTCAGCGTCAGTAACTGCCCAGAGACCCGCCTTCGCCACCGGTGTTCCTCCTGATATCTGCGCATTTCACCGCTACACCAGGAATTCCAGTCTCCCCTACAGCACTCTAGTGTGCCCGTACCCACTGCAAGCTCAGAGTTGAGCCCTGAGTTTTCACAGCAGACGCGACACACCGCCTACGAGCTCTTTACGCCCAATAATTCCGGACAACGCTTGCACCCTACGTATTACCGCGGCTGCTGGCACGTAGTTAGCCGGTGCTTCTTCTGCTCCTACCGTCACTTTCGCTTCTTCGGAGCTGAAAGAGGTTTACAACCCGAAGGCCGTCATCCCTCACGCGGCGTCGCTGCATCAGGCTTTCGCCCATTGTGCAATATTCCCCACTGCTGCCTCCCGTAGGAGTCTGGGCCGTGTCTCAGTCCCAGTGTGGCCGGTCGCCCTCTCAGGCCGGCTACCCGTCGTCGCCTTGGTAGGCCATTACCCCACCAACAAGCTGATAGGCCGCGAGCCCATCCCCAGCCGAAAAACTTTCCACCCACACTCGATGCCGAGGCAGGTCGTATCCGGTATTAGCCACCGTTTCCAGTGGTTGTCCCAGAGCCAGGGGCAGGTTGCTCACGTGTTACTCACCCGTTCGCCACTGATCCACCCCGAAGGGCTTCACCGTTCGACTTGCATGTGTTAAGCACGCCGCCAGCGTTCGTCCTGAGCCAGGATCAAACTCTCCGTCGAAAAACCTACGACCACACCACCACCAAAAGCAGCAGCACAGCCAAGATCTTTAGCACTTCATAGTTGACCCTTGGACTCGAAAACCCCACCCCCCACTGGCGTGAAAGAGGCGGAGATCAATCCCAAAGGAACCCCAAACCATCACCCACCCACGCAGAAAACGCAGCGCAGTGACAGCTGATTGGGGGTTGATACATATATGGCATCAACATTTTTGGCACACTGTTGAGTTCTCAAGAACCGGACGCACCCACCCGCAACAACCCCCACACAGAGGGCCACCCGAAGAGGGGCAACTTTCCCACCTTAACCACCAACCAGGCCAAACAGCAACCTAGTCACCATCAAGGCTTCCGGCGCCGCTAGAGCCTCAGTCCGGCCTCTGTGAGCTTGTGACCCTCAGCGGCCGCCCCGTTGCTCGTGGCGACATGAGGAACATTAGACGGGTGGGTGACGGCAAGGCAAATCGCCCACGTCTGTCCGGGGTGATGTGCTGTGGCGCAACGACTTCCTTCGCTTCCCACACTCCGGTCCCCCTCGTCGGTGATCTGTTGCCAGACTGTCGGGGTGAGCGAGGCCACTGAGTCCCACGAGCAGGCCCCTGAACACCGGAGCGCGGAGCACGCGCGGATGGCGGAATCGCCCGGTGCGGACGGTCCCTGGCGTCTGTGGGGGCCTTACGTCTCCGGCCGGCAGTGGGGCACTGTCCGCGAGGACTACTCCGACAACGCCGACGCCTGGTCGGCCTTCACGTTCGACCAGGCCCGGGCACGTGCGTACCGCTGGGGCGAGGACGGTCTGGGAGCGGTCTGCGACCGCTTCGGGTTCCTCAACCTCGGCGTCGCCCTGTGGAACCGCAAGGACCCGATCCTCAAGGAACGGCTGTTCGGCCTCACCAACGGCGAAGGCAACCACGGGGAGGACGCCAAGGAGTACTGGTGGTCCCTCGACGGGACGCCGTCGCACAGCTGGATGAAGTGGCTCTACCGCTACCCGCAGGCCGAGTTCCCCTACCAGCAGTTGCGCGAGGAGAACGGACGGCGCGGACGCGACGAGCGGGAGTACGAACTCGGGGACACCGGCGTCCTGGACGAGAACCGCTTCTTCGACGTGACGGTCACCTACGCCAAGGCCGGCCCCGACGACCTCTGCATGGTCGTCCAGGCGACCAACCACGGACCGGAGGCCGCCCCGCTCGACCTGATCCCCCAGGTGTGGTTCCGCAACACCTGGACGTGGGGCTGGGACCGTCGCCGCGGGACGATGACCCAGGTGCTGCCGCCGACGCTCGCCGTCGGCGGGCTCGAGGACGTCGAGTGCGAGCACGGGCACCTCGGTCGCTACCACGTCTCCGCCGAGGGCAGCCCCGAGGTGCTCTTCTGCGACAACGAGACGAACCTCGTCGACCTCTTCGGAGCCGACCACAACCCGACCGCGTTCACCAAGGACGGCATCGACCGGCGCATCGTCCGAGGGGAGCTGGACGCGGTGAACCCCCGGCACACGGGGACCAAGGCCGCGTTCTGGTACAGCTTCGACAGCGTGGCGCCGGGCGAGACCGTCGAAATGAGACTTCGCCTGTCACCCAACGCCCCCGGACTGAGCACCTTCGGCGCCGGCTTCGACGCGGTCGTGCAGGACCGGCAGCGCGAAGCCGACGAGTTCTACGGCACCGTCATCCACCCCGACCTGAGCGACTCCGACCGCCACATCGCCCGGCGCGCGTACGCAGGGCTCCTGTGGACCAAGCAGCTCTACCGCTACGACGTGCGGCAGTGGCTGAACGGCGACCCCGAGACCGAACCCGCGCCGGACTCACGCAAGCAGCGGGGGGCGCGCAACACCAGCTGGTCGCACCTCTCGCTCGCCGACGTCATCTCGATGCCGGACGAGTGGGAGTACCCGTGGTTCGCCGCGTGGGACCTCGCCTTCCACGTCATCCCGCTCGCGCACGTCGACCCCGAGTTCGCCAAGGAGCAGCTCGTCCTGATGTGCCGCGAGTGGTCGATGCACCCCAACGGCCAGCTCCCCGCCTACGAGTGGGCCTTCGGCGACGTCAACCCCCCCGTGCACGCCTGGGCGGCCTGGCACGTGTACCGGCTCGACGGCTACCGCGACCAGGGCTTCCTCGTCCGGGTCTTCACCAAGCTGCTGCTGAACTTCTCGTGGTGGGTCAACCGCAAGGACTCCAGCGGGTCGAACCTCTTCGAGGGCGGCTTCCTCGGGATGGACAACATCGGCCTCTTCGACCGCAGTGCGAAGCTCCCCCCGGGGTACCGCCTGGAGCAGTCCGACGCGACGAGCTGGATGGCGTTCTACTGCCAGCAGATGTTCAAGATCGCCCTCGAGCTGTCCCGGCACGACCCCGCCTGGGAGGACGCGGCGACGAAGTTCCTCGAGCACTTCCTCTCCATCGCCCAGGCGATGACGTCGTTCGGTTCCCACGACGTGTCGCTGTGGGACGAGGAGGACGGCTTCTTCTACGACGTCCTGCTGCACCCGGACGGCGCCGTCGAGCCCATGCGCGTCCCGTCGATGGTCGGGCTGCTGCCGATCCTGGGCGCGACCGACGTCCCGGCCTGGATCGCCGAGGAGACTCCCGACCTCACGGCCCGGCTGCGGTGGCTGCAGAAACGTCGCCCCGACCTCACGCTCCCGCTGCTGACCCGCTCGACCCCCGAGGGACGGCGGATGCTGCTCTCGCTCGTGGACAAGCCGCGCCTGGTCCGCCTGCTCGACCGGATGTTCGACGAGGACCAGTTCCTCTCCGCCTACGGCATCCGATCCCTCTCCGCCGCGGTCAAGCAGGAGATCACCACGTCGTTGGAGGGGCAGACGTCGTCGATCACCTACGAACCCGGGGAGTCCCGTACCGGACTGTTCGGCGGCAACTCCAACTGGCGGGGACCGATCTGGTTCCCGGTCAACGTGCTGCTGGCGGACAAGCTGCGCACGCTCGGACGGTTCTACGGCGACGACCTCACGGTCGAGGTGCCCAAGGGCTCCGGCAACCAGATCAACCTCGTCCAGGCGGCCGACCTCATCGACGACAGCCTGGTCTCGCTGTTCCGGCCCGTGGAGGGCAGGCGCCCGGCCGACGGCGGACGCATCGAGGCCACCCAGGACCCGCTGTGGCAGGAGCACATCTCGTTCAACGAGTACTTCGACGGGGACACCGGTGAAGGGCTCGGGGCCACCCACCAGACCGGGTGGACCGCGCTCGTCGCCCACCTGCTGCACCCCCGGCTGCCGCCGAACCCCCCGAGTCGCTGAGGTCCTTGCGAGCAGCACCACCCGGTCGGCGGCTGCGCTCCCGGAAGTCGGCGGTCGATGCCACTCTTGGAAGGCACCGGCCACCGAGGTCGGGCTGAATCCGGGAGGACCGGGCGTCGATGGCACCCCTCGCGCTGCTGGTCGCCTTCGCCGCGGTCATCACGGCGGCGACGGGCATCCTGACGTTCCGCCGACGGGACGAGACACCGGCCGCGCTCCCGCTGACCGGAGCCCTCGCCTCCGTCACCGCCTGGGGCGTGGTGGTCGTCCTGATGAACAGCGGGACGCCGCGACCGTGGCTGGACCTGCTCGTCGTCCCGCAGTTCGCGGCCGTCGCCGGCACCGTGCTCAGCCTCCGGCTCTTCGTCGACGCCGTCACCGGACGTCCGTTCCGGCGACGGCGGACGCTGCTGCTGTGCGTCGAGCCGGTGCTGCTGGTCATCACGGTCGCCCTGGACCCGTGGACGCACTGGTTCCACGCCAGCGTCACGCACGTCGGGGACCCGGAACGGCTCAGCACGACCGCGGGCCCGCTGTTCTGGGTGCACACCGGGTACAGCTACCTCGTCATCGTCTCGGCCGCCCTCACCATCTGGCACCTGCGGCGCACCACGAGCGGGCTGCTGCGCCGGCAGGCCAGCACGATGCTCGTCGCCATCGCCGCGCCGTTCGCGGCGAACCTCACCGTCGTCTTCACCCCCTTCGCCCGCCTCGACGTCGACATCACCCCGGTCGCGTTCGCCGTGACGGGGGTCCTCTTCGCCTACGCGGTGCTGCACCAGGACCTGCTGCGGCTGGTCCCCGTCGCCCGCTCGCTCGTCGTGGACACCGTGTCCGACGCGGTCTACGTCGTCGACGCTCGCCTGCGCCTCGTGGACGTGAACGTCGCCGGCCGCGCGATGCTGGCCGGGGAGGGGTGCCCATCGCAGGCCGCCGTCGTCGGGCGACCGTTCGGGGAGACCGTCGACCCGGTGCTCGTGCGAGCCGTCGGCGACGGTGAGGGGCAGAGCGTCGTGGCCCTGGCGAGCGGTGTGCAGATCGACGTCCGCACCCGCTGGATCCGCGACCACCGGGGCAACGCGCTGGGCCGCGTCGTCGTCGCCCGGGACGTGACCGAGCAGCTGGCCGCGGCCCGGGCGCTGCAGGAGGCCAACGAGACCCTGCGCGCCCAGGTCGCCACCATCGAGAAGCTGCAGGCCGACCTCGCCGAGGAAGCCGCCAAGGACCCGCTCACGGGGCTGCGCAACCGGCGGCGCTTCGTCGACGACCTCACGACCCGGCTCGACCTCGCCGCGACCGCAGGGCAGCCGCTGTCGCTGGTGCTGCTCGACGTCGACCACTTCAAGGCCATCAACGACACCTACGGCCACGCCGTCGGGGACGACGTCCTCGTCGCGGTGGCCCGCGCGCTGGGCGGGCACGCCCGGCCGGAGGACCTCGTCCGCTACGGCGGTGAGGAGTTCGTCGTGATCCTCCCCCAGCTCGACACCGCCTCGGCCCGCGCGCGGGCCGAGGCGCTGCGTCGCGCGTGCGCGGAGATCCCCTTCGCGGTCGAGGGGCTGCGGGTGACGATCAGCGCGGGGGTCGCCACCAGCCCCGACCACGGGAGCACGCCCGACGAACTGCTGCTGCGCGCCGACCGCGCCCTCTACGAGGCGAAGGAGGGCGGGCGCGACCAGGTCGCGCTCGCCGACTGAACCCCCTCAGGCCCTGCCGCTCACCAGATCCGGACGCGTTCCGCCGGGTCCAGCCAGAGCCCGTCACCGGGCTGGGTGTCGAAGGCCTCGTGGAACTCGACGAGGTTCTTCACCACGGCGTTGCAGCGGAACTCCGGCGGGGAGTGCGGGTCCACGGCGAGGCGACGTTCGACCTCGGCGGGGCGCACCTTGCCGCACCACACCTTGGCCCACCCGAAGAAGAGCCGCTGGGAGCCGTTGAGGCCGTCGACGACCGGCGCGGGCTCGCCCTCCAGGGCGATCTCGTAGGCCTTGTGGGCGATCGTCAGCCCGCCGAGGTCGCCGATGTTCTCGCCCACCGTCAGCGAGCCGTTGACCTTCTTGCCGGGGGTCTCCGGCGGCTCGAGGGCGTCGAACTGCGCGACGAGGGCGTCCGTGCGCTTGCCGAACTCCTCGCGGTCCGCGTCGGTCCACCAGTCGTTGAGGTTGCCCAGACCGTCGTACTTGGAGCCCTGGTCGTCGAAGCCGTGACCGATCTCGTGACCGATGACCGCACCGATGCCGCCGTAGTTCTCGGCGTCGTCGGCCTCGAGGGAGAAGAACGGCGGTCGGAGGATGGCCGCGGGGAAGACGATCTCGTTCATGCCCGGGTTGTAGTAGGCGTTGACCGTCTGCGGGGTCATGAACCACTCGCTGCGGTCCACCGGGGAGCCGAGCTTGGCGAGCTCGCGTTCGACCTCGAAGGCGAAGGCGCGACGGACGTTGCCCAGCAGGTCGTGGCGGTCCACGGTCAGCTTCGCGTAGTCGCGCCAGGTGTCGGGGTGGCCGATCTTGGGGGTGAACTGGCCGAGCTTCTCCAGCGCCCGGTCCTTCGTCTCCCGGGTCATCCAGTCCAGGGCCTCGATGTCGAGGCGGTAGGCCTCGACCAGGTTCGCGACGAGCTCCTCCATCCGGGCCTTCGCGGCGGGCGGGAAGTGCTCGGCGACGTAGAGCTCGCCCAGCGCCTCGCCCAGGTTGCCCTCGACGAGCCCGACGCCGCGCTTCCAGCGCTCGCGCAGCTGCGGGGCACCGGTCAGGGTCGTGCCGTAGAAGGCGAAGTTCTCGTCGACGAAGTCGGAGGAGAGGAAGACCGCGCCGCCGTGCAGGATGCGCCAGCCGAGCCACTCGCGCCAGGTCTCGACCGGCGTCGCGAGGAGGACCTCGGCCAGGCCGGTGAGGTAGCTGGGCTGGCGGACGACGACCTGGGCGAAGGCGGAGTCGGGCAGCTGCGCGGCCTCGAGCCAGCCGGCCAGGTCGATGCCGGGCAGCAGCGCCTCGAGGCCCGCGCGGTCGACCTTGTTGTAGGTCGCGTTCGCGTCGCGGTTCTTCACGCGGTCCCAGTGGTGGCTCGCGATCTCCGTCTCCAGGGCGAGGATGCGCTGGGCGGAACCGGCCGGGTCGGGACGGTGGCCGAGGGTGAGGATGCGCTCCACGTGGCCGAGGTAGGCCTCGCGGATCGCCGCGTACTGCTCCTCGCGGTAGTACGACTCGTCGGGCAGGCCGAGACCGGACTGGGTGAGGTAGACGACGTACTCGTCGGACTTCGCGTTGTCGGTGTCCACCCAGTAGGCGAACGGGCCACCGACGCCGGAGCGCTCGAAGGCGCCCAGCCGGCGGACCAGGTCGGCGTGGTCGGTGATGGCGTCGACCGCGGCGAGCTCCGGGTCCAGCGGGGTGGCGCCGAGGGCCTCGATGCGTTCGGTGTCCATGAAGCTGGCGTAGAGGTCGCCGATCTTCTGCTGGACGCTGCCCGCCTCGGCCTCACCGGTTGCGGCCGCCGCTGCGGCGGCCTCGACGATGGCGCGGCACTCGGCCTCGGACTCGTCGCGGAGGCGGACGAAGGCGCCGTCGACGGCGCGGTCGTCCGGGATCTCGGTCGTCGCCAGCCAGTGGCCGTTGACGTGCCGGAAGAGGTCGTCCTGGGGTCGGACCGAGGGGTCGACGTCGCTGCCCGCGGGCTGGGCGTCCGTGATCGAACTCATGACCTCACACTAGGGCGGATCCTCCGGGAGACCGAGAGCAGGAGGGCCACGTTGAGGACGACGGCGGCCCCGACGACGAGACCCATGGCGTGCTCGTCGCCACCGAGGACACCCACGAGGACCCCGACGAGTCCGCCGATGCCGGACTGCAGGGCGGTCACCAGCGCCGCCGCGGCCCCTGCGCTGTCGCCGTAGGGCTCCAGGCCGAGGGTCACGGCGTTGGGCATGATCAGGCCGAGCGCGAGCAGCAGCAGGTAGAGCGGCACGGCGAAGAGCAGCAGCTGGTCGGTGCCCGAGAGCAGCGACACCGTCAGCGCGAGACCGAAGACGAGGGCGGCGAGCACGCCGACGCGGAGCAGCTTCGCCGAGCCGAAGCGTTCGACGAGGCCCGCGTTGAGCTGCGTGCCGCCGATGAGGGCCGTGCCGTTGACCGCGAAGAAGAGCGCGAACCCGGTGCTCGAGAGGCCGAACCCGTCCTTGAGGACGAAGGGCGAGGTCGAGACGTAGGCCATGATCGTGGCCAGCGCGAGCCCGGGCATGGCCGCGAAGGCCAGGAACCGGCGGTCGCGCAGCAGGACGCCGTAACCGGTGAAGGTGCGCCGGACCCGGCCGCGCCGCGGCGGGGTGACGGGGGCGCGCTCGTCCTCGGCGAGGGCCTGGGCGGGGGTGTCGGTGAGCTCGGGGCGGGTCTCGGGGAGTCGGAGCCACACGGCGAGGAGGACCGCGAGACCGGCGACGGAGAGCAGCGCCAGCACCGGACGCCAGCCCGTGTGGGCGGCGATCGCGCCCCCGACGGTGGGGGCGAAGAGCGGGGCCACGCCGATGACGAGGACGAGGCGGGACTGCAGCCGCGCCGCGGCGGGTCCGACGAAGAGGTCGCGGATCACAGCCATGCCGATGACCGCCCCGGCCGAGGCGCCGACGCCGGACAGGACCCGGAAGGCGACGAGGGTGGGCAGGTTCGGCGCGATCGCGCAGAGCAGGGTGGCGACGACGTAGACGCAGAACCCGACGGCGGCGGGCTTCCGGCGACCGAACGCGTCGGAGAGCGGGCCGACGACGAGCTGGCCGAGCGCGGAGCCGACGAGGACCCCGGTGATCGTCAGCTGGGTGCGCGCCTCGGTGGTGCCGAGGTCGATCGCCACCTCGGGCAGCGACGGGAGGTAGAGGTCGATCGTCACCGCACCGAGGGCGGCCATGGCGCCGAGGAGGACGACGAGTCCGAACGTGGAGGGGGTGCGGGGGGTGGCGCGCGCGGGGGCGGGCCTGGTGGTGGGCCGGGTGGTGGGCGCGGTCATGCGCAGGGTGTCCTCAGGGGGCCTCGTCGAGGGTGCACCGCACAGCGCCGGGCGGGCAGGACGCAGCAGGACGCCGCCGTCCCCCGCAGCGTAAGGCGCGGGGGGCGACGGCGTCCTGTTCGTTCCGGGGCGAGGTCCCTACTTCTTGCCGCCGTCGCCCGGTCGGTTGGCCTTGACCGGGAACTCACCGGTGTAGCCCATGCGCTCCTCGGCCGCGGCCAGGACGCGCTTGCGCACGGAGAACCAGCCGACGACCAGCAGCGGGATGATCACGCCGAGGGCGTAGACCGTGGGGCGGCTGTCCTTGTCGTAGGCCATGATCCCGAGGACGGCGACGAGGAAGACCAGCACCGCGTAGCCGGTGTACGGGGCGCCGAAGAGGCGGTAGTCGGGGCGGGTGACGATCCCCTTCTTGGCCCAGGAGTGCAGCCGCATCTGGCAGAGCACGATCGTGCCCCAGCTGGCGATGATGCCCAGCGCGGAGGCGTTGAGGACGATCTCGAAGGCCCGGCCCGGGGCGACGGCGTTGAGGACGACGCCGAGCACCGCGACGACCCCGGTGATGGCGATGCCGCCGAAGGGGACCCCGCCCTTGTTGAGCTTGGCCGCGAACTTCGGCGCGGAGCCGTTCTGCGCCATCGACCGCACGATGCGGCCGGTGGAGTAGAGCCCGGCGTTGAGGCTGGAGAGCGCCGAGGTCAGGACGACGAAGTTCATGACGTCACCGGCCCCGGGAACGCCGATCTTGGAGAAGAACGTGACGAAGGGGCTCGTGTCCTTGGAGTAGGCGGTGTAGGGCAGCAGCAGCGCGAGCAGGATCAGCGAGCCGCAGTAGAAGACGACGATGCGGACGATGACGGTGTTGATCGCCCGCGGCATGATCTTCTCGGGGTTCTCCGTCTCCCCGGCCGCGGTGCCGACGAGCTCGACGGCGGCGTAGGCGAAGACCACGCCGGAGATCACGACGATCAGCGGGACGGCCCCGGTGGGGAACCAGCCACCGTTGTCGCTGATGACGCTGAGCCCCGTGGTCTGCCCCTCGATCGGGAAGCGACCGGCGAGGAAGACGATGCCGATGAGCAGGAAGGCGGTCAGCGCGACGACCTTGATCAGCGCGAACCAGAACTCCATCTCGCCGAAGATCTTGACCGAGACGAGGTTGAGGCTGAGGACGACGACGAGGGCGATGAGGGCCAGCAGCCACTGCGGCGCCGAGGAGAACGTCTGCCAGTAGTGCATGTACGTCGCGATCGCGGTGATGTCGACGATCGCGGTCATGGCCCAGTTGAACCAGTACATCCAGCCGGCGACGAAGGCGGCCTTCTCGCCGTAGAACTCACGCGCGTAGGAGACGAACGAGCCCGACGAGGGCCGGTGCAGGACGAGCTCGCCGAGGGCCCGCAGCATGAGGAAGACGAAGAAGCCGCAGACCCCGTAGATGATGAAGAGACCGGGACCGGCGGTGACGAGACGACCGCCCGCACCCAGGAAGAGCCCCGTGCCGATGGCGCCGCCGATGGCGATCATCTGGAGCTGACGGTTCTTCAGGCCCTTGTGCAGCCCACCGTCCTCGTGCGAGAAGTCGCGCTGGACGCCGACCCCTGATCCGGTGTCCTTTTCGACGGACATGCGGGTCCCCTTCCACAGTGCAACATCGCGAGATGGACTGGGGAAGGCAACCACTTCCGGGTCACGAGCGCATGCTCATGGTGTTTCGGGCGTGTCACATCTGCGGTGAGCGTGCTCGGACACGCCTCGGGCGGACGGGTCAGCCGGCGACGGCCGAGCTGAGCAGGTCGTCGAAGGAGTACTCGTCCAGGAGCGGGATGCCGTGGGCGATGGCCGCGCGGACCGACGACGAACCGGACCCCGCGTCGTTGGCGACGAGGACGTCCGTGCGCTCGGTGACGTCGGGGTCGACGTGGAGCCCCGCTTCCTCGGCGCGGGCCGCGAGGGCCGCGCGGGGTTCGAGGAAGTGGCCGCTGAAGGCGATGTGCTGACCGGCGTGGAGAGTCACGAGTCCGTGATCGACAGGTTGGACCGTTCGCTTGACGTCACCGCTCCACCGTAGCGGCGGGTCAGGACTGCGAGGGGGCTCCGGTGTCGTCCGGGGCCACCTGTCGACGGCGCTGGGCCGGGAGGGTCGCGGTCCCGCGGGCGCGCTGGACCCCGCCGAGGACGAGGCCGGCGAGGCCGGCCAGGACGACGAGCACCGCGTAGCCGTCGACGACGGCGGTCAGGCCGACGTGCGGGGCCAGCAGACCCGCGACGACGGCGGGGACCCCGAAGACCAGGTAGCTCACGACGTAGACGGCGGCGAGGACCCCGGCGCGTTCGTGGGCGGGAGCCGTGGAGAGGACCCCGCGCAGCGCACCCTGGAACCCGGCCCCGAACCCGATCCCGGCGACGAGGGCGCCGGCGAAGAACCACGGGGTGGAGGCGGCGTCGGCCCCGAGGGCGAGCAGGACCGGCCCGACGACGAGCGCGGACATGCCCAGCGTCATGACCCGGGCCGGGGCGACGTGACGGGTGAGGATCCCCGTCGCCGCCCCCACCCCGGCGACGGCCGCGACGACGAGCCCGCCGGCGACGTGGTTGGCGATCCCGAGGACTCCGACCACGACCGAGGGCCCCAGCCCCATGCAGAGCCCACCCAGGCCCCAGCTGCCGAGGAAGCCGGGGAGGTAGGTCGTGAACGCTGCGCGCGAGGCGGCGGGCAACCGGACGACGGGTCGCAGCGAGGCCAGCGCGCCGGGGACGCGGTCGACCACGTCGGCGGTCACAGCGATCCCGACGGCCGCGACGACGAGCAGCCCGGCGAGCACCAGGTAGACGAGTTCGGTGGGGGCCGGTGCGAACTGCACGAGGAGGCCCGAGCCCAGGCCGCCGGCCATCAGGCCCACGGGTGGCGTCGCCCCGTTGACCAGCTGCGCCGTCGCGGCCCGCTCCGGACCCGCGAGGTCGAGCAACCAGGCGCCCAGCGCGCCGATCGCGGAACCGGTGGAGAACCCCTGCACCACGCGGCCGAGGACGAGCCAGCCGACGGAGTCCGCCTGGCTGAACACCAGCATCGAGGCGAGGACACCGACGAGCGCGACCAGGACGACCCGGCGACGGCCGAGGTGGTCGGAGAGCGAGCCGACGGTGAGCAGCGCGACGAGCAGCGCGGCCGCGTAGATCGCGAAGACGACGGTGACGGCGGTGGCGCCGATCCCCCACAGTTCCTCGTAGACGGGGAAGATCGGGGACGGCGCGGAACTCGCGGCGACGAGCAGGCCCAGCGTGACGGTGACGACGGAGAAACCCGTCCGGGTGGGGGTGTCGGTGGACACGGGTGCTCCAGGAACTCGGGGAGGTGTCTTCGGGAAACTACTCCCCACCGTGCGCAAAGGCAACGCGAACTGCATTAGGGTGGACGCGTGGCACCAACGATGACGCGTCCAGGAGGGCGCAGCGCCAAGGTGACGGCCGCCGTCCACCAGGCCGTGCTCGACCTGCTGGCCGAGGGCGAACCGTTGACGATCCCCCAGGTCGCCGCCCGCGCCGGGGTCAACGCGACGAGCGTGTACCGACGGTGGGGTGACGTCCCCGCCCTGCTGGCCGACACCGCCCTCGTCCGCTTCGGCACCAGCGGGGCCGTCCCCGACACCGGCAGCCTGCGGGGCGACCTGCACGCCTGGGCCACCGCGCTGGTCACCGAGTCGCGACGTCCGGCGGAACTCGCCCTGCTGCGGGCCGCGGTCGCCGCCGGACCCGCGGATCCTCCGGCGCCGGGCGCCGGCTCCGGTGCACCGGAAGGGTTCGAGTCCGCCTGCTCGGCCTGTCTGGTCGGTCGCAGCTCGCAGGCCGAGGAGATCCTGGACCGTGCGGCGCAGCGCGGCGAGGAGGTTCCCAACGCCACGCGGGTCCTCGACCACCTGGTGGCGCCGATCTACTTCCGGGCGCTGTTCGGACTGCCCGCCCCGTCCGTCGACGTCGTGGTCGAGCTGCTGGTCGAACGTCTCACCGTTCCCCCCCGCGCCGCCCAGGCGGTGTCCAGCCGGCTCGGATAAGTTCGCGCCATGGGTGTGACTCTCGCCAAGGGTGGAAACGTCTCGCTGTCGAAGGTGGCACCGGACCTGAACGAGGCCCTCGTCGGCCTCGGGTGGGACGTGCGGACCACCACCGGCATGGACTTCGACCTGGACGCCAGCGCGCTGCTGCTCGGCCCGAACGGGAAGGTCCTCTCGGACGCCCACTTCGTGTTCTACAACCAGCTCGCCAGCCCCGACGGCTCGGTGCGCCACACCGGGGACAACCGGACCGGTGAGGGTGAGGGCGACGACGAGAGCATCGAGCTCGACCTGAACTCCGTGCCGCAGGACGTCGACAAGATCGTCTTCGCGGTCTCGATCCACGACGCCGAGGCGCGCCGGCAGAGCTTCGGTCAGGTCATGAACGCGTTCATCCGCATGGTCAACCGGACCGACGGCAGCGAGGTCGTGCGCTACGACCTGTCCGAGGACGCCTCGACCGAGACCGCGATGGTGTTCGGTGAGGTCTACCGCTACAACGGCGAGTGGAAGTTCCGCGCCGTCGGGCAGGGGTACGCCTCCGGGCTGCGGGGGATCGCGCAGGACTTCGGGGTCGACGTCGCCTGACGGGGGTTCCCGGCGGGATCGTTGCCTCCCCGAGGACGTCTAGTGTCCTCGGGGAGGCAACGATCCCCCACCGCGAGCCCCGCGTCAGATCGCGCAGCCCTCGGGGCCGCAGGCCTCGGCGTCGTCGCCACCGACGAGGGTGAGGGGGCGGCTCTCCTGCCAGGCCCGCTGCAGCACCTGCAGGAACTGCTCGGTCGGCTGGGCGCCCGCGATGCCGTACTTGCGGTCGATCACGAAGAACGGCACCCCGCGGGCGCCGAGGGCCTGGGCCTCGGCGACGTCCGCGCGCACGGCGTCGACGTAGCGGTCCTCGGCCAGCACCGCGCGCGACTCCGCCGCGTCCAGGCCGGCCTCGGCGGCCAGGCGGACCAGGGTGTCGTCGTCACCGAGGGGCTCGCCCTCCGAGAAGTTGGCGTGCAGGAAGCGTTCCTTCACGGCGTCCTGGACACCGTGCTCGCGCGCCAGGTGCAGCAACTGGTGGGCGTTGACGGTGTTCGCGGGGACGGAGACGTCCTGGTGGAACTCCAGGCCTTCGGCGGCGGCCACGGCGTCGACGTGGGCGATGAGTTCCCGCACCTCCTCCACCGGCCGGCCGATCTTGGCCGACAGCTTGCGCGCGTGGGCGTCGCTGGGTCCGTCGGCGCGGGTCGTCACCGACTGCGTCGTGGGGTCCAGCTCGAAGGACCTCCACTCCACCTCGACGTCCTCGCGGTGCTCGAAGACGCGCAGCGCGCTCTCGAAGCGGCGCTTGCCGATGTAGCACCAGGGACACACGACGTCGGACCAGATCTCCACCTTCACGCCGTGGGCAACCTCCGGCGGGACGGGACTGTTCCGTGCCGCCACCCGGTCGGGTCAGCCTCACAGGGACCGCACGGGGAACACCGGTGTGACACCGCGGTGGGCGGCGGACCGTGGAGGCATGACCCCAGCCGCCGCGCTCGCCGCCCGGGAGATCCCCGTTCCCGTGGCCACCCGAGCGCTCGCCCGACCGCGGCGGGGTCGGGCCGGGGTGCTCGCCCTGCTCGCGGCGACCGTGGTGACCCGTTCGCTCCGGCCGGACCGCCTGGACGTGCTCGACCGGGCCGTCGCGTGGTCGGGTTCGCAAAGCTGGAAGGCGTGGTTCTTCGGGACCCTCGACCCGCAGGCGGCGACCTCCGTCGGGGCGCCTGCGGCGGGATGGCTCTCCGGACTGGTGCTGCGGATCTCCGCCTCCGCGGACCTCGTCGTGCTCGCGACCGTCCTGACCGTCCTGGCCGTGGCGGTCCTGACCGTGACCGTCCGGCGGATCGCCGGTCCCTCAGCGGGTCTGGTGGCCGGTGCGGTGCTGGCCCTGCTGCTGCGCTCCGGGGACGAGGCCCAGACGGCGCTGCTGCTGGGCGTCACGGGGTACCCCCTCGTCCGCCACCGGGGCTCGGCCCGCTGGTCGCTCGGCGCGGGACTGGCCGGGGGTGGCGCGGTGCTCGTCGGGGGGTGGGGGGCTGCGCTCGGGGTGGCGCTGCTCGTGGGGACCCTGCTCCTGCGCTGGACGCCTCGGCGCCGGGCAGTCCTCGACGTGGCCGTCCTCACCGGAACGGCGGCGGCCTGCGTCGGGGTCTGGTTCGTCGTCGCACCCGGGTGGCCGGGGGGTCCGCCGGTCTCCTCGGGGGTGTGGATCGGCCCAGGGGCCGGGGTGCTGGCTCCGCTGGCCGCGACGGCCCTCGCGCTCGGTGGCACGTGGCTGTGGCGACGGTGGCGGGGCGCTCCGCGGGTCGTGCTGGTCCTGGCCCTGGTGCTGTCCGCGGGTCTCGGCGCCGGCGCCCGGGCGCACGACGCGTCGACCATCCCGGCGGACACGTCGACGACGTCGTTGCTCCAGGCCGCGGGCACGACCTGGTCGGCGGCCACGGTCGGCCCCTGGCAGAACGCGGCGGCACTCGAACTCGCCAGCGATACCGCGGTGCTGACGCTCGAGACCGGCGACGCGGCGATGAGCCTGGCGCAGTTCCAGTCCTACGTGGCGACCGGACGGGTGCGGTACCTGCTGGTCCCCGACGAGTCGACGTCAGCGGCGACGTCGGACGTCGTGGCGTGGGCGGCCGCGGCGCACACGGCGATGACCGTCGGTACGACGACGGTCTACGACCTCAGCGACTGAGGTCAGTCGCGGCGGCGGTCCTGGGCGTGGGCCCAGCCGGAGTGGTGGCCGGTGTCGGGGAGGTGGACCCGGTCCGGCTCGACGCCCGGACGGTCACCCGGCCGCGACGAGGAACAGACGCGACCGACGACGGCCGCCACCAGCAGGATCACGAAGAACGAGACGAAGAGGGTCACGAGGCACTCCTCCGGCCGGGAGCCCCGTAGGGGCTCGATGCCTCACGGTGCCACGAAGTCCGCCCCGGCGCGAGGGGTTCAGCCCGATCGGTGCCAGGTGCAGATCCGGAAGCGCGGCCCCTTCGTGGAGGTGCGCCACTCCCCCGTCTCCGTCCGCGACCACTCCTCCCCGATCCGCGGGGCGCGCGTGTCGCCCTCGACCTCGAGGTCCACCTCGGTGACGACGAGGACGTCGGCGTGCCCGAGAGCGGCCTGGTAGACGGCCTGGCCACCGATGACCCAGACGTCGCCGTCCGCCGGACCAGGGCCCGCGAGCGCCGTGATCAGGTCGTGGACGACCTCAGCGCCGTCGGCGGCGTAGTCCGCGTCCCGGGAGAGGACGACGTTGCGGCGCTCGGGCAGGGGCCGGAACCTCGGCGGCAGGGACTCCCAGGTGGCGCGACCCATGACGACGGTGGAGCCGGCGGTGAGTTGCGAGAAGTGGTCCATGTCCTCGGGGATCCGCCAGGGGATCCGGCCGTCCGCACCGATGACGCCGTTGGCGCTCTGGGCCCACACCAGGCCGATCACCGGATCACACCGCCACGGGAGCCTTGATCGTGGGGTGGTGCTGGTAGTCCACGACCTCGAGGTCCTCGTAGGCGACCTCGAACAGGCCCTTGGGGGCGATCGTCAGCTGCGGAAACGGGTACGGCGTCCGGGAGAGCTGTTCCTCGACCTGCTCGACGTGGTTGTCGTAGACGTGGCAGTCGCCGCCGGTCCAGACGAAGTCGCCGGGTGCGAGGCCGACCTCCTGCGCGACGAGCATCGTCAGCAGGGCGTAGCTGGCGATGTTGAACGGGACGCCGAGGAAGAGGTCGGCCGAGCGCTGGTAGAGCTGGCAGGAGAGCTTGCCGTCGGCGACGTGGAACTGGAAGAACGCGTGGCAGGGGGCGAGGGCCATCTTGTCGAGCTCGGCGACGTTCCAGGCCGAGACGATCATGCGGCGGGAGTCCGGGTCGGTCCGCAGGGTGTCGAGGACCTCGGTGATCTGGTCGACGTGGCGACCGTCCGGGGTCGGCCAGGACCGCCACTGCACGCCGTAGACGGGACCGAGGTCACCGTTCTCGTCGGCCCACTCGTCCCAGATCGTCACGCCGCGCTCCTGCAGCCAGTGGGCGTTGCCGTCGCCGCGCAGGAACCAGAGGAGCTCCAGCGCGATGGACTTGAAGTGCACGCGCTTGGTGGTGATCAGCGGGAACCCGGCGGCGAGGTCGTAGCGCATCTGGTGGCCGAAGACGCTGCGCGTCCCGGTGCCGGTCCGGTCGGACTTGGGGGTGCCGGTGGCGAGGACGTGTCGCAGGAGGTCCTCGTACTGGGTGTCGATCCGCTGCTCAGCCACGGCGGAAGCCTAAGCGACCACCCCACCCGGACGGGGCGCGTCGAAGTCGCGGTCGTCGGGGGCGTCGCCGCGGACGACGGCGGCCAGGCGCGCGAGCCAGGCGGCGCCGGCGAGGTCGTTGACGGTGTGGCGAGGCTGCAGAACCGGGTAGGGGGTGGTGGGCACGCCGTCGGCGGGGCGGACGTCGACGTGGGCGACGACGTGACCCTGCGCGTGCAGCCAGTCGGCCATCGCGTAGTCGGTGCGGGAGTCGCCGACGGTGCGCCAGGCGGTGGGCGGCAGGCCGTCGGCGGCGAGCAGGCGCAGCGCCATCTCGGCCCCCCGGTCCTTGCCGAGCAGCACGGACTCGATGTCGGTGGAGATGATCGTGGGGTCGATGCGCCAGTCGATCCGGCCGGCGGAGTCGGGCTGGTCGACGCCCTTCCAGGTCGCGCCGAGGTCGAGGTCGGCGAAGACCGCGAGCGCCGCCGCCTCGAACTCGGGCTGGCGGGCGAGGTAGGTCGCGGAGTCGACGTCGAGGCGCTGCTCGAGGGAGACCATGGCGCGCTTGCCGCCGTCGACGAAGACGACGTCGGCGTAGTGCGCGCGGGCCAGCGCTTCGAGGCGTTCGACGGCGGGGCGCGGGACGGCGACCTGCTCGTCGACCTCGACGGGGCTCATGCCGGCGGCGGTGACGGTGAAGGTGACGGCGCCCTTCTCGCAGACGGCGTGCAGCCGGGCGCGCGCGGGCAGGCCGGCGGCGAGTATCGGGCCGACGACCTGCGTGCGCAGGAAGTCGTCGGAGCGGCCGGTGTTGAAGACGACGGGGACTCCCGCGGCCAGCAGTTCGAGCAGGCTGTCCAGCAACCCCGCCGCGCTGATCGAACGCGTCACCGGGCTGGCGATCGGCCCGTCGACGTCGAGGAGGAGACCGAAGGGCGGGGCGTCGGGGTGCACCCGGCGATCCTCCCATCCACTCGCCCGGGCCTGGACGGTCTCCTGCGGTGGTCCGAACGGGTGAGACGGCGGTGGCCGGGGCCTGCGAGCCGTGCGGAGGCTGGGAGCGTGCTGCGGTGCGTCGTGTCGTCCTGCCCCTGTTCGCCCTCGCGCTGACGCTGACGGCCTGCGGGACGGAGTCGGCGCCCACTGCGTCCGCGCCCACGTCGGCCCCCACGACACGGCCCGCCGAGTCCGCCTCGGAGCAGGAGTGGGCGGACTACGACGAGTGGCTCACCGGTGGCCCGATGGCGACGTCGGCGCCGACCCGGACGTGCGTGACCCACGAGCCCACCGACGAGGAACTCGCGACGGCTGATCCGGAGGACGAGTTCGCGTACTCAGACCTGACGTGGATGAGCTGCTTCGACCCGGACGACTTCTGGACGGAGGAGCCGCAGTGCACCACCCCGCCACCGGACGTACCCGAGGACAGGACGTACTTCTGCGGCACCTACGGCTCGCCGTTGACCCAGCGTGTCGTCGACGACTGGAACGCGTTCGCCGATGAGGAGGACACCGCCAGCGCCCGGCAGCTGGGGATGACGCTGCAGGAGTACCGCGAGGCCTACCCGGACGGCCCGGCCTGAGTCAGTCGCCGGAGTTCTTCCGGGCGTCGCGCACGGCGTCGAGGGCGACGACCCCGACGAGCAGGACGGCCCGCAGGTCGCGGTCGAGGGTCGGGTCGGTGGACAGGGCGAAGGCGTCGGCGTCGACGAGGACCCGGTCGAAGGAGCGGTGCTCGCGGTGGACGGTGGCGATCCGGCGGGGTTCGTCGTCGGGTTTCCGCAGGCTGGCGGGGCGCGGGTCGGTGTGCAGCGCGACGTCCCAGTCGCGGCTCCCCCACCCGCCGCCGGTCATCCGGCCGCTGCGGCCGTCAGCGAGGGCGAACTCGAAACGGGGCGCGGCCCAGCTGTTCTCCTGCCGCACCCGGCCGAGTGGTCGGCCGTCGGCCCAGGTGGCGAAGAACTCCGACTTCCCGAGGCTGCCGGGACGCTCGATCGCCAGCAGGACCCCGGTCACGTCCTGGACGAGGTAGCGCGAGGAGACCACCCTCCCGAAGAAGGCACCCCCGGCGCCGAGGGTCTCCTCGACGGCAGCGGCCGGGGTGCCGTCGGGCAGGACGATCTCGTAGCGGTGCCGGACCGCGAAGGCCCCCCGGTGCTCGTAGAGCAGGACGTCGGGGGCGTCGAACACGTCGGTCACGGGGTCAGCATGGACCGGCACGAGGGCTGCGGTCTGCCGGTTCGGCGAAGTCAGTCCGACCGGTGAGCGCGGTGGACGGCGTGGGTGAGGGGGACGCCGGGGCGGTAGGCGAGGTGGGTCACCGAGGGGGCGTCGAGGACGTGCAGATCGGCCCGGGCGCCCACCGTCAAGCGGCCGACGTCGGTGCGGCGCAGGGCCTGCGCGCCGCCGAAGGTCGCGGCGTGGACGGCTTCGGCGACGGTGAGGTGCATCTGCAGGACCGCCGTCGCGACGCAGAACGCGACGGAACTGGTGTAGCTGGAACCGGGGTTGCAGTTCGCGGCGATCGCGACCTGCGCGCCCGCGTCCAGCAGCCGACGCGCGGGCGCGAGGGGTTGCCGGGTCGAGAGGTCGCAGGCGGGGAGGACGGTCGCCACCGTGTCCGAGGCGGCGAGGGCGGCGACGTCGGCCGGGGCGAGGTGGTTGCAGTGGTCGACGCTGGCGGCGTCGAGTTCACAGGCCAACCGCACCCCCGGCCCCTGCGTGAGCTGGTTGCCGTGGACGCGCAGGCCGAGGCCCGCGGCCCGGGCCGCGAGCAGGACGGCGCGGGACTGCTCCTCGTCGAAGGCGCCCGTCTCGCAGAACACGTCGGCCCAGCGGACGTGGCCCGCCACGGCGTCGAGCTGGGGGCCCACGAGTTCGGCGAGGTAGTCCTCGGGGGAGACGCCGGGGGCCACGATGTGGGCGCCGAGCCAGCTGACCTCGTCGGTGACCTCGGCGGCCAGCCGCGCCGCGCGGAGTTCCTCGGCCACGGTCAGCCCGTAACCGGTCTTCGTCTCCAGCGTCGTGGTGCCCTGCGCGAGCGCCTCGGCGACGTGGCGGCGCAGTCCCGCCCGCAACTGGTCGTCGGTGGCGGCGCGGGTCGCGGTGACGGTCGTGGCGATACCGCCCGCCGCGTAGGGCTTCCCGGCCATCCGGGCCTCGAACTCGCTCGTGCGGTCGCCGGCGAAGACGAGGTGGGAGTGGGAGTCGACCCAGCCGGGCAGGACGGCGCGGCCACCGAGGTCGACGCGCTCGTCGGCAGCGGGGGCCCGGTCGGAAGGACCGGTCCAGGCGACCCGGCCGTCCTCGACGACGAGGGCGGCGTCGGGGACCCGGGCGAGCAGGTCGCCACCGTCGACCTCCGGGTCGTTGGTGGTGAGTTCGCCGATGCCCGTGTAGACGGTGCTCACGTCAGGCTCCGGAGGATCTCGGCGACGCGCTCGCGGGGGACGGTCTCGTGCTGCCCACCGCGGACGCGGAACTCCCCCGCGACGACGACGTCGGTGACGTCCTGCGCGGTCGCCGTCATCGGGACCTGGGCCGGGTCGGAACCGGCCGTGCGGACCGAGTCCGTGTCGACGGCGACGAGGTCGCAGGGCTGGCCCACGACGATCGAACCGCCCTCCAGGCCGAGGCTGCGGTGGCCGCCGGTGGTGAGCGCGGCAACGAGTTCCGCGGGGTCGAACACCCCGCGCCGCAACGACCCGAGCCGGGCGGCGGCCTCGAGACCGCGGGTCTCCAGGAAGGGGTCGACCACGGCGTGCTGGTCGGTGCCGAGGGCGAGGACCGCCCCCGCGTCGGCCAGCGCGCGGTTGCGCCCCACACCGTCGCCGAGGTCGGCCTCGGTCGTGGGGCAGGCCGCGACGGAGACCTGGCGGGCACCCAGCAACGCGACGTCGGCGTCGGTGACGTGGTTGGCGTGCACGACGGTGAGCGCCGGGCTGAGGGCCCCGGCGCGGTCGAGGAGTTCCGTCGGCGTGCAGCCGTAGGCCTGCCGGCAGGCCTCGTTCTCGGCGGGTTGCTCGGAGAGGTGGACGTGCACGGGGACCCCGAGGTCCCAGCCCGTCTCGGCGACGACGGTGAGGTCAGCCGGGCCGACGGCTCGCACCGAGTGCGCAGCCACCCCGACCCGGAAGAACTCGTCGGTGGGGATCGCCCGGACACGGGCGGCCCAGGCCTGGGCGGTGCCGTCGGAGAACCGACGCTGCTCCGCCAGCGGGGGTTTCCCGGGGGCGGAGGTCAGGTAGAGCGTGTCGAGCAGGGTGAGGCGGATCCCGGCCGTGCGGGCGGCGTCGCGCAGGGCCAGGGCGAACGCGTTCGGGTCGTCGTAGGGGGTTCCGTCGGGGCGGTGGTGCAGGTAGTGGAACTCCCCCACGGCGGTCCAGCCGGCGAGGACCATCTCGGTGAACGCGGCCGTCGCGAGTTCCCGGTAGCCGTCGGGGTCGAGGCGGCCGGCGAGGGCGTACACGGCGGTGCGCCAGGTCCAGAACGACCCGCCGTCAGCGTGGGTCCTCCCTCGCAGGCCGCGGTGGAACGCGTGCGAGTGCGCGTTCGCGAAACCCGGGAACACCAGTCCCCGGAGTTCCCGATCACCGTCGAGCGGCCGGGGTTCGCGGGTGACTGAGGTGGTGCGGCCGTTCGTGGACTCGACGCGGACCCCGCGGACGGGGCCCCCGTCGAGCCACGCCGACTCGCACCAGAAGGAGCTCACTGTTCCCACATGGGGACGCGCAGACCCCGTTCCCGCGCGACCTCTGCGGCGCGTTCGTACCCGGCGTCGACGTGGCGCATGACGCCCGTCCCCGGGTCGTTGGTGAGGACGCGTTCGATCTTCTGCGCGGCGAGGTCGGTGCCGTCGGCGACGGTGACCTGCCCGGCGTGGATGGAACGGCCGATGCCGACGCCGCCCCCGTGGTGCAACGAGACCCAGGTGGCCCCGGAGGCGGTGTTCAGCAGGGCGTTCAGCAGCGGCCAGTCGGCGATGGCGTCGGAACCGTCGGCCATGGCCTCGGTCTCGCGGTAGGGCGAGGCCACGGAACCGGAGTCGAGGTGGTCGCGGCCGATGACGATGGGCGCGGAGATCTCGCCGTTCGCGACGAGTTCGTTGAACTTCAGCCCGGCGAGGTGACGTTCCTTGTAGCCGAGCCAGCAGATCCGTGCGGGCAGGCCCTCGAAGTGCACCTTCTCCCCCGCGGCGGTGATCCAGCGGCGGAGCTTCTCGTCGTGCGGGAACAGTTCGAGGATCGCCCGGTCGGTGCGCTCGATGTCCTTCGGGTCGCCCGAGAGCGCGACCCAGCGGAACGGCCCGCGCCCCTCGGCGAACTGCGGGCGGATGTAGGCCGGGACGAACCCGGGGAACTCGAACGCGCGGTCGTAGCCGCCGAGGACGGCCTCTTGGCGGATCGAGTTGCCGTAGTCGAACACCTCGGCCCCGCGGTCCTGGAAGTCGACCATGGCCTTGACCTGCTTGGCCATCGACGCCCGGGCCATGAGGGTGAAACCCTCCGGGTCCTTGGCGGCGAGGTCGTGCCACTCCTCGACGCTGACCCCCTCGGGGAGGTAGCTGAGCGGGTCGTGCGCGGAGGTCTGGTCGGTGACGACGTCGATCGGTGCGCCCCGGTCGAGGAGTTCGGTGAACACGGTCGCCGCGTTGCCGACGACCCCGACGGAGAGGCCGCGACGTTCGTCGCGGGCCGCCACGGCGCGGGCGACCGCGTCGTCGAGGTCGGTGGCGAGCTCGTCCAGGTAGCCGTGGTCGACGCGACGCTGCAGCCGGGCGCGGTCGACGTCGACGACGAGGACCGCCCCCTCGTTGAGGGTCACCGCGAGCGGCTGCGCACCGCCCATTCCGCCGGCCCCGCCGGTGAGGGTGATCGTGCCGGCCAGGGTTCCGCCGAACTTCTTGTCGGCGACGGCGGCGAACGTCTCGTAGGTGCCCTGCAGGATGCCCTGGGTCCCGATGTAGATCCAGGAACCCGCGGTCATCTGGCCGTACATCGTCAGCCCGGCCTGTTCCAGCTTGCGGAACTCCGGCCAGGTCGCCCAGTCGCCCACGAGGTTCGAGTTCGCGATGAGGACGCGGGGCGCCCACTCGTGGGTGCGGAACACCCCGACGGGTTTGCCGGACTGCACCAGCAGGGTCTCATCGTCCTCCAGGGTCTCGAGGGTGCGGACGATGGCGTCGTAGGCCTCCCAGGAGCGGGCGGCCTTGCCGGTGCCGCCGTAGACGACGAGGTCGTCGGGGCGTTCCGCGACCTCGGCGTCGAGGTTGTTCATGAGCATGCGCAGCGGCGCCTCGGTCTGCCAGCTCTTGGCCTGCAGCTCGTTGCCGCGCTGGGCGCGGACGGGGCGGGGAAGGTGTTCCACGGCGGTTCTCCTCAGGCGATCTCGGTGACGGAACGGGCGGCGGCGAGCAGTTCGCCCGAGACGACCGCGGCCACGACGGCCTCGATCTCGGGGGCGAGGAAACGGTCGGGCCCGGGACCTGCGGTGGTCTCGCGGACCCGGGCGAGGACCGCTCCGGTGGTCGGTCCGGGCTGCAGGGGTGATCGCAGGTCCAGACCGCGGGCGGCGGTCATGACCTCGATGGCCAGGACGCGGGTGAGGCCGTCGAGGGCGCGACGCAGCTTCCGGGCGGCGGACCAGCCCATCGAGACGTGGTCCTCCTGCATGGCCGAACTCGGGATCGAGTCGACCGAGGCGGGCACGGCGAGGCGCTTGAGTTCGCTGACGATCCCCGCGGAGGTGTACTGCGCGATCATCAACCCCGAGTCGACCCCCGCGTCGTGGGCGAGGAACGCGGGTAGGCCGTGGCTGCGCTTGGTGTCCAGCAACCGGTCGGTGCGACGTTCGGAGATGCTCGCGAGGTCGGCGACCGCGATGGCCAGGAAGTCGAGGACGTAGCCGACGGGGGCGCCGTGGAAGTTCCCGTTGGACTCCACGCGCCCGTCCAGGGTGACCACGGGGTTGTCGACGGCCGCGGCGAGTTCCGCGGTCGCGACGTTCCGGGCGTGGGCGGCGGTGTCGCGACCCGCGCCGTGGACCTGCGGGGCGCAACGCAGCGAGTAGGCGTCCTGCACGCGGGTGCACTCGGGGCCCCGGTGGCTGGCGACGATGGGCGAGCCCGCCAGCGCCCGGCGGATGTTGCCGGCGGCGATGCGCTGACCGGTCTGCGGGCGCAGCGCCTGCAGGTCGTCGGCGAACACGGCGTCGGTGCCGAGCAGCGCCTCGACGCTCATCGCGGCGGCGAGGTCGGCGGTCGCGAACAGGTTCTCGAGGGTGTCGAGGGCCAGGACGAGCTGGCCGAGCATGCCGTCGGTGCCGTTGATGAGGGCCAGGCCCTCCTTCTCGGCGAGGACGACGGGTTCCAGACCCGAAGCCGCGAGGGCCTGCGCGGCCGGGAGTTCCTCGCCGTCGCGGGTGCGGACGGTGCCCTCGCCCATGACGGCCAGCGCGCAGTGCGCGAGCGGGGCGAGGTCGCCGGAGCAGCCGAGCGAGCCGTGCTCGAACACGACGGGGGTGAGGTGGGCGTTCAGCAGCGCGGCGTAGGCCTCGGCGGTGGCGACGCGGACGCCGGTGCGGCCGGTCATCAGGGTGGAGAGGCGCAGCAGCATCGTCGCGCGGACGACCTCGGTCTCGACCTCCGGGCCGGAACCCGCCGCGTGCGAGCGGACCAGGCTGCGCTGCAACTGGGCCCGCTGCTCGGTGGGGATGTGCTTCGTCGCGAGCGCGCCGAAACCCGTCGAGATGCCGTAGTGCGGTTCGACGTCGTCGGCGAGCGCCTCGATCCGCTTCCGCGAGGCCCCGACCTCGGTCAGGGCCGCCGGGTCGAGCTCGATCCGGGCGCCGTGGCGGGCGACGGCGACGACGTCGCCCGGCGAGACCGGTCCGGAGGACACGATGACGGTGTTCACACCCGCCATCAGACACCGGTTCACGGGGCACGTCGCCGCCCGGCGCGGCGCTGGTGTCCAGGATGCTGGACACTTCACGGCGTGGTGACCAGCGCGGAGGCCCCGACCGTCGCGGCGGCGCTCCGCATCCTGTCCTTCATGGCCGCGCAGCAGGGTCCGGTGGCCGCGGCGACGCTGGCCCGGTCGCTGGACCTGCCCCGCTCCAGCGTCTACCGCCTGCTGAGCACGCTGGCCGAGCAGGGTTTCGTCCTGCACTTCCCCGAGGCCCGGCGCTACGGGCTGGGGATCGCCGCCTTCGAGCTGAGCTCGGGCTACGTCCGGCAGGAACCGGTCACGCGGCTGGGACGACCGGTGCTGGCGACGCTGGTCGACCGGGTCGGGGAGAGTGCGCACCTGGCCGTGCTCGTCGGCCGCGAGGTCGTGTACCTGGTGGAGGAACGCGCCCCCCGGCGCCCGGCGCTGGTCACCGACGTCGGGGTGCGGTTGCCGTCGCACCTGACGGCGAGCGGGCGGGCGCTGCTGGCCGCCCTGCCGCGCGAGCAGGTGCGGGCGCTGTTCCCGGACGCGTCGGCGTTCACCCGGCGCGGGGTGACGACGCAGACGCACGCGGGGTTGCGCGCCGAACTGGTCCGGACCCGCGCCCGCGGGTACGCCGTCGAGGACGGCGAGATCACCCCCGGGTTCTCGTCGGTGGCGGTCGCGGTGACCGACCACGCCGGGTGGCCGGTGACGAGCCTGGCGGTGACGTTCGAAGGGACGGCGGTCACGGACGAGCGCCGGGTCGAGCTGGCTGAGGCCGTCCAACGGCACGCGGAGGAGCTCCGGCGGCGACTGTTCGGCGGCTGAATCGTCGGAACCGGCCCGCGGCGGACCTCGCTCACCTAACGTGATCACCAAGTGACACAGGAGAGGTAGTGGTCGAAGTGGGGAAGCGTCACGTCCGGGGTGCAGCGGCTGCCCTGGTGGTCCTGGCGACGGCGGTGACGGTTCCCACGGCCGCCGCGGCACCGGTCGAGCGCGGAACGCGGTCGGTGGCGTCGATGCGGGTGGACCCGGTGTGCACGTCCGACGGCGACACGCTGCGCGTCCGGATGGTCGACAGCTACGCCGTGCGCTGGACGACGAGCTCGGGACTCAGCTACACGACGCCGCCCTACGACTACCCCGGGCCGCACCCCGCGCCCCACCGGGCCTACCCCCTGGACTTCGCCGAGCCCGCGGGGTCCACCACGGTGACCGCCTACGACGAGGACGGCACGGTCGTCGCGTCCCGAACGGTCCGCGTCACGTCCTGCGACGACTGGGCCGGCCGCGACGGGTACCTCGCGAGCGGCGCCGACGAGATCGGACGGCCGCTCTACCTGGGGACGGTGTCCGCCACGCCGCAACCTTGGCCGGACGGGTCGACCTCCTACGCGGGCACCGCCGGGGACCTCTGGGTCGGGCCGGACGGGACCGCCCACGCCGTCCCGGGGGAGGCCGCCCGCCTCTACCGCACGAAGGGTGGCCCCAGCGGGATCCTCGGCGCGGTCCGGCACAGCACGTGGATGCAGACCTACCGCGACCGCTGGTCGACGGGCTTCGCCGGCGGCTACATCGCGACCAGCGGGGTGACCGGGACGCACTCGGTCGCTGCGCCCTTCCTCGACGACAGCTGCACGAACTGGAACCTCGGTGAACCCGACCGGTACTACTTCCCCCAGTCGACGGACTTCCCGGTGGCCGAAGCCGTCGGACCGTTGCGGGGTGGGGGGTGGCGGCAGCAGTACGAGGGCGGCACCCTCGTGGAACGGCCGGGGTCGGGCTGCCTCGTCCTGTGGAACGGCCCGATCCCGGACTACTGGGCCGCCACGGGGTACGAGAACGGACCGCTGGGCTACCCGAGGGAACTCACGATGTCGACGACCTCCATCGGGTTCGAGGGGGGCACGGCGTTCGCGACGACGCGGGTCACCCCGGCGGCGCCGCTCGGCGTCGTCGTCCTCAACGGCGAGTTCCTCACGGCGTGGCGTGGGTCGACGAACCAGCCGCTGCGGACCGTCGGCACTCCCGAGACCTTCCCGACGCGCACGCCGGACGGGGCCGGGGAGTTCGTCCAGGGCTCCGACGGTTCGATCTACCACAGCCGGGCCACCGGGTTCCACGTCGTCTCCGACCGGACGGGGTTCCGCGGCTACTGGACGGCGCGAGGGTGGGAGACCGGCCCGCTCGGGTACCCGGCCGGGGAGGCGTTCCCGACGCCGCGCGCGAACTCCTTCGGGACCACCGGATGGGGTCAGCAGTTCCAGGGCGGCATGCTCTACGGGTTCGACAGCACCTTCAACGTCCTCGCCGTCCGCGGCGCGATCCTGGACCACTGGGCGAGCCTCGGCTACGAGCAGTCGTCGCTGGGCTTCCCCGTCGGTGACGAGGTGGGGTTCCCCGGTGGGGTCCGCCAGCAGTTCCAGGGCGGCGTCCTGACCTGGACCGCCGCCACCGGGCAGGTCGGCTGAGCGTGCTCGGCGTGCGACCGGATCCTCGGAACACCGACACACCGCTGTCGCGCGGGGGGTCGAAGACTGGGCGCATGACCGAGACCACGAACCCCACGACCACCGCCCGGCACTCGCTCGACCGGTGGCTGACCATGTGGAACACCGACGGCGACATCGCGCGGGAGATCTGCGCGGACGACTTCCGCATCCACTTCGCCGTGACCGAACCCGACGGGTCGACCCCGGCGGACGACATCCGCACCGCCGAGGACTTCGTGCGCTACCTCGCGTGGTGGCACGGGCAGAACCCCCGCACCGTCTTCAGCAGGGTCGCCGACGCCGTCGACGGCGACCACGGCCGGCTGCTGTGGGACGTCGAGGCGGGCGGGCAGCAGGCGGGCGGCGTCGACGTCTTCGACTTCGCGGCGGACGGGCGGGTCGCCCGGGTCTGGTCGGTCGGCGGCCAGCGGAGCATGCGCAGCTGACCCTGCGAGACTCGGGAGGTGAAACGAGCGGAGCGGCAGTACGCCCTCGTCGACCTGCTCCGCGGAGCGCGTCGACCGTGGTCCGCCGCCCGGCTCGCCGAGGAGTTCGAGGTGTCCGCACGCACGATCGAACGGGACGTCTCCTCGCTCCAGCTGGCCGGGGTGCCGATCTACGCGGACCACGGGGCCAGGGGTGGCTACTCGGTCCTGAGGGAGTACTCGCTGCCCCCGTTGAACCTCTCGGCCGCCGAGTCGCTGGCGGTCCTCGCCGGGCTCGCCTTGCTGGACTCCTCGCCGTACCGCGGGGCCGCGCGCCGCGCGAAGGCGAAGATCGCCGCGGTCGTGGCGGAGGACCACCGCGCGCCCGTGCAGGACGTCCTGGAAAGGGTGCAGGTCGTCGACGCCGTCGCCCCGGCGGGGGAGGCCGTCCCGCTCGGGATGCTCGCCGACGTCATCGCCGCCCGACGCGTCGTGCGGCTCGACTACGCGGGCGAGGACGACCGCGCTACGGCCACCGTCCGCGACGTCGAGACCATGGGCCTGCTGCGCGCGGGCGACGCGTGGCTGCTCGTCGGCTGGTGCCGTCTGCGGGAGGCGATCCGCGGTTTTCGCATCGAGCGGATCACCCGGCTCGAGATCCTGGACGAGGTCCCGCCGGCCCGCGACCCGGCGTTGCTCGAAGCCGACCTCGCGCGGTGGCCGACGCGGCGCCTCGCGTGACCCCTTGCCGGTGACTCCGGCAGGCGGGACGCTGTGAGCCCCCAGAGCGGAGGCACCCGTGGGCAAGCTCATCTACGCGGCGAACACGTCGCTCGACGGCTACCTCGAGGACGAGACCGGCGCCTTCGACTGGTCGGTGCCCGACAAGGAGGTGCACTCCTTCTGGAACGAGCACGAACGCCGCATCGGGACCTCGCTCTACGGCCGGCGGATGTACGAGACCATGCGCGTCTGGGAGGACGACGAGTGGTTGCGGGGGGAACCGGACGTCGTCCGCGAGTACGCGGAGATCTGGCGCGACACCGACAAGGTCGTCTACTCCGCCACCCTCGGGGAGGTGTCCACGGCCCGGACGAGGATCGAGCGGAGTTTCGACCCCGACGCGGTGCGGACGCTCAAGGAGTCGTCCGACGCGGACCTGAGCATCGGGGGCGCGACGCTGGCCGCGGAGGCGTTCCGGCACGGTCTGGTCGACGAGGTCGTGCTGCTGCTGTGCCCGGTCGTGGTCGGCGGCGGCAAGCCGGCGCTGCCCCGGGGGCTGCGCGTCGACCTCGACCTGCTGGAGCACCGGCGGTTCGGCAACGGCGTGGTGCAGGTGCGCCACGCGGTGCGGAACGCGAGCTGACCGGAGGTCGGGAGAACCCGCAGGCCGAGGTTCAGGCGGTGAACGCGGTCATCCGGATCGAGACCAGCAGTCCCGGGACCTCGACGCCCAGCTTGGCCGCGTAGCGGGTGGGCGGGTCCGTGGGGAACCACCGCGCGTACTCCTCGTTCATCCCCGCGAAGTCCTCGGGAGCGGCGAGCAGCACGCCCACCTCGACGACGTCGTCGAGGCTCGCGCCGCCGGCCGCCAGCACGGCCCGGCAGTTGGTGAGCGCCTGGCGGGTCTGGGCCTGGATCGTGTCACCGGCGAGGTGACCGGTGCTCGGGTCGATGCCGGTCGTCCCCGAGACGAAGACCTGCGGTCCGGCCTTCACCCCCTGGCTGTAGAACGGCGAGGTCGGGGCGTCCGGGGTCGAGATGGTCTGCCGGGTCACGTCGGCTCCTTCGGCGGGGTTCCCACCCTCCCAGTTCGGCGGCCTCGTGCCAACGTCCGCCGCCGCGCGCGGACCGGCGGTGGCCCACCACTGCTCGTCGCTGCCGGACCTGTCGACGATCGCGGGCACGTCGGCGTCATCGGTGCGGGCGGGGGTCACGACTCGGGTGGGTAGCGGCCGAACTCGACGGTGTCGCTGCGTTCCAGGACCGAGAGGACGACACCGGTCGAGGTGACCCGGGAACTCACGGTGTCCCACCCGCTGACGGGCCCCGCGGAAGGGAAGAACCGCCGCCCGGCACCGAGGACGACGGGTACGACGACGAGTCGCAGCCGGTCGACGAGATCCTCCTGGAGCAGCGACCAGCTCAGCGTGGTGCTGCCGTGGACCTGGAGTTCCCGGCCCGGTACGGCCTTGAGCGTGGCGACGGTGGAGAGGTCGCGGTGCACGGTGACCGGGCCCCAGCCGGTGTCGAGGGCGGAGGTGGTCACGACGTGCTTGGGCAGACCGTTCATCGACGGCGCGAACGGGTCCGGCGGTTCGACGTGCGGCCAGGCCTGGCCGAACGCCGCGTAGGTGCGCGCCCCGAGGAGGAAGGCGTCGGCCTCACCGATCCACTCGACGGCGGTCTCGAGGAACTCGTCGTCGACGTGGGGGACGAACCAGCCGCCCCGGTCGAACCCACCGGCGGTGTCCTCCTCCGGGTCCCCGGGCGCCTGGGTCACGCCGTCGAGGGAGAGGAACTGGGTGATGGTCAACTCCACCGGGCCAACCTAGCTCTCGGCCGCGGCGGACCGGCTGAGCGGCGGTCGCGAGGATCAGGTCCAGTACAGGTACCGGGCCGCCGGCAGGCGCTCGGCGATCGCGGACTCGAACCAGCCGCGCAACGAACGCATGGTGTCGCGGTCGTAGACGTACTTCACCGCGCCGAACTTCCCGTGCTTGCGCGACCGTGTGGACTCCTCGAGGTCCAGCTTGGTCCGGGGGTACCAGTCGAGCTGGACGTCCTTGCTCTTCGGGGTGAACCGGTGGGTGATGCACTCGACGGTCAGGTCGGCGTCGGCGGGGAGTTCCGCCGCGGCGGCGTCGAGGAGTTCCGCGTACCGGGCGGGCCAGTCCTCGACGGGCATGATCGGGGCGATGGTCAGGCCCACCGGGTACCCGGCGCGGGCGAGTCGGCCCAGCGCGTGCAACCGGGCGGGAACCTTCGCCGTACCGCCTTCGAAACGTTCCACGTCGGCGACGTTCACCGAGGCGCGGATGCGGGTCCGGCCCCCGTGCGGGAGGTCGAGGAGGGGTTCGACGTCGTCGTACTTCGTCGTCAGCCGCAACTGCACGGGACCCGGCCAGTCGTGGGTGCCGAAGTGGGTGATCGTCGCGGCCAGCGACCCGGTGACGTGTTCCAGGGCGAGGGGGTCGGTGTAGCAGGACGCCTCGAACGTCGTCCCCTCGTGACCGCGTTCCTCGGTGCCGGACGTCACCCCGCCCCGCCCGACGACCTCGTCGAGACCGGCGAGGATCCGCGGGAGGTCGGCGTAGACGCGGGTGATCGGCGGACCGGACAGCGAACCGGCCAGGTAACAGTACTGGCAGTGCCCGGGGCACCCCTCGGCGAGCGGGAACGAGAAGTCCGCGCTGGGCGGGATGGGGGTGGGACGGCGTTTCGTGGGCGAACTGGTGACGATCGCCAGCGTGCGCTTCGCTCGGGCGTAGGTGGCGCGCTCGTCGTCGCCGCGCAACGGGGGCAGCCGGTCGGCGGCCAGGACGCGGACGTCCTCGACGCCGGCGGCGACGAGCCGGTCGAGGATCGCGCGGCCGTGCGGTTCGGCGTGCGCGGACGCCGTGACGAGGACGTGGCGGGGAACCCAGAGGACGGGTTTCGTGCGGGCGACGGTGTCCATCACCCGTTTCAACGCCACCGGGCGGTGGGGCCATCCACGGGGCGGGTGTGCCCTCGGTCACCTCACGTCGACGGCCGCGGGACGGGTCAGGCGGAGACCTGGACGGTGGCGACCGGTGCGCCGACGCGGGGGAACCAGCTCTCCTCGGGAGCGGGGACGCCGAAGTGGAAACCCTGGGCGGACTCCCACCCCTGGGCGGCGAGGTGCGCGGCCTGGGCGGCGGTCTCGACCCCCTCGCAGATGGAACTCAGCCCGAAGCTGTCGGCGAGGCCGACGACGGCGGCCGCGATGCGGTCCGACGTCACGTCGTCGGGCAGGTCGGAGACGAAGGAGCGGTCGAGCTTCAGCCCGGAGACGGGCAGGCGACGCAGGTAGGACAACGCGGAGTAGCCGGTGCCGAAGTCGTCGAGCAGGACCGCGACACCGAGCCGGGCCAGGTCGGCGAGTTCGCCGTCCGTGGTGGCGTCACCGGAGACGAGCGAGGTCTCCAGGAGCTCCACCGCGAGCCGCTCCGGCGGTAGCCCGCGGCGCCGCAGGCCGCGCGCGACGGCCGTGGCGAACGTCCCGTCGAGGCGGCGAGCGGAGGTGTTCACGGCCACGTGGTCCCCGGGGTGGCGGACGAGGAAGTCCAGCGCCTCCTCCAGGACGACGGCGTCGATGGCCGTGACCAGCCCGCAGTCCTCGGCCACGTCCAGGAACTCCGCGGGGAGCAGGAGCCCGCGGTCCGGGTGCTGCCAGCGGACGAGCGCCTCGAACCCCGTGCGCCGGCGGTCCGCCAGGCGGACGACGGGTTGGTAGTGGACCCGCAGCTCACCCCGTTCCAGGGCGCGGCGCAGGTCGTTCTCGACCGTGAGGCGACGGATCGCCTGCTCCCGCATGGCCCCGGTGAAGACCCGGCAGCAGCCACCTCCGGCCGCCTTCGCGGCGTCGAGGGCGGTGTTGGCGTCGCGCAACAGGGCCGCTGCGTCGAGGGCCGGCACCCCGGGCCCGGCCTTCGGGCAGGGCGGCGCCCCGAGGTCCACCACGACGAGGCCGGTGCTGACGGCGCAGCGGATCTCGCGCGGCCCGTCGATCCCCTCGATCTCCAGCGGTGCGGCCAGGCTGCGGGTCAGCCGGTGGGCCACGTCGACGGCCTCGGCCACGTCGGTGAGCCCGCCCAGCACCACGACGAACTCGTCGTCGCCGAGGCGCCCGACGACGTCGCCACCACGGACCCCGGCCAGCAGTCGGCGGGCCACGCCCACGAGCACCTCGTCACCGACGCGGTGGCCGAGGCTCTCGTTGACGACGCGGAAGCGGTCGAGGTCGCAGGTCAGGACCCCGACGAGTCCCGACCGGGCCGGCAAGCGGGTGGTGAGGTCGGCGAGGACGGCCGAGCGGCTGCGCAGGTGCGTCAGGGCGTCGTGGTCGCCCACGGGCCGGCGACGGCCGCGGCTGCCGGCGTCGAGCAGCTGCAGGAGCACGACGGAGGTCCCCGCGCCGGTCGTGGCGAGGGAGGACAGCGTCTGGCCGCGCAGGACCGATCCGTCGCGGCGGTGGACGAGGACGTCACCGGTGACGGTCGGGATCCCCTGGAGCAGCTGCTCCACGGTCCCGTCGACGTCGTGGGCGCCCTCGGGCGAGGACAGGACCTCGGCGGTCGCACGACCCTGCAGGTCGTCGACGCTGCGGTGCAGCAGCTCGGCGAAGGCGTCGTTCAGCCGGAGCAGCCGGCCACGCAGGTCGGTCACCGCCAGCCCCACGGCAGCGGACATCACCACCTGGGCCAGGTCCACGCCCGTCGATCCGTCCTGCACGGCACACCCCCTCGAGGCCGCAGCCCATCGCCGAATCTTCTAGAAGAATCCAGCTGATCGACGAGTCTGCCGCCTCGAGGGCCATGGCACAAACGTTACAGAGCCACCACTCCCCACAGCTTTCGCTCCATCACTCAGAGCAACCACCCGGGCCACCGATGGGCCGAACGGGCGACGGATCACGCACCCCGACGCATCGGACTCAGGACGAGGCCCGTGCCGGTCGATCCATGTCAGGTGGCGGACCTTCCCGAGCAGCGCGACCGGCGCACGATCAGCCTGCGCACCAGGCTCCTCGTCCTCGTCCTCGTGCCCCTCATCGGCTTCTCGGCCTTCGCCTCCATCCTGGTCACCCACCGCTTCCAGCGGGTCCAGGCCGCCGAGGACGCCGTCCGCCAGGTCCGCGCCGCCGTGGCCCTGGACGGGTTGCGCGCCCGCATCGCGGAGGAGGCCATCCCGCTGGTCTCCAGCGTCGAGATGCTCGACCTGAGCACGCCCGAGGGCACCACCGACGAACGCAACGACCTCGCGATCAGCCTGCACACCCTCTACAGCGGCGCCACGGCCCGCACGGACGCCACCGTCACCTCCGCACGCCAGGACGCCCTGGTCCGCGTCGTCGTCGACTCCACCGCGGGCCGCCTCGCCGCCGTCCGCGCCTCCTGGGGCGCCGGCGAGACCCCCAGCCAGCGCACGACGAACAACCGTCAGCTCTTCGACAAGTACCGCTACCTCGTCGACGCGCTCAGCACGGCCGTGGACCACCACCTGGCCCTCGCGGCCGACGAGGGGGCCGACCAGCAGATCCAGCAGTCCGTCGCCGACCTGCAGTGGACGGCCCGGGCGACGACGCTCGCCGGTGAGGAGATCCCCTACTACCTCGGTCTGGTCGCCGCCCCCGTCGGCAGCGAAGGCCCCGCCCGGCAGTTGTTCCTCGGCAGCTGGGCCGGGTTCCGCCTCGCCTCCGACCAGGTCCTGAACGCCGCCCAGGCGAAGGTCCGGTCGGGGTGGATCGAGGCGCTCGCGGACGGCGACGCCCGGACCATCGACCAGACCCTGGCCGCCGCCGTCGCCAGCCCGACCGCCACGGTGCCCGACGCCGAAGTGCTGCTGACCCTCAGCCGCGCCGTCGTCGGCCGCGACGACGCCCTGCGCGCGACGCTGGACATCGCCGCCGGCCAGGCCGTCGCCACCGCCGAGGCCTACCGCACGCAGGCCCACGAGGAACTCGTGAAGTACGCCCTCATCACCGCCGTCCTGCTCGTGCTCTCCGTCGGCGGCACGCTCTACACCAGCCGCTCGATCGGCGGGCCGCTGGCCCGCCTCGCCGGGGCGGCCGAGGCGATCAGCCTCGGGGAACTCGTCGACGTCGTCGTCGAGGGCCCGCCGGAGACCCGCACCGTCGCCCGCGGTCTCGGCGCGGCCGTGGCCAGCCTGCGCTCCGTGCAGGCCCAGGCCCAGGCCGTCGCCGACGGCGACCTCGACGACGAGATCCTGCGACGTCCCGTCGGCGGCCCGCTCGGTCGCGTCGTGCACGCCTCCGTCCAGCAGATCCTCGGGGCGATGCACGAACGGGAGCAGCTGCAGGAGGACCTGGCCCACCAGGCGACCCACGACGCCCTCACGACCCTGCCCAACCGGGCCGAGGCCCTCGCCCAGACCGACCGGGCCCTGCGCCGCACCCGACGCACCGGCGAGCGCGTCGGACTGCTGTTCATCGACCTCGACCAGTTCAAGGCGGTCAACGACTCCCTCGGTCACGGCGCGGGCGACGCCGTGCTGCGCACGGTGGCCGAACGGCTGCGGGAACGCGTCCGCGCCGTCGACGTCGTCGCCCGCCTCGGCGGCGACGAGTTCCTGGTGCTCGTGGAACCCGTCCCGGACGAGAGGGGACTGCTCGACCTCGGGCACGCCCTCATCGAGACGGTGTCCGCACCGATCGGCCTCGCCGGGTCCAGCGAGACCCAGGCCCGCGTCGGGGCCAGCATCGGGGTGGCGTTGAGCCGTCCCGACGAGGCGCTCGACGACACCCTGGGCGCGGACCGCCTCCTGCAGGAGGCGCACACCGCCGCCTACCGCGCCAAGGCCGCCGGACGCGGTCGCGTCGAGGTCTACGACGACGAACTGCGCCAGGCGCTGGCCACCCAGGCCGCCGTCGAGGAGGGACTGCGCCACGCCCTCGTCGCCGACGAGCTCGTCCTGCACTACCAGCCGGTGACCGACCTCGCGACGGGTCGCGTCCGCAGCGTCGAGGCCCTCGTCCGCTGGGAGAAGCCCGGTGAAGGACTCGTCCCGCCGGGCAGGTTCATCCCGATCGCGGAGAGCTCCGACCTCATCTGCGACCTCGGCCGGTGGGCGCTGAAGACGTCGCTGGAGCAGCTGCGGACCTTCGACGCCGCCGGCGGGAAGTGCGCGGGACTGCGCGTGGCCGTCAACGTGTCCGGGCGGCACCTGCGCTCGCCCCGCCTCGTCGACGACGTCCGGGAGGCGCTCGCGCTCGCCGGGGCCTCCCCCGACCGCCTCACGCTGGAGATCACCGAGACCGTCATGGTCGAGGACCAGGGCGCCTGGTCGCGCCTGGCGGAGCTGCGCGCGATCGGCGTCCGCGTCGCGATCGACGACTTCGGCACGGGCTACACCTCGTTCGGGCAGCTGGCCCGGGTGCCCGTCGACGTCCTGAAGATCGACAAGAGCTTCGTGGACTCCGACGACCCCCGGACGGTCGAACTCGTGCGCCTCGTCGTCGGCGCCGCCCGCAGCTTCGGCCTCGGGGTCGTCGCCGAGGGCGTCGAGCAGCCGGAGCAGGTGCACGCGTTGCAGGCCACCGGGTGCGACACCGTCCAGGGCTTCTACTTCTCCCGCCCGGTCCCGGCGGACCGCCTCGAAGGAGCCGTCCGCGGCTGCCAGGACATCTTCGACGAGACCTGCCGGTTCGAGACGGCGAGCTGACGGGCGTACTCTCGCGGAGGTTTTTCCTCCGAGGGAGATGACGTGTCAGTTCTGCCGCACAACGGTTCGGCCCTGGACGCCGGTCACGTGACCGACGACGCGATCCGCTCGACGATGACGAACTGCTCGCGCGGCGAGGCGCACCGCATGCGCGTCCCCGAGTGGGTGCACGGGAGCGACCCCGCGCACGACGTCGTCGGCTGGCGCGACCCGAAGTCGCCCGAGCGGGGCTGGATGCTCGTCCCGCTCGGCCGGGCCGTCGTGGGTCTGGCGCTGCGCGCCACCCCGGGCAAGGGCGTCCGCACGACCGCGATGTGCGACCTGTGCCGCACGACCCGCGCCCCCGGCGAGGTGTCGCTGTTCGTCGCCGCCCGCGCGGGCGCCTCGGGCCGGAAGCTGAACACCGTCGGCACCTACGTCTGCACCGACCTCGCCTGCGCGGACAACGTCCGGGTGCTGCGCCCGACGCCGACGCTGAAGCCGGACCCGGGTCTGAGCATCTCCCAGCGCGAGGCCGCGCTGCGCGAGCGCGCGGCGGCCTTCGCCGAGAAGGTCCTCGCCACCGTCTGAACCCGGGTCCGGCGGCCCGCTCAGATGGCGGACCAGCCCCCGTCGGAGGGCAGCACGACGCCGTTGACGTTGGCCGCGTCGTCGCTGAGCAGCCAGGTGATGCTCGCGGCCAGCTGCTCGGCCGTGGCCGGGGCGGGCACGATGGCCTGCATGATCGGGCCGACGACCCGCGCCGCGTGCTCGGACCTCATGGGGGCCTCGATGTTCGTGGCCACCGCCCCGGGAGCGACCGCGTTGCACCGGATGCCCTGCTTGCCGTGGAAGACGGCGACGCTCTTGGTGAGCCCGTTCACGGCGTGCTTGGAGGCGGTGTAGGCCACGCCGGAGGCCGAGGCGCGCAGGCTCGCCTCCGAGGAGACGTTGACGATCGCGCCGTGACCGGCCTCGAGCATCACCGGCAGCACCGCGCGGATCAGCCGCATCGGGGCGGTCAGGTTGACGGCGAGGACGCGGTCCCAGGTGGCGTCGTCGACCTCGGCGGGCGGCAGGAAGGCGTCCATGATGCCGGCGACGTTGGCCAGCGCGTCGATCCGGCCGCCCGCGGCGTCGACCACGGACCGCACGCCGTCCTCGCCGGTGATGTCGCCCACGACGGGGACGAGGTCCAGGTCGGGGTTCTCGGCGACCAGTGCGTCGAGGCGCTCGGCGACGACGTCCGCGGCGACGACCCGCGCGCCCTCGGCGGCCAGGCGCAGCGCCGTGGCGCGGCCGATGCCCGACCCGGCCCCGGTGACGATGGCGGTCCTCCCCGCGAAGCGTCCGGGCACGTGCGCGGGGACGGGCGCGGACGCTGCAGACTGCGGCGGGAACTCCGGGGCAGCGGCACCGGCAGGCGTGGTGGACATGGCGTCTCCTTCGACGATCGGACGTGGTGAGCACATTGAAGCACTCAGTGCATCAACCGCCCGAGGGGAGCCCACCCCCTCGGCGCAACCCCGGCCGACCCCCCGCGACGTCCGCCGCGGAGATCGCCGCCGTGGCACTGGCCCTGTTCGTCGAGCAGGGCTTCGAGGCCACGACGATGGACGACGTCGCCCGCGGGGTCGGCATCGCCCGACGGACCCTGTTCACCTACTACCCCGGCAAGAGCGCCATCGTCTGGGAAGGCCGCAAGGAGGCCGACGACGCGATCCGGGACGCCCTGGCGGCCGCTCCGGAACAGCTCACCTGGCGCGAGGCCCTGGTGCAGACGCTGCCGCGCACGCTGCGCTACCCCGGAGACGACACCGCCCTGCTGCGTCAGCGGCTCCGGGTCATCGGCGGGACGCCGTCGTTGCGGGCCCACCTCCTGGTGGAGCAGGAGGCCGCCGCCGACGTCGTCGCCGCCTTCGTCGCGCGACGTCGGGGGACCGGGGCCGACGACGTCGCCACGCAGGCGGTCGCGCGGGCCGTCCTCGCCGCGGTGTCGACGTCCCTCGTGCGGTGGGCCGGTTCCGAGGACCCCGACCCGCGGGAGGTGATGACCCGCTCCCTCGCCACCCTCCTGGGACTGGAGCGAGGAGAGCGTTGACGACCTCCCCCCGACGGGGCAGGGTGGAGGTACGGCGTGGCTCACGCCCAACCTCCTCGGCCGACCCCAGCTCGGCCCACCGCGGAGGCAAAGGGGTTCGCGCCTCGGGTCCGCTGTCGTGGTCCGTTCCGTCTCGGCCGCGTCGCTGGGGGGCACCGGTTCGAGGCGCGGAAGGCCCACGTGACAGCCCGCAAGAACTTCAAGCGCCTCGTGCGTGCGCGCGCCGCCCGCACCGGCGAGTCCTACACGGCTGCCCTGCGGCACTTCCTCCCCACCGTCGAGGAGACCACCGTGACCGACCACCACCCGTTCCGTCTCGCCGTGGGGCAACTGCCCGTGCACGGCGACCCCACCGACGCCGCCGCCCTGCGCGACGCCGGGACCCGGATCCGCGACCTCATGCGGCGGGCCCACCGCACCGGCGCCCGGTTGCTGCACCTGCCCGAAGGGGCGACGTGCTTCCCGGACAAGCTCGTCGTGTCCAGCACCCCGGGTGCTCCCGGGCCGGCCGACTGGAGCACCACCGCGTGGGACGTCCTCCACGCCGAACTCGAGCAGACCGCTGCTCTCGCAGGCGAACTGTCGCTCTGGACGGTCCTCGGCTCGACGCACCGGCTCACCCCGCCGCTGCGTCCGCACAACAGCCTCTACGTCCTCTCGGCCGCCGGTGCGGTCCACACCCGCTACGACGAGCGGTTCATGTCGCACACGAAGACGACGTTCATGTACTCCCCCGGCCGCGAACCCGTCACCTTCGAGGTCGACGGTCGTCGCTTCGGCTGCGCCCTGGGGATCGAGTGCCACTTCCCCGAGGTGTTCGGGGAGTACGAACGGCTCGACGTGGACTGCGTGCTGTTCTCCAGCACCGGCGACGGCGCGGGGAACGCGGCGACGTTCGCGCTGGAGTGCCGGGGGCACGCTGCCACCAACGGGTTCTGGGTGAGCTTCGCCGTGCCGCCGCAGGCGGAGGCGTCGGCGAGCTCGGGGGTCGTCGCCCCCGGGGGCCGGTGGCTCGGGCAGTGCTCGCCGGGCACCGACCCGGGCACCGACCTGGCCACCGACCTGGTCACCGTCGAGCTCGACGAGGGCGCCCCCGACGTCGAGGTGGCGGTGACGAAGGCGCGGCCGTGGCGCCGGGTGGCCCGGCAGGCGTCGACCGCGGATCCCGTGGACGACCCACGCAGCCGCGAGCGCGCCGCGTTCTGAGGAGGTGCGCCACGATGTCGAGAACGATGTCGAGAACGCGGGACCGGCTCCGTCCCCGCAGTGACCGTGACCGGTGGAGGTCACGCCGACGAAGGAGACCCACGATGGCGAAGTACCTGCTGCTCAAGCACTACCGCGGCGCCCCGGCCCCGGTGAACGACGTGTCGATGGACCGGTGGACGCCGGAGGAGGTCTCGGCGCACATGACGTACATGAACGACTTCGCCGAACGCCTCGTGGGGTCGGGCGAGTTCGTCGAGGGTCAGGCCCTGGCGCCCGAGGGGGCCTGGGTCCGCTACGACGGGGAGGGGCGGCCGCCGGTCACCGACGGGCCGTTCGCCGAGACCAAGGACCTCATCGCGGGCTGGATGGTCATCGACGTCGACAGCTACGACCGCGCCGTCGAACTCGCCGGGGAACTGTCCGCGGCCCCCGGCGCGGGGGGCCGGCCGATCCACGAGTGGCTCGAGCTCCGCCCGTTCCTGGCCAACCCGACCACGACCGGGGACTGAGCGCGGCGGTGGACGAGGACCTGCTCCGGACCCTCACCCCGAGGGTGCTGACCGTCCTCGTCCGCCGCGGGGCCGACTTCGCCGCGGCCGAGGACGCGGTGCAGGAGGCTCTGGTCGAGGCGGTGCGGGTGTGGCCGTCCGAGCGCCCGCGGGACCCGGAGGGGTGGCTCGTCACGGTGGCCTGGCGCAGGTTCCTCGACGCCACCCGCGCCGAGTCCTCCCGCCGGCGGCGGGAGGAACGCCGGGACCGGGAACCCGCCACCGGCCCGACGACGTCGCGGGACGACTCGCTGCAGCTGTACTTCCTCTGCGCGCACCCGTCGCTGACCCCGAGCTCGGCGGTGGCGCTCACGCTGCGCGCCGTCGGCGGACTGACCACCCGGCAGATCGCCGCGGCCTACCTCGTCCCGGAAACGACCATGGCGCAACGCATCAACCGTGCGAAGCGCACGGTAGCCGGGGTCCGGTTCGACACCCCCGGCGACGTGGCGACCGTGCTGCGGGTGCTGTACCTGGTGTTCAACGAGGGGTACTCCGGCGACGTCGACCTCGCCGCGGAGGCGATCCGGCTGACGCGTCGGCTCTCGCTCGCCGTCGAGCACCCCGAGGTCCGCGGCTTGCTGGCCCTGATGCTGCTGCACCACGCGCGCCACGCCGCGCGGACCGCCCCCGACGGGTCGCTGGTGCCGCTGGCGGAGCAGGACCGCTCGCGCTGGGACACGGGCGCGATCGCCGAGGCGGTGGCGATCCTGCAGGCCGCCCTGGCCCGGGACCGCTTGGGCGAGTTCCAGGCCCAGGCCGCCATCGCCGCCCTGCACGCCGACGCGACGAGCACGGAGGCGACCGACTGGGTCCAGGTCGTGGAGTGGTACGACGAACTGCTGCGCCTCACCGACACCCCCGTCGTGCGGTTGAACCGGGCGGTCGCGCTCGGGGAGGCCGACGGGCCGCGGGCCGGGTTGGCCGCCCTCGCCGAGGTCGACGCCGCGACCCCCCGCCACGCGGCCGTGGCGGCGTTCCTGCACGAACGCGACGGCGACCTCGCGGGCGCCGCGCGGCTCTACGCCGAGGCGGCGCTCGCGGCCGGGAACCTGGCCGAGCGCGAGCACCTGATCCGCCGGGCCGCCCGGCTCAACGCTCGCCTCCGCGACTGAGGGCCCGCGACACGTCGGCGACGTGGACGTCGACGAGCACCTGGTCCGCCTGCGGGGCCGCGTCGCCGAGGACCGTCCGGAGTCGTTGCAGCACAGCGCTTCGGACCTCGCGACCCAGCGACGGGAGGTGCACGCCGTAGCCGGCGGAGACGTCGACCACGACCGTCTCGAGGTGCTGCGCCTCGTCGGTGGCGCAGCTGATCGCGAGCGCCGAGACCCCCGTCACCGCGTCGACGGCGGGCCGCAGCTGGGTGACGAGGACGTCGCCGCTGAGCAGGAACTCGCCGAGCTCGTGGGCGCCGACGACGGGGTCGGCGGGGCGGAAGGCGCGACGGACGCGGTCGAGGACGGCGGCGCGCACGGCCACCCAGCCCGTCTCGGTGTGGGCGCGCAGCGCGGCGGTCGCGAGGGCCAACGCCTCGTCACCAGATCGCGGTTCGCGGTTCACTGCCATCCCTCCAGGGTGCTCGCCAACGCGGTGCGCGCTCGTTCGAGGAGACCACGGACCGCGGTGCTCGTCGTGCCGAGGACCTCCGCGATCTCCTCGTAGCTCAGTTCCTCGACCTCGCGCAGGATCCAGGCCGAGCGTTGTCGCGGGGGCAGCAGCTGCAGGGCCAGGTCGAGCGCCTCCCGCAGCGCGGCCGCCTCGCTGGTCCGGGCGGGGTCGGCGCGCAGGTCGCGGATCTGGTCGCGGACCTCGTCGAGCTCGACGTCGAGGACGAGGTCGTCGTTCTTGCGCCGGGAACGGCGGAACACCTCGTGGCGGCAGATGGTGAACAGCCAGGTGCGCACGGAGGAGTCGCCGCGGAAGTTCTTCAGACCGCGCCAGGCCGCGAGGAAGGTCTCCTGGACGCAGTCATCGCTCTGGCTGCGGTCGTCGAGGAGCCGTGCGGCGTAGCGGTAGAGGGAGGGGCCGTGGCGTTCGACGAGTTCGGCGAAGGCGTCGCGGTCGCCCATGGTGGCGAGCGCGGTGAGGGTCGCGTCATCCCTGGTCCCGTCCGTGGATCCGTCGTGCATCGACCTGCCGACCCCCTGTTCCGTCCTGCCGCATCAGAGCACGGGCGGCGCTGGACCACCCGTCGAAACCTGTGGTGCAGGTCACACTCAAGGTCGCGTGACGTTTCCCCGGCGGCTCCCTCTACCCCCTGTGAACGCGGCAACCACGCCGCGGGACGACACGAGGAGAAACTCATGACCCAGACCGCCGACCAGAAGTCGACCATCACCTCCACCGGGGCGACCGCCACCTCCACCGCTCCCTCCGGCCTGGCCTCCGCGCACGGCGTGACGACCATCGCCGACACCGTGGTCTCGAAGATCGCCGGGCTCGCCGCGAAGGACGTCTCCGGTGTCCACGCCCTCGGTGGCGGCGCCGCCCGCGCCGTCGGTGCCCTGCGCGAGCGCATCCCCGGCAGCCGCACCAACCACTCCCAGGGCGTGTCCGTCGAGGTCGGCGAGCGTCAGGCCGCCGTCGACATCGAGCTGATCGCCGAGTACGGCGTCGCCATCGCCGACCTCGCGACCGCGGTGCGCCGCAACGTCATCAACTCCGTCGAGCGCATGACCGGGCTCGAGGTCACCGAGGTCAACCTCGAGGTCTCCGACGTGCACCTGCCCGACGAGGACGACGCCGAGGAGACCCCGGTGCGCACCACCACCACGCGCGTCCAGTGACACCCGCCGATCCCAGCGACGTCCCGGAACTGGCCGACGCCCTCGCGGCCGCTGTGCTCCAGGTCCCGGGCGTCGTCCGGCTGAACGCCGGAGCGCTCGGTGAGATCGGCACCTACCTGCCGGGTCGCCGCGTCGCCGGCATCCGGCTGGGCAGCACCGAGGCACCGACCGAGGTGCACGTCGTGCTCCAGCCGGACGTGCCGCTCCGCACGGTCGCCCAGGCCGTGCACGTCGCCGCCGGTGAACTCCTCACCGCGGCGGGCGCCCGCCCCGAGGTCCGCGTCCACGTGGACGACCTCGCGTGAAAACCTCTGAAACCCCCTCGAAGGGAACTGTCATGTCCTCCTCCACCACGGGCCTGATCGCCGGCCTGCTGCTGGTCCTCATCGGCGCGACCGCCGGTTTCGGCTGGTTGCTGCTGGGCGTCCTGCTCGGTGCGATCGGTTACCTGATCGGTGCCCACCTGGAGGGGCGGGTCGACCTGACGTCGTTGCTGCCGGGCCGTCGTGGCTGACACCCTCGCGCCGGAGCGCCTCGAAGCGGGTGAGCGGGGGCGTCTCGTCGTCTCCGAGCGCGCGGTGTCCCGCATCGTCGAGGCCGCGGCCGCCGTACCGGGCACGCGACGCACCTCGAGCGCGAACCCCCGCACCGCGGCGGCGGCCGTCTCCGGCGTCGTGGACAGCGTCCTCGGGCGCTCCTACCCCGACGTCGACTGCACCGTCGCCGGTCACCGGGCCCGGGTGAAGGTCGAGGTCGCCGCCGTGTGGCCGGTGCCCGCCCCGCAGGTCGCGGCCCGCGTCCAGGCGGCGGTCACCGAGGCCCTCGACCACTACGCCGGGATGACCGCCGACGACGTGTCGGTCGTCGTCGCCACCTACGTGACCGACCAGCCCGAGACCACCAGGAGGGTGTTGTGAGCAGCTCCGAACGCGCGGCCGCCGCGCGCACCGGCTCCGGTCGCATCGGCGCCGTGGGTCCCGTCCTGGCCGTGCTGCTGCTGGCGCTGGCCGTCGTGCTGGGCCGGGAGGCCGGGATCGGCCTGGGCTGGTTCGGCGGGGGCCGCTGGCTCCCGTCCCTCGCGAAGTCCCTGGACGGTCTCGCACCGTCCGGCGCCCTCGTCGCGGTGTGCTGCGTCGCGATCGTGCTGGGCGCGTGGCTGGTGGTGACCGGGTTCGGTCGCCGCTCCCGCCGCGCGATCTCGGTCGCCGGCGCGGCCGGGGTCCACCTCTCCACCCGTGACGTCGCCCGCCTCGCCTCCGGCGCCGCCCGTCGCTGCGACGGGGTGCTCGAGGCCAAGACCACCGCGTCGCGCAAGACCGTGTCGGTCGCGGTGCAGGCCACGTCCGCGGACGTCCGCGAGGACGTCGCCCGGGCCGTGGCGGCCCAGCTCGCCCCCCTGTCCCGCGCTCCCCGCGTCCGGGTGCGGGTCAACGCACCGGAGGTGCTGTCGTGAAACGCGGAGTCCTCGCCCTGGACCGGACGCTCGCCGTCCTCCTCGGTCTCGTCCTGCTCGCCGGCGGGGTCGCCGGGTTGGCCTGGTGGACGGGTGACCTGCTGCCCGACACCACCCTCGACACCGGCGCGGTCACCTCGGCGCTCGACGCCGGGTGGTTCCCCGCGGCCTGCGGGGCGGTCGCCGTCGTCCTCGCGCTGCTGGCGCTGTGGTGGCTGCTCGCGCACCTGCCGCAGCGCAGGATCGGGGCGGTGCTGCTGCCCGGTTCCGGTGGCCGGGGCACGTTCCAGGTCAACGGTGACGGCCCGACCCGGGCCGCCGCGCAGGTCCTCACGGGTGTTCCCGGGGTCCGCTCGGCCAGTGGCCGCCTCGTGCACGACCGCGGGAACCTCGTCGCGGAACTCTCGGCGACCGTCGAACCCCGCGCGGACCTCGGTGAGGTCGCCGCCGCTGCCGCGGAGATCCGTGGGCAGCTGCTCGAGGTCCTCGGCCGGCCCGACGTCGTGGGCCGGGTGCGCCTCAGCGTCGCCCGCGCCGACCGTGGGGCCCGCGTCGCCTGACCCCACCCGTGAGGGCTGTTCGGGGGGTGAGTGAGGGCCGTGCAGGTGACGGAGCGTCACAGGGCGGGGTCGTCCGGGTCTACTGGGACCGCGGGACGGCCCCGCCGCTGTGCGTGCTGGGGGTGTCGTGGCTCGTCGTCGCACGAGCGCGCTCGGGGTGGTCGGCGGTCTGCTGGTCGCCCTGACCTGCGGGGGCGGTGGCACCGGTGAGACGGCGGGACCCCTCAGCGGGCAGTCCCTGTACGCGGACCCGGACTCCTCGGCGCGGCGCCAGCTCGCGGCCTACGAGGCCGAGGGCCGGACCGCGCTCGCCGAGCAGCTCCGGCCCCTCGCGCAGGAGCCCACGGCGACCTGGTTCACCGGCGACCCGCCCCGTGCGGCGGCGCAACGGCTGACGACGGCGGCCGCGGCGACGGGGAGCCTGCCCGTCCTCGTCGCCTACGACATCCCCGACCGGGACTGCGGGTCGCAGTCCGCCGGGGGTGCCGCCGACGGGGCGGCCTACCTCGACTGGATCCGCGAACTGGCCGCCGGGATCGGGGACCGGCCCGCCGTCGTCGTCCTCGAACCGGACGCGATCCCGCTCTCGATCACCGGGTGCCCCCACCTGGACCCGCGGGCGCGCTACGGCCTGCTGCGTCAGGCCGTCGAGGTCCTCACCGCCCTGCCGCAGACCCACGTCTACCTCGACGCGGGGCACCCGGACTGGGTGCAGGACCTCCCGGTCCTGGCGGTGGCGTTGCAGGCCAGCGGGATCGACCGGGCCGCGGGCTTCTCGCTCAATGTGTCGAACTTCGAGACCACCGCCGCGAACGTCGCCTACGGTCGCCGGTTGTCGAAGCTCTCGGGCGGCGCGCACTTCGTCGTCGACACCAGCCGCAACGGCTCCGGAGCCCCCGACACGGGCGACGAGTTCGCGTGGTGCAACCCCGCCGGGGCCACGATCGGGCGGGTTCCGAGCACCTCCACGGGCGAGCGTCTCGTCGACGCGTGGCTGTGGGTGAAGCGTCCCGGGGAGTCCGACGGCGCCTGCCGACCGGGTGAACCCGCAGCCGGGGAGTGGTGGCCGGAGTACGCCCTGGCGCTTTCAGCCGTGTAGAGTCGGTGACGCACGTTGCGGACGTAGCGCAGTTGGTAGCGCATAACCTTGCCAAGGTTAGGGTCGCGAGTTCGAGTCTCGTCGTCCGCTCTCACGCAGCACAGCAGGTACGGTCCCTCTCATGAGGGGCCGTTCTGCGTTCTGGACCGCCTTCCGCGCCTGGCGGAACCTGCCGGTCAGCACCCTCGCCCTCCTGTGGGCCCGCGCGCACGGCGCGACGATCGCCCTCGGCGACGACCTGTTCGTCGAGTGCTCCGGGATGCCGCGCGGGAGCTACGGCCGGGGCGGGACGACGCTCGGCAACGTCTGGTTGCACGGCGGGCTGGGCGGGCCGCAGCGACGGCGCCACGAGCTCCGCCACGCCGACCAGTACGCGCTGCTCGGCACCACCCCGTTCCTCGCCCTCTACGGCCTGAACGCGCTGGTGACCCGCAACCGCCCGCACCACAACGTCTTCGAACGCTGGGCGGGACTCGAGGACGGCGGCTACCGACACCCGCAGCGGACTCGGGACCGGGACCTCAGGACGGGATGACGGCCTCGTCGAGGGGGTCCGGGCGGACCCGCACCGCCAGGACCGCGACGTCGTCCTCGGCGTGGCCGGCGACGTGTTCCAGCACGGCGTCGCAGATCTCGGCGGGCGAGCGGTCGGCGAACCCCGCGGCGGTCTCCGCGAGCCACTGCAGGCCGTCGTCGATCGAGGCGCCGCGGCGTTCCACGAGCCCGTCGGTGTAGAGCAGGACCGTCGCGCCCGGCGGGAGGCCGTGGACGTGGTCGGCCCGGACGAACTCCGCCTCCAGGCCCAGCAGCAGGTCCGGCCGGGTCCGCAGGAGCTGGCTCGAACCGTCCGGCGAGACGACCAGCGGCGGGGGGTGGCCGGCGTTGGACCAGCGCAGCCGCCAGTCCTGCGACCCGTCGAGGGGTTCGATCGTGGCGAGCACGCCGGTCGCCAGCGCACCGACCCCGAGGTCGCGCATCGCCCGGTCCAGGGCGGCGAGCGCCGCGGCGGGCGAGACCTCCAGGGAGTAGCCGATGCCGCGCAGCAGGTTGCGGACCTGACCCATCGCGGCGGCGGCGTCCTGGTCGTGACCGGTGACGTCGCCGATGACCAGGCAGGTGGTGCCGGAGGCGGTGAGGAAGGCGTCGTGCCAGTCGCCACCGACCTGAGCGTGCTCGGCGGCGGGGAGGTAGCGGACGGCGATCTCGAGGTGCTGGGGCAGCGGCGCCGACGTCAACAGGCTGCGCTGCAACGTCTCCGCCAGGCTGCGGACGGCGGCGGCCGCCTTGCGTTCGGAGCGCAGCGCCCGGACCCGGTCCAGCGCCTGCGCGGTGGAGGCGGCGAGGGCGTTGAGGAGGTCGTCGTCCTCGGCGGTGAGGACGCGGTCCCGGCGCCAGGAGAGGCCGAGGGCGCCGACGACGCGGTCGGTCAGGCGCAGCGGCCAGGCGGCGCTCGTGCCGGGGCCGTCGTCGCGGACGACCGGTGCCCCGCCGAGGGCTCCCGCGAGCGCGGCGGCCGCGGGGTCATCGACGTCGCCCAGGACCTGCAGGCTGCGGTCCTGGAGGACCCCGAGCACGATGCCGTCGGCCTCGAGCAGGCCGATCGCGCCGCGGCCGAGGACCTGCAGGACGTCGTGCTCGTCCTGGGCGTCGGGCATGGCCTGGGCGACGGCGACGAGACCGGCGAGGCGCCGGGCCTGCCACTGCTGCAGGTCCGCGCGGCGACGTTCGGCCTCGTAGGACGCGGCGGCGGACAGGGCGTCGCCCACGGTGGCGGCGACGAGGCGGAGGAAGTCGCGGTAGGTGGCGTCGAGGGCGATGTGGTCGCTGAGCACGGCCGCCAGGACCCCCTGGGACTCGCCCCCGAGGGCCGCCGGGATGCGGACCCAGGCGAGTCTCGGCGCACCCGGTTCGTCCTGCACGAGGACCTGGCGGGGGCTCAGCACGGACGGCGGGGGCGGCAACGTCGACTCGTGGCCGGGCAGCTGGAGGTCGACCGCCCGCAGGTCCGCGGGCAGCGTCGTCAGCACGTCCAGGGCGCGCTTCGCCAGTTCGAGCGGCGGCTGCAGCTCGGTGGCGAGGTCGCCGAGGCGGCTGAGGAGTTCGAGGCGACGGTGGTCCTGCACCTGTCGGGTGGTCTCCGCCGCGATGTCCACCACCCCGGCGATGGCCCCGCCGTCGTCGCGGACCGGGGAGTAGGAGAACGTGAAGAACGTCTCCTCCAGGAACCCGCTGCGGTCCATCATCACCGGCATGTCGGTGAACCAGACGGCGTCCCCGGTCATCGCCCGGGCGAAGAGGGGTTCCAGCTCCGCCCAGGTCTCGGCGAAGACCTCGCGGACGGGGCGTCCCAGCGCGGGGTGCTTGCGGCCGATCGTGTCGGCGTAGACCTGGTTGTAGAGCATCGTGAGGTCGGGGCCCCAGGCGATGAGGACCGGGAACCGCGTCTCGAGCGCGAGCTCGAGGGCTCGGCGGAGGGTGCGGGGCCACTCGTCCGGCGTCCCCAGGGTCGTCGCGGACCAGTCGACGGCCTCGTAGGCCGACCGCAGGTCTGCCGCGGAGCCGAAGGGCAGACTGAACACCACCCTGGCAATGTAACGGCGATCTAGGGCCCGGGTTCCCTCCCGAGCTTCGCCGGGGCGTGCTCGGCGTCGCGCAACCAGCGCGAGCCGCTGCCCTCGTCGCGGGCGGCGTCGTGGGGGTTGAACAAGGTGCAGCGGGTCAGCGAGAGGCACCCGCAGCCGATGCACCCGGTCAGCGACGTGCGCAGGGCCTGCAGCTCCCGGATGCGCGCGTCGAGGAGCCGCTGCCAGACCTCCCCGACCCGCGACCACTCCCGGGCGGAGGGGGCCCGGTCGGGCGGCAGGGTGTCGAGGGCCTCGCCGATGTCGGCCAGGGAGAGGCCGACGCGCTGTCCGGCGGCGATGACGGCGAGGCGCCGCAGGACGTGACGGGGGAAGCGGCGTCGCCCCCCGGCGTCGCGGACCGGGCTGAGCAGCCCGCGTTCCTCGTAGTAGCGCAACGCGGGGACGCTGAGTCCCGCGCGTTCGGCCACGGTGCCGATGCTCAGCAGGTCGTCTCGCACGCTCACCCGGGCAGCATCCGGCACGAGGGGATTGACCTCAAGCTCGCTTGAGCTGGTGACGTGTCGGCGTGCGCATCGACCACGTGCAGTTCCCCGTGCCGGACGTCTCCGCCGGCACCGCCTTCTTCCGCGACGTGCTGGGCCTGCCCGTCGACGGGGGGCTCGTCCAGGTCGGCCGGAGCCGGTTGCGGCTGGTTCCCGCCGCCGACGCGGTCCCCGCGACGCAGCACCTGGCGTTCTCGGTGCCGGGCGACGCGGGCCGCGCGGCGCACGACTGGCTGGCGCAGCGGGTGGAGCTCCTCGGCCACGACGGGCAGGACCTGTTCGAGGCGCCACCGTCCTGGGACGCCTGCTCCAGCTACTTCCTCGGCGCCGACGGGACCGTCCTGGAGCTGATCGCGCGTCGGCGACGGCCGGAACGTCTCGGCGGCGACGACTTCGGGCCCGGGCACCTGCTGGCGATCAGCGAGGTGGGGATCCCGGTGGCGTCGGTGGCGGAGGCCCGGCGGCGACTGGCGCGCGAGGTGGGGGCGGCGCCGTTCGGGGGTCCGGGGTCGGAGACGTTCAGCGCCGTCGGCGACGACGACGGGCTGCTGGTGCTCGTCACGCCCGGTCGGGCCTGGTTCCCGACGCGGGACCACCTGGCCCGGCCGTCGCGACTGGTGGTGGACCTGTCCGGGACGCGGAGTCGCGGTGAGCTGGTGCTCGACGACAGCACGCTCGTGCGGTATGATTGAGCCTTCAAGCACTTTACCTGGAGGCAAGTCGTGGAGATCGGCGTCAGCGCGTTCGCGGAGACCACCGAACACCCGGAGACGGGCGCCCTGCTCAGCCACGCGGAACGGCTGCGCGAGATCGTCGAGGAGATCGAGGTCGCCGACCAGGTCGGCCTCGACGTCTACGGCCTCGGCGAGCACCACCGTCCCGACTACGCCGCGTCCGCCCCCGCCGTCGTGCTGGCCGCGGCGGCCGCGCGGACCACGCGGATCCGGCTCTCCAGCGCCGTCACCGTGCTGAGCTCCGAGGACCCCGTCCGGGTGTTCCAGCAGTTCGCGACCCTCGACGGGCTCTCGAACGGCCGCGCCGAGATCATGGCCGGCCGCGGGTCCTTCATCGAGTCGTTCCCGCTGTTCGGCTACGACCTCGAGGACTACGACGACCTCTACGCCGAGAAGCTCGACCTCCTGCTGAGGATCCGCGAGAACCCCGAACGCGTGAACTGGTCCGGCGGGAGGTTCCGGGCCGACGTCCCCGGCCTCGGCGTGTACCCGCTACCCGTGCAGCAGCCGCTGCCGGTGTGGATCGCGGTCGGCGGGAACCCGCAGTCCGTCGTGCGCGCGGGGACCCTCGGCCTGCCGCTGGCCATCGCCATCATCGGCGGGATGCCCGAGCAGTTCGCGCCGCTGGCCGACCTCTACCGCGAAGCGGGCGCCCGGGCCGGCCACGACCCGTCGACGCTGCGGATCGCGACCCACTCCCACGGGTTCGTGGCCCCGACGACGCAGCAGGCCACCGACGTGCACTTCAAGCCCTACCAGGCCGTCATGAACGGACTCGGCCGTGAGCGCGGCTGGAACCACTTCTCCCGCACCAGCTACGAGGCGGCCCGCAGCCGCCGTGGCGCCCTGCTCGTCGGGTCGCCGGAGGAGGTCGCGGAGAAGATCGTGAAGCAGCACGAACAGCTCGGGATCGACCGGTTCATGCTGCACGTCAGCGCCGGGACGATGCCGCACGCCGACGTCCTGCGGGCCATCGAACTGCTGGGCACCGAGGTCGCCCCCCTGGTCCGCAAGGCCCTCGCCCCCTGACCCGTGATCCCGCTGGGAGACCCAGCGGGATCACGGGTGGGGTCGTGGACCCGAGGTCAGCGCTTGCGCACGACCAACCACACGGCCAGCGCAGTGACCACCACGATGCCGGCGATCAGCACACCGCTCTGCTGCGTGCCGGAGCCGGGGGCGCCGGCGCTGACCTCGTGGACCTTCGCCTTGACGTCCTCGACCTTGGCGCTCGCCTGCGCCTTCACGTCGGCCTTGGCTGCGAGCGCGTCCGCGGTGGAGGCCAGGCGGGCGCGGGTCTCGGCGATGTCGCGCTCGAGCCCCGCGCGGTCGGTCGGGACGGCACTGTTCGGGAGGCTGTCGCTCATCGCTGGAACCCTTCCTTCACGGCGTTGACGTCCTGCTTGACGCTGTCCACCGTCGCCTGCGGAAGCGCCGGGGTGACCTGCTGGAACTCCTTGCGACCCACCAGGGCCAGGGCGCCGGCGACGAGGAACAGCACGACCCCGACGATCAGGGCCGCGAGCCAGGCGCTCACCACCATCGCCAGCGCCAGGATCGCGGTGGTCACGAGGGCACCGAAGCCGAAGAAGGCCAGCAGGCCCGCCCCCGAGAACATCCCGAGGCCGAGACCCGCCTTCTTGCCCTTCTCGGTCAGCTCGACCTTGGCGAGCGCGACCTCGTCACGGACGAGGTGGGACACCTGTTCGGTCAGCTGACCGATCAGCTGCCCGACGGTCTCGTCCGCGCGCGTCGGGGACTGGACCGGTCCCGGTCCGTGCGAGACGCTCAGGTCGTCGCTCCGGGTGGACCCCGTGGGTTGGCTCATGCCCCATGACTACCCGTGTTCGGCCCGGACGACACCCCGAAGCTCACCGCATGTGCGGGTACACGTGGTCCGTCGGCGCCACGAACGTCTCCTTGAGGGCCCGCGGGCTGGTCCAGCGCTGCAGGTTGAGGATCGAACCCGCCTTGTCGTTGGTGCCCGAGGCCCGGGAACCACCGAAGGGCTGCTGGCCGACGACCGCGCCGGTCGGCTTGTCGTTGACGTAGAAGTTGCCCGCGGTGAAGCGCAGCGCCTCGGAGGCGTGGGCCACGGCGGCGCGGTCGGTCGCGATGACCGAACCGGTCAACCCGTAGGGGGAACCCGCGTCGACCGTCCGCAGCGTCTCCTCCCAGGCCCCGGGGCGCGCGTCGTCGAACACGTGGACGGCGAGGACCGGACCGAAGTACTCCGTGCAGAACGCGTCGTCGGTGGGGTCCTGCCCCAGGACGACGGTAGGGCGGACGAAGTAGCCCTCGGAGTCGTCGTAGGTCCCGCCGGCGGCGACGGTCAGGCCGGGTGTCGCCTTCGCGCGCTCGATCGCGGCGACGTTCTTCGCGTAGCTGCGGGCGTCGATGACGGCACCGCCGAAGTTCGAGAGGTCGCTGACGTCGCCGAAGCGCAGCGAGTCGACCTTGCCGAGGAACTCCTCCCCCATGACGTCCCACACCGACTGCGGGACGAAGGCGCGGGACGCGGCGGAGCACTTCTGCCCCTGGTACTCGAAGGCGCCGAGCAGCATGGCGTTGGACAGGATCGCCGGGTCGGCCGAGGGGTGGGCGAGCACGAAGTCCTTGCCCCCGGTCTCACCGACGAGTCGCGGGTAGGTGCGGTAGTTCGCGATGTTCTCGCCCACCGCACGCCACAGGTGCTGGAACGTCGCCGTGGACCCCGTGAAGTGGATCCCGGCGAGGTTGCGGTCCGCGAGGACGACCTCGGAGACGTCCCGGCCGTCACCGGTGAGCAGGTTGATCACCCCCGGGGGGAGTCCCGCGGCCTCCAGCAGCTTGAGCGTCCACCACGCCGAGAGCGTCTGCGTCGGGGAGGGTTTCCAGACGACGGTGTTGCCCATGAGCGCGGGCGCGGTCGGCAGGTTCCCCGCGATGGCGGTGAAGTTGAACGGGGTGATCGCGTAGACGAACCCCTCGAGCGGACGGTGGTCCATCCGGTTCCAGACGCCGGGGGAACTGACCGGCTGCTCCGCGAGCAGCCGGCGCCCGAAGGAGACGTTCCAGCGCCAGAAGTCGACGAGTTCGCAGGGCGCGTCGATCTCGGCCTGCTGCGCGGTCTTGGACTGCCCGAGCATCGTCGCGGCCGCGATCTTCTCGCGCCACGGACCGGAGAGCAGGTCGGCCGCGCGCAGGAACACCGCGGCGCGGTCGTCGTAGTCCATCGCGGCCCACGCCGGACCGGCCGCCAGCGCCGCGTCCACCGCCTGCCGGGCCTGTTCCCTGGTGGCCGTCCCGAACGTCCCGAGGACGCTCGCGTGCCGGTGCGGCTGCACGACGTCGACCTTCTCGCCGCCGCCGAGGACGGACTTCCCCCCGATGGTCTGGGTGAGTTCCACGGGGTTGCCCGCCTGCTCGGCGAGGGACTCCAGCAGCAGCTTCCGCTCGGGGCTGCCGGGGGCGTAGCCGTGGATCGGTTCGTTGCGGGGGGCGGGGACGTCGGTCACGGAGTGCACGTCTGATTTCCTTCCGGGCCGGGGTCAGCCGGCGACGAGGGAGCGGGCGAAGAAGGCGAGGTTCGCGGGTCGTTCGGCGAGGCGACGGGAGAAGTAGCCGTACCAGTCGGTGCCGTAGGGCACGTAGACGCGGACGGTGTGCCCGGCCCGCGCGAGGCGGAGCTGCTCCCCGGACCGGATGCCGTAGAGCATCTGGAACTCGGCGGTCCCCTCGGGACGGCCCCGCAGGAGCGACTCGGCGAGGTTCACGAGGCGCAGGTCGTGGGTGGCGATCATCGGGTAGGCACCGCCCTCGAGCAGGACCTTCAGGGAGCGGACGTAGGCCTTGTCGACGTCGGCCTTCGCCGGGTACGCGACCTCGGGGGGTTCGTTGTAGGCGCCCTTGACGAGGCGGACCCGGGAACCGGGCACGGCGAGGTCGCGGGCGTCGCCCTCGGTGCGGCGCAGCATGGCCTGCAGGACGCAGCCGGTGCGGGGGAAGTCCTGGCGCAGGGCGCGCACGGTCTCGAGGGTGTCGTCGACGCGGGTGTGGTCCTCCATGTCGACGGTGACGTCGACACCGTGGGCGCGGGCGAGCTCGGCGAGGGCGTGGGCCCGTTCGGTGGCCGCTCGCGGACCGGCCGGACCGAGGCCCTGACCGAGCGCGGAGAGCTTGATCGAGATCTCGTTGCCCGCGGCCAGCCCCTCGGCCGCGAGGCGTTCGACCACGTCGCGGTACCCCGCGACGGTCTCGTCGGCCTGGCTCGCCTCGGTGATGTCCTCCCCGAGGCGGTCGAGGCTGACGGCGATGCCGTCGCCGTGCAGGGCGCGCACCGCCGCGGTGGCGGCGTCGACGTCGTCACCGGCGATGAAGCGGGCGACGACGGGGCGGCTGAGGCTGCTGCCGGTCACCAGGGACCGCACGCCGCGGTTGCCGGCGACGCCGAGGAGGAGTTGTCCGAACACACCTCGACGCTAGGACCCCGCGGGCTCCGGGGCCACTGACGAACGTCAGGTCTTCGACCTTCCTCGTCGTACAGGTGGATGATGAGCGGGTGAACCCGGCCGACCAGCTGCAGGACCTCGTCGACTCCGTCGCGGAGCAGACGGGGGCGCCGGTGACCCTGGAGGACCGGGACCTGCTGCTGGTGGCCTCCTCCGGCCACGACGAGGTCATCGACGACGTGCGCCGCAGCTCGATCCTGCGCCGGCGCTCCGACCCGGTCGTGCAGCAGCTGTTCGCGGGCTTCGGCATCGCCCGGGCGACCGGACCGCTGCGGATCCCGGGCGATCCGGGCGCCGGACGCCTCCCGCGGTGGTGCGTACCGGTGCGCTGGCGCGGCGTGACCTACGGCTACCTGTGGCTGCTGGACCCGCACGAACGGGTCCAGGCCACCCACCTGGACCGGGTCCGGGACGCCCTCGACCTCGTCGCGGCGCACCTGGCGACCCGGGCCCGCGCCGCCGACCGCACGACCTGGGCCGTCGGGGAACTGCTGTCCAGCGACGCGGGCTCGCGGGCGCAGGCCGTGGAGGAGCTGCAGCGCGACGGGCTGCTGCCCCCGGTCGTGACCGTCGTGGCCCTCGCCCCGGCCGACGGCGGCCCGACCGGGACGGTCAACGGCTGGCTGCTGCCCCGGTCGGTGCTCGTGTCGGCGGTCGGGCACCGGGCGGCGCTGGTCGTGCCCGGATCCCTCGACGGAGCCGGCATCGCGGCGCGCGCGGCGGCCGCGCTGTCGTCCCAGCACCCCGCGGGGGTCGCCGTCGGGGTCTCCGGGACCGTCAACGCGACGCAGGCGCACACCGGGTGGCAGCAGGCCGACGCCGCACTGCGCTCCGGGGGCGCCGGCGTCCGCGAGTGGGAACGGTTGGGCGCGTTGCGGCTCCACGCGCTCGCCAACCCGGTCGCGCTGTCCACCGTCGTGCGCGACGAACGGGCCGGGCGGTTGTTCGCCACCGAACCGGAGCTGGTGGAGACGGCGAGGACCTACCTCGACCTGGCCGGCAGCGCGCAACGCACCGCCGCCGCGCTGTCGATCCACCGCCAGACCCTCTACCACCGGCTGCGGCGGATCACGGCGGTCAGCGGCTACGACCTGGACGACGGGCGGGACCGGTTGGCGCTGCACCTGGCGCTGGTGCTCGGGTGAGCGGTCGCGGCGTCGCACCCACCGGTGTCACCACGTGGGGCGAGGTCTGGGTGCGCCGATCGTGGCGTCCTCACGACCGGTTCGTCCCACCGACGGCTCACTCCACGACGGTGCCGGCGCGCTGCTCGGTTAGCGTGGCGGGGTGATCACGCTCCAGGGATAGGTCGGGCTCGCCGCACGAGCCACCCGACCCCCGTCGGGACGACCGGCCGCGCCGGCGTTCCGGCCTGCCCTGAGGGAGATCTCCCCCGTGTCCCACCCCGAACGGGTGGCGGACCGTCGCACGCTCCTGGCCCTGCCCGGAGTGCCGCTGGTGTTCGTCGCCTCGAGTCTCGTCCGCCTGTCCTACGCCACCCTCGTCCTGTCCCTGCTGCTGACGGTCCAGACCGCCACCGGCTCCTACGCGGTGGCCGGCACCGCGCTCGGCGCGTACGGCGTCACCGGGTTCGCCATGCCGCTGAAGTCCCGGTTCCTCGACCGGCGCGGAGCCCGCCGGGTGCTCCCGTGGATGAGCGTCGGCTTCGCCGTGGCCATGCTGTCGCTGACCCGCACGTCCTCACCGGTCCTGTGCTGCGCGGCCGCCGTCGCCGCGGGCGTGGCCGCCCCGCCCGTCGGGCCCACGGTCCGGGCCGCGTGGGCCCGGCTCACGCCCCGACCGCCCGCCCGGCAGCGGGCCTACGCCCTGGACGCCGTCGTGGAGTCGGCGCTGTTCGCCGTCGGTCCGGTGGTGGCCAGCGCGACGGCGGTGACCCTCGGACCGGCGGGGGCACTCGCCGTCACCGCCGGGACCCACGTGCTGGGGTCGGTGCTGATGTCCCGTTCTCCCCTGCTGACCCGGGTCGCGGCGCCCGCTGCGACCACCACCCGGCCGTCCCCGACCCGGAACCTCCTGGGCCCGCTGACCCGGCCGGGGTTCGCAGTCCTGCTGCTCTTCACGTTCGGCACCGGACTCGCGAACGACCCCCTCGAGGTCGCCGTCGTCGCACGCGGACAGGAAGGTTCCGCCGTGACCGCTGGACTGCTGCTGGCGGTGCTGTCGATCTCGGCGGCGGTCTCCGGTCTCACGTGGGGTCACGTCGTCGGGCGCTGGTCCCCGCTGCGGCGGGCGGCGGACTGGACGGTGCTGGCCGTCCTGGCGACGGTGACCGCGCTCGCGGCAGTCGTCGCGGCCCTCGGGTCCGGGTCGGTGCTCCTCGTGGTGGCCCTGGTCGTGGTGGGTTCCGCCAGCGCACCCCTCGCGGTCGTCACCTACACCGCCGCCGACCGGTTGGGCGGGCAGGACGGTGGTTCGGAGGCGACGAGCTGGGTGAACGCCGCGACCAACCTCGGGGCGTCCCTCGGCACCGCGGGTGCGGGTCTCCTCGTGGAGTCCGGTGGGAGCGCGGACGCGTTCCGGGCGGCCGCCGTGGTCGCGGGGGTCGCCGGTGCGGGGGCCTGGGTACGCCGCGCACGGGAGCGTCGGCGCGGGGTTTGACACCGGCAGCCACCGGGGGTCGGATGAGGAGGTGCTGCCCGCCGACGGTCACGTCCACAGCCAGTTCTCCTGGGACGCGCGGACGGTCGGGTCGATGACGGCGACCTGCGCCCGCGCCGTCGAGATCGGGTTGCCGTCCATCGCCTTCACCGAGCACGTCGACTTCACGCCGTTCCGGGCCGGGTTCCTCGTGGACCAGCACCCCGACCTCGTCACCGACGGGATCCTGCACGCGCCGCCCCTGGACGTCGACGGGTACCTCGCCGCGATCGAGGAGTGCCGGGCCCGGTTCCCCGACCTCACGATCCTCACCGGGATGGAGGTCGGGCAACCGCACCTGCACCGCGAGGAGGTCGCCGACCTGCTGCGCCGTGGTCGGTTCGACCGGGTCGTCGGCTCGCTGCACTGCCTGCCCGACGGGGACTCCCACGCCGAACCCTGGTTGCTGTTCGAGCACCGGGAGCCGGTCGAGGTGTTCCGCGAGTACCTCGCCGAGATCCCGCGGATGGTCGCGGGGTCGGACGCGTTCGCGACGTTCGCGCACATCGACTACCCGGTGCGCAGCTGGCCCGGGACGTTCGACCCGCGGGAGTTCGAGGAGGAACTCCGGACCGCCCTGCGGTCCCTCGCCGCGGGGGGACGGGCCCTGGAACTCAACACGAGGTTGCCGCTGCACCGCACGATCCTGGGCTGGTGGCCGGAGGAGGGTGGGCGGCTGCTGACCTTCGGCAGCGACGCCCACGTCCCCGAGGCGGTCGGAACGGGTTTCGCCGCGGCCGCGGACGCCGCGGGGGCGGCCGGTTTCGTCCCGGCGTCGCGGATCGAGGACCCGTGGGTCCTGGGGTGACCCCGTGGTGGGAGGACGTGCACGGCGACCCGTGCCGGGAGTGCGGGACGTCCTGGGTCGTGCCGTTCGAGGTCGCCGTCGAGCACATCGCCGGAGTTCCGGAACGATTGGCGGAACTGCTCCCCCGCGCCGGGCCGCCGGCCGACGGGTGGTCGGCCACGGAGTACGTCGTGCACACCGCCGACACGTTGCGCTCGTGGGCCGAACGCCTGGCGGCCGCCCTCGCGGGGGACGCGCGGGTCCCTGCGGGGCACGACGCCGACGACCTCGCGCGGGCCCGCCGGTACGGGTCCTTCGACGCGGGCGCCGCGCTGTGGACGGTGCGGCGGGCGACCGCCGACTGGTGCGACGTGGTCGTCGCGGCGCAGGCCGCCGGAGTTCTCGTCCGCCACGCCTCGCGGGGTTCCCTCACCGCGCACGACGTCGCGCTGCGGAACCGGCACGGCGTCCTGCACCACGTCCGGGACGTGGAGGCGCTCGTCCGCTGAGGTCAGCGTTCCCGGACCAGCACGAGGACCTCCCGGAGCCCGCCGCCGATCTCGTGCCGGGTCCTCCCCTCCCGGCGGAACCCGACCCGTTCCGCCACTCGGATCGACGCGGAGTTCCAGGGTTCGACGTGGGCGAGCAGTCGGCGAGCCGCGGGGAGGTTCCCCGCGAACTCCACGAGCAGCGCCAACGCCTCGGTCGCCACTCCCCGTCCACGGGCCGAGGGGACCACCCCGTACCCGACGGTGAAGACCCCGGGGGAATCCGTGAACCACAGTCCGGCCGAGCCGAGGGCCCGGTCGGAGGAGACGTCCGCGATCGCGAACGACCACCCGATCCCCTCGGCCAGCCGCCCCTGCTGGCGCTCGACCCACGCCCGGGCCTGCGCCTCGTCGGCGTTCGCGGGCAACGAACCGGTCAGCGGGACGTAGGGGTCGCTCGAGAGTTCCACCGCCATCGCGGCGTCGTCGAGGCGGAACCCGCGCAGGACGACCCCGGGGTCCACGCGGTCAGCGGATCCGGACGGCGACGAGGGCGACGTCGTCCTCGGGGTGGGCGGGGAGCAGTTCGCGCAGCAGCACGTCGCACAACTCCTCCAGACCCAGGTCGGCGTGCTGGGAGACCGCCTCGAGGAGGCGGGCGGTGCCGACCTCGACGGACTGGTCGCGGCGTTCGACGAGGCCGTCGGTGTGGAACAGGATCGTGTCGCCGCTGCGGAGCAGGAGTTCACCGTCGTGGCGGGCGGTGGTGGGGTCGATGCCGAGCAGCAGGTCGGGGCCGTCGCGGCCGTCGGCGACGACGAGGGGCACCACGACGCCACCGGCGCGCAGCATCACGGGGCTGGGGTGACCGGCGCTGGAGAACTCCAGGAACACCCCGTCGCGTCGGGGTTCGAGCCGTCCGACGAGGGCCGTGGCCAGGGTTTCGACCCCGAGGCCCTCGATCGCCGCGTCCAGCCGCGAGAGCAGCCCGGACGGTCCGTCCGGAGCCGCGAAGGCGATGCCGCGCAGCAGGTTGCGCAACTGGCCCATCGCGGCGGCGGCCCCGATGTCGTGGCCGACGACGTCCCCGATGACCAACGTCGTCGCCCCGTCGGGTTGGGGGAACGCGTCGTACCAGTCGCCGCCGACCTGCGCGGCCTGGGCGGCGGGCAGGTAGCGGACGGCGGTCTGCCAGTGCGGGGACTGCGCGGGCGGGGTGAGGAGGTCCCGTTGCAGGCCTTCGGCGATGCGCTGCTGCTGACCGTAGAGACGGGCGTTGTCCAGGGCCAGCGCCGCGCGTTCGGCGACCCCGGAGGCCGTGGCGACGTCCTCGGAGTCGAAACCCCGTCGCTGCCGGCCCCGGGCGAGGGTGACCAGGCCGACGGTCCGGCCGCGGGCCCGCAACGGCAGCACGATCGCCGACCGCGGGTCCAGCGCCCGGGCGTGGTCCTGCGCCTCACCGGGGCCGAGGACGGCGCAGATCGCGTCGACCGCGGGTTCGGGCAGCACCACGGGGCGGCCGCTGCGGATGGCGTCCTGCACGTAGGACGTGCCCTCGGCACCGCGCAGCGACCGCAACCGGGTGCGCGCGTAGTCCTCGATGAGCCCCTGCCGGGCGGGGTCGACGTGCTGGGTCCCGACGTCGCGCAGCTCACCGTTCTCGTCGACGAGGGTGACGATGCACCAGTCCCCCAGCACCGGGACGAGGACCCCGGAGAGCCGCGCGACGGCCGTCTCCGCGTCCAGCGTCCCGGACAGGTGCGCACCGACGCCGGCGAGGAGCTGCACCTGCAGCGCAGCACGTTCCGCGGCCTCCTCGGCGGCACGACGGGCCGCGGCGGGCAGCAGCAGGACGCTGGTCCCGGCCCCGTCGGGCCAGGCGCGCAGCTCGCACCACACGGCCAGCGGGTCGGGGTGCAGGAGCTCCAGGCTCGCGGAGTTCCCCGTGCGCGCGACCTCGAGGAGGACGGCGTCGAGTTGGGAACCGGCCGAGAGCGGGAAGACGTCCCCGAAGTTCCGCCCGAGCAGTTCCGAGCGCGGTCGCCCGATCAGCCGTTCGGCCTCGGCGTTGAGGTGGCGCAGGACGCGGTCGCCGTCGAGGGCGTAGTAGGCGGCGGGCAGGGACTCGAGGGCGCTCGCGAGACCGAGGACGTGGTCGCGGGTGGTGTCGTAGGCGACACCGAGCAACCGTTGCGGGACACCACCCTCGACCAGGACGCGCGCGCGGACCCCCATCCAGCCGAGGCTCCCGTCGCGACGACGGAACCGGAACTCGTGGTGGAGCGGCTCACCGGTGCGCACGGCGGTGGTGACGGCGTCGCGGAACTCGACGAGGTCGCCGGCGACGACGACGTCCTGCAGCCGGGCCTCGTAGCCCCGGGCCGTGGTGTCCTCGGGGTGCTCGAACAACGCGGCGAGGGCGTCGTCGGCCACGAGCCGGGCCGCGCCGAGGTCGTACTCGAACGACGCGACTCCCGCGGCCTCCATGGCCAGGTCGAGACGGACGCGGGTCGGGTCCAGCACGGGCGTCGTACCTCCCTCACGGTTCGCGTGACCTGCCGACTGTACTGGCCGGACGGGCTCCTCCCGGGGTCCTCACGCGGACCCGGGCTCCTCGCCCAGCGCCTCCTCGACCCGCCGGAGCAGGTCCAGCAGCGAACGGCGGTCCGGGGGGTCGAGGACCGCGAAGGCCCGGGCCGCGCTGTCCCGCGAGCGCCGGCCCAGCTCCTCGAGGACCCCGGTGCCCGCAGGGGTCAGTTCCAGCAGCAGCGAGCGACGGTTCCCGGGGTCGGTGGCCCGGCGCAGCAGGCCGGCCTCCTCGAGCGGGTCGACGAGGTCGGTGAGCGAACGCGGCGCGATGTGCAGGCGGGCGGCGACCTCGCCCATCCGGGGCGGGGTGGCGCAGCGGCCGACGACGCGCAGGACCCGGCCCTGGGCGGGGGTGATGGCGAGGTCCTCGACGTCGCCGTGGCTGCGTCGGCGCAGGCGCCACTGCACGGAGCGCAGCGTCTCGAGGAGTTCGCCGTCCAGGTCGTCCACGTCGACACCTTACCGGATCGTGAGGTAGCCTCATCGTGAGGTATCCACACGATCTGTTTGGAGGTGGGCCCGTGCGCGGAGATCCCAACCGCGATCCCTTCCGGCCCGGCAAGGCCGACACGTCCGACCCGGGCCGCCCCCAGCGCGACGAGGTGCGCCGGGTCCTGCGGCTCTTCCACCCGCACCGCCGGACGCTGGCCGTCGTCGGCGTTCTCATCGTCTTCTCCGCCGTCACCGGCGTCGCGTCACCGTTCCTCATCCGCGAGGTCGTCGACGTCGCCCTGCCGGACGGGAACCTGCACCTGCTGGCCTGGCTCGCGGCCGGGCTCATCGGCATCGTCGCGGTCAGCACCGCGCTCGACGTCGTGCAGGGACTGCTCACCACCCGGGTCGGGCAGGCCGTCATGCACGGTCTGCGGACCGCGCTCTACACGCACCTGCAGCGCATGTCGCTGGGGTTCTTCGCCCGCACCCGCACCGGTGAGGTCCAGTCGCGCATCGCCAACGACATCGGCGCGATGCAGACCGTCGTCACCTCCACGGGCGCGGACCTCGTCCAGAACCTCGCGACCGTCGTCGTCACCGTCGTCGCGATGCTCGCGCTGGACTGGCGGCTCGCGCTGTTCTCGTTCTGCGTGCTGCCCTTCTCGGTGTGGCTGAACCGCCGCGTCGGTCGGTTGCGCCGACGCATCACGGCCCGACGCCAGCGCCAGCTCGCGGAGATGTCGGCCACCGTCGAGGAGACGTTGTCGATCTCCGGGATCCTGCTGACCCGCACGACCGGGCGCACCCCCGAGGTCGTCGAACGGTTCACCCGGCAGTCCGACGAGGTCGCCGCCCTCGAGGTGGGGTCGGAGATGGCCGGCCGCTGGCAGTGGTCGCTCATCACCCTGACCATGGCGGCCGTCCCCGCCCTCACCTACCTCCTCGGCGGCTGGATCCGGGGAACGGGCACGGCCCTGAGCATCGGGACCCTCGTCGCCCTCGTCACGTTGCAGGGGCAGCTGTTCCGGCCGCTGGGGGCGCTGCTGCGGATCGTCGTGCGCCTGCACGCCTCGATGGCGTTGTTCGCGCGGGTCTTCGAGTACCTGGACACCCCGCCCGAGGTCGTCGAACGTCCCGACGCCGTCGCCCTCGAGGACCCCCGCGGGCACGTGCGGTTCTCCGACGTCACCTTCGCCTACCCCGGCGCCGAGACCGACACCGTGACCGGGATCGACCTGGACGTGCCGGCGGGTTCCTCGCTGGCCGTCGTCGGCGCGACCGGTTCGGGGAAGACGACGCTCGGGTACCTGCTGTCGCGGTTGTACGACGTCGGCTCCGGCGCGGTGACGATCGACGGTCACGACGTCCGGGAACTCACCGCGCGCTCGCTGTCCGACACCGTCGGCGTCGTCACCCAGGAGACGTTCCTGCTGCACGCCAGCGTCGCCGACAACCTGCGCTTCGCGAAGCCCGACGCGACCGACGACGAGCTGCGGAACGCGGCCCGGATCGCCCAGGTCGACGACGTCATCAGCGCGCTGCCGCAGGGCTACGACACCGTCGTGGGGGAACGGGGGTACCGGTTCTCCGGTGGTGAGAAGCAGCGGATCGCGCTGGCCCGCACCGTGTTGCGCGACCCACCGGTGCTGCTGCTGGACGAGGCGACGTCCGCGCTGGACACCCGGACCGAGCGGGCGATGGCCGCCGCGCTGGAGCGGTTGTCGAGCGGACGCACCACCGTGACGATCGCGCACCGGCTCTCGACCGTCCGCGACGCGGACCAGATCGTGGTCCTCGACCACGGCCGCATCGTCGAACGCGGGAAGCACGCGGACCTGCTCGCCGCGGGTGGGCGCTACGCCGAACTCGTCGCCGCCGACGAGGCGCGCGCGGAACTGGTCCAGTAGGAGGTGCCCCGGGGAGCGGTCTCCCCGGCTCCGCGCCGCCCTCGTCGAGGGTGCGCACGACGCGACGTGCAGGAAGACGTGGCAGGAAATCGACCGGACACGGCGTTCCTGCCCCTCCTCCCCGCCGGCGCCGTCCACCACGCTGACCTCGTGACCTCCCCCACCCCGCGACCCGCACCCGACCTCCCGGCCACCTCGGCCGCTGGTGCCCACGCAGCGATCCGCGTGGGCATCGTGCTCTTCGACGAGGTGGAGGTGCTGGACGCCTGCGGCCCCTTCGAGGTGTTCGGCGTCGCCAACCGCCTCGCCGCCCGCGCCGGGCGACCCGCCCCCTTCGAGCTGGCCCTCATCGCCACCGGAAGGCGTGTCGACGCGCCTCCGGGAGCACGGGCCCGCGGGGGGCTGCGACTGGGCGCCGACCACCACCTCGACGACGCCCCCACCTGTGACGTGGTCCTGGTGCCCGGCGGCGTGGTGGACGACGCGGCCCGGGACCGGGAGCTGCTGGCGTGGCTGCAGCGCAGCCGCAGCCACGCCCGCGTGATCGCTTCCGTGTGCACCGGCGCCTTCGTCCTCGCAGCCGCGGGCCTGCTCGACCACCGCCCCGTCACCACCCACTGGGAGGACGTCGACGACCTGCGCGCCCGCTGGCCCCACCTGCACGTGCGGGACGACGTGCGCTTCGTCGACCACGGCGACCTGGCCACCAGCGCCGGCATCAGCGCCGCCCTCGACCTCGCCCTGCACCTGGTGGCCCGACTCGCCGGTCACGACCTGGCCGTGGCCACCGCACGCCAGATGGACTACGCCTGGCGCCAGGACCCGGACGAGACCAGCGCCTCGGCGTGAACGCACCGGGCACGGCGACGCCGGACCCGCGTTCGGCGTCGCCGTGCCCGGATCAGGAGGTGGGGCGCTTGGCCGCCGCGACGGCGTCCTCGGCCCGCTGCAACAACGAACGCACGCCGGTGTCGAAGGGTGAGCGGCACTCCAGCGGCGTGGCGCGCACGACGGCGACGGTGACGCCGACGTCGGGGTCGTCGCTGCGTCGACCGCGGGTGGGCAGCGGAGTGGGCGGGGTCCAGCCGGTGACCGCACGGGCGAGGCGGGCGGCCTCCTCCTCGTCGAGGCCGGGGAGCACGACGGCGAACTCGTCCGCGCCGAGGCGGCCGGCCGTCGCGCTCGGCGGCAGCGCGGCGCGCAGGTGCGCGGCGAAGGCGATGAGGACGGCGTCGCCGGTGGCCAGGCCGTAGGAGTCGTTGACGGCGCGGAAGCCGTCGAGGTCCGTGGCGAGCACCCAGACCGGCTCGTCGTTCTCGGCGGCGGCGGTGAGGGCCGCGGCGAGACGTTCCTGCAGCAGGCTGCGGGCGGCGACGCCGGTGAGCGAGTCGCGGTGGGTGGCCTTCGCGATCTGCGAGGCCCGGTCCCGCAGGGCGCGGGTCGCGGCGCGCAACGACTGCTCGAGCTCGCGGACCGGGGTGATGTCGCGGCTGACGAGGATCGCGCCGACGTAGCCGCCGCCGGGATCGAGGACGGCGGTCGCCGCGCTGTCGACGACGATCTCGCGGCCGCCGTGGGTCGTGAGCTGCACCTCCACGCCGTACCAGGGTTCCCCCGCGACGAGGGCCGTCCGCATCGCGTCGAGGTCACCGGGGTTCCCCACGCTGCGCGCGAGGCTGCGGGCCGAACGACCGGTCGCGTCGTGGGCCGTGACCCCGTAGAGCTTCTCGGCACCCTTGTTCAGGGACAGGACGAGACCTTCGGCGTCGATGGTGACGATCGCGTCGCTGACGTGCTCCAGCAGCCCCTCCAGGAGGCGACGGCTGACGACCCCGGCGTCGCCCGTCGAGACGCGCAGCGCGGTGTGGCGGACCTCGTCGACGTCCCAGGTGACGACGGCCCCGTGGACGAGCCGGCCGAGGGAGTCGTGCAGCTCGACGGGACCGGTGCTCGGGGGGACCTGCCCGAGGACGTCGAGCACGGGAGCGCCGAGGACCTCGCCCGCGGTGCGACCGAAGACGTTCTCGGCGGCCGTGTTCCAGCCGACGAGGAGTCCGTCGCGGTCGAGCGACCAGGTGGGGTCCGGGAAGTGGTCGAGGAAGCGGCTCGCCACGTCCCGCTGCTCGAGCTGCACCGCGTCGCCCCCTCGTGGAGTTCGTCCGTGGCCCCGAGGGGCCCTACCCCTGGAACTTCGGCGGCGGCGCGGTGCGGCGCGAGGGGCTGAACGGGTGGCTCAGGCCCCGCCGTCGGCGTGTTGGCTGGACTCGACGAGCTGCTGGACGCGGGCGACGACGTCGTCGAGGTCGGGGGTGGGGATGCCCATCGAGGAGGAGGCCCAGAGGCCGTCGCCGATGCACTGCACGAGGCGCGCGAGCACGCGGTCGCCGCCGACCTGGACCTCGATGAGCTCGCGCCAGGCCTCGTTGATCGCCGCGTAGGCCGAGACCGTGCGGGTGTCGCCCTCCTGGGCCAGCCGCATGGTGGCGATGATCACCCGGCTCAGCGGGTCCACCACCTCGTCGCCCTGCAGGCCCTCGGTGGCGGAGGTGCGCACGTAGTAGACGGCGGGTCCCTCGGGGGCGGTGCGCATCTGCTCGAGGTCCTCGGCGGCCAGCTTCCGGAGCCGCTCCAGCAGACCGTCGACGAGGGCGTCCTTGGACCCGAAGTGGTAGAGCAGCCCGCCCTTGGAGACGCCGGCCGCGGCGGCGACGGCCTCCAGCGTGGCCGAGCGGGCACCGCTGCCGACGACGATCTCGGCGAAGGCGTCGACGAGGCGGTCGCGCGTCGCGGCGGGGTCACGGGCCATTCGGAGCAGGGTAAACGACTTTGCACTGTACCGTCCGGACGGTACAGTAGAAGGACCACCGACTCGAGGAACGAGAGCATGACCCCGCCCACCCAGCACTCCGCACGCCGTCCCGCCGAGCTCCCGGTGGACCCGGGCGTGCCCGCGACGACGCGTCGGCAGTGGGCGGCGCTCGCGGTGCTGGTCCTGCCCGTGCTGCTGATCTCGATCGACATGACCGTGCTGAGCTTCGCGCTGCCGGCCATCAGCGAGGCGATGGCCCCGACCGGCACCCAGTTGCTCTGGATCGTGGACGGCTACTCGCTGGCGATCGCGGGTCTGCTCGTGACGATGGGCACGCTCGGTGACCGCTACGGCGCGCGGCGGATGCTGCTCATCGGTGGCGCCGGGTTCGGCGTCGTCTCCTTCGTCGCGGCCTTCGCGGACACCGCGACGGCCCTCATCGCCGCCCGGATCGCCCTCGGCGTCTTCGGCGCGACGCTCATGCCGTCGACGTTGTCGCTGCTGCGCAGCACCTTCACCGACCGCGAGCAGCGCCGGACGGCCTTCGCCGTCTGGGCCGGCGGGTTCGCCGCCGGTGGCGCGCTGGGCCCGATCGTCGGCGGCTGGCTGCTGGAGCACTTCTGGTGGGGTTCGGTCTTCCTGCTCAACGTGCCGTTCATGGTCGCGCTGCTGGTGCTCGTGCCGCTGCTCGTCCGCGAGCGCCCCACGGCCGCCACGCACGGCCGCATCGACGTGCTGAGCGTGGTCGTCTCGATCCTGGCGCTGACCGCGCTGGTCTACGGGATCAAGACCCTCGCCGAGCACGGCGTCCAGACGACCCCGGTCGCGACGATCGCCCTGGGCGTCGGGCTGGGCGTGGTGTTCGTGCGCCGGCAGCTGACGCTGGCGGACCCGTTGCTGGACGTCGACCTGTTCCGGCTGCCGGTCTTCCGCAGCTCCGTGCTGGCCAACCTCATGAGCATCTGCGGGATGACGGGGATGCTGTTCGCGGTCTCGCAGTACCTGCAGCTGGTCCTGGGGCTGCGGCCGCTGACCGCGGGGTTGCTGCTGCTGCCGGGCGCCGTGGTGACCTTCGGGTCGGGGCTGCTCGCGGCGCGGTTGGCCCGTCGCCTGCGCCTCGACCTGCTCATCGCGACCGGTCTGCTGCTGGGGACGCTCGGCTACGTGATCATGGCGTTCCTGGGGTCGGGATCCGGTTCGGGTGCGGCCCTCCAGCTCGCCGTCGCGTTCGCGGTGCTCTGCGCGGGGGCGGGTCTGGCCGAGACGCTGACCAACGACGCGATCCTCTCCGCGGCGCCCGCGGAACGTTCCGGTGCGGCGTCGGCGATCTCGGAGACGGCCTACGAGGTCGGTGCGGTGCTCGGGACGACGGTGCTGGGCAGCGTGCTGAACGCGGTCTACCGCAGCCGGATCGAGGTGCCTGCGAGCGCGTCCGCGGAGCAGGTGTCCGCCGCGCGGGAGACCCTCGGCGGGGCGGTCGAGGTGTCGGCGGCCCTGCCCGACGGGTCGGTGCTGCTGGACTCGGCGCGGACGGCGTTCGCCCACGGCCTGGACGCGACGGCGGTGGCCGGGGCCCTGCTCACCGCGGGTGCCGCGTTGGTGGTGTGGCGTTCGCTGCGGCCGCGCGCGCACGCCGAGGTCCCCACCCTCACGCGCTGAGTCCTCGAGATGTCGGCGCGACGACCCCGTCCTACCGTCGTCGCATGCCGAAGACGACGCGATCGGGCAAGCCCGTCGAGAGCGAGTTGCCGAGCACGCTGCAGCGCTCGGACCAGAAGGCCAAGGACACGTTCGCGAAGGCGCACGACTCCGCCGAGGAGCAGTACCACGACGGCGGCCGGGCCAACCGGGTCGCGTGGGGTGCGGTCAAGCACACCCACGAGAAGGTCGGGGACCACTGGCAGCCCAAGGAGGACGGCCGGAAGGGCCCGTCGGACCCGCAGTCCGAGGGGAACGTCGACACCCACCGACGCTCCTCTGGCGGGGTCGACGAGCACGCGACGAAGGAGCACCTGCTGGGGATCGCCCGCGAGCTCGACGTCCGCGGGCGGTCGTCGATGACGAAGGCCGAACTGGTGCAGGCGATCCGGAAGGCCAACGACGCGGCGACGGCGAAGGCGCGGGACTGACCTCAACCGGTCGGGGTTTGCGAGGTCAGGAACGGCGCAGCAACGGGGCCGCGCACCGGCGGTGAGCGGCCTCGACCTCGTCGAGCTGCGCCTGGGCGCGGTCGGCCAACCCGCGGACGGGGTGGGTCCAGTCGGCCCGGTCGTCGGCGACGAGCTCACCGAGCAGGCGGGCGGCGACGGCACGCCGGTGCAGGCTGCCGAGCACGTCCTCCAGGGCGAGCAGACCCTCGACGACCGATTCGCGGGTCGGGTGGGTGGGGATGACGCTCGCCACCCGGTCGACCGCGGGGACGCGCTGCAGCAGCGGGCTGAGGCGGCCCGCGTAGGCGGAGAGCCAGCTGAAGCCGACGACGGCCCAGTCGGTCGAGGCACCGAGGCGCCGCATGGCGGTGCGCAGGGCGGCGCGGTCGGCGGCCACGTCACGGCGTACCCGGAGCAGGGTCGTGCGCTCGGCGATGAGCGCGTCGGAGGCGGCGGCGCGACGCAGCTGCTCGGCGACGCCGGTCACGGCGGCGAGCTGTTCGTTGAGGTAGGCGCGCAGCGCCGGATCGGCAGGACCCTGGGCCGATCGGCGACCCGACAGCAGGGCGACGGAGGGGATCTGCAGCACAGGAGGACGCTAACCCCCATGGAGTTCCTGCGCGCCCTCCCGGTGTTGCCCGTCCACGACCTCGACGCCGAGATCGCCTTCTACCAGGCCCTGATGTTCCACGTGCAACACCGCGAGGACGACTTCGTCGCCCTGCAGCGCGATGCGGTGCTGTTCGGCCTGCGCTCCGTCGAGGTGGCGGTCCCGCCGCCGGGCCTGTCCTGGCAGCTCGAGGTGGACGACGTCCCGGCCGTGCTGGCGCTGGCCCTGGAGGCGGGGCTGGTCGTGGCCGAGGAACCCCAGCGACGCGGCGGCGAGTGGACGCTGCGGCTGCAGACCCCCGCCGGGTACGAGCTCGTCCTGGAGGGGCCGGCCGGCTCCCCGCTCGAACCGGACGTCCGCGCCCTGGCGCTGGCCCTCCCGGAGGTCGTCGAACTGGTCGACTCCGCGGGTCGGACGGAGTTCCGCCGCGCCGGCGGGGCCTGGCTGGTGCGGTTGTCGGCGGGCGTCGCCGAGGTCCACGTGCAGGGGGTGACACGCGTCGAGCTGGCGACGGCGAGCGCCGACCACGTCGAGGAACTGCTGCGCTCGGCGTGGGAGGAGAACAGTCCCGCGCCGGTCGACCTGGGGCCCCTGAGAACGGAGTGACGGTTGTGACTCAGCGTGGCTCCGACCGGCGGTGACCTGCGACGTTCGGGTCGAGTGGGCCCCTGATGTGACGTAGCGTGCTGATTCGGTTACACATTCGCACACAGCTGGGGGATCGCATGGACGGCGCGCAGGGCGGCATGCTCATGACCGAAGGACCGGCGGTGGACACCACGGTCACGCTCATGCCCACGACGACGACGTCCGGTGCCGCGGCCGTCTGGCACACCGGCACCGTGCGCTCCTGGACGGCGGGAGCCGCCGGCCTCGTCATCACCAGCCACGTCAGTGCGACCCCCGACACCGTCGAAGCCCTCGACGGCCAGCGCGTCTGGGTCAGCACCGACGCCGGCGACTCCGGCTCCGTCACCCCCCACGCCGTCTTCCAGGCCGTCGCCCAGGCCCACCGCGACGACGAACTCGCCCTCACCGGCGTCATGCTGCTCGCCTCCGAGACCCGACGAGGCGCCGTCCGCGCCCCCGCCTCCGTCCCCGCGCACCTGACGATGGCCGAAGGCGTCGCCGACGTCCGCACCATCGACTACTCCCGCACCGGCATGCGCATCGAAGGCGCGATGGACATGCCCGCCCACACCGACGTCGACGTCTCCCTGGAACTCGGCGACGGGTTCGAGGTGCACGCCCGCGGCGAGGTGCTGCGCGTGGACGAGGAGTCCGGCGAGGCCGTGGTGCGCTTCGTCGAGCTCGAGGAGGGCGCGGCGCAGGCGCTGGAACGCAGCGTGCTGAGCGAGCTGGCCAAGCAGTCGCGCAGCTGACCACCGTGGAGCGACTCCCAGACTCTCTGTCTCCACGCGCCAGCCGAACCGCGCGGATAAGACTCGACGCTGGATTCGCCTGACTTGAGCAGTGGCGCACGTCTTGCGATCTAGAGTCGGGTCATTGTGCGTATCCGGTCCGAAAGCGACCGACGTCCCGGAGGTGACCAAGTGCCGGCCCAGGCCATCGGCGGCGGATCGAGCGCCGTCGCCGCGTCCTCGCATGCAGCATGCGCTCGTTTCCGCGGCACGGACCCGTTGATCACAGGCCAAACGCGTCGTGGCCTTGCCCAGCACCTCGGCTTCGCCGATACGTCGGGCGGAATCCCTCAGGCGCGGTGGATGCGTGCGATGACGTTCGAACGGCTCGTCAAGCACGAGAGCTTTGCGAGCAAGGTCGCCACTCGGACAGTCGGGTACCTGGAGCTGAGACGCCCTGACGGCGTCGTCACGGTCGACGGGCACGTGAGCGTCGAGACGACGGCTCGCCTCCTGGAAGAGGCGCACGCCCGGGCGGTCAGCGCGAACCACGTCACGCTGATCCACCAGCTCGCGGTGCCGTTCGTCGGCTTCGAGGACGTTCGCGCGACGGACGTGAAGCCGGACTTCGCCGTGGTCGCCCCCATGGAGGACCGCACCGGCTCATGGCTCGTCATGGGTGACGCCAAGGACTACGAACGGATCCGTTCCCGCATCGACGATTCCCGGATGCTGAAGGGGTTCCTGCAGGTCGCCGTCGGCGCGGAATCCGCGCGGGCCTGGTCGCGCCTACCGACCGGCATGGGTGTGCACACTTTCGGTGTCCTCGCCGTACCGCGCAACTCCTTCCTGCAGCCCGAGCCCGTGGTCGAGAACCTGCACGACTACCGGGAGGAGGTGCTGCTGCGCATCGAGGAGCGCCGTGCGGAGGCCGCAGCGACTCAGTTCGCCCCCGGTACCGACAACGTCCAGAACCTTGTCGCACACCTGGAGGCAACGTTCGATCCGGCGGCCTGTACGACGTGCACGCTCTTCGCGTACTGCCGCTCGGAGTTGCGGAGGTCGGAGGACCCGGCCGACCTGCTCGTCGAGTTGGGCCTCAGGCGCGACCTCCGCAAGCAAGCCCTTGGGCTCGTCGACGGCACCACCAAGCTCGGTCGGGTCCCAGCGTCTGTCGCGTCCACCATCGCCGCCACGCTCGACGGCGTCGCCCAGCTCACGGGTCAGCTCCGCGTCGACCAGGCAGGGGCTGCCGGCACGGTGAACATCGTCATCGCCAAGTCGGACGCGGCTGCGCTCGGGATTCACGGCATCGCCGTCCAGCGCGTCTCCGCCGACGGCCGGGGTGCGTGGGACGCCAAGGCGTACGACGACCCCCAGTCGCCCGAGACGCGCCGAGACGTCATGCGCGTGGTCGGCAAGGCGCTGACCCAGGCGATGCGAGAGCGTCGGGAGGCTGCGCCCGACGGCGCGACCCAGGACGCCGTGCACCTCGTGGTGCCGGACCAGCCGACGGCGGACGTCCTCGCGTCGATCGCCGACAACCTCGCCGGCGTGGAACTGAGCCGCCTGCGCTGGCAGCAGGACAAGGAGCAGCGGCGCCCCCAGCTCACCTACGACGGTGAGCCCGCCGTGGTCCCGCCGAAGATCAACGAGTCCGAGCGGACCGCGATCGCCCTGCTGCTCGAGGACGACCGTGCGCGGGCGCTCACGCTCCGTGCCCCGATCATCAACCTGCAGACCGTCCTCACTCGGCACGTCGTAGCGGGCGGTCCGGCCTCGAACGCCGGCCGTCTCGACTACCTCGTCGGGTGGGCCGAGGCGGACTCAACGAAGCCGCTCGACCACCGTGCTTTCGCGGACGGCATCGAGGAGAGCGCCCACACTCCCGGCGCCCGTCTCACCAATCAGCGCTCAGACGCGATCCACACAGCCCTCGTGGGTCCGCGCGGCCGCAAGCCCGCAACGGGTGCAGCTGACCTCACCACGTACCGGGAACTCGTGTTCGACGAGCTCGCGTACAAGTCCAACGTCGTCGACCGCGCTCGCGACTGCCTCGAGACCCTTCCCTCCTCAAAACTCCAGCCCGCCTACCAAGCGATCGAGTCCGACGCGCAGGCGGTCTGGCGTCGTCGACTCACCCTGCACGCCTCTGACCTCGTCCGGTTCGGCCGCACCTACCGCACCTGGCGCAATTCGCAGGTCCCGATGATCGAGAGCGATGGGGCCTGCTCAGCGCAGCTGCTCGTGCTGTCGAACCCGCAGGCCGCGCACGACGCCGCCACCGAGGCGGGGAACCGGCGAGTCGCCTTCGCGGAGGTCGTTCGCCTCGACCCGCTCATCATCGACCTCGACTCGCGCCGGATCACCGAAGGCGAGCGGATCGTGCTGCTGACGGTCAACGACCAAGCCGTCGTCGATGCGCCGACGACCGTGGTGGACACAACACCGAAGGGCGCCTTCAAGATCGACGGTCTCGCGATCGGACCACTCGACCGCAGCGGAGTCGACGTGACGGCGCCCCCGACGTACTTGCGCTGGAGTCCTCACACTCTTCCTCTGACCCTCGGCGTCGGGGACAAGCTGGTCGTCGCGGACCGGGCCTGGTTCCCGGAGTTGAAGAACAACAAGAGCCTGAACATCAGCAAACCGAAGCTAGACGAGATGTCGGCGCCGAAGTCGACCTGCTCGCACACGTCGTACGACGACGATCCCCAGGCTCACCAGTGGTGCTGCCGCTCGCACGAGAGTCGCGAGGCCGAGTTCTCGGACGACATCGCCGCCCGCCGCGCCCGGGGCGAGCTCAACCCCGAGGTGTGGCCGCCGGTCCGCGACGGCGACGCCTTCGAGGTGTCGCCGGCGGGCGCGGCGACGGGCAACCCGTACGACGAACAGCAAGAGCCCGTCCCTGACGACCAGACGATCGACGACGTGGAGTGACGATGATGGACCAGGAGGGCCCCTTCACCCCACCGACGTACGTCGCGCACAGCGAGGTCCACCACGCGGCCGCCGCCCGCCAGAACGACGAGGTCGCAGCGGCAGCCTCCACCGAGCTCAAGGCCATGCTCTCGGGCACCTCCCCGATGGAGCGGATCCTGCTCAAAGCCGCGGCCGGTGCCGGCAAGTCGTACGCGCTCAAGCGCATGGTCGCCGAGGCCGTCACGCACCCGAACTGCGCCCGCGTGGCCGTGGTCGCCTTCCAGAACAAGCAGATCCGGGATCTCGCACCGGCACTCGGTGAGGCGCTCGGGCGGGACGCCGTCTGCTTGTTCGCCGCGCAGGCAACGTGGGGCGACATCCCCGACGAGGTCTTCGAGAAGGTTGAAGTCGCCACCACGGCGACTGCTATCCCGCAGAGCGCGGTCGTCGTCATCGCCACCGTGTCGAAGCTCGGCGCGATGGGCGAGCTCCGACGCCTCACCGACCACCTCGGCTCCGGCCACAGCAGCGGGTCACCGTTCGACGCGCTCTTCGTGGACGAGGCGTGGCAGGTCGCGCACCACCTCTTCGACAAGATCACCAAGGTTGCGCCGAAGTGGGTCGGCGTGGGTGACGTCGGCCAACTGCCACCGCTCGAGGCCGGTCAGAACCCGTGGCGCGGCGACCCCGGGTACAACCCTTACCGCGCTTGGCCCACGGACTACGACGGTGACGCCCGCACCTGGACCCGCGAGCTGCCCGCCGTATGGCGCCCGGCGGCCGGCCACCTCGCCCTCTGGCGGGCGTTTTACCCGGAATGGGAGTCGCTCGAATGCGTTGCCGGCCCTGGCGACCGCGCTGTCGACCTCGGCACGATGTCCGGCCCGGAGACGGTGATCTGGCAGCAGGTCGGCACGGGCGTACCCACGCTGCTCGAGGTCGACGGCCTCCCCGAGCCCGAAGCAGCCGACGTGGACCTCCCTCTTACCGACTTCGTCGAGGAGCTGCTGGACTCGTTCTTCGCGGCCGGCCCTTCCCTGATCCGAGCGGAGTACGACACTGACGATTCCGGGCGGTCTACCGGGATCACCACCACGTTGCGCAGCGGCGGTCCGCACCAGGACCCGCTCGTCACGATCCTCGCGACACGCAACCAGTCTGTCGACGACGCTGAGCAGGCGGTCGAACGGCTCCGGAAGAGGCATGACCTCACGGACCGCGACCTCGTGGCGTCCACCGTCGACTCCTGGCAGGGCCGCACGAACGGCATCACGATTGCGGTCCACCCGCTCAACGGGGCGGACGAGCTCGACTCGTTCAACTCAGCGTTCGGGCGTCTCGCGGTGGCCTGTACGCGAGCTACACACGGCCTGCTCATGGTGACCCGACCGGGCCTGGACACGCTTCTCGGCGAGGCGCCCGCCCGCCCGGGCACTCCGTTCGGAGAGCCCGGCAACCGCCAGCTCCCACGGCAGACCCATCAGCGCATCCTGGCGACGTTCGCGCGGGGCCAGATCGACGTGTCCGACGACGATGAGTGATCCGCCTTCCAGATGCCCGAACGATCCCCCGGCTGTGTCTCCACCCTCTGGAAAACTTCCGTAGAACCAGCAACGCAGCGGCAAAGGAACACCATGTCCCGACTGAACGATCTGCTTCGGCGCCTCGACGCCTCCGACCCCGACCTCGCCAAGGACCTGCGCCGCGAGGTCGACGCCCTCGCCGACCGCCGCTCGTTCGGACTCAACTTCGAGCGACACGTCCCGGAGGCCGTTGAGCTCCCCGGCCGCCCCGTCCGCAAGGGCGACAAGGTTCGCGTGCTCGCACCACGCGGTTCAAGGATCGCGTACCAGGACGAGCGGCTGTGGCGGGTTATCGGCATCACCAAGAACGACGAGGGCACACGGAACGCGTCGCTCGAACTGCTCGCAGGCGGTGAGCAATCCACATCGCTGGTTGACGACCTCATCGTCGTCGCAGAGTTCCGCGACCCAATCTACCCGGGCCTTGTCTCGACCGGAACGATCGAGCGCGGCGACGGCAAGCCGTTCCACACGGTCATTAATGCGGAGAACTATCACGCTCTCCAGACACTACTTTTCACTCATCGAGGCAAGGTCGACTGCATCTATATCGACCCGCCTTACAACACGGGGGCCAAGGACTGGAAATACAACAATGACTACGTCGAGGGCGACGACCTCTATCGCCACTCGAAGTGGCTCGCCTTTATGGAGAGGCGACTGCTCCTAGCCCAAGAACTGCTCAATCCCAAGGATTCCGTACTGATCGTTACGATTGACGAGAAAGAATACCTGCGAACGGGCCTCTTACTTGAACAGACCTTTCCGGACGCTAGGATCCAGATGGTCTCCTCGATTATCGCCCAAAAAGGAGTCGCGCGATCACAACAGTTCTATCGCACCGATGAGTACATCTTTTTCGTTGCATTCGGATCCGCCGCAGTCGCTAAACTCGCGCTCGCCGATGAATGGCAGCTTGGCAAGGGTACGAGCGCTGCAGCAGGCGGTGTCGTTTGGTCCCAATTGCGCCGAGCTGGCACGAACTCGCTTCGGACGGACCGGCCCCGCCTCTTTTACCCAATCTACATCGATCCGACAGGTCCTAGGATCGTCGGCGCAGGCGATCCGCTCTCATTGAGCGCAAATCGATCGACCGTCGCCGCTCCCGACGGAGCGATCATCGCATGGCCGCTTCGACCAGACGGCGTCGAGGCAAACTGGCAAATCTCTCCGACCGCACTGATGAGCTTGGTCACAAAAGGGTTCGTGCGCATTGGGCGCGCGAACGCCAATGGCTATCCAATCTCCTATTTGAAGCGCGGAAGCATCGAAAAGATTGAGCAGAGCCTGGTAGCGATAGCTGGACGAGACCCGGTGGATGGACATGTGCTTCTCGACTCTGGTGAGTACGAGCACACGTTCATCCCTGGCACCCAGTGGAACATCTCAAGTCACGATGCGACCTACCATGGCTCGCAGTTACTCAACAAGCTGATCGGTCAGGGGAGGTTTTCGTTCCCGAAGTCCGTGTACGCCGTCGAGGATGCCCTTCGCTTCTATGTTGACAACAAGAAAAACGCAGTAGTTGTCGACTTCTTTGCAGGTTCGGGAACCACGGCTCATGCAGTGATGCGACTTAATCGCGCCGACGGCGGGGCCAGGCAGTCGATTCTCGTGACAAACAACGAGGTGAGCTCAGACGAAGTGGCAGCCTTGCGCACGGCGGGATTTCGCCCGGGAGACGATACCTGGGAAAGCAAGGGCATTTTCCGGCTCGCGACAGAGCCTAGAATCCGCGCGGCTGCGCTAGGCGTCGACAAACAAGGCATCCGGATTGACGGCGACTACAAGTTCGGGCAACAGTTTCCAATCGCAGAGGGGTTCGCTGAGAACGTCGAATTCTTTACCCTCACCCACGAAGCACCCTTACGGGTCTCATCGAATCGCGAGTTTCGCAAAGTTGCCCCATTACTTTGGATGCGGGCGGGGTCACGCGGCCGACGGATTGAGGACATTTCGGCGGGGTGGGACGTCGCCGACAGCTACGGCGTGGTCGCGGACCTCGACCAGTCAGGGCAGTTCGTGAAGGCGGTTGCGGCGAGCGGAACGATCACTCACGCGTTCATCGTGACGGACGAGGACCGCCTGTTCGAGGCCGTCGTCCGTGAACTTCCCGAGGGTGTCGAGCCTGTTCGGCTATACGAGGCGTACATGCGCAACTTCGAGATCGAGACGGGCAGGAGCGTGCTGTGAAGTTCACGCTGAAGGACTACCAGGAGGACGCTGTCGACGACGTCCTGAACGCCCTGGAGCGTGCGACGACGTCCTGGCAGCGCGACGGCGAGGTGTCGTCGCTCGCGCTGACCGCCCCGACTGGCGCAGGCAAGACCGTGATGGCGGCGGCCGCGATCGAAGCGCTCTTCTACGGTTCGGAGAAGTTTGACGTCGAGCCCGACGAGGGTGCCGTCGTCCTTTGGTTCTCGGACGACCCAAGCCTCAATGACCAAACTCGCGGTCGCCTCATGGACGCGTCGGAGAAGTTCACGCCGTCCGACCTCGTGACGATTGAGCCGCCGTTCTCTCGTCCGAAGCTCGACCCGGGCAAGGTGTACTTCCTCAACACAGGCAAGCTCACCAAGAACTCCCTACTGACGCGTGGACACGTTGCCGATCCGGACGCGCAGGACGCCCTGGACATTGCGATCACCCCGGACATGCAAGGCCACACCGTCTGGGAGACGATCGCCAACACGATCCAGGACGAGGACCGAACTCTCTACCTCGTCTTGGACGAGGCACACCGCGGTTTCAACACCAAGGTCACGCGCGACAAGTCAACGATCGTCCAGCGACTCGTCAACGGTCACGCCGGATACCCGCCGATCCCGATCGTGTGGGGCATCTCGGCCACCATTGAGCGGTTCCAGACCGCGATGAAGGAGGCCGACGCGGCGACCGATCGCCGTCGGCTCTTCCCGCCGGTGAACGTGGACCCGAACCGGGTGCAGGAGTCCGGGCTCGTCAAGGACGTCGTCTCGCTCAACATTCCGAACGAGTCCGGCAACTTCGACACAGCCCTCGTCACGCTGGCTGCAGAGCGGCTCGTGGAATCGACCCGCCGCTGGGCGAAGTACTCGAAGGCGCAGGGGTTCACGGAGACCGTCACACCGCTGCTCGTCTTCCAGACGCCCAACACGCCCGACCCTGATGCAATCAGCCATGCACTCGACGCGATCGCGCAGGTGTATCCGAACCTCGGCGAGGGCAACGTCGCGCACGTGTTCGGCGAGCACACTCAGCAACGGTTCGGCGGCTGGAACGTCGACTGGATCGCGCCACAGCGCGTCCAGGATGAGACCAGCATCCGTGTTCTCATTGCGAAGGACGCGATCTCGACCGGCTGGGACTGCCCGCGCGCCGAGGTGATGGTGTCGTTCCGGCCCGCGAAGGACAACACGCACATCACCCAGCTTCTCGGGCGCATGGTCCGCAACCCGCTCGCCCGCCGCGTTCCGGGCGACGAGCGCCTCAACTCGGTCGAGTGCATCCTGCCGTTCTTCGACCGCACCACGGCCGGTCAGGTGGTCCGCTACCTGACTGGGCAGCTCGAAGAGATGCCCGGCAAGGAGACCAAGAAGATCCTTCTTGACGGCCGTGAGCTGCTACCCAACCCGAACATCACCGACGCGGTCTGGGCGGTGTGGGACTCGCTGCCCACGCAGACCCTGCCGAAGCGCGGCGCACGCCCGGTCAAGCGACTCGTAGCGCTTGCCCAAGCTCTCGCCCAGGACGGGATCCTGCCGGGAGCGTTGTCGGCGGCCGAGCAGGAGATGCACGCAGTCCTTGACGGTTACGCGGTCCGGTACAAGAACCTCCTCGACGAACAGGTGGGAGAGGTCCACCGCGTCGACGTGCAGGAGATCTCGGGCTCGACGTCGTCGAAGAAGCTCTCGTACCGCGAGTTCTCCATCCGTGCCGACGACCGCGCCATCCGGTCTGCCTTCGAGGACGCGAAGAAGGCGTTCGGCGCAGACATCGCCCTCTCGTACGTCGACCACCTCGCAGGCGAGGACACAGACGGGGACGACGACGGCCTGCGGGACGCGTACGTCCGAGCGTCCGCGCTCGCGACGATCCCGGAGGTGCGGGAGAAGGTTGACCAGGAGGCGACCGCCCTTGTCGACAAGTGGTTCGCCGTACACCGTGTAGCCCTCAAGGGGCTCCCGGACACGCGCCAGGACGAGTACAAGGACATCCGGGCGATGACGACCGAACCCCAGCGCGACACACTCAGCCGCCCGCGCTCGCGCATGGAGGAGTTCTGCGACAAGGAGGCCGACGGCACGCTCTCGCTCGACATCAAGGCACCGCTCGTCCCGCTTCACCTGATGTCGACGCCGGACGGCAACTTCCCGTTGTCAACCCTGAACAACTGGGAGCGCCGGGTGGTCCGAGCGGAGCTTGACCGTCCCGGCGCCGTCGGCTGGTACCGCAATCCTCCGCGCGGCGCGGGCGACTCGTTTGCGATCTCGTACCGCAACGACAAGGGCAACTGGGCGGGCCTCTACCCAGACTTCTTGTTCTTCCACGAGGTGAACGGTGAGGTCCGGGCATCGATCGTCGACCCACATGGTCATCACCTGTCGGACGCCTCGATCAAGCTGCGCGCGTTGGCCGACTTCGCCGAGGAGTACGGCGACTCGTTCCATCGGATCGAGATGCTGTCGCAGCTCGAGAACACGCGTTCGATGCGCGTCCTCGACATGAAGGATCCTGAGGTCCGCGCCGCAGTCCGGAACGAGGCGAGGCCGGCAGTCGAGATCTACCGCTCCGACCTGGCGATTGAGTTCGACCTCGACAGTTGGCACACCGGCGCCCGCACGGACAAGGGTGGCGTCTCCTAACACGATCACGCGGCGGCCGCTCGGTCCCTACCGAGTGGCCGCCGCGTTGCAGACGCGCCGGACGTCGCACGCGCGGCACTTCGCCTTCTCGGGCCGCGGCTCGAACTGACGGCGACGAAGGCTGTCCACCGTCGCGATGACGCTCGCCTCTGCGTGTGAGAGCGCGGCCGGGTCGACGGCGACCTGGTAGCGGACCGTCGTTCCCATGTCGTCGACGAACGCGCCCACGACGTCGAGCCCCTCCCTCTTGCCGGCCTCGGCGTAGATCTGCAACTGGAGCGGGTCCGGTTCGTCGCTGATCGACGTCTTGTAGTCGACGATGGCGAGACTGCCGATCTGCCCGTCATGCTCGTCGTAGATGACGTCCGCGCGGCCGGACACCACGGCACCGTCGAGGTAAAGCTCGAACGGGCGTTCCGTCGCCCACGTGCGCAACAACTCGCTCGAATGGTCGCGCACATACCGCTGCACGAGTCGTTGCGCTTTCTCCCGCATCTCCTTGTGACCGGCCTTGTTGGCGTACGGCAGGAAGAATTCAGAGTTGAGCAGTGCGTCGATCTGGGCCACTGTCGGTGGCTCGCCCGTCGCCTTCGTGCGCTCGGCGATGACGCGCATGGTGTGGTGCACCGCGTTGCCGTACCCGAGCTCCGGCTGGATGGTCGGCATGAACCCAAGTTCGCTCTTGAGCAGGTACCCGCGAGGGCACGACTCGAACGCGGCGAGCTCACTGTAGGTGACGGCTAGTTCCTTCGCGCCGCCTACCTGCTTGCCCGATATCTTGACCGGCTCGCCGTGCTGCGTGAACTCCGTCATCACGTAGTCGAGGTACCGCGAGACTCGACGAACCTTTCCTCCGGCGAATCGCGAGTAGGCGGAGAGGAACACGGCGTCGCGTGCCCGCGTGATGGCGACGTAGAACAGTCGGCGCTCGTCGGCGTCCGTCCCTTCGTACCGGGTGCGGTCGAACCGGCCGAGCAGTGAGGTCGGCCAGTCTTGCGCATGCCCGATCTTGCTGGACGGGAACCGGGTCGTCACGAGGGACGGGAGGAACACGACGGGCCACTCGAGACCCTTGGAGCCGTGCACCGTGCCCAGAGCGACGCCGTCGGCGACGAGGTCCTCCTCGCCGGCGAAGTCGTCGTAGGAGCCGTTCGCGTAGTTCGCGAGGAGGATCGCGAAGTTGCGGTAGAACCACTCGCCACCGCTGCGCGCGCCGACCTGCTCGCCGGGGGCGTTCGGGTCGCGTCGTGACCGCCAGCTCACGCCCTCGTAGTCGGCGAGGACGTTCGTGAACCGGGCAACCGTCCCGAGCCGGTTGCGCACCAGCGCACTCGACAGGTCCCAGGTCTTCACGCCGAGCATTCCGACGAGGTCGTAGAAGTCGCCGACCAGACTCTCGTTGAACGTGCTGGCCAGCGCTTTGCCCTTCCACGCCGGCAAGTGCTCGACGAGCTTTGCTCGTTGGCCCTCGCTCAGCTCGAAGACGGCGGAGTAGCTGTCGAGCAACCGTTCGAGCCTGACGACCTCGCGACCCGCGTACGTGTCGGCGGACCAGTCGACGTCGGCGATCCAGGCGTACGTCGCCGCGAAGACCTCGGCCTCGGGCTGCACGAACAGGCCGGTGCGCCCACCCGGCTGGACAGGGATACCGGCTGCGTCGAGGGCACGCATGATCGCGGGGTACGCGGCCCTGCCGCGCACGAGGATGGCGACGTCTCGGTACTGGACGCCCCCGGCTCGCAGGTCGGCAATCTTCTCGGCGATCGTCGCGGCGTCGTCGTCCTCGGTGCCGGGATGGTGAGTGAACCCGACGGACGGGCCCTGCGCTGGCCGGAACGGGTTCATCACCTTGTCGATCCGGCCCGGGATCGTGCCTGCGAACAGGTTCGCGAGTTCGACGATTCCCGGACGAGACCGGCGGTTCGTCAGGAGCTTGAACCTCGCGACACTCGGGTGCCGCTGGTCGAAGGTGACGATGTTCTCGACCGCCGAGCCGCGCCACTGGTAGATCGCCTGGTCGTCGTCACCGACGACGACGACGTCTGCCGAGCCCTTCGGCTTGGCGAGAAGCTCGATGAGTCGTTCTTGTGCCGGGTTGACGTCCTGGTACTCGTCGACGATGAGGTGCTTCAGCGCCGCGGTCACGGCGGCGTGCACGGCGGGGTCAGCCAGCGCCTCAACGGCTCTGACGATCTGCGTACCGAACGACATGAACTGGTAGCGGTCGAGCATCGCGTAATACTCGACGACGGCCGCCTTGAAGTCGTCGTCAGGAAGGCCAGCGAGGTCAATCAGCTCGTTCTCGATGACGTCGACACCGCGCTGGAACTTCCTGATCCCCGCGAACGTGCGCTGGTTCGCGTCGATCTTCTTGAGTCCCAACAGGTAGTTCTCCCGGTACAGCAGGTTGGTGAGCTGGTTCTCGTCGAGCGGCGTGTAGGTCTCGTACTTCGGGACGTACGTCTGGAGCAGCCGGAAGCAGTAGGCGTGGATCGTGCCCACGAACAGTCGCCCGAGCTGGTCGCTCGCGTCCGGTCCCTCCAGCGCCGTCACGCGCTCGCGGATGCGCTCCTTCAGCTCGCTCGCGGCCTTCTCGGTGAAGGTGAACGCGACGATCGATTCAGGCGGCTCACCATCCGCGAGGAGTGAGGCGACGCGTTGCGAGACGACCTCGGTCTTGCCGGACCCCGCGGCCGCGATGATCTGGATGTGGCTGCCGCGATGGGCGACAGCCTTCGCGGCGTCACCCTCGAGGCGCGGAATGTCCGCGACGAGCGGTGCTTTCCTCTCGTGCGACGGCAACGCCGGGCCGGGAGCCACACCGATGAGCGTCGGGGTCGCCAGTGAGCGCACAGTCTCGTCTGGGTACGTCGACGACGGACGTGTGGTGCCGGCGGCCGGGACCGGCTGCGTAGACGGACGCTCAGCTCGAACCGTGAACGGCGCGGGCGGCGGAACGCTCGGCGCGCTGCCAGTCGGCTTGAACTTGAACTTCACGCCACTCCCCTTCTCGCCTCGTGCCAGATCGCCACGACTTCAACAATAGGCGGACCACGTTGCGCGACCCAGCTCCGCATCGCGTCCGCTGTGATCATCAGCCGACCGGGCACCTGTGCCACACACCCGCTGGGTCTGCACGGCCTGTTCACCACCGTCAGCCCCCTACCGAGATGACGCCGGACCGCAGCTGCACGACAACCGACTCAAGCAGGATTTCGGATTTGCTGACGGCCCCGCTATCAACGTCGACCCGCCGATTGGGACGGTCAGGACGAGAGGGCACGGAACCACCCGGCAGGGCGGGGGTGGGCGTCGCCACTCGAGCGACCGCACCTCTTCCCCGATGCCGCCGCGATACGGGTCGACTGCTGGCCTCCCTCGTGGTGCTGCAGACCTTCACCACCGGCCAACACCTCGTCCTCGACGCCCGGGACCGCCGGGTTGGTCGTCACCGTCCTCGCGCTCCTCTGCCAGGCGTCGTTCATCGCGTCGTGGTCCTCGCTGCGCTGACCGCGGCGGGGCTACGAACGGTGAGATGGGGTTGACTCCACGGGTGACGCACGACGACAGCGAAGCCATCGAGCTCTACTACGACGACTTCGCCCCGCACTACGTGCCGGGCTGGCGGTCGCTGGAGCACTACGGCCCGCTCGTCGCGGACTTCCTGCTGCGTGAGGTGACGCCGGAGTGCCGCGTCCTCGACGTCGGCTGCGGGCCGGGGCAGCTGACCCGCGACCTCGCCCCCGACGTCCACGTCACGGGTACCGACCTCTCCCCCGGCATGCTCGCGGAGGCGAACCTCGGCCGGCCCGACGGTCGCTACGAGCAGCACGACTTCCACGACCCCTTGCCCGGTTCCTGGGGACGCTTCGACGTCGTCGTCGCCGTGGGCTGCCTGGAGTTCTGCCGCGACCTGCCGGGGACGTTGGGCAACCTCGCCGACGTGTGCGCGCCCGGGGCGCGGGTGCTGGTCGGGATCGTCGAGGACCGCACCACGCCGGGCAGTTCGCGGCGCGCGTTCTCCGAGGACGGGCTGCCCGGGATCGACATGCACGCCTACGACGCCACCGCGCAGCTCGCGGCGATCACCGCGGCGGGGTTGTCGCCGTGGTCGTACCGGTTCGTGCCGGCCTGGCGCCACGACGAGTACTCCTACGTCGTGCGCTACGGGTTGTGGGAGCTGCGCGCGGACGGGACCGGAGCACTGAGGGTGTCGTAGTCGACGAGGCGTCCCTTGCCGGCCCGCTTGGCCGCGTACATCGCGGCGTCGGCGCGACCCAGGAACTCCTTGGCGTCGAGGGTGGGTGCCTGCCCCGGGAGGTGCGCCAGCCCGACGCTGACCCCGACGGTGATCGCCGTGCCGGCGATCTCGTGCCGGCCGGCCAGCACCGCCTCGGCCCGCTTCGACACCTCGCCCACGCTGAGCCCGCTCTCGACCAGCAGGGCGAACTCGTCACCGCCCAACCGGGCCAGGGTGTTCCCCGGCTGGATGATCGGCTGCCAGTGCTGCGCCAGCGCCACCAGCACCTCGTCGCCCGCGGCGTGGCCGAGGGTGTCGTTGACGCTCTTGAAGTCGTCGAGGTCGAAGAGCAGGACGGTCAGGGCCCGGCCGGTGCTGCGGTGCAGGTCCAGGGCGTGCTCGAGCCGGTCGGCGAACACCGCCCGCGTCGCCAACCCGGTCAGGTGGTCGCGGGTGGCGAGGCGACGCAGTTCGGCCTCGCGCGCGAAGGCCCGTTCGCGCAGCTTCTCGGCGACCAGGATCTGACCGAGCAGGGCCGCCAGCAGGTCCAGCAACGGCTGCAGTCCCCGTACGGTGGCCGGGTCGAGCTCTTGCGGGTGGAAGCCGCAGACGGTTCCGAAGACCTCGACGTCGGTGCGGATCGCCGCGCCCACGTAGGCGCGGACGCCCCACTCCCGGACCGCGGGCCGGTCCGCGTAGGCGGGCACGAGGAGGGTCGCCCCGGTGGAACCGGCCTCTCCCTGCGTCATCGCCTCGCACAGCGACCCCCGCCAGGGGACCCGGTCACCGTTGACCGAACCGTGGAGGTGGTCGCGGACCTCGAGGAGGACCTGTTCCTCCCCGTCGCGACGGGTGACCGCCCACATCCCCAGCGGGAGCTGCGCCTCGAGGTGCTCCAGCACCCGGGACGCGGCCTCGGCGAAGGAGAGCAGGGTCGAGGAGGCCTCCTCACCCACCGCGGTGCACGTCATGGGATCTCTTCGACCGGCCGGGGCCCTTCATTGAGCCGAGTCCACCCGAGTGCTGCGCGTGAGGGTGAACTTCGGGGTGCGGGCGACCTGGCGGGTCGGTCCGACGACGCGCTCGAGCTCTCCGCGGTAGGTGAGGTGGGAGTTCCAGACCGTCAACAACGTGCCACCGGGCGCGAGCACGCGGGCCGCCGCCCGGAACACCTTCGAGGCGATCGCCGCGTGGACCGTCGCGCCCGCGTGGAAGGGCGGGTTCAGCAGCACCAGGTCGACGCTGGCGTCGGGGATGCACGCACCGGCGTCGTCACGGGTGACGGTGACGGCGACGCCGTTGGCCGCGGCCGTCAGCTCGGCGCTGGCGACGGCGTCCGCGGACTCGTCGGTGGCGAGGACCCGGGCCGCGGGGAACGCCCGGGCGGCCGCGGCGGCGAGGAGTCCGGTACCGCAGCCGAGGTCGAGGACGGTGCCGGGATCCGACCGGGCCACGACGTGGAGGTGCTCCAGCAGCACCCGGGTCCCGATGTCGATGCCGGCGCCCGCGAACGCCCCGCCCACCGCGCAGGCCCAGAGCCCGACGTCGTCGTGGTGGACCCGGCGGGGCGCGGCCTCGGCGACGTCGGCGCGGGGCCCGGACGCACGCAGCACCCGGGCCTTCTGCCGGCCGAGGCTCGCGTCCACCTCGGTGAACGCGTACCCGAGGACGTCGTTCATCCCGCGCGTCATGTGCTTGACCCGACCACCCGCGAACACGCGGACGTCCGGGGCGGCGTGCCGGGCGATGAGCCGTGCGGTGGCGTCGAGGGCTTCGAGGCTGCGCGGCAGCTTCACCAGCACCACGCCCGCGCCGGCCACCAGCGCGGCGTTCGGCACGGGGTGGGAGCGGAACCCGTCCAGGCCGAGGGTCGCGGCGTTCGCGGCGAGCGCGAGCTCCCCCGACAGCCGGTCCTGGTGGACGCGGACCCGCGCCGGGTGGTGGCCCGCGAGCGCCCCCAGGGTGATGGCCCCGTAGTCGTCGCCGATCACCGCGACGTCGGCGCCCGCGAGCGCCGGGGCGGCCTCGTCGAGCAGGAGCCGGTCCGCCGCGTCGACCGCGACGAGTTCGGGCGCCTCGATGTCGGGCCGGCGCCGGAGGACGTCGAAGACGGGTGGGATCACCGCGTCACGATAGTGGCCAGCGTTCCAGCAGGTCGTCGAGCAGACGCGAGGTGCGGTCGGGGCCCATGCGGCCGTCCTCGGCGATGCCGGCGACGGCCAGGCCGTCGAGGACCGCGAGCAGGTGCGCAGCGGCGTCGTCGTCGGCGGGGGTGACGGCGGCCGCGCCGGGGCGACGGGCGGCGAGCAGGGCGGCGAAGACCGCCTGCAGGGCCGCCCACTCACGGCTGTGCAGGGCGGCGATCTCGGGGTCGACGGCGGCGCGGGCGACGAAGGCCAGCCACACCCGGGCCTCGTCGCGGCGCCGGTCGTCCAGGGGGAGCAGCTGCCGGGCCAGGGTGCGCAGGCGCTCCGTCGGGTCCGCGTCGGCGGCGGCGGTCTCGAGACGGGCCCGGACGCGTCGGCCGACGAGTTCCACCGCGGCGACCAGGAGCTGCTGCTTCGTCCCGTAGTGGTGCTGGACGGAGCCGGGGCTGACGCCGGCGCGCGCCGCCACCGTGCGCACGCTGACGGCTTCGACCCCGCCGGCGGCGACCAGGTCGAGCGCGGCGAGCGCGATGGCCTCTCGTGCGGACACCCGTCCCCCTCCGTCCGATCCGTCAGGCCGACACCTTGCGCCCGGTACGACCGTATCGTCACCATGGCTCCATGCTCCGATACAGTCGTATCGTCCGTGGTCGTCGGTCCGTGCCCGCGTGGTCGGCGCCGGTCAGCTGGGCCGTGTTCGTCCTGGCCCTCGGTCTCGCCGGTGTCGCCGCCGCCGCAGCCGAGGTCGGGACCGGCGAGGGGTGGTTCGTGCGGGCGGCCCCGGCCCTCACGACGCTGCTGGTCGCCGTCCCCCTGCTGCTGGTGGTGCACCGTCGCCGGCGCACGGTGCTGGCCCTGCGGAACCCCCGTCAGGCGGTGGTCGGCGCAGGCGTCGTCCTCACGTCCGCCGTCGCGGTCTTCGGGGTGGGTGCGGCCGCCGGCGCCACCCGCGTCAGCGGGGTCGACGCCTCCGTGCTGGTGACCTTCCTGGTGCTCAACACACTGGCCGCGCTGGCCCTGGAGGCGGTGCCGGAGGAGCTGGCGTTCCGGGGCGGGGTGTTCGGGGCACTGGCGTCCCGGGTGCCGACCCTGCCGGCCGCCGCCGCGACCACGGCCCTCTTCGTGCTGGCGCCGGCCGCGTCGATCTCCCTCACGTGGGCGGTGGGCTCCGCCCTGGGCCTGCCGGTGCCGCCCCCGACCTTCGCGCCGGGCGGGCAGGACCCGGTGGCCTACGCGGTGCTGCTCGCCGTCTTCGGGTCGATGCTCGTGCTGGCCCGGCTGGCGACGGGATCGGTGTGGGCCTGCGTCGCCGCGCACCTGACGTTCCTGACCGTCAACCGCACCGTGTTCCCCAGCGCGTCCTTCCGCACCGGGGTCGACGTCGCCGTCGCTCCCGGGGCCGAGCTCCTCGTCCTGGTCTACCTGGGCCTGGCGACGGCCGGGTTCGCCGTCCTGGCCCGGCGACACCGGACCGGGCGCTGACCGGGGTTCAGGACCCGGCGGACTCCGGCTGCTCGGCCCACCACGCGCGCAGCTCCTGCTCTGCGACCTCGGGCCCCAGCGGGCCGCGGTCCATCCGCAGCCCCAGCAGGTGCTGGTAGGCGCGGCCGACGACGCGGGAGGGTCCGATCCCGAGCAGCGCCATGATCTGGGTGCCGTCGAGGTCGGGACGGATCGAGTCGAGCTCCTCCTGCTCCCGCAGGCGGGCGATCCGGGTCTCGAGGTCGTCGTAGGCGTCGGAGAGCCGCTTGGCCTTGCGGGCGTTGCGGGTCGTGCAGTCGCTGCGGGTCAGCCGGTGCAGGCGCGGCAGCAGCGGGCCAGCGTCGGTGACGTAGCGGCGGACGGCGGAGTCCGTCCACTCCCCGTCGCCGTAGCCGTGGAAGCGCAGGTGCAGCTCGGTGAGGCGGGCGACGCTCTTGATGGTGTCGTTGTCGAAGCGCAGGGCCTTCAACCGCTTCGCCACCAGCTTGGCGCCGACGACCTCGTGGTGGTGGAAGCTCACGCCGCCGCCCTCCTCGAACCGGCGGGTGCGGGGCTTGCCGATGTCGTGCAGCAGCGCGGACAGCCGCAGCAGCAGGTCCGGGCCCGGCACCTCGTCGTCGGGGCCGGAGCCCTCCAGGGCGATCGCCTGCTCGAGCACGGTCAGGGAGTGCTCGTAGACGTCCTTGTGCCGGTGGTGCTCGTCGATCTCCAGCTGCAGCGCCGGCAGTTCCGGCAGCACCCGCTCGGCCAGGCCGGTGTCCACCAGCAGCCGCAGACCCGCCACCGGGTCGACCGCGAGCAGCATCTTCTCCAGCTCCACCCGCACGCGTTCGGCCGAGACGATGGTGATCCGCTCGGCCATCGCCGTCATCGCGGTCACGACGTCGGGCGCGACCCGCATCTTCAGCTGGGCCGCGAACCGGGCCGCGCGCATCATCCGCAGCGGGTCGTCGGAGAAGGACCGCTCGGCCGTCCCGGGGGTGCGCAGGACGCCCGCGGCGAGGTCGGTGAGACCGTCGTGCGGGTCGGCGAAGTCCAGCGACGGCAGCCGCATCGCCATCGCGTTGACGGTGAAGTCGCGCCGCGACAGGTCCCCGACGAGGTCGTCACCGTAGGCGACCTCGGGTTTGCGGGAGTCGACGTCGTAGCTCTCGGAGCGGTACGTCGTCACCTCGACCACGACGTCCTTCTTGCGCGCGCCGATCGTGCCGAAGTCGCGGCCGATCTCCCAGTGCGCGTCACCCCAGGCCTTCAGCAGCCGGACGGTGTCGTCGGGGCGGGCGTCGGTGGTGAAGTCGAGGTCGGCGGAGCGGCGCCCCAGGAAGGCGTCGCGGACCGGCCCGCCGACGAGGGACAGCTCGAACCCGGCCCGCTCGAAGACGCGGCCGAGGTCGACCAGCAACGGCATGACCGGTTCCAGCGCGGTGATCGCGCGCGTCCTGGCCTGCTCCATCGCCTGCTCGAGGGCGGTCTTCGGATCCGTCGGGGCGCTTCGAGCGAGCGGGTCTGGCAGCACGGGGTGCAAGCCTGCCACGTCTACGCCCGAAGCCGTGCGCGCTGCTGGCTAGAGTGAGCCGATGGTCAAGCCTGCCCGGGAGCCGCGTCGCCGGCTGCCCACCGTGCAGGAGACGTCCTCGGGTGGGCTCGTCGTCGACCTCTCGACCGGGGTCCCGCGGGCCGCGGTGATCTGCCGGCTCAACCGCGCGGGGCGCCAGGAGTGGTGCCTGCCCAAGGGTCACCTCGAAGGCGAGGAGACCCTCGAAGAGGCCGCGGTGCGCGAGATCGAGGAGGAGACCGGGATCCGCGGCGAGATCGTCGAGGACCTCGGCAGCATCGACTACTGGTTCTCAGCCGACGGCCGTCGCATCCACAAGGTCGTGCACCTGTTCCTGCTCAAGGCGACCGGCGGCACCCTGACCGTGGAGAACGACCCGGACGCCGAGGCCATCGACGTCGAGTGGATCGCGTTCAGCGACCTCGACGCACGGCTCGCCTTCCCCAACGAGCGTCGGGCCGCCCTCGCCGCGACCGCACTGCTGGGCGAACTGGCGTGACCACCGCATGAGCGGGAACGGCCCGAGCCGGCGGCAGCTGCTCGCCGGTCTCGCGGGCGGTGGTGCCCTGCTCGCCGCCGCCGCCCCGGCGCGGGCCAGCACCGCGAAACCCACCCCGGAGGACACGGCGGAGACCACCGCGAGCACCCTGCCGGCGCGCGTCGTCCTGCTGGAGGTCACCCCGTCGGCCTACTCCGCGGCCGATCCCGCCCGCTCGACGATCCTCGTGCGGGCCCGGGTGGAGAACACCGGGAGCGACGCCCTGACCGGTCTGACGGCCCGGCTCGTCGCGCAGCGCTCGCCGTCGGTGGCCCGTTCCGCCCTCGACGGCTGGGCCCGCGCGTCGGAGCGCACGTCCATCACCCGCTCCTCGGCGAGCTCCGAGGACGTCACCGTCGGCACCGGTGACCTCGCCGTCGACGAGAGCGCCGAGGTCGAGCTGACCCTGCCGGCGGCCGCGCTGGGCAACGGGGTGGGGGCGCACCTCGCGGCCGTCGAGGTCTCCGACAAGAGCGGCAAGGTCGGCGGTGCCCGCACGTTCCTGGTCTCCGCCCCGCAGGGCGTCACGCCGACGCCGTTGACGCTGCTGCTGCCGCTGGTCGCCGGCCGTGACGGCTCGGCGAGCGGGCTCGCGAGCGCCGTCGAGGGCCGCCTCGCGCCGCTGGTCAGCGCCAGCGCCGACCCCCGGGTCGCGTGGGCGCTCGACCCGGCCCTGCTCGCCGCGGCCGCGAACGTCACGACGGCGGGGACGAGCGGTCAGCCGACCGCCTCGAGCACCCCGCAACCCACCGTGGACGAGAGCCGGACCGTCTCGGTCTGGCTGGCCGACCTGCGGGCCGCCGCGACCGGCCGCGTCGTCGTCGCCCTGCCCTACGGCGACCCGGACCTCGCCGCCCTGGACCGCTCCGAGGACGGGCCCGACCTGCTGGGACGCTGCGTCGCCGCCGGGGCCGGGGCCTTCGACGACCTCGGCGCGGTCGTGGTCCGCGACGTCGCCTGGCCCGCCGACGAGGCCGCCGACGACGACCTGCTGGCGCTCGCGCTGGGGGTCGGGGCCTCCACCGTCGTCCTGGACGACGCCTGCCTCCCGCCCGACGTGGACCTCACCTACACCCCGGCGGGGCGGGCGAGCGTGACGGTGCTCGACTCCGTCGTCGAGGCGGTGGTGGCGGACCGGACGATGTCGTCGGTGCTCGCGGACTCCGTGGACGCCGACCAGGTGGTGCTCGTGCGGCAGCGGCTCATCGCCGAGGCCGCGACGACGACGTTGCAGCGCCCGAGCGACGCGCGCGGTCAGCTGCTGGTGGCCCCGCGCAGCTTCAACCCCGTCGCCGGGGCGATCGAGGCGCTCGTCGCCGACGTGGAGGCGTCGGGGTGGGCGAGCTGGCAGTCGCTGACCGACCTCATCGCCACCGACCCCGGACCGGGGTCGCGCTCCGGCCCGGAGATCGCGACGGCCACCGCCCGCGCCGCGCTGCCCGCCCGCCACGTCGCCGACGTCGAGTCGGCCCTCACCGAGGTCGACGACTTCTCCAGCGCCCTGCAGACCACGGACGGCCGGCCCGACGCGGGGCTGCTGACCCAGCAACGGGCCGCGTTGCTGCTGCTGGGGGCGTCCTGGCGGGGGCACACCGATGAGCTCCCCGCCGCGCGCGAGACGCTGGAACGGACGGTCGCCTCCCTCACGACGGGCATCAGCATCGCCGGCGGCAGCGTCCGCAACCTGGCCGCCGAACGCAGCGAGCTGCCGATCACGCTGGTCAACGAGCTGGACGTCCCGGTGCAGGTGGACCTCGTGCTGACGCCCCGCAGCCCGCGGGTCCAGCTCGACGCGGTGCCCCGTCAGACCGTCCCCGCCCGCAGCCAGCAGCGCGTCGGGGTGCCGGTGCGCGCGCTGGCCAACGGCAGCGTCGTCGTCGAGGCGCAGCTGCGGACCCCCGCCGGCAGCGCGATCGGGGCGCCCGTCGCGGTGGACCTCAACGTCCGCGCCGACGTGGAGAACTGGATCAGCGGGGTCGTCGGCGGGGGCGCGGCCGCGCTGCTCGTGCTCGGGGTGGTCCGCGCTGTGAAGAAGGGCCGGCGGCGCGTCGACGAGGCCGAGCACGCCGACGTGACCCCCGCCCCCGCCCACCAGGACGAGGACGAGTCAGCGCCGACCGGGCAGGGGTAGCCGCCGCAGCAGCGGCGCGACCAGGTCCTCGAGCTCGCGGACCCGCATCACCCGGCTGAAGGCGACGAAGACGGCCAGGACGACGACCCCACCGACGAGGACGACGGCGATGTTGGGCAGCCGGCCGTCCACCGGCCCGACGAACCAGGTGCCGGCGAAGCCGATCCCGCCCGCGACGACCGTGATGACGAGGACGCGCACCCCCGTGCGGAGCAGCAGGTACCCGTCGATCCCGTGCCCGTCGAGGTGGTTCAGCCGACGCCGCAGCAGGACCAGTCCGACGACCCCCGCGATCACATTGGCGACGCTCATGGTCACGCCGACGCCGACGACCGTCCACTGCGCGGGGACCGCGAGCCAGCAGACCAGGTTGCCCAGAGCGGTCACGACGGCGTTGACGGTGGCGACGACGAAGGGCGTCTTCGCGTCCTCGTAGGCGTAGAACACGCGACTGACCAGGTAGTTCACGCTGAACGGGACGAGGCCCAACGACATCGCGACGAGCACCTGCCCGATCGGCCGGCCCCCGGCGAACATCGCCGATCCCAGGGCCGGTCCGAGGGCGACGAACCCGGCCGTGGCCAGGGCCCCCGTCACCGTGACCGTGCGGGCACCGGAGGAGAAGTCCCGGCGCACGGCGGCGACGTTCCCGACGGCGGCCGCGGTGCTGATCCGGGTGAACAGGGCGGTGACGAGCGACACCGCGACGAGCGAGTGCGGCAGCATGAAGAGCAGGTAGGCGTAGGTGTACGAGGCACCGGTCGCCCCGTCGATCCCGGCCTTCGTCAGCTCCTGCCCGGCGTTGTTCGACGTGTTGGTGGTGAAGAAGAAGACGAGCTGGCCGACCACCACGGCGGCGAACGTCCAGCCCGCGACGCGGCCGGCGCTGCGCAGGCCGAAGCCACGGAAGCCCCAACGCGGTCGGTAGTGGAAACCGGCGCGACGCAACGGCCAGAAGAGCACGAGGGCCTGGGCGACGATGCCGAGCGTCGCCGTTCCCGCGAGCAGGGCGATCATCCACGGTTCCCACTGGTCGGCGCGCAGCTCACCGGCGTTCGGGACCATGACCATGAAGACGACGAGCCCGGCGATCGCGACGACGTTGTTCAGCACCGGCGCCCACATGAACGGCCCGAAGCTGCCCTTGGCGTTCAGCACCTGCCCGAGCACGGTGTACAGGCCGTAGAAGAAGACCTGCGGGAGGCACCAGAAGGCCATGGCCGCGGTGAGCGTGAGCCACTCCGGCGGGAAGGTCGTGGCGTAGGCGTGCACGACCAGCGGTGCGGCCAGGGTCACGGCCACCGTCGCCACTGCCATGATCACGAGGGCGAGCGTCACCAGTCGGTCGACGTACTCCTTGCCGCCGTCGGGTGCCTTCAGCGCCCGGACGATCTGCGGGACGAGGACCGCGTTCAGGACGCCCCCGGCCAGCAGCATGTAGAAGAGGTTCGGGGCCTTGTTGGCGACGTCGAACGTCTGGGCGCCGATCTGCGTCGTGGTGCCGATGGCGGCACCCTGGACGACGCTGCGACCGAACCCGAGCAACCGCGACACCAGCGTCCCGCTCGCCATCAGCGCGCTCGACCGGGCGAGGGAGTCCCTCGCCGCGGGCTCGTCCGGCGTGGCCGTCGTCTGGTCCTGCGGTGCACTCACACCGACGATGGTGGCGGATCGGTGCGCCAACCGGGTCATCACTCCCCCGTCGCGTCAAGGTCTTCACACGCGGTGACGACTCAGAACAGGTGATGAGCGTCAGGCGGGTCGTGTCGACGGGTGTGCTGACGCTCGCCCTCTTCGCACCGCTCGGCTCCGCGGGCCTGGCGCACGCGGACCCGGCGCTCGCGCCGCGCAGCCAGACTCTCAAGACTCAGGCCGACGCGTTGCGCGCCCAGGTCGAGGCCCTGCAGCTGCAGCAGTCCATCGCCACCGAGGCCTACGACACCGCCGTCGAGGACGCCACCACCGCCATCTCGGAGGAGGTCCGGGCGCAGTCGGCGCTCGACGCCGCCACCGGAGACAGCGCCACCGCCACGCAGGACGCGACGCGCCGGGTCCGCTCCCTCTACATGAGCGGCGGCTCCGCGTCCCTGACCAGCGGCATCAGCCGGGTCCTCTCGAGCGGCGACCTGGACGACGTCGACGCCACCGCCCGGGGCGCGCTCCTCGCCCGCAGCGTCGTCGCCGACGACACCACCACCGTCACCGCCGCCGCGACGGCCCGCGCCGGCGCGGCCGCCGCCGAGGCGCACCTGCAGCAGGTCCGCGTCGCGAAGACCACCGCCCAGGCCGCCGCGAAGACGGCGGAGGAGCAGGTCACCACCGCTCTCGCCCAGCAGCGGACGCTGCTGGCGGCGGCCGACACCGCGGTGGCGCAGGCCGTCGCGGACGAGGAGGAGCAGGCCCGCCAGGCCGCGCTCGCCGCGGCCGCCCAGCAGGCCGCCGCGGCGGGGGTCGCGGACGCGAAGGCCAGGGACGCCTCCTCCGTCGCGGACACTTCGTCGGTCGCGGACGCCGTCGCGGGCGCCTCGAGCACGGCCACGGCGGCGATCGCCGCGGCCTGGACCCGCGAAGGGATGTCCTACGTGTGGGGGGCGACCGGTCCGACGACGTTCGACTGCTCGGGCCTCACGCAGTGGGCCTACGCCCAGGCCGGGATCTCCATCCCCCGGACGTCGCGTCAGCAGTACGCGGGCCTCCCTAAGGTGCCGCTGAACCAGTTGCAGCCCGGTGACCTGGTCTTCTACGCCAACGGCAGCGACCCGTCGAGCATCCACCACGTCGCGCTGTACCTCGGCGACGGCAAGGTCCTGCACGCCCCGCACACCGGCGACGTCGTCCGCGAGGCGGGCGTCGCGATGTCCGGCCTCTTCGGCGCCGTCCGCCCCTCGGCCGCCTGACTCAGCGGGACGCGAGGACGGCGAGGGTCACGCTCGCGACGTCCTCGACGACCGCGGCCTGCCAGTCCGGGACGAACTCGCCGGCCCAGGACCGCCAGGACGCTCCCGCGATCGACCCGGTGAGGGCACCGAACGCCCCGGCGAGCACGGGCAGCGCCACCCGCCGGTGCTCACGACGGGCCAGCGCCACGGCGCCCCCGACGCCGGAGGCGATCCGGGCGGGCAGCCCCGCGGCGGACAGCCGGCTCGGGGTGGCGGGCTGCTTGTCCTGGTAGAGCTCGAACCCGAGCCCGGCGAGGGCGAGGGCCTTCGCGGGCGACGACGACCCCGTCAGCGCAGGTCCGGCGAACCCGAGCGAACTGCGGCCGCCGGTGGCCACCCCGAGCAGGGCCGAGCGCGCCACGAGACCGGCGGAGGCCTTCGCGGGCCGGTCCACGACGGCGGTCGAGCCCCGGCGGACACCAGGGTCGACCAGACGCAGCGTGGAGTGCGCGGCGACCCCGAACGCGAGGTGCGGTACGGCGTCGGAGACCCAGTCCTGCGGGGTCCACTCCCGCAGGTCCGTGACCCCGAGGGCGGCGGCGGGCAGGTCGGTGGCGGCCATCGCGGCAGCCCCGGTGACCACCGCGCCGACCCCGCGGGGCAGTCGCAGTCCCGCCGCGCGGACGGTCCCGACGAGCGCCCCGACGCCCAGCCCGGCGACCGTGCCGGACAACGCCCCGAGTGCGGTGAGCCGGTTGCCGCGCTGGGCTGCGGACCCACCGACGGGTCGACCGAGGTGATCGGCGAGCGCCTCGACGGTGTCCGCCGGCATGGTGCTGGCCTCACGTCCCCGCCAGGCCATGTCGGCGTAGGTGACGGCGTTCAGGACCGCGGTGCCCACGGCACCGGCGGCGAGTCCACCGAGGAGGCCACGGGAGGTTCGGCTGGAGTTCACGGTCACATGCTCGGTCCCGGGACGCCGGTCCGCGCGCCCGGACCGTCCCGTACCGATCGCGCCCTAGCATGGTGCCCGGGACCGCGCACGCGGCCTCGCGATCACGCACGGGTCACCGGGGGGTACGTCTGGACGGGGTAGGCCGCAACGCGGGCGACGAGCTCGTGGCCGACCGCTACGCCCTGGACCGGGAGCTGTCGGTCGCCACCGAGCTGGGGACGCGGGAGTTCCGCGGTCGTGACCTGACGCTGGACCGGCCCGTCCGCGTCCGCACGCTGCCCGCCGGCGACACCCGGGCCGAGGAGTTCCTCGACGCCGCCCGCCGCGCCGCCATGATCACCGATCCGCGCATCCCCCGCATCCTCGACGCGGGCACCGACCTGACCGCCGCCGACGGCACCGCCACGGTCTTCGTCGTCGAGGAGTTCGTCGAGGGGCGCTCCATGAGCGACCTGCTGCGGTCCGGTCCGATGAAGCCCGCCGCCGTCCGCGCCCTCGTCGGCGAGGTCGCCTCCGCGCTCGACGTCGCCGCCCGCCGGGGACTGCACCACACCCGCCTCACCCCCGACGACGTCGTCCTCGGCCCCGACGGGGTCGTGCGGGTCCGCGGGGTGGGGATCGAGGCGGCCCTCGAGATCGACCCGCCCGCGCTCTCCCCGGCCCGCGCGGCGGTGCTGGCCAACCGCGCCGACGCCGTCGCGCTCGTCGCGCTCGTCTACGCCGGACTCGTCGCGCGCTGGCCCGCGCTGGAGGCGCTGGCCCCGCACGCCGGCCTCCCGCAGTCGCCGACCACTGACGGTGAACCGTTGCCGCCCAAGGACATCAGGCCCGACGTGCCGAACGACCTGGACACCCTGTGCAGCGTCACGTTCGGCCCGCACGAGGACGGCCCGCGCGACCCCGCGGAGCTCGCCCTGCAGCTCGCGCCGTGGACGATGGCGCCCTGGGAGGAGACCCTGCGCCGGATGCGCGGCGAGGCCGCGACCAAGGAGTTCCGGGGTCGGCTGAAGAACCGCGACGAGGTGGTCCCCGAGGAGGAGCCGCCCGTCCCGTTCACCCGCCCGCACACCACCGCCCGGCCCCCGCGCGACGACTCCCGCCTGGTGCTGGCCATCGTCGGCGCGGTGATCGTCGTCGGGCTGGTGCTCGCGCTGTGGCAGTTGAGCCGGATCGCCGTGCCCGACATCCCGACCAGTGCCGCCAGCGCCCCGGCCCCCGCGACGACCTCGGCGCCCGCCGCGACGAGCGCCCCCGCGGTCTCGCCCAGTGCCGCCACCCCGCCGCCGGTGACGCCGATCGTGCTGCCCGTGGCCTCCATCGCCGCCCTCGACCCGCAGGGCGGCGGGGAGTCCTCGGCGACGGCTCCGCGGGCGATCGACGGCGACCCCGGAACGGCGTGGGAGAGCCAGCGCTACAACTCCGCCACGTTCGCCGGTCTCAAGGACGGCATGGGCCTCGTGCTCGACCTGGGCGTCGAGGCCGACGTCAGCCAGGTCCAGCTCACCGACGGCGGTGACGGCGGGTCGGTCTCGTTGCTGACGGCCCCCGGCCCGGCCCTCGACGGCTCCACCCCCGTCGCGAGCGCCCCGGCCGGCGGGGCGCAGACGCTGACCCCCGCGCAGCCGGTCCGCAGCCGCTACCTCGTCGTCTGGTTCACCCAGCTCCCGACGACCGACGGCGTCTTCCGGGCCCGCGTGGCCGAGATCGCCGTCACGGGGACGATCCCCACCCAGGCGCCGTGACCCCCGCGGGAACCGGTGCGCCGGTGGACCCGCGCACCGACGCGGAGCTCCTCGCCGCGCACGTCGCGGGCGACCCGGAGGCCTTCGGCGAGGTCGTCCGCCGGCACCGCGACCGGCTGTGGGCCGTGGCGCTGCGCACGACGGGCGACCGCGAGGAGGCCGCCGACGCCGTCCAGGACGCCCTCGTCTCGGCCCTGCGCGCGGCCGACCGGTTCCGCGGGGACTCCGCCGTCACGACGTGGCTGCACCGGATCGTCGTCAACGCCTGCCTCGACCGGGCCCGGCGCAGGGCCGTGCGCCCGACCCGTCCCCTCGAGGAGGAGGTCGGTCCCGGCGGGGACGAGAGCGCCCGCACCGGGGCGGCGCTGGCCGTCGTCCAGGACGCGACCCCGCACGTCGAGGCCGGGCTCGACGTCACCCGCGCCCTCGCCCGCCTCCCCGAGGCCCAGCGGGCGGCCCTGGTGCTCGTCGACATGTACGACGTCCCGGTCGCCGAGGCCGCCGAGATCCTCGGCGTCGCGGTGGGCACGGTGAAGTCGCGGTGCTCGCGCGGACGGGTGACCCTGGCCGAGCTCCTCGGCGATCGGGTGTGAGCGCGGGGAACCGTTGAACGTCGCACGACGTCACACCCCTGGTCGAGTTCGGAGACGGGAGGAGGTCCGCGGTGAGCGAGGAGTTCGGGGAGAGCACCGAGGACGAGGTGCTGAGCCCCCAGGAGCAACGGGTCCGTGACCGGTTGCGCGGAGCGGCCGACCTCGGTCCGATGCCCGACGACGTCGTGGCCCGCGTCGACGCGGCGCTCGCGGCCGTGCGCACCGAGACCCCCGTCGCCTCGCTGGCCGCCCGTCGGCGCCCGTCGCGGTTGCCACGACTGCTGGCCGCGGCGGCCGCGGTCGTGGTCGTCGGGGGCGGCGGCTTCTGGCTCTCGCAGGACCACTCGCTGTCCGGGGCGTCCTCTTCGACGGCCGCCGGTGGTGGCTCGGTGGCGATGGGTGAGTCCGTGCCGCCGTCGGCGAAGGTCCTGCTCAGCGGCAAGGACTACACCGACGCCACCGCCGTCCAGGACCTCGCCGAGGACACTCTCGACGAGGGCGCCCCCACCGGGGGTTCCGCGCCCGACGCGACCCCGGGGCTGGACGCGGCCGACAAGGGGCGGACGATGCTCATGACCCCGCAGGACACGGAGTCCGCGACGAGCGACCCGGCGCAACGCCCGGCTGCCGAGAAGGCTCTGGCCTGCACGAAGAGCCTCGGGGTCGACCCGGACTCCGTCCTCGCCGTCGAGATCGCGACCTGGCGCACCACACCGGCCGCTCTCGTCGTCCACACCACCACCGACGGGGCCGAGGTCGTCGTCGTGGCCCTCGACTGCGTCCCCGGAGACCCCGCCTACAGCCGGGTCGACGTGCCCCTCCCGAACGGTTCCTGAACGTGGTGTGAGGGTTCGGCGCCGGGAACAGCGCACCCCTACGATCGGTTGAAGAAGCAGCAACGCCGGAGCCCCGTGACCGCGGGGTCGGCACCGATCGAGGAAGCAGGTCCGCACAGGTGAGCGACGCCACCACGAACGAGATCCGCGAAGTCATCGTCGTGGGTTCGGGCCCCTCGGGCTACACCGCGGCGCTCTACGCCGCCCGTGCGGAACTGCGGCCGCTGGTCTTCGAAGGATCGGTGACGGCCGGCGGTGCGCTGATGAACACCACCGAGGTCGAGAACTTCCCGGGCTTCCCGGAAGGGATCATGGGCCCGGACCTGATGGACAACATGCGCCAGCAGGCCGAGAGGTTCGGCGCCGAGCTGATCACCGACGACATCGTCGACGTCCGCCTCGAGGGTGACGTCAAGGAGGTCGTCACCGGCTCCGGTGAGACCTACCGCGCCCACGCGGTGATCCTCGCGCTCGGTTCGGCCTACCGTCAGCTCGGTCTCCCGGACGAGAAGCGGCTGTCCGGTCGTGGCGTGAGCTGGTGCGCCACCTGTGACGGCTTCTTCTTCCGCGAGCAGGACATCGTCGTCGTCGGCGGCGGGGACTCCGCGGTCGAGGAGGCGACGTTCCTCACCCGTTTCGCCCGCACCGTGACGATCGTGCACCGACGGGACGAGCTCCGCGCCTCGCGCATCATGGCGAAGCGCGCCGAGGACAACCCGAAGATCAAGTTCGTCTGGAACTCCGCCGTCACCGGCATCCTGGGCGAGAACAAGGTCGAGGGCCTCACGGTGCAGGACACCGTGACCGGTGAGACGAGCGAGATCGCGGCGACCGCGCTCTTCATCGCCATCGGCCACGAACCGCGCACCGACCTCGTCAAGGGGCAGGTCGACCTGGACGAGAACGGGTTCATCCTCGTCGAGGGTCGCAGCACCCGCACGAACCTGCCCGGCGTCTTCGCCGCCGGTGACGTCGTCGACCACGAGTACATGCAGGCCATCACCGCCGCCGGCATGGGGTGCTCCGCCGCCCTGGACGCCGAGAAGTTCCTCGCCGCCCGCGGTGACGTCGCGCAGGACGAGCAGCCCCCGCGCGAGGAGACCCGGACGCCCGACGTCGCGGACTCCGACACCGTCGACCGCCCGCAGCCGCGGGTCTGACCCCCACCCACATCAGGAGAACGACCATGAGCACCACCCACGTCACGGACGACACGTTCGACGCCGAGGTCCTGCAGTCCGACAAGCCCGTCCTCGTCGACTTCTGGGCGCCCTGGTGCGGCCCGTGCCGTCAGGTCGCCCCGATCCTCGAGGAGATCGCCGCCGAGAACGCGGACAAGATCACCGTGGTGAAGGTCAACACCGACGAGAACCCGAAGATCGCCGCGAAGTACGGCGTCACGTCGATCCCGACGCTGAACGTCTACTCCGGTGGTGAGGTCGTCAAGACGATCATCGGCGCGCGGCCCAAGCCCGTGCTGCTGAAGGAGCTCGACGACTTCGTCGGCTGATCCCGTTCGCGGAGAGCGCCGGTCCCCTCGTGGGGGCCGGCGCTCTGCTGTCAGGGGTGGGCTACCCCGGTGAGGGTCTGGACCCGGATGCTGCCGAGCAGCCGCTCGAGCGCCGCCTCGACGTCCTCGCGCCAGCTCAGCGCCGTCTTCAGCTCCAGCCGCAACCGCGGGTAGCGGTGGTGGGGACGCACCACGGTGAACCCGACCGACTCCAGCAGGTGCGCGGGGAGCACGCAGGGGTCGCCGTGGTCGTGCGGGGACTCCTCGCTGCCGTCACCGCCGACGGCCGCCGCCGCCCCGCCGAACGCCTCGACGGCCTTCACCCCGCGTTGGGTGAGGTCCTTGGCCGCGCCCTGCAGCAGCATCCGGGCCAGCCCTTCGCCCCGGAAGGCCGGTTCGATCCAGCCCGTCGTCAGCAGGACGCTGTCACCGCTGACCGGCGAGGTGGGGAAACCCGTCGAGCGGGGTGAGTAGACCGGCGGGGCGTACATGACGAACCCGGCCGCCTGGTCGTCGACGTAGACGAGCCGGCCGCACGGACCCCACTGCAGCAGGACGCTGGAGATCCAGGCCTCCTTCTCGAAGTCCGGGTACCCCGCCGCGGCGGCCCGCTGGGCGGCTCCGGCGTCGAGTTCCCAGAAGACGCACTGCCTCGACTGCTTGGGCAGGTCGGCCAGCGTGTCGAGCGTCAACGGCGCCATCCGACGACCCACCGGCGTCAGCCTCCCCAGTCCCGCTCGGCGTCTCGACGACGCGTCCGCGTTGCGTCCACGCGTCGAACGCATCCTAGGTGGCAGTCTCGGAGAGTGCGACGAGCACTCGTCCACCCAGCACCCGTGTCCCAGGAGGCCGTCATGAGCCAGCACCGCCCGCCCTCGAGTCCCGGTGACGCGTCCCCCGCGTCGGCGGCGGCCGGGGCCGGAACTGGGGCTGGCCGGAGGTTGGACCGTTGGCGGTCCGCCTACGCCGAACGGACCGCCTCGATGACCGCGTCGGAGATCCGGGCGCTGTTCGCCGTGGCGAACCGGCCCGAGGTCGTCTCGCTCGCCGGCGGCATGCCCTACCTGCCCGCGCTCCCCCTCGACGCCATCGCCGAGATCTCCGCGCGGTTGATCTCCCAGAAGGGAGCCGTGGCCCTGCAGTACGGCTCCGGTCAGGGTGAGGAGGTGCTGCGCGAGCAGATCGTCGAGGTCATGCGCCCCCAGGGCATCGAGGCCCACCCCGACGACATCGTCGTGACGACCGGGTCCCAGCAGGCCCTCGACCTCGTGTCTCGGATCTTCCTCGACCCGGGTGACGTGGTCCTCGCCGAGGCGCCCAGCTACGTCGGTGCTCTCGGGGTGTTCCGCAGCTACCAGGCGCAGGTCGTGCACGTGCCCCTCGACCACGACGGACTGCAGCCCGCGGCGCTGGAGGAGGCCCTCGTGCGCCTCCGGGCCGAGGGCAAGCGGGTGAAGTTCCTCTACACGGTGCCGAACCACCACAACCCGGCGGGCGTGACGCTCTCGTTGGAACGGCGGCGGGAGGTCCTGGCCATCGCCCGACGCCACGAGCTGCTGATCCTCGAGGACGACCCGTACGCGCTGCTGGGCTTTGACGGCGACCCGCTGCCCGCGCTCCGCTCGATGGACCCCGAGCACGTCGTGCACCTGGGGTCCTTCTCCAAGACGTTCGCGCCGGGCTACCGCGTGGGGTGGGCCGTCGCGCCGCACGCCGTGCGGGAGAAGCTCGTGCTGGCCTCGGAGTCGGCGATCCTCTGCCCGACCTCCTTCGGCCAGTTCGCGATCGCCGAGTACCTGTCGAGCTACGACTGGATGGGCCAGGTCAAGGTCTTCCGCGAGCTCTACCGCGAGCGGCGCGACGCCATGCTGGACGCCCTCGCCACGCACCTCCCCCGAGCGACGTGGACGCACCCCGTCGGCGGGTTCTACGTGTGGATGACGTTGCCCGACGGTCTCGACGCGAAGGCGATGCTGCCGCGCGCCGTCACTGGCCGCGTCGCCTACGTCCCCGGCGGCGCCTTCTACGCCGACGGGAGCGGTAGCCGGTCGGTGCGGTTGTCGTACTGCTTCCCGCCGGCCGAACGGATCCGTGAGGGTGTCCGCCGCCTCGCCGCCGTCGTGCAGGACGAACTGGACGTGGCCGAGACCTTCGGCCCCGTCACCCCGCGCGCCGGTCGAGCCGGCCACGACAACCCCGGACCGGAGCTGGCATGACCCGCGACCTGCACGTCGCCGTCCTCGCGGGCGGTCTCTCCCACGAACGGGACGTCTCCCTGCGCTCCGGTCGCCGGGTCGCGGACGCGTTGCGCTCCTCCGGCTGCGAGGTGACGATCCTCGACGCGGACGCGCACCTGCTGCCGACGTTGGCCGCCCAACGACCCGACGTCGTGTGGCCCGTGCTGCACGGGGCGATCGGGGAGGACGGCGCGCTGCGTGACGTCCTGGAACTCCTCGGGCTCACCTACGTCGGCGCCCGCCCGGGGGCCTGTCGACTGGCCTGGGACAAACCCATCGCCCAGAGCATCGTCGCGGCGGCGGGGATCAGGGTCCCCCCCTCGATCGCGCTGCCGCACGCCACCTTCCGCGACCTCGGAGCCCAGCCCGTCCTGGCCGCAGCCGCCGATTGGGCGGGCTTCCCGCTCGTGGTGAAGCCGAGCCGGGGAGGCTCGGCGCTGGGGGTCGCCGTCGTCGGGGAACCGCGGGACCTCGCCCGCGCCGTCGTGGACTCGTTCGCCTACGGCGACACCGCCCTGGTCCAGCAGCACGTCCCGGGGGTGGAGGTGGCCGTCTCCGTCGTCGAGATCGACGGGCAGGTCCAGGTCCTGCCCGCCGTCGAGATCGTCGCCGACGGCGGCTCCTACGACTACGCGGCCCGCTACACCGCCGGGACCACGGAGTTCTTCGCACCGGCCCGGTTGTCCGTCGACGACGCCGAGCGGCTGGCCGGGACGGCCCGGGGTGCGCACGAGGCGCTGGGACTGCGCCACCTGTCCCGCATCGACTTCATCGTCACCGACTCCGGTGATCTGGTGTTCCTCGAGGCGAACGCCGCCCCAGGGATGACCGAGACGTCGTTGCTGCCGCAGGCCGTGGAGGCCGCGGGGCTGGAACTCGACTCCGTGTACCGCTCCATCGTGGAGAGCGCGCTCCGGAGCTGACCTGCGGACGTGCTACGGGCGGCGCGTCGGGTGGGGGGTCACCGGCGCGCCGCCCGTGCTCAGGGGGTGGGTGTGGCGTCGAGCAGGCGGAGGATCCGGTCGAGGTCCTCCAGGCCGGCGAAGTCGACCGTCATGCGCCCGCGGGTGCGTCCCATGCTGATCTTCACCCGGGTGTCGAGCCGGTCCGCCAACGTGGAGGCGCGGTCGTCCAGGTCCGGCTGCGCCTGCGCGGGGTTGCGGCGTCGCGGCTCGTGGTCCGCGTCCCCGAGGGAGATGATCTCCTCCACGGCGCGCACCGAGAGACCTTCGGCGACGACCCGCTGGGCGAGACGTTCCATCGCCGCGCCGTCCTCGAGCGACAGCAGCGCACGAGCGTGGCCGGCGGAGATGACGTTCGCCGCCACCCGACGCTGCACCAGCGGCGGCAACTTCATGAGACGCAGCGTGTTGCTGATCTGCGGACGTGAGCGGCCGATGCGTGAGGCGAGTTCCTCGTGCGTGCAGCCGAAGTCCTCGAGGAGCTGCTGGTACGCCGCCGCCTCTTCGAGCGGGTTCAGCTGGCTGCGGTGCAGGTTCTCCAGCAGCGCGTCGCGGAGCAGGTCGTCGTCGGCGGTGTCGCGGATGATCGCCGGGATGGTCTCCAGGCCGGCCTCGGTCGCGGCTCGCCACCGACGCTCACCCATGACCAGCTCGAAGCGCGGGCTGCCGTCCTCCGCCGGGTCCGAGGACCGGACGACGATGGGCTGCAGCACCCCGATCTCGCGGATGGAGTGCACGAGTTCGGCGAGCTCGTCCTCGTCGAACACCGTGCGCGGCTGACGGGAGTTCGGCACGATCGCGGTGACGGGGACCTCGGCGAAGCGCGCCCCGGGCACGTCGACCAGGCCATCGTCGGTCGTGGCGTCGGTCGTGGCGTCGGTCGCGGTGGGTTCGACCTCGACCTCCGGGGTGATCTCCGGCTCCAGGGGGGCCTCTGCGGGCGCCTCCTCGGTCGTGACGACCGCGAGGTCGCCGATGCGTTCCTCGTGGCTCTCCGGCGCGTCAGGCGTCTCGTCGACCGTCGTATCGGTCTCGTCGGAGCGCTGGTCGAAGAAGAGGTCGACCGGACGTCCCCCGGTGCGCATCGCCGGGGGCAGCGTGGCGGTTCCCATGCCGACCCGGCTCGAGGTCGTCGGTCCACCGCTGGGGATCAGGGCACCGAGTCCCCGGCCGAGTCCACGTCGCTTGTCGCTCACGCTCCACCTTCCTTCGACGCGAACCCACGTCGCGTCCCCGTTCCATCACTCCACCGCGCCCACGGGTCCGCCACAGCGGGCGGCGCTCCCACGGCAGCATCCCCTGCAGGCGCGACCGTTTCGTGGACGCCACGCTGGGCGATCTCACGCGCCGCCTCGAGGTAGGCCAGGGCACCGGAGGACGACGGGTCGTACGCCATCACTGTCTGACCGTGGCTCGGTGCCTCCGAGATCCGCACCGAGCGGGGGACGAGAGACCTCAGGACCTGCTGCCCGAAGTGCTGACGAACCTCGTCCACGACCTGGGCGGCCAGCCGCGTGCGACCGTCGTACATGGTCAGCAGGATCGTGGTGACCTCGAGGTCCGGGTTCAGGTGCTCCTGGATCAGCTCGATGTTCGCCAGGAGCTGGCTCAGCCCTTCGAGTGCGTAGTACTCGCACTGGATGGGGATGAGGACCTCCGGGGCCGCGACGAAGGCGTTGATGGTCAGCAGGCCCAGGCTCGGCGGACAGTCGATGAGGACGTAGTCGATGCGCCGCTCCCCGGCCTTCTCCAAGGCCTTCAGGTACTTGGCGAGCGCACGTTGCAGACGCATCTCACGAGCTACCATGGAGACCAGCTCGATCTCAGCACCGGCGAGGTCGACCGTCGCCGGCGCGCACCAGAGGTCGGGAGCCTCGTCGCAGCGCTGGACGACATCGGCCAAGGGTTTGCCCTCGACCAGGACCTCGTACACGCCGGGCACGTCCTGGTGGTGGTCGATCCCCAAGGCCGTCGAGGCGTTTCCCTGCGGGTCGAGGTCGAGGACGAGGACCTTCAGCCCCGCCGCCGCCAGCGCCGAAGCGATGTTGACCGCGGTCGTCGTCTTGCCGACGCCGCCCTTCTGGTTCGCGATCGTCATGACACGGGTTTCCGTCGGCAGCGGGAAGCGCTCCGACACCGTCGCGCGCCGTGTTTCACGTGGAACCGGAGGGAGCTCCTCCTCGGCTTCCTCGAGCTCGTCGACTTCGTCGATCACCGGGAGGGTCTCCACCGACGTCAGGATGGGCGGAGCAACGGGCGTTTCACGTGAAACGTCCACCAACTCTGACTGCGGCTCGGTTTCACGTGAAACGGGCGCTACCGGCTCAATGGCGACGAGCAGCGTTTCACGTGGAACATCGACGTTAATGGTGTCGACGTGCACCTCGGTTTCACGTGAAACGTCGACAGCCTGAGGCTCATCGAGCATCAGGGCGGAGACCGAGAACCACCCCAGGTGCCCCGAGCCGTTCGACGCCGGCCGCGAGCTGCTGAACCAGCCGAGCTGTGCCACTCCTCGTTCCTCTCCCTCACTCATCGACGGTTGCCCTTGCCGGGGCGGCGCTTCGCCACGGCCGGTGCGCCCGGTGCAGGTGCAGCGCGCAGCGGACCGTGCCCCCGGGCCACCCGCACCACGGTCGTCCCCGTGCCGTCGTCGGGTCCGACGCTCAGTACCTCGGGAGCCGTCGTGATGCCCATCTGCTGCAGGGTCGCAGCTGCGGCGGCGATCTCCTCGGAGGCGCTCCGGCCCTTGATGGCGATGAGGTGCCCACCGGTCACGACGAGCGGCAGCGCCCAGCCGTAGAGAGTCTTGAGCGGAGCGACGGCTCGAGCCGTGACGACCGCAGCGGAGAACTCACCCCGCACGTCCTCAGCGCGACCCCGCGCGACCGCGACCTGGTCTCGCAGGTCCAGTTCGGCGATCGCCTCGCGGAGGAAGGTGTAGCGCCGTTCCAGCGGCTCGACGAGGCGGATGTGGAGGTCCGGCCGGGCGAGAGCGAGCGGGATGCCTGGCAGACCTGCACCGGAGCCGATGTCGATGACCGACGACCCCTCGTCGATGACTTCACTGAGGTAAGCACAATTGAGGATGTGCCGGTCCCAGAGCCGCGGGACTTCACGCGGGCCGATCAACCCCCGCTCGACACCGGCCGTCGCAAGGAGCTCGCGGTAGGCGGCGGCGCGATCGGCGCGGTCCCCGAAGACGCGTGACACCGCCTCGGTCGGGACCTCGGAGGAACTCTCGGAAACGACGGAGGGCGGTGGCGTTTCACGTGAAACACCACCGCCCTCAGGCACCTCATCAGACACCCCGTCACCCTATCGGCTGACGGGAGCCTGCCTGTTCAGTCGTCGTCGCCCTGTGGACCACTCTCGATGACGGTGGGGAGCACCACGACGCGACGACGGGGCTCTTCACCTTCGGACTCGCTGAGCAGACCGGCCGCGGCCACGGCGTCGTGCACGACCTTGCGCTCGAACGCGGGCATGGGTTCGAGGCGTTCGGCCGAGCCGCTGGCGCGGACCCGGGCGACGACCTCACCGGCGAGGCGCACCAAAGCGCCGCGCTTGGTGAGGCGGTGCCCGGCGACGTCAAGCATGAGCCGTGTGCGGTCTCCGGTCTGAGCCTGGACGGCCAGGCGGGTGAGCTCCTGCAGCGCCTCGAGGACGTCGCCGCTCGCACCGACCAGCTTTTCGAGGGCGGGTGTACCGGCCTCGTCCGCGACGATCGCGACCGACGCACGGCCGTTCTCGATGTCGATGTCGATGTCACCGTCGAGGTCGGTGATGTCCAGGAGCTCTTCGAGGTAGTCGGCGGCGATGTCGCCTTCCTCCTCGAGTCGCGACTTGGCCGATCCGCGCTTCGGAGTCTCTTCCGTCGCGGCGGCGGCCTCGGTCTCTGCCACCGAGGTCTCCTCGACCGCGTCCGTCGTGCCGTTCACAGGTCCTCCTGGGTCTCGCTGTGCAGCTGGTTCTGAGGTGTTCAGCGGTTCGGGCCCTGGCTGGAGCGCGGACCGCCGGGACGGCGCTGCTCACGGCTGTCGCCGCGCTTGGGCTGCTGACGCTGCCGGCGGGCCGGGGCGTTGGTGGTGTGCTCGGCAGTCACACCAGTGCCGGACGGGCCCGACGTGTCGGTCGTGAGGACCTGACCACGGCGGGCGGCGCGACGAGCCTTGCGCTCCTCGAGCTCCTTCTCCGCCACCGACCCCGGGTTGGGCATGCGCCGGATGACGAAGAACTGCTGCCCCATGGACCAGACGTTCGTGGTGAGCCAGTACAGGAGGACACCGATCGGGAAGTTCACGCCGGAGACGGCGAAGATGACCGGCAGCACGTAGAGCATCAGCTTCTGCTGCTGCGCGAAGGGGTTGCCCTCCATCGACGCCGACGACGTGTTCTTCGCCATCAGCTGGCGCTGGGTGATGAACTGCGACGCCGACATGAGGACGATCATCACTGCGGTGAGGACGATCGTGTTCCACTCACCCGTGGTCCACGACTTCAAGAAGATGTCGGAGAGCTGAGAGCCGAAGATCGTCGCGTTGTCGGCCTGCTCCACCAGAGTGGCGTTCAAGGGGCCGATCGACTTGCCCTGGCCGATGCCGTTGAGCGTGTGGAACAGCGCCAGGAAGATCGGGGACTGCAGCAGGATCGGCAGGCAGCTCGCCATCGGGTTCGTCCCCGACTCGCGGTAGAGCGCCATCATCTCCTGCTGCATGGCCTGGCGGGACGCAGGATCGTTCTTGCCCTTGTACTTGGCCTGGATCTTGCGCATCTCGGGCTGGATGACCTGCATCCCCCGCATGGCCTTGATCTGCTTCACGAAGAGCGGGATCAGCAGGATGCGGATGACGACCACGAGGCCGACGATCGACAGCGACCACGCCGCACCGCCGGCGGGGTTGAACCCGATGGCCGTGAACAGGTCGTGGAAGCGCACCATGATCCACGCCACCACCCATTGGATGGGATGGAGCAGCTGGTAGAAGAAATCGATCATCGTGCGGCTTGTCCTCTCACAGGGGTCGGGCTCACGGGGCCTTCACCCGCGAGTGGCCCTTCGGCGGAACGGGGTCCACCCCACCAGGGTTCCACGGGTGGCAGCGGAGGAGTCGTCGGACGGCGAGCCAAGTCCCGACGAGAGCACCTCGGGTGCGCAACGCCTCGACGGCGTAGGCGGAACACGAGGGGTAGAAGCGGCACGTGGGGCCCAGGACGGGCGAGACGAGCAGCTGGTAGATGCGCACCAGCCCGACCAGCAGCGATGCCGGCCAGCGCAACGGGTGCCACCAGTGTCGGTCAGGCACGAGCCGTCGCCTCGACCGGGAGGAGACCCAGCCGGCGCAGGCCCTTGTCCACGTCGGCGGCGAGCTCGGCCGAGGTGGCGTCGCCGGCCGCGGGGAGCGCCCGCACGACCAGCAGACCGCCCTCGGGGGGCAGGACGACCAGTCGGGCGGACGCCAGGTGCCGCAGCCGGCGTTGCGTGCGGTGCCGGACGACGGAGTTGCCCACGGCCTTGGACACGACGAAGCCCACCCGCGTGGGGTGGGCTCGGTCGGTCGCCGTCCAGTGCAGGACCAGACGACGGGTTCCGGCACGCGTGCCGTGCTTCAGGGCGACGGTGAAGTCGTCCTTGAGGCGAAGGCGGTGCTCCGCTGACAGCACGCGGGCTGGGGGAACGGCGTCAGGCGGAGATCTGCGCGCGGCCCTTGGTGCGACGCGCCGAGAGGATGGCGCGGCCGGCACGGGTCCGCATGCGAAGACGGAAACCGTGCACCTTGGCGCGACGACGGTTGTTCGGCTGGAAGGTGCGCTTGCTCACGTCAGTACTCCAAGACTCGGGCGGGACTCGTGCGGGCGGGCCCCGCCGTACTGCCGGACCGTGGACCCGGGACGAACCCGGGGACGGGCGGCGATGCGGAGCGCAATCTCCAGCAGGGTACGGTCCCGAACCGACTGCGGTCAAAGCGCGCAGGGTCTGCCCGGCGACGACGGCGCGACCGCCGTCCACAGGACGCGCGAGCGGGCCCTCCGGGGGACGCCGGGAAGGTACCGTTCCCGTCAGGTCCGGCGGGAGACGACCCGCCGAGACCGCGGTCCTCGACAGGCGCCGCTCCAGGCCCCGCTCGACGGGGACGGGCGTGGCAGTGGCGGCCGGACGTCGTCGGGGAGGACGCCACTTGAACAGTGGCCGTCGCGTTGTTACGGTCCCGCTCGACGTACCGACGCCCGCACCGCTCGAGGTGCTGCGACGGACATCTCGTGTGCCCCGACCGTCTTCCACAGCTGTGGACAGGGTTGTGGACGAGACCCGTCCGACGGATCCGGTACGACGGGAGAGGGCTCGAGTGGAGACCGACAGCGGGGACTTCCCCAGCGTCTGGGAACGTGCCATCGCCCAACTGGACGACGGCGTCACTCAGCACCAGCGGGCGTTCGTGCGCCTGACCCGACCCCTCGGCCTGCTCGACGGGACAGCTCTGCTCGCCGTGCCGAACGACCTCACCAAGGACGTCATCGAGCAGAAGGTCCGCGAACCGCTGACCCGCGCCCTCTCTGAGGTCTACGGCTCGGCGATCCGTCTCGCGGTCACGGTGGACCCCTCGATCGGGCAGATGCTCACCCCGGAACGCACCGGCGAGCTCGTCGACGGTCTCGACGGGGTTCCCAGCGTGGAGCGCGAACGGGTCTCGGCCCTGCGCGGCATCGATGGTGAAGGTGATCCCGGTCGGTACTCCCGCACCGACGAGCGTCACCTGAGCGCCGTCGAGGAGGATTCCCCGCTCGACGATTCCGACCCCGACCTGCTGTTCACCGGCTACAAGGTCGACCGGGGCGCCGGAACGGGCCGCCAGGCCCCGCGGAACCGTTCCACGACGAAGATCGAGAACGCCCGGCTGAATCCGAAGTACATCTTCGAGACCTTCGTCATCGGCGCCAGCAACCGTTTCGCGCACGCGGCCGCGGTGGCCGTCGCCGAAGCCCCGGCGAAGGCTTACAACCCGTTGTTCATCTACGGGGAGTCCGGGCTGGGAAAGACGCACCTGCTGCACGCCATCGGGCACTACGCCCAGAACCTCTACCCCGGTGTGCAGGTCCGGTATGTGAACTCCGAGGAATTCACCAACGACTTCATCAACTCGATCCGCGACGACAAGGCCCAGGCGTTCCAGCGCCGGCACCGCGACGTCGACGTCCTCCTCATCGACGACATCCAGTTCCTGTCGAACAAGGTCCAGACGCAGGAAGAGTTCTTCCACACGTTCAACACGCTGCACAACGCGAGCAAACAGGTCGTCATCACCTCCGACCTGCCGCCGAAGCAGTTGTCCGGCTTCGAGGAACGCATGCGGAGCCGTTTCGAGTGGGGCCTCATCACCGACGTCCAGCCCCCGGACCTGGAAACGCGCATCGCCATCCTCCGCAAGAAGGCGATCGGGGAACGCCTCGAGGTGCCCGACGACGTGAACGAGTACATCGCGTCGAAGATCTCCTCGAACATCCGTGAGCTCGAAGGCGCGCTCATCCGCGTGACGGCGTTCGCCAGCCTGAACCGGCAGCCCGTCGACATGCAGTTGGCCGAGATCGTGCTGCGCGACCTCATCCCCAACGACGAGAGCCCCGAGATCACGGCCGCCGCGATCATGGGCCAGACGGCGTCGTACTTCAGCATCACGTTGGAGGACCTCTGCGGGACGTCCCGTTCGCGGACCCTCGTCACCGCCCGCCAGATCGCGATGTACCTCTGCCGCGAGCTGACCGAGCTGTCGCTGCCGAAGATCGGTCAGCACTTCGGCGGCCGCGACCACACGACGGTCATGCACGCGGAACGCAAGATCAAGCAGCAGATGGCCGAGCGGCGCAGCACCTACAACCAGGTCACCGAGCTCACCAACCGCATCAAGAAGCAAGCGGGCGCCTGACCCGACGCTGAGCCCCGACGACGACAGGTCCGGGGTCGGCAACGCAGAGACGCGAACGCCCCGGTCGTGCCGGATCCAGCGTGGGATCCGGCACGACGGGGCACACGTCGTGGTGGTCGCACTGCCACTCCTCCTGACGCCCGCGGGGCGCCCCCGACTCAGCCCCCGCGGCGAAGCCCATGACGTCTCCCGCGGCCTCCTGACGCCGCCGTTCAGGCCGTCGGCGCCCGAGCCGTCCCGCCGTGTGCTGACGCGTGCCCGGCGCCGGCCGTCGAGCCGTCCTGCGCGGGCGACCGCTCGAGGTCGCCGACGTCCCTCACCCCTGACGGAGAGTCGGTCCGGGCGCCGTCAGACCTCGTCGGAAAAGTTCTCCACAGTTGTCCACATGCTGGGGACAGGGTTGTGGACAGAGAAGCCCACACCCGTGGACAACCCGGTGGACGAGAGGTGGATCCAGCAGGGACAACCTGGGGACAGCGGTGGACAGACCGCCTCGGGAACGCGTACCTGTGGATGACCCGGTTCGCCCGTCCCCATGCCGTCCACACCCCCGAGAGGGGGTCAAAAGGACTCTGACCTGCGACGACGCCGAGTTGTCCACAGGGTCCACAAGGGTTACGACTACGACTGATCTATCCATGGAGAATCCCGTCAGCCCACGTCCAGTGTGGACAGGTTGTGGGGAAGGGCGGCCTGGAGGAAGACTGAAGGGCCCGGAGGCCTGACCCTGTTCGAACAAGGTGTGGGGTACCCCTCGGCACGTTGATCACGCAGCGTGACCTCGAGGTGAGGGTCTTCTAGAAGTCTGGGACGACGGATCTCCCCGACCCTGTGGAGGCGCGTGCACCGGCGTCGGCGGTCTCCACTACTGTCGGAAGCCGCTCGTCCTGCTCCCTGCCGGACGGGGGACGCGACAGAGGTTCGAGAGAAGGCGGTGCCCGGTGGAGTTGCAGGTCGAGCGCGACGTGCTGGCCGACGCCGTCGCGTGGGCAGCCAGGGCCTTGCCCTCCCGGCCTCCTGTGCCCGTCCTGGCCGGTGTCCTCCTCGAGGCCACGGACGAGGGCTCCCTGAAGCTGTCGACCTTCGACTACGAGGTGTCCGCCCGGGTCGAGCTGCCGGCCGACGTCCGCACAGCCGGGCGCGTCCTGGTCTCCGGACGACTGCTGGCCGACATCTCGCGCAGCCTCCCGAACCGTCCGGTCACCCTCACCACCGAGGGCTCCAAGGTCGTCGTGACCTGCGGGGCGAGCCGCTTCACCCTGCTGACCATGACGGTCGACGAGTACCCCGCCCTGCCGTCGCTGCCGGGTTCCTCCGGTGAAGTGCCGGGAGCCGAGTTCGTCGAGGCCGTGGCGCAGGTGACCGTGGCGGCCAGCCGGGACGAGACCCTGCCGATCCTCACCGGGGTCCGGATGGAGATCGAGGGCGACCGGCTCACGCTGCTGGCCACCGACCGCTACCGCCTCGCGGTGCGCGAACTGCGCTGGAACCCGAGCAGCCCCGACATGTCCGCCGTGGCCCTGGTCCGGGCCCGGACGCTGTCCGACGTCGCCCGTTCGCTGGGCTCCACGAGTTCGCTGACGATGGCCATGGCCGACGGCAAGAGCGACCTCATCGGCTTCCAGGCCGGCGGTCGCTACTCGACCTCGCTGCTCGTCGACGGTGAGTACCCGAAGGTCCGGGCGCTGTTCCCGGCCGAATCGTCCACCCACGCGGTCGTCTCCACCGCCGCCCTGACGGAGGCCGTCAAGCGCGTGGCCCTCGTCGCGGAGCGCAACACGCCCGTACGGTTGCGCTTCGAGGACGGCGTGCTCTCCTTGGAAGCGGGCCAGGGCGAGGACGCACAGGCGACGGAGGCCCTCGAGGCCGCGCTCGTCGGTGAATCGATCGCCATCGCCTTCAACCCGCAGTTCCTGCTCGACGGCCTCGGGGCACTCGGTGCCCCGTTCGCCCGACTGTCGTTCACCCAGTCGACCCGCCCAGCGGTCCTCACCGGCCAGGCGGACCTCGAAGGGGACGACGACGACACCTACCGGTACCTGCTCATGCCGGTCCGGCTCGCCGGCTGAGCCCGGTCAGTCCACATGAGCCCGGTGTGAAGGCCGGGCACGAGAAGGGAACGTCTGGCATGCACATCGGTCTCGTCGGTCTCGGCAAGATGGGCGGGAACATGCGTTCCCGTCTGCGCGACAAGGGTATCGAGGTCACCGGGTACGACCCGAACCCCGACGTCACCGACGTCGCGAGCCTCGCGGCCCTGGTCGAGGCGCTGCCCTCGCCGCGCGTCATCTGGGTGATGGTCCCCTCGGGCAAGATCACCCGCGACACCGTCGCCAACCTGGCTCCGCTGCTCAAGGACGGTGACCTGGTCATCGACGGCGGCAACTCGAAGTGGACCGACGACGAGATCAACGCCAAGCTCCTCGCCGAGCGCGGCACCGGCTACCTCGACTGCGGCGTCTCCGGTGGCGTGTGGGGCAAGGACAACGGCTACGGCCTCATGGCCGGTGGCGCCAAGGGCCACGTCGACCTCGCGATGCCGATCTTCGACGCGCTGCGTCCCGAGGGTCCGCGCGAAGAGGGCTTCGTCCACGCCGGCGGCGTCGGGGCGGGCCACTACTCGAAGATGGTCCACAACGGCATCGAGTACGGCCTGATGCACGCCTACGCCGAGGGTTACGAGCTCCTCGAGGCGAAGGGGATCATCCACGACGTCCCGGCCGTCTTCAAGGCCTGGACCCGGGGCACCGTCGTCCGCTCCTGGCTGCTGGACCTCATGGTCCGCGCCCTGGAGGAGGACCCCAAGCTGGACAACATCCGCGGCTACGCCCAGGACTCCGGTGAGGGCCGCTGGACCCTGGAACAGGCGATCGAGAACGCCGTCCCGATGCCGGTCCTCGCGGCCGCGCTCTTCGCGCGCTTCTCCTCGCGCCAGGAGGACTCGCCCTCGATCAAGGCCGTCGCCGCCCTGCGCAACCAGTTCGGCGGGCACGCAGTGACGCAGGCCGGGCCCTCCTCGGGCACGGGCTCCGTGAACGACTGACCCTCGCGTGCACGTCGCGCACCTCTCGCTCGTCGACTACCGCTCCTACCCGAGCCTCGAACTGGACCTCCGCCCCGGCACGACGACCTTCGTCGGGCTGAACGGGCAGGGCAAGACCAACCTGGTCGAGGCCATCGGGTACGTCGCGACGTTGGACAGCCACCGGGTCTCCGGTGACGCGCCCCTCGTCCGGCAGGGAGCGGAGCGTGCCGTCGTCCGCGCTCAGCTGGAGCGCGGCGGCCGGCGGGCGCTGGTCGAGCTGGAGATCACGCCGGGCAAGGCGAACCGGGCCCGCCTCAACGGCAACCCGGTCCGCCGGACCCGTGACGTGCTCGGCGTGCTGCGCACCGTCCTCTTCGCCCCCGAGGACCTCGCCCTCGTGAAGGGCGACCCCGGCGAGCGGCGTCGCTACCTCGACGAGCTGCTGGTCACCCGCTGGCCGCGGGTCGCCGGGGTGCGGGCCGACTACGACCGCATCCTGCGGCAGCGGACGGCGTTGCTGAAGTCCGCCGGCGCGGCCATGCGCTCGGGTCGGGCGGACACCCACACCCTCGACGTCTGGGACGAGCACCTGGCCACGACGGGGGCGGAGCTGCTGTCGGCCCGCCTGGCGCTGCTGGCCGACCTGCGTGCACCCGCCGACTCCGCCTACCGCTCGGTGAGCGGGGGACAGGGCGACCTCGAGCTGGGGTACCGCTCGGCGCTGCCGCTGCTGGCGGAGGGGGTCGCCACGACCCCGGGCGGGGAGGTGCCGACGCGCGAGGAGCTGCGCGAGGGCCTGCTGGCCTCGATGGTCGAGAACCGCAAGGCCGAGCTCGACCGCGGGGTCTGCCTCGTCGGCCCGCAGCGCGACGACCTGGTGCTGACCCTCGGCGGGATGCCGGCCAAGGGCTACGCCAGTCACGGCGAGAGCTGGTCGGTGGCGCTCGGCCTGCGGCTGGCGAGCTACCGGCTGCTGCTCGCCGACGACGAGATGGACGATCCCGGGGGACCGGTCCTGATCCTCGACGACGTCTTCGCCGAGCTCGACGCCGGCCGCCGCGAACGGCTGTCCGCGATCGTCGCCGACGCCGAGCAGGTCCTCGTCACGGCCGCCGTCCCCGAGGACGTGCCCGCTGCGCTGCAGGGGGAGCACGCCGACCGGGTCCACGTCACGACCGGGGTGGCGGTCCGCGGTGACTGACCAGCCCGGCGCCGAGAACGAGGACGCGGAGAGCGGGGACGCGGAGCCGGGTCCCGAGGAGGAGCTCGACGACACCCTCGGCGCCGACCTCGCCCGGACCGCGCTGGGTCGGGCCCGCGCCGCCGCGGCGGCCAAGGGGCTGCGCCCGGGACGCGTCCCGCTGGGTGGTCCGAAGACGCGCGAGGAGTGGAAGGAGGCCCGGCGCAACACGGCCGGGCGGTCCGGGGCCCACCCCGACGCCCGCGACCCGCAGTCCCTGGACTCCACGCTGGGGCGTCTCGTCGGGGAACGCGGGTGGGAGCAGCCCGTCGCCGTCGGCGGTGCGTTCGGCCGCTGGGACGTCGTCGTCGGGCCCGAGCTCGCCGGGCACTGCACCCCCGAGACGCTCAAGGACGGCACGCTCGTCGTCCGCGCCGAGTCGACCGCCTGGGCCACCCAGGTCCGCCTCCTCACCAGCCACCTCGTGCGGCGCCTGGACGAGGAGCTCGGTCACGGGGTCGTGACCAAGGTCGTCGTCCGCGGGCCGCAGGCCCCGTCGTGGCGCAAGGGTGGTCGTACCGCCCCGGGCGGTCGCGGACCCCGCGACACCTACGGCTGAGGAGTCCTGGCCCAGATCCGGCGCTGAAACGTCCGGCACCCCTCTCGTGTGGTCCCCCACGACAACGGGGGTCGAACCGCTCAGGGGGCGCGCTGAGGCGCGCTGAGTGAGAGGCCCCGGTCACTTCGGGGTAGACTGTGCGGTGAACCTGGCGGTCAGAGGGCGCACGTCCTCGTACTGCTCGGCCACGTACGTCCGGCCCTGTGGGTGCGCGCCGTCCGCGGGCCGCGCCGACCGCCTCGACGCGGAGGGAGAGCACCCGCTCGTGCCAGACGAGGAACGTCCCGAGGACAGCCAGGAAGCACAGCCCGCTCCGGAGGACGCCGCGTCGCTCGCGGACGCCGTCACCCCGGACGGTCAGCCGAACCCGGAGTACGGCGCCGACGCCATCCAGGTCCTGGAGGGTCTCGAAGCGGTCCGCAAGCGTCCGGGCATGTACATCGGCTCCACCGGTGAACGCGGTCTGCACCACCTCGTCTCCGAGATCGTCGACAACTCCGTCGACGAGGCCCTCGGGGGGTACTGCGACACGATCGACGTGACCCTGCTCGCCGACGGCGGCGTCCGGGTCGTCGACAACGGCCGGGGGATCCCCGTCGACGTCATGCCGGGCGAGGGCCGGCCGGCCGTCGAGGTCGTGCTGACGGTCCTGCACGCGGGCGGCAAGTTCGGTGGCGGTGGCTACGCGGTGTCCGGTGGTCTGCACGGCGTCGGCAGTTCCGTCGTCAACGCCCTCTCCACCCGCCTCGACGTCGAGGTCTTCCGGCAGGGCTTCGCCTGGCGCCAGTCGTACGCGAACGGTGTGCCGCTGGCGCCGCTGGTCAAGGGCGAGGCGACCGATCGGACCGGGACGACGATCACGTTCTGGGCCAACGACGAGATCTTCGAGACCACCGACTACTCCTACGAGACCCTGCGCACGAGCTTCCAGCAGCGGGCCTTCCTCAACAAGGGCCTCACGCTGAACCTCACCGACGAGCGCGCCTACCCCGAGGACGAGGCCGACGACGGCGCCACGGACGACAAGCCGGTCCGCTCGGCGAGCTACCGCTACGACGACGGTCTCATCGACTACGTCAAGCACATCAACGCCCTGAAGAAGAACGAACCACTGCACGACACCGTGATCTCCCTCGAGGCGGAGGACACGGAGAAGGGCATCGCGGTCGAGATCGCGATGCAGTGGACGACGTCGTACTCCGAGGCCGTCTTCACCTACGCCAACAACATCAACACCTCCGAGGGCGGGACGCACGAGGCGGGTTTCCGCACCGCGCTGACCAACCTCGTCATCGAGTACGCCCGCGCGGCGAAGCCGAAGATCCTCGAGGACAAGGACAACCTCGAGGGGTCGGACATTCGTGAGGGTCTGACCGCGATCGTCTCGGTCAAGCTGACCGAACCGCAGTTCGAGGGTCAGACGAAGACCAAGCTGGGCAACACCCTGGCCCGCACCTTCGTCCAGGCCCAGGTCCGCGAGCACCTCGGGCACTGGTTCCAGGCCAACCCCAAGGAAGCCTGGACGATCGCGAAGAAGGCGCAGGCGGCCTCGGTCGCGCGGTCCGCGGCGCGCAAGGCCCGTGAGGCGAGCCGGAAGTCGCTGCTGGAGCGCAACTCGTTGCCGGGGAAGTTGAAGGACTGCCAGTCCAACAACCCCGTCGAGTGCGAGGTCTTCATCGTCGAGGGGGACTCCGCCGGTGGTTCCGCCACCCGTGGTCGCGACCCGCGCACCCAGGCCATCCTGCCGATCCGCGGGAAGATCCTGAACGTCGAGAAGGCCCGGTTGGACCGCGCCCTGGGCAACCAGGAGGTGCAGGCCCTCATCACCGCGTTCGGTACGGGCATCGGCGAGGACTTCAACCTCGAGAAGCTCCGTTACCACAAGATCATCCTGATGGCGGATGCCGACGTCGACGGTCAGCACATCCAGACGCTGCTGCTGACACTGCTGTTCCGCTACATGAGCCCGCTCGTCGAGAACGGTCACGTGTACCTGGCGCAGCCGCCGCTGTACCGGCTCAAGTGGATGGGTGGTGCGGCCCACGAGTTCGTCTACTCCGACCGGGAGCGCGACGCGATGATCGAGGCCGGTCGCGCCGCCGGGAAGAAGCTTCCCAAGGAGAGCGCCATCCAGCGCTACAAGGGTCTGGGTGAGATGAACTGGGACGAGCTGTCCGAGACGACGATGGACCGGGCGCACCGGACGCTCCTCCAGGTGACCCTCGAGGACGCGGCCGCCGCCGATGCCGTGTTCTCCGTCCTCATGGGTGAGGACGTCGAATCGCGCCGGAGCTTCATCCAGCGCAACGCCCGCGACGTGAGGTTCCTCGACGTCTGATCGATGTTCCACGTGGAACGTCCGACGCCGAGACCGTGACCTGAGAGGCAAACCCCCGCCGTGAGCGAGAGCACCACCGAACCCCCCACCGACGACCGCGTCCAGCAGGTCGACCTGCAGGCGCAGATGCAGCGGTCCTACCTCGACTACGCGATGAGCGTCATCGTCTCGCGTGCCCTGCCCGACGTGCGGGACGGTCTGAAACCCGTCCACCGCCGGGTGCTGTACGCGATGTACGACGGGGGTTACCGCCCCGACCGTGGGTACTACAAGTGCGCCCGCGTCGTCGGCGACGTCATGTCGAACTACCACCCGCACGGTGACAGTTCCATCTACGACGCCCTCGTGCGCCTCGCCCAGGACTGGTCGTTGCGTTACCCGCTCGTCGACGGGCAGGGGAACTTCGGTTCGCCCGGCAACGACCCGGCCGCGGCCTACCGCTACACCGAGTGCCGGATGGCGCCGCTGGCCATGGAGATGGTTCGCGACATCGACGAGGAGACCGTCGACTTCTCGCCGAACTACGACGGTCGTTCCCAGGAACCCGACGTCCTGCCCAGCCGGTTCCCGAACCTGCTGGTCAACGGTTCCGCCGGCATCGCCGTCGGCATGGCGACGAACATCCCGCCGCACAACCTGCGCGAGGTCGCCGAGGGTGCGAAGTGGCTGCTGGACAACCCGGACGCCGCCGAGGACGAGCAGACCGCCGCGCTGCTGCAGCGCATCAAGGGCCCGGACTTCCCCACCGGTGCGTTGATCCTCGGCCAGCGGGGGATCCAGGACGCCTACCGCACCGGGCGCGGCTCCATCACGATGCGCGCCGTCGTGGAGGTCGAGGAGATCCAGGGCCGGACCTGCCTCGTCGTCAGTGAACTGCCGTACCAGGTGAACCCGGACAACCTCGCCGAGAACATCGCGAACCTCGTCCGCGACGGCCGGCTCACCGGCATCGCCGACGTGCAGGACCACACCTCCGGGAAGACCGGACAGCGCCTCGTCATCATCCTGCGCCGTGACGCCGTCGCGAAGGTCGTGCTGAACAACCTCTACAAGCACACCCAGCTGCAGACGAACTTCGGTGCGAACATGCTGGCGCTGGTCGACGGCGTGCCGCGCACGCTGCCGATCACCGCGTTCCTCAAGCACTGGATCACCCACCAGCTGGAAGTCATCCAGCGCCGCACGCGGTTCCGGCTGCGCAAGGCCGAGGAGCGCGCGCACATCCTGCGTGCGCTGCTCAAGGCGCTCGACGCCATGGACGAGGTCATCGCCCTCATCCGCGCCAGCGCCACCGTCGAGATCGCCCGTGACGGCCTGATGGAACTCCTCGACATCGACGAGATCCAGTCCCGCGCGATCCTCGAGATGCAGCTGCGTCGTCTCGCCGCGCTGGAACGTCAGCGCATCACCGACGAGTACGACGAACTCATGCGGCTGATCACGGACTACAACGACATCCTCGCCCGTCCGGAGCGGCAGCGACAGATCGTCCGCGACGAACTGGTCGAACTGGTCGAGCGCTACGGGGACGAGCGCAAGACGCAGATCCTGCCCTTCGAGGGCGACATGACGGCCGAGGACCTCATCCCCGTCGAGGACGTGGTCGTCACCGTCACCCGCGGCGGGTACGCCAAGCGCACCAAGACCGACCTCTACCGCGCGCAGCGGCGGGGTGGGCGCGGGGTGCGCGGTGCGAGCCTGCGCGAGGACGACGTCGTGGAGCACTTCTTCACGACGACGACCCACCACTGGTTGCTCTTCTTCACCAACCTGGGCCGGGTCTACCGGGCCAAGGGCTACGAACTGCCCGAGGGCGGCCGGGACGGACGTGGGCAGCACGTCGCGAACCTGCTGGCCTTCCAGCCGGGCGAGAAGATCGTCGCCGTCCTCGACATCGAGGACTACGAGCAGGCGCCGTACCTGGTGCTCGCGACCCGCGGCGGCATCGTCAAGAAGACGAAGCTGTCCGAGTACGACTCCAACCGCTCGGGTGGTCTCATCGCCATCAACCTCCGTTCCCACGCCGGGGCCGAGGGCGAGGAGGAGGTCGACGACGAACTGTTCGGTGCGACCCTCGTCAGCGAGAACGAGGACCTGTTCCTCGTGTCGCGCAAGGGGATGAGCGTCCGGTTCGAGGCCACCGACGAGAACCTGCGCCCCATGGGCCGGGCCACCTCCGGGGTCACGGGGATGAAGTTCCGCGGCGACGACGAGCTGCTCGCGATGGCCGTCGCCCGCGACGACCTCTACGTCTTCGTCGTCACCGAGCACGGGTACGCGAAGCGCACCGCGATCGCGGAGTACCGCAAGCAGGGACGCGGTGGCCTCGGCATCAAGGTCGCCAAGCTGACCGACGAACGCGGTGACCTGGTCGGGGCGCTCACCGTCGCCGAGGACGACGAGGTGCTCGTCGTCATGCAGGCCGGCCGCGTCGTCCGCTCCCGCGTCGACGAGGTGCCGGCCAAGGGCCGCGACACCATGGGCGTCACGTTCGCCAAGCCGGAGAAGGGCGACAAGATCCTCGCCGTCGCCCGCAACGTCGAGCGGGTGATCGACGTGGAGCTGGGAACCGACGACACCGACGGCGCGGACGACGGCACCGACCCCGTCACGACCGAGCCGGACCCGGACATCGCGGGCTCCGGGGACGACCTCGCGGCCGCCGAAGGGGTGGATGAGCTGCCGAACGGTGGAGCACCTGTGCAGGAACCGGCGAACGACCCTGTGGGTGGGGCAGTCGATGGCGTACCGTCGCCGGAGGCCTCGGACAGCGAGGACGAACCCGGAGGTGACGAGTGACCCCCGCCGAACGCGCGACCGCGTCGTCGGCCCAGTCGGCCAGTCAGGCCGCTAGGTCCGCGACGTCCTCGGCAGGACAGCCCTCAGCAGCACAGGCGACCACCGCGGGGCAGGCTCAGGCCCGCCCCCGCAGCGGCGTGGACTCGGTGCCCCGTCGGGTGCGGTTGACGCTGGCGCGGGTCGACCCGTGGTCGGTGACGAAGCTGTCGTTCCTGCTGTCGGTGGCCGTCGGGATCGCCCTGGTGGTGGCGACCGCCGTCATCTGGAGCGTGCTGAACGGGATGGGTGTCTTCACCGACCTCAACGGCCTGCTCAAGGACGTCGTCGGCAACGAGGTGAAGTTCAACCTGCTCGACTACGTCGGGTTCGGCAAGGTCATCTCGCTCGCCACGGTCATCGCCGTCGTCGACGTCGTGCTGCTCACGGCGCTGTCGACGATCATCGCCTTCCTCTACAACGTCTCGTCCGCGCTGGTCGGCGGGTTGCACGTCACCCTGTCCGACGACTGAATCCCGGTTCGGAGCACGGCCCCGAGTCGGGTAAGGTTGACGATGCCGCGCGCGCAGAGCGGGTGGCATGAGGGCCTATAGCTCAGTTGGTTAGAGCGCTTCCCTGATAAGGAAGAGGTCGGAGGTTCAAGTCCTCCTAGGCCCACCCTGGAACCCCCGGAGATCGTTCTCCGGGGGTTCTCTCGTGCCTGCGGTGAGCGTGCGGTGCACCCTGGGACGATGACGACGTCGTTCCCCCGGCTGCTGCACACCGTCCTGGACACGACCGACGCCCGCGGCCTCGCGGAGTTCTACCGGGAACTGCTGGGGCTGCGCTACCGCCCGGGCGACGAGGGGACCGGGCCGGCGCAGTGGCTCGTCCTCCTCGACGGTGACGGCGCGCGGGTCCTGGCCTTCCAGCAGGTCGAGCAGCTCGCCCGCAGCACGTGGCCGGCGGGTGACGTCCCGATGCAGGTGCACGTCGACTTCACCGTCCCCGACCGGGCCGCCCTGGAGCACCACCACGCCCGGTCGCTGGCGTTGGGCGCGCAGGTGCTGGTGGACCGCACCGACGATCCCGAGGAACCGCTGTACGTGCTCGCCGATCCGGCGGGTCACCCGTTCTGCCTGTTCGTGGGGTGAGGGGCTCGGTGCTCGCGACACTGGTGTGACGTGGGGTGACTCACGGTAAGTTGCTGGGGTGGAGGCACGGCTGCTGGCGACCGCGGCGCACGTCAGGGCACTCGTGGAGAGTCACAGCGCGGGCGACGACGTGCGGTTCCGCGCTGCCGTGGCCGAGGTCCTCGAGAAGGCCGGGCGCTCCAAGGAGGTCGAGGAGCTGCGCGGGTTGCTCGAGACCCGCCGGGCCAGCGTCCGCCCGCAGGCGCCCCCGCAGCCGGCCGCGCCGTCCTCGGTCGCGCAGCCCCGCGGTGAGCTCGCCCAGGTCCTCACCGTCTCGCTGCCCACCGTCGGGTTGGCCGACCTCGCCCTCGGCAGTGACGTCATGGCCCGCCTGCACCGGGTCCTCACCGAACAGCGACACGCGGACACGCTGCGGGCCAAAGGGTTCGACCCGCTGCGCAAGCTGCTCCTGACCGGGCAGTCCGGGACGGGCAAGTCCATGACGGCCGAGGTCCTGGCCGCGGAGCTCGCGCTGCCCGTGTTCGCGGTCCGCCTCGACGTCTTCGCCGACCTCGCCGCCGAGGACGCCATCGCGAAGCTGTCCCTGGTCTTCGACCTGCTGGCCCAGAGCCGCGGCGTCTGCCTCTTCGACGACGTCGACGCCCTCATCGACCCCGACGGCGGTGAGCGCAGCCGCTCCCGGCTGCGCGACGTGCTGCGCGCGTTCACCGGGATGCTGGAACTCGACGCCTCGGCCAGCGTGCTCGTCGTCACGACGAACCGTCCGCAACTGCTCGACCGGCCGGTGCTGCGCCGCTTCGACACCGTCATCGACTACCCGCTGCCGAGCACCGGTGTCGTCCAGGAGATCGTGCTGCGCCGGCTGCGCGGGTTCGACCTGAGCACCGTGGAGTGGCCCCGGGTCGCCTCGACCGCCAGCGGACTGAGCCACGAGCAGGTGGCGGCCGCGGCGGCGCTGGCCGCCAAGCAGTGCATCCTCGACGGCGCGCCGCAGGTCGAGACGGGCGCGCTGCTGGCGGCGCTGCGCGAACGACGACAGATGCTCAAGATGGCTCCGTGAGCCCCTCGTGAGGACCCGGTTCGAGGTCCTCGTCGTCTGCACGGCCAACATCAGCCGTTCACCGATGGCCGCTGCCCTGTTGCGCCACCACCTCGGTGCGCGCTTCGGCGAGGCCGCCGCGACGATCCGGGTGACCTCCGCCGGGACGATCGCGCTGGTCGGCGAACCGACCGACCGCGCCGTGTCGGAGGTGCTGCGTGCGCTGCGGCGTCCCGTCCCCGAGCCGACCCCGGCCCGCCAGGTCGACCCGCAGCTCGTCGGCGCGGCCGACCTCGTCCTGACCATGACCCGGGACCAGCGCGCGCACGTGATCACGACCGTCCCGCCCGTGCAGCGGCGTGTGTTCACGGTGCTGGAACTGGCCCGGATCTCCCGCCGCCTCGGTGAGGACCACCGACTGCCCGCGAGCGCCGCCCCTGCCGCCGGTCTGCGCTCCCTGGTGACCGCGGCCCCCGCGTGGCGCGGGCCGACCGCCCCCCGGGACCAGGCCTCCGACGACGTCGCCGACGTGCACGGGCAGAAGCTCGAGGAGCAGCTCAAGGCCGGGCGCCGCCTCGACGAGGCGTTCGCGGCGCTCGTGGCCGCGTTGCCCGCGCCTCCGGCCTGATCCACCGGCCGTCGGCGCGGCCTGGTCCGCCGCTCGCCGTGCCGACGAGCCTGAACCCGTCGGCGGCGATGACCGCCTGCACGCCCAGCACGCTGCGCACGTCCTGGAGCGCTTTCCGGACGGCCCGCGATCACCCGCCGACGCGCGCGCGGCCGCGGACCGCGGAGTCGACGAGGTTGTCCAGGGGCAGGGGCTGCGCCCCGGCGACCGCCTCGACCCACTGCTGCGTGGTGGCGACCGCGGCGAAGTTGGAGTGCAGCAGGACCATGAGGGTCTCGTGCAGCACCGACGCGGGGACGTGGCCGACGGCGTTGTCCAGGTCGATCGCCCCGCTGGCGTCGGAGAGGACCTCGGCGGAGAACCCCAGGCCCTCCGCTTCCACGGCGCTGGCCAGGTCGCAGTTGTTGGTCATGAACCCGACGATCGTCACGGTGTCGACGTCGCGTTCGCGCAGCCGGTCCGCGAGACCGGTGCCGGCGAAGACGCTGCCGAAGGACTTGCTGATCCGCTCGTCCCGGGGGTCCGTGACCGCGAGGAGGTCGGGGTGCAGGTCGAAGCCGGGGGACCCGGCCGCGAAGATCGGTGCTCCGGCGGGCATGGCGTGCTGCACGAGCACGATCGGGACGTCGTGCGCCCGGGCGGTCTCGACCGCGCGGACGACGTTGGCCAGCGCGTCCGCGGGTGCGGGGTGCTGGATCGTCAGGGGGCCGCTGAAGTACTCCTGCTGGACGTCGACGACGACGAGGGCGCGGCGGGGGGAGGTCATGGTCGCTCCTGGTGAGGTGGTCGCGGGGCGGGGTGGTGATCGGTCCGGGCTCCCCGGGTGGGGACGTCCCCACGCTACCTGCACATCACGTCAAAGATGGCTTTTCTCCGTGAGATTCAGTACCTGCTCAGGCGGGTTGGCCGGTCCGGCGGGCGTAGGAACGGGCCGCCCGGACGCGATCGCCGCAGCGCGTGGAACACCACTGCCGCCGGCCGTGGGTGCGCAGCATGAAGCGGTCACAGGGTGCGGCCGCACAGGTCGCCAGCAGGGTGGCGTCGGCACCGGTGAGCACGTCCACGACGTCGGCGGCGATCGCGGCCATGGCGTGCTCCACGACCTGGGTCGCCGGGTGGGTCAGCTCGCTGGTGAACCCGGCCGGAGAGCCCCACCGCAGCAACCGGACCGCCGGCGTGCGGGTCAGGGCGTCGTTCAGCGCCTCCACCGCACCAGCGGACGGTGCCTCGTCGGCGACGGCCGCCGACAGCAGGTCCCGGACCGCGTCGCGCAGAGCGGTGAGCCGGTCGGCGCAGTGACGCTGCAACTGCGCGTCGCTGGGGGCCAGGTCGTGGGCGATGAGCCAGGCGGTGGCCGCGGCGGGGGTGGGCAGCAGTTCGACCACCTCGTGACCGGCGCCACCCCGACCGGCGACGCGCAGCGTGCTGTTCGCGAGCTCCAACCCCACGTGGGCCGCGGTCCCCGGCGCCGGCGGCAGCGGCGGGGTGGACGCGATCAGCGGTTCGGGCACTGGTTCACGCTAACACCGCCGATCGTCCGTGAGAGGCGAGACGGAATCGGTGCCCGGATGTTCGTGGTCCCGCGCTCCGCCGCGGCAGCCGCGCAGGTCGTCGACCACTCTGGGGTGAGGACGTGGACGGGCTCGCTGCTGCCGCCGGGGTGCTCCCCGTCTTCGTGATCGTCGGGCTCGTCGTGTGGCTCACCACCCGGGCCGCTGAACGCTCCGCGCGCTGGTGCGCGCTGGTGCGCGGTGGTCTGCGGTGGTCTGCGGAGTGTCCGCCGTGGTGCTCCTCGGACCGGCCCTGGCCGGTGGCGGGGAGTGTCGCAGCGCTGCTGATCGGCGAGGAGTTCCTCCGTGGGGGTACCCAGCCGGCGACGACCTGCCGCGGCAGGTCGTCCCCGCGCGGTGACGTCAGGGACGTCGAGGTCGGCCCCCGGCGCGGCCTCGACCTGCAGGCGGCCCGTCCCCGTGGGCCAGGGGGGCTCCCCGCCGTCCAGGCGCAGGAACGGCCGGGAGCAGGGCCGCAGGACGACGGCGTCCTCCACGAGGTGCAGGGCGACCACCCGCCCGCGGACCCGTTCGTGCGGTCGACCGCCGAGGTCGTGGTGGGTCTCGACGAGGTAGGTCCACGACGTCGTCGCGGGCGATGGCCGCGCCACAGCACTCGTGCTCCCAGTCGTTGACCTCGACCTCGACGTCCACGGGGGCACGCTCACCCCGGACCTGCGGCCCCGTCCAGCCGCGGACGCCGGGAACCGGCGATGCGCTCGCGCAGGATCGGCACCCAGTGCGGCCCGTACCCCACCTGCAGCGTGGGCAGGCGCCAGTCCCGGCCGGTGACCCGACCGCGGCAGGACAGCGCCCGGCACGAGCACGACATCGCGAAGTCGGGGTCGTCCGTGATCGTCGCGTAGTCGAGGGTCAGTTCCTCGCCGGCGGTGACGTCCCGCCGCGCGACGACGGTGTACGGGTCGACCCACCAGGTGTTCGGGTCGCAGCTGTGGTTGCCCGCGCGCTGGGGCGCGTCCGGGGGTAGGACCAGGTTGAGGTCCGCCCCGACGGAGAGCGTGTCCACGTAGGTCCCGGACCTGGCCGCGTCGGCGAAGAGCCGGTGCTGCTCGGCGTCGGAGACGAGGCGTCCGCCGAACCGGCTGACGACCGTGCCGGCGCGCAGGGGGCCGGTCGCGAACAGACCGACCCCCTCGATGGGTGAGCGGTCGACCCGGGCCAGGGGAGTGAGCCGGCAGTCGGGTCCGGGCGGGGACAGTGGCACTGACGGCGTCACGACTCAGGCGGGCCGGTCCATCCGCAGTCGCCGTTCGGCGCTGATCGTGAAGTAGTCGCTCGGGCCGCCGCCGCGCAGCAGCGGGTCCGCGGCGAGGGTGTCGAAGACCCCGTCGACGAGCACGCTCTCGTCGACGTGCACGACGACGACCTCACCGAGCACCAGCCACGCATCCACCCCCGCCCCGGCGGCGTCGGTGAGTTCCTGCACCCCGCTGACCCGGCACTCGAAGGACACCAGGCTCTCCGCGACCCGCGGCGGCCCCACCTCCAGCGACGCCTCCGGCGTCAGCCCGGCGAGGGCGAACTCGTCGACCTCGGGACCGACCGCGGCGGAGGTGGCGTTCATCCGCTCGGCCAGGTGGGCGGAGGCCAGGTTCCAGACGAACTCGCCGCTCGCCTCGGCGTTGGCGACGCTGTCCTTGCGCCCGATGCTGGAGAACCCGACGATCGGCGGGCGGTAGGCGAAGAGGTTGAAGAAGCTGTAGGGCGCGAGGTTCAGCGTCCCGTCGCTCGCCTGCGTCGAGACCCAGCCGATGGGGCGCGGCGCCACGATCGAGTTCAGGGGGTCGTGGGCGAGGCGGTGGCCTTCGCGGGGTCGGTAGGAGTGCACGAGCCGCGACGCTAGCCGCGTCTCAGCGTTCCAGCACGACGGCCTCGGCGTCCTCGGGGACGGTCGGTTTGTAGCCGTAGCCGTACTCGTAGGCGTAGGAGAACTCCGACGCCTTCGCCGGGACCATCGTCAGCACCCCGCCCAGCACCCGCGCGTCGACGGCACGCAACCGTTCCAGGCCGCGGGTCAGGTGGTCGCGGGTCGTCTTGCCGTGCTTGACGACCATGATCGCCCCGTCGGTCTGGCGGGCCAGCACGGCGGCGTCCGCGACGGGCAGCAGCGGTGGGGAGTCGATGATGACGAGGTCCGCGCGCTCGCGCAGCCGCGTCAGCAGGTCCGACATGTGCCGCGACCCCAGCAGGGCCGCGGGGTTGAGCGGGATGGGACCGCTGGCCAGGACGGACAACCCGGTGTCGCCGTAGGGCTGCAGCACGTCGTCGAGGTCCGCGCGGCCGGCGAGCACCGTCGTGAGGCCGGCGCTGTCCTCGACCCCGAGGTAGTCCGCGACCTTCGGCAACCGCAGGTCACCCTCGACGAGGATGACCCGCATCCCCGCCGTCGCAGCCGTCAGGGCGAGGTTCACCGCGGTGGTGCTCTTGCCCTCACCGGGAAGCGCGGAGGTCACGACGAGCACCTGGGGCGGGTGGTCGACGTCGGCGAACTGCAGGTTCGTCCGGATCTGGCGCAGCGCCTCCGACTGCGGGGAGCGCGACCCCTCCAGCACGAGTTCGGGGCGCGGACCGCCCGGGCCGTCGGGGACGGATCCGAGGGCGGGGGCGCCGTGGTCGGTGATCGTCGTCAGCGACTTCACGGTCGTGTCGAGCACCTCGCGCAGCACGGCGAGACCGGTTCCGAGGACGACACCGGCGAGCAGGCCGAGGGCCAGCGTCCGGGGCAGGTTCGGCGCGATCGGGTCCTCGCGGACGACCGCGGGCCGCAGCACGCTGACCCGGACCGGGCTCATCGTGTCGGGGGTGGCCTGCTCGAGTTCGCTGACGGCGGTCCCGAAGTGCTTGGAGATCGCGTTCGCGACGTCCACCGCCAACCTCGGCGAGGACTCGTCGACGGTGACCTCGATGAGGACCGTCCCCAGCGGCGCGCTGGAGTTCACGTGGCTCGCCAGCGCACGGGCCGTCGTCTTCAGACCGAGCTCGTCGATGACGGGCTGCAGCACCTTCGGGCTGGTCAGCACGCCCGTGTAGGACTGCACCCGCTGCTGGGTGAACATGCTGCCCTGCATGAGCGCCGTCGCGTTCCCGGTGTCGTACATCGACACGAACAGCAGGCTGTCCGCGCGGTAGACGGGTGCGCTCGCGCTGAAGGCCCCGACGCCCGCCCCGGCGCCGAGCAGCACGGAGAGGATCACCAGGATCCAGTGCTTGCGCAGCGCGCGCAGGTAGTCGACGAGTTCCACGGACGTCCATCGGCCGTCCCCGTCCGCACCTGACCCCGGCCCCCGGGGCCGGGACCCGGACGCCCGGGCGCGACGGAGGCGGCTTCGGGCCTCAAGTCGACACGCCGGGCGGACGACGTTCACGGGGTCAGGCCCGGGCTTCGTGCCATCGGGCGTCCGAGGTGGAGGACCGCGTGACCATGGCCAGTGATCCGAGCACGGGTGTGCGCCCGGCCGATCGCTGGGTCTCGTCCGGGATCGGACGCACCCACGGACCCAGGTCCCAGCTGGGGCTGCTGCTGCTGGCCACCGACGCCGTCTGCGTCCTGGCCGTCGTCCTGCTGCTCGGCCACGACGAGCCCGCCGTCCTGGTCTTCTCCCCCGCCGTGCTGGTCGTCCACGCCTTCGCGGGTCTCCACCAGCCTCGTCTCGACCTCAGCATCCTCGACGACCTGCCCCTCCTGCTCGGCGCGGCCATCGCCGCGATCGGTCTCGCCTCCATCGCCCAGGGGGCGCTGGGGATCGGGCAGATCGACGGGACCGCGCTGCGGGCCGTCCTCGTCCAGACCGCGCTGTTCACCGTCGTCCGCACCGTCGTGTACTCCGTCCGCCTCCGCCACCGCCTGTCCCGCCGCGTCGCGTTGCGCACCCTCGTCGTCGGGTGCGGTGGCCTCGGTGCCCAGCTCGTCGAGATCCTCGGCTCCGGCGAGCACGGACTGCTGCCCGTCGGCTTCATCGACGACGACCCCCGACTGCCCGCCGCGGCGCGACCGCTGCCCGTCCTGGGCGGCATCGCCGACCTCGAACGGCTCGTCGCGGAGCACGAGGTGGCCATCGTCGTCATCGCCTACTCCAACGCCCCCGAGATGGTCGTCGTCGACGTGCTCCGCGGGTGCCAGGGCCTCGACGTCGAGATCTTCACCGTCCCCCGGTTCTGGCAGGTCACCAACACCCAACGTTCCGTGCAGTCCGTGCGCGGCGTCCCGCTCGTCCGGCTGCGCCGCCCCGCGTTCCGCGCCTCGAGCTGGCGGCTGAAGCGGGTCATGGACGTGACCGCCTCCGCGATCGGGCTGCTCGTCCTCAGCCCGGTCATCGCCGCGTGCGCGCTCGCCGTGCGCCTCGAGGTCGGCCCCGGTGTCCTGTTCCGCCAGGAGCGCGTGGGCATGGACGGCCGGCACTTCCCGCTGCTGAAGCTGCGCACCCTGCGGGTGGACGACGCCGAGTCCGACACCCGCTGGAGCGTCGGCGAGGACAGTCGGGTGGGGCCCCTCGGCCGGTGGCTGCGTCGCCTCTCCTTCGACGAACTGCCCCAGCTGTGGAACGTCCTGCGCGGCGACATGTCGCTCGTCGGACCGCGTCCGGAACGTCCGCACTTCGTTGAGAAGTTCACCGTCGACTACGACGACTACCTCTGGCGCCACCGCGTGCCTGTGGGCGTCACCGGATGGGCCCAGGTCCACGGCCTGCGCGGCGACACCTCGATCTCCGAGCGCGCCCGCTTCGACAACTACTACGTCGAGAACTGGTCGTTGTGGCTCGACGTCAAGATCCTGCTGCGCACCGTCGTCCAGGTCGTCACGGCAGCCGGCCGGTGAAGCCCCTCGTCCTGGTGCTGGGCACCGCCGACTGGGACGCCGTCATCGCGACGAACCAGCACCACGTCAGCGCGGCCCTCGCGCAGCGCTGGCCGGTCCTGTTCACCGAGGGAGCCGGCACCCGACGACTGCGGCCCTCCGACGCCCGTCGCGTCCTGCGCCGGCTGCGTCCCTCCGTCCCCGTCGCAGGACGTTCGCTCCCGTCCGGGCTCGAGGTCGTGAGCACCCGGCTCGTCCCGCACCACGCCCCCTCGACCCGCGCGGTCAACGCCCGGCTGCTGCGCCGCCAGGTCCGGCGCTGGATCGAGCACGACGGGCCGCGGCTGCTCTGGACCTACACCCCGTTCACCTACGGCCTGGAACGTCACGCCGACGCCGCCGTCTACCACCTCGTCGACCTGCTGCACGAGAACCCCGGCGTGCACCGGGGACGCCTCCTGGCGGCCGAACGCGTCCTCGCCCGTGGGAGCGACCTGGCCGTCGCGACGAGCCCCGTCGTCCAGGCCCACCTCGACGCTCAGGGGTTCACCCGGACGACGTGCCTGCCCAACGTGTGCGACGTCGACCTCTTCGCCGCGGCTCGCGGACGCGGTGTTCCACGTGGAACCACGGTCGTCTTCGCCGGGACGCTGGCCCCGCACAAGGTCGACCTGGCGCTGCTGGCCGACCTCGCCGCCTCCCTCGGGACCGCGCGACTGCGGTTGATCGGACCCGTGACCGACTCCGCGGCAACGGATCCCGCGTGGTCTCGGCTGATCGCCGCCGGCGCCGAGATCGTCGGTGCCCTCCCCGCGGCGGCGCTCGCCGACGAACTCGCCGCCGCCACGGTCGGGATCGTGCCCTACCTCGTCTCGCCCCTCACGGTGGGCATCAGTCCGCTGAAGACCTTCGAGTACCTCGCCGCGGGACTGCCCGTCGTGAGCACGCCGTTGCCGGCCGTCACCGCGGTTCCGGGCGCGGTGTTCGTCGCCGACCGCGAGGCGTTCGTGCGCCAGGTCCTGCACGTGCTCGCCGTCGACGACCCGTCGCGACCCGAACGCGTCGCCGCGGTGGCGCAGGGACAGGACTGGACCTCGCGGGGACGGGAACTGCGGGCGCTCGCCGGGGCGCTGCTCGCGGCGTGAGCCGGTCGGGTGGCGACCTCCCGTTCTCGCCCGGAGCGGTCGGGCCCTGATCCATCCTGGAGAGATGGCCCGCAGGATTCCCACGTTCGAGGAGTGGTCGGCGACGGCCCAGCCCGTGCTGTCCGCCGGCCTGGACCACGCCCGGCGTCCGGCGTGGCTGGTCGACGCCGCCGGGGAGCGCCTCGACCCCGCCGTCCTGGGCTGGGCGCGGATCGTCGAGGACGGACTGCCGGTCGTCGACGCGCCGCAGGACGACTCCGGCGTGCTGGAGACCGCGGCGACGATCGGTGTCGGGGTGGTGCTCGGGATCGGGTTCCTCGGGATGGCGGCGTTCCAGGTGGTGAGCGGCGGGGCCGGGGACCTCGGCTGGTTGGCGCGGTCGGGGGGCTCGGGCCGGCAGGAGTTCCGCCAGCCGGAGTCCTGGGGACGCTGGACCGCGCCCCGGTCGGTGACGTGGACCGAGGCGCCGGCGCTGCGCTTCGTCGAGGGCGGGGTGCTGACCGGTCTGCCGCAGATCATCGACGCAGCCCGGTCCCGTCGAGGTCACGAGCTGAAGCTGCGGGTCGGGCGTGACCACCTGGAGTTGTTCACGGTGCGCCGCTCGCGGGGCCGCTTCCGCTGGGAGTCCACCGACGTCCCCGTCTCCCGGCCCGTCCCCGACGGCTGTGCACCGAGCTGGCGGGTGCCGCACACGGAGGTCGTCGGAGCGGAACTCCTCCGGTCGGCGAAGGGTGAGCACTGGAGCGAGGTCGAGCGCTACGTCTTCGCGCTGACCTTCGCCGACGGGAGTTCGCTGCACCTGGACCTCGAGACCGGACGCGGAGACTCCGCGAGGCAGCTCGTCCGCCGGCGGGCGGGTCTGCCGGGGCCCTGGAGCGAGCCGCGACCCGCCGAGGCCGCCGGCTGAGAGCTCAGGCCGCCGCGACCTCGGCGACGAGGAAGCGGACGGAGCTGACGACGGCGGCCGCGAGGTTGCTCACCGAGCCCCAGACGTGCAGGGCGGGGGAGTCGATCGTCACGACGACGACGGAGCTCCCTGCGGGGTGCGGGATGTGGACGTCGAAGCGCCCGTGGTCGAGGAACGGTCCGTCCTCGGCGGGCGCGGGGTCCGCCGCGAAACTGCGCCGCTCGAACCGGGTGTCGACGACGGCCGGCCCGCAGGGCAGGTCCAGCCAGCGGACGTCCGCGGGACCGTCCGCCGGAGAGTGCCTGCGCTGCAGCAGTTCCAGGATGCCGCGGGCGGCGACCTCGGGGTCGTCGTGCGCCGACGGTGAGCGCGACACCGACAGCGTCACCGGGGCGATCCCGCCCTGCTCGTCGCCGAGCAGCCCCAGGGCGGCGAACCCGACCTCGATCGCGGCCGCGGCCTGGGCGCGCAGCAGCACCAGGATCCGGGTCGCGACGACGAGGCGGTGCTCGTCGCCGCCGTGCGGCAGCAGCCCGGTCACGAGGTCCTCGAACGCGTCGGGGTCGGGCATCCCCTCGGCGTCGAGGTCGAGGGGGAGGGCGTGGAAACCCGCCGGGACGACCAGTTCCAGGCCGAGGTCTTCGACGGGGTTCACCGGGAGGCTCCCTGGACGGCGGCGACGAACGGGTCGCTGGGGTGGGGCTCGCGCGGGTTCGCTGCGGCCCAGGCCTTTCCGGCGACCGTGGTCGCCATCTTGACGTGGGCGTCGACGACCCTGGCCGCGACGCTCGAGGTGTCCGCGATGACGAGCTTCGCCGCGGCGGGGACCTTCGTGCCGATGACCCCCGCTGCGGCGTTGACGGCCTTCGTGCCCACCAGCTGACCGGACCCGAACTTGATCTCCGCGCCGGCGACGGCCGTCTTCGCACGCTCGGCGAGCGAACCGGGCTTCACCGTCCACGTGGGGACCTGCGTCTTCACGGACTTCTCGACTCCGGTCAGGAACGTCCCCGCCTTGCCCGGCAGTTTCGAGGCCTTGGTGATGTCGAAGGCCTTGGCCGCCCACGGCACCTTGGCCGCGGTGCCCTGGACCGCCTCACCGGTGAGCCTGTAGGTCGACGCGGCACCCTTCGCGATCGCCTCGGCGCCCTCGCCGGCCGCCTTGACCCCGGTGAACGCAGCGCCCAACGGGATCAGCCCGAGGGCGTCCCCGGCGAGCGTCACGACCCCCACGTCCGCCCCGGCGGCCTTGGCGATCCCGTGGGCGGCGAGTGCGCCCGCACTGGTGAGCAGTGCGCCGGCGGCGAAGACCGCCCCGGCCGGTTCGAGCCAGGACGTCAGGATCGCGAGGGTCGCGAACACCGACGACAGCGTCGAGAGCGCGTCCCCGACGGCAGCGAAGTCGTCGGCGTGCTCCTGGACCCAGTCCCAGGTCTTCTCCCATCCGTCGGCGACGGTGTCGCCGATCTGCTGCCAGAGGTGGTGCTGGAGCGCCTGGTCGGCGGCCTTCTCGAGCGCGGCGCCGACCTCGTCGGCGGCGTCGAGGTAGCGCTGGTGCAGGTCCAGCGAGCGCTTGCGGACGGCCGTGAGCCCCGCCTGGGCGGAGTCGACGGCGTCGGCGAGCTCCCCGACGACCCGCGCGGTGTCCTCGGGAGCGGTGACGCGGGGCTGGTTCCGGGCGGCCTGCGCGGCGCTGACCCCAGCCGCCGCGGTGGCCGCCTCGCGTTCGAGCCGCTCGGCCTCGGCCTGGAACGCGGCGAGCTGGGTCTGCCACCGCAGCAGGGCGTCACGCCCGGTGTCGAAGGCGTCGCGGGCCCGCTCGACCAGCGGCAGCAGGTCCTGGTGGGTCTGGTCGACGAAGGCCTGGGCCGCCTGGCCGCGCCACTCGCCGGCCTCGATGCGGCGCAACCGACCTGCGGTGTCACCGAGGCCGCCCGCCAGGTCGCGCAGGGAGCCGGCGAGGGAACCGGTGCCGTGCACGTCGCCCGGGGTGGGGTCGGCACCGAGGTGGGGGAAGCTGCGCACGGTCACCGGCACGACTCCGAGAGCCTGGTGTCGACGTCGGCGAACGTCTTCTCGATGACGTCGAGGTCGGCGCTCGCCGTCCCGACCTGGTCGGCGAGCCTGCCGAGGCCGTGGTTCCAGTCGTCGGAGAAGTCCTCCAGGCGCCGGATCAGCTTCGGGGCCCCGAGCGCAGCGGTGTCGTGGCCGCCGAGGCGGCGGCGGGCGGTGCTGAGGTCGTCGGCGACGCAGCGCAGGTCACCTCGCAGGGACGTCACGGCGGCGTCGGTCAGGCGCAGGTCGGACACGGGAACCTCTCGGGACGGGGGGCTGGGCCACCACGGTCACCCGCGGGCCGGTCTCGCGGGGCTCGATCCCCTCGTGGTCCGCCCGATGGCGCAACGGACCTCACCCACCCGTCGGGGACCGCTCACGATTCGCACCCGCCCCGTGACACCAGGGCCTTCGCCCGCTCGGGTGCCGCGTGCCCGGTCGGGCCCCGGGACGGCGGTGAGCTGTTCCACCCTGGAGTCGTGGCCCGTGATCTCCCCTCGTTCGAGCAGTGGCTGTCGACCGCCCGGCCGGTGGCGAGCGTCACCCTCGACGCCTCGCTCCGTCCTGCGTGGCTCGTCGACGCCGCCGGTGACCGGCTCGACCCCCGGGTGCTGGGCTGGGCTCGCGTCCCCGCGGACGACGCACCGCTGGATCCTCCCGAGCAGGACCGGTCGAGTGCCCTGACCACCGCGCTCGAGATCGGTGGCGTGGTCGTCGCCGGGGTCGGACTCCTCGGGCTGGTGGCGTTGATGGTGGTCGGCGACGCCGCCGGGGCGGCCACCGGGTGGTCCTCGGGGGGCTCCGGCCAGGACGAGTTCGTCCAGCCGGAGTCGTGGGGGCGCTGGACCGAACGTCGTGAGGTGGAGTGGGTGCACGCTCCGGCGCTGCGGTTCGTCGAGGGCGGGGTGCTGACGGGGCTCCCGCAGACCATCGACGTGAAGCGCAGCGACAAGAGCGGGATCCTCCCGCGCGAGCGCCTCGTGCTCAGGGCCGGGGAGGAGCACGTCGAACTCTTCGTCCAGCGCCGTTCCCGGGGTCGCTACCGGTGGCGCTCCACCGACGTCCTCGCGTCCCGGCCCGTCCCGGCGCTCTGCGAACCCGACTGGCGGGTGGCCCACGGCGAGATCGCCGGGGCGGAGTTGCTGGACACGTCGAAGGGGCAGGACGGTTCGGAGAGCCGGCGGGTCGTCCTCGCGCTGACCTTCGCCGACGGGAGCGCGCTGCACCTGCGACTCGAGAGCGGACAGGAGAACCAGGTCGTGCAGGTCGTGCGGCACCGCGCGGGCCTGCCCGGCCCGTGGCGCGAGACGGAGCTCGCGGACCAGCGCTGAGGCGTGCCGCGCCGCAGGTCCAGGTGGGCGACCACCCCGGACTCGCGGCGATCCTGGCCCCAGGAGCGCGCCGAGGCGCATGCTGGTCCCATGACCGACGCGAAGGACCCGCGGGCCCGGTTCCGTACCCTGCCCGACCCCGTGCGCCTCGAGGACACCGTCGAGACCCACGACCCGTTCCCCCCGACGCCCGACCCCGCCGAGGCCCAGGACCCCAACCGCGCCGCCGCACTGCGCTGGCCGCTCTGACTCAGCGCACCAGCGCGAGGACGACCCGGCGCCACGGCGCCAGCACCAGCACCGCGACCGCGAACACCGCCAGCACGCACCCGCCGACGGCGACGAGCCCCGGCCACCCCCGGGCGGGGGCCCACGCGCACGCACCCCACGCCACCAGCGCCACCGGCACGCACGCCCCGACCCAGCGCCACAACGTCCGCGAGACCCCGAGCACGTGCGCGGCGACGGCGGCTGTCACCACGGCCCCGGCCGACGCGGCCAGCCCCAGGGTCACCGGGCCCAGCAGCGCGTGCAGCGACACGTTCACCGCCAACGTCACGACCAGTCCCGCCAGCAGCGACCCCGCCGCCACCGTGTTCTCGTTCGCCGCGTTCAGCGCCTTCACCAACACGTACGCGCACGACTGCGCCCAGAAACCCAGACCGAAACCCGTCAGCACCGACGCCGACGTCGCCACCGCGCCCGCGTCGAACGCACCGCGGGCGTAGAGGACCTCCACCACCTGCGAACTCCCCACCGCCAGCACCACCGAGACCGGCGCGACGACGAGCAGCAACCCCGGCAGGATCCCGGCCAGGCGCTCGCGGGCGACGGCGGTGTCCAGACCGGACAACGCCGCCAGCCCGGCCAGGCCCAGCGGGACGGCCAGCAGGTTCACTCCCGTGCTCGCCACGAACCGGGCGTAGTCGACGGCGGCGACGACCTGGTCCCCGAGCAGCGAGGCGACGATCCGCTCGGTGACGACGGAACCCTGCAGCACGAGGGGCAGCAGCAGCAACGGCCGCAACCGTCGCCACAACCGCCCGCGCAGTTCCCGACCGCCCACCCCCGAGACCGGGGGCAGGAACCCGCGGCGGCGTACCGACGCGTACCCCCAGGCGTGCAGGACGAGGTAGGCCGCGGCGAAACCCCCGGCCAGGACGACGGGTCGGTGCAGCAGCCAGGCCAGTCCCAGCGACGCGAGCATGCCGAGGTTCTGCGCCGTCGCCCGCGCGCTGGACAGCCGGAACCCGTCGTGGGAGATCTCCAGGTAGCTCAGCAGCGAGAACTGCAGGTAGCTGGGGATCCCGACGGCCATCACCCGCAGGAACTCCGCGGACGCCGACGCCGCCCCGGCGTCGAGGCCCGGCGCGAGCAGGTCCACCGCCGGCCGGGCGAACACGAGCAACCCGACGGTGAGGATCCCGGACAGCACCCAGAGGGCCGTGCGCAGTCCGTGGAACAGCGTCGCCGCCCGGGCCGGATCGGTGCTCAGGAGTTCCTTGTGCAGCGGCAGGAACCCCGCGGTCAGCACGTCGGCGGTGAAGAAGTCGACCGGCACGAGGGTTCCGGTCTGCGCGACGCGGGTCGCCGTCGCCGGGATCCCCGTGCCGTAGGCCGCGGCGAGCAGGACCTCGCGCAGCATCCCCAGCAGTTTCCCCGCCAGACCGCCGAGCACGAGACGCTGGACGGCGGCCCGCATCAGCCGACGCCCAGCAGGTCCGCGTAGCGCGCGGCGACCCCGGCGAGGTCGTACCCCGCGGGCAACAGCGAACTGCTCGAGCGCCCCCGCGCGAGGACGGTGCGGACCGCCTCCAGCAGCGCCGTCGGGTCGCTCGCGTCGACCCTGGTCACGGCATCGCCGGCGCCGGTGACCTCCGCCGTGGTCAGGGCCGTCACGGCCGGGGTCCCGCAGGCCAGGGACTCCAGGACGGCCATCGGCAAGCCCTCCCGCCACTGCGAGGTGAGCAGCGAGACGTCGGCGGCCGCGTAGAGGGCCGGGACGCGTTCCCGGGCTACGGAACCCAGGAACCGGACCCGTGCGGAGACCCCGAGTTCCCGGGCGAGGTGTTCCAGCGCGGCGCGGTCGGGACCGTCACCGGCGAGGACGAGGAAACCGTCGAGCCCGGAGAGCAACCGCACCGAGCGGTCGGCGCGCTTCTGCGGGTGCAACCGGCCGGCCACCAGCAGCAGGGGAGGACCGGCAGGGATCGACAGCTCCGCCCGCAGTCCCGCAGCCGCGACGGGGTCGGGACGGAACACCGCACCGTCGACCCCGTTGGGCAGCAGGTGGATCGGTGGCATCCCGACGAGGCTGCCCAGCGGTGCCCGGGAGAGCGACCGTTCGACGCTGGGGCCGATGGCCACGACGTCGTCGAACCTCCGGTACGTCGCGACGTCGCGCAGGAGTCCCCGGACGTTGCGGACCGAGGACACCGTCGGCCGCAACCGGTGGCTGCCGAGCTTCGAGGCGAGTTCCATGACGGAAGTGCCGTGCGCCTGCATGACCGCGCGGGCGCCGGAACCGGCGACCAGGTCCACGCCGGAGAACGCCCCTGCGCTGATCGAGAGGACCCCACCCACGTCACCGTCGGAGAGTTCCTCCACCAGCGCCGCGCGGGAGGCCCGCCACCACGCCGCGGAGTAGCGTCCGCTCGGGGTTCTCGGCAACGCCCGCAGCCGCACCCCGTCCAGCACGAAGTCGTCGGGACGCCCGGGAACGGAGGTGGTCAGCACCGTGACCGCCGTGGTCCAGGCGAGTTCCCGGCACAGGTCCCAGGCCACCGACTCCATCCCGCCCACGTGGTGCACGGGCAGGCCGCGGGTCACGACGACGACGCGCTTCACCGCCGCACCAGCCCGTCGAGGAGTTCCTCGAGCCGCGCGGTCCGACTGTTCACGTCGAACTCCCCGGTGACGTGCTCGCGTGCCGCCGAACCCAGCCGGGCGGCGAGCTCCGGGTCGTCGAGGACGCGGCGCAGCGCGGCGGCCAACGCCACCGGATCGGCCTCGGGGACCAGCAACCCCGTGACGCCGTCGACGACGGCCGACGGGATCCCGCCGTGCCGGCTCGCCACGACGGGACGACCCAGCGCTCCCGCTTCCAGCAGCACCTGGCCCAGTCCTTCCTGGTCACCGCTCGGAGCGGTCGTCGAGGGCAGGCACAGCACCGCGGAACGCGCGACGAGTTCCAGCGTGGCGGTGTTGTCGAGGCGACCCGCGAACCGCACCCGGTCACCCAGACCCAGTTCGCCGACCAGGTGCGTGAGTTCCCCGAGCAGCGGTCCGTCGCCCACGCACGTCAACCGGACGCCGGGGAGTTCCGCGAGCGCCCGCAGCAGGTGGACGTGGCCCTTCTTCGGGACGAGTCGCCCGACGTGGACGATCGTGCGGGGTTCGGGTTCCCCGGCGGCGGGGAGCTTCCGCAGGTCGAGTCCGAGGTGGTGGGTCACGGTGCGGTCCGCGGGGAAACCCCGCTCCAGCAACCGGGTGCGCAGGTGTTCTGAGACGGGCAGGAACAGCTCACCCTGGCGGGCCAGCCGCGCCCTGCGGCGGGCGTACGTCACCCAGGACGGCGTCCGGGCGCGCAGCAGTGCGGCCGTGGTGGTCGTCGCGTCGAAACCGTGGAAGACCGTCGCGAGGGGGACACCGGCCCGGCGGGTCGCGGGCAGGACGCAGGAACCCTCGACCCCGAAGTGGGCCAGGACGGCGTCGACCCGCAGGTCCCGCAGCAGCCGGGTCATCGGGGCGGACCCGAGGCCGGCGGTGTGCGCTGCGGCGCCGCGGCCGAGCACAGCACCGGACAACCCGGCGGGAAGGGCGTCGCGGGAGAGCAGGACGGGTTCCCAGCGCGTGAACGCCCGCGCCTGTTCCAGCACGAACGTCTCGGAGGCGATCCCGAACGTGTGCCGCAGGACGGCTACGCGGGGCACGCCGCCTCCTGGGGTTCGACGGCCCGGGCGGCCTGGACCCGGGTGGCGACGAGGGCCAGCAGCATGGCCAGCAGGATCATCGACTTCGACTCGCCGTAGATCGCGGTGTTGTCGCCCATGCCGTGGATGAGCACCCACCACCACGCCCCGAGGGCGAACGCCGCCGTGCGGGCGACGGGGGTTCCCACGGTGGTGACGACGGTGCGGGTGAGGACGACGAGGATCGTGACCGCCATCGCCAGCAGGGCGGCGACGCCGGGTAGTCCGGCGGCGGACCAGGCGGCGATGAAGAGGTTGTGCGGGGGCAGGGTCGTGATCCCCAGGGACGCGAACTGCGCGATCGTCAGGTCCCAGCCACCGTGGCCGAGGCCGAGGACGAGGTGTTCGCGGAACATCTGCAACGCGAAGTCCCACATGGGTTGCCGGCTCTCGAGGCTCTCCGTGGACGCCTCGGCGTAGCCGGGCACGAACTTCTCGAGGATGCCCGGGAGGACCCACGCACCGAGACCGATCGCTCCGGCGGCCTGCGGGAGGAACCACTTCGCGTTGGGCCGGCCGAGGACCTGGACGCCGCGGACGGCGACGGGCAGCAGCAGCGCCAGCGCGGCCGCGGTCTTGGAACCGGTGGCGAACGTGGCCGACCAGCAGACGAGGGCCCCCGCGGCGTAGAACCGGCGGCGGAGCCCGCGCTGACCGACCCCGAGGGCCAGGAAGGAGAACGTCGCGACGCCGAGGAACATCGACGACACGTTGGCGTTGATGAAGAATCCGCCGGCCTTGTCGGGGTCGGTGACGTTGTTGGCGGAGCCGTTGAAGAACGCGGTGATCGCGTCGGGACCCACGATGAGCGTCGCGAGCGGGGAGTGCAGGAACGTCGACTCGACCGCGGGCAGCAGGCGGAACGTCCAGACCAGCACGGCGTTGAGCAGGGCCCAGAGCAGCACGATGGTGAACGGTCCGGTCAGCGCACCGGGTCTCGACCGCTCGACCCGCGTCGCGTAGAGCACGAGGAAGAGGAACGACACGATCCGGGCGACCTCGAGGATCCCGTACATGGGCACGGGCGACCATGCGATGGCGAGGCCCTCGGCCAGCGCCAGCAGCAGCACCACGCGGAACACCGGGTCGCGGACGGGGAGTTCCTTGCGCTCCAGCAGCCAGCAGACGGCGATCAGGATGACCCAGCACTGGCTCAGCGGCAGCGACAGCTTGCCCAGCGGCCCGACGAACAACTGCGGCACGGCGAGGAACGCCGCCACCGACAACCGGGTCCGGTCGGAGGCGGTGACGCAGAACAGCAGACCGGTGAAGGCCCCGGCGGCCGCGAGCCCGAGTTCCAGGATCACCCGCGCCCCCCGGCGTGCCGCTCGACGAAGGCCGCGACCTCGTCGCGGAAGCGGGTGACGTCGAAGACCTTCGCGCGGTCGCGGCAGGCCGAGGGCAGGCAGCCCTCGGCCCGCGCCACGGCGGCCGCGAGCGTCTCGACGTGCAGGTCCTCCACGAGCGCCCCGCTCACCCCGTCGAGCACGGTCTCGCCGGAACCTCCGCGGGCGGGCGCGACGACGGGGGTCCCCGAGGCCATCGCCTCGACGGGCACGATGCCGAAGTCCTCCACCGTCGGGAACAGCAGCACGCTCGCCCGGCGGAGCAGTTCGCGGACCTGCGGCCGGGTGGGGGAGTCGAGCACGAGCACGGGGACCCGGCTCGTCGCCGCGCGCTCGCGCAGCTGCGCGAGCAGCGGTCCCCGGCCGGCGACGACGACGGCCCGCCCGAGGCGTTCACCGACGTCGATCGCCGCGAGGTGGTTCTTGTAGGGCACGAACCGGCCGAGGGCGAGGAGGAACCCCGCCGGCAGGTCGAGGGTGTCCGGCGCCTCGTCGGCGAAGGAACCCACGTCGACGGGTGGGTGGATGACGACGGCCTCGCGGTGCCAGAACCGTTCGACGCGGGCGGCGACCTCGGCGCTGTTCGCGGCGATCGCGGTCAGCCCGGCGGCGGCCCGGCGGTCCAGCACGGACAACGCCCGACGGGCCGGGGCCAGCAGCGGTGACGTGCCGCGACCGTCGAGTTCGGGGCTCCACACGTAGCGGGCGGGGGTGTGGACGTAGGCGAGGTGCACCCCGTCCGGGGCGACGAGCCGGTTCGAGGTCGCGAAGGCGTGGTGGGAGGTGAGGACGAGGTCGTAGCCGCCCTGGACGTCGCGCGCGTGCGCCCACCAGGCCGGGGCCATCAGCGGCAGGGCCAGCGCGCGGTGCCCCCGGAGGGCGTCGAGGGCCGTCGTCCGCACGCGTCGCCCGCCGAGGTCGAGGACGACGCCCGGTTCGGCGCTGAGGGCGTGCAGGTCGGCGTCGGGGAACTGTCCCGCGAGGACCTCGAAGACCTGTTCCGCCCCGGCGCGCGCCGCGATCCACTCGTGCACCAGCGCGGTGCGCGGGTGGCTGCGGGACCTCGGGGGCGTCGGCATGACACCCACCGGTCGGCACCCGGCCCGCAGACCTGAGTCCCGGGCGATCACCCGGGGTCGCGCGTGCTAGCTTTTTGCCGTCGTCTCGACCACGTCCTGGAGGTTCCCCGGTGAAGAAGCTGCTGTTGGTGGCGGTGCTCGCGGGTGCCGCCGTCGTGTGGCGCCGCAAGGCGTCGGAGAAAGCCGAGCGCGACCTCTGGGCCGAGGCGACCGACTCGGTCCGCTGAGGTCCACCCTCCGGGGGCATGGCGCAATTGGTAGCGCACCTGCTTTGCAAGCAGGGGGTTAGGGGTTCGAGTCCCCTTGCCTCCACCGGAACCCGTCGAGGCCGGTCACGCGAGAGCGTGGCCGGCCTTCGTCGTCCACCCCCTGACCCTCGACCTCCGTGGCACGGTGCACCGCGTGCGCATCGACGCGGGGGGCCGGCGGGTCAGGCGGCGTCGACGCAGACCCGGTCGCGACCCTCGACCTTGGCCCGGTAGAGCAGGCGGTCGGCGCGGCCGTACAGGTCGTCCAACGAGCCGGACGCGTGCGCCGCCGTGGCCGCGACGCCCGCGCTGACGGTCACCGCCGGGCCGTCCACGTCCGCGCTGACGGCGGTGCGCAGCCGTTCCGCCAGCGCCGCCACGTCGGCGAGGTCGGCGCCGGGCACGACGACGAAGAACTCCTCGCCGCCGACGCGCGCGACCAGGTCACCCGGTCGCACCGTCCTCGTCAGCACGGCGGCGACCCGGCAGAGCACCTCGTCGCCGGTCTGGTGCCCCAGGGTGTCGTTGATGCGTTTGAAGTGGTCGATGTCGAGCAGCACAGCGCCCGTCGTCGACGGGTCGGGGCCCGGTGCGCCGCACGGGGCGACCTCGAGGGCCGCGCTCAGTCCCCGCCGGTTCAGCAGGCCCGTCAACGGGTCGTGCGCGGCGAGGTGGTCGGCCCGTTCGAGCGCGGTGACCGCCCGGTGCAGCGCGGCGTCGAGACGTCGGCGCAGGATGAAGAACCCGCTGACGGTGATGACGAGCACCATGTCGACGGCCAGCACCCGCGCCATCCGGACCAGGGGGTCCCCGGCGATCGCGAGGACGAGGCTGGAGGCGGTCCCGCCGGCCAGGGCCAGGTGGAGGAGCATCGAGCGGATGCTCGTGAACATCGCGGCGTAGAGCGGGCCGACCACCAGGGCCATCACCGCCTCCTGCCGGAACGCGGGATCGCGGACGCACAGGGTGAGGACGGCGATCAGCAGGGTGGCCCACACCGACCACCAGCTCTGGGGTCTCCGGGTGCGTCGGTGCTGCAGGACGGCCAGGGCGGCCACCGGCTGGGCGAGGACGCCCGCCCCCAGGACCACGGGCACCGTGCCCGGACGCAGGATCTCGGGGACGAGGGTCACGACCGCGACCGCCAGCAGCAGCAGGGCGGGCGCGCACAGGGCGATGAACACCTGACTGGCCCGCAGGGACGTCGCCGCGTCGTCGAGCCCGCGTTCCGCCCCGGGGCCCCGCGGTCTCACCACCATCTCCCGCACAGCCCGCGCGTCCCCGATCCGTCGATGCTGCACCCGCCGTCGCACCCGTCGCACGACCCTCCCCACCATCGGCACCCAGGAGGCCCTTCCGAAGCGGTGCACGCACACCGTGGCCGTTCGACGCCGGACGTCCCCGCGAGACGGTCAAGGCCCCGCCCGCACCAGCCGACGTGAGACAGGGGCCCGGCGCGGGTCGCCGAGTCCGGGAGGTGGTCGAGTGCGCGGTCCGTCCCTGCGGGCCACCGCGACCCGGGTCGCGGTGGTGGTGATGGCAGTGGCCTTCGCGGCCTCCTGCGCGTGCGTCCCCCTGCGTCCCCTCCTCGACCGCACGTTCGGCGGCGCGCCGGTCTCGACGGTCGTCGACCTGGTCCTCTACAACGTCGTCTACGTCAGCGCCGCCGCCGGGTTGTTCCTGCACGCCTCCCCGTCCCGGCGCGACGCCGTCGGCTGGCGCGTCCTGGCGGTCGGCATGCTCTGCACCGCGGTCGGGAACGTGTGGTTCTCCCTGGTCCTGGCCCAGCTGCCCGTCGTCCCCTACCCCTCCCTCTCGGACGCGTTCTACCTGTGCTGGTACCCGGCCTGCTACCTGGCGATCGTGCTGGTCCTCACCGCCCACGTCGGGCGGTTCCCGCTGAGCGTGTGGCTCGACGGTCTGGTGGCCGGCGCCGGGGTGGCCGCCGTCGCGGCGGCGTTGTGGTTCCGGCCGCTGACCGCGGTCGACCCCAGCGCCCCCCTGCTCACCGTCGTGGCCTCCATCGCCTACCCCGTCTTCGACCTGCTGCTCCTGGTCCTGCTGGTCGGGGTGCTCTTCATCCTGCGCACCGCGACCCGCGACTGGGTCCTGCTCCTGACCGCCGGGCTGGCGGTGACCACGGCCAGCGACATCGTCCTGTCCACCCGGACGGTCGAGGGCAGCTACGTCCAGGGCGGCTGGGGGGACGTCGGGTTCCTCGCCGGGATCGTCCTCATGGCGTTCGGGGCGCACCGCAGCCACCGGGCCCGCACCGTCGACGCCCTCGAGGTCCTCACCCGTCGCCGGGGTGGCTCGCTGCGTGTCCTGCTCGTCCCGCTGCTCAGCGCCGGCGCCAGCCTCGTGCTGCTCTTCCTCGGGCAGGGGGACCGGTTCCCGCCCGTCGCCGGCGCCTTCGCCGCGGCCTGCGTCTCCGGGGCCGGGCTGCGCGCCGCCATGACGTTCCGGGAGCTGGGCCGCTTGGCCGACGTCCACCGGGAGGCCCGCACCGACGACCTGACCCGCCTGCCGAACCGCCGCGCCCTCTACGAGGAGTGCGACGCCGTCCTGGGCGCCGCCGCCCGGGAGGGCACGAGCACCACGATGCTCCTGGTCGATCTGGACGGGTTCAAGGACGTCAACGACAGCCTCGGTCACAGCGCCGGCGACGAACTCCTCGTCGCCTTCGCCCGTCGGGTCGAACGCGTCCTGCGACCGGGTCAGCTCTTCGCCCGCCTCGGCGGTGACGAGTTCGCCCTGCTGCTCCCGGGCACCGGTGAGGCCGACGGCGTGGCCCTGGCCGCCGACGTCGTGCGCGCGGCCCAGGAACCGTTCACCCTGAGCACCGCCCGCATCACCGTCGACGCTTCCGTCGGCGTCGCCGGCACGTCCGGTGGGCCCGAGAGCCGCGGCGCGCTGCTGCGGATGGCCGACGTCGCGATGTACGCGGCGAAGGGCAGCCCACGTCGGGTCTGCACCCCTGCCGACGCCGGTGCCGGTCACGTGGGGGAGTTCAACCTCGCCCTCCTCTCGCGCCTGCGCGACGGTCTCACCGGCGACCCCGCCCGGCGCGCCGCCGCCGGACACGTCGAGGTCCTCCTGCAGCCCAAGATCGACCTCGGCGACGGGACCCTCAGCGGCGTGGAGGCCCTGGCCCGCTGGCGCGACGCCGACGGAACCCTGCTGCCACCCAGCGAGTTCCTGCCCCTCATGGCCCGGGCCGGTCTGCTGCCGGCCCTGGCCTCGGAGGTCCTGCACGCCGCGCTGCACGCCGCCCGGCGCCTGGCCGCCGGGGGTCTGGACGTCCCCGTGGCCGTGAACCTGTCCGCCGTCGACGTCCAGGACCTCACCCTCGCCGCCCGCCTGGCGCAGCTCCTCGGCGAGTTCGGTCTACCGGCGTCGGCGCTGACCGTGGAGCTCACCGAGGACAGCCTCGTGACCGACCCGGAACGGGTCGCCGGGGTGCTCGCGTCCGTCCGGGCCCTCGGGGTGCACGTGAGCCTCGACGACTTCGGGACGGGCTACTCGTCGTTGTCCTACCTGCGGCGGCTGCCGGTCGACGAGGTCAAGCTCGATCGGTCCTTCACCATCGGCATCGGCAGCGACCCCGCGGCGGAGGCCGTCGTGCGCCACACCGTCGGTCTCGTCCACGCCCTCGGACTCCGCCTCGTCGCCGAGGGCATCGAGGACGCCGCGACGGCGGAGGTCATGCGCCGCCTGGGCTGCGACCAGGGTCAGGGCTTCCTGTGGTCGCGTCCGGTGACCAGTGACGAGCTGCTCCGTTCACGGTGGGTCGTCACCCCGGAGGTGCCCGCCACGACGTGACGGAGGGTCCGGCGTGACTGGACCGGGTAGGTCCCGGCACGCCGAACCCTCCGTCAGGACAGGCTCAGTCGCCCTTGAGCTCGTCCGGGGTCGCGTCCGTGACGGTCCCGGGGGTGACGGTCTCCGGCGTGGTGTCCGGGGTCGTCTCCGGCGCGGTCGCCTTCTCGAGGTTCTCGGTCGAGGCCTCGGTCTTCGGGGTCACGGGGGTGCTCGCCGCGGGAGCGGGGGTCCAGGCCGCGCCCGGTGCCGCCCACGGGTCCTCCTTCTTGCCCCGGGTCGCCGCCCACACGGCGGTTCCACCGGCGGCGAGGATGGTGAGGACCAGGAACTTCTTCCCCGCGCCACCCTTCTTCTGCTTCTTCTTCGCCGCTGCCTTCGTCACCACGGCCAGGGTGGCGGCGGGGTGCTTCTTCGCGGTCTTCGCGGTCTTCCGGGCGACCTTCTTGGCACCCTTGGCGGCGGCCGCAGCCGCCGCCGCCCGACGTGCGGCCTTCTTCGCCGACTTCTTCGCGGAGCGGCTGAGGGGCTTCTGGACCGACTTCTGCGCGTCCTTGGCGTTGCCGACGGCGTCCTTCACGGCGTCCTTCACCGTGTCCGACGTCGACGCGGCCGCCGCCGTCGCGGCGGCGACGACGGGGGCCGCCGCGTGCTGCGCGGAGTCCCGCGCGGTTCCGGCGGCCTCCTGCACGGCCTCGATCAGCTTGGGCAGCAGGTCGTCGACGATCTTGTCGCGGGCGCTGTCGACCGCGGGCGAGACCCGCTGGGCAGCGGCCTCCACGCGCGGCGCGGCGGCCTCGAGGGAGCTGTTCCAACCCTTCTCGAGGCGGGGCTGTGCCCAGTCGACAGCGGCCTCGACCTTGGGCGTGGCCCAGTCACGGGCACTCCCGACGGCCGGTCCGACCTTCTCCGCCAGCGCCGCACCCTGGGCCTGCAGCTTCTCGGTACGACTCTTGCTCAGCGACATCCGATCCTCCTCCTGCGTCGTCGTGCTCTGTCGTCGCCAACGTCCGGCGTCCCGGGCAGGTGCCCCGGACCACGGAGAGCGACGATCACCACCGCTCATCCCACCGCAGGTGGAGGCAGACCGCCAGTAGACGCCCGCAGGAAGGCGTGCAGGGGTCGTGGAAGGATGGCCGCCATGTACGCCACCCTGCACACCAACCACGGCGACATCCGCCTGGAACTGTTCGAGAACCACGCCCCGAAGACGGTGGCGAACTTCGTCGGCCTCGCCGAGGGCACGAAGGAGTGGCAGGACCCCGCCACCGGTGAGAAGAAGTCCGAGCCCTTCTACGACGGGCTCACCTTCCACCGCATCATCGACGGCTTCATGATCCAGGGCGGGTGCCCGCGCGGCGACGGCCGCGGCGGTCCCGGGTTCCAGTTCGACGACGAGATCCACCCGGACCTGCGCTTCGACAAGAAGTACCTGCTCGCCATGGCCAACGCCGGCAAGATCGCCGGTCACGGCACCAACGGCTCGCAGTTCTTCATCACCGTGACGACCACGCCGCACCTCAACGGCAAGCACACCATCTTCGGTGAGGTCGCCGACGAGGCCAGCAAGGCCGTCGTCGACGCGATCGAGAACGTCCCCACCGGCCCCGGCGACGCCCCGCGCGAACCGGTCGTCATCACCAGCGTCGACGTCGAACGCGACTGAGACCACAGCTCTGAGCACGAACGACGGGGGCGTCCCGCACGTTGGACCCCACGTGAGCGACGTCCCCGTCTGTCCCCGGCACCCCGACCGCGAGTCGTGGGTGCGCTGTCAGCGCTGCAACCGGCCCGCGTGCCCGGAGTGCCAGCGCCCCGCCGCCGTCGGCGTCCAGTGCGTGGACTGCGTGGCGGCGGGCAACCGCGACGTCCGCACCGCCCGGACGAGCTTCGGCGGCGCCCTGCGCAGCGGTGACACCGTGGTCACCAAGGTGCTCATCGCGCTCTGCGTGCTCGCCTTCCTCGGCGGCAAGGTCGTGCCCGACTCCTTCTACTACCAGTTCGCCCTCGTGGGGGACGGGTACGGCGGCTCGTTCGCCTCGGGGGAGTGGTGGCAGCCGGTCACGGCGGCCTTCCTGCACGGCAACACCGTGCACCTGCTCTTCAACATGTACGCGCTCTGGATCACGGGGCAGTACCTGGAACCCCTGCTGGGCCGGTTGCGCTTCTCCGCGCTCTACCTGGTCTCCGTGCTCGGGGGCGCCGCCGGGGCGTTGCTGCTCGCCGCGCCGTTGACCGTCACCGTGGGGGCGTCCGGGGGCATCTTCGGCCTCTTCGCCGCCATGTTCGTCGTCAACCGCCACCTCGGTCGTCAGACCAGCCAGATCGCCGTCCTGATCGTGATCAACTTCCTGATCGGCGTCTTCGTGGCCGGGATCTCCTGGCAGGGCCACCTCGGTGGACTGCTCGCCGGGGCGCTCGTCGCGTGGGCGATGGCCCGTGGACGCAAGGGCAACCCGGTCCTGCAGTGGGCCGGCACAGGTGCTGTCGCCGTCGTCGTGGTGGGCCTGCTGGCCTACGCGGCAACGGGTTCACGCTTCTGAGGACGCCCGCCGTCGTCCACAGGCCGTTCGCACAGGTGTGCGAACGGCCTGACGTTCATCCACCGCGTGTGGGTACCTCTGTGGATGGAACGGCTCGTTTCCCACATCTATCCACAGGGTGTGGATGAAGCGGTGGACAAACTCTGTGGACAACCGAGGCGTCATCCCCCGGCTGTCCACACGTCATCCCCAGGCAGTGGACAACGGTCCACCGCACGGATGCGTCAGGCGAGCGCCGACGGTTCCCGTTCGGCGGCCCAGCGCAGCGTCTGCGCGGCGAGGTCCTCCCAGTAGCGGGGGCGTCCGGCGGGGGCGGGCGCGAGCCAGCCGTCCTCCATGTGCGTGCACACCGCGGGGTCCGCGGCGGCGAGGCGACGACGGCGCGACGGCGTGCGCAACGACGCGACGTCGACCGCGCCGCGGACGGTCGTCAGGTACGCGGCACGGGCCAGCCGCACCGCCGGGTTCGACGACGCACCCCGGTGGTGCGAGACGAGGTCCCGCAGCCGGAAGCGGGGGATGCCCTGCACGGCGAGCAGGCTGGTGTGGTCGAAGTCGCCCCCGGAGAAGCAGCACAGGACCAGCAGCCGGTGGTCCTGGCGCAACGCCCCCACGCGGACGGCGAAGGTGCTCGTCGTCGACTCGTGCGGCACCCAGCGCACGACGTCGGCGGGCAGGCTGTCCTCCCCGCGGGAGGTGCGCGGACGGCGCCACTGCGGCACCCGGCCCTCGATGTCGTCGTGCGTTCCGACGCCGTAGGGCGCGAAGTACTCCGCGCGCGCCGTGGCGGCCGTCGCGACCAGCGAGGTCAGCGCGTCCGGGCGCCACAGGTAGTCGTCCTCGGCGAACAGGACGACGTCGTCGTCGGCCCAGTCGGAGCGGACGGCGAGGCGCAGCGCGGCGAGGTAGCTCGCCCGGTTGCTGCCGCCGGTGATCGCGGAGACCCGGCCGTGCTCGCGCATGAGCGTGAGGCGCTCCTGCGGGATCGGACCGTCGTTGAGGAACACCAGGTCGGCGTGCTCGGCGCCCCGGGCGGCGCGCAGGAACGACAGCAGGGCGACCTGCTTGGAGTACCAGGCCGGTCGCCCCTTGGCGTTCTCCCCGCCGTGGGATCGGTAGACGACGTGCAGCACTGGTCCCCCTGCTCGGTCACGATCGGACCGCGATCGTAACCGTCACGCGCCGTCAGGGTTCACCGCTCGTGCAGGGGGGTCACCCGATGTGACGAGTGCTATCGCCAGCGTGTCGTCATCGCGAACCCGACGAGCACGAGCCCGAAGCCCATCACCAGGTTCCAGTTGTTCCAGCCCGGCACGGGCAGCAGCGCGCCCGACAGGTAGAAGACGACGATCCAGAGCAGGCCGACGACCATCAGGCCGACCATCGTCCAGATCCACCAGCGCGGCGTGAGCTGGTTCTTGCGCTTCACGGCCCGGTCGGCGTCGGCGACCGCGTCGACCTGGCCCTTCCGGCCCTTGCGACCCTTGGCCGGCGTGTCGTTCACGGCGTCGACACTCGACTCCGTGTCGTCGGACTCCTTGCGGCGGGGCACGTCGACCTCCAGTAGTGGGTGGGGCCGGGACACGTGGTGCGCCCCTCTGGTTAGCGTAGTGCGACGATCGGTGTGCGGTCGGTTCACTGGGGGGTGCACGTGGTGGGTGGTCCACCCTGGCGACGGTCCGCTCGACGACCGACCGCCCGGCGACTGGCCGTCGCCGGCGTCTTCGCGCTGGCCGGGTTGCTCTTCGCCACCAGCGCCCAGACCTCGCGCGGGACGGACCTGCGCTCCGAGAACGCCGACCTCGGCTCCCTCGTCGCCCAGCGCTCCCGCGAGAACGAACAGCGCTCCGCCCAGGTCTCCACGCTGCGCGGCGAGGTCGACACCCTCACCCGCGACGCCGGCAGCAGCGCCGGCACCGGCGGTGACCCGCTGCAGGACACCGGGCTGGGCACCACCTCCGGGGCGCTCGCGGTCACCGGGCCGGGGGTCACGGTCACCCTCGACGACGCCCCGACGAGCGAACCGCGACCGGCCGGCGCGGCCCCCGACGACCTCGTCGTGCACCAGCAGGACGTGGAGGCCGTCGTCAACGCGCTGTGGGCCGGTGGTGCCGAGGCGATGATGATCATGGACCAGCGGATCGTGTCGACCTCGGCCGTGCGCTGCGTCGGCAACGTCCTCGTCCTGCAGGGTCGCACCTACTCCCCGCCGTACCGGATCAGCGCCATCGGCGACGTCGACGCCCTGCGCTCCGGCCTCGCGCGCTCGAGCGCGATCTCGATCTACCGGGAGTACGTCAGCGCCTACGGTCTCGGCTACCAGGTCTCCGCCGGGAAGGACCTGCAGCTGCCCGCCTTCGACGGGACCACGAGCACGACCTACGCGAAGGCCGGTGCCGGGTGATCCGCCGGATCACCTCGGTGGTCGGGGAACTGCTCGTCACGGCCGGGGTGCTCACGCTCCTCTTCGTCGTCTGGCAGCTGTACTGGACCGACCTGACCTCCGGACGCGTGCAGGCCGCGACCGTCACGTCCCTGGAGCAGCAGTGGGACGCGACCCCGGCGCCCAGTGCCTCTGCGTCCGCCCCGAGCGCCGCCCCGACGGTGGACGTCGATCAGACCCCGCCCACGGGCGACGCGTTCGCGATCGTGTACGTCCCCCGCTTCGGCAGCGACTACGCCGTCCCCGTCGTCGAGGGCACCGGCACCGCGGAGCTCCAGGAGGGCATCGGGCACTACGCCGACGCCGCGCTCCCCGGCCAGGTCGGCAACTTCGCCATCGCCGGTCACCGCGTGACCTACGGCAAGCCGTTCAACCTCATCGCCGACCTGCAGGACGGCGACGCCGTCGTCGTGGCGACCGCGACCCAGTGGTTCACCTACCGGGTCCAGTCGCACGAGATCGTCAGCCCGAAGCAGGTGTCCGTCATCGCCCCCGTCCCCGACCAGCCGGGGGCCACGCCGACCCAGGCCTGGCTGACGATGACGGCCTGCCACCCGATGCACTCGGCGAGGCAGCGCTACGTCGTGCACGCGCTGCTGGAGTCGGTGCAGGACCGCAGCGCCGGGCCGCCGGCGTCGCTCGCCGCCGTGGGACAGGGGTAGCTCGTGTACGCGTTCTGGTGGCGCATCCTGCCCGGTCCGTGGTGGCTGCGGCTGCTGATCAGCCTCGTCGTGGCGGCCGGTGTCGTCCTGGTCTGCTTCGTGTGGGTGTTCCCGGCGATCGCCGACCACCTGGCCATCAACGACGGCACGGTGGACGGGCGGTAGCGCCGGGTCTGGGAGGATCGCAGCCCACGACCAGGGAGGACACGATGTCCAGCGAGTACGCACCCGGGAGCTACGGCTCCTACGGCGAGTCCGGCACCGTCGCGAAGAACGGCGCAGGTGTCGCGGGACTCGTCCTCGGCATCGTCGCCCTGCTGCTGTCCTGGATCGTGATCGGGCTGCCCCTCGCGATCATCGGGCTCGTCCTCTCGATCATCGGCTTCCGTCGCATCGGCAAGCGGCGCGCGACCAACCGCGGGGTCGCGATCACCGGGCTGGTGATCAACGTCCTCGCCCTGCTCATCGCGGCCGTCCTGACCACCATCTACGCGGTGGCCTTCGGTGCCATCTGGTCCAACGGCGGTGGTGACGCCGTCAACTGCTTCCTGGACACCAACGGCAGCCAGGCCGCCGTCCAGGCCTGTGCGGACACCTACCGCCTCGACCTCGACCGCTGACCACCGCCGCACCACGTGTGAAGGCCTCGCGCACACGCTGCGGAACTGTGCGGATGGGGCTCAAGGAACGGGTGCGACGCGCCGTACCGTGACGACGTGCCCACCTCCACCGACCCCGGCTCGCAGCACGAGGTCCCCGGCGCCGGTCGCCGCGCGCGCGGTCAGCACTCCAGCCACGCCCACGGTGCGGCGTTCCGGGTGCTGCGCGGCCTCCTCGTCGCCGTCGTCGTCCTCGCCGTGCTCGGCGCCGGTGGCGGGGTGTACGCGTACTACAGGCTCCAGGGCAACATCAACGCCCAGGACGTGACGGGCCTGCTCAGCAACCGTCCGACCGACCAGTCCACCGTGGACCCGACGACCGGGCAGTCCGCCGTCAACATCCTCGTGATGGGCAGCGACACCCGTGATCTCTCCGACGGGACCGGCGACGAGTACGGCGGCGAGTCCGCCGACCCGGGTGCGCGCTCCGACACCACCGTCCTCGTGCACCTGGCCGCGGACCGCCAGAGCGCGACGATGGTCAGCATCCCCCGCGACTCCGTCGTCCAGATCCCGGCCTGCAAGCTCGCCGACGGCTCCACGACGAAGGCCCGGAAGGGCATCTTCAACGCCGCCTTCTCCCTGGGCGGCGCGGCCTGCACGATCAGCACCGTCGAGTCGCTGACCCACGTGAAGGTCGACCACTACGTCGTCGTCGACTTCTCCGGGTTCCAGTCGATGATCGACGCCCTGGGCGGGGTGACGATCTGCACGCCCGACGACATCGACGACAAGGCCTCCAACCTGCACCTGACCGCGGGGACCCACGACGACGTCAACGGTCAGACCGCCCTCGCCTACGCCCGTGTCCGTCACATCGGCGACGGCTCGGACCTCTCCCGCATCTCCCGCCAGCAGGCCCTCATGAGCTCGGTGGTCCAGAAGGTCACGAGCTCGCAGATCCTGCTGTCCCCGACCAAGCTCTTCTCCTTCCTCGACGCGGCGACGAAGTCGGTCACCACCGACACCGGGTTCGCCAGCCTCAGCGAGATCGCCTCGCTCGCGCAGAGCCTGCAGAAGATGCCCGCGAAGGGCGTCCAGTTCGTCACGGTGCCCACCGAGGAGTACCCCGCCGACCACAACCGCGTGCAGTGGACCGCCGCCGCCGCCGGGCTGTGGCAGCAGATCGCCACCGACACCGCCGGACCCACGTCGGCGACCCCGACCGCGACGGCCACCGGGAACCCCTCCGACAGCTCCGAACTGCTCGTCGCGCCGTCCGGCATCTCCGTCCAGGTCCTCAACGTCGGCGCCCCGGCCGGGACGGCCGCCAACGTCGCCGATCAGCTGACCGGGGTCGGGTTCGCGAGCGCCTCCACCAGCGACGGGCCCGCGACCGACCCGGGCGCCGACGTCCTCGTCCGCTACGGCACCGGCCGGGGCGACTCCGCGAACACCGTCGCGGCCGCGCTCGGCGGGGCGAAGACCCAGCTCGACGCGAGCCTCGGCAAGACCATCGTCGTCGAGGTCTCGACGGCGGCGGTGACCGTGACCGACGTCCGGGCCCGCGTCACCGGCACCGTGCCCACCGCGGCCCCGAGCCCCGCCGTCACCGGCCGCGTCGCCTCCGACGACATCTGCGCCTGAGGACCCGTCGCTCAGGCGCCCGCGGGGGAACGGCGCGGCCGGACCGGGGCGGACGCGGAGGTCAGCGGACCGCCGGCTCCAGCAGCGACAGCTCGCGGTCGCCCGCGTCGAGAGCCACCCGGATCCCCACCGGCATCGGCAGGTTGGGGCCGGCGTGGCCGAACTCCACCCCACCCAGGACGGGGACGTCCCGGTCACCGAGGACGTCCAGCACGATCTCGCGCAGGGACGGTGACGGATCGGGTCCCTCGAGCCCGTCGACGAGGTGCGGGACACCCACGACCATCCCCCCGATGCGGTCGAGGATTCCGGCGTGGCGCAGCACGTGCAGGTAGCTCCACACGTGCGAGGCGTGCCCGCCCATCTCCTCCCAGAACAGCACCGCACCGGTGAAGTGATCCACCGGCAGGGCGTACCGCGTGGCCTGGACGAGGGCGATGCGGTTGACGACCCCGCCGAGGAGGGGGCCCTCCGCCCGTCCCGGGCGCCAGCACTCCCAGGACGGGGTGGTGGGCAGGGCACCGATCGCCTCGGTCCCGGTCAGCAGCCTGAGGTAGAGGTCCTCGAGCTCGGTCCGACGTCCTGGCGGGGAGCGTCGCCACGCGCCGCCGAGTCCCGGGGTGGCCAGGTCGGCGTGGAAGCCGACCAGACCCGTCCGCTGGTGCAGGACGAGGTGCAGCAGCGAGACGTCGCTGTAGCCGAGGATCGGTTTCGGGTCGCGGAGGACCGCGTCGACGTCGAGGAGGTCGAGGTAGCCGAAGGCGGTCTGGCCGCCGTCGTGGGCGACGATCGCGCGGACCTCGGGGTCGCGCAGCAGCCCGTTGAGCTCCGCGGCGATCTCCGCCGGTGGGGCCGCGCTCCACCAGTGCTGCAGCCCGACCCGCAGCAACGGGGCACGTCGCACCCGGAACCCCATCCGCTCCAGGACCGCCTCGGCCTCCCGGAGGTCGGGCTCGTACTGCGCGTGCAGCGGTCCCGACAGCGAGGCGATGACGACGAGGTCCCCCCGCGCGAGGGCACGGGGTCGCAGGACCGTGGGCGAGCCGTCGGTGATCACCGAGGCAGTCTGGCGGGCCCCTCCGTCCGCACGCCACGCCTTTGCCGCGTCGGGGTCGGACCGGTCGCCCGACGACGCGCCGTGCCCGAGACTGCGCCCGTGTCCGGCGCTGACCCCTCCACGACCTGCGCGACCTACGAGGGGAGTGCGCCTCCCGAGACGTGGGCCGAGGTCACTGCACTGTTCGTGGCCGCGTTCGCGGCGGCCCCCTACGGGGAGGATCCGCAGGAGCTGGCACACATCCGGACCTGGGGGCCGACCCAGCTGTCCCACCCGGGCGGACGACTGACCGTGGCCCGGCAGGGTGCGCAGTGCGCCGGCTTCGCCCTGGTCCACGGTCTGGTCGAGGACCAGCCGTGGCTGGCGATCCTGGCCACCCTGGCCGCACACCCGGCCGCCGCCGACGCCCTCGACCGGCCCGAGGACGCCCTCGTCGTCCACGAGCTGGCGGTCCACGAGGGGTTCCGCGGCCGGGGAGTCGCACGCACCCTGCTGCGGGGGGTCCTGCGGGACCGCGACGAGGCGCGGGTGCTCATCGGGGTCTACGAGAGTGCCGAGGACGCGGTGGCGATGTACGAGCGGTGGGGTCTGGTCCGGATCGGTTCGTTCCGCGGTCCGGACAGCGACGTGACCCTGCTGGTGCTCACCTCGCTCACGAGCGACCTGTCGCTCCGGCTCTCGACGCCGTCGCAGCGGGTGAGCGTCCCCGGACCCGTGGGGGGTCGTCGTCCGCCGGCGCCGTGACGCGGGCGCCGGCCTCACCCACCGCCGCCCCGCGTTCCCTCACGTGGCACGGAACGTGCGCGCCCTTGTAGCGTCAGTGACGACCGTCGGAGAGACGCAACCTGGTGCGCCCCGTGCCGTGCGACGAGCTCGAGGAGGAGTGGTCCCGCGGCGACCATCCACCCCAGGTCCCGGCTGACCCGGCGCACCCGCGCACGGACCCGGGGGTCGCGGTTCGGGAACGCACGTGCGAGGGAGAGACATGGACACCGGCGGGCTGGGTCACGGTGAACCCCTGCCTGCGGGGACCCCGCTGAACGGTGAACTCCCCCGGGAGCCCGGGCCGGCACGATCGGGACAACGTGACACCCGGGTCGCCGTCGACGCCGTGCTCCTGCCGTCGATGTTCAGCGGCGCCCCGGTGGCGGTCCTCGCCCTGGACCAGGACGGCGCGGTGACCGCCGTCACCCCCACGGCCGAACGTCTCCTGGGCTACGGCGAGGCCGAACTCGTCACCCACCCGTTGCACGAGCACCTGCACCACCAGCACCTCGACGGACGGACGGTCGCGGCCGCGGAGAGCCCCATCCTGCTCGCCCTCCGGGGAGCGCGTCCCGCCGCCGGGGAGGGGGTGTTCCTCCGCCGGGACGGCTCCGCCCTGGTCCTGGCCTGGGCCTTCGCCCCCACCGTCCTGGCCCGGACCCTCGTCGGTGGTGTCCTCACCCTGTCCGACACCACCGCCCAGCACGCCGAGGCCACCCGTCAGCGACAACGGCTCGACGCGCTGGAGGAGGCCAACGTCCGCCTGGCCCTGCTGGCCGAGGCCTCCCGGGTCCTGGGCGGGGCCGACGACGTCGAGGCCGGGTTGACCGCCCTGGCCGAACTGCTCGTCCCGGCGCTCGCCGACTGGGTCAGCGTCGACGTCCTGGCCGAGGACGGGACCAGCCTGCAGCGGGTGGCCCTGGCCCACCGCGACCCCGGTCTCCACGCCACGGCCGCCGCGAACCTGGGTCCCCTGCCGTCGCTGGAACCGGGGATGACCAGCCGCTTGGCGCAGGTCCTGCACGGTGCGGGGATACAGCACCAACGCATGCCGGCGCCGGACCAGGCGTGGACGCTGGCCGTGGACGCCCTCGCCGGCAACCGTCTCGAACTGGCCCGGCAACTCGGCGCGTCGGAGTGGGTCACCGCTCCGCTGCGCGCCCGGGGGCACACCCTGGGCGCGATCACCCTGGTCCGCACCGATCCCTCCCGTCCCTACCGGCAGCAGGACTCCGACTTCGCCGCCGACCTCGCCGTCCGCGCGGGTGCGTTGCTGGACACCACCCGCGTCCTGCAGCGCCAGGCCCGGCGCGCCGAACAGATGCAGCGGGCGTTGCTGCCCGAACTCGCGCCGCGGATCGGAGCACTGGACCTGGCCGGGCTGTACCAGCCCGCCAACGACTTCGTCCAGGTCGGAGGCGACTGGTACGACGCCTTCGCCCTGCCCGACGGCAGCGTCGCCCTGGTCATCGGCGACGTCGCGGGCCACGACCTGCACGCCGCCACCCGCATGGGCGCCATCCGGCACAAGCTCCGCGCCCTGGCCGGGGACCGCATCGCACCGCCGTCCGAGGTCATCGCGCGTCTGGACCGGATCCTGCACCGTTTCGCCCCCGACGACCTCGCGACCCTCGTCTACGCGCGCCTGCACAGCGACGCAGCCGGGACGACGTTGCAGTGGGCCAACGCGGGGCACCCGCCGCCGCTCCTGCTGCGGGCCGGCGAACCCGCGCGACTGCTCGACGAGGTCGTGGACCTCCCGCTCGGCGTCGACGAGAACGAGGAGCGGACCGACGCCCACCACCTGCTCACGACGGGACGACTGCGCTTCACCCCGGAACCGCCGAACCCCGCCGGAGACGGTCCCCCCGCCCCGGGGACCGGCGGGCGCTCGCCGGGATCGAAGGCGCACACGCTGGTCCTGTACAGCGACGGTCTGGTGGAACACCCGGACGAGTCCCTGACCGTCAGCTTCCAGCGGTTGCTGGCGGCCGGCGAGGACCTCTCCGACACCCCGCTGCAGGACCTGCCCCGAGAACTGCTGCGACGGATGGGACCCACCGGCCTGGACGACATCGCCGTCCTCGCCGTGCGGATCGACGTGCCGGAGCAGTCCTTCCGCCACCCCGACGGGTGAGGCGACGTCGGAGCCGTTCCGTCCCCCCGTGCCACGACGCGAACCACCGCACGGTCCGGGTCGAGGAGCGGTCCCGACCCGACGCTGAAGGGCGGTACGCCCTGGTCCTCGCAGGCGGTGACGAGGGCAGCCATGGTCAGGCTGGCCCCGCTTCAGGGCGCGATCGGTTCCTCGCTCGCACGGTCGGTACCCAGGTCGAGGCCCGGAAACTCCGAGGCGGCTGACTTCCCCGATGAGGGGTGCTCGTCCTGCAGAGCACGGAGGCCGGCTCCCAGGACCTCATGCCCGATGCGCTCGGCGTGCTCGATCCCGTCGGCGCCGCCGTTGGTGGAGAAGACCGTCTCCAGCCCGGCCGGGGCGACCTCAGAGATCAACCGTGCGGTCTCGGGCGAGCGGCTTCGGCGTGCGGGGGTGGTGGTGCACAGTTCCTGCGCCCGCTCGACGATCCCGGCCCCCTGCGCTTCACCCCCACCTCCCCCCAGCTCGCTCGGCCTCGTCGAACGGTTGCTCGCCGACGCCGAATCCCGTGTCCTTCGCCGCGGCCAGCACGCCGACGTGATCGACCTCGAATCCGACGTCCGCGAGTGGATCGCGAACTGGAACGAGGATCCCCACCCCGACGTCTGGGGCACGACCGTCGACGAGATCCTCGACCGCCTCGCCGGGTACCTCGCAGCGCCCGACCCACGGACTGCCGACCCAGGACACCGGGGTTCGTCGGGGTGCCCTCCCGCCGGCAGGCCATCCCGACCACATCGTCCACCAGCGGGGTGCCCGGTCCGGAGGCCACGTGCTCACTCTTTGACGCTGCCGCTCGACAGGCCGCTCTGCCAGAACCGCTGCAGCACGACGAACGCCACGACCAGCGGGATGACGCTGACGGCCGAGCCGGTGATGACCGTCGAGAACAGCGCCTGCGAACCACCCCCGGCGGCGCTGGCGGCCTGCTGCTGGGCCAGCCCCACCGTCAGGGGGTAGAGCGAGGACGTGTTCAGCATGATGAGCGGCAGGAAGTAGTTGTTCCAGGAGGCCACGAGGGAGAAGAGGAACACCGTCACCATGCCGGGGGCGAGCAGACGCAGGGACACCTGCACGAAGGTGCGGAACTCACCGGCCCCGTCCACGCGGGCCGCTTCCAGGAGGGAGTCGGGGATCGCGTCGGCGGCGTAGACCCGCATGAGGTAGACGCCGAACGGGCTGACCAGGGACGGCAGGATGACCGCCCACGGGGTGTTGGTCAGTGCCAGTGAGTTGAAGAGCAGGTAGGTCGGCAGTGCGAGTGCCGTCAACGGGATCATCACCGCACCCAGAGAGATGCTGAACAACAACCTGTCCCCGGCGAACCGGTACTTCGCGAAGGCGTACCCGGCGAGGGTCGCGAGCAGGGTGGCGCCGGCTGCGCTCGTCCCGGCGTAGAGCACGGTGTTCACCGACCAGCGGAGGAAGATCCCGTCGCCCGCGCTGAACACGTCGCGCAGGTTGTCCCAGAGCGCGAAGTGGTGCCCGAACGAGAACCCGAAGGTGCTGAACAGGTCGGAGTTGTCCTTGGTCGCGGCGATCAGCAGCCAGAGCAGCGGCAGCACGAAGTAGGCCGCGACGAGCCAGAGCAGGACGCTCAGCAGTCGGTTCCCTGATCGCGTGGAGCTGCGTCGGGACCTCGCGGCTGGATCGGTCGCGGACGGGACGCCTGGGCGGGTCCGCAGGGTCTTCAGGGTGCTCACGGGGCGCCTCAGTTCGCGGTGCCGCCGCGGTTGACCCGCAACTGCACGAGGTAGGAGATGACAGCGATGACCAGACCGAGGAGGAACGCGACCGCAGCCGCGTAGTTCACGTCCTGGTTCACGAAGGCCAGGTTGTAGGCGTAGAAGTTCGGGGTGAAGCCGTTCGAGATCGCGGTGGGCGCGATGCCCTTGAGCAGCGCGGGTTCGTTGAACAGCTGGAACGTCCCGATGATGGAGAAGATCACCGTCAGGACGATCGCCGGTCCGATCGCGGGGATCTTGATGCTCCACGCCTGTCGGACCAACCAGCGGCCTGGACGAAGGCGAATGGTCCGGTCATGAGCACGAACGCCACGGCAGGGGTTTTCGCGCCCGGGCACAACTCGTTCACGACGTCCCCGGACGGCAGTGAGGACTACGTCGTCTACCACGCGAACTCTGCTGCAGGGCAGGGCTGCGGGAACCACCGCACGGCCCGCGTGCAGCGTCTGACGTGGGGAACCGACGGAGCCCCGGTGTTTCCGACCCCGGCCTCCACCGGTCTGCAGACGCCGGCCTGGGACGTCGGGGCCGATGCTCTGGTCCGCAACGCGGGATTCGAGCGCGACCGGGGAGCTCGCTCGCTCCCGAGCGGTTGGACCACGACCGACCGTGACCAGTCTACGTTCTACACCGAGCCTGGTGGGCACACGGGCGCATTCCAGGGAACCCAGTGGGCCGCACGCCCGTACCGCGTCTACACCTACCAGACCATCCCGGACCTGCCTGCCGGAAACTACACGTTGACGGCCTGGGTGAAATCCAGTGGTGGTCAGGCCGAGGCTGGTGTCGAGGTGAAGGACTACGCCGGCAACGGCAGCAAGAACTACCTCCCGATCGGCCCCGCCGGGAAGTGGACCCAGGTCACGATTCCGGGTGTGTCGGTGACGGCCGGTCAGGCGACCGTCGGGTTCTGGTCGAACGCCTCGGCAGGCCAGTGGCTGAACTTCGACGACGTGGAGCTGACGCCCAGCAGCTAGTGTCGTGAGTCGATGTCTCGTGGGCAGTGGTCACCGAGCGGTGAGTGGATCGCTGCAACTTCTTCGTCGTCAGCTCGACGAACCAGTGTTTCGAGGAGGTTCAGCCAGGAGGAGAGTCGGTGCGTCTCGCCACCACGTCGATGGCCGCAGTTGGTGGCTCCAGCGTCAGCGAGACGGCGCCCCGTCGGTCAGCAGGGCAGCGAACTCAGGCACCGCAGCCTCCGGCTCCCAGACGACGAACTCCACGACCTCGCCGTCGGTGAGGACCACACCCAGTCTCCGCTGCCAGGTGGCGATGCGGCGCCGACCCCGGACCAGCTCGGTCCCGCTGAGCTGCGCCCTGTCCCAGGACCTGGCGCGCAGTCCGATCAGCGCCTCCACGGTGTTCGGCTGGAACAGCAGCCGACGGTCGGTGAGGTTCAAGGTTCCACCCCGCGCGATGCCCCGTCGCAGCCAGTTGGCGTGCCAGGTGCGCAGCACCTGCTCACCAGCCGCCAGCTCCGGACGAGGTAGGAAGATCCGCGGACGCACCCCCACACCCTGCCACCCCGACCCGTCGGGTCGCGGTTGCGACGGCCGTGGGGTCAGCTCAGACGTCCCAGGAGTTCCTTCAGCAGGGTGAACTCGCCCGGGGTGAAGCGGTCCTGCACCTCGGGCAGGCCGGCCGCGAGGGCTACCGCCGAGCGCAGCAACGAGGAGCCGGCACTCACCTCCCCGCGGGTCGCGAAGCCCTGTCCCGCCTCCTCGAGCGGCGCCGTGATGGTGGCCACGACCATCTCGCGCACCACCTCGGCGAAGTCGGCCCTCAGCGGGCGCTCTCGCGTCTCAGCCTCCAGCAGTGCCGGTGTCGTGCCCACGTCGGGTCACTGGAACGGATGCCGAACCGGTGGTGAGTTCTGCGGGCTGCGGGCGGGAGCCCGTCGGTGCGGCGGGCGGGAAGTGGCCGAGCTCGATGCCGGCGCCTCCCCTCGGTCGAGTCGCCGCCTCACGTCGGTTCCGCAGGAGCATCGCGGCCAGCGTGAACAGGATGCCCGCCGCTGCCCAGATCCCCAGCCGGATGATGGGAGCCGAGACGGCCGCGCCGTCGAAGTACTGGACGGAGCGGAGGAGGTCCAGAGCCCCACCCTGGGGGAACACCTGGTAGAGAGCCTGGAAGAAGTCGCTGAGGACGTGGATGCCGAGCGGGCCTCCGGAAGAGGTGTTGCCGAGGATCACCAGAGCGAGCGTCATGACCAGCGCCGCGTTCATCCCTCCGAGAGCAGCGACTCCCGTCACGGCTCCTCCGATGGCCACGCTCGTCAGCCACAGGACCGCGAACACCGCCCCGGGCTCGACGGTCACCGCGCCGAGAGCGGAGTCGATCCACACGGTGATCAGTCCGGCGAGGACTCCCGTGTAGAGCACGAGGACGACGCTGCGCTCGACGAAGGTCGCCGCCGTGTCGACCGAGCCGAGGATGCGCCCGAACACCGTCGCGCCGAGCGCTGCGCCCAGGCCCACGAAGAGGATCGCGTAGAACTCCACCGACCCGACCGGGTCCTTCGCCGGCAGGGGGGCGAGGTCGGTGGTCGTGTTGGTGGCGGACAGTTTCGCTGCGATGGAGGTGCCGATGCCGGAGATCGCCTGACCGAGGCCACGACCCCCACCGCTGGCGATGTAGGTGGTCACCACGGCGTTCCCTCCCGGAGCGGGCAGGACGAGCGCGCCGTCCACGTCTCGGTCGAGCACCGCGTCGCGGGCGTTCGCAGCAGAGGCCACGATCGTGAGCTCGAGTGAGCCCTGCTGCTCGAGCGCCACGATCGCGCCGGCGTCACCGGTGACCGCGAGGTGGACGTTGTTGGGTGTCGGGTTGCCGAACGCGCTCGAGTAGCTCGTCAGCATCGCCATCGCGAGGAACAGGATCGCGACCGCGCCGAGGATCAGGTTCCGGTAGCGGTGGGCCGATCCCGGGTGCTGTGCAGACTCTGCCCGCCGAGGTGTCGACTCGATCACGTGTGTCATGATTTCCTTTACGATTGTCCAGTAGATGACAAACGTACATTAGTGGTCGGACTCTGGCAAGATGCGCCCATGTCGCAGGCCACGAACGCACTCCCGCCCGAGGCGCACCGGGTGGACCCACGCGTCACCCGGACCCGCGCCGCCCTCATCCGCGCGTTGGCGGCTCTGGTGTCCGAGTCGCCGAGAGGTGAGGCGATCTCGATGAGCGCGGTCGCGCAGCGGGCAGGCCTGAGCCGGCAGGCGCTGCACAACCACTACGCCAACGTGGGCGACCTCGCGACGGACGTGTGGATCAGTCGCCTGCTGGAGAACTGGCTGCCCCTCGACGAGAGCGCTGCGAACCTCGCTCAGGCCCTCACCGACGCCGTCGCGGAGCGCGGGATCGAACCACTGCTCACCGCAGGGCGAGCCGATCGCGAGTTCTTCGACAAGCTCCGCGCCGTCCCCCGCGGCGAGCGGGTGGGCGAGGTCATCGCAGCCGCCGTCACCACCTGGTTGACGGGGTCGGGTAGTGATCATCGTCGCTCGGACATCGCCCTCACCGGCGATGCGCGGATCTTCGCGATCGGCGGGATGGTGGCGCTCGTGTCCACGTGGCAGATGGCCGACTCCCCGCCGAGCACCGCCGCGCAGGTCGCGACGCTCCGCACGCTCGCGGCCGCGGCTGCTGCTGCCGCTGGTCCTGCCGCCTGAACCCTGCCGGCCGGGATCACGGGGTGCTGCGGCACTGTCCCGTCCGGAACCGGAGGCCCCGGACGGGAAGCGCGTCAGCCGTTGTAGCCGTCGTAGGCGACGTAGTGCAGCTCCGCGTCTTCTCGTTCCTCGTGCAGCTTCACGTACGACTGGGCGATGACCGCGGGCTCGGCGTCTGGGCGACCACCACCGATCAGAGCGGTGATGGCGACGAAGGCGACGTAGACCCCCTGCTCCGCGAGGGCGGCGTGCAGGTTGAGCGTCCAGTTCCGCAGTCCCGCTGCGGCGATGTTGACGTTGCCGCGCACGGGCGTCGGGGCGAGAGACCCGCCACCGGTGGTCACGAGGACCGTTCCGGACTTGGCCGCGATCATGTCCGGCAGGACCGCGCCGATGGCAGCGAGGGCGCCCCCCAGGTAGAAGTCGATCTGCGGCTGCAGGTTCTCCATCGTCACGTCCAGGGCGTCGACGGACTCCAGCGTCCGGTCCGCCGGGGAGAACTCCAGGACGTCGATCCGGCCCAGCGTCTCCCGGATCGACCTGATCGCACTCCGCACCGTGTCGGGCTCGCTGACGTCGGCAGCGAACCCGCGAGCCTGGATCCCCTCGCCGGCGAGGGTCTGGGCGAGGGTGTCGAGCTTGGCCTGGTCGCGAGCCACGAGGGCGACGTCGAAGCCCTTGCGCCCGAAGGCCCGGGCGATCTCCAGGCCCAGACCGGGACCGGCTCCGATGATGGTGATGAGGGGCATGGTGCGTCCTTCCGTGGCCACCGCAGGGCCGGGTGCGTTCGGGTGCGGTAAGTTGAGACCGTTCTCAACTCCGCCGAGCTTAACTTGAGACCGGCCTCACTTTCCACTGGAGTCGCCGTGCCCCCCCCGCCTGGCCTACGTCGAGACGCACAGGCGAACCTCGAGAAGCTTCGCGTGGCGGCCCTGGCGGTGTTCTCGCAGCGGGGACTGTCCGCTCCTCTGGAGGACATCGCCCGCGAAGCCGGGGTGAGCATCGGAACCCTCTACAACCGCGTCGGGTCCCGAGAGGAACTCATCGACGCCGTGGTGGACGACATCGCCGGCGAGAAGCTCCGCACGCTCAGGGAGCGGACGCTGAGCCGGGACTCGCCCCGCGCACGGCTGGAGACGTTCATCCGCGAGATGATCGACCTGCAGCTCAGCGACCCGGCCATGAACGACGCCATGCTGCGGCGCTACCCCGACGCCGTGCTCCTCATCAACGCCTGTGAGCGGTCCATGGCCCTCGGGGCAGAGCTCGTCGAGAACGCCCACTCCGCCGGCGTGCTCGCGCCGGACTTCACTCCCGACGACCTCATGGCCTTGTTGTGGATGGCAGGAATGGCGAGCCACGACCCCGCAGCTCCGGACGGCTGGCGTCGAGTCGTGGATCGCAGCATCTCCGCCGCGTGGACCGGATGACTCAGGCCGGCCGGACCCGGTGTCGCGCTCGGCGGTGGTCGCGCAGCCAGGACCGCCGGTGATGACGACAGACCCGCCGGATCGTGTCGTTCTCCACGCCACGGTGGGGCTGCTCGACACCCCGTGCGCGTCGACCCTGGCGACGGGAAGAGTTGCAGCAGCAGTGGTCGCGGTGTCTTCGCAGGACTTCACGGTCATCCCGGAGTCGTGGGCGTCGTTGTCGCCTCGGACCACCCCTGGACCCCCACCCCTGGCGAGTCGCACGAGACCAGGTCCGGTCAACGGCTGACCGAGCACCCCGCGCGGGGATCCGCCGGCGACTACGATGGAGCCGTGCTCAGCGACCAGACCCGGCAGGCGCTCCGTGTGCTGCGCTGGCGCGGTGCTGACCACCTCGAGGACGCTGCGCGGGGGCTGCTGCGCCGCCCGCGCCCGCTTCCGGCACCTCCGACGGGGCGTCCGCGGTTGGGCGAGGCCCAGCTGGACCAGCTGATCGAGCAGACCGTCCTGGCGCCGCGACGAGTCCAGCCTCAGGGCCGGTCCTGAACGACTGGGTCCCGCTGCACGACGGTTCGACCTCACGGCGAGAGCTGAAGGACTTCATCACCGCCCTCAGCCGCCGTCCACCGCTGTGGGAGCGCCACGTCATCGAAGAGCTGCAGTACCTGGCCAGCACGTTGCCTTCCCCGCCCCGCGAACCGGACTCGCCCGCCACCGCGGCGAAACCCGCTGCCACGCCGACTCCGACCTGGCTCCGGCACCTGACCCGACTTCACTCATCTGGTTCCTCTCTATGTCAAGCGGGCCTCTTGCGGCAGCTGGCCCGGGTAGAGATGCTGGTGCCGGCGGGTCCGGGAAGTGGCTCATCCGAAGAACCGACACCGGGGTCGCAGTCGGTCGCGCTGGAGTCAAGAGCCGCCCCCGCCTGCCCTCCCGGACCCGTCACCACCGCCGCGCTCACCGCCGCACCCATCGGCGGCGCCAGCGCTGGGGCTGCTAGCGGCGACGCCACCAGAGCAGGCTCTGCGGTGGTCTCCGACCTGGCGGGATCGAGCTGCGGATCCGGCTGCATCGAGCTCGCCTGGCCGTCGGCGTCGGCCGCCATCTGGCGATAGACGACGTTGGACAACCGCCGCTTCAACGCCCGCAACGCCTCCATCGACGACTTCCCTTCACTGCGTTTGCGGTCGAAGAACACCCGCCCCGCCGTGCCCGGGCGACGCAACTGGACGATCGCCATCGTGTGCAGAACCCGGTTCAACCGCCGGTTGCCCGCCCGGGAGAGGCGGTGGTGCTCGTTGTCGCCACTGGAGGCGTCGATGGGGGCGGTGCCGTTCCAGGACGCGAAGTGATCTCGGGTGGGGAACCGGGTGATGTCGCCGACGTCCCCGAGCAGGCGGGCAGCGCTCGAGGGGCCGATGCCGTAGAGATCCATCAAGTGTGAACCGGAGTCGACCACCAGTTGCTGCAGCTGCCGGTTCGCCGCCTTGATCTTGGCCTGGATCGCGGCGAACTCCTCCACCAGCTCAGCCGCCAACTGCGCCCGCATCAACGCCGCAGGACCCACCGGGACCAGCTCGTCCAGCAGCTTCTTCGCCTGCGCCGCAGTGAGGAACCGTTTCGCCCCACCCCCGATCAGCTCACCCAGCAGTCGGTGGATCCGGTTGACGATCTCGGTCTTGCGGACCCCCAACTCGTCACGGCGATCGGCCAGCAGCCGCAACGCGACCGTCTCATCGTCGACGGTCACCACTCGCAGACCCGCGCTCTGTCGATCGGTTCCCTCGCGTCGCTTGCGGCGGCGGACAGCGACCGCGGCGATGGAGTGGGCGTCGGTGGCGTCGGTCTTGCGCCCGTGACCGGTCTCGAACGCCCGGACCTGCGCGGACAGTTTCGCCGGGACATCCAGGACCGTCTCCCCGTCGGCGACCAGACGCTGAGCCAGGTGACGGCCGGCGCCGTTGGCGCCTTCGACTGCCCATGTTCGCGTCGGCCAGGCACTCACCGCGGCGAGCATGGCGCGGTAGCCGTCGGTGTCGGTGGTGAAGCGCTGTCCCAGCAGAATGTGTTCAGCCTCGTCGACCACCTCGATCGTGGCCGAGCGCTTGTGCGGGTCCATCCCGATGATCACCGCCGGGACCACTATCCGAGGCGTTGTTGATCTTCGTGTCCTCATCGCTGCTCCCCGCTCGTCCTGGTCTTCGATGGGGCGGGGTGGGCAGCACTACTTCGGGATGACCGAGCAGACCTCTCTTGAGCCACTCCCCGCCAGCGGTGCCCGACGCGACGCAGACCAGATGAGAACCACACCGGTGGAGCTGGTGGGCAGTCGAAAAGAGAACGACGCGTCGGGCACCTCGACACAGCCTGGCCGGGCTGGTGCCGTGAGACCAGTGAACAAGTAGACGATGTCCGCGAGGTGCTGTCGTCGTGATCGAGCTGACCTGCGGAGATGACCCGCGACTCACCAGGTGAGTTCGTCGAGGTGGTTGCGACCTGACAGCAGACCGGTGATGCGGTTCCGCGCCGTCTCACGGACCTCGGACCGAGGGTGATGGGCGTAGAGGGCGAGCTCCACGTACATGTCGTAGAAGTTCAGACGCTCGCGCAGGTGCTCCCGCTCGAACAGTTCCGGATACGCGCCGCGCAGCCACCGCGGGACCTCTGCCAGCGAGGTCTCCTCGAGCCCTCGCTCGTCGGGCGCGGGTGGGAACTCCCGCGACCGCGCACACCAGCGCAGGACGGTGTCGAGCTCGACGTCGACCGGCTGGGCCAACGCCTCAGCGAAGTCGATGAGGCCGGTGACGCGTCCCTGGTCGACGATCACGTTCGACCCGTGCAGATCACCGTGGACGAGGACGGGTGCGTCAGGGGCGAAGAGGGCCAGCCGCTGCTCGATCCAACCGGCGACGTCGACGAGCAGGTGCGGATCGTGACCGGGCAGCCGTCGGGCCGCCTCCACCAACGCCAGCGTGGCACCCACCACGGGCGGGTGGAACGCAGGCCACGGCTGACCATCGAGCGCTCCGACCAACCAGGGCGGCAACAGGCCGGCCGGGACGGGGATGCGGTGAAGGGCCCGCAACGCTGAGCCGAGGCTTTCGATCATCGATCGGCGGGTGGGTGGGTCCGCCGTCGGCCACGCCTCGTGGAGGGTCTGCCCGGGCAGGCGTTCGGAGACGGACCACGGCCCGTCCGGGCCGTCGCCGTGGGCGAGCAGTCGTGCGTGGGGGACGTCGCTACCGGCGAGGAGGCTGACGACTGCGGCTTCGTGGCGGTAGGCGTCGCGGTGCCGTGCGTCGGTGTTCAGACGCACGACGCATCCATCGCCGACCCAGGCGCGACTCACCCAGCCGGACTTCGGGTGGAACCGTCCCGTCGTGGGTAGACCGGCGGCCTCCAGCGTCCTCGACAGCACCGGATCGTGAGTCGGCTCGAGGGGGGTCGTCGGGTGAGTGGTCACGGTGCTCCTCCGACGGGCTGGTGAGGCGACCACCGTAGCCACGTCCGTGCCGCGAACAGGACGCGCGCTCGTGCCGCGGTGCGCACGGTCATCCCGCGTCCCGCGCCAGCTGCACCGCGTCCACCGCTGATCGCCGGGTGAGCATCGTGACGTTCCACCGACGATCCGCCCCCTCCGCGGAGCGGGGGACCGACCACCCCACGCTGACCGCTCCACTGCGGTCGGCCTGGACCCCGACCGCGGTCCCGCCGACCTCGACGACGGTGCAGTCACCCCCCGCCTGTGCAAGGACGAGCGAGCCGTCGACGTCCAGGTGCTGCCGGCGGTGGACCATCGACAGCGGCCAGGGCCGGTCGTCGGCTTCCTGGACGTAGAGCGCCGTGACGTCGGATCGCAGCACGGAGGACCTGCTGGCCTGACGCCAGTCCAGCTGCCGGGGGAGGTAGAAGGCCGCGAACAGCGCGGTGACCTCCCGCCCGTCCTGGTCGACGTCGAGGGTTGGCTCACCGTCTCGCCCCGGCACGGCCAGCACTTCCCGCTGACCGGTGGTCAGGCGGCCGGGCAGGCGCACCGGGGCAGAGCCGGTGAGCAGGCGCAGGCGGTCCGCGGTCACGGGAACCCAGGACCGGTGCAGGTGACCGGGCGCGCTGGTGAACGGCCGCAGCGCGGACGTCAGCTCCTCACCACGCCTCAACCCCTGCAGGGCCTCGACCACCTCGCTCGGCAACTGCTCCGGTCGTTCTCCGTCCGGCATCTCCAGACCTCCCGTCCTCACGGCGACGACCTCCCAGCTGGGCCGGCCCCCGACGGTGTCACCCCGCGAGACCGCAGGGGGACCGCGCCGGGATCACCAGGTCGTGTCCGAGGAGGTGGCCCGCACGACCAGCGCTCCGCGCTGACCGGGGATCGTCTGGAACCGTCCGACGAGGTGACCACCGGGCGCCGTGGCGACCAGGGCGTGCAGGTTGCCCATCTGCTCGTCGCCCCGCTCGTCGTCGTCGTGCAGCGCCGCCAGCACCCCCCGTACCGCCTCGCGGGGGGTCACCCGCCCCGGCGCCGCAGGGACCGGTGGAGCGCCAGAGGACCAGGGCGCTCACCACGACGAGCAGCACCACCAGCCCGCCGACGACGACCGGTGCGGACCGGCGCGGCGGGCGGGTGCCGTGGAGCGGTTGCGTCACGAACTCACCGTGCCGCAGCAGCGAGCGCCACCGTACGGCTTCGCTCCGGTCCGAAGGGCTGCACCTCCCGGCCGTCGGGGCTCGTAGCCGCGCCGGCGGGTGGTGCGGCCGCCGGGGTGTGAAGCTGGTCCGGATGGCTGACACCGCAGGAACCGCCGAGACGTCCTCCCCACCCGCCGGGCGGGACACCGCGGTCGGGCTGCCCCCGCTGCTGCCGCTGGCGGTGGTGGTGGGGATCGCGCCGCTGGCCACGGACATGTACATCCCGGCGCTGCCCGCGATCGCCGCGGACCTGGGCACCAGCACGTCGGCCGTCCAGCTGTCCCTGACCGCCTTCCTGGTGGCCTTCGCCGTCGGGCAGCTGCTCATCGGACCGATCTCCGACGCGGTGGGGCGCCGACCGCTGCTGCTGGCCGGGACGACGACGTTCGCGGTGGCCTCCGTCGTCTGCGCGCTGGCTCCGGACCCGGTGACCCTGGTCGTGGCGCGGTTGCTGCAGGGTCTGGCCGGCGCGGCCGGGTCCGTCGTCGGGCGGGCGGTGGTGACCGACGTCCTGCAGGGCGCGGCCCGCGCCCGGACGATCAGTTCGCTCGCCGCGATCAACGCCCTCGGTCCCGTCCTGGCCCCGCTGCTGGGGGCGGCACTGCTGCTGGTGGGGGAGTGGCGGTTGATGTTCGTCGCGCTGGCGTGCCTCGGGCTCGTCCTGGCCGCGAGCGTGAAGTTCACGTTCCACGAGACGCTCCCCCCGCACCGCCGGGCCTCCGGGGTCGGGTTGCGCGCCTCGGCGGCCCGCATGGGGACCCTGCTGCGGATCCCGCGCTTCAGCGCCTACCTGGTGACCTCGTGCTGCGCCACCGCGGGGTTCTTCGCCTACATCGCCACGAGCTCGTTCGTCTTCCAGAGCCAGTTCGGCTTCTCGGAACCGGCGTACACGCTCGTCTTCGCCACCAACGCGTCGTGCATGATCGCGAGCACGCTGGTCTTCCGTCGTCTCGTGCGCCGCCACGACGAGGACGTCCTGCTCTCGATCGGGCTGGGCGTCGCCGCCGTGGGGTCGCTGGGCGTCCTGACCGCGGCCCTGCTCGGCGCGGGACCCGGACCGGTCTGGGCCTGCCTGGCCGTGGTCACCGGAGCGTGGGGGTTCGTGATCACCGGGTCCGCGACGCGGACCCAGGCCCTCGGGCAGGCCCTCCCCGGGACGGCCGCGGCGTTGCAGGGCGGTCTGGCCTTCGGCGTCGGCGGTCTGGGGACACCGCTGGCCGGGGCCCTGGGCGGGACCGCCGTCGCCATGGGGGCGGTCATGGCGTCGGGGCTGAGCGTCGCCGTCGTCATCCAGCTCGTCGCGACCCGCCTCGCGGCCCGCGCCCACCGGGGCTGAACCACCCGCGGACGGCGGGAGTCGGCAAGACTGCGGGCATGCAGGAGATCACCGACGAAACCGAACTGCGCGAGCTCATCGGCGAACCGCTGCCGCGGGCGTGGGAGAAGGAACGCACGACGCTGCACGAGCTGGACCGGGCCTGGCTGGCGGCGTCCCCGTTCTGCCTGCTGGCCACCGCCGGCGCCGACGGCTCGTGCGACGTCTCGCCCAAGGGCGACCCGGCGGGGTACACCCTCGTCCTCGACGAGGGGACCATCGCCATCCCCGAGCGACCGGGGAACCGTCGCGTGGACAGCCTGCGCAACATCCTGACCAACCCCCACGTGGGGTCGATCCACCTGATCCCCGGGCGGGGGGACACCCTGCGCATCAACGGTCGCGCCCGCCTCGTGCGCGACGCCCCCTTCTTCGACGACATGGTGGTCAAGGGCCACCGCCCGGTCCTGGCGATCGTGGTCGAGGTCGAACAGGTCTTCCACCACTGCTCCAAGGCGTTCCTGCGCTCGCAGCTGTGGCAGCCGGAGACCTGGGCGCCGCAGGCCGTCCCCCCGCGGGCCGTCCTGGCGCAGACCCTGGAGCGACCGGACGCAACGCTGTCGGACCTCGAGGACTACTACGGTCCGAGCTACGCCGACGGGCTGTACCGCGGACAGTGACCCGTGGGCGCCCCGCGGCTCAGGCGGCGCGGAGTTCGGTGCGGTGGGCCGCGGCGAAGTCGGCGACGGTGACGGCGGGGCGTCCCAGCAGGTCGGGGACGTCGGTGGTGCACAGCCGGCCGTCGTCCGCACCGCGGCGCACCACGTCCACGAACTGGTGGACGAGGCCCCTGGCCTGCCACGCGGGGGCACCGGTGGCGCGCAGCACGCCGTAGAAGAGCGGCGCGGGAACCTGGACGTAGCGCACGCGGTGCCCGAGCGCGGCGGTCAGCACGCCGGCGACCTCCGGGTAGGACAGCGGCCGGTCGCCGGTGAGCCGGTAGACCCGTCCGTCGTCCCCGGCGCCACCCTGGACGGTGGGATCGGTGAGGACCCGGGCGCCCACGGCGGCGACGTCGAGCACGTCGATCCAGGCGGTCGCCCCGTGCCCGCTGGTCTGCGGCAGCCACCCGCGTCGGATGGCCGCCGCCTCCACGAGCAGGTTCTTCGTGAACGCACCCGGCTGCAGGCGCGTCCACGCCAGACCGCTGCGCCGCAGGTGCTCGTCGGCCAGGGCGTGGTCGCGGGCCCAGGGGATCGCCGAGCGGGGGTTGGCGTCGGAGGCGGACACCTTGACGACGTGGCGGACCCCCGCGGCGACCGCGGCGTCGATCGCGTCGCGGTTCTGCCGGAACTGCTCCAGACCCGGGGGAGTGTTCAGGAAGACCTGGTCGCACCCCCGCATCGCGGCGCGCAGGCTGCCGGTGTCCTCGAAGCTGCCGAGGACGGCGTCGAGGCCGCGCTCGGTGAAGGCGCGGACCTGTCCCGGCCGTCGGGCCAGGACCCGGAACGGGACGCCCCGGGCGGCGAGGTCGTCCACGAGGTGGGTGCCGACGTCCCCGGTGGCGCCGATGACCAGCGACCGGGCCGGGGTGTCGTCGGAACGGGGCGGGGTGGGGAGAGTCACGTCGACCTCTTCACTAGCAGGAACCTGTTGGTGAGAGACTGCACTCCTCTCGAGGAGGTGGCAAGCCGACCGTGGACGTGACCGAGGACGACATCGACGCGCTCGTGACGTGGTCGCTGATCCGCGCCGCGCACCGCGCCCAGCGCGAACTCACGGCCGTGTTCGCCCACCACGGGTTGTCGCCGGTGCAGTTCGGCGTGCTCTCGCACCTGGGCACCGGAGCCGAGTTCACCCAGGCCCAACTGGCTCGCAAGGTGCTGGTGCGACCGCAGTCGTTGAGCGGGGTCCTGGACGGGATGGTGGCCCGCGACCTCATCACCCGGGACTCCGAGCGGACCAGGGGACGGCGCAACCCGCTGACCCTCACCCCCACCGGCCGCGACCTGCTCGCCGAGGTCTGGCCGTCGGTCCAGGCCGCGAACCGGCCCGAACGGTTGGACATGAGCGCGGCCGAGGTGGCCGCCCTCAACGACGTCCTGCTGCGGATGGTCGACGGGGACGGGTGACGGCGTGGCCCGCCTCGGCCCGGAACCCGCACCCTCTCGACACCGCCGCCCGCACTGGGCACGCTGAGCGACGTGACGTCCTTCGAAGAGCCTCGCAGCGCCGGGCCCCGGACCTCTCTCCGACGCGTCGTCCTGGCGGCCCTGGGTGCCGCGGTCGTCACGTGGCTGCTGTGGCACTTCGGCTTCGGCGACAGCACCGGCGGATCCGCCGTCCAGGCCGTCCTCATCTCCGTCGTCGTGGCCGGCCCCGCAGGTTTCGAGCGGTGGAGCGGGCGGCGCGCAGGATCACCGCGGAAGACCGGCTGACCGGGCGCAGAGCAGCGCGAGAACCACCCCGCTCCGTTCGATGGTCCTCGACCTCGGTCAGCGGTGTCCGCCTCGAGTTCGGATCGGCGGCCGGTACGACTGCTCGATCGACGAGCGGCGGTTCGCGGCCGTCTCGACCATGACCGGGGGAGCGCTGTTCGCCCTGGTGACGGGTCTGTGGCCGACCGTGCGCGGCACGCCAGCGCACGTCCGAGTTCGACACCCACCGCTGATCCGGCCGGGAGCGGGAGGAGCCCCGCAGACCCCGCAGACCCCGATCCGCGACTGCGCCCCGCCCCCGTCCGTGCTCTTCCTGGGAAGCACAGAAGGATCACGAGTGGGGCGTAGGAACACGCACGCATCGACGGCGCCGGGTTCGTGGAACGAGTCGTCGCACTCCAGCGTCTCCACCCGGAGCCCGAACCTGACCGCCCGGCGACCGGACCGAGGCGTGAACTGCGGGAGTTGCACCTCCCGCAGCGTCATGTGGTGCGGTGGGCCCACGTTCCCGCACCGAGGAAGGCCCGCCCATGCTCTCGTCCTTCGTCCGGCGTCAGGTCACGATCGGTGACGCGGCCGCGTTCGTCGGCACCACGCCGCGCGCCATCCGGCACTACCACGACATCGGCCTGCTCCCCGAGCCCGAGCGGGGCAGCGACAACCGCCGCCGCTACGGCTACGACGACGTGCTGCGGCTGTTGTGGATCCGGAAGACGGCCGACGCGGGGATCGCTCTGGACGACGTCCGGGACGCCTTCACCGACGCCCCGGACCGCTCCGACGGCGACCACGCCGTCCAGAGCGTCCTGGAGCGACTGGAAGCGACCCTCGCCGCCCAGGAGGCGGAACTGCGGCGGCAGCGCACCGCCGTGCAGCGCATGCGCCGGCGCGGACCGCGGTCGGGGTTGCTCTCCGACGTCGTCGCCGCCCGCCTCGAGGGCCTGCCCGAGGGTTCCCTGCGCCGGACGGACCTGGACGCGCTGTTGATCACCGAGCGGATCTTCGGGCCGCTCGGTGCGGCCGTCCAGGCGTCCCGCTTCATCGCCCTGGCGACCCGTGACGACCTGCGGGAGCAGGAGGACCGCCTCGACGCCGCCGAGGAGGCGCTCGACGACACCGTCGCGGTCGACGACCCCCGGGTGGCCCGGGTCGCCGGTCAGCGGCACGCCTTCGAACTGGCGCTGCACGCCGTCATCGAGGAGTCCGGCCTGGCCGACGCCGAGGAAGAACTCTTCGACTCCTGGGACGCTCTGCACCCCGCCGGCGTCGACGACGGACCGGACGCGACCGGTGGCTCCCGCGGCAGGCGGAGTTCCCCGAGCGCCACCGACGCCGTCCGGAACCTGCCCCACGACTGGTCGCCGGCCCGCCGCCGCTGCATGGAACTGGTGCTGGAACTCTCCACCCGGGAGTGACGGGCCACCCGGTCCGGGGATCCGGCCTAGGCCTCCGGCCACACCTGGGTGACCACCCGGTTCCTGCCCTGCTGCTTGGCCGCGTAGAGGCAGACGTCCGCCCGTTCGATCGCGGCCTGCAGCCCGGAGCCGACCAGGCCCCGGCGTTCGGGACGCTCGACCGTCACGACACCCACGCTGACCGTCGCCGACCACGGGGCCATCCAGTGCGCCGCACGCGTGCGCAGCGTCTGGGCGAACTCCTCGGCGCGGTCGACCGGGGTCGAGGAGAGGACGAGGAACTCCTCCCCACCCATGCGGACGACCACGTCGTCGTGGCGGGTCTCCCGCGCGAGGCCGGCGCTGAAGCAGCGCAGCACCTCGTCGCCCACGGCGTGACCGTGGGTGTCGTTGATGGCCTTGAAGTGGTCGATGTCCAGCGCGAGGACCGTGCAGGTCCCCGTGCCCGCGGATCCAGCGAGGTGCTCCTGCAGTGCACGGCGGTTCGACAACCCGGTGAGGGGATCGGTGAGCGACTGCCGCCGCAGGGCGGTCGCGGCGCTCTCGAGCTCCCCGCGCAGTCGCAGGACCACCTCGCTGGTGCCGACGAAGGCCAGCAGCGGGAGGGCCACCAAGGTCGTCCACTGCAGCGGTTCCGCGGTCACCGCCCGCATGACGACCGCCAGGCACAGCGTCAGGACGAGCGAGACCACGCGGCACGCACCGCGGGAGAGGTAGACGGCCGCGAACACCGCGTTGGGCAGCAGCAGGACGACGTTGAGCATCCCGCCGGCCCGGCTCTGGTTGGCCAGCACCGACAGGACGACCAGGCCCATGAGGCCCGTGATGAGTACGACGAGCACCCTGTCCGACCAGCGACGCCCGAGGGTGAGCAGGCCCAGCGCGCTGAGTCCGCCGGTGGCCAGCGAGCAGTGGAAGGCCACCGTCCACGGTCCCGGGCGCAGGGTCGTCGAATCCAGTCCGGCCAGCAGTCCGATGAGGACCGAGACGCCCACCAGGGCCGCGAGCACCCGGGCGCGTGAGGGTGCCGGGGCCGGCGGATCGGCGGACGTGGGCACGCAGGCTCCAGGGCTCGGCGGAGGAGGCGGACACCGACGGGGCGTCGTTCCTGCATCGGCCACGAGGCGGCACGGGTTGACCCCGCGTCACGAAGTTCCCCGACGACCACTCACCCGGGGACGATGAGCAGGACGCGGCTCCTGGAGCCGGAATCGACCTGGTCGTGGGCTTCGCCACGGCCCGCTACTCTGCGATGAGGCCACGTCTCCTCTGATGCCGGTTCGCCTGACGGCGAACGATCAGATCGGACGACCTGCGTGCCTCCTCGAATCCTCGACGCCCTGCGTGCCGCGCTCTTCCCGCTCGGGCGCGTCCGGGGCCCGGTCTCGACCCTGAACACCGCCGATCTCAGAGCCTTCCGCGCCACCCTCCTCGGTACGCTCGTCACGTCGGTGGGGCTCGGACTGACGCTGCCGTTCACCTTCGTGTACTTCGACCACGTCCTCGGGCTCGCGCTGCCCATCGTGGGGTTCGTCGTGGCCGGTGCAGCCGTGCTCGCCCTGGGTGCCACCGCCGCGGGGGGCGTGATCGCCGACCGGATCGGGCTGGGACGGGTCGCGGTTCTCGGTCTGGTGCTCCAAGCCGGCGGAACCACGCTCCTGGCCCTGGCGCGTGAACCGGTGGCCGGTGCCGCAGGCCTGGCCGTGCTGTCGATGGGCAACGCGTTCGTGTGGCCCAGCCTGAACGGGCTCGTCACCCACCAGGTCCCGGCCGAGCGCAGGTCGCGCGCCTTCGCCGTGCGGTTCGGCCTCATGAACGTCGGGCTCGGTGCCGGATCCCTCACTGCGGCAACGACGGTGTCGGTCGCGCGTCCGGGCAGCTTCCACGTGGTCTACCTGCTCGATGGCGCATCGACCGCGGTCTTCGCGCTCATCCTCTTCGTCGGACTCCGGAACACGGCGGGCTGGACGGCGCACGCTCACCGCACGAGGGAGGCCGCCCCGACCGGTTACCGGACGGTGCTGCGAGACGGGCACTTCGTCGCCTACCTCGTGGTTCTGCTGGCCTTGGCGATCTTCGGGAGCTCGCAGACCGAGGGCCCGTGGGCGGCGTTCGTCGCCCTGACGCCCGGCGGGTCCACTCGGGTCATCGGTCTCGGCTTCGCGGCCAACACCGCAGCGATCGTCGTGTTCCAACTGCCGGTGGAACGCTGGACCAGGGGACTGCGACGCAGCCGGCTGCTGGCCTCGTGCGCACTCTCGGGGGCTCTGGCGTGGGTGCTGACCGGGATCGCGAGCCTGCCCGGACTTCCGGCGACGGTGGCGGGAACGCTCTTGGTGTCGGCGTTGGGGGTGTTCGGGGTGGGGGAGACCTTCCTCAGCCCGGTCATCAACGCCGTGCCGAACGCTCTGGCGCCAGATCACCTCCGCGGCCGGTACAACGCGCTGAACTCGGCCACCTACCCGGTCTCCAAGTTCATCGGTCCGCCCCTGGCCGGAGTCCTGATCGGGAGTGGAACACCGAACTCCTGGGTCGGCGTGGTCACGATCGGCATGCTCGTCGCGGCCGGTGGCGCCGTCCTGCTGGGTCGTCGTCTTCCGCTCTCCGTCGAGTTGGCAGGACGGTGAGGCTGGCTGTCGACACCGTCTGCGCCGCTCTGGCGCCGGTGGTCGCGGTTCTGGGTATCCGTCTACTCGGTTCGGAGCAGGAGACGTGACGTGGGCCGGTGCCCGCTGCACCACCGCGGACAGTTCGCCTCACACCCATGGCGCACTGCGCATGCGTCCGGTCGTGGCGCGATCCTCGGCGGCCGACGACTTCACGCTTCTGGCGATGGCCGCACGGTCAGGATCCGCAGCTAGCGTCGTCAGCCACCGACAGCGGAGGGCCTCGATGGACCACGACGACCGCACGACGATCAAGTTCCTCGAGCTGCCCGCCAACTGGCGACTGCAGTGGCGCAGCGACGGGCACTGGCGACAGGTCCACGCCCAGCACCACCGCAACGAGATGGCCGGGCTGCTCGTCCCCGGAGAAGCGGCCGACTGGACGCCGTGGAGCGGTCGCGAACCGCTGGAGGGCAGGGGCGGTGGACGCTGGGACGGCACACCCACGTGGTGGTCGCTGGTCGGTGAACTGCTCGACGGCGCAGGAGTCGAGGTGGTGCTGGCCGACAGGCACCATCCCCCGGTGCTGCAGGTGGGCCGGGTGTGGGCCTGCACGTGGGTCAGCCCCCCTCAGCCGGCGACCGTCCGTCGAGGGGCGAGCGAGGTCACCATGCCCTTCTACTGGCCGTCCTACCTCCCAACCTGACCAGGATCCACATGACCCGGCGCCGTTCACGACGTCACGGTCGTGGCGCGCTGCGGGCGCACGGTCATCCCTCGTCCTGCGTGATCGGGTCGCTGCCGCGCCTCACGCGCCCAGCACCATCCGCCGATCAGTCGAAACCGCGGAACACGCCGTCGGGATCAGCAGCACCCGCGAAGTCCTCCCAGTCCATGTTGGCGATGGACAGGTTGTTCTCCACCGACGCCAGAGCCTGCGGAGCCACACGCAACTCCCGGACCGCACCGTCGCGGACCTCAAGCACCAGCAGCGGCATCTCCGGTGAGGAAAGCGTCGTCGCGTCGGCGAGCACGAGCAGCACGTACGGCGGGGCAGCGGCAGCCAGGTCGGCGACGGACGCCCCGGCCCACCGCTGGTGCTCGACCGTGCTCAGGTAGGGCACGAACCCGTCCGGACTCGGCGTGTGCACCGCGTTCAGCAGCGCCTCCCACCGGGGCTGGTGGGTGAAGTCGGTGCGGATCAGCAGCGATCCGCGATCCGCCGGCAGATCCCCGGACGCCGCCAGCGCGTCGTCCTCGGCAGTGAGCTCGGGGTGTTCGGCCTCGTACTCGGCCATCACCTGCCGCAGCCGTTCGTCGTCGGCCCGTTGCGCGCCCTCGTCCGACCACCCTGCTGTCTCCTGCGCCAGGGCCGCAAGGCGCTCTTGCTCGGCTTGCGGGTCGGGCGTGGTCTCCTCCACGCACAACCAGGCGTCGCCCTCCGCGGCGTCCTCCGGCGGTTCGCACGCCGGACCGGGGTCGTCGACCCAGGAGGAGTCCGAGCTCACCGTCGGCGTCTCGGGCTTGCTCTGGCCTGCGGTGGAGGTTCGTACGGGGTCGGTCGGGGAGCTGCAGGCGGTGATCGCCACCAGCAGGGCGGTCAGGAGGAGGACGCGGCGCACGCTTCGAGTCTGCTCGATGACCGGCACCCGGAGGGGGCCAATCCCTGTGCCGACCCCGGTCGGAGCAGTGGGCGCCCGCACCCGGAGCACTCCGATCGAGAGCGTCGACGACTTCACGGTCATCCCGCGGTGAACGCGTTCCTGAGCTGCAGACGACGTCACTCATCTGCCTGAAGGCCGCACGATCGCTGAAAACTCCTCTACCGCGTTCAACCTGACCTGACTCGCTCGCCTCAGGAGTGCACCCACAGTGCGGCGCGATCCGCCCAGCGGGCCGCCCACAACGCCAACCCCACGACCAGCACGTACCCCACCCCGTCGACCACGCCGGCCACCACTTCGGGAGCATCTCCACGCAGCGGCAGAAGGACGACGAGCAGCACAGCCGCGACCGCGACGACGACAGCCACCGGGGCCACCCAGCGCATGACGGGCAACGCGGCCCGGTGACCAGCGATCCAGCATTCGTCGCAGTGCTGCGTCGCGGGGGTACGTAGACCGATCCCGCCCTCGAGGCTCAAGGTGCCGTTCTTCGTCATCGACACGACCACGGCCATCAGGATGGCGACGACCAGCAAGCCCCACCCCGCTGACACCGCAGTGAACATGCGCCCTCTCCTTCGTCCCAGGTCATCGTGCCCCCGCCGACGAAGACGCACTCGAGGGTCCGCTGCCATCCAGGTGCGGCACCCGGCGGTGCTCAGTGACCGCCGCGGGCTCGGGCGGCGAGGAGTTCGGGGAGTTCGAGGGTGGCCAGGTACGAGTCGAAGGCGTCACGGCGGGCCGGAGGGCTCGACGACTTCGCAACCGCACGGTCATCCCGCGGAGTGCGTGCGTCCGGCGAACTGCGCGAGACCGTTGGTCAGCAGCACGATCGTGCCGTGCCGCTGATGACCAGATCCTCGATCTACGGCACTCTGAGCAGGTGACCAGCGACGTGTCCTACCCCTTCACCGAGGGCATGGGAGCCCTCGCCCACGGCCCGTGCGTCCTCAGCGCGGGACCAGGCATCGGCATCGGCCTGCGCTGCGTCTTCGCCTACTACGAAGGCCTGCTGCTCTCCGTCGAGGTCAAGGCCATCGGCCAGGCCGCCCGGGACGCCTACGAATCCGACACCCACCCCCGCAGCGGCCGCGGTGGTCGACGGAACCTCCCCTCACGCCCGCACAGCTCACCCCGCTTGAGCGTGCCCGCCTCGGCCGCCGGAACTCGACCAGACGGCGAGCTCTGGCTGCGCCTGGAGCACCACCACAGCAGCACGTCCCACACTGCCCGCGGTCACTCCGAGCATGACCCGGGCACCCCGGCCTACGTCCACGACCTCGACGTGTGGTGGCCGGACCTACCCGCCGACGGACGTCTACCTCTGGAAGCCGGCTGGCCCGAGGTGGGAGCCCCGATGACCACGACCGTGCTGGTCATGGAGAACCTCGACCAGCTGGCTGGGCACGTGGTGAGGCTGGGATGACGAGCGAGTACCCGCAACCGTGGGAGCAGCCGTGGAAGCCGTGGCAGATCGAGGACTCCGACCAGACCTGGCGCAGCCTGGGAGCCGTCGTCCACGGGCCGGTGGTCCTGGCCCGAGTACCTGGCATCGTCATCGGGCTGCGCTGCGTCTTCGCCCACCCCGACCGCCTCACCGCCTGGTTGGTGGCCCGCGCGGACCTCGCGTTCATCCCCCAGGTCCTTCCCCCGCGCAGCGAGGCGGAGGCCAGGGTGCGAGGGGACCTGGAGGCGGTGTGGCCGGGGCAGCTCAACGACCCCCTCGTCCACGCCTTCCTCGATCACGTGCCGCAGCGACTGGCCCTGGGTGAGCGCATCGACACCTCCGACGACGGTCGCGTGCGGCGCCTGTCCTGCGCGGTCCGCATCTTCGGGTTGCCCACCGACGACGAGCTGGGGTTCGAGGTGTCCTGGGGACCGGCCTTGGCTCCGACCTCCACGACCCTGGATCTGCCCGGCGTGCGCCAGGTCGCGGCGTCGGCGGTCTCGTTCGTGAAGGACGGGCCGGCGTCTTCAGCGACCTGACGCGGGCCGGCACCCACGTCACGGTCGTCCCGCACTGCGCGCGCACGGAGGACTCCTGCGGCTCGTCTCCAGGACGCCGGCGAGCTGCCACACCCGCCGTGGCAGGCCTCGACCGGGGATCGTTCACGGGCAACTCACGTGTCCTCCGTGACAACCGCACCGGTCCGTGATCCGATCGCGAGGAGCGTGCCCCCTCACGGCGAGGGACGCACCTGCCACAACGCCACCGCGGCGGCGCCGACACCCGGCACGAGCGTCTGCACCATCGCCGCCGCCGAGGTCAGCAGGCCCACCACAGCCCCCCCACCAGCGCAGCGATCCCGCGACGTAGCCCGTCAGGAACACGCTGAACGGGTCCTCGGCAACCCTCGGCGCCGCACTCCACCCCGCGCAGCAGACCGAGCCCCACGGTCGCGTTCATCGGCCGCGTGCGGACGACTGCCTCGTGCTCCACCACCGCAGGACGACAGTCGGCACGCCGAGGCGCAGCGGTCCGCGCGTCGGCGGACCGTCAGTAGCGGAAGCGGCCGACCACGGTCTTCAGGCGCTCCGCCATCCCGGCCAGGTCCTCGGAGGCCTCGCGGGTGGAGCGCACCCCGGCGCTGGTCTCCTGCACCGCGGACGCGACCGTCTCGATGGTGACCGCGATCTGCGAGGACCCCGTGGCGGCCTCGGCGACGCTGCGCGACATCTCCCGCGTCGTCGCCGACTGCTCCTCCACCGCGGCGGCGATGGTGGTCTGGAAGGCGTTGATCCGCGAGATGATCTCGCTGATCCCGCCGATCGCCTCCACCGCCCGGTCGGTGTCCTGCTGGATGGTCGCGACGCGCCCGGTGATGTCCCCGGTGGCGCGGGCGGTCTCCTGCGCCAGTTCCTTCACCTCGCTGGCCACGACCGCGAACCCCTTGCCCATCTCACCCGCCCGCGCCGCCTCGATGGTCGCGTTCAGCGCCAGCAGGTTCGTCTGCTCCGCGATCGCGGTGATGACCTTGACGACGTCGCTGATCTGACGCGAGGACTCCCCGAGCGCGGTGACGATGCGGGTGCTCGTGTCCGCCAGGGCCACGGCCTCCCCGGCCACCCCGGCGGCCTGCGTGGTGTTCGAGGCGATCTCCTCGATGGAGACGCCCATCTCCTCCGCGCCGGCCGCCACGGACTGCACGTTCGCCGACGTCTGCCCGGCGGCGGCGGAGACGGAGGAGACCCGGCCCGTCACGACCTCCGACGCCGCCTCGATCCGCGCCGCCGTGGCCTGCAACCCGCCGGTGGCCGCGGTCAGGTCCTCCGCCGCCTGCGCGGTCTCCCGCACGGTGGCCTGCACCTTGGCGACGAAGCGGTTGAAGGCCGTGGCGGTGTCCTGGAACTCGTCGGCGCGGTCCTCGGGCAGACGCTGGGTCAGGTCCCCCTCGCCGTCGGCGATGCCCGCGAGGCGGGTGTTGACCCCCCGCAGCGGCACCACGATGCTGCGCGTCACGACGACGTTGATGACCAGGAAGGCGATGAGGCCCAGGACCGTGCCACCGATGACGGTGCGCTCGATCGTGGCGTGCGCACTGGCCGAGGCCGCGGCCCGCACGGTGAGCAGGCTGTCCTCGTCGTCGCTCATCTGGGTGGTCAGGGCGCGGATCTGGTCCATGACCGTCTTGCCCGCGTTGGTCAGGACGACCGCCTGGGCGGCGGGGAAGCCCTGCGCCCTGCGCAGGTCGATGGTCTGCTGCATCTCGGTGATCTTCGCCTGGATCAGCGGGCGCAGCGTGGCGATCCGCTGCTGCTGCGCCGGGTTGTCCTTCGTCAGCTCGGCGACGGTGTCCAGGTGCCCACCGACCGCCGCGGTGGCGGCGGTGAACGGCTGCAGGTAGTCGTCGACCCCGGTGATGACGAAGCCGCGCTGCCCCGTCTCGGCGTTCTTCAGGTCCTCACCGACCGCGTCGATCCCGGCCAGCACGGCGTAGGTGTGGTTCACCGCCGCCTCGTTCTTCGACAACTGGCCCGAGCTGCGGTAAGACACCCCGCCCACGGCCATGAGGAGGAGGGCGGCGATGACGAAACCTGCTGCCAGTCGCTTGCCGATCGTCCAACGCAGTCGCGGCATGTGCCGACCCTCCTCGCGCCGGGTCGAGCCCGGGCCGTCACGGCCTCCCCGATGCTCGAGGACGTCTGCGTGACTCGTAGGAGATCGGCGGTCGCAGGGGAGAACTGAACGGTTTCCGAGCACGCGTCGGCGGGACACAGCAGCGTTCGCGCCCCACGCCTCGAACTCGTCCTGCACCTCGTCGAAGGACGCGGTCTCGGCACGAGTGTGGTCGCCGTCGTGCGCGGCGGCCGACACCTGGTCCACCCCGAGCGATCGACGCAGTCCTCGGTCGGCAGGCCGGGGACCGACCTCGGCGTGCTCCCCGACCCAGCGCGTCGGCGTCTCGCCGTGGTCCACCGGGACACCGGGGCGCCTCTCGGCTTCTCCGATACACCGTCCGGCCCCCACGACAGCTGTCGCGTCCCGTCCCTCGTCCACGTCTCGTGCGTGACCGTGGCCCCTGGTTCAGTTGAGCAGTTCGTGGGTCAGCGCACTCTGCTGCGTCAGGACGCCGCTGATCAGGCTCTGGGTGTCGTTGATCTGCGCCACCACGGCGTCGATGCCCGACAGGGCGATCACCACTTCGCTGGCGTCCTCCTGGATCGCCCGCACCTGCTGGATCGCTTGCTCGGTGGCGCGGGCAGTCTGCTGGGCCAGCTCCTTGACCTCCCCGGCCACGACGGCGAAGCCCTTCCCCATCTCCCCGGCCCGGGCCGCCTCGATGGTCGCGTTCAGCGCCAGCAGGTTCGTCTGCTCGGCGATGGAGGTGATGGCCTTGACGACGTTGCTGATCTGCACCGACGAGGAGGAGAGCCGGTCGACGCTCCCGTTCGCCTCGGCCGACAGGCGCGCAGCATCCGCGGCGATCGCCGTGGCCTGGACGACGTTGTGCTCCACGTCGTTGATGGAAGCGATCAAGCGTGCACCGGCCGCGCTGAGCTTGCCCGACTCCAGGACGCGCTCCATCGACTTGACGACCAGGAAAGCGGTGTTCCGCAGCGCGTCACGTCGTTCCGGGGTGAGCGTCAGGGTGGAGGTGGAGAAGAAGTCCATCGTGCCCACCACGCGACCGTCCACCAGGAGTGGCAGGCAGACTCCGGACTTGACCCCCGCACGTTGGGCGGCAGGGGCGCGCACGCAGTCCGTCATGGTGCCCAGGTCGGCCACGAAGACGAGGTCACGGGTCTTCCACGCCCGTCCGGACAGTCCCACCCCCTCGGCGAAGGACGCCGCCAGGGTCACCTCGCGGAACTCCTGCCCGGCCGTGCCGGACTCCTGCACGAACCTCAGCACGCCGGCGGTGGGATCGATGGCCCAGTACGAGCCGTACTCCCACCCGAAGGCCTCCCGCACCGAGTCCAGCGCGCGCCCCACGGCCTCACCGGCGGACGAGGTCGTCGACACGGCCTTCAGCACCTGAGCCGTAGCGCTGAGGTCGGCCAGGGCTTCGTCTCGAGCCAGTTCGGCCGATTCTGCGCGAAGCCGCTGGGCAGAGAACATGGAGGGTTCCTCACGCTGGGTGCAGTTGTCCGTCGGCGCTGCATCGACACCCCCGAAGGTGATCTGGAGCTCGCAGGGCACCCTGGAGCCAGTCGTTCCGACGGTCCGGAGCCGCCCGCACCGATTCCGAGCCGTCGCCGGACCGTGGCCGACGTCCCGCGGGCGGAACCGTGACCCAGGGCCGGCCGCGTCCGGCGGCAGAGCGGCGTCCCGGGTGGCGCTCGCGACCCGCAACCCTTCGTGGCGTGGCGTCACGCGGTGCCCGCCACCACGTGCTCGTCGTCGAGTCGGGCACCGCGCAGCGCGGAGGTGGTCATCACCGCAGCCGTGCCGATGACCACCGCAGCCGCGACGACGAGCGCGACCGGGTAGCCGGCCGCGTCGCCGAGCAGACCACCCAACGGCGCCGCGACCACCACCGCGGCCCGGTTGAACGAACGCATCGTGGTGTTCATCCGACCCTGCAACCGGTCCGGGGTCACGACCTGGCGGTAGCTCATCTCGTTCGCGTTCGACGCGCCCATGCACAACCCCAGGAACAGCTGTCCGAGCGCGAACACGCCCCAGGCGATCCCGCCGGCCCACGGTCCGTCGCCGCCACCGGCGGGCGCCACCGAAGGGGCGAGCGCCATGACCGCCCACGCCAGTCCCGTCCCCGCCTGGGTCGCGATGATCACCCGCCCCGCCCCCCAGCGTCGGCCCAGGCGGACCGCGACCGTCGCCCCCGCCAGCGCCCCCAGGCCCGCGGCCGTCGTCGCCAGCCCGAGCGTGGCCGCGCTCAGGCCCAGGTCGCGCAGGGCCATCGGCGCGAGCACCGCCCCGGCCACGGCCGAGCCCGCGAACCACAGGTGCGTCGAGATCGCGAACGGCCGCAGCGTCGGGTGCCGGTAGACCCACCGCAGGCCCTCCGCGACGTCGGTCACGACACCGCGCGCCCCGCCCCGCAGGCCGTCGCCCTGCCGCGGTGTCGCTTCCGGGGCGACGGGTTCGGTGACCTGGACGGTCGCCACCAGGACCGCCGAGCCGAGGTAGCTCACCGCGTCGACGAGGACGGCCGACGCCGACCCGAGCAGGGACACCACGACGCCGGCCACGGCGGGACCGCTCCCTTGCGCGACCGCGTCGGCCTGGTCGATGCGCGCGTGGGCCGCGCCCAGCAGCGGGCGGGGGACGACCCGGGGCAGGAAGGACTGGGACGCGGCGTCGCCGACCAGGGTCGCCGTCCCGAACACGACCATCGCCGCGACGAGGCGGCCCAGGTCGAGGTGCCCGGTCACCGCGAGCACGGGGATCGACGTCAGGACCAGCGCGCAGGCCAGGTCGGTGGCGACCATCAGCGGGCGCCGCCGCACCCGGTCCACCAGGACCCCGACGAGCAGACCGACGACCAGGTAGGGCAACCACCGGGCGGCGTTGACGAGGCCGACCGCGGCGCTGCTGCCGTGGAGGGTCTCCACGACGAGGACCTGGATCGCCAGCGCCGTGATGTAGGAGCCGAACGCCGAGGTCACCCCGGCGGACCACAGCCGCCCGTACCCGCGGCACTCCCGCAACGACCGTGGCTGCGCGTCCGCCGACTCGTTCACGGGCGCCGTCCGGTGGCCTCGCCGATCAGCGCCGGTGAGGGGTCAGGAGCTGGGGAACTGCTCGTGGCGGTAGGTCGCGACCCCCTCGGAGGTGGCGCGGTCGAAGTCACCGCGCTCCGGCTGCCGGCGGGCCGAGCGGTCCCGGCCGCGATCACGCAGGACCAGCAGGACGACGAGAGCCACCAGCACGACACCGACAGCGATGACCGTAGCCAGGACCACGAGTTGCTCCTCTGCGTCGACGAACCTCCACCCTGGCACACCCGACGCCTCCCGGGGCGTGCACCTGGCACCCTGGTGCGCGCCGCCGACCTCGTCGCGTGGTGACCGTCGATCCGCCGACCCCGGCGCTCCCGTCAGCCCGGTCGGGACGATGATCGCGACGTGGACGGCGCCGGCACCTCGAGAGCACGACGACCACGCCCACGCCTGAGCGCCACGACCATCGACGACGTCGCGCGGGCGGCAGGCGTGTCCCGGCAGACGGTCACCCGCGCCGTGAACGACATGACCGGCATCAGCGCCGTCACCAAGGAGCGCGTGCTGCGCGCGGCCGCGGAGCTGGACTACCGCCCGTCCCGGTCGGGACGGGCGATGGCCCGCGGCCGTCACGACGCCCTGGGCGTCGCCGTCAGCGACCTGACCGACCCGTTCTACGCACCCCTGGCCGCGGCGACGATGCGCCGGGCCGGTCAGGCGGGTCACGACGTCGTCCTGGTCGACGTCGCGTCGTCGCAGAACCCCGTCCGGCTGCTGACCGGTCTGACCCGACAGGTCGACGCCGTCATCGCCTACCTCGGCCGCCACGAGAGCTGGACCGACGTCCTCTCCGACGTCCCCACCGTCTGGGTCGGTGCGCCCGGCGACCCTCTGCCCACCACCGGGGCGCGGATCACCCCGGACCCCACGACGGCGCTGGCCGCCGCGGCCGCGCACCTGCGCGCGAGCGGGTCGGGGCACGCGGTGGTCTTGAACGCCTGGGCCGGGCCCGACCGCCGCACCGAGATCGTCCTGGAGGCCCTGGCCCGTGCGGGCCTGCACGCCGTGACGCACCCCGCCGGTGGCCCGGGGTACCGCGACGGACACCGCGCCACCCACGAGGTCCTGCGGCGCGGCGTTCCCGACGTGGTCGTGGGCTGGAACGACCCGATCGCCATCGGCGCCCTCGCCGCCCTCGCCGAGCGGGGGATCGGCGTTCCCGACCAGACCCAGGTGCTCGGCATCGACGGGTTGTCCGTCGCGGAGTTCACCGCCCCCGCCCTGTCGACGGTGGTGCTGGACCCGGAGGTCGTCGCGCAGGTGAGCGTGGACGCGGCCCTGCGGTGGTCGACGGGTGCGGCGCTCGGTGCGGAGGATCGGCAGCAGTTCGTGCACCACACGTTCGCGCCTCGGGGGACGACCCGCTAGGACCCGGCGCGTTCCGCCCGGGTCGTCACGGCTCGAGCTGGGCCCGGGTGCGGGGTTCAGCCTCCTCGCGGGACCCGTCCTTCGCGCGGTCGCTGAACTCGAAACCCTCGAGCACCGACCGCAACACCGCGGAACCCTGGCCGGCCAGTTGCGCGACGACCTCGTTCAGCCCGGTCGCGCCGTTGAGGACGGTGACGTTCGCACCGCCCAGACCGGCGCCGGCCGCGCGGACCATCTCGGGCAGCAACTCGATGAGCCGTTGTTCCAGGGCGATCCGGTCGCTGCTGGCCGCGGCCTCGGCGCGGCGGCGGATCGCGTCGGCGTCCGCCTCCGCGGCGATCCGGACCCGGGCGGCCTCCGCCTCGGCGGGCCGGACGACCTCGGCCGTCAACTGTTCCCGCCGGAGTTCACCGTTGCGGCGGGCGACCTCCTGCTGGGCCTCGATGACCGCCTGCTGGGCCGTGGCGTCGGCGAGCGGGCCGGCGGCGGCGGCCTTGCGCTGCTCGGCGTCGACCTCGGCCTGGTACTGGGCGCGCACGATCGCGGTCTGGCGGGCGTACTCGGCCTGGTTGCGCGCGCTCTCCTGCTCCGCCGCAGCCGCCTGCTGCGCCGCCCGCGCCGCCGCGACGGCCGCGGCCTTGTTGACCTCCGCCTGGTGGGGTTTCGCCAGCGCGGCGATGTACCCGGCGTCCTTGTCGTCGATCTGGCTGATCTGCAGCGAGTCGACGATCAGGCCGATCCGGGCCAGTTCGGGTTTGGAGGCGCTCATGATGTTCTCCGCCAGCGCCTGTTGGTCGCGGATGATGCTCTCCACCGTCATGCTCCCGACGATGGAACGCAGGTGCCCGGAGAAGATCCGACCGACCAGGGCCGGCATCTGTCGCTGGTCGCGGCGGAAACGCCGCGCGGACTTGGTGATGCTCTCCGGGTCGTCGCCGACCTTGAACGCGATCACCGCGCGGACGTGGACGGCCAGACCCTGCGTCGTGTAGCAGTCCTCGTCGACCTCCGCCTCCTGCATCGCCAGGGTCAGCGTGCTGGCGCGACGCAGGACGGGGACCACGAAGACACCGTGGCCGGTGACGATCCGGAAGGGGGTTTCTCCACCGTCGCGGGCGCGGCGGCCGGAGATCAGCAGCGCCTCGTCCGGCTGCGGGATGCGGTACCCGAACATCGTTCAGATCTCCTCGGCCGGCGGGTTGCGCGGCGGCACTCGTAGGTGGTTGACGGGGTAGACCTCGACGGCGCGGTCGCCTCGGCTGGCGGCCACCAGGACGGCCTCACCGAGTTGGACCTCGCCGTCGCAGTAGGCGATGAAACTCTCACTGGCGCCGCGGACCTCGACGGTCACCTCTCCCGGCCGGCCCGCGCCGCGGATGCGGACGGTGACCCGCCCCTGTCGACCCACCACCTCGCGATCCACCGGTTCCCCCACTCCGTTCGTCCAAGCACACACTAGTGATCCGCCGGCGTTCGCGGGGTGTGGTCGGGAGTTTCGCCGCCGGTCCCGTTCGGGGCCCCCACCGGAACCGCACGCGAAGGTTCCAGGGAACCATCGGGTCCTTCCCAGCAAACTCCGGACGGTACCGGTGGTCACGACGTCACGGAGGAGTTCGGCTCCGCGGAAGTTCCCGGAACGCCACTACCACCACGGATTCCCGGACCGTTCACGGCGACGCGGATCCGCACTCGGTCACCCGGCGGCTCGACGAGTGGGCACACTTCCGTCGTGGACGTCGACACCGGTGTGGGTGGTCTACGTCGTGGTGCTGTTCACCGCGGACCTGCAGGACGTGTGGGCCCAGGGAGTCCAGTGCTTCGCGCCGGCGTCCTTCCTGGACACGGTCATCAACGTCTCGATCACCGCGGTGCGCAAGTCCAGGCACCGTCGCGTGAGCCAGGTGCGGTGAGGGCGTCGTCATCGGCGTCTACGACAGCGGCAGACCGAGCGCATCAGTCGGGGCGTGGCTCGCTCTTTCGACGGTTCTCCACAACGAGCCCCAGCGCCAAGGCCGCGAGAGGTAGCGCGGCCCCGATGAGACGTAGCGGCGTGGTGTCGTTGTAGATGCCGACGATCTGCAGGACCAGGCCCGCGAGGAAGCCGACGATCACGAACTTCTTCCACGTCTTCACGGCGTCCAGCATGCCCTGGTGGCGATCGTCGTGGGGTGTCCAGCGGCATCCGCACCTCAGCAGGACCGTCGGGTCGGTGGCCGCGAACTGCCGCGAACTGCCTCCGAGTCACCTCACCGGACGTCCGATCTCGAGGAGGCCGGACGGAGCAGGTGCAGGGCCAGGGCTGCACTGGCCAGGGCCAGGAAGCTGACGACGGCTTGGCCGATCGGTGCCAGCGACCCACCCAGGTCCAGGACGTGGATGGCGTAGCCGTTGGCCGCGACGTCGGTGAGCAGGATGGTCGGGGCCAGCAGGACGCCGGTGCGGAAGCGGAAGGCGAGCAGGACCGCGGCCAGGGGATCCAGCGCGGTCAGCGCGCTCCAGTAGGTGGCCAGCCAGGTCGGGGCGTCGGTGTAGGGGCGCGGGCCGTCGGTGGCGAAGTCGAGGAGGTGCTGCAGGCACCCCCAGGCCAGCAGGAGCACCAGAGTGGTGACGGCGAGGCGTGTCCAACGTGGTTCGTCGGCCCACCTGGACGGCACGGGCTCAGTGTGGCAGGGGTGGGGAGAGCGGTCCACGCCCGCGCACAACGCGGGATGTGCGTGACGTCGCAGCCGCAGTGACGAGCCCGTCAGACGGCGATGACCTCGACGAGTTCGTCTGCCCCTTTGAGGTCTGCTGCGTTGCGGGTGTAGAGGCGAGCGTCGTGCGCGTGGGCGGTGGCGGCGATGAGCAGGTCCATCGTGCGACCGCGTGGTTGCCGTCCTGCGGCGGCGACTGCGGCAGCCAGTTGCCCGTAGCTGGCGGCGACGGCCTCGTCCAGGGGGAGGGCGTCGAACCGTCGCTGCAGGAGGGACAGCCGGCGAAGGCGTTCGGCGCGGACTGCCGGGTCGGTCGTGACCAGGACTCCGAAGTGCAGTTCGGCCAAGGTCGCAGAGCTGATCGCCAGTTCCCCGGGGAGTGGGCCGATGTCCCCGGCGATGACGACGCTGGTGTCCATGACCGCCCTCACCGCGGTTCCCAGGGGTCGCGGACCTCGGAGTCGATGAGGTCGCGGTCCTGCTCCCAGGTCGGGTCGGCGGGGCCGGAGAACAGTTCCTCGACATCGGTCCAGGTGCGCCAGGACCTGTTGCTGGCGGGTACGAGTCGGGCGCTGGCTCGGCCGGCCACGGTGATGGTGACCTCCTCGCCTGCTTCGACGCGGCGGACGAGGTCGGAGGCTTGCTGGCGCAGTTCGCGAAGACCGACGACTGTCATGGACTGAAGGTAGCACTTGTGCTACCGGACAGGCCTCGGTCCGTCGTAGCGCGCAGCCACCGCGGGATGACCGTGAGGTCGTTCCGCTGTCGCCTTGCAGCGACAGCAGCCGGAATACGGCTAGCTCTGCACTACTTCACGACGCCAGTGCCACGCTCCTGCTGCGAAGACCGCCACGAGTACGGCGAGCCCGGCGAGGAGCCAGACCGGGGCATGTGTCCCCGGCCGGAAGAGGGAGGGGATGAGCAGGATCAAGGACGCGCCGGCTAGGGCCACGCCGACGATGCCGAGCAACCAGAAGGTCCTCGCGCTTGGTCCCTTGCGGCGCTGCTGATCAGTCACGTCCACCACGGTAGGTGCTGGGGTGTGTACAGCAACGAGGGCGTCACACCTGATCGGGGATGACCGTGCGCCCGCACCGCGGGATGACCGTGAAGTCGTCTTGGAGCTGCATGGTCTACCGATCGCGTTGCTGCCGCGTCATGATCACTGGATGCGGCGACTGAAGGCGGACCGGATCTTCGAGCTGACGTCGGGGTTGTGGGTGGTGGATGAGGTGCACCCGGTCGCCATCGTCCTGGACCCCCACGACGGGCAGGTCCGCCAGGTGGTGTCCTGGGGGCAGGAGCCGGCCCCACCGCAGCTGGGCGCCTTCCGGCGGATCCTCGCTGCCGATGACGGTCTGTGGGTGCAGGAGAACGGGTTGGGTGGTCCTCTCCTGCGCATCGGGCTGAACGGCGCGCCGGAGGCGACCTGGACCAAGACGTCGTTGCTGGCGGCGGCCGGGCCCGGTGGGGCGTGGTGCGCGCGACCGACCGGACTTCCTCAACGGGTTGGGCCGGGCGATCCCGAACCGTTGACCCCCTACGACTGGGACGAGCTGCTGCACGTAGCCCCCGGTGGCACCGTCACGCAGGTGCAGACCGACGCCAGGGTCGGGGAGGTCTACGCCACTGCGGAGGCGGTGTGGGTGCGGCTGGAACGTGCTCCCTGGACACCGGAACCCACTGATTTCCCGGACGTTTCGTGGGTGCGCTGGAGCAGTCGCTGGCTGCACCTGCCGTGGGGGCAGACCCTGCCCGCCGTGGTGTCCGCGGTCGACGGGGTCGCGGAGGCACCGGGTGTCGTGGAGGCCGCGGTCGACCTCCTCGCCGGGCCCCTCGACCCTGCCGCCGCGTCCGAGGTGGTCGAGGAGCGGGAGAACGTGGCGTTCGACGTGACGCGGGGGTACGCGCCGTTGCGCGCTGGGTTCTGGCCGTGGCGGGTCCACAAGGAGGGCGGTGTCGCCGTCCTGCGCGATCAGCGACCCGGTGGGCGGGAGGTGTCGCTGGCCGCGTTGGAGGACGTGGATGTCAGCTCGGGGTGCTGGCCGAGGGTGTCGCGGCCGGTGGACGTCGACTCCTACCTGCAGCGAGTGCTGGCCGAGTTCGGGAGCATGAGTGCGCATTGGCTGGGTTCGACCGGGGGGCACACCCTGGATGGACGTGACGTCGTGGAGGGCCGCCTGCTCGGGCAGTGGCCTGATGCCCGGCTGGAGTGGACGTTCGGGCACACATCACGCCCTGGTCTGGTGCTGCGTCGGCGGGTGGAACTCTTCGATGAAGTCGGGCGGAAGACTTACCCCGAGTACGTCGACGTGGGGCTGATGGAGGATCTCGATACCGATCGGATCCCGCCTGCGGGTCAGGCGCGTGACGGTGTTCTCGACGTGTGAGGCCACCTCGAGCTTGCTTCGCAGGCTCACCAGGGCGTGGCATGACGTGATCTTTCTGCGGGAGAACGCCTGCTGTCGACGTCTACCGATCGTCTGGTCATCGTCGTGATCGCGACCTCGCCGGCCGCCCGAGACCGCGCACAACGCGGGATGATCGTGCGTTTCGTCCGTCTCCTCCGGGTGGCCGCATCGGTAGCGTTCCCCGGTGCCTCCCTCCGCCCCCTCCGTCGTCGATGCCGTCGTGACCGGGCCACGGGGGCCGGTCACGACGCGTTGCTACGAACCACCCGCAGCCGTCTCTGACGCGCTCCCACCGACGCTGGTGTGGCTGCACGGGGGTGCGTTCTTCGCCGGCCACCTCGACCAGCCGGAATCCGACACCTTTGCCCGAGCCCTGGCCGGACGCGGCGTGCGAGTGATCACCGTCGACTACGCCCTCGCCCCGCTGCTGTCGACGCGGTGGCCGTTCCCGGCCCGCTCGGCCAGTGGTGTGCTGCGGGCTCGCTTCCCCGGGCAGGTCCACGATGTGTCCGCGGTCCTGGCGCACGTGCGGGCCAGCTGCACCAGCCCGTTGCTGCTGGGGGGAGCCAGCGCCGGTGCCTGCTTGGCAGCCGGGAACGCGGTAGCCGCCGCGGCTGCAGCAGCCGAAGACGGGAGTCCGCGCCTGGACGGTGTCGTCTTGGCCTACGGGTTCTTCCACGCCCGCTTGCCTTCGCGACCGCTGGCGCTTCGGTCTTTGGTGCGCGGTCGGCGCCGTTTCACCCACACCCGGTGGCCGATGACGGCGATGAACCTCAACTACACCGGTTCCCTGGCCCGGCTGGGCGACCCGTCGGCCTTCCCTGGCGGGCACCGGCTGGCCGGCTTCCCGTCGGTGCTGTTGCTGGACGCCGAACGTGACGGGATGCGGGCCTCCAGCACCGCGTTCGCCGCCGGCTTGGCGGCGGCGGGGGTGCCGGTAGAGCACCGCGTGCTGTCAGACGCCGTCCACGGCTTCCTGGGCCGCCCCCGGGAGGACGACTTCGCCGCCGGGGTCGAGGCCGTCGCGCGGTGGGCGCTCTCACAAGCCAGGTCGGTAGTCAGGTCGGCGACGGAGGCTCCACCGGTCGACGACGCGGACCGCAGCGCCTGAAGCTCCTCGCGTCGCACGTCCCCTGGCTCAGGTGCTCGATGGCGCGGGAGCGGCGTGGGTGCGGCGGTGGCGCGCGTTGAGGACAAGGGATACGACGCTGAGGGCGAGACTCGCCGCCAACCACCCGACGTGGGAGAAGACGTTCTCGCTGGTCCCGGTCTCGTCCGCGCGGATCCCTCCTTGGATGGTGACCGCGATCCAGACGGTTGTGAGGACGGCACTGGCCAGCGCGGACAAGACCGCCCTCGGCCGTCGAGGTGCTGTCGCCACGGCGAGCACGAAGGCGATCAGGACGACGATGCACCCGGCGGGCAGCGACGTCAGGGCGAGCAGTAGCAGGAAGTCCACGACGTCGAGCCTGCCTGCTGGGAGCCTTACCTGAGGCAGCTACTGATGATCTTCACTGGCTTTGTTCGGCAACGGCACAGGCGCAGAGTTGGAGCCGTGGGGTGGGTGCGAATGCTGCCTGTTCTTCGACGATATGTAGGTGATCGTCGTGCTCAGCGACCGTCCGCTCGTCGGCAGATGAGTGAGGTCACCGGCCGCCCGCGGCAGCGCGCACAACGCGGGATGACCGGATGTTCCGGCGCGGATCAGGTGGGCGCCGGGTAGCCGATCGAGACGATGTCCTCGCCGAGCTGCGCCAGCGTCCGTTGAGGGTTGAGCCGGCTCACCAGCTCCTCGCTCAGTGGCCGCAGCGCGAGGACGTGAGCAATGTCGTCACCCTCGAGTTCGGTCTCGTAGTAGTCCGCGGCGAAGCTGCGGTAGGCGTCGGGGTCGGCGTCGAGCTCGCTCAACAGCCACCCGCTGCCGTCGTTGAGGTCGGCGGGGACGCTGCTGCGCAGCTGCACCGGGTGCCAGCGCTGCTCGGATCCCGGGTGAGGGCCCGTCTCCTCGTCCTGTGCGAGGTGTAGCCACCAGCAGGCCAGGGTGAGCAGCGGTAGGTCCCCGTCGGTGAAGGCCACTTCAGCAGCGGTACCGCGCAGCGGCTGAGGGACGGCGGCGAGCCAGTCGAGGTCGAAGGGTTCGCCGTAAGGGCTCATCGGGCTCTCGTGATCGAAGCCGCGCAGCCACGCCCCGTCGGGGGTGAAGGTGATCGACCAGGAGTTGCCGGAGCCGTCGTCCATCGACGCCAGTTGTTCGGTGGGGCTCCAGAAGGTGTCGAAGGAGTAGTAGCGGTCGGCGGGGTCCTCGGCCTGGATCGCGTCCAGCATTGCTAGGCCCTGGCAGTGCTGGCGCAGCTCCTGCGGGTTCGGTAGCCGGCGGGCGAGGTGGACTACGCCGGCGGGCAGCGTGGTCGTCTCGAGGGGTTGGGTGTGTCGGCGTGGCCACCTCATCGCGCCAGCATGTCGCAGCCGGGCGCGAGGACCTCGCTTCGGGACTGGTTCGAACACGCGGACGGCGGGGTGACCGTGACGTCGCCCAGGGGTCCGGAACAGGGAGCTGACGAGTTGTCGTCAGGCAGAGGGGTGACAGCCGTGGACGGTGGCCCTAGCGGTGGAAGTAGTACGCGATGCTCGTTCGGTGTCCGACTCGACAGAGCGCGCCGGCTGGCGCCACCGGCGGGGACCGCGGCTGCTGCGCGTGGCGTCGGTTGTCGTTGCCCTGGCTCTGGTGGTGGTGGCGCAGAGGCAAGGCGAGCAGGGGCACGTAGTGAGCCTTTGTCAGTAGCGGTTCTCTATCCGGCTGAAGACGAGGGCCGTGGCGATGATCGCGGTGATGCGCCACGGGCAGAGGCTGACGTTGCGTAGGGCCCGCCAGCGGGTCTTGAGGTGGGCGATGCCGTGCTCGACGAAGGCGCGATCGGCGTTGACGTAAGAGTTCCAACCCCGCGTGGAGTCGTTGAGAACCTGTTGTCAACGGCAGTCCACCCCTGGGACGGCGAACAGGTACCCGGATGCCTGCTCCAGCACCGGTGTACGCCTTGTCGGCCAGAGTGGGGACACCATCACGAGCAGCGGGGTAGAGCGCCGGCAGAGCATGGATTCGTGCTGCGGTCAGGTCGTGGGTGCAGCCCGGTTCGACCGGTGAAACCCACAGTGGTCGCCCGTCGGCGTCGGTGACGACCTGGACCAGACCGCCGTGGTGGCGGTGCTTTCCGGAGTACCAGCGATCACGTCGACCCGTCCGGTCGTGGACACGATCAGTGGCGATGAGGGTGCCGTCGAGCAGTAGATGCTCAGTTCCTCGATGAACCGCCTCGGCGACAACCTCGGACACCTCGGGGGCTTGGGCGGCGAGCACATCAAGGGCCTCGTGCAGGTAGCGGTAGGCGGTCTTGAGGCTGACGGCGTTGTCGCGGGCGAGGTCAGCGACCGCGGCGCGTTGGCGCATGAACCGCAGCAACAGGACCGCCTGGGCGAAGTAGCCCAGCGCGCGGCGGCCTCGGCGGGTGCCGATCCGGGCGCGGTGAGCGGACAGCAGAACGGCGATGGTCTGGGCCAGGCTGCGGGAGACATCGAGGCTGGCGTCGCCGACGGCACCCTGTCGGCGGACCTCGACGCCCCGGCCCTGGCCGCCAGAGCACATAGGGTCCTGACGGGCATGACGGTTGAGCTTGGTCGCCACCATCGTGACTGGCCAGGCCCTACGTGCCCCAACGCTTTCGACTCCTGGCCGCGGCATCTGCTCACGAAGGCCTCACTGTAAGAGTGGCCCCGATTAATAATTCGGAAGGGATTGACGCCTAGAGAAACACAGTAGGGCGACGACGACCGGCGATTCGCTTATAACATTATCGCTGGCACTAATTTAGCGCCCTTCAAGCTACTTAGGATTTGAAACAGCGAAATCTCCAATCCATGATACGAAGCCGTTACTCAATTGGGTAAAGAAAGCCACAAATAATGCCCGCGGGCCGACCAAGCAACATAAAGGTCGGGGTGACCTACCAGTATGGACCGTCCCCAGATAAGCCGATCAACTACTGAGCGACTCGCCCACCTGTGGATGGTGCTGCGGTCAGAGCTGCAGTGTGAGATCCTGGAGCGGGACGGTGAACCATATCCAAGACGAAGGAGAAATTCCATGGTGAATTTTCGGGGTGTCTCAAAGGATAGTTTCCTGACCGGAAAGGTAGAACCGTCATTGATCGAGTATACTAAACTTGAAAAGACTCTTAAAGAAATTGTATTGACCAACAAAGAGGAATCGACCATCCCGCTGGTTATTGAAAAGTTAGCTCGCGCTGAGCACGTGAGTCGCAATGAAGCAATCTCCACAATGTGGCGCCTTGTAGATAAAGGAGATTTTCGTTATGGCCGGGGAGTCGTGTCCATAAACGCGAAGTCTGAGGACCTCTAAAATGGGTTTCTTGCGCAAGAATAGGGCAATCCCGTCAATTAAACCGAATGACAGCCAAAATGGTGCCGTTTCGTCAGCTGAGCCGATCGTAAATCCCAACCGATACATCCGGGAACACACACCAAAAAAGAGCCCAGATTCGGAAAGAGATGTCCGGCCTGAGGGTCGACGCGATCGTGACCGAATTGTATACTCTGTTCATTTTCATCGTTTATCAGGCGTTACACAGGTAACCACGCCTGTTTCGGAAGGTTTGTTAACTCACACGCGCCTAACTCATAGTCTTAAAGTTGCGCAAGTGGCTCGAAGCCTAGCTGAATCAATTCTTCAAGAAGACGAAAAAAAAGATATCGTCGCAGAGCTAGGCGGATTAGACCCTGACGTGGTCGAAGCCGCTGCACTAGCGCATGATCTAGGTCATCCGCCTTTTGGACACATTGGCGAGGAGATTCTGGATGCCTATGCGCGAGAAAAATTAGGTATTTGGGATGGATTCGAGGGGAATGCTCAATCCTTTCGTATTGTTACAAAACTAGATCAGCGCAGTTCGCATCACCCGGGAATGGATTTGACCGCCGCCACCCGAGCGGCTATATGCAAGTATCCCTGGAAGAGAAAGCTGCACCTCACAAAAAAAGAGAGCGAGGCAAATCCAGATTCTAAGATTGAGGAATTTCTCCAGTGGAAGAAGTTTAATGCTTACGAAACTGAACATGAGGAAATGCGGTCTGTATTAGAAAATATTCAAGGATCCTATCAACAAAGCCAGACGCTAGAAGCAGCGATCATGGATGTTGCTGATGACATCACCTACGCAATTCATGACCTGGACGACTTTATTAGCGCTGGGATTATAAATGTTCTCGAAATCCTTCGAGAGCTGGCCGACTGGCTCGAATTCTCTAACAAAACCCACTTTCTGTCCAGATTGGCTAGCAGACTCAAACTAGAGTACCCAAATCTTTTCTCGCCGCTAGAATATGATTTAGCTGTTCGGGCTACGTTTAACAGCTTGAACGGCATACCGTTTTCGGGGCAGGATGTCCGTCCCCCTGATCAGGCACATGCACTGCGCATCTTTACCTCTAGGACAATCTCGAGGTTTAGTGAGAATGTGCGTATCAATCGCGCTGGGCGAGCAGGACAAAATGGGCCAGTTGAGTTCGAGCCGGACGTCTGGCACGAGATACAAATCCTGAAGGAATTAACTAGAGTATTTGTCATTTACCGTGCCGACATGGCGGCTGTGCAGCAAGGGCAACGTCGTCTGCTGTGGGACCTACTCGAATGCGTCACTCATTGGGTTGACACTGACAAAAAAAGACTCCCTCCCGGTCTTAGAGTAGTTAATGACCCTGATCGAGTGTCTCGGCGATCTATTATAGATTTTGTTGCCGGATTAACCGACCATCAGGCGATCTCTCTGCACGCGTCTCTTCAAGGAGAAACTTCTACTATCATTGGAAACTTTCTATAATTTCTTAGCCTGGCTTGTCTGGCAGATTGAGCCTTTTCCATCCTGGGTTAGCCAGCGAAGATGAGAGTTTGCACGGCGGCGACGAGTTTGCTGGCGTGCGAGGGACTGGAGCGGATCTTGCGCAGGACCCGCCAGATATTCAGTTGCGCGTTGGCCCGCACCCACCCCGGTCTGCTGCCCGCCCTGGTCGGGTTCGCCGACGCCGGGCACCCGGTCCTGGCCGACCTGGGCTACGAGGGCGAGCGGACCCGTCTCACCTGCCCGCACAAAGTCACCAGGGACCGCGACCTCGACGTCGCTGAGCGCAGTTTCAACCGCGTTCACGCTTATGTCCGGGCCCGCGCCGAGCAGGGCAACGCCTGGTTGAAGAACTACCGCGTCTTGCAGAAGGTCACGCTCTGCCCGTGGCGGATCGGGTCGATCACCGCCGCTGTTCTGGTCGTCCTGCACCTGGAGCACGACCGCACGACGTGACTCGCCGTGATCATCAGGCCGCTACTGAGAAGAGCTCAGTGAGCCCTTGTCAGTAGCACCGGGCCGGTGGCGGAGGGTGACGGCGACGGGTTTGATGGTCGGCAGTAAGGACGGAACCCCGGAGGATGGTCATTCCTCTCACAGTCCGACCGTCCCTACCGGAGTCCCGCCGTGCTCGATCCTGTCACCTACCGCGCCGTGCTGCCCGTCTCCCGCGCCACGGTCACCTACGTCGCCGAGTTGCTGCACCGGGACCAGCAGATGCGTGGAACCCGCCGCGGCCGCCGGCGACTGAGGCCCTTCGACCAGGCGGTGCTGTTCTGCCGCTGGCTGGTCGATGCGATCCGGATGCGCCAGCTCGCCGTCGACAACGTGATCGGGCTCAAGACCGCCTACCGCTACATCCACGAAACCCTCGACGTCCTGGCCGGGCAGGTACCTTCGCTGGTCGGGGCGTTGCTGGCCGCCCGGACCGCCGGCCACAGCCACGTCATGATCGACGGAACCCTCATCGCAACCGACCGAGTCTCGGTGAAAGGACCAACTGCAGGAGTAGACCTCTGGTGGTCGGGCAAGCACCATCACCACGGCGGTAACATCCAAGTCGTCACCGCACCCGACGGCTGGCCGATCTGGGTTTCTCCCGTCCGCCCCGGACGCGAGCACGACACGACCTGCGCCCGAGCCCACCCGGGCCTCCTGGACTCCCTCACCGCATGGCGCGACGAGGAGCACGCCGTTCTGGCCGACCTGGGTTACGAAGGTGAACGCGGCCGCCTCACCTGCCCGACCAAGCACGTCAAGGGCCAGAACTTGACCGAAGACCAGGCCTGTTTCAACGCACTGCACTCCGCCACTCGCGCCGTCGCCGAACGCGGCAACTCCCTGCTGAAGAACACCTTCAAGGCCCTCAAGCACGTCACCCTCTGCCCCTGGCGCATCGGGGCGATCGTCGCTGCTGCCCTCATCGTCCTCCACCGCGAACACGACCGCACGACGTGACGCACCGTCATGATCAAGTCGCTACTGACAAAGGCTCAGTGCGTACTGCTTTGGCCGTCGGCGGGATCCTCGTCGTGATGAGCTGGGCTACGGATTCGATGGCCCGCGGTGTCTCCCGGATTGTTCGCGGTCGGCGTGGCAGCTCGGGATGACCGTGCGTCTGCGTTCCGCGCTCCTCGCCAGCCACATGCGACTGGGCCCTTTGGCCGAGCGCTCAACGGCCGCGTCAGGGCTGAGGAGTTGGACGCTTCCGCTTCTCGATCCACTCGGCATCCTTCTCGCGCTGGCGCACGATCGAAGGCATGGTCAGCCGCAGCAGGACGGCGGCCAGGACGACGATGACGACAGGGATCCAGGACCTCATCGCGATCGCGACGCCGGCCACGATGACTGCCGCGATCACCATGCCTGCGATGCGTTGTCGTCCGGTCAACATGCTGAGCAGTGTCACTGACCACCCGCCCAGATGCATCGCCAACTGCTGACACCGCTGGAGCTGATCAAAGCTGGGCGGTGGAGGCCCGGTGCTGCCCGTACCTCTCCTCAAGACCGCGGGGACATCGATGTGACGGCGGCAGCACCAGCGGCGATCAGATCAGGGGTAGAGCCTGCGACAAGACGACGAGGGACATGGACACGACCCCCAGCTCGTGACCTGTGGTCCACTCCTGCTCCCCGCGTCGTCGCCGCCGCTTGACGTCGACGATGGCGGCGGCGATGAGTGCCAGAGCGGCAACGATGAGGACGACGTTGCCCCACGGCCGAAACATGATCTGCATCCTTGCTGGTGCGCCCCGCAAAGGCACCTCGCGGTGCGCCTGTGAGTGACCGCTCATCGGCGATGTGCGGGTGATCTTCGTGCTCGGCTTGCATCCGGACATCGACATGACCTCGATGTCGCTGCCAGCTCGGGACCGCGCACGACGCGGGGTGACCGTGAACTGTCGCGGACGCTGTCGACCGATGTGGACCCCGTCCGGTCCACCTCATCCAGGTACTCCTCCCCGTCCCGGTTGCCGAGGGTCAGGTTCGTTTCCGTGGCCACCGCCCGGTTCGCCACGACCCGCACCTCCACGGCCACGTCGTCGATGACGTGCAGCACGAGCAGGGGTGGTTCGGGGGCGGACAGCGTTTCGGCATCGGCTGTGACGCGCATCCCCGTGTCGGGAAACGCCTCGAAGAGGTTGGTGTCCGGTGCGTTCTTCCCGCGGGGAAGGGGCGGTCGTCCGGGTGGGACAGCTCCTCGAGGTTCTCCGGCGGGAGTACTCCGGGAACTCGCGGAGACGTCCGACGTCGACCCGTCGAGGGCCGTTGAACCGATCCTCCTCATCGACGCGGATCCTCGGGGACGATCGAACCGGGGCAGATCCCCTGGGCTGTCAGTGCCCCCTCAGGCACGTCGGTCGCCGCTCGACACTGACGCCGTCGCCCAGTGCTCGGCTCTCACTCCGCCTTGTCGCGTTCTTCCGCGACGCGGTGGGGAACACGGAGCAGGCGGACGGCGGTGACGAGGACGAGGCCGCCGACGACGTTGCCCAGCACCGCCCACGCGGCTGTCCTGGCCCAGTCCGCGTAGCCGAACGGCGCACCGACGTGGAGGGCGGCGAACATCAGCAGGGAGTCCAGGACGCTGTGGAGCAGTTGCGTCCCCGCCAGGAGCGCACCGAAGAGGATGGCGGGGACGAGTTTCACGCCGACGGCCTCGGTGGCGTGCTGCATGCGGGTCATGAGGGTGATGACGGCGCCGGCCAGCACGGCCAGGGCGAAGGACTCCTTGCCGACGCCGAGGTCGATGAAGTGGCGGGCGGAGTCCACCGCCGTGCTCGCGAGGTCGGGGAGGGCGGTCATGATGATCCAGGTGATGACCCATCCGGCGAGGAGGTTCGTCAGCAGGGTCGTCCCCCACAGCCGGGTGAGCTGGGCGAGGGTGCCCCGGCGGGCGACGACGGCGATCACCGGTACGAGGAAGTTCTCGGTGAACAGTTCGCTGCGGGCCAGCAGGAGTGCGACGAAGCCCACCGAGAAGGCGAGACCGGCGAGCAGGTCGTTGCCGGTCTCGTGCTTGACGACCAGGTAGGCGAGCAGACCCGTTCCGACGTCGATTCCTCCGAGGAGGCCGACGCTGAGCAGCGGCAGCAGGGGGCGGCGCAGACGGTCCTCGCCTTCTTCGACGAGGCGGTCGAAGGCGTCTTCCACCTCGTGTTCGGGTTCGTCGGGGCGGTCTGCCGCGCCGGGAAGGTCTGATGCCGTCTGGTCCATGTCACGACTGTCGATGTGACGGCGAAGGCCCGCCAGCGGGAGTTCTGGACGACTTCGACCGTGCTGGTCCCGGGACGACGGAACGGCCGGACGTCAGGCGGAGGCAGCCACCACCTGCCCCCGACCGACGCGCTGAGACCAAGAGGCCGGCGACAGGTCGAAACGTGCACGCTCACGGGGTCAGCCCACGATCAGCGCCGGCGGCGGAACCCTCACGTTGCGGTGCAGCCACCGTGCCTGGTTCTCGACGACGACCGGAGCGGTGGTGGTGGTCCGTGTCCGAACCCGCGCGTCGTGCAACGCCGCGACCACCCGTTCGGCTCGGTTTCGACCACCGACCTCACTCGCTAACATTTTTATGTTAGCGTCTAAGTCAAACGTTCATCCCCGACCCCAGGAGCACCCGTGCCGATCCAGAAACCCTCGCCCGCGCAGATCGCCGGCCTCGCCGCCGAGATCGGCTACTCCTCGATCGCCGCAGCACCGGAGGAGTACACCGGGATGATCTCGGGCATGCTCGGGGTGTACGACGCTCTCGACGCGTTCCCGGAGCCACAGGTGCTGGCCGGCCGCGACGCGGTCGAGCACACGGTCCCCTCTGCGGAGGAGGACCCCCACCACGCGTGGGAGGTCCGTGCGTCGATCCGCGGAGCCGCGGGGGGTCTCCTCGCCGGAGTTCGCCTGGGGGTCAAGGACAGCATCCTCGTGGCCGGTCTCCCGATGCGGAACGGTTCGAAGGAACTCGAGGGTTTCGTCCCGAACGCTGATGCCACGGTCGTCACCCGAGCCCTCGCCGCCGGCGCGGAGGTGGTGGGGAAGACCACCAACGAGTACTTCTGCATGTCCGGGGGCAGCCACACCGCAGCGACCGGCGTGGTGCACAACCCGCACCGGAGGGGTTTCTCCTCGGGTGGCTCCTCCAGCGGCAGCGCCGTCGCGCTCGTCACCGGCGACGCCGACATGACCCTCGGCGCCGACCAAGCCGGTTCCATCCGGATGCCGGCGTCCTGGTCCGGTGTCGTCGGCCTGAAACCGACCTACGGACTCGTCCCCTACACCGGCATCGCGACGCTCGACGGCTACTTCGACCACGTCGGCCCCATGACCCGCACGGTCGAGGAGAACGCACGCTTCCTCACCGTCCTGGCCGGCTCCGACGGCATCGACCCGCGCCAACGCGACATCTCCGTCGGCGACTACCTCACCGCCCTCGACGCAGGAGTCCGAGGACTCCGGATCGGCATCCTCACGGAAGGGTTCGGCGGCGACCACGCCGAAGCCGGCGTCGACGAGATCGTCGTCGCAGCGGCGGAAGCGTTGCGCGAGCGCGGTGCGATCGTGGACGAGGTGTCGGTGCCGCTGCACGAGCTGGCTCCCGCGCTCTGGACGGCCATCGCCATCGAGGGCATGGCCGAGACGGTCCTGCGCAACCAGGGTTTCGGGTTCGGTCGTCCCGACCACTACCCCGTCGACATGATGCAGCACCTCTTCGACCACCGTGCGGCCGCCGCGGAGCACCCCGCGAACGTGCAGTTGTTCACCCTCGTCGGTCGCTACGTCGACCAGCAGCAGGGTCGCCTGAACTACGCCAAGGCCGTCAACCGGGCCCGGACCCTCCGTGCGGCCTACGACCAGGCGCTGGAGCGCTTCGACGTCCTGATCACCCCGACCACCCCTCAGACCGCACGCCCGCTGCCGGACCCGGCGCACGGCGCCGGTGCGGCCATCGGGGCGTCGATCGAGATGTCGGCGAACACCACCCCGTTCAACATCACCCACCACCCTGCTCTCAGCGTGCCGTGCGGCACGCTGGACGGACTCCCGGTGGGACTCCAGATCATCGGACGCCACTTCGACGAGGCCGTGCTGTTCCGCGTCGGTCGGGCGATCGAGCAGAACTGAGCCCTTCCGGTGCTCCGGCGCGTTCGCCCGTGATCGAGGAGCGGCTGCGCCGGCTGGACGTCACCGGTGGGATGATGGTGGATGGCCGTCGTCCCACCGGCCGTCATGTCGTCACCGGCGGAAGAGGAAGCGCGTTGACCCGTTCTGACGAGATGCGAGTCCGCATCCTCGACACCGCGTTCGCGCTCCTCACCGACGGCGGTCGTGACGCGGTCACGACGCGCGCCATCACCTCGGCGCTGCACATCCAGGCCCCGACGATCTACCGGATCTTCGGGGACAAGCAGGGTGTGCTCGATGCGGTGGCCCTGCACGGGTTCTCCAACCACCTCGCCAGCTGGACCGGGTGGAAACCGGGTTCCGACCCGGTCGAGTCGATCCGTCAGGGTTGGGACATGCACGTCGAGTGGGGACTGCTGAACCCGCACGTCTACTCGATCGCCTACGGCGAACCGCACCTGGGCACGTCGACGTCGGCCGCGTCCGCGATCGACGAGATCCTGCGGGTGCAGATCCGGGAGGCGGCCAAGGAGGGCCTGCTCGCCGTCCCCGTCGACGACGCGGTGCACGTGGTGCGGGCCGTGGGCGTGGGGGTCGTGTTCACCCTTCTCGCCATGCCGGAGGAACACCGCGACCTGCGTCTGTCGGTGCGCGGTCGCGAGTCGGCCCTCCGCACGATCCTCAGTGCCCCTGACGCGAACGGCGACCGCTCAGGAGCCGCCATGCAGCTCAGGCACCAGATCGCCGAGACGACAGCCCTGACCGCGAACGAGCGCGCACTCCTGGGCGATTGGCTCGACCGCCTCGCAGAGTAGGCAGCGAGCGCAGGGTGCGCCTGCCGCCCCGTCCGAACCGTGGTCGCGCTGCGTCCCACGTCGCGCGAAGGACGTCTCGAGACGCACCCGGCGGCGGTCGTCGCAGTGCCTCGGAGGTTCGCCGCCGGCGCAGTTCGATCCGTGGGAAACCCCTCGGTGCTGTTCGCCTCGATGGATGCACGGAACGACGAACACCCCTGCGGACGCGACGAGATCGATGATCTCCGGCGTCTGCGCCTCGTCGACGAACAGGTGCGCGAGACCGTCGATCCCCGCCTCGAGGGCCGTCCGCGTCGCGCGGACGGTGAGCGTGTGGGTCAGCGTCATCATGCCGAGGCGTCGAGCCCCGGCGACGCCGGCGTTCAGCGTGGCCTGGTCGAGCATCGGAAGCCCGGGAGCGCTCGCTGTGGACCCGTCCTCGATGAGGAACTCGATGTGGTCCGATCCCGACGCGATCAGTTTCGGGATGAAGGACACGGCTTGCTCGGGATCGGTGGAGAGCGGCATCACGATGTCGCCGGACCCTGGTTCCCCCTGGCCGGGGAACGCAGCTTCCGGGACGAGTGCGTGTGGGCATCGATGAGTCCCGGCAGCTGGGTCTTGCCGGTCCCGTCGATCGACGCACCGGTCACGGTGTGCGCCTCGTCGTCCGTGGACGAGGGACGAACCGAGGCGATCCTGGTCTCCTCGATCGTCACCGTCTGGTTCTCGAGCACGTGTTCACCGACGAAGACGCGAACGTTCGAGATCGTCGTGGAAGCCACGTCAGTCCTGTTCAGCGGGCGGGTCGCGAGTTTCGGCGGCGTTGACAGAACCACCTCAGCACGCCACGGGAGGATCAAGGGCTGCGAGGAACCCTCAGCCCGCGTGTCCTGACGGGCCGCCGCGGAACTGTCCGGTCGTTGCGGCTGTCGGTTGCGCGTGGGTGCCCCGGCCGCAGGTGTGGTCGTCGGGAACGATGACGTGGTGACCGAGCACGGCCACTTCGGGCGATCCGTTGCGTCGCCGTCAGCACCGGAGCGCCAGGAAACTCAACTCGATCAACGACTGCGGCCTGACGCGCCACCTGCCGGTGGCGCCCCGGTCACCGGCGGGTCAGGACGTTGCCGGCTGTCGATCTTCGTCCAGAGGAACGCCCTGACCGAACGTCTCGGACCGGCGAGCACCGGTGCGAGGGGGGCTGGTCGTGTCGGGGTCGACACGTCACGACCAGCCCCTGGCCCACACCCGAGGGGGGCGAGGCGCGGGCCGGTCATCAGTTCATCCCGTGACCGCGGCGTTGGCCACCTGACGCTTCGCGCACCGTGCCCACGACCTGGACCAGCTGGCGCTGCGGCCCAGGGTTCAGCGGCTGGACCAGGTGCAGCTCTTCCGTCCAGGCTGAGGTTCCACGGGGAAGGTGAAGCTCTGCAGGAGGTAGCCGTCGGCGGGGGTGGGGTTCAGGAACACCTGAGTGGGGGCTCCGTAGCCGGCTTCGGCGAGTACCTGGCCGTGGGTGTCGTAGGCGGTCAGGTAGGCGGAGCTGCCCCGGGTGGAGCGGTGCGCATCGGGTCGACTGAGGACGTCGGCGGCTCTGGCCATGGCGCGTACCTGCCAGACGTCGAGGATCCCGGCTTCGGGGAGGTGGGCGGTGAGTTCCTTCGCCTGGAGGGCGAGGTCTGCCTGGGCCGCGTCCAGGTCTGAGATGAGTCCCACCGTGTCTGAGTCGTGGTCGAGGATGCTCGTGACGTAGCAGTCGGCGGGGATGTACTCCGCAGAGGCCCGCAGCGATGAGAGCGCCGGTGTGGAGATGTCCTGCTGGACTTGTCCACCGGAGAGGAACAGCAGGGGGAGGGCGGCGGCGACGGTCGTCGTGGTGCGTGTCGCGCTCAGCATGCGTGCCTCTTCGACCGTTGCGTCTCGGTGCTTGAGGGTGCCGCCTGAGTGCTCCCTGCGGGTGAGCGGTCGTGGTCCTCGCCATGACCGTGCACTCCACGACCGTGACGTCGGGGACCGACCCCGCAGGGGTTCCGGTCCCCGGCGCGATCACGTCGGCCCCGGGGTGGCCGCGCGCCGCGCGGGCCGCGGCGCGGGGAGGAGAGCGGGGTGGGGCCGGCGGACCACGAGGACGGTCGTGGTGACGACCGCGGCCAGGGCGAGTCCGCACCCGAGGACCAGGACCACCCCCGTGGGGTGGACGACGGACTGCCCCCGCCACGCCTGGACGGTGAGGAGGACCGTGGCGGCGGCGTAGACCACGGCCGCGGTGAGGCTCAGGTGCCGCCGCGTGGTGGGCGAGTCCGGCCGGGTCAGGCGCCGGCCCGCGGCGCGGGTCAGGAGGGCGAGCAGCGGGAGGACCTGCAGGGCGTGGATCCCGACGAAGTGGGCGACCCGGAAGTCACCGCCGTTCGTGCTCCACCCCAGCAGCGGGAGGCCGGGTCCGCCGTCGGGCACGCCGACGGCGTGGGCCCCGATGATCCCGGTCGGGGCGCTGAGCTGCGCCGGCGTCGGGGCGGTCATGAGGAAGGCGACCCCGATGCCGACGAGCGCGACGAGCACCCCGCCCCGCAGCGCGAGGGTCAGGGCCGGGTCCTCGAAGCGGACGAGGAAGACGGCCGCGGAGGTCACGAACGTGGCGAGGTACATGACGGTGATCGAGACGGCCATCACCGCCCAGACGGTGGCGTGCAGGCCGTTGCTGACGTTGAAGTGGCTGGTGGTGCCGGTCGCGGCGGCCCAGACGATGAGCACCTGCTCGACGACGAGGGTGACGGCGATGACCGTGCCGAGGGCGCGGGTCAGCGAGCGCCACCGGGGCAGGTGGGCGATGAGCCAGGCCCAGGTGAGCGTGTAGAGCAGGATCGAGAGCGAGAACTTCAGCGGTTTCGCCCAGGCCGGGGCGCCGAGGATCTCGCGCGGGTCGACGACGAGTCCGACCGCGCTGACGAGCGCGCAGACGCCCATGAGCGCGGCGACGGTCATCAGCGGGGGGTGCCACGCGTGGGCGCGGCGCCAGGTGGTCACGACAGCGACGCCGTCCGCGGTCGGACCGCGTCGAGGCTCGCGGTGATGCCGTCCACGACGGGGGTGGGGGAGACGCCGAACGTCGTCTCGTAGGCCGTCGAGTCGAAGACGTAGGGGGCGCGGTACTGGTAGCTGAGTTCCAGGGTCTCTCGGGCGGCGGTGTTGACGAGGGCCCCGATCCGCATGGTGGTGGAGCTCATGACCCCCAGGGGGACGTCGGCCGGCGCGGTCGTGCCCGCCGCGACGTCGACGGCCGTCCGGACGTACTGCCGGCCGGTGAGGGCGGGGGCGGTGGGCAGGTGCCAGGTGCGTCCCCGGGCCCGGTCGTCGGTGCCGAGGACGGTGAGGGCCCGGCCGATGTCGGGGGTGTAGGTCAGGGAGTGGGGCTGGTCGGCGTCGTAGAGCCAGGTGCTCCTGCGGCCGGCGGCGACCTTGTCGAGGACGAAGCCGTTGAAGACGCTCGTCGTGGCGCCGGGACCGTAGAAGTCGGCGCTGCGGCCGACGGTGACGTCGACGCCGCGGGCGGCGGCCCGGGCGAGCAGGTCCAGCGCGGCGGCGCGCACCCGGCCCTTCCTGCCGCCGGGTCGGACGGGGGTGTCCTCGGTCATGGGGCCGTCGACGGGGCCGTAGGCGTAGACGTTGTCGAGGTAGACGAGGTGGGTGCCCTGCTCGGCGGCGGCGGCGACGTTGTCCAGGATCACGGGCCACTGCCGGGCCCAGACCCGGGAGGAGTAGGGCAGTCCCGCGACGAGGTAGGCGACGTCGGCGCCGCGCAGGGCCCGGTGGACGTCGCCGTGGTCGAGGAGGTCCGCGACCAGCGGGACGACCCCGTCCACGTTGGTGGGGTGCCGGCCGACGGACGTCGGGGTGTGGCCGGCGGCGACGAGGGCCCGAAGGGTCTCGCGGCCGACGACGCCGTTGCCGCCGAGGACGACGTGGGTCGATGCGGTCATGGCGTGGCTCGTTCCGTGAGGGGGTCGGGGTCGGGCTCGGGGGAGACCGGTCCTGGTGCGGCGACCGGGAAGAGGTGGTGGGTGGCGTTCTCCTGGGCGAGCCGGCGCAGGCCCGCGAGGAGCGGGTCGCCGAGGACGGTCCCGACGACCATGAGCTCGGCGACGGCGTCGCGGCCCTCGCGGTGGGTCAGGGCCCGCAGGTCGGCCTCGGCCGCGGTGGCCGCGGCGTCGGCGTAGGCGTGCAGGTAGGTGTCGGGCGCGTCGAAGTCGATGGCGCGCAGTCCGTCGAGGGCGCGCGCGGCCGCGTCGTAGCCGGGGTTGTCGGCGCTGACGGCCCAGCCGCGGGCGGCGACGACGGCTTCGACGGCGCGCCGGGCGTCGTCGCTGGGGGCGGAGTCCTGGGTGCGGGGGCCGCTCATGGCGTGCTGCGCGACGCCGAAGGTCTCGGCGAGGGGGGCGGAGTCGGTGTCCAGGGCGGTGATGACGTCCTTCGTGGCGGCGACGGAGAGGTTGCCGGTCTCGAGCAGCGCGCGGATCAGGCGGACGCGCTGCACGTGGGAGTCGTCGTAGGACACCTGGTTCGGTGCGGTCCGGACGCCCGCGGGCAGCAGCCCTTCCCGTTGGTAGTACTTGACGGCGGAGAGCGGGACGCCGGCTCGGTCGGCAAGAACGGATATTCGCACTATCGGATAGTAGCACTATCCACTTACGCCGGACCCGGTCGCCAAGTAGGTTGCTTCCCGAGCTAGGTAGTGTCACGATCTTCTGGTGACCACCCCGGAGGATCCCGCCCAGCCGTGGCCGGCGCAGTGGCTGCGCGGAGTCCTGGACCTCGCCGTCCTCGCCGTCATCGCCCGCGAGGAGACCTACGGCTACCGCATCGCCAACGACCTGCACGACCTCGGCCTCGGCACCGTGAAGGGCGGCACCCTCTACCCCCTCCTGGCCCGCCTGGAGGAGACCGGAGCGGTGGACACCACCTGGCGCGAGGGTGAGTCCGGCCCCGGCCGCAAGTGGTACGCCGTCACCGCCGCGGGCCGCGACCGCCTGCACCGGGAGGGCGCCCGGTGGCGCGACTTCGCGCACCTCACCAGCGGACTGGTCGGCGAAGCCGACGAACCGGTCCCCGACCCCGCCCCGCCCACCTCGCAGGACACCCCGCAGAACCTCGACGCAGGAGCGCAGCGATGACCGAACCCACCCGTGCCGCCGACGTCCACACCACCGCTCACGTGTCCCCGGACGCTCGCGCGGTGGAGCGCTACTGCGACGACCTGCTCCTGGCCCTGCGTCTGCGCGACGTCCCCGGGGACCGCATCGGCGCGGTCCTGGCCGAGGTCCGCGACCACCTCACCAGCAGCGGGGAGGACCCGGTCGGGTCCTTCGGGACCGCGCAGGACTACGCCGCAGCCCTCACCCCGGAGGGGGCGGCACCGACGCGGAGCACGCAGCGGCTGGAGACGGCCCGCAACGCCGTGGGTGTGGCCGGTCTGCTGTGGGTGGCCGAGGGCGGTACCGCTCTGCTGTCCGGGGAGCCGGCGGTGCTGACGGAGTTCCAGGTCGTGCCCCCCGTGCTGATCGCGCTGGTCGCCCCGCGAGTGCTCGACGCCGTCGTGCAGGCCCGCCGCCCCGCCCTGTTCGGCTGGGGCACGCTCGTCACCGCCGCCGTGCTCGCCGTCGCCCTCGTCCACGTCTGGACGGGTCCGCTCCTCAGCGTCACCCTGCCGCCGGCGGCTCTGCTCGTCCCCGGTCTGGTCGTCGCGGCGGCGTGGATCGCCACCACGGCCCGTGCGGTGGACCCCGTGGTCGCTCCGCTGCAGGACGCGGTGAGCGCGCGCCGGCAGCGGCGCCGGGGCAGCGCCTCGTTCGTCGCGCTGATGCTGCTCCCGCTCCTCGTCCCCGTCGTGGTCGTCCTGGCCCTGCGCCACCTCGGCTGACCGGTCCGAGCCCGGGACTCGATCAAGGCGGGACCGTCCGGGGCCGATGAGTCGGGGGTGAACCGGGAAGACTGGCTGGCCCTGGCGCAGGCGAGCGTGCAGGAGGACGTCGCCCGGTCCGAGGCCGTCCCGGCGCTTCCCCGACCCGTCCTCGCCCTCCCGACCGCCTCGACGGGTCCGACCCCGCTCCCGGCGCCGGCGGCGGCGCGGCTGGCGGCCCTGCACGAGTACGGCCTGCTCGACGCCCCCGCCGACGACGAGCTCTCCGCCGTGGTCCGGGCGGCGGCGCTGGTGGCCGGGGTCCCGCACGCCACGCTCAACCTCATCGACGAGAACCGCCAGTGCCAGCTGACCACCGTCGGCTTCGACGGCGCGGACTCCGCCCGCACGGACTCCATGTGCGCCCTGCACTTCGAGGCCGGCGAGGTCGTCCACGTCCCCGACGCCTCCCAGGACCCCCGGTTCGCACGCAACCCGTGGGTGGACGGGCGGATGGCGCACGTGCGCCTCTACGCCTCCGCCCCGCTGGTCAGCCCCGCCGGTCACGCCCTGGGCTCGCTCTGCGTCTTCGACACCGTCACCGGCCGGCTCAGCGAGCAGCAGCTCGGCGTCCTGCGCGACCTCGCCGGGGTCCTCGTCGCCCTCTTCGAGCGTCGCCGCCAGGCCCGGCGCGCCGTGGAGGAACGCCGCCAGGCCTTCGAGCAGCGCGAGCAGGCCGCGGAGGCCCGCGAGCTGGCCATGCTGGCGATGAACGAGTCCGAGGCGCGCTGGGAACTCAGCGAGGTCGTCGCCGAGACCATCGAGGTCGGCCTCGTCGTCGTCGACGCCGACGGGCAGGTCGGTTCCCTGAACCGGGCCATGCGCCAGTGGCAGGGCAGGTCCGCGACCCCCTCCGAAGCTCCCGCGACCTTCTTCGCCGCCGACGGGACCACCCCCCTGAGCACCCGTGAGCTGCCGTGGCTGCGGGCCCTGCACGAGGGTGCGGTCGAGGGCGCCGAGATCGTCCTGGCCGCGCCGGGGCAGCCGCGCCGCACCCTGGTGTGCTCGGGACGGGCGATGCGCCGCATGGACGGGACCCCGCTGGGGGCGGTGGTCGCCGTCAACGACGTCACCCACGCCCGGGAACGGGAGCAGGCCCTGGCCGCGGCCCACGCGGACCGGGCGGCCGCGCACACGACCATCGAGGAGGCCCACGCCGCGCTGGCCCGGCACAGCCGACGGGTGCAGGCCCTCGCGGACGCCTCCCGCGCCCTGGCCGTCGCCGCCGACCCGCAGGAGTCCGTCTGCCGGTCGCTGCAGGAACTCACCGGCGCCGACGCGGCCTACCTGCTGCGCCCGGACACCCGGGACGGGATCGCGGGGTTGCGCGCCGTCGTCACCTCGGGCTTCGCCTCCGACCTCAGCTCGCCCCTCGGCGCAGGGGCGGGGGCCGGCGGCGTCTTCTACCGCGACGCCGAGTCCTCCCTGGCCGCGACCTGCTTCGCCACCGCCACCCAGGTCTTCGTCGCCGACGTCGGCAGTGACCCCCGGACCGCCCTGCGCGTCGTCGCCTCCACCGGGGTCGTGTCCGGGCTCTGGTACCCGGTGGTGCTGTCCGGGCAGCGGACCGTGGGTGTCCTGGGGGTGTTCTGGCGGACCCCGCTGGCGGACCTGCCCGAGCACGTGCTGCCGGTGCTGCAGACCCTGTCCGGGGAGCTGGCCCACGCGCTGGAGCGCGCGGACCTCGTGCAGCGCCTGGCCTCGGCCGCGGAACGCGACAGCCTCACGGGGCTGGCCAACCGCCGCCGCTGGGACGAGGCGATCACCACCGAGGTCGCCCGCGCCGCCCGCAGCGGTGAACCGTTGAGCCTGGTGCTGATCGACCTGGACCACTTCAAGGACTACAACGACACCCACGGCCACCTCGGCGGGGACGCCCTGCTGCGCGAGTTCGCCGCCGCCGCCGGCGACTGCCTGCGCGAGGTCGACACCCTGGCCCGGTGGGGCGGGGAGGAGTTCGTCGTCGCCCTGCCCGGCTGCACGGCGGAGGCCGCGGCGGTGGTGGCCGACCGCATCCGCGCCGCGGTCCCGCGACGCCAGACCTGCACCGTCGGCGTCGCGCAGTGGCAGCCCGGGCTGCTGGCCGAGGACGTCGTCGCCCACGCCGACGAAGCGCTCTACCGGGGCAAGCAGAACGGGCGGAACGCCACCGTCGTCCACACCGCGGGAGTTCCGGCCGGCTCGTAGCGGCCGAAGCCGGTGTCACTTTCCGTCACTCCCCGTCGAGGTGGACCCGGTGGCGGACACCCCTACAGCCCAGGGGCGCGGAGGCCGAAGGGGTGAGGGCCACCGGCATCCCGGCTGCGTGGCGCGCTCAGCCAGGAGGCCCCCGTGTCCACCCCTCGTGTCGCACCGCGCCGCTCGGGCGCAGCTGCCGCGAGCGGGGTCCCGCTGACGACGGGGGCGGTCCTGCGCAGCGTCGCGTTCGCGGTCGTGTTCGGCTTCTCGGTGTTCCTGGGGCGCCTCACCCTCATGGACGGCACCAGCCTGAGCCTGGTGTGGCCCGCCGCGGGGGTGGCCGCGGCCTGGTTCTGCGCCCAACGGCGCGCCGGGACCCGCGGGCTGGACGTCGCGCTGCTGTCCGTGACGACGTTCGTGCTGAACACCCTCACCGGCGCCCCTCCGGTGCTCGCGGTGTGCTTCGTCGCCGCGAACCTCGCCCAGGTCCTCACCTTCGCCGTCCTGTTCGCCCGCTGGTGCCCGCAGGCCTGGGGCGCGGGGGGCCGTGAGCCGCTCACCGGCATCGCGCAGCTGATGCGCATGCTCGCCGCCGCGGTGCTGGCCACCGGGGCCGGAGCCCTGCTGGGCCCGACGTCGGTGTGGCTGCTGACGGGGAACTGGTCGTGGCTGACGGCCCTGGTCTGGATGACCCGCAACACCGCCAGCGTCCTGCTCGTCACGGCCGTCGCCTTCCGCGTCGGCTGCGTGCTCACCGCCCGTCGCGACGCCCGGGACGCCCGGGACGACACCCTGGGAGCCGCCCCGCGCGTCCTGGTCCAGGTGCGCTGGCCGCGGGGGTGGCAGCTGGTGGAGCTGGCCGCCGCCCTGGCGTGCTCGGCGGTGGCCTACGCGCTGATCTTCGGCCGCTACGACGGCCTGCCCATCGCCTTCCCACTGGTGGCCCTCTCGGCCTGGGTGGCGTTGCGCTTCGACACCACCATCGTCGTGGTCCACGACCTGGCCATGGGGGTGGTGGCGGTCGTCCTCACCCTGGCCGGCAACGGCCCGTTCGCCATGATCGCCGACGACGCCACCCGGGCCGTCGTGGTGCAGCTCTACGTGGTGATGCTGGCCGTGCTGGGGTTGTCGCTGGCCATGGGCCGCGACGAGCGGGACGTCCTGCTCGCACGGATGACCCTCTCCACCGCCGCCAGCCGGGAGCTGGCCGCCGAGGCCGCCGTCCAGCGCGCGCTGGCCGAGGAGGCGCGTGCCCTGGCCGAGGAGGCCCGCCGTGAGGCGGTGCGCGCCACCGCCGAGGCCGAGGCCCGCGGGGAACTGGCCCAGGCCGTCCTGGAGTCCGTCGAGGTGGGCATCGTCGTCGCCGACGCCGACGGGCACCTCACGATGCTCAACCGCGCCGCGCAGACCTGGCACGGCCTGGACGCCGACGCCGGCCTGGACCCCGCCGAGCACGCCGGGCGCTACGACCTCTTCACCGGCGACGGCACCACGCCCCTGGCGGCGGAGGACGTCCCCCTCGCCGAGGTCCTGCGCACCGGCGGCGTGCGGTCGGCCGAGATCGTCGTCGCGCCCACCGGCCGCCCGGCGATCACCGTGACCTGCTCGGGACGGCGCATGCACCGCGCCGACGGCAGCGCCCTGGGGGCGGTGGTGGCCATGACCGACGTCAGCGCCGACCGCGCTCTGCGTCGCGAGCTGGAAGCCGCCCGCAGCCGGGCCGACGAGCAGGCCACGCTGCTGCAGGCCGCCTTCGAGGCGTCGATGGTGGGCAACCTCCACCTGGCCCTCGACGGCACCGTCCTGCGCGTCAACCCCGCCGCCGCCGCCCTGGTCGGTCGCACCCCCGCGGAGCTCGTGGGTCAGGACTGGAGCCCCCACCTGCACCCCGAGGACCGCGAGGTGCGCCGTGGGGTCCTGCGCGACCTCATCGCCGACACCGCCCGCCGCGCCGCCGACACCGCGGCCCACGGTGGCGACGTCGCGTCGATCCCCGCCGCGACCGTCGACGGGGAGGTCCGCTACCTGCACCGCGACGGGCGCACCGTCCACACCCAGGCCTCGACCGTCGTGGTGTGCGACGCCGCGGGGCAGCCGGCGTACCTGGCCAGCCAGCTCCTCGACGTCAGCGACCGGGCGGCGGCCGAGGAGAGCGTGCGCCGTCAGCGCGACGTCTCCACCCGCCTGCTGCGGGCGCTGAGCGACCTCGGGGAAGGCGTCCTGGTCGAGCACGGCGAGCAGATCACCTACGTCAACGACGCCATGGCGCGCCTGACCGGTCGCCGCACCCCGGGTCTGCTGGCCCTGCCGACGTCCCTGCTGCTGGTGCCGGAGGCGGAGCAGGACGCGTGGACCGCGCGCCGCGCCTCCACCGTCGGGCAGGTCGGCGCCTCCACGCCGCTGGTCACCGCCCTGCGCCGCGGCGACGGGACCGTCGTGCCGGTGGAGGTCACGACCGTGCCGCTGCCCGACGCGGGCGGGCACGCCACCCTGACCCTGGTGCGCGACCTCTCCGAGCGCCTGCGCGCCCAGAGCGCCCTGGCCGCCTCCAACGAGCAGCTGCAGGAGGCCAACCGCCTCAAGGACGACCTCGTGGCGACCCTCAGCCACGACCTCCGCCAGCCGCTGTCGACGACCATCGGGTTCGCGGAACTGCTGCTGGACGACTGGCAGGAGCTGCCCGAGGCCGACAAGCGGCAGTACCTCACCCGCATCCAGAAGGCCGGCCGGTGGGCCAACGACCTGCTCGAGGACATCCTCACGATGGCGCAGCTCGACGCCGGGGCACCCACCCCCGCACCACCCGCGTCCACGTCCCGAGCCTGGTCGCCGACGTCCTCGACCGCTCGGGCCACGACGGGTCGACGGTGGACAGCACCGGCGTCCAGGACCTCACCGTCCTCGCCGACCGCGGTCACCTCGAGCAGGTGCTGACCAACCTGGTCTCCAACGCCGTCAAGTACGGCGCGACGCCGGTGCGCCTGGTCGCCCGCCGCCGCGGCGAGCTCGTCGCCCTCGACGTCGTCGACGCCGGTGCGGGAGTGCCCGAGTCCTTCGTGCCGCACCTCTTCGACCGCTTCGCCCGCGCCACCACCGGGGCCGCGGTGGACAAGAAGGGCACCGGGCTGGGTCTCTACATCGCCCGCGCCCTGGCCAACGCCAACGGCGGGAACCTCACCTACCAGCCCGCCGCCGGGGGTGGCGCCCGCTTCACCCTCACCCTCAACGCCCTCACCGTGGACGCCGCGGACAGCGACGACAGCGACGACAGCGGGGACCCGCGGCGAGCGCTGGAACAGGCGCTCGGGACGTCCTGACGCATCGTGCGGCCACCTCCCACCCGGACGCACGCGCGCCCGGGTGGGAGGTGGCACCGCTCAGACCGGGTCGCCGAAGTCCGGGACGGGCAGGCGCGCGCCGTCCTGCTTCGCCGACTCGTTGGCCACGATCCCCGGGAGGGTGAACCGGGCCGCGACCCACGCGTTGACCGGCGGGTGGACGCGGTCGCGGACGGCCACGACGAAGTCGTCGGCCAGGAAGTGGTGGGCTCCCTCGTGCCCGTTGGGGGCCCCTTCGAACTCCTTCGGCAGCCGGCTGCGGTCGTGCACCTTCGCCGTGCCGGACCGGAAGCTGCTGAGCAGCGCCGGGTCGATGTCGCTCATGTCCTCGGGGACGTCGGAGTGCTCACCGGCCCGCAGCTCGTCGCTGATGTCGACGGTGCTGCCCTTGTGGTAGTCCTCGCCGTCGGACTTCACGGTGACGACGGTGCTGGTGACGGACTGCTCCATGACCTGTTCGGTGCCGTAGAAGCGGAACCGCGACTCCGGACCGTTCCAGTACCCGACGCGACGGAACTCGTTGGTCCGCATGACCCCGCCGTCGGCGAGGGTGAAGAGCGCCGACATGTTGGAGAAGTCGTTGTCCCAGCGCGAGACCGCCTTGTCGAAGACGCCGTCGTCGCGGGTGTCGCTGATGCCGGTGCAGCTGACGCTGACGGCGTGGGTCGGCCAGGCGCCCAGCACGCCGCCGATGGCGTGGGTCGGGTAGAGCATGGGCGGGTAGCTGGCCGTCTCCTTCCAGTCCTCCCCGCCGCTGTACTGGTAGGCGGCGTAGAAGCCGTTGTCCATGTCGTGGACGTAGTCGCCCTCGCCGTAGAACACCCGGCCGAACTCACCGGCCGCGATGTGCTCGCGGGCCCAGACGGTGGCGGGGTTGTAGTAGCTGGTCTCGCCCATCATGTAGACGAGCCCCGTCTCGCGGACCGCGGCCACGATGGCCTCGACGTCGTCGACGGTCGTCGCCATCGGCACCGCGGAGTAGACGTGCTTGCCGGCGGCCAGCGCCTGGCGGACCAGGGGACCGTGCGACCAGCGCTGGGTCATGATGGCGACGGCGTCCACGTCGGAGGCCAGCGCGTCCTCGAAGCTCTCGAAGGACCCGGCGAGGCCGTGGGTCTCGACGTGCTGCTGCGCACGCTCGGGCACGACGTCGGTGACCCACACCTCTTCGACGTCGGGGTGCAGCTGCCACAGAGCGATGAAGCTCCGGGCGAACTGGCCGGTGCCGATGACAGCGATCTTCACGAAGGACTCTCCTGTGAGCCGAGGGGACGAACGGTGAACCCCCAGGATGATCCACACCGTCGCCGGCGGCGAGGTCGGGGGCGTGCGGCGCGCCGCTGCGGAGAGCATCGTGTCGCTCGTGGACGGACGGTGGTGGCGGTGAGCGGGTTCGCCCGGTGGTTGCCCGACGGGGTCGCGCGGCTCGTCCGGGCGCTGCGTCCGGCGCGCACCAGGCCGGTCAAGCAGACGAGGGTGGCGCGGGAGCTCAGGTACCTCGACCCGCCCGACGCGGCTCCCACCGGGGTGCGGGAGCGGCGCTGACGGTTCCGGGCACGCCCCGGCTCAGTGCGGACGTCGCCGGTTCCCGCCGCGCACCACGAGGAACAGACCCCCGACCACGGCCCCGTACGCCCCCCAGCGCAGCGCGACGTGGTTCAGCAGCACGTCCCACGTGTCGGAGCCGCCGGGACCGGAGGGTCGGTGGGCCGCCGCGACACCGTGGAAGGCCACCCCGGCGACGGTCAGGACGACCCCCGCCACCAGCAGCAGCGTCGTCCGGGCCCGGCGCCGCGGGCGGTGGTCCCCGTCGGTGCTCGCCCCCGGATCCTGACGCGCGACCCTCACCGCTCCGCCCCGTCCACCGGCGCGCCCCGCTGGACCAGACCCACGGCGTCGGCCAGCCCCAGCCGCGGGTCGGCCCGGCGCAGCGCGCGCACCTGCTCCACCCGCGGAGCGTTGCCCGCACCGGCCGCGGCGAGGGTCTCGGAGACCCGCTGCGGCGACCACTGCTGCGCGGCCTGCAGGGAAGCCAGCACCCGACGACGCTTCAACGGCAGGGACAGCAGGACGATCCCGACCACCAGCGGGAGCAGCCCCTGCCCCCACTCACCCCGCACGCAGGCGCCGGCGCCGAACCCGACGAGGAGGACTCCCGCCACCGCTGCCGCCCAGCGGACCACCGTCAACGTCACCAGCGGCGACACCCTGGGCTCACCGTCTCCACGTCGGATCACGAGACGACGCTAGCGAATCCGCCCTGGCGCTCGCGGAGACACTCCCCGCCGCTCACCCGGGTGTCGGGCCGGCCACCGCGTTCCCCAGGTCTCCCACCCGGCAGATCACCTCACCGGTCCGCAGCACGCCCAGACCACGGTGTCGTGATCTCGCTGGGAATCCCCGCAAGATCACGGATCAGGAGGGGGAGGTGAGGATGTCACCGCAGCGGAGGACCGGTCCTCGGTGGCGAAGGGCTCAGCGCGGCGAACTCGGGAAGAACCGGGCCGCGGCAGCAGCGAGGACACCTGCACGCTCATCGTCACCAGCGGTGAAGGCAGCCGTCCACAGCGTCTCGGTCGCCGCGCGGAGGGCATCGTCGTCGACGGCTTGGCGGATGACGGGCAGCGTGAAGTGCCACCCGGAGCAGTTGGCCATCCCGTCGACGACGACGAGGTGGTCGCTGACGCGCGGGTCGTCCCCGATCAGCGCCCACTCTCCGCCCTCGCGGTCGAAGGGGGCCGGCAGCGCCCCGCTCCGATCGACCGCGTCCAGAGCAGCCACCACCTGCGGGAGAACGGTGAGCCCGGCGTTCTCGCACGCTAGACGCGCCGCCCAGCGGGCCACCGCGCGCTGCACCTCGGGGTCGGCCGAAGCGATCGCTTCGGCCAGGGCACGGTCGGCGTTCCCCAACGCCCACGCCTGCACCCCGAACAGCCGGGGGCTGGGCAGTTCCCCCTCCCACAGCGAGCGGTGCATCCAGTAGTGCTCGGGGTCGAAACCATCCGGCACCGCCTCCTCCGCCTCCTCCAGCTCCCCGGCCGGCACACGGGGGTCGGGAACCGGGTCCTGGCCGTGACGAGCCGTGGACTCCGCCTCCAGCGCGCGCAGCGCCTCCCCGGCCTCGCGGACCAGGACGTCGACGCGGTCGTCGCCGAAGACGCTGTGAGCGGCGGACAAGGTGCTCACCGCCGCGTCCAGAGCACCACCCCACGTGGCGTGCAGGAGGGTGAAGAGCGCCTGGCCGCTCTGCTCGGTGTCGGAGTGACCGTGGGCGGTGACCGTGCGCCGCGGAGCGCGATCGTCAGCATCCAGCCGGGCGTACATCGCGGCAGGCTCGTCGAAGGGTGCGGGAAGCTCCTCGTCCCGGTGCAGGGCGGCCAGCCCGGCCGCGATCCAGTCCAGTCGGTCCAGGCCCGCCTCGCGGCACGCGCGCTGCGCGGCCCAGTACGCCACGGCCCGCTGGACCCCGGGTTGCGCGGCGCCCAGAGCCTCAGCCAGGTCCCGGTCGCGTTCGACCAGCCACGGCGCACCCCAGACGTCGATGAGCCGCTCGCTGGGCGGGTCGTCTCCCCACACCGCCTGGACGTGCATCGCCCTGGCCTTCACGGGGTCCTGCGTGGTGTGCCGGTAGGCCGCGATCTCGCTGCCCTGCCGCAGGATCACGTCCGGACCGGGCGCTGCGGGCCAGAACACGAGTTCGTAGGAGTCCAGGAGCGGCTCGTCCTCCATCACCACGTCGGCGGCGCTGCCGGCGTCCATGCCCTTGGCGCACAGCCGCACCCGGTAGCCGGGTTCCTCGAGGCGGAAGGTGCACACCGCGTCCGAGAGGCACCCGGCGATGCTGACGTCCGGATCGTCGGGGTGGAAGGAGACCTCGACGGCGTCCTCCCACTCCTCACCGATCGGCGGGGCCTGGTCGGTCACCAGGACACGAAGACCGACGGCGCCGGTGTGCACGCCGACCATCATGGTCAGCGCACCGGGCAGACCGGCTCCCATGAGTCCGTTGACCTGCCCGTCGAACGCGCCGTCGTAGGTGCCGTAGGAGTCCCCCGAGGAGACGTAGGCCTGGCTGTAGGAGACGTGCATGCGTCCCTCGAACACGACGCGCACGCCGACCTCCGCACCTGACACCGTCCACCGCACCCCACGGTGGACCGCGCCGATCGTGCAGCACCGCCACCCCTGAACGCCGCTGATCCACGCGGCACCACTCCAACGCCGCAGCCACGACCACCCGCCACGACCACCCGCCACGGCCGGTCGACGACCTGATGGTCAGGACTGGTCGAGGACGCTCAGCGCCGTGGCGGCGGGTGCGGGGCGTCCAGCCAGGTGCTCAGCAGCGGTACCACGGCGCGCAGGTCGCCTCCCTCGGCCTCCACGTGAGCGGCAGCGGAGGCGGCCGGGGTGGCGTTGAAGGCGATGGCCAGACCGACCGCGGCGAACAGGGGCAGGTCGGAGCGACTGTCACCGACGGCGGCACAGCCCGCCGGTGCCACACCGAGCTCGGCGGCCACGGTGAGGGCGAAGTCCCGCTTCCCCTCCTCGTCGAAGTGTTCGGCGACCTCACCGCTGTAGCGCCCGTCGACCACGGCCAGGACAGGGCCGCTGGCGCGGGTGAAGCCGAACCGCTCACACAGGTAGGTCCCGACCGGCTGCCACGCGAGGGTGGTCAGGACCGGGGCCAGGTCGTGGTCTCGGCACCAGGCCACGGTTTCGGCGATGCCCTCGACCAGCGGCAGAGACTCCAGGAAGCCGTGCACCTGCGCCGGGGTGTGACCGGCCCAGCCGCGGGCGTCGCGGACGGAGACCTCCCGGTTGCTGAACGTCCCGGCGGCGTAGCCCGCTTCCGCCTCGCGCACCACATCGGCATGACCGAGCAGGTCCGCCAGGTGCTGCCCGCTGCTGGTCCGCGGTACCAGGGTCCCGTCGATGTCGAAGAACACCGCTCCACGCACCACGTCTGGAGGCTACGGACCAGATCGACAGCACCTGTGCCGGCCTGGCGAACGTCCGCACACGCCGATCAGGGCGACCTGAGGCACTCCTCGGATCCTGGCCAGAGTCGCCCTACCGACTCCCCACTGCCGGCTTCCGGCGGGCCTGGCGCCTGCGTCGTTGCCACTCCGCGGTCACCAGGATCAGCGAGGGGCAGAAGATCCACAGCGACAGGCGGACGGCTTGCTCGACGGAGGAGTGCAGCGCGAAGAGGGTGACGGCTGCGAAGAGCAAGGCCAGTACGAACGGCACCGCGAGCAGCCACCGTCGACCGGACCCACGCGGCAGGAGCAGGTTCACGCCCCCAGCATCACCCACCGCGAGCCCGCCCAGGTCCTCATCGCTCATGAGTTCCTCGCCACCCCTCCGTCACGTTGAGCTGCTACCTCGACACGTCGCGACTCCTCGGTCATCCCGCGGTGCGCGCGGGCGCAGGCGACGACCGGCCGGGCGGCGGTTCGGTGATCAGGACGTGGAGTCTCTGGTCGGAGCCGGGCAGCGCCGTCGGGCTCAGCGCAGGATCGGTTCGTGGGACGGACACGGGGGAGCTGGCTCGGTGTCGCGGCAGGGGCGGTCCTGGCGGTGGTTCTGACCGGCTGCGGCGGGGGTGGTGACCTGTCCTTCCGCAACGACGGACCCGACGACGTGAGCGTCGTCTCCGACGGCCAGACCTCCACCGTCGACGCGGACGGCGGGATGGTGATCCTCGACGCGGGATGCACGGACGGGGACGTCCTGGTCACCTTCCCCTCGGGCAGGACCGTCACGCTCGCGGGCCCCGTGTGCCCGGACCAGGAAGTCGTCATCCACGACCAGGAGGTCGATCTGCGCACCCGCGCCGACGGCTGAGCCGACTGCGCGGTCATCGTGCGGTCGCCCGGCCGCACCTCGAGGGACGACGGGAACGACGCTGTGATCGCCGGGTCGCGACCTGCCCGGAGCGATCAGCAGGAGACTCAGGCCGAGGAGGACCGACATCGAACCCGGTGCGAGAGAACGACGATCATCCGGTGCGACGAGCACCACGGTCGCGACTCCCACCAGCGCCACGACCACTGCGAACAGCGCGGAGGCGTGCAACCTGGCGGTCGGCCCGTGCGTGCAAGGGGGTAGGAGGTGGGTGCGTGAACGCCACGACGAGTGAGTCCTTCGAGGACTTCGTCGTCGCCTCGGTCCCGCGGCTGCGGCAGGTGGCCTACGCCTGCTGCCACGACTGGCACCGAGCCGACGACCTGGTCCAGGACACCCTCGAACGCCTCTACGTCGTCTGGGGCCGGGTGACTCGGCACGGTGACGTCTTCGGCTACGCACGAGTCGTCCTGGTGCGCCGCTTCATCAGCGAACAGCGCCGCCCGTGGCGACGACGCGAGCACTCCACCGGCCGTGTCGAGGACCACGACGTCGCGGCCACCGACGTGGACACCGGTCAGCGTCTGGACCTGCTGGCCGCACTCGCCGCGCTGCCCCCACGACAGCGGGCGGTGGCCGTGCTGCGCTTCGTCGAGGACGTCGACGTGGCCGAGGTCGCCGAGATCACGGGATGCAGCGAAGGCACCGTCAAGAGTCAGACCAGCCACGCCCGGCGGGCCCTGCAGCAGCGGCTGCGGCCACCCTCGGCACCCTTCGTGCCCACGGACGAGGTGAGTCCCCGATGAACCCTCCCGGCACCCGACCTGGACCGGACGAGGTCGCCGCGCAGCTGCGCGCGGCCCTGGCCGCGGCACCCCCGCCGGCCTCGCGCATCACCCCCGCCGGGGTCACCCGAGGCGGGAGACGCCGCAAGCTGCGCCACCAGGTCCTGCCCCGCTCGCTGGCAGCAGCGGTGGTGGTGGCTGCGGTCACCGGTGGGCTGCACTTCGTCGGCGGGAGCAACGCCGTCCTCCTGCCCGCCTCCAGCGCACCGTCCTACACGCCCTCGGCGACCACGTCACCGGAAGACGTCGTACGGACGTACCTGCAGGCCCTGCAGCGGCACGACGAGTCCACCGCGCGGGCGCTGGAGACCTCGAGGTTCGCCGGCCGGAGCGACTGGGCCGAGGATCCCCCGCAGATCAACGACGTCGAGGTGGGAACCAGCCTCCGTGAAGACCCCACGGGCACCGCAGCCGAGGGGCACGCCCAAGCCGTCTTCGTTCCCGTGACCTTCACCCTGCACGGCGCGGGCGACGAGACCATGCCGGACGGCCCCACGTCGTGGGGTTACCTGCTGATGCGCGACAGCGACCAGGACCCCTGGCTCATCCAGGACAACGGCGACGGCTGAACCACGCCTCAGTCCGTGGACGCCGGCGACTCCACGGTCGTCCCGCGTCCGTGTCGGCAGCACGGGACAGTGGGCGCGTGGATCTCCTGCGCGTCCCCGACCCCGTCCCGACCGACCTCCTCGCCGGCCTCGTGGAGGTGCTGCGGGACGCCGTCCAGGACGGTGCCAGCGTCGGCTTCGTCCGCGTCCCCGACGTCGTGGACGCCGAGCAGTGGTGGCGCCGGTACCTCGCGGGCGGGTGGACGTGGGTCGCGGTCGAGGAGGTGCAGGGAACGACACGGGTCGCCGGGACCGTCAGCCTGCGCCTGGACCAGCCCGAGAACGCCCCGCACCGCGCCGAGCTGACCAAACTGCTGGTCCACCGCGACTTCCGGGGGCGGGGGCTCGCCTCCCGCCTGGTGACCGCGGCGGAAGAGGCAGCTGTGCGAGCGGGGCGAACTCTGCTGGTGCTGGACACCGAGACGGGGAGCCCCGCGGAGGGCATCTACGAACGGTGGGGCTGGCACCGCGTCGGGACCATCGAGGGGTACGCGGTGAACCCCGACGGGGACGTGAGGGGCACGACGTTGTTCAGCAAGGTGTTGGACGAGCCGCTGGATCGGTGAACGACCGACACCAGGGCGTCGAGGCGCACCCGCCGCGATCCACAGCAACGGCTCACTACGCGGTGGCAGGGCGTACCGCCCCAGGGCCTGGTCGAGGTCCCGCCAGCAGGACCAGACCCACCAACGACCTCACGGTCACCCCGCTGACCAGGACGTCGCCGACCTCACCGTCTCGTTCGTGGGCATTCACCGCCGTCTGAACACGCGGCTACGTAGCGGACGTGCACGTCAACGGTGCCGACCTGAGCGGTCTCTGCAACGCGCTGAACGACGTCCTCCATGGACCGGAAGCCATCGAAGCGTGGGAGTTCCAGACGCGCTCAGGAGTCGACCGCGATGCAGCGGTACTGCTGCTCGCCAGGCTGAGCGATGAGTTGTCGACCCGAACTCAGGATGGGTGGTCGGTCGCGGGACGCTCGGTCATGGCGATGTCGTGGCGTTCGCCCAAGCCGTCGCACCCATCGCTGTCACCACGTGATGTCACCCGTGGGTGCGCCGATCCGGTCGTCAGAGCGACCGGATCGGCGCACCCACGTCGTCCCCCACGACGGCAACCGCCCGCTGCCGCGCAACCTCACGGTCATCCCGCGATCTGGGCGCAGTCGTGGACGGTCGGATGATCCTGCGGCCCGCGCCGCTTCACGCCGGGACGTGGTGCGGCAGCACTGCTCCCCGGCACCGGGGCCCGGACCCGGCGTACGCCGAGGGGTTGGAGGATCGGGCACGGGATGCAGGAACGTCACCGGTGAAGCGCTCATCGCCGTCCACGCTCACCGCGCCGCCGTCCAGGCCGACACCGCCGCGCCCCGAGATCCACGGGGATCCACGAAATTGCTTTCGCTGCCTCGATCGGGTAGCCACACCTCGTGAAGACATCGCGGTTCGCGCTCGACGTGGCGACGGGTTTCCTGGCCGGCTGGGTGGCGGTGCGGGCGAAGGCGAAGGCCGAGTCCACGCTGCAGGGCTGGGGCGAGAAGCTCCTCCCGCCCGCACCCGGTCAGAAGGAACTTCCCGGTGCCGACCCCGCGGGCCACGGCGACCGCATGCCCCCCTCGGTGCTGTACCGGCGTCTGGTCGACCTGCGCGGCGGGAACGGCGATGCCCTGGAGGGCGACGACCTGGAGGCGGGCGCCGTCTGGTTCCACCGCGCCCTGGCCTACGGCTACCCCGTCGCCTACTCCGTGGTGTCGCGGCGGGTGCCGCTCGCGCGGGCCGGGGCGGGGACCCTCGGCGGCGCCGCGCTGTTCGGCGCCTTCCACGCGACGCTGCTGCCCGTGATGGGCGTGCAGGCCCCGGTGTCGGACCTGCCGAGGGCGTGGTGGGTCTGGGAAGGCGGGTCGCACGTGGTGTTCGGCGTCGCCGTGGACGTGGTCGTGGGGGCGGTCCGGCGCGTCACGGGCTAGCCGCGATCCTTCGTCGGTCGACGGCTGAGGTCGGCGATGGGCTCCGGCGTGATGCTCCTCGCGCCACGCATGCCCCTGGCGACTTCACCCCCCACATCGAACAGCCTGCAGCCTCACGGTCGTCCCGCGGTGCGCGGGCGCGCTGTGCTGGGTGGGCTCAGCTCGGCAACCGGAAGAACCATCCGTCGGCGGAATCGACACTGCCCTCGGCCCCGGGCAGCACCCGCCCACCCCACCGCACCACGACGTCACCGACGAGTCCCACCGCACGCCCCGCCTCCCGCGGACCAGGCACGGCGGGGAGCTTCGCCCACTCCCCGTCCGGGCCCAGCAGCGCGGTCTGACGATCCGACACCACCAGTACGTCACCACCACCACGGGTCAAGGCCACCGGCTCGGCCATCGACCCCTCACCGGGCAGGGAGGCGAGCTCTTCGACGTGAGCGGTGTCCACGGCGACCGACGCGAGGACGACGTCCTGCCCGAAGGTGACCCCGACCACCCGCCGCCCGTCCCACAACAACTCGTCGAAGCCCACCCAGTGACCCGGTGAGCGGTCCACCGCCCGGCCGGGGTCTCCGTCGACGCCGGCGGCGGGTCCGATCGCCCACTCCGCGACCTGGTCCCACCCGCCCTGCGGTGACCAGGTCACCACTCGCCGGCACGCCTGCTCGTCGGAGCAGCCCGCACCGATCGCCTTGACGATGATCACCAACTGCGTCCCCGTCCACACGCTGACCAGCTCCTGCTGGTAGGCGTCGGGCAACGGCCACGGATCCACCCTCCACCGCCCCGTGTCGGCGTCGAAGGAACCCACGGCCACCGGCTTGCGCACACGGTCGTCCTCGGTGGCGTTCGACCAGCCGGCGACGACGAACGTACGACCCACCCAGCGCCCGCTCTCCCCGGGGGTCAAGGGCAGTGGCGAGGGTGCCTGGGCGACGTCGAAACCCGTGGGCCCGAGCCACGGCTCCAGGAACGGGCCCCTGCCGTAGCTGTCGACCCCGTGCAGTGCCGGCTGCGGGGTCCAGGTACCGGTCGCCGCCGACCAGGACGCGCCGTCGTCGCGGAAGCTGGGGACCGGTCCCGCGCAGCTGCCTCCGTCGCCGCACGGTGCCGGGGTGGGATCGGGGTAGACGTAGCCACCGGCGACGGCGAACTGCCCGTCCCGCACCGTGCTCGCGGCATCACCTCGGGCACTGAGCGGCGCCGGTGCCATCTTCGTCCAGGCGCCGCTCAGGACGGGAACGTCCCACGTCGGCTCCGGCGGCACTGCGGACTCCGGCGCGCTGCGGCAGGCCGTGGAGGACAACGCCAGGAGCGACACCAGCGACCACGCCACCACACCTCGCCCCCACCTCATGGGGAGTGGACGAGACCCGGCGGCGTCGGGTTCCACCCCCCGCATCGGCCCACGTGCTGCGCTCGGCCGACCCCCCCGTGAGGCACTGTGGACACGTGAACCCCAGCGTCAAGACCGCGGGCGGCTGCGCCGGCGTCGCCGTCGTCCTGATCGCCCTGCTGACGGGCTGCTCGTCGTCGACCCGGACCGCAGCCGAGGGGGCCGCCACCGGAGCTGCCACGACCCCGGCCCCCACCACCGCGTCCACCCCACCCGTCCAGGACCCTGACGCGCCGCGCCTGGAAGCGGTGAGCACCACCAGCACCGACGCGACCGTGGAAGCCGACGGCGAGGGGTGCGCTCGGATGGGCCAGGGACGCGCCGCTCACCGCGCCGGTGACGACGGGCCCGACCCCCACGCCCTGCCCGCAGGAGCCACCGACCACCTGCGCCGGGTCTTCGCAGCCTCCACCGACGTCTCCGACGCCACCGCCTACCGCGAGGACGACGGTGACAGCATCTTCATCTGCACCGGCTACACCCTCCGCGAGGACTCCAGTGGAGCCATGTCAGCCGTCATCCCCGTCCCGGCCGCCACCTCGGTGATCGCCACCGTGGCCGGCGCCGGCGGCGGGTACAGCCCGGGTGAGAACGTCGTGGACTACTACGGCTACGCCTCCGACGACGTCGCTCACGTCGTCGTCACCACACCCGACGGCCGGCGGCACCTCGCTGCGGTCGAGGGTCACGTCTGGTGGGCCGCACCCGTGGTGGACGAAGCGGTAGCGGCCCGCTCGCAGGAGGGCACCTGGCAGGCGCTGGACCACGCCGGCGCCGTCCTCGCCGAGGGTCAGACCCGACCCGTCTGACCTCGAGCAGGCGACCCCACGGTCGAGGTGGCGGTGCCGGCGGGCAGCAGGTCAGCCAGGAGCGCCTGGACGCGGGCGCGGATCTCGTCGCGGATCGGACGGACCGCCTCGATGCCCCGCCCGGCGGGGTCCTCCAGGACCCAGTCCTCGTAGCGCTTGCCCGGGTAGAACGGGCACGCGTCGCCGCAGCCCATGGTGATGACCGCGTCGGAGGCCTGCACGGCCTCGGGGGTGAGGACCTTGGGCTGCTCGGCGGTGATGTCGATGCCGACCTCGGCCATGGCCCGGACCGCGGTGGGGTTGATCTGGTCGGCGGGCGTGGAGCCGGCCGAGCGGACCTCGACGGCCCCACCCGACAGGGCCGTCATGAACCCCGCGGCCATCTGCGAACGGCCGGCGTTGTGCACGCAGACGAAGATCACACTCGGCTTGTCACTCACAGATCTCTCCTCGGTCATGGCTCTCACCTCTCGGAAGCTGCTCGCCGGGCCCCTCCGACCTGGCCGCCCGTCCACCACCGGCACCACACCGCCCTCGGTGGTCAGCACGTCCAGCACCTCGGTGTGGCCACGACCGGTCGAACTCATCGTGGACGCTCGGACTCCTCGGCGTCGGGCCGTAGCACCAGCAGGGCGACGTCGTCCTCGACGCGGTCGCCGACCTGGGCGAGCAGGGCATCGCAGATCTGCTCCGGGGGCAGGTGAGCCACTTCAGCCGCAGCACGCGCCAACCAGTCCAGGCCGTCCTGCAGCCAGGCCCCACGCCGTTCGACGAGGCCGTCGGTGAAGAACAGCACGGTCGATCCCGGGGCCAGGAGCAGCTCGTGGTCGGCGCGGGAGGTGGCGGGGTCCAGGCCCAGCAGCAGGTCTGGTGCGGTGTCGAGGTAGCACGTGGTGCCGTCGGGAGCGAGGAGCAGCGGGGGCAGGTGACCGGCGTTGGACCAGCGCAGGGTGCGCAGGCCCGCTGCCTGCTGCGGGGGGCTCGGGTGGACCTGGGCGAGGACGACGGTGGCCATCTCGACCACCCCCAGGTCGTGGGCCGCCTGGTCCAGCACGCTCAGGATCGCGGCGGGCGGTCGACCGAGGGCGTAGCCGATCCCGCGCAGCAGGTTGCGGAACTGCGCCATCGCGGCCGCGGCGTGGCGGTCGTGGCCGGTGACGTCACCGATGACCAGGCTGGTGATCCCCTCGGAGGTCACGAAGGCGTCGTACCAGTCCCCTCCGACCTGCACCTGACTGGCTGCGGGCACGTAGCGCACCGCGACCTGCAGGTCGGCCGGCGCAGTGGGGCCGCTGAGCAGGGAACGCTGCAAGGTCTCGGAGAAGCGGGCGACCTCCGCACCGGCTTCACGTTCGGCGTCCCGGGCCCCGATGCGTTCCAGGGTCTGGGCGACCAGCGTCGCGCAGGCCGCCAGCAGGTCCCGATCGCTCTGCGGCCAGGGGTGGGGGTGGGGGTAGGTCACCGACAGGCAGCCCAGCAGCTGACCGCGCGCGTGCAGCGGGACCGCGGCGGAAGCCTCGACGCCACCGGCGGCGTAGGAGTGCGCCGCGCCGGGGACCGCCGCGAGGCTCTGGGCCCGGTCGGTGTGGAAGAACGGCACCCCGGTGACCGCGGTGCGGACCGCAGGCAGGTCGAAGTCCACCGGCAGACGCCGCAACCGGTCACGGATGCATTGGTCGTAGGCGTCGGTGGTCGTCAGGACCCGCACGTGGGAGTCCCCCGCCTCACGCAGGCACAGGACCGCGCCGTCGGCCTGCAGCAACGACGCCGCCCGCTCGGTGAGCACGGTGACGACCTCCTGCTCGCTGTCGGCCTCGCCCAGGGCCCGGGCGAGGGCGACCAGAGCCGCCTGCTGCGCGGTCGCGGCCCGCTCGGCCTCCCGGGCGGCCAGGCGCTGCAGGGTCTGGGCGCACTGGGCGGCGTAGGTCTCCAGCAGCTCCAGCTGCCTCTCGTCGAACGACTGCGCCTCGCGCCAGCCCAGCGTGAGCACGCCGATGACCGCCCCGTCGGCACGCAGCGGCAGCGAAGCCCACGCCTGGCAACCGGTGACCACGTTCGCAGCCACCACGTGGGGGGAGAAGGCCTCGCACGCCGCCTGGTCGCCCAGCAGCATCCGCTGTCCGGTCCGGGCGGTCACCGCGACCGACAGTTGCGCGTCCACCGGGAGACGGGCGAAGTCCGAGCGGGTGTCCTCGACGAGGTTGTCGGTGATGTAGGACAACAGGTACCCAGGGTCGGTGGGGTCGGGAACGGCGATCGAACTACCCTGCGCGTCCAACGCCGCCAGACCCCGGCGCGTCATGACGGTGACGACATCGCCGATGTCCTCGGCGTCGGCCAAGGCCAAGGCGGTCTCCCCGAGCGCAGCCAGCCGGCGGGTGCTGCGCTCAGCGGCCTCCTGGGCCGCGTGGCGGGCGGTGATGTCGAGGAAGAAGACCGACAGACCCTCCGCTCTGGGCCAGACCCGGATCTCGAACCACGCGTCCAGCGGCTGGGGGTAGTACGCCTCGAAGGCGGCCGGCTCCCCGGTGCTGAGCGCATCGCGGTAGGTGGCCTCGATGACGGTGCCCCGCGCCTGGGGGAACAGGTCCCACACCACCTGCCCCACCGCCTCCTGACGCGTGAACCCGATCAAGGTCTCAGCCGGGCCGTTGACGTAGGTGAAGCGCCAGTCGCGGTCCAAGGAGTAGAACGCCGCCGACATCGTCTCCAGGATCTGGATGGTGCGCGCGGACTCGGCCTGCGTGCCCGCCGCGCCGGGTGCGCCCACCGCCGCGGGCCCGCCCTCCCGTCCTTCGACCACCCCGACCACCGCGGTTACGGTGCCGCCGTTGCCGTTGCCGTTGCCGTTGCCGTTGCCGTTGCCGTCGCCGTCCTGGCCGACCACGCTGCGCCCTCGCACGGCGACACGACGGCGCACTCCGTCGCGACCTGAGATCGAGTACTCGCCGCTCCACGTCCCGGCCGTCACCACCGCTCGTGTCAGAGCGGTGGTCGCCGCGGTGGCCTCGTCCTCGTCGAGACGGGCGAGGAGGTCACCGCCCCGGCCGGTGAAGTCGGCCCGGTCCACGCCCACCAGATCCAACAGGCGGTCATCGACGACCAGCTCCTGACTCGGCAGGTGCAGGACGAAGGTGCCGACCCCGCTGGTCTCGAGCACGAGGTCACTCACGCTCTCCCGCGCAGCCTCCTGCGCGGCGGTCCGTGCTGCGTCCACGCTGCCTCCCGTCCGGTGTCGTGCACCTCGTCGTGCCCAGAGGTCGGGTCCGGACTCACCGCGCCCGCGGTACGGGCGAAGAGCGTCGCACTGAGTCACCGGAGCAATCTTGCCCGCCCCGTCCCTCCAGCGCTCACCACTTCCTCACCCGCCACCACGGCATCCGCTGCGGCTCCACCGCCCTGGCCCCCGCCGACCCTCGCTCCCTGCACCGACTGCGGCGCCGCTACCGCTGTGGTCGTCGAAGTGCACTCGCCCGGAGCAGGAGCGGCGAGACCTCGGCTCGGCTGTGCCAGGTCCTGCTCCTCACAGGACGTCGCGGTCTTCCGGCACCGCCGGAGGAGGCGACGCTCGCGCGGTGTCAAGATCGCTGCGTGCAGCGCTATCCGCAGGGAGAACTCGTCATCGTCCTGGACACCAGTGACCTCGACCGATCGGCGGACTTCTGGACGACGGTCCTGGGTTACCGGCGCGACAGCTACGGAGGAGGGCCCTACCTGAGCTTGAGTCCGTCCGGTGGAGAGGGCGTGGAACTGCTCCTGCAGCGCACGACGGATCGCAAGACAGAGAAGAACCGGGTGCACCTCGACCTGCGGACGGAGGACCTGGAAGCTGAGGTCGCCCGAGTCGAAGCGGCCGGCGGCGTGCTCCTGACGTCCGAGGCTGTCGTCGAGCACGGTTGGCGTTGGCACGTTCTCGCCGACCCGGACGGCAACGAGCTGTGCGTGCTGCAACCGCCCAGCAGCTGACGCTCTCCTCCAGCCGCGGCTCCTCCGGTGCGGGGTCCGGCGCAGGAGGCCTTCGTCACCAGTGCGTGTCAGGTCCCCCGGTCGATCGACCACCCGCTCCGGCGGAGCTGACGTCCCCGCGTCGTCGGACGGCGCCGGGAGCGTCACCAGACACGCCTGGTCAGACTCATCCACCCTCCCGCACGGACCGCGGAGGCAGTTCGAGACCCGCATCGAGCGTCGGGACGCGGATGCCCCCGTCGAGGTGGGGGCATCCGCTGGTCCTCCACCGGCGCGGCGGCCGACAGCTGGATTCCCTGGACGGCTCCGATGCGGTGGAGCAGTGTCAGGTCTTCGCTCGCCGGGGAAGGCCCGCCGAGCATCCACGCGTTCTCTGCGTCGAACCGGTACGCCGCGCCCACCAGCCCACGTCCAGCCGAGCCCTGGCCGCACACCAGCCACGAGACACCGGCCCCGACGACGGCGAGACTGCGGGTGCGTCCCCCACCGACGCGATCACCGGCGAGGAGGCACGGCATGGGTCGACGAGCACGAGCGGTGCGGCGAGTCGCGGGCCTGACCGCGGCCGCGTACGTCCTCTGCGGTTGCGGAAGCACCCCGGGCAGCTCCCCTCCCCCCGAGGACGGCAGCCGACCCGCGCTGGTGCTGACGCCTGCTCAGGAGAGCGCCGTCGCGGCGCTGACCGCGCCGGAGTTCTCCCGTCGCGGGGACCCGCTGGCGCTGCTCGACAGCGTCGCCGACCTCGTGGGTACCACCCTGGCGTGCGACGAGGTCGCGGAGCACCTCGACGTCCCCGTCCCCAGCTTCCCGACGTTGCAGGAACGCGGTTTCACCCCCGTCTGCGGCAGCTCCGAGGGTGCCGCCGTCTTCGAGCACCCGGTCCCCTCGGCGGCCGATCCACCGGCACCGTCGGCGGATCCGGCCGCCGACGTCCACGGCGTGACCGTCGCCTACCTGCCCCCGGGTGTGGACGCCGACGGCACGCCCTTCGCCGAGGCCCGCAGCGAGGGACTGGTGTGGATGACGATCCTCTACGGCGGGGACACCGCCCAGCCGCCGACCGCTGCGGCGACGAGTGAGCCTTCCCGGTCCGACTTCACCCGTCTGCGGTGGCGCAGCGGCACCGTGCTCGGGGTCCAGTACGTGGACTCCGGGGACACCCACCTGGCCTGGCGCAGCACCGCGGCCGACCACGTCTTCGACGTCAGCGTGAACACGTCCGGCGACCCGGTGGCCGGTGTCGCCCTGCTGGCGGACGGGGTGGACCTGCCCACCTGAACCCCGGTGCGGCCGGCGACGCGCACTCAGCGATCGCCAGCCCGCCCGCCCCGGTCTCCTCCCGGTCAGCCGGTGGCAGCTCCAGGGCCCGCGCGGTGCTCGCGGCCGACCTGCGCCACGGTCCCGCGAGAAAACCCGGGCGACGACGGACGCGTCCGACCTAGGCTCGCTGCCCATGGCACCGGTCACCTACGAGCGAGGTCCGGTCCTGACCCCCCGGGCCCAGGACTTCCCGCGCTGGTACCAGGACGTCGTCGACAAGGCGGAACTCGCCGACAACGGTCCCGTCCGCGGCACCATGGTCATCCGGCCCTACGGCTACGCCCTCTGGGAGCGGGTCCAGGCGGAGGTCGACGCCCGGATCAAGCGGGCCGGCGCCGAGAACGTCTACCTGCCGTTGCTCATCCCCGAGAGCTACCTGCAGCGTGAGGCCGAGCACGTCGAGGGGTTCAGCCCCGAGCTGGCCGTCGTCACCCACGCCGGGGGCAAGGAGCTGCCCGAGCCGCTGGTCGTGCGTCCCACCAGCGAGACCGTCTTCGGTGAGTCGATGGCCAGGTGGATCCAGGGCCACCGCGACCTGCCCCTGCTGCTGAACCAGTGGGCGAACGTCGTGCGCTGGGAGCTGCGCCCGCGCCTGTTCCTGCGCACCACCGAGTTCCTGTGGCAGGAGGGGCACACCGCCCACGCCACGCGGGCCGACGCCTCGGCCTACGCCCGCCGCATCCACCTGCAGGTCTACCGCGACTTCTTCCACGACGTCCTGGCGCTGCCCGTGCACGTCGGGCTCAAGACCGCCCGGGAACGCTTCGCCGGCGCCGTGAACACCCTGGCCTGCGAGGCGATGATGGGCGACGGCAAGGCGCTGCAGGTGGCCACCAGCCACGAGATGGGCCAGAACTTCGCGACCGCCTTCGACATCCGCTACGCCGACGCCGACGGCGGGAGGCCCCTGTGCTGGACCACCAGCTGGGGTCTCAGCACCCGGGTCGTCGGCGGGCTCGTCATGGGCCACGGGGACGACAGGGGTCTCGTGGTTCCCCCGGCGCTGGCCCCCACGCAGGTCGTGGTCGTGGTGGTGAAGGAGGACGAGGCCAGCCTCGGCGCCGCCCGGCGGATCCAGGAGCAGCTGTCGGCGGCCGGGGTGCGCGTGAAGGTCGACCGCCGCACCGATCAGGGCTTCGGACGCCGGGTCACCGGCTGGGAGCTCAAGGGCGTGCCCGTCCGGCTGGAGGTCGGACCGCGCGACGTGGGCGAGGGCGTCGTGACCCTGGTCCGCCGCAACAGCGGTGAACGACGGCGTCCCACCCTGGAGGCGGTCGCCTCGCTGGTGCCCGCGCTGCTGCAGCAGGTGCAGGGCGACCTGCTGCAGCGCGGCCGGCAACGCCTGCGGGACCGCACCGCGGACGTGTCCTCGGTGCCGGAAGCGGCCGAGGCGGCACGGACCGGGTTCGGGCGGATCCCGTGGCGCACCCTCGGCGTCGACGGGGAGGCGGAGCTGGCCCGGAACGCGGTGACGGTGCGGTGCCTGCAACGGCCCGACGGCTCCCTGCCCGAGGCCGACGACGAGGACGACCTGGTCGCCGTCGTCGCCCGGAGCTACTGACCGCGACCGAGCCGTCAGGGGTGGCTGAGCGGACGGTTCCCGTGCCGGTGGGCGCGGTTCTTGCCGCCGCGCTTGGCGTCGTACATCGCCTCGTCGGCCTCGGCGAGGACCGCCTCGGCCAGCGCACCCACGCCGTCGGTCCCGTCGGTGTCCTGGCTGCCGCCGATCGGGGTCACGGCGTGCACCCCGGCCGGGACGCAGGCCGACGTCATCCCGATGCTGGCCCCGACGGTGAAGGTGCCGCGCGTCAGCACGACGGGCGCCCGCAGGCTCGCGAGCAGGCGTTCGGCGATGGCCGACAGGTCCTGCTCCTCGGTCAGCCCGGGACAGACGACGGCGAACTCGTCCCCGCCGAGGCGGGCCAGGGTGTCTCCCGGGCGCAGGCAGGTGGAGAAGCGGTCGGCGACCTCGCGCAGCAGGTCGTCCCCGGTGGCGTGCCCGGCGGCGTCGTTGACGGCCTTGAACCCGTCCAGGTCGCAGAACAGGACTCCCACCCTGGTGCGGTCCCGGCTGGTGGCGGCCAGGGCGTGGGTGAGCCGGTCGTGCATCAGGGTCCGGTTGGGCAGCCCGGTCAGGGGGTCGTGCAGGGCCTGGTGCCGCAGGAGGTCCTCAGCGGCCCTGCGGACGGTGATGTCCTCGATCAGGCACAGCAGGTAGGGCTCGTCGTCGGGTCCACCGCTGGTGGCCGCGTTCCACCCGGAGTCGGTGAGGACGGTCGCCGACAGCAGGCCCCAGCGGGTGCTGCCGTCGGCGTGCCGGTAGCGCTTCTCCACCCGGGCCTCGTGGGCCCGGCCGTCGAGGAAGGGGGCGAACGCGGTGACGCACTCGCCCCGGTCCTCGGGGTGGGTCAGGGCGTGGTGGTCGAGCTGCAGCAGTTCCCACGCGGCGAAGCCCGTGAACTCGCTCAACGTGGCGTTGACCTGCAGGATCTGCGCGGCGTCCCGGCCGGTCAGCCCGACGATCATCATGCTGATCGGTGCGGTGTCGAACGCGGCGCGGAACCGGCGTTCGGAGGCGGCCAGGCGGGCCGCGGCGGCCCGTTCGGAGGTGACGTCGCGAGCGGCCAGGACCACGCCCCCGGCCCAGCGCTGCCCGGTGGCCGGGGGCAGCGGGTGGGCGCTGAGGTTCAGCAGCCGGCCGGCGGGGACGGCCGGCGTCGTGACGAGCACGTCCGCGTTCTCGACCGTCTCCCCGCGCAGGGCACGCGAGACGGGCAGGTCCGGTACCGGCCAGGGCCGGCCGTCGGGGTGGCGCATGGAGAAGAACTCCGTCCACCGCTCCTGCGCGAGGTCGAGAGGCAGGTCGGGGAAGAGCGACATCGCGGCGCGGTTGCGCAGCAGGGCCGCACCCCGGGCGTCGTAGACGCTCAACCCGTCGCCGGTGGTCTCGAAGACCTCCCGCAGCAGGGCGGCCTGCTCGGCGGCTTCCTGCTGGGCCCGGCGCAGGCCGGCGACCAGGTCGGCGCGCTCGTCCCGGATCAGGGCCAGGACCAGGGCGGCGAGCCCGATGACGGTGACGAAGGCCTGGGCCAGCAGCACCCGGGTCGCGGGGGAGTCCACCGCGAACGGTCCACGCCCGGCCATGGTCGCGGCCACGACCCAGATCCCGATGAGCAGGACGTGGCCGGTGGTGGTCGTGGTGTGGAAGCGCAGCGCGATCCACATGCTGAACGGCAGCAGCGCGAAGGCGAGCGGCAGGTGCTCGGTCTGGGTGAAGACCACCGTGTACGCGGCGACCACCACCACGGTCGCGGCGACGATCTCCGTGCCGCTGCGCCAGCCGGTCCGCCAGCGCCGGCCCCGGTCCGCCAGTCGCAGGGCGAAGGCGGCGAAGACGAAGGTGCTGGCGGCGTTGCGCACCAGCCACGCCCCGGCCGCCGGGAGCAGCGGGGTGCCGGCGCTGAGGTGCAGCGCGAGCGGTCCGACGCAGGCCGCCGCCGCCGACCCGGCCACCGACCCCAGGACCAGGGCGGTCAGGTCCGCGGGGTTCCGCAACCGCCACGGCGCGCTGCCGCCGCGACGGTGCCAGCGGTACGTCACGAGGCACGAGGTGGCGGCCTGCACGCCGTTGGCCACCGCGAACGCGGCCCCCAGCAGCGCTCCGGCGCCGGTCGCGGCGTTCAGCAGCCCCGAGAGGACGGCTACCGCCGCGACGGTCAGGACCCGGCCACGGCGCTGGTGCCAGCAGCAGGCGACCCACACGAAGCCGACGGCGGCCGCCGGCCAGACCAGCGACAGGGTCGAACCCGGCAACCGGGTCGCCCGGCCCGCCACGACCGCCCCGGCGTAGGCCACCGCGAACGCCAGGTGCATCGCCGCGGGGTGCACCCGCCACCACGTCACGACGGAGGCGTCGATCCGGTCCCCGGTGCCGGGGGCGCTCGGGGTCAGCGGCGCGGGCTTCTCCACACCCTGACGTCGGCAGCGGACCCCCACCGCTTGAGGCGGGCACCTCCGCGACGGCGTGCTCCCGGTGCCGCCACCATCACCCGTGACCTGTCGGCGCGGCCGGTGCTGACCGTTCGAGGTGCGCGGCCAGGGCGCGCAGCCGCCGCCCGGTCTCCCACCGGAACGCCCGCACGGCGACGGCCTCGACGACGCGGGACAGCGGGGCGGGGGCACCGGTGAACGTCAGCGTGTAGACGACCTCGCTGCGCCCGCCCTCGAGGTCGCGGTGGCGCATCGAGGCGGCCCACGCGGCGAAGAACGGCGACCGCGAGGTCAGGGTGACCGCCGCCAGGTCGGGGCGGCGGAAGGTCACGTAGCGCGTGCGGAAGGTCAGCCCACCGAGGGTCCAGCGGGCCTGGCAGACGGCGTCGACGCCGCGGTCGGGAGCGGCACCGCCGACCGTGTACGCCGCGCGCAGCAGGGTGTCCCAGCGCAGCCGGTTCGGGTAGTCGTGCACGACGTCGAAGGCCACGTCGGCGGGGACGGGCAGGACCTGCCGGACCACGGCGTGGGCGCTCACGTCCTCCAGCGTGGCGTTCGGGGGCCTGCCCCGCACGTCCTCGCCGGGTCGGACCGCGTCCGCCCGCCTCGGGGCCCTCGCCCCCGCGGGACGAGGGGCGCAGCGGAGTGGTCGCGTGGATCCCCTCCGTGTCCGCGACCCCGTCCCGGCCGACCTCCTCACCGGCCTCGTGGACGTCCTGCGTGACGTCGTCCCGGACGGCGCCAGCGTCGGCTTCGTCGGTACCTCGAGGGCGGGTGGACGTGGGTGGCGGGAACGGTCAGCCTGCGCCTGGACCAGCCCGAGGACGCCCCGCACCGTGCCGACCTGACCGAGCTGCTCGTCCACCGCGACTTCCGCGGGCGTGGACTCGCCTCCCGGCTCATGGCCGCGGCCGAGGGAGGGGCGGTGCGGGCGGGTCGGACCCTGCTCGTGCTGGACACCGAGACGGGCGCCCGACGGAGGGCCTGTACGAGCGCTGGGGGTGGTGGCGGGCCGGGACCATCGAGGGCCACGCGGTGAGTCCCCGGGGAGAGCTGCTGGGCACGACGCTGTTCTCCAAGGTGCTGCCGGGGGCCGCGGACGTCGTCGGCGGACCCGTGGACCGTCGACGGTGACGCCCGGACCGTCCTGTCACGACGAGGACGGCGGGGTGAGCCAGGCACGGCCGCCGTAGCGGTGTCCCCTCCGGCTGAGCAGCGACCACCGCTGAGACCCCGGTCCGGATGGACGGTGGCCTGCTCGTGGACCTCGCCCGCCTCGGCGTCGAGCGGCACTTCCAGGACCGCACCACCCGTCGGGCGTCCGGTCAGACCCGGACCGGCGTCCCGCTCGCGAGCGACTCCTGCGCGGCGTCGGCGACCCGGGACGCGGCGACGGCGTCCTCGGGTCGGCACAGTTCCCCGTCGATCCCGCGGACGAGGTCCGCGAAGGCGGCGATCTCGGCGCGGTAGGCGTCGGCGAAGCGTTCGGCGAACGTCGTGTGCGGGGTTCCGGTGGGGAACTCGACGCCGGGTTCGGCCGAGCGCAGCGCGCTCCGTTCGTCGAGGCCGACGAGCAGCGACCCGGCGGAGCCCTGCAGTTCCAGCCGGACGTCGTGGCCCGCCCCGTTGTAGCGGGAGGCGGTGACGACGGCGAGGGTCCCGTCGTCGAGGGTGCAGACGGCGAGGGCGGTGTCGACGTCGCCCACGGCCCCGATCTCGGGGTCGCCGTTGTTGCTGCCCCGGGCGTAGACCTCGACGACCTCCCGGCCGGTGATCCAGCGGATGACGTCGAAGTCGTGGACGGAGCAGTCGCGGAACAACCCGCCCGAGGTCGCGAGGAACGACACCGGCGGCGGGGTGACGTCGCAGGTCACGGCCCGGATCGCGTGCAGCCAGCCGAGCTCGCCGGTCGAGTGCGCGCGTTTGGCCTCGAGGTAGCCGGCGTCGTAGCGGCGCTGGTGACCGATGCGGACGACACCGTCGTGGGCGGCGATGAAGTCCAGGACGGGCAGCGACAGCGCGACGTCCGGCGCGACGGGTTTCTCGGAGAACACCGGGATGCCGGCCTCGACCCCGGCCCGGATGAGCTCGGGGTGCTGCGCGGTGCCGGTCGCGACGATCAGACCGTCGATCCCGGAGGCCAGTAGGGCGTCGACGTCGACGGCGGCCTCGACCCCGAGTTCGTCGGCCACGGACCGCGCGCGGACGGCGTCGACGTCGGCGACGGTGAGCCGGCCCACGCCGGGGGTCGTGACGACGTTGCGCGCGTGCATGACGCCGATGCGGCCCACGCCGGCGAGGCCGAGGTGCAGGTCGGACAAGGGGACTCCTTCAGGACGTCATCGTCGTTGGACCGGTCCAACGCCCTCTACGATCGACCCACCACCAACCCGATGTCAAGGAGCGTAGAGGCGTGAGCGATCCGGGGGGACGACCCACGATCCGCAGCGTCGCCGCGCGCGCCGGGGTCTCCAAGTCGCTGGTCTCGCTCGTGCTGCAGGAGAGCCCGAAGGTCTCGCCCGAGCGCCGCGCCGCCGTGCTCAGCGCGATGGACGAACTCGGCTACCGCCCCGACCCGACCGCCCGCAGCCTCGCGCAGGGCCGCACCCGGGCCGTCGGGCTCGTCCTCGACGACCTGCGCAACCCGTGGTTCGTGGACGTCCTCGACGGCCTGCGGCCCGTGCTGCGCGCAGCCGGGCTGCGGCCGGTGCTGGCCGAGGTCCGCAGCGAACCCGAGGCCCCGCAGACCTTCGCCGACCTGCGCGTCGACGGGCTCGTCGTCATCGGCACCCTGCCCGACCTCACCCTCGTCGAGGAGGTCGCGGTGCACCTGCCGGTCGTGCTGGCCGGCACCCGCACCCCGCCCGGGACCGACCTCGACGTCGTCGCCGGGGACGACCCGGCCGGGGTGGGGCTCGTCGTCGAGCACCTGCTCGCCCTCGGCCACCGCCGCATCGCCCACGTCGGCGGGTCCGGGCCCGTCGGCCGGCTGCGCCGCGAGGCCTTCGAGGCGGCCGTCCGGGCCGGCGGCGGGACACCCCTGGTGGCCGTCGCCGAGATGACCGAGGACGCCGGTCACCGCGCGGGTCTGGCCCTGCTCGGCGACGCCCGACGTGCCGCCGAGCGGCCGACCGCCGTGCTCGCCGCGAACGACGCCTGCGCCGTCGGGGTCCTCGCCGCCGCGGCCGACCTCGGCCTCGACGTCCCCGCCGACGTCTCCGTCGCCGGCTACGACGACACCTCGCTGGCCCGGCTGCGGGCGGTGTCGTTGACCAGCGTCGACAACGCCGCCCGCGAGGTCGGCCGGATCGCGGGGGAGCGCCTGCTGGCCCGCCTCGAGGACCCCGAGCTGCCCGTCGGCCTGCGGCTGGTGGCCCCGCGTCTCGTCGTGCGCTCCACCACCGCCCCGCCGCCGGGCAGGATGACGGGGTGACCACTCCCGAGGGACCGTGCCCGTGCGGCTGGGGCGAGCCGTTCGCCGGGTGCTGCGGCCGGTACCTGGGGGGCCGGGCGGCGCCGACCGCGGAAGCGCTGATGCGCTCGCGCTACACGGCCTTCGCCGTTGGCGACCGCGAGCACCTGCTCCGCACCTGGGACCCCGCCACCCGACCCGACGAGCTCGACCTGGACCCCGGCGTCGAGTGGCGCCGCCTCCTCGTGCTCGCCACCACGGGCGGTAGCCCCTTCGACGACACCGGGACCGTCGAGTTCGAGGCGCACTACCGCCAGGCGGGCCGCCGCGGTGTCCAGCACGAGAACTCGGCCTTCACCCGCGTCGCCGGCGTCTGGCTCTACGTGGGGCCGGTGGAAAACCTGGTCGCGTGATCGCGCTCCGGTTGAAACTCTGAGTCACGGGTAAGAGCGTTGAGCACCATCCGCGATGAGGAGGAGTCCCGTGAAGCTGGACTGGCTCAAGGACCTGGCGCTGGACCCCGGTCCGCACGTGTCCGTCTACGTCGACGCGACCCGCGATCGGGCGACCGGCGCCCACGACATCGACCTGCGCTGGCAGGACGCCCGGTCGGCCCTGGCCGGCCAGGGCGCCCCCGAGACCGCGTTGAGCGCGCTCGACGCCGTCGCCACCGAACCGACCGGGGTCGGCGGCCACGTCGGACGCGCGATGCTCGCCACGAAGGAGGGGCTGCAGCTCGACGTCGTGCTGCTCGCCCCGCCGCTGCGCGAGGAGGTCAGCACCGGTCCCGTCGCGCACCTCATGCCGCTCGTGCGGTCGAAGGCGGACGACGTCCGCTACGTGCTCGTCGAGCTCGACCGTGCCGGCGCCGACATCACCCTCACCCGTACCGGTGCGGTCCAGGGGGCCGAGGTCCACACCGTCGAGGGGGGACATGACCTGCTGCACAAGGGATCCGGGGACAACCGCGCCGAGCACCGCTACCAGCGCTCCGTGCAGGACTCCTGGGACCACAACGCCGCCGCCGTCGCCGCCGACCTCACCGACCTCGTCCGCCGCGAGCACCCCGAGGTCGTGCTGCTCACCGGTGACGCGAAGGCCGCCGCCGCGCTGCGCGAGAAGGCCCCCGCCCCGCTGCGGGCCCTGCTCCGCGACGTCAAGGGCGGCTCGCGGGCGGCCGGCACGCACGAGAAGGCGTTCACGGCCGCCGTCACTGAGGTCCTCGACGTCGTCCGCTCGGCGCGGCGCCAGACCGTCGTCGACGACTTCGTCCAGGAACGCGGCCGGGCGGGCCGGGCCGTCGAGGGGATGGCCGCGGTCGTCTCCGCCCTGCGCCAGGGGCAGGTGGCGACGATGCTGCTGCTCGACGACCCGAGCTCGACGGAACTCCTCTGGGCCGGCCGGGGACCGCTGGAGATCAGCACCACGACGATGGACCTGCACGCCATGGGTATCGAAGACGCCGTGCAGGTGCGCGCCGACGCGGCCCTCGTCCGCGCCCTGGCCGCCTCCGACGCCGAGATCCACCTCGTCCCGCTCCCGGAGGAGGACGGTGAGGCGCCCCTGGTCACGATGGCCGACGGCATCGGCGCCCTCCTGCGCTACTAGGGCCCGTCCTGCGGGTCGTGGACAGCCGTGATCCTGCCCGGAACGCGGGAGCACGCAGCTCGCGGGTGACCGCGACGTCGGGCTACGACGCGTCGGCGGTCAGGTCCAGGGCGCCGGGGAAGGCCAGAGCGAAGGTGACGCCCCCATCGGCTTCCAGGCTGGTGGGGGTCACCTCGTCCTGGGTGATGTGCAGGCCGAACTCGGGCATCGAGACGTCCACGGTGTACGTGCCGGGGCCGAAGGTCTTGGTGATGCGGCCGGCGTCGTCCAGGGTCGCGGTCCCGACCGCGCTGCCGCCGGCGAAGAAGGTGACCTCTGCCCCCGCGGCCGGTAGGTCTCGACATTCCTGCTGGCGGCACAGGTGCAGGGTGGTCTCCACCGTGACCTCGCCCGTCTTCTTCCCCGAACAACCGGCCGAGGCGGCGATCAGCAGCAGGGGGAGCAGGAGCGGGAGCGCGCGGCGTGCGGGGTGGTCCACGTGAGCAGAGTGGCAGGACGGCAGCCGGTCCACCGGGGAACGATCGTGCGCGAGCAGGTTGGGCCATCTACGCCACCGACGCTTGTATCTATTGCTCTTCGATAGATACCGAGTGATGATCGACAGGTGAACGGCCGCGTCATCAACGCCCTGCGTCTCTGTCTCGTCGTCCTGGGTCTGGGTGCCCTCTTCGGTCAGGTCGTCTACGTCCCCGTCGCCGCCTCGCAGTCAGCGCAGGAGCACCCCGAGCTGGCCTACCTGGCGGTGCCCTACGCGATCGCGATGATCGTGGTCCTGGTCTGCGTGCAGGCTGCACTGATCGCGGTGGGGAAGCTGCTCGCGATGGTCGAGCACGGATGGATCTTCAACCCGGAAGCCCTGCGGTGGGTGGACGTCATCATCGTCTCGGCGGCAGCAGCGACCGTCATCACGGTGGCGACCGTGACTCACCTGATCAGCTGGGTCGGGGTCGGCGGTCCGTTCGCGGTGCTGGTCCAGGCCGCGTCGTTGGTCGGTGGAGTGAGCTTCGTCCTGCTGATGATCGTCATGCGCGGTCTGCTGGCTTCGGCGACGGTGCTGCAGAGCGAGATGGCCGAGGTCGTCTGATGGCGGTGGTCGTCGACCTCGACGTGATGCTGGCGCGGCGGAAGATGTCGGTGGGTGAGTTCTCCCGCCGGATCGGTTTGACGCCGGCGAACGTGGCCGTGTTGAAGAACGGGCGGGCCAAGGCGGTGCGGTTCTCGACCCTGGATGCGACGTGCCGGGTGCTGGAGTGCCAGCCGGGTGACGTCTTGCGCTGGGTCCCGGACGCTGTCGACGAGGTCGCAGAGGCGATACCGGTCGACTGAAGCCGATCGCCCGTCGCACCGTCGAGCACGCCCCACGCTGGCGGAATGACCATCCGCTCCCCGGCGGTGTGCGGGTGATCGTCGTGCTGGACTCGCTCGCTCATCGCACGTGCGCGACGTCACCGGCAGTCAGGACCACCCGTAGCGCGGGATGACCGTGCGGTCGGTGGTGCCTGCGCGGGGCCTGCTGAGCGCCGAAGTCGTCCGGGTGCGCTCTGGTGGTACGAGCAGTGATCATCAGCGCCACGATGTGCCTCAGCTCGGCCTGTCGCCTTCTCGCCACCAGGAGCATCCATGACCAGCAAGCAGCGCACCTACACCCTCATCGGAGCCGTCGTCGGTCTCGTCGTCGGGTTGCTGCTCTACACCGGCGACCGGTCCACGGCAGCGGCGGTCGCCCTCGCGGTGGGGCAGGCCGTCGTCGCGGGCGCAGTGGGCTACTTCCTGGCCCGGGACGGGCAGAAGACCCGCTGAAGCCCGGGCGATGAGCCCGAGCACCCGCTGTCGACGTTCGCCCTCTCGTGTCGAGGGCGTCGACGGGCTGGACCCGGTGGCGGCTGGTCGAGGATCGGGTGCGCACTCGGCGAACGCGTGGGGTGGGCTACGACTGCCTTCCCGTGCGCACCGGATCGCGGGATGACCGTGCGCTTCGCGCGCACCGAGGGACCGCCCGACGAGCGGGAGCGGTAGTGACTGATTGTTACGTCGAGCCGACCAAGAGTAGGAAGCCGTGGGAGACTCACTGTCGTGTGCACGATCACCCCGTCCGCGAAGGTGATCTTGCCGCTTGACTCCCATGCCCCCAAGGTCGCGCGCAACTTTCTGACTCAGGCCCTCTGTGTGGCGCACCACGCTGGAGTGCGTGACGAAGCTGAGCTCCTGGTGTCCGAACTCATCACCAACGGGGTCCGCTACGGAGCTGCGCCCCTGGTGATGCAGCTCATCTGCGAAGGCCCAGCAGGGCTACGGATCTCAGTCAGTGATGCTGGCCCCGGCGAGCCAGCGCCCCGCCAGGCCGGCATCGACGACGAGAGCGGACGGGGGATGACCTTGGTTGACGTCCTCAGCAAGGAGTGGGGCGTCGAAGCCAGCGAGGCAGGGAAGACGGTCTGGTGCTGTCTTGCCTCATGAGTGGGCCAGCCACCCCGCCGCAACCGGAACATCGAGGCAGATGACCGCCAGCGTCGGCGACACCGACCAGAATGGCCGTGACGAGCCTGGCATGGCGCCAGATCATCTGGTGCGTGAGGAGTCCGCGTGATGAGCGAGCAGCCGGTGAACACAGCCTCCGAGGTGGAACGGCTGCGCCTGGAGCAGATCCTCGATGCCATGGCCGTGGGCTACCTGGCCATGGACGCTGACTGGCGCATCACCTACGTCAACGCTCAAGCCGTCAAGGCCCTGGGTCTGCCTCGCGAAGGACTGGTCGGCGGCATCATCTGGGAGCTGTTCCCCGCCACAGTCGGCTCCGACTTCGAAGCCGGCTACCGCCGCGCGGCTGAGACCGGTGAGCTGTTCACCTTCGACTCCTACTACCCCGCCCCCCTGGACGCCTGGTACGAGGTACGCGCTGTCCCGGAGAACGGCGGCGTGGCGCTGTACTTCCTCGACATCACCGCCCGCAAACACGCTCAAGACATCGTCGAGCAGTCCGCGCTGCGCCTGCAGTTGCTGGCCACGGTGACCACCGAGCTGACCGAGACCTTGGACGCAGAACAGGCCGTAGCTCGGCTGGCGCAGCTGGTCGTACCGACCCTGGCTGACTGGTGTGTCATCACCCTCGTCGAGGACGACACCGCAGCCAGCACCCCCACCACCGCCCGGGCCTCGCGGACCGTGGACCTACGCCGTGGGTTGCGCGATGTGGGCTGGTGGCACCGCGATGAAGCCGCCCGCCCGCTGGTGCAGGCCTACGCCGCGCACCGCATCAGCGAGCTCAACGACTCGGCTTTTCTGCTCCAGGCCCTGCGTGATGCCCGACCGGTCCTGGTCACCGATTCCACCGCCGCCATGACCGCAGTCCTCGACCCTGACGGCCAAGCCCACCGCCTGCTGGCCCAGCTCGCACCGCATTCCTCGGCGATCTTCCCGCTGCGCGGGCGGGGCCGCACCGTGGGGTTGATGACCCTGTTCAACAACGCCGAGCGGTCCCCAATCGCCGTCGAAGAAGTAGCAACAGCTGCAGAGGTCGCTGCCCGAGCGGGCCTGGCGTTGGACTCCGCACGCCTGTACCGCCAGCAACGCAACCTCGCCGAAGGTCTACAGCGCTCACTGCTGACCGCACCCCCGGAGCCCGACCACGGCCAGCTCGTCGTGCGCTACCTGCCGGCCGTCGAAGCCGCCCAAGTGGGTGGGGACTGGTACGACGCGTTCTTGCAGCCCGGCGGAGCCACCGTGTTGGTCATCGGTGACGTCGTGGGCCACGACGTGCAAGCGGCTGCGGCCATGAGTCAGGTCCGCACGATCATGCGCGCCTTCGGTGCCCTGGGCGATGACTCCCCAGCAGAGATCCTGGCCAAGACCGACCGGGTGATGGCCAACCTGCAGGTGTCGACGACAGCGACCGCCATCGCGGCCCGCGTCGAGCAGACCCTGGACGAACGCGCCCGTGGGGTGACCCGGCTGCGCTGGACCAACGCCGGGCACCCACCGGCGATGGTGATCCATGCTGACGCCAGCGTGCAGCCCCTGGTCGGGCTCAGCACCGACCTGCTGTTGGGCGTCGTGCCCGACGTTGAGCGCGACGAGTCCGAAGTCGTCCTCGATCGTGGCGCCACGGTCCTGCTCTACACCGACGGCCTCGTCGAGCGCCGCGATCAGTCCCTGCAGGTGGGACTGGAACGCCTGCAGGCAACGCTGGAGGAGCTGGCCGCTCAGGATCTCTCACTCGATGATCTGCTCGACCACCTGCTGAAGCAGATGGTGCCTGCGCACCCTGAAGACGATGTGGCGCTCATTGCGGTCCGTTTGCATCGCCAGGATCGGCCCCGCCCCGTCGAAGCTGGTCCTCAACGAGTGCCGGATCACGTGCCTGCGGAGCCGACCACCCCTGCAGGTGACCCGACCAACTAGGCCCGTGTACGCCGTCTTTGGTATTCGGTGTCTCTTGCCGCCAGCGGGCCTAGACGTCACGAGTGCACGCGCTTGTCGACGTGTTTCGTAATAGGAGCGCTTCCGTGTCCCACTGATGATGATCTTGCGGACATCGACATGACCGCGACGTCACCGACCACGCACAACGCGGGATGACCGTGGAGTCGCCTGGTCTTGTCGCTGTTGGTCTGGATCGGTGAAGCAGGCGGCCGCAGGGAGTGGGCCATCGAGACGCTCGTCCCACCAGCGAGCGCATGGTGGGCTCATGAGGGCGCAGGCATTAAAGATCGACTCCAAGCGGCGAACAGTCGTGCCCGCCGAGGTCCTCGCTGCGGCAGGCATCACCGAGGGCTCCGAGCTGATCCCGCGCGCCGAAGGTCCTGGCCGCATCGTCCTCGAGACCCGCGCTGCCATGCAGGCCCGTGTTCGTGCGAAGTACCGACGCACGGGTGGCGGCGTGTCCACTCAGCAGGCGTGGGCCGAGTACCACGGCGAAGAGACCGATGCCCTCGCCGAGAAGGGTGTCGAGTGAGCGAGGGTTCTCGCGCCGTCATCGCCAGCTCACCGCTGGGAACACCGCTGCTGCTCGACGCGTGCGCCGTCTTGTCCTGGCTCGATCCGGACGCTCAGGAGACGGCTGACAGTCGCGCCCGCATCGACGACGTGTTCGCGGCCGTCGACCTGACCGTCGTCAACGTCACGGTCCCCACCGTGGTCGAGGTGGCGACCGTCCTCAGTCGGAAGTTCGAACTGGAGGAGGAAGCGCGCAGCATCGGCGAGGATCTCAGCAGTGCAGGGATCCACATCGTCCCGTTCGGCCTCGCAGAAGCCGCACACATCGCGGAGGTCCTCCACGCGGAGAAGGTCACCCGGCAGGCCGAGCTGGATGCGGGCCGCGAGGTCGGACGACTCTCGCTCGGCGACCGCATCGCCATGGCCGCCGCCGAAGCCCGAGGCGACTCGCTCGTGACGACGGACCAGTTCGTGATCCAGGTGTCAGAGCGCATGGGGTCGAACCCCTACGACTACCGCGCCGGCTGAGTCGTGCAGCACGTTGCGAAGGCGCCACGGTCGAGAGCAACGGTGTGCTTCCGCGAGTTGCAGGGTCCGCGCGGACGGCGGGATGACCGTGCGGGACAGCGGCCGCTGCGCGGTCTGGGACGATCCCGCGGTGCTGATGGGCGAGGCCGTGTGGTTGACGGTGGCGGTAGTGGTCTGCGTCGGCGTGGCCTCATCAGCGCAGGTCCTCAGCGGTATGGGGTTCGCGCTGCTCGCCGGACCTTTGCTGGCACTGGCCCTGGGCACCTCTGACGGGGTGCGCTTGAGCGTGGCCCTGTCGATCGTCCTCAACGTCGTCGTCTTGGCCGGCTCGTGGCGCCTGGTGCGCTGGGGTGATGCGCTGCGCCTGCTGGTACCCGCGGCGCTGCTGGTCCTGCCCGCGCACCTGCTCAGCGCGCGACTGGGCGGGATGTGGACGTCCGTGGCGGCTGGGGTCGCGGTTCTGGTGGGGGTGGGGTTGATCGCTTCGGGGCGACGGGCGGGGTGGGTGGACGGCCCGGCTGGTGCGGTGGCTGCGGGGGCGGGCAGCGGGGTGCTCAACGTCCTCGGTGGGGTCAGCGGGCCGCCGGTGGCCCTGTTCGTGGCCCATCGTGGTTGGGAGCCGAAGGTCAGCACCGCGACCCTGCAGGCGTACGCCTTGCCTCTGAACGTGGTGACCCTCGCCGTCCTCGGCCTGCCCGCGGTCCAGCTGGGCAGCCTGCTGGGAGCCGGGGTCGGTCTGGTGGTGGGGGCCGCGTGTGCGTGGCGCTTCGTGGCGCGGATCAGTGCTGCCACGGTGCGCAGTCTCGTTCTCGTCCTCGCCGCGGTCGGTGGGGTGCTGCTCATCACCCGCGCCCTCACCTGAGCCAACCATCCGGCGGTTCACCGGACATCGTCAAGCCCGCGACGTCGCTGCCGGCTCCGGACCGCGCACACCGCGGGATGACCGTGACGTCGGTGCAGCGGGGCGACCCCCGTCGTGGGGGAAGACGTGGGTGCGCCGATCTGGTCGCCCGGGTGACCGTTTCGGTTCACCCACGGGTGACCTCATGTGGTGACAGCGGTGGGTGCGACGGCCAGGGCTGAACGCGCAGCCATCGGCATGTGCGGATGTCGATGACTTCTTGCTCGGCGGTACGTGGGGCACTGGGGTCAGCGCAGGACCTCCACCTCGCAGGTGATGCCCGGTGCACGGGACAGGCGGGCGTCGGCGGTGACGAGGACGACGTCCAGGGCCTCGGCCAAAGCGACGTAGGCGGCGTCGTAGCTGGTGACGGTGTGCCTCAATTCCCAGCAACGACGCAGCAGCGGCCGGTGACCGGCGCGGCGCAGGGGCAGGTCGACGAGGTCGTTCAACGCCAGGTCGGCGCGGCGATCGGGGAGGCGTCCGCCCGCAGCGGCGCGGCGCAGGACGGAAGCCACCTCCAGGTCGATCACTTCGGGGGCGGTGAGCACCTCGCTTCGTAGACGGTCCCGGGCCCGGTCTCCGTCAGGTCCGTCGTCGGCCAGGGCGGGAGCGAGGACGCTGGCGTCAACGACGATCACGGTCGTCGTGCACCGCTGTCACGGCGTCACGGAAGGACAGGCTGCCGCCGGCTCGGCCGCCGGCGCGCTCGAGCACTTCGTCGAGGGTGGGGGTGCTGGCGTCCTCGACGAGCTTGGTGAGGAGGTACTCCTGCAGGGACTGGTGGGCCCGGGCGGCGCGGCGGCGCAGGACGGTGTGCGTCTCGTCGGGGACGTCCTTGATCTGAACGCTCGGCATGGCGCCATTTTGGCGCTACCGATGCCAATGTGCAATCGCGAGGCCATCGTCATGAGCGCGACAGCGCGGTCATCGGCGCTTCCGTGCGTTCGCGACGTCAGTCCTCGGTCGTCCTCAGCAGGCGGTGGGTGGCACGTCGGAGCTCGGGCAGGACGATCGTGAGCCTCGCAGCCCTTCAACGGATGCACCGCTGCGCGGGGTGGCCCCGCTTCCCGCGCCTGACCCGATGACCGAGCACGAGGCGCCGGGTCGGGTCTCTGGCGGTCGCGACCCTCGACCACGGTGGAGCTCGGTCCGCAGTCGGACCACCAGGTCCTCACCGGCCTGCACGAACCCTGTCGAGCGGTTAGCGTCGGCGCACAGCGCGGGACATCCCGCCCGGGACGAGCACGGTGGGGGCGGGAGATCGGTGAAGGTCGTCTGGAACGCTGACAACGGCCGCTACGCCGACAACCCGCGGGCGCTGCACGAGGCCTGGACCGCCCGCGGCGGTGACGGCGTCGACCACCTCTGGCTCGCCTCCTCCCGCCAGGCCGCGACGTTCCCGCCCGGCGTGGCGACCGTGCCGATCGGGACACCGCAAGCCGTCGCGGCGCTCGAGGCGGCGGACGTGCTGGTCTCGAACACGCACATCCAGCTCGACCGGTGGCGCAAGCGACCCGGGGCGGTGTACCTGCAGACCTGGCACGGGACACCGTTGAAGCGCATCCACCGCGACGCCGCGTTCCAGCCCCCGGACGACGTCATGGCCGAGCTGGACGACGACATCGCCCGCTGGGACCTGCTCGTCACCCCGAGCGCCGAGGGGACGCGGTTGCTGCGGGCCGCGTTCGCCTACCGGGGCCGGGTGCTGGAGACCGGCTACCCGCGCAACGACGTGCTCTCCGCGCCCGACCGCGCCGCCCGGCGCGCTCGGGTGCGCGCCGAGCTCGGCCTCGCGGAGGGCACGACGGCCGTCCTGTACGCGCCCACCTACCGCGACGACGAGGCCGCCCCGGGCGTCGACGCCCCGCTGGGGCTGGACGTCGGGGCCCTCGCCCGGCGCCTCGGCGACGACGCCGTCGTCCTGCTGCGCCTGCACCACTACATGGGCCACCAGAGCCGTCCCGCCGGCGGTGGGCGGGTGCAGGACGTGGGCGCGTACCCCGACATCTCCGACCTGTACCTGGCCGCCGACGTCCTGGTCACCGACTACTCGTCGTCGATGTTCGACTTCGCGGTCACGGGCAAGCCGATCCTGGTCTTCGCCTACGACCTCGCGCACTACCGCGACCGGCTGCGCGGCTTCACCCTCGACCTGGAGGCGGAGGCGCCGGGCCCGGTCCTGCTCGACCAGGAGGCGCTGACCGCGGCGCTGCTCGACCTGCCCGCGGTGGCCGCTGCGCAGGCGGGACGCTACGCCCGGTTCGTGCAGCGCTTCTGCGCCCTGGAGGACGGCCGTGCCAGTGAGCGCGTCCTGGAGGCGCTGTGGGCCGAGGGTCTGCCGCCCGGCTGACACCGCCGACGGGACTCGCCGACCGGACGCGGCACCGACGGCATCGTGGGGGTCGCGCCCGGACCACGAGCACGCCGCCCGACTGCGCGTGTCCGCCCTCCGCCCCGTCGGCCAGACCGCACCGCGAGGTCTCGTCAGTCGTCGAAGACGGACCAGCAGATCGCGTCGCGTCTGGCTTGGTCCTCGAGCACCAGCTCCCGGATGCGCTCCGGGAGCCGCTCCCGCTGCCAGTCGCGCTCCAGCCGTCCGGTGGGATCGGCCGTGCCCGCTGCCCGTGCCGCCTTGATCGCGTAGGCGGCGGCGCCGAGGTCGTGCTCGGGCACGTGAGGCACGCACGCGGCCTGGCCGGCGGCGTAGGCGGCGCAGCGGGCAGCCCCCCGCAGCGGGCGAGCCGCTCCCATCGCGTGCCCACCGCGAGCTCGGGCGTCCATCATCTGCACGCTGCCCCCGGCCCAGGCGCGTGCTGCCTCGATGGCCTCGCGGGGGCGGGTGTCCGCGGGCTGTTCGACCTCGAAGAGGTGCAGCACGTGGTCGGCGCAGTCAGCGGCCCACAGGGCGATGAGCCGGTGGTCCTCGTCGGTGAGTTCTCCGCCACGGCGGATCGTGACCAGTCGCGGGTCGCGGACCTTCGGGAGGATCACGTGACCAGCGTGCCAGCAGCGGGGCAGCCGGGGACGACCTTCCGGTACAGCCGGCGGTCATCGTCGTGGGTGGACGTCGCGTGCGGCACTGAGGTCAGCGCACGACGTCCACGTCGCAGGTGGTGCCCGGTGCACGGGACAGATGGGCGTCGGCGGTGACCAGACGATGTCCAGCACCTCGGCCGGCGCGACGTGGGCGGCGGCGTAGCTGGTGAGGGTGGGGCGCAGTTCTCGGCAGCGGTGCAGCGGCGGCCGGTGAGCGCCTCGCCGGGCAGACGATCCCGGGCCCGGTCTCCGTCGGGTCCGTCGTCGGCCAGGGCGGGGGCGAGGACGCTGGCGTCGACGACGATCACGGTCGTCGTGCACCGCCCGGGATCACTCGGATGCCGTCGCACCGGCCTCGTGCGCTCGGTGGGTGGCGCCGCTCAACGGGGCGTAGGCGTAGAGGTCGGACCTGCGCTCGTCGTCGCCCGGCCTGGCAACGGCGGGCAGCGGCGGCAGGCCGAGCTGCTGACGCAGAGACGGGCAGGAGGGATCCACTCCGTGGTTCCCGTAGTGCACCTCGATGCCGGGCAGCTGCCGCTGCAGTTCCAAGGCCAGCTGCAACCCTTCCTCGGCCCACTCCGCTTCGCTCTGCTCGGCCCGCCACTGGAAGTCGGTGACCGCCAGCTGGCCGTAGGTGTCGTTCCACGCGCTCAGGCGGGCGAGCAGGGCGGCGTCGGCGCCCATGTCGACCAGGACTGAGGGGTCCAGGCCACCGACTTCGCCTGGTGAGTTGTCCCAGACGTAGGCGTCCTCGACGTGCTCCGCAGCGATGGAGATGACCGTGGGCCGGTACGGGTCGGGTGGCACCTCCGAATCGTGGCACCTCCTGAGCCACAGCCCGCAGATCGTCATGACCGCGAGGTCGACGACGCTCTGCGCCGCCATGTCTTCGAGCAGTCTTGGGTACGGCCGGTCATGGATCGAGTTGAGTGGCTCCGTCGGTGAGTTCACGGCTGATGTCGAGATGGCCGCTGTGTCGAGCCGACTCCTGCAGCAGGTGCATCAAGACCCAGGCCAAGGTCGGATGGACATCGGTGTCTCCGTAACTGCGCGCCGAGACCGCAGCAGGAACAGCGGAGCGGAGAATGCGCAGGGAGTTCTCGTGCTCGGAGCGGTAGTAATCCTGAATGAGCTCCGGGGTGTCGTCCTCGGTGATCTCCCATTCCTGCTCTTCGGTCCCTGGCCAGGAGAAGTCCACGTCCTCGCCCGCGAAGACGTACCGCATCCAGTACCGCCGGACTGAGGCTGAGTGCTTGACCATGCCCAGAGCCGACCAGCCGGAAGGAACCACCGGTGTGATCAGCTGCGCTGCGTTCAATCCCTGGAGTCGACGCAGCAGCACGTCGCCGTACCAGGCGAGGTAGGCCACACCCAGGGTGAAGGTGTCGGGGTTGTCGGCTGCTGGTTCTCCGGCGAAAGGCATGGCGTGAGGGTGTCAGCGTGCTGAACACCTGACCAGACGTCCATCGGGTCTGCTGCACTGATCTTGCGGACATCGTCCTGACCGCGAGCTCGCCGGACCACTGGCGATCGCGCACACCGCGGGATGTGCGTGCGGTTGTCGGTGTGGGGTCTCCTACGGTGCGGTGACGGTGAACGGGGTGACGGCGATGAGGGCGGCCATGTCGTGGAAGTCGCCCAGGTTGTTGGTCACGAGTTCGAGGTCGAAGGCGTACGCGGTTGCGGCGAGGTAGGCGTCGACGACCTGGATGCGGAGCTGCTTCTTCGTTCCGCCGGCCGCAAGGATGGTCGCGGCCACCTGTCCGCAGGCGTCCACGACGGTGTCGTCCACGGGGAGGGCGTTCGGCCACAGGCGACGCGCGATGGTGAAGTCGGTGAGGCGTTGCTGCTGAGCCGGCCCGGAGGCCACGGCGATGCCGAACCGGAGTTCGGCGAACGTCATCTGTGAGACGTAGGTGGGCTGGCCGGAGTTGATGCTGAAGGTCGACCCGGTCGGGGCGCGCAGGATGTCGATGAGGACGTTGGTGTCCAGGAGGTAGCCAGCGGTCACTGCTGCTTGGACCTCTCCTGGGCGATCTGCCCGGTGAGGTCATCTAGTCGTGGGCCAGGAGCGACGACCCGATGGCGGTCGGCGATCGCCTGGTCGCGGGTCGGCGGGACTCTCGTCGCGGAGTTCGGCTCCTCGGGCCGACGTGGCGGCGTGGTGTCGGCGGCTGGCTCGTCGTCGCGTCCTGCGTAGGGATCACGGGCGACCGGGTCCAGGGTCGCGGCCACCTGGCGGTTGAACTCGGAGTGGTCGAAGGGGCCGGCGGCGGCGTTGAGGCTGGCGGCGGCGCTGAGGGGGATGCCGCTGAAGGCGCGCAGGCGGTCGGGGACGGGGGCGATGGGCGTGATGTGGGCGACAGGTCGTCCGTGGTTGGTGATCGTGTAGCCCTCGCCCGCGTCTTCGAGCTCTCGCAGGATGCGTGCGTATTCGTTGCGCAGTTCGCGGGCGGTGATGGTCTTCACACCCCCACTGTAGCCAGTTCTGGCTACGCCGGGTAGGGCGATGAGGACAGCCCTCCAAAGCGACTGACGAGGCGCCGAAGGTCGTCGGCGGGAAGGGCGATGCGGGCTCGACGGTGGTGCATCACCCACGTCACGTCACGATCTCGCGCGGACGGCGGGATGACCGTGAAGTCGACCCGATCGATTCGAAGCCGGCCTTGTTGAAGCTAGGCAGTGGGTGTTTCCCGTGGGACGACACGCTCTTGCTGCAATGAGCTGACCTGGGCGATCAGCTCGAAGTCCTTGTCCAAGTGCAGAAGCGTCAACTCGTGTTCAATAGCCGTGGCTGCGAGCAGGAGGTCCACCGGACCTGGTGCCCGGTGCCACCCTCGGTGGGTGAGACGTTCCTGCAGGTCTTGCGCTCGGGTGCTGATCTCGGCACTGACCTCGATGACGGTCATCGCCTCGGTGACGTCGGCGATGACCTCGCGGTAGTCCTGGGGGGATCGGGCGGAGAACCCGATCTCCAGGACGCTGGGTCGAGCGATGTTCAACAGGTCCTCGCGTAGGAGGTCGTTCAGCCGGGCGGCCACGACCGGTTGGTCCCAGCGGGCGTGGGCGGACTTGTCGAGCAGGAAGCTCACGCGGCGCCTTGCGCTCGGTCGTCGGTGCCCGGTGCTTCGGCGACCTCTCCGGTGGCCTTCGAGTGCTCCTGGAGCAACGGGGCGAAGTAGCCGCTCTCGGCGCGGGAGATGAGACGTTCGGCCGCAGCGCGGCGACGTTCTTGGCGCAGGGTGGTGCGCAGGGCGGCTTCAACGGTGTCCCGTTTGGTGGTCGTCCCGGTGATCGCAGCCACCTGGGCGAGCAGGTCCTCGTCGATGTCAATGTGGGTCTTGCTCATGGCGGGCCCCCTCGGCGTATGTACACGTCGAAGGTAACTCTTGTACATGAGTGTGTCCACGGCCACTACACAAGCCGTGGGCTGCGGGTAGCGAGGACTGCGAGGACCTCCTCGGTGGACGCCTCGGCTCGCGCATGACCGCGCAGATCGCGGGATGACCGTGCGTTCCGCGCGCACCATGGGGTGACCGTGCAGCCTCCTCCGCTACCGCGCCCTGATTCGTTACTCGGGTGGCGCCTCCTCCTCGCCGAGAGGTCACATGCTGAGGGCGACCTCTGGTTCCGCAGGGGGAATGAGAGCTCAGCTGGACCAGGGGGTCGAGGCAATGAGCCTCTCGTGGGCGGGTCGCATCCCACGAGCCTTCATTACCCGCACAGACTGGAGGTGAGGAAGTTCCAAGATTGGAGTGTAGTCAAGATCGTCTATTGCCATGGTGTGAAATACCAAGCGCTGAAGTTGAGGTATGTTCCTCAGGAATGAAGCTGACTTGAAGTGCGCAACTCGGCTAGAAATCCAATTCCCTCCCAATTCCAAGTCGACCACGCTGCGCATCGCCCCGAGGGGTGCCAGGTCGTCAGCCAAGCGGAGCGACTCGATGAGCAATCTTTCGACACGTTGAAGCTCGGACAGGGGGCCGAGGTCTGTGACTTTCGACGCCCCGCCCAGCCGCAATTCTTTGAGGTCGTGCATATCTGAAAGGATGCCGAGTTCTTCGTAATCGCCCCATTTGATCCTGAGCCCCGTCAGTTGCGACTGTCCCTGCAGCGCAGTGAAGAGTCGACGCGGAGTGCGAGTGACCAGGTGTAGTTCCTCGATGGGCGAAGGGCCGCTCGAGAAGTACTCGACCCACTCTGTCACTACCTTCCTGGCCGCGCTGGCGGAGTAAGCGTTTCCCAGTTGAGTCGCGGCGAGTCTGACCAAGCGCTCGCCTGAGTAATCGCTCAACCGGGTGATTGTTGCAACCTCAATTGTGGGAGCTGTCTGAAGCGGCTTGAGGTGCGACACGTGGGGCCACGGGGGGCCTTCGCTGGCGGTCATGTCTCGACCGTAGCCTGGTGGATTCTCCAGGTGGTTGGTTCCAGACCATCCAGACCACGAGATGACCGCGCGACCACCGTGACCTCGTGAAAGCTAATGAGGCACGATCATGCCGGGCTCCTCGGCTGCCCTGATCCTCAGCGGAGCAACAGGAGCACTGGCCCTGCTGACCTGCATCGTTATTCAGGTGCTCAGCCGGCAGCCTGTGATTAGCGACTTCCGCATCATCTGGGACGTTCTGGGCCTGATTGGCTTGGTGTTGCTCATCGCATCCGTTTGGCTGTTGAAGCGACGCACGCGGTGGCTCGTGGAGGATCGTCGCCTTCGGCGACTGAACTACCCGCCTCAGCTGACCATCCGGTCTTCGCCAGATCCGGGCGGTCGACGACCTCCGCGACAGCGGATGGCCGGTAGGTCGTGGCGGAGTGTGCAGCTCATCCTGGTGATCAACGCGAGGGGTGGTAGACCCACGCGCTCCGGGTGGGCGTGATGGCTTCCTCGCCGACGGTGGGCACGGCGCGGCTGCCCAGGACGAGGAGTCCCTGGCTGGTCCACACCGCAGGACCAGGTTCCTCAGCGGCGCGGTCCTTCTCCGGTGCCGGGACGGGTGTCCAGGTCCGGGTGGTGTCGTCGTAGGTGGAACCGCGGGTGGCCACGCGCGCCCCAGCGGTCGCCTCCACCGGCCACCCCCGGGAAACAGACCCGGGATCGGGGGGTTGGGGTACGGACGTCCAGGTGCCGGCGGGCAGGGTCAGCGCCCCGCTGTAGGGGACGAGGCGCCCGTAGGAGCCGTCCAGGCCGGCGTCACCGCCGGGGGTGGCGTCGAGAGCGCGTTCACCGGTCCACGTCCAGTTCCCGCCGAAGAGCTGATCACTGTCGGGTAGGCGTCGCCAGGTGGAGGACGTCGAGTCCAGCAGGGCCGCGTGAGCCAGGGGAGGTGGGTCGGTAGGGCCTGAGCGGGCGACGTCGCTGGCCACGAGCAGCAGCCCGTGGGGGGTGGCCAGTGCCTCGCGGAAGACCATGGAGTCCAAGGGGTCATCGGGCAGGGGGAGCCACTGGCCGCCGTCGCCGTGGGTGAGGTCGTAGGTGGAGTCGGGAAGCTGCGGGGGCGGCGTCTCTCCGGGGGCTGCGAAGGAGCCGGGAGCCAGCGCCAGCAGCTTCCCGTCGAAGGCGGTCAGGGAGTAGCCCGGGCTGGAGTTCGCCGGGTGGCCGGGAGGCAGTGGCAGTTGTGTCCAGTCGTCTCGTCCGGCGTCGTAGACGAGCAGTGCGTCGTCGGCCAGGACGTAGACCCGCTGGCCGACGACCGTGTGCGGGCTGTCCAGGATCCCCTGCGGAGCCGCTGCGGTGCGCCGCCACCGGTTCTCGGTGGGGTTCCACGCCACACCGTCGCGGTGAGCGCTCGATGAGTCGTAGGCGTTGAAGCAGGGGGTGTCCGAGTCGGAGGGGCACGCCGGCTCGCTGGACCCTCCGAGGAACAAGGCTTCGCTGCCGGTCCACGCCGTGACCGCGTTCCATCGTGGGGTCGTCGGCGGTTCAGGCACTGCAGACCAACGCCAGGCGTCGGTCACCGGAACCCCCTCGGCGGCGTCGGCAGGCACGGCTTCGGGCTCGCTCGAGCCGGCGTCGGCGCTGACGCAGGCGGTGAGGGACAGGAGCACCGCGAGTGCACCGGTGCGCAGTACGGTCCGTCGTCACGGCGGAGGCTCGTCGGCGTACCTCGCGACGCCCTCGGTGGCGGTCTGCGGGTCGTGGCTCACTCCTCCAGACTGCCTGACGATGCCTGCTGATGACGGCCTGGAGCCTTGTTCGCGAGGAACCTCCCGCTCCTCGGCACGAGTGGCGAGTCGGGCGACCGCCCTGGCGCCACGTCACGGTCCTGCGGAACCACCTCGACACCCCGGACCTGCACGCTCGGTATGGATCTCGACGCACCGTCGGTAGGCTGACCCCAGCTGATCTTGGAGGTTGGACGCACGTGATGGGCCCGGCGCACGCCGCCAGCGGGTTGGCGGCAGGGGCTCTCACCCTCGGCCTCGCGACGCACGTCGGCGTCGACGCCCCCCTCGAGCAACTCGCCTGGGTCGTGGGCTGGGGCGGGTTCGCCTACCTGCCCGACCTCGACCAGAAGGGCTCCACCGCGGGCTCCATGTGGGGACCGCCGACGAGGCTGCTCTCCCGCGCGATCGGGGCGCTCGCCGTCCGCCACCGCGGCGGCACCCACGACGTGATCGTCGCGCCCCTCGTCTTCGGGGTCCTCGCCGCCCTCGCCGCGGACCACCGCTGGTCCGCCCTGGTGGTGCTGGCGCTCGCGATCGGGCTGGCGTTGCACGCCGTCGCCCAGCTCGTCCCGGGCAACGCCGAGAAGACCGCGCTCGGGAACCTGCTGATCTCGGGGCTGGGTGCGTGGTGGCTCACCGCGCAGGGGGTGGTCCTGCCCTGGCTGCCCGTCGCGGTGGCGGGTGGGATCGTCGTCCACATCGCGGGTGACGCGTTGACCACCGACGGTGTCCCGCTGCCCTTCACGACGTGGCTCCGCGGACGCAAGCGGACGGTCGGCCTGCGGCTCTTCGACGCGGGGCGCGGTCCGGAACCGCTGCTGCAGTACCTCGTCTTCCCGGCGTTGACCCTGCTGGGTCTGGTGCGCCACGTCGGCCCGGTCCGGGAGCTGCTCGCGCCGCTGCTGTGACGCTGCGTGCGGGCTACCTGCCCGGCAGCATCCCCGCGTCCCGGGCGGCCGCGACGACGGCGGCCGTGCTGGCGACGCCGAAGCGCCTCCGCAGGTCGGCGACGGTGGAGCTCACGGCGGTGGGGGACAGGTCGAGTTCCGCGCCGGCGGTGGTCAGGGCGCGTCCGTCGGCGACGAGTTCGAGCAGCCGGACCTCGGTCCGCGACAGCAGGGGAAGCTGGTGGTCGCCGGTCACTGGTCGCTCCCTGTTGCCGTGGGCCTCGACCGTGACGCTACGTCAGGGTCGGGTGACCGCACCAGGGGGCTCGGCCCACCCGCCCGCTGGACGGCGGTTCCTCAGGAGGATGAGCGTTCCTCCTCCGCCAACCGTTCGGCGAGCTCGTCCCGGTCGAGCATCGCCGGGTCGACCTGACCCGTCCGGTACGCCGCGCGCCCCACCATGTGCGCCGCGACCGGCACGGTCAGCAGCTGGAACGCGCCGATCGCGACGAGCGTCGCGACGTCGGTCCCCTGCCGCAGCTGCAGCCCGACCCCGGTCAGCGCCAGCAGCACCCCGAGCACCTGGGGTTTCGCGGTCGTGTGCATCCGGGCCAGGACGTCGGACAACCGCAGCAACCCGATCGCGGCGAGCAACGTGAGCAGGCACCCGAGGAGCAGGCACACCGCGGAGACCACATCGGCGATCAGCGACCAGTTCACCGTTCACCCCTCTCTTCCGGAGATTCCTTCGACGCGTAGCGCGCGACGCTGACCGACCCCACGAAACCCACCAGCGCGAGGACGACGATGACCGGCAACGTCGTCGCGTGCCGGTTCGCCGCGGCCTCGACGCACAGCGCGATGACGACGATCGCGACGAGGACGTCGAGCGCGACGACCCGGTCCAGCATCGTCGGACCCTTCGCGACCCGCAGCAGGGCGAGCAGCGCCGCGATCGTCAGCATCGCCAGGCACGCTCCGACGACGACGGTCATCGCGGACTCCTCTCGCACAGGGCGGCCGAACCGTCCGCGCGGCAGCGGTCCAGGTACTCGGCGTAGGCCGCGGGTTCGGCGAAGGTCGTCATGATGCGGCGCTCGGTGAGCAGGACCTCGCGGCGGATGCGTTCCCGGCCCTCCTCGCCGGTGACGCCCAGCGCGTGGATGTAGATGGACCCCTGCCCGCCCTGGGCCGACGGGGCCCCGATCTCGACGACGACGCTCCCCGGGACCAGCGACACGAGTTCCGCCGTCATCGCGACGAACAGGTCGGAGCCGCTGTGCAGCGGGACGCGCACCACGGAGTTGCGCGGCTGGCGGCCCGGCCGCACCGCGAGCCACGCGACCTGACCGCTCGCCGCGACCAGGTCGACCAGGAACCGGGCGAACAGCGCGACGATCCGCAGCGGGCGGATCCGCATCCCGAAACGCACCCGCGGCAACGGCAGGACGACCGTGACGAGCAACCCGAGCAGGGTTCCCGAGATCACGTTCGCCCACGACACGTCACCCCACAGCAGCAACCACAGGACGACCAGCCACACCAGGATCGGCAGGCTGACGCGTTCGCGCAGCGAGGTCACCGTCGCGCTCACTCGGCGACCTCCGGGACGCGGTCGTGCAGGACGGTGGACGTGTAGGGCGTGCGGTCCAGCAGGTCGCGCGCCGCGCGGTCGCTGATCCCGAACAGCGGGCCCGCGACGAACGTGATCCCCACCCCGACGAGGACGAGCGCCGCGGTCGGCACCAGCATCCCGACCGGCGTGCGGACCCCGACCTCGGTGGCCGTCGCCAGACCGGTGTTCCCGGCGTCGTCGGGGTTGTCGTCCGGATCGACCAGGGGTTCCTGCCAGAACGCCCGGTTCCACACCTTGGCGATCGCGTACAACGTCAGCAGGCTCGTGACCACGCCCCCCGCGACCAACCCGTAGGCCAGTGGGGTTCCGACGTCGACGCCCGCCTGGAGCAGGCCGAGCTTCCCGAGGAACCCCGAGAACGGCGGGATCCCCGCGAGGTTCATCGCCGGGACGAAGAACAGGACGGCCAGCAGCGGGGCCTTCTTCGCCATCGCCCCGAGGGAGTCCAGCGACGTGCTGCCGGAGTGGCGTTCGACGAGACCCGTCACGAGGAACAGCGTCGTCTGCACGGTGATGTGGTGCGCGACGTAGAACACCGCACCGGACAACCCGGCCGTCGTCCCCAGTGCGATCCCGAACACCATGTACCCGATGTGGCTGACGAGCGTGAACGACAGCAGACGTTTCACGTCGTTCTGCGCGACCGCTCCGAGGATCCCGACGACCATCGTCGCCAGCGCCACCCACATCAGCAGGGTGTTCGCCTCGCTACCGGGGAAGAGCAGCGTCTCGGTCCGGATGATCGCGTAGACGCCGACCTTCGTCAGCAACCCGGCGAACACCGCGGTGACCGGCGCGGGCGCCGTCGGGTAGGAGTCGGGCAGCCAGGCCGACAGCGGGAACACCGCGGCCTTGATGCCGAACCCGACGAGCAGCAGCAGGTGCAGCACAAGACGCACGTCGGGGTCGATCTCCTGCAGCCGGACGGAGAGTTCGGCCATGTTCACGGTGCCGGTCGCCATGTAGACCAGCGCGATCGCGGTGAGGAACACCATCGACGACAACAGGCTGACGACGACGTAGGTCGTCCCCGCCCGGACCCGGGCCTTCGTCCCGCCGAGGGTCAGCAGGATGTAGCTGGCCGCCAGCAGGATCTCGAACCCCACGTAGAGGTTGAACAGGTCCCCGGACAGGAACGCGTTCGACACCCCGGCCGAGAGCACCAGGTACGTCGGGTGGTAGATCGAGACGGGTGTCCCCTCCTCGCCGTCGGCGACACCCTGTGCGAGGGAGTACACGAGGACGGCGAGGGTGACGACGGAACTCACGACGAGCATGAGGGTCGACAACCGGTCGGCGACCAGCGGGATCCCGAGGCGGGCGGGCCAGCCCCCGACGTCGATGGAGTAGGTGCCCGTGCCGCGGTCGGTGAGGACGAGCATGGTGATCGAGGCGATCACGACGATGCTCAGCGCGGTGACGCTGATGGTGCGCTGCGCCCGCGGCCGCCGCGCGAGGGCCAGCGTGAGGCCCGCCGCGAACAGCGGCAGCACGACGGGCAGGGGCAGCAGGACGCGCGGCCACTCGGTCGCCCAGTCGGTCATCGCGAAACCCCCTCTCCCTCTTCCTCGCTGGTCTCGTGGGTGTCGTCGTCGTAGCTGCCGGACGTCTCGTCGAGCTCGGCCCGCCGCACGATGCGGCGGTCCTCGACGTCGTCCTGGACCTCGTCGTGGCCGTCGATCTGCCAGCTCCGGTAGGCGAGCGCGAGGACGAACGCGACCATCCCGAGGGTGATGACGATGGCGGTCAGGACCATCGCCTGCGGCAGCGGGTCGCTCATGTTCTCCGCCGTCGTGCCCCCGCCGAGGATCGGTGCGCGGCCGGGCCGGCCGCTGGCCACGAGGTAGAGCACGTTGATGCCGTTGCCGAGCAGGACGACCCCGATGAGGACGCGGGTCAGCGTGCGTTCCAGCAGCAGCGAGACGCCGCTGGCGACGAGCACCCCGGAGATGACGATCAGCGTCAGGTTGGGGCTCACGCGGAGACCTCCTCCTCGATCTGGCGGTCGATCTCGGCGCCCAGGCTGCGGATGACGTCGACGACGAGGCCGATGACGAGCAGGTAGACCCCGACGTCGAAGAACACGGACGTCACGAGCTTCACGTGGCCGAGGACGGCGACGTCGAACTGGATGATCGCGGTCTGCAGGACGTTCCCGCCGAGCAGGATCCCCACGAGGCCGGTGCCGGCCGACAGGAACAACCCGCAGCCCAGCAGCCAGCCCGCGTTGATCGGGACCGCGGTGTTGAACTCGTAGCGACCGCCCGCGAGGTAGCGGACGACGAGCGCCAGCCCCGCCACGAGCCCGCCGGCGAAACCTCCGCCGGGGGCGTTGTGCCCGGAGAACACGAGGTACAGCGACAGCACGAGGATCGCGTGGAACGTGAGCCGGGTGACGACCTCGAAGACCACCGACCGGCGTTCCGGCGAGACGGTGCTGCCGGCCGGGAGCCAGTTGGCGAGCCGGCTGCGCTGCGGCGCGTCGGGGGCCTCCTCGTGGTGCGCGGCGAGGGCCCGGTCGATCGAGCCCATCCGGCGGCGGAACACCAGGCTCGCGACCCCGGTCGCCGCGACGAGCAGCACCGAGATCTCGCCCATGGTGTCCCAGGCGCGGGCATCGACGAGGGTCACGTTGACGACGTTCTTGCCGCCGCCGTACTTGTACGCGAACTCGGGCAGCGCGATCGACGTCGGGGTCGCGATGCGCGCCCCGGAGGCGACGAGGGCGAAGCAGGAGGTGCAGGTCCCGACGGCGATCCCGATCGCGATCCGCACCCAGCGCGTTCCCACCAGCGGCCGGGACGAGAAGAACGGGGGCAGCCGGCGCAGCGCGAGGACGAACACGACGAGGGTGATCGTCTCGGCCAGCGCCTGGGTGAGCGCGAGGTCCGGGCCGGCGTGCAGCACGAACAGCAGCGTGACGCCGTAGCCGGTGACCCCGGCGAGCATGACCGCGCGCAGCCGGCGGCGGGCCCGGACGGTGAGGACGGCGGCGGTGACGACGACGATCCCGACGAGCACCTGCCCGGCGTTGTCGGCGAGCACGACGTCCGCCGGCCACGGCCGGTTCCAGAACAGCGCCCCGCCCGGCACGATCACGACGACCAGCAGGATCGAGGCCAGGTAGATCGGCAGCGAACCACGCTGGGTCGCGCCGGTGACCTCGACGGCGACGCGGTCGACGGCGTGGACGCTGCGCCGGTACGCGCGGTCCGCCCCGACGGGGTGGGGCATCCGGGCCTGGAACCGCTCCACCGCGGAACGCCCCAGGAACAGCGCGGCGGCCAGCGCGAACGTCAGGACGGTCAACCCCAGGGTGGGCGTGAACCCGTGCCAGAGCGCGAGGTGCTCGGCCTCCTCCCCGGAGTTCTCGTGGGCGACGAGCGCGGCGGGGCGGTCGAGGAACCCCGCGAGCGGTCCCATCAGCAACGTCACGGCGGCGAGGACCAGCGGGGCGGCGATCAGCCCGGCCGAGGGCCGCGGGGCGGTCGAGTCGGGGACCCCGGGTTTGCGGCAGAACGTGCCCCACACGAACCGCGCCGAGTACGCCGCGGTGAGCACGGACCCCAGGACCAGCACGGCGAGGATCCACGGCCGGTCGTGCGTGAACGCCGTGTACGCCGCCTCCTTCGCCACGAACCCCGCGGTGATCGGCAACCCGGCCATCGACGCCGCCGCGACCGTCCCGACGACCGCGAGCAGCGGCATCCGCCGTCCGAGCCCGGAGAGTTCGCGCAGGTCGCGGGTGCCGGTCTGGTGGTCGACGATCCCGACGACGAGGAACAGCGCGGCCTTGAACGTCGCGTGGGCGACGAGCAGGGCGATCCCCGCGCTCGCGGCGGCCTGCGTACCGGCCCCGACGAGCACGACGAGGAACCCCAGCTGGGAGACGGTGCCGAAGGCCAGCAGCAGCTTCACGTCGTGCTGGCGCAGCGAGCGGTACCCGCCGACGAGCATCGTGGCCAGCCCGAGCCCGATCACGGTGGTCTGCCAGGCGGGGAGTTCTGCGGCGGCGGGCGCGAACCGCGCGACGAGGTAGACGCCGGCCTTGACCATCGCGGCGGCGTGCAGGTACGCGCTGACGGGGGTCGGGGCGGCCATCGCGGCGGGCAGCCAGAAGTGGAACGGGACCAGGGCGGACTTCGAGACCGCACCGACCAGCACGAGCACGACGGCGACCGTCGCGGCCGTTCCCGTCGGGAAGTCCGCCAGCAGTTCCGACATCCGGTAGGTGCCCGCGCTCTGGCCCAGCACGATCAACCCGACGAGCATCGCGAGCCCGCCCAGCGTCGTCACGACGAGGGCCTGGGTGGCGGCGCGGCGCGCCGCCTTCTTGTGCGAGTCGTAGCCGATGAGCAGGTACGAGAACACCGTCGTGAGTTCCCAGAACACGTACAGCTGCACCAGGTCGTCGGCCAGGACGAGGCCGGTCATGGCGCCGGTGAACGCGGTGAGGACCGCCGCGAACCGTGCGGTCCCGGGGTCGTCGCGGTGGAAGTAGCTGCCGCAGTAGAACAGCACGAGCGCGCCCACGCCGCCGACGAGCAGGATCAGGACCCAGGACAGCGGGTCGAGGCGGAACGCCAGTTCGGCGTGCAGCGAGGGGACCCAGGGGACGACGAGTTCCGGGCCGTTCCCGGCCAGGACGGCGGGGCCCTGGACGGCGGCCCAGACGGTCGTGGCGGTCGGGGCGAGGGCGAGCAGGGTGAACGCGCGTCGGTCCAGCCACCGCACCAGGGGCACGGCGAGGACCGCGGCGACAGCGTGGACGATCAGCAGGGTGAGCACGGCCGGTCCTCACGATCGGGGGGCAGGTCGGTTCGCACAGCCTACCCCCAACTTTCGTTCTGTTCGATTCGAGACGATCCTGTTACCGTGGCGAGGTGTCGTCCACCGTCGCCTGTCACGGCGCTGAGGTCACCGTCCGCCCCGCTCTCGAGGGGCTGACCGGACTCGCCGAACTGCTTGCCGCGCAACCGGACAGTCCCCTGGTGCTCAAGATCGGACGGCGTTCCGCCGCGGTGCCCGCGGAACTCGCCGCCGCGTTGCGCGAGGCCGTGATCGCCCTCTCCCACGGCGAGGCCGTGACGCTCACCCCCCACGAGGCCCTGCTCACCACCCAGGAGGCCGCGGAGGTCCTCGGCGTCAGCCGGCCCACGATGGTCCGGTTGCTCGAGTCCGGCGCCCTGCCGTTCACGAAACCCGGGACCCACCGCCGGGTCCGTCTCGAGGACGTCCTCGACTACGCCGAGCGCCAGCGCCACCTGCGCACGCCCGGACCCCGGCCCGCGTGAGGCTCACGGTGCGCCGCGCACGGGCCGGTGACCGGGGGGTGCGACGGGTCCGACGGGTCCTCGTGCTGGGGTTGGCCGGCGTCCTCCTCGCCGGGTGCGGCACCGCGAAGGACGACGCGCCGGTCGACCCCACGCTCGACGCCCTCACCGTGAAGGGCCGCGCCGCCAAGACCGGCTACTCCCGCGAGGAGTTCGGCAACGGCTGGGTCGACACCGACCACAACGGCTGCGACACCCGTGACGACGTCCTCGCCCGCGACCTCACCGACGTCACGTTCAAACCCGGCACGCAGGACTGCGTCGTCCTCACCGGAACCCTCGACGACCCCTACGGCGGCGCGACGATCTCCTTCACCCGCGGTCAGGGCACCAGCGAGGCCGTGCAGATCGACCACGTCGTCGCGCTGTCCGACGCCTGGCAGAAGGGCGCACGGTCCTGGGACGCCGCGAAGCGCGTCGAGTTCGCGAACGACCCGCTGGAACTCCTCGCCGTCGACGGCCCGACCAACTCGGCCAAGGGTGACGGTGACGCCGCGACCTGGCTCCCCCCGGACCGGGGTTACCGCTGCACCTACGTCCAGCGCCAGGTGGAGGTGAAGGCCAAGTACGGGTTGTGGGTCACCCCGGCCGAGCGGGACGCCATGGCCGGGGTCCTCGCCGACTGCCCCGCCACTTCGACCGCCACTTCCACCGCGACCGCCACCTCTGCGCCCCCGGTGGCGTTCGCGAGCTGCGCCGCCGCCCGCGCCGCCGGGGCCGCCCCGCTGCACCGCGGCGACCCCGGGTACAGCACCGACCTCGACGGCGACGGGGACGGCACCGCCTGCGAGTAGTCGGGCCACGATGGAACTCCTCCGGCGCTCAAGGACGTCCGTCGCGGTGTCGAGGCAACCGTGGACCGGGTCACCCGACCGGGTGACGACGTCGGAGGTCCCCGGTCATGATCCGTACTCTGCGCAACCTGAAGGTCGCGGCGAAGCTGTTCGCCGGTTTCGGCGTCGTCTGCGTCCTGCTCGTGGTGCTCATCGTCGTGGGAACGACCCGCCTGGCGACCGCGCAGGGCCACCTGTCCGACCTGTACTCCTCCTCGATGGCCTCGGTCAGTGCCGTCGACGACGTCAAGGCCAGCTTCCTGCAGATGAACCAGGACCTCTCCAACGTCGCCCTCGCCGAGGACGACGCCTCCACCCAGGCCGCCGAGCAGGCCATGACCGGTGACGACCAGACGAGTGAGAAGGCCTGGAAGGCCTACGAAGCCAGCGGTCCCGGAGCCCCGGCTGAGCTGCGCAAGACCGCGCGGGACCTGCTGGACCAGCAGGACCAGGCCCGCCCCGGCGCGATCGGCCCCGCCAAGTTGACCGACCCCAGCGAGTTCATCGCCTACCGCGCCCAGAACCTCGACCCCCTGACCGACAAGGTCCTCACCGTCCTGGACCAGTTGGGCGCCGCCGAGGACAAGGCCGCCGCCGCGACCCGTGACGCCGGAGCGAGCGCGTACCACTCCGCGGTGGCGTTGATGATCGGGCTGGGCGCGGCATCGTTGCTCTTCGCCGTCGCCGTCGCGGTCGTGATCGCCCGCTCCATCGCCATCCCGTTGGCCGAGGTTGTCATCGTCATGCGCGGACTCGCCCAGGGGCGCCTGGACCGGCGGATCCAGCACGAGAGCGAGGACGAGGTCGGCCAGCTCGCCGAGGCCACCAACACCTCCCTGGACCACCTCAGCGACCTCGTGCGCCAGATCACCGACAACGCGACCAGCCTCTCGGCCTCCTCGGAGGAGCTCACCACCGTCGCCACCCAGCTGTCCTCCGGCGCGGAAGAGTCCTCCGCCCAGGCCCAGGTCGTCTCCGCCGCGACCGAGGAGATCAGCGCCAACATCGGCACCGTCGCCGCCGCCGGTGAGCAGATGACCGCGGCCATCAACGAGATCGCCACCTCCACCGCACAGGCCTCCCAGACCGCGGCGACGGCGGTCGCCGCGGCCGACGACGCCGGGGCGACGATCGAGCGGTTGGGCACGTCGAGCCGGGAGATCGGCGACGTGGTCAAGCTCATCACCACCATCGCCGAGCAGACGAACCTGCTGGCGCTGAACGCGACCATCGAAGCGGCCCGGGCCGGGGAGATGGGCAAGGGATTCGCCGTGGTGGCCGGGGAGGTCAAGGAACTGGCGCAGCAGACGGCCCGGGCCACCGAGGAGATCGTCGCCAAGGTGAACGCCACCCAGGCCGACGCCCACGCCGCAGCCGAGGCGATCACCCAGATCGGGGAGGTCATCGCCAGCATCGACGGGCTGCAGTCCACGATCGCGGCGGCGGTGGAGGAGCAGTCGGCCACCACCTCGGAGATGGTCCGCAACGTCACCGAGGTCTCCGGCGGGTCCCGGGAGATCTCCGCGAACATCTCCGGCATCGCCGCGGCCGCGGAGCAGACGACCACCAGCGCTCAGCACACCGCGACCACGGCCGCGGACGTGTCCCGCGCCGCGAGCGACCTGCAGTCCCTGGTCGGCCGTTTCACGCTCTGACCTGCTGTCGGACAGCACCTCGGGAGGGTCCGGGCGCGGGGTGGCCGGTTCTCGCGCCCGACTCGCAGCGACCGTCGGGCCCCGCCCGTCAGCGCGTCGCGGACCACGGGGAACAGGTCCCCCCCGCAGTGGACGCCCTCGACGCAGGCGTCGATCCCGTCGGTGGTCCGGACCCGCTGACGTCGGCAGCGACGGGGGTCCAGAGGTTCCGCAGTCGTGCGCACATCCGATCACCTCCCCTAACCTGCGGTGGTGAAGATCGTCATCGCCGGCGGGTCCGGCGCCCTGGGTCGACGCCTGAGCGCGCACCTGACCGACGCGGGTCACGAGGTCGTCGTCCTCACCCGCCGACCCGTCGACGGTCCGCACCGCCAGGTCGGCTGGGACGGGCGGACGCTCGGCCCGTGGGCGCGGGAACTCGAAGGGGCCGCGGTGGTGAACCTCGCCGGCGAACTCGTCGACCGCCGCCCCACCACGGCGAACGTCGACCTGCTCACCTCCTCCCGCGTCGACCCGACCCGCGCCCTGGCCGCCGCGGCGGCCACCCTCGACGAACCCGTTCCGTGTGGGTGCAGGCCAGCACGCTGGCCATCCACGGTGACGCCGGGGACCGCATGATCTCCGAGTCCTCCCCGCCCGCTGACGGCCCGCCCCAGATGGCGGGCGTCGCCACCGCCTGGGAATCCGCCGCCACGGGGGTCAACGCCCGACGTCAGGTGGTGCTGCGGACGAGCATCGTCCTCGACCGGGGGACCCCCGCGCTGGACCGGCTCGCGTGGCTGACCCGGATCGGCCTCGGCGGCCGGGTCGGCAGCGGCCGGCAGTGGTTCAGCTGGATCCACGTCGACGACTGGCTGCGGGTCGTGTCCTGGTGCCTGGGTTCCGAGGAGCCCCCCGAGGGCGTGGTCGTGGTCACCGCCCCGAACCCCGTGCGCAACGCCGAACTCATGCGGAGCCTGCGCCGGGTCCTGCACCGCCCACCGGCCCCGCCGACCCCCGCGCCGCTGCTGCACGTGGGCGCCGTGCTGCTCCGCACCGACCCCGCCCTCGGGCTCACGGGCCGCCGGGCGGTGTCCGCGAAGCTCACCGCCGCCGAGTTCCGCTTCACCCACCCGCACCTGGACGGGGCGCTGGAGGACCTGCTCGCGCGTCGGTGACGGCAGCGCCGCCCCGGGTCACGCGGGAGGGGTGAACGTCACCACCGCCTCCGCGGGCACGTCGGGGTAGGGACGGGGCCGCCCGCCGCGTTCCACCTCCAGGTCGATCCCCCCGGCGAGCAGCAGTTCGCGACCCGTCCACACCGCCGCGGTCTCCGTCCGGCGCGGCCAGGGACCGTCGGTGATCTCCGTCCACTCGTCCGCGGCCGGGTCGTAGGCCGCGCCCAGCGGACCGGTCGCGGGGTTGCAGACGCCGCCGTAGTCCGACGAGTGGTCGTCCGAGCCGTCGCCGTCGGTGCACCGGCCCAGGTCCCGCTCGCGCGCGCCACCCCACACCAGCAACCGGGTCCCGGCCCAGACCACGACCGGTCCACCCTTCCCGGTTCCGCTGCCCAGCAGCGGGATCGGCCCGTCCGCGCCCCGGTGCCACCGGTCGCTCGAGGGGTCGTAGGCCAGCGCCCCGGCGAGCGGGTCGTAGGCCAGGACCTGCGTCCCCGTCCAGACCACGTCGCTGCCCGGCACGAGGACGGGCCCGACGGCGACGTCCCGCCACGCGCCCGTCGCCGGGTCGAAGGCCAGCCCGGCCTCGACCGTCCCCGCGGTGGACGTCTCGCTGGACCACACCATCCACTCCGCACCCGTCCACACGCTGTGGGCGCTCGCGGAGGCGTTCTCGCCCCCCGGCCTGGTCACCTCCGCAGCCGGTGCGGGCAGCGCCGTCCAGGCCGGATCACCCGGCCGCAGACTCCACCCGCCCTGCGCCGGCGACCACACCAGCACCTGGTCGCCGGCCCACGCGCTCGTCGCCACCGCGGCGTCCGCGGGCCACGGCAGGTCGGGCAGCCTCGTCCAGCGACCGCCGGCGGGACCGGGCGTGAACAGCGCGCTGCTCCGCGCGTCCCCCGGCCGGCTCTCGCACTCCGCCAGGGGATCACGGCCACCTACCAGCACGGCGCCGCTGCCCGTCCAGAGCAGGTCGGCGTCCTGCCGGGGGCCGATGGGCGACGGCGCCATGGCCGTCCAGGTCGTCGTCCCCGGGTCCCACGCCGCCCCGTCGGGTTGCGGGGTGGAGGAGCAGCCGTCGGTCCCGACCGGCAGTCCACCCCAGACCAGCGCCTCCGTGCCCGTCCACACCGCGGCCTGACCGCGCCGCAGCACCGGGGCCCGGACCGGCGGGGCCGGGAGCGCCGTCCAGCCGCGGGTGTCCGGGGCAGGCGGTTCGGCGGACCCGCCGCCGCCCGAACACGCCGCCGCCACCGGCAACGTCACCAGACCCACCGCCGGGAACCTCCACGTCCGCACCCCCCGATGGTGACGGGTGCGCGCTCCGCTCCGCAGCGCTCTGCTCCGAGCCGCCCCTGCGAGCGCCCCGGATCACTAGGGTCGGAGGGTGTCGCAGGAGACCGTCGAGCACCCGCCCCGCACTCCGCGTGCCCTGACCGTGTCCGTGTGGGCGCTCGCCGTCGTGGGCCTGGCGCTGCCGGTGCTGACCGTCGGGGTGTACCAGCACGTGCTGGCCGGCGCCCTCGACGCCCAGTACTTCACCAGTTCGAGCTCGGACGAGTACGGCAGCTCGATCGTCACCGAGGCCCCCGGGGTCACCTTCTGGGACCGGTGGACCCTCGTCTCCTACGTCGTCCCCATCGACCGGGTGCTGCTGGCCGCGACGGCGGTCTGCGTCCTCGTCGCGGCGGTGCACGTCGCGGCGGGGAACCGGTTCCCGGTGCCGCGTCCCTGCCGGTGGGTGGCGGCCGCGGGAGGTGCGGTGTCCGCCCTCGTCGCGCTCGCGGTGCTGGGGGTCACGGTCGCCGTCTCCCAGCGGTCCCCGGAGGACGGCGGCTACTTCACGCCGACGACGGGGCTGGTGGAGCTGGTCCTGCCGGTGTCGGCGATGGTCGCGGTCGTCGTCTTCGGGGTGGTCGCGGTGATCGTGCTCGTGGGCGGTCCCCTCCCGTTCGTCGAACGCGACGCCGAGGACCCCGAAGACTCCGAGGAACCCGCGAAACTCGACGAACCCCTGGAACTCACGCAGGCCCCGGTGCCGGTGGAGCCTGAACCCGTCGAGGTCCCCGCCACGTTCCCCCGCCCGAGCGCGGAGGACTACGCCCGGTACCGCAGGCCCGGCGCATGAGCGCCGACCTCGGACCCCTCGGACCCGACGAGCTCGACGACGTCGAGACGGGACGGTCGGGCTCCCGCTGGTCGTGGGTGTTCTGGCTGCTCCTCACCGCGTCCGCGACACCGCTGGCCCTGTCCGTCGCTGCGGCGCAACGGGTCCTCACCACTCCCGACGTCGTCGAGGAGGCCAGCGACCTGCAGCGTCCACCCTCCGTCTTCACCGACCGCTGGGGCACGCTGCTGACCTACGACCCCCTGAGCTGGCCCACGGCGATCAGCGCGTTCACCCTGCTCGTCCTCGCGGCGGTCGCGGTGAGCGGACGACCGGAGTGGCTGGTCGTGGCCCGGCGGCGACTCGCCGTCGGAGTGCTCGCCGCGGGGTGCGCGCTGTGGGCGCTCGGGACGACGGCGGTGTCCGCCTGGGCGGAGTTCCGCGGGCCGACGGCGCGGCAGCAGGACGGCGACGCGCAGGGGTACCTGCGGGTGGTCCCGCTGCAGTGGCTCCCTGCGGCCGGCCTCACGCTCCTCGCGGCCGTCGTCGCGCTCGTGGCGCTCGGGCTCTGCCTCGCCACCCGGCCTCGGAGGGCGAGCGGTGGGGAACCCGCGACCGACTGAGTCGAGTTCCGCGGAGCGGCCCGTTCGCCACCGACGATCACTAGGGTCGGAGGGTGTCCCAGGAGATCCACGACCCGCCCAAGACGCCGCTCGGGCTGCACGTCGTGGCGTGGGCGCTCGCCGTCGTCGCCGCCCTGCTGCCCGTCCTGCTCCTGGTGGTCGACCAGCGCGTGCTCAGCGGCGCGCGGGACCGGAACTACTTCCTGAGCTACACCTCCGACGGGTCCGGGAACGAGTCGACGTCGCTGCAACCGGACATCTCCTTCTGGGACCGGTGGAGCGTCCTCGACTACACCGCCCCGCCGGACCGGCTGCTGCTGGCCTCCGTGGCGGTCTGCGTCGTGGTCGCGGCCCTGCACCTCGCGGGGGGACGGCGGTGGCCGCTGCACCGCGGCTGCCTCCGGCTGGCGGTCGGGGCGGGGGCGTTGTCCGCCCTGTGCGCGGCCGTGGTCTTCGTCGTGGACGTCCTCCGGTTGCAGGTCCCGCAGGACGACCGGCGCTGGTACTCGACGACGTCGACCCTGCTCGACATCGCGTGGCCGCTGTCGGCGCTGGGGACGGTCGTGGTGTTCGGGGTGGTGGTCGGCGTCGTGCTGCTGGGTGCTCCCGCCCCGCGGGTGGAGCCGGACCGCGCGGCGGCCGACGACCCCGGCGAACCGGAGCCCGCGCTCGTCGTGGTCGACGCCGAGGAGGTGGGCGCGGCCGACGAGGAGGCACCGGAGGAGCGGGAGCCCGTCGTCGTCGAACTCCCGGCGGCGTTCCCCCGCCCGACGGCCGAGGAGTACGCCCACTACCGCCGGCCCGGCGCATGAGCTACGACGTCCCGTCCCCGCTCGACGAGGACCTCGAGCCGGACGACCGGGGCGACCGGTGGTCGTGGGTCTTCTGGGTCCTGCTCGGGACGGCCGCGCTGCCGCTGTTCCTCGCGGTGGCCTCGGTGCAGCACCTCCGGGCCGACGCGTCGGTGATGGCGCCGTACCTGGCGGGTCCGGGCTACCCCTCTGCGGTCTTCTCCGACCGGTGGGAGCTCGTCGAGTCGCTGTCGACCGTGGGTTCCGCCGGGCCCCTGACCGCCGTCGCCGTCGTGGTCCTGGCCGGGGTCGTCGCGAGCCGCCGGCCCGGCTGGCTGGTCGCGCCCGGGGCGCGGTGGGCGGTCGCCGCGCTGGGCCTGGCGTGCGCGCTGTGGACGGCGGCCACCGCCACCCTCTCGGCGTGGGCGGCGCTGGGAGAACCGACGGCGCGTGAACTCGCGGAGGCCCAGGACGGTTCGCCCCCCACGACCTGGGTGGACTGGGCTCCGGGAGCCGCTCCGCAACTCTTCGCGGTCGTCCTCGCGCTGGCGGCGGTCGTCCTCTGCGTCGTCAGCCGCGGACCTGGCCGTTCCCGCCCCGTCGACTCCCCGGACCCGCCACGATGGCCCGATGAGTGAACTCGACGGTGAGCGCGGCTGGACCGACGACGACGCGGCCTGGTCGAACCCGGTGGAGAGGAACCTCGACCGGCTGAAGAACTCGGCCGTCGCGGGCACCGTGCTCGGGGTCCTGCTGGGGTTCATCGCGGTGGCCGTCCAGCAGAACGGGAGCGCGGGCACCGGGGAGGTGTCCTGGGGTGCGGTCATCACCTTCGTCCTCGCCCTCGGGTCCGTGGCCTGGGGCGGTCTCGCGGCCCTCGCCTACTGGTCCTGCGGGGCCCTGCTCGCCGGCCGGACCCCGCAGGACTGACTCAGGAACCCACGTAGGCCGCGAGGTGGCGGCCGGTCAACGTGGAGGCGTCGGCGACGAGTTCCGCAGGGGTCCCCTCGAACACGACGGTTCCGCCGTCGTGCCCGGCGCCGGGGCCGAGGTCGATGATCCAGTCGGCGTGCGCCATGACGGCCTGGTGGTGCTCGATGACGATGACCGACTTCCCCGAGTCCACCAGCCGGTCCAGCAGGCCCAGGAGGTGTTCGACGTCGGCGAGGTGCAGGCCGGTCGTGGGTTCGTCGAGGACGTAGGTCGCGCCCTTGCCGCCCAGGTGCACGGCGAGCTTGAGGCGTTGACGTTCACCGCCGGACAACGTCGTGAGCGGCTGTCCCAGCGTCAGGTACCCCAGCCCCACGTCGGCGAGCCGGTCGAGGATCGCGTGCGCCGCCGGGGTCCGCGCGTCCCCGGAGCCGAAGAACTCCTCGGCCTCGGCGACCGACATGGCCAGGACCTCGGCGATGTTCTTCCCGGCGAACAGGTGCTCCAGCACGGCGTCGTCGAACCGGCGGCCCTCACACTCGACGCAGGTCGTCGCCACCCCGGCCATCATCGCGAGGTCGGTGTAGACCACCCCGGCGCCGTTGCAGGCCGGGCACGCCCCCTCGGAGTTCGCGCTGAACAGGGCGGGTTTCACTCCGTTCGCCTTCGAGAACGCCTTGCGGATCGGTTCCAGCAACCCGGTGTAGGTGGCGGGGTTGCTGCGGCGCGAACCCCGGATGGGCGCCTGGTCCACCGACACGACGTCCGCCCCCGGCGGCAGCGAACCGTGGATCAGGGAACTCTTCCCCGATCCCGCGACGCCGGTGACGACGGTGAGGATCCCGAGCGGGACGTCGACGTCGACGTCCTTGAGGTTGTGCTGCGAGGCGCCCCGGATCGGCAGCGAACTCGTCGACGTCCGGACGGTGGGCTTCAACCGGGCCCGGTCGTCGAAGTGCCTCCCGGTGACGGTCTCGCTGGCGCGCAGACCGTCGACGCTGCCCTCGAAGCACACCCGGCCACCGCCGGTGCCGGCCCCGGGACCGAGGTCGACGACGTGGTCGGCGATCGCGATCGTCTCGGGTTTGTGCTCGACGACGAGGACGGTGTTCCCCTTGTCCCGCAACTGCCGCAGCAGGTCGTTCATGTTCGCGATGTCGTGCGGGTGCAACCCCGTGGTGGGTTCGTCGAACACGTACGTGACGTCGGTCAGGGCGGAACCCAGCTGCCGCACCATCTTCACCCGCTGCGCCTCGCCCCCGGACAACGTCCCCGACGGGCGTTCCAGCGACAGGTAGCCCAACCCGATCGCGGCGAACGAGTCGAGGGTTCCCGTGAGGGTCTCCAGCAGCGGTGCGACGGAGGGGTCGGTGATCCCGCGGACCCACCCGGCGAGGTCGCTGATCTGCATCCGGCAGGCGTCGGCGATGCTGACGCCGTCGATCCTCGACGAGCGGGCGCCTTCGCTGAGCCGGGTCCCCTCGCACTCCGGACAGACTGCGAACGTCGCGACGCGTTCGACGAAGGCGCGGATGTGCGGCTGCAGCGAGTCGACGTCCTTGGACAGCATCGACTTCTGGATCTTCGGGACCAGACCCTCGTAGGTGAGGTTGATGCCGTCGACCTTGATCTTCGTGGGTTCCCGGTAGAGGAGGTCGTGCGACTCCCTCTTGGTGAACTTCGCGATCGGCTTGTCCGGGTCGAAGAACCCGCAGCCGCTGAAGATCCGCCCGTACCAGCCGTCGACGCTGTAGCCGGGGATCGTCAGCGCGCCCTCGTTGAGGGACTTGGACGCGTCGTAGAGCTGCGAGAGGTCCAGGTCGGAGACGTTGCCCAGGCCTTCGCACCGCGGGCACATCCCCCCGGTGCGGGAGAAGCTGGCCTTCACGGCCTTCACGGCCTTCACGGCCTTCACGGCCTTCACGGCCTTCACGGCCTTCGTCGCGGCGCCCTTCTGCACGGTGACCGCGCCCGAACCCGAGACCGAGGCCACGTTGAACGAGAACGCCTGCGGCGATCCGATGCGGGGTTCCCCGAGGCGGCTGAAGAGGATCCGCAGCATCGCGTTCGCGTCCGTCGCCGTCCCCACGGTGGACCGGCTGTCGGCGCCCATGCGCTGCTGGTCGACGATGATAGCCGTCGTCAGACCCTCGAGGACGTCGACGTCCGGACGGGCCATCGTCGGCATGAAACCCTGGACGAAGGCGCTGTAGGTCTCGTTGATGAGGCGTTGCGACTCCGCCGCGATCGTCCCGAACACCAGCGAACTCTTGCCGGAGCCCGACACCCCGGTGAACACCGTCAGCCGGCGCTTGGGGATCTCGACGCTGACGTCCTGGAGGTTGTTCTCCCGGGCCCCGTGCACCCGGATGACGTCGTGGGTGTCCGCGGCGGGTTCCGTCCCGGCCTTCGTCGCGGCCTGCTTCGTGACCCTGGCCATCGTGTCCCCGTCCCTCGCCCCGTCGGTTCCACGCCAACGCTAGCGGGGAGCGGGAACGGAGGGCTTCTCCGATCGCGATCAACCGCGCCGCGCGAACTCCCGGGCGAGGTCGCCGCTGCCGGAGCGCAACAGTGTCGCCAGCAGGACCCGCGCCTGCCCGGACCGCAACCGCCCGGCGGGGACGGCGCCCACCGCGGCGAGTTCCGACCCGCCGCCGCCCGCGCCGTAGCTGGAGGCGACCGGGCCGATGGGCACCCGGGTCGTCACGACGACACCCACGCCGGCCGCGACCGCGCGCGCCACGGCCGCCACGACGTCCGTCGTCGCGTTGCCGGACCCCAGACCCTGCAGCACGATCCCGCGCCCACCCAGCCCGCGGACGGCGTCGACCAGCGCGCCGTCCGTGCCGGGGGAGACGGCGACGACGTCGACCCGGGGCCAGTCGCCGGTGCCGGTGGCCGCGACGGCCCGGGGGAGCGCCCCGTCGGGCGCCCAGAACGCGTCGAGGTCGGTGGTGTGGCGCTTGGCGAGGCCCGCCGCGGCGTGCACCCGGCCGCCGAACGCGACGAGCACCCCCCGGCCTCGGGCCCGCGCGTCGACCGCGAGCCGCAACGCCTCGGCCACGTTGGCGGGGGCGTCGGGTTCGGGGTGGTCGGCGGTGCGCTGCGAACCGGTGAGGACGACCGGACGCGGGTCGTCGTGGTGCAGGTCCAGCAGGTACCCGGTCTCCTCCAGGGAGTCGGTGCCGTGCAGCACCACGACGCCGTCGACGGCGGGGTCGGCCAGGGCCTCCGCCACCCGCGTGCGGATCGTCCACGCCTGGGCCAGCGTGATCGTGGAGGAGTCCACGCGCAGCGCCTCGACGACGCGCACCCGGACCCCGAGCTCCTCGGCCGCGGACCCGAGCAGGTCGGCGCCGCCCAGGGTGGGACTGCTCACGCCGTCCCCGTCGACGGTGCTGGCGATCGTCCCGCCGGTGGTGATCACGACGACGAGGGGGGATCGGTCCGGCACGGTGCTCCTCGGGTACTGACTGACGTTGCCGACATCTGCCGACGATGGACCCGAGAACTCTTCCACGTCGGGGCCCTTGACCCGACCTCGGCGAGTGAGAAGGCTCTTGGGGTGGCCTCCGTCCTGCTGACCAGCCTTCCCGTCCAGGGGCACCTGGGGCCGGTCGTGGCCGTCGCGGCGGACCTCGTGCGCCGCGGTCACCGGGTCCGCGTCCTCACGGGGGCGGCCTACCGCGACCGGGTCGAGCGGGCCGGCGCCGACTTCCTGGAACTCCCCGCGCACGCCTACGCGGGCGACCTCGACCACCCCGAGCGGCGTCCCGGCAGCAGTGGTCCGCAGGCCCTCGGCCACGACCTCGAGACGCGGTTCGTGCGCTACATCGGCCCGCAGTTCGCCGCGGTCGAGGCCGCGCTCGCCGACGAACCCGCCGACGTGCTCATCACCGAACTGCTGTTCATGGGCGCCTACCCGCTCATCGTGCGCGAGGACCGTCCGCGCGTCCTGCTGCTGGGGATCAGTCCGCTGCCCGTCGAGGGCGGCGGCACCGCGCCCTACGGGCTGGGTCTGGCGCCCGGGCGCGGACCGCTCGTCCGGATGCGCAACGCGGCGCTGAAGCAGCTCATCGACCGGTGGGTCTTCGCGAGCCCGCAGCGACTGCTCGTGGAGGAGTTCCGCCGGCTCACCGGCCGGGTCCCGGCGACGTCGATGTTCGACGCGCCGTTGACGATGGACGCCGTCCTGCAGTTGGGCCCGCCCGGTCTGGAGTACCCGCGCCCCGGCCTGCCCCTGACCGTGCGGTTCGTCGGTCCGTTGCCGACTCCCGCTGCGCACCTGCCCCTGCCGGAGTGGTGGGACGACCTCGACGACGGCCGCCCCGTCGTGCACGTCACCCAGGGGACGGTGGCGAACGGGGACTTCGCCCGCCTCCTCGTCCCGGCGGTGCGGGCCCTCGCCGAGCGGCCCGTGCTCGTCGTCCTCACCGCGGGCGGACGACCGGAGGCGGAACTGCGGGAGGCGTTGGGCGAGGTCCCGGACAACGTCCGGACGGCGAGCTTCCTCGACTACTCGACGTTCCTGTCGAAGGTGTCGGCGTTGGTCACCAACGGCGGCTACGGGACGGTCACCCAGGCCCTCGCGCACGGGGTGCCGCTCGTCGTCGCGGGGCGCACCGAGGACAAGGCCGAGGTCGCCGCGCGGGTCGCCTGGTCCGGCGCCGGGATCGACCTGCGCACCGACCACCCGTCGCCGCGGCGGATCGACGACGCCGTCGGCCGCGTCCTCGGAGAACCCCGGTTCCGCCGGGCCGCCGCCCGCCTGCGGGACGAGATAGCCGTCGCCGGCGGTCTCGACGCCGTCGACGAACTCGTCCGTTCCTCCTCGGCCCGTTCGCCGGACACCGCGACCACGGAGTTCTAGAGTGCGATGAGTAGCTGAGAGACCGCTCAGCGTCATGTGTGAGGGAGTGCACCGCGTGCGCGAGGTACTGGCGGCGACGATGGGGTTGCTGGCGCTGACGGGTTCGCTCGTCCAGGGAGTGGCTCCGGCCTCGGCGGCGGACTGCCTGACGGGTCCCGTCGCGGACCGCTACGCCGCGCTCGGCGGCACACCCGGTGCCCTCGGGGCCGTGACCGGGTGCGAACTCCCGACGGCCGACGGCCGGGGCAGGTTCTCCACCTTCCAGCGTGGCGCCATCTACTACAGCCAGGCCTCGGGAGCGTGGGACGTCTCGGGTTCCTTCCGCGACCTGTGGGCCTCGACGGGTTTCGAGAACGGTCCCCTGCACTACCCGGTCTCCGGTGAGGTGGGGACGCGTGGTGGCGGCGTGTTCCAGAACTACCAGGGCGGGACCCTCTACTGGTCTCCCGCGAGCGCCGCGCACTCGGTGTCGGGTGCGTTCCTGGCGTTGTACGGCAGCCTGGGCTACGAGAGCGGGTTCCTCGGTTTCCCCACGAGCCAGGAGGTCCCGGTCCGCGACGGCGGGGTCTTCCAGGTGTTCCAGGGCGGCGTGGCCTACTTCTCGCCCACGTCCGGTGCGCACACCGTGTCGGGTTCCTTTCGCGACCTCTACGGAACCCTCGGCTACGAGAACGGCTGCCTGGGCTACCCGACGTCGCAGGAACTCCCGTCCCGTGACGGCGGGGTCTACCAGCAGTTCCAGGGCGGGGTCGCCTACTGGTCGCCGTCCTCGGGCGCGCACGCGCTCTGCGGGGACCTGCTCCGCGCCTACGGGTCGACGGGGTACGAGAACGGGTTCCTCGGGTACCCGACGAGCGACGAGTACGGCATCGCCGGCGGGCGCCGGGTGGACTTCCAGCACGGGTACGTCGAGTGGTCCCCCTCGACCGGCGCGCGCGTGACCGGTCCCGCCGTGCCGGTGGTCACGACCCCGCCGCCGAGCACGCCACCACCCACCCCGCCGCCGCCGCCGCCGAGCACGCCACCCGCGGCCGTCTACTACGCGAACTGCGCCGACGTCCGGGCGCACGGGGCGGCCCCGCTCTACTCCGGTCAGCCCGGCTACCGGTCGGGTCTCGACCGCGACCACGACGGCGTCGCCTGCGAGTGACCGTGGCGCGGGGCGAGGCTCAGAGGGTCGAGGGGTCGGTGTTCGCCCCGCACACCACGACGGCCACCCGCTCGCCCTCGGCGGGTCCGTAGGCGCTCACCCCGGCCCACGCCGCGGCCGCCCCGTGCTCGGCGACGACTCGGAACCGCGACCACAGGTCCGAGCGGGCGGCGGTGATCGACGCGTCGTCCACGAGCAGGCTCACCGGGTCGCTCCGCTGCGCCAGGTCGAACGCGATGGCGCCGACGCTGCGCGCGCCGAGGGAGTCGGCGGCGACCCCGGACACCGCGACGTCCACCGGCTCACCCGCCGCCAGCGCCCGGTGCAACGTCGGGGCGCCGACCGGTTCGACGGCCACCACCCGCACCCGGCCCTCCAGCGCGGCGGCGACCCCGGCGAACAACCCGCCACCCCCGACGGCCACCACGACGGTGTCGACGTCCGGCACGTCCTCGAGCAGTTCCAGCGCCAGCGTCCCCGCGCCGGCCGCGATCTCCGGCTGGTCGTAGGCGTGGCAGAACACCGCCCCCTTCGCCTCCGCGAACCCGACCGCCGCCTCGTAGGCCACGGCGTACTCGCTGCCCACCAGCCGCACGTCCGCGCCGAGCGCACCCAACCGCGCCACCTTCACCGCCGGTGCCGTCTCCGGCACGAACACCGTCGCCGGGACCCCGAGTTGCGCCGCCGCGTAGGCGTGGGCCAGGCCCGCGTTGCCGCCCGAGGCGGCGACGATCCCCCGCGAGGGGTCCAGCTCACCCCGCTCGCGGGCCGCGAGTTGCCGGTTGAACGCCCCCCGCGCCTTGAAGGACCCGGTGTGCTGCACCTGCTCCAGCTTCAGCCACCGTCCGGGGCCGATCCCCAGGACGGGGGTCCGGCGGATCCGGCCGGTGATGCGGGTCGCGGCGTCGTGCACGTCCTGGGCGGTGATGGTGTCCACCCCACCGATCCTGCCCGCCGCCCCGTGGGACAGTTCCGGCAGGTACCGAGCGACGGAGGACGCGTGAGCGAGTTCGACGAGGCGGGGCTGCTCGCAGCCGCGGCGGCCTACGAGAAGGCCCTGCACGAGGACGACCTCGAGGAACTCGACCGGCTCTTCGCCCCCGGCGACCCCACCCTGCGCGCCGAGGGCGGGGTCGCCGTCGTCGGGCACGCCGCCATCTCGGCGTTCCGCGCCCGCCGCGGCGGCGCGCCCCGCCGCTGGCTGCGCCGGGTCCACGTCCGCTGGAGCTCGCCCACCGACGCCCTCACCGTCTCCGAGACCGACCGCCTCGACGGCGGTCGTGGCCTGCAGACCCAGCTCTGGCACCTCGGCGAGCAGGGGTGGCAGGTGGCCGCCGCCCACGTCTCCGGCGCCCCCACGACCCCACCCGTCCACCCCGAGGACGACCCGGCCCGCTGGCGCACCGGTGGCGACGGCGAACCCCTCGTCCGCGGCAGCGGCAGCGGACCCCTCGCCGGGGTGAGGATCGCGGTGAAGGACCTCGTCGCCGTCGCCGGGCAGCGGATCGGTGGGGGCGTACCGCGCTGGCTCGACCTCGCACCCGTCGAGGACGCCAACGCCCCCGCCCTGCAGCGCCTCCTCGACGCCGGCGCCGTCGTCGCCGGCATCGCCCACACCGACGAGCTCGCGTTCTCGCTCATGGGTACCAACGCCCACTACGGCACCCCCCGCAACGTCGCCGCCCCCGGCCGGGTTCCCGGCGGGTCCTCCTCCGGCTCCGCGGCCGCCGTGGCCGCCGGCGCCGCGGGACTCGGGCTCGGCACCGACACCGCCGGCTCCCTGCGCGTGCCCGCCTCCTTCAGCGCCCTCTACGCCTGGCGGCCCACCCACGGACTCGTCGACATCGGCGGCGTCCTGCCGCTCGCGCAGTCCTTCGACACCGTCGGCCTGCTCGCCCGGGACGCCGCCCTGCTCGCCGACGCCGCCGATGTGCTGCTGCCCCCGGCCGCCGTGCAGCGCCCGCAGGCGTTGCTGCGCAGCGCGACCCTGCTGGGCCTCGCCGACGAGCCCACCCGCCTCGCCGTGGAGGCGGCGCTCACGGCGCTCGCCGTCCAGACCGGTCTGCCCGTCGTGGACCTCGCCGACGACTTCACCCCGGCGGAGGTGTCGGCGTGGACGGCGGCCTTCCGCACCGTGCAGGCCGCCGAGGCGTGGGCGAACGACGGCGCCTTCATCACCGCCAACCCCGGCGCGCTCTCGCCCCCGGTCGAGTCCCGGTTCCGCGCCGGCGCCGACGTGGGCGCGGAGCAGGTGCGTGCCGCCCGCCAGGTCGTCGAGGGGACCCGGGCGAGGCTGGACGCGGTGCTGGCCGAAGGGTTCCTCGGCCTGCCCAGCACGGCCACCCCCGCCCCGGCGCTCGACGCGACGCCCGCGGAGTTCGAGGCCGCCCGCGCCGGCACGCTGCAACTTTCCACACTGGCCTCCCAGACCGGTGTCCCCGCCCTCGGACTGCCGTGGGGTCGCGTGGGTGAGCTCCCCGTCGGGCTCTGCCTGCTCGCCCCGCACGGGAGCGACCGGTCGTTGCTGGCGCTGCTGGCCGAGGTCGCGCCCGCACGTCGCTGAGCGTGGTCGCCTGTCCGGGAGGGTGATGGCGTGGGCCATCTGGTGTGATCTGGGCCCGCGACGTGTGGCCGAGGGTGACGCGTGCCGATGGGTGTCAGGTGACCTGCCGACCGGCGGCGGGTCGCGGCCACCCGCACGAGGCGCCGAGGAGCACGATGAAGACAGTTCTGGCCATCGAGACGATCCGTCCGATCGGCACCCGCGACCTCAACGGGTTCATCTCGGGGATCTCCGAGCGCGTTCCCGGGTGCTTCGTGTCCCAGGGACCCAGCGCCAAGGGCAAGGTGACCGTGACGATCCTGTCGCCGCAGGCCGTTCCGCTGGAGGTGGCCGAGCAGGTGCTCGAGTCGCTGCCGGAACTCTGCGACGCGATCAGCGCGATCACCCTGGAGGAGGCCGTCCGCCGGCCGCCACGTCGTGGCGCGCCGGTGCCCCAACCCGCCTGAGCTCACGAGATCCGGGTGAGCTCATCACCCACCAGGAGGTGGACCCCCAGCACGCGCACTCCTTCGCGTGCGGCGGCCGCCGTGAGCTCGGCCGACCAGGACAGGTCGGCGGCGTGCACGCCGGCGGGGGCGTCGCGGACGACGGCGAAGGCGACCGTCCCGATCCCGGCGGTCTCCTCCTCCAGCAGGTGCGTCAGCACCCCGGCGAGGTTGTCGGCGAAGGACCGGTCCGGGAGGACCGGGACCTCCTCGACGACGACGAACGGGGGCCGCTGCCGCCCGTCCGCGTCGAGGACCTGGACCCACAGGTCCGTGGCGGTCTCCGAGCTCGGCGGGAGGTCCGCGGCGATGAGGCGCCAGCGGTCGGTGAGGTCCGCGGGAGTCACCACGGGCGGGAGGTCGGTGGGGTGCGAGATCGACATGCCGACCAGCCTGAGCGACCCCCGCACCGACCCCCGTCCCCGTCCACAGACCGATCCCCAGGGTGGGGACGACACCGGCCTGTGGACACCGCGATGGCGTCGCTGACTCCGTCAGCGCGAGCTGCTCACCAGGTACCGGTCGTCGGTGATCTCCTTCCCCCAGAGCGCCGCGTCGGACAGGGACCGCACGTCGGCCTGTTCGCGCACTCCGAGGACGAGTCGTCGGCAGTCCTCGGCGGAGATCCCCGCCCCCGTCGACCAGCGGCCCTCGACCAGCAGCAGCCGACCGCCGGGCGCGAGCAGGTCCACCCACCTCGCCAGGGCGGCGGCCGGGTCGTCGAAGGCCCACAGCACGTGGCGGGCCACGACGACGTCGAGCGAGCCGGGCGCGAGCGGAGGACGGGCGGCGTCCCCGACGGCGAAACCCACCGCGAGGCCGGCCGCGGCTGCCTTCGTGCGGGCCAGCGCGACCATCGCGGGGGACAGGTCCACCCCGAGGACGTCGTGGCCGGCGCCGGCCACCAGGACCGACAGGCTCCCGGTGCCGCAGCCGAGGTCGGCGACGCGGGACGGGGCGGGAGGCAGCAACGGCAGCAGGAGTTCCGCCCACGCCGCCCGGACCGCCGGGTCCCGCAAACCGTGGTCGGCCTCGTCGTCGAAGTCCGCGGCCTGCTCGTCCCAGAACTCCTGCGTCCCGGCGCTCACCCCGCGATCGTGGCACCCGCCGTGTGGTCGCCGCTCCCCACCGCGGACGCGTGCAACGGTTCCGGCGGCCCCTCGCCGCCGACGACCCGGTCAGCGGGAGGCGGTCAGGGCGTCCGCCAGGTGTCGTGCGTCGGGGAGGGGCATCGCGACCAGTGGGAGCCTCCGGCCGTTCGCGAGGACGGCGGAGCTGTAGCCCTTCCGACGGCTGCCCGGCCGGACCTCACGGACGTCGTGCCACGGGACCGCCGTCCGGCGCCGGAAGGACTGCTGCCACACCAGCCCGTCCTCGAGGACGAACACGGCGTCCGGTCGGCGCCACTGCTGGAGGAGCAGTGAGCCGAAGACGACCACCTGTCCCACCGCGAGCCCGACGTCCCAGCCGTCGGGGTGGTTCAGCAACCGGTGGACCGTGCTCGCTGCGATCAGGGCGACGGCCCCGGTGACGACCCATCGCAGCGCTCGCCCCAGGTGGACGCGGTAGACCGGCTGCAGTCCGGTGAGGTCGGGGCGTGACACGGCCCCACCCTGCCAGCGCGGACCCGTGGAGACTCCGCCGACCGGGCGAGGGTCCCTCAGACGCTGCGCAGCAACCGGTTTCCGTAGTGAACCATGTACGTCCCGTAGCTCGCGGTCGCCAGCGCCGTGGCGACACCCACCCAGGCCCACACCTGGTCGCGCGAGGCCGCGCTCAGCGCGAGGACGCCCACGACGCCGACGAGGGTCACCCACGTCGCCAGCCACAGGTCCAGGCGGCGCTGGAACACCCACGCCATCGGGTAGAAGTGCAGCCCGACGATCAGCGCGATGACCGGGAGCACGTACTCCGCGTGCCCGGTGCCGTTCAGCACCCCCGCGGCGACACCGATCAGCAACCCCTCGGCGGCGAAGACGATCCCGAAGGTGCGCCCGCTGCGACGCCGGTGCTCCTGGTCGACGGCGTCGAGCTCCCGGGGCATCGAGCGCCCGGCCCGGACCAGCCGGACGGCCTGCACCAGGAACACCACCGCCGCCGCCGCACCCAGCGCGGTGAACGCGACCGCTGCGGGCCGGTGGCCGGCGTAGAGCGAGTCACTGGACCACCAAGCGGTGAAGACGGCCATCAGGACCAGCCCGCCCGCGATGCCGTGGGCCAGGGCGCGAGGAGGGGGCGTGGTGTCCGGCACGCCCGCACGCTAGCGGAGCACCCTGGCCCACCGCCCGTGATCGTGCAGGGAATCCCCGCGAGATCACGGGGATCGGGGGGAGTCAGGCGGGGACGCCCGCCTCCACGGCGATCCGGGTCACGGTCGCCTCGTCGAGCACGAAGAGTTCCTGACCGTCCCCGGGCGTGGTCACCATCAGGACGGTCGCGCGGACGCCGTCGTCGTCGAGTTCGACGAGCAGGGCTCCGCTGCCGCGCACGGCCCGTTCCCGCCCGGCGGCGACCAGGACGTCGGTGCGGTTCGCGACGCCGGGCGCGACGAACGCGGCCAGCCCCGAGGGGTAGGTCGCCGCGAAGGGGTGGTGGTAGTGCCCGGACAGCACCGCCCGGACGTCGGAGCCCTCGAGCACGGCCAGCAGCCCCGCGGGGTCCTGCAGCCGCAGGGCCTCGTGCAGGACCGTCGGCGCCGGCAGCGGGGAGTGGTGCACGACGACGACGGAACCGCGTGCGGCGGGCGTCGACAGCTCGGCGCCCAACCAGGACAGCTGCTCCGCGGAGAGCTCGCCGTACCCCCGCTGCGGTACCGAGGAGTCGAGGACGACGATCCGCAGACCGTCGACGACGTGCACGGCCCGCGTCGGCCCCAGGACGGCGGTGAACGGACCGGGCAGGTCGTGGTTGCCCATCGCGAAGACAGCGACGGCGCCGTGGTCGGACGCGAACCGACCGACGAGGTTGCGGGCCGTCTCGTAGGAGGCCGGCGACCCGTCGTCGGAGACGTCCCCGGAGACGACGACGGCGTCGAGGGGACCGGTGCCGTGCAACGACTCCAGCACGTGCCCGAGCGCCGCCGCGGTGTCGACGAGGCCCTGGTACAGGGCCCCGGCCGCCATCAGGTGGGTGTCGGACAAGTGCAGGATCCGGGTCACTGGCCGTTCCCGTCCCCCGTGGGGGTGCCGACCGCACCCGTCTGCGAACCCGAGGACGTCGGACTGCTCGACGGTGACGCGCTGGCGGTGGGGGAGTCGGTCGGCGATGACGTCGGCGACTCCGTGGCGGTCCGGTCCGGCGCGACCGTGAGGTTCACCAGGGTCCGGACGTCGACGCTGGAGTCCGGCGACACGTCCTGGGTCACGACCGTGCCGGGGTCGGCGTCGGTCGGGACCGTCGTCTCCGTGGAGTTCGTGCTGAGACCCAGGTCGCGCAACTGCTTCACGGCGTCGGCGAGCGGCTTCCCGGTCACGTCCGGCACCGTCACCTTGCCGCTGGCGATGGTCAGCGCGACGGCGCTGCCCTTGGGGACTGACGCCTGGGCGGCGGGGTCGGTCGAGATGACCTCGCCCTTGTCCACGGTCGGGCTGTCCCCGGTGGTGACGTCGCCGACGCTGAGGCCGACCGCGGTGAGGGCCGCGCGAGCCTCCTCCTGCGTCTTTCCGGACACGTCGGGGACGACGGCGGCGTTCGACCCGGTCGAGACGACGAGGGTCACGCTCGTGCCGACGGTCAGCTGCGCACCCGCCTCCGGGTCGGTGCTGATGACGTTCCCCTCGGCGACGGTGTCGTCGGCCTGCTGGGTCACGGTCGTCGTCAGCCCGAGCCGGGTGAGCTGGGACTCGGCGTCGGCCTGCGCCGAGTTCACGACGTCGGGCATCGCGACCGTCGCCGGCGCGGAGGACGTCTGCTCCCCGCTGCCGCCGCCGCCGTCGTTGTTCAACAGCGCCGCGCCGACCCCGCCGATGCCCAGCACGAGCGCGACGATGAGCAGCACCCACGGCCAGCGCCTGCGGGCGGGTTCGTCCTCGTAGGGCGGGTCGCCGTCGCTGACGCGCGGCAACGCACCCGTCGGCGGGCTCACCGGGACCGGGACCGCCACGGGCGGGGTCACGGTGGTCGCGGCGGTCGGGGGAGCGGCCTCGAACGTCTGGGTGGCGAAGCTCGCCCCGCGCAGCGGACGACCCTCGACGGCCCGGCGCAGGTCGTCGGCGAAGTCGGCGGCCGACTGGTAGCGGTGCTCGCGGTCCTTCGACAACGCCATGAGGACGACGTGGTCGACGGCCGGCGGGATCTGGGGGGCCAGCGCCGACGGCGGCCGCGGCTGCTCGGAGACGTGCTGGTACGCGACGGCGACCGGCGCGTCGCCGGTGAAGGGCGGGCGGCCGGTGAGGATCTCGTAGAGCAGGCAGCCGGTGGAGTAGAGGTCGCTGCGGGAGTCGACCTGCTCCCCGCGCGCCTGCTCCGGGGAGAGGTACTGGGCGGTGCCCATCACGGCGGAGGTCTGCGTCAACGTCGCCGAGGAGTCGCTGACGGCCCGTGCGATGCCGAAGTCCATCACCTTGATCTCGCCCGCCGGGGTGATCATCACGTTGGCGGGCTTGATGTCGCGGTGGACGATCCCCATCCGGTGGGAGTACTCCAGCCCGTTCAGGATGCCCTCGGTGATCGAGAGGCACTCCTCGATGGCGAGCGGGTGGTCGGTGCGCAGCATGTCGCGCAGCGTGCGGCCCTCGACGTACTCCATGACGATCCACGGGAGCTCGACCCGCCCGCCGCCGGGTTCCACCGTCGTGTCGGCGCCGGTGTCGTAGACGGCGACGATCGAGGGGTGGTTCAGCCCGGCCGCAGCCTGCGCCTCTCGGCGGAACCGCGCCTGGAACGAGGGGTCCCGGGCCAGGTCGGAGCGCAGCAGCTTCACCGCGACCATCCGTCCGAGGCGGGTGTCGCGGGCGACGTGGACCTCGGCCATCCCGCCGCGGCCGAGCAGTGAGCCGACCTCGTACCGGCCGCCGAGCACGCGCGGTGCCGGCACCCCCTGGCCAGTCGTCGTGTCCGTCACAGCTCTCCCCGTCCCGCGTCTGCTCCTGTTGATCCTGCCCGGCGAGCGTCCGTCTCACCCATCGAGCGCCGCTTCCATGACCGTCTTGGCCACCGGCGCGGACAACCGTCCACCGTAGGCGCTCTCGGTCGACCCGCCGTCCTCGATCACGACGGCGACGGCGACCTTCTTGCCGCCCTTCTCCGCGAAGGAGGTGAACCAGGCGTAGGGCGGCAGGCCCGCACCGTGCTGCGCGGTCCCCGTCTTCCCCCCGACCGTGGCGCCGTCGATCTGGGCCCGGGTGCCGGTCCCGGAGGAGACGACGAGCTCCATCATCTGCTGCAACGTCTTCGCCGTACCGGAGCTGACGGCGCGGCCGAGCTCTTCCGGCGCGGGTTCCTCGATGACGTCGGCGGAGTCGGAGTCGCGCACGTTGGCGATGAGGTTGGGCTTCATGACGACCCCGTCGTTGGCGATGCCGGCCGAGAGCATCGCGACCTGCAACGGCGTCGCGACGTCGCTGCCCTGGCCGATCGCGGAGTAGGCCAGCAGCGGCCCGGCGACGGCGTCGCCCGTGGGGTAGCGGCTGGTCGCGACGGAGGTCGGGATGGACAGCGACTGCCCGAACCCGAACTTCGCCGCCTGCGACTCGATGGTGTCGGCGCCGAGCTTGAGGCCGAGCGAACCGAACGCGGTGTTGCAGGAGATCTTGAGGGCGTCGGCCAGTGACACCTTGTCGCCCGGGCCGCAGGCGGTGCCCTCGTCGTTCTTCAGGGTGTTGCTGGTCTGCGGCAGTGCGAGTTCCTGCGGTCCGTCGAGCTGGGTGTCGGCGGTGTAGTCGCCGCTCTCCAGCGCCGCGGCGGCGGTCACGAGCTTGAACGTCGACCCCGGCGGGTAGAGCGAGCCGGTGGCCCGGTTGATGAGCGGGTCGTCCTCGTCGGCGTTCAGCGACTTCCAGGACTGCGCCTCGGCGTCACCGTCGTGGGTGGCCAGGGTGTTCGGGTCGTAGCTGGGGCTGGAGACCATCGCGAGGATGTCGCCGGTGTCCGGGTCCAGCGCGACGACGGCCCCCTTGCGCCCGTCGAGGGCGTCCCACGCGGCCTGCTGGACCTTGGGCCGCAGCGTCAGCGTGACGGAGGCGCCCTTGGGCTGTTCGCCCGTGAGCAGGCTGGAGAGGTTGCGGTAGAACAGCTCGTCGGCGGACCCGGCGAGGACGTCGTTCTCGGCCCGCTCGATGCCCGAGGTGCCGTAGCGCAGCGAGTAGTACCCCGTCACGGGCGCGTACAACTGGCCCGCGGCGTAGGTGCGCAGCCGGTCGTACTGGTCGTCGGACGTCACGCTGGACGCGATCGCGGCCCCGCCGTCGACGAGGATCGCGCCGCGTTCCCGGCCGAACTCCGCGTAGAGCTGCCGCGAGTTGCCCGGCATCGCGTTGAGCTGGTCGGCGCGCAGGAACTGGATCCACGTCGTCGAGGCGAACAGCGCGAAGAACAGGAAGGCGACGACGAGGGACAGGCGTCGCAGGGGCCGGTTCACGGGATCCTCACCGCCTGGGTCGCACCCGTGTCGCCGTCGGGGCCGTTGCGGACCTCCGCGGCGGGACGACGGGCGAGGTCGGAGACCCGCAGCAGCAGGGCCACGACGATCCAGTTCGACACCAGCGAGGACCCGCCGGCGGCGAGGAACGGCATCGTCAGACCGGTCAGCGGGATGACGCGGGTGACGCCGCCGACGACGACGAACACCTGCAGGGTCACCGAGAACGCCAGACCGGCGGCGAGCAGCTTCCCGAACCCGTCGCGGACGCCGATCGCGGTACGCATGCCCCGCTCGACGAGCACCACGTAGAGGATCAGGACGGCGAACAGCCCGACGAGGCCGAGCTCCTCCCCGAGGGAGGAGTAGATGAAGTCGGAGTTGGCGTACGGGACGGTCTGCGGACGGCCCTCACCGAGGCCGGTGCCGAGCAGCCCGCCGTTGGCCATGCCGTACAACCCCTGCACGAGCTGGAAGCTGGAACCGGTGCGGTTCTCGGCCGTGAAGGGGTGCAGCCAGATGTCGACGCGGGCCTCGACGTGGCCCATCGTCCGCGCCGCGAAGACCGCGGCGGCGGAGAACATCAGCAGCCCGAGCACGATCCAGCTGACCCGCTCGGTCGAGACGTAGAGCACCGCGACGAACAACCCGAAGAACAGCAGGGACGTCCCGAGGTCGCGCTGCAGCACCAGGATGCCGATGCTCGCGACCCACGCCAGCAGGATCGGGCCGAGGTCGCGGGCGCGCGGCAGCTGCAGGAACAGCACCTTGCGACCGGTGAGGCTCAACGCGTCCCGGTGCACGACGAGGTAGCCGGCGAAGAAGATCGCCAGGCAGATCTTCGCGAGTTCCCCGGGCTGGAAGGTGAACCCGGCGAGACCGATCCAGATCCGGGCGCCGTTCACGGTGCGGCCCAGGCCGGGGACCATCGGCAGCAGCAGGAGGACGAGACCGGCGACGGCCGCCGTCCAGGTGTAGCGGCGCAGGATGCGGTGGTCGCGCACGAACACCAGCACGACGCCGGCGGCGATGATCCCCAGCGCCGACCAGAGGAACTGCCGGGACGCCGAGGAGGTGTCCAGCGCCTCGTCGAGGCGGTGGATCATCACCAGCCCGATGCCGTTGAGCAGGGTCGCGACGGGCAGCAGCAGCGGGTCGGCGTGCTTCGCGCGCCAGCGCAGGACCAGGTGCAGCAGGACCGCGAGACCCCCCAGACCGCCGGCGTAGGCGAAGAGGTTCGGGGGTAGCGCCCCGTCGATGGTCAACCCGACGACGGCCCAGGCGCCGCCGGCGATGACGACGGCGAGCAGCACGAGCAGCAGTTCCACGTTGCGGCGGGTGGTGGGGTAGACGGGCAGCACGGTCGCCATCAGCCGGCACCTCCGCAGTCCTCGGGGGTCAACGTCTGCGTGGGGCTCGCGCTCGGGGTCGCGCTGGGAGAACCCGTGGGTGCGGTCGTGGGTGCGGTCGTCGGCACGCTCGCGGGTGCCGTCGTGGGCGTGGGCGTCGGCGTGGTGGCCGCGCGGCAGGCCGCGGCGAGGTCCTCGAGGTTCTGCACCGTGTCGTGGGCCCCGGCGAGGTCGCGCGCCGAGATCCTCGCCTCGACGCGGGTCGACCAGTAGGTGGGCAGGTCGGAGACGGAGATGTCGGTCGACTCCAGCACGTGCGACGTGGACAACGGGCCGATGTCCTGGGTGAGGCCCTGGTAGACCGCGACGGTCTTCCCGTCGACCCCGATGAAGTACTGCTGCTGGCTCCACCGCCAGCCGCCGAAACCCCCGGCGACGAGCAGCAGGACCAGCAGCACGGGCCCGGCGATCCAGCGGCGGCGACGCCGTCGGCGTTCGCGCTCGGTCAGGGGCGGCTGATCGTCGTCCTCCGAGTCGTCGCCGGAGTCCTCCTGCCGCGCGCGCAGGGCGGCGGCGCGGGCCGCCGGGGTCCCGGCGGCGGAGGAGCGGCGGGGACGGTGGAACGCGGCGGCGCCCACGACCTGCGGGGTGGTGGAGGGCGGTGGCCCGCCCCCGAGTTCGACGACGTCGGCGACGATGCAGGAGATGTTGTCCGGACCCCCACCGCGCAGCGCCAGTTCCACGAGGCGCTGGCACGTCGCGTCGGGGTCCATCCCCGCGGCGAGCGTCTCGGTGAGGGTCTCGTGGCTGACGACGCCGGACAGCCCGTCGCTGCAGAGCAGGTAGCGGTCGCCCGGCTTCGCCTCGCGGACCGAGACGTCGGCCTCGTCGTCGTCGCGACCGGTGAGGACGCGCATGATCACCGAACGTTGCGGGTGGCGTTCGGCCTCCTCGGGGCTGATGCGGCCCTCGTCGATGAGGCTCTGCACGTAGCTGTGGTCCTTCGTCAGCTGCGTGAGCTGACCCTCGCGCAGCAGGTAGCCGCGCGAGTCGCCGATGTGGGCGAGGACGAGTCGACTGCCCGCCCGCAGGATCGCGGTGACCGTGGTGCCCATCCCGGACAGGTCGGGTTCGTCCTCGACCCGGCGGCGCAACTGCCCGTTGGCGGCGTCGAGGGCGGTGTGCAGGTGCTGGGCGGCGTCGTCGCTGCCGTGCGACTCCCCGTCGAGGACGGAGAGCTCCCCGACGGCGAGCGAACTCGCGACGTCACCGCCGGCGTGACCGCCCATCCCGTCGGCGATCACGAGCAGGTGCGGCCCGGCGTAGCCGGAGTCCTGGTTGTTGCTGCGTCCGAGTCCGACGTCGGAGCGCGCGGCGTAGTTCAGCGCGATGGCCACGGGCTACCTCCGGAGTTCGAGCACGGTCTTGCCGATGCGCAACGGCGTGCCGGGCTCGAAGGGGGCGGGGGTGGTCAGCTTCTCGCGACCGAGGACGGTTCCGTTCGTGGACTGCAGGTCCTCCACGACCCAGCCGTCACCGGCGGGGTTCGCGGTGATCCGCACGTGCTTGGTCGAGGCGTACTCGTCGTCGAGGACGAGCGTGCAGTCGGCGCCGCGGCCGATGAGGACGGCGGCCTGGCCGAGGCTGAGCGTCGTCCCGCGCAGCGAACCCTCGGTGACGACGAGGGTCGCCCGCTTGGGGCGCACCGGTTCCGGGGGCTGGGCGGCCTCACGCGACGGCTTCGCCTTCGCCCGTTCCGTCCGGCGCGTGGTGACCCGCGTGCCCAGCAGGTCGGCGCGCAGGACGCTGACGATCGCGAGGACGAAGAGCCAGATGACGATCAACAGCCCCAGTCGCAGGACGGTGAGGGTCAGTTCGCTCACGGAGCCGTTCCCCTCGCCGCGCCCGGGGTCACGTCCAGCCCTCGTCCCGGCGCGCGGAGTGGAACACCAGCTTGGTGCGCCCCACGGTGATCGTCGTGCCGTCGAAGAGGTCCATCGAGGAGACCCGTTCGCCGTCGACGAAGGTGCCGTTGGTGGAGCTGAGGTCGGACAGCCGTGCACCCTGGCCCACGACGCGGATCTCGGCGTGGCGGCGTGAGACGCCCGGGTCGTCGACGACGACGTCCGCGTCGGAACCGCGGCCGATGACCGTCACCGACTCCGCCAGCACGTAGCCGCGCCCGTCGACCTCTAGTCGCGGCCGGCCCGCGTCGGCGGTCTTCGGGGTGGACGGGGCGACCCGGCCCTTGACGGTGGAGGAGAGGACGCGGAAGACGCCCGTCTCCAGGTCGTCGGCCTCGTGGAAGTCGACGCGGACCGGGCCCACGAAGGAGTAGCGCTGCTTCTCGGCGTGCTGGGTCACGGCCGCGACGAGCTCGTCGGCGAGGGTGTCCTGCCAGGAGGCGATCTTCTCGTGGTCGGCGGGGCCGAGCTCGACGATGAAGCTGTTCGGGACGAGCGTGCGCCCGCGGGACAGCACAGCCGCCCGGTCGTCCAGCTCACGGCGCAGGGCGCTCGCGACCTCGACGGGCTGCACCTCGCTGCGGAAGGCCCGCGCGAAGACGCCGTTGACGGCGCGTTCCACGCCACGTTCGAAGCGGTCCAGGACTCCCACGTCGAGCCTCCTCCCAAGATCGTCACCGATGGTCCAGCCCTCGGCATGGTAGCCGGGACGCCCCCTCCTGCCGGTGTGGACGCGGTGCACGCCGGTGGAGCTGTCGTGATGGGCCGTCCCGCCCGTGTCCTCCGGACCGTCCGGGGGCTGGTACGGTTTAGATGTCTGCGCGAGTGGCGGAATAGGCAGACGCGCACGGTTCAGGTCCGTGTGCCCGAAAGGGCGTGGGGGTTCAACTCCCCCCTCGCGCACAGATGGCGAAGGCCCCGGTCGAGAGACCGGGGCCTTCGTCGTTCCCGGCCTCCCTCACACGGGGACCGTTGCGCCCGGCCCCACCCGGACTCCGGTGAGGGACTCCCCGATCGCCCACGCGACCCTCGGCAGGTCCTGCCCCCTGGCGCTGCGCGGGATCGCCACCTGCTTGCTCGGGCCCACCAGCCCGAGGCGGGAGGGCCCGTAGAAGCCACCCTGCTCGGCCGCCGGGTCCGCGGCGGCGAACAGCAGCGGTTCGGCGCCCTGCCACGGTTCCTGCGAGGGGATCACGGTGTGCCGCACGGGCGGGAGGTCCACGGTGCGTCCGAGGTTGCGGCCGGCGGTCTGCAGGTTCGTGCGGGTGTAGCCGGGGTGGGCGATCGTGCTGAGCAGACCCCAGCCGTTCTCGCGGGACAGCTCGGCCAGCCGCAGACCCAGGAGCGTGTCCGCGAGCTTCGACTGCGCGTAGGCCAGCGCCGGGCGGTAGCGCGCGGCCCAGTTGAGGTCGCGGACGTGCAGGCGCCCGATCCCGGCGGCCGCGCTCGACATGGTCGCGACCCGCGGCGCGGGTCCTTCCAGCAGCAGCGGCAGCAGGTGCACGGTCAGGGCGAACGGCCCGAGGAAGTTCGTCCCGAACTGCAGCTCGAAACCGTCGGCGGTGAGGGTGCGCTGCGGCGGGATCATCACGCCGGCGTTGTTGACGAGGGTGTCGAGGCGGCCGTCGGCGTGGATCCCGTCGGCGAACTCGCGGACGCTCGCGAGGTCGGCCAGGTCCAGGCGCCGGACGGTGAGGTCCGCGCCGGGCACCGCCTCGGCGATCTCCCGGGCGGCGGCCTCGCCCTTGGCGAGGGTGCGGACGGCGAGGACGACGGAGGCCCCCGCGCCGGCGAGGCGCTTCGCGGCCTCCTTGCCGGTGCCGCTGTTGGCGCCGGTGACGACGATGCGGCGCCCGGACTGGTCGGGGACTGCGTACACGGTGACTCCTGGGGATTCGTGGGACCATCAGACCGGTGGTCTGTTGGAAAGGTAACAGACCGACGGTCTCTAAGGAAGTCATGTCCCAGCAGTCCTTCGTCCGTGCGCGCACCGACGACCAGCGCGCCGCGCGCCGCGAAGCGATCCTCACGACCGCGGGGGAGTACCTCGACGAGGTGCGGGTCGCCGACCTCGGCCTCAACGAACTCGCCCGCCGCGTCGGCCTGGCCAAGTCGAACCTGCTGCGCTACTTCGAGTCCCGCGAGGCCGTGCTGCTGGAACTCCTCGACCGTGCCCACGCGGAGTGGCTGGACGCCCTCGAGCAGCGCCTCGACGGCGACCAGGACCCCGAGGTCCTGGCCCTCGCCATCGCCGAGACCGCCGCCGCCCGCCCCCGGTTCTGCGAACTCGTCTCCGCCTCGACCGGGATCCTCGAGCACAACGTCTCCGCCGAGGTCGCCGCCGCCCACAAACGGGCGTCGCTGCACCTCGCGCGCCGCCTCGCCCGGCTCGTCGGCTCCGACGACGGCCCCCGCGCCATGGCGGTCACCGGTGTCGTCCTGGTGACCATCGCCGGGCTGTGGTCGATGTGCCGCCCGTCGGAGGGGATGCTCCAGGCCTACCGGGAGAACCCCGAGCTCGCCGTCTTCCGCATCGACTTCACCACCGGCGTCCGCGAACTCGTCGCGACCTTCCTCGCCGGACTGGCGGTCCGGGAACCGCGGCTCTGAGGGTCGCTCCACCGGACCGCGGGAAGAACGGCGCCCGCCCCGGACTTCCTCCCCCATGACGGACCCGCAGAACGACCTGCTCGACCTCGTCGCCTCCACCCGCAACAGCGTCCTCGTGACGCTGAAGCGCGACGGGCGACCGCAGCTGTCCAACGTCAGCCACCACCTCGACCGCGCCACCGGCCTGATCCGCATCTCCATCACCGCCGACCGCGCCAAGTCCAAGAACCTCGAACGCGACCCGCGCGCCAGCCTGCACGTCACCTCCCCGGACTTCTGGAGCTGGGTCGTCGTCGAGGGCGACGCCACGCTCTCCGCCGTCGCCGAGCGCGAGGACGACGAGGCCGTCGAGGAGCTCGTCGACCTCTACCGGGCGCTCGCGGGCGAGCACCCGGACTGGGACGACTACCGCCGCGCGATGGTCGCCGACCGGCGACGTGTCGTCCGGCTGCCCGTCGGGCACGTCTACGGGCAGCCGCCGCAGTAGCTTCGGCGCATGGCCGTCATCCACCAGGCGCAGCTCACCCCCACCAAGCTCGAGGCGTTGTCCGACTGGCTGCCGCGGCAGCCGTGGAGCGGGGTCGCGGCCGGCGCGGAACTGCTGCAGGTCGGCCGCTTCCGCTTCGACGACCCCGCCGGTGAGGTCGGGGTCGAGACGATGCTGGTGCGGGTCGGGGAGGGCCCGGTGCTGCAGGCGCCGCTGACCTACCGCGCGGCTCCGCTCGAGGGGGCCGAGGAGTTCCTGGTCACGACGATGGACCACTCCGTCCTCGGACCGCGCTGGGTCTACGACGCCGTCGGCGATCCCGTCTACGCCGACGTCCTGCACCGCGCGATCGTCACCGGGGGCACCGAGGCGGACATCCAGGTCGCCGTCGACGGGCGCTTCGAGCCCGGCCCCAAGTTCGCCACGGCCCGGGGCAGCGGATCGGCGTCGGACGCCCCGACGATCACGTCGGTCCAGGTCGCGACGGTCGGCGCGGTCACGACGATCACGACCGCCGCAGGTGACCTCGTCGTGCAGCGCGTGCTCGGCGGCGACGTGCCCGCCGGTGAGACCCTCACCGCGTCCTGGGGCGACGACCACTCCGCCGTCCTCGTCACCACCCCCTCCTGAGCCTTGCGGGCGGGAGGGGATCCTCCGAGACTGGCGCGGAAGATCACGAGGGCGGATCGTCGTCGACCGTCCCGACGAGAGGACGTTCGATGCCGCAGGTCGTCTCCTTCGGAGCGCACATCGCCGACGCGCTGGGGTGGCCGTTCACGGCCGTCCCGCCGGGACAGCAGCTCGCCCCGCTGGAGCAGATCCGGTTCACCGTCGCCGGGACCGCGGCCGCACCGGCGGTGAACCTCGCGAAGCTCGGCGTCGACGTGGCCAGCGTCGGCCGGGTCGGTGCGGACACCATCGGTGACTTCGTCCGCACCACCATGACCGGCTACGGCGTGAACGTCGACCACCTGCTCACCGACCCCGACCGGCAGACCTCGGCGAGCCTGCTGCCGATCCGCGCCGACGGTTCCCGGCCGGCGCTGCACGTCATCGGCGCGAACGCGGGGCTGCGGGAGGAGGACGTCCCCTGGGACGTCGTCGCGCAGGCGGAGGTCTTCCACCTCGGCGGGTTGTTCGTCCTGCCGGGCATCGACGGCGAACCCGCCGGGCGGATCCTTCAGCGCGCGAAGGAACTGGGGTTGACCACCACCGTGGACTTCCTCATGAGCCCGCGCCCGGACGCCGTCGAACTCCTCGAACCCGTCCTGCCCCACGTCGACTACCTCATGCCGAACATCGAGGAGGCGGGGTGGCTCGTCGGCACCGAGGACCGCGCCGAGATCATCACCTGGTTGCACGGCAAGGGGGTCGGCTGCACGGTCCTCACCCTCGGCGGCGACGGCGTCAGCGTCGCCCGCAACGGTGAGGCGGAGACCGTCGTCCCCGCGTTCGACGTCGATGTCGTGGACACGACCGGCTGCGGGGACGCGTTCACATCGGGTTTCATCTCCGGGTTGCTGGAGGGGCTCGACCTGATCGTCGCCGCCGACCGCGGCTTGGCCTGCGGCAGCCTCGTCGCCACCGGGCTCGGCTCCGACGCCGGGATCGTCGACCTCGCCCAGGTCGAGGAGTTCCGCCGGGCGGGGCGGGCCTGACGTGCTGGAGCGCGAGCGGGGAGAGGTCGTGGAGTTCGCCCGGCGGATGGTCTCCGACGGTCTCGTGGTGGGCACGTCGGGGAACGTGTCGGTGCGGGCGGGGGAGTTCGTCGCCGTCACCCCGAGCGGAACGGACTACGGGACGATGACGTCGTCCGACGTCGTGGTGGTGGACCTCGCCGGGGAGGTCGTGGCGGGTTCGCTCAGACCCACCTCGGAACTCCCGCTGCACCTCGTGGCCTACCGCGAGCACGGGGCCGGAGCGGTCGTGCACACCCACTCCCCGGCCGCGACGGCGCTGTCGTTGCTGCGCGACGAACTCCCGCCCGTGCACTACCAGATCGCGATGTTCGGCGGTTCCGTCCTCGTCGCCCCGTACGCCACGTTCGGCACGGAGGAGTTGCGCGACAACGCCTCCCGGTCCCTGGAGGGTCGGAGCGCGGTGATCCTGAAGCACCACGGGACCCTCACGACGGGCGGGGACCTGCGGGGTGCCTACGACCGGGCGCGGCAGCTGGAGTGGTTGTGCGACGTCTACCTGCGCGCGGCCGCCGTCGCGGAACCCGCGGCACTCCCGGCCGACGAGATCGAACGCGTCGTGGCGAGGTTCGCCGACTACGGCCAGCCCCCGACGGCCCGGGGGTAGGGAGCCAGGGTCGACTCGGGGATCGTTCAGGGTTCGTCCCCGATGTCGGGGTGACCCGGTGGCGGCACGGTTGAGCCATCGGCACCGCACGGTGCGGAACGCCACGACGAAGGAGCACCACCGTGAACGCCATCCACACCGGCTTCGCCCGCCAGGGACTGTCCCGCCCCCAGGACCGCCGTCTCCTCGGCGGGGTCTGCGCCGGCCTCGCCGAGCGCTTCGGGCTGGACCCCTGGGTGATGCGCGCCGTCTTCATCGCGACCCTCGTCGTGATCCCCGGCAGCCAGGTGCTGATCTACCCGGTGCTGTGGGTGCTCATGCCGTCGAAGGGCGTGGCGACCGTCCCCACCGGCTACCCGGCCGGCTGACCCCCGGGGCGGCGTCCCGTCCGGACGCGTGGTGGGTGCACGTGTGGGTGTGACGATCCGGGCGCCAGGGCGACGTCTTCGGCGCACCCACGGCTCACTCCACGTGGTGACACCGATGGGTGCGACACCCAGGCGCAGTGGGGTGACCACACGACGCCCGGCGGTGGCAGTCTGGAGCCATGGACCTCATCGCAGTCACCGGCGCCACCGGAGCGGTCGGCGGCCGGATCGCCCGGGCGCTGTCCTCGGCCGGTGTCCAGCAGCGACTCGTCGTGCGTGACGCCTCCCGCGCCCCGGACCTGCCGGGGGCCGGGGTGCGGACCGCGAGCTACGGCGACGCGAAGGCGCTGAAGCACGCGTTCCACGGGGTCCACACGCTGTTCTTCGCCTCCGCGGCCGAGGACGAGCACCGCCTCGACCAGCACCGCTCGGTCGTGGAGGCCGCGGCCGCGGCGGGGGTGCAGCGGGTCGTCTACACGTCGTTCCTCAACGCCGCCGCGGACTGCACGTTCACCTTCGGTCGCGACCACTTCGCCACCGAGGAGATGCTGAGCGCGGCGAAGTTCGGGACGACGTTCCTGCGCGACTCCTTCTACTCCGACATCCTCCCGGAGTTCGTCGTCGACGGAGCGCTGCGCGGCCCGGGCGGAGCGGGCCGGCTGGGCGCGGTCGCCCGCGCCGACGTCGCCGAGGTCGCGGTCGCCGCCCTCCTCGACGACGCCCACGCCGGCCGCAGCTACGACCTGACGGGTCCGCAGGCGCTGACGTTCTCCGAGATCGCCGCGACGATCTCCCGCGTCCAGGGTCGGGAGGTCACCTACGTCGAAGAGACGCTGGAGGAGGCCTACGACGCGCGGGCGGGTTTCGGCGCGCCCGACTGGATGGTGGAGGGGTGGGTCAGCACCTACACGGCCATCGCGAAGGGTGAGCTCGACGTCGTCTCGGGCGACGTCGAGGCCGTCACCGGTCACCCCGCGCGCAGCCTCGAGGACGTCCTCGGCGGACGGTGAGGGTCAGCGGACGGTGAGGTACCGCGTCAGCACGCGGTCGCGTCCGGCGGCCTTCGCCGCGTACAGCAACTCGTCGGCCGCGCGCAGCAGGTCGTCCGCGCCCTGCGCGCCTCCGACGCCGGTGAGGATCGCCCCGATCGAGACGGTGACGTGCAACCCCGGCGCCACTTCGTCCCAGCAGGTCTCGGAGACCTTGCGGCGCAACCGGTCCAGCCGCGACTGCATCCCGTCGGCGAGATGGTCGACGCGTTCGGGGCCGGACAGCAGGCAGACCAGGGCGAACTCCTCGCCCCCGATGCGGGCGAGCACGTCACGACGACGGACCTCCTCGCGCATGATCACCCCCAGCCGGCGCAGGACCTCGTCACCCACGGCGTGACCGAACGTGTCGTTGACCCGTTTGAAGTGGTCGACGTCGAGCAGGGCGACGCAGACGAGGTCGCGCTCGCAGGCACCCGCCAGGAGTTCCGGCAGGGCGACGTCGAAGGACCGGCGGTTGTCCAGACCGGTCAGCGGGTCCTCGTGGGCCTGACGACCCAGCGACGCCGCCTCCTGGCGCAGCTCGCTGAGTTCCACCGTCTGCCCGAGGAGACGGGCCCGCACCTCCGCCGTCTGGGTCCGTTGCGTCGTCTCGAGGTCGTGGAAGCGGCGGTAGGCGGCCAGGGCCTCGCGGAACTGTCCGAGTTCCTCGTGGCACTGGGCGGTGTTGTGGAACGCGCGGGCGAGCACGCTCGCGTCGTGGACCTCCGTGGCCAGGACGACGACGTCGTCGAACCGTTCGACCGCCTCGGCGAACGCGCGGCGGCGTTGCGCGTCCATCGCCAGGGTCTCCAGCACGCCCACCTCCAGGCCGCGGTACCCGTGCTCACGGGTGAGGGTCATGGCGGTGGCGAGGGTCGTCTCGGCGACCTCGGCGTCGCCCAGGTACGCCGAGAGGGTTCCGGAGTTCAGCAGCGACAACGCCTGCCGGTAGGGGTTCCCGACCTCGTCGGCGAGGACGAGCGCGCGCTGGGAGAGGTCGACCCCGCGGTGCAGCCGGTCGGTGTCGACCTCGCGTCCGGAGTGCGCCTCCTGCACCACGAGGTCGGCCGTGTTCGTCAGGAGGCAGAACACCGTCTCGCTCGACACCCCGCCACCGGCGATCTCCTCCGAGGCCCGGTCGAAGAGTTCCGCGGCCGCGGCGAAGTCGCCCATCGCGGACCGGATCGTCCCGGCGCGGTTGAACGTGCCCGACCGCAGTTCCGGGTCGTCGAGGGTGACGGCGCGTTCGATGCTGCGCTCGATCGACTCCAGCGCCTCGTCGTAGAGGGCGAGGTTCAGGTAGGCGAAGGACAGCAGGTTGAGGGCGTCCACCTGCCCGCCCCGGTCCCCGAGCCGTTCGGCGACCAGCACGGCCTCGTTGCCGGCGCGGGCGGCGTCCTCGACGTCGCCCAGGCGCAGGGCCTGGTTGCAGACGAGCCGCAGGGCCAGGGCGAGAGTGGCGTCGTCCCCCGCGGCGGCGGCGATCACCACCGCCTGCTCGGCCAGCAGTCGCCCGCCGCGGTAGTCGCCCCGGGTGCGGGCAGCCTCGGACCGCGCCAGCAGGTCCGACGTGTCGTCGGCCGCTGTCGCGTCGCCCTGGGCACGCTCCGTCAGCACCCTGACAGCATCGACCACGGGCGGCTGACCTTGACAGTGCCCCACCCGGAAGGATCATTGGCCCGCGTGGATCTGCACGAGACCCTGGAGCGACTCGACGGGGGCCCGTACGCCCGGTACCGCTCGCTGACCGGTCGGCCCTGGCCGCTGGCCCCGGGGATGACGGCGACGCTGACGCACCCGCAGGCCGACCCGTTCGCGCCACCGTCGCGGTGGGAGGTGCGTCTCGCCGACACCCCGTTCGCGGCGCTCGACCTGCGCCCCGCGGTGCGGCGGCGGGCCCTCGCGGGGTTCCTCGCCCGCTCGGCCGCCGCCCCGCGATCCGCCTTCCGCGTCGACGCCGGCGGTCAGGAGGTGCTGCAGCGCAGCAGCTTCGAGGTCTCCGTCGACGGGAGTGCGCTGCTGCGCCTCGGTTACCACCTGCCGGGTCCACGACGTCGGATCGACGGCCGCACGGCCGCGGCCGACCTCGCCCGGGAACTCCCCGACCTGCTCGCGGACCACGTCCTCGGCGTCGACCTCGCTGCCGCCCGCGCGTTCGTGGACGCGGTCGAGGACGCCGACCACCTGCGTCGCGCCCTCCCCGGACGGGGGCTCGTCGCCTTCGTCGCCGACGGAGCGGTGCTGCCGCGGGCCAGCGGGGTCGACGACCGACCCGCCCGTGGGGCCGTTCCCTTCGCCTCCCCGGAGTCGCTGCGGGTGAGCGTCGACCTGCCGCACCGGGGGGCGACCACCGGCATGGGGATCCCCACGGGCGTGACCGTGATCGTCGGCGGCGGCTTCCACGGCAAGTCGACGCTGCTGCGCGCCCTGGAGAGCGGTGTCCACGATCACGTGCCGGGCGACGGTCGCGACCTGGTCGTCACCACCGGTGACGCCGTCGCGATCCGCGCGGAGGACGGTCGCAGCGTCACCCGCGTCGACGTCGGCGCCTTCGTCACCGGCCTGCCGGGCGGGCTGGACCCCCGTGACTTCTCCACCGCCGACGCCTCGGGATCGACGTCGCAGGCCGCGGCGACCCTGGAGGCGCTCGAGGCCGGGTCGCGGTTGCTGCTGATCGACGAGGACACCGCGGCGAGCAACCTCATGGTCCGCGACGCCCGGATGCAGGAACTCGTCGCCAAGGCCTCCGAACCGCTGAACCCCTTCGTCGACCTCGTCCGCTCGCTCGGCGAGGACCACGGCGTCTCCACCGTCCTCGTCGTCGGCGCCTCGGGGGACTACCTCGACGTCGCCGACCGGGTCCTGCTGATGGACTCCTACCGCTGCACCGACATCACCGCCCGGGCCCGCGAGGTCGCCGCCCGCCCGACCGGCCGGGTCGTCGAGGCGGGCCGGTTCCCGCCCGTCCGCGCCCGCGTCCCGGAACCGGGCAGCGTCGACGCGACCGCGAAGGGGAGGCGGCGGATCTCGGCCGTCGCCACCGACACCCTCCGCTTCGGCGAGCACGACGTGGACGTCCGCGCCGTCCGCCAGTTCACCGACGCCGGCCAGGTCACCGGGGCGGGGTTGGCCCTCGACCACGCCGTCGCGGCCGGTCACCTCGACGGCCGGCGCACGCTGGCGCAGGTCCTCGACTTCCTCGACGCCGACCTCGCCGGTCCGGTCGCGGACTGGGTCGACGGTTCGCCCTCCGACGTCGCCGTTCCCCGCCGGCACGAGGTGGCCGCCGCCCTCAACCGGCTCCGCGTCCTCCGGGTCCGCCACCTGCGCTGACCCGGGGCCCCAAACCCACCGATCGGCCCAGCCAGAACCAAGATCACCCCGTCGATCCCTTCCCGGTGACGAACAGCCCGGCACGACCGGACGCCCGGGTGACGGTCGTCGCCCTGGCCTGCGTCGCCGTGGGCGCGGCCCTGCTCCTCCCGGTGGACCGGCCCGTGTCCTCCGCGCTGCTCGCGGGCGCCCACCTGGTGGCCGTCCTGGTCCTCGCCCGCGGGGCGCAGCGCCGCACCGACGACGTCGTCTGGCGCTGGTTCGCGGGCGCGGCCGTCGTCGTGGGCGTCCAGCCGGTGCTCGCCCTCGTCACGGGCGAGCGGAGCCTGGGGCTCCTCGGCGGGTGCGTCCTCGCGGCCATCCCCCTCGCCTACCAGGGGTTGGTGCGCTGGAACCGCTTCCGCACCTACACCTCCGACCCCGGCGACTTCCTCAACGGCCTCAGCGCGGTGCTGGCCTGCACCGGCGCCGGGATCGTCGCCCAGCAGCGCTTCCACGTCCTGCCGGCCGGGTGGCCCGACTGGAAGGTGCAGCTGTGGCTGCTGGTCGCGGGGTCGATGGTCATCCTGCTCGGGACCGCCCTGACGGTCGCCGGCGTCGGCGGCCTCTCCCGGGACCCCCGCATGTGGCTGATCCTGGTGGCGCTCGCCGGCGTCGGACTCGTCAGCTCGACCCTGCGCGGGCACCCCGGCGACGCCGTCCGCGGCCAGGCCGCGTGGACGCTCGCGTTCCTGGTCATCGCCTACGCCTCCACCCGTCGCGGGCGACCGGTCCCCGTCGCCGCGACGAGCCAGGCCCCGGCGGTCGGCGCGCTCATCGTGCTCGCCCTCGCCGTGGTGGTCCTCGTCGCCGACGGACGGGCCGGCGGCTGGCACGCGACGGCCTACGCCTCGGTCGCCATCCTCGGCATCACCTTCCGCGTCGTGCACCTGGTCCGCGAGCTCGCCCAGCTGGCCGAGTCGCGCCACCAGGCCCTCACCGACGAGCTCACCGGGGTCGGCAACCGGCGCGCGCTGGTCCGCGAACTCGAGGACCTCGTCGGGCGTGGTCTGCCCGCGGCGATGCTGCTGCTCGACGTCGACCACTTCAAGGAGGTCAACGACCGGCAGGGCCACCACGCCGGCGACGACCTGCTGCGTCGCGTCGCGGTGAGCGTGCGGCGGGCCCTGCCCGTCGACGCCGTGCTCACCCGCATCGGCGGTGACGAGTTCGCCGTCGTCATGCCGGGCCGGGACGAGGACCAGGCCGTCGAGATCGCCGCCACGGTGCACCGGGCCGTCGCCGCGCAGGTCGAGATCGGGCTCAGCATCGGGGTGCGGTCGCTGCCCGCCGGGGGTTTCGACCCCGACCGGTTGCTGCGCCAGGCCGACGCCGCGATGTACACCGCGAAGACCGCCGGCGGGGGTGTCAGCCTCTACGACTGCGAGGTCGACGCCCGGCTGCGCGACCGGGCCGCGCTGGTGGCCGACCTGAAGGCCCTCGTCGGCGCCGGGGAGCAGCAGATGCGGCGCGAGATCGCCGTGCACTACCAACCGCAGCTCGACGTGGTGACCCGTCGGGTGGTCGGGGTCGAGGCCCTCGTCCGCTGGCAGCACCCCACGCGCGGACTGCTGCCCCCGTTGACCTTCCTCGACCTCGTCGAGGAGCACGGTCTGATGGACGCCCTGACCGCGCACCTGCTCCAGCGGGCGGTCGAGGAGTCGAGGCCCTGGAGCGACGGCGGCGTGCCGCTACGCATCTCGGTGAACCTGTCCGCGTCGTCGCTGACGCACCCGGGCCTGCTGTGCCTGGTCGACCGCGTCCTCGAGCAGACCGGTCTCGCCCCGGGCCGCCTCGTCCTCGAGGTGACCGAGACGACCCTCATGGCCGATCCCGACCTGGCCCTCGCCGTCACCCACGAGCTGACCCGCCGCGGGGTCCAGCTGAGCATCGACGACTACGGGACGGGCTACTCCTCGCTGGCCTACCTGACCGACCTCCCCGCGACGGAGCTCAAGCTGGACCGCGCCTTCACGATGCGCGTGCTCGCCGAGCCCCGCACCGCCGAGATCGTCGAGGCCACCGTGGCGCTCGCGCACCGGCTGGGGCTGCGCGTCGTCGCGGAGGGGGTCGAGGACGAGGCGACCCTGACGGTCCTGCGGGGTCTCGACGTCGACGAGTCCCAGGGCTACCTGCACGCGCGGCCGCTACCGCCGGCGGAGTTCGCGGCCTGGCTGGCGGCCGGAGCGCGGCGGGATCAGGTCGTGGGGGCGCCCGCGCCGCGCGGGGTCTGACCCTGCTGGTTACGACCGAACTGGCCACCTCCCGGGAACCCGGACTGCTCCCGGGTGGTGCCGCCGGCGGCGTCCCCGCGGGTCGCGGCGTACGCGACCCCGCCGGTCAGGCCGGTGACGACGACGACCGTCGCGATCGCGACGACCGGCTTCTGCCACCACGGCGACCGGCCCGGCGCGGTGGGGCCGGCGATCGGCTGGGGGAACGGCTCACTCACAGGGGACTCCTCGGACGCGGTGCTCACCGCCCACAACGGCTGGTGTCCTCCGACGTTCGGCACCGATCCTGTGATCTCGCCCAGGACGGGGTCAGGACGAGGTGGGAACTCCCGCGTGCGGGGGCACGCTCCAGCCAGCAGGGTGGGCGGATGAGCACCGAGAGCACCGACAGCAACGAGAGCACCGATCAGGTCGACGTGTTCGACAACGCCGAGGTCCACGCCGTCGAGGAGGGCGGCAGCCGCGAGAACGCCCGCTCCTCCGACTCCGGCCCGATCCCCAGCCCTGCCCGCGACCCCCAGGACCCGTTCGGCCTCGAGGACGACGTCGCGGACGGGACCGGTGCGGGCGACCCGACGGCCGGGGTGCAGATCTCCGCGGAGGACCTCGCCGAGGCCGTCCCCGGCGACGACGGGCCCACCGGGACCCGCTAGTCCCTGGTGTTCAGGGTCGGCGTGGTCCCGCCGGTCTGGCGGGCGAGCAGGTCGCGGATCTCGGTGAGCAGCAGGACGTCCTCGGACGGCGCCTTGGGCTCCGCGACCTCACCCCGCTTGCGCAGGGCGAGGAGCTTGTTGACCGGCAGGACGATCACGAAGTAGACCGCAGCCGCGATGACCACGAAGTTGATGATCGCCGCGATGATGGCTCCGAAGCGGAACTCCGCGTTGTTGAGTTCGACGATCCACAACTGACTGGTGTCGGGAGCGCCCCCGATGGCCGCGATGAGCGGGGTGATGAGGTTGTCCACGATGGATTTGATGATCCCCGAGAACGCCGCCCCGATGACCACCGCGACCGCCAGGTCGATGACGTTGCCCCGCAGGATGAAGTCCTTGAAACCGTTGACGATGTTCACGCCAGTTCCCTTCTCGAGCTCAGTGGTCCGTGAGGAACCCTAGGGGCATGGCTGACACGCGCACCAGGCTCACGATCGTCGGCCTCGGCGCGGCGGGCTCGAGCCTGGCCTGGCGTCTGGCCGGCACCGACGTCCCCTTCGACGTGGTCGAGGCCCCCCGCGGCGCGACCCAGCGGACCCAGGACCGCACCTGGAGCACCTGGGGGGCGAGCGGTCCCGGCCCGTTCGGTCACCTCGTCGCCGCGTCCTGGCCCCGGGTCCGCGTCGTCGGGGAGGACGGGACCGTCACCGCTGACCTCGGCTCGTGGCGCTACCGGATGCTGCACTCCACCGACCTCGACCGGGCCGTCCGCGAGCGCCTCGCCGCTCACGGGGTCCCCGTGCGGGAGGAGGTCGTCGACGACGCTGCCGCGTTGGGGGGCCGCATCGTCGACACCCGACCCGTTCCGGTGCCGCGCACGGGTCGCACGCTGTTGTGGCAGCACTTCCTGGGTCACCGGGTCCGCACCGCCCGCCCGGTCTTCGACCCGCGCACGGTCACGCTGATGGACTTCCGCACGCCGCAGCCCGCGGGCGGGGTCGCGTTCGGCTACGTCCTGCCGACGTCGCCGACGGAGGCGCTCGTCGAGTACACCGAGTTCTCGGTCGACCTGCTCACCGACGAGCAGTACCGGGACCGGCTGGGTTCGTACCTGGAGCGCGCGGGGATCGGTGCGCACGAGGTGCTGGGGGAGGAGCGCGGGGTCATCCCGATGACCGACGCGCGGTTCCCGACGTCGGGCGACCCGCGGGTGCTGCGCTGGGGGGCGAACTCCGGTTCGGTCCGGCCCTCGACGGGCTACTCGTTCACGGCCCTGCAGCGCCAGGCGGACGACCTCGCCCGGCAGGCGGTGCGGGGGGAGGGGCTGCGGCTGCCGCCGGCGCACCGGCCGCGGCACCTGCTCATGGACTCCCTCGTCCTGCAGGCGATGGCCACCGGCCGGGTGGACGGTGCCCGGTTCTTCGTGGACCTGTTCCGGCGCAACCCGGTTCACCGCGTGCTGGGTTTCCTCGACGGCTCCACGAGCCCCGTCGAGGACCTCCGCCTGATGGCGACGTCCCCCCGCGCCGCGATGCTCCGCACCGTCCTCGCCCGTGGTCCCGCTGGGTTTCCCCGCAGGATCACGGGCGGGAGGTGAGGGTCAGGCGTTGAGGACGGCTTCGATGTCGAGTTCGAGGTCGACCTTGTCGGAGACGACGAGGCCCCCGTTGTCGAGCTTGGCGTCGAAGGAGAGGCCGAAGTCGCGACGGTTGATGGTGCCCTTGGCCGAGAACCCGGCTCGGGTGCCGCCGTAGGCGTCGGGGCCGAAGCCGGAGACCTCGAGGCCGAGGGTGATCGGCCGGGTGACGCCCTTGAGGGTCAGGTCGCCGGTGAGGACGAAGTCGTCGCCGTCGTGGGTCAGCGAGGTGGAGCGGAACGAGGCGGTGGGGTGGTTCTCGATCTCGAAGAAGTCGCCGCTCTTGATGTGACCGTCGCGCTGCTCGTTGAACGTGGTCACGGTGGTGACGTCGACCTCGGCGGTGACGGCCGAGCCGGCCGGGTCCTGGCTGGTGACGATCTCGCCGGACACGGAGCCCAGGCGGCCGCGGACCTTGCTGACGGCCATGTGGCGCACGGTGAAGGACACCTCGGAGTGCGAGGCGTCGATGGTCCACGTCCCGGCCAGGTAGCCGGGGACGACGGGCAGTGCGCCCGTCGTCGTCGTGGTGGTGGACTCCGCGTCCTTGGTCTTTCCGCCGAACCAGCCCATGGTGACCTCCGCTAGGTGTTTGCAGCTTCAACTGCTCACCAGTGACGGTACACGGAGGTCGTTCAAGCGTCAACTACTTCAGACGACGGTGCCCCGTTCGAAGAACCAGGTCACCACGAGGGCTCCCGGGTCCACGACCCCGTCGACCACGGTGTGCCGGGTCCCGTCGGCCGCGGCGCGGTAGGCGGCGTGCAGAGCGGCCACCGCCGGGACGTCCGCGACGTCGGCCCCGGCGAGGGCGTCGGCGGCCGGCGCCATCGCGTCGACGAGCGACCCGGCACCCGGTGCGGGTGCCCCGGCGCGCTGGACGGCGAACATCCCGGCCCAGGCCGCGTCGGCCAGTTCGTGGGTGCCGGCCTCGCGTCCGCAGGACCGCGCGAACTCCGCGAACCACGGCCCGAGCAGGGTGGGGATGCCGGGGACGGAGGCGAACCCGACCGCGACGGCGTCGAACACGTCCGCGGCCAGGACCGGTGGCGTCTTCGCCAGGATCGCGTCGGCGGCGCGGGCCGCCTCCTCGAGTTCCGGGCCGAGGCCGCGCAGCTCCTCCCCCCGGGAGGACACCTGCTCCTCGAAGCCTCGCCACCAGGCCAGCACGCGTCGCACGTCCAGGTCGGCCGCCCGCGTCCCCGCGACCGCTGCGACCCGGTGTCCGTCCTCGCGCAGTTCCAGGACGTTCTCCGCCTCGGTGGCGACGTCCGTCGCCACGCGGGTCGTCTGTCGTTCCTTCACGGTGCACCTTCCTCAACGCCGAGGATCACGCTCCGAACGAGCGTGGCACGCGGTGCGACGGATCGCCACCTCTAGTGTGGCAACGTGGACGTGGTGCTGAGGGGGGTCGACGAGGCCGACTGGCGGCGCTGGCGCGACCTGCGTCTGCGCATGCTCGAGGACACCCCGCTCGCCTTCGCCGAGACCCTCGAGACGGCCCGCCACCACGACGAGGCCGAGTGGCGCTTCCGCGTCCGCCGCACCCGCGAACCGGGGAGTTCCACCGTCGTCGCCCAGGCCGGCGAACGGTGGGTGGGCACCATGAGCGCCTTCACCCACCCGCAGGAGGGACTGTTCCTCGTCTCCGTCTTCGTCGATCCCGCTCATCGGGGTGCGGGGCTCGCGGACCGGTTGCTCGCCGAGGTCCTGCGCTGGGCGCGCAGTCGCCCCGGGGCCACCCGCATGACGTTGCACGTCCACGAGGACAACCCGAGGGCGCAGGGTTTCTACCGGCGCTGGGGTTTCCGCGACACCGGTGTCCGGGTTCCCTACAACCTCGACCCGACGCAGGACGAGGTGGAGATGCGCCTGGACTTCGCCGACCCCGGTCGCTGACTCCCCGGCGTGTGTTCCCGGGTTCCGAGGTGGTGCTGGGGCCCTCCGGGACCTGATCGTCCCGGCCAGGACGCCGCAGATTCCCGGAGGTCACGGAGAGTAGTCTCAAGAACAACTCCTCAGTGCTCAAGCGTGCTCAGGAACCCGCCGATGCTCGGGTTGTCGGTGACACTCAGTCCCGACCCTGACTGACTGGAGCTCGACGTGACCATGCCCCGCACGCTCGCCGCCGTCCTCGTCTCCGGTGCTCTCCTCGCCGGCGGCGCAGCCCTGGCGCCCGCCGCGTCGGCCGCCGGGAACCCCACCGGCACCACTGGTCACCTGCGCACCGTCACCACCACCGTCACCACCACCGTCAAGACGGCCGCGAAGGTCACCGCGACCACCGACGGCCACCTGCGCTCCGTCACCGACGGCCACCTCCGCTCGATCACCGCGGGTCACCTGCGCTGACACGCCGGGCCCTGTGTCCATCCGGGTGCTCCGCTCGGGAGAAGATGGGCCAATGGCCAGGATCGAGGACTACGCGCTCATCGGTGATCTCCACACCGCCGCGCTGATCGACCGCACCGGATCGATCGACTGGCTCTGCTTCCCGAGGTTCGACTCCCCGGCCTGCTTCGCCGCGTTGCTCGACACCCCGGACGCGGGACGCTGGCGACTGGGACCCGTCGGTGGGGCCACGTGCAGTCGCCGCCGCTACCGCGGCAGCTCGCTGATCCTGGAGACGGAGTGGGACACCCCGGACGGCACCGTCCGCGTCACCGACTTCATGCCGCCGCGCGGCAACCACCCCGACGTCATCCGCATCGTCGAGGGCCTCGAGGGCGAGGTCCGGATGAGTTCCGAGCTCGCCCTCCGCTTCGACTACGGGTCGATCGTGCCGTGGGTCCGCCGGCGCGGCGACGAGCTCGAGGCCGTCGCCGGACCGGACTCGGTCTGGTTCTGGAGCACCACCGACATCCAGGGGCGCGACCTCACGTCCGTCTCCGACTTCGTCATCACCGAGGGTGAGCGCGTCCCGTTCGTCCTGACGTGGGGCAAGAGCCACGAGAAGATGCCGCACCGCCCGGACCCCTTCCACGCGCTGCAGGACACCCTCGACTTCTGGGGGGACTGGAGCCAGGCGGAGACCGTCGAGGGGCACTGGGAAGAGGCCGTCACGCGGTCGCTGGTGGTGCTCAAGGCGATGACCTACGCCCCCACGGGGGGAATAGTGGCCGCGGTCACGACGTCGCTGCCCGAGGAGATCGGGGGCACCCGCAACTGGGACTACCGCTACTGCTGGCTGCGCGACGCCACCTACACCCTGCAGGCCATGCTGCTCTCCGGCCACGTCGAGGAGGCCGGGGCCTGGCGCGACTGGCTGCTGCGGACGGTCGCCGGCGACCCCGGCGACCTGCAGATCATGTACGGCCTCGACGGCACCCGGCGCCTGCCCGAGATGGAACTGCCGTGGCTCAAGGGCTACGAGGGCTCCTCCCCGGTCCGCATCGGCAACGAGGCCGCCGGCCAGCTGCAGCTCGACGTGTGGGGCGAGGTCCTGGACAGCCTCTTCCTCGCCCGCCAGGCCGGCCTGGAACGCGAGGACGACTCGTGGAACCTGCAGAAGGCCCTCATGCACCACCTCGAGGCGCGGTGGCAGGAGGCCGACAACGGTCTGTGGGAGATGCGCGGCGACCGCCGCCACTTCACCCACTCCAAGGTCATGGCCTGGGTCGCGGCCGACCGGATGGTGCGCAGCGTCGAGGAGTTCGGCCTGCCCGGACCGGTGCAGCGCTGGCGCCGCGTGCGGGACGAGATCCGCGCCGACGTCCTCGCGAACGGGGTCTCCCCGACGACGGGGACGTTCACCCAGTCCTACGGTTCCGACAACCTCGACGCGAGCCTGCTGCTCATCCCGCGCGTCGGTTTCCTGCCCTTCGACGACCCCCGCGTCGTGGCGACGGTCGACGCGATCCAGCGCGACCTGACCCAGGACGGGCTCGTGATGCGTTACCGGACGGAGGAGTCCGGCGACGGGTTGCCCGGTTCCGAAGGGGTCTTCCTGGCCTGCTCGTTCTGGCTCGTCGACGCCCTGCACGGCATCGGCCGGACCGAGGAGGCGCGGGCGCTGTTCAACCGCCTGCTGTCGCTGCGCAACGACGTCGGGCTGCTGGCCGAGGAGTACGACCCCGTCTCCAAGCGTCAGCTCGGCAACTTCCCGCAGGCCTTCAGCCACTTCCCGCTCGTCGTCGCCGCCCACCACCTCACCAGCGGTGACGGCGGCGGACGCAGCGACGAGGTGAGCGACGACGTGTCCGACGGGGTCGAGGAGACCCTCGGCGGCGAGGTCCCCGCCCACTCCTGACGCCTCGGGGTCAGTCCTCGACGGTGACCGAGACCCGGTCCGGGTAGAACGCCACGTGGCCGGTGATCGGGGCCACCGCGGGGGAGGCGTCCTCGTAGGTCCAGACCGCGTCGGTGAGCTCCGCACCGTCCACGGTCAGCGAGTAGTACGACGCCTCACCCTTGTAGGGGCACCACGACGTCGTCGCCGTCTTCGTCAGCAACACCGGGTCCAAGTCGGCCAGCGGCAGGTACTGCACGGCCGGGTAGGTCGACTCCTGCAGCGTCTGCGCCGACGTCGAGGTGGCGACCACGGTGTCGCCCACGCGCGCGACGACGCGCCCGGACGTCGGGGTGACGGTGATGGGGTGGTCCGGTCCGGGGGTCTTGTGCTGGCGAGTGCTCATGTCCAGGGCAACCCCCGGACGAGCCGCCCTCTTCCGCCGCGCCACTGCTCCGGAAGGACGAAGTTCGTCACCGGGGGGTTGAGACGTCGGACCCGGTGCCCGATACCGGAACGTGGACTCAACTCCCCGCACCGTCGGTCGGAAGGGTGCCCTGCTGTGGTCGCTGAGTGCCCGGAACCCGCGCTCGGCCCGCCTGTGGGCGGCCGTCGCGCTCATGACCACGATCGTGACCTGCCTGGTCTCCGGTGCCACCACCATGGGCGGACTGCACTCCGCCAAGATCATCGCCCTGCTCGGCCTGGGCGCGCTGTCGGCGGTGCTGCTGAGCCTGCCGGTCGAACGGACGGCGCCGCTGGTCGTCCTCGCTCCCCTCGCCGGGGTCGGGGCCGTCGTGTGGCTCGACGTGCTCAGCCACGACGCGGGGGTCACCGGCCAGGTCTTCTTCGTCGTCCCGGTCGTCTGGGCGGCCGCGCAGCTCCGGTTCGCGGGCGCGCTCGTCGTCACGGTCGCCACCCTCACGGGCGAGGCGGTCGTCGTCTTCACCTTCCTGCCCATCGACCAGGCCGTGACCGACTTCGCCTACCTGACCGTCCTGCTGCTGCTGGTCGGTGGTGTCCTCACCCGGGCCGGGGCCGCCCAGGAACGGCTCGTCGAGCAGTTGCGGCTCCAGGCCGGCGTCGACCCCCTCACCGGGCTCGTCACCCGCCGGGTCCTGGACTCCGCCACCGAGGCCGCCGTCCGCGCCACCGGGAACACGGCCCTCGTCGTCATCGACCTCGACCGGTTCAAGGCCGTCAACGACACCTTCGGCCACCTCGGCGGGGACGCGGCGCTCGCCCACGTCGCGAACCTGCTGACCGGCTGCTGCCGCGACGGCGACGTCGTGGCCCGGATGGGCGGGGACGAGCTCGCCGTCCTGATGCTGGACTGCACGGCCGAGACCGCCGCCCGTCGCGCGCAGGCGTTCGTCGACGTCGTCCGCCGCACGCCCCTCCAGCTGCCCGGCGGGGTCGTCGTGCCGCTCTCGATCAGCGCCGGGCTGTCGTCGATGACCCTCGGGGTGACCCGCGCCGAGGACCTCTACGCCCGCGCCGACTCCGCGCTCTACGAGGCGAAGCGGGCCGGTCGCGACCGTCTCGCCCACGCCGCCTGAGCTCAGCGCAGCCCGACGGCGTCCAGGCGCCAGAAGACCGCGTCGTAGACGAGGGTCCCCGTCATCCACTCCTCGTGGCCGTCCAGCAGCACGACCTGGAACGCGGCCGGTGGGATCCGCAGCGACGGCCGCCGGAAACCGAGGTCCGCACCTGCGCGGAACCCCAGCCGCGAGTAGTACCGGGGATCCCCCTCGAGGAAGAGCGCCGGGAACGTGGTCGCCTCGATCGCCGCCGCCACCAGGGCCTTCCCGACCCCCCGCCGCTGGTGCTGCGCCAGCACGCCGAGCGGGCTGAGGACCCCGACGTCGACCAGGCGCGGGGGCGCGTCGAGCAGGTTGCGACCGACCATCACGTGACCCACCACCGCGCCGTCCACCTCCGCGACGAGCGAGACCGGGTTCCCGGCGCGCAACGCGTCGGCCAGCTCGGCGACCTTCGCGCCGTGGTCGCCGAACGCGGCGAGGTGGACGTCACGGACGGCGTCGTGGTCCCGGGGTTCCTCGGGTCTGATGAGCACGACGGAGATTCGAGCAGACCGGTACCGACCCGTCGAGGGGTTTCCGTTCCCCGGGCGACCGCGGGGTGGACCCGCGGCGTGCGGTCCCGTCCCGCGGAGGGCGCACCCATCGGTGTCACCACGTGGAGTGAGGTGTGGGTGAGATGCATCCGGTGCCGGGGCGACCCCTTCGTCACACCCAGAGGTGCAACCACGCCCACGTGACACGCACGGCATCATCGGCGATGAGTCCTGGTGCGGCGACGAGTCTGCACAGCGCAGAGACCACGAACCGACAGGAGCCGACCGTGCCCGAACCCGTCAAGGGCCCCGCGTCCTACTTCCCCGCCATCGAGGCGAAGTACGGCCACCCCGTCGCGCACTGGCAGGAGGCGCTGCGTGAGCGCAGGGCCGAGCAGCCGGGGGTCAAGCACATGGAACTCGTCGCCTGGCTGAAGACCGAGCACGGCATGGGCCACGGCCACGCGAACGCGCTGGTGGCCGCCACCCCGGCCGAGGACGCGTGAGTCAGACGGCGAGGGGCGCGCCGAACTCCACGTCCGCGGTCGACACCGTGCCGGCCGTGCGGCCGGGGGCGCTCTGGAAGCTCCAGTAGAGGTTCGTGTGCGCGATGACCTGCTCCGGCGGGGGCGCGCCCCACTCGCCGAGGTCCTCGGTGGTGTGCGCGTCGCCCACGAGGGTCACGTCGTAGCCGCGGGTGAAACCGCCGTGCAGCGTCGAGCGGATGCAGGCGTCGGACTGCGCCCCCGTGACGATCAACCGGCCGACGGCCCGTTCGGCCAGCACGGCCTCGAGGTCGGTGTCCTCGAAGGCGTCCCCGTAGCGCTTGTGCACCAACGGTTCCGCCGGGTCGGGGACGAGCTCGGGCACGAACTGCCACTCCTCGGAGCCCAGCGGGAGTTCCTCGCTGGAGTGCTGCACCCACACGACAGGCACACCGTCGGTGCGGGCGCGCTCGAGCAGGCGCGAGATGTTCGCGACGACGTTCTCGGTGTCCACGCTCGCGCTCATCACCCCCTGCTGGACGTCGATGACGAGCAGGGCGGTCTCGGAGCGGTCCGGCAGGGTCGTCACGGCACGACGTTAGGACTCCCCGCGGGGCGGGCGGAACCCCTCAGAGCGGACGGATCACCGCGTGCGGGGCGAGCACCGGGGGAGCGACCGGAGGGACGACGTCCCACGGCTGGAGGACGTCGCCGGACCCCGGGCCCTCGTCCGGACCGAGGAGGCCCTGCGCCGGCGCCGGCAGCACGTACAGCGGGTGCTCCAGGTGCAGGACGACCGGCGCCACCGGCCGCGGAGCGGCCTGCGCGGGAGCCGTGTCGTGGTGCTGGACCAGGCCGAGGACGGCGGAGGCGAGCGCGGCGGCGCCGCCGATCACGGCGAGCGTCGTGGTCTGGCTCATGGCTGCTCCTCTGGGCCGAACGGGTGAGTCGCCCCCGTTGTCGGCATCGACGCGCCAGAACCTGAGCCGGTGTGGAACCGTTGCCGGGTGAGGCGACGGCTGGGTGGGGTGGTGAGCGCCGCCGTGGTCCCGCTCGCCGCCGCCGTCGCCGTGTGGTCGCCGCTCGGGAACGCGTTCCCCGCCGAGGCGACGCGAGCGCCCCAGGCCGAGGTCGCCAGGCCCGCGACCCTGCGGACGACGGCCGGGCAGTGCGTCTGGGAACTGCAGCGGGCGGACCCCTACTCCGTCCTCGCCGGCGGGGAAGGCTCCCTCGCGACGTCCGCCCTCTACCGGTTCGCCGACGGCGAGACGCACTTCTGCGTGGCCTTCGCCGCGGGCAGCGTCGACAACCGCGTCGAGGTCGACTCCCTGGGCCGGCAGGTCCTCTGGGGGTGGGTGAAGAACCAGGACGGCTCCTTCGACGCCTCGCTGTTCGGACCCCGGAAGGCGGGCTACGCCCGGGTCGTCGTCTCCACCCCCGACGGCCAGCAGTACCAGACGATCTTCCTCGACCGGTACTGGTGGACCCCCGTGCACGTCGCGGACCAGTCCCTCCTCGACGACAGCCGGTGGACGGCCTACGACCGCTACGGTCGCCTCGTCGGCCAGGGGCGCGTCTCCACCGACTACTGAAGCGCTGGTGTGGAACGTTCGTCCTCCTGAAGCGTCCTGAGGGTGTGAGAGCAGTCAGCGACGCCCCCGCAGAGGCGACCGTCGAGCGGGACCCCGAGGCCCAGTACCAGGACCTCTTCCGCCGCCACTTCCGCGCGACCGTCCGGCTCGCCCAGCTGCTGGGCGCCGACGACGCCGAGGACGTCGCCCAGGAGGCGTTCGTCCGCCTCCACGAACACCGACGGCGACTGCGCGACCCCGCCGCGGCCCTCGCCCACGTCCGGCGCACGACCGCGAACCTCGCCACCTCCCGGCTTCGCCACCTGCGCGTCGTCCGTCGCACCCCCGGCGAGGTGCCCCGCACCGCGGTCTCCGCCGAGGAGACCGTCGTCGCCGCCGAACAGGTCGACGAACTCCGCACCGCGCTGGGGAAGCTGTCCGCCCGCCACCGCGAGGCCCTCGTCCTGCGCTACTGGCTCGACCTCCCCGTCGCCGAGGTCGCCGACGCGCTCGACGTGCCCGTCGGCACCGCCAAGTCCACGATCTCCCGCGCCCAGGCGGCGCTCGCGAACCTGCTGGAGGAGCGACCGTGAACGATCTGCAGAAACTCCTCGACGCGGTCGCCGTACCGATCGAAGCCGCGACCGAGGACCAGTGGGCGCGCAACCGGGAACTCGTCGGTGCTCGCCGTCGTCGGCGCCGGATCGGGGGTGGTGTCGTCGCCGGTCTCGCCGCCGCGGCGGTCGTCGCGATCGCAGTGACGTGGAACCCCTCGGGAAACCCCCTCTCCGTGCAGCCGGCCGGTCCGGTCCGGGCGCAGGTGGTGGACCCGTCGACCCTGACCCCGTTGGCCGAGGACTGCGCACACAGACGCGGCGTGTACACGGACGTCACGGCGCTCGCCGGCGCGACCAGCGCCGCGGGACGAGGGGTGCTCTACGAGGTCGCGGGTGGTGAGACGCGATTCTGCGTCTCCCTGGACGGGGGCGCCGTGGACGGGCCGATCTCGGACGACTTCCCCGGCGACCAGGTCCTCGGGGGCTGGGTCGGTGCCGGGGATTCCGACCCCGCCACGGCCTCGGTCTTCGGACTCCGGGGGAGCGACGACGCCCGCGTCGTGGTGTCGACCCCGGACGGCAAGGAGTTCGAGGCCGCGTTCTTCGACCGGTACTGGTGGACGCCGGTGCCCGTCGCGAAGGCGACGGACCTCGACGAGACCACCTGGGCGGCGTTCGACCGGCAGGGACGACTCGTCCACCAGGGCCGTCTGTCGAGGGCCCGAACGGGCTGAGGTTCAGTGGCTCCGCGTGGCGACCCCGGCCGCCTCGGCCGCGGCGCGGGCCTGCTCCTCGGGGGTGTGCGTGCTCGTACAGAGGATCCGGTGCAGCACGATCGCGACGATGGCCCCCGAGGAGATCCCGGAGTCGAAGATGGTCTGGAACCAGTCGGGGGTTCGGGCGTAGATGCCGGGGTTGACCGTCGGCAGCAACCCGACGCCGAGGGCCACGGCGATCATCAGCAGGGCCCGACTGTCCAGCGTGCAGGACGCGAGGGTCCGGATGCCGCTCGCCGCGACCATCCCGAACAACGCCACCCCGGCCCCGCCGAGGACGGCGACGGGAACGGAACCCACGACGGCGCCGAGCTTCGGCACCAGGCCCAGGACGACGAGGATCCCGCCCGCGAACGTCGCGACGTAGCGGGAACGGACCCCGGACAGGCTCACCAGCCCGACGTTCTGCGCGAACGCCGTGTAGGGGAACGTGTTGAACACCCCACCGAGGACCGTGGACAACCCGTCGGCGCGCAGTCCGTCGGCGATGTCGCGGGGTTCGAGGCGCTGGTCGACGATCTCACCGATGGCCAGTACGTCGCCCGTCGTCTCGGTCATGATGACCAGCGCGACGACGCACATCGCGATGACGGAACCCACCTGGAACGAGGGGGCGCCGAACGCGAACGGTGTCGAGATCCCGAACCACGCCTGGTCACCGACCCCGGTGACGTCGACCTTCCCGGCGATCGCCGCGACGACGGTTCCCACGACGATCCCGAGCAGGATCGCGATTCGGGCGACGGCGGGCGGGGCGAGGCGTTCGATCAGCAGGATCGCGACCAGGGTGAACAGCGCGAGCAGCAGGTTCGACGGGGCGCCGAAGTCGGCGGCACCCGTTCCGCCACCGGCCCAGCCGGCGGCGACGCTCATGAGCGACAACCCGATGAGCAGGATCACGGTGCCGGTGACCAGCGGCGGGAAGAACCGCAGGAGCTTCGAGAACACCGGGGCGAGCACCACCATGAACACGCCGCAGGCGATGACCGAACCGTAGATCGCGGCGACCCCGTGCTGGGTGCCGATGGTGATCATCGGGCCGACGGCGGCGAAGGTGCAGCCCTGCATCAGGGGCAGCCGGACCCCGAACCGCCAGAAACCCACCGACTGGACGATGGTCGCGATCCCGGCCACGAACAGGTCCGCCACGATGAGGTGGGCGAGGTCGTCGGGCGACATCCGGCCGGCCGAGATCATCGCCCCGCCGACGATGAGCGGCACCGCGACGGCACCGGCGTACATCGCGAGGACGTGCTGCAACCCGAGAGGGGCGAGTCTCCGCAGCGGCGGCACCTCGTCGACCGGGTGGACGCCGTGCTGAACCCGCAGTTCGCTCGCCATCACAGCACGCTGGCACGCGAACACCGGCGGCGGAACAGGCTGCACGGAACTCGCGTGTGAAGAGTGTGTTACACGGACCGTGTTCCGGGTGGGAGGTCCTCGGGGTGGTCGACGTCCGCAGCCGCCCCCGGAACCTCGACGGCCGTCCACGGGATCTCGCCGAACAGCGCGTTCAGACCGGACCCGGTGTCCGCGAGTTCCAGGGCGCGGGCCACGTGCTCGCGGCCGATCAGCACGGGGTGACCGGGACGTCCGCGCTCGACCCCCCGCGCGAGCACGGTCGGCGAGGCGAGTCCGAGCACGGCCCGCACCCCGGCCACGTCGATCCCGGGCAGGTCGACGAGGGTGATCAGCACCGTGTCCGCCTGCTGGGCCGATGGGTGCCGCAGCGCCCGGGCCAACCCCGCCCCCGGCCCGCGGGAGGCGTCCGGGACCTCGACCGCGACGACCCCGGAGGGCAGTTCCTGCCCGGCGCCCAGGGTGACCAGGACGGAGGAGCATCCCGCCGCCACCAGCAGCTCGGCGGTCGCCGCCGCGAACGTCCGGCCGTCGGGGTGACGCAGCAGGGCCTTGGGCGCACCCATCCGCCGGCCCGCCCCCGCGGCCAGCACGATCCCCACCACACCCACCCGCGGATCGAACCATGTTTCGGTCAGGTTTCCCCGCGCGGGTGGTCGGGGTCGGTTCTGGAGGTTCGTCCAAACCCGTGTGCCGGTGGACTGGGAACGTTGGTGCCCCGGAGGCTGCGCGCCGGGCGTCGCGCAGGTGACACTGGTCGCAGGAACGTGGAGAGAGGGAGGGTCCGTGGGCATCGGTGAGCTCGACGACGCCGGGACGGCGCGCTGCGAGGAGTTGCTGCGCACCTGCTGCGACGCGCCGGCCTGGGCGGCGCGGACGGCCGCGCGCCGCCCCTTCGGATCGCTGGTGAGCCTGCTGGAGATCGCCGACGAGGAACTCGCCGCGACCTCCGAGGCCGATGTCGACGTCGCCCTGGCCGCGCACCCCCGGATCGGGGAACGCTCCGAGAGCGCCGACTCCCGACGTGAACAGGCGGGCGCGCTGGCCGCCGGCTCCGAGGTGCTGGACGCGCTCGCGACGGGGAACCGGGCCTACGAGGAGAAGTTCGGGCACGTCTACCTGGTCTGCGCGTCGGGCAGGAGCGCCGAGGAACTCCTCGCGGTCCTGGACTCCCGCCTCGGCAACGACCCGGACACCGAGCGGAAGGTCCTGCGCGAGGAACTCGCCGCGATCACCCGGCTCCGGCTGACCCGGCTGGTGGCGTCGTGACCAGCCTCTCGACGCACGTCCTGGACGCCGTCACCGGAACCCCGTCCGCGGGGATGTCGGTGGTGCTGGCCGACGCCGACGGAACCCCCGTCGCGAGCGGGTCCACCGACGACGACGGCCGTGCCCGCCTGGCCGAGGAACTCGCGCCGGGGACCTACCGGCTCCTGTTCCAGACCGGGCCCTGGTTCGCCGCGGCCGGTCGTGAGACGTTCTACCCCGAGGTCGTCGTCGCCTTCTCCGTCGGTGCCGACCGGGCGCACCTGCACGTCCCCCTGCTGCTCTCACCGTTCGCCTACTCCACCTACCGAGGGAGCTGACACGATGGCCGTCTACCTGGCGGGTCACCAGTACGGCAAGGCGGAGAACCGCGTCGTGCGGTTCCAGCGCGACACCCCGCGCCACGAGATCGTCGACCTCAACGTCACCTCCACCCTGCGCGGCGACTTCGCCGACGCGTACCTCACGGGTGACCAGACGAAGGTCCTGCCCACGGACACGCAGAAGAACACGATGTACTCCTACGCCAAGGAGAAGGGCATCGCCAGCGTCGAGGGGTACGCCCTCGACCTGGCCCGGCACTTCGTCGACGACGTGGAACCCGTCAGCGGCGCCCGCATCGACGTCGACTCCTACCTGTGGACCCGCGCCACGGTGAACGGCGCGGAGCACGACCACAGCTGGACGCGCTCCGGCAGCGAGGTCCGTACGGCCGCGATCACGGTGTCCGGCAAGGGCTCAGAGCAGGAGACCCACGTCGTCGCCGGGCTCAAGGAGTTCACGCTGCTCAAGTCCACGGGGTCGACGTTCAAGGACTTCATGGTCGACGAGTACACGACGCTGGAACCCACCGAGGATCGCGTGATGGCGACCTCGCTGGTCGCGACCTGGCGCTACGACGCGACCTGCCTGCAGGAGGGGTTCGACTTCGACGCCGCCTACGACGCCGTCAAGTCCGCGATGGTCACCCAGTTCGCGACGGTTCACTCCAAGGCCCTCCAGCAGACGTTGTGGCTCATGGGCAAGGCCGCGATCGAGACCGTCCCGGCCGTCGCGGAGGTCCGGCTGGTGGCGCCGAACAAGCACCACTTCCTCTACGACCTGGCCCGTTTCGGCGTCCAGAACTCCGGTGAGGTGTTCCACGCCGACGACCGCCCCTACGGCCTGATCCAGGCCGTCGTGGCCCGCGACGACGCACCGCCCGCACCGATCGCGTGGGAACGGTGATGGACGACCAGAAGTTCCTCGACCTGGCGGTCGACCTCGCCGTGCAGAACGTCGCCGACGGGGGTGGCCCCTTCGGGGCGGTCGTCGTCCGCGACGGAGTCGTCATCGCGCAGGGCCAGAACCGCGTCACCCGTGACAACGACCCGACCGCGCACGCCGAGGTCCAGGCGATCCGCGCGGCCTGCCAGGAACTCGGCTCGTTCAGCCTCGCCGGCTGCACGCTGTACTCCAGCTGCGAACCGTGCCCCATGTGCCTGGCGTCCGCGTTGTGGTCGCGCGTGGACCGCGTGCTCTTCGCCGCCGACCGGGACGACGCGGCCCGCGGGGGTTTCGACGACCGTGCGTTCTACGAGTTGTTCGACACCCCGCGCTCCGCGTGGGCGGTCCCCGTCGTCCAGCAGCGCGACGGGAACTCACCCGCGCCCTTCGACGCCTGGCTCGCGAGCGTCGAACGTGTCGACTACTGACTCAGCTCCGGTCCAGCAGTCGCAGCGCGACCTGCAGGTCCACCACGTCGTCGACGTCGCGCAGGTCGCGGTCGAGCAACGACTCGACACGGCTGAGCCGGTAGCGCACGGTGTTCTGGTGGACGTGCAGCAGTGCGGCGGTGCGGGTGGGCGAGCGGCCCTCCCGCAACAGCGTCCGCAACGTCAGCAGCAGGTCGGGATCGTCCAGCACCCCGGCCAGGACGCGTTCGGCGAACCGCCGTCGCTCCTCGGCCGGGACGGAACGCAACAGGTCCTCGACGCCGCCGGTGTCGCGGTCGTGCTCCACGACGAGGCCCGGTCGGCTCCGGGCGGCCCGCAGTGCCCGCCGGGCTCCGGCAACCGCTTCGGCCGGGTCGTCGACGGGACGGCTGACCCCCACGACCAGGGGACGTCCCGTCCGGTGCAGCCGTCGTTCGAGCAGAGCGACGTCCTGCGTGAGCACGACGCCGTCCACGACCGCGTGCGGTCCGTCGGCGAGGGCGTCGAGGACGAGGTCGAGTTCCTCGGCCCCGACCCCCAGCACGGTTCCGGACGGGGCTGCGGGGTTCTCCGGCAGCCGCCGGTGCAGGGCGAGCACCCCGGCCAGCGCCGTCAGGGTCACCTCCGGCAGGCCGTCGGCGACCAGCCGCCACGGCGCGGGTCCCTCGCCGACGGGCCGCCCCGGTGGAGCCAGGGCGAAGAGGACGTCGACGTCGTCCTCGGTGAGCGCCCCGCCCGCGAGCAGTCGCCCGGTCGCGGACAGCACCCGCACCCCGGGCAGCCCCCCCACGACCTCCGGCAGCCCGCGGCCCGCGGCCAGCGCGGCGAGCAGGCGCTGCACGGTGTCGTCGCGCGGGCCCACGGCGGCGTCGACGAACGCGTTCACCCGGTGGAACGCGGTCTCGGCCGGGACCGCGAACACCGGCAGCCCCACGGCCTCCGCCGCGGCGACGACGTCCGCGGGCACCTCGCCGAGCAGTCCCTCGCCCACGGCCAGGGCGCACGCGCCCGCCGCCTCGACGGACGCGACGAAGGCCGGGCTGTCGTCGGCGTCGCGGCGCCAGGCCAGGCCGGTCAGCACGAGGTGGCCGACGGCCACGTAGCGGCCCGGGTCGCGCAGGTCGACGGTCGTCGTCCCCGTCACCGGGCGGTCCAGGGACGCCTGCGACCCGCCCAGCCACCGCAGCCCGAGGTCACCCCGGGAGAGGTCGGCCACCCGCACGCCAGCACCTCCGGAAGCAGCTCATGGACCTGAACACGATCGAGACCATCATCCCGGTCCGGGACCGGGACGCCCTCCGGCGGGCCCACGACGGCGATCCGACGACGTCGGTCCTGGCCGGTGGCACGTGGTTGTTCTCGCTCCCGCAGCCGCACCTGCGGACCCTCGTCGACCTGACGACGCTGGACTGGGAACCCTTCACGGTCACCGACGCGGGGCTGCGACTGGCCGCGACCTGCCCCATCGGGGCCCTGGAGTCGATCCCCGTCCCGACCGACTGGACCGCGCGGGCGCTGTTCCGGCAGTGCACCCGGGCGCTGCTGGCCTCGTACAAGGTGCGTTCGGTCGCGACCGTCGGCGGGAACGTCTGCGCCGCCCTCCCGGCCGGGGCGATGACGTCGCTGACCGCCGCCCTCGACGGGGTCGCGGAACTCTGGGTGGCCGACGGCGGGATCCGCCGGGTGCCGGTCGCGGAGTTCGTGACCGGCGACAACCGCACCGCGCTGGAACCCGGCGAGGTGCTGCGGGCGATCGACCTTCCCGTCACCGCGTTGCGCGCGACGACGTCGTTCCGCCGGGTGGCGCTGGCCCGGCTCGGCCGTTCGGCGTCGTTGGTCGTGGGACGGCGGGAGGAGGACGGCGGTTTCACCCTCACGGTGACGGCGTCCACCCCGTACCCGCTGGTGTTCTCCCACCCCTCCGTCCCGGACCCGCGGACCCTCGTCGCCGAGGTCGAGGAGCGGGTCGAGGCCGGGCCGGGTTGGTTCGACGACGTCCACGGCGCCCCCGACTGGCGCCGGGCGACGACGTTGCGCTTCGCCGCCGAGATCGTGGAGGAACTCTCGTGAAGATCGTGGTCAACGGGGAGACCCGCGACGTCCAACCCCGGGCGGGACAGTGCCTGCGGACGCTCCTGCGGGAGAGTTCGCACGTCGAGGTGAAGAAGGGCTGTGACTCCGGCGACTGCGGCGCCTGCACCGTCCTGGTCGAGGGGAACCCGGTCCACTCCTGCCTCTACCCCGCGCTGCGCGCGGCCGACCGGGAGATCACCACCGTCGCCGGACTGGGAACGCCGGAGGCGCTCAGCCCCGTGCAGCAGCGGTTCGTCGACGCCGCGGGTTTCCAGTGCGGTTTCTGCACCGCGGGCATGGTGGTGACGGCCTCGGCGTTCGACGACACCCAGCGCGCCGACCTCGCCGAGCACCTCAAGGGGAACCTCTGCAGGTGCACCGGATACCGCGCGATCCGCGAGGCGATCACCGGCGGCGACCTGGAACCGCTGCCCGCCAGCGGGAAGGTGGGGGAGCGGGTGGGTGCCCCCGCGGGTCGCCGCGTCGTCACGGGCCGCGAGCGCTACACCCTCGACCACGGCCCGGACGAGGTGCCCGGTGACGTCCTGCACGTCGCCGTTCTGCGCAGTCCGCACGCGCACGCCCGGATCACCCGCATCGACCCCGCGGCCGCCGAGGCCCTCGCGGGCGTCCACCTCGTACTGACCCACGAGAACGTCCCGCAGACGCTGTTCTCGACGGGCCGGCACGAGAACCGCCTCGACGACCCGGACGACACGCTGATCCTCGACCCGGTACTCCGCCACGTCGGGCAACGCGTCGCGGTCGCGGTCGCCGAGGACCTGGCCACCGCCGAGGAGGCGTTGCGCCGCATCGTCGTGGAGTACGAGGAACTCCCCGCCGTGTTCGACCCGGCCCTCGCCCGCGAACCCGGTGCCCCCCTGGTCCACGGCGACAAGGACGCCGCGGCCTCCCGCATCGGCGACCCGCAGCGCAACGTCGTCGCGGAACTGCACGGCGGGGTCGGCGACGTGGACCTGGCCCTCGCCCGGGCCGACGTGACGGTGTCGGGGACCTGGCAGACCCAGCGCGTCTCCCACGTCGCCCTCGAGACCCACGCGGCGGTGTCGTGGCTGGACGAGGACGGCCGGTTGGTCGTCCGGGCCAGCACCCAGGTGCCGTTCCTGGTGCGCGACGAACTCGCCCGCATCCTCGGGGTGGAGCCCGACCGGGTCCGGGTCCTCGCCGCCCGGGTCGGCGGGGGTTTCGGCGGCAAGCAGGAACTCCTCGTCGAGGACCTGGTCGGGTTGGCGACCCTGCGGACCGGACGCGCCGTCCAGTACGAGACGACCCGCGGCGACACCCTCTCGGCGATGCCGACCCGCCACCCGTTCCGGGTGTCCGTGCGGTTGGGGGCCACCCTGGACGGAACCCTCACCGCCCTGGCGTTGGAGGTGCTGTCCAACGCCGGCGCCTACGGCAACCACTCGCCCGGGGTGATGTTCCACGGCTGCCACGAGACGGTGGCGACCTACCGGTGCGAGAACAAGCGGGTCGACGCGCAGGCCGTCTACACGAACACCGTCCCCTCCGGTGCGTTCCGCGGTTACGGACTCGGGCAGGTCGTGTTCGGCCTCGAGTCGGCCATGGACGACCTCGCCCGCGAGCTCGGGATGGACCCCTACGAGTTGCGGCGACGCAACGTCGTGGTGCCCGGCGACCCGTTCGTGGTGACGTCCTACCCCTCCGACGGTTCCGAGGCCGACGACGGTCTGCGCTACGGCAGCTACGGACTCGACCAGTGCCTCGACCTGGTCGAGGAGGGCATGAGCCGGGACGGTGAACCCGCCCCGGAGGGTCCGCAGTGGCGGACGGGGTCCGGGATGGCGCTGTCGATGATCGCGACCACCCCGCCCCGGGGGCACTTCGCCGACACGAGCGTGCGGTTGCTGGCGGACGGGACGTGGGAGCTGAACGTCGGCACGGCCGAGTTCGGCAACGGGACGAGCACCGTCCACCAGCAGATCGCGGTCTCCGCCCTCGGGACGACCGCCGACCGTCTCCGCCTGCGCCAGAGCGACACCGACGTCACGCGGCACGACACGGGTGCGTTCGGCTCGGCCGGCTCCGTCGTCGCCGGCAAGGCGTTGCTGTCGGCGTGCGAGCAGGTCGCGGACCAGGTGCGGACGCTCGCCGCCGACCTGCTCGGGGTGGGGGTGCGGCAGGTGGAACTCGGCCCCGCCGAGGCGAGCGGCGGAGGCCGGTCGGTGACCCTGCCGGAACTCCACGCGGAAGGTCTGCGCCGCAACGGTTCAGCGCCCGGGGCTCACGGCGACGAGGACGCGGCGCTGCGCTCCGTCGCGTTCAACGTCCAGGGTTTCCGCGTCGCGGTGGACGTCGACTCCGGGGAGGTGCGGATCCTCCGCTCCGTCCACGCCGTCGACGCGGGAACCGTCCTGAACCCGGTGCAGCTGCGGGGCCAGGTCGAGGGCGGTGTCGCGCAGGCCATCGGGTCCTCGCTGTTCGAGGAGGTCCGCGTCGGGCCGGACGGTGTCAGCCCGACGGTGTCGTTGCGGGAGTACTACGTCCCCCGGATCGACGACCTGCCCGACACCGAGGTCCGCTACGCCGACACCTACGACACGATCGGCCCGCTCGGGGCGAAGTCGATGAGCGAGGCGCCCTACAACCCCGTCGCCCCCGCTCTGGCGAACGCGATCCGGGACGCGATCGGTGTCCGGTTGTTCGAGCTCCCGATGTCCGCCGACCGCGTCTGGCGAGCCATCCCCGACGCGTGATCCCGCTGGTGGTCCCAGCGGGATCACGGGTCGGTGGGGGTCAGGAGTGGACGGTGGTCCCGCCGAGGTGCAGGTCGGCGTCGGCGGGCAGTCCGTCGTCGACCCGGACGTCGCGGGTGGCGGGTTCCCAGCTCGAGGCCGTCACGGTGTAGTTCCCGCCGGCGACGTCGCTGAACTCGTAGCGGCCGTCGACGTCGGTGGTGGTGACCTCCGCGACCCGGCCGGTCGCGTCGACGAGGGTCACCGTCGCGCCGGCGTGGGCGGTGGAACCCGCGCCGGCGGTCACGGTCCCGGTCACCCGGCCGCCGCTGCTGAGGAGCAGCTCTACGACGAGCGCCTCGTCGTCCCCGACCTCGGTGGAACGGGCGGTCGGTCGGCTCCGACCGGAGCGGGTCGTGAGCACGTAGGTACCGCCGGACAACCCGTCGAACGTGTACCCACCCTCCGCGTCGGTCGTGGTGGAACCCACGACCCGGCCGGTGACGTCGGTCAGGGTGACGAGGGCGCCGGGGACCCCGGACCTCTCCTGCTGCACCCGGCCGGTGAGCGCGGAACGCCCGGCGAGGGTGACGTCGTGGGTCAGCGCGGAACTCCCGACGGCGACCAGCGTCGCGTGCGGGGACAGGTGCCCGGCCGCCGTGATGAGGAGGTAGGTGCCACCGGTGGGGACGGGGAGTTCGTAGGCGCCGTTCTCGCTGGAGGTTCCGCGCGCGACCTGGCGGCCGGCGGAGTCGGTGAGGGTCAGGACGGCCCCGGCCAACGGTCGGGAACCCCCGGTCGTGACGTTGCCGCGCACCACGAGGGCCGGGCTGGGCCGCTGCTGCGGGACCGAGGACGGTTCCGGGAGCGCGGGTTTCGTCGGAGTGGTGTCCACGGCGGCCGGAGCCTCCGTCGCCGGCTGGGCGCGCGGGATGAGCGCGGCGATGACCACGGCCAGCAGCGCGGCACCCGACGCGACGATCAGGATGGTCTTGAAACCCCGTTCCGCCGGGATGGCCACGCCCCCGGCGACGACGGCCGAGGAGGCCAGCACCGCGCCGGACACCGCACTGGCGACGGAGGAACCGATCGAGCGGACCAGGGTGTTGAAGCTGTTCGCGGAGGCCGTCTCGCGCACCGGGACGGCGGACATGATGAGCGCGGGCATCGAGCCGTAGGCGAAACCGACGCCGGCGCCGATGATCCCGGTCACGATCGAGAGCTGCCAGACCGCGTCCGTGAAGAACACGCCGACGGCGTAGCCGATCGCGACGACGAGACCGCCGATCATCAGGCTGACCTTGGGTCCGTGGCGACGGGTCACGTTCGCCGAGATCGGCGCGGTCACCATCATGACGAGGCCGGCGGGCAGCATCGCGAGGCCGGCGGTGAGCATCGACTTCCCCAGACCGTAACCGGTCTGCGTCGGCAGCTGGATGATCTGCGGGATGACCAGCGACATCGCGAACATGGCGAAACCGAGGGCGACGGAGGCGAGGTTCGTCAGCAGGACCTGCGGACGGGCGGTGGTGCGCAGGTCGACGAGGGGTTCGCGGCTGCGCAGTTCCCAGATCCCCCAGAGCACGGCGAGGACGGCACCGCCGATGAGGCAGCCCAGCGTCTCGCCGCTCGCCCAGCCCCAGTCCCTGCCCTTGGAGACACCGAGCAGGATCGCGACGAGGGTCACGGACAGGCCGACCGCGCCCAGCAGGTCGATCCGTCCGCCGTGGGCACCGGCCGCGGACGGGATGAGGGTCAGGACGAGCACGAACACGATCGCGCCGAGCCCGCCCGCGACCCAGAACAGCCAGTGCCAGTCGAGGTTGTCGGCGATGAGCGCGGCGCCCGGCAGACCGAGGGCGCCACCGACACCGAGCGAGGCGCTCATGAGCGCGGTGGCCGGCCCCAGCTTCTCGACGGGCAGGATGTCACGCATCAGGCTGATGCCGAGCGGGATCACGCCGGCGGCGAAACCCTGGAGGGCCCGGCCGACGATCATCGGCGTGAGGCTGTCGGAGAGGGCGCAGACGACGGAACCGATGACCATCGCGGCGAGGCTCGCGAGCAGCAGTGGCCGCTTGCCGAACATGTCGCCGAGGCGGCCGGCGATCGGGGTGGCGACCGCGCCGGCGAGCAGCGTGGCGGTGATCGCCCAGGAGGCGTTGGACGCCGAGGTCCCGAGGTAGACCGGGAGCTGACCCACGATCGGGATGACCAGGGTCTGCATGAGGGCGACGGAGATGCCGCCGAGGGCGAGGATCGCGACGATCACGCCGACGGGGCGTTCGGCGTGCCCGGGGGAGGCGGGGGCGGGTGCTGCTGCGGACATCGGGGTCCTTCAGTCGTCGAGTTAAGTCAAATGCTTGACTTAGTTGAGCACAGGGACAATGGTCGGTGCAAGGGGCGACCAGAGGGGGAGACGGTGGGATCAGCGGTGCGGAACGCTCCGAGGGGCGAGGCCACGCGGACGGCGATCATCGAGGCCGCCGAGCGGCTCTTCGCCGAGCACGGCCTGGACGGGGTGTCGCACCGCCAGATCAGCGCGGAGGCAGGACAGGGCAACAACGCCGCCGTCGGCTACCACTTCGGGACGACCCACGACCTCGTCACCGCCATCGTCGAGCGCCACAGCACGCCGATCGACGCCCTCCGAGGTGCCATGGCCGACCGCGTCGCGGGATCCACGGACATCCGGGACTGGGTGGACTGCCTCTTCCGGCCGATGGCCGAGCACCTGGAGTCCCTCGGCTCCCCCACGTGGTGGGCCCGGTTGTCCGCCCAGCTCGCCGCCGACCCCCGCCGGCACGCGCTCTACGTCGAGCACGTCCTGCGCTCGGAGGCGTTGAGGCGCACGGTCGCCGGTTTCACGGCCTGCCTGCCCGACCTGCCGGAACCCGTCCGGGAGGAACGCGCGGCCATGTCGCGGCTGCTCTCGGTGCACGTCTTCGCCGACCGCGAGACCGCGCTCGCCGAGGGGAGCCCCACCCCCCGGGCGAGCTGGTCCGAGACCGCCGACGGTGTCGTCGACGCGATGGTCGGGTTGTGGACGGCCCCGGTCACCCACCCCTCCTGAGCGCCCCCTCCCCCGCGGAAACAACACTTTCCGCCCTCGGTCGCCCCTCCGCGAGGGCGGAAAGTGTTGTTTCCGCGGGGACCGCGGTGGGCAGGCAGGATGGACGCGTGAGATACCTCGCCTCCTCCTCGCGCGTCTGGCACGCGGTGCTCGCCCTCGTCGTGCTCGCGGCGCTGGTCGCGCAGGTCGTCCTCCTGATCGGCGGCGGCCGGGACGCGAACTCCGGGCAGGCCACCGCTTCCACGGCGACCAGCCTGGTCCGCTTCGTCAGCTACTTCACGGTCCAGAGCAACCTGCTGGTCCTGGTCGCGGCGGTCTCGCTGGTCCTGGACCCGGCGCGCGACGGCCGGTTCTGGCGCGTCCTGCGGTTGACGGGGCTGCTCGGGATCACGGTCACGGGGCTGGTGTTCGGTGCGGTCCTCGCCCCGTTCGTGCACCACACCGGCATCGGCTGGTGGATCAACGCCGGGTTCCACTACGTCTCGCCGTTCATGGCGTTCCTCGGCTGGGCGGTGTTCGGGCCGCGACCGCGCGTCGACGGACGCACGGTGGCGTGGGCGGTGGCCTGGCCCATCGCCTGGGTCGTCTACACGCTGGTGCGCGGGGCGGTCGTCGGCTGGTACCCGTACCCGTTCCTGGACGTCGACGCCGTCGGGTACCTGATCGCCCTGCGCAACACCGGGTTCGTCGTGGTGCTGGCCCTGGTCCTGCTGACGGTCTTCCGCTGGCTCGACGGCCGGCTCCCCGCCCGCCGTGGAGAACCGCTCCCGCGCTGATCGAGGTCCCTCACGTCGGTCCGGGCCGGTCGAGGTGTTCCTGCGCCCACAACGCCGCGGCCGTGCGACCGCTGACCCCCAGTTCCCGCAGGACCCGGCCGACGTGGACCTTCACGGTGTGCTCGCTGATCCCCAGGCTCCGGGCGATCTGCTTGTTGGCCAAACCCTGGGCGATGAGGCGCAGCACGTCCCGTTCGCGCTCGCTCAGACCGGCGCCGAGGGGGGCGGCCGCCGGCCGTGCCGGCGCCGACCCCGGTAGCAGGGCCCGGGCCACCCTCGGGTCGAGCGGTGCGTGTCCGGCGGCGGCGGCGCGCACCCCGGCCAGGACGTCGCGCGGCTCGCTGTCCTTGAGCAGGTACCCCACGGCCCCGGCGGCCAGCGCCTGCTGCACCTGCGACTGGTCGATGAAGGACGTCAGGACCACCACGGCGGTGGTGGGAACTGCCGCCAGCACCGCGGTCGTCGCGGCGACCCCGTCCATCACGGGCATGGACAGGTCCATCAGGACGACGTCGGGTTCCGCCTCGCTCGCGCGCCGGACCGCCTCCGCCCCGTCGGCGGCTTCCGCGACGACGTCGATGTCGTCGGCGGCCTGCAACAGGGCGGCCAGCCCGGCCCGCACGAGACGGTGGTCGTCGACCACGAGGACACGGATCACGAGCGGGGAACCTCCAGGAGCCACCGGGTACCGGACCCGGGTGCGGTGGACAGGAACAGGTGCGCGCCGCCGTCCCGGGCGAGGTCGGGCAGCAGGCGCAGCCCGAAGTGCCCGTGTTCCGCGGCCTCCTGCGCCACCGTCGAGTCGAAACCCGCCCCGTCGTCGACGACCTCCAGCTGCACCGACCGCTCGTCGTAGCGCAGGTGGACGGCGAGGCTGCGCGCATCGGCGTGCGCCACGGCGTTGCGGACGGTCTCCTGGGCCACCTGGAACACGAGGCGCTCACCGGTGGTGTCGAGACCGCTCTCCTCGCCCGGACCGGGCAGGCGCAGGTCCAGCGTCAGGCCGTGCGAGCGCGCCGCGCCGGCCAGGTCCCCCACGGCGGTGGCCAACCCGGCGCTGCTCAGGCTCGGCGGGTAGATGTCGACCAGCAGCGACCGGAGGCCGGCGATGCTGCCGCGGACCGTGGCGGCCGCCTGCTCCAACCGGTGCGCCATCGGGGTCGCCCGGTCCCGTTCGGCCTCCTGGGCGGCGGCGGCCACCGAGTAGGACGCCGCCACGAGTTCCTGCACGACACCGTCGTGCAGCCTGGCGGCGATCCGCTGGCGTTCACGGGCCGAGGCGTCCACGGCGTCCTGGAGCAGGGCTTCGCGCTGGTCCTGGCTGCGGCGCAGCCGGTCCAGCAGCGCCCAGATCACGGGGACCAGCAGGACGACCAGCAGCAGCAGGCTCGACGCGAGGAGACCGGCGAAACTGCTCCACAACTGACCGGTGCGGTTGCTCACCTGCGAGTAGCGCGTGTACGTCTCGAAGAGCAACGGTTGCCCCGAGGGGGTCCAGACCGGGCGGTACACCTCCAGGAGCTTCCCCTGGTCCCGTTCGAGCTCGTTCTCGGGGCGGGTCAGGTCCGTGACCTCCGCCTCCAGGCGCGGGCTGTCCAGAGCCTCGAGCTCCTCCGCCTCCAACGGGTAGGAACGTCCGACGAGGCGGTCCTCGTCGGAGTACACGATGCGACCGTCGGAGGTCCACAACTTCACCCGCACGAGCGCTGCGGAGCTCAGCACGCGGTCGCCGACGCCGTCGCGCACCCGCGCTCGTGCCGCTGCGGCGGCGACCGGGTCGGCGGAGAGCAGGTCGTCGTCCAGGGCGCCCTGGACGACCGATTCGGCCAGGAGGTCGCTGACCTGGGCCGCGGCGCTGACCGCCTCGCGTTCCGCGATCTGACGGGCCAGCAGCAGGCTGGCCCCGACGACGGCCACGATGACGACGACGACCGCGGCGCCGACCTGCAGCAGCAGTCGTCGGCGACTGGGCCCGTCGGTCGCCGCGGCCCGTCGGGTGCCGTCGGCCAGCACCCGCCACGGCGGTGACGGGGTGACGTCTCGAACCACTGGATCCTCTCCTGACCGCTCCCGCCCATGGTCTCCTGCTGCGCCGCTGCCGGTCAGCGGAACGGGCGGAGTCCCCGCCTCCGGCCTAGTGGTGGTCGTCACCGCCGCCGCGGCCGCTCCGGTCGTCCCGGCCCCCGTGATCGCCGTCGTGCCCGGTCCGGTCCTCACGACCGCGCCCGTGACCGCCGTGGTCGTCGCCCGTCGTGGGTCGCGCCGTCGCCGTCGCTGCGCCGGAGGGGGTGGTGCGGTGGTCGGCCGGGGTGCCGTCGTCGCGGCCCTGACCGCCGCGTCGACCGCCCCGGTCGTCGCCGGGTTCGGCGTTGCGCGACGGCTGCGGGGTCACCGCCGGCGTCGACGTGGTGGGGATGCTCGTCGGGGAGGTGCCCGGGGTGGTGGCGTCGTCGCCGCCACGTCCCCGGCCGCCGTGGTCGTCGCCGGGCTCCGCGCCACGACTCGGTGCGGTGGCCGGAACGTTCGGGGAGGAGGTGCTCGGGGAGGTGCTCGGGGAAGAGGTCGCGGTGGGGACCTCGAGGGGCACGCTGTGGCTGAGCGCGGGGTTGCCGGTCAGGCCGATGACGGCGGGCACGAGGGCAGCACCTGCGGCGGTGGCCACGATGAGGAGGCGTCGCACGGGGTTTCCTTTCGTCGGTGGGACCTCCATTGGCGCTCGTGGCCGGTACGACCCGCAATCAGCTCTCCGAGCTACTACCTCCCGCGCCGTGCGAGGTGTGGTCGTCGCACACCAGCAGGACCCTCGCCGGGGTCGAGTCCTCGTTGCGCCAGCGGTGCGCACGGCTCGGGTCGATGGTCAGCGAGTCGCCGACGGGAACGCGGACTGCGCGCCGGCCCCGGCGCAGGCACTGCACCGCGCCCTCGAGCACGACGGCGACCTCCTCTCCCGGGTGGGTGAAGAACTCCTCGTCGCCACCGCCGGGCGGGACGCGGAGTTCGTAGACGTGCAGCGAGCGACCGGGGCCACCGGCGAGCAGTCGGATCGTGGTGGCGCCCGGGTCGCCCGGCATCTCCAGACCCCCCGAGGGGGCGGTGTCGGGGATCGTCGGCAGCAGCGCCGACGGGGGGATCTCGAAGGCCGCGGCCAGGTCGTACAACGTGGGGATGCTCGGCAGTTGGTCCCCGCGTTCGAGCTTGGTGATGAAGGGCTGCGACACCCCGGCACGACGGGCGAGTTCACGCATCGACCACCCCTTGGCGGTGCGGTGCGCGCGCACGGCGGCACCCACCTGACCCTGCGGTCCCTCCACGAGATCCTCCGTCCGCAACACGTTCGTAATAACCACTGGTTATCGTAGGCGACGTGACCAAGCAGATCGTCCTCGGGGCCTTCGAGGAGTTCACCCCCAACTTCATCAGCAACGCGTGGAGCCACGAGCTCAGCGACACGTCCGGTTTCGCGACCCTGCCCTACTGGCAGGAGATGGCGCGGGAACTCGACGAGGGCGGATTCGACTTCCTGTTCCTCGCCGAGGCCATCGGGTACCCGATGCGTGAGGACGGCAGCGTGCCCGAGGCCGTCGTCCGCGAGGCGGTGCAGATCCCCGTGCACGACCCGATGCTGCTCGTCAGCGGGCTCGCGGCGAGCACCGAGCGGCTGGGTTTCGTCGTCACGACCTCGACGACGGCCCACCACCCCAACCTCAACGCCCGCGCGTTCACCACCCTGGACCACCTGACGAACGGGCGCATCGCCTGGAACATCGTCACCTCCGACAACCAGATGGCGTTGACGCGGTTGCTCGGCTACCACGGGGTGACCCCGCACGACGAGCGGTACCGCAGGGCGACGGAGTTCCTCGAACTCTCCCTGAAGCTCTGGGAGGGCGGCTGGGAGGACGACGCCGTCGTGCACGACAAGGCCACCCGGACCTACGCCGACCCGTCGAAGGTGCACCGCATCACCCACCACGGCGAGTACTTCGACCTCGACGGGTACTTCACCGCGATCCCCTCGCCACAGCGCACCCCGTTCCTGCTGCAGGCCGGCACGTCACCGGCGGGTCGTGCGTTCGCGGGGCGGTTCGCCGAGTGCGTGTTCATCCAGGACCGCGACCTGCCCAGCGCCGCGAAGAACGTCGCCGACCTGCGCGCCAAGGCCCGCGCGAACGGCCGGGACGGCGACGACCTCAAGGTGCTCGTGTCGACCTCCGTGGTCGTCGGTTCCACCGAGGAGGAGGCCGCCCGGTTGCGGGCGAGCGTCGACGCGTCCGTCTCCCGCGCGTCGGCCGCCGCGCTGTTCCTCGGGTGGAGCGGGGTCGACCTCATGGCCTTCCCCCTCGACGCCACCCTGCAGGAGGTCCAGACCGAGATCGGGCAGTCGATGCTCGGGGTGTTCCAGCGGGTCGACGCGAGTCCGACGGTCGCGGAGATCCTCGACCAGCTCACCACCACGATCCCCGGTCTGCGCATCACCGGAACCCCGGAGTCGTGCGCAGACCGGCTGCAGGAGATCGTCGAGCGGACCGACCTCGACGGTTTCCTCGTCGAGCACACCCACGGCGGGCCGGGGGCGTACCGCGCGTTCATCGAGCACGTCGTGCCGCTGCTGCGTCAGCGCGGCCTGCTGCCCGAGGAACCCCGGACGGGATCGATGCGCCGCCGGGTGCTGGGTCACGACAGCGACCGGCTACCGCCCGGGCACCCGGGGCACACCTTCCGCCCGTGGTGACCCCGCCACGGGCCCGAGGAGGCGGCGGGTACTGCCAGGGCCTCCCGCCACCGCGCGCGCGGGCCTACCGTGGGGACATGGCCAGCCCCGACCCGTCGACCGACCCCCGGCTCGCCCACCGCGCGCAGGTGCGGGAGTTCCTCAGCAGCCGCCGGGCCCGGATCACGCCGGAACGGGCGGGTCTGCCCGCCTACGGTGGCAACCGCCGGGTCGCGGGACTGCGTCGCGAGGAGGTGGCGATGCTCGCCGGGGTGTCCGTCGACTACTACGTGCGGATGGAACGCGGCGACCTCGCGGGCGCCTCCGACGGCGTCCTCGACGCCCTCGCCAACGCGTTGCAGCTCGACGAGGCCGAACGCGAACACCTCGTCGCCCTCGCGCACGCCGGGCAGATCACCGCGAAGGCCCGTCGCCGCCGGCCCGGCCCGCTCACCGTCCGCCCCGCCGTGCAGCAGGTGCTGGACGCCATCACCGCGGCCCCCGCCTGGGTGCGCAACGCACGGCACGACATCCTCGCGATGAACTTCACGGCCCGGGCGCTCTACTCCCCGGTCCTGGCCTCGCCCGAGGCCGGGGTGGCGGGGAAGCGGCCGGCGAACACCACCCGTTTCGTCTACCTCGACCCCGCGGCCCGGGACTTCTTCGTGGACTACGACCGGATCGCCCGCGACGCCGCGGCGATGCTGCGCCTGGAGGCCGGGGCGAACCCGCACGACACCGACCTCATCGCCCTCGTGGGGGAACTCTCCACCCGCAGCGAGCTGTTCCGTCAGCACTGGGCCGCCCACGACGTGAAGTTCCACCGCAGCGGGAAGAAGCGGCTGAACCACCCCGCCGTCGGGATGCTCGACCTCGACTTCGAGAGCGTGGAACTCCCGTCCGAACCGGGGCTGCGGGTCAACATCTACACCGCCGCCGCGGACACCCCGACCGCGGACGGCCTGAAACTCCTCGTCAGCTGGGCGGCGAGCCGGGAGCCCGCGGCCAGGACCGGGATCCTCGAGGGGTAACGCTGGGGCCTGTCTCCCGGGACGCCACCTGCGTAGCGTCGGAGCATGGACGCAGAACTCATCCTCAACAACGGGGTCCGCATGCCGGCCCTGGGCCTCGGTGTCTTCCAGAGTTCCGCCGAGGACACCGCGGACGCCGTCGCGACGGCCCTGGAGGTCGGCTACCGCCACATCGACACGGCCGCCGCCTACCTCAACGAACGCCAGGTGGGGGAGGGTTTCCGTCGATCCGGGCTCGCCCGCGACGAGGTGTTCCTCGAGACCAAGGTCTGGGTCACCGACTACGGGCACGACGAGACGCTGCACGCCTTCGAGAAGGCGGTCCGCAAGCTCGGCGTCGACCAGCTCGACCTGTTGATCCTGCACCAGCCGATCCCCGAACGCTTCGACCGGACGGTCGCCGCCTACCTCGCTCTCGAGGAACTCCTCGCCGACGGCCGGGTGCGTTCCATCGGGGTCAGCAACTTCACCCCGGCCCACCTCGACGCGCTGCTCGAACGGACCTCCGTGGTGCCGGCCGTGAACCAGGTCGAACTGCACCCCTACTTCGTGCAGCCGGAGCTGCAGGCCGCCGACCGCGCGCACGGCATCCTGACCCAGGCCTGGTCACCCATCGGTGGCATCACGTTCTACCCCGGCTGGGGCGAGGAACGGCGCAGCGTCCTCGCGGACCCGACGATCGCGGCGATCGCCGCCGACCACGGGAGGTCGCCCGCCCAGGTCATGCTGCGCTGGCACCTGCAGCAGGGCCGCTCGGCCATCCCGAAGTCGACGAAACCGCAGCGGATCCGGGAGAACTTCGCGGTCATCGACTTCGCCCTGTCGACCGACGAGCTGGGGCGGATCGACGCCCTGGACACCGGGGTGCGCAGCGGACCGGACCCCGACGTCGTGCGGGCCGAACGTTTCGAACGCGTCATCCCGGAGGACTGAGGGCGGGACGGGCCCGCGCCGCGCGGGGGCTCGTCGCGCGACTCCCCGGGTCCCGCGCCAGACTGATCGGATGGCGGCCACGAGGAGTGCGGGGATCTTGCTGTACCGGCACGACGCGGGCGGCGGGGTCGAACTCCTGCTCGGGCACATGGGCGGACCGTTGTGGGCGTCCAAGGACGAGCACGGCTGGTCGATCCCGAAGGGCGAGCCGAACCCCGACGAGGAACTGCTCGACGCCGCGCACCGGGAGTTCGCCGAGGAACTCGGCCGGCACCTGCCCCCGACCGACCTGGTTCCGCTGGGTGACGTGCGTCAGTCGGGCGGGAAGGTCGTGTCGATCTGGGCCGGGCCGGGGGAGTTCGACGTCGACTCGATCCGGCCCGGGACGTTCTCGATGGAGTGGCCGCCGCGCTCCGGGAGGACCGCTGAGTTCCCCGAGATCGACCGGGCCGGCTGGTTCGCCCCGGAGGTGGCGCGGCTCAAGCTGGTGAAGGGACAGGTCGTCTTCGTCGACCGGCTGCTGGAGCACCTCGGCGGCTGAGGCTCCGCCGGACGCGTCGGTGGTTCACTCGGCGAGCCGCTCCCGCACCTGCCGGAGTTCGGCGACGGCGGTGTCCACGAGGTCCTCGCTCAGCGCCCCGGTGCTCTCGATGCGGACCTCGTTGCGGCCCGGGACGGTCTCGTACACGGTGACCGTCACGGTGCCGAGGACCGGGGTCGGCGCCGGCGGGTACGTCTCGACCGTGCTCGGTCGGGAGTCGTCGTAGGTGAGCGTGAGCGTGCTGGAGTACGCGCCGCTGCGGTCGCCGAAGACGGTCGTCCCGGGGCGCTGGCGGGGTTCGCCACCCCACGGCCAGGCGCGCGTGGCCCGGTACCCGAAACCGTCCTGTTCCCCCGCCTCCCAGGTGAAGGCGAGTTCCTGGCCGGCCCGGGGTCCGTCCCCGAAGGGAACTCCGACGTGGCTGTAGTGCACCCAGCACCCGCCGGGTGTGACGGGACTGTCGATGACCCCCCACCCCTCCTCGTCGTACCACTCCCGGACGATCCCCTTGTCGGTCACGGTGTCACTCTCCTCCGGTCAGGTGCACGAGCCCGGCGTCGGTGCGGCGGAACCCGCAGGCGTCGAGGTAGAACGGGGCCAGCTCGGGGAGGTGGTCGACGTGCAACCACTCGCACCCCGCCGCGCGGGCGTGCTCCTCGGCCACGCGGACGAGGTCCCGGCCGATCCCCCGGCGCTGGTGGCTGCCCCGGGTCTTGGTGTCGAGGAGGAACGCGTGGTCCCCGCCGTCCCAGGCGACGTTCACGAACCCCACGAGCAGTCCGGACTCGTCGCGGGCGGAGACCCAGCCGAGGCTGTGGTCGCGGATGCGGGGCCACCAGCCCGCCTGCGGGTCCCCGCCGTGCGACCGGACGAGGTCGAGCACCTCCTCGTCGGCGATCGGGCCGCGCCACTGCAGGTCCGTCGTGTTCGGCACGGACCCACTCTCGTCCGTCCCGGGGCCGGTGACCACCGGTTTCCGGGCGGCCGCGGAGCCCCGTCGACGAGGCCGGCGGGCCAGGCGTGAGGTGAGGCGTCGGTGCGACAGATCGGGTGTCATGGCACCCGGATCGGCGCACCCACGGCTCACTCCACGTGGTGACATCGGTGGGTGTGCCGGGTGGGCGATGAGGCGCCCGCGCCCCGCGGGCTACCCGCGGTCGAGGAGCCGGGCCGGCACGAACGCCTTCACCCGCGACTCCACGAGCACGGGGAGGTGGTCGGAACCGGCCTGCTGCAGGGTCCGGACGCTCTCGATGTCCATGCCCTCGGAGATCGCGAAGTCGAAGTGCCCGCGGAAGCGCTTGCGCACGTAGGTGGGCAGGTCGGAGTGGGAGACCTGGAAGCCCTGCTCGCCCAGGCGACGCGAGAGCGAGCTCGCGAACCAGGGGTAGTTGAAGTCGCCGACGACGAGGGCGGAGCTGCCGTGGGCGGCGGCCCGGATGGCGCCGAGGGCCTCGGTGATCTGGTGCCGGCGCATGGAGTTCGTCGCCGAGAGGGGGGCGGTGTGGATGGAGGCGAGGGTCAGCAGGGCGCCGTCGTCGTGCAGGTCCTCGAAGCGGACGGCGAGGAGCCGCTCGTGCGCGGGGGACAGGAAGCGGTCGTGCATCGAGCGGCGCAGCGGGCGCAGTTCGTGACCGTGGGCCTGCAGCCGGTCCGGTCGGTAGTAGAGGGCCAGGCCCAGACGGTTGCGCTGGGTGGCGCCGGCCAGCACCAACGGCCCCACCGTCTCGGGCAGTCGCAGCGTGTCGCACTCCTGCAGGCACAGCGCGTCCACGTCGTGCGTGGCGGCGAGCTCGGAGAGCTCCGTCGTCGCGCGACCCTCGTGGAGGTTGTAGCTGATCGTCCGCAGTGCACGGCCCTTGGCGACTCCCACCCCTCGAACCTACCGCCGGGCTAGGAGTCGCGCGCGGCTTCCACCGATCGCAGCACCCGCTCACCGATCTCGTGGAGCTGGCTGACCTGCGCTTTCGTGAGGGCGTCGAAGACCGCGCGGCGCACCGCGTCGACGTGGCCGGGCGCGGCTTCGACGACCTTCTCCCACCCCGACTCGCTCAGGGTGGCCAGCGTGTAGCGGCCGTTGGTGGGGTCGGGACGACGACTGAGCCAGCCCTTCTTCTCGAGCCGGCCGGCGACGTGGGAGAGCCGGGAGAGCGATCCGTTGGCCATCCCGGCCAGGCACCCCATCCGCAGGGTCCGGTCCGGGGCCTCCGAGAGCGCCGACAGCACCCCGTACTCGAAGTGGGTCAGGCCGACGTCGCGCTGCAGCTGGGCGTCGAGGGCGGCGGGCAGCACGGTGAAGAGGCCGGCGAGCCGGCGCCAGGCCTGCTGCTCGGTCTCGTCGAGCCATTCGGGTTCCATCACCCTCCAGTTGTTGACGCTTGAAGTTCCTCGGTCTACTGTCGATTGAAGCATCAAGTCACCGAGAACGGGAGTCCAACGTGTCGATCATGAACCCGGCCGTACCGGGAGGTGCGTTCGACGACTTCCTGATCCGCTCGGCGGACGCCGTCCGCGCCCAGCGGTCCTGGACCCCCGACGACGGGCCGATGCCTGCCTTCTACCTCAGCCACGGGGCTCCGCCCGTGTTCGACGACCCGTTGTGGATCCGCCAGCTCTCCGACTGGGCGCTGTCCCTGCCCCGCCCGACGGGGATCCTCATCGTCAGCGCCCACTGGGAGTCCGAGCGGGCCCTGCTCAGCTCACCCGCCGCCGGCACCCCGCTCGTCTACGACTTCGGCGGGTTCCACCAGCGTTACTTCCAGATGACCTACGAGACCCCGGACGCGACGGCGCTCGCCCACCAGGTCGCGGCGCTCATGCCCGACGACGAACCCCTCCACGTCGCCGGCGGCCGCGGACTCGACCACGGTGCGTGGGTCCCGCTGAAGGTCATGTACCCCGCCGCCGACGTCCCCGTCCTGCAGCTGAGCATGCCCACCCACGACCCGGTCCGGTTGATGGCGCTGGGGGCGCGGCTGAAGCCGTTGCGGGAACAAGGAGTTCTCGTCGTCGGTTCAGGGTTCATGACCCACGGTCTGCAGTTCGCGACGCGGGAGATGTTCCTGCACAACCAGGTCCCGAACTGGTCGCGGGAGTTCGACGGCTGGGTCGCCGAAGCGCTGTCGCGCGGCGACGTCGACACCCTCGCGGACTACCACCGTGCGCCCGGCATGCCGTACGCGCACCCGACCGTCGAGCACTACACGCCGCTCTTCATCACCCTGGGCGTCGCGGCCGACCCGACCGCCGTCCCCACCACCACCATCGACGACTTCCAGATGGGTTTCGCGAAGCGATCCCTCCAGGTCGTCTGAGGCGAGGAGACCACCATGAACGACACCCAGCTCGCCGCCGTCCGCACCGCTGTGGTCGTCCCGCTGCGCTTCCCGGACGGGTACCGCACCACGGCCCGGGTCCACACCTTCACCGGTTTGGTCGACGGCAAGGAGCACCTCGCCCTCGGGCTGGGGAACTACCACGAGGGAACCCCGCTCGTCCGCCCGCACAGCGAGTGCATGACCGGCGACGTCTTCGGTTCCGAGCGGTGCGACTGCGGTCCGCAGTTGCGCGAGGCCGTGGAACGCATCGCCACCTCCGGCGGGTTCCTGCTCTACCTGCGCCAGGAGGGTCGCGGCATCGGTCTCTACGAGAAGCTCGACGCGTACGCGTTGCAGGACAGCGGACTCGACACCTACGAGGCGAACCTGGCCCTCGGTCGCGGCGAGGACGAGCGCGACTACACCGTCGCCGCGCAGATGCTCGGCGCACTCGGGGTCGACCGGGTGAACCTGCTCAGCAACAACCCCGACAAGGCCGACCAGCTCGCCGCGCACGGCATCGCGGTGGAACACCGCGTCCCGACGGGCGTCCACCTCTCGGCGGCGAACGCGAGCTACCTGCGCGCCAAGCGCGACCACACCGCGCACACCCTGGACCTGGCCGGTTGATGTCGCCCCTGGACGGGCGGTTCGTGGGACGGGCCGTGGAACTCGCGGCGAAGGGTCTGGGGACGACCAGCCCGAACCCGGTCGTCGGGTGCGTGGTCCTCGACGTCGACGGGAACGTCGTCGGCGAGGGCTGGCACGAACGGGCGGGTGGCCCGCACGCGGAGGTGAACGCGCTCGCCGCGGCCGGCGAACGCGCCCGCGGGGGAACCGCGTACGTGACGCTGGAACCCTGCAACCACACGGGTCGCACCGGCCCGTGCGCGCAGGCGCTGCTGGACGCGGGGATCGCCCGTGTCGTGTTCGCCGTCCCGGATCCCGGCGCTCTCGCCGGGGGCGGTGCCGAGCGGTTGCGCGCGGCCGGCGTGGAGGTGACCGGTGGGGTCCTCGCCGCCGAGGCGGAACGCGTCAACGAGGCCTGGCTCACGGCCACCCGTTCGCGCCGTCCGCACGTCACCTGGAAGTTCGCCGCGACCCTGGACGGGCGTTCCGCGGCCGTCGACGGGACGAGCCGCTGGATCTCCTCCGTGGAATCGCGGGAGCAGGTCCACGACCTGCGCCGCCGCGTCGACGCGATCGTCGCCGGTTCCGGGACGGTGCTGGCCGACGACCCGCACCTCACCGCGCGCGAACCCGACGGGACGTCGTCGCCGCGCCAGCCGCTGCGCGTCGTGCTCGACCGCCGCGGACGGGTGCCGGCGACGGCGAAGGTCCACGACGCGGCCGCCTCGACCCTGGTCTCCACCGCCGCGACCCCCGCGGAACTCCTCGACGACCTGCACGGCAAGGGGATCGTCTCGGTGCTGCTCGAGGGCGGTCCGACGCTGGCGGGGGCCTTCCTCGCCGCCGGGCTGGTCGACCGGGTCACGGCCTACGTCGCGCCGACGCTCCTCGGGGCGGGGTCCCACGCCCTCGCCGGGACGGCGATCACCACGATCACCGACGCGATCGGTCTCGACGTCGACGACGTCGCGCTCGTCGGCGGCGACGTCAGGGTCTCGGGCCGCCCGCGGCGCTGAGCGCCGCCTCCCGCAGGGTTCGTCGGAACGCCTGCACCGCAGGTCGCCCCGCGGCCCCGCGACGGACCCGGGTGAACAACCGTCGCGCGGGGTGACCCGGCAGGTCGACCAGACGCAGCTGCGGTCGGCGTCCGGCCCAGGCGAGGTCCGGCAGCAGCGCGACCGCGTGACCCGTCTCGACGAGGTGCACGTGCAGCAGGACGTCGGGGCTGCTGATCCGCGCGTCCGGCTCGAAACCCGCGCGCCGGCACTCCGCGAGGCTCCACAGCCCGGGCTCGGTGTCCCGGGGTTCGACGACCCACGGGGCGTCGGCCACGTCGGCGAGCCGGCGCGCCTGCGACCAGGGGCCGGTGCGGGGGAGGGCCAGCCGGAGTTCGTCCAGCAGCAGGTCCTCGTCGTCGGTGTCCCCGCCGCGCCGCTGCGGGTAGCCCGGGTACTCCTCCCCGAGGACCAGGTCGACGTCGTGCGCGGCCAGCCGGGAGAACGCCGGTTCGGGCTCCTGCTGACTCAGTTCCACGCGCAGCGCGGGGTGCTGCCGCGCCAGCAGGGTGAGGGCGGCCGGGACGAGGGCGAAGAGCACCGACTGGAAGCTCGCGACCCGCAGGGTCCCGGTCACGTCGTCGTGCAGGGCGGCGAGGTCCGCCTCGGCGCGCTCCAGCTGCGCCAGGACGGCGTCGGCGTGCCCGACCAGCACGCGGGCCGGCGCGGTGAGCGTCACGCCGCGACCGAGCTTCTCCAGCAGGACGACGCCCGCCTCGGCCTCGAGCAGGGACAGCTGCTGGGACACCGCGGACGGGCTGTAGTTCAGGGCCGCGGCGACGGCGGCGAGCGTGCCGCGGCGGTCGAGTTCGCGCAGCAGGCGCAACCGGTGCACGTCCAGCACGACGACCCCAATCATCAGGAGAACTGAACGGTACCGCCCGGAGAGGTTCGCTGGACAGGACGGTCGGAGGTCGGTGACAGTGGAGCCGTGGGTTCGGTCCTCCTCGTCCTCGGCTCCTGCACCTCGCTGCAGATCGGCGCCGCTCTCGCGGTCCACCTCTTCGCCCTCGGCGGCAGCACCGGGACGACGTTCCTGCGGCTCGGTCTCGCGGCGCTCGTCCTGCTCCTCGTCGTCCGCCCGCGGGTGCGCCGGTGGACCGCGGTGCAGTGGAAGGCGTCCATCGCCCTGGGACTCGCCCTGGCCGGGATGAACCTGTCGTTCTACACCGCGTTGACTCGCGTCGACCTCGGGACCGCGGTGACGATCGAGTTCCTCGGCCCGCTGACCCTCGCCGCCGTGACGAGTCGCCGCGCCCGGGACCTCGTCTGGGTGGCGCTCGCGCTCGCCGGGGTCGGCGTCCTCGGGGTCGCCGGGGAGTCGCACAGCGGCGGTCTGGACCTCGTCGGCGTCGGGTTCGCGTTGCTCGCAGGGGCGTTCTGGGCGGCTTACATCCGGACCGGCGCGCGGCTGGGGCAGGTCGTGCCGGGCCACGGCGGGCTCGCCGTGGCCACGGTGGTCGCGGCGCTGGTCCTCGCTCCGGTGGGTGTCCCCGGTGCGGTGCAGGCGGTGACCGCGCCGAACGGCTGGTGGCTGGCGCTCGGGACGGCCGTCATGGCCTCCGTCGTGCCGTACTCGCTGGAGCTCGCGGCCCTGCGCCGGATGCCGCAGCGGACGTTCGGCGTCCTGCTCAGCCTCGAACCCGTCATCGCCTCGCTGGCGGGGTGGGCGCTGCTCGGTCAGGCCGTGACGGCCGCCGGGGCGGTGGGGATCGTGCTCGTCGTCGCGGCGAGCGCCGGGGCCACCTGGAGCGCCGGGACCGCCGAGCGGCAGCGCGCCCGGGGGATCCCGGACCAGGGACGGGCGGTCCCGCACACGCCGACATCGGCCGGCTCAACGGCGGACTGAAGCGTCGACGGAGCGTCACGACGGGTCGCCCGATCGGGCTACAGGTCTCGGGGGTCACGGCCGAGGCAGTGAGGGAGCCACCCCCCGCTCGACGCCCCCTCACCGCCCGGAGGTCCCCGTGGACACCACTGCCCGCACGTCCCGCCGCCCCCGCGTCCTGGGCTTCGCCGCCCTCATCGCTGCCGTCGCCGGTGCCGTCTCGGGAGCCGGTGCCGCACAGGCGGAGACGTCGGTCACCGGTGACGGGGATTCCGCCTGGCGCTCCTACGAACTCGTGAACGCGGCCCGTGCGCAGGCCGGTCTGCCCGCCCTCGGCCTCACCGAGGAGGCGAACCGGGTCGCGACCGACTGGGCGTTCCGGATGGCCGGCGAGGCGAACCTGCACCACAACCCGGAACTGTCCTCGCAGCTGCACGGCTGGTCCCTCGTCGCCGAGAACGTCGGCGTCGGCGCCGACAGCGACCAGCTCGCGGGTGCGTTCATGGCCTCCCCGGGCCACCGCGCGAACATCCTCCGCCCAGAGGTGAGCGTCGTCGGCCTCGGTGCTGTGCGGTCCGGCGACGGTCGCCTGTGGGTCGTGCAGGTCTTCGAGGAGCCCAACGGGCAGACCCCCGTGCCGTTCCTCCAGACCGCCGCCCAGCAGCCCGCCGCCGCGCCCCTGCCCGAGCCCGCCCCCGCCGCCCCCGCCCCGCAGGTCGTCCGCGACACCCGCGACGCCCGCTGACCCCACCCGTGATCTCGCTGGGTCTCCCAGCAAGATCACGGCCGGAGGTCACGCGGCCGCTCGGCTCGCGAAGACCTCCTGGCGCATGAGGGGTTTCAGCGTTCGGGCGAAAGCGCCCTCGCTCACGTACTTCCGCAGGGAGTCACCGGCGAGGGCGTTCCCGAGCGAGGCCATGACCATCCCCTGGTCCAGGGCGAGGTGGCGGCGGGACACCCGCCCGCTGCGGACGGCGACGGCGTCCAGGAAACCCCCGTCGGCCCAGCAGTCGAAGTCCGCCTCGAGGTTGGCGAGGTTGCGCAACGCCGCGTCCGGGGCGTAGCGCAGCGCGAGGAACGAGGCGTGCGGCGTGACGACGCCGTCGCCGTACCCGGTGGGGACCGCACCGCCCGCGCGGCACCCCGCGAACGCCTGGTCCACGGTGGTGCGTTCCTCGTCGGAGGTGTAGCCGGGGCCGTCCAGGCCGAGTTGGTCGACGCCGTACTCGCGGTACCCGCCGGCCGGGTCGTTCGAGGGGGAGAAACCCCAGTACCCGTACCTCGCCTCGTCCAGGCCGTGCTCGATCTGACCCTGGACGTAGAGCGGGTGGTTCACCCCCCAGGAGCGCCTGCCCCACTTCTCCTCGGGGACGAACAACGGCACCATGAGGGCCTCGAACATCGAGCCGCCCCAGGTCGGGACGATGAGCTTCCCGCGGTAGGGGAGCGCGCCCTCGAAGACGCGCTGACCCTCGTGATCGGCCCAGAACCCCTCGGGTCGCGTCTCGGTCCAGTCGTAGTCGCAGTTCTCGTTCGAGAACGTCCGCTGGGTCCCGAAGTAGTGCGCGGCCGGGATCTGACCCGCGGCGATGCCGAGGTAGGAGGCCATCCGGGGTTCGGTGTTGAAGGCCCCGTAGTGGTGGCCGGTGTACCAGACGGGTTTCCCGCCGCGGTAGTTCCCCACGACGGCCGCGTCCTCGTGGGGGTCCTCGTCCCAGAACCCCCCGCGCAACTGCCCGCCGGGGCCGTTCTCGGCGGCGTCGTGGTAGAACCCGAAGTCCATCGGCGTCCGCAGCGCGTCGGCGGCCCGGGCGAGACGGGGTTCGGCCCGCGCGGTGAGGAGCAGGGCCATCGCGAGCCAGCCGTTGTCGACCGTGGACAGGAAGGGTTTCACGACGTCACCGCTGGCCGGCCACGTCGTGAGGACCTCGCCCGTCGTCGGGGAGTACCAGTTGTAGAACTGCCCGCTCTGCTCGTGCCGGTCCAGTCGGCGCAAGGTGTCGAGGGTCTGCGCGAGCCGTCGGCACGCCTCGCCCCGGTCGATGATCCCGGTGTCGCGGGCGGCGACGGTGCTCCAGAGGTAGGCGCCGATGTTCGTCGGCGAGGTCTGGGCACCGCGGGAGGCGGGCGACAGGTCGTCGGCGATGTCGTCGGCGGCCAGGCCGGTCGCCGGGTCGACCATGGCGGCCATCGACCGCCAGGTCGCGGCGGCGTAGCGGCGCAGCACCCGCCGCGACCCCCCACTGGCCTGGGCGGACTGCGCGGTGGCGGCACCGAGGAGGGGGGTCGCGAGGGCGGCGGTGAGCAGGGATCGGCGGTGCATCGGGAACTCCAGACGAGTCGGCGGTGACGGTCAGGATGTATGCGCTTACGCCACACCCTCCCGCTCCTCGCGGGTTCCGTCAACCCGGTGGTCCCGGGTCCTGGGTCTCGCTCAGAGGTCGGGGGTGGGAGTCCTTGACCGGGCTCACCCCTTCCAGGAGCCCGGCGACGTGCAGGACGGTCGACTCGGCGTACCGGTTGGCGGCGATCTGCACCCCGATCGGGAGGCCGTCGGAACTGGTGCCGAACCGCATCGACAGGGCGGGCATGCCGGTGATGTTGAACTGCACGGTGAACGTCTGGACGTGCGTGGCGTCGACGGTCTGCCCGTCGATGACGAACTCCGTCGCGCCGTGCTCGTGGGCCGGGATCGGCAGCACCGGCAGCAGCAGCGCGTCGAACGTCGAGAAGAACTCGGCGTAGCCGTCGCGGATCCTCTCGAAGCCCTGCTCCGCCGCGACGTAGTCCGACGTCGAGGTGTCCGGGGTGGCCAGCATGCCCGTCGACATGGTGAACATCTCGTCCTCGTGACCGGCGGTGGCCTCGGCCATGGCCGGTTTGAGTTCCATGACGTGCTGGAGGTTGAACAGGGCGAGCGGGTTGTCCTGCAGCAGGGCCGGGATCGTGACCTCGTGCACCTCGATCCCCTGGTCCGCGAGGGCCTGCGCTGCAGCGCGGACGGTGGCCGCGACCTCGGGGTCGACGGGGCCGAGCCCGGAGTCGGTGTACCAGCCCACCCGCAGGGGCCGCGTCGGAGCGTCGCCGACGCCGGTGTCTTGGCCGGCGGGTACGACGGAGGCGCCGTCGTGGCCGTCGGGTCCGTTCAGGACGCCGTAGGCCAGGGCGAGGTCGCGGACGGTGCGGGCCATGGGGCCGACGTGCCAGTCGCGTCGCGGTGCGCGGGGCCAGACCCCCGTCATCGGGACGCGCCCGTGGGTGGGCTTGAGCGCGACGATGCCGGTCTGCGCCGCCGGGCCCCGGACGGAGATCGCGAGGTCGGTGCCGAGGCCGATCGGGCTCATCCCCGCCGCGATCGCGGCGGACTCGCCGCCGCTGGAACCCCCGGCGGTGCGTTCGAGGTTCCACGGGTTGTTCGTCCGCCCGGTCAGCAGGTTGTCGCTCTCGGTGGAGTAGGAGAACTCCGGGAGGTTCGTCTTGGCGAGCAGGATCCCGCCGGCGGCCTTCATGCGGGCGACGCTCGTGGCGTCCTGCTCCGGGGTGCGCCCGCGGAAGATCGGCGACCCGCGCTGGGTCAGGACCCCCGCGGTGTCGAGGGAGTCCTTCACGGTGAACGGAACCCCGTGCAGCGGCCCGACGGGTTCGCCCGCGGCCAGGGCGTCGTCCGCGGCCTGCGCTTCGGCGAGGGCGGCGTCGTTGAGGGAGACGATGGCGTTGATCGAGGGGTTCACGGCGGCGATGCGGTCCAGGTGCGCCTGGACGACCTCGACCGAGGTCACCTCTCCGCTCCGGATCAGGGCCGCGAGTCCGGTGGCGTCGGTGTGCAGCAGGTCGGTGTTCATGGTTCTCCTCAAATTAGTAGACCGGTCGTCTAGCGGAACCGGCAGGAACTGTGACGAGTGGTCGGGTGGGGTCGATCAGAGGTGGAGCAGGGCGCGCGTGTTCGTCATGGCCCGGTCCAGGGCGTCCGGGCGGCGCTGGATCTTCGCCATCACGCTGGCCCCGACCCAGAGGTCGTAGAGGGTGGCGGCCAGGGTCGGGGCGTCGAGGTCCGCCGACAGGGTGCCGTCGGCGACGCCACCCTCGATGAGCCTCTCGATGCGCGCGACGAGGCCGGTGGTGCCGACGTCGAGCTGGACGCGCATCGTCTCGGACAGGTCGGAGACCTCCGCGGCGAGCTTCACGACCAGGCACTTGCCCTGGTAGTCGTCGAAGCTCTGGAGGTCGTAGAACCGCTGCCAGTACTCCATGACGCGGTCGGCGCCGTTCCGGGAGGCGTCGTGGAGCAGGACGTCCATGGTGGACAGGTAGTCGGTGAAGTAGCTCTTCATGAGCGCCTCACCGAACGCGTCCTTCGACGGGAAGTAGTGGTAGAACGACCCCTTCGGAACTCCCGCGCCCGTGAGGATCTCCGTCAGACCGACTGCGGCGTAACCTTTGTGGGCCATGCAATCCTGGGCCGTGTCCAGGATGAGCTGGCGGGTGTCGACCTCCGTGGCGGGCATGACCCGACTCTAGCCGCCAATAGACCGGTCGTCTAGCCCCACTTCGAGACCCCCGCCCCGGAGTTCGGGGGGCCTACCGGCGCGCCACCAGCGAGAACATCAACGGGCACTCGGGGGCGCCCCGGGGCAGTTCCCACCCCCGCGTCGTCGCGACCATCGAGGGGAACGCCTTCCACGGCATGGTGCGGTGCTCGTGGAACGCCTCGATGCGCAGCCCGGCCGCGAGAACGGCCCCGAGGACCTCGCCCAGGTCGTGCGGCCACTGGTAGGTGACGGTGTTGCGCATCCGGGTGTCGCTGGCGTACGTCACGCCGTCGTCGAACCTCCGCGGTTCACCGGCCGCGAAGTACGGTTCGCCGAGCACCAGGAGGTCGTCGGAGCGGTCGTGCTGCAGGGCGCTCAGCACCGGGTGGGCGTCGTGCACGAGGAACACCCCGCCCGGGCGCAGGAGCCGGGCGACGGCGCGGGCCCAGCTCCCGAGGTCCTCCAGCCAGGTGAGCACGCCGACGGAGGTGAGGACCACGTCGAACTCGCGGCCCAGGACGTCGGGTGCGTCCTCGTTGCGGCACTGCACGAACGTCGCCGGCGCACCCGCCCGCTCGGCCAGCCTGCCCGCCGCCTCGATCGCGGCCCCGGACAGGTCGGTGCCGACGACGCGCGCCCCGCGGCGGGCCAGGCTGATGGTGTCGGTGCCGATGTGGCACTGCAGGTGCACCACGTCCAGACCGGCGACGGTGCCACCGGGCAGGTGCGGCGCGAGGACCCGGGTCTCCACCTCGACACCCACGGCGCTGCGGTCGTCGGCGAACGCCTCGGCCCCGTAGGCCACGAGGTGGTCGGGGACACGTTCGTCCCAGTTGCGCATGTTCGTGCTGACGGCGTCCGCGGGCACGGTTCCCCCTCCTCCGAGGCGTTCACGATCGTCACGGTCGGCCCGACCGGGCAACCTGTTTCCGGCGGCGCGCCCCTCCGCCCTCGGCGGTGACGAGCCAGGTGGCGAGGAGGGCCAGCGTCAGGCCCACGATCGTCACCGCGCTGACGGGTTCGCCGAACCAGAGCGCGCCCCAGGCCGTGGTCACCGGCGGGACGAGGAACAACAGGCTGTTCACGGTCGTCATCCCGACCCGTTGCAGCAGCAGCCAGTACAGGCCGTATCCGCCGAAGGTGGGGAAGGCGACCAGCCACGCGGTGGCCACCCAGAACGCGGGTTCGGGGGGCGGGACGGCCGTTCCGCGGACCAGGGCGATCAGGCTGAACACGACGGCGGACGTCGTGCAGTGGATCGTCAGGTTGCGCCACGGGGCCGGCGGGCCCGGGCTGCGACGTTCGAGGAACGTGGCCGCGACCAGGCACGCCATCCCGGCGAAGGGCACGACGTAGGCCCACGGTGCCGCGTGCGTCCCCGGGGCGCCGGCGTCGGCCCAGGTGACGGCGCCGACGGCCACCAGTCCGAGCAGCAAGCCGACCCGCTGGCGACCGCGCAACGCCACCCCCAGCAGTGGCCCGGCGAGGGCGGCGACGACGAGGGGCTGGGTCCCGTCGACGAGGGCCGTCGTGCCGGTGCTCACGCCCAGGTCGATCGCCCAGTAGACGGTGAGCAGGTACCCCGACTGCGACAGCAGGCCGATCACGCTCTGCCGCAGCAGTTCTGTCCGGCCCGGTCGGGTCCGGTCCCGGCGCAGCGCGGTGACGAGGAGGAGGACCCCCGCGAGCGGCAGGAATCGCCAGGCCAGCACCGTCGACACGGCGTAGGCCTGGGCGCCGAGCTTCGCGCCGACGAACCCCGAGGACCAGCAGACGACGAAGAGAGCCGCGAGTCCGGTGGTCACGGCGACTCGAGGTATACCGATCGGTATAGTCATGGTCCCGAGAGTAACCCGATCGGTATAGTGATGCGCGTGGAGAACGCCATCGACTGGACCCCCAAGGCGCGCGCCGTGCTCGACGCCGCCTCGGACCTCTTCTACGCCCACGGCATCCACGCGGTCGGGGTCGAGGCGATCGCCGAACGGGCGGGGGTCACCAAGAAGACGCTCTACGACCGCTTCGGCAGCAAGGAACGACTCGTCGTCGAGTACCTCACCGCCCGCGACCAGCGGTGGCGCACGCTGCTCGCCGGGCACCTCGAGTCGGCCGGTCCCGCCCCTGCGGAACAGGTCGACGCGGTCTTCGCCGCGTCGCAGGCGTGGTCCGCGACCGACGGGCCCAAGGGCTGCGCCATGATCAACGCGCACGCCGAGATCAACGACCCCTCGCACCCGGCCTACGCGGTCATCGTGGAGCAGAAGCGGTGGATGCTGCAGCAGTTCCGGGCCGCCGTGGGCGAGGAGGACCTCGCCCGGGAACTGTTCCTGCTCCACGAGGGCGCGCTCGTGACCCACGGCGTCGGCATCCTCGACGACGTCTTCGAGCGCGCCCGGACGGCGGCCGCGGCCCTGCTCGGTTAGGCGCGACCCCGACGTTTCCGGCGGTGTTCCACGAAGGCCTGGAGGTTCTCCCGGTAGTGGTCGGCGACGGCCTGGGCCGAGGCCTCGTTGCGGTACCCGTCGTCCACGCGGATGGTCACGTAGACCTCCCACGCGCCGTCACTGCGCCGACCCAGGCGCACTTCGGTCCACTCGTCGTCGAGGTGGGGCAGCAGCATGAGTTCGGGGAAGTTCGCGGGGTTCGCCAGCAGGTCGTCCTCCATCGGCCCAGCCTGGACCCATGAGCCGCGCCGGGCCCGCAGCGACACGTCAGGCCGACCCGTCAGACGTGGTGCAGCGGCTCCTCGATCGGATCCCTCGTCGACACCCCGGCGTGGACGGAACCCCGTACGCCAGGATGGGGCCGGTGATCCTCGAACAGGCCGTCCTCAGCGTCGTCCCCGGCCGTTCCGCCGAGTTCGAGGAGGCGTTCGCCCGGGCCAAGCTGATCATCTCCGCCGTCCCCGGGTTCCAGGGGCTGACCCTGTCCTCCTGCGTGGAGCGCCCCGACACCTACCTGCTGCTGGTGCGCTGGGACACCCTGGAGGACCACACCGAAGGTTTCCGCGGCTCGGCCGGCTACCAGGAGTGGCGTTCGCTCCTGCACCACTTCTACGACCCGTTCCCCGTCGTCGAGCACTACCGCGAGGTCGCCTCCGCCTGACCGTCCGAACCGCCCGCGCGCGCCACGTCGGAGAACTCGACGGCCCCGGCCGCACGGGTCCGAGGTTCGAGGACGACGACGTCGCCCGGTCCACGCCCGGCCACCGTGGTGTCCGAGGCCACCGCCGCGAGCCCGTGGGCGAGGAGCGCGTAGCACGGGGTCGTCGCGAGCAGGGTCAGCGCCGTCTGGTGGCAGCGTGCGACGTGGGTCGGGGACGACACCAGGGTGAGGTGTCGCGCTCCGAGCGACAGGGCGGTCTCGAACCCGGCGGCCACCTCGGTCCGGGTCGTGGCGCTGGTGCGTTCGCACCGGCTGCGCTCGTGCAGCAGTTCCCCGACCCGTGCGATCGCGGCGGACGGGAGGACCCGGCGGGCGAGGTCCTCGAGCTCGTGGCGGCGGGAGCGGGCGAACTCCAGCGTGTACTCGGACTCGAGCAGGCCGTCCCGCGCCGCGGCGCCGGTGCCGAAGAGCAGGACGGGGTCGGGGTGCCCGAGGGCGAGCAGGACGGCCCGCGGGACGCGGCCGAGACGGTCCTCCGCGGGTCGGCCCCAGACGACCTCCTCCCACTGCAGCGCGTCGACGTGGTAGCCGTGGACGAGGACCACCGACGTGGCGTCCGGGGGGTTCGGTCTCACCGCCGCAGTCTCTCGCGGGGCTCGGTGCTCGACCGCGCACGGGGATCGGCAGACTGCAGGGGTGGACGAGCGGATGCGGGTGGTGCTGGCGGGCGCGGACGTCGACGCCGTCGTGGACCTCGGCTGCGACCTCGCCGACGCCGGACGGCAGGAGGACGCGCTGGTCTGCTTCGAGCGGGCGGTGGAACTCGGCGGCGACTGGGTCTGGGGCAACGTCGGCAACACGCTCCTGGAACTGGACCGACCGCTCGAGGCGGCGGAGGCGTACCGCCGGGCGGCCGCGGCGGGGGAGACCGACGCGTGGGTCCACCTCGGCCACCTGCTGGAGTCGCTGGGCGACCTCGACGGCGCGGCGGGTGCCTTCGCGGCCGCGGGCGAGAGCGGTCTGCCCGAGGGTTTCGTCGAGCTCGCCCACCTGCGGCACGACCGCGGCGACCTCCCGGGCGCCGACGCCGCGCTGACCCGCGCGGGGGAGGACCCGCAGGCGTTCGCGCTGCGCGCCTGCTGGGAGTGGGAGGCCACGCTGGACGCGCAGCTCGAACCGCGGCTGCGCGCCGGAGCCGCGGTCTCCGGGGCGGCGCGCGCGGCCCTCGCCGCGCTCCTGCTGCTGACCCGCCGGGCCGGGCAGGCCCAGCAGCAACTGGAACTCGGCGCGAAGCTCGGCCAGCGCGAGTGCTGGCTCCCGTTGGGGAACCTGCTCGCGGAGAGCGACGTCGACGCTGCGGAAGCCGCCTACACCGCGGGGATCGCGGCCGGGGACGCATACTGCCACCACAACCTCGCGTTGCTGCTGCTCGAACGGGGTGACCTGCAGCGTGCCGAGTTCCACCTCGCCGCCGGCGCCGCGGCGGGAGACGACCTGGCCCGCCGCGCACTGCGCGACCTCCCCCGGGACTGAGTCAGCGCAGGACCTCGACGTCACCGAGTTCCGCGCGGACACGGACCTCGTCACCGGCGCGGGGTCGCACGAGGTGGGCGTGCTGCGCCTGGCGCAGCAGCGGCAGGTCACGGGCGTCGTCGGTGTAGGCGTGCGCCACCGGCAACCGGATCCCCGCCCGTCGCCGAGGCCGAGTTCCCGGCAGACCGCCCGGGCGAGGGGTTGCGCGCACGCCGTGGCGACGACGACCTCGTCGCCGGCCCGCACGTGGAGCACCAGCCGCTCGAGCGCGACCTCGACCCGTCCCCGGCGGACGTGGTCCGCGGCGAACTCCTCGAAGGCGCGCTGCAGAGCGGAAGGGCTGCGGCCGAGAGTGATCGAGGTGATGAGCAGGAGTTCCGCCCGAGCCCGACCACCGCGGCGCAGCCGCGCGGAACCCCAGAGCGGGGCGGTCAGGGCGAGGGCGAGGACGCGCAACGGGTTGCGCCGCGACGACCGCGTCAGGAAACCTCCGAACGCGTCGCCCGCGACCAGCGTGCCGTCGAGGTCGAAGACGACGATCGCCCCGCCCACCGGGGTGGTGGACGGGGCGACGTGGGAACGACGGTCGGTCAGGAGCGCGACTGCCCGCGCTCGGTCAGCCAGCCGAACGGTGCGGCGATCTCCTCGGCGGCCTCCGGACCCCAGGAACCAGGTTCGTAGGGCAGCAGTTCGGGGCGCTCGGCGAGCAGCGGGCAGGCCACCCGCCACGCGTCCCGCAAGCCGGCCGACGTCGTGAACAACGCGCGGTCGCCGATGAGGACGTCGCGCAGCAGCGCGGCGTACGGCGGGAGCGGTTCGGCGTTCGGCAGGGCCGCGAGGTCCAGGTACAGCTTGCCCGGCACCAGGTCGTCGGAGACGCCGGGACGACGAGCGGTGACGCCGGCCTCGACGGACCCGTTGCCGCTCAGGATGAACGTCAGCGTCTCGGGCACCGCGTCGTCGTCGTGCTGCGGGCTGTTCAGCGGGCGCTTGAACACCAGGGTCACGTGCTGGTGGCTCTCGGCGAGCTTCTTGCCCGTGCGCAGGACGAAGGGAACGCCTTCCCAGCGGGGGGTGTCGACCCACACCTTGGCCGCGACGAACGTGTCCGTCGTGGAACCCTCGCGGACGTCCTTGATCTCCTGGTACCCAGTGCCCTGGCCGAGGACGACCTCGGTGGGGTCCAGCGGACGGAACTTCGCCAGCACGTTCTCGCGGGCCTGGGCCAGCGCGTCGGAGGTCCAGTCGCTCGGCGGGTCGAGCGCGACCTCGGCCGCGACCTGCAGGAGGTGGGTGACGAGCATGTCCAGCGTGGCGCCGGTCTCGTCGTAGAACGTGGCGCGGTCGTCGACCCCGAGGACCTCGGGGACGTCGATCTGGACCTGCGCGACGTGCTCGTTGCTCCACAGCTGCTCGATCATGCGGTTGGCGAACCGCAGGACGTGCAGCTGCTGGGTCGCCTCCTTGCCGAGGAAGTGGTCGATGCGGAAGACCTGCTGCTCGTCGAAGACCGACTGGACCAGCTGGTCGAGTTCCTCGAACGACTCCGGGGAGGTGCCGTACGGCTTCTCGTAGACGACGCGGGAACCCTCGGCCAGGCCGTGCGCGGCGATCGCCTCGGTGTAGCCCTGGAAGGTGGAGGGCGGCAGGGCCAGGTAGTGGACCACCTGCGCGTCGTCACCGACCTCCTGCTTGGCCGCGGCGATCGCGTCCAGCAGCTCGCCCGGGTCGTCGGCCGTGAAACCGCCGCCGGCGAACCGCAGCCCCGGCATGATCGACTCGATGACGTCGTCGTCGACACCGTTCTTGCCGCGGGCGAACTCCTGCAGACCCTTGCGGACGTGGTCGCGGTAGGAGTCGTCCGGCTGGGCCTTGCGGCCACTGCCGATCAGGACCCACTTCTCGGGGAGGAGGTCCGCGGCGGCGAGGGCCGCGAAGCCCGGCATGACGAGACGTTTGGCGAGGTCACCCGTGGCGCCGTAGACGACGAAGACGGTGGGGCCGGCGCTCGTGGTGGTGGCGCCCAGCGCGTTGCTCATGTCCGTCTCCAACTCGATGGGGGGTCAATTGATGCCCACGCCTACGCTACCTGGCTGTGGACACGTCTCCGTGGGTGCACTGTCTCGGTCTGGGCCTCGCCGCAGTGGGCCGCCCCGCCTACATCACGCTCGGCCGCGACGAGGACCTCGCCGCCGCGCGGTCCGTCGAGGAGCTGGAGGCCCGGTCGCACCAGCTGCTCGACCGGGCCTTCGACCTCGGCGTCCGCTACCTGGACGCCGCCCGCTCCTACGGCTACGCCGAGCGCTTCCTCGGCAGCTGGCTGGCCGCCCGCCCCGGCGCTCGGGAGCAGCTGACCATCGGCTCGAAGTGGGGCTACGAGTACGTGGGGGAGTGGACGCTCGACGCCCCGCTGCACGAGCGCAAGGACCACAGCCCCACCGTCTTCGACCGGCAGTGGCCCGAGACCCTGGAGGCCCTCGGCACCACCCCGGACGTCTACCTGGTGCACTCGGTGACCCCGGACAGCCCGGCGCTGGGCGACGACGAGCTGCTGGACCGGCTGCGTGCGCTCGCGGCGGGCGGGGTGCGGGTCGGGATCTCCACCAGCGGCCCGGAGCAGTTCGCGGTCGTGCAGCAGGCCCTGGCGGTCCCCGACAACCCCTTCAGCGCGGTGCAGTCGACGTGGAACCTCCTCGAACGCTCGGTCGGGGCCGCGCTGGCGGAGGCGCACGACGCCGGCTGGCTCGTCGTCGTGAAGGAGGGGGTCGCCAACGGCCGGCTCACCGCCCACGGGGCGGAACCGGGCCTGGCGCAGATGGCCGCGCTCGACGGGCAGACCCTCGACGCCTTCGCGCTCGGTGCCGTGCTCGCGCAGCCCTTCGTCGACGTCGTCCTCAGCGGGGCGGTGACGCTGCCCCAGCTCGAGCAGAACCTCGCGGCGCGACCGCCGGCCGCGGTGCCCGAGGGGGTCGTCGAGGCGCCTGCGGCGTACTGGGCGACCCGGAGCGCGTTGTCCTGGGGATGACCTCGTGACCGCTCGAGCTGCCGAGGATCCCCGCCTCGCCGCGCTGGTCGTGGAGTCCTGCGACTTCTACGCCCGGAGGGTGGCCGGACGCGGTCCGAACGGTCCGGTCGAACTCGAACGGGTCCGTTCCGCGTCGACCCCACCGCCCGTGTCGCACCCCGCGCCGGCCGTGGAGGTGCTCGACGGGGTTCCCGTCCGGATCCACGCCCCGGTCGCTCGCGCGACGGGGGTCCTGCTGGAACTGCACGGTGGCGGTTTCTTCCTGGGGTCGGCGGCGGCGAGCGACGTCCGCAACCGCGAACTCGTCGACGCCCTCGGGGTCGCGGTGGTCAGCGTCGACCACCGGCTCGCCCCGGAGGACCCCTGGCCCGCCGCCCCGGACGACTGCGAGACCGTGGCGCGCTGGCTCGTCCGCAACGCCGCGGACCGGTTCGGCACGGAGAGGTTCCTCCTCACGGGTTTCTCGGCGGGATCGACCCTGGCCGTCGTGACCATGGTGAGACTGCGGGACAGGGGTTTCGACCACATCGGCGGCGCGGTGCTGCAGTTCGGGACCTACGACCTCAGCGGCTCCACCCCCGCCGGACGCCTCATCGCGGACGAGTACTTCCTCGACGCCTACGCGGGTTCCCTGGCCGACCGGACGCACCCGGACTTCTCACCCGTCTTCGCCGACCTGCGGGGCCTCCCGTCCGTCCTCCTGGTGGTGGGGGCCGACGACGTGCTGCTCGAGGACAACCTGGCGATGGCCGAGCGGTTCTCGGCCGCCGGGGTCGACGTCGACCTGCGCGTCTACCCCGCCTCGCCGCACGGTTTCACCGGGCACCCGACGTCGATGGCGCGCGCCGCGCTCGCCGACGTCGAGGACTGGCTCCAGGATCGCCTGGAACCCACCGCGGACCCCTTCCGCTGATCCCACGATGGACCCGTGCAGATCCGGCGGGTGGGAGCACCGGACGTGCGCCGACGTGGTCCACTGCCCCGGTGTCGCCACCGCTGAGCCCCGAGGTCGAGGACCGTCTGCTGACGGAACGCACCGTCTGGCTGACGACCCTGCGTCCCGACGGATCGCCCCACACGACCCCCGTCTGGTTCGTCCACGAGCCCGGCACCTGGTGGATCGGCAGCGGCGGGCGCAACGTCAAGGTGCGCAACCTGTCGCTCGACCCCCGGGTGTCGCTGGCCCTGCCGGACGGGGACCACCCGGTGGTCGCCGAGGGTGTCGCGCACGTGCACCGGGACGGCTTCCCGCGGCACGTCGTCCGGGGTTTCGCGGCCAAGTACGGCGGGTGGGACATCACCGTCCCGGCGCACCCCGGGGGAACGCAGGTGCTCGTCGAGGTGCCCGTCACCCGCTGGCTCCTGACGGGTGCCGCCCAGTAGTCGCGCACGCGACCGATGAGTCCGCGGGACCCGCCGGGTCCACCCTGCGAGCGGACCGACGACGACACCGGGAGGACGACGTGGGCCAGATCCACCTCGAGCTGTTCGCGACCCTCGACCTCGTGGGCCAGGCCCCCGGCGGCCCCGACGAGGACCCGGTCGGGTTCGGGTTCGGGGGGTGGCAGGCGCCGCTGCTGGACGAGGTCAGCGGGGCGCAGGTCGGTGCCGCCTACGAGGGCACGGACGCCCTGCTGCTCGGCCGTCGGACGTACGAGATCTTCGCCGGCTACTGGCCGGACCAGACCGAGGGCGACATCGCGACCCTCTTCAACCGCGTCCCCAAGTACGTGGCCTCACGCGGTCGGCCCGACCTCTCCTGGGCCGGCTCGACGCTGCTGGGCCGCGACCTCGCGGCCTCCGTCCGGGAGATCCGCGACCGGCACGAGAACGTCAAGGTCGTGGGGAGCCTGAACCTCGTCCAGACGCTGCTGCGCGAGAAGCTCTTCGACGTCCTCGACCTCTGGATCCACCCGATCGTGCTGGGGGAGGGCAAGAAGGTCTTCGACGGCGGCGCGGTGCCGACCAACCTCACCCTGCTCGAACCGCCGTCGGCCGGGCCCCAGGGCGCGGTGCACCTGCGCTACGGCCTCGCCGACGGGGTGCCCGCGACCGGCGACATGGGGTAGGGCCGGGCCCGCTGCCCCGGGGAGGCGTGTCCCTGCCTGCGGTCGTCACCGCCGGGCGATCACCCGGTCGAGCCACTCGACGAGCAACCGGCGCTCGCCCTCGCTGAGCACGTCGAGTTCCGGCGCGAGCGCGCGGAACGCGACGGCGATCGAGGCGTCCTCCACGGGGTCGGTGGCGTCGGTGAGGATCTGACGCAGGACGGCCTCGAACATCGCATCGGCCAGACCGGGGTCGCGCCGTTCCGGCGGGGAGGCGAGCAGGGTGGTGATGGTGCCGACCCCGGCGGCCTGGAAGAGGTCGACAGCGAGGGTTTCCGCGACGCGGAGGCGGCCGGTGGTGGCGAGCCGGTGGACCCGGGCCGCGAGGACCTGGCGTCCGGATTCGGCTGCGGGTGAACGCACCACGCGTTCCGGATCGCTCAGCAGGCGGAACAGGGTCGGGTTCGTGACCCCGAACTCGATCTGGGAGTTCCAGCCGCGGCGCAGGTCCGCCAGGGGGTCGACCTCCTCGGCCGTCGCGGCGGCCGCGACGGCGGCCTTCGCGGTGACGTAGCCGGCCATGACGTGCTCGGCGACGGCCTCGAGCAGCCCGTCCTTGTCCCCGAAGAGGCGGTAGATGGCGGGGGCCTGCAGGCCGGCGGCCTCGGCGACCCGACGGGTGGTCACGGCGGCGGGCCCCTGCTCGCGCAGGAGTCGGGCGGCGGCGTCGACGATCCTCGACCGGGTGTCGCTGCGGCGGTCGGTCGTCTCGGTCACGTTCCAACGGTAACGCACTCTTGCTATCGCCGAGATTCCGTGGTTACTCTGATTCAGATACCATCGATACCAGAGGAGTTCACCATGATCGTCGTCACCGGTGCGACCGGCGCCCTCAACGGCGTCACCGTCGACCACCTGCTCGAACGCGTCCCGGCGAGCGAGATCGCCGTCGTGGCGCGCGACGTCGCGAAGGCGCAGCGCTTCGCCGACCGCGGGATCGAGGTCCGCCGCGGCGACTACGCCGACCCGGCCTCGCTGCCCACCGCCTTCGCCGGGGCGGACCAGCTGCTGCTGGTCTCCTCCAGCGACCCGCGTGCCGATGCGGTCGCCCTGCACCGCAACGCCATCGGGGCCGCCGTGGCCGCCGGCGTCGGGCGGATCCTCTACACCAGCCACCAGGGGGCGGCCGCGGGAACCCCGTTCGGGCCGGGCCGTGACCACGCCGCCACCGAGGAACTGCTGGCCGGTTCCGGCCTGCCCTGGACCTCGTTGCGCAACGGGTTCTACGCGCACAGCCTGGGCTGGCTGAGCGGACCCTGGCGCGAGACCGGGCGGATCACCGTCCCGGCCGAGGGGCCCGTCTCCTGGACGGCGCGCGAGGACGCGGGGGAGGCGGCGGCGGTGGTCCTCACGTCCCCGACCCCGTTCGAGGGCCCGACGACCCTCACCGCGACCGTCGCCCCGACGTTCGCCGAGGTGGCCGAGACCGCCTCCGCGATCGCGGGACGCACGATCGAGCTCGAGGTCCTCGCGCCGGAGGCGTGGGTCGCCGCGCAGGTCGCCGCCGGCACCCAGGAGTTCATGGCCCGGTTCCTGCTGGGCATGTACCAGGCGGCCGAGCAGGGGTTCTTCGCCGGGACCGATCCATTGCTCGCCGACCTGCTGGGCCGGGAACCGCAGACCGTCCGGGACGTGCTCGAACGGCCTGCGGTGCACTGAGGTCAGGCCGTGAGGAACTGGCGGTAGAACTCGGCCGGGTCCTTGGCGAGGGAGGCCTTGATCATCTCGCTCCAGTCGTCGACGAGGATCTCGATCTTCCCCGCCACGATGCCGTCGAGGGTCGCGCGGGCCGCGTCGGCCGGGTCGATCTTGGGAACGTCGTAGCCCTTGGTCATGTCCGTCTCGGCCGACCCCAGGTGGACGGAGGTGACCAGGGTTCCCTGGCCGTGGAGTTCCAGGCGCAGGGCGTTGCTCATGTTCCAGTTCGCCGCCTTGGACACGGCGTAGGCGCCGGTGCCCGGGTAGGCGAACCAGGACAGCGCCGAGGAGACGTTCGCGATGGCCCCGCCGCCGTTGCGGGCCAGGACCGGGGCGAAGGCGCGGACCATGGACAGGGTCCCCCAGAAGTTGACGTCCAGTTCGGCACGGACGCCGTCGAGGTCGGCGTCGAGGAGGTTCGCACCGGTGGAGATCCCGGCGTTGTTCACGAGGAGGTTCACGTCGCCCGCCTCGCGGGCCGCGGCCGCGACGGCCTCGGGGTCGGTGATGTCGAGCGCGATCGCCCAGGCGCCGGGCAGGTCGATCGAGGCGGGGTTGCGGGCGGCGGCGTAGACCGTCGCGCCCCGCTCGAGGAGCTGGCCGGCGAAGTGGCGCCCGATGCCGCGGTTGGCGCCGGTGACGAGTGCCGTGGTGGTGCTGTCGATGTCCATGTCGGCTACGCTAAAACCTGACGTTGACGTGAGAGGCAAGTCGTGAGGGGCATTCGTGCGCATCGGTGAGGTCGCGAAGGAGGCGGGGGTGAGTGTCCGCGCTCTGCGCTACTACGAGGAGCAGGGGTTGCTGACCTCCGACCGCGCTCCGAGCGGACAACGGCACTACCCGGTCTCGGCCGTGGAACGGGTGAGGTTCATCCAGAACCTCTACACGGCGGGGCTGGGCAGCAAGGCGGTCCTGCGGATCCTGCCGTGCATGGAGCACGGGGTCCTCACCGACGAGATGCAGGACCGGCTGCTCGCCGAACGTGAACGCATCCAGACCCAGCTCGAGGAACTGACCGCGACCCGGGACAAGCTCGACGAGGTCATCCGCCTCGGGGAGGCCTACCGCCGCGACCCGGCTGCACCGGGCTGCGAGCGCGCGTCGTGAGCGCCCCCGACGAGCAGCTCGCCCGGTTGCGCAAGGAGGCGAAGGCCAAGGGCTGGACCCTGGAGGCCCCCACCTCGCGGCATCCCGGGTACCTGCTGACCAGCGGGAGACCCGGGGACAAGGACGCCCGGATCGCCTTCGGGGTGGCGGGTCCGGTGCTCACCCTCGCCGAGGTCGAGCAGTGGCTCCGGGAACTGCCACGGACCTGAGGTCGACGTCGTGCTGCTGGGGGGCCAGGACCTGCACGCCGAGGAGCACGACGTCGTCCTCGGCGTAGCCCTCGACCATCCTCAGCAGTTCGTCGCAGATCTGCTCCAGGTTGTGGTGGGGCATCCCGGACACGGTGCGCCGCAACCACTCCAGCCCGTCCTCGATGCTGGCGTCGCGACGTTCCACGAGTCCGTCGGTGAACAGCAGGACGCCCGCCCCGAGGGGCAGGACCAGCCGGTGGTCGCTGCGTCCGGTCTCCGGGTCGAGTCCCAGCAGGAGTTCCGGTTCCGGCTGCAACAGGGTCGCCGAACCGTCCGGCGAGCGCAGCAGCGGCGGCGGGGCGCCGGCGTTGCTCCAGCGCATCGTGCGTTCTCCCTCGCCCGGCCCCTCCTGCAGCGTGAGCAGGACGGAGGTGGCGAGGCCACCCACGTCGAGGTCCGCCAGGGCGTGGTCGAGGCGGGTCAGGACGGTCGCGGGCCCCGCCGTGCTGCAGTAGGCGATGCCGCGCAACAGGTTCCGGACCTGACCCATCACCGCGGCGGACTCCTCGTCGTGCCCGCTGACGTCCCCGACGACCAGCGTCGTGCGGCCGTCGGCGGTCCGGAAGCTGTCGTACCAGTCGCCGCCGATCTGGGCGCGCTGCGCGGCCGGTCGGTAGCGAGCGACGACGAGGACGTCCTCGGGCTGGCGCGGTTCGGTCAACAGGCTGCGCTGCAACGCCTCGGACATGCTGACCGCGTCCGCGGCGACGGCCTGCTCGGTCTCGCGGGCTCGGAGCCGGGCGACGGCCTGGCCGTACTGGACCGCGATCGTCTCCACGAGGTCCACGTCCACGTCGGGGATCGCCCGGGTCTCCGGCCAGCAGAAGGCCAGTGCGCCGAGCGGACCGTCGCCGGCGCTCAGCGGGACGACGACGCACTCGGGCTCGATCGAGCGCAGGCCGGTCCCGAGGGCGGTGGCGAGGTGGGAGACCTGGTCCCGGGACAGTGCGCCCCGGGTGGTCACCCGCCGCTCCGCCGTGGTCGTGACCTGCCAGAGGTCGAGGGGCCCGTCGGGATCGCCGAGCGGGACCAGGGCGATCTCGACGCTGGTCGCGCCCACGGCTTCCAGTCCCAGACCGGCCACCACCTCGATCAGCACCTCCTGGTGCTGAGCCTGAGCGAGGCGCAGCGCCGCGCCGCCGAGGGCACTGACCCGCTGCGCCGCCGAACGTTCCGCCGCTCTCGCCGATTCGACCTCGCGGAGGCGGACGAAGAGTTCGGCCTCCACGTCGCGGGTGTGCGAACGGTCCCGCACGTAGTCGGTGACGTCCTCGATGCGCTGCAGGACGTGGTCCGTGATCCCGTCCGCGCCCGGCAGTGGTGCGCAGACCAACGACCACCAGCGCTGGACGAGCTCCCCGGTGGTGGGGTCGCGGACGTCGTAGGTGAACAGCGGCAACGATTCCGTGCTGCCCTCGTCGCGGGTGCGCAGGAAGGCGGCCTCCAGTGGGTTCCCACCGTCCTCGGACAGGGACCCCGCCGTGGGCGGGAACGCGTCGAAGACGTAGCGCCCGACCAGCTGGTCCCGGTCGCGCCCGAGGAGTCGGCAGTAGGCCTGGTTCGCCTCGGCGATGACCAGTTCCCGGTCCATGACGAGGAACGCCGCCGGCAACCCGTCGAACAGCGCGGCGAAGTCACGCACGGCGTCGGCCATCCCCCACCCTCCGTCATCTAGACATCACTCTTAGCATGCAGCTGGGGGGCGCGGGAGCAGAACGGTGAAGATCACGTCCAGCTGGCGGTCACGCTGTTGCGCGCGAGCTGCGCCAGTTCGGCCTCGCTGAACCCGGCCTCGTCGCGCAGGCGCCGGTAGTTGTCGCCGACGTGGCCGCCGAAGTACGTCGGGTCGTCGGAGTTGACCGTCACCAGGGCTCCCGCGTCGAAGAGTTCCCGGATCGGGTGCGACGCCAGGTCGGGGACGACCTTGAGCCGGAGGTTCGAGACCGGGCACATCGTCAGCGGTACCTGGTCCCGAACCACCCGGTCCACCAGGGCGGGGTCGCTCGCGATCGCCACCCCGTGGTCGATCCGGTCCACGTGGCAGAGGTCGAGGGCCTCCCAGACGTAGGACGCCGGCCCCTCCTCACCCGCGTGGCAGGTCGTCCGGAAACCCCGCTCGCGGGCGGTCGCGAAGTAGTGGACGAACTTCGACGGCGGGTTGCCGAGCTCGGAGGAACCCAGGCCGAACCCCACGATGCGGTCGGCCCAGGGCATCACGGCCTCCAGCATCGCCAGCGCGTCGTCCTCCGAACGGTGGCGTTGCGCACTCGCGACGAGCGCGGCGTCGATACCGGTCTCCTCGTGGGCGCGGGCGAAGCCGTCGAAGAGCCCCTCGAGCTGGTCCTCGAGCGGGACGCCGTTGGCCAGGAACGTCTGCGGACCGAAGAAGACCTCGGCCCGGGTGACCCCGTCGGCCGCCGCCCGGCGCAGGTAGGTGGTGGCCAGGTCGGCGAAGTCGTCGCGACGGCGCAGCACCCGGCACCCCTGGAAGAACACGTCGAGGAAGGACTGGAGGCTGGAGAACTCGTACGCCGCGTCGACGTCCTCGACGTTCGTGTACGGCACGTCGACGTCGTTCTCCCGGGCCATCCGCAACAGCTCGGAGGCCTCCAGGGTCCCCTCGAGGTGGACGTGCAGTTCGGCCTTGTCGAGTTCCTCGATCACGTCCCGACCCTACCGAGGCGGGTTCAGTCCTGCGGGGGTTCTCCGCGGAGGCGTTCCATCTCGCGACGGTCGCGCTTGGTCGGACGTCCGGCCCCGCGGTCACGGGTGCCGAACGCGCCGAAGAACCCGTCCTTCGGGGGCGGTGGTGGGGAGTTGTCGACGTAGGCGGCCTGCGCGATCGGGGCGCCCACCCGCTTCTCGAGCAGCTGCACCACCTCGAAGACCTTCTCGTACCCCTCGACCCGCACGCGCACCTCGTCGCCGACGTGCACGCTGGTCGAGGGTTTCGCGCGTTCGTCGTTGACGCGCACGTGTCCCGCCTTCACGGCGGCGGACGCGAGCGAGCGGCTCTTGTAGAGCCGCACCGCCCACGTCCACTGGTCGATGCGGGTCAACTCGCGAGAACTCCGTCGACGAGTTCCTGCGCCTCGGCCTGCACCCGGGCGAGGTGCTCGGCGCCCTGGAAGGACTCGGCGTAGATCTTGTAGACGTCCTCGGTGCCCGACGGGCGGGCGGCGAACCACGCGGTCTCGGTGACGACCTTGAGGCCACCGATCGCCGCCCCGTTGCCGGGCGCCTCGGTGAGCTTCGCGACGATCCTCTCGCCCGCGAGTTCGGTCGCGCTGACCTGATCCGCGGAGAGCTTCGACAGCGTCGCCTTCTGCTCCCGGGTGGCGGCGGCGTCGGAACGCTTGTACTCCGGCGCCCCGAACTGCGCGGTCAGGTCGGCGTAGTGCTGGCTGGGGGTCCTCCCCGTCACAGCGGTGATCTCGGAGGCGAGCAGGGCCAGCAGGATGCCGTCCTTGTCGGTGCTCCAGACCGAACCGTCCTTGCGCAGGAACGACGCGCCCGCGCTCTCCTCGCCGCCGAAGCCGACGGAGGCGTCCAGCAGGCCCGGGACGAACCACTTGAACCCGACGGGGACCTCGAGCAGCGTGCGACCGAGGGACTCCGCCACGCGGTCGATCATCGAGCTCGACACCAGCGTCTTGCCGATGGCGGCGCTCTGCGGCCAGCCCTTCCGGTTGCCGAACAGGTACTGGATCGCGACGGCGAGGTAGTGGTTGGGGTTCATCAGCCCGTCGGGGGTGACGATGCCGTGGCGGTCGGAGTCGGCGTCGTTGCCGGTGGCGATCTGGAACTGGTCGCGCTTGGCGATGAGCGAGGCCATCGCGGACGGCGAGGAGCAGTCCATCCGGATCTTCTCGTCCCAGTCCAGCGTCATGAACCGCCAGGTCGGGTCCACCAGCGGGTTCACGACCGTCAGGTCGAGCCGGTGACGGTCCGCGATGGCCTGCCAGAACTCGACGCTCGCCCCGCCGAGCGGGTCGGCGCCGATGCGGATCCCCGCGTCGCGGATCGCGTCGATGTCCAGGACGTTCGGGAGGTCGTCGACGTAGGTGCCGATGAAGTCGTACCCCTGCGCGGCGGCGCGAGCCTTCGCGAACGGGACCCGCTGCACGCCCTCGAGGCCGGCCTCGAGGTAGGCGTTGGCCTTCCTGGCGATCCAGCCGGTCGCGTCGGTGTCGGCGGGGCCGCCGTTCGGCGGGTTGTACTTGAAACCACCGTCGCGGGGCGGGTTGTGCGAGGGGGTGACGACGATCCCGTCGGCCAGGCCGCTACCGGTCGTGCGGATCGAGGAGCCGTCGCGGTTCGCGCGCAGGATCGCGTGCGAGACCGCCGGCGTCGGGGTCCAGGAGTCACGGTCGTCGACGAGCACGGTGACGTCGTTGGCGACGAGGACCTCGAGGGCGGAGACCCACGCCGGTTCCGACAGCGCGTGGGTGTCGCGACCGATGAACAGCGGACCGTCGAAGCCCTGCTCACGGCGGTAGTCCACGATCGCCTGCGTGGTGGCGAGGATGTGGTTCTCGTTGAACGCCGCGTCGAGGCTGGACCCGCGGTGGCCCGAGGTGCCGAACGCGACGCGCTGCCCGACGTCGGAGGGATCCGGCTGGGTCGCGTAGTAGGCCGTGACGACGTGCGAGACGTCGATGAGGTCCGAGGGTTCTGCGAGCTGTCCTGCGCGCGATGTCGTCATGGCTTCCTCGTCACTCCTGCGGTTCCGGTGACACCGCGCTCTGCGGTCGAGACCGATGATGCTGCACCCGTGCCCGCCGTCCCGCCACCGCCCTGGCGTGGCGACCCGGGACGCTCAGGCCGGGAGGCCGTCCGTCCCGCGGGCCCGGGGCAGCTTCGCGGCGTACATGCGCCGGTCCGCCTCGGCGAGGGCGTCGGCGGCCGACCAGGTCCCGTCGCACACGAGGACACCGGTGCTCGCCCCCCACGCGACGACGTCCGAGGGTCGCTGCGCCCGGGCGAGAGCCTCCGCGTAGCGGGCCACGCACCCCTCGGCGTCGGCGGCCTCGTCGAGCTCGGCGCAGACGACGAACTCGTCCCCGGCCAGTCGTGCGACGGTGTCACCGCTGCGCGAACCGCTGAGCAGGTGCTGCGCGACGCGGTGCAGGACCTCGTCCCCGGCGGCGTGCCCCAGCCGGTCGTTGACGGCCTTGAACCCGTCGAGGTCGACGAAGGCCAGCAGCACGTACCCACCCCGGCGGGCCGCACCGCTCAGCGCCTGCTCGAGGCGGTCCATGAACAGCAGCCGGTTGGGCAGGCCGGTGAGGCCGTCGTGGGTGGCCACGTGGGCCAGGTGCTGCTCACGGCGGACGCGCTCGGTGACGTCGCAGGCCGTCACGACCACCGCGACCCCCTCGGGGAGCTCGATCGTGGTCTCCACCGACTCGATGCGGACCTCCTCGCCGCCGGGACGCAGGAGGGTGACCTCCGCCGACCCGGACAGCGCCCGCCCGCTCAGCAGGCGGGCGGTGCGGGCCTGGACCAGCTGGGCGGAGGCCGGGTGGACCAGGTGCGACATCCACAGGCCCACCGCCTGCCCCGGGCCCGTCCCGAGCATCTCCTCGGCGCAGCGGTTGGCGTAGACGATCCGGTCGTCGAGGTGGATCCACACCCCCATCGGCACCTGCTGGACCAGCTCCTCGAACGGCACGGTGACCCGTGGTCGCGACGGCACGCTGACGCGTCCGCTGTCCATCGGGTCTCCTCCCGTCCCCGCGCGTCACCGGCGGGTGCAGGGGACGGGTGGAGCAATGAGGTGACGCTACGTGATGCCTTCCTGGACGGAAAGTGGTTGAGTACCGCATCACCCGTTCGCAGCCCCACTCGCGGGAGCGCCTGTCCTCAGGGGGTCTCGCGCGCCTTGAGGTGGCCGAGGAGGGCGGCGAGCAGGGCGATGACCGCGGCGAGGGCCAGGCCCGCGCCGATGTGCCAGCGCAGCAGGGCCGCGCCGACCGCGGCCCCGGCCAGGATGAGGACGACCGCGCCGATCCGTCGCCGCCACCCTTCGCCCGTGCCCCCCGCGAGCCGGGAGTCGGCCGCGAGGCCGGTGAGCGTGGAGGTCACGACGACCGTGGTCACGTCCTTGACCGCGAGGCGGCGGGCGGCGGCGCCCTGACCACCCATGACCACCCCGAGCGTGCCGGTGACGGCCAGGGCGGCGGGCGGTGCGGTGGTGCCGGCCTCGACGGGGACGCCCTGCAGTCCGGTGACCACGGCGGCCAGCACGCCGAGTCCGACCCCGACGAGTCCGAAGACCACCGAGGAGGCCGTCGTCCAGCCCGTCGGCGCCTTCCGCAGCACCCGGCCGACGACGGTCGCGCCCACGAGGAACCCGAGCAGCGCGACGATCGGGCCGACGATCGGGAGGTCCTCCGCGCCCGTGAGGGCCATGCCGAGGATCACGACGTTGCCGGTCATGTTCGCCGTGAACACGCGGTCGAGGCCGAGGTAGCCGACGGCGTCGACGATGCCGGTCGAGAACGTCAGGACCAGCATGAGCGCCAGGTGCCACTTCTTCGCCACGAAACTCCCCGTTCCTCCAGGTGAGTTCCGGAAGATACCGGAGCGTCGGCAACACAGACGAAACAAAGTCGGAGTACGGTCCCCGATTGTATACGTTCCTGACCTGCTCGTCGGCGTCCCGAAGGTGTTCACATGAAGGTCCGCGTCCCGTGCTCGCTCGCCGCGCTGCTCCTGCTCACCGGCTGCGTGGCCGTCCAGCCCGTGCAGCCCGCCCCCGACCGCGAGGACGTCACCGGCGTCGCGATCGGTTCCCGTCCCGTCGCCGACGGCGGCGACCTGGTGATGGCGCTGTCGGCCGAACCCGACAAGCTCGACCCGACCACGTCCTCCTCGCTCTACACGCGCTACGTCATGAACGCCGTGTGCGAGAAGCTCTACGACATCGACGCCGACGGGAACCTCGTCCCGCAGCTCGCCGCGGCGCTGCCGACGATCTCGCCCGACGGCCTCACCGTCACGATCCCCGTCCGCACCGGCCCGGTGTTCGCGGACGGAACCCCCTTCGACGCCGCCGCCGTCGTCACGACGCTCCAGCGGAACCTGACCCTCGAAGGGTCCTCGCGCAAGAGCGAACTCGGACCCGTCGCCGACGTCACCGCACCCGACCCCGGGATGGTCGTCGTCACCTACAAGACGCCGTTCTCCCCGCTCACCGCGGCGCTCGCCGACCGGGCCGGGATGATCATGTCGCCCACGGCGCTGGCGGCCGAAGGGACGGACTTCGGGGCGCACCCCGTGTGCGTGGGGCCGTTCAAGTTCGTCGAACGCGTCCCGCAGACCTCCATCACCGTCGAACGCGACCCGCTGTACTACGCCGCCGACGAGGTCCACCTGGACACCATCACCTACCGCATCATGACCGACGCCAACATCCGCGCCGCGAACCTCCGCTCCGGTGACGTCCAGGTCGCCGACAGCCTCTCCCCGCAGGACGTCGACGCGCTGGCCCAGGAGAAGGACGTCGGGTTGCTGCAGACCGGATCGTTCGGCTACCAGGCGGTGACGTTCAACCTCGGCAACACCGAGGGGACCGGAAAACCGCCCGGCCGCATCGACACGCCGCTGGCCACCGACCCGCGGATCCGGGAGGCGTTCTCGCTGTCGGTGGACCGGACCGCGCTGGTGAACTCGGTGTTCAACAACTGGTACGAACCCGCCTGCTCGTTCGTCCCACCGGACAGCACGTACTCCACCGAGGCGAGCGAGGCCTGCCCCACCTACGACCCCGCCCGGGCCAAGCAGCTCCTCACCGAGGCCGGCGTCGAGCTGCCCTACCGGTTCACCATGGCGACCTCGAACACCGCGGACTCGTTGCGACTGGCCCAGGCCCTGCAGGCCAGCGTCGTCGCCGGCGGTTTCGACCTCACCATCCAGCCGGTGGAGTACTCGACGCTGCTGGACCAGCAGACCAGCGGTGACTTCGAGGCCGTGCAGCTCGGTTGGTCGGGTCGTGTCGACCCCAACGGCAACAGCGCGAGCTTCCTCAGCACCGGGGCCGGGAACAACTACTCCGGGTACTCCTCGCCCGAGGCCGACGACCTCGTCAAGGCCGCGGCCCGGGCCACCGACCCCGCGCAACGCGCCGAGCTCTACGGGAAGCTGGTGACCGTCGTGCAGCGCGACAACCCGATCGTCTACCTGTACCGGCAGCGCAGCATCACCGGGTACACCACCCAGGATCCCGGCGTGGCCGGGATCGAGACCTACGCCGACGGAGTGGTCCGGTTGTCCCGGGCCGCGTTCCTGGCCGGAGGGAAGTGACCGTGGCGAGATTCCTGCTCACCCGTTCGTGGCAGAGCGTCGTCACCCTCGTGCTCGCCTCGATGGTGGTCTTCGCCGGGGTCCGGGCCCTGCCCGGTGACCCGGCGCTCGCGGCCGCCGGCGAGGAGGCGACCCCCGAGGCCGTCGCGGCGATCCGGGTCCAGCTCGGCCTCGACCAGCCGATCTGGGTCCAGTACTGGCGGTTCGTGCGCAACCTCCTCTCCGGTGACCTCGGCACCTCGGTGCGCACCGGCACCCCGGTCACCGAACTCATCGGCGCCACGTTGCCGGTGACGGCCTGGCTGGCCCTCTACGCGATGGCGTTCGCCGTGGTCATCGGCCTGGTCGCCGGGACGCTCGCGGCGGTCCGGCGCGGAACCCCCCTGGAGTTCGGGTTGAACACGCTGTCGATCCTGGGGTTGTCCGTCCCCAGCTTCTGGCTCGGGTTGCTCGCGATCCTCTACCTCGCCGTCGGCCTCGGCTGGTTCCCCGCCTCCGGCTACGTCTCCCCGGTGGAGGACCCGTTGCGGGCGCTGCACCACCTCACCCTGCCCGCGGTGATCCTGGGGACCGGGATCGCGGCCGTCGTCATGCGCCAGACCCGCGCGTCGATGCTCGCCAACCTCGGCGCCGACTACGTCCGGACGGCCCGCGCGAAGGGCGCCTCCCGCGCCCGCGTCGTCGTCCGGTTCGCGCTGCGGAACTCCCTCGTCGTCGTCGTGACCCTCGTCGGGTTGCAGCTCGGCGGGTTGATCTCCGGCGCCGTCGTCACCGAACGCATCTTCGGCCTGCCCGGTTTCGGCAAGCTCACCCTCGACTCGGTGTTCAGCCGCGACTACCCCGTCATCGAAGGAGTCGTCCTCGTCGTGACCCTCGCCTACATCGTCATCAACCTGGCCGTGGACGTCCTCTACAGCGTCCTCGACCCCCGCATCCGGGTGGCGGGGGCGACCTCGTGAGCGCGGCGACGGAGACGCCCGTGGACCGGTTGTCGGTCGACCTCGGGTCCAGCCGCGGGCGGGTCCTGAAGAACCTGCTGCACGACCGCCTCGGTCTGACCGGTGGGATCCTGCTGCTGCTCGTCGTCGTGGCCGCGGTGTTCGCGCCGCTCATCGCGCCGCACCCGCCGACGCAGGTCCACTTCGAGACGCCGTTCCAGCAGCCCCGGACGGTGGGTTTCCCGCTCGGCACCGACGACCTGGGCCGCGACATCCTGTCCCGCGTGCTGTTCGGGACCCGGGCCTCGCTCGAGGTCGGGATCCTCGCCGTCGCGCTGTCCATCGTCGTCGGCGCACCGCTGGGGCTGGTCGCGGGCTACTGGCGCCGTCTCGACGCGGTCGTCTCCCGCCTCACCGACCTGACGCTGGCGTTCCCGTTCCTCGTCCTGGCCGTCGGGCTGGCGGCGATCCGCGGGGCGAGCCTGTCGAACGCGGCGATCGCGCTGGGCATCGCGCACGTCCCGCAGATGATCCGTGTGGTGCGCGCGGAGACCCTGCGGCTGAAGGGCTCGGAGTACGTCCTGGCCGCCCGGAGCATGGACGCCTCGGGAGCGCGGATCCTCGCCACCCACCTCCTGCCCAACGCCGTACCCTCGATCATCGTGCAGGCGACCGTCATCATGCCCGCCGTCGTCATCGGCGAGGCGCTGCTGTCGTTCCTCGGGCTGGGGATCCAGCCGCCCACCCCGAGCCTCGGGATCATGCTCTCCGACGCCCAGCAGTACATCTTCCGCGCGCCGTACGCGGCCCTCTTCCCCGGTCTGGCGATCGTCCTGGTCTGCCTGGCCTTCAACCTGTTCGGCGACGCGCTGCGCGACGCCCTCGAACCCGGAGGACACCGGTGAGCCCCTTCTCGCCCGACTTCACGCAACCGTCCGACGAGACCACCCGCCCCACGCTGCAGGGCACCTTCGGCATGACGGCGACGACGCACTGGATCGCGACGGCCGTCGGGCAGTCCGTCCTCGAACGCGGCGGCAACGCCTTCGACGCCGCCGTCGCCGCGGGTTTCACCCTGCACGTCGTGGAACCCCACCTCAACGGCCCGGGCGGGGACATGACCGCCGTCCTCGCCACCGCTGCGGACCCGACGCCCGTCGTGCTGAACGGGCAGGGGCCGGCGCCCGCGGCGGCGACCGTCGCGCACTACCGCGGGGAGGGACTCGACCTCGTGCCCGGCGCCGGTGGGCTCGCGGCGGCGGTCCCGGGCGCGGTCGACGCGTGGATGGTCCTGCTGCGCGAGCACGGCACCTGGGAACTCGCCGACGTCCTCGCGCCGGCCATCGGCTACGCCCGCGACGGGCACCCCGTGCTGCGCCGGGTCGGGCGGACGATCGCCTCCGTCGAGCAGCTGTTCCGCGACCACTGGCCCACCTCGGCCGCGTTGTGGATGCCGCAGGGTCGGATCCCGGAACCGGGCGAGGTCGTCACCAACCCCGCCTGGGCCCGCACCCTGGAACGCCTCCTCGAGGCCGGGAAGACGGAGACCACCCGCGAGGGCCGCATCGAGGCGTTCCGGCGGGAGTGGCGGGAGGGTTTCGTCGCCCGCGAGGCCGTCGAGTTCCTGCGCACCCCGCACCGCCACTCCTCCGGCACCGACCACGCCGGGGTCATCGAGGTCTCCGACTTCGCCGGGTTCTCGGCCGGTCTCGAGGAGGCCGTCACGATCGAGTTCCGGGGGACGACCGTCGCCAAGACCGGGCCGTTCGGCCAGGGCCCCGTCCTGCTGCAGGCGCTGCGGATCCTCGACGGGTTCGAGGACGCCGACCTCGACCCCTCGACGGAACGCGGGGCGCACACGGTCCTCGAGGCGCTGAAGCTCGCCCTCGCCGACCGGGACGCCTACTACGGGTCGCAGGCCGATCCGGCGGTGCTGACGCAACTGCTCTCGCCGGAGTACGCGGCCACGCGACGCGCGCTCATCACCGACCGCGCCTCGCACGAGTTCCGCCCCGGTGTCGTCGCGGGCGCGGAACCGTTCCTCCCGCCGCTGGCCACCGAGGCCCCCGACGCGGTGGGGGTGGGTGAACCCACCGTCGGTGAGCCCACGGTGGAGGCCGGCGGGACGACCCGCGGCGACACCTGCCACCTCGACGTGGTCGACCGCTGGGGGAACATCGTCTCCGCCACGCCGTCGGGAGGGTGGCTGCAGTCCTCCCCGACGATCCCGGAACTCGGCTTCTGCCTCGGGTCGCGGTTGCAGATGACGTGGCTGGAGGAGGGTTCCCCCTCCGCCCTCGCCCCGGGGGAACGACCGCGCACCACGCTGACCCCAACGCTGCTGCTGCGCGACGGGGTTCCCGTCGCGGCGCTGGGAACCCCCGGCGGCGACCAGCAGGACCAGTGGCAGTTGCTCTACCTGCTCCGGACCCTCGTCGGCGGGTACTCGCCGCAGCAGGCCATCGACGCCCCCGCGCTGCACACGACGTCGATGCCGGGGTCGTTCTGGCCCCGGACGTGGACCCCGGGGGGTGCCGTCGTCGAGGACCGGATCGGGGCGGACGTCGTCGCCGGTCTGCGGGCCCGCGGGCACGAGGTGACCGTCGCGGGCGGGTGGACGCTCGGGCGGTTGTCCACGGTCGAACGGGACCCGGCGACCGGAGTGATGCAGGCCGCCGCGAACTCCCGCGGCGCCCAGGGTTACGCGGCGGGGCGGTGAGCAGGGTGGACGAGCTGCTGAGGATCGAAGGACTCGACGTCGCCTACGGCACGAACACCGTCGTCCACGGGGTGGACCTCACCGTCGGCCGCGGCCAGCGGGTCGCGGTGGTGGGGGCCTCGGGGTCGGGCAAGTCGACCACGGCCGCCGCGGCGATCGGGTTGCTGCCGGGTCGGGGCCGCATCACCGCCGGGCGGGTCCTCTTCGACGGTGAGGACGTCACCGCGGCCGTGCAGGGCCGGGACGAACGTCGCGCCGCCCGGCTGCGCGGACGCCAGATCGGCCTCGTCCCGCAGGACCCGATGTCGAACCTGAACCCCTCCGCGCGGGTGGGGCGACAGGTCGCGGAGACCCTGGTCATCCACGGGATGGCCCGCGGGGCGGCGGCGCGGACGCGAGCGGTGGAACTGCTGGAGGAGGCCGGGATCCCCGACGCCGGGCGTCGGGCGAAGCAGTACCCGCACGAGTTCTCCGGCGGGATGCGCCAGCGCGTCCTCATCGCGATGGCCCTAGCCGCGGAACCGGAACTCCTCATCGCCGACGAACCCACCTCCGCGCTCGACGTCACCGTCCAGCGCCAGATCCTCGACCACCTCGAACGTCTCACCGCGGCCCGGGGTGCCTCGCTGCTGCTCATCACCCACGACCTGGCCCTCGCCGCGGACCGCTGCGACGAGGTCGTGGTGATGTCGGCGGGCCGGGTCGTGGAGACCGGTGCGGCGCAGGGTGTCCTGCGCTCCCCGACGCACGAGTACACCCAGCGGTTGGTCGCCGCGGTGCCGGGACGGACCGAACCCCGCACCGCGCCGGAGGGGGCGGCGGAGGTGCTGCGGGTCGAGAACCTCGTCAAGGACTACCGGGTCCGCGGCCGGCGCGAACGGTTGCGGGCGGTGTCCGACGTGTCGTTCTCGGTGCGGGCCGGGACCACGACGGCCGTCGTGGGGGAGTCCGGCTCGGGGAAGTCGACGACGGCGCGGATGGTCCTGGGGCTGGAGGAACCCACGTCGGGCACGGTGACGCTCGACGGCGGGCGCCGCGACATGCAACCCGTGTTCCAGGACCCCTACGGTTCGCTGGACCCGACGATGACCGTCGAACGGCTGATCGACGAACCGCTGCGGGTGTTCTCGGTCGGTGACGCCCGGGCCCGCCGGGAACGCGTCGGTGAACTGCTCGACCAGGTCGCCCTCGGACGCGACCTCGCCCAGCGACGCCCGGCGGAACTCTCCGGCGGGCAGCGGCAGCGGGTCGCGATCGCCCGGGCGCTCGCGCTGAACCCGAAGCTGGTGGTGTGCGACGAGGCCGTCTCGGCCCTCGACGTCCTGGTGCAGAAGCAGGTGCTGGAACTCCTGGGCCGGTTGCAGGCCGACCTCGGGGTGAGCTACCTGTTCATCACCCACGACCTCGCCGTCGCGCGCAGCATCGCGCACGACGTGCTGGTCATGCGGCGCGGGGAGGTCGTCGAAGCGGGCAGGATCGAGGACGTGTTCGACCACCCCCAGCACGAGTACACCCGCGAACTCCTGACGGCGATCCCCGGGGCCACCCCCCGGCGCGCGGCCTGAGGTGGGCGCCACGGCGGAACGGGTCACCGAGGCCCTGCGCCAGGACGTCCTCAGCGGCGCGCTGCCCCCGGGGTCCCGCCTCACCGAGACCCTCCTGGCGCAGCGGTACGGGACCTCCCGCGTCCCGGTGCGGGAGGCCGTGCGGGCCCTGGCCGCCGACGGCTTCCTCGACCTGCGCCCCAACGCGGGCGCGACGGTCGCCGCTGTGCCCGTCGACGACCTCGCTGACCTCTACGCCGTCCGCAGGGTCGCCGAGGGGATCACCGCGGCCCGCTGCGCGCGGCGGGTCGCGGCGGGCGACGCGGACGGGCTCGTCGCCGAACTCGGGGAGATCGTCGAGGCGGGTTTCGCGGCGCTGGCCGAGGAACGGGCGGCCGAGGGGGCCCGGCTGAACGCCGAGTTCCACGCCACCATCGCGCGGGCCTCGGGGGCGGCGAGCATGACGATGGTGCTGCGCCGGGTGACCGAGCGGATCCAGTGGGCCTACGCGACGACCGTCCCGCAGCAGGGGAAGCGGGCCTGGACCGAGCACCGCCAGATCGTCGCCGCCATCGCGGCCGGCGACGAGACCCGGGCGAGCCGCTGCATGGAGACCCACGTCGAGAGGTCGCGGGCGGGGTTCCACGGCCGCTGAGCCCCGTTCGCCCACCTCGCCGCGGTGACGGGGACGTCGATCACCGCCGTCACGGCCGTCCTCCTGCTGCGCTCCGGCGGCGCACGGGAACCTGGTAGCGGATCAGCCGTGCGGAGTTGACGGCCACGAAGACCGAGGACGCGTTGTGTGCGATGGCCGCCACCACGGGCGACAGCGCCCCCGCGGCACCGAGCGCCAGCCCCAGGCCGTTCACGGCGATCGAGGCGCCGTAGTTCTGCTTGATCAGACCCAGGGTCCGGTCCCCCAGGTCCCGCAACTGCAGCAACCGGCGCAGGTCGTCGCCGACGAGCGCGACGTCGGCGGTCTCGACGGCGACGTCGGTGCCCGACATGCCCATCGCGATCCCGAGATCGGCCAGGGCCAGCGCCGGGGCGTCGTTCGTGCCGTCGCCCACCACGGCGACGGTGAAGCCCTCGGCCTGCAGGGCCCGCACGACGTCCTGCTTGTCCTCCGGCATCGTCTCCGCGCGGAACTCGGTGATGCCGAGTTCCGCGGCGACGGCGGCGGCCGTGTCGGGGTTGTCGCCGGTGAGCATGACGATCCGCTGGACCCCGCTGCGGCGCAGGGTGTCCAGAACCTCGCGCGCCTCCGGGCGGACCTCGTCACGCAGACTCACCAACCCCGTGAGAACTCCGTCCACGGCCAGCAGCAGCGGGGTCTCGGCGGCCCGCTGCAACCGGTCCACCCAGTCGGTGGCGTGCTCGTCGACGCTCACGCCCTCGCGGCGCATCAACCCCGGCGATCCCACGAGCAGGACCCGGCCGTTGGCCTGCACGCGCATCCCCAGACCGAGGATGACCTCGCACTCCTCGTGGGTGGGGATGAGCAGGTGACGTTCCTCGGTGGAACGGATGACGGCTTGGGCCAGCGGGTGCCTGGAGTGCACCTCGGAGTTCGCGGCCTCGGAGAGGACCTGCTCGGGGGTCCAGTCCTCGCGGAAGGACAACACGTTCGTCACGACGGGACGGCCGACGGTCAGGGTCCCGGTCTTGTCGAAGACGAACGCGTCGACACGACCCGCGGCTTCCAGGTGCGAACCGCCCTTGACGAGGATCCCGCGCCGGGCCCCGTTGCCGATGGCCGCGCTGATGGCCGTCGGCGTGGCCAGTCCGACCGCGCAGGGGCAGGCGATGAGCAGCATCGTCATGGCCCGCCGCACGTCACGGGTGAACACCAACGTCGCCAGGGCCAGGCCGAAGGAGGCCGGGACGAACTTGCGGCTGAACGCGTCGCCCACGGTCTGCACGGGGGCACGGTCGGCCTGGGCGTCCTCGACGCGGGCGATGATCCGTCCCACCGCGGTGTCCGAACCCGTTGCGGTGGCCCGGACGACGAGACGTCCGCGCAGGTTGACGCTGCCGGCCAGCACGGGGTCACCGACGGCGCGCTGGACGGGGAGGTTCTCCCCCGTCAGCGCGGCCTGGTCCACGACGGCCTCGCCGTCGACGACCAGGCCGTCGACGGGCACGGTGGACTGGTCGTGGACGACGACGAGGTCGCCGACCCGCAGTTCGGCGAGGTCGACGCGCTGCTCGACGACCTCCCCCTCGGCGGTGTTCCGCCGCACCCACGCGGTGGTCTCGCTGCCCTGCAGCAGGTCTGCGATGGCCCGCCGGGTGCGGCGCAGCGTGAGGTCCTGCAGGTACTCCCCGATGTTGAGCAACCAGAGCACGGTGAGGGCCACGACGTTCTCGCGCAGCAACAGGCTCGCGACCGTGGCGGCGGAGACCAGCGCGTCGGTGCCCGCGCTCCGCTTCCCGACGAGGGAACCGAAGGCCCCCTTGAGGAAGGGGTAGCCGGAGAAGATCGTCACACCCGTCGCGACGAGACGTGAGGTCGGGCCGAGCAACGCCGGGCGACCGAAGGCGTAGCGGCGCAGGCCCAGCAGGGCCAGTGCGGCACCGCCGACGGCGATGCGGGCCACCTCACCGTTGCCGACGTCGGCCGAGCGCGGGGTGCGGGACGGATCGGCGTCGTGCGCGACCCTCGCGCTGGAGGCGACCGCCGCCGCCATCTGCTCCACGTGCAGGGTCGCGGGGTCGAAGTGCACGACGACGTTGCCCGTCACGGGGTAGGCCCGCGCCAGGCGGACACCGTCGAGGCGGTCGAGGGCTTCTTCGGCCGCGACCGCACGAGCTGGGCTGCGGCGCAACCAGTCCGCCTGCAGCCGCAGGCGACCCGGAGCCACGGCCACGACGTTCAGCGGCGACAGCTCGACCGGGCTCCAGGTGGGGCTGGACACGTGCGCACCTCCTGGGGGGTGGGGGACGGTGAGCCGGAACCGCTCAGTGCTGGTGGTCGTGCCCCGCCTGCGGGGTGGGCGGTACGGGGACCTGCTCGCCGAGCTCGTCGTAGGCCTGGGCCACGATGTCGCCGGTGCCCAGGCGCAGGCGCTCGACCCCGGTCTCGGCGGCGCGGGAGGCCTTGATGCCGGCCTTGGTCCCGCTGACGGCGAGGCGGCGCAGGGCCGCGCCGCCGCGACCGTCACCCAGGGCCTTGACGATCCCGGCCGAGGCGGCTGCGGTGAGGGCGAGACGCCCGAGGGGCGCGGCGATGGGCAGCACGGAAGACCTCCTGAGACGACGGACGTTCATTCCACCACGAGCGGATCGGTGAGGAGGTGGTCCGGGACGTGGGGCTCTCGCGGGCCCAGCCACGCCTCGAACCCGTCCTCCTCGGGGCCCTGGGCACCGGCGGCCTGCTGGACCGCCTCCTCCTGCGCCCCGGCTTCCTCGGGCACCGTGGCCAGGACGTCGGTGAAGGCGGCCCGCACCCGGTCCCTGTCGCCGGGTTCGGTGCCGGTGACGACGAGGTGGGTGCTGCGGTCCCCGGGGCGCCAGGTGCCGGTCTCGCCGATGCTCAGCTGGCCCCCGGCGCCGTCCCACGCGCAGACCGTGCCCGGCCGGGTGGCGAGGCGGAAGGTGCCGCGGGCGCGCAGACGCCCGGCGCCGAGGTCCTCGATCCGTTCCAGCAGCCGGCCCGGGTGCAGCGTGCGGTCTGAGGTGAGCTCCACGGTCCAGACCCCGCAGGTGTCCTCGACCGGGGGGCGGCGCACGGTCAGCAGGTCGGCGCGGGCGCCGCTGCGGTGCGTCCCGCCCGCGACGTCGACGAGCTGCGCGCCGCCGGTGTCCTCCAGGGGCAGCACCGGTACCGCCGGGCCGCACAGGTGGGCGAGCAGGGTGCGTGCGCGCCCGTCGGGGGTGCCGTCGGTCAGCACCAGGTCCGCCTCGTCGAGCTGTCGGGCCAGGGCCTCGCCGACGGCGCGTTCGTCGTCCTCGCCGAGAGCGGTGCCGCGTTCGGACAGCAGTGCGTCGCCGAGGAGGTCCTCGACGAGGCCGGCGGCCTCGACGGCGGCCACGACCCCGCGCACGGCGACGGCGTCGCGCAGGTCGTCCTGCGTGCACAGCGCGGCCAGGACCGGGGTGGGATCGGCGCCGACCGGCAGGGCCAGCACGAGGGCGGACCAGCGGCCGGTCGCCGCGATGGCCGCCACCGTCGGCAGGAGGTCCTCCCGCTGGGCGCAGCCCAGGCAGGCGTGCTCGAGCGGGACCACCACGTCCTCCACCACGCCGCTGAAGTCGCTCACGACGCGCCGCAGGTCCTCGGCCCCGAGGTCGTAGCGCAGGACGACGGCGCCGGGGACGTCGCAGAAGACGGTGCTCGTCACCAGGTCGCGCTGCAGCGGGTGGATCGAGGTCACGACGGTGATCGGCAGGGCGGACGACACGGACACCTCCACTTGAGAACGGTTCTCGCTTAGGGTGACGCTACCAGCCGCCGAACCCTGGAGGAGACGTGCCCCGTCCCGCAGCCCGCACGCCCGCTGAACCGTTCACCACGCCGACGACCCCGCCGCCCGTCCCCGCGCCCCGGGGTTGGGTGCTCGTCCCCGCCGGGGAACCCGGCCTGCTGCACCGGGCGCGCGCCGTCGTCCGCAACTCACGGAACCTCGTCCTGGTCGCCCTGGACCCGGGGGTGGCGACCCCGGCCCGTGCCTGCCTGGCCGTCGGGGTGGAGTTCGCCTGGACCGCACCGCGCCCGGGGTGCCTGACGTGGTTCCGCGACCTCACCGCCCACGAGACCGCCGCGGCCCTGGACTGGATCGCGGGTCCCGTGGCGGAACTGACCGCGGTCCCCGCCGCGCTGCACCGCCGCATCGCCGCGGTGCAGCCGGCGGGTGCCCGGCCGCGGGGGGAGGGTCAGTCGCGCGCGTAGCGGCGGCGGAACTTCTCCACCCGACCCTCGGTGTCCAGCACGCGGGCGCTCCCGGTCCAGAACGGGTGGCTCGCCGCCGACACGTCGACGTCGAACACGGGGTAGGTGCGTCCGTCCTCCCACTCCGCGGTCGGCAGGTCTCGGCGCGCGGCGAGGGTGGAGTTCGACAGGAACGCCGTGCCCGCGGCCTTGTCGCGGAAGACGACCGGGCCGTAGACGGGATGCAGGTGTGGTTTCACAGTTCCTCCTGTAGATGAGATACGTTCTCAACAGTAGGACCCAAACCCGTTCACCACGACCAGGGAGCCCACGTGTCCGCTCACTGCCAGGTCACCGGAGCCGTTCCGGGGTTCGGCAAGTCCGTCTCGCACTCGCACCGGCGCACCAATCGCCGGTTCGACCCGAACGTCCAGCGCAAGAAGTGGTTCGTCCCCTCCCTGGGGCGCACCGTGACGCTGACCGTTTCCGCGCGCGGCATCAAGACCGTCGACAAGCGCGGCATCGAGTCCGTCGTCGCGCAACTGCGAGCCCGGGGGGAGAAGTTCTGATGGCCAGGTCCCAGGACGTGCGTCCCGTCATCAAACTCCGCTCCACGGGCGGGACGGGCTACACCTACGTCACGCGCAAGAACCGCCGGAACGACCCCGACCGCATGGTCGTCCGCAAGTACGACCCCGTCCTGCGCCGACACGTCGACTTCCGCGAGGAGCGCTGAACCATGGCCAAGAAGAGCAAGATCGCCAAGAACGAGCAGCGCAAGGACGTCGTCGCCCGGTACGCCGCGCGCCGGGCCGAACTCAAGCAGGCCGCCGTCGACCCGCACTCGACCAGCCGGGAACGGGCCGCGGCCCAGCTGGCCCTGCAGAAGCTCCCGCGCGACGCCAGCCCCACCCGGGTCCGCAACCGCGACGTCACCGACGGGCGCCCCCGTGGCGTCCTGCGCACGTTCGGGTTGTCGCGCATCACGTTCCGCGACATGGCCCACGCCGGGGAGCTACCCGGCGTCACGAAGTCCAGCTGGTGAGGGGAGCGACGTCGTGAAGGTACGCGCATCGTTGAAGAGCCTGAAGCAGAAGGAGGGATCCATCGTCGTGCGTCGTCACGGGAAGACCTACGTCATCAACAAGAGGAACCCGCGCTGGAAGGCGCGGCAGGGCTGACCCCGCGGTGGCGCTCCGACGCGATCGGCGGTCGGGAGCGGGGTCAGGCCTGTTCCGCCGAGCACCACCACGTCGTGCGTCCCCCGATCGTCGCGCGCACCATCTCGGCGCCGCAGCGGGGGCAGTGCCCTCCGTTCGTGCGGTGCGGGATCACCTCGCCGGTGTGGACGCCGCCGTGCTTGACGGCGTGCCGGATCCCGGCGCGCAGTTCCCGGCGGAGTTCGTCGAGCTCCTCGGTGCGCAGTTCCCCGGCCGGCCTGCGCGGGGACATCCGGCTGCGCCACAGCACCTCGTCGGCCAGCAGGTTCCCGATCCCCGCCAGCACCGACTGGTCCAGCAACCGCGCCTTCAACGGAGCGGTTCCGCGGCCGACGCGTTCGCGGAACTCCTCGCGCCCGATCTCCTCGGCGTCCGGGCCCAGCGCGTCCAGGTCGGGATCGAGCCGGACCCGGCCCAGCCGGCGCTTGTCGAAGAGCCGCAACTGCCCGCCGTCCTCGAAGTCGAGGGTGAAGCGGTACCACTCGTCCTTGACCGCGGTCGACTGCGGCCGCGGCCCGGCGTAGTCACCGCCGACCGCCAGGTCTCCCTCGCCGCCGGGCGGGCTGATGAAGATGCGTCCGCTCATGCCCAGGTGGATCCCGAGCGACGGACCGTCCTCGGAGGAGTCGCACCACATGGACTTCCCGCGCCGGTGGGCCGCGGTCAGGGTCCGGCCCAGCAGGGCCTTGCGCAGGTCGCCCGGTGCGTGCGGGCGGCACTCGTAGGTGTCGCGGTCGTCGACGTCGGCGATCCGGCGGTCCAGACCGCTCTCCTCGATGACCTTGCGGGCGGACTCGACCTCGGGCAGCTCCGGCACGTCGTGACCCTAACCTCCGGTTCCGCCCCTACTGTGGCCCGGTGCGCTCAGGGGTTCTCGCGGTCGTGGCCCTGCTGCTCCTCGCCGGGTGCTCCGGGGAGCCCGAAGCACCCGCGCCGCAACCCATCACCGTGAACGTCGCCGGCGACGTCCACTTCGCCGGCTCCAGTGCCGCGGCCCTCGGACCCGGCGGGCTGGAGGCGGTCGCGGGGGTGCTCGGCGACGCCGACGTCACGGTGGTCAACGTCGAGACCGCGATCACCGACCGCGGGGACCCCGCGGGCAAGAAGTACACGTTCCGGGCGCCGGCGTCCGGGCTCGGCGCGTTGAAGGCGGTCGGGGTCGACGTCGCGGCGATGGCCAACAACCACAGCCTCGACTACGGCCGGACCGGTCTGCAGGACACCCTCGCCGCGGGGAAGGCGCAGGGACTGCCGATCATCGGGCTGGGGACGGACGTCGGCGCGGCGTTCGCGCCGTACCGCACGACCGTCCGCGACAACCGCCTCGCCGTGTTCGACGCCACCCAGGTCCTCGACACCTCGCTCGCGACGGCGTGGACCGCGACCGCGGAGAAACCCGGGTTGGCCTCCGTGCAGACGGACTCCGGGCGGGCGCGACTCGTCGCCGCGGTGAAGGCCGAACGCGGACGCAGCGACTCGATCGTCGTCGTCCTGCACTACGGCAGGGAACTCGCCGGGTGCCCCACCGACGACCAGCGCCGGATCGCCCGGGAACTCGTCGCCGCGGGCGCCGACGCCGTCGTCGGATCGCACGCGCACATCCAGCTCGGGCAGGGTTTCCTGACCGCCGGGGACCGGACGGGTTTCGTCGACTACGGCCTCGGGAACTTCGTGTTCTACGCCGAGCGCCGCGGGACGGTCGACTCCGGCGTCCTGAAGCTGACGCTGCCCGGAACGGGCGGGGTCTCCGCCGCGGCGTGGACGCCCGCCACCATCCGTTCCGGGGTCCCCGTCCCGCTGACGGGCGACGAGGCGGCCGAGGCGCTGCAGGAGAAGGACTCCCTGCGCGCCTGCGCCGAACTCGCCGCCACGTCGGGAGGTCAGGCCAGGAAGGGGTAGTCCGTGTAGCCCTCGGCGCCCGAGCCGTAGCTCGTGGTCGGGTCGAGCTCGTTCTCGGGGTGACCCCCCTGCCAGCGCGCCAGCAGGTCCGGGTTCGCCATCACGGCGCGGCCCACGGCGACGACGTCCGCGACACCGTCGGCGACGAGGCCCGTGGCCTCCTCGCGGGTGGTCACGGCGGCGAAACCGGTGTTCAGCATGAGCGGACCCTCGAAGCGCTTGCGCAGGCCCTGGACGAGGTCGCCCGTCGGGTCGGCGTGCAGGACGCTCAGGTAGGCCAGACCCAGCGGAGCCAGGCCCTCGACCAGCGCGGCGTAGGTGGCCTCGACGTCGGCGGGGTCGGTCTCGAGCGCGTCCTGGATGTTGTGCGCGGGGGAGATGCGGATGCCCACGCGGCCGGCGCCGATCTCGGCGGCCACGGCCGTCGCGACCTCGATCGAGAGGCGCGCACGGTTCTCCGGGGAACCGCCGTAGGAGTCGGTGCGGTGGTTCGACCCCGGCGCCAGGAACTGGTGCAGCAGGTAGCCGTTCGCGGAGTGGATCTCGACCCCGTCCAGCCCGGCGTCGACGGCGCGACGCGACGCGGCGACGAAGTCGGCGACGACGTCGGCGATCTCGGACGTCGTCAGCTCGTGCGGGACCGGGTAGGCGACCTTGCCGGTCGCGGTGTGGGTCTCGCCCTGGATCGCGATGGCGCTCGGCCCGACGATCCGCTCGGTGCCGGTGATGTCGGTGTGCGTGACGCGGCCACCGTGCATGACCTGCATCACGAGACGGCCGCCGCGGGCGTGCACCGCCTCGGCGACACCGCGCCAGCCTTCCTGCTGCTCGTCGGTGACGATCCCGGGCTGGCCGGGGTAGGACCGCGACTCGCGGCTGGGGTAGGTGCCTTCGGTGACGATGAGGCCGGTGCTCGCGCGCTGGCCGTAGTGCTCGGCGACGAGGGGTCCGGGGACACCCTCGGCACCGGAGCGGGTCCGGGTCAGCGGGGCCATGACGAGGCGGTTGGGCAGCTGGAGGTCGCCCAGGGCGACGGGGGAGAAGAGGTCCACGTACCGGCTCAACAACCGGACCGGAGTCCGTCTTCCCGATGACCGTAGAGTTCACCCCCGTGTCCGGGATCCTCGTCGCGGTGGTCTGCCTGCTCGCCCTCGTCGTGGGTGCCTGGGCGGTCGTCGTCGTCGCCCGGGACCGCCGGGTCGGCCGCGCGCTGCTCGTCGGGCTGGCGGTTCTCGAGCTCGGTGTCCTCGCCCTCGTGGTCGACGGGGTCGTCGACCTCGTCACCGGACCGCGTCCCGTCGAGCTCGCCACCACGATCGCCTACCTCGTCGTGTCGCCGTTCGTGCTGCCGGCGGGGACGTTCTGGGCGCTCGCGGACCGGTCACGACCCAGCACGCTCGTGCTCGTCGTCGCCTGCTTCGCCGTCGTCGTCATCGCCTACCGCGCCTACCTGCTGTTCGGAGTGACCCAGTGAGCAGTGACCCGGTGAGCGGGCGACCCGAACCCCGCCGGACGACGGGGCTGGGACGCGTCCTGGTCGCCCTCTACGGCGTCTTCGCCATCGCCGCGGTCTCCCGCGCCGGCGTCCAGATCGCGACGCAGTTCCACGAGGCCCCGCTCGCGTACGTGCTGTCCGCCTTCGCCGGGGTCGTCTACGTCGTCGCGACGCTCGGGCTGGGCCGCACGGGCCACGGCTGGCGTCGCGCCGCCTGGGTGGCCTGCAGCGTCGAACTGCTCGGCGTCCTGACCGTGGGGACCCTCAGCCTCGCCGACGCGGCCGCCTTCCCCGACTCCACCGTCTGGTCCGGCTACGGCCGTGGCTACGGCTTCGTCCCGCTCGTGCTGCCGGTCCTGGGCCTGGTCTACCTGCGGCGGGAGTCCCGCCGCTCCTGACCGGTGTCCCGACCGAACCACCCGTGCGCGACGATGCCAGGGTCATGCGCACACCCGAGACCGCCGCCGCCCCGACCGCCCCGACCACCCGTGGCACCACCGTCGTCCTCCTCGTGGGGCTGCTGCTGGTCGCCTGCGCCATGCGCGCCCCCATCACCGGGGTCGGGTCCGTGCTCCCGATCGTCTCCGACGACCTCGCCCTGTCCGCGACGCTCGCCGGGGCGCTGACGTCGCTGCCGCTGCTGGCCTTCGCCGCGAGCTCGCTCGTCGTCCCGCGGGTCGCCGCCCGCCTCGGGACCCGGCTCACCCTGGTCCTCGCGCTGTTCCTGCTGGTCGCCGGGTCCCTGCTGCGCTGGGTCCCGGGCGTCGTGCCCCTCTTCGCCGGGACGGCCGTCCTCGGGGTCGCCATCGGCGTCGCCAACGTGCTCATGCCCGCGCTCATCCGCGCCGAGTTCCCCGGCCGGATCCCCCTGCTCACCAGCACCTACGTCGTCCTCATGCAGGTCGTCGCCAGCGTCTCCTCCGGCGTCGCCGTGCCGCTGTCGGAGCACCTCGCCGGCGGCTGGCGCAGCGCGCTGGTCGTGTGGGCCGCACCCGCCCTCGTCTGCGTCGTGCTGTGGCTGCCCCTGGTCCGCCGCGGTTCCGGCCCGGCGACCGGAGGACCGCGACCCCGCGCGCCCTGGGGTTCGGGACTGGCCTGGGCGGTCACCGCGTTCATGGCCGCCCAGTCGGTGATCTTCTACGTGATGCTGGCGTGGCTGGCGACGATGGTCCACGACCGCTCCGGGACCGACCGCGCCGCCGCCGGCGTGCTGCTGTCGGTGATGCAGGTCGCCGGAGTGGTCGGCAGCCTCCTCGTCCCCGTCGTCGCGGGTCGCACCGTCGTGCGCACCCGGCGCGCGGCGATGGGGGCCACGACGTTCACGATGACCGGCCTGCTCCTCCTCCTGCTCGTCCCCGACGCGGCCGTCGTCGCCGTCGTCGTCGCCGGGCTCGGGATGGGTGGGGCCGTCGTGCTGGCGCTCGCGAGCGTCTCGGCGCGGGCGGCGGACGGGGCCACGGCGGTCGCGTTGTCCGGGATGGCGCAGGGCGTCGGCTACCTCGCGGCCGCGGTCGGACCGGTGCTCATCGGGGCGCTGCACGTGGCGAGCGGTTCGTGGACGGTGCCGCTGGTGGTGCTCGTGCTGGTGGCGGCCGGGCAGCTGGTGGCGGCGCGGGCGGCCGGGAAGGACGCGTTCGTGCGGGCGTGACCGGTCCGGGTCGCGTCAGGAGTCGAACCCGAGACCGGCGGCGTCGAGACCCCGCAGGAAGAGACCGCGGTGCCCCTGCCGGTGGTCGGCACGGTCGAGGGCCGCGCGGGTCATGGCCACGCCCAGCGCGGCCACCGGTTCCGGGGGGAACGGCAACGGCTTGCGTCGCACCATCTCCAGCTCGGTCCGTTCCGTCGGGGCGCCGGCGATGAGGTCCAGCAGCACCTCGGCGGCGAAGCGGGTGCTCCCGACACCGAGGCCGGTGAAACCCCGGGCGTAGGCCAGCCGACCCGCCTTCGCCGTCCCGTAGTAGGCCGTGAACCGCGTGCACGTGTCGATGGCTCCGCCCCAGCGGTGGCTGAAGCGCACGTCCTCGAGCTGGGGGAACATCGTGAAGAAGTGGCTCGCGAGCCGCTCGTAGGAGGCGCGGTTGTCCTCGTAGCGGGAGCGGACCGCGCCCCCGGCGTGGTGGACCGCGTCGTAGCCGCCGAAGAGGATGCGGTCGTCGGCCGAGAGCCGGACGTAGTGGAACTGGTTGGCGAGATCGGTGATCCCCTGGCGGTGGGCCCAGCCCACGGACGCCTTCTGGGCGCTCGTGAGCGGTTCGGTCATCAGCACGTAGTCGTACACGGGGACCGTCCGGAGACGGTCACGCCGCAACAGGCTGGGGAAGACGCCGGTGGCCAGCACGACGTGGGCCGCGCTGATGCCGGCCCGGGCCGTGCGGACCGTCAGGCGGCCACCGCTGGGTTTCTTGTCCTCGACGACCTCGGTGACGGGGGAGTGCTCGAAGACCTCCACCCCGAGGTCCCGGGCCACCCGGGCCAGCTCCCGGGCCAGCCGTGCGGGGTGCAGCAGCGCGACGTCGTGGCGGTCCCACCGTGCGCCGAGCACGACGGGGGAGTCCACCTCGGCGCGGACCGCGGCCGCGTCCAGGAGGTCGCTCGGCGAGGTGGACCCGTCGGCCAGCCAGGGAACCTGGTGCGGTTCGACGGCGACGGTCAGACTGCCCGTCCGCTCGAACTGGCAGTCCACCTCCAGCTCGTCGACGTCCCGCGCGAACGCGTCCAGGTTCTGCCGCCCGAGACGCCGCAGCACCTCCTGGTCGCGGGGCCAGCGGGTGCGCCCGTTCTCGTCCCCGTGGGTGATGCTCGCCTCGCAGAAGCCCCCGTTGCGGCCGGAAGCCGCCCACCCCACGGTCTCGGACTCCAGCAGGACGACGCTGCGCGCGGGGTCGCGCCGCTTGGCCAGCACCGCCGTCCACAACCCCAGGTACCCACCGCCGACCACGACCAGGTCGGCCGTCGTCGCGCTGGTCAGTTGTTCCGGGGTCGGTCCCGCCGGGGCGTCCTGGAGCCAGTACGCCGCGAGTTCGGTGCCGGCCAGGGCCCGGTGGACGAGCGCCGGGTCCGGGGCGGACCGTTCCCACACGGTGCGGTGTCGGGCGGGCGTTCGAAGGTCGAGACTCACAGCAGCACGTCCAGTCGGTTCGTCGCGGTCGGTCGTCGTGCGGTTCAGGTCGTCGTGCGGTTCAGTCGGCGTCCTGCAGTGCCAGCGGTGCGGGCGGTCGGCGGAACCCCCGGGTCTTCACCCCGATGTAGACGAGACCCAGTCCCAGCCAGACGAGTCCCAGTTCCTTCGCGTGCGCGTCGATGCCCACCCACAGGACGACCGTCACCAGCACGCCGAGACCCGGGAGCACCAGGAACTTCAGGACGTCCGCACCGTGGCGGCGTCCGCCCCTGACGAAGTAGTGGTTGATCGCGGCGTAGTTGACCAGCACGAACCCGGTGATGGCGCCGAAGCTCACGAGCGAGGCCGCCCCCAGCAGGTCGTCCGCGTAGAAGATGGCTGACAACGAGATGACCGACGTGGCGAGGATGTTGCGCACCGGGGTCTGGAAGCGTGCGTCGACCCGCCCGAAGAACCGACGCGGCAGCACGTCGTCCCGGCCCATCCCGAGCAGGACCCGGGAGACGGCCGCCACCGCAGCCATCGCGCAGACGATGGTGGACACGTTGTCGACGACGAGGAAAGGGACCTCGATCCAGGACGTCCCGGTGTGCGCGATCAGTTCCAGGATGCCGACGTTCGGGTCCACCATGTCGCTGACGGACGTGGGCCAGGCCGTCTGCAGGAGGTAGGCCATGACCGCGAACCCGGCGCCGCCTCCGACGCACACGATCATCACCGCTCGCGGCACCGTCTTCCTGGGTTCCACCGTTTCCTCCGCGAAGGTGGAGACCGCGTCGAAACCCAGGAAGGACACGGCGAGGACGGACGCTCCCCGCAGGACGTTTCCGGTGTCGAAGGTGTCGGGGTTCACGAGAGCGTGGGTGTCGATCAGTCCGGTCGTTCCCTGGGCCCGGAGGATGACGACGACGAGCACGATCGCGAACACCGCGCTGAAGACGACCTGCGCGACGACGACGGCGATGTTGATGCGACCGGCGGCGCGCACCCCGATGACGTTGAACACCGCGACGAAGACCGCACCCGCGACGACCCAGAGCGCGACGGGAACCCCCGGCACGACGGCGTTGAGGTAGGTGCCCAGGAGCAGGTAGCAGATCATCGGGAGCAACAGGTAGTCGAGCAGCATCACCCAGCCGGTGAAGAACCCCAACCAGGGGTTCACCGACCTCTGCACGTACGTGTACGCCGAGCCCGCGACCGGGTGGGCACGCACCATGAGGCTGTAGCTGTACGCGGTGAAGGACATCGCGACGGTGGTGATGAGCACGGCCAGGGTCTGCATCCCCCCGGTCAGGTCGCTCGTGATGCCGAACTGGTCGAACACCACGGTGGGTGCGAGGTACGCCAGCCCGAACACGACCAGGTAGCGCAGGTTGAGGACGCGGCGCAGTGCCGGAGTTCGGGTTTCGACGGTCACGAGGGTCTCCTTCACACTGGGGTGGCGCCGGAGCGGGACGGTGCGGGCGATTCCGTGCCGAACGGGAGGGAGCCGGCGACGACGGTCCCCTCGAAGACCACCGCGTCGACCGTGACCTCGGACAGCCGGCTCGGGTCGACCGTCAGCGGGTCCTCCCCGAGCACGACGAGGTTGGCCAGCTTCCCGGGGGTCAGCGATCCCATCCGGTCGTCCAGGCGGAGTTGCCGGGCGGCGTCGAGCGTGTGTCCCCTGAGCAGGACGTCGGGACCGAGGCCTGCGTCCTCCGGAGGCCGTACCCCGCGGGGGTACCGGGAGGCGTCGAGCGGGAACTCGGGGTCGACGCGCGTGGCGGCGACCTGCATCCCGAAGAGCGGGGAACCCCGGTGGGCCTCGTACTGCGTCACGGTGTCGCTGCCGAAGGTCAGCGTGGCGCCGCTGGCGACGAACTCGGTGAACCGGTACATGCGGTTCCAGCGTCCGTCGCCGAGGTGGGCGCGTCCTTCCTCGCCGAAGTACCCTCCGGACCAGTGCGGCGTCCAGTTGACGATGATCCCGAGTTCCGCGGGCCGGTGCATGTCCGCGGGGTCGACCAGTTCGCAGTGGGCGAGCGTCACCTGCGTGCGCCAGGGAGTCCCGGTCGCGGCACACGCCGTCCGGGCGGCGGCGACGGCGTCGCAGGCTGACCGGAAGGAGCGGTCGCCGACGAGGTGGACGTGGAGGTCCGTCCCGTCGTCGTTGCAGGTCAGGAGGCAGGACGTCAGCTCCTCCGTCGACATCGCCATCTCGCCGAGCTCGTGCCCGTTCCCCGCTCGGCACAGCGGTTCGAGCACGGCGCTGTTGCCGCTCTCGTTGGTGCCGTCCAGCATGAGTTTGAGGGTGCGGACGCGGATGCGGGCACCTCCGTACCGTTCGTGGTACTCGTGCGCCTTCTCGAGGGCGGTGGGGAGTTCCCGCAGTTCCCGGAAGACCACCGCACCCTCGTAGTAGAGGTCGAGCTCGCCCCGGCGGTCCAGTTCCTGCGCGGCCGCGAGGACCTCGTCGTCCTCCAGGATGGCCTCGAACACGGCCGTCACGCCGTTCGCCGTCAGCTGGTCCAGCACGGGGGCGAGCAGTTCGGGGGTGATGTGCTCCGGCGGCCTCCAGCCCAGTCGGTCGTACATGGTCTCCAGGAACGGGAGGTGGGCGAACTCGCGCAGCAGACCGGTGGGTTCGCCGTCCTCGTCGCGGACGAACACCTGCAGCCCGGGGATGGGATCGGGCGTCCGGGCCGTCACCCCCATCAGTTCCAGCATCCGGCTGTTGACCCAGTGCTCGTGATCGCTGAAGTCGGTGCAGAGGACGGGACGGTCGTCGACCACACGGTCCAGCAGCTCCTTCGTGGGCTGACCTGCCGGGAACAACGTGCTGGGGTAGTACTCGAAGTACAGGTAGGGGGCCTCGTCGCGGGGGTGCTCGGCGGCGTAGCGTCGTACGAACTCGAGGAGCTCCTCGGCGTCGTGCGTCCACGGCAGGGTCGTGTGCCAGGCGCTGCGGGTGATCATGGCCGGGTGGGCGTGCGCGTCGACGAATCCCGCGACGATCGTGCGTCCGCCCAGGTCCACCGTGTCCGAACCCTCGGGTGCGTCCCACGAGTCCGCCGCCCCGACGAAGGCGATGTGCTCGCCGTCGATGACGATGGTGTCCGCGTGCGGTCGTTCGGGGTCGGAGGTGTGGATGTTCGCGTTGCTGAGGATCAGGCTCACGGCAGTGGTCCTTCGTCGGCTCTGGGGCACTCGCCCGGCTCGCGGTTGCGTGCATTTAGTCAGAAGTGACGAAGTTCTACAAGGGGTTCGGGGAGATCGGGGAGAGTGGTGGGCACACGAGATGCAGCGGGGTCGCGACAGGCGCGAGCTCACGAGAGGAAGGGCCAGGTCCTCGCGGCCGCCGTGCAGGCCATGGCCTCCCACGGCTTCCGTGGTGCCACGCTCGAGGTGATCGCGGACACGGCAGGGCTGGCCCGCGGTCACGTCCGCTACATCGCGGGCAACCGGGAGGACCTGCTCATCGAGGCCGCTCGCTACTTCTACTTCGGGGAGGCGGCCCTGGCCCTGACCGACCTGGCGGAGCTCGCCGCGGTGGCGCCCCTGGTGCCCACGGGCTCGGACCTCTCGGCCACCTTCGACTACCTGTTCGGAAAGTTCGCGGTGCCCGGTGTCGAGAACGCCGCGGTCAACGCCTTCGTCGACGCCGGTCGGACCATCCCGGCCATCCACGACATCGTCTCCGCGGCTTACCAGGGTCTCGAGGGGTCGATCCGCGCGGCGATCGTCCGTGATCGGCCCGGTGTCGAGGAGGCCGCCGTCGTCCCCGTCGTCTACGGGGTGCTCACCATCGCGCTCGGCAACAGCTACCTCAGTGACGTCCCGGAGCTGGGACGACGTCAGGCCGACGCGCGAGCGGCCGCCGAACAGCTGGTCGGGGTGCTCGCACGAGGGGCAGCGCCGACGGACGGCTAGGACCCGGAGAGCTCGAACCAGACGGTCTTGCCGAGCGGGCCGACGGCGAGGTCGGTCCCCCAGCGGCTGGACAGCATCTCGACCATGGCCATCCCGCGTCCGCTCTCGGCGTCGGCGCGCTGCGAGCCGATCAGCGGCATCCCGCCGCCGTTGTCGGAGACCTCCACGCGCAGCGAGGCGCCGTTGACGCGGTCGAGGGCCACCAGCACCATGCCGTCACCGTGGATGACGGCGTTGGTCACGACCTCGCTGGCCAGCAGCAGCGCCGCTTCGACGGTGTCCTCCTGGATCTCGTCGGCCGCGACCCAGGGCGCGCACCACTCCGTGATGAGCCACCTCGCGATGCCGACCGACCGGGGGTTGGGTGGGAGGACCACGCGAAACAACGGTCCTCGACCTCCCCAGCCCCGAACGACACCCCGCCGAGGTCCCTCCACGGCGCTCCAGCCCCACGCATGTGAGCAGAGTCATCGATGCGTGACACACAGTCAATCACTCGGGTCGCCGCTTGTCCGAACGCAGGCGGAACTCGTGTCTCGACCCAGCGCCGTCACAGGGGCCCCACGGGCTCAGACCGGCAGGTCGACGCCCACCACCTCGAGGAGGGTCAGGACCGCCAGGACGGTGCAGACGACCCCGCCGATCCGGCTCACGGTGGCGACGCTGAGCCGCTTCACCACCGTCGCGCCGATCGCCGCGGCCAGCCCGGACACCACGAGCAGTGCGGCCCAGGAACCGAGGAACACCGAGACCGGGTCGTCGTAGCGGGCGGCCAGGCCGGCGGTGAAGAGCTGCGACAGGTCGCCCCACTCGGCCAGGAAGACGACCCCGAAGCAGGCCAGGACGGCGCGCACCCCCGACTTCCCGCCCGTGACCTTCTGCTCGTACTCCTGCAGCGCGTCCGCCTCGGCCTGCTGCGCCTTCGCCGCACCGCGGAAGAGGGTGAAGGCGCCGACGGCGAACAGCAGCGCCGCCACCGCCGCGACCGGCCGTTCGGGCAGTTGGGCGAGCAGGCGTCCGGCGACGACGGCGATGAGGCACTGCACGGCGAAGGCGAGGCCGACCCCGATCCAGGCCGTCAGCGGCTTGAACCGGGTGGCGAGCACGAGGGTCGCCACGAAGGTCTTGTCGGGCAGCTCCAGCAGCAGGATCGGCAGGAAGCTGGCGGCGAAGACGGCGGGATCCACGGGTTTCCTCTCAGGGGGCAGCGGCCATGAGAGCACGTCCGCCGCGAGCCACGACAACGCCAGAACCACAGTTCTGCGGGCCGTCGAGCACGGTTGCGGTGCGACGAAACCTGGCCGCGCGGTGGCCGGTCCACCACACTGGGCGGGTGCCGGAGCTCCCCGAGGTCGAAGGGCTCGCCGCCTTCCTGCGCGAGCGGATGACGGACCGCGTCGTCGCCCGCGTCGAGGTCGGCGCCCTCAACGTGCTCAAGACCTACGACCCGTCGCCGACGGCGCTCGGGGGGCTCGTGGTCAGCGGCGTCGAGCGGCACGGCAAGTGGCTCGACATCGACGTCGACGGGATCCACCTCGCGATCCACCTGTCCCGCGCGGGTTGGGTGCGCTGGTCCGACGCCCTGCCGAAGGCGCCGCTGAGGCCCAGCGGCAAGAACCCCGTCGCGTTGCGGGTCCGGCTCGCCCCCGAGGGCGACGAGGACCCCGAACGCCCGCCGGGGTTCGACCTGACGGAGGCCGGCACCCAGAAGCGGCTGGCCGTGCACGTCGTGAAGGACGTCCAGCAGGTCCCGGGGATCGCCTCGCTGGGGCCCGACCCCCTCGACGACTCCTTCGACCTGGCGGCGTTCGCGGCGCTGCTGAACGGTTCGCGGCAGCAGGTCAAGGGGCTGCTCCGCGAGCAGTCGGTGCTCGCGGGAGTCGGGAACGCCTACTCCGACGAGGTGCTGCACGTCGCGAAGCTCTCCCCCTACGCGATCGCCGGGAAACTCCCCGAGGCGGAGGTGGAACGGCTCCACACCGCGTTGCGGACGACGTTGCGGGGCGCCGTCGCCGAGGCCGGCGGTCGACCCGCCCAGGAGCTCAAGGACGCCAAACGGGCCGGCATGCGCGTCCACGGACGGACGGGGCTGCCCTGCCCGGTCTGCGGTGACACCGTGCGCGAGGTCTCCTTCGCCGACCGCTCCCTGCAGTACTGCGCCACCTGCCAGACCGGCGGCAAACCCCTCGCGGACCGCAGGATGTCCCGCCTGCTGAAGTGAGTTCCCCCGGAGTCCACCCAGACCCCCCCTGTGCGGGACGGGCCCGGGAGGAGTTCACTGCGGGCATGACGCGACGCAGCGCAGCCCCCACCCGTCGTTCCGTCCTCACCACCTCCGCCGTCCTCGGCGGGCTCGCGGTGGTCCCCGCCACGGCCACGACCGCCTCGGCCGCCCCCGACCACGGCTGGCCGACCCCCTTCGTCGTCGGCCACCGCGGCGCCTCCGCCTACCGTCCCGAGCACACCACGGCGTCGTGGGAACTCGCGGCCCGGATGGGTGCGGACGTCGTCGAACCCGACCTGGTCCCGACGAAGGACGGCGTCCTGGTCTGTCGGCACGAACCGGAGATCTCCGGGACCACCGACGTCGCCGACCACCCGGAGTTCGCCGACCGGTCGGCGACGCGGACCATCGACGGGATCGTGTACACCGGCTGGTTCACCACCGACTTCACGCTGGCCGAGCTCCGCACGCTGCGGGCGAAGGAACGCCTCCCGCAGATCCGTCAGCACAACACGATCTACGACGGGTCGTGGCGGGTCCCCACGTTCCGCGAGGCCCTGCGGCTGCGGCAGCGCCTGTCCCGCGAGCTCGGCCGCACGATCGGGATCGTCCCGGAGATCAAGCACTCGACCTACTTCCGTTCCCTCGGGTTCGACGTCGAGGCGCAGGTGGTGGCGACGCTGAACTCCACCGGCCTGAACTCCGCCGACGCGCCGGTCGTCGTGCAGTCCTTCGAGCTGACCAACCTGCAGCAGTTGCGCTCGGCCTACGGCCTGCGGACGCCCACGGTGTTCCTCACCTCGGAGACGGGTGCCCCCGCCGACCTCGTCGCGGCCGGTGACCCCCGCCAGTACGCGGACCTGCTGATCCCCTCGGCCCTGCGCGAGCTCGCCACGTTCACGGACCAGATCGGTCCGTCACTGGTGCAGGTGACGCGGGGACTCGTCGATGACGCCCACGCGGCGGGCCTGGAGGTCGTGCCGTACACCTTGCGACCCGAGAACACCTTCCTGCCCGAGCAGTACCGCGACGGCGACGACCCGACGGCCTGGGGCCACGTGCTCGACTACGCGCAGGCGTTGTTCGACACCGGGATCGACGGTCTGTTCACCGACGCCCCGGACATCGGGGTCCTCGCCCGCGACCGGTTCCTCGGACGCTAGACCCACGCCCTGCGGGGGAGGGTCCTCCTGCGGGAGTACCAGCGGTTCCACCCGCGGTCCGATGCGCCCGCACAGCTCCGTCCCCGATGCTCGAGGTGTTCGGTTCGAGTGGTCGAGCGCCGGGGGAGGCGTGGGGGATGGGTATCGTGACGAGCATTCTCGTCGGGGTCGTGGTTCCGCTGGGAACGCTGGTTCTCGCCGTCATGGCCGCTGCGGGTCGAGCCGCGCGTGAGGGGAGGGGCGACGGGCTGCTGCTCGTCGCCCCGCGCGGCGCCGAGTTCGGCGACGCGACGCGGATCGTCCTGCGCGCCGCCCGCGAGGAGGCGGGACCGTACGCGGAGGTCGTCCACCTGGACGAGCACCGGACGCGTCGCGCGGACAGCTCGCACGAGGCCGCCTGAACCCCGCTGACAGGATGACCGGTGTGCGGATCGCCGTCGGTCAGGTCGTGTCCGGCCCCTTCGCGGCCGGGGGCCGGCGGTGAACGACCTCGAGATCCGTCCCGTCGACCGGGCGGAGCACGACGTCGTGGCCTGGTTGTGGCAGTGCTTCCGTCACGACCTCGCCCTCGTGGTCTCCGCCCTCCCGTACCCCGACGGCCGCTACCAGACGCAGGGTCTGCCGTCCGGTGCGGACGGGGACGTCGCGACGTACCTCGCCTGGCGACCGCACCCGAGGACCGGGGAGGCGGCACCGGTGGGTTTCGCGGTCGTCGCGGGGTCGACGGGGGAACGTCGTGCGGTGACGGCGTTCTGGGTCGCGCCGGTCGCCCGTCGTGACGGGGTCGGGCGCCGGCTGGCCCTCGACGTCCTCGGCCGGCACGCGGGACCCTGGGACGTCGTCTTCCAGCACGACAACCTCACCGCCGGACGGTTCTGGCGCCGGATCGCCGACGAGGTGTTCGGGCCGGGTGGGTGGCGCGAGGAGGAGCGGGAGGTTCCCGGCCTTCCGCAGGAACCCCCGGACCACTGGATCACCACCTGACGTGCCGCCGGGGCGGGAACCCTGGGCGGGGAGCGTCCGACGGGATCAGTACGTCATCCCCATCGCCTCCCGCACCCGCTGCAGCGTGGTGTCCGCGACCTCGTTCGCGTGCGCGTTCCCGGCGGCGAAGACGGCGTGCAGGTGGTCGTCCGCTCCCGCCAGCTCGCGACGGCGGGCCCGCAGCGGTCGCAGGTGTTCGTTCACCGACTCCGTGACCAGGTGCTTCAACGCGGCCGAACCGCCGTCGCCGATCTCCTCGGCGAGCCCCTCGGGGGGGACGGCCGCAGCACAGCGAGGCCATCAGGAGGAGGTTCGCGACCTCGGGACGGTGCACCGGGTCGTAGCTGATCCGGCGCTCGGTGTCGGTGCGGGCGCTGCGCACCAGCCGCGCCGTCTCGTCCTCGTCGGCCCGCAACGGGATGGAGTTCCCGGCGCTCTTGCTCATCTTCGCGCCGTCGGTCCCCAGCAGCAGCGGCGCGGCCGAGAGGAGGGCCTCGGGTTCGGGGAACACCTGGCCGTAGCGCTCCCCGAAGCGACGGGCCACGAGGCGTGCGGTCTCCAGGTGCGGCAACTGGTCCTGTCCGACCGGGACGAGGTTCGCACCGGAGAACAGGATGTCGGCCGCCTGGTGGACGGGGTAGGTCAGCAGCAGCCCGTTGGGTCCAGCTGCGCCGGAACCCCGGCGGGTGGCCGCCGCGGTCTCGGCCCTGACCGTGGGGTTCCGCTGGAGTTCCGCGACGCTCACCAGGCTGAGGAAGGGCAGCACCAGCTGGTTCAGCGCGGGAACGGCGCTGTGGGTGAAGACGGTCGCCCCGGGAACCCCGGAACCGTCGCGCACGGACAACCCCGCGGCCAGGTGGTCGAGGAGCACCTCGCGGACGTTCCCGCGGACGTCGCCGACGGAATCGCGGTCGGTGATCACCTGGTAGTCGGCGATCACGACGAAGACCTCGATCCCGGCCGTCTGGAGGCGGACCCGGTTGGCGAGCGTCCCGACGTAGTGGCCGAGGTGCAGGGGGCCGGTGGGGCGGTCGCCGGTCAGGACGCGGAAACGTCCGGGATCGGCGAGCAGGTCGTGTTCGAGTTCGGCGCTGCGTCGTCGCGCGACGTCGATGGAGGTGGTGGACAACGGGAACTCCCGGGGACGGGAGCCACCCACCGCACGTGTGCCACCCCGTGGCCCCGACCGCCGGTGGGCGGCTCGGGACGTGGAGGGTCGCGACAGCCGCCTTACGGCGACTGCCACCCGGTGCACGGGGTCGTGGACACGCTGCGACGGTACCCGCTTCGCGCCTCCCGCGGTAAGGGTTTCCCCTCGTGCTGCGGCCGGACGCAGATCGCCCCCCTCGTCCGCGCCGAGGCGGTGGACGAAGGGGGCGACTGACGTGGGTGTTCGTGGAGCGGGTGGGACTACTGGACCGCTGCGGTCGCCGCGTCCGCGGTGGCCTGCGGCACCGACGGGGTTCCGCCGAAGATCCATCCGGTGCCCGGGAGGACGTAGTTGCCCTTCTTCGCGACCAGGTAGGCCTTCGTGCTGTCGCCCAGGGAGCCGTCGAAGCCGGTGAAGACGAGCGACACCCCGTAGGAACCCGCGACCGGGGCCGCGGCGAGCGCGTCGGCCGCGGTGGCGTCCGTCCCGCCGACGAGGGCCACGCTCTGCGGGTCGAAGTTGTCGTTCGCGATGACGTCGTCGGCGATCTTGGTGGCCGTCTCCTGGCGGTTCGCACCGCCGAGGCGCTGGGTCCCCGCGACCTGGGTGTAGACGGAGTCGGAGACCGACGTCGAACTCCCCAGCACGACCCGGTTCGTCGTCCCGAGTTCCTTCAGGGCGTCCGCGGTCGCGGCCGGGACGCTGTTCGGGTCGGTCAGCAGGATCGGGTAGTTCCGGGCCCACGCGACCGGTCCGGCGGCGAGGGCGTCGGCGGTGGAGAGCCCGCTGGCGATGAACACCTGTTCCGGTGCGTCACCGGAGTCGTCGGCCTCCGCGACCAGGGCGGAGGTCTCGTAGCGGTCCGCGCCGGCGAGGCGGTGCACGGTCTTGCCCGCTGCCTTCCAGGCGTCCTCCTGGGCCTGCGAGACCCGGTTGGTGCCGCCGACGATCCAGACGTCGGTGGCCCCGAGACGCGCGATCTCGGTCGCGGTGGAGGCCGGCACGGCGTTCGTGTCGGTGTAGAGGATCGGGGCGCTCTTCAGGCCCGCGAGGTAGGACGCGGTGAGGCCGTCGACGGTGGCGTACCCGTTGACGATGACGATGTCGCTCGCCGTGTCGTCGGTGGGGTAGAGCAGCTTCGAGGCGGCCACGGCCGTCGCGAAGCGGTCCGCGCCCGAGATGCGGTGGTCGAACTTGAAGCCGGTGGCCGCCTGCGCGGGCAGGGCGACGGAGACGGTGGTGCCGAGGCCGACGAGCACGGCGACACCGGCGGTGATGACGGATCTCTTCACGGTGTTCTTCTTTCGAGAGGTCGAGGGGGACAGGGTCAGCTGGTCTTGAGGTCGCCGTTGAGACCGGCGGGGTAGAACCCGCCCTTGCTGACGCCGGTGCCCGGGGTCAGGTACACGATGTTGAGGACTTCCTGCGGCGAACGGCTGAACGCGATCGAGTTCGCGTCGGTCGGGACGAGGTTCGCGCGCCCGGACGCACCGGTCGTGATGCCCTGGTCCTTGTCCGCGCCGGCCCCGTCGAGGGAGTCGCGGGCGTCGGAGATGGCGTTGGTGGGGGTGGAGAGGCCGTTCTCGTAGAGCAGGGTGCGCACGATGCCCGCGTGGTACGCCTCGACGGCGAGGATCCCGGCCGCGGCCTCGAGGTAGTCCTTGTTCTGGATGAGCGGTGCCGCGCCCTTATAGGCGGTGACCCCGACGTCTTCGAAGAGGAACGCCCCGAGCAGGAAGAACGCCTCGGAGGAGAACGGGTCGAAGGTCTCGCCCTGCTTGATGACCCCGGCGGCGACGGCCGCACCGGTGAAGGAGCTCTGCAGGTCGATGGCCGGACGGGAGACGGCGGCGCTGCCGAGGGCCGTACGCAGGAACTTCACGTGGGCGATCTCGTCGTTGGCGATCTCTTCGGCGTAGTAGCGCATCGACTTGCTCTTGAAGGGCACCCGGTGCCCGCCGGTGACGCCACCCATGGTGCCGGTACCGGTGGCCATGGCTTCGGACAGGCCGTGGCCGTAGGCGGCGAAGCAGTAGAACTCGGCTTCGAGGTATTCCAAGTTGAGGGCGAAGTTGAGAACCGTGCCGTCACTGATGGGGTCGCCCGGGGCGGCTTCCGCGGGGGCGGCGACGGAAGCTCCGACGAGGCCGGCGCCGACGGTGCCGGCGGACAGCAGGCCCATGCCGCGCAGGAAGTTCCTGCGGTCGGCGGGGGTCTCGGAACTGCGGTTGATCATGTCGACGATGAGAGACTTCTTGAACATGGGCAGCCTTAGAGTCAGGGCGCCGTCCTTGGCACCGGTGCTCGACGCGGCAGGTGTCACGTCGTCGTCTTCGGACATCAGACGTTCGGTGCCGGTCGTGCCCTGGATGGGTACGGCTCAACACGTTCTGAGGTCGCCTCAACACACCTTGCCCTGACCGCGCTCTTTTCGCTACTCCTTGTGATCAATTGCCTACATCGCGCCAGGAGAGCCGCCGGGCACCGATCCCGGCTGCAGGAGCGGGGCGAGGCGGTCCCAGCGGGCGATCTCGCACCCGTCGGTCCGCACGAAGCGGGCGTCGACGCTGACGCCGTCCCAGGTCCCCTGGACGGTCGCGACCTGCGGACCGCCGTAGATCATCGTGCAGGCCATGTCCTTTTCGACGGGTGCCCACGGGTCCTTCGCCGCGGCGATCGCCGCGCAGGCGTTCGTGGCGTCGGGGTGGTCGCCCGAGACGGTCCCGTCGATCGAGCAGGCCAGCTGCCAGGTCTGGCGGGTGCCGTTCCCGTCGTCGAGGGCGACGGTCAGCGACCTCTCGGCGGGGGTCGTCGTCGCCGACGGACCGGACGGGCTCGAACTGCTCATCGTGGGACTCCCTGCCTGTTCCTGTCCGCAACCGCCGAGGACCGCGAGACCGGCCAGGGCGATCACGGCGAGACCGCCCCGTGCTGCCGGGACGGCCCTGCGGGCCTTCGTTCGTGCGGTCACCCGGGTACGACGCGGCGTGGCCGGCGCCGGTTCCCGCCGGTGCGACACGCGGGCGGTGACAGGGCCGCACCACCACCGTAGGCTGGGGCTTTTGACCACTTCCGGGAATTCTCAGAACCACCACGTTCATCATCCCGCGAACGGTGTCGAGATCACAACGTTGTTGTCCCGCAGCGATTCCGGCAGAATCAGTCGGCTCTCACGAACCGGGTCGAGCTCCAGGAGGAACCGTGTCCGACCACGACGGCGTCCTCGCCGCCGAGCAGTCCCACCTCGACCACGCCCGTGCGGAACTCGCCCGCATGCGCGAGCACACGCTGTCCCTCGTCCCCGACGGTGGGGACGCCATCGCCGACGAGGCCCTCGCCTGGGCCCTGCACCGCCGCGCCCTCAGCCTCGTCGACGACCCGTCGACGACGCTGTTCTTCGGTCGCACCGACCACGACGACGGCCAGCGCCTGCACATCGGGCGCCGCCACGTCACCGACTCCCACGGCGACCCCGTCGTCATCGACTGGCGCGCCGACGTCTCGCGCGGCTTCTACCGGGCCACCCGCGACGACCGCGCGGGGGTGCGATTGCGCCGCCGGTTCGGGGTCGAGGAGGGCCGGCTGACGGCCTACGAGGACGAGCACCTCGTCGACCGGCACGAGCAGGACCACTCCAGCGCCATCCTGGCCCGCGAGATCGAGCGCCCACGCTCCGGCCCCATGCGCGACATCGTCGCCACCATCCAGCCCGAGCAGGACGCCCTGGTGCGCGCCGACGCCCAGACCACGGTCTGCGTCCAGGGGGCCCCCGGAACCGGGAAGACGGCCGTCGGTCTGCACCGCGCGGCGTGGTTGCTCTACGCCCACCGCGAGCGCCTGACCCGGCAGGGCGTGCTGGTCATCGGGCCGAACCGGGCGTTCCTGTCGCACATCTCGGCCGTGCTGCCCGCGCTGGGTGAGGTCGAGGTCGAGCAGCGCACCGTCACCGAACTCCTGACCGTCGCGGGCGACGGGCGCAAGGAGGTGCGGTTGCGCGGTGAGGAACCCCCCTCGGTGGCCACGCTCAAGGGGGACGGGCGGATGGCCGAGGTGGTGCGCCGGGCGGTGTGGTCGGCCGTGGGCGACCCGGCGCAGGTCCTCGAGAGCGGGGCCGTCGTCGTCACCCGCGGGTCGCGGCGGTGGCGGGTCCCCGGCTACCTCGTCAAGGACCTCCTGCACGAGCTGACCCACCGCGGGATCCGCTACGAGGCCGCGCGAGCCCTGCTGCCGCAACGGCTCTCGCACGCCGTCCTGCAGTTGTTCGAAGCGGCGGGGGACTCCCCGGACGACGTGGTGCAGGACGCCGTCGCCCGCAGCGCCGAGGTGAGGAAGGCCGTGAAGCTGCTGATGCCGGCCCAGGACGCGGCGAAGGTGCTGTGGCGGCTGCTGTCCGACCGCGAGTTCCTCGTCGCGAACTCGCAGGACCTGCTGACCGGGGCCGAACGCGACCTGCTGCTGTGGCCGAGACCCCCGCGCACCGCGGGGACCGCGAAGTGGACGGCCGCCGACAGCGTCCTCCTCGACGAGATCGGCGACCAGCTGCAGCGCACCCGGTCCCGCGCCCACGTCGTCCTCGACGAGGCGCAGGACCTCTCCGCCATGCAGCTGCGCGCCGTCGGCCGGCGCTGCAGCACGGGTGCGGCGACCGTCCTCGGCGACATCGCCCAGGGGACGACGCCGTGGTCGGCGAGCAGCTGGGACGACGTGCTCGGCCACCTCGGGAAACCCGACGGCAGCCTCGAGGTCCTCGACCGGGGTTTCCGCGTCCCCTCGGCCGTCATCGACTACGCGGCGAGACTGCTGCCCCGCATCGCTCCCGACCTCTCCGTCCCGACGTCGGTGCGTGACGACCCCGGACGCCTCGACGTCCTCGAGGTTCCCGACCCGGTGGCGTGGTCGGCGACGGTCGCCGCGCAACTGCTGGCCGAGGAGGGTTCCGTCGGTGTGGTCGTGGCGGCGAACTCGCTCGAGGCGGTGGCCTCGACGTTGACCGCGGCGGGGGTCGAGTTCTCCCGGCTCGACGAGGTCGTCGAAGGTGATGTGCAGCAACGGGTGTCGCTGGTCCCGGCGAGCCTGGTCAAGGGTCTGGAGTTCGACCGGGTGCTCGTCGTGGAACCCGCCGACATCGTCGACGGGGAACCCGACGAGCGCACCGGCCTGCGCCGCCTCTACGTGAGCCTCACCCGCGCGGTCACCGCGATGGTGGTGCTGCACTCCCGGGAACTCCCGCCGGAACTCGCCTGACCGGCGACCCCGGGTGGTCAGTGCTGGAACAGGGCGCTGACGGACTCGCCTTCGTGGATGTGGCGGATCGCGGTCGCCAGCGCCGGGGCCACCGAGATGACGGACAGCCCGGGGCGCGGGCCGCCGCGCAGCGGCACGGTGTCGGTGCAGACGACCTCGTCGATGTCGGGGTGCTTGATGAGGCGGTCGAGGGCGTCGCCGGCGAAGATCCCGTGGGTGCAGGCCACCCGGATGCTGGCGACCTTCAGCTCCTTCAGGCGGGCGACGAGCTCGAAGACGGTGCTGCCCTTGGCGATCTCGTCGTCGAGGACGATGACGTCCTTGCCGGTGACCTCGCCGATGACGTTGGCGATGACGACCCGGTCGTCGGGGAAGCGCTGCTTGGCGCCGGCGGCGACCCCGCAGCCGAGCATCCGTGCGAAGGCGGCCGCGGGTTTCGCGTAGCCGAGGTCCGGGGAGACCACGACGGTGTTGGAGAGGTCGTCGCCGTCGAAGTGCGTCGCGAGCTGGTGCAGCGCGTGCAGGTGGTCGACGGGGATCCGGAAGAACCCGTGGACCTGTGGGGAGTGCAGGGTCATCGCGAGCACGTGGTCGGCGCCGGCGGTCTCGAGCAGGTCCGCCACGAGGCGACCGCCGATCGAGATGCGGCCGGCGTCCTTCTTGTCCGAGCGCGCGTAGGCGTAGTGCGGCATGACGGCGGTGACGCGTCCGGCGGAGGCGTGCTTGGCGGCGTCGAGCATGAGCAGCAGCTCGACCAGCGCCTCCTGCACCGGGGGGACCAGCGGCTGGATGATGTAGACGTCGCGCTGGCGGCAGTTGGCCTCGAGCTGGACCTCGAGGCAGTCGTTGGAGAAGCGGCTCACCCGGGTGGGGGAGAGGGCGATGCCCATCTCCGCGGCCACCGCCCGGGCCAGCTCGGGATGGGCCGAACCACTGAAGAGGGCGATGTCTCGCAGGCTGTCACGCACGAGGCGCCACGCTAGCCCCCGTCGTCCCCGGGCGACGTAGGGTCGGGGCATGACCGACTCGAACACCTTCGACGTCGACGGGGTCCGCACCACCACGGTGACGGACCTGGCCGACGACGCCGTGATCATCGACGTCCGTGAGGACGACGAGTGGGAGGCGGGCCACATCCCCTCCGCCGTGCACATCCCGATGGGCCAGGTGCCGCAGCGACTGGGGGACCTCCCCGACGGTGAGCTCCACATCGTCTGCCGCTCCGGCGGCCGCTCGCGCCGGACGACGGAGTGGCTGCAGCGCAACGGCTACGACGCCGTCAACGTCGACGGCGGGATGTCGGCGTGGGCCGAGGCCGGCCGCGGCATGGAGTCGAGCTCCGGTCAGGAGCCGTTCGTCCGCTGAGCCACCCGCTCGAGCAGGCCCCGCAGCAGGTCGTTGACCTCCGCGGGCCGCTCGAACGGCGGGGAGTGCCCGCAGTCCAGGACGTGCAGCTCGGCGTCGGGCAGCAGTCGCGTCGCCCGTTCGGCGTCCGCGACCGGGCGGGCGACGTCGTGCAGGCCGTGCATCACCAGCGCCGGGACGTCGAGGCCGCGCAGCGCCTGGCTGACGTCGAGGGCCTGCTGGCTGCGCAGCGCCTGCACGGCGTGCTCGGGCTCGATCCGGGCGGGGTACCCGAGCAGCAGCGAGCGCAGCGGTTCGTCGGGCGGCTTCGCCACCGAACGGGCCAGGAAGCTCGCGAAGAACTCCGGGCCCCACCCGGTGAGGACCCGGTCGATGACCCGGCTGACGTCACCCTGCGTGCGCATGTGTGCGCCGGTGTCGCAGAGCGCGATCCCGCGCAGCCGCTCGCCGAGGGCCTGCCCCGCGAGCGCCGCGACGACTCCGCCGGTGGAGTGGCCGAACAGGACGACGGGACCGGGGACGAGCGCGGCGACGCGCGACGCGACGGTGCGCAGGTCGTGCGGGGGTGGGTCCTCCAGCCAGCCCACGGTGCGGACGTCGACTCCCAGGTCCCGCGTGCACTCCGCGTAGGCCGCCGGGGGGCACAACGTCCCCGGGACGCAGACGAGGGTCACGCGGTCGAGCGGTGGCACAGGAGGAACCCTAGGACCGGACGACCGGTCTCCCGCAAGGACCCGCCCCCGCGGGGGAGGGTCAGGAGACCTTCGCGGTGCGCCGGGCGTAGCCCGCGACGGTGTTCATCGGGGGACGTTCCGCGGTGTCGAGGACGTGGGTGACGGGGGCGTAGTGGCCGTAGCCGTCGCGGGCGAACTGGGTGATCGAGGGCGCGTCGGAGCGCTCCCCGGAGGCGCGCTGGTGCACGACGTGGGTGATCTGGGTGGCCATCCGGCCCAGGGCCGCGGTGTCCTGGTGGCTGTGCTGGCGGCGGCCGAGGTCGACCTGGGCGATCGCCGGGAGTCCGCGCAGTTCCAGGGTGTCGATGAGCATGGCGATCTCGACGCCGTACCCGCCGCAGAAGGGGATCGCCTCGAGCAGGCGGCGGCGCCCGGCGTACTCCCCGGCCAGGGGCTGGACCATCCCGGCCAGGTCCGGGTAGAAGCGGCTGATCAGCGGTCGGGCGACGAGTTCGGTGACCCGACCGCCCGAGGTGGACCCGGCGCCCTCGAGCGGGCGGTCGTAGCAGCCCTTGACCAGCTCGACCGTGGGGTCGGTGAGCAACGGGCCGAGCAGGCCGGTGACGAGCTGCGGCTGGGGGTCCACGAGGTCGGCGTCGACGAAGACGACGACGTCGCCGGTGGTGACCGCGAGGGACTTCCACAGGACCTCGCCCTTGCCGGGGCGGGACCCGACCTCGGGCAGGACCTCGTCGCGGTGGTGGACGGTCGCGCCGGCCTCGGTGGCGACCCGTGCGGTGTCGTCGGTGGAGCCGGAGTCCATGACGACGATCTCGTCGACGAGACCGGTGTCGTGGGCCAGTCGGTGGACCATCCGGACGACCCGCCCGACGGTGGCCTCCTCGTCGAGGGCGGGCAGCACCACGCTGACCCGGGTGCCGGCCTTCTGGGCGCGGAGGCGGTCGATGGGCCAGTCCCGCGCGCGGGACGTCGACCTGTCGAACCAGGTCTGCACGGGCAGCTTCACGACGACCTCCAGTGGGCAGCAACGGATCTCACCGTCGCACGAGGTCGTCCGGGAAGGACACCCGCCGACGGGGAAGTTCACCTGGCCGTCACACGGGACCCCCGCAGACCCGGTGACGTTTCGGCCACGTTGCGGCGGGGAGTCCGGCAGGTCTCCGGGTGTCCCGTTCCGCGGGGCCGTGGAGTCCCAGGTTTGACTTCCCCGGACCCCGGGTACCCGTGGCTCGGTCAGACAGGGACGCGACGAGAGGGAACCATGCCGACGGGAGCACGACCCGTGCCGGCCACGCACTGGGCGACCTTCGCCCACGACGCGGCGTCGGTGCCACGGGCACGACACGTCGTCCGGGGTGTCCTCGACGGGGCGGGTCTCGACGAGATGGCCACGGCCGAGATCGAGATCGTCCTCTCGGAGATCGTGGGCAACGCCATCCGGCACGCCCGGCCCCTCGGCGACGGCGCCATCCACGTGCAGTGCGAGATCACCGTCGAGGTGCAGCCGCACGTCGAGATCGCCGTGACCGACGGCGGCTCGCCCGGTCGGATGGTCCACCAACGCGTCGCGGGGGAGTCCGACACCAGCGGTCGGGGGTTGTTCATCGTCGACGGCCTCGCCGACGAGTGGGGTGTCGTGGAGAACCTCGAGAACCTCAGCCGCACGGTGTGGGCCTCCTTCGGCGGTCCGACGAGGCATCACCCGCACTGACCCGTTCGGTCACTCCCTGCCGCTGATCGACCACCCAGCGCGGATGGTTCGGCTACGGTTCGGTCACGATCGGGCACCGGCCGGATCGGTGACCCGGACCGGAGGCGACTGCGTGGACTCGTCGGCGGCCATCCCTGCCCTCGAGCGACTGCACCGCACCGCCACCGAACTCGCCGCGGCGCTCGACGTCCGAGAAGCCGTCACCGCCGTGCTGCGCACCGGGCGCGACGTCCTCGCCACCAGCACCTGCGGGGTCTCCCTGCTCGACGAGACGGGGACCGTCCTGGTCCCGCAGCTGCCCGCCGAGGGCGACCTCACCGGCCTCGGCGTCGGACGGCCCGTCCCGCTGGCCTCCGCGACGCCCAGCGCCGAAGCGGCCCGCACGTCGCGTCCGGTGCTGCTGCACGACCGTGCCGAGCTGGCGGCCCGCTTCGGGGGCGGACCCGGCGGGCTCAACGACAGCGTCCTGGCCCAGGGCGAGCACTCCTGGGCGATGTACCCGCTGCTGGCCCGCGGGAAGCTCGTCGGCGTCCTCCGGTTCGGCTTCACCCGCGAGGGGTCCCTCGACGGGGAGCAGCAGGTCTTCGCGGCCACCCTCGCCGGGCAGTGCGCCCTCGCCGTCGAACGGGCCAGCCTGCTGCGCGAGGCCCGGATCTCCGAACGTCGCTACCGGACCCTGGCCGAAGCGGGGTCGCTCGACGTGTTCACCGTGCGCCCGGGGCACGGCGTCACCGGGACCATGCCCGGCTGGACCGCGCTCACCGGCCGCGCCGACGTCGGCGGCCGGGCCTGGCAGCACGACGTCCACCCCGACGACCTGCCCGCCGTCCTGCGGACCTTCCGCGACGCCGTCGCCGCGCGCTCCGGGGCCCGCTTCCGGTTCCGGATCGCGACCCCCGACGGCTGGCGGACCCTCGCCGCCGTCGCCGTCCCCGTGCTCAGCGAGCCCACCGCCCCCGACTCCGAGGTCCTGGAGTGGGTCGGGTCCCTCGACGACGTCACCGACCGGGCCCGCGCCACCCGGCGCACCCGCACCCTGCAGGCGCTGACCGCCGCGATCGCCACCGCCACGACCTACCCGGACCTGCTCGACGCCGTCCTGCGCGTCTGCCTCGACGGCCTCGGAGCCGTCCGCGCCACCGTCGTCCTCGCCGACGGCGAGGGGTCGGCCCTGAGCCTGCACCGCATGCTCACCGACCGCGAGCGCCGTACCGGGCAGGTGCCCGAGGTGACCCTCGAGCAGCTCACCGCCTTCGCGGGGGCCAGCGGGCGCTACCTCGTCGGGGCGCGCGGGATCGCGGGCCTCTCCGACGTGGTCCGCGGGAACTTCGAGGCCGCCCACGCCGCCGGCGAGACCGCGTGGGCGGTGCTGCCGCTGGCCACCCGTCGTCGTCGCCTCGGGACGCTGACCCTCGGCTTCACCGAACCGGGGGTCGACGACGAGGAGGAGCGGGAGTTCCTGCTCGCCTTCGCGGGGCAGGTCTCCAGCGCCCTGGAACGGATGCAGCTGCTGGAGACCGAGCGCGACCAGGCCACCGTGCTGCAGGAGGCGTTGCGGCCCGGCCCGTTGCCGGACGTGGACTGGCTCGCGACGCACCGCTCGGCGACGACGAGCGCGGGGGTCGAGGTCGGCGGCGACTGGGCGGAGATCATCCCGTTGAGCGGTGACCGGGTCGCCGTCGTGCTCGGTGACGTCATGGGCCGGGGGGTGCGCGCGGCGACGGTGATGGGCGAGGTCCGCACCCAGGTCCGCACCCTGGCCCTCATCGACCCGCACCCCACGGCGGTGCTGCGCGGCCTCGACGCCTGCGCGGCCGCGGGCGGCGGCGAGGACCTCGTGACGATCTTCTACGGCGTGCTGCACCGCGACGGCCGGTTGTCGGCGGCCAGTGCCGGGCACCTGCCCCCGTTGACGTGCAGCGAGGGCCCGCACTACCTCGACGTCCCCCCGGGGGTGCCGATCGGGGTGGAGGGCGACCCGCGCCGCGACGTCCTCGACGTGCGGCTGGCGCCGGGCAGCGCGCTGGTCGTGTTCTCCGACGGGCTGGTCGAGACCCGCACGCGGTCGCTGACCGAGGGGCTGGCGGAGGTGCTGGGGCACTTCCACGACCAGGCGTACGGCACGCCGGCCGAGATCGTCGAGGCGCTGGTCGCGCAGATGGTCGAGACCGGCGACACCGGTGGGGCCGCGGACGACGACGTCACGGTGCTCGGCCTGCGGCTGCGCTAGTTTCGCCGGGTGCCACCCCTGAGCCCGTCCCCGACCGTCGCGGTCGTGATCCCGGCCAAGGACGAGCAGGACCGGATCGCCGCCACCGTGCGCGCGGTCCGTTCGCTGCCCGACGTCGACCTCGTCGTGGTCGTGGACGACGGGTCGGGTGACGCCACGTCGAAGGCCGCGCGCGACGCGGGGGCGCTCGTCGTCGCCCACGCCCGCAACCGCGGCAAGGCCGCGGCGATGCAGACCGGCGCCCGCGCCGTCGCGGAGTTCGAGGCGGCCCGCCCGCGCGAGGGGCTGCGCGCCCGTCCGCTCCTCTTCGTCGACGCCGACCTCGCCGACAGCGCCGTGCGGACCTGGCCGCTGGCGCTGCCCGTGCTGGCCGGGGCCGCGGACATGACGATCGCGGTGCTGCCCCGCCAGTCCACCGCCGGGGGCGGGCACGGGTTCGTCGTCGGCCTGTCCCGCAAGGGGACCGTGGCCGCCGCGGGCTGGTCGCCGGAGCAACCGCTGTCGGGGATGCGCTGCCTGACCCGGGCCGCGTTCGAGGCGGCGTTGCCGCTGGCCCCGGGCTGGGGCGTCGAGACCGCGCTGACGATCGACCTGCTGCGCGCGGGGTTCCGGGTGCGCGAGGTGCCCTGCGACCTGCACCACCGGGTCACCGGCTCCGACTGGCGCTCGCAGCTGCACCGCGCGGCGCAGTACCGCGACGTCGCCCGCGCCCTCGGACGGCGCCGCCTCGCCGACGTGCTCCGTCGCGTCACCGGTGTCTGAGCGACCGCTGACCCCGGTGCGCCTCGCCGGCGGGTGTCTGGTCCTGTCCCTGCTCTGCTGGGCCGTCGTCGCGCTCGCCGGCCCCTCCGCCGCCGTCCCCCCGCTCGGGGGCGGCGCCGGGTCCTTCGACCTGGGCCTGCGGCCGTCGTCGGGGCTGGTGACGGCGCTGCTGGCCGCGTCCGTGCTGTCCGGGGGCGGTGCGCTGCTCGCCGGCTGGCGGGCCGTGGCCCGGGGGTGGCACCCGCGCCGGTTCGTGCTCGTCGCGCTGATCGGCGCGGTGCTGTTCACGCTGCTGCCCCCCGTCGGTTCCGCCGACCACCTCAGCTACGCCGCCTACGGCCGGATCGCGGCGCTCGGCGGCGACCCCTACAGCCAGCCGCCGGACACCTTCGCCGGCGGGCACGACCCGGTGACCTCCGCGGTGCGCGACCCGTGGCGCTCCACCACCTCCGTCTACGGCCCCGTCGGGGCGCTGCTCATGGCGCTGGCCTCCCTCGGGGGCGGGGACTCCGTGCGCACGACGGTCTCGTGCTGGCAGGTCCTGCTGCTGCTCGCGTGGCTCGCGAGCGCCCTGGCGCTGCGGGTCGCGGTGCGCGACCCGCAGCGGCGGGCCCGGGCCCAGCTGCTGTGGACCGCGAACCCGCTGCTGCTGACCGTCGGGCTCAGCGGCGCCCACGCCGACGTCCTCGCCGGGACCGCGGCGCTCGCGACCCTGCTCGCGGCGCGTCGCCACCCGTTCTGGGCGGGGGTGGCGCTCGCGGTCGCCGTCGGGACGAAGCTGCCCTACGGCGCGGTGGCCCTCGGGGTGCTGCTCGCCGCGCGGGCGGGCGGGTACCTGACCCGCGGGTGGCTGCTGCGGGGTGCGGCGGGGGCGTTGCTGCTGCTGGTCCCCGCGCACGTCTGGGCGGGCCCGCACGCCTACGACCAGACCCGCACCGCGAGCCGCTACGTCTCGCTGGCCACGGTCTGGCGCCCGCTGGTCGAGGCGGGGATGCCGCGCGGGTGGCTGCTGCCGGGGATGGTGCTGGTGATGGCGGCGGTGGCGTTCGCCTGGTGGCGCCTGCTGGTGCGCGGTGACGCCCTGACGCGGGCGGCGGGGGTGAGCACGGTCCTCGCCGCCGGGTACCTGCTGGGGACGGCCTACGAGCTGCCCTGGTACGACCTGCTGCTGTGGGGGCCGCTGGCCCTGGCCCTCGCGGCTCCGTCCTCGACGGGGGTGCTGACGGGGGTGCTGACGGGGAGGTTGACGCTGCTCGCGCTGGCCTACGTGCCGGGGCTGGTGGACGGGATGAGCCCGTCCGTCGAGGCGCTCACCCTGGGCTACCGCAAGGAGGTGGGTCCGTGGGTCTCGTGGAGCGCGCTGGTCGTCGTCCTCGTCGTGGGACTCCTCCTGCGCCGGAGGGCCCCGCGAGGCGACTCTGTGGGACATTGAGGGGAAGGCTCACCGTGCCTCCTCCGGGGTCCTCGACGGTTCATCCGGTCGGGTGGTGTTTTGACAGCGGGGTTCAGAACGGTCGGTCACACCCCGAACGTTTCAGAACGGAGTGAGCCGCTCCCGTGCGACACCGGCACCACAGCGAGCCAGGACCAGTGGACCAGCGGCGTGAAGAGGTAGAACACCAGGATGGAGCAGAACAACGTGGCGGTCGTCGACGGCAACCGGGTCCAGGTCCCCAACGACTGGTGGGGCGACGTCCTGCGGACGGTCGCGGACGGCGACCGCCGGATGATCGTCGAGGACGCGGCGGGCAACCGCTTCGTCGTCGTCTCCGAGGCCCGCTACCGCGCCCTCGAGGAGGCCGGGCGCGGAACCGCCCCCGCCCGCCCCGGGGTCAGCCTCACCGCCCGTGAGCAGGAGATCCTGCAGATGATCGCCGACGGGTGCCCCGGATCCGTCGTGGCCGAGCGCCTCGGCCTCGCCCCCAACACCGTCGCCCAGCACCTCGCCTCGGTGCGTCGCAAGTACGGCGTGCGCTCCTCCGCCGCCGCCGCCGCGGTCGCCCGCCAGGACGGTCTCATCTCCTGACGCCCCGGGTCAGGGGCTGGGCATCGTGAAGCCCACGACCTGCTCGGTCCCCCCGTCCTCCCCGGCCAGGGCGTGGCCCACGGTCGAGACCCACAGGACGCTGCCGTCCTCGTGCAGGACCCGGAACCGCATGCTCAACGACGCCTGCTTCTCGAACGCGTGACGCGTCGCGTCGGCCACCAGCCCCACGTCCGCGGGGTGCACGTTGCGCATCGACTCCGCCCACGGCAACCGGTGCTGCCGCGCGGGGAACCCCAGCAGTCCGCTCACCCGCTCGTCGAGGTCGATGACCGGGGGGTCGACGTGCATCGCGAACGCCCCCGACGGGGTCTGCGGCAGTCCCCGCGTCGCCGCCCACGCCGCCATCGCCAGCGGGTCCACCGTCGCCACCGCCAGGTCGACCCGGGCCCGCAGCTCGGGGGGGAGCTCCGTCAGGACCGCCTCGCCCACGCTGCTCGTCGCGAGCAGGCGGACGAGCAGGTGGAAGGGGATGGCGTCCCCCTGCACCAGCAGGCCGGCGGTCCGGCCGTGGTCGTCGTCGAGGGCCAGGGCGTCCACCAGCTCGGTGGTGCGCGGGTCGGGGCCCGGGGGGAGGTCGTCACCCCAGAGCGCCTCCAGGTCCGCGCGCACCTGCTCCGCGCGTCGCCGGACGTGGTGCTCCCGGGACAGGCTCTCGTCGATCGTGCTCACCCCTGTCGTCGTGGTGCGTCAGGTCAGGATGCTGCACGAACCCTGTGAGCACCAGGAGCGATCACCAGCGCGTCGTCGCGGCGCCCGCGGGCACTCGTCCAGCGGAGCGGGGTCCCCCGGTGCGACGATGGGCGCGCCATGACTGCGACCACAGACATCCCCCAGCTCACCGACCTGCTGCCGGCCCCGGGCGACGACGACCCCGACCTCGTCTACGAGGCGTTCTCGACGTGGGTGACCTCACGCGGCATCGAGCTGTACCCCGCGCAGCAGGAGGCGCTCATCGAGGTGGTCGCCGGCTCCAACGTCGTGCTCGCCACCCCGACCGGTTCCGGCAAGTCCCTCGTCGCCGCCGGGGCCCACGCCGCCGCGCTGAGCGCCGGGATCCGGTCCTTCTACACCGCGCCGCTCAAGGCCCTCGTGAGCGAGAAGTTCTTCTCCCTCGTCGAGGTCTTCGGCGCCGAACGCGTCGGGATGATGACGGGCGACGCCTCGGTGAACCCCGGCGCACCGATCATCTGCTGCACCGCCGAGATCCTCGCCAACGTCGCGCTGCGCTCCGGCGCCTTCGCCGACGTCGGCCAGGTCGTCATGGACGAGTTCCACTTCTACGCCGACCCCGACCGCGGCTGGGCCTGGCAGGTCCCGATCGTCGAGCTCCCGCAGGTGCAGTTCCTCCTCATGTCGGCGACGCTGGGCGACACCACGGCCCTGCGTGAGGACCTGACCCGGCGGACCGGGCGGCCCACCGCCAGCGTCACCTCGGTGGAACGGCCCGTCCCGCTGCACTACTCCTACGCGACCACCCCGCTGCAGGAGACCGTCGAGGAACTCCTGCACACCGACCGGGCCCCCGTCTACGTCGTGCACTCCACCCAGGCCGCCGCCGTGGAGCAGGCGCAGTCGCTGACCAGCGCGAAGATCGCCACCCGCGAGCAGCGCGACGCCATCGCCGACGCCATCGGCGGGTTCCGCTTCGCCGCCGGCTTCGGCAAGGTCCTCAACCGGCTGCTGCGGATGGGCGTCGGCGTCCACCACGCCGGGATGCTGCCGAAGTACCGGCGCCTCGTCGAGACCCTCGCCCAGGCCGGGCTCCTCAAGGTCATCTGCGGCACCGACACCCTCGGCGTCGGCATCAACGTCCCCATCCGCACCGTCCTCTTCGGGGGGCTGACCAAGTTCGACGGCCGCCGCAACCGCCACTACCGCGTCCGGGAGTTCCACCAGATCGCCGGCCGGGCCGGGCGGGCCGGGTTCGACACCGCGGGTACCGTCGTCGTCCAGGCTCCCGAGCACGAGGTCGAGAACGCCCGTCGCGTCGCCCGCGCCGGGGACGACCCCAAGAAGCTCAAGCGCGTCCAGCGGGTCAAGGCGCCCGAGGGGTTCATCTCCTGGTCGCAGGCGACCATGGACAAGCTCGTCGCCGGTGAACCCGAACAGCTGACGTCGCACTTCCGGGTCACCACGTCGATGCTGCTGAACGTCCTGCAGCGCCCGGGGAACCCCGTCGAGGCCATGCGGCACCTGCTGCTGGACAACCACGAACCCCGCAAGAACCAGATCAAGCACGTCCGGCGAGCCGTCGAACTCGCCCGCGCCCTGCTCGACGCCGGGATCATCGAGACGCTGCCCGAACCCCTCGCCGACGGACGTCAGGTCCGCCTCGTGGGCGACCTGCAGCTCGACTTCGCGCTCAACCAGCCGCTGTCGCCGTACGCGCTGGCCGTCATCGACGAACTCCTCGACCCCGAGTCCCTCACCTACGCCCTCGACGTCGTCTCCGTCATCGAGGCGACCCTCGACGAACCCATGAAGATCCTGCTCGCCCAGCGCTCCAAGGCCAAGGGGGAGGCGGTGCAACGGATGAAGGCCGACGGCATCGAGTACGAGGAACGCATGGAACTCCTCGAGGACGTCGAGTGGCCGCAGCCGCTGGCCGAGGAACTGCGCGGCGCCTACGAGACCTACCGCACCGGGAACCCCTGGGTCGGCGACTACGAGGTGAAACCCAAGTCCGTCGTCCGCGACATGTACGAACGCGCGATGACCTTCGGGGACTACGTCCAGTACTACCAGCTGGCCCGCTCCGAGGGTCTCGTCCTGCGCTACCTCTCCGACGCCTACAAGGCCCTCAAGCAGACCGTCCCCGACGACGCCCGCACCGAGGAACTCATCGACCTCGTCGAGTGGCTCGGGGAGGTCGTGCGCCAGACCGACTCCTCGTTGCTGGCGGAGTGGGAGGCGCTGCGCGACGGCGTCGACCCGGCCGACGTCGAGAACGTCCCCCACAACGGCGCGGCACCGCAGGAGGAGGAGACTCCGCCCGTCACCGCGAACTCCCGCGCCTTCCGCGTCCTGGTGCGCAACGCGATGTTCCGGTTCGTCGAACTCTGCGCCCTCGACCGGCCCGCCGCGCTCGCGGAACTCGAGGGGTCCCCCGACGAGGGCACCTGGGGCGACCAGCTCGACGCGTACTACGACGACCACGACACCATCGGCACCGGCCCCGACGCCCGCGGTCCGCACCTGCTGCAGGTCGACGACGGTTCCGGGCCGGACGCGAAGGGCTCGAAGCGGAACTGGTACGTGCGTCAGGTCCTCGAGGACCCGGCGGGTGACCGGGACTGGGGGATCGTCGCCGAGGTCGACCTCGACGCCTCCGACGAGGCCGGGGCCGCCGTGCTGAAGGTCGCGGGTCTCCTGCGGCTCTGACGCGACCCCCGTGCGACGTCTCACCACACCCCTCGCGACGCTCGGGCTGTGCGCGGCCCTGCTCGTCACCGGTGGGTCCGGGACGTCCGGTACATCCGGTACCGCTGCCCCGCAACGGCTCCCGGCGAACGGGCGCTTCGACTACCAGATCGGCGGTGCCTACACCCCCGACGCCTCCGCGGCGATCGTCGACCGCGACCGGTCCGCGGGGCCCGCCGGGGGGACGTACGACATCTGCTACGTCAACGCGTTCCAGACCCAACCCGCGGAGGAGGCGTTCTGGACGGGGTCGCACCCGGACCTGCTGCTGCGCGACGAGGACGGCGGCCTCGTGGAGGACCCGGACTGGCCGGGCGAGTTCTTCCTGGACGTCTCCACCGCCGGGAAGCGGGCCGACGTCGCGGAGATCGTCGGCGGCTGGATCGACGGTTGCCGCGACGACGGTTTCGAGGCCGTCGAACCCGACAACCTCGACACGTGGACGCGGTCGGGCGGCAGGCTGACCGAGGCGGACGCCGTCGCGTACGCGACCCTGCTGGCGGACCGTGCCCACGCCGACGGTCTCGCGATCGCGCAGAAGAACGCGGGGAGCCTCGGATCGATCGGCCGGGATTCCGTGGGGTTCGACTTCGCGATCGCCGAGGAGTGCCAGAACTACTCCGAGTGCGACGACTACACCGACGTCTACGGGGACGACGTCCTCGAGGTCGAGTACACGGACAACCCCCGTACCGCGTACACGACGGCCTGCGCGGCGCAGGGCAGGAGGATCTCGGTCCTCCTGCGCGACCGCGACGTCGTGCCGCGCGGAGACGAGGCGTACCACGACGAGACCTGCTAGGCGGGTCTCGCGGATCGCGAGTTCGGCTCGGGGGACCAGGATCCCGTGTGAACCCCGCATCCCGCCCGCCTGTCCGGAGCGGAGCCGAGGGGATCGGATCCCCCTCCGCGACAGATCCCCGTCGGAGGCCGGCGGACCTCGACCCCGATGCCCGCCGGCCCAGCACCCACCGTGTCGGTGCGCGCTCGTTCAGCGTCCGGGGTGCAACCCCAGCACGCCGGGGCTGGGTGCACCCTGGACCTCGCCGAAGTACAACGAGAACGTCTGACGCCAGCGCTCCACCTCGGCCCGGTCGGCCATGAAACGGGGGAACCCGTCCAGGTGGGCGTCACGGTTCTGCCAGATCGGGGCGAGGTCTCCCGCGGGTTTCACGTCGGTTCGTACCGACCAGCCGTTGAAGGAGTTCTGCTGCACCGGGACCGAGAGCTGCCAGTTCAGGTACAGCTTCGCGGCAGCGGGGTGTGCCGCGCGCTTCAGCAGGGCGGCGCGCTGCCCCCAGGCCATGAAGGGGTGGCCGGCCGGGGTGACCCACCGGACGCCCGGGGCCAGCGGACCGGTGAGGGAACCGGCACCGGCGATGCCGATCGTCTTCCTGCCCGAGGCCACGGCCTCGACGGGGGTGTTCGTTCCGCGGGCGAACTGCGGGTTCTGCGCGGCGAGCCGGCCCACCCAGTCCCAGCCGTAGGTCTCGGCGTAGAGCTTGTAGAGGTACAGCGCGGCGTCGTCGTCGTTGGGGTAGGAGGACGCGATCGCGCCGCGCCAGCGCGGGTCGGCCAGGTCGCGTGGGGTGGCGGGTGCGCTCGCACCCAGGGAGACCTGGTGCATGTAGCTGAAGGCGTAGACCGCGACGGCGATCCACGCACCGTCCTCATCGCGGAACGCGGGGTGCAGGGCGCCGAAACCCGCGGGCTTGTACGGCTGCAGGACGCCCTGCTGCTTCCAGCGGGTGAAGTCCTGCAACGTCTGGAGCTGGACGACGTCGGCGACCAGGGAGCGGGTGGCCAGCTGGTTGTCGACCCGGACGTCGTGGTACTTGCTGTAGTCCACGATCATCTTCAGGTCGATGGCCGGGAACTGCGCCGTGAAGGCGGTCTTGGCGGCGTCCTGCTGGTCGGGGGTGTCGCCGCCGGCGTACACGACGAGTTCACCGCCTTCGCTGCGGGCCGCCGCGTACAACGCGTCCAGCGATCTGCTCTCCTCCCTGACCCGCCGCGAACCGGTGGTGCTCGCGGACGCGGTGGGCGCGGTCATCGCGCCCAGTGCGGAGGCACCGAGAACAGCGCCGCCGGCCTTGAGGAGTCCGCGTCGATCGATCTGGCTCATGGAGAACCCCTGTGGGTGAGTGGGACGTGGCGGACCGGGCAGGTCCGACCGGGTTCCCGGCCGGGGACGGAAGAAGAGTGCCGGGCCGGGGCGGTGCTGATCGAGTGGTGCGGATCGAGTGGTGTCGGTGTCGCGCCGAACCCCGTCCTCGATCGTCGCGGGGTGGTGTGGGAAGGCGTGGATCCGCCTCCCCGGATGGTGCAGCGACACGTTCAGCGTAGGCATCTTTACTTTAAGCGTCAAGTCATTCGTGCCGGGGATCCGCTGTCTCGACGGGGTAGGGACCACCACGTGGTTTCGGGACGACGACCGCGAATCCCGCGATCGGGCAACGGGATCCGGTCCCGGAAACGGTCGTCCCGGATCGCGCGGGCGCTCCGTCGGCAAGGGGTCGGACGGTTTCACCCGACGACCCGACCGCGACGCCTCGGGCGGGTTCGGACCAGGTCGCGCGGATCACGCCGCGTTCGAGGAACTGCTGACGGTGGCGGTCAGGCTCCGTCGGGGCGGTTCGCGCGCGACGCGGACCCGAAGGCCTCCGCGGGCAGCTCGACTCCCAGACCGCTCTCGATGCGGACACAGGCGTCCTTGAGGTATCGGGCCTGGGTCTTCGTCAACCGGTCGAAGACGGCCTGGCGCACGGTCGCGACGTGCCCGGGGGCCGAGACCACCACCTTCTCCCACCCCTGCTCGCTCAAGGTGGCCAGGGTGGTCCTCCCGTCCGCGGGGTCGGGACGCCTGCTGACGTACCCCTGGCGTTGCAGACGGGAGACCACGTGGGACAACCGTGAGAGCGAGCCGTTGGACAACGCCGCGAGTTCGCTCATGCGCCGGGTCCGGTCGGGAGACTCCGAGAGCACGGCCATGACGAAGTACTCGAAGTGGCTGAGCCCGGCATCACGCTGCAGCTGCGCATCCAGGGCGTTGGGCAGGGCGGTGAGCAGTACCGTCAGGGCCAGCCACACCTGACGCTCCTGCTCGTCGAGCCAGCGCGTCTCCTCAGCGTCGCCCACGTCCTCAGCTTACGTGCACGCGAACCGGGGGTGTGGCCGACAACACGCGATGGGTGAGCTGCTGCTGCGGAGCGGGACCCGGCGGATGCGCCGACGTCCCGTGGGCCCGCGGCGGACCGACGGTCCAGGACGCTAGACCCCGTCCTGGACCGTGACGACGTGGACGCGGGTTCCGAGGGTCCGGATCCGCTGGAGTTCCTCGGCGGGGGCGGCGCTGTCGGTGACGAGGTCGCCGACGCTCTCGAGCCCGGCGACCTTGGCCAGGGTGATCCGTCCGATCTTGGAGGAGTCCGCGACGACGACCGTCCGCTGGGCGTGTCGGATCATGGCCGCGTTCGTCCGCGCCTCGGTCTCGTCGTGCGTCGTGATCCCGCCCTCGGCGCTCACCCCGTCCACACCGAGGATCGCCATGCCCACGTTGATGGAGGCGAAGGAGTTCTCGGCGAGCGCCCCCACCAGCTCGAAGGAGTTCGCGCGGATCAGGCCACCGGTCATCATCACCCGCAGGTTCGGCCGGGACCCGATCTCGGTGGCCGTCGTCAGCGAGTTCGTGACGATCGTCAGGTCGGTGCGGAAGATCAGCGCCCGCGCGACGCCCGCGGCCGTCGTCCCGCCCCCGATGGCGATCGCGAACGGCCCCTCGGGCAGGAAGGTGGCGGCGCGGCGGGCGATGAGTTGCTTGACCTGGTGCGATTGCCCCGCGCGCAACCGCACCGGTAGTTCCAGCGCCGGGGCGAGGACCCGCGCGCCGCCGTGCGTCCGCGACAGCAGCCCTTGTCCTTCGAGGTCGGCGAGGTCGCGGCGGACGGTCGCGACCGACACGCCGAGTTCGGTGACGAGGTCCTGCAGGCTCACGTCACCGCGTTCGTTGAGCACGCCGAGGATCGTCACCAGCCGGTCGGCACGTTTGCCGGAACCCGCGCGCGGGAGGGCCTCCGAGCCGCCGAGGGCGTGGCCACCGGGCATCTCCACCGCACCAATCACTCGAACCGATCAACCAGAATGAGCGTTTCGCTCAGAATATTGCGTCCATCGCGCAGTCGGAACACCATCCTGGCATGACACGAGTCACCTTCGTCGGGGCCGGGAGCGTCGAGTTCACCCGCCAGCTGGTGGGGGACCTCCTGAGGTTCGACGACCTCGGCCCGCTCGACCTGCGGCTCTTCGACATCGACGAGCGCCGCCTCGCCGTGGCCGAGGGCACCGCCCGGCAGGTCGGCGAACGCCTGAACCGCCCCCTGACGACCACCGCGACCACCGACCGGCGCCGCGCCCTCGCCGACGCCGACTTCGTCGTCGACATGGTGCAGATCGGCGGCATCGAGGCCACCCGCCACGACCTGGAGATCCCGGCCCGCTACGGGTTGCGCCAGACGATCGGCGACACCACCGGGGTGGGCGGGGTCTTCCGCGCGCTGCGCACGTTCCCCTTCCTCACCGCCCTCACCGCGGACATCCGCGACGTGGCGCCGGACGCGGTCTTCCTGAACTACACCAACCCGATGGCGATGAACGTCTGGTGGACCAGCCTCGTCGCCCCGGAACTCACCACCCTGGGGTTGTGCCACAGCGTCTACTGGACCGCCCACGACCTCGCGGAGCTCGTCGGGTTGTCCGTCGAGCAGACCAGGTTCCGGGCGGCCGGCGTCAACCACCAGGCGTGGTTGCTGGAGTGGACCCACGGGGGTCGTGACCTCTACCCGGTGCTGCGCGAGCGCATCGCCGCCGACCCGGAACTGCTGCGCCGCGTCCGCGTCGAGGTCTTCCGCCGGATCGGCTACTACCCGACCGAGACGAGCGAGCACTCCTCGGAGTACCTGCCGTGGTTCCTCCGCGACCAGGAGCAGGTCGAGAGGTTCCGGCTGCGGCCGATGGAGTACCTGGAGATCTCCGAGAACAACGTCCGTGAGTTCCACGCGGCCGAACGCGCCCTCGCCGCGGGTGAACCGCTGGCGCTCGAGGAGGAGGCGGCCGAGTACGCGCCGCAGGTCATCCACTCCCTCGTCACCGGCACCGAACGCGAGATCCACGCCAACGTCGTCAACCGGGGCCTGATCGACAACCTGCCCGCCGGGTGCGTCGTCGAGGTGCCGACCACCGTGGGCGTCGGCGGGATCTCCCCGGTCCCGATGGGTTCCCTGCCGGTGCAGGCCGCAGCGGTGAACCGCCCCTACGTCTCGGTCGCCGAGCTCACGATCGAGGCCGCCCGGACCGGGGACCCGCGCCTCGTGCGCCAGGCGGTGCTCGTGGACCCCAACGCGAGCTCGACGCTCACGCCCGAGCGGATCTGGGCGCTGTGCAACGACCTCGTCGCCGCCCACGGCGACCTGCTGCCGCCAGAACTGCGCGTGCAGCTGCCGGTCGACGCCCTGTAGTCCAGACCCCCGAGAGGAGTTCCCGGTGCACGTCCCACGACTCGCCGCCGCCCTCACCCTCGTCGCGCTCGTCGCGACGGGGTGCGGGACGAAACCCGTCACCACGCTCGACCCCTCCGCCCAGGTCCACCTGACCATGTGGTCGGGGCAGAGCGACGAGGCCGAGCGGGTGCTGGAGCGCCTCGCCGCGGAGTTCGAGCAGCAGCACCCCAACGTCAGCATCGACGTCACGCCCGGGGCCTCCTCCACCGAGGAACTGCTGCAGAAGCTCGCCGCCTCGTTCGCGGGCAACGACTCCCCGGACATCTCCTACACGTTCGGGTCGTGGGCGAGCCAGCTGGAACGCTCGAACCGGACCCTCGACATCACCTCCGTGGTGCAGGGCCCCGGGGTGGACTGGGAGGACTTCACCTCGGCGGCGCGGGCGACGGCGCAGCCGACCGGCCACCGCACCATCGGGTTCCCCGCCGTCGTCGACAACATCGCCCTCCTCTACAACACGACCCTCTTCGACCGGGCCGGCGTCGCGTACCCCACGCCCGACTGGACCTGGCCGGACTTCCGGGCCGCGGCGAAGCAGCTCACGAACCCCGGCGACCACGTCTACGGGTACGGGTACTCCGTCTCGGGGAGCGAGGAGACGACGTGGCAGTTGTGGCCGCACCTGTGGCAGAACGGCGGCGAGATCCTGGACGCCACCGGGCAGGAGGCGGCCTTCGACTCCCGGGCCGGGATCGACGCCCTCACCTTCCTGCGCGGGATGGCCGTCGACGACCGGAGCGTCTACCTCGACCAGACGGACACCAAGTTCGCCCAGCTGTTCGAGAGCGACCGCATCGCCATGATCACCTCCGGTCCCTGGGAACTGTCGGCGCTCAAGACCGCCGGAACCTCCTACGGCGTCGTGCAGCTCCCGGGGACGGACGGCGACCACCAGACGGTCTCCGGCCCCGACCTGTGGACCCTGTTCGACAACGACGACGTCAACCGCGCCCACTGGGCGACGCAGTTCACCGAGTGGCTGACCTCGGCCGAGCAGGACGAGCAGTTCAACGTGGCTCTCGGCAACCTCCCGCTGCGGGCCAGTGAGGCCACCAGCGAGGCGTTCCTGACCGCCTCCGCCGAACTCCCCGGGCTCGACGTGATGCAGGCCAACGCCGCGAACGCGAAGAAGCCCCGCCCGACCGTCCCCGGCTACAACGGCCTCTCGGAGGCCGTCGGGAGCGCCACCGCCCACGTGCTGCAGGGCGAAGGGTCGCCGCAGGGCGCCCTCGCCGACGCCGCCACCGCCGCCGACAAGGCACTGCGCCAGAGCTGAGGACGTGACGTGACGACCGTTGACCTTCGAGAGTCGCAGCGCCGGGGGACCTCGGGAGCGGCTGCCCCCCGGCCCCGCCGTGCCGTGGGGGAGGCGCTGGCCGGGTGGGGTTTCGTCGCCCCGGCCCTGATCGTGGTCGGAGGGCTCACCCTCTTCCCGGGGATCTGGGCCCTCGTGCTGTCCTTCCGCACGTGGGACGGGTTCAGCCCGCCGAGGGGGGTGGGGATCCAGAACTACCGGGACCTCGCCGTCGACCCCGCGCTCGGCGGTGCCGCGCTGCACACCGCCCTCTACACGGTCCTCTTCGTGCCGGCGTCGGTCCTGCTGGGACTGTTCCTGGCCGTCGCGCTGAACCGTCGGATCCGGTTCATCGGCCTGTACCGCACCGCGGTGTTCGTGCCCTTCGTCGCCTCCGCCGCCGCGACGGGCATCCTCACGACCTACCTCTTCAGCCCGCAGTTCGGGCTGGTCAACAACGTCCTGCGCGTCCTGCACCTGCCCCAGCAGGGCTGGCTGGAGGACGGCCACCAGGCCATGGTGGTCATCACCATCATGTCGCTGTGGGGGCAGGCCGCCTTCACCACGGTCATCTACCTCGCGGCGCTGCAGGACATCCCCGGCGACACCATCGAGGCCGCCCGGATGGACGGCGCGAACTCCCGGCAGGTCTTCTGGTGCGTCGTGTGGCCGCAACTCGGGGCGGTGACGTCGTTCGTCGCGGTCTACCAGACCCTGGAGGCCGTCCAGCTGTTCGACCTCGTCTACGCCACCACGCGCGGCGGGCCGCTCGACGCCACCCAGACGATCGTCTACTACGTCTGGCACCTCGCGTTCCAGCGGCTGCAGTTCGGCTACGGCTCGGCCGTCGCCTATGCGTTGTTCTTCGCCACCCTGGTCGTGACGATCGTCGTCACCATCACCCAGCGCCGCGCCGGGAGGAACCCGTGACGACCGTGACTCCGTCCGCGACCTCGACGTCCACGTCGACCGTGCCCCGTCGCCGCGGGTTGCCGTTCAGCCCGTGGCACCTGCTGCTGGTGCCGGTCTCGTTCCTCTTCCTCCTGCCGTTCCTCGAGATGTTCCTCACCTCCCTGGAACCGGCCTCGGAGATCAACGAGTTCCCGCCCGCGTTCGTCCCGACGCACTTCACCCTCAGCGGGTACACCCGGCTGTTCGCCGACTCCTCGATCCTGCGGTGGCTGCTGAACACGGCCGTCGTGTCCGCGTCGGCGATCGTCTCGCACCTGGTGCTCTGCTCGCTGGCCGGCTACGGGTTCGCCCGACTGCGCTTCCCGGGCCGGACGTTCGGGTTCCTGGCGATCCTCGCGACCATCATGGTCCCCTCGCAGCTGCTCATGATCCCGACCTACGTCATGTTCGCCCGGCTCGGCCTCGTCGACCACCTCGGGGCCGCGATCGTCCCCTGGCTGGCCTCGGCGTTCGGCATCTTCCTCATGCGCCAGTTCTTCCTGTCGCTGCCGAGCGAGCTGGAGGAGGCGGGCAGGATCGACGGGTGCTCCCGCCTGCAGGTGTTCTTCCGGATCGTGCTGCCGCTCGCCCGGCCCGCGCTGGCGACGTTGGCGATCTTCACCCTGCTCGGCTCCTGGAACGACCTCGTGTGGCCCCTGGTGGCCATCAACGACGAGCACGACTTCACGCTGCAGCTGGGGCTGACGAACTTCCAGGGCGCCCGCCGGACCGACTGGTCGCTGCTCATGGCCGGCAACGTCGTCGCCACCCTCCCGCTCATGCTGCTCTTCCTCCTGGCCCAGCGGCAGTTCGTCGCGACCATGGCCTCGGCCGGGCTGAAAGGCTGAGCTCCGTGCGCACCGAAGCGAGCACCACCCGCACCACCGACCGGAGGTACCTCCCGTGAACACCGACGTCGCCGCTCCCACGAGCGGATCCGCGACCCACCACGAGATCCGGCAGCAGCCGGGCGCGTGGCGCGACCTGGTCACCCTGCTCGCCGGGCACCGGGACGCCCTCGACGACTTCCTCACCCCGGTCCTGGCGCAGGAGAACCTACGCATCGTCCTCACCGGCGCGGGGACCTCCGCCTTCGCCGGTGACATCGCGAGCGCGTCGCTGCGCCGCCACCTGGGCCGCCGGGTCGACGCCCTCGCCACGACCGACCTCGTCGCCGACCCCTTCGGCCTGCTCGCGGAGGGCGGCCCCGTCCTGCTGGTGTCCTTCGCGCGGTCCGGGAACAGCCCCGAGAGCGTCGCGGCGACCCGGATCGTGGACGACCTCGCCCCGCGGGCGCACCACCTCGTCATCACCTGCGACGCCGAGGGGGCACTGGCCCGGGAGCACCGCGGTGCGGCGAACTCGTTCGTGCTGGTGATGCCGGAGCAGACCAACGACACCGGCTTCGCCATGACGTCGAGCTTCTCCACGATGCTGCTCGCCGCGCTCCTGGTGTTCCGGCCCGACCAGGCCCGCCACGTCGAGGCCCTGAGCGCCGCCGCGTCGTCCTTGATCGGGCGCAGCGGACAGGTCGAGGCCCTGCTGGACGCCGACCCCGAACGCGTCGTGTACCTCGGCTCGGGTCCGCTGCAGGGGCTGGCTCAGGAGTCCGCGCTGAAGCTGCTCGAACTGACGGCGGGGGCAGTGGCGGGTTTCCACGACTCCCCGCTCGGGTTCCGCCACGGCCCGAAGTCGGTGGTCGACGACCGCACCCTCGTCGTCGTGTACGCCTCCGCCGACCCCTACACCGCCCACTACGACGCCGACATCGTCACCGAACTCCGTCGTGACCGCCCCGCGCAGGTCGTGCACGTCGGCGGGCCGGACGGTTCTGCGCTGGACCTCGCCCTCCCGCAGCTCGACGGTCTCGACGACGGGTTGCGCAGCGTCGCCCTCGTCGCCTTCGCGCAGCTGCTCGCGCTGGGCGCGTCCGTCCGTCGCGGCTGCACCCCCGACAACCCCTTCCCGGGTGGCACCGTCAACCGGGTCGTCCAGGGGGTCTCGATCCACGACCTCCCGGGCCGGAGCGAGCAGCCGTGACGTACTTCCTCGGCATGGACGGGGGCGGGACGAAGACCGCCTTCGTCCTGCTCGACGGGAACGGGACGGTCGTCGCGGAGGACCGGCAACCCTCCAGCTACTACTTCGGGAGCGAGAGCGGGATCGACCTCGTCGAGCAGGTCCTGCGCGCCGGGGTCGGCGCCGTCGTCGCGGCGGCCGGGATCCGTGTCGAGGACCTCACCTTCGCGTTCCTGGCGATCCCCGGCTACGGCGAGGCCAGCGCCGACGTCGCCCACCTGGACGCGATGCCCGCCCGGGTCCTGGGGCACGACCGCTACCTCTGCGGCAACGACATGCTCAGCGGCTGGGCGGGTTCCCTCGCCGGCCGGGACGGCATCAACGTCGTCGCCGGTACCGGATCGGTGGCCTACGGCGAACGGGGTCACCGCGCCCACCGGACCGGCGGCTGGAGCGAACTCTTCGGCGACGAGGGGTCCGCGTACTGGGTGGCCGTCCAGGGACTGAACGCGTTCTCCCGCATGGCCGACGGCCGTGAACCCCGGACGGCGTTGCACGGCGCGGTCCGGGAGGCGCTGGAGGTCCGGGACGACGGCGACGACCTCGACGTCATCGGTGTCGTCGTGGACCGCTGGCAGGGCGACCGCAGCCGGATCGCGGGCCTCGCCCGCGTCGTCACCGCGACGGCCGCCGCGGGCGACGCCCGGGCCCTGGGGATCGTGCGCGCCGCGGCCGCGGAACTGGCCGCCCTGGTGACGACGACGGCGACCGCCCTGGGCCACGGTTCGCAGGACGAGGTGGCGGTGTCCTGGTCCGGGGGACTGTTCAACGCCCCCGTGGTGCGGTCGGAGTTCGAGGAGGCTTTGCAGCACAGCCCGTTCCGGCTGGAGCTCGTGACGCCGCAGCACGGTCCGGAACTCGGTGGTGCCCTCTACGCCGTCCGGGCGGCCCGGGCCCGCGGGGTGGTCGTGTGATCGTCGTCCTCACCCCCAACCCGGCGGTCGACGTGACGTACCGCGTCGCGGAACAGCGGGTCGGAACCACCCAGCGGGTGCTGGAGGTCTCCCGTCGCCCCGGGGGCAAGGGCGTCAACGTGGCCCGCGTCCTGGGCGGCGAGGGGGTTCCCGCCCGGTGCGTGCTGCCCCTGGGCGGGGCGGCCGGGACGTGGGTGCAGGAGGCGCTGCGCGACCTGGGGCTGGAACCCACGACCGTTCCCCTGGCCGGTGAGACCCGCACGACGGTGACCGTCGTCGACGACGTGGCCCACCCGACGATGTTCGGCGAACCCGGCCCCGCGGTGACCCCCGCGGAGTGGGCCGCCGTGCGGGACGCCCTCGCCGGGGCGTTGCGCGGGGCGGCGGCCTTCGTCGTCGCGGGGTCGCTCCCGCTCGGCAGCGACCCCGGCCTGGTCGGCGACTGGGTGCGCACGGCCCGCGACGCCGGGGTCCTGACCGTCGCCGACCTGTCCGGTCCGGCCCTGCTGGCGGCCGCCGACGCCGGGGCCTCCGTCTGCAAGCCCAACGTCGAGGAACTCCTCGGCGCGACCGGTGCCGGTTCCGAGGCGGAGGGCGCCGCGGACCTGCTGGCCCGGGGGGCCGGTGCGGTGGTGGTCTCCCGCGGGGTCCACGGGATCGCCGCCCACACCCGCGACGGGGTGTGCGAGGTTCCCGCCGTCCCGGGCGTCAGCGGGAACGCCACCGGCGCCGGGGACGCCGCGACGGCCGGTCTCGTCCTCGCCCTCACCGGCGGTTCCCCGCTGCCCGACGCCCTGCGCCGGGCCGCCGTGTTCGGCGCCGCCGCCGTCCTGCGTCCGGTCGCAGGTGAGATCGACCGGGCCGCCGCCGCCCGTTTCCTCGACACCACCGGGAGTCCCGCATGAGCACTCGTCCCCCCTTCGTGGAACTCCTCGACGCCGCCCGTGCGGCCGGTCGTGGGGTCGGGGCCTTCAACGTCGTCCTGCTCGAGCACGCCGAGGCCATGGCCGCCGGTGCCGCGCGCGCCGGTCTGCCGGTCGTGCTGCAGATCAGCGAGAACTGCATCACGTACCACGGTGGTCTGGAACCCCTCACCGTCGCCACCCAGGCCATCGCCCGCGCCGTCGACGTCGAGGTCCTGGTGCACCTGGACCACGTGGAGGACCCGGAGCTGGCCCGGCGCGGCATCGACCTCGGCGTCGACTCGATCATGTACGACGGGTCGAAACTGCCTTACGCGGAGAACGTCGCCGCGACCCGGGCCCTGGCCGAGGAGGCCCACGCCGTGGGGATCGCGCTGGAGGCCGAACTCGGCGAGGTCGGCGGCAAGGACGGCGTCCACGCCCCGGGTGCGCGCACCGACCCCGACGAGGCCGCGGAGTTCGTCGCCGCCACGGGGGTCGACGCCCTGGCGGTGGCCGTGGGGACGTCGCACGCGATGCAGACCCGCGTCGCCCGCGTCGACCGCGACCTCATCGCCCGGCTCGCCGCGAGCGTCCCCGTCCCCCTGGTGCTGCACGGCTCGTCGGGGTTGTCCGACGAGGAACTCCGCGCCGCCGTCGAGGTCGGCATGACGAAGGTCAACATCTCGACGCACCTCAACGGGGTGTTCACCCGCGCCGTGCGCGCTGTGCTGGCCGACCGGCCCGACCTCACCGACCCGCGGAAGTACGTCGCCGCGGGCCGCGCCGCGCTGGAGGACGAGACCGAGCGTCTGCTGCGGCTGCTCGCGGGGACCGCGTGACGACCTCCCGGGAAACCGGGCGGCGCACGCTGGTCCTCCGCTAGCGTCACGCCATGACGACCCTGGACACGTCGGCGCCGAGCTCCCGGAACGCTGACGCGCGCGTGGCCGCGGCCTGGGTCCTGGCCCTCTGCGGGATTCTGCTGGCGGTGTTGTGCGGGTGGCGCCTCGCCGGGGTCGCGGGGCAGGTGTACGAACTGCACTGGTTGCGGGAGAACGGGACCCGGTTCACCGGCGTGGTCGTCGAAGAGGGCCTGACGCGTCCAGACGGCAGCATGACCTCCTACGGGGTGCAAGCCCCCGGCGGACGGACGCAGGTCCAGGGGGAGCAGTTCTTCGTCGACGCGACCTGGAGCCCGACCCCCGTCACGGCGAAGGGCCAGCGCGTCGACGTCGCCGTGGATCCGCGCGATCGTTCCCTCCTCGGACTGCCGGCCGACTCCCTGCACCACGGATGGGTTCTGGAGGGGCTCCGGGCGGGGTTGCCGTCCGGTCTGGCGGCCGCGGCGTTCCTCGGCGGGGCCGTCCTCGTGGTGCGGCGGTGGACTGGTTCACTGCTGGGGTGACCCTCGCGTTCTCCCTCGACCCGACCCTGCGCCACCTGAACCACGGTTCCTTCGGCGCGGTCCCGACGCTCGCCCTGGAACGGCAGGCGGCCTACCGCGCGGAGATGGAGGGCGCGCCGGTCCGGTTCTTCGTCGGTGTTCCGGAACGCATCGCGGCGGCCCGGGAACGCGTGGCCCCCTACCTCGGGGTGTCCGCGGACGACCTCGCGTTCGTGCCGAACGCCAGCGCCGGGGCGAGCGTGGTCTTCAGCTCGCTCCCGGTGGAGCAGGGGTGCGAGGTCGTCGTCACCGACCACGGGTACGGCGCGGTGACGATGGGCGCGCGTCGGCTCGTTCGGCGCTGGGGCGGGCGGATCCGCACCGCGCACGTCCCGCTCGGTGCCGGTCCGGAGGAGGCGGCCGCGGCCGTCGCCGCAGAACTCTCGGACCGGACGGCCCTCGTCGTGCTCGACCACATCACCTCCCCGACGGCGCGGTTCCTGCCCGTCGACCTCATCAGCGCCGCCGCCCACGAACGCGGGATCCCCGTCCTCGTCGACGGTGCCCACGTCCCGCTGCAACTCGCCGAACCCCTCGCGGGCGTCGACTGCGACTTCTGGGTCGGCAACCTGCACAAGTTCGGGTGCGCCCCGCGGGGTTCCGGCGTCCTCGTCGCCCGCGGTGACCTCCGCCGGGAACTGAACCCGCTCATCGACTCCTGGGGAGCCGAGCAGGAGTTCCCCGCCAGCTTCGACCAGCAGGGAACCCTCGACTTCACGAGCTGGCTCGCGGCCCCGGACGCCCTCGACGCCGTCGAGGCGGAGATCGGCTGGGCCGCGCTCCGGGTGCGGGTCGCCGCACTGGCCCGGTACGGCGTGGACGTCGTCGCCGACGCGTTCGCGGCGCTGACGGGGGAGGACCACCACGTCGAGGTCGGGATGCCGGCCGGTCCGCTGCGGCTGGTGAGACTGCCCGGCCGGCTGGGGCTGGGGGAGGGGGGCGGCAACGCCGTGCGGGACCGCGCACTGGCCGAACTGGGCGTCGAGGCCGCGTTCACCGCGTTCGGCGACCAGGGTTTCGTCCGGCTCTCGGCCCACGCCTACAACACCCCCGACGACTACGACGACTTCGCCCGCCGCTGCGTCCCCGCACTGGTCGAGTGGTCCCGCACGGCGTAGCTTCCCGCTCCGTGCCGGAACCCGTGCAGTTGCTCGCCTCCGCCGTCTCCCGGTGGGGGGAGGACGAGTGGTCCCGCGGTGCGTGGAGCCTCATCGGCGTGGACGGGACGCCCGCGGACCGGACCACCGTGGGTTCTCCCGTCGGGACGCGGCTGCGGATCGCGGGGGAGGGGACCCACCCCACCCGGGCCGGGATGACCCACGGCGCGCACGAACAGGGCGTGCAGGCGGGGGAGTGGGCCGCGGCGCGCGGACACCGGCGGGTCGTCGTGGTGGGCGCCGGGATCGCCGGTCTCGCCGCGGCGCAGGAACTCCGCGGACGCGGGGTGGACGTGCAGGTGTGGGAAGCGCGCGACCGCGTGGGGGGCCGGGCCGTCGGGGTGGAGGTCGGCGGGTCCACCTTCGACCTGGGGGCCAACTGGTTGCAGCAGTTCGACGAGAACGTCCTGGCGCGCACGGTCGAGGCACTGGGGTTGCGGACAGTGGCGACCGACTTCACCGATCCGCTCGTCCTCGGGTCGCCCACGGGCGGGGTGCCCCGTCCGGAGGGCCTGACGCGCGGGCTCCGGGAGCGGCTCGCCGTCGCGGCGCCGGGAACCTCGATCGGGCAGGTCGTCGAGGAGTGGTTGCGGGACCCGCGGCCGTGGACCGCGGAGGTCGTCCGCCGGTTCGTGGACGCCGAGGTCGTCATGGACACCGGGGTTCCGTTGTCCTCCCTGAGTGCGCGGCACGGGTTCGAGGCCGGCGTCGGCGAAGGGGACCGGTGGATCGTCGGCAGTTACCGCCGCCTGCTCGACCACCTCGCCGAGGGGGTCGACGTCCGGCTGCGGCGGCCGGTGCGCCGGGTGGAGGTCCGCGACGACGGGGTGCTGGTGGCCGGCGCCGACGAAGAGGTGCACGACGGTGAGGTGCACGCCGACGCGGTGATCGTCACGGTGCCGTTCGCGGTCCTCGCGGCCGGCGCCGTCGAGTTCGTCCCGCCGCTGCCGGGCGGGCACCGGGACGCGCTGGCGCGGTTGCCCACCGGACGGGTGGAGAAGGTGGTGCTGCGCCTCGACCGGCGCTTCTGGCCCGAGCACGCGGCCGGCTACTACCGCGTCCACGGGCCGGGGGCCGGGTCCGTCAGCGAGTGGCTCGACGCCGCGGAGGCGGACGGGCGGCCCACCCTCGTCGGGTTGTTCGCGGGGCCGTGGGTCGAGGAGCTGTGGGCGGGGGAGGACGAGGCCGTCGCGCGAGCAGCCCTGGGCGTGGTCACCGCAGCCCTCGGCCTCTGAGCCGTTCCAGGGAGTGCTCGGCGTCCTCCGCTCGTAGTCTCACGCTGTGCAGACGATGGGATTGACCAGGGTGTTGGGCAGGACCGGCCGCAGGGTCGGGGCGATCGGGATGGGTTGCTGGCAGATCGGCGGGAGCTGGGGCGACGTCGCCGAGGACGCGGCGCTGGAGACGCTGCAGGCCGCGGCGGACGCCGGCGTGACCTTCTTCGACACCGCCGACGTCTACGGGGACGGGCGCAGCGAGAAGCTGCTCGGCCGCTTCCTGCCGACGGCACCCGAGGGCGTGTTCGTCGCCACGAAGATGGGCCGGCGGGCCGACCCGCACGACGCCTCCGCCTACACGCTGGACGCCTTCCGGGCCTGGAACGACCGCAGCCGCGAGAACCTCGGTGTCGACACCCTCGACCTCGTCCAGCTGCACTGCCCGCCGCCGCCCGTCCTCACGACCGACGCGGTCTACGAGGCGCTGGACACCCTCGTGGCCGAGGGCCGCACCCGCGCCTACGGCGTCTCCGTCGAGACCGTCGCCGAGGGTCTCGACGCGGTCGCCCGCCCCAACGTGGCGAGCGTGCAGATCATCCTCAACCCGTTGCGGCTCAAGCCCGTCACCGAGTTCCTGCCCGCCGCGGCCGAGGCCGGCGTGGGCGTCGTCGTCCGGGTGCCGCTGGCCTCGGGCCTGCTGACGGGCAAGATCGACGAGAACTCGACCTTCGCCGCCGACGACCACCGCACCTTCAACCGCAACGGCGAGGCCTTCGACGTCGGGGAGACCTTCGCCGGGGTCCCGCTCGGGGCCGGCGTCCAGGCGGCCAAGCGGCTGGCCGGGGTCGCCGGGGACGTCCCCCTCGCCGCCTTCACGCTGCGCTGGATCGTCGAGCAGCCCGGGGTCAGCGTCGTCATCCCCGGTGCCCGCAACCCCGAGCAGGCCCGCGCGAACGCCGCGGCGGCCGACGTCGCGGCGCCCACCACCGCCCAGCTCGACGCCGTCCAGGAGGTCTACCGCGACCTCGTCGCCGAGCACGTGCACGACCGCTGGTGAAGCGCCCGGAAACTTCTCCGGCAGATCTGTAACGCCCGAACGGGTGACGCCGATAAGGCCCCTGAGTCCGGGGGGAGCGGGGCTCGGAGGCCGGGGGGCCTGCGAGCGACGTCTGGTCTCAGGGGGGAAACGCGGTGTCGCGTCTGGTGGTCGGGGGGCTGACCACCAGACGCCGCGCCTGCGGGGAGGGGTCGCCGGCGGCCCGTCCCTCGCCTGCAGCGAGCCACGTCGTCCGTCCGCCACCACCGCGTCCGCTGTGGTGGCGTTCGTCGTCCGGGCGTGACCCACGCCCCGAGGACGACGACCGGGTCGTGGGTCAGCGTGGTGTGCACGGCGGGGAGGCCCGTCGGGGGCCGCGGACTCATCGCCCTAGGCTGCCGCGATGGCCAGCTTCCGGCACCGTCGCGACGGTGGGCTCGACGTCGTCCGCGCCCGGCACCGCACCTCGGCGTTCGTCTACGGCAACATCACGGTGCTCGGGGCGCTCGTCGCCGTGGACTCCCGTGCCGTCGAGACCGGGCACGCGGCGATCGCCGTCGCCGCGACCGCGGTCGCGACGTTCATCGCGCACATCGCCGCGGACCTCGTCTCCGAACGCGTCCGACCCGACCACCTCCCGGGGAAGCCGAGGGAGGAGCTCGCCGAGGAGTTGCGGGACGCCACCCCGATCGCGACGTCGGGGGTGGTCCCCGTCCTCCTGGTGCTGCTGGGGACACTCGAGATCCTCCCGGCCCAGCCGGCGCTGTGGATCGGCATCGCCTTCGTCGTGCTGCGGTTGGCGATCACGGGGGTGGTGACGGAGCGCCTCAGCGGTCGCGACCCCTCCGCCACAGCGCTGTGGGGCGGGATCGTCCTCGCGGCGGTCAGCGCCGGGGTCGCCGTGGCGAAGGCACTGCTGACCCACTGACCGTGCGACCGCGGCGCCGGTTGTGGACCAGCGAGGTGAGCAGCGAGGTCCCGATGACGACCGCGCCGAACCAGCCGGCGAGCAGTCCCGGGATGGGCGCGACCAGCGAGACCCACAGCAGCACACCGAGGACGCCCAGCACGTAGGCGGCCCCGGCGGGGAGGTGCTCGTAGCGCTTCAGCGCCTCCCCGGAGTCGAGGCGGCGCGTAAGCCGCACGAGGAACACCGCCCCGATGCTGACCCCGGCGACGGCGATCACGAGCCGCTCCCAGGCCGGGAGCCCCGTGCCGGTGTCGCTGAAGGAGTACGTGCCGTCCAGGATCTCCAGCAGCAGGAACACCGCGAGCGCGCGCTCGACGACGACGGCCGCCGCGTGCGTCCACACGTGCCGCGCCCCGGCCTTCACCAGGGCGTACCCGGCGACCCCGAGAGCGCCGGCGACGGCCACCGTCGTGCGGTTCCCCGGCGGGGCCCAGGCGATCGCGCCGCCGGCCAGGACGGCTGCGGTGCAGAACTGCACGAGTCGAGGGCGGGCCAGGCGGAAGAACGGCCGCTCCAGCGGCGCGATCCACAACGGCCGGTCCTTGCGCTCGCAGTTGAACAGGTACTCGGTGAACACCATCCACAGGAACACCCCGCCGAAGGCGGCGAGCCCCGGACGGACACCGGCGAGGTCGGCGGCGTAGTGCGACGGGTCCGCGACCATCGCCGTCGTCATCTCCGCCACGTCCTCGCCCCCGGCCGTCGCCACCGCCACCGGGGGGACGAACAACCGCATGACGACGACGCCGACGAACAGCCCGGCGGTCAGGAACACCTGACGCATCCTCGGGTGCAGCCGGCCGGCGACCCCGGCCATCGGTACCGCGTTGTCGACGCTGAGGGCGACCTCGTACGCGGCGAGCGTCACGAGGGCCGCGGCGGCGTGGGGTCCCTCGAGAACCCAGGCGGCGGCTCCGCCGAGGAGCGCGAGGGCCACGGGCAGGCCGATGACGTCGCGCCGGCGCAGGGGGGTGGTCGTGCTCAGGGTGGAGCTCACGGGTCTCCCGGGATCTCGCGGGGCGGGGTCTCGGACGGTCCAACCGTCGCACGTCCGGGTGCGGGTCCGCGAGTGCACGGGTGCCGTCGGAGGGTGAAGATCCAGCGGAGGGAGGGTGACCCGGCGCTCCAAAGGGTGGGTCGGCCGAGCGGAGCTTCCCCACACCGTCCGGCCGACCCGAGATCATCTTCGCACAGGTGTTCGAACGATGCACGCCCTTCCTGGCCGCGGCAGTGTCGTGCCGCAGGACACCGCTGGTGCCTCCAGTCGCCTCGCCGGCGACCCGTCCCGCCTCCGCCCCCGCTCCACGGTCACGGACGTCACGACGCCCGGGTGGTCGCTGATCGGTACTCCGGTAGTTCGACGGTGTCCGAGGTGGAGGCGAGCAGAGCGCGTTCGCCCGCTCTGCGCAGCAAGGGGGTGGCGGCCAGGCGGTGGGCCCCGTGCAGGAGAACCAGACCCCAGCGGCTCTTCGGGGAGGCCAGCGCCGGGATCCCCGGCCTCACCCGCTGGGTCTTGTCCACGTAGGAGCGGAGCCGCTGCTCGTAGGCGGCGAGAGCTCGTTCGGGCTCCATCGAAGCTCCCCGGGACAGTGCCCGGTCACGCTCGAGCGCCAGCTCACCAGCCAGCACGTGAGCGGCCAGCAGGGCCAGGCTAGTACCCATGCCCGTCGGCCCGCCCCACGCGGTGTCCCCGAGCAGGACCACCCGTCCACGCGACCAGCGCGGAGTGCGCACCTGCTCGGCACGTTCGAGGTAGAACTCCTCCGGAGCGGCGGCGAACCCGTCGAGGACGCGCTGCGTCTGCCAGCCCACGTCGGCGAACCGCTCGCGCAGCACCGTGAGCTGAGCCTCGACGCCGAGGCGGTGGAGGCCCATCGGTGGCGCCATGAAGGCCAGCGTCGCGCGCGTGGTCCCGACGTCGTCGGGGCGCAGGGAGACGATGCGACCACCGGGAGCCGTCAGCCACCGCCACCACTGGTCGTCGTCGCCGCTGGGCTGGATCCGGCCGTAGCCGACGTACTGGCCCCGGTCGGTGCAGGTGACCTCGCTCCGCCCGCCGTCGGTGAAGACGAGGTCGCGGGTCGCCGAGCGTTTGCCTTCCGCGACGACGAGCAGGTCGTAGTGCTCCCGTGATCCGCGGGAGGTGACGACGTCGACGCCCCCGCCGGGAGCGTCGTGCTCGACGTGGACGAGGTGTTCGCCGTAGCGGTGTTCGACGTCCCCGCCGGTGGCTTCCAGGAGCAGCTGCGAGAGCCGGCCGCGCAGGATCTCCAGTTCCGCGGTGGGCCCGTCCCCGGCACGGTCGGCCCCGGGGCGGTGGGGGTGATCGCGGACGGGGAAGGAGGCGTAGGCCGAGCCGTCGGGTCGCAGGAACCGCGTGCCGACCTCTCCGGTCCCCGCGGCGGCCACCGCCTCGTACAACCCCGTCCGGCGCAGCACCTCCCGCGCCGGACCGCGAACGTCGACGTTCTGGCCGGCGGTGCGGGGTCGTGGTGCTCGTTCCAGCAGGGTCGGCGCGAAGCCGGACCGCCACAGCTCGTGGGCCACCGCGGGCCCGGCGATGCTGCCTCCGGTCACCAGCACTCGGGTCTGGACGTCCGTTCCCATCGCCATCATCTCCTTGATTGCTTGACCATCAAGTACCTTCACGCTAAAGGTACTGCACGGCGGAGTAACCTCGGGGACATGGCGCGCGCGAACGACCGGGCGGACACCCTGTTCGCGCCGGGGCGACGTGCGCGGGTGCTGCAGTTGCTGCGCGCCTACACCGACACCCACGTCGAGCTGACCCGTCACCTGGCGCGGGCACTCGGGGTCCACGGCAGCGACGCGGTGGCCGTGGCGGAGGTGCTGTGGGCAGAGGCCAGTGGGACGCCCTTGACGCCGGCGCGGTTGGCGGAGCGCATCGGGCTCACCTCCGGTGCCACCGCCAGCCTGCTCAACCGCCTCGAGGACGCGGGGATGGTGGTCCGCAACCGTGAGGACACCGACCGGCGGATCATCAGGCTCCGTCTGACCCCGGCCGCCCGTGCTGCGACCACCGCCTTCTTCGAGAGCACCGGGCACGCGCTGGACGACGTGCTGGACGACTACGACGACGCCGCCCTGCAGCAGGTGGAACGTCTCCTGACCGGAGTGGTCGCGGCGACCGAGGCTCACAACGAGCGGCTGCGCGCAACCGGCTCAGGCGTCGGCGAACGCCGCAGTTCCTGAGGTGCGGGCCCGGTCCACCGGTCGTCCCGCGGTGTGCGCGCTGCCCGACCGGACCAGGACGGCAAGGAGATCACCGGTGAACCACACACCGACCCCCCGCGCACACCCCCGCCTCCGCTGGTGCGGCCCGGTCATCCTGGCTTCCTCGTCGCCGGCGACGAGGAACGCGTCCTCATCGACTGGACCGACGCCTCAGGGGTTCTGCAGTACCACGGTCACCTCGACGCCGACTGGCTGGAGGTCGTCTCCGAGCAGCAGCACCGGCGAGCCGGCGCGCGACGTCAAGCCTCCGACCGGCCCGGCTTCCCCCTCGAGGACGAGGGGTTCCTGGCGTCTCAGCTGACTGCAGCGAACAGCAAACTGTCCTCGCGCCGCCCGCGGATGATCAGGTGGCTGCGCATCAGCGCCTCCTGCTGCATGCCGATCTTGCGCAGCACACCGGCTGAGGCCGCGTTGCCCGGCCGGCACGTCGCCTCCACCCGCGCCAGACCCAGCCTCGTCTGCGCGAACTCCAGCACCACGGCCGCCGCTTCGGTGGCGTACCCGTGACTCCACGCCGTCCGCGCCAAGGCGTACCCCATCTCGCCACGGCGGTGTTCGGCGCTGCTCACCGTCACCGAACACGCACCCACGACGGCGCCGGCGACCGTGACCGCCCAGGTGAAGGAGGACCGGTCCTCCTGTCCACCGGCGGTGACCATCTCCTCCAGGAAGGTGCGGGTCTGCTCCACGGTGTTCGGCCCCCAGGACACGTGACGGCACACCTCCGGATCAGCTGCGTAGGCGTGCACCGCCTCGAAGTCCTCCGCGGTGAAGGCGCGCAGCACCAACCGCTCCGTCGTCAGCTCAGGCACCGGCCCAGCCTACGAAGACACCACCACGAACGCACGGTCGTCCCGCGAGACGCGGCGATCTTCAGCAGCACGGTGACGTTGCGGTCCTGCTGTCGTCCGGAGGGCCTGGTGTTGTCCGGAAAACCTGCGGGCGGTGTGGACTCCGCCGCTGAACTGTCGTCGCGGGTCGATTCCGTGAAGATCACTCACCGGGAGCAGACCGGGGCTACGTTGTCCCGTGGTCACGCGCTCGCGGGATCCGAGAACCGTTGGGGGACACCACGTGAACGACCAGTTCCAGTCTGCCGTCACACCGCCGGAACCGTCTCGGCGCGGACGAGGACGCGACCGCGTCACCGTGGCGGTGAGGACGAGGAAGAAAGCGGCGGTGGCGGCGGTGGGGGCCGCGCTCGTGGCCGCCGTGGCCCTCCCCACGACCGCTGATGCCGCGACCACCGGACCCGACCTGGTCGTCACCTCCACCCAGTGGGCTCCGGTGCAGGCGGTGGCGGGACAGCAGGTCCGCTTCACCGCGACCATCACGAACAAGGGCAAGTCCCCGACCCCGGACGGTGTCATCAGCGGAGTGGCCTTCGCCGTCGACGGCAAGCTGCAGACGTGGTCCGACACCACGACCTCCGCCATCCAGCCTGGACAGTCGGTCAAGGTCACCGCCAACAGCGGACCGACCGCCTCCCCCACCTGGCAGGCCACCGCCGGCCGGCACACCCTGCGGGCCTTCGTCGACGACGCGGCCCGCATCGAGGAGACCCGGGAGGACAACAACACCCGAAGCGTCACCTTCGAGGTCGCGGCGGGGTTGAGCGTGCAGACCTCCGCCGGGGGTTTCCTGGTGCAGATGGCGAAGTCGCCCGGTCCCACGCTGTTGACGACGAGCGTCACCGGCGACGCCTACGCCGGTTGCTTCGCCGCTGACGGGTCCTTGACGGAGGGCAGCGAACGGTTCGTGACGACCTTCACCGTCGGTCGCGACGTGCCGAACTACGGCGGCAAGTTCTTCGACGGGATGAGCTCGGTCGCAGCGGGCGTGACGCGGCAGCAGGTCGGCGTCGACTTCTCCCGGATGATCTACGCCAACCAGATCCAGTACCCCTGGGTGCTGGGCTGCGCCGCCGGCACCACGCCGGGGTGGACGGGTTTCCACGCCGGTTCGGTGACGGTGACGCGCTGGCCCGGGGAACTGGGGACGTCGGGGCCGAAACTGGCGCAGGTGACGAAACCCTTGGACACGATCCTGGCGATCTGAGCCGGCTCGGGGGACACAGGGCCACCAGCAACTCAGTCCGCCCGGAGCAGCCCATCCGGGAAGTGTCGTGACGTCGTCGCCGTCCGCTCGCACGATGAGCGGACGGCGGCGCGATCCACCCTGCTGGACGAAACGCACGAGTGGGCGACACCGCTCGCGGTCAGCAGGAGCGTGCGGGGTGGGGACGCAACTCATCAGCGAGTGACTCGCTGAGTGGTGGGGGTTCGAACCCCCGTGCGCGGCGGCGGCAGAGCGGCGGTCGAGGTGATGCATCCCCGAGACGCCGAACCCCGCTGCACGGGATGCTCGGGGCGGTGGCTCTCGCTCGTGTCTCACCTCAACCTGGTAGGGAGGGCTCGTGTGATGAGAAACCCGGACGGTGATGACGAACGAGCGGGTGCGAAGGAGTGACGACATGCAGACGACAACGCCGCGCACGGCAGTGACCGCAGCCCTGGCGGCGGTGGTGGTGGCCGCTGCTGCGTTCGGGTGCGGAACGGGAACTGCGCACGCCACGACCTACCCAGGACCGCAGGGCCCCCGCGATGTCCACGGGGCGATCGAGCAGGAGTGGCTGCACCTGCGCGCCGACCCGGGCGCCTTCCAACCCGGTCCACCACTGACCGATGAGCTTCGCACCCCCATCAAGACCGGGGCCTTCAACCACTTCGAGCGCGCCTCGATCTACTGGAGCCCCACCACCGGCGCGCACGAGGTGCACGGCGACTTCCGCACCTGGTGGGCCTCGCTGGGCTGGGAGAACAGCTACCTGGGGTTCCCCCTGACCGGGGAGCTGCCGGCGGTCGGTGGGGTCTGTCAACGCTTCCAGGGTGGGCAGGCGTACTGGTCAGCTGAGACCGGTGCCCACGCCGTGCACGGCGACTTCTTCTCCTACTACGCCAGTCAGGGCTGGGAGCGATCCTGGCTGGGCTACCCCCTCACCGAGGAGTACCCCGTCACCGAGGAGGGCGGGCTCAGCGGTGAGGTGGCGCAGGACTTCCAGGGCGGGACGTTGCTCTGGAGTCCGAGCACGGGGGTCATCGCCCCACCGTTGAGGGTGGATCTGAGCGTCAGTTCCGAGGTGCGTGCCGGGGAGGCGGTCGTGTCGCAGTTCACGGTCACCAACACCGGTCGCGAGACGATCAGTGGTGCGGTGCTGGACGCGGTCGCCCTCGCCTCCGGTGAGGGCGACCTGCGGGGTTTCGACGACTACCCACCGGAGTGCGACTACGCCGGGCTCAGTCACCGCTACTGCCAGCTCGGGGTGCTGGGCGCAGGCCAGCAGCGCACCTTCCGCATGGTGACCTCGACCACCGCCGCGGATGCCGGCTTGGTCTTGTCTGTCCTGGGCAGCGTCGAGGAGCGCGGAGACGATGAGCACACGTTTCTCAGCAACCACGTGAACCGAGGGGTCGCCCTGCACTGAGGTGCCGGCCCACCGGAGAACGGCATCCGGTGCCGCACGGTCATGACGACGTCCGCGACCCGGTGCTCGGTGCAGGAGGCCGACGGCGCCTCGGTGCACGCGCCGACCCGGCTGTCGGCCGCGCTGCAGGCGGCCGAGTTCAGCGTGACCCTCCGCGGGCGGCGGCTGCGAGGGTGACCCTGGCCCCGCGGGCGATCTCGCCGGTGCTGGCCTCGCGGTCGACGCGGAGCAGCACGGCGACCCAGGTCCGGTACGGGGCCCAGGCGCGGGCCACGGAGGCCAGCTCCTCGACGTCGGCTCCGGGCAGGTCGTACAGCTGGCGCATCGAGTCGTGCAGGCGCCCCTCGCTGGTCGGGAACCGGTCCGGGTGGCCCGCACCCCGCACGACCACGAGCTCGGCGGAGAAGGGGCCGATCCCCGCCAGCAGGCTGACGTCGGCGACCGCCTCCTCCGCAGACATCGCGCGCAACCGGGCGCCGTCGAGCCGCCCGTCGAGGGCGGCCTCGGCGAGGCCGCGCAGCCGTTCCCGCTTCACGTCTGGCAGCGGGAGTTCCCCGGCCACCTCGCGCAGCACCGCGGCGGACGGGAACGCCGCCACCGGATGGCCGGCGACCTCGGCGGCCTCCCCCCAACGGGCCCGGATGCCCGCGACGACCCCGGCGGCCTGGCTGATCCGCGACCGCTGCGTGATCACGGCCCAGCAGGCCGCCTCGTAGGGCGAGTAGAAACCGACCGGTCGCAGTCCGGGGTAGGAGGCGAGAAGCCGACCGACGACGGGGTCCCGGTCGGCGACGGCGGGGAAGCCGGTGCCGTCCACGTCCAGGGACAGGACGCGAGCCAGGTGGTCGGCGAACCCCGGCGGCTCGGCCCCCACGACCTCGGCGTGGACCACACCGTCGCCAGACTGGGTGAGCGCGACACCGGTCGTCGCGCCGCGGCCGTCGGGCGCGAACGCCAACCGGAGCGGGCCGTCCTCGACCGTCCGGCCCGCGGGGGCGAAACCGTCCAGGAAGCGCCTGCCGGCGGCGAGCGAGAACGGTCCGCGGGGGGTCAGGTTCAGCACGGTGACAGGTCTACCCCACCTCTACGACATCCCGGCCCGGCCGACCACTCCTCAACGAGTCAGATCACCGGTCCTGCCGCCCGTCCAGACGCCGGCGTTGCCCGCTCAGGCGGGGTCGACGTCGACGATTCACCATTGCCCAGAACGGTCTCGAGATCGCCATCCCAATCCTCAGGTCCTGTCTGTGGCAATCCTCACAGGAGACTTCCCTTGCCCGATTCCGTCAGTTCTGGGCAACCGAGCGCATCTCGAACTCACTGGAACGAACAGGTCTCGAGCGGGTTATGCTCAGATCGTTCGCCTCATGGTGAAGTGGTCGCTCGACACGAGCGGTCCGGGGCTGGAAACCCACGCCCCTGACTCGTGTTCTCGTCTCCTCGTGCGCCATCGGCGAGGTGCTCGCTCTCGCGAACCAGGGTCTGTCCCCCTCCTGGAGAGAACCACCATGACCGAGGCGAAGTTGCCCACAGCCACGCCCCCCACATCAGGCACCCCCGCAGCAGCTCGCGCGACGGTCGACGCGCAGGAATCCGCCGACGAAGAGACCACCACCGTGGTGGAGACCAGCCCTCGACCACGCTCGTTGTTCGACAAGACGATGATCGTGACCGGGGGCGGACGTGGTCTCGGCGCCGCCATCAGCACAGCCCTCGTAGCTGCCGGGGCTTCCGTGGTCATCACCGGCCGCGACGAGACGTCGCTGCAAACCCACGCCGATCGACTGGGGCCCTCCTGCACCTACCTGGTGGGTGACCTGACCGAAGCGGACGCCGCGGCTGTCCTGGTTCGTGAAGTGCTGCAGCGACATGGCCGCATCGACGGCCTGGTCAACAACGCCGGGATCGCACCGTTCCAACCCGTGCAGCACCTGCAGGCGTCCACGATCGATCACGTCCTGGCCTTGGACGTACGTGCTCCACTGCTCCTGATCGCGGCAGCTGCACCGTACCTGCAGCCAGGCGCCAGCATCGTCAACATCTCCTCCGCGATGGCGGCCGTGGGCCAGCCGACGACCAGTCTGTACGCCGCGGCCAAGGGTGCGCTGGATGCCGCCACCCGAGCCCTGGCGGCAGAGCTGGGACCTCAGGGTGTGCGGGTCAACGCGATCCGCCCCGGGCTGACGCGCACTGATGCCACTGCCTTCGCCTACGACGACCAGGCCGGTATGGATCGCTTTCTCCGCACCATCCCCCTCGAGCGGGCCGCGACCAGCGAAGAGGCCGCCGCGCTGGTGCTGTTCCTGCTCAGTGACGCGGCTTCGTTCATCACCGCTCAGATCATCGCGGTCGACGGTGGCTACACGGCCACGGACCTCTCGGTGCTGGGAGCACACGGGCTCTTCAGCTCCGCGGTCTCCTGAGTACCCCCAGCGCAGGCAACAGATGGCCTGAAACGACGCTCACCGCGTGAAGCGCCCTCGCTCGACGGTGAGTCCTCGAGACGAACCCGAGGAACAACCTCGGAGAGACGTCGCCCGTGAAGCACCCAACCTGTTCTCGACAATCGAACTGGACCTGGAGACCGAGACCCATGGCACAAGCATCCGGCAAGTACGTGACGGGGACCTGGATCATCGATCCACAGCACAGCACGGTGAAGTTCTCGATCCGCCACTTGATCACCAAGAAGGTGCCAGGTGTCTTCACCGAGTTCGACGGCCGGATCGTGACCCGTCCCGACGTCACCAGGTCCTCCGTCCAGGCGAGCATCCAGGTGCGCTCGATGAACACCTTCGACACCCGGCGTGATGACGGAACCCGCTCCAAGGACCCGTTCGACGCCGAGAACCATCCAGCGATCACGTACACCTCGACCGCCATCACACCGAGCAACGACGACGTTCGAATCCACGGCTCCCTCACCATGCGCGGCGTCACCCGCCCCGTCGTGCTGGAGGTGACACAGATCCGGTTCGAGCGCGACGCCGAAGGACGCCAGGACGTCCGGTTCCGTGCGACGGGGCAGGTGAATCGTCAGGACTTCGGAGTCCGCTTCGGCGTTCCCCTCGATCGACAGGGGGTCTTGGCGGGCAACCGGGTCGACATCGAGCTCGGAGTCACCGCTCGCCTGCTCGACGACCAGGACGACGAGCTCGGCTCAAGAGCCGGAGGTCACTGACATGGACGACGTCAACTTCGTCGAGTTTCCCTTCCTCGTCGTGGTGAAGGCAGACGCCGACCCACACGATGCAACCGACCCACGCGGTGCAGGGAACAGGTGGACTGGCCTCGTGACGTCCACCGAGGCGCTCGCACGGCCGCGACCAGGGTACGGCGGCGGGATCTGGCTGGCGCAGGGCCAGGTGCTCGGTCCGCCCCCAGCCCCTGACACCGAACTCCTCATGGGGTTCTTCTTCTGGCGCAGCAGCAGCGACGCCGAAGCGCTCGCCGTGGAGCTGAGTCGGACGCAACCCGGTGACGAGTTCGTCGACGACCTCGTCGTCGACGAAGGGATCTACCAGTTCGCCGCCTCGATGACTGCGAGTCCGGACGACGTGACCGGACTCGACCCATCGAGCGCTCGGTCCGACCCGGCGAACGAGATCATCCGGCTGACACCCGACAGCGGTAGACAAGGGTGGGTCGGCGAGTACAACGAGAGCGAAACGCGCGACCACACCAGGCATCTCGACGGATTCGTCTCGGCGAGCTTCTTCCGCGACCTCCGCAGCGAGCGAATCGTCGAGCACGTGCAGTGGCGCTCAGCCGCTGACTTGACCGCGGCGTTCGACGACGCACGCTTCGCCGAGCACCTGAGCGTGAACAGTCACTACTCCACCGGGGAGGCTGTCCTCTTCGGAGAACGACTGGCCGACGACACCGTGTGATCGTCACCGCTCGCGTGGCGTCCGTGCTTCACGGGGCAAACCCGTCTCGCTCATACCAGGGACCGTGACCGCGACGACCGAGGCGAGGGTCCAGGGACTGCGCCTGGAACTCACCGGCGGAGCGATCGTCCTGCTGCCCACCCGTGATGAGCCCGAGGGGCCAGAGATCGCCATGCTCTTCGGCTTCGAGGACAAGGGTTGGATGTGTCGGCGGCGCGGCGAGGAAACCTTCGAGCACCTCACTTGATCTTCCGTCTCACCACGAGCTGCGTTCCTTCGGCGTACTCACGACTTCACGGTCATCCCGCGATCTGCGCGCTCATGGCGCCGATCGCGTGACGTCAAACGAAGATCGCGAATGGACGTGTCGTCCGTACGGCAAGGTGTTCTCGTGGCCCAGCATCGGCGTCAACTCAGCCGGACCGAGGAGGTTTCGCGTCTCGCGCGAGCGATCCTCTTCGCCCTGGTGGTGGCAGTCGGCCTGTGGTTCGCCTTGCGCGAAATCGTGGATGGGAACTACGCCAGCGTCATCACTGCCGTGGCTGCTGGTGCGCTCAGCACCGCCTGGACTTCGTGGCGTCGTGAGAAGCGCTCCTCGAACCCGAAGCAGTAGCTCCCACATCGCGGTCATCCCGCGATCCGCTCGGCCGGCGACACAGTGACCATGCCGATCTCCGGATGGCTCTGGAGCAGCTTCCGCAACGGTCGCCACCTCGTCGAGGAGCGTGGGCCGGCGTCAGGTGCTGGGGCGAGGTGACGACCGAGCTGTCCTGAGAACCGATGACTCTTGCAGCGTCGCGAGGTCTGAGCGCCATGACGATGACAACGACCGTGATCAGCGTTGCGCTGCCGGTGGCGGACCAGGACGCCGCCCTGGCCTTCTACACCGGCGTCCTGGGGTGCGAACTGCGCTACGACGTGGAGGTGTGGCCGGGGGCACGCATGGTGGAGGTGGTCCCGCCGGGCTCGCGCGTGGGTCTGGTCCTGCTGCCACCGGACACCCCGCTGCCGATGGCGCTGCGGTTGGGTACGCGCGACGCCGACGCCGCGTACGAACGGCTGGCAGGCGCGGAGGGTGTGGTGCTTCACAACGCGGAGGTCCTGCGCTGGGACGGCGTGCCGGCGATGTTCCACTTCAGCGACCCCGACGGCAACCAGCTGGTCTACCTCCAGGAGACGCTGATGCCTGACGACGACGCCTGACCACGGCGGAACGCCGGCGATGCCCGGCAGACGGGAACGCCGGCGCGATCAACCGTTTTGCCCTGTTCGTCCTCCAACACCGCCACCGCCGCCGGCAGAAGGTCACACCCAGGACGAGCACCCTCAGTGGTGCCTGCAGAACAAACCCGCAGAAGGGCATGATCAAGACGAGTAGTCGTCACCGAGGAGAGACATGAGCACCTGGCCCGGCACCTACCCACGTCGGTTCGCCGTCGCCGCTGCGCTGTGGGCCGTCGGCGTTTTGGCGGGGTTTCTGGTCATGAAGGTCCTCCACGTGCCCGTCTCCGTGCACGGGTGGACCTCGACAGTGGTTGGTTCCTCGATCTCCGGTCTCATCTTCGTCTTCGGCATGGCGGCTCGGGCGAAACCGGGGCAATCGCTGTGGCGACCGGCGCGGCCTGGCCAGAAGCGCTGACCGCCCCAACGGAAGGAGCGACCACTGCCCGGTGTCGCTCCGGCCTTTCCCGCTTCGGCCTTCGTTCGACTTCGCGCTCATCCCGCGGTGCGCGCGAAGTGCACGGTCATCCCGCGTTGTCCGCGGTCGGCGACGTCGCGGTCATGGCGAGAAGCGGACGTGGTTGCAACCGCGAGAGGCATCCTTACAAGGTGAAACAAGAGCTGAAACCGAGGGACACGCGGCTAATGCTTCTCGCCCTGGTGCCCATCCTGGGGGCGGTCGTCCTGATGCTCTTAACTCACGGCGATCCGAAAGGCTGGCAAACAGTGCTCCTCTGCCTGCTTGCGGTGGTAGCACTAGGAGTGATCTTGATCGACGACTTTCGGCGACGGCCGAAGTAGGACTGGACCGCACCGGTCCTCACCGCGCTTCACGTACATCCGGTCATCCCGCGTTGTGCGCGGTCGACGGTTGCTGGCCACGTCGCGCTCTTGGCGATGACCAGGCGGTTGCCAGGCGTCGGCAGCGTCCGTCTCCGGCAGGAAGATCACGGCATGTCGCGACCTGGTGAGCCTGTGATCGGTGGACCTGGCGTACCCCGCTGGTGGTGGCGATGGACACCGCCTGGTCGTCGCCGCATGGCCCAGCTCTGGAACGAGGTCGCCGTGCAGTGTCGGACATGGGAGGTCGACGGCCTGCCCCAGGACTTCGTCAGCCCGCCAGACGGCTACGCGCGACGGGGTGCTGAAGGCGCCGAGCGGATGGCTCGTGTGTGGACAGGCCCTCTACGACAACAGCTGCTGCGGTAGCCGAGTTTCCGACCTCACGGTCGTCCCGCGTTGTGCGCGCTCTTGCTGGGGGCCGGCGACGTCGCGGTCTTGGCGAGATGCGGACGGTCCAGACCGAGCGGATCCCGCGGAAGGAGCCGGGCTAGGGTCGAAACGTGACCGCCAATGAGGGTCTCGAGCGACCCCACGTCCTGGACTTCGAGCAGCTTCGAGCGGCCCTCAACGGCGCAATCGACCTAACCATCGACCGTTTCGGGCCGAAGGTGGACGTTGCAGCAGTGCCTGAGTACAACGACTACTACTGGCACCTCCCCACCGACACAGCCCACGCCATGGACGACGACCCCGGTCTCTACGTCAACGCTGGACAGAGCAGCGATGACCTGGAAGAGCTGGCTGAAATGCTGTCTCAGCCGCAGGACCAAGTGCTCTGGCACTCAGTGGAGCACCTGGTGGGGCTGCTGAACCTCGTCTCCTTCCTTGCCGACCCCCGACGCAAACGAAGCCGACCCCTTGGTGCCTCTGCACCCAGCTCAGCGCCTCTGCATCGCGCCAACGAAACTGACAGCTGAGCCGAGCCCGGACGACCTCACTGCGATGGCCGACAACTCGCCCGCTCATCCCGCCGAACGGGTGATCTGGCTAGCGGTCTGCCCTCGCGCCGACAAGGTAGCGACATGGACGACGACGCGACCCCAACCGGCGACCACGCCGCACCCCGTCTCCTCATCGACTTCTCGGGACTGCAACGGCTCTACCCCCAGTCCTACCAGGGCCGTTCCCGCGTGTGGCCCCTGATCATGGCTGGACTCGCGACCCTCTTCGCGGTGCCTCGCATCATCTCCGGCGGCTGGTTCGACAAGGTCCTCGGACTCGTAGTCCTCGTCAGCATCGCCATCACCTTGATCATGTACTTCTGGCGCCCGCCCGCAACCGTTCTGGACGAACACGGCCTGCGGGTCCGAAAGGTGCTCTTCGACGGCCCGCTCCTGCCGTGGGATGAGGTGGAGCAGGTACACGTACAGGGACGATGGGAGGACTACAGCACGGTCCTGACCCGCGGCGGCCGGAAGATGTCCCTGATCGGGGTGCCTCGCGAAGCTGCTCAACGTCTGGCCGAGGCGCTGCAGCAGGCCCAGACCTCCTGACCGCTCACCCTGGAGATGACCAGGGCGTCGAACGTTCTACCGGTCATCCCGCGGTGCGCGCGACGTCGCGATCATCATCCGGACCTGGACTACCGATGGCCGGGTGGCCTCATCCCAGATGGGCAGCCGTATGGTCCTCGACCAGCATCTCCACCGACGCCCGCGGCGGACGGGCACTCATCACCGTGACGTTGAAGTCAGCAGCGTCACCGCCGGCACCATCGAAGCGGTACGACCACGCCAACCGGGTCACCCCGCCCTGGTGCTGAACCCCCACAGCGCTCGAGCCCACCACCACTGTCATCGAGTCACCACTGGAGGGGTCGCGGCGGATGTCCACCGACGCCTCCGTCCCGCCAGACCACGGCGCCCCGCACCCAGTCTTCAACCACAGAGACGTTAGCCCCTGGCGCCGGGCCTCCACGAAGGGCGTCTCCGGCACCCACTGCGCGCCGGGCGGAAGGTAGAACACGTACACCGACATGCTCTCCCCGCGACCCAGGTCAGCGCGTGGGATGAGCTCCTGACCGCTCTGACGGGCGAAGTACCGACCGAAGCCGGCCTTGCTCAGGCTGGGCAACGTGGGTGGGACGAAACCCAGCCACTCCCGTGCCGTTTCCTCGGTCACCGGCTCGAAGTGCCTCAACCGGCCCCGCTCTCCCGGCCCGCGGGTGGGACGCCCACGCGGAGGCAGCAGCGACTCAAGGGCAGCAGCAGCGGGTGGGGGTAGCGGCAGCTCGACCAAGGGTTGGGACCAGTCGTGGTCTCCGCTGTCGACGCTCACAGGCCTACCGTGCCAGCCCATGCACCACCATGAAAGGGCACGAACGATCTACCGGTCATCCCGCGTTGTGCGCGCTGCTATTGGCTGCCGGCGACGTCGTGGTCTTGCCGAAGAGCGAGCGGTACTGCGGTCATGGCGCCGTCGACCTGCTCGGCCCAAGCCGCAAACCGCATAGCCGCCCTCAGAACTGACTGGCAACGTGGAACGGGCTGCGATTGGGCCAGACCAAGATCAACCAGCGCTCCTGCGCGGCGTCCTCGGCATCCAACCCATTCACCGCCGCGTGAATCCATACCCGATCGCTGGGCAACTCGATGCCGTCGATGCGCTGCCGCCCCAGCGCCTCGTACCCCGGAGGCCCGTACAACCAGGCCCTGCGGGAGGGGAAGATCGCCGTGATCGGCGGCAGAACGTCTGACCACCCCTCCGGAAAGGGCGCCTTGGAGGAATGCACCTGCACCTCCACCTGCAGGTCAGCGTCTTGGCGACGGGATCTGAAGTAGGCCCCCTCCACCTCGAAGCGCCCTACACCGACGACAGGACGCGGACCAAGCTCGGCGCCGGCCGGATCATGCAGCGCCAGCGCCTTCCACTCACCTGTGGTGACCTGCCCCTGGTAGGTCTGCTTCAGCACCGGTGCACCACCGGCGCAGGCTACTTCCCGCGTGAGGACGGCAGTTGCTCCGAACCCATGCCACACGCAAGGTCATCCCGCCGTTCGGGCGCAGCGATCACCTACGCCAGGGCCAAGATCACCGGCTCGAGCAACCGCTCCATCGCGGCGGCGTCTTCGCGCAGGCGGGTACTGAGCAGGATCTGCTGTTCATCGAGCACCCACCCCACCGACTGCTGCAGCGGCAGCAGACGCAGGTGCAACGTGAAGGGACGCACCGGTCGTCCCAGCCGACGCTCATAGCCGTTGACCAGATGCGTCAGGTGCAGCGGGTCACTGCCACCATGTTGGCCGCGCTGCCGCTCCCTCTCGGTGTGCTTGGGAGCATCGAGCCAACGCCAGAAGTCGGGGTGGTGGAGCTGCGCCAGTGCGCGCATCGTCGGCAAGTCCTGCAGGCCGCGCCACTCCGGTGGTGCCGGGGGTCCGGCTTCCTGTGCTTCTTGTGGGGTCGTCGCGGACACCTGCTGCAGTGCCCGGGTCCACCAGGTCGGCCACTCACGAACGGCCAGGCGCAGGTCGGTCATAGCCTGGGCGCTGCTGTCCCCGCCGCCGGTCGCTACGTGCGTGGGCACGGGTGGGTCCAAGACACTGACGTCGGGCTCGGTGACCACGTACGGCTCCAGACCAGCGGCGTCGCGCACGTACAAGGCCATCGCCAGGTTGTGGTCGATGCCCTCGCGGATCTGCCAGCTCATCGTCCCGGCGAAGTGCATGGCCTCACCCTTGCTGTTGACGACCGCAGCAAGCAAGGGTCGAGCGGATCTCGCGCTTATCCAGCGCTGCGTCCGACGTCACGGTCATCCCGCGTTGTGTGCACTGTCGGGGCGGCCCACGACGTCGCGGCCGTGGCGATGAGCGGGATGCCGACCAAGCAGGGTGCGGACGTCAGCTGGCCGCGGCCAGCGGCTCCCACCGGGCCGCGCCAGCAGCCACGTCGATCACCACCCGACCCAGCGGCTGCGTCGCTGCCTCCACCACGAAGTCCGGCCCACCACGACTGGCATCCTCACCCGGACGCCGGTCCAGGTACGGGGTGAGGGTGAAGACCACCTCACGCGCACCGCCGGGCAACGGGTAGGGCCCGTAGCTGCCCCGGGAGTACGGCTGCCCCGGCTCACTGGTGATGCTGCCGCCGCCGATGCTCCCCGCTTCCTGCACCTCCCGCGGCAGGGGCGGGTCGACCTCGTACTCCACATCGGCCACCGGGCTGACGAACCACTGCCCGGCGTCGGCGTCGTTCTCGTGGACCGCCGGGGCGATCTCGTAGTCCAGCGACACCATCTGCCAGGACCCACCTGCTCGCTCAGGTAGCCGGTTGCCTGCGGCGTCGGGCCAGTGGCCTTCGTTGCGTAGGCCCCGCAGGTGCAGGTGACGACCCGGGACGACCTCCCCGCAGTCCACGTCGAAAGCCACCAGCAGCGTGCCCTGCTCGTTGTCGATGTCGCTCATGTCGTCAGCGTCGCGGGTCACCCCGACCGCGCGCATCAGGGATTCCCCTGAGCGCACCCCGGTATCGAGGTACCCAACCGCACGGTCATCCCGCGATGGGGGTCGTTCTCGTCACCAGCCTCAGAGATCCAGGTGCAGCCGCAAGGCGTCGTCGAGGGCGTCCAACGCCTCGAACGGCAACCGCCCCAGCGCCGGCCCCAGGCGTTCGACCGACACGGCGCGGACCTGCTCCGCTTGAGCCTTGGAGTCGAGGTGCAGTCCGGTGTCCTCTGCCGCGAGGAACACCTGGAAGGGAAACACCTTGGCCGTGTTGCTGGTCACCGGGACCACGGTGACCACTCCTCGCCCCAAACGCTCGGCGACCGCGTTGGCCCGGTCGTTGCTGACCACGACCGCCGGTCGGCGTTTGTTCGCCTCGCTGCCCTGGACCGGGTCGAAATCGACGAGGCGAACTTCTCCGCGGCGCATCAGCGCAGTCCGTCAGTACCGGCGCCTTCCCACACCTCACGGTCCCCGGAGTCGTCCCAGTCCTTCCACGCGGCGGCGTAGTCCTGCTCCAACTGCTGGTGGGTCAGTGCCCGGACGGCCCGCTGGATCGCCGCGGATCGAGACGGCAGACCGGTCGCGCGGACGTGTTCGTCGAGGGCGGCGACGTCGGCTTCGGAGAGGCTGATGCTGAGCTTCACACGGAAATGCTACCCGGGTAGCACCGGTGGTGCCACCCTCCGGACATCCCGCTGGTCGCGCGCCTCCCATGCGACGCCGAGTGACAGCGAGGCGCAGTAAAGGGATGGCGGTACACCTTCCCTGCCGATACGACTGGACGATCCGCGGCCTCAACCTCACCCGGCCGACCCGGCACACCGACCCAGGAACGTGATGAGCGACCTCGAACACGAAGACCTGCAGGGAGGGCGTTTCGCCCGTCCCGTCCGTCGGGGCGACACCGTGGTCGGCGACGTCGTGATCATGGCGATGACCAAGCGATCGCCGAGAAGGTCCTCCGACGCCTCACTCTGCCGGTGCGGTTGTTTCCTCGGCCCGCCGTGCGACCTCCTGCTGCGTGAGTCGCAAGTACGTCTCAGCCCCAGCAGCGAGACCGAGGGAGACGACGGTCAGCTCGAGCACCACGTTCTGCCGGTCCGCACGTTGCTGAGAGCACGCCGGCCAGAGATCAGCGCTGTCGTTGACGTTGCCAGCGAAAGCGGAGGTGCAACCGTAGTTGTGCAGCGGCAGGGGCATGGCGCCGAAGATCAGACCACCTCCCAAGGCGATGGCACTTCCCACCTGCAGAGCTCGGACCATCGCTGCTGTGTGCATGTTCGGACCGTAGCGATACGAGGAGGTGGTGTCAGACGATCATCGGCATCACCCGTCTCGGAACGCACTGTCATCCCGCGAAGTGTGTGCTGTCGGGGCGGCCGCACCTGATGACTCCACAACCGTCACCGAAGTCCTGATGAATCGACTGTCGCCGGAGTTCTGGGACATCACGCCCCCGCTGCGGCAGGATGGCCGCACACGACGAAGGGGTGGTGCGGTGAGGCTGGGGTTCGAGAAGCACCCGGTGACGAACCTCAAGCAGGCGCTGACCGGCTTCGAGCGGTCCGGGTTCACGGTGTTGTGGCACCCGGACCGGGACTCCGCGCTGCTGGCCGCGCCCGGGACGAGCACGGCCGCGGTCCTGCTCGAGGTGCACGACGTCGAGCTGGAACTGGGCGCCGGCGGCGTCTACCTGCTCGACGACGTCGACGCCTTCGAACGCGAGCACCCCGACCGCGACTGGGTCGTGGAACCCTGCGACGGCCCGTTGGGGCGTTACGCCGCGCTGCGGACCAGGGCCGGCCTGCCGCAGCGGTTCCTGACCCTGGACCCCGTCGGCGGGGCGCGGCGCTACTTCCTCGAGGGCTGAAGGCTCAGGGTCGCCGCCGGACACGCCGATGTCCACGACGTGGCGATCCCTGCGGTGCGCGTCACGCCCCTGGTGGACCAGGTGCGTGCGCTCGAGCGCGCCCGCGGGTACGAACTGCTGGCCCAGGGCGAGGCCGCTGCGGCGATCGAGGCCGCGGCCGAGGCCGCGGGGGACCGCGTCGCCGCCGTCCGCGCCGCCCTCGTGCGGGCCGACGTCATCGGCACGACGGGCGACGTGGAGACCGCCGGCCTGATCGTGCAGAGCGCCGTCCGGGTCGCCGAGGAGACCGGCGACGACGAACTCCTCGCCCGCACGCACTTCCTGCGGTTCCAGCTGCACCTGCAGGCGGGAGACGTCGCCGAGTCCCGCTGGCACGCCATCCGTGCCGTCGAGGTCCTCCCCGCGGACGCCCCGGCCTGGTTGCGCGCCGAGCACCTCCTGGCGCTCACCGTCGTCCTCGACCGTGCCGTCGACTCCCACGAGGCCGTCATCGCGGAGGTCCTGGCGATCGCCGCGAGCGAGGACGACCCGGCGCTGGAACTCTTCGCGCTGAACAACACCGCCTGGGAGCACGCCGACGTCGGGCACGTCGACGAGGCCGTCCGGCTGGCCGCACGCATGCGTCGCGTCGCCACCGCCTCGGGGATCCCGCTGCGCATGGCCGACCTCGACACCGTCGCCACGGTCGAGCTGCGGGCGGGGCGGTTCGAGGAGGCCTGGTCGGCCATCACCGAGGCGTTCCAGCCGGGCTGTCCCGACAACGGCGCCGACCACGAACCCATCGCGCGCCTCACGGCGTTCCGGATCCTCATCGGTCTCGAGCGGACCGAGGCGGCGTTCGAGCAGCTCCAGGCCGCCCGCACCCTGGCGACCGAGCGGCACCTCCCGGGGGTGCTCGCCGAGGTCGAGGAGGCGGACGCGACCTACCGCGCCACGACGGGCGACTGGGAGCGGGCCTACCGCGCGCACGTCCGCTTCCACCGGGAGCACGTGCGCCTGCAGGACCGTCAGAACGCCGCGCGAGCCCTGCTCGCCCAGGTGCAGTTCGACGCCTCCACCGCCCGACGCGACCGGGACAGGTTCCGCACCCTCGCGCTCACGGACTCCCTCACGGGTCTGCCCAACCGTCGCGCGGTCGAGGAGCACGTCCGCGAGGTGCTCGACGGGCCCGGCCCCGTCACCGTCGCCATCGTGGACCTCGACCACTTCAAACGCGTCAACGACGAACGTTCCCACGACGCCGGTGACGCCGTCCTGCGTGAGCTGGGGGTCCTGCTGCGGCACTACGTCGACGGTGCCCCGGGGAAGTTCTGCGCGCGCCTCGGTGGTGAGGAGTTCGTCGTCGTGTGGGAAGGGTGGTCCGTCAGCGCCGTCGAACTCTCGGCGGAGACGCTGCGGTCCGGGATCGAGCAGCACGACTGGTCCCCCTCTGCGGCAGGGATTCCCATCACGGTCAGCGTCGGTTTCGCCACGACCGTCGCCGAATCGCTGACGACCTGGTCCGACCTCCTGGCCCGTGCCGACGCCCGCCTCTACGAGGCCAAGCGCGCTGGACGCAACCGGGTCCTCGGCCCGCAGGGTCCACCCGCACCGCACGCTCGGGGCTCCGGTCGCTGAGTCCGGCGCGGGAGGTCTCAGGCCGGTGGCAGGCGACGCCTCGGGAGCGGGCTGGAGTACACGACGTTCGTCGTGATGCCACCGAGCGTCGCCAACCGCCCGGCGATCCGTTCCAGGTCCGGCATGGAGCGGGCGACGACCTTGACGATGAAGCAGTCCGCGCCCGTCACGTGGTGCGCCTCGACGATCTCCGGGGTCGTGTCGATGACGTCGTGGAAGGGTTTGTAGTTGCCGGTCGGGTAGGCCAGCCGCACGAACGCCGTGATCGCGAACCCGAGGGCCTGCGGGTCGACGACCGCGCTGTAGCCCGTGACCACGCCCCCCTCGGTGAGGCGGCGCAGCCGTTCGGCGGTGGCGCTGGCGGAGAGGTTGATCGTCCGGGCCAGGTCGGCGACGGAGATCCGGCCGTCGAGCTGCAGCTGCTCGACGATGCGGTGGTCGGTGGCGTCGAGGTCGAGAGGCACCGCTCAGCGTCCCGTCAGCGCGACGTCGATGAGGGTCTCCGCGGCCGAGCGGGCGTGTGCCGCGGCGACGGGATCGCCGCTGATCGCCGCGGTCGTCTGCGCGCCCTCGGCGAGGAGGGCGAGTTGCGGTGCGAGCAGCTGCGGGGCGCCCAGCTCGTCGACGAGGTCGGCCACGTAGGCCTGGAAGGACGCCTTCTGCGCCCGCACCAGGTCGACGACCTCCGGGGAGACGCCGCCCAGCTCACCGAAGGCGTTGATGAACCCGCAGCCGCGGAAGTCGTTGCCGCGGAACCACTCGTCGAGGAAGTCGTAGACGGCGAGCAGGCGCTCGCGCGGGGTCGTCGCGGTGGCGGCCGCCCCGGCGAGTCCGGCGTCCCAGCTGCCGCTGCGGTGGTGCAGGACGGCGAGGAGGAGGGCGTCCTTCGACGGGAAGGCGGCGTAGATGCGCTTGAGCGGCACCCCGGACTCCGCGCGGACGGCGTCCATCCCGACGGCCTGCACGCCGCTGCGGTTGAACAGCCGGTCGGCGGCCTCCACGATGCGGTCGCGGTCTGCCGCGGTGTCGGTCGTCATCTCGTGCCTCCTGGGGGTTGCGCTGAGAACCGTCGTTCTCTACTGTAGGGCCATCGCTAGAGAACGCTCGTTCTCAACGACTCGACCACGGGAGACGACCATGGGCACCATCACCGCCGGCCAGGAGAACTCGACCTCCATCGAGCTGTACTACGAAGACCACGGCACGGGGCAGCCGGTCGTCCTCATCCACGGCTACCCGCTCGACGGCTCCTCCTGGGAACGTCAGAGCCGCGAACTGCTCGCCGCCGGGTACCGCGTCATCACCTACGACCGCCGCGGTTTCGGCCGGTCCTCCAAGGTGGGCACCGGTTACGACTACGACACCTTCGCGGCCGACCTGAACGCCGTCCTCACGACGCTGGACCTCGACGACGTCATCCTCGTCGGGTTCTCCATGGGCACCGGTGAACTCGCCCGCTACGCCAAGCTCTTCGGCACCGACCGCGTCGCGAAGTTCGCGTTCCTCGCCTCCGTCGAACCCGGCATGCTCGGCCAGGGGGTTCCGCAGTCGGTGTTCGACGACATCGCGGCCTCGGCGAAGAAGGACCGCTTCGCCTGGTTCTCCGACTTCTACGCGAACTTCTACAACCTCGACGAGAACCTCGGGTCGCGCATCTCGCAGCAGGCCGTGGACGCCAGCTGGAACACCGCCGCCGGCAGTGCCCCGGTCGCCGCCTACGCCGTCGTCCCCAGCTGGATCGAGGACTTCACCGCCGACGTCGCCGCGGTGCGCGCCAGCGGGAAGCCTGCCCTCATCGTCCACGGCACCGCGGACCGGATCCTGCCGATCGAGGCCACCGGCCGTCCGTTCCACGCCGCGTTCCCCGAGGCCGACTACCACGAGATCGACGGTGCGCCGCACGGTCTCGGCTGGACCCACGCCGAGGAGCTCAACGCGATCCTGCTTCCCTTCGTCCAGGCCTGAACCCGGCCTGAACCTCAGGGCAGGTCGCGGCCCAGCCAGTGGTGGGCGTACGGGTCGTCGTTGAAGGGCTCGACGTCTGCGTAACCGAGCCGGGCGTACATCGCCCGGGCCTCGACGAGGTCGTCGCGGGTGTCGAGGCGGATCCTCGTCCGTCCGCTCTCCGCGGCGAAACCCTCGAGACGCCGGACGAGCCGGCTGCCGAGACCCCGCCCCCGGGCGGCGGGGGCGATCCAGACCCGGGTGAGTTCCGTGACGTCCGCGTCCACGTGGCGCAGCCCGCCGCAGCCGAGTTCGCGTGGGCCGTCACGGACCACGAACAGCGCACCCGTCGGACCCGTGAGGTCGTGGCTGGGACCTTCCGCCATCGCCCGGCTCACCTCGGCGGGCGTCGCGGGACGCCCGTACCAGCGAGTGACGATGTCCTCGTAGTACGCCGTGAGGACGTCGCCCGCCTCGGCGGGAGGGGTCAGCACGAACTCGACCCGGGGACGCCGGTGCAGCACGACCTGGCGGGTGTCGGAGAACCCTGCGCCTCGGTAGAGCTCGACGAGTTCCGGGTCGCAGAACAGGGTCGTCGTCGCACCGTCCGGGAGTTGTTCGAGCAGGGCCTCGAGGAGTTCCCGGGCGAGACCCCGGCCGCGGAACTCCCGGTCGACGACGACGTCCTCGACGTACGCGCGGAACGCCCCGTCGGAGACCGCCCGGGCGAAACCCACCACGCGCCGGCCGACCCGAGCCGCGACGGCAGGCCCGCGGTCCAGGACGTCCTGCACGGTCGACGGGGTGCGCTCGGGCCACCACCCCTCGGCCGCGAAGAGGGCGAGCACCGCGGAGGGGTCGAGCGGTTCCTCCGCGTGGGTCGCGATGCGCCAGGACGTCGTCACGGGCTCAGTCCACCAGAGCCGCGAGCAGCGGGCGACGGTGACGCAGCACCCAGTCCGCACTGGCGGTGCGCCACGCCATCGCCCACAGCGGCGCCGGATCGGTGCTGGCCGGCGTGACGGCGGCCTCCACGGCCTGGGTGTGGGCGTCCGCGACGATCACCGAGACCACGTGGTCCAGCAGGGCCTCACGGTGTGCGCGGGCCAGGCCGTAGCCGTCGACGAGCAGCCGCAACCGTCGGGCGCGGTCCTCGATCGACCCGAGACCCTGGAGCTCGGCGACCTGGTCGCCCACGAGGTGCGCGTTGAGCCACGCCGCCTGCGCGAGTTCGACCAGGGGATCGACCGGACCCGCTGTCTCCCAGTCGATCAGTGCCACCGGGAGGCCGTCCCTCGCGACGATGTTCCACGGTCCGGTGTCGCAGTGCCCCAGGACGCGGGGAGTCCGCCCGAGGTCCCGGCCGAACCAGGGCTGCCACTCCGCGTCGTGCGGGGGGACGAACGTCGCCGTCGCGTCGTGAAGCCGGCGGAGGAGTTGGCCGACCGCGGCGGTCCCGTCGTCGGACCAGGCGTGCGGGTGCACGAACCCGCCCGGGACGAACTCCACCGCCTCGCGGCCGTCGGCGGCGAAACCGTCACCGACGGGGCGGGGAGAACCCTCGAACCCGACGTCCGCCAGGTGCCGCAGCAGGGCCATGACGGTGCGCGACCAGGGACGGGCCGGGCGCAGGACGACGTCACCCCGCCGGGTGACGGTGCTGCGGCCACCGCCGGTGAGAACGGTCTCGTCGGGCGGGGTGCCGGTCACGGGCCCACCGTGCAGCACGTCCCTGCCGTCGCGCACCCGGTTTCCCCCGCCAGGTCAGTCGCGGTGTCCGGGGGTTCGGAAGAGCCCCGCGTGCAGCGCACCGGCGAGCGCGGCGCCCACCAGCGGGGCGAGGACGAAGAGCCAGAGCTGCTCCAGAGCCGGTCCTCCCGCGAAGAGGGCCGGGCCGAGGGAGCGCGCGGGGTTCACCGAGGTGTTGTCGACCGGGATCGACACCAGGTGGATCAGCGTCAGGGCCAGCCCGATCGCCACGGGGGCGAGGGCCTTCGGTGCGCGGGGTGCGGTGGCGCCGAGGACGACCAGCACGAAGACGGCGGTGAGGACGACCTCGACCACGAGGGCCGCGAGCAGGGAGTACCCGGCCGGTGAACGCTCGCCGTAGCCGTTGGTGGCGAACCCCGAGGTCGCCGCGTCGAAACCGGGACGTCCGGAGGCGACGGTGAACAGGACCGCCGCCCCGGCGACGGCGCCGACGACCTGGGCCAGCGCGTACCCCGGGAGGTCGCGCCACGGCAGGCGTCCCGCCACGGCGAGGCCGAGGCTGACGGCGGGGTTGAAGTGCCCACCGGACACCCCTCCGAACGTGGCGGCCATGGCGAGCACGGTCAGCCCGAAGGCCACGGCGACCCCCAGGTAGCCGATGCCCACCGCGGTTCCGTCCGTGGTCGTCGTCGCGGCGGCGAGCACGGCGGCCCCGCAGCCGCCGAGGACGAGCACGAACGTCCCGATCGCCTCGGCGGCGAGCTTCACCGCGGTCCGTGGTTCGGTCACCGCGTCGGTGGAGTCACCTTCGCGGGGGGTGGTCACGCCGTCGTCGTGACGGCTCGGCGCGCTCACCGTCGGCCCCGCAGCAGACCCCGACGGCGTGCGGACGTGCCGGTGTCCGCGTCACGGCGGTCGCGCTCGACGGTGTCGGCGGCCCGGGTGAGCCCGCGGGTGACGGTCGTGGCGCCACCGCGTCGCGCCTCGAGGCGGCGGGCGAGGCGCCGGGCCCCGGAAGCCACGAGGGGGATGGCGACGGTGGTGAGCAGCCACCGCCGCAGGACGGTGTTGATCAGGAAGGGCACGGGTTTCTCCTCGGTGTGGTGGTGCGGCGCCGGGGTGGCGGGACGGTCCTCAACGGACCCGCTCGGCGGGGTCCTCGCCCTCGACGGGCAGGTGCAGGTCCTGGACGGTGACGTTGACCTCGGTGACCGTCAGGTCGGTCATCCGCCGGACGGCGGCGGCCACCTCGCGGCGCACCCCGGCGGCGACGTCGACGACGTCGCTGCCGTACTCCGCGACGAGGACGACGTCGACCACGGCCTGCGTCTCGCCGACCGTCGCGTGGACACCCGTCGCCAGGTCCGGCCGACTGCGGGGGGTGCGCTCGCGCACGACGGCGACGGCGCGGGCCGCGCTGCCGCCCAGGGCGAACACCCCCGGCACCTCGCGGGCGGCGATGCCGGCGATGGTGGCGACCACGTCGTCGGCCATCGTGGTGCTCCCCTCCGGGGTCGCGGCCCAACTGGTGGTGGTGGTGTCCTGCGGCACGGGACCGTCTCCTCGGCGTCGTCGGTCCGGCCGGGACGGCCGGGTCAGGAAGAGACTTACACCGTAAGTTCGACGAGCGCCAGCCTGGGTGGGACCCCTGTGGCACCCGTCCGGGCCGCTGCGGGACCCGGCGGAAGGCGCAGCGGGAGCAGCGGTGCCAGGATCGGGACGTGGCGGCAACCCCTGACGACGGTGGGCCCACCGAGGCCCGGCGCAGCGACGAACCCGACCCGGGTCACCTGCCCGACGTGGACGAGCTGGTGGTCGACGGGCAGGAACGACCTTCCGACCGGGTCCCGCTCAGTCGTGAGCGCATCCTGTCCACGGCCCTGCGCTCCATCGACGAGGAGGGCCTGGCCGCGCTGACGATGCGACGCCTCGGGGCGCGGCTCGGAGTCGAGGCGATGTCCCTCTACCGCTACGTCCCGGGCCGCGAGGCCCTCCTCGACGGGGTCGTCGACGCGCTGGTCGGCGAGCTCGACCACGACGCGGACGTCCTGCGGTCCCCCGAGCACGGGTGGCAGGACTTCCTGCAGCGGATGGCCCACGGTGTCCGGCGCATGGCCATCGCCCACCCCAAGGCCTTCCCCCTCATCGCCTCGACGCCCCCCGAGGCGCCGTGGCTGCGTCCGCCGCTGCGCAGCATCAGCTGGGTGGAGACGTTTCTCTCCGGGCTGGTGCAGCAGGGGTTCTCCGACCAGGAGGCCGTGGCGGCCTACCGGGCGTTCACCAGCTTCCTGCTGGGGAACCTGCTCCTGGAGGTGGCCCAGCGGGGTGGTGCGGTCGGACCCCTGGACCTGGTGGACGAGGAGGAACCCGTCGGGGGCCTCGACGACGCGCCCATCGTGCGGCGCCTGGCCCGGAGGCTGGGGGAGGACCGGGCGTTGCAGGAGTTCGAGGAGTCGCTGGAGAGCCTCATCGACCGGATCTCCGCCCAGGTGCTCGGCGGCAGCGGCGCCTGAGCGTCCCGAGTGGCCCTCTCCCGGACTTACGGTGTAAGACTGCGGGACGTGGCCGCCGGAGAGGGCGCCACGCCCTCTGTGAGGACCGAGGCCCCCGATGTCGCGCACACTCCGCTACCGCCGTTCCGCTCGACACTTCTCGCGCCGGTTCCCGACCCGCGTGGTCGCGGTGGCGGTCGGGACGGGGTTGCTGCTCCTCAACGCCCTGCTGGTGCTCGGCCCCGTTCTCGGCCTCGCCGGTGCCGTCGCGCCCGCGAACTCCCTCCTCGACGTCCACACCGCGAGCGTCGCGGTCGTCGTCGTCCTGGGGTTCCTCGCGGCCGGCCTCTGCCTGCTGGGGGCCTACGTCGCGCGTCGGCGGGTGCTCACCTGGAGCCTGGTCGTGCTCGCCTGGGCGATCTCGCTGCTGGCGTGCCTCTGGCCCGTCATCGCCGGCGCCGAAGCGACGGTCCACCGGGTCCAGGACGTCCTCCCGTGGGTCGACGCCCTCCTGCACAGCGTCTCCGGCGTCCGCTCCGCGTGACGTCCAGGCGATTCCCTGACGGAGCCCAGGCCGCACCCGGGAAACTCCGAGAAAGTCGAACATGCGCATCGTACTGATCGTTCTCTGCTTCTTCTTCCCCTTCCTCGCCGTCCTCCTCAAGGACGGGTTCAGCCGGAAGGTGGTCATCGCCTTCCTGCTGCAGCTCCTCGGCCACGTCCCCGGCGTCGTCTACGGCCTCGTCGTCGTCACCCGCGACTGACCCCCCTGCCGCACGGGAGACGCCTGCGCCTACCAGCGCAGTCCGAGCTGTTCCCCCAGCACGTCGTAGCCCAGGCTCCGCGCCACCCGGAGGGAGTCCGCCGGGCGGGCGCGCCACTGGCACAGCAGCCCGGCGGACTGCGCGTGCGCGCTCGCGCGGGCGGCGACGGTGCGGGCCAGGTGGCGCCCTCGCGCGTCGGCCCGGACGAGGACGCAGAGGTGGGCGACGTCGTTCGGCCAGAGTTCGTACCCCGCCGCGGCGAGGGTCTCGCCGTCCTCGACGACCAGGAACGAGGGAGAGTCGATCCCGGTCATCCCGCTCTCGCCCACGTCGTCGGCGGAACAGCTGCGCAGCAGGTCCTGCAGGGCATCGCCCCGGTCGGCGGGGTGGAGTTCCCCGGGCGCGATCGGGAGAGGTGCGTCGCGGGCCAGGTACGCCAGCCGTGCCGGTCCGAGCACGGCGGGAGGGGCCGGTCGGTCTCGGTGCAGGTGGTCGTCGAGAACCAGGGCCCGCTCGGCGTCGGGGGCGGTGGCCAGGACCCGGCCGGCGATCGTCACGATCCCGCACCAGCCGACGGGGAAGACCGCCGAACCCGGTGCGACCAGAGCGCGCGCCTCCTCGACCGGGGCGAAGCGTGCCCCCGGACCGGCGAGGTGTTCCCAGTGGCGGCGCACGACGTCGACCAGGGCTGAGTCCACCGGACCATCCTGCCCGCGACGTCGCGGCCGACCACGTCGACCAGGTCTCCCGGTCGGTTCAAGACCGGAGCGGAACCTGCCGATCCGGCAGACGTGGCGGACACCGGGTGCGGTCAGTGCGGCCGCGCCCTGGCCCCCACGGACCAGTGGTGCGGGCTCTGCTTCGCGCCCGCACCCGACGCCCGGTTCACGGCCCCCCTGCAGACCCACCGCACCGACGACCCACCGCCGCTCGAGCAGCCCGCCTTCAGGCAGTCGCGCTGGGCCGGGTCCTCGGTGACCTTCGGTCCGGTCGGTCGGATCGTCCTCACGCTCGTGCTCGTCGCGATCACCGCGCTCCTCCTCTGGTCGGGCAGCCTCGTCGGCCTCGCGGCCTGGCTCGTCGTGGCCGTGCCCTGGGCGCTGCGCGACATCTGGCGCACGGTCCGCGTCCGTCGCTGAGGGGTGACACGCCCGTTCCCCGACGGCAGGCTGTGCGGGTGAACACCTCCACGACGCAGAGCGGTCGCCCGCGGTTGTCGGCGGTCGTGCTCGATTCCCCCGAACCCCCGGAACTCGCGACCTTCTACCGGCACCTGCTGGGGATGGAACCCGAGCAGTGGTCGCCGGACTGGATCGTGCTGCGCGACCCCGACGGCGGGGTCGGGATCTCGTTCCAGCGCGAGGCGGCCTACGTGCCGCCGCGGTGGCCGCAGAGCCCCGGAGAGCAGCAGGTGCAGGACCACCTCGACATCGCCGTCGACGACCTCGCCGCGGGCGTCGCGCACGCTGTCGCCGCAGGTGCGGAACTCTTCGAGTTCCAGCCGCAGGACACCGTCCGGGTGATGCGCGACCCGCACGGCCACGTCTTCTGCCTGTACCTCCCCGAGTGAGCGGGGCCAGCTGCGGGAGCGTACCGACGTCGTCGTCGCGGGGACGCCGGTGATCCCGTTGCGGCCCCACGAGGTCGCGGTCAGCGTCCCCGGTCGGGTAGGGACGGCCACCGGTCCGCCGCCCACGCCGACCACGTGAGGAACCCGGCGGGCGGCCCGTTCGTGCTCGTGGCGAGTTCCTCCGCCGTCGGCACCTCGAACAGCGTGCGCCAGTGGTCGAGTTCCCCGCGGGTCATCGTGAACGTGTCACCGGGGGCCTCGAGCTGGCGCCTGCTCACCCGCTCCCACTGAGTCGTGGGATCGACGTCCAGGAACTCCACCACGCACTCCGCGCCCACGGCGGCGAACAGGTGGCGCAGGGCGTCACGTTCCGCGCGGGACCAGAACCCGAAGTCGAGGACCACGTCGACCCCGAGTTCTGCGGCCCGCAGCCCCGCCCAGATCAGCCGACCCTCGAGGGTGTCGCGTTGACGGGTCCCGTTCTCGCCGGCGAACAACGGCAGCATCCACTCGTCGAGGCTGAAGCGCAGTGCCCCCTCCGCCTCGAGCTGACGGGCGCGGGTCGTCTTCCCGCTGCCGGGCAACCCGACCATGAGGACGACGACCACTCCCCGGGCGGCCGCGACACTGCCTTCCCCACCCGGCGTCAGCAGGAACCGCCGTCCCCGCCGCCGGCGGAGCCGCCGCCGTCGAAGGAGCCGCCGCAGTCCCCGGACGAGGACCCGCCGTCCCAGGAACCCGACGAGCCACCGCCGTCGCTCCCGCCCGGGAACGAGTGGTGGGAGGACCCGCCCGACCGGCCGGTACCGGTCAGCGAGCGCCAGAGGGAGATGCCGGCCAGGACGACGAAGCAGACGACGAACAGGACCACCAGACCGGTCACGCTGCACCACCTCTCTGCGGAGCGGGGTCGCTCACGCCGCTTGGAGGTGGGCCGACGCCGATCGGTTCCGTGGGCGACCGGTGCTCCTGCGTCCTGGTCGGGCTCACCCCGCCGCCTGGGAACCGGTCCTCGGTCAGGATGTCGTGAGCATGGTCCAGACCTTGGTGATCAGGTCGTCCGCCACGAGGACGACGTCCACTCCGCGCACCACCGGGGCCTCGCCCTCGGGCCCGAACTGCCACGTGAGGTAGCCCAGGTCCTGCACGACCTGCACCTCGCCGCCGGGACCGAAGACGAAGGACGGCGATTCGTCGAGCGGTCGCTGCGCCTCGTCGTTCAGCGCCCGGTGACCCACCACCGACTCCTCCGGGTCGGCGAACACGACGTTCGGGGCGTCGACGCGGACGACGCTCGCTCAGCGCCGCTCGGGGTCCACGATGCGCTGGACCGCGGTGTCCACGCACCCGCCGGGCGACGGAGCCGGAACGCCGAACGCCCCCCGCCGCTGGGTGCGGCAGGGGGCGTTCGTCAGGGAGGTGTCAGCTCACGCGGGCGGTCTCGGCGGCTGCGACCTCGGTCTCGGCGACCTTGGCGCTGGTGGACTTCAGCGAGTAGGTCGGGATCTCCAGCCCCAGGGCCGCGCAGACGTTGTGGAAGACCTCGGTGTTGTCGAGGAGCTTCGAGAACCGCTGCGCACCGGGGCCCGAGGCGCCGATGAAGACGTCCTCGACGGTGTGGACGCAGTTCGTGTCCTCCATCGGCAGGTTGCCGATCTGGACGACGGCGCCCGGGTCGCGGGCCGGGTTCGGGAACGCGAGGCCGGTGGCTGCGTCCTCCAGCGCCGGCTGGGCCAGGACGGCGTTGTGCGCGAAGTCGTCCGGGTGGTCGGGGTGGTTGGACCAGCCGAAGAACAACTGCACGTCGGGGTTCGGGTCGTCGGGGAAGCCGTCACCGTTGGAGTCGACGTAGGTGGGGAACCCGGCGTCGGCGTAGACGCCGTTCTGCTGGCGCGCGGGCGACCCCTCCTTGGAGAGGGTGTGCGTGCCGGCGATGCTCATGGCGTGGTTGTGGTCGGCGGTCACGACGATCAGGGTGTCGTCGCGGTCCTTCGCCCACTCCTTGGCGATGCCGACGGCCTGGTCGAGCTCGATCGCGTCGTACACGGCGCGGGGGCCGTCGAGCGGGTGCTCGGACTTGTCGATCGAGGCGCCCTCGACCATCAAGAAGAAGCCCTTGTCGTTCTTCTCGAGGACCTTCAGCGCGGCCTTGGTCATCTCGACCAGCCCGGGCTGGTCGTCGAACTCACCGAGGACAGCGGGGTTCGGGGTGACCTGGCGGTCGATGTAGACGTTCAGGTTGCCGGTGTGGAAGGAACCCAGCAGCTTGTCCGGGGTGCCGGCGGCCATCACCGCGGAGAGTTCGGTGCGGGTCGCCGCGTAGGCGAAGCCCTTGTCCTTGAACTCCTCGACGAGGTTGCGCTCGTCGGTGCGCTTGGAACCCTTCACCGACATGGGCAGGAACGTCGCGCGGCCGCCACCCATGTACACGTCGGGCATCTGACCGGGCTCGAGGGCCTGGTCCATGATGCTCGCGTACTCGGAACGGCGACGGGTGTGCGCGAAGACCGCGGCGGGAGTGGCGTCCTGGACCTCGGCGGTGGTGACGATGCCGATCGACATGTCCCGCGACCGCTTGAGGACCTCGGCCATGGTCTCGACGTGCGGGCTGGCGGTCGGGTCCTCGGAGTTGCCCGGGTAGACGCCCATGGCGTTGACGGCCGACTTGTGGCCGGTCATGTACGCGGACATCGAGTTCGCGGAGTCGGTCGCGATCGAGTCGCAGCCGGAGGTGGTGACGTTCCCGCGGAAGTCGAGGGTGTCCATCTCCAGGAGGGAGTCGTACTTGCCCTCGGTGATGCCCTTGGACAGGATCCGGGCGCCGGTGATGGCGGCCTGGCCCATGCCGTCACCGAGGAAGAAGATGACGTTCTTCGCGGTCTTGGCGTCGGTCTTCGACAGCACGACCTCGTGCTTCACCTCCTGCGAGGCGGAACCGGCGGAGGAGGTGACGGCCGCGGCGATCGTGTAGCGGCCGGCGGCCGGGTAGACCAGGTCCTTGAACGTGACCTCGACGGAGTCCGGGGCGGAACTCGTGCGCAGCGGCGCGGGGGCGAGCAGCGGCGCGGGGCCGCTGCCGTCGCTGACCTTGATGACGATCTTCGTGGTCTCGGGGTCGACCCCGGTGGCCTCGATGCGCAGGTCGAACTTCGCGCCGACCTGGAACTTCGCGCGGTCGATCGGGAGGACCTTGACGGCGCTGCCGGTGCCCGAGCTGAGTGCGATGCGGCGGAACGTGGTGGTGTAGTGCGCGTCCTTGACGTTCAGCTGCGCGGGCACGTAGGCGGGGGCGGCGGACGCGGCGGACGCGTCGACGAGGCCCTTGCCGAAGACGACGGCGGTGGCGAGGCCGCCCGTGCCGAGCAGGCCTCGACGGGTGAAGAATCCGCGACGGTCCTGCGAACCGTCGTCGTTCGTGCTGGACTGGGTGTCGGACACCGGGTACCTCTCACTCGATCTCCCGGCGCGAACCGCCGGCTCCAAGGGCAGGCACAACCTGACAGTGCCTTTCGAACTCGCAGGAAACTCCAGACGAACAGCCGGTGCACAGCGTCGTGACCCTGGGAACCCGGCCGACGAGGTCAGAGATCCTTCGCCCGGAGCCGGTTCCGGATCGCCGCCACGAGTTCGCCCTCGCGTTCGACCGGCAGCCGGTGCCCGCCGGGAACCTGCGTCACGGTCAGGTCGCTGCAGGCCGCGCGCATCGGGTCTCCCTGACGGTTCCCGTTCGTGCTGCAGATCACGTCCCACTCGCCGTTCACGAACAGCACCGGCAGGGTGAGTCGTCCGCCGGCGGGAGCTCGCCGCGCGTACTCGAGGTTGGTGTCGTCGTTCACGTACCACGCGCAGGATGCTCGGAACCCGTTCGTGCGGAACTCCTCAACCAGCTGGTCGACGTCGTCCGGTGGCCAGAGCGTCGGATCCGGCGGTGTGGCCGGAGCGCGGTGGGTGTCGCCGAACCTCCCGCCGCGACGCGTGACCGTCGCGCTGGGTGAGACCTTGTCGACCCCGACGGGGTCACCCGCCCGGAAGATGGACGCCAGTGACGCCGCCGGATCCGCGTCGAGGTCGGCGACCGCCGCCTCGAACCGCGTCGTGCAGTAGTGGTAGTAGTTCCACTGGCCGTCGGGGTACTGCTCGACCGGGTAGATCGACCGGTCGACGAGCGGAACGAGCGTGGCCGACGTGAACGCCTGCGGGAAGTGGGCCAGGGACGTCAGGACGACGCCTCGGCTGCGTCGGGGTTCGTGCGCGGCCAGGGCACCGGCGACGGCGCTGCCCCAGTCGTGACCGATCCAGATCGCGGGTTCGCCCCGAGGTGGTCGTGCAGTTCCACCAGGTCGGGCACGACCTCCTCGGTCGTGCAAGTGTCCACCGCGGGGATCGAGGACCGGCCGAAACCACGAAGATCGGGTGCGATGCAGTACCATCCGTCGGCAGCGAAGGAATCCAGCTGCGCTCGCCACACCAGGCCGGAGCCCGGCCAGCCGTGCAGGAACACCATGAGTGGCCCGTCGGTGGGCCCGTGGTCCAGGTAGTGCGTCGTGTGCCGGGGGTGCTGTGAGTCCGGGACGTCTGTCTCACGGTCGGTTGCTCGCCTGGCGTTCGGCGGCTTCCTCGGTGGTGGTGCGCCGCGTCCGGACGAAGGCGGTGACGCCTGCGACCGCGACGAGGGCGACGTCGAACACCCCGTAGGCGACCACCGTGGGTTCGAGTCCGAACCGGGCGACGGCGAGCCCGGCCGCGAGGGCCGGGACGCTGAACGCGAGGTAGCTGACGATGTACATCGTCGCGAACACCTGTCCGCGGTGGGCGGGCGGTGCCGCCTTCCCGAGCGCGTCCACGGCGAACCGGAACGTGGCGCCGAAGCCGAGTCCCGCGATGACCGATCCCGTCACGTAGAGCGGCAGGGAACTCGACGACATCGCCTCGATCGTCGTCAGGACGCCGAGGGCGAGCGTGCCCAGGCCGAAACCCTGACGCGCTCGCGGGGGCAGCAGGGCCGAGAGGGCGGTCCCGCACGTTCCGGCGGTGAAGAACACCGCGAGCACGAGGCCCACGACGAAGTGGCTGCGCACACCGAGGACGGAACCGATCACCGAGGATCCGAGCGAGAGGTACAACCCGCCGAGGGCCCACGTCGCGGCGATGGAGGGGAGCAGGCCGAAGAAGACCGGCCGGGTCGTCGCGGGGACCCCGGCGCTGGGGAGCAGTGAGCGCCAGAGCGGCTCCGGCGACGTCGTGGTCCGGGCGCGCTCGGGAACCCACCACACGAGTGCGGCCAGCAGCAGGTAGACGACGGCGAGGACCCAGAACACGAGTTCGCGGGGGTGCGGCGCGAACTCGACGAGAGCTCCGGCGAGGGCGGCGCCGAGCGCGATCCCGAAGGTGGGGACGGCGCTGCTGACGATCGAACCGGTGCGGGGACCCGGCGCGGAATCCATGACGAGTGCCGTCGTCGTGCCGGTGGCCGCGCCGACGGCGAGACCCTGCACGATCCGTGCGGCCACCAGTCCGCCCGGACCGTCGGCGACCGTGAACAGGAACATGCCGACCGCGAGCAGGACGAGCGCCGTGGAGGCCACCGGCCGGCGACCCACCCGGTCGGAGAGCGAACCGACGGTCAGCAACGAGACCAGCAGCGCGAAGACGTAGACGGCGAAGACGGTCGTCAGGGTGAACGCCGAGAGTCCCCAGAGACGTTGGTAGACGGGGTACAGCGGGGACGGCGCCGAGGCAGCCGTCAGGGTCGCGGCGCCGGCGGCACCGGCGACGACGAACGAGACAGGACGGCTGAACACGAGGCCTCCATCGCAAAGCAAAGATCGTTGTTTTAGTGACCGTAGCCCCCGGCCCGACGCAAAGCAAACTTCTCTGCTACAACGGGGACGTGTCCAGTCAGACAGCTCTGAGTCGCCCCGGTGGTCGCAACGCCCGCGTGCTGGCCGCGATCTACGCGGCGGTCGGGGAACTCGTGGGCGAGGGCGCCGAGAAGGTCACCTTTCCCGTCATCGCCGAACGGGCCGGGGTCAACCCGACGACGCTGTACCGGCGCTGGGACGACGTCGGCGCGCTCCTCGAAGAGGTCGCGGTCGCCGCACTGACGCGCGAGGGCGAGTCGACGCCCGACACCGGAACCCTCGAGGGCGACCTCATGGAGTGGGCGATCGTCATCGCCGACGACATCACCCGGCCCCACCGCGCCCGCTACCTGCGGGCGATGGTGGCCTCCCGTCAGGACGTCGTCGTGGACTGCCCGGTCACCGACCGGCGGCGCGAGCAGGCCGCGGAGGTCGTGCGCCGCGCCGTGGAGCGGGGCGAGACGGCACCGACGGTGGCCCAGGTCCTGGACCACGTCATCGCGCCGCTCTACTACCGCGTCGTCTTCGCGCTGGAGGTCGACCACGAGTACGCCCGGCGCGTGGTCCGCGACGTCCTGGCGATGGTGCCCTGAGCGCCCTCAGCCCAGCAGGTGGTCCATCCGGAACCCCAGCAGTTCCCGCAGCACGATCGAGGTCGAGGTCCGGCGGATCCCGCGGCAGCGCATGATGCGCTGGGTGATGTCGTAGACGTGGTCCGCGTCGCGCGCGGCGATCTGGATCATCAGGTCGGAGTCGCCCGAGATCCCGAGGCACTCGACGACCTCGGGGATGCCGGACATGTCCTCGACCATCCCCTCGAACTCGTCCTGGTCGACACCCGCTGTGACCAGCGCCCGCATCGGCAACCCCAGTCGCGCGGGGTCCAGCCGGGTGGAGTTGCGCCGCAGGCTGCCGTCCGCCGCGAGCCGCTCGAGCCGGCTGTGCACGGTGCCCCGCGCGAGGCCGAGGGTCATGGCGAGCTGGGCCACGGTGGCGCGGGGATCGGTGTCGAGGGCGACGAGGATGCGTCGGTCCGTGTCGTCCAGGGTGGTCACGTCGACCAGTCTAGGGGGAGGTAGCCGCCCGGGACTGGTCGGAACGACCAGTGGCGCGGGAGTCGGTTGCACGATCCGCCCGGTTGGCATGTCATGCGGACATGACCACGACGATCAGCGTGGGCGGCTACCTCGCCCGCCGGCTCGAGCAGCTCGGCATCGGACACCTCTTCGGGCTGCCCGGTGACTTCAACCTCGCCCTGCTCGACGAACTGCTGGCCGCGGGCGGGTTGCGCTGGGTCGGGTCGGCCAACGAGCTGAACGCCGGCTACACCGCCGACGGTTACGCACGGTTGCGACGCGGGCCGTCGGCGATGGTCACGACGTTCGGGGTCGGTGAGCTGTCCGCCGTCAACGCCCTCGCCGGGAGCTACGCCGAGGACGTCCCCGTCGTGCACGTCGTGGGCCTGCCCCCGACGAGGGCGATGAGTGACGGTGCGCTGCTGCACCACTCCCTCGCGGACGGGGACTTCGGGCACTTCGTGCGCATCGCCGCGGAGGTGACGGCGTCCGCCGTCGTCGTGCGCTCGCAGGGGGCGGCCACCGCCATCGACCAGGCCCTGCTCACCGCGGTCGGCACCTCCAAACCCGTCTACCTCGGGATCCCCGCCGACGTCGCCGTGCAGCAGGTCTCGGCCGCTCCGCTGTCGCGGCCGTTGCGGGTGCTGCGCAGCGACGCCGGGGCGGTCGAGGAGTTCCGCGCCGCGATCGGCGAGTTCCTCGGGGACTCCCCGGAGGCGACCGTGCTGGCGGGACCGCGGTTGCACCGCCGTCGCCTCGAGGAGCTGGTCCGGGGGATCGCCGCGCAGAACGGGGTCCGGGTCGCGACGCAGTCGGCGTCGAAGGCGCTGCTCGACGAGTCCCACCCCGCGAACCTCGGGGTCTACGCCGGGAAGTTCACCCGGTCCGCCGACACCCGCCGCTTCGTCGACACGGCGCACCCGCTGGTCCTCGCCGGGGTGGTGATGACGGACTTCCTCACCGGCTCCTTCAGCCACGGCTTCGACCCCGACGCGGCGGTCGACCTGCAGCTCGACCACGCCCGCATCGCCGGGACGGCGTTCTACGGGGTGTACCTCGAGGAGTCGCTGCGCATCCTCGAGGAGGTGCTCGACGCGCGGTCGCCGCGCCCGGAGCCCCTTCCCCGACAGCAGGTTCCGGTGCTCGAGCCGCACGTCCCCGCCGAACCCGACGGGCCGCTGACCCACGCCGACCTGTGGCCCCTGCTGCAGCAGTGGCTGAACCCGGGGACGCTGCTCGTCGCCGAGGCGGGGACGTCGTTCTACGGGGCGCTGGAGCTCACGACCCCCGACAGCTGCGACCTGCTGGGGCAGCCGGTCTGGTCCTCCATCGGGTACACGCTGCCCGCAACCCTCGGCGCGATGCTCGCCCAGCCGGGACGCGAGACCGTCCTGGTCATCGGTGACGGTTCGGCGCAGCTGACGATCCAGGAACTCGGCCGGATCCTCGCCGAGGGGCTCACCCCCACGATCCTGCTCGTCAACAACTCCGGGTACACCGTCGAACGGGCGATCCGCAGCCCCGAGGCCGCCTACCAGGAGGTCGTCGCGTGGGACTGGACCAGGCTGCCCGCCGCGCTGGGCTCGCCGGGAACCCCGACGCACCGGGTCGCCACCCCCGCCGACCTCGTGGAGACGCTCGACGAGGTCCGCGCCGATCCCGACCACGCGGCGTTCGTCGAGCTGGTCCTGCCGCGCGACGACGCCCCGGACTCCCTCGTCCAGCTGGCTCGGAGCATCCGCTGACTCAGTGCACCGGGAAACCGGCGAGCACCTGCAGGAACCGCCCGTAGGTCCCCTGCGCCTCGGCGAAGCGGAACGGCTTCGCCTCGTCCACGACGACCTGCTCGACGTCGGGATCCTCGCGCAGGATCGCCATGACCCCGTCGAGGAAGGCCGGCAACGGCATCGCCCGGTCGTCGTCCTGCTGGCCGCCGAACTCCGTCCGGACGGCCGGCGGGACGATCTCGACGACGTCGATCCCGCTGCCCGCGAGCTGCACGCGCTGCGTCTCGGAGTAGGAGTGGATCGCGGCCTTGGTGGCGCTGTAGGTGGGGGAGGCCGGGAGCGGGACGAAACCCAGCCCGGAGCCCACGTTGACCACCGTGCCCCCGCCCCGGGTCGCGAAGAACGGCACGAACAGCGACGACATCCGCAGGGGACCGATGAGGTTCGTGGTGATGACGTCGATCGCCGCGTCGAGGCTCTCGCCCGTGCGGAGGTCCTCGTAGAGCGCGATGCCGGCGTTGTTGACGAGGACGTCGACGTCGGGGAAGCGGGTGGTCACGTCGTCGAAGGCGGCCCGGACCGAGTCGGGGTCGGCGACGTCGAGCTCGACGGCGGCCAGGCCCGGGTGGTCCTGGACGATCTGGTCGAGGAGGGCTGTGCGGCGACCCGCGACGACGACGGTGTTGCCCTCGCCCTGCAGGCGCTGGGCGAGGCCCAGGCCGATGCCCGCGGTGCCGCCGGTGATGAGGACGGTGCGTCCGGTGATCTTCATGTCCCCACCCTGCGCCCGCGGATCCCGTTGCGGGAGAGGACCGGTCATCCAGGGATCGGCGGTCCCTGGCTGCGCCGCGGCCGCGGAGCGAGGATGGTGGTGTGGACCGACCCGGACTCGCCGACTTCCTGCGCCGCCGCCGCGAGGCGCTGCGACCCGGCGAGGTCGGGCTGCCGCCCGGTGTCCGTCGTCGCGCGCCGGGGTTGCGGCGGGAGGAGGTCGCCGCGTTGGCGGGCATGTCCACCGACTACTACGCCCGCATCGAGCAGCAGCGCGGCCCGCAGCCCTCGGACCAGGTGGTGGCCGCGATCGCCCGGGCGCTGCGCTTCGACCTCGACGAGCGCGACCACCTGTTCCGCCTCGCCGGGCACCGGCCGCCCGTGCGGTTGCGCCGCGAGGAGCACATCGCCCCCGGGTTGATGCGGGTGCTGGACCGCCTCGACGACACCCCGGCGATGATCGTCTCCGACCTGGCCGAGACCCTGGTGCAGAACCGGCTCGCGATCGCCCTCCTCGGCGACCAGCGCCACCACGCGGGACCGGCGCGCAGCCAGTTCCACCGGTGGTTCACGGATCCGGAGGAACGCACGCACTACCCGGAGGACGACCACGAACGGCAGACCCGGCTGCAGGCCGCCGGGTTGAGGGCGGCGTTGTCCCTGTCGTCGGACGCCCGGGCGCGCGAGGTCCTCGAGGACCTCCTGCGGCGCAGCGCGGAGTTCCGCGAGGTCTGGCAACGCCACGAGGTGGAGGAGAAGACGGGAACCCGGAAACGTCTCGTCCACCCGCAGCTGGGGGTCCTCGAGGTCGACTGCCAGAGCCTGTGGACCGAGAACCGCGCGCAGGCCCTGCTGGTGTTCACCGGCGTCCCCGGTACGGAGGCGCAGGAGAAGCTCGACCTGCTGCAGGTCATCGGGACGCAGCAGTTCGCCCGGTGACCCCCCGACGGACCCGCAGCCACAGGTGGTGCTGCACCCGCAGCGTCACCACCGCGGCCAGCAGGATGCAGGCGAGGTTCAGCACGAGTTGCCCCAGCGCGCCGAGCGCCGTCCCGTACTGACCGGTCACGACGCCCGCGGCGAAGTCGGCCGCGGCGGGAACCGTCGTCACGCTGATGAACACCCCCACCAGCGGTCCCGCCTTCGCCGACGTCAGGGACAGGGTTCCCGCGATCCCCGCCAGCACGGCGACGATGACGCTGAACGCGTCCGGGGAGGCGACGAACGACGTGAGCGGCCGGCGCCCGTCGAGGAACTCGTGCGGCACCAGCCCGACGAGTCCGAGCACGAACACCGCGGCCGCCGTGACCACCACGGCCAGCGGGAAACCCAGCGCGAGGGCCCGCACCGGTCCGGCGACGAGGTCGCGACGGCGCCGCACGATCGCCACGGCCAGGGCCGCGAGCGGGCCGAACTCCGGACCGAGGACCATCGCCCCGACGATGAGCACCTGCGAATCGGTCAGCAGGCCGACCGCGGCGATCAGCGTGGCGAGCACCAGGAACGCGTAGTACGAGGCGGAGCCGGTGGCCCCGCCGTCGGCGGCGTTCTCGACCTGCTCCCAGATGAGGGCGTCGTCACCCGCGCCGGGCGCCGCCTCCTCGGCCTCCTGGATGCGGCGGCCGAGGGCCGTGTCGACGGTCTCGAGCACGATCGACCCGGACTCCTCCAGGCCCAGCGCCTGCAAACCGTCGACCACGGCGTCCACCGCCTCGCGGGCGACGTCGGCCTCCAGCAGGTCACCGGGTGGGAGCAGGCAGGCGCCGACGTGCCGGACGACGTTGGTCACCCCCGCGTCGGCACGCAGGACCTCGAGGGCCGCGGACGTGGTGGCCGGCGGGCAGATCAGCCGCAGGTGGAGGACGCTCACCCCGCCATGCTGCCGCAGCGCGCGGACTTGACCCCGGAGACCGGGTGGGAGAACCTCGGAGGAGCGCCCGTCACCCGGGCGCCCGGACGAGCCCGCCGTACCCGGTCACGCGACAAGACGGCGGACGTGAGGTTCTCGTGTCCTGGATCGTGCTCGTCGTCTCCGGTGTGCTGGAAGCGGTCTGGGCCACCGCCCTGGGCCGCTCGGCCGGGTTCTCCCGCCTCGCACCGACCCTCGTGTTCGCCGTCGCGCTGCTCGCCAGCACGGCCGGTCTGGCGTTCGCGATGCGCTCCATCCCCACCGGGACGGCCTACGCCGTCTGGGTCGGGATCGGCGCCGCGCTGACCGTCGGCTACGCGATGGCGACCGGGGCCGAGGCCGCGTCGCTGGCGAAGGTGGCGCTGCTGCTGGGCATCGTCGGCTGCGTGATCGGCCTGAAACTCCTGCACTGACCCCTGCCGGTCGTCAGCCGGGGCGGGTTCAGTCGAGGTGCGGGAGGTGGGCGGCGTAGGCGGCCCGCAGTTCGCGCAGGCGCAGGTCGTTCGCGGTGCCCCAGGCGGCCCAGTCGACGCTCCCGCCGTCGAGCGCGATCGCGAGCTGGTCGAGGTGCAGGTGCCAGGCGGCCAGCGACATCGGCACCCACTCGTCGTCGCCCTCGACGATGTTCGTCAGGCGCAACCGGGTGCGGGCCCGGAGGGCACCGACGTCGAGGGGTTCCAGTTCCCACCGCAGCCGGCCGTGCTCGGAGTTCGTGTGCTCCAGCAGGTTCGGGGCGTCCATGTCGACGATCTCGCCCGGCCACCACTCGAGCTCACCGGGAGGGCCCGTCAGCCACTCCAGCGAGAACTCACCACCGACCTGCAGGTCGGTCCGCAGGTCGGCCCACCACAGCCGGGTCAGGGCCGGGACGGTCAGGGCGGTCCACAGCGCGGCGACCGGGTGGTCGTAGTCACGGGCCAGGCGCAGGGTGGCGCGGTCTCCGCCGTGCAGGATCGCGTCGCCGATCGGTTCGATGCTCACCCCACCATCCTCGCGCACGGCGCCGTCCGCGGTCCGCTACCGGTGCTCGTCGTGGCGCGGGACGAGGGGCAACGCCGCCAGCGGGGCGAGGGCGACGAGCGCCATCGTCGAGGGGTACCCGACGGCGGTGACCAGCGCGCCGACCCCCGGCCCGACGGCGGAGGCGGCGAGGAACTGCCCGGTGTTCTGCAGCCCGAGGGCCTTGCCGGACCAGCGCGGTCCGGCGGCCTCGGCGACGGAGGTGAACGCGAGACCGTTGTCCGCGACGCTGACCGTCGAGGCCACCACGAGCACCGCGGCGATCGCCACCGGCCAGTGCGCGTACCCGACGGCGGCCAGCAGGGCCAGGACGACGACCCCGGACACCGCGACCCAGCGCAGGACGCGGACCCGGCTGCCGACCCGGTCGCTGAGGACCCCGACGACGATCCGGCCCAGTGCGCCGACGAACTGCGCTCCGCCGACCACGACCCCGGCGAGCGTCTGGTCCCAGTCGAGCCCGACGGTGAGCCACACCAGGCCGAAGGTCGACAGGGTGAACTGCGGCAGGACGAGCAGGACGGACACCAGGTGGATCCGCAGCAGGAAGTGGTTGCGGCGGTAAGGGTTCTGCGAGGCGGCGGCGTCGGTCATCGGTGCGCGCGGCGGGTTGCGGATCCCCGCCGCGCACACGACCGCCAGCACGGCCAGGACCCCGGCACCGAGCAGCAGCGGGGCGCCGATCCCCGCGGAACCCGCCAGCGGCGGCACGACGAGCGCCGCCACGGCCATCCCCAGGGGCTGGGACATCTGTCGCAGACCCATCGCGAGGCCGCGACGTTCGCGCGGGAACCAGCCGACGACGACGCGTCCGCTGGCGGCGTTCGTGCTGGCCGCGGCGGCTCCGCCGAACCCCAGGGCGAGCCCGAGGGGGAGGAGACCGGACGTGCTCGCCGCGACCGCGGCGCACACCGCCGTGAGGGCCAGGCCGCCGGCGATGACCCAGCGTTCCCCGACCCGGTCGGCCAGGGCGCCCCACGCGACCAGGGTCAGGACCATGCCCAGGGTCGGCGCGGCGGCCAGGGTCCCGGCCTGCGTCAGCGGCAACCCGCGCTGCAGGTGGAGGAGGGGGATCAGGTACACCGGCGTGCTCACGAGGAGGGTCCCGGCCGCCTGGGCCGCGATCCCGAGGGTGAGCATCCGCCACGCGGCCGCGGGAACGCGGGGCGCTGCGGTGTACGTTTGTGGCATACCAAAACGGTATCCCACGAGGAGGCGACGTGTCGGACGGTCCCTACGAGACCCTGCGGGCCGCCGTCCTGGGGTTCGAGTTCGTGCCCGGCGAGAAGCTCAGCGAACGCGGTCTCGAGGAGTTCCTCGGCGCGTCCCGCACCCCGATCCGTGCCGCCCTGGTCCGGCTCGAGAACGAGGGCCTGACCGGGCGGGTGGGCCGCGGCTGGCGGGTCGCACCCATCGACCTCGCCGAGGTCCGGGCCGTCACCGAGCACCGCGAGGTCGTCGAGACCGGGGCGCTGGCCCTCGCCGTCGAACGCGCCACGCCCGCTGAACTCGCCGCGGTGCGGGCGCTCCTCGAGGCGGAACCCGTGGCCGACGACGAGGAGAGCGGCCTGCGGGGCGGCAGCGACTTCCACCTCGCGCTGGTGCGGTTGTCCCGCAACCCCTTCCTGGTGGAAGCCCTCAACGGGACGCTGACCCGGCTGGCCCGCACCCGCTGGCTGGAGGTGCGGACCGCGGCGTCGCGCGAACAGGCCCGGGCCGAGCACCGGGGGATCCTCGACGCCGTCGAGGCCCGCGACGCCGACCGGGCCGCGGAACTGCTCCGCGCCCACAGCCGGGGGACGGCGGAGCGGTTGCTCGCCCACCTGGCGCAGGAGCGACGCCGGTTGCGCGGGCGGGGTTTCTCGATCGTCGAGAGTTCGACGGCGCCGCCCGCGCTGTGAGCGGCGGTGAGCGTCCTCAGTCGGGCCGCATGCTGCTGGGGATCCGGTCCCGGTCGTAGGTGATCGTCGAGTAGCCGTGCGGCGCAGGCAGTCCGTCGGCACCGAGGTTCACGAACACGATCTTCTCGATGGTCAGGATGCTCTGCCGGGTGATCATGTTGCGGACCTCGGCGCGCATCGTCAGCGAGGTGCGACCGAAGGCCGTCGCGCGCAGACCCATCTCCACGAGGTCGCCCTGCTGCGCGGAGGAGACGAAGTCGATCTCGGAGATGTACTTCGTGACGACGCTGCCGTTGCCGAGCTGGAGGATCGCGTAGATCGCGGCCTCCTCGTCGATCCAGCGCAGCAGGCTGCCGCCGAAGAGGGTGCCGTTGGCGTTGAGGTCCTCGGGGCGGACCCACTTGCGCGTCCGGAAGGTGATCTCTTCCCCGTCATGTCCTGACATGAAGACAGCTTAGTGGGCTGTTCCGTCGACGAGGAGGAGCTGGATCGCGTCGTCGACGAGGGCGTCGCCGAGCTCCTGGGGGATCCGGTGGGAGGCGATCAGGGAGGCGACGCCCTGCAGGGTCGCGACGAAGAGGAGCTTCGTCCGCTGCCGGTCGGGTCCGCGGAAGCGGCCGGCCCGCAGGTCGGCGTCGAACAACGCGTCGAAGGTCGAGAAGAACGCCGCGGCGGCTTCCCGGACGCTCTCCGCGGCGTCTGCGCCCTTGGTGGAGAACATCAGCTCGAGCAGTCCGGCGTCGGTGACGGCGAAGCCGACGTAGGCCGCCGCCACGCTGCGCAGACGGTCGACCAGGTCGACGGGGTGGGCGGCGCCCGCCGTGGCGACGTCGTGGGTCAGTCGCGCGAAGCCGCGTTCGGCGAGGGCGACCAGCAGGGCCTGACGGTCGATGAAGTGACTGCGCGGTGCGCCGTGACTGACGCCGGCCTGCCGGGCCAGCTCGCGCAGGGAGAGGTCCTCGACGCTGCCCTCGCGCAGGGTCCGTTCCGCCTGGTCCAGCAGGACCGCGCGGAGGTTCCCGTGGTGGAAGGGCTGGCGCGTCACGCAACCAGGGTAGCGGTGAAGTAGACGTTGACTATTTGACTAGACGCTGCCTAGTATCTTGTCCATGCCTACATCTGCGGCGACACCGCTCCCCGACCTCACCGGCCGCACCGCGATCGTGACCGGAGGCGGCAGCGGGATCGGCGCGGCCACGGCCCGGGCCCTCGCCGCCCGGGGCGCCCGCGTCGTCCTCGCCGTCCGGAACCGCGAGAAGGGGGAACGGGCCGCCCGGACCATGCCCGGGCAGGTCGAGGTCCGGGACCTCGACCTGGCGGACCTGGCCTCGATCCGCTCCTTCGCCGCCGGCTGGGACGGGCCGATCGACCTGCTCGTCAACAACGCCGGGGTGTCCGTCCCCGACCTCCGGCGCACCGCCGACGGTTTCGAACTGCAGTTCGGCACCAACCACCTGGGCCCGTTCGCTCTGACGAACCTGTTGCTGCGCCACGTCTCCGGCCGGGTGGTCGCCCTCTCCTCCCAGGCCGAACGGATGGGGAGGATCGACCTCGACGACCTGGGCCTCGAGCGGACGAAGTACGTGGAGTCCCGGGTCTACGCGGCGTCGAAGCTCGCGAACCTGCTCTTCGTCACCGAACTGCAGCGCCGGTTGACCGCGGCCGGATCTCCCGTCCTCGCCGCCGCCGCGCACCCGGGCCTGGTGACGACGAGCATGACCACCGGGAGCGGCGGCGCGGTGACGAGGCTCCTGGTGCGCCTCCTGGCCCAGGACCCGGACCAGGGCGCCCTGCCCGTGCTCCTCGCCGCGACGGGAGACGTTCCTCCGGCCGCCTTCACCGGTCCCGAGCGGTTCGCGCACATGCGTGGCGGCGCGATGCTGATCGGACGGTCCCGGCAGTCGAAGGACCCCGTCCTGGCGAGCCGGTTGTGGTCGGCGTCCGAGGAGCTCACCGGAATCGGTTTCGGTCTCTGACCCGCCCGAGGCCGTGAGCACACTTCCTCGTCCGGAAGTTCACGCGCTCGGTCTCCATCCGTTCTGACCCGAGGGCGCGGTGGCGGGGCCGCGCACGGCCCCGCCACCGCTGTCAGCAGGCCGGTTCGACCGCCACCCGGGCGCCGGTGTCGACGTAGGTGTTGCCGCTGACGCGCAGCCGGCCGGGGGCGATGACGCCGCCGTACTTGCTGCCGTGGCCGAAGCGGTTGTCGCGGAAGACGACGCTGGAGTCGATGTTCGCGCTGCACTTCACGTTCACGGAGAACGTGCCGCCGTCGAGGTAGTTCTTCTCGAACACGACGTCGCGCAGCCGCTTGGTCCCCGTCTCGGTGCCCAGTTGCACCGCGGAGTTCAGGAAGTCGTCGTCGCCCGCGGTCCGCGGGTCCAGGGTGTTGTGACGCACCAGGATCCGCTCACCGCTGGTGGACTGCAGGGCGTCGGTGTGGACGCCGTCGTGGCGCACCAGGGCGTGGATCCAGCTGTCGACCACGGTCACGTCGTAGCCCAGGCGCGGGCCGTCCTGGGTGCCGCGCACCTCGACGCGGCGCAGGGTGTAGTCGCTCCAGCCGATGGCGTTCTCGGTGCCGCCGTCGCCGCCGTCGATCTCGGAGTCCTCCATGACGAAGCCCTCGGCGTCGGTCAGCGCCACCGCCAGCTGGCGGCCGTCGGTGCAGGTGACGCGGGACCGGCGCACCACGACGTCGGCGGCGCGGACGGTGAGGCAGCCCATGTCGAGGCCGCTGAGGACCGTGCCGGGCTCGGTGACCACCACGTCTCCGGTGCGGGTGAGGGTGGTGCCGGCGGGGACGCCGGTGGAGGCGGCGTTGGGCCAGCCGGCCGGGATGGCCGTCCGCGTCGCCGGCACCACGCGCAGGACCTTGAACACGGTCTGGGCGAGGTACTTGCCCTTGTAGAGCTTCGCGACGAGCGTGATCGAGCCGCTGCGGCCGCCGAGGTCCACGGTGGTGCGGGCCCGGTAGGTGCCACCGGCCGCCGTGCCGGCGCCGAGGGTCCCGACCGGGGTGGTGCCGACGACGTAGGTGCCGCGGTCGAAGGCCACGGGGGTGACGAGCTCGATCTCGACGTCCGTGGCCGGGATGCGGGCGTTGTTGACGGTGGTGCCGTCGTAGTTCATCACGGGCGCGACGGAGGCCTGGGCGGCCGGCGCGACACCGGCGCCCGCGGCCAGCGCGGCCAGGACGGCGGCGGTGGCCAGCAGGGCGCGGGGACGGCGGGGGCGGCGGGGAGTGGGGGTGGTGACGGGCTGAGACACGGGGGATCCTCCGGGGGGTGAGGGGTGGTTCGTCGCTCCCTCTGGACATCGGGCCGGGCTTGAGAGCACTGGCTGCGCCGGTGGGGTGCCGGCGAACGGGTGACGTCCTGCAACGGAGCGCCGGGAGGCTACCCGGGACGTCCGACGCGACCTGTTCGCCGTGAGTTCACCGCCCGATCACCGGGCCGTCGACCGGCGCGGGGCGGCCCGGGGTTGCATGCCGGCGTGCACCTGACCCCTGACCTCGGCATGACCGTTCGTGACGACGAGGACGAGCCGGAGCTGCTGACGCCCGACGGCAGCGTCGTGGACACCTGGCGCGAGGACTACCCCTACGACGAGCGCCTCGGCCGCCCCGAGTACGACGCCGAGAAGCGGTTGCTCCAGATCGAGCTGCTCAAGCTCCAGCGCTGGCTCAAGGAGTCCGGCGAGCGCATCGTCGTGCTCTGCGAGGGACGTGACGCGGCGGGCAAGGGCGGCACCATCAAGCGCTTCATGGAGCACCTCAACCCGCGCGGGGCCCGCGTCGTGGCGCTCGAGAAGCCGAGCGAGCGCGAGTCCACCCAGTGGTACTTCCAGCGCTACGTCCAGCACCTGCCGGCCGCCGGGGAGTTCGTCCTGTTCGACCGCTCCTGGTACAACCGCGCCGGGGTCGAGCGGGTCATGGGGTTCGCCTCGGCCGCGGAGTACGACCGCTTCGTGACCCAGGCCCCGCTGTTCGAGCGGATGCTCGTCGACGACGGGATCCACCTGGTGAAGTTCTGGTTCTCGGTGACCCGGGCCGAGCAGCGCACCCGCTTCCTCATCCGCCAGATCGACCCGGTCCGCCAGTGGAAGCTGTCGCCGATGGACCTCGCGAGCCTGGACCGCTGGGACGACTACACCGCGGCCAAGGAGGCGATGTTCTCCACCACGGACACCGACTTCGCCCCGTGGACGGTGGTGAAGACCAACGACAAGAAGCGCGCCCGGCTCGCCGCCATGCGCCAAGTGCTGGCGATGTTCGACTACGACGACAAGGACGCCGAGGTCGTCGGCGTGCCGGACCCGCTGCTCGTCGTGCACGCGCGGACGATCCTCGAGACGGACCGCCGCCCCGCCGCCTGAAGCCACCGGACCGGCGCACGGAGTCGCGCTCGCGGGGGTCGCCACGACCACCGCGGGTGCGCCGCCGTGACCGTCCGTCCTGCTGGAAGGCCGGGTTCCCGACGCGGGATGAACGCCGCGTGAACTCTCCCGCCGGAGGGCCGAAGTGGCTTCTCGCGGGTCCTGCGGAGGGGCAGCCTTTCCCCTCGTGGAGACAGCAACGCTCATCCTCGTGCTGGTCGTCGTGGTGGCGCTCACCTTCGACTTCACCAACGGCTTCCACGACACGGCCAACGCGATGGCCACGTCCATCGCCACCGGAGCTCTGCCACCCAAGGTGGCCGTGGGCCTCTCCGGCATCCTCAACCTCGTCGGGGCGTTCCTGTCCGTCGAGGTCGCCCTCACCGTCTCGAACGCGGTCGTCAAGATCCAGGACAAGAGCGGTGCCCCCAAACCCGAACTGCTCGACGGCGGGGGCTCGGCGCTCCTGCTGATCGTCCTCGCCGGCCTCGTCGGCGCGATCGCCTGGAACCTGCTGACCTGGCTGATCGGTCTGCCGTCCAGCTCCTCGCACGCCCTCTTCGGCGGCCTCATCGGCGCGACCGTCGCCGGCCTCGGCTGGGCGGGCGTGAACTGGAACGGCGACGGCACCAAGATCGACGGCGTCGTGGGCAAGGTCATCATCCCCGCGGTCGCGTCGCCGATCCTGGCCGCGATCGTCGCGACCGTCGGCACCTTCGTCGTCCACAAGGTCATCTCGGGCGTCGCCCAGCGCTTCACCGACCAGGGGTTCCGCTGGGGCCAGATCGGCTCCGCCTCGCTGGTGTCGCTGGCGCACGGCACGAACGACGCGCAGAAGACGATGGGCGTCATCACCCTCGGGCTGATCGCCTCCGGGCACTGGTCCAGCACCGAGTCCATCCCGTTCTGGGTCAAGGTCGCCTGCGCCCTCGCCATCGCCTCCGGGACCTACCTCGGCGGCTGGCGGATCATCCGCACCCTGGGCAAGGGCCTCATCGAGATCACACCGCCGCAGGGCATGGCCGCCGAGACCGCGTCCGGCGCGGTCATCCTGATCTCCAGCCACCTGGGCTTCGCGCTCTCCACGACCCACGTGACGACCGGCTCGGTGCTCGGCGCCGGCGTCGGCAAGCCCGGTGCCGTCGTGCGCTGGCGGGTCGCCGGCCGCATGGTCATCGCCTGGGTGACGACCATCCCGGCCGCCGGGATCGTCGGGGCCCTCATGTGGTGGATCGGCCACGCGCTGGGCGGCGGCGCCGTCGGCGCGATCGTCATCACCGCGATCCTGGTCGCCTTCACGCTCGTCGTGATGCGCCACTCGCGCAAGAACCCGGTGCACGCCGGCAACGTCAACGACGAGTGGGAAGCGAGCGAGGGTGCCGACCGCACCCCCGCCGCGGTCTGAGGGGAAGAACGACATGGTCCAGAACCTGACCCTCGTCGGCGACGCGCTGTGGAAGATCCTCCTCGTCGCCCTCGTCCTGGGCGCCGGCCTGCCGGTGCTCTTCTCCGCCGGTGTGCGCTCGCTGGCCTACGGGGCGGGTGGCTCGGCCGAGACCAGCCACGCACCCGGACACCCGATCGGGAAGGTCCTCGCGGTCGTCTGCTTCGCGATCGTGATCCTGGCCGTCGCGCTCGGCATCACGTTCATCGTGGCCAGCGGGTTCGGCAAGGCGCTCAGCTTCGAGCACGTCTTCCCGACCATCGTCGACAAGTGACGGGACAGCCATGACCTCCAGCTCCACCAACCTCGCGACCCGCGTCGTCGACTGGCTGCGCGCCGGGTACCCGGGCGGCGTCCCGCGCCAGGACTACGTGGCCCTGCTCGGCCTGCTGCGCCGCAAGCTCACCGACGAGGAGGTCCACTCCATCGCCGCCGAGATCGTCGGTCTCGCCCGGCAGGGCGAGGTCATCACCGTCTCCGACGTGGAGCGCCTCATCAACGAGGCCACCCTCGACGAACCGGCGACCGCCGACGTCGCCCGGGTGTCCTCGCACCTGGCCGCCGGTGGCTGGCCGCTCGCGGACCACCCCCGCGACTGAACGACTCCGCCCCCGACGCCGCACCCCCTCGACGGGGGTGCGGCGTTCGTCGTCCAGCGCACGGTCCCACGGCGCGGTCCCACCGCACGGGCCCACCCACACGGACCCGGCGCGGGCACCCGGTGTTTGCCCCGACGTGATCTCCCAGGCACACTCCCGCCGTGACCCCCACGCGCGACACCGGGACCGTGCTCAACGACTGGTTCGAAGGGCTCGACGTCGAGGACACCGATGAGGCCTTCTTCTGCCTCCGGACGGGCGCCTACTCCCGCAAGCTGCTGACGTCGCTGCGGCGTGTGCTGGCCCCCGCCACCGCCACCCGGCACGGGCTCGACGACCCGCACACCGCCGCCCCGGGCGATCCGCTGAGCGCCAGCGTCCAGACGTTCCTGCGCCAGCACCTGCTGGCCGGGGAGACCGCCGACCTCTGCGCGGTCCAGCACCCGTTGCCCCTCCAGCGGCGACGGACGACGACCCTGCGCGACGTGCGAGGCTGCCGTCCGTGAGCACGCCCGAGGCGCCGCCGCACCGTGATCCGCGGCTCCTCGTGCTCGTCGGCGCCGGCGGCGCGGTGGGGACCGTGGCCCGCTGGGCCGTCTCGGCCGGCGTTCCCGTCGTGTCCGGGTGGCCGCTCGCGACGCTCACGGTGAACCTCCTCGGGTCCTTCGCGCTGGGCCTGCTGCTGGAGTCCCTGCTGCGACGGGGACCGGAGACCGCAGCGCTGCGTCGCCGGCGCCTCGGGCTCGGGACGGGGTTCTGCGGCGGGTTCACGACGTGCTCCAGCTTCGCCGTCGAACTGGACCGCCTGGTCAGCGGGGGGCACCCGGCGACCGCCCTCGGCTACGCCGCGCTCAGCCTGCTCGGCGGCCTCGTCGCCGTCGTGCTCGGCATCGCCTGCGCGGTGCGGACCCGGTGATCCTGCTCCTCGCCCTGGCCGGCGGTCTCGGCGCCGCGGCGCGGTTCGCCCTCGACGGGGAACTGCGCGCCCGGCGTCCCTCGGAGTTCCCGTGGCCGATCCTGCTCGTCAACGTGCTGGGTTCGCTCCTGCTCGGGTTCCTCACCGGTCTCGTCCTCGACGGCGCGGACGAGCGGTGGCACCTCGTCCTCGGCGTCGGGTTCTGCGGCGGCTTCACGACGTTCAGCACCGCGATGGTCGACACCGTCCGGCTCGCGCAGCGGGGGGCGGTGCGCTCGGCGACGCTGAACCTCGTCGGGACCCTGGCGACCACCGTGGTCGCGGCCGCCTTCGGGTGGGGACTGGCCGTCCTCCTGTAACCTCGACCCCAGGTGTGCCGGGAAGTCTGGTCGGCGGTCCCGTCAGGGATCTCGCCCCTCATCGATCCCGGAAGCAGGTCGCTCCGTGCCCACCCCGCCCCCCACCGCCCGCCGTCTCCTCTTCCCCCGCGGTTCGTGGGAGGAACGCACTCGCCTCACCGACGTGCTGCGCAAGGAGACCACCGGCGGGGTCCTGCTGCTGGTGCTGACCGTCGTCGCGCTGGTCTGGGCGAACCTCCCCGGCGGCAGCTACGAGGACGTGCGGCAGTTCCACCTCGGGCCCGCGGCCCTGCACCTGAACCTCTCGATCGAGCACTGGGCCGCCGACGGCCTGCTGGCGATCTTCTTCTTCGTCACCGGCCTCGAACTCAAGAAGGAGTTCGTCGCCGGCGACCTGCGCAGCCCCCGCGCGGCGGCCCTGCCGATCGCGGCGGCGCTCGGCGGGATGGCCGTGCCCGCCCTGCTGTTCGTGCTCGTCAACGTGCTGCACCCCGACGCCCCCGAGGGGGCGCTGGTCGGCTGGGCCACCCCGACCGCCACCGACATCGCGTTCGCGCTCGGGATCCTGGCCGTCGTCGGTTCGCACCTGCCGTCGGGGTTGCGGACGTTCCTGCTGACCCTCGCGGTCGTGGACGACCTGCTGGGCATCACCGTCATCGCGATCTTCTACACCGAGCAGGTGAACTGGCTGCCGCTGCTGCTGGCCCTGGTGACGCTCGTGGCCTTCACCGTGGCGGTGCAGCTCCGGATCCGGGCGTGGTGGCTGCTCGTCCCCCTCGCCCTCGCGACCTGGGGCCTGGTCCACGCCTCGGGGATCCACGCCACGGTCGCGGGGGTCCTGCTGGGGCTCGTGGTCCCGGTGCTGCGCAGCGAGAAGAACGGTGGCCCGGACGCCGGGCCGGGTCTCTCCGAGCACTTCGAGCACCGCTGGCGACCGCTCTCGACGGGGTTCGCCGTCCCCGTCTTCGCCCTGTTCTCCGCCGGGGTCGCCATCGGCGGCGCCTCGGGTTTCGCCGCCGCGATGAAGGACTCCGTGGCCCTCGGCGTCGTCGCCGGCCTCGTGCTGGGCAAACCGATCGGCATCGTCGCCACCACCTGGATCGTCTCGAAGGTGACGAAGGCCGAGCTCGACGAGAACCTGCGCTGGATCGACGTCCTGGGCATGGCGATGCTGGCCGGGATGGGGTTCACGGTCTCGCTGCTCATCGGGTCGCTCGCCTTCGGGGAGGGCACCGCAGCCGGTGAGCACGTGACGCTCGGGGTGCTCGTCGGGTCGGCCGCCTCCGCGGTCCTCGCCGCCGTCGTGCTCTCCACCCGCAACCGCGTGTACCGCCGGATCGAGATCGAGGAGGGGGTCGACGCCGACGGGAACGGCATCCCGGACGTCTACGAACGCTGACCGCCGGGAGCGGGTGGACCGGATCACACCCGCCCCGTCTTGACGTCCGCCCGCGGCCGCCGCGATCGTGCAGGGATGCGCCACGGATCCCGGCCGTGCTGAGGAGTGCGGTGCTCGACACCGCGGACCTGCAGGACCAGGCGTGCGCGCTCTACCGCGACGTGCTGGGCCACGGTAAACCCGGGATGGAACTCAACCCGCGGCTGCTCTCGGCGTTGGTGCGCAACGGGGGTTCCGCCGTGGGCCTGGTCGAGGGGGAGCGCCTGGTCGCGTTCGCCTACGGCGTGCACGCCCACGACGCGGACGGCGACTACCACTACTCCCAGAGCGCCGCCGTCGCCCCCGACCACCAGGGTCTGGGGCTCGGCCGGCGGCTCAAGCAGGCCCAGGCCGACGTCGTCCGGACGGGCGGGGTGACGACGATGCGCTGGGCCTACGACCCGGTGCTGGGCCGCAACGCCCACTTCAACCTCGACGTCCTCGGCGCGCGGGCGCGCTGGTTCGTCGACGACTTCTACTTCCGCCCCGGCACGGACCGGGTGGTCGTCGAGTGGGACCTGCGCGGCCCGCCCCGTCCTGCGCCCGTCGTCGAGGAACTCCACCTCCCCTCCGGTCCCGTGACGGCCGCGGTCCGGACCGACCTGCGGCGGGGTTTCCGCGCGCTGCTGGACGCCGGGTACGTGGCCGTCAGCTGCGGCCGGGCCGAGCACGGCGGATCGGTCTACGGTTTCGGGCGTCCCCGATGAGAACCACCTGCCTGAGAAGAACCACCTGCCTGACGAGAACCACCGAGGAGCGAGCGTGAAGATCGTCCGTGCCGACCTGCACCAGGTGCGCCTGCCGCTGGTCCACGAGTTCCAGACCAGCTCGCACCGCAAGGGCTTCCTCGAACACCTGCTGGTGGAACTGACCGACGAGGACGGCCGCACCGGGTGGGGTGAGATCGCCTGCCCCAGCGACCCGTTCTTCGCCCCCGACACCGTCGCGACGAGCTGGCTGGTGGCGACGACCTACCTGCTGCCCGCCGTCGTCGGACGTTCCGTCTCCTCCGCCCCGGAGGTCTCGGGCGCCTACGCCAAGGTGCGCGGACACCAGTTCGCGAAGGCCGGGGTGGACGTCGCGGCGTGGTCGTTGTGGTCGGCCCGCCAGGGGGTTCCGCTGTCCGCGGCGCTCGGGGGCACGCGGTCCTCGGTCGTCGCAGGGGTTTCGCTCGGCATCGAGAAGACCATCGACGACCTGCTCGAGCAGGTGCACCACTACCACGTCGGGTCCGGGTACCCGCGGGTCAAGCTGAAGATCCAGCCCGGGTGGGACGTCGAACCGGTCCGCGCCGTGCGCGCCGCGTTCGGCGACGACCTGCTGCTGCACGTCGACGCCAACGGCGCCTACTCCGACTCCCCGGAACACCTGACGGCGTTGCGGGCCCTCGACGGGTTCGGGCTGACGATGATCGAGCAGCCGTTCGCGCCGCGGGCGTTCACGACGTCGGCGGAGTTCCAGCGTTCGGTCCGGACGCCCGTCTGCCTGGACGAGTCGATCGACACCGTCGACGACCTGCGGACCGCGCAGGCCCTGGGGTCGGGCCGGGTGCTGAACGTCAAGGTGTCGCGGATGGGCGGTCTGAGCACCGCGCTGGCGGCGCACGACCTCGCCGTCGAGTTCGGCTGGCCGGCCTGGGTCGGGGGGATGCACGAGTTCGGGGTGGGGCGCGCCGCGAACGTCGCGCTCTCCAGCCTCTCGGGTTTCACGATGCCCTCCGACGTGTCGGCGTCGGAGAAGTACTACGCCCGCGACGTGACGACGCCCATCACCGCCGTCGGCGGGATCGTGGCGGTCTCCGCCCTCCCGGGGCTGGGCGTCGAGGTGGACCGGGAGTTCCTGGTGCAGAACCGGGTCCGGGCCGAGGGTTTCACCGCGTGAGTCGCCGCCCGGGTCGGGATCAACCGGTGGTGAGGACCATCCGGAAGCGGGCCTGACCGGAGTGCATCCGGTCGAAGGCCTCGGCTGCCCCGGCGAGCGGACGCTCCTCGACCAGGCCGCGGATCCCCTGGTCGACGGCGAAGCGGAGGTTGTCCTCGTTCTCGATGGCGCGGCCGGTGAGGGAACCCTCGAGGACGGCGTCACCGAAGATCAGACTCAGCGCGGGGACCGCGACGGGCTGGCTGCCGGCGCCGACGACCATCAGGTGGCCGCCGTGGGCCAGGCCTCCCAGCAGGGCCGAGGTCGAGTCGCCGGCCGCGGCGGTAGCGACGATGACCCGGGCCCCACCCAGCCGCTGGAGTTCGGCCGCCACGTCGTCGGCCACCGCGTCGAGGTAGTACCGCGCCCCGAACGACCGCGCCTGCTCCTCCTTGGCCCTGCCCCTGGCGATCGCGACGACCCGCAACCCCATGCGCGCGGCGTACTGGAGGCCCAGGTGCCCGAGCCCGCCGATCCCCTGGACCGCCACGAGGTCCCCGGCCCGCACCCCGGCCTTGAGCAGGGCGTTGTAGACGGTGAACCCGGCGCACAGCAGGGGCGCGGCCTCGGCGGAGGTCAGCTCGTCGGGAACCGCCACCAGGCCGCTGGCCCGCGCGTAGGCCACCTCGGCGTAGCCGCCGTCGACGCTCGAGCCGGTGAGGGGCTGGTCGGCGCAGGCGACGAAGTTCCCGCGGCGGCAGGCGTCGCACACCCCGCAGTGCCCACCGAGGTACCCCACGCCGACCCGCTGGCCCAGGGACCAGCCGGAGACGCCGTCACCCAGGGCGTCGACGACGCCGACCACCTCGTGACCCGGAACGCGGGAGGGTTCGTGCGGTGCGTGCGGCTGCACGGTGAACACGTCGGTGTGGCAGATGCCGCACGCCTGGACCCTCAGGCGGACCTGCCCGGGGGCCGGGTCGACCAGCGGTCGGGTCGAGGGGGCCAGCGTTCCGTCCGGCGTGACTTCCAGGACGGCGTAGGTGCTCACGGGCGCTCCACCACGGTCGCTCGTCCCGCTCGCGCCGAACGGCTGCCCGCTCAGAGGTCGCGGGTCTCGGTGCGGCGCGTCGTGGCGTTGCGGGTGGGGTCGGTGCTCGTCACGCTCGTCGTCCGCTGGGTCCGGGGCCGGAACAGCGCGAACTCGAGGACGATCCCGAGGACACCGACCACCATGAGGATCACCCCGACCGTCTTGAGGTCGACTCCGCTGAAGGAGACGGTCACGGCGAAGGCGAGGATCGCTCCGACCGCGAGGAGGAAGATGCTGGTTCCCAGGCGCATCCGTCGAGCGTCCCGCGTCCGCCGTCGAAGCGCACCCCGGGAGCCCTGGTCGCGCCCGGCGCGTCGGCGTAGCGTCACGCCATGGGCAGCACGGACCCGGTCGACACCAACCCTGGTTCCTACGCCGTCGTCTTCGAGAACGACCGCGTCCGCGTCCTGGAGTACCGCGACGTCCCGGGTCACCGCTCCGTGCCCCACGAGCACCCCGACAGCGTCATGGTCACCCTCAGCTCGTTCCGGCGCCGCCTGATCGCCGGGGACCGCCAGGTCGACGTCGAGCTCCCGAGCGGGGCCGTCCGGTGGCTGGGCGCCCAGGGCCACTCCGGGGAGAACACCGGGGACACCGAGACGCACTGCCTCTTCGTGGAGCTCAAGGAACCCGCCCCCGTCCCGCGCGAGGGTGCGCCCCCGCTCGGACCCAGCGGTGACGCCGCCGCGCGCGTCTGACCGAGGGGGCCCGCCGGAGGCAACCTCGCGGGGCGCTGCGTCGTCTGGAGAGGTGTGGGGGGTTCGTTCGAGGAGTTCGTGAGCACCGGCAGCGACCGGCTGCTCGGCTTCGCGCTGCTCCTGACCGGCGACCGCGGCCACGCGGAGGACCTCCTGCAGGACGTGCTCGAGCGGATGTACGTGCGCTGGCGCCGCATCGACGACCCGCACGCCTACGCCCGCACGGCGCTGGCCCGCAAGGTCACCGACCGGTGGCGGGCGCGGGCCCGTCGACCGCGCGAGGTCGTCTTCGAGGACCACCACGACGACCCCGTGGCCGACGGTGCCGCAGAACGGGCCGAACGGTCCCGGGTCGTCGAGGCGCTGCGGAACCTGCCGCCGCGGCAGCGCGCCGTCATCGTCCTGCGCTACTTCGAGGACTGGTCGGAGGAGCAGATCGCCGACCAGCTCGACGTCTCGCGCGGGACGGTCAAGAGCCAGGCCTCCAAGGGACTGGCCGCACTGCGTCAACGCATGCAGGAGAGGAACGAGGAGGTGGGCGCACGGTGGACGAAGGGCTGAGCGGCTGGGAGGACCGGCTGCGGCGCGAGCTCGACGCGTCGGTCCGCGACGTCCGGGCGGGTGACGACCTCGTCGTGCGGACGCGAGAAGGGGGTCGGCGACGGGTGCGGCGCCGGCGCGCGCTGGTGACGTTGCCCGCGGCGGTCGTCGTGGCGGGGGGTGCGGTGTGGGCGGGCCGCCAGGCCGCGCCGCAGCCGGTGACCCCGGCGAGCAGCCCGATCACGGCCGCCCCGACGCCGCTCGTGGTGGCGACGGCGCCACCCGTCCTGACGATGGGTGAGGACGCTGCCCGTGACGTGTTCTTCGGCGCCGGCTACACCTACGACGACGCGGTGGAACTCGGGGGGTTGTGGAACACCGACGACTGGCAGGCCAAGGCCCTCGGTGGGCAGGCCCTGCAGAACGGTCAGGCCCTTCCGATCTCCCGCTGATCCGAGGCAACGCGACGAGTGCGTGAGGCGTCTTCCAGGGCATGAGCGACAACGACACCCGGATCACCCGGACCCCGGCGAACCGGCGCGCAGCGCGGATCGTCACGGCGACCATCGTCGCGGGCGGCATCGCCCTCGCCGGCGGGACCGCCTACGCCAACGCGGACCCCGAGCAGGCCCCGGCCGCCCCCGCAGCGGCTCCCGCGGTCCCCGTCACCCACGTCGACCCCGTCCCCGCGCCGAGCACCGACCCCGACCAGGCCTCGCGCGAGGTGTTCTTCGCGGCGGGCTACACCTACGACGACGCCGTCGTCCTCGGTGCGCAGTGGTCGCAGGACCCGTGGGAGGCGAAGGTCACCGGCGGCGAGAAGCTCACCGCCGGTGAGACCCTGCCGATCGCCCCCGGCAGTTCCCCGACGGCTCCGAGCGACCCCGGGACCGGGGTCGGTGACGACGAGTCCGCGGCCGTCGACGCGTTCTTCGCGGCCGGGTACACCTACGACGACGCCGTCGCCCTCGGTACCGTCTGGAACGTGGACCCCTGGGAGGCGAAGGTCACCGGCGGCGGGAAGCTGCTCGCGGGCGAGACCCTGCCGGTCGCACCCTGACGTGAGCACGAGCCTGCCGCGCGCCGGTTTCGAGGTCGAGCTGCTCGCCCCCGTCGGGGTGAGCCGGCTCGACCTCGCGCAGGAGATGGCTTCCCGCGCAGGCGGATCGGTGCGTCGCCGGTTCCACGTCGACACCGAGGCGTCGTCGGCGCCGGGGGTGTCGACGTTCTGGCACCTGACCCCCGCCTTCGACGTCCTCGACGCCGGGGGCGGGGCGGTGTGCTCCCTCGTCGACGACACGACGATCGTCGCCGACCTCGACGCCCGGGCACCCTCGAAACCCGGGTGGTACCGGATCCTCAGCGACGACCCGCGGCTGCTGCGCCTCGTGGAACGTCACGCCGACCCGGCGGAGGGGATCGGATCGGTGCTGGACCCCGTCGCGGAACTGTTCGGCGTCCGGGTCCGGGACGCCGGGGTCGTGCGCAGGCTCGACGACTCCGCGGGGGCGACGATCGCGCTGGCGGCGCCGCTGCCGGGGGAGCGGGAACGTCCCTGCGAGGTCGTGACCCCGCCGTGGGTGGACGACCACGCCCGGCGACTCGAGGAACTGCTGGAACCCGCCCGCGACCTGGGGTTCACCGTTCCGGCCGAGGCGGCCGTCCACGTGAACCTCGACGCCGGACCGTTCCGGGACGTCGGGCGGTTCCGGCACGTCGTGTCGACGTTCGGGGAACGTCGCGAGGAACTCCGGGGACTGTTCGCGACGAACCCGCGCTGCACCCGGCTCGCGCCGCTGCCCGCGGAACTCGTGGAACTCGTCCGACGGGACTGGCCGGACTGGGGTTCGCTGCGCACCGCCGCGGCCGCCACGGGCGTGAGCAAGTTCAGCGACGTGAACCTGACGCGGGTGCTGGGCGTGCGTCCGGGCCCCGACGTCCTCGAGGTGCGGATCCTGCCCGGGGCCATCGACGGGGCGTCGATCGGTGGGCGGTTCGTTCAGCTGGTGGAGTTGTTGCGCTCGACGAGGTAGGTGTGGCCGCCGCGGGTCACGCGCTCCCAGCCGTCGAAGCCGGCGCTGGCCTCCTCCGGGGTGCGCGGCCCGCGCTGCGGCCCCTCCTCCTGCGACACCTGGGCCGGGCCGGTGAAGTTGAAGACCGCGTCGAGGAAGAGGTCGAAGAGGCGGTTCCGGGACCGGGGGCGCTGCAGGGAACGTGGGGTCCGCGTCGGGTCCGGCGACGATACTTCGTGCATGAATCGTTAGTGTACGCGTGATCGGCGACCCCGTCGAGGTGACGCTCACCATGCCCATGCCCACGATGCGGTCACCGGACGCCTCCTTGCCGGAACGGCAAGGAGGCTCGACCGCGGCAGCCCGACCGCGGACGATCGGTCCATGCCCCACTTCGACCTCACCGCCCGCGACGCCCGTGAACTCTGGGAGGGCATGTACTCCTCCGGCCACGGGCACGTCTGGAGCGGAGAACCCAACGCCGCGCTCGTCGACGCCGTCGCCGACCTCACCCCGGGCACGGCCCTGGACCTCGGCTGCGGGGAGGGCGGTGACGTCCTGCACCTGGCCCGCCTCGGCTGGCGGGTCACCGGCGTCGACGTCTCCGACACCGCGATCGAGCGGGCCCGCGCGCACGCCGCGCAGGCAGGGGTCGAGGCGCACTTCGAACGCCACGACCTCGGCCAGACCTTCCCCGCGGGGGAGTTCGACCTGGTGACGGCGTCCTTCCTGCACTCCTTCGCCTTCCTCGACCGGGTCGACGTCCTACGCCGCGCGGCGCAGGCGGTGGCGCCGGGGGGTTCGCTGCTCGTCCTCGGTCACCACACCGTCCCGCCGGCCCAGCTCGAACGCTGGCGCGACGACGGCGTCGTCATCGACCTGCCCTCGCCCGCGGAACTGCGCGAACGGCTCGCGCCGGCGGGGGAGTGGCGCGTCGGGCGAGAGGAGATGACCGAACGGACGATCGCGTTCGAGGACGGCAGCACCTTCGTCGGAGCCGACGGTGTCCTGCGCCTGGACCGCAGCTGACCTGCGGGAATGCGGGTCCGTTCACCCTGGCGTGGTAATTCTTGGCCCATGCCGTCCCCGCGCCTGGCCCTCACCCGCACCTACCTCGCGCCGAACTCCGAGCAGGCTCCCGGCGCCGGTGAGCTGCCCGGCGTCGCCGACGTCGGCCCCGTCGTCGACGTCGTCAGCGAGGAGACGCACTACGACACGGCCGACCTCGCGCTGGCCGCGGCCGGCGTCTCGGTGCGGCGCCAGACGGCCGAGCGCACCAGCCCCGCGCCCCGCGGCTGGGTCCTCGAGGTGCCCGGCCGGGGCCCCCGCACCCACGAGGTCCGCCACGCCCTGGGTCGGGCCGTCCGCACCGCACCCGCTGCGCTGCAACGTCTCACCTGGGCCGCGGCCCGTGGACGTGCCCTCGGTCCCGTCCTGGCGCTGACCACCAGCGCGAACCAGCGCGACCTGCTCGACGCCGACGGCCTCGTCGTCGCCCGCCTGACCACGCGCGCCGTCTCCGCCCGGGCGCTCGCGCCCGAGGACGCCGCCGCGCAGACCTGGTCGGAGTGGCAGGTCGAGGTCGTCGACGGCCGCCGCGACCTGCTCGACGCCATCACCGACGCCTGGGAGGCCCTCGGCGCCGAGGAGTCCGACCGCACCGCGCAGCTGCGCACCGTCCTCGACGGCCCGGACGACGACGAGGGCGACGACGCCGTCTCGGTCGACGACAGCGCCGGCGCGGCCGTCCTCGCCCGCCTCGCGCAGGACGTCGGCTGGCTGCTGACCCAGGACCCCCTGGCCCGCATCGACGCCCCCGACGCCGTCCGCTCGCTGCGGGTGGCCGCCCGCCGCCTGCACAACGTGCTCGGCACCTTCGCCCCGCTCTTCACCGAGGACGCCACCGACGCGCTGCGCGCCGACCTCGCCTGGATCACCGAGGTCACCCGCCCCTCCCGCGACCTCGAGGTCCTCGCCGAGCAGCTGCTCGAGGACCTCGACGAGGAGGCCGCCGGGCACGTCGCCGGGACCGGCACCGGCGACCCCGCCGTCGTCGCCGACCGCGTCCGCGCCATCCTCACCGAACGGGCCGACGCCGCCCACGCCGCGGTGCTCGAGGCGCTGGACTCCCAGCGCTACCGCGACCTCGTCGCCGCCCTCGAGGCGTTCGTCGCCGACCCGCCGACGGTCAAGCCCGCCCGCCGCGATGCCCGCAAGGTCCTGCTGCCGCTGGTCTCCGAGGCCCACCGCGCGGTGCGCGACGCGTACCGCGACGTCGACCTCGACGACCACAGCGAGATCGACCACGACGTCGACCACGCCACCGCCGACGACGCCGCGGCGCTCACCCGCCTGCGGGTCGCCGCCGCCGCCGCGCGCGACGCGGCCGCCGTCGTCGCGCCCCACGTCGGGGAACCGGCCGAGGAGTACGTCGACGTCGTCAAGGAACTCCTCGACGTCCTCGACGAGCACGCCGAGACCGTCGTCGCCCGCGAGTTCCTCGCCGGTCTCGTCGACGACTTCGGCTCCGGCGCGTTCGTCCTCGGACGCCTCCACGCCCTCGACGAGGTCCGCTCGGCCGTCGCGTTCCACGACGTCGAGAGCGCGTGGGACGCCGCCAACCGCAAGAAGCTCCGCCGCTTCATGAAGTGACGCGTTCACCCCGGTCCCCCTCCACGACGGGGGTCCGGGGAGGGGGCCGGCGGCCGGGCGGGTGGCTAGGGTCGGGGGGTGAGCGAGTCCCCCACGACCCCGTCCGCCGAGTTCTCCACCCCCGTGACGCTGACCGGGTCACGCGTGGTGCTGGAACCGCTGAGCCACGAGCACGCGGACGGGCTGCGCGCCGTCGTCACCGAGGGCGACCTGCACCGGACCTGGTACACCCGCATCCCCGCGCCCGACGCCGTCGAGGCCGAGATCGACCGGCGGCTCGGGTCGCAGGCCCGGGGCGAGATGGCGCCGTGGGCCGTCCGCCGTCTCGACACCGGCGAGGTGTGCGGGGCCACGACGTTCATGGCCGTGCGGCCCGCGGCGCGCAAGCTCGAGATCGGGTCCACGTTCTACGCGAAGAGCGCGCAACGCACCGGCATCAACACCGAGACCAAGTTGCTGCTGCTCACCCGGGCCTTCGAGGAACTCCGCTGCATCGCCGTCGAGTTCCGCACGCACTGGCACAACCACCAGTCCCGCGCCGCGATCGCCCGCCTCGGCGCGAAGCAGGACGGTGTGCTGCGCAACAACGACATCTGGCCCGACGGTTCCTACCGCGACACCGTGGTGTTCTCGATCCTCGACCAGGAGTGGCCCGCCGCCCGCACCGACCTGCGGTACCGGTTGCAGCGATGACCGCGCCGGAGCACGGGGCGCCGGCGCTCTCCCTGCGCGGGCTCACGAAGCGGTTCGGCGCCAAGGTGGCCGTCGCCGGGATCGACCTCGACGTTCCCGCGGGTTCCTTCTACGGGGTCGTCGGCCCCAACGGTGCCGGCAAGACGACGACGCTCTCGATGGCGACCGGGTTGCTGCGACCCGACGCCGGGCGGGCGTTCGTCCTCGGCCAGGACCTCTGGGCCGACCCGATCGGCGGCAAACGCCTCCTCGGTGTGCTGCCCGACGGCGTCCGGTTGTTCGACCGCCTCACCGGCCTGGAACTCGTCCGCTACGCCGGGTTGCTGCGGGCCATGCCCCGCGAGGTCGTCGAGTCGCGGGCCCGTGAACTCCTCGACGCGCTGGGGTTGTCCGAGGCGGGGAACACCCTCGTCGTCGACTACTCCGCCGGGATGACGAAGAAGGTCGCCCTGGCCTGCGCGCTCGTCCACGCCCCCCGCCTGCTCGTCCTCGACGAACCCTTCGAGGCGGTCGACCCGGTGAGCGGGTCGACGATCCGCTCGATCCTCTCCGCCTACGTCGGGGGCGGCGGGACGGTCGTGCTCTCCAGCCACGTCATGGACCTCGTCGAACGACTGTGCGACCACGTCGCCGTCATCGCCGCCGGCCAGGTCCTCGCCGCCGGCGAGCTCGCCGCCGTCCGCGGCGGAGGGACCCTCGAGGAACGTTTCGTCGACCTCGTCGGCGGCGGGCGCGACGTGTCCGGGACCCTGGACTGGCTGCGGTGACCGCGCCACCGCTGCGGACCCTCGTCGGTCTCAAGCTCCTGCTGCTGCGCAACGGGTTCCGCCGCAGCAGCTGGCAACTCGTGGCGTTCGTCCTCGGGGCGGTCTGGGCGCTCGTGCTCGTCCTGTCGCTGGGCGGGGGGCTGGTCGCGCTGCGGTTCAGCCCGATGGACCTCGCGGGGCCCGTCGTCGTCGGCGGCGGAACCCTGGCCGTCCTCGGGTGGGCGTTCCTGCCGCTGGTCGCCTTCGGCGTGGACGAGACCCTCGACCCCGGCCGGTTCGCGACCTTCGGGGTCCCGCGCCGGGCCCTCGTCCCCGGGTTGCTCCTCGGCGGCCTCGTCGGGATCCCCGGGGTGGCGACGGCCCTGCTCGCGGTGGCCGTCGTCGTGTCCTTCTCCCGGTCCGTCCCCGCGGTCCCGTTCTGCCTGGTCGCCCTCGCCGTGGGCGTCCTCACCGCCGTCGCGGCCTCGCGCACCACGACGACCGTCGCCGCCGCCGTCCTGCGCGGGCGCCGCACCCGCGACACGCTCGCGGTGCTCGGCGGGGTCCTCGCCGTCGGCATCGGACCGGGGTTCAACGTCGCCCTGCAACGCGCCGGCGACGTCGTGCAGCTGGGACGCGACATCGCCGGGGTCGCCGGCTGGACCCCACCCGGCTTCGCCTTCGCCGCCGCGGCGGACGCCGCCGACGGCCGCTGGGGCACGGCGCTGCTGCGGTTCCTGCTCGCGCTCCTCGTCCTCGCCGGGCTGCTCTGGGCCTGGACCGCCGCCCTCGGACCTGCCGGCACCGGGCCGACCGGTCGGGGCGACACCGGGGGCGCACGCGTCGACACCCGCACCCACCCCGTCCTGGACCGGCTGCCCGCCAGTCCCGCCGTCGCCGTCGCCGTGCGCTGCAGCCGCTACTGGCGCCGCGACCCCCGCTACCTGCTCAGCGCCGCGTCGCTGCTGGTGATCCCGCTCCTCGTCGTCGTGCTGCCCGCCTCCCAGGGCCGCGGCTTCGGCGCCTGGTTGCTCGTCGCCGGCCCCGCGCTCGCCTTCGTGATGGGCTGGTCGCTGCACAACGACGTCGCCTACGACCACTCCGCCTTCGCCCTGCACGTCGCCGCCGGGGTCCGCGGCCGCGACGACCGGGCCGGTCGCGTCCTCGCCGCGGCGCTGTGGCAGGTCCCGGTGGCCCTCGTCGTCGCCGTGGCCGGTGCGGTGCTCAGCGACCACGCCGACCTCGTGCCCGCCGTCCTCGGCGCGACCCTCGGGCTGCTCGGGGCCGGTCTCGGCGTCTCCAGCGTCGCGAGCGCCCTCGCCCCCTACCCCGCGCCGCCGCCCGGGGCGAACCCCTTCCAGCAGCCCCGCGGCGCCGGGGCCGCCGCCGTGCTCGCCCAGCTCGCGACGTCCGGTCTCACCACCGCCCTCGCGCTGCCCGCGCTGGTCCCGGCCGTCCTCGCCCTCGTCGGCCCGGCCTGGGCCGGCTGGATCGCGCTGCCCGTCGGGATCGTCCTCTGCGGGCTGTGGACGTGGCTGGGCATCACCCAGGGCGGTGCCGTGCTGGACCGCCGGGCCCCGGAGGTCCTGGCCCGCGTCAGCGGCTCGTGATCGCCTGGGGGGAGGTCCTCCCCGTCGGGCTCGCCCTCGTCCTGCTCGCGGGCACCGCCGTCGGGGTCGGGCACCTCGGCGGCCTCCGGCAGGGGCGTGACGTCGTCGTGGTCGTGGCCCGCGCCGTCGTGCAGATCGTCCTCGTCGGACTCGTCCTCGGACTGGTCCTGCGGACCCCGTTCCTCGCCCCGCTCTACCTGGCGCTCGCCCTCGGCGTCGCGTCCTGGACGTCTGCGCGGCGGCTGGCCTTCGCCCGGGTCTGGCCCGTGACGGCGCTCGCGATCGGGTCGGGGGCGGTGGTCTCGGCGGTGGTCGTCGTGGGCACCGGGGCCCTGCAGTGGCACGTGCTGCAGGTCCTGCCCTTCACGGCGCAGCTCATCGGCGGGGCCATGAGCGCGACGACGCTGGCGGGACGCCGGATGCTCGACGACGTCGACGCGGACTGGGCGAGCGTCGAGGGGTGGCTGGCGATCGGGGCCACCCCGGCACAGGCCGTCGCGCCGCTGGGCCGGACGGCCGCGGCGCGGGCGCTGGCCCCCGCGCTGGACCAGACCCGGACGGTCGGTCTGGTGACGCTGCCCGGGGCGTTCGTCGGGCTGCTGCTGGGCGGGGCCGGCCCGCTCGAGGCGGCCCGCGTGCAGTTGCTGGTGCTGGTGGGGCTGATCGCCGCGGAGACGATCGCCGTGGTGGTCGTCACGACCGGTCTGGGGCGCCGGCTGGAGTTCAGGCCGGAACGTTCGTGAGGCGCTCCACGAACCACCCCGGGAACGGCGCAGGGCCCTCCCACGGCGTGCGTGGAAGGGCCCTGAACCGGTGGTCGAGAGGGTCTCAGAGAACCCGCACGTCCTCGGCCTGCGGACCCTTCTGGCCCTGCGTCACCTCGAACTCCACGCGGGCGTTCTCCTCCAGCGAGCGGTAGCCGTTGCCACCGATGGCGGAGTAGTGCACGAAGACGTCGGGGCCGCCGCCGTCCTGTTCGATGAAGCCGAAGCCCTTCTCAGCGTTGAACCACTTGACGGTGCCCTGGGCCATTTGTTCTCCAACACGTTCCGGTCGATCAAGCCCCGCGACGACCGCGGGACTCGGGCTGAGGGGGAACGTCACACCGGACCTGTGGTCCGGGCGACGCCCGCAGGCACTCCGCGGGCGTACGAAACGATCGAGGAGCTGCGGTGACCTGCAGCCGTGGGGAAGCTAACACGCAAGGTGCGAGTCTGCGCAAGACCTCCACGCCACCCGATCGCGGCCGGTCGCGACCCGCGACCCCGCGCCTGCGCGGTCCTGGCCCCCTGCCGTGGGTCAGAGCGCGTCGACGGCCAGCACGACGGACGCCGCCGACCAGCCGAGCGGGGCGGGGCCGGCCGGTGAACCGTCGGCGAGGACCTTCTCGGGGATCGCGCCCCAGCCGGTCCGGTGCGAGTTCAACCAGTCGAGCCAGGCGCGGGCCTGGGCCGGCCGGCCACTGCTCGCCGCGGCGTAGGCGACGAGGGCGGTCTCGGGCGTCCAGGAGATCCCGTCCTGCTTCCACCCCGACCCCGGGGCCAACCCGCCGGCCGGACGCAGCGCCGCCACCTGGTAGGCGTCGAACGCCGCCAGCACAGGACGTTCGGCCCGCGCCGTGAACGGCGGCAGCAGGAACGTCACCGCCGCGTCGACCCCGCCGGAGGGTTCGTCGGGTTCGGCGTAGCGGGCGAAGCCGGCCGGGGCGAAGTGCGCGCGGACGGCGGCGTCCAGCCGGTTCGCGCACCGGTCGACCGACAGGGCGCGGGTTCGTTCCCCGAGTCGGGAGTACACCGCCGCCGCGGCGTGCAGACCCGCCGCCAGCGGGGCGGCCGTTCCGAGGGTGAGCAGGCTCTCGCGACGTTCCCAGTAGTCGGAGGAGGGGTCCGGCAACCGTTCCCCGTCGTCGGTCCGACCCAGGACGAACTCCGTCGCCGCGTCGAGGACGGGCCGCAACGCCTGCGCCCGCTCCCGCGCCGAACCGGGCGACGGGTCGGCGTCGAGGACCTCGCGCAGGGCCCACAGCGTCCATCCCGCGCCGTCGTCCTGGCGTCGCCGACCGTCGGGGGTTCCCTCCCCGTCCAGCAGGTAGCGGGCCTCGAACCCGCCGTCGTCCAGTTGCACGTCGGCGAGGAAGTGCAGGACGCGGGTCGCGTCGTCGGTGTGGCCCGTGCGGGCGAAGGCCACGGCCGCGAACGCCGAGTCCCGCGGCCACGCGTAGTTCCAGCTCCGGGCCGGCCCGGCCGCGACGGCCCCGCTGCCGGCGGTGAGGGCGCGCAGGTCCAGCAGACCCTGTCGCACCATCTCGGCGTAGGGTCCGTCGGCGCCCGGCACGACCCCCTCGGCCAGCCAGGCCGCGTCGGCCTCCGGGTCCGGGGTGTGCCAGGACGCCTCGGTCAGCAACCGGGGCGGGGGAGCGGCCTCGGTCCGTTCCGGCACGACCATCGACCCCACGCCGGCGGTGAGGACGAGCGTCGTCCCGCCCGCGGCCAGCAACCACCGTCGACGCACACCCACCCCCTCCGCCCGGACCCGGTCCTCCGACCGTAACGCGTCGACGCCGGGTCAGGAGGTGGTTCGGAAGCGGGCGACCGCGGCGGCGGTCTCCTCGGCGATCAGCCCCGCGTTCACGGCGGCCCCCGCCACCAGTCCGGCCCCCGCGGCCGTGACGACCTGGGCCATCGGATCGGTGACGTTGCCCGCCAGGTGCAGACCGGGGATCGACGTCGCGCCCCCCGGGCCGGAGGGGTAGTGCTCCCCGATCTCGACGTCGCCCACCACGACGGGTTCCCGGGCCAGGCCGAGGGCGTCGAGGACGGGGGAGTCGACCCGGACCGGGGCGGCGACCACGAGAACCCGGCGCGGCACGACCGTCCCGTCCGCGAGGCGGACCCCGGAGATCGCGTCGTCGGTGCTGACGACCTCGACGACCTCGCCCTCGACGATCCGCACCCCGCGGGCCAGGAGTTCCTCACGACGCTCCGCGGGGAGCTCGGGAGCGGTGTGCTGGAAGAACACGACGTCGTCGCTCCACTGCCGGAACAACCACGCCCCGTGGCTGGAGAGGGCGTTGGTGGCGATGACCCCGAGGGCCTGGTCGGCGACCTCGAACCCGTGGCAGTAGGGGCAGTGCACCACGTCGCGACCCCACCGCTCCCGCAACCCCGGCACGGGTGGGAGCTCGTCGGACAGACCCGACGCGACGACGAGTCGGGCGGCGTCGACGCCGCCCGCGGTGGTCTCCACCCGGAAGCGCCCGTCCTGCCGGCTCGCCCCGGTGGCGCGGGCCGCGAGGAACTCCCCGCCGTAGCGCCGGACCTCCTCCCGGCCCAGGCGTTGCAGTTCCAGGGGGCCGATCCCGTCCCGGGTCAGGAAGTTGTGCACGCCGTGGGCCGGGGCGTTGCGGGGTTCGCCGGCGTCGACGAGGAGGACGCGGCGGCGGGCGCGGCCGAGGGCGGTGGCGGCGCTCAGACCGGCGGCCCCACCGCCGACCACGACGACGTCGTAGGAGTTCCGGGTCACGCTCTGGGTCATGGGGCCAGCGTCGGCTCGGGCCGGGGGGAACTCCAGCGGTGTTGCCGGAACGGCAACTCGCGTGTTCTCGTGGGGTGTGGACGTCCGGGAGCTCATCGACGGGGTCGGGCCCCGGTTGCGCCGGCTGCGCACCGACCGGGACGAGACCCTGGCGGCGGTGAGCGCGGCGACGGGGATCTCGGTCAGCACGTTGTCCCGGCTGGAGTCCGGGGGGCGCAGGGCCACGCTGGAACTCCTGCTGCCGTTGGCCGGCCACCACGACGTCACCCTCGACGAACTCGTCCGGCCCGCCCGGAAGGCGAGCAGGAAGGCGGTCGTGCGGCAGGGGGTGACGTACCTGCCGCTGTCCACCGCACCCGGCGGGTTGCGCGCCTACAAGGTCGTCCTCGACCCCGGGGCGGGCGAGGAGAGCGAGGAGCAGGGGGTGCACGAGGGGTACGAGTGGGTCTACGTGATGTCCGGCCGGTTGCGGATGCGGCTGGGCAGCGACGACTTCGAGATCACCTCGGGGGAGGCGGCGGAGTTCGACACCCGCCTGCCGCACCGCATCAGCAACCCCGGAACCCGCCCGACCGAGGTCCTCGCCGTGTTCGGGGTGCAGGGCGAGCGGATGCACGTCCGGGCCAAGCCGAAGGTCAGGTCGCGGTGAGTTCGCGCAGCACGATCCGGCTCAGCGCCCGGTCGGCGTAGAGCAGGCGGACGGCGTCGCGGTCGGGGTTCCCCGCGTCCGGTCCGGTCCACACCAGGTCCAGCCCCGCGCGCTCGGCGGCGGCCCTCGACTTCCCGTTGTGCTCCAGCAGGTAGGCCGTGACGGCCATGTCGGGTCGGACCCGGTGCGCCGCAGCGACGGCCGCGCGGATGACCTCCTGGGCGAAACCCCGGCCCCAGACGTCGCGGGCCAGTCGGTACCCGAGGTTCCAGGCCAGCCCGAGCCGGAGGTCGCACCCGCCGGTACCGACGAGACGGCCCTCGGCGTCGCGGGCGACCCAGCTCCCCAACCCGATGACCTCCCAGCTCTGCCCGACGTGCTCGAGGAGTTCCGCGGTCGTGCCCGGGTGGGTGTGCCGTCGGCTGGGGAAGTGCTCCCACACGGCCGGGTCGGAGTACAACCGGAACACGTCCTCGACGTCGTCCGCGGTGGGCCGGCTCAGCGTCAACCGGTCGGTGCGCACCCGTTCCAGGTTCTCCGGGGTCTCGGGGGCCGCGCGAGGGTCGAGGGTCACGTCGGACAGCGTCGCACGTGGCGCAGGTGGCGCAGGTGGCGCAGGTGGGCACGCAACCGCCGGAAGCTCCTGCGCGTCCGAGAGGTTGTCCGGAACAGGACACAGGAGAGGAAGACCATGAACTCCGCAACGACCGCCCGACACCCTGCGATCGTGGTGGTGGGTGGGGCGGCCCTCGCCCTGCTCGCCGCCTGCTCGACGGGGAGTGGCGCGGCCACCACCAGCACCAGCACCAGCAGCACCGCTGCGGCGTCGCCGACCGCCACGGCCCCGACGTCCACGGCCCCGACGCCCATGACGATGACCCCGATGAGCCCCGAGACCCCGGTGGACGCACCCCCGGCCGCATCCTCGGGCGTCCCCGCGGGTGCCGGGACGGCGACGACGGTCGACCTCGACGGTGACGGCGCCCCCGACACCCTCTGGTTGGCCCAGGTCGACGGGAAGCGTGAACTCGGGGTGGTGACGACCTCGCACGGCGCGACGTCGGTGGAGTTCACCAGCGCCGCACCGCAGTCCGCCACCGCCTCGGCCGCCGTGCTCGCCTCGGGCGCACCGGTGGTGTTCCTCGACACCGGGCGGTCGGTGCAGTTGTACGACTACCGCGTCGAGGGTTCCGCGCTCGTCCCGGTGAACGGGGTCACGGGTGGGCAGTACTCGTTCAGCCTCGGGTTCACCGACTACGGGACCGGGTTGACCTGCGAGCAGCAGGCCGACGGGTTGCACCTGTTCGGGGAGAACGCCACGTCGGGAACCGGTGGCACCTGGACGGTGGAACGCACGGAGGTCACCGTGAGCGCCGAGCACTCGATCGCCGAGAACGGGGCGAAGACCACGGTCGCCACCGGTCTGGTGCAGGACGACCCGCGGGTCCAGGCCGCCCACGGCACCACCTGCGGCGACGTCACGGCCGCGCAGGTGGCGTCGGAACCGGTGTGACCGGGTTCCCCCTCAGGACGACTCGGAGTGCGGCGCTCCCACGATCGGGAGCGCCGCCCCGGTGGCGTCCAGGTGCAGTTCCCCCGCGACGACCGCATCGGCCAGCACCGTCAGCGGTACCCCGGTGCGGCGGGCCCGGTGACGCAACCGGACGAAGGCGTCCGCGACGCCGATCCCCGCCCGCGCGGCGAGGACGCCCTTGGCCTGCTCGATGACGATCCGGCTCTGCAACGTGTTCTGCAGCTGTTCCGACAGCAGCGTCCGCTCGCGCAGCGAGCGTTCGTTGATCAGCCCGATCGTGGCGACGTCGGCCAGCGCCTGGCCGAGGGCGACGGCGGTGTCGGCCAACGGTTCCCCGGCGTCGGAGAAGAGGTTCAGCGCACCGATCACGCGTCCGCGCAACCGCAGCGGCAGGGACGTCGCGCGCACGACACCGGTCTCGGCGGCGGCCGCGGCGAACGTCGGCCAGCGCACCGCGGCAGTGGCCATGTCGAGGTTGACGATGGGGTCGCCGGTGGCGAAGGTCGCGACGCAGGGACCTTCGTGGGTCTCCAGTTCGAGCAGTTCCAGGTCGTGGGTGGTGCGCGACGTGCTGGCCACCACCTGCAGCCGCCCGCTCTCGTCGGAGAGCACGATCCCCGAGGAACTCACCGCCAGCAGCTCCACGCACCGGTCGGTGAGGAGGTGCAGGAAGTCGACCACGTCGAAGTCGTCGACCAGGGTGCTCGCCAGTTCGACGAAGACCTCCGAGATGCGCTGTCCGGTCACGTCGTCGTCTTCCACAGGTCGTCCCCCTGACTGCTCGTCCCAGTGTCCTCCCGTTCCGGGAGTCACGTCGGTCTCCCGAAGTACAGCCGCCCCGCGACGACGTCGTGGGCCACCTCGTCGACCGTGCGCTGGTCGGTCCACGCCCGGGCCCGGAGCAGCACCAGCGCCTCGACGATCCCGACCCCCGCGGTCACGCTCACCATGCCCGTCGCCTGGTGCACCACGGCCCGGTCGTGGGCCAGGGGCATCGTCCACGGGCCGAGCTGGGGGAACGCACCGACCGGCGCGTCCCCGTCCTGCTCGGCGAGTCCCGGGCGCCTCGCGATCGGCTGCCGGGCCTGCAGGTGCAGCAGCACGGCGGTCGCCGTCGCGGTGAAGGCCAGTGCCTCGGCGACGTCGTCGTCCGCCAACGGCCCGGTGCGGTCGCGGTAGAGGTCGAGGGCCCCGATCCGGATCGCGCCCACCCGCAGCGGGAACGCGAAGACGGCCTCGGCGCCCAGTGCGAGGGCCTCGGCGCTGAACACGGGCCACCGGGCACCGCCCACCAGCGCGTCGGCACTGGCCAGCTCCGGCACCAGCACCGGACGACCGGTGCGGGAGGCCTCGACGCAGGGCCCTTCGCCCAGGGTGAACTGCAGGTCGTCCAGCGCCACCGCCACCCCGTCGGAGGCCGCCACCAGGCCGGCGGGGTAGTCGGTGCCGGTCATGAGGGTCAGGCCGACCCCGGTCACCGGCAGGGCCCGCGAGCACAGGTCGACGAGCACGGACGGCATGTCCGCGAGCCTCGCCCCGTCACGACCCAGCTCCAGGAGGATCGCGCGGACGCGGTCGGCGGCCGTCACCGGCGGGTCGGGCCGCGCCGTGCGCTGTTCGTCCTCGTGCTTCCCACGGTGTCACCCCGCTGTCGGTCTCGTGCGAGCCGTCGGACCGGGATGCCGAGGAGGATCGTCGGACCCCATCTGACCACGCGACGCCCCGGCGACGGTAGGTGCCCCTCCGCTCACTCGTCGCGACGGGCCAGTTCGGCCAGGTGGGCGTTGTACGCGGCGAGGTCGACGTCGCCGTCCCGGTCACCCTTGCGGTCGGTGCGTCGCGCCTCCCGCTCGTCCGAACGGGCCCACGCGATGGCCAGCCCGACCGCGAGCACGGCCGTGGGGATGTCGCCCGCACCCCACGCGACCCCGCCGCCGGTGTGCTGGTCCGCCAGCAGGGCCGCGTCGTCGGTGTTCCCCAGCGCGTGCCACCAGGCCGGGGCGAGGACCTCCGAACCCGACATCAGGGCCACCCCGAAGAACGCGTGGAACGAGAGCGTGACGAGCAGCAGCACCAGCCGCAACGGGTACGGCGGACGGTGCGGGCCCGGGTCGCGGCCGATGAGGACCCAGCAGAACAGGTACCCCGTCAGCAGGAAGTGCGCCGTCATCACCATGTGCCCGGTGTGGGTGAGCAGGGCCTGCTGGAACAACCCGGTGTAGTAGAACGCGTAGAGGCTCCCGGCGAACAGCACCCCGGCGACGACCGGGTTCCCGAGCAGGCGCAGCAGGGGCGACCTGGTGAGGACGAGGGCCCACTCCCGCAGACCGCGGGAACCGTCACGGCGCGCCGTCGCGGCCCGCAACGTCAACGTCACCGGTGCCCCGAGGACGAGCAACGGCGGGACGACCATCGTCAGTCCCATGTGCTGGGCCATGTGCGCGGAGAAGGTGAGCTTCCCGTACAGCGCGGGCGCGCCGCTGGTCAGGTACACGAGCAGCGCGCACCCCAGCACCCAGGAGATCGTGGACCCCACCGGCCAGCGGTCGCCGCGTCGGCGCAACCGCACGACCCCCGCGAGGTAGAAGCCCGCCAGGCAGGCCGCGACGAGGGCCCAGAACAGGCTCAGGTGCCACTCGGTGAACAACCGGACCGGGGAGAACGCCGGCGGAGCCGGGAAACCCAGCAGGGCCTCGAGCTGCGCACCGGGACCGGTCGCGGTCTGCGGGACGGGCGGTGCGCTGCGGGACAGGGCCACCGACGCGCCGAACGTCACCGCCATCAGCACCACCTCCGTCGCCGCCAGCCGGGCGAAGGCGCGCGAGCCGTCGCCCAGGCGCGGCAGGACCCGGGCCCGCTGGCGCCACCCCGCGATCCCCAGCAGCACCAGGGCGACCGACTTCACGACGACGAGGAGTCCGTAGCGGGTCGCGATCGCGTCCCAGCTGCCGACCCGCAACCACGCGTTCACGACCCCGGAGGCGGCGACGACCACGAAGCACGCACCCGCCAGCGCGGAGAACCGTCCGGCGACGGTCCGCAGGTGCTCCCCGAGGCCGCGGTGCACCAGGAGCAGCGCGGCCAACCCGCCCGCCCAGACGCACACCCCGAGCAGGTGCAGGACGAGACCGTCGACGGCCAGGGAGTGGTCGTTGGTCCCCGACGCGTGGCCCGCGAGGCCGAGCGGCAGCAGGGCCGCGAGGGAGAGGGCGGCGAGGATCCCGACGGTGGTGAGGCTGCGGGCCAGCCAGCACCCGATCGCGAGGAGGACCACCGCGAGCGCCGAGACGGCCAGCGAGCGCCCGAGGTCGAGCTCGGTGAGGAAGAACCAGAACTGGGCGCCGAACCCGGGGCTGCCCAGGGGGATCCCGGCCACGTCGGCGTAGGTGAGCACGAGGGTCGCGACGGCCGCCGCGCACCACGTCGTCGCGGCGATCGCGGCGTGGCGCAGGGCCGTCGTGCGGACCGTCCGGGCCGGGCCGGTGACGTCCTTGCCGCCGGGCAGCGCGGTCGCGGTGAGGACGAGCAACCCGATCGTGAGGGCGGCCGCGAGGTCGTGCACGGTGCGGGCCAGGGGGAGGGCGTAGCGGACGAGCGGTCCGGGGTCGAGCAGGTCGGTCGCGGCGAGCGAGCCGGTCAGGGTGAGGCCGCCGAGGACGGCGAGGAGGGCAGCGGGAACGGACAGGACGAGCAGTCTTCGGGGCACGGGGTCTCCGGTGGGGTGGTCGCGGCGCGGGCAGGCGCGCACCACCGGGAGTTCTCAGGTGGCCGCGCGTACCCGGGCCGGCGGACCCCGCCGGACGGGGACGGCGACGTCGACGATCCGGGGCCGCGTCGGCAGCGGTTCCGGGGGCCGCGGCAGCCGGGGGGCCACGGGGAGGTTCAGCCGGGCCACGACGGGCAGGACGGGGTCCAGTCGGTCCGCGAGCGCCCACAGGACCTGTTCGCCGCGGGCCAGCAGCAGGCCGGTGACCAGCGTCGCCAGGACGTGCGCGAGGAGCATCCCCGAGGTCGGGTCGTGGTGCACCGCAGTCGAACAGGCGTCGATGCTCTGGTGGTGCCCGGTGCCCGACGTCGAGCAGTGCGCGTCCGTGGCGAGCACCGCGAAACCCTGGTGCAGCAGGAACTGGCCGGCGCCCAGGACACCGAGGACGAGCGGGGTGGAGAGGCGTCGCCGGGTCAGCAGGACCGCGACGCAGGCCGTCGGGACGGTGAGGGCGGACAACGCCCACAGCGACGGCAGCATCCCGCCCGCGGCGGCGTGCGCGCTCGCGGCGAGGACGACGGTGACCGCGGTCAGCGCGAGCGCACGGGCCGGCCGCCACGCGCCACGAGCCGGGGAGTCCACGGTGGCAGGGTAGGTGGAGCGGTCGGGGACGTGGGACCCGGACGGGCGGGACGGTGCTCGCGCGGGTGCGGGAGGACGACGACGTCGAGGCCGTCGAGACCCCCGGTCGACGCCGCCTGCCGCTGACCCTCGTCTCGTGATCCCGCCGGGAATCCCTGCACGATCGCGGCTGCTTGTCGGGAATGGTTGTCGGTAGTGGTGACGTTCCAGGGAGCGTGGGAAACCGCTGCGGCACCGAGTCCGCGGCGGTGCAGTCCGAGCACGAGGGGAGCGCCTCCGATGGCGAAGTCCGCCGACGTCCGTCCGGTGATCGAGCTGAGGTCGACCGCGGGGACCGGGTTCACCTACGTGACCCGCAAGAACCGCCGCAACGACCCCGACCGGATGGTCGTGCGCAAGTACGACCCCGTCCTGCGCGAGCACGTCGACTTCCGCGAGGAACGCTGACGAACGGGGAAGACCCGAGGGTGTCGGAATCGAATCGATGAGGAGTCGCTCGTGAAGGTCGTCAGGTCGCTCAGGTCGTTGAAGCAGAAGGACGGGTCCATCGTCGTGCGCCGGCACGGCCGGGTGTTCGTCCTCAACAAGCGGAACCCGCACTGGAAGGCCCGCCAGGGCTGACGTCGGGTGAGCGTGCCCCACCATGTCCGCATGGGTGCTGGAGAGCTGCAGGTCCGCGCCGAGTCCCCGGGCGGACCGGTGGGGCACGCGGTGCGGGCGCGGTTCTGGGCCGAGGCCGCGGCGGTCACGGGGCTCGCGCTGGGTGACGGCCCACCGGCGAGCGACCTCACCGACCTCGTCGCGCCGGCCGGGGCGTTCGTCGTCGCCGTGCGCGACGGCGAACCCCTCGGCTGCGTCGGCGTGCGCGAACTGGCCGACGGGGAGGTCGAGGTGAAGCGGTTGTTCGTCGCCCCCGCTGCCCGCGGGCTGGGACTGGGACGCCGGCTGCTGGGCTGGTGCGCGGACTGGGCCCGCGAGCGCGGGGCGGGCCGGCTGGTGCTGGACACCCACGGTGCGCTGACGGCGGCGCGGGCGCTCTACCTCTCGGTCGGGTTCGTCGAGGTCGAGCGGTACAACGACAACCCGCACGCCCAGCACTGGTACGCCCTGACCCTCGCCTGACCCCCGTTCTTCAGGATCGCCTCGCACCGGTCGACAGGTCCACCAGGACCGCACGACCCGCACGACCCCGAGGAGCGCCCGTTGATCGACCACGCCGTCCTGACCGGCCCGGGCACCCGTCGCCACGTCCCCCGCCTCCTCGCCCTGGGGTCGATCGCCGTCGTCGCGGTCGGGTTGACCACGCAGGTGCTCCTGGCGGCCACGGACCGCGCGACGCCGCCCGCCCCGGAGGAACCGCGGGCGGCCTTCGCCGTGCTCGACGCCCCGCAGGCGAGCCGCGACGTCGTGGCCTTCGAGAAGCTGCGCTACAGCGTCGACCCGGCGACGACCCGCTACCTCGGGGTGGGACCGCTCGGCACCTACTACCTCGGCGTGAGCCTCACCGGGGACGCGTGCCTGATCACCACCGCGGTGGTCGACGGCAGCCTGGCCGCCGACGCGGGCTGCGCCTCGCTCACCTCCGGCACGCGGGGGGTCGTGCTCGAGGCCAGGGGCCCCGGACCCGAGGAGGTCGCGCTCGTGGCCGACGGGTACGACGTGCCCTCGGGGTGGCACGCCGTCAGCGAGAACTTCGTCGTCCGCGACGCCTGACCGGGGATCCCCCGGCCGCGAGCCCCCGACGCCGTGGATCGTCCCTGTGCCCGGGGTCGAGAGCGACCTAGCGTCGCAGCCATGGACCTCACCACCACCCCCCTCACCACCGCGACCCTCGACCCCGCCCTCGCCGTCGCCGAACTCGAACGGCGCCTCGCGCTGGGCACCGACCCCTCCGACGTGCACGCTGCCGTGGAGTCCGGAGCCAGCGGTCTCGTCGTCGTCGACAGCCGCTCGGAGCAGGCCTGGGCCCAGGGGCACGTCCCCGGCGCGCTGCACCTGCCCACCGCCCTCATCGCCTCGCGGGCAACGGATCTGGTCCCGACGGGCACGGTCGTCGTCACCTACTGCTGGGGTCCCGGCTGCAACGGCGCGACCCGGGCCGCGCTGGCGTTCGCGCGGCTGGGGTTCGCCGTCCGGGAGATGTGGGGCGGGATCGAGTACTGGACCCGCGAGGGCTTCGGGGTCGAGGTCGACGGGGTCGTCACCGCCGGCGTCCCCGATCCGCTCACCGCGCCGCTCGGGCGGGGTGCGGCCTGCGGGTGCTAGGAAGTCCCCGTGCGCATCGATCTCACGGGGAAGTCGGCGTTGGTCACCGGGTCGAGCCAGGGCATCGGCCTGGCGATCGCCACCGGACTGGCCGGCTGCGGGGCCTCCGTCGTCCTCACCGGCCGCAACCCCGAGCGCCTCGAGGCCGCGGCGGCCGGGATCGACGGCGAGGTCCGCTGGGTGGCCGGTGACATCACCACCGACGTCGGCCACGCCGCGCTCGTCGAGGCCGTACCGGCGGTGGACGTCCTGGTCAACAACCTCGGCGTCTTCGGCTCGGCCGACCCGCTGCAGATCGACGACGACGAGTGGCGACGCTACTTCGAGACCAACGTCCTCACGGGTGTCCGCCTGACCCGGCACCACCTGCCCGGGATGATCGCGAACGGTTGGGGTCGTGTCCTGTACGTCTCGAGCGACTCCGCCGTCGCCGTCCCGGCCGAGATGATCCACTACGGGATGACGAAGACCGCTCTCCTCGCGGTGCACCGCGGTTTCGCCAAGGCCGCCGCGGGCACGGGGGTGACCGTGAACAGCGTCCTCGCCGGCCCCACCCACACCGGCGGCGTCGAGGACTTCGTCCGTGAGCTCGTCCCCGGGGACCTGCCGTGGGAGGAGGCGCAACGGCGGTTCATGACGGAGTTCCGGCCCCAGTCGCTGCTGCAGCGGCTCATCGAACCCGAGGAGATCGCGAACATGGTCTGCTACCTGGCCTCACCGCTCGCCTCCGCCACGACGGGGGCGGCCCTCCGGGTCGACGGCGGCTACGTCGACGCGATCCTGCCGTGAACCCCGACGACGGGTTCGAGGTTCCCCGCGTCACCCGGGGTTTCACCGGCCGGCCCCGCGAACGCGCGGAACTCCTGCCGCCCGGCCAGTACCGGACCGACGACTTCCCGGTCCTCTCGGCCGGGCCGACGCCGCGCCTCGACCCCGAGGACTGGCGGTTCACCCTCACCGAGGAGTCCGGCAGTTCCCACCACTGGGACTGGAACGGGCTGCGCCGCCTGCCGCGCGAGACGGTCCGGACCGACCTGCACTGCGTCACCCGGTGGTCGAAGTTCGGCACGGACTGGACGGGGTACTCCCTCGACGCGTTCTTCGCGAACGTCACCACGTCCGCGCGGTTCGCGTTCGTGACCAGCTACGGCGGGTACACCACGAACCTCCCCGTCGCCGACCTGCTCGGGGGGCGCGCCTGGATCGTCACCGGGTACGGCGGGAAACCCCTGGAACCCGTCCACGGCGGCCCGGCACGACTCCTCGTCCCGCACCTGTACCTGTGGAAGTCCGCGAAGTGGGTCCGTTCGATCACGTTGTCGGACACCGAGGACCTGGGTTTCTGGGAACGCGTCGGCTACCACGCCTACGGCGACCCGTGGCGCGAGCAGCGGTACTCGCTGTGAACGGCTGGCGTCCCGCGCGGGTCCTCGCGGTCCGCCCGGAGAGTGCGAGCGCGCGGGCCCTCGTGCTGCAGGTCCCGTCCTGGCCGGGGCACCTCGCCGGTCAGCACCTCGACGTGCGGCTCACGGCGCCGGACGGGTACCAGGCGGTCCGGTCGTACTCGATCGCGTCGGCGGCGCGGCGCCCCGGGCCGGCCGAGGTCGAGATCGGCGTGGAACTGGCGGTCGACGGGGAGGTCTCCTCGTTCCTCACCGGCGAGGTGCGCGCCGGTGACGTCCTCGAGGTCACCGGGCCGCTGGGGGGCTGGTTCGTCTGGCGTCCCGGCGACCCCGCCCCGGTGCAGCTCATCGGCGGGGGTTCCGGTGTCGTCCCGCTGGTCTCGGTCGTGCGCACGCACGCCGGGGTCCCTGACGCCCCGGAACTCCGGATGCTGGCCTCGGTGCGTTCACCGGCCGTCGCGATGTACGCCGCGGAACTCGCCGCGTTCGACGTCGTGTGGACCCGGGAGGCCCCGCCCGGGTCGACGCGTCCACCGGGGCGCCTCGACGCGGAACTCCTGGCCGCCACCACCGTCCCCGCCGCGTCGTCGCCGACGTGCCTGGTGTGCGGGCCGACACCGTTCGTCGAGCACGTCGCGGAACTCCTCGTGGAACTCGGCCACGACGAGGCGCGGATCCGCACCGAACGGTTCGGCTCCGCCCGCTGAACGGCGGCGGACGCGCCGGGTCACCCCCCGGGGGTCCCACCCACGGCCGCGACGGGCAGGACGGGCAGGACGGGCCCCGGCCCCCCGACGACCTCGCGCAGGACGTGGACGAGGGTGTGGTCGTCGCGCCGGCCCGGGTTCCGGGCGTGGCGCAGGGCGTCCGCGGCCACCGCGTCGATGAGCCGGGCCGGGTCCTGGCGCGGGGTCCGCCCGATCGCCGCCAGCAGGCCGTCCAGACCGAACTCCACGCCGTCGGGCGAGCGGCTCTCCAGGACCCCGTCGGTGAAGGTCAGGAGGCTGTCGCCCGTCCCGAACGGGTGCTCCACCTCCTCCCACACCTCCCCGGCGACGATCGAGGACAGCAGGGGCCCGGTGGGGGGCAGTTCCTCGAAGCGCACCCCGGTGCCCGCCTCGTCCCCGGCGGGGAGCAGCAGCGCCGGGGGGTGCCCGGCGTTGGCGTGGACCAGGGTGCCGGTCCCGGTGTCGACGACGCACACGAAGACCGTGGCGAACAGCTCCGCCGGGACGTCGCGCAGCTCGGCGCAGACGGCGGTCAGCGCCGCGCCCGGGTGGGCGTGGGTGCGCAGGGCGGTGGCCAGGGAGTGCTTGAGGCGCAGCGCGAAGACGGCGCTGTAGGGGCCGTGGCCCGCGACGTCGCCGACGACGACGCCCAGGCGCCCCGTCGCGACCTGGACGGTGTCGTACCAGTCGCCGGCCAGGACGCCCTCGGCCGCGTCGAGGCGGGCCGTGATCCGCACGCCCTCCACCCGGCCGGGGGAGGGCAGCAGCGCCTGCCGCACGGCCCGCACCGCGCGGTCCTCCTGGTCGAGGGCGCCGAGGGCCTGCCGGGTCCGGTCCAGGTCGGCGAGGAGGCGGTCGCGCATGGCGGCCACGTCACCGGCCAGCTCCCGCACCTCCGACGCGCCCTCCGCCCGCAGCTGCGCCGACAGGTCACCGTCGGCGACCCGGCGGGTGGCCTCCGCCAGGCGCCGCAGGGGCTGCGTCACCTGGCGCACCGTGACGAGGGAGCCGAGGCCCAGCAGCAGGGCGAGCGCGGCCAGCCCGCCCGCGGTGCTCACGACCAGGCGGGTCTGCAGCCGGTGGGTCTCGCGCTGGCTCGCCTCCTGGAGCCCCTCCAGCTGGGCGTCCAGCGTCTCGCCGGCGCTGCGGACGTCGTCGAACAGGGTCTTGCCGAGCATGGTCGTGCCGATGCTGCTGGGGCCGGTGCGTTCGCCTCTCCCCACCGCCGCGATCTGCTCCCGGGCGTAGGCGTCCCACTCGGCGTGGGCCTGCTCCAGGACCTCCAGCTGCGCCGCGTCACCGCCGACCGCCCGCAGACCCTCGCGCAGCTCGCGCCGCACCCCGGGCAGCTGCCGCTGGGCCAGCTCGTAGGGGGCGAGGAGCTCCACCTCACCGGTGAGGAGGTAGCCGCGCAGGCCGGTCTCCTGCTCGACGTACTGCCGCTGCAGGTCGGAGGTCGCCTGCCGGGCCCGCGTCTCCCGGGTGAGCTGCTGCTGCGCGGTGCCGAGCTGCTGGGCGGTGACGACGACGAGACCGCCCCCCAGGACGAGGACGAGGAGGGCCAGCAGGCTCGCCCCGCTGAGACGTCGTGTGAGGGAGACCCGGCCCGCGCTCTCGCGCGCGGACCACCACGGTGCGACCCCCATGCCAGCACTGAAGCACAGGATCGTCCCGGGAGGGTGACGGTCGTGGTCACTGCTCGATCTGGTGTGCTGACGCAGGGTAGTTTTCGTCGAGACGGGAAGGCGGGGATCGGTGGACGAGGACGCACGGGTCGAGCTCCCGGCGGAGGCCGGCAGCGCCGGTCGGGCCCGCCGGCACCTCCGGCGCACCCTGACCGGCCCGTCCACCGTCGGCGTCCCCGAGGCCGTCGCCGCCGACGCCGAGGTGTGCCTGAGCGAACTGGTGACCAACGCGCTGCTGCACGCGGGCACGGGCGTCTCCGTCCGGGTCCGGCTCACCCCCTCCGTCCTGCGCCTGGAGGTCGGCGACGGGTCGCCGGTCGTCCCGCAGTGGGTGCCCCGCAGCCTCACCGCCTCCACCGGCCGCGGGCTCCCGCTCATCACCGCGCTCAGCACCGCGCGCGGCGGCGAGGTCCACCCCGACGGCCGGGGGAAGACGGTCTGGTGCGAGCTGCTCCTCACCGGCGCCGACCACGGCGAGGTGGGGCTGGAGGTCGACCTCGCCCTGCAGGACGAGATCGACGCCCTGCTCGCGGCGGACTGGGAGTCGTTGCCCGACCCCGACCCCGACCCCGTCCTCAGCGCCCCGGGCGGCCTCCGGCTGCTGCGCTACCCGCTGCGCCGTGGGGTGCGCCTGCGCGAGCACCGCGAGGCGGTGCTGCGCGAGCTGCGACTCCTCAGCCTCACCCACGCCATCACCGACCCCGGCACCGCCGCCCGCGCCGACGCGGTCGGCGACCAGCTCGCCGAGCAGTACGCGGGGCACCTGCGCCCGGCGCAGGCCCGGGTCCTGCAGGCCCTGGCCGCGGGCGAGGACAGCGCCGACCTCGACTACCCCCGCCTGCCCGACCACCCGGGGATCCTCGAGCGCTGGCGGCGCAACGAGCAGGAGCTCGACCGCCTCATCGCCGCCACCGGCGTCGCGGTGCTGGCGGCCCCGGCGGAGCTGCGGGAACTGGCGGACTGGATGCTGGTGGAGTTCGAGCGCCAGGTCACCGGCGGGGAACCCCGGCCCTGGCCCGGCCCCCTCGACTGACGATCCCGCCGTCGGGCCTACAGCGTCCGCGCCAGCTCCTGCGCCGCGGCCGTCGCGGCCTCCAGCTCGGCGACGCTGCGGTCCTTGAGCCCGGCGAGGTCGGGCAGCCGATCGGCCAGCGTCGCGCTGGTCTGGACGACGTGCACGGTCATCCCCAGGGAGTTGCCGAGGATGATCTGCAGGACCGGGACGCCGTGGTCCCAGTCCTCGGTGGGGCTGCCCGCGTCGTAGGTCCCGCCGCGGCTGCTGACCACGACCGCGTGACGCCCGGCGAGCGGCTGCGAGCCCTCGCCGGCCAGGGCGCCGGGGACGTGCATGTGGTCCAGCCACACCTTCAACGTCGAGGGCACCGTGTAGTTGTAGAGCGGCGCCCCGACGACCACGACGTCCGCGGCGAGGATCTCGGCCTGCAGCGTCGCGGTGAGCGCGTCCTGCTCGGCGGGGACGTCGGCGGTGGGGAGGCGGTCCGCGGCCGGCCAGTGCTGCTCGTTGGTCGCGAAGTGCGGCAGCTGGTCGCGGTGCAGGTCGCGGTGGGTGACGGTGTGCTCGGCGCCCCGTGCCGTCCACGCGTCGGCGAACGCCGCCGTGATGGCCCGCGATCGCGACGTCGCGAGGTCGGCGGAGGAGTCGAGGTGCAACAGGTGCGGCATGGACGCGAGGCTACTCAGCGCCACCCCGGAACCCCCTGCCCACCCCGACCGTGATCCCGCTGGGTTTCCCCGCGGGATCACGGGCTGGGGGTACGACGTTCGTCGTGGGAGGAGGGGACCGGTGGGCGTTCCGGGTGGCGCGGATCGTGCCGGAGGATGGGGCCGTGCCCCGACGCCCCCGCCCCGGTCGACGACCCGCGATCGGCTCGGTCGTCCTCTGCGCCGTGGTGGCGCTGCTCTGCTGGGCGGGTGCGGTCCTCGAAGGCGGTGTCCTGCCCTGGGTCCTGGCGTTCACCGCGGCCACGGTCGCCGTCGTCGCGGCGTTCTCGGGTCGTCGCCGCGTCTGACCTCGGACGAAGCCGCCGCGTCCGACCTCAGACGATCTCGGCGACGACCGGACGCGGAGTTTCCGGCCGGTCGGCCGGGCGGCGCAGGCGCGCGACCAGCCGGCACACGAGGTAGATGACGAACGACACCGTCGTCACGTAGGGGCTGATCGGGATCGACGACCCGACGGCCAGCAGCAGACCGCCGACCATGGCGACGAGCGCGAACACCGTGGACAGCACCGGCACCACGAACGGGGACGCGCTCACCCGCATCGCCGCGGCGGCCGGCGTCACCAGCAGCGCCAGGACCAGCAGGGCACCGACGATCTGCACGCTCATCGCCACGGACAGGCCGAGGACCAGCATGAAGACCGGGGACAGCGCCCGCACCGGGACTCCCCGCGCCGCCGCCACGTCCGGGTCGAGGCTGGCGAAGAGCAGCGGACGCCACAGCAGCGCGAGGGCCACCACCACGACCGCGGCGATGACCGCGAGCGAGAACAGCTGCGGGTTGTCGACGGCGACGATCTGGCCCGTCAGCAGGCCGAACTTGTTCGCGGCCCGCCCCTGGTAGAGGGCCAGGAACAGCACCCCGAGCCCGAGGCCGAAGGGCATGAGGACCCCGATGGCGGAGTTGTGCTCCCGTGCCCGGGCCCCCAGGACCCCGAACAGGACGGCCGCGAGCACCGACCCCACGAGCGAGCCCGCGACGACGTTCACGCCGAGCAGCAGCGCGGCGGCCCCGCCGGCGAAGCTCAGTTCCGCGATGCCGTGCACGGCGAACGGCAGGTCGCGCGCGACGATGAACATCCCGATCAGCCCGCCGACCAGACCGAGCAGCGCGCCCGCCCACAACGAGTTGTGGACCAGGGCCAGCAGCTCCCCGTAGTCGGAGAAGTCGATGACCTTGTCCCAGGCGATGGCGCTGGCGGTGCTGCTGACGGCGGTGCTCACGATGCTTCCTGGTGGTCGTGCGAGTGCGGGTGCTCGCTGGGGGCGGCGCCGCCGGCGACGAGCAGCCGGCCGTTGGAGCGCAGCACCTCCACGGGGGAGCCGTAGAGCTCGGAGAGCGTCGCCGAGGTCATGACCTGCTCCGGCGTCCCGATCCGGAACCGGCCGTTGGCCAGGTAGAGCACCCGGTCGGCGTAGGGCAGGACGGGGTTCACGTCGTGGGTGACGAAGAGGACGGCCGCGCCGGTGCGGGTGCGGCACTCGTCGACCAGCGCGCTGACGGCGCCGGCGTGGTGCAGGTCGAGGGAGAGCAGCGGTTCGTCGGCGAGCAGCAGCGCCGGGTCGCCGACGATGCTCTGCGCGACCCGCAGCCGCTGCTGCTCCCCACCGGAGAGCCGGCCGACGGGGGAGTCGGCGTAGCCGGTCGCGCCGACGGCCTCGAGGACCCGGTCGACCCGGGCGTTCGCGCGGCGGGAGGGGAGCAGGGGCCCCCAGCGGTGGCCGTCGAGGCCGAGGCGGACGAAGTCGCGGGCGCGCAGCGGGGTGCTCGGGTCGAGTCCCTTCTGCTGCGGGACGTAGCCGATGCGGCGGTCACCGCGCCGGACGGGGCGCCCGGCGACCTCGACGGTCCCGGCCGCGAGCGCCTGCTGACCGAGGACGACCTTCAGCAGGCTCGACTTCCCGGCGCCGTTGGCGCCGAGGACGGCGACGAACTCGCCGGGCGCGATCTCCAGGTCCAGCCCCGACCACAGCCGGCGCGAGCCGTACTGCAGGGACGCGCCCGCGAGCCGCAGCGCAGGGACACCGGCGCGCTCCGTCACTGCGTCAGGGCCGTCGCGATCGCGTCGACGTTCGCGGTCATCCACGTCGTGTAGTCCTTGCCCTCGGGGAGCGTCTCGGTGACCGGCACCACAGCGATGCCGTTGTCCTTCGCAGCCTTCAGGACCTGCTCGGTCTGCGGGCCGGTGGTCTGCTCGTTGTAGACCAGCGCCCGCACCTGGTGCTGCGTGAACAGGGACAGTGTCTCCTGCAGCACGTCGACCGGGACGTCGGTCTCCTCCTCGATGGCCTCGGAGAACTCCACGGGCGTGACGTTCTTCGCGCCGAGCGCCTCCAGCAGGTAGCCGGGGACGGGTTCGGTGATCGCGACGGGCCGACCGTCCGTGGTCGCCTTGTCGGCCTGGATCTTCTGCTCGAGGGTGTCGAGGCCGCCCTCGAAGGTCTTCAGGTTGGTCGTGAAGGTGCTCGCGTCGTCCGGGGCGGCCTTGGCGAACTCGGCCTCCAGGGCCTGCGCGACCTTCCGCACGGTCTCGACGTCGTACCAGACGTGCTCGTTGAGCTCCCCGCCCGCGGGGGCGGTCCGGCCCGAGATGTCGACGGCGTTCAGGACGACGGCCTTCGTGTCGGCGGCCTTGAGCATGGTGTCGACGAAGTCGTCGTAGCCGCCGCCGTTCTCGATCACGACGTCGGCCTTGGACAGCTCCAGCTGGGTGCGGGTGTTGGCCTCGTAGCTGTGCGGGTCGGCGCTGGGGTCGGCGATGATCGAGGTGACGGTGCCCTCGTCGCCCAGGATCGACTCGGCGATGGAGCCGTAGACGTTGGTGGAGGCGACGACGCTCAGGCCGGTGTCGTCGCTCGCGGCGGAGGTGCTCTTGCTACCACCGCAGGCGGCGAGGGCGAGCGATGCGGTGAGGGTGGCGGCGAGGACGAGGGACGAGCGGCGCGAGGGCATCCGACAGCTTCCTGACGATGGGAACGGTTCGCAGTAACTGTAGAGGATGAGTCGGCCGGGATCTACGCGCTGGTGGGGACCCTGACCGCGGCCTCCTACGCCGAGCTCGTCACGAAGTACCCGAAGGCCGGCGGTTCCGCGGTCTTCACCCAGCGCGCCTTCGGCCGGCCCGTCGTGTCGTTCCTGGTGGGCTTCTCGATGCTCGCGGCCGGTGTCACCAGCTCGAAACCCTCGCCGCCACGGTCGTCCTGCTGCCGATCGTCTTCACCTCGACCAACCTCGCCGTCCTGGTGCTGCGCAAGGACGAGCCGGGGCACCGGCACTTCCGCACCCCGACCGTCCTGCCCGTCCTGGGCATCGTGTCCTGCGTCGTGCTGCTCACCCGGCAGGATGCGGGGGTGTGGCTGTGCGCGGGCCTGCTGCTCGTCGTCGGGGTCGTCCTGCACCTGGTGACCCGGCGCTCCTCCCGACCGACGACCGTCGAGGTGTGACGTCCGTGGAGTTGCAGGACCTCCGCGCGGGTACGGTGCGCGGGTGAGGCACTGGGGCGGTTCCGGGGACTACGTCGAGGGTGAACGGGTGTTCGCCCCGCCCGCGGGGAGCTTCGACCCCGACTGGGTCGCGGGCCTGGTCCTGGACCGGCTGGGGGCCGCCGCGGCCGTGTCCCGTCCCGCCCTCGCCGTCGCGGCGCAGGCCGACTGGACCCGCCGCGCGACGGGCGGCGACGAGGACGCCCGGGTGCGGGCCCTGACGGCGGACGGGCTCCCCGAGCCCACCGCCCTCGCCCTGGTCCGCGCCGCGGAGGACTTCGTCACCGCCTACGGCGTCGAGTGAGCGCGCTCCGGTCCTAGGGGCCCGGCCGGCTCGCCCGGGTCGTCCGCCAGCACCCGGGTGCAGCAGGCGATGATCAGCGGGACGGCGAGCATCGCGCCCACCGCGGGGACCGCGGCGCCGGAGTCGTTCACCGCGAACCCGATGACCAGCAGGACCAGCAGGCAGGTCAGGCCGGGCTTGAGGACCGGGTGGCGGTCGTAGGCGCGCTGCAGGACGGAGACGCCCAGCACCTTCGGCCGGACCAGGACGAAGGCGATGAACACCGCCGCGAGGGCCAGGACGAGGCTCAGCAGCCAGTTGGAGTACAGGATCCGCAGGTTCTGCGCGCCCTTGCGCTCCACCACCTGCCACGCGCCGCCGTCGACGAGGGTCTGGACGAAGCGGCCCAGGTGGGTCTGGTCGTCGGTGGGTCGCAGCCAGTCCGCGATCGAGATCCCCGCGAGGACGACGACGGTCGCCCCCAGGATGACCACGACGCGCTGCCAGGTGATCCGCACCCCGGCGACGACGAGGGCGAGGAAGCCGAACGCGGGCAGGATCGCCGGCGGGCCCCCGAAGTCGCTGCCGAGGACGCCGTCCACGAACGTCGTGAGCAGCCCCAGCACCGCCACCGCCACGACCGCCCAGCGACGGCGACCGGTGCGGACGAGGAAGTCGGCGAGGGCGACGGTGAACAGCAGCGACCCCGTCGCGAACAACGCGAACTGCTGGTTCCCCAGGCCGTAGAAGCGGCCCGCCACGACGGGCTGCAGGCCGTTGAGGCTGGAGGTGATGAGCCGCGAACCGGTCGCGCAGTCGACCGCGAGCACCCCCGCCGTCACCAGCCCGACGACGCCGAGCGGCCCGAGGGCGTGCGTGCGCCACGGCCCGAGCAGCGCCACCGCCGTGATGACCGCGACGTAGAGGGCGACGGCCCCGCTGACCGCGAGCAGGTGGCTGCCGGTGGAGTCCCCGGCGCGCCACCACGGGATCGTGTTGGCCAGGAACGTCGAGGCGCAGACCGCGCCGAACACCACGGTGAGGACCCGCAGCCAGGCGAGCACCCGGCGCCGGCCCCGGTGCCCGCCCCAGGCCTTGCGCAGGGCGAGCGTGGCGACGGCGTACAGGACGATCTGGGCGGCCCCCCAGACGGTGAAGAACGGTCCGACGAGCGGCTGCACGGCCTGCGCGGCCTGGTCGAGGTCGCGCACCTTCTCCTCGCGGTCGGCCACCGACCTCTGCGCGTCGGTGCTGGTGACCGGGGCGCCGACGAGCCCGGGCGTGCCGTGGTCGCTGCCCAGGGCCAGCGAGAGGACGGTCGGGGTGAGGTCGGTGGTCTGCACGATCGCGGTCTGGCGGGTCGAGCGGGAGCCGAGCAGGCCCTCGTAGGTCCCCGACCCGGGCTGCGGGCCCGTCGCGGCGCCGAACTGCAGGTGCGCGGTCCGGCCCGCGTCGCCGAGGGAGACGGCGAGGACGGTCGTGGCGTCGGCGCCGGTGGAGGCGGCGACCGCCTGCTGGACCGCGGCCACGACGTCGTCGACGGCCTTCACCTGGTCGGCGCGGGACAGGGCGGGGGCGCTCTCCCGGGCGGGCAGGTCGCCGGCGTCGCGGACCGTGCCGGCGTCGACCACGACGACCTGGGTGCCGTCCTCGAGGGCGCTCTGGACGTAGCCCGCCACGATCTCGGGCTGGGCGCCTGAGGGGGCGTACTTGCCGGCGGTGAGGGTCCCGTCGCTGACCGCAGCCCCGTTGGACGTGACGTAGTTCGCGATCGTCCCGTCCTCCTGCGCGAGCGCGACCCCGGCGCCCGGACCGATCGCGAGGGTCCGCGTCCCGGCGTCCGCGAGCGCCTGCCCGAGCGTCCCGGGGACGGCGCTGAAGGTGCCGGCGTCGGCGGTGCGGCGGTAGTCGGCGAAGTCGGGCTGCACCGTCGTGGTGCCCGTCGCGGTGGGTTCGGCGACGGGCTCGCACGCGGCGCTCGCGTGCTGCTGCGACGTCCCGTCGAAGCCCGTCGCGCGCCGCCCGGCGGAGAGCCCGAGCCAGCCGTCGACGGGGCAGGCGGCGGTGAAGACGCTCCGCACGGCGACGGTCCCGATCGCGCCGGAGCTCATCGAGGCCAGCGCGGGCGTGGCGCTCGTGGAGACGTCGGACCAGCGGACCCCGGAGAACCCGACCACGACCAACGGCGCACGCTCCTCGGCGGCCTGCGCCGGCAGCGCGCCGACGACCAGCCCGGCCAGGATCACCAGGACCCCGATCAGGGCGGTGGCGGCGGGTGGTCGGCGGACGATCAGGGACGGCACCGTCACAGGCTAGGGGCGTCGGTGGTCGGGACCTGTGCGTCGCTGGGGGAGGATCGGGGCGTGCTGAGCGAGGCGACCCCGCGGAACGGTGCTGCGCTGTGGCGGTGGGTCGGGGTGCTCGTCCTGCTCGTCGCGGCCGCGCCCATCGTCCACCGCTACCTGATCGCCTACCCCGACGACCAGTGGCAGGTCGACCTCGAGGTGTACCGGGAGGCCGGGCGGTCGCTGCTGCTGGGGCGTCCGGTCTACACCTTCGAGACCGAGGTCCCGCAGCTGCTGCCGTTCACCTACCCGACGTTCTCGGCGGTGCTGTCGATCCCGTTGGCGCTGCTGCCCTGGGCCGTGGCGGGGTGGGTGTGGACGGGTGTCCAGCTCGGGCTGCTCTACGCGATCGTGGGGATGGCGTTCCGGCCGCTGCTGGTGCGGGCCGGTCGCTTCACGGGGCTCGCGCACGGGGTCGTCGCGGCGCTGTGCGTGTGGATCTCCCCGGTGGGGGAGAACATCCGCTTCGGTCAGGTCAACGCGATCCTGGTGACGCTGTGCCTGCTCGACCTCGTGAAGGGGACCGACGGGCTGCGGGTGGGCCGGTTCACGATCCGCTGGCCGCGCGGGGCGCTGGTCGGGATCGCGGTCGCGATCAAGCTGACCCCGGGGGTCTTCCTCGTCCACTTCGTCGTGACGAGGCAGTGGCGGGAGCTGCGCAACGCGGTGCTGGCCGCGGTCGGGGTGACGGTCGCGACGTTCTTCGTGGCCCCCGAGGGGTCGTTGGAGTTCTGGACGTCGGCGTTGCTGAACTCCGACCGGCTCGGGCCGAACGCGGGGTCGTCGAACCAGTCGCTGCGCGGGTTCGTGCTGCGCCTCTACCTCTCCGACGGGGCGAGCACGGCGGTGTGGGGTCTCCTGGCGCTGGTGGCCGCGGTCGCGGGGTACTCCCTGGCCCGGGCGATGCACCGGCGCGGTTCGCTGGTCGGGGAGGTCGCGGCCTGCGGGATGGTCGCGATCCTCGTCTCGCCGGTGTCGTGGCTGCACCACCTGCTGTGGGGGGTCGTCGTGCTCGGCGCGGTCGTCGGGGACGGCCGGGTCCGGCGGCGGGCGGTGGCCGCTGCGGTCGGTCTGCTGCTGCTGTGGATCGCGTGGCCGTGGTGGGGGGCGAACCTGCTGGCCTCGCGCAGCGTGCCGACGCCGGTGGCCCGTCTCGTGCAGAACGGGGACCTCTGGTGGGCCTGTCTGTCACTGCCGGTGATGTGGCTGTTGGTGGCGCGACACGCCGAACGTCAATCACAGGTAGTGACGGATCGGTCGCATAGCGTTTAGGTTACGAACCCTTGGGGCAAGACACGTCCACGTGACGAGCACGTGGCGTCACGTCGAGCACCACACACCTAGGGGGGATTCCGTGAGCGAGACGAGTCGAGGCCTGCGGCCGACGATCGACGCTTGGGAGTGGCAGCTCCTGGGTTCCTGCCGAGAGGCTGATCCAGAGCTCTTCTTCCACCCGGAGCTGGAGCGGGGAGCCGCCCGCCAGCACCGCGACGCAGCGGCGCTCGCCGTCTGCGCCGAATGTCCGGTCCTGCGCCAGTGCCGGCAGCACGTCCTCACCCACCGTGAGAACTACGGGGTCTGGGGCGGTCTGACCGAGGACCAGCGGGACACGATCTGGAGCGAACGCACCGAGCGCCGCAAGCTGCGCAAGGCGGGCTGACCCCGCGGCGTCGAGCCCTCCAGCGCCGGGGGGCGAGACGCTACTGTGCAGCACCGTGCTGCGCTACGCGTTCTTCGGTCCCGTCGGGACCTTCTCCGAAGCGGCCCTGCGGACCGTCGTCGCCGACGTCCCCGCGGTCGCGATGCCCAGCGTCGACGCGACGATCGAGGCGGTCCGCAGCGGGGCCGCCGACGTCGGCTGCGTGCCGATCGAGAACTCCGTCGAGGGTGGCGTACCCGCCACCCTCGACGGCCTCGCCGTCGGTGACCCGCTGGTCGTCGTCGCGGAGGTCGTCCTCGCCGTCTCCTTCGTGCTGGCGGTCAAGCCGGGGGTGCGCCTCGAGGACGTCCGTCGGGTGAGCACGCACTCCCACGCCCACGCCCAGGTGCGCAAGTGGCTGCACACCCACCTGCCCGACGCCCTCTACGTCCCGGCGACGTCGACGGCCGCGTCCGCGCAGGCGCTGGCCGACGAACTCGCGGGCGGGGAGCCCGCCGGGTTCGAGGGCGCCATCTGCGCGCCCTTCGCCGCGGAGAGCCTCGGGCTCGACGTGCTCGCCGAGCGGATCGAGGACCGCGACGGCGCCCAGACCCGCTTCGTCCTGCTCTCCCGCCCGGGCGTGGGCGAGCTGCCCGCCCCGACGGGCCAGGACAAGACGTCCCTCGTGGTCTTCCTGCGCGAGGAACGCCCGGGTGCGCTCGTCGAGGCCCTCGAGCAGTTCGTCACCCGCGGGATCAACCTCACCCGGATCGAGTCGCGCCCCTCCGGTGACGCGCTCGGTCGGTACTGCTTCTCCATCGACTGCGACGGCCACGTCACCGACGCCCGCGTCGGGGAGGCCCTCATGGGGTTGCACCGCGTCTGCGAGCAGGTCCGCTTCCTCGGCAGCTACCCGCGCTCCGACGGGGGTCGCACCGTCGTCGGCGACGGTCCGAGCGAGCAGGACTTCACCACGGCCCAGGGGTGGCTGGAACGACTGCGGGCCGGTGCCGGGGCCTGAGCGCCCCCCACCCCGGTCGGTCACGGGCGGGTCCCGGACCACCGCTCACCCGGTCGGCGCATGGAGTCCGCGACGGGCCGCCCCGATGTCCAGAAGGTGATCAGCCAGCCGCCCGCGCGCGCCCTCGACCTCGGCGCCGACGGGCCCGAGCGGCGCGTGGTCGCCGTCGGGTACCTGCTGACCAGCCTCGTCAGCGCCTCCGTCGCGCTGCTGCCCGTCTGGCCCGGCGTGCACGACGGTCCGGTCCTCGTCGTCGCCGCGCTCGGGGTGCTCAGCGGGCTCGGGCTGCTGCTGGTGCCCGCCTGGCCGATGGCCGGTCCCCGCACCGCCATCGTCGGCGCGGCCCTGTGCACCTCCGTCGGCGTCTACGCCGCCGACGGCTCGCCCGGGGTCGGCGTCCTCGTCGCCCTCTACTGCGCCACCGCCTCGCACATCCCCTTCCTGCGCTCGGGACGGGCCCTCGTCGCCGCCACCGCGCTGCCGTTCGTGCTGCTGCCCACCGCGCTCCTCGCCTCCGGGCACCCCGGCCAGGTGCTCGGCTGGCTGCTGGTGCTGCCCGTCACGACCGTCGTCCCCGTCCTCGGCGTGCGCTCGCTGCTGCGGCTGGCCGCCCGGCGCGCCCGCCACGACGGCGGCTCCGACCTGCTCAACCGCACCGGCCTGCTCGAGAGCTGCGCCCGACGGCTGCAGGAGGACGACGGCCTCGACGGGCGGGCGACGGTGAGCGTCGTCCACGTCGACGACCTGCGCGACCTGCGCCTGGCCCTGGGGCCCGCCGCCGCCGAGGAGGTCCTGGCCGAGTGCGCACGCCGCGCCGCTGCGCTGCCCGGGGCGGTCGTCGCCCGCATCGACCTGGACTCCCTGGCCGTCGTGCGTCCCGCCGACCCCGGCGCTGCCGCCACGGCGGGCGCCGCGGCGGGTCGCGACCTGAGCGAGGTGCTGCTCGCCCCCGTCGTCCTGGCCGGAGCCGGCCCGGGCCGGGGCCTGCAGGTGCGCCCCGACGTCTCGATCGGCGTGGCCTGCGCCCCCGAGCACGGCCGCGCCATCGAGGACCTGCTCGCCCTGGCCGACGTGCGCGCCGCGGCCGACCAGCAGCGCGTCGCCGTCAGCGGCGGCGAGGCCGTCTTCGACGCCGACGCCCTGCGCCTGCACGCCGAGCTGCCCGCCGCGGTCGAGGCGGGCCAGCTGCGGGTGCACTACCAGCGCCTGGTCACCGCCGGCACCGGCCGCACCGTCGGCGTGGAGGCCCTCGTGCGCTGGCAGCACCCCGAACGCGGGCTGCTCGGCCCGGGCGCGTTCATCCCCCTCGCCGAACGCAGCCAGGCCATCGTCGGCCTCACCCGCTGGGTGCTGCGCACCGCCGTCGCCCAGTGCGTCGCCTGGCGCGCCGCCGGCCGCGACGTCGGGGTGTCGGTCAACGTCTCCCCGGTCGTGCTCGCCGACCCCACCCTGGTCGAGGACGTGCGCCGGCTGATCGCCGAGCACGGGCTGGAGCGCGGCGTCCTGACCCTGGAGGTCACCGAGAGCGCGCTGCTGGCCGACCCCGCGGGTGCCGCCACCGTGCTGGCCACCCTGCGCGAGGCCGGCGCCCGCATCTCCCTGGACGACTTCGGCACCGGCTACACGTCGCTGACGATGCTGCGCCAGCTCGAGGCCGACGAGCTCAAGGTCGACCGCTCCTTCGTCGCCGCCGCCCCGCAGGCCCCCGCCGACGCCGCCATCGTCCGCACCCTGGTCGACCTCGCCCACCGGCTGTCGATGGAGGTCGTCGCCGAGGGCGTGGAGGACGCCCGCACCGCCGACCTGATCCGCGGCCTCGGCGCCGACCTCCTCCAGGGCTTCCACTTCGCCCGCCCCGTCCCGGCGGAGGAGGTCTTCGCCGCGCTCCCCGCGCCGCCCAGCGCGCTGGAGGGTGGGACCGACGGGGAGCCGGTGCCGGCCCCCCGGGGGGTCGACGAGGGGGAGCGGGTCCGCCTCGCGCACGCCGTCCTGGCCGCCACGGTCCGTTCCCAGGGTCTGCTGCGCAGCGTGACCGCGCTGGCCGCCTCCGTCTGCGGAACGCGGTTCGCCAGCTTCAACGTCGTCACCGAGGAGCACGTGCACCTGCTGGCCCCCCACGGCCACGAGCGGGACGTCGTCCCCCGCGACGGGACGCCCTGCGCGTGGACGGCCCAGCAGCGCGACGTCCTCCAGTTCGACCCCTCGACCGACCCGCGCACCGCGGGCGGGGCCGCCGCCGCCGCCGGGGTCCAGCACTACGTCGGCGCCCCCGTCGCCGACCCCGCCGGACGGGTCCTCGGCGTCCTCTGCGCCTACGACGACCGGCCGCTGCCCCTCACCTGCCTCCAGCGCACCCAGGTGCAGGCCCTCGCGCGCCTCGTCGCCGACCACCTCGCCGGGGTCGACGCCGCCGGTCAGCTCGACCGCGTCCACGAGCTGCTGCAGACGATGGCCGAGCTGGAGGGCACCTCCGACGAGCAGCGCCTCGTGCTGGGCTTCGGGGCGGCCGTGCACGACCTGCTCGCCCCCGACTTCAGCTTCGTCGTGCGCCCCGCCTGCCCGGGCGGACGCTGGGAGCTGCTGGGCCACCGCGGTGACGTCGACCCGGCCCTGGTCGGCGCGATCGGCTTCGACGCCGACGGGCGCAGCGCCGTGGCCCGCTCGATCACCACCGGGCGCCCGGTGTGGGTGCCGGACGCGGCGACCAGCACCGTCATCGCCGCCGAGCTGGCCCGTCGGGTCGGGGTGGGGTCGGTGCTCACCGTCCCCGTCGTCGCCGACGACGGGGTGAGCCACGTGCTGTCCTGCGTGTGGCGCGAACCGCAGCAGGAGCTCAGCCCGGTCCTGCGCGACGCCGCCGTCGCGGCCGCCACCCGCACCGCGCGCCAGCTGCTCCGGACAGCGGTCCCCGTCCCGCCGGTGCCCGCGTGAGCCCCCGTCGCGGCGGGCCCGTCCTCGCCGGCGCCGGCGTCCTCGTCGTCGGGTACGTGCTGCTGCCGGGCGGGCGGGCGGAGCTGGTCGGCTACGCCGTCCTGGTCTGGTGCTCCGCGCTGGTGCTCCTCCACGCCGTCGCGACCTCCCCCGCGCTGCGTGCGTGGCGGCCGCTGGTCGCGACGCAGCTGCTCTTCGCCCTGGGGGAGAGCGTCTCCGTGGCCCAGCGCTGGGACGGTCGGGTGGCGTTCCCCACCAGCGCCGACGCGCTGTTCCTCCTCGCCCAGGTCCTGCTGTTCGTCTCGGTGCTGGGCCTGCTGCCCGCCCCGCGCGGGGGTGTGCGGGGCGGGGCGCTGCTGGACACCGTCGTCGTGACGACCAGCACCGCCCTGCTCTTCGTCGTCTACACCGTGCTGCCCGCCTTCGCCGGCCAGGGGCACCTGGCCGCCCGCCTGGTCGCCGCCGCCTACCCGCTGTGCGACGTCGCCGTGGTGTTCCTGCTGGTGCGCGTCACCGGCTGGCGCAGCAGCCGGCCCCGCGCGTTCTGGCTGCTGGCCGCGGGTCTGAGCGCCAGCGTCGCCGCCGACGTCACCTTCGCCGTCCTCACCGCGGTGGGCCAGGACGGCGCCCCGCGGTGGGTGCGGGTGCTGTGGCTGGTGTTCTACGGCTGCGTCGCCGCCGCCGGGCGCGACCCCTCCGCGGCCGTCCTGGGCCACCCGCCGCTCGAGCGCCGCACCGAACCGGAGCTGGTGCGGCTGCCGCTGCTGGCCGTCGCCGCGCTGCTGCCGCCGGCGGCCCTCGTCGTCGAGCACCTGCTGCCGAAGGACCAGGACCACGGGCTCACGCTGGGCCTGGCCACCCTCGTCGTCGTCGCCCTGGTCCTGGTCCGCATCGCGGACCTGCTGCGGATCCTGCGCGGGCAGGCCGTCGTCGTGGCCCGCCAGGCGGGCACCGACCCGCTGACCGGCCTGTCCAACCGCCGCGCCTGGAACGCCGAGGTCGACCACGTCTTCACCCGCGCCGGCGGCGACCCGCGCCTGCCCCTCACCGTGGCCATCGTCGACCTCGACCACTTCAAGGCCTACAACGACACCCACGGCCACGAGGGCGGCGACGACTTCCTCGTCGCGGTCGCCCGCGCCTGGCAGCGCGCTCTGCCGGGGGTGTTCCTAGCCCGCTGGGGCGGGGAGGAGTTCACGCTGCTGCTGCCCGGACTGGACGCCGACGCCGCCGTCGCCGTGCTGCGCGCCGTGCACGAGGCCGTCCCGCACGGGCAGACCTGCTCGATCGGCGTCGCGACCTGGGACCGCTCCGAGGTCCCGCCCGCCGTCCTGGCCCGCGCCGACGCCGCGCTCTACTGGGCGAAGCGGACCGGGCGCGACCGGACGGTCGTCGCCGGGGACCACGACGGTGCCGCCGCGTCCCCCCTGGCGAGCTGATCCCCGAGTCCACCGTCCCTGACCACTCGTGATCTCGCGGGGTTTCCCAGCGGGATCACGGATCGGTGGGACGACGGACGCCGCGCGCCCTCAGCGCTGCGACGGCAGCGGCGGGCAGCGCACCAGCAGCGCGCCCGGCTCCACGGTCAGCGTGATGCGGAGCGCCTCGCCGATCGGGTCGCCGTCCAGCTCGACCTCCTGGGGTTCACCCGTCATCACCTCGAAGCGACGCCCGCGCAGGTGGCGCACCCGACGCTGACCGCGCCGGTCCCGCGTCGCGATGGCCCACGCCACCTCGCCCCAGCCGATCCCGCCCCGGGGGGAGATCACCACGGCGTCCAGGTGACCGTCGTCGATCTCGGCGTCCGGCATCAGCACCAGTTGCTTCGTGAGCTTCCCGCAGTTGCCGACGATGACCGCGCGGGTGCGCACGGCCAGGGGTTCCTCGTCGTCGACGCGGACCTGCACCTTCGCCTGCGGACCCCACAACGCCCGCGCCCCCGAGACGACGTACGCGCCGTAGCCCAGCCGCTGCTTCAGCCGGTCCTCGACCCCGGCCATCATCGCCGCGTCGAAACCCAGCCCGGCCATCACCAGGAACAGGTACCGCTCGGGCTCGTCGTCGTGACCCGACCGGTCGACCTCCAGCCAGCCGACGTCGATCCGCTGGTCCTCCTCGGAGAACACCAGGTCCAGCGCCGCCGCGAGGTCGGTGTGCGGGACGTCCAGGTTGCGCGCCAGCAGGTTCCCGGTGCCCGCCGGCAGCAACGCCATCGGCGTCGACGTCCCCGCCAGCGACTCCGCCACTGCGCGGACCGTCCCGTCGCCCCCCGCCGCGAGCACGATGTCGACCCCCTCGGCCACCGCCCGCCGCGCCTGCGGACCACCGGGTTCGTCGATCGTCGTCGGCAACCACAACGGATCGGCCCAGCCGTGGGACCGGAACACCGCCGCGACGTAGGCCTGCCGGCGCCGCAACGCGTGCTGGTCCAGGACGCTGAACTTCGTCGGGTTCACCACGATCGCCGCCCGCCGCTGCCGGGGCGCCTCGTCGTGCGGCTCGTCGTGCGGCTCGACCGCCGGGACCACCTGGGCGCGCAGAGCCCGCGTCGACCGGCGCTCGCGGGCCAGCAGCGTGAACGTCACGACGAACGCGACGGCGAGCAGGACGGCGAGGGCGCCGGTGCCGAAGAGGTCCGCCACCGTCATCCGGTCAAGCTACCTGCTCGCCGGCCCCTCCCCGCCCGGGTGGTGGTGTCCGTCGGTGGTCGCGGAACGGGGTCGGGGGTCAGGGGGGTGACCCGTTAGTGTCGAGACGTGATCGACCTGCGACTGCTGAGGGACGAACCGGACCTCGTCCGCGCGAGCCAGCGTGCCCGTGGCGAGGACGAAGGTGTCGTCGACCGGGTGCTGGACGCCGACGCGCGTCGCCGCGCCGCCATCGCCGAGTTCGAGCAGCTGCGCTCCGAGCAGAAGTCGCGCGGCAAGGAGATCGCCGCCGCGAAGGGCGAGGAGAAGCAGAAGCTCGCCGCCGCGGTGAAGCAGCTCTCCGAGCGCGTGAAGACGGCCGACGCCGCGTCCGGCGCGGCCGGCGAGGAGTTCGAGACGCTGCTGCGCTCGATCCCCAACGTCGTCGAGGACGGTGTCCCCGCCGGTGGCGAGGACGACTACGCCGTGCTCGAGGAGATCGGGACCCCGCCTGAACTGCCCGAGGGGCTCGACGCCTGGCGCGACCACCTCGAACTGGGCGAGAAGCTCGGGGCCATCGACGTGGAACGCGGCGTCAAGGTGGCGGGTTCGCGGTTCTACTTCCTCACCGGTGTCGGTGCGCTGCTGGAACTCGCGCTGCTGAACCTGGCCGTGGCGAAGGCCGTCGGCAACGGTTTCACCCCGATGATCACCCCGACCCTGGTGAAGCCCGAGGTGATGGCGGGCACCGGGTTCCTCGGTGCGCACGCGGCCGAGGTCTACCACCTCGAGGAGGACGACCTCTACCTCACGGGGACCTCCGAGGTCGCCCTGGCCGGCTACCACGGTGACGAGATCCTCGACCTGTCGGCGGGCCCGAAGCGCTACGCCGGTTGGTCGGCCTGCTACCGCCGCGAGGCCGGTTCCTACGGCAAGGACACCCGCGGGATCATCCGCGTCCACCAGTTCCACAAGGTGGAGATGTTCTCCTACTGCCGGCCGGAGGACGCGAGCGCGGAGCACCAGCGGCTGCTCGGTTTCGAGAAGGACATGCTGGCCGCCATCGAGGTCCCCTACCGCGTGATCGACACGGCCGCAGGGGACCTCGGTTCCTCGGCGGCCCGGAAGTTCGACTGCGAGGCGTGGGTGCCGTCGCAGGGCGCGTACCGCGAACTCAGCTCCACCTCGAACTGCACGACCTTCCAGGCCCGCCGCCTCGGGGTGCGCGAACGCCTCGAGGAGGGTTCCGGGACCCGTCCCGTGGCGACGCTGAACGGCACGCTGGCCACCACTCGCTGGATCGTCGCGATCCTCGAGAACCACCAGCAGGCCGACGGTTCCGTGCGGGTCCCCGCCGCGCTGCAGCCGTACCTGGGCCTGGAGGTCCTCACCCCTGTGCGCTGAGCGACCCCCTCGGCTCCGACCAGTGCCCGCCTGCGCGCAGGTGCCCGACCACCAGGCGTTCCAACCGCGTCCGCGGTTCGACGAGGTCGAGCACCTCGCGCAGCGGTCGGCGGAACACGAACTTCGCGACCGCGCGGTCGCCCTCCTCCCCGCGCTCGACGGGTCCGAGGGCGAACCTCTCCGCGAAGCGCACGATCCCGCTGGCCGGCCCGAGGGTCGGGGGCAGCAGCGGGTCCAGCAACCACGACGTGCAGTGGAACTCCCGGGCGCCGAGGACCTCCACGGCGCGGGCGAGGGAGTCCTCGACGGCCTCGTCGCTCAGCGGGCCGGCTTCGGGGAGGTGCACGGCGTGCCCGTCGGTCCCGGCCACGCGTTCGAACTGCAACCGCCCCAGCGCGACGACGTCCGCCCGGGCCAGGCCCAGCAACCACGGCACGTCGATCCCGTCACCGTAGGCGGCGACCTTGCGCGGGACGTCGGCCAGCGTCGCCTCCGCGGTGCCGGCGTCCAACCCGAGGTGCCGGAACCGCGCCAGCACCTCCTCGTGGAGCTGGTCCAGGGCACGCGTGAAGCGGGGGACGGGCAGGTCGAGGGCCGGGGCCTGCGGGGCGAGCAGGGCGGAGCGGACCAGCTCCACGTCGTTGACCGCGTCGCCCACCGCGTCGCCCACCACGTCGCCCACCACGTCGCTCACCGCGACACCTCCGCGAGCATCGCCGCACCGCGGGCCGCGGCGGTGTCGCCGTGCACGGCGGCGACGATCCGGGGCTGACGCACCCCCGGGAGGCGGTCGGCCAGCGCGGTGCGCAGGGGGTCCAGCAGCAGGTCACCGGCCAGCGCCAGCCCTCCGCCCACGACGAGGACCGACGGGGCGACGGTGGCGACCAGCCCGGCCAGCGCGTGCGCCAGGACGTCGACCGTCTCCCGCCAGACCTGCTGCGCCGCAGCGTCTCCGCCCCGCACCGCGGCGGCGACCTCGTGGGCTCCGGTGGTCCCCGCGCGGCGGGCGGTGGCGGCTGCCGACGCCACCTCCTCCACCCTGAGCCCACGGAAGGGGCCCTCGGTGAGGACGAGCTGGCCGATCTCGCCGGCCCACCCGCCGGCCACCAGCGGTACCCCGTCGACGAGGACCGCGGCGGCGATCCCGGTGCCGACCGGTACGAAGGCGACGACGCCGTCGGCTCCGCGGGCCGCTCCGGTCCGGGCCTCGGCGACGGCCCCGGCCCGCACGTCGTGGCTGAGGACGACCCCCGTCCCGAGCGCTGCGGTGAGCAGGGCGGCGAAGGGGACGTCGGTCCAGCCCAGGTTGGTGGACAGGACGCCGGTCCCGCTCGTCTCGTCGACCACCCCCGGCAGGGCGACGCCCACGGGGTCGCCGGGGCGGTGGCCCAGCCGGGCGGCGAGGTCGGCGACGGCGGAGACGACTCCCCGGCCGGTGGGATCGGGGCGCGGCGTCGGGACCCGCTGGTCGTCGAGGACGGTCCCGTCGGCGCCCGGCCGCAGGCCCTTGACGGTGGTGCCCCCGACGTCGATGCCGATCGGCGGTGCGGGAGCGGTGCGGGCGGGTGGTGGGGTGGGGGGCATCGGCTTCTTCCCGCGAGGCCCGGCTCCGGCTCGTCGCCGTCACGTCCCAGACCGCTGCTGATCGTTGTTGATCTCTGCGGGGTCATCTTGAGCAGGATCGTGCACCGACGTCAATCCCCGACGTGCCATCCTGGGAGCCCCAGTGGAGGAGCCGCACATGACCGCCCAGCAGCGCCTCAACCAGGTGCTCGAGTACGTGACCGAGCGCGGGAACGTCTCCATCGCCGAGGTCGCGCAGACGCTGGGCGTCTCCACCGCCACCGTGCGCCGGGACCTGAACCTCCTCGCCGAGCAGCGCCTGGTCACCCGCACCCACGGTGGTGCGGCCGTGCTCGGCACGGGGTACGAGCTCCCGCTGCAGTACAAGATCGCCCGCCAGGCGGACGCGAAGCTGGCCATCGCCCGGGCCGTGGTCGAGCTGGTGCAGCCGGGGGACTCCGTGGGCCTGAACGGCGGGACGACGACGACCGAGGTGGCCCGGGCCCTGGGTGCGAGCGAGCGGCTCCGTCCCGGCGGGGGTGCACCCGGGGTCACGATCGTGACGAACGCGCTGAACATCGCCTACGAGATGTCGGTGCGCGAGCACGTGAAGATCGTGGTCACGGGCGGGGTGCCGCGCCGGCAGAGCTACGAGCTGGTGGGTCCGCTGGTGGGGTCCTCGTTGCGCGACTTCAGCCTCGACCTCGCCGTCCTCGGGGTCGACGGCCTCACCGGTCGCTCCGGGGCGACGACGGTGCACGAGGGGGAGGCGGAGGCGAGCCGGCAGATCGCGGCCGTGGCCGGCCGGGTGGTCGTCGCGGCCGACGCGACGAAGCTGGGCCGCACGACCTTCGCCCGGATCTGCCCGTTGGAGCGCCTCCACGTCCTGGTGACCGACGCCCCGGTGACAGGGGACGTCGCGGCGGAGCTGGCCGCGGCCGGCGTCGAGGTCGTCGTCGCCGGGGCCTGAGCGCCCCCGCCCTTCGTCCCGGGGGCCGCCCGGGTTGCGAGTGTTTCGTCGTCCGCACTCCCTGGTCCTGTCGTGGTCTGCGAGCTAGTGTCACTTCATGCTCACTTGGACCGGCTTTGCGACAAGTTCGCTCACGAGGGTCGAGCGGTGATCGCTTCGGACCTCCGGGTCGCCCTCATCGGAGCCGGGGCCCGCTCCGAGATCGGTCAGCACGTGCCGGTCGTCCGTCCCGGCGCGCGCGTCGTCGCGGTCGCCGACACCACCCCCGCCGGCCGGGAGCGCGCCGCGACGAGCTTCCCCGGCGCCGTCCTGCACCCCGACCACCGGGCGCTCGTCGCGGCGGGTGGCGTCGACGCGGCCATCGTCACCACCCCCGACGACACCCACGCCGCGATCGCGGAGGACCTGCTGCGCGCCGGGATCGCGGTGTACCTGGAGAAACCGCTCGCCACGACGCTCGCCGACGCCGACCGGGTGCTGCTCGCGGCCACGCAGACGGGGACCCCGCTCTACGTGGGGCACAACTTCCGGCACGCGGAGGTGGTGCGGACCATGCGGGACGTCATCGCCCGCGGGGAGATCGGCGAGGTGAAGGCCGTCTGGGTGCGCCACTTCGTCGGGCACGGCGGCGACTACTACTTCAAGGACTGGCACGCCGACCGTCGTCGCACGGGCACGCTGCTGCTCCAGAAGGCCAGCCACGACATCGACGTCATCCACCACCTGGCCGGCGGGTACACGCGCCGGGTCGTGGGGATGGGTGACCTGATGGTCTACGGCGCGATCCAGGACCGGCGGGAGCGGCCGGGGGAGACGATGCCGGACTGGTTCTCGATGGACAACTGGCCGCCGGCGGCCGCGACGGGGCTGAACCCGGTGGTGGACGTCGAGGACCTCTCCATGGTCCTCATGACGTTGGACAACGGGGTCCAGGCCAGTTACCAGCAGTGCCACTTCACCCCGGACTACTGGCGCAACTACACGGTGATCGGCACCGAGGGCCGGTTGGAGAACTTCGGGGACACCGCGGGCGGAGTGGTCCGGGTGTGGAACCGCCGGCACGAGTTCTCCGCGGCCGGGGACCGGGAGCACCCCATCGCCGGCGTCGAGAGCGGTCACGAGGACGCCGACGTCCTGACGATGGCGGAGTTCCTGGCCCACGTCGCCGACGGTTCGCCGACGGTGGTCTCCCCGGTCGCGGCGCGGGAGGCGGTGGCCGCGGGTTCGCTGGCCGCGGAGTCGCTCCGTTCCGGCTCGCTCCCGCAGACCGTCCCCGACCTCCCCGACGACGTCCGTCGCCACTTCCAGCAGGGGGTCACGGCGGGAGGGGCGCCACCGGCAGACCGCGGTGGCGAGGCGTGACCCACGTGGTGGCGAACTCCGAGCCGGGGTGACCTTAGGCTGGAGGACGTGAGTGGTGGCCTGGAGGGCGTGCTGGTGGCGCTCGACGTCGATGGAACCGTCGTCGACCTGGACGAGGCGATGTCCGACCGGGTCCGGTCGGCCGTGCGCCGGGTGGCGGAGGCCGGGGCGCACGTCGTCGTCGCGACCGGACGCTCGCTGCACGGGACGCTGCCGGTGCTGCAGCGCCTGGGTCTGCACGACGGTTTCGCGGTGTGTTCCAACGGCGCCGTCACGGTCCAGCTCGACGCCACCGAACCGGTGGGCTACCGCGTCGTCTCGCTGCACACCTTCGACCCGTCGGGGGTGGCCGAGACCCTGCGCGAGAACCTGCCCGCGGGGTTGTTCGCCGTCGAGGTCCTGGGGCGTGGTTTCAAGCTCACCGCGCCGTTCCCGGACGGGGAACTCACGGGGGAGATGGAGGTCGTGCCCTTCGACGAGCTCTTCACCGAACCGGTCATGCGGGTCGTCGTCCGCAGCCCCGAGCACACCTCCGCGGAGTTCTCCTCACTGGTCGAGGCGGTCGGTCTGCACGGCGTCGCCTACTCCGTCGGCTGGACGGCCTGGCTCGACCTCGCCCCCGACGGCGTGACCAAGGCCAGTGCGCTGGAAGAGGTCCGGGTGCGGCTGGACGTCGAACGCGCCGCGACCCTCGCCGTCGGCGACGGCCGCAACGACGTCGAGATGCTGCGCTGGGCCGGCCGCGGCATCGCCATGGGCAACGCCCCGGCCGAGGTCCAGGCCGCCGCCGACGCCGTCACCGCCCACGTCGACGAGGACGGTCTCGCGCTGGTGCTCGAGGACCTCGTCGCCGTGGGCCTGCCGGCGGGCTGATCCCGCGGCCGGAACTCAGCCGGTGCGGACCGCGACGAAGCGGGCCAGCTCGTCGAGGTTGGCCACCTCGCACGTCCGGCGGCCCTCCTCGATGTCGTGGATCATCTCCACCACGCGGTCGAAGACGGGTCCCTGGATGTCCTTGTGGACCTCGTCGACCTCGGTCTTGCGCTTGCGGACCATCAGGTCGCGGTAGATGCCGGAGTGCGTCTTGGCGCTGCGGCGGTTGAAGGCGGCGAGGCGGTCGAAGGACCCGGGGAGGTCGTCCGGCTCGAAACCGTCGAACCCCTCGACGGTGACGGGCGCCTGGGCCAGCACCTCCTCGGAGATCGCGGTCATGACCCCGCGGTACTCGGGACGTTCGAGGGTCTCCGCGATCGGGAGGTCGGACACGGCTCCCGCCCACATCATGGCGCCGTAGACCTCCTTCCCCCAGAGGTAGCCGAGCACGTTCTCGGTGGCCTCGGCGTAGGGGAGGACCTCGGCGAGCCGGGCGACGCGCGGCGTGACCGGGCCGCCGGCCAGTTCCCCGATCCGGAAGGTGGCGACGTTGCCCTGGAGGACGACCCCGGGCGCCATCAGGTCGGCCCCGATGTTGACGAAGCTCGCGAGCACCCGTTCGCGGCCGAGGGCCTCGATCAGGACGTCGGCGGTCAGCCCGTTCTGGACGGTCAGGACGTAGCCGTCCGGGGCGAGGCGGTCGCGCAGCAGGTCGGCGACGGCGGCGGTGTGCAGGCTCTTCACGGCGACGACGGCGTGCTCGACGGTGTCGGGCAGTTCCTCGGGCAGGATCGCCGGGACCCGGACGACGAACTCCTCGACCGGGCCCTCGATGCGCAGTCCGTCGCGCCGGATCGCGGCGACGTGCGCCGCGTCCGCGTCCACCAGGGTCACGTCGTGGCCGTCGCGGAACGCGCGGGCCCCGAGGGTCCCGCCGATGGCGCCGGCGCCGATGACGAACAGCTTCACGCGCGCACCTGCTCCGGCACGGCACGGTCGACGAAGTCCCGCAGCACGCGCTGGAACTCCTCCCGTTCCTCGTTCTGGGGCGAGTGGCCCGAGTTCTCGAACACCACGAGTTCCGCCCCGGGGACGAGGCGGGCGATGGTCTCGGACGCGCTGACCGGGGTCACCCAGTCGTGGCGGCCGACGGTGACCAGCACCGGCACCGCCACGTGCGGCAGGTCGGCCTTGAGGTCGTAGGTCGGGAAGTTCTCCTGGAAGCACGCGTTGTGCGCCTCGTGCCGGTAGATCCCGGCCTCGACCGCGGCCGTGGACCGCGCCTCGTCGTAGTCGGCGTCGTAGAGCGGGATGAGTTCCCGCCACAGTTCCTTCAGCTCCTCGTCGCTGCGGACGGTGCCGCCCCAGTAGCGGTCGAAGTGCTCCCAGTCGATCTCGATGCGGGTCTGCTCCCGGGCGTTCTGGAACGCGAGTTCCAGGTTGGACCCGTCGGCGGAGGTGTCGCGCAGGACCACGGCCTGCACGTGCCGGGGGTAGCGCACGGCGTACTCCAGCGCGATGAACCCGCCGTAGGAACCTCCGGCGACGCTCACCCGCTCGGCCCCGGCCCACTGCCGCAACCCCTCGACGTCGGCGGCCCACTGCTCGTGGGAGTAGGGCCCGACGCCCTCGCTGCGCCCGCACCCGCGGGCGTCGAACACGACGACGCGGAACCGGTCGGCGAGCGGCCCGAACGTCGAGCGCGGTTCGGCGAGGGAACCGATCCCGCCGCCGCCGTGGTGGGCGATGAGCACGGGCCCGTCCTCCGGGCCGAGCACCTCGACGTTCAGGCGTGCCCCGTTGATCAGGACGTCCACGGTTCTCCTCCGGTGCTGGTGTGCCCGTCCGCGAGCACGGTCTCGATGTGGCGCTCGACGACGTCGCCGAGCACGGTGAGCGGAACGGCCCCCGAGGACAGGACCGCGCGGTGGAACTCCACGACGGAGAACCGGTCCCCGAGGCGCTGTTCCGCCACTCCGCGCAGCCGCAGGATCTCCCGGCAGCCGATCATGTAGGCCAGCGCCTGGCCGGGCCAGGCGGTGTAGCGGTCGACCTCGCTCTCGACGTGACCGCGGGTCGTGGCGGTGTTGTCGTACATGAACTCCACCGCCCGTTCCCGGGTCCAGCCGAAGTGGTGGATGCCGGTGTCGACCACGAGCCGGCAGGCGCGCAGCGCCCGGAACGACAGCATGCCGAGGCGGGACAGGTCGTCGCTGTAGAGCCCCATCTCCTCGGCCAGCTGCTCGGAGTAGAGCCCCCACCCCTCGTTGAAGCTGCAGGCCTCGACGTCGAGCGAGCGCCGGTAGCGAGGGATGTCGAGCAGTTGCGCCGTCGCGAGCTGCAGGTGGTGACCCGGGACGGCTTCGTGGAAGGACAGCGACTCGTACTCGTAGCGGAAGTGGCTCGGGGCGTCGGCCGCGAGCACGCAGTACGCCCCGGGTCGGCTCCCGTCGAGGGCCGGCGGGCGGTAGTAGCCCAGGGCGCTGCCGGCCGCGTCGATCGGGTTGATCTCCTCGATCGCGCAGTCCGGGATCGCGAGCGCCGGGAACCAGGCGTCGCGGACGGCCTCGGCCCGCTGCAGGGCCCCCCGGGCCACCGCGACGATCTCCGCGCTGGTCTCGAAGCGCAGCGCGGGGTCGCTGCGCAGGCGGTCGGCGATCCGCGGGAACTCGGTCTCCCCGAGGGCGCGGCCGCCGACGACGGCCCACTCGGCGCGCATCTCCTCGAGCACGTCGAGGCCGATCCGGTGGATCTCGGGGGCGGTGAGCCCCGTCGTCGTGTGCCGGCGGATCGCCGCGGCGTACCCCTCGGTCCCTCCCGGCACGGCGTGGATCCCGATGTCGTGTCCGGTGCGGCCGAGGGGGAGCAGTTCGGTGCGCAACCGGACGGTGAGCGCGTGCAGCGCCGGGCGAACTCCTTCTCCCACGAGTCGCGTCGCCTCGCGCAGGGTGTCCGGGTCGCCGGACGCGCGGGCCGGGGTGAGCAGCGCGTCGTCGTCGAGGGCGACCGCGAGGTGCCCGTCCAGCTGCTCGATCGCGTGCTGGACCCCGAGGCGGGTCGGGACCCGGCCGGCGGTGGCCTCCTCGGCGTAGCGCTCCCCGAGGGCTGTGAAGAAGCCGGGGAGTCCGGCGAGGCGGCGCAGGTAGCGCTGCGCGGCCGGCGGTTCGGTCGCCGTCATGGCCGGTACCGCCTGGAAGACGAGACCCTGCCGGCTGACGTACCCCTTCGCCGAGGCGTTCGCCGCCCACAGCGAGTGGGCGGCGTCGTCCGCGGCGCCCCGGGCCAGGGCGATGAGGACGCCGCGGTCGACCACGTCGTCCCGGTCGAGTCCGGCGGGGTCGATCGCCTCGGCCGCACGGGCCACCTCGTGCAGCTGCGCGGCGGCGTGGTCGCTCGCGGCGCGGGACGGGTCGCCGGGGAGGTGGTCGAACTCGCTGAGTCCGAGCAGGGTCGCGTTGTAGGGGTCGTAGGTGTGCTGGAGGTGGAAGTACCGCTCGCGCAGCGCGGCCAGCCCCGTCCCGGGAGCCGGGTCGGTGGTCGTTCTCACGTGGTGCCGTCCTTGCTGCGGGTCCCTCAGAAGAGGGAGTGCCCGCCGTCGATGGAGATCGTCTGGCCGCTGACCCAGGAGGCGTCGGGGTCGGCGAAGAACAGCACGCCGCGCGCGATGTCGTCCGGGGTCCCGGTGCGCCGCACGGCGATCCGTTCCAGGAGGGCCTGCTGACCGGCGGCGCCGTAGGAGTCCCACTGCGCCTGGGTGGTGGGGTTGGACAGCACGAACCCCGGGGCGATGCAGTTGGCGGTGATGCCGAACGGCCCGAGTTCGTGCGCCAGTTGCCGGGTGAGACCGATCTGGGCCGCCTTCGCGGTCGTGTAGGCCTGGACGCCGGTGAGGCTCACGCTGCGCCCGGCCCCGGAGGAGATGGTGACGATGCGCCCGTACCCCGCGCGCTTCATGGCGCGGACGGCGGCCCGGCTGCAGTTGCGCATCGTCGTGAGGTTCGCCCGGACGACGGCGTCCCAGGCCGCGTCGTCGAGTTCGTCGAGGGGGGTGTGCGTCTGCCCCACGACCCCGCCGGCGCAGTTCACGAGCACGTCGACGGCACCGACGGCGGTGAAGAACTCCTCGACCGCTGCGGTGTCGGCGAGGTCGACCTCGTCCCGGTCGACGCCGTGCACGGTCGCGCCCGCCTCCCGCAGCCGGTCGGCGATGGTGCGTCCGATCCCCTGGGCGGTGCCGGTGACGACGGCCACCCGACCGGTCTGCGTTCCCACGCTCACTCCTGCCCCTCCGGTTCGGCGGTCGCGCTCACCCGGTGGGCGCGGGCGATCTGGACGGTGTTCTCCCACTCCTTCATGCGGTCGATGCCCCGGCTGCCGCTGGCGAGGAGGACCGCCTCGACGAGCGCCTCGACCAGGACGACGGTGCCGACCATGGAGTCGAAGGGGATCCCGGCCACGGCCACCGGGAGCACGATGTCGGCGCTCTCGGTGGCGGGGGACAACCCCTGGTCGGTGATGACGACGACCGTCGCGCCGCGGCTCTTGGCGATGCCCGCGGCCTGCTTCGAACTCAGCTCGTAGCGCCGGAAGTCGAAGATCACCGCGACCGCACCGGAGCACAACCGCAGGAGCCGTCCGATGTCGTGTCCCAGGGGTTCGGGGACGAAGTCGACGCAGGGGATCGCCTGGTCGAGCTCGGCCGCGAAGAGCTGGGCCGGGAACCGGCTGAAGTAGCCGCCCATGACGGCGACCTGCTTCGGTCGCCGGGCCAGGGCCTCCACGGCGAGGTCGAACTCGCTGGGGGGCACCGAGGTGGCGAGCTGCTCGAGCAGCCCGACCCGTTCGGTGACGGCCGTCTGGAAGACGGGCTGCTCGGCGAGTTCCCGGGCTCCCTGCTCGGTGCGTCGCACCGGGCTGTTCATGTGGTGGGTGACCTCGTCGCGCAGGCGCCGCTGGAACTCGGGGTAGCCGCTCATGCCGAGCCGGGTCACCAGCCGCAGCACCGTGGGGGTGCTGGTGCCGGCGGCCTTCGCGACCGTGGCCGCGCTCTCCAGCCCGGCGCTGGGGTAGGAGGCCAGCAACGTGCGGGCCACCTTCTTCTCGGCCGGGGTCAGCTCGCCCATGCGGGCGAAGATCTCGTCGTCGATCTTCATGCCGTCCACTCTCTCGTCTGAGCGCGCCGCGGACCCTCAGGTCAGCAGGACGACCCCGTCCTGACCCTCGAACGCGGCGAACATGGTCGGGGAGTTGTGCGCCACGACGACGGTGCCGTCCGGGGCGACGGCCACCAGCCCGCCGCTGGCGTCCTTCGCGGTCAGCTCGGCGAGGACGGTGTCGCGCACGGCGTCGGCGAGCGGGGCTCGCAGGTAGCGCATCCGGGCGGCGATGTCGTAGGAGACGACCCCGCGGATGAACGCCTCCCCCTCGCCCGTGCAGGACACCGCGAGGGAGTCCCCGCGGGCGTAGGTGCCGGCGCCGATGACGGGGCTGTCCCCGACCCGGCCGGTGCTCTGGGCGGCCATCCCCCCGGTCGAGGTGGCCACGGCGATCCTGCCGTCACGGTCGCGGGCGACGGCGCCCACGGTGCCGTGGCGGGGGGCGGCGAGGCGCAGGGCGTGGATGCGTTCCAGTTGGACCTTCCGCGCCTCGGTGATGAAGTACTCCTGCTCGCGCACCTCGAGGTCCCACCCGGTCGCCAGGTCGCGGGCGGGGTCGACGAGCAGCACGTGCGAACTGTTCTCCAGCACCGCGCGGGCGAGGCGGACGGGGTTCTTGGCGTGGCGCGAGACGGCGATCGCCCCGGCGCGACCGTCGTCGTCCATGACGGCGGCGTCGTGCTCGACGGATCCGTCCGCCGCCAGCGCGGCACCGCGGCCGGCGTTGAACAGCGGGTCGTCCTCGAGCTGCTCCACCGTGGCGCAGACGGCGTCGAGCGCCGACCCGCCGTCCTCGAGCACCACGCGACCGGCGAGGTAGGCGCGCCGGAGGCCGGCCTCGAAGGACTCGCGGCGCTCGGTGGAGAGTTCCTCGATGCGCCCACCCGCCCCGCCGTGCAGGGCCAGGGAGTACTCGCGCAACGGCGGTGTGGCCCAGAGCCGGGTCTCCCGCGGCCGGGCGATGGATTCCTCGTCGGCCATCAGCGGCCACCTGCCTGTCGGGTGATGTAGTTGACGGCGACGAACGAGCGGAAGACGTCGAGCAGGTCGTCGCCGGTGATGCGCACCTCGCGCACACCGGTGCGCTCGGCCCGGCGGGCCCAGGTCGCGACGTCGGCCATGTCGGCGGTCTGCATCTCCAGGTCGAGGGCGACGGGACGTTCGATGCCCGGGGTCGACACCTTCCCGGCGGCGACCCGGCGGACGGCCTCCTCGGCCCCGGCGCGGATGCGGCGGCACGACTCCGTGGGGTGCAGGTTCTCCGCGCTGGCCCGGGTGATCGAGTGCTTGGTGACCACGTTCACGGCGCCGCGGGCGAAGGGTTCCGTCTCCTCCCAGGTCACCTCGTCGCCGGAGACGAAGGCGATCGGCACGCCGTGGTGCTCCGCGACGAGGGCGTTGATGCCGGACTCGCCGACGTAGCGGCCGTTGAGGCGGGCGCCGGAGAACACCTCGGGGTTGTAGGTGTGCGACATCGTCGACGCCGCACCGGAGATCGACCCGTGGTAGCCCACGAAGAAGATCGCGTCGACGGTCTCGTCGAGCCCCTGCATCATGTACAGGGGTTTGTGCCGGCCCGAGATGTACCGGGCCTCCCCGGCGATCGCGCGGGGGTCCAGGTTCGCCATCCGGCTGTGCGAGTCGTTGAGGACGACCTCCGTCGCCCCGCCGGCGATCGCCCCCTCGATGGCGGCGTTGACCTCGGCCTGCAGGAGTTCGCAGCCCAGGGCGTACGAGGGGCTGCCGGGGCGGCACTGGTCCCAGTCGACGATCCCGGCCACCCCCTCCATGTCCAGTGACATCCAGACCTTCATCGGGTGGTGCTCCTCGGTTCGTGGACGGGTGCTTCGTCGAGCAGTTCAGGGCGGACGTCGACGCGGTCGATGCTCGACGCGGGGTCGGGCGGGGCCTGGAAGTCGGGCAGTTCCGCGGCCCGCAGGCAGGCCGACACGTGACCGGTCCCCGCCGCGCCCACCGGTTCGAGCGCCGGGTCGACGGTGCGGCAGGCGTCGACCGCGTAGGGGCAGCGCGGGTTGAACCGGCAGCCCGCGGGGACGTCGAAGGGGCTGGGGGGTTCGCCCTCGAGCACGAACTCCTCGTTGACGCTGCCGGCCGTCATGCGCGGGATCGAGTCGATCAGCGCCCGGGTGTAGGGGTGGCGGGGGTTGGCGAAGAGTTCCGCCGTCTCGGCGACCTCCACGATGCGCCCCAGGTACATCACCGCGACGCGCTGGCTGAGGTGCTGCACGACGGCGAGGTTGTGGGCGACGAAGAGGATGCTGAGGCCGAGTTCGCGCTGCAGCCGCGCGAACAGTTCGAGGATCGTGGCCTGCACCGAGACGTCGAGGGCGGAGACGGGTTCGTCGGCGATGAGCACGTCCGGGCGCACCGCGATGGCCCGCGCGATGGCCAGGCGCTGGCGCTGTCCCCCCGAGAACTGGCTGGGGTAGGCGTCGAGGGCGTCCTCCTCCAGGCCGACGAGGTTCAGCAACCGGACGCTCTCGGCCCGGACCTCCGAACGCGCCACCACGCGGTGCAGCAGCAGGAGCTCACGGAGCATCGACCCGACGGAGATGCGGGGGTTGAGCGAGGAGTACGGGTCCTGGAACACCATCTGGATCCGCCGGCTCGCCTCCTTGTCCCGGCGCGGGGGCACCGGTTCGCCCTGGTGCTCCAGGGTGCCGGAGGTCGCGGTCGTCCCGCCCACGAGGACCTTCGCGAGGGTCGACTTCCCCGATCCCGATTCCCCGACGAGGGCCAGGATCTCCCCCCGGCGCAGTTCGAGGTCGATCCCGTCGAGGGCCTTGAGGCTCGTGCGGCCGTCCTCGGTGCGGGACAACCTGGTCGCCAGCGAGGGCCGGAGCCGGTACGTCTTGGTGACGCCGGTGGCCCGCAGCACCGGGAACGGCAGCGCGGTCGGACTGCTCACGCGGGTGCTCCCTCGAAGATGCGGTGGGTCTCGATGCAGGCGGCGTCGTGTCCCGGCGCGACGACCTCGCGCGGGGGGACGGCGGCGGTGCAGGCGTCCACGGCGAACGTGCACCGGGGGGCGAAGGGACAACCGGGGGGCCGGGCGGCCAGGTTCGGCGGGAAACCCGGGATGGGGACGAGGCGCCGGTCGGGCTGGTCGAAGTCCGGCGCGGAGTCCAGCAACCCCTTCGTGTAGGGGTGGCGGGGGTCGCCCAGGACGTCGCGGACGGTGCCGGACTCCACGATGTGCCCGGAGTACATCACCGCCATGTCCGTGCACGTCTGGTTGACCACGGCCAGGTCGTGCGTCACGAAGGCCAGGGCCGTGCCGGTGTCGGCGCAGAGCCCCTCGAGCACCTTCAGCACCTGGTGCTGAACCGTCACGTCCAGCGCGGTGGTCGGTTCGTCGCAGAGCAGGAGCCGGGGCCCGCACGAGACCGCCATCGCGATCATGATGCGCTGGCGCAGACCGCCGGAGAGTTCGTGCGGGTAGGCGCGGGCCCGCCGCGCCGGGTCGGGGATCCCCGTCTTCGCCATGAGTTCCACGGCGAGGCGCCCCGCGTCCTTCGCGGACAGACCGAGGTGACGACGGGGCCCCTCGGCGATCTGGTCCCCGACGCGGACGACGGGGTTCAGCGCGGTCATGGGTTCCTGGAAGATCATCGCGATCTCGGGTCCCATGAGGCGACGGCGCGTGGCGCTCGGCATCCCGACGAGTTCACGCCCGTCGTAGACGATGCTGCCGGAGAGCACCTCGACGCCGCGCGGGAGCAGGTCGGCGATCGCCCGCAGGGTCAGGGACTTCCCCGACCCGGACTCGCCGACGACGCCGAAGCGTTCTCCCGGGGCGATCTCGAGCGACAGGTCGTCGACGATGACGGTGTCCGGCCGGTTGCGGTGCCGGATGCCGAGGCTGAGCGAGGAGACGCTGAGCAGGGGACTGAGCGGGGGACTGGTCACGGTCACTTCCTCCTCTCGGGGCTGAGCAGGTCGGAGACCCCGTCCCCGAGCCAGGAGAGGCCGAGGGAGGTGAGGACGACGACGAGACCGGGGATGGTGGCCTGCTGCCACTGGGTCGTGATGAACTCCTGGCCGTCGCTGATCATGGAACCCCACTCCGCCGTGGGCGGGGCGATGCCGAGCCCGAGGTAGCCGAGGGTGACGATCGCCATGATGTCCATGACGATGTCGCTCATCCCGTAGATGATCGCCTGCGACAGCACGTTCGGGCCGATGTGGCGGACCAGGATGCGGGCGTGCGACATCCCGCCCAGGCGGGCCGCGACGACGTAGTCCTGCTCCTTGGCGACCAGCACCTCCCCACGCACGATCTTGGCGTAGGAGACCCACGACACCGCGGCGATGGCGAGGTAGATGCTGAACTCCCCGGAACCGAGGACGAAGACCAGCACGATCACCATGACGTAGAACGGGAACGCGAAGAACACGTCGACGATGCGCATCAGCACCGTGTCCAGCCACCCGCCGGCGTAGCCGGCGATGCCGCCGACGACGGTTCCGACGACGAAGGGGATCAGCACCGCGAGGAACCCGACGCGCAGGTCGACGCGGGCGCCCCAGATCAACCGCGACAGCACGTCGCGCCCGTACTTGTCGGTCCCCAGCGGGTGGGCGCCCGAGGGCGACTGCAGCGCGTTGAGCAGGTCCTGCTTCACGGGGTCGTACGGGGCGAGGACGGGGGCCAGCAGCGCGACCAGGACGAGGAACCCGACGATGACGATGCCGGCCACCAGCGTGCCGCTGCGGTACCAGGGCCGCAGCGTCCGGGAGCGGGCGGCGCGACGTCGCTGGCCGCGTTCGACGAGGAGGGCGGTGGGGGTGCTCATGCGCGGGCCGTCCTGCCGAGGTCGACGCGGGGGTCGAGGGCCGTGTAGACGACGTCGGTGAGGATGCCGACGACGACCACGAACAGCGCCACGAAGAGGGTGACGCCCTGGATGGTGGGGAAGTCCCGGGTGAAGATCGAGTTGATCATCAGCGAGCCCAGGCCGGGCAGGGCGAAGACGCGTTCGATGACGAGCGAGCCACCCACCAGGTAGCCGAGGTTGACGCCGACGATGGAGACGGTGGGGATGGCGGCGTTGCGCAGCACGTGCCCCCGGAACAACTGCACCCCGTAGGAACCCTTGGACTTCGCGGTGCCCACGTACTCCGAACCCAGCACCGAGATCATCGACGAGCGGAGGCTGCGGATGATGGTGGGCGACATCGCGATCGCCAGGGTGAGCGCGGGCAGGAACAGGTAGTAGACGTGGCCGGCGGCGTCCTCGCCGTACCCGCCGACGGGGAAGGCCCGCATCCCGACCCCGAGGAGCAGGATGAGCATGATGCCGACCCAGAACTGCGGCATCCCCTGACCCAGGAGGGTGAAACCCCGGACCCCGAGGTCGCGCGCCCCGCCCGGGCGGAAGGCGGCGAGGGCGGCCAGCGGGATGCTGATGAGCAGGGCGATGAGCAGGGCGTACAGCAGCAGGGACAGCGTCACCGGGATCGCCTGCAGCACCAGCTGGGCGACGGGGGTCTGGTAGGTGAGGCTGGTGCCGAGGTTCCCGTGGGCGAGTTGTCCCAGGAACGTCAGGTACTGCCGCCACAACGGCTCGTCGAGGCCGAGCTGGGCGGTCAGGGCCGCGACGCTCTCCGCCGTGGCGCGCTCGCCGAGCAGGGCGACGGCGGCGTTGCCGGGCAGCAGGTGGGCCAGGAGGAAGACGATGAGGGTGACGCCGAAGGCGACGGGGATCGACTGCACGAGGCGGCCGGGGATGAATCGCAGACGGTGCAGCACCGTCTCACCTCCTGGTTCGCGCGGGAGTTCACGAGGGTTCGTGGGAGTTCACGGGGGCGCCCGCCGCGTCGGCGGACGCCCCCGGTGCGACGGCTACTTCGTCTTGGAGACGTCCTGCAGCAGGTACCCGCCCAGCGGGGTCACGTGGAAGCCCTGGACCTTGTCGGTCGAGGCGTACACGTAGGGCGAGTAGTACAGGTAGGCGAGGAACGCGTCCTCGCTCGTCTTCTGCTGCAGCTCGGTGTAGAGCTCCTGACGCTTGGCGCTGTCGGTCTCCTTCTGCGCCCGGTTGTTCAGGTCGATGACCTCGGGGTTGTCGTAGGAGGTGAACGCCGACTTCGCCCCACCGGTCGGGACGACCGCGAACGACGTCCACTGGTCGGGGTCGGGGATGTCCATCGTCCAGGCCGAGATGGCCATGTCGAAGTCGGAGGCGAGGCGCGCCTGCTTGTTCGCCGTCGGGTCGAGCTGCTTGATCTCCATCGTGATGCCGATGTCCTTGAGCTCCGACTGCATGATCTGGGCGACGGAGGCCTGGTTCGGGTTGCCCGAGGAGATCAGCAGGGTCGTGGTGAAGCCGTTCGGCTGGGAGGACTGGGCGAGTTCCGCCTTCGCCTTCGCGACGTCGAGCGACGCCCCGCCGGCGTTCTCATCGTAGTACGGGGTTCCGGGCGAGAGCAGCGAGTTCGCCTCCTGTCCGTTGCCGAACAGGACGGCCTTGACCATGGCCTTGCGGTCGATGGCGTAGGAGATCGCCCGGCGCACGTGGACGTCCTGGAAGGGCGCCCGCGCCTGGTTGAACGCGACGTAGTCGATCTGGGTGGAGGGGAACGTCTCGGCCTTCACCCCGCTCGCCGACTTCAGCGACGCCAGGCTGGACCAGTCCGGGGTGTCGTCGATGTCGATCTGACCGCCCTGGACCTGCAGCTTGCGGGTGTTGGCGTCGGGGACGACGTTCCACTGCACGCTGGAGAGGTAGGGCTTGTCCTTCTGCCAGTACTTGGTGTTGGCGGTCAGCTTGAGCGACTGCCCCTGCTTCCAGCTGTCCCAGACGAAGGGTCCGGTGCCGACGGGGGCCTCGTAGAACTGCTCGGAGGTCTTGCCGCCGTAGCCGTCGGGGATGATCCCGTTGGCGAAGAGCGACAGGTCGGCGATGAGGGGCGCCCACGCGTACTTCAGCTTGATGGTGACCGTCGCGTCGTCGGTCGCCTCGACGGAGTCGATGGCCGCGTTGATGTAGCCCCAGCCGGACTCACCGGTCTTGGTGTCCTCGTCGAGGGAGAACTTCACGTCCTTGGCGGTCATCGGGGTGCCGTCGGAGAACGTGACGTCGGTGCGGAGCTTGATCGTGTACGTCAGACCGTCGTCGGAGATCGTGTAGCCGCTGGCGAGCCAGGGTTCGAGTTCGCTCCCGTCCGCGCTGGAGTGGAACAGCGGCTCCATGATCTGCTCCATCACGCGGATGGAGTTGTTGTCGAAGGTCGTCGTCTTGTCCATCGAGATGATGTCGGCCGACCGCGCGATGGTGAGGTCACCACCCTTGGTGGGTGCACCGCCCGTGGCGGAGCCGCCGTCACCGCTGTCGTCGGCGGCACCGCACCCGCCGAGGGCGAGTGCCATCGTGAGCGCCAGGGCTCCGACGACTCCAGTCCTTCTTCTCATGGAGAGCCTCGCTCGTCTCTGCACCCGGGGGGGTGCGCCTGCCGTGGGGTGGATCGGGGGACCGTGCCAGGGCGACGGTGCCGCTGTACTGATGATTACAGTAGTCCCCATCTGGACAGCAATTGTTACGTTTGTGATAACTCTGGCGCAACCGTCCGGAGACCTCTCGGCGCGGGAGCCCGCGGTGATCCGGGCTGTATAACGATAAATTAACGATGGGACGGGGTTCGCCCGAGCTCGTTCCCCGCACCGGCTCCGCGACGTAGCGTTCCGGCCAACCGGGTGCAGAGCAGCGTCCGGCGCGCACGCCCCCAGCTCGCCCGGACGCCGCACGGTCGCGGCTCGTCGACGGAGACACCATGAACGAGCAGTTCACCACCCGACGCGCAGTCCTCACCCTCGCCCTGGCCGCCCCGTTGGCCGCCGGCCTCGCCTCGTGCGGCGGCTCGTCGGGCCCCGGTCAGGCCACCGGCGGTGGCGCCACGATGTGGATCCTCACCGGGCAACCGGCGGAGGGGATCCGCACCGATGCCGTGGACGCCTTCAACAAGGCGAACCCGGACGGCGAACTCACCCTCTCCTCGTTCCAGAACGACGCCTACAAGGCCAAGATCCGCACGGCCATCGGCGCCGCCCAGGCCCCCACGATCATCCCCACCTGGGGTGGTGGGGGGCTGCGCGACTACGTCGGCAACGGCCAGGTCGAGGACCTCACCGGGTTCTTCGCCGAGAACGCGGGACTCAAGGACAAGCTGTTCACCAGCGCGTTCGCCGCGGCCACCGTCGACGACAAGATCTACGCCGTCCCGTGCGAGGTCGTGTCCCCGATCGTGTTCTTCTACAACAAGAAGCTGTTCGAGCAGGTGGGGGCCCAGCCGCCCACGACCTGGGACGAGCTGATGGCCCTGGTCCCCGTCTTCGTCGACGCGGGCGTCGCGCCGCTGTCGCTGGGCGGGCAGTCGCGGTGGACGAACATGATGTGGCTGGAGTACCTCTACGACCGCATCGGCGGCGCGGAGCTGTTCACCTCGATCTACGACGGTGAACCCGGGGCCTGGTCGAAGCCCGACTCGATCGACGCCCTGACCAAGGTGCAGGACCTCGTCAAGGCCGGCGGGTTCGTCAAGGGCTTCGCCTCGATCACCGCCGACTCCAACGCCGACCAGGCGCTGCTGTACACCGGCCGCGCGGCCATGATGCTGCACGGCTCCTGGGTCTTCGGCTCGATGAAGACCGACGGCGGGGACTTCGTGACGGGAGGCCACCTGGGGTGGTCGACGTTCCCCACCGTGACCGGCGGCAAGGGTGACCCCACGTCCACCGTCGGGAACCCCTCGGGCTACTACGCGATGTCCGCGAAGGCCTCGGAGAAGGCCAAGACCGCGGCGAAGAAGTTCCTCGCCGACGGTCTCGTCACCGACGCGACGACGAAGGCCTGGATCGACTCCGGCGGGGTGCCGATCGTCGTGGGCTCCGACAGCGGGTTCTCGGGCTCCGAGGACGCCGACTGGCTGCAGTTCGTCTACGACCTGGCGTCGGGGGCGGCGACGTTCCAGCAGTCCTGGGACCAGGCGCTCTCGCCGACGGCCGCGGACGCCCTGCTGGACAACATCGAGAAGTTGTTCGGCCTGAGCCAGACCCCGCAGGAGTTCGCCGCCGCCATGGAGGCCGCCAGCGCCGGCTGAGACCCCCTGTACTGTCCGGGGCGGCAACGGTCCGACGGTGGGGGAGTGACGTGCGGGCGACCTACAAGGACCTCCAGCGGGCCACGGGCCTCTCGCTCGCCACCATCTCCAAGTACTTCAACGGCGGTACGGTCCGCGAGGAGAACCGCGCGGCGCTGGACGTCGCGGCGCGCGACCTGGGCTTCCGGGTGAACGCCGTGGCCCGCAGCCTGCGCACCCGCCGCTCGCAGACGGTGGGCGTGCTGCTGCCGGAACTCGACAACGACTTCCACCTCTCCGTCATCGCCGGGGTTGAGGAGGTGCTGGCCGCGGACGGGGTCGGGGTCCTGGTCCGCTCGAGCCGTTCGCGGAGCGGCGGCGCGGCCGACGACGCGGTCGCGGACCTGCTGGACCGTCAGGTCGACGGCATCGTCGCGGTCCCCTCGCCGCGGGACACCACCGCGCTGTCGGCGGCCGCGGCGCGCGGCGTCCCGCTGGTGCTGATCGACCGCCTCGTCGACGGGCTGGTGTGCGACGCGGTGGTCCTGGACAACGCGGAGGTCAGCGCGGGGGTCGTGGCCGACCTCGTCGCCCGGGGGCACCGCCGGATCGCCGTGCTCGCCGGCCCGGACGAGGTCTGGAGCCTGCGCGAGCGGCTGGCCGGGTTCCGCCGGGCGATGCGTCGCGCCGGGCTGCCCGTCCCGCGGGGCGTCGTCGTCGGCGGGCCGCTGACCGTGGCGGCGGGCCGGGAGGGGATGGCGCGACTGCTCGCGCTGGAACCCCGGCCGACCGCGGTGTTCGCCCTCAACCAGGAACTCACCGTCGGCGCCCTCACCGTCCTCGCCGAGTCCGGGCTCACCGTCCCGGACGACGTGTCGTTCGTCGGGTTCGACGCCCGGGACGTCGCGGCCCTCACCCGGCCGCGGACGGCGGTGGTCGTCCAGCCCGTGCGTGAGATCGCCCGCGCCGCAGCGGAGATGGTGCGCGACCGGCTGCGCGAGACCGCGGGTGGGCAGTCGCCCCCGCGGCGGGTCGTGCTGTCCGGGGAACACCGCCCCGGCCCCTCGGTGGGTCCGCCGCCGCTCTGAGCCGGGCCCGCGTCGCGCTCCCCCTTGTTGGAGCGAATCGTTTCGTCTATCGTTCCGCAGGCCAGGATCGAAGGAGAACCGTGAGCCGTCCGAACGTCCCCGTCCACCCCGCCGACGTGCCCTTCCGCACCCTGAGCGGCGGTGCCCGCATGCCCGCGATCGGGCTGGGCACCTTCGGTTCCGACCGCTACGGCCCGGCGGAGGTGTCCAACGCCGTCGCCGGTGCGCTGCGCGCCGGGTACCGCCTCGTCGACTGCGCCGCCGTGTACGGCAACGAGGACCGCATCGGCGACGTCCTGACCGAGGCGATCTCCGAGGGGATCCCGCGGGAGGAGTTGTTCGTCGTGTCCAAGGTCTGGAACGACGCGCACACCCCGGAGGCCGCGGTCGCCTCGGTCCACCGGTCGTTGCGCGACCTGCGCCTGGACCACCTCGACGCGGTCTTCGTGCACTGGCCCTTCCCCAACCACCACCCCCCGATGGCCGACACCTCGGCGCGCGACCCGCACGCCCGCCCCTACGACCACGACGCCTACCTGGCGCTGTGGCAGGCCCTGGAGGGCCTCGTCGACGCCGGGCTCGTGCGCCACCTGGGGACCTCCAACACGACGATCCCGAAGCTCGAGCTGCTGCTGCGCGACGCCCGGATCGCCCCGGCGCTCAACGAGATGGAACTGCACCCCTGCTTCCAGCAGCCGGAGCTGTTCGACTTCTGCCTGGCGCACGGCGTCCAGCCGGTGGGGTACTCGCCGCTGGGTTCGCCCTCGCGGCCGGAACGGGACCGGACCCCCGACGACGTCGTCGACGTCGAGGACCCCGTCGTGGTGCGCATCGCCGCGGCGCACGGCGTCCACCCCGCCCTGGTCTGCCTCAAGTGGGCGGTCGCGCGGGGCCAGGTCCCCATCCCGTTCGCGGTGAAACCCGAGCAGTACACCGCCAACCTGCGCGCCGTGGTCGAGGACCCGCTCACCGCCGCGGAGGTCGAGGAACTGCGCGCCGCCGACCGCGGGAACCGCCTCATCAAGGGCCAGGTGTTCCTCTGGCCGGGGGCGGAGTCCTGGGAGGAACTCTGGGACCTCGACGGCCGCATCGCCGTCGCACCGATCACCGACTGAACCGGAGGAACCGTGCTGGAGACGGAACTGCTGCACCCACCGCTGCTGGCCGCCCTGGCCGCCGCCGGCCACGGCGACCACATCGTGATCGCCGACGCGAACTTCCCGCTGCGGACGGCGACCGACCGCTCGGTCGACGTCGTCCACCTGAACCTGCGTCCCGGGCTCGTGGGGGTCCTCGACGTGCTGGAACCCGTGCTGCGCGCCGTCCCCGTCGAGGCGGCCACGTTCATGGCCTCCCCCGACGGGGCCGAGGTCGAGGCGCACCACGACTACCGGCGGGCCCTCGGGCCCGACGTCGCGATCGACGTCGTGGACCGCTGGGCCTTCTACGACCGGACCCGGGCCGCGGGGGTCGCGGTCGTCGTCGCGACCGGTGACCAGCGGTTGTGCGCGAACGTCGTGCTCACCGTCGGAGTCCGCGCGATGTGAACCCGGTGGGTGAACGAGTCAGGAACCGGACGGAACGAGGAGATCGTGGTGGAGAACGTGATCGGCAGGGACGACGAGGAACTCGCCCGGGTCCGCTCGGTGGCGACGGCGGGGCCGTACCAGCCGGAGTGGGAGTCGCTGCAGGGGTACCGGGCCCCGCGATGGTACGAGGACGCCAAGTTCGGCATCTTCATCCACTGGGGGGTCTACTCGGTCCCGGCCTTCGGCAACGAGTGGTACGCCCGCACGATGTACCGCCAGGGAACCCCGGAGTACGAGCACCACCGGGCCACCTACGGCCCGCAGGACGAGTTCGGGTACAAGGACTTCATCGAGCGGTTCCGGGCCGAACGGTTCGACCCGCAGGCCTGGGCGGCGACGTTCCGCCGGGCGGGCGCGCAGTTCGTGGTGCCCGTCGCGGAGCACCACGACGGTTTCGCCATGTACGCCACCGAGCGCTCGCGCTGGAACGCGGCCGAGATGGGCCCGCAGCGCGACGTGCTCGGTGAACTCGGAGCGGCCGTGCGCGAGTCCGGGATGGTGCTGGGCGCGTCCTCGCACCGGGCCGAGCACTGGTGGTTCATGAACGGCGGCCACGAGTTCCCCTCCGACGTGCGCGACCCCGCCTTCGCCGACTTCTACGGCCCGGCGATGCGCGAGGAGACCGCGCCCAACGAGCAGTTCCTCGAGGACTGGTTGTTGCGCACCGTCGAGCTCATCGACACCCACCGCCCGCAGGTCCTGTGGTTCGACTGGTGGATCGAGCAGCCCGCCTTCGAGCCCTGGCTGCGACTGCTGGCCGCCTACTACTACAACTCCGCCGCGCAGTGGGGGCGCGAGGTGGTCATCAACTACAAGTGGAAGGCGTTCGCCGACGGCAGTGCCGTCTACGACGTGGAACGCGGGGCACTGTCGGGGATCCACCCGCGGGTCTGGCAGAACGACACCTCCGTCGGTCGCACCGCGTGGAGCTGGGTCGAGGGGCACTCCTACAAGTCCGTCGCGGAACTCGTCGGGGAACTCGTCGACGTCGTCGCCAAGAACGGGGTCCTGCTGCTGAACATCGGGCCGAAGGCGGACGGCACGATCGACCCGGCGGAGGTGGAACTCCTGGAGTCGCTGGGGGAGTGGCTCGCGCGCAACGGGGAGGCGATCTACGGGACCCGGCCCTGGACGATCCCGGGGGAGGGTCCCACCCACCTCCCGGCGGGGTCGTTCGTCGACACCACGGCCCGCGCCTACACCGCGCAGGACGTCCGGTTCACGGTCCGCGACGCCCCGGGGGAGAGCGGCACCCGGCTCTACGCCACGGTGCTGGCCCGACCGGGCGACGGCGTCGTGCGCGTCCGGTCCTGGGGCCGGGCCGCCGGGCTGGTCCCGCGCGAGCTGACCGACGTCCGGGTCCTCGGCAGCCGTGCCGACGTCGTCGTCCGCCAGACCGACGCGGCCTTCGAGGTCGACCTTCCGGACGACCTCCCCGGCGACCTCGCCGTGGTCGTCAGCGCCCGTTTGCCCGAGGAGGCCGTCGTCCCGCGGAACGACGACCTGCACTGAGGCGACCTGCACCGGGACGACCTGCACCGACCCGCGTCGTCGACTCCCGCTCGACGATCCCGTAGGACACCGTCACGTCCTGCGGGACCGCCGAGGGGTCGGCGATGCGCCGCGCCAGCAACCGCACCGTCTCATCGACCAGACCCTGCAGGTCGGGCGCCACCGAGGTGAGCGAGGGGATGTGGAAGCGGGCGTCCTCGACGTCGTCGAAGCCGACGACCAGCACGTCGTCGGGCACGCGCACCCCGTGGTCGGCGAGCCCGCGGACGACGCCGAAGGCGAGGGTGTCGGTCACGCAGACGATGCCGTCGGGCACCTCACCGCGGCTCAGGAGCTCGTGGGCGCACTCCACGCCCGCGGCCTGGGTCACCCCGGCGTAGGCGGCGCTCGCCGGGATCCCGGTCTCCCGCACCACGCGCGCGAACCCCTGGGCGCGCAGGACGAACGCGGCCCCCTCGGGGAGGGTGACGTCGTCCAGGTCCTCCAGGGTCGGGAACCCGACCAGGGCCAGGTGGCGGCACCCCCGGTCCAGCAGCAACCGCGTCGCCGCCTCGGCGCCCTCGACGTTGGGCATGCTCACGTGGTCGACGCTCTGGTGCAGTTCCTGCTCGCCGAGGACGACGACGGGCACCTCCCGGCTGAGGGCGTTGATCTCGCGTTCGGTCAGGCCGAGCGCGGCGATGACCAGACCGTCGTAGGCGTTGAGCCGGGAGTCGCGGAACGCGGCGATCTCGCCCTCGCGGCTGGCGTGCGTCTCCTCGACCACCGTCGCCATCCCGGACTGGGCGAAGGCGAGCACGAGGTGGTGGGCGAGCCGGCTGTAGTAGTGGCTGTCCAGGGTGGGGACGGCGATGCCGACGACTCCCGTCCGGCCCTGCCGGAGGCTGCGGGCCGCGACGTTCACCTGGTACCCGAGGCGTTCGACGGTCTCCATCACGAGCCGGCGGGTGGAGTCGCTGACCGGTCGCCGTCCGGTGAGGGCGTTGGAGACGGTCATCGCCGAGACCCCGGCCTCGGCCGCGACGTCGCGCATGGTGACCACGTCGCCCTCCCTCCGCACCGCGTCGTGACCGCACCGCCGCGGTCTCCCGCAGAAACTACAGCGACCGTCTCCGAGAGGTGCTTGACAGGTCGGCGGCTGCCACCCACTATATCGATACACACAACGAGGTGGACACCGACGAAGGTGTCCCCCCGGTTCTCCCGACCCGAGGACGACCGCGGCGCTGTCGCCGCACGGTCACACCCGACGACACCTGCGAGGAACCCGTGCTTCTCGACGACGAGCGACTGGCCCCCGATCCCACCCCGACCTCCACCGTCCCGCGGGTCCGCGCCGTGCTGGACGTCGACCTGCCCGGCGCGGCGATCTCCCGCCACCTCTACGGCCACTTCGCCGAGCACCTCGGGCGCTGCATCTACGGCGGGTTCTGGGTGGGCGAGGACTCCGACCTCCCGCACGAGGGGGGTCTGCGCCTGGACGTCGTCGAGGCGCTGCGGGCGCTCGACATCCCCAACCTCCGCTGGCCGGGCGGCTGCTTCGCGGACACCTACCACTGGCGCGACGGGATCGGTCCCCGCGAGGAGCGTCCCGCGATGGTCAACTCGCACTGGGGCGACGTCGTGGAGGACAACTCCTTCGGGACCCACGAGTTCATGGCGCTGTGCGAACTCCTCGGGGCCGACCCCTACGTCTCGGCCAACGTCGGCAGCGGCACGGTCCGCGAGGCCGCCGAGTGGATCGAGTACCTGACCCGCGCCGACGACTCACCCATGGCCCGGTTGCGGCGGGCCAACGGGCGAGACGTTCCCTGGTCGGTCCCGTTCTGGGGTCTGGGCAACGAACCCTGGGGTTGCGGCGGAGGGATGGGTTCCGGCGCCTACGCCGAACTCGCCCGCCAGTACGGGACCTACAGCCTCGACCACGGCGACAACCACCTGTACCGCATCGCCGCCGGTGCCGCCGACGCGGACTACCGCTGGACCGAGGTCCTCATGCAGAACCTCGGCCGCTACCTCGGTGACGGTGAGGTCAGCGGTCACGGCAAGAACACCTACCAGGCGATCTCCTTCCACCACTACACGATCGTCGGGCCGACCTGGGACGCGAAGGGTTCCGCGACGGAGTTCGACGACGCCGAGTACTACCGCACGATGGTGAAGGCCACCGAGATCGAGCGGATCATCGCCGGTCACGCGAACGTCATGGACGCCTACGACCCGGACAAGCGCGTCGGCCTGGTCCTCGACGAGTGGGGTACCTGGTTCGACGTCGAACCGGGGACCAACCCGGGGTTCCTGTTCCAGCAGAACACCCTTCGCGACGCCCTCGTCGCGAGCGTGCACTTCGACGCCTTCCACCGCCACGCCGACCGGCTGGTGATGGCCAACATCGCCCAGACGGTGAACGTCCTGCAGGCCATGCTGCTGACCGACGGGAACTCGCTCGTCCTGACCCCGAGCTACCACGTGTTCGCGATGAACAAGGGCCACCACGACGCGGCGTCGCTGCCGTTCACCGTCCGGGGGACCACCCCCACCGCGACCGTCGACGGGACGGAACTCCCGACCTTCTCGGCGTCCGCCAGCACCAAGGACGGCCAGGTCCTCGTCTCGCTCACCAACCTCGACGCCGAGCGCCCGCTGGACGTCGAGGTCGACGTCCGCGGCGGCGCGAACGGGACACCGGTCGCCAGGGTCCTCACCGCGCCGGAGATCTCCGCGCACAACACGGCGGAGCAGACCCCGGTCCAGGTGCGCCCGCTGGAGGGCGTCACCCTGCACGACGGCGTCCTGCGCGCTCAGCTGCCCCCGCACAGCTTCGCCACCGTCTCCTTCGCCGCCCGGGCCTGAAGACCACCGCACCCCCGTTCCGCCGCACTCCCGTTCCACCGCACCGGCACCCGTCGCTGCGAGACCCGCACGACTCCCCGAAGGAGGGGACCTCCGTGAACACGCTGCCCCCGCTGTCCATGACCCGTCGCCGTGCCCTGGCGATGTCCGCCGTCCTCGGCGGTACCGCCCTCACCTCCGCGGCCTGCTCCTCGGGTTCCGGGGGGTCCAGCGACCCGAACACCTTCGACTTCTGGTCCTTCACCGGCATCGGCCAGAAGGACGACGTCGCGGCGTACAAGAAGCTCGCCCCCGACGTGACCGTCAAGCTCACCGAGGTCGGCAGCAGCGCCGAGACCGCGCAGGCCCTGACCACGGCCCTGGCCGGCGGCAAGGTCCCCGACCTCTGCCTCATCCAGGCCACCGAACTGCCGAAGTTCGTCGAGAACGCGGGCAACTTCGTCGACCTCGGGACGCTCGGGGCCGACGACCTCGAGGGCGAGTACCTGGACTGGGTCATCTCCCAGGCCAAGGCGAAGGACGACGTCCTCATCGGGATCCCCACCGACGTGGGCGGCATGGGCGTCGCCTACCGCACGGACTTCTTCGCCGCGGCCGGTCTGCCCACCGACCGGGTCGAGGTCGGCAAGCTCTGGCCGACCTGGGAGGACTTCATCGCCACCGGTCAGAAGTACACCGCCGCCACCGGCAAGCCCTTCATGGACAACGCGAACACCTCGGTGTTCCTGCAGGCCGTCTCCCAGGGCGACGAGCAGTACTACGACGCCTCCGGCAAGCCGGTCTTCGAGACCAACCCGCAGGTCCGCGACTCCTTCGAACTCGCCCTGTCCGCCATCGCCGCCAAGGTGACCGCCCGCCTGGGCACGTTCACCGACGGCTGGACGGCGGCCCTGGGCAAGGGGGACTTCGCCGCGATGGGTGCACCGTCGTGGATGCTGGGCTCCATCCGCAGCGCCGCGCCGGACTCCAAGGGCAAGTGGGACGTCGCCACCATCCCCGGCGGCAGCGGGAACTGGGGCGGCAGCTACCTGGTCATCCCCGCCCGTGCGGCGAACCCGAAGGCGGCGTGGAAGTACATCTCCACGATGCAGGCCCCGGACCAGCAGCTGCAGCACTTCCTCACCAGCGGCTCGCTGCCGACGACGCCGTCGAACTACGACAAGCCCGAGCTCACGAGCTACACCGACCCGTTCTTCGGCAACGCCCCGACCGGGCAGATCTTCACCCAGTCCGTGCTCGGCCTGAAGGCCTTCAAGGTCGGCCCCAACACCGCTGAGATCGGCACCGCTTTCCTGGACGCCCTCACCGGCGTCGAGCAGGACGGGGCCCCGGCCGACGCGGCCTGGGACACCGCGGTCAAGAACGCCAAGACGGCGATCGGCGCCTGATGAGCGCCACCCTGACGCCGGGGCAGGTGGGGGCGACCGCCCCCACCACCTCGACCCGGCCCGTGGAGACCCGGTGGGAACGGATCGCGCCCTACGGCTACGTGGCGCCGTTCTACCTGCTGTTCGCCGTGTTCGGCCTCATGCCGCTGCTGTTCACGTTCTACGTCTCGCTCTTCGACTGGAACCCCATCGGGGCGCACACCTTCGTCGGGCTGGACAACTTCCGCCAGCTCGCCGGGGACCCGCGGTTCTGGAACGCCTTCCGCAACACGTTCAGCATCTGGCTGATGTCCACCGTGCCGCAGCTGCTCGTGGCGCTGATCCTGGCCCAGGTCCTCAACTCGGCCCGGCTGCGGTTCGCGAACCTCTTCCGCATGTCGATGCTGCTGCCCTACATCACCTCGGTGGCGGCGACGACGATCGTGTTCTCCCAGCTCTTCGACCGCGACTACGGCCTGCTGAACTGGTTCATCGGCCTGCTCGGCTTCGACCACGTCGACTTCATGTCGACCGCGCTGAGCAGCCACATCCTCATCTCGGTCATGGTCATCTGGCGCTGGTTCGGCTACAACACCCTGCTCTACCTGGCGTCCCTGCAGGCCGTTCCCCGCGACCTCTACGAAGCGGCGGCCGTGGACGGCGCCGGCCCGGTGAAGCAGTTCCGCCACATCACGCTGCCGGCGCTGCGACCCGTCATCGTCTTCACGGTCATCACCTCGACCATCGGTGGTCTGCAGGTCTTCACCGAACCCCTGCTGCTGGGCGGCGGTCTGCTCACCTGCGGTTCCGCGCGCCAGTGCCAGACCCTCTCGCTGTTCCTCTTCGAGCAGGGGTTCGGGTCGTTCAAGTTCGGGTACGGCTCGGCGATCGGGGTGGCCCTGTTCATCATCATCGTCGTGGTCGCGATCATCAACTACCTGCTCTCCAGCCGCCTGGGGAACCGAGACGTGAAGGCCACCCGATGAGCCAGACGCTGACCCCGCGCAAACCCTCGTCGCGGGTCGCCCGCTCCCGTCAGGTCGGACGGGTCGGCTGGCCGACCTACCTCGTCCTCGCCCTCGCCACGCTGGCCTGCGTGTTCCCGATCTACTGGATGTTCGTGGTGTCCTCGGTCGGTTCGCAGGCCGCCTCGCAGATGCCACCCCGGGTGATCCCCGGGGGCAACTTCCTCAACCTCCTGAAACTCGTCTTCGACACCATCCCGTTCCTGCGCTCCCTGCTGAACAGTTTCGTCGTGGCGGCGTGCATCGGGGTCGGGCAGGCGTTCCTGTGCTCCCTGGCCGGGTTCGCCTTCGCGAAGATGACCTTCAAGGGGCGCGACGCCCTGTTCCTGCTGCTGGTGCTGACGATGACCGTCCCGGCGCAGCTCGGGGTCATCCCGCAGTACCTCATCATCTCCAAGCTCGGCTGGGTCGACACCCTGCAGGCCCTCATCGTCCCGGGCCTGGTCAGCGCCTTCGGCATCTTCTGGATGCGCCAGCACATCAGCGCGACGATCAACGACGAACTCCTGCAGGCCGCCCGGATGGACGGTTGCGGTTCGTGGCAGATCTTCACCCGGATCGCGTTCCCCGTGGTGCGTCCCGCGGCCGCCGTCCTGGGGCTGCTGGGGTTCGTGAACTCCTGGAACGACTTCCTCTGGCCGTTCATCGTGCTGAAGTCCCCCGAGCACTACACCGCCCAGATCGCGATCAAGGCGTTGCAGTCCAACATGTCCATCGACCTGGGACTGGCCATGGCCGGTTCCTTCCTCGTCACCGTCCCGCTCCTGGTGCTGTTCGCCTTCTTCGGCAAGCAGATGGTCTCCGGGATCATGGACGGCGCCTTCAAGGGCTAGGAGAACACCGTGAGCACCACCCCCCTCGACGACCGGCAGGTCCAGCAGTTCCTGGACACGGGCTACGTCGTCCTGGAGAACTGCTTCGACGCCGCGAGCGCGGCCCCGATCGTCGACCGGGCCTGGGACCGGCTCGGCGTCGACCGCGACGATCCCGCCACGTGGGACCGCCCGCGGGTGCACCTGCCCTCGCTCGAGCACGTCGACGCGGCCGAGTTCGCCCCGACGGCGTTCGCGGCCGCGTGCCAGCTCCTCGGGGGCGAGGACCGCGTCCGGACCCCGTGGCACTGGTCGGACGGGATCATCGCCAACCTCGGCGTCGGGGCGGACCGGCCCTTCGACCCGCCCTCGGCCGAGGTCGGCGGCTGGCACAAGGACGGTGACTTCTTCCGGCACTTCCTGGACTCCCCGGAGCAGGGGCTGCTCACGATCGTGCTGTGGACCGACGTCCACTCCCGCGGGGGTGGCACGTTCGCGGCCACGGACTCGGTGGGGGTGGTGGCCCGGTTCCTGGCCGAGCACCCCGAGGGCGTCCTGCCGGAGGTGTTGCAGCAGACCCCGCTGATCCGCGAGTGCCGGGAGTTCGTCGAGCTCACGGGCCGGCTCGGGGACGTCGTCCTCATGCACCCGTTCCTGCTGCACGCGACGTCGCAGAACGTGCTGCGGGCACAACGCCTCATCACGAACCCGCCGCTGAGCCTGCGCGAACCGATGGACCTGGACCGCGAGGACCCCTCGGCGTCGTCCCCGGTGGAGCAGGCCGTGCTGCGCGGGCTGGGGGTCGACCGCTACGCGTTCACGCCGACGCGCCCCCGCGAGGCCGTGGTGCCCGGCCGACGGGGTTGACGCACCGGACTCCCGTCGCCGGGTGACAGGATGGGCGGGTGACCTCAGAACCCCTGGCCGCGCCCCTCACCGACGCGGAGCGGGAGTTCGCCCGCGGCTGGAAGCTCGTCGCCACCGACCTCGACGGCACGGTCATCCCGCGCGACCGCCCCGTCAGCGCCCGCACCCTGGCCGCCTTCGCCGCCTGCGAGCGCGCCGGCATCCCCGTCGTGCCGGTGACGGGCCGCCCGCCGCGCTGGGTCACGCCGCTGGCGGCGGAGGCGGGGCTGCGCGGCCAGGTCGTCTGCGCCAACGGTGCGATCGTCTTCGACCTCGACTCCGAGGAGTTCGTGCGTCAGCACCCGATCCCGGTCGACGTCGTCCGTGAGGTCGCGGCCCGGTTGCGTCCGGCGCTGCCGGGGATCGGGTTCGCCCTGGAGTCCATCGAGGGGTTCCGCCGTGAGGACGCCTACGCGACCCGCTTCGACAGCGGTCTCGAGGAGCGCGTCGCCCCGTTCGGGGAACTGCTGCGCGACGCCCCGCCGATCGTCAAGATCCTGGCCAAGTGCCCGGGGACGCTCAGCGACGAGATGGTCGCGATCGCCGCCCGGGAACTGGGCGACCTGGTGAACGTCACCCACTCCAACGCGGCCGACTCCCTCATCGAGATCATGGCCGCCGGGGTCAGCAAGGCCTCGACGCTGGCCGAGGTCGCGGCCGACCGCGGGATCACCGCCGAGGGGGTCGTCGCGTTCGGGGACATGCCCAACGACCTCGAGATGCTGCGTTGGGCGGGCCGTTCCTACGCGATGGCCGACGGTCACCCCGAGGCGCTGGACGCGGCGGACGCCGTCGCCCCCGAGTGCGGGGACGACGGCGTCGCGCAGGTCCTGGAGCGCCTGCTCAGCTCGCGCGCGCGCTGATCCCGCCCACACCGCGGACCACGACGGGGACCCCGTCCACGGTGTCGGGCAGGTCCGGGTGGTCGGTCTCGTCGACGACGTTGACCTTGACGGCCCAGTCGCCACCGGCGTGGGTCAGGCCGATGCCGTTGACCCGCGGGTCACCGGCGACGAGGCTCCTGACCTGCGCCTTGGCCGCACGGGCCACGTTCGCGTCCGGGGAAGTGGACTGGCTCACACCACCAGTGTCGCACCGAGCGCGTTCAGCACAAGGCCGATCGGGTTGCAGAACGTGAGGCCGGCGCCGTCGGCGCCGCCGCGCTCGCTACCCGCGAAGAGCAGGCCGACGGCCTCGCGGGTGTCCGGCCGGTAGACCAGCGACCCGGAGTCACCCCCCGCCGAGAACGCCCCGCTCGCCCCGGTGACCTCGATCTGGCCGTCGAAGCTGACGACGCCGACGGGGTACTGGACCGCCACGTCGTCGAGTTCGATGGCGCTGATCCGGCCCTTCGTCCACCCCGTCGTGCGGCCCACCTTCTCGACGTCGACCTCGTCGTCGGGGTCGGCCCAGCCGGTGAGGCGACCCACGGGGTAGCTGAGGTCGACGCCCGAGGCGTCGGTCACGTCCTCGAGCAGGGCGATCGCGGCGTCGACGGTGTTCCCGCCGCCGGCGTCGAGGTGCACCGCGCGGGCGAGGCGCGCGACCCGGTCACCGGCCTTCCCGCCGTCGAACGGGCCGGGCTGCAGGACCGGGTCCTCGAGGGCGGCCTGGTCGGAGTTCGCGAGGACGTGGTTGTTGGACAGGACGTACAACCCGTCCGAACCCTCGATGGTCACGAACCCGCCGAGGGTTCCCGCCGTGACGTCCCGCTGCGCGATCGACAGCCCCGGGTGCAGTGGACGCACCTTGCGCTGCAACGACTCCGGCGCCCACGTGCCCGGCTCCGTCGGGGCGGTGAGGGCCTGCACGAGGCCGATCTCGCGGATGTCGAGCTCGGCCTGCGCCGCTCCCGTGGTGAGTTCCCGCGCGCTGCCGGCCAGGGCCTCCCCGCGGCTGCCGGAGTAGCGGACGGCGAGCCCGTAGCGCGGTCCGTCGGCCCCCCGGCCGAGGACGCTGATCCCGACGCTGGCCACGCCCTGGGGCTGGGCGACCGCAGCCGACCGGATCGACCCGGCGAGCAGCCGGGCCTTGAGTTCACGAGCGTTGTCGATGTGCACGAGACGTCCCCCTGTTGTCGGTACCTGATCACCCGGCGAACCGGGACGAGCACACCGTGCCACCGCCCTCCGACACAACCCCTCCCGGTGACCGAGGGCGCCGGGAGCCGTCGGTGGACGTGTGGGTGCGACGAACCGGGTGCTCTGGTACCGAGTTCGTCTCACCCACAGCTCACTCCACGTGGTGACACCGATGGGTGCGACTCGTGCGAGGTTCAGCGCAGGCCGGCGAGCGTCTCCGCCTTCACCACGGCCCGCTCCACCGACGCGATCGACGCCGGGTCGAACGTCTCCGCGACCCGCACCATCGCGGCCGCCTCGGCGACCTGCGCGCACGCGGTCGCGGTGCGGGTGACGGAACGGTGGACCTCCCCGGCCGCCCCGCCGGGGACGAGCAGCTGCGAGCTGGGGGAGTCCAGCTGGGCCTGCAGGCACCGGGCCCGCGCGGCCCGGGCCACGAGGTCCACCCGGGGGAGGAACTGCTCCAGCGCGTCCCGGGCGGGACCGGGCGGGGTGCCGTCGACGACCTGCTCGACCCGTCGCACCGCCCGCTCCACCCCGTGGTGGGCGCGCTGCCAGACGCCGTCCCCCAGGGGGTCCGGCGTCCGGCGCCAGAACGCGAGCTTCAGAGGTACTGCCCCGTCCCGGGCGGCTGGATGCGGGGCATGCCGTCACCACGAGGGGGACCGGCGGGGTGCGGGGCCCCAGCCGGCAACGCCCGCCGCATCTCCTGCAGCTGCGCCTGCGCGGCCATCTGCTGGGCGACGAGCGCGGTCTGGATGCCGTGGAAGAGACCCTCCAGCCAGCCGACGAGCTGGGCCTGGGCGATGCGCAGCTCGCTCTCCGAGGGCGTCTCACCCTCCGCGAACGGCAACGCGATCCGGCGCAGTTCCTCGACGAGCTCCGGGGCGAGACCGTCCTCGAGCTCGTTGATGGAGCGCTCGTGGATCTGGGCCAGGCGGCTGCGACCGGCCTCGTCCAGCGGCGCCGAACGCACCTCCTCGAGGAGCTGCTTGATCATGCTGCCGATGCGCATGACCTTCGCCGGCTGGGACACCATGTCGGCCGGTCCGGGCTCGCCGTCCTCGAGCGGTTCGGCGATGCCCATGCCCTGCGGGGTCACCACCACGACGCGCGGTTCGGGGCCGTCGGTGGTCTCACGGGGGGCGTCGGGCGGGGTCGGGTCGCCCGGGAAGGAGGTGGAGTCGGTCGAACCGGGGAATCCGGAGGTGGAGTCGGACATGACCCCATCCTGCCCTCAGCCCCGGCGGTGCACCTCTCGCGGGAGGCTGCGGGCCGCGCTCAGCACCGTCAGCGCCACGACCGCCCCGGCCACGACGTAGGACGTGCGCAACGAGGCGTCACCGGCGTAGACCACGACGAGAGCTGCGGCGCAGGCCACCGGGACGACCAGCGACAGGGCCACCAGGCGACCACGCCGACGGTGGTCGCGGCTGGGCAGGACCTGCACGAGGCAGAGCACGATCGAACCGACCAGCGCCGAGGCGAGCACGTCGCTGACCCGGTGCCACCCGTCGGCGATGACGAAGGCCCCCATCGCCCCCGCGGCCGCCGCCCCCACCACCGCGACGGGGAACCGCAGCCAGCGCGGGGCCGCGACCAGCAACCCCAGCGCCAGCCCGAGCACCGCCGACGTGTGACCGCTCGGCAGGCTGTTCGAGGACGCCGCGTAGCTCTCCGCGAGGTGCGGACGTTCCAGCAGCACCAGCTTCAGCAGCTCGGTCAGACCCAGCGTCCCCGCCGCGACGACCAGGCCCTGCACGGCGCGCCCGGGACGTCCCCGGACCAGCGCCAGGACACCGATGGCGACGAACCCGAACACCAGGTGCTGCGGCTGCAGGCGTTCCGCGAGGTGGAACGCCCGACCGAGCCAGCCGGCCGCGTCGCCCCGGGTCGCGAGGGCGTCGGAGTGCAGGCGGTTCTCGTGCAGCTGACCCGTCGCCGTCCGCACGCAGACGTAGTAGAGGACCCCGAGGGCCACGACCTGACCCCACGCCCCGGCGAGCGCGACGAACGACCACGTCCGTCGCGCCCCGGGCGTGCGGGACGGGCTGTGCTGCTGCGAAGGCGCGGAGGTGACCACCCCTCCACTGTGCGGCACCCGCGACGGCGCTGCGCACCCGTGACGTGCAGGGAAGGTGAGCTTCCTGTGTCCTGCCGGGTCAGCGGGACGCGCGGTCCAGCGCCGAGAGTTCCTCGGCGTCCAGGACGAGGTCGAGGGCGGCCATCAACGCCGGCAGCTGCTCGAGCGTGCGGGCGCTCGCGATCGGCGCGAGCACCGTCGGCTGCTGACGCAACCAGGCCAGCGCGACGCTCGCGACCTCGACCCCGTGGGCGGCGGCCGCCGCGTCCAGCGCCGCGAGGACCTTCTCGCCCCTGGGCTCGTCGAGGTACTTCGCCGCCCCCGCCTGGCGCTGGGACTCGGCCAGCCGGCCGGGGCGGTACTTGCCGGTGAGGAAGCCCGACGCCAGCGCGGAGTAGGGGATCGAGGCGAGACCGTTGTCCGCCACGACCTTGCCCGCGTCGCCCTCGTACTCCGCGCGCTCCACGAGGGAGTACAGGTTCTGCAGCGCGACGTAGCTCGCGAAACCCTCCCGGCGCGACGTCTCCAACGCCGCCTCCAGGCGCGGGCCGGTGTAGTTCGAGGCCCCGATCGCGCGGACCTTGCCCGCCCGGACGAGTTCGTCGAACGCGCCGAGGGTCTCCTCCAGCGCGGTGTCCGGGTCGTCCGCGTGCGCCCAGTACAGGTCGATCCGGTCGGTCTGCAGCCGCTGCAGCGACTCGTCGACGGCCACCCGGATCGTGTCCGCGGCGAGGCCCTCGCGGTCGGGCTTCTTGCCGACCTTGGTGGCCAGCACGACCTGGTCGCGCTTGCCGGACTTCGCGAACCAGCTGCCGATGATCGTCTCGGAGATCCCGGCCCCGCCCGCCGACCAGGCCGAGTAGACGTCGGCGGTGTCGACGAAGTCGCCGCCGCCCTCGACGAAGGCGTCGAGCACCCGGTGCGACTCCGCCTCGTCGGCGGTCCACCCGAAGACGTTCCCACCGAGGCTGAGCGGTTTCACGTCGAGGTCAGAGGTTCCGATGCGCGTCATGGTGCCCAGGCAACCACCCCGGGGGTGCCGACGCGCGTCGGCACCCCCGGATCTCAGAAGTCGGTGCTGGTGCTGAGGTCGCGCCAGACGTCCACCTCGGCCGCCCGCGCCTTGAGCACGCCGTCGATCGCGGAGACGGCGTCCGTCCCCAGGAAGATCGAGGCCGGGGCGTTCTCCGCCTCGGCGATCGCGATCATCGCCGCCGCTGCCTTCGCCGGGTCGCCCGGCTGCGTCCCGTGCGCGGTGTCGTTCTCCTTGCGGCGCCTGCCGGCCGTCTCGGCGTAGTCGCCGATCGCCTCGGCCGACTGCGTCAGCGAACGCCCCGCGAAGTCGGTGCGGAACCCGCCCGGCGCGACGATCGTCACCGAGATCCCCAGCGGGGCGAGCTCCTGGCGCAACGACCGCGACAACGCCTCCAGCGCCGCCTTCGCCGCCGCGTAGTACCCCGACCCGGGCGGCGCGACGTGCGCACCGATCGAGGAGATGTTCAGCACCGTCCCGCTGCGCCGGGCCCGCATCCCCGGCAGGACGGCCTTGAGCATCGACGCCGCCCCGAAGACGTGCGTCGCGAAGAGGCGCTGCACGTCGTCGTCGTCACCCTCCTCGACGGCCGCGCGGTAGCCGTAGCCCGCGTTGTTGACGAGGACGTCGATCGCGCCGAAGCGTTCCTCGGCCGCGCGCACGGCCGCGGCGACCTGGTCGGGGGAGGTGACGTCGAGGGCGAGGGCCAGCGCGTTGTCGGGCTTCGCGTCGGCGATGTCGGCGACCCGCGACACGTCACGAGCGGTGACGACGACGTTGTGACCGCGTTCGAGGACGGCCTGGGCGAGCGAACGCCCCAGGCCGGTGGAGCAACCGGTGATGAACCACGTGGACATGCCCCGACCCTCCCAGGGGTTCGGCCGTCCTGCCAGGTCCAGGCGGTGCCCCCCTCCGTGCGGTAGGAAGAGGAGGTGCCCACGCTCACCGAAGGCGGCAACGCTCCGCTGACCGCGACCTCCGTCCGCGCGCACGTCACCGGCCCGGTCGACGTCACCGCCCTCGTCGTCAGCGCCGACGGCAAGGTCGCCGGCGACGCCGACATGGTCTTCTTCAACCAGCCCACCGCCCCCGGCGTCCGCCTCGACGGGACGGCGCTCGCGCTCGACCTCACCGCGTTGCGCCCCGGGGCGGACAAGGTCGTCGTGGTCGCCAGTCCCGCCGCCGAGGGCGCCACCTTCGCCGGGACGACGGTGAGCCTGCGCGTCGAGGGGTCCGGGGAAGCGGTGGAGTTCACGCCCGCGCGGCTGGGGTCGGAGACCGTCGTCGTCCTCGCGGAGTTCTACCAGCGCGGCGGTGCCTGGAAGGTCCGCGCGGTGGGCCAGGGCTACGACAACGGTCTCGCCGGGTTGGCGGGCGACTTCGGGGTGGACGTCGACGACCCCGGGACACCCGCGCCGGAACCGGTGGTCCCGAAGGTCTCCTTCACCAAGGGCGAGGACGCGCTCCCGGTCGAGATGCGCAAGAACCTCAACCTGCGCAAGGAGAAGGTCGCCCTCGTCCTGACCAAGCACCGGATGACGGGGTTGCGGTGCCGGGTGATCGTCGTGCTCGACGTCTCCGGCAGCACCAGTTCGCTGTACCGCAAGGGGGTGTTCTCGCGGGCGGTGGAACGCGTCGCCCCGGTGGCGGCGCAGGTCGACGACGGCGCCGAGATGCAGGCCTGGGCGATGGGTGGCCGGGCGAAGCAGCTCGAGGACATCACCATCGCGACCCTGCCGCAGTGGATCGAGCGGTACACCAGCAAGCGCTACACCGAGGCCGAGGGGTGGAACAACGAGAAGGCCGCGATCGAGGACGTCGCCCGCTACGTCGCGAAGAACCGCCTCGACATCCCGACCCTCGTCCTGTTCTTCCACGACGGGGGCGTGACCGACAATCGCGGCACCGAGAAGGCGATCCGCGCCGTCGACCGCGAACCCGTGTTCTGGCAGTTCATCGGCATCGGACGCAGCAACTACGGGATCCTCGAGAAGCTGGACACCCTCGAGGGCCGGGCGCACGACAACACGGGGTTCTTCGCCCTCGACGACCTCGACGCCGTCGACGACGCGGAACTCTACGACCGGATCCTGCAGGAGTTCCCGGCCTGGATGCGGGCCTACTACCCCGCGGGAGCGCCTGCGCTGCAGGGACTCAGCTGACCACCACACGGTCGAGGTGGTCGAGGACCCTGGTCCACGCACCGCTCGGCAGGTCGTCGCGGTCGAGGCCGGCGCGCACGAGCCCCGCGAGTTCCGCGGCGGTCGGGGCGCTGGTCGCCCCGCCGAGCCGCTGCACCGAGACCGACCCGGCGAGGACGGCGAAGGCGACGGCGGTGCGCAGGTCCCAGCCCGCCGTGCGCGCTCCGCAGAAGGCGGCGACGAAGCAGTCGCCGGCGCCGGTGGGGTCGATCGCGGCGACGGGTGGGGCGAGGACCTCGCAACGTTCACCCGTGCCCGCGTCGAGCGCGACGGCCCCGCGGGCCCCGCGGGTCACCACGACGACCCCGGTCCTGGCGGCCAGGGCTTCCAGGGCCTCGTCGGCGTTCCCCGTCCGGGTGTAGAGCCGCGCCTCGTCCTCGTTGGGGACGAACGCGTCGACGTCGGCGAGGCGGTCGAGGGTCGCGGGGTCCCACCGGCCGGTGTCGTCCCAGCCCACGCCACCGACGACGAACGTGCCCTGTGCGCGCAGGTCGCGGACCCAGGCCGGGATGCCCTCGGCGATCCCGACGTGGCAGGCCGCCACCCGCGGCAACGCCCGGGGCAGCGACTCCGGCAGCCAGGTGGCGCGTTCCTCGTAGGTGATGAAACTGCGTTCCGCGGCGTTCGTGAGCGCGACCGTGACGGCGGTGTGGGCGTCGGGGAGTTCCGCGAGCCAGTCGAGGCGGAGCCCGGGTTCGGCGCCGAGCTGGGCCCGCACCGCGCCGCCGAAGACGTCCGTCCCGACGGCGCCCACGAGGGCGGTCCCGAACCCGAGGCGGGCGCCGGCGACGGCGCGGGTGGCCGTTCCGCCGGCGGTCACGGTGAAACCGTCGGCGAACACCTCCGCGCCGGGCAGGGGCGCCTCCACCCCGGACATCACCAGGTCGCAGAACACCCGGCCACCGAAGACGAGGTCGAGCTCGGTCACGGGACACCCCTCGATTCACTGATCGTTCGTGCAGGTCGGTTCGCGAAAGACTAGTCAAGGATGCGCGTTCGGTCATATCCTCCCTGCGTGAACGAGCAACGAGGGGCTGTCGAGTGAAGCTGGCGATCCTGGGCGGGGGCGGCTTCCGGACCCCGTTCGTCTGGCAGGCGCTGCTGCGCGACCGGGGGTTCCCGCGCATCACGACCGTGACGCTGCAGGACACCAGCGAGGCGCGCCTCGCCGGCATGCGTGCCGTGCTGGAGCAGCTGTCCGAGGGCTTCCCCGATCCGCCGCGCCTGCAGACCACGACCGACCTCGACCGTGCCGTCGAGGGCAGCGACTTCGTCTTCGCGGCCGTCCGCGTCGGGGGGCTCGAAGGGCGCTGCGCCGACGAGCGGGTCGCCCTCGACCTCGGGGTGCTCGGCCAGGAGACGACGGGTCCGGGCGGGCTCGCCTACGCCCTGCGCACCGTCCCGTTCATGCTCGACGTCGCGGAGCGGGTCAAGCGACTCGCCCCGGACGCCTACTTCCTCAACTTCACCAACCCCGCCGGCATCATCACCGAGGCCCTCCAGGGCGTCCTCGGGGACAAGGCGCTCGGGATCTGCGACACCCCGTCCGGCCTCGGACGCCGGGTCGCCCTGCTCCTCGGCCACGACCCCGACCACGCCCGCCTCGACTACGTCGGCCTGAACCACCTCGGCTGGCTGCGCCGGGTCGAGGTCGGTGGCCGCGACGTGCTGCCGGACCTGCTCGGGGACGACGGACTGCTCGCCCAGCTCGAGGAGCAGCACGTCTTCGGCGCCCCGTGGCTCAAGGCGTTCGGCGCGGTCCCCAACGAGTACCTCTACTACTGGTACCGCAACGCCGAGGCCGTCGCGCGCATCCGCGAGTCCGCCATGACCCGGGGGGAGTTCCTGCTCAAGACCCAGGGCGAGTTCTTCGACGCCCTCCCGCACGCGGGTTCCGGCGCCGCGAAGCTGTGGCGCGACACCGTCCTCGACCGCAGCGCGAGCTACATGGCCGAGGCCAAGGGCGGTGAGCAGGGCGCTCCCGAGAACCCCGAGCCGCCGGAGACCGACCCGTCCCAGCAGGGGTACGCCGGGGTGGCGCTGGCCGTCATGGCCGCCATCAGCCGCGACGAACCCTCGACCGCGATCCTCAACGTGCGCAACGGCTCGACCATCGCCGGACTGCCGGCCGACGCGGTCGTCGAGGTCCCCGTGGCCGTCGACGGCAGCGGGGTCCGCCCGTTCGCGACGCCGGCCCCGGACCTGCACCAGCTCGGGTTGATGCAGCAGGTGAAGGCCGTCGAACGCCACGTCATCGCCGCCGCCGTCCACGGTGACCGCTCCGAGGCGTTGCTGGCCTTCGCGACCCACCCGCTGGTCCGTTCCACCGACGTCGCTGAGAAGCTGCTCGCCGGCTACGTCGAGCGGATCCCCGAGGTCGCCGCCGTGTTCGACCGTTCCTGATCCGGCCTTGATCCGGCCCTGATCCGGCTCTGAACCAGCCCCCCGCCGCGCCCCGAAACTCACCGAGGAGAACCCCCGTGCACGACGACCGATCCCTGGTCGAGGGGCGCGTCCACCGCGTCCTGACCCACCGCATCCGTCCCGCCGTCCACTCCCACCGGGTGCCGATGACCCTGTCGGCCTGGCTGGTGCCGGACGAGCCGGTCCCGGCCACCGAGGCCGTCGCCGCGCTGGCCGCCGGGGAGTTCGGCGGGTTCGCGATCGGCACGACGTGGGGCCGGCCGTGGTCGACGACGTGGGTGCGGGCGCAGGCCGAGGTCCCCGCGGAGTGGGCCGGTCGCCGGGTCGAGGCCCACTTCGACCTGGGTTTCGTCGGCGACTGGCCGGGCAACCAGGCCGAGGCGCTGGTCCACACCCTCGACGGCGTCCCGATCAAGGGGGTCGCCCCCGACAACCAGGTCGTGCCCGTCGTCCGCGACGCGCAGGGCGGGGAGACCGTCGACTGGCTGCTCGAGATGGCCGCCAACCCCGACGTCATGGCCGACGACATGAAGCCGACCCCGTTGGGGGACAAGGCGACCGCGGGCGAGAAGCACCTCTACACGATGAAGGTCGCCGACCTCGTCGTCCTCGACGAGGAGGTGTGGATGCTGGCCGTGGACGTCGAGGTCCTCGACGACCTCATGCGCCACCTCCCCGAGAACGAACCCCGCCGCTACGAGATCGCCCGCGCCCTCGACCGCGCGCTGGACGCCCTCGACCTCGACGACGTCTCGGGCACCGCGACCGCGGCCCGCGCGCAGCTCGCGGACGTGCTGTCCTCCCCGGCCGTCCGCAGCGCCCACACGCTGTCCTCGGTCGGCCACGCCCACATCGACTCGGCGTGGTTGTGGCCGCTGCGCGAGACGAAGCGCAAGACGTCGCGCACGTTCGCCAACGTCACCGCCCTGGCGCAGGAGTACCCGGAGTTCGTCTTCGCCTGCTCCCAGGCTCAGCAGTACGCGTGGGTGAAGGAGCGCTCACCCGAGGTCTACGCCCGCATGCAGGCCGCGGCCCGCGCCGGGCAGTGGGTCCCCGTGGGGGGCATGTGGGTCGAGGCCGACGGGAACCTCCCCGGCGGTGAGGCCCTCGTCCGCCAGTTCGTCACCGGCAAGTCCTTCTTCCGCGAGGAGTTCGGCGTCGACTGCAAGGGTGTGTGGCTGCCCGACTCCTTCGGGTACTCGGGGGCCTACCCGCAGATCGCCCGCCTCGCCGGGATGGAGTGGTTCCTCACCCAGAAGATCTCCTGGAACCAGACGAACAAGTTCCCGCACCACACGTTCCGCTGGGAGGGCATCGACGGGTCGCAGATCTTCACCCACTTCCCGCCCGTCGACACCTACAACGCGATCTTCTCCGCCGAGGAACTGACGCACGCCGTCGCGAACTACTCCGAGAAGGGCCGCGGTACCCGTTCCCTCGCGCCGTTCGGCCACGGTGACGGCGGTGGCGGCCCCACGCGCGAGATGCTGGAGCGGGCCCGCCGGTTCGCCGACCTCGAGGGGTCGCCGAAGGTCAAGGTCGAGGACCCGAACCAGTTCTTCGCCGACGCCCGCGCGGAGTACCCGGACGCACCGGTCTGGGCGGGGGAGCTCTACCTCGAACTGCACCGTGCGACCTACACCAGCCAGGCCCGCACCAAGGCCGGGAACCGTCGCAGCGAGCACCTGCTGCGCGAGGCGGAGCTGTGGGCGACGACGGCCGCGCTGAACGTCCCCGGTTACGCCTACCCGCACGCCGAACTCGACCGGCTGTGGAAGATCGTCCTGCTGCACCAGTTCCACGACATCCTCCCCGGCTCCTCCATCGCCTGGGTGCACCGCGAGGCCGAGGCGACCTACGGGCAGGTCCGCACCGACCTCGAACGGCTCACCACCCAGGCCGTGAACGCGCTCGGCACCGGCTCGCGGGTCCTGCTGAACACCGCCCCGCACGAACGGACCGACGTCGTCGACGGCGCCCTCGTCCGGGTGCCGGCCTCCGGCGCCGTGGTCCTCGCCGACGCGGGCACGGACGTCGTGGTCCCCGTCACCGTGCAGGCGCAGGACGGGGTCACGACGCTGGCCAACGGCACCCTCACGGTGGTCGTCGACGCCGACGGGTTGCTGTCCTCCGTCGTCGACGAGGTCAACGACCGCGAGGTCCTGGCCCCCGGGACCCGCGGGAACCTGCTGCAGCTGCACAGCGACTTCCCGAACAACTGGGACGCGTGGGACGTCGACCAGCACTACCGCAACCGGGTCGTCGACCTCGTCGCGGCCGACGAGGTGAGCGTGGTCGAGGACTCCCCGTTGCGGGCCCGCGTCTGCGTCGTCCGGACCGTGCGGAACTCGCGCATCGTGCAGGAGTACGTGCTGAGCGCCGGGTCCGACCGCCTCGACGTGCGCACCGAGATCGACTGGCACGAGCAGGAGAAGTTCCTCAAGGCCGCGTTCCCGCTCGACCTGCACGCGGCGGTCAGCTCCTCGGAGATCCAGTTCGGCCACGTGCAGCGCTCGACCCACACCAACACCAGCTGGGACTACGCCCGGTTCGAGACGGCCATGCACCGCTGGGTCCACGTCGCCGAACCCGGTTACGGGGTCGCCGTCGCCAACGACGCCACCTACGGCCACGACACGACCCGCGCCGCCCGCGAGGACGGCGGGTCCACCACGACCGTGCGGCTCTCCCTCGTCCGCGGCCCCCGCATGCCCGACCCGCAGGCTGACCAGGGCGCGCACGTCCTGTCCTACTCCCTCGTCCCGGGGGCGCGGATCGCCGACGCCGTGCGCAGCGGCTACGACCTGAACCTGCCGCTGCGCGTCGTCGACGGTCCGGCGCAACTCCCCGCCGCACCGGTCACCGTCACCGGGTCCGGCGCCACGCTGGAGGCCGTGAAGCTCGCCGAGGACGGTTCCGGCGACGTGATCGTCCGGATCTACGAGGCGTGGGGCGCCCGGGCCAAGGGGGAACTGCGGACCTCGTTCGACCTCGCCGAGGTCACCGTCGTCGACCTCCTCGAGGACCCCGCGCAGGACGGGACCGCGGCCGCACGCGGGATCGCCTCGTTGCTCGAGGACGGGAGCGTCGGTTTCGCGCTGCGCCCGTTCGAGGTCCTCAGCCTGCGGTTGGCCCGCGCGTGAGCGACGGCCAGCCCCCGGTGTGGCTCGACCCCGAACACGTCGGCCGCCGCCGGGAACCCCTGTCGACGCTGCGTCGCGCCGTCCCCGACGACGGTGCGACCTGCGTGGACCTCGACGGCGACTGGGAGTTCCAGCTGCGCCCGCGCCCCGACGCCGCTGCGGGGGAGCGGTGGCTGACGGCGCAGGTCCCCGGCTGCTGGACCACCGAACCCTCGCTGTGGGGTGAGGTCCCCGACCCGCCCTGGTACACCAACGACCAGATGCCGTGGCCGGACCTGCCGCCGACCCCGCCGACGGAGCACAACCCGACGGGGGTCTACCGGCGTTCCGTCGAGGTTCCCGCCGAGTGGGCCGGGCAGCGGGTGCTGCTGCACGTCGGCGCGGCCGAGAGCGTCCTGCTCGTCCGGGTCGACGGCCACGACGTCGGCAGCAGCACCGACTCCCACCTGGCCGCGGAGTTCGACGTCACCGCGTGGGCCGCGCCCGGTGCGACCGTGCAGGTCGAACTCACCGTGGTGAAGTGGTCGTCGGCCACGTTCGTCGAGGACCAGGACCAGTGGTGGCACGGCGGCCTCACCCGCTCGGTGCGGTTGGTCACCCGACCCGTCCTGCACCTGTCCGACGTCCGCACCGTGGCTCGGGCCGACGGTCGCCTCGACGTCGACGTCCGGGTCGGTTCCGACGAGGGACGACTCCCCGCGGGGTGGCGGGTCGCCACCCGGCTGGCGGGCTCCGAGCTCGCCTTCGACGCCGTGGCGCACGCCCGCGACCTCGACGACGAGCGGATCTCCCTCTACCGGGGCCGGGCCCGCTTCGCGGGAATCTTCCCCGGGATCGCGACGTGGACCGCGGAGACGCCCGTCCTGCACGAGCTGACCGTCGAACTGCGCGACGCCACGGGGGCCCTCGTGGACTCCGTGGTGCAGCGGGTGGGTTTCCGGACCGTCGAGGTCATCGGGGCGGACCTGCTGGTGAACGGCCGCCGGATCTTCGTGCGCGGGATGAACCGCCACGACCGCGATCCGCTCACCGGCCGGGTCGTCACGCGCGAGCAGGTGCGCGAGGAGCTGCTGACGCTGAAGCGTTTCGGGTTCAACGCGGTGCGGACCTCGCACTACCCGAACGACCCGGTGTTCTACGACCTCACCGACGAGCTCGGGTTCTACGTCGTCGACGAGGCGAACATCGAGTCCCACGCCTGGGCCCACGAGATCTGCGACGACCCCGCCTACCTGCCGGCGTTCACCCAGCGCGTGGCGCGCATGGTGCGCCGCGACCGGAACCACCCCAGTGTCATCATCTGGTCGCTGGGCAACGAGAGCGACTACGGCGCCAACCACGACGCCGTCGCGGCCTGGATCCGTCGCGACGACCCGACCCGACCCGTCCAGTACGAAGGGGCGATCAAGGACGACTGGAACGCGGGGTTCGCCGCGAGCGACATCGTCTGCCCCATGTACGCCCACATCGGGCAGATGGTCGACCACGTCACCCAGAACCCGCCGATCCGTCCCGTGATCCAGTGCGAGTACTCCCACGCCATGGGCAACTCCAACGGGTCGCTGGCGGAGTACTGGCAGGCCATCGAGTCGCTGCCCGGCCTGCAAGGCGGGTTCGTCTGGGAGTTCGCCGACCACGGCATCCTGCAGCGCAGCGCCGACGGCCTCCCGGCCGGTCGGGCCGGAGCGGGGTCGTTCGCCGACGGCGTCCCCGCCGAAGGTTTCCGCTGGGCCTCCGGCGGCGACTTCGGCGACACCCCCAACGACGGGGCCTTCTGCCTGGACGGGATGACGTTCCCGGACGGCACCGCGAAACCCGCGATGTTCGAGCACCGTGAGCTGAGTTCCCCCGTCCGGTTGTCCGTCGTGGACGGTGACGTGCGGATCCGCAACGCCCTCGACTTCTCGGGTCTGGGTCACCTGCGGGCGCAGTGGCGCCTCGACGCGACGGACGGGACCTCGCTGACGGTTCCCGCCGTCCTGCCGGACCTCGCCCCCGGCTGCAGCGCCGTCGTCGCCCTCCCCGCCGAGGTCGTCGCGGCCGGGAGCGGTGAGCGGTGGCTGCAACTGCTGCTCAGCCAGGCCGTGGACACCCCGTGGAACCCGGCCGGGGCCGAGGTGAGCCGTCCGGCCGTGCGGTTGGCCGACGTCGCGGTGGTGCAGGAGGCCGTCTGGTCCCCGGCGTCCGTGGACGACGAGGGACAGGTCTCCTTCCCCGGTCTGCCCACCCGTCCGGAACTCACGCTGTGGCGCGACCCGACCGACAACGACGTCATCGCCGGTGACGCCGAACGGTGGATCGTCGCCGGCCTCGAGGAGACCGGGGCCGTCGTGGAGAGCGTCCGGGCGGACGGGGAGGCGACCGTCGTCGTCTCCCGGCTGAAGACCGCCGTGGGCGACGTCGTGCACACCCAGCGGTTCCGGGTGGCCGGCGACGTCCTGGGCTGCGACGACACCGTCGAGGTCCCCGAGGGCTTCGACGACCTGCCCCGCATCGGGGTCCGGGTCGCCCTCCCCGTCCCCGACGTGGCCCGCTGGTTCGGGACCGGGCCGTGGGAGACCTACCCCGACCGCTGCACCGCCCCGACCGGCTGGCACGAGCTCCCGGTGGCCGGGCTCGGAGTGCCCTACGTGCGCCCGCAGGAGAACGGTGGCCGCACCGGCGTCCGCGAACTCCACCTGGGCGGGGTGCGGTTCTCCTTCGACCAGCCGGTGCACGCCACGGTGACGGCCTCCGGCGTCACCCTCGACGTGCGTCACCGCGGTCTCGGATCGGCGTCGTGCGGTCCGAACGCGCTGCCGCAGTTTCGGATCGGTGCGGGGACGCACGCGTGGTCCTGGAGCGTGCGGGCGCGGTGAAACTGCTGCTCATCGGCCTCGACGGGGTCCGGGTCGACCTCGCCCTGCCGGACGTCGTGGCCGCGGACCCGGGGTTCGCCGAGCCCGACCACCCGGGCGACCCCCGGTTCGCGGCGTCCGGCCCGCCACCGGGGCTCGCCCCCGGGAACCCCGGCGCCCCGGTCGCGCCGACGCTGGAGCGGCTCGCCGCCGGGGGCCGGGTGGTCCCGGTGTGGATGACCCCGCCGACGGATTCCGGTCCCGGCTGGGCGTCGTTGCTGACGGGCACGACCCACGAGGAGAACAACGTCTGGTGGAACGAGTTCGTCGGTCACCGGCTCGCCCGCTGCCCCGACCTGCTCTCCCGGGTGTTCTTCGCCGACCCGCGGGCCCGTACCTTCGCCGCGTCCACGTGGGCCGGTCTGGTCGACCCGAGCGGCCCGGGGCCGGTGGTCCACACCCGGCCCGACCAGCACGTCGGGGGCCAGCACCAGCTGTTCGCGGCCACCGACTTCGGTGACGGGTGCCGTTCCGCGGACCGGCAGGTGCGCAGCCGCGCGGCGTGGGTCCTGAACCACGAGGGACCCGACGCCACGTTCGTGCACTTCGAGGGCGTCGACGAGACCGGTCACCGGTACGGCTCGGCCGGGGCGGAGTACCTCGAGGCGCTGCGCACCGTGGACGAGCACGTCCGGTTCCTCGTGAAGGCCGTCGCGGAACGGGTGGAGCAGCTGGGTGAGGACTGGCTCGTCGCCGTGACGACCGACCACGGGCACAAACCCCAGGGCGGTCACGGTGAGGACGAGACGGTCGTCCGCCGCTCGTTCCTGCTCGTCCACCGTCTCGGCGGCGCGGTGCCCGCGGTGGTGGCCGACGCCACGACGTTGCGCAGCCACGAGGTGGCGCCGCTGCTGCTGGCGGCGGTCGGGGTGGTGCCCGGGGAGTTCCGGGCCGGGCACCCGGTCGGGCAGGTGCGCGACGTCGCGTCGACCGGGCCGACGCGCGACCTGCGCTACGAGTGGTGAACGACCTGTCGGGCCACCTCCACGGAGACCCCGCCGAGATTGAGGGCGCCACCCGTCCGGGGTTCCGGGGCCGTGTCCGTGATGAGGTGGTGGTAGGCGCCGACGTCGCAGACGGTCGCCGTGCCGCTGCCGGGGAACTTCGAGGAGTCGGCGAGCATGACCACCTCGTCCGCGGCAGCGATCATCGCGCGCTTCACGGGGACCTCGTCGGTGACGGTGTCCACGGAGTGGCCGCTGGGGCGGATGCCGCTCGTCCCCAGGAGCAGGACGTCGGCCCGCAGCTGCCGCAGGCTCTCCTCGGTCAGGTAGCCCACCAGCGACCGGTGCGCGGGGCGCACCGCGCCCCCCAGCAGCACGAGTTCCAGGGCGGGGTCGTCGACGAGTTCGGTGAAGACGGCCAGGTTCCGGGTGATGACGGTGATCGGGCGGCCGTGCAGGTAGCGGGCGACCCGACCCACCGTCGTGCCGATGTCCAGCAGCACCGACTGGCCGTCACCGATGCGCGCCGCCGCGGCGCGGGCGATGGACTCCTTGTGGTCCCCCTGCCGGTCGACGAGGTCGGCGTAGACGTCGTCGCGCAGGTCCACCGGACGCGCGCCGCCGTGGACGCGCTTGAGGAGGCCGGCGTCGTCCAGCTTGACCAGGTCCCGGCGGATCGTCGCCTCGGAGAGGCCGAGGCGTTCCACCAGTTCCGACACCGTTGCCGGTCCCTGGTTGCGGACGACCTCGACGATCGCTTCGCGTCGCTCCTTCGCTTGCACGATCGACAGAATACCTTGCGCGTTCGCGCATTTGGCAAGTACCGTTCGCGCAATCTCGTCGATGAGAGTCGCCGCAGTTGCGCGATCGCTCACGATGATCAGACGTCGAGAAGGGTCTCGCCATGCTGCTGTCCCGTCGCAACCTCCTCCTGAGTTCCGGTCTGGCCGCACTGGGAGCCGGGGCCCTGTCGGCCTGCTCCACCAGTGCCGGCGGCTCCGGCGGTGGAGGCTCCTCCAGCGGCCTCGCCCTCTGGTACTGGAACGGTGGCCTGAGCGACAAGGTCGTCGACTCGTCCAAGACGCAGTTCCCCAAGGACGACATCAAGCCCAACAAGGTCGGCGGCGACTTCAAGCAGAAGCTGCAGACCACCCTGACGGGTGGCTCCTTCATCCCCCAGGTCACCGGGGTCAAGGGCGAGGACATGCCCTACTTCCGCTCCGTGGCGGACAAGTTCACCGACCTCAACCAGTTCGGTGCGAAGGACATCGCGTCCTCGCAGCTGGCCTGGAAGTGGGCCGAGGCGCAGACCCAGGACGGCAAGCAGCTGGGGTTCCCGATCGACATCGGCCCCACCGCGATGTTCTACCGCAGCGACATCCTGGCCCAGGCGGGCCTGCCGACGGACCCGACCGCGGTCGCCGCGGCCACCTCGACGTGGGACGACTTCTACGCCTTCGGCCAGGAGCTGCACGGCAAGGTCCCGGCCAGCTTCCCGGTCCCGCAGCTGGCGAACGTCTTCCAGATCATCGTCGGTCAGCTCTCGCAGCGCTTCGTCAGCGAGGACAACGCGTTCGTCGGCGACAGTGACGAGATGAAGCAGGCCTGGGACACCACGGTCAAGGCGCAGACGCTGGGCCTCAACGCGAACGTCGCGCAGAGCCTGGAGGCGTCGACCGCTTCGGGTGTCGTGGCCATCGACCTCGGTGCCGCCTGGCACGCCCTGGACATCAAGCTCGCCGCCCCGGACACGAGTGGCAAGTGGATGGTGGCGAACAACCCGGTCAAGCCGACGAACTTCGGTGGGTCGTTCCTGACGATCCCGGCGGCGACGAAGGACAAGCAGGCCGCCTTCGACGTCATCAAGTGGATCCTGGGCACCGACAACCAGGGTGAGGCGTTCACCGACGCCAGCATCTTCCCCGCCGACCCGGCCGCGTGGGAGCTGCCCGCACTCACCGGCGGTGACGAGTTCTTCGGTGGACAGAAGACCATCGACATCTTCGGTCCGGCGGGCAAGGAGGTCCCCTCCCAGTACGTCGCGGCGTCCGACTCCGCCATCCAGGCTGCCTACCTCAACGAGCTGACCAACGTCGAGGCCAACGGCAAGAACCCCGACCAGGCCTGGACCGACGCCGTCTCGGCCGCGAAGGACATCGCCCAGCGGCAGGGCCTGAAGTGAGCTCCGCCAGCCTCGACCGAGGGTTCCGGCGCAGCCGCTCGCGACCTCCGGGTCAGACGCCGGCGAAGACCGGCGCCCAGCGGAACCCGTTGCGGTTCTGGCCGCAGTACGTCGCGGTGAGCCCGTTCTTCCTGATCTTCGCGGCGTTCGGGCTCTTCCCGCTGGGGTTCTCGGCGTGGCTGGCGTTCCACCGCTGGGACGGGATCAACCCGGTCACGTTCGCCGGTTTCGACCAGTTCCGCTTCCTGCTGGAAGACGCGACGTTCCGCAAGGCCGTCGTCAACACCATCCTCATCTGGATCATGGCGACCGTGCCCATGCTCGTCATGAGCCTGGGCATCGCAGCCATGCTGAACGCGGTCAAGCGGTTCCGGACCTTCTACCAGGTGGTCCTGTTCCTGCCCTCCGTCACCTCGATCGTCGCCATCACCATCTTCTTCAAGGCGATCTTCAACAACCAGGTCGGCGTCGTGAACCAGGTGCTCGAGGGCATCGGGCTCCCGGGGGTCGAGTGGCTCAGCGGCTACTGGACGATCAAGATCGTGCTGGCGACCCTCATGACCTGGCAGTGGGTCGGGTACAACGCGATCATCTACTTCGCCGGTCTGCAGGCGATCTCCACCGAGGTCTACGAAGCGGCGAAGATCGACGGTGCCGGCGCGTTGCGGACCTTCTGGTCCATCACCGTCCCGTTGCTGCGCCCGATCATCCTGTTCACCGTCGTCGTCTCGACGATCGGGGGCATGCAGACGTTCGCCGAACCGCAGGTCCTCTTCGGCTCGAACGCCTCGATCAACCCCAACAGCGGCGGACCGGGCCAGGCGGGTCTGACCATGGTCCTGTACTTCTACCAACAGGCCTTCAACAACAACAACTACGGCTACGGCGCCGCCATCGCCTACGGGGTGTTCGCCGTCATCGCCGTGTTCGCCGTGCTCAACTGGCGCCTGACCGCCCGTTCGGAGAAGTGATCGAGATGGTTGCGCAGAACACGCTCACCTCCCGCGGTCGGGACACCGGCGGCACCCCCACCCGCAGGAACAAGGGGGTCAGGAGCTCCGCGAAGTGGGCTCACCTCCCCCTGGTCCTGACGACGCTGCTGCTGCTCTTCCCGTTCTACTGGACCGTGGTCATGGCCACGAACACGAACGCGGACTACTACCTCACCCCGCCCAAGGTGGTTCCGGGTACGCACCTGCTCGAGAACGTCTCCTCGGTCCTGACGAGCATCAACTTCTTCGGCTCGATGGCCAACACCGCCATCGTCGCCGTCTCGGTCACGGTGCTGGTCCTCTTCCTGGACTCGATGGCGGCGTTCGCCTTCGCCAAGTACGACTTCCCGGCCAAGAAGTTCCTGTTCGGCCTGATGCTGGCGTTCTTCATGGTGCCCGCCCAGCTCTCGACGGTGCCGCAGTACATCACCATGATCCACATCGGCTGGGTCGGGACCCTGCAGGCGCTCATCGTGCCCGCGGCCGCCAACGCCTTCGGGATCTTCTGGATGCGGCAGTACATCTCCACGGCGATCCCGGACGAGATCCTGGACGCCGCCGTCGTCGACGGGTGCGGGTTCTTCCGCCAGTACGTCCTCATCGTCCTGCCGGTCATCCGGCCCGGCCTGGCGTTCCTCGGCATCTACACCTTCGTCGCGGCCTGGAACGACTACGTGTGGCCGCTCATCGTGCTCATCAACCCGGACATGCTGACGCTGCAGGTGGCGTTGTCGCAGCTGAACGCCACCCGGAACACCGACTACGCCGTGGTCATGGCCGGGGCCCTGCTGGCGATCGTGCCGCTCATCGTCGTGTTCCTCGCCTTCTCCCGGCAGTTCGTCGCCGACTCGGTCAAGGGCGCGGTGCGCTGATGGCCGCCACCGTCCTCCGGGCCGCCCGGCCCGAGGACCGGGACGAGGCCGAGGCGCTGGCGGGCGCGGCGTTCTCCGCCGACCCACCCCGACCCGGGCCCGAGGTGGCGGGAACCGCGGAGGTGCTCCGTCGCGTCGCGCAGGACCCGGCCGACGGCCGGTTGCTCGCCACCTCGACGGCCCGGCTCTGCGGGCAGTGGTGGGGCGGGCGCCGGGTTCCTGCCATCGCGCTGGGCGGGGTCGCGGTGGACCTCACCGCACGGGGCCGGGGTGTCGGTCGCGCCCTGCTGACCGACACCTTCGACGCGGCCCGGGCCGCGGGGGCGTCGCTGGTGGCGCTCATCCCGTCCACCCACGGGTTCTACCGGAAGGCCGGCTGCGGGATCGCCGGTCGCCGATCGGTCTACGCCATCGACACCCACGAACTGCGCACCCTGCCCCGCCCGGCCGACACACCGGCCTACCGCCGGGCGACGTCCGACGACGTTCCCGCCGTCGCCGCGCTCGTGGCGGCGCACGCGGGCCGCACCAACGGTGTGCTCGAGCACGACACGTCCACCGGGTCCGCCGTGCAGTACGTCGCCGTCCGCGACGACGTGGTGGTCGGCTGGTGCGCGCTCGGACGGCGAGCCTCCGAACGCGGGAACTACACCGTCACCGTGCTCGACCTGGTGGGCGTGGACCCCGCCACCGAACTGGCCCTCTGGCGCGACCTGGTCGCCGACGAACCCAGCGCCCGCCAGGTCCACGCCCTGCTCCCGGCGGGCAGCCTGCTGGAGCACCACCTGCCCCGCCAGACCGAACCCGTCGAGGACGCGACCTGGATGCTGGGTCTGCTCGACGTGCCCGCCGCGCTGGCCGGTCGCGGCTACCCGCGCGGGGTGCGGACCCGGCTGACGCTGGACGTGGGTTCCGACGTCTGGACCCTCGACGTCGCCGACGGTTCCGCCCGGGTGGCGGCGGGCGCGCAGCCGGGCCCCCGGGTCCGGCTCGACCTCGCCGACCTCGCCTCCGTCTACGCCGGCCACCTCGACCCGCTGAGCGCCCACCACGCCGGTCTCCTCGAGGGGGACGAGGCGGCCGTGGAGTCGCTGCGCACGCTGTTCGCCGGTCCGCCGGCCGTCCTCGCCCGACCCTTCTGAACCGCTGGAGAGACCCGTGACACTGCGCTGGGGAGTCCTCGGACTCGGCACCATCGCCCGGGCGGTCCACCTGCCGCTCATCGCCCGCCTGCCCGGGCACGAACTCGTCGCGCTCGCCGACCTCGACCCGGACCGCAGCGCGGAACTCGCCACCCGGTACGGGGCCCGCGCGCTCGACGCCGCCGGGTTGTTCGCGGCCGACGACGTCGACGCGGTCCTCGTCGCCACCCCCGGGCGGCACGCCGCGCACGCGGTGACGGCGCTGCGCGCCGGGAAGCACGTGCTCGCCGAGAAACCCTTCGCCCTCTCCGCCGACGAGGCCCGGGCGGCCGCGGAGGTCGCGGCGGCAACGGGGTTGGTGCTGCAGGTCGGGTACATGAAGGTGCACGACCGCGCCGTGACGACGGCGGTGGAGGCCCTGCCGGAGATCGGGGACGTGCGCCTCGTCCAGATCAGCGTGCGGCACCCCGTCGACGGCCCCCAGATCGACCACCTCCGACTCAGCCCACCCGGTCCGCTGCCCGTCGGTGCCGCGGAACTCATCGCGGCCGACGACGCCGCCGAGAACCGCGCGCTGGACGTCTCCGTCGGGGCGGACGCCGCGCCCGCCGTCCGCCGCTTGTTCCGCTCGGTGCTGTGCGGTTCCGTGGTCCACGAGTTCTCGCTGCTGCGCTCCCTGGGTTTCGGTCTCCCGACGTTCGACCACGCCGACCTGTTGGCCTGGGAGGGCGGTGCCCCGCCCACGGTGTTCGCGACCGGCAGGTTGGACAACGGCGCCCGGTTCGTCCTGGACTGGGCGTGGACCCCCGACCGCCCGGACTACCGCGAGACCGTCCGCATCACCGGTTCCGCCGGCGACGTCGAGATCGGGGTGGCGCCGCCGTACCGTCTCGACGCGACGTCCACCGTCACCGTGGTCTCCCCGCACGGTGAACGTCGCCCGGTGCTGCCGGCCGACGGGGCGTTCCAGCGCCAGCTCGAGTCCTTCGCCGCCACCGTGGGCGGGGCGCCCCCGAACCCGCACGCGGGGGTCGAGGGCGCGGTCGCCGACCTGCGGTCGATGCAGCAGCTCTTGGCGGTCCTCCCGTGACCCCGTGGATCGCCAGTGCCCCGGTGAGCTTCGGGGTCTGGGGGCCGCACGTCGGCCCGGCCGACGGGGACGGGAACGACCTGCTGGCCGCCATGGCCGCGGCCGGGTACCGGGGGAGTGAACTCGGCCCGACGGGCTACCTCGGGGACCCCGACCGGACCGCCGACCTCTTCGCGGCGCACGGGCTCGTCCCGGCCGGCGTCTACGTCGGTCTGGAACTCGCCGCGGGACGGTGGAGCGGGGAGGCGCGGACGGGTTTCGAGCTCGCCTGCACCACCCTGCGTGCGACGGTGGACCGGAGTTCCGCCCCCGGCGCACCCCCGGCGCCGATCGTCCTCGCCGACGACGGCGCCCCCGGCCTCGACGCGCCGCGGAACCCCGCCGACCGGTCCTCCGGACTGGACGACGCCGCCTGGGCGGCAGCGGTCCGGGTGCTCGCCGAGGCGGCCGCGATCTGCGCCGACCACGGCCTGCCGACGACGTTCCACCCGCACCTGGGGACCTTCGTGGAGTCGGGGTGGGAGGTCGAGCGCCTGCTCGCGACGACGGACCTCACCGTCGTCCTCGACACCGGTCACGCCCTCCTGGCGGGCACCGACCCCGTGGCGGCGGTGACGGCGTGGGGTTCCCGCGTCGACCACGTCCACCTCAAGGACGTCCGCCTCGAGCCCCTGCGCCGGGCGCGGGCCGCGGGGCCCGTCCCGTTGCGGTCGTGGTGGTCGGACGCGAACGTGGTCTTCGGTCAGGGCGACGTGGACCTGCCCGGCGTCGTGACGGCCCTGCAGCGCAGGAACTACGCGGGATGGCTCGTGGTGGAGCAGGACGTCGCCCCGCACGGGGGACCGCAGCTCGAGGAGTTCTGCGACGACCAGCAGCACAACCTCGACACCCTGACGGCGATGGTGTCGCAGGACGACCGGTGACCCGGGCGGCGCACGAGTTCCTGCTCGTCGACGCCCTCGCCAAGGTGTTCCCCGACGAGCGACCACGAGAACTCCTGTCGTCCGGACCCTTGACGGTGTACGCGGGGGAGACGGCGTCCTTCCAGGTCGCCTGGCGGGCACCGTCCACCCGGGACCTCAGCGACCTGCCGCGGCTCGTCCTCCGGGTCGACGCCGGGCCGGGCTCCCGGGTGACCCTGCACCGGGTCGGTCTCGTCCCGGTGCTGCTCGCGGCCTACGAGGGGGCGGACGAGCACTACCTGCGCACGAGTCCGGGGCTCTACCCGGACCCCTTGCACCCGCTGGGTTCCGGAGAACCCGTGGTCTCCGCCGTCGACACCTGGTCGGCGTGGTGGGTCGACGTCGTCGTCGAGGACCCCGAACGGGCCGGTCCGCGCACGATCGGGGTGGTGGTGTCGACCGAGGACGGCGTCGAGCTGTTCGCCGCCGAGGTCGGGCTCCGGGTCCACGCCGCGGTGCTGCCGGACGTCGACGTCACGATCGCCCACTGGCTGCACGTCGACGCCCTGGCCGACCGCTACGCGGTGGTGCCCTTCGGGGAACGGCACTGGGAACTCCTGGACCACCACCTCGTGTCCCTGCGGGCGATGGGGGGCAACACGTTGCTCACGCCGCTGTGGACCCCGCCGCTGGACACCGCCCCCGGCGGGCGGCGCACGTCGACGCAGCTGGTGCGCGTCACCCTCCGGGACGGGAGCTGGTCCTTCGGGTTCGAGAACCTCGACCGCTGGGCGGCGACGGCGATCCGGCGGGGTTTCACGACGCTGGAGATGCCGCACCTGTTCACCCAGTGGGGCGCGAAGGCGACCCCGTCGGTGACCGCCGGGACCGACGCGGGAACCCGGGAGGTCTTCGGCTGGCACGTCCCCGCGACCGACCCGAGCTACCGGGAGTTCCTCGGTCAGCTGGTCCCGCGCCTGCGCGCGCACCTGGGAACCCGGTGGCCGCAGCTGCGGACGGTCTGGCACGTGAGCGACGAACCCGGTGCGGACGCGCTGCCGGACTACACCGCGGCCCGGGCCGTGGTGGGGAACCTGCTCGACGGCGCCCGCGTCGTCGACGCCCTCAGCGACCGGCGGTTCCTGACCGCGGGCGCGGTCGACGTCCCCGTCGTGGCGACCGACGCCGTCGGACCGTTCGCGGCCGCCGGGGACGAGTTCTGGGTCTACCACTGCAACGCCCAGGACCGTGGCGTCTCGAACCGCTTCATCGCCCAGCCGAGCTGGCGCACCCGCGCCATCGGGCAGCAGCTCTTCGCCTCCGGTGCGACGGGTTTCCTGCACTGGGGTTTCAACTTCTGGAACAGCCAGCTGTCGACGCGGACCGTCGACCCGTGGCAGGACCCGAGTTCCGGCGGGGCGTTCCCCGCGGGTGACGCGTTCGTCGTCTACCCCGGAGCGGACGGCCGCCCCGTGGAGTCGTTGCGGCACCGCGCGCTGCGGCAGGCGGTCGATGACCACCGGGCCCTGCAACTGCTGGGCGCACGGGTCGGCGCGTTCGCGGCTGCGCGGGTCGCCGGCGGGGGGACCGCGATGGCCTTCGACGACCTGCGACCCGGCGTGGAGTTCTGGAGCGCGTCCCGCCGGGAGGTGGACCGCCTCGCCCTCGGCGGCAGCCCTCCGTCCCGCTGAGCGTCACCCGGCGCCGAGGGTGCCGTCGGCGGCGGCCACCACGTCCGCCCGGTACACGATCGGGCCGCAGCCGTGCCCGTTGACGTCGACGCGGTGCAGCGTCGCCGTGCCGGTGGCGTCGAACACGACGGAACCGACGGCGTCCGCGACCCGGAGGCTGACGTCGACCGTCCCCTCCTTCGTCAGCGTCTCGTCGTCGACGCCGACGAAGCCGGTCCCCACCCCGACCTGCGCCTCGGTGCAGACCTCGCCGACGCACGCGCGCACCGACGTCGGGTCGGTGAGGGGCAGCCCGCTCAGGTCGAAACCCACCCCGGAGGAACCGCCCATCAGGGTGCAGGCGCGGCCTTCCGACGTCGAGCAGCCGGTGAGGCAGCCCGCCAGCGCGACCACCGCGAGGAGCTTCCTCACCGGGAGACCTCGAGCACGGGACGGGTGCCGGGAGCCGCCGCCGAACCCGCGGGAACGTCGACGCCCCCGCAGCGGGCCGCGGCAGCCGCCCCGTCCGGTCCCAGCACGTGCTGGACGTCCGGCAGGGGTCGACCCCAGACCTCGACCCGGTCACCGACCCCGATCCGGGTCCCGCCGGCCAGCACCACCTGCTGCGCGGCGGCGTCCCAGGTCGAACCCGTCGGCCAGACCAGCAGCGCCTCGTCCAGCACGAGGCACCCGGTGTCCAGGCCGACGACTCCCGTGCGCCCCCAGGCGTCCCGGCCCTCCTCCGGCTCGGCGGCGACGGTGATGACGGGCGCGACGAAGTTCCCGCTGAGCGAGTCGATCCGCCACCGGCCGCGGTCGTCGCGGACGACGACGAACGACCCGGCCCAGGGGCCGGTGCCGGTGGTCCAGGAGACCCCGACGGTCACCGTCTCCTGCCACCCGTCGAGCCTGGTCGTGGGTTCCGGGACGCCGACGGCGATGTCCGTGGCCTGCAGTTCCTCGGCCGTGACGTCGATCCGGGCGCCGTACCCGGGCACCCAGTAGTCGTCGTAGGCGCGGGCGCTGTCTCCCACCAGCTGGGCGGACAGGAACCTGCGCACGATCTCGTCGGGACCGGGAGCGGCCGCCGCCGAGGTGCCGATCGCGGTGCTGTCCCGAGTGCGGGTCCACGGCCAGTCGACGTCGACGATCGCCGCCGGGACGGCCAACCCCAGGACGACGGCGAGTCCGGCCGTGACGGTGAGGACACGCCTGCGCTGCCGACGCCGCCGACCGCGGAGCTTGACGGTCACCAGGTCGAGCGTGCTGGGTGGGGCGGGACGGGTCTCCAGGGCGGTCCGCAGACTGGTGACCAACGGGTCGTCGCTCATCGTCGGGCTCCATCCGTCGGGGGGACGAGGTGCTGTTCGAGGAACCGCCGCGCGTGGTGCGCCTGGCTCTTCACCGTGCCCTCGCTGCACTCGAGGAGGTGGGCCACCTCGGCGACCGGCAGGTCCTCCAGGAACCGGAGGACGGCGACGGCGCGTTGCCGGACGGGTAGACGTCCCAGCAGGTCGAGGGCGTCGAGCCGGCTCGCGCTGCCGTCGGTCTCGTCCGCGAGCACGGGAACCGGGAGGGACTCGTCGGGGACCGAGGACTCGCGCCGGCGCCACGCGCGACGGTTCTCCGAGACCAACCGGTGGATCAACGTGGTCCGTGCGTAGGCGTACTCCTCGCCGTCGCGTCGGACCCGTGGCCAGGCAGCGTAGACGCGTTCCATCGTGTCCTGCACGACGTCGTCGCTGTGGTGCCAGTCGTGGCACCAGGCGTAGGCCGGCCGACGCAACCGGGGCATGGCGTCGACGGCGAACACGTCGAACGTCCTGTCGGAGCTCACGCGAGCACCACCCCCTCACCAACACCTACGCGCCGGCCCGCTCCCGAGGTTGCACGCCCGCCCGGAACTCCGTGCGGTAGCGCCCGGGGGTCCGGCCGTGGGCTCGGGTGAACGCCCGGGTGAACGCGGGCACCGAGAGGTAGCCGACGGCGGGCGCGATGACCTCGATCGGGTCCAGCGTCTGACGCAGCCGGGCCGCGGCGAGGTCCATCCGCCACGTCGTGAGGTAGGCGGCGGGAGTCGTGCCGATGACCGCCGGGAACCGTCGGGCCAGCGTCGCCCGGGACACCGAGATCGCCGCGGCGAGCGACGACGTCGTCCACCCCCGGGCCGGGTCGGCGTGCAGCTCCTCCACCGCCGGCCCGACGACCGGGTCGCCCGCCATCGCGAGCCAGGTCCCGGCGCAGGCGGCGGGCCGGTCCGCCGTCCAGGCCCGGAACAACTGCACCAGCACGATGTCGACCAGGCTGTTGAGCACGGCCGTCGTCGCGACCTGCGGCGTGGCCAGCTCGTTGCCGAGCATGCGGACGGTGTCGTCCAGACAGGTGCCCGCCGTGGCCGCGACGTGCACGACGTCGGGGAGGCCGGTGAGGACCTGGGTGAGGACCGTCCGGTCGCAGACGTAGGCGAGGGAGACGATCCGCGTGGTGACCGGGCCCGAGCCCAGGGCGATGACCTCGCCCGCCAGGGTGGCGCGGGCGGTCGCCGTGCGGTCGCACCGGGACCCCCGCGTTCCCGGCGCGTCGCCGAGGGTGTGCGGGATCCCGGCACCGACCAGGACGACGTCACCGGCGGACAGTTCCAGGGGGTCGCGCTCCGGTGCGGTCAGCCAGGCACTGCCGGCGGTGACGATGTGCAGGGCGGCGCCGTCGGGGACGTCGGCGAAGGCCGTCGCCCAGTTCCCGCCGGCCTCGACGCGCGCCCCGAGGGTGCCGCAGATGCCGGAGATCGAGAGCACGTCGCTGAGAGGGTCCACCCGGGAAGGGTAGCCGTCCGGATGAGGCAGACGGGCAAGGATCCGAGGCGATCAGGCATCGATCAGCGCACTCGACGCCCCTACGGTCGAAGCATGGAACTCCACGGCAGCACCGCCCTCGTCACCGGCTCGAACCGCGGCATCGGCCACGCCTTCGCGACCGAGCTGCTGCGTCGTGGCGCGAAGGTCTACGCCACGGCCCGCCGCCCCGAACTCGTCGACATCCCCGGCGTGCACGTCCTACGCGTCGACACCCTCGACCAGACCACCATCGACTCGGCCGTCGCGGCGGCCGGCGACGTCGACGTCCTCATCAACAACGCGGCGTTCACCGCCGGCGGAAACCTCGTCGGGGGTGACATGGACGCCATCCGCGCGGTGATGGACTCGAACTACTACGGAACCCTCGCCATGGTCCGGGCGTTCGCGCCGGTCCTCGCCCGCAACGGCGGCGGGGCGATCCTCAACGTCCTGTCCGCCGCGGCGTGGGCGACGGTCGAGGGCAACTCCGCCTACGCCGCAGCGAAGTCCGCGCAGTGGGGCCTGACCAACGCGATCCGGGTGGAACTCGCCGGACAGGGCACCCAGGTCTCGGCGCTGGTCCCCGGGATGACCGCCACCGAGCCGATGAAGGCGTTCGCCGCGGAGTTCGCGCCGGACCTGCCGGCCGGCGCGATGAACGAACCCGCCGACCTGGTGAACCTCGCGCTCGACGGCCTGGAGGCGGGAGAGCTCGAGATCCTCGACCGGTACGGGGTCCAGGCCAAGGAGCTGCTCGCCGGTCCGCCGCGGGCGTTCGACCTCAGCGGCCTCACCGCCTGACCCCTCCCGCCCGTGATCTTGCCGGGACCCCCTGCACGATCACGGGTCGGGTCGGGGTCAGGTGGCGGTGATCTCCCGCAGTGCGGCGCAGCTCGCGCGGTAGATCTCCACCAGGTCGGCGTCCTCGCCGTTCTCGCGCCGCGCGGCCCAGTCGTCCAGGGCGGCGCGCAGCCCGGCGCCGAGGGTCTCGGAGATGATCCGGGTCCGCAGGTCCACGGTGGCCGAGCCGGTCGCGTCCGCGATCCGCCGGAAGAAGGCCCGTGACTGCTCGGCGTCCAGGCGCAGCAGGGCACCGCGCAGTCCGGCGTCCTCCATCACCAGGCAGCGCACCCGCAGCATCCGCTCGACGGACCCGGCCTCGGCGACCATCTCGGCGAGGACGGCGGCGATGGCCCGCTCGAAGTCGGCGAGGGAGGACGTCTCGTCGACCCGGGCCTCGAGGCGTTCGGCCAGGGCGTCGTCGAAGGCGCGGTTGGCGCCGAGCGCCGCGTCCTCCTTGGTGGGGAAGTAGCGGAAGAAGGTGCGCGGTGAGACCCCCGCGGCGGCGGCGATGTCGTCGACGGTGGTGCCCTCGGAGCCGTTGCGGGCGAAGAGGTCGAGGGCGGCGTGCTCGATCTCCGCCTGGGTGGCCAGTCGGCGGCGTTCGCGCAGGTCCGGGACGACGGTCCCCAGGTCGGTCACGGGAATGAGGATAACGACTGTCGAGTTGGCAGACACTGCCATTAGGGTTGTGACTGTCACCACCACGAGGAGTCCCCACCCATGTCCACGAACGAGGACGTGACCCTGCCCGGGGTCGCGACCGACGCGTCCGCCCCGCCGATCGAGAAGGACCGGCTCGCGCCGGGCGACGCCACCGTCATCGCCCTGCTGCTGGTCTCCGCCTTCGTCGTGATCCTCAACGAGACGATCATGGGTGTGGCGCTGCCGCGGCTCATGGCCGACCTCGACATCACCGCCGCCACCGGTCAGTGGCTCACCACCGGCTTCATGCTGACCATGGCCGTGGTCATCCCGGCCACCGGTTTCATCATGGACCGGTTCCGGCTGCGCCAGGTCTTCATCGCCGCGATGAGCCTGTTCAGCCTCGGCACGGCGATCGCGGCGGTCGCGCCCGGTTTCGAGGTGCTGCTGCTGGGCCGCATCGTCCAGGCCAGCGGGACGGCGGTCATGATGCCGCTGCTCATGACCACGGTGATGACCCTCGTGCCCGCGGCCGGCCGCGGCAAGACGATGGGCATGGTCTCGGTCGTCATCTCCGTCGCCCCGGCCATCGGGCCGACGATCTCCGGCGTCATCCTCTCCGCGCTGTCCTGGCGGTGGATGTTCATCATCGTGCTGCCCATCGCGTTGATCGCCCTCGGGCTCGGCGCCTGGAAGGTCCGCAACGTCACCGCTCCGCGCGACGCCCGCCTCGACGTGCTGTCGCTGGTGCTGTCCGCGATCGGGTTCGGTGGCCTCATCTACGGCCTCGCCAGCATCGGGGAGTCCGCCACCGGCCACGTCCCGGTCGCGCCCTGGATCCCGGTCGCGGTCGGGGTCGTCGCGCTGGCGACGTTCGTCGCGCGGCAGTTCCGCCTGCAGCGCACCTCGAACGCGTTGATGGACCTGCGGGTGTTCGCGAACCGGTCGTTCACCGTCTCGACCGTCGTTCTCGCGACGAGCTTCATGGCCCTGTTCGGCACCCTCATCGTGCTCCCGATCTTCCTGCAGTCCGTCCTGCAGCTGGGATCGTTGGAGACCGGTCTGCTGCTGCTGCCCGGTGGCGCCGTGATGGCCGTCCTCTCGACCGTCGTCGGGCGGTTGTTCGACCGCTTCGGTCCGCGGCCGCTGGTCATCCCGGGGGCGGTCCTGGTCAGCGGGGCCCTGTGGCTGCTCACGACGCTGCACCCGGGGACCCCGGCGGGCATGGTCGTCCTGGTCCACACGGTGCTGAGCGCCGGGCTGGCGTTCATGTTCACGCCGCTGTTCACCTCGGCGCTGGGCTCGTTGCGCGCGGAGCTCTACGGCCACGGCAGCGCGATCGTCGGGACCGTCCAGCAGCTGGCCGGCGCCGCCGGGACCGCCCTGTTCGTGACGGTCCTCTCGACGAGGTCGGCCGCCAGCCTGGCGGACGGTTCCTCGGTGCTGAACGCCACGGCCGACGGGGTCCGGGGGGCGTTCTTCTGGGGCGGCATCATCTCCCTCGTCGCGCTCGTGCTGGCGCTGCTGATCCGGCGCCCGCCGGTCGTCCCCGGCCCCCGCGTCCCGGTGCACTGAGTTCCCGCCGCAGTTCCCGTCACGAACGGCCGACCTCCCCTCGGGAGGTCGGCCGTTCGTCGTCGCGCCCTAGGCTCGTGGCGTGCTGATCGCCGACCGGGCCGCCCTGCTCCTGCTGGACCCCGACGGTCGCCGCCGGGTGAGCGCCCGCCCGGCGGCTGCCGTGCTGGCCGGGGCCCTGCTCTCCGACCTCGTCCTCGCCGGTCGCGTCGTGGCCGACCTCGACGTCACGGCGCTGCGGGTCCTCCCCGGCCGGGACCCGGTGCCCCGTCTCGCCGCCGCGCTGGGGGCGGTCACGCTCACCTCGGGCGCGGTCCGCGCCACCCTCCGCAGGCTCGTCGAGCGCCCGCTGTGGGCGGAGTCGACGGCCGAGCTGGAGAAGGCCGGTGCGCTGGTGACCGAACGTCGTCGTCGGCTCCTGGTCTTCCCGGTGGTGCGCTGGTGGCCCGAGCAGGCGGTCCTCGGACCCCAGCAGGAGTCCGTCGCGGCCGCGTTGACGGCGGCCGGGGTCCGACGCGCAGCCGCCGCCGTCGACCCGTCGACCGTCAGCCTGGTGGCGCTGCTCGCGGGCGTGGGTGGCCTCGGCGCCGTCCCCGGGCTGCCGGACGACGTGGACCCCGGCGAGGCGGCCGCGGTCCTGGCCGCCGCCCGGACCTTGCCGGCCGACGTGCTGCAGGCCCTGGCGGACATCGAGACGGCCGTCCCCGTGCTCCTGCAGTCCGCTGCCGGGGGCGACTCCGGGACGGACGGCGGCGGTGGGTACTCCGGTGACGGTGGCCACCACGGCCACGGCCACCACGGCGGTCACTTCGACGGGGGTCACTCCGACGGGGGTTCCTCCGACGGTGGTGGGGGAGACGGCGGTGGCGGTGGTGGGGGTGACTGATCCCCTCACGACCCCCGACGGTCGCTACGTCGTCGTCCGGGGCCGGCTGTGGCGCTGCTCCGACCCGTCGTTGGCGCCGGAACGTCGTCAGGAGCTCGTCGAGGAGCTGATGTCGGCGCGCCGGGCGAAGGGGGCGGCGATGCGGTCCGGCGACGACGCCGCCCGGGAGGCGGCCCGCGAGCGTGTGGAGGCGGCGAAGCGGGGACTGGGTGAGCGTGGTCCCGTCTGGTGGGACGACGACGCCCCCGACCTGACGCGGCACCTGGCGAAGAACACGGGCTACGCGGAGTGGTTCGCCGAAGTCTGCGCGGAGTGAATCTTCTGCACTTGACGCACTCCTTGCACTGAGTGCAAGATGGAGACGTGACCGCAGTCCAGCCCTCCCTCCGCGAACGCCGCCGCACCGAGACCACCACGTCGATCGCGGAAGCCGCCCTCGACCTCGCGATCGCCAACGGCTGGGACGCGGTCACCGTCGACGAGATCGCCGCCCGCGCAGGGATCTCCCGGCGCACCTTCTTCAACTACTTCGCCACCAAGGACGAGGCGCTGTTCAGCAACGCCGTTCCCTGGAGCGAGCAGAGCCTCGCGACGTTCACCTCCTCCGACGGTCCCGTCGTCGACGCGCTGGAACTCCTGTTCGTCGCCCGGACCAGCGCGGAGAAGCACGACCGCGAACGCAGCCTCCAGGTCATGCGGCTCGTCGAGAGTTCCCCGGAACTCCTGCCGGGCCTCCTCGGCCGGGTCGCGGCCGGGGAGAAGGCGCTCGCCGACGCGATCGTCACCCGGGATGGGGTCGACGAGTTCACGGCCCAGGTCCTCGCCGCGATCGCGGGCACGATGGCCCGGGTCAGCGGCATGGGCTGGCTCGCCGGTCTGCAGCCCGACCCCGTCACCGCCACCCGCGCGGCCTGGTCCGCGCTGCGCTCCCTCACGTCCTGACCCCACCACGCACCCGCAGGAGAAACCCGTGTCCACCACTGTGCCCTCGAGCGCGCCCTCGGCCGCCGACCGGGCGAAACCTCGCATCGGCTGGATCTTCACCAGCCTCATGCTCGTCATGCTGCTCGCCTCCCTCGACCAGACCATCGTCGGGACGGCGCTGCCCACGATCGTCGGTGAACTCGACGGTCTCCAGCACATGAGCTGGGCCATCACCGCCTACACGCTCGCCATCACGATCGCGATGCCGATCTACGGCAAGGTCGGCGACCTCGTCGGACGCAAACGCCTGTTCATCGTGGCCATCGCGCTGTTCCTGCTCGGCTCGGCGCTCGCCGGGTTCTCGCAGAGCATGACGGAGTTCATCGCGTTCCGCTTCCTCCAGGGCCTCGGTGGCTCCGGGCTGATGATCATGTCCCAGACGATCATCGCCGACGTCGTCCCCGCCAAGGACCGCGCGAAGTTCATGGCGCCCATCGGCGCGGTGTTCGGGGTCTCCGCCGTCGCCGGCCCACTGCTGGGCGGGTGGCTCACCGACGCCGCCGACTGGCGCTGGGTGTTCTGGATCAACCTACCGCTGGGGATCGTCGCCCTCGTCGTCGCGGCGCTCGCGATCAAACTGCCGAAGCGGCACAACTCCGCCCCGATCGACTACGTCGGCATGGTGCTGCTGGCGCTGGCCTCCACCGGCCTCGTCCTCACGATGAGCTGGGGTGGGACGCAGTACGCGTGGGGTTCGGCCACCATCATCGGTCTGGCCGTCGCCACCGTCCTCGCGGCGGTCGCGTTCGTGGTGGTCGAGAACAAGGTCCCCGAGCCGGTCATCCCGATGCGGTTCTTCAAGAACCGGACGTTCGTCGTCACCACCCTGCTCGGTCTCGTCGTCGGCGCCGGGATGATGGGCGCCCTGGCCTACCTGCCCACCTACCTGCAGATGGCCTACGGCGTGAACGCCACCGAATCGGGTCTGCTGCTGCTGCCGATGGTCGGTGCGCTGCTGGTGGCCAGCATCGGGTCCGGCGTGGTCGTCACGAAGACCGGTCGGTACAAGGCGTTCCCGATCGCCGGGACGTTCATCGCCGCCGTCGCGATGTTCCTCATGTCGACGATGTCCGTCGCCACCCCGCTCTGGCAGGTCTGCGTCTACGTCGGCATCCTCGGCGCGGGGCTCGGGTTGTTCATGCAGATCATCGTCCTGGCCGTGCAGAACGCTGTCAGCCCGAAGGAGATCGGCACCGCCACCAGTTCCAACAACCTGTTCCGCGAACTCGGAGTCACCGTCGGCACCGCCGTCCTGGGCACGGTGTTCTCCAGCCGGCTCACCGAGCGTCTCGGTGGCGCGCTGAGCGGTTCCGCGGACAGCGCCTCGAGCCTCACTCCGGCGCTCGTCCGGTCGCTGCCGGCCGACGTGGCCGACGGCATCGTCAACGCCTACGCCGACTCCCTCGTCCCGATCTTCCTCTGGCTGGTCCCGATGTTCCTCCTCGGCACCGTCATCGCGTTCTTCCTCCCCGAGGTTCCGCTGTCCAGCACGGCCCCGATGGGCGAGGGGGAGACCGAGGCGGCCGCCGAGCGGAACGCCGAGGTTCCCGCCCAGAGCACCGGCTCGACCCCCTCCGTGCTCAAGGAGTAGCCGCCGCGGGTGGGATCGTTGCCTCCCCGGTGTCGCTGGACGACACCGGGGAGGCAACGATCCCACGAGGAACGCGCGTCAGGACAGGTCGACGGAGACCGTCCGACCCTCGCGGGCCGACACCTCGCAGGCGTCGGCCAGCACGAGCGCCGCGCGGCCGTCCTCGAACCCGGGGGAACCCGCGACGGTCTCGCCGCGGACCGTGGCGATGAACGCGGCGAGTTCCCGTTCGTAGGCCTCCCGGTAGCGTTCCAGGAAGAACCGGCGGTACGGCTCGCCCGTCGAACTGGAGGCGCCGGTCGAGGAACGCACGATCGTCGGCGTCACGTTCCCGACCTCGAGCAGCCCGTCCGGACCGAACGCCTCGAGGCGCTGGTCGTAGCCGTAGGCGCTGTGCCGGGAGTTCGTGATGACGATGGACTCGCCCCCGGAACCCACGAGGGTCGTCACGGCGGCGTCGAAGTCGTCGTGACCGGCGATCCCGGTGTCGAACTGCCGCAACCCGACCGCGGTCACCGAGACGATGTCCGGCACGAACGAACGCGCCATGTCCAGGTCGTGGATGGCCATGTCGCGGAAGATCCCACCGGACAGGGGCACGTAGTCGGCGGGCGGCGGTTCCGGGTCGCGGCTGGTGATGGCCAGGTGCTCGAGACGACCGATCTCGCCGGCCTGGACGCGACGGCGCAGTTCCGCGAAGTGCGGGTCGAAACGGCGGTTGAACCCGAGGACCACGGGGGCCTTCGCCTGCCGGGCGCGCGAGCGGATCGCGTCGACGCGCGCGAGGTCGAGGTCGATGGGCTTCTCGCACAGGGCGGGCAGCCCCGCGTCGAGGCAGGCCTCGAGCAGGTCGACGTGGGTCGGGGTGGGGGAGGCGATGATCACGGCGTCGACGTCGTCGGCGCGGATCGCCGCCAGCGGGTCCGAGATGGCCCGGCCGCCGAACGCCGCCGCGGTCCGTTCGGCCCCCGCGATGAGGGCGTCGCAGGCGACCTGCAGCACGGCGTCCCCGCTGCGGTGGATGCTCGCGGCGTGGACCTGGCCGATGCGGCCGGTGCCGATCAGCGCGAAGCGCAGGGGCTGGGACATCGGTGTCCTTCCGAGAGGGGCGTGAGTCCGTTGGTGGACCGGTCCAATGCTAAGGAAGCCCCCACTCCCGGTCAACGCCGCCCCTCCCGCGGAAACGACACCCTCCGCCCCACAACGCCCGTCCCGGGGGCGGAAACAACACTTTCCGCCCCCGGAGGCCCCGCGGGAAGGGCGGAAAGTGTTGTTTCCGCGGGACGGGGGAGGCAGGAGGGGGAGGGTCAGAGGAGGCGGCGGGCGGCGGCCCAGCGGGTCAGCTCGTTGCGGTTGGACAGCTGCAGCTTGCGCAGCACCGCGGACACGTGGGTCTCGACGGTCTTCACCGAGATGAAGAGCTCCTTCGCGACCTCCTTGTAGGCGTAGCCGCGGGCGATGAGCCGCATCACCTCACGCTCGCGCGCCGACAACCGGTCGAGCTCGTCGTCGGCCGCGGCGACCTCGCCGGCGCCGGAACCGAACGCGTCGAGGACGAAACCCGCCAGTCGCGGCGAGAACACGGCGTCCCCGTCGGCGACCCGGCGGACCGCCGCGGCGAGTTCCTCGCCGCTGATGGCCTTGGTGACGTAACCCCGTGCGCCGCGGCGGATCACGGCGATGACGTCGTCGGCGGCGTCGGAGACCGACAGGGCCAGGAACCGCACCGGAGGGTCGGCCGTGAGCAGCGACGCGCACTGCGCGAGCACCTGCGCCCCACCGGACCCCGCTCCGGGCGCGGGGTTCTCGTCCGGCCCCGACGGCAGGTGCACGTCGAGCAGCACGACGTCGGGCCGCAGGCGCTGCACCGCCGCCACCGCACCGCTCACGTCGGCCGCCTCGCCGACGACCTCGAGGTCGTCGGCGGAGGAGAGCTCCGCGCGGACGCCGGAGCGGACCATGCGGTGGTCGTCGACGACGAGGACCCGGATCACGACGTGCCTCCCGGCAGTACGAGCGCCACCTCGGTGCCGCCGTCGGCGGGCCGCCGCACGGTCGCCCGACCGCCGGCCCGGCGCATCCGGCCGATGATGGACTCGCGCACCCCCAGCCGGTCGTCGGGCACGTCGTCCACCTCGAAACCGGGACCCCGGTCGCGCACGAACACCTCCACACCTGCACCGACGGCTTCCGCGTACACCGACACGGTCCCACCCGCGTGCCGGCCGGCGTTCAGCAGTGCCTCCCGGGCCGCCTGGGCCAGCGACGTCAGCGGCTTGTCGAGGACCCGGTTGTCCAGGTCGCCCACGACGACGACCTCGACGACGGCCCCCGACACGTCCTCGACCTCCGTCGCCGCGGCCCGCAGCGCAGCCCCGAGCGTGCCGGCGCTCTGCCCGTGGTCGCCGTACAACCACTGCCGCAGTTCGCGTTCCTGCCGTCGCGCCAACCGGGCGACCTCGCCGGCGTCCGACGACCGCTTCTGGATGAGGGTGAGGGTCTGCAGCACCGAGTCGTGCACGTGGGCGGCCAACTCGGCCCGTTCCTGCTCACGCGCCAGGGCCGCCCGTTCCTCCCCGAGGTCCTGCCACAGCCGCACCACCCAGGGCGCCAGCACGACGGTCACCCCCGCGAGGATCCCCAACCCGGCGACCGTGGAGCGCCAGAACTGGGTCGGGTCGCCCACGACGAACAGGAACATCAGGGCGAGGACGACGAGTGCGGCGCCCACCGCCACCCGCAGCGCGGCCCGCCGCCCGTCCGTGGAGTCCGCCACCAGCCGACGTCGACGGGTCGTGTCGAGCTGGCCCCACGCCAGCACCACGCCCGCGCCGGCCACGAGCAGCGGGGCCGCGAACCGCGAGGACCCCCTGAGCAGGTTCATCGCCGGCAGCAACCCGAAGCAGACGACCAGGGCGATCCCGGCCAGGGCGTTGCGGTGCGCCACGACCCACGCGGCGGCGTCGGAACGCTGCTCCGGAGGCAGCGCGAGCTGGTTCTCGTCGGGCAGCAGCAACCACAGCGCCGCGTAGAGCGCGACGCCGAAACCCCCGAGGAACGCCCCTGCGACGAACACCGTCCGCACGCGTGACGACGGGATCCCGGTGTGGGCGGCGACGCCCGCGGCCACGCCGGCGACCCGGCGGTGCTCGACCGCGCGGACCAGGGCCGGTCGCGGTGCGGGCCCCGTCGCGGGGGGTGCCGTCGTCTGCGTGCTCACCCGCCGATCGTGGCACGCGACCCCCACCCCGGGGATCCCCCGAGCGCCGGAACCAGGGTCGACTCAGGGAAACCCCGGATGTGCCCGGGGTGTCCCGGCGAGCAGTCTCGAACCATGACCACGAACGAGAACACCCAGCAGACCGACCCCCGCCCCGAGACCCTGCAGGTCCCGGCCGCGCAGAACTCCGCCGACCGCTTCTTCGCGGCGATCCGCCGCTCCGGCCTCGTCCGCAGCCAGGACCGCTGGGTCGCCGGGGTCGCCGGCGGCATCGCCGGACGCCTCGGCATCGACCCCCTCGTCGTGCGGATCGCCTTCATCGTGCTGAGCCTCTTTGGGGGACTCGGGCTCGGCCTCTACGGCCTCGCCTGGGCCCTGCTGCCCGACGCCTCGGCGGCGGCCGGGCGCATCGAGGCCCAGGCGGCCCAGCGCGGCGACGTCTCCGGCGCCCTGGCCCTCGCGGTCGGGCTCGTCGTCCTCGACCTGATCCTCGGCCAGGGGCTGCTCGGCCTCGGCTGGATCTTCTGAGACCCCCTTCCCCCGTCCCGCTGCCTACCGGGAGAGTCGACCCGTGACCAGCACCACCGCCCCGCCGGAAGGACCCGCCCCCACCGGGCCGGTCCGGGACTGCCGGGCGACGTTCTTCCGCTCCGTGCGCGAGCTCGGGGTCGTCCGTGGCGAGGACCGCTGGTTCGCCGGGGTCTGCGGCGCCGTCGCGGCCCGCACCGGGTACGACCCCCTGCTGGTGCGGGGGACCGTCGCCGCCCTCACCGCCGTCGGCGGTCTCGGTCTGGCCTGCTACGGACTCGCCTGGTTGCTGCTGCCCGACGCACGGAAGTCCGGGCGCATCGAGGCCGAGGCGGCGACCCGGGGCGACGTCTCGGGAGCGGCCTGGCTGGCCGGTGCCCTCGTCGTCCTCGACCTGTTCGTGCCGCGGGCCCTGGTGGGGATCCTCACCACCGGCCGGGCCGGGCCGGGCTGGGGTTTCCTCATCACCACCCTCGTCGCGCTGCTCGGCTGGTGGGTGTTGCGCGACCAGCGCTTCACCCAGTTCGCGCCCCCGCGCCCCCGCCTCTCGCTGGTGAAGACCCCGAAGGCCCCGCCGTCGTCGGCCCACCGGGACCAGCCCGAGCCCCCGCCCGCCGTCGAACCGGGACCCGTCCGTGAACCCGTCGCCGGGTTCGGGTCCGCGACCGAACGCAGCGCCGCCGCCCGGGCGGAGAAGCACCGCCTCGTCCAGGAGCGCGCGCGGGAACGGGCGGCCGCGGCCAAGGCCCGCCGTCGCCCCGGATCGCCCCTGCTCACCACCGCCGTCCTCGGTCTCGCGCTGCTCGCCGCCGGGGCCGTGGTCGTCCTCGGCCTGCTGGTCGACCTCCCCGGTCGGACCGTGCCGCTGGCCTGCTGCGCCGCCGTCGCCGTGATGGGGTTCGGGGCCGTCCTCGCCGGGGTCCGGGGCCGGCGCACGGCCCTGGTCGGGCTCGCCTGGCCCGCGGCGTTCTGCGCCGTCGCCACCTCCCTCCTCCCGCCCGCGACGGGCTGGACCTGGCAGGTGCAGAAGACCTGGAGCCCCACCGGCGCGACGGCGCTGAGTTCCGCGGTGGGACAGCTCAGCGTCGACCCGTCCCGCCTCGACGGGGGACCGGCCCGGGCCACCATCGCCGCGGGGCGCCTCGACGTCCTCGTCCCCGACGACGCGACGGTGCTCGTCGAGGTGCGCGTCCTCGCCGGCTCGGTCCGGTGGCAGGACGTCGACGTCGTGGCGCTCGACGGCACGGCCGCGCAGCGCTCCGTCGAGGGCGCCGACCTCAGGCAGGTCTTCGCCGTCGGTCCCGACGCGGCCGCCCTCGCCGACACCGTGGTGGTCCGCGGTGACGACCCCGCCGACTGGACCGTCCCCGCGGGGACCCCGGAACTGCAGGCCGTCGCCTGGACCGGTGAGGTCCGCCTCGCCGCCGCCGGTTCGACCCTCCTGGAGGACCGGTGAACCCGCGGGGCCCCGACGTCGGGGCCGTCCTCGGTGGTCTCGTCCTGGTGGCCCTCGCGGCGGCCGTCGCGGCGCACGAGGTCCTCGACCGCAGCTGGGACTGGAAGTGGTACGCCGCCGGAGTTCTCCTGCTCACCGGCGTCGCGGTCGTCACGACCGCGGCGGTGGGGGCCCTGGGGGCCGCGCGGGCGGCTCCCCGGGCCGAGGACGACCCGCCCCGGTAACCTCGGGCGCGTGGAGAACCCGGTGGGAACCGTGACCGTCGAGCAGGCCTGGGGAACGTTCGAGGACGGAACCCCGATCGCGCGCTGGGTCCTGGACGACGGGAGGGTGCGGGTCGGCCTCGTCGAGCACGGCGCGAGGATCCAGTCGGTGCTCGTCCCCGACCGGGACGGGAACCTCGTCGACGTCGTCCTCGGGTTCTCCGACCTTGCGCCCTACACCGCCAAGGGACGCTCCTTCGGGGCGACGATCGGGCGGTTCGCCAACCGCATCCGGGGCGGGACGTTCACCCTCGACGGGATCAGCTTCGCCGTCCCGCCGACCGACCGCGGCAACGCGATCCACGGCGGACCGCACCCGTTCTCGGAACGGCGCTGGAGCGCCCACCCCGTCGAGGGGGCCTGCGGGGTCCGGTTCTCGCTGCTCAGCCCCGACGGCGACAACGGGTTCCCCGGCAACCTGTCGGTGCACGTCAGCTACGTCCTGCGCGGTGGTGTCCTCACCGTCCTCGCGAGCGCGACCACCGATTCGACGACCGTCGTGAACCTCACGAACCACGCCTACTGGAACCTCGCGGGCGACGGAGCGGGGACGGTCGACGCGCAGCTCGTGCAGGTCGCCGCCGACCGCTTCCTCCCCGTCGACGACAGCGGACTGCCGACGGGTGAGTTCCGTCCCGTCGAGGGCACCCCGTTCGACCTCCGCGAACCCGTTCCGGTCGGCTACCGCGTCGACCTCGAGGACGAGCAGCTGGCCCGCGGTAAGGGTTTCGACCACTGCTTCGTCCTGGCCGACGTCCCCGGCGGGCGCCGTGACGTGACGTTCGCGGCCAAGGTCGAGGAACCCGTCTCCGGGCGGACCCTCGAGGTCTGGACCGACCAGCCCGGGGTGCAGTTCTTCACCGGGGGCTCACTGGCCGGGACGCTCGTGGGCAAGGCGGGGCAGACCTACGGGCCGCGGGCCGGGTTCGCCCTGGAAGCCCAGGGTTTCCCCGACGCCCCGAACCACCCCGAGTTCCCGACGACCGTCCTGCAGCCCGGCGAGGAGTTCCGCACCGTCACCGAGTTCCGCTTCGGCCTGACCTGAGCGCTCCCGGACCCCGGTGGTCACCCCCGGGCCCGGCGGTAGGTCCGCGTCTTGTGGCGGTTGCCACAGACCTCCATCGAGCACCACCGTCCGCCACCGTTGCGGGAGGTGTCGTAGAACGCCCAGCGGCAGTCCTCGGACGCGCAGAGCTTCAGCCGGCTCCAGCGGCCCGAGGCGACGCTGACGGCCACCGTCTCGACGAGGGTGTCGAGACCGTCGACGCCGGTCTGCGCGGCCACCCGCAGACTCCCCGACGGGTCCGCGACCAGGCGCAGCGGGAAGCGGTCCAACGCGGGTTCGCTCCCCAGCAGGGCCGCGCGCAACGCTGAGCGCAGCGCCCTGGCCGTGGTCACGTCGGCCGGGCGGACCGGGTCCCCGGCGAGGTCGCGGTCGTCCAGCCAGGCCGACAGGTCCTCGGGCGAGGTGAGTGCGTCCCGACGGAGGTGCTGTTCGCCGTGCCGGCTGAACGTCCGTTCGTCGAGGGTGTTGAGGAACTGCTCCACGACCTCGAGGTCCACGACCGGTGCGTTCACGACACCAGCTTACGGCGTCACCGGTGTTGCCTCGCGGCGACACCGGCTATAGCCTCCACTGGTGTCGACTTCACGGCTGTCCCCGGACGCCCGCCCGCTGCTCGCCGTCCCCGACGCCGAGCTGGAGGACCTCCGATCGCGCCTGCGCGCGACGCGCTGGGCCGCGGCCTGGCCGCTCCCCGCCTGGCAGGCCGGCACCGACGGCGGCGAACTGCGCCGCCTCGTCGCCCACTGGGCCGACGGGTACGACTGGCGCGCCCAGGAGGCGGCGCTGAACGCCCTTCCGTCCCGGTTCGCCGAGATCGACGGGACGCTCGTGCACCACCTGGTCTTCGAGGGCGAGCGCGCCGACGCGTTGCCCGTCGTCCTCACCAACGGCTGGCCGAGTTCCTTCCTCGAGCACACGGAGTTCGCCCGGCGCCTGACGCACCCGTCGGAGTTCGGCGGGGACGCCCGTGACGCCCTCACCGTGGTCGTCCCGTCCCTGCCGGGGTTCACGTTCTCCGGACAGCGTCCGGACCTCGAGAACTCGCTGCCCACGCACGAGCTCTGGCACCGGCTCATGCACGACGAACTCGGCTTCGAGCGCTACGGCGCCCACGGCAGCGACCTGGGGGCCGGCGTCACCGGCCGGCTCGGTCAGGCGCACCCCGAGGCCGTCGTCGGCATCCACCTCCTCGACGTGGACTCCCGCCACGACGAAGCCGACGGGGAACTCGACGAGGACGAGCGGGCCTACCTCGACGGTCTCGCCGCGTGGCGGGAGGCGGAGGGGGCCTACGGCCACCAGCACAGCACCCGTCCGCTCACCCTCGCCCAGGGGTTGAGCGATTCCCCGTCCGGGCTGCTGGCCTGGATCCTCGAGAAGTACCGTGCCTGGAGCGACGGCGACGGCGATCCCGCCGCGAAGTTCGGTGACGAGTTCCTGCTCACCCAGGCCTCGTTGTACTGGTTCACGAACTCGATCTCCACCTCGTTCCGGCCGTACTACGAGAGCGGCAACGGATTCCTGCCCCCGCTGGAACGGGTCACCGTCCCGACCGCGGTCGCCCTGTTCCCCGCCGACCTCGGAGCCCCGCCGCCGCGGAGCTGGGTGGAACGCCGGTACCACCTCACGCGGTACACGCGGATGCCGCGCGGCGGTCACTTCGCGGCCCGCGAGGAACCCGGGCTGCTCGCCGAGGACGTCCTCGCCTTCTTCCGCGACACGGTGGGGTGACGGCGGTTCAGGACGTCCGGACGGGGAGGGTGACGTCGAGGTCGTAGAACCGGGTGGTCTGGGTGGGGCGCTGGTTGTCGTCGCTGACCAGCAGCAGGTGCAGGCGGCGGTCGCCCTGGTTCGACACCAGGGCCATGCCCTCGACGTTGTCCAGCAGCGGGTTCAGCTGCGGTTGTTCCGCGACCGCCCCGAGCGTCGGGCAGGTCACGAGGTCGGCCAGCAGGGTCTTGGCCAGCACGGGGCTGTCGGTGGTCAGGCTCTGGACGGAGCCCACGTCGGTCCCGGTCGCCGGGTCCGCGACGTAGAGGCGGACCGTGTTCCCGACCTGGGCGATGAACTCGCGTTCGACCAGGACCAGCCGGCCGTCGGGGGTCGCGATCAGCTCGGGAACGCCGAGACCCGGGTCGGCCTGGTAGGCGTACTGCGCAGCGAGGGCGAACGGAGCGGTCAGGTCGGCGCGGTGCCAGGTCTGGATCCGCAGCACACCGTCGGCGTCCCCCAGCAGTTCCTGCTCGTCGTCGGCGAAGAGCGTGAGCCCGTCGGCCGACAAGGTCAACCCCTCGAGGGACAGGTTCTCCTGAGCCCGCCCGGCGGGGGCGACCTGCAGTTCCGGGGGGAGCGGCAACGCACCCAGGAGCGTCCCGTCGGCCGTGTAGTGCCGGACCGAGGGACCGGACTCCGAGGACACCCAGAGGGTTCCGTCCCGGTCGGCGACCAGGCCTTCGCTGTCCAGTTCGGCGCCCTCCTCGTCGCGGAGCGCCACGACAGCGGTGGGGTTGCGGTCAGCGTCGAGGGTGAACAGCTCCGAGCGGTCCGAGAGGGCCAGCAGCGAGCCGTCCGGCCTCGGGGCGAGGGCCGACAGGTTCGCGACCGGCGTTCCCGCGAACGTGGTCTCGTCGAGGTGGTCGTCGAAACCCGTCAACGCGACGGCGGTGCTGCACCGGGCGGTGGTGGCGGCGGCCTTCCCGGTGGTGCCCGCGTTCGCGGCCCCGGACGCGGCGAGGGTGCAGACGGTGGCGAGGACGACGGCGGACGCGAGGGATCTCTTCACAGGCGAGCACGCTAGGAGCTGCGGGGCGGGGTCCTCGGCGACCTCCCGGGGAACGTCGGGCGAAACCTCGCCGACGCTCAGTCGATCGAGGAGTCGGTGGACCAGGCGGGGGTGGCGACGAGCGAACCCACCGCCGCCGCCCGCCGCTGCAGACCGACCACCGAGAACGACGACAGCACGGCCCCGGCGACGACGAACCCGATCCGCAGTCCCAGCGGCCACGGCCCGCGGTCGACGTCGCCACCCGCGACGAGCTGCGCCCGCGGCAGCAGGGCCGTCGCCAACGTCACGTCCCGCACCGCGTAGCGCGCGCCCGCCGTGGGCACCGACGCCCACACCGAGGTGTCCCCCTCGGCGAGGTCCGCGCGCAGCAGCCGCTGGTCGCCGTCGCCGACGGACGTCAGGGGGGCCGGGACGAGCAGTTCGGTCCGGGAGAGCCAGCCCAGGACCCGACCGCCGGAGGGCACCGGCGCGGGGACCACGGCCGTCGCCGCGACCGGGACGAACCTGACCTGGTCACGCACGTCGTCGAAGACGGCGAGCAGGGACCCGTCGGGGGACCAGGCGGCGCCCCCGGCGATCCGGGCGCGGTCCGGGGCGAGGAGCTGGTCCACCGTCCGCCCCGAGCGGTCCAGCACCCGGATCCGCGGTGACCCTGGGGACTGCACGGCGACCCGCGACCCGTCCGGGGAGAACGCGGCCGCGGTGACGTCGTCCGTGAGCACTTCCGAGCGGCCGCTGCGGGTGTCCAGGACGAAGAGCGGACCCGCGACGGCGGACTCGACGACGTTCGTGGCGTCCGCCCCGACGTAGGCGAGGTAACGGCTGTCCTGGCTCCACGCCACGGGCACGACGCCCCGTGCCGCCGGCAGTCGAACCACGCGCTCGGCCCCGGTGGCGGTGGTGATCTCCACGAGGTCCGTCGCGGCGGGGGTGGCGCGCCGCTCGCCGACGACGACGAGCGACCCGTCGGGGGACAGCGTCGCCGGCGCCGGGTCGCCGAGGACGTCTCCCCGTCCGCGGTCGAGGGCCACGTCCACCGTGCGGGTGCCGCGGCCGTCACTGCCCTGGACCAGGACCTGCGGGGTCCCGGCGATCCCGACGCCCGCGCCCTGCCGGTAGAGGGCGACCCCCCGACCGAGCGGGGACCGGGTGGAGTCGGCGGTGAGGTGGCTGGAACCGGGGAAGACCCGGGGGACCGAGACCCGGGCGGGGACGTTGCGTCGGCCGGCACCGGCACCGACCGCCAGCACGACCGCGATCCCGAGGACGAGGACCAGGAACCCCACGAGAGCGGGCAGCCGGCGCGAGGTCATGCCCCAGCTTCTCCCCGTGAGGCGGCCGTGGCCATCCCGTCGGCGTGCGGATCCGTCGCCGGACCCCCACCGTGGTCGGGTGCCCGAAGGAGACACCGTGTACCGGCTGGCCCGTCGCCTCGACGCGCAGCTGTCCGGGCACCGGCTGACCTCGGCCGACCTCCGCGTCCCCCGCTTCGCGACGCTGGACCTGACGGGTGCCGTCGTCCTCGGGACCGTCTCCCGGGGGAAGCACCTGCTCACCCGCTTCGACGTCGGTGGGAGTTCGCTCACCGGACCGACGACGTTGCACACCCACCTCCGGATGGACGGCGAGTGGTCGGTGCTCGGCCCCGGGAAGCGACTGCCGCAGCGGTTGCTGCCCGACGTCCGCGTCCGGCTGAGCACGGAGGGTCCGACGGCGCTGGCGTTGCGGATGCCGGTCGTCGAGGTCCTGCCCACCGACCAGGAGGCGAGCGTCGTCGGCCACCTCGGACCGGACCTGCTCGACGCCGCGACCCCGGTCGAGGACCGGGTCCGGGTCGCGGTCGAGAACCTCCGCCGGCGTCCGGAGCGCGGCCTCAAGGCGGCCCTGCTCGACCAGCGCAACCTGGCGGGGATCGGCAACCTCTGGGCCGACGAACTCTGCTACCTGCGCGGTCACGACCCCTGGACCCCGGCCGGGACCGTCGACCTCGAGCGCATCGTCCGCCTCGCCGTGAAGCTGCTGACGTTCTCCGTCAGCCCGACCGGCGCGATGCAGGTCACGACGGGGGACACCCGACCCGGCCACCGGCACTGGGTCTCGGGACGGGCGGGAGCGCCCTGCCGCCGCTGCGGCACCCCGATCGCGGTCCGCGCCGAGGTCCCGGGGGACCCCGAGCAGCGCCGCACCTGGTGGTGCCCCAGCTGCCAGCGCTGACGCCCCGGTGAACCGCCGGTGACGTGCGGGCACCCCGGGACGGGGTCAGGTGAACAGTCGATGTCCGTTGCCCGGAGGCCCTCCGGAATCGTGGGGCGGGCCCCCGGCGCGAACTAGTGTTCCCAACGTCCAGCTCACTCCTTCCTGGGAGGAGGTCGCCTTGACGACCCTCCACCAGGTTCCCGCCCAGCGCCAGCGCTCCATCCCCTGGCGCTCGTGGGGAACCTTCCTGCTCCTCGCTGGGCCCAACGTCGCGCTCCTGGTCCTGTTCGTCTACAAGCCGCTGATCCAGAACGTGCAGTACTCGCTGCTGCACTGGAACCTGGGTTCGGACACGGCGACGTTCATCGGCCTGCAGAACTACCTGAACTACTTCCACGACCCGAAGACGCCCGCGGTCCTGCTGACGACGGCGATCTTCGCGGTCGTCACCGTCGGCGGGTGCATGTCCATCGGTCTCGCGCTCGCCCGCCTCCTCGACCGGAAGCTGCACGGACGGACGTTCGTCCGCGCCGCGGTGTTCGCGCCCTACGTCCTGTCGGGTGTCGCCGTCGGCATGTGCTGGCTGTTCGTGTTCGACCCCCAGTACGGCCTCGTCTCGGGGTTGCTGCGGGGACTCGGGATCACGTCGCCGAACTGGTACAACGACCCGCAGTGGTCGCTGGCCATGGTCTGCATCGTCTACCTGTGGAAGTACGTCGGCTACGTCGCCATCATCTACCTGGCCGCCCTGCAGTCGGTCCCGGACGACATCCTGGAAGCCGCCCAGATCGACGGGGCCTCCCCGCTGCGGACGTTCTGGTCGATCATCTTCCCGCTGCTCTCGCCCACCACGTTGTTCCTCACCGTCACGGTGTTCATCGAGTCGAACTCCGGTGGCTCGTTCGACATCATCCGGGCGATGACCAAGGGCGGGCCCCTGGAGGGGACGACCACCATGGTCTACCAGGTCTACCAGGAGGCGTTCGTCGACGGTTCCGCCGGGTACGCCTCCGCGATCGCGACCCTGCTGTTCGTCGGGTTGCTGCTCGTCACCCTGGTCCAGATGGTCTTCGTCGAGCGGAAGGTGCACTACCGGTGAGCGTCGACGTCCCCCGCAAGACCTCCGCGGGCGCACCGCGGATCCCCGCCCAGCGCGGCGCCCGGCCGGCCGCCGGTGAACCCCGGCGCCGGGTCGACGTCGTCGGCTACGCCTGCCTCGTGGTGGCGGCGCTCATCATGGTCGTGCCGTTGCTGTGGATGGTGTTCGCGTCCTTCAAGCAGCGCAACGAGATCTACACGATCCCGACCCGGTGGCTGCCGGAGTCCCTGGACCTCGCGAACTACCTGGACGTCTTCGCGACCGTGCCCTTCGGGCACTTCCTGCTGAACAGCGTCATCACCACCGTCCTCGGCGCCGGGCTCAAGGTCGTCCTCGGGCTGATGTGCGCCTACGCCCTGGTGTTCGTGGAGTTCCCCGGGAAGCGCCTCGTCTTCCTGCTGGTCCTCGCGGCCCTGATGGTGCCGCCGCAGGTCACGCTCATCCCGAACTACACCCTCACCGCCCAGCTCGGCTGGTTGAACACCTACCAGGGGATCATCCTGCCGGGCCTGGCCAGTTCGCTGGGGACCTTCCTCTTCCGCCAGCACTTCCAGACGTTCCCGGTCTCCGTCCTGGAGGCCGCGACCCTGGACGGTGCGGGCCACTGGCGCCGGCTGTGGGGGTTCGTCGTACCGCTGTCCGCGCCGACCGTCTCCGCCGTCGCGCTCGTCTCCGTCGTCAGCGAGTGGAACCAGTACCTCTGGCCGCTGCTGGTGACCGACAGCGGGAGCATGATGACCCTGCCCGTGGGTCTGACCCTGCTGCAGAACAACGACGGCATCACCAACTGGGGCGTGCTGATGGCCGGCACGGTGCTCGTGATGCTCCCCATCCTGCTCGTCTTCGTCTTCTTCCAGCGTCGACTCGTGGCCGGTCTGGCCACGGGCGCGCTCGCGAACTGACCACCCCGTAGAACTCAGGAGAACCCCGTGAACACCTCGTCCCACGTGCTGCCCCGACGCGGCGTCCTCGCCCTGGCCGGAGCCGGTGCGGCCGCTCTCGGCCTCGCCGCCTGCTCCGGCCCCTCGACCGCCTCCACCGGCGACTCCGCCGCGTCCGTCGCGGCGAAGACCGACTGGACCAAGGTGACCCCGGCCGACACCGTGACGGTGTGGACGAACCACCCCGGTTCCTCGCAGGCCGTCGAGGCGGAGTTCCTCAAGCGCTTCGCCACCTCGAACCCCGACATCACGGTGAACTTCGTGACCGCGGGCGCGAACTACGACGAGATCTCCCAGAAGTTCCAGGCCGCCCTCACCGGTGACGACCTCCCCGACCTCGTCCTCCTCAGCGACGTCTGGTGGTTCCGCTACGCCCTCAACGGCCAGCTCACCCCGCTCGGCGACGTCCTGTCCGGCGCCGGGGTGGACGTCGCGAACTACAACCCGGGCCTCCTGGGGGACTACCAGTACGCCGACGCGCAGTGGGCGGTCCCCTACTGCCGTTCGACGCCGGTCTTCTACTACAACAAGGCGCACTGGAGCGCGGCCGGTCTGCCCGACCGCGGCCCCGACACCTGGGACGAGTTCCAGCAGTGGTTGCCGAAGCTGGCCGCCGCGGGTACCGGCGCGCAGGCGCCCTACGGTCTCGGCAAGGGCACCGGGAACGCGAGCTGGATCCACCAGAGCATGATCTGGGGCATGGGTGGCGCACTCAGCGACGACTGGAAGATGACCGTCGACAGCGACCCGGTCCTCAAGGCCAGCGACTACCTGCGCAACTACGTCACGCAGGGCTGGGCGGCCGTCTCCTCCTCCGACCAGGCCTCCGACTTCGGTGCGGGCCTGTACTCCTCCGTCATCGGTTCCACGGGTTCGCTGTCCGGCATCCTCAAGGCCGCGAACTTCGAGGTCGGCAACGCCTTCCTGCCCGGCGGCGCCGCGGGCCGGTTCACCCCCACGGGTGGCGCCGGCTTCGCCATCCCGGCCAAGCGGTCCCCCGAGCAGCAGCTCGCGGCGGCCACGCTGCTGAAGTTCCTCGCCGAGGACGACAACACCGCCTACTTCTCCCAGAACACCGGGTACATGCCCGTCACGACGGGCGCCGTGAACTCCTCCACCATGCAGGAGGTCTACGCGCAGACCCCGCTGTTCAAGACCGCCGTCGACCAGCTCGAGAACGTGCGCAAGCAGGACAACGCCCGGGTCTTCGTCCCCGGCGGCGACCAGTCCACGGTCACCGCGTGGGAGAAGGTCATGCTGCAGGGCACGGCGTCGAAGGACGCCTGGGGCACCGCCCAGGACGAGATCGAGCGCTCCTACGAGTCCGACGTCAAGCCTCTCGTGAAGGCCTGACCCGATGGCCCGCCCGCTCGTGATCGCGCACCGCGGGTACTCCGCGGTGGCACCGGAGAACACGCTCGCCGCCTTCGAGGCGGCACTACGGGCCGGCGCCGACCTGCTGGAGCTCGACGTCCACCTCGACGCCGACGGGGTGCCGGTGGTCGTGCACGACGGCACCCTGGACCGCACCACGGACACCCGCGGTTCCGTGGAGGAACTCGGCAGCGCGCGCGTGCGGGCGGCCGACGCCGGGGCGTGGTTCGCCCCGGCGTTCGCCGGCCAGCGGGTGCCGACCCTGCGGGAGGTCGTCGACGTGGTCGCCCGCTACCCGCAGGCCGGTCTCCTCGTGGAGTTCAAGGGGGCCTGGGGCCCGGCAGCGGCGTCCGGTGCCGTGGGGTCGTTGCGCCTCGCCGGGGTGGCCGGGCGCAGCATCGTCCAGAGCTTCGACCGGTCGAGCGTCGCCGCGTTGCGCGACGTGGCCCCGGACGTGCAGCGGGCCCTGCTCGTGTTGCAGCCCGGTCCGCCGATGGGTTGGGCCGAGCTGGAACAGTCCCTCCGCGACATCGCCCAGAACCCGTTCACCGCGTTGTCCACCCCCACCGGGGTGGCCTACGAACAGGCCAGGCGGGCGGTCGCGGAACTGGGGGTGGTGGCGGTCAACCCCTACGTCGCCAGCATCGTCGCCAGCCCCCACGTCGTCGCCGAGTACCACGCGGCCGGCGTCGCGACCTACCCCTACACCGTCGACGAACCCCGGTTGTGGAGCGATCTGCTGCACCACCGCGTCGACGGCATCATCACCAACGACCCCGGCCGCCTCCGCGGTTTCGTCGACGCCCGCGAGGTGCGCCTCGTCCAGGACGGCGCGACGGAGGAGCGGCAGGAGCTGACCGTCGCCGCGACCCGGCAGGGCCACGCCGCCCGCCGCCTCACCTCCGCCTGACGGTTCCCCGGACCTGCCTCAGGAGGTCGTGAGGTCGCTGGGGTCGCCGAACTCCAGGGTCCCGTCCTCGGCCACCCGGGCCCGCACGACCCGGGAGTACCCCTCGGCGACGAGCGCGTCGAAGAGGGGCTGCATCCGCTTGGCCTGCTTCACCAGGGCGACCCGGGCGCCTGCGGCGATGAGTTCCTGCTGCTTGCGCAGCAGTTCCCCGGGGTTCGCCCCGGCCGGGTGGACGAGGGCGATCGCGGGGGTCTCCTCGTCACCGGAGGACAGTTCGTCCACGATGCGCTCGAAACCGATCGAGAACCCCGCGGCCGGCAGGTCGCGGCCGGAGAACCGGCCGACCATGTTGTCGTAGCGGCCGCCGCCGGCGATCGAGGACGAGCTGCCCGGCATCGACATCTCGAAGATCGGGCCCGTGTAGTACCCCATCCCGCGCACCAGGGTGACGTCGAACTGCACGTCGAGGCCGGGGGCGGACAGGGCGAGGGCGTCGGCGATCTCGCGGAGCCGGACGACGACCTCGGTGGGGACGGCCTCGGGCAGCGCGGACTCGAGGACGCCCGGGGTGCGGACGTCGCGCAGCGGCAGCAGTTCGGTCAGCGACTTCTCCAGCGCGGAGACCGACCCCTCGTCGAACCCCTTGGACCGCAGTTCCGCGAGGACCCCGTCGAGCCCGACCTTGTCGGCCTTGTCGACGGTGATGAGCACACTGCCGTGGGTGTCCTCGGCGAAACCGCACCCGGTGAGCAGTCCCGTCAGGACACCCCGGTCGTTGAGGCGCAGCGTCGTGCCCGTGAGGCCGAGGCGTGTCAGCGCGGTGTGCGTCGCGGTCACGAGCTCGACCTCGGCCAGGCTGCCGGGTTCGCCGACGATGTCGATGTCGCACTGCACGAACTGGCGGTAGCGACCCTTCTGCGGACGCTCCGCCCGCCAGACCGGCCCGATCTGCAGCGCCTTGAACGGCATCCGCAGCGCCGCCGCGTTCGAGGCGACGTAGCGGGTGAGGGGCACGGTGAGGTCGAAGCGCAGACCCAGGTCCGCGGCGTCGCCGGGCAGCAGGGCCTGCTCGGCCGCGAGCCCCCGGCGCATGACCTTGAACAGCATCTTCTCGTTCTCGCCACCCTGCCCCGACTCCAGCCGGGACAGTTCCTCCAGCGCCGGCGTCTCGACCTCGTCGAAGCCGAAGGAGCGGTAGACCTCGCGGATCACGTGCAGCGCGTGCTCCCGGCGGGCCTTGTCGACGGGGAGGATGTCACGCATGCCCCGCGCGGGGACGACCTTCGCTGCCATGCCCCCATCGTAGGAGAGGCGACCGGAGGCTCCGTCCGCGCGCGTGGCGGGGTCAGGGCTGGGCGAGGACGGCGCGCGCCAGGGAGGTGTGGGTGATCAGGGTCGAGACGATGCCGCTGCGCAGCGCGGTCGCGGTGGCCTCGCCGCGCTGGTCGCCGCAGGCCATCGCGATGACGTCCGGGGTCGCCCGCAGCTGCGGACCGGTCACCCCGATGACGCGGTCGGTGAGGGCGTCCACCTCCTTGCCGTCGCGGTCCAGCAGGACCCCGGTGATCTCGGCGACGACCCCGGCCTGGGAGAGCGCGTCGCGATCGGCGTCCCCGAGGGAGTCCAGCGCCGTGGACTCACCCGGGCGCCAGGCCCCCACGGACACGACGGCCTTCGTCAGCCGGTCGAGTTCGGCCAGCGCCTCGCTGATGCCGGACTGCGAGCGCAGCCCGTCGGCGGTGGCGGCGTCGGGGACGGCGAGGGGTGCGTAGAAGGTCGTGGAGGAGGATCCCGTCGCCTCCGCCATCCGCCGGACGAGCTCGACGGCGCTCTCCTCCACGTCCGGGCGCGGCAGAGCACCGGAGAGCTGGACGAAGCGGCAGCCGATGTTCGCCCCGACGGAGGCGGCCAGCAGGGAGATCGTGCGGCCCCAGGCGAGCCCGACGACGTCCTCGGCCGTGACGCTCTCCTCCAGCAGGCCCGCGGTGAAGTTCGCGACGGCCCGGCGCTGACCCACCACGGTGTCCTCGTCGGGTTTCACGACGTAGACCGCCCGCACGCCGAAGCGCTCGCGCACCGCGTCGGCGAGCTCTCCGTCCAGGGAACTCGGGACGATCACCTCGATCTGCACGAGACCGGCCTCCTGGGCGTCCGCCAGCAGGCGGGCGACCTTGAACCGGCTCACCCCGAGCTGCTTGGCGATCTCGACCTTGGTCAGGCCCTCGACGTAGAAGCGCCGGGCGGCGGCCGCCGCGAGTGCGAGCGCACTCGTGGACATCCGTCGCGAGGCGGTACCGCGGGCCGGCGTCTTCGCCATGGCACCTCCTTCGCCGACCGTGGTGTCCGGCCGGGCTGACGTCGGGTGGAGAACGGGCAGTACGAGTTGACAGCTGTGTGCGACGCGGGTCACGATCAGCACAGCTGAGAGTAGCCCGCTCATTTGAGCGGTTGCAACGGCCGCGAGCCGGAGCACCTTGTCGACGAAGACACTGGAGGGGACACGATGGCTGGACGTCAGGGCCTGTCGAAGAAGGACGCCGCACCGGGCGCGTCCACGTCGGCGGCGAACTCGCCGCTGAGCCGCCGCGCAGCCACGACACTGAGCCGCCGCGCAGCCACCACACTGAGCCGCCGGGCAGCTCTGGGTGGCGCGGCCGGTGTCGGTACCGCCGCTGCGCTGAGCGCCTGCTCGGGCGCCGGCGGCGGGACCACGGGCGGCGGCGGTGGTGGCGGCGACAGCAAGACGATCAACGTCATCATGGTCAACAACCCGCAGATGGTGGACCTGCAGAAGCTCACCGCGGACAACTTCACCAAGGACACCGGCATCACCGTGAAGTACACGGTCCTGCCCGAGAACGACGTCCGCGACAAGATCAGCCAGGAGTTCTCCAGCCAGGCCGGTCAGTACGACGTCGCGTCGATCTCCAACTACGAGGTCCCGTTCTACTCCAAGAACGACTGGCTCGCCCCGATGGACGACTTCATCAAGGCGGACTCCGCGTTCGGTCAGGACGACATCCTCAAGCCGCTGGCCACCGCGCTCACCGGCGACGACGGCAAGGTCTACGGCGAGCCGTTCTACGGCGAGTCCTCGTTCCTCATGTACCGCAAGGACGTCTTCGAGGCCAACGGCATCACCATGCCGGACAAGCCGACCTGGGACGAGGTCGCGGGTTTCGCGGCCCAGCTCGACGGCAAGACGCCCGGCATGAAGGGCATCGCGCTGCGCGGCCAGCCCGGTTGGGGCCAGGTCTTCGCCCCGCTCACGACGGTCGTCAACACCTTCGGTGGCACCTGGTTCGACGAGGACTGGACCGCCCAGGTCAACGCCCCGGAGTTCGTGGCCGCGACGAAGTTCTACGTCGATCTCGTCACGGCCCACGGCGAGTCCGGCGCCCCGCAGGCCGGGTTCACCGAGTGCCTCAACGGCATGACCCAGTCGCAGGTCGCCATGTGGTACGACGCGACCTCCGCCGCCGGTTCGCTGGACGCCAGCGGTTCCCCGGTGGCCGGCAAGATGGGCTACGTCGCCGCGCCGGTCAACCAGACCGACTCCTCGGGCTGGCTGTACACCTGGGCGTGGGGCATCCAGAAGGCCTCCAAGAACCAGGAGAACGCCTGGAAGTTCGTCTCCTGGGCCTCCAGCAAGGAGTACGAGGAACTCGTGGGCAAGCAGGTCGGCTGGGCCAGCGTGCCCGCGGGCAAGCGCACCTCGACCTACGAGAACGCCGACTACCAGAAGTCGGCCGCCCCGTTCTACAAGGCCACCCAGGACGCCATCAACGCCGCGAACCCGGAGGACCCGGGTGTGCAGAAGCGTCCGGCCGCCGGCATCCAGTTCGTGGCCATCCCCGAGTTCGCCGACATGGCGACCCAGGTCTCCCAGCTCGTGTCCTCGGCCATCGCCGGTCAGATGAGCGTCGAGGACGCCCTCGACCAGGGCCAGGACCTCGCGACCAAGCTGGTCAGCGACAAGTACAAGAAGTGAGTCGTCGCCGCGACCCCCGGGTTCCCCGGGGGTCGCGGTCCCTCGTTCGGCCCCGGCCCCGTCAGTGGGTTCCCCTCCCCGGAAGCACAGAGGACGTCCTTCCATGAGCACATCGAGCACCACGGCTGACAACCTCTCCAAGGTGGGGCCGGACAGGCCCCAGCGCAACGCGGGTCAGGCGCGCAGAGCCGCCGACTGGGCCCGCCGGGCGCCCCTCCTCCCCGCGCTGCTGTTCACGATCGTCGTGACGCAGTTGCCGTTCCTGGCGACCATCGTCATCTCGTTCATGAACTGGAACTCCTACTACCCGCAGGACCGCGGGTTCGGTGGCATCTCCAACTACGTCTCGGTCTTCACGAACGCCCAGCTCCGCGGTGCGGTGTGGAACACCGTCCTGCTGACCGTCACCGTCGTCGCGGTCAGCCTCGTCCTGGGCATGCTCATCGCCCTGCTGCTGGACCGGAAGTTCATGGGCCGCGGGGCCGTCCGCACGATGATGATCGCGCCGTTCCTGGTCGTCCCGATCGCGGCTGCGCTGCTGTGGAAGCACGCCCTGTTCAACCCGAACTACGGCCTGCTCAACGGCACGCTCAACGCGATCTGGAAGCTCTTCGGCTCCGACGGCGCACCCCAGGTCGACTGGCTCTCGACCGCCCCGAAGATCGCCATCGAGGTCTCCCTCATCTGGCAGTGGACCCCGTTCATGATGCTGATCCTGCTCGCCGGCCTGCAGTCCAAGCCGGCCGACGCCGAGGAGGCCGCCCGCATGGACGGCGCCACCGGGTTCCAGATCTTCCGCTACCTGACCTTCCCGCACCTGCGCCAGTACCTCGAACTCGGCGGTCTGCTCGGGGCCATCTACATCGTGCAGAACTTCGACGCCGTGTTCACCATCACCGCCGGTGGTCTGGGCACCGCGAACCTGCCGTACACGATCTACCAGACCGTGTTCTCCGCCCACGACTACGGCCTCGCCTCGGCGATGGGTGTCGTCGTCGTCATCGCCACCATCATCGTCGCGAACTTCGCCCTGCGCGTCGTCGCGAGCATGTTCAAGCAGGAGGCCGGTCGATGAGCACCATCGCGAACAGTGGGACGCTCAAGGCGAACACCAACGCCCACGTCCCGACCTCGAAGCGGGAACAGCGTGCCCGCGAGATGAACCGCAGCAAGCCGATCTGGGGTCTCATCGCCTGGATCGTCGGCATCCTCTTCGTGCTGCCGGTCCTGTGGATGGTCCTCACCTCGCTGCACTCCGAGACCGACGCGGCGACCAACCCGCCGTCGATCGCCGCCGGGCTGACCCTCGACGGGTACCGCTCGTTCTTCTCCGCGCAGCCCGCCGCACCGCTCATCAACTCGGCGATGGCGTCGGTCATCTCGACCCTGATCGTCCTGGCCCTGGCGATCCCCGCGGCGTTCGCGCTCTCGATCCGTCCGGTCCAGAAGTGGACCGACGTCATGTTCTTCTTCCTGTCGACGAAGTTCATGCCGCTCGTCGCCGGGCTGCTGCCGTTGTACCTGTTCGCGACCAAGACGGGCACGCTGGACAACATCTGGCTGCTGATCGTCCTCTACACCTCGATGAACCTGCCCATCGCGGTCTGGATGATGCAGTCGTTCCTGGCCGAGGTCCCCGGCGAGATGCTCGAGGCGGCCTCCATCGACGGCGCCGGGCTGATCCGGATGCTCTGGTCGATCGTCCGTCCCGTCGCCATGCCGGGGGTGGCCGCCACGGCGCTCATCTGCTTCATCTTCAGCTGGAACGAACTGCTGCTGGCGCGGACCCTGACCGGGACGATCGCCGGCACCGCCCCGGTGTTCCTCACCGGTTTCGTCACCAGCCAGGGCCTGTTCCTGGCGCAGCTGTGCGCCGCGGCGACCGTCATCTCGCTGCCGGTCCTCGTGGCCGGGTTCGCCGCCCAGGACAAGCTGGTGCAGGGTCTGTCCATGGGTGCCGTGAAGTGACCCGCCCGTCCACCGCAACCCCTGGAGCGCTTCCGTGACCTCCACCACCACCGCACTGCCGCTGACCCCGGAGAACCTCGCCGCCATCGGCGAGCGCGTGCCCGTCCCCGGCTACGACCGGTCGCAGGTGACGCCCGGGATCGTCCACCTGGGGGTCGGTGGTTTCCACCGTGCGCACCAGGCGATGTACCTGGACCGCCTGATGAACGAGGGCAAGGCGCTGGACTGGGGCATCCGCGGCATCGGCGTGCTGCCGCACGACCGGCGGATGAAGGAGGTCATGGACGCCCAGGGAGGCCTGTACACCCTGGTGCTGAAGGACCCCGACGGTTCCCGCGAACCCCGCGTCATCGGTTCCATCCTCGACTTCATCCTCGCCCCCGAGGACACCGAGGGGGCGGTGGAGGCGATGGCCGACCCGCAGATCCGCATCGTCTCCCTCACGGTCACCGAGGGCGGCTACAACATCGACGCGGTCAGCGGCGAGTTCGTCCTCACCGAGGAGAAGGTCGCGGCGGACCTCGCCGACGACGCCGTCCCGCAGACGTCGTTCGGTCTGGTCACCGAGGCGCTGCGCCGTCGCCGCGACCGCGGGATCCCGCCCTTCACGGTGATGTCCTGCGACAACATCCAGGGCAACGGTCACGTCGCGCACCAGGTGTTCGTGGCGTTCGCGAAGGCCAAGGACGCCGAGCTCGGTACCTGGATCGACGAGCACGTGAAGTTCCCGAACTGCATGGTCGACCGGATCACCCCCGGCACCACCGACGACGACCGCGCCGAGGTGCGCGAGGCGTTCGGCGTCGAGGACGCCTGGCCCGTGGTCTGCGAACCGTTCGTGCAGTGGGTCCTGGAGGACGACTTCGGCCTCGGCCGGCCGCCCTACGAGGACGCGGGCGTCCAGGTCGTCGACGACGTCGAGCCCTACGAGCTGATGAAGCTCCGGCTGCTCAACGCCAGCCACCAGGCGCTGTGCTACTTCGGCTACCTCGCCGGTTACCGGCTGGTCCACGAGGTCGCCCAGGACCCGCTGTTCGCGACGTTCCTGCTCGGGTACATGGAACGCGAAGGGTCCCCGACCCTGGCCCCCGTCCCCGGGATCGACCTGGACGCCTACCGTCACGAACTCGTCAGCCGGTTCTCCAACGGCGAGGTCCGCGACACCGTGGCTCGGCTGTGCAACGAGAGCTCCGACCGCATCCCGAAGTGGTTGCTGCCGGTCGTCCGGCACCAGATCGCGCACGGCGGTGAGTTCTTCCGCGCCGCCGCCGTCGTGGCCAGCTGGGCCCGCTACGCCGAGGGGGTCGACGAGCAGGGCGAGCAGATCGAGGTGTCGGACCGCATCGCGGACCGCCTCGTGGCGACGGCCCAGCGCAACCGCACCGACCCGACGGCCTTCATCGCCGACCGGGCCCTCTTCGGCGACCTCGTCGACGACGAGGCGTTCGTCGCGGAGTACACCGCCACGCTGGCCTCGTTGCACGCCCACGGCGCCCGCGCGACCCTCGAGGCGATCGTCGCCCGCTGACCCCGTCCCGACTCCTGGGGAGCTCTCCACCCTTCCGGCGCTGCCGAAGGGTGGGAAGCTCCCCAGAAGTCGTTTCGGGGGGCGGGTGGGGCTTCAGAAGCCGGCGACCTCGTGGGGTTCGTAGGGGGCCTCGAGCTCGGCGACCTCGTCGGCGGTGAGCTCCAGCTCGATCGCCGCGAGGGCGTCCTCGAGGTGCTGGGGCTTGGTGGCGCCGACGATGGGGGCGACCACGACCGGGTTCTGCGCGACCCAGGCCAGCGCGACCTGGGCGCGGGAGACCCCGCGGCGCTCGGCGACCCGCGCCACCGCCGCGACCACGTCGGCGTCGGAGTCGCGGTAGAGGGTCTTGCCGAACTCGTCCTTCTCGGAGCGGTTCGTCGTGGCGTCCCAGTCGCGCGTGAGCTTGCCGCGGGCCAGCGGGCTCCAGGGGATGACCCCGACGCCCTCGTCGGCGCACAGCGGCAGCATCTCCCGCTCCTCCTCGCGGTAGAGGAGGTTGTAGTGGTCCTGCATCGTCGAGAACCGGGTCCAGCCGTTGAGGTCCTGCAGGTGCAGGGCCTTGGAGAACTGCCACGCCCACATCGAGCTGGCGCCGAGGTAGCGGACCTTCCCGGCCGCGACCACGTCGTGCAGGGCCTGCAGCGTCTCCTCGAGCGGGACGGTGGGGTCGAAGCGGTGGATCTGGTAGAGGTCGACGTAGTCCGTCCCGAGGCGGCGCAGCGAGTTGTCGATCTCGGTGAGGATCGCGTTCCGGGAGAGCCCCGCACCGTTGGGTCCCGGGCGCATGCGGCCGTGGACCTTGGTGGCGATGACGAGGTCCTCGCGGCGCGCGGCCTTGAGCAGGACGTCGCCCAGGATCTCCTCGCTGGAACCGTCGGAGTAGACGTTGGCCGTGTCGAAGAAGTTGACGCCGGCGTCGAGCGCGCGGTGCAGGAAGGGGGCGCTCTCCTCCGCGGGCAGCGTCCACCCGTGGTTGCCCCGGGCCGGGTCGCCGTAGCTCATGCACCCGAGGACGAGCCGGGAGACCTCGAGGCCGGTGTGACCGAGTTTCACGTAGTCCATGACGCGATCGTGCCCGATCACCCGTTCGGCTGCCTGCGCGGGCGGAGGAACGGGCGATCGAACGATCCGTGGTGATCGATCGATCTTGACCCTCGTCGGGGCGCTCCGGCACGGTGACGCCACTCGACGAGGAGTCCAAGCATGCCCCTTCCCCAGCACAGCAGAACCCGTTTCGCCGTCATCGGCGCGGGCGTCATCGCCCGTCAGCACGGCGCCGTCCTCGGCCAGCTGGCCGAGGAGGCCGAACTCGTCGCGGTGGTGGACCCGGTCGCGGAACGTGCCCAGGCCTTCGCCGCGGAGCACGGGGGTCAGGTCCACGCCACGCTGGCGCAGGCCCTGGCGGGCGTGCCCTTCGACGTCGCGGTCGTCTGCACCCCGACTGGTACCCACGGCGAGCTGACCGTGCAGGCGCTGGAGGCCGGCAAGCACGTCGTGGTCGAGAAGCCGGCGGAGATCTCGCCCGAGCGGATCGAGCAGATGGTCCGGGCCCGCGACCGCGCCGGCACCCTGGTCTCGGTCATCTCCCAGCACCGCTTCGACCCGGCGGCGGAGATCGTCGTGGCCGCGGTGGCCCGCGGGGAGTTCGGCCGGCTGACCTCCGCGACCGCCTCGATCGACTGGTGGCGCGGGCAGAGCTACTACGACTCCGGCGACTGGCGCGGCACGTGGGCGCTGGACGGCGGCGGGGCCCTCATGAACCAGGGCGTGCACACCGTCGACCTCCTGATCGCCACGATGGGCCGGCCGGTGGAGGTGTTCGGCTGGACGGCCGTCCGGGCCCACGAGCGCATCGAGGTCGAGGACGTCGCGACGGGTGTCGTGCGCTTCGAATCGGGGGCCATCGCGACCCTGCACGGTTCCACCGCCGTGTACCCGGGCCTGAGCACCCGGTTGCAGGTCCACGGCGACCGCGGCTCGGCCGTGATCGAGGACGACCGTCTCGTCTACTTCCACGCGACGCCGCCCGGTGGAGCACCGCAGGAGACGCTCATGGGCGCCCGCGGCACGGGCACCAACCAGGTCGAGCGCTTCGGTGGACCGGAGGCGACCGCGCCGGTGACCAGCCTCCCCGGCCGGATGTCCGACGCGCACCTGGCCCAGTACCGCAACGTCCTGGCCGCCCTGCGGGGTGAGGCGGAACTGCGGGTCGGCCTGGAGGAGAACCGCCTCGCGGTCGCCGTGATCACCGGCCTCTACGAGTCCGCCCGGACGTCGCGTCCGGTGACGCTGGCCCCCTCCCTGCAGAGAACCCCCTGACCGTCAGATCGAACGAGGAGAGACGACGATGACGTCTGGACGACCCGGCCGCAGGGTCGCGGCGAACCCCATCCCGTACTGGTCGCAGGCCGGGAAGACCCGGGAGGTCTTCGAGCAGGCCTTCCGCGACTTCCAGCAGATCGGTTTCACCGCGGTGAAAGCCGACCTCCCGGCCGGGATGAGCACGGGGGAGTACGCGGACTGGATCGCGGGTTTCGGGCTCAGTCCCTCGATCGGGCTCTTCAGCAGCGCGCTGGACGAGACCGTCGAGATGGCCGACGTGCTCGAGCAGGCCCGGCGCTTCGGCGCCGAACAGGCGGAACTCGGTCTCGACCGCACGATGCTCTCGTCGATGTCCCTGCCCGAACGCCTCGAGCGCCCGGCCGTCGGGGCCGAGTTCGACCAGGGCCGCCTCGACCGGGCGATCGAGAACGCCGGCCGGGTCTGCGCGGTGCTGATCACCGAGGGGGTCCGGCCGCTGCACCACTCCCACGTCGGGGGTGTGTTCGAGACCGAACACGAGATCACCTCCCTGCTGGACGACCTCGGACCCGACCTCATCGGTTTCGGGCCGGACACCGGGCACCTGCGGTGGGCGGGGATCGACCCCGTCGCCCTCGTCCGGCGCTACGCCGACCGCACCGGCGGGATCCACCTCAAGGACCTCTACCCCGACCACCTCGACGGGGCCGGCGGCGGTGGGACGTACCGCGAGAAGGCGAGCAGCGGGCGGTTGTGGGCGGAACCCGGACGGGGCGTGCTCGACCTCGGGGCGGTGCTCGACGCCCTCCCCGACGACTACGACGGGGACTACATGATCGAGGTCGACCACCCGAGCGTGGGTTCCCTCCACGAGTCCCACCGGATCTCGTGGGAGTGGGCGCGGGACCACCTCGCCGCGGTGACCGTTCCGTGACCTGAGGATCCCCGGATGCGTTGCGGCAGAGCATGACGCGCCTCGGGAAACCTTCCGTTGCGACCCCAGCCGTGCTAGCGTCGGAACGGCGATCGAGGTAAGCGTTTACCGCGGTGGTCGGGTCCCCAACGCCGGGAACCCGACCCGCAAGAACTCGGTACCCGAACTCGGACTGTCCGGCCAACCCCCGTGCAGGTGACGTGGCAGGAGCTCAATGGTGAGGTTCAACTCGACACGAGAGAAGACGGCGGGCGTGACGGCCTCGGCCGACCCGACCGTCTCGAAGTCGTCCGTGCCGGTGACGCGGAAACCGCGTCGGCGGCTGTCCCGCGACAAGTTGCTGCTGGTGGCGCTGGGGCTCCCCGGTGCGATCGCGCTGGTGGGGTTCCACTACGTCCCGCTGCTCGGCAACGTCATCGCGTTCCAGGACTACCAGCCCTACCTCGGCATCACCGAGGCGGACTGGGTGGGCTTCTCGAACTTCTCGTTCCTCTGGGACGGCAACCCCGAGTTCCGCAACGCGCTGTGGAACACGGTGATCCTCACCATCATCCAGACGGTGCTGATCTTCCCCGTTCCACTGGCCCTGGCGCTGGTCCTCAACAGCCTCGCCGGGGAGCGCCTGAAGCGGACGCTGCAGTCCATCCTCTACCTGCCGCACTTCCTGTCCTGGGTGATCGTCGTCGCGCTGTTCCAGCAGATGCTGGGCAACGCGGGGATGCTGAACACGTTCCTCGTCCAGCACGACTTCCCAATCGTCCAGATCATCGGGGCGCCCGAGCTGTTCAAGGCCCTCGTCACCAGCCAGGCGATCTGGAAGGACGCCGGCTGGGGGACGATCCTGTTCCTCGCGGCGATCTCCCGGATCGACCAGGAGCAGTACGAGGCGGCCGCCGTCGACGGGGCGAACGCACGACAGCGGTTGTGGTCCATCACGTTGCCGGCCCTCAAGGGCCTCATCATCCTGCTGCTCATCCTGCGCCTGGGCAGCAGCCTGTCCGTCGGTTTCGAGCAGATCCTGCTCCAGCAGGGCCCGGTCGGCCTGCAGGCCAGCGAGGTCCTCGACACCTGGGTCTACAACAACGGCATCCTCGGCGGGAACTGGGGGACCTCAGCGGCCGCCGGGCTGATCAAGGGGCTCGTCGGGGTGGTCCTGGTGATCGGCGCGAACAAACTGGCGCACCTGTTCGGTGAGAGAGGGGTGTACGAGAAGTGACCACCCTCGAGAACGCGACGATCGGTGACACCACCGAGGTACGCCGGGCGGACGGCAAGCGTCCCCCGTGGATGGAGAAGCCGAACGCCCTCACCCAGACGCTGAAGTTCATCGTCCTGGGCGTCGCGGTCGCCGTCGTCATCATCCCCTTCTGGTCGGTCATCGCGACCTCGCTGGCCGACCAGAAGACGATCAACGACGCCGGTGGCGGCATGGTGATGTGGCCCAAGGGGGTCAGCTTCGACGCCTACCACGCCGTCCTGTCCGGTGGGGTCGTCACCCGCGCGGTGGCGATCTCCGTGGGGGTCACCGTGGTGGGCACGCTGCTCTCCCTGGCGGCGACCGCCGGCCTGGCCTACTGGCTGTCGCGGCCGGGCGCGTTCGGGGCGAAACCCGTCCTGATGCTCGTCCTGGGCGCGGTGCTGTTCTCGCCCGGTCTGATCCCGAGCTACCTCGTGGTCAAGGAGTTCCACCTCCTGGACTCGTTGTGGTCGCTGATCCTGCCGGTGCTGGTCAACGCGTTCAACGTCATCGTCATGCGCGCGTTCTTCCAGGAGCTGCCCAAGGAGCTGTTCGAGTCGGCCGCCATCGACGGCGTGGGCGCGGTGACGACCCTCACCCGGATCGTGCTGCCGCTGTCCAAGGCCGTACTGGCCGTGATCGGGTTGTTCTACGCGGTCGCGTACTGGAACGCGTTCTTCAACGCCTTGCTCTACATCCAGTCCAGCGACAAGTGGCCGATGGCCCTGGTGCTGCGGACCTACGTCGTCAACCAGACGACGATCGGCGGCGACTCCGCCGGTGAGGCCCTGCCCCCGCAGCTGCCGTTGCAGATGGCCATCCTGGTCATCGCCATCGTGCCGATCCTGCTGGTCTACCCCTTCCTGCAGCGCCACTTCGCCAAGGGCGTGATGATCGGCGCCGTCAAGGGCTGAACGACCGCCCGCACCACCCACCAGCTTCGCAACGGGTCGAGGAGGATCCATGTCAGAGAGTGCATTCAGCCGCCGCAGTCTGCTCGCAGGGGCGGGGGGTGCTGCCGCCCTCGCCGCGGCGGGCGGCCTCGCCGGTTGCTCCAGCGGGGACAGCGGGTCCGGTGGGGGCGATTCGTCGGAGAACACCGCGGTCCTGCCCACCTACGTCGCCTACACGGGTCTGCAGCCGGACCTGCCGGGGACCGAGCAGGGCGTCGACCCGGCCTTCCGGAACTTCCCGGCCGACAACCCGAAGGCGGTGGCGGAGAAACCCGGGACCGGCCAGACCCTCACCGGGATGGCGAACATCTACTTCGCCGTCCCGCCCGGGGTGAGCAGCAACAGCTACTGGAAGGGTCTCAACGACCGGCTGGGGGTGGACCTGCAGCTGCAGATGGTCAGCAACGCCGACTACCTGCAGAAGTTCCCCACCACCATCGCCGGCAACGAGCTCCCCGACCTGCTGCAGGTGCCGAACGGTTCGCCGCCGCCCGTGCCGAACATGCCCCAGCTGCTCGAGAAGCGGTTCAGCGACCTCAGCGAGCACCTGTCCGGAGACGCCGTCAAGGAGTACCCGAACCTCGCCAACATCCCCACGCGGACGTGGAAGTCGACGGTCTACAACAACGGGATCTACGGCATCCCGATCCCCCGCGGGGCCATCGGCAGCTACCACTTCATCCGCGAGGACCTCTTCGAGAAGGCCGGGGTCTCGCCGGCGCCGCAGAGCTACGACGAGTTCGTCGACGCGACCAAGGCGCTCACCGACCCCAAGCAGCGCCGGTGGGCCTTCGGCCTGGTGAACCAGCCCCGCCAGCTCCTCGGCCGGATGAACGACGAGCCGAACATCTGGGCCGAGGAGGGCGGCAAGCTCACCCACATGTACGAGACGGAGCAGTACGCCCAGACGATCACCGACCTGATCGCGATGTGGAAGTCCGGCGTCATGCACCCCGACTCCTTCAACACGGCGAACCCGTTCAAGCAGTTGTTCAACGCCGGTACGGTCGCCATCAACGCCGCCGACGGGTACCCGGGCTGGATCCAGTACCAGCTCGACAACGCCTCGAACCCGGACTTCAAGCTGGGGCTCATGCCGGTGAACCTGCGCGACGGCAGCGGGCTGGCCCGCTGGAACTACGGCAGCGGCGTCTTCTCCATCACCCTGCTGAAGAAGCAGGACGACCCGGAGAAGCTGAAGCTCGCCCTGCGCGTCCTCAACTGGCTGGCCGCCCCGTTCGGCACCGAGGAGTACAAGTACCGCCTCTTCGGCCAGGAGGGCGTCGACCACACCGTGGACGCCGGCGGGAACCCGGTCCTCACCCCGACGGGGACGGCGAACACGGTGCTGCCGATCCGCTACCTCGCGGACAGTCCCTACAACATCTACGTCCCCGGCCGTCCGGACGACGCCGACACCCAGCACGAGTACCAGTCGCTGGAGATCCCCACCGGCGTCGCGAACCCCACGATCGGGCTGTACTCGAACACGGCCTCGACCGACAACGCGACCGCGGACAAGACGTTCAACGACAGCGTCAACGACATCATCCAGGAACGTCGTCCGTTCGCCGACCTCAAGACCCTGATCTCGACGTGGAAGAACTCGGTGGGGGACAAGATGCGCACCGAGTACCAGGACGCGCTGCAGAAGGCGGGGGCGATCGCCACGAGCTGACGACACGGAGGTTTCGCCGGGAACCCCGCCTCGACCAAGGTCCCGGGCGGGGCCCTTCCACCGTCGGCGAACGGGGGAAGTGAGTCGAGGGGACTCAGGTTGTGTCCCTCGAAGGCGCTCACCCCGAGCGCCGGGAACGTCCGAGGAGGACACTCATGAACACGCTGTCCGTGTGGCGCCGCAGCCCCTTCGAGACCCAGGCCCAGTTCGACTCGCTGGTCCGCAACAGCTTCGGGACCTCCACCGGGTTCCACCCGGCCGTCGAGGTCGGCCGCGACGGGGACGACGCCGTCGTGAAGCTGGAACTCCCCGGCATCGCCGAGGAGAACCTCCTGGAGGACGTCACCGTCGAGGTCGAGAAGGGCGAGCTCGTCGTCCGCGGTGAACGCAAGGACCCCCGCGAGGAGTCCGCGCGCCGCCGCACCGAGATCCGCTACGGCACCTTCCGCCGCAGCTTCACGCTGCCGACCTCCGTCACCGCGGAGTCGATCAGCGCGAGCTACGACGCGGGTGTCCTGACCGTCCGCGTCGCCGGGGCGCACACCACCGCGCAGCCGACCCGGATCGAGATCACCACCGTCTGAGCCGGCGCGCGCTGACGACCACCGGTCGTCAGCGCGCCAGCCGGAGGGAACTCGAGAGCAGTGCGGCGTGCACGAACGCCTGGGGGAAGTTCCCGCGCAGCTGGCGTTCGCGCACGTCCCACTCCTCGCTCAGCAACGCCGCCGGACCGCACGCGGCCCGGTTGCGCTCGAAGAAGCGGAACGCGTCGACCTCCTGGCCGTCGGCGTGCAGGGCCTCGGCGACGACGAAGCCGCAGAGCAGGAACGCCCCCTCGGTGGTGCCCAGCGGCATCGAGTCGGGGGAGTAGCGGTAGACGTGGTGGTCCTCGACGAGGTCGCGCCGCACCGCCGCGAGCGTCGCCCGCGACCGCGGGTCCTCCACCGCCAGGGCGCCGTGCAGGACGGGACGCAGCAACGCCGCGTCGACCCCGGGCTGGGTCGGGCTGCGCTGCCACCGGCCCTCGTCGGGGTGCAGGCAGTCCCGCGAGGTCCGCGCGAGGATCGTGTCCGCGAGCGCCGCGTAGCGCGCCGCCTCGCCGGGCGAGGACACCGCCGCGATGCACTTCAACCCGGCGACGCACTCCAGCCGGGAGTGCGTCCACCAGTCGTCCTCGATCTCCCAGATCCCGGCGTCGGGTTCCTCCCAGCGCTTCTCGATCGCGGAGACCGCGACGCCCACGGCGCGCCGGCCGTCGGTGTCCAGGACGTCGAAGCGCGCGGCGGAGGCCAGCAGTTGCAGCACCTCGCCGAACGCGTCGAGCTGGAACTGCCCGCGGACGTGGTTGCCCGCGATGTCCCACCCACCGGGGTAGCCGGGGACACCGGTGTGCCGTTCGTCGGGGACGGGAGCCCCCAGCACGGTGTAGGCGGGCACCAGGTCCGGCCCGTCGGCCAGGACCCGTCGGACCACGAAGTCCACGAGCGTCCGGTACAGCTCGCTCGGTTCCCCGCACTCGGCGAGGGCGAGCCCCGCGTAGCACTGGTCGCGGATCCAGGCGTAGCGGTAGTCGTAGCTGCGGCCCTTGTCGGCGTGCTCGGGCAGCGACATCGTCGCGGCGGCGACCATCCCGCCCGAGTCCGAGGTCAGCCCACGGATCAGCGCGAAGGAGTGCCGGGCCTCCTCGGGTGCGACCGAGTGCGGGATGTCGGGCACCGCCGACCTCCAGGTGTGCTCGGTGGAGGTCCAGGAGTGCACCGGGTCCGGGGGTTCCTCGCGCAGGCGGGTCCCGACCTCCAGCACGAGGTGGTGGGAGGTGCCGGCCGGGACGCGCAGGTGCGCCCGCAGCATCCCGTCCTCGACGTCGGCGGAACCCAGCCCGCTCAGCCGCACGTGCAGGTCGCCGGACCGGGCGCTCCAGCGGCCGGAGTCGTCGCGGCGCAGGTTGCGCAGCGCCTTGGACCCGAACTCGGCCCGCAGGTCGAAGAGGACGTCGACCTCGCCGTCACCCTCGACGGCGACCACCTCGCGCAGCAGGACCGCGCAGTGGGGGTCGCTGGGCATCGCCATGGCGTCGCGGCAGTCGATCGTGCCGTCGCCGCGCGAGGTCCAGTGGTGGCGGAACACCAGCGTCGCCGGTTCGTAGTGACCGCCCCAGACGAAGGGGTGCGACGGGGTGACGGAGAACGCGCCCCGGCCACCGAGCAGGGCGGCGAAGACGGCGTCGTCGTGCCAGTTCGGGGCGCACATCCACACGACGTCACCCCGTGGGCCGACGACCGCGCCGCGGGCGCCGTCGGCGACGACGGCGTAGTCGCGCAGGACGTGCGGCGGGAACTGCTTCGTGAACTCGTCGGGCGTCACCGGGGCGCCTGCGCCCCCGTCGTGAGCAGGAGCTTCCCCACGTGGGAGGAACCCTCCATGACCTCGTGGGCGCGCGCGGCCTCGGCCAGCGGGAACGTCTCGTGCACGACGGGACGCACCCCGCCGTCGGCGATCAGCGGCCACACGTGGTCGCGGACGCTGGCCACGATCGTCGCTTTGTCGTCGGCGTCGCGGTAGCGCAGTCCGGTGGCGTGCAGGGAGATCCGCTTGCGCATGAGGAGCCCCAGGTCGAGTTCGGCGTGGGTCCCGCCCTGGGTGGCGATCACCACGAGGCGACCGCTGGTCGCCAGCACGTCGAGGTTGCGGGCCAGGTACGGCGCGCCGACGAGGTCGAGCACGACGTCGGCGCCGGCCGGTTCGAACGCGCGGACCGCCTCGACGAAGTCGTCGTCGTGGTAGTTCACCAGCACCTGCGCGCCGAGTTCGGCGCACTGCTGCAGCTTCTCCGCCGACCCCGCGGTGACGGCCACCCGGGCCCCGACCTGACGGGCCAGCTGGATGGCCATCGTCCCGATCCCGCTGGACCCGCCGTGGACGAGCAGGAGCTCGCCGGGACGCAGCCCGGCGAGGGTGAAGACGTTCGACCAGACCGTGCAGGTGACCTCGGGCAGCGCCGCGGCCTCGACCACGCCGACGCCCTGGGGGACGGGCAGCAACTGCCCGACGGGGACGAGGACGCGTTCGGCGTAGCCACCGCCACCCAGCAGCGCGCAGACGGGTTCACCCACCGACCACCCGACGTCGGGCCCGGTCGACTCGATCCAGCCGGAGACCTCCAGGCCCGGGTTCTCGGGTGCACCGGGGGGCGAGGGGTAGTGGCCGAGGCGTTGCGCGACGTCGGCCCGGTTGACCCCCGCGGCGGCGACGCGGACCACGACCTCGCCCGGTCCCGCCACCGGGTCCGGCAGCTCGGTGGGGACGAGGACCTCGGGTCCCCCGGGACGTTCGACGATCACGGCTCGCACGTCGCGACACTACGTCGGGCCCGGCTCACCCGCCTCCGGATCCCCGTCCCCGTTCCCGTCCGCCAGCAGGCTCCGGGCCCGGTCGAGGTCCTGCGGCACGTCGACGTCCAGCGCCTCCCGCCCGCTGACCGCGACCTCCCCGACCCGGCCGCGGAACAGTTCCCGCAACGGCTGGCCCGCGATCGCCGGCAACCCGTCGAGGACCCGCTGGGCGCCGGTGCGCCGGTGCGCGGAGAGCAGCGGCTGACGCCGGCCGTCCTCGTCGACCCCGACGACGGCGTCCAGGTCCGGGTCCGCGGCGAGGGCGGCGAGGAGACGGGGCACGGCGCTCGCGGCGAAGGGCTGGTCCCCGCCCAGCAGCACCAGCACGGGCGCGGTGCTCGCGGCGAGGCCCGCGGCGAACCCGGCGAGCGGACCTCCCCCGGTCGGGCGCTCCAGAACCCCGCCCGGTCCGACGATGACCACGTCGTGACCGGCCAACTCGCGCAGCAGGTGCTGCAGGACCGTCCCGGGACCCAGGGGTGCGGCGAGCTTGTCCGCCCCCGGTCCCGTGCGGGCGGCCCAGCGGGTGCTCCCACCGCCCGCCACGACCACGACGACGACACCCTGCACCGGACCTCCTGGTGGCACGTTCGAGCGGAAGGGTCAAGCAACCACGCCGAGCTGCCGATGAGCCGAACGAGGGTTGTCCGGCTCCGAAGGTTCACCTTCCGGGTCCACGTCCCGATCACCACTGAGTCTGCTCGGCCAACGGTGGGCAGTTTCGCCCGCCCACCATCGCGTACGGAAGGTTGACATGCTGCGGAACCTGAGCATCCGAGCCAAGCTCGCGGTCCTCCTGGTGGTACCTCTCGTGTTGCTGCTCGTCGCCGTCGTCGCGACGGCAGCCCAGAACGTGACGTCCACGACGGAACGCCGCCACCTGGCCGCCTACGCGAAGTCGGCGCAGACGATCAACGGCTTCTTCACCGCCCTGCAGACGGAGCGACGGAGCACGCTGGAGTACCTGGCCGCGCCGGCCGACGACCTCAAGGCGCAGGTCGCCACCGACCGCGCCGCCACCGACGCCGCCACCGCCGGGGTGTCCCGGGCCATCCAGGACAGCGGCCTGGACCTGACCGCCGGGTCCAGCGCCGTGGTCTACGCCAGCGTGCAGAAGGCCCTCGCGGAGACCCTCCCGCAGACCCGCGCCGCCGTCGACAACGGCACCACCACCCCGCTCGCCGCGCTGAACAGCTACAGCGCCGTCGCCTCCGCCGCCACCGACCTCACCGTCACCGTCGCCGAGCAGGCCCAGGACCGCGACCTGGCCGACGACATCGCCGCGTTCGGGTACCTCCTCAAGCGCGTCGACGCGCTGTCGGTCGAGCAGTCCGCCGGTGACCTCATCGTCCAGGGCGACACCAACGTCGCGCTGGACGTCCTGCGCGGCAACGCCATCGAACAGGGCAACTACTTCGAGGCGCAGGCCCGCTACCGACTGCACGCCGACGGTGCGGCGGCCCTCGACGCCACCCTGAACAGCAGCCAGGTCACCCAGTCGCTGGCGTTCCTGAACCAGGACCGCAACATCTTCGCCGCTGCCACCGGCACCCCCTCCCTGCCCGAGAAGGGCTGGGAGGAGACCTCCAGCGAGGTCATCACCGCCTACCGCGCCGCCACCAACGAGATCGCGACCACCGTCGCCGACCGCGCCGACGCCGCGTCGACCCGCGCCCTCACCGGCACGGTGGTCCTGCTGATCGGCGCCCTGCTCGTCTTCGCCGCCGTCGCCCTCTTCGGCCTGCGCGTCGCCCGCGACATCGGCCGCCGCCTGCGCGCCCTGTCCGACGCGGCCATCACGGTCCGCGACGAACTGCCCCGCATGGTCGAGCGCATGCAGACCCCGGGCGAGGGTCCCGGCGTGGAGTTCACCCCGCTGGAGGTCACGAGCACCGACGAGATCGGTGACGTCGCCCACGTCATCAACGACCTCAACGAGACCACCTTCCGCATCGCCGGGGAGCAGGCCGCGCTGCGCGCCTCGATCGCCGAGATGTTCGTCAACGTCGCCCGTCGCGACCAGACGCTGCTCGCCCGCCAGCTGGCCTTCCTGGACCAGCTGGAGCGCACCGAGGAGAACCCCGACACCCTCGAGGACCTCTTCACCCTCGACCACCTCGCGACCCGGATGCGGCGCAACGCCGAGTCCCTGCTCGTCCTGGCCGGCATCAACACCGGGCGTCGCCTGCGCCGTCCGCTGCCGCTGTCGGACGTCGTCCGCACCGCGGCCGGCGAGATCGAGCACTACGACCGCGTGGACCTCGCCCTGCAGGTCGACCCGCCGGTCGTCGGTCACCTCGCGCTGTCGGCCTCGCACATGATCGCCGAGCTGCTCGAGAACGCGACGAACTTCTCCGACCCCGGCACCCGCGTCGTCGTCGGCACCGCCGAGACCGACCGCGGCGTCGAGATCACGATCAAGGACAGCGGCCTCGGCATGAACGCCGAGGAGGTCGAGACCGCCCACCAGCGCATCTCCGGTGGTCGCGCCTCGGAGTTCGTCGGGGCCCAGCGCCTCGGGTTCTACGTCGTCGGTCGCCTCGCCGGCCGCCTGGACGTCGAGGTCGAGTTCGTGACCTCCGAGGGCAACGGCACCACCGTCACCCTCGTCCTGCCCGCGGCGCTCTTCACCCCGGGCTCGGTCAAGGCCGGGGAGCCGGAGCTCGCGGCCCTCGACAGCGGCCTCCCCTCGCTCGGGGGTGGCGTCTCGGCCCTGCCCGACGGCGGTGCCTCGGCCCTGCCGGAGGCCCCGTCCGCCCTCCCCGCGGGACCGGGTGGTCTGCCCACCCGCACCCCGGCCGCACCCACCGGTGGCCCGAACACGATCGTCAGCAACCCGCTGGCGGCCGAGGGCCTGGGCGACGCGCTGTCCGCGACGCTGCAGAAGTCCGCGGCCGAGGCGGCCTCGAGCTCCGAGGTCAACGCCTCCGCGCCCACGTCGAAGGTCGAGGGCCGGCAGCTGCCGACCCGCCGCCGCACCGCTCAGGCGCAGGCCAAGGTGGAGGCGTCGCCCGTCCCCGTCGCTCCCACCACCCCCGTCGCCCCCACCGTCCCGGTGGTGGCGCCGGAGGAGGACTGGAAGCCGGTCACCGCGTCGGCCCCCACCACCTCGGCGATGCCGAAGCGCGAACGCAAGGCCGAGGCCCCCACGGCTCTGGCTGCGGCGCAGGACATCCTGCCCACCGCAGGCAAGAAGGCCCGCAAGGTCCGCGAGACCGTGGCCCCGCCGAAGACCGCCGCCGAGGCGTTCTGGACCTCCCGCAAGCGCAGCGAGGCGACGACCGCCGAGGCGTCCGCACTGGACGCCCTCGAGGCCGACCGCGCCGCGCAGCAGGCCGAGGAGGCCCCGCACGTCGAGGCCCCCGTCGCTGCGGCCGTCGAGGCGCCGGTCGTCGAGGCCCCCGTCGCTGCCGTGGTCGAGACCCCGGTGGTCGTCGAGGCCCCCGTGCTCGAGACCCCGGTGGTCGTCGAGGCCCCCGTGCTCGAGACCCCGGTGGTCGTCGAGGCCCCGGTGGTCGAGACCCCGGTGGTCGAGGCTCCCGTCGTCGAGACCCCCGTGGCCCCCGTGGCCCCCGTGGCCGCGGCCCCGGTCGCGATCCCCGCGCAGACTCGCACGGTCGGGGAGGCCCTCCGCCAGCGCAGCGCGCTGGCCGCCGACGCCCTCACCGCCCTCACCGACGGGCAGAACTTCACCCCCTCCCGGGGCAGCGGTTCCGCCCCGCTGGTTCGCCGCCAGGCCGGGGCCACCGCGGCCGCGGCCAAGCCGGTCCCGGCCCGCACCTCCGCGGCCAACCGCCAGCGCCGTGCCCCCGCCGACGTCCGCTCGATGCTCTCCGGCTTCCAGGCCGGCGTGTCCCGCGGCCGCACCGAGGGTGACACCCCCACCACCGAGAGCGGTGGCGATGGTGACGCCTGACCCGCCCCCCCGGACCTCCCGGGCCCCACGCTCCCGGACCCCACGGTCCCGCGGAGAACACCTCCCGCTCCACCACGACCAGCAGTCGACCCGACAGAACTGCGAAAGAAGAGGAATCCCACTGTGACCGTGCTCAGCTCCGAGGCCGCCGACTTCAGCTGGCTCCTCGACAACTTCGTCAAGAGCGTCCCCGGTGTCGCCCACACCGTCGTCGTCTCCGCCGACGGCCTGCTGATGGCGATGTCGGACAAGCTCGACCGCGAGTCCGGCGACACCCTCGCCGCGATCGTCTCGGGCGTCTCGAGCCTGGCTCGCGGCGCCGCCCACCAGCTGCAGTCCGGGGAGGTCCGTCAGGCCATCATCGAGATGGACGACTCGTTCTTCTTCCTGGTCAACATCTCCGACGGTTCCGTCCTGGCCGTCTCCGCGGAGGCCGGCTGCGACGTCGGGCTCATCGGCTACGAGATGGCCATGCTGGTCCAGCGCGCCGAGACCGTCCTGACCCCGCAGCTGGTGTCGGAGATGCGGGCGAACCTGCCCACCTCCGCGCCGGTCGCCTCCCGGTGGTGACGCGACGTGACAGCACCTGGTAGCGCGGACCTCTGGTCCGACGACGACGACCAGGACCTCGAAGAGTTCACCGTCCGCCCGTACACCGTCACCGGTGGCCGGACCCGGCCGAGCAACGCCGACCTCCCGGTCGAGGCGCTCGTGGAGGCCCTCGCCGAACCGGAGGTCGGGATGACGCCGGAACGGCGCAAGATCCTCGAACTCACCAAGAAGTCCTACCTGTCGATCGCGGAACTCTCCGCACACGTCCACCTGCCGGTCGGAGTCGTGCGCGTCGTGGTGAGCGACCTGTCCCAAGCCGGGAAGGTCCGCATCCACGGCCTCACGATGACCTCCGCCCCCCAACCCGCGACAACCATCAGCGTCCTGGAGAGTGTTCTCAATGGCATTTCCTCGCTCTGACGTGAGCCCCGCCGGAGCCGGAGCGCCCGCGGGAACCGCACCTCAGGCCCCGCCCACCGTCGTCAAGATCGTCGTGGCCGGCGGGTTCGCCGTCGGCAAGACGACCTTCATCGGCTCGATCTCCGACATCGAGCCGCTGCGCACCGAAGCCGCCATGACCGAGCACTCGGTCGGCATCGACGACGCGGGTCTCAACTCCGACCGCAAGACCTCCACCACCGTCGCCATGGACTTCGGCCGCATCGCGCTGCCGGGAAACCTCTGGCTCTACCTGTTCGGCACCCCGGGCCAGGACCGCTTCCTCTTCATGTGGGACGACCTGGTCAAGGGCGCCATCGGCGCCGTCGTGCTCGTCGACACCGACCGTCTCGACCAGTGCTTCCCGGCCGTCGACTACTTCGAGTCCCGCGGGATCCCGTTCGTCGTCGCCGTCAACTGCTTCGACGGTGTCGCCCAGCACGACCTCGACTCGGTCCGGGAAGCGCTCGGCGTCCCCGAGCACGTCCCGCTCGTCTACACCGACGCCCGCTCCAAGGCCGCGACCAAGCACAGCCTCATCACGCTCGTGCAGACGGCGCTCGCGCGCCTCAACGCCGGGGCCTGACCCACCCGCCCGCGACGCCGGTCCCCCTCGGGGGGCCGGCGTTCTGCGTTCCCGGGTCCCCGGCCCCGGACCCGGCCCCGCTCAAGGAACCCCGGCCCGGCTGCCGATGGCGGGAACGAGGGGTCCCCGCCACCGAGGACCCCGCCCCAGCTGAGGAGTCGTCCGTGACCCGCACCATCCGCAACCTCGGCGTCGGGCCGCGCATCGCCGCGGGCTTCGCCGTGATGACCGTCCTGCTCGCGGTCCTCGCCGCCGTCGGCCTGGCCCAGCTCTCCGCCGCCCAGCACCGGCTCGAGGTCATGAGCGGGCAGAACGTCGCCGCGCAGCAGAAGCTCGCCGAGGTCCGCACGATCTACAACCGGATGTCGAAGGACCTCCTGGCCGTCGCGCTGACCCCCTCCGAGGACACCCAGTCGGCCGTCGTCACCGACCAGACCGACGTGAGCGATGCCTGGGACGCGTTCAAGGCCGCCGGCCCCGGCGTCCCCGCCGACCAGCTCAGCGCCGTCGACTCCGCGCTGGCGGACTACCTCTCCGGCGCTCGCGTCCTGCTGGGCATCGCCCTGACGGGTGACCAGGCCGCCTTCGTCGCGACCCGCGGCGACGACAGCATCGCGGTCGCCGCCGGCGGCATCGGCCACGGCAAGACCAACGACGCCCTGAAGGTCGTCCAGGCGACCATCACCGAGAACGCCGTCGTGAGCACCCGCGAGGGCACCGTCGCCTACGGTCACGCCCGGTGGGCGCTGCTCGGCACGGCGCTCGCCGCGATCGCGGCCGCCGTCGCCCTCACCCTCGTCACCACCCGCAGCATCTCGGTGCCGCTGAAGCGCACCCGTGAGGTCGCCACCGCGCTCAGCGAGGGACGGCTCGACGTCCGCGTCGGGACCTACAGCCGCGACGAGGTCGGCGCGACCGCGCAGGCCCTCGACTCGGCCCTCGACACCCTCGCGGCCACGGTGCGTCGCATCCGGGGCGGGGTCGACGGGTTGCAGAACTCCTCTGGGCGCCTCGGTGAGGTGTCCCGGCAGCTGACGGCCGGCGCGCACGACTCCGCGAGCCAGGCCGACGTCGTCTCGCTGGCCGCCGCCGACATCTCCGCCAGCATCGGGACCGTCGCCGGCGCCAGCGAGGAGATGACCGCGGCCATCCGCGAGATCGCCTCCTCCACCGCCGACGCCTCCACCGTGGCCGCCGACGCCGTCCGTTCGGCCGGCGAGGCCAGCGAGACCATCGAGCGGCTGTCCTCCTCCAGCCAGGAGATCGGCGACGTCGTCAAGCTCATCACCTCCATCGCCGAGCAGACGAACCTGCTGGCCCTCAACGCGACCATCGAGGCCGCCCGGGCGGGGGAGATGGGCAAGGGTTTCGCCGTCGTGGCGGGCGAGGTCAAGGAGCTCGCGCAGCAGACGGCCCGCGCCACCGAGCAGATCACCCAGCGCGTCCTCGCCACCCAGGGCGACGCGGCCGCCGCGTCGGCGGCCATCGCCCAGATCGGTCTGGTCATCGGCAACATCGACAGCCTGCAGACGACCATCGCCGCGGCCGTCGAGGAGCAGTCCGCCACGACCGCGGAGATGGTCCGCAACGTCACCGAGGTCTCGACGGGGTCGCAGGAGATCTCCACGAACATGCAGGGGATCGCCGCGGCGTCCTCGCGCACCCGCGACGCCGCCGAGAGCACCCGGGACTCCGCCGACGAGGTCTCCCGCGTCGCGAGCGACCTCCAGGACGCCGTGGCGGGCTTCCGGCTGTGACGTCCGGACGCCCACGGCGACCCCGTCGCCGCGGGGTTTCAGCTCCGGCACTCGAATGCCGATGAGCAGACAGAGCACGTGAACGAGCAAGTGACACACCGTGGTCCCGCCCGGGATCACACCGCCGCGAGAAGTGGGAGTCCACGTGGACGACATGGACGAGATCGTCCAGGAGTTCCTCGTCGAGAGCTACGAGAACCTGGACCAGCTGGACTCCGACCTCGTGGCGCTGGAGCAGCAGCCAGGCTCCCGCGAGCTGCTCGCGAGCGTCTTCCGCACCATCCACACGATCAAGGGCACCTCCGGGTTCCTGGCGTTCTCTCGCCTGGAGGCCGTGGCCCACGTCGGTGAGAACCTGCTGGCCCGTCTGCGTGACGGCCAGATCGTCATGACGCCGGTCACCACCGACGTCCTGCTGCGGATGGTCGACACCATCCGTGAACTGCTCTCGAAGATCGAGGCGAACCACACCGAGGACGGTGTCGAGGTCGCCGCCGTCGTCGCCGCCATCCGCGCGGTGCTCGACGGTGAGGAACCCGTCCTGCCGGCCGCCGACGGCGCCGGGGTCGAGGTCGTCTCCGCACCCCCCGCCGCACCGGTCGCCGCTCCCGAACCCGAGCCCGTCGTCGAGACCCCCGTCGTCGAGGCGCCCGTCGCCGAGACCCCCGTCGAGGTCGCGCCGGAACCCGAACCCACCCCGGAACCCGTCGCCGAGGTCCCCGCTCCCGCTCCCGCCGCCGCGGCCCCCGCCGCGGCCCCGGCCGGTGGGGGCGGTGCTCCCACCGAGAAGGCCTCCGCGGCCGAGTCGACCATCCGCGTCGACGTGGAACTCCTCGAGTCCCTCGTCCGCCAGGCCGGTGAGCTCGTCCTCGCCCGCAACCAGATCCTGCAGCGGGCCGGAGCCCTGCGCGACGAGGACCTCACCCGCGCCTGCCACCGCCTGAACCTCGTCGCGAGCGAGATGCAGGAATCGGTCATGCGCACCCGCATGCAGGCCATCGACCACCTGTGGTCGAAGCTTCCCCGCGTCGTCCGCGACCTCGGGAACATGCTCAACCGCAAGATCAAGCTGGAGATGGAGGGCGGCGACACCGAACTCGACCGCACCCTCCTCGAGGCCGTCAAGGACCCCTTGACCCACATCGTCCGCAACGCGGTCGACCACGGCATCGAGTCCCCGGACGTCCGCCTCGCCGCCGGCAAGAACGAGGTCGGAACCCTCAAGCTGCGCGCCGCCCACGAGGGCGGCCAGGTCGTCGTCGAGATCCGCGACGACGGCAAGGGCATCGACCCGGTCATCATCGGGAACAAGGCCGTCGAGAAGGGCCTGGTGTCCGCGGCCAAGCTCGAGACGCTGACCCCCAACGACATCCTGCAGTTCCTCTTCCTGCCCGGGTTCTCCACCGCGGCGAAGGTCACGAACGTCTCCGGCCGTGGGGTCGGGATGGACGTCGTGAAGACGAACATCGAGCGCATCGGCGGTTCCGTCGACGTCGAGTCCGTCACCGGGCAGGGCACCGTCTGGCGTCTGCGGATCCCGTTGACGCTGGCGATCGTCCCGGCCCTGACCGTCGAGTGCGCCGGTCAGCGCTACGCCATGCCGCAGGTGAACCTGCTCGAACTCGTGAGCCTGGACACCGAGAAGATGGGCAAGGCGATCGAGGACGTCGGTGGCGCGAAGGTGTACCGCCTGCGCGGTGCGCTGCTGCCGCTGATCCGCCTCGAGGAGGCGCTGGAACTCAAGCGCCCCACCGACGTGGAACTCCCGACGAACCTCGTCATCGCCGTCCTCGAGTGCGACGGGCGCCGCTTCGGCCTGCTCGTCGACCGGGTCCTGGACACCGAGGAGATCGTCGTCAAGCCGCTCTCCGGGGCGTTGAAGGCCATCGGCGCCTACGCCGGCGCCACCATCCTCGGTGACGGTCGCGTCTCGCTGATCCTCGACGTGCAGTCGCTGGCGCGCCGCACGATGCGTTCCGACGGCATCGACCACGCCAACGACCAGGCCGCCGCGGAACAGGCCGCGAGCAGCGACGGGCAGCGCCTGCTGGTCGTCGGTCTCGGCGGGAACCGCCGCGTCGCGATCCCGCTGGACGTCGTCACCCGCCTCGAGGAGTTCAAGACCGACTCCATCGAACGGGTCGGGCGCCGCGAGGTCGTCCGCTACCGCGGCGAGATCCTGCCGCTGGTCCGCCTGGCGAACCACCTCGGCGGCGGCTCGCGCTCGTCGTACTCGGGGGGCGAGGCCGCCTCGGTCCCGGGTGTCGTCTACTCGGCCCGCGGGCGCTCGGTCGCGATCGTCGTCGACGAGATCGTCGACATCGTCTCCGGCCAGGACGCGCACAGCGACATCGACGACGCCGGTCTGGTCGGTTCCGCGGTCATCCGCGACCGCGTGACCGAACTCCTCGACGTGCGGTCCGCGATCCTCGCGGCCGACCCGAACTTCTTCTCCGAGCAGGCTCAGAACGAGCTCGCCGCAGCATCCACGCGACTGGGGGTCTGACGTGTCCACGCAGTACGCCACGTTCCACCTGGCCGGACACCTCTTCGGTGTCGAGGTCCGGCGAGTGCAGGAAGTGCTCACCGAGCAGCCGCGCACACCCGCGCCGCTGGCTCCGCGGGCCGTCGCGGGTCTCATCAACCTGCGCGGTCAGGTCGTCACCGCGCTCGACCTGCGCCGCCGGCTCAACATGCCCGACCGCGAGGAGGGGCGCGTCGCGATGAACGTCGTCGTCCGCGCCGGCGACGAGGTCTGGAGCCTGCTGGTCGACTCCATCGGCGGCGTCATCGAGGTCACCGACTCGACCTTCGAGCCGCCGCCGGACACGCTGTCCGGCCCGATCCGCGAACTCATCCGCGGTGCCTACAAGCTCGACGAGGCGCTGCTGCTCGTCCTCGACGTGGACAAGGCCCTCGAGATCGAGGGCATCGGCGCGGTCGTCGCGGCCTGACCCGACGGTGAACGGGGTGGGACCTTCCGGGTCCCACCCCGTTCTGCGTTCCCGGACCCCGCGAGCGGGGTTCAGCGGGGGCGGCGGTAGGCGTCGAGTTCCGCGCCCGAGAGCCGGGGGACCTCGGACGGTCGTTCCTCGACCGGTGGTTCGGGGCGGGGTTCCGCAGGTGGCTCCGCGACCGGTTCAGGGGCGGGTTCCGCGTCGGGTTCAGCGGCGGGTTCCGCGGCGACTCGGGCGGCGCCCGGGGCCTGCCACAGCACGAGGGCCGCCACGGCCGGCACGACCGTCATCACCACCAGCAACGCCATGACCGGCGCGATCTCGGGGAAGTCCCCGGTCGAGGGCAGCAGGTAGCTCAGCTGCAGGTTGCCGTAGGCGCTGCTGCGGGGTTCGTCGGCGAGTTCGACGAGCATCACCAGGCACACCAGGCTCTCGAGCGCGCTCAGCCCGGCGGCGCCCGCGACGACGCGGGCACCCCACCGCGGCGGGACGAGCCACTCCGGCCGCCCGGCCACGACGACGGCGGCCAGCCCCAGCACCACCGGCAGGGCCGCGATCAGGACGTCCGGCACCGGGACGCTCGCCCACAGCAACCGGAACCGGACGGTGAACGTGAAGTCGAGGCGCGCGCGGACGTCGGCCTCCGAGACGTAGGCCCCGAAGTAGCTCGCGTCGGCGCTCCCCGTCAGGAACCGCCGGGACACCTCGGCCAGGACCACCGGCGGGAGGACCGCGACGAGGACGAGCAGCCAGGAGACCCAGCCCAGGGGCAGCCGCCCCGCCTCGTCCTCCTCGTCCCCCGCCGGCCCCTCGTGCTCCCCGTCCCGCTCGTGCGTCACGCGCCCTCCCCGGAGACCGGCCGGCGGTAGGCGTCGAGGTCGTCGGCGGAGGGTTTCGGGACGTCGGCCACCCCGGCCTGCGGTGCGGGCCCGGGTTCGGGTGCCGGTTCGGGTTCGGGTTCGGGTTCGGCGTCGACCACGGCGGGGGCGGCGGGTTCCGCGGGGGCGGCGGGAACCGGCCCTACCGCCGGGTCCACGGCCCGCCACAGCACGAGGGCGGCGAGCGCCGGCAGGGCCGTCGTCACGACCAGCAGCGCGAGGACACCGAGGAGTTCCGGGAACTCCCCCGTCGAGGGGATGTAGTAGCTGATCTGGGAACCGCCGAAGGACTCCCGTTCGGGTTCCCCGGCGCGCGTGACCAGGCTGACCAGGCTGACCAGGCTCTCGAGCGCCGTGAGGGCCGCGGCCCCCGCGCCCACCCGGGCCGCCCAGCGCCGCGGGACCAGCCAGTCCGGCCGGCCCGCCACGACGAGAGCGGCCACGACGAGCACGCCGCACAGGGCCGCGAGCAGCACCTGCGGGACGGGGACCGTCATCCAGAGCAGACCGAACCGGTTGGACCAGCCGAGGTCGATCCCGTCGCCGTCGCCGGGGGCGGCGCGGGTCCCGACGTAGGCGGCGTCCGCCCCGCCCCCCAGGAACCGGCGGCCGAGGACGGCCAGCGCGAGCGGTGGGACCGCGGAGACGGCGACGACCAGCCAGGACGCCCACCGGCCGGGAGCCGACTCCCGCTCCCCGCCCCGCTCGGCCTCCCCGCCGGACTCCCCGTCGAACTCGTCGGGTCCCTCGTCGGCGAGCGGGTGGGTCCCCGGGTGCTCGCTGTGCTGGTGGTCCACGACCTGACGTTACGGCGGTCGTGCTCCCACGTCCCCCGGACGGCGCAACGCCGTCGCGGTGGGTGCGCCGCACGGGGGGTGCGGACCTCCGGCGTGCCGCCGGACGGCTGACGACGTGTGGCCCCCTCGTTCACCCGGTGTCAGGGTGGGACCACTCCGCCGGAACCGGCGGTGAGACACCACGCACCGGAGGCGACGACCGTGCACTACTCCCTGGTGAGTTCTCCCGTCCTGGGCTTCGACCTCGTGCGACTGCCCGCGGGCGACTCCGCGGCGGAGGTCCTGCTGCGTGCTCTCGACTCCGGCCCCCGCGAGATCGAGGTCCTGGCCGAGCGTCACGACCCGGCGACCCGGGCCTCGGCCTGGGACGCGGTCCGCACCGCCACCGACGCCGTCCCGCAGCTCGGCGACGTGCTGCACCAGGTCGCCAACGGCCTGGCCCACGAGGACTTCGCCGACGAGGTGTCCGGGGCCCGGGTCGAGGCCGGCATCGTCCGGGTCCTGCAGACCAGCACCATCGCCGACGCCGACGCCCTCGTCCGCCTGGTCCACCACGACGTCTTCGACTGGACCTGGTCGGCTCCGCTGGAGGGCGGGCCCCGGCTGCGCACCGAGGACGCGGGGCGCGCCGCCGACGTGCTCGCCGACGCCGCCGTCTCCGCCTACCTCGGCGACCGGCTGCCCGACCACGCGCGACGGGTCCTCGCGCACCCCTACCTGCAGGCCGCCCGCGACCTCGCCCCGCTGCCCGAGCACCCGACCGGTCTCGGGGAGGCGCAGGCCGGGGTGACCCGCGTCCTCGACACCCTGCGTCGCCTCGACGGCACCGACCGCGCCTGCCTGCGGGCGGTGGGGGAGACCAGCCGCCCGAGCGCGGGCGAGTGGGCCGGCGCCGTCCACGACGCCTCCTGGGCCGTGCACCTCTCCGACCGCGTCCGCACCGCCGCGGTGTCCCAGCTGCTCGCGGTCCGCGCCTTCCGGGCCGGTGGGCTCGACGCCGCCGACGGCGCGAACGGTCTGTGGAACGTCGTCAGCGGGGTCGTGCACGCCGAGGTCGTCGCCGACCTGCTGTCCTCCGACGCCCGTGCGGTCCTGATGCGTCCGTGGGAAGCGGCCTTCGGCGCCTGAGCCACCAGGACCACCCGGGAGCGCCCGGTCACCGGCCCGGTCGGTGACCAGGCGCTCTCGCGTCCGGCGCGCGGCGGTACGGTGCTGACGTGCCCAGCCCCCTGACGTCCGGCCCCGCCGGGCCGTCGCGGGGGTCGCTGCGGGTGCTGCGCGCCGGGGCCGTCGCCGCGAGCGTCGTGGGGCTCGCCGCGGGCGCCCACCTCGCCGGTGGGGGAGAGCTCCCCGGCCCGGCGCTGCTGCTCGCGGTCGTGGTCGTCCTCGCCGCGGTGACCCTGCTGCTGGCCGGTCGCCGCTTCACGTGGCCGGTCCTCACCGCTCTGCTGGGCACCGGGCAGGTCGTCCTGCACGAGGTCTTCGAGCAGTGCTCCGGGCCGGCCGCCACGGTCGTGGGCCACGGACACCACCAGACCCTCGCCCCGGCGCTCGGAGCGGGCGCCGCGACCGCCGCGGGATCCCCTGCGATGACGCTCGCCCACGTCGTGGCCACGGTCGTCGCGACGGTCCTGCTGCTGCACGGCGAGGCGCTGGTGTGGTCGTTGTGGGCGTGGTTGCGCCCGCTGGTCCGGGTGCTGCTCGCCCTGCTGGGCCCGGCCGTGGGAGTCCTGCCGCGGTTCCCGAGGACGACGGTGCCGCGACCGCGTTCGGTGCTCGCCCGTCGGGTTCGTCGACGTGGGCCACCGGGAGCGACCGCTCTCGCCACCCCATCGTCCTGACGAAACCCCGAGGATCCACCGTGAAGAGCTCCACCCTGCCCACCCGCGCCCTCGCCGTCTCCGTGACCGCCTGCGCCGCAGTGCTCCTGGGCGCCTCCAGCGCCTCTGCCCACGTGCACGCGACCCCCGACACGACCGCCGCCGACGGCTACAGCGTCGTGACGTTCCGGGTTCCGAACGAGTCCGACACCGCCGCCACGACGTCGGTCGCGGTGTCCCTGCCGACCGACCACCCCTTCAGCTACGTGGCCGTGCGGCCCCTCCCGGGGTGGACCGCCGTCGTCACCGAGGGCGCCCTGCCCGCCCCCGTCGAGCACGACGGGACGACCGTGACCAAGGCCGCCCTGAAGATCACCTGGACCGCCGCGGCCGGATCGCCCGGGATCGCCGTCGGGCAGTTCGAGGAGTTCGAGGCGAACGTCGGCCCGCTGCCCGACGCCGGCACGCAGGTCGTGCTGCCCACCGTCCAGACCTACGCCGACGGTGAGGTGTCGAACTGGACCGAGGTGGCCGCCGCGGGCGCGGCCGAACCCGAGAACCCCGCGCCCGGGTTCACCACCACCGCGGCCACCGACGACGAGCACGGCGGCGCGAGCACCGCGCACGAGGCGGCGGGCAACGGTGCGACGACGTCGACCACCGGTGGGTCGGACCCGCTGGCCCGCGGCCTCGCGGGGGGCGGACTCGTCCTCGGTCTCGCCGCGCTCGTGATCGTCCTGCTGCGTCGCCAGCGGTCCTGAGTCCGGCCCGTCCCGGGAGGGACGGGACCTGAGCTTCACCCGTGACCGCGGGTGGTGCGACCGAGCCGGTCCACCACCCGCGGTCCGCGGCGCGACCCGGTGCCCGTCGGCGACCTGTGGGCCGAGCGTCGTCCGACCCTGCACTCCCTGGAACCGCTGCTCGCGCTCGCCGACCGCGACGACGGGAACGGTCTCGGCGACCTCCGCTACCCCGTCGAGCGACGCGGCACCACTCGACGCGTGACGAATGGGGACGCACAGTAGCTGTGTACACGGAGTGACGACACGTGCGCTTCACCGTTCAGGGTTGGCCGCCGAGCGCCGATGGACAGGTAGTCGTCCGCCCCCGGACGGTGTTCACGGTGCGGTCCTCCGCACCGACGGCAGGAAGGCAAGGTGCGACGTGAGCCAACGCATCAAGGTGCTCACCGTGGACGACTCGGTCGTCGTCCGCCGACTGGTCACCGACGTGCTCGCGTCCGACCCGGCCATCGAGGTCGTGGGAACCGCCGCGAACGGCAAGATCGCGCTCGAGAAGATCGCCCAGCTGAAGCCCGACGTGGTCACCCTGGACATCGAGATGCCCGTCATGGACGGTCTCGAGACGATCAAGGAGATCCGCAAGATCGACCGGAGACTCCCGGTCATCATGTTCTCCACCCTCACCGAACGCGGGGCCACCGCCACGCTGGAGGCCCTCTCCTCCGGGGCGTCCGACTACGTGACGAAACCCGCGAACGTCGGCTCGGTCAGCGAGTCGATGGAGTCGGTTCGTCAGCAGCTCATCCCCAAGATCAAGGCGCTCGTCCCGCACCTCGGTCTGACCGCCGCGCCCGCCCCGGCGGCCCGGACGGCGACGTCCGCCCCGGCGGGCCACGCGAGCCCCTCGACGCCCGTCACGACCCGGGCCCGCAGCGGAGCCACCAAGGCTCCCCGCGCGCTCGTCATCGGGTCCTCCACCGGCGGCCCGGAGGCGCTCTCGGCCGTCCTGGCCAAGCTCCCCGCGAACCTCGGCGTGCCCGTGCTGGTGACCCAGCACATGCCCCCCGTGTTCACCCGCCTCTACGCGCAGCGACTGGACAAGGCCAGCGCGCTGCGCGTCGTCGAGGCCACCGACGGCGAGCCCGTCGTGGCCGGAACGGTCTACGTGGCCCCCGGGGACTTCCACATGGAGGTCGCCCGACGCGGTCCGCAGATGGTGATCAAGTTGCACCAGGGACCTGCCGAGAACTTCTGCAGACCCGCGGTGGACGTCATGGTCCGCTCGGCGGTCGCCGCGTTCGGTGGGGAACTCCTCGCCGTGATCCTCACCGGCATGGGCTCCGACGGGAAGCTCGGCTGCAAGGACGTGGCGGCGGCCGGCGGCCAGGTGCTGGCGCAGGACGAGGCCACCTCGGTGGTCTGGGGGATGCCCGGAGCCGTGGCCCGGGAGGGCATCGCGGACGAGGTGCTCCCCCTGTCCGGGATCGCCGACGCGATCCAGCGTCGACTCGGTTCCGCCGCCCGCACGACCGCAGCACCACCGGCCCCGCCCGCACGCCCCGCGGCCGGTGCCGGTTCCACCAGCACCTCCCGCTTCACCCCCAGCAGCACCGCACCGGCCCGACCGCCGGTGTCCCGACCCGCCGCCCCCGCGGCCCGTCCCTCTCAAGGCAGGTGGTGACATGGCCCTCACGACCACAGCCTTCGACTGGGTCTGCACGCTCGTGCGCAAGGAAAGTGCGATCGTCCTCGAAGCAGGCAAGGAGTACCTCGTCGAGTCCCGGCTCGTGCCTCTGGCACGTGCCGCGGGTGCGGCCGACGTCTCGGCCTACGTCGACGGCATCCGGTTGCGCCCCGACCGCCGCGCGCAGACCGCCATCGTCGAGGCTCTGACCACGAACGAGACGTCGTGGTTCCGCGACGGTGCGCCGTTCCAGGCGTTCTCGACCTCGGTGGTCCCGGCCCTCAAGCAGGCCCGCGCGGCGACGCGTTCGCTGCGCATCTGGTCGGCGGCCTCCTCCACCGGCCAGGAGGCCTACAGCCTGGCGATGGGGTTGCAGGACAGCCTGGTCGCCGAGGGCTGGCGCGCGGAGATCATCGGTACCGACCTCTCCAGCGAGGTGCTGGAGAAGGCCAAGGCGGGTCGGTACTCGCAGCTGGAGATGAACCGCGGACTGCCGGCGCCCCTGCTGGTGCGTCACTTCACGCGGGTCGGGACCCAGTGGCAGGTGAACGACAACCTGAAGAAGATGGTCCGGTTCCAGCAGCTGAACCTGACGAGTTCCTACGCCGCCCTCGGTCAGTTCGACGTGGTCTTCCTGCGGAACGTGCTCATCTACTTCGACCTCGCGACCAAGCGGGACATCCTCTCCAGGGTCCGCAAGTCGCTCAAACCCGGGGGATACATGTTCCTCGGTGGCGCAGAGACGACGCTCGGCGTCGACGACAACTGGGACCGGGAACTCATCGGACGGGTCTCGGTCCACCGTCCCAAGAACGGAGGTCAGGCATGAAGGCTCTTGTGGTGGATGACTCCCGCGCCATGCGGAAGATCATCGGAGGTGCCCTGCGCAAGCTGGGGTACGAAACGGTCGAAGCGGCCGACGGCGCCGAGGCGCTGAAGGTCCTCGAGGGCGGCCCGTTGCCCGACCTCGCGACGGTCGACTGGAACATGCCGGTGATGGACGGTCTCACGTTCGTCACCCAGGTCCGCGCGAACCGCGACTACCGCTCGTTGACGTTGATGATGGTGACCACCGAGGCCGAGCACGGGCAGATCGTCCGCGCCCTCGCCGCCGGTGCGCACGAGTACCTCATCAAACCCTTCACCGTCGACGCGCTGGAGGAGAAGCTGGCCCTGCTCGGGCTGCTGCCGGAGGTGAGCCAGGCGTGACCGAAACCATCGAGAACGTCAACGACGAGTCCATGGACTACGTCGAGGACGAAGCCCTGGAGCAGATCGTCGACCAGATGTGGGCGTCGTACTTCGCCCACACCGACTACCTGCTGCCCTCGTTCGACCAGCACGACATCGAGGGTGACATCTTCTGCGCCTCGGTGACGATCTCCGGCGGGCGTCCGGGCATCGTCACGGTCAGCGTGGAGAAGGCCGGCGCGGTGCCGTTGTCGGCCGCGCTGCTGCAGGAGGACGACGAACTGGCCGACGAGGACGTCTACGACTCCCTCGGCGAGCTGGCGAACATCGTCGGCGGCAACATCAAGGCGCTCGTCCCCGACGCCGGTCCGCTGGGTCTGCCCGTCGTGTCGACGGCCAAGCCCCTGCACGGTTCCTCCGGTCGCCTCGCGGCGCGCCTGGACGGGAACTGGCAGGGTCACTGGCTGACGTTCGAGGTGTGGCTCGCCGGCCCCGGCGAACAGTCCCAGTCTCAGGAAGGGTGATCCCGTGAAGGCCCTGGTTGTCGACGACAGTCGCGTCATGCGACAGATCGTCATCCGCACGCTGCGGCAGGCGGGCTACGACTGGGTCGAGGTCGTCCAGGCCGAGAACGGCAAGGAGGGGTTCGACCAGGTTCGCAAGGAGAACCCCGACATCGTCCTCTCGGACTGGAACATGCCCGAGGCGTCCGGTTACGAGATGCTGCAGAACCTGCGTGGTTCCGGGATCGACGTGCCGTTCGGCTTCGTGACCTCGGAGGGTTCGGAGGAGATGCGGGAGAAGGCGGCCGCCGCCGGTGCCCTGTTCCTCATCGCCAAACCCTTCACCCCGGAAGCCTTCGCGGCCGCCCTGGCGCCCGTGCTGGGTGGCGACGGTGGTTCCGCCGCCGCCGAGGCCTCGATCGTGCAGGGCGAGGTGAAGTTCGAGGTCAACCCGTTGCCCTCGAACCTCGCGATCCGCAACCTGCTCTCGGACCTGCTCAACCGTGACGTCGAGCTTTCCGACGGCCGGCCCCTGCCGGTCGGCGGGAAGCCCGGTTCGCTCGTCGGTCTGTACGTCGACGACCACCTGAAGTCCAAGGCCGTCGTCGTGTTCGACTTCGCCCTCGCCGCGCACGCCGGGGCGTCGATCGGTCTGCTGCCCCCCGGGGCCAGCGAGGCCGCGATCGAGGACAAGGAACTGCCGGACAACCTCGCGGTGAACTCCCGCGAGGTGCTCAACATCATGGCGTCGCTGTTCAACGTCGAGGGTGCCGCGCACCTGAAGGTGTACGCGTCCTACGTGCCCGGCGAGGTCCTGCGCCCCGACGTGGCCGACTGGGCCACGCGGACCGGCAGCCGCCTCGACCTCGTGGTCGAGGTGGCGCGCTACGGCAAGGGCGGGCTCAGCATCGTCACGTTCTGAGCTTCGCCGCACCAACTTCTGGGGGTCTTTCCACCCTTCCCGACCTCGGGAAGGGTGGGAAGATCCCCAGAAGTCGTTGTGCGGGGGTCAGAGGAGGACGATGCCCGTGGTGTCGTCCGGCCCGACGTCCCAGGTGGGGTTCGGGGTGGGCCGTCCCAGCAGGTACCCCTGGCCGCAGTCGACCCCGAGGTCGCGCAGCGCGGCGAGTTCGCCGGCGCGTTCGACGCCCTCGGCGACCATCGTCGAACCCAGCTCCGAGGCGAAACCCACGAGCGCGCGGGCGACGGCGCGGCGCGCGGGATCGGCGTCGATACCGCGGACGAAGGCGATGTCGAGCTTCACGATGTCGGGGGTCAGGTGCAGGACGTGCTGCAGGCTCGCGAACCCCGACCCGGCGTCGTCGACGGCGATGCGGACCCCGTGCGAGCGCAAGGACGTCGTCGCGTCGTTGAGGGCGTCGTAGGCGGCGACGGGGTCGTGCTCGGTGATCTCGACGACGAGACGATCGGGCCGGTCGGAGAGCAGCAGGTCGTGGGTCCGCTCGTCCAGCAGCGCCTCCGCGGAGGCGTTGACGCTGAGGTAGGTGCCCCACGGCATCGCGTGCAGCAGCGGCAGCGCCGAGGCGATCGCGGCCTGTTCCAGCCGCACCCCGATGCCCGACGAGCGCGCGTCCGTGAAGACCTGCTCGGGTCGTCGGGCCGCCCCCTCGGAACTGGTGAACCGGCTCAGGGCCTCGGCGCCCACGACCGTGCCGGCGCGCAGGTCGACGATCGGCTGGACGACGGTCTGGCGGCCCTGGCCGGCCAGCAGGGCGTCGAGGGAGGCCATCCGGTCGTCGTGCGCGACCCGGCGTCGCTCGCGGTGGTGCAGCACGCCGGCGACGAGCGCGGCCACCACGTGCAGGGCCTCGAGCTGGCGCGAGCCCAGCGCCTGCACGGGCTCGTGGTCGACCCCGACGATGCGCCCGTCGGGTTCACCGTCGGGCCGCACGACGTCGACGGCGAGCACGCAGCTGTCGAGGTCGGTGTCGGCGAGCAGGCGGACCGTGGCGTGCGGGTCCAGGGTGGACGCCGTCTGCTCGACGTGGTTCCGCTCGGTGTCGGTGACCCGGGTCAGCGCGGCCGCGGGCGTCCCGAAGATGTCCCGGGCGAGTTCCAGGAGTTGGGCGACGGCGTCGGCGTCGTCGTCCCGCACGTGCCCCTGCACCTGTCGACCTCCCGCGAACGTGCGTGTGGGCAGTCGGCACCGCGGTCCCGCCGGGGACGCACCGCGCGGGGACGGTACGGCCTCACCGTGACACTGCCGACTCCCCGACCCTCCCAGATGACCGGGGCTGAGGCAATCACGGGTCGGCCCCGGTCACCACCCGGGGTTCGCCCGGTGCTGCCGCGCCGGCGAACCGCAGGTCGGAGGGGGTCCGTGGACGCACCCGGCGCGGTAGCTTCGGGGAACCGGTCCACTCCCTGGAGGTTCCCGTGGCGTCCCGTCTGACCCCGTACATCACCTTCCCCGGCACGGCCCGCGAGGCGCTGACGTTCTACCGCTCCGTGCTCGGCGGCGAGCTGACCACCACGACGTTCGGCGAGTTCGGCGGCGGTGAGGGCGTCGACCCCGAGGGCGTCATGCACGGCATGGTCGACGGCCCCGCCGGGTTCGCGCTGATGGCGTCCGACGCGCCCCCGGGGAGGCCCGTCGAGGTGGGGAACAACGTCACGATCAGCCTGTTCGGTGACGACGTCGAGGAGCTGCGCGGCTTCTTCGCCGGCCTCGCCGAGGGCGGGACCGTCACGACCCCGCTGGAGGAGCAGGTGTGGGGCGACGAGTACGGCTCCTTCACCGACCGGTTCGGGATCAACTGGCTCGTCAACATCACCCTCCCCACCGACTGACCCGTGATCTTGCGGGAATCCCCGCGAGATCACGGATCGGAGAGGGTCAGCGGCGGCCGGTGGGACCGAAGCGGCGCATCCGGACGACGGCGAGCATCGCCTCGCCGATGATCTCCTTCGACATCTTCGACGTCCCGTGGGTGCGTTCGGTGAAGAGGATCGGCACCTCGCGCACCGTCGCGCCCTGCTGGAGCGCGGCGAGGGTCGTCTGGATCTGGAAGGCGTAGCCCGCCGCGGTGAGCTGCGAGAGGTCCAGCCCGCGCAGGAAGTCGGCGCGCCAGGCCTTGAAGCCGCCGGTGAGGTCGGCGACGGGTGCGCTCAGCAGCACCCGCGCGTAGACGTTCGCCCCGCGCGACAACGCCTTCCGGTACCAGGGCCACGCGTCGTCCAGCGCACCGCCGGGGACGTAGCGCGCGCCCAGGACGAGGTCGGCCCCGCCGGCGATCTCGGCGAGCATCCGGGGCAGGGCGTCGACGGGGTGGGAGCCGTCGGCGTCCATCTGCACGACGACGTCGTGGTCGCCGGTGGCGAGGGCGTGCGCGAACCCGGCGCGGTAGGCGGCACCGAGGCCGTCCTTCGTGGTGCGGGTCAGCAACCGCACCCTGCCCTCCGGGTGCCGGGCCGCGATCCGTTCCACGAGCGCGCCGGTGCCGTCGGGGGAGGAGTCATCGACGACCAGGACGTCCGGGGCGATCGGGCAGGCGAGCACTCGCTCGATCATCCCGGTGATGTTGTCGGCCTCGTCGTAGGTGGGCAGGACGACGACGCAGCGCAGGGCTTCGGCCAACGTGGACTCACTCGTGATCGGGGACGGACGGGCGCCCGACGCTACCCCAGTCCGCCCCGCGCACCGGCCGCTCACCCACCTGTGACTCCCCGTGCTGCGCCGGACGCGGAGTGCGAGGAGGATCCGTGGGTGGCCAACGGAGCGCGACGCGAGAGTCCCGCCGACGCGCCCGTCGCGACGGTGTCCGGGCCGCCTGTCGTCGACTTCACCTCGGCCGCCACCGCGACCCTCGAGCACCTGCACCGCCACGTCGGGATGGACACCTGGGCGATCGCCCGTCGCGACGGGGACGACTACGTGGTCCTCTCCGCGCTGGACGGGGGCGAGGTCGGTCTGGCCGACGGCAGCGTCCTGGCCTGGGCCGACACCTTCTGCGCCTCCAGCGTGGCCGGCGACGCGCCCCGGTTCAGCAACCGGGTCGACGAGGTCGCGGCCTGGGCCCACGCCCGCGAGGCGACCGGTTTCCCCTGGATCAGCTACCTCTCCGTCCCGCTCCGCGCCCCCGACGGCAGGGTGCTCGGCAGCCTCTGCGCCGGGGCCCGCGAGACCCAGCCCGACCCGGGGCTGCTGCTGGGCGAGGTGGAGCTCGCCGCGAGCCTGCTGGGCACCCTGCTGGCCTACGAGGTGCGGCTGCAGGCCGAGGCCCGGCGCGCGGAGCACGCCGAGGCCACCGCGGACCACGACGCCCTGACCGGCCTCGGCAACCGCCGGGCCTGGGACGCGGCGCTGGCCCTCGAGGAGGCCCGGGCCCGGCGGCTCGGCACCACCGCCTCCGTCCTGGTCCTCGACCTCGACGCGCTCAAGGAGACCAACGACACCCAGGGTCACGAGGCCGGTGACGAACTGCTGGTGCGCACCGCGCGGGCGCTGCGTGACCTGCTGCGTCCGGAGGACCTGGTGGTGCGCCTGGGCGGGGACGAGTTCGCGGCCCTGCTCCCCGACGTCGACGCGGGGGCCGTGGCCGACCTGGTCGCCCGGCTGCGGGCCGGTCTGCGCGTCGACCAGGTCCGGGCCTCCCTGGGGGTGGCGACCCGTCGAGCGGCCGAGGGTCTGCACACCGCCTGGCACGCAGCCGATTCCGCCATGTACGCGGACAAGGCCGCCCGGGCCGGGACGGCTGAACTGGCGACGGGGTCCGCCGCCCTCGACCTGACCTCCCCCGGGCCGGGACGCGTGGTGGGCGGCGCGGCGACCGGGCCGCACGCCCCGACCGTGCCCGAACGCATCGAGCACCTGCTGGACGCCGTCCGCCGGCAGCTGGGGATGGACGCGGCGGTGCTCGTCCACCTCGAGGGCGACGCCTGGCGGCTGCAGTACACCGCCACCGGACCGGGAGTGCGCGACCCGCGAGGTTTCGCCTGCCCCCGCGAGGAGTCCTACTGCCAGCGGCTGCTGGACGGGCACCTGGACTCCGTGATCCCCGACGCCCGGGCCCATCCCGCGACCGCGTCGCTGGGGCTGACCGAGGCCCTGGACATCGGGGCCTACCTGGCGGCCCCGGTCCACCTCCGGGACGGGTCGCTGTACGGAACCCTCTGCGCGATCTCGAGCCGGCCCCAACCCGACCTGCGTCAGCGCGACGCCGGGGTCCTCGAGGTGCTCGCGGAAGCCATGAGCGACCTGCTCACCCAGGAGGAGGCGCGCAACGGGCGACGTCGCCGGGTGCTGGCCCGCCTTGACCAGCTGCACCGCGACGGCGGCCCGCGACCCGTGTTCCAGCCCGTCGTCGACATGCGGACCCTGCGCCCCGTCGGGGTCGAGGCGCTGAGCCGGTTCCCCGAGGGGGAACCCGCGGCCTGGTTCGGGCAGGCGGCCGACGTCGGTGCCGGTGTGCAGCTGGAACTGGCGGCGCTGACGGCCGCGCTGCGCGAGGCGCCGGAGGCGGGTTTCCTCGCCCTCAACGTGAGTCCCGAGGTGGCGTCGTCGCCGGCCCTCGCGCGGCTGCTGCAGGGACGACGTCTCGACGCGATCGTCCTGGAGATCACCGAGCACGAGCAGGTGGAGGACTACGCCACGCTGCTGCGCCACCTCGACCCGCTGCGGCGCGACGGGGTCCGCATCGCCGTCGACGACGCCGGTGCCGGCTTCGCCAGCATGCGCCACGTCCTGGCCCTGGACCCGGAGTTCGTGAAGCTCGACATGAGCCTCGTCCAGGGCATCGACCGTGACGGGACCCGGCAGGCGCTGACCGCGTCGCTGGCCACCTTCGCCCAGCGCACCGGGGCGACGCTCATCGCCGAGGGGATCGAGACCCAGGCGGAACTCGACTGCGTCCTCGGCCTCGGGGTCCTGCACGGGCAGGGTTTCCACCTGGGCCGACCACGCGCCGCCGGCGGGGGCTGAGGCTCCGTCCCGCAGGCCGACGCCCCTACGATGGTCCCCGTCCGGCGGACCGTGCCAACGGTGCGCCGGGGGAGGGCTGGCAGAGCGGCCGAATGCGGCGGTCTTGAAAACCGCTGGGGAGGTAACCACCCCTTCCTCATGGGTTCGAATCCCATGCCCTCCGCACCAGCACGACCGGCGCCACCCGTCGCGGGGACCCGGCGCCACGCGCCTACGATGGGGCCGTGCACGAGGTAGGACGATGAGCGCGGTCGTGGGGCCCGAACTGCCCCCGCAGCGGCGGGTCAACGCCGTCCGGGCCTTCGAGGCCCTCCCGGTCGAGGACCGCAAGGACGTCCTGGCCCTGGCCCGTCAGGGCCGCCGCCACCCCGACGAACGCGTCGCCGCCGTGGCCTGGTGGTACGCCGCGGCCGTGCTGCAGCCCCGCTGGTACAACCGCATGCCCGTCGCGGTCCCCCTCGTGGTCGCGCTGGTGCTGCTGGCGCTGGCGGTCGCGCTGAACTTCTGGCCGCCGGCGTTCCTGGGCCTGGTTGTCGTGCTCGTCGGTGCCGCCCTCACCCGGCAGCGGCTGACGACGGCGCCCGTGCTGCGGCTGATGCGCCCGGCCGACGGGGAGTAGCGCCCGCAGTTCGCAGGGTGCTGCCGGACGGGTGACCCCACCCGGCTGACGGGTGAACGGGCGTCCAGTCGCCGCCCGTCCGGACCGATCGACCCCAGGTGCGGGACCGCTCGAGCAGGGGACGGGACGCGCTGGGCGCCTCGGGCCGCCTCGGCGTGGACTCCGTCGTCCTCGCCGCCCTCCTGGTGACGCTGGCGGTCCTCCAGCAGGTGCTCGGCCGCGGGAGCACGGGAACCCTGCTCGTCTTCGGCCTCGTCGAGGCGCTCGCCGCCCTGGTCGCCGGCGTCACCTACGCCTGGGTCTCCCGGAACGTGACCGCGGGGTGGACGCGGCGTCCGCGTCTGCTGTTCTCCGCGGCCTGCCTCTGCTGGGGCTCCGGGCAGGGGATCTTCGCGGTGCAGGACGTGCTGCACCTGCGGGTCGGCACCACCAACTGGGCCGACGTGCCCTTCTTGGCCTTCTCCGCGCTCTCGGTGGGTTCGGCCCTGGTGCACCTGCGCGGTCGCGTCCGTTCGCGCGCGGGGATCCGGGCGGCGATCGACGGGAGCCTCGTCGGCCTCTCGCTGCTCACCGTGCTCTGGGTGCTGTGGCTGGGGTCGGCCGTCCGCGGGTCCGGTCAGTCCCTGCACGAACTCGCCGTCCCCCTGGCCTACCCGGTGTTCGACGTCGTGTTCGTCACCGTGACCCTGATCTCGATCCTCCGCGCGGGTCTGACGCTCCCCGGGGTCCTCCTGCTGGCGGGGGGTGGGGTCTTCGCGTTCGCCGACGCGACGTACTTCTACGGGCTGCTGCGGGGTGGTTTCGAGACGGGCGGGCCGGCCGACGTCGGCTGGATCGTCGGGTTCGGGTTGTTCACCCTGGCCGCCCGCTACCGGCGCACCACCCGGGACCCGGGACGTCCGCCGTCCGCGGGGTCCTGGGGGTGGCTCGTCCCGTACTTCGCCCTCGTCCCGGCGACGGCCTTCGCGACGATCAGGTTGTGGAGTTCCACCGACCGGTTCGTCCTCGCCCTCCTGCTGACGATCGCCGTCCTGGTCGTGGTCCGGCAGTTCCTGGCCCTGCAGGACCACCGGGTCCTGCTCGCCACCGCCGAACGACAGCGCCGCCAGCTCGACCTGATGGCCCACGTCGACCCCCTGACGGGACTGGAGAACCGTCGCCGGTTCTCCGACCGGATCGGCGAGGCGGTCCGGGAGTCCCTGGTGACCGGGGTTCCCGTCGTCGTGGCCTTCGTGGACCTCGACGGGTTCAAGGCCGTCAACGACACCTTCGGCCACGCCGCGGGGGACGAGTTGCTGCGCGGGGTGGCCGAACGCCTGCGCGGTTGCGTCCGCGAGGGCGACTGCGCGGCGCGCTGGGGTGGTGACGAGTTCGCCGTCCTGGTGACCGAGCCGGGTCTGGAGGCGGGCGACGTGAGCGAACGGCTGCGCCGGGCGCTGCTGGAACCCTTCCTCCTCGCGGGGCGCCCGCTCACCGCGACCGCGAGCATCGGGGCCGTCCGCGAGGACCCGTTCCGGTTGGCCGCCGCGCTGCCCGCCTCGTGCACCGACGAGGTCGGCGGGCTCGTCGAGACGTTGCTGGCGGCCGCCGACGCCCAGATGTACCGGGTCAAGAAGGCCCGCCGGGGGTCGGTGCGCGTCGAGAGCTAGCCTGCCCGGCGTGGAGTTCGAGGAGCGGACGATCCCGGTCGACGGTGGGACCCTCGGGTTCGACGTGGGCGGCGGTTCGACGCCGGTCCTGCTGCTCGCCGGGCAGTCGCTGGGGCCGGAGGTGTTCCTGGGGTTGCGCTCCGACCTCGCCGCGGCCGGTCTCCGGGTCGTCGTCGTGCACACCCGCGGGACGGGGGCGGGACGGGTCGCCCCGGGGGAGTGGAGCACGTCGACCTTCGCCGACGACGCCGTCGCCGTGCTCGACCACCTGGGCCTCGACCGCGCCCACGTGTACGGGTTCTCGATGGGGGGCCGGGTCGCGACGGTCCTCGCCGCGCGCCACCCCGACCGCGTCGACCGCCTCGTGCTGGGGGCGAGCGGACCCGGGGGTGCGCAGGAGGTCCCGCGCGACCCGGAGGTCACCCGCTCGATGCGGCACACGGCCACCCCGGAGGGCCTGCGGGGGTTGCAGGAACTGTTCTTCACCCCCGGCTGGATCGACGCGAACCCCGGCGTCGCGCAGCGGTTCACCCCGCGCGGGACCCCGCGTATCCGTCGCGCGCACCACGCGGCCAGCACCACCCACGGCGGCGGCGAACTCCTGCCGGCGATCTCCGCACCGACGCTGGTCCTGCACGGCGCCGACGACGCGATGACGCCCGTCGCCAACGCGGAACTCCTCGCCCGGGCCGTCCCCGGCGCCCGGCTCACGGTGTTCCCGGGGGCCCGGCACGGTTACCTGGAGGAGTTCCGGGCCCTCGCCACCCCCGCCACCCTCGCCTTCCTCACCCCGCCCTGACGCCGGGAAACCACTGGACGCCGCGGGGGGACGGTGCGAGATGCTCACCCCGTGGAACCGGAACCCGTCGCCGCCCGGCTCGTCGGGATCACCGGGGTCGTGGGCGTCACCCTGGGCGGGTCGCGGGCCCGCGGTGAGCACACCCCGGACTCCGACGTCGACCTCGGCGTCCACTACCGACCGCCCCTGGACGTCGCCGCGCTCCAGCGCCTCGCGGACGAGTTCTCGCAGACGCCCACGGGGGTGACGGAACCTGGTGGCTGGGGTGTCTGGGTGGACGGCGGGGCGTGGTTGCGGGTCGATGGCACGGCCGTCGACTGGATCTACCGCGACGTCGACCGGGTCGCGCGGAGTTGCCGCGATGCGGTGGCGGGACGCTACGACTGGCACTTCCAGGTCGGGCACCCGTTGGGGTTCCCGGGCACGACGTACGCCGGGGAACTCGCCCACGGGGTGCTCCTGGCCGACCCGACCGGGGAACTGGCAGCGTTGAAGGAGACCGTCGCCGCCTTCCCGCCGGCGTTGCGGACGGCGGTCGCGCAGCGCCTCGACGAGGCGGAGTTCCTGCTGGGCGGCGTCGCGAAGGCGGTTCCCCGCGGGGACGCCGCCTACGTCGCGGCGATCCTCTTCCGGGTTCTGCTGCTGTGCGCGCACGCCCTGCACGCCGACGCGGGGCGCTACGTCCTCAACGAGAAGGGGGCACTCGCGGCCACCGGCCGGTTGCCGCGGGCACCCGAGGGTTTCGCCCGGCGGGCCCAGTCGGTGTTCTCCGAGGGCGGGGAACTCGCCCGCCGCGTCGGCTCCGCCCGGGAACTCCTGCAGGAGACGGTCGCCGTGGTCAGGCGACCGTCTGCAGGGCCAGGGGCAGGCAGCGGACGGTGACGCTGGTCCCGCCGTCGGTGTGGAACACCTCACCGTCGAGCTGCAGCGGCATCGGGGTGTGCGTGCGGAACTCGTAGGGCGTCGAGCGCGACCGGTACTCGTGCTGTCCGCGCAGGACGCGGGCGAACTCGGCGATGAGACGGAGCTTGCCGCGGTGCGGGATGAGCAACGTCTCGAACTTGCCGTCGTCGGGGGCGGAGCCCTCGGAGAGCTGGGCGTACTTGCCCATCCGGTCGATGTTGGCGAACACCAGGCTGTCGATGTCGATGTCGGTGCCGTCGTGGGTGATCGTCATCGGGCGGTAGCGCCAGAAGGCCTTGGCCACCAGGAGCGACTCCTTGACCGCGTCGAGGTCGTGCTCGTTCAGCGCGGCGGCCGCGACCGGGGTGATCCCGACGCCGACGTAGGAGTGCGCCACCCGGGTCCGCCCGGAACCGGAGACCTCGAGCAGGTCGATCCTCGTGCTCACCCCGGCAGTGGCGGCGTCCCGGATCGCTTCGGCGAGAGGCCGCTCCTGGGTCGCGGTGGCGTGGTCGTTGGCGTTGCCGGACGGCAGCACGGCGGCGGCGCCCCGGCCCGCGGTGATCACACCGTTGACGACCTCGTGGTAGCCACCGTCTCCGCTGGCGGACACGACGAGGGTTCCCGCCTCGGCCCGGACCGCGTCCCGGGCGAGTTCCTCCGCGTGACCGGCGCGCTCCGTCTCGACGAGTTCGACGGGCAGGTCCGGCGTCGTCGCGGCGAGTTCGTCGCGCAGTCCGCGGGCGTTGTCGGGGCCGTCACCGGTGCTGTTCGGGTTCAGGACGACGACGACACGACGCAGTGGTTCACTCACGACGCCACCGTAGGGGCTGTGACGTACCCGTGCGCCTTGTCGACGACGTGGCGCAGCGGTTCACCGGCGACGAAGCGGGCGACCTGGTCCCGCAGCAGCAGTTCGAGCCGCGCGGTGAACCCCGCCACGTCGCCGGCCAGGTGCGGGGAGACGAGGGCGCCTGGGGTGTCCCACCAGGGACTGTCGGCGGCCAGCGGTTCGCGGGTCCAGACGTCGAGGGCGACACCGCCGATCCGGCGCTCCTGCAACGCTTCCAACAGCGCGTCCTCGTCCACGACCGGCCCCCGGCCGACGTTGACGACGATCGTCCCCGGCCGCATCCGCCGCACGACCTCCCGCCCGAGGAGACCGCGGGTGCTCTCGGAGAGGGGGGCCGTGACGAGGACGAGGTCGTGATCACCGACCACGTCGGCCAGGGTCTCCGGGCCGGAGAACGACCCGAACGGAGCAACGGCCGGCCGAGCGCTGCGCACGATCCCGTCGACGCGGACCCCGAGCGCGGAGAACAACCGGGCGACCTCGGTGCCGATCGACCCCGCCCCGACGACCAGGGCGCGGCGCCCGGCGAGGCTGCGGGTCTCGCGGTGCTGCCAGCGGTGCTCGCCCTGGAGCCGCACCGTCCCGGGGAGGTCCTTGAGGAAGCCCAGGGCGCAGGCCAGCACGTACTCCGCGATGTCGGTGTCCAGGACGCCGCGGCTGCAGGTCAGCGTCGAGGGGTGGTGGCGCAACGCGGGGAACAGCAGCCGGTCCGGACCCGCGCTGCTCGTGTGCACCCAGCGGAGGCGCTGGGGTGCAGCGGCTTCCCAGGCCTGCGCGATCCGCGCGTCGAACCCGTCCCAGACGACGAGCCCGTCGGCGTCCGAGAGGGCCTGGGCTAGTAGGGGATCCTCCGGCCGCACGAGGCGGACGGTGGTGAGCTCCCGCAGCGGCGTGAGGTCCGGGGACGAACCGGCCGGGACGACGAGGAGGTCGTGGGTGGTGGTCACCGGACCATCCTGGCGATCCGGTCCTGCCCTCCGGCGGCGGGGACGGGGGAGTGCCCGGCCAGCCAGCCGAGGACGGCGGAGCCGGGCATCGGTCGTGCGTGGAGGTAGCCCTGCGTCTCGTCGACGCCGAGTTCGGCCAGGCGGCGCAGGGTCTCCGCGTCCTCGACCCCTTCGACGAGCATCCGCAGCCCGAGGCTGTGCGCGAGGTCGGCGGTGCTCGCGATGATCGCCGCCGTGCGGGGATCTCCCGTCAGGCGCACGGTGAAGGCGCGGTCCAGCTTGAGCTCGGCGGCGGGCAGGTCCTGCAGGTAGGCGAGCGAGGAGTACCCCGTCCCGTAGTCGTCGATGCTCACCGAGGTGCCGAGCAGCAGGAGGTCCTCGATCGTCTCCCGGCTGCGCTCGGGGTCGTCCATCAACGTCGTCTCGGTGATCTCGAGGACCAGCGCGGCGGGGTCGAGGCCGGACTCCTGGAGCACCGTCGCGACCAGGTCGGGCAGCGCGGGGTTCAGCAGGCAGCTCGTCGCCAGGTTCACCGAGATGCGCAACGGACGGCCGTGCCGGGCCCAGGTGGTGGCGTCGGCCGCGGCCTGACGCAGGACGGTCGCCGTGATCTCGGCCATCAGCCCGTGGCTCTCGGCGAGGTCCAGGAAGGCGGCCGGGGCGAGGGTCCCCAACCGCGGGTGCTGCCAGCGGACGAGGGCCTCCATGCCTACGGTCCGGCCGGTGCGCACGTCCACCTGGGGCTGGTAGTACGGCATGAGCTGGCCGGCCGTCATCCCGTGCGCGAGTTCCTCGGCCAGGAACCGTTGCGCCCGCGCGGCCCGGTCGGCCTCGTCGTCGTAGACCGCGAACCCTCCGCCGGCGCGTTTGGCGACGTACATCGACGCGTCCGCGCGGCGCAGCAGTTCACCCGCGGGGTCGGCGACGGGTCCGTGACCGCTCAAGGGCCACGACGCGATGCCGGTGCTCGAGGCGAGGGAGGTCCAGCGCGAGCCCACGAGGACGGGGTCACCGAGGACCTCCCCGATCCGGACGGCGACCGCGCTCGCCTCCGCCGCACCGCGTCCGGGCAGCAGGACGGCGAACTCGTCACCGCCGACCCGGGTCAGCAGGCCGCCGACGGGGACGACGCCGCGGACCCGCTGGGCCGTCAGCTGCAGCAGGAGGTCTCCCTGGGCGTGCCCGTGGGTGTCGTTGACCTCCTTGAACCCGTCGAGGTCGAGCAGCAGCAGAGCGGCGGGGGTGTCGTCCTCCTGGGTCCGCCGCAGCGCCGCCGCCAGGGCTCGGCGGTTGGGCAGACCGGTGAGGTCGTCGGTGAGGGCGAGTCGTCGGCTGTCGGCGAGGCGGAGCACCTCGCGGAAGACGACCGCACCCTTGAACCCCACTCCGACCAGGCCCAGCAGGGCGAGCTGGGCGGTGGGGGCGGGCAGCCGGTCGACGTGGTCGACGGCCAGCAGCGAGCAGCTGATGACCAGCACGACGAGCGGGGTGAGCATGGTCGACCACCCGGCGACGACCCGCTCCGCCACGTGCTCGGTGCCGCGCGCCCAGGAGGCCAGGCAGACCAGGGCGAGCGCCACGAGACGGCCGGCGTCGACCGCCGGGCTCAGGGCGGGCCCGGCGAACGTGCCGCACAGGCGGAACACGCCGGCGACGTCGGACAGCGTGAGCACCCCGAACGCCACGACCAGCAGCACCGTTCCGCGCTCGGTCCGTCGGCGCAGGATGGCGCAGGTCGCCAGGGCCACGGAGAACAGCAGCAGGTCGAACGCCGGTCGGCCGACGAGGGCGAGGGCCGCGAGGTGACCGACCCCGGTCGCCTCGGCGACGGGCTCGACGAGCACCGCCGAGGCGAACGCCGCGAGGGCGATCATGGTGAGCGCGCCGTCCAGCCAGGCGCTCGGGAGGAGGTCCTGCACGCGCCGGCGCAGCAGGCCCATCTGGGCGCTGTAGAAGACGGGGTAAGCCAGCAGTGCGAGCGAGGCGAGGACCTGGTGCTCGGTCAGGGCCGCCGCGGTGACGTCGCTCGCGCCGTGCGAGGACAGCAGGAGGACCAGGTGGGTCACGGCGAGCAGCACGGCGCCGGCCGCGAAACCGCCCCAGACCCACCGGCTCTCCGCCCGGACGAGGGGACGGACGACGAGGGCCAGGAGCAGCAGGACGAGGAGCACGACGTAGCCGGCCCTGGCCGACGGCGACGCGAGCCCGGCTGCGCCGAGGGCACACAGCAGCGCCAGCCCGGTCACCCTCCGTCGAGGAATCGTCTTCACAACGCCACCTTCGGCGCTGAACGGGTGCCGGAAGGGTGGTTCGACGTTCAACCACCCGGATGGCCGCGTCCCCCCGACGTGCGGAGGCCCACCTCCGCGAACGCGGGGTGGGCCTCCCGGCCACCGGGGTGAGGTCAGGCGCGGAAGTCGGCGGGGCGCTCGCGCGGCGCGGCGGCGAGGGCCGCCGTGATCGTCTCGGCGCTGCCCTCGGCCCCGTAGACGGGGGTGCCGGGCTGCTGGCGCCAGGAGTCGGCCAACGATCCGCCGTCGACGCCGTCGAAGCCCATCTCGTCCAGCAGGGCGATGACGGTGGCCTTGGCCTCCTCGTCGTCGGCGGCGACGGGCAGGGCCCGGCGTTCCATGTCGCCCACGGGACGGGTCGCGCTCAGCAGGTGCTCGGCCTGGATGCCGTTGAACGCCTTCACCCACCGCAGCCGGCCGGCCGGGTCGAGGTGCTGCGCGGCCCACACGGTCTCCGGGGTGCCGGCCTCGATCTCGGCGATCAGGCCGTCACGTTCACGGGGGTAGTAGTTGCCGGTGTCGATCACGACGGTGCCGTCGGGGAGGGCGTCGAGCAGGCCCGCGGGCAGGTCCGGCACCTTCTTCTGCGGCACGGTCACGACCACGAGGTCAGCGCCCTGCGCCGCCTCGCCCGCCGGCACGGCGACCGCGCCGGTCTCTTCCGCGAGGTCCGCGAGCGTCTCCGGTCCGCGGGAGTTGGCGATCCGGACCCGGTGACCGAGACCGGTGAAGGAGCGTGCGAGGTTTCCGCCGATGTTGCCGGCGCCGATGATGCCGATGTCCATGTCCGCACCGTAGGTCGCCGCTCGCCGGTGCGCTCCCCCGGGGGTCGAGGGCCGGGCACGTCCCGGCGCGCGAGGTGGCGCGCCGGGACGCAGCGGTCAGAGGGTGGCGGTGTCGATCACGAAGCGGTAGCGCACGTCGGAGGCGAGCACGCGTTCGTAGGCCTCGTTGATCTTCTCGGCCGGGATCGTCTCGATCTCGGACCCGAGGTGGTGCTCGGCGCAGAAGTCGAGCATCTCCTGGGTCTCGCGGATCCCACCGATGTTGGAGCCGGCGAAGCTGCGGTTGCCCATGACGACGGAGAACATGTGCAGCGAGATCGGCTTCTCGGGCAGGCCGACGTTGACCATCGCGCCGTTGACCTCGAGCAGCGAGAGGAACTTGTCGAAGTCCAGCTGCGCGCTGACGGTGTTGACGATGATGTCGAAGGAGCCCTTAAGGTCCTCGAAGGTCGACTCGTCGGAGGTCGCGTAGTAGTGCGCGGCGCCCAGGCGCAGCCCGTCCTCCTGCTTCTTCAGCGACTGCGACAGGACCGTCACCTCCGCGCCCATGGCGGCGGCGATCTTGACGGCCATGTGCCCGAGCCCACCGAGGCCGACGACGGCGACCTTCTTGCCGGGGCCGGCGCCCCAGTGGCGCAGCGGGGAGTAGGTGGTGATCCCCGCGCACAGCAGCGGCGCGGCCTCGTCGAGCTCGATGCCGTCGGGGATGTTCAGGACGAAGGCCTCGGTCACGACGATGGCCTGGGAGTAGCCGCCCTGGGTGGGCTGGCCGTCCTTGCCGACGCTGTTGTAGGTGCCGATGTTGCCCTTGAGGCAGAACTGCTCGTTGCCGGCGGTGCAGTTCTTGCACTCCCCGCAGGAGTCGACCATGCAGCCGACGCCGACGCGGTCGCCGACGGAGAACTTGGTGACCTCGGAGCCGACCTCGGTGACGATCCCGGCGATCTCGTGGCCGACGACGACCGGGTAGTTCGCGGGGCCCCACTCGCTGCGGGCGGTGTGGATGTCGGAGTGGCAGATGCCGGCGAACTTGATGTCGATCGCGACGTCCTTGGGGCCGACGTCGCGGCGTTCGACCTCGAACGGCGTCAGGGGCTCGGTCGCGGACGTGGCGGCGTACGCCTTGACTGTGGTGGGCACGACTTCTCCAGTGCTTGTTGCCGGGGGGTTCGGACACGCGTCGTTGCGCCGTGGCCGACGGTATCCCGACACCCGGGAAGGCGCAGAACAAGTGGTTGCACCTTCTACCAGACGCGGCCCACCCGTACCGGCAGCACCATGGTCCTGTGTGCGAGGCGATGCCCGAAGCCGAGCTCGACCTGCCGGCGGACCTGTCCGCGGCCCGTCGGGCCCGAGTGTTCGTGCGTTCGCGCATGTGCCCGGACCACGCCGGCGACGTCCTGGACCGGGCTCTGCTGGTCATCTCCGAGCTGATCGTCAACGCCGTCGAGCACGGTCAGCCCCCCGTCCGCGCCTGCGTGGACTGCCGCGCGGGGGTCCTGCACCTCGAGGTCAGCGACGGCAGCGAGGCCACGCCGCAGCTGTCCACCCCCGGCGCCGACGCCGAGTCCGGACGCGGGGTGGGGCTCGTCGCCGTCCTCAGCTCCGCCTGGGGTGTGCGCCCCGAGGTGGGCGGCAAGACCGTCTGGTGCGACCTCTCCGCCTGACCCCGCCGGGTCAGCGCGTGGGGTGCACGCGGAGCAGCAGGAGCGCGATGTCGTCCTCACTGCCCGGTGACATCCGCTCCAGCAGCGTGTCGCAGAACTGGTCCGCGGGCAGTCCGGCGAGCTCGACGGCGTTGCGCCGCAACCGGTCGAGCCCCTCGTCGAGGTCCTCGTCGCGGCGTTCCACCAGCCCGTCGGTGTAGAGCAGCAGCGTGTCGCCCTCGAGCAGGGCGACGGTGTGGTCGTGCCGTGGCAGGCCGGAGTCGAGACCCAGCAGCAGGTCGTGCGGGCGGTCCAGGAGTTCCGCCCCCCCGTCGGCGTGCACCACCAACGGGGGGAGGTGGCCCGCGCTGGACCAGCGCAGCACGCGCGTGGCGTCGGTGGGGCCCTGTTCGACCCGGGCCAGGACGGCCGTCCCGAGGGTGTCGACGGCGAGGTCGCGCATCGCCCGCTCCAGGGCCTCGAGGATGCGGGCGGGGGAGTCGCGGAGGGCGTGGGCCACCCCGCGCAGGACGTTGCGCACCTGCGCCATCGCGACGGCCGCACCCCGGTCGTGGCCGGTGACGTCGCCGATCACCAGGAAGGTGCTGCCGTCGGCGACGGTGAAGCCGTCGTACCAGTCACCACCGATCTGGGCGCCGTCGGCGGCGGCGACGTAGCGCGCGACGAGTTGCAGGTCGCCGAAGCGGGGGAGTTCCGTGAGGAGGCTCAACTGCAGTTCCTCGGCCAGACCGCGCTGCGCGGCGGAGAGTTGCGCGTTGTCCAGGCCGAGTCCGATCTGACGGCTGACCTCCTCCAGCGTGGCGGTGTCCTCGGCGGAGAACGGTTCGCGGTCCCCGGTACGGGCCACGGTCAGCAGTCCCCGGGTCCGGCCCCGACCGCGCAACGGCAGGACGACGGTGGTGGCGGGAGCCAGGTCGAGCAGGAGTTCGTGCGCGCGCCCGGGCTCCAGGAGGTGACCGGGGGGCAGGGCCGCCGAGTTCTCCAGGACGAGGGTCCCGTGGGTCAGCGCGTCACGGACCGGGGAGTCGTCGGCGAACGCCTCGACCCGCAGTCCGCGGTACTCCTCGAGGACCCCCCGCAGCAGGGGGTCGTGGTGCCAGGCCCCCACGTCGCGAAGGCGTTTCCTCCAGGGCGCCGTGCCCCCGTCGAGGGTGGACACGATGGTCCAGTCGGCGAACCGCGGTACCAGCGCGCGGACGGCGTCCAGCAGGGCCTGTTCGGCGTCGAGGGTCTCGGCGAAGGCGCCGGCGACCTCGGCCAGGGCGGCGGCCCGTTCCGCGTTGCGTTCCGCTTCCTGTTGCGCCGCACGTCGTCCGCTGATGTCCAGGAAGTAGATCCCGACCCCGTCGTCGACGGGTACGACCCGGACCTCGAACCACGCGTCGAGAGGAGGTGGGTAGTAGGCGTCGAAGGACACGTTCGCGCCGCCGTCCGCGACGCGGCGGTACTCCTGGAGCACCGGCGAGTCCTCGATCCCCGGGAACGCCTCGTGGGCCGTGCTGCCGAGGAACTCCGCCCGCGGGGTGGCGAGGACCCGTTCGGCCTCGGTGTTGGCGTAGGAGAACCGTCCGTCCCGGTCGAGGGCGACGTACCCCACGGCCATGGTGTCGAGGACGGTCCCGAGGCGCGCCTCCCCCCGGCGCAACGCCGTCAGGTCGGTCACCGCACCCACGAACCGGTCTATCCGGCCGTCCGGGCCGGGGGCGGGTTTCCCGCGGGCGGCGATCCAGCGCAGTCCGCCGTCGGGGCGCAGGATCCGGAACTGCGCCTCGTAGATCCCGCTGGAGGCGATGGCCTCGGTCAGCGCGCGGGTGACCTCGGGGAGGTCGTCGGGGTGGACGGCGGCGTTGAAGCTGTCGATGCGACCGCCGAACGTCTCCGGGGTGAGCCCGAACAACTCCAGCAGGACGTCGTCCCAGACGAGGGAATCGTCGGCGAAGTTCCACTCCCAGGTGCCGATCCCCGCCGCCGTGGCGGCCGTCCCGAGTTCCGCGGCCCGCTGCCGCCCCCGGTAGTCGTCGGTGAGGGCGGAGATCTCGAGGTGCCCGGTGGCGGCGTTCGCGAGCTCGGTGAGGATCTCCTGGTCGTGGGCCGTCCAGCCGCGGGGTTCGTGCTGGTGCACGCAGAGCGACCCCACGACGTGGCCGTCGTCGGCGACCATCGGGACCCCGAGGTAGGACCCGAGGAACCCCGTCACCACGGGCCGGCGGTCGCGCACCCGGACGTCGTGGACGGCGTCGGCGACGACGAGGGCCTGCCCCTCCTCCACGACGATGGCGCAGAAGGAATCGATGCGGGAGGTGCTCGAGCCGGCGTTCTGCGCCGTCTCGCCGGCTGCGGTGACGGTGTGGCGCACGTCGGTGATCAGCGAGACCTCGGCGGAGGTGGTATGCAGCATCTGCGCCGCCAACGACGTCACGACGTCGAGGGCGCCGAGCGGGGCGGCACCCAGCAGGCGCTCGGTCGCGGCGATGCGGGCGTCCTCGCCGGTCTGTTCCGTCACCCGTCGTCTCCCCTCGAAGGGGCGGCGTCGAATGCTCCCCGTCACACATCATGACGCAGAGTGGCCGATCTTGTGGGCCCGAGCGTCTAGAAGAGTCTAGAAGATGTGTGGGTCAGGTTCCGGTGACGCGGACCGCGACGATCGCCACGTCGTCGTCGCTGCCGTCGGGCAGCATCCGCACCAGCAGCTGGTCGCAGAGCGTCTCCACGTCCGCCCCCTCCACCCCGGCCACGGCGTGCACGACGTCGCGCAGTTCACCCAGACGGACGTCCATCGGACGGTCGCGCCGTTCCACCAGACCGTCGGTGTAGAGCAGCAGCGTCGACCCCCGCTCGAGGCGAGCCTCCTGCTGCACGCGCTGCTGACCGGCGCCGAGGCCCAGGACGATCCCCTCCCCGGCCAGGAAGCGCACCGACCCGTCCGGGTCGGCGACCACCGGGGGCAGGTGACCGGCCGTGCACCAGCGGATCACCCGACTGCCGTCGGCGGACTCGGGGTCGAGCTGCAGGACGACCGCCGTGGCCAGCGTCGTCAGGCCGAGGCCCGCGAGGACCTCGTCGAGACGCCGCAGGACCTCGTCGGGCTGCGCGGAACGGTCGTAGGCCAGCGCCCGCACCAGGGTCCGCAGCTGGCCCATCGCGGCCGCCGCCGACACGTCGTGACCCATCACGTCACCGATGACGACGACGGTCCGCCCGTCGGGCTGGGTGAACGCGTCGTACCAGTCCCCACCGACCTGCGCCGCCTCCGCCGCCGGGTGGTAACGGGTGGCGATGCACAGCCCGGCCGACTGGGTCGGCGGGCTCAACATGCTGCGCTGCAACGTCTCCGACGACGTCCGCTGCTGGGCGTAGAGCCGGGCGTTCTCCAGCGCCACCCCGGCCCGGGCCCCCAGGTCGCTCGCCGTCGCCAGGTCGTCCTCGGTGAAGGCGGCCCGGTCGGGACCCGACAGCAGCGTCAGCGACCCCGTCACCAGACCCCGCGCGCGCAACGGGACGACGATCGCGCTGCCCAGCCCGAGACGGCGCAGGACCTGTGCGGTCTCGGTCGTCGCGACGGCGTCGACGAGGTCGTCGGTGACGGTCACCAGCGTCGGCCCGAGCTCCCCGTGCAGCACCCGCATCGAGATCGAGCCGTCGCCCAGCCCGTCGTGCAGCTCCTGGAACCGGTCGGTCTCGGCCGTCATCACCGGGTTCGCGTGCGACGCGCGCACGTGGCGCGACCGGCCGCTGCCGTCGAGGAGGGTCGCGAACGCCCACTCGGCGAACTCCGGGACGACCAGCGAGGGCAGGAGATCCTGCGCGGCATCGGGATCCAGGACCTCCGACAACTGCTCGGTCACCGCGGAGAGGAACTCCAGCCGGTGCCGGGCGTCGCGGGCGTAGGCCAGTGCCGCGTCGCGTTCGCGTTCGGCCTGCACCCGCAACGTCACGTCGGACTGCACGCCGACGAAGTGGGTGACCCGACCCTCGGCGTTGCGGACGGGTGAGATCACCACCTCGTTCCAGAAGGCCGTGCCGTCCTTGCGGTAGTTCAGCAGCAGTTCCGTGATCGTCTCGCCCGTCGCCAGGGCGCTCCGGATCCGTTGGACCGCGTCGTGGTCGGTCTCCGGTCCCTGCAGGAACCGGCAGTTCGTCCCCAGCACCTCCCGGCCGTACCCGGTCACCCGCTCGAAGGCGGGGTTCACCCACACCAGCGGGTTGTCGGGCTGGGTCGGGTCGGAGATCGTGAACGACAGGTCGCTGGCCAGGACCGCGCGGCTGTGCAGGCGCTCCGCGGACTCCTTCGCGTCGCGGACCAGTCCCTCCTCGCGCAGCGGCAGCAACGCCACCAGGGCCAGCCCGCTGAGCTCGTCGACGGGCGCGTCCGACAGTGGAAGGCCGATGACCCACAACGCCTCACGGGCGCCCGACATGTCCGAGGAACGGGCCGCGGTGACGCGTTCGCCGTGCACGGGTTCGCCGCGGGCGATGCGCGACAACGGCGACGAGCCCGTCGCCGGGTCCGAGATGTCGATGCCGTCGGCAGCCTGCAGGCCCGCCGCCCGCGACCAGTCGTCCACCGCGCAGGGCAGGGACACCCCGGGGGCGAGCTGGTCGGCGAGGGGGTTGGCGAACAGGACCACGCCGTCGGCCACCCGCACCAGCAGCACCGCACCGGGCTGGCCGTGCAGGACCTGAGGCAACTGCGCGGCGGTCCCGGCGAACGCCGTCGAGTTCGTCCCGTCCATCGGAATGAGGTTAAGCCCCACTCCGGGGTGGCGCGAGCCTGGCGCGTGGGGCCCGGTGACCGTCCCCTCACACCACGGCGACCGCCGCGGCGCGACGCCGCTCCAGGACCCAGTGCAGCAGCTCCGCCGCCGGGACGGGACGCGAGTGCAGGTACCCCTGCGACTCGTCGCACCCCGTGCGCCGCAGCAGCTCCAGCGTCGCCTCGTCCTCGACCCCCTCCGCCACGGTCCGCAGACCCAGGTGGTGGGCCAGCTCCACCGTCCCCGCGACGATCGCCGCGATCCGCTCGTCGCTCAGCGCACGCATCGTGAACGAGCGGTCGATCTTCAGCTCCGTGGCCGGCAGGTTCGCCAGGTAGGCCAACGAGGAGTACCCCGTCCCGAAGTCGTCGATGCTCAGCGCGCAACCGCGCGCGGTGATCTCGTGGCACATCGCCAGCGCCCGCTCCGGGTCCCGCATCAGGGTGGTCTCGGTGACCTCGACGACCAGGCGGGAGGGGGCCGTGCCGCTGCGGACGACCTCGTCGAGGACTTCCAGCAGCTGCGGGTCCGACAGGTACGTCGTGGAGGTGTTGATCGACAACCGCAGGTCGAGCCCCGCCGCGCGCCACCGGGCCAGGTCGGCGCCCGCGGTCCGGGCGACGTGGGAGGTGAGGGCCGGCATCAGCCCGCGCTCCTCGACGATCGAGAGGAACGCGGCGGGGGCGAGCAGCCCGTGCCGGGGGTGCTGCCAGCGCACCAGGGCCTCGACGCCGACGACCTCGCCGCTGCGCAGGCAGAGCTGGGGTTGGTAGTGCACCTCGAACGGCAGGGCCTGCGGGCACTCGAAGGCGGCGTGCAGGTCCTCGGTCAGGTCGGCGCGCCCCCGCCAGAGCCGGTCGATCTCGTCGTCGTGCAGCGTGACGCCGCCCCCGCCGCCCTTCGCCACGTACATCGCGGCGTCCGCCCGGCGCAGCAGCTCCAGCCCGTCGAGGTCGTCGAGACCGGTGGAGGTGGCGACGCCGACGCTGGCGCCGACGTCGAAGGAGCGGCCCTCGACGATCAGGCCGCCGCCGATCGCCGCGGCGAAGGTCCGCGCGGTGCGCAGTGCGGCGGCCGCGTCGGCGCCGGTGAGGACGACGGCGAACTCGTCGCCGCCGAGCCGCGTCAGCCGTCCCCGCGGCGGGGTGAGTTCCTGCAGCCGGACGGCCGCGACCTGCAGCAGCCGGTCCCCGACGCTGTGACCGTGGTGGTCGTTGACCTCCTTGAAGCGGTCCAGGTCGAGCAGGGCGACGGCGACCGGAGTCTCTCCCGCGCAGGCCTCCTCGACGGCCGCGGTGAAGGCCCGGCGGTTGCCCAGCCCGGTCAGCTCGTCGGTGCGGGCGTCGCGGCGGTCGCGGTCCTGCGCGGTGATCTCGCCGACGAAGCGGAACAACCGCACGCAGGCCAGCAGCATCGCGAGCCCCGCCCAGACCAGCGCGGCGCGGGCCCCGGGGACGCTGAGGGCGGCGAAGGCCGTCACCAGACCCAGCCCGAGCGCCCCGAACGCGCTGAGCGCCAGCGAGAGCGGTGACGGCACCGAGGGGCCCCCGCGCGAGGGGCGCAGCAGCGCGCACCCGCCGAGGGTGGCGGCGAGCCCGGCCCAGGACAGCGAGGCCAGGACCTGAGCCGTCTCCGAGGGGTGCACCGCGAGGTGCGCCTGTCCCACCAGCACCACGGCGACGCTCACCACGACCACCCAGCAGCGGGCGTTGCGCACGGCCTGGGCCGAGATCATCACGACGAGGTAGGAGGCCAGGAGCACCAGCAGGGCGCCGAGGTGGAAGGCGTGCAGCTGCGTCACGAAGGTGCCCGCCCGGTGGCCGGTGGACGCGACCGCCGTCAGCAGGATCCCGGTGAACGCGGCCGTGCTCCCGACGCCGAGCAGCCAGTCCGCCCGGCCGGTGCCCGACGTCGAGGTGCGCTGGCGGTTCCAGTGCAGCAGGGCGCGGTAGAGGAAGAAGCACGTCGTCTGCGCGCAGGCGACGAACGCGACGCCCGTGACGGGGGACCGGATCCCGCCGGCCCGGACGACGGTGTCGAGCGCGGAGCCGAGGAGCAGCGTCCCGATGCCGAACTGGTAGGAGCGCCACACCGACCCCTCGCCGGCGGGGCGGCGCACCCGGAAGGTCAGGGCCGCGAACGAGGCGGCGATGACCGTCGTGCGGACGAGCGCGACCGCGGTGGCGACCGTGTCTCCCATGACTGCCCCCTCGGTGCTCGTGGCCCCTCCCGTCCGCCATCCTGGTCATCGACGCGGGTGATGACCAGATAGATCGGTCGAATGGATGAGCTGCAGGCCGGAACCGGTGTGCGGGACGGCCCGTCTCGTGGCGCGTGACCCCACCCTGGTGACGTAGGGAGATCGTGTGGTGACCGTCCGAGGTGGGTCCTGTCGGGTGATCCGGAGGTGGACGACCGGGGTGCACACTGACCGCGTGATCGCCTCCTTCGACGACTGGTTGGACGGGCTCGACCTGACTCTCCGCGCCGAGGCCGGGCACTGTCTGCTCGCGGGGACGTACTCCCGTCGCCTCCTCCTGTCGCTGCGCGCCACCGGCCCTCGGGTCTCCCGCCGCGAACGGGGCCTGGACGATCCCGAGAAGGCCCAACCCGGCGACCCGCTCGGCGCGAACCTCCAGACCTTCCTGCGGGAGCGGCTGATGAGCCGCGCGCTCGAGCCGTCCCGGCTGACCTCCGTTGGCGCTTCCCCCCGGCGACCGTAGGTTTCGTCGTGCGTTCCCGACCGCCGGGCGCAGCGCAGGAGGAACCCGTGGCCAAGCAGACCGTCCCGTTCGTCGTCGAGGCCGAGGGGACCGGGGTCGCCCAGACCCTCACCGCCCTCGGTGACGACCCGCACCAGTTCCGGGCCGACACCCTGCCCGCCTTCGGCGGCGCCGACGCCGAACCCAGCCCGCTCAGCTACGCCCTCGGGGCCCTGACCTCCTGCCACCAGGTCACCGGCAGCCTCGTCGCCAAGAGCCTCGGGCTCACCCTCGGCCGCTGGCAGCTGCGGGCCCAGGGCGACCTCGACCCGTCGGTCATCTCCACCGGCGCCGAGGGCAACGCCAACTTCGACGCCGTCACCGTCGAGGTGACCCTCGAGACCGACGCGACCCCCGAGCAGTTCGCGCGGCTGCAGGGCGAGACCGAGCGCCGCTGCCCCGTCACCCAGCTCTTCCAGCGCAGCGGCCTCGCCTTCACCAGCACCTGGAGCGCGGTCCCGCTGAGCGCCTGACGAGATGAGGAACGTTCGGCGGCTTCCCGGCCGGCGGAAGCCGCTGAACGTTCCCCTCCCGTCGCGTCCCGCCGTGCACAGGGGTGATTTGGACCGGTGCCTGTGGACGGTCCGGACCGTGGGCTCGACCGGATGTCCACCCTCGGTGGATGGACCTCCCCGAGCGCACCGCCGACCTCACCGCGGCAGGGATCAGCAAGGACGTCCTCGCCGGGCGCCGGTTCCGTCGGGTGCACCGTGGGATCCACGTCGCCGCGGACGTTCCCGACTCCCCGGACCTGCGCATCCAGGCCGCCTCCCGGTTGATGCGCCCCGGCGACGTGCTGGGTGGCTGGGCCGCGGCCAGGCTCCTTGGCGCGCGACACCTCGACGGCACCGGCCCCGACGGGCCCCAGGACGTCCTCATCCACCTGCCCAGGACGTCGAAGCTGCGCCCGAGGCCGGGCATCCGCTACCTGCGCTCGGGCGTCGAGGACGTCCGTGACGGCGCCGGTCTGCCCGTGACCAGCCCCGAGCAGACGGTCGTCGACCTCATCCGGTGGGCGCAGGACCCGAGGGAGGGGATCGCGGCCGCGGAGTGCCTGCTGGCGACGCCGCTGGTCTCCGTCGCGGACGTCCGGGCCTTCGCGACGGCTCACCCGGGGATGCGGGGACTGCCCGCGCTGCGCAAGGTCCTCGAGCTGCTGAGCGAGCACGCGTGGTCCCCGGGGGAGACCCGGTTGCGACTGGTCTGGCAGTGCGACGCGGGTCTTCTCCGCCCCCTGGCCAACGTCGAGGTGTTCACCGCCGACGGGCACCGGCTGGGTGTGGTCGACCTGCTCGACCCCGTGACCGGTCTCGTCGCCGAGTACGACGGGCGGACGTGGCACGAGCGGCGGGCCCGCGAGGACCACCTGCGGGAGGCGCGTCTCGAGATCGTCGGGCTACGGGTGCTGCGCTTCTTCGAGCCCGACGTCACCATCCGCCGACCCCGCACCGTCCACCGCCTCCACGAGGCTCAGCGGCTCGGGCTCGCCGGCGCCGGGTGGTTCGCGCGACTCTCCGACGGTCGAATCGTCCGACCGGGCGGAGGAGTGGAACCTTCGGCGGCTCCTCAGGCGCGAACGGCCGCCGAACGTTCCACTCCCTGGCGAGACCTCGGCGGTGCTGCCGCCGCGTTCACCTCGCCGGGCTCCTGGTGGTGACGTCGGCGCAGGACCCGACGACGGTGACGTTGCGGGTGTCCTTGCCCCGGTACAGCGCCCGGTCCGCGCCGGCCATGACCTCCTCGGCGTCCATCCCCGGCAGCCACTCGCAGACCCCGACCGTGCAGGTCTGGCCGTCGGGCACGGCGGCGCGGATGCGGTCCAGCACGTCGACGGCGTCGGCGGCGGCGCAGCCGGGCAGCAGCACGGCGAACTCCTCCCCGCCCCAGCGCGAGAGCGTGTCCAGCTCGCGCAGCTGCTCGCCCGCCGCCGCGGCGAAGGCCCGCAGCAGCTCGTCGCCCGCGAGGTGGCCACGGGTGTCGTTGTAGCGCTTGAAGTGGTCGAGGTCGAGCAGCGCGAACGTCAGCGGTGCGCGCTGCCGGGTCGCGCGGGCGATCTCCTGGCGGGCCACGTCGTCCCAGCGGCGGCGGTTGACCAGGCCGGTGAGGGCGTCGTGCTGGGCGGCGCGGGCGAGCTGGGTGTGCAGGTCGGCGCGGGCGAAGGCGTGCGCGGCCTCCGCGGCCAGGCCTTCGAGGACGGCGGTGGTCGTCGGGTCCAGCACCGCGACCCGGTGGCGCCAGATGATCCCGAGGACGCCCACGACGCGGCCGTCGGCGTCGACGACGGGCTGCCAGGCGCCCGACACCGTGCCGCAGGCCTCCGTGAGGGCCGGGCTGGCGTGCGGGTGGGTCTCGACGTCGGCCACGAACACGGGTTCGCAGAACAGGTAGCTGGTCAGGACCAGGCTGACGTCGTGGCGGACGTCGACGCTCAGCACCAGGTCCTCGGGCAGGCCGACGGTCGACGTCGTCACCAGCCGCCCCTGCCCGTCGGGCTGCATGAGGTAGGCGGCGTCGGCACCGGCGATCTCGGTGGCGGCGGCGCAGACGGCCTGGCGCGGGTCCTCGGCCCTCAGCACCGTCCGGGACGCCGCAGCCAGCTGCTCGACCTTGGTGGCGTGCGTCGCCAGCCGGGCGTTCGCCGCCGCGAGAGCGGTCTCGCGGGCCCGGAGGTCGCTGAGGTCGTGCATGGCGACGACGGCTCCGAGGACCTCGCCGTCGACGCCGACGACGGTGCGCCCGCTGCAGACCACGGGGACCGGGGGGCCGTCCGGGCGGGCGATGACGATCTCGGCGTTGCTCACCGTGCCCTCCGCGAGCGTCCGCAGCAGCGGGACGTCGGCGGGGGCCAGCGGGGTCGAGCCGTCGGGGCCGTAGAGGTGGTAGCGCTCGGCGTGCTCGGCGGGGTCGAGGCTGTCGTCGGCGTCGAGACCGTGCCAGGCGCGCGCGGTGTCGTTGAAGAGCAGCAGCCGCCCGTCCCGGTCGGAGACGACGATGCCGGAGCCGGCGCCGGCCAGGACGGCGTCGGTGAAGCGGCCGTGGCGCTCGGCCGCGGCGCGGGCCTCGACGGCTTCGGTGGTCGCGGCGGAGAGCCGGCCCATCAGCGAGGTGCGTTCGTCGCGTCCGATCGCCAGGGCGAGGCCCAGCACGGACAGGAAGGCGACGTGGACCTGGACGACCAGGACCTGGGTGAGGGCGTCGTCGATGGCGGCGAACGGGCCGTGGCCGGTGAGGGTCCCGACGATGGTGATCGCCGCCATCACCAGGTCGGTGACGACGACGATCGTGGTGTCGAAGCGCAGGGCCAGCCAGATCGTCGTGGCCAGCGGCAGGAACGACAGGGGCAGTCCCGCGACGCCCCAGAACACCCCGACGTAGGCCAGCAGGGACAGGCCCAGGGCGCCGACGAGTTCCGCGCCGCCACCGGTGCCGCGCGGGCGACGGACGGGGACGCGGTGGATCGCGCGCAGCAGCACCGGGGTGACCAGCAGGATCCCGGCCCAGTTCCGGGTGAACCAGACGGCGATCCGGATCCAGGTCACGGGCGAACCGTTCAGCAGCATCGTCACGATCCCGCCGAGGGTCCCCACGGCGCAGGCGGCGGTGGTCACGGCGAGCAGCACCGCGAGCTGGCGGCTGCCGAAGGAGGTCGCGGCGGGGGAGAAGAAGCGTCGACGCAGCACCGCGAACAGTTCCGCCTGCACCACGTTGGTCACGACGAAACCCGCGAGGAGGACGGGCCCGGCGCCGGTCGCCGCGTTCACGGCGACGGTGACCGCGGTGAGGAGGCCGAGGTCGAGCCAGCGCGTCCCGGCTCCGTGCTGAACGCTCAGCCACGCGGCGGCGACGCCGGCGGCGGGCCACACGACGCTCAGGCTGGTCCCGTCCATGACGGTGAGCCGCCCGAGGTAGACGGCGCCGAGGAACAGGGCGGCGAAGCAGACGCTCCGGGCCGACGCGGGCACGTCGACCCGCGGGAGGGGCCGGAGGGTCACCGTCCAGGCATCGGCACCTGGAGCGGCCGGGCGTATTCTAGATGCACCCGTTCAGGCGTCCACGACGGCTCGACGGACCTGGGCGACGAGTTCGACGGGAACGTCGACGAGGCCGTGGTCGGTGCGGGCGTGGGCGGACACGGCGACGAGGATCTCGTCGAGGGAGCCCTCGAACGCGTGGGTGCAACCGGGGACGACGTCACCGCAGCGGAACTTCTTCACCAGGAACTCCTTGTTCCTCGAGGAACCGGTGCGGGTCCGCACCGGGGTGACTCAGCGCGCGAGCGCCAGGAGCAGGTCGGAGTGCAGGACGATGCCCACCACCCGACCCTGGCCGTCCGTGCAGACCAGGGGAGCTCCCAGGTCCGCCGGATGGCGGTTCGCGGCCCGCCGGGCGACCTCCGCGAGGCTCGCCGACGGGGCGACGAGCAGCGGGCGGACCCACCGGAGGGGGAGGTCGTCCGTCGTGCCGCCCGTCCGGACCGCGCGGATCCGGGCGTCGGCGTCGAGCAGGACGTCGCACGTGGCGGGGTCGGTCCCGACCCGCGCGCTGCGCACGATGCTCAGCACGTGCTCGTCGAACTGCGTCCGGCCGGCCACGGTGCGGATGCGCTGGACGACGTCGTCGGTGAGCTGGGGCAGGAGGCCGACCGCAGGCCGGGCGAGGGCGAAACCCTGCCCCAGGGCCACCCCGAGGCCGACCACGGTGTCGAGCTCTTCGGGGGTCTCGATGTCCTCCGCGAGGAGCCAGCCGTCCATCCGGCCCACGAGGTCACCGAGGACCTCCATGAGCGAACGCTTCACGGGGTCGGTGTCGATGCCGTGGACGAGTTCCCGGTCGATCTTGACGATGTCCGGGGTCAGGTGCAGCAGCTGGCTGAGGCCCGCGTACCCCGTTCCGGCGTCGTCCATGGCGACGAGGCCGCCGCGTTCGCGGAGGCGGTCCAGCACGCGCCTCAGGGCGCGCGGATCCCCGGCGCGGGTGTGCTCGGTGAGTTCCACGACGAGGCGGGAGAGGTCGGCGTGCTCGAAGAGCGTCCCGTTGACCCGGTCGTCCACCAGCAGGTGGGGTTCGACGTTTACGGTGAGGAAGGTGTTGGGCAGCAGTACGTCTCGCATGTCGACGGCCGTCGCGAGGACCCGGGACTGCAGTTCGGCGTTGTGGCCGAAGTGGTCGGCGGCGGCGAACCAGACGTCCGGCGGGGCGACGATCCGCGATGCGTCGAAGCGGGACAGGACCTCGAACCCGGCGATCTGCCCGGTGCTCAGTTCGGCGATCGGTTGCGGGTGCAGGGTCAGGAGTTCCGGCCGCGCCAGGACCCGGCGGAGTTCGGCGTCCCAGCGCACGTCGTCGACCGCCGGTACCGGGGGGTCGACGACGGTCGTGCCCGCGTGCGTCCGCGGATCGGGGAGGACCGTCATGAGGGTTTCTTCGGCGGTTTCGGGACGCATCCGCAGACTCCGACCGGGTGAGAACTCCGGGAGCCCCGGGGGGCGTCGCTCAGACGCGGGTCTCGTCCTCGAGCCCCAGCACCCCGGGCACGGGGTAGACGTGGGCGAGCTGTTCGCCGAGCAGTTCCCGCGGCACGGCGGGGGAGTACAACCACCCCTGCCCGAGCGGCGCGGAGATGAAGCGGCAGATGTCGGCCTGCTGCTGGGTCTCGACACCCTCGACGACGACGCTCAGCCCGAGGCGGTTCGCGAGGTCGACGACGCACGTCACGACGGACTGGCCGTTGACGTCGTCGGTGAGGGACTGCGTCAGCGAGCGGTCGATCTTGAGCACGTGGACGGGCAGCCGGCCGAGGTAGCCGAAGGCGGAGTACCCGGTGCCGAAGTCGTCGATCGCGATCTGGCAGCCCAGGCCCGCGAGTTCGGTGACGACGCGTTCGGCGGGGGAGTCCTCGTCCAGGAACACCGACTCGGTGAGTTCCAGGGTCAGCAGGTGCGGGGCGATCCGGTACTGGTCGAGGATCTCGCGGACGATGTCGGCGAAACCCGGGGACTGCAGCTGCACGACGGAGACGTTGACGGCCAGGCCGACGCCGACGGAGAACACCCCGGCCTCGTAGGCCCACTGCACGGCGTGGCGCAGGACGTGCTCGCCGAGCGCGACGACGAGGTTGGACTCCTCGGCGATCGCGATGAACTCCACGGGGGAGATCCGGCCCAGCACCGGGTCCTCCCAGCGGGCGAGCGCCTCGAACTTGTCGACGCGCCCGGTCGTGAACGACACCACCGGTTGGTAGTGGACGTCGACGCCGCCCTCGGCGACGGCCAGGGCGAGGCGTTCGCGCATGAGGCTGCGGCGGGCGTGCTCGACCGCGACCGTCCCGGAGTACACCGACACGGCGCCGCCGCCGAGGTGCTTGGCGTCGCGCAGGGCGATGTCGGCCTGGACGAAGGACGCCATCACGTCGCCGACCGCGTCGGGGTCGGTGCCGTCGGGCGCGCGGCCGGCGATGCCGGCGACCGCGGTCAGCGGGAAGCGTCCGGCCCCGGCGACCTTCGCCGGTGCGGTGGTGATCGCGGCGATGAGGCTCTCGGCGTGGCGCAGGCAGTGTGCGGGGTCTCCGCGCAGGACGACGGCGATCTGGTCACCGCCGGTGCGGTAGGCGCTGCCCTCGAGGCCTCCGACGACGAGCAGGACCTCCTCGGCGGCGGCCCGGATGAGGGCGTCGCCGGCGCTGACGCCGAGGACGTCGTTGACGTCGTCGAGCCCGAGGAGTTCCAGCAGCACGAGCGACTGGTCGTGGTCGGGTCCGGTGAGGGCGCGCTCCAGCAGGGTGCGGTTGCCGAGGCCGGTGAGGGCGTCGTGCAGGGCCAGGAACTTCAGGTGCGCGGTGGTGCGGTCGATCGAGCGCGCCGTCGCGGCGTGCCGGATGGTGAACGTGACGAGCACGGTGATGAACGTCGCGAACAGCACGGGGTCGGCGCGCGGGAACACGACGAGCAGCAGGATGTCGACGAGCAGGATCGGGCCGGGGATCAGCGAGGCGACCTCGAGGCGGCGGGCGGCGCGTTCGGCGTCGGCCCCGCCGTGGCGGACGACCCCGTCGCGCGGCAGCGTCAGCAGCCCGACGATCCCGCCGGCCATCGCGAGGGCGGCGGCGACGCCGGCGACCACGGGCTCGTGCGGGAGGCAGACGGCGACCACCGCGGTGGCGACCCCGTTGACGGTGAGGCCGGTGGCCGAGACCCGCAGCCGGGGCTGCTCGACGCCGAGCGCGACGGCGGAGCCCGCGACGAGGGAGGCCGCGACGACGACCAGCAGCGTCGCGGCGTTCTCGCCGCCCGTCCCGCTGTGCCCGGTGCGGGCGAACGCGTCCCAGCCGAGGGTGATCAGGGCGCTGCCGAGCATCAGCGCGTCGACGACGAGGGGCGGGTCGTCGCTGCCCGCGCGGGCCCGGACGAGGAGCTGCAGGAGGACGGCCAGCGCGCCGAGCTCGCCGAGGGCGAACACGACGTGGGACAGCGGGAACGGGCCGACGTCGAGGTCCGGGAGGAGCCCGGCGACGACCGCGCCCAGACCCCACAGGACCCCGGCCGCGAGGTACTTGGCGGAGTTGCGCCCGCGGTGCAGCACGATCAGCGAGACCGCCGTCGCGGCGATGGACGCGACCCCGACGACGACGACCGCTGTGCGCGGCGTCCCGGGGACCACGGTCGTCAGGTGGGCGAGGACCGCGGCCAGCGCCAGCAACGCGAGGCCACCGACGACGCGGCCCGCGGTGGGGCGCGTCGGAGCGAGAGGTGCGGCCATGCTCGTGGTCTCGGACTGTTGATCTTCGGACTTGACGGTACGGGGTTCTAGAAGGTCGGTCCGACGTCCCGGAGTGCGAGACCATGGGGGCCGGCCCGTCGCGCAGCGGCGGGTGAGTCGAGGCAGCAGTGGAAGTGGTGGGTGGCGTGGCCAAGGGCAAGATCCGGTCGTTCGACGACGAGCGGGGGTTCGGCTTCATCAAGAGCTCGGACGCTCCCGACGACGTGTTCTTCCACATCAAGGACGTCGCGGGCGCCGAGAACGAGGACCTGTCCGAGGGCGTCTGGGTGGACTTCACCCTCACCGAGGGCGACCGCGGCCTGAAGGCGACCCAGGTGCGCCTGCAGTCCCCGTCGCGCACCGCCGGTGCCAGCACCGGTCGCGCCCCGGCCGCCTCCTCCGAGCGTCCCCGGACCTCCGCCCCCCGCAGCGGCGGGGTGCTGCCGATGGACCAGTACCGCCGCGAGATCACCGAGATCCTGCTCAGCGCCGTCGACGACCTCGAGGGCCGTCAGATCGTCGCGCTGCGCGACGTGCTGACCGACTACGGCATCGACCGCGGGTTCGTCTCCGAAGGTCGCTGACCTTCGAGCGTCGGGAGGGTGCTGCGGCCGGTGCCGCAGCCCCGTCCCCCCGGAGGTCCGGAGTGGAACGTTCCGCGTCCTTCCGAGCCCCGGTGGGCCGCTGAACGTTCCACTCCCCAGCCATGTGGGTCGAGTGGAGCGTTCCGCGTCTCCAGGCGCTCGCCGAGCCGCCGAACGCTCCACTCGACGACCTCAGCGCACCGGCTCCGCCGACACGGGGTACTCCCGCCCCAGCTCCGCGGAGATCCTGTCCGCGGTGACCGCCGCCGAGTACAGCCAGCCCTGCCCGAGCCCGGCGGAGATCTGCCGGCAGATCGCGGCCTCCTCGTCGGTCTCGACGCCTTCGACGACGACGGTCAGCCCGAGGCGGTTGGCGAGGTCGACGACGGCGGTCACGACGGACAGGCCGTTGCCGGCGCCGGTCATCGACTGCGTCAGCGAGCGGTCGACCTTCAGGACGTGGACGGGCAGCCGGTCCAGGTAGCCGAACGCGGAGTAGCCGGTGCCGAAGTCGTCGATGGCGATCTGGCAGCCGAGCGCCGCGAGTTCGGTGACGACGCGTTCGGCGGGGGAGTCGGAGTCCAGGAACACGGACTCGGTGAGCTCCAGGGTCAGCAGGTGCGGCGGGATCCGGTACTGCCCGAGGATCTCGCGCACGACGTCCGCGAAGCCCGGCGCCTGCAGCTGCACGACGGACACGTTGACCGCCAGCCGCGCACCGGAGGCGAAGACCCCCGCGGCGTGCGCGCAGGCGACGGCCCGGCGCAGGACGTGCTCGCCGAGGGCCACGACGAGGTTGGACTCCTCCGCGACGGCGATGAACTCGACGGGTGAGATGCGTCCGAGCTGCACGTCGTCCCAGCGGGCGAGGGCCTCGAACTTCTCGACGCGACCCGTCGTGAAGCTCACGATCGGCTGGTAGTGGACGTCGACCCCGCCCTCGGCGACGGCCAGCGCGAGGCGTTCGCGCAGCAGCAGGCGACGAGCGTGGGCGCTGGCGACCTCACCGGAGTAGACCGACCACCCGGGGGCACCCTCGGCGCGCGCGGCGCGCAGGGCCAGGTCGGCGTGGACGAGGGGGACCATCGCGGCGGCCTCCTGGCCGCCCGTGCCGGCTTCGACGCACGCGACCCCGGCGACGGCCTCGACGGGGAAGCGGCCCGCGCCGGTGACCTGCAGCGGCGCGGCGCTGATCGCGGCGAGCGCGGCGGGCAGGTAGGCGAGGACCTCGTCGGGGCGGCCCGGCAGCAGCACGGCGAACTCGTCGTGGCGGACGCGGAACGTGGTGCCGCCGTGGGCGCTGACGTGCTCGCGCAGGTTCGCTCCCGCAGCGGTCAGGACCTCTTCGCCCACGGCTACCCCGAGGACGTCGGTGACGTCGTCGAGCCCGCCGAGTTCGAGGATCACCAGCGACTGCGCGGAGTCGGGGGCCGTGAGCGCCTCCGCCAGGGCGGCACGGTTGCCGAGGCCGGTGAGGGAGTCGTGCAGCGCCTGGAACGACAGCCGCGCGTGGGTGCGGTCGATGGCGCGGGCGCTCGCGGCCTGACGGACGGCGGCCGTCACGATGACGACGGCGATGAAGACGAACTGGACCCCGTCGGCGCGGGGGGAGACCGCGAAGGCGACGGTGTCGGCCAGCAGCAGAGCCACCACGGGCAGGCTCGCGAGCCGCATCCGGCGCACGGCCTGCGTCGCGGCGGTCCCGCCGTGGCGGACCATCCCGCCGCGCGGCTGGAACGCGACGAGCATGGCCGCGGCGACGACCCCCATGACCGCGCCGACGTTGCCGGCCGCGGGGTCGCGCGTGGAGGTGATCGCGGTGAGGACGGTGCCGGCCGCGCCGATGGCGATGCCCAGGTGGGCCAGGCGCAACCGCGGGTGCTCGACCGCGAGGACCGCCGTCGCGGCGGCGACGAACGCGCCGACCGCGATGACGAGCGCGGCGCTCGCGTTCCACCACCCGTCGCCCCGGTACCCGCACCGGGCGAACACGTCCCAGGAGACGGACGCGGTGATGGCCCCGAACAGCAGGGCCTCCACGAGCAGCGACTCGTCGTCGCGCACGACCCGGGCGACCCGCAACTGCTGGACGGTGAGGGCCAGCATCCCCAGCAGCGAGACCGCGTGCAGCAGGTGCGGCGCGGGGAACGGCCCGATCAGCAGCGCCGGGTAGGCCGCCGCGACGATCGTTCCCACCGAGAACACCGACGCCGCGAGGACCCAGCGGGTCGTGCTCGACCTCGTGCCCCCCCGCACGACGAGGGGGAGGGCGACGCAGACGGCCAGGCAGACGAGCCCCAACAGGAGCTTGAGCTGGATCGCCTCGTCCCACCGGCGCGCACCGACGTAGGCCAACGGCACGAAGACGGCCAGGACGGCGGTCGAGAGCGCCGCCCGCCAGGCGAGCCGTGGGAACGTCATGGCGAGAGGTTCGGTACGGCGGGCCGACGGCTGGATGGGCCGAGTGCGTGACGTCGAGCCTGGACCGGGCCTGGAGTAGGCCCGTCGTCCCCGGAGATGTCCGTCGGCCGGCGACCCTCAGTCACCGCGCTTCACGAGTTCTTCGGTGCGTCCCCTGCAAGAGGGATCCGTAGCGTGATCCTTCTCGTCACACTCTGCGACGACGGTCCAGATGAACCAGGAGGGGATGGCCCAGAAGGGGTCACCCACGTGAGCCACTGCGTGTGATCACCCGTGCGTGGCTGGTGACTCCACCCGATGTGACTACTCCAGATGGGTTGCTGGGACCAGTGGTACAGGTGATGCTGCCCGTTACCAAACTGTAACTTTTACTTGCCGGACACAAACCCGCAGGTCACAGGCAGTGCACGGGTCGCGACACGCCGTGCCAGCTCTGGATCTTTCATTACTCCTCGTGTTGCTGGTGTGACTCTCGTGTACGTTCGGTTCTGTCACCGAGTCACTCCGCTGAGTAGCGGGGAGGGCGGGGTGGCGAGGCCCGAACTGGGCCGGCCCCTCACGGGGGGGAACTCACTTTCACATGCCTTGGAGGCAATCGTGACCGCAGCAACCTCCCGGTTGCGCCGGCGTGGTATCGGGGCCGGCGTCGCGGCTCTCGTTGGACTGTCCGGCCTTGGCTTCGCCGCCATGCCCGCTCAGGCCGCAGCTGGTTTCAACCCCGCCGCTACCCAGGTTTCTGGTGTTGACCGCTTCGACACCGCCGCGCAGATCGCCACGAAGGCGTTCACGACGGCCACCACCGTCGTCGTCGCCAACGGCGACCGCGCCATCGACGCTCAGGCCGGCGCGTACGTCGCCGGTCTGAACAACGCGCCGATCCTGCTGACGCAGAAGAGCAACGTCCCGGCCTACACCGTCGACGCCATCAAGAAGCTCGGCGCCACCAAGGCGATCGTGCTCGGTGACTCGAACTCCGTCGACGCCACTGCCCTTGCGCAGATGACCGCCGCCGGCCTCACTGTCACCGTCGTTGCCGGTGCCGACCGCTTCGAGACCGCGGCTGACATCTACAACCTCGGCACCACGAAGTCCTCCACGGTCTTCTTGGCCCGTGCGGACCTCCTCGCCGGCCAGGTCTCCCCGGACGCGCTGGCCGCCAGCCCGCTGTCCTACGACGGCACCCCGGTGCTGCTGACGAACGCGGCCTCGCTGCCGCAGGCGACCGCTGACGCCATCAAGAACGGTGGCGTGAAGAACGTCGTCGTCCTCGGCAACGCGATCACCGACTCGGTGAAGACCGCCGTCACCGCCCTCGGCGCGACCGTCACCACCATCGCCGGTGACGACCGCTCGCTGACCGCGCAGAAGATCGCGGACTACGGCATCGCGCAGGGCAAGTACATGAAGACCACGGCGACCATCGCCAACGGTGACAAGATCGACGCCCTCGCGGCCGGCCCCTGGGCCGCCAAGAACATGGCGCCGATCCTGCTGACGCTGGGCACCAACTCTCTCGGGACTGGTACCACCAACTACCTGACGGCCAACGCCTCTACGCTGACCACCGGTGTTGCCTTCGGTGACACGACCAGCGTTCCGACCGCCCTCACCGCTGCAGCGAAGACTGCCGCTGGTGGGGACGTGGTGAGCAACCAGACCCTGGCGGTTGCTCCGACCGCTGCAGCTACTCAGATCGTTTCTACGGCCACCACCGGTGAGACGAACCGAGGCGCCCGCACCTACACGGTGAGCGGCCTGGACAACACCAAGACGTACTCGCTCGCCCTCTTCCCGGCTGCGAACGTCGCTACGAATGCCTCTGGCGTGGTGACCTTCTCCAGCGCGACCGCGGCTGCTGCCAACTCCGGCACCTCCATCGAGACCGTGAACGGTGTTGCTCAGACGCTCGCGTCGGCCACCAACGTGGGTGTGACTCAGATCAACGGGGTCGCTCCGATCAGTGGTTCGATCAACTTCTCGGTCGACTCGTTCGTGTCCGGGGCCGTCGTGCCGGTCGTCTTCTCCGACGCCAACAGCAACGGTGCCCTGAACTTCGCAACGGCACCCACGTCCACCGTTCCCCAGGCGCCTTCCGAGGCGTTCGGTGTCGGGGGCACGCTCACGTGGAACCCCAGCGAAGCCGGGGACAACTCGAGCCCGGCGTCTGCCGAGACCATCAGCAGCGTCGACAAGACTGCCAAGCAGATCGTGACTTCCGCGGCGTCGTACAACTACGACTCCAACGACACGTTCTACGTCGGTAGTGTCGCTCCCGCCAACCAGGTGACGCTGGCCAACTTCGAGAAGGTCCTGAGTGCGGGCGACGAGCTGACGACGGCTACGGACTACCGCCGCGAGCCGACGTTCTCCTCGACCTTCGTCCTCGACAACCTGAGCCCGGCGGCTCCGGCGCCGACGGCGATCACGACCACCGACACGACTGCGACGGTGACGGTGAACCCGTCGTCCATCGTCAGTGGAGCGACCGTGAACGTCTACCGTGCTGCGGCCGGCGCGGCCTTCTCCACGGCCACGAAGGTCGCCAGCTCGGCTGTCGACGCTGACACGGCGACCGCTGGGTTCCAGATCGGCGTGACCGGTCTCACGGCGAGCACCACGTACGAGCTGTACGTGACGCAGACCATTGGTGCGGAGGAATCCGTTCCGAACGTGACCGTCGCTGGTGCCACCACGCACGCTCCCACGACTGCAGCCACGGATGCGGGTCTCACCGTTTCCAGCGTCACGGTCAACGACGTCAACGACGGTACGGGTTCGACCAGCGCGGTCATCGTCAAGTACTCGAAGGCCGTCACCGCGGCTTCGGCCGGTGCCCTCAACGTCTTCCCGACGGCTCAGACGGGGATCACCAACGTTTCGACTGCGGCGACCATCTCTTCGTCTGACGCAACTGTGGTCACCTACACCCTGACCACCGCACTCAACGACGCTTCGACGGACGTTGCTTACACGGCCTCGGTCACCGCTGGTGGTGTGACCGCTGCGAGCGGAGTCAACGCGAAGCTGAGTGGAACGTTCAGCTACTGAGACGACAACTCGTGTGACGAGTTGATCTGATCGAGAAGGGCCCGTCTCCAAGGGAGGCGGGCCCTTCTTCGTGTCTCATCCCTTGTGTTCCTGCCTTTTGCAGACGCGCTACTACATCGTGCGGACGATCTATTAATCTTTTGGACAGTTCGATCTGATGCCGCAACTCCCGCGTGGGTGGGGCGGACCGCTACGTCACGGACGCGTTCATCGCTCAGCAGACCTGGACTACGGTGTCGAAAGTGATCGTCGCCGATGGTGAGATGAACGGGATCGACGCGTTGTCCGCCTTCTACCTCGCGCGAGTCTCAAGGACGCTCCGGTCCCGCTGACCCGGTACGACGTCGTTCCGGCCGACGCCGCCGCGGCCCTGAAGGAGTTGAACCCGATGACCGTCACATGCCTTGTTCGTGAGGAGTTGGCCCGTCGGAAGGGACTCGGAGAACTCGCCTCACACGTAGTGACACATTGATCACTCTCAGATAAGTTGGTTCTCAGTCGCCTTGCCCACGCTGATCGTCCGGGCCGCGAACAGGAAGGCACCCCAGTGAGAGCACCCAGGAATGCCCTTGTAGCGGCGGTGGTCGCGTCCACCTTCGTCGCGGTAGCCGCCCCCGCGGTGGCGAGCCATTACCGCGCATCGTCCGGGAACGTTAGTTACAACTCCACTGCCAAGGTCCTGACGTGGACCATCGATTCCGCGTGGCGCAAGGGAAGCGCCAACCCCTTCGGGGCCGACGCCCAAGTGGTGGATGCTTCGTCGAACCCCGTCGTGGCGCCGGTCGATGTCGCGCAGGAGTCGGTCGACGATTCGAACCCGCTCTTCAGCGTCGATCACGCGGTCCTGGAGATCGACCTGTCGGCGGTGGTCGGAGTCGCCGGCACGTACACCGCCCGCGTCGAGGACTGCTGCAAGGTCAGTGTTGAGAACGCTCCTGGCGCTGACTTCAGCCAGCAGTTGACGTTCACGGTGGACGGCAACGGGGACGTCAACGTCGGCCCATCCTTCACCGCTCCCGCGCTGTACCGACCGGTTCCCGTCGACAACTCCGTCGTGGACGTCGACTTCGAAGCCGTCGACCCCGAAGGTGACACCTCGATCACTTACCAGTTGTTGGCGAACACAGGGTCACCCGACTACGGATCCGCTCCGCTCGCCTGTTCGACGTTCACCGGGGGCCACCTCCGGCTGGGTTCAAGCCTCTGTGCACCGGGGCAGGACTTCGCGGCGATCTACCAGTCGGGCGACTACTACCAGGTCAAGGTCCGCGCCGCGGACTCCGGGGGCAACTCGACGGACATCGACGCACTCCTCCGGGTTCCGGTCATTCCGGACCCGTACATCGACGGCATCACCGTCACCGGTTCGTCGGCCTCGGTCGACATCGGATTGAACGACGTCGACACCGTCGTCGACACCTACGGCGTGACCTGCGTGAACACGGCGAACCCGGCGGACGTGCACACCGCTGCGAACGCCACCACCCCGGTCACGATCACTGGTCTCGTCAGCGGGGCTGCCTACGACTGTTCCAGCACTGCGACGAACGGACTGGGGACGGGCACCGAGTCCGGTTCGTACTCGCTCGTGCCTCCCGCGCCGGCACTCACCGCCATCGCTCCCGCCACCGGGTACTCCCAGGGCGGCGCGATCGTGACCATCACGGGTAGCGGCTTCACCGGCGTCACAGCGGTCCTCTTCGGCTCGTCTCCTGCGACCTCGTTCGTCGTCGGCAACGACACGACGATCACGGCCACCGCACCGGTCGGCACGGTGGGGACGGTCCCGATCACTGTCGTCAACCCCGGTGGTGTTTCGCCCATCACCTCTGCCGGCGACTTCAGCTACGTCGCAACGCCTCCGCCTCCACCCTCAGTGTCCGGGGTCACGGTGTCCGCCCCCTTGGGGCTCGTCCTCACGCCGGGCGCGAGCAGCTTGCGCGGCCGATTCGTCGCTCCACTCGTCACCGGCGGGAGTGTCAGTCGGTACCAGTCCAGCCTCGATGGCGGTGCTACGTGGTCTTCCCTCGACACGACCGTCGCGGACGGTCTGCAGCAGTTCCTGTTGACAGGACTGACGGACGGTCTCCGCTACACGGTCTTCGTCCGTGCGCTGTCCGGTGAGGTGGCAGGCGCGGCCAGTGCACCTGCATCGGTGCTGGTGGGAACCCCTGCCGGTGAGACCACCGTGCAGCGAGTGGCGGGTGTCGACCGCGTCGCGACGTCGGTGTCTGTCTCGCAGCAGGTCTTCCCCGGTGCGAGCCGGGCGCCCGCAGCGGTGCTGGCCACCTCGGCGCGGTTCGCCGACAGCATCGGGGGTGCCCGGCTCGCGTCGGCCGTCAAAGGACCACTGCTGCTGACGGACGGCAACTCCCTCGCGGCTGATGTCGCCACCGAGGTCCGCCGGCTCGTCGAGACGGGTGGGGCGGTCTACGTCCTGGGTGATGAGTCGGCTCTGTCGGACGGGGTCGAGTCCGCCCTCTCCGACTTGAACAGGACGTACCGCGTCAAGCGGCTCGGTGGCGACAACCGCTACGCCACCGCCGTTGCGATCGCGGCCGAGGTCGAGGCGTCAGGTGGGGCGGGCCCGATCTACCTCGCGACGGGCACCGACTTCCCGGACGGTCTTGCCGTATCGGCTCTGGCGGCCCAGACCGGTGGAGTGGTCCTGCTCACTGACGGCTCGACGCTGCCTGCGGAGACAGCCGCTTACTTGAAGGCCAAGGACCCGGCGAGCGCGCGGACCATCCCCATCGGAGGTCGTGCCGCAGCCGCGTACCCGGCTGGAGCCTCCCGGGGTCTCGTGGGCGCCGATCGGTACGAGACAGCCGGCTTGATCGCTGATCGATTCAACGGTTCGGACGTGACGACGATCGGACTCGCCACCGGAGTCAACTGGCCGGACGCCCTCTCGGGGGCCGCCGCACTGGGGATCGTGGGTGGGCCGTTGCTCCTGACCCCTCCCGATGGACTCGGCGTGCGTACGGCGGCATCCGTGGACGCCATCAAGGCGAAGACGCGCGTTCAGAACGGTTGGGTGTTCGGCGGCCCGAGCACGCTGAGCAGCGAGGTCCTCAACCAGTTCTCGACCCGGGTGACGAAGTAGCTCCTCGGAGAGGCGCGGTGCGTTGATCGACGCGCCGAGACGGGTCCCGCGCTCCGCGCGGGCCCGTCATCGTCTTGAGGGAGTGGACCATCGATCTCGGCGCCGTCACGTTCAGCGCCCACGACGTCCTCGACCCGATCACCATCGCCCAGCGGCAGTTCGAGCATCCCCTTCCACGACCGGGCCTTGCTGCGCAACGGCCGATCGCGCGCCCGACCAGGCCGGGATAGTCCCCCGAGGGCCGACGACGGCCCGCTGACGCGCCCGCCTGCGCCTCTGCGTGCAGACGCGCCCCTACCCTCGGTGGCATGGAGTGGCCGTTGACCGATCCCGTGCGGGTCGCTGTGATCCTTCCCTGTCTCAACGAGGCCACGGCAGTGGGGCACGTCATCGACGAGGTCCGGGCGGCGTTGCCCGAGGCGACGGTCTACGTCTACGACAACCGCAGCACCGACGACACCGCGGCCGTGGCCCGCGCCCACGGCGCCCAGGTCCGCCACGAGCCGCGACCGGGGAAGGGCAACGTCATCCGTCGGGCCTTCGCCGACGTCGAGGCCGACGTCTACGTGATGCTCGACGGGGACGACACCTACGACGCCTCTGTCGCGGGGGAGCTCGTCCAGAAGCTGATCGCCGAGGGTCTGGACCACGTCGTCGGCACCCGTCGGGCCAGCAGCCTCACCGCGTACCGCCGGGGTCACGCCGCCGGCAACCGGGCCCTGAACCGCGTCGTGTCCACGGTCTTCGGGGAGCCGGTCACGGACATGCTCAGCGGGTACCGGGTCATGTCGCGTCGCTTCGTGAAGTCCTTCCCGGCCATCTCGCGCGGGTTCGAGGTCGAGACGGAGCTGACTGTGCACGCGGTGAACCTGCGGGTCCCGCAGGCCGAAGTGCCGGTCGGGTTCAAGGACCGGGCCGAGGGCTCGGCGAGCAAGCTGCGGACCTACCGCGACGGGTGGGCCATCCTCCGCTGGATCGTCCGCCTCGCCCGCTACGAGCGGCCGACGCTCGTGCACTCCACGCTCGGCGGTCTCATCGCCGTCGTCGCGCTCATCCTCGGCATTCCGGTGGTCATCGAGTTCTTCCGGATCGGGCTCGTCCCCAAGTTTCCGACGGCCATCCTCGCGTCGGCGCTCATGATGATCGCCGTGGTCGTCACGGCGGTCGGCGTCATCCTCGAGGCCGTCCGGCACGCCTCGGACGAGGCGTCCCGTCTGATCTACCTCCAGTACCCGAGCCCACACGGCCTGCTCGACGAACGAGCACCCGTGGAGCCCGCCCTCGACGTGCGTCGCGACAACGTGGCCCAGCGGTGAGCGGCGTCGTCCGGTTCGCGGCGAAGGCCTTCGCCGGGCTCGTGGCCCTGCAGGTCGTGTTCTTCGTCCTGCTGGTGGGGGCGCAGGCCGTGCCGAACCAGCCGATCATCGACCACCTCGCCCAGGCCATCCAGACCGGTGACTACGGCGACCCCTACGGCCCCGACGGGGTCGGCGGGACCGCCGACCGGTTCACCGAGTGCGCGGAACTCGGGTACGGCGTCACGACCCCGAACGATCCCCGCAGCCTCTGGAACCTCACCACCGGTGGGCCGCGGTTGTCCTCCTGCGACGACGGCAAGGGCGAGATCCGGCAGCTCGCCGCCGGGGACGACTTCCAGACGCCGGCCACCTACTTCCGCTACTGGAGCGGGTACTCGATCCTCACCCGCCCGGTGCTCGCGCTCACCGACGTCCCCGGGCTGCGCCTCGTCGTCACCGGGGTGTTCGCCGCTGCCGTCCTCGCGGCGTTCCTAGCCGTCGCCCGGAGGGTCGGGGCAGCAGCGGGTTTCGCCCTGCTCCTGCCGATCGCCGCGACGACGAACGCGCTCGCGATGCCCGACCGGGCCTTCACCCACGGCATCGCGCTGGCGAGCGTCGCGGCCGGGGTCGCGATCACCGCGGTCGCGGCGTCCCGGGGGTGGCGTGCGGCGGTCCTCGGGGCGGGTTTCTCCGCCGCGCTGTTCTGCTACATGGACCTGCTCACCGTCCCGCCGATGAGCTGGGCGCTGTGCGCGGGGGTCGCCGCCGCCGTCACCCAGGTGCGGACGCGCGACGCACGCGAGACGTGGCGCACCGTGCTCGCCGTCGGCGCCGCCTGGCCGATGGCCTTCGGGTTCACCTGGGTGTTCCGCTGGTTCATCGGGGCACTCGGGCAGGGGCTCTCGGTGTTCTCCCGGGTGCAGGAGGTCAGCCAGTTCCGCCTCGACGGGGGCGACGTGTCCCACGCCTTCGGGGCCGGGGTCGTCGCGAACTGGAACTACTGGACGCAGCACTCGGTGACGGCGGTACCGGTGGCCGTCGCAGCGGCCGTCGTGGTGCTCGTCCTCCTCGTGCTGACGGTCGCCCGCCACGGGGTGGGCGGTCTGTCGGTGTTCGCCGCGGTGGCGCTGCCCGCCCTCGTCGTGCCTGCCTGGTACTGCGTGCTGAGCAACCACTCCCAGATCCACGCGTTCTTCGTCTACCGCAGCCTGCCCGCCGCGGTGGGGGTGGTGCTGCTCGCGGCGGTCGTCGCCGCCCGCCGGCGTGTCCAGCGGGCGGACGTCCCCGCCTCGCACGAGGTGGAGAGTTCCCCGGTCCACTGACGTCGGGCTCGTCCGGCACGAAGAGCCCGGTGCACCGAGGGGCCTCGAAAGTGTTGCGTGGACGCAGCGGGAGCTGGGATCATACTTTTTCGCGCAAAAAAGTATGCCGACCGGCGTCAGGGGCAGCACGGTGACACTTTCCTTCGGTCCAGACCCGATCGGTGACGAGGTGCGGCACGTCCTGGAGGTCCTGGAGTCCGCGACCGGCCCTGTCGGCGGCCTGGAATCGCTGCACGTCGACCTCAAGGAGGAAGCGGGGAGACGCGCCGGGCGCACCATCCTTCCCGGGAGCACTGAGAACGACCGGGCGGCTCGCGTGCTGGCCGGCGAGGCGGCCTGCATGGCGAACACCCCAGGAGGGGGCGTGCTCATCGTCGGTGTCGCGGACGACGGAACGTTGATCGGCACGGAGCTCGATGCTCAGCTCCTGCGACGCAAGATCTACGACCTGACCGACCGGCTCCTCACCGTGGACGTCACACCCGTCACGTGCCGGGGCGTGCGCCTGCTGCTCGTCCGCAGTCCGGAAGCAGTCCACCCGGTCATGTTCGACCACAAGTACCACCACCGCGTCGCGGACAGCTGCGTCGAGGTGGACGCGACCAGCTGGGAGGAGCGACGTCGCCGTCACGCCGGTTGGGACTGGTCGGCTCAGGATTCCGGGGTCGCCGTCGACGCCGCGCGGAGCACAGCGCTGCAGCGGGCCCGCGACTTCCTCACCGCGGCCGGCGAGGACAGGAACCTCGACCTCGCAGCCGCACCCGTCGGTGACCTGCTACGACGGCTGAACGTGGTCACACCGTCGGGAACCCTCACCAACGCCGGCGTCATCGCCTTCGTCGGCCGCGGCGCCCCCGCCATCGACTACGTCCGACGTGAGGTCACCGGCGGGGACAGCGTGCAGCGCATCCGGGACGCAGGGCGGGGGCTGCTCGAAGAGCTGTACGAGGTCGACCGTGCCATCGAGGCGTCGAACCCGGTCCGACACCTGCCCCTGGGGCTCGTCAGCCGGCAGATCCGTTCGCTCCCGCCGCGTGCGGCCCGCGAAGCCCTCGTCAACGGTGTCGCCCACCGGGACTGGTCCAGTGCCGACCCCGTCCACGTCGAGCACATCGGTTCCCGACTGGTGGTCACCTCACCCGGAGGTTTCATCGGCGGAATCACCACCAGCAACATCATCACCCACCCCTCGCAACCGCGGAACCGGGCGTTGGCGGACCTGCTGGCGCGCTTGCGCGTCGCGGAACTCGAAGGCATCGGTGTCGACCGGATGGTCGGTGACATGGTTCGTCTGGGGTATCCCGCACCCTCCATCGAGGAGGTCCCCGGACCCCTGGTCCGCGCCGTCCTCGTGGGTACCCGCTTGGACGAGGGGTGGATGGCGTTCCTCCACGACCTGGAACCGGCCCCGACCGCGGACGACCTCAACGCCCTCCTCGTCATCCGGCACCTCATCGACCACTGGTGGATCGACGCGCGCATCGCGGCCCCCCTCATCCAGCGGTCCGGTGCCGAGGCGGCCGACGTCCTGCACCAGTTGGGCGACGTCCAGGTGGCTGACGTCCCCCTCGTCACCGAGGTCGAGGGATCCCCCGCGAACGAACCTCCCGCCTGGACGATCACCACCGCTGCCCTCGACCTGCTCGCCGCGTGCGACGAACGTGTGGGCGCTCCGAGACGCAGGCAACCGAGCCGCTCGGCCATCGCGAGGGCGTGGGCCGAGCACCGTGGTCGCATCAGTTCCAGCGAGCTGGCCGGAATCGTGGGTGCTCACCCGACCAACCTGCAACGAGTGTTGAAGGACCTGGAGGCCGAAGGGGTCTTGGCGCCAGGTCGCGAGGTCCGCCGCGGGGCCGGGTTCTTCTACGTCCCCACCGGCGGACCTCACCACTCGGTCTGACGCGGGAGCCGGTTCCTCGGTCCCGAACGGCCGTGGGCAGCGGGCTCGTCGGGCCCTCGAACCGGCTCCGACCCGGCACGCCCCCTCACCCCGACCGCGTCGCCCGCCCGGCCGATCACGGTCACCCCCCGCACCGCCGAAACCTCTCGTACCGGGCCGCCACCGCAGCCCCGACGAGGGTGAGGCGCTGTGCGTTTCCGACGGACGATGGCCATGACGTGCGTGCTGGCCGGGGTGGCGGTGGCGTCCGCCACGCCGGCGTTCGCGCAGTCGGGTCACCCCACGACGCGTCACACCGCGGCCCGACTGGCGGTGGCTCGACCCACCGCGGGCGTGGGCGCCGAGGCCGGCGTGCCCGCGACGGGCACGGCGCCGCAGCGGGTCGTGGCTCCGGGCCGGACCGCGGACGTCACCGGGACCGTGCTGCGCCTGGACGACGAGGACTCCGGTGCTGCGGGAACGCTCCTCAGGACCGCCACCGGTTTCGTCCCCCTGACCGGCGACGTGGCGAACCGGCTGACGAACGGCGCCAAGGTCACCCTGCGGGTCTCCGCGTCGATCGCGAACCCCGCTGCGGTGCAGGTCGAGGAGGTGCTCGGCTCCGCCGCCCGCACCCTGGCGGCCCCCACCGGCGGCAGCCGGGTCCAGCACCTCAAGGTGGCCCTCGTCGCGCCGAAGGGCACGAGTCCCGGTGACTACTCGGTGGCCGACGTGCGGGCCGCGATCGGCAAGGCCTCCACCTACTGGTCGTCGGTGACGAACGGGCAGGTGAGCTTCGTCGTCGACACCGTCGCCGACTGGACGAGTTCCCCCTACGGGTGCGGGGACTTCACCTCGATCTGGTCCGCGGCGGCGAACGCCACCGGCTACACGGGGGCCCCGGCCGAGCACGTCCTCACCGTGTTCCCCCGATCGGCCGGGTCCGCGGCGAACGGGTGCGCCTACGGCAAGGGGACCATCGGGGCCGACGCCTCCAGCAGCGGTGCCGCCTACGTCGCCGACATCTCCCAGTCGGTCATCGCCCACGAACTCGGTCACAACATGGGCTTCGACCACGCCAACGCCCGCTACGGCACGGCGAGCGCCCCCGACCCGGGCACCACCGGGGGCACGTACGTCCCCTACGGGGACGTCTTCGACGTCATGGGCTGGTCCGACGCCCAGGACGCCATCGGCACCGGGGCGCTCGACGTCGTCCACCGTGACCAGCAGCCCGCCCTCTTCCCCGGGCAGGTGCAGACCGTGACCGCGGCGGCGAACGTGACCCTGCAGGCCGTGGGCTCCACGGCGACGCCGGCGGTCAAGGGGGTCAAGGTCGTCGACGGCTCCGACGTCTACTACCTCGAGTACCGCGCGAACGTCGGGACCGACGCCCGGGTCTTCGCCAGCCCCTACGCTCCCGCTGCGGGGGTTCGCGTGCTGCGCAAGGACACCACCTCCCCCTACAACGCCTCCGTCGTGCTCGACCCCACCCCCACCGGGTCGACCCGCGACTGGAACCAGGTGATCCCCGTGGGCGCCACGTTCACCACCGCGTCCGGGCGGCTGCGCTTCACCGTGGGTTCCGCGGTGGGAGAGAACGCCACCGTGGCGGTGACCTTCGGCGCCACCACCCCCACGCCTGCCCCCACCGCCGCTGCCCCCGCCGCCCCGACGGGGCTCACCGCCATCCTCGACGGCGGTTCCGCCGCCCTGACGTGGACGGCTCCCGTCGGTGGTCCCGCCGTGACGGGGTACCGGGTCAACGTCACGTCGGGGACGACGGTGGTGTGGACGGGGACGAGCACGACCACGAGCACCCGGACTCCTGCCCTGCCGGCCGGTTCCTACACGTACACGGTGACCGCGTCGAACGGTGCCGGGACGTCGGCGGCCTCCGCACCCAAGGCGTTCACCGTCGCCCCCGCGCCGGTCGCGCCGGGTGCCGTGACCCTGACCGGCAGCGGTACCGGCGACCGTTCGCTCTGGGTGAGCTTCACCCCGCCCGCGGCTGTCGCCGGCGTCCCCGTCACCGGGTACCAGGTGACGATCTCCTCCGGTGGGACCGTGCTGCAGACCGGCACGATGGCCGCCAACGTCGGCAAGGTCACCGTCGACGGGCTGGTCAACGGCCGCAGCTACACGGTGGGGGTGAAGGCGCGCAACCAGTACGGGTTCGGCACCGAGACCACCAGCGCCGCCCTCGTCCCGCGGACCGTTCCCGGCCAGGTCGCCGGCGTCACCGCCGTCCGCACCGGGCCGAACGTCGCCCTGGCGTGGAAGGCGCCCGTCGACGGTGGGGCGCCCATCACCGGCTACACCGTGGCCGTGCAGCGCGACGGGGTGGTGCAGCGCAGCGTCTCGGTCACCGCGACGTCGGCGAGTTACCCCGTCGAGGCCAAGCACCAGTACGTGTTCACGGTGACCGCGACGTCGGCCGCCGGGACAGGAAGGGCGTCGGCGACGGTCACCGTCGTCGTCCCCGCCACCGGGCGCTGACCACACCGCGGACGGCGAGGACCAGACCACGGCCGGGGCCACCTACCCCGCCGCCACCGCAGGAGAACGGCTCCGGCGACCGACCACGTCCTCGTGGCCGGTCGCCGGAGTCGGATCACCTCAGGGGCTGAACGGTGCCAGCCCCGGCTCGAAGTGGTCGGTGTCGGCGCAGGCGTGGAGTTCCTCGGCGAGGAGGGCCTTGTCGGCGTCGCTGACGTGGTTGATGCCGACCGCTTCGCTGAGCCCAGCTCATGCCGGCTGACGCGAACGCGGGTGTGGGGGACGTGCGTGACGACGTCACGTCGAGGCGACCACAACCCGCGCTGCCTCCACCTCATCGTGCTCGAACGCCGGCGCCATGCGGCGCAGTTCCGCCTCCCGCAACCCGTGGGAGCGCCCCACCGTCCGCCATCGATCGGTGGCGGCCAGCACCTCGGACAGCACGCCCCTCGCCTGCTCCGGGGCCAGGCGGAACTCCCCGGCGATCTGGAGGAGGACGTCCACGCGGGCCCTGGGGTCGGAGACGTCGGCCAGTGCGGTGGCGAGTTGCTTCGGCCCAGGTGCAGGGTCGGGGTTGAGGTCGAAGGCGGGGGAGAGGGACCACGATCCCGCGGAGCGGTGCAGGAAACCGTGGTTTCGCAGGTGGTCGTCGGTGTTGGAGACGAGGACCCCGAAGGCCGCGCGACGCCAGAGCTGGTGCAGGTCCCGGGTCGCGTGGGGTGAGTTCTCCTCGATGGCGGCGCCGATGTCGAGGTAGGTTCCGCGCTCACCATCGCGGGTCTCGAGCAGCGTCATGGCGCTCGCGTAACCCACCCGGCCGTGGTCGTTCCTGTCGAAACGATCCACGACGAGGACGGAACGTCCGGTGATGTTCAGCAGCTGACTCCCCGGCACGTCGATTCCCGCGGATCCAGCCAGGTCCAGAGTGGTCTTCTCCCAGGCCATCACGTCGTGGGTGTCGCTGTTGGCGCTGGGGAACTTGGCGATCGCGATGCGACCGTCCAGTGTTCTGACGTGGGCCTTCGGGCGCGCGCCACCCAGGGAACTACCGGCCCGCAACAGCACGCGGAGGTCGCTCAGGGTCGTCTCCTCGTCCTCGATCCCGTCGGCCAGCGCGAGCAGGTCTCCGAGGTCGGTCAGGGCGGGGACGCCGGTCGACTCCTCGGCGAGGAACCGTCCCGTCGCGGGGTCTGCGAACCGCAGCGCTCCTTGACGTAGGTCGTCACGAACTCCCAGGAGGAGGGTCAGTTCCGTGAGTCGTCTGGAGGCGGAGCCGTCGGCTGCCGCGCGTCGGCGTTCGGCGCGCTCGACGAGTCGGCGGCCCCACCGATCGGGAGACGTGTCGCCGAAGGACCGGAACATCGCCAGACCGGCTGGTGTCTGCTGCGGGCCGGCCGTCAAGGGGAGGGCGGGTTCCAGTGCGTAGGCGCGGGGATCTGCGAGGTAGGTGTCGGCGTAGGTGAACGTCGCGGACTCGGCTCTGCGCCCGGCGTGTCCGTGGAGGCGGCCGGCCCGCAGATCGGCACCGTCGACGGCTACGTGGACGTCCACCGTCCGCGGCACGGGGCTGGTCGCGGCGTCGCCGTCAGGCATCGGTGACCGGCGGGGTGCGTGGCGTGCGGACCCGCTGCGGGAGCCGCTCGTCGGCGCGGGCGCGTCCGAGGTCCGTCTCGTAGGGATCGGCGGCTCCGACGATCAGGTCGAGCACGCCGACAGCGCGTGCGACGCGCAAGGTGTTCTCCAGGCTGGCTCCGCGGCCGTTCTCGAGAGCGCTGACCGTTCCGCGGGAGAGACCGGCCCGGTCTGCGACCTGCTCGACGGTGAGGTTGCGCAAGCGACGCCACGTCGCGAGCTGGGTGCCGACGGTCGTGAGCGCCCTGGCGACGGGCAGAGGGGTGCGTGTGCGTGCCACGGCTCCTCCTCGTGCTGGTTTTCGTGGTTCTTCGCGATGTTGCTGACCAGATTGTTGCACGTAAGGTCTCGCGGTGCGTCTGGTGTTGGATCTCTTCCGCGACAGGAACTCGGTGGCCTGACCGTTCGGCGTGGTGTCGGCGCAGGAGTCGCATGACGGCGCCGCTGTGAGTACTGCCCCCACGATCATGCAGATCGTATTCTCTCGAGGTACGTTTTGCGTGTGTCGAGAACCACCGGATCAGAGCGCAACCGCGCGGTGGGCTTGCCGATCGCCATCTCCCGCCGCTCGCCGCGTGTCCTGACCACGCGGGACGCTGCCGCCGTCTACAGCGCGCCCCGGCCCCAGCTGAAGCGCCTCACCGACGCCGGACTGCTGCTGCGCCTCACCGGCGGCGTCTACGCGGTACCGCCGTCGGGGCGTGAGGCGAGCGGGTGGACACCGGATCTCGAAGTGCTCGCCGGCGGGATCGGCGCGGCGGTGTTCGGCGCGGACCAGGCCGTGGTCGTCGGGATGAGCGCGGCCCGCCTGCACGGCGCCGTCCCACGCGCGCTCGGCGAAGCCCTCGTCGCGGTGCCCCGGCAGCACCGTGCCGTGGTCGTCGAGGGTGGGCGAACGGTTCGCTTCCTGATGCGCCGCACCGACCTCCTCGACGCGGAAGCCGTTCCCACCGAGATCGGGCCGCTGCTCGTCGGCACGGTCGAGCAGACCGTTCTCGACCTGGGCCACGGCCCGTTGCACGCCCCGGAGTTCTCGGCGGAACGGGAGGCCGTCTCGGCGCTCGCCCCTCGCCTCGACTGGACGGTGGCCCGGCAGTTGGCGACGGCACAGCGGCGGGCGGCAGCCCTCCGTCGGGTCGAGACCCTCCTCCGGAGGTCGCCCGGTGACGTTGTCGGATGACGACTTCCGGCGGGTGGCGTCGCTCGAGTGCGCGAACACCTGACGGCCCCGACGAGCTGGATCGCGTCCCCCGGCTACCGATAGAAGACGGTGAGCTTCCCCGGCATCCCCACCCGTCCCGCCCAGCCCGGCACCGCCCGCACCGGAAACCCCCTCTCGGCCTCGGTCGGCCGACGCCTCGCTCTGGGCTTCGGGGCCGTCGCCGCGTGCGTGGCGGTCGCCGGGGGTCTGGGCACCTGGGCGCTGGACCAGCAGGGGAACACCACCGACGACCTGCAGCGCCTCGACGCGGTCTCCCGCCAGGTGCAGTAGCTGCGCTACTACGACGCCGACGTCAGCGGCTGGCAGGGCTGGCTGTACGCGCAGGCGGAGGCCGAGAGCCCCGCTGCGGCCGTCGACCCGGCGGGCGCCAACGTCACGGGTCTCAAGACCGACCGCGAGGCGGGGACCGCCCTGCTCGACGGTTTCGACGAGGAGGCGTTGACGGCGTCGGAGCGCACGGTGCTGGACCAGGCCCGGACGGAGTGGAAGGACTTCTTCGCGGTCCAGGACACCTTCGTGAGCCAGGTGGCCCAGGGCACCCCGGAGTCGATGGCGACCGCTTGGGCCACCCTCAACGGGCCCCTCGACGCGTCGTGGAGCGCGCTGCTGAAGAGCACGGAGGCGCTGGCTGGGAGCGTCGACGCCCGCACCGAGGACGCCCAGGCGGCGGCGGCCACCCGCGAGGCGCGGCTCAAGGCCGTCCTGCTCGCGGCGACGGTCCTGGCCCTGGTGTTGGCCGCGGTCACCGCGCCCCTGGTGGCGCGTTCCATCACCCGCCCGCTGGCCCGCACCCTCGCGGTCGTGCAGGGTCTCGCCGCCGGTCGTCTCGACCAGCGCGTCGCCCTGACCGGGCAGGACGAGGTGGCCCGCCTCGCCGTCGCCCTCGACGCCACCATGGACCGTCTCACCGACACCGTGCGCCGCATCTCGGCGAACGCCGGCACCCTCGCGGGGTCCAGCGAGGAACTCACGACCGTCGCCACCCAGCTCTCCTCCGGCGCCGAGAAGGCCGCCGCGCAGGCCCAGGTCGTCTCCGCCGCCACCGAGGAGATCTCCGCGAACATCGGCACGGTCGCCGCGGCCGGGGACGAGATGTCCGCCGCCATCCGCGAGATCGCGACCTCCACCGCCGAGGCGTCCATGACCGCGGCCGGTGCCGTCGCCGCGGCGGGTGCGGCCGGGGACACCCTGGACCGCCTCTCCGCCTCCTCCCGCGAGATCGGGGAGGTCGTGAAGCTCATCACCTCCATCGCGGAGCAGACGAACCTGCTGGCCCTCAACGCGACGATCGAGGCCGCCCGGGCGGGGGAGATGGGCAAGGGTTTCGCCGTCGTCGCCGGTGAGGTGAAGGAACTGGCCCAGCAGACCGCACGCGCGACGGAGGAGATCGTGGCCAAGGTCGGTTCCACCCAGTCCGACGCGGCCGCGGCGGCCGGGGACACGGTCGCCCGCGGGCCCGGCGGTGGGCGCGCTGCGCACTTCGTGCGGCTGGAACCGCGGGAGGGCGACGGGACGTGAGTCCGGATCGGGGCCCGGCCGGGGGCTCACCCCGACCGGTCCCCGCTACCGCAGCCTCAGCCGACGAACGGTTCCAGCCACAGGTGTTCGGCCTCGATGCGGTCCGCGCGGCGCAGGTCGTCCTCGAAGTCGACCTCGACGATGTCGTAGCGCGACACGTCGATCGGGACGACGTGCAGGCCCCGGCGGGCGATGGCCGTCTCCAGCCCCCGCTCGAAGTAGTCGGTGTCGGCGCAGGCGCGGAGTTCCTCGACGAGGACGGCCTTGTCGGCGGCGCTGACGTAGTTGATGCCGACCGCCTCGCCGAGCCCGCCGGTGACGGTCTTGGACAGTTCCCGCACGAAACCCTCGGGGTCGACGGTGTACTTGACCTCCTCCTCGCCCACGGCTTCCGTGTTGACGCAGACGAAGGTCTCGTCGCGGTCCAGCCACGGCTGCACGTGGCGCAGGACGCGCGGGTCGAACACGACGTCGCCGTTCATCCACAGGACGCCGCCCGGGTGGGAGGTCTCCAGCGCGCGGAGCAGGCTCTTCGAGGTGTTGGTTGAGTCGAAGAGCTCGTTGTAGGCGAACCGCAGTTCCGGGTGCGCCTCCATGATCACGTTGGCCTTGAACCCGACGACGACGGCGACGCGCGCACCGTCGCCGAGCGCGGTCCGGACGTTGTCCAGCTGCTGCTGCATGATCGTGCGTCCGTCGCGGAGCACGGTCTGCGACTTCGGCAGGGGCCGGCCCAGGCGGGTCCCGAGACCCGCGGCGAGGACGACGGCCTGCACGTTCTGGGAGCGGCTCACGCACCCACCTCCTTGCGTCGGTACACGAGATCGAGGACGCGGTCGGCGGCGTGGCCGTCCTCCGCGTGGCTGAACATCTCCTGGAACGCCTCGTAGCGCTCCTTCGAGGCGGTGCTCACGGCGTCGAGGTCCGCGAGCGCGTCGAGGACCTCCTCCGAGGACCGCAGGACCGGACCGGGAGCGATCCCGGTCAGGTCGAAGTAGAACCCCCGCAGCACGTCGCGGTAGTGCTCCAGGTCGTAGGCGAAGACCAGGATCGGCTTCCCGGTCAGGGCGAAGTCGAACATGGCGGAGGAGTAGTCCGTCACCAGCACGTCGGCGGCCAGGTAGAGGTCGTTGATGTCGGGGTGGGTGGAGACGTCCACCACCCCGGGCACCTCCCCGCCGCGCAGCGCCTCCGGCACGAGGTGGTGCAGGCGCAGCAGCAGCGTCTGGTCGGCGCCCAGGCGCTCCGCGAAGCGGTCGGGGTCCAGGGGGAGGCGGTAGGCCTCGGCGCCCTCGAGACGGTCGTCGTCGCGCCAGGTGGGCGCGTAGAGGACGGCGGTGCGTCCCTCGGGCAGGCCCAGCTCGGCGCGCACGGCGGCGCGGCGGGCGGCCGCGTCCGGGGCGAGCAGCGCGTCGTTGCGCGGGTAGCCGGTGACCGGCACGGCACCCGTGTGGCCGAACGCGGCGCGCAGCGCGACGGCGCCGGCCTCGCTCGGGCCGACGAGGACGTCCCAGCGGGTCACGTCCTCGTCGAGCAGGTCCATCAGGGCCGTGTCGTCGGTCTGGAAGTGCGCGTCGCGGTGGATGCGCTTGAGCGGCGTCCCGTGCCAGGTCTGCACGTAGGTGGTGCCCGGGCCCTTGCGCCACCGCGGGAGGTGGTTGTCGGCGAACACGACGTCGGCGGACTCCAGCGCGGCCACGGCCTCGGGGGTGCCCACGGGGACGGTGCGGGTGCCGGTGGGGAACGAGTCCGCGTGGCGGGCGTGGGCCAGCCAGACGTGCTCGACGTCGAGCTCGTCCCGGGTCAGTGCGCGCTGGTGCAGGGCTCGCGGGTTGTCGGAGTAGCGCCCTCCGAAGCTGTAGTAGACGATCTTCACGTTCTTCTCTCTGTCGACGGGTCAGGCGGGCGCATCCCTGCGTCCCCTCTGCAGTGTGCGGCCTGTACGGCGCGAGGACGACACTCCGTGTCCGGGGGCCCGAGGTGCGGGACGGCCGTGGATCTGGTTGAATCTTGTACTACCTGACCAGCGGAGGACCGACGTGAGCTCGACCAGCACCGACGACGGCAACACGGGTTACGTGAACCCCACCGGCGACTTCCGCCGCGACCAGCGCTACATCGAGACCCGCATCACCGCGGACGGCCGGGACGGCTACCCGGTCGAGGCGGGCCGCTACCGCCTGATCGTGAGCCGGGCCTGCCCGTGGGCGAACCGGGCGATCATCGTGCGGCGCCTGCTGGGCCTCGAAGGCGCCCTGTCGATGGGCATCGCGGGACCGACGCACGACGAGCGCAGCTGGACGTTCGACCTCGACCCCGGCGGGCGCGACCCGGTGCTGGGCATCGAGCGCCTGCAGGAGGCGTTCTTCGCCCGCATCCCCGGCTACGACCGGGGGATCACCGTCCCCGCGATCGTCGACGTGACCACGGGGCAGGTCGTCACCAACGACTTCCCGCAGATGACGATCGACCTGTCGCTGGAGTGGAGCGAGTTCCACCGCGAGGGCGCCCCCCAGTTGTACCCGGAACACCTGCGCGACGAGATCGACGCGGTGAACAAGGACGTGTTCCGCGACGTCAACAACGGCGTGTACCGGGCGGGTTTCGCGGGCACCCAGGACGCCTACGACCGTGCCTACGACCGGCTCTTCACACGGTTGGACGCGCTGTCCGAGCGTCTGGAGACCCAGCGCTACCTGGTCGGCGACACCATCACCGAGGCCGACGTCCGGTTGTTCACGACGCTGGCGCGCTTCGATCCCGTCTACCACGGGCACTTCAAGTGCAACCGCTCGAAGCTGTCCGAGATGCCGGTGCTCTCGGCCTACTTCCGCGACCTGTACCAGACGCCCGGTTTCGGGGACACGACCGACGTGACCCACATCAAGGCCCACTACTACCGCGTCCACCGCGACATCAACCCGACCGGCGTCGTGCCCGCCGGCCCCGACCTGTCGGGGTGGTGGGAACCCCACGGTCGTGAGGCGCTGGGCGGTCGCCCGTTCGGGGACGGAACCCCGCCCCCGCCGCCGGTGGAGTCCGAGGTCGTCCCCCGCGACCACGCACCGCAACCCCGCTGAGACAACGGTTCAGAGGTCGCGGGTCGTCCGGTACGTCGTGACGCCCGCGGCCGGGTCGGTGCTGGTCACGCTGGTCGAGCGCAGGGTGCGGGGCCGGAACAGGGCGAACTCGAGGACGACGCCGAGGACGCCGACGACCATGAGGATGACCCCGACCGTGGAAAGGTCGAGGCCCGAGACGGAGAACGTCACGGCGAAGCTGAGGACCGCTCCGAGGGCGATGAGGAAGATGCTGGTTCCGAGGCGCATGGAACCAGCGTCCCGTCATCTCGCACGCACTGCGTCGCCGAAACCCGTCGGGTCACGCGGACGGCGCAACGCCACGGTCCGGGGTCAGGGTTGCACCAGGATCCGAACCGGGTTCCCCTGCCGTTCGTGCAGCCGACGGACCCCGTCGGCGACGTCCTCCAGGGGGACGACGGCGCTGACCGAGCGCGAGAGGTCGAGGCGCCCCCCGGCCAGCAACCGGACGAGCGTCCCGATGTCGGAGTTCCGGTAACCCAGGTGCCCCAGGGCCTTCTTGCGGGACAGGTTGAACTCCATCGACGTGCCCAGCGACAGGGGCTGCCCGCTGAGCCCCACCCCCACGACCCGCCCGCGCGGCGCCAGCATCGCCAGCCCCTGCTCAAAGGTGGAGGCGAGGCCCACGGCGTCGAAGGCGACGTCCAGCAGGTGGCCGCCGGTGGCCTCGGCGATGCGCTCGCGCAGGTCCGGGTCGTTCGGGTCCAGGGCGATGTCGGCGCCGACGGTCAGGGAGCGTTCGCGCACCTCGGGGTCGAGGTCGACGGCGACGACGGGCACCGCACCGACGAGTCGTGCGAGCTGCACCAGGTGGGTCCCCACCCCACCGACGCCCCAGACGCCGACGGCTTCCCCGGGACGGACGTCCGCGGTGTGCACGACGGCGCCGAACGGCGTGGAGACCGCGTCGGCGAGCAGCGCGGCCTGGTCGAGGGACACCCCGTCGGGAACGCGGGTCAGGCCGCCCGCCTCGGCGAGGGTGTACTGCGCCCAGGCGCCGTCGTAGGCGAACGCCATCAGCAGCAGCCGGTCGCAGTTCACGAGGTCTCCCCGGCGGCAGCGGTCGCACCGGCGACACGGCCGCCCGGCGGCCGGCACCACGCGGTCACCGACCTCCCACCCGGTGACGCCCTCGCCGAGGGCGGCGACGGTGCCCGAGGCCTCGTGGCCCTGGGTGATGGTCTCGGGCCCGCGAGGATCGGTGAACGAGCCGTCGAGCAGGGCGAGGTCGGAGTGGCAGATGCCGCAGAACGCGACCTCGATCAGCACCTGGCCCGGACCCGGGTGGGGGACGGGGACGTCCTCGACCGACATCGTGCGGGTCGGGACGTGCAGGCGCTGGGCGCGCATGGTGGTGGGCAGTTCGTTCATCGTCGTCCTCCGAGGGGGTTCGGTTCCGGCCAGAACTCCGCGAGCAGCGCCGCGAACTCCTCGGCCCGTTCGATCTGCGGCATGTGCCCGGTGCCGGGGAACACGTGGGTCCGGGCGTGGGGGAGTGCGGTGCGGGCGGCGTCGAGCTGTTCCACCGGCAGGACCCGGTCCTCGCCGCCCCAGACGACGAGCGTCGGGACGGGGTGGCGGGCGGCCGCGCGCAGCAGGTCCCGGCGCCAGCGGGACCGCACCCCGAGGACCGTCCCGAGGGACCGGGCGGTCTCGTGCATGACCCGCACCCCGTGCGGGCGTCGGCTCAGTGCGTCGGCGTGTTCCACCCGGTCGGCGGTGACGAGCGCCGCGTCGTGGAAGACGCCGCGCAGGGTGCGGCGGGAGGCACCGGGACGGGGCGCCAGCAGCCGTGGACCGAGCCACGGCACCGTGATGACCCGCAGGGCCGCGGTGACGCGGCGGCCGAAACCCGCGGGGTCGGCCAGGACGAGGCTGCGGACCCGTTCCGGAGCGTCCGCCGCGAACTGCAGGGCGACGGCCCCGCCGAGGGAGTTCCCGACGACGTGGAGGGGTTCCCGCAGACCGACCGCGTCGCAGAACGCGGCGACGAACGCCGCCAACCGCGGCACCGACCCCGGGACGGGCAACGGGTCGCTGCCGCCGAAACCCGCGAGGTCCACCGCCCAGCAGCGGTACCGCGGGCTGAGCAGCGCCACCTGCTCGTCGAAGTCCTCCAGGCTGCACCCGATCCCGTGCAGCAGCAGGACGGGCGCACCGCTGCCCTGCACGCGGTAGCGCGCGCGGATCCCGTGGGCCAGGGTGACGTGACGCGCGGGTTCGAGGGCCGGTGCGCTCACGAGAACTCCAGGGCGGTGTCGTCGACGCGGCGGTGGCGCAGCCCGACGACGTCGAGCGGGTAGTTCTGGTGCAGCCGCCACGGCGTCGCCCCACCCTGGGAGGGGAGGAGACCGGCGGCCCGGCGCACGTAGCCGGAATCGAGGTCGATGAGCGGTTCGCGCTGCCCCGCAGCCGGTTCCCGGGGGACGACGATGCGGTGCGAACGCCGCTGCATCAGGGCCAGCAACCGGCAGACGTGCTCGGTGACGAGGTCGATCTTCAGGGTCCACGACGCGTTCGTGTAGCCCAGGGCGAAGGCCAGGTTCGGCACCCCCGACAGCATCATCCCCTTGTAGGTGACGCGGTCGGCCGGATCGACGGGTTCGCCGTCGACCGACAGTGCCATCCCGCCGAGGAAGAGCAGGTTGAGGCCGGTGGCGGTCACGACGACGTCGGCGGGGAGTTCCGCACCGGAGGTCAGGCGGATCCCCGTGGGGGTGAAGGTCTCGATCCCGTCGGTCACCACCGACGCCCGTCCCGACCGCAGCGCCCGGAACAGGTCCCCGTCGGGGACGAAGCAGACGCGCTGGTCCCACGGGTCGTAGTCGGGGGTGAAGTGGCGCTCCACGTCGAAACCCTCGGGGAGGCGGGCCGCGACGCGTTCGCGCAGCACCTCGCGGGCCCGGCGCGGCCACCGTCGGGTGAACTGGTACGTCGCGGTGGCCAGGGCGATGTGCTTCGTCCGCACGAGGGCGTAGGCCAGACCCTCCGGAACCCGACCGCGCAACCGGTCCGCGAGGTGGTCGCGGGAGGACAGGGCCAGGACCCAGCTCGGGGAACGCTGCAGCATGGTCACGTGCTCGGCGTCCCGGGCGAGGTTCGGGACCAGGGTGACGGCCGTGGCGCCGCTGCCGATGACGACGACGCGCCGGCCCGTCGTGTCCAGGTCGGTCGGCCAGTGCTGCGGGTGGACGATCCGTCCGCCGAACTCACCGGCCCCCGGGAACTCGGGGGTGTACCCCTCGTCGTAGCGGTAGTAGCCGGTGCAGCTGAGCAGGAAGCTGCACGTCAGGCGCACCGTCTCGGAACCTCCGCCGGCGCGGGGCCGCTCCACGACGACGGTCCAGCGAGCGGTCGCGCGGGAGAAGTCGGCGGCCAGCACGCGGTGGTGGAAGCGGACGCGTTCCTCGACGCCGAACTCCCGCGCGGTCTCGGTCACGTACTCGCGGATGTCGGCGCCCTGCGCGATGGCCTTGCCGCCGCGCCAGGGGCGGAAGGAGTACCCCAGGGTGTACATGTCGGAGTCCGACCGGACGCCGGGGTAGCGGAACAGGTCCCAGGTCCCGCCGATCGCGCCGCGGGACTCGAGGACGGCGAACGTGTGGTGGGGCAGCTTCTGCCGCAGCCGGCAGGCCGCGCCGATCCCGGAGAGGCCGGCCCCCACGACGAGGACGTCGAGGTGTTCGAGCGGTTCGCCGTTGTCCACGGCGACTACCTTTCAACACCCTGTCGACTCTGTCAACAGGGTGTCGACGACGACGTCCGGGAGCGGTCGTCGCGGGTTAGGGTCGAGCGCGTGAGCACACCACCGACCGCCGTCGCGCGGGGACGTCGCGCCCCCCGTCCGCGCAGCGAGGACCGGGAGACCGCGATCCTCGACACGGCGGAACGGCTGTTCGGCGAACGTCCCTACGCCACCGTCTCCGTCGACGACCTCGCGCGGGGGGCCGGGTTGTCCCGGCCGACGTTCTACTTCTACTTCCCCTCCAAGGAGGCGGTGCTGCTCGCGCTGCTCGACGGGGTCGTCGCCGAGGCCCGGGCCCGTCGGGACGAGGCGCTGCGCGTTCCCGCGGCGGGCACCGCAGACCGCTGGCGCCAGATCATCCACGCGATCCAGGACCCGTTCCGCACCCACCGCGCGGTCACCCTCGCCGCCGCGGAGGCCCGGGCCACCAGCGGCGCGGTCCGCGACGTCTGGAACGGTGTGATGGAACGCTTCGTGGCGGAGACCGCGGCGGAGATCGACGCCGAACGCGCCCGCGGTGCCGCGCCGGCGGGTCCACCCGCCCGCGACCTCGCCATCGCCCTGAACTGGATGAACGAGCGGGTCCTGCACTCCTCGTTCACCGCTCAGCAGCCCGCGCTGGAACCCGGGGACGCCGTCGAGGTGCTGCTGACGGTGTGGTTGCGCACCATCTACGGACGTGCCGACCCGCAGTAGAGCGGGACGTCGAACGGCCCGGCACCCACGGGTACCGGGCCGAACGGCGGAACTGGTGTCAGTGCGCGTCGGAGGCGCGGATGTCACCGTGGACACCGTCGGGGAAGAACCCGCCACGGTCGGTCTTGCCGGGGTTGAGGAAGACCACGTTCAGCACCTGGCCGAAGGTGCGGGAGTAGGCCACACCGTTGACGTCGCCCGGGGCGACGATGATCGAGCCCTTGGAGCCGTTGACGCCCTGGTCGAGGTCGGTCGGCCCGTCGAGGGAGTCGCGGGCGTTGGAGATCGCGTCGGCGGCAGCGCCCTGTCCGCGCGCCACGAGCGTGGTGCGGATGGTGGCCGCGTGGTACGCCTCGAAGGCGAGGATGCCGGCGGCGGCGTCCAGGTAGGTCTTGTTCGTGATGAGCGGGGCGGCACCCTTGTAGGCGGTGACCCCGACGTCCTCGAAGAGGAACGCGCCGAGCAGGAAGCTGGCCTCGTCGGCGAACGGGTTGAAGGACTGACCGGCCTTGATCAGCCCGGCGGCCTGGGCGGCGGCGGTGAAGGAGCCGACGAGGTCGATGGTGGGACGGGCGACCTTGACGGTACCCAGCGCCGAACGCAGGAACTTGACGTGGGCGACCTCGTCGTGGGCGATGTCTTCCGCGATCTTGCGGACGGAGGACGACTTGAAGGGAACCTTCGAGCCACCGGTGACGGCACCGATGTTGTAGTTGCCGTCGATGTCGCTGTTCGAGAGGCCGTGGCCGAACGCGGCGTAGGAGTAGAACTCCGCCTCGAGGTACTCCAGGTTCAGGGCGAAGTTCAGGATGGTGGCGTCGGAGATGAGTTCACCGTTGGCCGTCTGACCGTTGGGCTGGGCGGAGCTGGGCGGGTTGCTGTCGGCGAAGGCGGACGAGGCGCCTCCGGTGCCCACCGCAGCCGCGCCGGCGACGCCCAGGCCGGCCAGACCTGCGGTGCGCAGGAAGTTGCGTCGGTCGGCGCCGGTCTCGGCACTGCGGTCGATCATGGTCTTGACGAGCTTGTTTCCGAACACGGTTCCTCCGGTGAATCGGGTGGGTCGCGCGAGCTCGGTCACGGTGTCTCGTCGTGACAGCACCGGACCGTCGTGTCGGCCGGCCTCGTGCGCCGGTCACCCGTCCTTCGGGGCACTGGGCCGAACGGATTGCTCTCCGGTGGAAGTTCATGCGTCAGAGCGGAAAACAATACTCTCCGTGTTCAGATGTCACGGATGGGCGTCAGCACGTGGTGGGCGGGGACGGGGGGCGCGTCCCGGAGCAGGATCTGCAGCAGTTCCCCGACCGGGAGGGGCCGGTGGAACAGGTACCCCTGGGCCAGCGGGCAGCCCAGCGCGACGAGTTCCGCCTCCTGCTCCGCGGTTTCCACACCCTCGGCGATGACCAGCAGACCCAGTTCGTGCGACATGCGCATCAGCCCGCCGAGCACGGCCCGGCGTCGGGGACTGACGGTGATCTGGGAGGTGAAGTCCCGGTCGAGCTTGAGGAAGTCCGCCGGCAGGGCGTCGAGCTGGCTGAACGCGGAGTAGCCCGTGCCGAAGTCGTCGATGGCGGTCCGCACGCCGATGGCGCGGAGTTCCTCCAGGGTCTCCCGGGTCGCCACGGACGCGGCCTCGACCGTGCTCTCGGTCACCTCGACGACGAGGTCGTGCGCGGACCAGCCCGTCTCGGCGAGGATCCGCAGCAGTTCCGCGACGAAGTCCGGGTCCACCAGGTGCTGCCCGGAGGCGTTCACCGTCAGCAGCAGGTCCCGGCCGAGGGCCTCCCGCATCCGGACGGCGTCCGCACAGGCGAGGGCCGTCACCGCCAGGTCCAGCTCCTTCACCAGCCCGTTCGCCTCGGCGAGCGGGATGAACTGCGTCGGTGGGACCGGACCGCGGGTCGGGTGGTTCCACCGGGCCAGGGCTTCGACCCCGACCACCTCGCCCGTCCCGGGGACGACGACGGGTTGCAGGGCGACGGACAACCCACCGGACAGGAGGGCGGCCCGGAGGTCCTCCACGAGACCGTCGTCGCCGCTGGCGGGCACGGCCACGCGGCCCCGTCCCGCCGCCTTGGCGTCGTAGAGGGCGGCGTCGGCACGGCGCATCAGGCTGCCGGCGTCCTCGTGGGCCCGTCGCTGGGCGACGCCGACCGAGAGCCCGGCGGGGAGCGCGGCGCGTCGCAGCGACTCGGCCACCGCCGCCGCGGCCTCCTGGTCGCACCCGGGGAGGACCAGCGCGAACTCGTCCCCGCCGTGCCGCGCGAGCACGGCTCCCGGGGGACCGTGGTCCGCGAGGCTCTGCGTGAGGACCTCGGCGAGGGAGACCAGCAGGGCGTCGCCGGCGGCGTGCCCACCGGAGTCGTTGACCTCCTTGAAGTGGTCGACGTCGACGACGGCGAGCGCCAGGGAGGTGCCGTTGCGGTGGGCCTTCGCCACGGCCTCTTCGAAGCGCTCGTCGAGACCCCGGCGGTTGAGGAGTTCAGTGAGGCTGTCGCGGGTGCCGTGCGAGGCCCGCTGGACCAGGCGCCCGATGACGGTGACGACCGCCACCTGGACGAGCACCAGCGCCGCCACGACGCCCGGGTCGATCCCGCGCCAGAGCAGGCTGCCGGCGACCGCGACGAGCAGCAGGGCCGTGTGGGCCACGGCGTGGTTGCGGGAGAAGAAGTACAGGTTGTCGATCGCGCAGAACACGAAGACCCCGGCGACGCCGAGCGCGGTGGTGTCGTCGGAGCTGAGGACCACCCCGGAGGCGAGCATGAGGGCCGCCTGCCCCACCACGACGTGGAAGGCCCAACGGGGTAGCCGGAGTCCACGGGTCAGGAGCATCGTCCCGACGACCACCGCGATCGTGGCCAGGCCGAGGATGGCTCCGCCCCGGGCACCGGGGTGCGGCCAGGTGCTCGTCGTGGTGAGGACGACCGCGGAGCCGCCGGCGACGTAGAAGGCGCCCGTGGTGAACGCCATGAGCCGGGGGGTCGCGACCTCGGGCACGGTCCCGGACGATGTGCTCACCGATCGATCATCGGAAGGCACCGGTTCCGACTTGACCTCACCCGGCGGTGGCCGCCGGCGGGTCCGTGCTCCGTCCGGCGGAGCCGGTGAGCAGCTGACAGGTCACGGCGGGCGGGACCCGACTATCGTGGCTGCATGGATCTGGAGCTCCAGGCTGACCAGGAGAAGCGTTCACTGGAAGGAAGCGCTTACTCAGAGGCTCGAGAGCGGGCGGACGACTTCCGCCGGGACGCGCTCGAAGACCCCGCCGCCGCGATCTACCCGCACGCCGACGTCTCCGACGTCGAGCTGACCGCGGCGATCGACGGCATCGTGCAGAAGCCCGTGGTGATCACCCGGCAGGGAGCTGAGGCGGCCGTGCTGGTGTCCGTCGACTTCTTCAACCGGGCGCACGCCGCGGTGGAGCTGCTCGAGGACGACGCGACCTTCGAGGACGCCTAGGCCCCCACGCGCGACGTCCGGCGGCTCCCGGGTGACCGGTGAGCCGCCGGACGTCGCACGTCCACGGAGTTCCGTCTCAGGACCGCAGCCCCGCGGTCACGCACGCCTGGCTCGCCGACCCGGCGCAGAGCGCCTCGACCGTCGTGAACTTGTCCGCGATGACGGTGGTGGCCAGGTTCGACGCGGTCACGGCGGTGGGCTGCAGCAGCGTCGTCGGCACCGCGCCGGCGCCGTTGTCGGTGGTCGTGGTGGTCGTGACGGCCTCCCCGCGTCCCAACGCCAGGGCCATGTCGGCCGCGGCCGCGGCGAGCTGCGGCATCGGCTTGTAGGCCGTGACGGCCTGCTCGCCGGTGAGGAGGCGCTGCATGGCCGCCACGTCGGCGTCCTGGCCGCTGATGGGTGGCAGGGTTCCCGTCCAGCCGGCCTCGCGCAGGGCCTTCGCGGCTCCCTTGGCGATGCTGTCGTTGGCGCCGACGACGCCCGCGATCGGCGTGCCGTGCAGTTGCTGGATGGCCTGCTTCATCGCGATCTCGGCGTTGTCCGCGGACCACTCCGGGACCCAGGCCTGGAATCCCGTGGTGATCTTGCCGTCGAGCACCGACTTCGCCCCCGAGGCCACCCAGGCCGCGTTGCTGTTGCCGGCGTCGCCGTCGAGCTCGACGACGACCGCCCCCGGGGCGGGCTTGGCGTCGAGGACGGCCTGGGCGCCGATCGCCCCGACCTTGCCGCTGTCGAAGGTGACGAACGCGTCGATCGCCGACCCCTTGATGAGGCTGTCGTAGGAGATCACCTTCGCCCCGCCGGACGTCGCCTGCTGGGCGATGGTCGCCGCACCCGCGGAGTCCTTGGGTGCGACGACGAGGACGGTCGCGCCGTCGCTCAGCGCCTTCGACGCCTGCTGGTTCTGCTCGTCCTGGGTCGAGGCGAAGTAGACGTCGACCGTGCAGCCGGGGCACGACTTCGCGACGTCGATCTGGAAGTTCGGGACGTCGGACGCCTCGTAGCGCAGCGAGGTCTTCTCCGCGAGGAACGCGATGTGAGGGGACGCCGTCGACGCGGAGCCGGCGGTCGAGGCCGTCGTCGGACCGTCCGAACAGGCCGTCAGCGTGCCGGTGGCCGCGAGGAGGACGAGGGCGGTGAGGGTGCGCGTGCGGCGCCGGCCGAGAACCTTGACCATGGGCTTCTCCTGATCTCGGGGCGCGTCAGAACTGGAAGCGGCTGACGGCGGTGGACATGCGGGTGGCCATCTCGGCGAGTTCGCGGACGGCGCGGTCGGACTCCAGCGCCCCGTTCCCGGCGGTCGTCGCGGCACCGGCGACGGAACCGATGTTCCCCGCGATGTCCTCCGCGCCGTGGGCGGCGTCGGCGACGCTGCGGCTGAGTTCCTGGGTGGTCGCGGCCTGTTCCTCGACGGCGGCCGCGATGGTCGCCTGGTAGTCGCTGATCTCCGCGATCACCGAACCGATCGAGCCGATCGCGCCCATCGCGGAGGTGACGTCGGACTGGATCGCCTCGACGCGGTGGGAGATGTCCTCCGTCGCCCGGGCGGTCTGCTGGGCGAGTTCCTTGACCTCGCCGGCGACGACGGCGAAACCCTTGCCGAGTTCCCCGGCGCGGGCGGCCTCGATCGTCGCGTTCAGGGCGAGCAGGTTCGTCTGTTCCGCGATCGCGGTGATCGTCTTGACGACCGTGCCGATCTCACCGGAGGAGGTTCCCAGCGCGTCCATCGTCGCCCGGGTGGTCTCGGCGAGTTCCACGGCCCGTTCGGCCACCGCGGAGGCGTTCGAGGCGTTCGAGGAGATCTCCCGGATCGAGACCCCCATCTCCTCGGTACCCGCTGCGGCACCGGCGATGTGGGCGCTGACCGCACCCGCGGTACCGGCGACCTCGGCGGCCCGCTGGGAGACGCTGCCGACGCCGTCGGCGATCCCCTGGCTGGTCGCCGTGAGGCGGTCGGCGGACGACGCGAGGGCCGAGGCCTCCGCGCTGAGGGCGGCGACGGTGCGGCGCATGCTGCTCGTCGCGGAGGTGAGGGCGCTCGCCATGGTGCCGACCTCGTCCCGCTGGTCGATCTCCGCGGTGGCGGTGAGGTCGCCGTTGGCGACCCGCTCCAGGACCTCGCTGACCTTGCGCAGCGGCCCGACGATGCGGCGGACGATGATCCGGGCGAGCACGGCGGTGAGCACGAGCCCGACCACCATCGTGAGGATCATCGCGAGCCGCGCCTGGCGGTACGTGTCCTGCGCCGCGGCCGACGACGCCTCACCGGTCTTCGCGCCGAGCGACTCCAGGGTCGAGAGTTCCGACGACGCGTTCGCGGCCAGCACGGACAGGTTCCCCAGGTAGAGCGTCTGGAAGCTCTCCCGGTCACCGGACTCGGCGAAGGGCAGCAGGAAGTCGTCGCGGGTGTTGCGGTACGCGCTCCACCAGACGTCGAAGCGCTTCAGCGCCTGCCGCTGCGCGGTGGTGAGGGAACGTCCCTCGAAGCTCTTCACGCGGGCGTCGAGCTGCGTGTCGTCCTCGCCGATGCGGGTCTTCAGGTCGGCGTAGGCGACGTCGTCCGAGGCGAGCGCCAGGTTCGCGAGGTCGCGCTGGGTCTGCAGGCTCGCGGCGCGGACGCCGGCCAGCTCGGCGTTGGGAACCGTCGACCGTTCGTAGGTGGCGCTCGCGCGGTCGCTGACGCTGTGCAGTCCCGTCAGCCCGACCCCCAGCACCGTCCCGGAGACGACCGTGCCCAGCACGACCACCGCAGTGATCTTCGTGCCGACGGACCGGTCGGCGAACCACGAACGCCGGCCGGGCTTCCCCGTACCGCTCTCGTGCTCGAGTCCTCGCGACACCGCAATCCCCTTCGAACGGATCGGTCGACCAGGGTTGGACGACCGCGTTGCTGCCCTCTGGTTGGACCTTCGGCGTCGGCACCGTCGATGCTGAGTTCCGGGACCGCGCGAATTTGTGAGGGTTGAAGTATCTAGAAGTTTCGCCGGTGCGGTCCTGGGCCCTGCGCTTCACGTCCGCCCGGCCGCTGCCGATGGACCGGTGTGACCCCTGCCTCCACGCGCACCCCCGTCCCGCGTCGACTGCGCCGGACCGCCACCTGGCTGCTCGCGATGTCGTTGCCCGCGGCCGCTGTGGCCGGTGGGGCGAGCGCGCAGGCTGCGGCCGATCCGGGCTTCAAGGTCGTCATGGGGAGCCGGACCGCGAGCCTCGACAAGCCGAGCGCTGTGGTCGTCGACGCGAACGGCGTCGTCTACGTCGCTGACGCAGGGAACCACGTCGTGCGGAAGATCGTGCCGAACGGCACGCCGGCCCCCGCCGTCAGCGTGGTGGCTGGCGTGTCCGGGACCTTTGGGCTCCCGTCCAATGGCTTGCTCGACAAGCCGTCGGGCCTCGCTCTGTCCACGAACGGGAAGATCCTCTACGTCGCAGACAAGGGCAACCACGTCGTCGTCAAGATCGACACCACGGTGATCGCGCCGACCCCCGCTCCGGTTACACCTCCGGCCACGCCTGCCCCGCTGAACGTGATCGTCGGGCAGGCGGGTGTCCCGGGGGCGCCGACCAACGGGACCACCAGCGGCACCGCCAACGCGAAGGGAGCGCTGCTCAACAACCCCCAGGGTCTGGCCGTCGACGCCGCGGACAACCTCTTCATCGCCGACTCCGGCAACAACCAGGTCGAGCGGGTCACCCCGGGTGGGGTCCTCGCGGTCTTCGCCGGAACCGGGTCAGCCGGTCCGGCCAAGCCGGGTCCGGCCCTGAGTTCGACTCTCTCCGCCCCGTCAGCGGTCACCGTCGACGCCCGCGGCAACGTGTTCGTCGCCGACGCCGGGAACCGCGCCCTCGTGAAGGTCGTCCCGGCAGAAACGCCCACCCCGGTCACCAGCACGACCCCGGCCACCGCGAACGGAACCCTTTCGCTCGTCGGGTCGACCGGGAGCAGCCCCGGGATCGTGACCTCGCTTGCCGTCGACCTCGTCGGCACGTTCTTCCTCACCGACTCGGCCGCCGGGTTCGAGAAGATGACGTCCGGCGTCGTCTCGCCCGTCACGATCGACGACCCCGATGGGACGGGGTTTCAGACTCCCACCGCCGTCACCACGATCTCCGGTGGAGACCTCTGGGCCGTCGACGCGACCAGCGTCGCGAAGCTGAAGTCCACCGCCACCGCGGTCCCGCCGAGGATCACCTCGGTCGCCCCGACGACCGCCGCCGCCGCCACTCCGTTCACCTTCCAGCTCACCGCGTCCGGGACGCCCACGCCGACGTGGTCCTTCGTCGACCAGACCTCGCCGGAATGGCTCGCCCTAAACGCGGGAACGGGTGTCCTGTCCGGAACCCCCAAGGCCGCGGGGACCTTCACGTTCACCGTTCGCGCGGCGAGCGGCGCTGAGCACGACGACCAGGTCATCACCCTTACGGTCGGCGCCCTCCCGGCCGCCCCGGCCGTGCCGACGGCCGTCGCGGGCGACGGGCGTGCGGTCGTCACCTGGGTCGCCGCAGCCGCGTCCACGACCACCCCCGCGACGACCCCCGCGGTGAGCGGGTACAAGGTCACCCCGTACAAGGACGGCGTCGCGCAGACCCCCGTCGCGTTCTCCGCCACGCAGGCCACGACCCAGGTCCTCACCGGACTGACCAACGGGTCGAAGTACACGTTCACCGTCGCCGCGACGAACTCCTTCGGCACGGGGACCGCGTCGGCGGCGTCCACCGCGGTGACGCCGTACGCGACCGTGAAGAAACCCGTCCTGGACGTCCCGGTCAGCCGGCTCTCCGGCAAGGACCGCCTCGAGACGGCCGTGAACTCCTCGAAGGCGTTGTTCCCGACGACGGGTTCCGCGGGTGCCGTCGTGGTCTCGGCCGGGTACAAGTACGCGGACGCGCTCGCCGGGGCCCGCCTGGCCTCGGCGACGTCGGCGCCGCTGCTGCTCACCGAGTCCGACAAGCTCACCCCGGCGGTGGGGACCGAGATCTCGCGCGTCCTCGCGCCCGGCGGGACGATCTACGTCCTCGGCGGCAGCGGAACCGTCTCCACCGGGGTCGCGACCTCCCTCGCGGCGTTGTCGCCGAACTTCAGCGTCGTGCGGCTCTCGGGTGACGACCGGTTCGAGACGGCCGCCCGCATCGCCGACGAGGTCACGGCCCGGGCTCCGGGGACCGACACCGCACCGATCTACCTCGCCAGCGGGGTGAACTTCCCCGACGGCCTCGCGGTGTCGGCGCTGGCCGCCCGCACCGGCGGGATCGTCCTGCTCACCGACGGCCCCGTCATGCCCGCCGCCACCGCCGCCTACCTCGCCGCGCACGACGCGACGGGTGCGCGGGTCGTCCCCGTCGGCGGGGTCGCGGCCCAGGCGGCGAAGACCCTCCCCGCCTCGGGCGGGAGTTCCGCGCGGGCCATCGTCGGGGTCGACCGGTTCGACACCGCGAACCTCGTCGCCCGCAAGTTCACGACGGGTACCGCGACCAAGGCCGCGGGGGTCGCGACGGGTGACAACTGGCCCGACGCGCTCGTGGGTTCCGCGGCGATGGGTCTGCTCGGTGGGCCGTTGCTGCTCACCAGCGGCCCCGACTTGTCGACCTCGGCCGCGGCCGCGCTCACCGCGCTGGACGCCGCGAAACCCCTCACCACCGGCGTCGTGTTCGGTGGCGAACCCTCGGTGCCCGCGGCGGCGGCGACGAGGTTCGGGTCCTACGTCGCGCAGGACTGACCGGCGTCGTCGCGCTCAGGGCCGGGTGGGTGCCCCCAGCCGGCCCCGGGTGGCGACGATCAGCACCAGCGTCGCGACGGTGGTGGCGAACAACTGCACCACCAGCGTGTCCTGGTCCCCGTCGAGCGCGGGGAAGATCGCGGGCCACAACAGGGTGTAGGTGCTGTTGATCCCCGCGTGCAGCAGCATCACCAGCGGGACGCTCTGCCCGCTCCGGTTGAAGACCCAGGTCATCACGAGGCTCAGCGGCACGCAGGACGCGGTGAACAACACTGGGTGCGTCCAGGAGACGTCGGGCCAGCCGCCCCACTCGGTGAGGAACAGCGGCAGGTGCCACGCGCCCCAGAGCAGGCCGAGGAGAACCGTTCCGGGGACCGCGCCGAAACGCGTCTGCAGGCGGGGCAGGGCGAAGTCGCGCCACCCGGGTTCCTCCGCGAGCGCGGTCGTGACGACCTGGAGCGCGAGCATCGGCAGGTAGCTCACCAGCAGCAGGACGCCGACCGGGCGCACCGCCTCCCACGCCTGCGGGAGCACGAACGTCGCCGCGAGGATCGAGACCGGCACGACGACGCCGACCCCGAGGTACCACCGCCAGCCGACGCCGAAGCGCAGCAGCCGGCCGCGCCAGGAACGCAGACCCGGGCGTCCCTCCACGAGAGCCGTCACCACGAAGGCCGCGGTCACCGGGCCGAGGTAGGCGCCGGGGAGGACGCCCAGGAGTTGCGAGGTTCCCAGGAGGGCCGGGAACGAGAAGGGCAGGACCCCGAGTCCGTTGCCGGACAGCACGTACGGGATCCACGCCAGCCAGCTGAGGCCGAAGGCGAGGGTGAAGAACGCGACGAGGGGGTGCCGGGAGACGACCCCGGGCGGGCGGACCCGCAGGGCAGTGGTGGTCATGCCGAGCAGTCCACCGGAACCCGGCGCGCGGGTCAGTCCCGCAGGCGACCGGGTTGGGGTGGTGCCTGCACTACCTCTGTTCCGCGGTGCGCAGGAACCGCAGGACGGCGGCCACCCGGCGGTCCACCTCGTCGGTGGGGGAGAGGTCGAGCTTCGCGAAGATGCTGCGGATGTGCTTGTGCACGGCGCCGTCGGTGACGAACAACCGCGACGCGATGGCGGAGTTCCCCAGACCCTCGGCCATGAGTTCCAGCACCTCGCGTTCGCGCGCCGACAACCGGTCCAGCCCGGCGTCGGGGCGGGTCCGGGTGAGCAGTTGCCCGACGACCTCCGGATCGACCGCGGTCCCGCCCTCGGCGACCCGGTGCAGGGCGTCGAGGAACTCCTCCACGCGCCCGACCCGTTCCTTCAGCAGGTACCCGAGCCGGCGTGCGCCCCCCGCGAGGAGTTCCGTCGCGAACGCCTGCTCGACGTAGGCGGACAGCACCAGCACCGCGAGGTCCGGGTGCCGGCGACGGGCCTCGACGGCGGCCCGGATCCCCTCGTCGGTGTGGGTGGGGGGCATCCGGACGTCGACGATCGCGACGTCGGGCAGGTGTTCCTCGACGGCGGCGAGGAGTTCCTCGGCGTCGGCCGCCGTCGCGACGACGTCCAGGCCCTCGGCCCGCAGCAACAGGGCCAGCCCCTCGCGCAGCAGCGCGTCGTCCTCGCCGATCACGATGCGCACGGCAACCACACCTCCACCTCGGTCGGACCACCGGGTGGGCTGGTCAGCTCCAGCCTGCCATCGTGGGCGCGGACGCGGTGCAGCATCCCCGACAACCCCGACCCCGCGGCCGCGTCGGCCCCGCCCCGGCCGTCGTCGGTGACCCGCACCAGCAGTTCCGCCCCCCGGCGTCGCACGGTGAGCGTGGCGGAACGGGCGCCGCTGTGCCGGGCCACGTTCGTCAGCGCCTCGGCCACCACGAAGTAGGCCGTCGCCTCGACCGAGGCCGGGCACCGGCCCGGGACGTCGACCTCGACGTGGCACGGCACCGGGCAGGCCGCGGCGAGGCCGGTGACCGCCCCCGCGAGACCCCGGTCCTCCAGGACCGGCGGCAGGATCCCCCGGACGACGCTGCGCAGTTCCGCCAGCGCCTGTTCGGCGGCGCTCTGGGCCCGTTCCAGCAGTTCGTCGGTCGTGGCGGGGTCGGCACCGGGACGGTTCAGGGAACGGCGGGCCGCACCGAGCAGCACCGTGACCCCGACGATCCGGTTCTGCGCCCCGTCGTGCAGCGACCGCTCGATGCGGCGCAGTTCCGCGACGTGGGCGTCGAGGGCGGCGGCGCGGGTCGCGCTCAGCTCCGCCACCCGCAGGGACAGGTCGGTGCCGGGCGGCGGAGCCAGCAACGTCAGCCCCGGTGCGGCCTGCCACCGCGCCAACCGCGGGGAGGTCCCCACGGTGAGCGCCGCCCACCCGAGACCCAGCAGGGCGACCGCAGCGGCGGAGGGCCAGCCGTCCACCGTCCACCACCACGGGGAGGCGTCCACGTCCGCGGGAACCACCCTCCACCACAACGGGAACGACAGGTCGCGCAGCGCGTAGACGGGCAGCAGGACCCCGACGAGACCGAGCAGGAGGCCCCAGGTGGCGTGCACGGGGAGCCACAGCAGTTCCCGCCGCACCGCCGCGTCCCGCACCGCCGCATGCGACCCGGACGGGACGGGGCCGGCCGGCAGCATCGTGGAACGGTTGCGCCGCAGCCGTTCACGCTCCCGATCGCCCAGGCGGCGCAGGGTCCGCAGGGCGCCGGGGACCAGGAGGAGACCGATCCCGACCACGCACAGGACCCCGACGACGACGACCCAGACCAGCAGGAGACCCGCGAGGAAGGAGGTTCCGAGGCCGCCCCCGAGACGGGTGACCGCCGCCCTGGTCGTGGCGGTGCCCCGGCGGAGCGCGGACAGGGCGCTGGGGTTCTCGGGGGGTTCCACGGGCACGCCGCGACGGTACGAGGTCGACGGCGCCGGTGTCCGCTGGTCTCCGCTGTTGTGGCCAGGGACGGGTGAGGAGTACAGCCTGCTGCACCTCGCCCGGGTAGCGCGGGGGATCGTCCGGCCCCCGTGCGCCGCAGCAGGGTCGAGGGGTACCGAACGACCCCCACCCGAGGAGCTCCCCGTGTCCGAACCGACGAACCTGCACCGCGGTCCCGCCGTCCCCCTGTTGTGGGCCGTGCTCACCGTCGCGGTCCTGCTGAACGTGCTGGCGTCCGCCGGCGTCCTGCCGCTCGCCGTGGGCATCGCCTGCGGTCTCGTGACGTTGGGCTGCGCCACCGCCCTCGTCGTGGCCCGGGTGCGTCGCCGGTGACCGTCGAGCGCACGGTCCCCTGGCGGGCGGTGGGTCTGTTCGCCGTCCTGGCCCTCGGCGGGGCCTGGCTGGCGAGCCTCCCGCTCCACCTCGGCGGTGGTCTGCAGAACCCGCACTTCTTCGTCATCGGGGCCGTCGTCATGACGACCCCCACCCTGGCCGCCCTCGTGACGGTGTTCGGCGTCCTGCGCCCCGCGAACCCGCTGCAGGTGCTGGGCCTCGTCGGTCCGCTGTCCTGGCGGCGCACCGCGCTGCGGGCGCTCGCCGCGGCCGGCGGCGGGATCGCGCTGGCCGCGGCGTCGATGCTCGTGGCCGCCGCGGCGGGGCTGGTCGACCTCCGGGTGAACCCCGACGCGTCGTCCTCGCTGCTGGCGATCCCGCTGACGACCGTGGTCATCGGCGTCACCGCGGTGGGGGAGGAGATCGGCTGGCGGGGTTTCCTGTTCCACGCCCTGCGTCCACTGGGGCCGGTGCGGTCGAACCTGCTGAACGGCGCGTTGTGGGGTCTGTGGCACGCCCCGTTGCTGCTGCTGGGCTACAACTACGGCACGACGAGCCCGGTGAGCATCCCCCTGATGGTGCTCAGCACGGTGCTGATCGGAACCCTGCTCGCGCGGGTCAGGGAGAGCACCGGGACGGTCTGGGCCGGCGCCCTGGCCCACGGGGCGATGAACGCGTCCACCTCGCTGCTGCTCGCGGCGTTCCTGCTCCCGGCCCAGCAGGGTGCCGAGGCGACCGTCCTGGCCTGGCCCGGGTGGGTCGTGCTCGTCCTGACCATCGCCGTGGTCCGCCGACGAGGCGGCACCCCGCTCGACGGTCGCGTCCACGTCGACGCCTCTGCCCGACGCGACACGCACCCGCAGGACGCACCCGCAGGGTGACGCGAGGATCCAGAGGACTCCCCGCTCCGAACAGAGGAGTGGTGCCCCGGCAGCTCGCTGCGGCACGGAAGGGAGAACGGCGTGCTGAAGCAACGCGAACGAGGACCGCAGGCTCCGGGACGACAGGGGCGACACGGTCGACGGTTGCTGGCGGTGCTGGCCGGTCTCCTGTCGGGCGCCACCACCCTGGGGGTCGGTGCGCTGCTCGCGACGCTCGTCACCCGTTCGGCCGACCCCGTCTACGGGGTGGGGCAGGAGTTCATCGCCCGGACGCCGGAGTGGCTGAAGGAGTGGGCGATCCGGCAGTTCGGGCAGTCCGACAAGGCGGTCCTGCTGGGCAGTCTCTACGCCACCCTGGTGATCCTCTTCGCCGTCATCGGCCTCGTCGCGCTGCGCTGGTTGCGGGTCGGCCTCGGCCTCGTCGTCCTCCTGGGTCTCGCGGCCGTCGGCGCCAGCGTGCACCGTCCGGACGCGACCTCGCTGAGCTGGATGCCGTCCGCCGTCGGGACGTTGGCCGGGGCCGCCGCCCTCGTGCTGCTGATCCGCGCCCTGACCGGCCGCGCCCCGTCCGCGCGGGGACCGCTGTCGCGCCGGTCGGTGCTGTTCGGTGCCGTCGCCGGCGCGGCGGCCGTCACCGCCGGTGGTGGCGTCCTGGTGAACCGCTCGAAGTCCGTGGCCGCCTCGCGCGCCGACATCGTGCTGCCCAAACCCGTCTCGGCGGCGCCCACGCTGCCTCCGGGGCTGGACTCGATCGACGGGATCACGCCGTACGTGACGAGCGCGAAGGACTTCTACCGCGTCGACACCGCCCTCTCGGTGCCGCAGGTCGACATCTCCTCGTGGACGCTGCGCATCCACGGCATGGTCGACCGCGAGGTCACGGTGACCTTCGACGACCTCCTGAAGGAGGACCTCGTCGAACGGTGGATGACCATGACCTGCGTGTCGAACGAGGTGGGCGGCAACCTCGTCGGCAACGCCCGCTGGCTCGGCGTACCCCTGACCACGCTGCTGGACCGGGCCGGGATCAAGGCCGACGCGGACATGCTGTACTCCACCTCCGTCGACGGTTTCACCATCTCGACCCCGGTGGCGGACGCCACCGACGGCCGCGACTCGATGATCGCCGTCGCCATGAACGGTGAGCCGCTGACCGACGTCCACGGGTTCCCGGCCCGCATGATCGTCCCCGGCCTCTACGGCTTCGTCTCGGCCTGCAAGTGGATCACCGACATCGAGGTCACCCGGTTCGACGCGAAGACCGCCTACTGGACGGACCGCGGCTGGGCGCAGAAGGCGCCCATCAAGACGGCCACCCGCATCGACGTCCCCGCCTCCTTCGCCATGATCGCCTCGGGTCAGACGGTGCCGATCGCCGGGGTCGCCTGGGCGCAGACGCGGGGGATCAGCAAGGTCGAGGTGTCCCTCGACAACGGGGACTGGGCCGAGGCCACGTTGGTCCCGTCGGTGAACGCGAACACCTGGGTCCAGTGGACCTACGCCTACGACAACGCCGAGAAGGGCAGTCACACGGTGCGGGTCCGCTCGACGGACGGCACGGGGCAGGTGCAGACCGAGGACGTCGTGCAGCCGATCCCGGACGGTTCGTCGGGACAGCCCAGCAAGTTCTTCACCGTCGTCTGACCCCGTCGCATCCTTTTCACTCGTAGCAACGATCTGGTAACGGATTGTCACTACCGGCGATCTGGGCGTGCGGTCGTCGGCAGACCGGTCGACCGTGGACGAGGCACCAATCCCCTGGCGGGTCGGCGCCGAAGAGAAGTTGTACGAACGATTCACCGCCGGTCCTGACGGTGAAACACCATTGAGGAGCTACGACCTGATGATGACCACGACTCGCAAGCGCACCTTCTCGGTCCTGGCTCTGGCCGGGGCGCTGGGTCTTGGCCTCTCGGCCTGTGGCGGTTCCGACGACACCGCCGGCTCGACCACCAGTTCCAGCACCAGCAGCAGCACCACTTCCTCGATGGCGTCCCCGAGCGAGTCGATGACCTCGAGCGCCGCGATGGCCGGTTCGACCGACCCGATCGGCCCCGGCTGCGCCGACTACGCCGCCCAGGTTCCCAGCGGTGCCGGTTCCGTCGGCGGCATGGCTGCCGCCAACGTGACGACCGCTGCGTCGAACAACCCGCTGCTGACCCAGCTCGTCGCCGCCGTCTCCGGCAAGCTGAACCCGGACGTGAACCTCGTCGACACCCTGAACAGCGGTGAGTTCACCGTGTTCGCCCCGGTCGACTCCGCGTTCGCGAAGCTGCCCGCCGACACCGTGGCGACCCTGAAGACGCCCGAGGGCGCCAAGACGCTGACCAGTGTCCTGACCTACCACGTGGTGGCCGGGAAGATGGACCCGCAGCAGCTGCTCGACGCCGGAACGGTCAAGACCGTGCAGGGTGGCGAGGTGAAGGTCGCCGGCACGCCGGACAAGCTGACCATCGACGGTTCCACGAACGTGATCTGCGGCAACGTGCAGACCTCGAACGCGACCGTGTACCTCGTCGACTCGGTGCTCATGCCCCCGATGTGATGACGAATTGAAGAGCGCCGGTGACCTCACGGTCACCGGCGCTCTTCTGCGTCCACATCCCGTCAGGATCGGTGCGCCAGGATCTGTGGCGGACTGCACCAAACCCCCGGGCCCGCGGCGACGAATGCAGGGTGGAAGCGAGAACCCACCGCGACGCGGTGGGACACGAACCACAGAGGAGAGTTCCACTGATGATGACCACGACTCGCAAGCGCACCTTCTCGGTCCTGGCTCTGGCCGGGGCGCTGGGTCTTGGCCTCTCGGCCTGTGGCGGTTCCGACGACACCGCCGGCTCGACCACCAGTTCCAGCACCAGCAGCAGCACCACTTCCTCGATGGCGTCCCCGAGCGAGTCGATGACCTCGAGCGCCGCGATGGCCGGTTCGACCGACCCGATCGGCCCCGGCTGCGCCGACTACGCCGCCCAGGTTCCCAGCGGTGCCGGTTCCGTCGGCGGCATGGCTGCCGCCAACGTGACGACCGCTGCGTCGAACAACCCGCTGCTGACCCAGCTCGTCGCCGCCGTCTCCGGCAAGCTGAACCCGGACGTGAACCTCGTCGACACCCTGAACAGCGGTGAGTTCACCGTGTTCGCCCCGGTCGACTCCGCGTTCGCGAAGCTGCCCGCCGACACCGTCGCGTCCCTGAAGACGCCCGAGGGCGCCAAGACGCTGACCAGTGTCCTGACCTACCACGTGGTGGCCGGGAAGATGGACCCGCAGCAGCTGCTCGACGCCGGAACGGTCAAGACCGTGCAGGGTGGCGAGGTGAAGGTCGCCGGCACGCCGGACAAGCTGACCATCGACGGTTCCACGAACGTGATCTGCGGCAACGTGCAGACCTCGAACGCGACCGTGTACCTCGTCGACTCGGTGCTCATGCCCCCGATGTGATGACGAACTGAAGAGCGCCGGTGACCTCACGGTCACCGGCGCTCTTCTGCGTTGAACGGCGATCAGACGCGGACGAGCATCTTCCCGGTGTTGGCGCCACGCATCATCGACAGGAACGCCTCGACGGAGTTCTCGATCCCGTCGACGACGGTCTCGTCGTAGGCGATCTTCCCCTCGGAGAACCAGCCGGCCATGCGGGTGCCGAACTCCCCGGCGAGGTCCTGGTGCTCACCCACGATGAACCCGCGCAGGGTCAGCTTGCGGGTGACGAGGTTCGAGAGGTTGTCCGGCCCGGCGGCGGGCCCGGTGGCGTTGTACCGCGAGATCGACCCGCACAACGCGGCCCGGCCGTGGTCGTTGAACGCGTCGAGCGCAGCCTCGAGGTGGTCGCCGCCGACGTTGTCGAAGAACACGTCGATGCCGTCGGGGGCGGCGTCGGCGAGGAGTTCGCGGATCGCGCCCTCCTTGTAGTTCACGGCCCGGTCGTAGCCGTACTTCTCCTGCAGCAGGGCGACCTTCTCGGCCGTGCCCGCCGAACCGATGACGGTCTTCGCGCCGAGCAGGCGGGCGATCTGGCCGACGGCCGTCCCGACGGCACCCGCGGCACCGGAGACGAAGACGGTGTCCCCCTCGCGGAGGCCGGCGACCGCGGTGAGGCCCGCGTACGCCGTCATGCCGATCATGCCGAAGACACCGAGGTGCAGGGAGTTCGGGGCGCCGGGGATCGCGTCGACCCTGCGGAAGCCCGACGCGTCGCCCTGGGCGACGTCGCGCCAGCCGAAGCCGTGGACGACCAGCGAACCGACGGGGAGGTCCTCGCTGGTGGACTCCTCGACGTGGCCGATGGCGCCGCCGGTCATCGTCTCGCCGAGGGCGTACGGCGGGACGTAGCTGCGGACGTCGTTCATCCGGCCGCGCATGTAGGGGTCGACCGAGACGAACTCGTTGCGGACCCGCACCTGGCCGGGGCCGAGGTCGGGGAGTTCGATCGTGACCGTGCGGAAGTCGTCCGCGGTCGGCCACCCCTGGGGGCGGTTCACGAGCTGGACCTGAGTGCTGGACGTCACAGGAACTGACTCCTTCAGTCGGTGGTGAGGGATGCGATCAACAGCAGGCTGCCGATGAGCGCGGGGAGGATCTGGATCAGTGCGGGGCGGACCTTGGAGCGGTCGGAGGCGAGCAGGACGATCCCCGCTCCCACCATGGACAGCGTCCCCACGAGCACGAGGACGGCGCCGACGGTGTGCCGGCCGGTGGCGTGCACGACGATCCCCGCGACGATCTCGACGGCGAGGAACAGGTTGTAGAAACCCTGGTTGAACGCCATCGGAGCCGTCGTGCGGGCCGTCTGCTCGTCGAGACCGAAGATCGCCCGCGCCCGCGGTGTGGTCCAGAGCAGCGATTCCAGGACGAAGACGTACACGTGGACGAGAGCCGCGATGCCGGTCACGGTCAGGGCGGCGATCAGCACGAGGACTCCTCAAGTCTTTGGAACGGTCATTCCACTATAGACTGCTCCCGAGAGGGGGCGCCACGTGGGAAGAGTCCAGACGTTCGACACCGACGAGGTGGTGCGCGCGGTGCGCGCGTTGTTCTGGGACCGGGGGTTCGAGGACGTCTCCGTCCCGGAGATCGAGATCGCCACCGGACTGCGCCGTTCGAGCCTCTACCACGCGTTCGGCAGCAAGCGCGGGCTGTTCGACGCCGCCGTGCAGAGCTACCTCGACGAGGTCATCCGGCCGCGGCTGCGACCGCTCGCCGGGCCCGACGTGCAGCCCGGGGCACTGTTCGACTACCTCCACGGCCTGCGCGCCGTCTTCGCCGGCGGACGCGTCCCGGCCCTGCAGAGCGGCTGCCTGCTGCTCAACGCCGCGACGGCCCCGATCGGACGTGAGCCCGAGATCGCCGACGTGGTGCTCGGCTACCGCCGGGAACTGCACGCGGCCATGGCCCGCGGGGTCGCCGCCCACGCGCCGTCGCTGTCGGCCGAGGACCAGGACCGGCTGGCGCGGGTCTGCGCCGCCCTCGTCGTCAGCGCCATGGTCCTCGCCCGGGTCGACACCGACGAGGCCGCGCGGACCGTCGGCGCCGCGGTCGAGCTGGTCGAGGACGCTCGTTCCCCTCGGGCCGGTCCCGCGTAGTCCGGTTCCACGTAGTCCGGCGGCGGGGTCCCCGGAACCCCCGCCGTCGCCCGGGGCATGCCCCCGTCGTCGAGCAGCGCCACCACGTTCCCGTCCGCGTCGCGGCCAGCGTAGGTCGGGTACCCGCCGTCACCGATCCCGGTGCTGAACACGATCCCGTCCTCGACCCCGTCGCTCGAGCGGATCACGCACAACGGGCTCGGCCCGCCCTCGGGGAAGGCCGCGGCCGTGCAGCCGTCGGCGGCGAGCACCGATCCGGTGGGCAGGTGCAGAGTCGTCACGTGCCGCACCAGGACCGGTCCGGACAGGCCCGGCAGGTCGGGGGAGCAGGGCGGCAGTTCCACGTGGTCGAAGGCCTGCAGGTGCGTCGTCCCCGGCGCCGCCGGGGTCTCCTCGCAGGCGGCGAGCAGGAGCACCCGGAGCGGGACGACACGACGCACCGGTGGATCACCGCACGCTCCTGCGGGACGACCCCCGAAACCTTCCCCGGACGTCACCCGCCCGGCCCACCCGGCACCGTTCGTCCGTGCGGGGGAGGATGACCCCGTGGACGCCGAGGTGGACGTGGACGGGTCGAGAGCCGCCGGGATCGTCGCGGGAACGGCCTGCGGGGACGCGCTGGGCGCGGGGTACGAGTTCGGTCCGCCCCTCGCGGACGGGACGCCCGTGGCGATGGTGGGCGGCGGGGTGTTCGACTGGGCCCCCGGGGAGTGGACCGACGACACCTCGATGGCGGTACCGGTCCTGCAGGCCGTCGCGGCCGGTCGCCCCCTCACCGACGACGCGACCCTCGACGGGATCGTGGCCGCCTGGGTCGGGTGGGCGCGTGACGCCCAGGACGTGGGGGCCCAGACCCGCGCCGTCCTGGCTCGGCTGCAGGCCCCGTTCACGGCTTCGGACTGCCGCGCCGCCGCCGCTGCGCTGCACGCGGAGACGGGGCGCACGGCCGGGAACGGGTCGCTGATGCGGACGGCGCCGGTCGTCCTCGCCCACCTCGACGACGGCGGTTCCCCCGAGGAGCTGGCCGTGAGCGCCCGGGCCGTGAGCGACCTGACCCACGCCGACCCGGAGGCCGGTGACGCCTGCGTCCTGTGGTGCGCGGCGGTGCGGCACGCGGTCCTGGCGGGGGAGTTCGACCTCCGCGGTGGACTCGACCTCCTGCCGGGATCCCGCCGCGACCTGTGGGCGGGGCGCATCGACGTCGCCGAGGTCTCCCGGCCCCGCGACTTCCCGCAGAACGGCTGGGTGGTCCAGGCGCTGCAGGCGGCGTGGTCGGCGATCGTGACGACCCCCGTCCCCTCGGCCGACCCCGCGTGGCACTTCCGCCTCGCCCTCGAGGACGCGGTGCGCGGCGGGAACGACACCGACACCGTGGCCGCGATCGCCGGCGGGCTGCTCGGGGCCCGCTGGGGTGCCGGGGCCGTTCCCCCGGCCTGGCGCGAACTCGTCCACGGGTGGCCCGGTTCCCGCCTCGCGGACCTGGAACGGCTGGCTCAGCAGGCGACGGTGCGCCCGCTGCGCGCGGACTCCTGAGCCGCCGGCACGATCCGGGTCGTCCGCATCCCGACCCCGGTGTCCGGTTGCGGCTGGACGCCCGAACGCACGGCGTCGGGGTCCGCGCCGTGGGGGAGCTGCAGCGGGCGGCCACCGGCTGCGTTCCCGACGCGGTTGGTCACCGCCGTCACCGAGACGGGTTCCGCGCCCAGCCACGCGTCGAGCAGGTCGGCCACGTGCACGACGTGGTCGACGAGCGCGCCGCCGCCGGCGAGTTCCGGACCGGTGGACCACGAACGTGACGTCGACAGCTTCCCGTCGTTCGTGCCCCGCACGGCGAACACCTGCCTGAGGGGCGAGGTCGAGGTCGTGGACCACCTGGTCGAGCACGATGCCGCCGGAGAGTTCCAGGTCGGCGAACCAGGCAGCTCCTCCCTCCGATTCCCCCGTCGTCTCGTGCGGTCGCCGACGTCGCACCGCGAGCTCGCTGGGAGTCCCTGCACGATCGCCGTCGGGGGTGAGCGGGCGGGCCGGGTGGGGGGTGGTGGGCTAGGGTCGCCGGGTGGATATCGGTCCGACCGTGCTGGCGGTCGACGTGGGCGGAACCGGCCTGAAGGGTTCGGTCGTGGACCTCCACGGATCGACGGTCTCCTTGCGGCACAGTCCCACCGTCTCGCCGGGGCAGGCCCCCGAGGACAACCTGCGCGCGCTGCTCGGGGTGCTGGCCGAGGACGCCCGGGCCGCCGGGGCGGAACCCGTGGCCGTCGGGGTCGTGACCCCCGGGACGGTCGACGAATCGAGCGGCACGATCGTCTACGCCTCGAACCTCGGCTGGAACTCCTACCCGCTGCGGGCGACGCTGGAGGAGTTCACCGGGTTGCCCGTCGCCGTCGGGCACGACGCGCGCACAGCGGGGCGGGCGGAGCACCTCGCCTCCGGCGCGAGCGGGAGTTTCGCGTTCGTGCCCATCGGGACCGGGATCGCCGCGGCGCTCGTCGTCGGCGGCCGCGTCGTCGAGGGCTCCTCGGGTTCGGCCGGGGAGTTCGGCCACGTCGTCGTCCACGCCGGCGGGGAACTCTGCCCGTGCGGTCAGCGCGGCTGCCTCGAGGCCTACGCGGCCGGGGCGGCCGTCGTCCGGCGCTACCTGGCCCGCGGTGGGCGGGACGCGGTGACCACCGCCGACGTCGTGGGGTTGCTGGGCCGCGACGCCGACGCGGACGCCGTGTGGCGCGACGCCGTCGAGGCCCTGGCGCTGGCCCTGCACGGGCTGACGATGCTCTTCGACCCCGCGGAGGTGGTGCTGGGTGGTGGGGTCTCCGGGGCCGGGCCGTTGCTGCTGGAGCCGCTGGCCGCGGCGCTGGCGGAACTCTTCGTCTGGCGCGCGCCGCCGCCGCTCGCGAGAGCCCGGTGGGGGACCGACGCCGGGAGGGTCGGTGCCGCACTGATCGGCTTCGAGCGGGCCGGTCTCCTGCCGCGCTTCCCCGTTCCCTGAGGTTCCCGCGCCCGGCTCGCGGCGGCAGGTTCCGCGGGTCTGGCAGGCTGCCCCTGTGCACCTGCTCGTGATCACCGACGGAGTTCCGCCCGAGCACCGTGGTGGCGTGGCGTCCTCGGTCCTGGTCGAGGTCGACGAACTCGCCCGCCGCGGCCACGAGGTCACGCTCCTCGTCCGCCGGCACGACCCGGCCCAGCCCCTCGTCGAGGACCGGGGGCACTACCGGCTGCTGCGCCACCCGGCCCCCGCGCGGGGGAGCCGCGGCTACTACGCGCACCCGCTGACGACGACGCTGCAGGTTCCGGGGTGGTTGCGTTCGCTCGACGCCCGCGAGGGTTTCGACGCGGTCTACGTCCACTCGACGTTCCACGCCGCGGCCGCCGTCCGTGCGGGACTCGGCGAGCGCACCGTGCTCCGCTTCCACGCGCCGTCCTCGCTCGAGGTGCGACTCGACGCGGCCGGCGGGAAGTACCCCTTCGCCCGGGTCGCGTCCGGAGCGGTCGCCGACCTCACCCGCCGGGCCGAACGCGTCGCGATCGAGGGTTCCGCCCGGACGCTGGCGACGAGCTGGTACGTGCGGCGGTTGCTGCAGCAGGTGCACCCGGGGGTCCGGGCCCGCGTCGACGTCGTCCCGCTCGCCGTCGACCTGCCCCGGTTCGCGCCGGGTTCCGCGGCCGCGGCCCGGGCTCGTTTCGGGTTGACGGGTTCACCGGTGCTGCTGACCGTGCGGCGCCTCGTCCGGCGGATGGGGCTGGAGAACCTGCTGGCCGCCGTGCCGGCGTTGCGGGCCGAACACCCCGGGGTGCAGCTCGTCGTCGGCGGAACCGGGTACCTCGCCGAGGAACTCCGTCGTCGGGCTCGCGAACTCGGGATCGCCGACCACGTGGTGTTCCCCGGTTTCGTGGCCGACGCGGACCTGCCCGAGCTGTACCGGGCCGCGGACCTCTTCGTGCTGCCCACCCTGGAGATGGAGGGTTTCGGCATCGTCACCGTCGAGGCCTTCGCCAGCGGGGTCCCCGTCGTGGCGACCCCCGTCGGGGCGAACCCGGAGGTCGCGGGTTCGCTGGACCCCCGCACGATCGCCGCCTCCACCGGACCCGCGGACCTCGCGGCGGCGGTGCTGCGGGGTCTGGAACTCCGGGCGGAACTCGCGCCGCGGGCGCGGGCGCACGTCGAACGGAACTACTCGCCCGCCGCCGTCGGGGAACTCGTGGAGGCGGCGCTCGAGAGCGTCACGCGCTCCGCAGGAACCGGGCCGGCCCGGGGAGGTCGCCGGAGGTGACCCGGTCGCTCCCCGGAGGCGGTGCTCGCCGACGATCCAGTCTCGGCGGTCCCGCTCCTGGGCGAACTCCGAGGCTTCCTGCTGCGGATGGCCGCCGCTGTTCGTGAACCGCGCCTGGCCCCAGCAGCCGAGCGGGTCGAGGACTCGCTGCGCCGGCGCGCCGCGGCCGTCGAGCCTCGTGAGGGGTCCACCCACGGCCTCGTCCACGGCGAGCTCGGCCCGGACCACGTCCTCGTCGACGCGGCCGGCCGGCCGGTGCTCATCGACCTCGGGTGCTCTCGACGACAGCGGGATGACCGTGCGCCGTCCTGGGTGGTCACCTGCGCGATCCGCCGCCACGCGGTAGACAGGTCGACGTGTCGATCCCGGGAGAGCCGTTGACCCGTCAGCAGCGGTTCGGGCTTCGCGTCGTCGTCGTCTCCGGATCCCTGATGGTGCTCTTGTCGATCGCCGGTCTGACCTTCCTGCGGTCTGACCTGACCACCCGCACCCAGGTCCTCGAGGTCGTCGAGCTGGTGTGCGGTGGCCTGCTGGCGGGGGTGAGTGGCCGGCGTCTGCGAGCCGCCCGCAAGCGGTGAAGCTCGGTGATCCTCCGCACGTCGACGTCCGGGGTCTGGACGCATCGGACCCTGGCGGGCGGCGCTACGTCGCTCCTCCGGTACTCGCTCGTCCGGTGGGTGAGGCAAGGTTGCCGTCATGACCGACGCAGGACTGCTCAAGGACGCCGAAACCGAACTCAAGAAGGCGAAGAACAGCTCGACGCACGCTGACCCCGAGAGGCTCTCGAGCCTGGCCGTCGAGGTCGAGTCCCTCGACCCCGAGCTCGCCGGCCGGCTCCGGGTCTCCGCCCAGCAGGTCCGGGCCCTCCGCGCGAAGCACGAACGCGAGCAGAGCCGGGTGCTCAAGCCGAAGTTCCGTGCCGGGGGGCTCGACCGCTTCTGACGCCGTCGTGCGAAGGGTCCGCCTCGCGTGGGAGGCGAAGCGGACCCTCTTCGCTCGTCGTGCTCTCGTCGCCGCGGCACCCGTTCCGGTCAGCTGCAGTCGTGCGGGGCGTCGGCCGCCAGGTCGTGCAGGGTCGCCAGGTTCGCGGCGTCGGTCGCGCTGGAACCGGCCGTCGTGGCGTCCGGGACGGCGACCCCGGTGCGGACGAGTTCCGCGTTGACGTCGATCCCGTCGTCGGTGCGGTACCAGCCCGCGCCCGCGACGTCGACGCGCTGACCCATCGGCAGGTACGACATCAGGTCGCGCACGTAGGCGTCGCGGCACCCCTCGGCGGGCAGGACCCCCGCCAGCGGGGTCGGGTTCTGGCCCTCGGCGCCGGCCACCACGGGCACCGGGCCGGCCGCCCAGGCGACGACGACCTCGGCCGCCGCGGTGCGGGTCGTCGCGGTCGGCGTCGGGGCGGCGAGCGACGTCGAAGCGGTCGCGGTGCCCGTCCCGCGGACCCCCTCCTGGAAGGCCCGCTGGACGACGACGGGGTTGGGGTCGGTGTCGGGACGTTCGTGCTCCCAGACGCCCAGCGCGGTCAGGGGCAGCAGGACGGCGAGCGCGCCGACGACGAGCTTGCGCCGGGAGACGGGGGCGGAGGCGTCGGCCGCGCCGGGGGAGAGGAAGTCGTGCGGTTCGTTCTCGACCGTGTGCTCCGGCTGCCACGGGGTGTCCCAGCGGGCGAGCTCCCCGCGCTCCCCGAGGTCGACGCGCAGCGCGCTGCCCCGGGCGGAGTAGCGGACGTCGAGCGAGACGACGTGCCAGGGCGGGCCGGGCGCGCGGTGCACCGCGACGACGACGGCCCGGCCGCCGTGGTGGGCGGGGTTCGTCGTGCCCCGCACCTTCACGAAGTCTCCGGGGCGCAGCTCCTCGGACTCGGGTGCACGCACGTCCCCTCCATCGGCCGCGGGGTGGCCCTCATGAGCGCGGGCCCCGGACGTGGACGTCCGCGACCACCTGCAGCCACCACTCCCGGCGCCGGACGACGGCCGTCCAGGTGAAGCGCAGGACGACGAAGCCCCGGCGGGTGAGTTCGGCGTCGCGGCGGCGGTCCTCCGCGAACTGCACGGGGTCGTCGTGGGTGCGGCGACCATCGAGTTCGACCACCAGCCAGTCGTCGATGAGGAAGTCGACCCGTCCTGCGGGGTCGAGCACCACCTGGGTCTGCAGGGAGTACCCGGCCTCCAGCAGGTCGTAGCGCCCGATCGACTCCAGCGGGGAGCCGGACTTCTCGTCCGCCATGGCCAGCAGCTTCCGGCGGTCGTCGTTGCGGTTCATCCCCTTCGCGGCGAGGTCCAGGTCCTCCCAGGAGACGCGGCCCGCGGCGAGGGCGGCGTCGAGGGGGACCAGGGCGGTGCGACGCGGCAGGCAGCGCAGGCAGTCGAGGACGGTGGTGAGGACATCGGTGCAGCCGTCGAGGTCGGTGACGTCGCGGCGGTGCACCAGGGCTGCGCGCCAGACCGTCGTCGAGCCGCGGCCGGCGGTCACGTGCGGAACCGGCGGCGCATCGACCACGGCGAGGCCGAGTGCCGTCGCGGCGGTGTGGCAGGAGCGGACGCCCCGGACGGCAGCGGCAGCGAGCACGTCGGCCGGGCACCCCGGGAGGGCGTAGAGCCCGGGCAGCGGACGCCGCAGCACCCCTCGGCGGACCGCGGTGCGGAGTCGATCCGCGGTGGTCAGGTGACGCAGCCGGTCCCAGCGCGCAGCACCCCCGCAGCGGCCCACCGCCGCGTCCGCATCCACCGCTCAAGGGTGGACGATCCGGGGCTCGACGGCGGGGGCCCTGTGGACAAGTCGTTGGCCCGCAGCGGTTCTGCAACCATCGGCCGACACGCCGTCGGAGCGGGGGTCCCGCGCGGCGTGTTGGCCGATGGCTGCAGAACTACCGTGGGGTCAGTCGTTGCGGGCGTTGTAGACGGTCGCGCCGGTGGCGCTGACGTGGGCGGCGTAGTCGCGGTAGACGGCCAGCGCCTCCTCGCGGAGCACGTCGGAGACGACGGCGATGCCGCGGGCCTCGAACTGCTCGGCCCAGTCGTCGCGGACGGGGCCCTCGTCGAAACCGCTGATCTCCTCCAGCTCCGGGCCGGAACCGGCGACGACGAGGGTGCGGACCCCGGACCAGAGGGTCGCTCCGTAGCACTGGGCGCAGGGACGCCAGTTCACGACGAGCTCGCGACGGGCACCGTCGGCGCCGAGGTCCCACGACCCGGTGCGGGCCTGGGCCAGGCCGAGGGCGGTGACCTCGGCGTGCCCGGAGGAGATCCCGGTGGAGAGGACGACGTTGACGCCCACGGAGACGATCTCCCCGGTGGTGGAGTCGGCCACCACGGCGGCGAAGGGGCCGCCGTTGCCCTCGCGGAAGTTGCGGGCGGCGAGGCGGTGGACGAGGGCCATCCGGTCCTCGCGGGTCGCCAGGGCGTCGGGGACGTCGGCGAGTTCGTCGTCGACCCAGGCGGGGAGGGCGATGGTGAAGGAGTGGTTGAGGGCCGAGGTGTCCATGGGGGGAGGATCCCAGTGCGGCTATCCGGGTGGTAGCCGGTCCCGCCGCTCCAGCGCCGCGGCGCGAGGGTCGATGAGGGGATCAGCGGTCACCGTCGGGGTGACCGGCCGCACCAGGGGAGACGCCTGCATGTCCACGATCGACGAAACCCCGGACACCGCCGTCCGCGGCGCGCAGACCGTCGCGCCCGTCCAGGCCTCCGCGTTGCTCTTCGCCGCGTCGATCCTCGGTGAGGCGAGCTACACCCCCGACCAGGAGCTCAAGGGCACGCTGAGCAGCCCCGCCCGCGTGCACGAGGAGGAGGTCGTCGAGGCCCCCGAGCCCGTCGTCGCGGAGCCCGTCGTCGCGGAGCCCGCCCCGGTCGTGGAGGCCCCCCGCAGCGCGGGCGTCGTGCCGCCGGTGCGCGTCGAGGCCCCTGCGGCACCGGTCGTCGAGCCGGTCAGGAAGGGCTTCTTCGCCCGCCTGATCGACAAGCTGCTCGGACGCTAGGCCAGCGCGGAGTCGGCGAGCGCGCTGCGCGGCCCCGCGTCCGCGGGGAGCAGCACGGTGCGGTCGGCGCTGCGGGTGGCGAACCGACCGTGCAGGACGAGGCGGTCGCGGGTGGTGGGGCGCCCGGTGCGGTGCAGGCCGCGGGGGTCGAAGAAGACCACCGTGCCCGCGCCCCCGTGCAGCACGACGTGGGCGGCGTCGCCGAACTCCCGCAGCAGGTCGGGGTCCTCGAGGCGGTGCCCGCTGCGTTCGAGGTGACGGACCCGCCGGGCGCCGCGCCGGCGGTGCGAGGCCCGCACGTAGTGCAGCGGGCCGGTGCCCTCGTCCACGCCCGTCAGGTGCAGGGCGACCTCGAGCGAGGGGCCGGCGGCGGTCCGTGCCCAGTCGGTGGGCCGGACCGGTGCCGCGGCCAGGGTGAGCAGGCCGTTCATGTCCAGGACGCGCACGTCGCGGCGGCAGTAGGCGCCGGCGACCCCGGCGACCTGGGCGTGGCGCAGGAAGCGCGTGTAGGGGTCCTCGGGGTCCACGGGCGGGTGGGCGCCGAGGAGTTCGACGGCGTGCGGGTCGTGCAGCGGCCCGGCCCAGCCGGTGGGTTCGCCACCGGCGACGAGGCGGCGGCGGCGCACGATGTCGGCGGACTGGTCCGCGATGAGGTCGTCGGTGCGTGAGAGGACGTCCTCGAGCAGGGCGGCGCTGCCGAGGAGGGCCTCGACGCTGGTGCTGGCGACGCCGTCGCGCTCCAGGTCGGCCACGACCCGCCGCGCCTCCGGGGACAGGGTCCGCGGTTCTCCTCGCCTGCGCACGTGCCTCCCTCGTCGCTGCTCCTGCGGCACCGTAGTGCTGTCTCACCGTGGGGCGCTAGTGACACTCCGTGAGGGATGCCGTCCCGCCACCGCGCGGACGGCCGTTGCCCGGGGGAAGCTTTGGCCGTGGCGGAAGAAACCAAGGGGACCGTGCTGGTCGCCCTGCTCGCAAACGTCGGCGTCGGCATCGCGAAGGGCATCGGTGGGGCGGTCACCGGCTCCAGCGCGCTGCTCGCCGAGGCCGCCCACTCGATCGCGGACACGATGAACGAGGCGTTCCTGCTGCTCTCGCTCAGCCGGGCCGACCGGCCCGCCGACCGGACCCACCCCTTCGGCTACGGCAAGGAACGGTTCTTCTGGTCCCTCATCGCCGCCGTCGGGATCTTCCTGTCCGGAGCGGTGTTCTCGGTCTACGAGGGGATCTCCTCGCTCACCGGCGAAGCCGAACCGATGTCGACGCAGCACTTCATCGTGATCTACGTGATCCTCGGCATCTCGATCGTGCTCGAGGGGGGGTCGCTGCTGAAGGCGCTGCGGCAGGTCTCGCGCGAGGCCTCGACCGCGCAGCGGCGGGTCCTGACCTACGTCGTCCGCTCACCGGACCCGACGGTGAAGACCGTCGCCAGCGAGGACAGCATCGCCGTCCTCGGCGTCCTGGTGGCGCTCGCGGGGACGATCCTGCACCAGGTCACCGGCTCGAACGTCTACGACGCGATCAGTTCGATCGTCATCGGTGCGCTGCTCGGGGTCGTGGCGTTCCTGCTGGGACGCGACACCAAGGAACTCCTCATCGGTGAGGCCGCCGACCCGGCGGTGCGCGTCGCGGTGGTCCGGGTCCTCGGCGCCGAAGCGGGGATCGTGCGGATCCAGGAGGTCCTCACGATGCAGCTCGGGCCGAGCGGCGTCCTGGTCGCCGCCCGCGTCCAGTTCGGAGAGGAACTCACCTCGCGCGCCATCGAGGAGCTCTGCACCCGCGCCGAGGAGGAGATGCGCCGGCGGGTCCCCACGATCACCCAGGTGTTCCTCGACCCCAGCCGGGTGACGGCGTCCGCGGACGCCGCGGCCCGGGAACGTCTCGCCGTCACCGAACGCGAGGCGGCGGACCTCCTCGACCCCGACGCCGTCGTCCAGGCCCTGCCGCAGGCCCGCACCCGGACGGGTCGCACCCTGCGGAAGTGAGTTCCCGCTCACCGGCACCCCCGGACACCGGGGCCGCAGGTGGTGGGAGGCTGGGGCCTCGAACGTTCCAGGAGGTGGGGTCGTGGCGCGGGATCCGTCCGGGACGGTGATCACGCGTCCGTGGTGGCGTCGCCTCGTCGAGCGCCTGCCCGGACGCTGGCTGGTCGGCGCCCCGGCCGTCGTCGCCGGTCGCGCGCTGCTGGCCGTCACCGGCCTGCTCGTGCTCCTGACCGTCCCGCTGCTCGTGCCGACGGCCGCGGACTGGACGGTCGTGCTGGCCGTCGCGGCCGCCGACGCGGCCCTGCTGGTGGCCAGCCTCGCGGTGCCGTGGGGGCGGCTCGGCCGCTCCGGGCCCGTCCTCTTCCCCCTGGTGCAGATGCTGGGTCTGGCCGTGATCGGCGTGAGCACCGAACGCGTCGACGGCGCCTACGTCCCGCTCTTCGTCCTCGACTTCGTCTTCGCCGGCCTCTTCCTGCCGCCGCGGAGCGCCTACTGGCTGCTGCCCGCCGCGCTCCCGCTCTACCTGCTCACCTCGGAGCAGCTCAGCGCCCAGGTCGCCGTGCGGACGGTGGTCATGGCGTGCGTGTGGGTCCTCGTGGCCGAACTGCTCGCCTCGATGAGCCGCCGCCAGCGGGCGGCCTCGGACCGGCTGGAACGCGACGCGCGCACCGATCCCCTCACCACCATCGGCAACCGGCGCGACCTCGAGGACCGGATGGCGCTGCTCGTCCCCGGGGACAGCGTCGTCGTCTGCGACCTCGACCACTTCAAGCAGCTCAACGACACCCGGGGTCACACGTTCGGCGACCAGGTGCTGCGGGAGTTCGGCGCGATGCTGACCGCGGGGCTCCGGCGCGGTGACTACGCCGCCCGCTTCGGTGGCGAGGAGTTCGTCCTCCTGCTGCACGGCAGCGGGACCGACGTCGCGATCGACGTCGTCGAACGACTGCGCGGCTCCTGGCGGGAACTCGGCGGGGCCGCGACGTTCTCGGCCGGCTGCGCGACGCTGGACGCGGACACCGGCGCCCAGCAGGCCCTCGTCGCGGCCGACGCCGCCGTGTACGCGGCGAAGGCCGCCGGACGCGACTGCACCCGGAGCGCCGAAGCGGCGCAGGGCTGGGGGCCTAGGGTTGACGCGACCACCGCCGAGGCCCTGTTCGAGGAGTAGCCCCCATGCCCACCACCCCCGCCGTCTTCGTCGGACCGCAGGAGAACCCGCTGCTGGTCGAGGCCGTGGAGCGTGGCGGGGGCACGGTCGTCGCGCTGGCGGACGCCGAGGCCGTCGTCGTCAGCGGCGGGCACGGGGACCTGCCCGAACTGCCCGACTCCGTGACGTGGGTGCAGCTGCCCTCCGCCGGGATCGAGAGCTGGGTCGCCGCGGGCGTCATCGACGCCTCGCGCACCTGGACCTCCGCCGCCGGGGCCTACTCGCACTCCGTCGCCGAGGGGGCCGTCGCGCTGCTGCTCGCCGGGGTCCGCGGGATCGGGCGCGCGGCCCGGCTCTCGACGTGGGACCCGGAGACCCTGGACGGCGTCCAGTCCAGCCTGCGCGGCTCGACCATCGCGATCATCGGCGCCGGCGGCATCGGCACCGCGATGATCCCGGCCTTCGCCGGGCTCGGTGCGGAGGTCATCGCCGTGACCCGCCGCGGTCTCCCCGTGGACGGCGCAGCGCAGACGCTGCCCGCCGACCGCGTCGGCGAGGTCTTCGCCGCCGCCGACCACGTCGTGCTCGCCGCTCCCGCGACCTCCGAGACGAAGGCCCTCATCGGGGCCGAGCAGCTCGCGGCGCTCGGCCCGCAGGGGTGGCTGGTGAACATCGCCCGTGGTTCCCTCGTCGACACCGACGCCCTCGTCGCGGCGCTCGCCGCCGGCACCATCGCCGGGGCCGCCCTCGACGTGACCGACCCGGAACCGCTGCCCGACGGCCACCCGCTGTGGACCGAACCCCGCTGCATCATCACCCCGCACTCGACCAACCCGAGCGTGCTGCGGGTCGGCGCGCTGGCCGAACGGGTCACCGAGAACGTCCGTCGTTTCGCCGCCGGTGAGGAACTGCTGGGTCTGGTCGACCCCGAACGCGGGTACTGATCCCCCGACGTGCGGGGTGCCACCCCGCGCGTCACGGTGGTCCCGTGCAGACGTTCCTCCCCTACGCCGACTTCGCCCGGTCCGCGGCCGTCCTCGACGGTCCGCGGCTGGGCGAGCAGCGCGTGGAGGCGCTGCAGGTCCTGCGCGCCCTCGAACTGCCCGACCACGGCTGGGTGAACCACCCGGCGGTGCGGATGTGGCGGGGGTGCACCCCGGCCCTGGTCGCCTACGGCCTCGCGGTCGTCGACGCGTGGACCGTCACCGGCCGCGCCGACACCACCGGAGCGCAGATCGCGGAGTTCGCCCCCGAGGCCGTGGGTCGCCCGCAGTCCGTGCTGGCCGACCTGATGCCGTCGTGGCTGGGCGACGAGGACCTGCACCGCAGCCACCGTTCCGCGTTGCTGCGCAAGGACCCCGGGTTCTACCGGCCCCTCTTCGGCGACGAACCCGAGATGCCCTGCGTGTGGCCGGACCCGCCCTCGCCGGCCCCGCCGGTCCGCCCCGCCGGGCGGCTGGTGTGGATCGTGCGCGGAGCGCCCGCGGTCGTGGGGGAGTTCCTCACCGACGGCGTCGTGGGCCTCGGCGTGGACTCCGGCATCGACGTCGACGTGCGCGGTGCCGCGGCGGGCGCCTCCCTGCGCGACCTGCTCCGCGAGATCTCCCCCGGGAGACGACCGGGCAAGGCGCTGCGGGTCCTCGACACCTTCGTCCACGAACTCGACCCCGGGACCGAGGTGGCCCTGCCCATCGAGGGCGACCAGGCGCTGCTGCTCGGCGAGGTCGTCGGCGAGTACGAGTTCGACGCCCGCAAGGGCGTCCTCGCGCGCCACCGCCGGAAGGTCCGCTGGGGTGGCCGGGCCGCCCGCCGCGACGTCGAACCCCCTGCCCTGCTGCAGGATCCCCGCCCCTTGTTCAGTGTTCCGCTCGCCGCCTGAGGAGAACCCCTTGTCCGACACCGCCCTGCTCGACGTCGACGGCACGCTCGTCGACACCAACTACCAGCACGCCCTCGCGTGGTTCCGCGCCTTCCGGCGCTTCGACCTCACGTTGCCGGTCTGGCGGATCCACCGCGCCGTCGGGATGGGCGGGGACCAGCTCGTCCCCGCCGTGGCCGGCGAGGAGTTCGAGGACGCCCACGGGGACGCCGCGCGGGACGCCTGGACCGAGGAGTACGAGCCGATGTCCGGCGAGGTCCAGCCCTTCGACGGCGCTCGCGACCTCCTGGTGGAGCTGCGGCGGCGGGGCTGGAAGGTCGTCCTCGCCTCCTCCGGGCAGCAGGACCAGGTGGAGGGCTACCTCGACCTGATGGGGGCCCGGGACTTCGTCGACGGCTGGACCACCTCGCAGGACGCCGAGAGCACCAAACCCGCCCCCGACCTCTTCCACGCTGCGCTGCAGCGGGTCGGGGGTTCCTCGGGGGTCGTGCTCGGGGACTCGACGTGGGACTTCGAGGCGGCGGGGAACGCCGGGATGACCGCGGTCGCCGTCCGGACGGGGGGTTTCTCCTCCGAGGAACTGACGACTGCCGGTGCGGTCGCGGTGTTCGACTCGTTGCGGGACCTGCTGGAGGGCCTGGACGGGACGCCGTTGTCCCACCCCTCCTGATCAGCCCTGGTGGTCAGCGCAGGGTGCGGGTGCGCCGCGGGATCGTGACGGTCGCGGTCGGCGCCGACGCCGTCACGCTCGCCTTCGCCGCGGCGACGGCCGCGCCGACGTCCAGCATCCCGGTGCCGTAGCCGGCGTCCCAGGACTCGGGGGTGGCGGTCGTCCGCAGGACGTCCTCGACCTGCGCGACGCTGGCCCGGGGCGCGACGGAGCGGACCAGGGCCGCGGCGGCGGAGACCTGCGGGGCCGAGAAGGACGTCCCGGAGGCGGAGGCGTACACGTACCGGCCGGAACTGAGGGGTTTCCCGACGGGGATCTTGTCGCCGGGGGCGCTGAGGTCGACGAGGGTGTTGTGCTGGGCCCAGGGGGCGGGGGCCCCGGTGCTGGTGGACGCCGAGACGGAGATGACGCCGGGGTAGGAGGCGGGGTACTCCAGCGGGTTCCCGGTGTCGCCGGAGTTCCCGGCGGAGGCGACCACGACGACACCCTTGCCGATCGCGTAGGCCACGGCCGCCGCGGTGGTGCTGTTGTAGTCCTCCCCGCCCAGCGACAGGTTGAGGACGTCGGCGCCCTGGTCGACGGCCGCGGTGATGCCCTCGACGACGGCGTCGCTCGCACAGCCCTGGGGTTCGCAGACCCGGATCGCCAGGATCTTCACGTCGGGCGCGACCCCCGCTGCGCCGTAGGCGTTCTGGTACGCGCCGGCGATGACGGTCGAGACCTCGGTGCCGTGTTCGCCGATGTCGGTGCCGGCCGCGAAGTTCCCGCCGTCGATCACCCGGCCGGCGATGTCGGGCTGGTTCGCGTCGACGCCGGAGTCGAGCACGGCGACGGTGAGCCCGGTGCCCCGGGTGGTGGGCCACGCGTCGTAGGCGTGGATCGAGCCCAGGTGGTAGGCGTAGGACAGGTACGGGTCGGTCGCCTTCAGGGTGCGGCTCGTCAGGGGTGTGGCACCCGTGGGCGCCAGCGCGTAGCTGGTGCGCACCTGGGCGGCGGACACCGCGGGGTCGGCCTCCATCGTCGCCGCGAGCCGGTGGGCGGCGGCGCGGTCGGTGGCGGTCCGGGTCTCCAGCTGGGGTCGCCCGTCGACCCAGCGCAGCGCGTCGACGTGGACCCCGGCACCGTCGGCCGGCGTGATCTCCACGGCGTGCGCGGCGGAGCCCGGCACCAGGGTCAGCGCGAGCAGCGCGGAGGCGACGGTGGCGGTGCGGAGGAACTGGGGCAACGGGGACTCCCTGGGTCGGGGCGAGACTCCCCGTGCATCGACGGTCTCACACGGTCGCTTGAGACGGGTGGGTCCGCCTCGACCCGGATGGCCGTACGGCCCGGCCGGGCGTGTTCCGGCCACCGCTTCCTGGTCACCGTCGGGTTGCGGTGAGGGGGAAGTGCTTGCCGGAACGGCGGTGCGTCGACTAACTTCCGATACGCATCGACGAAGCGCATCGACGAGGACGTCGACGTTCGTCTCACGGGGTGGGAGGGTGGCGTGGCCCGAGTTCCGACGAGCAAGGACGTGGCGAAGGTCGCCGGCGTCTCCCAGAGCACCGTCTCCTACGTGATGAGCGGAAAGCGTCCGATCTCCGAGAAGACCCGGCGTCTGGTCGAGGACGCCATGGAGCAGTTGCTGTACCAACCGCACGCCGGTGCCCGCGCCCTGGCGAGCCAGCGCACGAACATCATCGCCATCGTCCACCCGGTCCTCTCCAACCTCGGGGTCGGCGGGATCATGGCGTTCATCGACGAGATCGCCGCCCAGGCCCGGCGACGCGACTACGACGTCCTGCTGGTCACGGCCGACGAGGGCAAGGAGAGCCTGCGTCGGGTCGCCGGGCGCGCCCTGGCCGACGCCATGGTCGTGATGGAGGTCAAGGCCGAGGACGAGCGGGCCGAGGTCGCGCGCGGGATCGCCCAGCCGAGCCTGTTCATCGGCTACCCGGACGAGGCCCTGGACGAGCACAGCACGTTGCACTGCATCGACTTCGACTTCGCCGGCGGTGCGGAACTCCTGGTCGGTGAACTCATCGGCGCTGGAGTGCACGAGATCGTCGTGCTCGGCTGGGGTCCGGAGGTCGTGGCCCGTGGGGTGAACTACGTCCCGCGGTTCCGCCGTCGGGCCGAGGCCACCGCGGCCGCGGCCGGAGTTCCGCTGCGCTGGGTCGAGGTCCCGCGCGACTCGGTCGCCATCCGCGCGGCGCTCGACGACCTGCTGGGCTCGGGGTCCGTCCCCGGGTTGCTGCTCGCGGACGGTGTCCCCGAAACCCTCGGTGCCCTGCTCGACCGCGGTCTGCGGCCGGGGCGGGACGTCGACGTCGTGGCGTTGTGCACCGAGGCGGAGGCGGAGGCGCAGGCCGTGCCCGTGACCGCCGTCTCCCAACAACCCCGGGACGTCTCCCGGCACGCCGTCGAGTGGCTGTTCCAGTTGCTCGACGATCCCGCGGCACCCGGCGAGGTCCGCCTGGTCCCGGCCCACCTGACCCGACGACAGTCCGTGCGCCCCCCGAACTGACTTCCCCCGTGGATCGACCACCCGGCCGATCCACCCCCATCGTCGATACGCATCGACGAACTACTGCCCACGCTGTCGTGGGCACGAGGAGAGGAACGACATGGCTCGACGAGGATCCATGGGACGCACCCGCGCGATCGCTGCGCTGGCGGCCCTCCCGCTGCTGCTCGCGGCCTGCGGCGGTGGCGGTGGGAGTGCGACGAAGTCGGACTCCGGCACGCTCCGCGTCCTGGACTACTACAACTCCGACCCCAACAAGACGTTGTGGGGTACGGCGCTCACCGACTGCGGCACCAAGATCGGCATGAAGATCCAGCGGGAATCCGTCCCCGGCGAGACCCTCATCCAGAAGGTGCTGCAGCAAAGTTCCTCCAAGACGCTGCCCGACGTCCTCATGCTCGACAACCCCGACGTGCAGCAGATCGCCGCCTCGGGTGCGCTGGCCCCGCTGGACGACCTGGGGATCGACTCCTCCGGGGTCGCCGACGGCGTCATCAAGGCCTCGACCTACCAGGGCAAGCTCTACGCCCTGCAGCCCGTCACGAACACCATCGCGCTCTTCTACAACAAGAAGATCCTCGAGGCCGCGGGCATCACGCCCCCCACCACCTGGGACGAGCTCAAGACCGACGCGAAGGCGCTGACCGCCGGCAGCCAGTACGGGTTCGCGATGTCCAACGTCAACACCTACGAGGGCACCTGGCAGTTCCTGCCCTTCATGTGGTCCAACGGCGGCGACGAGAAGGACATCAACACCCCCCAGACCGCGGCCGCCCTGCAGCTGGTCAAGGACCTCCTCGACCAGGGCTCGCTCTCGCAGTCCACCGTCACCTGGACCCAGGCCGACGTCGCCGACCAGTTCTCGGCCGGCAACGCCGCCATGATGATCAACGGACCGTGGAACTTCGGGACGCTGGACAAGGTCTCGGGCCTCGACTACGGCATCGTGCCCATCCCGGCCCCCACCGCCGGCGGGACCGTCGTGTCGCCGTTCGGCGGCGAGGCCTGGGCGGCTCCGGAGACCGGGGACAAGGACAAGCAGAAGAAGGCCGGAGAACTCATCCAGTGCCTCAACAGCGACGAGAACGAGGTCACGATCTCGTCCGGCACCGGAACCGTCCCGACCAAGCCGAGCCTCTCGAGCCAGGCCGTCGCGAAGAACGCCAAGCTCGAGGCGTTCGCGTCGCAGGTCCCGGACCTGCGCGCCCGCACCGGTGAGCTCGGCCCGGACTGGCCGAAGGCCGCGACGAAGATCTACACCGCGGTGCAGAACGCGCTCGTCGGGGGCATGACCCCCGAGGCCGCGCTGGCGCAGGCCCAGAATGGCTGAGGTCTCGGCCCCAGGTCGTTCCGCCGGCGGGGCCACCGCCCCGTCGGCGGGTGCGGCCCCGAGGAAGGGCCCGTCGCAGAAGCTGACGACGCGTCTCGTCCAGATCGCGTTCATCGTCCCCGCGGTCGTCTACCTCGTCCTGTTCTTCGGCTTCCCCGTCGTCAAGAACGTCGTCATGGGTTTCCAGGCCTACACGACCAAGACGTTCTTCACCGGTGAGGCCCCCTGGGTCGGGCTGGAGAACTACCGCAACGTCATCGGCGACGCGATCTTCTCCCGCTCCGTCGTGAACACCCTGCTCTTCACCGCCGGGTCCATCGCCGGACAGTTCGTCCTCGGTCTCGCGATCGCGTTGTTCTTCCACAAGCGGTTCGCGCTGTCGGGGATCCTGCGCTCGCTGATCCTGCTGCCGTGGCTCATCCCGATGATCGCCGGCACCGCGGTGTGGCGCTGGATCCTCGACGCCGACAACGGCGCCCTCAACCGGATCCTCTCCGCCCTGCCCGGCGTGGACGCCTCACCGAACTGGCTGACCTCCACCTCCCTCGCCCTGATCGCGGTGATCGGGGTGAACATCTGGCTCGGCATCCCCTTCAACATGACCATCCTCTACGGCGGTCTGCAGGAGATCCCCGAGGAGCTCTACGAGGCCGGTGCCCTCGACGGCGCCACCGGGTGGCGGGCGTTCCGCCACATCACGTGGCCGTTGCTGCGCCCGGTCGTCACCGTCGTCCTCGTGCTGGGGGTCGTCTACACGCTGAAGGTCCTCGACGTCATCCTCGGGCTCACCAACGGCGGCCCGGCGAACTCCACCCAGACGATCTCCACGCTCTCCTACGACATGTCGTTCCGTCAGTTCGACTTCGGGGCGGGCGCGGCGCTGGGCAACATCCTCATCGTCATCTCCCTGATCTTCGCCGTGGTCTACCTGCGGCTCAACCGGAAGGCGGTGGACGAGTGAGCGCGGTCATCTCCACCCGGGCCGGTACGACGGAGGTCCGGGCCGAGGGCAAGGCCCCCCGTCGCCCGGTCTACACGGTCGTCGGCATCCTCATCCTGGCGTTCATGCTGTTCCCGCTGTACTGGATGGTGAACGTGTCGCTGCAGCCGGCCGGGAACGCCGTCGCGACCCCGTGGCTGCCGTTCGACTTCTCGCTGCGGGGCTACACCACGGCGATCTCCGAACAGGGTCACAACCTCGTCACCTCCCTGGTCATCAGCCTCGGCTCGGTCGTGTTCAGCCTCCTCATCGCGACCCCCGCGGCCTACGCCATGGCGCACTTCAAGTTCGGCCGCTGGGCGACGGTCATCCTCTTCGGGATCCTCGTCACCCAGATGGTGCCCGGCATCGTCGTCGCCAACGCGCTCTACAGCGCCTACACCGACCTCGGCCTGCTCAACACGACGGGCGGGCTGATCCTCGCCGACTCCGCCGCCGGGATCCCGTTCTCCATCATCCTCATGCGGGCGTTCATGGGGTCCATCCCGGCCTCGGTCATCGAGGCCGCCTACGTGGACGGCGCCGGTCCGGTCCGGGCGTTCTTCTCCATCGTGCTGCCCATGAGCCGCAACGCGCTCATCACGGCCGGGTTGTTCACGTTCCTCTTCGCCTGGGGCGACTTCCTCTTCGCCCTGACCCTCACCACGACCGCCGACGTGCGCCCGATCACCCTCGGCCTGTACACCTACGTCGGGAGCTTCGTGTCCGACTGGTCGCCGATCATGGCGACCGCGGTCCTGTCCTCCCTGCCCGCCATCGCCCTGCTCGTCCTGGCCCAGCGCTACGTCGCCGCCGGGGTCACGGGTGGGGCTGTCAAGTCCTAGGAGTTCCGAATGACCATCAGAGTGACCGTGTGGGGCGAGAACCGCCACGAACAGCTGGAACCCGCGGTGGCGCAGCGCTACCCGACCGGGATGCACGGTGCCGTCGCCGAGGGCATCGAGGCCAACCTCGGTTCCGGCGTGACCGTCCGGACGGCGACCCTGGACCAGCCCGAGCACGGGTTGACCGAGGAGGTCCTGCAGAACACCGACGTCCTCACCTGGTGGGGGCACGCCGCGCACGGCGACGTCTCCGACGAGGTCGTGGAGCGGGTCCACCGGCACGTGCTGGCCGGGATGGGGCTCATCGTCCTGCACTCCGGGCACTGGTCGAAGATCTTCCAGAAGCTCATGGGTACCTCGTGCACGTTGCGGTGGCGTTCCGAGCACGACCGGGAACTGCTGTGGACGATCGACCCCACGCACCCGATCGCGCAGGGCGTGCCGCACCCGTTGATCATCGAGGAGGACGAGATGTACGGGGAGTTCTTCGACATCCCCGCCCCCGACGAGATCGTCTTCATCTCCTCCTTCACCGGCGGCGAGGTGTTCCGCTCGGGCATCACGTTCAAGCGCGGGTTCGGGAAGATCTTCTACTTCCGTCCCGGTGACCAGGACTTCCCGACGTACTTCCACGAGGGGGTCCGCAAGGTGATCTCCAACGCGGTCGAGTGGGCCGTCACGGTCCGCCCCGAGCGGACCGATCCGGTGCTGCTGCGCTACGACACCGAGGACTTCTACAACGGCCAGGGCTACCAGGGCGCCCTCGACCCGGAGAAGCAGCAGTGACCGCCCCGCTCCGCGTCGTCCTCGTCGGGGCCGGCGGCATGGGCAAGGCGTGGCTGGCGACGATCCTCGCCGACCCGGCCGTCGAACTGGCCGGGGTCGTCGACCTCGACCTCGACGCCGCGGCCGCCGCCCTCGCCGCGGCCGGGGTCCCGGACGTCGCGACGGGACGTGACGCCGTCGAGGTGGCGCAGCGGACCGGCGCGCAGGCGATCGTCAACGTGACGGTGCCGCAGGCGCACCACCCCGTCACCACGGCCGCGCTGTTCGCGGGGTTCCCGGTGCTGGGGGAGAAGCCCGTCGCCTCGACCGTCGCCCAGGGGTTGTCGCTCGCGGCGGCCTCGGAGGTCTCCGGGGTGCCGTTCCTGGTGTCGCAGTCGCGACGCTACAACGTCCACGTCGAGGAGTTCCGCGCGCAGGCCGCCGTGCTCGGCGACCTGGGATCGCTGTCGACGGAGTTCTTCAAGGCGCCGCACTTCGGCGGCTTCCGCGAGGAGATGGCCCAGCCGCTGCTCGTCGACATGGCGATCCACCAGTTCGACCTCGCGCGGTACCTGTTGGGGGCCGAACCCGTCTCCGTCTACTGCGAGTCCTGGAACCCGTCGTGGTCCTGGTACTCCGGGGACGCCTCGGCCGCGGCCGTCTTCGAGATGTCGAACGGCTCCCGCTACACGTTCACCGGCTCGTGGTGCGCGCCCGGCCAGGAGACCTCGTGGAACGGGGCCTGGCGGCTCTCCGGCGCGAACGGCACGGCGTCGTGGAACGGCGACGACGTGCCCGTCCTCGACGCGCCCGGCTCGCCCGCGGCGTTCACCGACCCCGGGAAGGAGATCGCCGGGTCGCTCGCGGCGTTCACCGCCTTCCTGCAGGACGGGACGCCGTTCTCCGGTGAGGTGCACGACAACGTCCTGAGCCTGGCCATGGTCGAGGCGGCGGTCGAGTCCGCTGCGTCGGGCACCCGGGTGCTGGTGGACGACGTGCTGCAACGCGCCTACGAGCAGGCCCTCGCCGACGAGCAGCGCGCCGACGTCGCGGCGGCCCTGAAGGGCTGGACCTCCGTCCGCGAGGCCCTGACCCGCTGACCGCACCCCCTCCGACGCGTGATCCCGCGGGGATTCCCCGCGGGATCGCGCGTCGGAGGGGTGTGCCGGGGGTGTGGACCGGTCAGTACGATCCAGCCCAGAACGTTCGACGACGATGTCCTGGAGGAAGTCCTCGCATGTCCACCGACCGACCGGAGTTCGGGGTGGCCGTCATCGGCCACTCCTTCATGGGTGCCGTCCACTCCCACGCCTGGCGCAGCGTCGACCACGTCGGCACCCCGCGCTGGCGCACCAAGCGGCTCGCGCTGGCCGGTCGTGACCTCGGTCGCGCGCAGGCCGCCGCCGAGCAGTTCGGCTGGAACGAGGGCGTCGCCGACTGGCGCGAGGTCATCGCGCGCGACGACATCCAGGTCGTCGACATCCTGACCCCCGGCGACTCGCACGCCGAGATCGCCATCGCCGCGCTGCAGGCCGGCAAGCACGTCATCTGCGAGAAGCCGCTGGCCAAGACGGTGGCCGAGGCGCAGGCCATGACCGAGGCCGCGCAGGCCGCCGCCGCGCACGGCGTGCGCAGCATGGTGGCGTTCAACTACCGCCAGGTGCCCGCGATCGGGCTCGCCAAGCAGCTCGTCGACTCCGGCCGCCTCGGCGAGGTCCGTCAGGTCCGCGCCGTGTACCTGCAGGACTGGATCGTCGACCCGAGCTTCCCGCTGACCTGGCGCCTGCAGAAGGACCGCTCGGGTGCCGGCGCACTCGGCGACATCGGCTCGCACATCATCGACGCGGCGCAGTTCATCACCGGCCAGCGCCTCACCGGCGTCTCCGGCACCGTCGAGACCTTCGTCAAGCAGCGTCCGCTGGAGGCCGCCCGCACCGGCTCGAACACCGGCCTCGGCGCGGAGGCCTCGACGGAGTTCGGCGAGGTCACCGTCGACGACGCGGCCGTGTTCTTCGGCCGCGGTGACGGCGGCGCGCTCATGACCTTCGAGGCGACCCGGATGGCGCTGGGTCGCAAGAACGGCATGCGCATCGAGGTCAACGGTTCCGAGGGCAGCATCGCCTTCGACTTCGAGTCCATGAACGAGCTCTGGTTCTTCGACGGCTCGCTCCCCGACGCGGAGAACGGGTTCCGCCGGATCCTGGCGACCGACCCCGCCCACCCCGGCGTCTCCAACTGGTGGCCGGCCGGACACGGCCTGGGCTACGACCACCCGTTCGTGCACGAGCTGCAGGAGTTCCTCGGCGCGATCGTCGACGGCCGCGACCCGAGCCCCAGCTTCGCCGACGGGCTGCAGGTCCAGCAGGTGCTGGACGCGGTGCAGCGCAGCGCCGAGAACAACTCCACCTACACCAGCATCTGAGGAGAAGAACATGGCAGAGACGCGTCCGGTGACGTTGTTCACCGGCCAGTGGGCCGACCTCCCCTTCGAGGAGGTCTGCCGCCTCGCCTCGGAGTGGGGCTACGACGGCCTCGAGATCGCGACCTGGGGTGACCACCTCGACGCCACCCGGGGCGCGAAGGACGACGCCTACATCGCCGAGAAGAAGGCGATCCTCGAGAAGTACAACCTCAAGGTGTGGACGATCTCCGCGCACCTGACCGGCCAGGCCGTCTGCGACCTGATCGACCAGCGGCACCAGGACATCGTCTCCGTCGAGGTGTGGGGCGACGGTGACCCCGAGGGTGTCCGTCAGCGCGCCGCGGAGTACGTCAAGGACGCGGCCCGCACCGCCGCCAAGCTGGGCGTGAAGACCGTCACCGGGTTCACCGGGTCCTCGATCTGGCACACCGTCGCGATGTTCCCCCCCACCCCCGACTCCATGGTCGAGGCCGGGTACCAGGACTTCGCCGACCGCTGGAACCCGATCCTGGACGTCTTCGACGAGCTGGGGGTGAAGTTCGCCCACGAGGTGCACCCCTCCGAGATCGCCTACGACTACTGGACGACCAAGCGCGCGATGGAGGCCATCGGTCACCGCGAGGCGTTCGGGCTGAACTTCGACCCGTCGCACTTCGTGTGGCAGGACCTCGACCCGATCGGGTTCATCCGGGACTTCTCCGACCGGATCTACCACGTGCACTGCAAGGACTCCCGCAAGCAGCTGGACGGCCGTTCCGGTCGCCTCGGCTCGCACCTGCCGTGGGCGGACTCGCGTCGTGGTTGGGACTTCACCTCCGTCGGTCACGGTGACGTGCCCTGGGAGCTGATCTTCCGCGAGCTGAACAACATCGGCTACACCGGTCCCACCAGCGTGGAGTGGGAGGACGCGGGGGTGGACCGCCTCAACGGCGCCCCCGACGCGCTCGCCTTCGTCCGCAAGCTCGGCGCGTTCTTCGTGCCCCCGGCCGCGGCGTTCGACGCGGCCTTCTCCTCCAAGGGCTGAGTCCACGATCCGTGATCTTGCGGGGAGACCCAGCAAGATCACGGATCGGGTGGGGGGCTCAAGGGGGTGACCCACGCGGTCGATGCCCTGGGTGGCGCATCCGGGTCCGGATGCCGTCCAGGTCCGATCGCCGGGGGGTCACCGCGTGTCGTCGCGTCCCGTCGCCCGCGGTGAGCGCCTCGTGGAGGCACCCGGGGAACCCGCGCTGCTGCAGGGGGTGCTCCGGCGGCGGCTGGTCTTCGGCCTGGTCTTCGCCGCCGCGACCCTCGTCGGCCGCAGTGCCCAGGCCGACGGCGCGCACCTCGCCATCGTCTGGCCCGCCTCCGCGGTCGGGCTGCTCTGGCTCGCCGGCTCGCCCGGTCGCCGGCACCGCCTCCTCGACGCCGCACTGCTGCTGACGGTCACCGTCGTCCTGCGGGTCGTGACGCACATGCCCCTGCCGGAGTCCGCCCTGCTGGCCGCCGCCGCGCTGACCCAGGCCGTCGTCGGAGCCCACGTCTACCGCCGGTTGCAGCCCGAGGGCTTCCGCCTGGTGAGCCCCGGCGACGTCCGCTCGCTGGCGTTGTCCTCGCTCGCCGGGGCGCTCGCGTCCACCCCCGTCGCGGCCCTCGCCTTCGTCGTCGCGGCCCACGTGCCGGTGGCGCAGTCGAGCGTGCAGTGGGCGCTGCGCACCACCGTCTCGACGTTCGTCGTCCTCGCGGTGCTCCTGCGCACCGCCGAAAGGCGTCCGGACGCGCCGGGCAGCAGCGCCTCGCGGGGGGAGCGCTACGCGCTGTTCCTCGCGTTCCTGGTGTCGTACGGAACCGTCTTCTGGGTCGTCAACGGGTTCGCCGTGACGTTCCTCGTCCTGCCGGTCGCCGTCTGGGTGGCGCTGCGGCGCACGACCACCGCGGCCATGGTGCACGTCGTCCTCGCGGCCGCGGCCGTCGTCGTGTCCGCCTGGTCCGACCGGGGACCGTGGCGGGAACTCACCCCGGACCTGCAGGCGATGAGCGCGGAGGCGTTCATCGGGACCCTGGGGTTCCTGACCCTGGTGCTCGCGCTGTACCGCGACGAGAGCGTGGACAACGCCGAGCGGGCCGAGCGGGCGCTGCGCGACGCCGCCGAGCAGGCCGACCTGCTCACCGCCGTCTTCGGGTCGATCTCGGACGCCGTCTGCGTCTTCGACAGCGCGGGGAACTCGTTGCTGCGCAACCCGGCGGCCGAGGCGTTGCTGGGTGGCGTGCTGCGGACCGAGCGCAGCCGCTGGGACGCCGGCTACGGCTACTTCCACCTCGACGGGGAGCGGTTCGTCGACGGCGACCTGCCCGTCGTGCGCGCCCTGCGGGGGGAGGCCGTCGACGGCCTCGACCTGCGGCTGTCCTCCCCGCAGGTCCCCGAGGGGGTCCTGCTGAACGTCAGCGCCCACCCCCTGCCCGGTTCCGGCGGCGCCGTCTGGAACGGCGGTGTCGTCGCCGCCTTCCACGACGTCACCGAGGTCCGGACAGCCAGCGCGCAGGTGGCGCAGGCGCACGACCTCATGACCAACGTGCTCGCCGCGGCGACCGACCACTCGATCATCGCCGTCGACACCGCGGGCACCATCACGCTGTTCAACGAAGGGGCCGAGCGCATGCTCGGCTGGAGCGCCGAGGAGGTGGTCGGCGGCCCGGCGCTGGTCGTCCACGATCCGGCCGAGATCGAGGCCATGTGCGAGGCGCAGGGCCTGGAGTGCCCGAACGACCTCTTCACCCGCGGGGTCCCGCAGGAGACCGTGACGCGCCGGTTCACCTACGTCCGCAAGGACGGCACCACCTTCCCGGTCAGCCTGACGACCTCGGTCATGCGGGACGGCGAGGGGCGGCTCATCGGCTGGATCGGGATGGCCACCGACGTCTCCGACCTGGAGAACTCCGAGGAACTGTTCCGCATCGCGCTCGAGACGGCGCCCGTCGGCATCGTCATGGTCGCCGCCACGGGCCGGGACACCGGTCGGATGCTGCGGGTCAACCGGGCGCTGTGCCGGTTCACCGGACGCACCGAGGAGGACTTGCTCGGGGTCGCGTTCGACACCCTGGGCTCGGACTGGTTGCCCTTCGACGACCTGTTCGCCGCCGTCCTCAGCGGTGCCCAGGCCGAGCAGCGCGTCGACGTCGTGTTCGACGCCCCCGACGGACGCCGGCTCGAGGCCCAGGTGTCGGCCACGCTGGTCCGCCCCCGAGGTCGCGAGGTCATGCTGCTCGGCCTCGTGGAGGACGTCACCGAGCGGCGGGCGGCCCAGCGGGAGCTGAGCCACCAGGCGCTGCACGATCCGCTGACCGGGCTGCCCAACCGCACCCTGTTCCTGGACCGGCTCGAGCACGCGGTGACCCCGCCCGCGCGCGGGACCGGTCCGGTGGGTCTGCTCTACGTCGACCTCGACGGGTTCAAGGCCGTCAACGACACCGCCGGTCACCAGGCCGGGGACGACCTGCTGGTGGAGGTGTCCCGGCTCCTGTCCTCCTGCGTCCGTCCCGGCGACACCGTCGCCCGCCTCGGCGGGGACGAGTTCGCCGTCGTCTGCCCGGGGACGTCGGGGGAGTCCGACCTGGTCGCGATCGGGGCCCGGATCCTCGCGTCGCTGCACGATCCGATCCGGGTCCGGGGCTTCGACGCGGTCGTCGGGGCGAGCATCGGGGTGCGCTGGTGCGCGGGGGGTGTCACGGCCGAGCAGCTGCTCCGGGACGCCGACGAGGCGATGTACGCGGCCAAGCGTTCCGGGAAGGGGCGGGTGGTGGTGCACGGTGGGCGGGGAACCGCCGTCCTGGCTGCCGCGTCCCGTGACGACGGGAACTTGTGACGGAACGTGTCCAGGCGGGCACGCCGAGTGTGGCACATGTCACAGGATCCCCCCGCGACGGCCCCAGACTGGTTGAGTGCGGCGCATGACGACGCTCCCCCGGCGCCCCTTCCGCACGCTCACCACCACCGCGCTCGCCCTCGCCCTCGCTACGGCCACGGCCTCGCTGGCCCTGGCCGCACCCGCCTCCGCGGACGAGATCACCCCCACCCCGATCGACCCGCAGGCCCTCCAGGTCCTCGACGAGACCAACGCCGCCCGCGCCACCGCGGGCTGCGCGCCGCTGCTCCTCATGCCGCTGGAGACCGGGGTCGCCGACGGGCACGCCGACCAGATGGCCGCGACCGGCGACTTCAGCCACACCGGTCCCGACGGCAGCTCCCCGCGGAGCCGGCTCGCGGCCGTCGGGGTGCGACCCCAGCGCACGGCCGAGAACATCGCCCTCGGTTACGACGCGGCCTCGGTGGTCGACGCCTGGATGGCGAGCCCGGGTCACCGCGCCAACATCCTCGACTGCAGCCTCGTCTACGTCGGCATCTCCGAGCGTCAGGGCGTCGGCGGCCAGTACTGGACCCAGGTCTTCTCCAGCCTCTGACCGGTCACCGCACGTGATTTCCCTCCGACGCGTTGTTCCGGGCCTGCACGAGGCATGCTGGGACCGCACGCGGAACCGGGGCGGCGCGAGCGCCGTCGGAGGTTCCGGGCGCCAGGAGGGTGCGGAGGTCGCACCCGCAGCGTCGGGAGGTCGGAGTGTCCGGAGCACCGTGGTGGGAGGACTTCCACGCGGACCGGCCGGACGACGCTCCCCGGGCCGGGACCACCACGCGCGCCTCCGCCCCGCCGCAGGTCGTGCCCACCCCGCCACCTCCGCGACCGCCCCGCGCCCTGCAGGTCGTCGCGGGGGTCCTGGGCGTGGTGCTCCTGGTGCTGGTGGCCCTGCTCGCGGTCCGGACCTCCGCCCGCCCCGCCGACGACGGGGTCTCGGCCCAGGGAACCCCCGGCGCGCCGGCGACCACCTCCGTCCCGACCCTCTCGCCGTCTCCGTCGCGGTCCCCGTCCAGCGGGACCGCGGCGGTCGACGCGGCCGCGACGGCTGAGTTGGAGGCGCTGCGCCAGAACGGCTTGCGCGCCCACCCGCCGACCGGGCAGTGGGTCGCGCAGCTCTCGGCCAAGAGCGTCGGGACCACCGACCCCGTCCAGACCGCGTCCAACGGCAGCAGCACCTTCTACGCCGCCGACATCCTCGCCCAGTCCCGCGAGATCGCCTCCGGCCCGGCCGGCGGGGACGTCTTCGTGCTCAAGACCGCCGACTTCGGCGACGGGCTGCTCGACGCCCGCGGCAACCCCTACTGGGTGACGCTCGCCGCCGGCCCCTTCGCCGACGCCGGGGACGTCCGGACCTGGTGCGACAGCATGTTCTCCACCACCCCGGCCGGCGTGCGGGGCAACGTTTGCCTGCCCAAGCACCTCACCCCGCCCTCCTGACCCCCCGCCGCACGTCCCGCGGAAACAACACTTTCCGCCCTCTGACCCGGGGTCCCGGGGGCGGAAAGTGTTGTTTCCGCCCTCTAGGGGGGTGTCGGAGGGCGGAAAGTGTTGTTTCCGCGGGGGAGGGGGTCAGAGGGAGAGGGAGGGGTGGAGCTGGGCGAGCGACCAGGTCCGGCGACGGTGGCAGGCGAGGACGGTGACGGCCAGGGCCAGGACACCGAACGCGGCGAGCACACCGGCGTCCAGCCAGACGGGACCGCCCGCGGCGCCGGTGATGAGGTGGCGCAGACCGTCGGCGGCGTAGCTCATCGGCAGGAACGGGTGGATCGCCCCGAAGAACGACGGTGACGTCCCGACCGGGTAGGTCCCGCCGGCCGAGGTGAGCTGCAGGACGAGCAGCACCAGCGCGACGAGGCGCCCCACGCCGCCGAGCAGGGCGTTCAGGCACTGGTGGACCGCCGTGAACACTACCGCGATCAACGCCGCGAACGCCGTCGTCGCGACCGGGTTCGGCGACTCGATCCCCACGGCGAGCAGCAGCACGAGCGTCAGCACGACGGCCTGGACGACGCCGAGCAGGGCGCCCGGCACCCAGCCCGCGACGGCCGCGCGGTAGGAGGAGGCCGTGGAGGCGAGCGCCCGCTGGGACACCGCCCGCAGCACCATGTACGTCACCATCCCGCCGACCCACAGCGCGACGGGCACGAACAGCGGGGCGAGGCCGTCGCTGTAGCGGTCGACGGCGTGCTCCTTCACGCGCTCGGCGGTGACGGGGGAGGCGACGACGTCGGCGCGCGCGTTCGCCGCGTCACCGGAGTAGACGGGCACCTGGGCCTGGCCGTCCTGCAGTTGCGTGCGCAGGGTGCCCGCGCCGTCGGCGAGCTGCTGCGTCCCGTCGGCGAGCTGCTGCGCGCCGGTCCGGGCCTGCGAGGTGCCGTTGACGAGCGCGCTCGCGCCGTCGTCGACCTGACCGGCGCCGGTGGCGAGGGCGGCGGCCCCGTCGGCGGCCGACCGCGAGCCCGTCGCGAGGGTCTTCGTGCCGGTGGCGAGGGCGTCGGCCCCGTCGGCGGCCTGCGCGATGCCCTGCTGCAGGGCGGGTGCCGCGGCGGCGAGCCGCTGCGCGCCGCCGGCGACCGCGGTCGCGCCGGTGGACAGGTCCTTCGCGCCGGTGGCGAGACCGCCGACGCGGGTCTGGAGGGTCTGCGCGACCTGGTCGAGCGAGCCGTCGGTGAGGGCCTGCCGGGTCCGCTCGAGCGAGGTGACCGCGGTGGCCAGCGTCGGGTCGTCGGGGCTCGCGGCGGCGAGGGTGCGGGCCTGGGTCAGGAGCTGGTCGACGAGCGGGACGAGCTGGGTGGCGCCGGCGAGGGCGGGGGTGAGCTGGTTCGCGGCGGTGGCGAGCGCGTCGGCGCCCTGCGAGATCCGGCCCGCGCCGTCGGCGACGGCGCCCGCCCCGCTCGCGAGCTGCGCCGTCTGGGCGGGCAGGCCCGTGGTGGCGGTGCGCAGCCGGTCGAGTCCGGTGGCCAGGGAGGCGGCCCCGTCGGCGGCGGAGGTCGCACCCTTGGCGACCTGGGCGGTGCCGCCGGCGAGGGAGGTGGCCCCGCCCCGCAGCTTCCCCGTCCCGTCGACGAGCCGCGTCGCGCCGGTGCCGAGGTCGCCGAGGCCCACGACGAGGGTGTTCGCGCCGTCGTCGGCCTGCTGCGCGCCGTCGGCGAGGCGGCCGGCGCCGTCGGCGGCCCGGCCGAGGGAGTCGTGGATGTCGGCGAAGGCGACGTAGACGTTCTGGAGGTAGTTCGTCGTCGTCCCGGCGGCGACGTTCGTGCGGATCGTCGTGGCGATGGTGTTCGTGACCTGACCGAGGATGTAGTTCTCGGCGTCGTCGGTCGTGACGCTCAACCGGGCGCGTTCGGGGGCGTCCCCGCCGGTCGAGGCCAGTGCCTTGGAGAACCCCGAGGGGATGCGCAGGACGGCGGCGTAGTCGCCGTCGGCGAGACCCTTCGCGGCGTCCGCCTCGGACGTCTTCTGCCAGCTGAAGCCCGCGGCCGCGTCCGGGCCGGTGAGTTCGTCGACGAGGTCGGAACCCGCCTGGATCGTCTGTTCCTTCCCGTCCAGGCCGGTGATCGTCGTGGGGGAGTCGGAGTTCACGACGGCCGCGTGCAGGTTCGTCAGCCGCGACAACGGGTCGGAGTTCGACGCGAGGTAGAGACCGCCGTAGATGAGCGGGACGAGGATCACGGCCAGCAGGGCGAGGCGGGTGATGGTGGCACGTCGGAACCGCGCGAGTTCCAGGCCGGGGAGGGAGAACCGGGGGAGATTCACGAGGCACCTTCGGTGGCGGGGGAGTCCTGCAGGTCGATCAGGATGCGGTCGTCGCCGGCGTGCCAGCGGATGTCGGAGGTGTCGGAACAACTGGCGAGCACGGTCAGGGGGATCGCGGAGGTGTGCCGCAGGGCGGACAGCGACTCCCACGCACGGCGGCGGTCCTCGCTGCGGCGCAACGAGTCCACGTCGTCGACGACGATCACGTCGGGGCGGCCGATGAGGGCCAGCACGACGCCGAGGGCCATCCGTTCCAGCGGGTCGATGTCGCTGACGAACTCCCGCGGGCGCAACGCGGGGACGTCGGCCCCGGTCTCGGCGGTCACCGCGACCGCCCGCTCAACCCGGGCGATCTGCTCCGCGACCTGGTCCTTGGAGACCCACGGCCGGTACCAGGGCTGGTGCAGCACGAGGCGTTCGGCGACGTGCTGTTCCACGGTGAGGGCGTCGTCGAGGTCGTTGACCCCGCGCACCTCGGCGAGGGCGACCCGGCGGCGGACGGCGCCGGCCCGGCCGGGGAGTTCCTCGCCCAGCACGCGCAGGCCGCCGGAGGTGGCGCGCATCCGGCCCGCGAGGGTGAGCAGCAACGACGTCTTGCCGGCGCCGGAGCGGCCGCGCACGACGACCATCGACCCGACGGGGGCCTCGAGGTCGATCCCGGAGAACACGCTCCGCCCACCGGCCCGCAGTTCCAGACCGCTCGCCTCGACCGCGTTCACCGGGTCACCTCCGTGAGGGCGGTGAGGACGCCGGCGATGACGCGGGTCTCGAGGCCCGGTTGCCGGGGCACGTCCCCGAGCAGGGCGGGGGTGACCAGCCCCTCCTGGGTGGTGACGACGGCGCGCACGAGTTCCTCGGCCGGGACGGTCAGGCGTCGCCCGGCGCGGGCGAGCGCGGCCTCGAGGAGGGGGGCCAGGCGCCGGCGCAGCGCGCTCCGGTGGGCGGTGACGACGCGCGCGGCCTCGGGGTTGCGCAGAGCCTGGGCGGTGAACTCGGTGCGGACCGCGTGCCACTGCCGGTCGACGGGCAGGACGTGCAGGACGTGGGCGACGATCTCCTCGAAGGTCCCGCCGAGGGGGGCGTCGACGAGGCGGGCCTCGACGTGGTCGATGACCTGCTCGGCCTGCGCCTCGTAGAGGGCGGCGACGACGTCGTCCATCGTCGCGAAGTTGGAGTAGAAGGCGCCACGGGTGAACCCGGCGCGTTCGCAGACGCTCTCGACGCTGGAGCGGGCGAGGCCCTGCTCGCCGAGCACCTCGAGGGCCGCGGCCAGGAGCCGTGAGCGGGTCTCGGCGCGGCGCTTGGTGGTGCGCGTCGGTTCGGTGGTGGCGGTCACGTCCCGAGCGTACGCCCCTTTCGATGCACTTTGCATCCGATGCGTTTCGCATCACACAGGGAACGGCGGTCGCGGTCTCGGGGAACTCCTAGGGTGGGCGCGCGGACGCGCAGCGTGATCCGTCCACGGGGGACTCGAGCGGGGGACGAGGTTGCCGAACACCGATCAGCCGGCGCAGCAGGAGACGGGGCACGGGGGGACCACGAGCGCCCACCGGCACTGGGTGCGACGACCGCGGACCTGGGTCCTCGCCGGGGTCGTCGTCCTCGCGGGCGGCTACGGCGCCACGGCGCTCGCCGTCGGCGGCCAGGCGCCCCGCGGCACGACCGTCCTCGGCGTCGACGTCGGGGGGATGGACCGCGGCGAGGTCGAGCGGGCCGTGAGCGCGAAGGCGCAGCAGGTCCGGTCCGTGCCGCTGCAGGTCAGCGGCGCCGGCGCGTCCACCACCGGCGAGATCGACCCGGCGCGGTCGGGGCTCTCGATCGACGCCGCCGGGACCGCGACGTCGGTCACGGCCGCGGGCTGGAACCCGGGCACCCTGTGGAAGCACGTCGTCGGCGTCAGCGGTGCCGACGCGGAGGTCGACCCCGACGTCGACGTCGACACCGACGCGTTGGAGGCCGCGCTGCAGCCCCTCGCCGACTCCGTCGCCGTCGCCCCCGTCGAAGGCGCGATCACCTTCGACGTCCGTCCCGACGGCACCGTCGAACCCGCCGTCGTCGCCCCGCAGGAGGGTCGCGCGCTCGACGTCACCGCGGCCGCCGGCCGCGTCGCCGGGGCCTGGCTCGACGCGACCCCCGTGGAGCTCGAGGCGACCGCGGCTCGTCCGGCCCTCGACGCCGACGCGCTGGACGCCGCCGTCGACGACGTCGCCCGCCCCGCGATCGCCGGGGACCTCGTCGTCGCCGGGGGTGGCCGGGAGGCGACCGTCGCGCCCGCGGGGTTCGCCCCCGCGCTCGCGGTGCGGCCCGTCGACGGGAAGGCGACGCTCGTCGCCGACGGCGCCGGGTTGCAGGCCGCGCTGCTCGCCGCCGACCCCGGGTTCGAGGCCGCGCCCCAGGACGCCCGCATCGAGATCGTGGGCTCCGCCCCGCGGGTCGTCCCCGCCGTCGCCGGCCGGGCCGCCACCGAAGCGGACCTCGCGGCGGCGGTCACCAGGGCCCTCACCGGTGCCACCCCCACCCGTCGCGCCGAGGTGGAACTCAGCGAGAGCCGACCCGCGATCACCACCGAGGCGCTGCAGGCGCTCGGGATCACCGAGCAGATCTCGACCTTCGCCACGAACCTCACCGCCAACGCCGACCGCACCGACAACATCCGGATCGCCGCCCGCCACGTCGACGGCACGATCCTCCAGCCGGGACAGGAGTTCTCGCTCAACGACACCGTCGGCGAGCGCACCCCGGAACGGGGTTTCCACCGCGCACCCGTGATCTCCGGCGGGCGTCTCGTCGACGACTACGGCGGCGGGGTCTCGCAGTTGTCGACGACGTTGTTCAACGCCGTGTTCTTCGCCGGCCTCGACGAGATCGAGCACAAACCGCACTCGTTCTACATCTCGCGCTACCCCGAGGGGCGCGAGGCGACGATCGACTGGCGCAGCATCGACAACCGGTTCCGCAACGACTCCGGCCACGGGGTCTACCTCCAGGCCGGGATCGTCGGGAACCAGGTCGTGGTGTCGATGTACGGCACGAAGTTCATGGCCGTCACGGCCGAGAAGTCCGCGCGCCGCAACGTGAAACCTGCCCGCACGATCTACGACACCTCGAAGGGGTGCTCGCCGAACTCGGCCACGAACACCGGGTTCACCGTCGACGTCACCCGGGTCATGACCCCCGTCGGTGGCGGAGCGCCGAGGCGCGAGACGTGGACGACCGTCTACAACGCCGAGAACCGGATCGTCTGCGGCCCCGACCCGGCCACCGTCAGGCCCGTGACACCCGCCCCCTCGACGTCCGCTCCCGCTGTGCCCCCCGCTGGGTAGGGTGCGAGCGTGCCCACGGTTCACCTGACCCAGGACGACGCCGCCGCCGCCGACGCCGGGTCGCCCGCCCGGGTCCGGGCCGCGAAGCAGGAGATCGAGCGCGCCGTGAAGGCGGCGACGGGGTGAACCGCTTCGCCGGCTCCCGCGTCGTCGTGACCGGTGCGGGTCACGGCATCGGCCGGGCCTGCGCGCTGCGCATGGCGGGGGAGGGCGCCCGGATCGCCGCGCTCGACCTCGACCTCGACGCCGCCCGGGCCACGGCGGCGGAGGTCGACGGCCGCGCGTTCCCCCTCGACCTCACGTCGCGGGCCTCCGTCGACGCGGCCTTCGCCGCGGTGGTCGCGGAGTTCGGCGGTCTCGACGTCCTGGCGCACACGGCGGGCGGGGGCGTGCCGGAGTCGTCCTTCGAGGACTCCAGCGACGAGGAGTGGTTCGCCAACCTCGACCTCAACCTGATGGGAGCGGTGCGCTGCTGCCGGGCGGCGATGCCGCACCTGCGGGCCGCGCCGGCGTCGGCGGTCGTGCTGGTGAGTTCGATCAACGCCCTCGCGGGGCTGGGGGCGGACGCCTACTCGGCGGCGAAGGCCGGGCTGGGCGGGCTCGTGCTGAACCTCGCGGCGCAGGGAGCGGGCGAGGGGGTGCGGGTCAACGCCGTCGCCCCGGGGACGGTCCGCACCCGGGTCTGGAAGGGCGACGCCGACGCCCGCAGCGACTGGTACCCGCTGGGGCGGGTCGGGGAGCCGGAGGACATCGCGGCGGCCGTCGCGTTCCTCGCCTCGCCCGACGCGGCGTGGATCACCGGGCACACGCTGCCCGTCGACGGCGGGTTCCTCGTCAACCCCCGTTAGCGGCCTCGTCAGCAGCCCGCGTCAGAGGCTCAGGACGTCCTGGTCGACGGCCCGCACGGGCCACAGGTCGAGGTCGAAGCGGACCCCGGGCAGGGCGTCGGTCAGTTCCTGCTGCAACCGGAAGCCCTCACCCGCGTAGCGGGTGCAGGACATCGGCGAGTCCCAGCCGCAGAGGTCGACGGGGTGGTGCTCGTCGAAGTAGGCCTGCCACCGCAGGAGGCCGGTCCGCAGGGTCTCGTCCAGGCCCAGGTCGTCCAGGTGCGTGATGCTGAGGACGAACCCACCGAGGTCCGCCGGAGCCCACACCGGGGTCGGCGCGAGGTAGTCGCTCATCAAGCGGAGTCGCTCAAAAGGCACCAGACGAGGGTAGGCCCTCCAGGGCGGTGGTCCGGACCAGCCCACACCCTGCGGCGCAACGGCTTGCAACGACGCGGTGTCGTAGGTGAACGCTGGAGCAACGACCCGGAGCGGTCAGGGGACTGTCAGGGAGCTGCCAGGTCCCGGGGTGAACCCGCGGGCCGTCGGGGTCGTGAACCCGGTAGCAGGCCACGACGCTCCCGACCCCGAAGGTGACCCGCCATGAGCAGCACCCGCACCACCGAACGACCGCCCGCGCCGCAACGCCCCCGCCGCCGCAGGCTGTGGATCGCGCTGGCGGTGGTCGTCGTCCTGCTCGTCGTCGCGGCCGTCGTCGGACCCCGCATCTACGCGAGCGTGGAGTCCGGCAAGGCCGCGGCACCGCTGGTGACCTCCGCCTCCACCCCGTCGGCCACCGCGACCGCGGCCTCCACCGACGCCTCCCTCGACGGACCCTGGGCCATCGCCGCCGGCGGGACCGCGGGCTACCGCGTCGACGAGGTCCTCAACGGCCAGAACGTCACCGTCACGGGCCGCACCGACAAGGTCACCGGTGACCTCACCGTCGCCGACGGCCGGCTCACCACCGGCACCGTCTCCGTCGACCTGGCCAGCGTCGCCACCGACTCCGGTCAGCGCGACAACCAGTTCCGCGGGATGGTCATGGACACCGACCAGTTCCCGACCGCGGACTTCGCCCTCACCCAGCCCGTGCCGCTCGGTGGGCTCGAGGTCGGCTCCACGATCTCGGTCAGCCTCGTCGGCACCATGACCCTCAAGGGCACGACCCGGGACGCGACGATCCCCGCCACCGTCGAGCGGACCGCCGCCGACGCCGTCACGATCACCGGCTCGCTCCCGCTGACCTGGTCCGACTACGGCGTGAACGCCCCGAACCTCGGCTTCGTCTCCGTCGAGGACGAGGGCACGATCGAGTTCTCCTTCAGCGCCGACCCCTCCTGACCGACCCCTCCTGACGACGGTGGGAACCAGCGCTGCAGCCATCGCGGGACACGCCGACGGAACGGCACCGCACGTCGGCGAGCCGTCGGAAGGATGCAGCGCTGGTCCACGCCGCACCCCCGACACCCTCCGGCGACCAGCCGGGGTGCGTCCCCCGAGGGCAATGCGTGAGATCGCCTGCGAGGCAACCACGCTCGTCCCTAGGGTGAGGCCATGTCGTCCGCGGGAGCGGTGGACCCGCTGCTCCTACGCGCGTGGCAGGAGGTCGCCGAGGGAATCATGGTGCTCGACGCGGCCACGTGGCACGTCGAGCACGTCAACCGGGCCGGCGCCGCGTTCTTCGGCCGCACCCCCGAGGACCTGGTGGGCGCCCCGCTGCCCGTCGCCTTCCCCGAGGAGGTCCGTGCCGCCTTCCACGACCAGCTGGCCCGCCCCGAGGCCCCCGACTTCGTCGCCGGGACGGGGCCGCTGCCCGGGACCGACCGCTCCGTGGCCGTCCGGGCCCGGCGCCTGGGCGAGCACGTCCTCTGCTCCTTCCGCGACGTCACCCACGAACTCCGGCTGCAGGAGGAACGCGACCGGCTGACCGACTCGCTGCGCGGGTCCCTGGAACGCACGAGCGACCTGCTGCGCCTCTCCGAGGCCCTCACCGCGACGCGGACCGTCGCCGACGTCGCCGAGGTCGTCGTCGCGGCCACCGCCCAGGGCTTCGGCGCGGCCTACGCCGCGCTGTCCGTCGTCGACCACGAGCGCCGGCTGCTGCGCACCCCGTTCACCGGCGAGCTCGCCGTCGGCGCCGAGCAGGAGTGGTAGGACCTGCCGCTGGACGGACCCGGCCCCGGCACCCTCGCGATGCGCCAGGGCAGCCCGCGCTTCGACGACGCCACCAGCCTGCGGACGAACTTCCCCGAGCTGATGCACCGCTGGGAGGTCGCGAACGTCCGCTACCTCGCCACCGTCCCGCTCGTCGCGGCCGGCGTCACCGTCGGGCTGCTCACGATGGTCTGGCACGAGGACCTCGAACTGTCCGAGAACCAGCGCGCGATGCTCGTCTCGCTCGCCTCCTACTCCACCCAGGCCCTGCAACGGGCGCTGCTGCTGGCCGAGCGCACCACGGCCGCCCGGACCCTGCAGCAGTCGATGCTCACCACCGACCTGCCCCAGCGCGGCGGGCTGGAGCTCGTCGCCCGCTACGTCGCCGCGCACGCCGGGGACCAGGTCGGCGGCGACTGGTACGACGGCATCCTGCTGCCCGACGGGACGACGCTGCTGGTCATCGGCGACGTCAGCGGGCACGACGTCACCGCGGCCGCCGAGATGGGCCAGCTGCGCATCGCGCTCCGGGCGCTCGCCGTCGACCGCGACGACCCGCCCGCCCAGCTGCTCGACCGGCTCGAGTCCGTCGTGGACAACCTGCGCGGCAAGGCCATCCTCGCCAGCTGCCTCGTCGCCCGCGTCGAGCAGACCCCGCCGGCCCGGGCCGCGGGCGTGCGGACCCTGCGCTGGGCCAACGCCGGGCACCCCCCGCCGATCCTCGTCGCGGCCGACGGCGCGGCCCGCGTGCTGGACGCCGAACCGGACCTGCTCCTCGGGGTCGGGTCCGCACGACGCAGCGACCACGTCGTCGAGGTCCCGGCCGGATCGACCCTGCTCCTCTACACCGACGGCCTCGTCGAGCGCCGCGACGACGACCTGGACTCGGGGATCGAGCGGTTGCGGGCCCGCGCGTCGGTGCTGGCGGGGCCGGACCTCGGGGCGGGTCTGGAGTCGCTGATCGCCGACGCGGGTGGGGCGGGGAGCGACGACGTCGCCCTGCTGGCCGTCCGGTTCCACGCCCAGGACTGACCTACGATCTTCCCCGTGAGCGAGGAGCAGGTCGAGCAGGACGAACAGGTCGAGCCGGTCGAGAAGGTGCCCGTCGAGTTCGAGGGGCGCGTCGGGGTCGTGCACCCGATCACCCGCTACCACACGCCCGTCCTGCACCGCCCCTGCGCGCCGGTGACGTCCTTCGACGACGACCTCGTGCAGCTCGTCGCCGACATGTTCGCCTCGATGGACGCCGCCGACGGTGTCGGGCTCGCCGCGAACCAGGTCGGCGTGGACGCGCGGGTCTTCGTCGTCGACTGCCCGGACGACGACACCGAGGAGACCGGCGAGAACGTCGTCGCCCACGTCGTGAACCCCGTCCTCGTGCTGCCCACCGGCCGCAAGCGCCGGCTCGACCTCGACAGCGAGGGCTGCCTGTCGGTGCCCGGCGAGTACGCCGACCTCGCCCGCCCCGACACCGCGAAGGTCACGGGGTTCGACGTCCACGGCGAGCCCGTGACGATCGTGGGGAGCGGGCTGCTGGCCCGCTGCCTGCAGCACGAGTCCGACCACCTCGACGGCGTCGTCTACGTCGACCGGCTGCCCGCCGGGGAACGCGCCGAGATCCTGCTCGCGGCCGGGCTGGACGCGCCGCGGTGATCGTCCTCGGCATCGAGTCCAGCTGCGACGAGACCGGGGTCGGGCTCGTCTCCGAGGGGGTCCTCCTGGGCGACGCGCTGTCCTCGAGCATGGACGCGCACGCCCGGTTCGGGGGGGTCGTCCCCGAGGTCGCGGCCCGTGCGCACCTCGAGGCGATCGTCCCGGTGCTGCACCAGGCCCTCGACGTCGCGCAGCTGCAGCTCTCCGACGTCGACGCCGTCGCGGTGACCGCCGGTCCTGGGCTGTCGACGGCCGTGCAGGTCGGGCTGGCCTCGGCGAAGGCGCTCGCGTTCGCGCTCGGGAAGCCGCTCTACGGGGTGCACCACCTCGCCGGTCACGCGGCCGTCGACGTCCTGGAGCACGGGCCGCTGCCCTCGAGGTGCGTGGCGCTCGTGGTGTCGGGGGGCCACACGTCGCTGCTGCTGCTCGGCGACCTCGGCCGCGACCCGATCGTGCACCTCGGCGACACCATCGACGACGCGGCGGGGGAGGCCTTCGACAAGGTCGCGAGGGTCCTCTCCCTCGGCTACCCCGGCGGCCCCTCGATCGACAAGGCCGCGCGGGACGGGGACCCGCGGGCGATCCAGTTCCCGCGGGCGCTGTCCCGTCCCTCCGACCCCACCTACGGGTTCTCCTTCTCCGGGGTGAAGACGGCCGTCGCGCGCTGGGTCGAGGCCCGCGTCGACGCCGGTGGCGAGGTCCCCGTCGCCGACGTCGCGGCCAGCTTCCAGGAGGCCGTGGCGGACGTCCTGACCCGCAAGGCCGTCGCCGCCTGCCGCGAGCACGGCGTCGACACGCTCCTCGTGGTGGGCGGGGTGGCGGCCAACACCCGCGTCCGCGCCCTGGCCGAGGAGCGTTGCGCCGCAGCCGGCATCGAGCTGCGGGTGCCGCCGATCCGGCTGTGCACGGACAACGGCGCGATGATCGCCGCGGTCGGGGACCTGCTGGTACGCGCCGGCGCCCCGGCGTCCGGGCTGGACCTCGGCGCGGACCCGTCGGCGCCGCTGACGGGGGCCCTGCTCGCCGGTCCCTGGCGCTGACGGCACTTCCCTGTGAGCCCGTTCGTTCCGGGGTGAGGAAGCTCCTCGAACGAAAGGCGTAGGACCCGTGGCGATCGACTACTCGAAGAAGGCTCCCGAACCCGAGAAGCCCGCGGGTGGCGGGATCTCGCTCTCCAAGGTCACGCTGACCAAGTCCACGCCCAAGGTGTCGCTGTCGAAGTCCGGCGGGGCCGGCGGGACGCTGCGCGTGCACCTGGCCTGGAACGCGCGCCCCGCGGGCGCCGCGCCGGCCGCGAGCGGCGGCTTCTTCTCCAAGCTCAAGGCCGCCGCAGCGCCGCAGGGCGGGATCGACCTCGACATCGGCGCGCTCTACGAGTTCACCGACGGGTCCAAGGGCGTCGTCCAGGCCCTCGGCAACGCGTTCCGCGACCGCGGCGACGGCGACCCGATCGTCTGGCTCGACGGTGACGACCGCACCGGCGGCGGCGGCGAGAACCTCTTCGTCGACCTGCGCGCCGCCGCGAAGATCAAGCGGATCCTCGTGTTCGCGTTCATCTACGAGGGCGTCCCGAACTGGGCCGCCGCGGACGCCGTCGTGACGCTGCACCCCGTCAGCGGTCCCGAGGTCGAGGTCGGCCTCGACGAGCACGACGACAAGTCGCCCATGTGCGCCATCGCCCAGATCGTCTCCGACGGCCGCGAGATCACCGTGCAGCGCGAGGTCCGCTACGTGCAGGGCGGCCAGCAGGCCCTCGACGAGGCGTTCGGCTGGGGCATGAAGTGGCGGACCGGGCGCAAGTAGGCGCTCGCGAGGGGGATCGTTGCCTCCCCGGTCTCACTCAACGACACCGGGGAGGCAACGATCCCACCCCCGCCCGGCTCGCCGCCCGCCGCCGAGGGCCGTCCGGCCGAGGAGCAGGATGCGCAGCGTGCGCCCACCCCTGCCGCCCTTCACCCGTGAGACCGCCCTGCAGAAGGTCCAGGCCGCCGAGGACGCCTGGAACACCCGGGACCCGCAGCGGGTGTCCCTCGCCTACAGCGAGGACTCGGTCTGGCGGAACCGGGACACCTTCGTCACCGGACGCGCGGCGATCGTCGAGCTGCTGACCGCCAAGTGGGCCCGGGAGCTCGACTACGCCCTGCGGAAGTCGCTGTGGGCGTTCACCGAGGACCGGATCGCCGTCCGGTTCCAGTACGAGTGCCGCGACCTCACGGGGCAGTGGTGGCGCAGCTACGGCAACGAGCTCTGGCACTTCGACGCGGAGGGCCTCATGACCCGGCGCGAGGCCAGCATCGACGACGTCCGGATCGCCGCGGAGGAACGGCGGATCCACGGCCCGCGTGCGGAGTCCGAGCGGGGGGTGGAGATTCCCCTGCAGTGATCGTCGCGACGTCGAACGGAAGAGGTGCTGTCGTGATCAGCAAGGACGAGGCCGGGCAGGTCGTCCGGCTCCAGAAGTTCCGCAAGGACCTCACCTGGGCCGGCATCGCGCAGGCGATCGGGAGGGACCCGGTCTGGACGGTGGCCGCGCTGCTGGGCCAGCACCCCGTCGACGCGACCTCCGCCGAGACGGTCGGGGCGCTGCTCGACCTGGCGCCGGAGGTCGTCGAGGCGCTGCGGATGCAGCCCTACCGCGGCTCCGGGCACCAGGAGATCCCCACCGACCCGACGCTCTACCGCCTCCACGAGGCCCTCGGGGTCTACGGACCGGCGCTCAAGGAGCTGATCCACGAGGAGTTCGGCGACGGCATCATGAGCGCCATCAACTTCACGGTCGACGTCTCCCGGCGCGCCGACCCCGGGGGCGACCGCGTCGTCATCACCCTCGACGGCAAGTTCCTCGACTACCAGTGGTGACCCCGCTGGGGACGGGTCGCGACGCGACGGCGGCGGGGGGTGACTAACCTCACCCGGGTACGCAGTGGAGAGCAGCCCGTCGAGGAGGACGACCCCGTGACCACCCCGCAGGAAACCGTGCCCACTGTCGCGCCGGACCCGGAGTTCGCCGCGAACGCCGTGGCTCAGGCCGACCTGTACGACCGGGCGGCCGCCGACCGCCTCGGCTTCTGGGGCGAGCTGGCCCGGGAGCACGTCACCTGGGACCACGACTTCGAGCAGGTCCTCGACTGGTCCGACGCGCCCTTCGCGAAGTGGTTCGTCGGGGGGACGCTGAACGTCGCCGTGAACTGCGTCGACCGCCACGTCACGGCCGGCCACGGTGACCGCGTCGCCATCCACTTCGAGGGCGAACCCGGCGACACCGCGACCGTCACCTACGCCCAGCTGCACGAGCAGGTCCAGCGCGCGGCGAACGTCCTCGCCGGGATGGGCGTCGAACGCGGTGACCGGGTCGCGATCTACCTGCCGATGCTCGTCGAGTCGATCGTCGCCATGCTCGCCTGCGCCCGCCTGGGGGCGGCGCACTCGGTGGTGTTCGGGGGTTTCTCCGCCGACGCGCTGAACTCCCGCATCACCGACGCCGAGGCGAAGGTCGTCATCACCTGCGACGGTTCCTACCGCCGCGGCAAACCGACCACGCTCAAACCCGCCGTCGACGCCGCCCTGGCCAAGGGTGCCCCGTCGGTCACCCACGTCCTCGTCGTGCGGCGCAACGGCGAGGCCGTCGACTGGACCGAGGGTCGCGACGTCTGGTGGCACGAGGCGCTGCAAGCCGCTGCGCCGCAGCACGAAGCGGAGAGCTTCGACGCGGAGAACCCGCTGTTCGTCCTCTACACCTCCGGCACCACCGGGAAACCCAAGGGCATCCTGCACACCTCCGGCGGGTACCTCGTCCAGACCGCGTACTCGACGAAGAACGTCTTCGACGTGCAGCCCGAACGTGACGTCTACTGGTGCACCGCCGACATCGGCTGGGTCACCGGGCACAGCTACATCGTCTACGGCCCGCTGGCCAACGGCCTGACCCAGGTCGTCTACGAGGGCACCCCCGACACCCCCGACAAGGACCGTTGGTGGTCCATCGTCGAGAAGTACGGCGTCACCGTCCTCTACACCGCGCCGACGGCGATCCGCACCTGCATGAAGTGGGGCGAGGAGTACCCGCAGAGGCACGACCTGAGTTCGCTGCGGGTGCTGGGCAGCGTCGGGGAGAACATCAACCCGGAGGCCTGGAACTGGTACCGCCGGGTCATCGGTTCCGACCGGACGCCCATCGCCGACACCTGGTGGCAGACCGAGACGGGCGCGCACATGATCGCCCCGCTGCCCGGGGTCACCGCGCTCAAACCGGGTTCGGCGCAGATCCCGATCCCCGGGATCGTCGCGGAGGTCGTCGACGACGCGGGCGAACCCGTCGGGCACGGTCAGGCCGGCTACCTGGTCGTCACCGAACCGTGGCCGGCGATGCTGCGCGGGATCTGGGGCGACCCGCAACGCTTCAAGGACACCTACTGGGCCCGCTTCCCCGGGAAGTACTTCGCCGGCGACGGCGCCAAGCGCGACGAGGACGGCGACATCTGGCTGCTGGGCCGCGTCGACGACGTCATGAACGTGTCGGGGCACCGGCTCTCCACGGCCGAGATCGAGTCGGCCCTGGTCAGCCACCCCGACGTCGCCGAGGCCGCCGTCGTCGGCGCCACCGACGAGACGACCGGGCAGTCCGTCGTCGCCTTCGTCATCCTGCGCGGCGGGCACGAGCAGGGTCCCGACACCGTCGCGGACCTGCGCGACCACGTCGCGAAGGAGATCGGCCCCATCGCGAAGCCGAAGTCGATCATGGTCGTCGCGGAACTGCCCAAGACCCGGTCGGGCAAGATCATGCGCCGGCTGCTGCGCGACGTGGCCGAGCACCGCGCGCCCGGCGACGTCACGACGCTCACCGACTCCTCGGTGATGGACGCGATCTCGCAGGGGATGTCCGCGCCCGCCACGGACTGACACCCGATCCTCACCGCACCCCCGCGCCCGGGACGCCCCCGCAGCGCGGGGGTGCGGCACCCTCGGAGGGTGCGCTCACACCACCCCCGCCGCAGCACGGCCGCCCTCACCGGAACCGTCGTCGCGACCGGGGTGGTCGCCGCCGGGGCGGCGCTCGTCGGCGCCCCCGACCTCTTCGGCCTCGCCGGGCACCGCCCCTTCGTCTGGACCGTGCCGTTCCGGGTGCCGGTCGGGGCCGGGCTGGCCGGGGCGGCGGTCGTGGCGGGCGCGGTGGGGACGCGCTGGCGACGGGTGCTGCCCTCGGCCGCGGCGCTCGCGCTGGTCGCCGCCGGATCGGTGGGGACGACCCTCGCCCGGGGGACCGCGGCGGGGGAGCTGCCCGCGGCCCGCCCCGGGGACGTCACCGTGCTCGCGGCGAACGTCCTCAAGGCCCAGGCCGATCCCGCCGGGCTGGCCCGCCTCGCCGTCGACGGCGGCGCGGACGTCGTCTCGCTGCCCGAGTCGGACCAGGCCCTGGCCGACGACGTCGCCGCGCGCATCGGATCCGCCACCGGCACCCCGGTACAGGTCTTCTGGGCCCGCGACCTCGGCGGGGGCGGGTACGGGACGGCGCTGCTCGTCTCGCAGTCCCTCGGGCCGTACCGCACGACGGGGCAGCTGGCCGGCGGGGTCAAGGCCGTCGTCACCGCCGAACCCGTCTCGGGGGAGGGTCCGGTGCTGGCCGCGGCCCACACCGCCGCGCCCGTCCCGGACCTCCTCGGGGCCTGGGCGGTGGAGGTGAAGGCGGTCGCCGACTGGTGCGCGAACACCCCGGGTTCGATCCTGGCCGGTGACCTGAACGCCACCCTCGACCACCCCGGACTGCACCTGCGGGGGTCCTGCGTCGACGCCGGCGAGCAGACCGGCACGGGCGCGCGCGGGACGTGGCCCGCGAAGTACCCGGCGGCGGTCGGCGCCACGATCGACCACGCCCTCGCCGACGGGAACGCCTGGCGCGCCGTGGGTTCCAGCGTCCGGGACATCCCCGGCAGCGACCACCGCGCCCTGCTGTCCCGGTGGCGACCCGTCCGGTCGTCGTGACCGGACGCGGGCGCGCTGGGCCGTCCGGGGGAACCTTCGGACTCACAGGTTTGGGTTGCGCGGAACTCCCCCGCGCGGAGGTCGGGAGCCGTAGTGTCGGTCAGGTCGTCGCTCGTCCCCCCTGTACGAGAGCGACCTTGGCGTCGCCGTCGGTCCCCCCGCCGACGGCGACGCGCTCCCCCTCCCGTGCACGCGCCGCGACGAACTCCTAGGGTTCTCCCCGGCGCACCGTCATTCGCGCGGTGCGCGCAGCCTGGGCCTAGGAGGACTCGATGACCACCCTGAACGACCGTCCCGTCGGTGCGCCCGAACGCACGATCGGTCAGCTCGTGGCCGACGCGACCAAGGACATGAGCGAGCTCGTCCGCTACGAGATCGCGCTGGCCAAGGCCGAGATCACCACCGACGTGAAGAACGGCGCCATCGGCGGTGGGCTCTTCGGGGTCGCTGCGCTCTTCGGCTTCGTCGCCTTCGTGTTCCTCGGCATCACCGTCGCGTTCGCGCTGCACGAGGGGGCCGGCTGGTCGATCTGGCTGAGCTTCCTGGTCGTCGCCGCGGCCATGCTGGTCGTCGCGGGCCTCGCCGCGGCCATCGGGTTCGGCCGCATCAAGCAGGTCAAGCCCCCGGAGCGCACGATCCGCACGACGAAGGACAGCATCGCCGCGATCAAGGCCGCCGCCACCGGCAAGCCCGTCGCCAAGACCATCACCGGTGGCCCGGGCTCGCGCAGCCTCGGGCACTGACCCCCGGGCCGAGGCGTGGGCGTCCGCTCGACCGACGTCTCGGCCGTCCTGGTCGAAGGACCGTGGCGGCACCGGTTGGTGGCCGCCCACGGTGCGCGGTTCCACGTCGCCGAGCTGGGCGAGGGACCGCTCGTCCTGCTGCTCCACGACTTCCCGCAGTTCTGGTGGGCGTGGCGCGCCCAGCTCACTGGCCTCGCGGCGGCGGGGTACCGCGCGGTGGCGATGGACCTCCGCGGTTACGGCGCCTCCGACAAACCTCCCCGCGGCTACGACACGCCCACCTCGGCCGCCGACGTCGCGGCCGTGGTGCGGGCCCTGGGGGAGCGCGACGCCGTCGTCGTGGGCCACGGCGTCTCGGGCCGCACGGCGTGGGCCCTGCCCTCGCTGCACCCCGAGCAGGTCCGCGGGATCGTCGTCGTGGGGGCCGCGCACCCGCTGCTGTCCCGCCACGTCCTGCTCGAGCGTCTCGGCGAGGGCGCCGGGCTCGCCACCACCCGGACCGCCTTCGCCCGTCAGCTGCCCGCCCTGCCCGAACGCCGCCTGCTGAGCGGCGACGGGGTCGAGCGGGTGCTGCGCGAACGTTCCGGTCCCGGCTGGCCGTCCGCCGCCGACGTCAAGCGCTACCGCGACGCGATCCGCGTGCCGTTCGTCGCCCACTCCGCGCTGGAGTACCACCGCTGGATCGCCCGTTCCGCCGTCCGCGCCGACGGCCGCCGCTTCGCGGCCGCCCTGCGCGACGGCGTCGAGGTCCCCGTCCTGCAGGTGCGCGGCGCGCTCGACCCCACGGTGTCCGCGGGGGCCCTGGACGCGGCCGCCCGCTTCGCCCACGGCCCGCACCGGGTGGTCGAGGTGCCCGACGTCGGGCACTACCTCCCCGAGGAGTCCCCCGAGCGGACGACGACGCTGCTCACCGGCTGGCTCGCGCGCTGGTGAGCGGCCCGGCAGCATCGCCGTCGTGACCTTCCACACGGGCAACGCCGACCTCGACGGCGCCGACGACGGCGGCTGGTTCTTCGGGAGCTTCATGGCCGGGCGGGTCCCCGCCCTGGCCAGCGAGCACGTCGAGGTGAAGTGGGCCCGGATGGCGGCCGGGTCGCGGGACGAGGAGTGGACCGCGCCGGAGGCGGAGACGTCCCTGTGCGTGCTCGTCGCCGGGTGGCAGCGGCTGCGCTTCCGGGAGGGCGAGGCCGTCCTGGCCACGCCGGGCGACTACGTGATCTGGTTCCCCGGCGAGGAGCACACCTGGGAGACCTCCCCGGTGGAGGAGACCACGACCCTCACGATCCGGTGGCCCTCGCGGGCCGGGTGACCGCTCACCCCAGCGCGCCCGCGACCGTCAGCACCGCCCCGGCCAGGCGCACCGCGTCGGCCCGCCGCAGCCGGGTGAGCAGGGCCGGTCGGGGTCCCTCCCGGCCGAGCCGGGAGTGCGTGGGGGCGGCCGCGACCGCGGTGCTCATCCCGCTCAGGACGGTCCCCGCGAGGGCCACCCACAGGTGCGGGGAGAAGGGCACCGAGACCGCGACCCAGACCCACGCGGCCAGCACGGAGCCGTAGACCACGGCCACCACGGGGGTGATCCGGCGGGAGTGGGCGGTGTGCGCTGCGGGGAAGTCCCGCGGCGGGGTCGCGGCGAGGGCCGGGTAGACGACGGCCGTGACCACCAGCTGGAACCCGAGGTGCAGGATCGCGGCGGCGAGCAGGGCCCCGGGGGCGTCCACGGCGATCACTCGGCCGTGCAGGAGCCGGTGGAGACCTCCGCGGTCCGGGAGCCGGCCTCGGCGAGGACCCGGTCGAGCTCCGTGGGGGTCAGCGCGTACCCGGTCTGCTCGTCGTCGAGGGACTTGGCGAAGACCACGCCCACGACCCGCCCGTCCGCGCTCAGCAGCGGTCCACCGGAGTTCCCGGGCCGGACCGTGGAGTACACCGAGTAGACCTCGCGGACGACGTCGGTGGTGTCGTAGATGTCGCGGCCCTGGGCCTGCAGGACCTCGCGGACCCGCCCGGGCTGCACGTCGTAGCCGCCGTCGAGGGGGAAGCCCGCCACGAGTGCCGTGTCACCCCGGGTGAGCTCGTCGGCGCGGGGCAGGGCCGCGGCGTCGAGGCCGGGGACGTCGAGGACGGCGAGGTCGAGCCCGGGGTCGTAGGCGACGACGCTCGCCGGGTACTGCCGGCCCACGCCGCCGGGCTGGACGAGGGGGTCGCTGACCCCCGCGACGACGTGGGCGTTGGTGACGACCCGCGCCGAGTCCCCGACCCGGTCGATGACGAAACCGCTGCCCTCCAGCCCGCGCCGGCACGTCGTCGCCACCCCGGTGACCTTCACGACGCTGCCCGCGGCCGCCTGCAGCCCCTCGGTGCCGGGGAGGGGGTCGGGCGCGGCGATGGGCGTGATCGGCTCCGCGTCGAGACCGGTGAAGACCCGCGGGAACCCGTTGGCCTGGGCCGCGGCCCAGAACGTCGAGAGCAGGCTGCCGGTGCTCACGGGCACGACGCCGTCGAGGGCCCCGACGACCCGCGACCCGGTCACGGCCTGCACCACCCGGGGCAGCGGAGCCGTCCGCGCCGCCCCCGCCACGACCCAGACCACCAGCAGCGTCGCGACGAGGCCCGCGACCGCGCCGAGCACGGCGTCGGCGAAGCGCGCCGGTCGCCAGCGGACGTGGGAGCGCAACCGGGCCCCGACGAAGCTCAGGACGAGACGGCCCAGCACGGCCAGCACCAGCGTCCCGAGCACCACCACGAGCGTGCGGCGCACCCCCGGCGTCCAGCCGGCGACGAGGTGCGGCAACCACGCGACCCCGACGGCCGCGCCACCGACCAGACCGACGAGACCCGCCAGCCCGATGAGCAACCCCTCCCGGTACCCGGCGACGACCTGGACCAGCACCAGCACCAGCAGGGCGACGTCGAGGACGTCCGACGACGTCACGCGCGGGCTCCGGCGCGGTCCAGGGCCTGCTGCAGCGTCAGCGCGGAACCCCCGCCCGCCTCACCGGCGGGACGGTCGAGGCCGCCGAAGGCCAGGACCCGGACGAGGACCTCGGCCGTGAAACCCCACACCAGCAGCCCGCGGACGGCGAACGCGGGCCCGACGTAGCCGCCCGGGCCGCGCAGGGTGAGCCGGGCGTCGTCGGCGAGCAGCTCCGACAGCGGGACGCGTTCCACCCGGGCCACCTCCTCGGGGTCGACCGGGCCGACCGGGGCGGGCTCGCGCCAGTGCGCGATCACCGGGGTCACCTCGTGACCGGAGTGGGCCAGCAGCAACGGCGGCAGCGCGCCCAGGACCTCGACCCCCGCGGGGTCCAGTCCCGTCTCCTCCTCGGCCTCGCGCAGCGCGGTGGCCGCGGCGTCGGCGTCGCCCGGGTCGCTGCGGCCGCCGGGGAAGGCGACCTGACCGGAGTGCTGGCGCAACGTCCCGGCGCGTTCGGTCAGCAGGACCTCCGGGCCGGCCGGGCCGTCGGCGAGCAGGACGAGGACGGCGGCCGGACGCCCGGTCCCGGTGCGCTCCACCCGCCAGTCCAGGTCGGCCACGGTGAGGGTCGGGAGCCGGGTGGCGAGCGGTTCCAGCCAGTCGGGGATCACGCCGTCGCCGCCACGGCGACACCCGGGGAGCCCTGCTTCACGAGCTTCGCCGCCCGCACCGGGTCGTTCTCGCCGATCCCCGCGGACGGGCAGAGCCGGGCGACCGGGCACGCGCCGCACGCGGGCCGGCGGCTGTGACACGTCCGGCGGCCGTGGAAGATCATCCGGTGGTTGAACATCGTCCAGTCCTGGCGCGGGATGAGCCCGGCCAGGTCGGTCTCGACCTTCACCGGGTCCTCGTGGGTGGTGAACCCGAGCCGGCGCGACAACCGTCCGACGTGGGTGTCGACGGTCAGGCCGGGGACGCCGAACGCGTCGCCCAGGACGACGTTGGCCGTCTTGCGCCCGACCCCGGCGAGCTTCACCAGGTCGGCCTGGCGCGGGGGGACCTCCCCGCCGTGCTCGGCGACGAGCTGGGCCGACATCTTCAGCAGCGCGTCGGACTTGGCCCGGAAGAACCCCGTCGCCTGGATCAGGCCCTCGAGCTCGGAGCGCTCGGCCGCGGCCAGGTCGGTGGCGCCCGGGTAGCGGGCGAACAGCGCCGGCGTGACCTGGTTGACCCGGGCGTCGGTGCACTGCGCCGAGAGGATCGTCGCGACCAGCAGTTCGAACGGGCTGGTGAAGTCGAGCTCGCAGTGCGCGTCGGGGTAGCGCAGCGCCAGCGCCCGGTGGACCCGGCGGGCTCGTCGGGTCCGGGCCAGCTCGGTCTCCACCCTTGGACCCTACGTCGGAGGGGCCGGGTGATCACCCGTCCGTCCCGGCCGGGGCACGAGTTCTGCACACCCTCCACGGGTGACCTCCGGAAACCGTTGCCCCGTGCCACAGGTGCGGTCGGGTGACGGGAGACGACCGGGAGGGTGACACCCCGTCAAGCGCTCCCGGGAGGGAGACGACATCCCTGGCATGCAGCACGACGGCGAACCCGACCGCACCTCCGAGATCGACCTGCTGGAGGCCTACCTCCGACCCGTCCTGAGCGGTGTCCTGGAGGACGCCGACGCGCTGCGCTGCCGCAACGCGGTCCGCGTCGAGCTCGCGGAGCTGCCGCTGCCCGCGCTGCGCCGCCGACGCGGGCTGCTGCAGGAGGAGCTGCGCCGCGTCCAGCACTGGAGCCGGCTCGTGCGGGCCCGCCTCGACCTGCTCGTCGCCTCGGCCTGCGGCCCGGAGGAGCTGCACGTGCCGCTCGAGGCCGCCGCGCACGGCGGCCCCCTCGACCGGCTGCTCTCCGGCACCACCGCGGGGGACACCCTGCTGCCCGACGTCACCGGCGCCCACGCTCTCGACCCGGCCCACGGCCTGCGCGGACTCCTCGTCCTCGAACGCCCGCTCGGAGCGCCCGGGCTGAACGAGCAGCTGCAGGAACTGTCCTTCGCCCAGCAGCGCCTCGCCGACTACGACACGGCCCTCCTGGCCGAACTGGCCGTGGCGACCGACGTCCTCGCGGAACGTGCCCGCGCGCTGTTCCACCGTTCCGGCGCCTAGTTCCGGCGCTTAGTTCCGGTACCTGAGGTCGCTCCCCACCGCTCCCTCGCCAGGATCGTGCGGCAGACTGTCGGAAGGCCGTGTCGAGGTGACGCGCGTCACGACAGCAGAGGAGGTCGGTCGGTGGACTACGGGCAGATCGACGGCGCCCCGGGTGCCGACCGGCTCGACGAACGCCTCGGCGACCGCCCCGGTGACGTCGTCCGTCGCGCCCCGCTGTTCGCCGCCCTCGACGACGAGGCCGCGGGCGAACTGCTGGAGACGATGGAGGCCGTCCACCTCGACCGGGGTGAGCAGCTCTTCGGCGAGGGCGAGCCGGGGGAGCGCGTCTACGTCGTGCGCACCGGCAAGATCAAGCTCGTCCGCAGCTGGCCCGACGGCCGGGAGAACCTCCTCGCCGTCCTGGGCCCCGGCGAGATGTTCGGCGAGCTCTCCCTCTTCGACCCCGGACCCCGCACCTCCTCGGCGCGCGCCGTGTCCGAGTCCGAGCTCATCGCCCTCGGCCACGACGACATGATGCGCTGGCTCGCCCGGCGTCCCGAGGTCGCCAAGCACCTGCTGCAGGCGCTGGCCCAGCGGTTGCGCCGCACCAACGTGACCCTGGCCGACCTCGTCTTCACCGACGTCCCCGGCCGCGTCGCGAAGGCCCTGCTCGACCTCTCCCGCCGCTTCGGTCGGCCCATCGCCGACGGTCAGCTCGTCGCCCACGACCTGACCCAGGAGGAACTCGCGCAGCTCGTCGGCGCCTCGCGGGAGACGGTGAACAAGGCGCTCGCCGACTTCGCCTCCCGCGGGTGGCTGCGGCTGGAAGCGCGGGCCGTCGTGCTGCACGACATCGAGCGACTGGCCCGCCGCGCCCGCTGACCCCGCGCGTCCCTCCGACGCGTCGCGCCCCCGGATCGCGCGGAAACAACACTTTCCGCCCTCGTAGAGGCTCCTCCGGGGCGGAAAGTGTTGTTTCCGCGCGCTAGGGGAGTCGCAGATGGGTGAGCTGGGCGCGGATCGAGAGCACGGCGGCGTGGGCGAGGGGGCCGGCGAGCTCGCCGTGCACGGCGAGGGCGACCTCCTCCGGCGTCGAGGCTCCCGCGGCGACGGCGGCGCGGACCTGCTCCAGCCGCTCGAGCCGGTGCGCCAACTGCGTCTCCAGAGCGGCGCGGGCGTCCGGGCGGGCGGGGCCGTGGCCGGGGAGGACGACGGTCGCGTCCAGGTCGATCAGCGTCCGCAGTGACGTCAGGTAGGCACCGAGGTCGCCGTCGTCGGCGATGACCGTGCTGCCGCGGCCGAGCAGGGTGTCGCCGGTCAGCAGTTCGCCGCTCTGCAGGAACACCGAGACCGAGTCGGCGGTGTGGCCGGGGGTCGCGACGACCGTCAGCGACAGCCCCGCGACCGCGTGCTCACCCGCGGTCCGCACGACCGGGGCGGGGTGCTCGCGCAGGAACTCCTCGAGCCCGCCGACGTGGTCGAGGTGGTGGTGGGTGGCGACGACGAGCGCCACGGCCCGTCCCGCCAGGGCCTGCGTGATCGCGGCCCGGTGGCCGGGGTCGTCCTCGCCCGGGTCCACGACGACGACGTCGGAGGAGCCGGGGGCGGCCAGCAGCCAGGTGTTCGTCCCGTCCAGCGTCATCGGCCCGGGGTTGGGCTCCAGGACGCAGGTGGTCCGGTCGGTGACCGGGCCACCTGTCCAGGGGCCGGGAGGGGTCACGTCAGGAACGGACCCGCACGACGATCTCGACCTCGACGGGGGAGTCGAGCGGCAGCACGGCCACCCCGACGGCGCTGCGGGCGTGCTGGCCGGCGTCGCCGAAGACCTCGCGGAGCAGGTCGGACGCGCCGTTGATCACGCCGGGCTGACCGGTGAAGGACGGGTCGCTGGCGACGAAGCCCACGACCTTGACGACCTGCACGATGTCGTCGACCGACCCGATCACGCTCGCGGCGGCCGCGATGGCGTTGAGCGCACACGTCGCGGCGAGCTGCTGGGCGGTGTCCGCGTCGACGCTCCCGCCGACCTTGCCGGTCACGGCGAGCTGGCCGTCGACGAACGGCAGCTGACCGGAGGTGAAGACGAGGTCGCCGTCACGGACGGCGGGCACGTAGGAGGCGACGGGCGCGGCGACGGCCGGCAACGTCAGGCCGAGTTCGGCCAGCCGCTCCGTCGTGCTCACGCGTCGGCGCCCATCGGGCGCTTGAGGTAGGCGACCAGGCCGTTGCCACCGGGTCCGGTGAGGACCGTCACGAGCTCCCAGCCGTCGGCGCCCCACTGGTCGAGGATCTGCTTCGTCGCGTGGACGATCAACGGGATGGTGGCGTACTCCCATGTCTTCATGGGCGCCAACCTAGTGGGCCCCCGGTCCTGAGGGACCGGGGGCGCTCACGGGTGGCGGCGACGCGCTCGAACGCCGCGTGCTCAGACGGCGGCGGGTACCCCGACCAGCGAGATCTCGGGCACCGCGGTGCCCGACCCGGTGACCTCGGCCCCGTCGATGCCCAGGGCCGCGTCCCGCGCGGTCTCGAGCAGACGGCGCCACGACTGCACGTTCGGACGGCGCTTGAGCAGCGCGCGCCGTTCACGTTCGGTCATGCCGCCCCAGACCCCGAACTCGATGCGGCTGTCCAGCGCATCGGCGAGGCACTCGGTGCGCACGGGGCACCCCCCGCAGATCTGCTTGGCGCGGTTCTGCGCCGAGCCCTGCACGAACAGCTCGTCCGCTTCGGTGGCCTTGCAGGCCCCGCGACTAGCCCATTCCAACGTCCACGCCATGACGGCCCCTCCCGTCGACGCCCCCCCGGTCCGGTGCTCTGCGAGCACCGGCTTCCCCCCGGTTCAGCGATACCTGTGAATCCCCCTGAGTGCCCCACGTCGGGCACGTCTGCAGCGTAGGCTCGGCGAGGGACTCTTCCCCAGAGCATCTTGTGATGAACATGGGTAGTCACTTCGAGCTACCGACTCGTCACCCACACAGATCAACGCAGAGTTGCGTTGCGGTCACGATCCTGCGGAGCGCTCGCGGAGGACCCGTGGATGCCCCGATCCGGAACGGCCCGGCGCTTACCCTGTCGGCATGGCTCCTCCCCCCACCGCTCACCGGCGGCGTCCCGTCCTGCGGCTGCTCGCCGCCTTCGCGGCCGTCAGCGCCGTGGCCGGTGTGCTCACGGCGGGGCTCGTCGTCCCGGCCGTCGCGTTCAGCGGCAGCCTGACGAGCGCGGGGGTCGACCTCTTCCAGGAACTGCCGGCAGACCTGGGCGACCAGTCGCTGTCGGAGGCTTCCACGATCAAGTGGGCGGACGGCACGGTGATGGCCAAGGTGTACGACCAGAACCGCAGCGTCGTCTCCTACGATCAGATCGCGCCCGTGATGCGGGACGCGATCGTCTCGATCGAGGACGACCGCTTCTACTCCCACGGTGCCATCGACACCAAGGGCATCGTTCGTGCCCTTGTGTCCAACGCAGGCGGCGGCGGGACGCAGGGTGCCTCGACCCTGACGCAGCAGTACGTCAAGAACGTCCTCGTCCAGCAGGCGGTCCAGGCGGGCGACAGTCAGGCCGCCGCCGCGGCGGTCGAGGCCAGCGGCGTCGACGGGTACGCCCGCAAGCTCCGCGAGATGAAGCTCGCGGTCGGGGTGGAGAAGGAGATGTCCAAGAACGACATCCTCGCCGGCTACCTGAACGTCTCGTACTTCCAGAACAACGTCTACGGCGTCGAGGCTGCTGCGCAGTACTACTTCTCGAAGTCCGCCGCCGACCTGACACTTCCGGAATCGGCCCTCCTGGCAGGGATGGTGCAGAACCCTGCCGCGTACAACCCGGTGAAGTACGGAGATGCCGCCGTGAAGCGGCGCAACATCGTCCTGGACCGGATGCTGGACCTCGGGAAGATCGACAAGCCGACTCACGACCAGGCTGTGGCTGCGCCGTTGGAGCTGCACACGAACCCGAGCCGTCAAGGCTGCCTCGCAGCGGGGAGCGCCGCGTACTTCTGCGAGTACGTCGTGCACGTGATCGAGAGCGACCCGACGTTCGGTGCCACCTCGGACGACCGCATCAAGCTCCTCCGGAGCGGCGGTCTGTCGGTCACGACGACACTGAGCCCGGCCGTGCAGCAGATCGCCCAGGACGCGGTCAACAACGGTGTCAACCCGGGTCAGGCGGCCCGCGCCGCGGCGTCGGTCGTCGAGCCGGGGACGGGCAAGATCCTGGCGATGGCGCAGGACACGACCTTCTCGCCCGACGATGACCAAGCCGGCGTCACGACGCTGAACTACAACGTGAACCAGGCGATGGGCGGAACGGAAGGTTTCCAGCAGGGGTCCACCTTCAAGGCGTTCACCCTCGCCACCTGGCTCAAGGCCGGCAAGTCGCTGGACTCCACCGTCGCCGCCCCCAGCTCCGGGAACGACCCGTTCAGCGCGTTCACCGCGTGCGGGCAGAAACTCCGTGGCGGGAAGTACCCCTACTTCAACGCGGAGACGAGCAGTTCCGGCGTGATGAGCGTGCGTGACGCCACGAGGAACTCCGTCAACACCGCGTACATGTCCATGGAGAAGCAACTCGACCTCTGTGACATCGCGAACACCGCTCAGTCCTTGGGCGTCTACAAGGGCTCACCGACCCCGCTGGACACGGTCAACAGCAATCCCAAGACCTACGACCTCGACCGGTTGCCCTCGATGACGTTGGGGACGAATCTGGTGACCCCCCTATCGGTCGCAGGTGCCTACGCGGCCTTCGCGGCGGAAGGCAACTTCTGCAAGCCGACCGCGATCACCGAAGTGCTCGATTCCGACAACAAGCCGCTGAACATTCCGTCGGCGGACTGCAAGCAGGTTCTGGACGTCAACGTCGCCCGCAACGTCACCGAAGCCCTGCAAGGTGGTTGGAACAGCGGGACAGCTGCATCGGTGAAGCGACTGGGGCTGCTGGACGGTCGTCAGGTCGCCAGCAAGACGGGGACGACGAACGGCAGCCAGAACGTCTGGTTCGCCGCTTACACGCCTCAGCTGGCTGCCGCGGTTTGGGTCGGGCACCACGAGGGGTACAAGACCCTCAACCGCGAGCGCATCAACGGTCGGCGCTATTCGCAGGTCTTCGGCGCGACGATCCCCGGTCCCATCTGGGCACACATCGTCGGCCCCGCGTCGAACGTCCTCAACCTGCCGAAGGCGACGTTCACCGACGGCACCAACCAAGGCCTCAAGACGACGACGATCGACGGCAGGATCAAGGTCCCGAGCGTCGTCGGACGTAGCGTGTCCTCGGCCAAGAGCGCGCTGCAGGCGGCCGGTTTCCAAGTCAGTGTCTCCAGCAAGACCGTCACCTCCAACGTCGACGCGGGCCTCGTCGCCTCGCAGAGCGCCCGCTCCGCCGCGGCCGGTGCCACGATCACCATCACCCGCAGCTCCGGCCCGGCACCGGTCCCGACGCAGGAGCCGTCGGCCCCGCCATCGAGCGACAGCCCTGGGATCCAGCTCCCGACGGAACTGCCGCCGCTGCCCGACCTCCCCGCCCTCCCGACGAACTGAGGGACGGAGACGGGCCGGACGGGGGACTCTCCCCGTCCGGCCCGTCCTCCTTTCGGGGGGTGGACCCACCCGTCGCGTCCTTGGTTGGCTGGGGGCGTGGACACACCCCTCGTGGACGACGTGACCTTGCTCCTGCTGAACCCGGAGACGGGGCGTCCGCTGACGGACGCGACCCGCCTCCGCGCGGTCCTGCCCGGAGCCGTGCTGCTCGACCTGGCCCTGCGGGAACGGCTCGAGTCCGAACCGAGCCGCTGGGGGGGGCGAGAAGGTGCGCGTGCGCGACGCCTCGCCCACCGGCGACGTCGTGCTCGACGAGGCCCTGCGGAGGCTGGGAGACAAGCCGACCGCGGCCCGCACCGCAGTCCAGCGGCTCGGTGGCGTCAAGTTCGGTCGTGCCGTGCGGGACCGGATGGTCGCGCGCGGTCTCGTCCGCCACGAGGCGGGCGGGTTCCTCCGCTTCGCCCGCGACCACCCCGAGCCGGGCGCGCGCAAGGCGCTGGTGGCGGAGGTCGCGTCAGCGTTGGGCGACGGTGCCGACGTCACCCCGCACGCGGCCGCGCTGGTGTCGCTGCTGCAGTCCGTCGGCGCGATCCCGAAGGTCGTCCCCGAGCTGGGGCTCTCCCGCCGTCAGCTCACCGACCGGGTGCAGCAGATCGCGGCCGGGATGGCTGAGGGGGAGTGGGCCGGGGAAGCCGTCTCCGCCGCCGTCCGCGCCGCTCAGGCCGCGGTCACGACGGCGATCATCACGAGCACCGTCGTCACGACCAGCGGCACCAGCTAGCGGCCCCGTCCCGCGCGGAAACAACACTTTCCGCCCCTGCGAGGGCCCCTCGAGGGGCGGAAAGTGTTGTTTCCGCGGGTCTCAGGCCTGCAGACGGGTCCGCACGGCGGTGGAGACGCGCTTGCCGTCGGCGCGGGCCCCGACCTTCGGCTTGAGCTGCGACATGACGGCGCCCATCGCGCCCATGCCGGTCAGCCCTTCCGCCGTTGCGATGAGCACGGCCTCGTCCACGAGGGCGTCGAGTTCCTCGTCGGTGAGCGGGGTCGGCAGGTAGGTCTCGATGACGGAGAGCTCAGCGGTCTCGCGCTCGGACTGCTCACTGCGTCCGGCGTCACCGAAGGCCTGCGCGGCCTCGCGACGCTTCTTCGCCTCGCGCTGCAGGACCGCGATGACCTCGTCGTCGGAGAGCGTGCGCGCCGACTTCCCGGCGACCTCCTCGGAGCGGACCGCCGTGAGGACCATCCGCAACGTCGCCGACCGCAGCTCGTCCCGGGCCTTCATCGCGGTGGTCAGGTCGGCCTGCAGGGAGTCCTTGAGGGTGTCGCTCATGGGGCGATCCTCCCACCCCGCCGCGACCCGTTTCCGCCCTCCGGCGAGGATGACCGGATGCCCACTGCAGCGCGAGTCCTCCACCTGGCCGCCGGAACCGTCGGCGTCGGCGCGCTGGCCGGTGCCGCCGGCGTCGGCTACGCCGCGGGCTACGAGGTCCGCGCGTTCGTGCTCCGGCACGCCGTCGTGCCGGTCCTGCCCGTCGGTGCCGCGCCGTTGCGGGTCCTGCACCTCTCCGACCTGCACCTCGTCCCGCGCCAGCACCGCAAGCGCGCCTGGGTCGCGGCGCTCGCCGACCTCGAACCCGACCTCGTCGTCACGACCGGCGACAACCTCGCCGCGCAGGACGCCGTCCCGGCCGTGCTGGAGACCTACGCGGGGCTGTTGGAGCGTCCGGGGGTCTTCGTGCTCGGGTCCAACGACTACTGGGCCCCGAAGCCGCGCAACTGGTCGAAGTACCTGCGGGGTCCGTCGGACGGTGGTGCCGGCGACGAGGCCGTCCGCCTGCCGACCGACGACCTCGTCCGTGGCTTCACCGACGCCGGCTGGGTCGACCTCGACAACGTCCGGACCCGGCTGACCGTCAACGGCCTCGACCTCGAGTTCGTCGGCGTCGACGACCCGCACCTGCGCTACGACCGCTACCACGACGTCGCCGGCCCCGCCGCGACCGACGCCGACCTCACCATCGGCGTCACCCACGCCCCCTACCGCCGCACCCTCGACGCGATGACCGCCGACGGCGCCGGCCTGCTCATCGCCGGCCACACCCACGGCGGCCAGCTCTGCGTCCCCGGCTTCGGGGCCCTCGTGACCAACTGCGACCTCCCGCGGAAGCAGGCCTCCGGCCTGTCCCGCTGGTCCGCTGCCCGCCACGACGCCTGGCTGCACGTCTCCGCCGGCCTCGGGACCTCCCCCTACGCGCCGCTGCGCTTCGCCTGCCGCCCCGAGGCGACGCTGCTGGAGCTCGTGCCCCGCCGCTGACCTCGTGGTCTCGGGGACCCGGCTGGGTGGGCTATCCTCTACGAGGCCGTGCAGTTCGGCGGCCGTCAGCAGCATCGGGGTGTGGCGCAGCTTGGTAGCGCGCTTCGTTCGGGACGAAGAGGCCGCAGGTTCAAATCCTGTCACCCCGACCAGCAAGACCGCAGGTCAGAGGCCCGGAACCGCATCAGCGGGGCCGGGCCTTCGTCGTGTGCGTGACTGACTGCGTGACTGTCCCGGCGACACCGAACCCGTGGCTGTGATCAGGAGTCCTGAGGCTCTGCTCCACGCGGAGCGAGCTTGTGGACGGGTACAGCGGGCTCGGGTGTGCGGCGTGCCGGCCCTGGTGTGTCGTACGCGTGTTCTACGCTTCCGGCATGTCGGGACCTACCACGATCGACCTCTTCGCCGGGTGCGGCGGCATGACCGTTGGCTTCACCCGAGAGGGCTTCAAGCCGATCCTTGGCGTCGAGTTCAACAAATGGGCCGCCGCTACCTATGCAGCCAATTTTGGTGTCGATCACACGTGGTACGGCGACATCAACGACTTCCCCGATGACAAGATCCCGGACGCCGATGTCGTCATCGGTGGCCCGCCCTGCCAAGGGTTTTCTAATCTTGGCAGCAAGGACGTCAATGATCCACGCAATCAGCTGTGGAAGCAGTACATGCGCTTCGTGCAGGTTGCCAGGCCCGATGTCTTCGTGCTCGAGAACGTTCAGCGGTTCAGTGCCGCCAGTGAGTTCCAGCTGCTGTTGGCCGAGGCCGATCACGGGATGTTGAAGGATTACCACCTTGAATGGGGTGTTCTGCTGGCGGCGGACTACGGAGTCGCACAGCGCCGCCCACGCACTATCGTGATCGGTTCTCGTAAGAACAAGTACAAGACGCCGATCAAGTTGCCTGTTCGCACCCATTCTCGGACGCCACTCAGTGAGGAACGGCCCTGGGAAACGGTGCGTAGTCGGATCGCCGGTCTTCCCGAAAAGCCGGAGTTTACCGACATGCCGGCCTCTGTCACCAACTTCTTCGGCATCGACATGCCGGGTGTGTTCAAGGGTGTAGATCTGCATTTCGGCCGTAATCCGCGTCAGCTGTCCTTGGACCGGTACAAGCATGTTCCGCCTGGTGGTGGTCGATTCAATGTCCCCGATCACCTGCTCCCTCGCTGCTGGCGCGACAAGGCCACGGGTACGACCGACGTCATGGGTCGGATGCGGTGGGACGCGCCATCCCTGACCATCCGCACCGAGTTCTACAAGCCCGAGAAGGGGCAGTACCTCCACCCGCAATGGGAAGAGGGGCGGGAAGACCGCCAGGTCAATCGCGTGATCACCCACTATGAAGCGTCTTTGCTGCAGGACTTCCCCAAGGACTTCTTGTGGGTTGGCCCCAAGACGGAGATCGCTCGTCAGATCGGTAACGCGGTCCCTGCCGGCCTGGCCCAGGCAATCGCCCATCAGATCAAGCAACACCTGGTCTGACTCGGCGCGTCGTCGCGACAGAGAGCACGCAGGCCGGCACGGTCCGCGATGTGCCCGACTTCGATGACGCGCTGTTCGACCTGCCAGAGGCTCCCGTTGAGCCGTCGATGGATCGTGTCGCGTCGGACATCGCTACCGACGGACAGATCAGGCGTCGCCGCAATAAGTTCAAGGTGTACGCGACGCCACATGAGCGGATGTCGTCCAATACCCCGTTCCCCGTGTCCAAGTGGTCCAAGGTGCCTTCGGACTTGGCTCGATTCGAGCTTTGGTTCGAGAAGCTGGCCTCCAGTCGGGAGCGCTTTCGTTGGGCGATACGGGACTCGTTGGATGAGCTGATGGACGGCCAGCGCACCGGTCGTTGGTGCTACCAGCATCTGTCCAAGACTGAAAAGACGCACCTCGGTACGGTCATCGAGGTCAATCTGACCAAGGAATTCTCGATCCCCAATGGGGAGGACATCGACTGGCGGGTCGCCGGCGAAGACCTCGACTGCAAGTTTTCCAAGGATCTCGGCGGGTGGGAGATTCCTATGGAGATGTACACCTGCGAAGAACATGGTGATCGGGCTGGCAAGATGGACCACCCGGCGCTGTTGGTGTGGGTAAACGATGATAAAAGTCAGTGGGCCGCCGGTCTTCTTCGTTGTCGGGATGAAATCTTGAGGTGGAAGACCGTCAAGGGGGGCTCCGAGAGGCTACGGGCCTACAATCGCGACAACAAGCGTCGAGTAGGCGCCGACTCCATGTCGGAAATCTACTGGTTCTGGGGCGGCCTCCAAGGCGACCTCCCCGAAAATACGCTTTTGCATATGGATGCCGATGTAAGGAGTCGGGTGCTCTCTGCGGGAATGTCCGGCCAGCAAAGGGTCATCAGTCTGTTCCGTGAGATGCAAGGGGTCATCGTGCGTCGTCCCATCGTCCTCACGGTGGGGCAGCAGGATGACGCTCCGAAACGGGTGCGAGATGCCCGACTTCAATTGGCCGGGGAAGGAATCATTATTCTGGGCCACCTCAGGCCGTACCCGATGATTGCGCAGACGTTGGGTCTTCCCGTGCCGATCAAGGGGGAGTGGCTCTCGGTGCGCTTGACGGCCGTCGACGCGTCAAGCGACCGGCCCAAGGTCTATTACGGGGACACCTGGTGGGCGATTCACGAGGAGGGCGACCCGACTGGTCCGGTCCCGCTCGTTCCCGACAGGCACCTGTCGCAGCCGGCGGCGGTCGAGGAGCAGTAGATAGGAGCCTGACAGGATCGAGAAGGATGACGTCCACACCAGGTGCCACGCCGGCTCAAGCCAGGAGCGCCCGAGGAGCCGCCCCATCTGCGCCCGGAGTCTCCGACCGGATGCGTCGTCAGAAGACCCGGGACACCGAACCCGAGCTACGACTGCGGCGGCTCCTCCATAATCGGGGCTTGCGATACAGGGTCGACTATCGGCCGACTCGGGACATCCGACGGCGAGCCGACGTCGTCTTCACCAGGACCAAGGTCGCTGTCTTCGTTCACGGCTGCTTCTGGCACGCCTGCCCTCTCCACGCGACCCAGCCCAAGGCCAACGCCCAGTGGTGGGCCGACAAGCTCCGTCGCAATGTGGAGCGGGATCGAGAGACGAGAGAGGCCCTCGTAGCTCGAGATTGGATCGTCCTCGAGTATTGGGAGCATGAGGACCCTGCGGCTGCGGCCGACGAGGTCGAGGCTGTCGTTCGCGAGAGAGGAAGGCGGTCCCATGCCTGACTTCGCTACCCGCCTACAGCTAAGCCTAGTCATTCAACACTGCGCTGGCGGGCGCACGGCCGACCGCATGCGCCGGTCGGCTCTGATGGACATGGACACGCAGGTCAAGCTGCACATGCCGCCATCGGGCGAGCTTGAGCTGACAACCGCCGAGTTCGAGCTGCACAGCGCTGTCGATGCCGCTCGAGTGCAGGAGGCTCGAGACCGCTTCTGGGTCGCCACGATGGCCGTTCTCACTGCAGCCGCCAACGTCTCCAAGCTCGCCTGGGGCAGCAGGGGCAGCACGCACATGGCCGAAAGAAACGCCCTTCGATCCCTTCTGAGCCTCACGCCGGGCTCTCCGTTGTACAGCCGGTACGTCCGCAACCACTTCGAGCACTCGGACGAGAGGCTCTTCGAGTACGTCGATCAGCTCGGTCAACGGCCGGCCTCGCCGCAGATGTTGGCCCATTTTCTCTTCGCCACGGATGAAGAGGCGGCAGTACTGCCGGTCACCGATGTCTTCGGGCGTTGGAACCCTGACACGGATGAGCTGACCTTCTGGCAGGACAAAGTGCATGTCGGGAGCGTCGTCGTCGAGCTGGCTCGGGTGGCCCGTGAGGCCGAGACGCAGCTTGTCAGGACTACCTGACGGGCTTGCGCGATGCCTTGAAAGTTCTGAGGCGAGTGTCCGGTGCTTGGCTTCCGGACGTCCTGCTATGAGTTACTCCGACAGGGCGCCGTCGAAGATGCTGTCCATGACGATCGCGCCGGATTGCAGGACAGGCCGTATCTGCTTTCGGTAGACAAGCTCGGTGACTGCGGTGCTGCTGTGTCCGACGAGCCGTGAGATCTCCTCCAAAGGCACACCGCTATCCGACAACAGCGACACGAAGCTGTGGCGCAGTTCGCGGGGCGTCCACTCGGCCGGATCAACGTCCTCAGCGGTCGCGATGGCAGCTCGGAAGTCACGGCGGACATGTGATGGGTCGAGGGCGGTGCCGTTCTTAGACGTGAAGACGAGACCGGTCTCGACCCACCGCTCACCGGCGTTCACACGGTCTTGTTCCTGCTGCGCACGTTGGGCGCGTAGGGCCTCAACACAGCGCCGGGGGAGCGCGAGGGTGCGCCGGGACTTGCGGGTCTTGGTGTCCCCACCCGACCGCACGGAACGCCACACCGCGACATGCGCCGGAACAGGTGGCATCACATTGGAACGACCGGCGAGGTCGACGTGGTCCCAGCGCAGCGCCCGCAGCTCCTCGGTGCGCGCCCCAGTCAGCATTGACAGCACGACGTACCCCCGGAGCCGCGTCGACTCCACCGCCCGCAACACGGCGTCAGCCTGCGCCATGGTGAGCGCTTTTGACGGCCGGCCGGCCTTGCCCTGCGGCACGCTGCACAACGCGACCACGTTGCGCTTCACCTTGTCCCGGGCCATCGCCCTCTTCACCGCCCGGTTCAAGACCGAGTGGATGCCCTGCAACGTGCGGGTACTAAGGGTTTGCGCCTTCCTGGCCAACCAGCGGTCCACGTCCTCCGCGCTGAGGTCACGGAGACGACGGGCCCCCATGTCCGGAATGACGTGCGTGCGGGCGAGGATCCGGTTCGTGGTGACGGTCGTCTCCGACCGACCGTGCAGGCCGTAGGCGAGCCAGTCCTCGACCGCCTGGGCCACGGTGTAGTCGTTCGGGGCGATTGCCAGGCCATCGTCCTGGTCGCGCAGCACCTCCTTCAGCTTCGCCCGAGCCTCGGTCTTCGTCTTGCCGCTGCCGCGCTTCACGATTCGCTTGCCGGCGGGGGTGAATCCCAGGCTGACGCTGGCGATCCAGCGCTGCCGCTTCTCGTCCCAGTGCAGACCGCCCTCACCGCGACCACGACGAGTAGGCATCAGGCGGCGTCCTCGAGAGAGGCGATGTACTCGACCAGCGCCTCGTAGGGGATGAGTCGGGTGCGGCCCTCGTGCACCGAGCGCAGACGGCCGGAGCGCAGGAGTTCGAAGATGACACTGCGGCTCAGGCTGAGCGCGTCGGCAGCGTCCTGCACGCGGTACAGGAGACGGGTGGGGGCGGTGCGCTGCTCGTGGTTCATCGTGAGTCCTTTGCGAGGTCGTAGCGGTAGGGGTCAGAGCAGGGAGGCGCGACGGGCGCGGGCACGATCGTCGGACCACTCGCGGGCTTGTGCGGCGGCGGTAGCGGCGAGGGCGGCGTCCCCCGCGCTCAGCCAGCCGATGCCGTCCAATGACCAGGAACTGACAACGAGCGTCGTCTCCTCGGCGTCAGGTGCATCGACGTCAGTCGTCGGGTTCGTGCGCCCCGTCAGGCGGTCACGCAACTGCTGGACCGACCACCGTTTCCGCGCTGAGCGCAACCGGCCCAGGGTGGTGGAGTAGCGGCGGGACTTTGTGGAGAAGTGCCCGCGGAAACCGAGCATCGCTCCCCACTTCGCCAGCGGCAGGTATCTCGGCCCACCGGTCCGGGCGAGGTAGTGCACCTCGGCGAGCAGACGGCAGACGTGCTCCACGACGCCCATCCGCCGCGCAGCGTCGGCATCACGCAGACCAGGCGGGAGGCCGAAGTCGTCGCAGGCTTTCGTGGCGTACTTCGCGATGTACGCCGCGACGGTCTCCGGGTGCAGGCCGTGGTCGTGGTGGTCGGCTCGACTCGCCTCGCGGGTCGCCGTGGCGGTGACGGCGCGGGCATCGACCTGCGTCCCGAACCTCAACCGGCGCAGTTCCCCACGGGCTTCCGTGGCGGGGGCGTCGAACCAGATCCGTGCGGCGGCGACGTGCACCAGCTCGCACAACTGCTGCGTGCTCACCGCAACCAGCGGGGGAGGAAACTCCGTCGAGTCCGTGGGTGGCCCGTCGAGACGGACGAGTGCGTGGAAGTGCACCACCCCGCGACGCTGGAACTCTGCGACCTTCGCGAACGACACCCGCACCAGCGAGTGTGCTGCCGTCTGCGTCAGGCCCAGGTGCGCAGCCAGCGCCCGGCGGAGCGCGATGGTGAACCGTCGCCACAGCTCCGGAGACCACCACTGCCACACCACATGACCGGTGTAGTCGTAGCACTCCGAGCACAACGGCTGCCCCAGACGACGATCCCCCTCGGCGTGCACGATGCGGCAGCCAGCGGGGTTGCCGTGCTCACAGACCGCGGATGTCGACCGGGGTCGGCACATGCTGGGATGGCCGTTCCTGCGACGTAGACCGTGCACGGCGCCGAACGAGGGCGCGGTGAGGGTGGCGAACACCAGCGGGTGCGAGGCCACCGACTCCGGAACACCCTTCATCCCGCCCGCGGCACCAGCGGCGAGCAGGTGCCACATGTCGCCCTTGTACTCGTGGGAGCACGACGGGCAGACGCTGACGCGGCGGTTGCCGCAGCGGGTGTAGAGCACCCCGTCCGGTTCGTTCGCGGAGTCGTAGGTCGAGAGCACTTCGCCGGTGACGCGGTCGACGGTGGTGGCCTGGCCCCGCAGTCGGATGGGGCGGGCGCAGTGCCCGCAGTTCGCGGCCTGTTCGGCCCACCGGTCGAAGGTGGGGGAGAGCAGCCGTCGCCCGGCTTCGGCTTCCGCGTTCGGAGGGAGGGTGTTCACGCCGCACCCTCCTGACCACAGGTGCTTGCGTCATCGTGTGAGTTGTTGTCGACGACGGAGAACACGGGCCGAGCACCCGGTGTTCTGCTGGGCGCGTGAGTGCGGGCGAGTTCCCCGATGGCTTGGTCGTCGTAGTAGGCGGCGCGGACCCGGACGGGTTCGCGGACGCCGTCGACCTTGACGTAGGCGACGCCGGGGGAGGTATCGGGGATCTGGTGGCACAGCGCCCCGGACTCCCGAGCCCCCTCCCCGAGGACCATATCGACCTGAGACTTCTCATCCAGGCGCATCGCGATCTTCGTCGGGAACAGGTTGCGCAGGCCGAGGACTTCTTTCCGGGGATCCTGCAGCGCTGCGACCAGGACGACACCGGGTGCCCGTCCCTGGGTGGCAATCGCCGCCAGCGCCTTCTCCGCACGGTCGCGGAGCTTGCGGTCCGGGGTGTAGGCGGTGAGGAGAGCGACCTCGTCGACCAGCACCACCAGCAGCGGTTCCCGGGTGCTCGGTTCGTGACGGCGGGAGGTGCCGGCCATCCGGGCGGCCCGTTCGGTCATGAGGACCGCGGCGTCTTCGAGCAGCTGCACACCGTCTTCGACGGTGGTCGCGAACCGGGTGAACAGCGCCCGGCCCGGCTGCAGTTCCATCCCGGCCTTGCCGTCCACAGCCCACACCTGCACCAGCCCGTCGCGGATGCCCCCGGCGATGCCGCCGAGCAGGGACCACACCACCGAGCCCTTCCCCGCGCCGGTGACCCCGACGATGAGGACATGGGTGGCGGCCAGACGCAACAGCCACGGCTGCCCGTCCTCCCGCACCCCGACCGGGACGGCGGCGGCGTCGAGGGCGTCCGGGACGGGCAGCGGGGCAACAACCTGGGCGAGGGGGTCGCCGTACAGCCAGGTAACGAGGGCGGTGCGGGGACCGGTCTTGCGGACCCGACACGACCACGCCCCGCACGCCGCACCCAACGTCTCCGCCGCCGAGGCGAGATCGTCGACGGTCTGCCCGGCCACGACCTGCACCCGCCCGGTCAGGACCAGGTGCTCACGGGAGGCCCACCGCAGCCGAGACAGCCCCGGTGTCCACGACTCTCGCTGCCCGGAGCGGCGGTCGGTGACGGCCATCGCCAGGCCGACCCGTTCACAGAGTTCCGGCCAGTTGCGGCGGATCGCCCGCCGCTTGCGGCGCCGCCACGTGGGCTGAGTCAGGAGACGGTCGAAGGACAATGGCCATGCGAGCCGCCAGGCCACCAGCGCCACCACGAGGACGGCGACGACGATGCCGACCACGACCAGGTGGTCGCCCATGTACGCCCACCACCCCGCGACCAGGACGGCCGCGATGAGCGGGAAGCGCCACGTGAGCTGTGCGGCCGTCTTGACCATCCACCAGACCAGAGACAGCAGCGAGAGGATCAGCTCGGCGATCCAGTCGTCAGAGGTGGCGGTGTTCGACTGGGACGGCTGGTGGGTCACAACACCCTGCGGACGGCCACCCATCACGCCACCTCCGGCGTGCGCAGCCGGGCACGGCTTGCCGGGTGGCGGGACACCGAGCGCAGCCGGGCGGCCTGTTCAGCCGCGACCGTGGCCAGGTAGCAGCACTCCGCTGCTTCCTGGGGGTCGATCGGTCCGTAGTGCTCGGCGAGCCGTCCGAACAGTTCGGCTTTGCGCTCGATCCACGCCGCCCGCTCCCGCAACGGGGTCTGCGAGCCGGGGCGGGAGCGCAGGAGTGCTCCGAGCTGCGCGGTGATGCTGTTCCGCTCGTTCCGCTCCGCCTGAAGCGTGTCGGCGCGCATCAGGCAGCCCGCCCGGTCTCGGTCTTGGCGTCGGCCTTCGGGGCGGTCTTGGCGGGAGCGGACATGCCCGACGCCTTCAACGACCACGCCAGCCGCGGGCGGGCGCGGTTGGTGTCCACGTAGGGGGTGGCGGTGAGCCCGTCGAAGACGACCGGGCGGAACGGCAGGCCCGGAAGAGTGGCGGGCGGGACGGGCTGGTGCTCGGCCATCACCTTGACCACGACCTCGGCCTGTCCACGGCGGGCTTCGGGGTCGGCGTCGACGACGCGGACCGCCCAGAGCCGTTCGCCGGTGTTCTTGTCGCGGGACTGGAAGTCGACTTCCCCGGCCTGCTTGCGGTCGAAGTCCTGGACCTGCTCGACCTCACCCACCACGTAAGCGCCGTACGGGAACACCAGGTCCTGCCCCAACGGAATCGCACCCTGAATTGCCATGTCGTCCTCCTCGTTTCATCCAGCGCGGTTGCGCCGATGTGACGAGCGAAGCGGAGTCGTGCGCAGCGCAGAAGATGACGACCGTTGACAGGGGTTGAGTCAACCCCTGTCCTCGTGTCAGTGGCTTCGGGCACTCTGTCCGCCAGTACCTTGGCGAGGCCGCAGAGATCCACGGGAGTGAGCAGTGACACGCATTCAGGACGTGCGCTTGGCGCGAGGGTGGTCTCAGACCGCCCTGGCGATGAAGCTGCGACAGCGCGGACAGCAGCTCGGCACGCCCGTCGGCAGCACTGAAAGTCTCAAGACGCAGATCTCCCGCTGGGAGAACGGCAAGGTGGCCCCGGGTGACTTTCATCGCCAGCTGCTGCGGGAAGTCCTCAACGTTTCCGACGAAGGCCTTGGCTTTACGCCGGCAGGCGTGTCCACGGCTCTGACCAGTCCGCCGAGCCTGACGCAGGCGTTGGGCCGGGCGGCGCTCTTAGAGGCGGGAAACACAGCTCACCTACACCACCAGGTCGAAGCCATCCGGAAAGCCGATGGACAGTCCGGCGCGGCCGACGTGCTGGAGTACGCCCGCAAGCTCCTGGACGACACCACGCAGCAGCGGCGCTACCTGGTCCAGACAGGAGCCCGACGAGAGCTCGCAGCCGTCACCGCGGACCTCGCATCGTTGGTGGGGTGGCAGTCCTTGGACGTCGGAGACCTCGACCGAGCGTGGACCGCCTTCGAGGAGGCCAAGTCTGCCGCTCGTGAGGCGGAGGACAACGCGCTACTCGCTCACGCGACGGGGGAGCAGTCCTTCGCTCTGCTCGACCTCGGACGTGGACGTGATGGCGCAGACATGGTCGCCGAAGCCCGTCAGCTGCGTGGGCTACCGCCTCGCCTCACGGCCTGGCTCCACGCAGCAGAGGCCGAGAACCGTGCTGCCGCGGGCGACGGTGAAGCGGCCCGCAGGTCTCTCGCCGCTGCTGAGGCGCTCCTTCCAAGCAGTGATGAGGACGCCGCCCTCACGCCTTATCTCCGCCTGGACGCCGCCAACCTCACCCGCTGGCGCGGACACTGCCTCGGTCGGCTGCACGATCCCGGCGCCGTCGATGAGCTCCTAGAGGGCTTGGCCAGCGTTCGTGGCCGATACAGCCGAGCCGAAGCCAGCGTGCTGGTCGATCTGGCCGCCGCCGAGTTACACCGCAACGACCGCGATCAGGCGCAGCACTACCTGCGGCAGGCCACGTCCCTGGCGAACCGGATGGGATCGGTACGTCAGCGCCGACGCCTGGAGGCGCTGCGTCAGGCAGCGTGAGGGTCAGCGCCGCCGATCCACAATGAAGCGCAGCAACCCTGTGATGGAACCAGAGCCGAGGATCTCGCCCCGGTCGATTAGGTCCACGACATCGTCGAGGGCCACCCAATCGACGACGCCGGCCTCAACCAGATCCGTGGGTGCTCCGACTTCCTGGGCCTGTTCGAACACGTAGACCTCGTGGGGGGTGTCGACCATCCCCACCATGGGTTGGAACTCGAGCAGTTGCCGTCCACCGCTGGGACGCCAACCGGTCTCCTCCTCGGCTTCCCTGGCGGCGGTCTGCAGGGCCGTCTCGCCTGCGTCCACGATGCCGCCCGGAAGCTCCCAGCCCACCTGATCCGTCAGGAAGCGGTGTCTGCGGAGCATGAGCACTCGGTCGCCAACGGCGTTGAGCACGAGCGCGACGGCCACGCGCTGGAGACGCACCACGTGATGCTCGAACCGCTTCCCGTCTGGGGGCTCCAGGTCGACAAGGACCAGTCGTACCCATGGGTTGTCGTAGATCGTCCGCTCACCGAAGACCTGCCACCGAGGCGGCTCCTGCACGGCGGGCTCATCCATACAGCGAGCCTACTGATCCACGCGGGGTCAGCGGGTGCCCGCACCTCATCCAGTTCAGCTGTGAGAACTTTCTCTACTCCGTCAAGGCGGCGGGCGTGCCCGCCGCCGGCACCGCCCTTCGCGGCCACCGGCTGCGCGCGGCCTGCGGCCGTGCTCGCCGATGACCACGAGGCCAGCACCGCATTGGGTGCACCACCTGCCTGCCGCTTGATGTGAGTCCGTGGCAGCTGAGTAGTACCAGGGGCTCCCGCCCCTGGACCCCGGCTGCGCTGCACAGATGCGCGGAAGGCTAAGCGCCGCCCAAGTTGAGCACCGCGCATCCGCACATCGCTTTTGTTGAATCGTCAACCTTAACGCCCCGGCCCGCCTCGCCCGGGCCGAATCGCTCACTAGAGTCCCCCGTTCACCGTCTTCAACCGGGCCAACCACGACGCCACTGAGTCGATGCCTCGCGTAGCCGACCAACCCGCGCCTCGTCGTAGAACGCGTCCACCTGGCAGGGCAGGGCCGCACTGCATCTCCGGGGCGGTGGTGGTGACGGTGGTGGCGGCTCGCCTGGCACAGGACGGCGATCGTGGATCTTCATAGGATGCAAAGGTGCCCGTTGAAGCGCTGTCCGTCGACCATGCAGCATCCCTGCCCGCCGACGCCCCACGGTTGGAGGTAGTGGTCGGCTGGACACCCGGCGATGAGTTGGATGTCGATGCAGTGGCGCTTCTTCTGGGCCTGGAGGGAGCTGTCCGCTCAGACACCGACTTCGTCTTCTACAACCAACCCGCCGACTCCACCGGCGCAGTCCGCCTTCTGCCGCGTACCCACACTGCTGAGGGTGCTAGCGAGCGCATCGCGATCGACTTCACTCTCTTGCCAGAAGACGTGACGGCGGTCGCTCTCGGGCTCACCGTGGCAGGCGCTACTCCAGCCGATCTCGTCGACCTTTGTGTCCATATCGATGATGCCGACGACGGCAGCGTGCTGCTGCAGCTCGACACCACCTTCGATGGGCGGGGGGAGACAGCGCTCTTCGCCGAGTTGAGGCGTAGGGCGGACTCCGACTGGGAGATTGTCTCGCGCGCTCAGTCGTGGACCGGCGGCTTGGCCGAGCTGGTTACCTCGTACGGTGTCTCAGTAGAAGACGGTGCCGAGCCGGATGGCGCGCTCATTCCCGATCAGCCGATAGCAGCCCTGGACAGCCAAGTTCCCGGCTCACCCGGCGATGGAGCAGCGAGTCGCAAGCATTCGCCAACATTGATCGGGGCCTCGACGGCAGCGGAAGCCTCGGCCGCGCACGTCGAAGAGCCAGCCGGAGGGCTGGGGGACGATCTCGCGGTCGTCGAGACAAGGCGTCTTCCACCCGACCCGGGCGTCATGGACGCAATTGGTCACAATCATGATCTTGGTACCGCCCTTGCCGACCTGGTTGACAACAGTGTGGACGCAGGAGCTGGCGAGGTGCGGATCCGTCTGCTTCGGCGAGCGGGTCAAGTTGTCCGCCTTCTCGTTGTCGACGATGGACGCGGCATCGATGAGATCGACATGGACCGAGCCATGAGCATCGGTGCCGGTCGCGCGTATGGCGAGCAGGACCTCGGGCACTTCGGCATGGGTCTGAAGGCGGCCGCCTTCAGCCAGGCGGACGGGCTGACCGTAGTCAGTCGGCCCCGTGGCGCTGAGGCGGCGGGACGACGATGGATCCAAGAGAAGGCACGAACTGACTTCTCCTGTGACGTACTCAGTAACGAGGCTTGTTTCAATGTTCTGAGCGAATCTGGGCTCAAAGGTCACGGAACGGTAATTCGATTGGACCGACTACGCCGGGTGCCACAGGGGGCGGACGTCCGGGTTCACCGCCGATACATCAGCGAGTCGGACAAAACTATTCGTCGGCATCTCGGCACCGTATTTCATCGTTTTCTCGAGCGCAAAATGCTTCAGCTGTCCATTGAAGTGGTTGACCTCGAGGAACCAGACGCGTCGGTGCCACTACCCATCCAGCCTCTTGACCCCTTCGGGTATCGGGTGAGCGGAGCTCCGGGCTACCCCAAGACGCTGACTCTCCCCGATGGCACGACCCTCGAAGGTCACGTATGGACCCCTCGGTCGGAGCTGGTGGGCTTCAAATTTGGGACGACACGAGCCGCGGCCTTTCAGGGCTTTTACCTTTATCGCAATGACCGGCTCCTCCAGGTTGGTGGTTGGAACGACATTGTCGCCGCTGACAACGACCTCCAACTTGCCCGTGTTCGGATTGAGCTGGCCCCGTCCCCCGCTCCGGGATGGCGTATGTCCCCGCAGAAAGACCGAGTCGAGTGGGATGCCACCATCACTCAGGCCATTACCGAGGCAAACGATGCAAACGGTCACACATGGGCGCAGTACCTTGAGGACGCTAGAGAAGCCCATCGGCGTGGTCGCACGGAGGCGCGCCGGCGCCGGCGCACCATTGAGCCCGGTCGAGGATTCGCTCCGGAGCTGCGAACCATGTTGGGCGACACTTTCGAACACCTGCCGGGGGAGCGAGAATTATCCGTGCGCTGGCGCGCCTTCTCCGACGATGCCTTCCTCGAGGTTGATCGACTTAATCGGACTCTTTGGCTAAACCAGGAATACCGGACTGTATTGAATGGTGGACGCGCCAACAGCCTCAATGACACGCCTCTTCTTAAGGCGACGCTCTACCTCCTGGCCGAAGACCTTTTCCAAGGACACCACCTTGGTCCGAAAGACCGCGACCATCTCGTCGTTTTGCAGCAAGTGCTCACTGCGGCAGCTCAAGCGGAGATGAACCGGTGACCGTCGCAGGGTTGCCCTCCCTGGCTGTCGTCATGCAGCACATGTCATTGAGATCGCCAGCCATTTATCCGCTCGATATGTATGACGCGACCTTCGATATAGACCCGTCGGATTTTTCACTGGGCATTCGAGTCAGGGATAGTGGTGCAAGCCTCCCTGAGGTTACAGGTTTTGATCGTTTAACGTCGCGACGCGTCTATATTGCGGATGGTACGTGGCTTGAGCTCCGCATTGATGGAGCAACAATTATTGAGGATGCATATCAGTTGGCATCCATGATTTTTCACTTGGTCACTGAGGAGCAGGCATCCTTGTCTACCGCTGTGCGAGTCAGCCTAGAACGTCTCCAAGAACTTCTTGCTCAACGCAGAGGACTGTCCCTATCTGTAGAAGTCGGACTGTGGGGGGAGTTGTTCGTCCTGCAGCGGCTCATCACCACCGTAGGACTTTTCCCAGCCCTGCAGGCATGGCAGGGACCGCAGGGTGGAGAACACGACTTCACGCTGGACGCCCAGGATCTTGAGGTCAAGACCACTACTTCGGAACGCCGACAGCACCACATCACTCACCTCACTCAGCTTGAGCCAGTCATGGACCGTCCGTTGTGGCTTATCTCTGTGCAAATTACCCGCTCGACCGGAATTGGCTCAAGGACGCTGTTGGAGCAGATCGAGGCCACCAGGCACGTGCTTGGCCCCTACCGTGAGCAGTTCGACACACTCTTGACCGACGTGCTGAAAATACCGTCAGTTCCCGACCCCTGGTCGACGCGCTGGCGCCTGCGCAGCGAACCGGCGCTTTTTCCAGTCACTAGCGCTTTCCCTGGTTTAACCCGCGCGGCTTTGGACGGAGCTGGCTTCGACATCGCGCGCCTGACCGCGGTGGAGCAATCGATTGACCTAGGCGGATGGCCCACATCCGTAGCTAACCCCTCTTTCTGGCCCACAAACTTCTCATCTTCTAGAAGGGACCTCGCATGACCGACGCAATTGAGGATTGCTTCCTTGCCGCGTTGAAAGCAATTGAGTCCGAGCCTCGCCAGCTACTGCGTCGTGCGAAAATGGAGGCCGAGGATCGTGGTGTTGAAGTCGAGATCGATGACTTGCATAACCTCCTCATCTCTGCTGACCATGGGGAAGAGTTACGTACCCGGCTCCATCTCCGCTTAGGCGTATGGGACGGCTTGGAAAGCGATGCGTGGACTGCGGGCACTACAGCCCGGACGGCGGGTCGCCGGCAACTGATTTATGAGAAGTGCGGCCTCGTGTCCCTGACCGATGTACTCGATGCATCCATGCCCGTCCATGGCAGCACGACTGTGGTGGTCGACGCGGGTAGCGTCAAGCCTTGGTACCCGCCTGAAAATCTGTCAAAGCGAGATTTCTACTGGCCTCATTACCGAGACCTGCTGCAGTCCCGTGGTTGGAGCGCTGAGGCACTGACCAGTCTCGACGAGGCCACGACACGGGTCGTCGAACGTATCGCACCCCCCGCCGAGGCGACCCAGTACTCCGCCCGCGGATTAGTCGTTGGGCACGTGCAGAGTGGTAAGACGGCCAACTTCACCGGATCCATCGCCAAGGCCATCGACGCCGGCTACCGCCTCGTAATTGTTCTCACAGGAACCATTGAAATTCTTCGCCAACAGACGCAGCGCCGCTTGGATCAGGAGCTGGTTGGCGTCGAGAACATCACTAATGGACTTGAACCCGATGATCCAAGCCTCAACGGGCAGGTGGAATATCTTGACGACCCGGCATGGCAAGAGGGCAATTGGCTGCGCCACGGCGTACGACCCTCTCTACATAACTTTCCCGATATTATTCGACTGACCACTCGGGACGACGACTACCGCGGGTTGGCTCAAGGAATTAATACGCTGGAGCTGAAAAAAGCTGACAAGTCGCGGCCCTTATACGATCCAACCAATTTGTATGCCAGCAACGCGTTGATCGCTGTGGTTAAGAAGCAGACACACCGGCTGGACGCCTTACTCAAAGATCTGAATCTTGTGTCGAATCAGCTACGCGAGATCCCTGCGCTCATCCTCGACGATGAAAGTGATCAGGCTTCAATCAATACTAGCGATCCTAAAAAATGGAAGCAGGGGCAATCGGAGCGCACTTCCATTAATCAGCGAATCTCGGATTTGCTTCAGATCCTGCCGAGGGGTCAGTACATCGGGTACACGGCTACTCCCTTTGCCAATGTCTTCATTGATCCGGGTGACGGCGAAGATCTATTCCCGCGCGACTTTCTCCTTAGCTTGACTCCGCCAGACGGCTATATGGGCATCGCCGCCTTCCATGACGAGGATCAGTCCCTTCCAGTAAATGAACGTCCCTACGCCACCTCGAGCCAACGCAGCCACGTCAGAGATCTCACTGGAGTCACCGAAGACGATCGTGATCAGGAGCTTGCCGGAGCCCTCGACGCCTTCGTTTTAACTGGTGCCGTCAAGCTGTATAGGGAATCTCAGCTGCAGCGGCCGGACAAGTTCCGGCATCACACCATGCTCGTGCATGAGTCGGTCCGGCAGAAGGAGCACAGTGAGCTCGCCAAGCGTATCCAGGAGCTCTGGGACAAAGCAGGGTTCACCTCCGGCGCAGGACTAAGGCGTTTGCGGAGCCTGTGGGAAGAGGACTTTCGTCCCGTTAGTCTCGCGCGCTCCGAGGGATTTCCGGTTCCCTCCTCCTTCGACGACCTTAAAGCACATGTCGCCCAGACCGTCGCCCGCGTCTGTGAGGCCGGACGGCCGCCCTACATTATCGTCAACGGAGATCAAGATATTGAACGCGAAGAGATCGCCTTCAATCAGCGATCTGTCTGGCGTGTATTGGTCGGCGGCACCAGCCTCAGTCGCGGGTTTACCGTGGAAGATCTGACTATCTCTTATTACCGCCGCCGGACTAGCGCGGGTGATACCACCATGCAGATGGGTCGGTGGTTCGGGTACCGACCCGGCTATCGGGACCTCGTCCGCTTATTCATTGGTCGCAACGAGCCAGCTCCACAAGGTAGCACGATCGACCTATACGAGACCTTCGCTGGCCTTATGCGTGACGAGGACGATTTCCGAAAGGAACTAGCCCGGTACGCGCAGAAGGTGGAGGGTAGTAACGAGTACAAGTTGACTCCACGGGATATACCTCCGCTTGTGTCTCAGCACCTCCCACAGCTGCCCCCCACAAGCCGAAACAAAATGTACAACGCCGAACTGGAGATTCGCCGTTTCCCTGGAGGCAGTGGGGAGCCCCAGGCCTGGCCACTTAACGTAAAAGATATCGAACATAATTATAGAACCTTGACTCCGTTAATACAATCTGCCGTCAACTTGTTCAATGGTCCCGACCTCGAGGCTCACCAGCAACAGTACCTCCATAGCGTTATTCCGCACTCGAGCATGGTAGAAGCCTTGCGGGGTGTGCGCTGGCTCTACGAAGGTTACTGGCGGCCCGAGCTCGCCTATTTTGAGGAGATGCTAAAAGCGTCACAACTGCACGAGTGGCTACTGCTCCTTCCTCAATCCGACAAGAAAGAGCAGGCGGCGGACCTCCCCGACATTGGAGTTCGTAGTGTGTATAAACGTGCTCGTCGCGGCGTGGAGCGAAAAGGGGTCTTCGGCTTTATTAGTACTTTGCCGAACCGGACATACGCGGAGGAGCTACTCAAGAGCTACGCCGATACTCATCCAGGCCGTGGTGTCGTTCTGTTCTACCCCATTCATTCTGAAGATGCTTTGATGAAGACAGGAGATGGGCTCCGCCGTCACATCACTTTTGCGCCACGCTTCCTCGTTCCCGCTGGGGCTATGCCCCCTAGTGGCGCGCTTGTCCGTTTCCGGGTGAAGGATCCGAGTCGGGCTAGCCGTCCGATCATCGAGGCGCCCTCCTGAACTTGTGGAAACGTGCAACAGGCCGGCAGAGTGCAACTATGCCTGCGCCTTTTGTGAGACAGTTGTGCGGTTACCGCAAGAACGGCAACCCAAATACTTCGGACGCTAACGATGATCAGTCGAAGTACCTCGGTAAGGCGCTCTTCGAGCAGTTGGGCGTCCCGAATAGCCAGGTAGGGCCGGCGGACACAGGCGCCGCGTTGGAGGACGCGGTCCGAGACCACCTGGCAAGCCTGAGGCCTGACTTAAATGTTTTGCGAAGTCAGCCAGCGATGAATTTCGAGCAGTATGCCCATCTTGCAGTCTTTCCTAAATTTCGTAGGTCCCATACGAGTGGGGAGGCAGTTCTAGCAGGAATTGAAGGAATTATTGACTCTCTGGGGGATCCTAAATCCAAGCAGCGCCTCCGAAGGGAACTTGATCGCGCGTTGGGGAAGCTTCGCGTCCAGGATGAAGTTAGCGCAGCCCTGAAAGCGCAGATGCCTGAAGAAGCTCTTTTGAAGATTGACATCACTGTCAGCGAGAAACGGCAAACAGGCTTACCTTTTCTTCATGCTGGTTTTTCATCCAAGTGGTCATTGCGGACGGATCGCGCTCAGGACTGCGTTTCGCAAGGGACTAAACTTGTCGCTCAGCGACGTGGCCGCATGCCACACTTTGCAGTTGTCACGATGGAGCCTCGGCCGGCCATGCTCAAAATTCTCGGCGACGGTTCAGGAGCGATCGATTGTGTCTATCACTTGGACCTGCCGTCGCTGTCCTCAGCCATAAAGGAAGTGGCGGTCAAAGAAAGTAAGCGGGTTGAATGGTCGCCACTGCGCACCTTCCAACGCCTCAAAGATCAGCGTCGGATCCGCGACTACGATGACTTAGTAGAGGAGGTGCTTCGAGCCCCTGAGGTGCGATCTTCCTAAACCTCGACTAGATGACTAGTTTCGAAACCAAAGCATTTGAACGCATCGACCGTAAGGCGCCGTGTGTAGTAGACGTGGGAGCAGTAGGCCCCTTGTCGGTAGCGGCTCTCTAGTCGGCTCAGAACCAGCGCTGTGCCAATTGATCGCGCGCTGATGTGCCACGGGCCCAGGTTGACTCGGGGTAGAGCTCGTCAGCACCTGGTGTACGCGGATGAGGCGGGTCGACCGCGGATCAGGTCGAGCGACCGGCGTAAAATTAGAGGTAGGACAGCCTTTGAGAAGGACGACGTCTACCACCCGACAACATTTATCTTCTTTGCCTTGGACCCAGCGTCTTCACCGCCGCCTCTACATCAGCAGTGAAACCTAAGACTGCGCTGGTCAAAGATACGCTCGTCTTTGGCCTGGAGAAGTCGCCGACTGTTACCCCAAGCAAGTCCGTTGGCAACTCAGGCCGCTCATCCCTAGGTACCAGGATAAAGACTCGCTCGCGACCCATCGAGCCAATGAATAGGCCCGCTTCGAACAATACATTGTCTCGGGGAGTTTCGATTTGTCGACCTCGCTTCACCCCAAAATCATCTGCCGTCGCAATGATGATAGCGAAATCATGCAGATTTGCCTGGCGTGCAAGGTCGTCAATAGTAGTCTGCGACAAAGTGAATGCGTTGGTCCACAGCTCGCACTCCACGACGCGATTCAGCTGTTGAGCAACCGCGGTGGCGACATCGAGCCCCTCCCGAGAAGACGCCACGAAGGCACTTACGGGGGCATCTGACGGAATGTCCGTCACGACGGAGGAAGATGGGACATATTGGCGCTTCACAAGCTGCGAAACCTGCGACTGCAACTCAGACACGGCTGAAAGTATCAGTTGTAGTTTATCATTGCCACCACCGTCTTTTGGCGGCTCAATCGCAGCTTGTGTACGGGCCAAGGTGGTTTTGATGTAGGGAGGCGGGATCTCGGCAATCCTCTTGACCGCCTTACCCAGGTCGGCGTCCGAAAGAACTTCCTGCAAGAGAGAGATCCAGCCATCGACCGAGGCAGCCAAAACGCGGACGCCCTGGCTTCGAAGAGTAGTGGCAGCTTTCCCAAGTGAACTCAAGGGCCGTTCTGTATCGACCTGCATGATAAAGAACGCGTCTTGTGGCACTCCTAAAATAGCGTTAGCCGCAGACGAAGACCACCTGTTGATGTTGCTAACAAATACAACCGATACTTGAGAATCCTTCTGCTTCTGCCGCAACCTGCTTAAGAGCGCATTCGATTGACTATCGATCAACCCAGCGCGACGCACGGCGACGTCCGGCAACAGCCGCGGCAACCACTCACTGACCGCCGCGGCGTAAGACTCAGCCGTATCGTCAAGACTGAACACAGTCCACAGCACTTGAACAGCTCCTCTCGGTGATCTGCACCGTACCGCGAGTTAGGACCGGTGTAGTCCTATTTCAGCCACCACTACTTCCGCGCCGCGTTCCGTTTCACCTCCTTGGGCCGCCGGTCGTACTGGGCGGTCGTCTCCAGGGAGTTCGGTCCGGCCGGCCGCTGCACCACGGCGATGTTCACGCCCGATTGGAGCAGGTCGCCGACCTACGTGCGCCTGGGCATCAAGCTCCTATCAGTAGCGGCCGGACGCTACTGACGAAGGGTCAGTGCTCCGTCTGGAGCGACCGGAGACGAGTTGCCCAGGGCTTGCAGCAGCTGATCTCCGGTATAGGTAGCTGCCGCCTCGGTCGCGGCGAGTGTCTAATTGCGTGACAATCGACCCGCACAGGCGGGGACTAGAGTGCACCGTGCGGGACCGGGAGTAGGCGCCACCGCTGATCCGCCGCCGACCTGCGAAGCTTCGGGACGAAGAGGCCGGACCAGCGCCGTCGCGACCGCGCTCTCCGACTTCATCACCGCCGGTCGCTGACGCCTCTCGAAGCGACCCAGCACCGACCGCCGACGTGATCGATAGCGTGGGGTCGTGACGACACCACGGAAGGCACGCTGGTCGGAGTGGGTGCTGGTCGCCGTCTTCGGGGTCCAGACGGCCATCTCGGTCGTGGATCGGGAGTGGGGGCGCGCGCTCGCGCCGGGGATCTTCTTCGTCGGGTTCGCGGGGCAGTTGCTCTTGCACCGCCTGAAACGCCCGACCGCGGCCACCACGGTCCTCCTCGTCGCGATCGTGGCCGTCTTCGTGGTCTCGATCGTGCGGCACACGTGGTGGCTGGCCGGCGTCCTGGGCGTCGGGCTGCTTGCCTTGGCCGGCATCTGGGGGACGACCTGGTGGGTCGGACGCCGCGCCACCCAGGCGTGACCCGGGGCTCAACCCAACCGTCTGCGACGCCGATCTCTGGACGGTGAGTCGACGCGGACAGGTCTTGACGGTCTCGACGGCTGCGGCGGTCTCGGTCGCGTCGCTCGTGGCGCTGTCGATCTCGACGCACGCCTCGATGTGGTGGCTCTACCGGGACGGACTCGCCCACCTCGCAGGGCTCGACCCGCAGACGGCGTGGGGGTTCCCACCCGCCGAGGCGCCCCGGGTCCTCGACTCGATCGGGCAGTCGGTGGGGTTCCTCGTCCCGTTCGTCGCGGTGGTCGCCCTCGGCACGGCGCTGGCCCTGGCGGGCCGCCGGTGGTGGGTGCCGTCGTCGGACTCGACCTCGCGGGCGTGGTCGACGGCTTCCCCCTGACCGGGGGTCTGCTGCTGCCTGCCGACCCGAGCCGGGCGACGTTGCCCGCGGGATGGCCGTGGGACGAGATCGCCCTGGACACCGGGCTGGCCCTGCTGCCGGTCCTCGTCGCGGCCCTGACCCGCCTCCCCGTGGCGGCGACCCGGCCCGCGCTGCGTCGTCCTGTCGTCGCGGCGTTCGTCGTCCTGATCGTCGGGACGGTCCTCCACCCTGTCGACCTCGACGCGGCGGCGGTGCTGCACGCGGCGCTCGTCGTGCTGGTCGTGGTGTCGACGGGAGTGGTCGCGGCGGGTCGCACGAGCCGCCAGCTCGTCTACGGCGTAGCCGTTCTCGTGGTGCTCGTCGCCGTGCGGGCCCTCCTGGGCGGTTCCGGGTTCCCCGTCCTCGGGGTCGTGACGGTGCTCGCGGGAGCGGTCGCCGTCCTCGCGACGCCCTCGCTGACGCGCGCGTGGGTACGGTCCTTCCGTTCCGGCGAGGGGGTCACACTCTCCGAGGTGCGGTGACGCTACTCCCCGGTGCGTCCGTCGAGACACTCCCGCAACAGGTCCGCGTGCCCGGCGTGCCGGGCGTACTCCTCGATCAGGTGCACGAGCACGTCGCGGACGCTCACCGGACCGTCGCGGTGCGGCACCTCGCGGCCGAGGTCGGCTTCGGGTAGTTCCGCCAGCCACGCGTCGGCGGCTGCGACCTCCTGCCGCCAGGTGGCGAACGCCTCCGTCACCACCGCGTCGTCGGCCACCGCGCCGGTGAAGGCGAGTTCCGGGTCCTCCTCGGTCCAGTAGAGCCGCGGGGTCTCGGGACGCTCGGCCAGGGTCCGGGGGAACCAGTCGCGCTCCACCTTGGCGAGGTGGCGGACGAGGCCGAGCAGGCTCAGTGAACTCGGCGGCACGGACCGGGTCGCGAGCTGCCCGGCGTCGAGGTCCTCGCACTTGCGCTCGATGACCTCGCGGTAGTGGCTGAGGTAGTCCAGCAGGGTGGCCTTCTCGCCCACGGTGTCGCTCACGGCGGCTGACTCTGCCGAGTGAGGCCGGAGGGGGCAAGCTCACCCCGTGATCGACCGTCTTCCGCCCGTGACCGCCCCGGCCCTCTCGGGGCCGGTGATGATGCACCAGCACTGGGACGACCTCGCCTTCCTGCACTGGGCGGTCGACCCGGCGCTCGTCGCCCCGCACCTGCCGCCCGGGGTCCGCCCGGACGTCCTCGACGGCGTCACCTACGTCGGGCTCATCCCGTTCACCCTGCGCGGGGCCGGACCGGGGCGGGCTCCCGCGGTGCCGTACGCGGGGACGTTCCTGGAGACGAACGTGCGGCTCTACTCCGTCGACGACGAGGGCCGGCGCGGGGTCGTCTTCGCCAGCCTCGACGCGACCCGGCTCGCGGTGGTCCTCGGCGCGCAGACGGCGTTCGGGCTGCCGTACCGGTGGTCGCGGATGCGGCGGGCGGAACGGGTCCGCGACGGTGCGCGCGAGCTGGCGTGGACGTGCCGGACCCGCGCGGGCGTGCGCAGCCGGATCGCGGTCCGCCTCGGCACCGAGCGGGTGGAGGATGAGGTCGCGGCGTTCGTGACCGCCCGGTTCGGGCTGCACGTCGCCTACCGCGGGCGCACCTGGTGGGTCGCGAACGAGCACGAGCCGTGGCCGTTGCGCAGCGCCGAGGTGCTGGTCCTGGAGGACGGGCTGCGCGCGGCGGCGGGGTTCGACCTCGCCGGACCCCCCGACCACGTCTGCTTCGCGGAGCGGGTCACGACGCGGTTCGCGCTGCCGCGGGAACTCCCCGGCACCCGGACCCGTTGACCGGGCACAGACGCTCCCGAACACCCAGGAAGGAACGCCGCCGCCGTGCGCGACGACGCTCGATCAGACGACCCCCCGAGTACGAACCTGCCTGAACCTGCGGGGGTGGTCCGGTGACGGACGTCCTCGCGTTGCTCCTGGGCGTCGTGGTGGTCCTCGCGATCACCGTGGTCACGGGCTACTTCGTGGCCCAGGAGTTCGCCTACATGTCGGTGGACCGCTCGGGGCTCAACGCCCGCGCCGCCGGCGGCGACGCCGGCGCGCAACGGGCGCTGAAGGTCACCAAGCGGACCTCGTTCATGCTCTCCGGCGCGCAGCTGGGGATCACCGTGACGGGCCTGCTCGTCGGCTACGTCGCGGAACCCCTCATCGGGGAGTCCCTCGGCGCGCTGCTCGGCGGCGTCGGGATCCCGGTCGGGGTGAGCGTCGGGATCGGCGCGGTGTTCGCGCTGGTGTTCTCGACCGTCGTGCAGATGCTCTTCGGGGAACTGTTCCCGAAGAACCTGGCGATCGCGAAACCCGAACCCGTCGCGACCTGGCTGGCGCGCTCCACCCTCGGCTACCTCAAGGTGTTCGGCTGGCTCATCTGGTTCTTCGACCAGGCCTCCAACGCCCTGCTGCGGGCGCTGAAGATCGAACCCGTCCACGACGTCGAGCACGCCGCGACGCCCCGCGACCTCGAGCACATCGTCGAGGAGTCGCGCGACAGCGGTGACCTCTCCCCGGAACTGGCGGTGATGCTGGACCGGATCCTCGACTTCCCGCAGCGCGACGTGGAGCACGCGATGATCCCGAGGTCGCGGGTCGACACGGTCACCGAGTCCGACGACCTCGGCCTCGTCCGCGCGCTGATGGCCGTCGGGCACTCCCGCTACCCGGTGCTGGCCCAGGGTTTGGGGGACGTCATGGGGGTCGTGCACCTCGCCGACCTCCTCGCCACCGAGGAACCCGACACCGCCCCGGTGACGCGGATCATGCGGCCCGCGCTGGTGGCCTCGACGATGACGACGCTGCCCGACGTCCTGCGCCAGTTCGGCGCGACCCGCAACCAGCTCGCCTGCGTCGTCGACGAGTACGGCGGTTTCGCCGGCGTCGTGACGGTCGAGGACCTCGCCGAGGAACTCGTCGGCGAGATCACCGACGAGCACGACGAGGCGCGTCCCGAGTACGTGCCGGTCGAGGGCGACGGGATCTGGGAGATGTCCGGGGAGGTGCACGTCGACGAGGTCGAACGTGCGCTCGGCGTCGACCTGCCCCGCGGGGACTACGAGACGATCGCCGGGCTGGTCATCGCCACCCACGGCGGTCTGCCGGAACCGGGGACGGAACTGCACGTCGAGTTGCCGGTGGACCCCGGCGAGCTCGACGCCGAACCCCGGACCCTCAGCGTCCGGGTCCTGACCGTCGAACGCCACGTCCCCGCCCGGGTGCGTCTGGAACTGCCCCAGGAGGGAAGCCGGTGACCGACAACCCGTTCGTCATCGTCCCGGTGACCCTCGTCATCGTCGGGCTCAGTGCGTTCTTCGTGGCCGCCGAGTTCGCCCTGCTCGCCGCGAAGCGGCACCGGCTGGAGGACGCGGCCGGGACCGCCGCCGGCCGTGCAGCGCTCAAGAGCGCCTCGGAACTCACCGTGCTGCTGGCCGGTTCCCAGCTCGGCATCACCGCCTGCACGCTGGCGCTCGGCGCGATCAGCAAACCCGCCGTGCACCACTGGCTGACGCCGGCGTTCGAGGCGGTCGGGCTGCCGGCCGTCGCGGCCGACGTGCTGGGGTTCGTGCTGGCCCTGTTCGTCGTGACCTTCGTGCACCTCGTCGTCGGCGAGATGGCCCCGAAGTCGTGGGCGATCGCCCACCCGGAGCGGTCCGCGCTGCTCCTGGCCCTGCCGATGCGCGGGTTCATCTGGGTGTTCCGTCCGGTGCTGCTGCTGCTGAACTCGATGGCCAACGCCCTGGTCCGGCGGGCCGGGGCGGAACCCGCCTCCGAGGTGGCCGCCGGGCACAGCCCCGACGCGCTGCGGCACCTGCTCGAGCACTCCACGAACGTCGGCGCGCTCGACGCCGGGTTCTCCGAGCAGTTGTCCGGCGCGCTGGAACTGGAACGGCTGACGGTGCGGGAACTGCTCGGTTCGGTGCCGGTCTGCGTCCCCGCCTCGGCGAGCGTGGACGAGGTCCGCGAGGTCACCCGCCGCACCGGGCACCTGCGGATCCTCATCGGCTCGCCCGAGCGCATCACGGGGGTCGTGCACGTCCGCGACACCCTCACCGAACCCGACGGGACCCCCGTCACGCCGTTCGTCCGGCCGGCGTTCACCCTGGACGCCGACACGAGCGTGCACGTGGCGTTGACGCGGATGCGCGAGACCCGCCACCACCTGGCCGTCGTGACGAGTCACGCCGGAGGGGCCGAACACGTCGAAGGGGTCGTCACGCTGGCCGACGTGCTGCGCCGGTTGTTCCCCCGCGAGGGGTCGGTGGCACGATCGGTCGGGTGACCGAAGCTGACGTGCCCCGCTGGGAGAAGCGTTTCCGTGCCGGCCGGGTGGGCCTGCCCGAGTGGGCGGAGGACGCACCGGACCGGTGCGTCGTCGAGGCGACCGTCGCGGGGGTCCTCGAGGTGCACTCCTTCGAGGCCGCGTCGGGGGAGTTGCGCCGCCTCACCGACCGCCCGGAGGGCACGTCGAGCGCGACCATCGACCACGCGGGGGAGTTCGTGTGGTGGTTCGACGACACCGCGGGCGACGAGTACGGCGTGTGGCGGCGCCAACCCTTCGGGTCCGCCCCGCGAACCTCCGTCGAGGACCCGCTGGGGTTGCCGCCCGCCTACCCGGCGGGTCTGTCGATGGGGCGCAGCGGGGTCGTCGTCGTGGGTTCGCAGGACGACGACTACGGCACCCGCATCGACGTGGTGCGCGACGGGCGGGCGCGGCGGGTCTACGAGCACCGCGAGGACGCCTGGGCCGGTGACCTCTCGCCCGACGAGCAGTGGCTCGCGATCGCGCACTCCGAGCACGGCGACTCCCGCCACCCCGACCTGCGGGTGCTGCTCCTCGCCGACGGGTACACCGTCGCCGAACTCTCCGACGGCCCGGGCAAGGGCGTGTCCCCGCTGGGTTTCTCTCCCGTCCTGGGCGACCCGCGCCTGCTCGTCGAGCACGAACGCTACGGCCGCGCGGAACTGCTGGTCCTCGACGTCCTGACCGGGGCGGAGACCCCCGTGGAGCTGGGGGTCCCCGGCGAGGTCGCGGGGGCGGAGTGGACCCGGGACGGTTCCGGCCTCGTCGTCCTGCTCGACCACGAGGCCCGGACCCTCGCGCACCGGGTCACCCTGGGAACCGCTGCGGTGGAAGCGATCGGGCCGACCACGGGGAGCGTCGGCGGCGCGACCGCCCGTCCCGACGGCGACGTGTGGTTGACCTGGTCCTCCTCGGCGACGCCGTCCGTCGTGCGCAACCTGGCCGGTGACGTCCTGCTGCGGGCGCCCGGGGAACCGGCGCCGGAGTCCGTCGAGGTCCGCGACGTGTGGGTCGAGGGGGAGGGTGGGCGGATCCACGCCCTGCTCCGCCTCCCCGCTGGGGCGGACGGTCCAGTGCCGGTGCCATTGCCGCTGGTCGTCGAGGTCCACGGCGGCCCGACCGCGCACGACACCGACGCGTTCCGGCCCTACTGCGCGACGTGGGTCGACGAGGGTTTCGCCGTCGTCCAGGTGAACTACCGCGGGTCGACGGGCTACGGCTCGGTCTGGCGCGACGCGCTGGAGGCGCGGGTCGGGCACGTCGAACTCGCCGACATCGCGGCCGTCGCCGACCACCTCGTCGCCGAGGGGATCGCGGACCCGCGGCGGTTGGTGCTCGCGGGGGCGTCCTGGGGTGGGTTCCTCACGCTGCTGGGGCTGGGCACCCAGCCGCAGCGGTGGGTGCTCGGGCTGGCCGGGGTTCCCGTCGCCGACTACGTCGCGGCCTACGAGGACGAGATGGAGGGGTTGAAGGCCTTCGACCGGTCGTTGTTCGGCGGGTCCCCGAGCGAGGTCCCGGAGAAGTACGCCGACTCCTCACCGCTGACCTACGTCGACGCCGTCACCGCGCCGGTACTGGTGCTGGCCGGTCGCAACGACCCCCGCTGCCCGATCCGGCAGATCGACAACTACCTGGAGCGGCTGGACGCCCGCGGCGCGACCCACGAGGTGTACCGCTACGACGCGGGCCACGGCTCGCTGCTCGACGACGAGCGGGTCCGGCAGATGCGGGTCGAACTCGACTTCGTCCGCCGCCACCTCCTCTGAGGCCCGCGGAAACAACACTTTCCGCCCTCACGAGTCCGCTCGTGAGGGCGGAAAGTGTTGTTTCCGCGCGGCCGGGGGCGGCTCAGGAGGGGGCGGGGGCGCCGAAGCGGAGGCCGTCGACGAGGAGGGCGACCATCCGGTCGGTGTGCTCGGGGTCGCCCTCGGCGGGGATCGACAGGTTCGCGACGGCAGTCAGCAGGTCGTGGGCGTCGACGTCGCGCCGGATCCCACCGGCCGCGGCGTCGAGGAGCGACTCCAGGGCCGGGAGGTAGCGCGCCCGGAAGTAGGCGGGCAGGGGCTCGAAGGCCGGATCGCCGGAGTGCAGGGCCGCGGCGAGGCCGCGCTTGGTGGCGATGAACCGGGTGAACCGGAGCAGCCAGGCGAGCAGCGCGTCCACGGGCGGGAGCTCGGCGGCGAGGCGGGGGGCCTCGTCGGCGCAGGCGTCGACCTCGTGGGTGAACACCGCCGTCACCAGGTCCGAGCGCAGCGGGAAGTGCCGGTAGACCGTGCCGACCCCGACGCCGGCCTTCGCGGCGATCTCGCGGACGGGGGCGTCGACGCCGGCGGTCGCGAAGACCTCGCGGGCCGCGGCCAGCAGCGACTCCACGTTGCGGCGGGCGTCCGCCCGCACCCGTCGTTCCTCCGCCACCGGACCCCCTTGCCTAAACGGAACGTCGTTCCGTACAGTTGCGGAAGCACGTTCCGCTTACGTCGATGCTACCCGTTGGAGGGTCCCGTGCAGTACCGCAACCTGGGTCGAACCGGAATCAAGGTCAGCCCCTACGCCCTCGGCACGATGATGTTCGGCGCGATCGGCAACCCCGACCACGAGGACTCGATCAAGATCATCCACAAGGCGCTCGACGCCGGGGTGAACGTCGTCGACACCGCCGACTTCTACTCGAACGGCGAGTCCGAGGAGATCCTCGGCAAGGCGCTGAAGGGCCGTCGCGACGACGTCGTCCTCGCGACCAAGTTCCACCTGCCGATGGGGGAGGACCCGAATATGCGGGGGAACTCCCGCCGCTGGATCACCACCTCCATCGAGAACTCGCTGCGCCGCCTCGCTACCGACCACGTCGACCTCTACCAGGTCCACCGGCCCGACCCCGAGACCGACGTCGAGGAGACGCTGTCGGCGCTGACCGACCTCGTCCGGGCCGGCAAGGTCCGCGCCATCGGGACCTCGAGCTTCCCGGCCAGCGAGATCGTCGAGGCCCAGGTCGTCGCCGAACGGCGCGGGCTGCAGCGCTTCCGCACCGAGCAGCCGACCTACTCGATCATGAACCGCGGGATCGAGAACGAGGTCCTGCCGGTGACGCAGCGCTACGGCATGGGGACGCTGGTCTACTCACCGCTCGCCGGCGGGATGCTCACCGGCCGCTACCGCAAGGGGCAGGAGACCGACGGTCGCCGGGCCGCCTACGGATTCAAGTACCTCAGCGACGAACGCCGCCTCGACGTCGTCGAGGAACTCGTCACGCTCGCGGCCGACCTCGGCGTGCAGCTCACCCACCTGGCGATGGCCTTCGCGATCGCCCACCCGGGCGTGACGTCGGCGATCATCGGCCCGCGCACGATGGAGCAGCTCGACGACCTCCTCGCCGGCGCCGACCTCCACCTCGACGACGCCATGCTGGACCGGATCGACGAGATCGTCCCGCCCGGCACCGACGTCAGCCCGCTCGACATGGCCTACCGGACGCCGCCGATCCTCACGCCGTCGCTGCGGCGCCGTCCGGCGCAGGAGCGCCCCGCGGCCTAGTGGGAAGAGGTCACCCCGTGAAGGTCAGCCAGAGCAGGGCGACGTTGAGCACCACGACGGCGACGACGGCGACCGTCGCGGCGACCTGGGTGCCGCGGCGGTTGGCGTGCTCGCCCATGAGCTCGCGGGAACTCGTGAGCCGGACCAGGGGGATCAGCGCGAACGGGATCCCGAAGCTCAGGACGACCTGGGAGACGACGAGGGCGCGGGTCGGGTCGACCCCGATCCCCAGGCACACCAGCGCCGGGATCAACGTCACCACCCGGCGGACCAGCAGGGGGACCTCGATCCGCAGCAACCCCTGCATGATCACCGCGCCGGCGTAGGCCCCGACGGACGTCGAGGCCAGACCGGAGGCCAGCAGGCCGATCGCGAAGAACAGGGCCGCGCCGGTTCCGAGGTGGGTGGCCACGGCGGCGTGCGCGCCCTCGAGAGTCTCGGTGCCGGGGACTCCGCGGAGCGCCGAGGCCGCCAGCAGCAGCATCGAGATGTTCACCAGACCGGCCACGACCAGCGCCGCGACGACGTCGATCCGGGTCGCGCCGAGCACCCGCCGGCGCTGCTCCGGGGCGACGGTGCCGTGGTGGTCGCGGGCCATCGCGGAGTGCAGGTAGACCGCGTGCGGCATGACCGTCGCGCCCAGCATGCTGGCCGCGATCAGGACGGTCTCGGAGCCGGCGAAGCGCGGGACGAGGCCCTTCACGGCCTCGCCCGCGTCGGGCGGTGAGTAGAAGTTCCCGGACACGAACCCGATGACGATGACCAGCAGCAGTCCCATGATCACGGCCTCGAACCGGCGCACCCCGTTGCGGTGCTGCAGGGCGAGCACGGCCACCGACACGACGCCGACGATGACCCCGCCCAGCAGCAGCGGGATGTGGAAGAGCAGGTGCAGGGCGACGGCGCCACCGATGACCTCGGCGAGGTCGGTGGCCACCGCGACGAGCTCGGCCTGGGCCCAGAAGGCCAGCCGGGACTTCTGACCCAACCGGTCCCGCAGCACCTCCGGCAGCGTCCGGTCGGTGATCACGGCGAGCTTGGCCGAGAGGTACTGCACGAGGACGGCCATCGCGTTCGCGACGACGAGCACCCAGAGGAGCAGGTACCCGTACCCGGCGCCGGCCGTGAGGTTCGCGGCGACGTTGCCGGGGTCGACGTAGGCGATGGCCGCGACGAACGCCGGCCCCAGCAGTCGCAGCAGGGGTCGGCGTCCGGCGGTGCGGGCGGGCGCGTCGGCGCGGGCGTCCGTCGTCATCGCAGCATCATGGCAGAAGTTCGGAGCACCGAACTCTGGAGTTCGGTGGCGTCAGAGGTTTTTCGTGTAGCAGACGCTCAGGGGGCTGTCCGCCCACGGACCGAAGTTCGTCGTGGCCCGTTCGTAGCCGAGGCGTTCGTAGAGGGCCATGGCCTCGGGTTGCTTGGTACCCGTCTCCAACCGCACCCGGGTGAACCCGTCCAGACGGGCGGCGGCCTCGTAGGCCGCGACCAGGGCCGTGGCCACGCCCCGGCCGCGGAAGTCGTCGTGCACGAAGACCCGCTTCATCTCCGCGGTGGCCTCCCAGCCGGCCTCGGTCACCGCCTCGCGGGCGATGCAGCCGGCGGGGACGCCGTCCACGAACGCGACGAGGCAGACGGCGTCGTGCGCCAGGGTGTAGTCGTCGTCGGGTTCGCCGGGGACCCGGTAGCGGCGGTTCAGCTCGGCGACCGCCGCCACGACGAGGGCGTCGAGGTCGGGGTCGCCGAGCGTGCGTCCATCGATCTGCAGGGTGGTCGAGCTGGTCACGAATCCACGGTGTCACGGACCCCGCGACGACGCTGCGAGGGGATCGCGGCGACCTCCGGGTCGAGCGGGGCGCGACCGTTCTTGTCCACGCGGGTCGCCTCACCCAGGATCGCCAGGCCGAGCAGCGCCAGGACGAGGGCCACCAGGGCGGTCGAGGCGTAGCCGAAACCCCCGTCGATGGCGAGGCCGCCGAGGAAGGCGCCCATCGCGTTGCCCACGTTGAACGCGGCCTGCATGGCCGCCGAGGCCATCGAGGCGCCCCCGCCGGCGGCGGTGATGCCGCGCGTCTGGATCGGCGCGGACATCGTGAACCCGGTGAAGGCGAAGAGGAACACGCCCACCGCGACGGCCACCTTGCTCTCCGCCAGCAGGTAGACCGCACCGAACACCACGACCTGGGCGACGAAGCCGACAGCCAGGGTCCGGTAGGGGCGCCAGTCGGCGAGCCGGCCACCGAGGACGTTGCCGAACGTCGCCCCGAGCCCGAAGAGGATCAGCACCCAGCTGACCGAACCCTCGGAGAACCCGGCGACCTCGGTCAGCAGCGGCGAGACGTAGCTCAGGACGGTGAACATGCTCGCGAACCCGACCGTGGTGATGGCCAGGGTCCACCACACCTGGCGGCGGCGGAAGGCAGCGAACTCCGAGCGCAGCGATCCGGTGCGGGTCTCGACCTCGGGGACGAGGGCCAGGATCGAGGCGATGGTCACCAGGCCGATGATCCCGACGAGGGCGAAGGTCAACCGCCAGCCGAGCTGCTGGCCGACGTAGGTGCCCAGCGGCACCCCGACGACGTTCGCGACGGTCAGCCCGGTGAAGACCAGGGCCAGGGCCTGACCCTGACGTCCGGGCGGGGCGAGCTTGCGGGCCACGACGGCGCTGGCGCCGAAGAAGGCCCCGTGCGAGAGTCCCGACAGGAAGCGCGCCCCGATGAGCAGGTGGAAGGTCGGCGCGAGCGCGGTGGCGGCGTGACCGAGGACGAACATCCCCATCAGGCCCGTCAGGACGCGCTTGCGGGGCCAGGAGTGGGTGAGCGCCGTCAGCGTGGGCGCACCCACGACGACGCCGAGGGCGTAGGCGGTGATGAGCCAGCCGGCGCCGGCGATGGAGACGCCGAACGTCGCGGCCATCTGGGGCAGCAGCCCCATGGCGACGAACTCGGTCGTTCCGATCCCGAAGGCGCCGACGGCGAGGGCCAGGATGGCGATGGGCACGGGTGGGGATCCTCTGGTGCGGGGGTGGACAGGGGCGTTCGACCAGTGCTCCGTCGCCTGTCGACACCTCGATCATCGCCCGCCGCCGCGGGTCTGTTCCAGCCCGGCGGGACGCCGTCCCGAAATCGTTGCGTCCCAGACCCTCCCGGGCGTGGCCGGAAGACCTCAGGAACCCCTCAGGGCCGCTCGGGCGGGTGGGAGACAGACTGGCCCCGTGACGACGGCGACACTCCCGACCGCACCCTGGCGTCCGGTCGAGCTCACCCTGACCGCCCGGCAGGACCACCTCGACCCCTACGGCGGGCTCGACGTGCACGTCGTGTTCAGCCACCCCGACGGCCTCGTGCTGCGCCGTCCCGCGTTCTGGGACGGTGGGCGCACCTGGCGGGTGCGCTTCTCCTCCCCGGGCCCCGTCGGGGAGTGGAGCTGGACCAGCTCCGCGAACGCGCCGGACCCGGGCCTGCACGGGGTCAGCGGCACCGTCGTGATCGGCGCCGACGCACCCCGCGGACGGTTCGAGCGGCACGGGTTCTGGCGGATGTCGGAGGAGGGACGTCACCTCGTCCACGCCGACGGCACCTCCGCGCTGCTCGTCGGCGACACCGCCTGGGCCCTGCCCTGGCGCGCCACCCCCGAGCAGGTCGAGGTCTACGCCCGCGACCGCGCCGCCAAGGGGTTCAACGCCGTCCTGCTCATGAGCCTGCAACCGGACAGCGACGCCCGGGGACCCGAGGACCGCGGCGCGGACGAGGGGTTCGGCGTCGCCTTCGACGACCTGCCGCAGGCCACGTTGCGGGCACTGCGGCCGGACTACTTCCAGGACCTCGACCGCCTCCTCGACGTCCTGCGCGCCCACGACCTCGTCCCCGTCCTGCAGCCGGTGTTCCAGGGGTTCGGCTGGAAGGGACTGCGGGCGGCCGGTGGGACGGTGCCGCCGCAGGAGTACGCGCGCTACTGCCGCTACCTCGTGGCCCGCTACGGCGCGGGCCCGGTCGTCTGGCTCGTCGGCGCCGACGGGAGCGGGGAGGAACCCCAGACCCTGGCCGGGGGTCGGGAGGTCCAGGAGTGGGACGACCACCGCCACCCGACGGGGATCCACTACCGCCCGTTCGCGCACAACCGGGCCCACCAGGACGCGGACTGGCTGGACTTCCAGTGGTGCCAGACCGGTCACCGTGGCGACCACGTCCCCGAACGGGTCGCGGACATGGCCCGCAACCGGCCGGAGAAGGCCGTCGCGAACGGTGAACCGAGCTACGAGAACACCGGCCGTTCCGGGTTCAACGCCGGCTGGTGGCAGGGCCACGAGGCGTGGAGCAACCTCTGCGCAGGCGCCGCCATGGGTGTCGTCTACGGGGCGGGCAGCCTGTGGCAGTGGCAGCTGCGTCCCGACGAGGCCGGGCAGGCGACGTTCTTCAGCGCGCCCGGCGCGGGCTGGCGGGAGGCCCTGGACTTCGAGGGATCGAGCTACCCCGGGGTCCTCGGCCGGGTCCTGCAGGGGCTGCCGTTCACCGGTGCCCGTCCCAGCTGGGAACACAGCACCCTGCCCCGCGGGCTGATCGTCCCGGGCCGGTTCCTCCTCGTCTACGCCCACGACGGCGGCGACGTGCGGGTGGTCCGGGGGGCGGAGGTGCCGCGGCCCTACCGGGTCATCGACCCGACCACCGGTGAGGTGCTGGCCCGCGGGGTGCGCGAGGAGGAGGACGGGACGATCCCCGATCCCGGTGGCGCGCCGCGGGTCGTCGTCTGCTGCGACGACTTCAGCGGTTCCGCGATCGCCTGACGTCAGAGTTCGCGGACCCGCCCCTCCTCGACGGCGAAGCGGCGGGTCACGTGGACGGCCTCCAGCAGGCGGCGGTCGTGGCTGACGAGCAGCAGGGTCCCGGCGTAGCTCTCCAGCGCCTGTTCCAGCTGCTCGATGGCCGGCAGGTCGAGGTGGTTCGTCGGTTCGTCGAGCACGAGGAGGTTCACCCCGCGGGCCTGCAGCAGGGCCAGGGCCGCGCGGGTGCGCTCGCCCGGCGAGAGGCTCGACGCCGTCCGGGCGACGTGGTGCTGACCGAGGCCGAACTTGGCCAGCAGGGTGCGGACCTCCGCGTCGGGCCAGTCGGGGACGGCGTCGGAGAACGCGCGGGCCAGCGGCTGCTCGCCGAGGAACAACCCGCGGGCCTGGTCGACCTCACCGACCGCCACCCCGGAACCCAGTGCGGCGGAACCGGAGTCGGGCGCGAGACGACCCAGCAGCAGGTTCAGCAGGGTCGACTTCCCCGCGCCGTTGGGGCCGGTGACGGCGACCCGGTCGCCGACGTCGATCTGCAGCGTGACCGGCCCGAGGGTGAAACCCCCGCGCTGCACGACGGCCTCCCGGGTGCTCGCGACGACCGTCCCGGAGCGAGGAGCGGCCGCGATCTCCATCTGGAGCTTCCACTCCTTGCGGGGTTCCTCGACCACGTCGAGGCGCTCGATCATCTTGTCGGTCTGCTTGGCCTTCGCAGCCTGCTTCTCGCTGCCCTCGCGCATCTTGGCCCGGATGTTCTTGTCCGGGTCGCCCTTGCGGACGGCGTTCTTCACACCCTGCGCCATCCAGCCGCGCTGCATCCGGGCGCGGGCCTCGAGCCCGGCCTTCGTGTCGGCGAAGTCGTCGTAGGCCTCGCGGGCGTGGCGACGCTGCACCTCGCGTTCGGCGAGGAAGGCCTCGTACCCGCCGCCGACGACCCGCACGACCTGCTGGGCCAGGTCGAGTTCCACGACCCGGTCGACGGTGCGGGCCAGGAACTCCCGGTCGTGGCTGACGACGACGGCGGGGGAGCGCAGTTCGGTGACGAACTTCTCCAGCCGGGCCAGACCGTCCAGGTCGAGGTCGTTGGTGGGTTCGTCGAGCAGGAACACGTCGTAGCGCGAGAGCAGCAGCGCGGCCAGCCCGGCGCGGGCGGCCTGCCCGCCGGAGAGCGACGTCATCGCCGCGTCCGCGGAGACGGTCAGCCCGAGGTCGGCGAGGACCTCGTCGGTGCGTTCGTCGAGGTCCGCGCCGCCCAGGTTCAGCCAGCGGTCCAGGGAGTCGGCGTAGCGGTCGTCGGCGCCGGGCCTCCCCTCGGCCAGGTCGTCCGCGGCGTCGTCCATCTGCTGCTGGGCCTCGGCGACGCCGGTGCGCCGGCCGAGGAACTGCGCGACCGACTCACCCGGGCGGCGTTCGGGTTCCTGCGGCAGGTAACCGACGGTCGCGCTCGGCGGCGACAACGAGATCGTGCCCGTCTCGGGGGTGTCCTGGGCCGCCATCAGCCGCAGCAGCGTCGACTTCCCTGCGCCGTTGGCCCCCACCAGCCCGACGACGTCCCCGGGCGCGACGACGAGGTCCAGACCGGAGAACAGCGCGCGGGTGCCGTGGGCGGCGCTGAGGTCCTTGGCGACGAGGGTTGCACTCACCGGACCATTCTCGCCCGTCGCGCGACCCGTCGTCGCTCACGTTTCCCCGGGGCGCAGGATGGTGACCGTGGACGCCACCCAGCACGCCCGGTCCTTCGGCGCGGCCGCCGACTCCTACGCCCGGGCCCGGCCCGGCTACCCGCGCGACGCGGTCGACTTCCTCGTGGGGGACGCGGCCCGGGTGCTCGACCTCGGCGCGGGAACGGGCAAGTTCAGCCAGGCCCTCGTCGCGACGGGGCACGAGGTCGTCGCCGTCGAACCCTCCACCCGGATGCTCGCGCAGCTGCGGGAGGTCCTGCCGGAGGTCGAGGCGCACGAGGGCTCGGCGGAGGCGACGGGGCTGCCGTCGGCGTCCGTGGACGCCGTGGTCGTGGCCCAGGCGTGGCACTGGGTGGACGCCGCACGGGCCGTGCCTGAGGTGGCCCGGGTCCTGCGTCCCGGCGGGAGCCTCGGCCTGGTCTGGAACGTGCGCGATGACACCGTCGACTGGGTCCGCCAGGTCTGGGACCTGGCCCAGCGCGGGCAGGAGCAGGAGATGCGCACCGACACGACCGAGGTCGGCCCGCCGTTCGGCGCCGCCCACCGCTTCGGGACCCGGTTCGAGCACGTCACCGACCGGGCCGGGATCCTCGACCTCGTCGCCTCCCGCAGCTACGTCATCGTCCTGCCCGAGGACGAACGCCGCGACCTCCTCGCCGCCGTGGCGGACGTCCTCGACGAGCATCCCGACCTGCGTGGCCGGGACGAGGTCCGCGTCCCGTACCTGACGCACTGCACCCGGTTCACGCTCCGCTGAGAGCCGTCCGGGCGAAACCCGAGCGGGATCACGCCCCGTGACGGCAGACTGCCCCTCAGGTGCCGGGGGGCACCCGGACGAGCGAACGGCCGGGGGGCTGACATGACGGTCACGAGGATGGAAGGTGCCCACGGGCACCGCACGACTCACCGCACGAATCACCGCACGAGTCACCGCACGAGCGATCTCGAGGTGCGCCGCGACCCGCTCCGGGCCCGCGCCCTGGCCGCGGCGGGTCTCTCGCTGCTCTGGCCCGGCCTCGGGCACGCGTACCTGGGACGGACGTCGACCGCCGTCGCGTTCGTGATCGCCCAGGTCCTCGTCGTGGTGCTCTCGGTCATGCCCGGCTTCTGGCGCGTGACGGCCCCGGTGTGGGTGCTGCTGGTGGTCAGCTCCGCGTGGAGCGCCGCGCGGACGGCCCGGCGCGACGCACGGGCATCCGTCGACTGACTGCACTCCCGGCGGGCCACTTGACCCGCGTCCGGGCGGATGACAGTTTCCGGGCGTGGCAGAACTCGAGGACACCGCCGGTGCCGGTGCGGCACCGCGCCCCGTCCTGCTGACCGTCGACGACGACCCGGCCGTCTCCCGGGCGGTGGCCCGCGACCTGCGCCGCCGCTACGGCCGCGAGTACCGGATCGTGCGCGCGGAGTCCGGTGCCGACGCGCTCGGCGCCCTGCGCGAGCTGAAGCTGCGCGGGGAACCCGTCGCGGCGGTCCTCGCCGACTACCGCATGCCGCAGATGGACGGCGTCGAACTGCTCGAGCAGGCGATGGACCTCTTCCCCACCGCCCGCCGGGTGCTGCTCACCGCCTACGCCGACACCTCCGCGGCGATCCGGGCGATCAACGACGTCGACCTCGACCACTACCTGCTCAAACCGTGGAACCCGCCGGAGGAGAAGCTCTACCCCGTCCTCGACGCCCTCCTCGAAGGCTGGCGGGCGATCCCGGCGCGGCCCGTCGACGAGGTCGTCGTCGTCGGCGACCGGTGGTCGGCGCGGTCCTTCGCGGTGCGGGACTTCCTGGCGCGCAACGAGGTCCCCTACCGGTGGCTGCTGGCCGAGCAGCCCGAGGCCGTGCGTCTCATGAGTGCCGTCGACTCCACGCGCCTGCCCGTCGTGGTCGCCCCCGGTCCCGACGGTCCCGTCGTGCTCGTCGACCCCGACGACACCGCCCTGGCCGAGCACGTCGGGCTCTCGACCCGCCCGCAGCAGGACTTCTACGACCTCGCCATCGTCGGCGGTGGTCCCGCCGGGCTGGGCGCCGCGGTCTACGGCGCCTCCGAGGGGCTGCGGACGGTCCTCGTGGAGGAGCACGCCACCGGCGGGCAGGCCGGGCAGAGCTCCCGGATCGAGAACTACCTCGGCTTCCCCGACGGCCTCTCCGGCGCGCAACTCGCCGACCGGGCCCGGCGACAGGTCGCGAAGTTCGGCGCCGAGACCCTCGCCGCGCGCAGCGTCACCGCCCTGGAGACCTCCGGCGGCGCGCACGTCGTCCGCTTCGCCGACGGCACCAGCGTCGCCGCGCACACCGTCCTGCTCGCGACCGGGGTGTCCTACCGGACCCTGGAAGGACCCGGTCTCGACGAGTTCACCGGCCGCGGCGTCTACTACGGGGCCGCGTTGAGCGAGGTGAACGCCTGCGCCGAGGAGGACGTCTTCGTCGTCGGCGCCGCGAACTCCGCCGGGCAGTCCGCGGTGAACCTCGCCCGCTCGGCCCGCAGCGTCACGATGCTCGTGCGGGGACCCTCGCTCGAGGCGTCGATGTCGTCCTACCTGGTCGAGCAGATCCGGGCCCTCGACAACGTCCACGTGCGCACCTGCACCGAGGTCGTCCGCGCCGCCGGCGACGGGCACCTGCACTCGATCGTGGTGCGGGACAGGCAGTCCGGCCAGGAACAGGAACTCCCCGCCACCCACGTGTTCGTCTTCATCGGCGCCTCCCCGCGCACCGGGTGGCTGGAGGGGACCGTGCAGCGCGACGCCCACGGGTTCGTCGTCGCCGGCCCCGACCTGCACCTCGTCGACGGACGCCCACCCGGCTGGACCCTGGACCGCGCGCCGTACCACCTCGAGACCTCCGTCCCGGGGGTCTTCGTCGCCGGCGACGCCCGCGCGGATTCCGTGAAGCGGGTCGCGTCCGCCGTGGGTGAGGGAGCGATGGCCGTCATGCTCGTCCACCGCTACCTGGCCCAGTCGTGAACCCCGCCGTGAACCCCGACGCGAACCCCGACGCAAACCCCGCCGTGCGGCTCGCCCCCGAGGAACTGCAGACCCTCTTCCTCTTCGAGGAGCTGTCCGAGGAGCAACTGGGGATGCTGTCGGCGACCGGGGAGGTCGTCGACGTCGCGCCCGGCCCGCTCTACGCCGAGGGCGAGAAGGCCACCTGCTTCTACGTCCTGCTCTCCGGTGCCATCGCCCTCTCCCACCGCGGGAACGGCACCGACGACCTCGAGGTCGGCCGCACCCGCCAGCGCGGCGTCTACTGCGGCGCGTGGGAGGCCTACCTCGGCGACGACGCACCCGAGGGGTACGGCTCCTCCGTCCGCGTCCTCGAACCCGCCCGCTTCTTCGTCCTGCCGGCCTGGAAGTTCGGCAGGGTCGTCCGTGAGTGGTTCCCGATGGCCGTCCACCTGCTGGAGGGCCTGCGCATCGGGATCACCGAGGCCCAGGAACTCATCGGCGCTCGCGAGCGCCTGCTGGCCCTCGGCTCGCTGACCGCGGGACTCACCCACGAACTCGGCAACCCGGCCGCGGCGCTGGCCCGGACCCTGGGGCAGCTGCAGGAGGGCCTGGACGTCCTCGCACCTCCCGTCCCCGTGACCGGAGCCGTTGCGGTGCCGCGTGATCCGCTGGGGCGCGCCGAGGCGGAGGACCGGCTGCTGGACGTCCTCGACGAGCTGGGGGTGGCCGAGCCCGACGACCTCGCCCCGGTCCTCGTCGAGCACGGGGTCAGCGCGGAGTTCCTCGGGTCGCTGGGTGGGCGGGCCGCCGTCGAGGCGTACGCGCGGGGGTTGTCGGTGCGTTCCCTCGTCGCCGAGGCCGCCGCGGCGTCGGCCCGCATCAGCGCGCTGCTGGCCTCGGCGGGCAACTACGCCCAGCTCGACCGCGCGGCCGAGGGGTGGGTCGACGTCCGGGAACTGCTCGACGCGGCGATCGAGATGCTCGGTGCGGGAGCCGGCCGCGCGGTCGGCAACGCCCACGTCGTGAAGGACTACGCCGACGTGCCCGAGCTGCTCGGGCAGGCCGGCGAGCTCGGCCAGGTCTGGACCAACCTCCTCGACAACGCCCTCGACGCGCTGGCGCCGGGACCGGGCACGGTCACCGTGCGGGTCCGCGACGGGGACCCCGGGGTCGTGGTGGAGATCGCCGACGACGGACCGGGGATCCCCCCGGAACTCCTGGGCCGCATCTTCGAACCCTTCGTCACCACGAAGGACGTCGGTCAGGGGACCGGTCTCGGCCTCGACATCGCGTGGCGGATCGTCGTGCACCGCCACCACGGGCGGCTCGGCGTCACCAGCGAACCCGGCAACACCGTGTTCCGGGTGTGGCTGCCGCTCACCTCAGAACCCCCCACGTCCGAGCTCTCGTCCGGAGGAGAACAGTGACCGAACCGATCGACCCCACCGCCGCCCCCAGCGGCCCCGGCTGCGCCGACTGCGAGGTCTCCGACCCGCAGGGCTGGTGGTTCCACCTGCGCCGTTGCGCCGCGTGCGGGCACGTCGGCTGCTGCGACTCCTCGCCCGGCCAGCACGCCAGCGGCCACGCCGCGTCCTCCGGGCACCCCGTGGTGCGCTCCTACGAACCGGGGGAGGAGTGGTTCTACGACTTCGGCACCGAGGAGACCTTCGAGTCCGGTCCGGACCTCGCCCCGCCGCTGAACCACCCCGAGGACCAGCCCGTCCCCGGCCCGCACGGCCGCGTCCCCTGGAACTGGACGACGCTGCTGCACTGAGGCCCCCGGATCCCGCGGAAACAACACTTTCCGCCCTCGCGGGGACCCCTCCGGGGGCGGAAAGTGTTGTTTCCGCGCGGGATCGGGGGCGGGGAAGGTTCGTTGCGCGGGGGGAGCGCCTAGGCTCCGGGGGTGAAGTACCTCCTGGTCGTCATCGTCCTCGCCGTCGTCGCGTTCCTCGCCTACCGACGCATCCGCGGGTCGGGCTCGAACCTGGACGGCGGGGTCAACCGCGAACGGCTGCGGGACGAGTTCCGCGCCGGGAACGACCCGCAGGACCCGAGCGACCGGGGCTGAGCCCCACCAGCACCAGCAGTGCGACCGTCGAACCGGTCGTGCCCAGCGTCATGTCCCCGAGGGTGTCCTCGTAGGCCGTGGCCAGCTCGGTGCCGTGGCGGATGAACGTCCACCACTCGCCGATCTCCCACAGCAGCGCCAGCAGCGCCCCACCGCCGACGACGGCGACCGCCCGCGCCCACCGCGGTCGCAGCGCGACGACGTCGAGGACCAGCCCCAGGCCCAGGGTCAGCAGGAACCAGTTGAGGAAGTGCAGGGCGTCGTCCCACCAGACGAGCGAGTCGTAGAGGTCGAGCGTGTTCCCGCTGACGTCGACCAGGAACGGCAGCATCACCAGGGTGAGACCCGTCCAGGGCGCTCGCCGTCCCGACCGGTCCAGCACCCGCCACAGCAGCGGGACGACCAGCATCATCAGCGGGTAGAACACCAGCCGGGCCGTGAACCCCTTGCCCGCGAACTGGGGCAGGTCCCGCGCGAACGTCGCCACGAGCAGCTGGACCACCGTCGCGGCGAGCACGACGGCGGCGGCGGTCCAGCGCGGTGCTCGCATTCCCCTAGTCTTCCGCCCGTCCGGCGCGCGCCGGGACGGATTCGGAGGACTCGGCATGGCGAACGGTTCGGGGCGACCCGGTTGGCAGTTGCACGGCGACGGGCGCAGCGTCCGGCCCGGGGCGGTCGTCGCTCCCGAGGAGCGGCTCGCGTGGCCGCGGACCATCGGGATCGGGTTGCAGCACGTCGTCGCGATGTTCGGCTCGACGGTCCTGGTGCCGGCGCTGACGGGTTTCCCCGTCGCCACCACGTTGTTCTTCTCCGCGATCGGCACGGCCCTCTTCCTGCTGATCACCCGCAACCGCCTCCCCAGCTACCTCGGGTCCTCGTTCGCGTTCATCGCACCGATCCTCGGCAGCTCCCAGGGGTCGGCGACCGGCGGGATCCTCGTCACCGGGCTGCTGCTGGCCGTCGTCGGGGTCGTCGTCCACGTCGCGGGGTCCGGCTGGATCGACGTCGTGATGCCGCCCGTCGTGACCGGCACCATCGTCGCGCTCATCGGGCTGAACCTGGCGCCCGCGGCGTGGGGGACCACCGAGACCTCGGGGTTCCGGGCCGACCCGTTCACCGCGATCGTCACGCTCCTGGTGATCGCGCTCACCAGCGTGCTGTTCCGGGGTCTGCTGGGGCGCCTGGCGATCCTCGTCGGCGTCGTCGTCGGCTACCTCGTCGCCGCGGCCCGCGGGCTGGTCTCCTGGGACGCGGTGCACGCGGCCGGCTGGGTCGGGTTGCCGACGTTCACCGCCCCGCGCGTCGACGCCTCCGACCTCGCGCTGTTCCTGCCGGTGGTGTTCGTGCTGGTCGCCGAGAACGTCGGGCACCTGAAGTCCGTCGCGGCGATGACCGGGCGTGACCTGGACCCCCTCGCCGGGCGGGCGCTGCTCGCCGACGGTCTCGCCACCACCCTGGCCGGCCTCGGCGGCGGGTCCGGGACGACGACCTACGCCGAGAACATCGGCGTGATGGCCGCGTCCAAGGTCTACTCGACCGCGGCCTACTGGGTGGCCGCCGCGGCCGCGCTGGTGCTGTCGTTCTCGCCGAAGTTCGGCGCCCTCGTCGGGTCCATCCCGCCCGGCGTCCTCGGCGGGGCGGCGACGCTGCTGTACGGGATGATCGGCGTCCTCGGCGCCCGGATCTGGGTGCAGAACAAGGTCGACTTCTCCGACCCGGTGAACCTCACGACCGCCGCCGTCGCGCTGATCGTCGGGATCGCGAACTACACGATCACCACCAGCGGCGGGCTCTCCTTCCAGGGCATCGCGCTGGGCACGGTCGCCGCGATCGGGATCTACCACCTGATGCGGGCGGTCGCGCGGGTGCGCGGCACCGCGCAGACCGACTGATCAGCCCTGCGGCTGGCCGCTGACGTAGAGCACGAGGTCGCCGTCCTGCAGGGCGGCGACCTCGTGGAAGAGGACGGTCCGACCGCCGCGCAGCACGGCGAGGACGGGGACGCCGAGGGCGTCCGGGGCCAGGCCCACCTCGGCCGCGGTCACCGGACGCTGGTGCAGGTCCAGGCCGGTGCCGAAGGAGACGAGGTCCTCGACGACCTCGACGGCGGCGGGGCTGTCCGCCGCGAGCCCGAGGAGGCGACCCGTCGTCTCCGAGGTCACCACGACGGAGTTCGCGCCCGACTGCCGCAGCAGGTCGGCGTGCTCGACCTCGCGGGCCGTCGCGACGACCGTGGCCCGCGGGTTGCACCGGCGCAGCGCGAGCGTCGCCAGGATGGCGGTGTCGTCGCGGTCGACGGCGACGACGACGGTGCGGGCGCGGTCGGCGAGCGCCGTCACCAGCGTCTCCGAACGGGTCACGTCGCCGGTGACGCTGAGGTAGCCGTCGCGGCCGGCGTCGGCCGTGGCGGTGGGGCTGCGGTCGACGACGAGGACGCGGTCGGCCGGCAGGCCCTTCAACCGCAGCTCGCGGACGGCGTTGCGCCCCTTCGTGCCGTAGCCCAGGACGATGACGTGGTCGCGCATGCGGGCCCTCCACCGCGCGAGGCGGATCTCCTTGCGGGAGCGCTCGGTGAGCGCCTGGATCGTGGTGCCGACGAGGATGACGACGAACAGGATGCGGACCGGGGTCACGAACAGCGCGTTGACCAGCCGGGCGCTGTCGCTGACCGGGACGATGTCGCCGTAGCCGGTCGTGGAGAGCGTGACGGTCGTGTAGTACAGCGCGTCCAGGGACGAGAGCGACCCGTCGACGCCGTCGCGGTAGCCGCCGCGTTCGAGGTAGACGACCACCCAGCAGACCACGACGAGCAGCAGGGCCAGCCCCAGGCGCAGCGCGATGGCGCGCAACGGCGACACCGGGCGCCCGGCGGGCAGGCGCAGGCGCGCTGATCGTTCGGTCACGACCTGAGTCTGCTGGATCACGGGGGCTCCGCCACCTCCGGGGGCAGACACGCAACGTCACCCCCTGTCAGGATGTCGGTCGGGGCGATCGAGGGGGAGCACGTGAGCGGGTATCAGCAGGGCCCGTCGGAGGACGGCAGTTCGTGGCAGGACCCGCACGCGCAGCAGCCCTGGCAACCGGCGCCGCCGCCGAACGCCGGGATGCAGCCCTACCAACAGCCCTATCCCCAGCCGTACCCACCGCAGAACCGGGTCGTCGTCGTGCCGGTCAAGACGCCCGGGCTGGCGGTGCTCTTCTCGTTCCTCTGGCTCGGCGCGGGGAACTGCTACGCCGGACAGGTCGGGCTGGGGGTGGCGCTGATCATCGCCCAGGTGGTCTGCGCGCCGCTCTCGGCGATCCTCGCCTCGGTCACCCTGGGGTTCTCGTTGCTCATCACGGTGCCGATCTGGATCGTGGCCTTCGTGGTGTCGGCGATCACCGGGTACAGCGCCTGCAAGGAGCACAACCGGAGCCTGGGGTTCCCCCACTACTAGGCCTGCGTCACCCCGAACGCGAAGGGCCCGTCCGGTGATCCGGACGGGCCCTTCGTCGTGCGGGGTCAGGCGGTGAGTTCCCGCGCGATGAGCTCGGCGATCTGCGCGGTGTTCAGCGCGGCACCCTTGCGGAGGTTGTCGCCGCAGACGAAGAGGTCGAGGGTGTTCGGGAAGTCCAGCGCCTGCCGGATGCGGCCGACGACGGTCGGGTCGCCGCCCACGGTGTTCGCGGGGGTCGGGAAGATCCCGTGGGCGAGGTCGTCCTGCACCTCGACGCTCGGGGCGGCCTCGAGCCTGGCGGTCGCCTCGGCCACCGACACGGGCCGCGCGAACGTCGCGTGCACCGCGAGGGAGTGCGTGGTCTGCACCGGCACCCGGACGCAGGTCGCGGAGACCTTCAGGTCGGGGATCCCGAGGATCTTGCGGGACTCGTTGCGAACCTTGAGCTCCTCGCTCGTCCAGCCGCCGTCCTTGAGCGAGCCCGCGACGGGGATCACGTTGAGGGCGAGGTGGGCCGGGAACGGGGAGTCGTCACCGAGCTTGGCGGAGATCGCCGCGGCGGTGTCGCCGGCCGTGGAGCCGAGGGTGCGCTCGCCCGCGACGACCTCGAGCTCGTCGTAGAGGCGGTCCACGCCGGGCTGCCCGGCGCCCGAGGCCGCCTGGTAGCTGGCGACGACGAGTTCGGTGAGCTGCCACTCCTCGTGCAGGGCGCCGAGGGCGTCCATCATCGTGAGCGTCGTGCAGTTCGGGTTCGCGATGATGCCCTTGGGGCGGTTCCGCGCGGCCGCGCCGTTGACCTCGGGGACCACGAGGGGGACCTCGTCGTCCATCCGGAACGCGCCGGAGTTGTCGACGGCGACGGCGCCGCGCTCGGCGGCGATCGGCGCCCACACCGCGGAGACCTCGTCGGGGACGTCGAACATGGCGACGTCGACCCCGTCGAAGACCTCGGGGGTGAGTTCGCGCACGACGACGTCCTCGCCGCGGACCCGCAGGACCTTGCCGGCGGAGCGGGCGGAGGCGACGAGACGGATCTCGCCCCACACGTCGGGGCGCTCGGAGAGGATCCCGAGCATCACGGTGCCGACGGCGCCGGTGGCCCCGACGACGGCGAGGGTGGGTTTGCGACTCCCGTTGGATGTCATCGTCCGGTACCTCCGTAGACCACGGCTTCTGCGTCGGAGTCGAGGCCGAACGCGGTGTGGATCGCGCGCACGGCGTCATCGAGCTGGTCGAGGCGGGTGACCACCGAGATGCGGATCTCCGAGGTCGAGATCATCTCCATGTTGATGGCCTCGGTGCCCAGCGCCTCGAAGAACGTCGCGGAGACCCCCGGGTGCGACCGCATCCCGACGCCGATCAGCGAGACCTTGCCGATCTGGTCGTCGTACTCGACGCGCTCGAAGCCGATCGCGGCCTGCGCCTTGTCCAACGCGGCGATCGCCGTCGACCCCTCGGCCTTGGGCAGCGTGAACGAGATGTCCGTGCGCCCCGACGCCCCGGCGGCGACGTTCTGCACGATCATGTCGATGTTGATCTCGGCCTGCGCGACGGCCTTGAAGATCGCCGCGGCGGTGCCCGGGTTGTCCGGGACCCCCACGACGGTGATCTTGGCTTCGCTGCGATCGTGCGCGACACCGGAGATGATCGGCTGTTCCACGGGTTCCTCCCCGGTTCGGTGGGTGCTGAAGGCGGCGGGGACGGGGGAGTCGGTGACCCAGGTCCCCTCGTGCGGGCTGAAGGAGCTGCGCACGTGGATGGGGAGGTCGTAGTTCCGCGCGTACTCCACGCAGCGGAGCATGAGGATCTTGGCGCCGTTGGCGGCCATCTCCAGCATCTCCTCCGTCGCGATCCGGTTGATCTTCCGGGCCGTCGGGACGATGCGCGGGTCGGCGGTGTAGACGCCGTCGACGTCGGTGTAGATCTCGCAGACGTCGGCCTTCAACGCCGCCGCGAGCGCGACGGCGGTGGTGTCGGACCCACCGCGACCGAGGGTGGTGATGTCCTTGGTGTCCTGGCTGACGCCCTGGAACCCGGCGACGATCGCGATGGAACCCTCGTCGAGCGCGGCGCGGATGCGACCGGGCGTGACGTCGATGATGCGGGCCCGCCCGTGCGAGGAGTCGGTGATGACCCCGGCCTGGGAACCGGTGAAGGAGCGCGCCTCCAGCCCGAGGTTGGAGATCGCCATGGCCAGGACCGCCATCGAGATCCGCTCGCCCGAGGTCAGCAGCATGTCCAGCTCGCGCGCGGGCGGGCGGGGGCTGACCTGTTCGGCGAGGTCGATGAGGTTGTCGGTGGTGTCGCCCATCGCCGAGACCACGACGACGACCTCGTGGCCGGCGCGCTTCGTCGCGGCGATCCGCTTCGCGACACGCTTGATCCCCTCGGCGTCAGCGACCGAGGAACCGCCGTACTTCTGCACCACGAGAGCCACGACGGACGATTCTACGGAACGTCCTGCCGTGCTCCGGGCCGTGCCCAGCCCGCCGTCCCGCAGCTGTGCACGGTGTCCACCCGAGGACGCCCCTCAGGGGTGGAGTGCGTCGAACTCCGCGTCGGAGACCGTCTCGGAGTCCACGTCGAGGCGCAGGTGGGCCAGCAGCGACTGCAGGACGCGCAGCGCCGCGGTGGCCCGCAGCCCCCAGGAGGAGAGGTAGGAGAACTGCCACCACCACAGCGCCTCGGTGACGTCACCGCGTTCGTGGTGGCGCAGGCCGTGCTCGAGGTCGGCGGCGACGCTGGCGAGGTCGTCGGACAGCGCCCCGCGGACGAGCTTGGCGTCGGTCAGCGGGTCGACGACGTCGGCGTAGTCGTCGAGACCCTCCAGGACGTTCGCGAGCCCGGCGCGGACGGGGTCGACGTCCGGGTCCGGGCCGGCGTCGGGTTCGTAGCGCCGCGACGGGACGACGTCGGCGACCGCGCCGAGGCGGGCGCCGCTCACGAGCGCCTGGCTCACGGCGAGGAGCAGGACCGAGAGCGCGGTCGAGTCCATCCGCCCGGTCGCGACCTCGGTGACGGTCGAGAGGTAGGCGCGGGCGTCCGCGGCCGTGGTGGCGGCGAGTTCCGCGAGCTCGTCGCTCACGGTCTCGGGTGCGGGGTGCTGCTCAGCCATCGAGGGACCTCCGTCCAGCGAACGCTCGTCCAAGGGTCACTTCGTCTGCGTACTCGAGGTCCCCGCCCACCGGCAGACCGGAGGCGAGTCTCGTGACCCTCAGACCCATCGGCTTCAGCAACCGTGCCAGGTACGTCGCGGTCGCCTCCCCCTCCAGGTTCGGGTCGGTCGCGATGATCGTCTCGGTGACCGTGCCGTCGGACAAGCGGGACAGCAGTTCGCGCATGCGCAGGTCGTCGGGACCGATGCCCTCCATGGGACTGATCGCGCCCCCCAGCACGTGGTAGCGACCCCGGAACTCCCGGGTCCGCTCGATCGCGACGACGTCCTTGGACTCCTCGACGACGCAGATGACCGTGGGGTCGCGACGGGGGTCGCGGCAGACCCGGCACAGCTGTTCCTGCGCGACGTTCCCGCAGACCTCGCAGAACCGGACCTTGCTCTTGACCTCCGTCAGGACGTCGGCCAGCCGCTTCACGTCACCGGCGTCGGCGGCGAGCAGGTGGAAGGCGATGCGCTGCGCGCTCTTCGGTCCCACGCCGGGGAGGCGACCGAGCTCGTCGATCAGGTCCTGGACGACTCCTTCGTACACCCGTCGAGACTACGTGCCCGCGACGACACCGCCGGTCACCTCTCGTCGGTGGAGATGATCTTCCCGCCGAGGATCTGCTCGACGACCGCCGTGCCGACGAGCTGGGAGTCCTCCTCGGCGTCCTCGTCGTCGCGGCTGGGGGTGTCCTCCTCCACCGGGGCGGGCGGCGTCGGCTCGGGTGGCGGGGCGGCCGCCGCGGCGACCATCGCGCGCCGGCTGGGGCGGGATAGCTGGTCCTCGCCCGGGTCCTCGAGGGGTTCCTCGGGCGGCGGGACGTCGTCGTAGTAGGCGTTGCCGCCGCCGCTCGGCGCGGGAGCCGAGGTCCCGGGCGGGGGGCTGACCGGGTCCGGGGTCGCCCGGGCGACGGGCTGCGGCGCAGCCTGCCGGGCGGGGGCCTGCTGGACGGGGGCCTGCTGCGGGGCCGGACGCTGGGCGGGCTGGGCAGGGGCCTGCTGCTGACGGTTCGGCGTCGACCAGCCGCCGCGGGCCGGGCGGGCCTGACCGCGACCGCCGCCGGAGTCGCCACCGCCACCGGTGGCCCCGGCAGCCTGCACCCGGGCCTCGATCCCCGTCACCTGGATGAGGGCCTCGGCCACGAACCCCGCGTGGTTGCCGCTGCTGAAGGTCTGGGCCAGGCCGGGGGTCTTGAACTGCAGGACGAGGACGCCGTTGCGGTGGTCCTCGACCCGGGCGCTCTCCGAGACCAACGCCCAGGTGACCCGCTTCATCGACTTCAGCTTGTCGAGGACGTCGGTCCACAACCGCCGGACCGTCTCGACCTCGCTGCCACCGCTCGGGGCGGCGTCGGCGACGGGGGCCTGGGCACCGGCGGGTTCCGGGGCCGGGGCCTCGACGCGGGCCGGCGCCTCGCCGGGGGTCCGGGCGGCGGGCCACGCGTCCGCGGGCGGCCGCTCCTGGGCGGCAGGGCGTTCGGGCACCGGTCCCACCGGGGCGGCGACGGGTTCGGGGCGGGCGGGTTCGGGGCGAGCGGGTTCCGCGCGGGCGGGTTCGGGGGCGCGCACGGGTTCCGCGCGGACCGGTTCGGGGGCGCGCACGGGGTCGGGTTCGCCCCGGGGGGCCGGCGCGGTCGCCACCGGGACCCCGGCGCTGAACCGGCGTTCCATCCGGTCCATCCGGGCACCGATCCCACCGTCGGCGTCGACCCCCGGCAGCAGCAGCCGCGCGCACAGGAGTTCCAGCTGCAGGCGGGGCGAGGTCGCCCCCGTCATCTGTTCCAGCCCGGCGGCGACGACGTCGGCCGCGCGGGAGAGCTCGGCCCGTCCGAGGTGGGAGGCCTGCGCCTTCAACCGCTCCAGGGCGTCCTCGGGCACGGCGAGCGCGTCGGCCGCGGAATCACCCACGGCGGCGACGATCACCAGGTCCCGCAGCCGTTGCAGCAGGTCGTCGGCGAAGCGACGGGGTTCCTGGCCGGTGTCGACGACCTTCTCGACGGCGCGGAACACCGTCGCGCCGTCGCCGGCCGCGATGGCCTCGACGACGTCGTCGAGCAACGAGGCGTGGGTGTAGCCGAGCAGGCTCACCGCGATGTCGTAGGTGACGCCGTCGTCCCCGGCCCCGGCGATGAGCTGGTCGAGCACCGACAGGGTGTCGCGCACGGATCCGCCGCCCGCGCGCACGACGAGCGGCAGCACGCCCTTGCCGATCTGGACCCCCTCGCGCTCGGCGAGTTCCCCCAGGTAGGGCGTCAACCGGCCCGGGGGGACGAGGCGGAAGGGGTAGTGGTGGGTGCGCGAGCGGATGGTCGTGAGGACCTTGTCCGGTTCCGTCGTCGCGAAGATGAACTTCACGTGCGGCGGGGGTTCCTCGACGGTCTTCAGCAGCGCGTTGAAGCCCGCCGCCGTGACCATGTGGGCCTCGTCGAGGATGTAGACCTTGAACCGGTCCCGGGCGGGGGCGAAGGAGACCCGTTCGCGCAGGTCGCGGGCGTCGTCCACCCCGTTGTGGCTGGCCGCGTCGATCTCGACGACGTCGATGCTGCCCGGCCCGCCGTTGGCGAGGTCCTGGCAGGAGTCGCAGGTTCCGCAAGGGGTCGCCGTCGGGCCCTGGGCGCAGTTCAGGCAGCGCGCCAGGATCCGCGCGCTCGTCGTCTTGCCGCACCCCCGCGGCCCCGAGAAGAGGTACGCGTGCGTGATCCGGCCCTTGCTCAACGCCTGCATCAGCGGAGCGGTGACGTGCTCCTGGCCGATGACCTGCTCGAACGTCTCGGGCCGGTAGCGGCGGTACAGCGCGGTCGTCACGGGGACGAGGCTAACCCGCGGTCCGGACACGGGGGACCGGTCCGGCGGAGGAGATGAGGGACCCCCCGCACACCCGCCAGGGCCCACCTACCCTTGCTGCCTTCCGGCCCTGGGGGGGTTCAGCGGGATGACGCCGCACGAGGGGTCTGCAGATCACTGTACGAGACGATCGCGACGCGGTCCAACCGCCCTCCGCCGCCCGCCCCGGTCGGAAGCACGGGTCACCGTCGGCTACGCTGGTGGCACTGGAGGATTCGCCTAGTGGCCTATGGCGCACGCTTGGAAAGCGTGTTGGGTTAACGCCCTCAGGGGTTCAAATCCCCTATCCTCCGCCGCACGAGGCCCGTTCCCGGACATCCGGGGGCGGGCCTTCGTCGTTCCCGGCCCAGCGTCCTCCCGGTGCAGCGCCCCCTGGCGGGGGCGCACCGATCCCGGGCGGTTCCCGGGGATGGACGCTCCTGCACCCCTAGACTCCACCACCGTGATCTTCCACGCCGTGGGCGACGGCCGCCCGTACCCCGACCACGGCTACGAGACGACGAGCCAGTGGTCGAAGGTGCCGCCGCGCCAGGTGCGGCTGGAGGAACTGACGACGACGAAGCGCACGCTCGACCTCGACGCGCTGCTGGCGGAGGATTCGACGTTCTTCGGCGACCTGTTCGCCCACGTGGTGTCCTGGCGGGGGCGGCTGTACCTGGAGGACGGGTTGCACCGGGCGGTGCGAGCGGCCCTGCACCAGCGGCAGGTGCTGCACGCACGGGTCCTGACGCTGCCGGACTAGGAACCACCCGGCTCGGGGGAGTGCGGGGCGATCGAGGGGGAACGGTGGCACGACGCTACGAGGACGAGCAGGACCGGGCGACGCAGGACGAGGGGGTGCTCCCCGAGGTCGAGGACGACCTCGACGAGGAGTCCTACCGACGCCTCAGTGGACGGCGACGGGCCCGGCGGGTCCGCCAGCGCGCCGTCTTCGCGGTGGTGGTCCTGGTGGTGCTGGGCGCCGGTGGCGTGGCCGCGCTGATCTACACCGACCGCTGGCAGCCCGGCTCGTCGGCGACGCCCACGAGCGCCGCCCCGAGCCCGACCTGCGTGCCGGCATCGGCCCCGGCCCTGCTGCCCCCCGCCGAAGTGAGCGTCGACGTCCTGAACGGCACGTCGCGCCGCGGCCTGGCGGGCACGGTGGCGGGGGAGCTGCGCACCCGCGGTTTCGTCGTGGTGAACGTCGGCAACGCGCCGACGGCGACCGGCCCGGTGACGGCCGCGGTGACCTACCCGGCGGCGTCGCTGGCGCAGGCCGTCACGGTGGGGGCCCGCTTCCCCGAGGCGAAGCTCGTGCCGGACCCGGCCGCGACCGTCATCACGGTGGCCCTGGGGGACGGGTACCAGAACCTCCTGGCCGAGGACGTGGTGGTCGCTCCGGCGCTCCCGGTGGACCCGGCCGCCGCCTGCTGAGCGGGGAGACGACGAAGGGCCCGGAACCAGTGGTTCCGGGCCCTTCGACGTGCTGCGGTGACGGTGGGATTTGAACTCTCTGCGCGCCTCTGTTCAGGTACCCCTCAGTGGGCTGACCTGCGCTTATGACTCACAGTGGATCACATCAGGTGACGTTGATAGACGCCGAGTCGGGGCAGGATGTGGGCAAGTACCCACACGCCTCAGTGACTGACGAGGGTATCTTCATCCATCATGACGAAGGATCCAAGATCCATCTTCAGGCGCAGGTGGGTGGACGTGAGGTCGAGCACCAGCGCGGGGCAGACGTTGCCGTCGAAGTCGTAGGCCTCGATGTGGTCGCCAACGCAGGGCATACGGCCATCATCGATCAGACGTGTCAGGGCAAACGCTGTGTCGTCCTCGAAGATCTCGTTGAAGTCCATCCGAACGCGGACCATGTTCACCCCTCCATCCTCATCGTCTTGTCGGCAGCTTGACAAGAGAGCATAACTACTTTTCACCCGGAATGCCCTCCTGTAGCGGGATCATGCGTCCCGCCTTGAGCGAAGACTTCAGCCGGTAGGGGGGCCCGAAGGAGGCAACCACCGCTGGCACAAAAGGCCGCCAGTCCGGCGGCAGGAAGACTGTGTGATGAGTGGACCAGAAGGTCTGCTCGATCCACGCGCCCTCGGGCAGAGCCGAGGCCGCTGCGAAGCGCCCGGCATGTGCATGAGCTTGCCGGCGGGGATCGACTGAAGCAGCGCCAGCTGGTCCAGCGTCCCCGCGTACACCGAGAAACATGGCCTTCCGTCCAGCGGAGGGCCAGTCTCCATCGCCGGAGGCATCCTCTGCTCGATGGCCTCAGCGAGCGAGTCCTCGGTCAGGTGGAGGCCACCGCGCAGCAGGAGCAGCGGCGCAGTCACCTGGATACGCTACCGGGACCGAGGCTGCTTGGTGCTCGGTCCCGGTAGCTGGTAGGTGGGCGCAGGTCGACGCTTGCTTGCAACGACGAGCCCTGCTGTGCGCGTGCGACCCCGGGGGAGATGATCAAGGGTGGCGGAGGTAGGCCTGCGCACCGCCGTGAAGTCTCGAGCCGCCCTCCCCGGCGAGTGGCCCGAGAACGAGGTGCAGAGGTCCGGTGTGCCGCGGATCACAGCCCGCGGCCTGCGGCACACGGCGGCATCCTTAGCGGTGTCTGCTGGCGCCAACGTAAAGGCGGTCCAGAAGATGCTCGGGCATGCATCGGCGGCCATGACCCTGGACGTCTACGCCGACCTGTTCGACGATGATCTGGAGGCCGTTGCTGTCGCGTTGGATCACGCCGTCACGACTCAACTTGTGGGCGGAATGTGGCAGAAAGTCCGTCCGGCTGACGTCACAGAGCGTATAAACGGCCCCTGACCAGCAATAACGCGCTGATCAGGGGCCGTTCTGTACTGCGGTGACGGTGGGATTTGAACCCACGGAAGAGTTACCCCTTCACACGCTTTCGAGGCGTGCTCCTTAGGCCGCTCGGACACATCACCTTGATCCTGCGTCACCAACCTTACACGGCTCCGGCGGTGCCTCGCTCAGCTCCGCCGGGCGGCGAAGAACTCGTCGAGCAGAGCCGCGCACTCCTCGCCGCGGACACCGCCCGCGACCTCCACGACGTGGTTGAGCCGGCGGTCGCGCACGACGTCGCGCAGGGACCCGGCGGCGCCGAACCGGGCGTCCCAGGCCCCGAGGACCAGCCGGTCGACCCGGGCCAGCACGGTCGCCCCCGCGCACATCACGCACGGTTCCAGCGTGACGACGAGGGTGCAGCCGGACAGCCGCCACTCCCCGCGGGTGCGGGCCGCCGCGCGCAGCGCGAGGACCTCCGCGTGCGCGGTGGGGTCGCCCGCGGCTTCCCGTTCGTTGCGCCCCACGCCGAGGACGGTCCCCGCCGCGTCGAGCACGACCGCCCCGACCGGGACGTCACCGGTCTGCAGGCAGGCCCGGGCCTGCTCGAGGGCCAGGCCCATCCAGCGCGTCCAGTCGGGGGGGACGGCGAGCCCGTTCAGCGCAGCGATTCCAGGACGTCGGCGAAACCGAGGAGCTCACCGATCTCGACGGTGGCTCCCGAGGGGTCGGCCCCGGAGGCGGCGATGCGGACGAGGACCTCCGCGGGGAGGCCGAGGTCGGCCAGCAGTTCGGGGTCGCCGGCCCAGACGTCCTCCGCCACCACGGGTTCGGACCGGGTGGCGGTGGGTTCGTCGTCCTCCTCCTCACCGTCCTCACCGTCGGCGTCACCGTCGTCGGCTGACGCGTCGTCGCCGAGGACGGCCCGGGTGGCCGGTGGGAGTTCGGTGAAGAGCGGGGCGAAGGAGCTGTCGGCGGCCGCGACGGCGTCGGAGACGAACACCTTCGTGTCGACACCTCCGTCGGTGCGGACGAGCGCGAACCACTCGTCCTCGCGTTCGAGGACGGCGAGCACGGACGCGTCGTCGTCGTCGACGGCGCCGCGCAGGACGTCGCCGAGCTCGTCGGGGGATCCGGCTTCCAGGTCGATGTCGACGGAGCGCCAGTCTCGGTCGTCGCCGGAGCCTTCGGGAGAGAGCACTGCGGTGAAGTACGCCACGCCACCATCGTGGCAGGAGAGGGGCCGCAGCGACCAGCGGTCCCACGTCGTGGCTCCGACCCCTTACTTTCGACGTCATGCGCCTGTCCGTCATCGACCACCCGCTGGTGGCCCACAAACTGACCGCTCTGCGTGACGAGCGGACCGATTCCCCGACGTTCCGTCGCCTCGCCGACGAACTGGTCACCCTGCTGGCCTACGAGGCGACGCGGGACGTCGCCGTCGAACCGCACCCCATCACCACCCCGGTCACCACGACGACCGGTGTCCGGCTCCGCTCCCCGAAGCCGATCGTCGTCCCGATCCTGCGGGCCGGGCTCGGCATGCTCGACGGGATGGTCCGGTTGCTCCCTACCGCCGAGGTCGGGTTCCTGGGGATGATCCGCGACGAGACCACCCTGCAGGCCACGACGTACGCGAACCGGCTGCCTGACGACCTCTCGGGCCGGCAGGTGTTCGTGCTCGACCCGATGCTCGCGACCGGCGGAACGCTCGTGGCGGCCATCAACTTCCTGCTGGAACGCGGTGCCCGGGACGTGACCGCGTTGTGCCTGCTCGCCGCCCCGGAGGGGATCGAGGTGGTGCGGACCGCGTTCGACGACCACGCCCAGGTGAGCATCGTCACGGCCGCCGTCGACGAGCGCCTCGACGCGAACGGCTACATCGTCCCCGGGCTGGGGGACGCCGGCGACCGCCTCTACGGCGTCGTCTGAGAACCCCCGGAGCCCCGTGTCGTGGACGTCGCGGCGCGGGGCTTCGTGCTGCGCCCGGCTTTCCGGCAGGATGTCCCCCGTTCAGCACATTCGTGTACACGATCCGTGATCGAAAACAGGCGTTCGGGGGAACGCGGGAAGGGGCCGACCCGGTGAAGTGGCGTCGAGTTCTGTGGTGGGTAGTGGTGGTGTTCGCCCTCTATGCGGTCTACAAGGCGCCTGACCAGGCGGCGGACTTCGTCCGTTCCGTCGGCGAAGCGCTGAAGACCGTCGTGACCAGCATCCTGAACTTCTTCGACGGGTTGCTCAGCTGAACCGCTCGGGACGAGGCCAGAACCCGGAGCCTCGCGACGAGGCCCGGGAACTGGTGATGCTTTCCGGCACCCGGCTGCGGAAAACCGGTCAGGACGGCACCTGGGAGGTCCTCGAGGTGGAGGACGACGATTCGCCGGCGGATTCCGTGGATTCCGCGGTGGAGCAGGACCCGCTCCCGCCGCTCGACGAGGAGCCCGGACCGGACCCGCTGTGGGAAAGGCCACCCCGTTCGGTGCGCCGCTACGTCCTCGGCACCGAGAAGCGTCTGGTGTGCCTGCGACGGCACCTGGTGGTGCTGGCGGAACCCGTGCTCACCTGCGTCCTCGCCCTGCTGGCCGTCCTGTGGCTGGTCCCGCGGGTCGATGACGTCCCTCACCTGCCGAACCTGCTGTTCCTGGCCTGGGTCGTGGTGCTGGGCCGGGCCTACTGGAAGTACCTGCAGTGGCGCGGGGACTGGTTCATCGCGACCGACAAACGGCTGTTGCTGACCTACGGGGTCATCAAGCGCCAGGTGGCGATGATGCCGCTGTCGAAGGTGACGGACATGAGCTACAACCGGACGATCCTGGGCCGGCTCCTGGGCTACGGCGAGCTCGTCATGGAATCCGCCGGCCAGGACCAGGCCCTGAGCGACGTCGACCGCCTGCCGATGCCCGACCAGGTGTACGTGCGCATCTGCGAGCAGTTGTTCGGTGAGGTCGGCGCGGCGGACGCGCCGCGACCCGTGGGGTCGAAGGTGTGGCGGATGGCGCGCCGGGCGTGGCCGGCCAGGTTCCGCTGACCGTTTCCCGGCTCGTTCCCGCGGGCCCGTCCAGCCGGCCTCGGACACACGACAGGGGGCGGGGTCCGAAGACCCCGCCCCCTGTCGTTCGTGCCGGTGCGTCAGCTCACTGAGCGGCGCGGAACTGGTCGATGATCGTCGAGGAGATCGGGCCGCGCGGGGCGACGGCGATCCCCTGCGTGGCAGCCCACTCGCGCACGGCGCGGGCGTCGACGGCAGCCGTGGAGGGAGCGGACTTCTTCGCCACCTTCTTGGCGGACTTCTTGGCCGGGGTCGCGGCGACGGGCGCCGGGGTCTCGGCGACGGGCGCCGGGGTTTCCTCGACCGGAGCCGGGGCGGCCTTCTTCGCCGGAGCGGCCTTCTTGGCGGTGGTCTTCTTCGCCGGGGCGGCCTTCTTGGCCGGAGCAGCAGCAGCGGCCGGAGCAGCAGCCGGGGTGCCGGCCAGCGCGGCGGGAAGGTCTTCCCACGCCACGTTGGTGGCGGCCTTGGCCGTCGCCGGGTTCCACGAGACACCGTTCGCGTTCACCGTGAAGGTGCCGATCTTGCGACCGTTCCGCTTGACGGGAATCTCGAGGTCGACGGCACCGACGGGCAGTTCGGTGGCCACCTTCAGTGCAACGTCGTGACTTGCCATGCTGAGCTCCTGGGGGAAGTAGTTGATCAATGCTGAAGCAATGAAACCACAGTTCTGCGGTAGTTCGCGCATCGAAGGACGAATTCTCACGGAGTTCCCCGGGTTCACGGGGGAGTTGTCGGGGTTCACCTCCGCGGTGTTGTCCGTGAGCTCCTCGTGATGGGTGCGGGATCGAACCTCCCGGCCCGGGAGAGGGGGTTCCCGGTGTTCTCCGGGGCGTTGTGAGGCCGCCGGTATCCACCCCTCCGAACCCGGTGTGAACGCGCCTCGGAACTCCCGCCGGAACCCGGCCGACAATGCCGCGGGCGAACTCCGGATCCCGGATCCGGGAGGGAGCGGGGGTGTCACCGGGAACCCGGAGGTCCGGGAAAGGTCGCAGGAACGCGGCCCCGGGGGAGTCGGGGAACGTCGCGCCGGGCGGGGAGGGGGAGCAGTGACAGCGTCCTGCGGGTGGCCCGGCCGGTCCCGGACGGAGGGTGGACCCGAGGCCGGGAGGAGGGTGGAAGAGCCCGGACATGGAGAAGGGCCCCGCGGAGGGGCCCTGGATGGAGCTGAGGTGTGCGCCCGAAGGGATTCGAACCCCTAACCTTCTGATCCGTAGTCAGATGCTCTATCCGTTGAGCTACGGGCGCCGGCAGCCCGCCGTGGCGCGCTGTCCTGGACTACTGTAGCGGGCTTCCGCCCTCGTCACCAATCGATTGCGGCGCAGCGCATCCGAGCGCCACCGTGAGGCGCCCCTGCTGCGCCGGGTGGGACGACGAAGGCCCCGGTCGCTCGTGGCGACCGGGGCCTTCGCTCCGGCGGAGGTGGCGGGATTTGAACCCGCGAGGGGGTTGTAGCCCCCAACCCGCTTAGCAGGCGGGCGCCATAGACCGGACTAGGCGACACCTCCAACGCACTGAAGGTTAGCAGGAGCACCGCCTGGGTAGCGTGCGAGCATCGGTGTCGATGAGCGACAACGCCGAGGAGCCCCGCCGGTCCACCCCACCCCCCGGGGACGGCCCACCCGCTGACCTGCGCGGACGCCCGCGGCGCCGAGCGGTGGTGGCCGGTTCGGCCGCCGGGGCCGTTCTCCTCGCCGGTGGGGCCGGTGCCTGGTGGTGGTCGCGGTCCCGAACCGACCCCGCGGCCGGGGCGGAGGACGCCGCTCGTGCCGTCGCGACGGGGTGGACGCAGGGACGCTTCGGTGACCTCGACCTCGTCGCCGCGGCCGGGGCGACGCCGCCCGCCGACCTGGGTGCCGAGTACGCCCGACTCACCGGCACCCTCGCGAGCCCGCCGCCGACGGTGACGGTGACCGGGGTCGACACCGGCCGCGCGGAGCAGGGCAGCGCGACGGCGACGCTGGCCGTGTCGTTCGACCTCGCGGCCGGCCACGGCGCGGCCGCGGGCAGCGTGCTGGCCTACTCGACCACCCTGCGCCTGACCCGTAGTGGTGAGGGGGACACGGCGAAGTGGCGCGGGGTCTGGGAACCCGCGCTGGTGCACCCGGAACTCGCGTCCGGGGCCACGTTCGCGGTGGACCGGGAACTGCCCCCGCGCGCCGACGTCCTGGCCCGCGACGGTTCGCCCGTGGTGACCGAGACCCCGGTCGTCCGGGTGGGGGTGCAACCCTCGCGGACGAGCGACCCGGCGGCCACGGCGGCGGCCCTGGCCGCGGCCCTCGGGGTCGACGCGGCCGCTCTGACCACCCGCATCCAGCAGGCCGCCCCTGATGCGTTCGTCGACGTGATCACGTTGCGCCGCAGCGATTACGACGCACAGAAGTCTGTCCTGCAGCCGTTGCCCGGCACGGTGTTCGCGGAGTCGACGCTGCCGCTGGCGCCGTCGCGCGGGTTCGCGCGGGCGTTGCTGGGGAGCGTCGGGCAGGCGACCGCGGACACCATCGCCGCCGCCGGGGGTCGCTACGCGGCCGGCGACCTCGCCGGGTTGTCGGGGTTGCAGGCCACCTACGACGAACGCCTCGCGGGGCGGGCCGGGATCACCGTGCGCGCCGAGGGCGGCACCGACGCCCGCTCCAGCCAGCTCGTGCGGGTGGAACCCCTGCCCGGGCAACCGGTGCGGACGAGCCTGGTGGCCACCGTCCAGCTGGCCTCCGACGCCGCGTTGGCGGCCAGCCCGGCCGACGCCGCCCTCGTCGCCGTCGACGTCGCGACCGGTGACGTCGTCGCCGCCTCGAACTTCCCCGTCGACGGCGGCGACCGGGCGCTGACCGGCCGGTTCCCCCCGGGGTCGACGTTCAAGGTGGTGACGACGCTGGCCCTGCTCGGCGACGGGTTGGACGTCGAGGAGAACGTGCCCTGCACCCCGACCTACACGGTCGAGGGCCGCACGTTCTCCAACTTCGAGGACGAGGCGTTCGGGGACGTCCCCTTCCGCACCGACTTCGCCAAGTCCTGCAACACCGCCTTCGCGAGCCTCAGCCCCCGACTGGCCGACGACTCGCTGCCCAAGGCGGCCGCCGAACTCGGGGTGGGGGCGCCGTGGTCGGCCGGGGTCGACGCGTTCGCCGGTTCCGTGCCGACCGCGAACTCCGCCGTGGACCTGGCCGCCGCGAGCTTCGGCCAGGGCCGGACGCTGGTCAGCCCGCTGGCGATGGCGGTGGCCGCGGCCTCCGTGGCGGCCGGGCAGCTGCGCGTTCCCACCGTCGTCCTCGACCCGGCCCCCGCCGCCCCGTCCGCCCCCGCCAGTGCGGCCGACCCGGCCCTGCTGGGCAGCGTCGCCGACCTCATGCGCGACGTCGTGACCGCGGGGACGGCGACCGTCCTGGCGGGGGTCCCCGGCGAACCGGTGCACGCCAAGACGGGGACCGCGGAGTACGGAACGGCGCAACCACCCGCGACGCACGCCTGGACCATCGGTTTCCAGGGACAGCTGGCCTTCGCGGTGTTCGTCACCGACGGGTCCAGCGGCGGTGTCGTGGCGGCACCGATCGCGGCTGACTTCCTGCGCCGTCTCGACGCCACCGGAGGCCTGTGACGGGTCGCGGGGGAGCCTTCCTGTGCAGGTCCGGTGAGGACCCGGGACTCCCCGGACCGGGTTCGCCACGAAATCTCCCACCAAACCCTCCGAAGGAATTGCCAAGGGCCCCTGGATGGGGTGAGGATGCTGCAGTACGCCCTGTGGGCTACGTGCGGCCCGGCTCATCCCCCCCGAGCCGGACCGTGGACGGCCCCCGCTCCCCCCCAGCGGGGGCCGTCTCCTCATCTCCCGGGTCATCTCCCGGCGTAGCCAGCCGCACCCCGTGACGTCACCGCGGTCTCCACAGGCCCCCGCCGAGCCCCTCCGTCCACAGCCCACGCTCCCGCGGCGCCGGGTCGCTGCCCGGCGCCCGCACGGTGGTCCCCCGACCACCGTGAGGAGCGACCCGTGCCCGTCCCCGGCCCCCGCAGCCGTCCCCGAACCCCCGGACCCGTCCCGCGACCGACCGCCTCCCGAACCGGTCCCGTCCTGCTCCTCACCGACGACGACGAGCTCGCCGCCGCCGTCGTCAGGTTGGCGGCCGCGGCCGGGTGCGTCCTCCGACGCACCTGTGCCCCGTCGGAGGAACCGGCCCTCGTGCTCGCCGACGCGGGCACCGACCCCGCGGAACTCGACGCGTTCCGACGGCCCGGCCTCGCCGTGGTCGTCGTGGGCAGCGCCCCCGTCGGGCCCGCCTGGTGGCAGAGCGCGGCGGGGGTGGACGCCGACCACGCCGTCCTGCTCCCCGAGGCCGAGAACTGGCTGCTGGAACTGCTCACCGACGCGGCCACCGGACCCGGCGGGTCCGGCACCCTGCTCGCGGTCGTCGGCGGTGTCGGCGGTGCGGGGGCCAGCGTCCTCGCCGCCGGACTGGCCCGGGCGCTCGCGGACACCCTGGGTGGCTGCCTCCTCGTCGACGCCGACCCCCGCTCCGGCGGCCTGGACCTGCTGCTCGGAGCGGACGCGCTGCCCGGGCTGCGCTGGGGCGACCTGGCCGGCGTCGACGGGCGCATCAGCCCCGACGTGCTGCGCGCCAGCGTCCGCCTCGGGGCCGGGCTGCAGGTCCTGGCGACCGACCGCCGCGGAGGTCGGGGACCCGCCCCGGACCAGCTGTGGGCCGTCGTCGAGGCCTCCCGCCGGGCGTTCGCGGCAACCGTCCTCGACCTGCCCCGAGCGGGGTTGGACGGGCTGGGACCGGTGCTGGGGGCGTGCGCGGAAGTGCTCGTCGTCGTCCCGGGGACGACCCGGGCCGCGGCGGCGGCCTGCGTCGTCGTCGACGAGCTGCGGGCCGCGACGACCGCCCCGGTGCGGTTGGTGGTGCGCGACGTCGGGACGGGGACGGACGCCGAGGACGTGGCCGACGCCGCCGGGGCACCGCTGGCCGGGGTGGTCCGCCCCGACCGCGACCTCGACGTCGGCCTGGAGCGGGGGGAGGGCGTCCCCGGCGGCCGCCGCAGCGGGCTGCGGAGCTTCGCCCTGGCCTGCGCCCGCGACTGGGTCCAGAGCTCGTGAGGCTGCCCGAGGAGGAGTTCTTCCACCTCGTCCAACGGGTCCGTGACCGTCTGGCGCGCAACGGGTCGACCCCCGATCCGCCGACGGTCGCCGCCGCCGCGCGGGCCGAGGGGGTCGTGCTCGCGGCGCCCGACCTGCTGCGGTTGCTGGACGGGGTCGGGGCCGCGGTGCGCGGCGCCGGGCGGTTGCAGCCGCTGCTGGAGCTCGACGGGGTCACCGACGTGCTGGTCAACGGCGGGGGGGCGGCCTGGATCGACGACGGGGACGGTCTGCGCCGCGCCGACGTCACCCTGGACGGTGAGGCGGAGGTCCGGACCCTGGCCGTCCGGCTCGCCGCCGGCGCCGGACGACGCCTCGACGAGGCGAGCCCCTTCGTCGACGCCCGGTTGCCCGACGGGACCCGGCTGCACGCGGTGCTGCCCCCGCTCTCCCCCGACGGGACGCACCTCAGCCTGCGGGTGCCGGCCGTGCGACGTTTCGGCCTCCCCGAACTCCTCGCCCGAGCAGCGGTCCCGGCCGGGTGGGCACCGGTCCTGCGCGCCGTCGTCGCGCGCAGGACGTCGTTCCTCGTCAGCGGCGGGACGGGCAGCGGCAAGACGACGCTGCTGCAGGCCCTGCTGGGTCTCGTCGGCAGCGACGAACGCATCGTGCTCGTCGAGGACTCCGGCGAACTGCGCCCCGACCACCCCCACGTCGTCCGTCTCGAGGCCCGGCACGGCAACGTCGAGGGCCGTGGCGCCGTCGGCCTCGACGTCCTCGTGCGGCAGGCCCTGCGGATGCGCCCGGACCGCCTGGTGGTGGGGGAGTGCCGCGGCGCGGAGGTCCGCGACCTGCTCGCCGCCCTGAACACCGGGCACGCCGGTGGGGCCGGGACCGTGCACGCCAACACCGCCGCCGACGTCCCGGCGCGCCTGCACGCGCTGGCCTCGACGGCGGGGCTGACCCCCGGGGCGGTCGACGCCCAGGTGCTGGCGGGGATCGACGTCGTGCTGCACGTGGCCCGCCGAGCGGGTGCCCGCGGGCTCGTGGAGGTCGGCGTGGTCGCCGCCGAGGGCGGACGGGCGGTCGTGGTCCCGGCGCTGGTGGCCGGGCGGGAGGAGCCGGGTCCCGGCTGGGAGCGCCTCGCCGGGCTGCTCGACCTCGCCGGTGAGGTGCGGGGGTGAGCGGACTCCTCGTCGGCGGGCTGCTCGGGGTCGCGGTCCTGGTGGCACCCGGACGGCGGGTCCTGCGCGCCCCCGACGTCCGCAGCCCGCGACCACGGCGGGCGAACCGCCCGAAGGCGGGTGACGAGGCCCTCCTCGGAGCCCGGCAGGCCGAGCGGGCCGCCGCCCTGCTGCGGGCCGGGATCGCCCCCGCCCTGGTCTGGGAGCACGCCGGGGGAGGCGTCGAGGGGCCCGCCGAGGCCTCCCCGGTCGCGGTGCGCGCCGTCTGGCGACTCGTCACGGCGACCGGTGCCCCGGCCGCCGACGCGCTCGAGGCCGCCGCCGAGGGGTTGCGGGCCGACGCCGCCGCCCGGGCCGCGGTCCGCACCGCCCTGGCGGGGGCCCGCGTGAGCGCACGGACGGTCTCGGCCCTGCCCCTGCTCGGCCTCGCGCTCGGTGCCGCCCTCGGCGCACCCCCGTGGGAGGCCCTCGGCTCCGGACCGGGGCGGCTGGCCGGCGCCGTCGGCGGGGTCCTGCTCGTGCTCGGCTGGTCCTGGAGCGCCCGGCTGGTGGCGTCCGCCGAGCGAGCGGCCCGGTGAGCGGTCTGCTGACGGGGCTCGTCCTCGGGGCCGCGGTCCTGGTCGTCACGGGCGGGGGCCCCTCCCGGCCCCGGCTGCCCCGAGGCCGGCTGCGGGCCCTCCGTGGCCGCCTGGCCCGGGCGCCCGGGGTGCGTCGGGGGAGCGTCGAACCGGCCGACGTCCCGCTCGTCCTCGACCTCGTCGCCGCCGCCGTGCGGGCCGGTCTGCCCCCGGGGCGGGCGCTGGAGGCGACGCTCGACGCGCTCTCGGCCGCCGGGGTGCCCGAGGACCCGACCCTGCGCCGGGTCGCGGTGCAGCTGTCCTGGGGTTCTGCGCCCGAGGAGGCCTGGAACTCCGTGACCGCGCAGACCGCCCGGTGGGACGAACTGGCCGACGCGTTGCTGCTCTCCACCCGCACGGGTGCGCCCGCGGCCTCGCTGCTCGCGTCGGCGGCGTCCTCGGCCCGGGCCACCCGCCGGTGGAACGCCGAGGCCGCCGCAGCCAGGTTGTCCGCGCTCCTCGTGCTGCCGCTGGGGTTGTGCACCCTGCCGGCGTTCCTCCTCCTCGGGGTGGTCCCCGTCGTGCTGACCCTCGCCGGGCAGGTCCTCGGGACGGGTTCGTGACGCCGCGGTCTCCACAGGGCCGGACGGCGGCGGCTCCGTCCACAGGTGCCCGGCGCACACCGGAAACCTCCGTCCTCCGGGTCGAGAGTGGTTGTGGGCCGGAGGATCCGGCGCCGAACCAGAGGAGGTCGAGTTGAACCAGGACGTCGAGGAACCGGTGGAGGAGATTCCCCGCGATGCGGGCATGGCGACGGCGGAGTACGCGATGGCGACGCTGGCGGCGTGCGGTTTCGCCGCGCTGCTCATCGCGATCCTGCGCAGCGACGAGGTGCGCGGGATGTTGCTGGGCATCGTCCGGCAGGGTTTGAGCCTGGGATGAGGGGAGCAGGACGGGACACCGGTTCGGTCACCTCCGAGTTCGCGCTGGCGCTGCCGGCGGTGCTCGTCCTGCTGGCCCTGGCCCTCGGTGCGGTCCGTGTCGTGCTCACCCAGGTGCAGTGCGTCGACGCGGCCCGCGCCGGGGCCCGGGTGGCCGCCCGCGGGGAGGACCCGGACGTCGTCCGCGCCGCCGCCGTGGCCCTCGCCCCGGACGGCGCCGGCGTCTCGGTCACCCGTTCCCCCGGTCACGTCGTCGTCGAGGTGAGCTCCGCCGCGCGTCTGGTCGGGCCGCTCGGCGGTTCGGTGCCGGCCCGGGCGAGCGCGACCGCGGCGGTGGAGGGGTGAGACGCGACGAGGGGAGCGGGAGCGTCCTCGTGCTGGGGATCTGCTCGGCGCTGATCTCGCTGCTCCTGCTGGTGCTCGCGCTCTGCGGCGCGGTGCTGGCCCGGCACCGCGCCGAGGCCGCCGCCGACCTCGCGGCGCTCGCGGGCGCCGACGTGGTCGTGGGCCGGGCCGCGGGTGACCCGTGCGCCCGGGCCCGGCAGGTGCTGCTCGCGCAGGGCGCGGCCCCGGCGGGGTGCGTCGTGGCGGACGACGGTTCGGTGCTCGTGGGTGCGAGCGTCCGGCCGTCGGGTCTCGCCGGGGTCCTCGGCCCGGCCCGGGCCCGGGCCCGCGCGGGTCAGGCGACCGAGACCGCCCCGGGGACGGACCCGAGGGCGTCGTGGTGAGCCACGAGCGCGGCGACGAGCACGTCGAGCACGGCGACGGCGCCCGCCTTGTCGAGGGGCTCGTTGCCGTTGCCGCACTTGGGCGACTGCACGCAACCGGGGCACCCCTGCGCGCAGCGGCAGGCGAGCACGGCGTCGCGGGTGGCGGTCAGCCACTCCTCGACGCGGGCGTGCCCGCGGTCGGCGAAACCCGCTCCGCCGGGGACGGCGTCGTGCACGAAGACGGTGGGCAGGCCGGTGTCGGCGTGCAGTGCGGTGGAGAGTCCGCCGAGGTCCCAGCGGTCGCAGGTCGCCAGCAGCGGCAGCATCCCGATCGAGGCGTGCTCGGCGGCGTGCAGCGCACCGGGCAGGCGCAGGACGTCTCCGAGGACCCCCTCGGCGACGTCCTCGTCGAGGGTCCACCAGACGGCCCGGGTCCGCAGTCGACGTTCCGGGAGTTCCAGCGGACGTTCGCCGATGACGGTCCCGGAGCCGACGAGCCGGCGCAGGAAACCCGTGACCTGGCTGGACACCTCGACCACCCCGGAGGAGATCGTGACCGGCCCGGCGCGGTGGGTCCCGTCGACGGCGAGGACCCGGACGTCGGAACTCGACCGGGCGTGGGTGGTGTAGCCGGGTTCGGGTTCCGGGTGCACGGTCGCGAGGCCGTCCTCGAGGTCGAGGTGGTCCACGACGTAGGTCCGTCCCTGGTGCACGTGGACGGCCCCGTCGTGGACCTGGGAATCGGCCGAACTCGCCTCGATCGTCCCGAGGACCCGGCCGGTGCGTTCCTCGACGATCCGCACGCTGCCGCCCGCCCCGCGCAGGTCGGTGAGGTCGCAGGCGCGGTCGCGTCGGGTCCAGTACCAGCCGTTCACCCTGCGCCGCAACAGACCTCGTCGCACCAGGAGGTCGACGACGTCGCGGGCGACGGGGGAGAAGAGTTCCAGGTCGGCCTCGGTCAACGGCAGTTCCTGCGCCGCCGCGGCCAGGTGGGGGGCCAGGACGTAGGCGTTGTCGGGGTCGAGGACCGTCGCCTCGACGCCGACGCCGAACAACGCCTCCGGGTGGTGCGCGAGGTAGGTGTCCAGGGGGTCGTCCCGGCAGACGAGGACCCCGAGCGCGGGGTTCCCCCGACGTCCCGCACGACCGATCTGCTGCCAGAACGAGGCCCGTGTGCCCGGCCACCCGGCGACGAGGACGGCGTCGAGGCCGGCGACGTCGACGCCGAGTTCGAGGGCGTTGGTGGTCGCCATGCCGACGACCCGTCCGGAACGCAGACCCTCCTCCAGCACCCGGCGGTCCTCGGGGAGGTAGCCACCGCGGTAGGCGAGCACCCGCTCGCCCAGCGACGGGTCGACCTCGGCGAGTCGACGCCGGGCCCCGGCCGCGACGGACTCCGCCCCGGCCCGGCTGCGGACGAAGGCCAGCGTCCGGACCCCGTCGGCGACGAGGTCGCCCAGCAGGTCGGAGGTCTCGGCCGTCGCCGTCCGGCGCGACGGCTCGGCGGGCTTCGACCCGTCGGGGCCCGCGGGCGCGGCGCGCAGCGGTGGCTCCCACAGCGCGACCGAGACCGGCGGCCGGGCCGAGGTGTCCTCGGCCACGACGTGGACGTCGACCCCGGTGAGCCGACGGGCCGTCGTGGCCGGTTCGGAGACCGTGGCCGAGGCCAGCACGAAGACCGGTTCGCTGCCGTAGCGCGCCGCGATCCGACGCAGCCGACGCAGCACCGCGGCCGCGTGCCCGCCGAAGACCCCGCGGTAGGTGTGCAGCTCGTCGACGACCACGAAGCGCAACCTCCGCAGGAAGCTCGCCCAGTGCTCGTGCCCGGGCAGCACCGAACGGTGCAGCATGTCGACGTTGGTCAGGACCACCCCCGCGTGCTCGCGGATCCAGCGGCGCACCTCCGGCGGGGTGTCGCCGTCGTAGGTGCTGGTGATCGGCGCGTCCAGGCCGAGGGCGCGCAACCTCGCGTCCTGGTCGGCGGCCAGCGCCTTGGTGGGCGAGAGGTAGAGCGCGGTGGCGCCCTTGCCGTTCGGGGCGGCGGCGGCGGTGGCGCGCAGCGAGGTCAGCACCGGCAGCTGGAAGGCGAGCGACTTCCCCGACGCCGTCCCCGCCGAGAGCACGGTCGAGCGCCCGGCCCAGACCGCGTCGGCCGCCTCGACCTGGTGGCGCCAGGGCAGCCCACCGGTTCCGCGTTCGAGGGCCGCCACGACCTCCGGGTCGGCCCACCCGGGCCACGGCAGCCGCTCACCGGCGCGCCCGGGGAGGTTCTCGACGTGGCGGACGCGGTCGCTGCGGACACCGGCGTCGAGCAGGTGCTGCCAGCGGGATTCCACGCCGCCAGTGTCCCCCCGATCGGCCCGGTCCCGGGGCGAGGCACTCCCCGGGGGGACGACGTGGCCGAAGTTGGACAAGCTGCTCACGGAGCGCGATGGTTGAATGCAAGGGAGGGCAGTGCACGACGGCCCTCGCAAGGCAGCCCAGAGCACGCACGTCTGCTCCGCGACCAGCGAGCATCAACCAGCAGCGAGGAGGGTCCCAGTGGACCTGTCGGTGACCAGCCGCGAGGAGAGCGGCCGGACTGTCGTCGAGGTGTCCGGCGAGATCGACGTGTACACGGCACCGACCCTGCGCGAGCGGTTGAACGAACTCGTCGGGGCCGGCCACCACCACCTGGTGGTGGACATGGAGGGTGTCGAGTTCCTCGACTCCACCGGGCTCGGTGTCCTCGTCGGAGGCCTCAAGCGGGTCCGTTCGCACGACGGCTCGCTGCACCTCGTGTGCCAGCGCGAGAAGATCCTCAAGGTGTTCCGGATCACGGGGCTGACCAAGGTCTTCCCGATCCACGACACCGTGGCCGACGCGATCGCCGCCTCGTCGGCGACGGACGAGGCCAACGCCTCGTCCTGACCGAGCACGCCCCGGATCCCCTCGAGCAACAGGAATCGTCGAACCCGTGCCCACCGTCACCCTGCGGTTCTCACCGCTCGCCGAGCACGTACGCACCGCTCGGCTCGTGGCGGTCTCCGTGGCCCGGCGGGCCGGGTTCGGCGAGAACCAGCTCGACGAGATCCGGATCGCCATCGGCGAGGCGTGCGCGCGCGCCGTCGCCGGTGGCACCCGGACCTCCGCCGCGCCCGTCGGTCTCGTCGACATGCGGTTGTGCGACGACCAGGACCGCCTGGACGTGACGGTCGTGCAGTGCGACGCGCACGGCGAGCCCCTGCCCGACACGGGGTCCGACCTCTCCGAGACGGACTCCCTCTCGTTGGCGTTGATGGCCGGCATGGCCGACACCAGCGAGCAGACGGCGTCCGCGGACGGCGTCGCCCTCAGCTGGACCCGTCAGGCCGTCGAAGGCCCCGGGCACTACGCGCACTGACGCGCGTCGTCCCTCCCGCCGTGCCCTCGTGCGCGCGGTGACCTCACACCAGAACCGCACGCCTCTCGCCAATGCCGTGATCATCGGCGATCGCACGGTGTAGCACTCTCGGCGGTGCAGCCCTACGCTGCGTGTCAAGGTCATCACACGTCGAGGAGGACGGATGCCCCCCACCGTGCCCGTGAACCTGTCGAGTTCCGCGCAGAGCATCGCGATCGCTGTCGCGGTCGTCGCTGTCCTGTCGCTGGTCGCCGCCTGGGTCTTCCGACGACAGGTGCTGGAGGCCGGCGAGGGCACCGAACGCATGCAGGAGATCGCCGGTGCCGTGCAGAACGGCGCCGCGGCCTACCTGCGGCGGCAGTTCCGCACGCTGGTCTGGTTCGCCGTGGCCGTGCTGCTCCTGCTGCTGGCGCTGCCCGCCGACGGCTGGGACCTGCGCATCGCCCGCAGTGGCGCCTTCGTGCTGGGCGCGGTGTTCTCGGCGGCCATCGGCTACCTCGGGATGTCGCTCGCGGTGCGCGCCAACGTGCGCGTCGCGGCCGCGGCCCGCCAGGGCGTCGGGGGCCGGGAGACCGGCATGCGGATCGCGTTCCGCACCGGCGGTGTCGTCGGGATGACGACGGTCGGGCTGGGTCTGCTGGGCGCGTCGATCGCCGTCCTCGCCTTCGGCCCCGACGCCCCCACCGTCCTGGAGGGTTTCGGTTTCGGCGCCGCCCTGCTGGCGATGTTCATGCGCGTCGGCGGCGGCATCTTCACCAAGGCCGCCGACGTCGGTGCCGACCTCGTCGGGAAGATCGAGAAGGGCATCCCCGAGGACGACCCGCGCAACCCGGCCACCATCGCCGACAACGTGGGCGACAACGTGGGCGACTGCGCCGGCATGGCGGCCGACCTCTTCGAGTCCTACGCCGTCACGATCGTCGCCGCGGTCATCCTCGGCAGCACCGCCGTCGGGGAGGACGGACTCGTCCTGCCGCTGCTCATCCCGGCCATCGGGGCCATCACGGCGGCGCTGGGGGTCGTCCTGGTCCGGGCCCGGCCCGGGGTCAGCGGGCTCACCTCCATCCAGAACGGCTTCTACCTCTCCGCGGGCATCGCCCTGCTCGGTTCCGCGGTCGCGTGCTACGCCTACCTCCCCTCCCGCTTCTCGGGGTTCGCCGGCGCCGACCCCAGCGTCGCGGGCCTCAACGGCGACCCCCGGCTCATCGCCTCCGCGGCGGTGCTGCTGGGGATCCTGCTCGCGGTCCTCATCCTCTTCCTCACCGGCCACTACACCGGCACCGAGTCGAAGCCCACGCGCGACGTCGCGAACGCGTCGACGACGGGCGCGGCGACCGTCCTGCTCTCCGGGATCGGTCTCGGACTGGAGTCCGCCGTCTACACGACCCTCGTCATCGCCGGAGCGGTGTTCTTCGCCTTCGTCCTCGCCGGCGGGGTCCTCGCGCTGGCGATGTTCCTGGTGGCGCTGGCCGGGTGCGGTTTGCTGACGACCGTGGGGGTCATCGTCGCGATGGACACCTTCGGGCCGGTCAGCGACAACGCCCAGGGCATCGCCGAGATGAGCGGGGACGTCGACGAGGCGGGGGCCGCGGTCCTCACCGAGCTCGACGCCGTCGGCAACACCACCAAGGCGGTCACCAAGGGGATCGCCATCGCGACCGCGGTGCTCGCCGCGACGGCGCTGTTCGGCTCCTACCAGGACGCCGTCCTCACCCGGATCAACGAGGTCGCGGTCGCGATCGAGACCCCGTCGCAGTACCTGCAGCGCACTATCGGCGACTTCAGCGTCTCCACGCCGACGACGCTGGTCGGGGTCCTGCTCGGCGCGGCCGTGGTGTTCCTCTTCGCGGGTCTGGCCATCAACGCCGTCGGCCGCTCCGCCGGGGCGGTCGTCCTCGAGGTCCGGCGGCAGTTCGCCGAGCACCCCGGGATCATGGACGGGACGGAGAAGCCCGACCACGGCCGGGTCGTCGACCTCTGCACCCGTGACGCCCTGCGCGAGCTCGCGACGCCGGGCCTGCTCGCCGCCTTCGCCCCCATCGCCGTCGGCTTCGGACTCGGGGTCGCCCCGCTGGCCGGTTTCCTCGGCGGCGCGATCGGGGCGGGCGTGCTGATGGCGGTCTTCCTCGCGAACTCCGGTGGGGCCTGGGACAACGCCAAGAAGCTCGTCGAGGACGGGTTGCACGGCGGGAAGGGTTCCGCGGCGCACGAGGCGACCGTCATCGGCGACACCGTCGGTGACCCGTTCAAGGACACCGCCGGGCCCTCGATCAACCCGCTCATCAAGGTGATGAACCTCGTCGCCCTGCTCATCGCCCCGGCCGTCGTGACGTTGTCCATCGGGGCCGACGCGAACGCGTGGCTGCGCTACGGGATCGCGGTCGTGGCGACGGTGATCATCGTCGTCGCCGTCGCCGTCAGCAAGCTCCGGCAGGTCGACATGGCGGCTCCCACCTCGCCCACCCCGTCCGCGGCGGACCTGGACCTGCGCACCCAGGAGAACGTCGAACGCCTCCCGTGAGGCGGGTGCGGCAGACTCGCCCGACGTGAGCACTCCCAGCACCGACCCCCGCGTCCTCGTCGCCGACCTGCGGGCGGACCTGCAGGCCGCGAACTACACCGTGGACGGGGTCGGTGCGCTCGTCGGCGACGTCGCCTCGGCGGCGCTGGACCGGGAGCAGTCGCTGCCCGCGCTGCGGGCCACGGAGGGGTCCAGCGATCCCGCGGCCGTCCTGCTGCGGGTCACGACCCTCGGGCGGGCCGTGACCCGGGCCGCCCTGGACGCCGCGCTGCCGCGGACCGGGACCGCCGGGGCCGAACGGCTCGGGCTGGTCCGGGCCGCCGGGTCGGCCCCCGAGGACGAGGTGAAACCCCTCGTCGACCTCCGGCCGTACTCCGTCGACGACGCCGCCGGGACCGCCCACTGGTGGCTGGTCAGCGACCTCGGCGAACTCGCGACGGGGGAGGCGCTGTCCGCCGACCACGTCCTGGGCGTCGGCGGCGCGTCGCTGACCCTGGCCTCGGCGACGATCCGCACCCCGGTCGAGCGCGTCCTCGACCTCGGCACCGGCTGCGGCATCCAGGCGCTGCACGCCTCCCGGCACTCCCGCCGGGTCACCGCCACCGACACCTCCGAGCGTGCGCTCGACCTCGCCGCCGTCAACGCCGCGCTCAACGAGGTCGCCCTCGACCTGCGCCAGGGCTCGCTCTTCGACCCCGTCGAGGCGGGGGAACGCTTCGACCTCGTCGTCTCCAACCCGCCGTTCGTCATCACCCCGCGCACCGACGCGGTCCCGACCTACGAGTACCGCGACGGCGGGATGCCGGGCGACTCCCTCGTGCAGCGCCTCGTCGGCGGCGTGGGCGAGGTGCTCGCGCCGGGCGGCGTCGCGCAGCTGCTGGGCAACTGGGAACTGCACGAGGGGCAGAGCTGGTCCCAGCGCCTGGAGGAGTGGCTGGCGGGGACCGGGCTGGACGCCTGGGTCGTCCAGCGCGAGGTCGCCGACCCGGCGCTGTACGCCGAGACGTGGATCCGCGACGGCGGCCAGAAGTCCGGGCCCCGCTTCGACGAGCTGTACACGGCCTGGCTCGACGACTTCGCCGCCCGCGGGGTCACCGGGGTCGGGTTCGGGGTGCTGACGCTGCGCCGGCCGCTGCGCCCCGGGGCCCCGCTGCGCCGCTTCGAGGAGAACTTCGCGACGCTCTCCGACCCGCTGGGGGAGGTGTTCGCCGCCGGGCTGGCCGTGCACGACCGTCTCGCCGGGCTCGCCGACCCGGACGACCTCGCTGACCTCACCCTCCAGGTCGCGCCCGACGTCACCGACGAGCGCTTCCACACCCCGGGGGACCCGGACCCGCGGATCGTGCTGCTGCGCCAGGGCGGCGGACTGCGCCACGTCGCTCAGGTCGACGGCGACCTCGCGGGACTCGTCGGGGCCTGCGACGGGGAGCTGACCGTGGGCCAGATCACCGCCGGGCTCGCCGTGCTGGGGGAGGAGGCGGTCGGCGAGGTCCGCACCCGCCTCTACCCCCGCGTCCGCGACCTGATCGCCGACGGGATCCTGCTGCTCCCCTGAGGCGCTCGGGGGCCGGGTCGGGTTCGGGTCGTGGACTCGACGCAGCGAACCTAGCGGCGCGTGGAGTCCACGACCCACCCCCGGAGGGCGCGGGACGAGCGCCGGTTGCGGGGGACGCGACGCGGCGTGCGACATTGTCAGCGCGCTCGTTCGATGCACGGAGTGGCAGCACGGCGTGCGAGAGTGCACAGGGTGTGACGGCCCGGCGGGCCGCGCCCGACACCCGAGCAGGGTGGACGAGAAGTCGAAGGTGAGAGGCAGGACCAGTGGCGGGCAAGTCCCAGGGAACGCGAGCGTCCGGCGACGGACTGCGCCGACTGGTGATCGTCGAGTCGCCGAGCAAGATCGACAAGATCTCGACGTACCTCGGGCCGGGTTACCAGGTGGAGGCCAGCTACGGCCACATCCGTGACCTCCCTCAGCCCTCCCAGCTGCCCGACGACGTCAAGAAGGGCCCGTACGGGAAGTTCGCGGTCGACGTCGACCACGGCTTCGAGCCGTACTACGTCGTCGACGACGACAAGAAGAAGAAGGTCAACGAGCTCAAGCGCGCCCTCAAGGACGCCGACGAGCTCATCCTCGCCACCGACCGCGACCGCGAGGGCGAGGCCATCGCCTGGCACCTCGTGCAGGCCCTCGAACCGCGCGTCCCCTACCGCCGCATGGTCTTCGGCGAGATCACCCGCGAGGCGATCCAGCAAGCCGTCGGCGAGCTGCGCGACATCGACGACCGCATGGTCGACGCGCAGGAGACCCGCCGCATCCTCGACCGCCTCTACGGCTACGAGCTCTCGCCCGTGCTGTGGCGCAAGGTCCGCGCGGGGCTCTCCGCCGGCCGCGTCCAGTCCGTCGCGACCCGCCTCTGCGTCGAGCGCGAACGCGAGCGGATGGCGTTCGTCGCCGCGAGCTACGCCGACGTCACCGGCACCTTCACGGCCGACGACGGAGCGTTCGGGGCCCGCCTGTCCAGCCTCGACGGCAAGCGCGTGGCCACGGGCCGCGACTTCGGCGACGACGGCCGGCTCAAGAGCCAGAACGTCGCGCACCTCGACGTCCCCGCCGCCCAGGCCCTCGTCGACGGTCTCGCCGCCGCGAGCTTCGCCGTGCGCGGGGTGGAGGAGAAGCCGTACACCCGTCGTCCGGCGGCACCGTTCATCACCTCCACGCTGCAGCAGGAGGCGTCGCGCAAGCTGCGTCTCAACGCCCGTCAGGCCATGCGCACCGCGCAGGGCCTCTACGAGCGCGGCTACATCACCTACATGCGTACCGACTCCATCCAGCTGTCCTCGCAGGCGCTGTCGGCGGCCCGGGCGCAGGCGCGGGAGCTCTACGGCAACGAGTACGTGCCGGAGCAGCCGCGCGCGTACGCGTCGAAGTCGAAGAACGCGCAGGAGGGCCACGAGGCCATCCGTCCCGCGGGGGAGACGTTCCGCACCCCCGCGCAGGTCTCCGGTGAACTGCGCGGCGACGACTTCCGGATGTACGACCTGATCTGGAAGCGCACCGTCGCGTCGCAGATGCAGGACGCCCGCGGCACCACCGCGACCGTCCGCCTCGGTGCGACCACGGCCGACGGTCGCGACGCCGAGTTCTCCGCCTCGGGCACGATCATCACCTTCCGCGGTTTCCTCGCCGCCTACGAGGAGGGTCGCGACCAGACCCGCGACGCCGAGACCGACAGCGGTGACGACGACCGTCGCCTGCCCCAGGTCAGCGCGGGGGACGCCCTGCGCGCCTCCGACCTCGCGACCGCCGGGCACGAGACCTCCCCGCCCGCCCGCTACACCGAGGCGAGCCTGGTGAAGGCGCTGGAGGAGAAGGGGATCGGGCGTCCCTCGACCTTCGCCTCGATCATCTCGACCATCGTCGACCGCGGCTACGTGCAGTACAAGGGCAACGCCCTGGTGCCGATGTGGCTGGCGTTCGCGGTGACGCGCCTGCTCGAGGAGCACTTCCCCAAGCTCGTCGACTACGACTTCACGGCCGAGATGGAGAACGACCTCGACGCGATCTCGCGCGGTGAGGCCGAACGCGTCGACTGGCTGACGAAGTTCTACTTCGGCGCCGACGGCCCGGCCGGCGGCGTCGTCGCGACCCCGCCGAACCCGGACGGGTCCAGCGGCGGCGCGACCGCGCTCAACGGCATCAAGGGCCTCGCCGACGACCTCGGGGCGATCGACGCCCGCGAGATCTCGACGATCCCCATCGGTGAGGGCATCGTCCTGCGGGTCGGGCGCTACGGCCCCTACCTGGAGGGCCCGGACCGCGAGACCGGTGAGCTGCTCAAGGCCTCCGTCCCCGAGGACATCGCGCCCGACGAGATGACCGTCGACAAGGCCTACGAGCTGCTCACGACGCAGTCCGAGGGCGACAACGTCCTGGGGCAGGACCCGGAGTCGGGGCGCACGATCGTGGCCCGCGTCGGTCGCTACGGCCCCTACGTCACCGAGCTCGTCGAGGACGAACCCGCGCCGGAACCGCCGGTCGAGGGGGCGCCGAAGAAGCGAGCGGCGAAGAAGGCCGTGAAGGCGAAGCCGCGCACGGGGTCGCTGTTCAAGGACATGTCGGTGGAGTCCGTCACCCTCGAGCAGGCCCTGCAGCTGCTGTCGCTGCCGCGCGTCGTCGGCGCCGACCCCGAGTCCGGCGACGAGATCACCGCGCAGAACGGCCGCTACGGTCCGTACCTGAAGAAGGGCACGGACTCCCGCTCGCTGGAGTCCGAGGACCAGATCTTCTCGATCACCCTGCCCGAGGTCCTCGCGATCTACGCCCAGCCGAAGATGCGCCGCGGCCAGGTCGCCAAGCCCCCGCTCAAGGAGCTCGGTGCGGACCCCGAGTCCGGTCAGCCCATCGTGATCAAGGACGGCCGCTTCGGCCCGTACGCGACGGACGGCACCACCAACGCCACCCTGCGCAAGGACGACGACCCCGAGACGGTGACGCTGGAACGCGCCGCCGAGCTGCTCGCCGAGAAGCGGGCCAAGGGGCCGGTCAAGAAGACCGCGCGCAAGACGGCGGCCAAGAAGACGGCTGCGAAGAAGACCGCGGTCAAGAAGACGGCGGCCAAGAAGACTGCCGCGAAGACGACCGTCGCCTCCGACGCCTGACCCCTCATCCGTGATCCCGCTGGGAGTCCCAGCGGGATCACGGGCGGAGGGCGGGGGGTGTCGGACGGGGCATCTACCCTGACGACGTGACTGAGACCGCGGCGCCCGACACGGCGGTTCCGAACCACGACGTCCGGGCGTTGCTGCGTCAGTACCCCGACTTCCGCCGCATGTGGCTCTCGCTCATGCTCTCCAGCTTCGGCGACTGGCTGGGCATGCTGGCCAAGCTGGGCACGGCCGCCGGGCTGACGGTGGGGAACTCGACCCAGACCAGCGTCGCCGTCTCGACGGTCTTCATCCTCCAGCTGGCCCCGGCCGCCCTCCTCGGGCCGCTGGCCGGAGCGTTGGCGGACCGCCTGGACCGGCGGGCGACGATGGTCGTCGGTGACGTGCTGCGCTTCGGGCTCTTCATCTCCATCCCCATCGTGGGCAGCCTCACCTGGCTCTTCGTCGCGACGCTGCTCATCGAGCTGGTCACGCTGTTCTGGGGTCCGGCCAAGGACGCGACGGTGCCGAACCTGGTGCCGAAGGAACGCCTCGAGGTCGCCAACCAGATCAGCCTCGTCGCGACCTACGGATCCGCCCCGGTCGCCGGGCTCGCCTTCATCCTGCTGACCCTGCTCACCGGGGTCCTGGACAACGCCCTGCCCTTCCTCGCGGGCAACCAGTCCAACCTCGCGATGTACGTCAACGCGTTCACCTTCCTCATCGCCGCGGTGGTCATCTGGCGCCTGGACATCCCGCCGCGCCCGCCGCGTCCGCGCGAGGGCGGGCTCGCCCCGACGCTGGGCCGCGACATCGTCGAGGGCTGGAAGTTCGTCGGGGGGTCCCCGCTGCTGCGCGGCCTCGTCTTCGGGATGCTCGTCGCCTTCGGTGCCGGCGGGGTCGTGCTCGGTCTCGGTCGGGCCTTCGTGACCGGCCTCGGCGCGGGTGACCCGGGCTACGGCGTCGTGGTGATGGCCGTCTTCGCCGGGGTCGCGCTCGGGGTCTGGCAGGGGCCACGATGGCTGTCCGGGCTGAGCCGCCGGCGCACCTTCGGGCTCGCGCTCTCCGCGGCCGGGGTCGCCCTCGTGCTCGTCGCGCTGGTCGGCAACATCGTCGTCGCCTCCCTCTTCGTCGTCGCGCTGGGGCTGTTCACCGGGCTCGCCTACGTCTCGGCGTACACGTTGCTCGGCCTCGAGGTCGACGACGACGTCCGCGGCCGGACGTTCTCCTTCGTCGGCTCCAGCACCCGCGTCGTGATCATCGCCGTCATGCTCGTCGCCCCGTGGGTGGCGCGCTTCCTCGGCGACCGCACGATCGCTCCCAGCGCGCACTGGTCGGTGACGTACTCGGGCGCCTCCCTCGCGATGGCCGTCGCCGGCGTGATCACCGGGATCGCCGGGTTCGTCTCGCTGCGCCAGATGGACGACCGTCGCGGCACCAGCCTCTGGGCCGACCTCCTCGACGCCTTCCGGCACGGGGAGACGCCCGCCCTCGACGCCCCCGCCCGCGCGGCGCGCACCGGTGCCGGGTGCTTCGTCGCCTTCGAGGGCGGCGACGGGTCGGGCAAGACGACCCAGGCGAGGTTGCTCGCCGAGTGGTTGGAGGGCCTCGGTCACGAGGTCGTGATCACCCGCGAACCCGGCGGCACGGCCACCGGTCGGGAGCTGCGCGAGGTCCTGCTCAGCCACCGCGGGGACGAGCAGCCGCTGAGCCCGCGCGCCGAGGCCCTGCTCTTCGCCGCCGACCGCGCCCAGCACGTCGCGGAGGTCGTCCGGCCCGGGCTGGCCCGCGGGGCCGTCGTGCTGAGCGACCGCTACGTCGACTCCTCCCTCGCCTACCAGGGCGCGGGTCGCGACCTGCCCGCCCACGAGGTCGAGCGGCTGTCGGGCTGGGCCACCGAGGGCCTGCTGCCCGACCTCACCGTCGTCCTCGACGTCGACCCGGTCACCGCCGCCGCCCGCCGGGCCGGGCGCGCCGCCGACGACCGGATGGAAGCGGAGTCGCAGGCCTTCCACGCCCGGGTGCGCGAGCAGTTCCTGCTGCTGGCCGCCCGCGACCCCGGGCGCTACCTCGTGCTCGACGCGACCGCCTCGCCCGGGGCCGTGCAGGAGAAGCTGCGCACCCACCTCGCGGCCCGGCTGCCCGCACCGGCGAGGGTGGCCGCGCGGTGAGCGTCTGGGACGACGTCGTCGGGCAGGGCCCGGCCGTCGAGGTCCTGGCCCGGGCGGCGCTCGCGGCCCGGCGCGGGACGAACGGGATGACCCACGCCTGGCTGCTCACCGGCCCGCCCGGGTCGGGGCGGTCCACCGCGGCGCGCGCCTTCGCGGCGGCGCTGGAGTGCGAGGACCCGGTCGAGATCGGCTGCGGGGTGTGCAGCGGCTGCCGGACGGCGCTGGCCGGGTCGCACGCCAGCGTCACGGTCTTCACGACCGAGCACACCTGGATCCGCCGCGAGAACGTCGAACCGCTGATCCAGACCGCCCAGCGCCGTCCGTCGGTGGGGCGCTGGCGGGTCATCGTCATCGAGGACGCCGACCGGCTCAACGAGACGTCCGGCAACGTCCTGCTCAAGACCATCGAGGAACCGCCGCCGCAGACGGTGTGGCTGCTCTGCGCGCCGGCCGTCGACGACGTGCTGCCGACGATCCGCTCGCGCTCGCGGCACGTGCCGCTGCGGATCCCGCCCGCGGACGCCGTCGCGGAGCTGCTGGTGCGCCGGGACGGGATCGACCCCGTGATGGCCGCCTTCGCGGCCCGCGCCGCGCAGAGCCACGTCGGTCTGGCCCGGCGCCTGGCCCGTGACGAGGGCGCCCGCATCCGGCGGCGCGAGGTCCTGCGGTTGCCGCAGCGGCTGCGCGGGGTCGGCGACGCCGTCGTCGCGGCCGGGGAGCTCGTCGAGGTCGCGGCCGAGGAGGCCGGCTCCTCGACCACCGAACGCGACGCCCAGGAGAAGGCGAACCTGCTGCGGGCCCTGGGCGCCGACGGCGTCGCGACCGTCCCCCCGGCCGTGCGGGCCCAGGTCCGCCAGCTCGAGGAGGACCAGAAGCGGCGGGCGCGCCGGCACCAGACCGACGTCCTCGACCGCTCGCTCGTCGACCTGCTCGGCCTGCTGCGCGACGTCCTCGTCGTGCAGCTCGGGGCCCCGGTGGACCTGGTGAACTCCGACATGACCGGCGAGATCCGCTCGATGGCCGAAGGCTCGACCCCCGAGGACACCCTCCGCCGGACCGACGCGGTGCAGCTCGCGCGCGAGCGGCTGGCGCAGAACGTCGCCCCGCTGCTGGCGATCGAGGCGCTGGCGCTGAGCCTGCGGGCACCGAACCGCTGACCCGGTACGTCCCGTACGGTGGGAACACCATGCGCAGCACCCGAGGAGTTCTGCCGCGCCGGGCCGCGGTGCCCCTCGCCGTCGTCCTGCTGGCCGGGTGCTCGGCCTTCGGCGGCTCCGACCCGCAACCCTCCCCGGTGGGCACGGCGTCCAGCGTCGCGAGCGAACCCGCGACCGACCCGTCGCTGGCGGCCTTCTACGACCAGGACCTGCAGTGGGCCGACTGCTCCGGCGGGTTCCAGTGCTCGCAGCTGACCGTCCCGCTCGACTACGCCGCCCCGCAGGGCGCGACGATCTCGCTGGCCGTCGTGCGGTTGCGGACGGCGGCCAAGGGTGACGACCGGCTGGGTTCGCTCGTCCTGAACCCGGGCGGGCCGGGCGCCTCCGGCATCGAGTACGCCCGTGCGGCTGAGAACGTCACCTCCGACGCCATCCGGAACCACTTCGACGTCGTCGGCTTCGACCCCCGCGGGGTGGGGACGTCGGCGCCCCTGAAGTGCCTGCCCGACAGCGCGATCGACCGGTTCCTCGCCACCGATCCCACCCCGGACGACCCGAGCGAGGTGGCCGCGCTGGGCGAGCAGACGACCGCGCTGGGCGCGGGGTGCGCGGCCGCGGGGGAACTCGCCGCGCACGTCGACACCCGCTCCGCGGCGAGGGACATGGACGTCCTGCGCGCCGCCCTCGGGGACGCCAAGCTGAACTACCTCGGCAAGTCCTACGGCACCTACCTCGGCGACTGGTACGCCGAGCTGTTCCCGCAGCGCGTCGGCCGGTTCGTGCTCGACGGTGTCCTCGACCCCGCGCTGAGCAGCGTGCAGGTCAACGAGGGACAGGCCGCCGGGTTCGAGGTGGCGTTGCGCTCCTACGTGCAGGGGTGCCAGGACGGCGACGACTGCCCGCTGACCGGCAGCGTCGACGACGGCGTCGCGCAGGTCCGCGCGTTCCTCGACGCCCTCGACGCGAAGCCCCTGCCGACGAGCTCCGAGCGGGACCTGGTGCAGGGGCTCGGCTACCTCGGCGTCGCCTACCCGCTCTACGCGGAGTCGTTGTGGCCGCAGCTGTCGGCCGCGCTGAAGAGCGCGTTCGCGGGGGACGGGACGGCGCTGCTGACCCTCGCCGACGCCTACGCCCACCGCGGCGCGAACGGCGCCTACCTCGACAACTCCAGCACGGTCATCTACGCCGTGAACTGCCTGGACCGCGACGACGCCGAGACGCTGCCGCAGGTCGAGGCGACCGCGGCGCAGTTCGCGGCGACGTCGCCGACGTTCGGGCCGTTCCTGGCCTGGGGCGGTCTGGCCTGCACGAACTGGCCCATCGCCCCCGTGGGGGAGGCCCGTCCGCTGCACGCGGAGGGGGCCGGTCCGATCCTCGTCGTCGGCACCACGCGGGATCCGGCCACGCCGTACCGGTGGGCGCAGAACGTCGCGGGCGAACTGTCCTCGGGGAGGCTGCTGACCTACGACGGTGACGGGCACACCGCCTACGGCATGGGGTCGAAGTGCATCGACGCCGCCGTCGACACCTACGTCGTGTCCGGTGTCCAGCCGGACGAGGGCACGACCTGCTCCTGACCGGACCTCGCCCCGACCTCGACCCCGACTGCGCGGCGGCTACGACCCGCGGCGCGATCGGCCGCGACGTTCGGCCCACGACACCGCGCCGGTGGACACCTACCGTGACGAGGTGACCGCAGCGAACCTCTCCGCCGGGTTCGGCGTCCCGGGACGCTGGGGGCGCGCGCTGCGGATCACCGGTGACGTGCTCGTCGTCCTGGTCTGCTGGAGCCTCGGAGCCGCGCTCATCGGGGTCGGTCTGGACGAGACCCCGGGGCAGCGGGCCGACGGCTGGATCGCCCTCGACGCGCTGCTCGGCCTCGTCTGCACGCCGTTGCTGTTCCTGCGCCGCCGCCGGCCGGTGCTGGTCGCCGGCGTGCTCGTCCTCGCCTCGGTGCTCTCGCTGGCCGTCGCGGTCGCCTCGGTGGTGGCGGTGTTCTCGGTGGCCGTCCGTCGCCGCTGGCCGACCGCGGCCACCGTCACGGCGGCCGCGGCGGCGGCCGGGCTGACCCAGTCGGCGCTGTGGCCGGACCCCGACCTGGCCTGGTGGCTGCTGGTGCTCAGCCAGGTCGGGGTCCTGCTGCCGGTGCTGGCCTGGGGGATGTACGTCCGCAGCCGGCGGGAACTGGCCGCGTCCTGGCGCGAGCAGGCCGTCCGCGCCCGGGCGGAGCAGGAACTGCGCGCGGAGCAGGCCAGGACGGTCGAACGCTCCCGCATCGCGCGCGAGATGCACGACGTCCTGGCCCACCGGATCTCGCTGGTCAGCATGCACGCCGGGGCGCTGGAACTGCGGCTGGAGGGTTCCGGCGATCCCGAGGTGGTGAACTCGGCGGCGACGATCCGGCGTTCCGCGCACGCCGCGCTGGAGGACCTGCGTGACATCCTCGGGGTGCTGCGCCAGAGCGTGGAACCCGCGGCGGTCCCGCGCCCGCAGCCGACCCTGGCGGACCTCCCGGAACTCGTCGCGGAGGTCTGCTCGCTGGGGTTCACCGTCGACCTCGACGTCCGGGTACCGGACCTCGCCCTCGTGCCGGAGGCGTTGGGCCGCACGGCGTTCCGCGTCGTGCAGGAGGCGCTGACCAACGTCCGGAAGCACGCCTCGGGGCACCGCGTGCGCGTGCTGGTGGAGGGTCGACGCGGGCGGTCCCTGCTGGTCTCGGTGGTGGACCAGCCGCTGGGGTCCGGCCCGGTCCCCGTCGTCGTCGGCGCGGCGCCCGTCTCGGGTTTCGGACTCGTCGGCCTCGCCGAACGGGTCGCGCTCGTTGGCGGCCGGTTGCGGTCGGGTCCGCTCGGCGCCGGTTTCGAGGTCTGCGCGCGGATGCCCTGGCCGCGGTAGCGCTCGTCAGTCGTCGGTGTGCAGGTGGGTCCGCTCGCCGTCGCGGTCGAAGATCGACAGCAGTTCCAGGTCGCCGGCGCCGGGGTCGACGCCGATCCGGTGCGGGGTCATGGTGTCGAACTCCGCGGCCTCGCCCGGGTTCACGAGGAACGTCCGGTCGCCGAGTTCCAGACGGGCCCGCCCGGCGAGCACGGTGAACCACTCGCGGCCGGGGTGGATCCGGGGTTCGCCGACGGTGACGTGGTCGGCGCTGATGCGGGCTTTCGCGACCGTCACCCCGGCGACGGCACGTTCCCTCGACAGCAGCCAGGTGGTGACCCCGGGGCGGTGCTGGGGGAGGGCGCGGATGACCACGTCGTCGGTGCCGGTGGTGTCGACGAGGTCGTCGAGGGTGGTGTCCAGGGCCCGGGCCAGGGGGACGAGCTGGTCGAGGGCGATGCGGCGGTGGCCGGTCTCGATCCGGCTGAGCGTCGAAGAGCTCATGAAGCAGCGGGCGGCGAGGGAGTCGAGCGACCAGCCCTTGGCCAGGCGCAGGCCGCGGATGCGCCCGCGGATGATCGCGTCGATGTCTTGCTCCATGCGCAAGAGTCTATGCGTTCAGCGCAGGACCCGCCTACCGTGGAGGGCATGGACCACCACGCACCCCACGGAACCGGGCACGAACACGGGCACGCTGAGCAGGAGTCGGTGCTCGACCTCGACGCGGAGGTCTTCGGCGCCCAGCTCGGCGAAGCCCTCGACCTCGCCCCCGTGACGACCCCGCGACGTGTCGTCGACCTCGGCGCCGGGACCGGGACGGGCACCCGTCTGCTGCGGTCCCGCTTCCCCGACGCCCACCTCACCGCCGTCGACAACTCCCCCGGGATGGCGGAGCGGCTCCGGCAGCAGGGTTTCGACGTCCACGAGGCCGACCTCGACGCGGGGTTCCCGCCGCTGGGGCCGGTGGACCTGGTGTGGGCGTCCTCGTCGCTGCACCACGTCGCCGACCCGGCCGCCCTGCTGGCCGGGGTGCGCGCGGCGCTCGCCCCCGGCGGGGTGCTCGTCGTCCTGGAACTCGACGGCCTGCCGCGGTTCCTGGCCGCCCCGGGTTTCGAGGACCAGGCGCACGCGGCCGCCGTCGCGGCCGGCTGGAACCACTACCCCGAGTGGCAGTCCGTGCTGGAGGCCGCGGGGTTCTCGGCCACCCGCACGTCCCTGACCACCACCGCCCCCGACGGCCCGACGGCGCGCCGCTACGCACGGCTGTGGTTCGACCGGTTCTCAGCGGGTTTCGGGATGAGCCTGCAGGGGGTTCCGGTCGAGTTCGCCCCCCGCGTCACCCGTACCGTCTGGATCGCGGAGGTGGCCCGGTGAGGTTCGAGTGCGACGTCGTCGTCGTGGGGGCCGGTGCGGCCGGGACGTCCGGCGCGATCGCGTTGGCCCGGTCGTTGCGCTCGGTCGTCGTGGTCGACGGCGGCGAACCTCGCAACGCCGTCTCCGACCACGCCCACAACGTCCTCGGCCGGGAGGGGGTCCGCCCGCTCGACCTGCTCGCCGAGGGCCGCCGGGAGGCCGAGGGGTACGGGGTCCGGTTCGTCGACGACCGGGTCGTCGTCGCCCGGCGCGAGGGCGACCGGTTCGAACTCGTCCTGCTCGGCGGGACGACCGTGCGCGCCCGGCGGGTGCTGCTGGCGTCCGGGCTCGTCGACGAACTCCCCGACGTCCCGGGGGTGCGGGAGTTCTGGGGCAGCAGCGTCCTGCACTGCCCGTACTGCCACGGCTGGGAGGTCCGCGGGCAGCGGATCGGGGTCCTCGGCAGCGGCCCGAACAGCCTGCACCAGACGTTGCTGTTCCGGCAGCTGTCGCCCGACGTGACGTTGTTCCAGCACACCCTGGACGACGTGCCGGAGGAGACCCGACGGCAGTTCGCGGGCCTCGGGGTCCGTGTCGTCCGCGGTGAGGTCCGCCGGGTGTCCGGGACCGACGAGAACCTCACCCTCGACCTGGGGGAGACGGCGGAGACCGTCCAGGCCCTCGTCGTCGCCCCCCGGTTCCGCGCCCGGGGCGACCTGTTCGCCCAGCTCGGCGGGGAACTCACCGCGCACCCGATGGGGGAGTTCGTCCGGACGGGGATGGGCGGCGTCACCGACGTGCCCGGAGTCTGGGCTGCCGGGAACGTCACCGACCTCGGCGCGATGGTCGCGGCCGCCAGCGGTTCCGGGGTGCTCGCGGGCGCGGCGATCAACGGCGACCTCGTCGCCGAGGACGCGCGCGCCGCCGTCCTCGCCCGCTGATCACCGGTGGGAGGGTGGGCGGGTGGAGACGCAGTGGATCGAACGGGACGACGTGGACGACGCGGCCCTGGCCTACGAACACCGACCCGGTCCGGGGCCGCTCGTGGTGTTCCTGCACGCGGGGGTCGCGGACCGGCGCAGTTGGCGGGACGTGGTGCTCGACGGGACCGCGACGCTGACCTGGGACCGGCGGGGTTTCGGGGAGTCCGCCCCGGGCGGCACGGCGTTCAGCCACCTCGAGGACCTCCGGGCCCTGCTCGACGCCACCTCGCCGGAACCCGTGGTCCTCGTCGGGAACTCCATGGGCGGCGGCCTCGCGCTGGACGCGGCGCTGGAGTTCCCCGACCGGATCGCCGGCCTGCTGCTGCTCGGGACGGCGGTGAGCGGTGCCCCGTCCCCGACGGTCGCGGACCTGGAACCCCGCACGCTCGAACTCGACGCCGCGGTGGACGCGGCGGTCGTAGCCGGTGACCTCGACCGTGCGGCGGCGTTCGAGGCCGAACTCTGGCTCGACGGTCCGCTCGCCGCACCCGGCCGCGTCGGCGGGGTGGCGCGCGGGCTGTTCCTCGACATGGCCCGGACCGCCCTGGCGACCGGTGCCGCCGAGCACGGCGGTTCCGCCGTCGACGCCTGGTCCCGCCTCGGCGAGCTCGACCTCCCGGTGACGCTCGCGAGCGGCGACCTCGACGCTCGCTACTTGCAGACCCGTACCGAGGAGCTCCTCGCGCGGATCCCGGGTGCCGTGCGGGCGGAACTCCCCGGGACGGCGCACCTGCCGTCGCTGGAACGCCCCGACCTGGTCCGGGACCTGGTGCGGGGCGTCCTGCGACGGGTCGCTCAGAGGTAGGGACGCGTCGTCAGTTCGAGGTAGTGCCCGGCGGGGTCGAGGAAGTAGACCCCGCGACCGCCGTGCTCGGTGTTCGTCTCGCCGGGCCGGGTGCGCTGCGGATCGGCCCAGTGCTCGCGTCCCTGCGCGAGGAGGCGGGTGTGGGCGCGGTCGAACAGCTCCTCGTCCACGAGGAACGCGTAGTGCTGCGGCTGGATCTCCTCGACGGGCGGTTCGGCGAACTGGAGCAGCACGCCGTCGGGCAGCAGCAGGTTGGTGAACGGCCCCCAGCTCGGGGCGTCGGAGAGTTCGATCAGGTCGCGCAGGAACGCCGCCGACGCGTGGCGGTCGCGGGCGGCGACGATGGTGTGGTTGAACGATGCGGGCACGGTGCGCTCCTCGGGTGGTCACGGCGATCGGGGTCGCCGGAGAAGGAGCTCGTGCGCGCGCCCCCGGACGGGGTCGGACCGGAACCTCCCAGCGACTCGGGGCCCTGAGGGCGCACTCGGGAAGTTAGCAGCGCCTGGGCCGGTGATGGAAGACGCGGTGGAGGTGAAGAGCACCCGGGGAGTCCTGTAGGCTCACTCACCGTGCCCGTGAGGGCGCTGCAGTTGATGACCGCACCTGAAGATGCCGCCTTAGCTCAGTCGGCCAGAGCGACGCTCTCGTAAAGCGTAGGTCCGGGGTTCGATTCCCCGAGGCGGCTCCACGGAGGCCCGTCCCGCACCAGCGGGGCGGGCCTCTCCCCGTTCCCGGGCGGTGCGATCCTGAACGCACTGTGAGCCACCTCCTGGACCCCGCCGCCCACGCCGACAACTGGCTCTGGGCGCTCTGCGTGCTCCTGGCGACCGTGGTGGTCGGTGCGGTGCTGCCGGTCCTGCCGACGGGAGCGGCGGTGAGCGCGATGGCGGCGCTGGCCCACCACCGGTCCTGGGTCTCGCTGAGCGAGGTCGTCGTCGTCGGGGGAGCCGCCGCCTACGTGGGCGACCTCGTCCTCTACGCGGTGCTGCTCAAGGGGTCCCACACCCGGCTGGGCCGGTGGGTGCACCGTCGCGCGGGCGGGCTGGACGACCGGCTCGACGACCTCGGGGAGCGCCTCGCGCGTCACGACGTGGGGACGCTCACGACGTCGCGGCTGCTGCCGGGCGCGCGGATCCCGGTGATGGCCGCGGCCGCCGCGACGGAGTACCCGGTCGTGCGCTTCGCCGTCGCCAACGTCGTCCCGGTGGCCTGCTGGGCGCTCGCCTACAGCGCGATCGGCCTCGCCGGGCGCAGCGTCAGCGACCGCCCGTGGGTCGGGGCCCTCGTCGCGATCGCCTTCGGGGTCGCGGCCTCGGCCGTGGTCGGTCTCGTCCGGCGGCGGCGCGCCGGCTGACCCTCACCCCCGGGTCGTGCCCGCGGGGGAGCGCACCGCGCACTCGGCGTCGGGCAGTTCCGAGGGCGGTACCGGACGGGCGAACAGGAAGCCCTGCGCCGCGTCGCAGCTGGCGGCGAGCAGGGCGCTGAGCTGGTCGTCCTCCTCCACGCCCTCGGCCACCACGCCGAGGGAGAAGCTGTGGGCGGCGCTGATCAGCAGCCGCACCAGGTCGCCGTGGCCGGCCTCGGGGGAGGACACGAAGCTGCGGTCGATCTTCAGCACGTCCACGGGCAGCCGGGAGAGCTGACCGATCGAGGTGTAGCCGGTGCCGAAGTCGTCGATGGCGACCCGGACGCCGATCTCGCGCAGCGACCGGAGGTGTTCCAGCGCCTGCGGTTCGTCGACGAGGACGGTCTCGGTGATCTCGATCGTCAACCGGTTCGGGTGGATCCCGCTGCTGCTCAGGGCGTCCGCGACGTCGTCGAGCAGGTGCGCCTGGGCCAGGTGGCGCCCGGAGATGTTGACCGCGACGTCGAGCCCGGCGCGGTGCCCGCCCTCGGCGTCCCAGCGCACCAGCTGCCGGGTGGCCTCGGCCAGCGCCCAGCGACCGAGGTCGCACACGAGCGAGGACGCCTCGGCGACGGGGATGAACGCGTCGGGCGGGACGAGGCCGTGCCCGGGGCGCTGCCAGCGGACGAGGGCCTCGACGCTCTTGGTCCGGCCCGTGGCGAGGTCCAGGACCGGCTGGTAGTAGAGGACGAGTTCGCCGGTCTCGAGACCGGTCCGCAACGCCTTCTCGAGTTCCGCGCGGGCCGAGATCTCGATCCGCAGCTCGTCGTCGAAGACCTCGACGACCCCGCGACCCGCGTTCTTGGCCCGGTAGGCCGCGGCGTCGGCGTCGCGCAGCAGGAGGGTGGCGTCCAGCGCACCCGCCACGCCGACGGCGACCCCGACGCTGGCCCCGACCCGGACGTGCTGGGCCTGCGGCAGTCCCTTCAGCGCGACGGGGGCGCTGACGGCCCGGATGAGGCGTTCGCCGAGGTCGACGAGGCCCTTCTCGTCCTCGACCCCCTCGACGAGGACGACGAACTCGTCGCCCCCGAGGCGGCACACGACGTCGCCGCCGCGGACGGTCTCGTGCATCCGCTGCGCGACGGTGCGCAGCAGTTCGTCGCCGGCGGCGTGACCGAAGCTGTCGTTGACGGCCTTGAAGTGGTCGAGGTCGACGAAGAGCAGCCCGACGCGACCGTGCGAGCGCGCCGCGCGGTGCAGGGCGCGTTCGGTGAGGACGAGGGTCTGGGCGCGGTTGGGCAGTTCGGTGAGGGCGTCGTGCGCGGCCCGGTGGGCGAGGTCGGCCTCCAGCTGTTCGCGCTCGTGGAAGGCGGCGAGGACCTGGGTCACCGAGGCGTGCACGAACTCCCCCAGCGGACCGGGGACGGGGGTGCGCACGACCTCGCAGTCGAGGTCCCCGGCGGCGATCGCGGCGGCCTGGGCGCGGACCCGGCGCAGGCTGTCGACGGCCGCGGCCAGGCCCTGGGCGACGACGCGGACCTCCGCGGGACCGGCCTCCACGACGTCGACGAGCTCGCCGGCGGCGACCGCCCGGGATTGCTCGGCGAGGTGACGCAGCGGGCCCGCGATGGCGCGGCGGACGAGCAGCGTCCCGGCCAGCGTCACCGCGGTCACCGACCCGCAGAGCAGGAGCAGCTGGTGGTACTGGCGGGTGGCGTCGGTGGACTGCTCCTGGGCTAGGGCGACGACGACGTCCGCGACCCGGGTCAGGACCGCCCGCAGGTCCGCGCTGCGGGTGGCGGACGCGCTCGCGAGGGTCACCACGTCGGTCATCGTGGGGGAGGTCCCGGTGACGGCGACGGCCGTGAGGAGCGCGTCGACCTCGCGGGCCGCCTCGGAACCGGCCGCCGTGGTCCAGGCCCGCACCAGGGCGGGGTCGTCGCTGGTCTCGCGCACGTCCTCCGCGGCCTGCTGGTAGGCGCCCCAGACGCGGACGAAGTCGGTGCGTTCGACCGTGCTGGTCCGGGCGATGGCGCCGAGGTAGAGGGAGATCTCGTCGCTGGCGAGCGCCGCGGCGCGTGAGACCCGCTGCAGCCTCAGCAGGGCCGTGGCGACGTCGCCCTCCAGCCCGAGGGCGCGGGCGTCGTGCAGGTGCTGGTCGACCTCGTCGCCGAGGGTCGAGAGGAGGGTCTCGTAGAGCGGGAACCCGGTGGCGACGTCGTCGGCGGTCGTGGTGCGGGCGGCCCGGAGGGCGAGCGCGGTCTCGCGGGCCTGCGCCCCGGTGGCGGGCAGGGCGAGGGCGGCGGCGAGGGCGGTGTCGGTGGCGGTCGTGCTCGTCGTCCGGTCGAGGACCGGCCCGCTGCGGTCGTCGAGCAGCGCGGCCTGGGTCGGGGTGATCCCGAAGGTGGCGAGGACGTGGGGCTGGGACAGGGCCGCCTCCCCCAGGACGGGGAGGACCTCCTGGGCCACGGCGCTGCGGACCGCGTCGAGGGCGATGGCCGCCCGGACCTCCGAGAGCGCGGTCTCGGCGTCCCGGGCCCGGGTGAGCCGGTCGTCGATGGCGACGCCACCGACGGTGCTGAGGCCGACGACGGGCACGAGGACCAGGGTGAGCAGCATCGCCTGCAGCGATCGGCGCCGCCGCGGGCCCTGGGTGCCCTGGGTGCCGTGCGACGGCGTGCGGGGCGTCGGCCGCGGGCTCGGAGGGGTCACGTCCGGCGTCTCGACCCGGCCGCCGACCGACCTGAGGATCGGCGGCCGAAACCACCCGGATGCTGCGTCCTGCCTAGAACCGCAACGGATCCGGGTTCTAGAAGGTCAGGGCTTGAGGAGGACCTTCAGCGCTCCGGTGCGCGCCGCGAGGACGTCGAGGGCCGCCTGGGCGTCGGCGATGTCGAACTCGTGGGTGATCAGCGGTGTGGGGTCCAGGACACCGGTGGAGAACGCCCGGACGGCGTAGGCCCAGGCCCGGGTCGGGGCCCCGAAGACGGTCAGGACGTGGACGTTGCGCGACACCAGTTCCAGCGCGGACAGGTCGTCGGCGTCGGTGGCGGGGATGCCCGTCAGGACGACGCGACCGCCACGGCGGGCCAGGCGGACGGCCGTGCGCGCGATGCCGGGGACACCGGCGGCCTCGATGACGGCGTCGAAGGTGGCATCCAGCGTGGTGGCGTCACCGGTGTAGTGCGCGGCCCCGCAGGTCGCGGCGAGCTCGCGGCGCTCGTCGTTGTGGTGGACCACGGTGACCTCGCAGCCCGCGCCCTTGAGCAGCTGCACGCACAGCAGCCCCAGGGTGCCAGCGCCGATGACGGCCACCTTCGAGCCGACGGTGACGTCGGCGAGCAGGACGGCCTCGGCCACGCAGGCGGCGGGTTCGATGCCGGCGGCGGCGCGCAGGTCGGCGCCCTCGTCCAGCAGGTGCAGGTAGCGCGCGGGCAGCGTGAGCCACGTGGCCCACCCGCCGGAGAGGGTGAACCCGGTCTCCTCGTAGTCCTGCGGCCAGCCGTCGGTGTCGCCGGCGACGGAGGCCGGGGTGCCCTCGGCGGTGCGGATGCCCTGACCCACGACCCCGCGCCCGACGATCCCGTCGGGGACGCCCTCGCCGACGGCCACGACGGTGCCGGACCACTCGTGACCGGGGACGACGGGGTAGCGCACGAACTCCGCGGGCCGGGTGCCGGCGAAGACCTCGCGGTCGGAGCCGCAGATGCCGCAGTAGGCGACCTGGACGAGGGCCTCGCCCGGGCCGGGGTCCGGGACGGTCACGTCGTCGAGGAGTTCGAGGGTCCCGGGTTCGGTGATCCGGACCGCCCGGCCGGTGCGCTGCGTCATGGGGGCAAGGTATCCGTCCCGCGTGCCGGGTCGGATCGTTGGCCCAGCGGTGTCACGGGGTCGGATCGTTGGCGCCAACGATCACGCTCGACGACACCGTGGAGGCAACGATCCCCCTCGCCCACCCGCAGCGGCAGAGATCAGACGGAGGGGTGGCCCTCGGCGCGTTCGATGACGTCGCTCAGCGCGGTCACGAGGCTCTGCGCCTCCGGCAGCGAGAGCTGCGCGATGTCGCCGATGAAGACGCGCGGGCCGAAGCGGCGCAGGACGGTCTGGCCGTTCTCGGCGTAGGCGAGGTCGGTGGACTCCAGGCGCACGGGGCAGGGGCGTTCGGCGCCCTCGTCACCCTCGAGGGGGACCGTCTGGGCCTGGTAGCTGTGCAGCCAGCCACCCTCGACCTCGAGCCCGCGCGACGCCCAGGGCGGGGCGTCCCAGCGGATGACCTGGATCGAGTCGTCGGCCACCTGGGCCGCGCTGTCCCCGGTGGGGGTGCGCTGGTCGTCCATCGACGCTCCACGGTTGAGTAGTAGGTGCTGAAGGTGATCCCAAGAAGGAGCAGACCGTGATCGTGCAATCGCAGAGCGTTGCTGGGTCAGCCTGCCAGACTCTTCACGATTCCGCCGCGTGTTCGTGACAACACTCTCAGTTGATCTCGGTCACCGGAACCGCCGCCGTGGAGGTGACGACGCGTTCCCGAGGTTGCCTCGGGGTTCGTCCCGGCGGCACCATCGGAGCGTGCTCCCGCGCCTGGTCGTCCTCGACCCCTTCTGGCCGGGCCGACGTCCGTACGTGTTCGACGGGTGGTGTCGGCGCTCCTGAGAGCGCCCGCACCCCATCCGACCGAACCGAAGGACCCCCCGTGACCAGCGACAACGTTCCCGCCGTCGACCCGTCGACCTGGAGCTTCGAGACCCTCCAGGTCCACGCCGGGCAGACCCCCGACCCCACCACCGGGGCCCGCGCGCTGCCGATCTACCAGACGACCAGCTACGCCTTCCGCGACACCGACCACGCCGCCGCGCTGTTCGGGCTCACCGAGGCCGGCAACATCTACACGCGGATCATGAACCCGACCCAGGACACCGTCGAGCAGCGCATCGCCGCCCTCGAGGGCGGGATCGGCGCGCTGCTCGTCGCCTCCGGGCAGGCCGCGGAGACCCTCGCGATCCTCAACATCGCCTCCGCCGGCGACCACCTCGTCGCCAGCCCCCGCCTCTACGGCGGCACGCAGAACCTCTTCCACCACACGCTGCCCAAGATGGGCATCACGGTGAGCTTCGTGGAGGATCCCGACGACGCGGCCTCGTGGGCCGCGGCCGTGCGACCGGAGACCAAGCTGTTCTACGGCGAGACCATCTCCAACCCCGCCGGTGACGTCCTCGACCTCGAGGTCGTCGCGGGGGTCGCGCACGAGCACGGCGTCCCGCTGATCGTGGACAACACCATCGCCACGCCCTACCTGATCCGGCCCTTCGAGCACGGCGTCGACATCGTGGTCCACTCCGCGACGAAGTACCTCGGCGGGCACGGGACGTCCGTCGCGGGCGCCGTCGTGGACTCCGGGAACTTCGACTGGGCCGCCTCCGGCCGCTTCCCCGGCCTCACCACCCCCGACCCCAGCTACCACGGGGTCGTCTTCACCGACGCCGTCGGGAAGGCCGCCTACCTCACCAAGCTGCGGGTGCAGCTGCTGCGCGACCTCGGCCCGGCCGTCGCGCCGTTCAACGCCTTCCTCATCGCCCAGGGGCTGGAGACGCTGTCGCTGCGGGTCGAGCGCCACGTCGAGAACGCCCTCGCGGTGGCGCAGTTCCTCGAGGCCCGCGACGACGTCCTCTCGGTGAACTACGCCGCGCTGGCGTCCTCGCCCTGGCACGCCCAGCAGCTCAAGTACGCGCCCAAGGGGTCCGGGGCCGTGCTCGCCTTCGAGATCGCCGGCGGCCTCCCCGCCGGGAAGGCGTTCGTCGACGCCCTCGTCCTGCACAGCCACGTCGCCAACATCGGCGACGTCCGCTCCCTCGTCATCCACCCCGCCTCCACCACCCACTCCCAGCTCACCCCCGAGGCCCAGCTCGCCGCCGGGGTCACCCCCGGCCTGGTCCGCCTCGCGGTCGGGATCGAGAAGATCGACGACATCCTCGCGGACCTCCGCGTCGGGTTCTCCGCCGCTGCCGCCACCACGTCCCGGACCGCCTGACGCCCGCGCGTCAGGGACACTGGGACCGAGCAGGGGGTCGAGCGGGAGTGGTGGTCGTCGACGTGGTGGGTACGCAGGAACTCGTCCAAGAGGTGCCGGAGCAGGCGTCGCGGGCGCTGTCGTCGAAGGGGCCCCCGGCCTCGGGGGCGTGGCGCGAGGGCGACTTCGCCGGCCACCGGCGCTTCGCCGACGTCGGGGACCTGCCGCTGCAGCTCGGCGGTGTCCTGCCGCAGGTCCGACTCGCCTACGAGACGTGGGGCACGCTGAACGCCGACGCCTCCAACGCCGTCCTCGTCGAGCACGCCCTCACCGGTGACGCCCACGTCACCGGTGAGGCCGGGCCCGGCCACCCCACCGCCGGCTGGTGGTCGACGCTCGTCGGGCCCGGCAAGGCCCTCGACACCGAGCGGTACTTCGTCGTCGCGGCCAACGTCGTCGGCGGCTGCCAGGGCTCGACCGGCCCCTCCTCCGCCCGCCCCGGCACCGACCGGGCGTGGGGTTCGGCCTTCCCGCGGATCACCGTCGCCGACCAGGTCGCGGCCGAGGCCCGCCTGGCCGACGTCCTCGACATCGCCCGCTTCGTCGCCGTCCTGGGCGGCTCCATGGGGGGCATGCGCTCGCTGGAATGGGCTGCGGCGCAACCTGACCGCGTGGGGTCCGCGCTCGTCCTCGCGACCACGGCCGCCTCCGGGGCCGACCAGATCGGCGCCCAGAGCGCCCAGCTCGCGGCGATCCTCGGCGACCCGGGCTGGCGCGGCGGCGACTACCACGGCGCCCCGGACGGGCACGGTCCGCACATCGGCCTCGGCCTCGCCCGCCGCCTCGCGCACCTGACCTACCGCAGCGCCGCCGAGCTCGACAGCCGCTTCGGCCGCTCCGCGCAGTTCGGCGAGGACCCGCTCGCGCCCCGCGAACCCGGCCGCTACGCCGTGCAGAGCTACCTCGACCACCACGCCGAGAAGCTCGTGCGACGCTTCGACGCCGGCTCCTACGTCGCCCTCACCGACGCCATGAACACCTGGGACGTCGGCCTGGGTCGCGGCGGGACCGAGCAGGCGCTCGCCGCCGTCACCGTGCCGCTGGTCGTCGTGGCCGTCGACTCCGACCGGCTATACCCCGTCGAGGACTCGCGCCGCATCGTCGCCGCGGCCCCCGCCGCCGTCGGTGGGTTGCGGGTGGTGACGTCGGTCTCCGGGCACGACGGGTTCCTGCTCGAGTCCGACCAGATCGCGCCGCTCGTCCTCGAGACGCTGGCCCTCGGCACCCGCTGACCGGTGATCCCGCCGGTGGTCCCAGCGCGATCACCGGTCAGAGGCGGTCAGGCGGTGGGGACGTGCGCCCCGTCGCGGACGTCGGTGGCGGTGTGGGTCGGGTCCATCGAGCGTTCGTCGAAGGGGATCTCCCCGGCCAGGACCCGCGTCGCGCGGGCGTGGTCGATCTGGTGGGTCCAGGTGCCGATGACGACGGTGCCCACCGAGTTGCCGATGAAGTTCGTCACCGCGCGGGCCTCGGACATGAACCGGTCGATCCCCACGATGAGCCCGACCCCGTCCAGCAGCGCGGGTTTGTGCGAGGCGAGGCCACCGGCCAGCGTCGCCAGGCCGGCGCCGGACACCCCGGCGGCGCCCTTGGAGGCGATGACCATGAACACCAGCAGCGAGACCTGCTCGCCCACCGACATCGGCTGGCCGAGGGAGTTGGCGATGAACAGCGAGGCCATCGTCAGGTAGATCGCGGTGCCGTCCAGGTTGAAGGAGTAGCCCGTCGGGACGGTGATGCCGACGGTCGGCTTCGAGACCCCGAGGTGCTCCATCTTCGCGATGAGCCGGGGCAGCGCCGTCTCGGAACTCGAGGTCGAGACGATGAGCAGGAGTTCCCGGGCGACGTAGCGCAGCAGCTTGAAGATCGACATCTTCGCGACGATCCGCAGCATCAGGCCCAGGACGATGAACACGAACAGCGCGCAGGTGACGTAGAAGCCGACCATCACCGTCAGGAGCGCCTTCAACGCGTCCACGCCGGTCTCCCCGACGACGGCCGCGATCGCGCCGAACGCCCCGATGGGGGCGACCCACATGATCATCGACAGGACCTTGAACACGACCTTCTGGATCGTCTGGACCCCGCGCAGCGCGACCTGACCGGGTTCCCCGAGCGCCTGGATCGCGAAACCGACGAGCAGGGCGACGAACAGGGCCTGCAGTACCGACCCCGCGGTCAGCGCGGAGAACAACGTCGTCGGGATGATGCTCAGCAGGAACCCGGAGGTCCCCTGGGTCTCGGACTTCGGTACGAGGCCGGGTCCGGCCTTCCTCAGGTCGTCGGTGAGCTGCAGGTCGGTGACCGGCAGCAGGTTCCCCACGACGAGGCCGATGACGAGGGCGAAGCCGCTCATCACCAGGAAGTAGAGCAGCGCCGTCCCGCCGACCTTCCCGACGGACGCGGCCTGGCGGACGGAACCCACCCCGAGGACGATCGTGCAGAAGATGATCGGCCCGATCATCATCTTCACCAGGGCGACGAACCCCGTCCCGAGCGGCTTCAGCTCCTTGCCGACGTCGGGGAAGATCAGACCGACGGCGATGCCGAGGGCGACGGCGACGATCACCGCGATGTAGAGGAAGTGCGTGCGGTCACGCTTGACCGTCTGGTTCTGAGCGCCAGTGCTCATGGGACCCTCTCGGTGACGTTCGGATGCTGGAGGTGATCGTGGTCACACCGACCCCGTCACGTCCCGCTTCCGGTCGTTTCGTTCACGAACGCGGGCACCGGCCGGGGCACTGGACCCTCGCCTCGCGCGTCCTCGTCCTGCAGCTGCTCGTCGTGCTCGTCGTCGTCCTCGGCGCGACGGCCGCCCTGGGCTGGCAGCTGCGCAGCGACACCCGCCGCGACGCCACCACCGAGGTCACCGACGTCGCCGCCGCCGTCGCGCAGTCGCCCGACGTGCAGGCCGGGCTCGAGGACCCCGCGACCGCGGACCGCGCCGGGATCCAGCGTCACGTCGAGGCCGTCCGGACGGCCACCGGCGTCGACTTCATCACCGTCATGGACCGCGACGCGATCCGCTGGACCCACCCCGACCCCGCCCAGGTCGGGAAGCCGTTCCTCGGCCACAGCGCCCCCGCCCTGGCCGGCGGGGAGGTCATCGAGACCTACACCGGCACCCTCGGCCCCTCGGTGCGCACCGTGCTGCCCGTCCGCGCTCAGGGCGGGGCCGTCGTCGGCGCGGTCGCCGTCGGGGTGACGACCCGCTCGGTCACCGCCGACCTGCTCGACCGGCTGCCCGTCCTGCTCCTCGCCCTCGCCCTCGCCCTCGGGCTCTCGTTCGCCGGCAGCTGGGCGCTCTCGCGCTGGGTCCGCCGCCGCACCCACGGCCTCGAACCCACCGACCTGACCCGCCTCTGGGAGGTCAACGACGCCGTCCTGCACTCGCTGCGCGAAGGCCTCGTCGTCCTCGACCCCGCCGGGCGGGTCCAGGTCGTCAACGACGAGGCCCGCCGGCTGCTGCCCACCGCCCCCGACGGGGAGCTGGAGATCCCGCCCGCCGTGCAGCGCCTCCTCGACGCCGACGAGGACGTCGTCGACGACCTGCAGGTCAGCGACGACCGCGTCCTCGTGGTCAACCGGCTCGACGCCCGCTGGGAGGGCCGCCGCGTCGGCACCGTCGTGACCCTGCGCGACCACACCGAGCTGCAGGCCCTGACCCGCGACCTCGACGCCGTCCGCGGTCTCGCCGACGCGCTGCGCTCCCAGGCCCACGAGGCCGCGAACCGGCTGCACGTCGTCGTCACCCTCGTCGAGCAGGGCCAGCCCGAACGCGCCGTCGCCTTCGCCACCTCCGAGCTCGCCGCCGCCCAGCAGCTCACCGACCTCGTCGTCGCAGACGTCGCCGACCCGGCGGTCGCCGCACTGCTCATCGGCAAGTCCGCCCAGGCCGCCGAACGCGGCGTCGAGCTCGAGGTCGAACCCGACACGGCGCTCGCCGACGGACTGCTGCCCGCGCGCGACCTGGTCACCGTCGTCGGGAACCTCGTCGACAACGCCGTCGAGGCCGCGCTGGACGGGGTGGGACCCCGCTGGGTGCGGGTCCGGATCACCGGGGGCGGGGGAGCCGTCGAGGTCCGGGTGACGGACTCGGGGGAGGGCCTGCCGCCCGGCTGGCTGGAGCGGGCGATGCGCCGCGGCTGGTCGCGCAAGGAGAACCGGCTGGCCCCCGAGGGAACCCACGGGCTCGGGCTGGCCCTCGTCGGGCAGGTCGTGCGCCGCCACGAGGGGACGATCGCCGTCGAGGAACCCGTGACCCTCGACGACGGCGGCGGGACGATCGTGGTGCGACTCCCGTGCGGGGTGGCGTGCGGGGTGGCGTGCGGGGTGGTGACGTGATCCGGGTCCTCGTCGTCGAGGACGACCCGGTGCTCGCCGCCGGGCACGCCGAGAAGGTCTCGGCGATCCCGGGGTTCGTCGTCGTCGCCGCCGTGCACTCCGGGCGGGAGGCGCTCGCGGCCGTCGGCGCCGCCGGTGCGGACACCCCGATCGACCTGGTGCTGCTGGACATGACGTTGCCGGACGTCGACGGGCTGCAGGTGCTGCGCGCGTTGCGGGCCGCCGCCGTCCCCGCCGACGTCATCGCCGTGACGGCCGTCCGCGAACCCGCGACCGTGCGGGCGTCGTTGTCGATGGGGGTCGTGCAGTACCTGCTGAAACCCTTCTCGGCCGCCGCGCTGGAGGAACGACTCCTCGCCTACGCGCGGTTCCGGGCCGACGTCGTCGCCGCCTCGGGGGAGCACGGCATCGACCAGCAGGCCATCGACGAGGCGCTCTCGCAGTTGCGCACCGCCGCCGGCCCCGCCCGCGGGATCGCCGCGCCGACGTTGCTGGCCGTCGTGGCGGCGCTACGGGAAGCATCTGCGGCGCAAGGGTTGTCAGCGACCGAGGTGGCCGCGGTGACGGGATTGTCGCGGGTCAGCGCGCGACGCTACCTGGAGCACCTGTCCGGTGCGGGCCGGGTGCGGCGCGAACCCCGCTACGGCGGATCCGGTCGCCCCGAACTCGCCTACCTGCCGACGTCCGCCCTCTGAGACCCGTCCCTCGACGACGGGTGGGAGGCCCGCTCCCCTAAGGTGCGGAGCGTGGCAGCAGCGGAGCGGATCACCGACAGGCTCGTGGGACACGGCGAAGGCCCGTGCTGGTCGCCGACGTGGGGAGGGTTGCGGTTCGTCGACCTCTACGAGGGCGACATCGTCACCCTCGACGCGTCCGGGGCGACCAGCCGGAAGCACTACGGCGACGTGGTGGCGATCACCCGGCCGCGGGTCGGCGGGGGAGCCGTCGTCGCCGTGGAGCGCGGGATCGTCCTCGAGGCGCCCGACGGCTCGCTGGAGCGGCTGCCGGAGCTGTGGGGTCCGCGGGTCCGGCTGCGGATGAACGAGGGCGGTTGCGACCCCGACGGCCGCTTCTACGCGGGGAACATGGCCTACGACCAGGCCGACGGCAAGGGAACCGGGCGCGGGGCGGTCTTCCGCCTCGACGTCGACGGCACCACCTCGATCGTCGTCGAGGAGGTCACGATCTCCAACGGCCTCGGCTGGAGCCCGGACGGGACGCTGGCCTACTACAACGACACCCCGACCGGTCGCACCGACGTCTTCGACTACACCCGCGACGGCGGCCTCACGAACCGCCGCCCCTTCGCCCAGGTCAACGACGAGTCGGGCCGCAACCGGCCCGACGGGCTGACCGTCGACGCCGAGGGTGGGGTCTGGACGGCCCTCTTCGGGGGTTCCGCGGTCCGCCGCTACGCCCCGGACGGCACGCTGGACGCCGTCGTCGAGGTCGGTGCCCGGCAGGTCACGGCCTGCACCTTCGGCGGCGAGGACTACAGCGAGCTGTTCATCACGACGTCGCGCGAAGGCCTCGCGGACGACGACGACCCCCAGGCCGGGAGCATCTTCCGCTTCGTGCCCGGGGTGAAGGGCCTGCCGGCGCTGCCCTACGCGGGCTGAGCGCAGGCGCTGCGCACGACGCGGACCAGGGACTCGGCGACGAGGAGGTCGCCGGTCCAGGTCGCGGCGACGCAGTCCCCCGGGCGCAGTCCGGACAGGCCCAGGTGGTCGACGTGCTCCCGGTCCAGGCAGACGTCGTGCCCGGCGGTGCGCAGGCAGACCTCGGTCCGGGCGGCGCGGGTGACCGTGCCGGGGGCGGTGCTCGGCGTCGGCTGACGCAGCAGCACGGCCAGGGCGAGCGCCAGCAGCGCGGCCGTCACCACGACGGGCAGCGCGCGGCGGAGGGTCACACCCCCGTCGTCGGCCGTCCGCGTCGGCCCCTTGAGTCGTGATCCCGCTGGAACCCCCAGCAGGACCAGGGGTCAGGGCGTGGTCTCGCGGACGGGGGGTTCGGGGGCGGGGGAGCCGCCGTCGGTGCGCCCGGCGGCCTCGTCGCGCAGTCGCTGCGCGAACTCCTCGGCCATCATCAGCCGCTCGCGGAGCTTCTCGACGCGGGCGTCGGCGGCGGCGCGGAAGGTGTCGAGGCGTTCGAACAGCGTGTCGCGCGGGGTCTCGGAGGGGAGCCGGCCGTCGAGGGCGTCGAGGACCTGCAGCAGTTCACGCATCTCGTCGAGGGAGAAGTCCAGCGGCTTCATCCGCTTGAGGACGAGGAGGCGGTAGACGTCCATCTCGGTGTAGAGCCGGAACCCGCCGGGGGTGCGCTGGGTCGGGGTGACCAGACCCATCTCGTCGTAGTAGCGGATGGTGCGGAAGCTGTAGCCGACCCGTTCGACGACCTCGCCGATCTGCATGAGTTCGGGCATCGAGATCTCCTTGATCGACGGACGGGCGTCGCCGGGACGACAGTCGATCGTAACGGCCAGGTCGCCCCCGTTCTGCCCGTCCGCGGGATGGTTCCCCCGGAGGCAGGTACCGACGCGCGGGGCCCGGGGTGTTCCGCACGGGACGTTTGGTGGTTAACCTGCACACTGTGACGCGAATGACTACGCTGGGTGACGATCGTGACTGAGGGTCGCACAGCCCGCCGCACCCTGCTGCTGGCCCTGACCGCTGCGGTCCCGCTGATCGCGGTGGGCGGCCCGGCCCTGGCCGACCCGGTCTACCCCAGTCAGAGCGACGTCGACGCCGCGAAGGCCGCCGCCGACGCCACGGCCGCGCAGGTCGACTCGTTGCAGGCGCAGCTGAACAGCCAGCAGGACCAGCTCGACGCCGCGCAGACCTCGCTGTCCGTCGCGACCGAGGACTACGACGAGGCCCGCGCGCTGCTCGAGCAGCGCACGAGCGAGGCCGCCGCCGCCGCGCAGGCCGCCGCCGACGCCGCGCAGGCCTACGAGAAGGCCCGGATCGCCGTCGGCCAGCTCGCCTCCCAGACCTACCGCGGGTCCTCCGGGGACTACTCCTCGTTCACGTCCGTCCTCGCCTCCGGCTCCATCACCGACTACGTCGACGGCAAGGCCACCCTCGACCACCTCGCCGGCGGCCGCGCCGACGTCCAGGCCGAGGCCGCCGCCGCGAAGACCCTCGCCGAGAGCACCGCCGCCCAGGCCGCCGAGGCCAAGCAGGCCCAGCAGGACGCCACCGACGCCACCGCCAAGGCCCAGAAGGCCGCGCAGAAGGCCGCCGACGCCGCCGACGCGGTGGTCGCGGGCACCCAGGCCAAGACCGACGCCCTCGTCGCCCAGCTCGCGCAGCTGCAGCAGACCACCGTCGCGCTCGAGCAGCAGCGCCAGGCCGGCCTCGAGGCCGAACGCCAGGCCGCGGCGGCCGCCGCCGCGCAGGCCGCGGCCGCCGCGCAGGCCGCCGCCGCAGCCCGGGCCGCCTCCGCCCCGTCCGTGCGCAGTTCGTCGTCTCCGGGCGGGTCCGCGGGCAGCGCCCCGGTGCGCCGCGCCGCCGGACCCACGGCGGGCGCGAACACCGCCGTCGGTTGGGCGCTGGCGCAGCTCGGCAAGCCCTACCTGTGGGCCGGTGACGGCCCCGACTCCTTCGACTGCTCCGGGCTGACGATGCGCGCCTGGCAGGCCGCCGGGGTCGGGCTGCCGCACTCCTCGCGCATCCAGTACAGCGGCGAGGCCAAGGTCGACCTCTCCGACCTCGAAGCCGGCGACCTCGTCTTCTACGCCACCGACACCGCCAACCCCGGCACGATCCACCACGTCGGCATGGTCATCGCGCCCGGGACGATGGTCGAGGCCCCGCACACCGGCGCCAACGTGCGGACCTCCTCGATCTACCGCTCCGGGCTCATGCCCTACGGCACCCGTCCCGCCTGACCTCCGCGTCCCCCCCGGGCCGCGAACGCGAGAGGGATCGTTGCCTCCCCGAGGTCGCAGGACGACATCGGGGAGGCAACGATCCCTCAGCGGAACCGGGCCGAAGCCTCAGTGCTTGGCGGCGCCGGCCTCGTAGGACGTGCCTTTGGCGCGCTCGTACGACGCCGCGATCTCCTTCTCGGCCTCCGCGCGACCGGCCCAGTTCGCGCCCTCGACGCTCTTGCCGGGCTCGAGGTCCTTGTAGGTCTCGAAGAAGTGCTGGATCTCCAGGCGGTCGAACTCGGAGATGTCCTCCAGGTCCTGGATCTTCTCCCAGCGCGGGTCGCCCGCGGGGACGGCGAGGATCTTGTCGTCGCCGCCGGCCTCGTCGCGCATGTGGAACATGCCGATCGCGCGCGAGGAGATGAGGCAACCGGGGAACGTCGGCTCCTCGAGGATGACGAGGACGTCCAGCGGGTCCCCGTCCTCGCCCAGCGTGCCCTCGATGAACCCGTAGTCGTGCGGGTAGCGCGTCGAGGTGAACAGCATGCGGTCCAGGCGGATGCGCCCGGTCTCGTGGTCGACCTCGTACTTGTTGCGCTGACCCTTGGGGATCTCGATGGTCGCGTCGAACTCGACTGGGGTGCTCACGTGGCTCCTCTCGTCGGGGCCCGGGGACCCCGTCTGGTCTTCGCCCGACCGGAGGGTCTGCTCCGCCGGGGGTGCGCGCTAGTGTCGCGCAGACCGGCGGTCGCGGACGAACTCGGGGTGGCACCCCGGTGACGGACCGCTGCGCCACCCAGGACGAGGAACGGGAGTACCGGACGCGTGCGCAAGGCCGCCACCGCCGCCGTGACGGCCGCCACGGTGCTCGTGCTGGCCGGTGGCTACGCCGGGCTCGACGCCGGCGGGGTCGTCCCCGGTCCGCTGACCACGACTCCCGCCCCCACCGCGCCGGCCCTGCCGACCGCTCCGGCCGCCACCCGTCCGGCCCAGGACCCGCAGGCCGTCCTGCCCGCGCTGGACCCCGACGCCCCCCGCCCGGACCCCGCCGTCCTCGGTGGTGACCTCGCCCCGTTCCTCGGCGACCCCGCGCTCGGGGCCGAGGTGTCCGCCAGCGTCCGGGACGCCCTCACCGGCGACGACCTGCTCTCCGACGGCGTCGACGTACCCCGCACCCCCGCCTCGGTGACGAAGGTCCTCACCGCCGTCGCCGCCCTGCGCGCCCTCGGACCCACCTCCCGGGCGGCCACCACCGTCGTCGACGGAGCGACCCCCGACGAGGTCGTCCTGCTCGCCGGGGGCGACGTCCTGCTCGGCGCCGGCGCGGGGAACCCCGACGCCGTCGACGGGCACGCCGGCCTCGACGACCTCGCCGCCGCCACCGCGACGAAGCTGCTCGCCGCGGGCCGCACCGCCGTCGCCGTCCGCCTCGACGACTCCGCCTTCTCCGGTCCCACCACGTCAGCCGGTTGGGGCAGCGGCGACGTCGCCGCCGGGTTCGTCGCCCCCATCGCCCCGCTCGCCGTCGACGAGGGCCGCCTCGCCGCGGGGGAGACGGCCCCCCGCGACCCCGACCCGGCGCTCGCCGCGGCCCGCACCTTCGCCGCCGCCCTCGCCGCGCACGGCGTCCGGGTCCTCGACCCGGGCGGCGGTGTCGTCCGCGCCTCGGCCGTGCCCGGCGCGGCGACGATCGCGAGCGTGCGCTCGGCCACCACGGCCGAACAGGTCGAGTTCATGCTCACCACCAGCGACAACACCCTCGCCGAGGTCCTCGCCCGCCGCGTCGCCCTGGCCACGGACCGGCAGGGGACCTTCGACGACGCCTCCCGCGCCGTCGTCGACCAGATCGCCGCGCTGGGCCTCGACGTCAGCGGCACCGCGTTGCAGGGCGGCAGCGGCCTGGGCCGCGACACCCGCATCCCGGCCCGCGTCGTGACCGACGTGCTGGTCCTCGTCGCCGCCGGGAAGCACCCCGAACTCGGTTCCGTCGCAGCGGGTCTGCCCGTCGCGGGCGTGAGCGGGACGCTGCTCGACCGCTACGACCAACCCGACTCGGCCGCCGCCGCGGGAGTCGTCCGGGCCAAGACCGGCACGCTCACCGGGGTCAGCAGCCTCGCCGGCTACGTCCGCGACACCGACGGCCGGCTGCTGGCCTTCGCCGTGATGTCGGACAGCGTGGCGCCGGGCGGTTCGGCCTCCGCGCGCCGCGCCCAGGACCGCTTCGCCACGGCGCTCCTCGCCTGCGGCTGCTGGTAGCGACGAGGTCTCATCACGGACGTCTGATCACGGACGTCGTAGCCGCCGCGTACGGTGCGTGCATGCGTGCACGGGCGGACTCCGGAACCGACGGAGCAGAGGGCGGCGGGAGCCCGGGAGGTCCCGGGGAGGACGAGCCCGGTGGACGTGCCGTCGTCGACCTGGTCGACTTCGACCTCGCGGCCCAGGTCGCGGCCCGGCTCGTCCGCCCCGGCCCCAGGCTCGGCCGGGACGAGATCGACGACGTCGTCGCCGAACTGCGGCTCGCGGCCGCCGAGGCCGCCGGACCGGTCGCGCGGACCGCGCACCTGACCTCCCCCGAACCGATGCCGCCCGCGCTCGTCGTCGACCGCGCCTCGTGGGCCCGCGCCAACGTCGACGCCTTCCGCTCGCTGCTCGGGCCCGTGGTCGTCCCCGTCCGGCCGGGAGGTGGGCGGCCCGCCGCCGCCGTCGACCGCGCCGCCACCGCCGTCGGACGACGCACCACGGGCGCCGAGCTCGGCAGCCTGCTGTCCTTCCTCTCCAGCCGGGTGCTGGGCCAGTTCGACGTCTTCGCCGGCATCGAGGACGAGCAGCCCGGCCGGCTGCTGCTCGTCGCCCCGAACGTCGTCCAGGTCGAACGCGACCTGCAGGTCGACCCCCACGACTTCCGCCGCTGGGTCTGCCTGCACGAGGAGGCGCACCGGCTGCAGTTCGGCGCGCACCCCTGGCTGCGCCGCTGGGTCACCACCGAGGCCCGCGAGCTCTCCGCTGACCTCCTCGCCCAGCCGCGGGACATGGGGGAGCGGCTCAGCGGCGTCCTGCAGTCCCTGCCCGACGTCCTGCGCGGCACGGGCGAAGGCAGCGGCATCGGCCTGGCCGACCTGCTCCAGACGCCCGGCCAGCGCGAACGGGTCGCCCGCCTCGTCGCCGTCATGTCGCTGCTCGAAGGGCACGCCGACGTCGTGATGGACGACGTCGGCCCGCAGGTCGTGCCCTCCGTCGCCCAGATCCGGTCCCGGTTCACCAAGCGCCGCAAGGGCGGCGGGTCCTTCGACCAGGTCGTGCGCCGGATGCTCGGCCTGGACGCGAAGTCCCGCCAGTACGCCGACGGCGCGAAGTTCGTCCGCGGCGTCGTCGCGCGCGTCGGCTGGGACGGGCTGAACGTCGTCTGGACCGGCCCCGAGCACCTCCCGCTGCCCGCCGAGATCGGCGAGCCCGCCGCGTGGGTCACGCGGGTGCACGGCTGAGCGGGCCCACTCCCGCGGTCGCGGCGGTGCGGGTCGCCGTGCGCCGGGACCTGCGCGCGGTGCCCGCCGGGCTGGTGCTGGTCGCCTGCTCGGGGGGTGCCGACTCCCTCGCGCTCGCCGCGGCCACGGCCTTCGAGGCGCGCTCCGCCGGGCTCGTCACCGTCGACCACGGGTTGCACCCGGACTCCGCCGCGGTGGCGCGCGAGGTCGAGGCGCAGGGACGTCGCCTCGGGCTGGACCCCGTCGTCGGGGTCCGGGTCGACGTCGCAGCGGCGGGTGGCCCCGAGGCCGCGGCCCGGACCGCGCGCTACGACGCCCTCACCCGCACCGCCGACGAGCTCGGAGCCGTCGCCGTCCTCCTCGCCCACACCCTCGACGACCAGGCCGAGACCGTCCTGCTCGGCCTCGCCCGCGGCTCCGGGACGCGCAGCCTCGCCGGCATGGCGGCCGTTCGGGGGATCTTCCGCCGGCCGTTGCTCGGGCTCACCCGCGCCCTCGTGCGCCGGGCCTGCCACGACGAGGGCCTCCAACCGTGGGAGGACCCGGCCAACACCGACCCCGCCTTCACCCGTTCCCGGGTGCGCCACGACGTCCTCCCCGTCCTCGAGGACCGGCTCGGACCGGGCGTCGCCCAGGCCCTGGCCCGGACCGCCCGCGCGGCCCGGGACGACGCGGACGCCCTCGACGCCCTCGCCGCCGACTCCTCGCCGTTCACCGGGGGTTCCGCCGCCGTCACCGACCTGGTCGGGGCCCTGCCCGCCTTGCGTCGCCGCTGGTTGCGCACCGCGGCGCTCGCGGTCGGCTGCCCGGCGGGCGCCCTCACCGCCGCGCACGTCGACGTCCTCGAGGCGCTGCTCCTGGACTGGCACGGGCAGGGGGCCGTCCACCTGCCGGGTGGTGCGAGCGGTGTCCGCGCGTGTGGCAGGCTCGTGCTCACCCCCCACCGCTGAACAACCACAGGAGATCCGCGTGGACGCCGCGACCGCCGGGACCGACCTCGAGCACGTGCTCCTGACCAAGGAGCAGGTGGCCACCCGCGTCGCCGAGCTCGCCGCCGAGCTCGACCGGGACTACGCCGACAAGGACGTCCTGCTCGTCGGCGTCCTCAAGGGCGCCGTCATGGTCATGGCCGACCTGTCCCGCGCCATGAACGTCTCGCTGTCGATGGACTTCATGGCCGTCAGCTCCTACGGCTCCGGCACCAAGAGCTCCGGCGTCGTGCGGATCCTCAAGGACCTCGACACCGACATCTCCGGCCGCCACGTCCTCGTCGTCGAGGACATCATCGACTCCGGTCTGACGTTGTCCTGGCTGCTGGCGAACCTGTCCTCGCGCGGCCCCGCCTCGGTGAAGGTGTGCGCGCTGCTGCGCAAACCCGAGGCCGCCAAGGTCGAGGTCGACGTCGCCTACGTGGGCTACGACATCCCCAACGAGTTCGTCGTCGGCTACGGGCTGGACTTCGCGGACAAGTACCGCAACCTCGACTGCGTCGCGACACTGGCGCCGCACGTCTACAGCTAGGTTCCTATCGCTATGGCGATAGCGCTATCGCCATAGCGGCAGGTCACGCGGGCACGGCGAACTCGTCGGTGACCTCCACCTGGTCCCGGCCGGGTCCGGTGCCGAGGTCGGCGTCGTTCAGGCAGCCCTCGACCGCGGCGACCCCCGGCGAGCCCCGTGTGCCGTCCCCGGCGCCGAGGCTGAGGGTGGACAGTCCGATCGAGGCGGACGTCGGACCGAGACCGCAGCCCTGCAGGGCCTGCTCGACCCGTCCGAACAGCAACTGCATCTGCACCGCGGAGAACGGGGTCGTCTCCACCTCGACCCGGCCGGTGAGCACTCCCAGCGGTGCCCCGGCGAGGGGGTCGGGGCCCGATGCGTCGGTCAGGGCGACCACGACGTGCCACTGCGGCTGCTGTTCGATCCGCAGCTGTCCGTAGGCGTCGGGGAGGGCGCAGCGCACCCAGGCGTCCAGGACCGAGGCCTGCTGCCCGTCCTGCGCACGCCGGGTGGCCTGCTCGAGGGTGAGCCCCTCGGACAGTCGTTGCCCTTCGTCGACGCTGACCGGAGGCAGGTCGGTGACCGCCGGGCACTGGCCCGCCACCGCCGCGCGGGCGGCGGCGGTGGCCGCGGGGTCCTCCGGGGCGGCGGGTACGACCCGGACGCTGGGACCGCCCCCGTCCAGCTGCGACCAGCCGAACCCGGCCGCGACGAACGCGCAGGCGGCCGCGGCGCCGATCAAACCGGACCGGACCCGGCGCCGACGGCGGCGGTCCGCGGTGAGGCGGTGCTGCAGGCGCTCCCACTCGGGGCCGCCCGCCACCCTCCGCGCCTCAGCGTCGTGGGCGGCGCGGCCGGCGAGGGCATCGAGCTGCCCCTGGAGCCGCTCGGTCGCGTCGGGTGCGTCGGAGCCGGTCACGCCAGGTCCTCCAGTCGGGTCGCGAGGGTGCGCTGGGCGCGCGAGATGTCGGACTTGGCCGTGCCCAGCGGCACCTCCAGGGCGTCGGCGACCTCGGCGACGGACAGGTCCATCCAGTAGCGCAGGACGAGTGCGTGACGCTGGCGGCGGGGGAGGTGCCGCACCGCGGCCAGGAGGTGGTCGACGCGTTCGGCGGCCAGGGCGCTGTCCTCGGCGGACGCGTGGGTGCCGGTCGTGTCGCCAGGGGTGCGCCGCACCACGCCCAGGTGGCGCAGACGCGAGGTCGTGAGGTTGGCCGTCGTCCGCCGCAGGTAGGCCAGGGCGGCCGCCGGTTCGTGGAGGGGGTGCCGGTGGAGGCGCACGAACGCCTCCTGGGCGATGTCCTCCGGGTCGTCCGCCCCGAGCAGCCTCGCGAGGCGGACGGTGGGGTGGAAGTGCTGCTCGAACAGGGCCCGCAGGTCGAGCGGACCGTCCGCTCCTGCGGTCGCCGCCGTCGCGAGGCGGCCGGCGACGTCGTCTGCTCTCACACTGCTCAGACGTCTCACAGGCCAGGACGTTGCACCCGGTGGGGAGGTTTCGGGCGTCCGCTCGGCGACACTGGTGCGGACCGATCGATCCTGGGGAGGCTTCCGTGGAACCCGTCGAGACCCGTGCGGCCGGTGGTGAGGCGAGTGAGCTGGTGGTCTACGGCGCCGGGTGGTGCCCGGACGTGCGGCGCAGCCGGACGCTGCTGGAGGCGCAGGGCGTGGCCCACCGCTACGTGGACGTCGAGGCCGACGCGGCCGCGACCGAGCTGGTCCGGCGGTTGCAGGACGGGGCGCGGCGCATCCCGACCATCGTCTGGCCGGACGGCTCCTACCTGGTCGAGCCCAGCGACGACGAGTTGCGCGACCGGTTGGGCGGGTCCGCTCCACCGTCGTGACCGTCATCGAGGCCCGTCGCCGACGGGTGCGGGTGCCCGCGCGCTACCGGTCGCCGTCCGCCGCGGGGACCAGGTGCGCCAGCGGGACCACGAGGCGCTCGATGATGTCCGCGGGCCAGGGGAAGGCGGCGGTGACGACGCGCTGGTGGGCCAGGCCGTGCAGGCCCAGCCACAGGGCGACGGCGTCCCCGCGCGGGTCGTCGCTGCCGGAGCGCCCGGCGGCGACGCAGTCCTGCAGGGCGGTGGCCAGGACCTCGAGGGCGTCCTGGCCCAGGTCGGTGAGGTCGCCGGCGGTGACGTTCTCCTCCGCCAGCGCCCGCTGGGTGTTCCACAGGCCGCCGAACATCGCCCGGTAGCGCTGCGGCCGGGTGGCGGCGAAGTCGAGGTAGGCCGCGCAGACCCGGTGCAGGCGGGCGACGGGGTCGCCCTCGCTCCCGTCGTCCTCGGTGTGGGCGGCGCGCAGACGCTCGTCGAGCTCCGCGAAGGCGCCCTGCACGACGGCGAGCAGGATCGTCTGCCGGTCGGCGAAGTGCCCGTAGATGGCGGGGGCGCTGATGCCGGCCCGGCGGGCGACGGCGCGCAGCGTCACCGACTCCTCGGTCCCGGACTCGTCGAGCAGGTCGGTGGCGGCGGTCAGGATGTCGTCGCGGAGGCGACCCCCCTGGCCGCGCGGGTTGCGCTCGCGCGCACCGGGGCGGGCCGGGTCGGTGGCGGTGGTCGTCCGGGGAGTGGTGGTCATGGCTCGTTCCACGTGGGTGGTCGTGGCGAGCGGGTCCTGCCGCTGCCACCTCGGTCGGGGTCAGGGTCTCAGGGGACGAGCACGATCTTGCCGCGGACGGTGTGCGACTCGGCCAGCTCCATCGCCTCGGCGGCCGAGGTCAGCGGTAGGCGGGCGCCGATCTGCGCGGTCACGACCCCTGCGGCGAGCAGGTCCAGCACGGCGGTCATGTCCTGCCGGGTGCGGGCCCGGAAGGCGCTGGGGCGCAGACGGTGTCCGGACCACAGGTCGTAGAAGGAGGCGCGCTTGCCGTTGGGCAGGATCTGCCACAGGAGCACCCGCGCGAGAGCGGCCAGGAAGGGGATCCACAGGGAACCGGGAGCGTCGATCTTCGCGGCGATGGCGTAGCTGACCAGCGTGCCCCTCGGGGCGAGCAGGCGCCACGAGCGGGTCAGGCTCTCCCCGCCGAGGTGGTCGAAGGCGGCGTCGACCCCGCCGGGGACCAGGCGGCGCACCGCGGCCTCGAGGTCGGGGGTGTCGTAGTCGAGGGGTTCCGCGCCCAGGGCGCGCAGGGCCTCGTGGTGACGCGGGCCGGCGGTGGCGATGACGCGGACCCCCGCGTGGACGGCCAGCTGGACCAGGACGGTGCCCACGCCGCCGCTGGCGCCGTGGACCAGGACCGTCTGACCCCGCCGGACGCGGGCCGTGCGGTGCAGCATCTGCCAGGCGGTCACGCCGTTGACGACGACGGTCTCCGCCTCGGCGGGGTCGAGGTCCGCGCGTACGGGGACGAGGTCGACCGCCGGCAGCAGGACGTGGCTGGCCCAGCCGCCGGTCTTCGTCATCGCGGCGACGCGGGTCCCGGTCAGCGCGGCGTCCGCGTCCGGTCCGACCGCGGTCACCGTGCCGACGAGGTCGTAGCCGGGCACGAAGGGGAACGCGGGCTGACCCGGGTAGCGGCCCCGTCGCATGGACCGCTCGGCGAAGGAGACGCCGCTGGCCTCGACCTCGACCATCACCTCGCCGCGCCCGGGGGCGGGCAGGTCGCGGACGCGGACCTGCAGACCGGAGGGTTCGACGACGCCCGGCAGCACGATCTCGGTCGCTTGCGTGGGGGCAGGTGCGGTGGTGGTCGGTGCGACGGTGTCCTGGGGACTGTTCACGGTGGTTCTCCTCGGGAGGGTTGGGTGTGGGGGACTGGACGGTGCGGGGTCAGGTGCCGGGTGCGGGCAGGACCTCGAAGGCGGTGACGAGGTCGGCGGCGGCGGCGAACTGCGCGGGGTCGGCGCTGGTGACGAGGTCGAGGGCCTTGAACAGGCGCACGCCGTCGGGGACGGCGGCCGGGAAGGAGGTCATCAGGCGCCGCCGCAGGTCGGCTTCCCCGGTGCGGTCCAGCTCGCGCAAGAGCACCTGCTCGCTCCGCGGGCCGTCGGTGAGGGTTCCGCGGCCGGCCGCGCGGGCGTTGCGAGCCCAGTCGCCCTCGGGCGTCGGGGCGAGGATGAAACGACGTCCGTCCAGGCTCAGGGGAGAGACCGGTGTGGACCGGGGTTTGCCGCTGGTGCGACCCGGCACCGTCAGGACCTTGATTACCCCGGTGCTCACCCGCCACCGGGACAGGGTCTTCACGACGGCGTTGGTCGGCGCCAGGTACGCGGGCCGCCGACGGCGCCGGGCCGGTCCCGGCTCGAGGGGGAGCAGCGGGGGTCGTGCGTCGGAGCCGGTCGCGGGGTTCACGCGCGGACCTGCAGCTGGGTGAGCAGCAGGAGGGTGTCGGAGTTCACCCAGTACTCGGCGATGCGGCCGTCCTCGGTGCGCAGGACGTCGGTGCCGGTGAAGTCGACGAGGGTGCCGCCGGGGGCCTGGGCGCCCGGTACGCCCCCGGCGTAGGAGCCCCGGGCGCGCCAGCGCACCGCGATCGAGGGGCCGTCGACGATCGGGCCGACCTCGATCGAGAAGGCGAGGTCCGGGACGGCCGCTCGCGTGGAGTCGATCCAGCCCACGAGGGCCTGGGGCGAGTCGACGGCCGCGCCGTCCCCGCCGTCCATCATCGCCGCGTGGAGCCGGAAGTCCGGGGCGACGATCTCGGCGGCGAGGGTGAGGTCGCCGTTCCACAACCGCAGCCACGACTGCACCAGGGTCGTGGCGGGCCGGCGGGTGTCGAGGAGGGGTGAGTGCGAGGCGGGAGCGCTGGTGGTCATGGTGACCTCCGGTGAGGTGGTCCGGTGGGCCCGACTGGCTCGCCGCGAAATGTTTACATCCGTAAAGCTACCCCGTCGCTCAACACCTGTAAAGCCATCGTCCAGACCGGTTTGCCCCTCGCCCCGGGGGAGTGGCTCGCCTGGCGTCGTCGTCGTGACCTTCACCCAGGAACACCGTGTCCAGCGGTCCGCTGGGGGTGGGCGTGGGACGGCGGGCGGTGAGGACGACCGGCCCGTGCTGCGGGTTCCCCCCGCCGCGCACGTCGACCAGGTCGCGCCCGTCTCCTCGACCACCGGCTCGTCGCGAGCGGCCACGAACAGCCCTTCGACGTGCCGGAGGAGGTGGTCTCGGCCGTCCACCGGCTGCACGTGCTCCTGTCCTGAGCCGGGGTGCTGCAGGCCCGGAGTTCGCCCACAGCGGATCGGGGCGTCCTGGCCGGAACAGCCCGGCGCTCCCGCCCGTTCGACCAGCGAAGGACCTGCGCAGACAGGACCCGCGGCGGCGTGTCGTTCGCCCGGTGTACCGTCGAACGACAGGCTAGAACGAGCAGGAGGGACAGGGGGCGACCCCTCCACTGATGCCCAACCAACTCAAGCGCATCGTCCGCGGCCCGTGGCTGTGGATCGTCGTCGCGATCGCCGTGGTGGCCATCGGCGCCTCCTTCTTCGCGTCCAGCGGCACCGCCGAGGTCTCCACGACCCGCGCGATCACGCTGATCGACGAGGGCAAGGTCAAGAGCGCCACGCTCACCGACGGCTCTCAGCGCATCGACCTCAAGCTCAAGTCCGGGGTCACCGAGCAGGGCGCCAGCGCCGTTCGTTCGTACTACATCTCCCAGCGCGGTGGCGACCTCATCGACGCGCTGAACACCAACCCGCCCACCGACGGGGTGACCGACGAGGTGCCCCGCACGGGCATCCTGCAGTCGCTGCTGTTCACGGTCGGGCCCATCGTCCTGATGCTGCTCCTCTTCTGGTTCCTCATCTCGCAGATGCAGGGTGGCGGCAGCAAGGTCATGCAGTTCGGCAAGTCCAAGGCCAAGATGATGTCCAAGGACACCCCGAAGACGACGTTCGCGGACGTCGCCGGGGCGGACGAGGCCGTCGAGGAACTGCACGAGATCAAGGAGTTCTTGCAGGACTCCGCCAAGTTCCTGGCCGTCGGCGCGAAGATCCCCAAGGGCGTCCTGCTTTACGGCCCGCCCGGGACCGGCAAGACGCTGCTCGCCCGCGCCGTCGCCGGTGAGGCCGGGGTGCCTTTCTACTCGATCTCCGGTTCGGACTTCGTCGAGATGTTCGTGGGTGTCGGCGCCAGCCGAGTCCGCGACCTCTTCGAGCAGGCCAAGACCAACGCGCCCGCGATCATCTTCGTCGACGAGATCGACGCCGTCGGCCGCCACCGCGGGGCCGGCATGGGCGGCGGGCACGACGAGCGCGAGCAGACGCTGAACCAGCTCCTCGTCGAGATGGACGGCTTCGACGTCAAGACGAACGTCATCCTCATCGCCGCGACGAACCGTCCCGACATCCTCGACCCGGCGCTGCTGCGCCCGGGCCGCTTCGACCGCCAGATCGCGGTGGAGGCCCCCGACATGGAGGGTCGTCACCAGATCCTGCAGGTCCACGGCAAGGGCAAGCCGCTGTCCCCGGACATCGACCTGCTGGCCGTCGCCCGCCGGACCCCGGGCTTCTCCGGGGCCGACCTGGCCAACGTCCTCAACGAGGCCGCGCTGCTCACGGCCCGCGCCGACGCGAAGGTCATCGACAACTCCGCGCTGGACGAGGCGATCGACCGCGTCATGGCCGGCCCGCAGAAGCGCACCCGCCGGATGAACAAGAAGGAACTGCGGGTCACCGCGTACCACGAGGGCGGGCACGCCCTGGTCGCCGCGGCCATGGCCAACACCGACCCGGTCACGAAGGTGACGATCCTGCCGCGCGGCCGGGCGCTGGGTTACACGATGGTCCTGCCGACCGAGGACAAGTACTCGACCTCGCGCAACGAGATCCTCGACCAGTTGGCCTACGCCCTCGGCGGTCGCGTTGCCGAGGAGCTTGTCTTCCACGACCCGACGACCGGGGCGAGCAACGACATCGAGAAGGCCACCGGCATGGCCCGCAAGATGGTCACCCAGTACGGCATGAGCGAACGCGTCGGGGCGATCAAGCTCGGGTCCAGCGGCGGCGAGGTCTTCCTCGGTCGCGACATGGGCCACGAGCGCGACTACTCCGAGGGCGTCGCCGGGATCGTCGACGAGGAGGTCCGCCGCCTCATCGAGTCCGCGCACGACGAGGCGTGGGAGGTCCTGGTCGAGCACCGTCAGGTCCTCGACGACCTGGTCGTCGCGCTGCTGGACAAGGAGACGCTGAACCAGGCCGAGCTGGCCGAGATCTTCGCCCCCGTCGTGAAGCGTCCGCAGCGGCCGGTCTGGCTGTCCTCGGAACGCCGTCACGTGTCCGACATCCCGCCGGTCGCCTCGCCCGGTCTCAACGGCCACGCCGGTGGGTTCCAGACGCCGGTGAACGGTTACCAGAACGGGACGCACGAGCAGCCGTGAGCACGGGAGCGCCCACACCGGACGCTCACGCGCCGGGCACGTACGACGGCCCGCGCGCCGAGGCCGCGGTCCGGGAGTTCCTCCTCGCCATCGGGGAGGACCCGGACCGCGAGGGCCTGCGTGACACCCCCGCCCGCGTGGCCCGCGCCTCGCTCGAGCTCTTCGCGGGGCTGCACCAGGACCCGGCCGAGGTCCTCGCCACCGACTTCGGTCTCGAGCACGACGAACTGGTCCTGGTGAAGGACATCGAAGTGCAGTCCACCTGCGAGCACCACCTGCTCCCCTTCCACGGTGTGGCCCACGTCGGCTACATCCCGGGGGAGCACGGCCGGGTGACCGGGCTCTCGAAGCTGGCCCGGTTGGTGGACGTCTTCGCCCGCCGGCCGCAGCTGCAGGAACGCCTCACCACCCAGGTCGCCGACGCCCTCGTCGACAAGCTGCACCCGCGCGGGGTGATCGTCGTCGTCGAGGCCGAGCACTCCTGCATGACCTACCGCGGGGTCCGCAAACCGGGGGCCAAGACCATCACCTCGGCCGTGCGCGGTTCGCTGCGCAACGCGGCCACCCGGGCCGAGGCCATGAGCCTGATCGTGGCGGGGCACCGGTGAGCTCGCTGCTGGTTCCCGGACCGACCCGGGTCGTGGGGGTCCTCAACGTCACCCCCGACTCCTTCTCCGACGGCGGGCACTTCCTCGCCCACGAGGTGGCCGTCGCGCAGGGGACCGCCCTGCACGCGGCGGGCGCGGCGCTCGTCGACGTCGGCGGTGAGTCGACCCGGCCGGGCGCCGTGCGCGTCGAGGTGGCCGAGGAACTGCGCCGTGTCCTCCCCGTCGTCCACGGGTTGGTCGACGCCGGGGTCCCGGTGAGCGTCGACACCATGCGCGCGGAGGTGGCCCGGGCCGCGGTCACCGCGGGGGCGGTCGTCGTGAACGACGTCTCGGGCGGTCTGGCCGATCCGGAGATGGCGTCCACCGTCGCCGAGCTCGGCTGCGTCTACGTCCTCTCGCACTGGCGGGGCTTCTCCGACGTCATGACCTCGCGCGCCGTCTACGACGACGTCGTGGCCGAGGTCTCCGCCGAGCTGCGGGGACGACTCGACGCGGTGACCGCGGCGGGGATCGCACCGGAGCGGATCGTGCTCGACCCCGGGCTCGGGTTCGCCAAGGTCGCCGAGCACGACTGGGCCCTGCTCGCCGGGCTCGACCAGCTCGCCGCGCTGGGGTTCCCCCTGCTCGTGGGGGCCTCCCGCAAACGCTTCCTCGGTGCGCTGCTGACCGGCCCGGACGGGGTCGTCCCGCCGCCGGCGGCCCGCGACACCGCGACCGCCGCCGTCACCGCCCTCGCCGCGGCGCGAGGGATCTGGGGCGTGCGGGTGCACGACGTGGCCCCCTCGGTCGCGGCGGTCCGCGTCGCGCGGGCCTGGGGCGCCGCCCGGACCCCGGTGGGTGCGTCGTGACCTCGCTCGACGCCGCCGGGCCCGTGCTCGACGCCCAGGGCCGGGTGCTGGACCGGATCGTGCTGCGCGGGTTGCGCGCCATCGGCCACCACGGCGTCCTGGACGTCGAACGCGCCCAGGGGCAGCCCTTCGGTCTCGACGTCGCCCTGCACCTCGACACCCGCGAGGCCGCCGCCGGCGACGACCTGAGTGCCACCGTCGACTACGGCGCGCTGGCCGAGGAGCTCGTCACGATCCTCACCGGTGAACCCGTCCTGCTCGTCGAGACCCTCGCCGGGCGGATCGCCACCGCGGCGCTGGCCCGCTCACCACGGATCGCGGCCGTCGACGTCGTGGTCCACAAACCGCAGGCGCCGATCCCGGCCTCCTTCGACGACGTCGAACTCGTCGTCCGGCGGACCCGCTCGTGAACGCCGTCCTGTCGCTGGGCGCGAACACCGGTCACCGCGCGGCGAACCTGCACGCGGCCCTCGAGGCGCTGAGCGCGGTGGAGGGGATCACCGTCGACGCGGTGTCCACGTTCGTCGAGTCCGCCCCGGTCGGGACCGTCCGGGACCAGCCCGACTTCCTCAACGCCGTCGCGCTGGTCAGCACGACCCTCGACCCGCACGCGCTGCTGCGCGCCTGCCACGCCGTCGAGGCGGAGGTCGGGCTGGACCGGAGCACGAAGGTCCCCGACGGTCCCCGTCCCATCGACGTCGACGTGGTGACCTGCGACGGTCTGGTCCTGATCGAGGACGGTCTCGTCCTGCCGCACCCCCGGGCCCACGAGCGCACCTTCGTCCTGGGACCGTGGCTCGAACTCGACCCCGACGCCGAACTCCCCGGCCCGCACGGCGGTCGCGTCGAGACCCTGCTGCAGGCGATCTCGTGAGGCCGTCGCGTCCGGGGCTGCTCGTCGGCCTCGCCGTCATCGCCGGGGTCATCGCCTGGTCCGGGCTGCAGATCTGGATCGCCGGCGGCCACAGCGAACCCGACCTGATGTGGCGCACGACCCTCACCATCGGTCTGCTCGCCGTCGCCGTGTTCGGGGTCGGCTGGCCCGTGCGGCAGTGGGTGAACGGGGAGAAGTCCCGCCGCATCGACGCCCTGCGCGCCGCCCGGACCGCGGCCCTGGCCAAGGCCGCCTCCGTCGCGGGGGCGCTGCTGACGGGGATGTTCGCGGGCTGGTTCGTGCACTACCTGCCCACCGCCGACATCGCGGCCCGGCGCTCCGAACTCCTGAGCGCCGGCGCGGACATCGTCGTCTCGGTGCTGCTGCTGGCCGCCGGCCTCCTCGTCGAACGCTGGTGCCGCGTCCCCGACGACGAGGACAGCGACGCCGCAACCGCCTGACCCGTGAGGATCCGGTGAGCCACGCCAGGTCCTGCGTGCCCCGGTACCTCGACCGCTAGGTCGTGAGGAACTCCGCGTAGAAGGCGTCGAGGGTGTCGACCGCTTCGTCGACGTAGTTCGGCTCGTCGTACATCTCGTAGTGGCCGGCTCCGTCGACGACGTGGAAACCCTTCGCGTTCGGCGCCTTCTCCCAGAGAGCGAGACCGTCGGCGTAGGAGAACGTGGTGCCGAGCCGACCGCCGACGATGACCTGGAGCGGCTGGGTGAGGAGTTCCTCGACGAGGTGGAAGGCGTCGTAGCCGAGCATCATGGCGTCGCTGGTGTGGTGGCGGCGGTTGGTGGAGTTCTCGTGGTACCCGCGCGGGGTGCGGTAGAAGCGGACCGCCTCCAGGGTGTCGACGTCGGTGATGCCGAACGCTGCTGCCTGCGCCTCGGTGTCAGGGATCCACACGTTCCGATCGACGTCCTCGCCGGCGGCCGAGGCGGTTCGCTGGTCACCCACGGCCTGGATCATGGCGACTGCGGAGCCCTTCGACGAGGTGTCGGCCTGGCGGAAGGCGCGACCGACGTTCACCGGCACGACGGTTCCCAGGGCCTTGATGCGGTGATCGGTCATCGTGGCGCCGACCGCGTAGCCACCGCCGGCGCAGATGCCGAGGGCGCCGATCCTGCGGTTGTCGACGTGCTCGAGGGTGGTCAGGTGGTCGACGGCGAAGCGGATGTCGTCGACACGCGCAGCGGGGTCCTCGAGGTCGCGCGGCTGACCTCCGCTCTGGCCCTGGAAGCCGGGGTCGAAAGCGAGGGCGATGTAGCCGCGGTCGGCCAGGGCGCGACCGTAGTTCGCACCGATCTGCTCCTTCACGCTGCTGCCAGGGGTCGAGATGACGATGGCCGGGTACGTGGAGCTCCCGTCGAAGCCTCCGGGCAGGTGCAGTTGGCCCGCGAGGTCGAAGGTCTCGTTGGGGAAGGTGACGTCGTGGGTCGATGACACGGGGATGTCGATCCTTTCGGAGCGGGCCTGGAGCGCCCAGGGTCGGTAGACTGTTCCGTACAGCACCTAGTCTGAGAACAATAACGTTCGACTCGAAGCTAGTACGAAACTGTACCATCTAGTGAGGATGTCGCATGCCCGTCTCGAACGCCGCCCGGATCTGGTCCCTCAACCACCAGGTCCTCACGCGCGTCATGAACGACTGCGCACCCGACATCGAGGCGCTCGGGTTGGAGGCGAAGGAGTTCTTCGTGCTCGGCGAGGTCGACGCCTGCCGCTACCCCGCTGAGCTGGCGCTCAGGCTCGTCCTTCCCAAACCGAGCGTGACCGTCTATCTGAAGAACCTCGAAGCCAAGGGCTTCGTCCAACGGGAGATCGACCCCGACGACCTCCGGCGACACCGCCTCGCGGTCACGCCCTCCGGGGTCGACACCCTCGAGAGAGCGCTGGAAGTCCTTTCGGCACGGTTCGACGGGTGGCTCGTACGTCTCGACCCGAGCGAACAGGTGGAACTCCAGAGGCTGTTGTCGAAGCTGCTCGCCTGATCCCGCTTCCGCTGCGTGCTCGACCGTCCACCGACTGGCTGTTCACTCCCGTCGGTCGTCGCACGTTCGACTACCGGACGGGTGCGGTCGGGGACTGCCGCACGTGGACGCCGGTGTGCCGACGGCGGCGGTCTGCACGGCTCTCGACGACGACGACGGTCGGACACGGTCACGGCACTCGTTGCAGGAGTTGCCGTCGAGGCGGGCGCAGCGCCGTGGAGTGAGGGTTGGGTGTGCCGATCCTGTCGCCTGGGCGCCCCGTTCGTCGCACCCACGCCTCCCTCCACGTGGTGACAGCGATGGGTGTCCCACCCGGGCGGCTACGGCTTGCGCCACACCGACACGTGCGACGTGCTCGCGGCGGTGAACTCCGCGCGGTCCCACCCGGACCACCGCGCGAACCGTTCCAGCCCCGCGATCCGGGCCATCAGGTCGTACTCGGCGGGCCAGGCGTAGCGGTGGTGGGACTCGAACCGGCTCACCCGGCCGTCCTCGGTGAACCGGTAGTGGTGGGACGTGAGGCGCTGCTCGACGAGGTCGAAGGTGTCGAAACCCAGGTGTTCGCGCCCGACGTGGAAGGGGCGGGCGGTCTCGCCCGGAGGGAGCCGCTGCAGTTCGGGAACCCCGACCTCGACGAGGAAGTACCCGCCGGGTGCGAGGTGGCGGGCGGCGTTGCGAAAGCACTCGACCTGTTCGTCCTGTTCCAGCAGGTTGGTGATCGTGTTGTACACGAGGTAGACCAGACCGAACTCGCCCTCGACCCGCGCGCTCGACATGTCGCCCATCACGAGCTCGATCCCCGCCGCCGCCGAACCGGGAACCATCTTCTCCCGCAACCGCGCTGCCATCGCGGGCGACATCTCGATCCCGGCGACGGGAACCCCGCGCCCGGCCAACGCCACCCCGACCCGGCCGGTGCCGATCGCGAACTCCAGGGCGCGCCGACCCGCGGCGAGGTCGACGAGCACGTCGCAGGTCGCGCCGAGGAGTTCGGGGGAGAACATCCACGAGGAGTCCTCGTCGTAGCCGCGGGCGACGTCCTCGCCCCACAGGTCACCGGTCACGGGGAGGTCCTCTCCAAGCGGGCGAGCGAGGCGGTGTGGTCGGCGAACTCCCGGGTGGCGGCGACGAGTTCCGGGTCGGGGGCGGTGTGGACGTCGAAACCCCGGGTGCGCCCCTCGAGGGCGTCGGTGAGCAGCGGCCCCCACCGGTCGTCGAGCTCGGCCCGCGCCCAGCGCAGGGCGGCCGGTTTGGACAGGACGCGGCCGGTACGGACGGTGGCGAGCATCCGGGAGAGGGTCTCGACCGCCGTCCGCTGCCCCCAGTCGATGCTCCGCCAGTCCATCCACGACTCCAGGTCGTCGAAGAACCGGGGGAACCGGGCGAGCGACTCCGCCCGCAACGCGTCCGGCTCGACGGGGTCGACCAGGTCGGCCGCCGGGGGACCGGCCAGAGTGATCCCGTGCTCACGCAGGACCCGGCGCACGGCGAGGGTGTTGCAGTGCGGGGAGAGTTCCAGCGCCGCGCTGTCCTGGTGGTCCACGAACCACCACGATTCCTCCGACGGTCGGCGCAGCGACGCGGCGGGGACGTAGGAACCCTCCGTCCCGCGGAACCAGGGCCCGGGCCGGTCGTGGAAGCGGCGGTGGAACTCCTGCAACTCCGCCACCGGGACGTCGGGGGAGTGGGTGACGACGAGCCAGTCCGCGTCGCTGTGCTCGTCGGCGTCGCCGAGGGCGAACGAACCGTGCAGGTAGGCCCCGACGAAGTCGTCCCCGAGGAGTTCCGCGCTGCCCTCGACGAGGACCCGCAGCACGTGCTGCAGGTCGGGCGGGACGTGGGCTGCGTCGCTCGGCACGCCAGCACGGTAGGACCGCCGCAGGTTCCGGCGCGACGGGTTTTCAGGAGGGCCAGGCGAGGTCCGCGACGACGGGGGAGTGGGTGCTCCCCCCGGGGTCGCGTTCGTGGTCGTCGACGGGTTCGAGTCCGGCCACCAGCACCACGTCGACCCGGGCGAAACCGGGGGAGGCACCCCGGGTCAGTCCCGGTTGCGTCCCGACGGCGCGGTGGACGTCGGTCAGGCCGTGGGAGCGCAGCACCCGCAACGGTTCGTTGAACTCCGCGGAGTTCAGGTCCCCCGCCAGCACGACGGCGTTCCCGGCGGCGTGCAGGGACTCCGCGAGGTCACCGTAGCGACGGGCCTCGGCGACCCGGACCCGCGCCGCGTCCGCGGTGTCGCCCGCGGGGTTCAGCGCGGCCTTCGCCGGACTGCAGAACAGGCAGGGGGAGGCGAGGTGGACGGAGATCACCGCGATCCGGCGACCGTCGGCGTCGACAGTGACGACGTCCGCGGGACGCGCTCCGGTGGGCAGTCCGGTCACCGGTTCGACCGAGACGATGGGGTACTTCGACCAGACCGCGTCCCCGTCGCCCTCGTTGCGACCACCGGTCGCCGTCGTGCCGGTGTAGCTGCGGTAGGCGTACGCCGGCCACTGCTCGCGGTAGCGGGCCTGCTGGGACGGGACGACCTCCTGCAGCAGCACGACGTCCGCCCCGCCGTGGCGCATGAGTTCCGTGACCCCGGCGGCTCCGCGCCAGTTCGTGGTGTTGAACGTCGCGACCCGCAGGTCGGAGCCCGGGTCGCGGGGGTCCAGCCGGTGCAGCGCGTAGGGCCCGAACAGCGTGCCCGCGGCGAGCGCCGGGACGACGACCGCGGCCAGCGTCCGCCACGACCGGAACGCGGCCGCGAAGGGGACGAGGACGAGGGCGGGGGCCAGCCACCACGTGGCGAACAACCCCAGCACGTAGCTCACGACGTGCCCGTCGGAGAGGGCGAGGACGACGAGCAGGGCGAGGGTGGCGAGGACGCCGTAGGCGACCGCGAGGGTTCGCAGCGTGCGGCGCCACCAGGGGCGCCGGCTCGGCGTCGGTGGCACCCGGCCATCCTGCTACACGCGGGTGCCCGCCCGCTCCGCGACGGGCGTCGTCGTGCTCTGCCGCAGCGCGTAGAGCTCCTCGAACCGGGCCAGGGTGCGACGCTCGTCGTGCTCGGACGCGATGGCCAGGCTGCGCGCACCCATCCGGGCGGCGAGGTCGGGGTCGCCCAGCACGAGCGCGAGGCGCGCCGCGAGGGCGGCGGGCCGGCCGTGCGGGAAGAGGAACCCGTTGTCGCCGTCGCGCACGAGGTGCGGCAGGGCGCAGGCGTCGACCCCGAGGACCGGCAGGCCCGAGGCCATCGCCTCCAGGACGACGAGGCTCTGCAGTTCCGCCGTCCCGGCGTTGGCGAACACGTCGCAGGCCAGGTAGGCGGCGGCCAGGTCGGCCTCGGGGACGAAACCGGTCGAGACGACGCGGTCGGCCACCCCGAGTTCCGCGGCGCGGCGCAGCAACCCGGCGCGGCGGGCGCCGTCGCCGACGAGCAGCAGTTGCGCGTCGAGTTCGGGTCGGAGGCGGCGGACGAGCGCGAGCGCCTCGACGAGTTCCTCGACGTTCTTCTCCGGGGCGAGGCGTCCGACGTAGCCGATGGTCGGACGGTCGGGCACGCCGTAGCGGAGCCGGAACTCCCGTCGCAGTTCCCCGGAGGGGTCGGGCGCGAAGCGGCGCAGGTCCATCCCGCACGAGATGGGCAGGACGGGGCCGGGGATGCCCGCCCGTTCGGCCAGGGCCGCCGCGTAGGGGGTCGGGGCGGTGACGACGTCGGCGCGCTGGAAGACCCCGGCGGCGTCGTTCCAGGCCCATTCGTGCAGCGCGTGCTGGACCCGGTCGCCGAGCGGCACGTGGTGGGTGAGGTTCTCGGGCATGAAGTGGTTCGTCGCCACGACGGGGATGCCGAGCCGGTTCGCCGCGGTCACCAGGGCGCGGCCGATCAGGAAGTGGCTCTGCACGTGCACGACGTCGGGCCGGACGTCGCGCAGGATCCGGGTGGCGGCGCGGACCAGGCCGGCCGGCGGGCAGAACCGCAGACCGGTTCCGCCGACGAGCACGGGGAAGGACCGCACGCGGTGCTCCACGATGCCGGAGGCGACGGTCTCGCGGGTGCTGCGCGGGCCGCGGGCCGGGGCCACGACGTGGACCTCGTGGCGTCCGGTCAGACCGGCGGCGAGGCGTTGCGCGAACGTCGAGGCGCCGTTGACGTCGGGGGCGTAGGTGTCTGCTCCGATGAGGATTCTCATGGGTGGAACTCAACCGCCCCCGACCCCCATGGGTCATCGGTCCGGGGAACCGCCCCCGGCGGGACCCGGGTTCCGGTGCGGACTACCTCCTCGGTAGGGGGTCAGAGGTCGCGCCGCAACGCGGTGTGCACGACGTCGGGGGTGAGCACCCCGAGGAACTCCTCGCCGTCGAGGACGGGCAGGAACCGCAGTTCCTGCGCGAGCAGGGCGGAGAAGGCGCTGCGCAGGGTCTCCCGGGCGGCGATGGTGGTGGGGAACCGGCGGGTGTGGTCGCCGACGCGGGCGCTGCGCGACCCCCGCTGCTCCAGGAGGGGACCGCGCGCCACCCACCCCAGCAGGCGGCCGTGGTCGAGGACCACGGCCCACGCCCGGCCGTCGAGTTCCAGGGCCGTCGCGGCGTAGGCGGCGCCGTCGGCGGGGGCGAGGACCAGGGGACGTTCCAGGTCCTCGGGCCGGATCGGGGTCACGGCGAGGCGGCGCAACCCCCGGTCGGAGCCGATGAAGTCGACGACGAACTCCGACGCCGGGTCGGAGAGCAGGGTCGTGGGGGTGGCGATCTGCTCCAGCACCCCGCCGGTGGAGAACACCGCGATCCGGTCGGCGAGCTTGACGGCCTCGTCGAGGTCGTGGGTGACGAAGAGGACGGTCTTGCCCAGTTCTTGCTGGATGCGCCGGAACTCGCTCTGCAGGCGGTCCCGCACGACGGGGTCGACGGCCCCGAACGGTTCGTCCATGAGCAGGACGGGCGGGTCCGCGGCCAGGGCGCGCGCCACCCCGACGCGTTGCTGCTGCCCCCCGGACAACTGCGCGGGGTAGCGGTCGCCGTGGGCCCAGCCGTCGAGGCCGACGAGTTCGAGCAGCTCGTCGACGCGGCGCCGGGTGACGTCGGCGTCCCAGCCGAGCAACCGCGGCACGGTGGCGACGTTCTGCCGGATCGTGCGGTGCGGGAGCAGCCCGCCGGCCTGGATGACGTAGCCGATCCCGCGGCGCAGCGCGACGACGTCGGTGTGGGCGGCGTCGCGGCCGTCGACGACGATGCGTCCGGCGCTCGGTTCGACGAGCCGGTTCACCATCCGCAGGATCGTCGACTTGCCGCACCCGCTGGGTCCGACGAGCGCGACGAGCTCCCCGCGCGCGACGGCGAGGTCGAGGTGGCCGACGGCGGGGGAGTCGTGGCGGCCGTAGCGCTTGGTGACGCCCTCGAAGCGGATGACCTCGTCATCCCGCGTGTCCTGTTCCTCACCCTCGGTGATCACACCGGAAGCCTGACCGACGCTCCCGCGATCGGCAACGTGGGTGGGCGCTGCTCTGGCAAGGTGGGGGCATGGCCGAACGGACGACCGCCAGCACCGAGGACCCGTTCGCGCCGGGCGACGTCGTCTGGCAGCGGATCTCCCCGCGCTGGGCCACCGCGCAACGCGTCGCGGGAGGCATCGTCTTCGCCGTCGCCGTCGTGGTCACCGTCGTCCTGGCCGTCCTGCTGACGCCGTGGATCTGGCTGGCCCTCGTCGTGGTGGTCCCGTTGTGGGCGTGGGACTTCGTGTGGTCCGGGCGGCAGGTGAAGGCGTGGGGCTACGCCGAGCGCGACGACGACCTGCTCGTGGTGAAGGGGATCATGTTCCGCTCGCTGGTCGTCGTGCCCTACGGCCGGCTGCAGTACGTCGACGTGGAGGCCGGGCCGCTGGACCGCAGGTTCGGCCTGGCCAAGGTGCAGCTGCACACCGCCTCCTCCGACTCCGACGCCGCCATCCCCGGGCTCTCCCCCGAGGAGGCGGCCCGGCTGCGCGACCGTCTCGCCGCGCGCGGCGAAGCCCGACTGGCCGGGCTGTGACCGACGAGCCCCGGACCGACGAGCCCGCCCTCGAGGTCCTGCCGGCCGAGGTCGCGGCCAGGCTCGACGCCCCGACCCGCGCCGTCCTCACCGACCCGGGCTGGCGACGGCTGCACCCGGTCACCCCGGTGCTGCGGGCGTGGAAGGTCGTCGCTGCGGTGCTGGCGGTGGTCGTGGGGCAGAACGTCGACAACATCGTCCGCCTGGACCTGCCCGGCTGGATCCTGACGCTGTCGATCGTCGGGGGGATCCTGCTGCTCGCGATCGTCGGTGCCGGCTACAGCGCCCTGGCCTGGCGCAAGACGCGCTACCGGATCGACGCCGAGGCCGTGCACGTCGAGCACGGGATCCTCTGGCGGCAGCAGCGCCGGGCCCAGCTGGACCGGTTGCAGGCCGTCGACGTCGTCCGGCCGTTGCTGGGCCGGCTGTTCGGGCTGGCCGAGCTGCGCCTCGAGGTCGCGGGCGGTTCCGGCAGCAAGGTGTCGTTGGCCTACCTCAAGGAGGAGGAGGCCCAGCGGGTCCGCAACGCGCTGCTCGCGGCGTCCGCGGGGGTCGTCGTCGCCGAGGGCGAGGACGCCCCGGAGGCCCCGCAGCGCGAGGTCGTCGAGGTCCCGCCGACGCGGCTGCTCCTGTCCACGCTGCGGTCCGGCCTGACGATCTGGATGGTCCTGGTGCTCGTGGGCCTCGGCGTCGGCTGCTGGTTCGCGCAGAGCCTCACCCCGCTGTTCGGTTCGTTCGCCGCGGTCCTCGGCGTGGTCTCGACGGTGTGGCAGCGGTTCTCCCGGGGCTTCAACTTCACCGTCGCGGACTCCCCGGACGGGCTGCGGCTCTCCCACGGACTGCTGGAGCAGCGCTCGCAGACCGTCCCGCCGGGGCGGGTGCAGGCGCTGCGGATCACCCAGCCGCTGCTGTGGCGCAGCGCGGGGTGGTGGCGGGTGGAGGTCAACGTCGCGGGGTACTCCGGCGAGAGCGGCAGCGCCTCCGAGCAGAGCACGACGCTGCTGCCCGTCGGCACCGTCGAGGAGCTCGGGCTCGTGCTGGCGATCGTGCTGCCGGACCTGGGGACGGGCGAGGAGTCACCGCTCGAGGTGGTCCGCGCCGGGCTGACCGGCACCGGCACCGACGGCGGGTTCACCCCCGTCCCGCGGGCCGCCCGCTGGCTGGACCCGGTGAGCTGGCGTCGCCGCGGCTACCGCGTCACCGAGCACGCGTTCCTCTCCCGCAACGGCCGGCTGGTCCGCGGTCTCGACGTCGTCCCGCACGCGCGGACGCAGAGCCTCGGGGTCGCCCAGGGTCCGCTGCAGCGTCGTCTGGGCCTGGCCAGCGTCGTGCTGCACTCGACCCCCGGGCGGGTGAAGCCCCGCGTCGACCACCTCGACCCGGCGACGGCGGCGCGGTTGCTGACGGAGCAGTCCCTGCGCTCCCGCGCGGCCCGCGCCGGTTCCGGTCCCGAACGCTGGATGACCACCTGAGCCTCCTCAGCCGGGCAGGGCCCCGCTGCGGGCGAGGGCGGCGGTGAGCAGTTCGAGGTCGATCGCGACGTGCGCGCGGGCGAGGGCCTCGGCCTCGTCGGCACGGCCGGCGACGATCGCGGCGACGAGGGCGCGGTGCTCGCGCAGGGCCCGGACCTCCATGGCGTGCATGCCGTCCGGGGCACCCCACAGGTGCGCGGGGGCGCCGATGCTGAGCCGGCCCTCGAGCTCGCGCAGCACGCGGCGCAGGGTGTCGTTGTGGGCGGCGTCGATGATCGCGACGTGCAGCGCGCTGTCGGCCTGCTGGGACTGCAGGCCGGAGTCGGCCGCGGCGTAGGCCTCGAGCGCGTCCTGCACGCGCACGACGTCGGCGGGGGAGCGGTGCTCGGCCGCGGCCCGGCACACCGCCCCGTGGAGGCGGGCGATCGCGTCGCACAGGTCGCGCAGCTGGGCGTAGCCCGCCGACAGGGTGCGTCCGACGATCTCCGTCGAGGACTCGGGCCACTGCTGCAGGACGAACGTGCCGCCGTGGCGTCCCCGGCGGGTCTCCACCAGGCCGCGGTCGGCGAGCTGGGCCAGGGCGGCGCGGACCGTCGTCCGCCCGGCGCCGAGGACGGCGGCCAGGTCGCGTTCGGCGGGCAGCCGCGAGCCGGGCAGGTACTGGCCGGTGGCGATGGCGGTGACGAGCCGTTCCAGCACCGCGGCGACGCGCGAGCCGGGGTCCACCACGAGGTCCGTCTGCGTCATCCCACCGTCCTCCCGTTTCGCACAGGTTAATTCCCCGCCAATGGTCTTGTCGGAGACCTTTGAAGTGAGGATGCTCACGCCATGCCCGTCACGACCCACGAACTCCCCGTCCTCGGACACCGCACCTGGGTGCAGGTCACCACCCCGTCGACCCCCCGCGCGGGAGCCCTCCCCCTGATCGTCCTGCACGGCGGACCCGGGATGGCCCACGACTACGTCGCCAACCTCGCCGCGCTGGCCGAGGAGACCGGGCGCACCGTCGTCCACTACGACCAGCTCGGCTGCGGCCGCAGCACCCACCTGCCCTCTGCACCGCCGGAGTTCTGGACCCCGCAGCTGTTCGTCGACGAGTTCCACGCCGTGCTCGACGGCCTCGGCCTCGAGCGGGTCCACGTCCTCGGCCAGTCCTGGGGCGGGATGCTCGGCGCCGAGATCGCCGTCCGGCGGCCCGCCGGGCTGGTCTCGCTGGCGATCTGCAACTCCCCGGCCTCGATGCCGCTCTGGGTCGAGGGCGCCGCCCGGCTGCGGGCCGAGCTCCCGCCGCAGGCCCGCGAGGCGCTGGACCGCCACGAGGCCGCCGGTACCACCGACGACCCCGAGTACCTCGCCGCGACCGACGATTTCTACGCCCGCCACGTCTGCCGGATCACGCCCACCCACCCCGACTTCGCGGCCAGCGTCGCCCAGATGGAGGCGGAACCGACCGTCTACCACACCATGAACGGCCCCAACGAGTTCCACGTCATCGGGACCCTGCGCGACTGGTCCGTCATCGACCGCCTCTCCGACGTCGCCGTCCCGACCCTCGTGCTGGCCGGTGAGTTCGACGAGGCCACCCCGCAGACGTGGGCACCGTTCGTGGACCGGATCCCCGACGTCAGCGCGCACGTCTTCCCCGGTGCCAGCCACTGCACCCACCTCGAACAGCCCGAGGAGTTCCGCGTGTTCGTCGCGGCGTTCCTCGCGCGGAACGACGACCCCGCCGACACCTCAGGAGCTCCGCGATGAGCGACCAGCAACGCACCCTCGAGTCGTTCGGGTACCAGCAGCAGCTCAAACGTTCCGTCTCCACCTTCGACCTGCTGGTCTACGGGCTGGTGTTCATGGTCCCGATCGCGCCGTGGGCGATCTTCGGGACGGTCTACGACAGCGCGCACGGCATGGTCCCGCTCGTCTACCTCATCGGCCTGGTGGCGATGGTCTTCACCGCTCTCGCCTACGGGCAGATGGCGAAGGCGTTCCCGCTGGCGGGTTCGGTGTTCTCCTACGTCGGCCGCGGGATCCACCCGTCGCTGGGGTTCTTCGCGGGCTGGTCGATCCTGCTCGACTACCTGCTCATCCCGACCCTGCTCTACGTCTTCGCCGCCGAGTCGATGGTCGGGATCTTCCCGGGGTCCCCGCGCTGGGTGTGGGCGCTGGTGTTCGTCGCGGTCAACACGGTCGTGAACCTGCTGGGGATCAGTTCGCTCAAGCTCGCCAACCGGGTGTTCCTGGCCATCGAGATCGTGTTCGTGGTGGCGTTCGTCGTCATCGCGGCGCGGGCGCTCAACGGCGGGACGATCCCGGGCGCGGAGTGGGGGGCGACCCCGTTCTGGGACTCCTCCCAGGTGAGCGGCCCGCTCATCGCCGGGGCGCTCTCGATCGCCGTCCTGAGCTTCCTGGGCTTCGACGGGATCTCCACGCTCGCCGAGGAGACGACCGGGCGGAAGAACCCCGCTGGCCGGGCGATGATCATCGCCCTGTTCGTCGTCGCGTTCCTCTTCGTCCTGCAGACCTGGCTGGCCAGCCTGCTCGCCGCGGGCCGGGAGTCCTTCGGCGACGCCGCCGCGGGCAACGCGTTCTTCGACCTCGTCCAGGCCGCGTCCGGCTCGCACTGGAAGACGGCGTTCCTCGTCGTCAACGTCATCGCCGTCGGCATCGCCAACGCGATGGCCGCGCAGGCCGCCACGTCGCGGTTGCTGTTCTCGATGAGCCGCGACCGCCAGCTGCCGGCGTACCTGTCGCGGATCAGCGACCGTCAGGTCCCGATGGCCGCGATCCTCACCGTCACGGGTCTCACCCTCGTGCTGGTGCTGTTCTTCGTCGGGCAGATCTCGCTGATCTCGTCGCTGGTGAACTTCGGCGCGCTGTTCGGGTTCTGCCTGCTGCACGTCTCGGTGATCGTCCACCACCTCGTGCGCGGGAGGTCGAAGAACTACCTGCTGCACCTCGTCGCCCCGGTGCTGGGTTTCCTCATCATCGGCTACGTGCTGGTGAACGCCGACGCGGCCGCGAAGATCGGCGGCCTCGCCTGGCTCGCCGTCGGGGCCGTCGTCCTCGCCGTCAACCTGCGGACCGGACGCGGGGCTCCGAGCCTGCCCGCGGAGGAGGGGGCCCACCCCTGAGCGGAGGGAGGGTGGTCAGCCGGCGTTGACGTGCCCCGCGAGCCGACCGTGCAGAGCGGCGGTCGCGGGGTTCATCCCGACGATCTCGGCGTGCTTGCCGTGGTCGGCGTACTTGCGGGTGACGGCGTCGAGCGCGGCGATCGAGGAGGCGTCCCACACGTGCGCGTCGCTGAAGTCGATCGTCACCTCGTGCGGGTCGGCGGCGTAGTCGAACTGCGTCACGAGGTCCCCGGAGGAGGCGAAGAACACCTGACCGTGGACGGTGTAGACGCCGGGGGCGCTCGCGCGGACCTCGACGAGGTGGGCGACGCGGCGGGCGAAGAGCACGCAGGCCAGCAGCGTCCCGCCGAGGACGCCGTAGGCGAGGTTGTGGGTCAGGAGCACGATGACGACGGTCAGCACCATGACCGAGGTCTCGCTGCGCGGCATGGCCTTGAGCGTCGCCGGTTTCACGCTGTGCCAGTCGAAGGCGCCGTAGCAGACGAGGAACATCACGGCGACGAGGACGGCCATCGGGATCTGCGCGACGACGCCGCCGAACCCGACGACGAGCACCAGCAGGAACGCCCCGGCGAGGAAGGTCGAGAGCCGCGTCCGCGCCCCCGACACCTTCACGTTGATCATCGTCTGGCCGATGACGGCGCAGCCGCCCATGCCGCCGAAGAGGCCGGTGACGATCTGGGCGGTGCCCTGCCCGATGCACTCCCGCGTCTTCGACGAGCGGGTGTCGGTGAGCTCGTCGACGAGCTGGGCGGTCATGAGCGCCTCCATCAACCCCACCAGCGCGACCCCGACGGAGAACGGGGCGATGGTGCGCAGGGTGTCGAGGGAGAACGGCACGTCGGGCAGCCCGAGCGTCGGCAGCGCGTGCGGCAGCGCGCCGTCGTCGCCGACGGTGCGGACGTCGACGTGCAGCACGACGGTGAGGACGGTCAGGACGACGACGGCGATCAGCGGTGCGGGGACCGACTTCACGAACCGCGGTACCACGACCAGCAGCCCGAGGCCGACGAGCAGGACGCCGTACCCGGCGACCCCGGCGTCACGCAGGTTCGGCAGCTGGGCGATGAAGATGGAGATGGCCAGCGCGTTGACGAACCCCGTCGTGACGCTGCGCGGGACGAAGCGCATGAGCCGGGCGACCCCGAGCACGCCCAGGACGATCTGCAGCACCCCGGCCAGCAGGATCGCCGCGACGAGGTAGCCGACGCCGTGGCTGTGCGAGAGGGGCGCGACCACGAGGGCGACGGCGCCGGTGGCGGCCGAGATCATCGCCGGCCGCCCGCCCACGAACGAGCTGGTGACGCCCATGACGAAGGACGAGATCAGCCCGATCCGCGGGTCGACGCCGGCGACGAGGGAGAACGAGATCGCCTCGGGCACCAGGGCCAGGGCCACGACGAGCCCCGCCAGGACCTCGGTGCGCAGCACCCGGACCGAGCGCAGCCACTCCGGACGGCGCAGGCCGTCACGGGGCGCAGCGAGGGCGAGGGGCACCCGCGAACTCTAACCACGCGTCAGAGTGGTCCCGCAGCCTCCTCGGCCGCCGAGGCGCAGAACCACCCGATCAGCGTGCCCCGCCGGCACCTCCACGGCCCTTGCCGCGCAGCTGCGACACCGCGTCGGTGAGCTTGCGCCGCGTCGCGGGATCCTTCGCGGCGCGCTGCGCCTGCTGGCTCAACCGCTTGCCCTCGGGGGACTTGAGGAAGGCCCCCACCTTGCTGATCAGCCCGGCCACGTCGTCCTCCTGGTGTTCGCCTGTGCTCTGACCGCCCAACGGTGGGGCCGGACGGGCGGTTCCGCTACCCGTGCTTGCGCAGGACGACGGCGACGTCGGTCACCGTGAACAGGAAGTGCCCGGCCCGGGCGGCGCTGCGCAGCCCCTCGATCCAGCCCGCCGCACGGGCGGTGAGGACCGGGTCGTCCCCGGCGGCGGCCAGGATCCCCGTCGCGACCTTCCAGGCCACCGAGTCCTCGTCGAAGCGGCGGTGCGGGTCGGCCCAGGAGTGCACCGACTCGACGGTGAACGGGCTCCGCGCCGCGTGCCGCAGCAGCTTGCGGCCCGCGAAACCGTCCCCGCGGGCTCCGCCGCCGGGGACGTGGCCGACGAAGCGGTCGAGGAGCTCACGGGTCAGGGCGTCGTCGTCGCTGGTGAACAGCGCGGTGTCCCAGTCGGAGTGGGCGAGGACGGCGGTGCCCCCGGGTCGCAGCACGCGGTGGACCTCGGCGAGGTGCGCCCCCACGTCGGCGAGGTGCTCGACGGCGTTCAGCGAGACGGCGGCGTCGACGTCGCCGTCGGCCAGCGGCAGGTCCTCGAGACCGGTGATGTGGGCGCGCACCCGGGGGTCGAGGAGCAGGTCGTCGTCGAGGTTGGACCCGACGTCGACGGCGTGGACCAGGCGCGGGCCCCGGGTCAGCAGGGCGCGCGTCGTCCGCCCGCTGCCGCACGCGAGGTCGAGCACCACGGCCCCCTCGACGGCCCCGGCCAACGTCGTGACGTTCTCGAACCGACCCACGCCCGAAGCCTACGATCAGGACCCGCGGAGGTCTCGGAGCCCCGGTGCGTCACGGTCGGTCAAACCCTGTTCGGCCCTGCGTCACGAGGCTGATCCGGACGGTCGAAGATTCCGTGCACGAGCACTCTCACGTTGCGTCAAAGTGTCCCGGTCTCACCTACAGTCGGGACCAGCACCCAGGGGTGCACGCATGGCCGGGGGGCGGTGCGGTCGATGGTGACGGGGGTCCTGGCGACGTCTGCCCGGCATCAGTGCCGGCGGCGCCCGCGGTCCCCGTCCGAGGGGGAAGGCGGAGCGACGCAGTGGTGGACACGACGCACACGGAGAGCCCCGCGACCGGCGGGTCTCCGGCGCCGCGCAAGCACGGGCGCCGCAAGGTCATCGGGGCGGGCATCGGAGTCCTCGTCGCCGCCGCCGGCGGCGGCGTGTACTGGGCGACCCGGGACACGAGCGAGCCGATCACCTCGGCCCCGACGCCGGCCTGGACGCCCAAGGCGCACGTCGCCGCCTCCGACCTCGACACCAAGTGGGTCGGCGTCCAGACCCACGACGTCGCCGTCGCGACGGCGTTCGGCGACTGGCTGGGCCGTCCGCTCGACGTCGTCGTCGTCTTCAACTCCGACGCGAACTGGGCCGCGATCTCCGGACCGTGGTTCGCGATGGTCCCCGGCGAGGGCCAGGACTGGGGCCAGTGGGTCCGCGACGACCCGGACAACCGCACCCTCGTGGTCTCCACCGGGCTCGTGCCCGCCGACCCGCCGGAGGACTGGCGCGCCCGCGGGGCCGCGGGGGAGTACGACGCGCACTGGACGACGTTCGCGCAGAACCTCGTCTCCAAGGGCCTCGGTTCCTCGATCGTGCGCCTCGGCTGGGAGCTGAACGGCGACTGGTACGCGACCCACTACATCGGTGAGTCGCAGGAGGAGCGCGAGCAGTGGAAGACGTACTTCCGCCGCATCGTGCAGACGATCAGCCTGGTCGAGGGTGCGGCCTTCGAGATCGACTTCAACATCGCCGAGGGTCAGCAGGACTCCGTGACCATCGACGAGATGTACCCCGGCGACGACTGGGTCGACATCATCGGTGTCGACGTCTACGACTCCTACATCTCCCCGATCGACCCGAGCGCGCGCTGGGAGGAGAAGGACGCGAAGGTCAACAGCCTCTCGGCCGTCATCGCCTTCGCCGCCGCGCACGACAAGCCGATCAGCCTGCCCGAGTGGGCGATGGTCGCCGCCGGGGACACCCAGGGCGGCGGGGACAGCCCGGCGTTCGTCGACCAGATCGCCGACGCCGTCGTGAGTGCCGAGGTCCGCTACCAGGCCTACTTCAACGTCCCCGACGGCGGCGTGGGTATGACCCTGGACGACGCACCCAACGGCAAGGCCGCTTTCCTCAAGAGGTTCGGCGCATCGGGTGACGCCGGGCCGACGCAGTCGTGACCGCGGGTAACCTCGGCGACGTGGTGGGGGCCCAGGAACAGTCGTCAGCGACCGGCGACGGTCCCCGGGCCGGTCGCTTCAGCCGGCTCCGCAGCTCCGGGATGACCCGCAGCCTGTGGAACATCCTCGACCAGGTCGTGGCGAGCGCGAACAACTTCCTCATCCAGTTCGTCATCACCCACGCCTTCACCAAGGACGTCTTCGGCGCCTTCGCGATCGCGTTCTCGGTGTTCTCGATCTCGACGGGATTCTTCCGGGCGCTGTCGACCTCGCCCGTGAGCATGCGCTTCGCCGACGCCGGCGACCGCGAGTTCAAGCGCGCAGCCTCCTCGGCGATCGCCCTGACCGGCGGCGGCGCAGCGGTCCTCGGGGCCGTGCTGGTGCTGATGGGTCTCTTCCTGCCCTTCACCGACGCCCTGTCGCACGTCTTCGTCGCCCTCGGCTTCGTCATACCCGGGCTGATGCTCCAGGACGCCTGGCGCCAGGTCTTCTTCGCCCGGTTGCGTCCGGCCGCGGCCTGCCTGATCGACGTCAGCTGGGTGGTCCTGCAGCTGGCCGGGATCGGCGTCCTGTTCCTCGTCGTCGACACCAACCACATCTCGGCCTTCACCGCGGTCTGGGGTGGGGCGGCCTACCTCGCGTCGGTGATCGGGATGGCGCTGCTGCACCTGCGGCCTCGGCTCTCGCTGGCGATCGCCTGGGTGCGTGAGCAGTACTCGGTGACGCGCTACCTCGTCCCCGAGTTCGTCATCATCCAGACCGGCGGTCAGCTCGCCCCGATCCTCGCGGCCGTCGTGACGACGGTCGCCGCGGCCGGGTCGCTGCGCGGGGCGAACCTCGTGACCGTCCCGGCCACCATCGTCTCGACCGGGCTCATGAGCTTCGCCGTCCCGGAGCTCGTCCGCCGTCGCGAGCGGATGAACCCGCGCAGCTGGGAGTTCGCCGCCGTCGCGATCTCGGGTCTCGTGGTCGCCGTCAGCGTCGTGTGGGGCGCGATCATGCTGCTGCTGCCGACCTCGGTCGGGGAACTCATCCTCGACGACACCTGGGCGGGGGCCCGCTCCGTGCTGCTGCCGACCATCGTCGGTCAGGCCGGTTCCGCGGTCACCGTCGGCTGCGCCGCGGTCCTCTACGCCACCGAGGGTGCCAAGGTGACGATGCGCCTGCACCTGGTCTTCGCCCTCTTCCTGGTCGTCCTCTCCACGGCCGGCGCGTTCACCTTCGGCGCGCAGGGCACCGCCTGGGGCATCGCCGCCGCGTTCTGGATCGTGGCCCCGTGGTGGTTCGTGTCCGTCCGCAAGCACGTGCGCAGCCCCGGGTTCGGGCTGCCGGTCAGCCCACCCGTCGCCTGACCCCGACGCACGCAGGCCCCGTCCCCGGTCCCGGGGGCGGGGCCTCCTGCGTCCCCCCGTGCGTCGGCGCCGGGGGACAGCACGAAGCCCCCTCCGGGTCGGACCGGAGGGGGCTTCACGAGACGTCGGAGGAGACCGGTCAGACGGTGGCGGGCCGGGGTCCGGCGAGCTCGTCGAGGCGCGGGTCCATCCCCGGGCGGCGGGGACGGGAGACCGCGGGCGCGCCCGTCGCGACGCTGTCGGCGGGGACGTCACGGGTCACGACGGCGTTGGCCCCGATGACGGCGCGGTCGCCGACGCGGACGCCGCCGAGGACGCAGGCCCCCGCGCCGATGGTGACGTCGTCACCGACGACGGGCTGACCCGGCGTCGAACCGTCGCCGAGGGTGACGTTCTGGTAGATCCGCAGACCGCGCCCGATCCGCACGTCCGGGCCGATGACGATCCCGGTGGAGTGCATGAGGCAGAGCCCCGGGCCGATCTCGGCGAACGGGGAGATCTCCGCCCCGGCCGAGCGCAGGGTGCGCGCCTGCAGCAGGTGCGCCGCCGGCATGAACCGCGGTGCGACGGCCTGGGCGAGGCGCAGCTGCACGACCGCGCGGACCCGCGGCACCAGCGCGACGCGGGCCACCACGTCGGGCAACCAGGCCCCGGTCGAGCGACCCTGCGGTTCGACCATGTGCTCCAGGTCGCCGCGCAACCGGGCGAGGGGACGACGGCTCAACGGGTTCCTCCGGTCGGGGGGCTGCTCGGGATCCAGGGGGTGGGCCGCGCGGTGCGCAGCTCCGTCTCGTGCTCGCGTTCGAGCTGTCGCTCCTCGCGCGTCGAGAGCTCGGTGCGGCGGCCGACGAAGAGCACGGCCATCGGCAGCAGGACGTAGAAGATGTTCGCCGCCAGGAAGCTCGAGCTCGTCACGGCGTTGAGGAAGATCGCGGCCAGCGCGACGGTCGGCGCGGGGGAACGGCGCACGACGGCGACGTAGAGGAACACCCCGGCGAGCACGGAGGCGGGCACCCCGTACTCGAGGATCAGCTTGACCCCGCCGGCGAAGCTGATCGGCAGCCCCGTCGCGGCGAAGATCTGGTCGGAGATGCGGTCGGCCATCCCCGGCCCGAGGCCCGTCACGATCGACCACGGGTCGCTGGACCAGCGCTGCAGCAGGTACTCGTAGGGCTGCACGAAGCGCAGGCTCCCGGAGGAGTTCGTCTGACCGGCCTCACCGGTGCGGCTCAGCAGGATCGGCCCGATCGGGGTGAGCAGCGCGACGACCGCGGCGACGCCCAGCACGATGCCGGCGCGCAGCGCCCACAGCCCGCCCCGACGCAGCGCGAGGACGACGAGCCCGAAGCCCAGGACCATGAACCCCGTCCCGGTGACGGTGCAGACCAGCGCGGCGCCGAAGACGAGGACCCGCCAGTACTGGCGGCCCCGGCTCAGCACCGAGAGCAGGGCCAGGGCCAGGAACTGCGAGAACACCGACGGCTCGACGAACACGAACGCGTTGGCCTTGATGACGGGGGAGCCGTACTCGATCGGGTACGACGTGTTGTAGCCCTGGAAGAGCAGGTTCCCCGGGACGACCTGGCGCACGTAGTCGACGTAGCCCCAGACGCCGGCGAACTGCGTCAGCATCTGCAGGATGCCGATGACGGCGAAGACGAGCATGAACGCCTCGAACCGCTGCTGCACCCGCGGGAAGAGGTGCAGGCGACGTTCGTCGACCCGGAAGCAGAGGGCGGCCCACGTCACCACCAGCAGCATCAGCGAGGTCAGGGCCCCCGTCCCGCGCCAGACGACGTCGACGAGGGCGAAGACCGCCAGTGCGGTCATGGCCAGGACGTAGGTGCGCACCGCGGCACCGTCGTCGCGGACCAGACCGTGGTAGGCCAGGTAGCCGAGGACGGCGGCGACGATCGGGATGGTCACCGGGACCGGTGAGCCCAGGGGCAGCGCCACCCGCTGCAGCACGGTGAGCGCCACGATCACGATCGTCATGCCGACCATCACGCGCGCGTCGGCCGTGCTCGTCGTGCGGGGGCCGTCGGAGCGGCGTCGGCGCACGAGACGGGCGTCGGGGTCGAGCGCGTCCGCCGTCGCGCCGGGCACACCCGGGCCGACCCGACCCGGCAGACCCGGCCGGGCCGGACGCACCGTCGGGAACGCCGGTGTGACGCCGGTGCTCCGCTGCAGCGCGTCGCTCACGCGGTCACACCGGCTGTCTGCTCGCTCACGCGTCGTCCCCCCGTTCCTCCGGTGCGCCCCCCGACGCAGCCGTTCGCGGTCCCCCCGCGGTGCCTCATGCTAGGCGGCGCGACGTGCGGCCAGGGTCGCCTCGGGCCGGTGCACCCGCCCGTCGGGGGGCCCTCCGTGACAACTTCACACGTTCGCAGCAGTGCTCTCACCCCCGTTCGGCCGCCTGCGTGACAACGCCCGACAAGCCCCGGTGGGAGGTGCAATAGTGGCGCGCGCAGCGGTCGTCGTGTGCCTGATCACACGACGTAGGGGGCACTCAGCACCGGGTAACGGGCGGTGGGGGCCGCGGGTGAAGCCGGGTCGTTGCGTTGAGGGGGGCGCAGTCCTTGCGTCACGTCTGGGAAGGGACTGGTAGTCGGTGACAACGAGCTCGCACGTCCGGAGCGGTTCTGGTGCGTGGGGTGCCATCAGCCGTCAACGGTGGAAGATCCTGGTGGTGGCCGTCCTCATGGCCGTCCTCGGCTACGTCCTGCCGTCGCAGTTGTTGACCCCGTCGTACGCGGCGACGTCGACCATCACGCTGTCGAAGGACCGGCCCTACGACCCGACGACGTCGAACGCGTCCTCGCTGGGTGACCCCACGAAGTGGGCGACCCTGCAGGCCGCGGTCGCCAGCTCCGAGACCGTCCTCTCCGTCGCCCAGGGCACGCTGGCGACGGACCTGCGCTCGACCTTCAAGGACGGCCTCGAGATCGTCGCCGTCGACGAGTCGAACCAGATCACCGTGACCGCGACGGCCACGGACCCCCAGGACGCGGCGACCATCGCCGACGCCGTCGCGACCGCCTACCAGACGGTGAACACGCAGAAGGTGCAGCAGGCCACCACCGCCGCGCTGACCGCCGTGGGCACCGACCGGGCGCAGCAGCAGACGATCAACCTCAACGCCAGCGCCTACGGCAACGGCATCTCGGTGCTCGACGCCGCCACGGTGCCGACCGCCGCGGCACCGCCGTACGCCTGGCAGATCGCGGCCCTGGCCTTCCTCGTCGGCCTCTTCGCCGCCTCCGGGGCCGTGGCGTGGCGCGCGCACCTCAACCAGCGCGTCGACACCCCCCCGCTGGAGGGCATCGCCGAGCTCGGTCGCTGGAACGCCGTCCCGCGCGGTCGCGGCATCGGCGACCAGAACTCCGTGGAGTCCCGCAACGCCGGGATCGTCCTCGTCGGCCTGCAGCACCTGGGCCACCTGCGCACCCCGCGCCTGGAGGTCTCCAGCGTGCTGGTGACCGCCGCCACCGGGAACGCCGGGGCGCTCGCGACCGGTCTGGCCGCCTCCGCGGCCCGCGCCGGGCGCCGGGTCGTGCTGGTCGACGCCGACGAGGGCGGTTCCCGTCTGGCCGCCTTCGGCGCCCCCGTGGCCGGCACCGAGCAGCGCATCCTGCCCGAGCGTCGCTGGAGCGACGAGATCCACCCGTGGGTCATCGGCGGCGGTGCCGTCGTCGGCGTCCTGCCGCTGGACGCCCGCTCGCTGCAGCCGCACGTCGTCGGCGCCGGTGTCCGCCACCTCGTCGAGGCCGGCTACCTGGTGATCTTCGTCGGCGGGTCCGTCGTGAACTCCCCGGTGGCGTTCGCCGTCGCCGGCGAGGTCGACGCGGTGCTCGTCCAGATCGAGGCCGAACCGCGCGCCGAGGTCATCAGCCGGACCCTCGCGCAGCTCTCGATCGCGGCCCCGGCCGTCGTCGCCCAGGTCGTCGTCGGGGACACCGGCAACGGGACGCCGGCCTCCGGCGAGCGCAGCGAACCGCTGCGTCAGCGCCCCGTCGCCCCGCCGCAGCCCCAGACCCCCGAGGTCTCCCGCCGCGGCTGAGCCGTGACGCCCGAAGGGCCCGGCCCCACCTGATCCAGGTGGGGCCGGGCCCTTCGTCGTGCGCCCGGTCGGGATCGTTGGCGCCAACCGTGTCACTGGGCGGGATGGTTGGCGCCAACCGTGTCACTGGGCGGGATGGTTGGCGCCAACGATCCCGACCCGCGCGGCTCAGGAATCCCGACCCGTGCGGCTCAGGAGGGGGCGCCGGCGGCGGCGATCTCCTCCCACGGGCCGGGGGCGATCCAGCCGAGCTCCATGTGGGTGGCCAGGGCGGGCTCGGCGCCCAGCAGCACCCGCCGCCGCGAGGGGCGGCGCAGCGAGCGCAGGTCGACGGCCGCACGCATCCCGAACAGGTACCCGCGCCGCAGCGCCGACCTCCACGCCGCCGTGCCCTCGGCCGGGTCGTGGTGCTCCAGCAGCTCGCGCAGCGTGAAGCGCCGCCGGCCCTGCAGCGTCAGGCAGCTCGCGTAGTCGAAGTTCCCGCCCGAGAGCGCGCACAGCTGCAGCAGCCGTTCGTCCTCGCGGACGGCGCCGACGCGGGCCGCGAAGGTGCTGGTGGTGCTCACCAGCGGGGTCCAGCGCGCCGGCAGGCCCGTGTCCTCGACCTCCTCGCCGTAGGGCGCGAAGTAGTCGGCGTGGGCGTTGGCGGGGTCGCTCACGGCCTCGACCAGGGCCACCAGCGCCTCCGGCCGCCACAGGTAGTCGTCCTCGGCGAGCAGCAGGACGTCCTGCGCCGCCCAGGAGCGGCGGCGCGGCAGCGCCAGCGCCGCCAGGTAGCTGCGCCGGTTGGAACCGCCCTCGAAGCCCACCGGGTCGCCCCAGAGCTGCATCAGCTCGAGGCGGTCGCCCGGGACGGGACCGTCGTTGAGGAACACCACCTCGACGTCGGCGTCCGGACGCTGCGCGCGGACCGCGGCGACCGCGGCGCAGAAGGACGCGAGTCCCACCCGCTTGCTGTACCAGGACGGGCGACCCTTGCTGTTCTCCCCGCCGTGCGAGCGGTAGACGACGTGAAGTCTCACCGTCCGATGGTACCGATCGGGGACGTCCCGACGGGTTGCCCGCTCACCCCGTGATCACCGGACGGGCATGCTCATCGCTGCCCCGGGCCCCTGCGTTACAGGTTCCGGGAAAATTTCTGCTCAAGGATCCCGGCACTCGCACCGATGGGTCAGGTGTCACCCCGAACGGGCCAACACGGTTCCTCCGCTCCCCTCCTGCGGACGGCGCCATGACCACAGCGAGGTTGATCCACCCCATGAGCAAGGTTTCGAAGTTCCTGTTGTCCACGGCCGCCATCGCCACCGTCGCGAGCGGTCTCACCGCCGCCGGCGTCTCCGCCGCGAACGCGGCCGACAGCGGTGTGGTGCGCGTCAGCACCCTGAAGAGCTCCTTCACCGACTCCGCCGGCAAGGTCTGGAACGCGGACAGCGGTTTCGCCGGTGGCTGGCAGAACCCCAACACCACCGGCGTCGACATCGCGGGCACCACGAACGACAAGCTGTTCCAGTCCGAGCACTACGGCATGACCGGGTGGAGCGCCCCCGTCGCCAACGGCACCTACAAGGTGACGCTGAAGACCGCCGAGACCTACTGGTCGCAGCGTGGCGCCCGCGTGTTCTCGGTCACCGCGGAGGGTCAGAACGTCATCTCAAACCTCGACATCTTCGCCGAGGTCGGAAAGAACGTCGCCCTGAACAAGTCCTTCACCGTCAAGGTCGACGACGGGACCCTGAACCTCGGGTTCTCCCAGACCCGCAACTACGCCACCGTGAGCGCGATCCTCGTCGAGAACTCCGGTGCGGTGAGCGGGACGCCGCGTCCGTCGAACCCGACCCCGACGCTGCCTCCCGTGACGACGCCCCCCGTGACGACGCCCCCCGTGACGACGCCCCCGGTGACGACACCTCCTGTGACGACGCCCCCCACCACTCCTCCCGTCGCCCCCGGCCCGACCCGGAACGCCTCCGGCCACGAGTGGATGTCCGGTTCCTCGGGGGTCGGTGCGGCCGACGGGCAGTTCGGGAACTGGCGCGGCAGCAACCTCGACATCGTCTCCAGCTGGGCCGGCAACGCCGACAACTCCGCGAACTTCTACACGCTGTGGAAGGGCGCCGAGTACGGCAACTGGAACGGTTCCATGGACATGGCCGTCGGCGGGATCGACTCCGGCGAAACCTGGTCGCAGGCCGCCAGTGGTCGCTACGACGCCCGCTGGGCGGCCTCGCTGACCAAGCTGAAGTCGCTCTGGGCCGGTCGCCAGGGAACCATGTACATCCGCTTCGCCCACGAGATGAACGGCTACTGGTTCTCCTGGAGCGTGAACAAGAACAACTACCAGGACTTCATGACCTCCTGGAAGCGCTACCGCGCTCTGCAGCAGCAGATCTTCCCCGAGGCGAAGCTCGTCTTCTCGGTGAACAAGGAGTCCAACGGCCCCGGCATGAACTGGACGAACTTCTTCCCCGGCAAGCAGTACGTCGACGTCCTGTCGGTCGACTACTACAACAACTGGCCCTACGCGGCCACCGTGGACCAGTTCAACGCGCAGTCCTGGGACAAGGACGGCTACGGCGCCCCCAAGGGCATCAACGCCCACCTCGCCTTCGCGAAGAGCCAGGGTCTGCCGCTGTCGGTGTCGGAGTGGTCGGGCAACGCCGACGACGGTGACTCGCCCGGTTTCGTCCAGGGCATGTACGACTTCTTCAAGGCCAACGCCGGGACCGGCGCCGGTCAGCTCGCCTACGAGGTCCAGTTCAACTGCGACATCGACAACCACCGCTGGCTGCTCAACGGTGGGTCCCGCATGCCGAACTCGGCGGCGAAGTACAAGGAACTCTTCTGAGTCCTGCCGCGCCGGACCGTCGTCCGACGTGAGAGCGCCCCCGTCGACCAGGGAGACCTGGTCGACGGGGGCGCTCCTGCGTTCCCGGCGGGACGGAGCGGTTACTTCAGCCGTTCCATCACGACGCGACCGGCGACGCTGGCGCGACCGGTGGTCACACCCTTGACGTAGGCCCAGTGCTGGTCCGCGCGGTCGGTGCGGCGCAGGACCCGGCACTGCACGGTCCGCACCGCGTAGCCCAGGGCGAGGACGGAACTGATCCCGTTCACGGTCGCGGCGCCGTGGTGGCGGCCGAGGTAGCGACGCATGGCGGCGCCGCGCAGGCGCAGCATCTCCAGGGACGGGGCGCCGGACCCCCCGGCGGCGTGCGGGACGATGACGTCGGTGCGCAGCTTCTCGTGCAGGCCGGCGGCGCGGGCGCTGCGACCGAACATCATGTCCTCGTTGTAGACGTAGAAGTCCTCGTCGAAGCACCCGAGCGCGAGGAACGTGCTGCGTCGGACGGCCATGCACGCACCCGTCGTCCAGTCGACCTCGAGGAGTTCGCCGGGGGCGGGTTTCGCGTAGAGCCCGGCCCGGGGGAACACCTTGTGCAGGCCCGCGGCGTGGACCAGGGCGCGGGCCGCGGTGGGTTCCCAGCCGCCGACGCCGAGTTCGACCTTCCCGTTGACGCCGGCCATCGTCGCGGCCGAGGCGGCCAGGGTCGCGTCACCGGCGACGTCGGCCACCAGGGTCTGCAGGTGCTCCAGGGTGGGGCGGGAGTCGGGGTTGCCGAACACCACGAACTCGTGGGTCGAGGTCCGCGCCCCCATGTTGGCGGCACGGGCGAAACCCTTCCCGCCCCCGGAGTCGACGTAGCGGGTGTTGCGACGCTGCGCCGGCAACTGCGACAACCCGTCCACGTCGGAGGCGTTGTCGACCACGACGACGGGGAGCTCCTCGGGCAGGTTCTCGAGGAGGGCGCGGATCTGGTGGGCGCTGCGGTAGCTGACGAGCACCAGTTCCACGTCGTGGGTGAGCACCCCTCCGCCGTCCTCGCGGCCCGCGCTCTCCGTCGCCCCGTCCATCGTCCCGCCCCTGGTCTGCGTCACGTGCGAGCTCACGTTCGTCCCCGTCCCCATCGAATCCCCACCGAGTCCCCCCATCGTCGATCCCCCGTGCCCCCGCGCCGGTGTCCGGCACCCGGGAACGGATGCATCGTCGCCGAGCGGGGCGCCGCGATCCAGTGTGGACCCCCCGGTCGGGGACCCATGAGGGTGACGCAGGGTGGCGAACGGGTGGTTCTGCGAATTCTCCGGTCGAAGTTCTTCTAGAAAAACTAACTCGCTGTAAAACATGTCTCACGCTTTGTCATGGCTTGCGACGGAACGCTCTCGGAAACGTCGTGAAACTACTGTGCGTGATGAGTAGAACACGTAAGCCGTTGTTGCCTGGCCGGGACGCCCTTGCAAGAATGCGCCGAACACCCCGCGAACAGCGTGGGGACCACGGGGGTGGTGAGGGGGGTCCGACGACCGGCACGGTCGACGGGTCTCACCGGCCTCGACGGCTGTTTTGGGGGGAACCACGCGTGAAGCTGCGTCGTCCGAGTCCTGCGGTGGGAGCACTCACCGTCATGTCCTTCGCGGGGCACGTGATGTACCCGCTGTACCTGCTGGCCAGCGAGCGCATCGCGCCGCGCAGTCCGTACCGTCCGAAGCCCGGTGAGGCCGACTGGACGTGGGACGACGTCGACGTCCTCATCCCGGCGTTCGGTGAGTCGAGCATCCTCGCCGAGACCGTCCCGCAGCTGCTGGGCGAGGGCGTGCCGCTGGACCGCATCACCATCGTCGTGGACGAGGACGAGAAGACCCGCGCCGTCGCCGAGGAACTCGGCTGCCGGGTCGACTGGTCCGCGCAGCGTGCCGGCAAGGCCGCCGCGGTCAACCGCGGCATCGAGAACTCCAAGGCCGACATCGTCGTCCTGCTCGACGCGAACGCCTTCGTGCCGGGGGAGGGGCTGCGCGCGCTCATCGACCGCGTCGCCACCGACCTGCACCTCGCGTCCGGGGTCCGCAAGGAGTCCGGCGCCCAGGACGAGGGTCTGTACTGGCGCTACGAGAACTGGATCAAGCAGACCGAGGCCGGTCGCGGTGGGTCCCTCGCGCTCGTCGGTGAGGCCGTGGCGCTGCGCCGGGAGTCCTTCCGGCCCATCCCGAGGTCCGTCCTCAACGACGACCTCTTCCTCGCCTTCGACTTCGCCCGTCGTGGGCTGAACGTCGGCGTGGTGCCGGAGTGCGTGGCCGTCGAGGACTCCGCCCCGCGCAACGACCAGCTCGAGCGCCGCGTGCGCATCATGAGCGGGCAGCTGCGGCTGTTCTGGGGTTTCCGCCGCTCGTTCGTGTCGGGAGACGACAAGTTCCTGCACTTCGCGATGCACAAGGGCTGGCGTTCCACGCTGGGCCCCGCCGCGCAGCTCACGCTGACTGCGGCCTGCCTGGCCCGGCCCCGGAGCCGGTTCAGCCAGGCGTTCCTGCTCGCCGAGGCCGTCTCGGTCGCGGCCTACCTCAAGGGCGACAAGCTCCAGGGCAAGGCGGCGGCTCCGTTGCGGGTCCTCGGTCAGGCCGTCGGCATGCCGCCGGTCATCTTCGCCCTGTCCATCCCGCGGGCGCTCGGCCGTTCGCGCAGCGGAGCCTGGAAGAAGCGCAGCAGGTGAGTTCTCCCCGCACGGCCTGGGTGGTCGCCAAGCAACTCCCCGCGAGCACGGACTCCGGTGGGCGCCAGCGCATCCGGGCCGTGATCGACGTGTACGCGCAGGTGTTCGACGAGGTCCACGTGGTGGGTTTCGACACCTGGCCCGGGTGGCGCGAGGTGCTGCCGGCGCACGTGAAGGTCCACGAGGTCTCGGCCCCACGTCCCACACCCGCCGCGGTCCTGAAGGGCTCGCTGTTCGCGGGGAAGTGGTTCTCGCGCCGGATCCACGACCTGCTCGCGATCGGCGTCCGCTCCGGCGACGTCGTGCACGTCGACTTCCCGCAGATGGCGGTCAACGTGCCGACCGACGTGCGCATCGACGTCCTCGACCTGCACAACGTCGAGTCCGACCTCATCGCCCGCAGGTTGCGCACCGAGAAGCCGCTCGCGGCCAGGGTGCTCGCCCCCGAGGTGGCGCGGTTCGCCCGGTTCGAGTTCGCGACGGCCCGCCGCGCCGAGCACGTCACGGCCTGCAGCCGACGGGACCAGGAGGTCCTCGCCGCCCGCGGGATCGCCAGCACCTTCGTGCCCAACGGCGTCACCAGTGCGCAGCACGTGCCGACGCTCCCGCCGGGTGCGCGGACGGCGCTGTTCGTCGGTGCCCTCGACTACGGCCCCAACAAGGCCGCGTTGCGCTGGTTCCTCGACGAGGTCTGGCCGAAGGTCCTGGCCGGCGTCCCGCAGGCGCGGTTCCTCGCGGTGGGTCGCGGTCTGAGCGCCGCGCACCCGCGTCCGGCCGGCGAGCCGGACGGGGTGGAGTTCCACTCCGACGTCGACTCCGTCGACCCGTTCTACGAGCGGGCCGACGTGTGCGTCGTGCCGCTGCTCTCGGGGGGCGGTACGAAGATCAAACTCGTCGAGGCGCTGTCCCGCGGCCGGGCCGTCGTCACCACCAGCCTGGGCCTGGAGGGGCTGGAGGAACACCGTGCGGTGCTCCGGGTGGCCGACGGCGCGGACGCGTTCGCCGCGGCCCTGGTGGAGTTGTTCACCGATCCGGAGCAGGCGGCCAAGCTCGGCGCGGCCGCTGCCGACGTGGCGCAGTCGTTCTCGTGGGAGACCGCGATGACTCCTCTGCGTGACGTGTTGTCTGCTCTTCGTGGTGTTTGAGGCGCAAGAGAGGGGCGTTAGCCCACTCCGGCGAAGTTCACGCTCCGTGTTCGGGTCGCTGTAGTAGCCTCGCGTCAGCACCTCGACGGGGAAACCGGTGGCACGGATTCGTGGGGGGTTCGGACCGCCACCGGTGAACGTTCCCCTCGCACCACGGGTGACTTCCCCCACGTGTGACGCCGCCTCCCCGACGAGGTGGGGCAGGCGTCGACGAGACGCAACCGATCCGGTTCCGAGTGAGGGAAAGACATGACCGAAACCGCCAGCACGTCGCAGACGCCCGTGTCCGAGATCCCCGTCGTCATCCTCTGCGGTGGCATGGGCACCCGACTGCGCGAGGCCAGCGAGAAGCTGCCGAAGCCGCTGGTGGACATCGGCGGTCGCCCGATCCTCTGGCACATCATGAAGCTCTACAGCTCCTACGGCTTCCGCAAGTTCGTCCTGTGCCTGGGCTACAAGAGCGACATGATCAAGCGCTACTTCCTCGACTACCGGCTCAACGCCGGCGACTTCACGCTGAACCTGTCCACCCAGGACGACCCGACCTTCCACACCAACGGTGTGCAGGAGGACTGGGAGATCACCTTCGTCGAGACCGGTCTGACCACCGCGACGGCCGCCCGCATCAAGCGCGTCGAGCAGCACCTGACCGCCGACAAGTTCGTCCTCACCTACGGCGACGGGCTCGGCGACGTCGACATCGCCAAGACCCTGCGCGACCACGAGGCCGGCGGCCGCCTGGCCACCGTCACCGCGGTGCACCCGAGCTCCCGCTACGGCGAGATGCACGTCACCGGCGACACCGTCAGCGAGTTCAACGAGAAGCCGACGCTGGCCGACGGCTGGGTCAACGGCGGGTTCTTCGTCTTCGACCGCGCGTTCGCGGACAAGTACCTCGAGGACGACCCGGACATGATGCTCGAGCAGAAGCCGCTGCAGACCGTCGCCCGCGACGGCCAGCTGACGGTCTCCCAGCACGAGGGCTACTGGCTGGGCATGGACACCTTCCGGGAGTGGACCGAGTTCAACAAGCTCTGGGACTCCGGCAAGGCGCCGTGGAAGACCTGGGAAGACTGAGAAACCCCCCTTCTAGGAACCGGAGAACTGCTGTGAAGATCGTCGTCACCGGGACCGAGGGTTACCTCGGCGCCCTGCTCGCCCCCACCCTGCTCGAGTCCGGCCACTCGGTGCTCGGCATCGACACCGGCTACTACAAGCAGGGCTGGCTCTACAACGGCGTCACCGCCTCGGTCGAGACCCTGGCCAAGGACATCCGCCACGTCACCGTCGAGGACCTCGCGGGCGCCGACGCCGTCGTGCACATGGCGGAGCTGTCCAACGACCCCCTCGGTGAGCTGATCCCCGACGTCACCTACGTGGTGAACCACAAGGGTTCGGTCCGCCTCGCCGAGATCGCCAAGCAGGCGGGGGTGCAGCGCTTCGTCTACATGTCGAGCTGCTCCGTCTACGGCGTGGCCGAGGACACCGTCGACGAGACCTCCGCGGTCAACCCGCAGACGGCCTACGCCGAGTGCAAGGCCCTCGTCGAACGCGACGTCGCGCCGCTGGCCGACGACGACTTCTCGCCGGTGTTCATGCGCAACGCGACCGCCTACGGCGCCTCGCCCCGGCAGCGCTTCGACATCGTGCTGAACAACCTCGCCGGCCTCGCCTACACCACCGGCAAGATCGCCATGACCTCCGACGGTTCGCCCTGGCGTCCGCTGGTCCACGGCCTCGACATCGCCAAGTCGATCCGCGCGGTGCTCGACGCCCCGCGCGAGGCGATCCACAACCAGATCTTCAACGTGGGCGACTCCGAGCAGGTCTACCGGGTCCGCGAGATCGCCGAGGCCGTCGGCCGCGCGCTGCCCGAGGCCGAGATCACCTTCGGCGCCAGCAACAACGGCGACAACCGCAGCTACAAGGTGAACTTCGACAAGATCCACTCGACCCTCGAGGGCTTCTCCTGCGACTGGAACGCCGACAAGGGCGCCCAGCAGCTCATCGACGTCTTCCGGGCCATCGACCTGGACGAGGAGACGTTCAAGGGCAAGGGGCACACCCGCCTCAAGCAGCTCGAGCACCTCATCCGCACCGAGCAGCTGGACAAGGAACTCTTCTGGCGCACGCAGCCGGTCTCGGGGATCACCCGGTGAAGATCCAGACCACGCACATCGAGGGCGTCGCGATCATCGACCTCGAGGAGCGCGCGGACGACCGCGGGTTCTTCGCCCGGTCCTTCTGCCGCGACGAGTTCCTCGAAGCCGGCCTGAACCCGGCCGTCGAGCAGTGCAACCTGTCCTTCAACCACAAGGCCGGGACGCTGCGCGGGATGCACACCCAGGTCGACCCGGCCCCGGAGGCGAAGCTGGTGCGCTGCACCGCCGGCGCCATCCAGGACATCATCGTCGACCTGCGCCCGGACTCCCCGACGCGGTTCCAGCACGTCGCGGTGGAGCTCTCCGCCGCGAACCGTCGTGCGCTCTACGTCCCGGAGTACTTCGCCCACGGGTACCTCACGCTGACCGACGGCGCCGAGGTCACCTACCAGGTGAGCCAGAGCTACACCCCGGGCACCGAACGCGGTCTGCGCTTCGACGACCCCGAGCTCGCCCTGCCCTGGGTGCGCGACGTGGCCGTCATCAGCGACAAGGACGCGTCCTGGACGCTGCTCGCGGACGGGGCGGTGCTCTCTTGATCATCGTCGACAAGGCGCTCCAGCAGCGCCAGGCCGAGGGGCGCCCCATCCGGGTCGCGCTCGTCGGTGCCGGGTTCATGGGCCGCGGCTTCGTCAACCAGGTCGTGAACTCCGTGCCGGGCATGGAACTGGTCGCCATCGCCAACCGGACCGTGTCGAAGGCCCGTGACGCCTACGAGCAGGCCGGGGTCACCGGCGTGGTCGAGGCCGACGACGCCGCCGCCGTGGACCGGGCCATCTCCGCCGGGAAGCCCGTCGTGTCGGGTTCCTACGAGGCCGTCGTCGACGCGGGCCAGGTCGAGGCCGTCGTCGAGGCGACCGGGAACACCGAGTACGGCGCGCACGTCGTCGTCCGCGCGATCGAGGCGGGAAAGCACATCGTCCTGCTCAACGCCGAGGTCGACGGGACCGCCGGCCTCGCGCTGCGCACCCGCGCCGAGAAGGCCGGGGTCATCTACACCGGCTGCGACGGCGACCAGCCCGGCGTCCAGATGAACCTCATCCGCTTCGTGCGCTCCATCGGCGTCACGCCGCTGGTGTCGGGGAACATCAAGGGTCTGCAGGACGAGTACCGCAACCCCACCACCCAGGAGGGGTTCGCCAAGCAGTGGGGTCAGGACCCCTACATGGTGACGAGCTTCGCCGACGGCACGAAGGTGTCGTTCGAGCAGGCGCTGGTCGCCAACGCGGCGGGGTTCTCGATCGAGAAGCGCGGCATGCGCGGGGCCGACCACCGCGGTCACGTCGACGAGCTGACGACCATGTACGACGTGGAGGCGCTGAAGGAACTCGGCGGCGTCGTCGACTACGTCGTGGGTTCCAAGCCGGGCCCCGGGGTCTACGTCCTCGGCACCCACGACGACCCGAAGCAGCAGCACTACCTGAACCTGTACAAGCTCGGCACCGGGCCGCTGTACTCGTTCTACACGCCGTACCACCTGTGCCACTTCGAGGTCCCCCTCACGGTGGCCCGTGCGGTGCTGTTCGCCGACGCCACGATCGTCCCCGGTGACGAGGTGAAGGTCGAGGTCGTCACCACGGCCAAGACCGACCTCGCCGCGGGCCGGGAGATCGACCGCCTCGGCGGGTACGACACCTACGGGGTGGCCGAGACCTACGCGGCGACCAAGGCGCAGAACCTGCTGCCGATGGGTGTCGCCGAGGGCTGCGTCCTCAAGAACGACGTGAAGAAGGACCAGGTCCTGACCTACGACGACGTGATCCTGCCGGAAGGCCGTCTCATCGACGCCCTCCGCGCGGAACAGGCCGCCCTGCTCGGGAGCTGACCCCCGTCGGCCCCGGGTTCGGGTCGTGGACGCACCGTGCCGAACCTACGGGTGCGGTGCGTCCACGACCCGAACCCGGGGCCGTCGTGCGTCCGGGGCCGGAGGGTTAGGGTTCCGGACGTGAACTCCGCAGGCAGGCTCGACGTCGCCGTGGTCGGCGCAGGCCGGGTCGGGCCCGTCCTGGGGGCCGCGTTGCGGGCCGCGGGACACCGGATCACCGGCGTCTCCGCGCGGACCCGGGCGAACGCCGAACGCGTCGAGGCCCTGCTGCCCGACGTCCCCTGGATCGAACCGGGCGACGCGTTCGCGGCCGACCTGGTCCTGTTCGCCGTGCCCGACGACGTCCTCGGACCGCTCGTCAGCCGCCTCGCCCGCAACGTCCGGGCCGGTCAGCTCGTCGTGCACACCAGCGGTCTGCACGGCACCGGGGTTCTCGGTCCCGCCGCCGCGAACGGGGCGCTCCCGCTCGCGCTGCACCCCGCCATGACCTTCACCGGGACCTCGCTGGACCTGCAACGCCTCCTCGGGGCGGCCGTGGCGGTCACCAGCTCCGCCGTCCTCACGCCCGTCGCCGACGCCCTCGTCCGCGAGTGGGGCGCGTCCCCCGTCGCGGTCGCCGACGCGGAACGCGCGCTCTACCACGCCGCCCTGGCCCACGGGTCGAACCACCTGGTCACCCTCGTCGCGCAGGCCCTGGACGCGGCCCGCGCCGCGGTGGGGGACAACGCCGAACGGGTCCTGCGTCCCCTGCTGCAGGCCGCCCTCGAGAACGTGCTCGCCCACGGCGACGAGGCCCTCACCGGACCGGTCGCCCGGGGCGACGCGGGGACCGTCGCGACCCACCTGCGGGTCCTCACCGACCACGACCCGCGGACCGCGGCCACCTACGTCCAGCTGGCGGGGGTCGCGACCGACCGGGCGCAGGCCTCGGGCAGGCTGACCGCCGCGCTCGCCGACGCCGTGCGCACGCAACTGCACCGAACTGGAGAACCGTGAGCCTCACCGTCACCCGGACCCGCGCCGAACTCGCCGCGGCCCGCTCGGCCCTCGACGGGCCCGTCGCCGTCGTCATGACGATGGGCGCGCTGCACGCCGGGCACGCGGAGCTCATCGCCGAAGCTCGCCGCCGCGCCCCGTCCGTCCTCGTCACGATCTTCCTCAACCCCCTGCAGTTCGGGGCGGGGGAGGACCTGGCCCGCTACCCGCGCACCCTCGACGACGACCTGCGCCTGGCCGAGGCGGCCGGTGCGGACGTCGTGTTCGCTCCCGGCCCCGACGTCGTCTACCCCGACGGTGATCCCGGCGTCCGGGTCGCCGCCGGACCGCTCGGCACGGTCCTCGAGGGAGCGAGTCGTCCCGGCCACTTCGACGGGGTCCTGACCGTCGTCGCGAAGATGTTCCACCTCACCCGCGCCGACCTCGCGTTCTTCGGTCAGAAGGACGCCCAGCAGTTGCTGCTGGTGCGCCGGATGGTGCGTGACCTCGACCTCGGGGTGGACGTCGTCGCCGTCCCCACCGTGCGCGAGGGCGACGGTCTGGCCATGTCGAGTCGCAACCGCTACCTGACCCCCTTCGACCGCGAGGTCGCGCTGGTGCTGCAGAAGGCGCTCACGGCCGGGGCGGCCGCCGCGAGCGAGGGGCCCAGCGCCGTCCGCCGGGCCGCGCGCGACGTCCTCGTCGCCGAACCCGCCGCCCGCGTCGACTACCTCGCCCTCGTCGACCCGCTCGACCTCGCCGACGTGCGCGAGCACTACCGCGGGGACGCGCTGCTGGCCGTGGCGGCCCGGGTGGGTTCGACGCGCCTGATCGACAACGTCCCCCTCGTCGTGGGCCGACCCGACAACTGATCCCGACTAACCTGGAGGCGTGAGCGACACGCAGGCCCCGGACCAGACCGACGCGGCGCAGGGTCCCGACGAGGACTTCGACGACGCCCCCGAACAGGTGCGGGTCCGGCGGGAGAAGCGCGACCGCATCCTCGCCGCGGGAGGTGAGGCGTACCCCGTCTCGGTGCCCCGCACCGGGTCCCTCGCCCAGCTGCGCGAGCAGTACGCCCACCTCGAGGCGGGCGAGGAGACGACCGACCAGGTCGGGATCACCGGGCGCGTGGTGTTCCTGCGGGGCACCGGGAAACTGGTGTTCGCGACCCTGCAGGAGGGGGACGGCACCCGGCTGCAGGCCATGGTCTCGCGCGACGGCGTCGGCGAGGACGCCCTCGCGGCGTGGAAGTCCGACGTCGACCTCGGCGACATCGTCTTCGTGCGCGGCAACGTCATCTCCTCCAAGCGGGGGGAACTCTCGGTGCTCGCCGATTCCTGGCTGATGGCCTCGAAGTCGTTGCGTCCCTTGCCCGTCCTGCACAAGGAACTGTCCGAGGAGACCCGCGTCCGGCAGCGCTACGTGGACCTCATCGTCCGCGAGGCGGCCCGCACGAACGTCCGGGCGCGCTCGAACGTCGTCCGTGCGGTGCGCCGGACGCTGGAGGACCGCGGGTTCCTCGAGGTCGAGACGCCGATGCTGCAGACCCTGCACGGCGGGGCCAGCGCGCGCCCGTTCGTGACGCACTCGAACGCGTTCGACACCGACCTCTACCTGCGCATCGCGCCGGAGCTGTTCCTCAAGCGCTGCGTCGTCGGCGGCATCGAACGCGTCTTCGAGATCAACCGGAACTTCCGCAACGAGGGCGCCGACTCCACCCACTCGCCCGAGTTCGCGATGCTCGAGACCTACCAGGCCTGGGGCGACTACGACTCGATCGGCCGGCTCACGCAGGACCTGATCCAGAACGCCGCCACCGAGGCGTTCGGGACCCAGCAGGTCACCCTCGCCGACGGTTCGGCCTACGACCTCGGCGGGGAATGGGCCGCCATCTCCATGTACCCCTCGCTCTCGGAGTCCCTGGGGGAGGAGATCACCCCGGAAACCTCCCGGGAACACCTCCTCGCCGTGGCGGAACGCCTGGGAATCAGCGTCGACGCGTTGCGCTGGACCCACGGAAAGCTCGTCGAGGAACTCTGGGAACACCGGATCGCTGATTCCCTGCATTCCCCGACGTTCGTCCGCGACTTCCCCGTCGAAACGTCGCCGCTGGTGCGTGCGCACCGGGAACTCCCAGGTGTCGTGGAGAAGTGGGACCTCTACGTCCGCGGATTCGAGCTCGCCACCGGGTATTCCGAGCTCGTCGACCCCGTCGTGCAGCGGGAACGGTTCGTGGAACAGGCCCGCCTCGCCGACCTCGGCGACGACGAGGCCATGCGCATCGACGAGGACTTCCTGCAGGCCCAGGAGCACGGGATGCCGCCGACGGGCGGCATGGGCATGGGCATCGACCGCCTCCTGATGGCCTTCACCGGCCTCGGGATCCGCGAAACCATCACGTTCCCGCTGGTCAAGCCCCGCTGAACGCAGGACGCCGGAGCGGCCCGGCGGACGTAAGCTTGCGGTCGTGGACTACCTCGCCGCCCTGCTGCCGTCCGTCGGGCTCTGCGCCCTGTTCGCGCTGCTGATGCGGTCGATCCTGCACGCCGACCGGCGTGAACGGGCGGCCGAGGCGAAGGTCCGGGCGCAGGGCCGCGCGAAGGCGGAAAGCGCGAACGGCACCGACCGGCCTTCCTGAACGTCTTTTCCCTTTCTCGCGAGTTGATTTGACCCGGTGCGTCGGAATGCGTCAGAGTGACGCAGGTCCGGCGCACTTTCGCGTTCGGGCACTGATTCTTCGTGAAAGGTTGCCCACTCATGGCGCAGAAGGTGCAGGTCCTCCTCGTCGACGACATCGACGACGGTGACGCCTCGGAGACGTTGACCTTCTCCCTCGACGGGGTCAACTACGAGATCGACCTCTCCGACGAGCACGCCTCCGCACTGCGCGAGGCCTTCGCCCCCTGGGTCGGGCACGCCCGCCGCGTCAGCGGCCGCGCCGCCGGCGGTCGCCGTTCGAGCACGCCGCGTCCCGCCGCCGCGAAGCCCGCCGGCAGCGGTCCCGACCGCGACACCGGCGAGGTCCGCACCTGGGCCCGCGAGAACGGCTACACGGTCTCCGACCGCGGCCGCATCTCCGCCGAGATCCTCCAGGCCTACGACGACGCCCACTAGGAGGGAGCGCCGCTGACGCGCGACGCCCCACCCGTTCGAACAGAAGGCCCCCGCCCTCGTGCCGCGCACGGGATCGGGGGCCTTCGTCGTCCGGCGCACCGCCGGGCCACCCTGCGGTCGGGGCCGGGGTCCGCGCCCGCACCTTCGGCAGGACGGGTCCCGCACCCATCGGTGGATGCCGGGGCCGGTCACGGCCCGTGAGGATGAGGGACGTCAGCACGTCCACCCCCAGAAGGGTCATCCCATGATCGAGGCGGTCGGCCTGCGCAAGGTCTACGGCAAGAAGGTCGCGGTGCACGACCTCAGCTTCACCGTGCGCCCAGGCATCGTCACCGGGTTCCTCGGGCCGAACGGCTCCGGCAAGTCCACGACGATGCGCATGATCGTCGGCCTGGACCGCCCGACCGCCGGTCAGGTGCTCGTCGACGGCAAGCCCTTCAGCGCGCACAGCGCGCCGCTGTCCTCGGTCGGGGCCCTGCTGGACGCCAAGGCCGTGCACACCGGCCGCTCCGCGTACCGGCACCTGCAGGCCATGGCCGCGACCGCGGGCATCGGTGCCTCCCGCGTCGACGAGGTCATCGACCTCGTCGGCCTGCGCGAGGTCGCCCGCAAGCGCGCCGGTGGGTTCTCCCTCGGGATGGGGCAGCGCCTCGGGATCGCCTCCGCGCTGCTGGGTGACCCGAGCACCGTCATGTTCGACGAGCCGGTCAACGGCCTCGACCCCGACGGCATCCTCTGGATCCGCAACCTCATGAAGGAGCTCGCCCGTCAGGGCCGGGCCGTCTTCGTGTCCTCGCACCTCATGAGCGAGATGGCGTTGACCGCCGAGCACCTCGTCGTCATCGGCAAGGGCCGGCTCATCGCCAACGAGACGGTGCGCGACTTCATCGCCCGGGTCCAGCCGCGCGGTGTGACCGTCCGGTCCCCGCAGGCCGAGCAGCTGCGCGACCTCGTCACCTCCGGCGGCGGGACGCTCACGGCCCTGGAGGACGGCAGCTGGGACGTGCGGGGGATGTCCGCGCAGGCCGTCGGCGACGCCGCGGTCGCCCGCGGGGTCGCCCTGCACGAACTCACCACCGTCAAGGCCTCCCTCGAGGAGGCGTTCATGGAACTCACCGCGGGCGCTCTCGAGTACCAGGCGCACGGACCCGCCGGTCCCGGGGACACCACCCCCGTTCCCGAACCCGCCCAGAGCCGACAGGAGGTGTCGCGGTGAGCGCGACCGTCGAGGTCCAGCAGTTCCGCCCCGTCGAGCACCGGGTGACCTTCCCCGGGCTGGTCCGTTCGGAGTGGATCAAGTTCTGGAGCGTCCGTTCCGTCGTCATGACGATGGCGGCGTCGTTCCTCGCCACGATCGGCATCGGCGTCGCGTTCTCGTTCGCGGCCCGCTCGATCATGAGCTCGGCCGACCCGACGCAGGGCCCTCCGGGCCTCGACGCCCTGGCCGCCAGCACGACGGGTGCGCAGATCGCCACCCTCGTCGTCGCGTCGGTCGGGGTCATCGTGATCGCGGGGGAGTTCTCGACCGGGATGATCCGCACGTCCTTCGTCACGGCTCCCGGCCGGCTCGGGGTCTTCTTCGCCAAGGCCCTGGTGCTCGCGGTCACCGTCGCGGTGGTCCTGGGCGTCGCGGTGTTCGTGGCGTTCTTCCTCGGTCAGGCGATCCTGAACACCCGGGACTTCGGGATCTCCATCGGCGACGCGGGAGTGCTTCGGGCGCTGCTCGGAACCGTCGCCCTCCTGGTCGGTGTCGCCCTGGCCGGCCTCGGGCTGGGCGCGCTGATGCGGAACTCCGCCGGCGCGATCTGCACGGTGGTGGCTGCGATCTTCGTCGTCCCGCCGCTGCTCCAGCTCGTCCCGGACAGCTGGGGTGGCGACACCATCAACGAGTACTTCTTCACCAACACGACGAACAACCTCGTCTCCGTCTCCGACGCCCCGGGTTTCCTCCCGCCCGGCGCCGGTCTCGCGGTGTTCGCCCTCTGGGTCGCCGTCCTGCTCGGGGTCGGCGCGCTCTCGGTGAAGACCCGCGACGTCTGATCAGTTCCCGGAGGAGGCCCGGACGACGAGTTCGGGCAGGTAGACGACCTGCCGGTCGTGGTGCACGACCGGCAGGTCCCCGTGGTTCTCCGCGTCCGGGGTCCCGTCCAACAGCATCCGGATCGCCGAGCGGCCCAGGACGTCCTTGGGTTTGCGGACGGAGCTCAGGGGAACCGTTGCCGCGGCGGCGAAGTCGATGTCGTCGTAGCCCACGATCGCGAGGTCGTCGGGCACCTTGAGGCCCCGCTGCACGACCTCCTGCAGGACGCCGATGGCGACGAGGTCGTTGAGGCAGAACACCGCGGTGGGGCGGTCCGGGGGTGACCAGCCAGCCAGCCGGACCCCCTGCCGTCGACCGTTGTCGATGTCCAGGCGGTCCACGACGATCTCGACGAGGGTCTCCGGGGGCAGGCCGGCCGCGGCCACCGCCCGTCGGGCGCCCTCGAAGCGCTGGTCGACCTGGGTGAAACCGCGCGGTCCGCCGACGACCGCGATCCGGCGGTGACCGGACTCGAGCAGGTGCGCGGTCGCGAGCCGGCCGCCCTCGACGTCGTCGACCGACACCGAGCGGGTCGTCCCGTCGGGATCGTCGCGGTCGACGAGGACGAGGGGGACGTCGAGCGTGCGGAGTTCGGCGAGGCGCTGCTCGGAGGTGTCGACGGGGGAGAGCGCGATACCGGCCACCCGCTGCTGGCGGAGCATCTCGAGGTGGCGGCGTTCGCGCTCGACGTCCTGGGCGCTGCTGCAGAGCAGCAGGGTGTGCCCGCCCGCCTCGGCCGTCTCCTCGGCTCCGCGGGCGAGCTCGGAGAAGAAGGGGTTGGCGAGGTCGAGGACGACCAGCGCGATGAACCGGCTGCGGCCGACGCGGAGCTGGCGGGCGGACTCGTTGCGGACGTAGCCGAGGGTGTGGATCGCCTCGAGGACCTTGACCCGGTTCGGCTCCGACACGGACGAGGGCCGGTTGAGCACGTTGCTGACGGTGCCGATGGACACCCCGGCCCGGGCGGCGACGTCCTTGATGCTCACGCCCGACATGGCACGAACCCTAACTCAAAGCTTCTAGAAAGATCACTCTCCGTGTAAGCCTCGTACACGGAAACGGAGAGCCGGGGCGGCGTACTCCTCGAGGGCGTGCGCCATCCACCCCGCGCAGCGCGCCACCTCGAAGAGGAGCTCGCCCACCTCGCCCGGCAACCCGTGGGCGTGGGTGAAGGCCGCGAGACCCAGGTCCACGTTGGGGAAGGCGCCCGCACCGTGGACGCGGACCACGCGCTCCAGCACCGGGGGCAGGACCTCCGCGACCGGCGAGGCCGGCGGCGTCGTCAGCACCGTCGCCAGCAACTCCTCGGCCCTCGGGTCCGACGTCGCGTGCACCACGTGCCCGAACCCGGGAGGGCGCACCCCGGGCTCCACGACGAGGGACCCGCCCAGGGCGTCGGCGAGGAAGCGGTGGGCCCCCGAGACGGCCCCCGCGTGCAGCGACCCGTCCGCCGCACCGAGCGCCGCCGACAGCACCGATGTCAGCGGTGCCCGGGCGCTCGCCGCCACCCGGGCCGCGACCGTCGAGACCGCGAGGCCGTGGTCGGCCAGCAGGACCAGCGGCGCGTCCAGGCGCACCCCGGGGGCGCCCGCCGCCGCCGCGAGCCCCTCGCCCACGGACGGCCCCGGGGCCAGGGCCCCCAGGACCGAGCCGAGGACGACCTCCGGGGAGCTCAGTGCACCGCCGAGGGCGCCACCGAGCGCGCCCACGACGCTCACCGCGACGCGGAGCCGGTCCGGCAGCCGGCACCCCGCCGGCAGGGCGTCGAGCACCACACGCGCCTGCCGGCTGAGCTCCGCGTCCGCCGCGAAGGGACCCGGCGTCGCGGTGCCGGACCACAGCAGCCGCGCGACGGCCTCGAAGGAGTGCCCGCGGGAGAGCTCGACCGCGTCGTGGCCGCGGTAGCGCAACCGGTCGCCGTCGATCGAGGTCAGCGCGCTGCGGACCGTCTCCACGGCCCCCACCGGGCGGCGGCCGCTGCGCCCGCGCCCGGCCAGCGCGTCGACCTCGGCCGCGTCGAACCGGCTGCCCCGGCCGTCGGTGGCGGCGTGGGAGAGCAGCTGCCCGCGGCTCACGTAGGCGTAGAGCGTGGCGACCTTCACCCCGAGGCGGTGCGCCGCCTCGGCGGTCGTCAGCAGTTCACCCACGGTTGATCGGATCAACGTTGACGCCGCCACGTCAAGGCGCGGACGGTGACGGGCATGACGTTGACGAGCGAGGTCCCCGCAGGGTTGCGCGGTGTGGTGGTCACGACGACCGGGCTCGGTGACGTGCGCGGTGACGAGGGGTTCTTCCACTACCGGCAGTACTCGGCCATCGACCTGGCCCGCCACCGCAGCGTCGAGGACGTGTGGTTCCTGCTGCACCGCGGCGCGCTGCCCACGCCGGTGGAGGCGCAGGGCTTCCTGGCCGAGGTCGCCGCCCAGCGGCACCTGCCCGCGGTGCTGGCGGACGCGCTACCGGTCGTCGCGTCCGCCGGGGGCCCGCTGCTGAGCGGGCTGCGCACGGCGCTGTCCCTGCTCGGCGCCGCCGAGGGGTTCCGGCCCGTCTACGACCTGGACCCCGCCGCCCGGGCCGCCGACGCGCTGCGGGTCTGCGCGCTGACCCCGACGGTCCTGGCCGCCCTGCACCGCCTCCGCTCCGGGGTGGAGCCCGTGGCACCCCGCGAGGACCTCGACGCGGCAGCGAACTGGCTGTGGATGCTGACCGGTCGTGAGCCCGCACCCGAGCACGTCCGGGCGATCCGTCGCTACCTGGTGAGCACCGTCGACCACGGCTTCAACGCCTCGACCTTCACCGCCCGCGTCGTCGCCTCCACCGGGGCGGACGTCGCCGCCGCCGTCGTGGCCGCGCTCGGAGCGTTCTCCGGGCCGCTGCACGGGGGTGCCCCGGACCGGGCCCTCGCGGCGCTGGAGGAGATCGGCACGCCGGGGCGCGCCGAGCAGTGGGTGCGCGACCAGCTCGCCGCCGGGGGCCGGGTCATGGGGTTCGGCCACGCCGTCTACCGGACCCGCGACCCCCGTGCCGTCCTGCTCCGCGAGACCGCCCTCGAGCTCGGCGGGGACCTCGCCGAGCTCGCCGCGGCGGTGGAGGACCGGGTCGTGGCGGTGCTCGCCGAGCTCAAGCCCGGCCGGTCGCTGCACGCCAACGTCGAGTACTACGCCGGGGTCGTGATGGCCCAGGCCGGGCTCGACCCCTCGCTCTTCACCCCGACCTTCGCGACCAGCCGGGTGATCGGCTGGTGCGCCAACGTCCTCGAGCAGGCGCAGGACCCCCGCATCATCCGGCCCGCCGCGCGCTACGACGGGCCGCCGGCGCCCTCACCCCTGCCCTGACGGGGAGGTCGGCTCCACCCGCCGGCCGCGGGGGCGGGGTCCACGAGGGCCACCCCGGGCAGTGCCTCCCGGCCGCTCGACGGCGTTCCTGAGGGGTTCGAGGGCATTGCGCCAACGGCGAACGAGGTGGCGGAACACCCTGTGCGGGGCGCAAGTTGGACAGGACAACCGGGTCACGAACGCCTCACGAACCTCCGCAGGACGCGGACGGGAGTGAACGTGTCGGAGCTCGGGTCTAGCATCGGAATGGTTCGTGGGGGACTTGCTCCCACGGACTCGACCACCCGCGAGGAGCGCCGCATGTTCGAGAGGTTCACCGACCGCGCCCGACGGGTCGTCGTCCTGGCCCAAGAAGAGGCCCGGATGCTCAACCACAACTACATCGGGACCGAGCACATCCTGCTCGGCCTGATCCACGAGGGCGAAGGCGTCGCCGCCAAGGCCCTCGAGTCGCTGGGCATCTCCCTGGACGCGGTCCGCGAGCAGGTCCAGGAGATCATCGGTCAGGGCCAGCAGGCCCCGTCCGGTCACATCCCCTTCACCCCCCGCGCCAAGAAGGTCCTCGAGCTGTCGCTGCGCGAAGCGCTGCAGCTGGGCCACAACTACATCGGGACCGAGCACATCCTGCTCGGCCTCATCCGCGAGGGTGAGGGCGTCGCCGCCCAGGTGCTCGTCAAGCTCGGTGCCGACCTGAACCGCGTGCGGCAGCAGGTCATCCAGCTGCTGTCGGGCTACCAGGGCAAGGAGCCCGCGACCGCCGGCGGTCCGCAGGAGGGCACCCCGTCCGGGTCGCTCGTCCTCGACCAGTTCGGCCGCAACCTGACCCAGGCCGCCCGTGAGGGCAAGCTCGACCCGGTCATCGGTCGTGACCCGCAGATCGAGCGCGTCATGCAGGTCCTGTCGCGCCGCACCAAGAACAACCCGATCCTCATCGGTGAACCGGGGGTCGGCAAGACCGCCGTCGTCGAGGGGCTCGCGCAGTCCGTCGTGCGCGGCGAGGTGCCGGAGACGCTGAAGGACAAGCAGATCTACACCCTCGACCTCGGCGCGCTCGTCGCCGGGTCGCGCTACCGCGGTGACTTCGAGGAGCGCCTGCGCAAGGTCCTCAAGGAGATCCGCACCCGCGGCGACATCATCCTGTTCATCGACGAGATCCACACCCTCGTCGGAGCCGGTGCCGCCGAGGGCGCGATCGACGCCGCCAGCATCCTCAAGCCCATGCTCGCCCGCGGTGAGCTGCAGACCATCGGGGCGACGACCCTCGACGAGTTCCGCAAGCACATCGAGAAGGACCCCGCGCTGGAGCGTCGCTTCCAGCCGATCCAGGTCCCGGAGCCGACGCTGGCCCACGCCATCGAGATCCTCAAGGGTCTGCGCGACCGCTACGAGGCGCACCACCGCGTCTCGATCACGGACGCTGCGCTGGTCGCGGCCGCGACGCTGGCCGACCGCTACGTCAACGACCGCTACCTCCCGGACAAGGCGATCGACCTGATCGACGAGGCCGGCGCCCGGTTGCGGATCCGCCGCATGACCGCACCGCCGGACCTGCGCGAGTTCGACGAGCGCATCGCCGACGTCCGCCGCGAGAAGGAGAGCGCGATCGACGCGCAGGACTTCGAGAAGGCCGCGTCCCTGCGCGACGGCGAGAAGAAGCTGCTGGCGCAGAAGGGCGAGCGCGAGAAGCAGTGGAAGTCCGGCGACATGGACGTCATCGCCGAGGTCGACGAGGAACTGATCGCCGAGGTCCTGGCCACCGCCACGGGCATCCCGGTCGTTCGGTTGACCGAGGAGGAGTCCACGCGCCTGCTCCACATGGAGGACGAGCTGCACAAGCGCGTCATCGGCCAGAACGACGCCATCAGGGCGCTGTCCCAGGCGATCCGACGCACCCGCGCGGGGTTGAAGGACCCCAAGCGTCCCGGTGGTTCGTTCATCTTCGCCGGTCCGACCGGAGTCGGGAAGACGGAGCTGGCGAAGGCGTTGGCGGAGTTCCTCTTCGGTGAGGAGGACGCCCTCATCCAGCTGGACATGTCGGAGTTCTCCGAGAAGCACACCGTCTCCCGCCTCTTCGGCTCCCCTCCTGGCTACGTCGGCTACGAAGAAGGCGGTCAGCTGACGGAGAAGGTGCGGCGCAAGCCGTTCTCGGTGGTCCTCTTCGACGAGGTCGAGAAGGCGCACCCGGACATCTTCAACTCGCTGCTGCAGATCCTGGAGGACGGTCGTCTGACCGACTCCCAGGGCCGCATGGTCGACTTCAAGAACACCGTGATCATCATGACGACGAACCTGGGGACGCGGGACATCTCCAAGGGCGTCGGCACCGGGTTCGCCGCGGGGTCGCAGACCTCGCAGACGAACTACGACCGGATGAAGTCGAAGGTCAACGACGAGCTCAAGCAGCACTTCCGGCCCGAGTTCCTCAACCGCGTCGACGACATCGTCGTGTTCCCGCAGCTGACGCAGGAGGAGATCGTCCAGATCGTCGACCTGTTCATCAAGCGGGTGGACGACCGGTTGAAGGACAAGGACATGGGCATCGAGCTCACGCCGTCGGCGAAGGTCCTGCTGGCGACCAAGGGCTACGACCCGGTCCTGGGTGCTCGTCCGTTGCGCCGCACGATCCAGCGCGACATCGAGGACGTCCTGTCCGAGAAGATCCTCTTCGGCGAACTCCGCGCCGGCCAGATCATCTCGGTGGACACCGAGGGCGAAGGGACCGAGCAGAAGTTCACCTTCGAGGGCACTTCGAAGGAAGACCTGCCCGTGACCGTCCCCGTCGGTGACACGATCGAGGACTGACCTCACCAGCACGACGGCCCGGCACCCCTCGTGGAGTGCCGGGCCGTTCTGCGTCCACGGTGCCCGAGGGGGATCGTTGACTCCACGAGGACACTCGACGTCACCGTTGGGCCAACGCTCCCGGCGAGTGGGACCGGGGAGGCAACGATCCCACCGGCTCGTGCGCCGCGCCGCGTCTGGGAGGATCACGGGGTGCCGACCGGATCCGACGTCCTCGTCCGTCCCGCCCGGACGGGAGACATCCCCGAGGTCCGACGGCTCGTCGAGGTCTACGCGCGCCAGCGCATCCTGCTGGGCAAGGAGCTCATCACCCTCTACGAGGCCGTCCAGGAGTTCGTCGTCGCCGAGCTGCGCGACGAGAACGGCGCCCGGGTCGTGGGGTGCGGGGCGATGCACGTGCTGTGGGAGGACCTCGCCGAGGTCCGCACCCTCGCCGTCGACCCGACCGTCCGGGGGTCCGGGGCCGGCGGCAAGATCCTCGAGGCGCTGCTGCAGCGCGCGGACGACCTCGGGGTCACCCGGTTGTTCTGCCTCACCTTCGAGACCGCGTTCTTCGCACGGCACGGCTTCGTCGAGATCGAGGGGACCCCGGTCGAGCCGGAGGTCTACGCCGAGATGCTCCGCAGCCACGACGAGGGGGTCGCGGAGTTCCTCGACCTCGCTCGCGTCAAACCGAACACGCTGGGCAACAGCAGGATGCTGCGGGTCGTCCCCGCGGCGGGTGGAGGGAACCGATGAGCAGCACGACGGTGATCGTCATGGGCGTCTCCGGCAGCGGGAAGACGACGCTCGCGCAGGACCTGGCCACGGCCAAGGGCTGGACCTACGCCGAGGGCGACGAGTTCCACTCCGAGGCCAACGTCGCCAAGATGGCGTCCGGGCACCCCCTCACCGACGAGGACCGCTGGCCCTGGCTGCAGTCCATCGCCGACTGGATCTCCGCACGCGAGGCCGCGGGGGAGTCCGTCGTCGTCACCTGCTCGGCGCTCAAGCGGGTCTACCGGGACCTGCTGGCCAAGGACAACCCCTCCGTCGTCTTCTGCGAACTCCAGGTCCCGGCCGAGGTCCTGGAGCAGCGGATGGCCGAGCGGAAGAACCACTACATGCCGGCGTCGTTGCTGCGCAGCCAGCTCGACACCCTCGAGGATCTCCACCCCGACGAGCGCGGGTTCCGGGTCCGGGTGCAGGGTGGTCCCGATCACGTGCTGAACGAGGTGCTCCGACACCTCTGACCCCGGAGGTGTCGATGACGACCGCCCTGTCCACCGCTGTCCAGTCTGCCGCCTGGACGGGCACCGACACCCGGTTGGTGGTCGCCGCACTGCTCGGCATCGCCGTCGTGGTCGTCGTCGTCTCGTGGGCCAAGCTCAACGCGTTCATCGCGTTGATCCTCGGTTCGGCCGTCCTCGGTCTCGTCGCGGGGATGCCGGTCGCTGACATCGTCGCCTCGTTCTCCATCGGGCTCGGCGACGGGGACGGTGCCGCCGGTGGCGCGGGCAAGACGTTCGCCGACGTCGGCATCCTCGTCGCGCTGGGGGCGGTGCTGGGCCGCTTCCTGGCCGACTCCGGCGGGGCCAACGAGCTCGTCGACCGCGTGGTGGACCGCGTCCACGGCAAGGCGCTGCCGTGGGCCCTGGCCGGTGCGGCCGTCGTCGTGGGTCTGCCGATGTTCTTCGAGATCGGGCTGGTGCTGCTCGTCCCGATCGTCGTGCTCGTCGCCAAGCGCACCGGCCGTCCGGTCCTGAGCCTCGGGATCCCCGCCGTGGCCGGGTTGTCCGTGCTGCACGGGTTCGTGCCACCGCACCCGGGACCGCTGGTCGCGATCGACAACCTGCACGCCGACCTCGGCCGGACCCTCGCCTTCGGTCTGGTTCTCGCGATCCCGACCGTGGTGATCGCCGGTCCGCTGCTCGCGCCGCTGGTCTCGCGCTTCGGCCCCCAGGACGCCGAGCACCTGCCCACGACGGGCGGTGATCTCGGGGGTGCTGATCCGGACGCTCGCCGACCCTCCCTGCCGGGCATCCTCACCGTCGTCCTGCTCCCGGTCGCACTGATGCTCGCCCGCGCCGTCGCCGAGATCGCCCTGCCCGAGGAGAACGGCGCCCGGACGCTGCTGGTGGCTCTCGGCACCCCGCTGGTGGCCCTGCTCATCGGGGTCCTCGCCGCGATCCCGCTGCTGGGGCTCAGCGTCGGGATGGATCGGCGCAGGATCGGCTCGACCATCGACGCGTCCCTGCCGCCGATCGCCTCGACGCTGCTGATCATCGCCGCCGGCGGCGGGTTCAAGCAGGTCCTCATCGACGCCGGGGTCGGGAAGCTGGTGGGGGAGCAGGCGTCCGTGCTGAGCCTGTCGCCGCTGATCCTGGGTTGGATCGTCGCCGTGCTCATCCGGCTCGCGACGGGGTCCGCGACGGTGGCGACCATCACCGCGGCGAGCATCGTCGCCCCGTTGGCGGGTGACCTCTCCGCCAACCACCTCGCCCTGCTGGCCCTCTCGGTCGGGGCCGGCTCGCTGTTCTTCTCCCACGTCAACGACGTCGGGTTCTGGCTGGTCAAGCAGTACTTCGGCCTCACCGTGGGGCAGACGCTGAAGAGCTGGTCGGTCATGGAGACCGTCATCTCGGTGTGCGGTCTCGGCGGTGTCCTGCTCCTCAGCCTGGCCTTCTGACCCGCGGAAACAACACTTTCCGCCCCCACGAGCGCGCCGTCGGGGCGGAAAGTGTTGTTTCCGCCGGGAAGGGGCGGGGTGGCAGGGCGGAAAGTGTTGTTTCCGCGAGGTGGGAGGGTGGGGGTGTGGACGGCGACCTCGTGGTGAACCGCCGGGTGACGATCCCGGAGGCGGAACTCCGCGAACGGTTCTCCCGCTCCAGCGGGCCCGGCGGGCAGGGCGTCAACACCACCGATTCCCGCGTCGAGCTGACCTTCGACCTCGAGCGGTCACCGTCGGTGCCCGAGGACCTGCGCGAACGTGCGCTGGGGCGCCTCGAGGGCAGGCTCGTCGACGGCACCCTCACCGTCGCGGCCCAGGAGCACCGCGCTCAGCTGCGCAACCGGGCGGCCGCCGCGGAACGGCTGCGCAGCCAGCTCGCGGCGGCGTTCGCCCCCGAGCCGGCGAAGCGGCGGCCCACGAAGCCCACCCGGGGTTCGCAGCGTCGCCGGCTGGAGACGAAGCGTCAGCGCAGCGACACCAAACGCCTCCGCCGCTCCACCGACGACTGACCCGTGCTCAGGAGCGGGGGAGGGTGAAGCGGCCGTCGGGGAGGGGTTCGACGAGACCGTCGGACACCAGCCCGTCGAGACAGCGCTCGCGTTGGGCCGCGTCCAACCAGCAGGCAGCGAGCTCCTCCGCGGTGACCGGCTCCGAGGACGCGCGGAGGACCGCGAGCAGCTTCCCGCGCACCTGGCGGTCGGTCCCGGCCCAGGCCTGCCCGCGGCGGGGCGGGCCGGTGGGGGCGGGGCGACCCGCCAGCACCCACGCGCACCGCGACACCAACGGGCACCGTCCGCACGAGGGGGAGCGCGCCGTGCAGACCAGCGCCCCCAGCTCCATGACGGCGACGGCCCAGCGGGCGGCGGTGGCCGCGTCGTCGGGCAGCAGGTCCACGGCCAGCCGGTTCTCGGCCGCGGTGAGCGAGGCGGCCGGTTCCGCCGTCCCGGTCACCGCGCGGGCGTGCACCCGGCGGACGTTGGTGTCGACGACGGCGTGCCGCTGCCCGAACGCGAACGAGGCCACGGCCGCCGCGGTGTAGGCGCCGATCCCCGGCAGCGACAGCAGCTGCGCGTGCTCGGAGGGGACGAGACCACCGTGCTCGTCGCGGATCGCGACGGCCGCCGCGTGCAGGCGCAGCGCCCGGCGCGGGTAGCCGAGCCGGTTCCACATCCGCACGGCCTCGCCGGGCGGGTCGGCGGCCAGGTCGGTGGGCGTCGGCCAGCGCTGCATCCACGCCTCCCACTGCGGCAGCACCCGGGCGACGGGGGTCTGCTGCAGCATCACCTCGCTGACCAGGACCCCCCAGGGCGAGCGGTCGGGCGCGCGCCACGGCAGGTTGCGGGCGTGGTCGGCGTACCAGCCCAGGACCGTGTCGTGCAGGTCCAGGACGTGGTCCGGCGTGGTGGGAGTCATCGCGGGGGATCGTCGCACGGCGCGCCTCCCGGCGCCCGACACGCCGGACACCTACCTTTCCCCGGTGAGCAGCGTCCTGCACCCCGTCGGACCTGAGGACAAGGGCATCTACTGGCGACGACGCCTGGTGACCATCGTCGTACTGCTCGTGGTCATCGTGCTCGCCGTCGTCGGGATCCGCGCTCTCACCGCCACCGACGACGCCGCGGCCCAGGGCCAGAAGCTCGACCCCAGTCACGTCGCCTCCACCCTCACCGCCGCCCCCGGTCCCAGCACCTCGCCCGGTGCCACCCCCACAGACAGCCCCACGGACAGCCCGACGGACAGCCCCACGGGCAGCGCGACCGGGTCGCCGACGGCGACCGGCACCGGGGCGGTCGCCCCGTGCGAACCCGCCGCGCTGACCGTCGCCCTCACCTCCGACGCCACCACCTACGGCCCCGGCAAGGCCCCGCGGTTCGTGGTCACCGTCACCAACACCTCCCAGACCGCCTGCACCGCCGAGATCGGCAGCGGCGTGCGGGGCCTCGTGGCGACCGACGCGTCGGGGGCCCAGGTGTGGTCCACAGCCGACTGCGAGGCCTCCACGGCGTCGCAGGTCTACACGATCCAGCCGTCCAAGAACCGCGCGATGACGACGGTCTGGTCGCGGCTGCACTCCGCCGCCGGCTGCCCCCCGACCAGCAGGCCGTCGCCGACGGCAACTACACGGTGACGGCGACGTGGGACCAGATCGTCACCGCACCCCTGACGATCGCCCTCACGAGCTGACCGTCCCCGCGACCCACCCCGTGGGGCGCGGCCTCAGACGTAGCGTTCGAGGATCGAGCTCTCGGCCAGGCGCGAGAGCCCCTCGCGCACCGCGCGGGCACGCTGCTCGCCGACACCGTCGACGGTCATGAGGTCGTCGATGCTCGCCGCGAGCAGCTTCTGCAGGTCGCCGAACTGGTCGACGAGACGTTCCACGATGGCGCCGGGCAACCGCGGGACCCGGTTGAGCAGGCGGAAACCCTTGGGGCTCACCGCGGAATCGAGGGAGTCGCCGCCGACGGAGAACCCGAGGACGCGCGCGACCTGCGCGAGGTCCACGAGGTCGGACTGGTGCAACCCGGCGAGGTTCTCGAGGACCTGCTCCAGCGGACCCTCGTAGCGGCTCGCCTCGAGGTAGTCGCGGACGACGAGTTCACGGTCGGGACCGACCCCGCCGACGAGTTCGTCGAGCTGCAGCGAGAGCAGACGGCCGTCGACCCCGAGTTCGACGACGTAACCGGAGATCTCGTCGGCGATCCGGGAGACCATCTCGATGCGCTGCACGACCGAGCAGACGTCGCGGACGGTCACGAGGTCCTCGATCTCGAGGGCCGACAGCGTGCCCGTGACCTCGTCGAGGCGGGCGCGGTAGCGCTCGAGGGTCTGCAGCGCCTGGTTCGCGCGGCCGAGGATCGCGTCGGAACCCTCGAGGACGTAGCGGCGGTTCCCGGTGTAGACGGCGACGATCCGCATCGACTGCGACACGGAGATGACGGGGAAACCCGTCTGCTTCGCGACGCGTTCGGCGGTGCGGTGCCGAGTCCCGGACTCGCTGGTCTCGATCGCGGAGTCGGGGACGAGTTGCACTGCCGCGCGCACGATCCGGGACACGTCGCGGTCCAGGACGATCGCACCGTCCATCTTGGCCAGTTCCCGCAACCGGGTGGCCGAGAACTCGACGTCCAGGGTGAAACCCCCGGTGCACAACGAGTCCACGACGCGGTCCAGACCGAGCACGATGAGGGCGCCCGTCCGACCGCGCAGGATGCGCTCGAGACCGTCGCGCAGTTCCGTCCCGGGCGCGATGATCGCCAGGGTCTGCCGCAGGACCTCGTCCGGCGTCCGGTCGACCACGGGTCACCCTCCGAAAACGATCGTCTCGCGCACATCCGAACCTGGTCGGAGTCTAACCGCGGTGCGGGTGGGACGGGTGGGTCGCCCTCGCCGAACCGGCTCAGGCGTCCTCCGGGCGCAGCGCGCGGAGCGCTTCGAGGGCCTCGCGGATGGTCGCGACCTCGATGATCGCCGCCTTCACCTTGGTCGCGCTGACGGCCTCCTTGGCCCCCGGCGGCGCGAGGATCCTGCGGTGGCCGAGCCGCGCGGCCTCGGCGATGCGCGGCCCGAGCATCGTGACCCGGCGGATGTCGCCGGAGAGGGAGACCTCACCGATGGCCGCGACGTCCAGCGGCAGCGCGAACTCCTGGGCCGCGGAGGTGATCGCCAGGCAGATCGCCAGGTCGCTGCCCGGGTCGCTGGAGCGCATCCCGCCGACGGTCGCGGCGTAGACGTCCTTGTCGTAGAGGCGGACCTTCGCGATCCGGTCGGTGACGGCGATGAGCATCCCCACCCGGGAGACGTCGAGGCCGCTGACCCCGCGGCGGGGGTTGGGGGCGTTCGTCGGCGAGACCAGCGCCTGGATCTCGGCGATCAGCGGGCGCCGGCCCTCGACCGTCACCGTGATGCAGGTCCCCGGGACGGGCTGCTCGCGGGAGGCGCGGAACAGGCCGCTGGGGTCGGGCACCTCGACCATCCCGGCGTCGGTCTGCTCGAAGCAGGCGATCTCGTCGGCCGCGCCGTAGCGGTTCTTGACGGCCCGCAGCAGCCGCAGCGTGGTCTGGCGGTCGCCCTCCAGCGCCAGCGTCGTGTCGACGACGTGCTCGAGGGCCCGGGGCCCGGCGACCGTGGACTCCTTGGTCACCTGGCCGACGAGGCAGTGCGCGATGCCGCGGGACTTGGCGAGTCGCGTGAGGGTGCTCGCGACCTCCATCACCTGCGTCACCCCGCCGGCACGCCCCTCGACGTCACCCGAGGCCATCGTCTGCACGGAGTCCACGATGACCAGGGCGACGTCGGGGCCGAGGGCGTCGAGGTGGCCGATCGCCTCGGCGAGGTCGTTGGTGTCGGCCAGGTAGAGGTGCTCCGACGTCGCGCCGATGCGGCGGGCCCGCACCGCGATCTGCTCGACCGACTCCTCGCCCGAGACGTAGAGGACGGGACGTCCCGTCGACTTCGCCACGCTGTCCGCCGTGGTCAGCAGCAGGGTGCTCTTGCCGGCCCCCGGCTCACCCGAGAGCAGCAGCACCTGCCCCGGGACGAGCCCGCCCCCGAGGACCCGGTCGAACTCCGTCAGCCCCGTGCTGAGCCGGTTCTTCACCTCGGCGCTGCTGATCTCGGAGATGCGCCGCGCGGGCCGGACCGGTGCGCTGCCCGTGGCGGAGGCCCGCAGACCCACGACCCGCGTCGACCCGACCTCCTCGACGGTGCTCCAGGCCTGGCACTCCCCGCAGCGCCCGACCCACTTCGCCGTGCTCCAGCCGCACTCGGTGCAGCGGTAGGAGGGTCGGGCGGTCTTGCTGGTGGTCTTCACGGGCACGTCAGGAACCGTAGACGGCGGCTCCGACAGAGGGGACACGACACGGCCCGCCCTCCCCGGGGGGAGGGCGGGCCGTGTCGGAGCGGAGTGGCGGGTCAGACCCCGTAGAGGACCTTCATCGTGGTCATCAGGATGCCCAGCGTGGCGAAGACGAAGCTCGGCACGAACGCGAGGATCGCGGCGCCGATGCTGCCGCTCTTGCGGTAGAGCAGGTAGGCCGAGAAGACCATGACGAGCGCACCGGCGAGGGTGAAGGCCAACCCGACGACGATCCGGGCGCCCGGCGCCGCCTCGTAGGGGTTCGCCCCCAGCAGGAGCAGCGGGACGACCCCCGCCAGGACCAGACCCACGACCCAGATGCCCAGGGCCAGGACCGTCCCGGGCGTGGGCCTGGTCCACTTCATGGGGGCCAGCGCCCGCTGTTCCTCGTGCTGGACCGGCGGGGTGGCGTGCGCGCTCATGCCTCCATCATCCACCGTCGGGACCCTCCGTGACGACCCAGGTCGGCAACGGCTTCCCCCCGACTCCTGCGCCGACTCCTGCGCCGACTCCTGCACCGACTCCTGCACCGACTCCTACGCCGCGTGGGTGAGACCCCCTGCTGCCACCGCCCGCAGCGGTCGACACCCACTGGGTGCCGGGGGAACGCGTCGTGAGGTGGCAACTGTTCGAGGGAGACCTCGAGCGGGACTTCCAGCGTGCCCGCAACCGGGCCCGCTCGCGGTACTTCGTCCCGACGGCCCTGCTGGGGCTGCTCATGTTCGACGCCTACGTCCTCGTCGACCTCGCCCTCGCCCCGCAGGTCCTGGCCTTCTCGTTGCTGCTGCGACTGGGGGTCGTGACCCCCCTGGTGCTGGGCGGTCTGGTCCTCCGCCGCCGGCGGCTCCGCGCGAAACCGGCCTCGGGCATCGACGGCCCGCTCGTCGCCGCGGCCGCCGTGCTCGTGGTGCTCGCGATCGCCGCGATCCAGTACAGCGCCCCGGCGGCCCTGGGGGGCGCCTACTTCGGGGGCTCCTTCATCGTCGTCGTGTTCTTCGTGACGTTGCTGCGCTCCGACGTCCGGCGCGCCGCCGCCTCCCTCGTCGCCATGCTCGCCGCCGTCGCCTGGGGGCAGGCCCTCATCGGGGCCGACGCCGCGGCGACCCAGGTCGCGGCGCTGCTCGCGGTCGCCGTCAGCGGGATGTTCGGCCTCGTGATGGCCGGCAGCGTGGAGAGCAGCGAACGGGCCCGCTTCCTCGCCGAGCGTCGTGAGCGCGCGCTGGGCGCGGAGCGCGAGGACCTCATCGCGGCGCTCGACGAGGCCGCCCACCGCGACGAGATGACGGGCCTGCTGAACCGGCGCGGGCTGCAGCAGCGGCTGCCCGCCGAGGGCACCCCCGTCGGGGTCCTCGTGGTCGACGTCGACCACTTCAAGGCCTACAACGACGCGTTCGGACACCTCGAGGGCGACCGGTGCCTCACGCTGGTGGCGGAGACCCTCGCCGCCCACTCGCGGCCGGGTGACGTCGTGGCCCGCTTCGGTGGGGAGGAGTTCGCCGTGCTGCTCGAAGGCGCCGACCGTGAGGACGTCCTCGCCGCGGGTGAGCGGCTGTGCGCCGCCGTGCGCGACCTCGCCCGCCCGCACCCCTCCCGCCCCGACGGCGGCGACGTCGTGACCATCAGCGTCGGGGTGGCCGTGGGGACCTGGGAGAGCGCGCTGGCCGCCGCGGACGGCGCCGTGTACGCGGCGAAGTCCGCCGGCCGCGACCGCGTGCTGGCGGCGACCCGGTGAGGCGCGCCCCGTTCCTGCGGCTGGGGGAGACGCTGCGCGCGCTCGGCCTGCCCGCCGTCTCACCCAGCTACGAGGCGCTCGCCCGGGAGGCCAGCGACGAGGTCCTGGTCACCGACCCGACCGGGTGGGTGTCCTTCACCTCGCCCACCTTCAGCCGGCGCTGGAACCTCGAGCGGTGGGCGCTGGTCGGCAGCGACGCCTTCGACTGGGTCGTGCCGGAGGACCGTGAGGCAGCTCGCGCGCGCCTGCTCGCCGCGTGCGTCCCGGGGGCCGGGCCCGTCGACAGCGAGCACCGCTTCGTCGTGCGCGCCACGGGCGAGGTCCGCTGGTGCCGGGTCCGCTTCAGCGACGCCCGCCACGTCCGCGGGGTCGGCGGGGTCATCTGGAACGCCCAGGACATCACCGAGGACAAGCGCAACGTCGAGGCGCTGCGCCACCTCGCCGCCCACGACCCGCTGACCGGACTGCCCAACCGGCGTGAGCTCTTCGACGGGTTCCGCGCCGCCCTGCACGCCGGGGACGACACCGCGTTGCTGGTGCTGAGCCTCGACGGGCTGAAGCTCGTCAACGACCGGTACGGCCACGCCGTCGGCGACGAGGTCGTCTGCCGGATCGCCGAGCGCCTGACCGACGTCGTCGGGAACGCGAGCGGCGGGGGTGGGCGGCTCTGCCGCCTCGACGGCGACGAGTTCGCCGTGCTGCTGCGCGGGGCCGAACCCGAGGTCCACCGGGCCCTGCCCGTCCTGGCCGAGCGCGCCGTCGAGGCGGTCCGCGAGCCCCTGTCCGTCCTCGGCCGGACGGTGGCGATCACCACCAGCGTCGGGACGGCCGTGCTGTCGGTGGCCGACGCGCCCGCCGACGCGGACGAGGCCGGGCGGCAGGTGTTCCAGCAGGCCGGGGTCGCGGTGACGGCCGCGAAGTCCGGCGGCCGCGACCGCTGGATCCCGTTCTCGCGCAGCCTGCTCGACAGCGCCCACGACCGGGCCGAGCTGGCGGCGGACCTGCGGCGGGCGCTCGACGCCGACGGGGAGGGACTGCGGGTGCTCTACCAGCCGCTGGTCGACCTCGAGCGGTCCGCGACGGTCGGCTTCGAGGCCCTCGTGCGCTGGGACCACCCCACCCGCGGGTCCGTCCCGCCCTCGGTGTTCGTCGCGATCGCCGAGGAGTCGGACACGATCATCGCGCTCGGGGCGTTCGTCCTGGACACCGCGCTCGCCGCCGCGGTGGAGCTGCAGCGTTCCTCCGGACGCGACGACCTCGAGATCAGCGTCAACCTCTCCGGGCACCAGCTGCGCCGGCCGGGGATCGTCGACGACGTCGCGCAGGCGTTGCTGCGCCACGGGGTGGAACCCTCCAGCCTCTGCCTCGAGGTCACCGAGAGCGTCGCCGTCGCCGACCTCTCCGCGGCCGGGAACACGTTGCAGGAGCTGCGGGCCCTCGGCGTGCGCATCGCCCTCGACGACTTCGGGACGGGGTACTCCTCGCTGTCCTACCTGCGCCGGCTGCCCGTCGACATCCTCAAGATCGACAAGTCGTTCGTGGACGACGTGAGCGACTCGGCCGACGCCGTCGGGGCCGCGGTGCTCTCCGGCATCGTCACGCTGAGCTCGGCGCTGGGTCTGGTGACCGTGGCCGAGGGGATCGAGACCGACCAGTCCCACGCCGTCGTCCGGGGGGCGGGGTGCACGTGGGGACAGGGCTACCTCTTCGCCCGGCCGCTGGCGCTCGCGGACGCGCTGAAGCACCTCGCGGTGGAGGCTCAGAACTCCCGGGACCGCAGCACGACGGCGTAGTCCACGCGGGTCCCGGCGTGCTCGGCGAGGATCTCCTGCGCCTGGCGCGGGGTGAACTCGATGCCGACGACCGCCTCGAGGTCCTCGCGGCGCTCGAACTCCCAGGCGACGTCGAGGCGTTGCACGGACCACCCGCGCCGCGCGAAGAACCGGTCCACCGCGACGGCGTCGTAGCGCGGCAGCGACCGCTGGAACCAGCGCCCGAAGGTGGAGCGGGTCGCGTCGTTGTCGACGACGAACGCCGTCCCGCCGCGGCGCACGACCCGGTCGAGCTCGGCGAGGCCGGGTTCGCAGCCCGGGCCGAAGAAGTAGGCCCAGCGCGCGTGCACGACGTCGACGCTCGCGTCCGGCAGCGGCAGCGCGCCGGCCTCGCCGTGCAGGACGCGGACCCCGTCGATCCCGCGGACCCGGTGCAGCGCACGGCGCAGCAGCGGGGGGTGGGGTTCGACGCCGGTGACCGAGCGGGCCCGCTCCGCGAACCGCGGGAGGTGGAACCCCGTGCCGCAGCCGACGTCGAGGACGTCGGCCCCCGACCAGTCGTGCGTGCGGCGCACGGCCGCCTCGAGGAGCCCGCCGCGGTCGAACGCCAGGTTCTCCAGCTCGTAGACGTCGGGGGAGTTCCAGACGTTCGGGCTGGGGATGACCGAACCGCTCACCGGCCGGCGCGGCCCGGGTCGGCGGGGTGGACGGTGAGGGGGAGCAGGCGCCGGTGCGCGGAACCGTCGCGCGAGCGCGACACGAGGGCCTCGCAGTGCCTCGCGAGTTCCTCGTAGGGCCGGTCGCCGATCATCTCGCGCAGTTCGTTCTCGCAGCTGCGGAACACCGGCCGGGTGCCGATGTGGGCGGCGGGGTTGCCGGTGCAGTACCAGTCGAGGTCGTGGCCGCCCTCGCCCCAGCCGCGCCGGTCGTACTCGGCGATGCTGACCTCGAGGTAGGTGGTCCCGTCACCGCGGGTGACCGTGCGGTAGGAGCGCTTCAGCGGCAGCTGCCAGCAGACGTCGGGTTTGTACTCCAGCGGGTCGACGCCGTCGCGCAGGGCCTGCTGGTGCAGGGCGCAGCCGGCCCCGGCGGCGAAACCGGGCCGGTTGGCGAGGATGCAGCCGCCCTGGTGGACGCGGGTCTTGCGGGCGCCGTCCTCGACCTCGGTCCAGCCGCCGTTCTCCTTGCGGCCCTCCTCGAAGAACTGCCAGGTCTGCGGGGTGAGCTTCTTGACGACCTTCGCGACGCGCTTCTCGTCGGCCTTCTCGGTGAAGTGGGCGCCGAGCGCGCAGCAGCCGACGTCGGGGCGGTCGGCGTAGATCCCGGGACAGCCGTTGCCGAAGATGCAGGTGTAGTCGCTCGTCAGCCAGGTGAGGTCGATCCGGTAGACGGTGTCGGCGCCCTCCTCGGCGGAGAGACCGCGCTCGACGTCGTCGGGGTCGGGGAACTCCACCCACAGGCGGGCGGTGTCCAGCGGTGTCTCCTCGCTCACCGCTGCAGGGTAAGCGTGTTCTGGGGGTGGCGTGGCGTCCCATAGGGTCGCGGAATGCGTTTGGGCGTTCTCGACGTGGGCTCCAACACGGTCCACCTCCTCGTGGTCGACGCCCACCCGGGGGCACAGCCCCTGGCGGCGAACTCGATGCGTCGGCTGCTGCGGCTGGCCGAGCACCTGACCCCCGAGGGGGCGATCGACGACCCGGGGATCAGCGCGCTCACCGACGCCGTGGCGGCCGCCTCCGCCGCGGCCGAGGACGCCGGGGTGGAGGAGTTCCTGGCCTTCGCGACGAGCGCGGTGCGCGAGGCCGTCAACGGCGAGGCCGTCCTGGACCACGTCGAGGCAGTCACCGGGATCCGGCTGCAGGTCCTGCCGGGCACGGCCGAGGCCGACCTGACCTTCCTCGCCGTCCGCCGCTGGTTCGGCTGGTCGGCCGGGCGGCTGCTGGTGCTGGACATCGGCGGCGGCTCCCTGGAGATCGCCGCGGGCCTCGACGAGGCGCCCGACGTCTCCTTCTCGCTGCCGCTGGGAGCCGGGCGCCTCACCCGCGACCTCCTCGCCGGTGACCCGCCGGGCCCGTCGGAGGTCCGCGACGCCCGCCGGTACGTCCGTCGCCAGATCGCCTCCCGCGTGCGCGACGTCACCCGCGCCGGCGTCCCCGACCGCGTCGTCGTGACGAGCAAGACCTTCCGCAGCCTGGCCCGGCTGTGCGGGGCCGCCCCCAGCGGCGAGGGGCCGGTGGTGCGCCGGGAGCTGCGCCTGGCCGACCTGTCGCCGTGGATCCCGCGGCTGGCGGAGATGCGGGTGAAGCAGCGGGTCGAGCTGGCCGGCGTCAGCGCGGAACGGGCTCCGCAGGTCCTGGCCGGGGCGCTGGTCGCCGAGGCGGCCTTCGAGCTGCTCGGGGTCGAGCAGGCGCTGGTCTGCCCGTGGGCGCTGCGCGAGGGGATCATCCTGCGCCGCCTCGACGCGATCGCGGCCGCCGGCGGGGTGGGCGACCGTTCCACCGTGGCGGCGTTCTAGCGTGGCGCGCGTGAGCGATCCCGATCCCGGACACGTCCCCGTCGGCCTGTCGACGTCCTGCTCCTACCCGGAGTCCACGACGGCGGCCTTCGAGATCGCCTCCCGGCTGGGCTACGACGGCGTCGAGGTGATGGTCTGGACCGACCCGGTCAGCCAGGACGCGGCCGCGCTGCGCCGCCTCGTGGAGCACTACGAGGTGCCGGTGCTCTCGATCCACGCGCCGACGCTGCTGCTGACCCAGGGCATCTGGGGTGGTGGCGGTCCGTGGGGCAAGCTCGAGAAGAGCTGCGAACTGGCGGCCGAGCTGGGGGCCGGCACCGTCGTCGTGCACCCGCCGTTCCGCTGGCAGCGCGAGTACGCGACGGGGTTCGTCGCCGGGATCGAGGCGCTGGAGGACCGGACCGGGATCACCCTCGCCGTGGAGAACATGTTCCCCTGGCGGGCCCGGGGACGGGAGATCACCGCCTACGCCCCGAGCTGGGACCCCACCGCGATGGGTTACCGCAACCTCACCCTCGACTACAGCCACGCGGCGACGTCGGGCCAGGACTGCCTGGAGCTGACGAAGGACTTCGGCGAGCGCCTCGCCCACGTCCACCTCTGCGACGGGACGGGGTCGGCCAAGGACGAGCACCTGGTGCCCGGGGACGGGACGCAGCCCGTCGCGGCGGCCCTGGCCGAGCTGGCGCGCACCGGGTTCCGGGGACAGGTGGTGGCCGAGGTGAACACCCGCCGGGCGCGGGGACGGGCCGCGCGCGAACGTGCCCTGGCCCGCACGCTCGAGTTCGCCCGGACGAACCTGGCCCGCACCCCCGAGGTGACGGCGTGACGCTCGCACTGGTCGGGGCCGGGGTGATGGGGCAGACCCTGCTCGGGGGGCTGCTGCGCGCGGGCCGCGACCCGGGGAGCGTCCTGGTCGTGGACCGCCGGGCGGGCCGGGCGAAGGAGCTGCACGAACGGTTCGGGGTCCGCGTCGTGGACGACGTGAGCGCGGTCGCGGGCGCCTCGACGGTCCTGCTCGCGGTGAAGCCGCAGGACCTGCTGAGCCTGCTGGACTCCATCGCCGACCACCTCGCGCCGGACGCGCTGGTCGTCTCGCTCGCGGCCGGGGTGACGACGGCGGCCATCGAGGCGCGGCTGGCGGCGGGCACGGCGGTGGTGCGGGTCATGCCGAACACGCCGTCGCTGGTGGACGAGGGGATGGCCGGGATCGCGGGCGGGTCCGCCTGCGGTGACGAGCAGCTCGCCGAGGCCGAGGACCTGCTGCGCTCCTGCGGGCGGACCGTCGTGCTGGCCGAGAAGCACCTCGACGCCGTGACCGCGTTGAGCGGTTCGGGCCCCGCCTACGTGTTCTACGTCGTGGAGGCGATGGTCGAGGCCGGGGTGCTGCTCGGGCTGCCGCGCGCGACGGCGACGGAGCTCGTCGTGCAGACGGTCGTGGGTGCGGGCGCGATGCTGCGGGAGACGGGTCAGCACCCCACCGTCCTGCGCGAGCAGGTCACCTCGCCCGCGGGCACGACGGCCGCGGCCCTGCGGCAGCTGGACGACTCCGGGGTCCGGGCCGCGCTGGTCTCGGCCGTGGAGGCGGCCGCGGCCCGTTCGAGGCAGTTGTCGGGCCAGTGACCCCGGGGAACGAGGGGCCCGAGCGGGTCCAGGTCGTCTGGGACCCGGCCTTCAACCGCTACGACTTCGGCCGCTGGCACCCGATGGCGCCCGTCCGCCTGGACCTGACGGCGAGGTTGTGCCGCGAGTTCGGCCTCTTCGACCGGCCGGGGGTGCAGGTCGTGACCGCCGAACCGGCCGACGACGACCTCCTCACCAGCGTCCACGACCCGGCCTACGTCGCCGCGGTGAAGGCCGCCTCGGCGGACCCGCGGCAGGCGCAGGAGGTCTTCGGGCTCGGCACCGAGGACGACCCGGCCTTCCCCGGCATGCACGAGGCCGCGGCCCGGATCGTCGGGGGGTCCGTCGACCTCGGCCGGGCGCTCGTCGCCGGTCGCACGCTGCACGGCGTGAACTTCTGCGGGGGCATGCACCACGCGAAACCGGGCTGCGCCAGCGGGTTCTGCGTCTACAACGACGCGGCCGCCGCCATCGTGGCGATGCTGCGCGACGGGGCGGAGCGGGTGGTCTACGTCGACCTCGACTGCCACCACGGCGACGGCACCGAGCAGGTGTTCTGGGACGACCCGCGGGTCCTCACGATCAGCGTCCACGAGTCCGGCACGACGCTGTTCCCGGGGACGGGCTTCGCCGACGAGCTCGGTGGCCCGCAGGCCCTGGGCGGGGCGGTGAACCTGGCCCTGCCGGCCCGCACGGCCGACGCGGGGTGGTTGCGGGCCGTGCACGCGGTGGTCCCGCAGCTGGTCTCGGCCTTCGCGCCCGACGTGCTGGTGACCCAGCACGGCTGCGACACCCACAGCCTGGACCCGCTGGGGCACCTCGACGTCTCCCTCGACGCGCAGCGGGTCGCCGCCGCGTCGATGCACCGCCTCGCCCACGACGCCGCGGGCGGTCGCTGGCTGGCCCTGGGCGGGGGCGGCTACGAGGTCGTCGACGTCGTGCCGCGCACGTGGGCGCACCTGGTGGCGGAGGCCTCCGGGGAGCCGCTGGACCCGGCGGCGCAGGTGCCGGCGGGGTGGCTCGCGCACGTGCGCGAGGTGTTCGGCCGGGACGCCCCCACGGTGATGACGGACGGTGAGCCCGGGACGTTCACGGGGTGGGAGTCGGGGTACGACCCGGACGACCCGGTGGACCGCGCGATCCTCGCGACCCGCCGTGCGGCCTTCCCGTTGCACGGTCTGGACCCCGAGTTCGACTGAGGTCGAAGAATTTTTACGGAGCGTAATGCCTGATCACGGGCTGTTCAGGTCACGCTGAGTGACTCTCTGAGCACGCAGATCTTCCACCCACGTCACACCTGCCCCTACAGTGGTCACAGAACGCGCCCCCACCGGGCCGTCCGCGGGGGACAGCGCGCCGATGGCGCGCGAACTGAAGGGTGCTGTGGGGATGCCTGAGGATCGCCCGCTGTCCGAGGTCCGGTTCCTGACCGTCGCCGAGGTCGCGTCGATGATGCGCGTGTCGAAGATGACGGTGTACCGGTTGGTGCACCACGGAGAGCTGCCCGCGGTGCGGGTCGGCCGCTCCTTCCGGGTGCCCGAGGCCGCCGTCCACGAGTACCTGCGACAGTCCTACATCGACACCGCCTGACCCCCGGGGACGTCGGGGGTGACGCGCCGGGCGATCGCGGCCGGTTCGACCGCTAGACTCGACGACGGTCTGCTGCGCGAGCGGCACAGCTTTGTGATGGACCGTCGTCGGGGTCGGCACGCGCCTGCCCCGGGGACAATCAGCACCAGCCGACATCGAAGTGAGCGAGGACCCCTTGGGCTCTGTCATCAAGAAGCGTCGCAAGCGCATGGCGAAGAAGAAGCACCGCAAGTTGCTTCGCCGCACGCGTCACCAGCGTCGCAACAAGAAGTGATCCACGCGGAGGGCGGGTTCACCGGATTCCCCGGGAACCCGCCCTTCGTGCGTTCCGGGGCCGCTCCGTCGCTCCGGGTTACCGCTGGTCGCTCTGCGTGCTGTTCGTTCGGGCCGATCCAGTGAAGGCATCGCCCAGATGCCGACCGGGGCCCTCGTCCAGGGACGCCCGGGCGACCGCCCTCCTTAGACTTCGAGGGCCCGCCGGGCAGCGGCACCCGCCGCCGAGTCGAGGAGTCGGATGACCCCGGGAGTGACGAGCACGCCCAGCACCACGAGTTCTTCCGGGCGCGATGACGTTCCCAGCGGTCTCCAGCGCATCCTCCGCATCTCGGCCTCCCTGGTCGGGACCCAGGCGGTCACCAGCGTCCTCGGGCTCCTCTTCTGGGCCATCGCCTCCCGCGGGTTCACCCGGGACCAGTTCGGCGTCGCGAACGCCGCCATCTCGGCCATGGGACTGCTCGGCGCCCTCGGGACCCTGGGTCTGGGCACCCTGCTCATCTCGTTGCTCCCGCGGACCGAGCAGGGCGTCCGCCGTGTCACCGTGCGCACCGCGCTGGCCGTCTCCGCCGCGGCCGGGACGCTGCTGGCCGTCGTGGTCCCCGTCGTGGCCATCCACGTCCTGCGACTGGACAACCTCAGCCCCCTCGCCGGTTCCCCCGGGCACGCCACCCTCTTCGCCGTCGGGACCGGCCTCGCCGCCGTCGTCCTCGTGCTGGACCAGGCCGTCCTCGTCATCGGCTCGGGCAACCTCCAGCTCGAACGCAACGTGATCGCCAGCGCGACCAAGGTCGTCGTCCTGCTCGGCCTCGCCGCGGCCGGCGCCACCGACGGGATGGCGGTCTTCGCCGCCTGGGCCGTGGGAACGGTGGTCTCGCTGCCGTTCGTGGCGCACCGCACCCGCGGTGGCCGCGCGCTGCAGCAGCACCCCCGCCTGGTCGACCTGTCCTCGATGCGCGGGCTCGGCCGGCGCGCGCTGAGCCACCACGCGCTCAACACGACGCTGCAGAGCCCGTTGATGCTGCTGCCCGTCATCGTCACCGCCGCCGTCTCGGCCGACGCCAACGCCCCCTTCGGGGCCGCGCTCCAGCTCACCGGCTTCGTCTTCGCCCTGCCCTACGCCCTGTCCGTGGGGCTCTTCGCCGCCGCGGAGGGCGACGACGGCGAGGTCCTGCGACGGATGCGGGTCACCCTGCCGCTGGGCCTCGGGGTCAGCGTGGCCGCCAACCTCGCGCTCTTCCCGCTGGCGCCCTACGTGCTGCGGATCTTCGGGGACACCTACGCCGCGGACGGCTCGAACGTGCTCCGCATCCTCGTCCTCGCCGGTCTGCCGTTCGTGATCAAGGACCACTTCGTCGCCCTGCGCCGCGTGCAGGGCCGGACCGGGGACGCGACCCTGGTCCTGGTCGTCTTCACCGTCGCCGAGCTGGCCGCGGCCCTCGTCGGGGCGCACGTCGGCGGGGTGGTCGGCCTCAGCGCGGCGTGGGTCGGGGTGCTGGTCGTCGAGGCGCTGCTGCTCGCCGTCCCGCTGCTGGCGGCCCGGCGCCGCTTCGTGGCCCAGGAAGCAGCCCAGGAACGTGCGGGAGGAACAGCAGAGGAAGCAGTCGAGAAGGTGGACCCGGACGTGGTGCAGAACCAGACCCTGGAGCAGGACGCGGTGGACGAGCGGACGGCGCAGGCCCGGTCGGTCGCGGCCGTGGTCGAACCCGTCCCCGCCCGCCGCGGGTCCCGGGGGCTCGGCCCGGCCCTGCTCGCCACCGCTCTCGGGCTGCTCGCGATGTCCTTCGCCGCCGCCCGGGCCCGCAGCACCGGCGACGACGGGGGCGCGACCCAGCTGCTCTGGGAGGCCGGGCTGGTGCTCCTCGTCGGGCCGGCCGCCCTGCTGGCGATGTGGCCGCGCACCAGCGGCTCGGTGCGGGTCTGGACGGCCGTCACCGCCGCCGCCGCCCTGCAGCTGAGCCGGGTCGTGCTCTACCCCGACCGGTTCATGTTCCACGACGAGCTGCTGCACGCGAACCTGCTCCGCCAGATCTCCGACACCGGGCAGTTGTTCGGGCTGAACCCGCTGCTGCCCATCACGGCGTACTACCCCGGTCTGGAGGTCGCGACCGACGGCGTCGCCGACCTGACCGGCCTCTCTGCGCACACCAGCTCCGTCGTGCTGCTGATCGCCGCCAGGGTCGTGCTCAGCCTGGGCATCGCGGCCGTCGTCGTCCGCCTCACCCGTTCGCACCGGGCCGGGGCCGTCGCCGTCGTGGTCTACGCCTGCAACCCGCAGATGCTGTTCTTCAACTCCCAGTTCAGCTACCAGACCCTCGCGCTGCCGCTCGCCGTCCTCACCGTCGCCCTGTTCGCCTCCCGGCACCGCGGGTCGTGGCGCGGGCTGGTGCTGCCGCTGGCCGCGTTCGCCGCGGTCACCGCCACCCACCACGTCACCGCGGCCCTGCTGCTGGCGGCCTTCGCCGTCTGGACGCTGGTCGAGCTCCTCGTGGCGCGCTCCGCCCGTCGCGGCGGGGACACCGCGCGGCGCAGCGAGGCCGGCGCGCTGGCCGTGACCACGGTCTTCGGCCTCGCCTGCTTCACCGCCACCCTGCTGAACCCGGGCAACACCCTCGGCAGCTACCTGGGCTCCATCGTCACCAGTTCCTCCACCGACCTCGGTGCCCTCTTCGAGGGGAAGCAGACCAAGGCCCTCTTCGCCAACACCGCGGGCGTGGGTCCCGCCTGGTGGGAGCAGCTGCTGCTCATCGGGGGCCTGGGGATCACGCTGCTGGCGCTGCTGCCCTCGCTGTGGGCCGCGCGGGCGTGGGTCCGGACCCGGGTCTCGCTGGCCGTCGTCCTCGTCCTCACGGCCGTGCTCTGGCCCGTCGTCCCCGGCGGCCACGTGGCCCGGGCCACCTCCGAGGTCGGCGACCGCGCCGCGGGCTTCGTCTTCCTCGGCGTCGCCTTCGTGGTGGCCTGGTGGCTCGTGCGGCGCCCCGCGACCCGACGCGTCGCCGGGATCTTCGGCGTCGCGGCGACGGTGACGTTCCTCGGTGGCGTGGTGCTGGGGTCGGGGACGGTCAGCTCCCAGCTGCCCGGGCCGTTCCTCGTCTCCGCCGACGCCCGCAGCGCCGACGCCGACAACCTCGCCGCGGCGCAGTGGCTGGGGCGGACGCTGCCACCGGAGACCCGGGTCTACGCCGACCGGGTGTCCGGTCTGCTCGCGGCCGCCGACGGCGGCATGTTCACCGTGCGCCACATCAGCACCGACATCGACGCCTCCCGCCTCCTCCTCGACCCGCAGTTCAGCCAGAAGGACGTCGACCTCGTCCGCGAGGCCGGCATCCGCTACCTCGTGGTCGACCGGCGCGACGCCAACGGGCTGCCCAACCAGGGCGTCTACGTCGAGAGCGGCGAGTTCGGCGGCGACGGGCGCACCACGCCCGTCCCGCTGGCCGCGCTGGAGAAGTTCGACGACGTCCCCGGCGTCGACCGCATCTACGACAACGGCTCCATCGCCGTCTACGACCTCTCGGAGCTGGGAAAGTGAGCACCACGTCCCCGCGGACGCGCCCGGTCGGGGCCACCCCCCTGCTCGTGGGCGCGGTCGTCCTCGTCGTCGCGGCCGTCGTCGCCGTCCTCCTCGACGGCCCGACCTGGCTGCGCAGCGCCCTCGTCCTGGCCGCCACCGTCGCGACCGCGACGCAGCTCGTCCGCCGGGGGTGGCGCCGTTCCACCCTCGACCGCGTCCTCACCGCGGTGGGCGGGGTCCTCGTCGTCCTCGTGCTCGTGGGGATGGTGCTGGGCGTGAGCGGGATCGGCCTGCGGGCCGGCACCTGGGCCGTGGGCCTGGGGGCGCTCGCGCTCCTCGGCCTCCTCGGCAGCGCGCTCGCCCCGGTGCGGGAGCGCGAAGCCTCCGTCGAGGCGGCCCCGGTGGCCGAGGGCTCCCTGCGCCGGGCGGTCCTGCGCACCTCGCCGTGGGTGCTCGCCGCCGTCGCCGTCACCGTCGTGGCCCTCGTCGTCGCCGTGCGCAGCGTGGACGAGAACTCGACGTCGCCCGTCCAGATGTCCCTCGTGTCGCTGGACGGCGCCCAGGCCGTGGTCGAGGTCTCCTCCGAGGAGGCCGCGGGCCCGCTGGAACTGCGCACGGACCCGGGTGACGGTTCCGCCGTCACCTACCCGCTGTTCTCCGTCCCCGAAGGAGGAACCGTGCGGACCACCGTCGTCGTGCCGGTCCAGGGCAAGGTCGTCGTCACCGTCAGCAACCCCGGACAGGTGCAGCCGCTGCGCACCCTGGTCGTGAACCGGTGACCGCGCGGAACGGGCGACCCCGGGTCCTGCACGTCGTCCAGCGCTACTTCCCCGAGATGGGTGGGCTGGAGACCCACGTCGCCGAGATCACCCGCGGGCTCGCGGCGACGGGGGAGTTCGACCTGACCGTCCTCGCCACCGACCGCAGCGGCGGGCTGGCCCGCCACGACGTCGTCAACGGCATCCCCGTGCTCCGGCGCCGGTCCTGGCCGCGGGAGGGCGACCTCTACCTCTCGCCCGGGCTGGCGCTGCCCGTCCTGCGGGGGCACTGGGACCTCGTGCACGTGCAGGGCGTCAACACCCTCGCACCGCCCGTGGGCATGCTCTCGGCGATCGCGGCCCGGACCCCCTTCGTCCTCACCTTCCACAGCGGCGGGCACTCCTCCTCCGTGCGGACCGCCGGCCGCGGCGTGCAGTACCGGGTCCTGGCCCCGCTGCTGCGGCGGGCCGCGCGGCTCATCGCCGTCAGCCGGTTCGAGCGCTCGGCCTTCGCCGCGGTGACCGGTCTCCCCGAGTCCCGCTTCAGCGTCATCCCCAACGGGGGCGCGCTGCCGCCGTCGCCCGTCGCGGTCGCGCCGGTCGAGGGCCGCATCGTGACCAGCGGGCGCCTGGAGCGCTACAAGGGTCACCAGCGGGTCATCGAGGCCCTGCCGCTGGTCCGCGCGCAGGTCCCGCAGGCCCACGTGGTCGTCCTCGGCAGCGGTCCCTACGAGCAGGAGCTGCGGCGCGGGGCCGAACGCGCCGGCGTCGCGGACCACGTGGAGTTCCGGGCGCTGCCGCCCGCGGACCGGACCGCGATGGCGGGCGAGCTCGCCCGCGCCGGGGTGATGGCGGCGATGTCGGACTACGAGGCGCACCCGGTGGGGGTCATGGAGGCGGTGACCCTCGGGCTGCCGGTCGTGGGCAGCGACGTGGCCGGCATCGGGGACCTCGTCGAGGACGGCCTGGTCGTCGGGGTCGCACCCGACGCCGACGCGGCGACCCTGGCCGCGGCGCTCAGCACCCAACTGCTGGCCACCCGGGCCCGCGGGGCGGTCCCGCACGTCCCCCGGCCGGTGGAGCTGCCGACGTGGGAGACGAGCGTCGCGGCGACCGCCGAGGTCTACCGCACGGTGCTGGGCGGGGGTTCCTGGTGAGCCGCCCGACCCGGGTCGTCCACGTCATCACGACCCTCACCACCGGCGGCGCCGAACGGCAGCTGGAGCTGCTGGTCGAGCGTTCGGGCGCGCAGTCCCGGACGCTCTGCCTCTACGAGGGCGGCCCCGTGGCGGACGCGATGCGCCGGCGGGGACACCACGTCGACGTCCTCGGCATGGCGGGCTGGCGCAAACCGCTCGCGATCGCGCGGCTGGCCCGCGAGCTGCGCCGGCTGCGCCCCGACGTCGTGCACGTCCACCTGCTCGCCGCGCAGCTCTGGGGCATCCCGGCGGCCCGCCTGGCCGGGGTCCCCGTCGTGGTCTCCAGCGAGCACTCGCTGATGGCGGACTCGATCGAGGGCCGCCCGCTCACCGCCTGGCTGCGGCGCGTCTACACCGGCCTCGAGGCCCTCACCGACCACACCGTCGCGGTCTCCGCCACCACCGCGGACCGCCTGGTCGCGTGGGGCGTGGCGCGGAGCCGCATCTCCGTGATCGACAACGGGATCGACCTCGACGCCGTCCGCCCCCGGGCGGGCGACCGCGAGCGCGTGCGGGCCGAGCTGGGAGTGCCGGAGGGCAGCACGGCGGTCGTCGTCGTCGGCCGCCTGGACCCCGTCAAGCGCGTCGACGAGGTCCTGCGGGCGCTCGCGCCCCGGCTGCTCGCCGGCGGGCACGTCCTGCTGGTCGCCGGGGCGGGGTCGTTGCGTCCGGGGCTGGAGTCCCTCGCGGGGGAGCTGGGGATCGCCCCCGCGGTCCGCTGGCTGGGCGCGCGGGACGACGTCCCGGCCGTGCTCGCCGCCGCGGACGTCCTGCTCAGCGCCTCGCGCGACGAGACCTTCGGCCTCGCCGTCCTGGAGGCCGTCGCGGGCGGACTGCCCTCGGTCTTCGTGCAGTGCCCGGCGCTCGAGGAGCTCGGGACGCTGCCCGAGGGGGTGGCCCGCGCCGACGGCGGCGGCCCCGAGGCGCTCAGCGCGGCGCTGGACGACCTGACCGCCCGTGGGCTGCACCGCCGCCCCGCCCCGGCCGCGGTGGTCGAGCGCTACGACGCCCGGCGCACGGCGGCCGCGGTGGACGCGCTGTACGCCGACCAGCTGGTCCACGACCGGCGCTCCTCCCGTCGCGCTCACTGACCGCACGGGCTGACCGGGCCGTACAGATCGGCGCTCCCCCCGCCGATGGGGAGGGGTGCGCCGACTCCGACCGACGACCCCGCGACCCCCGCTGCTGCGCGGTCTCGTCCTGGCGGCCCTCGCGGCCCTGCTCACGGTCGGGTCGGCGGCGGTGGGCCTGCCCGGGAGCAGCCCCGCGGCCGCTGCCGCTCAGACGACGGGCTTCGTCCAGCGCGACGGGTCCCGGCTGACGCTGAACGGCGCGACGTTCCGCTTCTCCGGGACCAACGTCTACTGGCTCGGCCTCGACGACAACGTCCGCGACGCCACGGGACAGCCGACCGTCCCGTCCCGCTTCCGCATCGACGACGCCTTCCGGGCGGCCCAGGCCACCGGCGGCACCGTCGTGCGCACCTGGGGCGGGCTCGTCGGCTGCGCGCGCTGCATCGAACCCCGTCCGGGCGTTTTCCAGGACTCCGCCTTCGACTCCATCGACTACGCCGTGGCCTCGGCCGCCCGGCACGGGCAGCGCCTCGTGGTCACCCTGGTGGACAACTGGGACTACTACCACGGCAGCAAGCTCACCTACACGGGATGGCGCGGGCTGCCCGAGTCCGCCTTCTTCTCCGACCCCGGGGTCATCGCCGACTACCAGGCCTACATCTCGCACTTCGTGCAGCACGTGAACCCCTACACGGGGCTCGCCTACCGCGACGACCCGACGATCATGGCCTGGGAGACCGGCAACGAGATGTGGTGCCAGACCTGTTCGGGCAACTACTGGGACGGCTCCTGGACCCGGGCGATCGCCGACCACCTGAAGTCCGTGGCCCCGCGCCAGCTCGTCGTCGACGGGCACGGCACCGACCCCGGCTGCCGGACGGACTGCCTGCACGCCCCGAGCCTGGACATCGCCTCGGTCGACGTCGTCGACGACCACTTCTACCCGATGCAGCTGGACCGGGTGCGCTCGGCCGCTGCGACGGCCGCCGCCCACGGCAAGGCCTACCTCGTCGGTGAGTACGACTGGAACAACCACCGCGGCGGTTCCGGCCTGCAGGACTTCCTCGACACCGTCCGCCTCTCCGGAGCGGTCGGCGCGCTGACCTGGTCGGTCGTGCCGCACGCCGACACCGCCGGGTTCGTCGACCACGACGACGGGTTCCAGTACTTCTTCCCCGGTCGCGACGACGACGAGCGGGCGCGGACGGGCACGCTGCGCGCGTTCGCCGCGAAGGTGTCCGGTGCGGCGGCCTCCGACGTGGCCCCCCCGGCGCCGTGCGGGCTGGCCCAGGTGGCGACGGGGACCGGCACGGGGCTGCGCTGGCGGGGTGCGGCGCCCGCCGTGCGCTACGTCGTGCAGCGGCGCGCGGCCGGGTCCACCGCCGGCTGGCAGAACCTCACCTGGCAGGTGCGCGACCAGGCGGTCCTCCCCGCGAGCGGTGCGCTGTGGGTGGACACCACGGCCGCCGGGAGGCGTTCGGAGTACCGCGTCGCCGGGATCTCGCTGCGGGGGACGCGGGGTCCCTGGTCCGCGGCCGTGCCACCGGGGGTCACGACCGCCTGCGGTTCCTGAGCGGTGCCACCCGCGTCCGCACGACCCCCGCGGATGCAGGACGATGGAGCGTCCCGCCCGCGAGCGGTTCACCTGATCAGGTCTTGCCCCGGACCCGTGCGGGGCCCGAACCTTGGGGTGGGGCCCGGACCGTTCGCCGATCGGTCCGCCCTCGACCTCGAGAGGCAGAAGTTCCCCGAATGCTCCTGGAACCATCCCGGACTCCGGCCCGTCCGTCCGGTTCCGGAGGGTTGCTGCTCGCCTCGCGGGGGGACGCGTTGACGCCCTTCCTCTTCGAGGAACTCCAGCGGCGCTACCCCGTGGCCGGGGTCCTCGACACCGACCTGTCCCGGTGGCAACGGGTGGCCGTCGCGGCGACGACGTTCCGCCCCTCCCGCGTGCGATGGGCCGAGCACTTCTTCAAGAGCGGCCTCGGCTACGCGCTGCGCTCGCGCAACGCGGAACTCCTGCGCCGGCGCTCGCCGGATCCGCAGGCCCCCGTCTTCCAGGTGCACGCCCTCTTCGACGTCACCGGGGGTGGCGGCAGCCTGCTCTACGTCGACTGCACGCACCGGCAGTCGGCGGCCTCGTGGCCGGCGTGGAACCCCCTGCGGGGGAGGGCGCTGGAACGCTGGTACGCCCAGGAGACCGCCGCCTACCGCGCCGCCCGGCACGTCTTCTCGTTCAGCACCGCGACGAGGGACTCGCTGGTCGACGAGTACGGCGTGGATCCCGCCCGGGTCAGCGTCGTGGGGGCCGGGGCGAACGGGGGTCTGCCCGAGCACGTCGCCCACCGCGGAACCTCGCCGGGCCACGCCCCGAACCTGCTGTTCATCGGCAACGACTTCGCCCGCAAGGGGGGTCACGACCTGCTGACCGCCTTCGCGCAGGTCCGCGCACGTTTCCCCGGCGCGACGCTGCGCCTGGTCGGGACGCGCCCGGAGGTTCCCGCCCAGCCGGGTGTGGAGGTCCTGGGGAGGGTTCACGACCGGGAGCACATCGCCCGCCTCTACGCCCAGGCCGACGTGTTCGTGCTGCCCTCCGTCTTCGACCCGTTCCCGTTGGTGCTGCTGGAGGCGATGGCCCGCGGAGTTCCGCTGGTCACCACCGCGTCGTGCGGGATCCCCGACGTCGTGCGGGACCAGGTCGAGGGACACGTGGTCGCCGCGAACGACCCGGCGGGTCTGGCGGCCGCACTCGTGCGATCCTTGGCCGATCCCGCGCACAGCTCGTCGATGGCTGCCACGGCGCGTCTGCGGGTTCGGGAGGAGTTCACGTGGCAACGCGTCGTCGACCGCATGGCCCCCGTTCTCGACGAGCTGGTCCGCACCGGAACCGGTCGTGGACCGGACCGCTCGCCGCGCTGACCCTGCTGACGCTGGTCGGGGCGGGGCTGACGTCCTGTTCCGGTGCGGCCGACGACTTCGTGGAACGCGACGGGCGGCAGTTCACCGTCGACGGGAAACCCTTCCGGTTCGTGGGTTTCAACCTCTACGACGCGGCCGCCAGCGACCGGTACTCCTGCCGCCCGGCGTCGCGCATCCCCCCCGAGGACCTCGAGGACCACTTCCGCTGGCTGCACGACCACGCGGGGGTCACCGTCGTCCGGTTCTGGGCGTACCAGACCTACACCGACGGTGGTCGTGACTTCAGCGCCGTCGACCGCGTCGTGGACGCCGCGCGGGCGACCGGGATCCGGTTGATCCCGGTCCTCGAGGACGGGCCGGGGGACTGCAGCACAGGCGAACCGGGCGTCTCCCTCGCGGAGGCCGACGGCGGGACCTGGTTCAGCCAGGGGTACCGGAAACCCTACGGCAGCGCGCGGATCTCCTACCGGGACTACGTCAGAGCCATCACGGAGCACTACAGCGACGAACCCGTGGTGATGGCCTGGATGCTGGTCAACGAGGCCGAGACCCCGGCCCGCGACGACCAGGGACGGTCGGTCCTCGTGAGTTTCGCCGGTGACGTCGCGGGCCTGGTCCACTCCGTCGACCCGAACCACCTCGTCACCCTGGGAACCCAGGGCAACGGTGCCCCGGGGGGCAGCGGCGCGGACTTCCTCGCGGTCTACAACCAGACCGACCTGGACTTCGTGGAGGTGCACGACTGGGCCCGCTACGGGTCCGACACCGAGGCCATGCCGGGGGCCGAGGCCGACGGCAGCCTGCCGGCGGTCGGTTCGCAGACCTGCCGTTCCACGACCGCGCCGATCGCGTGCTCGTTCGCCATCGCCGCCCAGATCCAGAAACCCCTCGTCGTCGGCGAGGTGGGGATCTCCGCCTCGGACGCGGCCGGGCGGGGTCGACGGGCGGAACTGGTCCGGGCGAAGGCGCAGGCCGCGTTCGACGCCGGTGCGTCCGGGTACCTGGTGTGGCACTACGGCACCGGTCAGACCGACGGTTACGACGTCGTGCGTTCCGACGACGACCTGTTGTTCGACGTCACCCGGCGACTGGGTTCGCAGGTGTCGGGGACGTCCTGAGGGTTTCTCCCCGGGAACGCGGAAGAACCCGTCGGCCCCGAGTTCTCGGGGGCGACGGGTCGTCGGCGGTTCCGGTGGGTCCTGGGCGGGAGGATCGCTCAGGCCACGACATCGCGGCGGGCGTCGTCGTGCCGCGGTGCCCGGGTTTCGGTCGACGCGGCGCGGGGGCCCGCGACGGAGCCGGGAACCCCGAGGCTCGCGAAGACCCGGGCGAAGCGGGTGACCGAGGTGTCCCAGGAGTGCGGGTCGGCGTAGCGCTCGCCCCGGCGTTCCAGGAGTCCCCGCAGCGCGGCGGCGAGTTCCGCGGGCGCGGCCGGGGGCACGAACACGGCACCCTCGTAGTCGCGGGCGGCCTCGACGAGACCGCCGACGGAGGTCACCACGGTCGGCAGTCCGGCGCTCATCGCCATCTGCAGCGGCCCGGAGGACGACGAACGGCGGTAGGGGAGCACCACGGCGTCGGCCGCGGCGAAGTGGGTGCGGACCTCGGCGTCGGTGACGTAGCGGTTGACGAGGTCGATGCGGTCGCCGTTCGGGCTGTCCCGCACGGCGTCCAGCGGTGCCGTCCACCCTTCCCACGTCTCCCCGACGATGGTCAGCCGGAACTTCTCCGCCAGTTCCCGGGGCAGCGAGGAGAACGCCTCGACGAGGTCTTCGAGCCCCTTGTACGGACGGATCGTCCCGAAGAACAACAGGCGGAGCGGGGCGTCGCCGGTGGCGTTCTCGCTGCGCACCGCGGTGGCGTCGAGGACGTGGTCGTACGGCCCGTGCGGGATGACCGTGATCTGACGCGGGTCGAGGCCGTAGGCCCCCTGCAGGAGTTCGGAGTCGTACTCGGAGTGGACGACGTGCGCGTCGACCCGGCGCAGCAGCGCCTTCATCGCCGACCGCACGTAGCGGACCACACCGGGGACCCGGGCTTCCCCGGTGTCCTGGACCTCGTGCCACTCGATGACGACCTTGGCCCCGCGGCGGTGCAACGCCCGCGCGAGGAGCAGGTAGGAGTGCAGCACCGCGCCGGTCCACCACTGCAGGACGACGACGTCGGGGCGGGTGCGGTCGAGGAAACCCGACACCCCCCGGGCGCTGCGTCCCCAGTACCAGTCGACGCCGTCGTAGACGTCGATGTCGGGGGAGTAGTCGACGTCGTTCACGACGGAACCCACCCGCGAGCGTCCGGGGTAGAGGAACCGCGGCACCAGGCGACGCATCAGGACGACGCTCGTCGTGGTGCGTTCGGCGAAGGCGTTCGCGAGGCGGCAGGTGTAGTAGCTGATCCCGGAGGTGAACCGCCAGCCCGAACCGACGACCAGGACACGGGTGGGACGGGACGTCCCGGAGGTGCGCGCCTCGGGGACGGACCTCATGCGTTCTCCCGCGCGTCCTGCTCGGTCGGGTGGAGTTCGCGACGACCCGGTTCGGTCCCCTGCTGGGGGACCGACGGCTGGCGGTCGGTCGGGCGCAGGTCGATGACCCGGGCCATGGGGGAGTCCAGCAGCGCCGCGTCCTGGGCCTCCTCGTTCGCGAGGGTGTGCTCCGCGTCGGCGTGGGCGTGGGTGAGGAGTTCCGCGCTGGGGGTGGGGGTGGTGGAGCGCCCGCGCTGGAAGCGTTCGGTGAGGATCGTGCGCAGCACCCGCAGGCCGTCGCGCACGGCGTGCAGGTTGCTCTCGCCGTGGATGCGACGCAGTTCCACGCTGGGCACCTCGTGGATCTGCAGGTCGGCGGCGGCGACCCGGCAGTTGATGAGGGTCTCGATCTCGAAGCCGTCACCCCACTGCGCGGTGTCGTAGCGCGAGGACGGGATGGCGAGGTGCTGGAGCACGTCGCGCCAGAAGGCGTTGTAGCCGTAGCAGAGGTCCGTGTACTTGGTGCGGAACAGCACGTTGGTGAACAGCGTCAGCATCCGGTTGCCGGTGTCGCGCACGAGGGTGATGTCGTCGCTGCCGCCGGCGGCGAGGACGCGGCTGCCCTTGGCGAAGTCGGCGCCGGCGACGAGCGCGGCCACGAAGTCGGAGATCTCGGCGGCGTCGGCGGAGCCGTCGGCGTCGAACATGACGATGACGTCACCGGTGGCGGCCTCGAAACCCACGGCCAGGGCGTTGCCCTTGCCGCGTCGGGTCTGCTGCAGGAACTTCGCCTCGGGCAGCACCCGGGCCACGACCTCGGCGGTCCCGTCGGTGGAGTGACCGTCGACGACGATCACCTCGTGGACCTTCGGCAGACCGGGCAGGACGATCTCGAGGTTGCGCGCTTCGTTCCACGCGGGCACCACGATCGTGACCTTCGGGTGCGCCGGACGTTCTACGGGCGTGGCAACCATCGGTGAGACCTCTCTCGTGCAGTTCAGTGGACCCGCGTCGTCGAGGTTCCCGGGCCGGGATCGGCCTTTCGACGAAACGTAGGTCCCGCGGCTGAGAGGTGTTCGGGTCCGTCACCCGAACAGATGGGTGTGCTCCGAAAGAACTTCTCTAGGTCATGTCTGATCGACAGGGAGTGAGGTTCGAGGCGTTTGCGCGCCGTTCGGTCCATCACGTAGTCACTACTGCTGTACTTACCGTGACATCGACGGCAGAAGGCGCCCGGTGCGTGCGCGAGGTCCGTCCCTGCCGCAGACTGAGGGCCCGGCGTGGTCCTCTGATCGCGTCTGCGGTGCGGGGTCAGGTGCAGTCGGCCTCTGCGACCGCCACCGTCCACGTCCCGAGGAGTCCCCCGTGCTGGTCCGTTCCCGCCGTGTCCACCCGCAAGGCCGCGTGTCGACGGTGATCGGCGTGGTGCTGGCCGTCCTCCTGGTGGTCCTGCTGTCCGCGCGGGGAGCCGCCGCGGCCGTCGTCCCCGGTGACGCCTGGGTGCGCGCCGCCCACCTGGTCCCGGGTCTCGAGGCGATGCAGGTCAGCGCCCGGCCCACCGCCGGGGGCGACACCGTGGTCCTGGCCGCCGACGCCGGCTACGGCGACGTCGCGCCCTACCAGCGGCTCGCACCCGGCGACTACACCGTGGAGCTGCGCCCGGCCGGCGCCGCGCCGACCTCGTCCCCGGTCCTCTCCAGCACCCTCACCGCCAAGGCCGGCGCCGCCTACACCCTCGCGGGCCTGGGCTCCCTCGCCTCGCCCCGGCTGGCGACCCTGCAGGACGACCTGACCCCGCCCGCGCCCGGGACGGTCAACGTCCGGCTGCTGCCGGCGGCCTCGACCGCGGCCCAGGTGACGGTGAGCGCCGTCGACGGGCCGGTCATCGCCCAGGACGCCGTGTTCGGTCAGCCGACCAGCTACACCAGCGTCCCCGCCGGGACCTGGACCCTGCAGGCGGTCGCGAACGGTGTCGCGCCGGCCACCACGAAGGTCGACCTGACCGCGGGCGGCGTCTACACCCTCGCGGTCGTCGACGGGACCGGCGGCCTCGGCGTGCAGGTCGTGACCGACGCCGCGGGCGCGGCGACGATGCCCGTGGGTGGCGCGCAGACCGGCGGCGGTGGCACGGCCGGTGGCCTCGACACCGAGTCCTCGCCCGGCCCGTGGATCCTCGCGATGACCGTGCTCGGGGGGCTCGGCGTGCTCGCCGTGCGTCGCGCGAGGACCACGCGCTCGTCGTGACCGGCCGCGTCCTGCGTCGACGGTCCCTCCTGCTGCTGCCCGTGACCCTCTGGGCTGCAGGCTGTTCCGGGGGGTCGGCTGCTCCCGTCCCGACGAGTCCCACGCGTCCGGCGGAGCCGTCCACGGAGCCGGCCCCGCCGACCCCTTCGACCGCCCCGTCCGCGGCCGCCGGGGGTCCCCTGCCCGCGGTCGGTGACCCCGGGCGCGCCGTCGTGGCCGGTGAGGTCCCGGTGCACCTCGAGGTCCCCGCCGTGGGGGTGGACGTCCCGCTGATCCGGCTGGGCGTGAACCCGGACGGTTCGCTGGAGGTCCCGGCCGACTACCAGCAGGTCGGGTGGTTCACGGGGAGCGCCGCCCCCGGGGCCACGGGCCCGGCGATCATCGCGGGGCACGTGGACAGCACCAGCGGTCCGGCGCCCTTCTTCCGGCTGCGTGACCTCGGTCCCGGCGACGAGGTCGTCGTCACCGGGACCGACGGGCAGCGGCGGTCGTTCTCCGTCGACGGGGTCGAGCAGTACCCGAAGGACCAGTTCCCCACGGCGGCCGTCTACGGCCCCGCCCCGGGCCCGGTCCTGCGGCTCATCACCTGCGGCGGGTCCTTCGACCGCAGCGTCGGTCACTACCGGGACAACGTGGTCGTCTTCGCCTCGTGAGCGCCTGGTCCGGACCGGTCAGCTGCAGCTGAGCGCGGTCGGCGTCGCGGGGCTGGTGGAGCTCGCCAGCTGGTAGCCGTAGCTCGTCGTGGCGCCCGCGGCGAGCGTCCCGTTCCAGCTCGCGTTGTGGACGCTCAGCGTGCGCCCGGACTGGGTCCAGGTGCCGTTCCAGAGGTTCGTGACGGTGGCGCCGGCGGGCAGCGTGACGGCCGTCGACCAGTCGGTGCGCCCGGTCGGGCCGTTGGCGACGGTGACCGTCTGCACGGCGCCGGAGTTCCAGGCGTTCTCGGTGCGCGCCGTGGCGCTGCAGACCGGGCGCCCGGAGACCGGACGGGTGGAGCGGGTCACCGCGGGCGTCGGGGTGGCGGAGGGCTTCGGCGTCACCGGGGTCGAGGCGGTGGGCGCGGGGGTGCTGCCCGCGGGTCCGGCGGAGAAGTCCGTGACGGCGAGCCCGGCGCCCCCGACCCACGGCTCGAAGCCGGCCTGGACGCTCGTGAGGTACCAGGAGCGCTGCGCGTAGCCGCGCTGCACGGCGTCGTCGTAGAAGGTGCTCAGCGCGAAGTCGAGGGAGGCCGTACCGGTCGTGCGGACGTAGGAGACGACGTTCCAGCCGGTGTTGCCGAACCAGACGTCCCAGGTGGTGCCGGCGAGCGCCACGGTGCCCACCTTGGCGCCGATGGGTTGCGGGCGACCGGCGTGGTTCGCCCAGACCATGACCTCGGCGCCGGTGTTCTGCCCGTCGCGGCGGGCGGTCGGGTCGAACCACAGGTCGTAGCCCGCGTCCCACTCGCCCGTCGTGGGGTAGGTCATCGAGACGTTCGTGCGCAGGGTCGAGAACGCCGGGCTGGAGGCCAGGACGGGGTCGAAACCGGGCGTGCAGACCGCGTAGTGGCATCCCCAGTAGATCGACGGGTAGCTCTTGGGGGCGCCCGAGGTCGAGGTGGAGCCGTCGGCGGTGGTGACCGCGAAGCCGGTGGCGCTGGGTTCGATGCACTGCTGGGCCGAGGTGCCCCAGCGGTTGTTCTGGATCGTGTAGCGCCCGTCGGCCGTCGTGGTCTTGGCGTAGGTGTCGCACAGGACGGTCGCGGCGGAGGCCGACGGGGTGTCGAGGGTGGCGACCAGGGCGGCGGAACCGGCGGCGAGGGCGGTCACGGCGGTCGCGACGGCGACCTTCACGGCGCGTGCGCGGAGTGGGGTCACGCGGACTCCTCGGTCCCCGACCGGGGGACCTTGAGCCCACCACGGCGTGACCTGCGTCACACTCCGAACCTCGGGTCAGCGGCGGCGGAGCAGGGAGACGACGGCGAGCGTGCCGACCCCGACGGCACCGACGCGGGCGCTCCAGCGCACGGCGTGGCGCCACTGGCGGAACTCGTGCACGGGCCACCCGTGCGTGGCGGCGTGCCGGCGCAGCGTCCGGTCCGGGTTGACGACGACGGGGGAGCCGACCAGGGAGAGCAGCGGCAGGTCGTTGGCGGAGTCGGAGTAGGCCGCGCAGCGGGCCAGGTCGAACCCGGCGGAGGCGGCCAGGGCGCGCACGGCGTCGGCCTTGGCCTGACCGTGCAGCGGTTCGCCGACGAGCCTGCCGGTGTAGACGCCCGCCACGGACTCGGCGACGGTGCCGAGCGCACCGGTCAGCCCCAGGCGGCGGGCGATCACCTCGGCCATCTCGACGGGGGCGGCCGTGACCAGCCACACCGGTGCTCCCGCGGCGAGGTGGCGGCGGGCGAGTTCCTGGGTGCCCAGGCGGACCTTGGACTCGACGTGCTCCTCGTAGACGTCCTCGCCGATCCGGCGGATGGTCGCGGTCTCGTGACCGGCGACGAAGGCCAGGGCGAGGTCGCGGATCTCGACGAGGTGGCCGAGGTTCTCGCCGCGCACCGCGTAGTGCAGCGCGCGGCGGGCGAAGCGCTGCACCTCGCGGCGGGAGAAGAACCCCCGCGCGGCGAGGCCGCGGGCGAAGTAGAACAGCGACGCGCCCCGCACCATGGTGTTGTCGAGGTCGAAGAAGGCCGCCTGCACCACGCGGGCGTCGACCAGCGGGGTGGACGCGTCGGCGGCAGGCACGTTCGGCATCGTAGGCCCGTCGTCGGCGCAGGAGCGGTCAGGAGTGAGTGGTGGGCAACCCGGAGTCACAGCAGCGGTCACAGCAGGAGGCGCGACTGGTGCTCGTCTCGCGGGTGGGCTGCCACCTGTGCGACGAGGGTCGCGGGGTCGTCGCGGCGGTGGCGGCGGCGACGGGGACGACCTGGACCGAGGTCGACGTCGACGCCGACGCGGAGCTGCTGCGGCGCTACTCGGACAAGGTGCCCGTCGTGCTGCTGGACGGGGTCGAACGCGACTTCGGCCGCCTCGACGAGCACCGTCTGCGCGAGGCGCTGGCGGGACGGCGGTGGTGGCGTCGCGGCCGCTGAGCGGCGACTGAGCGGCTCCCGAAGGAAGGCAACCCTTCCTGCGTCGTCCCAGCTCAGGAGCGACGTGGCGCTCGTCACGCCGGGCGGTTACGACTTTGTGCAAGGCTTCACAAGAGCCTAGTCTTCTGGCGCACGACCAGCGGTTCCGGGGTTCCTCCCGGGGCCGGGAGCTTCGCGTACGAGGGTGCGGGTCTGACCGCTGTGGACGAGGACGAGGTGGGGACGGTCGACGTTCCCGAAGCGACCGTGGCGCGCCTGCCGCAGTACCTGCGGGCACTGTCGACGCTCGCCGAGGCCGGTCTGCGGACGGTGTCCTCGGAGGCGCTGGCCGAGGCCGTCGGCGTCGGTTCGGCCAAGCTGCGCAAGGACCTCTCCCACCTCGGCAGCTACGGCACCCGCGGCGTCGGCTACGACGTCGAGCAGCTCCACGCCCAGATCGCCGACCACCTCGGGCAGACGACCAGCTGGAACGTCGTCATCGTCGGGATCGGCAACCTGGGCCACGCCCTCGCCGGTTACGGCGGTTTCGCCTCCCGCGGGTTCCGCGTCGTCGGACTCTTCGACGACGGGCCCCACGTCGTGGGCGAGGTCGTCAGCGGCCTCGCGGTCCGTCCGCTGGACGAGCTGCCCTCGGTGCTGCGCGCCGGGGAACCCACCATCGGAGTCCTCGCCGTCCCCGTCGAGCACGCGCAGGTCGTCTGCGACCGGCTCGTCGCCGCGGGTGTCACGAGCGTGCTGAACTTCGCCCCCACCGTGCTGCGCGTCCCCGCCGACGTCGACGTGCGCAAGGTCGACCTCGCCTCGGAGCTCCAGATCCTCGCCTTCCACGCCCAGCGGCGGGCCGCGCGCTTCGCCACCCCCGCTCCCAGTCCCGTCCCCACCCTCGAGATGACGCTCGCGGGCGAACGCGTCGGGGAGGTGGTCTGAGTGGCGCTGATGGTCGTGGGCCTCTCCCACCGCACCGCCTCGCTGGAGGTCCTCGAGCGCGCCGCCGCCGGGGCCGGCTCCGCCGAGCAGATCGTCGAGTCGCTGCTGGCGTCCCCGCACGTGGAGGAGGCCTTCGTCCTCTCCACCTGCAACCGCGTCGAGCTGTACTGCGACGTGACGCGCTTCCACGGCGGGGTCGCCGACGTCGGTGACGCCCTGTGCCGCCGCATCGGCCTCGGGTTCGAGGAGCTCGGCGAACAGCTCTACGTCCACTACGAGGACGCGGGCGTCGAGCACCTCTTCCGCGTCGCCTGCGGTCTGGACTCGATGGCCGTCGGCGAGAGCCAGATCCTCGGTCAGCTGCGTCTGGCCCTGCGCGACCTGCACCAGCGCGGGCTGGCCGGCGGGACGCTGGACCGGCTGCTGCAGAACGCGTTGCGGGTCGGCAAGCGGGCCCACTCCGAGACCGGGCTGGACGCCGCGGGCGCCTCGCTCGTCGACGCCACGACGACCCGCGCCGCCGGTGTCGTCGGGGACCTCCCCGGCAAGCGCGCCCTCGTCGTCGGCGCCGGTGCGATGAGCGCCCTCGTCGCGACGACGCTGGCCCGGGCCGGCCTCGACGTCGTCGTCGCCAACCGCACCCCGGACCGCGCCCAGCGCCTCGCCGCCGCGATCGGCGGGGTCGCCGTCGGGCTCGACGACCTGCGCGCGCAGGTGGCCGCGGCCGACCTCGTCGTCAGCTGCACGGGGGCCGTCGGGCACGTCCTGGACGTCGCGACCGTGGCCAGCGCCCTGCTCGACCGCCCGGAACGCCCGATCTTCCTGGCCGACCTGGCCCTGCCCCGCGACGTCGACCCGGAGGTCGCGACCCTGCGCGGGGCGCACCTCGTCGACCTCGAGGGCCTCGGCGCGGACCTCGCCAGCTCGGCCGTCGCCGAGGACCTGCGCTCGGTGCGGGCCATCGTCGCCGAGGAGGTCGCCGCCCACGCGGCCCACCTGCGGGCCGCCGACGTCGCCCCGACCGTCGTCGCGCTGCGGGCCCAGGCCCGCCACGTCGTCGAGGTCGAGATGCGCCGGCTCGGCAGCCGGGTCGAGCTCGACGCCACGACCCGCGCCGAGGTCGACCGCGCGGTGCACCGCATCGTGGAGAAGCTGCTGCACACCCCCACGGTGCGGGTGAAGGAGCTCGCCGAGGCCCCCGGCGGGGTCGGCTACGCCGCCGCGCTGCGGACGCTCTTCGACCTCGAGGTCGCCCAGGACCCGAGCGCCCTGCCCGGTGACGCGCCGCTGTCCGGGACGGTCGCCGACGCCGTGAGCCACGTCTCGTGACCCGCCGACTGCGCCTGGGCACCCGCCGCAGCGCCCTCGCCCGGACCCAGAGCACCTGGGTCGCCGACGCGCTGCGCCGCAACGGGTTCGAGGTCGAACTGGTGGAGATCACCACCCACGGCGACGTCAACCGCGCCCCGCTGGCCCAGATCGGCGGCACCGGTGTCTTCGTCTCGGCGCTGCGCGACGCGCTCCTCGCGGACGAGGTCGACCTGGCCGTGCACTCCCTCAAGGACCTGCCCACGGCCGACGCCGCCGGGCTCGCGCTGGGGGCCGTCCCCGAGCGCGAGGACCCCCGCGACGTCCTCGTCGCCGCCGGACGCACCCTCGCCGACCTCCCCGCCGGGGCCCGCGTCGGCACCGGCTCGCCGCGCCGGCGGGCCCTGCTGCTGGCGCTGCGCCCCGACCTCGACGTCGTCGCCGTGCGCGGCAACATCGACACCCGCATCGGCTACGCCACCAGCGGCGAGCTCGACGCCGTCGTGCTCGCCGCCGCAGGGCTGGCCCGCATCGGCCGCCTCGACGAGGCGAGCGAACTCTTCGCGCCCGACACCTTCGTCCCCGCGCCCGGGCAGGGCGCGTTGGCCGTGGAGTGCCGCGACGGGGACACCGAGGTGCTCGAGGCGCTCGCCGCCCTCGACGTGCCCGCGGTCCGCTTCGCCGTGGCCGCCGAGCGTCAGGTGCTCGCCACGCTGGAGGCCGGGTGCTCGGCCCCGGTCGGCGCCCACGCCGTCGCCGTCGGCGACGACCTCGTCCTGCAGGTGGCGGCGGAGGACCCTTCCGGGGTCCTCGTCCGCCGTCGCCGGGCGGTCCCCCTCTCGTCGGTGACCGATCTCCGGGCGGCTCGCCGCCTCGGGGCCGAGGTCGCCGCGGACCTGCTCGAGCGTGAGCTCGCACAGACCCCCGTCGCCGTGGGCGGCGGAGCCCAGGAGAACCACCCCCTGGACCGTCCGGTCGACGGTCCACGTCCCGATCCGGAGAGTGGCTCGTGAGCACGATGACGAACAGCCCCCTGGTCGCCGAGCCGGCGCAGGCACCGGAGGCGGCCCTCGAGGTCACCTCCGACGCGCCCGAGGTGAGCCTGCTCACCGAGGTGACCGTGGCCAAGAAGGGGCACGACGCCCCCGAGTCGACCAGCACCAGGAAGTCGGGCAGGTCGGGCCGGACCGGCCGGAGTGCGAGCTCCGACAAGGCCACCAAGGCCGAGAGGGTGCTCGGGCACGTCTCCTTCGTGGGCGCGGGTCCCGGCGACCCGGGTCTGCTCACCGTGCGGGCCGTCGACCTGCTCGCCGCGGCCGACGTGGTCGTGCTCGACCAGGCCAGCCGAGAGGACCTCGCGGCCCGCTACTGCCGCGACGGGGTCGAGGTGCTGGACGCCGGTTTCGGTGACGACGGTCAGCCGCTGACCCGCGCCGTGCGGGCCAAGCTCGTCGTGAAGGCCGCGAAGGCCGGTGGTCGCGTCGTGCGGCTGATGGACGGGGACCCGTCCACCTTCACGGGGCTGGCCGACGAGATCGTGGCCTGCCGCAAGAACGGGGTCTCCTTCGACGTCGTCCCGGGCGTCTCCGCCGTCAGCGCCGTCCCGGCCTACGCGGGGATGCCGATGACCACCAGCCACACCTCCAGCGTCAACGTGGTGCACCCGACGGGTCGCTCGCTCGACTGGTCGCGGCACGCCGACAAGGACGCCACGGTCATCGTGCTCGGCACCGGTGACGACATCGCCGCCGCCGCGGTGGGGCTGCTCGGTGCGGGTCGGTCGGCCTCGACGCCGGTCGCGCTGACCTCCCACGGCACGACGACGACCCAGTCGACGACCACGACGACGCTGGGCGACCTCCAGCGGGCCGCCGCGACCCTCGACGGCTCGCCGACCACGGCCGTCGTCGGTGACGTCGTCGCGCTGCGCGAGCAGGGCAGCTGGTACGAGACGAAGCCGCTCTTCGGCTGGCGGGTCCTGGTGCCGCGCACCAAGGAGCAGGCCGGCGGGGTCACCTCGAAGCTGTCCGAGCACGGCGCCACCGCCGAGGTCGTGCCGACCATCTCCGTCGAGCCGCCGCGCACCCCGCAGCAGATGGAGAAGGCGGTCAAGGGCCTGGTGACCGGGCGCTACGAGTGGATCGGCTTCACGTCCGTCAACGCCGTCAAGGCCGTGCGGGAGAAGTTCACCGAGTACGGCCTCGACGCCCGCGCGTTCTCCGGCCTCAAGGTCGCCGCCGTCGGTGGCGTCACGGCGGACGCGTTGCGCGAGTGGGGGATCGAACCCGACCTCATGCCCGAGAACGAGCAGTCCGCCTCCGGGCTGCTGGAGTCCTGGCCGCCCTACGACGACGTCCTCGACCCGATCAACCGGGTGTTCCTGCCGCGTGCGGACATCGCGACCGACACCCTGGTCGCGGGTCTGGTGGAGAACGGCTGGGAGGTCGACGACGTCACCGCCTACCGGACGGTGCGCGCCGCGCCGCCCGCCGCCCCGGTGCGCGACGCGATCAAGACCGGCGCGTTCGACGCCGTCGTGTTCACGTCGAGCTCGACGGTCCGCAACCTCGTCGGGATCGCCGGGAAGCCGCACCCGTCGACCATCGTCGCCTGCATCGGCCCGGCCACCGCGAAGACCGCCGAGGAGCACGGCCTGCGGGTCGACGTCCTCGCGCCGGAGCCCAGTGCGGAGGCTCTCGTCGAGGCGCTGGCCGGTTTCGGTCAGGGTCTGCGGGCGGCGGCCGCCGAGGCCGGCGAGCCGGTGCTGCGGCCCAGCCAGAAGAAGTCCTCCGCGCGCCGCCGGGCGCGCTGACCAGCTAGGAGTTCCCCCGTGGTGCAGTTGCCGATCAGGCCCCGCCGTCTCCGCTCCACCCCGGCGATGCGCCGGTTGGTGACGGACGTGCACCTGCACCCGGGGGACCTCGTGCTGCCGGTGTTCGTCCGCGAGGGCATCACCGAGGAGCAGTCGATCCGCACCCTGCCCGGGGTCGTGCAGCACACCCGTGAGTCCCTGGTGGCGGTGGCGAAGGAGGCCGTCGCGGCCGGTCTCGGCGGGATCATGCTGTTCGGGGTCCCGGAGGAGCTCGACGCGGTGGGGTCCGGGGCCGACGACCCCGACGGCATCCTCAACGTCGCCCTGCGCGACGTCCGCGACGCCGTCGGCGACGACCTCGTGGTCATGGCCGACCTCTGCCTCGACGAGTTCACCGACCACGGCCACTGCGGGGTCCTGGACGCCCGGGGACGGGTGGACAACGACGCGACGCTGGAGCGCTACGCGTCGATGGCGCTGGCCCAGTCCACCGCCGGGGCCCACGTGCTGGGGCCCAGCGGGATGATGGACGGCCAGATCGGGTACCTGCGCAACGCCCTGGACGGCAGCGGTTTCGAGGACGTCTCCCTGTTCGCCTACGCCGTGAAGTACGCCAGCGGTTTCTACGGCCCGTTCCGCGAGGCCGTGAACTCCCAGCTGAAGGGCGACCGCCGCACCTACCAGCAGGATCCGGCCGCCAACGTGAGCGAGGCGCTGCGCGAGGTGCGCCTCGACCTCGACGAGGGCGCCGACATGGTCATGGTGAAACCCGGCCTGCCCTACCTCGACGTGCTGCGCGCGGTGGCCGACGTCTCCGACGTCCCCGTCGCCAGCTACCAGGTGTCGGGGGAGTACGCGATGGTCGAGTTCGCCGCGCGGGCCGGTGCCCTGGACCGCGAGCGGGTGGCGCTGGAGTCGCTGCTGGCGCTGCGGCGGGCCGGGGCGTCGATCGTGCTGAGCTACTGGGCGCTCGAGGCGGCGCGGGAGTGGCTCTGAGTCGTCGGTAACGTCCGATGGGTCCGGTCTTCGTGCGAGTTCGAGGTTCCCACCTTGGACGGTGGACCTGAGCGTGCAAGGTTGTGCCTGTGGCCACCTACCTCGACGCGTCGTGGCCTCCGGGCGCGGAGACGGGCTCACCGACCCGTGACCGTCGCTCCGGCCCGTACCGCACGTACCTGCCGGATGAGCTCGGTCACCGCCCGCTCGTGGTGGGCCCGGTCTCGTCCGAGCGCGCGGCCGACGTCGAGAGGGCGATCCGCGGCGTCGCGGGAGGTCCGTCGCCGAGAAGTACCAGACCGGTTTCGACGAACCCCTGCTGCACACCACGTACGTCGACGAGGAGCGCCCTGAACTTCAAGTTCGGCCCGGACCTCGGAGAGGCGGACACCCTCCTCGTCGAGCAGTACGTGGTGCACAGCACCCAGGACCCGGAGATGCGTGCCGTGGCGCTGGAGAACGCCGAGGAGAACTTCGGGTACCGGTTCGACGAGCGGGTCGACGACTTCGTCATCGATCGGCAGAACGCGAACGAGGCCTCGTTCAGCCGGTACGTCGACGATCCCGACTTCCAGTCGGTGCTCGTCGAGTTCGTGCGCGAGGAGGCCTACCGGCGCATCAGGGGTGGTGAGGCGGCGTGAACGCGCCCCGGGTCCGCTACCAGGACGTCGTGCCCTACGACCTTCCACCGTCGTTGAACCTCCTGACCGGACCCTCCGGGGGCCTCCTCGAGCTGCCTCACTCCATCCACTGGGGGCCGAGCCGATCGGTGAACCTCGACGACCCCGCCGAGCTGGTCTGGGGCTACCAGGCCATCGTCCGCGAAGGGACCGCGCTCCAGCAGCGAGAGCTCCTCGACGCCGCCACCCTGAGCCGGGTGTGGCCTGACCTGATCCTCCCCGTGCGGTGCCGGACGCTCTGGGAGAACGCCTTCCCGGTGCTGGGACAGGACGTCTCGGCGGACGTGGCCGGTTGACGGACCTCCTCGCGCACCAGCGGCACGTCACGCGGTTGTTGCTCGCCACCACCGCCGATCGCGGTTTCGTCCTGGCGGGATCGGGCGCCATCCGCGAGCACAGGATGATCCAGCGGCCGACCGAGGACGTGGACCTCTTCACGGATTCCCTCGACGCCGGCGGGTTCGCCGAAGCCGTGGACGCGGGGACGGCGGCCCTGGGCGCGGTGGGCTACCGCGTCGAGGAGGTGCGCAGAGCGGACCTCTTCGCGCGGCTCCAGGTGTCCGCTGAGGACGGCGCCGTCCTGGAGGTCGACTTCGCCGTCGACTGGCGGGAACACCCCGCCACCACCCTCGAGGTGGGGCCGGTGCTGAGCCGGGACGATGCGGTCGCCAACAAGGTGGGCGCCCTGTTCTCCCGGGCCGAAGCCCGAGACTTCCTCGACGTCGACGCCATCCGCAGGACGGGCACGTACTCCGACGAGGAGCTCCTGGCCTTGGCGCAGAGCCACGACGACGGCTTCGACCGCCGTCTCTTCGCGGAGCAGCTGCGCCTGGTGGTGACCCTCACGCCCCGGCGCGTGCAGCAGTACGGCATCGGTGAGGAGGAGTTGTCCGGGGTTCAGGACAGGCTCGGAGCGTGGGCTCGTCAGCTCCACGGCTGACGATCCTGCCCGGATGCTGCGCTCCGCACCGCTCTGACTGCTGTGCGTCTCGATGCCGGGACGACGAACGCCGAGAGGACCCGGGCGCGCTGAGCCGATCAGGGGACGGGACGTTCAGCGACGACGCTGCTCCACCGATTCCGCACTGTGGCCCGCAACCGCTCGACCCGGGGACGATCGACCGGCAACGGCGACGACGCCGCCAAGCTCGCCCTCCTCACCCTCCTGGTGCTCGCCGGCACGGGGCGCGCGTTGTGCGCCTGGCTGGCGGTCTGGTGGCCCGTGCTCGCCCTGGCCGGGGCCGTCGTCGTCGTGCTGCTCACCTGGCGGGTGCTGGTGCTGCGGCGACGGGCTCGCTGGCGAGCCGCCCGGCAGGCGCGGCTGGACCAGCAGGTCGCCGCCACCGACGGGATGAGCGGAGCGGACTTCGAGCAGCTCGTCGCCCGGCTCCTGCGCCGTGACGGCTGGCGCCAGGTCACCGTCTCCGGTGGTTCCGGTGACCTGGGCGCCGACGTCACCGCCCGCCACCCCGGCGACGGGTCGCTGCTGGTGGTGCAGTGCAAGCGCTACACCGACCGGGCCGTCGGCTCTCCCGACCTGCAGCGGTTCCTGGGCACCGTCTTCCACCACCACCGCGCCGACCACGCCCTCTACGTCACCACCAGCACCTACTCCCGTCCGGCCCGCGCCCTGGCCGCCGGTAGCGGCGTGCAGCTGCTGGACCGCGAGGCCCTGGCGACGTGGATGACGGGGCTGTCCCTGGCGCTGGACGCTGCCGTGCGGGCCGTCGCGCGCTGACCACGCTGACCGGTCGGCGGGACGGTGGTCTTCCGTCGACCCGCGGGCCACACTGGCGAGGTGGCGATGCGGCGCGAGGACCTGGTGCGCCTGCGGCAGGTCCGCGACCGGATCGACCGCGACTTCGCGCAACCCCTCGACGTCGCGGTGCTGGCCCGGCAGGCGCTGATGTCGTCCGGGCACTTCTCCCGCTGCTTCCGGGCCGCCTTTGGCGAGACGCCCTACGACTACGTCATGACCCGCCGCATCGAGCGGGCCAAGGCGCTGCTGCGGCGCGGCGACGTGTCGGTCACCGACGCCTGCTTCGCGGTCGGCTGCTCCTCGCTCGGCTCGTTCAGCTCCCGGTTCACGCGACTCGTGGGGGAGACGCCCAGCGCGTACCGGGCCCGCGACCACTCCGCCGCGGCGTCGATCCCCAGCTGCGTGCTGCACCGGGCGGCCAGACCGGTCACGATCCGAGAAGCCGGCCGGGTCTGACCGCGCCTAGCGTCGTGGACATGGTGATCCTCTCCAGCGTCCTCCTGACCGTCCACGACCACGACGAGGCCCTGACCTTCTACCGCGACCTGCTCGGGTTCGCGGTGACCCAGGACGTCTCCTACGAGGGGATGCGCTGGGTCACCGTCACCCCCGCCGACCAGCCGGACGTGCACGTCGTCCTGGAGACCCCGCAGTCCTGGCCGGACGCGTCGCCCGCCGACCGCGAGGCCATCGCGGAGCTCCTCGTCAAGGGCCTCGTCTCGCGCCTCATCTTCACCACCGACGACGTCGACGCCCTGCACGACAGGCTCTCCGCCGCCGGCGCGGAGATCCTGCAGGAGCCCGTCGACCAGCAGTACGGGGTCCGCGACTTCGGCGTCCGCGACCCCTCCGGCAACCAGCTCCGCTTCAACCAGCCGCTGGCGGACGCGCCCAGCTGGTCCTGACGCCGTCGTCTCCACAGGGGCCAGGAGGCGGTCGGTCGTCCACAGCGCGGGCTCGCGGGCCCGAGCCGGTGCGTCGTCCGTCGCAGGCTCTGCGCATGACGATCCACCCGAGCCCACGCACGCTGACCGACCTCCCCTCCGGCCTCCCCTCCGCCCTCCCGCACGAGACGCTCGCGGACTGCTGGGTCCGGCTCGCCGACGGCAGGCCGAGCTGGACGCTGGACCTCCTCGACGTGCTCGAGCCCCACGTCCTCGGCCGGCCCGCCGACGGCCGCGACATCGTCCGCTACCGCGACCTGCCGTGGACGGCCGCCGCTCAGCTTCTGCAGCGGCTGCCGGCCGGGCAGCTGGCCGACAAGCAGAACGACGCCCCGTCGCTGGGGTCGGTGCTGGTGGCCGCGGTCGGGCACCCGCGCGAGGTCGAGGTGCACGGCTACCTCGTCCCGCCCTCGCGGGAGGACGAGCGCATCACCGCCGAGGGGATCGTGGTCTACGACCACCCCGAGCTCGACGAGTTCCGGCTGGTCGACGACGACTCGTGCTGCACGGAGAACGGCTGCGAGTGCCAGGCCTTCTGGGCCTCCGTGCAGGCCTCCTTCGGCCTCGACGACGCCACGCGCAGCCCGCACGTCGTCCGGCGCCGCACGTGCCGACGGACCGGCCGCGACGGCTGGTACCTGTGGTGGACCTGACCGTCCCCTCCGCGCGGGCGACGCGTCACCCACGTGGGTGCTGGGTGAGGGGACGTGAGGTCGGTCACCCTCGACCTCCGACACGCCGTCGTAGCCGCCCCTGGGGCGACCGCATCCCGCGAACCTTGCGACACTGGGGCCCGTGACCGCGCCGACGCCTGCCCCGACGAGCCCTGCCGCGCCCGTTTCCGCCGCCCTCTTCGAGCGGGCCTCCGCCGTCATCCCCGGCGGGGTGAACTCGCCCGTGCGGGCCTTCCGTGCCGTCGGCGGCACCCCGAGGTTCATCGCCTCGGCCCGGGGTCCCTACCTCACCGACGCCGACGGTCGCGAGTACGTGGACCTGCTCTGCTCGTGGGGGCCGATGATCCTCGGCCACGCGCACCCGGACGTGCTCGCGGCGGTCGACGCGGCGGCGCGCCAGGGGTTCTCCTTCGGGACCCCGACCGAGCGCGAGGTGATGCTCGCCGAGGCGATCGTCGCCCGCGTCGAGCCCGTCGAGCAGGTGCGCCTGGTCAGCTCCGGCACCGAGGCCACGATGAGCGCGATCCGCCTCGCCCGCGGGTTCACCGGACGCCCGGTGATCGTGAAGTTCGCCGGGCATTACCACGGTCACGTCGACGCCCTGCTGGCCTCGGCCGGGTCGGGGCTGGCGACCTTCGCGCTGCCCGACACCCCGGGGGTGACGGGGACCGCCGCCGGGGACACGATCGTGGTGCCCTACAACGACCCCGAGGCGCTCGCGGAGGTGTTCCGGCAGCACGGGGACCGCATCGCGTGCGTCATCACCGAGGCCGCCGCCGGGAACATGGGCGTCGTCCGCCCGCAGCCCGGCTTCACGGCCGAGCTGCGCCGGATCACCCGTGAGCACGGCGCGCTGCTCGTCTCCGACGAGGTCATGACGGGCTTCCGCGTCAGCGCGGCGGGCTGGTACGGCTTCGAGGGCCTCGGCCTCGAGCACGCCCCGGACCTGCTGACCTTCGGCAAGGTCATGGGCGGTGGCTTTCCCGCCGCCGCGTTCGGTGGCCGCGCCGACGTCATGGCCCACCTCGCTCCCGCCGGTCCCGTCTACCAGGCGGGCACGTTGTCCGGGAACCCCGTCGCGACCGCCGCCGGTCTCGCCACGCTGAGCGCGTGCACCCCCGCGGTCTACGCCGCGGTCGAGGCGAACGCGACGACGGTCCGCGAGGCCGCGAGCGCCGCCCTGTCCGCCGCGGGCGTCCCGCACCTGGTGAACACGGCGGGGTCGATGTTCAGCGTCTTCTTCACCGAGCGGGAGTCGGTCACGAACTACGACGAGGCCCGTCAGCAGGACCTGGGGGCCTTCCGCGGCTTCTTCCACTCGATGCTCGACCAGGGCGTCCACCTGCCGCCGAGCGCCTTCGAGGCGTGGTTCCTCTCGGCGAGCCACGACGAGACCGCCCTCGGGCGGATCGTCGAGGCGTTGCCGGCGGCGGCGCGCGCCGCGGCGGAGGGGGCGGGTTCGCTGTGACCGGCACGCAGGACAGGACGACCGTCCACCTCGTCCGCCACGGCGAGGTCTACAACCCCGACCGCGTCCTCTACGGCCGGTTGCCGCACTTCCGCCTCTCCGACCGCGGTCAGGCGATGGCGACGCGGCTGGGGGAGTTCTTCGCCGACCACGACGTCGCCTCGGTGACGGCCTCGCCGTTGCAGCGGGCCCAGGAGACCGCGACGCCGACGGCGCAGCGCCACGGCCTCGCGCTCGGTACCGACGCCCGGCTCATCGAGGCCGGGAACTCCTTCGAGGGCCACCGCGTCACCGACGGGCGCGGGTCGATCCGCGACCCGCGGGTGTGGCCGCGGCTGTGGAACCCGTTCCAGCCCAGCTGGGGTGAACCGTACGAGCAGCAGGTCGCGCGGATGAGCGCCGTCGTGCGCGATGTCCGGGACGCCTTCCCGGGCCGGGAGTCCGTGCTGGTCAGCCACCAGCTGCCGGTGTGGGTGACGCGGCTGCGGGCCGAGCAGCGTCCGCTGTTCCACGACCCGCGCAAGCGGCAGTGCAACCTGGCCTCGGTGACGTCGCTGGAGTTCTCCGGTCGCACGCTCGTCTCGGTCGCCTACACCGAACCCGCCGCCGACCTGCTGCTCGGCGCCGACCCGATCCCGGGGGCGTGATGACTCTCTCGCGCAGGGCGTTCGGGATGGCGGCGTTGTCGACGCTGGGCCTGGCCGCGTGCTCGGGCGGTGACGGCCTGCCGAAGTCCGAGGGGTCGAACTTCATCGAGGGCGACGGCTCCTACGTGCACTGGAAGGCCGACGAGCGCAAGGAGCCGGTCGAGTTCAGCGGGACGACGGTCGACGGCGACACCGTCGACCTCGCGGACTACCGCGGCAAGGTCGTCGTCCTGAACACCTGGTTCGCCGGGTGCGCGCCCTGCCGCTCCGAGGCACCCGACCTCGAGGCGGTCTGGCAGCAGTACTCGGGCCGCGACGTGCATTTCCTCGGCATCAACACCTACGACACCGCCGACGTCGCCGCCTCGTTCCAGCGGTCGCACTCGATCACGTTCCCCTCGATCCTGGACGCGAAGTCCGGCGCGGCGATGCTCGCGCTGCGGACGTACTCGCCGCAGGCGACGCCCACGACGCTCGTGCTCGACCCCGAGGGTCGCGTCGCGTCCCGTGTCTCGGGGATCGTGTCGACGTCGACGCTGACCGGGATGCTCGACGACGCCGGCGCGACCCCCGCCTCCACGGACGGGACGACGCCCACGGCGACGGGGGCACCTGCGTGAACCTTCCCCTGTACGTGCAGAACGGGCCGCTGCTGCTGGCGGTCCCGTTGGCGGCGCTGGCGGGACTGGTGTCGTTCCTGTCCCCGTGCGTCCTGCCGCTCGTACCGGGGTTCCTCGCCTACGTGACCGGGCTGTCCGGGGGAGACCTCGAGAAGCAGCGGCGGGGACGGATGTTCCTCGGGTCGCTGTTGTTCGTGCTCGGGTTCTCCGTGGTCTACGTCCTCATCAGCTTCACCGCCGGCAGCGCCGGCGGGTGGCTGATGGGGCTGCGCTACCAGGCGGCCTTCCAGCGCGTCTCCGGGATCCTGGTGATCTTCGCCGGCCTGGTCCTGCTCTTCGCCCCGCTCTGGGCGCAGCGGGAGTTCAAGGTGCGGTGGCGTCCACGGGCCGGCCTGGCGGGGGCACCCCTGCTGGGTGCGCTGTTCGGCCTCGGCTGGACCCCGTGCATCGGCCCGATCTTCTCGGCGATCCTGGCGATGGCCATGACCTCGGCGAACGGCGCCCGTGCGGCCGGCCTCGGGTTCGCGTACTGCCTCGGACTGGGGATCCCGTTCATCCTCGTGGCGCTCGCCTACGGGCGAGGCATGAAGGTCCTGGGCGTCCTGCGTCGTCACCGGCTGGCCTTCAACCGCTTCGGCGCGCTCCTGCTCCTGCTCATCGGTGCCCTGCTCGCCACGAACCAGTTCATCCCGCTGGTCAGCTGGCTGCAGAACACCTTCGTCTCGAACTTCCAGCCGGTGATCTGATGCCCCGTACCGACGAGACCCACCTCGACGACCTCCGCGACGCCTACCGCGACAACGACACCGCCGAGGGCGTCACCCCACCCCGGCGCCGCAAGCGCAGGGAACCGCAGCTCGCTGCCGAGCTGAAGCCGCTGGAGTTCCTGCGCTACTGCTGGCGGCAGCTGACGAGCATGCGCACGGCGCTGTTCCTGCTCATGCTGCTGGCCGTCGCGGCCGTCCCCGGCTCGACGTTCCCGCAGCAGAACAACAACCCCACCGCCGTGGCGCAGTGGGAGGTCGACCACCCCACGGCCTACCCGTGGGTGGAGCGGCTGCAGGGCTTCCACGTCTACTCCTCGGTCTGGTTCTCCGCGGTCTACCTGCTGCTGTTCATCTCCCTCGTCGGCTGCGTGCTGCCGCGGGCGGGGGTGCACCTCAGGGCGCTTCGGTCCCGGCCGCCGCGGACCCCGTCGCGGCTGGAACGCCTGCCCGAGCACCGCGGTTCGACGGTGGGCTCCACCCCCGAGGAGGTCCTCGACGCCGCCCGGACGGTGCTGGCGAAGCGGCACTTCCGCGTCGACCGCCGTGAGGGGTCGGTCGCGGCCGAGAAGGGCCACCACCGCGAGAGCGGGAACCTGCTCTTCCACCTGTCCCTGGTCGGCCTGCTGCTCTCGGTCGCGTCGAGCTCGTTGTTCTCCTACTCCGGCCAGCGCCTGGTCACCGTCGGCGGCACGATGGTCGGCACCACGTTCGACAGCTTCAGCGGCGGGGTCGGGACGAGCGAGGACGACGTCCCGCCGTTCACGCTGTCGCTGGACTCCATGGACGTGTCCTTCGAGGCGCAGCAGACGTCGCAGATCGGTGAACCGCGGACGTTCGCGGCGAACGTCACGCTGACCGACGAACCGGGGGCGACGGCGAAGAAGGAGACGATCAAGGTCAACCACCCGGCGAAGGTCGGGCAGACCCAGATCTCGCTGTCCGGCAACGGCTACGCCCCGGTCATCGTCGTCCGCGATGGGAAGGGCGACGTCGTCGCCGACGGCCCGACGCCGTTCCTGCCGCAGACCGCGAACTACGACTCGACCGGCGTCGTGAAGGTGCCGGACGCCGTCGACGCGAACGGGGCCCCGGTGCAGCTGGCGGTCCAGGGCGTGTTCCTGCCGACGGCCACCACCGACGCGGCCGGCACGCCGGTCTCGAAGTTCCCGGACACCGTCAACCCGGTCCTCATCGCGAAGGTCTGGACCGGCGACCTGGGGATCGACAGCGGGGTCGCGCAGAACGTCTACACCCTCGACACCAGCGCGATGACCCAGGTCGTCGGCGATGACGGCCAGGCCGTGGCGCTGCAGATGAGACCAGGCACGACGGTCCAGCTGCCGAACGGGCTCGGCTCCGTCGAGTTCCAGGGCATCGAGCGCTTCGCCTCCCTCGACGTCCGCTCCACCCCGGGTCAGAGCGCGGCGCTCGTCTTCGCCCTGCTGGCCACGCTCGGGCTGATCCTGTCGCTGTTCCTGCCCCGGCGTCGGGTGTGGGTCAAGGCCGTCCGCAGCGGTGAGTCAGGGGCGGCGGGCACCGTCGTCACCGTCGGTGGTCTGGCCCGCGGCAACGACGCGGGTCTGGCCGAGGAGGTCGACGGCGTCCTGGCGCGCCTGCGCGAGGTCCTCGGTGAGCCCGAGCCTCCCGGCGAATCGCCAGCAGACCCCCCGGTGGGGGACCATGAGCCTTCAGTGCACGCTCCCGAGGAGACCCCGTGACCGTCGACGAGAACGTCGCCCAGATCAGCAACGTGCTGCTCTACGGCGCGATGAGCGCCTACCTCTTCTCCTTCATCGCCTACGCCGCCGACCTCGCCGAGGGCGGCCAGGTCATCAAGGCGCGCGAGGCCCGGCGCACCGCCGCCACCGCCACGGCCGCCACGGCCGGCGGGGGTGGCACGACCACCCTGGAGAAGCCCGTCACGGCCCGGCGTCGTCGCGCGGCCGCGGTGGGGACCTCGCTGTTCACCGTCGCGACCCTGCTGCACCTGGGTGCGGTCGTCTCCCGCGGGGTCTCGGTGCACCGGGTGCCCTGGGGCAACATGTTCGAGTTCGCCCTCACCGGCACCCTCATCGTGGCCCTCGGCTACCTCGTCGCCGTCGGGCGCGCGCACCGCGCGGGCCTGGGCGGGGGCCGCGACGCCCGCTACCTGGGCACCTTCGTCACCGGACCGATCCTCGCGACCCTCGGGATCGCGTTGCGCTCGTTCTACGTCCAGGCCGCCCAGTTGGTCCCCGCGCTCGACAGCTACTGGCTGATCATCCACGTCTTCGTCGCGATCCTGGCGACCGCGCTCTCCACCCTCGGCTTCTCCGCGACGGTGCTGCAGCTGGTCCAGGAGAAGCGCGACCGCGTGAAGGCCGCCGGCAACCGCGCGGGCGGGGTGTTCATGGACGCCCTCCCCGGGTCGGTGGAGCTGGAGCGCACCGCGTTCCGCCTCAACGCCGTCGCGTTCGTGATGTGGACGTTCACCCTCATCGCCGGTGCGGTGTGGGCCCAGGTCGCCTGGAACCGCTACTGGAACTGGGACTCCAAGGAGGTGTGGACGTTCGTCATCTGGGTCGTCTACGCCACCTACCTGCACGCGCGCGCGACCCGGGGCTGGAACGGCCGCCGTGCCGCCTGGCTCTCGGTCCTCGGCTTCGCCTGCATGCTCTTCAACTACCTCGTGGTGAACATCTTCTTCCCCGGCCTGCACTCCTACGCGGGGGTCTGAGCCGTGGGTGGGGTGACGCTGCGCTACACCGCCCTGCGGCTCGGCATCTTCGCCGTCTGCCTCATCGTGGCGCGCGCCGTGGGGGCCGTGGGGTGGCTGGCGCTGCTCATCGCGGCCGTCGTCTCGGTCCTGCTGTCGCTGCTCCTGCTGCGCCGTCAGCGCGAGCAGATGGCCGAGGCGCTGCAGCGACGCATCGACGGCCGGATCGACTCCCGGCAGAACGGCACCGGGACGACGTCGCGGTTCCGCCGCGGCCTCGACGAGGACAACGCCGCCGAGGACTGAACCGCGGGGGCTGCCCGCCCCTCCGAGCGCCCCGCCGGGACTCCCGGCGGGGCGCTCGTGCGTCTAGTCGAAGACGATCACCTGCCGCACGGCCCGCCCCTCCGCGAGCTCGTCGAGGGCCTCGTTGACGTCGTCGAGGGCGATCCGGCGCGTCACCAGCTCCTCGACCGGCAGCGCCCCGTCCAGGTAGAGCTGCGCGTAGCGGGGGACGTCGCGCGCGGGGACGGCCGAGCCGAGGTAGCTGCCGACGATGCTGCGGGCCTGCGCGACCAGCCCCAGCGGGGAGATCGAGGAGCGGGCGGTGGGGCTGGGCAGGCCCACCGTCACCGTCCGCCCGCCCGGGGCGGTCAGCTCCACGGCGGTCTCGAAGGCCTTCGGGTGCCCCGCGGCCTCCACCACGACGTCGGCGCTGACCCCGGCCGCCAGCGCGTCGGCCGGTGACCACGCCGCCGCGGCCCCCAGCGCCAGCGCCCGCTCCAGCTTCGCCGGTACCGCGTCGACCCCCACGACGGGACCGTGGCCCAGCCCGACCGCGGTCAGCAGGGCGGCCATCCCGACCCCGCCGAGACCGACCACGGCGAGGGTCTGCCCCGGCGCCCAGGCCCCGGCGTTGACGACGGCACCCCCGCCGGTGAGGACGGCGCAGCCGAGCACGGCGGCGACCTCGGGCGGTACCTCGTCGGGCACCGCGACCACCGAGCGGCGGTCCACGACGGCGTGGGTGGCGAAGGCCGAGACGCCCAGGTGGTGGGCGACGGGCTCCCCGTCGCGGTGCAGGCGGGTGCCGCCGCCCAGCAGTTCCCCGGCGTTGTTGGCCGCCGTCCCCGGCGCGCAGGGCATCCGCCCGTCGGTGGCGCAGCCGGCGCACTCCTCGCAGCGGGGCAGGAAGACCATGACGACCCGCTGGCCGACGCGCAGGTCCTCGACGCCGGGGCCGAGGGCCTCGACGCGACCGGCGGCCTCGTGCCCCAGCAGCATCGGCACCGGGCGGACCCGGTTGCCGTCGACGACGCTCAGGTCGGAGTGGCAGACCCCCGCCGCCTCCATCCGCACCAGGACCTCGCCGGGCCCGGGGTCGGACAGCTCCAGCTCGCTGATGGTCAGCGGCCGGCTCGCGGCGTAGGGGCGCTCGCGCCCGATCTCCTCCAGCACCGCCCCGCGGATCCTCACGGCGCTCAGCGCAGCGGGATGCTCGCCAGCAGGTCGGGCCGCTCCGCGTCGAGCGCGGTCAGGTCGATGACGGTCGGCAGGGCCGGCAGGTGGCCCGCCTCCTCGGCGGCCTCCTCGGCCTGCAGCAGCACCTCGAGGACGCGGCGGACCAGGAAGGGCTCGTCCGCGCTGGTCGCCTGCAGCTTCTCGAGCAGGGCGGTGTCGGAGGTCACCAGGTGCTCGGTGCGGGTCCCGGCCGCCGTGGTGAGGACCGCGGCGTAGCGGTGCTCACCGTCGGCGCTGACGTCGATCACGCCGTGGTTGTCACTCATGGGCGCACTGTCGCGCGAACGGGCTCAGAGCGCCAGTCCGAGGGCCAGCAGGGCCCCCGTCAGCAGTTCGAGCAGGCCGGTGCCCTTGAGGACAGGGATGAGGTCGCGGCCGGTCGCGCCGCCCAGGACGGTCCGCAGCGGACGCTGGGCGAGGACCCCGGCGAGCAGGACGAGGAGGACCCACGGGTGCCAGGGCACGGTCAGCAGGGCCGCCACGAACGCCCCGACGACGAGCGCCGCGTAGAGGCGGCGGGAGTTCGCCTCGCCGATCCGGACGGCCAGGGTGTGCTTGCCGGCGACGGTGTCGGTCGGGACGTCGCGCAGGTTGTTGGCGACGAGGATCGCGCAGGCCAGGAAGCCGACGCAGAACGCGCCCGCGACGGAGGTCCCGTCGATGCGGCCGGCCTGGACGTAGGTCGTGCCCATCACGGCGACGAGGCCGAAGAAGACGAAGACGAAGACCTCGCCGAGGCCCGCGTAGCCGTAGGGGCGCTTGCCTCCGGTGTAGTACCAGGCGGCGGCGACGCTGGCCGCCCCCACGAGGAGCAGCCACCAGTGCCCGGAGACGGCGACGACGACGAGACCGGCGAGCGCGGCGAGCGCGAAGCAGAGGAAGGCCGCGTCCCGCACGTGGCGGGGTTCGGCGGACCCGGACCCGACGAGGCGGAAGGGGCCGACCCGGTCGGTGTCGGTGCCGCGGATCCCGTCGGAGTAGTCGTTGGCGTAGTTGACGCCGACCTGCAGGGCGAGGGAGACGAGCAGGGCCAGGACGGCGGTGAGCCAGTCCACCCCGTCCAGGGCGGCGGCGGACCCGGTGCCGACGAGCACGGGGGTGATGGCGGCGGGCAGCGTGCGCGGACGGGCCGCGGCGGCCCACTGCGCGGGGGTGGCGCGTCGGTGCGTCACGGGGGAGGAGGGGAGGGGCAGTTCAGCGGGGTCCGACACGAGGGTCCATCGTGCCAAGCGCGGCGGTGGAGGGGCGCGCCGGGTCACCCGCGTGCGGTCACAGCCTGCGCAGGAAGTCCTCGTCGTCGTCCGGGCCGCGCGGGGCCGGCCGGGGTCGGGCCCCGGCGGCGCCGATCGGCCGGCCGGCGAGGAGGTAGGCCAGTCCGCCCGCGAGGGGGAAGAAGAGCACCAGCAGCAGCCAGCCCCACTTCGGCAGGTTGCGGACCGCCCCGTCCGGGGCCTGCACGATGCTCACGACGCAGTAGACGGTCAACGCCAGGACGAGGAGGGCCGGCAGGACGGAGCGCATGCCCCAGGATCGCACCGATGACCAGCCACGCTCGTCGGTGCGCTCTCGTCAGGGGGCGCCGCCGGCGAGTTCGCGCAGCCGGGTGCGGTCGGGTTTGCCGGGCCCGCGCAGCGGGAGCTCCTCGAGCAGCAGCAGTTGCCGGGGGGCGGCGTGGCGGGCCACGACCGCGCTGACCCGGGCCCGGACCTGCTCCAGCGACGGTGCCGTCCCGCTCGCCACGATCACCGCGACGATTCGCTGACCCCACTCGGGGTCGGGGACGCCCACGACGACGACCTCGCCCACCCCGGCCAGCCCGGTGAGCGCCTCCTCGACCAGGACCGGGGCCACCTTCAGCCCGCCGGTGGTGATGAGGTCGTCGACCCGGCCGAGCACGCGGACCCGGCCGCCCTCGAGGACGGCGGTGTCGTCGGTGCGGAAGGCGCCCCCGGCGAAGGCGGGGTGCCCGGGCATCCCGCGGTACCCGCGGGCCAGCACCGGCCCGGTGAGGGTGAGCCGGCCGTCCTCGAGCGCGGGGACGACCCCGGCCAGCGGGACGCCGTCGTAGACGCACCCGCCGCTGGTCTCCGAGGAGCCGTACGTCGTCACGACCCGGATCCCCGCGGCCCGGGCCCGCTCGAGCAGCGCGGTCGGGGTGGCGGCCGAGCCGACGAGGACGGCGCGGTAGCGGGCGAGGGCGGCGCGGGCCTCCTCACCGGCGTCGAGCAGGCGCACGAGCTGGGTGGGGACGAGGGAGGTGAGGAGGTGGGCACCGGTGGTCGCGGCGGTCGCGGCGACGAAGGCTTCGGCCGTGAAGGGGCCCGGGGCGAGGACGACGGGCTCGGTGCCGGCCCGGACGGAGCGGAGCAGGACCTGCAGGCCGGCGACGTGGTGGGCGGGCAGGGCCAGGACCCACTGCTGACGACCGTCGCCGGGGGCGAGGCGCTGCGCGGTGGCGGCGGCGGAGGCCCGCAGCGCACCGGCCGGCAGCAGGGCGCCCTTGGGGGTCCCGGTGGAGCCGGACGTCGCGACGACGACGGCCGTGGGGTCGTCCGGGTCGTCCTCGCCGGGGGCCAGGGGGGTCCCGGTGCGCAGCGAGGGGTGCGGGTCGGTGCCGGCCGCGTGCGGGTGCAGGGCGTCGGGGAGCTCGCCGGCGAGAGCGGTGGCCAGCAGGGGCAGCAGCTCGAGGACGGCGTCCCCGGTGGGGACGGGCAGGGGACGCAGCGCACGCACGAGCGCAGGGTAGAGCCCGGGTCGGTGCTCACGAGAAACTACTCGGCGTACCGTAATCCTCGCTGTGTGTAAGTCTGTGCAGGTCGGGGGCGGTGTGGAGCTGCTCCGTTCAGGTGGAACGATCTACTGATTCTCCTTCGAGCGTGACCAAGCGGTCTCGGAGTGTCAGGATGTGGCCCGTCCTGGCGAGCTGGAGGAGGTGACGGATGAGCAGTGGCGTGCGTGACCGTCGCCCGGTGGCCAGCGTGGTCTACGACGGCGTCGTCACCCTGGCGGCGCTCGTCACGACCGTGGTCGCGGCCGTCCACTTCGGGCAGGCGGGCGGTGGGCCCGACTGGAAGGACCTCGTCCTCTGCGTGGTCATCGGGCTGCCCCTGATGCAGCTGCTGACCCGGTTCCCGTTCCAGATCAACACCCGTCACGCCGGCATCGAGGTCCAGTTCGACATCGGTGTGCTGATCTTCCTGCTCTGCTTCGCCGACCCCGCGACCGTGGCCCTCACGTGGTGCCTGTGCGTCATCCCCACGAACCTGCTGCAGAAGAAGAGCTGGGTCAGCCGCGTCTACAACGCGAGCATCGGCGTCCTCTTCCTGCCGACAGCCCTGCTCGTCCTGCAGCTGCTCCACGCCGGTGGAGCGGCCAACCGGCTCAGCAGCGACGCAGGTGAGCCCCGGGCCATCCGGCTCGACATGACCGTCGCCGAACTCCTGGCCGTCGCGGCGGCCGTCGTCGCCGTCTTCGTCCTCGACGTGGCCGTCTCCGCCGTGTCGGTCGCGATCCAGGAACGGACCTCGATCAAGGCCGAGCTGCTGCACACCGGGGCCTGGCTGGCCGTCGGCACCAGCGTCGCCGTCGGTGGGCTCGGCTACCTCGGCGGACTCGTCGAGTCCCGGCTCGAGCCGTGGGCGGCGGTGCTGCTGGTCATCCCGATGATCGTGACGATGGTGGCGACCCGCGCCATGCGCATGACCCGTGACGTCGCCCGGCGCAGCGAGGCGCTCTTCGAGGCCGCCACCGCCCTGCACACCCAGGGTCGGCGGGCCGACCTCGCCCGCGCGTTGCAGAAGCACGCCCGGATGGTCGCCGGCACCCCCGCCGCGATGGTGCGCTCGGTCGGACCGGGCGAGGACGAGATCGGTGTCCCCGTCGTCGCCGGCGACGGCGTCGTGCTCTACATCACCGCCCCCCGTCGCCGGGACTCCACCCAGCGCGCCTCCGACGAGAAGGCGCTGGAGGCCCTGGCCTCCGTCGGCGAGGCCGCGTTCTTCCGCGTCAGCGCCAGCGAGGAGATGCACGGGCTCGCCCGCCGCGACGTCGTCACCGGCCTGCCGAACCGGCTGCAGTTCTCCGAACGCCTCGCTCAGGAGCTCGAGCGCGCGCGGGCGGCCGAACGCCTCGACCGGCTCGTCGTCCTCTACCTCGACCTCGACGGCTTCAAGGGGGTCAACGACCGCTTCGGCCACGACGCCGGCGACGAACTCCTCCGCCTGGTCGGGTCCCGCCTGCGCGACACCCTGCGCGGGGGCAGCACCGTCGCCCGTCTCGGCGGCGACGAGTTCGCCGTCCTGCTGCCGGACTGCCTCGACGTCGAGGGACTGTGCCGCCGGGTCCTCGTGGCCCTGCGCGTCGAGGTCCGGATGCGCGGGCACGTCCTGCGCGTCCAGGGCAGCATCGGCCTCTCCCGCGCCCGTCCCGGCGACGACGTCGGCACCCTGCTGCGCAACGCCGACACCGCCATGTACCGGGCGAAGGCCACCGGCAAGAACCGCTGGGTGGAGTTCCGCCCGGAGCTGCTGGAGGAGGAGATCGCGCGTCTGCAGGTCATCGAGGACCTCCAGCAGGCGCCGGCCGAGGCCTTCGTCGTGCACTACCAGCCGATCGTGGACCTGCACAGCGTCGACCCCGCGAGCCGGATCGTCGGGCTCGAGGCGCTCGTCCGCTGGCGGCGCGACCGGGGTGGAGCGGTCGAGCCCCTCGTCGGCCCCGACGAGTTCATCGGCCTGGCCGAACGTTCCGGCACCGTCGTGGCCATCGGCGACTCGGTGCTGCGCCAGGTCGCCCGGGACTCCGCGGCGATCCAGCAGCACGCCGGGCGTCGTCTCGACCTGATGGTCAACGTCTCGCCCGTGCAGCTGCGTCACCCCGACTTCACCGAGCGGGTGGCCGCCGCGGTGCGCCAGACGGCGTCCAGCGGCTGTCGGCTGCACCTGGAGATGACCGAGAGCGTCATGATCGACGACGACACCGTCGGCCGGTTGCGCGACCTCGCCGAGACCGGCGCCCAGCTCACCATCGACGACTTCGGGACGGGTTTCTCCTCGCTCGGCTACCTGCGGCACCGGCCGTTCTCCTCGTTCAAGATCGACCGCAGCTTCGTCCGGGACATCGCGACCGAGCCCACCGCCCGCGCGCTGGTCGAGGGCATGGTCAAGATGGGTCAGGCGCTGGGTCTGACGATCGTGGCCGAGGGCGTCGAGCACGTGGAGCAGGCCGAGATCCTGCGCGAGATGGGCTGCCAGCTCGCCCAGGGTCACCTGTACTGCCGGCCACTGGCGCTGGAGGACATCCAGGACGTGCTGGCCGGTCCGGTGGCCCGCCCGCTCAGCGCGTGACGCCCACGGGTGTGGGTTCCGCCGTCCAGGGGTAGTTCCTCCAGGACAGCATCCGGCCGGTCGATCACCTCGGGGACGATGGACCGGGTACCGGAACGGCGAGGGGAGCGGCGACGTGGACACCTCCCTCAGCCTCGCCCTGCTGCTGTCCCTGCTCGTGGTCATCGCCGCGGTGACCGCCGCCGTCGTCCTCGCCCTCGTGTGCCTGCGCCAACGCCGTGCGCTGCAACGGTTCCGGGTCCGTGTGCGGGTCCTGGAACGGAGCTCCCAGGTGGCCGCGCCCGAGACCGACCCCGTGACGGGTCTGCTGACCGGCGCCGGGTTCGCTGTCTGCGTCGCCACCGCCCAGTGCGAGGCCGGACGCGGGGGACACCCCCGGGCCCTGCTGCACCTGGGCCTCGACGGGTTCCGCGCCTTCAACTCCGCCCACGGCCGGGCCGCCGGTGACGCGGTCCTCGTCGAGGTCGCCGACCGCCTGCGCGGCGCCGTCCGCGGCGGCGACGAGATCGGGCGCCTCGGGGGCGACGAGTTCGCCGTCCTCCTCGCCGACCCGACCGCCGCGCTCGACGTCTCCGTGCGGCTGCTGGCCGTCCTCGCCGCCCCCCACGAGGTCGGCGGGAACCGGGTCTCGCTCGGGGTCAGCATCGGGGTCGCGCACAGCCACGGCGGCCACGAGGAGGGCCTGCTGGGGGCCGCCGAACAGGCCGTCGCCGAGGCCAAGGTCGCCGGCGGCGGGTGCGTGCGGGTCTGGGACCCCTCCACGGCCCTGGCCCGGGGGGCGGAACTGGCCCGGGCGGAGTCCCTGCGGCGGGCGGTCGCGGGCGGCTCGCCCGCCGACGGCGCCCTCGAGGTCCACTACCAGCCCGTGGTCGACGTCGAGTCCCGCGTGGTGAGCGGGGTCGAGGCCCTGGTGCGCTGGCGCGTCGACGGTTGCCTGGTTCCGCCCGACGACTTCATCGGCCTCGCCGAGCGGTACGGGATCATCGCCGACCTCGGCCGCGCCGTCCTGGACCGGTGCGCGCAGGACGCCCCGCAGCTGTGCGAGGCCGCCGGGCGCGACCTGGTCGTGGCCGTCAACGTCTCCGCCCCGCAGCTCGCCGACCCGCTCCTGCCCGCGGCGGTGGCCGAGGCCGTCACCCGGCTCGGGTCGCGCCCGCTCGTGCTCGAGATGACCGAGAGCGTCCTGGTCGCCGAGGACGCCTGCACCCAGGACGCACTCGACGCCCTGGTCGGCGCCGGGGCCCACCTGACCGTCGACGACTTCGGCACCGGCTACGCCACGCTGGCCTACCTGCGCCGTCGCCCGTTCACGGCGTTCAAGATCGACCGCTCCTACGTCCGGGACATCGAGTCCGACCCCCGCACCCGGGCGCTGGTCGAGGGCCTCGTGCTGCTCGCCGCGACGATGGGCCTCGGCCTCGTGGCCGAGGGCGTGGAGACGGCGGGCCAGGCGAAGCTGCTGCGTGAGATGGGCGCCCCCACCCACCAGGGGTTCCTGCACGCCCGGCCCGCACCCCTCGCGGAGGTGCTGCCGTGCATCCGCGAGCTGAGCGAACGGTTGCACCGCTCGGGGGACGAGTACGACGAGCCCGTCCGACCCGCCGTGTCCCCCCGCGTCGAGTCCTGACCGTTCCCGTCGCCGGACCGGCTCAGAAGTACCAGGGGAAGGGCGACCAGTCCGGTTCGCGCTTGCCGAGGAAGGCGTCGCGGCCCTCGACGGCCTCGTCGGTCATGTACGCCAGCCGGGTCGCCTCACCGGCGAACACCTGCTGCCCGACCATCCCGTCGTCGAGGGCGTTGAACGCGAACTTCAGCATCCGCTGCGCCGTCGGCGACTTCCCGTTGATCTCCGCGGACCACTGCAGCGCCGTCGCCTCGAGGTCGGCGTGGGGGACGACGGCGTTGACCATGCCCATGTCGTGGGCCTGCTGGGCGGTGTAGGGACGGCCGAGGAAGAAGATCTCGCGGGCGAACTTCTGCCCGACCTGGCGGGCCAGGTACGCCGACCCGTAGCCGCCGTCGAAGGACCCCACGTCGGCGTCGGTCTGCTTGAACCGGGCGTGCTCGGCGCTGGCCAGGGTCAGGTCGGCGACCACGTGCAGGCTGTGCCCGCCGCCGGCGGCCCACCCGGGGACCACGGCGATGACGACCTTCGGCATGAACCGGATGAGCCGCTGCACCTCGAGGATGTGCAACCGGCCGCCCTCGGCCCGGGCCCGCACGGTGTCGACGCTCTCCGCGGTGTCGCCCTCGGCGTACTGGTAGCCGGACCGGCCGCGGATGCGCTGGTCCCCGCCGGAGCAGAACGCCCAGCCGCCGTCCTTCGGGCTCGGCCCGTTGCCGGTGAGCAGGACGCAGCCGACGTCGGGGGTGCGGCGGGCGTGGTCGAGGGTACGGGCGAGCTCGTCGACCGTCCCCGGCCGGAAGGCGTTGCGGACCTCGGGGCGGTCGAAGGCGATGCGGACCGTCCCGCGGGCCGGGCCCTCGAGCACGCTGCGGTGGTAGGTGAGGTCCTGCAGGTCCTCGAACCCCGGCACCTCCGCCCAGGACGCGGGGTCGAAGGTCTCGCTCACACCGTTCAGGGCCGACACCCTCCGCACCCTAGGCCCACCCCACCCGTGATCCCGCTGGGAATCCCGGCAAGATCACGGATCGGGGGTGGGGGAGGGGGATGCTGGGGACGTGAGCGACCTGCCCCCCGCGTGCCCGCACGCCGCCGACGCCGGCCGGGTGGTCCGGGTCGTCGTCGTGGACAACGAGGCCCTGGTGCGTTCGGGTCTCACCATGATCCTCCAGGCCGGGGGAGACGTGGAGGTCGTGGGGGCGTGCACGGGGACGGAGGCGGTCGACCTCGTCGACCGGCAAGCCCCGGAGGTGGTCCTGCTCGACATCCGGATGCCCCAGGTCGACGGGCTGAGCGTCCTCGCGGCCCTGCTGTGCCGCCCCTCCCACCCCGCGGTGGCGATGCTGACGACCTTCGACGGCGACCAGCACGTGGCGCAGGCGATGCGGGCCGGGGCCGCCGGCTTCCTGCTCAAGGACACCGACCCCCGGCAGTTGGTCCAGGCCGTGCGGACCCTCGCCGCGGGCGGGGTCGTCCTGTCCCCGCGAGCGGCGCGGCAGCTGGTGGCCGAGCACGGCGAGGCGAGCGGGGTGTCGGGGGAGCAGATCGACCGCCTGACCTCGCTGACGGCGCGTGAGCGCCAGGTCCTGGGCCTGCTGGCCGGCGGTCTGCCCAACGCCGAGATCGGGGTCCGCCTCGACCTGGGGGTGGGGACGGTGAAGGACCACGTCAGCTCGATCCTGGCCAAGCTGGGGGTGCGCAGCCGCACGCAGGCGGCCCTGCTGGCCCACCGGACGCCGGTGGAGGAGGCGACGTGAGCCCCGCCGTCCCCGCCGTGCTGACCTCGCCGGTGCAGTGGTTCCGCAGGCACCCTCGCGTCACCGACGTGGTGGTCGTCGTCCTGGCCGCGGCCGACGCCTGGTTCACCTGGCCCGGGCGGGGTCCGCTGGTCGTGGGCTGCACCGTCCTGGGTTTCGTCGGGTTGCTGCTGCGCCGACGGTGGCCGCTGCCCGCCTTCCTGCTCACCCTGCCCGCCGTGCCGGTGAGCGGGGTGCTGGTGGCCGGGGTCGTCGTGCTGTACGTCCTCGCCGAGCGGACCCGCGACCGGCGGATCCTCACCGGCTGCGTGCTGACCTGGGCGGTCCTGGCGAGCGTGCCCTGGGAGGGCGGGCGGTCGTCCTGGAGCGACGACGCCGTCTCCCTCGTCCTCTTCGCCTACGCGGCGGCCACGGCCGCGGCACCCGTCCTGCTGGGCCAGCTGGTCCAGGCCCAGCGCGAGCTCGCCCGCCGGCTGGTGGAGATCGAGCAGGTCACCGCCCACCAGCAGCAGCTGTACGCGGAGAAGGTCCTGGCCCGGGAGCGGACCCGGCTGGCCCGCGAGATGCACGACGTGGTCTCGCACCAGGTGACCCTGATCGTGGTGCACGCCGGCGGGTGGGAGGCGACCGCTCGCGAGGAGGACGTCCGGCAGGCGGCCGGGGTGGTGCGGCGCCTCGGGGTCCGCACCCTGGAGGAGCTGCGCACGATGGTCACGGTGCTGCGGCTGTCGGGCAGCGAGGACCTCGGTCTGACCCCGTCCCCGACCCTGGCCGACCTGCGGGACCTGGTGCGCGACAGCGAGATCGAGGTGGTCCTCGAGGCCCACCTGCCGCCCGCGGACCGCATCGGCCTGCCCCCCCAGCGGGCCGTCTACCGGGTCGTGCAGGAGGCGCTGACCAACGTGCGCAAGCACAGCCCCGGTGCCCGCACGCGCGTGTGCGTGCAGCACGACGACGTGCACGTGACGGTCCTGGTCGAGAACGGTCCGCCGACGTTGCCCGCGCTGTCCCTGCCGGGTTCCGGGACCGGGCTGGTGGGGCTGCGGGAACGGGTGGAGGTCCTCGACGGCCGCTTCGAGGCGGGCCCCGTGCCCGACGGCGGGTTCCGGGTGCGGGCCGTCGTCCCGCTGCAGTCGCCCTGACCCCCCTGACCCCCCTGATCCCCCTGACTCGCTGAACCCGTCTCGCACGGGTGGCCCGGAGTGGCCTGTGCCGTACCCCGGTACGACCTGGGGATGATCGACCCCCGCCGTCGGTAGGGGGCGACGGACCCCGTGATCCCGTACTCCGGTCTGATCCCCCGCGGGAGCCGTTGCGGCACGCTCGATCCGACGCTGTTGGTGAGGGGGAGGACGACGTGAGCACGGTGCAGGTGGTCAGGGCCGGGGAACCGGTGGTGCGCTCGGGGGAGGCCTCGCGCCGCACCCAGGACGGGAACCGGGCCGGGGCGCGGGTGCGGGGCATCGCGGCCCGGGTGGTGACGTGGGTCTTCCTGGTCTCGGGTCTGCTCTCGCTGGCCATGGCGGTGCACGCGCCCCTCTCGGACCGGGCGTACTCGGCTCCCCCGCTGGTCGTCGACCTGGTCTTCGCGACGAGCTGGCCGAGCCTGGGCTACGGGACGGTCCTGCTGCTGCTGGCCCGTTCCCTGGCGCGGCGCAAACGGGCCGCGTGGTGGACGGCGGTCGTGGTGACCGGCCTCAACGCCCTCTTCAACCTGGTCTGGGACGCGAGCGCGGTCGGCGTCCCGGCGCTGGGTCTGCTCGTCCAGCAGGGCGTCGTGCTGGCCCTGCTCGTCCTGGCCCGCCCGCAGTTCCGGGTGCTGCCCTCGCGCCTCGGGGTGCGCCGGGCGGTCTCGTGGGCCGGTGGTGCGCTCGTCGTGTGGCTGGCCGTGGGCACCGCGCTGGTGCTCGCCACCCAGGAGACGTCGGGTGCCTTCCTGTCGCGGATCTGGTACGCCGCCGCGGGCACGCTGTTCTCGGTCGACAGCTTCGTGATCTTCCCCGACGGGGTGCTCGTCCCGGCGTGGGTCGACGTGACGCTTAACTCGGCCGGCACGGTGCTCGTGCTGCTCGTGACGTGGTTCCTGTTCCAGCCGGCCGCGGACCCGGCCGCTCTCGGCGCCGACGAGGAACGGCTCCGGTCGTTGCTGGCCACCGAGGGCGAGGGTGACGCCCTCGGCTACTTCAACCTGCGGCGCGACAAGACCGCCGTCTTCGCCCCGAACGGTCGTGCGGCCGTCGTGCACCGCGTCGTCGGGGGCGTCAGCGTCGTCAGCGGGGACCCGGTGGGCAACGAGACCTCGTGGCCCGCGGCGGTGGCGGCCTGGCGGGCCCAGCTCGCCGAGCACGCCTGGGTACCGGCGGTCGTGGGGGCCTCCGAGTCGGCGGCCGCGGTCTACCACAAGGCAGGGCTGCAGGTGCTCGAGGTCGGTGACGAGGCGGTCCTCGACGTCGAGGCGTTCAGCCTCGAGGGGCGGGCGGTGCGGGGTCTGCGCCAGGCGGTGAACCGGGCCCGTCGCGCCGGGACCGAGGTGTCGATCCGTCGCCAGCGGGAGGTCCCCGCGAGCGAGCTCGCCGAGCTGGCGGCCGCTGCGCAGGAGTGGCGCGACGGGCGGGAGCGGGGTTTCTCGATGGCGCTGGGGCGACTCGGCGACCCGTGCGACCCGGACCTGCTGGTCGCGACGGCACGGACCGCGGACGGTGCCCTCACGGCGGTGCTGACCTTCGTGCCGTGGGGTGCCCGGGGGGTCTCCCTGGACCTCATGCGCCGTGACCGGGAGGCGGTGAACGGAACGGTGGAACTCGTGGTGACCGACGTGGTCGACTTCGCCCGCCGGAACGCGCTGCGCCGCATCTCGCTCAACTTCGCGGTCTTCCGCTCCGTCTTCGACCGCGGGTCGCGGTTGGGGGCCGGGCCGGTGCTGCGGCTCGGGTACCGCGTCCTGGTGGTGTTCTCCCGGCTGTGGCAGCTGGAGCAGCTCTACCGCAGCAACGCCAAGTACCAGCCGCTCTGGGTCCCGCGCTTCGTGTGCTTCGAGCGGACCGCCGACCTGCCGTGGATCGGTCTGGCCGTGGCCCGGGTCGAGCAGTTCCTGCCCCAGCGGCGGGGCTGACGTGCCTCGGTCCCGGACCCGGGTCGTCCCGGTCCTCCTCGTGCTCGCCGCCGCGGCGGTGTCGCTGCTCGTCGTGGGCGTCCTGGTCGTGGGCGGGGCGAGCCCGTCGACGGTGTTCCTCACCGCGTGGGGGTGGTTCGTGGCCGCCCTGCTGGGCGCCTCCTCCCTGCGGGCGCGGGCGCGGGCGCGGGCGCACCGTGCGGAGGTGGGTGGGTCCGGGATGCTGGGGGAGTGACCGACCTGCCCCCGCTCGCCGACCTCCTCGACGCCGCCCACGTCGTCCGGCTGCCGCTGCGCCGGCGGTTCCGCGGGATCCTCCTCCGCGAGGCGGTGCTCTTCGAGGGCCCTGCGGGGTGGGGGGAGTTCTCGCCGTTCCTGGAGTACGGGCCGGGCGAGGCGTCGCGCTGGCTGGAGGCGGGGATCGAGGCGGCCTGGCAGGGGTTCCCCGCCCCGCGCCGCGAGCGCGTCGAGGTCAACGCCACCGTGCCCGCCGTCGAGGCCGACGACGTGCCCGCGGTCCTCGCGGGGTTCCCCGGGTGCCGCACGGCCAAGGTCAAGGTGGCCGAGTCCGGGGCGCCCTTCGCGCACCGCCTCGCCGAGGACGTCGCCCGGGTCGCCGCCGTGCGGGAGGCGTTGGGGCCCACCGGAAGGGTCCGCGTCGACGCGAACACCGGGTGGAGCGTCGAGGAGGCGTACGAGGCGCTGACCGCGCTGGGCGAGTTCGACCTGGAGTACGCCGAGCAGCCCTGCGCGACGCTGGAGGAGATGGCCCTGCTGCGCCGGCGCCTGGCCGCCGCCGGGACCCCCGTGCTGCTGGCCGCCGACGAGAGCGTCCGCAAGGCCGAGGACCCGTTGCGCGTCGCCGGCCTCGAGGCGGCCGACATCGTCGTCCTCAAGGTCGCCCCGCTGTCCGGGGTGCGGACGGCGCTGGCCGTGGCGCAGGCCTGCGGTCTGCCCGTCGTCGTCTCCTCCGCCCTGGACACCAGCGTCGGACTGGCGGCCGGGACGGCGCTCGCGGCCGCGCTGCCGGAGCTCCCGCACGCCTGCGGGCTCGGCACCGCGGCCCTCCTCGCGGCCGACGTGACGAGCGATCCGCTGCTGCCCGTCGGCGGGTCGCTGCCGGTCGGCCCGGTCCGGGTGTCCCCGGAACTGCTGGAACGCCACCGCGCGCCGGCCGAGCGGGAGACCTGGTGGCGCGAGCGCCTGACCAGCGCCCACGGGGTTCTCCGGGGGTGACGAACTGTCCCATCTGTACTAGTGTTGGTGACACAGATGGGAGGCGGCCGTGATCCTCGAGATCGACCCGACGTCCGACGTGGCGATCTACCAGCAGATCCACGACCGCCTCGTCGAGGCGATCGCCCGCGGTGAACTCGTCGTCGGGCAGCAGGTCTCCTCGGTGCGGGCGCTCGCGGGGTCGTTCGGCATCAACGTCGCGACGGTGCAGAAGGCCTACGACCTGCTCCGTCGCGAAGGGCTGCTGCGCACGACGAGCAAGTCCGGTTCGGTGATCGCCCGGGGGCCGGCCAGCGGTCCCCCCGCCGACGCGGTGCTCGTGCAGTGGCGCGAACGGATGTCGACGGTGCTCGCCGAGGCGCGGGCCCAGGGAGTTCCGGACGAGGTCGTCCTGGCGCAGTGCCGGGAGGTCGTCGAAGGTTTCGCTCGAGTGCGGGAGGGATCGTGAACGGTTTCGAGGTGGGGGTCGGGCTGGCGAGCTGTCTGCTGGTCGCGGTCGTCCTGTTCCTGGTGCCGGTGCTGTCGGCGCCGACGCTGCCGCTGGGGGTGTCGGTGCCGCGGGCGCGGGTCGGGGACCCGGCCGTCCACCGGGCGGTGCGCCGGTACCGCGGGGCCGTCGCGGTCCTGTCCGCGCTCGCCCTGGTGGGTGCCGCCGCGGCCGGCTCGGTGAGTGCCGGACCGGGTGTCGTCACGGTCCCCACGTACCTGCTGCTGGTCGGCGGGATCGTGGCGTTCGTCTTGTGCCGCAAGGAGATCCGTGAGGCAAAGACGCACGGCGACTGGTACCGCGACGTGCCGGTCCGGTGGGCGGCGCCGGCCTCGCCGGACGACGTCCCCCGGGCCCCCGTCCCGATCGTCTGGTACGCCGTCGCGGCCGCCCTGCTCGTCGCCACCGCGGGTTTCGGCGTGCTGCGCTACCCCGACCTCCCCGACCCGTTCCCGACCCACTGGGGTGGTGCCGGCGAACCCGACGCGTTCGCCGCGAAGGGCTTCTGGAGCGTGTTCGGTCCGCTGGTCGTCGCCATCGGGCTCCTGGCCCTCCTGGGGGTCCTGACCCGGCTCGTCCACCTCGCCCCGGTCCGCCTCCGCGCGGACGAGGCGCAACCCCTCGCCCGGGCGGTGGCCGCCGGACGGACGGTGCAGGACCTGCTCGCCGTCACCGCGTTCCTGGTGACCGCCCTGGTCTGCACGCTGTGCGTCGACGGCTGGCTGCACCCCGCCCGCCTCGAACTCCTCGTCCCCGCCCTGGTGGTGTTCGGCGCGGGTCTCGTCGTCGCGACCGTCGTGACCACCGTGGGCGCGCGCGGACCGCGGGAAGCGGCCGCCACCGATGCCGTCGACGACGACCGGCACTGGCGCGGCGGGATGCTCTACGTGAACCGGGACGACCCGTCGTTGTTCGTCCCCAAGCGCGTCGGCGTCGGGTACACGATCAACGCCGGCCACCCGGCGGGCCGGGCGATCTCGATCGGCGTCCTGGTCCTGGTGCTCGCCGCGATCGCTCTCCCGCTGCTGACGACCTAGGCCTCCGCCGCCCGCACGTAGTTCGTGATCCGCGCCGTGCACAACCGGCGGCCCTCCTCGTCGGAGATCACCACCTCGTGGCTGGTCAGCGTCCGGCCCAGCGAGATCGCCGTCGCGACCCCGGTGACGATCCCGGAGCGGGTCGAGCGGTGGTGGGTCGCGTTGATGTCGGTGCCGAGGGCGAGGCCGCCCGGCCACACGTGCAGGAACGCGCCGACGGAACCCAGGGTCTCGGCGAGCACGCAGCTGGCGCCGCCGTGCAGGAACCCCGCGACCTGGGTGTTGCCCGCGACGGGCATCGTCGCGACGACGCGGTCGGGGGCCATCTCGAGGAACCGGATGCCCATCCGGTCCACCAGGGAGTCGGCGCTGAAGGTGGCGAGGATCTCGTCCATCGGGGGGAGCGGCTGGGTCACCCGCGGCAGGCTGCCACAGCCGACCTGGCGCACCATGGAGGGGTGAACCCCTCGACCGCCTTCGCGACGGTCCTCGTCGACTCCCTCGTCCGGCTCGGGCTGCGCCACCTCGTGCTCAGCCCCGGATCGCGCAGCGCCCCGCTGGCCTACGCGGCCGCCCGCGCCGCCGACGAGGGCCGGTTGACGTTGCACGTGCGCATCGACGAGCGCAGCGCCGGGTTCCTCGCGCTCGGACTCGCCCGCGCCGGTGAGCTCGTCGCCGTCGTCACCACGAGCGGCACCGCGGTCGCGAACCTGCACCCGGCCGTCCTCGAGGCCCACCACGCCGGGGTCCCGCTGGTGGTCCTCTCCGCCGACCGTCCGCACGAGCTCCGCGGGTCCGGCGCGAGCCAGACCGCCGACGCGCAGGCCCGGATGTTCCTGCCCTCCGTCCGCTACAGCGCCGACCTGCCCGCCCCCGTCGATCCCGAGCGGCAGGCACCGGCCTGGCGGTCGGTGCTCTCGCGCGCCGTCGCGTTCGCGCGCGGTCTGCGCGGGGACGGTCCCGGTCCGGTGCACCTGAACGTCGGGTTCGCGGACCCGCTGACCCCTTCGGCGGGCGAGGTCCCGACCGGTCCGGGACTGACCGAGGTGCACGCCGTCCCGGCGGCGCGGCCCGTCGTCCTGGAGCGGGGCCCGCGCACGCTGGTGCTGGCGGGCGACGCCCCCGACCCGGCGACGGGGCTCGCCGCGCGTGAGCTCGCCGAGGCCGCCGGCTGGCCGCTGCTGGCGGAACCCAGCTCCGGGGCCCGCGGCGGCGAACGTGCCGTCGGTCCCTACCGGCTGCTGCTCGACGCCGTCGACGAGGAGGGGCCGCTCGGCGACGTCGACCGCGTCGTGCTCTTCGGCCACCCGACGCTGTCGCGGCCCGTGACCCGGCTGCTGGCCCGCGACGACGTCGAACTCGTCGTCGTCAGCGCCGCCGGGACCTGGTCGGACGCGGGGTTCCGCGCCGCCCGGGTGGTCGCCGCCGCCGCCGTCGAGGGACCGGCCGGGGCCGCGGAGCAGGAGTTCGCCGCCCGCTGGGACCGGGCGGGCAAGCTCGCCGCCGACACCGTGCACGCGACCCTCGACGCCGAGACCGGCCCCAGTGGGCCGTGGGTGGCGCGGGAGGTCGTGAACGCCTGTGCTGCAGACGGTTCGACGCTCGTCGTGGCGGCCAGCAACTCGATCCGCGACGTCGACCTCGCGGGCCGCCCGCTGGGGGTCCGCACCGTCTCCAACCGCGGGCTGGCCGGGATCGACGGCACCGTCGCGACGGCCGAGGGGGTCGCGCTCGCGAGCGGACCGACCCGCTTGCTGCTGGGCGACCTGGCCTTCCTGCACGACGCCAACGCGTTGCTGCCGGTGCCCGGCGAACCCCGCCCGGACCTGACCGTCGTCGTGGTCAACGACGACGGTGGGGGGATCTTCGAGACCCTGGAGCACGCCGCCGTGGTCGAGCGCGCCACCTTCGAGCGGGTCGTCGCGACCCCGCACGGGGCCGACCTCGCGGCCCTCTGCGCCGCCTTCGGGGTCCCGCACTCGCGCCCCACGAGCCTCGCCGGGGCCCGCGCGGAGATCGGGACCGCACCGCGGGGTCTGCGGGTGGTCGAGGTCTTCGTCGACCGTGCCGGGGTCCGCCCGCGCCTCGAAGCGATCACCGCCGCGGTGCGCGCCGCCGTCTCCTAGGACCGGCGAGCGCCCCGGCCCGCGTGCTGGTCGGGGCGCCCGGCCGGAGCCGGCGCGGGGCGCAGGGCCGGCCAGAGGCCGGCGACCAGAGCGATCGACGCGCCACCCGACATCGTGGCGACCGCGGCGAAGCGCAGGCCGTCGGTGCCGCAGAACGTCGTCGGGAGGTCGGCCGGGGCGGCGGCGGAGCCGCAGCTCAGGCGTGCGCCCTGGATCGTCGTGGAGTGCGGCAGGAAGAGCAGCAGCACCCCGGCCAGGACGACGACGGCGCCGACCAGCAGCGTCCGGGCCCGTGCGGTCGTCACCGCGGCCGGACCTCGCCCATCGGACCCCAGCCGGCCACGTCGGGGGCCTCCACGAAGATGATCTGCGGCTGGGCGCTGACCCGGTCGGGCATCTCCGAGATGGCCTTCCGGAAGTGGTCCGAGGCCACGTGCGCGGCGCCGGCCTCGGCGTCGCGGAAGCACTCGAGCAGGAACCAGGTGTCGGGGTCCTCGGCCGAGCGCGACCAGTCGAAGGAGACGTTGCCGGGTTCCGCGCGCACCGCGGCCGTGAACTCCGCGACCAGCTCGGGCCAGGCGTCGGCCAGTTCGGGCTTCACGGGCCACTTCACGTTGATGACGATCACGGGGCGAGGCTAGTGGTGGCCACGCCTCGTGGCACCCGGTCGTGGCCGGGCTGCGAGGATGGGAGCGTGGGCACCCCGGACGTCACCAACCAGCGCGAGCTGGCCGACCTGAGCAAGCGGCCGCGGCAGGTCTCGGCCATGTTCGACGACGTCGCCGAGAAGTACGACCGCACCAACGACATCCTCTCGGTGGGTCAGGACCGGCTGTGGCGGCGTGCCGTGCTGCGGGCCATCGATGCCCGGCCGGGGGAGAAGGTCCTCGACCTCGCCGCCGGCACCGGGCGATCCAGCGAACCCTTCGCCGACCGCGGTGTCCTCACCGTCCCGTGCGACTTCTCCACCGGCATGGTCCGCACCGGCAAGCGCCGCCGGCCCGACCTCGGCTTCGTCGTCGGTGACGCCACGCGGCTGCCTTTCGCCGACGGGGTCTTCGACGCGGCGACGATCTCCTTCGGTCTGCGCAACGTCGTCGACCCCGACGCGGGCCTGCGCGAGATGGCCCGGGTCGTCCGCCCCGGTGGCCGCCTCGTCGTGTGCGAGTTCTCGACGATGCCGAACCCGTTGCTGCGCAAGGCCTACGACACCTACCTGCACCACGGGCTGCCGCGGGTGGCCAAGCTCGTCAGTTCGCACGCGGACGCCTACGGCTACCTGGTGGACTCCATCGACGCGTGGCCGGACCAGGCCGGGCTCTCGCGCAGGATCGCCGCCGCGGGCTGGGAGCAGGTGGCCTGGCGCGACCTCTCCTTCGGGGTGGTCGCGATGCACCGCGCGGTCCGCTCGGCCGGCGTCGTGACCTGACCCACACCGGGGCCGCTGACCGGGCCGGAGGGGCCGGGGGAGAACTACACTGGACGTAGCCTCGTGAAAACTTTCACGAGCCGGGGATCAGGGGTGACCGTGGACACGCAGGACGCCGACGTGCTGGTCGTCGGGGCCGGCCCGGCCGGTTCGACGCTGGCCCGCCACCTGGCGACCGCGGGACGCCGCGTCCTGGTGCTGGAGAAGTCGTCGTTCCCGCGCGAGAAGGTCTGCGGCGACGGACTCACCCCCCGCGCCGTGCACGAGCTCGACCTGCTCGGCGTGCAGACCCCCGCCGAGGACGGCTGGCGGCAGAACAAGGGCCTGCGCCTGCTCGGTGGTGGGGTGCGCCTGCAGGTGCCGTGGCCCGAGATCTCCGACTTCCCCGGCTACGGGCTGGTGGCGACCCGCGCGCGCTTCGACCAGACGCTGGCCGAGCACGCGCGCGCGGGCGGCGCCACGATCCTCGAACGCACCTCGGTGACCGGCCCCGTCCTCGACGAGCGCACCGGTCACGTCGTCGGCGTCACCGCGCGCCCCGTCGACGAGAAGGGCCGCAAGGCGGGCGAGGAGAGCACCTACCGCGCGCCGGTGGTGGTCGCGGCCGACGGCGTCGGCGGTCGCCTCGCGCTCGCGATGGGTCTGGCCAAGCGCGACGACCGTCCGCTGGGCATCGCCGTCCGCACCTACTTCACCAGTCCCCGTCACGACGACGACTGGATGGAGGCGTGGATGGAGCTGCGCGAGAGCGACAGCTCCACCGGACCGCTGCTGCCCGGCTACGGCTGGGTCTTCGGGGTCGGCGACGGCACCTCCAACGTCGGGCTGGGCGTGCTGGACCCCGGGTCCGGGGCGATCGACTACCGCGACCTGCTGCGCCGCTGGACGGCCGCGATGCCGCCGGAGTGGCGCTTCCGGGAGGAGGACCAGGTCGGCCCGATCCGCGGTGCGGCCCTGCCGATGGCCTTCAACCGCACCCCGCACTACACCCGCGGCCTCGTCGTGGTCGGCGACGCGGGCGGCATGGTCAACCCGTTCAACGGCGAGGGCATCGCCTACGCGATGCAGTCGGCGCGCTTCGCCGCCCACGCCGTCGACGACGCCCTGTCGGCGGGCGATCCGCGGGCGCGCGAGCGGGCGCTGCAGGCCTACCCGGCTGCGGTTCGCGCGGACCTGGGTGGTTACTACACCCTGGGTCGTGTGTTCGTCTCCCTCATCGGCCACCCCGAGGTCATGCGCATCGCGACGCGCTTCGGCCTGCCGCGCCCGGGGTTGATGAAGCTCGTCGTGAAGCTCCTGGCCAACCTGGCCGACCCCACGTCGAAGGACGCCGCCGACCGCGTGGTCGTGGCGCTGAAGCGATTGGCCCCTGCCGCGTGAACACCTCGCTGAACACCCCCACGGCCACCCCCACGGCCACGCCCGCGAACGGGCTCCCCACGACCGACCCCGCGCTGGAGAACGCCCTGCGCGAGGCGCTCGACGTCGTCGAGGACCGGCTGCGACTCGCCGTCGGCAACGCCGACCCGATCGCCGACGCGGCCTCGCGCCACCTCGTCGAGGCCGGTGGCAAGCGCGTCCGGCCGATGCTCACCGTCCTCGGAGCGCACCTGGCCGAGCCGGAACGCGCGGAACTGCCCGGCGAGGTCGTCGACGCGGCGATCGTCTGCGAGCTCACCCACCTGGCCTCGCTGTACCACGACGACGTCATGGACGAGGCCCCCACGCGGCGCGGAGTGCCTGCGGCGCAACACCAGTGGAACAACAACGTCGCGATCCTGACCGGCGACCTGCTCTTCGCCCGCGCCTCCAACGTCGTCGCCGGCCTCGGGCCGGAGGCCGTCCGGGTGCAGGCCGAGACCTTCGAGCGGCTCTGCCTGGGGCAGCTGCACGAGACCGTCGGCCCGCGCGCCGGCGAGGACGCCGTGGCGCACTACCTCGACGTCCTCAGCGACAAGACGGCGTCGCTCATCGCCACGGCCGGTCGCTTCGGCGCGCTGTTCGGCGGTGGGTCGGGCGAGGTCGTGACGGCGATGATCCGCTACGGCGAGGCCGTCGGGGTCGCCTTCCAGCTCGCCGACGACGTCCTCGACCTGACCAGCGACACCGACGAGTCCGGCAAGCGTCCCGGTACGGACCTGCGCGAGGGGGTCCCGACCCTGCCGGTGCTGCTCGTGCGGCGCGCCGCGGCCGACGGCGACCTGGCCGCGGCCCGGATCGTCGCGCTCCTCGACTCCGGCCACCTCGACGACGACGACGTGCTGGCCGAGGCCGTCGCCGCGTTGCGCGCGCACCCCGGCACCGACGCCGCGCGGGCCACCGCGCGGGAGTGGGCGCAGCGGGCCACGAGCCACCTGACCGCGCTGGCGGACTCACCCGCCCGCAGGGCGCTGGAGACCTACGCGGCCACCGTCGCCGACCGCGTGGCCTGAGTCCTCACCGGCCCGGACGGGGTTTCGCGACCACGCCGGCCAGGGAGGCGAGGGCCCGCCGGGGCAGCAGCCTCGTGGCCGCGCCCAGCACCTTGTAGAGCGGGCCGTCGACGACGGAGGGCCCGTCGCCCTCCAGCGCCCGCATCGTCGTCGCCACGACGTGGTCCACCGTGCGCCGGGGCAGCCCGGTGTCGGAGTCCTCACCGGCGACCTCGAAGAACGGGGTGTCCGTGGGCCCGGGGCAGACGGCGAGGACCCGGACCCCGCTACCGCGCTGCTCCGCCCACAGCGCCTCGGTGAAGCTGAGCACGAAGGCCTTCGTGGCCGCGTAGACCGCCAGCCCCGGAACCGGTTGCAGCGCAGCGACGCTCGCGACGTTGAGGATCACCCCGGAGCGGCGTTGCACCATCGCGGGCAGGAACCTGGACGTGAGGTCGACGACGGCGCCGCAGTTCAGCGGCACCTGGGCCAGCAGTCGCTCGGGGTCAGCGCTCGCGACCGGGCCGGACACCGCGAACCCGGCGTTGTTGACGAGCACGTCGATCCGCAGCCCGAGCTCCGCCACCCGTGCCTGCAGGTCCGCGCCGGCGCCGGGGAGGCCGAGGTCGGCGGGCAGGACGTCGACCCGGCGTCCGTGCGCGCTGCGGACCCGGTTCGCGAGGGTGTGCAGGGCCTCGGCCCGGCGGGCCACCAGGACGAGGTCGGCGCCCCGGGCGGCCAGCGCCTCCGCCAGCCCCTCGCCGATCCCCGACGACGCCCCCGTCACCAGGGCCGTGCGTCCTGCGTAGCTCTGCGTCGCGTCCACCGCGCGATCATGCACCCACCGACCCGGGGGCGGGCCGGCGCCGTCCTCGGAACCCCCCGCGCACGCGATCGACAGGACGCTGAACACGTTGCGAGAGCGGTGATTCACCGACGGTGAGTTCCGCGGGACCGTACCGGTGATGTCCCGCCGGGCGGTTCCGCAAGACCGTGGGACTCCGACAGGATCTCCCCGTGATCGACGGCTCCCCGCTGCCCCCGACGTCCTCGCTCGAGGACAGGGCGACCCCGATCCCCCGACCCCGCTCCGGCCGGCACCGGAGCCCGGGGCGGGCCCGCCTCGGCGGCCCCCGGCCGGCGGAACGGATCTGTCTCGCGCTCGCCCTCGTGGGCAGCGTCGTGGCGGTGGTGCTCAGCGTCCAGGGGGTGCGCGTCGCCGCCATCACCGTGGCGGCCCTCGGACTCGTCCTCGCCGTGGCGGGACTCGTCCTCGGGCGGCGCGCGGCGGACCTCAGACGCGGAAGCGGTGCACCAGTTCGCTGAGCTCGCCGGCCATGCGGTGCAGGTCGTCGGTCGCGGCGCGGGTGCCGGAGACGACGGCGGCGGTGGTCTCCGCCGAACCCGTGATCCCGCGGACCGAGTCACAGAAATGTGAGGTTTCTTGTCGACTTCTGTGGATCACCAGTGCGAAGGTGTGCGGGCTGTCGCAGGAGCGACGTGCCGCGGACGGCGAGGTGGCCGTGCGCGATGGACGACGGCCCCGAGGAACTCAACGATGAGACGTTTCACCGCACTGGCGCTCGCGGCAGCGCCGCTCGTGCTCACCGCGACCGCGGTCCCCGCCCAGGCGCAGACGCTGAAGCCGGCCGACCCCACGAGGGCCGCCTTCACCCTGGACGCCGAGGTGCAGGACGGCGGCCAGCAGGTGGTGTCCCTGACGATCGACGCGCGGGGGCTCGGCATCAACCCGAGGAGCCTGTCCGACGACGCCTTCAGCGTCCGGGCGAGCGGCACCAGCCCCGACCCCTCCGTCCCGGGCCCGGTCCTCGGCACCTTCGAGGACGTCGAGCGCCCGGTCGCCGACGTCCGGCTGGAACGTGGCGGCAAGCTCGTCATCGACCTCGAGGACGGCTTCGGCACACCGGGCGCCAGCACGCTCGGCTACTCCCTGGGCGCCGGCCGCAACGTCGAGCTCGACCTGGAGTACACCGTCACGCAGGTCAAGCCCCTCACCGCTCGCGGCGTCACCGACTTCCGCTTCGCCGCCCTCGAGCAGACCCGGGTGGTCGACGAGGAGGTCGAGGCCTTCGCACCCGGGGAGGCGAACGGGCTCGCCTACCGCCTCTTCTCCCCGCGCGAGCGCGGCAAGCGCCCGCTCGTCGTGTGGCTGCACGGCGGCGGTGAGGGCGGCCGGGAAGGCTCCTACGGCAACGACCTCGTGCTGCAGGCCAACCGCGGCGCCCTCGGCTTCGCGACGAAGGAGGCGCAGAAGGCCTTCGGCGGGGCGTACGTCCTCGCGCCGCAGGCCCCCGACTTCTGGCTCAACGACGACGCCCGCGGCTACTCCGCGCAGCTCAAGGGCCTCATCGACGAGGTGGTCGCCTCGCACCGCGTCGACACCGACCGCATCTACGTCGTCGGGGCGTCGAACGGCGGGTACATGACGGCGCAGCTCGTCGCCGACAACCCCGGCTTCTTCGCCGCGGACGTCCCCATCGCCGCCGTCCGGCAGTACGGCGAGAAGCTCGTGCTCACCGACGCCGAGGTCGCCGCGATGAGCGGCACGCCGACGTGGGTCGTCCACGCCGAGAACGACGAGACCGTGCCGTTCGAGCCCAACGGGAAGTACATCGCCGAGCACGTCGACGGCGCGCTGCTGAGCGCCTACCCGGACGTCACGTACGACGGCATCACGTACGACGGGCACTGGTCGTGGGTCTACGTCGGCCGCAACGACCCCGCGACGGCGGACGGCACGCACATCTGGCAGTGGATGGCCGCCCAGAGCCTCTGACGCCCGGTTCCTCCCGCAGGACGAGCGGCCCGCACCTCGTGGTGCGGGGCCGCTCGCTGCGGGGAGGGTCAGACGCGGAAGCGGTGCACCAGTTCGCTGAGCTCGCCGGCCATCCGGTGCAGGTCGTCGGTCGCGGCGCGGGTACCGGAGACGACGGCGGCGGTGGTCTCCGCCGACCCCGTGATCCCGCGGATCCCGTCGGCGATCGAGCCCGAACCCGCGGCGGCCTCGCCGACGCTGCGGCTCATCTCCGCGGTCGTCGCGTACTGCTCCTCGACGGCCGAGGCGATCGTCGTCTGGTGGTTGCTGATCTCGCCGATGACCTCGGCGATGCTCTCGATGGCCCGGACCGCCTCGGCGGTGTCGGTCTGGATGGAGCCGACGCGGGAGGCGATGTCCTCGGTGGCGCGGGCGGTCTGCGCGGACAGCTCCTTGACCTCACCGGCGACGACGGCGAAGCCCTTGCCCGCCTCACCGGCCCGGGCGGCCTCGATGGTCGCGTTGAGGGCCAGCAGGTTCGTCTGCTCGGCGATCGCGGTGATCGCCTTCACGACGTCACCGATCTGGGTGGAGCTCACGCCCAGGCGGGCGACGGTCTCCCCGGCGCGACCGGCGAGGTCGTTGGCCCGGGCGGCGACGGCGGTGGCCTCGGAGGCACCGGAGGCGATGTCGCGGATGGCGGCCTGCATCTCGGTCGCCCCCATCGCGACGGTCGCGACGCTCGCGGAGACGATGGCCGCGGTGTCGGCCGCGCCGGCGGCGACGGCCGCGGTCTGGCCCGCGGTGACGCCGATGCGCTCGCTGTCGGCGGCGAGCTGGGTGGAGGCCAGGGACAGCGACGCCGACGACGTCGCGATCGCCGCGACCGTCCCGCGGACGCTGGCGCGGGCCCGCTCCAGGGAGGCGGCCATCTGGCCGACCTCGTCGGTCGAGTCGACGCGCGCCTCGACGGTCAGGTCCCCGGCGGCCATCGCGTCGAGCGAGGCCGACACCGCGTGCAGCGGCCGGACGATGGAGCGGACGACGGCCAGACCCAGGGCGGTGGCCAGCCCGAGGCCCACCACCAGGCCGATGACGATGGCGTTGCGGGAGTCGTCGGCGTCCCGCTGGGTCGTCACCGCGTAGTCCTTGGCGGCCGCGTCCTCGGCGGCCTCGATGGCGTCCAGCGCGTCGGCCGCCTTGCTCACCAGCGGCTGCGTCACGTCGGCGTTCGCGCTCGCCCAGCCGGCCAGGTCGCCGGAGTTCGACAGCGGGATCAGCTGCGCGTCGCGCGCCTGGCGCCACTGGGCCCAGGTGTCGGTGAAGACCTTCCAGTCGGCCGCGTCGGCCAGCGGCGAGGCGGAGTACTTCGCGGCCCAGTCGTCGAGCTCCGCGTCGCTGGCGGCGATCTTCTCGACGACCTTCGCCTTGCCCTCGGCGTCCGGCGTCGCGGCGTGCGTCGCGACGAGCATGCGCGTCTTGAGCTCCTCCTGGTGCACGCGCCCCAGGGCGGTGAGGCCCACGACGCTGTCCGTGTAGAGGTCGTCGGCGCGCTGGCTGCCGCCGTCCAGCGCCCAGAGGGCCCCGCCGCTGACCCCGACGGTCACCAGGGCCAGCGCACCGAGCGCGCTGAGCACCTTGGTGCGCACGCTGCGGTCGGCGAAGACGCGGGTGGTGCGTGGAGCCGCGGTGCTCGACATCGGGAACCCTTCGGAACGACTGTGGCCCGGCACCCGCCGGGTCCTTCCCCGTGTCCTTCGTCCGGAACGCGCCGTTCCTTGAACGTCTCCCACTCCTTCGTCCCACCCGCCGTGATCGTGCAGGGAAACCCAGCAAGATCGTGGACGACGGAGCAGGGGGTCGGGCGGTCCGGGTCAGGATCGGGCCCTGCCCACCGCGCTCCTCGTCCCACCCCGCCGCACCGTGATTCCGCTGGGGTTCGCCGGCGGGATCACGGGTCGGGCGGGGTGGGGTCCTTGCGGGCGCGGGAGGGCTGGACGCGCTTGGGCTCCCCCGGCATCTTGGGGTAGCTCGGGGGGTAGGGGAGGTCGCCGAGACCGTTCCCCTCGTCGCGGTCGGCGAGCGCGAGCAGCGGTTCCAGGGAGTGCAGGGTCGAGCGGCGCTCGGCCCACAGGTCCCCGACGGCGGCGAAGCGTTCCGGGAACGTCGCCAGGGTGAAGTCGTCCGGGTCCACGTCCGTCCCCAGCTCGGCCCAGGTCAACGGCGTCGAGACCGTCGCGCGGGGGGTGCGACGCAGCGAGTAGGCGCTGGCCATCGTGCGGTCACGGGCGTTCTGGTTGTAGTCCACGAACACCGTCTCGCCGCGTTCCTCCTTCCACCACGCGGACGACACGAGGCCCCCGGCGCGACGCTCGACCTCGCGGGCCAGGGCGATCACCGCGCGACGGACCTCGGTGAACGTCCACCGGGGTTCGATCGTCACGAACACGTGCACGCCCCGTCCGCCGGAGGTCTTGACGAAACCCTCGTACCCGAGTTCCGTCAGCAACGGGTGCAGCACGTCGCGGGCCACCCGCTTCGCCTGCGTGAAACCCGTCCCGGGTTGGGGGTCGAGGTCGACGCGGAACTCGTCGGGGTGGTCCACGTCGGGGGCGGTGCAGTGCCAGGGGTGGAACGTGATCGCCGCCTGTTGCGCGCCCCAGACCACCGTCGCGGTGTTGGTCGGCCGGATCGCGTCCGCGGAACGGCCCGAGGGGAACGTCACGTGCACGGTGTCGACGTAGTCGGGCGCGAACTTCGGCACCCGCTTCTGGTAGACCTCCTCGCCCTCGATCCCGTCCGGGAAGCGCTGCAGGTAGGTCGGGCGTTCGCGCAGCGCGTCCAGCAGGGCGGGGGCCACGAGCCGGTAGTGCTCGACGACGGCACGTTTGGACCCCTGCTCGCCCAGTTCCGGGTAGTACGTCTTGTCGGGGGAGGTGAGCCGCACGGGGATGCCGTCGACGTCGATCTCCTCCGCGGGCGGTTTCGGGCTCACGACCTGCTCCCGGACGCTCCCGACAGCACGTCCGCGAGGTCGTAGTCGGTCGGCGTCTCGAGCTGGTCCAGGCGGCAGTCCTCGGGGGCCTTGTCCGGCCGCCACCGCAGGAACCGCGGGTTGTGCCGGAACCGGTACCCCTCGAGCTGGTCGTACTCGACCTCGCAGACGAGTTCCTGGCGGACCGGGACCCAGGAGTCGTCCACCCGCGCGTTCCACCGGTTCTTCTCGCCCTGGACGTTCTCCTCGCCGGTGCGCAGCTGCGACAACTGCTCCAGGAGTTCCGCGCGCCGGGCCGTCGTGAACGCCGCCGCGCCGCCGACGAAGGCCATCCCGTCGTCGGTGTGCAACCCGAGCAGCATCGACCCGATCCCCGGGAGGCTCTTGTGCGGGCGGTAGCCGACGACGACGCACTCGGCGGTGCGCCGGTGCTTCACCTTCGTCATCACCCGTTCCTTCTGCCGGTACGGGGCGTCCAGCGGTTTCGCGACGACCCCGTCCAGCCCCGCGCCCTCGAACCTCGTGAACCACCGGACCGCGAGGTCGGCGTCGAACGTCGCCGTCGTCACGTGGGTGCTCGGACCGCAGCCGGCGAGCGCCGCCACGAGTCGTTCCCGGCGCACCGACGTGGACTGGGCGGTGAGGTCCTCGTCGCCGAGGGCCAGCAGGTCGAAGGCGACGAACTGCGCGGGGGTCTCCTCGGCGAGCTTGGCGATCCGGCTCGCGGCGGGGTGGATGCGCTGGGACAGCAGTTCCCAGGCCAGGCGACCGCCACCGGGGCGGGGGACGAACAGTTCGCCGTCGACGACGCAGCGCGGGGGCAGTTCCGCGAGCACCGCGGCGACGACCTCGGGGAAGTAGCGGGACAGCGACTTCTCCCCGCGCGACTGCAGCTCGACCTCGTCGCCGTCGCGGAAGACGATGCAGCGGAACCCGTCCCACTTCGGCTCGTAGAGCCAGGCCGGGGGACCGTCGGGCTGGCGCGGGACGCTCTTCGCCGCCTTGGCGAGCATCGGCTCGACGGGCGGGTTCAGCGGCAGGTCCATGGCGTTCACTCTGCCGCAGCGTGACGCCCGCCACGACCCTCCGGCGGGGTCTGGTGTACTTCGGCGGGTGAGCGTGAAGACCGTCGTCCTCGACGACGACCCCACCGGGACCCAGTCCGCGACGGGGGTGCAGGTCCTGCTGGAGTCCGACGCCGACCGCCTCGAGGCGGCCCTGCGCGACGCGGACGGCGTCTACGTGCAGACCAACTCCCGTGCCCTCGACGAGGCGTCCGCCGTCGCGCTGGTCGCCCGGATCCGGGCCGACGCCCTCGAGGCCGGCGCCCGGCTGGGGGTCGAGGTGCGGTTCGTGCTCCGCGGGGACTCCACGCTGCGCGGGCACGTCTTCGCCGAGACCGGGGTGTTCGCGGGCGCCGAGGACGTCGTCCTCTTCGTCCCGGCCTTCCCGGCGGGGGGACGGACCACGATCGGCGGGGTGCACCTCGTCCGCACCGCGGACGCTGACGTGCCCGCGGGGGAGACGGAGTACGCGGGCGACCCCGTCTTCGGCTTCCGCAGTTCCGCGCTGGTCGACTACGTCGCCGAGAAGTCCCCCCGCACCGGCGTCGGGGTCCCGCTCGACGTCGTCCGCGACCCCGCGCGGTTGGCGCAGCGGTTCGCGCAGGCCCCGGCGGGTTCGGTGCTGGTCCCCGACGTCGAGACGGACCGGGACGTGAGCGCCCTCGCCGACGCCGTGCGGGGGGCCGGGCGCGGGATCGTCGTGCGGTGCGCGGCACCGCTGGCCGCCGAGCTCGCGGGGGTCGTGAGCGCCGGGTACCTGCCGCGGCCGCTGGTCGCGGACCGGCCGCGGGTCCTCGTCGTCTGCGGGTCGCACACGGCGGGGGCGCAGGCCCAGCTGGACGTGCTCGGGAAGGAGTGGGGTGCCTTCGAGCCGGTCGCGACCGGCGACGCGCTGGACGACCCCGTCTGGGCGGGTCGGGAGCTCGGCGAGCGCGCGGGACGGGTGCTGGCGCGCCAGGGGCTCGTCGCCATCGCCAGCGAGCGGGTCCGGATGTCCGACCACGGCACCCTCGCCCACGGCGAGGCCGTGATGACCGCGCTGACCACCGCCGTCGCCGACCTGCTGCCGCACGTCGACGCCGTCGTCAGCAAGGGTGGGATCACCGCGGCGGAGGTCGCCCGCACCGGGATTGGCGCGACCAGCGCGTTCGTCGAGGGCCAGGTCGCGGCCGGGATCTCGGTGTGGGTGATGCGGACCCGGGACGGCCGCGAGGTCCGCCAGGTCGTCGTGCCCGGCAACGTGGGCGGCCCGGACGCCATCGCCGACGCGGTCGCCGCCCTCGGTGTCACCGCCCGGTGAAGGGGCGGATCGCGCTGGCGGCCCTCGCGGGCCTCGCGAACGCGAACTTCCTGCTGGCCCCGCTCGTCGGGGCCCGCATCGACCTCACCACCGGCGTCATCAGCGAGCTGTCCGTCCCCGGCGAACCGGGGTCGGTGTGGTTCCGCCTCGGTGACGGCAGCGCCGGGTTGCTGTGCGCGGTGCTCGCGCTCCCGGTCTGGCGCAGCGGGTTGCGCCACGCCCGCTTCCGCGCCACCTGCCTGACCGCGTTCGGGCTGACGACGCTGGTCTCGGCGATCGTCCCGCTGACCTGTGCGCCCTCCCTCGGGGTGTGCCCGGCGTCGTCGGCGGGGCCGGAACTCCTGCACGACGGGGTCAGCGTCATCGGCACCCTCGGGGCCGTCCTCGGTGTCCTGGAACTCGCCTGGCGCGCGCGGGGGTGGGCGTTGAAACCCCTCGCGGTGCTCTCCGCGGCGGTCTCCGGCGGCGCCGGGGTCTACGAGGTCGTGACGTTCCTGCAGGGCGGCAACGGCGGCGGTGGGGACTCCCAGCGCTACCAGGTCCTCGCGGTGTCGGCGTGGGTCCTGCTTGAGGTCGTCAGCCAGTGGCGCGAGCGGGGAACCTCCCGGGAGGCCCAGGTCCCTTCACCGGTGTGACCACGAAGGATCGCAACGCCGGCCAGGGGCCGCCGGGCTTCGCCGAGTTCGCCACGGCCCGCTATCCGGACCTGGTGCGGCTCGGCACCCTGCTGACCGGCGACACCCACCTCGGCGAGGACCTCGCCCAGACCGGGTTGCTCGCCGTGCTGCGGGCCTGGCGTCGCCTGCACCCCGACGGCCACCCCGAGGCCTACGCCCGCGTCGCGATGACCCGGGCCGCCGCGAAGGCCGGTCGGCGACGCTGGCGGGGAGAGACCCCGACCGGGGAACTGCCGGAACGGGCGGACACCGGCGGCGACGTCGACGCCGCCCTCGACGCCCGGCGGATGCTCGCCGCGCTACCGACCCCGCAGCGTCTCGTCCTCGTGCTCCGGTTCTGGCTGGACCTCTCCGAGCAGCAGACCGCCGACGCCCTGGACTGCTCCCTCGGCACCGTGAAGAGCCGCACCTCCCGCGCGCTGAAAGCGTTGCGCGAGAGCACTTCGATCGTGAACGGAGTCCGGTGATGGACGACCTCGACGTCAAGGAGCTGCTCGCCACGGCGGCGCGCACCCGCCCGGTGGAACTCCATCCCGTGCACGCCGTCCTGCGGCGACGGCGCCGCGCCCGGACCAGGGCCGCCGGGTTCGCCGCCGGCGCGCTGGTGATGGCCTCGGTCCTGACCGTGACGGTGGGTCCCGACGTGGTCTCCGGACTCGGACGGGCCGTGCCGGCCGGTCAGGTCACGGCCCGGCCCACCGCGCCCCCGCGGGACAGCGTCGACGCCGACGAGGTGCGCGTCGCCCAGGAGGCCTTCGTCGCGGCCCTGGCGGCCCACCTACCGGGCGCACCCGCCGCGGAGGTGGGCCCGGTCAGCTGGGAACCGACGCCCGGGGTGTCGAGGACCTTCGGGTGGGAGGCCGACCTCACGCTGACGGGCAGCGACCCCGCGGTGCTGCTGACGATCACCGTCGAGGACTCCCGTTCCCCGAACCCACCCGTGGACGGGTGCAGTGGCGACGTCGTGGGCGACTGCTTCGCGGGCGGTGACGACGCCGGGACGACGTGGGCGAGCTGGCGGCAGGCCGTCCACACCGGTCCGGACGACGCGGTCGTCGTGTCCTCGCCGGTGGCCCGCGCGATCCTCCCCGACGGCCGGTTCGTGCAGGCCGAGGGCCGCGTCGTGAGCACCCCCGACCGTCCGCTGCGGGCCGGGGACATCTGGCCGCTCGGGTCCCCGGTGACCCCCTCGGCGCTCGCGGCCCTCGTCACTGACCCACGGCTCGCGGAGGTCCCGCTGCCCTGACGGCCAACCAGCGCTGCACCCATTGCGCGACACACCGGTCGGGATCGTGGATCACCCGGCGTTTCCCACGGTGGGTGCAGCGCTGGTTCACGCCGTGGACTGGGAGTGCTCCTCCGGGATCGCCGGCGACCCGGCGAGCACCACCGAGCACGCCACCACCACGACGAGCGCGACGACCGCCGCCGGCCGCCACCCCGCCCGCACCGAGTCGCCGAGGAGCGCGAACCCCGCGACGGCGGGCACCACGACCTCCACCGACCACAGCAGCGCCGTCGCGGGCCCGACCGCCCCGCGTTGCAGGGCCGCCGCGTAGCCGAGGGTCCCGGCGACCCCGGACACGAGCACGGCCCAGCCGACGGGTTCGAGGGCGACCCGCCACCACTGCTCGGGGATCGTCACCGCCCGCGCGCCGAGGGCGGCGACGGAGTACCCGAGCCCCGCGAGGACGGCCTGCGTCGCGGAGCCGCTGCGACGCAGCGCCAGGACGGCCACGAACAGCAGGACCGCGGCGGCGCACAGTCCGAGGTCCACCGCGGAACCGGGCGAGGGCGAGGGTTGCTCCGTCCCCGAACCGCCGACGACCCCGAGGGCGGCGACGAGCAGCAGCACGGCCGTGGTGTCCCGACCGCGCAACCGCGACCCCAGGAACACCCGGGCCAGCAGCACGGTCAGTGCCAGCGAGCCCGCCAGCAGCGACTGGACCGCGAACGTCGGCAACCGGCGCAGCGCGACCAGCGACAGCAACCAGGCCAGCCCGTCGACCCCGAGCCCGCTCAGGTACAGCGGGGAGCGCAGCCCGGAGCGGCGCACGCCCACGGCCTGCAGCACCGAGCCCGCCGCGTAGCCCAGCGCCGCGAGGACGGCGGTGACGAGGGCCAGCGTCACGGACGCCGGCCGAGGAACCGTCCCACGACGGGGAGTTCCGCGACCCCCTCGGCGTCGGCGATCGTGAACCCCTGCGCCGCGGAGAACTCCACGGAGTCCAGCACGACGTAGCGGGGTCGCCAGTCCGGGTCGTACTTGGCGTTGAACTTCCACAGCGACTCGATCTGCGCGCTGCTCGACAACGCGTGCAGCGCCCGGCGCCCCAGGTCGGCGAAGGTCCCCTCGCGTTCGCCCGACACGATCTCGCGCAGCACGGCGAAGTTGAGGCCCAGCCCGCGCAGCCCGTTCTCCACGAGGTGCTGGGCCGTCGCCACGATGAGGGCGTCGGTCAACCCGTTCGGCACGTCCTCGGCGGTGGAGCGGCGCATGACGTCGAGGGAGTACCCCTGCACCAGGGCGGCCGGGGTCCACTGGATGAAGCCCGCGGCCCGGCCGTCGGCGAACCGGGCGATGCTCACCAGGACGCCGGTGTCGGCGGGGTCGAACAACCGGGACAACGTCATGGAGTAGCCGCGTTCGGCCTCCCCGTGGCGCGACTCCCCGGAGATCGCGAGCAGCTCCTCCTTCACCGCTTCCGGCAGCGTGGGCCCGTCGTGGAACTCCACGGTGATCCCGGCCTTCGCGACCCGGTTCACCGAACCCCGGAGGCTCTTCATGCTCGAGCCCTTCAGCGAGAACTGCGAGCAGTCCAGGACGGCCTCGTCGCCCAGGTACACCGGTCGCAACCCGACCGCCTCGTAGGAGGGCAGCCAGTCGGCGCGGGCCCCGACGACGGCGACCGACCAGCCGTTGCGTTCGACGTGGTCGAGGAACTCCACGAGGAGGGCGCCGCGGCGTTGCGGTGGCCCGATCGGGTCCGGGGAGACGAGGCAGACCCCGTTCCGGACGCTGTGCGCGACGACGCCGGTGCCCTCCTCGAAGGAGGCGAAGAAGAAGTCCTTGTCGTCGCGCAGGGCGAAGTAGTCGAGGGTCTCCCCGCCCCAGCGCAGGACGACCTCACGGGCGCGTTCCCGTTCGGCGCGGCGCTGTTCACCGCTGAGCATGTCCGGGCGGTGCGGGGAGAAGAGGACCCAGCCGAGGACCACCAGCAATGTCAGCCCGAGGGCGAGCAGCGACGGGTTCAGCAGCGGCAGGAAGGCGTGGCCCCCGTCCCCGCGCAGCTTCGGGAACGGCGTGCGCTGGTCACCGACGAGGCGCTGGACGACCGCCTCGATCGTCTCGCCCGGGTGCCGCTCGGCCCCGACGGCCACCACCAGCGCGGCCGAGACGACCAGCGAGACCAGGGCCCCGATCGCCAGCACCCACCCGACCCGCCGGGCCCGGGCCGCGCTCGGCAGCACCGGGAACGACCGCGCGTTCACCGCCAGCCAGACCAGGGCGACGACGTCGAGCACGGCCTCCTCGACGTCGATGCCCTTCAGCACGTGCAGACCGGCCGACGCGGCCAGCAGGCCGATCGTCGTGCCCCAGGCGAGCCGCTGGCCGCGGCGCAGGCCCCGGGCCAGCAGCAGCAGGGCGATCGAGACCGGCACCAGGACCGTCTTCGCCCCCAACGGGACCGCGAGCGGCAGCACGTCCAGCAGCGGGGCGAACCGTTCGCGGAAGGGCGGGGTGATGGCGGAGACGACACCGACGAGACCGAGGAAGGCGACCGCGACGGCGCCGATGCGGCGGATCCGCCCTCGTCGCGCGCGGCCGGCCAGCAGAGGAGGGAGCACGCAGAGCAGTCTGCTGCCTCCGGCACAGCTGACGCACGGTCACGGGTGCCCTCGCGGTCAACTCCCGGTGGACTCCCAGACCCGGGGCCGTCCCCGGCGGCGCACCGCGTCCGTCGTGAGCACCGCCAGCGCCACCCAGACCAGCCCGAACCCGACCCAGCGCGACGCCGGCATCGTCTCGCCCAGCACCAGCGCCGCGACGAACTGCAGCACCGGGGTCAGGTACTGCAGCATCCCGATGACGCTCAGCGGCACCCGGCCGGCGGCCACCGCGAACAGCAGCAGCGGGCCCAGGGTCAGCGGACCGGACAGCACCAGCAGCACGGTGTGCCAGGCGCCGAAGCCGGTGAAGGTCAGCCGGTCCCCGAGGACGAGCAGCGCGGCGGCCGCGGGCAGGGCCAGGAACCCGGTCTCGACGCTCAGCCCCGTCAGCGGGTCCACCCCCGAGCCGTGCCGGGCGAGGCGGTTCTTCAGCAGGCCGTAGCTGCCGAAGGAGACGGCCAGCGTCAGCGCCATCCACGGCAGCCGCCCCAGGTCCGCGGTGATGACGGCGACCGCGGCCAGCCCGATCCCGACGGCGATCCACTGGGTGCGGCGCAGCCGTTCCCGCAGCACCACCACCCCGAGCAGGACGGTCAGCAACGGGTTCACGAAGTAGCCCAGCGAGGCCTCGAGGACGTGACCGGTGACCACGGCGAGGCCGTAGACGCCCCAGTTCACCGCGATCGCGACGGCCGCGACCGCCAGCAGCCCCCGTTGCCGCGGCGAGCGCAGCACGGCCAGGACCGCGGGCCACCGGCGCAACCCGGTCACCACCAGCACCGACAGCGCCAGCGACCAGAGCACCCGCCAGGCCAGCAGCTCCACCGCGCCGGTCGGGGCGAGGGCGTGGAAGAAGAACGGGAAGAGGCCCCAGACGCAGTAGCAGGCGAGGCCGGCGAGGACTCCGGTGCGCGTCCTGTGCTCGGCCGAGGGAGACTCGGTGTGCTCTGCTGCGCGCTGGTCCACGGGGGTCATCGTGGCGTCGGCCGCTCCAGCGGGCCGCGTTAGGCTTGCCTTCCACGTCATCCCAGCGCGCCACCCAGCACGTCACCACCTACGAGAGGGACACCGAGAGCTGTGACCGATTCGAACCGTCCGCTGCGCGTCGCCGTCGTCGGAGCCGGACCGGCCGGGATCTACGCCTCGGACATCCTCTCCAAGGCCGACCTCACGGCCACCGGTTTCGACGGGGTCGGCATCGACCTCTTCGAGCGCCTCCCCGCGCCGTTCGGTCTGGTCCGCTACGGCGTCGCCCCCGACCACCCGCGCATCAAGCAGATCATCGTCGCGCTGGAGAAGGTCCTCGGCCGCGGTGACGTCCGGTTGCTGACCAACGTCGACTTCGGCACCGACGTCACCCTCGAGGAGCTGCGCCACCACTACGACGCCGTCGTCTTCTCCACCGGCTCGATCAAGGACGCGACGCTCGCGATCCCCGGGGTCGAGGCCCCGGAGAGCTACGGCGCGGCCGACTTCGTCTCCTGGTACGACGGGCACCCCGACTACCCGCGCGAGTGGCCGCTGGAGGCCGAGACCGTCGCCGTCCTCGGCGCCGGCAACGTCGCCCTCGACGTGGCCCGCGTGCTGGCCAAGCACGCCGACGACCTGCTGCCGACGGAGATCCCGGCCAACGTCTACGAGGGGCTGAAGTCCTCCAAGGTCAAGGACGTGCACGTCTTCGCCCGCCGCGGTCCCGCGCAGGCGAAGTTCTCGCCGCTGGAGCTGCGCGAACTCGGGCACGTGCCCGACGTCGACGTCATCGTCGACCCCGAGGACTTCGAGTTCGACGAGGGCTCGATGGAGGCGATCGCGAAGTCCAACCAGACCAAGCAGGTCGTGAAGACGCTCACCGACTGGACGCTGAAGGAGGGGGAGTCGAGCGCCTCGCGCCGGCTGCACCTGCACTTCCTGCACGCCCCGGTCGAGGTCCTCACCACCGAGGACGGGCACGTCCGGGGGCTGCGGACCGAACGGACCCGCCTCACCGGCGACACCTCCGTCGAGGGGACCGGCGACTTCCACGAGTGGGACGTCCAGGCCGTCTACCGCGCCGTCGGCTACTTCGGCTCCCCGCTGGAGGGCGTCCCCTTCGACGAGTTGAAGGGCGTCATCTCCAACCACGAGGGCCGCGTGCTGGCCCCCGGGGGCGAGACCGTCGAGGGCGTCTACTGCACCGGCTGGATCAAGCGCGGCCCCGTCGGGCTCATCGGGCACACCAAGTCCGACGCCTCCGAGACGGTCAAGCACCTCCTGGCCGACGCGGCCGCGCTCCAGCGCGCCGAGGAGCCCGACCCGCAGACGATCCTGGACTTCCTGCGGGGCAAGGGCGTCGACGTCCTGACCTGGTCGGACTGGGAGGTCCTCGACGCCCACGAACGCTCGCTCGGCGAACCCCACGGCCGCCAACGCGTCAAGGTCGTGTCCCGCGAGGACATGATCAAGCACTCCCGCGGGACGGTCTGACGTGCGCGTCGTCGTCTGCGTCAAGCACGTCCCCGACATCCAGTCGCCCCGCTCCCTGGGGGACGACGGGCGCCTGGTCCGGGGCGGCGACGACGACACCCTCAACGAGCTCGACGAGGACGCCCTCGAAGCCGGGCTGCGCACGGCCGAGGCCGCGGGCTTCCCCGGTGAGGGCCACGACGTCACCGTCCTGACCCTCGGCCCGGCGCCCGCGGTCGAGGCGCTGCGCCGCGGGCTCGCGATGGGCGCGTCCACCGCCGTGCACGTCAGCGACGAGGCCGTCGCCGGCTCCGACGCCATCGCCACCGCCCGGATCCTCGCCGCGGCGATCGCCAAGCTGCACGCGGAGGACCCCGTCGACCTGGTGGTCGCCGGGATGGCCGCGCTCGACGGGCTCACGTCCCTGGTCCCCGCGGCGCTCGCGGAACTGCTCGGGTGGCCGCAGCTGACCCTGGCCGACGAGATCACCCTCAGCGAGGGTGTGGTGCGGGTGCAGCGCGAGACGTCCACCGACGTCGAGGTCCTCACCGCCCCCGCGCCCGCGGTGCTCTCCGTCACCGACCAGGCCTTCCGCGCCCGCTTCCCGAACTTCAAGGGAATCATGGCCGCCCGCAAGGCACCCGTGACGTCGTGGACGCTCGCCGACCTCGCTCTCGACCCGGCCACGGTCGGGTCCGCCGGCTCCGCCACGACGCTCGTGCACGCGCAGCCGCGCCCCGAACGACCCGACCGGATCGTCGTGACCGGGGACGCGGAGACCGTTCCCGCCCTGGTGGACTACCTGTCGCAGAAGGGTTTCCAGTGAACGTCCTGGTTCTCGTGGACCACGCCGACGGCGCCGTCCGCCCCACCGCGCTGGAACTGCTGACCCTCGCGCGCGACCTCACGAGCGCTTCCGGTGGTGTCGTCGTGCACGCGGTCTGGGTGGGGGAGTCGCCGCAGACGGAGCTCCTCGCCGCGCACGGCGCCGCGACGCTCCACCAGGTCCACGTCGACGGGGCCGACGCCCAGCTGACGGCCTCCGTCGTCGACGCCCTGCAGACGGTGATCACCGCCGTCGAACCGTCGCTGCTGCTCGTCGCCTCGACGTTCGAGGGCAAGGAGGTCGCGGCCCGGCTCGCCGTCCGCGCCGGCGCCGGGGTCGTCACCGGGGCCGCCTCGGTCGCCGTCGAGGACGGTCGGTGGGTCGCCCGCAAGAGCGTCCTCGCCGGGTCCTGGGACACCGCCTGCGCCGCGACGGGCCGGCTCGCCGTCGTCGCGCTGGCCCCGAACGTCGTGCCGGCCGCGCCGCTCGCCGTCCCCGCCGACACGACTCTCGTCGAGCACACCGTCGCGGCCTCCGCGGCGGCCAGGGCGGTCACCGTCGTCTCCCGCACGAAGCGGCCCACCGGCGACCGGCCGGCGCTGGCCGAGGCCGAGGTCGTCGTGGTCGGCGGCCGCGGTGTCGACGGGGACTTCTCCGGGGTCGAGGAGCTCGCCGACGTCCTCGGCGCGGCCGTCGGCGCGACCCGCGTCGCCACCGACGAGGGCTGGATCGGGCACGAGGCCCAGGTCGGGCAGACCGGCGTGACCATCTCGCCCCGCCTCTACATCGGCCTCGGCGTCTCCGGCGCCGTCCACCACCGCGGGGGGATGGACGCGGCCGGCACGGTCGTCGCCGTCAACAACGACCCCGACGCCCCGATCTTCGAGTTCGCCGACTACGGGATCGTCGGCGACCTCGGCGAGGTCGTCCCCGCGCTCGTGGCGGAGCTGCGGGCCCGCCGCCCCTGACCGCGGGGCGGCGTCAGGTCGCCGGCGCGAACCCCGGCGCCGACCCCAGCCAGGTCAGCGCCTGCGGGACGATGCCCGCCCAGATGCTGGTCCGGTGACCGCCCTGCTGCTGGGTGACGAGGGTCATCGTGGTGGGCCCGTGCACCGCGCTCGCGAGCGCCTGGGTGCTCGGCCAGGACAACCCGTCCTCCTTCGACGCCAGCGCCCACAACCGCACGGCCGGCGGGTTCTGCTTCGCGAGGGCGACGAGGTCGTAGCGCTTCGCCGGGGGGCTGTCCGCGGAGAACGGCTTCCAGGACCCCAGGTCGAGGCGTGAGTAGCCGCCGAAGGCGATCGCTGCGCTGAAGCGGTCGGGGTGCAGCATGGCCATCTCGTTGGCGCACCACCCACCCATGGACAGCCCGATGGTGGCCCACGACCTCGCCTGCCTGCTCACCGTGTAGTGCTGTTCGACGTAGTCCGGGACGTCCTGCGACAGCCAGGTCTCCAGCTTCGGCTGCCCGTCCCCACCGTCGACGCACTCCGTGTCGCGCCCGGCGGGCACCTCCAGGGTCGGGATGACCACCACGGACGCGGCCAGCTGGTGCGCGGTGACCGCGGCGTCCAGCGAGGGCAGCAGGTGCATCGCGTCGAGCCACTGCTCCGGGGTCCCCGGGTAGCCGTGGAAGGCCTCGATGACGGGGTACCCCCCGGCCGGGGCGGGAGTGGTGCCGTACCCGGTGGGCAGGACCACCAGGGCTTCGGCCGTGGTGCCGGAGCGGGGACCGGGGACCTGGGCCCGCCAGACCCTCCCGTCGTAGCCGTCGAGACGGACGGGGGCGGCCTCGGACGCCTGGGCGGTGGCCGACCCGCTGGCCTGCGTGGTCGTGACGACCTGCTGGGTCCCGAGGAGGTCCGCCCAGTCCGAGAACAGGCCGAACTGGGCGTTGACGACGAGGAAGACGGCCATGAGGACGCTCACGTTGACCCCGAGCAGGGCCACCGAGCGTCCCAGGACGGCGAGGAACCCCCGCCGGGCCAGCCCCCGCCAGCAGACGACCAGCGCCACCGTGGCCACCACTGCGACGCCGATGGCGATCCACCTCGTCAGCGGATCGTCGAGACCCACCCCACACCCCCCGTGCCAGAACCGGCGCGTGGTGCGCCGGGACCACCATCGGTCACCACAGGCGGAGGAGTGCCCTTTCTCAGCGATCTCCCGGCGAACCGGCAGCACCCTCCGAGCCGGCGAGCACGTCCAGCACGGCGTCCGCGATGGCCCGGTGCCCGGCGGCGTCGGGGTGGTCGCCGTCCGCGGCGAGCAGCGTCGTGGGGTCGCCGGTCCCGTCGACGCCGTGGAACACCGGACGCAGGTCCACGAAGAGCGCCTTGCTCCCCACCGCGGCAGCGAGGCGGTCGTCGAAGGCGTCGGTCAGGGCGACCTGGTCGTGCAGCTCGGCCGGGGTGTACTCCTGCTCGGCGACCTCGCCGTCCAGGCCGACGGCCCAGTAGTCGAGGACCACGACCCGGGCCCCGGTGGCCCTGAGCTCGTCGACGGTTCCCGCCAGCGTCGCCACCACCCGCTCGATCGTCGCGTCGGTGTCGACGGCTCCCGCGGTGGAGGTCGCGAGGTCGACCTGTTGCACGAGGTCGTTGGCCCCGGCCTGCAGGAGCACGACGTCCGGCGCACCGAGCCGGGGTCCCTCGTCCGCCGAGAGCTGCTGCAGGACGGAGTCGACGTCGGTCGAGGTCGCGCCGCCGCTGGCCCGCTGCACCACGTCGGCCTCGCCCTCGGGCGCGAGGCCGTCGGCGACCAGGTCCGGGAACGCGGTGCAGCCGCAGACGTCCCCCGCCGGCACGGAGTCGCCCAGGGACAGCAGGCGCAGGGGGGCGGAGGACGAGGCGGCGTCGTCGGGACCGGCGCAGGCGGCCGCGCAGACGGCCAGCAGGAGGGCGACGGTCCGGGAGGTGCGCGGGGAGCGGGCCCGCGGGAAGCTCACCCGCCCACTGTGGCACCGGCGCGCGCCCCGCGCTCGGGACCGGGTCCCGGTTTGCCTGGTGCGCGCCCCCGTCGTAGGTTCGCCCCAGCCATCCAGAGCGACCGAGAGACCTGGCTCGTCGACGTCGCAGCAACCACCCCGCGGGGAAGGTGCTACCGCCAGGACCGATGGGAGAACCGTTCTGTGAGCACCCTGCACGACACCGTCCTCGCGACGCCCAGCGAACCCCTCGTCCGCCGCCGGGCGGCGCTGGGGAGCTTCGTCGGCACCACCATCGAGTGGTACGACTACTACCTCTACGGCACGGCCGCGGCGATCGTCCTCGGCCCGCTGTTCTTCCCGAACGTCGGTGGCGCGGTCGGCGTGATCGCCGCGTTCGCCACCTACGCCGTGGGTTTCGCCGCCCGCCCCCTCGGCGGTGCGGTGGCCGGTCACATCGGCGACCGGGTGGGCCGCAAGGCGGTCCTCGTGGCCTCGTTGCTGGTCATGGGGATCTCCACGGCGGCCATCGGTCTGCTCCCCACCCACGACCGGATCGGGGTGTGGGCCCCGGTCCTGCTGGTCGCGGCGCGACTGCTGCAGGGTTTCTCGGCCGGGGGTGAGTGGGGCGGGGCCGTCCTGCTCGCCGTCGAGCACGCCCCCACCGGCCGGCGCGGTCTGTTCGGCGCGATCCCGCAGATGGGTTCCGCGGCCGGCATGGTCCTGGCCAGCGGGGGTTTCTGGCTCACCCGCACCCTGAGCTCGAGCGAGGACTTCCTCGCCTGGGGGTGGCGGATCCCGTTCCTGGCCAGCGCCGTGCTCGTCGTCATCGGGTTGGTCATCCGGCTCAAGGTCACCGACTCCCCGGCGTTCACCGCGCTGCGCGAGGCCGACGCCACGTCGCGCCGACCGGTTACCGAGGTGCTGGCGACGAACAAGCGCGGGGTGCTCCTGACGACCGGCATGCGGTTGGGCCAGAACGGCGCCTACGTCCTCTACACGGTGTTCGCGCTGAACTACCTGACCAACCACGTCCGCGAGGACGGGGCCGACGTCGGGCTGCTCGCCGTCCTCGTCGCCTCCGTCGTGAGCCTCGCCGCCACCCCGTTGTGGGGTCTGCTCTCGGACCGGGTGGGTCGCAAACCCGTCTACCTGTTCGGGTCGGTCCTCACCGCGGTGTTCACGGTGCCCGCGTTCCTGCTGCTCGACACCGGCTCCACCGTCCTGATCGTGGGCGCGATGGTCATCGCGATCAACCTCGGTCACGACAGCCAGTACGGCGCGCAGGGCGCGTTCTTCGCCGAGCAGTTCGACAGCCGCACCCGCTACAGCGGTGCGTCCCTCGGGTACTCCATCGGCGCGGTCCTCGGCGGCGGTCTGACCCCGCTCATCGCCGCGTCGCTGCTGGCCGCGGGGAACGGTTCGCCCTGGATCGTCGCGGGGTACCTGAGCTTCCTCGCCGTCCTCACCACCATCTCGGCGGCGCTCACCCGCGAGACCGCGCACCGACCTCTGGAGGGACTGTCCCGTTGAGTTCTGAACCGTTGCGCCTCAACGCCTTCGCCATGGCCTGCGTCGGCCACCAGGCCGCGGGGCTGTGGTCGCGACCGGAGGACCGTAGCGCGGACTACCGGACCCTCGCGCACTGGACGAACCTCGCCCGACTCCTCGAGCGCGGGGGTTTCGACGCGCTGTTCCTCGCCGACGTCCTCGGCACCTACGACGTCCACGGGGGATCGCGCGACGCGGCGGTCCGCGCCGCCGTGCAGGTCCCCGTCAACGACCCGCTCGCCGCCGTGTCGGCGATGGCCGCGGTCACGGAGAACCTGGGTTTCGGTCTCACGGTGACGACGACGTACGAGCAGCCGTACTCCCTGGCCCGCCGGCTCACGACGCTGGACCACCTCACCGGCGGCCGCGTCGCGTGGAACGTCGTCACGGGCTACCTCGACTCGGCCGCGAAAAACCTCGGTCTCACCGCCCAGGTCGCCCACGACGAGCGCTACGAGGTCGCCGAGGAGTACCTGGAGGTCTGCTACAAGCTCTGGGAGGGTTCCTGGGAGGACGACGCCGTCGTCCGCGACGCCGGGCGCGGGATCTACGCCGACCCGGCCAAGGTCCACGACATCGACCACCACGGGAAGTACTTCGACGTCCCCGGGGCGTTCCTCTGCGAACCCTCACCGCAACGGACGCCGGTGATCTTCCAGGCGGGGTCCTCGCCCCGCGGGCAGGAGTTCGCGGCCAGGCACGCGGAGTGCGTGTTCATCATCGCGCCGACCGCGAAGATCGCCCGCAGGTCCGTCGACTCCCTGCGCGAGCAGGTCGAACGCGCCGGTCGCGACCCGCGGTCGGTGCAGGTCCTCGCCGGCCTCACCACGGTCGTCCGCAGCAGCGACGAGGAGGCGCACGCGCTGCTCGCCGACTACCGCGAACACGCCAGCCGCGAGGCCGCCCTCGCGTTGTTCGGGGGGTGGACGGGCGTCGACCTCGCCGGTCGCGCCGCCGACGAGACCCTGCAGCACGTGACCACCGACGCGAACCGGTCCGCCCTGGCGAGCTTCACGAACGACCCCGACCGGGAGTGGACGATCGACGACCTCGCGCAGTTCGTCTCCGTGGGGGGTCGGGGTTCGGTCCTCGCGGGTTCCCCGCAGACGGTCGCCGACCACCTCGAGGAGTTCGCGGCGGAGGCCGACGTCGACGGGTTCAACCTGATGTACGCCACGATGCCCGGGACCTTCGTCGACGTCGTCGACCACCTCGTCCCCGAACTCGACCGGCGCGGTCGCACCGCCCCGAAACCGGCCCCCGGGACGACCCTGCGGGAACGACTCGGCGGCGGGGCCCGGCTGCCGGGCACCCACGTGGGCGCCGGTTTCCGTCGCTAGGTCCTACTAGAAATCGGGTCAGGGTGCCCGAACGGTGGCCGATGGACCACCGTGACCCGTCTACGTGACCTGAACGTCGCTTCCAAGCTGTTCGCCGGCTTCGGCGTCGTCTGCCTGCTGCTCGCCACCGTGGTGGGGGTGGGCTGGGCGAAGCTCAGCTCCTCGCAGGGGAACCTCACGACGATGTCGTCGTCGGGTCTCGCCTCGGTGCAGTCGATCCTCACCGTGCAGGTGGAGTTCCTGCAGGCGCGCATGGACGTGACCAACGTGGCCCTCACCTCCGACGCCGCGGCCAAGCAGAGCGCGCTGGACGCCGTGACCGCCGACGACACGGCGCTGGACGCTGCGTGGGCCACGTACCTCGCCTCCGGCCCGGCCGCGAAGGCCGCCGACCGGGACGCCTTCGTCGCCAGCCTCAAGCAGTACCGCGACGCCCGCGTGCAGCTCGTCGCCCTGGCCAAGGGTGACGACCGGGCCGGGTACATCGCCTACCGCACCGCCAGCATCAGCCCGGTCGCGAAGCAGATCACCGACGAGCTGAAGACCATGACCGCCGGCGAGCAGCAGGCCGCGGTGGACATGGCCGCCGCCGGCGCGTCCGCCTACCGCACGGCCGTCGCGCTGCTGCTGGCCCTCGGCGCCGTCGCGATCGCCGTCGCGGTCGTCGTCGCCGTCGTGGTCTCCCGCTCGGTCGCCCGGCCCCTGGCCCGCACCCTCGTGGTCGTGCAGGGCATGGCCGAGGGCCGCCTCGACCAGCGCGTCGGCATCGTCAGCCGCGACGAGGTCGGCCGCGTCGCCGGTGCGCTGGACACCACCATGGACCGCCTCGCCGACTCCATGCGCCGGATCAGCGCGAACGCCTCCGTCCTCGCGAGCTCCTCCGAGCAGCTCGACGCCGTCGCGACCCGTCTCTCCGCCGGGGCCGAGGAGGCCGCCGTGCAGACGCAGGTCGTCTCGGCCGCGACCGAGGAGATCTCGGCCAACATCGGCACGGTCGCCGCCGCCGGCGAGGAGATGACCGCAGCCATCCGCGAGATCGCCACCAGCACCGCCGAGGCCAGCTCCACCGCCGCGGACGCCGTCTCGGCCGCGGGCGTCGCGGGGGAGACCCTCGAACGCCTCTCGGTCTCCAGCCGGGAGATCGGCGAGGTCGTCAAGCTCATCACCTCCATCGCGGAGCAGACGAACCTGCTGGCGCTGAACGCCACCATCGAGGCCGCCCGTGCCGGGGAGATGGGCAAGGGCTTCGCCGTCGTCGCCGGCGAGGTGAAGGAACTGGCCCAGCAGACCGCGCGGGCCACCGAGGAGATCGTGGCCAAGGTCGGCTCCACGCAGGCCGACGCCTCGGCCGCGGCCACCGCGATCAGCCAGATCACCGACGTCATCGCCCGCATCGACGGGTTGCAGTCGACCATCGCCGCCGCCGTCGAGGAGCAGTCCGCGACGACCTCGGAGATGGTCCGCAACGTCACCGAGGTCTCGTCCGGCTCGCAGGAGATCGCCTCGAACATCTCCGGCATCGCCGCCTCCGCCGACGAGACGACGGCCGGGGCGACCCAGACCGCCGACACCGCCGGCGAGCTCTCCCGTGCCGCCGCCGAGCTGAACGACCTGGTGGGCGCCTTCCGCTTCTGACGCCGACCCGCCCGTGGTCCTGTCGGGGATCGCCGCAGGACCGCGGGTCAGCGGGTGGCGGAGACGTCGCGCACGGCGAGGACCGCGCAGTCGTCCTCGCTGTTGGCGACGTGCTCGGTGACCAGTTCCCCGAGCAGCGTCTCGACGTCCTCGGTGTGGGTCCGCTCCAGGGCGGCGCGCAGCACCACGATGCCGTCGCCGACGTCCCGACCGCGGCGTTCCACGAGGCCGTCGGTGTAGAGGACCAGCGTCGCCCCGGGCGGCCAGGGGATGTCGTGGTCGTGACGGGGCCGGCCGGGGGCCACCCCCAGCGGGAGGTCGGGTTCCGCGACCAGGACCGTGCTGCGCCCGGCCGCGTCGACCAGGACGGGCGGCGGGTGACCGGCCGTCGTCCACCACAGCCGCCGCGTCGGGCCGGGTGGGTCGAGGCGGGCGACGATCAACGTCGCCAGGGTCTCGTCCCCGAGCGCGGACAGGACGTGGTCGAGGCGGCTGACCAGCGCGGCCGGTGGTTCCTCCGGCCGGTCCACCGCCAGGGCCCGGAACATCGACCGCACCCGTCCCATCCGGGCCGCCGCCTCGGTGTCGTGGCCCGCGACGTCGCCGATGACCAGCAGGACCCCGTCGTCCGGCGGGGAGATCGCGTCGTACCAGTCACCCCCGACCTGCTCGTCGGTCGTGGACCAGGGCAGGTAGCGGCTCGCCACCGCGAGGCCCGGCAGCGCGGGCAGTTCCGGCAGCATCGCCGCCTGCAGGGTGTGCGCGACGTCGCGGCGCTCCCGGTACAGCTGGGCCCGCCGGGCCGCCTGCGCGGTCGCGTCGGTCACGGCCGTCACCAGGACCACCTCGTCCTCGGTGAGGGTGCGGTCGACGTCCCACGCGAAGGTCACCGAGCCGATGCGGTACCCGTCGGAGATGGTCATGGGCAGCACGACACCGGAGCGCAGCCGGGCGCGCTCGAACGCGTCGCGCCCGTGCGGGAACATGGCGACGAGGCTCGCCAGGGAGTCGAAGACCAGTCGGCGACCGGCGCGGGCGACGCGGTGCGCGGGGGTGTCCAGGTCGAGGGGGAGCCGTAGCCAGCGCTGCTCGGTGTCGTCGTCGAGCTGGCCGAGGGCCGGCGTCAGCAGCCAGGGCCCGTCGACCAACGACACGGACACGAAGCTCGCCCCGAGGTCCGCGTGCATGACGTCGCGCACCGCGAGGGCGACGTCCTCGACGCTGTCGGTGCGGGCCAGGGCGCTCGCCAGGCTCAGCAACGTGCCGGATCCCCGGTCCTCGCGGACGGGGGTCTCGGACGTGGTCAGGCCCACACGCACCTCCGCCGTCCTCCGTGCGCCCGTGGTGGCCCCCGCGACCCCACCGTCCCTGGCAGTCACTCACAGTCGACCCCCGTCACGCAACCACCGGTCGTCCAGCCGGCGCCCAGCGTGTGAGTCCGAGGCCTACGCTGCGCGCGTGGTCACCACCGAGCAGGTGCTCGCCCTCGCCGCGACGAGCCTCGTCGTCATCGCCGTCCCCGGCCCGAGCGTCCTCTTCATCGTCGGCCGCGCCCTCGCGCACGGGCGGGTGACGGCCCTGGCCGGCGTCCTGGGCAACTCCCTGGGCAGTCTCGTCGCAGCCCTCGTGATCGCCGTCGGACTGGGTCCGGTGCTGCAGCGCTGGGACACCGCGCTGGAGGTCGTGAAGCTCGCCGGGGCCGCGTACCTGGTGTGGCTGGGGGTCCAGGCGCTGCGCGGAGCCGGTCACGCCGGACAGGACACGGTCGCCGGTTCACCGCGGACCCGCGGGCGCGAGGTCCGGGCCGGGCTGGTCGTCGGCCTCAGCAACCCCAAGGTGTTCGTGGTGTTCGCGGCGATCCTGCCCCAGTTCGTGGACCGCTCCGCCGGCTCGCTCGCCGCTCAGATGGTCCTGCTCAGCCTGGTCCCCATCGGCATCGGCCTGGTCTGCGACAGCACCTGGGGTCTGGTCGCGTCCCGCGTGCGGACGGCGTTCGTCGGACGCCCGCAGCGGCTGCGGACGGTGACCCGCGTCGGAGGGGCCTCGATGATCGGACTGGGCGTCCTCACCGCCGTCACCGGCCGGCACCGCTGACGGAACGTCGCGCGACCGGTGCGCGTTGTGCCGGGCAGGTAGGAGAGCGCGGGGGAGAGGGCAGGATGCACCGGCACCACAACGGGCTGAAGACCGCCGTCCTGTTCGGGGTGATCTGGGCGGTCCTGCTGCTCATCGGCGGGTTCCTGGCGACCTCGTTCCGCAGCTCCGGCATCCTCGTCGTCTTCGTCCTCATCGGGCTGGGGACCTCGGCCTACGGCTACTGGAACTCCGCGAACCTGGCCCTGCGCTCGATGCGCGCCCGCCCCGTCTCCGAGGCCGAACAACCCGGGATGCACCGGATCGTGCGCGAGCTCTCCACCGCCGCGCGCCAGCCGATGCCGCAGCTGTACGTCTCGCCCACCATGGCGCCCAACGCCTTCGCGACCGGCCGCAACCCCCAGAACGCCGCCGTCTGCTGCACCGAGGGCATCCTGCAGCTCCTGGACGAGCGCGAACTCCGCGGCGTCCTCGGCCACGAGCTCATGCACGTCTACAACCGCGACATCCTCACCTCCTCCGTGGCGGGGGCGCTCGCGGGCGTCATCACCTCGATCGCGCAGTTCGGGGTGTTCTTCGGGTCGGTGTTCGGGGGCGGACGCGACGACGAGAGCCGCGCGAACCCGTTGGCGCTGCTGCTGCTGTCGCTGATGGCGCCGCTCGCGGCCACCGTCGTCCAGCTCGCCATCTCACGGACCCGCGAGTACGACGCCGACGAGGACGGGGCCAAGCTCACCGGCGACCCGATGGCGCTCGCCTCGGCCCTGCGCAAGCTGGAGCTGGGTACGCGTCAGTTGCCGCTGCCGCCCGAGCGGGAGCTCGTCAACGCCAGCCACATGATGATCGCGAACCCCTTCCGCGCGCAGGGCGTCGCGAAGCTGTTCTCGACGCACCCGCCGATGGCCGAGCGGATCGCCCGCCTCGAGGCCCTCGCCGGCTACCGCCGCTGACCTGCCCGTCACCGAGCCGGCCCGGGTCAGCCGAGGCGGGCCTCCAGCCAGGTCCGGAACAGCGGGAAGACCTGCCCGTCCGGGTCCTGCGGGTCGGTGTGCGAGACGCCGTCGAGCAGGTGCAGCTCCACCGCGTCCCCGGCGGCGCTCGCGGCGGCGTCGAACTCCTGGGCCTGGGAGTACGGGACCGTCTGGTCGCCCGTCCCGTGCGCGACGAACAGCGGGAAGCCGAAGGGCACCCGCCGCGTCGGGTCGCCGATCGCGTAGCGGTCGTCGACCTCGTCCGGGGTTCCCCCGAACAGCGTCCGCACGTTGACGTCGCCACCGTCGCCACCGAGCGCGGTGGGGTGCAGCACCCCGGACATCGACGCCGCGAACGCGGGCACGACCCCCGGTGACGCCCCCGGGGCGTCGGCGGGCAGACCGGCCCGGGCGGCCGCCCACATCGCCAGGTGACCGCCCGCGGAGTGCCCGACGAAGCACACGCGCCCGGTCGGCAGCGAGTGCTGGGCGGCGGCCTCGGCGGCCATGTCGACGGCGGTGGCGACGTCGCTGAACGTGCCCGTCCAGCCGCCGCCGTCGCCGTTGCCGCGGTAGTCGGTGTTGAGCACCGGCCAGCCGCCGCCGACGAGGTCCGCCACCAGGTCGTTCAGGTCGCGGCGGTCGGTGGCGGCGTCCCAGCCACCCCCGTGCACGACGACGACGATCGCGTCGCGGTGCTCGCCCGGCGGCAGCCACAGGTCGCTGACCTGGCGGGGGTGGTCGCCGTAGCGGTACTCGCTGCGCTGGGAGACGTCGAGCCCGGGCGGGACGAAACCGGCGTCCGTCTCCGCGTCCGGCGTACCCGTGTCCGTGGGCGTGGCGGTCTCCGTGGGGGTGGCCGTGGTGGTGCTCGCCGGGGTGGTGGGGGAGTCGTCGCTGCACGCGCCCAGCGCGCCCCCGCTCAGCGCGAGGCCGATCACTGCCCGGCGGCGCAGCGGACCCACCTCAGCGGTAGTTGACGAACTGGAGGGCGACGTCGAGGTCGGAACCCTTGAGCAGCGCGATGACCGCCTGCAGGTCGTCGCGGTCCTTGGAGCTGACCCGCATCTCGTCGCCGGTGATCTGCGACTTCACGCCCTTGGGGCCCTCGTCGCGGATGATCTTGCCGATCTTCTTGGCGACGTCCTGGGCGAGGCCCTCCTTGAGCTCGGCGGTGATCCGGTACTCCTTGCCCGACGGGACCGGGTCGGAGGTGTCCAGCGCCTTCAGCGACACGCCGCGCTTGATGAGCTTGGTCTGCAGCACGTCCAGGACGGCGTTCACGCGGTCCTCGGAGTTGGCGACCATGAGGATCGACTCCCCGCTCCACCGGACGTCGGCGCCGACACCCTTGAAGTCGTAGCGCTGGGCGATCTCCTTGGCGGCCTGGTTGAGGGCGTTGTCGACCTCCTGGCGGTCGATCTTGCTGACGACGTCGAACGACGACTCGCTGGCCACGCGGGGTTCCTCCTGGGGTTCGTGGGGGGCTCGGTTTCCGAGCACCGCTCATGTCTTGCTATCGTCTCACCGTCGCCAGCTCGCTGGTGGCACTGGCGGGTTGCCCGAGTGGCCAAAGGGAGCGGATTGTAAATCCGCCGGCGTAGCCTACGTTGGTTCGAATCCATCACCCGCCACGTCGCGAGTCCGCGACCCGGTGCCGGTCTCCGGCACCGGGTCGCGTCATGTAGGGTCGTCACCGGCCGTACACGCGGCAGCACAACCAGTTTGGCCCCGGTAGCTCAGTGGTAGAGCACTTCCTTGGTAAGGAAGAGGTCTCGAGTTCAATCCTCGATCGGGGCTCGCAACCGGCGGCTGGGCCCGCCGGACGCGGCGGGGTAGCTCAGTTGGTAGAGCAAGCGGCTCATAATCGCTGTGTCGCCGGTTCAAGTCCGGCCCTCGCTACAGCGCACGACACGTACCGAGCGGCCGCCCTCCGTGGGCGGTCGCTCGTCGCGCGTTCGGGCGCTTGCCGCACGTCGCGTACCCTGGTGGGGATCGGCGGAGCGCGCGCCCGCCCGTACGTCCGCAGTGCGACGAACCTTGTCGTACGACGAATCCTGAGGAAGAGGCACCCGCCGTGGCCAAGACCACCGACGTCCGCCCGAAGATCACCATGGCTTGCACCGAGTGCAAGGAGCGGAACTACATCACCAAGAAGAACCGCCGCAACGACCCGGACCGCCTGGACCTGGCCAAGTTCTGCCCGCGCTGCGGCAAGAAGACCACGCACCGCGAAACCCGCTGACACCAGCACGTCCGTTCCGGATCGGGGAGCACGCACCTGTGACGACCGTCAACGTCGACGAGTCCTTCGCGGGGCGTGTCTACCCGGCCTCCGGGACCACCACGGTGAGCGCCGACACGGTCCGGGCCTTCGCCCGGGCCGTGCGGGCCGCCCACCCGGTCCACCACGACACGGCGGCCGCCCGCGACCTCGGCTACGCCGACGTCGTCGCCCCGCCGACCTTCGCGGTCACGCTGGCCCAGGTCGCGGAGAAGCAGTTCGTGGCCGACCCGGCCGCGGGCATCGACTTCTCCCGCGTCGTCCACGGCGAGGAGCAGTTCCGCCACCACGCCCCCATCGTGGCCGGTGACGAACTCACCGCCGAGGTGCACGTGGACCGCGTCCGCGTCGTGCGCGGCAACGCGATGATCACCACCCGCACCGAACTCGCCCGCACCGATGGCACCCCCGTCACGACGGTGACGTCGATGCTGGTCGTCCGCGCGGAGGACCCGGCGTGAACTTCGAGGACACCGAGGTCGGCACCGAACTCCCCGCCGCCCGCTACGAGCTCTCCCGCGACGACCTCCGCGCCTACGCCGAGGCCTCCGGGGACCACAACCCGATCCACCTCGACGAGGCGACCGCGACGTCCGTCGGCCTGCCCGACGTCATCGCCCACGGGATGCTGACCATGGGTCTGGCCGGTTCCGTCGTGGCCGACTGGGCCGGGGACCCGACCGCGGTGGTCTCCTTCGGCACGAGGTTCACCGCCCCCGTCGTCGTGCCCTCCGGTGAGCCGGCCGTCGTCGAGGTCGCCGGCACGGTGCTCACGCGCGACGAGTCCGCCCGCACGGTCGAGGTCGACCTCACCGTGACCCACGCGGGGACGAAGGTCCTCGGGCGCGCCCGGGCTGTCGTCCGCCTGCCGTGAGCTCCCCCTCGCCCGCAGCCCCGCGGGCGAGGACGGCCGTGTACGCGGCCTTCGTCCTCAACGGCTTCTTCATGTCGACGTGGGTGGCCCGGATCCCCTCCGTCCGCGACACCCTGGGCCTGTCCAACGGCGGGATGAGCCTGCTGCTGCTGGCCTTCTCGCTCGGCTCCGTCCTCGCCATGCCGATCGCCGGGGCGGTCGTGCTGCGCTTCGGGCGGGCCCGCACCGTCCTCGGCGGCTCCGTCGTCGTGGCCCTCGGCCTGCTCGTGGTCTCCGTCTCCGTGGACGGCTTCGGCTCCGTGCCCCCGACCGCGCTGGGGTTGTTCGCCGCCGGGGCGGGCGTCGCCTCCTGGGACGTCGCGATGAACGTCGAGGGATCGGCCGTCGAGCGGCGCCTGGACCGCGCGATCATGTCCCGCTTCCACGCGGCCTGGAGCCTCGGCAGCGTGGCCTCCGCCGGGATCTCCGTGCTGCTGCTGAAGGTCGGGGTGCCGACCTGGGCGCACCTCTGCGCCGTCGGGGTCCTCGTCGTGCTGGGGACGACGGTCTCGACCCGGTCCTTCCTCGGCGACGCCGCCCCGGCGACCGCCGGGGAGCAGCCGCGGGCGGGGATCTCGCTGGGGCAGGCGTGGCGCGAACCGCGCACCCTGCTCATCGGCGTCCTGGTGCTCTGCATGGCCTTCGTCGAGGGCACCGCCAACGACTGGCTGGCGCTCGGCCTCATCGACGGTCACGACGTCTCGCACTCGGCGGGCGTCGCCGGGTTCACCGTCTTCGTCGTCGCGATGACCTGCGGGCGCCTCGTCGGGCCGGTCGCCCTGCAGCGCCTCGGCCGGGTGCCGGCCCTGCGGCTCAGCGCGGGCGTCGCCGCCGTCGGCGTCGGCGTCTTCGTCCTCGCCCCGAACGTCACGGTGGCCGTGGTGGGTGCGCTGCTCTGGGGCCTGGGCGCCGCGCTCGGGTTCCCGACCGGGATGAGCGCCGCCGGTGACGAGGAGGCCAACGCGGCCGTCCGCGTCAGCGTCGTCTCCTCCGTCGGGTACACCGCCTTCCTCGCGGGCCCGCCGTTGGTGGGTCTGCTCGCCGACCGCACCGGGGTCGTCCACGCCGTGACCGCGGCCGCGGTGGCCTCGGTCGTCGCGCTCTTCGTCGCCGCGGCGGCCCGCCCGCACGCCGACGGCGTCGCCCTCGGCGCGGGCGGCGCGGCCGCGGAGGGCAAGCTGTCCTCGTGACCCACCTGCTCGCCGACCTGACCACCCTGCGCGTGGGGGGACCCGCCCGGAAGCTCGTCGAGGCCCGCACCGACGCGGAGCTCGTCGAGGCCGTCGTCGCGGCGGACGCCGCGGGGGAGCCCCTGCTGCTGGTCGCCGGCGGGTCGAACCTCCTCGTCGCCGATGCCGGTTTCGACGGCACCGTCGTGCACGTCTCGACGCAGGGCGTCAGCGTCGCCAGCGAGGACGCCTGCGGTGGCGGTGTCGTGACGGTCGCCGCCGGCCACTCCTTCGACGCCTTCGTCGCGACCGCGGTGCAGCGCGGGTGGGCGGGGGTCGAGGCGCTGTCCGGCATCCCCGGGTCCGTCGGCGCGACGCCCGTGCAGAACGTCGGCGCCTACGGCCAGGACGTGGCGCAGACCATCGAGACCGTCCGCACCTGGGACCGGGTCGAACGCCGGCAGCGCACGTTCGTGGCCGCCGAGCTGGAGTTCGCCTACCGCACGTCCCTGCTCAAGCGGTCGAGGGTCGCGCTGAACGGCCCGCACCCCGAGAGCCGCTACGTGGTCCTCGACGTGACGTTCCAGTTCCCCCTGCGGGCGGCCGCCTCCGAGGTCGCCTACCCCGAACTCGCGCGTCGGCTCGGGGTCGAGGTCGGGGCCCGGGTGTCCTCGGCCGCGGTCCGCGCGGCGGTGCTCGAACTCCGCGCCGGCAAGGGGATGGTCTGGGACCCGGCCGACCGCAGCGACCACGACACCTGGAGCGCCGGGTCGTTCTTCACCAACCCGCTGCTGCGCCCGGACCAGGCCGACGCGCTGCCCGCCGACGCCCCGCGCTTCCCGGGGGGCGACGGGCTGGTGAAGACCTCGGCCGCGTGGCTGATCGACCACGCCGGGTTCGGCAAGGGCTTCGGCGCTCCCGGCCCCGCGACGTTGTCGACCAAGCACACCCTGGCGATCACCAACCGGGGTGAGGCGACCGCGGCCGACCTGCTGGCGCTGGCCCGGACGGTCACCGACGGGGTCGAGGCACGGTTCGGGATCCGCCTGGTCAACGAACCCGTCCTGGTGGGCACCTCGCTCTGAGCCCGGCCCGGAAGACGTCACCCGGACGGGCTACAGGAGGTCGTGGACCGCGCCGATGGCCGTGGAGTAGTCGACAGGTCGAACACCCGGCCTCCTGCCTCGTGGGGAACCCGTACGGCCACGTCCACCCCCCGGAAGGCCGTCGCCATGAAGTCCCTGCGTGATCTGAAGGTCGCCTCCAAGCTGTTCGCCGCGTTCGGGGTCGTGTGCCTCCTGCTGGCCGCGGTGGTGGCCCTGGGCATCTCGCGGCTGGGTTCGTCGCAGGCCAACCTGGACACCGTGTCGACCTCGGCCCTGGCCTCCGTGCAGACCATCGGCGTGGCCAAGAACGACTTCTCCGACGCCCGCATCGACCTGCTCAACGCGGCCGTGGCTCCCGACGTGACCACCACCGACGCGGCGCTGGCGGCGATGAAGGACGACGACGCCGCCTACGACGCCTCCTGGGCGGCCTACCTGAAGACCGCGCCGACCGCCACCGCCGCCGACCGCGCCGAGGCCCAGGACCTCATGGTCCAGTACCGCACGGTCCGCGAAGAGCTGGTCCCGCTCGCGCTCGCCAACGACGTGGCGGGCTTCTACACCACCCGGGACCGCACCTCCACCCCGGTGGTCAAGGCCCTGAACGCCCAGCTCGACGCGATCGCCACCACCGAACAGGACGCCGCCACGACGTTGGCCGCCGACGGTGGCCGCGACTACCGCAGCGCCGTCACCCTGCTGCTGGCCATCGGTGTCCTGGCGCTGGTGATCGCCGTCGTCGTCGCCGTCGTCGTCGCCCGCTCCATCGCCGGTCCCCTGGCCCGCACCCTCACCGTCGTCCTCGGCCTGGCCGACGGCCGCCTGGACCAGCGCGTGGGCATCGACACACAGGACGAGGTCGGCGAGCTCGCCGGCGCCCTGGACACCACGATGGACAAGCTGACCGCGACGATGCGTGCCATCAGCGCCTCGGCCGCGACTCTCGCCGCCTCCTCCGAGGAACTGACCACCGTGGCCACCCAGCTCTCCTCCGGTGCCGAGGAATCCGCCACCCAGACCCAGGTCGTCTCCGCCGCCACCGAGGAGATCTCCGCCAACATCGGCACCGTCGCCGCTGCCGCCGAGGAGATGACCTCCGCCATCCGCGAGATCGCCACCTCCACCGCCGAGGCCTCCTCGGTCTCCGCCGACGCCGTCTCCAGCGCGTCGCAGGCCTCGGAGATCCTGGACCGCCTCTCCGCCTCCTCCCGCGAGATCGGCGACGTCGTCAAACTCATCACCTCCATCGCGGAGCAGACCAACCTCCTCGCCCTGAACGCCACCATCGAAGCCGCCCGCGCGGGGGAGATGGGCAAGGGCTTCGCCGTCGTCGCCGGGGAGGTGAAGGAACTGGCCCAGCAGACCGCCCGGGCCACGGAGTCCATCACCACCCGGGTGGCGGCCACCCAGGCTGACGCGACCGAGGCCGCGTTCGCCATCGGCGGCATCAGTGAGGTCATCGCCCGCATCGACGGCCTGCAGGCCACGATCGCGGCGGCGGTGGAGGAGCAGTCGGCGACGACGTCGGAGATGGTGCGCAACGTCACCGAGGTGTCCTCCGGCAGTCAGGAGATCGCGCTGAACATCTCCGGCATCGCCGCTGCGGCGGATCAGACCACGGCGGGGGCGACTCACACCGCCACCACCGCCGGGGAGGTCTCGCGCGCCGCGGTCGAGCTCAGCGGACTCGTGGCGGCGTTCACCCTTCCCCGCTGACCCACGTGGACGATCGCCGTCCTCCGCGCCTCGGGCGCGGAGGACGGCTTCCTACTGGGCCTTCACCCGGGCCGGGGGCTTCGGCGCCGGAGGACCGGAGCGACCCCGGCCGACGCTGACCAGCGCGGCGCGCACGACGTCGAGCGCCTGCTCGGGGCTCAACCCCGACCCCAGGGCCCGTTCGACGAACCCCTCCGCCGCCCAGCGGACGTCCTCCTCGACGGTGACCTGCGCCGCGACGACCGTCCCCGTCCGCCGTCGTGACGTGACGGTCCCGGCCGCCTCGAGCTCGCGGTAGGCGCGTTGGACGGTGCCGACCGCGAGGCCGAGGTCCGCGGCGAACGTCCGTGCCGCGGGGAGGCGGTCGCCCTCGCGCAGGGCGCCGGTGGTGGCGAGGGTGGTGATCTGCTCGCGGATCTGCTCGTAGGCCGGGATCGCGGACTGGGTGTCGACCACGACGCGCAGCCCGCTCACCGTCGCACCCCGCGGGCCGGGACGAGCAGGACGGCGAGGGCGGCGAGGGCCAGCAGGAAGCCGCTGATCGCGATACCGGCAGCGATCGCGTCCCAGACCGGTCCTGGGCCCGCGTCGTGCCGGACGAAGACGCCGGCCACCTCCTCACCCCAGCTCCCCCCGATCCCGTGGGCGGCCGTCCCGCCGAAGAACACCAGGGCCGCCGTGGTGCCGAGCAGCGCCGAGGTCGACACGCGCAGCGCCCGGTGCGCAGCAGCCCGGCGCAGGGTGCCGTCGGTCGCTGCGTCCGCCCCCGGGACGGCCGGTCGTCGCGGCACCCGGAGCAGCACGGTCCATGTGAGGGCGACCACGAGGACGCCCGCCAGCGCGATGGGCCCGGAGTAGAACGCACCGGGGAAGGGACTGGCGGAGCTGGTCATCGGGGGTGCGGAGAACTCCAGAGCCCTCCCGGTGTCGTCGGCCATGACCGTGCCCACCGCACAGACCACCCAGGTCAGGACGCAGCTGATCGCGAAGAGGGTCACCATCCCGCGCGGTGCGTCCTGGCGCACCGACCGCACGGCCAGCCGTGCCGAGCGGATGCGCTGCGCCGGCCTCGGCCAGCTCAGCTCCCCGACGAGCAGGACGGCTGCGTGCAGGGCTGCCGCCGCGAGGGGGACGACGGCGATGAGCTGCGTGCGGCGCAGGCTCGTCTGGGGCATCGACGTCCCGAGCACGAGAAGGGCGACCGCGAGCGTCAGCCCCACGGCGGCCACGGCGAAGCCGCGGCGACGGGCCCGCACCACGGGTGCGGTGAGCTCGTGCGAAGGCACCCGACGGACCAGCACGACCACGCCGACGACGACGGCGGCGATGAAGAACGCGGACAACGGGAGAACGGCGAGCGCCGGACCGAACACGGACCCTCCAGGTGGACTCAATGAATCAACTCATTGAGTCAATCACACCGCGAGGGATTCAGAGGTCTCTTCGCGCGACGAACTCAGCAGCCAGTCGTCCACCTCCGCGTGCAGGGCCCGCTTCACCTCCGCCGGGGCTCGCGAGGCGCTGATCGACGCCTTCGCGAGCCCGGCCAGCCCATCGTCGTCGAACCCGTGGTCCTCCCGCGCGCTGCGGTACTGGGCGGCGAGGCGGGGCCCGAACAGCAGCGGGTCGTCGGCTCCGAGCGCCACCGTGGCTCCCGCGGACACCAGCTGCCGCAACGGAACCCGCTCGAGGTCGGGGTAGACCCCGAGGGAGACGTTGCTCGTCGGGCAGACCTCCAGGGCCACCCCGGCCGCGATGACCCGCTCCAGCACCGCCGGGTCCTCGCCGCTGCGGACGCCGTGGCCGAGCCGGTCCGGCTGCAGCTCCCGCAGGGTCTGCGCGACGTGGTCGGGGCCCAGCAGCTCCCCGGAGTGCGGGACGCAGGCGAGCCCGGCGTCGCGGGCGATGTCGAAGGCCCCGGCGAACTCCGAGGTGTCCCCCCGGCGTTCGTCGTTGGACAGCCCGAACCCGACGACCGTGCCCGGCCCGTCGCCGGCGTGGCGGGCGGCCAACCGGGCCAGGGTCCGCGCGTCCAGCGGGTGGCGGATCCGGCTCGCGGCGACGACGACGGCCACCGCGGTCCCGGTCAGCGCGGTGGCGTCGCGGGCGGCCTCGAGGACGATCTCCAGCGCCGGGGTGATCCCGCCGACGTGCACGGCGTAGGAGGTCGGGTCCACCTGCAGCTCCAGCCACCGCGACCCCTCGGCCGCGTCGTCGGCGGCGGCCTCCAGCACGATCCGGCGCATGTCGTCCGCGGTCCGCACGCAGGCGCGGGCGGCGTCGTAGAGCCGTTGGAAGCGGAACCAGCCGCGTTCGTCGGGGGAGAGGGTGATCATCGAGGACGAGCTCAGCTGGGTGGGCAGCCGGATCCGGTGGCGCTCGGCCAGGTCGAGCAGGGTCTGGGGGCGCATCGACCCCGTGAAGTGCAGGTGCAGGTGCGCCTTGGGCAGGGACTCGACCGTGCGTGTCACGCTCCGTGAGTCTGCCAGGACGAACCGCCATCCGTCCTGGTCAGGGGGTCCTCACGGCGGTGGCAGCAGTCCACGCTGGATCGCGACCGTCACTGCGTGGGTGCGGTCGTCCACGCCGAGCTTCGCGAAGGTCCGCAGCAGGTGCGTCTTGACCGTCGCCTCCCCGATGAAGAGCTCCCGGCCGATCTCGGCGTTCGTCGACCCGTGCGACACCGAGCCCAGGACCTGCAGCTCCCGCGGGGTCAGCGACTCCTGCACCGGCCCCCGCAGGCGCGCCCTCAACTTCGCCGCGACCGGCGGGGCCAGCACGGTCTCGCCCCGCGACGCCGCGCGGACGGCGTCGAGGAGCTGGGCCAGCGGGGTGTCCTTGAGCAGGTAGCCGGTCGCCCCGGCCTCGACGGCCCGGACGATGTCGGCGTCGGTCTCGTACGTCGTCAGCACCAGCACGTGGACCTCCGGGTGGGCGCGCCGGATCTCCTCCGTGGCCGTGGCGCCGTCCACGACGGGCATCCGCAGGTCCATCAGCACGACGTCCGGCCGGAGTCCCGCCACGGCCTCCACAGCTTCCCGACCGTCCGCGGCGCCGCCGACGACCTCGAGGTCGTCGGCCGTCGCGAGCAGCCCCTCGATGCCCCCGCGCACGACGGGGTGGTCGTCGACCACGAGCACCCGCACCGGCCTCACGCCGGGACCTCCGCCGGCACGGCGACCAGCAACCGGGTACCGCCACCGGGTCCGCCGACGACCTCGAACACCCCGCCGGCCTCCTCGACCCGGCGTCGCATGCCGGCGAGGCCGAAACCGGTCGCGGCGACCACGTCCTGCTCGGTGATCCCCACCCCGTCGTCGTGCACCTCCAGCGTCGCCCCCCCGTCCGCGCTGACGAGGCGCACCCGGACCCTGCGCGCCCTGGCGTGCTTGCGCACGTTGCCCAGCGCCTCCTGCGCGGCCCGCAGCAGCACGACCTGGCGGCCCGCGGACAACCCCCGGAGGTCCTCCGCCACGACCACGTCCACGGCCACACCGCTCTCCCGGGACACCCGCTCGGCGAGACGGCGCAGCGCCTCGGCCAGCGTCGTGCCCTCCAGGTCGACCGGGCTCATCGCCGCCACCAGGGTCCGGGCCTCCGCCAGCCCCGCCCGCGCGGAACCCTCGATCAGTTCCAGCTGCGCGCGGGTCGGGCCCGGCGGGGCGGTCGCGGCGGCCGACTGGGCCAGCAGCACGATGCCGGTGAACTCCTGGGCGAGGGTGTCGTGGATGTCGGCGGCCAGCCGGGCCCGCTCGGCGGCGACCCCTGCCGCGTGGTGCGCCGCAGCCAGTTCCACCCGGGTGCTCTCGAGCTCGGTGATGAGGGCAGCCCGTTCCTCGCTCTGCGAGACGACCTGCCAGATCCAGATCCCGAGGACGCACGTGAAGGCGGTGCTGACGAGCATCGACACCGCGATGTCGACCGTGCGCGCCGAGTCGCCGTAGCCCAGGGTCATCCCGGTCAGGCCGGCCAGTGCGACAGCCACCGTCCACAGCGTGCCCTCGCGGCGGGAGCCGGTGAGGAACCAGGTCTGCGGGAAGGCGACGAAGAGCAGGAAGCTCAGCGTCGGGGCGCCGGTCAGGGCGACGGTGAGACCCACGACCAGCACGGCGAGGTAGATCCGCGAGCGCCGGTCCCGCACGCGGGCCGCCCGGGGCCCGAGCAGCACGTACGTCAGCGCGACGACCCCCACCGCGACGGCGGCGCGGAGCCGGTGCTCGTCGTCGCCGATCAGCAGCACCAGGGCGGCGATGACCACGAACAGGCCGAAGGCGGCGTGCCAGCCGGGCACGCTGCGCACCCACCACGAGGTGGTCGTGGGGTTCCTGCTCACCGACCAGCGCTCCTGAGGTGTCCCCACCCGGTCATCGTGCCCGCTCACCGGTCCTTGCGGGTCCAGCGGAAGGACCGCAGGCACAGGAGCAGGCCCAGCAGGACCCAGGCGGCCATGATCAGCGCTCCGGTGCCCAGTCCCCAGCTCCCGCCCGGTTCCGCCGCCGCGGCGCTCTCCGGCAGCAGCGCCGCCCGCAGGCCCTGGGCCATCCACTTCAGCGGGAAGACCTCCGCGACGGCGAGCATCCAGCCCGGCAGCGACGCGAGCGTGAAGAAGACCCCCGAGAAGAACTGCAGCACGATGACCACCGGGGCCGTCACCGCGGTCGCCGACCGGGCCGAGGCCGGGACGGCCGAGAACGCCACGCCCAGCACCGTGCCGGCCACCGTCCCCAGCGCGAACACCCACCCGAACCGGGCCCAGTGCGTCAGGTCGCCCGGCCACGGCACGCCGTAACCGACTCGGGCCACCACCAGCAGCAGGGCCACCTGGACGATCGAGGTGGTCAGCACCATCCCGACCTTGCCCAGGACGTAGGCCAGCGCGGGGACGGCCATGCCCCGCAAGCGCTTCAGGGTGCCGTCGTCGCGTTCGCCCGCGATGCCGACGGCGAGGCTCTGGAAGCTCGTGAGCATGATCCCGGTCGCGACGATGCCGGCCAGGAAGTAGTGCGAGAACGGCGTCCCGTCGGGCAGTTCCTGGCCGCCGAAGATCGACCCGAAGATGACCAGCATGACGATCGGGTAGGCGAAGACGAAGGCCATCGCGTCGCGCTCGCGGACGAACTGCCGGATCTCCAGGCCGGTGCGCGCCAGTGCGATGCGGGCCGTCGAGGGGCGACCGTGGACGCTGCCGACCCGGAGCCGGCCGGCGCGGACCTCGGGGGCGCTCACCGCCGGACCCCGTCCACGAGGGCCAGGTAGGCGTCCTCCAGCGTGGGCCGGTGGACCTCCAGACCGGGCAGCTCGCCGTCGACGAGGAGCTCGGGGCGCGCCAGCAGGTGCCGCACCAGGTCGCCGGGCCGGTCGGTGCGCTCGACCCGCGCGGATCCCGACTCGTTCCAGTGCACCGTCGCCCCCAGTCGCAACCGTCCGCCGAGGGTGGACGGGGTGGAGGTCTCCACCACCCGGCCGCCCACGACGACGGCGACGCGGTCGGCCAGCGCGGCGGCCTCGTCGAGGTAGTGGGTGGTCAGCAGGATCGTCGTGCCCTCGGCCTGAACACCGCGGACGAGGTCCCAGAAGTGGCGTCGCGCCTCGGGGTCGAAACCCGTCGTGGGCTCGTCCAGGAAGAGCAGCTCGGGGCGGCCGAGGATGCCCAGCGCGACGTCGAGCCGTCGGCGCTGCCCGCCGGAGAGGGCTCGGATCCGTTGCCGTGCAGAGCCTTCGAGTCCGACGAGGGCGACGACCTCGTCGGGGTCCCGGGCGTCGAGGTGGTAGAGGGCGAAGTGGCGTACGGCCTCGCGCACCGAGAGGTCGGCGGCGTCGGTCGCCTCCTGCAGCACGATGCCGAGCCGTGCCCGCCAGGCGAGGCCGGCGGTGGCCGGGTCCTCGCCGAGGACGTCGACCTCACCGCCGTCGCGCGAGCGGTGCCCCTCGAGGACCTCGATGGTGCTCGTCTTGCCGGCCCCGTTCGGGCCGAGCAGGGCCACGCACTCGCCGGGATCGACGTCGAGGTCGATCCCGGCGAGGGCGAGCGTGCCGTTGGGGTAGCGCTTGGTGAGTCCGCGGACTCGGACGGCGGGCAGGGGGTTCACCCCCCGAGGGTGACGGCTCGAGCGTCCCCGCGGGTCCACCGGACGGTGTACCCGCGCTCAGCGCACCTCGGCGAGGAGGGCCTGGATGCGCTCGACCCCGGTCACGAGGTCGGCGTCGGCGAGGGCGTAGGACAGGCGCAGGAACCCGCTCGGACCGAACGCCTCACCCGGGACGACGGCCACCTCGGCCTCGCTGAGGATGAGTTCGGCCAGCACGGTGGACGAGGTGATCTCGGTGCCCCGCAACGTCTTCCCGATCAGGTCCTCGACGCTGGGGTAGGCGTAGAACGCGCCCTGCGGCAGGGGGCAGCGCACGCCCTCGATCGCGTCGAGCATCCGCACCATCGTCGTGCGACGTCGGTCGAAGGCCTCCCGCATCGCGGCGACGGCGGTCAGGTCACCGGTGAGCGCCTGGACGGCTGCGCGCTGCGACACGTTCGCGACGTTGGAGGACAGGTGCGACTGCAGGTTCGCGGCGCCCTTGACCACGTCGGGCGGCCCGATCAGCCAGCCCACGCGCCAGCCCGTCATGGCGTAGGTCTTCGCGACCCCGTTGACGACGATGCAGGTGTCGGCGAGCTCGGGGACCTCCACGGGCATCGAGGCGGCGCGCACACCGTCGTAGACGAGGTGCTCGTAGATCTCGTCGCTGACGACCCAGACGCCGTGCTCGAGGGCCCAGTGACCGATCGCGCGGACCTCCTCCGGGGAGTAGACCGCGCCGGTCGGGTTCGAGGGGGAGCAGAACAGCAGCGCCTTGGTGCGGGGCGTGCGGGCCGCCTCGAGCTGGTCGACGGTCACCTTGTACCCCTGCTCCAGGCCGGCGAAGACCTCCACGGCGACCCCGCCGGCGAGGCGCGCGGCCTCGGGGTAGGTCGTCCAGTACGGCGCCGGCAGCAGCAGCTCGTCACCCGGGTCGAGGATCGCGGCGAAGGCCTCGTAGACGGCCTGCTTGCCACCGTTGGTGACCAGGACCTGGGCGGGGGAGACCTGGTAGCCGGAGTCGCGCGCCGTCTTGGCCGCGATCGCCTCCCGCAGGACGGGCAGCCCGCCGGCGGGGGTGTAGCGGTGGTTGGCAGGGTCGGTGCAGGCCGCGACGGCCGCCTCGACGATGGCCTGCGGGGTCGGGAAGTCCGGCTCGCCCGCACCGAAGCCGATGACCGGGCGACCGGCGGCCTTCAGCGCCTTCGCCTTGGCGTCCACGGCGAGGGTCGCGGACTCGGCGATGCCCGCGATGCGGGCCGAGACGCGGTGGCGCGCACCGGTGGGGGCAGTGCCGGGCGGAGGACTCGTCTGGGCGGTCACGCAGGTCATCCTTCCACCCCTCGGCGTGCGGCCGTGGAGCCTCGGAGCCCGGACGGGTTCGACGGTGAGCCCCGGCGTCACCTATGGTGGTCGTGGCGGTTCTCGAACCGTCGAGGTTTCGCACGCCCTCCGGGGCGGGCGCATCCGTTCAGGGCAGTGGCGCAATTGGTAGCGCACCGGTCTCCAAAACCGGCGGTTGTGGGTTCGAGTCCCTCCTGCCCTGCGAGCACCACCCGTGCTCCCGGTCCCCGGGAGGCACGTCCGTACGTGAGCGACACACGACAGAAGCGGGGCAGCGCGAGGTGAGCCAGACGACGAAGGCCACGGCGGAACCCGCCGAGGCCAAGAAGCGCAACGGTCTCCTGCTGTTCCTGCGTCAGGTCATTGAAGAGCTGCGCAAGGTCGTCTGGCCCACCCGCCGGGACCTGCTGAGCTACACCGGAGTCGTGCTCGTCTTCGTCGTGGTGATGATGCTCTTCGTGTCCGCGCTGGACTACGGCATCGGCAAGCTCGTCCTGCTGGTGTTCGGGTCCTGACGAACGTCAGCGCGCGCCAGCCTGGTGCGTTGCGAGTCCCGATCCCGAAGGAAGCAGGTCAGCACGTGTCGGAGCAGTGGGGTCCCTCGGACGACGACAAGTCGGACGAGCAGTACGTCGCGACCCAGACCTACGACGCCGCGGACGTCCAGGCGGACGCCGAGGCCGACGTGGAAGCCGACGCCGAGCAGGCCGCGGACACCCCCGACGAACCGGTCGCCGACGCGATCGGTGCCGTCGAGGGCGACGAGGGTGACGAGGCCGGCGACCTGAACGCCGAGGTCGAGGACGTCGCGGAACCGGTCGGGGGCGAGTCGCCTGACGGTGCGTCCGTGGACGCCGAGGGCGCAGAGGTCGAGGTCACCGAAGGCGAGGCTGCCGGAGGTCTCGACGCCGGTGAGGGCGAGGTCGACGAGGTCGAGGAGTTCCGCAAGAAGCTCCGTCGTGCACCCGGTGAGTGGTTCGTCATCCACTCCTACGCCGGCTACGAGAACCGCGTGAAGACCAACCTCGAGACCCGCATGACCTCCCTCAACATGGAGGACTACATCTTCCAGGTCGAGGTGCCCATGGAGGAGGTCGTCGAGGTCAAGAACGGCACCCGCAAGAACGTGCGCCGCGTCCGGATCCCCGGCTACGTCCTCGTCCGCATGGACCTGACCGACGAGTCGTGGGGCGCCGTCCGGCACACCCCGGGGGTCACCGGCTTCGTGGGCAACACCCACCAGCCGGTCCCGCTGTCCAACGACGAGATCTTCTCCATGCTCGCGCCGACGTTGCCGTCCAGCGAGAAGGCCGGCGAGAAGAGCGCCGGTGGTGGCGCCGCCGCCGCCCCGACGAAGACCGTCGACTTCGAGGTCGGCGAATCGGTCACCGTCATGGAAGGCCCCTTCGAGACCCTCCCCGCGACGATCTCCGAGATCTCCACCGACCGCGCGAAGCTCACGGTGCTGGTCTCGATCTTCGGCCGCGAGACGCCGGTCGAGCTGAACTTCAACCAGGTCGCCAAGATCTGACGCACCGCTCTCCCGCGAGACGCCCTCACCCCGAGCCGGGGTGGGGGCGTCCCGTTTTGGGGGCAGGGGGAGTCCTCCCGTAGACTGATCGACGGCCACAACACGTCGTCGCCCGAACCGCGGGCACCGAACGGCCGTCACGCATCCGAGGAAGGGATCGCTCATGCCCCCCAAGAAGAAGGTCTCCGGGCTCATCAAGCTCCAGATCAAGGCCGGCCAGGCGACCCCGGCCCCGCCGATCGGGCCCGCGCTCGGTCAGCACGGCGTGAACATCATGGAGTTCTGCAAGGCGTACAACGCGCAGACCGAGTCCCAGCGCGGCAACGTCATCCCGGTCGAGATCACGGTCTACGAGGACCGCTCGTTCACCTTCATCACCAAGACCCCGCCGGCCGCCGAGCTCATCAAGAAGGCTGCGGGCGTGGAGAAGGGCTCCGGCGAGCCCCACGTGAAGAAGGTCGCGAACCTCACCAACGCCCAGGTGCGTTCGATCGCAGAGCAGAAGCTGCAGGACCTCAACGCCAAGGACGTCGACATGGCCGCTCGCATCATCGCGGGCACCGCTCGGTCCATGGGCATCACCGTCTCCGACTGAGCTGTCGCACCCGGCACTCAGCGGTAGTTCCAGTGGCAGGGCCGCGCGCGGTCCGTTCGACCACGACCCTCAACGATCCAGAGGAGCAGAAGTGAAGCGCAGCAAGGGTTACAAGGCCGCAGCCGAGAAGATCGACTTCGACGAGCTGTACGCACCGCTCGACGCCGTCAAGCTCGCCCGCGAGACGTCGCTGGTGAAGTACGACGCCACCGTCGAGGTCGCGTTCCGCCTCGGTGTGGACCCCCGCAAGGCCGACCAGATGGTCCGCGGCACCGTCAACCTGCCGCACGGCACCGGCAAGACCGCCCGCGTGCTGGTCTTCGCCGTCGGTGACCGCGCCGCGCAGGCCGAGGCCGCCGGCGCCGACATCGTCGGTGGCGACGAGCTCATCGACGAGGTCGCCAAGGGGCGCCTCGACTTCGACGCCGCCGTCGCGACCCCGGACCTCATGGGCAAGGTCGGTCGTCTGGGCAAGGTGCTGGGCCCCCGTGGTCTGATGCCGAACCCGAAGACCGGCACCGTGACCATGGACGTCGCCAAGGCCGTCACGGAGATCAAGGGCGGGAAGATCGAGTTCCGCACCGACAAGCACGCCAACCTGCACTTCGTCATCGGCAAGGCGAGCTTCGACGACACCCAGCTCGTCGAGAACTACTCCGCCGCGCTCGACGAGGTGCTGCGCCTCAAGCCGTCCTCCTCCAAGGGCCGCTACCTGCGCAAGGCCACCATCACCACCACGATGGGCCCGGGCGTGCCGGTCGACCCCGCGCTGACCCGCAACCTCACCGGAGAGGCGACCGTCAACTGACGCGTCGCTGAACCACCCCGCAGGGGCGGGATCCCGTTCCGGGGTCCCGCCCCTGCGTCGTGCGGTCAGGACCACCCGTCCACGGCGTGTAGTCTTGTCCAGTACCGAAGACCGCCGGTCGCTACCCACACCTCTGGTGCAGAACCTCTGGTGCTGGTAGCTGAAGGCCCCGCAGTGCGGGCGACCTGCGCAGGTGAGCAAGAGCTTCGATCGTGGCCCTGGTGGCCGCCCTCCGACGCCCCGCGCACCTGCGCCGGGGCGTTTCGTGCTTTCGGGGTCGACCGGTTTCCCCCGAGACGAGGAAGGAGGGCACACATGCCGAAGCCCAGGAACATCGCCGCCGTGAAGCAACTCACGGCTCTGTTCCAGGAGTCCAACGCCGCGGTGCTCACCGAGTACCGGGGGTTGTCCGTCGCGCAGCTCACGAACCTGCGGACGGCGCTGGGTCCTGACACGACCTACGCGGTCCTGAAGAACACGCTGACCAGCATCGCCGCGAAGGAGGCCGGAGTCACGGCCTTCGAGGGGCAGCTGTCCGGCCCCTCCGCGATCGCCTTCATCACCGGTGACCCGGTGGAGGCGGCCAAGGGTCTGCGTGACTTCGCCAAGGCCAACCCCCAGCTGATCGTCAAGAGCGGCGTGCTCGACGGCCGCGCGATCAGCGCCGACGACGTCAAGGCCCTGGCCGACCTGGAGTCCCGCGAGGTTCTCCTCTCCAAGGTCGCCGGTGTCCTCAAGGCCACCCAGTCGAAGGCCGCGTCGCTGTTCCAGGCGCCGCTGTCCAAGACCGTCCGCACCGTGGAAGCGTTGCGGGAGAAGCAGGCTGCGGGCGCCCCCGCAGAGGCTGCTGCGGACGAGGCCCCCGTGGCCGAGACCGTGGACGCCTGAGCTCCCAGCTCCCACCCCCCTGCCCGCGCAGCGAACCGCGGGACCCACACACTCAGGAAGGACCGCCCTCATGGCGAAGCTCAGCACCGACGAGCTGCTCGACGCGTTCAAGGAACTCACCCTCATCGAGCTCTCCGAGTTCGTGAAGAAGTTCGAGGAGACCTTCGACGTCACCGCCGCCGCCCCCGTGGCGATGGCCGGTGGCCCGGTCGCCGGCGCGCCGGCCGAGGCTGCTGAAGAGCAGTCCGAGTTCGACGTCATCCTCGAGGCCGCTGGTGACAAGAAGATCGGTGTCATCAAGGAGGTCCGCGCGCTGACCTCCCTCGGCCTCAAGGAGGCCAAGGACCTCGTCGACGGTGCCCCCAAGCCCGTCCTCGAGAAGGTCGCCAAGGACGCTGCCGAGAAGGCCAAGGCCCAGCTCGAAGCCGCTGGCGCCACCGTCACCCTCAAGTGACCCCCGCCCGGGGCTGACCCGGGTCGCTACGCCCCAGGGGCGGTCGGACCTCGGTCCGGCCGCCCCTGCGGCGTTCCCGGACGACTTCCGGGGCTGGTTCGGCGAGTTGCCCACACGCCCGGGGGGTCGCCTTGACGCGGACGCGTCGGGGGGACATCCTCATCTCGGTCGTCAACACGACCGCCTGCTCGTCCCGACACCGTCGTCGGGGCCGACGTCGCTGTCGGGGGGCTCGCGGTCACCGGCGCGCGGCGCCCGGATCGCCAGATCCGGGGGTTGGACAGTCGTGCCCATCGGGGGTACTCTGCTGTTTTGCGCTGCCCAGAGTCATATAGCCGGTCGTCGCCGTGGGAACGACCGAGCGGGGCGGGTAGTGCACAGAGTTCGCAGGCCCGTGGAAGGACCACTCTTGGCTGCCTCGCTTCCAGCGTCCGCACCGAACCGCACGTACATCGGCAACAAGGCACCGCGCACGATCTCCGGTCGATACTCCTTCGGCAAGATCCACGAACCACTGGAGGTCCCCGACCTCCTCGCGCTCCAGACGGACAGCTTCGACTGGCTGCTCGGCAACAAGCGTTGGCAGGACCGGGTCGAGGCCTCCACCAACGGTGGGCTCGCCGTCCCGACGACCTCCGGTCTGGAGGAGATCTTCGAAGAGATCTCCCCGATCGAGGACTTCTCGGGCTCCATGTCGCTGTCGTTCCGCGACCACCGCTTCGAGCCGCCGAAGTACTCCCTCGACGACTGCAAGGAGCGCGACCTCACCTACTCCGCGCCCCTGTTCGTCACGGCGGAGTTCATCAACGGCAACACCGGTGAGATCAAGTCGCAGACCGTCTTCATGGGCGACTTCCCGCTCATGACCGAGCGCGGCACCTTCGTCATCAACGGCACCGAGCGCGTCGTCGTGTCGCAGCTGGTCCGCTCGCCGGGCATCTACTTCGAGCGCGTGCCGGACAAGACGTCCGACCGCGACACCTGGACCGCGAAGATCATCCCTTCGCGCGGTGCCTGGCTCGAGTTCGAGATCGACAAGCGCGACACCGTCGGCGTCCGCGTCGACCGCAAGCGCAAGCAGTCGGTCACGGTCCTGATGAAGGCCCTGGGCTGGAGCGAGTCCCAGATCCGCGAGGAGTTCGCCGACTACGAGTCGATGATCTCCACGCTGGAGAAGGACCACACCTCGGGCGTCGAGGACGCGCTGCTGGACATCTACCGCAAGCTGCGTCCGGGTGAACCGCCGACGCAGGAGGCCGCGCGCAACCTGCTCGACAACCTGTACTTCAACCCCAAGCGCTACGACCTGGCCAAGGTCGGCCGCTACAAGGTCAACAAGAAGCTGGGCACCGAAGAGCCGCTGTCCGACAGCGTCCTCTCCGTCGACGACATCGTGCGCACCATCAAGTACCTGGTGAAGCTGCACGCCGGCGAGGTCACCATGCCGGGCGTCAAGAACGGGCAGCCCATCGAGGCGCGCGTCGAGGTCGACGACATCGACCACTTCGGCAACCGCCGTCTGCGCAGCGTCGGCGAGCTCATCCAGAACCAGGTCCGCACCGGCCTGTCCCGGATGGAGCGCGTCGTGCGCGAGCGGATGACGACCCAGGACGTCGAGGCGATCACGCCGCAGACGCTGATCAACATCCGTCCCGTCGTGGCCTCCATCAAGGAGTTCTTCGGGACGTCGCAGCTGTCGCAGTTCATGGACCAGACCAACCCGCTCGCGGGCCTGACCCACAAGCGCCGTCTCTCGGCGCTGGGCCCGGGTGGTCTCTCCCGTGAGCGCGCCGGCATGGAGGTCCGCGACGTCCACCCGTCGCACTACGGCCGCATGTGCCCGATCGAGACCCCGGAAGGCCCGAACATCGGCCTGATCGGTTCGCTCTCGTCCTACGGGCGCATCAACCCGTTCGGCTTCATCGAGACCCCGTACCGCAAGATCAAGGACGGGATCGTCTCCGACGAGGTCGAGTACCTCACCGCCGACGAGGAGGACGCCTTCGTCATCGCGCAGGCCAACGCCCCGCTCGACGAGGACTCCCGCTTCGCCGAGGCCCGCGTCCTGGTGCGCGCCAAGGGTGGTGAGACCGAGTTCGTCCCGCGCGACGAGGTCGACTACATGGACGTCGCCGCCCGGCAGATGGTCTCCGTCGCGACCGCGATGATCCCGTTCCTCGAGCACGACGACGCGAACCGCGCGCTCATGGGCGCGAACATGCAGCGTCAGGCCGTCCCGCTGGTCAAGTCCGAGGCGCCGCTGATCGGTACCGGCATGGAGTTCCGTGCCGCGGTCGACGCCGGTGACGTCGTGGTGGCCTCCAAGGCCGGTGTCGCGACGGACGTGTCCGCCGACATGATCACGACGACGAACGACGACGGCACCTCGACGACCTACAAGGTCGCGAAGTTCCGCCGCTCCAACCACGGCACCGCCTACAACCAGCAGGTCGTCATCAACGAGGGCGACCGCGTCGAGGTCGGGACGGTCCTCGCGGACGGTCCCTCGACCGAGGGCGGCGAGATGGCGCTCGGACGCAACCTGATGGTCGCGTTCATGCCGTGGGAGGGCCACAACTACGAGGACGCGATCATCCTGTCGCAGCGCCTCGTGCAGGACGACGTCCTCTCCTCGATCCACATCGAGGAGCACGAGGTCGACGCCCGCGACACCAAGCTCGGGCCCGAGGAGATCACGCGGGACATCCCGAACGTGGCCGAGGAGGTGCTGGCCGACCTCGACGAGCGCGGGATCATCCGCATCGGCGCCGAGGTCCGTGACGGCGACCTGCTCGTCGGCAAGGTCACGCCCAAGGGCGAGACCGAGCTCACCCCGGAGGAGCGCCTGCTGCGCGCCATCTTCGGCGAGAAGGCCCGTGAGGTCCGCGACACCTCGCTGAAGGTGCCCCACGGCGAGACCGGCACCGTCATCGGCGTCAAGGTCTTCGACCGCGACGAGGGCGACGAACTGCCCCCGGGCGTGAACCAGCTGGTCCGCGTCTACGTGGCGAACAAGCGCAAGATCACCGACGGTGACAAGCTCGCCGGTCGTCACGGCAACAAGGGCGTCATCTCGAAGATCCTCCCCGTCGAGGACATGCCCTTCCTCGAGGACGGCACGCCCGTCGACGTCATCCTCAACCCGCTCGGTGTCCCGTCCCGCATGAACGTGGGTCAGGTCCTCGAGCTCCACCTCGGCTGGATCGCCAGCCGCGGCTGGAAGATCGAGGGCGAACCGGACTGGGCGAAGCTCATCCCCGAGGAGATCCGCTCGGCCCCGGCCGGCTCCCGCATCGCGACCCCCGTCTTCGACGGTGCGCGCGAGGAGGAGATCACCGGTCTGCTCAGCTCGACCATCCCGACCCGGGACGGGGACCGTCTGGTCCAGGGCGACGGCAAGGCGCAGCTGTTCGACGGTCGCTCCGGGGAGCCCTTCCCGGAGCCGGTCGCGGTCGGCTACATGTACATCCTGAAGCTCCACCACCTGGTCGACGACAAGATCCACGCCCGTTCGACCGGTCCGTACTCGATGATCACCCAGCAGCCGCTGGGTGGTAAGGCGCAGTTCGGTGGACAGCGCTTCGGCGAGATGGAGGTCTGGGCCCTCGAGGCCTACGGCGCCGCCTACGCCCTGCAGGAGCTGCTGACGATCAAGTCCGACGACGTGCTCGGCCGCGTGAAGGTCTACGAGGCCATCGTCAAGGGCGAGAACATCCCCGAACCGGGCATCCCCGAGTCCTTCAAGGTGCTCATCAAGGAGATGCAGTCGCTCTGCCTGAACGTGGAGGTCCTCTCCTCCGACGGCATGGCCATCGAGATGCGCGACAGCGACGAGGACGTCTTCCGGGCGGCCGAGGAACTGGGCATCGACCTGGCCCGGCGCGAGCCCAGCAGCGTCGAAGAGGTCTGACGGGGTGCGGGCCGGGGGAGTACCCCCGGCCCGCCACCGCCGGACGAACGGAGCCCCTGAGGGGTTCCACGGACAGAGTCAGACCTCGGAACACACGACAGAAAGAAGATTCCGTTGCTCGACGTCAACTTCTTCGACGAGCTGCGCATCGGGCTTGCCACCGCGGACGACATCCGCACGTGGTCGCACGGTGAGGTCAAGAAGCCCGAAACCATCAACTACCGCACCCTGAAGCCCGAGAAGGACGGACTCTTCTGCGAGAAGATCTTCGGCCCCACCCGGGACTGGGAGTGCTACTGCGGCAAGTACAAGCGCGTCCGCTTCAAGGGCATCATCTGCGAACGCTGTGGTGTCGAGGTCACGCGCGCCAAGGTGCGTCGTGAGCGCATGGGCCACATCGAGCTCGCCGCTCCCGTCACCCACATCTGGTACTTCAAGGGTGTCCCGAGCCGTCTGGGCTACCTGCTCGACCTCGCGCCGAAGGACCTCGAGAAGGTCATCTACTTCGCCGCGTACATGATCACGTCGGTCGACGACGAGGGACGTCAGCGCGACTTCTCCTCGCTCGAGGCCCAGATCGAGGTCGAGAAGCGTGAGGTCGAGAACCGTCGCGACTCCGACGTCGAGACCCGCGCCAAGACGCTCGAGACCGACCTGGCCGAGCTCGAGGCCGAGGGCGCGAAGTCGGACGTGCGCCGCAAGGTGCGCGAGTCCGCCGAACGCGAGATGGCGCAGATCCGCCGTCGCGCCGACGCCGAGATCGACCGTCTGACCACGATCTGGGACCGCTTCCGCACCCTCAAGGTCCAGGACCTTGAGGGTGACGAGGTGCTCTACCGCGCCATGCGCGAGCGCTTCGGCCTGTACTTCGAGGGCGGCATGGGTGCGGCGGCGCTGCAGAAGCGTCTGCAGGACTTCGACCTCGAGGCCGAAGCCGAGTCCCTGCGAGAGACCATCGCCACCGGCAAGGGTCAGCGCAAGACGCGTGCGCTCAAGCGCCTCAAGGTCGTCTCGGCGTTCCTCACCACCCGGAACTCGCCCGAGGGCATGGTCCTCGACTGCGTCCCGGTCATCCCGCCGGACCTGCGCCCGATGGTGCAGCTCGACGGTGGCCGCTTCGCGACGTCGGACCTGAACGACCTCTACCGCCGCGTCATCAACCGCAACAACCGGTTGAAGCGCCTGCTCGACCTCGGGGCTCCCGAGATCATCGTGAACAACGAGAAGCGCATGCTGCAGGAGGCCGTCGACGCGCTGTTCGACAACGGCCGCCGCGGCCGGCCGGTGACCGGGCCGGGCAACCGCCCGTTGAAGTCGCTGTCCGACATGCTCAAGGGCAAGCAGGGCCGGTTCCGCCAGAACCTGCTCGGCAAGCGCGTCGACTACTCGGGCCGTTCGGTCATCGTCGTCGGCCCGCAGCTGAAGCTGCACCAGTGCGGTCTGCCCAAGCAGATGGCCCTGGAGCTCTTCAAGCCCTTCGTCATGAAGCGGCTCGTCGACCTCAGCCACGCGCAGAACATCAAGTCGGCCAAGCGCATGGTCGAGCGCGCCCGCCCGGTGGTCTGGGACGTCCTGTCCGAGGTCATCACCGAGCACCCCGTGCTGCTCAACCGCGCGCCCACGCTGCACCGCCTCGGCATCCAGGCCTTCGAGCCCCAGCTGGTCGAGGGCAAGGCCATCCAGATCCACCCGCTCGTCTGCACCGCGTTCAACGCGGACTTCGACGGTGACCAGATGGCCGTGCACGTGCCGCTGAGCGCGGAGGCGCAGGCCGAGGCCCGCATCCTCATGCTGTCGTCGAACAACATCCTCAAGCCGGCGGACGGTCGCCCGGTGACCATGCCCACCCAGGACATGATCATCGGTCTGTACCACCTGACCGCCGACCGGGACGACGTCGCCGGTGAAGGCCGTCAGTTCTCCTCGCTGGCCGAGGCGATCATGGCCTTCGACGGCAAGCAGATGAACCTCAACGCCAAGGTGCGCATCCGCCTCTCGGGTGTCGTCCCGACGGCGAACATGGCGCTGCCCGAGGGCTGGGAGCAGGGCCAGGACCTCGACGTGGAGACCACGCTGGGTCGGGCGCTGTTCAACGAGACGCTGCCCGTCGACTACGAGTACGTGAACGTCGTCGTGGACAAGAAGCAGCTCTCGACGATCGTCAACGACCTCGCCGAGCGCTACCCGAAGGTTCAGGTGGCGGCGACGCTGGACGCCCTCAAGGAGGCCGGTTTCCACTGGGCCACCCGGTCGGGCACCACCGTCTCCATCGCCGACGTCGTGACCCCGCCCAACAAGCAGGCGATCCTCGAGCGCTACGAGGCCAAGGCCGAGAAGGTCCAGCAGCAGTACGAGCGCGGTCTGATCACCGACGACGAGCGTCGCCAGGAGCTCATCGAGATCTGGACCCAGGCCACCAACGAGGTCGCGAAGGACCTCGAGGCGGCGATGCCGACGCACAACACGATCCACCGCATGGTGAGCTCGGGTGCGCGAGGCAACTGGATGCAGATGCGTCAGCTCGCCGGCATGCGTGGCCTGATGGCGAACCCGAAGGGCGAGATCATCCCCCGCCCGGTCAAGGCCTCGTTCCGCGAGGGCCTGACCGTGGGTGAGTTCTTCATCACCACGCACGGCGCCCGCAAGGGGCTGGCGGACACCGCGCTGCGGACCGCCGACTCCGGGTACCTGACCCGTCGTCTCGTCGACGTCTCCCAGGACGTCATCGTCCGTGAGGACGACTGCGGCACCTTCCGCGGTCTGGCCATGCCCATCGCGGAGAAGAACTCCGACGGCACCCTGCGTCGCCACGACGACGTCGAGACCAGCGTCTACGCACGCACGCTGGCCACCGACGTCACCGTCGACGGCGAGGTCGTGCTGCCGGCCGGTTCCGACCTCGGTGACGTGGTCATCGACGCCCTGGTCGCCCAGGGTGTCGAGAGCCTCAAGGTCCGCTCGGTGCTCACGTGCGAGTCGCGCGTCGGGACCTGCGCCCGTTGCTACGGCCGTTCGCTGGCCAGCGGCAAGCTCGTCGACATCGGCGAGGCCGTCGGCATCGTCGCGGCCCAGTCGATCGGCGAGCCCGGCACCCAGCTGACGATGCGTACCTTCCACACCGGTGGTGCCGCGTCCGAGGCCGGTGACATCACGCACGGTCTGCCGCGCGTGGTCGAACTCTTCGAGGCCCGTACCCCCAAGGGGAACGCGCCGATCTCCGAGGTGTCGGGACGCACCCGCATCGAGGACACCGACAAGGGTCGCAAGATCGTCGTGACCCCCGACGACGGTGCCGAAGAGGTCGAGTACCCCGTGACGCGTCGTCAGCGGCTCCTGGTCGAGGACGGCACGCACGTCGAGGTCGGGCAGAAGCTCGTCCAGGGTGCGGTCGACCCCAAGCAGGTGCTGCGCATCCTCGGCCCGCGCCGGGTGCAGATGCACCTGGTCGACGAGGTGCAGGAGGTCTACCGCTCCCAGGGCGTGTCGATCCACGACAAGCACATCGAGGTCATCGTCCGCCAGATGCTCAAGCGGGTGACGATCATCGAGCAGAACGGCTCCGAGCTGCTGCCCGGTGAGCTCGTCGAACGTGCGCGCTTCGAGGAGGAGAACCGTCGGGTCATGGCCGAGGGCGGTCAGCCGTCCTCCGGTCGTCCGGAGCTGATGGGGATCACGAAGGCGTCGCTCGCGACGGACTCGTGGCTCTCCGCCGCCTCCTTCCAGGAGACGACGCGCGTCCTCACCAACGCCGCCATGGAGGGCAAGAGCGACCCGCTCCTGGGCCTCAAGGAGAACGTCATCATCGGCAAGCTCATCCCGGCCGGCACGGGGCTTCCCCGCTACCGCAACGTCCGGGTCGAACCCACCGAGGAGGCCAAGGCGCAGATGTACTCGGTGCCCGGCTACGACGACGTGGACTACGCGCAGTTCGGTGTGGGCTCCGGCCAGGCCGTCCCGCTCGAGGAGTTCGACTACGGCTCCAGCGACTACCGCTGAGCAGTCCCACCGGGCCGTTCCCCTCCCCCCGCAGCGGGGGAGGGGAACGGCCCCTCGGTGGGGGCTGCCCGAGCGTCCCCCACCTCGTTTTGACCATCGCCAGACGCGGCGGGTAGTCTCGTGTCCGCTTGACACGAGCGCGCCCGCAGCCCGGTGACAGGACGTCACCACCGCGGGACCTCGACCGAACGACACGCCCGACCTCGTGGGTCGGCGGGGGTCGAGCGCCGCCCACGACGGGTAGCGCGTCCCGATGACATCAGCCGACACACAAGATCGAAAAAGACGGAGACAGGGTGCCCACCATCCAGCAGCTGGTCCGCAAGGGCCGGGAGGACAAGGTCGTCAAGACCAAGACGCCCGCCCTGAAGGGCAGCCCGCAGCGACGCGGCGTGTGCACGCGCGTGTACACAACGACCCCGAAGAAGCCGAACTCGGCTCTGCGCAAGGTCGCCCGCGTCAAGCTGACGAGCGGCATCGAGGTCACCGCCTACATCCCGGGCGTCGGCCACAACCTCCAGGAGCACTCGATGGTCCTGGTGCGTGGCGGTCGAGTGAAGGACCTCCCCGGTGTCCGCTACAAGATCGTCCGCGGGTCGCTCGACACGCAGGGCGTGAAGAACCGCAAGCAGGCCCGCAGCCGCTACGGCGCGAAGAAGGAGAAGAGCTGACATGCCGCGCAAGGGCCCCGCACCCAAGCGTCCCCTCGTGGTGGACCCCGTCTACCAGTCTCCCCTGGTGACGCAGCTCGTGAACAAGATCCTCCTCGACGGGAAGAAGTCCGTCGCCGAGTCCATCGTCTACGGCGCGCTCGAGGGCGCCCGTGAGAAGACCGGTGGCGACCCCGTCGTCGTGCTGAAGCGAGCGCTGGACAACGTCAAGCCTGCGATCGAGGTCAAGTCCCGCCGCGTCGGTGGTTCGACCTACCAGGTGCCCATCGAGGTGCGCCCCACGCGTTCCACGACGCTGGCGCTGCGCTGGCTCGTGGGCTACTCGCGTCAGCGTCGCGAGAAGACGATGACCGAGCGTCTGCTCAACGAGATCCTGGACGCCTCGAACGGCCTCGGTGCCGCGGTGAAGCGTCGCGAGGACACCCACAAGATGGCCGAGTCGAACCGGGCCTTCGCGCACTACCGCTGGTGACCCCAGCGCCTGGCACGGTCGGTTCGTCCGACCGTGCCGGCCGACTCACCCCCTCGATCCCAGGGAAGAGGCAGTAAACCGTGGCACAGGACGTGCTGACGGACCTGACCAAGGTCCGCAACATCGGCATCATGGCTCACATCGACGCCGGCAAGACCACGACGACGGAGCGGATCCTCTTCTACACGGGGATCAACTACAAGATCGGCGAAGTGCACGACGGCGCGGCCACGATGGACTGGATGGCGCAGGAGCAGGAGCGGGGCATCACCATCACCTCCGCAGCCACCACCTGCTTCTGGGAGGGCACCCAGATCAACATCATCGACACCCCGGGCCACGTGGACTTCACGGTCGAGGTCGAGCGCTCGCTGCGCGTCCTCGACGGCGCGGTCGCCGTCTTCGACGGCAAGGAAGGTGTCGAACCGCAGTCCGAGACGGTGTGGCGGCAGGCGGACAAGTACGACGTCCCCCGCATCTGCTTCGTCAACAAGATGGACAAGCTGGGCGCCGACTTCTTCTTCACCGTCGACACCATCAAGGACCGCCTCGGTGCGGAACCCCTCGTGATGCAGCTCCCGATCGGTGCCGAGAACACGTTCTCCGGCATGATCGACCTCGTCTACATGCGTGCCCTCACGTGGCACGGTGAGGTCCAGATCGGTGCGGACTACACCGTCGAGGAGATCCCGGCCGACCTGCAGGAGCAGGCCGAGGAGTACCACGCGAAGCTCGTCGAGCGCGTCGCGGAGACCGACGAGGCCCTCCTGGAGAAGTACCTCGGCGGCGAGGAGATCACGCCCGAGGAGATCAAGGCTGCGGTTCGCAAGCTGACGATCAACTCCGAGCTGTACCCGATCTTCTGCGGCTCCGCGTTCAAGAACAAGGGCGTGCAGCCCATGCTCGACGCGGTCATCGACTACCTGCCCTCGCCGCTCGACGTGAAGCCGATGGTGGGTCACAAGGTCGGCGACGAGTCCGTCGAGATCATCCGCAAGCCCGACGCGACGGAGCCGTTCTCGGCTCTGGCGTTCAAGGTCGCGGCACACCCCTTCTTCGGCAAGCTGACCTACGTCCGGGTGTACTCCGGCGTGGTCGCGGCCGGCTCCGCGGTCGTGAACTCGACCAAGGGGAAGAAGGAGCGCATCGGGAAGCTCTTCCAGATGCACTCCAACAAGGAGAACCCCGTGGACGAGGCCCGTGCGGGTCACATCTACGCGATGATCGGCCTGAAGGAGACGACGACCGGGGACACCCTCTCCGACGCCGCCCAGCAGGTCGTCCTCGAGTCGATGACCTTCCCGGAGCCCGTGATCTCGGTCGCCATCGAGCCGAAGACCAAGGGCGACCAGGAGAAGCTCGGTACCGCGATCCAGCGCCTGGCCGAAGAGGACCCGACCTTCCAGGTCGAGCTCGACCAGGAGACCGGTCAGACGATCATCAAGGGGATGGGCGAGCTCCACCTCGACATCCTCGTCGACCGGATGAAGCGCGAGTACAAGGTCGAGGCCAACGTCGGCAAGCCCCAGGTGGCTTACCGCGAGACCATCCGTCGGGCGGTCCTCAAGGAGGACTACGTCCACAAGAAGCAGACGGGTGGTTCGGGCCAGTACGCGAAGGTCCAGGTCTCGATCGAGCCGATGGACACCGCTGACGGCACGTTCTACGAGTTCGTGAACGCCGTCACCGGTGGCCGTGTCCCGCGTGAGTACATCCCCTCCGTGGACCAGGGCATCCAGGAAGCCATGCAGGAGGGTGTCGTCGCGGGTTACCCGCTCGTCGGCATCAAGGCCTCCCTCAACGACGGTGCGGCGCACGACGTCGACTCGTCGGAGATGGCCTTCAAGATCGCCGGCAAGATGGTTCTGCGCGAAGCTGTCCGCAAGGCGCAGCCCGTGCTCCTCGAGCCGGTCATGGCCGTCGAGGTGCGCACGCCCGCCGACTACATGGGCGAAGTCATCGGCGACCTGAACTCCCGCCGTGGGCAGATCGAGTCCATGGACGACGTCAGCGGGGCCAAGCTCGTCAAGGCCACCGTCCCGTTGTCGGAGATGTTCGGCTACGTCGGCGACCTCCGGTCCAAGACCCAGGGCCGCGCGGTCTACTCGATGCAGTTCTCCAACTACGCTGAAGTTCCGCGGAACGTGGCGGAAGAGATCGTCAAGAAGGTCCGCGGGGAATGACCCGCTCCTGACAGACCCGGGGGAGCGGTCCACCAGGACCGCTTCCCCACCCTGCACGACCCCTGGACCACCACCGCGTGGGCCAGTGACCAGCCAGGTCACCCACCCACCCGTTGACCGGGTCGGGAAGAAAACGATAGTCCGAGGAGGACCCCCAGTGGCGAAGGCGAAGTTCGAGCGGACCAAGCCGCACGTCAACATCGGCACGATTGGTCACATCGACCACGGGAAGACGACGTTGACCGCGGCGATCACCCGCGTGCTGCACGACAAGTTCCCGGAGCTGAACAAGGCCTCGGCGTTCGACCAGATCGACAAGGCCCCTGAGGAACGTCAGCGCGGCATCACGATCTCGATCGCACACGTCGAGTACCAGACCGAGGCGCGTCACTACGCCCACGTCGACTGCCCGGGTCACGCGGACTACATCAAGAACATGATCACGGGTGCGGCCCAGATGGACGGTGCGATCCTCGTGGTCGCGGCGACCGACGGCCCGATGCCGCAGACCAAGGAGCACGTCATCCTGGCCCGCCAGGTCGGCGTTCCCTACATCGTGGTCGCGCTGAACAAGGCCGACATGGTCGAGGACGAGGAACTCCTCGAGCTCGTCGAGATGGAGGTGCGTGAGCTCCTCACGTCCTACGAGTTCCCCGGTGACGACCTCCCCGTCGTCCGCGTCTCGGCGCTGAAGGCGCTCGAGGGCGACGCCGAGTGGGGCGAGAAGCTCATGGAGCTCATGGACGCGGTCGACACTGCGATCCCCGAGCCCGAGCGCGCCATCGACCAGCCGTTCCTGATGCCGATCGAAGACGTCTTCACGATCACCGGCCGCGGCACCGTCGTGACCGGGCGCATCGAGCGTGGCGTCCTGAACGTCAACCAGGAGGTCGAGGTCGTCGGCATCCGTCCGACGTCCGCCAAGACCACCGTGACCAGCATCGAGATGTTCAACAAGATGCTGGACAGCGGCCAGGCCGGCGACAACGCCGCCCTGCTCCTGCGTGGCCTCAAGCGTGACGACGTCGAGCGCGGCCAGGTCGTGGTCAAGCCCGGCAGCATCACGCCGCACACCGAGTTCGAGGGCCAGGCGTACATCCTGTCCAAGGACGAGGGTGGCCGTCACACGCCGTTCTACAACAACTACCGTCCGCAGTTCTACTTCCGGACGACCGACGTCACCGGCGTCGTCTCGCTGCCCGAGGGCACCGAGATGGTCATGCCCGGCGACAACACTGAGATGAAGGTCGACCTCATCCAGCCGATCGCCATGGAAGAGGGCCTGAAGTTCGCCATCCGTGAAGGTGGCCGCACCGTCGGCGCCGGCCGGGTCGTGAAGATCCTCAAGTGAGTTGATCCGTCGGGGGAGGTCCACCCTCTCCCGACGGGACGCTCCGCCAGACGGAGGGGCGGGTCCACTCGGACCCGCCCCTTCGTCGTGCAGCGCAACGCGTTGCAGACCACGCAGTAGCCACCACCGTTGCTGCCGCTGACTCGATTCGCCAACGGCCCCCTCCGTCTGGCAAACTGTCGGAGTTGCCGCGCCGCTGGTCCGCGCCTGGATCACGATTCCACCCGATCCGGGGACCGGACCAGGACCACGGAGCGTCAACCGCGAACGTCGAACGTCTCGTACGGGCGGCGGACGGTTCACCTGGACCTCCAGGGCAACCTGAACAGGACGACAGGACCAATCCGGGCAACCGGGAGACGGTGAAGATCGTGCGAAAGCGCGACACGCCCGACCTCGGGGGTCGGAGCACCAGCAGGTGCACCGCGCCGTGCGCGAGTCAGTAGCGGTACGAAGAGAGAGAGTCAGACGACGCCATGGCGGGACAGAAGATCCGCATCAGGCTCAAGGCCTACGACCACGAGGTCATCGACAGTTCGGCGCGCAAGATCGTCGACACGGTGACCCGGACGGGCGCATCGGTCGCTGGGCCCGTGCCGCTGCCGACCGAGAAGAACGTCTACTGCGTCATCCGCTCGCCGCACAAGTACAAGGACAGCCGCGAGCACTTCGAGATGCGCACACACAAGCGCCTCATCGACATCATCGACCCCACGCCGAAGACCGTCGACTCGCTCATGCGACTCGACCTCCCGGCCGGTGTCGACATCGAGATCAAGCTCTGAGGGATTCCAACACCATGAGCGACAGGCAAGTGCGAGGGGTGCTCGGCACCAAGCTCGGCATGACGCAGCTGTGGGACGCGGACAACCGCATCGTCCCCGTGACCGTCGTCAAGGTCGAGCCCAACGTCGTCACCCAGATCCGCACCACTACCGACGACGGCTACGAAGCCGTCCAGCTGGCCACCACGGCCATCGCGCAGCGCAAGGCGAACAAGCCTGCTGCCGGCCACTTCGAGAAGGCCGGCGTCGCGCCGCGCCGTCACCTGGTGGAACTGCGCACGACGGACGCCGCGGAGTACTCCCTGGGACAGGAAGTCACCGCTGAGGCCTTCGCGGCCGGCGCCACCGTCGACGTGGTGGGCACCACCAAGGGCAAGGGCTTCGCCGGTGTCATGAAGCGTCACGGCTTCCACGGCGTCGGCGCCTCCCACGGTGCGCACCGCAACCACCGCAAGCCCGGGTCGATCGGCGGCTGCGCCACCCCGGGTCGCGTATTCAAGGGCATGCGCATGGCCGGCCGCATGGGTGCGGCTCGCCAGACCACCCAGAACCTGACCGTGCAGGCCATCGACGTGGAGAAGGGTCTGCTGCTCATCACGGGCGCGATCCCCGGTCCCCGCGGCGGCCTCGTGCTCGTCAAGAGCGCGTCCAAGGCGCGCGTGAAGGAGGCCTGAGCCTGATGACAACCGAAACCGCTCAGACCGAGGCCATCACCGTCCCGCTGCGGACCGTCGACGGCGGCAGCAACGGCACCGTCGAACTCCCCGCGAAGGACTTCGGCCGCCAGGCGAACATCTCGCTGATCCACCAGGTCGTGACCGCGCAGCTCGCGGCGGCACGTCAGGGCACGCACTCGACCAAGCGTCGTGGCGAGGTCCGTGGTGGCGGCAAGAAGCCGTACAAGCAGAAGGGCACCGGCCGCGCCCGTCAGGGTTCGCTGCGCGCCCCCCAGTTCACCGGCGGCGGGATCGTCCACGGGCCCAAGCCCCGTGACTACTCCCAGCGCACCCCCAAGAAGATGAAGGCGGCCGCTCTGCGCGGTGCCCTCTCCGACCGGGTGCGTCACGACCGTCTGCACGTCGTCGAAGGCCTCGCCTCGGGTGACGCCCCCTCGACGAAGACCGCGCGGACGCTCATCGCCACGCTGTCGGGTCGCAAGAACGTGCTCGTCGTGCTCACCCGCGACGACGAGGTGGCGGTCAAGAGCCTCCGCAACCTCGACAACGTGCACGTCCTGCCCCAGGACCAGCTGAACACCTACGACGTCATGAAGAGCGACGACGTCGTCTTCACCCGCGCGGCGCTCGACGCCTTCGTCGCGGGGCCGCCGACGGGTCGCAGCGCGACCGCGGTGGCAGCGGAGTCGGAAGGGAGCACCCTGTGAGTGCCATCGGTGGAACCCAGAAGGACCCGCGCGACATCCTGCTCGCGCCGGTCGTCTCGGAGAAGAGCTACGCGCTCATCGACGAGGGGAAGTACACGTTCCTGGTCGACCCGGGCGCGAACAAGACCGAGATCAAGGTCGCGGTCGAACGCGTCTTCGGCGTCAAGGTCTCGTCGGTGAACACCGCGAACCGGCAGGGCAAGAGCCGGCGCACCCGGTACGGCACGGGTAAGCGCAAGGACACCAAGCGGGCCATCGTGACGTTGCGCGAGGGCACGATCGACATCTTCGGCGGCTCGGTCGCCTGAGCCTGCGGGCTCGCACGACTGCCGTAGACAACCTTCGAACCCGAGGAAACGCTGCAATGGGAATCCGCAAGTACAAGCCGACGACACCGGGCCGCCGCGGCTCGTCCGTCGCCGACTTCGTCGAGATCACGCGGAGCGAGCCTGAGAAGTCGCTCGTTCGCCCGCTGTCCAAGACCGGTGGTCGCAACTCGTCCGGCCGCATCACCACCCGCCACATCGGTGGTGGCCACAAGCGCGCCTACCGCGTGATCGACTTCCGTCGTCACGACAAGGACGGCGTGCCGGCCAAGGTCGCGCACATCGAGTACGACCCGAACCGCACCGCGCGCATCGCGCTGCTCCACTACGTGGACGGTGAGAAGCGCTACATCATCGCGCCGGCCAAGCTCAAGCAGGGCGACCGGATCGAGAACGGCCCCGAGGCCGACATCAAGCCCGGCAACAACCTGCCGCTGCGCAACATCCCCGTCGGTACGGTGATCCACGCGATCGAGATCCGTCCCGGTGGGGGAGCGAAGATCGCCCGTTCCGCAGGCGCCAGCGTTCAGCTGGTCGCCCGCGAGGGCCGCTTCGCCCAGCTGCGCATGCCGTCCGGTGAGATCCGGAACGTCGACGTCCGCTGCCGCGCCACCATCGGCGAGGTCGGCAACGCCGAGCAGTCCAACATCAACTGGGGCAAGGCCGGCCGCATGCGCTGGAAGGGCAAGCGCCCGACCGTCCGTGGTGTCGCCATGAACCCGATCGACCACCCCCACGGTGGTGGTGAGGGGAAGACGTCCGGTGGTCGTCACCCCGTCAGCCCGTGGGGTCAGCCTGAGGGCCGTACGCGGCGTCCGGGCAAGGAGAGCGACAAGCTCATCGTTCGTCGCCGCCGCACCGGCAAGAAGCGCTGATAGGGAGTTCAGGCCATGCCTCGCAGCTTGAAGAAGGGCCCGTTCGTCGACGACCACCTTCAGAAGAAGGTGGACGCTCAGAACGAGGCCGGTACGCACAACGTCATCCGGACCTGGTCCCGCCGTTCGGTCGTCACGCCGGACTTCCTGGGCCACACGTTCGCGGTGCACGACGGCCGCAAGCACACCCCCGTCTTCGTCACTGAGTCGATGGTGGGGCACAAGCTCGGCGAGTTCGCGCCCACGCGCACGTTCAAGGGCCACGAGAAGGACGACCGCAAGGGTCGTCGCCGCTGAGCCTCCCGGCTCCGCGAGACAACCTTTCGAGACCGAAACCAGGAAGCAGGACAAGGATGGAAGCCAAGGCGCAGACGCGGTACCTCCGCGTCACGCCCCAGAAGGCGCGCCGAGTCGTCGACCTCGTCCGGGGCAAGCAGGCCACTGAGGCCGTCGCTGTGCTCTCGTTCGCCCCGCAGTCCGCGGCGGAACCCGTTCGCAAGCTCGTCGAGAGCGCAATGGCGAACGCGAAGTTCCACGCTGACAAGCACTCTGAGGCGTTCGACCCGGCCGAGTACGTCGTCAAGGCGATCCACGTCGACGAGGGCCCGACGATGAAGCGCTTCCGTCCCCGTGCCCAAGGGCGCGCGGGGCGCATCTTGAAGCGCACCAGCCACATCACCGTGGTCGTCGCACCCGCCGTCAAGGGCGCCAAGAAGACGAGGAGGACCCGCTGATGGGACAGAAGGTCAACCCGTTCGGGTTCCGACTGGGCATCACCACCGATCACCGCAGCCGGTGGTTCGCCGACTCCACCAAGACTGGTCAGCGTTACGCCGACTACGTCAAGGAAGACGTCGCGATCCGCAAGCTCATGGCCAAGGGCATGGAGCGGGCCGGCATCTCCAAGGTGGAGATCGAGCGCACCCGTGACCGGGTCCGCGTCGACATCCACACCGCACGACCGGGCATCGTCATCGGTCGTCGTGGGGCGGAAGCCGACCGCATCCGGACCGAGCTGGAGAAGCTCACCGGCAAGCAGGTGCAGCTGAACATCCTCGAGGTGAAGAACCCCGAGACCGATGCTCAGCTCGTCGCCCAGGGTGTCGCCGAGCAGCTCGCCAGCCGCGTCTCGTTCCGTCGCGCCATGCGCAAGGGGATGCAGACCACGATGCGTTCCGGGGCCAAGGGCATCCGTGTCCAGTGCGCCGGTCGTCTCGGCGGCGCCGAGATGAGCCGTTCCGAGTTCTACCGCGAAGGCCGTGTGCCGCTGCACACCCTCCGCGCGAACATCGACTACGGCTTCTACGAGGCCCGCACCACCTTCGGCCGCATCGGCGTGAAGGTCTGGATCTACCACGGCGACATCACCAGCCGTGAGCTCGCCCAGTCGCAGGCCGCCAACCCGCGCGCCCCGCGTCGTGGCGAGCGCAGCGACCGCCCCGACCGTGGTGCGCGTCGTCCTCGTCCCACCAGCGACGCCCCCGCGGCGGAGGCGGCCCCGGCCGCTGCCGCAGCGCCGGCGACCACCGGATCGGAGGCCTGAGTCGTGCTCATTCCGCGCCGAGTCAAGCACCGCAAGCAGCACCACCCCACGCGGCGTGGTGCGGCCTCCGGCGGCACCCGGGTCACCTTCGGTGAGTACGGGATCATGGCCGTCGAGGGCGGTTACGTCACCAACCGGCAGATCGAGTCCGCTCGTATCGCCATCACCCGCCACATCCGTCGTGGCGGCAAGGTCTGGATCAACATCTACCCGGACCGGCCGCTGACGAAGAAGCCCGCCGAGACCCGCATGGGTTCCGGCAAGGGCTCGCCGGAGTGGTGGATCGCGAACATCAAGCCCGGACGGGTGATGTTCGAACTGTCCTTCCCGACCGAGAAGATCGCTACGGAGGCGCTGACGCGCGCCATCCACAAGCTCCCGGTCAAGTGCAAGATCGTGCGTCGCGAGGGTGGTGAATGATGGCCGTCGGGACGAAGGGCCTGGGCGCCGACGAGCTGCGTGAGTTCGAGGACGCGAAGCTGGTCGACGAGCTCAAGAAGGCCAAGGAAGAGCTGTTCAACCTGCGCTTCCAGTCGGCGACCGGTCAGCTGGAGAACAACTCCCGGCTGAAGGCCGTCAAGCGGGACATCTCCCGCATCTACACGACGATGCGCGAGCGCGAGCTCGGCATCACCGAGGCGCCGATCACGAAGGAGGCTGCGAAGTGAGCGAGCAGACCAGCGCCGCCAGCACCACCGATCGTGGCGACCGCAAGACGCGCCGCGGTTACGTCGTCAGCGACAAGATGCAGAAGACCGTCGTGGTCGAGGTCGAGGACCGCGTGAAGCACCCGCTCTACGCGAAGGTCATCCGCCGCACCACGAAGGTCAAGGCGCACGACGAGGTCGAGACGGCCGGTGTGGGCGACCTCGTCCTCATCGCCGAGACTCGTCCCACGTCGGCGACCAAGCGCTGGCGCGTCGTCGAGGTCCTCGAACGCGCGAAGTGATTCGCGCGCTCTCGAGCGCAGCGACTGACGTCGGGTGGGCCGCTGTCGCGGCCCACCCCCAGATTCCATGTCCGTTCGGCCAGGCTCGCCCCCTCAGCGGGTGGTCGAGAACCGGCGCGACGAAGGAGTAGAGAGTGATCCAGCAGGAGTCGCGGCTCAAGGTCGCCGACAACACGGGTGCCAAGGAGATCTTGTGCATCCGCGTGCTCGGTGGCTCCGGCCGCCGCTACGCCGGCATCGGTGACGTGATCGTGGCAACGGTCAAGGACGCCATCCCCGGTGGAAACGTCAAGAAGGGCGATGTGGTCAAGGCCGTCATCGTCCGTACCAAGAAGGAGCGTCGGCGCGCCGACGGTTCGTACATCCGATTCGACGAGAACGCTGCGGTGATCCTCCGCGCGGACGGCGACCCGCGTGGCACCCGAATCTTCGGGCCCGTCGGTCGTGAACTGCGCGAGAAGAAGTTCATGCGCATCATCTCGCTGGCGCCGGAGGTGCTCTGACCATGGGGAAGACCCGCATCAAGAAGGGTGACCTGGTCCAGGTCATCACCCGCGTTCGCGGTCGTCGCAACGAGGACGGGACCAAGACGTCCGACCTCGGCAAGCAGGGCAAGGTCCTGGACGTCAACGGGGAGACCCAGCGCGTCCTCGTCGAGGGTGTGAACCGCATCAAGCGTCACACCAAGGCTCGTCCGGGCACGGAGGGTGGCATCGTCGAGCGCGAGGCCCCCATCCACATCTCGAACGTGCAGCTCGTCGACCCGGAGACCAAGAAGCCGACCCGTGTGGGCATCCGCACGGAGCAGGTGGAACGCGACGGTCGCACCAAGACCAACCGCATCCGCGTCGCCAAGCGTTCCGGCAAGGACATCTGATGACCACGACGACTGAAACCCGTGCGTTGCCGCGTCTGAAGCAGCGCTACCGCGAAGAGATCAAGGGTCAGCTGCACGAGCAGTTCGCCTACCCGAACGTCATGCAGATCCCCGGCCTGGTCAAGGTCGTGGTGAACATGGGTGTCGGCGAGGCGGCTCGTGACTCCAAGCTCATCGACGGCGCTGTCCGCGACCTGACGGCCATCACCGGTCAGAAGCCGCAGGTCACCAAGGCCCGCAAGTCGATCGCGCAGTTCAAGCTGCGCGAGGGCATGCCGATCGGTTGCCACACCACGCTGCGGGGCGACCGCATGTGGGAGTTCCTCGACCGTCTGACGTCGCTGGCGCTCCCGCGCATCCGCGACTTCCGTGGTCTCTCGCCGAAGCAGTTCGACGGGAACGGCAACTACACCTTCGGTCTCAACGAGCAGTCCATGTTCCACGAGATCGACCAGGACAGGATCGACCGCGTCCGCGGTATGGACATCACGGTCGTGACGACGGCGAAGACCGACGACGAAGGCCGTGCGCTGCTGCGTGCTCTGGGCTTCCCGTTCAAGGAGAACTGACCGTGGCGAAGACCGCTCTGATCACCAAGGCCGCACGCAAGCCGAAGTTCAAGGTTCGTGGCTACACCCGTTGCCAGAAGTGCGGGCGTCCCCACGCCGTGTACAAGAAGTTCGGCCTGTGCCGAATCTGTGTGCGCGAGATGGCACACGCGGGCGAGCTGCCCGGTGTGACCAAGAGCAGCTGGTGAGTGGGATCGACCTGCTGGTGACTTCTGACATCATTTCGACGACGCCGAAGGTCCGGAGCGCACACCGCGCACCGGAAACCCCGGCGAGGAAGGGCGGACGAGCCCGATGACGATGACTGACCCCATCGCCGACATGTTGACGCGCTTGCGTAACGCCAACTCGGCGTACCACGACACCGTGTCCATGCCGTACAGCAAGCTGAAGTCGCACATCGCCGAGATCCTGCAGGCCGAGGGCTACATCGCCTCCTGGTCCGTGGAGGACGCCGAAGTCGGTAAGAAGCTGTCCATGGAGCTGAAGTTCGGCCCCAACCGCGAGCGTTCGATCGCCGGCCTGCGCCGTGTGAGCAAGCCCGGTCTCCGGGTGTACGCGAAGTCGACCAACCTGCCCCGCGTTCTGGGCGGCCTGGGCGTGGCGATCTTGTCCACCTCCTCGGGTCTCCTGACCGACAAGCAGGCCAACAAGAAGGGCGTGGGTGGGGAAGTCCTCGCCTACGTCTGGTGAGGGAGGAGGACTCATGTCGCGCATCGGTCGACTCCCGATCACCGTCCCCACGGGCGTGGACGTGACCATCGACGGCCTCGCCGTCACGGTCAAGGGCCCCAAGGGCGAGCTGAACCACACCATCGCGTCCCCGATCTCCGTCGAACGTGGCGAAGACGGCACGCTGCTGGTCAAGCGTCCGGACGACGAGCGCGTCTCGCGCTCGCTGCACGGACTCACCCGCACCCTGCTGGCCAACATGGTCGAGGGTGTGACGAAGGGCTACGAGAAGAAGCTCGAGATCGTCGGTACCGGTTACCGCGTGACGCCGAAGGGTTCGGACCTCGAGTTCGCCCTCGGCTTCAGCCACCCGGTCGTGGTGAAGGCTCCGGCCGGCATCACCTTCGCCGTCGAGAACAACACGCGCTTCTCCGTCGCCGGCATCGACAAGCAGCAGGTGGGCGAGATCGCCGCCAACATCCGCAAGCTGCGCAAGCCCGACCCCTACAAGGGCAAGGGCGTTCGCTACGCCGGCGAGCAGATCCGCCGCAAGGTCGGAAAGGCTGGTAAGTGACGATGGGTCTCTCCACTCAGCGCACCACGAAGGGCAAGGCGGCTTCGCTCAAGCGCCGTCACACCCGAGTGCGCAAGAAGGTCGTGGGCACCGCAGTGCGTCCGCGTCTCGTCGTCACCCGGTCCGCCCGGCACGTGTTCGTCCAGGTCATCGACGACGCACAGGGTCACACCCTCGCGTCGGCCTCGACCATGGAGACGGACCTGCGCGCGAGCAGCGACGACAAGTCGGCCAAGGCGAAGGCTGTCGGCGTCCTCGTCGGCGAGCGGGCCAAGGCGGCCGGCATCGAAGCCGTGGTCTTCGACCGCGGTGGGAACCGGTACGCGGGTCGAGTCGCGGCCATCGCCGACGGCGCCCGGGAAGCCGGGTTGGCCCTGTGACCCGAGCACTCGAAGAGATGAGGAACGTCTGATGCCTGGACCCCAGCGCCGAGGCGCCGGTGGCGCCGGTGCGGCCGGCGGCAACAACGACAACCGTGGTGGCGGCAGCGGCGACAACCGCGGCCGTCGCGACAACGCCGGTGGCGGTCGCGATCGCGGACAGGGTGGTGCGGGCGACCGCAGCAACTTCGTCGAGCGCGTCGTGACCATCAACCGCGTCGCCAAGGTCGTCAAGGGCGGCCGTCGCTTCAGCTTCACGGCCCTCGTGGTCGTGGGTGACGGCGACGGAACCGTCGGTGTCGGCTACGGCAAGGCCAAGGAGGTGCCCGCGGCGATCGCCAAGGGTGTCGAAGAGGCCAAGAAGAACTTCTTCCGCGTCCCACGGATCCAGGGGACCATCCCGCACCCCATCCAGGGTGAGAAGGCGGCCGGCGTGGTCATGCTGCGCCCGGCTTCCCCGGGTACCGGCGTCATCGCCGGTGGTCCCGTCCGCGCGGTGCTCGAGTGCGCGGGTATCCACGACGTCCTGTCGAAGTCCCTCGGCAGCAGCAACGCCATCAACATCGTGCACGCGACGATCGAGGCCCTCCGTGGCCTCGAGCGTCCCGAGCAGGTGGCGGCGCGTCGTGGTCTGCCCGTCGAGCACGTCGCCCCGGTCGCGCTGCTGCGCGCCCAGGCTGCGGGGGTGACCTCCTGATGGCTCGTCTCAAGGTGACCCAGATCAACTCGGGCATCGGCCGCAAGCAGAACCAGCGCGAGACGCTGCGCAGCCTCGGCCTGCACAAGATCGGGCAGTCGGTCGTCAAGGACGACAAGCCCGAGTTCCGCGGGATGGTCAACACCGTCTCGCACCTCGTGACCGTGGAGGAGGTCGACTGATGGCCAACCAGGGTGAACACGTCCTGAAGCTGCACCACCTGCGTCCGGCTCCGGGTTCGAACACCGCCAAGACCCGTGTGGGTCGCGGTGAGGGCAGCAAGGGCAAGACCGCCGGTCGTGGGACCAAGGGCACCAAGGCTCGTTACTCGGTGCCCGAGGCCTTCGAGGGCGGCCAGATGCCCCTGCACATGCGCCTGCCGAAGCTGCGCGGGTTCAAGAACCCGTTCCGCGTCGAGTACCAGGTCGTCAACCTCGACAAGCTCGGCTCCCTCTTCCCCGAGGGCGGCACCATCGGTGTCGACGAGCTCGTCGCCAGTGGCGCGGTCCGCAAGGGCCAGCTCGTCAAGGTGCTGGGCACGGGGGAGATCTCCGTGGCTCTGCAGGTGACGGCCGACAAGTTCTCGACGTCGGCGGCCGAGAAGATCGCGGCTGCGGGCGGTTCCACCACCGTTCGCTGACCCAGCGACGACACAGCCCACGCGGCGGTAGCGACGAGTGATCGTCCGCTACCGCCGCGTGTGCGTTTGTGGCGGGGTAGGGTCCTCTGTGGGCTGCGTGCGTGCGACGTGTCGCACGTCCGGCCCAACCGTCCGATCTGTCAGTGACGAACCCGCCCTCCCCGCGCACCGCGGGGGAGTGCGGTGCAGGAGGTTGTAGTGCTCACCGCAATCGGTCGCGCCTTCCGGACGCCCGACCTGCGCCGCAAGCTGCTCTTCACGCTGGGGATCATCGTGCTGGTGCGGCTCGGCTCGTTCGTCCCGGCCCCAGGGGTCTCCTACAGCGCCGTCCAGTCGTGCATCAAGGCGTCGCAGTCGGGCAACGACCTGCTGGGCCTGGTGAACCTGTTCTCCGGCGGCGCGCTGCTGCAGCTGAGCATCTTCGCGCTCGGGATCATGCCGTACATCACAGCGAGCATCATCATCCAGCTCCTGACGGTGGTCATCCCGCGCTTCGAGGACCTCAAGAAGGAGGGCCAGCAGGGGACGACCAAGCTCACGCAGTACACGCGGTACCTGACGATCGGTCTCGCGGTCCTGCAGTCGACCACCTACGTGACCATCGCCAAGGACCCCTCGCGGCTCTTCGGCACGGCGTGCAACGCCCAGGTCCTCCCCGACCAGAGCGTCCAGACGATCGTGCTGATGGTCATGACCATGACCGCCGGCACCGGCCTGATCATGTGGATGGGTGAGCTCGTCACCGAGCGCGGCATCGGCAACGGCATGTCCCTGCTGATCTTCGCCCAGATCGCCGCGGGCTTCCCCTCCGCGCTCTGGGGCATCCAGAACCAGCAGGGCTGGGGCACCTTCGTCGCGGTCCTCGCGATCATCGTCGTGGTGGTCGCCCTCGTCGTGGCCGTCGAGCAGTCCCAGCGCCGGGTGCCCGTCCAGTACGCCAAACGGATGATCGGCCGCCGCATGTACGGGGGCACCTCGACCTACATCCCGCTCAAGGTCAACATGGCCGGCGTCATCCCGGTGATCTTCGCGTCGTCGCTGCTGTACCTGCCGGCGCTGGTGGGCCAGTTCAGCGACCCGAACGCGGGCTGGGTCATCTGGATCAACGACAACCTGACCAAGGGTGACCACCCGCTGTACATGGTCACGTACTTCCTGCTCATCATCTTCTTCGCGTACTTCTACGTCGCGATCACGTTCAACCCGGACGAGGTCGCCGAGAACATGCGCAAGTACGGCGGTTTCATCCCCGGGGTGCGCGCCGGACGGCCCACCGCCGAGTACCTGGACTACATCCTCACCCGCATCACCCTGCCAGGATCGCTGTACCTGGGACTGATCGCCCTGCTCCCGCTCATCGCTATCGTGCTCTTCAACGCCAGCACGAACCTGCCCTTCGGGGGCACGTCGATCCTGATCATCGTCGGGGTCGGGCTCGAGACGGTGAAGCAGATCGAGTCCCAGCTCCAACAGCGCAACTACGAAGGGTTCTTGCGATGACTCGTCTCGTCCTCCTCGGTCCGCCGGGTGCCGGCAAGGGCACCCAGGCCAAGCTCCTCTCCGCCCGCCTGGGGGTGCCGGCCATCTCCACCGGCGACATCTTCCGGACCCACGTCGCGGAGCAGACCGAACTGGGCAAGACCGTCCAGGAGTACCTGGACGCCGGCAAGTACGTGCCGGACACCGTGACCAACGCGATGGTCCACGACCGCCTCGAGCAGCCCGACGCCACCGAGGGCTTCATCCTCGACGGCTACCCCCGCACGACGGACCAGGTCCGCGAGCTCGACGAGATGCTCTCCGGGTTCGGCGTGAAGCTCGAGCACGTGCTCGAGATCACCGCGGACACCGACGAGCTCGTCCGTCGGCTGACGCACCGCGCGCTGGAGCAGGGGCGCAGCGACGACACCGAAGAGGTCGTCCGCACCCGCCAGCAGGTCTACCTGGACCAGACGGCGCCCCTCGTGAAGGTCTACTCCGACCGCGGGCTGCTGCGCAGCGTCGACGGCCTCGGCGGGATCGCCGAGGTCACCTCGCGCCTGGTCGCCGCCCTCGGCCTCCCGAACTGACGCGCCGCCACCGTGCTCGGACGTGAACGGGTCGAGATCAAGACCCCCGAACAGATCCAGAAGATGCGTGCGGCGGGGCTGCTGACGTCCGCGGCCCTGGAGTCGGTGCGGGCCGCCCTGCGGCCCGGGATCACTCCGAAGGAGCTGGACGCCATCGGCGCGGAGGTCATCCACGCGGGTGGTGGGACGTCCAACTTCCTCGGTTACCACGGCTACCCGGCCACGCTCTGCATCTCGGTCAACGAGGTCGTCGTGCACGGGATCCCCGGCGACACCCCGCTCGTGGCGGGCGACGTCGTCTCGATCGACGGGGGAGCGGTGGTCGACGGCTGGCACGGCGACTCCGCCTTCACCGCGATCGTGGGTGAGCCGGACGACGCCGGCGACGCGGAACTGGTCGAGATCACCCGTCAGGCGCTCTGGGCGGGCATCGCAGCCCTCGACGCACGCGGGAGGGTCGGCGACGTCGGCGCGGCCGTGGAGGACGCCGTGGACGGCCGCCTGGGCATCGTCGACGGCTACACCGGCCACGGGATCGGCACGGCCATGCACATGGCGCCCGACGTCCTGAACTACCGGGTCCGCGAGAAGGGCCCCAAGGTCCGTCCCGGCATGGTGCTGGCCATCGAGCCGATGTGCACCCGTGGGGGGATCGAGACCGACGTCCTGCCGGACGACTGGACCGTGGTCACCTCCGACGGCACCCGCGCCGCGCACTGGGAGCACACCGTGGCCGTCCTCGACGAGGGCCTCTGGGTGCTGACCGCACCCGACGGGGGCGCCTCGGAGCTCGCGGCGTTCGGGGTCCAGGTCCCTTCCGCCTGACCCCGCCAGGGGCTGCGGCGCCGCCCCCCGCGGTCGGGTGCTGGAGCCGGCGCGCAGCGCCGGACGCGTCTTGTGTTGCGCCCCAGCCCACTTCAGCGGCATCATCGCCCGATTTCGTCTCAGGCGCGCCGTCACGTAAGCTTGCCCGTCGGTCCGCCATGCCTCCTCGTTCGCACGTTCTGTGCTCACGAGGGCCGGGCTGATCCCGAACCGACACTTGATGGAAAAGCGGAGGACATGCCGAAGAAGGACGGCGTCATCGAGATCGAAGGCACCGTGATCGAGGCCCTGCCGAACGCGATGTTTCGCGTCGAGCTGAGCAACGGTCACAAGGTGCTCGCCCACATCTCGGGGAAGATGCGCCAGCACTACATCCGCATCCTCCCGGAGGACCGGGTGGTCGTCGAGCTCAGCCCCTACGACCTGTCCCGCGGGCGCATCGTCTACCGCTACAAGTGACCCACCCACTGGCCGCCGATCCCCGCTCCGCGCGGGCGGGGTCAGCACGACCGGAGAAGCGATGAAGGTCAAGCCGAGCGTCAAGAAGATCTGCGACAAGTGCAAGGTGATCCGCCGTCACGGTCGGGTCATGATCATCTGCGACAACCTGCGTCACAAGCAGCGTCAGGGCTGAGCTCCGGCTCACCCAGCAGTCGATCCACGGAAAGGCCACCGCACGCAGACGGTGGCACCCAGCGCAGGACCCTCCGACCGCAGCACGAGCCGCGGTCGGTGACACCCCCGGTCGGAGGCCGGGGACCCGCAGGAGACGGCGGGGCAGGTCCTGCACCAGACCTCCGCGACAGATAGGGACCATCCCGCATGGCACGTCTCGTCGGCGTCGACCTCCCCCGCGAAAAGCGGCTGGAGATCGCGCTCACGTACATCTACGGCGTCGGTCGCACGCGAGCCCAGGAAACCCTGGCCGCGACGGGCGTGAGTCCGGACCTGCGCGTCCGCGACCTCACGGACGACGACCTGGTCGCGCTCCGCGACCACATCGAGGGCAACTACCGCGTCGAGGGTGACCTCCGCCGCGAGGTGGCCGCCGACATCCGCCGCAAGGTGGAGATCGGTTGCTACCAGGGCCTGCGGCACCGCCGCGGTCTGCCCGTCCGCGGGCAGCGCACCAAGACCAACGCGCGCACCCGCAAGGGCCCGAAGCGCACCGTGGCCGGCAAGAAGAAGGCCGGTCGCAAGTAACCGTCGCAGTCTGACGGCGCGGTCCGCCAGCGGGCCGCCTCGCGAACCCACGGGTTCGCCCTCGATCTCAGTCGCCGCAGTACACCAGGAGCCCGGAGAGCATGCCTCCCAAGAGCCGTACGGCCACGGCGACGCGCAAGCCGCGTCGCAAGGAGAAGAAGAACGTCGCGCACGGTCACGCGCACATCAAGTCGACGTTCAACAACACGATCGTCTCGATCACCGACCCGACGGGCGCGGTCATCGCGTGGGCGTCGGCCGGTCAGGTCGGGTTCAAGGGGTCCCGCAAGTCGACCCCGTTCGCTGCGCAGATGGCCGCCGAGGCGGCCGCGCGTCGTGCGCAGGAGCACGGCATGCGCAAGGTCGACGTCTTCGTCAAGGGACCGGGTTCCGGCCGCGAGACCGCGATCCGTTCCCTCCAGGCCACCGGCCTGGAGGTCGGCGCGATCCAGGACGTCACCCCCAGCCCGCACAACGGCTGCCGGCCGCCCAAGCGTCGGCGCGTCTGACGTCGGTGCGGTCCCGCAGGCCCAGGCCTGCGGGACCCACCTGATCGGACCAGTTCTCTGATCGAGTCAGACCCCGTCGGCGGACCGATGCTGACGGGCGTGCGGGGCGTCATATGGCGGACGCCCGCGGGAAGGAACCTCCGTGCTGATCGCACAGCGCCCCACCCTCACCGAGGACGTCGTCGACGAGTACCGCTCGCGCTTCGTCATCGAACCCCTCGAACCCGGCTTCGGGTACACCCTCGGCAACTCGCTGCGCCGCACGCTGCTGTCGTCCATCCCGGGCGCGGCCGTGACGAGCCTGCGGATCGACGGTGTGCTCCACGAGTTCACCTCCGTGCCGGGGGTCAAGGAGGACGTCACCGAGATCGTCCTCAACGTCAAGAACCTCGTGGTCTCCTCGGAGCACGACGAACCCGTCGTGATGTACCTGCGCAAGCAGGGGCCGGGCGCGGTCACCGCGGCCGACATCGCCCCGCCCGCGGGGGTCGAGGTCCACAACCCCGACCTGCACATCGCGACGCTCAACGGCAAGGGCAAGCTCGAGCTGGAGCTGACGGTCGAACGCGGCCGCGGCTACGTCTCGGCGGCGCAGAACAAGACGGGTGAGCAGGAGATCGGCCGCATCCCGGTCGACTCGATCTACTCCCCCGTCCTGAAGGTGACGTACAAGGTCGAGGCGACCCGCGTCGAGCAGCGGACGGACTTCGACCGTCTCGTCGTCGACGTCGAGACCAAGCACGCCATCACCCCGCGCGACGCCGTGGCGTCCGCGGGCAAGACGCTGACCGAGCTGTTCGGTCTGGCCCGTGAGCTCAACGTCGAGGCCGAAGGCATCGACATGGGTCCCTCGCCGACCGACGCCGCGCTGGCGGCGGACCTCGCGCTGGAGATCGAGGCGCTGGACCTCACCGTCCGGTCCTACAACTGCCTCAAGCGCGAGGGCATCCACACCGTCGGGGAACTGGTCTCGCGCAGCGAGGCCGACCTGCTCGACATCCGCAACTTCGGGCAGAAGTCCATCGACGAGGTGAAGGCCAAGCTGGTCGGCATGGGCCTGCACCTCAAGGACTCCCCGCCCGGGTTCGACCCGAGCGCCGTCGTCAACGACTTCGAGGACGACGACGCGTCGTTCGCCGAGGACGAGCAGCTCTGACCGTCCGTCGCCCCTCCCCCCGCTGACGCGGGGGAGGGGTAAAACCGAGGAGACAACAACATGCCCACCCCCACCAAGGGTCCGCGGCTCGGCGGCGGGCCGGCCCACGAGAAGCTGATCATCGCCAACCTGGCGACGGCCCTCTTCGAGCACCGCAGCATCACCACCACCGAGGCCAAGGCCAAGCGGATGCGTCCGTACGCCGAACGTCTGATCACCTTCGCGAAGAAGGGTGACCTGGCGGCCCGCCGCGAGGTCATGAAGACGATCCGCGACAAGTCCGTCGTGCACTTCCTCTTCACCGAGATCGCGCCGGCCATGGCCGAGCGCAACGGTGGGTACACCCGCATCGTCAAGATCGGGCCCCGCAAGGGCGACAACGCCCCCATGGCGGTGATCCAGCTCGTCATGGAGCCGGTCAGCGCCAAGCAGGGTGTCGTCCGCGAGGCGGAGCGCGCCGCCGCGGCGACCGCTCCGGCGGCCGACGAGGTCGTCGTCGGTGACGAGGCCCCCGCGGCCGAGTCCACCGACGCGAACCAGGTCGAGGCCGGCAGCGTGGACCAGCCCGACACCCTCCCCGACGCGGACGCCCCGGCGACCGCTGACGAGGGTGTCGAGGTCGACGCCGCCGAGGCCGACCCGAGCGACGAGAACACGAAGGACCAGGCCTGAGCGCCTCCCTTCACCCCGACGAGCCCGTCCTCCCCGACACCGGGGAGGGCGGGCTCGTCCGCGTTCCCCCCGGCGTCGTGCGGGTGCGACTGGACCTCGGCTACGACGGCACCGCCTTCTCCGGCTGGGCCGAGCAGCCGGGGTTGCGCACCGTCCAGGGCGAGCTGATCGCCGGGCTGGCCCGGGTCCTGCGCCTGGACCCCGCCCCCCGGCTCACCGTGGCGGGGCGCACCGACGCCGGGGTGCACGCGAACGGCCAGGTGGCCCACGTCGACGTCCCACGCGCCCGCTGGGACGCCGTCCCGGGCCGGTCGGGCACGGAGCCCGCAGCGGCCCTCGTGCGGCGCCTGGCGGGCGTCCTGCCGCCCGACGTGCGGGTGCACCGGGCCGGGCTCGCCCCCGAGGGTTTCGACGCCCGCTTCAGCGCCCTGCGCCGCCGCTACGCGTACCGCGTCTGCGACGACCCAGCGGGGCTCCCGCCGTTGCGGCGCTTCGACGTCCTGCACCACCGCCGCCCCCTCGACCTGGGCGCGATGGACCTCGCGGCGCGCAGCCTCGTCGGCCTGCGCGAGTTCGCCGCGTTCTGCCGGCCCCGGGAGGGCGCCACGACCGTGCGGACCCTGCTGGCGTACTCGTGGACCCGGGACGGTGACGGTCTGCTCGTGGCCGACGTGCAGGCGGACGCCTTCTGCCACTCGATGGTGCGCGCCCTCGTCGGCGCCGCGCTGGCCGTGGGTGACGGCCGTCGCGACGTCGCCTGGCCCCGGCTGGTGCAGGACGCCGCGGTGCGCGACCCCACCGTCGCGGTCGTCGCAGCGCAGGGACTGACCCTCGAGGAGGTCGTCTACCCCGCCGACGGGGACCTGGCCGCGCGCGCCCACGAGGCCCGTGCGGTGCGCACGCTCCCCTGAGCGGGTGGCCCGGGCGGCGCGCCCGGGTGGTCGTGGGGCAGGGTGGTGGGTGTGCCCACGCTCGTCGTCGTCCGCCACGCGAAGGCCGATTCGCCGGTAGGACTCCAGGACATCGCCCGCCCCCTCGCCGAACGGGGGAAGGCGGACGCCGTCGAGGCCGGTCGGTGGCTCGCGGAGAACGTCGGTGGCTGCGACCTGCTGCTGACCTCGCCCGCCCGCCGGACCGAGGAGACCACCGCGCGCCTGCTGGACGGGTGGGGCGTCGCTCCGGTCGTCGTCGACGAGGAGCGGCTCTACGAGGCCTCGCTCGGTGACCTGCTGCGCATCGTGCGGGGTCTGGACACCGACCGCCCCGACGCGACCGTCGTGATCGTCGCGCACAACCCCGGCGTGAGCTCCCTCGTCGAGGCCCTCACCGGTGAGGTGAGCCAGCTGCGCACCGGGGGCATCGCCGTCGTCGCGGTGCAGGGGGAGTGGGCCGACGCGGACACCACCAGCTGCAGCCTGACCCACCAGCACACCGCCCGCGCGGAAACCGGCGGCGAGCACTAGCCACCGCACGGCAGACTGGTCGCCCGTGGCGGGATCTGGGAACAGCGGTGGGCACGTCGACGTCTCGGGGGTCGGGCACGAACTGCCGGACGGGCGCCCCCTCCTCGACGGGGTGTCGTTCCGCGTCGCCGACGGGTCGACGACCGCGCTGATCGGTCCCAACGGCACCGGCAAGACCACCCTGCTGCGGCTCATCGCCGGGGACGAACCGGTGCAGGAGGGCGCGATCGCCCGCAGCGGCGGGCTCGGCGTGATGCGTCAGTTCGTCGGTTCCGTCCGCGACGAGACCTCGGTGGCCGAACTCCTCGTCTCCGTCGCCCCCGAGGCCCTGCGCCGAGCGTTCGCGGCCGTCGAGACCGCCGAGACCGCGATGGTCGAGGAGGAGTCGGAGAAGTCCCAGATGCGCTACGCGCAGGCCCTGGCCGACTTCGGTGACGCCGGCGGGTACGAGCAGGAGGTCCTCTGGGACGAGTGCACCTCGGCTGCGCTGGGGATGTCGTTCGAGGCCTGCCGGTACCGGCCGGTGCGGACGCTCTCCGGCGGGGAGCAGAAGCGCCTCGTCCTGGAGGCGTTGCTGCGCGGACCCGAGGGCGTCCTGCTGCTCGACGAACCCGACAACTACCTCGACGTCCCCGGCAAGCGCTGGCTGGAGGAACAGCTCCGCGCCACGACGAAGTCGGTGCTGCTGGTGAGCCACGACCGGGAACTGCTCTCCGCTGCGGCGGAACGCATCGTGACGCTGGAACCCGGTGCGCTGGGTGCGGTCTCCTGGACCCACGGGGGTTCCTTCGCCGACTACGGCGCGGCCCGCCAGGCCCGCGGGGAACGGCTGGAGGAACTCCGGCGGCGCTGGGACGAGGAACGCGTCAAGCTCCGCACCCTCGTCGTGACCCTGCGGGAGAAGTCGAAGTTCAACGACGGCATGGCCTCGCGCTACGCCGCCGCCCAGACCCGGCTCGCGAAGTTCGAGGAGGCCGGTCCGCCGCAGGCGCCCCCGGCGGCCCAGGACGTCCGGATGCGGTTGCAGGGCGGGCGGACCGGCAAGCGCGCCGTGGTCGTGGAGGGCCTGGAGCTGACGGGCCTCATGAAGCCCTTCGACGCCGAGCTGTGGCTGGGGGACCGGGTCGCGGTCCTCGGGGCGAACGGTTCCGGCAAGTCGCACTTCCTGCGGTTGCTGGCCGCCGGCGGCTCCGACCCCGACGCCGAGCACCGCCCGGTGGACGAGCACGTCCCCGACCCCGTCGCGCACCGCGGTTCCGCACGCCTCGGGGCGCGGGTGCGGCCGGGGTGGTTCGCCCAGACCCACGAGCAGCCCTCGCTGGTCGGCAAGACCCTGCTGGACGTCCTGCACCGCGGAAACTCCCACCGCTCCGGCCTGGACCGCGAGGCGGCCTCGCGGGCGCTGGACCGCTACGGCCTGGCCGAGGCCGCGGAACAGCGCTTCGAGCACCTCTCCGGGGGTCAGCAGGCCCGGTTGCAGATCCTGCTGCTGGAGCTGTCCGGGGCGACGCTGCTGCTGCTGGACGAACCGACCGACAACCTCGACCTGCACTCCGCGGAGGCGCTGGAGCAGGCGCTGGGGGTCTTCGAGGGGACGGTCGTGGCCGTCACCCACGATCGCTGGTTCGCCCGCGGTTTCGACCGCTTCCTGCTCTTCGGCGAGGACGGCCGGGTCGTGGAGACACCAGAGCCCGTGTGGGACGTCAGCCGGGTCGAACGGGCGCGCTGACCACGCGTCGACCACGCGCTGACCCCGCGCCGACCACGGCCGCGGCGGAGCCGTTTTGACCCGCGGCGTGGACGACAGGTACCGTCGGGAGTCGTTGTGCCCACGCAGTGCCTGCCGTCAGCGCCCGGTCTCATGACCTGCGCGCTGCAGGATCTCGAGCGCGGGCCGGTCCGCAATTCGTCTCGAGGAGATGGGCAACCCCCGTGCGCACGTTCACCCCGAAGCCAGGCGACATCGATCACCGCTGGCTCGTCATCGACGCGGAGGACGTCGTGCTGGGCCGCCTCGCGGTGCAGACCGCGACGCTCCTGCGCGGCAAGCACAAGGCGACCTACGCGCCGCACGTCGACGGTGGCGACTTCGTCATCATCGTCAACGCCGCCAAGGTGGCCCTCACCGGCTCCAAGCGCGAGCAGAAGGTCGCCTACCGCCACTCGGGCTACCCGGGCGGTCTGAAGGCCACCAGCTACGTCGACCTGCTGGAGAAGAACCCGGAGAAGGCCGTCGAGAAGGCCATCCGCGGCATGATCCCCCGGAACTCCCTCGGTCGTCAGGTCATGAGCAAGCTCAAGGTCTACGCCGGCCCGGAGCACCCGCACGCGGCTCAGCAGCCCGTGCCGTACACGATCCACCAGGTCGCGCAGTGAGCCGCGGCAGTCACACCGCCGCACACCCGGCAAACTGAGCGAGGAGCATCGTGAGCACCGATTTCACCCCTGAGGTCGTCGAGGACATCACCGAGTCCGACGAGTTCACCGGCACGTACACCTCCGAGTCGTCCACCCCGGCGACCGGTGGCAACAGCATCATCGCTCCCGGCGGGGCCACCGGCCGCCGCAAGGAAGCCGTCGCCCGCGTCCGCATCGTGCCGGGTACCGGCAAGTGGACGATCAACGGTCGTGAGCTGGACAACTACTTCCCGAACAAGGTGCACCAGCAGCTCGTCAACGAGCCGTTCCGCGTCACCGCGCTCGAGGGGTCGTTCGACGTCATCGCCCGCATCCACGGTGGTGGCTCCTCCGGTCAGGCCGGCGCGCTGCGTCTCGGTGTCGCCCGCGCGCTGAACGCGATCGACCTCGAGGCCAACCGCCCGTCGCTGAAGAAGGCCGGGTTCCTGACCCGCGACCCGCGCGCCATCGAGCGCAAGAAGGCCGGGCTCAAGAAGGCCCGCAAGGCGCCGCAGTTCAGCAAGCGCTGATCCAGCGCTCAGCGAGTACCGTCACGACGGCCCCGGGAGTCCTCCCGGGGCCGTCGTGTCACGTCCGGCCGCCTGCGGCCGTGTGGGGGAGGAACTAAGGGTGGCGCGGCTCTTCGGGACCGATGGTGTGCGGGGGCTGGCGAACGTCGACCTCACCGCCGACATGGCGCTGGGACTGGCGGTCGCCGCGGTGACCGTCCTGGTCGAACCGGGTGGGAGCGCGCACCCGCGGGCGCTCGTGGCCCGCGACCCCCGCGCGTCGGGGGAGTTCCTCTCCGCCGCGGTCGTGGCCGGTCTCGCGAGCGCCGGGGTCGACGTCCTCGACGTCGGTGTCGTGCCGACGCCGGCGCTGGCCCACCTGGTGGACACCTCCGGCGCCGACTTCGGCGTGATGCTGTCCGCCTCGCACAACCCCATGCCCGACAACGGGTTGAAGATCTTCGCCCGCGGCGGGGTGAAGCTCCCCGACGACGTCGAGGACGCCGTGGAGCACGCCTACCGCGAGGGCGGCGGGCGTCGTCCGACGGGGGCCGCCGTGGGCCGGGTCCACGCGGGACCGGACGTGGAGCAGGACGCGCAGGACACCTACGTCGCGCACCTGCTCTCCACCCTGCCGGGCGGACCGGGGTCGCTGGCCGGGCTGCACGTGGTCGTCGACTGCGCCAACGGCGCCGCCAGCGCGATCTCCCCGCGGGTGCTGGCCGAGGCCGGCGCCACGGTGACGACGCTGTACGCCGCGCCCGACGGGCTGAACATCAACGACGGCTGCGGCTCCACGCACCTCGAACCCCTCACCGAGGCCGTCCTGGCCCACGGTGCGGACATCGGCCTGGCCCACGACGGCGACGCCGACCGCTGCCTGGCCGTGGACGCCGCTGGTCACACGATCGACGGCGACCAGATCATGGCCGTCCTGACCCTGGCCCTGCGCGACCGCGGGCAGCTCGTCGAGGACACCCTCGTCGCCACCGTCATGAGCAACCTCGGTCTGCGCCTCGCGATGCAGCGCGAGGGAGTCACGATGATCGAGACCGGCGTCGGCGACCGCTACGTCCTGGAGGCCCTGAGCGCGGGGAAGTGGAGCATCGGCGGCGAGCAGAGCGGCCACGTCGTCCTGCCCGAGCACGCGACGACGGGCGACGGCGTCCTCACCGGTCTGCACCTGCTGGCGCGGATGGCCGAGACCGGCCGCACCCTGGAGGACCTCGCCGGCGTCGTCCAGCGGTTGCCGCAGGTCCTCATCAACGTCCGCGGGGTGGACAAGTCCCGCGCCGGCAGCGACGCGGAACTGCTCGCGGCCGTCGGCGACGCCGAACGCGAACTCGGCGAGACCGGCCGGGTGCTGCTGCGCCCCAGCGGGACCGAACCCCTCGTGCGGGTCATGGTCGAGGCCGCGCACACCGAGCACGCCCAGGACGTCGCCGGTCGTCTGGCCGAGGTCGTCCGGAAACGACTCGCGCTCTGAACCTCCGGTCTGGCTGACTGGACCGCGTGGAGCTCACCTCGACGACGAACGCCGCCCCCGACCGCGCCACGTGGGCGACGGAGTACTTCGACGACTGGTACGACGTCCTCGCCGCGGCCGAGGCGCAGGACCGCCCCGATCCCTCGACCTGGCGGCGCGGTGAGCTCCGGGCCGAGCTGGAGCGGGGGAGCACGGAGGAGGAGGTCCACCTCGTGCTGGCCCGCGAGGGCGGTGTCCCCGTCGGCGTCGCCGAGGTGCGCTTCACCCTGCTGGACAACACCCGCACCGCCTGGGTCCAGGTCGGCGTCGTGGCGGACCAGCGGCGACGCGGGGTCGGTACCGCGCTGCTGGAGCACGCCCTCGACCTCGCCGAGGCCGCCGGCCGCAGCACGGTGCGGATCTCCGTCGACCGTCCGGTGACCCACCCCGAGGAGACCTGGCCGGGGTCACGCGCCGCGCGGGCCTGGGGTTTCACCCGCGGTCAGCTCGAAGCCCGTCGCCAGCTCCCGCTGCCGGTGCCGCCGGAGCGACTGGCGGCGTTGGCGGCCGCGGCCCGCCCGCACGCGGCGGGGTACCGGCTGCGCAGCTTCGCCGGCTGGGTTCCCGAGGCGGACCTCGACGTGATGGCCGCCCTCACCGCGCGGATGAGCACCGACGCCCCGATGGGTGACCTCGAGGTCGAACCCGAGGTGTGGGACGGTGACCGGATCCGCGAGGTCGAGGCCGCCCGGGCGGCGCAGAGCCGGCACCAGTGGGTGGCGGTGGCCGAGGACCCGGCCGGTGCGGCCGTCGGCTACAGCGTCCTGGTGCGCTCCGACCACGAACCGGAACGGCTCATCCAGCTGGACACCCTGGTGCTGCGCGAGCACCGCGGACACCGGCTCGGGATGCTGCTGAAACTCGAGTGCCTGCGCACCGCACTGGCGGACAACCTTGCGGCGCAACGGGTCTCGACGTGGAACGCGGTGTCGAACACGCCGATGATCGCGGTCAACGAGCAGCTCGGTTTCGTCCTCGACGAACTCGTCGAGGAACTCGAGGCGCCCGTGACCGAGATCCGTCACACCCTGCGGGATCACACCTCGCGGGATCACACCTTGCGCAACCGCACCTGACGCACCGAGTGGTCGGGCCCCTTCTGCAGCACGCAGGTGGCCCGGCCCCGGGTGGGCAGGACGTTCTCGGCGAGGTTCGGACCGTTGATGTCGTTCCAGATCCGGCGGGCGCGTTCCACGGCCTCGTCGTCGGTGAGCGAGGCGTAGCGGTGGAAGTAGGACTGCGGCTTCGAGAACGCCGTCCGCCGCAGTTCCAGGAACCGGTCGACGTACCAGTTCCGCACGTCCTCGCTGCGGGCGTCGACGTAGAGCGAGAAGTCGAAGTAGTCGCTGACCGCGACGCCCTGCGTCCCGTCGGCGCGGACCCGGGCCGGTTGCAGGACGTTCAGGCCCTCGACGATGAGCACGTCGGGGCGGCGCACGACGACCTCCTCGCCGGGGACGATGTCGTACACGAGGTGGGAGTAGACCGGCGCCCGGACCTCGGGGACCCCGGACTTCACCGCCGCGACGAAGCGCAGCAGCGCCCGCCGGTCGTAGCTCTCCGGGAAACCCTTGCGGTGCAGGATCCCGCGACGTTCCAGCTCGGCGTTGGGCAGCAGGAACCCGTCGGTGGTGATGAGCTCGACCCGGGGGGTCTCGGGCCAGTGCGAGAGCAGTTCGCGCAGCACGCGGGCCGTCGTGGACTTGCCCACGGCCACCGACCCGGCGATCCCGATGACGAACGGGGTCCGCGCCACGGCTTCGCCCAGGAAGGTCGACGTCGCGGCGTGCAGCGAACCCGCGGAGCGGTCGTAGAGGGTCAGCAGCCGCGACAGCGGGAGGTAGACCTCCTCGACCTCGCGCAGGTCGACCCGGTCGCCGAGACCGCGCAGCCGGGTGACGTCCTCGGCCGTGAGGGTCAGCGGGGTCGAGGCGCGCAGCGCGCTCCAGTGCTCGCGGTCCAGGACCACGTAGGGGTTGGCGGAGCTCGGGTGTGAGTTCACGGGGACGTGCGTGGGTGCGCCGGTGCTCACCGGCGTGAGGGTACCGGGTGACGCGTCCCGTTCGGGTGACCAGGACTGCGCCGCCCGGACCGTACCCTCGATCCCATGTGCGGAATCGTCGGGTACGTGGGGGCAGCGCAGCACGGGAGCGAGGTCGTCCTCGAAGGGCTGCGTCGGCTGGAGTACCGGGGCTACGACTCCGCGGGCATCGCGGTGCTGACCCCCGGTGGTGTGCAGACCCGCAAGAAGGCCGGGAAGTTGGCCAACCTCGTCGAGCTCCTCGACGCCGACCCGCTGCCCGCGGCGGGCACCGCGATCGGGCACACCCGCTGGGCCACCCACGGCGGCCCCACGGACGGCAACGCCCACCCCCACGTCGGGCAGGGCGGCCGGCTCGCGCTCATCCACAACGGCATCGTCGAGAACTTCGCGACGCTGCGCACCGAGCTGCTCGGGGCCGGTGTCGAGTTCACCAGCGAGACCGACACCGAGGTCGTCGCGCACCTGCTCGCCCGGGCCTACGACGCGGACGCCGCGGGGGACCTGACCGCCGCCATGCGGGCCGTCTGCGCCCGCCTCGAGGGCGCGTTCACGCTGCTCGCGGTGCACGCCGACGAACCCGGCACGATCGTCGGCGCCCGCCGCAACTCCCCGCTGGTGGTGGGGCTCGGTGAGCACGCGAACTACCTCGGCTCCGACGTCGCGGCGTTCATCGCCCACACCCGCGAGGCGCTGGAGCTGGGCCAGGACCAGATCGTCACCATCACCCCCGACGACGTCGTCGTCACCGGCTTCGACGGCTCGCCCAGCCAGGGCCGTCGCTTCCACGTCGACTGGGACGCAGCGGCCGCCGAGAAGGGCGGGTTCCCGTCCTTCATGGCCAAGGAGATCCACGACCAGCCGCAGGCCATCGCCGACACCCTGCTCGGGCGGACCGACGCGAACGGCCGGCTGCAGCTGGACGAGATGAAGATCTCCGAGGCGCAGCTGCGCAGCATCGACAAGATCGTCGTCATCGCCTGCGGGACGGCCGCCTACGCCGGCCAGGTCGCGAAGTACGCCATCGAGCACTGGTGCCGCATCCCCGTCGAGGTGGAACTCGCCCACGAGTTCCGCTACCGCGACCCCGTCGTGTCCGAGCGCACCCTCGTCGTCGCGATCTCGCAGTCGGGGGAGACGATGGACACGATCATGGCCGTCCGCCACGCCCGCGAGCAGGGCGCGAAGGTGCTGGCGATCTGCAACACCAACGGCTCGACCATCCCGCGCGAGTCCGACGCGGCGCTCTACACCCACGCCGGACCGGAGATCGCGGTCGCCTCGACGAAGGCGTTCCTCGCCCAGATCACCGCCTGCTACCTGCTCGGCCTGTACCTGGCCCAGTTGCGCGGCAACAAGTTCGCCGACGAGATCGCCCAGGTCCTCGCGGAACTCCAGGAGATCCCGGCCCAGGTCCGCCAGGTCCTCGACGGGCTGGAGCAGGTCCGCGAGATCGCCCGCTACATGGCCGACACCCGCTCGGTGCTCTTCCTCGGCCGCCACGTCGGCTACCCGGTGGCGATGGAGGGGGCGCTGAAGCTCAAGGAACTCGCCTACATCCACGCCGAGGGTTTCGCGGCCGGTGAGCTCAAGCACGGGCCGATCGCGCTGGTGGAACCCGGGACCCCCGTGTTCGTCGTCGTGCCCAGCCCGCGCGGGCGGGACTCCCTGCACGCGAAGGTCGTCTCCAACATCCAGGAGGTCCGGGCCCGCGGCGCGCGCACCCTGGTCATCGCCGAACAGGGCGACACCGCCGTGGAACCCTTCGCCGACGTCGTGATCCGCATCCCGCAGACCTCGACGTTGCTGTCCCCGCTGCTGGCCGTGGTGCCGCTGCAGGTGTTCGCCTGCGAGCTCGCGACCGCCAAGGGCCTCGACGTCGACCAGCCCCGCAACCTCGCCAAGTCCGTCACCGTGGAGTGACCCCCCGCCGTCGGGCGTCACCCGCCCTCGTGGGACGGTGACGCCCGGCGGAGGGGGATCAACCAATGATCATCGGAGTGGGCATCGACGTCGTCGACGTCGCGCGCTTCAAACGTCAGGTCGAACGGACACCGTTGCTGCTGGAACGCCTCTTCGGCGACGGCGAGCGGAACCTGCCCGCGGAGTCCCTCGCGGCGCGGTTCGCGGCCAAGGAGGCCGTGGCGAAGTCGCTCGGCGCGCCCGTCGGGCTCGTGTGGCGCGACGTCGTCGTCGAACGCGAGGACGGCCACCGGCCGGAGATCATGGTCCGCGGGAGCGCCAAGAAGATCGCCGACGAGGCGGGAGTGTCGGTCTTCCACCTCTCGCTCTCCCACGACGCCGGGATCGCGACGGCCATGGTCGTGGCCGAGAGCCGCTGACGTGATCGCCGCGCACCGCGTCGCCGACGTCCGCGCCGCCGAGCGGGCGACGATGGCCGGGCTCCCCGAGGGCGCGCTCATGCAGCGGGCCGCGGCGGCCCTCGACGTCGAGTGCGCGCGGATCCTGCGCGAGGCGACCGGCGGGGTCAGCGGACGCTCGGTGCTCGTCCTCGCGGGCTCCGGCGACAACGGCGGCGACGCCCTCTACGCCGCGGCCCGCCTCGCCGCTCGTGGGGTCGGGGTCACCGCGCTCACGACCTCCGACCGCGTCCACGACGACTCGCTGCGCTCGGCCCGCCGGGCGGGCGTGCGCACCCGGCCGTGGCGAGCGGGCGACGAGGACGTCTGCGCCGCAGCGGACCTGGTCCTCGACGGGATCGCCGGCATCGGCGGTCACGGTGGTCTGCGCCCGGACTTCGAGGGGCTCAGCGCCCTCGACGGACCGGTCGTCGTGGCCGTCGACGTCCCCTCCGGTCTCGACGCCGACACCGGCGCGCTCACCGGCGAGCTGATGGCCGCCGACGTCACCGTCACCTTCGGCACGGCGAAGCCCGCGCACCTGCTGGCCCCGGCTGCGGCCCGCTGCGGCCGGCTCGTCGTCGTCGACCTCGGCACCTCCCACCACCTCCCGGAACCGGCGGTCCGGCGGGTCGAGCCGCAGGACGTCGCCGCCCGCTGGCGCCGCGCCGCCCCCGGCGACGACAAGTACTCCCGCGGCGTCGTCGGCGTCGTCGCGGGCGGGCCGGACTACACCGGCGCCGCGGTCCTCGCCGTCGAGGCCGCCGTCCGGGCCGGGGCCGGGATGGTGCGCTACCTCGGTCCGCGCCACCCCACCGAACTCGTCCGGCAACGGCGTCCCGAGGTCGTCGCGGGTCCGGGCCGGGTCCAGGCCTGGGTGCTGGGGCCCGGGGTCTCCCCGGACGACCCGGAGCAGCAGGACCGCATCCGCGACGCGCTTGCCTCGGGCGAACCCGCCGTCGTCGACGCCGGCGCCCTCGGCGGCCTGCCCGACACCCTCGGCCCGCAGCACGTCCTCACCCCCCACGCCGGGGAACTGGCCCGCCTGCTCGGGGCCGAGCGGCGCGACGTCGAGGCCGACCCGCTGACCCACGCCCGCCGCGTCCACGAGCGCACCGGGGCCACGGTCCTGCTCAAGGGCTCGGTCACCACCGTCGTCGGCGCGCACGGCGTGTTCACCGCCGCGTCCGCGCCGACCTGGCTCGCCACCGCCGGGGCCGGTGACGTCCTCGCCGGGATCCTCGGCGCAGCCCTCGCGGGTCGCCCCGACGAGGACCCCGCGCAGGTCGCCGCGGACGTCGCGGTGCTGCACGGCCGGGCCGCCGCCCTCGCCTCGGCCGGTGGTCCGCTCGCCGCCCTCGACGTCGCCGACGCCGTCCCCGCGGCGCTCACCTCCCTGCCTGGCTGGTGAACCGTGGGCGGGTACCGTCGAGTCGTGCAACCACGACCCGGGGTGCCCGCGGAGGCCGTCGTCGACCTCGATGCGATCGCGCACAACGTCGCCGTCGTGCGTGAGCAGGTCGGTCGCGGCGAGGTGATGGCCGTCGTGAAGGCCGACGCCTACGGCCACGGGCTCGTCCCCGTCGCCCGGGCGGCGCTCGCGGGCGGGGCGACGTGGCTGGGGGTGGCCCACGTGCACGAGGCCACGGCCCTGCGCGAGGCGGGCGTCGACGCCGACCTCCTCGCCTGGATCCTCACTCCCGGAACGGACCTCGTCCCGGCCGTGCGGGCCCGGGTGGACCTCTCAGTGGCCGCGGTGTGGGCGCTGGAGATGGTCGTCGAGGCGGCCCGCACGACCGGGACGACGGCCCGGGTGCACCTCGAGGTCGACACCGGGATGTCGCGCGGGGGAGCCTCCCCGGCCGAGTGGCCGGCGCTGCTGGACGCCGTGGCCAAGCACGTCGCGGACGGGACCGTCCAGGTCCGCGGGACCTGGGCGCACTTCGCCAGCGCCGACGTCCCCGGTGACCCCTCCGTCCCCGCCCAGCTCGAGGCCTTCGAGGCGGCGCTGCAGACCGCCCGCGACCACGGGGTCGACCCGGGCCTGCGACACCACGCGAACTCCGCCGCCGCGATGTTCGTCCCGGAGTCGCGCTACGACCTCGTCCGCGTCGGCCTCGCCGTCTACGGGCTCTCGCCCGCTCCCGAACGGGCCACCGGGGCCGAGCTGGGGCTGGTCCCCGCCATGACGCTGGCCGCCCGCCTCGCCCACGTCCGCCGCGTCCCCCGCGGGGCCGGTGTCTCCTACGGCCTGACCTACACCGCCGGGGCCGACACCACCCTCGGGCTGGTCCCGCTCGGCTACGGCGACGGCGTCCCGCGGCACGCCTCCTGGAACGGTGCCGGGTCGGGGGAGGTCCTCGTGGCCGGCGCCCGGCGGCGGATCGCGGGCCGGGTCTGCATGGACCAGGTCGTCGTCGACCTCGGCGACGACGTCGCCGCCCCCGGTGACCCCGCGATCGTGTTCGGCCCCGGCCTGGACGGGGAGGCCACCGCCGACGACTGGGCCCAGGCGGCCGGGACGATCTCCTGGGAGATCGTCACCCGCATCGGCTCCCGCGTCCCGCGCCGCTACACCGGCCGGCTCGCCGAGGTGCCCGCGTGAGGGCGGCGCTGCGTCCCGCCCGCCGGCACCGCCCCACGGTGCGCGGCGAGGAACTCCAGTCGCTGACCGGCGAACCCGTCGAGGTCGAGACCGACGACGGGGTCCGGCTGCACGTCGAGGTCGACCCCGCGGACCGCCCGGACGCGCCCACCGTCGTGTTCCAGCACGGCTACGCGCTGACCGCGGACAGCTGGCACTTCCAGCGCCTGGCGCTGCGCGGGCGGTACCGCCTCGTGCTGCCGGAACTGCGCGGGCACGGCCGCTCCGCCCGCGGCCCGGCCGGCCCGGTCACCATCGCCCGCCTCGCCGACGACCTCGGACAGGTCATCGACGCGGTCGCCCCGGAGGGGCCCGTCGTGCTCGTCGGGCACTCCCTCGGCGGGATGACGGTCATGGAGCTGACCGTCCGCCGCCCCGACCTGCTGGACCGCCTCGAGGGGGTCGCCCTCGTCGCCACCAGCGCCGGCGGGATGGCCGCCGTCGACCACGGACTGCCGATGCTCGGCCACCACCTCGTCCGCTGGGCCGAACTGGCCCTGGAACGCGCCGCGGGCCGGACCGACGTGCTCGAACGCAGCCGCCGCGTCGGCGGGGACCTCGAGCAACGTCTCGTGCGGCACTGGAACTTCGCCGGACCGGTCACCCCGGAACTCCTGCGGCTCGCGGCCCGGATGATGGCCGGGACCCCCGTCGACGTCATCGCGGACCTGCTGCCCGCCTTCGGCACCCTCGACGAACGCGAGGCGCTCGCCAACCTCGCCGGTCGTCCCGTCCTGGTGCTCGCCGCCGAACGCGACCTGATGACCCCCGCGGCCCACGGCCGGGAGATCGCCGAGGCCGTCCCCGGCGCCGAGCACGTCCTGGTCCGCGGGGCCGGGCACCTGTTGATGCTCGAGCACCCGAGCGTGGTCACCGCCCGGTTGGAACGGTTGCTGGAGCGGGTCGGGACCCGGCGGGGCCTGCCCGCCGACGAGGTCGTCGTCCCGGTGCCCGCACCCCGCACCCGCCGGAGGCGACGGTGAGCCAGCGGTGAGCGACGTGGAACTCGTCCTGGCCGCCCCGGAGGACACCGTCGCCTTCGGCGCCCGGGTGGGCGGCGCCCTGCGGGCCGGTGACCTCGTCCTGCTCTCCGGGGACCTGGGCGCGGGGAAGACGACGTTCACCCGCGGTCTCGCCGACGCCCTCGGCGTCCGCGGTCCGGTGACCTCGCCGACGTTCGTCATCGCCCGCGTGCACCCCTCCCTCGTGGGCGGGCCGGAACTCGTCCACGTCGACGCCTACCGGCTCGGCTCGCTCGCCGAGGTCGACGACCTCGATCTCGACACCGACGCGCAGGACGCCGTCACGGTGGTCGAGTGGGGCCGCGGGCTCGTCGAGGGGCTCACCGGCGACCGACTCGAGATCGACCTGCTCCGCCCGCACGGAGGGGTTCCCGGCGTCGAGGGCGAGGAACCCGTCGAACCGCGCCGGGTCCGCGTCCGGGCCGTCGGTGCCCGCTGGGTCGGGGTGGACCTCACGTGAACCTCAGCGAGACCACCGACGACGACCGCGTCCGGGGGTTCTCCCGCCGCCACGCCGCACGCCCCCGCGTCGGGGTCCTCGTCGTGCACGGGTTCACGGCGACCCCGCTGACCGTCGCCGGCTGGGCGGAGGAGTTCCACGCGGCCGGGTTCGACGTCGAGGTGCCGCTGCTGCCCGGCCACGGCACCACCGCGCACGACTGCGACGCGAGCACCTGGGCCGACTGGCTCGGTGGGGCCGCGGCGGCCCTGGCCCGGCTGGAGAACGAGTTCGTCGTGGTCGCCGGGATCTCGATGGGCGGCGGCCTCGTGCTGCGGTTGGCGCAACTGCACCCCGACCGCGTCCACGCCGTCGTCCTGGCCAACCCGGCCGTCGGGCTCGACCCGCTGCGGGCGCTCGCCGTCCAGACGCTGGGACGGGTCCTGCCGACCTGGCCCGCGATCGCGGGGGACCTCGCGGACCCCTCGGTGCGCGTCCTCGCCTACGACAGCACCCCGTTGCGGGCGTTGGTGTCGCAGGCCGCGGGCTGGCGCGACGTGCGCCGCGACCTGGCCCGGGTGCGGCAGCCGGTGCTGCTGCTGCGGTCCCGAGTCGACCACGTGGTGCCCGCGTCGTCGTCCCGGACCGTCCTGGCCGGGATCTCCTCCCGCGACGTCACCGAGGTGGTCTACGCCAACAGCTTCCACGAACTCACGTCGGACGTGGACTCGCCGTCGGTGTTCGCGGAATCGGTGCGGTTCGCTCGACGCGTCGGCGGCTGAGGCGTTCCAGGGGGAGGAACGCGGCCCAGCAGACGACCGTCGGCAGGAAGTGGATGCCGAGGGTCAGGTAGGTCGAGAGGTGGAACACCACCACGGCCCCCAGGGCCGCCCAGAGCAGTCGGCGCCGCAGGAAGAGGGCGACCGGGGCGAGGAACTCGCAGCAGAGCACCACCCACTGCACGGCGACGAGGAACTGCGGGACCTCCAGCAGCAGGCGCGACACCGCGTTCCCACGGCGGGTCAGTGCCCACACCGTGACGGCGCCGTCGGCCCACGCCGCGGGGGTCCCGCTGCGGACCCACTTGCTCACCGCGGAACCGGTGTAGGTCATCACCGTGGCGATCTGCACGCACCGCACCGCCCACCCGGCGCTCCGGCTGGGGCGCAGGTCGTCGGCGTCGGCGCGCCCCACGCTCAGCAGCGCGAACACCGCCACGACGATCGCCATGTGGTCGTGGGCGACGTAGCCGAACCCCATGCTCCAGAACACCCAGGGCAGGTAACCGACGGCGGTGCAGACCCATCCGATGTGCCCCAGCCGACGGGTGAGGCTCAGGGCGAAACCCGCGGCCATGAGGACGAGGGCGGTCGTGGCGGTCAGCGACGTCGGCGGCGGCAGGTGCAGGGTGCGCCCGACGATCCCCGGGTGCCAGAACGCGGCGACGTGGACGTGCTGCAGGACGTGGTTCGTGAGCAGCGTCGCGTCGAGGAGGACGAACCCCGCCAGGATCCGGCGCAACCACGCGACCCGGGCGGCCGGGACGGCCGGGACCAGCCAGTCGAGGACCGTCACCGCGACCACTGCGCCAGGACCGTCAGCTCCGGCGCGCCGGAGGCGGTCGCGTCGCGCAGCCGCTGGGAGGAGCGGACGAGCCGCAGCCCGTCCAGCAGCGGGGCCGAGGGGTGCAGGGCCGCGCGGGAGCGCGCGAGGTCGCCCAGGAGTTCCGGGTGGTCGATGACGCGCAGCTGCTGGCTCTCCAGTTCGGAACGGGAGAGCCCGACCGACCCGGGGCTGAGCGCGACCCGCACGACCTCGCCGTCGGCGGTGATGCCCTCGAGGTAGGTGGAGACGACGGTGCCGTCGCTCGCCCGGGGGGTCGCGTACTGCGACAGCGAACCGAGCGGGAACCAGTCGTTGGTGTCGCGCAGCTGCGCGCCGAGCAGGACGGCGAGGCCGACGACGAGGACGAGCACCCGCCACGCCGAACGCGGGACGGACAACCGCGGCGGACCCTCGACCACGAAACCCCCTGCTGCTGCTGCGTTCCCGACCGAGTTGCCGACCGAGCGGCCACTGTAGTGACCCGGCTACCCTGCTCGCGTGCTCCTGCTCGCGATCGACACGGCCACCGCCGGCGTGGCGGTCGCCGTCCACGACGGCGACCGGGTCCTGGCCGCCGCCCGCGCGGGGGACGCGCGCCACCACAACGAGGTGCTCGTCCCCACGATCGCCGCCGTCCTCGAGGAGGCCGGCCGGGAGCGGACCGACGTCACCGACGTCGCGGTGGGGGTCGGTCCCGGCCCCTACACCGGGCTGCGGGTGGGGCTGGCGACGGCGCGCACGCTGGCCCTGGCCTGGGGGGCCCGGATCCACGGGGTCTGCTCGCTCGACGTGCTGGCCGCGCAGGCCGTCGCCGAGGGATTGACCGGGGAGTTCCTCGTCGCCACCGACGCCCGCCGCCGCGAGGTCCACACCGCGCGCTACCTCGCCACGACCGAGGGGGTGCGGCGGACCGCCGGTCCCGACGTCGTCGCCCCGGCGTCGCTGACCCCCGACGTCCCCGTCGTGGGCGCCGGCACGCGGCTCTACCCCGACGTCCTCGGACCCGCCCGGGCCCCCTTCGACGCCGACGGTGCTGCGCTGGCCCACCTGGTCGTCGACACCCTCGCCGGCCGGGCGACGTGGGAACTGCTGCCCCCGGAACCGCTGTACCTGCGACGTCCCGACGCCGTGGAGCCGGGAGCGCGCAAGCGCGTCACAGCGTGACGGAGTACGACTCGGCGTAGCCTGTCGATCGATACAGCGGGAAGTCTCGACGAGGAGGTCTCCATGCCAGCGACGACGCCGGCCGCACCGTCCGGAACCGTGCTCGCCTCGGCCGTCAGCCGGGCGACCAGACGGCTGATGCCGATGATCGTGATCCTCTACGTCGTCGCGTTCCTGGACCGCACCAACGTGGGGTTCGCGACGAAGGGCCTCGAGCTGGACCGCGGCATCTCCACCGCGGCGTACGCGTTCGGGGCCGGGGTGTTCTTCATCGGCTACGCGATCTTCGAGATCCCCAGCAACCTCGCCCTGCAGCGGTTCGGCGCCAAGCTGTGGCTGGCCCGCATCGCCATCACCTGGGGCCTGGTGTCGGCGTCCTTCGCCTTCGTGCAGGGCGAGAAGTCGTTCATCGCCCTGCGTTTCCTGCTCGGGGTGACCGAGGCCGGGTTGTTCCCCGGCATCATCATGTACCTCTCGGAGTGGTTCCCCAACCGCGACCGCGTGCGGTTGTTCGCCATCTTCTACCTGGCCCAGCCGTTCTCGCAGATCATCGGTTCCCCGCTCTCGGGAGTCCTCATCGACGTGGGGAACGCCTCGGCCGGCGGCGTCACCGGGTGGCAGCTGATGTTCGCCGTGGAGGGCGCGCTGGCCGTGATCGCCGGCGTGGCCGCGATCTTCCTCCTGGTGGACTCCCCGGAGAAGGCGACGTTCCTGTCCGCGCCGCAGAAGACGGCCCTGCGCGAGGCGATGGCCGGTGAGGACGAGCTGCGCCGCAGCGACGGGCCCAGCGGGGTGTGGGCGGCCATGCGCAACGGCCGGGTCTGGTACTTCACCGTCATCTACTTCTGCCTGCAGATCGCGGTGTACGGGGTGACGTTCAACCTGCCGGACCAGGTGTCCAGCCTGGTGGGCCGCGACGTCGGCTGGCAGGTCGGGCTGATCGCCGCGATCCCGTGGACCGTCGGCATCTTCGCCTGCTACTTCACCGGCAAGAACGCGGTGACCGTGGCCCGCCGCCGGGTCTGGGGCGCGCTGCTGTTCGTCAGCACCGGGATCTTCGTCTTCGGTTCCGCGTGGGCCGGAGCCAACGGGTACGCGCTGCTGGGCATCCTCTTCATCACGATCGCGGTGTCGTCGTTCCTCAGCATCGGCCCCATCGCCTGGTCCTTCCCGACGGCGTTCCTCACCGGGCCGGCCGCCGCGGCCGGCATCGGGCTCATCAACTCCTTGGGCAACCTCGGGGGTTTCGTCGCCCCGAACCTTCGGGAGGGGATCGTCGGCGCCACCGGCTCCGACGCGCTGGGGATCGCCGCGCTGGGCGTCCTGCCGTTCCTGGCCGCGGTGATGATGCTGGGCACCAAGCGGTTCCGCACGAGTTCCGACCGGTTGCTGGTGGACGTGCGCGGGGAGCGTGCGGACCGCAAGGCCTGACCGGGAGGAGGGGAACGTTCGGCGGCCCGGACCGCCCCGGGAGCCGCCGAACGTTCCCCTTCCCGGACCGCGTCAGTGACGCGCGTCCCACCACTGCAGCACCCGGGTCCCGAGGAACGTGAGCCAGCGCGAAGGTTCCCCGACCTCGCCGTCGACCTCGAACCACGACCGCCCGGGGTGGCGGTGCTCCAGCAACCACGTCCCGTCCCCCCGGCGGTCCGCACGCACGACCTCGACGGCCTCGGCGAGTCGGGGGTCGGGGGCGCCCCCGTCGTGCAGGTTGGCCGCGCGGAAGTAGTCGGTGGCGCTGAGGGCGTTGTACTCCCAGCGCAGCGGGAAGGCGAAGCGGCTCACCCAGGGACCGACGCGTTCGCCGGTCGAGAGCCGGTGCAGCAGCCGGCGCTCCAGCAGGTACTCCTCCCCGGCGTGGCGGGCCGACCGGAGTTCCTCCGACCCTCCGGTGGCCTGCTCGTGGGCCAGCAACCCCTTGAGCGAGTTCAGCGTCGAGTGGAAGGAGGAGCGGGTGGAACCGTCCACCCAGGCGCAGTTCCAGCCGCCGTCGGGCAGTCGGTGCTCCACGAACCACCGCGCGATCCCGGACACGTCGGCGCCGAGCCACGCCCCGTTGGCCAGCGTCCACGCGTTGACGCAGCAGTCGACCTCGCCGCCCCAGTAGGCCAGGCCCTGGTACTCCCAGCGGGAGTTCTCGGCGAGGGCGTCGGCCGTGCCGGTCAACGCCGAGGCGTCCACCCCCCACTCGCGCAGGTCGTTCAGCGCCCACGTCGTGGCCGTCCAGGGTTGTCCGTCCTCCGCGGGGCTCGCGTCCGCCGGGAAGTACGCCCCACCGGCCCACTGCCCGTCGGCGTCCTGCGCGGCCAGCAGGCGCGCGCCGAAACCCTCGGTCGGCACCCGGTCGCGGGTCGCCTCCCAGACCTGCGGTGGAGCGTCGAGCAGGTCGCGTTCGACCTGCCAGCGCAGGGCGGGGTCGGAGTCGAGCAGCCAGTCCAGCGTCGCCCGGGGCAGCACCATGCGCCCAGGCTAGTCAGCGGGGCTCAGCCGGCGAGGCGACGCGCGGTGGCGAGGTGGAGGGCGCCCATCACGGCGGGGGCCAGCGCCATCCCGGGGTTGCGCCGCTGGATCCCCAGCAGGGAATCACCGAGCTGCACCGCACCGGCGATCGCCAGCAGGGTCGGGGTGGACCGGTCACCGCGGGCCAACGACACCAGCAGGGGGACGGCGACGGCCGCGGTGCGGACGGCCGAGGACGCGGCCCAGAACGATGCCAGCGGGTCGGCTGACCTGTTCGGCTGCACGTACTCCGGCCGCAGCGCACCCCGCACGGCGAAGCCCGCGGCCGCGGCAGTACCCATCGCGTTGAGCGCCAGGACCGATCTCCGCACCGAGGACACCCCGGGATCCAACCACCTACCCTGACCCGGTGGGAACCGTCGAACTGCACGAGATGCGCTGGTGGCACGTCGCCGACGTGCACGTCCTCGAACAGGACCTCTTCGGCTCGACGGCCTGGTCGCTGGAGTCGTTCTGGGGTGAGCTGGCGCAGCCGAACCGGAGCTTCCTCGTCGCCCTCGAGGACGGGCGTGTCGTCGGCTACGGCGGGGTCGTGGTGACCGGTGCCGACGCCGACGTGCAGACCCTCGGCGTCGCCCGCGACCAGCAGGGCCGGGGGACCGGCCGGACGCTGCTGCGGGCCCTGCGCGACGAGGTCGTCGCGGCCGGCGCGACGCATCTGCTGCTGGAGGTCCGCGCCGACAACACCCCGGCGCAGAACCTCTACCTCAGCGAGGGTTTCGTCCAGATCGCCCGCCGGGCCCGCTACTACCAGCCCGACGACGTCGACGCCCTGATCCTGCGGGCCGACGTCAGGCGTCCTGGGAACTGACCCGCGAGTGGTGGCGGCGGGCCTTCATCCGGTTGCCGCACACCGCCATCGAGCACCAGCGTCCCGTCCCGGCCCGGGAGCGGTCGACGAAGAACAACCGGCACTCGGAGTTCGCGCAGGGCCGCAACCGCCCCGGGCGCTCGCGTTCGAGGGTGTCCCAGGCCAGGACGGCGCGCACCACCGACGGGTTCGTGCCGGTCGTCCGCAGGACGCGCTCGATGCCCCGGGGGCCTACGGAGGCCGTCCAGGTGACGCCGACCAGCAGTTCCTGCAGCAGGGACGCGTCCCCGTCGCCGCGGACCACCGACTGCAGCAGGTCCCGCGCCCGCACCAGGGCGGGTCGTTCGCCCGCGTCCGTGGTGAGCAGGTCCTGCGGCCGGCCGTCCACCACCGGGGTGCTGTTCAGCAGGCCGAGCAGCAGTTCCTCGTCCGGATCGGTCATCTAACCTCCCTTATCGACTTGACAGGTTAGCAGTGCTGGGCAACTCTAACCGCTCCAGACCACGAAAGGGGTTAGATGATGACCACGCACCACCGCTACGCCGAGGTCGACGGGTTCCAGCTCTTCTACCGGGAGGCGGGCGCTCCCGACGCGCCCGTGGTCGTGCTGCTGCACGGCTACCCAACGAGCTCGTTCATGTTCCGCGAGCTGATCCCCCGCCTCGCCGACCGGTACCGGGTCATCGCCCCCGACCTGCTCGGGTTCGGGCTCTCCGACGCCCCCGCGGTCGAGGAGTTCGACTACTCCTTCGCCGCACTCGCGGACCTCACCGGCCGCCTGCTGGACCGTCTCGGCGTGACCCGGTTCGCGGTCTACGTCCAGGACTACGGCGCCCCCGTCGGCTGGCGCCTGCTGCTGGAGCGCCCGGACGCCGTCACGGCCGTCGTCAGCCAGAACGGCAACGGCCACGAGGCGGGATTCGTCGAGGAGTTCTGGGCGCCGATCTGGGCGCACGGCGAACTCCGGACGCGCGAGACGGAGGAGGCGCTCCGCCCGGCGCTGGGCGTCGACGCGATCCGCTGGCAGTACACCCACGGGGTTCCCGACCCGAGCGTGGTGAGCCCGGACACCTGGCACCACGACGCGGCCGCGCTGGCCCGTCCCGGCAACGACCGGGTGCAGTTGGCGTTGTTCGCCGACTACGCGAGCAACGTCCCCCTCTACCGACACGTCCAGGAACTCCTGCGCGCCCGGGGGATCCCGCTGCTGGCCGTGTGGGGGCGCGACGACGAGATCTTCGGGCCGGCCGGGGCCACGGCGCTGGCCGAGGCGGTCGGCGGAGAGGTCCGACTCGTCGACGGCGGGCACTTCCTGCTCGAGAGCGCCCTCGACGAGGTCACCGACCACGTGCGGGAGTTCCTCGCCCGCGTCACGGGGTGACGGGTTCCACCACCAGCACGCTCTGCTTCCCCGCGATCCGGGTCAGCACGATCGTCGCGGTGCGCGAGCCCTTGAGCGCCAACTGCCTGCGGAACTGGTCCGGGTCGACGGCCGTCCCGCGCTTCTTCACGGTCAGGGTTCCGACGTCGAGTTCGCGCAGCCGGGCGCGCAGGGGCTTCAGCCCGAACGGCATGACCTCCAGCACCCGGAACGCCCGGGTGAACGGCGAGGTCCGGGACGAGTCCGTGCTCACGTAGGCGATCGTCTCGTCGACCAGTCGCCCGTCCAGGTCGGCCGCGACCTTCGCCACCAGCCCCGAACGGATCACCGCCCCGTCGGGTTCGTGCAGGAACTCACCGACCGGCCCGACCGGGGCCACCGGGAGGTCGACGTCGTCGATCTCGTGGGCGGTGGCACCCCGCACGACGCGGGCGCTGCGCACGAGACCCGGCCGGGCCAGCGGTCCGCACCACAGCGCGCACTCGACGACCTCCCCGTCCACCGACGTCCACTGCGCCTCGGCGCCGGCCGGGACCAGCTCGTGCGGCAGACCGGGGGCGAGCTTCGCACCGGTCGCCGGGACCCGGGCGGCCGTGGCGAGGACGAAGGAGAGCGGGGGAGAGGTCGCCTCGGGGTCGAAGAGGCGCCGCCCCCCGGAGGTCCGCCGCGCCGGGTCGAACCAGGCGCCGTCCCCGGGACCGAGCTCGTCGACGACCCCGGCCGTGACGTCCGCGCAGCGGACCTCGCGCCCCAGGTTGTGCGCCGCCACCGCGACCGTCGTGGGGTCGGCGTCGACGGGCAGGACGTCGAGCCCGGCGTCCAGGAACGCCAAGGAGTCCGCGCCGATCCCGCAGCCCAGGTCCGCGACCCGGTGCACCCCGGCGGCGGCGAAGCGGCGGGCGTGCTCGGCCGCCACCACGGCACGGGTGGCCTGCTCGGCGCCGGCCGCCGTGAAGAGCAGCCCGTCCGCTCGGGGCCCGAACTTCGCGGCGGCCTTCGCGCGCAGTCGCGACTGCGTCGTGGCGAGCGCGGCGAGGGCGGGATCGTGCCCCGCGCGGCGCAACCGGGCGGCCAGCGCGACGGGGTCCTCGCCGGCCGTCCCCGCCAGCTCGGCCAGCAGGGCCCGTCCCTGCGGGGAGGTCAGGGCGTCGACGTCGGAAACGTTCACCCGGTCGATGCTGCCAGGAGGGGCACCGGATCTGGCACTCACCCGCCCTGAGTGCTAGCGTCTTGCGCAGCGTCGGTGGCACTCCCCCCTGGAGAGTGCCAACCGGGGCAGCGGCCGTCCGGCACCCGCGACGACGGTCGTCCGCTCCCCGAACCGACCGTCCGTGCCAGTTCGCTGAAGCAGAAGGGGAGGGCCGCACCAGTGTCGGTCTCCATCACTCCGCTCGAGGACCGCATCGTCGTCAAGCCGCTCGACGCGGAGCAGACGACCGCATCCGGTCTCGTCATCCCGGACACCGCCAAGGAGAAGCCCCAGGAGGGCGAAGTCCTGGCTGTCGGTCCGGGCCGCGTCGACGACAACGGCAACCGCGTGCCGATCGACGTCGCCGTCGGCGACAAGGTCATCTACTCCAAGTACGGCGGCACCGAGGTCAAGTACGGCGGCGACGAGCTGCTGATCCTCTCGGCGCGCGACGTGCTCGCCAAGGTCGCCAAGTAAGCGACTGACAGGTCCAGACGCCCCGGGCGCCCGCACTCCGGGTGCCCGGGGCGTCTCCTGTTCCCGCCCCGAAGCTCGCCACTGAACGGAAAGGTCCGCACACATGGCCAAGCAGCTGCTGTTCGACGACACCGCCCGCAAGGCGCTGGAGCGTGGCGTCGACGCGCTCGCCAACGCCGTCAAGGTCACCCTGGGGCCCAAGGGCCGCAACGTCGTGATCGACAAGAAGTGGGGTGCGCCGACGATCACGAACGACGGCGTCACCATCGCCCGCGAGATCGAGCTCGACGACCCCTACGAGAACCTCGGCGCCCAGCTCGCGAAGGAGGTCGCCACCAAGACGAACGACGTCGCCGGTGACGGCACCACCACCGCGACCGTGCTCGCCCAGGCCCTCGTGCACGAAGGTCTGCGCAACGTCGCCGCCGGTGCGGCCCCCTCGGGCCTCAAGCGCGGCATCGACAAGGCCGTCGACGCGGTGAGCGAGAAGCTCCTGTCGATGGCCCGCGAGGTCGACGGCAAGGGTGACATCGCGCACGTCGCGACCATCTCCGCCCAGGACGCGAGCGTCGGCGAGCTGCTGGCCGACGCGTTCGACAAGGTCGGCAAGGACGGCGTCATCACGGTCGAGGAGTCCTCCACGACCGCGCTGGAGCTGGACTTCACCGAGGGCATGCAGTTCGACAAGGGCTACATCTCCCCGTACTTCGTGACCGACGCCGAGCGCCAGGAAGCGATCCTCGAGGACGCCTACGTGCTGGTGCACCAGGGCAAGATCTCCACGGTCCAGGACCTGCTGCCGCTGCTCGAGAAGGTCCTCAAGGCTTCCAAGCCGCTGCTGATCATCGCCGAGGACGTCGACGGCGAAGCGCTGTCGACCCTCGTCGTCAACAAGATCCGCGGCACCTTCAACGCCGTCGCGGTGAAGGCTCCCGGCTTCGGGGACCGCCGCAAGGCGATCCTGCAGGACATCGCCACCCTCACCGGCGCGCAGGTCGTCGCCGAGGAGGTCGGCCTCAAGCTCGACCAGATCGACCTCGACGCGCTGGGCACCGCCCGCCGCATCACCGTCACCAAGGACGACACCACCATCGTCGACGGTGCCGGTACGTCCGAGGACATCTCGGGTCGCGTCGCCCAGATCAAGGCCGAGGTCGAGCGCACCGACTCCGACTGGGACCGCGAGAAGCTCCAGGAGCGTCTGGCGAAGCTCTCCGGTGGTGTCGTCGTCATCAAGGTCGGCGCGCACACCGAGGTCGAGCTCAAGGAGAAGAAGCACCGCATCGAGGACGCCGTCTCCGCGACGCGCGCCGCGATCGAGGAGGGGATCGTCGCCGGCGGCGGTTCCGCTCTCGTCCACGCGGTGTCCGTGCTCGAGGACAACCTCGGTCTCGTCGGTGACGAGGCCACCGGTGTCGCCCTCGTCCGCAAGGCGGCCTCCGAGCCGCTGCGCTGGATCGCCGAGAACGCGGGCCTCGAGGGCTACGTCGTCGTCGAGAAGGTCCGTGCGCTCGAGGCCGGTCACGGCCTCAACGCCCAGACCGGCGAGTACGTCGACCTGCTCGCCACCGGCGTCCTCGACCCGGTCAAGGTCACCCGTTCGGCCCTGCGCAACGCCGCGTCGATCGCGTCGATGGTCCTGACCACCGACACCCTCGTCGTGGACAAGAAGGAAGAGGACCTCGCCGTCAACGGCGGCGGCCACGGTCACGGCCACGGCCACTGACCGATCTCCCTGAACGACGAAGGGCCCGGCTCCCCCTCGGGGAGCCGGGCCCTTTCACGTTCTCCGCACGCCGCACCACACCGCGCACGGGTGGAGCAGGAGTCAGCTGGCGATGCGCAGTCCGCGACGACGTTCGGTCGCGTAGACGGCTTCGCGGTCGTCCTCGGTGAGGCCACCCCACACGCCGTAGGGCTCACGGACCTTCAGGGCGTGCTTGCGGCACATCTCCAGGACGGGGCAGCCACCGCACACGGCCTGGGCCGCAGCGTCGCGGTTGCGGCGGGCCGGGCCACGCTCACCCTCGGGGTGGAAGAACAGGTTCGGGTCGGCCTCGCGGCAGGCTCCGTCGAGCTGCCACTCCCAGACGTCGGCGACGGGTCCGGGGAGGCGGGAGATCTCGGCCATGGTGCGCTCCTGGTTCGGGAGGGATCTTGCTGACTGGTCATGAACGTACAACCGCGTCAGAAGTTGTTCAAGCCCCTGGTCGGAACTTGTTCACCCAATCTGCCCGTGCGGGGGCGACCGGGACGTGGCGCGGGGGTGAACAACCTCTGCCCAACACGCTGAACAAGGTGCAGATCCCCGGTGCCTCCGCCACCCGAACGCTCTGAACAAGGCTGGACAACCCTGACCAATGGCGCGAGTGGCGGGCGGCCCCCGACGTTGGGACACTGCAGCCATGTCCCCCGCCGCACCCTCCCAGGGAGCTGCCGTGCCTCCGGCCCCGCGCATGACGTTGACGGTGGCCGCCGTCGCGCGCCGCCTCGGGGTGGCCCCGGCCACGCTGCGGACCTGGGACCGGCGGTACGGCCTCGGCCCCTCCGAGCACACCGCGGGCGCGCACCGCCGCTACTCCTCCTCCGACCTGGCCCGCCTCGTCGTGATGCGCCGGCTGACCCTGGAGGGCGTCGCGCCGTCCGAGGCGGCGCAGCTGGCCGCGACCACCGCCGTCGCCGACGGGGGTTTCGCGCTGGCGAGCGTCTCGACGATCCCGGCGGCGGTCATCGAGGCCGCCGTGACCGACGCGGTGGCCATCGCCGGCCCCGGTTCCGGGCTCGACCCGGCCCGCGAGGTCACCACGGCGGAGGAGGCGCCCGCGCTCTCCGGGCCCGACGAGTCCGAGGACGCCGAGAGCCTGCCCGGGCACCACGGACGACCCACCGACGCCGTGGACTGGGCCGTCAGCAGCCTCGCCGACCGCTTCGCCGAGGAGATCCGCACCCGGGGGGTCGCGCCGGCCTGGGACGCCGTCCTGCGTCCCGCGCTCGCCACCCGCGACGCGGCCATGCACGCGGCCGTCGCCCGGGCGCTGGCCGCGCTGCCCGTCGCGACCGGGGACCGCGCGGTCCTGCTGGCCGCGCTGCACGACCCGGCCGCCCAGGTGGCCCGCGGTCCCGTGCTGCTCGCCGCGGCCGCCGCCCTGGCCGAGGCCGGCTCCGGTGCGCGCAGCGTGGGGGAGGGGGTCCCCGTGCGGATGCTCGCCGCCGCGGTGCGTCGGGTGCGCCCGCCCGCCCTCCTCCTGCACACCGACGCCGAACCCGCCGCCGACGTCGTCGAGGACCTGCTGGCCCTGGCCCGGGTCCGTCCCGCGCCGCTGGTCGTCCTCCTGGGGGACGGGTGGACGCCTGCGCTCAAGGACCGGCTGCGCGGCGCCGAGGTGGCCACGGGGCTCGCCGACGCCGTCGCGAGGTGCGTCGGGGCCTCGACCGCCTGACCAGCGGGTTCACCGGGACCGCCGTGCACCTGAACGCTCAGGTCGGCGCTCCCGCGTGCCGACAACTCTTCCTGTGGGGCACCCGACGTGCTTCACGGCGGGGCCACGGACGGCCGCGCTCCACCCACACAGGGAAGAGGTTTGTGGTGGCAACGGTTCTGGTCTGCGATGACCTTCCGCTGGCGCGCGAGGCCATGCGTCGCATGGTGGCTGCCGTCCCCGGCGTCACTCGGGTCGTGGGTGCGAGCTCGGGCGAAGAAGCGCTCCAGCGCTGGCCCGTCGAACGGCCCTCGCTGGTGATCATGGATGTCCGGATGCCCGGGATCGGCGGTGTCGAAGCAGCGCGCCGGCTGCTCGCCCGTCACCCCGAGGCGAACGTGCTCATGGCCACGATGGCGGAGGACGGTGACGGAGTGGCTCGCGCGGTCGCGGCCGGAGCCCGCGGGTACCTCGTCAAGGACGTCTCGCGCGAGGAGCTCGCCACCGCGGTGCTCCAGGCGCTGCAGGACGTCAGCCGTCGTCGTGGCGGCAACCGCACGCGTGCGGTGCTCACGGGCCGGGCGCCCGTGCTCACCGAGCGGGAGCAGCAGGTGCTCGTCGGCATGAGCCGCGGGCGCAGCAACGCGGAGATCGGGCGCGAGCTCTTCCTCTCCGAGGACACGGTCAAGACCCACGCTCGTCGGCTGTTCCGCAAGCTCGAGGCGGCCGACCGCGCTCAAGCGGTGGCTGTGGGATTCCGCTGGGGTCTCGTACGGTAGGTGGGTGAGCCCCGGGGGCGACGAGTCAGTCGGAGTTGGTGCCGGCGGCCGGCCCGACGCAGACGCCAGCAGGCGTGACGTCGGTGCTGCCGTCGCTCCCGACGTCCCCCGGGTCCAGTTCTCGGGGGACGACGACGCCGTCGCGCGCCCCGGGGCCGGTCCCACCGACCTCCGCACCGATCTTCCGGGTGACCTCGGCGACGCCGCCGAGGCCCCTGGCGGGGGCGACGGAACCAGGGCGGCGCAGGGTGTAACACCCTCGCGGCCTGCAGCGATGAACAGTTCGGATGCCGGGGGGCTCCAGGAACTGGCGACGCGCGCGTTGACGGGGGAGCAGGGCGCCGTCGCCGATCTCCTGGCAGCGGTGCGCCGCCTCGTCCACCGTTACTGCCGGGCCAAGCTCGGGCGACTGCCCGGAGCTGATCACGCCGCAGAAGATGCGGCACAGGAGGTCTGCATCGCCGTGTTGACGGCCCTGCCCCGCTACAAGGACACCGGACGTCCCTTCGAGGCGTTCGTGTACCGGATCGCGGCCAACAAGGTTGCGGACGCCCAGCGGGCCTCCTACCGCTCCCCGGTCCCGACCGAGGACGTCCCGGACGGCGCCAGCGCCGAACCGGGTCCCGAGCAACTCGCTCTCGACGCCTTCGACGCCGAGACCGTCGGCAAGCTGCTCGACACCCTGCCGCCCAAGCTGCGCGAGATCATCACGCTGCGCGTGGGGGCCGGGATGTCGGCCGAGGAGACCGGACGTGCGTTGGACATGACCGCCGGCGCCGTGCGCGTCGCCCAGCACCGCGCGATGCAGAAGCTGCGCAAGATCGCCAGCGAGGACCTCACGTTGCGGGTCGCCCCGTGAGCGACGACGACCGCCCGGGCCACGGGCCCGACGACGAGACCACCGCCGGCACCGGCGGGCGGGGACACCTGCGCGACGGTCACCTGCGGGCCGGGCACCTCCGCGGTGTCCGCGGCTCCGCTACGAACGACGCGAACGACGCGAACGACGTGAACGACGTGAACAGCCAGGGAGCGGGGGACGTGGACGACGCCTCCGTCTCCGTGCCCGACCTGCTGGCCACGGACGCCCTGCTGGACCGCCTCGGCAGCCACGACACCACCGACGCCGACCTGCGCGACGCCGTCGCCCGGCTGCTGGACTCCTACGCGCTGCACGCCGATCCCCTGACCGCCGGGGTGCGGCCGGTGCAGGTGCCCGACCTCGCCCTCGAGGTCGAGGGCCTCCCGGCCCCGGTACCCGCCCCGCGGGTGCTGCTCGCCTCCCGTCGCACCCTGCGCCGGATCGGTCACGGCGGTGCCGCCGCGGCCGCCGTCCTCGCCCTGCTCGGCGGTACCGCCGCCGCCGCGGCGACCGGCGCGGGCTCGATCGCGGGCCCGGACGGCCGGACCGGCAGCTCCGCGGCCGCGCAGCTGCCGGGCTGGTTCCCCGACACGGTGTTCCGCGCCTTCGGCGGCACTCCCGAGCAGCGGGTGGAGCGCGAGGTCGCGCAGGCGAAGCAGGAGGCGAGTGCGGGCGACAGCGAGGCCGCCATCGCCCGGATGACCAACCTGGCCAAGCAGATCGACGCGTCCGGCGACGTCGACCCCGCCGTCGCGGCAACCGTCACCCAGACGCTCACGGCCCTGCAGTCCGACGTCGACGGTGTCGCGGTGGCTCCGACGAGCGCACTCACGCCCTCGCTCGCCCCGCCCACGCCGACACCGTCGGGGACCTCGCTGACGGATGTCGTGAACGCCGCGTCGCCGACGGCCTCGCCGAGCTCCACGCCCTGGGTCCCGACCCAGACCCCGGTGCCCACCACCGCGCCCACCGGCGCCACCGGGACGGCGACGGGGACCTCGGGCGGCGCTCCCGGGGGCTCCACGTCCTCGCCGGGCCGGGGTTCCGGTTCCTCCTCGTCCTCTTCGTCGTCCTCGAACCCCGTGGTCCCGCCCTACGTCCCACCCGTCGTCACCGAGGTGCCGTCGGGCAGCGTCACCACGCCGCCGACGGTCACGCCGCCCCCGACGGACACCCCGACGCAGAGCCCGAGCGATCCCTCGACGGGCTCGCCGAGCGACCCGGGGACGTCGACGGCCCCCACGGAGACCACCACCAGCCCGGAGGCACCGCCGTCCACGACGACGGACCCGGTGGTCCCGCCGCCCTCGGACCCGGTGACCGACACCGCCTCGCCCGTGGTGACCGATCCGGTCGAGGTCGTGACCCCGACGCTGCCCGTCGTGGTGGAGCCCTCGCCCAGCGCGGGAGCCGAGCCGAGCCCCGGCGTCGTCGATGCCTCGGGGACGGCGTCCGGGACGGCGTCCGCCGGGTCGTAGCATCGGGGGGTGAGCGTGCGGTCCGAGGACAACCCTTCCGTCGAATCCCCTGCCGAGCACCACGACCCCTTCGGGTTCGTGGGTCTGACCTACGACGACGTCCTGCTGCTGCCGGGCGAGTCGGACGTCATCCCGTCCGAGGTCGAGACCTCGACCAAGGTGTCCAAGCGCGTCAGCCTGCGGATCCCGCTGCTGAGTTCGGCCATGGACACCGTCACCGAGTCCCGGATGGCCATCGCGATGGCCCGTCAGGGTGGTCTCGGCGTCCTGCACCGCAACCTCTCCGCCGAGGAGCAGGCCGCCCAGGTCGACCTCGTGAAGCGGTCGGAGTCGGGCATGGTCACCCAGCCCGTCACGACCACCCCGGACGCGACCCTCGCCGACGTGGACGCCCTCTGCGGGCGCTACCGCATCTCCGGCGTGCCGGTCGTGGACGCCGACGGCCGGCTCGTCGGCATCGTCACCAACCGCGACCTGCGCTTCGAGAGCGACTTCTCCCGCCCCGTGCACGAGGTCATGACGAAGCCGCCGCTGGTCACCGCGCCCGTCGGCATCTCCACCGACGACGCGATGCAGCTGCTGCGTCAGCACAAGATCGAGAAGCTCCCGATCGTCGACTCCCGCAACCGCCTGACCGGCCTGATCACGGTCAAGGACTACGTGAAGTCGGAGCAGTACCCGCTGGCCACGAAGGACGACGACGGCCGGCTGCGGGTCGCCGCCGCGATCGGCATCTTCGAGGACGCCTGGAAGCGCGCGATGGGCCTCGTCGACGCGGGTGTGGACGTGCTCGTGGTCGACATGGCGCACGGGCACTCCAAGGCCGTGCTCGAGATGATCTCCCGGCTCAAGAACGACAGTGCCGCCGCGCACGTCGACGTCGTCGGCGGCAACGTCGCGACCCGCACGGCCGCGCAGGCGCTCGTGGACGCCGGGGTCGACGGCATCAAGGTCGGTGTCGGCCCCGGGTCGATCTGCACCACCCGCGTCGTCGCCGGGGTCGGTGTGCCGCAGGTGACCGCGATCTACGAGGCCTCGCGCGCCGCGAAGCCCGCCGGGGTCCCGGTCATCGGCGACGGTGGTCTGCAGTACTCCGGCGACATCGCCAAGGCCCTCGTCGCCGGTGCCGACACCGTGATGCTCGGCTCGCTGCTCGCGGGGTGCGACGAGAGCCCGGGCGACCTGGTGTTCATCAACGGCAAGCAGTTCAAGAGCTACCGCGGCATGGGCTCCCTCGGGGCCCAGCAGACCCGGCAGGGTGGACGTTCCTTCTCCAAGGACCGCTACTTCCAGAACGACGTCGCCTCCGACAGCCTCTTCGTCCCCGAGGGCGTCGAGGGCCAGGTCCCCTACCGCGGCCCGCTCTCGGCCGTAGCGCACCAGCTCGTCGGCGGGCTGCGCCAGTCGATGTTCTACGCCGGTGCGCGCACCGTCCCGGAGCTCCAGCAGGTCGGGACCTTCGTCCGGATCACCCCGGCCGGGTTGAAGGAGTCGCACCCGCACGACATCCAGATGACCGTCGAGGCACCGAACTACGGCGGTCGCTGACCCGCCCGACCGGCAGGGGCCCCGCGGCGCGGATCGTCGCGGGGTCTCCAGCGGGTAGCCTTGCCGCGTGTCTGAGATCGAGATCGGCCGCGGTAAGCGGGGGCGTCGCGCCTACAGCTTCGACGACATCGCCGTCGTCCCCAGCCGCCGTACCCGCGACCCCGAAGACGTCTCCACGACGTGGCAGATCGACGCGTACCACTTCGACATCCCCGTGATGAGCGCGCCGATGGACTCCGTGGCCTCGCCCGCGACGGCCGTCGCCCTCGGCAAGCTCGGGGGCCTCGGCGTCCTCGACCTCGAGGGCCTCTGGACCCGCTACGAGGACCCGGAACCGCTGCTCGCCGAGATCGCCGCCCTCGACCCCGCCGTCGCGACCCCGCGCATGCAGGAGATCTACGCGGAACCGGTGAAGCCGGAACTCATCACCAGCCGGCTCGCCGAGGTCCGCGCCTCCGGGGTCACCGTCGCCGGTGCGCTCTCCCCGCAGCGGACGCAGGAGTTCTGGAAGGTCGTCGTCGACGCCGGGGTCGACCTCTTCGTCATCCGCGGCACGACGGTCTCGGCCGAGCACGTCTCGGGCAGTAGCGAACCGCTGAACCTCAAGCGCTTCATCTACGAGCTCGACGTCCCCGTCGTCGTCGGCGGCGCCGCCGGGTACACCGCGGCGCTGCACCTCATGCGCACCGGTGCGGCCGGGGTCCTCGTCGGCTTCGGTGGGGGAGCGGCCCACACCACGCGCAAGGCGCTGGGCATCCACGCGCCGATGGCCTCGGCCGTCGCCGACGTCGCCGCCGCCCGCCGCGACTACATGGACGAGTCCGGTGGCCGCTACGTCCACGTCATCGCCGACGGCGGCGTCGGGACCTCCGGCGACATCGTCAAGGCCATCGCCTGCGGTGCGGACGCCGTCATGCTCGGCGCGTCGCTGGCCCGGGCCACCGAGGCTCCCGGCCGCGGCTGGCACTGGGGCCCCGAGGCCCACCACGCGGTGCTGCCCCGCGGTGAGCGCGTCCACGTCGGCACCTCCGCGCCCCTGGCCGAGATCCTCAACGGCCCGGGTCGCGTCGCCGACGGCACGACGAACCTCATGGGTGCGCTGCGCCGCTCGATGGCCACGACCGGGTACTCCGACCTCAAGGAGTTCCAGCGCATCGAGGTCGTCGTCTCGCCCTACCAGCCTGCCTGAACCGACCTCCTGACCGAACGGAACCCACTGTGCCGCAGCAGGACACCGCCCCCTGGACGCCCGACGCCATCGGCCGGCAGGAGGGGCGGACGGTCCTGGTCACCGGCGCGAACAGCGGGCTCGGTCTGCAGGTCGCGACGGAGTTCGCCCGCCGCGGCGCCGACGTCCTGCTGGCGTGCCGCAACGCCGAACGCGGTCGGGCGGCGCTCGCGCAGCTGACCGCCGAGGTCCGCGACTCCGGCGTGGAGCCGACCGTCGAGGTCATCCCGCTTGACGTCGCCGACCTCGCCAGCGTCCGCCGGGCCGCCAGCGACGTCCTGCACCGCCGGTCCAGCATCGACGTCCTGGTCAACAACGCCGGGGTCATGGCGCCGCCGTTCGGGCGGACGGTGGACGGTTTCGAGACCCAGGTGGGCACGAACCACCTGGGGCACTTCGCCTTCACCGGCCTGCTGCTGCCTGCGCTGCTCGCGGGCGGCGGGGCCCGGGTCGTCTCCGTCGCGAGCGTCGCGCACAAGTTCGGCCGGCTGAACCGGAAGAACTACCAGAGCGAACGCAGCTACCAGAAGTGGTTCGCCTACGGGCAGTCCAAGCTCTCGAACCTGCTGTTCGGGTTCGAGCTGCAGCGCCGGGCGCTCGCCGTCGACGCCGGCATCGTCTCGGTGGCCGCGCACCCGGGGTTGTCCGACACCAGCCTGTGGAAGAACACCCCGCTGGGCGGCAACCGGTTCGGCGAGGCGCTGGGCTCGGTCTTCGGCCGGGCGATCGGGCAGCCGCCGGCGCAGGGGGCGTGGCCGTTGCTGCGCGCCGCGACCGACCCCGACGTCCTCGGTGGGGAGTACTTCGGCCCGGACGGGCGCAACGAGTGGCGCGGTTTCCCCGTGCTGGTGGCGGCGAGCGCCGCGGCCTACGACACCGCGGACGCCGCCTGGTTGTGGGCCCGGTCGGTGGAGTGGACCGGCGTCGACTACGCCGAGCTCACCGCCTGACGCGACCCCCCACTTCCCCACGGAAACAACACTTTCCGCCCTCGAACGCGCTCTGAGAGGGCGGAAAGTGTTGTTTCCGCCGGTCAGCGGCGGGTCGGGGCGAGCGGGGCCAGCACCAGCAGCAGCACGGCGGCCGCGGCGACGACGGTGAACCCCCACGCGGGGCCGAACCCCTCGGCGAGCGCGCCGCCCAGCGCTGCGCCGGTGGCGATGCCGAGCACCACCCCGGAACTGAGCAGGGCCATGAGGAACGCCCCGCGTTCGGCGTCGACGAGCGTGGCGGCGATGGTGTTGACCGTGACCAGCGTCGGGCCGACGAAGACGCCCATCACGAGGACGGCGAGGGACAGCGCGCCGAGCGAGTCCGCGGCCAGGGCCATGAGGCCCGCCCCGAGCAGCAGTCCCGCCCCGCAGACGGCCCAGCGTGCGCGCAGGCCGAAGGTCCTGGGCAGCAGGACGAGGCAGACCGTCGTCGCCGTCGACCCGATCGCGGAGAGGGCGTAGACCAGCGAGCCGGTCGAGGGGGAGCCGACCGCCTCCGCGGCGGCCGTGACCCCGGTCTGGGTCGCGCCGAAGACGGCGCCCATCGCGAGCATCGCGAGCACCGGGACGAGCACGACGCCGGGGACCCGCGCGGGTCGGGGACGTCCTGCTCGGCGCACGGGGGCGGTGATCCGGTGGCTGCGGTGGCAGGCGAAGGCCGACACGAAGACGGCGCTCAGCCCGGCGGTGGCGAGCAGCGCGGCCGTCGGGCTGATCAGCACCCCGATGATCCCGACGAGGGCGGGACCGAGGATGAACGCCGCCTCGTCGACGGTGCCCTCGAAGGCGAACGCGGTGGAGCGCTCGTCGCCGTCGGCCGTCATCCGCAGCCAGCGGGCGCGGGAGAAACCGCTCACCGAGGGCAGGGTGAGACCGACGCCGGCCGCGGCCAGGGGCGTCCACGGGCCGCCGGAGGCCAGGGCGGCGAACAGGCCGCCGAGCGCGAGGAGGTGCAGGGCGACGACGCTCAGCAGCACGGCCCGCTGCCCGCGCCGGTCGGCGAGCGCGCCGACGACGGGTACGCCGAGGGCTTCACCGAGGGCGGAGCAGGCGCTGGCGATGCCGCCGACGGCGACGGAGCCGCTGGTGGAGGTGACCAGCGCGAGGATCGCGAGGGGGGCCATCGCGACGGGGAGTCGTCCGAGGGCGGTGGTGGCCAGGTAGGTGCGACCGGCGATCTCGGGCAGTCGCGAGTAGCGCGAGCGCAGGGAGACGGGTGGGCTCGTCACAGGGCAGGCTCCAGTGGTGCGGGTGCGCCTCCCCACCTCTGACGCACCGGAGCCCTGAGAGTGAACGTCCCGATCGTAACGCGGCGGGGTCAGGCCTCGCCGTGCCAGGAACGCCACAGGTCGGCGTAGGGACCGCCGGCGTCGACCAGTTCGTGGTGGGTGCCGAGCTCGGTGATCCGGCCGCCCTCGACCACCGCGATCCGGTCGGCGTCGTGGGCGGTGTGCAGGCGGTGGGCGATGGCGACGGTCGTCCGGCCCTCGAGCACCGCGGCGAGGGAGCGCTCGAGGTGGCGGGCGGCGTTGGGGTCGAGCAACGACGTCGCCTCGTCGAGGACGAGGGTGTGCGGGTCGGCCAGCACCAACCGGGCGAGGGCGACCTGCTGGGCCTGCGCGGCCGACAACGTGAGGCCGTTCTCGCCGACGGGGGTGTCGAGCCCCTCGGGCAGGGCCTCGACCCAGCCGAGGGCGTCGACCGCCGCGAGCGCCTCGCGGACGACGGCGTCGGAGGACCCCGGGGCGGCGAGGGCGGTGTTGTCGCGCAGGGTCGCGGCGAACACGTGCCGTTCCTGGGTGACCAGGGCGATCCGCGAGCGCAGTTCGTCCAGCGGCAAGCCGGTGACCTCCGCGCCGCCGACCTGCACCGAACCGTGGGTGGGCGGGTTGATCCCGGCCAGCAGGCGGCCCAGCGTGGACTTGCCGGCGCCGGTGGGCCCGACGATGGCGAGCCGTTCGCCCGGTTCCAGCGCCAGCGAGACTCCGTGCAGCACAGGGCGTCCGGGGCTGTACTCGAACCCGACGGCGTCCGCGGCGATCTCGTCGTGGACGGGGCGGTCGGAGCTCTCGACCCGGTCGGCGTCGACGGCGCTGAGCCCGACGACCCGGGCGAAGGAGGCCTGCCCGACCTGCAGCTCGTCCCACCAGGCCAGCAGTTCGTTGACGGGTCCGACGAGCTGGCGCAGGTAGAGGACGACGGTGGTGACCTGACCGACGCTCTGCAGGTCGTGCCGGACGAGGAAGCCGCCCCAGAGCAGCGCGACGACGACGGGCAGCAGGTAGGACATCTCGATGCTCGGGAACCACACGGTGCGCAGCGACAGGGTGTAGCGCTCGCGCCGCACGGTGGCGCCGATGACGTCGTCGACGAGGTGCACGCGGTGGTCGGCGAGGTTCAGCGCCTCGACGGTGCGGACGTTCTCGACGTTCTCGCCGAGCGTGGTGGAGATCCGGCCCCACTCGGCCCGTTCGGCGGCGTAGCCCTGCGGGGCGCGCTTGAGGTACCAGCGGGTGGCGAACCACAACCCGGGGATGCCGGCGACGATCGCCAGGGCCACCAGCGGTCCGGAGAACACGGCGGCGATCACGGTGAGCACCGACGTCACCGACGCGACGAGGATCGCCGGGGCGCCGTAGCGGACGGTGTAGCTCAACGCGTCGACGTCGTTGGTGGTGCGCGACACCAGGTCTCCGGTGCCGGCCTGTTCCACCACGGACAGCGGCAGCGCCGTGGCGCGGGTCAGAAACTCCTCGCGCAGCTGCGCGAAGACCCCCTCGGCCAGCACGAGCGAGCGCTTCCGGGCCAGCCGCGCGAGCACGGCCTGCACGACGACGGCACCCACGAGGACCGCCACGGCGGTGTCGATCGTGGCGGTGACGTCGGCCAGCGGCGTCCGCGCGCCCAGGGCGGTGACGACGTCGTCGACGAGGCGGCCCAGCAGGAACGGCCCGGCCAGGCCGGCCAGCGCGGCGAGGGCGTGCAGGCCGAGCATCCGCAGGCCCGGCCCGCGGTGCTGGGTCATCAGGCGCTTCACGTCGCGCAGCACCTGCGCGCGGTCGGCGACGGGCAGCGTCGTCGGCTCGGTGGTCGGTTCGCTCATGCCATTCCCTCCACGTCGGACGTCGCGCCCCGCGGCACGGGGACACCCGCGTCGCGGGTGACGAAACGCCGGTACCGGGCGTCGCGGTCGAGCAGCTCGGCGTGCGTCCCACGGGCGACGACGTGGCCGTCGCGCACCCAGCAGACGCTGTCGACCTGCGGCAGGACGAGCGGGCTGGCCGTCGCGACGACGGTCGTCCGTCCGGCGCGGGCGGTGCGCAACCGGCCGGCGATCCGGGCCTCGGTGTGCGCGTCGACGGCACTGGTGGGTTCCACCAGGACCAGGGCCTCTGGTTCGCGCAGCAGCACCCGGGCCAGGGCGAGGCGCTGGCGCTGTCCACCGGACAGCGAGCGGCCGCGTTCGGTGACGGTCCCGGCGAGGCCGCCGTCGACGAGGTCGAGGATCTCGACGGCGTCGGCGATCCGCAGGGCGTCGAGCACCTCGGTGTCGGCGTGGACGTCCTCGGGGTCGACCTGCTCGCGGATCGTCCCGCTGAAGAGCTGCGCGTCGTCCTCGGCCAGCAGCACGCGCCGGCGGACGTCGGTGACGGGCATGTCGAGCAGGGCCGTCCCGCCGAAGGTGGCGCGGGTGTCGTCGTCGAAGCGGGTGAGGCGGCGGGCCAGGACCGCGGCGTCCTCCGGCGGGTCGCAGACGACCGCGGTCAGGTGACCGGCGTCGGCGACGACCCCGGACTCGGGATCGGCGAGGTCCCCGCCGGGGCTGACGGCGTGCCCGGTGTCGTGCACCGCGGGCGGGACCTCGAGCAGCGTGATGAGGCGCCGGGCCGCGACGAGCGCGCGAGCGTACTTGTCCGCGGCCTCCACCAGCATCCGCAGCGGTGAGGTGAGGAACGCGGCGTAGCCGTAGAGGGCGACGAGGTCCCCGGGGGTGATCTCGCCCCGGACGGTGGCCCGCGCCCCGGCCCACACGAGCGCGGCGACGAGGAGGCCGGGCACGAGGATCTGCAGCGCCTCCAGCGCCGACTCCCAGGTCGCGACGCGCACGCCCGCCGCGCGGACCTGCTGGCTCTTGGCCCGGTAGCGGCCGAGGAAGACCTCCTCGCCACCGATCCCGCGCAGGATCCGCAGACCCCGCACGGTGTCGGTGCCGATCGACGTCAGTTCACCGGACAGCTTGCGGTGCAGGCGCTGACGTTCCTGCAGCGGCCGCAGGAGGAGGAGCAGGAACGCCATGATGACGGGCACCCCGACGAGGACGACGAGGCCGAGGGGCACCGAGGTGCGCAGCACCAGGACGGCGACGACGGCGACGGCCGCGAGCGAGGCGACGGCGCGCTGGGTGACGTCGAAGGCGTCGGCGAGGCGGGGCCCGTCGGAGGCGATGGACGCGAGCACCTCGCCCTGGGGGAGCTTCTCCGTGACGGCCGTCCCCGCGTGCGCGGTGTGCCGCCCGACCTGCTGCAGCGTGCGGAAGCAGGCGGTCAGCCAGTTCGTCACGCCGTAGCGGTGGCGCACGATCGCGGCCGTCGCGGTGACGACGGCGAGGCCCAGGACGACCAGCGCCCACCGGGTGAGCGCGGTGGGGTCACCGGCGACCACGCCCTCGTCGATCGCCTTGCCGATGGCGGCGGGGAGGACGGCCTGGGAGAGGAGCCACACGGTCCCGACGCCCGAGCCGATCACCATCGGGGCCCACTGCAGCGCCGCGGTGTGCAGCAGGAAGCGCAGGGGGGAGGTGACGTCGGGGGTTCCGGGATCGCTCAGCGGGAGGGAGCGCACGAGCAACGACGGTAATCGCATTCCCGCACCCGTGCCCACACGTTAAACCGGCGTCCACGATCGCGGGGGAGGAGCGGGGGCCCGCACGCGGCTACCCTTGGGTCGTGACGCCGGATGCGCCCGAGAGCCAGCCCCAGGACCAGCCTGAGATCGAACTCGCCGAGGTGGGTGCGGAACGCGCGCACCGCCCCGTGCTCGTCGTCGACTACGGAGCCCAGTACGCGCAGCTCATCGCGCGCCGGGTCCGTGAGGCGGACACCTACTCCGAGATCGTCCCCAGTTCCATGCCGGTGGCCGAGATCCTCGCGAAGAACCCCGCGGCGGTGATCCTCTCCGGCGGCCCGTCCAGCGTGTACGCCGAGGGCGCCCCGCAGGTCGACGCCTCCCTCTTCGAGGCCGGGGTCCCCGTCCTGGGGATCTGCTACGGCTTCCAGGCCATGGCCAAGGCGCTGGGCGGTGAGGTCGCCCAGACCGGTCAGCGCGAGTACGGCGGCACCGTCGCCAACCTGAGCGACGCCGCCGACTCGACGTTGCTGCACGACCAGCCGACCGAGCAGTCGGTGTGGATGTCCCACGGGGACAGCGTGTCCCGCGCACCCGAGGGTTTCCGGGTGACCGCGTCCTCGGCCGGTACCCCGGTCGCGGCCTTCGAGGACGACGAGCGTCGCCTCTACGGCGTGCAGTGGCACCCGGAGGTCAAGCACTCCACGCACGGCCAGGACGTCCTGGTGAACTTCCTGCGGGGCGGTGCCCGCATCGACCCGGACTGGACGACCGGCAACGTCATCGAGGAGCAGGTCGCGCGGATCCGCGCGCAGATCGGTGACGGCAAGGTCATCTGCGCCCTCTCCGGTGGCGTCGACTCCGCGGTCGCCGGGGCCCTGGTGCAGCGCGCCGTGGGCGACCAGCTGACCTGCGTCTTCGTCGACCACGGCCTGCTGCGCGCGGGGGAGTCGGAGCAGGTCGAGAAGGACTTCGTCGCCTCCACCGGGGTGAAGCTGCACGTCGTCGACGCGGTCCAGCGCTTCGCGGAGGCGCTGGACGGGGTCAGCGATCCCGAGCAGAAGCGGAAGATCATCGGCCGCGAGTTCATCCGCGTCTTCGAGCAGGCCGCCCGCGACGTCGTCGAGGCTGAAGGTGCGGCCGGGGGCGAGGTCAAGTTCCTCGTGCAGGGCACCCTGTACCCCGACGTCGTCGAGTCCGGTGGCGGCACCGGCGCGGCGACGATCAAGAGCCACCACAACGTCGGCGGGCTGCCGGACGACCTCGCCTTCGAACTCGTCGAACCGCTGCGGGCGCTGTTCAAGGACGAGGTGCGCGCGGTCGGCGTGCAGCTCGGTCTGCCCGAGGCGATGGTCTACCGCCAGCCGTTCCCCGGTCCAGGACTCGCGATCCGCATCGTCGGGGCGGTGACCCCGGAACGCCTCGAGATCCTGCGGTCCGCCGACGCCATCGCCCGGGCGGAACTCACCGCGGCCGGTCTGGACCGCGACATCTGGCAGTGCCCCGTCGTGCTCCTCGCCGACGTCCGCTCGGTCGGGGTCCAGGGTGACGGCCGGACCTACGGCCACCCGATCGTGCTGCGTCCGGTGTCCTCGGAGGACGCCATGACGGCGGACTGGACGCGGCTGCCCTACGACGTGCTCGCGAAGATCTCGACCCGGATCACCAACGAGGTGCCCGAGGTGAACCGCGTGGTGCTCGACGTCACGAGCAAGCCGCCGGGCACCATCGAGTGGGAGTGAGCCTCCTGCGGTCCCGGACGTGAGGAGGGGCTGACCCCGGGAGGAGTCAGCCCCTGCCGTTCTCGAACGTCACTTCTCGTCGAGGGCGTCCTTGGTCTTCTCGACGTTCTGACGCGCAGCGCCCATCCCCTGGTCCTTGTGGCCCTGCGCCGTCAGCTCCGCGTCGTCGGTCTTCTTCCCGACGGCTTCCTCGGCCTTGCCGACGGTCTGCTGCACGACGTTCTTGGCCTTGTCCGCGATGGACATGTCCGCTCCTTCTCCACGATGGTCACCGGTGGTCCCGGTACCCCGAACGGTAGGAAGCCCGGCGCCTTCCTGCCCGTTGAAACCGTCAGCCGGCCGTCACGGGGTCAGGAACCCGGCGATCGCAGCGGCGAACCGGGGGTCGGTGAGGGCTGCGCCGTGGTCACCCCGGACCAGCTGGAGCCGGGCTCCCGGGACGGCGGCGACGAGGACCTCCGGGCGCTGCGCGAGGGGGTCGGCGTCGCCGGCCACCACGAGCGTGGGCGCGGTGATCCGGTCCAGCGCGAGGGGGGAGGCGTGCACGGCGTCGGCCTGGGCGGCCAGGGCCGGCAGGTCGTTGCCGGTCTGCTCGGCGAACTCGCGGAACCCCCGGACCATCGGGTCGGTGATCGTGGCGGGGTCGGGTGAGCGCAGCGCCTCGGCGAGGCGGGCGGAGGAGAGGGCGCGGGTGTCCACGCCGCCCACCTCGACGATCCCGGCGCCGACGCCGCCCACGGCGAGGCGGTGGACGCGGTCCGGGTGGGTCGAGGCCACCAGCAGCGAGACGACCGACCCCATCGAGTACCCGACCAGGTCGACCTGCGCCAGGTCCAGGGCGTCGAGGACGTCGATCACGTCGGCGGCCATCCGGGCCTCGCCGTAGCGTGCCGCGTCGTGGGGCTTGTCCGACGCCCCGTGACCGCGGGCGTCCACCGCGACGACCCGGCGCCCGGTGGCGAGCAGGGCGTCCAGGACCCCGGAGCGCGGCCACTCCACGGACGTGCTGGAACTGAAGCCGTGGTGCAGCAGGACCGGGTGGGCCTGCGCCCCGGCGCCGGAACCGTCCCAGCCGTGGACGGCGAGCGTGAGCCCGTCGCCGGTGGTGATCCGCCGGGTGTGCCCGGTCGGGGCCACCTCAGTTCTCCTGCGCGGTGAAGTCGGCGGGCAGGTCGCCGGGGGCGACGGAGACGACGGTGTCGTCGTCGGTGCCGACGTGCTCGAAGAACGTGATCCGGGCGAACTCGGGGACGACGAGGATCGGGTAGGTGGGCCCGGCGTCGCGGTAGCGCCGCATCAGGGGCAGGTGGTCGTTCTGGAACAGCACGGTCCTGGACCCGTCCTCCTCCACCCAGCGGGGGAAGAAGATGGTGCCGTGCAGGCGGCGCCGTCCCGGCATGACGTTGACCACGACCGACGTCCCGGTCGGTTCGTTCCAGGAGAGCTTGAAGCTGTCCTCGTCGAGCTGGACGAGGTCGACCTCCTGGTCCTTGACCCACCGCCCGCCGACCATCCCGGAGTGGATGCGGTAGTCGATGGTGCGCTCGTTCTTGACGTACATCTCGTACTGCCAGCCGTTGGCGTAGGTGTAGACGAACCGGTGCCCGACCAGTCCGTCGAGGTCCTGCGGGGGTGTGGGGTCGCTGGGCGTGGGCGTGGGCGTGGGCGTGGGCGTGGGCGTGGGCGTGGGCGTCGGCGTCGGCGTGGGCGTCGGCGCGCGGTGAGTCGTCACGCGATGATTTTGCGTGCAAAAGTAGTTGGGGTCAAGCGGACCGCCGGGGCAGGATGAGGGCGTGCGCGACGACACCTCCACCGCGGCCGGTCTCTCGGTCCTGCTGGGACCGTTGCGCCGCAGGGTGTTGCGGCGCAGCCGCGAGCTGGCCGACCTGCCGGACCTCCCCGAGGCCCAGGTCGAGCTGCTGCGCGTCCTGACCGACCGTGGCCCGCTGACCCCGAGCCAGTTGGCCGAGACCCTGCACCTGGCGCGGTCCACGATCAGCAACCTGCTGCGCGTCACGGGGGTCGCCGGTCTCACCGAGCGGTCCTCCGCCGGCGGTGACCTGCGGGTGGTCAACGTCAGCGCGACGGGTTCCGCGCGGTCGCTGCTGGCCCGTTACGACCGGGCGAGCGCGACGACCCTGGCCACTGCGGCGAACCGTCTGAGCCCGCAGGACCAGGCGGCACTGCCCGGGGTCGTCGCCGTGCTGGGACGGCTGCTGGCGGCCCTCCAGGACGAGGACGAGAGCGACGAGGGCGACGAGGGCGACGAGGGAGTGGCCTCGCCGCCGGTCGCCGGTTAGACCCGGAAGGTCGTGACGAGCGCGGTGAGGTCCCCGGCCGCCCGGGAGACCTCCGCCGCCGCCGTCGCCGTGGCCCCCGCGCTGTCGGTGGTGCGCGACGCGGCCGCGGCGATGCCGGAGATGTTCGTGGAGATCTCCTGCGACCCGGTCGCGACCTCGTTGACGTTGCGGACCATCTCCGACGTGGTCGCGGACTGCTCCTCCACGGCGGCGGCGATGGTCGCCTGCAGGCCGTCGATGCGGGCGATGACCTCGGCGATCTGCCCGATGACGACCGACGCGGCCTCCGCGTCGGTCTGCGTCGCACCCACCCGGGACACGATCTCCTCCGTCGCCCGCGCCGTCTGCTGCGCGAGTTCCTTGACCTCGCCGGCGACCACGGCGAAACCCTTGCCCATCTCCCCGGCCCGGGCGGCCTCGATGGTCGCGTTCAGGGCGAGGAGGTTCGTCTGCTCGGCGATCGAGGTGATGAGCTTGACGACGTCACCGATCTCCCGGCTGGAGGTGCCGAGGCGCTGGATGGTCGCGTTGGCCTCGTCGGCGGAGGCCACGGCGGTGCTCGCGGTGGAGGACGCCTCGGCGGTGGCGCTGGAGATCTCCCGGATCGCGGACGTCATCTCCTCCCCGGCGGCGGCCACCGTGGCGATGTTGGCGGAGATCTCCCCGGTGGCGGCGGAGACGACCTGGGCCTGCGCGGCGGACTCCTGCGCCCCGTGGGACAGCTCGCCGGCCACGGACGTCAGCTGCTGCGAGGACCCGGCCAGGTCGGCCGCCGAGGAGGCCATCCGGGAGACCACGGAACGGATGCCGTCGCGGGCGCGGTTGACCGCCCCGGCCATCGCCCCGAGCTCGTCGGCGGAGTGGACCTCGGCGGCGACGGTGAGATCGCCCTCGGCGACGGCGTCGAGGGCGGTCGCGACGCTGTCGAGCTGGCGGCGGATCAGCCGCACGACGGCCAGGCCGATGGCCCCGGAGAGCAGCAGCCCGCCGACCAGCACGGCGAGGACGATCGTCCTGGCCCGGCTGACGGCCTGTTCGGCGGCGGCCCGACCGGCCGCGGCCTGGCGGGTCTCGTCCGCCTGCAGGGTGGCGATGGCGGCGTTGAAGCCGTTCTCGGCCCCGCCGAAGCGGGCCCCGATCTGATCACCCGCGGGCATCTGGAAACCGCTGGGCGGCGCCTGCTGCAGCACCAGGACGTCGCGCAACGTGGCGTACTCGCCGTAGGAGGTGCGCAGCTCCGCGACCGCCTTCGACGACGCGCCGACGGAGCCGCGGGCCTCGTAGCTGTCGAGGGCCTTCGTGAGCGCCGCGTCCGCCTCGTGGGCCGACTGGACGGAGGCCGGGACGTCGGCGCCGGGGATGAGGGCCAGGAACTCCGCGCGGTACTGGGCGGCGATCGCGCCGCGCGCGGTGGAGATGTCCGCCATCCCCGCCACGTGCTGGTCGCTGATCTTCGCGACCTCGTCCTCGGCGCGCTGCATGCCGACCAGACCCACGGCGCCGACCCCGACGGCCACGGTCGACGCGGCCAGGACGGCGGCGGCGATCTTGGTCGTCATCGACCGGTCGGCGAGCAGCCGTCGGGTTGCGGGGTTCTGAGCGGGCGCGGGTTCCTCCTGGGGGTGAACCCTCCGCATCGGCGGCCGAACGGGTGACCTTGAGCGGGACCGGGCGGGGCATGCTGAGACCGTGACGACGCGCCTGACCACCCCGTGGTGGCTGCCCCGGGACCCCGACCCCGCCCGGGAGGCGACGGGGAGTCGTGAGCCCACCGCTGTCCTCGACCACTCCGCCGAGGCGGTGCGGAACCTCGCGGCGCGGACCCGTGGCGGGGACGAGCGGGAGCGCCTGCGCTCGGCCCACGCTCTGGTCTCGGTGGCCGTCCGCCCGGTCTACGCCCTCGACGAACTGCAGCCCGCGTCGGTGACCCTGCGCAGGGGCAGGGGATCGTGCAGCCAGCGGATGGCCGTGCTCGAGGCGACGGCGCGCTCGCTCGACATCGCGACCCGGTGCCGCGGGCTGCTCGTCGACGGGCGGTTCTGGTACCCGAGGTTCCCGCGCCTGCACCGGTTCGTGCCGGACGTCGTCGTCCTGGCCTGGCCGGAGTTCCGGGTGGAGGGTTCCTGGGTGCCGGCCTCGCACCTCTTCGCACCCCCGGGCGCCGGGGTTGCGGCCTTCACGAACCGGGACGGCGAGACGCTCTTCGAGGCCCTCGCCCGCGGTGCCGTCTCGCTGGAGGACTGCACCGGGGGCTGCACGCGCGACGGTCACGACGAGGCCGCCGGGTTGGCCGACCGGGTCGTCGCCGACCTCGGCCGGTTCGACTCCCGCGACGAGTTGTTCGCCACCCACGGCCAGACCTTGTGCCCCCTGGTCCGTCGGGTCGTGGACCCCGTCACGAGCCGGTCCTCGGCCGGTCAGAGCTCGCGCTTCATCCCGACGTGCGACGCGACGAAACCCAGCCGTTCGTAGAACCGGCGGGCGTCGACGCGTCGCGCGTCGCTGGTCAGCTGGACGTGTCCGCACCCGCGTCGGCGGGCCTCCTCGATCGCCCAGCCGATCAACTGCGACCCGAGACCACCGCCCCGCCGTGCGGAGTCGATGCGCACCGCCTCGAGTTGCGCGCGGTCCGACCCGCGTCGGGACAACCCCGGCAGAACGTTGAACTGCAGCGTCCCGACGAGCGTGCCGTCGGCGTCGGTCAGGACGAACAGTTCCGAGGACGGGTCGGCCTCGATCCGCGCGAACGCGGCCAGGTAGACCGCCTCGTCTTCGGCCTCGTCCTCGGTCTCGCGCACCGAGTCGCGGTCCGCGGCGATCTGGTCGTCGTGCAGCATCGCCACGATCCCCAGGACGTCGCCCGCCCGCGCGTGGCGCAGCTCGACCGGACCCGTGGGGGTCTCGAAGGTCGCGAGGTTCACGCCTGCGCCGTCCGGCGGGAGCGGCGCAGTCCGAGCACACCCGCGAGAACACCGACGAGGACACCGAACGTCGCGCCCCAGCCCGTGCTCCCGCTCACGACGCCGGAGTGGAGGACTCCCGCGAAGAACGCGAGCAGCAGCACCAGGTACGGGACCACGCGCCACCGCGCGATCCGGGTTCCGCTGCCGGCGTGCACCCCCAACCGTGCGGCGTAGAGGAGGACCACCCAGCTGATCGCGCCGAGCAGCAACATCAGGGTGAGGGCGTATGGGAAACCCTGCGACCCACCGATCCACACCATGACGGTGGCGGCGGCCATCCCGGCCCACAACGTCAACTGCATCCCGACGGCCGAGGCCTCGTTCCACACGTCCCGTTGCCGTTCCTCGCGGTAGAACGGGTTCCCGAGGTCCCCGACACCGGCGGCCAGCCGGACGAACACGCTCTCGCGCGGATCCTTCTCGCCGTGCTCGTGGTTCTCGTGGTTCTGGTGGTTCACGTCGTCGCCTCCTCCGCGTCGAAGAGTTCTTCGACGCTCCGTCCCAGGTGCCGTGCGATGTCGAGGGCCAGGTAGACCGACGGGGCGTAGTTCCCCGCCTCGATCGCGACCACCGTCTGCCGCGTCACGTCGGCCGCCGTCGCGAGTTCCGCCTGCGTCAGTCCGCGGACCGTCCTCGCCGCCCGGACGCGGTTCCCTCGGCCCTGTGCCGATGTCCTGCCCATGACCACGAGTGTCAAGTAGACCTGACACGATGTCAAGGGAACCGGACACGGACCTCAGAGCGAGTCGGCGAGGATCCGCACCGCGGCGTCGATGTGCTGCTCGGGGATCGCGGCGAAGCAGAGCCGGAGGTGGGCGGCGTCCTCCTCGGCCACGACGAAGTGGCGTCCCGGCCCGACGGCGAGACCCCTGGTCAGGGCGCGGCGGGCGAGTTCGACGTCGTCGGTGCCGCGCGGCAGGCGCACCCAGGTGGAGAACCCGCCGCGCGGGCGGACGAAGCTCCAGTCGGGCAGTTCGCGGGACAGGGCGGTCGAGAGCTTCGTGGCCCGCGCGCCGAGGGCGGCCGACAGCGAGCGCAGGTGCGCGTTCCAGCCCGCCCCGGTCACGAGTTCCACCGCGGCCTCCTGCAGCGGCCGGGACACGATGAGGTGGTCCACCACGGCCAGGCCGGTGATGCGTTGCGCCACCGGGCCTCGCGCGACGATGCACCCCACCCGCAGGCTGGGTCCGGCGGCCTTGCTGAGCGAGTTCACCGTGATGACCCGGCCGTCGGTGTCGTCGCGCAGCAGGGACGGCGGCGGTGTCGGTCCGTGGCTGAGCCACCGGGCGAAGTCGTCCTCGACGATGAACGCCCCGGCGCGGGCGGCGATCTCCAGGACGGGGCGGCGGCGTTCCGCGGCCAGGACGTGGCCGTCCGGGTTGGCGTAGGTGGGCTGCAGGTACAGCACCCGGGAGCCGGTCTGCTCGAAGGCACGTTCCAGCAGTTCGGGGCGGACGCCGTCGGTGTCCGTGGGGACGGGGATCGGGACGAGACCGGCGCTGCGCAGCAACGCGATCGCCCCCGGGTAGCTCGGGACGGCGACGAGGACGGGACTGCCGGCCGGCACGATCGAACGCAGCACCGTCGAGAGCGCGCCCTGGCCGCCGGGGCTGACGAGGACGTCGTCGCGGTCGGCGCCGAGCTGCTGGGCGAACCAGGTCCGCAGTTCCGGCATGCCCTGCAGCGGTGGGGTCGTCCACGCCTCCGGCCGCCGGGCTGCGCGGGCCATGGCCGCCGACAACCTGGACGACGGTTGCAGCGACAGGTCGAGGTAGCCGCGGGACATGTCCAGGACGTCCTGGGAGGGGATCGCCAGCGAGGCGAGCACTCCCTCGGTCCGGACGGGGGAGGCGCCGAGGGCCACCCGCTGCCAGTCCGTGTCGACGGTCTGGGTCCGGCTCGCGCGTGCGACGAAGGTGCCCGCGCCCGGCCGGGTGGCGACGGTCCCGTCCGCGACGAGCACGTCGATCGCCCGCTGGACGGTGACCGGCCCGACGCCGAGGTCGCTCACCAGCCGGCGACTGCTGGGCAGTTTCGTGCCCGCGGGCAGGGTCGCCGCGAGGTCCCGCAGGCTGGCGGTGACGCGCTGCACACTGCTACCGTGGTCCATGAGAAGAGAGAATAGCGCTTTCGTCAGCCAGTCCGGTAGCGGTTCACAGGGCGAGTGGTGATCCTGATGGGCGTCCTGATCGTCCTCTGCGTGCTCCTCGCTCTCGCGCTGACCGCTCCGTTCCTCGGTGCGGACACCCGCTTCGACGGATCCGGTACGCAGCCTGACCGTCCCCGTCGGGGAAAGCGCTACCAACGCCTCTGGGATTCCGCTATCGCCGAGGAGGTCCATCGGGACCAGTTCGAGCGGACGAGCTGAGGGACTTCCCAGGTCCGCCACGTAGCCTGGGCGGGTGTCAGATCCCCGTCGCGGCCTCAACGGCCGGCTCGCCGGACTCGGCCTGGTGGCCCTGCTCGTCGTGGTCGTCTGCAGCGGCCTCGGGGTCTGGCAGTGGCACCGCGGGAACGTGGTCGTCACCGAACCCCCTGCGGCCCAGCCGGTCGTCCCGATCTCGACGGTCGTCGACGCCGGGGCCTCGGGTGCCGCGGCCGTGCTCTCCGGTGACGAGGTCGGCCGCCGCGTCGAGGTCCACGGCACCTTCGACCCGGCCCTGGACCTGCTGGTCCCCGGGCGTGAGCTCGGCGGGACCGTCGGGTCCTGGGTCCTCGGTGTCGTCGTGCTGGCGGACGGGTCCGGGGTCCCCGTCGTGCGGGGCTGGGTCCCGCAGGGGCAGGCCGCGCCGCCCCTGCCGAGCGGCGTCGTCGACCTGACCGGGACGCTGCAACCCCCCGAGAGTTCCGACCTCGCACCCTCGACCGCCGTCCTGCCCGAGGGGCAGACGTGGATCGTCAGCGCCGCGGACCTGATCAACCGCGTGGACTACGGCGTCGCCAACGCCTACGTCACCGACGCCGCGCCGGCCGCCGGGTTGAGCGCCGTCCCGCCCGCCGATCCCGGGCAGGCCTCGCACCGCCTGGACTGGCGAAACCTCGCCTACGCCGCGCAGTGGTGGGTGTTCGGGTTGTTCGCGATCGTGATCTGGGTGCGGGTCGTGCGCGACGAGCACGCCGCCGCAGGAGAGGATGACGGCGACGCGAGCTCGGACGAGCACGTCGACGGTCACGGAGGACGAGACATGAGTGGTGCCCGGTGAGTGCTGAACGAGGTGCGCGAGGTGCGCGAGGTCTGCGTTCGGTCCCCAAGGTCCGGTCCGCGCTGACGCGCTACCGCGTCATGGCCTGGCTGACCGGCATCGGTCTGGTCGTCCTGGTGCTGGTCGGCATGCCGCAGAAGTACTTCGGTGCCTTCGGGGGCGGGGACCGCGTGGTCGAGGTCGTCGGTGTCGCCCACGGCTGGCTCTACGTCGTCCTGCTCATCACGACCTTCGACCTCGGCAACCGGCTCCGGTGGTCCTGGCAGCGGATGGTCCTGACCGCCCTGGCCGGGACGATCCCGTTCCTGTCCTTCTACGCCGAGCGCAAGAACGCCCGGTTCGCGCGGATCCACCTCGACGCCCGCCAGGCGCCGCGCGCCACCGCGTGAGGGCGCTGCAACGCGTCGCGGTCCACGCCGCGGTCGTCGAGGAGGGCGGCGCGGACGACCGGCTGCTGACCCTCGACGGTTCGCTGCCCTGGACGGTCCTCGCCCACGGCGAGACCCCGACCGCGGCGCTGCGGCGCGTCCTGGGGGAGCACGCCCAGGTCGGGGGACTCCTGGCCGTCCACGACGGTCGCCGCACCCAGGGCGACGTCGACCTGCACACCGTGCACCTGGTCCTGGCCGTCTCGGTCGCCGAACCCCCGGCGGGGGAGTGGCGGCCGGTCGGGGCGGAGTGGCCGCTCGTCGCCGACGCCCTCGTGGCGCTCGAGGAGGCGGAACTGCGGCGCACGGCACCCGCGGAGGACCCCGACGTCCCCGTCGTCCGGCAACGCCTCGCCTGCTACGCCGTCGTCGTCGCGGACGGGTCCCTGCTGCTGACCCGGCTCAGCACCACCACCCCGAGCCCGGGGCGCTGGACCTTGCCGGGAGGCGGTGTCGACCACGGCGAACACCCCATCGCCGCCGTGGTCCGCGAGGTGCACGAGGAGACCGGCATGGACGTCGTCGTGACCGGTCTGGCCGAGATCGGTGCCGAGCACTTCACCGGGCGCTCGCCGCGGGGGGTCCTGGAGGACTTCCACGCCGTGCGCATCCTGGTGACGGCCACGCCGGTCGAGGTGAAGGTTCCGCAGGTCCTCGACGTCGGCGGCAGCACCGATCTCGCGCAGTGGATCCCGTTGTCCGAGGCGGAAGGCGTCGGCCTCGTTGGAGTTGCGCAACGTGGGCTCACGATCGCTCTCAGTGAGAACTCGCCGGGGACACCGCCCGCCGAAACCTGATGTTCACGTGTGGAGTGACCCAGGGGTTCCCTGGACGTCACTGTGACTGGCAGACTCCGGCGCCAGTCACCCACCTCGTGGAAGCGAGCTCATGCGCACAGGTCGTCCCCTCGTCCGGTTCCTCAGTTCGGGAGCCGTGCTCACGGTCCTGGCGACCCCACTGCTCGCGGCCCCCGCCGAGGCGGCCACCCCCGGGCAGATCCCGACGCTGCTGCCCGCCCCCGCACCCGGCCAGACGCAGATCCAGATCGGCGCGTTCAACGACTTCCACGGTCGCCTCGAGGCCCCCGACGAGACCGACGACGGACAACCCGTCGGTGGGGCGGCCCAGCTGGCCGGTGCGCTGGACGTCATGCGCGCGCAGAACCCCAACACCATCGTCGTCTCCGCCGGTGACAACGTCGGAGCCTCGACGTTCACCTCCTTCATCCAGGAGGACGCCCCGACGATCGCCGCGCTGAACCAGATGGGCGTCGCCGTCTCCGCGGTCGGCAACCACGAGTTCGACCAGGGCTACGCCGACCTCACCGACCGCATCGGGGTGATCGGTCGCCAGGGCACGAACGGTGCTGACCCGCTGGCGGCGTTCCCCTACCTCGGCGCGAACGTCGTGAAGGCCGACGGGACCCCGGCCCTACCCGCCTACGCCACCACCGAGGTCGGTGGGATCCGCGTCGGGTTCATCGGGGTCGTGACGCAGCAGACGTCGAGCCTCGTCGCCCCGGCCGGCATCGCCGGGTTGCGCTTCACCGACCCCGTCGCCGCCGCGAACCGGGTCGCCGCGCAGTTGTCGGACGGGAACACCGCCAACGACGAGGCGCAGGTCATCGTCCTGCTCGCCCACGAGGGTTCGTCCGGGACCGACTGCGCCGCGGTCGGTTCCGAGGGCGCCTTCGGGCAGATCGTGCAGAACTCCTCCCCGCAGATCGACGCCATCGTCTCCGGGCACACGCACATGCTCTACGACTGCGAGTTCCCGGTCGCGGGCAAGGCCGTCGCCCGTCCCGTCGTCTCCGCCGAGAGCTACTCGGTCGCCGTGGACAACCTCGTGCTGAACGTCGACGACGCCACCGGTGACGTCGTCGCCCAGGCCCACCAGGTCGTCCCGGTGGAGGGTTTCACCCCCGACCCGGCCGTCCAGAAGATCGTCGACGACGCGGTGGCCTTCGCGGACCAGGTCGGCACGACGCCCGTCGGTTCGGTCACGGCCGACATCACCCGCGCGTTCTCCGGCGCCGACGACGACCGTGGGACGCAGTCCCCGCTCGGGAACCTCATCGCCGACGCGCAGTTGCAGCAGACCGAGGGCGCCGGTGCGCAGATCGCGTTCGAGAACCCCGGCGGCATCCGCGACGACCTGGAGTACGCGGCCTCGGGCAGCGAGGGCGACGGTGTCGTCACCTACGCCGAAGCCGCTGCGGTGCAGCCGTTCGCGAACTCCGTCGTGACCCTGACCCTCACGGGTGCGCAGGTCCGCGAGGTGCTCGAGCAGCAGTGGCAGCCCGCGGGTTCCTCGCGGCCGTTCCTGGCCCTCGGGGTGCCGAAGGGATTCTTCTTCACCTACGACGACGCGGCCCCGGCCGGACAGCACGTCAAGTCGGTGACCCTCGACGGCGCGGAGCTCGACGCCACCGCGCAGTACCGGGTGACCGTCAACAGCTTCCTGGCCTCCGGCGGCGACAACTTCACGACCCTGGCGGAGGGGACCGACAGGGTCGAACTCGGGAAGACCGACCTCGAGGCGTTCACGGCCTACCTGGGCCTGCCCGAGAACGCGCGGCTCGCCCCGGACCAGGAACCCCGTTCCGCCGTCGCGACCGAGATCCCGCCCCCGGTCGTGGAGTCCCCGGCGCCGACGGCGACGCCCACGGTCCCCGCCGTGGCCGTCCCGACCCCGTCGGCCACGACCTCGAAGCCGGCCGCCGCGGCGGTCGCCGAGGAGGACCTGGCGACCACCGGCGCGGACATCGCGCCCTGGATCACCGTCGGTGCGGCGCTCGTCCTGGCCGGTGGTCTGCTGATCACCGCGGCGGCGCGCCGCCGCCACGCCTGAATCCTCCCCACAACGGAGAACGCGCCCACCGGGAGACCCGGTGGGCGCGTTCTCGTCGTGGGGTCCTACTTCCCCAGGGTGCTCGCCAGGGTCCTGGCGAACGTCGCGCCGGGACGCCCGAGACCCGTCACGGGGTCCCAGCCCTTCGCGAGTCCGAGGGTGGAGTCCCGGCCCCAGGTGCGGACGGTGTACGACGTCCCGCCGCTGGGGTCCAGTCCGTTGACGTAGTTCGCGCGGACCACGCCCTTGACCGTGGAGGCCTGGACGTCGGTGTAGGCGCCGCGGGCGATCGAGTACAACGCGGGGTTCGCGAGTCCGGCCCGCTTGCCCTTGCGCTGCACGGCTTCCGCGATGGCGCCCGCCGCCAGCGGCGAGGCCAGGCTCGTCCCGCCGATGCGGTACTCGCCGTAGCGGACCCCGTCCGGGAAGGTCTGGGTCTGGCCCACGAGCATCCCCGTCTGCGGGTCCGCGACGCTGGAGATGTCCGGCACGGCGCGCCCGGTGGGGGCCGTGTTCGGCACGGTGCCCGCCTGCCAGGCGGGCCGCGGGAAGAGGGTGGAGTACCCGCCGCCGGCGCCGTAGAGGAACCCGCCGTCGACCCAGTCGGTGCCCTTGTCGTTCAGGGCGTAGACGCCGGTTCCCCAGCCGGTCTCGGCGACGACGTTGCGCACGCCGTTGCCGAGGCCCGTCGAGGTCCCGCCGACGGAGGTGACGTAGGGGTCGCTGGTCGGGTAGTCGACCTGCTTGGTGCCGGTCGAGGCGATCTCGTCGCCGTTGTCACCGGAGCTGAAGAGGAACGTCTGTCCCTGCAACGCGCCCTGCAGGAAGATCTGCTCGTAGGCGAAGACGTCGTCCGCGCCGGTGTCGGTCTCCAGACCGCCCCAGGAGTTCGTGACGACGTCGGCGCGGTTCTCGTCCACGACGGCCGCCAGGGCGTCGATGAGCCCACCGGCGCAGTTCGAGGCCGCGTAGTAGCGGATGCGGGCCGCGGGGCGCATGGCGTGCACGGCCTGCACGTCGAGGGTCTGCTCACCCGTCCAGCCCGAGGCGTCGCACGCCTCCTGGTCGGTGAACTTCCCGGCGCTCCAGGTGGAGTACTGGTTGCGGGCGAGGGTGGGCCAGCCGTAGGCGCTGGAGTAGGTGTTCGTGTCCGCCACGATCGTCGAGGAGTTGTACGCGTCGACGACTCCGACGGTGACACCGCCACCGGAGGTTCCGGTGTCCCCGCCGAGCCCGTTGAACAACTGCGGGGCGGTGTACCCGCAGAGGGCGTAGGACGGCGTCTGCCCGTGGAAGGCGGGCAGGGGGGTCTTGTAGTCCGCCTGGTACTTCGCCTGGAGGCCGCCGTAGAACTGGCTGCACGGTCGGCCGACGACCGAGGCGGCCGGCGGTGCGACGACCGGCTGGGCGACCCCGGCGGCGGACGCGGCGGCCGCGGTGCGGTTCGCGGTGGTGTCCGCGGCCGTGGTGCCCCCGGTCTCGGCGATCCGCTGCGACGTCATGCGTTGCACGCTGGTGTCGAGGCCGCTGATGGTCATCACGTCGGCCGCCACGTCGGTCGGCAGCGACGCGGCGGTGGTGGGAGCCACGACGTCCGCGCCGTCGTGGGTGAAGGAGGCCAGCGTGACGCCGAAGGCCCGCTGGAGCTGTTGCCGGGTTCCGGTGGCAGCCACGTAGCGTCGGCTCGCCTCGACGGAGTCGACGTGCAGACCGGCGGAGGCCAGGTAGTTCGAGACCGTCGTGGCGGCGGCCTCGGTCGGGCCGAAGGAGGCGGCGTACTGCGCTCCGTCGAGGTAGTGCCCGTAGGTGGGGGAGCCGGGCGTTGAGACGCCGGCGACCGCGGCCTGCAGAGCGCTCAGCCCACCGCGCGGCGCGAGGTAGACGCGGACGGACTGCGGGGTGTCGACCGGGGCCGAACGGAGGGCGAGGCGTGCGGCGGTACCGCTCGGCAGCCACCGCGGCAGCGTGCCCGCGATCGTCGTGGTCCGGGCCGGGGCGGCGTGGGCCGCACCGCCGGTCGCGACGAGGGCGGTGGCACCGACAGCGGCGGTGAGGAGCCTGAATGAGAGTCGTGCGGAAGAATGCTGGGAATTGCTTGAACGCGGCATTCGTGGTCCTTTCCACGGGGTGGTGCCGCGAACATAGACCTCCGCAAAACCCCCGTGGAAGCACCCCCCCGACTCGGTGTCACGAGTCGTCACAGGAAGGGTTGGTGGTCGCCCCGAGCGTCGCCTCACGGCGAGTGGCCGCTCGTAGCGGCAGGGTTGAGGCCCGGGGACACGTACCGGGGCGACCAGCCATCACAACCATCGGCTGCCACCGCCCATTCCTTGAGGGGTGCACCCGTCACGACCTGCCGTCCTGCCCGACCCGTCCGGGCATCCGAACCGCTACCGCTCCCGCTGGGCCCAGCACGATCTCCTCGCCCAGGACGTCCCCTCCGACGTCGTCCAGGTGCGCCAGGACCTGGTGTCGTCGGGGACCAGCCGGGCGCTGGCTCGGCCGGCCACGGTGATGGTGACCTCCTCGCCCGCTTCGACGCGGCGGACCAGGTCGGAGGCGTGCTGGCGCAGTTCGCCGAGGCCGACGACGGGGATGAGGGCGAGGCAGCGCTTGTGCCACTAGAGGTTCCGGTCCGCGCGACGCTGGATGACGGAGCGGTCGACAGTGCCAGGCCCGCCCCGGGCTACGTCTCGGGCAGCTGGTACCGGGCTCGGCGCTGCTGGCCCCACGCGAAGGCCGTCTCGCAGATCCAGTCCTCCAAGCGGTCGCCCAGGTGAGCGGCGATCTGCGCAGCACTGGTGGGGACCTCGACGTCGCAGGGGTCCGCTACCCACCACGGCGACAGCAGCAGCTCCTCGTGTCGCTGGTCGGGGACGTCGAGGCGCACCCACACGTCCCCCTCACGACCGTCCACGCCCCAGTGCACGCTCAGGTGCTCGAGCTCCTCGGCCGTCAGGACGCTGGTCACCACCGGTTCGACGACCCGCCGGCGCAGCCGGGCCAGCTGCTCGTCGTCGGCGTCGGCGTCGGTGACCGGCCCTGGTCGCGGTGCCCGCTCACCGGGGAGCGCAGTGGTGTTCACCTGGGTCCGCGCGGACGGGTGAGCACGGGGGCGGTAGCGGCGGTGTTCTTCCACGGGTTCAGGGTGTCTGACGGCCGAAGTCCGCGAAGGCGTGTTGGGTCCGGGGCCTCGCGGTGCAGGTGCCCGCGCACGGCGGGACGACCGTGACGTCGGTGATCGCGGCGAAGGACGTCCCAGGAGGGGCGCGCGGCCATGATGGTGCGGTGAGCTCACCAAGCAGAACCATCCTGCCGCTGCGTCTGCGCGACCTGGTCGCCGACGCCGGCGGCGGTAACCCGTACCTGCAGATCATGCGGTTCGCGGCGGTGGCCGGTCTGGTGGCCGCCCTTCTGCTGCTGGTCTCGGGGATGACGACGGGCAGCACACCCCTGCTGGTCTTGGCGGTGGTGGCGTTCCTGTGGACGGCGATGGTGCAGGTGGGGTGGTGGGTCGTCGCCGCGTTGGTGTGGGAGCGGACTCAGGACTGACCCTCCCCGGCCGAGTCATGGCCGATGAGTGCGTCCTGACGCCGGCGCAGCATCGCCACGACCGCACCAGGGACTGGAGCAGGGGCAGGGTCGAGCCATGGCGGGCAGCTCATCACCTGCGCAGCGACTGCCCCCTCGGCCAGGTCAGCCACTGATGATCTGCGCGGCGCTGGGCCCGTGACGCTGACCGGAGAAGAAGTTCATCGTCGTCCCCCTCTCTGTCAGCCTGGAGGAAGAGCACGCCGAACGCGACGTGCACCCCTCAGACCGCCTCGACGTGTTGATCCAGGCCGGCGTCTTCTCCCGCACCGCGGACGTTGCCGATCCCGCCAACGGGGCCGAGGGGACCATCTGGTGTCTCACGCCGTCCACCGGTGGGGGTCAGCCAGTGGTGGTGGTCAGCTGGAGATGCTGACTCGGAGGGGCAACGCTGCATGGCAGCGCCCGCAACGAATGCCGGGAGCCACGTCGGAGACCAGGCTTGGATGCGGTCATCCGGCCATTTGAGGACAGCCACGGCGGGTCTGCGACGGCACGGTCATCCCGCGGTGCGCGTGACGTTGCCCCACGGCGTAGCACGGTCTCAGTCCGGCTCGGCGGGCTCATCGACGTCTCGTTGACGCTCCTGTCCGGTGTCGAAGAACCGGTCCAGGTAGGCCGTCGGAGGAAGATCGCTCGTCCGCATCAAGCTGAACACCTCCGCCCCGTCCACCGGCTCGTCGAACAGCGCGTAGGCCTGGACGAGCCCCAGGTACTCCGTCACCCGATCCGGCGGCCACGTCGTCTCGCTCGCGTATGTCTGCGCCTCCGCCTCAGCCCTCTCGATGGCGCGGTCCATGTCGGCTTCCCGCCACAACGTCACACGCTCCTCGTCGACGACCTCAGCACCGTGGTGCTCGGCCTGGCTGCGGAAGATGCAGCGGACCGCGACCCACCCGGAGCTCTCCATCCGGGCAGCGTCTCAGGGAGGTCCACGGGTTTCGGTGACTTCACGGTCATCCCGCGGTGCGTGCGGTCACCCGAGCCGGCGACGTCCGGTCGTGGCGATGGCCACGCGATCGCACCGCACCGTCCCGCAGGTCCGAAGTGGGGTGCTGCACGCAGGACAGTGCTCCACGACGACTCGTGCGACCGGCGCGACCTGGGCTCAGCTTCCAGCGACCACCGCGGAGACAGACCCCTACGCTGTCGTGAAGGTTCATCACAGGCGGTGAAGGAGGCGGGCAGTGGGTCCCTGGCCGCTGTTCATCACGCAGGTCCTGCTGTACTCCACGTTCCCCTTCGCGTTCGCGCTCTTCCGCAAGCCCCTGCGCCTGCTGCTGTCGTACACCTACATCGCCGTGGTGCTCGTCTTCGGGGGCTTCATGGGCTCCATCTACGCGCTTCCGCTCGCCGATGGTCTGGTCGTGTCGGCCGGCAGCATCCTGTACGGGGCGCTGGTGCTCGCCAGCCTGCTCGCCGTCGTCACCGCCCGCGACAGCCACGTGGTGCGCAACATCATCAAGATCGTGATCGCGGTCAACGTCATCAAGGTCGGGGTCCTGGCGGTCACCGCGGCCGCACTGCGCAACACCGCCGTGGTCAACCGCTTCGACACCTCACCCGACGTCTTCGACGTGTCCCTGCTCGTCGTGGCTCTCGGCGGCATCCTCATCATCACCGAGCTGGTCCTGCTGCTCATGACGTTCGAGGCCTTGAAGACGCGCGTGCGCAGCGGCCTCACGTTGGCCCTCGCGTGTGTCGTCTTCTACATCGCGGTGCTCTGCCTCGACGGTGTCCTGTTCCCGATCCTCGCAGCGCCGACCTCACCTGACCTCTCGCCGGCGATCAGCGCCGGCCTGAAGTCGAAGCTCGTGATCGCCGTCGCGTTCAGCGGGCCGCTCCTGCTGTACCTGCTCGTCTTCCGGCGCGACATGGCCGCCTACCGCGAGGTACCGCTCCGGCTGCAAGAGCTGTTCCTCGCGCCGCGGACCGACCTCGTGGAGGAGCTGGAGCGGCAGAGCGAGGTCATCGCCCAGAGCGCCGAGCGCTACCGCCAGCTCGTCGAGTCGACCGCCGACGCGGTGACGTCCATGACCGTCGACGGCGTGATCACCGGTTGGAACCGGGCCGCGGCAGAGCTCTACGGCCACCCCACCGAGGGCGCCACGGGCCGCCCGGTCACCGATCTCGTGCCCGCGGACCGCGCCGAGGAGGTCCTGGGCATCCTCGCCGCCGTCGCCCGCGACGGAGTCGTGCTGTCGTCGGAGTGGACCGCGCAGCGACCGGACGGGTCCACCGTCGACGTCGCCCTGACCATCTCGCCCGTCCTCGACCCCCAGGGGCAGGTGGTCGCCGTGTCGACGATCGGTCGCGACGTCAGTGAGCGCCGCCGGTTCCAGCAGAGGCTCGAACACCAGGCGCTGCACGACTCCCTGACGGGGCTGCCCAACCGAGCGCTGCTGCTCGATCGCCTCCAGCGCCTGGAACACACCTCGCGGGAGGGGGCAGCGCTCGAACCCGCCGTCGCTGTGCTGTTCGTCGACCTCGACCAGTTCAAGATGGTGAACGACGCCTCGGGCCACCACGCCGGCGACGTGCTGCTCGTCCAGGTGGCCCGGCGGCTGTCGCAGGTGGTGTCCTCCGGCGACACCGTCGCCCGCTTCGGTGGTGACGAGTTCGTGGTCCTGTGCACCGACACCGGCATCGACCAGGCGCTCACCCTCGCCCGCGCCGTGCTCGCCGTGCTGTCCGAGCCGTTCGAGGTCGTGGGTCGTCGCTCGTACGTGTCCGCTTCGGTGGGGGTGGCGGTGGCGGCGCCGAGCCGCAGCAGCGACCTCATCCGGCAGGCCGACGTCGCGATGTACGAGGCCAAGGTGCGTGGCCGCGGGCGCGTGCAGCTCTTCGACGACAGCCTGGACGCCCACACGCAGGGGCGGCTCGCGCTGGCGGGCGACCTCCGGGACGCCCTCACCGCCGGTGACCTCGCCTTGCACTACCAGCCCGTCGTCGACCTGCGCACCGGGACGGTGCGAGGCGTCGAAGCCCTCATCCGCTGGACTCACCGCGAGCGCGGCACGGTCCCGCCCAACGTCTTCATCCCCTTGGCCGAGGACACCGGCCTCATCACCGCCATAGACCAGTGGGCGCTCGTGCGCGGCTGCCGAGACGGTGCACGTCTGCTGTCGGCGGGCGTTCTCCCTGCCGGCGCCCACATCGCCGTCAACCTCTCGGCGCACGACATCGCCGACTCCGCGGTCGAGCTGACGATCGACTCGGCCATCCGCGCCGCCGGCCCTGCGATGACGCACCGCAACCTCATGGTGGAGGTCACCGAGACGGTCGTGATCCGCGACCTCGCGCACTCGAGGCGCGTCCTGAACGCCATCCGCGCGCTGGGCTGCGACATCGCCATCGACGACTTCGGGACCGGGCACTCGTCCCTGACCTACCTGCGTCTCTTCCCCGCCCAGCACGTGAAGATCGACCGCAGCTTCATCCAGGGCATCGCCGAGAACCCCCAGGACCTGGCCATCGTGAGGTCGGTGGTGCAGCTGGCCCACGCCATCGGCCTGAAGACCATCGCCGAAGGGGTCGAGACCCAGGAGCAGTGCACCCTGCTGACGCGCCTGGGATGCGACGCAGCGCAGGGTTACCTGTGGAGCCCAGCCCTCCCCATCGACCAGCTCTGCACTCTGGTGAAAGATCTCCCAGACGGCCACTTCACCACGGTCGTTGCGCAGTGACCGCTGAAGCAGTCCCAGGCGATGAGGTCCTGACGATCCATGGCCTTCTGCGCTGCCGTCACCGCCGTCCGAGCGCGGCTGGTGCGTCCCGCGTTCTGCAGAGTCCGACATCTGGAGACTGTGGTCGCTTGCAGACCTGCTCTCACACACCGAAGGCGACGGCCGACACGTGGTGCAGGAGGTAGCCGAAGCAGCGCGGTACAGGCCTGCGCTGCGCGCGGCGTCGAACGCCGTCGTCCTGCCGCCACAGGTCAGGGCCCACTGCGCGAGCTCGGCGTGCCGGTGCGGCTGCTGCCCCCGTCGACAGCCCGCACTGGAGCCGAGGCTCATCGACCCGGACAGTCAGCGCCGCACGGCCGTCCCGCGGTGTGCTCGGCGCACGCTCATCCCGTGTTGTGCGCGAAGCGCACGGTCATCCCGTGTTGTGCGCGGTCACCCCGGCGTTGGCGACCGGATCTGCTTGATATGTGGGTGATCGGAGGCCACGGGCCAGTCGAGCGTGCCAAAGTGATGATCATGACCTCCTCTGACGACGGCTCCGACGTCGAGCGTCTCCGCGAGGTCTCGGAGCACTCCCCGCCGGAGAACTTCGAGGAGCCGTTCCACCCCGACGACTACCCCTTCCTCGTGCGCACCGACTTCAGCCACCCCCAGCAGTGGGCTGAGGTGTCCAACCTCATCCGCTCGGCGCAGGCGAACTTCACGACCTACCTAGCCCTGGTCGACGACCCCCGCTGGGAGAACGCATCGGACACCGACCTCTTCGAAGCGTTCCCCGACACGAGCATGCTCGTCATCGCCGACGCTGAAGCGCTGTCCGCCCCCGAACTGCCCCTGCTCGTGCTCCACGTCACCACCGACGACGAAGGCGACGACGTGGTCCAGGAGATGCGGGTCCTGGCGAACCAGGTGGCAGCCGTGGAGGCGAACCTGACCCTCGGCAACCGTGACTGGGAGGAGTACGTGGACGAGGCTGACCCGGACGGGGTCTACCGCGGCTAGCAGCATCCCCAACCGTGCGCACTCACGGCGGCCCTGCGGGCGACGTCGCGCTTGGGGCGTGTTGCGTGCGACGTCACGGTCATCCCGCACTCCGCGCGTGAACCCTTCGCCCCTGCCCATGACGCCGCCGACGACCGTGCTGGTCTCGACGCTTCAGAAGCACCACCCCGTCGGAGGGCTACCAGCCAGGGTGTCCTGCAGCAGAGCAGTACAGCCGTACAGCAGGTAAGAAGTGGCGAGCAGAGCCGGCGCCCACGCCCAGCGACGCCAGCGCCGCGGCGCAGCCCGACGCACCAGCAGGTAGGGCCCGGCCCCCACCACCAGCACGGTGACCAAGGTGGCGAACACGAACGGGGCCCGTCCCGAGGCAGACTCCTCCGGGCGGCACGGCAAGGTGGCGAAGCCGACCCAGGCCCACACCAGTGGACTGAGCGCCAGCGCGAGCACGGCCAGGATCCAGCCGCCCCACACGGCGCTGGGACTACCTGCTCCCGCATCGGACTCCACGCTGTGGCATCGGCGCACGGGTCAGTAGTCGTGAGCAGTGCTCACCCCATCGCCACCGCACCGCGTAGGGAAGTTCTCGTGCTTCGACGGGTGTCGGCACACCCGGTCATCCCGCAATGTGTGCGCTGTCGCTGGTGGCCGACGACCTCTCCTGCCGATCTGCGTGAACCTCAGCGCACTGTCGAGGCGAGCTGCGCTGTGATCCCCTGACTCGGTTCAGCTGACCCTGTGGTCCCCACCGCCACCTCCCAGCCCGCTCCGCAACGCGCCGAACACCTCATCCAGACGCGCACGGTGGTCCGCACCCACCGCCTCCACCGACTCACCCGCCAGCCGGCGACGGGCGTTGCCCACCAGCACGGTGGAGTAGCCGGCGACGACGAGGGCGGCGAACAGCGTCGCGTTCCCCGCGAACCCCTCATCACGCTCCAACTCCTCGACGAGGGTGTCCTGCAGGTCCGCGGCGATCTCACGGGCCCGGGCGATCAACGCAGGCGAGGACGCCACCGTCCGGAAGAAGGGCGCGGACCGCTCGTCCAAGCCGGCGAGGACGTGGCGGGCCGCGAGCAGTCCGAGGCTCACCTCGTGCAGGGAGGTCAGCACATCGGTCCCCGAGGCCCGTTCGCGCACCGCGGTGCGCAGGAGCTCGACCGCGTCGTCGGCACGGTCGAGGTAGAGGTCCTCCTTGCGCGGGAAGTGCTTGAACACCGTGACGCTGGAGACCCCCGCCTCTCGGGCGACCTCAGCGACGGTCACCGCGTCGAAACCGCGTTCGGCGAAGAGCCGGGCAGCGACCTCGGCGATCCTGGCGCGGGTCTGCGGCCCGCCGCGCTCACCTGTTCGGGGCATCACGGCCTCACTCTCTTGTGTGACTCTGCTTAGTCAGTTAACTTAGTCGATGTGACCACCCCTCAGACTGCCATCCGCAGTGAGCCCCGCCCCGCGCCCCGCTCGCTGCGCGAGGCGTGGATCGCCCTCGCCGGTCTCTCCGCCGTCTTCCTCTTCGAGATGCTCGACAACTCCATCCTCAACGTCGCCCTCCCCACGATCGGGCGCGACCTGCACGCCACGACGAGCTCGCTGCAGTGGATCGGCGGGGCCTACTCCGTCCTCTTCGGCGGCGCCATGCTGCTCTTCGGAGCCATCGCCGACCGGTTCGGGCGACGCCGGGTGATGCTCACCGGACTGGTCCTGCTCGCCGCGGCGAGCCTGGCCACCGCGTTGGTCTCGACCACCGGTGAGCTGATCGCCGTGCGGGCGGTGATGGGCGTGGCCGCGGCCATGACCACGCCCGGCTCGATGGCCCTGGCCTTCCGGCTCTTCTCCACCGACGACCTGCGCGTGCGGGCCCTCACCGTCATCTCCACCGCCGGCCTGGTCGGACTCGCCGTGGGCCCCACGGCAGGTGGTCTCGTCCTGACCGTCGCACCCTGGCAGGTGTTGCTGCTGGCCAACGTCCCCATCGCCGTGCTCGCCCTCGTCGGCATCCGCCTCGGTGTCGCCGCCGACACCGGCGCGGGTGTCGGCGCGGGTGTCGGCGGGGACCTGCACACCGACCCGATCGACGTCGCCGGCGCCGTGCTGGGCACCGCGACGATCGTCGCGGCCCTGCTCACCCCCACCCTCTTCGTCGCCGACGGCACCCGCTCGTGGGTGCCGTGGGTGGCCACCGCCCTGACGGTCCTGGCCGCGACCGCCTTCGTCCTGCGTGAACGGACCGCCGCTCACCCGCTGCTGGACCTGGCCCTGATCGCCCGCCCGCTCGTCGCCAGCGGACTGGCCTACAAGGCCGCCGCCGGCCTCGCCGTCGCCGGCCTGAGCTACCTGGTGACGCTGCAGTTGCAGTTCGCCTGGGGCTGGTCTCCTACGGCCGCGGCGCTGGGGATGCTGCCCCAGGTCGCGGTGCTGCTGGCCGGTGGCCGCTTCGTCGGACCCTTCGTCGCCCGCGTCGGACTCGAGCGGGCCGCCTGGCTCAGCGCCACCGCCGTCGTCGCCGGCCTGGCCGTCTTCGCCCTCGCCGGCAGCCACGGCTACCCCGTCGTCGTCGCCGCCCTCGTGCTCGTGGCCGCCGGGATGCGCGTGGTCGGGGTCGTGGCCGGCAACAACGTCTTGCGCGGTCTACCCGCCGATCGGACCTCCGTCGGCGCGGCCCTGGTCGACACCTCCAGCGAACTCGCCACCGGCATCGGCATCGCCGCCACGGGCACGATCCTCGCCGCGCTGTTCACCGGTTCCCTCACCGCACCGACCTGGAGCACGACCCAGGTCGGGCAGTTCCAGCAGGCCCTCGAGATCGCCGGGCTCACCCTCACTCTCGCCGCTGCCGCCCTGGTCGCCCTCGGCGTCCACCGCTCCCGACGCGGCGCCGACAAGACCTCCACCACCCCCTCCGAAGAGAAGAGCGTCCAGTCGTGACCGCACCCAGCGCCCACCCGCCGTTCGACCCGGAGCTGGCGGTCTTCCTCGCCGCGATGCAGGCTCGCGGCCCGTTCACCCTCACCACCGAGATGCTTCCCCGGATGCGGGCTCTGGAGATCAGCCAGGACCAGCTCGACGCGGACCTGCGAGCCAAGGGCCTGGAGCGGCGCAGCGTCACCGTCCCCGGCCACCTCGGCGAACCCATCGACCTCGCGATCGTCCAGCGCGCCGGGCGCACCGGAACCGCCCCGTGCTTCTACGCCATCCACGGCGGCGGCATGATGTTCGGTCACCACCTCGGCAACCTCGACTCCTACGACGACTGGCTGCTCACCCACGACGTCGTCCTGATCAGCGTCGACTACCGCCTCGCCCCCGAACACCCCGACCCCTACCCCGTCGAGGACTGCTACGCCGCACTCGCCTGGACCGCAGCCCACGCCGAGGAGCTGGGGATCGACCCCGACCGCATCGTGCTCGTCGGGCAGAGCGCCGGCGGCGGCCTCGCTGCGGGAACCGCCCTGCTGGCCCGCGACCGCGGCGGCCCCGCGGTCCTGGCCCAGGTCCTGATCTCCCCGATGCTCGACGACAGCGACTCCACCGTCTCCACCCACCAGATCGACGGCGTCGGCGTCGCCGACCGCGCGATGACCCGCTTCGGGTGGAACGCCTACCTCGGAGAGCGCCGCGGCGGGAACGACGTGTCCGTCTACGCCGCCCCCGCCCGAGCCGACGACCTGTCCGGCCTGCCCCCGGCCTACCTCGACTGCGGCAGCGCAGAGGTGTTCCGCGACGAGACGGTCGCCTACGCGAGCACGTTGTGGGCCGCGGGGGTCCAGGCCGAGCTGCACGTCTGGCCCGGCGCCTTCCACGGCTTCACCAGCATGCAGCCGCGTGCCGCGTTGTCCCGGACCGCGGTTGCGGCACTGGCCACCTGGACCACCCGGCTCCTCGAACGCTGACGACGCCCGAGAACCTCACGGTCATCCCGCGAAGTGCGTGTCTGGCGAAGAGCGAGCGATGTGCTGGTGGCGAGCTGGCCGATGGTGATGGGTGGCACAGCCGTCAGCCCGCGGCGCTGCCACGGGGCTACTCGACGCCCAGGCTCACGGCGCTTCGAGCCATCGCACGCTCCAGTCCGCGCAGTTCACGACCTGCACACCTTCAGCCGTGATCACGATCAACGTTCTGCCTCCGCGCATCGTCGCCGTACCGCCGACGCGAAGGTCCCAGGGACGTTGCTCCAGAACCTCCCCGTCGTCGCTGAGCCGGATCAGGGAGTTCTTCCCCTCGAAGGTCTCACCGACCGCGACCCAGGTCCCCGTCACCGGGTCGTGGAGGACGAGACGGAAGTGCTCAGGCACCCTCGCTCGTTCTCGCCCGTCGGAGTCGAGGATCCGTAGAAACCCGTTGTCGGTGAACGCCAGGTGCTCCCCGTCGCCAGCCGCGAACCAGACCGGACCCGGTCCGGTCGCGATCCGGGGCCCCAGCGGATCCAGCGAACCGTCCAGCAGGCGGCACCAACCACCACCCACTCCCAGCGAGAGGTCCGAAGTCAGCGCGATCACCCTCAACACCCCTCGCAGGGAACGCACCTCCTCCCCGGTGGCTGCCTCCAGCACGCGGGTGGCCCTGCGGAGGTGAGTGACGACCACACGACCTCCAGCCAGAGCAGTCACGGCCTCCACGTTCGTGCGGCTGCGGTCCTGCCACAGCCGCTGACCCGTCAGGTCGTAGCCGCACACACCGTGGCGTTCCCAGGCGCCGGCGACCACCACGGGGTGCTCACCGGGTACCAGTGCACCCCGCCAACCGCCGTAGTCCCAGATGGTCTCGAACGTGGCGCAGTGCGCGGCACGTTCCAGCGACCAGACGTCCACGAGCCCCTTGTGGCGGGCGGTGACCAGGAGGTCCTCTTCCCACGGCGCCGCGGCGACCTGGCGCAGGTCGATCACCAGCGTTCACCGTCTGCGAGCCCGTTGAAGATCATGCCGGTGAGTCTGTCCGAGGGGTCCGACAACGAGGTCGCCGCGGAACTCGAAGCTCTTCCTCGACCATCGAGGTGCGCCGGCGGGACGGGCCGCGGTTCCACCGGTGCAGCGGACTTCAGGGTCGTTCCGCGGTACGGGCGGGCGTCGGAGGCCGGGAACCTCGCGCTCACGCCGAGGAGCAGGGAATGCGGGTGAGGGAAGCAGCCCCGTCTGCCAGCCTGGTCACTGTGATCCACGACGACGGAGCAGTCCGACCCGCGACCGCAACGGCCAGCCCGGGGCCGCGTGGATGAGCACCGCCCACGACCTCGGTCCAGCACCGACCCGCCTCAGCGTCGAGACCGACCTGGTCCACCAGCTCATCGCCGAGCAGTTTCCCCACTGGGCCGACCTGCCCGTGCGCCCGGTGGCCGACGGTGGCTGGGACAACTTCACCTTCCACCTCGGTCCGGACATGTCGGTGCGCCTGCCCAGTGCCACCGAGTACGCCCTCGCCGTGGACAAGGAGCACCGCTGGTTGCCCCGCCTCGCAGCGCAGCTCCCGTTGCCCATCTCCACTCCGCTGGCACGAGGCCGACCCGGCCACGGCTACCCCTTCGCCTGGTCGGTGTACCGGTGGCTGCCCGGGGACCCGGTGACCGCCGCCCGCATCGCTGACGGCGGCATCGGCGCTGAGGGCGACCCGGTCCGCTTCGCCCTCGACCTCGCCGACTTCCTCACCGCCTTGCAGCAGATCGACCCCACCGACGGGCCGGCTCCCGGCACCCACAACTGGTTCCGCGGCGGCACGCTGCGCACCTACGACGCGACGACCCAGAACGCGCTGCAGACCCTCGAGGGTCGCCCCGACGTGGACATCGACGTCGAGTTGGCCCGCGCCGTGTGGGCCAGTGCGCTCGACGCACGGTGGAACCGCGTGCCGGTCTGGTTCCACGGCGACATCGCTGCCGGCAACCTGCTGCTGCGTGAGGGCCGGCTGGGTGCGGTCATCGACTTCGGCACCTGCGGGGTCGGTGACCCCGCCTGCGACCTCGCCGGGGCGTGGACGTTGCTGGGCACCGCAGCCCGGGTGGCCTTCCGCGACCGGATGGACGTCGACGAAGGTACGTGGGCTCGAGGGCGCGGCTGGGCGCTGTGGAAGACCCTGGCCACCTACGTCGGAGTCCTCGACGAGGATGCAGGAGCAGCCGCCGGGGCTCAGCGCGTCCTCGACGCGATCCTCACCGAGTACGGGGTCACCAGCTGAGCCCTTGCAGGCGCGCATGGGCTGACGACCTCACGGTCATCCCGCGATCTGGGCAGGATCACGGCTGTTCGCGATCCGCCGGGCAGGTCCCAGGCACAGAGGGGCCGCCAGCGACCGCTCACGCAGCCGACCTCGCCGTCAGGGCCGTGCCCTCGACGTCGAGGGTCGGCAACCACCGCAACCACCGCGGCATCCACCACGCCGCCCGGCCGAGCAACGACAACGCCGCCGGCACCGCGACCATCCGGACGACCACGGCGTCGGCGAGGATCCCGACGGCCAGCGCGAAGGCGATGGGTTTGATCGTCGAGTCGCCCTGCGGGACGAACCCCGCGAACACCGCGAACATGATCGCCGCGGCGGCCACCACGACGGGTGCCGCCTGCCGGAACCCGGTGCGGACGGCCTGCACGGGATCGGCGCCGTGGGCGTGCGCCTCGTGCATCCGGGAGACCAGGAACACCTGGTAGTCCATCGCGAGGCCGAAGAGGATCCCGACGACGATGATCGGCGCGAGGCTCAGCAGGGGGCCGGTGCTCTCGGCCCGCACGACCTCCTTCAGCCAGCCCCACTGGAACACCGCGGTCGTCGCGCCGAGCGCGGCGCCGATGGTCAGGAGGAACCCCAGGACCCCGACGACGGGCACCAGGATCGAGCGGAAGACCAGCACCAGCAGGACGAACGCGAGCCCGACGACCAGCACGAGGTACACCGGCAGTGCGTCGGACAGCGTGCTGGAGACGTCGACGCTCACCGCGGTCTGGCCGGTGACGTAGGCGGTGGTTCCCGAGGGGTCCCCGGCGATGAGGTCGCGCATGCGGTGCACGAGGTCGGTCGTCGCCGTGTCGTCCGGGGCGGTGGTGGGGACGACGGTGACGAGGGCGGCGCTCCCGTCCCGGTTCGGGGTGGGCGGTGCGGCGAAGGCGACTCCCGGCAGCGCGCGGAGTTCCGTGCTCAGCGCGGTCGCGCGGTCGACCACGCCGGCTCCCTCCCCGTCGCCGTGGACGAGGACGACGATCGGTCCGCTGACCCCCGCGCCGAAGCGGTCGGAGAGGATCTGCTGCGCCTTCGCCTGGGTGCTGCCGTCGGGCCACGCGGTGCTCAACGTGGTCTGCATCGAGGTGACCGGGATCGCGACGACCCCGAGGGCCACGACGGCCAGCACCAGGCTGACCCAGCGCCGGGTCGTCACGGTCCGACCCCACGTCGCGAACAGCCCCGTGCGTTCGGTGCCGTCCGGGACGTGCGGTGGCGCCACGTGGCGGCCGCCGCTGTGCTCGAGGGCCTTGCGGGCCGAGCGCGGTAGCGCCCGCAGCCCGACGAACCCGAGCGCCGCGGGGACGAGGGTGAGGGCGATGAGCACCGCGACGACGACCGTCGCGGCGGCGGCGATCCCCATCTCGGTGAGGAACGGGATGCCGGCCACGGCGAGACCGGCGAGCGCGATGACCACGGTCACCCCGGCGGTCAGGACCGCCGACCCCGCGGTCCCCACGGCCAGCGGGACGGCCTCGGCCACGCTGCGCCCGTCGAGGAGTTCCTGCCGGAAGCGGGTGACGATGAACAGCGCGTAGTCGATGCCGACGGCGAGGCCCAGCATGATCGCGAGGATCGGCGTCGTGGACTGCAGGTCGACGAAACCCGTGAGGGTGGTGATCCCGAGCGCGCCGATCCCGACGCCGACGACGGCCGTCAGCAGGTTCATCCCCGCGGCGACGAGCGAGCCGTAGGTGATGGCGAGGACGACGAGCGCGACGACGACACCGATGACCTCGGCGGGTCCGCCGAGTTCGGAGACCCCCTGCGTGACCTCGCCCGTCACCTCCGCGTCCAGGCCCGCGGCCCGGGCGTGCGCGACGGCGGCGAGCAGTTCCTCGCGTTCGGACGCGGTGACCTCCGACGCCTGCACCGGGTAGCTGACCGTGCTGTAGGCGGCGCGCAGGTCGGGGGAGACGACGGGGTTCGCGGCGTCGAGCGGGTTGCTCGCGCCCGCGACCCCGTCGAGGCCGTTGAGCTCCTGGACGGCGGCGAGGACCTTCGCCGAGTTCTCCGCCGAGGTGATCTGCTGACCCTCGGGCACCTCGAAGACGACCTGGGCCGATCCGCCGTTCGCGGTGTCGCCGAACTCCTCCCCGATGAGGCGCAGCGCGGTCGTCGACTCCTGGCCGGGGATCTCGAAGGAGTTCACCGTCTTCCCCGACAGGGTGGCGGCGCCGACCCCGGTCAGGGCGAGGAGCAGGACCCAGACGGCCACGACGAGGCCGCGGCGGCGGAACGCGCCGGCTCCGAGGCGGTGCAGGAAGGTCGCCATCTCAGTTCTCCTCGGCGGTGTGCCCGAGCGCGGCGAGCGCAGCGGTGATCAGGTGGGGGCGGACGGTCGCGGCGTCGAGGTCGCGGAAGGCGAGCGAGGTGACGGCGAGCCCGCTGACGGCGGTGGTGATCCGGACGCCGCGGTCCAGGACGGCGGCGCTGGGCGGTTGCTCGCTCTTGACGATCTCCGTGCCGAAGGAGCGGAACAGCACCTCGCCGAGGTGGTCCAACCGGTCGGAGGACAGCGCCCCCTGGCTGATCGTCGTCAGCATGAAGGAGACGAGCCCGGGACGTCGCTCGGCGAGGGCGACGAGGGCTTCGACCACGGTCCGGTCGCGCCCGGGACCGGTCGGGAGGTCCGTCACCTGGGTGGCGATGCGCTCGAAGTGCCCGACCGTGTGCGCCACGGTCGCCTCCTCCAGCGCCTCCTTGCTCGGGAAGCGGTGCAGCAGACCGGTCTTGGAGTAGCCGACCGCGTCGGCCACCCGCTGCACCGAGGTCTGCTCGATCCCGTGGCGGGCGAACAGCGCCGCCGCCGCCTCGAGGATCTCCTCGTCGATCTGTTCCTTCGTCAACCGGGGCACCCGACCACTGTAGACCGGTGTGGACCGATTCGGTCGCACAGGGACCGGTTCGGTCCATCGCGGGCGGTGGGTCGTGTCGGAGGTGAGGCCTACCCTTGACCCACGATGAGCACTCTCTTCGACGACCTCCCGCTGGGCCCCTCCTCGAGCGGCGACCCGAACGGCGGCAGGACCGCGCCGACCCCGCGCCGGGGGGCGGACCCGGCTGCCCTGCTCGAGGGGCTGAACCCGCAGCAGCACCAGGCCGTCGTGCACGCGGGGTCGCCGCTGTTGATCGTGGCGGGCGCCGGCTCGGGCAAGACGCGGGTCCTGACCCACCGCATCGCCTACCTGCTCGCCGAGGGCCGCGCCACGGCCGGGCAGGTCCTCGCGATCACCTTCACCAACAAGGCCGCCGCCGAGATGCGCGAACGCGTGGCCGCCCTGGTGGGTGACCAGGTCGGTGTGAACGTGGGGATGGGGTCCCGCAGCATGTGGGTCTCGACCTTCCACTCCGCCTGCGTGCGCATCCTGCGCCGCGAGGCCCAGCACCTGGGGATGCGGACGTCGTTCTCGATCTACGACTCCGCCGACTCCCAGCGGCTCATGGCGATGGTCGGCCGCGAGCTGCAGCTGGATCCGAAGAAGCACGCGCCGCGGGCGATGTCGACGATGGTGTCGAACCTCAAGAACGAGCTCGTCGACGAGGAGACCTTCTTCGACCGGGCGAACTCCGAGAGCGGCAACGAGACCGAACGCGTCCTCGCGAAGGCCTACCGGATGTACCAGCAGCGGCTGCGCCAGGCCAACGCCATGGACTTCGACGACCTGATCATGTCCACGGTGCACCTCCTGCAGGCCTTCCCGGACGTCGCGGAGCACTACCGCCGACGCTTCCGCCACGTGCTGGTCGACGAGTACCAGGACACCAACCACGCGCAGTACATGCTGGTGAAGGAACTCGTCGGCACCGGTGAGGGCCCCGTCCCGCGCGGGGAGCTGACCGTCGTCGGTGACGCGGACCAGTCGATCTACGCCTTCCGCGGCGCGACGATCCGCAACATCGTCGAGTTCGAGCAGGACTACCCGGACGCGACGACGGTGCTGCTGGAGCAGAACTACCGCTCGACGCAGAACATCCTGACCGCGGCCAACGAGGTCATCAAGCTCAACGACGACCGCCGGCCGAAGAACCTCTGGACGGCCTCGGGCGCGGGGGAGCAGATCGTCGGGTACGTCGCCGACGACGAGCACGACGAAGCCGCCTTCGTCGCCGAGGAGGTCGACCGCCTCCACGACGCGGGATCGCTGAAGTACAAGGACGTCGCCGTCTTCTACCGGACGAACGCGCAGTCGCGTTCGCTGGAGGAGGTCTTCATCCGCACCGGGCTGCCCTACAAGGTGGTCGGCGGGACGCGCTTCTACGAGCGCAGGGAGGTCAAGGACGCCGTCGCCTACCTGCGCGTCCTCGACAACCCCGACGACACGGTGAACATGCGCCGCGTCCTCAACACCCCCAAGCGCGGGATCGGCGAACGGGCCGAGGCCGCGATCGTGGTGCTGGCCGAACGCGAACGGATCGGCTTCAACGCCGCGCTGGACCGCGCCGACGAGGCGATCGGTCTGGTGTCGCGCTCCCTGAACGCGATCCAGGGTTTCGCCCAGCTGATCCACGACCTGCGCACGCTGGCGGAGTCGGGCGCCGCCCCCTCCGTCGTGCTCGAGGCGATCCTGGAGCAGAGCGGTTACCTCGCCGAACTCCGGGCGAGCTCGGACCCGCAGGACGAGTCCCGGGTGGAGAACCTCTCCGAACTCGTCGCGGTGGCCGAGGAGTTCTCCGAGGACAACCCCGAGGGGACCCTCTCGGACTTCCTGGAACGCGTCTCCCTCGTGGCCGACGCCGACCAGATCCCGGCCGGTGCCGAGGACGACGGTGTCGTGACGCTCATGACGCTGCACACGGCGAAGGGGCTGGAGTTCCCCGTCGTGTTCCTCACCGGCATGGAGGACGGGACCTTCCCGCACATGCGCTCCCTCGGGGACCCCGACCAGCTGGCCGAGGAACGTCGCCTCGCCTACGTCGGCCTGACCCGGGCGCGCGAACGGCTCTACCTGTCCCGCTCGGCCGTCCGGAGCGCCTGGGGCGCACCGCAGCAGTACCCGCCGTCACGGTTCCTCGACGAGGTCCCCGCGACGCTGGTCGAGTGGAAGCGTGCGCAGTCGGCGTTCCAGAACGTTGCCTCCCCGAGCGCCGCGTCGCGGATCTCCCAACGCCCGGGGGTGCGTTCCGCCGGCAACCGGCCGGTCATCGCCCTGAACCCCGGCGACCGGGTGACGCACGACTCCTTCGGCCTCGGCACCGTCGTGCGCATGGAGGGCGAGGGCGACAAGACCATCGCGCACATCGACTTCCGGTCCGAGGGGACGAAACGGCTGCTGCTCAGGTACGCGCCGGTCGAGAAGCTCTGACCACGGACGCCACCTCGCGGGGACGTTCCAGCGGCAGCAGGTGACCCGCCCCGGGCAACGTCACGAACGTCGCCCGGGGGTAGGCCACCCCGTTCAGCTCCCGCTGGGCGTTCTCGCCCAGGTCACCGTCCGCACCGCCCGCCACGAGGACCGCGGGCAGGTCGAGGACCCCGACCCGCTCGGACCAGTCCTCCCGCGACCCGAACTCCAGCCAGTTCCGCCAGGCCAGCGGGGAGGAGCGGAGCAGGTCGGTGACGGCGCGTTCCGCGGCCGCGAGTTCCAGGGGTCCGCCCACGTTCGTCGCGACGAACTCACTGGCGGCGGCGGCGTCCAGCGGGCCGTCCTGCACCCAGGACAGCATGAGCGCCCGGCGTTCCTCCGCCATCGGCTCGGGGACCGGCGGGGAGCCGGCGAGCAGGAGCACCCCCGAAGGGGGTGGGAGTTCCCCGGCGAGCGCCCGCGCCGCGACGACGGATGCGATCTTCCCGCCCATGCTGTGCCCCAGCAGGATCCAGTCGTCGTCCACCGCCGAGAGCCGCTGCACGACGTGGTCGGCCATCGCCCGTACCGAGGTCCCGAGTTCCACCGGTGCGTCGCCGAAACCCGGCAGGTCGAGCGCGCGGAGCTCGAACTCCGGACCGAGTTCCGCGGCCAGCGCGTCGAAGGCGAGGCGGCTCGACCCGAGGGCGTGCAGACAGACGACAGTGGTGCTCACAGCGCCCATCCTCGGGGCGGAACGGGTGACCGGCGCGTCGGAGCGGCGCTGCGGGCTACTGCCCGAACGTGTACCGCAGGTTCGCGTTGATCAGCTGGTTCACCCGGCGACGCAGGTGCCCCAGCGACGACGGCTCGGGGAGCTGGTCCTCGACCAGCAGGGTCCACCGCAGGTCCGTCCCCTGGTGAGCCGCGTCCCACGGCAGCTCGAAGCGGAGCCGCGCGTCGGGTCGGACGGGCCACAGCGACGACCACACGAGGAGGTGGGGCGCGTCGAGGGTCAGGACCTCGGGTCGCTGCTCGTCGTGGAGCAGCTCCAGCCAGGGGCGGTGCGGGTCGCGGTCCGGAGCGAGCAGCGCCTCGCAGACGACGTGCGGGGGTGCGGGCTGGTTCCTGCGGCGGGATCCGGCCTCGAGCACCCTCCTAGCTGGGGTGGGTGCGCCGGAGGGCATCGTGTCGCAGCGCCGCGTGCACGCCCCACGTCTCGTTCGCGACCTGGGTGATGCGCAGGTCCACGCAGGCGCTGAGCAGGGCGAACGTCGTCGAGCGGTCGAGGTCGAGTTCCGCGGCGACCCACGTCACCATGTCGTCGAGCGCCGCGTCCGTCGCGGCGTTGAGGTCCGCGTCGAAGCCGAAGGTCAGCCGCTCGGTCGGGGTCGTGGCGTGCACGGAGGGGAGGGCGGGCACCGCGATGACGGAGACCGTGAGGTCGGTGGTCGTGCCGCACTCCACGGCCGTCCCGCAGACCTCGCCGTCGCCCTGGGCCGCGTGCCCGTCGCCGAGGCAGAGCAACGCGCCGGGGACGTGGACGGGCAGGAACAACGTCGAGCCGGCGACGAGGGAGCGGCAGTCGATGTTGCCGCCGTGCCCGGGGCGCGGCGGGGTCGTCGAGTGCGGGCCCGGTTCGGCCGGGGTCGTGCCGATGACCCCGAGGAACGGGGCGGTGTCCACCGTGAACCCCAGCTGGTTCGTCGCCGTGCGCGCGTCGTCGTCGATGTCCCACAGCAGGTCCGCGCGCTCCGTGATGCCCAGGCGCACGTTCAGCGGGCTGTCCACCGCGCCGGCGGACGTCCACCCCCACCCCGACGTGGTGATCGAGTGCAGGGTGACGGCCAGGACGTCCCCGGGGCGCGCACCCCGCACGGAGACCGGCCCGACGAGGCAGTGCCCGCGCGCGCCCTCGAGGCGACGGGGCGTGGGGGCCCCGGGGTGTTCCGGTCGCCGGAGGTAGCCGCGGGCGTCGAGCGCCTCGACGGTGAAGCGTTCGCCGTCGTCGACGACGAGCGCCGGTTCGAGGGCGGGGTCGAAGACGTCGGTCGGGGTAGCGTCCACGCATGGATCTTCCCCCCGAACTGCTCGTCCTGCTCCGTGAACGCGCCACCTGCTACCTCGCGACGACGATGCCCGACGGCTCGCCCCAGCTCACCCAGACCTGGGTCGACACGGACGGGACGAACATCGTCATCAACACCGTGCAGGGCTTCCAGAAGCTGCGCAACGTCGAGCGGGACGGCCGGGTCGCGGTCACCGTGGCCGATCCGGCGAACCCGAGCCGCTACTTCTCCGTGCGCGGCCACGTCGTGGCGTCGACCACGGAGGGAGGAGTGGAGAGCATCGAGGCGCTGTCGCAGAAGTACCTGGGCGCCCCCTACCCGTGGTTCGGGGGCCGCGACCAGGTGCGCGTCGTCCTGACGATCGCCGCCGACCGGATCCACGCCGTCGGCTGACGCGTCGTCCTCGCCGGGAGGGACGGTCCGGCTCAGGCGGTGGTCGTCCGGATCCCCGCCAGGACCGGTCGCGCGCGGAACCGTTGGAGCACCACGTCGACCCGGTCGGCGAGCACGTCCGGGACGTCGAGGATCCGCAGGTGACCGACGACACCGGCGCCGCCCCGCCACACGACCTGCCCGGACAGCGACAGTTCCACCGTGAACTCCTCGATGCGCTGACCGTGGTCGAGGTCCTCGGCGAGGTCCACCGAACGCAGCCGCAGCGGGGCGGCGAAGGTCAGCGTGGTCCGGGGCCTCCCGTCGACCTCGGAGGTCGAGACCACGGCCTCACCGGAACGGTCGGCGGCCCGGTGGGCGCGGATGAGCTCGCCCAGCCCGTGCAGGGACGCCACGTCGGGGGCCGCCAGCACGCCGTCGGCGCGCGGGGGGACGTTGAGCAGGAAACCCGCGTTCCCGCCGACCGAGGCCCGCCACAGGTCGAACAGTTCCGCCGCGCCGCGCACCTGCCCGTCCTCGCTCGGGTGGTGGAACCAGCCGGGCCGGATGGAGGTGTTCACCTCGGCGGGGTACCAGACGCACTCACCGGCGTAACCCTCCAACGCGGCGCGGCTGCCGAGGTCGACCTCGTCGGAGCGGACCGCCCGGGAGAACCCGCCGTCGTCGGCCCGCTGCGAGCGGGACGCGACCCGTTCGGCGTCGCGGAGTTCGTGGGGGACGACGCTCCACTCGTCCGGACGGGTCTGCCCGGCCTCGTTCCCGCACCAGCGGACGTCGGGGCCGCAGACGCTGATGACCGCGTCCGGTTGCAGGGCACGGATCACCCGGTGGTAGCGGTCCCAGTCGTAGGACTGCCTCCGTCCGTCCGGACCCTCGCCGTCGGCGCCGTCGAGCCAGACGCAGAACACCTCGCCGTAGCCGGTGAGCAGTTCCGTGAGCTGGGCGACGAAGTAGTCGTCGTAGTCGGTGCCCGTGCCGTACCGGGCGTCGGTGCGGTCCCACGGGGAGAGGTAGACGCCGAACGCCAGACCGTGCGCGGCGCACGCGGAGGCGACCTCGGCGACCAGATCACCACCACCCCTGCGCCACGGGCTGGCGGCGACGGTGTGGGCGGTGTGGGCGCTGGGCCACAGGCAGAACCCGTCGTGGTGCTTGGCCGTCAGGACCACCCCGCGCATCCCGGCGGCCGCCATCGCCGTGACCCAGCCGTCCGCGTCGACGTGGGCGGGGTCGAACAGCGCCGGGTCCTCGTGGCCGAGCCCCCACTCGCGGTCGGTCACGGTGTTCATGCCGAAGTGGACGAAGCCGTAGAACTCCAGTTCTTGCCAGCGCCGCTGCCGGGCGGAGGGACGGACGCCGGCGAGGTAGCGCAGGTCGAGGCTCACCCTGTCCGCCGCCGGGGTCGGGGGGCGCGGACGGCGTGGTCCTCGGGGATGTGGTGGGTCAGCGCGCGGGCGGCGCTCGCCCGGTCGTAGGTGAGTTGCGCGACCCGCACGTAGAGGCAGTCGATGACGAACAACTGGGCGTGCCGGGCCGCGAAGGGACCCTCGCGGAAGGTCGTCCCGCCCGGTGCGACGGTGAGCACCACGTCGGCGGAGCGGGCCAGGGGGGACCCGGGTTCACCGGTGACGGCGATCGTGGTGGCCCCGCGCCGGGCGGCCAGGGCGGCGGGTTCCACGACCTCCCGGGTGGCGCCGGACACCGAGACGGCGATGACGACGTCGGCCGGGGTGAGCAGCGCCGCCGACGTGGTCGCCGCGTGGACCTCGGTCCAGTTCCGCACCGGAACGCCGATGCCGAACAACCGCGAGTCCGTCTCCGCGGCCATCGCCGCGCTACCGCCCACGCCGTACACGTCGACGCGACGTGCCCGGGCCACGGCCTGCGCCGCCCGTTCCAGCGCGACCAGGTCGAGGCGGCGGGCGGTGTCCTGCAGGCTGCGGACGTCCGCGGCCGCGACGACCGCGACGACCCGTTCGAGGTCGTCGTGGGGGAGGATGTCCGGCCCCACCTCGGCGCCGCCCCAGACGGGGTCGCCGGCGCGGCGTCCCTGTTCGCGGGCCAGCAGCAGGACGAGTCCCTGGTACCCCTCGAGCCCGATGGTCTGGCAGAAGCGGGTGACCGCGGCCTGCGAGGTCCCCGCACGACGCGCGAGTTCCGCCGCGGAGCAGCGCTCGACCGCCTCGGGTTCGGCGAGCACGAAGTCGGCGACCTTGCGCAACGACGGCGGCAGTTCCGCGTGGACGGCGAGGATGCGCTGGGCCGGGTCGGGACCGTGGGTCGACACCGTCACCTCCGGTTCTCCACTGGTTGACCGATGCACCAGCACGGTCGTGCGACGGAGAGTAGCAGCGGATCCCGGTGCGGCTCGGGATCTCCGGTGTCCGATCACACAGCCTGCCACGCAACACGAACGTAACCAGGATGTGACGGGAAGCCCTTGACTTCACCACCTCCGTGGATGAAACATTCATCCACCCGATGTCGACTCGCTGAATCACCGACCCAGGAGTTCCGCTGTGGCAGCCTTCCCGCAACACGTCGACGAGTTCCAGCGGGAAGTGGTGTCCCGTCTCGAGACGCTCTCCGCGCTCGCCGGTTCCGGTGGTCTCGACGCAGCGATCGACCTGCTCAGCACCTGCATCTCCACCGGCGGGGTGGTCCAGGCCTTCGGCACCGGGCACTCCGAGGGGTTCGCCATGGAGATCGCCGGCCGGGCGGGCGGGTTGATCCCGACGAACAAGGTCGCCCTGCGCGACGCGGCGCTCGTCGGGAACCACGCGATCGCCGAACTCACGGGGGAACCCCCGCTGGAACGCGACCCGAACATCGCCCGGGACGTGTTCGCGACCGTGGTCCGCGACCCCCGCGACGTCTTCGTCATCGCCTCCAACTCCGGGGTCAACGGTTCCGTCGTCGGGCTCGCCCTGCTGGCCCAGGAGCACGGTCACCCGGTGATCGCGGTCACCAGCCTCGCCCACACCCACGCCGTGCAACCCCAGCACCCCAGCGGGAAGCGCCTCGCCGAGATCGCCGACGTCGTCATCGACAACCTCGCCCCCTTCGGCGACGCGACGCTCGACTCCGTCGGGGACGTCACCGTCGGTGCGGTGTCCTCGCTCACCTCCGGCTACATCGCCCAACTGCTGACCATCGGCACCGTCGCGACCCTCACCGCCCGTGGCGAGGAGGCCCCGCTCTACGTCTCGGCCAACGTCCCCGGTGGGCACGACCGCAACCTCACCTTCGAGGCGAGGTACGGAGACCGTCTGCGCCGCAGCGCTTGAACCCATCGTCCGCAGTCCGAGAGGAAGCACCGTGAGCGAGTCCCCGTTGTTCCAGCGTCGCCGGTTCCTGGGTCTGGTCCTGGCCGGAACCCTCGTGCCCGTCGGCCTGAGCGCCTGCGCCGCCGGCGGCGGCAGCGACACCCCCGCCGACTCCGCCCCCACCGGTGAGGTCAGCGACACGAACCCCTTCGGCGTCGGCGAGGGCGCCGCCGTCGAGGCCGTCATCTTCGACGGCGGGTACGGCACGGACTACGTCAGCGCCGTGGCCGCCGCGTACGCCGACCTGCACAAGGGGGGCAAGCTCACCGTCGCACCCTCCACCCAGATCTCCCAGCAGATGCAGCCGCGCTTCGTCGGCGGAAACCCCCCGGACCTGCTCGACAACTCCGGGGCCAACGCCATCGGGCTCGCCACGATCGCGAAGCAGCTCGAGGACCTCGCCCCGCTCACCAAGGCCAAGAACACCGAGGGCACCGTCATCGCCGACACCCTCTACCCGGGGATGCTCGACGACGGCTACTACGACGGTCGCCTCGTCCAGCTGAACTACGTCCTCACCGTCTACGGCCTCTGGTACTCCAAGTCGCTCTTCGACGCCAACGGCTGGAAGGCCCCGACGACGTGGGACGACGTCCTCGCGCTGGGCGCCCAGGCCAAGACGGCGGGCAAGTACCTCTTCTGCTGGGGCAAGGAGGCCGCGTCCTACTACCTCACCCTCGCCGTCGAGTCGGCGATCAAGGAGGGCGGCGACGAGGTCCGCGTCAAGCTGGGGAACCTCGACGCCGACGCCTGGAGCCACCCCGCCGTGCAGGCGGTGTTCGCGAAGATGGAGCAGGCCGTGCAGGCCGGGTACTTCCTCCCGGGCGGCGCCGGGACCCAGTTCACCGCCGCGCAGGCGCAGTGGACCCAGGGACAGCAAGCGGTGCTCTACCCCTCCGGTTCCTGGATCGAGAACGAGATGAAGAGCCAGACCGCTGCGGACTTCCAGATGACCGGGTGTCCCGCGCCCGCGGTGTCGAGCGGGGCGGCGATGCCGGCGGAGTCCTTCCACGCCAGCGCCGGGGAGCCGTTCGTCGTCCCGAGCCAGGCGAAGAACAAGGCCGGCGGCATGGAGACGCTGCGGCTGATGCTGTCGAAGGAGGGCGCCACCAACTTCGCCAAGGCCAAGCTCTCCTCGACCATCGTCAAGGGCACCGTCCCCGCGGACGCGTTCGGTTCCACGGCCCTGGCGTCCCAGGTCGCCATGCTCGACGCGGCCGGCGAGAACACCTTCACGTTCAACTTCAACGACATCTACGGCTTCACCAGCCAGAACAACGTCCTCTGGAACAGCTTCCTCTCGGGTGAGCTCGACGCCGCCGGTCTCACCAGCGGCCTGCAGAAGCAGTTCGACGACACCCGCGCGGACGACTCCGTGGTCAAGGTCAAGGTCTCGTGAGGACCCGCCGCAGGCTGACGTTCGACCGCGTCAGCCTGATGGTGGTGTTCCTCGGGATCCCCGTCGCGCTCTACCTGGCCTTCGTGCTCTACCCGTTCACCCAGGCCGCCTGGTACTCGCTGACCTCGTGGTCGGGGTTCACCTCGACCCAGCAGTTCATCGGCCTCGACAACTACGTGCACCTGGCGCAGGACGACCTGTTCCTCAAGGCCGTCGGCAACAGCCTCGTGCTCCTCGTGGTGGTGCCGATCGTCACCCTGGTGCTGAGCTTCGCCCTCGCCTGCCTGCTGACGTTCGGCGGGTCCTCCACCGGGGCCGTGCGGGGACTGTCGGGGTCGTCGTTCTACCGGATCGTGTCCTTCTTCCCCTACGTCGTGCCCGCGATCGTCATCGGCATCATCTGGGGCCGCGTCTACGACCCGAGTGCCGGGTTGCTGAACGGCGTCCTCACCGGACTCGGCCTCGAGCGCTTCGACAAGTTCGCCTGGCTGGGCCGTTCCTCGACGGCGATGCCCGCCACCGTCGCCGTCATCGTGTGGACGTTCGTCGGCTTCTACATGGTCCTCTTCGTCGCGGCGATCCGCGGGATCCCGGCCGAGACGTTCGAGGCCGCCCGCCTCGACGGCGCGGGCCGCTTCCGCACGGCGGTGTTCATCGCCGCACCGGGGATCTCGGGCGCGCTGCGCACGGCCTACGTCTACCTCGGGATCTTCGCCCTCGACGCGTTCGTGTTCCTGGCCGCGCTGAACCCCGACGGCGGTCCGGCGAACTCGACCCTGGTCATCACCCAGCAGATCTTCAGCACCGCGTTCAAGGACGGCCGCTTCGGGCTGGCCTGCGCCATGGGCGTCGTCCTGGCGCTGGTGACGTTCGCCTTCACCGGTCTGGTGTTCGGCGTCGCCCGGTGGCGGGAGAAGCGCGCGTGAGCGGGGTGACGCAGCGCCCGCGGGTCCAGCCGGCGCCCACGGCCCGACCGGTCCGCGGGACGGGGCGCGGGGAGCGCGCCGTCGCCGTCAGCTCGCACACCGTGCTGGGGATCTGGTCCCTGCTCGTCCTGGTACCGCTGCTCTGGACCATCGTCTCCAGCTTCAAGACGACGAACGAGATCTTCGCGTCACCGTTCTCGCTGCCGCAGGAGTGGCAGTTCCAGAACTACGTCAACGCCTGGCGGACCGCGGGTATCGGGACCTACTTCCTGAACTCCGTGATCGTGGTGTCGTGCGCGCTGGTGCTGACCATGGTCATGGGGTCCATGTCGGCCTACGTGCTGGCCCGGTTCCAGTTCCGCGGCCGCACGCTGATCCGCTACCTGGTCGTCGCGGGTCTCACCTTCCCGGTGTTCCTCGCGGTCGTCCCGTTGTTCTTCATCCTGCGCCAGCTGGGTGTCCTCAACACCCTGCCTGGTTTGATCATCAGCTATGCCACCTACGCCTACCCGTTCACGGTGTTCTTCCTCACCAGCTTCTTCGAGGAGCTCCCCGGCGAGATCGCCGAGGCGGCCTCCATCGACGGGGCGAGCGAGTGGCGCACGTTCTTCCAGGTCATGCTCCCGATGGCCGGGCCCGGCATGGCGTCGGTCGCGATCCTCAACTTCGTCGGGCTCTGGAACCAGTACCTGCTGCCGGTGGTGCTGAACTCGGACCGGCAGAACTACGTCCTCACCCAGGGGATGGCGTCCTTCGCCTCCGCGGCGGGCTACGACGTGGACTTCGGCGCCCTGTTCGCCGGGGCGGTCACGACCATCGTGCCGGTGCTGGTCGTCTACCTGATCTTCCAGCGACGGTTGCAGGGGGCCGCGTCCGCGGGCGGGCTCAAGTGACGCGGTTCCTGCTCGCGCTCGACGCCGGTGGCAGTTCGACCCGCGCCCTCGTCGCCACCCTCGACGGACGTCCCTGCGGGCGGGCGGTGGCAGGGCCGGGGAACCCGACCGCCGTCGGCGCTGCCGCCGCGCTGGCGGCGGTGCGCAGCGCCGCTTCGTCGGCTCTCGCGCAGGCGGGGCCCGGGGAGGTCGTGTCGGCGGTGCTGGCCGCGGCGGGTTCCGAGCGCGTGGTGGCGTTCGAGGACCTGCGGCGGGTCCTCGACCTGGCGCCGCACGCGCGGTTCCGCCGGGCCTCCGACCTGCTCGCGATGTACTACTCCGCGGCCGTCGAGGACTCCGGGGCGGGCCTGATCGCCGGGACGGGTTCCGTCGCGGCGCGGGTCGTCGACGGGGACCTCGGCCGCGTCGTCGGCGGCAACGGCTGGCTGCTGGGGGACGCCGGGTCGGGGTTCTGGATCGGGCGGCGGGTGGCCCGGGCCGTCGCCGCCGCCCTCGACGGCACCGGACCCGCGACGGAACTGCTCGGCGCGACGTTGGAGACGTTCGGGCTCGACGACGACCGCCGCCCGCGCGAGGGGCGCCCGTACGTGCTCGGCGAACTCGTGGACCTCGTCTACGCCCAGGACCCCGTCGGCCTGGCCCGCCTCGCCCCGGTCTGCTTCGCGGCCGCCGGGGCGGGGGACCGGGTGGCGGCGGGGATCGTGTCGGGCGCGCAGGGCGAACTGGCCACGCTGCTCGACGCCGTCGCCGGGCCGGGACCCCTCGTCGTCGGCGGCAGCGTCTGGCGGTTGGGCATCGAGCGCACCGGCCGGTCGGAGGCGTTGCAGCGTGCGCTGGCCGGGCGGCAGGTCGCCAGCGCCGACGACGGGCTGCTGGGCGCCGCCGTCCTCGCGCTGCGCGAACTCGGGCACCCCCCGACGCGTTTGCGCGAGCAGCTCACGGCGCTCGCAGCAGGCTGACCGCGAGGACCGTCATGATCAGCGCCACCCCGAGGTCCAGTACCCGCCAGGCGGCGGGACGGGCGAAGAGCGGTCGCAGCAGTCTCGCCCCGTGACCCAGGACGGTGAACCACACCAGGCTCGCGAGCATCGCGCCGGCGGCGAACCACCAGCGCGCCCCGCCGTGGGTGGCGGCGACCGACCCGAGCAGGACCACCGTGTCGAGGTAGACGTGCGGGTTCAGCCAGGTGAGGGCGGCGGTCGTGGCGAGCACGGTGCTGAGGCGCGCAGGTTCCCCCGTGGTGTCGGCGCGCAGGGCGCCGGGGCGCCAGGCCCGGCGCAGCGCGAAGGCGGCGTAGGCGAAGAGGAACGCCGCGCCGACCCACCGCACGACCTGGAGGACGTCGGGGGAGCGGGTGAGGAGGGCCCCGGCGCCGCCGACGCCCGCGGCGATGAGGACGACGTCGCTGGCTACGCAGACCGCGACAACCGCCCCGACGTGCTCCCCGCGGATCCCCTGTTTGATCACGAGGGTGTTCTGGGCGCCGATGGCGACGATGAGGGAGAGGCCGAAGAGGGTTCCGGCCAGGAACGTGAGCACCCTCCGACGCTAGAGAGCCGAGCCCGACGACTCCAGCTCAGGATCCTTCACCGGCATTAGCATCGCTGTTCGTGGACCTCGACCTCGGACAGCTGCGGGCGCTGGCGGCGGCCGTCGCCGAGGGCACGTTCGAAGCCGCCGCCCGTGCGCTGCACGTGACCCCCTCGGCCGTGAGCCAGCGGATCCGGGCGCTGGAGTCCTCGGCCGGCCGGGTGCTGCTCGTGCGCTCGAAACCCGTCGTCCCGACCGTGGCCGGCCGGACGGTGCTGCGGCTGGCGCGCGAGGTCGAACTGCTCGCCGCGGACGCGGGACGCGAACTCGGCGAGGCGTCCGGGATGCCCGTGCTGCCCGTCGCGGTCAACGCGGACTCGCTCGCGACCTGGTTCCTCGCGGCCATCGCCCCGCTGGCGGGGGACTTCTGCTTCGACCTGCGCCGCGAGGACCAGGAACGCACCAGCGAACTGCTGCGCGACGGCAGCGTCGTCGCGGCCGTCACCGCGCAGGCCGAAGCGGTCGCGGGGTGCTCGGTCACCCGCCTCGGGTCCGTGCACTACCAACCCTGCGCGTCGGTGGACTTCGCCCGCCGGTGGTTCCCCGGCGGGGTCGACCGGGACGCGCTGGCGCGGGCGCCCGTGGTGGTCTTCGACCGCGACGACGACCTGCAGGACGACTGGTTGCGCGGGTTCGGGCACCCCCTCCCGCCCCGTCACCACGTCCCGGCGACGGCGGACTTCGGCGAGGCCGTCCGGCGGGGCTTCGGCTGGGGGATGCTGCTCCCGGCGCAGATCGGGGCCGCCGGGGCGGGGGAGCTCGTCGACCTCGCGCCCGGCGGCGGGGTCGACGTCGTCCTGCACTGGCAGCGGTGGAAGATCCGTTCCCCGTCGCTGGACCGGCTCGGCGACGCCGTCCTCGCCGCCTGGCGCTGATCCCGTCCCGGCCGCACGCTGTGCGGGTGAGCGAATCCTGCTGGGACTACCCCCGTCCGCCGCGCCTGGAAGTCGCGACGCGACGGGTGCGGATCCACGACCCCGAGGGTCGGCTCCTCGTCGACGTGGCTCCCGAGGAGGGGCGAGCGTGGCGGGTCCTGGAGACCTCGCACCCGCCGACGTACTACGTCGCACGGGACGCGGTGCCCGCCGACGCGATCGCCCCCGGGGACGGCAGGTCGTGGTGCGAGTGGAAGGGACAGGCGTCCTACGTGGACCTGCTCGGCGCGGACGGGCAGGTGCTGCGACCCCGCGCCGCCTGGACCTACCCGCGGCCGACCCCGGGTTTCGAGGCCCTGACCGGCGCGCTGGCGTTCTACCCCTCCGGGGTGCGCTGCCTGCTCGACGACGAGGAGGTGCTGGCGCAGGAGGGCGACTTCTACGGCGGGTGGATCAGCTCCGAGGTGACGGGCCCCTTCAAGGGCGCACCGGGCACCATGGGCTGGTGATCGAGTAATTGGGTGACCCGTCAGAGGTGGGTGCCCGCGACGTCCCCGCGGTGGTCGGTGGGGGCGTGGCGGAACCTCGCCGCGTCGAGCCTGCGCACGATCGGGCCGGCCGTGAGGCCGTGGACGAAGACCGACAGGGCGATGGTGAAACCGACTGCGGCCCAGAGCTCCTCGCCGGGGAACTCGCCCTCCCCGAGGGCGTAGGCGAGGTAGAACAACGAGCCGATGCCGCGGACCCCGAAGCTCCCGATGACCCAGCGCTCGCGGGGTCCGCCGGCGGTGCGGGCCAGGCTCAGGTACCCCACGACGGGGCGGATCACGACGATGAGCAGCACGCCGACCAGGGCCAGGCGCCACGTGAGGGCAGCCAGCAACCCGTCGGTGAGGGCCGCACCGAGCAGCAGCAGCAGCCACGACGTGAGCATGCGCTCGATCTGCTCGACGAACTCGTGCGCCACCTTGTGCGCCCCGTGGGCCCGCTCGGCGGAGCGGATCGTGCAGGCGGCCACGAAGACCGCGACGAAGCCGTACCCGTGGACGAGTTCGGTGACCCCGTAGGCCAGGAAGGTCACGGCGAGGGCGGTGAACCCCTCGGCGTTGTCGGCGAGGCGCAGCGACGGGAGCGGGGAGTGGAAGAACAGTCGCCCCAGGACCCAGCCGATGAGCAGGCCGGAGGCCACGCCGACGACGCCACGGAGGGCGACGTCCTCGAGGAACCAGTCGCGCAGCGCCACGACGGACAGTCCCGTGCCCGCGAGGACGACGGCGAGGTGCACGATCGGGAAGGCCGCACCGTCGTTCAGGCCGGCCTCGCTGGTCAGGGCGAAGCGGACCTCGTCCTCGGTGTTGTCCTCGTCGGCGGGTTCCCCGACCTGGACGTCACTGGCGAGGACGGGGTCGGTGGGGGCGAGGGCCGCGCCCAGCAGCAGGGCCGCGGCCACCGGCAGACCGGCCAGCCACCCCGCCCACGCGACGGCCGCGATCGTCAGCGGCATCGCCACGGCGAGGAGCCGCCAGGTGGACGCCCAACGGCGCCACCCGACGGCTCGGTCGAGAGCGAGACCCGCCCCCATCAACGAGATGATCACGACCAGCTCGGTGACGTGCTGGGTGGCCTCGCGGTGCTTCAGCGGGTCGACCGACGGCAACCCCGGGACGAGGCCCAGCAGGACCCCGGCCCCGAGGAAGGCCATCGGCAGGTTGACCGGGAGCCGGTCCACCACCCGCGGCAGCAGGGCCGCGACGAGGGCACTGGCCCCCGCGAGGGTGAAGAGGACCGGCGACAGCACCTGGGTCAGCGACGACGGCCGCGGAGCGACCCGACGATCGTGACGCCGACGGCCGCGACGACGACCTGGAGGATGATCTCGATCCAGTCGATGCGCGGCGTGTTGTCCACGCCGATCGCGCGGGCCAGCGCCGTGCCGATGAAGGCCGCCACGATGCCAACGATGATGGTCAGCAGGATGGAGATGTTCTGGCGGCCGGGCAGGACCAGGCGCGCGAGGACGCCGATGATCGCTCCGATGACGATGGCCGAGATGATTCCGTCGACGTGCATGTGTTCCTCCAAGATCAGTTCAGCCCACGGGATCCTGTGGGCCTGGCGCAGAGACGGTGTTCGTCTCCGCGGCGCGGCCGAACCCTGTCACGAATTAGCCGTGATCGCCCGCTGAACCTGGTGTGACACACGCGGTCACGACTTGGTCACAGGTCCCGGCGACCCCCGTCGCCCGCCCGGACCCGGGTCAGGAGAAGCGGTCGGGGTCGCCGGCTCCGACCCGGACGACCTCGGGATATCCCTCCGACCAGTCCACGACGGTCGTCGGCGACGTCCCGCACTCACCGGCGTCGACCACCGCGTCGACGACGTGGTCGAGTTCCTCCTTGATCGTCCAGCCGTCGGTCAGGGGTTCCTCGTGGCCGGGCAGCAGCAGGGTGCTGGAGAGCAGGGGTTCGCCGAGTTCCGTGAGCAGCGCCCGGACGAACCGGTGGTCCGGGATGCGGACGCCCACGGTCTTCTTCTTGGGGTGCGCGAACCGCCGGGGGACCTCCTTGGTCGCCGGCAGGATGAAGGTGTACGGGTTCGGCGTCGCGGCCTTGATGGCACGGAACTGCGCGTTGTCGAGGTGCACGAACTGCCCGAGCTGGGCGAAGTCCGAGCAGATCAGCGTGAAGTGGTGCTTGTCGTCCAGCTGCCGGATGCGACGGATGCGGTCGGCGCCGGTGTGGCTGTCGAGGCGGCAACCCAGCGCGTAGCAGGAGTCCGTCGGGTAGGCGATGAGGCCGTCCTCCCGCAGCACCGCCGCGAGTTGCGCGATCGACCGGGGTTGCGGGTTCTCGGGGTGGACCTCCACGAAACGCGCCATGACCCGACTCTAGAGGAGTGCGGTCCGGGTCACCGCCGCGCCGGGACGGACACGGGCCTGCACCCACCGCCGCCTCCCGCTCGTTCAGGGAGCGGGCGTCCCGGGGGTGCGGACGGTGGCGAAGTCGAGCGTCCGTCGCAGGGCGAAACCCAGGCTCTCGTAGAGCCGGATCGCGCCGGTGTTGTGCGCGGCGGCGTGCAGGAAGGGGAGCTCGCCGCGGTCGCGGACGCCCTGGGCGACGGCCCGGACCAGCGACGTCGCCAGCCCGCGGCCGCGGGCGCTCGGATCGGTGCAGACGGCGCTGATCTCGGTCGCCCCGGTGGGGTGCAGGCGTTCGCCGGCCAGGGCCAGCAGCCGGCCGTCCTCCCGGATCCCGAGGTAGCGGCCCAGCAGCCGGGTCCGCCGCCCGAACGGGCCGGGTTGCGTGCGCGAGACCAGGTCGAGCATGTCGTCGACGTCCTGGTCGTCCAGTTCCACGGCGTGCGGCGAGGGTTCGGTCCGCAGCGCGTCGGTCGCCACCAGCTGCACGCCCGGGAGGCGGGCCGTCACCGTGAAACCCTCCGGCGGCGTCACGGCCAGGGCGGGGACGAGGAGCAGGACGCCCGGACCGGCGACGTCGGCGAGGTCGTGCCAGCCCCGGGGGTCGCCCTGGTCGGCGACCCCGGAGAAGGGGGACACGTCCACCGGGAACCGCCGGCCCTCGCCCGTCCCCTCGGCGAGGTGGGCGTGGGTCGTCGCCAACGACGACCAGACGGGGTTGTCGAGGGGGTGGTGCTGCGTCACCCCCGCATCGTTCCACGCTCCCGCAGGAGGTGGGGCCGGCCGACCAGGAGGTGGAGGCACGTCGCGACCTGGGCCAGCGTGAGGACCGACACCAGCGCGAGCAGGACGGGCGAGTGCCAGGGATCGGCGAGGGTCGTGGTGTGACCGGCGTGCCCGCGGAGGGAGAGCACCGATGCGGAGCCGCCGGCGGGGGTCACCAGCAGGGCCGCGTGGGTCAGCAGCACCACCGTGCCGACAGCGGCGACCAGGGCCCACGTCCGGTGGGACGGGCTGCGCCACAGGTGGCCCGCGCACGGCAGGCAGACCAGCGACATCACCAGCAGCACCCCCGCCAGGGGGAGGGAGGCTCCCGCGTGGGCGATCGCCAGCGGCACGTGCAGGACCGCTGCGACCACCCCGGTCACCGCGACCCACCGGGAGGCGTGGGCCTCCCGGTGGGTCGCGGAGCGCGGACGGTTCACGAGGTGCAGCATCCCCCTCCGCCCGACCCGTGGGAGGGCTTCGCCACCGGCACGCCGAGCGCGGGGTTGCGGTCGAAGAACCCGACCGGCTTCAGGGTGAACCCCGCGTAGTCGACCGGCATGATCGGCCAGTCCTCCGGGCGGGGGAAGTGCGTCAACCCGAACGTGTGCCACAGGACCAGGTCCTGGCCGTCGAGGTCGCGGTCACCCGCGACGAACGCGGGCAACCCGGCCCCGCCCGGGTTCTGGTTCACCAGGTCCCCCGCCGGGTAGCGCTCCTCCGGGTCGTACTGCGTCACCCACAGGTGCTTCGTGCCGAACGTCGCCCGGTCGTGGACCGAACTCGTCTCGTCGGCCAGCAGCAGCGGCTGGTGCTCGGGGTGCAGGGCGTAGCCGGTGGGCTGTCCCAGCGCGTTCTTCCGCTCGGTGTTCAGCACGTGCCACACCCGGCCCGCGGCGCCGTTGGCCTCGCGCTGGGCGTGGGCCTCGCTCGTCAGCCGGGTCGCCTTGCGGGCGAACGCGTTGCCGTAGGGGTTCCCCTCGCCGCGGGGGACCCGCACCGCGTCGACCTCCTCGACGGCGTTCGCGAGGCCGTCGACCATCATGTCGAGCCGGGCCGAGAAGAGGTGCTGGTGGAACGGTGCGGCCAGACCGGGGGCGATCTCGGTGGAGAACTCCAACCCCTCCTCGGGGTAGGCGGCGGTGAACACGACCCCGGTGGCCTTGGCCTCGAGCTCGATGGTGCCGTCGAGGTAGAGGTACCAGTAGAACCCGTAGTCGTAGTTCCCGATGGTGGTGAAGAAGGAGATCACCAACCGGCGCTGACGGCGGGTCTCGTTCATGCCGTTGAACATGTCGGAGTGCTTCCAGAGCACCCCGTAGTCCTCCTCGTGCAGGCAGATCGCGTTCTGCACGTCCTTCGGGTGACCCGTCTCGTCGGCCATCACGGCGTCGAAGTAGTGGATCTCGCCGAGGCAGTCGCAGCCCAGCGCGAGGGAGTTCACGAACCGGCCGAAGAGGTACTCGCCGGTGTCGAAGTAGTTCTGCCAGAACCGCACCGGCGACGGGTCGGCGTAGGGCACGACCATCTCCGCGATCGAGGCCCGGTACACCACGTCGCGACGGGCCTCCGGGTCCGGTCCGGTGACGTCGGCGACGGAGAGCTGGTGCAGGGTCAGCCCCTCTCGCGGGTCGAAACCGACCCGGACCTTCCAGCCCTGCCAGGTGACGACGTCGCCGTCGACGGAGAAGCTCGGACCCTCGGGCTGGGTGATCGAGATGGGTTTGAGGTCGGTGCGTTCCGGCTGGGCGTGCGGGGCCTCGTTCCAGTTCCCCGTCTGCTGCGGGACGGTGAACCGCTGGTGGTCCAGGACGTGCAGGACCTTCTGGGCGGAGAGGTCGACGTAGGCGACGACCCCGTCGACGGGGTGCGCCCAGGGCAGCGCCTGCGCGTCCGGCTGCTGGAACGCGAACACCCGCATGATGCGGGAGGCGCCCGGGTCGGTCGCGGGGATGTCGTCGTAGTGACCGGCCGAGAGCGGGACGGTCACGACGTCGGAGACGGTGAGGCCACGGGCGGCGAGGGCGGCGACCCAGCGTTCGTCGGCCGCGACGATCGGGTCGATCGCCGCGAACTCCTCCTCGAGGATCGGGACGTGTCCCTGCGTCGGGCCGTCGATCGTGTGGTCGGAGAGGACCCGGTGCTCCGACAGCGAGACCCGCACGTCGCGCCCGACGCCGGTCGCGGTGTCCAGCAGCAGCGCCCGGACGGTCCGCGAGATCGGGTCGCCGGGGGAGAACGCGAGGACCTCGGCCTTGGGGGGTTCCAGCAGCCCGAGGTAGGCGAACCGCGTCGTCGGGGTCAGGGTGTCGGCCAGCAGTTCGCGGGTCGCGTCGATCTCGCCCGCGCTCAGGCGGTCGAGGGGGTGGTCCGGACCCGAGGTCAGCGAGAGGTCGGTGGGGGTGTCGAGCAGGCTCATGCGTGGTCCTCCGTGGCGGACGTGGAACGGATCTGCGCGGGCACCTCGGCGCCCGCGTCGAGGGCGGCTTCGAACTCGGAGACGGCCATCGGGTCGGCGCTGGGTTTGAGCGCTCCGACGAGCGGGCCCACGAGGTAGGAGGCGATCGTCAGGACGAGGAAGACGGCACCGACGGTCCACCCGCCGACGAGCAACCCGAAGTTCGTCGCCGTGAGGTAGGCGGTGAAACCGAGCCCCACGACCCCGACGGCCGGGGCGACCCTGGTGTTCCAGACGCGGGTGTCGACGCGGTTGCGCGCGAAGAACACCAGGACGGCGACGCAGGTCAGCAGCATCAGCAGGATGAACCCGAGCGTCGCGACGCCCGACATCCACGTGTAGACCTGCAGGATCGGGTCCAGGCCGGCCGCGACGAAGACCGCGACGAGGACGACCGAGGCCCCCGTCTGCAGCAGCGAGGCGACGTGCGGGGAGTGGTGGCGGTGGTGGCTGCGCCCCCACGAGCGCGGCAGGACGCCCGTGTTGGCCATGGAGAACACGTAGCGGTTGATGACGTTGTGGAAGGACAGCACGCAGGCGAAGAGGCTGGTCAGCAGCAGCGCCTGGACCACGTCGCCGGCGACCCTACCCACGTAGTCGGTCGCGGTCCGCACGACCATGCCCTCGGGGTCGCTGCCCGCCTCCGCGACCGCCCCCTGGTCGCCCCAGGCCGAGACGATCGACCACGCGGACAGCGTGTAGAAGACCCCGATGAGGGCCAGCGAGGCGTAGGTCGCGCGGGGGATGGTCTTGTCGGGGTCGCGCGCCTCGTCGCGGAAGACCGCGGTGCACTCGAACCCGATGAACCCGGCGAGGGCGAACATCAGGCCGATGCCGGGGGCGCCGGACGCGATCCCGGACGGGGTGATCGACGCGGTCGAGAAACCCTCGTCCCCGCCGCCGGAGAGGACGACGCCCGCGTCGACCACGAGGACGATCCCGATCTCCGCGACGAGCAGGACGCCGAGGACCTTGCTGGAGAGGTCGATGTGGCGGAACCCGAGCAACCCGACGACGGCGATCGAGAGACCCGCCCACACCCACCAGGGGAGGTCGGGCCCGCCGAGGTCGTCGTGCACGACCCCACCCAGCGCCGCACCGAGGTAGCCGTACACCGCGGCCTGGATGGTCTGGTAGGTCAGCAGGGCGAGGAACGAACCGCCGAGGCCGTGCAGCCGGCCGAGGCCGGCGCCGATGTAGGTGTAGAACGCACCGGCGTTCGGGACGTAGCGGGTCATCGCCACGAAACCCACGGCGAAGAAGAACAGGATGACCGCGCCGATCGCGTACATCGCGGGGTACCCGGCGCCGTTGCCGATGCTGATGCCGATCGGGACGCTGCCGCCGACGACGGTCAGCGGGGCCGCCGCCGCGACGACCATGAAGACGATCGAGCCGACGCCGAGCTTCCCGCTCAGCCGACGTTCCTCGACCGGGGGCGCAACGGTGCTGTTCGTCGTGGACGCCATGACGCTCCTCAGGAGGGCCTGCGGGCGGTCGGCCGACCGCCCGCACCGATCCTCGCGGGCTCCGGTTTCCACGACGTTGCCCGCGTGTGACGAGGGGTTCCACCGATCGGGACGGGATCTCGCCCGCCGTCCCGTTCGCCGCGCACGAGGTGAAACACCCGCGCAACACCGACGAAACACGGGCCGGGCACGGTGCCCTCGTGAGGTCCTCGTGACGGTACCGGTGCTGCGTCCCACCTCCCCGGTCACCGGGTTGCGCCGTCGACGCCTCGGCCCGCTCGAGGTGCTCGCGCAGTCCGTCGCGGCCACCGCACCCGCCGCCGCGATGGCCACCTCGCCGGGGCAGGCGTTCGCCCTCGCCGGTGCCCCGCCCTCGGCCCTGGCCTACCTCGCGGCCACCGTCGTCGTGCTCCTCGTGAGTTCCTCCGTCGGGCAGTTCAGCCGGCGGATGGTCGCCCCGGGTTCGCTGTACTCCTTCACCGCCAAGGGGCTCGGCGGGACGGCGGCCACCATCGCGGGAGGTGCCCTCGTCGTGGGGTACGGGTTCCTCGTCGCGGGGGCGTTGACGGGGGCGGCGACCTCCGGCGTCGCGCTCGTGGAGGAGGTGGCGCCCGGGGTTTCCGGACCGGTTCCCGTCGTTCTCACGATCACGCTGCTCGGAGTTCTCGTCGCGGGTTTCTCGGTCCGGGGGGCGGGGGTCTCGGCCCGGCTGGGACTGGCCCTGGAGGTCGTCTCGATCTCGATCGTCGTCGTGGTCCTGGGGATCGCGCTCGCCGCGGCGTTCTCCCGGTACGGCGTCCCGCACCCCTCCGTCGTCCTCGACGGCGGGGGACACCCGTTCGGTCCCGGCGGACAGGGTCTGCTGCTGGCGGTCACGGCCTTCGTCGGTTTCGAGAGCGCCGGGTCGCTGGCCAGCGAGAGCCGTCGACCGCTCTCCGTCGTGCCCCGGGTGGTCCGCTGGACCGCGCTGACCTCCGGCCTGCTCTACGTCCTCGCCGCCGCCGCGCAGGCCGTCGTCTTCGCGGGCACCCCGGGGCTCGGCGGGGCACCGCTCCCGCTGGCCGCCGCAGTGTCGGTGCTCGCCGACCCGACGCTCGCCGCCGTCCTCGAACTCGGGATCCTCGCCTCCTTCGTCGGGTGCGCCTCCGGGTCGCTCACCGCCCTGGTGCGACTCGTGTTCACGATGGGCCGCGAAGGGGTCGTCCCCCGTGCGCTCGGGCGCACGGGACCGCGCGGGACCCCTGCCCTCGCCGTGGTCGTCGCGACGGCCCTCGCCGTGGCGGTCCCCGCAGGGGTCCTGCTGCTCGGGGTCTCCCCGGCCGACACGCTGCGGGGTCTGCTCGTCGTCGGCACCTGCGGCTACGTCGGCGGCTACGTCCTGGTCTGCCTCGCGGCACCGTTCTTCCTGCACCGCATCGGGGAACTGACCGCGCCGCCGGTGGTGGTCGCCGTCGTCGCCTCGCTCGCGCTGGTCGCGGTCCTCGGGGCCTGCACGGCGTGGGCCGTGTCCGCCGGGGGCGGGTGGGTGCTCACCGCGTCCGCGCTGCTGGGCCTCGGCGTCGTGCGGGCCGTCGTGCTGCGGGTGCGGCGGCCGTCGCTGGTCGCCGGGATCGGCCTCTACGACGAGACCGTCCGGCGGGACGTGCTGTCGTGAGCGACCTCACCGGACGCCAGCCGAAGGCGATCACCTCGGCCGTGCACCTGCTCGAGGCCGTCGCCCACGCCGGACCGGGGGTCAGCGCCGCGGAACTGGCCGCGGCGACCGGGATCCCCCGGGCGACGGCCTACCGGCTGCTGAACCTCCTGGTGGCCGAGGAACTGCTCGTCCGGATGCCCGACCTCTCGGGCTTCGCCCTCGGGGCGCGGGTCGGCGCGCTCGTCGACGCGGCCGCCCCGGTCGCTCTGGTGAGCGCCGTCCGCGAGGAACTCCGTCACCTGCGCAGCGGGGTCCGGGCGGCCGTGCACCTGCTCGTCGTCCGCGGCGGCCTCGTCCGGGTGGCCGACGCCGACCCCGACGTGGGCCTGCCCGTCGGCCACGGCGGTCCCGCCCCGCTCGGGTCGGCCGTGGCCGAGGTCCTCGCCGGCTGCGCCGAGTGCCGGTACGACGACGACCCCGTCCGCGGGCTCACGGCGCTCGCCGTCGCGGTGCGCAACCCCGACGACGAACTCGTCGCCGTCCTGCTCGCGACCTGCCCGACGACCGCGACGATCGGGGTCGCCGGCTACGCCTCGCGCCTGCACGGGGTGGCGAAGGCGCTCGGACCCCTGCTGGGTTGAGACCGGGGGTCAGCCGGGCAGCAGACCCATCGCCTCCACCGCCGCGCGGGCCGTCTCCAGCGAGCTGAACCCGGGGGAGTATCCGAGGAGGCGCCGGGCCTTCCCGGTGCTGGCGGAGTGGCTGCGCGACAGGTGCTCCCAGCTCGCGTCGGCGTGCTCGCCGTAGGCCCCGCGGAACTCCTCCCAGCTCACGAACCGCAGGTTCGCGGTCCGTCCCCACCACCCCGCGGCGGCCTCGGCGAAACCGTGCGCCGTCAGCGCCCGGTCGGAGACGACGTGGAAGCTCTCACCGGCGGCGGCCTCCGGGTTCGCCACGGCGAGCTCGAACCCCTGGGCCACGTCGTCGGCGTGGACGTGGTGCATCGTCTCCAGCCCGAGTCCGGGGACGAGGAGTTCCCCGCCGCTCGACAGCCGCTCCCACACGGCGGGGTCGAGGTTGCCCAGCGGGGTGATGACGGGCCAGCCCGGGCCGCTGATGTGGCCGGGGTGCAGGACGGTGCTCCGCAGCCCGCCGGAACGGGTCTCGGCGAGCAGCAGTTCCTCGATCGCGTTCTTCTGCGTCCCGTACTCCCCGAACGGCTCGCGGGGGTCGTCCTCGCGCAACGGCGAGAACGCCGCCCGGCCGTGGACCCAGATCGTGCCGCAGTGGGCCAGGAACGCGCCGGTCGGGCGCAACGCCTCGACCAGCCGGCGCGCGGAGTCCGGGGTGAAGCAGACCAGGTCGACGACGGCGTCGGGTCGCAGGTCCACGAGGTCCGCGCCGAAGGTGTCGGCGTCGCGGTCGAGGACGACCCGGTCGACCTGTTCCCAGGCCGGGTCGGGGTGGTAGGGCTCGCGGGTTCCGCGGGTCACCGCGCTCACCCGGTGCCCGGCCCGCACCAGGCGCGGGACGAGGTAGCTGCCGATGTGGCCGGTGGCCCCGGTGACGACGACGTGCACGGTTGCTCCTCAGGTCCAGGGGTTGACGAGTGCGGCCGCGTCGACCGTCGGGTCGATGACCTCGACGAGCGCGGCGAGCACGATCGCGACCCCGACGGCGCCGGGGTCGGGGGTTCCGAGGGCACGTTCGCCCAGGTAGCTCGCGCGGCCCCGGCGGGGCAGCAGGTCGGCCGTCGCGGCCGCCCCGTCCACCGCGGCCCGCAGCAGGTCCGCGGCGTCACCGCTCGAGTTCGCGGCCGCGTGCAGGGTGTCCGCCATCGTCCGGTCGCCCGGGCGGGCACCACCGACGCGCTGCACGGCCTCGAGCGCGGAACGCAGCCCGGCGCGCACGGCGTCCACGCCCGAACCGTCGGTCAGCGCGGTGCGCAGGTTCTGGAAGAGCAACCCGTAGAGCGGGCCGCTGGAACCCCCGACGTGGTCGAGGAACGCCTGCTCCACCGCACGCAGCCCCGGTTGCGGTTCGTCCTCGGCCACGCGCGAGGCGAGGGCCGTGCGGGTCCCGCCGTCGAGGTTGTCGCCGAAGTCGCCGTCGCCGGTGACCTGGTCCAGGCGCGTCAGCTCGGGTTTCGCCGCGCTCACGAGACGGCCGAGCGCGGTGAGGAACGGGTCGTCGCGGACCTCGCGTCCACCGGTGTCGGCCTGCGCCGCCGCCGCGACCACGGTGCCTACGGGTTCGGTGCTGGGCAGCGCGGGGGTGGCCGTGGGGGCGGCCAGGTGCTCGACCCACCCGGGTTCCAGGGCCGTCAGGGTGATCGAGAAACCCCGCATGTCCAGGGCCGCCACGTAGGTCCCGGCCAGTGCCGCCGCCAGCGTGAGACCCCGCTCGTCCAGTCCCTGCGCCACCCGGTCCAGCACCGAGTAGACCTCCAGCCCGGTCGCGGCGCCGAGACCGTTCACCAGGACCGCGTACCCGGTGGGGGTGGCGGGGACCGCGGCGAGGAGTTCCTGCAGCATGCGGTCCACGACCTCCTCGCTGCCGGGCCGGTCGATGGTGGAGACCGCCCGTTCGCCGTGGATCCCGACCCCGTACTCCAACTGCCCGGCGGGCAGGTCGAACGCGGGTCCGGTCCCGCCGGGAGCGGTGTGCGCCCGGGAGGCGACGGCGAGGCTGCGGGAGGCCGCGACGACGCGGCGGCCGAGGTCGGCGAGGTCGGCGAGCGACGCCCCGGAGTCGGCCGCGGCGGCGAGGACCTTCTCGACGAGGACCGTCGCCCCGGTTCCCCGCCGGCCGGTCTCCGCCGCCTCGTTCTCGGTCGCGAGGTCGTCGTCGACGAGGACCGTCTCGACGTCGATCCCCTCGGCGCGCAGTCGTTCCGCGGCGATGCGGAAGTTGATGACGTCCCCGGTGTAGTTCTTCACGACCAGCAGGACACCGCCGGGCAGGGCGGCCGCGCGGGCGCCGGCGAAGATCTGCTGGTTGTGCGGGGAGGCGAACACCTGACCGGGGATCGCGGCGTCCAGCCCGCCCCGGCCCACGAAGCCCGTGTGCAGCGGTTCGTGGCCCGAACCCCCGCCCGAGACGAGCGCCACCCGACGGGTGGGTGCGGGGTCGGCGGCGACCACGTAGGCCGGGTCGAGGCTGACCCGGACGGTGGCGCCGTGGGCGCGGGCGAAACCGGCGAGCGCCGAGGCGATCGGGTCGTCGCCGGTGCTGAACTGGTCGGGGCGGGTGCTCACGGGTTCCTCCGGTCCTCGGTCTGTTCCCCGTCGCGCAGCTGCGCGGGGAGGGCGGCGGTGGGAACCCCCTGGAAGGCCACGGGACGCTGCCACCGCTCGATCGCGGCCGTACCCACCGACGTCGACAACGGCGCGGTCGTGGCGGGGTAGGGACCGCCGTGCTGCTGGGCGGCGGCGACGGTGACGCCGGTCGGCCAGTCGTTCCAGACCACCCGGCCGACGTGGTCGGCGAGGACCAGGGCCACCTCGGCGGCGAGCTCGTCGTCGTCCGCGGCGTGCACGGACCCCGTGAGCTGGCCGGGGAAGACGTCGAGGACCTGCAGGAGTTCCTCCGGCGAGGAGTACCCGACGACGAGGCCGGCGGGGCCGAACGCCTCGATGTCGAGGACGTGGGGGTTCTCGAGGACCTCCGCCGCCGAGGTGGTGAGGACCTCGGCCCGGACGCCTTCGGCGCTGGGCTCGCCCTGCAGGGCCGTGCCGACCCCGGGCTGGGAGCGCAGTTCGTCCGTGCTGCGGGCGAAACCCTCGACGATGGCGGGGTTGAGCATCGGGCCGGGGACCGGGAGTTCGACCGCGGCGGTGAAGGCGTCGACGTCGGGGACCAGGACGACGCCGGGGTTGGTGCAGAACTGCCCGGCACCCAGGGTGAGCGACCCCGCCCACCCCTGCGCGATGTCGGCGGGCCGTTGCGCCCAGGCCGACGGGGTGACGACGACGGGGTTGACGCTGCCGAGTTCGCCGTAGAAGGGGATGGGGTCGGGCCGGGAGGTCGCGATGTCGAACAACGCCCGCCCGCCGCGCAGCGACCCGGTGAAACCCGCCGCCTTGACGCGCGGGTCGCGCAACGCCGCGACGGAGGCGTCGACCCCCTCGACGAGGGCGAAGGAACCGTCCGGGGCACCGGCCGCCCGCAGGGCCCCGACGACGAGGTCCGCCGTGCGGCGGGACAGCTCGGGGTGACCGGGGTGCGCCTTCACGACGACGGGACAACCCGCCGCGAACGCCGAGGCGGAGTCGCCGCCGAAGACGCTGAACGCGAACGGGAAGTTGCTGGCGGCGAAGACGAGGACGGGACCGATCGGCACGACCGTCCGCCGGATGTCGGGACGCGGGCCCATGCCCCAGTCCGGGTCGGCGTGGTCGACGGTGGCGGGGACGAGCGAGCCGTCGCGCAGGCCGGAGGCGAAGAGCCGGGCCTGGAAGGCGGTGCGGGTCAGTTCCCCGTTCAGCCGGGGTTGCGGCAGGTGCGACTCGGCGGCGGCGAGCGCCACCAGTTCGGTCCGGGCGTCCTCCAGGGCCCGGGCGACGGCGTCGAGCGCGTCGGCGCGCCAGGCGGGGGTGGTGCGGGCCAGCGGACGTCGTGCGGCGGCGGCGGTGGCGAGCACGGTTTCGAGGTCGGCAGCTGTGGTGTCCATGGTGTCGCCATCCTGGCGCGGTCGTCGGAGCGCCGCGAACGGGGTCCGTAGCCGACACGGTCGCGGCGACACCGCGCTGGACGACGTGGTGCACTGCCCGCCGACGGGAAGGGGTACCGACGTGGACGACGTCGTCGAACTGGAACTGGTCGTCGAGGCGCCTGCGGGCTGGGTCGCGATCAACCTCGACGAGGACTTCGACGCCCGGGAGTACGCCCTGGCCGTCCACCGCTTCCTCGCGGAGGACCTCGAACTCGCCGGGGAGATCGTGGACCGCGCCGCGGTCGACGCCGCCGCAGCGCCGCTCGCCGCCGTCACCCGCTGGGCCCGCGACCTCATCCGCGACCGGGGCGGGGTGGCCTTCGCCCACGTGGGCCACCCCGAGGACCCGACCCCGGTGTGGCTCGACGTCCTGGCCCGGCCCGAGGACGACTTCACGGCCTGGGCCGAGGAACGGTTCGGCGTCGGGATCCCCGGCGTCGACCCGCGCGCCGACGTCCGCGAGGTCGTGCTGCCCGCGGGGCCGGCGCTGCGGGTCCGCTCCGTCGTCGTCCCGCGGGAGGGGGAGTCCCCGGTCACCGAGGGGGTCGACGTGCTGGTGCGCCCGGACGGGGTCCCCGGCCGGGTGGTGCTGAGCTCCACCTGGATCGCCCTCGCCCACGGGAACCAGCTCGCCACGCTCGTCGACGAGTTCGCGGGCACGGTCCGGGTGCGGGTCGTCCCGCCGGGCGAGCACCGGGAGTGACCCTGCGGCTCGGGCCGTGGTCCTCGTCGGCTCCCGCTCTCGGGGCTGCCCCGCCGTCCGCGCGACGGCGTCGGGGGCGTCCGCGTCCTGCCCGGCGGAGGTTGATCACCGCTGTGACGGGGGTCTCCCGCCCTGGTCGCGAGCGTTGCCGGCCCCGGGGCTAGGGTGCTGAGCGCCCGGTGCCGGCCGACGAAGGACGCCCGACCAGTGACCCTGGAGAGGTGCCCGTCCGGCACGTCAGTTCAACTTCCGACCGAAGACGAGGAAGACGGAGAACACTGGTGGACCTCTTCGAGTACCAGGCGCGCGACCTCTTCGCGGCGCACGGCGTACCCGTGCTGGACGGCAAGGTCGCCACCACCCCCGAGGAGGCCCGGGCGGCCGCCGAGGCGATGGGTGGCGGCACGGTCGTGGTGAAGGCGCAGGTGAAGGTCGGCGGCCGCGGCAAGGCCGGCGGCGTCAAGCTCGCCCACAGCCCCGAGGAGACGGCCGAGAAGGCCGGCGAGATCCTCGGGATGGACATCAAGGGACACACCGTCCACCAGGTGATGATCGCGGAGGGCGCGAAGATCGCCGAGGAGTTCTACTTCTCGGTGCTGCTCGACCGCTCCAACCGCACCTACCTGGCGATGGCCAGCGTCGAGGGCGGCATGGAGATCGAGCAGCTCGCGGTGGAGCGCCCCGAGGCGCTGGCCCGGGTCGCCGTCGACGCGCTGACCGGCATCGACGCCGCGAAGGCCGCCGAGATCGCGGAGGCCGCCGGGTTCCCGGAGGAGCTGCGGGAGAAGGTCGCCGACGTGTTCGTGAAGCTCTGGGCGGTCTTCACCGCCGAGGACGCCACGCTCGTCGAGGTGAACCCGCTGGTGCGCACCGAGTCCGGCGACATCGTCGCCCTCGACGGCAAGGTGACGCTGGACGAGAACGCCGACTTCCGCCACCCCGCCCACCTCGAACTGGTCGACGCCGCCGCGGCGGACCCGTTGGAGGCCAAGGCGAAGGCGCTCAACCTCAACTACGTCAAGCTCGACGGTGCGGTCGGCATCATCGGCAACGGCGCCGGGCTGGTCATGTCGACCCTCGACGTCGTCGCCTACGCGGGGGAGAAGCACGGCGGGGTGAAGCCGGCGAACTTCCTCGACATCGGCGGCGGTGCCTCCGCCCAGGTCATGGCCAACGGCCTCGACGTCATCCTCAACGACACGCAGGTCAAGAGCGTGTTCGTCAACGTCTTTGGCGGCATCACCGCCTGCGACGAGGTCGCCAAGGGCATCGTCTCGGCGCTGGGGATCCTCGGCGACGAGGCCACCAAACCCCTCGTCGTCCGCCTCGACGGCAACAACGTCGAGGAGGGGCGCCGCATCCTCGCGGAGGCGGCCCACCCCCTCGTGACGGTCGTGGACACGATGGACGGTGCGGCCGACAAGGCCGCCGAGCTGGCGAACGTGGGGGCCTGAACGATGTCGATCTTCATCAACTCCGACTCCAAGGTCCTCGTGCAGGGGATGACCGGGTCCGAGGGACGCAAGCACACCCAGCGGATGCTGACCTCCGGCACGCAGATCGTCGGCGGGGTGACCCCCGGCAAGGGCGGTCAGTCCGTCGAGTTCACCGGGGCGGACGGCTCGCCCGTCCAGGTCCCGGTGTTCTCCTCCGTCGGTGAGGCCCGCGAGGCCACCGGCGCCGACGTCACGGTCATCTTCGTCCCGGCGAAGTTCACCAAGGGTGCCGTGGTCGAGGCCATCGAGGCCGAGACCCCCCTCGTCGTCGTCATCACCGAGGGTGTCCCGGTGCACGACTCGGCGGAGTTCTACGCGCTCGCGGCCGCCTCGGGCACGACGCGGCTGATCGGGCCGAACTGCCCCGGCCTCATCAGCCCCGGCAAGTCGAACGTCGGCATCATCCCGGCCGACATCACCCCGCCCGGACGCATCGGGCTGGTCTCGAAGTCGGGGACGCTGACCTACCAGATGATGTACGAGCTGCGCGACATCGGCTTCTCCTCCGCCGTCGGCATCGGGGGCGACCCGGTCATCGGGACCACGCACATCGACGCCCTCCAGGCGTTCCAGGACGACCCGGACACCGACGTCATCGTGATGATCGGTGAGATCGGTGGCGACGCCGAGGAACGCGCCGCGAAGTTCATCGAGGCCAACGTGACGAAGCCGGTCGTCGGCTACGTCGCCGGTTTCACCGCCCCCGAGGGCAAGACGATGGGCCACGCCGGCGCGATCGTCTCCGGCTCCGCGGGTACCGCCCAGGCCAAGCAGGACGCCCTCGAGGCGGCCGGGGTGAAGGTCGGGAAGACCCCGTCCGAGACCGCCAACCTGGCCCGGGAGATCTTCAAGGCCCTCTGAGGCCTCCCGCACGGACGTCGGCTCCACCCTCCGCCCGATCGGGGGCGTGGAGCCGACGGTCTCGACCCCGCGGGTGTCGGTCCCGCGGTTCGACCCCCCGCCGGGGGAGCATCGGTGGTGATGTCCACGCCCACCGACACCTCCGCTGCTCGCCGCTCCGCCAAGGTCCCCCGGACCACTCCGGCGGACCTGCTGCCCCTGCTCACCGCGTCCGTGCGCGCGGTGCTGACCCTGCTCGTGCCGATGGTGGTGCTGTGCGTCCTGGGGTGGATCGCCTCGGTGCGCTCCACCTCCTCCCTGGCCGCCGTGGCCCGGGTCGGGGCCGACCTCTGGCTGCTCGCGCACGGCAGTTCCGTCGCGATCGTCGGGGGCAGCGTCGGGATCGCCCCGCTGGGGCTCACCGTGCTCGCGGTCCTCTCCTCCCGGCGTGCGGTCCGGATGTGGCTGCGCGACCAGCTCGAGGCCGAACGTGACGTCCCGTTCTGGCGGGGTCTCGGGGTCTTCGCCGGCGGCTACGCCGTGTTCGCCGTCCTGCTGGCCCTGGTCTCGCGCAGCGGGGTCGGGGCGGCGTCGCTGTCGATGTCGCTGCTCGGTGGGTTCCTCGTCGCCGCGCTCGGCGCGCTCGTGGCCCTCTGGGCGCACCGACCCGCCCTGCCCGCGGCCGTCCCCGCCGTCGTGGTGGCCGCCCTGCGTCCGGCCGTGGCCGCCTGCGCGGGACTCGTCGGAGCCGGGACGCTGCTCGTCGCCGTGGCCCTCGTGCACGGTCGCAGCGAGGTCCTCGCCCTGCACGAGGCGCTGGACCCGGGGGTGTTCGGCGGGTTGCTGCTGACCCTCGCGCAGGCCCTGCTGCTGCCCACGTTCGCGGTCTGGGGCCTGTCCTGGGCCACCGGCGTCGGCTTCGCCGTCGGGACCGGGACGTCGGTCGCGCCCGGGGGGACGACGCTCGACACCCTGCCGACCGTGCCCCTCCTCGGCGCCCTGCCGACCCCCGGCGTCACCCCGGCGTGGGCATGGGCCGTCGTCGCGGTGCCGGTCCTCGTCGGTGCCGCCGCCTGGGTGCTGCAGAGCCGTCGCGGGCGTCCCGTCCACGGGCTCCTGACGCGCTGCGGCGCCGCCCTGCTGACCGGTGCGGGGACCGGGGTCCTGGTCGCCGGCCTGGGGTTCTTCGCCAGCGGAGCCCTCGGTCACGGCCGCATGGCCGACCTCGGACCCGACGCCCTGCTCACCGGAGCCGCGGCCGGCGGAGAGGTCGCCGCCGGAGCCCTGATCGCCGTCCTGCTCGGCCGCGCCTGGACGGCCTGGCGCGGGACGAAGGTCGTCGTGACGATGCCCGACGCCGGCGGTGGGGCACCCCGCAAGCTGCTCTGATCAGCGGTCCGGCTGCGGCGCACCGGGGAGCGGGGTGAAGACGGCGAACCCCGCACCCCACGGGTCGCGCACCTGCGCCATCCGGCCGAAGTCGCTGTCGTGGGCCGCGTGCACGACCTCACCGCCTCCCGCGAGCGCGGCCCGCACGGCGGCGTCGACGTCGGGGACGCCGAAGTACACCAGCCACCCGGGCGCCGAACCCCAGAGCGGGCCGACGCCACCGATCGGGTGCGGCGCGTCGACGTTGGCCGCGATGGCGTAGCCGTCGAAGAGCTCCCGGAAGGTCCAGCCGAACACGGCGGCGTAGAACTCCCGGGAGAGCGCCGGGTCGGACGAGCGCAGGTCCTCCCAGTTCAGACCGCCCGGGGCGTTGACCCAGCTCGCGCCGATGCGGGTCCCGGCCTCCCACAACCCGACGACGGCCCCGGTGGGATCGGCGACCACCGCCGAGCGTCCCGCGTCGTCGACGTCGCCCGGCCCGCTCAGGACCGACCCGCCCGCGGCCGTGACGGCGGCCACGGTCGCGTCGAGGTCCGTGGTCGCGATCGACAGCGTCCAGCCGGAGGTGGTGGCCGGGCCGGCTTCCGCGGCGACGGCGCCGTCCACCCCGAGCAGCAGGGAGCCGTCGGGATGGTGCCCGACGACGGTCCACCCGAGGACCGCCCCGTAGAAGGTCGCCGCCGCCCCGGGGTCGTCGGTCGCGAGGTCCGCCCGGGCCGGGACGCCGGCGGGCCAGGGGTGCGTGCGCAGGGTCATGCCACGAGTTTCTTCCCCGGCGACCGCGACGGCTAGAGTCTCGCCACGTGCCCGTACGAGTGGTCGTCCTCGCCTCCGGATCGGGCTCGACCCTGCAGGCGCTCCTCGACGCAGGCGACCCCGCCTACGAGATCGTCGCCGTGGGCTCGGACAAGCTCGGGGTGCCCGCGCTGGAGCGGGCCGCCGCCGCCGGGGCCGACACGTTCACCGTCGCCCCCGCCGACTTCGCCGACCGCCCCGCCTGGGACGCGGCGCTGACCGCCGAGGTCGCCCGTCGCGCCCCCGACCTCGTCGTGCTCGCCGGGTTCATGCGCATCCTCGGAGCGCCCATGGTCGAGGCGTTCGGCGGGCGCATGGTCAACACCCACCCCGCGCTGCTGCCGTCCTTCCCCGGTGCCCACGGCGTCCGCGACGCGCTCGCGCACGGGGTGAAGGTCACCGGGTGCACCGTGCACCTCGTCGACTCCGGCGTGGACACCGGCCCCATCCTCGACCAGGTCGCGGTCCGCGTCCTGGACGGCGACGACGAGCACTCCCTGCACGAACGCATCAAGAGCCACGAGCGCGAGCTGCTCGTCGACGTCGTGGGCCGACTGGCCCGCACGCTCACCACCCACCCCTGAGAGGACGGCATCCCGCCGATGGCACCGGAAACCCGCGAGGCACGCCAGGTCCCCGTCAAGCGCGCGCTGGTCAGCGTCTACGACAAGAGCGGCCTGGAGGAACTCGCCCAGGGGCTGCACGCCGCGGGTGTCGCGATCGTCTCCACCGGTTCGACGGCCTCGCGCATCGCCGCCGCCGGCGTGCCCGTCACCCCCGTCGAGGAGCTCACCGGGTTCCCCGAGTGCCTCGACGGCCGGGTCAAGACCCTGCACCCGCGGGTGCACGCGGGGATCCTCGCCGACCGCCGGCTGCCCGACCACGTGCGCCAGCTGGCCGAGCTCGACGTCGAACCCTTCGACCTCGTCGTCGTGAACCTCTACCCCTTCGCCGCGACCGTCGCCTCGGGCGCCGGCTACGACGAGGTCGTCGAGCAGATCGACATCGGCGGGCCGTCGATGGTCCGTGCGGCCGCGAAGAACCACCCGAGCGTCGCCGTCGTCGTCGACCCCGCCCGCTACGCCGACGTGCTGAAGGCCGTCGCCGACGGGGGGTTCGACCTGAGCGACCGCAAGCGCCTGGCCGCGGCCGCGTTCGCGCACACCGCCGCCTACGACACGGCCGTGGCCGGCTGGTTCGCGCAGCAGACGCTGGCCGCCGACGACGAGGGCTGGCCCGCGGTGACGGGGATGGCGCTGGAACGCAGCGCCGTCCTGCGCTACGGCGAGAACCCGCACCAGCAGGCCGCCGTCTACGCCGACCCGACCGCCGAACCGGGCATCGCGCAGGCCGTCCAGCTGCACGGCAAGGCCATGTCCTACAACAACTACGTCGACGCCGACGCCGCCCTGCGCGCCGCGTTCGACCTCGCCGGCCCCGCCGTCGCGGTGATCAAGCACGCCAACCCGTGCGGCATCGCGACCGGTTCCGACGTCGCCGACGCCCACGCCAAGGCGCACGCCTGCGACCCGGTCTCCGCCTACGGCGGGGTCATCGCCGCCAACCGCGTCGTGACCGCGGCCATGGCCGCCCAGGTCGCGCCGGTGTTCACCGAGGTCGTCATCGCCCCGGGCTTCGAACCCGAGGCGCTGGAGGTGCTGCAGGCCAAGAAGAACGTCCGGCTGCTGCAGCTGCCGGAGGGCTACGGCCGCCGCCCGCAGGAGTGGCGCATGGTGTCCGGCGGGGTGCTCGTGCAGAGCCTCGACCTCATCGACGCCGAGGGCGACGCCCCCGCGAACTGGACCCTCGCCGCCGGCGAGGCTGCCTCGCCCGAGGTCCTGGCCGACCTCGAGTTCGCCTGGCGCGCAGTGCGTTCGGTGCGCTCGAACGCGATCCTGCTGGCCAAGGACGGCGCCTCCGTCGGTGTCGGCATGGGTCAGGTCAACCGCGTCGACTCCTGCAAGCTGGCCGTGGAACGCGCCGGCGTGGAGCGGGCCACCGGTTCCGTCGCCGCCTCCGACGCGTTCTTCCCCTTCGCCGACGGGGCGCAGATCCTCATCGACGCCGGGGTGCGCGCCATCGTGCAGCCCGGCGGGTCGATCCGGGACGCCGAGGTCGTCGAGGCCGCCACGAAGGCCGGGATCACCATGTACTTCACCGGCGCGCGCCACTTCGCGCACTGAGCGACCCCGGTAGCGTCGATCCATGACCCAGGCCCCCGAGCGGGTTCCCACCCCGGGCAACGCGGTCCTGCTGACCCTCGTCGGCGGGGTCGTGCTGGCCCTGGGGCTGACCCTGCTCGCGGGGCCGACGTCGGGCGGGGTGCTGCTCGGCGCCGACCTCGCGGTCGCCGCCGTGCTGCGCCTCGTCCTGCCGGTGCGGGTGGCCGGATCGCTCGCGGTCCGCTCCCGCCCGGTGGACGTCGCCATCCTGCTGGTGCTGGCGGTGGCCTGCCTCGTGCTGGCCGGGCTGGTGCCGACCCCGCAGTAGTTCTGCAGCCTCGCGTCGACACGCCGACGTCCAGGCGGTGGCCGCCGGAGTGTCGACGCAAGGGTGCATCACTGCTGTGGGCGCCTGGCTCAGGTGGCGTCGAGGGGCAGCAGGACACCCTTCACGTCGGCGTCGTTCGAGAGGTACTCCTGGACCTTCGGGTCCTGGAACGTCGCGATGAGCGCCTTGACGTTGTCGGTGCCGATCCACTTCGTGCCCACCGTGAGCTGGCCCGCGAACTCGTCCGGGGCGGCGGGGGCGAAGATCTGCTGCTCGATCGGGATCTTGGCCGCGAGGTAGTACTCGGTGTAGCCGACGGCGGCGTCGAGGTCGGGCAGGGCGCGGGACTGCGCGCCGAAGTCCAGCAGCGTGAACTGCAGGCCCTTGGGGTTCTCGGCGATGTCGTCGACGGTCGCCGTCCCGATGTCCGTCCCCGGTTTGAGGGTGATGAGCCCCGCCTTCTCCAGGACGAACAACCCCTGCGACTCGTTCGCCGGGTCGGAGTACAGCGAGATCGTGCCGCCCTGCGGGATCTCCGCCGGCGTCTTCCACTTCGAGGACCACAGGCCGAAACCCCACCGGAAGACCGGCGTCGCCGCGGTCTCCTGGAACCCCGGGTTGGCCTGCAGGACCTGACCCAGCCACAGCTTGTGCTGGTAGATCGTGCCCGCGACCTCGCCGTCGTTCACCGCGCGGTTGATGGTGTTGCTGTCGGCCAGCGCCTTGAACTCGACGTGGATGCCGTGCGCGGGGGCGACGTCCTTCGCGATGTAGTCGATGAGGGCCTCCTCGCGGGCGTTGCCCTCGGCGGTCGCGACGTAGAGGGTGGCGCCCGCCTGGGTGTTGGCGGTGTCCTCACCGCCGAGACGGGGCACGACGACCGCGGCGGCGATCCCGAGCAGGACGACGGCACCGCCGGCCACGAACGGCCACAGTCGTCGGCGGCGGACCTCGAAACCGTGGTCGTCGGCGGGCTTGGCGTCGGGGCGGGTCTCAGTGGACAAGGGAGTTCTCCAGGTCTGCGGTGGGGGAGTTCGTGGGGGCGGCGCTGCGGCGACGGGCGCGCGGGTCCGCGAGGCGGGCCAGGGCGTCGCCGAGGAGTTGCACGGAGGCGACCAGGGCGACGAGGACGACGATGGTCGCGATCATCACGGCGTGGTCGAAGCGCTGGTACCCGTAGGTGATGGCGAGGTAGCCGACCCCGGGGGCGCCGATCGTCCCGGCGATGGCCGAGTACTCGATCATCGCGATGGTGTTGATGGTGAGGCCGCCGATGATCGAGGGCAGCGCCTCGGACAGTTGCACACTCGTGATGACCTGCAGCGGAGAGGCTCCCGAGGCCTTCGCGACGGCGACCACCGACGGGGGCACCGAGCGCAGCGAGTTCTCCACGATGCGGGCGAAGAACGCGGTGCCGGCCAGGACCATCGGCACGACGGCCGCCCGGATGCCGATGTTCGTACCCGTGACGAACCGGGTGAACGGCACGAGCGCCGCCATCAGCACCAGGAACGGCAGGGACCGCCCGGTGCTGACCACCCAGCCGAGGACGCGGTGGGCCGGGCGGTTCTCCAGCAACCCGTCCGGGGCGAGGTTGTGCAGCAGGACCCCCAGCGGGACCCCGAGCAGCACGACCAGGGCCATGACGATGCCGACCATCAGCAGGGTGTCGCCGAGGGCGGGCAGGACGAGCGCCGGGATCTGCGGCAGGGGCGTGTCCAGGTTCGAGGCCAGCGGGAGGGCGGCGGGGCTCACGGGACCAGCTCCAGGGTCGAGGGCGCCTCGGTGGCGCGGGTGTGCAGTCCCCGTCGCTCGAGGGCGGCGATCAGCCGCGCGGGGTCCACCGAGTCCGGCACCCCGAGGGTGGCGTGCCCGACGGTCCGCCCGGTGACGGCACTCACGGAGGCGCCGAGCAGGGCGAGGTCGTGACCGAGTTCGCGGGCCGTGCTGGTCAGCCAGTCCGCCGGCACGTCGTCGCCGCGGTAGTGCACCGTCCAGGTGACGAGCCGGGGATCGGTGGCGACCGCCCGTCGGGGCAGCAGCGCGGCCCCGACGGGCGACCCCGGGTCGCGCAGGACGTCCAGCAGGGGCGCCGACTCGACGATGCGGCCGTGCTCGAGTCGGGCCACGGAGTCCGCGACCTCGACGACCGTGTCCATCTCGTGGGTGATGAACAGGATGGACAGCCCGAGGTCGTCGCGCAGTTCGCGCAGCAGCGCCACGATCGAGGCCGTCGAGCGCGGGTCCAGCCCGGAGGTCGCCTCGTCGGAGAGCAGCACGCTCGGGCGCAGGGCCAGGGCGCGGGCGATCCCGACGCGCTGGCGCTGACCGCCGGAGAGCTCGTGCGGGTAGCGGCCGGCCAGGTCGGCCAGACCCACCCGCTCCAGCAGCTCGGCGACCCGGGCACGCCGCTCGCGGGGGACGACCCCGAGGTAGCGCAACGGGAGTTCCACGTTCTGGGCGGCGGTGCGCCGGGTCTGCAGCCCGTCGGACTGGAAGATCGTGCCGATGCGGCGACGGGCTTCGCGCAGCCGTCCCTCCCCGAGGTGGGTCAGGTCCTGGCCGCCGACGAGCACGGAACCCGACGTGGGCCGGGTCAGCAGCGTCACGCACTGGGCGAGGGTGCTCTTGCCGGCCCCGCTCGGCCCGACGACGGCGGTGATGCTGCCGGCGGGGACGAGCAGGTCGAGGCGGTCGAGGACGGTGGTGCTCCCGTAGGTCTTGGTGAGCTGTCTCAGCTCGATCATGGCTCGATCACGTCGTCTCCAGGGCGGCGTGGGGCGCGCGAGGGCGCGGCGGGGGAGCGTCGGGCGGACCGGCGCAGGGGGGACCGCCGGACGGGGTGGCCCGGGGTGTTCAGCGGGGAGTGCGGACGCTCAGCGTCGACAGGTCTGGTGGGACACGTGCGTCTCCTTCAACGTCCTTACCCGCGACACCCGCGGGTCGGGTCATCACCCGGAGCACCCCACGACGGAAGGAGGGTTGCCGACCAGCGAGCCGGGGCTTCGCGCTGGTACTCATGACCTGATTCGACAGTGACAGCCGAACCGGGGTCCGTCAAGCGGTTCGGGAAGGTACCGGATATCCGCACCCGGCTTCGAAATCGTTCGTGCGCAACGGCTTGCGCCGGACCCCTCCGGTGCCGGGCCGGCCCGAGTCGCTGCGGGGCCGCCCACGAGGCGTTACAGTTCGCAGGACCATCCAGAGCGGCCGAGAGATCTGGCTCGACGACGCCGCAGCAACCCGAACCCGGGTGCTACCGCCAGGACCGATGGAGGAGCACCACCATGTCCGTCAACGAGCCGCTGAAGTTCGCCTACTGGGTCCCGAACGTGTCGGGCGGCCTGGTCGTCTCCACGATCGAGCAGCGCACCAGCCACGACCCGGCCTACAACGTCGCCGTCGCCCAGGCCGCCGAACGCGTCGGTTTCGAGTACGCCCTGACCCAGGTCCGCTACCTCGCCTCCTACGGGGCGGACGCGCAGCACGAGTCGACGTCGTTCTCCCTCGCCCTGCTGCTGGCGACGCAGAAGCTCAAGGTCATCGCCGCGGTGCACCCCTTCTTCTGGCACCCCGGGGTCCTCGCGAAGTTCGCAGCGACCACCCAGGAACTCACCGACAACCGCCTCGCGCTGAACGTCGTCTCCGGCTGGTTCAAGAACGAGGCGACCCAGCTCGGGGTCACCTGGCACGAGCACGACGACCGCTACCGCCAGTCCGAGGAGTTCATCGCCCTGCTGCGCGGGGTGTGGACCGAGGACGGTTACAGCCAGCAGGGTGAGTTCTTCAACGCCGAGGACATCACCTTCCGCCCGCAGCCCAAGGTGCAGCCGGAACTGTTCCAGGGCGGCAACTCGACTGCCGCGCAGGCGATGGCCGGCCGGGTCAGCGACTGGTACTTCATGAACGGCAAGTCGATCGCCGCCGCCGCCGCCGGGGTGCGCGAGGTCAGCGCCCTCGCCGCCGGCAACGGCCGCTCGGTGCGGTTCGGGCTCAACGGTTTCGCCGTCGTCCGCGACACCCGCGACGAGGCCGAGGCCGTCCTCGAGGAGATCATCGCCAAGGCCGACCGCACCAAGGTCGAAGGTTTCGGCGCCGCCGTCCAGGAGGCCGGGAACTCGACCAGGGACGGCAAGGGCATGTGGGCCGACAGCGAGTTCCGCGACCTCGTCCAGTACAACGACGGTTTCCGCACCGGTCTGGTCGGGACGCCCGACGAGGTCGCCCGCCGCATCCTGGCCTACCGCCTCGTCGGGGTGGACCTGCTGCTGCTCGGCTTCCTGCACGTCAAGGAGGAGGTCGAGGCGTTCGGCGAGCTCGTCATCCCGAAGGTGCGCGAACTCGAGGCCCGCCTCGTCGCGGGTGAGGACCTGGACCTCGGCGCGGAACTCGACGAGGCCGTCGTCGCGGCGACTACCCCGGTCCCCGCCTGACGCTGCGCCCCGGAGCCGGGCGCCTCAGAGCTGCGCCACCAGGAAGGTCGCGATGCCGTCCTCGACCTCCGCGCGCAGGTCGGGCTCGTTGTGGATCTCGTGTCGGTAGCCGGTGTAGAGCCGGGTCGTGACCGTGTGACCGGTCTCGGCCAGCCAGTTCGCGGCCTGGTACGGCCCCTCGCCGTAGTTGCCGACGGGGTCCTGGTCGCCGGCGATGACGTACACCGGCACGCGGGTCGGCACCCGCTGCGCCCACTCGCGGGAGTGCACGTCGATCCACAGCGACGTGAAGTCGTGCAGGGCCTGGACGGTCGGCGGCCTCGTGAAGTTGTTCAACGGGTCCGCCCCGTGGTCACGGACGACGTCGGGGTCCAGTGCGATCCAGTCGTTCGCCGAGCGGACCGTCGGGTAGCGCGCCGTGAAGCCCTCGAGCAATTCGCCCACGAGTTCCGGCCGCACCTCCGCGGCGCGCCCGTCCGCGACGAGCCCGCCCAGTCGGCGGTGCAGCTCGACCGTGTTCTCGCGCACCCCCGAGGTGCCGCAGTACACGACGCCGCTCAGCAGGTGGCCGTGCTCCGCGGAGAAGTCGCGGGCGATCATCGAGCCCCAGCTGTGCCCGAACATGAAGAACGGCAGTCCGGGGAACCGCTCGACGACGATGTCGTGCAACGACTTCTCGTCCTCGGTCGTCGTGGCGTAGCCCCCGGAGCCGTAGTCGCCCCAGGTGTCGCTGAGGTGCGCGGTGAGTCCGTGGCCGACGTGGTCGTCGGCGGCCACGACGAACCCGTCGTCGAGCAGTCTCAGCACCAGGTGCAGGTAGCGGCGTGAGTGCTCCCCGAACCCGTGGACGATCTGGACGATCCCCCGCGGGGACCGGACCGGCGTCCAGATCCAGCCGTGGACCGTGTCGCGTCCGTTGCGGGACTCGAAGCTCACCTCGTGCATCGCCATGGCGGGAGGCTACCCAGGCCGTCCGTGACACGCTGGGGCCGTGCGGTGCCGACCGGGACTCCTCGCGACCACCGTCGCGGTGCTGGTGAGCGCGTGTTCCGCGCCGACTGCGCCCGCGCCCGCACCCGCGCCCACCGCGAGCGCGGAGGTCCGAGTGGCGGCCCCCTCGCCGAGCACCCCTGCACCCGTCGTCGTGCTCGACCCCGGCCACAACGGTGGGAACGCCGCGAACCCCTCGGTCGTCGACGCGCTGGTGCCCGCGGGCGGCTTCGAGAAGCCCTGCAACACGACCGGGACCAGCACCGACGCCGGCTACCCCGAGCACGCCTACGCCTTCGACGTCGCCCTGCGCACCGCCCACCTGCTGCGGGCCCGGGGCGTCACCGTCGTGCTGACCCGCGACGACGACACCGGCGTCGGGCCCTGCGTCGACGCCCGTGCCGCCATCGCCACCGCCGCCGGTGCGGCGCTCACGGTCTCCATCCACGCCGACGGGGCCGCGGCGAGCGCCCGGGGGTTCCACGTCGTCGAGCCCGCGCTCGCCCCCGACGGCGGCAACGCGGCCGTGCTGGCCGCCTCCGACGTCGCGGCGCGGGACCTGCTCGCGTCCTTCGGGACGGCCACCGGCCTGCCCCGGGCCGACTACCTCGGCGACCTCGTCGAACCGGGGCTGACCCGGCGTTCCGACCTCGCCGGGCTCAACCTCGCGCGGACGCCGTCGGCGCTGCTGGAGTCGGCCAACATGCGCAACGCCGAGGAGGCCACCCTCGTCTCGGACCCGGACTTCCGGGCCACCGCCGCCCGGGGAATCGCCGACGGTGTCACGGCCTTCCTTGCTCGCAACGGGTCCTGAGACCGTTTACCGTTCGGGGGTGACCCTCGCACCGACCGCCGATCTGACCGAACTCGTGGTCCTGCTGACCGAGGACGGCACACCGTGCGGGACCGCGCTGAAGTCCCAGGTCCACCACACCTCGACGCCGCTGCACCTGGCCTTCTCGTGCTGGCTGCTCGACGACGCCGGGCGCACCCTGCTGACCCGGCGGGCAGCGACGAAGCGCACCTGGCCGGGGGTCTGGACCAACTCCTTCTGCGGTCACCCCGGTCCGGGGGAAGAGCCCGCGGACGCCGTGGTCCGCCGCTCCGTCCAGGAGCTCGGGATCGAGGTGGAGGGCGTGACGTCGCTGCTGCCGAGCTTCCGCTACCGCGCGGTCATGGCGGACGGCACCGTCGAGAACGAGGTCTGCCCCGTCTTCACCGCGCGCATCGCCACCGGGTCGGGGGACCTGGTCCCCGACCCGGACGAGGTCGACGAGTTCCGCTGGGTCCACCTCGACGAGCTCCGCGAGCAGATCGCCGCGGACCCCTCGCCGTTCAGCCCGTGGATGCTGTGGCAGTGGGAGCAGTTCCCCCGCTGACCTCCGGGTCCAGGCGGATGACGGTCGCCCCCGCGATGGACGTGTGCACCCCCGGGCCGGGGGTGAGCAGCAGGACCTGGGTCGAGGGTGCGACCCGTTCGAAGACCACCCCGAGCCGTTGCAGCCGCAGCGGATCGGAGTGGCCGAGGGCGTCGTCGAGGACGACGGGAACCCCGTCGGCGGGGTCGACGAGCGTCGCGCACGCCAACCGGGTCAGCACGGCGAGCTGTTCGCGCGCACCCGTCGACAACTGCTCGTAGGGGACGGTGCGGCCCTCCAGCGTGCGGTCGAGGATGCGCAGTTCGTCGTCGAGGCCGATGCGGAAGCTCTCGCCGTAGACGGTGCGGCCGAGTTCCTCCAGCCGGTCGGCGAACGGTGACACGTAGCGGCGCCGCAACACCCCGCGGTGACGTTCCAGGGTGTCGCGCAGCAACCGGGCCGCGGCCGCCCGCCGGGTGAGGCTCTCGAGTTCCCCCTCGAGGCGGGCGACGCGGGACTCCGCCTCGTCCCAGACCTCCTGGCGGGCCTCACCGCCCATGACAGAGAGCCGGGCCTCCAGCCGCAGCAGGTCGCTGGTGAGCACGTCGCGCCGTCCCACCAGGTCGGTGAGCCTGGACTGGACCTGCTGCGCCCGCCGCAGGGTCGCGTCGGCGTCGCGGGCCGCGAGGTCGGCCTCGAGGTCCGCGACCTCCGCCGCCGTGGTGTCCGCGGCGGTGTCCGCGGCGGTCAGGGCCCGGGCCAGCGCGTCGTCGTCCTGCTCGGCGCGGGACTGCTCGAGCCGGAGCGCGGCCCCCTCGACCTCGGTGCGGGCGACCTCGAGAGCGGCCGTGCGGGTGGCGAGCTCACCGGCCAGGGCGTCGGCGTGCCGGGCGGCCGCGGCCGCCGTCGTGGCGGCCTCTCGGGCCGCGCGGCGGCTGCGCAGCGACGTCTCCCGGGTCTCGGCCTCCAGCGTCCGGGCCGCAGCCAGGTCGGGGACCTCACCGTCGCCGGTCACCAGGACGGCTGCGAGCCGGTCGACCTCGGCGCGCAGCTCGTCCGCACCGGCCTCCGCGCTCAGCTGGGTCAGGTGCGCGCGGGCCAGGTCGAGGGCGCTCTGCGCGCTGCGGCGCTCCTCGTGGGCGGCCCGGGCGGCGGCGACGTCCTCGACGCCGACGTCGTCCAGCCGCGCCGCGAGGTCCCGCTCGGCGCGTTCCAGGTCCTCGGCCAGGGGACCGGCGTCCGCACCGGGCAGCACCCGGACGGCGGCGAAACCCGCGACGTCGATCTCCAGCGGCCGCGTCGCGGAGAGCTCGGCCACGGTGCCGGCCGGGACGGGGACGCCGTCCACGAGGACCTCGACGGCGGTGGCCTCGACGACGACCCGGGCGGCGACGGCCTCGGCGCGGGCGCGCAACCCGCCGGCCGTGTCGGCGGCGACCTCGAGAGCGCGCACCGCGGCGGCGTCGACCCGGTGCCGGGCGAGCGCCTCCGTGGCCGCCCGGACCTCCTCCGCGGCGGTGGTGACGGCGGCGAGCCGCCGGCGCACCTGCCGCAGCGTCGCGCCGTCCTGACTGCGACGCAGCGTGTCCTGGGCCCTGTCGGCGGCGTCCTGGGCGTCGTCGGCGGCCTGCGCGGCCTCGGTGGCGGTGCTCGCGGCGGTGGTCGCGACCGCCCGGGCGCGCTCGGCCTCCTGGGTCAGGGTGGCGAGGCGGGTGGTCTCCTGCTCGACCGCGAGCGCCCGGGCGTGCACGTCCGCGACCGCACGCGAGCGACGCTCCTGCGCGCCGGCGACCTCGGCCCGGGCGCGAGCGGTGTGCTCGGCGCGGGTGCGGGCCCCGAGGAGCTTCGAGCGCCGGTCGCCGAGGTCGGCGACGAGCTGCACCAGCGACTCCGCCTCCGCGGTCGTGGCCTCCACCTCGGTCTGGAGCGTCCGGCGGGCGGCGCTGAGTTCGGCGTGCTCGCGCGAGTCCTCGGCGACGAGGTCGAGGGCCTCCCGGGCGTGCGTGGCCGTGACGCGCGCCTCGGCGAGTTCGTCCGCGCACGTGCGGTGCCGGGAGGTCGGACGCCCCGTGCTCGTCCAGAACTCCGCGTAGCGCTCGCCGACGGCGTCGAGCAGGGTCTGCGCCCCGTCCCCGTCGTGGTCCTCGCCGGAACCGGCGGCCGCGTCGAGGGCGGCGGCGAGCGCGGAACTGCCGCTGAGGCTCGCGTCGAGGGAGGCGCCCTGCAGCATCCGCAGCGCGTCCCAGAGCCGCGTGTCCAGGGTCTCGGTGAGGATGTCGCGGACGCGGCGGTGCGCGTCGTCCCCCGTCAGCTGCTCCAGCCGCGGGCGGTGGACGGTGAGCGTGGTCGCGGGCCGGCTGTGCCACTGCTTGCGCAGCGTGAAGCGGTAGGGGCCGGTGCTGATCTCGGCCTCGACGGCGCTCGGGGCGTCGCGGTGCACGGGTTTCACCGCGAGGACGGACGCCTTTTTCGAGGAGTGCTTCTCGGTGAGCAGCATGTCGAGCGCCTCGAGCATCGAGGACTTCCCGACCTCGTTCGCGCCCTCGAGGACGACGATCCCGGTGTCGGGCAGGGTCAGCTCGCGGTGCCCGACCCCGCGGAAGTCGTCGAGCACCAGGCGGTGGAGCCTCACGCGCGGGTCCCTCCGCCGGCCAGGCGGAACACCAGCGACAGCGCGTCGCGCGCGGCCTCCGCGTCCGGGCCGTCGCCCTGGGCGAGCGCGGAGAGCTCCGCGACCGCCGCGTCGGCGAACCCGCCGATGCCGAGGTCGGCGAGCTCGTCGGCGTCGGCGCGCACGACGAGGTCGCTGTGGCGCTCCCAGTGCTGCACCCCGGCCAGCAGGTCACCCTGCACGGCCAGCAGGTCGTCCAGCGTCGCCTTCGCCCCCACGGTGAGCGTGCCCGTGAGGCTGAGGGTGACGACGGTGCGGTCCTTGGCGGGCAACGCCTCCAGCTGCCGGCGCAGGGCCTCGACGTCGCTCGCGGAGTCCAGTTCGGCGCGGACGTGGGGGAACGCCCAGCGCCCCACCCGGACGGGTTCGACCTTCGGCGGGGAGGCGTCGCCGACCTCGACGACGAGGACGTTGCCCGGGTCGGTCTCCAGCCGGTCGGTGACCTCCTGGGTGCCCGCGTACCAGACCGCCCCGGACCGTCCGACCTGCGTCGTGGAGTGCCGGTCGCCCAGGGCGACGTAGTGGATGCGCCCGTCGGCGATCGCCTCCTCGAGGGGGGCCAGCGCGATGCGCGCCGGGTCGTCGCGGTCGGGGGAGAGCTCGTCGACCGCGCCGTGCCCGACGACGATGCGCAGGGTGCCGTCGTCGACGAGGCCCTCGGTGGCCTGCGCGAGCAGGTCCCCGGTCGGGTGCTTGGAGGTCCACGGGGCCGCGACGAGCTCGACGCCCGGGCGGACCTCGAGCGGGCCGGCGGTGTCGAGGACGTGCACGCCGGGGGTGTCGCGGACGGCGGGGGAGGCGAGCAGCGAGCTCGCGTCGAGCGGGTCGTGGTTGCCGGGGAGGAGGTAGACGGGGACCCCGACGTCGCTGAACGCGCGCAGGGCCTCCAGCGTGCGGGACAGGACCCGCGGCCCGACGGCGTTGGACTCCAGGACGTCACCGCAGACGACGACGAACTCGGCCCCGTGCTCGCGGGCCACCTCGGCGATGCGGTGCAGGGCGTCGATGCGGGCGGCGGTGTAGCGGGGCTGGGCGTCGGCGTCGAGGAAGTGCCGGGTCATGCCCAGCTGCCAGTCCGCGGTGTGCACGAAGCGCACCTCACGCACCGCGCCCACCCTGACCGCGCTGTCGGAGTTCCCGTTCGACGCCATGGGCACGACGGTAGGTCAGGGCTCCGACACGACCCCGCAGACGCGCCGCCACCCCTCAGCGGGGGAGGGCGCTGGCCCGCCAGCTGCCCCGGCCGGGTACCGGCGGCAGGCCGAGCACGTGACGCGGGTCGGCCCAGCGCGAGCGCGGCGCCGGGACCGGGGGAAACCCCTCCGGTGCGGACGGCTGCGACAACCGCGACGTCAGGACGACGGTCAGCGCCGCGAGTTCCTCCGGCTCTGGGTGGCCGCGCTCGATGCGCAGCGCGGTCAGCAGTTCCCGGACGGCCTGCGGGTCGTTGTCGGTCACAGCGGGATGTTCCCGTGCTTCTTGGCCGGCAGCGTCGCGCGCTTCGTGGCCAGCGCCCGCAGGGCCCGGATCACCTGGACCCGCGTCTCGCTCGGTGCGATCACCCCGTCGACGTAACCGCGTTCGGCGGCGACGTAGGGGTTGGCCAGCTGCAGCTCGTAGTCGTCGACGAGTTCGCGGCGCTTCGCCTCGACGTCCCCACCGGTCTCCGCGGTCTCCTTCAAGGTGCTGCGGTGCAGGATGTTCACCGCCCCCTGGGCGCCCATGACGGCGATCTGCGCGCTCGGCCAGGCCAGGCACACGTCGGCACCCATCTCCTTGCTGCCCATGACGATGTACGCGCCGCCGTAGGCCTTGCGGGTGATGACCGTGACCAGCGGGACCGTCGCCTCGGCGTAGGCGTAGAGGAGTTTCGCACCGCGGCGGATGATGCCGTTCCACTCCTGGTCGGTGCCGGGCAGGAAGCCCGGGACGTCGACGAAGGTGAGGACGGGGACGTTGAACGCGTCGCACAACCGGACGAACCGGGCGGCCTTCTCGGAGGCGTCGATGTCCAGGGTCCCCGCGAGCTGGGAGGGCTGGTTCGCGACGATGCCCACGGGACGGCCCTCGACCCGGCCGAAACCGGTGAGGACGTTGGGGGCGAAGAGTTCGTGGACCTGGAGGAACTCGCCGTCGTCGAGGACGGCGGCCAGCACCGCCGTCATGTCGTAGGGCTGGTTGGGGGAGTTCGGGACGATCTCGTCCAGGAACAGGTCCTCCTCGTCGACGTGCAGGCCGCGGACGTGCTCGGCCGGCAGCAGCGGCGCCTCTGAGAGGTTGTTCGAGGGCAGGAAGGACAGGAGCTCGCGCACGTAGGCGATCGCGTCGTCCTCGGACTCCGCCAGGTGGTGCGCGACGCCGGAACGGGTCGCGTGGGTGCGCCCGCCGCCGAGCTCCTCGAAGCCGACGTCCTCGCCGGTGACCGTGCGGATCACGTCCGGGCCGGTCACGAACATGTGCGAGGTCTCCTCGACCATCACGGTGATGTCGGTGAGGGCGGGGGAGTAGACGGCGCCGCCGGCCGAGGGGCCGAGGATGAGCGAGATCTGCGGGACGACGCCCGAGGCGTGCACGTTGCGGCGGAAGATCCGGGCGTACTGCACGAGGGAGGCGACCCCCTCCTGGATGCGCGCGCCGCCGCCGTCGTTGATGCCGATGACGGGGCAGCCCGTCGTCGCGGCGAAGTCCTGCAGCTCCGCGATCTTGGCGCCGTGCTCCTCGCCCAGCGACCCGCCGAAGGCCGTGAAGTCCTGGGCGTAGACGCAGACGGGACGACCGTCGACCGTCGCGTAGCCGGTCACGACCCCGTCGCCGTCGACGTGCTTGGCCGCCATCCCGAAGGCCGTCGAGCGGCTGCGGACGAAGCCGCCGCGCTCGACGAAGGAGTCCTCGTCCACCAGCGCCGCGATGCGCTCGCGGGCGGTCTTCTTGCCCCGCGGGTGTTGCTTCGCGGCGGCACGTTCGTCGGCGGCGTGCACGGCCGCGTCGGTCCGGTCGTGCAGCGCCGCGACCTGACCCGCCGTCGTCCGCAGGTCGTGGGGGGTCTCGAGACTGCTCACGGGGCGGCAGCGTACGGGACCGCGGGGGTGCCGTGGCAGGGACGCGGGCGGGGACCGGTAGCTTGACGTCGAGAAAGAGCTCCATGCAGCCGGGTGAAGTCGGAGGGGACAGCACAGTGGCCAAGATCAAGGTTCAGGGACCGGTCGTCGAGCTCGACGGCGACGAGATGACCCGGATCATCTGGCAGTTCATCAAGGACCGCCTGATCCACCCGTACCTCGACGTCGACCTGGAGTACTACGACCTCGGCGTCGAGCACCGCGACGCGACCGACGACCAGGTGACGATCGACGCGGCCCACGCCATCCAGAAGGCGGGCGTCGGCGTGAAGTGCGCGACGATCACGCCGGACGAGGCGCGCGTGGAGGAGTTCGGCCTCAAGAAGATGTGGCGGTCCCCGAACGGGACGATCCGCAACATCCTCGGCGGGGTCATCTTCCGCGAGCCGATCATCATCTCCAACATCCCGCGCCTGGTGCCGGGCTGGACGAAGCCGATCATCATCGGCCGTCACGCCTACGGCGACCAGTACCGCGCCACCGACTTCACGTTCCCGAGCGCGGGCACCCTCACGGTGACCTTCACGCCCACGGACGGCTCGGAGCCCATCGAGCACGAGGTCTTCCAGGCCCCCGGGGCCGGCGTCTCGCTCTCGATGTACAACCTCGACGCCTCGATCGTCGACTTCGCCCGCGCGTCCCTGAACTACGGGCTCTCGCGCAACTACCCGGTGTACCTGTCGACGAAGAACACGATCCTCAAGGCCTACGACGGCCGGTTCAAGGACATCTTCGAAGAGGTCTTCCAGAACGAGTTCAAGGACAAGTTCGCCGAGGCCGGCATCACCTACGAGCACCGCCTCATCGACGACATGGTCGCCGCGTCCCTGAAGTGGGAGGGCGGCTACGTCTGGGCCTGCAAGAACTACGACGGCGACGTCCAGTCCGACACCGTCGCACAGGGTTTCGGCTCGCTCGGGCTCATGACGTCGGTCCTCTCGACCCCGGACGGCTCCGTCGTCGAGGCCGAAGCGGCGCACGGCACCGTGACCCGTCACTACCGCCAGCACCAGCAGGGCAAGCCGACGTCGACGAACCCGATCGCGTCGATCTACGCCTGGACCCGGGGCCTCGCCCACCGCGGTCTGCTGGACTCGACCCCCGAGCTCATCGGGTTCTCCGAGACCCTCGAGGACGTCGTCATCAAGACCGTCGAGAGCGGCAAGATGACCAAGGACCTCGCGGCCCTCGTCGGCCCCGAGCAGGCCTGGCAGACGACCGAGGAGTTCCTCGGCAGCCTGGACGAGAACCTCGCGTCCCGCCTCGCCTGAGTCCCGCCTCGCCTGAGTCCCGCCTCTCAACTTCTGGGGAGCTTTCCACCTTTCCGCACCGCGGGAAGGGTGGGAATCTCCCCAGAAGTCGTTCTGGGAGACTCGACCGGTGACTGAGACCCCCGAACGTCGCCAGGTGATCGTCGACACCGACACCGGCCTCGACGACGCCCTGGCCCTGCTGCACCTCGCGGGGTCACCGCGGGCCGACATCGCCGCGGTCACGACCGTCTACGGCAACTGCCACGTCGAGGACTCGCTGCGCAACGCCGCCCACGTCCTGCGGCTGGCGGGCCTGGCGGACGTCCCGCTCTCCCGGGGCGCCGCGGGACCGTTGCGGGGCGAGGCGCACATCGCCGGCTACGTCCACGGCGACGACGGCCTCGGCGACCTGGGGTTCGAGCGTCCCGACCCGCGGACCACGCAACGCACTGCGGCGCAGCAGATCGTGGCGCTCGCCGACGAGGCGCCCGGCCGCTACGACGTCCTCGCCCTCGGGCCGCTGACCAACCTCGCCCTCGCCCTGCGCGAGGACCCCGACCTGCTGTTCAAGGTCCGCAGCGTCACGATCATGGGCGGTTCCGGTCCGTACCAGCCGCTCGGCCGCTCGCTGATGATCGACGCGAACATCCAGAACGACGGCGACGCCGCGCACGTCCTGTTCAGCGCCGCCCGTCCCGCCGACGACACCGTCACGATGGTCGGCGTCGACGTCACCGGCACGGTCGTCCTCGACGAGGCGATGACCTCGTCGCTGCGGCACGCCGGTACCGCGTGGGGCACCTTCGCGGCCGACATCCTCGACGCCTACTACCGCTTCTACGTCCACGAGTGGGGCCGTCGCGTCGCCCCCGTCCACGACCCGCTCGCCGCCGCGGTCCTGATCCACCCCGAGCTCGTCACCCGTCGGGTGAGCGCCCCCGCGGCCGTCACCAGCAACGGCTTCGCGACCCGGGCCCGACTGCTCGAACTCCCGGACGGCACGCCGCCGGCCCTGCCCCGCGAGATCGCCCTCGCGCCGGCCACGGCGGTCACCGACGTGGACCGCGACGCCTTCCTGGCCGAGTTCGTCACCGGGCTGGCGCACGGGGTCGCCCGGTGAGCGAGCAGGTCGCGAACCTGCGCGACGTCGCCCACGCCGACGCGCGGCTGCGCCCGGACGTGCTGTGGCGCAGCGCCCAGCCCCTGGCGGGGGACGGTCCGCCGCGCGAGGTGACGAGCTGGCCGCCGGCGACCGTGCTCGACCTGCGCTCGGCCGCGGAGATCCCCGCCGGCCCGCACCCGCTGCCCGGGGCGGGGGTGCACCACGTCGCGCTGCTCGACCACGCGGGGGACCCGGGCGCCAACGCGCAGCGCCGTCGTCCCCTGGTCGAGGTCTACCGCTCGATGCTGGAACCCGGGACCGGGCTGCTGCGGGCCGTGGCGCTCGTCGCCGCCGAGCCCGCTCCGGTGCTCGTGCACTGCGCCGCGGGCAAGGACCGCACCGGACTGGTGGTCGCGCTGGTGCTGCGGTTGCTCGACGTGCCCCGCGAGGCCGTGCTGGCCGACTTCGCCCTGACCACCCAGGCGATGCCCGAGGTGATGCGCCGGCTGCTGGCGAGCTCGCCGCTGCCCGCGGGGGCCGACCTCTCGACGCTGCCGGCGGAGTACTTCACGGCCCCCGTGGAGGCGCTGGCGGCGGTCCTCGACGTGTGGGACGCGCACGCGGGCGGCACCGCGGGCTGGGCCCTGGCCCACGGCGCGGCCGGCGACCTGCTCGACCGGCTGCGGGAACGGCTGCTGGCCTGAGGGTCACGCCGGGAGCGTGGCCTCGAGCTCGTCCAGCACCAGCCGCGCGGCCGTGGGGCCGGTGTTGAGGTAGAACGCGTCGTCGTCGACCTCGACGGCCCTCCCGGCGGTCACGACGGGCAGCGGGTCCCACAACGGCAGCGAGGTCAGTTCCGTCGCGTCGCCGCCCTGCACGCCGAAGAACAACCAGTCCGCGTCGGCGAGGGGCAACTGCTCGGGACTGAGGTCGCGGGACGTGTCGTCGGTGAAGCTCTGCGTCGGCGGCCGGCCCAGGCCCGCGTCCTCGGCCACCGAACCGCTGAACGAGGCGACGCCGAACACCCGGGTCCGGTCACCGTTCCTGCGCAGGAAGGAGACGGTGGGGACGGGGGAGAGGCGGGCCCCGAGACCGGCGGCCCGGTCCTGGTGGTCGGTGAGCCAGCGCTGCGCCTGCTGCCGCCGGCCGAGGGCGTCGGCGAGCAGCTGGAAGTCCTGCTTCCAGTACAGCCCCGTGCCCCGGGTGACGACCGTCGGGGCGATCGCCGACAGCGTGCCCAGGAGCTGCTCGGCGTCCTTGGCCGCGGAGTTCACGAGGATCAGGTCCGGGGCGAGGACCGCCAGCGCCTCCAGGCTCGGTTCGGTGCGGACGCCCAGGTCCGCGACCTGCTCGAGCACGGCCCGGTCCTCCGGGAACGCGTCGAAGAGGTAGTCCGGGACCCGGTCCGCACCGTCGCCCGCGGTGGAGCCGGCGGGGACGACCCCGAGGGTCAGCGCCGCGTCCACCTGCCCGGTCGAGAGGACGGCGACCCGGGTGGGGGCGGTCGCGATGACCGTCGAACCCAGGGCGTGGACGACGGTGCGCGGGAACACCCCGTCGTCCTCGCCGCTGCCCCAGCCGTCGGGCAGGGCGCGGGGCGTCACCCAGGTCCCCGTCACCCCGGAGGCGGTGGACGCGGGGGCGGGGGCGGGGGCGCCGGCGGTCGACTCGCCGGTGCTGCAGCCCGCGAGCGCCCACAGTCCGGCGACCCCGCCGCCGGCACCCAGCAGGGTTCGACGGCTGAGGGAGGGGAGCGTCATGACCTGGAGGTTAGCCTCACCACAGTTGGACCTCGGTCAGGGCCCGGGACCGTGGGGAGCCCGGGGGCGGCACACTGGCTGCTGCTGCACCACACGTCCCGGTCGCGAGGCCGGGGGAACGCCGGAGGTCCGCCATGGCCAAGCGCCGACTGTCGTTGCCGTCGATGGGACGTCGTGGGATGGCCCCTCCCTCACGCAACCTCTCCCTCGACGGGGCGATCCCCGCGAAGGCCGAGACCCGGGGCAGCAGCCTCGTCGACAGCGGCGTCTACCTCCACGGCGAGCGGGTGGCCTCGCCGCGCGACCTCGCCGGCACCCTGACCTCGTTGCGCGAGGAGGAGGGTCGCATCGCCTGGATGGGGCTCTACCGCCCCGCCGAGGAGGAGCTGAACACCCTCGCCGCGGAGTTCGACCTGCACGAACTCGCCGTCGAGGACGCCGTCCTGGCCCACCAGCGGCCCAAGCTGGAGCGCTACGGCGCGACGTTGTTCGTCGTGCTGCGGGCCGCCCGCTACCTCGACGAGCGCGAGGAGGTGGAGTTCGGCGAGCTGCACCTCTTCATCGGCCGCGACTTCCTCATCACCGTGCGCCACAGCGAGTCCCCGAGCCTCTCCGACGTGCGCCGCCGCATGGAGGCCGACCCGGAACTGCTGGGCCGGGGGACCGAGGCGATCCTCTACGCGATCCTCGACGCCGTCGTCGACGGGTACGGGCCGGTTCTGCACGGCCTGGAGAACGACATCGACGAGATCGAGACCCAGGTCTTCACGGGCGACCCGACGGTGTCCCGGCGCATCTACGAGCTCTCCCAGGAGGTCTCGGACTTCCAGCGCGCGGTCACCCCGTTGCCGGCGATCCTGGCCGGGCTCAGCGGCGGGTTCCAGAAGTACCGCGTCGACGAGGAGCTGCAGCGCTACCTGCGCGACGTGGCCGACCACGTGACCGTCGCCGTGGAACGGCTGGAGAACTACCGCAGCCAGTTGCGCGACATCCTCACCGTGAACGCGACCCTCGTCGGACAGCGCCAGAACGAGGAGATGCGCTCGCTCACCGAGGCCAGCTACGCCCAGAGCGAGGAGGTCAAGAAGATCTCGTCCTGGGCGGCGATCCTGTTCGCGCCCAGTCTCGTCGGCGGCGTCTACGGCATGAACTTCACGCACATGCCGGAGCTGAACTGGGTCCTCGGCTACCCCTTGGCGCTGCTGCTGATGCTGGCGCTCAGCGTCACCCTCTACACGATCTTCAAGCGGCGCGGCTGGCTGTGAGGCGGTCCCGCGGGGCCCGGTCGACGTGGGCCCGGTGGGTGAGGACCAACAGCACGGTGACGCTCACCACCACGACGACGACGTGGACGGACAGGGCGCTGGAGTCGTCCCAGACGGTGTGCAGGACGACGGCCGCGAGGTAGGCCCCGACGAACTTCACGAGGGCCCGGCCCCGGTGCGCCGCCGTCGGCACGCGCCACAGCATCGCGACCGTGAGCCCGGTCCAGGCCACGTGCCCGGCGGGGGAGAGCAGGGCCCGCAGCAGCAGGGTGTCCTCGACGGCGGCGAGGTTCCCGGCCCGCAGCAGTTCCTGGAACCCGTACCCCATGGTCTCCAGCGCGGCGAAGCCCATCCCGGAGGCCACGCCCACCACGATCCCGCCGCGGGGGTCGCGCGGCCGGGTCACCAGCAGCACGAGGAGGGGGACGACGAGCTTCGCGGCCTCCTCGATGAAGCCCACCAGGAGCATCGCCCCCGCGCCGAGCTCGCGCTCCGCCCGGTACTCCAGGACCCCGGCTGCCACCGTGCCCACGATGCCGCCGGCGATCGCGGTCGCCGCGACGACCCCGCCGCGGACGGGGATCCGCCGGCCCCCGCTCTCGGCGAAGACGAGCACCGTCATGGGGACGGTGATCGCGCCGACGAGCAGCAGCGACGGGAAGTAGTTCAGGTTCTGCGTGCGGACCATGACGTCGAGCAGGACGACGTAGGCCACGACCCCGCCCACGAGGACCCCGAGCCAGGCCGCGCGGCGCACTCGGGAGGACGGCGGGGAGGTGGTGGTTCCGCTCACGGACCCACGGTGGCGCAGGTCGCCCGGAACCGCCTCCCGGTGGACGCGCCGCCCGCGGCGAACCGTCCTAGCGTGGCGCCGTGGAGCTGCTGAGCGTCCCCCGACGACTCGTCGAGACCGCCATCGTGGGGTACCAGCGCAGCCTGTCGCTGCGCAAGGGCTACTCCTGCGCGCACCGCCTCGCCCACGGCGGGGCCTCCTGCTCGGTGGCCGTGCGCGAGCACGTGCACCGCGACGGGGTGCTGCGGTCGGTCCTGCCGAGCGCGGTCCGCTTCCTCGCCTGCTACCGCGCCGTGGCGCTGCTCGCCCCGATGGAGACCAGCGGCGTCTGCTGCATCGGCCCGATCCCCATCCCCTTCCGCTTCGGCGGCCGGGGGCGCTGACCCGGCGGTCCCCGCAGTCCTAGCGGAAGACCACGGTCCGGTTGCCGTCCATCAGCACGCGGTGCTCGGCGTGCCAGCGCACCGCGCGGGCCAGCGTCCGCGCCTCGACGTCCTGCCCCTGGCGCACCAGCTCGTTCGCGGAGTGGCGGTGGTCGACGCGCTCGATCTCCTGCTCGATGATCGGGCCCTCGTCGAGGTCGGCCGTCACGTAGTGCGCCGTCGCCCCGATGATCTTCACGCCGCGGGCGTGCGCCTGGTGGTACGGCCTGGCGCCCTTGAAGCTCGGCAGGAACGAGTGGTGGATGTTGATGGCCTTGCCGGAGAGGTTGCGGCACAGGTTGTCCGACAGGATCTGCATGTACCGGGCCAGCACGACGAGTTCCACGTCGAGTTCCTCGACCAGCTCCAGCAGCCGCGCCTCGCCCGCCTCCTTCGAGGCCGGGTCGCCCGTGGTGACCGGGACGTGCACGAACGGGATCCCGTAGAACTCCGCCAGCGGGGCCAGGTCGGTGTGGTTGGAGACGACCGCCGCGATCTCGATGGGCAGACCGCCCGAACGGTGGCGGAAGAGCAGGTCGTTGAGGCAGTGGCCCTGCTTGGAGCACATCACCAGCGTGCGCATGGGCTCGTCGGCGGCCGAGAGCTTCCAGGTCAGCCCGAACCGCGCCGCGACCACCTCGAGGTTGGCGCGCAGCGCCTCCTCGCCGGCGGCGGCGTCGAAGGCGACCCGCATGTTGAACAGGCCCGTGTCGGGGTCCCCGTACTGCTGGCTCTCGGTGATGTTGGCGTCGAGGGCGACGAGGGCTCCCGTCACGGCGTGGACGATGCCGGGGCGGTCGGGACAGGACAGGGTCAGGACCCTCGGGCGCGTGCTCACGACACGTGAGCCTAGGCTGCAGACGTGTCAGAACCCGAGGCGGCAGCTCTCGCGGTGCGCGCAGGGGCCACCGTCTTCTCCGGCGAGAAGTCCACCCTGGTCCAGAGCGGACCCCGGCCGCTCGTCCCCGGCGTCAGCGGACTGGAACAGCTCCGGCGCACCGTCGCGGCCCTCGAGGGCGCTCCCGCCGGGGTCATCGTCGCCGGCGCCGTCCCCTTCGACCTGCGCACGCCCGGGGCCCTGCGCCTCGGCGTCGGGGAGACGACCCCGGGCCCGCTGCAACTGCCGCTCGCCGGTGGCCGCCGGAAGGTCACCGTCGCGCGCAGCCGTCCCCGCCCCTCACCCTCCGGCTACGCCGACGCCGTGCGGACCGCCCTGGGGCGCATCGCCGAGGGCGAGGTCGACAAGGTCGTGCTGGCCCGGACCCTCGAACTCGAAGCCCTCGACGACTGGTCGGTGCCCGAACTCGTCGCCGAGCTCGTCGCCCGCAACCCCGCCGCCACGACGCTCGCCGTCCCCCTCGACGACCCCGCCGACAGCCAGGCCCGGTGGCTCGTCGGCGCCAGTCCGGAGCTGCTGCTGCGGCGCCGGGGCCCGAGCGTGCTGCTGCGCCCGCTGGCGGGGTCGATCCCGCGCTCCCCGGAACCCGACGAGGACGTGCGCCGGGCCGACGCCCTGATGGTCTCCGACAAGGACCGCCGCGAGCACGCCTTCGTCGTCGACGCCATCGTCGAGGCGCTGACGCCGTTCTGCCGCACCATCACCACCCCCGAGCCGGAGCTCATGGCCACCCCGGCCGTGTGGCACCTCGCGACCCGGATCAGCGCGCTGCTCAACGACACCGCCACCACCTCCGTGGACCTCGTCTCGGCCCTGCACCCCACCCCCGCGGTGGGTGGTTCCCCGCGGGCGGCGGCCATGCGGGTGATCGACGAGGTCGAGGGTCTGGACCGCGGGTGCTACGCCGGGGCGGTCGGCTGGCAGGACGTGCACGGGGACGGCGAGTGGGTCGTCGCCGTGCGCTGCGCCGAGGTCAGCGGCCGTCGGCTGCGGGTCTTCGGCGGCGCCGGGATCGTGCAGGGCTCCGACCCCGACCTCGAGGTCGCGGAGACCGCCGCCAAGATGCGCACCGTCCTCGATTCCGCCATCCCGCGCTGACCGACCTCCCTGCGGAAACAACACTTTCCGCCCTCGAGACAGGTCCGTGAGGGGCGGAGAGTGTTGTTTCCGCGGCCCATACACTGCCCGTCCTGGGCTAACCTGAGCACGGCCGCGACTGGCGCTGGGTGGGTCACCACCGGGGAGCGGCCACGGGCACCGTCCGAACGGGCGGGTCCCGCCGTTCACGGGGTCGTCCGCCTGGGCCTCGCGTCGCGACCACCGCCGCCGTACGAGGAGCGAACGTGACCGACGTCCAGCCCATCACCAGCCAGGGTGTGACCGACCGCCCCCTCTCCGAGGTCGACCCGGAGATCGCCGCCGTGCTCGACGCCGAACTCGGCCGTCAGCGCGACACCCTCGAGATGATCGCGAGCGAGAACTTCGCCCCGCGCTCCGTCCTCGAGGCACAGGGGTCCGTCCTCACCAACAAGTACGCCGAGGGCTACCCCGGCAAGCGCTACTACGGCGGCTGCGAGCACGTCGACGTCGCCGAGGACCTCGCGCGCGACCGCGCCAAGGCCCTCTTCGGCGCCGAGCACGCCAACGTCCAGCCGCACTCCGGCGCCACCGCCAACGCGGCCGCCATGCACGCCTTCATCCGCGGCGGCGACGGCATCCTCGGCCTCGAGCTGGCCCACGGCGGCCACCTCACGCACGGCATGAAGATCAACTTCTCGGGCCGCATGTACGACGTCTCCTCCTACGGGGTGGACCCGACGACGTTCCGCGTCGACATGGACGTCGTGCGCGCCACGGCGCTGCAGGCCCGGCCCAAGCTGATCATCGCGGGCTGGTCGGCCTACCCCCGCCAGCTCGACTTCGCGGCCTTCCGCTCCATCGCCGACGAGGTCGGCGCCCACCTCATGGTCGACATGGCGCACTTCGCCGGCCTCGTCGCGGCCGGTCTGCACCCCTCGCCCGTCCCGTACGCCGACGTCGTGACCACCACGGTCCACAAGACCCTCGCCGGCCCCCGCTCGGGTCTCATCCTGACCAAGCAGGAGTTCGCGAAGAAGATCGACTCCGCGGTCTTCCCGGGCCAGCAGGGTGGCCCGCTGATGCACGTCATCGCCGCGAAGGCCGTCGCCTTCAAGGTCGCGGGCTCCGAGGAGTTCGCCGAGCGTCAGCGCCGCACCCTCGAGGGCGCCAAGATCGTCGCCGAGCGCCTCACCGCGGCCGACGCGAAGGAGGCCGGCGTGTCCGTCCTCACCGGCGGCACCGACGTCCACCTCGTGCTCGTCGACCTGCGCGACTCCCAGCTCGACGGCCAGCAGGCCGAGGACCGTCTCCACGAGGTCGGCATCACCGTCAACCGCAACGCGGTGCCCTTCGACCCGCGTCCGCCGATGGTCACCTCCGGCCTGCGGATCGGAACCCCGGCGCTCGCGACCCGTGGTTTCGGGGCGGCGGAGTTCACCGAGGTGGCCGACGTCATCGCGCTCGCGCTCAAGCCGGAGTTCGACGCGGACGCCCTGCGCGCCCGGGTCGCGAAGCTGACCGCCGAGTTCCCGCTCTACCCGTCGAACAAGGGCTTCCTGTGACGGCGACGGTCCTCGACGGCAAGGCCGCTGCGGCGGCGGTGAAGGCGGACCTCGCCGAACGCGTCGCCGTGCTGCGCGAGCACGGCATCGTCCCCGGCCTGGGCACGGTCTTGGTCGGCGACGACCCGGGGTCGGCCAGCTACGTCCGCGGCAAGCACCGCGACTGCGCCGAGGTCGGCATCGCCTCGATCCAGGTCCAGCTGCCGGCCACGGCGACGCAGGCCGAGATCGAGTCCGAGATCGCCCAGCTGAACGCGAACCCGGAGTGCACGGGGTTCATCGTCCAACTGCCGCTCCCCGACGGCATCGACGCCAACCGCGTGCTCGAGATGGTCGACCCCGACAAGGACGCCGACGGGCTGCACCCCACGAACCTCGGTCGTCTGGTGCTGCGGGTGCGCGAGGAGATCACCTCCCCGCTGCCCTGCACCCCGCGCGGGGTCATCGACCTGCTGCTGCGCCACGACGTCCCGCTCGACGGGGCCGAGGTCGTCGTCGTGGGTCGCGGGGTCACGGTCGGTCGCCCCATCGGGCTGCTGCTGACCCGTCGCCACCCCAACGCGACGGTCACGTTGTGCCACACCGGGACCAGGGACCTGGCGAGCCACCTGAAGCGGGCCGACGTCATCGTCGCCGCGGCCGGGGTCCCGGGCCTGGTCACGAAGGAGGACGTCAAGCCGGGGGCCGCGGTGCTCGACGTCGGCGTCTCCCGCGTGCTCGACCCCGAGACGGGCAAGAACCGGCTGACCGGCGACATCGCCCTGGACGTCGCCGAGGTCGCGGGGTTCATGGCCCCCAACCCCGGTGGGGTCGGTCCGATGACCCGGGCGCTGCTGCTGACGAACGTGGTCGAGTCCGCCGAACGCGCCGCCGGCCTCCGCTGACCGCCACTCCTGGGAGCCTTTCCACCCTTCCTGGCCTTCGGAAGGGTGGAAAGCTCCCCAGGAGTTGGTGTCGGAGGGGGCGGGTAGGGTCCGCGGCGTGCCTCGGAAGAAGAAGTCGATCACCGTCGCGACGATCAACGTCAACGGTGTCCGCGCCGCCGTCCGGCGCGGGATGCACCCCTGGCTGGAGAGCCGCGACCCCGACGTCGTGCTGCTGCAGGAGGTCCGCGCCCCCGACGAGGAACTGCGCAAGGCCCTGCCGGGCTACGCGCACGTCGCGCACACCGAGGCGGCCGCCAAGGGGCGGGCCGGGGTCGCGATCGCGTCGAGGGCGGAGTTCTCCGCCGTGCGCATCGGGTTCGCCCACGACCCCCACTTCGAGACCTCCGGCCGCTGGATCGAGGTCGACGTCGACACCGCCGTCGGGCCGATGACCTTCGTCAGCGCCTACGTCCACTCCGGCGAGGTCGGAACCCCCCAGCAGGACGACAAGTACCGCTTCCTCGACGCCATGGACGTCCGCTTCGCCGAACTCGGCCGGATCGCGCAGGAGAGCGGCCGGGAGGCTCTCGTCGCGGGTGACCTGAACGTCGGGCACACCGCACGCGACATCAAGAACTGGAAGGGCAACCGGAACAAGGCCGGGTTCCTCGACGACGAGCGCGCCCACTTCGACCACTGGTTCGACACCCTGGGCTGGGTCGACACCCAGCGCAGCGTCGCCGGTGACGTCGACGGTCCGTACGCCTGGTGGTCCTGGCGCGGGCAGGCCTTCGACAACGACACCGGCTGGCGCATCGACTACCAGCTCGTCACCCCCGGTCTCGCAGCGCGGCTGACCTCCGTCGAGACCGACCGCGCGGCGACCTACGCCGAGCGGTTCTCCGACCACGCCCCGGTCGTCGCCACCTACGGGCCCTGACGCCTGCTTCTGCATGCACTGAGTGCTTGACGACCGCAGATCGGGGGTCCATGGTGCTCGTGTGCATGCACAGCGGCGGGGAGGGACGACGGAGCGGGTCTACGGCCGGCTCCGTCAGGACGTCCTCGACGGGGTCCTGGCCCCGGGGGCGCCGCTCGCCGAGGTGGACCAGAGCGTCCGCCTCGAGGTGTCGCGCACCCCGGTCCGCGAGGCCTTCGCCCGCCTCGTCGCCGACGGTCTCGCGCAACCACTGCCGGGTCGCGGTCTCGTCGTGGCCCCCCTCGACCCGGGCGCGGTCGAGCAGCTCTACGACGTGCGCGAGGCCCTGGAGGTCAAGGCCGCGCGGCTCGCGGCCCAGCGCCGGGACGCCGCGGAGTTCACGGAGTTCGCCCACGGGTTCGCCCGGGCCCCCGAACTGCTCGGGGCGGGCGAAGCGGGTCTCGACCGCTACTACGAGCTGACGGCCCGCTTCGACGAGGCCATCGACGCCGCCGTCGCCAACCCCTGGTTGCAGCAGGCGCTCGCCTCGGTCCGCACCCACCTGGTGCGCATCCGCCGCCTCGCCCGCCACGACCCGGCGCGGTTGTCGGCCGCAGCGGCCGAGCACCAGCTCATCGCCGAGGCGATCGCTCTCGGGGACGCCGACCTGGCCGCCCACGCCGTGCACGTCCACCTGCACCGCAGCAGGTCCCACTTCAGCTCCGCGCTCCGGCACGGATCCATCGAGGAAGAGGTCAGTGCGTGAAGCAGCACGAGGTCAGGGTCCACCGCAGCGACGAGGACTTCGCCCGCGAGGACGAACTTGCCTGGCAGTTGGCCCGGGTCGCCACCGACCCGGTCGCGGTCGAGGACGACGTGGCCGAGATGGTCGTGAACCGGGTCCTCGACAACGCGGCCGTGTCCGCGGCCTCGCTGCTGCGGGCGCCGGTCGTCGCGGCCCGGTCCCAGTCGCTGGCCCACCCGCCCTCGCGCGGGGGGCGCGGGGCGCTCGTCGTGGGGACCGGTGAGTCCGTGTCCCCGGAGTGGGCGGCCTGGGCCAACGGGGTCGCGGTCCGCGAACTCGACTTCCACGACACGTTCCTCGCCGCGGAGTACTCCCACCCCGGCGACAACGTCCCCGCCCTCGTCGCGGTGGCCCAGCACCTCGGCCTCGACGGGGCGGCCCTGCTGCGGGGGATCGTCACGGGCTACGAGGTGCAGGTGGACCTGGTGCGGGCGATCTCGTTGCACCGGCACAAGATCGACCACGTCGCGCACCTCGGGCCGTCCGTCGCGGCGGGTCTCGGCACGATGCTGGGGTTGTCCCAGGAGGTCGTCCACCAGGCGATCGGTCAGGCGCTGCACACGACGACGGCCACGCGGCAGTCCCGCAAGGGTGCGATCTCGACGTGGAAGGCCCACGCCCCGGCGTTCGCGGGCAAGGTCGCCGTCGAGGCGGTGGATCGCGCGATGCGCGGGCAGACGAGCCCGTCACCGATCTACGAGGGCGAGGACGGGGTGATCGCCTGGCTGCTGGACGGGCCGGACGCGGTCTACGAGGTGCCGCTGCCGGAACCCGGTGAGGCGAAGCGCGCGATCCTCGACACCTACACGAAGGAGCACTCCGCGGAGTACCAGGCGCAGGCGATCATCGACCTCGCCCGCCGGTTGCACCGCGAGCACCCCGAACTGGCCGACCCGGCGAACGTGGTCTCGATGGTGCTGCACACCAGCCACCACACCCACGTCGTCATCGGGTCCGGCGCGAACGACCCGCAGAAGTACGACCCGACGGCGAGCCGGGAGACGCTGGACCACTCGGTGCCCTACATCTTCACCGTCGCCCTGCAGGACGGGACCTGGCACCACGCCGACTCCTACGCCCCCGAGCGGGCCCAGCGCCGCGACACGGTCGCCCTGTGGCGCAAGGTGTCGACGACGGAGGATCCCGTCTGGACCGCCCGCTACCACTCCACCGACCCGGCGGAGAAGGCGTTCGGCGGTCGCCTCGTCGCGACGCTCACCGACGGTTCGACCGTCGTCGCCGAGATCGCCGTCGCCGACGCGCACCCGCTGGGGGCGCACCCCTTCACCCGGGAGCAGTACAGCGCGAAGTTCGCGACCCTGGCCGAGGGGGTCCTCGACCCCTCCGAGGTCGAGCGGTTCACCCGGCTCGCCACCGAACTCCCGGACCTCGACGCCGCCGGGGTCCGGGCGCTGAACATCACCGCCCCGGCGAGCTACCTCGCCGGGGTCCCGCTCCCCACCGGTCTGTTCTGAGGAGGCCCTGTGCTGTTCTCCACCACCACCCCCACGGCGAAACGCGCGGCCTTCCGCGCGGCGTTGTCTTCCGGTGACCTGCTGAGACTGCCGGGCGCCTTCAACCCGTTGTCCGCCCGGCTGATCCAACGCAAGGGGTTCGAAGGGGTGTACGTCTCCGGGGCCGTGCTCGCGGCAGACCTGGGGTTGCCCGACATCGGCCTCACGACCCTCACCGAGGTCGCGGGCAGGTCCGCGCAGATCGCCCGGGTCACCGACCTGCCCGTCCTCGTCGACGCCGACACCGGTTTCGGCGAACCCCTCAACGTCGCCCGCACCGTCCAGACCATGGAGGACGCCGGGGTCGCCGGGATGCACGTCGAGGACCAGGTGAACCCGAAGCGCTGCGGGCACCTCGAGGGCAAGGCCGTCGTCGACGAGGCGACGGCGTTGCGCCGGATCCGGGCCGCCGTCGACGCCCGGCGCGACCCGGACTTCCTCGTCGTCGCCCGCACCGACGTCCGCGGGGTCGAGGGGATGGACGCGGCCGTGCAGCGGGCGAAGCAGCTCGCGGACGCGGGGGCCGACGCGATCTTCGCCGAGGCCATGGCGGACCTCGCCGAGTTCGAGGCGATCTGCGCGGCCGTCGACGTCCCGATCCTCGCGAACATGACGGAGTTCGGCCGCAGCGACCTCTTCACCCACGAGCAGTTGCGCGACGTCGGCGTGCGGATCGTCATCCACCCGGTCTCGTTGCTGCGCCTGGCGATGGGCACGGCCGACCGGGCCCTCGACGACCTCGTCGCGACCGGTTCCCTCAAAGGACAGGTGCCCGGGATGCAGACCCGGGCGCAGCTGTACGACCTCGTCGACTACGCCGGGTACGGCGACTTCGACTCCGGCGTCTACGACTTCAGTCTCGAAGGCAACCGATCGCGATGACGCGGAGGAACCGACCATGACGACCACACCCGATCCCGATCCCACCCCGCCCGAGATCCACAAGGGGCTCGCGGGTGTCGTCGCCGACACGACCGCGATCTCCAAGGTGAACCCCGCGACGAACTCGTTGCTCTACCGGGGCTACCCCGTCCAGGAACTCGCCGAGCACTGCTCGTTCGAGCAGGTCGCCTGGTTGCTGTGGCGCGGTGACCTGCCCGACCGTGAGGAACTCGAGACGTTCTCCGCGACCGAGCGGGCGGGGCGGACGCTGGACGCACGGGTCCGCCGGGTCGTCGACGAACTCCCGCTCGCCGCGCACCCCATGGACGTCCTGCGGACCGCGGTCAGCGTCCTCGGCGCCCTCGACCCGCAGGCCGGGGACTCGGCTCCCGACGTCGAGTTCGCCAAGGCGCAGCGGTTGTTCGCGGCGCTGCCGGCCGTCGTCGCCCACGCCCAGCGCCGCACCCGCGGTCTGGAACCCGTCCCGTCGCGCGAGGACCTGGGCTACGCAGCGAACTTCCTCTGGATGACGTTCGGGGAGGAACCCGACGCGGGCGTGGTCCGCGCCTTCGAGGTGTCCCTCGTCCTCTACGCCGAGCACTCCTTCAACGCCTCGACGTTCACGGCCCGGGTCGTGACCTCGACGTTGTCCGACCTGCACTCCGCGGTGGTCGCCGCGATCGGCGCGCTCAAGGGACCGCTGCACGGCGGCGCGAACGAGGCCGTCTGGCAGGTGTTCGAGGAGATCGGCCTGGGCGAGGGGTCCGGCGACCGGGCGCGGGCGTGGCTGGACGCCGCGTTGGCGCAGCGCCGCAAGATCATGGGTTTCGGTCACCGGGTCTACCGGTCCGGGGATTCCCGGGTACCCAGCATGCACGCCGCGCTGGAGGTGTTGGCGGGGGAGATGGGACGCCAGGACGTCCTCGACCTCTACGACGCGCTCGAAGAGGCGATGACCTCGGCCAAGAACATCCTGCCGAACCTGGACTACCCCTCGGGCCCGGCCTACCACCTCATGGGGTTCGACACCGCGCTGTTCACACCGATCTTCGTCGCGGCGCGGGTCGTGGGCTGGACCGCGCACGTCGTGGAACAGCGCGCGGCGAACTCCCTCATCCGCCCGCTCTCCGCCTACGACGGTCCCGCCGAGCGGCACCTGTCGCTCTGACCGGGGGTTTCCTGCGCATCGGCTGGGAGTTCCGCGGAAAGGCTTGCCCTCGCCGGGCGCCTGCCTAGGCTGGGTGGATGGTCTTCCGGCCCGGTACGGCGAACACGTGAGTCCCTGGGCGGGTGGCCTGCCCCCGGCGGCCCTGGCCCGCGTCGCCCGGCAACGGGCCGGCGGGGCCACCGGCTCGTTCCTCTCCGCACCCGGCGCCGCCGCCGTCGCGGCCGCGGGCCTGGCCCCGGTGGGGGAGGTGTTCGGGTGCCTGGTCATGAACCTCGGCTGGAGCGGGGGTTTCTGCGGTGCGTGGGCGACCACCTCCGGTCCCGGGGCCTGGGGGTGGACGAGCCCGGTCGTGACCACCGGTGACCCCGGCGGACTCCGGAACGGCTCGGGCCCCTACGTGCGCGCCGTCGACGCCGCCTGGCACGGGGCGTTGGACCGGATGCTGACGGAGGCGCGCACCCTCGGGGCCGACGGTGTCGTGGGGGTCCGCACCACCCGCGCCCACCTCGACGGCAGCGCCGTGGAGTTCACCGCACGGGGGACGGCGGTCCGAGAGATCGCCCGCACGGTCCCGGGAACGCTCTGGTGCGCCGGACTCAGCGCCGAGGACGTCGCCGCCGCGAGGGGGTCGGGCTTCGCCCCCCGGGCGCTGGTGCGGGGCGTCTCGGTCGCCACGAAGCACGAGGACCCGTTGATGATGCAGCAGCGGAGCAGCTGGAGCGGCAACGAGGTCGACGGGCTGACGGAACTGCTCACCCGCGCCCGCGCCGACGCCCGCCGCGGTCTGACGCTCGACGCCCGACGCCACGGGAGTGGCCACGTGGTGGTCGACGACGTTCGCCTCGGGACCTTCGAGACCCAGTGCGGCGACGGGAAGGACCTGCACGCCGAGGCCTCCTTCACCGGGACCCTGCTCACCGAGGTGGGACCCCCCGGCGCCGGGCGGGCCCCCGCCGTCCTGACCGTCCTACCCCTGAACCGTTGAGGAGCACCCCGTGAGCACCGGATCCGACGTCCCCCCTCTCGCCGACGTCCACCTGCCCCCCGACGCGCGTGAACGCCTCAAGGGGATGCGCGGTGACCACGGCCGGGCCCTGTTCACCTCCGACCTCAGCGTCAACGAGTTCCTGCTCGTCCGCGAGGCCGGGTTCCGTCCCGTCGGGCTCGTGCTGGGTTCCAGCGTCTACCACGTCGGGCTGCAGGTCGGACGCTGGAGCAAGAACATGGAACTCGACAAGCTCACCCAGGCGATGTACCACGCGCGGGAACTCGCGATGACGCGGATGGAGGCCGAGGCCGCGGAACTCGGCGCCGACGGCATCGTGGGGGTGCGCCTGGAGATCGAGTTCAAGGAGTACGGTAACGACCTCGCGGAGTTCCTGGCCATCGGCACCGCCGTCGTCGCCGACGAACCGCCGCCCAGCGGGACCTGGCGCACCGTGCACGGGCTGCCCTTCACCTCCGACCTGTCCGGACAGGACTTCTGGACGCTCGTGCAGGCCGGCTACGCCCCGCTCGGCCTGGTGATGGGTACCTGCGTCTACCACATCGCCCACCGCGGGGTCCTCGCCTCGATGAGCACCGTCGGCAGCAACGTCGAGATCGAGCAGTACACCGAAGCCCTCTACGACGCCCGTGAGCTCGCGATGAGCCGCATGCAGGCCGAGGCCGAGGCGCTGCAGGCCGAGGGCATCGTCGGCGTCCAACTGATGTCCCTCCCGCACCGCTGGGGCGGGCACACCACGGAGTTCTTCGCGATCGGCACCGCCGTCCGCCCGTTGCGTGCGGACCACACCATCGCCAAACCGTCCCTGGTGCTGCCCCTGACGGACGGGCCGCGGTGAGTTCTCCTCTCGCGCTGCCCGGCACACCCGGCGCTGCGGCGGAGTTCCTGGAACGTCTGGCCGGATCGCTGGCGCGGGTGCTGCCGCCCGGGACGGCGGGCACCCTCGTCGTGGAGCGCCACCGCTCGCTCGCGGACCGGGTGGCCGGGCGACCCGGCCCCCCGCGGTCCCTGCGGCTCAGCCTGCCCTCCGCCCTGCTGAGCCTGCAGGTCGCGGGTCAGGGGCTGACGGCGACGGCGCAGCGGGTGGTGCGGGGGGTGACGATCGCGCGCCGCGACGTCCCGGTGGGGGAGTTCCTCGAACTGCTGGCCGCCGGGGTGGCCGACGTCACGGCGACCACGGCGGGAAGTTCCGCCGCCGCAGCCCGTGCGCTCGCCGCCCTCGGTCTGGCGCCGGCGGCCGACGCGTTGCTCGTCGACCCCGCGGACGTCATCGCCAGTCTGCGGTCCCTACCCGCCCGGGCCCGGGGGCTGGTGCCCGACGCGGCGCTCCCGCTGGTCCAGGCTCTCGTGGACCTCCTGCTGGACACGCTCCCGCGCGTCGCCGGCGGGGCGGTCGATCCGGCCCGGCTGGCGGTGCGGAGCGCGGCGGTGGACTACCTGCCGGACACGTTGCGGGCCTTCGCCGTCCTGCCGCCGGAGTGGGCCCGCAACCACGTCCTGCCCGGTGCGGGAACGGCCGAGCAGCTCCTGCTGGACCAGCTCGGGGTCCTGCTCGAGGCCGTCACCCGCCTGCACGACGCGGCGGTGCTCGAGGACGCCTCCGGCCTGGTGGTCAACGGGTTGTTCCTCACCGACCGCTTCGCCGGGTCCAGCCTCGACCTGCCCGACTGAGCGTCCCCGCGCCGGGTTCAGCCCTGCAGTTCCTCCAGGGCCGGGAAGACCGCCTCCGACCACGTCGGGAACGCCCGGACGTGGTGGGCGAGGAGGTCGACGGTGAGCCGGGCCCGGACGGCGAGGGAGAGTTCCGCACCCCAGGAGTCGGCCTCCGGGCCCAGGCAGGCCGCGCCGACGAGGATCCCGTCGCGGGCGAAGAGTTCCACCGCACCGGTCAGCGCCCGGCGCTGGTCCCGCGGCGCCGACAGCTCCAGCAGGTTCGCCCGCTCCACCTCGGTGACGGAGAACCTCGCGCTGCGGGCACCGTCCCCGCTGGTGTCCCCGGTGCTGAACACCGGCGGGTGGGTGTACACCGCGCGGGGGATCGCGGAGTAGTCCGCGTCACGGCCCCGGCCGAGGAGTTCGTCGACGACCGTCCGGGCCTGGTGGTTGGCGGTGTGGGTGTACGGCGAGATGCCCGTCACGTCGCCCACGGCGAACAACCCCTCGACCGGCGAACCCGAGGCGTCCACCACCCGGCAGCGCCCGTCGGTGCGCACGGCCCCCGCGGACGTCAGCCAGTCCTCGTCCAGGCCCAGCCCGGAGGTGGCCGGGGTCCGGCCGGTGCCCAGCAGGACGCGGTCCACGTCGAGGTCGGCGAGTGCGTCGAGGGAGGTCGAGGTCCGGACGTCGACCCCGTCGCCGCGCAGGACGTCGGCGAGGGCCTCACCCACCCAGGACGGTTCCCCGGAGAGCAGGTGCTCACCGCGCACCAGCATCGTCACGCGGGAGCCGAGCCCGGCGTAGGCCTGGGCGAGTTCGCAGGCCACCGGTCCGCCGCCGACGATGGCCAACCTCGCGGGGAGCTCGTCCGCGGCCAGGGCCTCCTCCGAGGTCCACGTCGCCACGTCGACGGGCAGCTCGGGCCGGACCGGGGAACTGCCCGTGCCGATGACCACGGTCCTGGCCGTGATCCTCGCCGGGGTGGTGGGCCCGTCCTCCACCAGCACCCGTCCCGGTCCGTCCAGCCGGGCGGTGCCGCGGACGATCTCGACGCCGTCGTCCGTGAGGCCCCTCGCCGCACCGGAGTCGTCGCGGCCGCCGACGGCCTCGTCGCGCAGGGCCCGGGCCGCCGGCCACGAGAGACCGGCCGCAGCCGAGAGCAGCAGCGACTTCGCCGGGACGCACGCCACGTAGGGGCAGAACCCGCCGACGTAGCCGCGTTCGACGAGGACCACGCGCCGCCCGGCCCGGGCCAGTCGTTGGGCGACCATCTTCCCGCCCGACCCGGAACCGATGACGCAGACGTCCGCTTGGCTGGTGAACACCCGGTGATGGTTCCCGAAGGATGGACGCGCCGCGCGTCGAAGGAAGGACGCACCGCGTGGCTGTGAGTGCTCTGATGGGCGCGTGAGTGATCAGGGTTCACCGGGACTGGAGTGCCTCGACGTCGGCAAGCGGTTCGGCACCGTCCAGGCCCTCGACGGTCTGACGATGTCGCTGACCGCGGGGGCCACCGGGTTGCTGGGCGCCAACGGGGCCGGGAAGTCGACGCTGCTGCGCACCGCCCTCGGGTTGACGCGCCCGGACACGGGGACGGTGCGGGTGCTGGGCCTCGACGCGGTCCGCCAGCGCGACGAGGTCCGCCGCCGGGTGGGGTTCATGCCCGAGCACCCGTGCCTGCCGGCCGACATGTCCGCCCAGGACGTCTGCGTCCAGCTCGCCCGGATGCGGGGTCTGGGTCGTCGTGACGCGGTCCGGCGCACCAGCGAGGTCCTCTTCGCGGTGGGGTTGGAGGAGGAACGCCGTCGTCCGGTCGGCTCGTACTCCCTCGGCATGCAGCAACGCACGAAACTCGCCCAGGCCCTCGTCCACGGACCCGACCTCGTCCTGCTCGACGAACCCACCTCCGGCCTCGACCCGGCCGGTCGCGAGGAGATGCTCGCCATCGTGCGCCGGTTGTCGCTCGAACTCGGCATCCGGGTCATCGCCAGTTCGCACGTCCTCGACGACATCGAACGGACCTGCGACGAGGTCGTGGTGCTGCGCTCGGGAACCCTGGCCGCGCAACGGCTCGTCGTCGTCGGGCACGACCCGTCGGGCGCGGTGGAACTGCGGGTGACCGGTGACGTCGGCGCGTTCGCCGCGGCCCTGGAACCCCGGGTCGCGCAGCACGGGGTGCAGCTCGCCCCCACCACGACAGGAGACATCGGCATGAGTTCCAGCCCGGACGCGGCCCTGGACCAGGTGCGGGACCTCGCCGCAGAACTCGGAGTGGGCGTGGAACGGCTGGTTCCCGCCTCGCGGGGTCTCGAGGACCTCGTCGTCGACGCGATGGGCGGGGGACCCCGTGGCTGAACCGCGTGACGTCCTGCAGGAGACACCCCGTGCCGTCCTGCACGACATCCGCTACTCGCGCTACTCCGGAGCGCTGAAACCCCGCAGTTCCGCGGTGGGGAGTTTCGTGGCGAGCGGGATCCGCCGTCCGCTCGGGTTGCGGCGCAGTGCGAGTGCGAAGATCTGGCCCTTCCTGCTGCTGGCCGTGGCCTACCTGCCGGCGCTGGCCGTCGTCGCCGTCCCGTTGCTCGTCCCGGCGGTCGACGTGCAACCCACCGACCTCATCGGCTACCCGCAACTGCTGACGACGAACTCGGTCGTGCTGCTGGCCTTCGTGGCGACGTCGATCCCCTCGATGCTGACCCGCGACCGGCGCGACCGGGTGCTGTCGCTGTACTTCGCCACCGCGTTGTCCTGGTTCGAGTACGTCGCCGGGGTCGTCCTCGCCGCGGTCTCGCTGCTCGCGATCATCGTGCTGGGGCCGATGCTCGTGCTGTTCGTCGGTTCCATCGCGACGGCCGACGCCCCCGGCGCGTGGTTCTCCGACCACGTCGGCGACCTGCCGAAGATCGTGGCCGCGGCGGCGATCGTCGTGCTGTTCCACACCAGCCTGGGTCTGGCGGTCGGGTCGCTGACCTCGCGCCGGGTGTTCGCCGTCGGTGGGTACCTCGCGGTGGTCCTCGTCGGCCCGGCGCTCACCGGGGTCCTCGCCCTGGTGACCGGTGACGAGTGGCCGTTGTCGCTGGACCCCTCGAGCGGGCCGGTGCGGTTGGCGGCCTCCATCGTGGGGCTGAGCGTGGCGAACCCCGGCGCGCTGGCCTGGGTGGTCTGGACGGTCGTGGTCGTCGGCGGACTCGGGGTCCTCGCCGGTCGCTACGCACGGGGGAGCGACGCGTGAGCGCCATCGAGTTCGACGGGGTCAGCAAGTGGTTCGGCGACACCGTGGCCCTCTCCGACGTCACCGTGCACATCGACGCGGGCGTCACGGGGCTGCTCGGGCACAACGGGGCCGGCAAGTCGACCGCGCTGCAGGTGCTGGCCGGGGGGACCCGGCCGAGTCAGGGGACCGTGCGGGTCCTCGGCCGCGACCCGCACCGCGATCCCGAGGTCCACCGCGGGCTGGGGATCGTCGCCGACGGCGAGGCCACCTGGGCCCACGCCAGCGCCCGCACCCAGATCGAGTTCCTCGCCCGGCAACGCGGGGTGCGGGACCCCCGCTCCGCCACGCAGGACGCCCTGCACCGCGTCGGGTTGAGCGAGGCCGCGGACCGGCGGGTCGGGGGGTTCTCCAAGGGGATGCGCCAGCGGGTGAAGCTCGCCCAGGCGCTCGTGCACGACCCGCAGGTGCTGCTGCTCGACGAACCGCTGAACGGCCTGGACCCGGCGCAGCGCCGGGCCGACGTCGACCTCCTCGCGGCGCTCGGTGCCGAGGGGCGGACGGTGCTGGTGAGTTCGCACGTCCTGTCCGAGGTCGAGCGGATGGCGCACCGCGTGCTGGTCGTCGTCAACGGCCGGCTCGTCGCCGAGGGTGAACCCGCGGGGATCCGGGAACTGCTCGTCGACCGGCCGCGCACGGTCCGCCTCGAGGGGGACCGCGTGCTGGAGCTCGCGGGGATGCTGCTCGCGGCGGGTCTGGTGGAGTCGGTGCGCCGGGAGGGCGCCGGTCGCACCGGGGTCCTCGTCGAGGCGCCGCGGGCGGTGGCACTGGCCGAGGCGGTGCCGCGTCTCGCCCGGGAGTCGGGCACGACGTTGCGTCGGGTCGAAGGGGTCGGAGAGGACCTGGAGAGCGTGTTCGCGCACCTGGTGCGGGCCGCGAGAGGAGCGGGACGATGAACTTCTCGACCAGTCTCTACGGGTTCTCCCTGCGGGGGATCCTCTTCCGGGGCCGGACCGCGGGGTTCGCCTCGCTGCCGCTGGTGGTCGCGGTCGTGGCGTTCGTCGTCATCGGCATCACCAGCGTCCCGTCCCGCTACGGCGTGCAGAACACCTTCACCGGGAACCTGCTCACCGGTCTGGTGGTGCCGATCGTGGCGCTCGTGCTGGCGATCGGCGCCTTCGGCGACGAACGGGACGGGCGCACGCTCCCGCTGCTGCGGGCGATCGCCCGTCCGCGGTGGCAGATCGTCCTGGCCCGGTTCGCGGCCGCGTGGACCTCGACCGTCGTGGTCTGCCTGCCGGCGGTGATTGCCTGCGTCGTGCTGGGGATCTCGGTGAACCAGCCCGTCGGGCGCGTCCTCGGCGGGGTCGTGCTGGCGACGGTGCTGACGTCCGCCGCGTACTGCGGGGTGTTCGTGCTGCTGTCGCTGCTGACCCGGCGCGGCCTGCTCGCGGGGCTGGCCTACGTCGTGCTCTGGGAGACGTTCCTGGCCGGTCTGGCCCCCGCCCTGCGGGGGTTGTCCATCGGGTCCTACGGGCGCCGGGTGGCCTCGCTGGCCATCCCCGGCGACGTGCCCCTGGGCACCGTCGCCTCCGGCGGGGTGACGGCCTCGGCGCTGGTGCTGGCGGGGATCGCCGTCGTCGCGGTGGCCCTCGCGGGCTGGCGGTTGCAGAAGATGGACGTCGGCTGACGTCAGCGCAACGCGAGGGCGGGACGACCGGTGCGCTGGGCCACGACGAGGGACTCGGCGAGCAGGCTGAGGCCGAGGGCGAAGAGCACCGACTGCCCGATGGTGGTGGAGGCCACTCCGAGGGCGACGGCGCCGGCGTCGACGCCGAGGCGCAGCACGACCAGGGCGCCGAGGGTCGCGAAGCACGCCGGTCCCCAGCTGGTGAACAGGGCCTGACCGCGCTGGGTGATCCGGACGACGGAGCCGCGGACGGCGCCAAGTCCGAGGGCGAGCACCGCCGTGAGGACCAGGAACGCGACGTCGGGGGCGTCGAGGAGGGTGTCGCGCAGCAGGAACAGCCCGACCGCGCTGAGGATCAGCGGCTTGCGCAGGGCCTCCTCGGCGACCGGCCGCGGACGGGAGCGGCGGACCACGACGAGGGCGATGACGGCGAGGGCGGCGAGGACGGAGATCAGGGTCGTCGGCATGCCCTCCACACTGCTCGGGCGCGGCCCCCACGGGATCGGCCCGGGGGTCGATCCCGGGTCGATCCGGGGTGGAGGTCCGGGTGGAGGAGCGGGTTGAGGACGGGGCCCGACGCGGGGCCTAGGGTCGTCGCCATGCCTGCTCTACGCGCCATGTGGCGGCGCACCACCGTTCCGCTGCGGGCCCTGGAACTGCTGGTCGTGCTCGTGCTGCTCGTGGCGTTCCCGAGCACCGCCTGGACGTCCTCGCCCGACGTCGTCGTCTCCCTGGTCGTCGCCTCGCTGGCCTGGATCGCGTGGATGGTCGTCGAGCCGCTGTCGATGCGCGGGACCGTGGCCGTCGTCGGCCGGCGGGCCGTGGTCGTGACCGTGGTGCTCTCGGTGGTGACCGCGTCCGCGGGCTACGCCGCGGCGCGGACCGAGGCGGGCTGGATCTTCGTCCTGGCCGTCATCGCGGGCCTCGCCGCCGGCCGCGACACCGGGGTGGCCGGTGCCGTGGCGTCGTTCACGGCCGGGACGGCCGGCATCCAGCTGGGGCTGCTCGCCGCCGGGGGTTTCCCGTTGTCGGCCGTGCTGGGCTACCCGGCGGGTCTGCTCTCCGCGGTGTTCGGCGGGGTGATCCGCGCCGGCCGCCGCGACCAGGAGGAGGCGACCCGGCAACTCCTGCGCGCCTCCGACCAGGCGCGGACGGAACAGGCCCGTGGTGCGGCGCTCGCGGAACGCGCGCGGATCGCCCGCGAGGTCCACGACGTCCTCGCGCACTCCCTCGGCGGGCTGGCCATCCAGCTCGAGGTGGCCGACGCGCTGCTCTCCGGGGACCTCGACGAGAAGTCCCGGGACGCTGCGCTGCACCGGGTCCGGACCGCCCACCAGCTGGCGACGACGGGACTGGAGGAGACCCGCAAGGCCGTCCACGCGTTGCGCGTCGACTCCCCGCCGCTGCCGGACTCGCTGGCGACGCTGGCCGCCGGGTCGCGGGAGAACGGCACCGAGGTGACGCTGGACGTGCAGGGTCGGCCCCGTCCGCTGGGGGCCGGCGAGGTGGCGCTGCTGCGGACCGCGCAGGAGGCCCTGGTCAACGCCGCGAAGCACGCTCCGGGGTCACCGGTGCTGCTGGACCTGGACTACGGCGAGGAGAGCACCACGTTGCTCGTCACCGATCGCGGTGCGCTGGACCCCGACGCGCGCCGACCGGGCAGCGTCGACGGGGGTTTCGGCCTGGCCGGTCTGCGCGAGCGCCTCGAACTCACCGGCGGGTCGCTGGCCGCCGGTCCGTACGAGCGCGGGTGGCGGGTCACGGCCCGGGTGCCGCAGTGAGGAGGAGGATGTCCGGGTGAGCTCCCCCCTGCGTGTGGTCGTCGCCGACGACCAGACCATCGTCCGCGACGGCCTCGTCGCCCTGCTGGATCTGATGCCGGACCTCGAGGTCGTGGCGACCGCCTCCGACGGGGCGCAGGCCGTCGAGCGGGCGCGGGAGCACACCCCCGACGTGGTCCTGATGGACCTCGGGATGCCGAACGTCGACGGGGTCGAGGCGACCCGGCGGATCGTCGCCGCCCAGCCCGGCGTGGCCGTCGTCGTGCTGACGACCTACGTCGACGACGCGACGATCCTCCGTGCGCTGCAGGCGGGGGCGCGCGGCTACCTCACCAAGAGCGCCGGCCGCGCGGACATCGCCCGGGCCCTGCACGCGGCGGCCGCGAACCAGGTCGTGCTGGACGCCGACGTCCAGGCGCGGCTGCTCTCCGCGGCCGGGAACCCGGCGCCGAGCGCGCCGGCGGAACTACCGGACGGGCTGACCGAGCGCGAGGCCGACGTGCTGCGCCTCATCGCCAAGGGGTTGTCCAACCACGACATCGCCCGGGAACTCGTCGTCTCGGTGGCGACGGTCAAGACCCATGTGAACCACCTCTTCGCCAAGACCGGGTCCCGGGATCGCGCGCAGGCGGTCGCCTACGCCCACCGCACCGGTCTGGTCTGAGGTCAGGCCTCCGGCGGTCAGCTCCGGGTGGGGCCGGCGGCGACCTCGTGGACGAACCGGCCGGTGGCCGACAGGTCGGGGGTCAGGACGAGGCGCCAGGCCGCCGGGTCGACCGGCGCCGAACCGGGGTCGATGCCGTTGGTCAGCAGCCAGTGCCGGGACCGGGCCTGCTCGCCGCGCCACGCACGGCGGTTGAGCCACCACGACACCCACAGCACCCCGCCCGCGGCGAGCCCGCTCAGCAGCAACCAGAACAGCACCCGCACAGCTTGGCCGTCGCACCGTCGCCGTGGGTGAACGCGGTGTGAACACCGCTCCGCCCGGCGGGGTGGGGCTGTGAGGGCGGAAAGTGTTGTTTCCGCGGGCCGGGGGGTCAGAGGTCGCGGCCGGCGCCTTCGGAGGGGAGCGCGGTGAGGAACCGGGGGGCGCGCAGACCCTGCTCGGCGAACGCGGCGGCCACGGCCTCCGCGACGGCCTGCACGCGCCCGGCCGCGACGAGCGCGATCGCGGACCCGCCGAAACCGCCGCCGGTCATGCGGGCGCCGAGGGCGCCGTGGGCGCGGGCGACGTCGACGGTGAGGTCGAGTTCGCGGCAGGAGACCTCGTAGTCGTCGCGCAGCGAGTCGTGCGACGCGTTCAGCAGGTCACCGATCTCGCCGGCGCGCCCCTCGTGCAGGAGTTCCGCCGTGCGGCGCACCCGGTCGATCTCGGTGACGGCGTGCCTCACCCGGCGGCGCAGCACGTCACCGTCGGGTTCGGAGCCGACGCGCTCCAGCGCGGCGCCCAGCGCGGCGGGGTCGACCTCGCGCAGCGTGGGGACGCCGAGGAGTTCCGCTGCGTGCTCGACGTTGGCGCGGCGCCTGCCGTACTCACCGCCCGCGTGGGAGTGCTCTGCGCGGGTGTCGACGACGAGCAGCGCGAGCCCGGCCCCGGCGAGGTCGAGGGCGACCTGGGAGACGGTGTCGTCGCGGGTGTCGAGCAGGATCGCGCCGCCCTCGTGGCAGCGCAGCGACGCGGCCTGGTCCATCCCGCCGGTGTTCGCCCCGGCGACGACGTTCTCGGCCAGCATGCAGGCCCCGGCCAGCGCGGCCCGTCCCGCGTCGTCCAGCGGGGCTCCGATGAGGTCCCCGAGGGCCACCGCGACGGCGCACTCCAGCGCGGCCGAGGACGACAACCCCGAACCGTAGGGGACGTGGCCGTCGACCAGGGCGTCGAAGCCGCCGGTCAGCAGGTCCCCGGCGAACTCCTTCTGGGCCAGCGCCCACGGGACCCCGGCGACGTAGGCCGCCCAGCCCTGCGGGGACCCGGCGCCGACCTCGGCGAGCGGGAGCTCGACGACGGTGTCCTCCTGCCGGGAACGCAGCCGGACGACGCCGTCGGTGCGTGGGCGCAACGCGACGAAGGTGCGGTGCGGCAGGGCCAGCGGCAGGCAGAGACCACCGGTGTAGTCGACGTGCTCGCCGATGAGGTTCACCCGGCCCGGGGCGGACCAGACGCCCTCGGGCTCGTCGCCGAAGACGTCGCGGAACTCCTTGGCCAGGGCGGTCGCCGTGCTCGGACGGTCGGCGGCGTCGAAGAACTCAGGGGTGCTCATCGGGAAACCTCACGGAGTCGGGCCGCCACCTTCTCGGGCGTCGTGTCGTTGATCCAGGCCGCCATCGCCGATTCGGACCCGGCGAGGAACTTCACCTTCGAGGGGCCGCGCAGCACGCTGAAGACCTGCAGGTGCAGGCGCATCTCGTCGCGCCCCTCGGTCGCGGGAGCCTGGTACCAGCCCGCGATGTAGGGCAGCGGGTGGTCGTCGGGGTAGTAGCGGTCGAGCCGGCCCAGCAGGTCGAGGTACGCGGCGACCAGGTCGTCGCGTTCCTCCTCGGTCAGGGCCGGGAGGTCGGGGACGTCGCGGTGCGGTGCGAGGTGGACCTCGACGGGCCAGCGGGCCGCGGCGGGGACGTAGGCGGTGAAGTGCTCGGTCTCGAACACGACCCGCGACCCGGCGCGACGTTCGGCGTCGAGGACGTCGCGGAACAGGTTGCCGCCGGTGGCCGCGCGGTGCTCGCGAGCGCGGCGCAGCATGGTCTCCATCTTCGGCGCCAGGTAGGGGTAGCCGTAGATCTGACCGTGCGGGTGCGGCAGCGTGACGCCGATCTCCTCGCCGCGGTTCTCGAAGACGAACACCTGCTCGACGCCCTCGGTCGCGTTGAGGGCCTCGGTGCGGTCGATCCACGCCTCGAGGACCGTGCGCGCCCGGCGCGGGTCGAGGGTGCCGAACGAGCCGTGGGTGTCGGAGCTGAAGCAGATGACCTCGCAGCGTCCGGCCGCCGGACGGGTCGGCCACAGGGCCTCCCCGTCGAGGAACCCGCTCTCGCCGCCGATCCGGTTGGAGAACGACGGGAACCGGTTCTCGAAGGCGACGACGTCGTAGCTGGAGTCGGCGATCTCGGTGGGGAAACCACCGGGCACGGTGGGGGCCAACGGGTCCTGGTCCGGCGGGGGCATGAGGGTGCGGTCGTTGCGGTGGGAGGCCATCGCGATCCAGTCACCCGTCAGGGGGTCGAAACGCACCTGGGAACCGCCGCGCACCGTCTCCTCGGCGGGGGGCAGCGGACGGTGGTCGACGGCGTCGCGCACCCGTTCCCCCGACAACCACGGTTCGGTGTCGTCGAAGTAGATGAGTTCGCGTCCGTCGGCCATCGTGGTCGACGTCTTGCGGAACGGGTGGCTCACTGGTCCTCCTCCTGGGGGATGCCGGCGATCACGAGTTCGCCGACGAGTTCTGAGATGACGGGACGGGCCGAGGGGTCCAGGGCGTCGTCGGTGACGAGGACGTCGACCGCGGAGAGCGCGGCGAACGACGTCAGACCGACGACCCCCCACTTCGAGGCGTCGGCGACGACCACGACCTGTGCGGCGCAGTCCATCAGCGCCCGGTTGGTGTCGGCCTCGGTCAGGTTCGGGGTGCTCAGGCCGGCCGCGGCGTCGAGGCCGTGCACCCCCAGGAACAGCACGTCGACGTGCAACCCGCGCAGACCCGCGCGGGCGACGGGGCCGACGAGCGCGTCGGAGGGGGTGCGGGTGCCGCCGGACAGGATGACCGTGCGGGAGTGGTCGGCCGGGTCGTGCAGCAGGTCGGCCACCCGAGGGGAGTTCGTCACGACGGTGAGGTCGGAGACGTCGCGCAGTTCGCGGGCGACCTCGGCCGTCGTCGTCCCCGCCGACAGCCCCACTGAGGCGCCGTCGGGCACGAGGTCGGCGGCGGCCCGGGCGATGGCCCGCTTCGCGTCCGGCCGCAGGTTCGACTTGGCCGCGAAACCCGGTTCCTCGCTGGTCCGGCCGATCGCGGCGGCGCCGCCGTGCACGCGCGCGACGAGCCCGCGCCGCGACAGTTCCCCGATGTCGCGGCGCACCGTCATCTCCGAGACGCCGAGGCGTTCGACGAGGTCCGCCACCCGGACGCCGCCGTGGGTGCGGACGGCGTCGAGGATGAGTTCCTGGCGCTGGTGGGCGAGCACTCAGTCCTCCCGCGCGGTTTCCCGGACCACGGCGCTCTGGCCGGGTTCGAGGTGCAGGACCTCGACCTCGACCTCGCCGACGAGTTCGAAACCCCGGACGACGACCGTGGCGTCCTCCTCGCCGTGGTTCAGCGCGAACAACCAGCTGCCGTCCGCGGAGGACCGGCGGATGACGTCGACGGGCCCGCTGGCCTCGGCGACGGGCGTGACCCCGGCTGCGGTGCAGACGGTCCGCAGCAGTCCGGCGAGGGCTTCGTCGTCGAGGGAGGTGCCCAGGTACCAGGCGTGCGCGCCCGAGGGCAGGTCGCGACGGGTCAGGGCGGGGCACCCGGCGGCGGCGCCGTCGGCGTAGCGGACCAGGACCTCGGTGTCGTCGTGCGCGCTCGCGATCTCGGCCCAGACGTCACCGACGGTGCCGTCGTCGAGTTCACCGGCGACCCCGTCGGAGAGCGGGTGGAACTCCTCGACCCGGACGCCGAGCAGGTCCCGGAACGCCCCGGGGTAGCCACCGAGGCGGACCCGGACGGAGGCGTCGACGATCCCGGAGAAGTAGGTGACCAGGACGTGGGTCCCGGACTCCGCGGCCGCGGTCACGGCGGCCGCCGTGGTGTCGTCGCACAGGTAGAGCGTGGGGACGACGAGGACCCGGTAGCCCGAGAGCACCGCGGCGAGGTCGTCGGGGTGCGCGGTCACGGGGACGACGTCGGCCCCCGTGTGGGCCGCCCGGAGCAACCCGTGGACCCGCAGGGCGAGGTCCGCGTGCCCGACCCGCTGCGAGGGCAGGGTCGGCGACTCCATGGCCCAGGCGTTCTGCCAGTCGACGAGGATCGCCACGTCGTTGGTCACGGTGGAGTCGCGCAGTTCCCCGAGCCGGCCCAGGACGGCACCGAGCTCGACGACCTCGCGGAAGCGTTCGCTGTCCCCGCCCGCGTGCGGGACGAGGGCCGAGTGCCACTGCTCGGCCCCGCCGGCGGACTGGCGCCACTGGAAGAAGCAGATCCCGTCCGCGCCGCGGGCGACGTGGGACAGGCTGTCCTGCAGCATCTCCCTGGCGGCCTTGGCGACGTTCACCGGCTGCCAGTTCACGGCCGAGGTCGAGTGCTCCATGAGCAGCCACGGGTTCCCCGACGCCGCGCCGCGGGTCAGGTCGGCGGCGTAGGCGAGTTCCCCGCGCGGGTCGTCGTAGGCGCCGTGGATCAGGTAGTGGTCGTTGGAGACGACGTCCTGCTCGCGCGCCCAGCGCCCGTAGTCCAGCGGGTTGAGCTGGGAACCGACCATGAAGTTGGTCGTGACGGGGACGTCCGGCGTGATCGCGCGCAGGACCTCCTTCTCGGCGAGGTGCTGGCCGAGGAGTTCGTCGGAGCAGAACCGGGCGAAGTCCAGGGCCTGGGCTGGGTTGTGGAAGGAGGAGGTGTGCGCAGGGACCTGGACCTGCTCGAGGGAGGTGTAGTGCTGGCTCCAGAACGCCGTCGCCCAGGCCGCGTTCAGCGCGGCGACGTCGGCGTAGCGCGTGGCCAGCCAGCCCCGGAACGCCGTCGCGCTGACGGCGCAGTAGCAGCGGGCGTTGTGGCAGCCGAGTTCGTTGCTGACGTGCCACAGCCGCAGCGCCGGGTGCTCGCCGTAGCGTTCGGCCAGCGCCCGCACCAGCTTCAGCGACCGTTCGCGGTAGACCGGCGAGCTCGGGCACCAGCTCTGCCGGCTGCCGAACGTGACGCGACGGCCGTCGGCGTCCACCGGGAGGACCTCGGGGTGCTGCTGGGTCAGCCAGGCCGGGGGAGAGGCCGTGGCGGTCGCCAGGGAGACGCCGATCCCGCCGGCGTGCAGGTCGTCGAGGACGTCGTCGAACCAGTCGAAGTCGAAGCGGTCCGGTTCGGGCTCGAGCAGGCCCCAGGAGAAGATGCCGACCGAGACGAGGTTCACCCCGGCCTCCCGCATGAGCCGCACGTCGTCCGCGCGGACCTCGGCGGGCCACTGCTCGGGGTTGTAGTCGGACCCGAACACCAGCCCGGACGGTCCCTCGCTCCATCGCTGCACCCGCCGAGGATGCCCGCCCGCTCGACCCCGGGTCAACCAGAACCGCACACAACCGCACACGAGCCTCCGTGTGGGGGACGGGGGTGGGGCGACGGGCCGGCACCCGGCGGCTGGCAGGATGGAGTCATGTCCGTCATGGCAGGTACGCGCCCGCGACTGCTGTCGGGGATGCAGCCGACCTCAGGGTCGCTCCACCTCGGCAACTACCTCGGTGCCCTCAAGCAGTGGGTGGCCCTGCAGGAGACCCACGACGCGCTCTACTGCGTCGTCGACCTGCACGCCCTCACCGTCGGGCCGGACCCGGCCGCGCTGCGCGAGCGGACCCGCTGGACGGCCGCCCAGTACATCGCCGCGGGCGTCGACCCCGAACGCTCGGCCCTCTTCGTCCAGAGCCACGTCCCCGCCCACGCCCAGCTCGCCTGGGTGCTGTCGTGCATCACCGGTTTCGGCGAGGCCGGGCGGATGACGCAGTTCAAGGACAAGTCGGCCAAGCAGGGCTCCGACAGCACCACCGTCGGGCTGTTCACCTACCCGGTCCTCATGGCCGCGGACATCCTGCTCTACCAGGCTGCGGAGGTCCCCGTCGGTGAGGACCAGCGCCAGCACCTGGAGCTGACCCGCAACCTGGCCCAGCGCTTCAACTCCCGCTTCGGCGAGACGTTCACCGTGCCGGAACCCTTCATCCCCAAGGAGACCGCGAAGATCTTCGACCTGCAGGAACCCGGCGCGAAGATGAGCAAGTCCTCGTCCTCGCCCAACGGGATCGTCGACGTCATGGACGACCCCAAGGTCACCGCGAAGAAGATCCGCTCCGCCGTCACCGACACCGGCCGCGAGGTCCTCTTCGACCCCGTCGAGAAGGCCGGCGTCTCCAACCTGCTCTCGATCCACTCCGCCCTGTCCGGGCAGTCGATCCCCGAGCTCGAGGCGGACTTCGCCGGCCGCGGCTACGGCGACCTCAAGAAGGAGCTGGCCGAGGTCGTCACCGACGTGCTGGGCCCGGTCCGGACCCGTGCGCAGGAGCTCATGGCCGACGCCGGCGCCCTCGACGAACTGCTCGCCTCCGGCGCTGCGCGCGCGAACGAGATCGCCGAGGACACGCTGGCCACGGTCTACGACCGGGTCGGCCTGGTGGGTCGGCGCCGGTGAGCGGATCAGCACGGGACGACGCAGCGCAGCGTGGTGACGTGGCGACCATCGGGGTCTCGATCCCCGTCCCCGCACCGCACGCGGCCGAGCTGACGGCCTGGCGGGAGAAGTTCGGGGACCCGCTCGCGCACGCCATCCCGCCGCACATCACGCTGCTGCCGCCCTTCGAGCTCTCCTGCGCCGACCTCGACGCCGCCCGCGACCACCTCGCGTCGACCGCCGCCACCGGGACCCCCTTCGAGGTGCACCTGCGGGGCACCGCGACCTTCCGCCCCGTCTCGCCCGTCGTCTTCGTCCAGCTCGCCCGCGGCATCTCCGAGTGCGAACTGCTCCAGGCCGCGATCCGCACCGGCCCGCTGCGGCACGAGATCGCCTTCCCCTTCCACCCCCACGTCACCGTCGCCCACGACGTCGAGGAGTCCTCCCTCGACCGCGCCGAACTCGTGCTGCGGGACTGGGAGGCGACCTTCACCGTGAAGGGGTTCAGCCTCTACGAGCACGGCGGCGACGGGGTCTGGCGCCCGCGCGAGGACTTCACCTTCCCGCAGTAGGTGCCCTCCGCTGCGACTCGTGGTGCGACTCGTGGTGCGACTCGTGTTGCGGGACGAGGTGGCGACCACCACCGTGAGAGGGTTCAACCTCCACGACGACGGCGCCGACGGCGTCCGGTCGCCCCGAGAGGGCGTCACGTCCCAGCAGTGAGGGGTCCCTCCCGGTGAGCGGTGCCGTCGATCAGGCCAAGAGCGCGGTCAGCACCGTCCAGCGGTCGCTGCCGGCGCGGGTCTACAAGAAGTACGGCGACGCCCGGGGGAACGTGCTGGCGGGCGGGATCGCGTACTTCGCGTTCTTCTCCATCTTCCCGGCGCTCGCGGTGGCCTTGACGATCATCGGGCTCGTGATGACCGGGGTGCCGGAGTTCCGGGACTTCATCACCTCGAACCTCGTCTCGGGGCTCAGCAAGTACCTGCCGGGTCTCATCAACACCGGGACCTCCGAGGCGGCCAAGCAGACGCCCGGCGGGCCCAAGGGCATCTACATCGACGATTTCCTCTCGGGCAGCGCCCTGACCTGGGGTCTCGTCATCTCCACCGTGACCGCCCTCTTCACCGGTCTCGGCTGGATCGACGGCATGCGCCAGGGCGTCCGGGCCATCTACGGCGAGGACGCCGGCGGCGGCAACTTCCTGGTCGTGAAGCTGCGCGACCTCGGCGGCATGGTCGTCATCGGGTTCGGCGTCCTGCTCTCCGTCATCGCCGTCGTCGGCACGAACGGCGCGGGCGGGGTGCTGCTCGACGCGTTCGGCTTCGAACCCTCGACGTGGTCGCGCTGGCTGCTCGCGATCGTGGGTTTCGTCGTCGCGCTGGCGATCGACACCCTGACCTTCCTCGCGGTGTTCCGGATCCTGCCCGGCGCGAACCTCCCCGTGCGTGACCTGCTGCAGGGCGCGGTGATCGGCGGGGTCGGGATCGGCCTGCTGAAGCAGTTCGGGACGGCCATCGCGGGGCGCAGCGCCTCCGGCAACGCGTTCCTCGGGGCGGCCGCGACGTTCGTCGTGCTGCTCGTCCTCATGCAGCTGATCGCGCGGGTCGTGCTGCTCGCCGCGGCGTGGGCCGCGACCGTGGCCGAGGACAGGGGTTCCCTGCACCCGGACCTGATGGCGCAGGCGCGCCTGCAGGTCCCGCTCGGCCCGGAGGCACCGGCCGACCACAAGGGCCGGATGCCCTTCGTCTCCGGCCTCGTCGTCGGGGCGATCGGGGCCACCGCCCTCAAGGTCGTGCGCCGGGGGCGCTGACCGGGTGGGATGATCGGGACGTGGTCCTGTCCAAGCGTTCCAGCTGGTTCCTCATCCTCTTCGGCGTCTGGAGCTGGATCATCTGGCCCACGTTCCTCAAGAACATCTGGGCGGACCCGCGGTCCTTCGACGACGGCGCCCAGCCCTTCTTCCTCGTCCACCTGGTGCTCGTCGTGGTGAGCCTGGTGCTGGGGACGGCCATCGCGGTCCTGGGCATCCGCAGCCTCCGCCGCCCCTGACGCGTGATCTTGCTGGTGGACCCAGCAAGATCACGAACGGGCGGTCAGAGGGTGACGGTGCTCCCCAGCGGGACGGTCTCCAGGGGCAGCCCGCCCAGGTCGCCGATGAACTGGGCGGTGCTGTGCTGACCGGTCTCGGACAGCATGAGGTCGTGGATCTGGATGGCGCGCTGCGGCTTCACGGCGCGCAGGTAGTCGACGCCCTCGCCGACCTTCGACCACGGGCCGCTGGTGGGGAGCAGCAGCGTCTTCACCGGGACGTTCGGCACCTCGTAGGCGTCGCCGGGGTGGAAGACGTCGCCGTCGACGAGGAAGGCGACGTTCTCCATGACCGGCACGTCCGCGTGGATGACGGCGTGCTGCCCGCCGAACACGGCGACCTCGAAACCCGCCGCCGTGAAGGTGTCGCCGGCGGCGACGACCTGCACACGGTCGTCGCCGACGAACTCGCGCACGCCGGCCGGGCCGAACACGGGGAGTTCCGGACGGGCGGCGAGCGCGGTCTTCAGCGCATCGGCGTCCACGTGGTCCGGGTGGTCGTGGGTGTAGAGCACCGCGTCGGCGGCCGCGAGGAGTTCCGGGGTGTTCGGGGTGTAGGCACCCGGGTCGATGAGCAGCGCAGAGCCGTCCTTGCTGAGGACGACCGTGGCGTGGGTGTGCTTGGTGAGCTCCATGGTCGAAACCTACAGCACAACCTGTTCAGGCTGCACTGAAGACTTCGGGTAGCCTCGAGGCCATGAAGCCCGACGTGGAGGACCTCGCCCACGACCTCCGGCTCGTCACCGGGGCCCTCATCCGCTCCGTCGAGGGTGGGAACACGTTGCCGCCCATCACCGGCGCCGTCCTCGGGCTGCTCGCCCGACGGGGTGCGATGACGTCCTCCGACCTTGCCGCCCTGCGGCGGGTCCGGCCGCAGACGATGGCCGTCACCGTCAAGGAACTCCTGGAGGCCGGCTACCTCGCCACGGCCCCGCACCCCGTCGACGGCCGCAAGATCCTGCTCGACCTCACCGCCCGTGGACGTACGGCGGTGCTGGCCGATCGGGAGGGGCGGGTTCGCCGCATCGCCGACGGACTGGGAGCCGGGCTGCCGGACGCGGACCTGCAGACCCTCGCCCGCGCCGTCCCGGTCCTCGCGCGACTGGTCGACGACCTGGGTGGCGCGATCGACGAGCCGCTGGTCAACGCGTGAGTCAGCCCTCCGCGAGTCCTTTCGGCGCCCGGTTCGTCGTCCCCCTGCTCATCGGTCCCGTCCTCAACCCCGTCAACACCACCATGGTCTCGGTGGCGCTGGTCCCCATCTCCACCGCGCTCGGGGTCGGCTCCAGCACCGTCGTCTGGCTCGTCGCCGGTCTCTACCTCGCGAGCTCCATCGCCCAGCCGACCATGGGCACGCTGGCCGACCGGTTCGGACCACGCCGGACCTACCTGTTCGGCCTCGTGGTCGTCGTGGTCGCGGGGATCGTGCCGCTGGTGTCGGCGACGTTCGCGGGGGTCCTCGTCTCCCGCGTCCTCCTCGGGATCGGGACCTCGGCCGCCTACCCGAGCGCCATGACGATGATCCGCGACCAGTCCGCCCGCGCCGGGGTCGCGACCCCGCCGGCCCTGCTGTCGGCGGTGTCGATCGCAGCGCTCGCGACCACGGCCGTCGGTCCCGTCCTCGGGGGTTTCCTCGTCGGCTCCTTCGGCTGGCCGGCCGTCTTCGTCGTCAACGTGCCGCTCGCGGGGATCGCCCTGGTGCTGTCCTGGCTCTGGTTGCCGGGCGACGACACCCGCCCGGCCTCCCGGCTCCTCGCCGATCCCGGTCGCCTCGACGTCGTGGGCATGGCGGGTTTCGCCGTCACCACCACGACGATGCTGGTGTTCCTGCTCGACCTGGCCTCGGGGTACTGGTGGCTGCTGGCGGGTTCCGTCCTGGTGGGCGCGCTGACGGTCCGCTGGGAACTCCGTCGCACGGCGCCGTTCATCGACCTGCGGATGCTGCGCCGCAACGGGGCCCTCACCCGCACCTACCTGCGGATGATGCTGCTGTACTTCGGCTTCTACTCGATGACCTACGGGTACAGCCAGTGGCTGCAGGACGTGGCGGGTTTCTCCAGCGAACGGGCGGGGCTGCTCCAGCTGCCCTCCGCGGTGCTGGCGGGGTTGGCCTCGGTGCTGGTCGCCCGGACCACCCGGTTGCGGGCGCCGCTCGTCGCGGCCGGGGTGCTGCCGACGCTGGGGGGAGTGCTCCTCGTGCTGACCGACGCGGGCTCGCCCGTGGGGTTCCTCCTCGTCGTCGCGGGCTGCTTCGGGATCGCGCAGGGACTGGCCTCGGTGTCCAACCAGGCGGCGATGTACCGGCAGGCGCCGCCGGAGACGACGGGTGCCGCGTCCGGGCTGTCCCGCACGTTCGTCTACCTGGCGGCCATCGGCTCCTCCGCCCTCGTCGGTCTCGTGTTCGGGCAGCGGCCCACCGACGCCGGCCTGCACCTCATGGGCTGGGTCGTCGCGCTGTCCTGCCTCGGGGCACTGGCGCTGGCCGTGGGGGACCGGACCCTTGCGCGGCGCACCCCTGCCGGGGTTGGGTGAGGGCAGCGCGTCGACACCGATGTCGGCGCCGGTGAGAAGGGCTCAGTCCGTGACCACGACCGACAGTTCTGCTGGTACCAGCACGTCTGCTCCGACCGGCAACCGCGCCGTGGCCTACCTCGGCCCCGGCCGGGTCGAGGTGCAGACCATCGACTACCCGACCTTCGAGCTGAAGGACGGCCCCGGGGTCAACCCCGCCAACGTCGGGCGCAAGGTCGACCACGGCGTCATCCTCAAGCTGGTGGCGACCAACATCTGCGGTTCCGACCAGCACATGGTCCGCGGGCGCACCACCGCCCCGCCGAACCTCGTCCTCGGCCACGAGATCACCGGTGAGATCGTCGAGAAGGGCCGCGACGTCGAGTTCCTCGAGGTCGGCGACCTGGTGTCCGTCCCGTTCAACATCGCCTGCGGTCGCTGCCGCAACTGCAAGGAACGCAAGACGGGCATCTGCCTCAACGTGAACCCGGACCGCCCCGGATCGGCCTACGGCTACGTCGACATGGGCGGCTGGGTCGGCGGGCAGGCCGACTACGTCCTGGTGCCCTACGCGGACTTCAACTGCCTGAAGTTCCCGGACAAGGACCAGGCGATGGAGAAGATCCTCGACCTGACCATGCTCTCCGACATCTTCCCGACCGGTTTCCACGGCGCGGTCAGCGCCGGGGTGGGCGTCGGGTCGACGGTCTACGTCGCGGGCGCCGGTCCGGTCGGCCTCGCGGCCGCCGTCGGCGCGCAGCTGCTGGGCGCGGCCGTCGTCATCGTCGCCGACCTCAACCCCGAACGGCTGGAACGGGCCCGCAGCTTCGGCTGCGAGACCGTCGACGTCTCGAAGGGGGACCCGCGGGACCAGATCGAACAGATCCTCGGCGTCCCCGAGGTCGACTCCGGCATCGACGCCGTCGGTTTCGAAGCGCGCGGCCACGGTGCCGGTTCGGGCACCGAGGCGCCCGCGACGGTGCTCAACTCGCTCATGGAGGTCACCGCGGCGGGCGGGTCGCTCGGCATCCCGGGGCTCTACGTCACGGGTGACCCGGGCGGGGTCGACGAGGCGGCCAAGAAGGGGTCGCTGTCGCTGGACCTCGGCACCGGCTGGGCGAAGTCGCTGGCCTTCACCACGGGGCAGTGCCCGGTGATGAAGTACCACCGGGGGTTGATGATGGCGATCCTGCACGACAAGGTGCAGATCGCGAAGGCCGTCGGGGCGACGGCGATCTCGCTGGACGAGGCGCCCGACGCCTACGCGAAGTTCGACGCGGGTGCGCCGCAGAAGTTCGTCATCGACCCGCACGACATGATCAAGCGCTGACAATCTGTCCAGTGCTGCGCAGGTGAACTAGGCAGACTGCCCGCCATCGGCGCGCTACGGTGTGACCACGTAGTGCGCCGATGATGGGAGCTCCACCGTGTCCTCGTTGTTCCTCGACTCCTCGGCCACCGTGCCGACCTTCCTCGAGCTGCCGGCGACGCAGCGGGCGGCGATGGCCGCGCTGGGGTCGCGACTGAGCGCCGACCCCGTGACCGAGCCCGAGGCCTTCGGCCGCCAGGCCCGCCTGCTGGCCCGGGAACTCCCGCAGGAGGTCGCCGAGACGCTGTGGGCCTTCGAGGAGCGCGGTTCCGACTCCGGGGTGCTCGTCCTGCGCGGCCTCGAGGTCGGCGACCTGCCGGCCACCCCCGCCGACAACACCGGCGGTGTCGGCGGTCGGACGCTGCTGGCCAAGCAGCAGGCCATCGTCAGCCACGCCCTCGGGCACATGGTCGGCTACGCCGCCGAAGGTCACGGCCACCTGCTGCAGGACATGGTCCCCAACGCCAGGCTCGCCGCGACGCAGCAGTCGCAGGGCTCCCGGGTGGAGCTCGAGGCGCACACCGAGCAGTGCTTCTCCGGCCTGCGTCCCGACTACGTCGTCCTCGGCTGCCTGCGCGGGGACGCCGACGCCTCGACCTACGCCTTCCGCGCGCTCGACCTGCTCGAGCACGTCGACCCGACCGACGTCATGGAACTCTTCCGTCCGCTCTGGACGACGCTGGTCGACGAGTCCTTCGCCGACTTCCTCGACACCCGCGAGGTCCGCGGCCCGTTCTCGATCCTCACCGGTGACGTCGACGACCCGACGATGCTCGTGGACCAGGACCTCATGCACGGCATCACCAAGCGCGCGCAGGCGCTGCTCGAACGGGTCCTGGAGATCTACGTCGCGCACCGCCACGCCGTCGTCCTGCAGCCCGGTGACGTGCTGATGCTCGACAACCTGCGCGCGATGCACGGTCGCTCGCCGTTCACCCCCCGCTTCGACGGGACCGACCGCTTCATCAGCCGGGGCTTCGTCGTCCGCGACCTGCGTCGCTCGCGCTTCGCCCGCCCCGGCGGCAACCGCGTCGTGCAGGCCAGCTTCTCCTGACGACTCCTGGGAGACTTTCCACTCTTCCGGAGGCCGTGAAGGGTGGAAAGTCTCCCAGGAGTTGGGAGGGGGAGGTCAGGGGAGGAGGACGATCTTGCCGCGGGTGTGCCGACGTTCCAGCTCGGTGAACGCGGCGCCCACCTCCTCCAGCGGGTAGCTCGCGGCGATCTCCACCTCGAGCTTCCCGGTGGCGACGAGTTCGGCGATCTCGCCGAGGATTCCCGTCGTCGTGGCCCCCTCGCTGCCCTCGGCCTTGACGCCGAGTTCCGCGGCCAGGGCGAAGGAGATGATCGTCTCGATGCGGTGCTTCGGGATCCCCAGGTCGACGGCGAGCTGGACGTAGTCGGGACCGAAGAGGTCGATGAAGGCGTCGGGGACGTCCTCCTCCAGACGCTCGGCCAGACCCTCCCCGTACTCCACGGGTTCGGCGCCGTGGGTGCGCAACCAGTCGGCGTTGGCCGGGCCCGCGATCCCCAGGACCTTCGCGCCGCGGCGGGTGAGGAGCTGCACGACGAGCGATCCGACCCCGCCGGCCGCCGCGGAGACCGCCACCGTCTCACCCGGCTGCGGGTCCACGGCGCGCACCGCGGCGAAGGCCGTCACCCCGGCCACGTAGAGGGAACCCGCGACCTCCCAGCTCAGCCCGGCGGGTCTGGGGATCAGCTGGTCGCCGGGCACGAGGACGTGGCTCGCCTGGCTGGAACGGGCCCAGGACCAGCCCATGACCTCATCGCCGGGCGACCAGGTGGCGTCCGGGCCCACGGCGCTGACGACGCCGGCGAGGTCGCTGCCCTGGCCGGACGGGAACGTCGCCGGGAAGAGGTCCTTCATCGCCCCGCTGCGGATCGCGGTCTCGCCCGGGTTGATCCCGGCGGCCCGGACCTCCACGACCACCTCGCCGGGGCCGGGGTGCGGGGTCGGCAGTTCCTCGACCTGCAGGACCTCGGGTCCGCCGTAGCGGTGGAAGCGCACTGCGCGCACGGTCAACTCCTTCGTGGTCGGTGTGGAGCGGAGCTCCGCGAGGGTGTGGAGCGGAGCTCCGCGAGGGTGCGACGGGGTCCCCGGTCCGGGACCGGGGACGGGACGGCTCAGCGTCGTCGGGAGCGGTGACCCCTCGCGGTCCAGCCGAGGTACCCCGTCAGCGCGCCCAGGGCCGCCACCCCCACGGCGACGACCTTCGTCTCGTGGGGTTTGAAGCGTTCGGGGTCGGTGGAGCCGACGGTGGCCAGCGCCCCGATCCCGGCGGAGACGACGAGGCCGGCGACGACGCGGTTGCCGATGCGTTCGAGCCTCGCCACCAGGGGGTCCAGCTCGTCGGTGCGCAACGAGACCGAGATCCCGTCCCGGTCCAGGACGTCGAGCAGCCGGCCGAGCTGCCCGGGGAGTTCCACCCCGAGCTGGGCGACGTCCAGACCGGCCTGGCGCACCCGCTTCGCCATCGCCAGCGGGTCGAAGTGGCGGGCCACAAGCCTGCGCGCGTAGGGGTTGAGGACCCGCCCGAGCTGGAAGTCGGGGTCCAGGCTCGACCCCAGCCCCTCGGTCATGACGATCATCTTCACGACGAGGGCGAGGTTGCGCGGCAACGCCAGGTGGTGGCGGCGGAGGATCTCCAGCACGTCGCGCACGATGTCGCTGACGGAGATGCGCCCCAGCGGCAGACCCTCGTAGGTCCGCAGCAGGTGCGCGCAGTCGGCGGTGAGCCGGACCCGGTCGACGCGGTGCTCGGTGACGCCGATCGTCGCGAAGGCCGCCGCGATGCGCGAGGGGTCCCGCCGGGAGAACGCCGCCAGCAGCATCGCCAGCTGTTCCCGGGAGCGTTCGTCGACCTCGCCGACCATCCCGTAGTCGAGCAGCCCGATGCGCCCGGAGGGTTCGATGAGGAAGTTCCCCGGGTGCGGGTCGGCGTGGAAGAACCCGTGCTCGAAGACCATGTCGGCGAGCAGGCGCGTCGCGCGGGCGGCGAGTTCCGTCCGGTCGATGCCGTGCTCGGCGAGCGCGGCGTCGTCGTTGATCTTGACTCCGTGCAGGCGTTCGAGGGTGAGGACCCGCGACGTCGTCGTGTCCCAGTAGACCGCCGGGACCCGGATGTCGGGGTCGCCCTCGAAGTTGCGGGCGAACCGTTCCGCGTTGTGGCCCTCGGCGAGGTAGTCGAGTTCGGCGCGCAGGGTGTCGGCGAAGTCCGTCGCCAGTCCGACGACGTCGTAGTCGGCCGCCACCGTCCACCGCCGCGAGGCCTGCACGGCGAGGGTGCGGAGGATCTCGAGGTCGCCCTCGACCTCCTCGACCACCCCGGGCCGGCGGACCTTCACCACGACCTGCGTCCCGTCCTCCAGGACCGCGGTGTGGGCCTGCCCGATCGAGGCGCTGGCGAGCGGTTCGCGGCTGAAGTTCACGAACAGCTCCTCGGGCGGCGCCCCGAGTTCCTCCTCCACGGCGTCGCGGACCGTCTCGTAGGGAACGGGGGTGGCGCTGTCCTGCAGCTTCTCCAGCTCGTGCTGGAAGCCGGGGGAGAGCAGGTCGGGACGGGTGGAGAGGATCTGGCCGATCTTCACCGCGGTCGGCCCCAGTTCCTCCATGACGAGGCGGACGTGCGCGGCCCGGGTGTGCCGCTCGCGTTCCTGGGCCCGGCCCCCGAAGAGGTCCCAGTCGGTGCGCACCCACCGCTCGAGGCCGAGCGCGTCGATGAAGTACCCCAGACCGTGCCGGGACAGGATCCGGCTGATCTGCAGGTATCGGTCCTGGTGCCGCATTCGGTCTCTCCCCCGGGGTGGCCCTGCGCGGCACTCTACGTGGCGTCGATCGGGGGCCGACGAGGAGCTGCGCGCACCCACGACGAAGGGCCCGTCCGCAGCGGCGGACGGGCCCTTCGTCGTGCGGGTCAGAGCTTGCGCGAGATGAGCGCCTGCTTGACCTCGGCGATGGCCTTGGTGACCTGGATGCCCCGGGGGCAGGCCTCGGAGCAGTTGAAGGTGGTGCGGCAGCGCCACACCCCTTCCTTGTCGTTGAGGATCTCCAGGCGCAGGTCCGAGGCGGAGTCGCGGCTGTCGAAGATGAAGCGGTGCGCGTTGACGATCGCGGCGGGCCCGAAGTACTGGCCGTCGTTCCAGAAGACCGGGCAGCTCGACGTGCACGCGGCGCAGAGGATGCACTTGGTGGTGTCGTCGAAGCGTTCGCGGTCGGCCTGGGACTGGATGCGTTCCCGGGTCGGCTCGGCCCCGTTGGTGACGAGGAACGGCATGACCTCGCGGTAGGCCGCGAAGAACGGTTCCATGTCGACGATGAGGTCCTTCTCCACCGGCAGACCCTTGATCGGCTCGATCAGGATGGGCTTGTCGATGTTCAGGTCCTTCAGCAACGTCTTGCACGCCAGCCGGTTGCGGCCGTTGATGCGCATGGCGTCGGAGCCGCAGACCCCGTGGGCGCAGGAGCGGCGGAAGGACAGCCGACCGTCCTGCTCCCACTTGACCTTGTGCAGGGCGTCGAGCACGCGGTCGGTGCCGTGCATCGTCAGGTCGTAGGACTCCCAGTGCGGTTCCGCGTCGAGATCCGGGTCGTAGCGGCGGATCTTGACCGTCACGGAGAACGAGGGGACCTCGCCCGCCCCGCCCTGCCCCTCGACGGGCGACCGGCGGCCGCCACCGCTGCGTGCGGTCTCGGCGGACTTCGCCGGACCCGCTTCGCCGTTGGTCTCGGCGGGGCTGGTCTCGAAGGTCGACATCAGTACTTGCGCTCCATCGGCTGGTAGCGGGTCTGGACCACGGGCTTGAAGTCCAGTCGCGTCGAGTAGGAACCGTCGGCGGCGTACTCGCGGTAGACCATGGTGTGCCGCATGTAGTTCACGTCGTCGCGGTTGGGGTAGTCCTCGCGGAAGTGACCGCCGCGAGACTCCTTGCGCTCCAGCGCCCCGAGGCACATGGCCTCGGCGAGGTCGAGCAGGAACCCGAGCTCGAGGCCCTCGAGCAGGTCGAGGTTGAACCGCTTGCCCTTGTCCTGCACCGAGGCGCGCGAGTAGCGCTCCTTCAGGCGGTCGATGTCGGTGAGGGCCTGCTTCAGCGTCGCCTCGGTGCGGAACACCTGGGCGTTGGCGTCCATCGTGTCCTGCAGCTCACGACGGATGTCCGAGACGCGTTCACCCTGGGCGCGGTCACGCATCTCCGACATCCAGTTGATGACCGGGAGCTCGGAGCCGTCGGGGACGGCGATCCACTCGGCCTTCGTCGCGTACTCCGCCGCGGCGATGCCCGCGCGCTTGCCGAACACGTTGATGTCCAGCAGCGAGTTCGTGCCGAGACGGTTCGAGCCGTGCACCGAGACGCACGCGACCTCGCCGGCCGCGTAGAGGCCCGGGACGACGCGGGTGTTGTCCTGCAGCACCTCGGTGTCGACGTTGGTCGGCACCCCGCCCATGGCGTAGTGCGCCGTGGGGTAGACCGGAACGGGTTCGGTGTAGGGCTCGACCCCGAGGTAGGTGCGGGCGAACTCGGTGATGTCGGGCAGCTTCGCGTCGATGTGCGCGGGCTCGAGGTGGGTCAGGTCGAGGTAGACGTAGTCCTTGTTCGGACCGGCCCCGCGGCCCTCGCGCACCTCGTTGGCCATCGCCCGGGCGACGATGTCGCGGGGCGCGAGGTCCTTGATGGTCGGGGCGTAGCGCTCCATGAACCGCTCGCCGTCGGCGTTGCGGAGGATCCCGCCCTCACCGCGGGCCGCCTCGGAGAGCAGGATCCCGAGACCGGCGAGGCCGGTCGGGTGGAACTGGAAGAACTCCATGTCCTCCAGCGGCAGACCGCTGCGGTAGGCGATGCCCATGCCGTCCCCGGTCAGGGTGTGCGCGTTCGAGGTCGTCTTGTAGACCTTGCCCGCACCACCGGTCGCGAGGACGACCGACTTCGCCTGGAACACGTGGATCTCGCCGGTGGAGAGCTCGTAGGCCACGACGCCGGCGATGCGCTTGTCGCCCGGGACGCCGATGGTCGGCGGGGTCTGCAACCCGCGCTGGTCGGCCGCGCCCTCGATCTCGCTGCCGGTCTTCGCCTCGTCGGCGGGCACGAGCAGCAGGTCGAGGACGTAGAACTCGTTGAAGAACTCGACCTCGTGCTTCACGCACTGCTGGTACAGCGTCTGCAGGATCATGTGACCGGTGCGGTCGGCGGCGAAGCAGCTGCGACGCACCGGGGACTTGCCGTGGTCGCGGGTGTGCCCGCCGAAGCGGCGCTGGTCGATCTTGCCCTCGGGCGTGCGGTTGAAGGGCAGGCCCATCTTCTCGAGGTCGAGGACCGCGTCGATGGCCTCCTTGCACATCACCTCGGCCGCGTCCTGGTCGACGAGGTAGTCACCGCCCTTGACGGTGTCGAAGGTGTGCCACTCCCAGTTGTCCTCCTCGACGTTGGCCAGGGCGGCGCACATGCCGCCCTGGGCCGCACCGGTGTGCGAGCGCGTCGGGTAGAGCTTGGTGAGGACGGCCGTGCGCGCGCGCTGGCCGGATTCGAGGGCGGCGCGCATTCCGGCGCCCCCGGCGCCGACGATGACGACGTCGAACTGGTGCGTCTGCATGAGTTCCTCCGGGTCAGCTTGCCGCGCAGAAGGAGAACCTCTGCGCCTGCGTCGGGTCGGCGCAGGGGTCGAAGGTGAAGATGACCAGCGTCCCGACGACGATGACGATGACCGTCGCGAGGTAGAGGGCCATCTTCAGCCAGAATCGCGTGGAGTCGCGTTCGGCGTAGTCGTTGATGACGGTGCGGACGCCGTTGGTGCCGTGCAGCTGCGCCAGCCACAGCATCAGCAGGTCCCAGACCTGCCAGAACGGGCTGGCCCACTTGCCGGCCACGAAACCCCAGTCGACCTGGTGGATGCCTTCGCCCATGACCAGGTTCACGAACAGGTGGCCGAAGATCAGGACGAGGAGGACGACGCCCGACATCCGCATGAACAGCCAGCCGTACAGCTCCCAGTTGGTCCGGGTCGCCTTGTTGCGCTTGTAGGGGGAACGGGGGGTTTCCAGGGCGGGGGCGTAGCTGCCACCCGGGGTCTGCTCTGCGCTCACGGTTCGATCCCTCAGTGCGAGAAGACGTTGATCAGGTGGCGGGGCAGGAACCCGGCCATCAGCAGGACCCAGACCACGACGACGCCCCAGAACAGCTTCCGCTGGTGCTTGGTGCCGCCGGACCAGAAGTCCACGAGGATGATGCGGATCCCGTTGAGCGCGTGGAAGACGACCGCGCCGACGAGGCCGGCCTCGCCGAGGCCCATCACGGGGTTCTTGTACTGTCCGATCACACCGTTGTAGACCTCGGGGGAGACCCGCACGGTCGCGGTGTCGAGCACGTGCACGAAGAGGAAGAAGAAGATGAGGACACCGGAGATCCGGTGCATCACCCACGACCACATGCCTTCGCGGCCGCGGTAGAGCGTCCCTGCGGGTTTCCTGCTCCCCGTGGGCGTGCCCTGTCCGGGTGGGGTGAGGCTCGTGGCCACCAGCGTCCTCCTCGAGTGCTCCTCGACGCCGGATCACCCGGGCTTCGGCGCTCGGGCGGCGGCGTCCTGCCACCCACTGTAGGCGCGCTGCCGCGCAGCGACTGCTCGGCAGGAGCACTCGCGGAGCTTTTGTGACGAAGGACTCACAGCGTCGTGAGGCGCAGGTCACGGAGGAGAGCCTGACCTTAGCGGCCCCGTGGACGTCCCGTCGACCTCCTGCGCCCTGTCGGGGGACGACCTCACCCGTTCGCCGCTCTCCGGCGTGGACGGACGGAGCGCACCGGTAGGTTCCCGACCATGACTGACGGGGGACAGGGCACAGCGGGCACCAACTGGTCGGCGTCGTGGTCGGAGGACGACCTCGAGGACGGCCAGATCGACCTCTCCGACTTCCACGCCGTCGTCCCGGCGGGTGGGGCGGGCACGCGGTTGTGGCCCCTCTCGCGCAGTGACCGGCCGAAGTTCCTCCTCGACCTGACCGGTCGCGGGCGCACGCTGCTGCAGTCGACCTGGGACCGGTTGCTGCCGCTCACCGACGCGTCCCGCACCCTCGTCGTCACCGGCCGCTCCCACGCCGACGCCGTCGCCGAGCAGCTGCCCGACCTGCCGGCCGAGAACATCCTGCGCGAACCGATGCAGCGCGACTCCGCCGCCGCCATCGGTCTCGCCGCGGCCGTCCTCGTCCGCCGGAACCCCGACGCCGTCCTCGGCTCGTTCGCCGCCGACCACAACATCTCCGGCCGCGACGACTTCGAGAGCTCCGTCGAGGAGGCCGTGGTCACCGCCCGCCGCGGGTTCGTCGTCACCATCGGGATCGCGCCCTCGCACCCGGCCACCGGCTTCGGCTACATCCGCCTCGGCAAGCGACTGCGCCTGCAGGGCGCCCCGAACGCGCGCCGCGTCGTGCAGTTCAAGGAGAAGCCGGACGCGCGCACCGCCGCGGCCTACCTCTCCACCGGGGACTACCGCTGGAACGGCGGGATGTTCGTGACCCGCGCCGACGTCCTGCTGGAGCTCCTCGCCACGCACACCCCCGCCCTGCACTCCGGGCTGATGCGCATCGCCGACGCGTGGGACACCCCGCAGCGCGACGCCGTCCTCGAGGAGCAGTGGGCGGCCCTGCCCTCCATCGCCATCGACAACGCCGTGGCCGAGCCGGCCGCCGAGGCGGGCCGCGTCGCCGTCGTGCCCGCCACCTTCGGCTGGGACGACGTCGGCGACTTCTCCTCCCTCGCCGAACTGCTGCCGGCCGACGTCGACATGCCGAAGATCCTGGGCGACCCCGACCTCGTCATCACCGAGGGCGTCGCGGGCGGTCTCGTCGTGCCCGCCAACGGCCGCGTCGTGGCGCTGCTCGGCGTCGACGACCTCGTCGTCGTCGACACCCCGGACGCGCTGCTCGTGACCACCCGCGCCCGGGCGCAGGAGGTCAAGAAGCTCGTGGCCCGGGCCAAGCACCTCGGCCTCGACCACATCGTCTGAGCGGGGCTGGGGTACGCGGGGGCGGAGGGCGACGGGTAGCGTCGACCGACGTGACCAGCGACACCGAAGCCACGAGTGACGCGGGTTCCGCGACCCGGCGGACCGAGGGGCTCGCGGTGCGCGTCGCCGACCTCGTCCTCGCCCACGAACCCACGGCGCGGGCGGTGCGGCGCGAGATCCACGCCCACCCCGAGCTGGCCCACCAGGAACACCGCACGACCGCCCGGCTCGCCGAGGTCCTCACGGCCGCCGGCGCCGCCGTCCGGCTACTGCCGGGGACGGGGCTGATCGCCGACATCGGCCCGAGCGGCCCGATGCTCGCCGTGCGGGCCGACCTGGACGCCCTGCCCGTCCCCGAGGCCACCGGTCTGCCCTACGCCTCCACCGTGCCCGGCGTGGCCCACGCCTGCGGGCACGACGTGCACACCGCGTCGGTGCTCGGCGCCGGACTGGTCCTCGCCGACCTCGCCCGGACGGGTGATCTGCGGCACGGGGTGCGCCTCGTCTTCCAGCCCGCCGAGGAGGTCATGCCCGGCGGCGCCCTCGGGGTCATCGGGACCGGTGTGCTGGAGGGCGTCTCGGCCATCTACAGCCTGCACTGCGACCCCACGCTGGACGCCGGCACCGTCGGCCTCAAGGCCGGGCCCATCACCTCCGCCAGCGACCACGTCACCGTCCGCCTGCACGGCACGGGCGGGCACACCTCCCGCCCGCACCTCGCGGGTGACCTCGTCTTCGCCCTCGGTCAGGTCGTCACGCAGCTCCCCGCCGTCATCGCCCGCCGCGTCGACCCCCGCGCCGGCGTGAACCTCACCTGGGGAGCCGTGCACGCCGGCGACGTCGCCAACGCCGTCCCCTCCGCGGGCTACGCCGCAGGCACGTTGCGCTGCATGGAGACCGAGGCCTGGCAGCACGCCGGGGAACTCGTCGAGTCCGTCGTCGCCGACCTCGTCCGGCCCTACTCGGTGCGCGCCGAGGTCGACCTCGTCCGCGGCGTCCCGCCCGTCGACAACGAGGTGCACTCCACGGCCGCCCTCGACGAGGCCGCCCGGATCCTGCTCGGGACCGACGCCGTCCTGCCCACCCGGCAGTCGCTGGGCGGCGAGGACTTCGCCTGGTACCTGCACCACGTCCCCGGCGCGATGGTGCGCCTGGGGACCCGCACCCCCGGCGGCACGACGTTCGACCTGCACCGCGGGGACTACGCGCCCGACGAGGCGGCGCTCGCCGTCGGGATCGGCGTGCTGGCGACCACCGCGGCCTCGGAGCGGGCGCTGCCCTCCGGTCTGTCGGGTTGAAAGGTCTCGATCTGGACAACCTGCGTGCTCGCGCGCACGGGGAGGGGGATTTCGGCCACTACGATGGCCGCGCGTTCGCCGGTCCTGCTCCGGGCGTCCGCCTCACCCCCGTGAGTCACACCCCGACCTGGAGGACTACCCCCATGAAGACGTTGCACCGCCTCGCGCCGGTGGCCGCCCTGGGCGCAGCCGCCCTGATGCTGGCCTCCTGCGGCAGCCGGCCGGACGCCGCGACGGGATCGGGTGACGCGAGCAGCAACGCCGCCGGCACGGCGTTCAACGCCTGCATGGTCCTCGACACCGGCGGCGTGGACGACCGCTCGTTCAACCAGTCCTCCTACGCCGGGTTCACCGCGGCGAACAAGGAGAACCCGGACGTCAAGATCTCCTACGTTCCCTCCGACGACTCCAGCGCCTACGAGCCCAACCTCACCACCGAGGTCGGGAAGGGCTGCGACACCATCGTCGCCGTCGGCGGTCTGATGTCGGACGCCGTGACGGCCGTCGCGAAGCAGAACCCGGACAAGAAGTTCGCCGAGATCGACGCCGCACCGACCGCGGACAACGTCTACGGGTTCCAGTACAACACCGCCGAGGGCGGGTTCCTCGGTGGCTACCTCGCCGCCGGAATGACCAAGACGGGCACCGTCGGCACCTGGGGCGGCCTGAACATCCCGCCGGTCACCATCTACATGGACGGCTTCTGGGAAGGCGTGCAGTACTACAACCAGCAGAAGGGGAAGTCCGTCAAGGTCCTCGGCTGGGACGAGAACAACCCCAAGGGCGGGACGTTCGTCGGTGGCGACGCCGGGTTCACCGACCAGGCCGCGGGCCGCTCCATCACCGAGACGTTCGCCGCCCAGGGCGCCGACATCGTCATGCCGGTCGCCGGTCAGGCGGGCCTCGGAGCCGGGGCCGCGGCCCAGGCCGCCGGGGGCAAGCTCAACCTCATCTGGGTCGACACCGACGGCTGCGTCAGCGCCGAGCAGTACTGCCAGTACTTCATCTCCTCGGTGACCAAGAACCTCACCGACGCGGTCAAGCAGTACGTCCTCGACTCCGCGGACGGCAAGGCCCCCACGGGTTCCTACGTCGGCGACCTGAAGAACGACGGCACCGGCCTCGCGCCGTTCAACCAGTTCGACTCCCAGGTCCCGGCCGACCTCAAGTCCGAGCTGGACAAGGTCAAGGCCGACATCATCGACGGCTCCATCAAGATCACCTCGCCCAGCGCCGTCAAGGCCAGCTGACAGCGGGTTTCGCGGACGAGTCGACGGCTGACGAGGGGAACGACCCGCAGGTGCAACTGGAACTCAAGGGCATCACGAAGCGCTTCGGGCCCCTCGTCGCCAACGACTCGATCGACCTCGTCGTCCGCGAGGGCGAGATCCACGCCCTCCTGGGTGAGAACGGGGCCGGCAAGAGCACGTTGATGAACGTGCTCTACGGCCTCTACACCCCGGACGAGGGCCAGATCCTCGTCGACGGCGAACCCGTGGAGTTCACCTCCCCGGGCGACGCCATGGCCGCCGGGATCGGCATGGTGCACCAGCACTTCATGCTCGTCCCGACGTTCACGGCCACCGAGAACATCGTCCTCGGCGCGGAGCTCACCACGGGCGGTGGGTTCCTGGACCGGCGCCGGGCCCGCAAGCGCGTCGAGGAGACCTCGCAGCGGTTCGGGCTGGCGATCCCCGCCGACACCCTCGTCGCCGACCTCGCCGTCGGCGTCCAGCAACGCGTCGAGATCGTCAAGGCCCTGCTGCGCGACGCGAAGGTCCTCGTCCTCGACGAACCCACCGCCGTGCTCACCCCGGCCGAGACCGACGACCTCATGCGCGTCATGCGCGAGCTCGCCGACGCCGGCACGTCGATCGTCTTCATCACCCACAAGCTGCGCGAGGTCAAGGCCGTCGCCGACCGCATCACCGTCATCCGCCGCGGCAAGGTCGTCGGGGAGGCGTCTCCCAGCGCGTCGCCGGAGGAGCTCGCCGCGCTGATGGTGGGCCGCGAGGTGCGCCTGCAGGTCGAGAAGAAGACCGCCGAACCGGGCGACAGCGTCCTGACGATGTCCGCGGTGCGGGTGGTGGACCCCGCCGGCACCGTCCTGCTCGACGACATCGACCTCGACGTCCGGGCCGGGGAGGTGCTCGCCGTCGCCGGTGTCGACGGCAACGGTCAGACGGAACTCACCCGGAGCATCGTCGGGCTGCAGGGCATCGACTCCGGATCGGTGCGCATCGCCGGCGTGGACACCGCCGGCCGCTCGATCGCCGACGTGCTGGCCCTCGGGGTCGGCTACGTCCCCGAGGACCGTCTGCACGACGGCCTGGTCGGCTCGTTCAGCATCGCCGAGAACCTCGTCCTCGACGTCGTCGACCAACCCGCCTTCGCCAGCGGCCCGTCGGTGAACCGGGAGGCCGTACGGCGCAACGCCGACGACCGCATCGCCGAGTTCGACATCCGGACCCCCTCGCCGCAGGCCGCCGCCTCGACGCTGTCGGGCGGGAACCAGCAGAAGGTCGTGCTGGCCCGGGAGATGTCCCGACCGCTCAAGCTCCTCGTGGTCGCGCAGCCGACCCGCGGGGTCGACGTCGGGAGCCAGGAGTTCGTGCACCAGCGGATCGTGGCTGAACGCGACCGCGGTGCGGCCGTCGTGCTGGTCTCGACCGAACTCGACGAGGTCCGGGCGCTGGCCGACCGGATCGTCGTGCTCTACCGCGGCCGGATCGCCGGCGAGGTCGGTCCGGACGCGACGCAGGAGGAACTCGGCCTGCTGATGGCCGGTGCCCACACGGAAGGAACGCACCAGTGACGCTGGAGAAGACACCCGTGCAGGCGAGGCGACGCCGCCTGCAGTGGGGCGGCGACTGGCTGATCACGGTGTTCGCCGTGGTGAGCGCGCTGATCGTCGGGGCCGTGCTCATCGCCATCGGGGACGAGCAGACCCGCGCCAGTGCCGGGTACTTCTTCAGCTACCCCTGGGACCTGTTCTCCAACGTCTGGTACTCGGTGCGCGACGCCTACACCGCGTTGCTGCAGGGGGCGATCTACAACCCGAACCTGACGGGCACCGCCGCACTGCGCCCGATCTCGGAGACCCTGGTCAACGCGACCCCGCTGATCCTCGCCGGCCTCGCGGTGGCGTTGTCGTTCCGCGTCGGGCTGTTCAACATCGGGGCCCAGGGGCAGATCATCCTCGGCGCGATCGTCGCCGCCTGGATCGGGTTCACGTTCCACCTGCCCGTCGTGCTGCACGTCATCGTCGCCGTGATCGGCGGGATCGTCGGGGGAGCGGTCTGGGGCGGGATCGTCGGCTGGCTCAAGGCCCGCACCGGCGCCCACGAGGTCATCACGACGATCATGCTGAACTACGTCGCGGTGAACCTGCTCGGCTACCTGCTCACCGTCAGCTGGTTCCAGCGACAGCCCGCGACGCAGGCGATCTCGTCCAACGTCGATTCCAGCGCTCGACTGCCGCAACTGCTCGGTTCGTCGCTGCGCGTCCACGCGGGACTGCTGCTGGCGATCGCCGCGGCGATCTTCGTGTGGTGGTTGTTCGACCGCTCCCGGCTGGGTTTCCGGCTGCGGGCGGTCGGGGCCAACCCGAACGCGGCCCGGACGGCCGGGATGGCCGTCGGGCGGCTGCAGATCGTCTCGATGGCGCTCGCCGGTGGTCTCGCCGGTCTCGCCGGGGCGAGTCAGGTCCTCGGCGTGACGGGCAGTGTTTCCGGCAGCGTCGCGGGGGACATCGGTTTCGACGCCATCACCGTCGCGCTGCTGGGACGCAACAACCCCTACGGCGTCATCGCGGCCGGCCTGCTGTTCGGCGGGATGCGTGCCGGATCGGTCCAGATGCAGTCCGCGACGGGTGTGCCCGTCGATCTCGTCGGGGTCCTGCAGGCGCTGGTCGTCCTCTTCATCGCCGCCCCCGCCCTCGTCCGCTCCGTGTTCCGGCTGCGTTCGGGTGGCGGCGCGGGGGTCGGCTCCGAACTCGCGACGGGATGGACCCGATGAGCGTCGAAACTCCTGCGGCGATCGTCGAGCTCGCGCAGGTCGAACCGCCCGTCAGCCTGCGCAAACGGGTCCTCACCGGAACCCTGCTCGTCGTCGTCGGGTTGATCGCCCTGCTCGGCTGGGGTCTGGGGTCGGACGGCAACGACGCGACGTTCCGCTTCGGCGGAGGTTCCTCCGTGACGTTGCCGGACTTGACGGTGCCGGCGACCGTGACCCCTGCCGCCCTCGGGATCGTCGTCGTCGCGCTCGGGCTGTTCCAGCTCGCCAAGGGGTTCCGGGCCAAGCGGGGGCCGCTACTCGTCGCCGTCGCTGTCGTCTGCTTCGTCGTCGCCTTCCTGTGCTGGGCGATGAGCGGGGGGCCGGACGCGTCCATCGACGTCGTGAAGCTGCTGCAGCAGACGGTCTTCCTCGCCACCCCGTTGATCCTCGGTGCGATGGCCGGTGTGCTCGGCGAACGCAGCGGCGTGGTGAACGTGGCCATCGAAGGGCAGTTGTTGACGGGCGCCTTCACGGGTGCGCTGGTCGGGTCGATGGCGGGGAGCCTCGCGATCGGCACGATCGGGGCGGTCATCGCCGGTGCCCTCGTCGGTCTGGTCCTCGCCGTGTTCGCGATCCGCTACCGGGTGAACCAGGTGATCCTCGGGGTCGTCCTGAACGCGGCCGCCCTCGGGTTCACGGGGTGGGCCTACAAGGCGCTCATGCAGTCCGACACCGAACGGTTCAACACCCCGGGCGTCCTGTCGCCGATCGCGATCCCGCTGCTCTCCGACATCCCCGTCGTCGGTCCGCTGCTGTTCCGGGCGAACGTGCTGGTCTACGTGATGTACCTCGTCATCATCGCGCTCGACGTGGTGCTGTTCCGGACTCGCTGGGGTCTGCGGACGCGGGCCGTCGGGGAGCACCCGAAGGCCGCGGCGACCGTCGGGATCAACGTGCTCCGGGTGCGTTACGTCAACGTCGTCGTCGCCGGTGGGATCGCCGGTCTGGCGGGGGCGTACCTCTCGATCGGCACCATCGGACCGTTCACCGAGAACATGTCGGCGGGCAAGGGGTTCATCGCCCTCGCCGCGGTCATCTTCGGTCGGTGGAGCCCACGGGGGGCCCTCGGGGCGTCGCTGCTCTTCGGGTTCTTCGCCGCGTTGCAGACCCTCGTCGGGGTGCTGCCGGCGCCGGGGGCCGTCCCGTCCAGCTTCCTGCTGATGCTGCCCTACCTCGCCACGATCCTGGCCGTCGCCGGTTTCGTCGGCCGCGTCCGTCCGCCCGCCGCCTCCGGGGAGCCGTACCCGTCGTGAACCCTGACTTCGACCTCCTGCGGGCCGCCGCGCGCGAAGCGCTCGCGCACTCCTACTCGCCGTACTCGAACTTCCCCGTCGGCGCGGCCGCCCTCGTCGACGACGGGCGGATCGTGTCCGGGGCCAACGTGGAGAACGCCTCCTACGGCGTCACGTTGTGCGCCGAGTGCACGCTGGTCGGGCAGTTGCAGATGACCGGCGGCGGCAGGCTCGTCGCCTTCGCCTGCGTCGACGGCGCGGGCAACGTCCTCATGCCGTGCGGACGCTGCCGGCAGCTGCTCTACGAGTTCGGCGGACCGGACCTCCTCGTCGACTCCCCGCGCGGGGTGGTCCCGATGACCCAGGTGCTGCCCGACGCGTTCGGCCCGCACGACCTGACCGACCCCGCCCGGAAGGCCCAGCCGTGAGCCAGCAGCAGTTCGCCGCCGTCGACGTCATCCGCACCAAGCGCGACAAGGGCGTCCTCTCCGACGCGCAGATCGACTGGGTCGTCGACGCCTACACCCACGGGGTCGTCGCCGAGGAGCAGATGTCCGCGCTGGCGATGGCGATCCTGCTCAACGGGATGAACCGCGCCGAGGTCTCGCGCTGGACGAACGCGATGATCGACTCGGGCAGCCGGCTCGACTTCACCGACCTGCCCCGGCCCAGCGTCGACAAGCACTCCACGGGTGGGGTCGGCGACAAGGTCACGTTGCCGTTGGCGCCGCTCGTCGCGGCCTGCGGCGCGGCCGTCCCGCAGTTGTCCGGTCGTGGGCTCGGCCACACCGGCGGGACCCTGGACAAGCTCGAGGCGATCCCCGGCTGGCGGGCCTCGCTCACCCTGGCCGAGATCCGCGACCAGCTCGTCGACGTCGGCGCCGTGATCTGCGCGGCGACGGGCGACCTGGCCCCGGCGGACAAGAAGCTCTACGCCCTGCGCGACGTCACCAGCACCGTCGAGGCCATCCCGCTCATCGCCAGCTCCATCATGAGCAAGAAGATCGCCGAGGGGACCAGCGCCCTCGTCCTGGACGTGAAGACCGGCTCCGGCGCCTTCATGAAGGAACTCGGGCAGTCGCTCGAACTGGCCCGCACGATGGTCGAGCTCGGCACCGACGCCGGGGTGCGGACGGTCGCCGTGGTCACCGACATGTCGACGGTCCTGGGCCGCACGGCGGGCAACGCGCTGGAGGTCCGGGAGTCCCTCGAGGTGCTCGCCGGGGGAGGACCGGGCGACCTCGTCGAGCTCACCCTGGTGCTGGCGCGCGAGATGCTCGCCGCCGTCGGGCTCGACGCGGTGGACCCCGCGGACGCCCTCGCCGACGGCCGCGCGATGGACGCCTGGCGGCGGATGATCGCGGCCCAGGGCGGCGACCCGGACGCGCCCCTCCCGGTCGCCGCGCACACCCAGGACGTGCTGGCGCCGGCCGACGGTTTCCTCGACGTCGACGCGCTGGCCGTCGGGGTCGCCGCCTGGCGGTTGGGCGCGGGACGCTCGCGCCGGGAAGAGGCCGTGCAGGCCGGCGCCGGGGTCGAGCTGCACGCCGTGCGCGGGGACCGGGTGCGCGCCGGTCAGCGCCTCATGACCCTGCACACCGACACCCCGGACCGCTTCGACTGGGCCACGCAGGCCCTCGACGGGGGTTTCACGGTCTCGGCCGCCGAACCCGCGACGGTTCCGCTGGTCCACGAACGCATCACCGCCTGACCCCTGCCGTGGTTAGGGTGGCGAGCGTGGGTGGGCAGCAGGAGCTGACGGCGCGGTTCTCGACCGCGCTGATCGTGCTGCCCCTGCTGCTCTCGGCCCTGCTCCTCGCGGGCGGGTCCGAGCAGTTGCTGCTGGGGACCGCGGTCGCGGTCGCCTCGAGCGTCGTGGTCGGCCTCCTCGTCCTGCGGGGGGTCGTGGCCGAACTGCTGGCCGCGGTGATCCCGTCGCCGCCGGTGACCCGTCTCGAACCCGCGGACACGTTGCCGCAGAACGCACCGGCCGCGGTGGGGAACCCGCAGCCCCGGGCACCCGGAGTCCTCGCGCTCCCGTGCTGAGCTGACGCGCGCACGGGAGTCGACGCCTCCCGTTCCCGCGACCTCCGGAGTTCCCCGTGCTCGACACCCTGCACTCGATCCTGCGTCCCGTCGAGGACGCCGTCACCTTCGTCCTGCTCCACCTGCACGACCTCGGCGCCCCCTGGCCGCTGGCGATCGTCGGACTCGTCGTCCTGGCCCGGACCCTGCTGCTGCCGTTGTTCGTGGCACAGCAACGGTCCGCCCTCCGTTTCGCCGCACTGCGACCGCAGGTCCTCGCCGTCCAGGAGCGCTACCGCGGCCGCACCGACGTGGCCTCGCGACAGGCGATGCAGCGCGAGGTCACGACCCTGCACCGCGACGCCGGGGTGAACCCCCTCGGTGGCTGCCTGCCGGGGTTGCTGCAGTCGCCGGTGTTCCTCGCGCTCACCCTGACGTTGGAATCCGGCGACACCCTCGCCTCGTTCGGGTCGGCGACCCTGGCGGGGGCACCGTTGGCGGGGGTCCTGACCCAGGACCCCGACCCCGCGACCACGGTCGTCGCCGTCGTCCTGCTGCTGTTGACCGCTGCGCTGCAGGTGGTCACGATGCGGGCCAGCAGCACCGGGGTCGCCACCCCCACCTCGCTGCTGGTGGCGATCCCCGTCGTCGTGGTGTTCTCGGCGGCGCACTTCCCGATCGGTGTCCTGATCTACTGGGCCACCTCCGGGGCGTGGACGGCGGGCCAGCAACTCATCGCCCGGCAGCTCGTCAGGCGGCGCTAGCCATCGTCGGTGGGGTTCCGCCACCCCCGGCGCCGTCGGGGTGACCGGAGGTGTCCGACCCGTTACCGGCCATGGTTCCCGCCGTCGGTTCCGTCGTCGTGTCGACGCCGACGGTCAGCGCGACGGCGTAGCCGCTGGTGACGTCCCCGCTGAACGTCGGCGTCTGGGTGGCGCCGCTGTCGTCGCCGAAGACGTTGTCGCTGTCCAGGCTCACCTGGGCGAGGTTGCTCACCGACTGCTCGTAGCCGGTGGTGGCGTAGACCGCCTCGTTCGCCCCGGCCGGCATCGCGACCTGGGAGGTGGCGATGCAGTTCGCCACGTCCGTGATGTCGTCGACGCTCGGGTAGACCTCGAAGTGGACGTGCGGCCAGCGCCCGGAGTAGCAGGCCGGGTAGATGCTGGTGAAGGTCACGTTCCCGTCGGCGTCGGCGACCTGGACCCCACGCAGGTAGTTCTCGTTCGTGAGGGAGTCGGCGTAGAGGGAGTACTCGCCGTCGCGGTCGCAGTGCCAGACGTAGACCGCCACCCCCTCGAACGGGACGTTCCCGCCGGCCAGGTCGACGACGCTGAGGGTCAGGGTCATCGCCACCCCCTCGGCGGTGGTCGTGCTCGACCCGAAGCTGGACCGGATGTCGCTGCGCACGACCCCGCTCTGCTCGAGGACGTCCGGGCCGTTCGAGCCGTCGCCCGGGTAGGGGCCGGCCGTCTCGTCGGGGATCTCGGTGAGCGTGCCGGAGGTGGCGCTCGAGGAGCTCGTGGTGGTGTCGGCCGCGGCGGTGTCGTCGCTCCCGCAGGCGGCGAGGGTGAGCCCGGTGGCCCCGAGGCCCAGCAGCCCCAGCGCGCGACGACGGCCGATCATCGTCGTGAGGTCGAAGGCGAGGCCCTGGTCGTCGACGTCCTCGTCGGGGCGGGGGAGCGGACGACCCTCGTAGCTGGGGAGGTTGTTCTTCATGCCTCCACCGTCGGGGGCCCACTGAGGAGGATCCGGTGCTGCGTCAGTGCGCTTCCTGTGAACCGTGCACCCGACGGGCGACGAGCAGGGCCACGACGGCGAAGACGACGCACACGGGCAGGGTCCCGGCGAACCCCGCCCACGCCGAGACGGCGCCCAGGGCGGCGAAGACCAGACCGGTCAAGGCCATCGCCGTGCCGCCGCCGGCGGCGTCGGAGATCGTCAGCGCCGCCGACCCCGCGCCCTCCTGGCCGGCGGGCGACTGCTCCAGCACGAGGACGGTGGTGCGGGGGAAACCCAGTCCCATCCCGGCCCCGGCGCAGGCCCAGCCCAGGGCGGACGCCACGCCGGCGACGACGTCCCCGGGGGTGACCGCGGCGACGACGGCCTGGACGACGACGCCGACCAGCAGCAGGACGGTGCCGATCCGGACGGCGCGCGCGTGCGGGAGCCGCTGCCCCAGGCGGCCCTGGACGGCCGAGGCCGAGGCCCAGGCGATCGCGGCGACGGTCAGCGTCGCCCCCGCGAGCCAGAGCGGGAGCCCGAACCTCTCGTGCAGCATCAGCGGCAGGTAGACCTCGGTGCTGAAGAACGTCGCGGCCAGCAGACCGCGCAGCAGCACCGTCGCGGGGAGTCCCCGGTGGGCCGTGAGGGTTCCCGGCGGCAACAGCGGGCGGACCGCGACGACCAGCACGCCGAGGGCGACCGCGGCGACCAGCCACCGCCAGGGACCGGTGGCCCCCGCGGAACTCACCGCCACGACGGCCACCGCCACCCCGGTGGCGGCGACGAAGCGACTGCGCGGCAACGGCTCCCGGGACCCTTCCGCGGCCGGGACCCGCAGCAGGGCGGGCAGCACCGCGGACGCGGCGACCAGCACGAGGACGAGGACGCCGGAGAACACCCACGGCCAGCCGAACGTCTGCGCCACCAGCGCGGCCAGGAACGGGCCGACGAGGGAGGGCAGCACCCACGCCGAGGCGAACGCCCCGAACACCGCCGGCCGCAACGCCGGGGGGAACACCAGGGCGACCGTCACGTACAGGGTCACGCTGATCCCGCCCGACCCGAGCCCCTGCAGGAACCGGGCCGCGACGAAGAACTCCATGGTCGGCGCCAGGGAGGCGGCCAGCAGCCCGGCGGCGAACACCGTGATCGCCGCCAGCAGCGGCTTCCCCGGGCCACGCCGGTCGGCCCATCCCCCGGCGGCGACCATCCCCAGGACGCTCGCCGCGAGCGTCGCGGCGAACGCCGTCGCGTACTCGCCGCGACCGCCCAGGTCGGCGCTCACGACGGGCATCACGGTGGTCACCGCGAGGCTCTCGAAGGCGGACAGGAACACCAGTGCCGTCGTCCCGAGGGTGGTGATCAGGTAGGTGCGGGAGAAGATCCCTGCGGTCGGGGTGGCGGTGGTGCTCGTGGTCACGTCGTCACGTTAGGTGCTCCAGCGCACTGGAGCTCAAGCGCTCCGGGTGGCCAGTCCGCGCAGGGCGTCGAGCACGGTCCCGACCCCGCGACGGGCCAGGGCCTCCGGGCGCAGCAGGGCGTCGATGCGCCGGTTGAGCGTGAGGTCGGCCAGGGGACGCAGGACCACCCCGGGTTCGACCCGCGAGGTCAGGGCCGGCAGCAGGGCCAGTGCGTCGCCCGAGGCCACGACCGCGGCCGACACGAAGAACTCGTTGATGCGGTGGACGACGTCGAGGGGTCGGCGGGCCGCCGCGGCGACGACGTCGAGCGCACCGGCCAGCGGGAAACCCTCGTGGACCGAGATCCACCGTTCGTCCGCGACGTCGGCGACGGTGAGCCGCTCGCGCCCGGCGAGGGGGTGGTCCGCCGCGAGCGCGACGTGCAGCGGTTCGGTGAGCAGCGGCACCACGCGCAGCCGCCGGGCCGGCCACGGCGGACCGGCCTCGGGACGGTGGGCGATGACGACGTCGTAGTCGGCGACGAGGCCCGGGAAGTCCTGCTGGGCGACGTCCTCGTCGGTGCAGCGCAGGGGTGGGGCACCGTTCAGCTCCCGCAGCAACGGGCCGAACCAGGCCAGCCCCACGGAGTTGAACGCGCAGACGGCGACCGGGGTGTCGAGGGACTCCAGGTGGTCCTCGACGGCGCGGTTCGCCCGGTCCAGGGCCGCGGCGACGTCCACCGCGGCCGCCGCGAGCGCCTCGCCCGCGGGGGTCAGGGCCAGCCGCCGGCCGCGCTTCTCGGTCAGGGGGGTCGGGCAGGTGCGTTGCAGCGCCGTCAGGTGCTGCGACACCGCCGACGGGGTGACGTGCAGCGCACGAGCCACCGCCACCAGGCTGCCCCGCTCGGAGAGCTCGCGCAGGATCGTCAGCTGACGCACGTCCATGAAGCGATGCTAAATCCTGGCGTGAGCAACTGGGGTCTGGACTGAACTGTTGCGACCACCGACCATCGACACGTGACACGTGATCGCCGGGTCGACCTGCTCCTGCTGGGGGTGGCCGTCGTCTGGGGCTCCAGCTACCTCGCCGCCAAGGTCCTCCTCGACGTCGCCGGGGTCCTGCCCCTGCTCGCGCTGCGCTACGCGGGGGCCGCGGTGGCGCTCGCCGTCGTCGTCGCCGTGACCCGCGCGCGGCTGGGGCGCGAGGAGCTGCGCTGCGGCGTCCTCCTCGGGCTCTCGCAGGCGGCGATCCTCGCGCTCGAGACCTACGGCGTCGCCGGGACGAGCGCGACCAACGCCGGTCTGCTGATCTCGCTGACGATCCTGCTCACCCCGGGGTTCGAGGGGATCGTGCGCCGCTCCTGGCTGCCGCCGGCGTTCTTCGCGGCGGCCCTGGTCGCCGTCGTGGGGGTCGCCCTGCTCGTCGGGGGCGGCGGGTTCCGGGTACCGAACCACGGCGACCTGCTCGTCCTGGCAGCCGCCGTGGTCCGGGCCGGGCACGTGACGGCCATCGGCCGGGTCACGCGCACCCGCGACCTGGACCTGCGGGCGCTCACGTTCGTGCAGACCGCGCTGGGGGCGGTGCTGTTCACGGTGCTGGACCCCGCCGGGCTCTTCCGTGCGGTGACGTACGCGTCGCCCGCGCAGTGGGTCGGCATCGCCTACCTCGCCCTGGGCTGCAGCGTGTTCGCCTTCTTGGCCCAGAGCTGGGCCGTGCGCCGGACGTCGGCGGCGCGGGCGAGTCTGCTGCTCGGCACCGAGCCCCTGTTCGCCGTGCTCGTGGGGGTCGTGCTCGGCGGTGAGCTGCTCGGCCCGCTCGGGGCGCTCGGGGCGGTGCTCATCCTCGCCGGGACGGCCTGGGGTCAGCGCGTGGAACGCCTCGCCCGGGTCAGGACAGCGGTTCCGGAACCCCCGCCGGGCCCGCACCCAGTGGTCGCTGCAGACGGACCACGTCCCACCACCGGTCGAGCTTGAACCCGATGCCCCGGAACGTGCCCACCTCCTCGAAGCCCAGCGCCCGGTGCAGGCCGAGGCTCGCCTCGTTGGGCAGCGTCACGCCGGCCACGAGCATCCGGAAACCCCGCGCCCGCAGCGTCGCGAACAGCTCGCCGTAGAGCGCCCGGCCGGCGCCGCTGCGGCGCAGGCCGGGCGCGAGGTAGACGCTCACCTCGCACGACCAGTCGTAGGCGGCCCGGGCGGCGTAGGGGGAGGCGTAGGCGTAGCCGGTCACCACCCCCGCGTCCTCGAGGACCAGCCAGGCGTGACGCTCCCGGTAGCTCTCGATCCGGTGCGCCACCTCGGCCGCGTCGGGGGGTTCCCGCTCGAAGGTGATCGCGGTGTCGCGGACGTAGGGCGCGTAGACGGCGGCGCAGGCCGCCGCGTCGGCGACGCTCGCAGGGCGGATCACACGCTCAGGCATGTGACGATCGTACGCACATCAGTGACTATGGTGTCCAGCATGGCTGACCCCTCGACGTCCCTCGCGGACTCCCTGGCCCGGACGGTGAGTTCGGTCCGCAGCGCCCGCGGGCTCTCGGTCGCGGCGCTCGCGGACGCGTCCGGGGTCTCCCGCGCGATGATCGCCAAGGTGGAACGCGGTGCGGCCCAACCGACCGCGGTCCTGCTGGGGCGACTGGCGGGGGCGCTGGGGCTGACGCTGTCGCAACTGGTCGCCTGCGCGGAGGGGGAGGAGCGCCAGGTCGCGCGCCGTGACGAGCAACCGGTCTGGACGGACCCGGCCACCGGCTACGTCCGGCGCGCGGTCACCCCCGGCACGGGCGGACCGCTGGAACTCATCGAGGTGGACCTGCCGCCGGGGGCGCGGATCGGGTTCCCGGCCGCCACCTACGCCGGCACCCACCACCAGGTCTGGGTCCTCGCCGGCCGGTTGCGGTTCGAGGAGGGCCCTCAGGTCCACGACCTCGGCCCCGGGGACTGCCTGCGACTCGGGCCGGCGCAGGACTGCGCCTACGTCAACGACTCCGACGACGCGTGCCGCTACCTGGTCTGCCTGGTCCGTGCGTGACTGGCACGATCGGGGGGTGAGCACTCCCGAGAGCACCACCCCCCCGACCATCGAGCGCCTCCGCGCCCTGCCGAAGGTGTCGCTGCACGACCACCTCGACGGCGGGCTGCGGCCCGCGACCATCGTCGAGATCGCCGCCGCGAACGGGCACCGGCTGCCGACCACCGACCCCGAGGAACTCGGCGCCTGGTTCCGCGACGCCGCGGACTCCGGGACGCTGGTCCGCTACCTCGAGACCTTCGACCACACCGTCGCCGTCATGCAGGACGCCGAGTCGCTGGCCCGGGTCGCGACCGAGGCCGTCCTCGACCTCGCCGCCGACGGCGTCGTCTACGGCGAGCTGCGCTACGCCCCCGAGCAGCACCTGCAGGGCGGCCTGAGTCTCGACGAGGTCGTCGTCGCCGTCGAGGAGGGCATGCGCCGCGGTGAGCAGCTCGCCGCCGAGGCGGGCACGCCGATCCGGGTCGGCACCCTCGTCACCGCCATGCGGCACGCCGACCGCGGCCTCGAGATCGCCGAACTCGCCCTGCGCCACCGCGACGCCGGTGTCGTCGGTTTCGACATCGCCGGGGCCGAGATCGGGTTCCCGCCCTCGAACCACCTCGCGGCCTTCGACCGGCTGCACGCCGAGAACTTCCCGGTCACCATCCACGCCGGTGAGGCGTTCGGCCTGCCGAGCATCGCCGACGCGGTCCACCCCTGCGGTGCCGAACGCATCGGGCACGGGGTCCGGATCATCGAGGACGTCGAACTCGGGGAGGGACGCGACCGGTTCGGCCTGCCCGTGGCGAAGCTCGGCCGCCTCGCGACCTGGGTCCGCGACCGCGGGATCGTCCTGGAACTCTGCCCGTCCTCCAACGTGCAGACGGGGGCCGCGACCAGCGTCGCGGACCACCCCGTCACCGTGCTCAAGGACCTCGGGTTCTCGATCAGCGTGAACACCGACAACCGGCTGATGTCCGGGACGTCCCTGTCGAAGGAGTTCGCCCTGCTCGTCGACGAGGCCGGCTGGGACCTCGCCGACGTAGAACGCGCCACGATCACGGCGCTGTCCGCCTCCTTCCTGCCCTTCCCGGAACGTCTCGCGATCGCGAGCGACGTGATCCGCCCCGCCTACTCGGCCTGAGCTCCGGGGTCGCCGTAGCGTTCGAGCACGTCGCGGGCCGTCCGCACGAGGTCCGCGACGAGTTCGGCGGGTTCCAGCACGTGGACCGTCGTCCCGAGTCCCAGCAGCACCGCCCGGGCGGCCGGCAGGGCCCGGAAGGTCGCGGTGATCTCGACCTCCTCGCCGTGGGCGACGACCCGGGGTTCGTCGAGCAGCTGGGCGTCGGCAATGCGCAGCAGCAGGCCGGCGTCCCCGGCGGCGACCCGCATCCGGACGGGAGTTCCCGAGGTGTCGTGCCGCTCGACCTCGGCGCGCAGCCGCGCCCAGACCGCCGCGAGTTCCGGGAGGTCGTCGGCGACGGTGTCGTCGAGGAGCTCGACGTCGAGGACGCGGTCCACCCGGAACAACCGTTCCCCGTCCGCCACCTTCCCCACCAGGTACCAGACCCCACCCTTGGCGACCAGGCCGAGGGGATCGAGGGTGCGGGCGCTCGTCCGGGTCGCCCCCGCCGAGCGGTAGCGCATCCGGATCCGGCGCGCCGAGAACACCGCCTCCTGCAGTTCCGCCAGGTGCGGGTGGTCGCGCTGGCGTGAACGCCACCCGCCGGGTTCCACGAGGATCCGTGTCGCCGCGCGGCGGAAGGGTTCCCGACGGCCCTCCGGGGTGGCGGCCAGGAGTTTCCGGACGGCCGACTCCCAGGCCCCGCGCTGGGGATCACCCGTTCCCGAGGCACCGGAGAACAACGCCCGCGCCTCCGCGGTGGTGAAACCCGAGACGTCCGTGCGCCAGTTCGGCATCAACGCGATCCCGCCGCCGCGGCCGCGTTCGGTCCAGACGGGGACGCCCGCGCTCGAGAGGGCCTCGACGTCGCGCAGGATCGTGCGCACCGAGACCTCGAGGCGGGTGGAGAGGTCGGGGGCGGACATCCGCCCGTGCGTCTGCAGCAGGAAGAGCAGCGAGAGCAGTCGGTCGGCGCGCACCCGGTGAGGATGTCACCAGAACACGACAGGAGGTGTCATGTTCAGGGGGGAACCTCGAGGCGTGACCACAGACCCCAGAGACGACCTGTTCCGCGCCGCCGACCTCGCCGGCGACCTCCTCGAGACCGTGCGTGCGGAGGACCACCACCTGAGGACGCCCTGCGCCGAGTGGTCGGTGCTCGACCTCGTGGGCCACCTGGTGGCCGTGACCCGCCGGGTCGCCCACATCGGCCGCGGTGGACTACCGGGCGACCTGGCGACGATGGCCTCCGGCGAACCCGCGCAGGGGTGGGGTCCCGCCTACCGGGCGGGGGTCGCGGAGATGCGGACGGTCTGGGCCGACGACGCGCTCCTGACGAGGACGGTGACCCACCCCGCCGGGCCGATGCCGGGCGGTGCCGCCGCGACGGTGTACGTCCAGGAGTTCGCGACCCACGCTGGCGACCTGGCCGTCGCGATCGGGCGCACCGACCTGCTCGACGAGGAACTGGCGGAGACGGCCCTGGCGGACTCGATGCGCTTCGTGCCCCGCGACCGGACGGGTTTCCCGTTCGGGGACCCCGTCGAGGTTCCCGCCGACGCCCCGGCCCACGTCCGTCTCGCCGCCTGGCTCGGTCGGGGCTGAGGTCAGGAGTGGTGGCGGTCGCGGGTGGCCTTGACGAGCTTCTTCCACTCCTTGCGGCGTTCCGCGGCGAGGCGGTGGTCGGTCCGGGAGGCGAACCACGCCTGCTCCCGTTCCAGCCTGCGGTAGCTGTCGAGCCGCCGCTGCTCGAACACCCCCGCGTCGATCGCCGACAGCACCGCGCACCCGGGTTCGTTCGTGTGCGAGCAGTCGGAGAACCGGCAGTCCACCGCGACCTCGTCGAGGTCGGCGAACGTCCGTTCCAGCCCGTCGCCGAGTTCCGCGACGCCGAGGGTGCGCAACCCGGGGGTGTCGACGAGGACGAGACCCCCGGGCAGCGGGACGAGTTCCCGGGTCACCGTCGTGTGCCGCCCCTTGCCGTCCACGGACCGGACGGCCCCCACCGCGAAACGTTCCTCACCGAGCAGGGCGTTGGCCAGGGTCGACTTCCCCGCGCCGGAGGACCCGAGGAGGACGACGGTTCCCCGGAGGTGGTCGCGCAGGGCCTCGACGCTGGCCGGGTCGGTGGAACTCACCGCGACGACCTCGGCGCCCACGGCGTCGCCGCGGACGGTGGTGAGGGTCTCCGCGAGCTCCCCCTGTTCCAGGAGGTCGGACTTGGTGAGGGCGACGACGGGGCGTGCCCCGGAGTTCCACGCGAGGGCGAGGAAACGCTCCACCCGACCGAGGGAGAGGCGGGAGTCGGCGCCGATGGCGACCACGACGGTGTCGACGTTCGCGGCGAGCTGGTGGTCGACCGACCGTCCGGTGACCGAGGCGCGGGCGAGCACGGTGCGCCGCGGGAGGACGCCCAGCACCCGGGGACCCTCCGGGGCGTCCAGCACCAACCCCACCCAGTCGCCGGTCGTGGGGGCCGGGACCAGGTGCCCCGGGGGAGTCTCCACCCGTTGCGGGCCGAGCGGGGTCTCCACGTCGCAGGCGCCGCGGTGCACGCGGACGACACGGGCGGGCAGCAGGTGCTGCCCGTCGTGGGTGGTCACCGCGCGGAAGGAGTTCCACCGGTCGTCCCAGTCCTCGTCCCAGCCGAGGCGGGCGAGGGGGTCGCCGGGGTGTTCGTCGGGTTCGGGCACGCGAGCAGGCTAGGTTCCGCGGCCCGGGGGCGGCGACGGGTTTTCGGAGGGGTTCCTCAGAGGGTGACGACGGCGCGTCCGCGCAACCTCCCGGCCTCGCCGTCGGCGTGCACGGCGGCCAGTTCGGCCAGCGGTCGACGGGTGGAGACGTCGACGGAGAGTTCCCCTGCGTCGACGGCCCGGACGAGTTCGGTCAGCTGGGCGGTGTCGTTGCGGACGTAGAGGATCCGCCAGTGCACGTCGCGGGCCTCGTCGTCGGTGAGGGGGAGCGGGGGAGCGCTGACGGCCCGCCCGCCGTCACGGACGAGGTCGGTCAGTCGGCTGAGTTCCGCGGGGTCGCCGGAGACGTTGTTGAACACCAGGTCGACGGGTCCGGTGAGGCCGTCGGCGAGGGAGGTGGTCGTGTAGTCGATGACCTCGTCCGCACCGGCGGCGAGCACGGCGGCCCGGCTGCGGGGGCTCGCGGTGGCGATCACGTGCGCACCGGCCCGCTTCGCGAGCTGGACCGCGAACCCGCCGACCCCACCGCCGGCCCCGTTGACCAGCACCCGCTGCCCGGCCTGCAGCCCGCCGTGGTCGAACAGACCCTGGAACGCGGTGAGCCCGGCGACGGGCAGGGCGGCGGCGTCGGTCAGCGGGATCGAGCGCGGTGCCGCGACCAGCAGGTCCTCGGGGACGGCCGCGAACTCCGCCGCGCCGCCGCCGACGGGGACGCCGAGGAAGGCGATGACGTCCTGGCCGGTGTCCTCGACGGTGCCGGCGAGGTCGAGCCCCGGGGTGTACGGCAGGTCCACGGGGATCAGCTCGGTCATGTACCCGGCGCGGATGGCGCCGTCGACGGCGTTGAACGTGGTGGCGGCGACCCGGACGAGGACCTCACCGTCGGCGGGGACGGGGCGGTCGACCTCCTCGACCCGCAGGGTGTCGGCGGTTCCGTACCGGGTGATGCGAACGGCGCGCATGAGCTCTCCTCCATCGACAGGTGCTCCGAATTCGAAGCACATGCCGAGAGTACGACTGCTTCGAATTCGACGCAAGTACCCTGAGGGGGTGGACCGCGGACTGAGTGAGCAGCAACTGGCGACCTACTTCGCCCTGACCGAGGTCGGGAACCTGCTCGAGCAGGCCGTCACGGCCCAGCTCCGCGCCGACGGGGACCTCAGCCCCGTCCAGTTCCAGATCCTCGCGACCCTCGGCACCAGTCCGTCGACGGATCACCGCATGACCGACCTCGCCGACCGGATCGTCTACAGCCGCAGCGGGTTCACCTACCAGGCCGGGCAGCTCGAGAAGCGCGGTCTCATCGAGCGGAAACCCTCGCCGCACGACGAGCGCAGCACCGTCGTCACCCTCACCGCCGCCGGGCGCGACGTGCTCGCGACGGTCATGCCCGGCCACGTCGACGTCGTGCGCGGCCTCCTCTTCGAGGACGTCCCGCAACGCGACCTCGACGCCCTCCAGCGCGTCCTCGGCCCCGTCCGGGACCGGCTGCGGCAGGCTCCGCCGCGCTCGGCCCGGTCCCGTCGCGCGCGGGGGTGACCGCCGGGGTCAGCGGGGACCCGGTCCGCCCATCGGTCCGCCCAGCGTGGTGCCGACCGCGGTGACGACGGGGTCGAGCACGTGCCGGCCCACCTGCTCGAGCGACTGACGCAGACCGTCACCGGGCGACCCGGGACCGCCGGTCCACGGCGTCCCGTGACCGGGCACCAGCGGGAGGAGCGGGAGGAGCACGGCGCAGAGCACGACGGCCAGCCCGCCACGCACCACGGCCCCGGCCACCCGGTCCAGGACCCTCAGGTGCACCGCGCCCAGGGCCCGCGCCAGTCCGGTACCCACGGCGGCGCCCAGTGACGCCCCGACGACGGCCAGCACGAGCACCGTGCCGATCGAGAGGATCACGGCGTCCCCGCCGGTCTGCGGCCAGCGCGCCTGGATCCGGGCGGCCACCTCGACGCCGGTGACGGCGCCGACCGCCACGCCGAGCAGGGCGAGGACCGGGCGGGAGGCACCCCGGCGCCACCCCGACCGGGCGGCGAGCACGACGAGGAGCACCGCGAGGAGGACGGGGAGGAGGGGTGCGAGGCGTTCGGGGGTGAGGTCCACGTGCCGACGGTAGGCACGGGAGGTCGCCGTCGTCGCCCTTCCGCCGGTAACTTCAGGGTCCGCTCAGGGTCACACCGGAACGGTGGCCCCCGAGAAGAGGGCCGCGACGAGGTCCAGGTCGGCCAGGTCGGCCAGCGCCGCCGGGGACAGCGGCGGCAGGACCCGGGTCCCGGCCTCTGCGCAGGCCAGGCGCAGGTCAGCGTCGTAGTCGGCCGCCGCCGCCCGGGCGTCCAGCAGCGTCACCGTCGTCGCCAGCCTGCGCACCGTGTCGGGGTCCCGGGCGACGAGGGTCACCGCGCTCGGCGGGAACTCGGCCGCGACCACGTCGACCAGCGCCCGGACGGCCGCCGACTCGTGCGCGACGACGCAGCGGGCGCCCGCCGCCAGGGCCGAGCAGATCGCGCGGGCGGCGCCGAGGAACTCCGCCGGCGCCAGGATCGCCACCGGCGGTGGCCGGCGGTCGATGGCCACGGGCAGCACCAGGTCGAGCTTGTCGGCCCACCCGGCCCAGCGCACGATCGTGTCCACGCAGCCGTCGACCTGGGTTACCGCCTCGGAGATCCCGCACCGGTGGGCCCGCCGGACCTGCTCGACGAACCTGTTCCGCCCGGTCTCGACCTCGGCCGCGGCGCCCAGCAGGGCGCGTCCGCGGCGAGCGGCGCTGTGGGAGGGATCAGGACTGAACGGCGCTTCACCCACGGCAGGCCCGGAGGAGGTCCAGCGCGTCCCGGCGCGGGTCCGGCGGTGCCGGGACGTCCGTGCCCAGGGAGCCGCCCCAGACGGTGACGGATCCGGCCCCTCCGAGGTGGGGCAGCACGTCGGCCGGCGAGCGGATGGTCCGCACCCCCAGGACGGGTCCCGGCGGTGGCCACGCGCTGTGCCGGCCGAGCGTGACGACCCCCGGCGGGGTCCACCAGCCGGCCTCGGGCAGCCCGGACGGCAGGGCGCTGTCCAGGGCCTCGTGACCGGCGCGGGCCAGGTGCGGGCTCGGGACGGGGCCGATCGCCGTCGCCCGGTCCAGCGGGTGCCCGGTGCGCAGCCGCGCGACGACGGGCGCCACCCGGGCCACCAGCGCGTCGGCCACGGTGCGGGCCACGACCACCCGCGACCCGCCGGGCCGTTCGTGGGCGCCGCCGACGGCCGCGGCGACGAGCGCGGCCATCACCTCCTCCAGGTCCGCCTCCGGCAGGACGACGTCGACGTGCGGCGCGTCGAGGCGTTGCAGCAGAGGCGTTCCGGCGTGGGCGAGGGCGATGCCCACGCTGCGCAGGTCGTCGAGGGAGCCGTCGGCGCGGACCGCCACGAGGTCCTCGTGCGCCCACAACCGGGCGTCGGTGGCCTGGTCCGCCCCGGGCGCGACCCGGACCAGACCGTGCGGGACACCCGCCTCCTCCACGAGCCGGACGAGCTGCCGGGCGCTCGCCGCCGCGGCCGGCCGGGCCCGCAGGACGACACCGCAGCCGGTCGCCAGCCCCGCCACGATCGCGGTCAGGGCGTCGGCGGTGCTGGTCCGCCAGGTCGTCAGCACCCCGACGACACCCCCGCCGGGACGGTGGGCGGCGCCGACGGCCTCCAGCTTGTCCGCCCAGCCGGCGGCGGAGAAGGCGGCGGCGTGCGCGGCCGGGGCGTCGAGGGTGTACCCGGCCGCGACGGGACGCCCCGTGGTGAGGGCCGCGGTCACGGCGAGCGCGCGGACGTGGTCGGCGAGGACGTCGGCGATGGCGAAGAGGAAGCGCGCCCGGTCCTCCGCCGACAACCAGGCCCAGTCGCTGCGGCTGGTCGCGGCCGTGTCGGAGACGATGCGCTGCACCAGGTCCGGTGGGGTGTCCTCGACCGAGAGCAGGCGTTCCCCGGTGGTCGGGGCGAGCACCTCGAGCAGGGGGCCGGTGCCGGAACCCCCGGCGGGGCCGTCGGCGACGACGAGGTCGGGGACGACGTCGGGCAGGTCGGTCGACGGCTCGCCGGACCGCGGGGTGGAGGGTCCGGTGGTGGACACCCGCAACGGGGACTCCCGCGGGGCACCCAGTCCCACGACAGCTTCCGGTAGCGAAGTGCTCACGATCAGTGAGTCTACTGAGGTTCCTGTGCCGGGAGAGGGTCGTTCGAGCACTCCGTCCCCCGACTGGCAGGCTGGGGCCCGTGCTCTCCGACGAACCGCACTCCCACGCGCCGTCCCCGCTGCCGCCCGATCCGGTCAGTTCCGACGGCGACGACCGGGACTTCGCCTGGTACGCCGGAGACCACCACATCCACACCACCTTCTCCCGCGACGCCATGTACTCCGTGGACGACCAGGTCCGCCGGGCGCACGAGTGCGGGCTGGACTGGATGGTCATCACCGACCACGGCGGCCCCGACCACGCCAAGCAGTCCGTCGCGCTGCAGACCCCGCTGATCGCGCAGGCCCGCCGGCGCCACCCCGTCCTGGTCTTCCAGGGCATGGAGTGGAACATCCCGGGCGCCGAGCACGCGACGTTCATCGCCCCTGAGCACGTGGACACCCCCGACCTGCTGCAGCGCTTCGAACGCGCCTTCGACGGCGACGTCCTCGGGGCGCGGCAGAACCCCGGCGGGCCGCGGCTGATCGAGGACTCCGTCCACCCCGGCCCGGAGGCGGAACAGGTCGGTCTCGACGCCCTCGCCTGGCTGGTCGAGGAACTGCGGACCGGGACCGTCGGCGAGGCCCTCGTGCTCTCGAACCATCCCATGCGGACCGGTCGGGTCACCCCGTCGAAGGTGCGCGGCTGGCGCGACGCGGCGCCCGGGGTGTTCATCGGCTGGGAGGGCGCACCCGGTCACCAGGCCGCGGCGCTGCCCGCCCCGCTCGGACGCGGGCGGGGACGCGGTCAGTACGACGAACGTCCCGGGAAGTGGTCCTTCCCCGGCTACGACCTCGACCAGTACCGGACGTGGGGCGGGTTCGACGCCGCCACCGCCCGGATGGGCGGGTTGTGGGACTCGCTGCTGGCCGAGGGGCTGCCGTGGTGGATCACCGCGAACTCCGACAACCACTTCGACATCGGCGACACCGTCCGGGTCGGGAACCTCTCGCACGAGCACTACCGCGAACACGGTTCCCGCGGGGAACCCGTCGAGACCGGGGTCGTGCAGCACGGTTACGTCGACTTCGCGCCGGGTTTCTACTCCCGGACCTGCGTGGGTTCCGCCTCCCGGGACTACCGGTCGGTGATGGCCGCACTGCGGTCCGGGCGGGTCTTCGTCGTGCACGGCGGGTTGGTGAAGGCCGTCGAGGGACGGGTGCGCACCGGCCCCGGGCCGGGGGTCACGTTCGGGGCGCGGACGACGGTCGAACGCGGCGGGGACGTCGAGGTGGAACTGGTCGTCGACCCCGCGACCGAGGCGAACGGCAGCGGCGCGGTACCGCGCTCGGCCCGTTGGGACGTCATCGTGGGAACCGTCACCGGACGGGTGGCCGACGTCGACCGCGACCTGTTCGAGGCCCCGGGAACCCGGGTGGTCGAGAGTTTCGAGGTCCCCGCCTCGGCGACCGGGCGCCAGGTGTTCCGCACCGTCCTGCGCGGTGTCGCCGACCCGCTCTACGTCCGGTTCCGCGGCAGCGACGGGAACCACGCGCAGGACGACGGTCACCCGCGGGTGGACCGCATCGGGGACTCCGACCCGTGGGACGACCTGTGGTGCTACACGAACCCGGTGTTCGTCGACGTGCGCTGACTCACCAGGGGACCTCGCCCTCGTCGTCGAAGAAAACACCGCTCGGGCCGCCGTCGGGCAGGGTCGCGAGCCGGACCGGGGTGGCGGCCCCCTCGGCCGGGCTGCGGCCGTGGAAACCCGTGAAGTCGGTCGCGACCAGCCCCGGGCAGGCGGCGTTGACCAGGATCCCGGTGCCCTCCAGTTGCCGGGCGTACTGCACGGTGATCGCGTTCAGGAAGCTCTTCGACGGCGCGTAGGCGGCCATCACCGGTCCGGTCCGACGCGTCAGCGAACCCATGCTGCTGGAGGTGTTCACGATCCGGGGGGACGGGGCCCGGCGCAGCAGGGGCAGCAGGGCGTTCGTCACCCGGACGGTGCCGTAGACGTTCACGTCGACCACGGCCCGGACGGCGTCGAGGTCGAGCGTCGTCGGGTCCTGGGTCCAGTCGGGGGCGTACGGACCGGAGATCCCGGAGTTGTTCACGAGGACGTCGAGGCGGCCCTCCTGCCGTTGCAGGAGGTCCGCCGCCGCGGCGACGCTCGCGTCGTCGGTGACGTCCAGGGGGACGCCGAACGCGTCCGCGCCGTCGGCCCGGAGCTTCGCCACGGCCGTCCCGAGGCGTTCCGGGTCCCGGGCCCCGACGCCCACCCGGAAGCCGAGGGCGCCCAGCCCTGCCGCGATCTCGTAGCCGATGCCCTTGTTCGCGCCGGTGACCAGCGCGGTCTTCTTCTCACTCATGTGCTCGATGGTCGGTCGGGGTTCCCGTGCCGGTCCAACACCGATCGGGTGGTCCGTCATACCTTCCGGGTATCACGGTCGTAGGCTGTCGTGGTGGACACGTTGGAGACCCGGGAGTTGCGGTACTTCGTCGCCGTGGCGGAGGACCTGCACTTCGGTCGGGCCGCGCAACGCCTCGGCATCGCGCAACCGCCGCTCTCACGGGCCATCCAGCAGCTCGAACGCCGCCTCGGGGTCCGCCTGCTGGAACGCGACCGGCAGGGGGTCAGCCTGACCGACGCCGGGTCGGTGCTGCTGGTCGAGGGCCGCGCGACGCTGGAGGCCGCGAGCGCCGCGGCCCGCCGGACGCGGCGGGCGGTCGCGCAGCGGGGGACGCTCGTCCTCACGGTCAAGGCCGCCGGTTCGCACGAACTGCTGCGGAAGGTCCTCGACGCCTACGCGGCCGAACCGGGCGCCGTCGCCGTCGAGGTCCTGCCGAGCGGGTTGTGCGACCAGGCGCAGATGCTGCGCGACGGCCGCGCCGACGTGGCGTTGCTGCACACCCCGTTCAACTCCCTCGCGGGTTTCGACAGCGAGCAGCTCTCGAGCGAGGGGCAGGTCGCGATCCTCCCCGCCACGAACCCCCTCGCGTCGCGGAGCTCGGTCACGGTGGCCGAGGTCTCCGACCTCCCCGGCCTGCCGATGGCCCGCTGGCCGCAGCGTGACGGCTCGTTCCTCCCCGGTCCCGGGCCGGCGATCAGCGACGTGTCCCAGCTCGCCCAGCTGATCGCCCTGGGCCGGACCGTCGCGGTGTTCCCGGAGTCGGCGCGTTCGTGGTTGTGGGCCGAGCACCGGGCGGTTCCCGTCGTGGACGCGCCGGTGGTCGGGACCCACATCGCGTGGCCCGCGCACAGTTCCTCCCTCGCGGTGGCGGCTCTGGTGCGGTCCGCGCTCGGGCGCTGACGTCTCACGGGTTCCGGACGCTGAAGACGTCGCCGGGTTGACAGCGCAGGACGTCGCAGATCGCGGTGAGGGTGGAGAACCGGACCGCGCGGGCCCGGTCGTTCTTGAGGACCGAGAGGTTCACCACGGTCACCCCGACCCGCGCGGCGAGTTCGGCCAGCGTCATCCCGCGCTCGGCGAGGAGGCGGTCGAGGTGGCAGACGACGCGGTGGTACTGGTCTTCGTCCGTCACACCAGGCCGACCACGTCGTCCTGCAGGGAACGGCCCTGGCGCAGGGCGCCGGCCAGCAGCAGCAGGAGCGCCACGAACAGGAGGGAGGAGTGGAGTGGCCAGCCCCACGACGGGCCGAAGTCGGCGTTGGCCCTGAGGCGGTGCAGGGCGAGGTCGAGGGCCAACGGCGGCAGCAGTGGGACGACGTGGGTCGAGACCAGGAGGGCGAGAGCCATCCGGCGCAACCACCGGGGGTTCTTGCTGTGGAAGGGGTTCCCGTCGGCGAACGCGCGCAGCAGGAACGCACCCCACAGCGCGCCGAAGCCCACGCAGACCGTGAGCAGGTCCTCCCGAGCGGTGACCAGGCCGCGCTCGACGCGGGTGAGCTGGACGGTGGCGGTCCACCCCGTCCCGGTGGAGGTGGCGTCGACCGTCATCCCGGTGCGGACCGTGGTGGGGTTGATCAGGGCACCGTCGGCGGCCGTTGCCGAGTCCGATCGCTCCACCCGGATCGGGAAGGACTCCTGCCCCGGCCCGCTGCCGAACGCGCTGAGCACCCCCAGCAGGCCGAACACCACGCACAGCAACCCGATCCGCTGAGCGAAGAACGCGCAGAGCCGGATCACGTGGGGGCACAGGTGCACCCCGAAGCGCTGCGCCACCTGCGGGGCCATCGACAGTCGATACGTCACGCCGTGAGCATGGCACATCGAGAATCGATGTGTCAGTCGATCGCGACGACCGCCCGGACGTCCGCCGTCACCGCGGACAACCGCTCGCGGGCGGCGGCCCGGACCACGCCGAGTTCCCCGGCGTCCCCGTCCGTCACGGCGGCCACGACCTCGCAGTAGGCCTTGAGCTTCGGCTCGGTCCCGCTCGGGCGCACCACGACCCGGGTGCCGTCGGCGGTGCGGAAGCGGAGCCCGTCCGTGGGCGGCAGTCCGTCGAGACCGTCCGCGAGGTCCTCGACGCTGGTCACCGGCGAACCGCCGAGGCTCGTGGGCGGCGCGGCGCGCAGCCTCGCCATGGTGGCCGGGATGAGGGAGAGGTCCTCGACGCGGATCGTCACCGGAGCGGTCAGGTGGACCCCGTCGGCGCGGTCGAGGTCGGCCAGGACGTCGTGCAGGGTCCGGCCCGCCGCGAGTTCCCGACGGACGATCCCGGCGACGAGCAGCGAGGCGGAGATCCCGTCCTTGTCCCGGACGACCTCCGGGGCGACGCAGTAGCCGATCGCCTCCTCGTAGCCGAAGGTGAGGTCCGGGACGCGGGCGATCCACTTGAACCCCGTCAGGGCGGACGCGAAGCGCGCGCCGCGGCGTTCGGCGACGGCGGTCAGGGCCTGGGAACTCACCACCGAGCAGGCCAGGACCGCGCCGGGGGCGACGAGTTCGTCCCCCAGCACCCGGCCGAGGTCGTCGCCGCTCAGCGTCGTGAACCCCTCGGGCCCGGGGACGGCCACGCAGCAGCGGTCGGCGTCGGGGTCCACGGCCAGCACGACGTCCGCGCCCAGCCGCTGCGCCAGGGCGACCGCGCGGTCGAGCGCGCCGGCCTCCTCGGGGTTGGGGAAGGGCACGGTCGGGAACTCCGGATCGGGGTCGGCCTGCTCCGGGACCACGTGGACGTCGTGGAAGCCGTTGCGTCGCAGAGCCTCCAGCAGCACCGGACCGCCGACGCCGTGCATCGGGGTGACGACGATCCGCGGGTCCCGCCCCGGCGCCGGCCGCACCGCGTCGGTGATCGCGGCGAGGTAGTCCTCGACGACCTCCTCACCGAGCACCGTCCACCCCTGCGTGGCCAGGGGGAGGTCGCGCAGCGGTCCGACGGCGGCGATGCAGGCGGCGATCTCGGCGTCGGCCGGCGGCACGATCTGCACCCCCCGGCCTTCCTCGGGGGCGGCCCGACCGCCGAGGTAGACCTTGTAGCCGTTGTCCCGGGCGGGGTTGTGGCTCGCCGTGACCATGACGCCGGCGTCGGCGGCGTAGCGGCGCACGGCGAAGGCCAGCAGCGGCGTCGGCAGCGGCCGGGGCAGCAGCAGGACCTCGCAGCCGGCCGCGGTGAGGACGGCGGCGGAGTCGTCGGCGAACTCGCGCGAGCCGTGGCGGGCGTCGAGCCCGATCACGACGCGGGGGCGTTCGAAGCGCTGGGTCGACCAGGCCCCCAGGCCCGCGGCCGCCCGCTGCACCACGGCCCGGTTCATCCGGTGCTCCCCGGCGGCGACGACCCCGCGCAGTCCGGCGGTCCCGAACTCCAGGGGCCCGCTGAACCGGTCCGCGAGTTCCTGCCCGGCCTCGGCGTCGCCGGTCGTCGCCGCGCTCAGCAACGCCTCCAGGGCGGCGCGGTCACGGGCTTCGGGATCGTCCTCGATCCAGGTCCGGACGCGGTCGTGCAGGGTCTGCGACGGGTCGGCGTTCACCCCCTCACCCTACGAGGACCCCGTGCGACGATGGCCGGGTGAGCACTCCCGTGGTCGTACTCGCCGGGTTCCTCGGAGCGGGCAAGACCACGGTCCTCAACCAGTTGCTGCGCTCGGCCACCGACGTCCGGCTCGGGGTCGTCGTCAACGACTTCGGCGCCGTGGGCATCGACGCCCTCCTCGTGGCCGGCTGGGCCGACAGCACGGTGTCGCTGGAGAACGGGTGCCTGTGCTGCTCCACCGACGACGGGACCATCGACGAGCTGCTGACCCGGCTGACGGCCCCGCGTCCGGGGGCGGGCCTGGACGCCGTCGTCATCGAGGCGAGCGGGGTCGCGGAACCCGCCGCGATGGTCCGCCAGGTGCTGAGCAGTTCCGTGCCCGGGGTGAGGTACGGCGGGCTCGTCGTCGTGGTCGACGCCGTGGAGTTCGAGGCCACCCGGCTGCGGCACGCCGAACTCGACGACCACGTCGCCATGGCGGACGTCGTGCTGCTCACCAAGACCGACCTGGTGTCCCCGGAGGCGGCGGCGCGCGTCGCCGAGGTGTGCCGGGGGCTCAACGCGTGGGCGCCCGTCGTCCCCGCCGCGCGCGGCCGGATGGACGCGCGGTTGCTCTTCGAGCAGCGCCCCCGCGAACAGCGGCAGCTGACCCTCGGGGAACTGGTCGAGGAGCACGAGCACACCGACCACCTGCACACGATGTACGACGCCCTGGAGTTCCGCAGCGCCGCCCCGCTGGACCCGCGCCGGTTCGTGGAGTTCCTCGCCGCTCGCCCGTCCGGGGTCTTCCGGATGAAGGGTTTCCTGCGGTTCGCCGTCGAGGGTTTCCCGCAGCGCTACCTGCTGCACACCGTCGGGGCGGCGGTGCGGTTCGAACGGGGCGGCTGGCCGCGGGGCTCGGACCGGGCGAGCGAACTCGTGCTCATCGGTGCGGGGTTGGACGCCGACACCCTGCTGGCCGATCTGCAGGCGTGCGTGCACGACGGGCCGCCGCTCGACGACGAGATGGCGATGATGGGGGTCCTGCGGGACACCGAGGGGGTGTAGCGGGTGACGCTGGGGCTGCGCGACGGGGAGGTCGAGCTGGTTCCCCACTCCGCGGCGTGGATCAGGGCGGGTCGGGTCGAGGGCGACCGGCTGCGGGTGGCGCTGCGACGCTGGACCCGGCGGGTGGAGCACGTGGGCAGCACGTCCGTCCCGGGTCTGGTCGCGAAACCCGTCATCGACCTCTGCGTCGGTGTCGCGGAACTCCGGGCCGCGGACGAGATGGTGGAGGTCATGGCCTCGCTGGGCTACGACTACCCCGGCGACGTGGGGATCCCGGACGACCGCGTCTTCGGGCGGGAGCCCGGGTGGCGGACCCACCTCGTCCACGTCGTCGTGGAGGGAGGCCCCGCCTGGCGGGCCTACCTCGGGTTCCGGGACGCCCTACGGTCCGATGCCGTTCTCCGGGACGAGTACGCGGCGCTCAAGCACCGCCTCGCCCTCGACCACGCCGGCGACAGGTTCGCGTACACGCAGCGGAAGTCGGAGTTCGTGGCGCGCGCGCTCTCGGGCGGCGCGTCGCCGGACTCCGCACCCTGACCGGCGATCATCGCGTCGGAGGTCGGTGAGAGGGTCGCCGCCGTGGTCGACGATCCCCGTGGCAGGTTCAGCGTGCCGCTCGCGGTGCAGGCCCTGGTGCTCGACGGGACCCGGGTGCTGCTCGCGCGGCGGCGCGGTTCGGGATACCACGACGGCGAGCTCGGGCTGCCCGCCGGCCACGTCGACGGTGGTGAACCGGTGCGGGCCGCGCTGGTCCGCGAGGTGGCCGAGGAGGTCTGCCTGCGGGTCGACCCCGCGGACGCCCGGCTGGTCCTCACCGCGCACCTGGCCCCGGAACGCCCGGGGGACCGGGAGTACCTGCACACGTTCTTCGCGGTCCGCCGCTGGTCGGGGGACCCGAGGATCGGCGAACCGGACAAGTGCGACGAGCTGCGCTGGGCCGACGTCGACGACCTCCCCACCGACACCGTGGACCACGTCGCGGCGGCGATCGCGGCCTGGCGGGCCGGGGAGACGCTGCTGGAACGGGGGTGGTCGGGCGATGAGTTCCCACCGCGGCCCGGGTCGGGACGTCGGACGGATCGGAACGGCGAGGCAAAGGACGGGCGTGGTGTCGGTGGTCTCTCCTAGGGTCGGGGACATGTCGGTGAGCGGTCCAGCAGCAGTCACGGGGTCAGCGGTCAGCGCCCGCGGTCTGGTCAAGCGGTACGGGGACGTCACGGCGCTGGCGGGGGTGGACCTCGACGTGCCCGAGGGCACGGTCCTCGCGCTGCTCGGGCCGAACGGCGCCGGCAAGACGACGACGGTGCGCGTCCTCACGACGCTGCTCGTCCCCGACGAGGGGAGCGCGACCGTGGCCGGGGTGGACGTCCTGCGCGACCCGCGCGAGGTCCGCCGCCGCATCGGGCTGTCCGGGCAGTACGCGGCGGTCGACGAGAACCTGACCGGGTTCGAGAACCTGGACATGGTGGGCCGGCTCTACCACCTGGGCCGCAAGCGGTCCCGCGAACGGGCGAACGAGCTCCTCGAGCAGTTCCGGTTGAGCGACGCGGCGAACCGGGTGGCCAAGACCTACTCCGGGGGGATGCGTCGTCGTCTCGACCTGGCCGGGGCGCTCGTCGCCCAGCCCCCGGTGCTGTTCCTCGACGAGCCGACGACGGGTCTGGACCCACGCTCGCGCAACGACATGTGGGAGCTGCTGACCCAGATGGTCCAGGGCGGGACGACCCTGCTGCTGACGACGCAGTACCTGGAGGAGGCCGAACGCCTCGCCGACGACATCGTGGTCATCGACCACGGCCGCGTCATCGCCCGCGGCACGGCCGACGAGCTCAAGACGCAGGTCGGCGGTCAGCGGGTCGAGGTCGTCGTCGCGGTCGACGCCGAGGTCGAGACCACGGTGGAGGTCCTGCGGCCGGTCGCGGTGGGGGAGATCCAGGTCGAACGACGCGCCCGCCGGGTGACCGTCCCGGTCAGCGGGGGCACCCCCGCCCTCGTGGACGCGCTGCGACGGCTCGAGGCGGTGGGGGTCGTCCCGCTCGACGCCGGGCTGCGGCGGCCGACCCTGGACGACGTCTTCCTCACCCTCACCGGCAAACCCGCCGAGGAACTCGCCGACGAGCACGAGGAGCAGAACGCATGAGCTCGCTGGGCATGGCTCTGGCCGACGGATCCGTCGTCGCCAAGCGCAACCTCATCAAGATCAAGCGGATCCCCGACCTGCTGGTCGGGACCCTCATCTCCCCGATCATGTTCATCCTGCTGTTCGGGTACGTCTTCGGCGGGGCGATCGAGGTCCCGGGCATCAACTACCGGGAGTTCCTCGTCCCCGGGATCTTCGCCCAGACGGTCATCTTCGGGGCCACCATCACGGGCGCGGGGTTGGCCGACGACATGCAGAAGGGGATCATCGAACGGTTCCGCTCGCTGCCCATGGCCCAGTCGGCCGTGCTGGTGGGGCGGACGTCCTCCGACGTGGTGACCAACGTGATCGTCACCGTCATCATGTCCCTGACGGGGTTGATCATCGGCTGGCGGATCCGGACGTCGTTCCTGGACGCCGTGGTCGGCTACGCGCTGCTCCTGCTGTTCGCCTACGCGATCTCGTGGTGCATGGCGATGCTCGGGTTGCTGATCCGCACCCCCGAGGCGTTCAACAACCTGACGTTCATCACGATCTTCCCGGTCACGTTCCTCACCAACGGCTTCGTGCCCATCGAGAGCTACCCCCCGGTCCTGCGCCACATCGCCGAGTGGAACCCGGTGTCGACGTTGGTGCAGTCGGCGCGGGAGCGGTTCGGCAACGTGGGGCCCGGCGCGGAACCCTCGTCGTGGGCGCTGCAGCACGCGGAGCTCTACACCCTGGCCTGGATCGTCGTCATCCTCGTCGTGTTCGTCCCGCTGGCGACGCGTCAGTACAAGCGGGCCGCCGCGCGCTGACGCTCAGGACGGCGTGGGCCCGCTCAGGTGCCGGCTGAAGAACGCGAAGACCTGGGGCATCACGGCCTTGAACGACGTGGTCAGGTGCTGCCCGCCCTGCTGCAGGGAGACCTCGGCGGTGGCGGGCGGGCGGAGGAGCTGCGCGAACCGCTGGGCCCGGGTGACGTCGTCCGGGCTGGCGGTCCCGGCCAGCAGCAGCACCGGGAAACCCGCCCTGCCCTGCGCGGCGAGGGCGGTGGGGTAGAGCGCCTGGACCGCGGGGTCCTTGCGCTGGGGCAGGTTCGTCTCCATGTCGAAGTACCCGGCGATGCTGACGACGGCCCCGTAGTCCTCCGGGTGGCGCAACGCGATGGCCGCCGCGCAGTAGGCCCCCGACGACGCGCCCGCCGTGCCCCACCCGCGACCCGGGGCCGTGACGCGGAAGTCGTCGCGCACCATGGTCGGGACGTCGGTGTCGAGGAACGTCCCGACGGCGGGCTCACCCGGCAGGTCGGTGCACTCGGTGTCGAGGTCCTTCGAGACCTGCATCTCCGGCATGACGAGGACGAACGGCAGGACGGAACCGTTCGCCGACCCCGTCCGGACGACGTCCAGCGCCGAGTACGAGCGGTCGGTCCAGTTGTTGTAGGAGGCGCCGTCGCCCCCCGGGTAGAGGAAGAGCACCGGGAAGTCGGAGTGGGCGTAGCGGGGGTCGTCGTACTGCGGTGGGGTCCACACCCACACCGTCATCGTCACCCCGGACCGCGCGCCGACCAGGACGGTCTGGCGGACCTGGCCGTCGCCGAAGTCCTTGCCGGTGAACTGCTGCGCGTCGGCCACGTGCGGGTTCGCCGGGGACGTCGCCGAGGCACTGGCGGTGGAGGACGTCGACGCACCGGTGGTGGAGGCCGACGGCGAGCCTGGCGGGTCCGCTCGACCGGTCCCACCGCCGCCGCACCCCGTCACCAGCAGGAGGGCCGCGAGCGCCGAGGCCGGGCCGAGGCGGCGGGGGAGGACGGGGGAGGACGGGAGCACCCCCTGATCCTCCCGGCTCCCGCCGACGGGAGGGGTGCCCACGCGGGTCTGCACCCGAGGTCCACGGAACCCACGCGGTCCCCGCGCCGGAGGGGGTCAGAGCAGCGGCACGACCCCGGCCAGCAGGGCGGCGCAGCGACCGGCGGCGTCCCGCCCGGCCTGCAGCACCTCCTCGTGCGAGAGCGGCTGGTCGGAGACCCCCGCGGCGAGGTTGGTGACCAGGGAGAGGCCCAGGACCTCCATCCCCGCGTGCCGGGCCGCGATGGCCTCCAGCGCCGTGGACATGCCGACCAGTTGCGCCCCGAGGACCCCGGCCATCCGCACCTCGGCGGGCGTCTCGTACTGCGGCCCGCGGAACTGGGCGTAGACGCCCTCGGCGAGGTCCGGGTCGACCGTGCGCGCGACCCCGCGCAGCCGGGTGGAGTAGAGGTCCGTCAGGTCGACGAACGTCGGACCCTCCAGCGGCGAGGCGCCGGTGAAGTTCAGGTGGTCCGAGATCAGGACCGGCGAACCGGCCGGGATCGCCGGGTCGAGCCCACCGCAGCCGTTGGTGAGCACGATCGTGCGGCAGCCCGCGGCCGCGGCGACCCGGACGCCGTGGGCGACGGCGCGCACCCCGTGACCCTCGTAGAAGTGCGACCGGGGCAGGACCAGGGCCCGCAGCGGGGTCCCCCCGGGGCGGGCGACCGACACCGAGCGGACCGTCCCCGCGTGCCCGACAACGGCCGGCGGCAGGAACCCGGGGAGGTCGGTGGCGGGCAACGTCGCCACGACCTCACCCAGCTGGTCGGCCGCGGCCGACCAGCCCGATCCGAGGATCAGGGCCACGTCGTGACGCCCGACCCCGCTGAGCTCGGCGAGGGTCGCGGCCGTCTCCTCCGCGAGGGCGAAGGGGTCGTGCTCAGCGGCGTCAGGGGCGGCGATCGAGGTCACACGCCCCACCCTAGGGTCAGGCGTCGTTGGACCGGCAGGGGCGCGCACGCAGGCTGAGGACGTAGTCGTGCGGGGCACCACCGGCCTCCGCGGCGTCGGCGAGGCGCCCGAGGTAACGCGCCGTCGGCAGCCCGCCCTCGTAGTCGTCGATCGCGTAGGTCCAGGCGACGACGTCCCCGTCGAGGGTCTTGACCCGGACGCGGATCTTGCGGAAGAGCCCCAGGTCCATCCCCTCCTTCGCGTCGAGACGGGCCTCGTCGGCGTCGGTCACGTCGTAGAGGGCGACGTAGACCTGGTCCCCGGGGGCTTCGACGACCGTCGCGAGCGGTCCCTCCCAGCTGCGGTCGTCGCCGCCGAAGGTCAGACGCCAGTCCAGCAGCCACCCCGTGGAACGCAGGGGGGAGTGCGGAGCCTTCTGCATCATGGCTTCGGGATCGAGGTTGGTCGCGTACGCGGCGTAGGCGGGCACGGAGTGAAAGGGTAGGGGACCATGGCGTCTGTGAGTCCCACCAGCGCGTCCCCGATCAACCAGGCGACCCGCGTCGCGATCCTCGGCGGTGGTCCCGGCGGCTACGAGGCGGCCCTCGTCGCGGCCCAGCTGGGCGCCGACGTCACCGTCGTCGAGCGCGACGGCCTCGGTGGTTCCACCGTCCTCACCGACGTCGTGCCCTCCAAGACGCTCATCGCCACGGCCGAGCTGATGGCCAGCGTGGCGGGTGCCGCCGAGCTCGGGGTCCGCTTCCCCGGCGGCAGCACCCCCGACTCCGAACCCGCCGGCGCGGTGACCGTCGACCTCGCCCGCGTGCACGCCCGCGTCAAGGCGCTGGCCTCCGCGCAGTCAGCGGACGTGCGGGCCCGGCTGGAGAAGGAGGGCGTCACGCTGCTCTCCGGCGCCGGTGCCCTCGACGGGCCGAACGCGGTGGTCGTGAGCGACGGCGAGGACGCGGGCGCGCGGGTGGAGGCCGACGTCGTGCTCGTCTCCGTCGGCGCCCGGCCGCGGACGCTGCCCGACGCCGAACCGGACGGGGAACGGATCCTCACCTGGAAGCAGGTCTACGACCTCACCGAACTCCCCGAGCACCTGATCGTCGTCGGCTCCGGGGTCACCGGTGCCGAGTTCGCGAACGCCTACGACGCCCTCGGGGCGCACGTCACCCTCATCTCCTCCCGCGACCGGGTGCTGCCGGGGGAGGACGCCGACGCCGCCGAGGTCCTCGAGAGCGTGTTCCGCCGCCGCGGCATGGACGTCATGTCGCGCTCGCGGGCCGCGAAGGTGGAACGCCACGGCGACTCCGTGATCGTGACCCTCGCCGACGGCCGCACCGTCGAGGGGTCGCACTGCATCGTCGCGGTCGGGGCGATCCCGAACACCGCCGGGCTCGGGCTGGAGGAGGCCGGGGTCTGGACGAGCGAATCGGGTCACATCGACGTCGACAAGGTGTCGCGCACCTCGGCCCGCGGCGTCTACGCCGCCGGCGACTGCACCGGGGTGTTCCCGCTCGCCTCGGTCGCGGCCATGCAGGGCCGCATCGCGATGTGGCACGCGCTCGGCGACACCGTCGCCCCGCTGAAGCTCCGTTCGGTCGCCTCCACGGTGTTCACCTCGCCGGAGATCGCGACGGTCGGCTGGACCCAGGCGCAGATCGACTCCGGGGAGGCGCAGGGCGAGATCGTGAAGCTCCCGCTCGCCACCAACGCCCGCGCCAAGATGCTCGGCATCCACGACGGGTTCGTGAAGCTGTTCTGCCGCACCGGGTCCGGCACCGTCATCGGCGGGGTCGTCGTCGCGCCGCGGGCCAGCGAACTCATCTTCCCGGTGACCCTCGCCGTCGAGAAGCGGCTCAACGTCGACGACGTCGCGCACGCCTTCACGATCTACCCCTCGCTCACGGGTTCGCTCGCCGAGGCTGCGCGGCAGCTGCACGTGATGGGGGAGTAGCGGACGCACCTCACCGCGGAACTCCCCGGCGCTGCGGGCGGAGTTCCGCGGGGGGGTCAGCTCACGCGTCGAGGATCTCGCAGAGCACGGTACCGGTGGTCGTCGTGTCGCCCTGGGCGGCGGTCAGGCCGGTGATCGTCCCGGCCCTGTGGGCCAGCAGCGGCTGTTCCATCTTCATGGCCTCGAGGACCGCGACGAGCTGGCCCTCGACGACGACGTCACCCTCGGCGACCTCGATCTTGACGATGGTCCCCTGCATGGGGGCGACCAACGCGTTCGGGTTCTGCGCCGAACCACCGCCGGCCTTGGTCTTGCCCTTGCCGCCGCGGTGCGTCGCGGAACGGTAGGCGCGGGCCACGGCGGCCCCCGTGGCGACGCCGGCCCGGGAGATCTCCTGGCCGGCGCGGGAGAGCTGCGCGTTGAACTGCTCGACGGGGAAGGACACCTCGAGGCGCTTCCCGGCGACCTCGACGACGATCGTCTCGCGGTGCTGCGCACCGTCTCCACCGGCCTCCAGCGCACCGGCACCCGGCAGGGTCGAGGCGTCGAAGTCGGTCTCGATCCAGCGGGTGTGGATCGTGAAGTCCTCGCTCTTCGTGGCCGCGAAGGCGGGGTCGGCCACGACCGCGCGGTGGAAGGGGATGACCGTCGGAACCCCCTCGACGGCGAACTCGCCCAGGGCGCGGGCCGCCCGGGCCAGGGCCTGCTCGCGGGTCGCGCCGGTCACGATGAGCTTCGCCAGCAGGGAGTCGAAGTCCTGGGAGATCTCGACGCCGCCGTTGACGGCCACGGCGCGGGGGTCGATCCCGGTGTCGACGCGGACCCCGGGACCGGAGGGGATGGAGAACCGCGTGAGCTTCCCCGGACGGGGCAGGAAGTTCGCCGTCGGGTCCTCGCCGTTGATGCGGAACTCCAGGGAGTGGCCCCGGGTGGCGACCTCGGAGTAGCCCAGGTGCTCGCCGCGGGCGATGCGGAACTGCTCGACCACGAGGTCGAGACCGCTGATCTCCTCGGTGACGGGGTGTTCCACCTGCAGGCGGGTGTTGACCTCGAGGAAGGCCAGCGTCCCGTCGGCCGCGACGAGGAACTCGACGGTCCCCGCCCCGACGTAGCCGGCCTCGCGCACGATCGCCAGCGACGCGCGGCGGAGCTCGGCGTCCTGCTCGGCGCTGAGGAACGGCGCGGGCGCCTCCTCGACGAGCTTCTGGTGGCGGCGCTGCAGCGAGCAGTCGCGCGTGGACACCACGACCGCACCGCCGTGGGCGTCGGCCAGGACCTGGGTCTCGACGTGGCGGGGACGGTCGAGGTAGCGCTCGACGAAGCACTCGCCCCGGCCGAAGGCGGCCTCGGCCTCGCGGACGGCGGAAGCGAACAGCTCGGCGATCTTGTCGCGGTCGCGGGCGACCTTCAGCCCGCGGCCGCCGCCGCCGAAGGCGGCCTTGATCGCGATCGGCAGACCGTGCTCGTCGGCGAAGGCGATGACCTCCTCGGGTCCGTTCACCGGGTCCGGGGTGCCGGCGACCAGCGGGGCCCCGGCGCGGGCGGCCAGGTGACGGGCCGAGACCTTGTCGCCGAGGGCCTCGATCGCGCTGGGCGGCGGGCCGATCCAGGTGAGCCCGGCGTCCATGACCTGCTGGGCGAACCCAGCGTTCTCGGAGAGGAACCCGTAGCCCGGGTGGACGGCGTCGGCGCCGGAGCGCACCGCGACCTCGACGAGCTTGGCCCCGTCGAGGTAGGTCTCCTTGGCGCTGGTCCCGCCCAGGGAGTACGCCTCGTCGGCCATCCGGACGTGCAGCGCGTCGCGGTCCCCCTCGGAGTACACGGCGACCGACTGCAGACCCGCGTCGCGGGCGGCGCGCACCACGCGCACCGCGATCTCGCCCCGGTTGGCGACGAGGACCTTGGTGACCGGACCCGTCACCCGTACCGCAGTCGTCGACGACTCGGTGGACGGTTCGGGGGAGGTCATGCGGCGTCTCCGGAGATCGAGGGGGTGGGGAGGTGCGGGGGTGGCGGGACGAGGGCTGAGACTACCCGCGCGGCGCCCACAAGTCGGTCCACCGGACGCCCGCCTCCCGCGCGAGGTCGCGCAGCAGCGGCAGCGACACCCCCACGACGGCGTGCGGGTCGCCCTCGACCCCACGGACGAACGCCCCACCGAGGCCGTCGAGGGTGAAGGCACCCGCGACGAGCAGCGGTTCACCCGTCGCGACGTAGGCCTCGATCTCGGCGTCGGAGACGTCGGCGAAGTGCACCGTCACGCTGGCGACGCCGCCGATGGTCGCGCCGGAGCCACCCGCGTCGGAGTCCCGGGTGTCGATCAGCCAGTGACCCGTGTGCAGCACCCCGCTACGACCCCGCATGGCCTGCCAGCGGGCGCTCGCGTCGGCGGCGTCGCTCGGCTTGCCGAGGACCTGACCGTCGAAGGCGAGGACGGAGTCGCAGCCCAGGACCAGTGCGTCCTCCGCGACGTCGTCGTGCCCGGCGACGTCCTCGGCCTTCGCCTTGGCCAGGACCAGGCAGACGTCCTCGGCGTCGGTGACGCCGTAGTGCGCGACCACCGCGGGTTCGTCGACCCCCGACACGATGACCTGCGGGTCGATCCCGGCGGAGCGGAGGGTGGCCAGCCGGGCGGGCGAGGCGGAGGCGAGGAGCAGCGACGTCACGCCGTCATGGTTCCACGCCCCGCACCCCGGACCGGCGTCCGCTCAGGCGGGGAGCAGGGCGGAGCGCAGGACGTCGAGGCCGACCGAGCCGACGTCGAGGGCCCGGTGGTGGAAGGTGCGCAGGTCGAAGGAGTCACCGTCGCGGGCGGCGACGTCGTCGCGCAGGGCCGTCCAGAGGCGCTCGCCGACCTTGTAGCTCGGGGCCTGACCGGGCCAGCCGAGGTAGCGGTCGAGCTCGAAGCGCAGGACGTCGGCGTGGTTGCCGGACACCGACTGCAGGAACGCCCACGCCTTCTCGTAGGTCCACTCGCCGCCGCCGACCTCGGCGGGCGCGGGCAGGCCGCAGTGGATCCCGATGTCGAGCACCACGCGGCCCGCGCGCAGCAACTGCCCGTCGAGCATCCCGAGGACCTCGCCCGGGGAGCGCAGGAACCCCAGGTCCTGCATCAGCCGTTCGGCGTAGAGGGCCCAGCCCTCGCCGTGCCCGGAGATCCAGCAGGCCTGCCGTCGCCAGCGGTTCAGGACCGCGGAGTTCACGGCCGTCTGGCCGACCTGCAGGTGGTGGCCGGGAACGCCCTCGTGGTGCACGGTCGTCGCCTCGCGCCACGTCGAGAACGTCGTCTGGCCCGTCGGGACGGCCCACCACATCCGGCCCGGACGGGTGAAGTCCTCGCTGGGGCCGGTGTAGTAGATCCCGCCGCTCGTCGTGGGCGCGATCCGGCACTCGAGGCGGAGGATCTCGGCCGGTATGTCGAAGTGCCTGCCCTGCACGGCGTCGATGGTCTCGTCGGAGCGGTCCTGCATCCACGCGCGGAAGTTCGCGGCCCCCTCCACCACCAGGGCGGGGTCGGCGTCGAGCGCGGCCGCGGCGGCCGCGACGTCGCGGGAACCGGTGATGCGCCGGGCCACGTCGGCCATCTCCGAGCGCAACCGGGCGACCTCCTCCAGGCCCCACGCGTAGGTCTCGTCGAGGTCGATGGTGGCGCCGACGTGGTAGCGCGACCACAACCCGTACCGCTCGCGGCCGATCGCGTCGACGCTCGGCGCCCGGGGCAGGAGTTCTTCGCGCAGGACGTCGGCCAGCCCCGCGTAGGCCCGCGCGGCCAGCTCCCCGGCGCGCTCGACGGCGGCACCGTGGCCCGCGGGGAACGTCGTGAAGAACCCGTCCGGGGCGGCGTAGGACCCGGCCTCGGCGATGCACGCCCGCACCTGGCGGACCGCGGCGACCCGTCCGGTCGCCGCGGCCGCGCGCAGGCTCTCGACGTAGCCGGTGATCGCGTCGGGGAGCGCGGCCAGGCGCTCACCGACGACCTGCCAGTCGGCGTCGGACTCCGTCGGCAGCAGGTCGAAGACCATCCGCAGGTCCTGGACGGGGGAGGCGATGACGTTGAGGTCGCCGAGGGTCTCGCCCGCGTCGTGCAGGGTCACCTCGAGCCCGAGCCGGTCGTTCATCGCGGCCACCGTGACGCGGTCGACCTCGTCCACGACCGGGGTGGCGGCCAGCTCGGCGAGCGTCGAGCGGTTCAGCGCCGCGACCTGCTCCAGACCGGCCGGGGAACGGTCACCGAGACCGGGGGCGGGATCGGGCACCCCCAGCGTGAGGGCGAACGTCGGCTGCAGGCGCAGCACCGTCTCGAGGTGCCCCTCGGCGACCGCGTCGACGGCGGTGGCGGGGCGTCCGGCTCTCTGCACGCCGCGAGACTAGCCGCGTGATCACCCCCGCGCGTTCGCGGCGGCCGCGTCCAGCAACGGCAGCAGGCGTTCCAGCTGCCACGGGATGTTCAGCACCGTCGCCGACGTCGCGCTGACCAGCGACTGGTCCTCGAGCCAGGCGACGGCGTCGGCGGCGACGGCCGGCATCGTCGCGTAGACCGGGTCCGCCCGGAGCTCCTCGCGGGGCATGCCGTAGCCGATGACGAGGTCGGAGTCGACGTCGCGCACGCGTTCCTTGGCGACCTCGGCGTAGAACGTCTGCTCCTGCTCGGCCAGCGCCAGCACGCCCGGGGAGTCGACCAGGCCGAGCTCGTGCAGCATGTCGACGCGCGGGTCACCCGGGAGGTAGACGTAGAGGGTGCCCGGGTCGGCCGAGACGTAGGTGATCGTCCTGCCCCGCAGCGCAGGGTGTGCGGCAGCGCTGTTCGCGAGGTCGTCCTCGGTGTCCGCGACCAGGGCCGCCGCCTCCTCCGTCCTGCCGACGGCCCGGCCGATGAGGGTGGCCTGGTCCTGCCAGGTCGTCAGCCACGGCTGGTCGGGGTAGGCGACCGTGGGAGCGATCCTGCTGAGGGTGGTCCAGTCCTCGGCCGTGATCCCGGAGTACACCGCGAGGACCAGGTCGGGGGCCAGGGCGGTGATCTGCTCGAAGGGGACCTCGCCCGAGGTGGGGTTGGGCAGGAACTCGGTCTGCGCGGCGTCGAAGTGGCCCTCCCACCAGGGGTAGGTGCCGTCCTCGAGTCCGCCGTAGGTGACCTCGGGGACGCCCACCGGTTGCAGCCCCAGCGCCCACAGCGCGTCCTGCGAGCCCCAGCCGAGGCAGACGATCCGGGTCGGGGTGGCCTCGATCGTCGTCGAGCCGAGGGCGTGCTCGATCGTCACCGGGAAGGCCGCGTTGTCGGCACTGCCGGTGCCCGCCGGGGTGCTGCCCGGGTCCTGGGTCGATTCCGCACTGCCGCAGGCGGTCACGAGGGCGGCGAGGGGAGCGGTGGCGAGCAGGGCTCGGCGACTGGGGCGCACGGGGACTCCAGGAGGACAGCGGTGGTCAGGTCAGGCTCACCTCACCACACAACCCCCCGTTCCGGGAAGTCCGGTGCGTAGCGTGGGGCCGTGGACACGCCGTGGACCGACCTGGACCGACCTCCGCTGCGGGCGCTGCCGCTGCGGCGAGCCCTGGTGGGGGACGGGCTCTGGAGCCGTCTCGACCTCGTCGCCACCACCGGCTCCACCAACGCCGACCTGCTCGCCGACACCGACGCGCCCGACGGGGCCGTCCTGGTCGCCGACCACCAGGCCGCCGGGCGCGGGCGCCTGGGCCGGGTGTGGTCGGCACCGCCGCGTTCCGGCCTGGCCGTCTCGGTGCTGCTGCGCCCGCGACGTCCCGTCGCGGACTGGTCGCTGCTGCCGCTCGTCACGGGCCTCGCCGTCGTCGACGCGATGCAGGCCCTCGGGGTGAGCGCCCGGCTGAAGTGGCCCAACGACGTCCTCGTCGAGGGTCCCGACCGGCCGGGGAAGGTCTGCGGGATCCTCGCCGAGGTCCGGGGGGAGCGCGTCGTGCTCGGGGCCGGGATCAACGTCTCGCTGCGCACCGACGAACTGCCCGTCGACACCGCGACGTCGCTGGTGCTGGCCGGGGCGCGCAGCCACGACCGCGACACCGTCCTGCGGCGCTACCTGCGGGCGCTGCGCACCCGCGTCGACGCGTGGGCCGCGGGGGAGTCACCGCTGGGCGACTACCGCGCGCTGAGCGCGACCATCGGCCAGGACGTGCGGGCCCACCTGCCCGACGGATCGGCGCTGGAGGCCCTCGCCGTCGACGTCGACGACGACGGACGGCTGGTCGTGGAGGGGTCAGACGGCGCCCGGACGAGCCTCTCGGCGGCTGACGTCGTCCACCTGCGCCGACGCTGACCCCGCGTGCTGCTGCGGGTGGGCCTCCCAGCCCTCCTCGCCGAGCTCCTCGACGAAGACGAAGCGGCGGTAGGCCCACCAGCGGAACAACGTCCCCAGCGCGACGCCGACGATCTTGGCGGACACGTTGGAGGCGACCGGACCGCGCAGGTCGAGGACGTAGTAGGTGAAGGCCAGGCAGACCAGGGAGATGAGCAGACCGACGCCGTTCATCACGAAGAACAGCACCAGCTCCCGCGGGGCCGAGGCCCGACGGCGGTGCCGGAACGTCCAGTACCGGTTGCCCAGCCAGGCGACCAGGATGCTCAGGACGGTCGAGATGACGTTGGCCGTCAGCGGTTTCGCGTGCAGGACGCCGACGCCGTCGGCACCCGCGTAGCGGAGGAGGTTGAACACCCCGAAGTCGGTGACGAAGGCGACCCCGCCGACGATGCCGAACTTCGCGGCCTCGCGCGCCAGCACCTCGTAGGTGTCGCGCAGACGGCGCACCAGCCCCTGGTCGTTCCTGCTCACGCTGCTGTTCCCGCCCTCTCGCTCGTCCGTGCCACCCGTCCCGGGCCGTTGCCCGTGCACCGGTGCGGCCACGCAGTCTGACGCGTCAGGCTGGGAACCGGCTCCAGGTCAGCCTTCGGAGCGGGCCCGCGTGTCGGATGGGACCGACCTCGGCTCGAGGTGGTCCTCCATCTTCATCGCTCCGACGATCCCGATGACGACGAACGTCACGCAGGCGATCACGGTGAACAACTGGACTTCCCCCTCCGTGGGCACGCCCCGCAGGCAGCGGAACGGTGCGACCAGGGTGACTCACCCCACGAGAGGTGGCATCCCAGAGGTCCATCGGCACCCGTCGGGTACGGCTGAGCGGATCCGGTGGCCTACCCTCGGCGAACGTGTCGACCCTCGGTTCGCGACCCGACCCCGCCCCCTACGCCCGACCCGGTGGGTTCCCCGTCGTCGGGGTCGTCGGCGGGGGCCAGCTGGCCCGGATGATGCAGCCCCCCGCCATCGCCCTCGGGCTGCGGTTGCGGGTGCTGGCCGAGGGCCCCGACGTCAGTGCGGCGCAGGTCATCACGCCCGCCCCGATCGGTGCCGCCGACGACCTCGAGGCGCTCGTCGCGTTCGCCTCCGAGTGCGACGCCGTCACCTTCGACCACGAGCACGTCCCCACCGCGGGACTGCGCGCGATGGCCGAGGTGACCTCCGTGCAGCCCGGGGCCGACGCCCTCGTGCACGCCCAGGACAAGATCGTCATGCGCGAGAAGCTCACCGAGCTCGGGGTCCCGTGCCCCCGCTGGGCCCGCGTCGGCGACCGCGCGCAGGTCGAGGAGTTCGCCGCGCAGACCGGTTGGCCGGTCGTGCTGAAGACCCCGCGCGGTGGCTACGACGGCAAGGGCGTCCTCGTCCTCGACTCCCCGGAGGACCCCGCCTGGACCACGGCCGACGGGTGGTTCGCGGACTGGGCCGAGCGGGGTCCGCTGCTGGCCGAGGAACACGTCCCCTTCACCCGCGAGCTCGCGGCCCTCGTCGTGCGCAGCCCGTCCGGGCAGGCCGCGGCCTGGCCCGTCGTCGAGACCGTCCAGCGCGACGGCGTCTGCCACGAGGTCACCGCCCCGGCCCCCGACCTCGACGACGAGCTCGCCGCCCGGCTCACCGGGATCGCGCTGAGCATCGCGGGCGGTCTCGGCGTCACCGGAGTGCTGGCCGTCGAGGTGTTCGAGGTCGTGCGTGACGGGCGCCCGACCGTCCTCGTCAACGAACTCGCGATGCGCCCGCACAACTCGGGCCACTGGACCATCGACGGGTCGCAGACCAGCCAGTTCGAGAACCACCTGCGGGCCGTGCTCGACCTCCCGCTGGGGTCCACCGCGGCCCGCGACCCGTGGACGGTCATGGTGAACGTGCTGGGGCCGCGAGAGATCGAGTCCCGCCACGAGGACCTGTACCGCTCCTACCTGCACGTCATGGCCCACGACCCGGGCGTCAAGGTGCACCTGTACGGCAAGGAACAACGGGCCGGCCGCAAGCTCGGCCACGTCACCGTCCACGGTGACGACCTGGACACCGTCCGCGCGCGTGCCCGGCACGCGGCGGCCTTCATCGCTGGGGAGATCGACGAATGAGCGCAGTGCGTGTGGGACTCGTCATGGGTTCCGACTCCGACTGGCCCGTGATGGAGGAGGCCGCCAAGGCCCTCGACGAGTTCGCCGTCGGCTACGAGGCCGACGTCGTCTCCGCGCACCGGATGCCGCAGGACATGATCGCCTGGGGTTCCGCCGCCGCCGAGCGCGGCCTGCAGGTCGTCATCGCCGGGGCCGGCGGGGCCGCCCACCTGCCCGGCATGCTCGCCAGCGTCACGCCGCTGCCCGTCATCGGCGTCCCCGTCCCGTTGCGTCACCTCGACGGCATGGACTCGCTGCTCTCCATCGTCCAGATGCCGGCCGGGGTTCCCGTCGCGACGGTGTCCATCGGCGGCGCCCGCAACGCGGGTCTGCTGGCCGTGCGGATCCTCGCGGCGACCGACACCGACCTGCGCGCCCGGATGGTGGAGTTCCAGGAGTCGTTGCGCCAGAGCGCCTACGACAAGGGCTCGGCGTTGCGCGCGCGGACCCGCCGGGGTGGGGTGGGTTTCGGCGGCTGACCCCCGCTGCGCCCAGCTGGAGTGGAGCGTTCGGCGGCTCCCAGGTGTTCCTGGAGCCGCCGAACGCTCCACTCGACGCTTCGGCGGGGTCCCCTGACCCACCCTCACCGGACGGACCGACACACGGTGGTGCTGCGTACTGGGTGCACGGTGGACTGTGCGCGGTGCTGGGCTGCGCGGTGCACGGAGAGTCGAACTCCAGGCTGCCCTCCACCCCCATCGGTTGGCCGGGGTGCCCGCCGGCCATCGGGTCGTGTCCGCTCCCGTCCGGTTACCGACTTCCCGCCTCGATCAGTCAAGCAGTTCGTGCGTCCAGTTCGCCTCCTGGATGCGGCCTTCCAGGGTGCGCAGCGTGCGGGCCACCTCGTCGGCCTGCGACCGCAGTTCGCCCACCGGCAAGGCCTTGAGCTGCCGCAGTTCGCTGCGCAGGTGACGCAGGCTGCTGCCCGCCGCGGCGTCCGCGGCCGACACGAGCAGGGCGTGGCGCATCCGCAGGACGTCGCGGGCCGCGAGCGCGTCCGTCATCGACCCGTCCGGGCCGAGGTCGACCTGGGAGTTGGTGCGGTTGATCCGGGTGATGAGGTTCTGCAACCGGGTGAGCACGTGCCCGGCCTCCACGAGCAGGGCGGCGGCGTCCTCGGCAGGCTCCTCACCCTCCTGGTACCTGGCGTTGGCGGTGATGCGGGCCCGCAACTGCTCCACCCGGCGCTGGGCGTCCGCGCGCTCGGTCAGTCCCTCGGCGATCTTCACGGCTGCGACCCTAGGCGCCGGCGCGGGTCTCGTCGACGGGGTCGCACCGCCCTGTGGGTACGGTCGGGCGGTGAGTCTGCACACCGAGTCCCACCGCGTCGACGGTCACGACGTCCACGAGCACGTCCTCACCGTCCCCCTGGACCACCGGGGTTCCGACCCCGGGAGCATCGAGGTGTTCGCCCGCGAGTACGTCCGCGACGGGCAGCGTGACGCCCCGCGGCTGGTGTTCTTCCAGGGCGGGCCGGGAAACCCCGCGAACCGGCCGGAGGTGGTCGGTGGCTGGCTGGAGCGGGCGCTCGAGGAGTTCCGCGTGGTGCTGCTGGACCAGCGCGGCACGGGCCGGTCCACCCCGCTGGACCGCCAGAGCCTCGCCGAGGTGGGTTCCCCGCCCGACCAGGCCCGCTACCTGAGGCACTTCCGCGCCGACTCCATCGTGGCCGACGCCGAACTGCTGCGCCTCGCGCTCGGCGACGACACCTGGGCCGCGCTGGGCCAGAGCTACGGCGGGTTCTGCCTCACGACCTACCTCTCGCAGGCCCCGCAGGGTCTGCGCGAGGTGTTCATCACGGCCGGCCTCCCGGGGATCGCCACGACCGCCGACGACGTGTACCGCGCGACGTACGCGCAGACGGCCGTGCGCAACGCCGAGTTCTTCGCCCGCTACCCCCGCGATCTGGGTGTGGCGCAGGCGGTCGCCGACCACCTCGAGCAGCAGGAGGAACTCCTGCCGAGCGGGGAGCGGCTCAGCGCCCGGCGGTTCGCGACCATCGGCATCGCCCTGGGGCAGGTGTCCGGTTTCGACGCCCTGCACTTCGCGCTGGAGGACCCGTTCACGCGCAGCGGCCGGTTGCGCGAACGGTTCCTGCTCGAGATGGGGCGACGGCTGTCCTTCGCGGCGCACCCGCTCTACGCGGTGGTCCACGAGAGCATCTACGCCCAGGGGGCGGCGACGAACTGGGCCGCGCAGCGGGTGCGGGCGGAGTTCCCGCGCTTCGACCTCTCCAGTGGTTTCGCCTTCACCGGTGAGCACGTCTACCCCTGGCAGTTCGAGGAGGACCCCGCGCTGGTCCCGTTGCGCGGGGCCGCCGACCTGCTGGCCGCGGACGCCGACCTCCCGCCGCTCTACGACGCGGACGTGCTGGCCGGGAACACCGTCCCCGTCGCGGCCGCGGTCTACGTCGACGACATGTTCGTGCCCTACGCGTCCTCCCGGGCGACCGCCGCGGCGATCCGGGGTGCGCGCACCTTCGTGACGAACGAGTACCAGCACGACGGTCTGCGGATGGACGGGCGGCGGCTGCTGGACGTGCTGTTCGGTCTGGCGCGTCGTTAGGGCGTCGCGAAGGTGTGGAAGCGGTTCTTGCCGCCCACCTTCGCCGTGTACATGGCGTGGTCGGCGTTGCGCAGCAGCCGGTGCGCGTCGACGTCCGGCCCGGCCAGCGCCAGCCCGACGCTGATCCCCACCTGCACGGTGCGGCCGTCGAGGGCGATCGGTTCGCTGACCCGGTCCACCACCCGGTGCGCGACGGCGGTCGCGACCTGGAGGACGTCGCCCTCGGGGATCCGCAGCAGGACGACGAACTCGTCGCCGCCCAGGCGGGCGCAGAGGTCACCCGGACGCAGCGTGCGGCGCAGGCGGTCCGCGACCCGGCGCAGGAGTTCGTCGCCCGCCGCGTGGCCGAGTTCGTCGTTGACGGGTTTGAACCCGTCGAGGTCGCAGAACAGCACGGCCGTGCCGTCCGCGCCGGCGCGCAGCTCCTGCTCCAGGGCCAGGGTGAACGTCGAGCGGTTCGCGAGACCCGTGAGCCCGTCGGTGCGGGCGGCCCGGACGAGGTCGTCGTGCTGCTCCCGACCGCGCAGCGCCAGGACCGCCTGCTGCGAGACCGCCCGGACGGCGGTGGACACCTCGCCGGAGGAGGTGCGCGAGGACTCGCCGACGACGATCCACCGCGTCGGTCGTCCGCCCGGGGCGGGCAGGGCGAGGCTGATCCAGCGGTCCGCGTGGCCGACCTGCTGCAACCGCTGCAGCAGCGGACCGCTCACGGGAGCGGGTTCGTCGGTGCCGGCGAGGGCGTCGCGGTCCCACGGTGTGGAAGCGGGTAGTTGCAGACCCGTGGAGGTGTGGACCGCGGTCCGCCCCGCGCGCTCCTCGACGCCGAGGGCGTGGCTGCCCGGCGTGGCGGAGCAGACGGCTTCCGTCGCGACCCAGGCCAGACGCACGATCTCCTCCCGGGTGGTCGCGGTCAGCAGGGCGGCGCTGAGACCGGCCAGTGCGGCCTGGCGTCCGGTCGCCTGCTCCCGGGCGAAGAGGCTCCCGGCCAGGTGGCGGGCCACCGCGCTGATGAGCAGCGTCAGCGGCAGCGGGCCGAGCAGACCGCCGACCACGACGGACCCGGGATGGCCGGGCAGCAGCGGCCAGGTGACCAGGGAGGTCAGCAGGGCACCGGCGACGAGGACCGCGTGGACCACCCCGCACCGCCACGAACCGTAGACGGCGCGTTGCCACATGGCGGTGAAGGCGAAGCCGAAGGCGAGCTGCGGGGAGCTCGCGCAGGCCGCGAACGCGGCCGACGCCGCGGCCTCGAGCAGGTCGGTGTACCAGTGGGCCGCGGCCACCCGGTACCGGCGGAGCCAGACCGCGCAGAGAACGGTGCTCGCCAGGGCGAGACCTACCAGGGTGCTCCCGCGTTCGCCCACGACGGCGCCCGGCAGCGTGAGGGCCAGCGAGACCAGGGCCGAGCCGCAGAAGAGCCAGCGGGTCCGGGCGATCAGTCCCTCGGGCCGACGCAACGCCCGGCGCAGCACAGGACGGGTCACACGGAGGTCATCGACGTCCCGCCGGTGGTCCTTGACCGCCCAGCGGATCCCGCGGGGACTGAGACCGTCACTCTGGCCCCTCGTGTCTCAGGTTGCTCACGCTCAACCCTTGTCTGTGAGCACTCTGAGCACCAAACTCGGCCTCGTTCGTCCACCGAATCTGGAGGCCCCGTGCGCAAGATCGTCCTGTCGGCCGCGATGAGCACCGCGCTCCTCGCGACGACGCTCGCGGTGACGCAGTCGTCATCGTCGGCTCAGTCCGCCACCCCCGCCACCACCCGCACGACGAAGACCACCACCACCGCGGCCCAGTACGTCGTCCTCTACGACGCCGGCGTCAGCGACGCCCTGGCCCGCACCTCGATCGCCGCGGCCGGGGGCACCGTGCTCTCCAGCAACGCCGAGGTCGGCTACGCGCTGGTCTCCAGCGACGCCGCCGACTTCGTCGAGAAGGCCGGTTCCGCCCTCGGCCTGGTCGGAGCCGCGAAGAACCGCAGCATCGGTGAGGCGCCCGCCGACACCGTCGCCGACGCCGCCTCCGTCGTGGAGAAGCTCACCGCGTCCGAGCGTGCGCAGGTGCAGGCGAACGTGGACCTCAAGTCCCTCGCCACCCGCAAGCCCAAGGACGAACCGCTGGCCCCGCTGCAGTGGGACATGGCCGCCATCGGCGCCACCAGCGACGGCTCGTACGCGACCCAGCCCGGCACGAAGAAGGTCACCGTCGGGATCATCGACACCGGCGTCGACGGCACCCACCCCGACATCGCGCCGAACTTCGACGCCGCGGACAGCCGCAACTTCGTCACCGACATGCCCGACCTCGACGGTCCCTGCGAGGTCGCGACCTGCGTCGACCCCGTCGACGTCGACGACGACGGCCACGGCACCCACGTCGCCAGCACCATCGGCGCCCCCATCAACGGCCTCGGGATGGCCGGTGTCGCCCCCAAGGTCAACCTCGTGAACATCCGCGCGGGCCAGGACTCCGGGTACTTCTTCCTCCAGCCCACCCTCGACGCGCTCACCTACGCCGGTGACGCCGGCGTCGACGTCGTCAACATGAGCTTCTACGTCGACCCGTGGCTCTACAACTGCCAGGCGAACCCGGCCGACTCGCCCGCCGAGCAGCAGCAGCAGCGCGTCGTCGTCGCCGCCGTCCAGCGCGCGATCGACTACGCCCGCAGCAAGGGCGTCCTGCCGGTGTCCGCGTCCGGCAACGAGTCGACCGACCTCGGCGCCCCCGGCGTCGACTCGACCAGCCCCGACTACCCGGTCGACGCCGACGGCAACCCGACCCAGGCCCGCGACCGCACCATCGACAACGCCACCTGCCTCAACGTGCCCGCCGAGAACGACGGCGTCGTCACCGTGAACTCGACCGGCCCGTCCGGCCGGAAGGCGTACTACTCCAACTTCGGCACCGAGCAGTCCGACGTCTCCGCCCCCGGTGGCGACGCCTACGACACCCCCGACCAGCGGGTCAGCCCCGACGGGGAGATCCTCGCGGCCTACCCGGAGGCGCTCGCCATCGCCAGCGGTGACGTCGACGAGAACGGCGAACCCACCAGCCCGTTCGTGATCCGCGAGGTCACCAAGGACGGCCGCAACGCGTACTACCAGTACCTGCAGGGCACCTCGATGGCGTCCCCGCACGCAGCCGGTGTCGCGGCCCTCATCGTCAGCCAGTACGGCAAGCCCGACAAGGCCCACCCCGGCACCCTGACGCTGGACCCGGACCTCACCCAGGCGATCCTGCTCGGGACGGCCACGGACACCCCGTGCCCGGTGCCGGCGGAGTTCACCTACCGTCGCGTGTCGGCGACCGCGGGGGAGAGCACCACCACCGCGACCTGCGCCGGACCGGCCGACGACAACGGCTTCTACGGCGAGGGGATCGTGAACGCCCAGACCGCGGTCTCCGCGTTCTGAGGTCAGTCCTCCCGCACGCACCACGACCCCGCCGACCGCACCTGCGGTCGGCGGGGTCTTCGGGTCTCAGGCCGCCAGCGACTTCAGGGCCGCGGTGTCGTCCTTCTTGAGGTCCTCGAACATCTCCAGCGCCTTGTCGGTGTTCCACTTCACGGCCAGGCCGTGGGCGGTCCGCAGGTTCGGGTCGGAGACGGGGACCGTCATCGAGATCCCCGAGGCGCTCGACGCGCCGCGCATGCCCTGCAGGAACTTCACCAGGTCCCCGATCCCGGCGTCCTCGTCCAGCGTCACCGCGGAACCGCCGGAGGAGGCCAGCGGGAAGGCCTTGAACGGGTTCAGCAGCGTCGCCGGGCTGGCCGCCTTCGAGATGATCGCCGCGAGGAGTTCGCGCTGACGCACGGCGCGACCGAGGTCGCCCTGGACGTCGGAGTAGCGGTACCGGGCGTAGCCCAGCGCGGTCCTGCCGTCCATCTGCTGGCAGCCGGCCTGGATGTCCAGCCCCGCCCGCACGTCGTCGACGGCCTGCGTCGGGCACATCTGCACGCCGCCGACGGCGTTGACGATCTGGGCGAACCCGCCGAAACCCGTCTCGACGTAGTGGTCGATGCGCAGCCCGGAGACGTTCTCGATCGTCTGCATCAGCAGGGGAGCGCCCCCGATCGAGAACGCCGCGTTGATCTTGTTGCTGTCGTGGCCCGGGATCGGCACGTAGGAGTCGCGCGGGATGCTGATGAGCGCCGCGGGCCCGCCGCCGTCGGGGACGTGCAGCAGCATGATCGTGTCGGTGCGCTGACCGGAGATGTCCGTACCGCCCGCGGAGTACTCCGCGATCTCCTCCGGGGACAGGCCGTCGCGGGAGTCGCTGCCGACGATGAGGTAGGTCGTCCCCGGGGTCGCCGCCGGCCGTGCCCCCGTGGAGGCCGCGGCCACCTGGTTCACCGCGGACCAGCCGCGCCAGGTCAGCGCCAACGGGTAGGCGACCGCGAGGACGACGAGGACGGCCACGATCCCGAGGACCCGGCGGCGACGGCGGACGTTGCGGCGCGGCCGGGACCGGGGCTCGCGGGGTTCTCGCGGTTCCCGGGGTTCACGCGGTTCGCGCGCGGTCTGCGGGGCCGGCGCGGCGGGTTCGTGGAGGTCGAGGAGGCGCTGTTCGCGCCCGGGGGTCTGCGCCGCCGGCCTCGGGGGGGCGGGACGTCGCGACGGGCGGCCGTAGGTCGTGGAGTGCCACTGCTCGCCGCGGTCGGCGGTGTCGTCGTTCGGCGGCTCGGCGGGCATTGCTCCACCGTACGGCGCTCGGTGCGCCGGATCCGGTACCCGCGACACGCCCGCACGCGGGCCTCACGCTTCGCTCACATCCGGGCCCCCGACGCCAAGAACCCTCCCCACCCCGCGAGCGCCCGGAACGGGGGCTGCGCCGGGCGGGAAGGGTCCTTCCCACGGGTGGTGCGTCAGGCGCGCGGGCGGCCCAGCGCGCGGTACGTCCAGCCGGCGTTGCGCCAGCGCGAGGGGTCGAGGGCGTTGCGGCCGTCGAGGATGCGCTTCTCCTTGACCAGCCCGGCGATGGTGGCCGGTTCCAGGTCGCGGTACTCCTTCCACTCCGTCAGGAGCAGGACGACGTCGGCGCCGCGGACGGCCTCCTCGACGGTGTCGGCGTAGGAGATGTCCGGGACGGCCTTGCGGGCGTTGTCCAGGGCCGCGGGGTCGGTCAGGACGACGTCGCCGCCCTGGAGGCGGATCTGCGCGGCCACGTTGAGGGCGGGGCTGTCGCGGATGTCGTCGGAGAGCGGCTTGAACGCCGCACCGAGGACGGCGACGCGCTTGCCGATGAGCGAGCCCTCGCAGACCTCGCGGGCCAGGTCCACCATGCGGATCCGGCGGCGCATGTTGATGGAGTCGACCTCGCGCAGGAACGTCAGCGTCTGGTCGGCGCCGAGCTCCCCGGCGCGGGCCATGAAGGCGCGGATGTCCTTGGGCAGGCAGCCCCCGCCGAAGCCGAGGCCGGCGTTGAGGAACTTGCGCCCGATCCGGTCGTCGTGCCCGATGGCGTCGGCGAGCTGGGCGACGTCGGCGTTGACCTTCTCGCAGAGCTCGGCCATCGCGTTGATGAAGGAGATCTTGGTGGCGAGGAAGGAGTTGGCGGCGACCTTGACCAGCTCGGCGGTCTGGTAGTCGGTGACGATCAACGGGGTGCCCCGCTTCAGCGGCGTGGCGTAGACCTCGTCGAGGAGGGCCTTGGCGGCCTTGCCCTCGGTCGTGGTCTGGCCGCCGGAGACGCCGTAGACGAGGCGGTCGGGGGTCAGGGTGTCCTCGACGGCGTGACCCTCGCGCAGGAACTCGGGGTTCCAGGCCAGGCCGGCGCCCGGGGCCTTGTCGAGGACCTTGGCGGCCAGGCGGGTCGCCGTGCCGACGGGGACGGTGGACTTGCCGATGACGAGTTCGCCGGCGGCGACGTAGGGGAGGAGTCCGTCGACCGCGGCGTCGACGTACTTCATGTCCGCGGCGAACTCGCCCTTCTTCTGGGGTGTGCCCACGCACACGAAGTGCACGGCCGACCCGGCCGCCTCGGCCATGTCGGTGGTGAACTTCAGTCGGCCGGTGGCCATGGTGCGCTCGAGCAGTTCGGGCAGGCCCGGCTCGAAGAACGGCGCACGAGCGGCCTGGAGGGCCGCGATCTTCTCAGGGTCCACGTCGATCCCGATGACGTCGTGTCCCAGCTCCGCCATGCATGCCGCATGGACGGCTCCGAGGTATCCGCACCCGATGACAGTCATCCGCATGGAGCGCACAGTAGCGATACGTGAGCGGTGAGAGAACTCTTGACTCCATCCGTGGCGGTGTGCGTGCCTGCTTCGGGGGGCTCAGGAGGTGGGTTCGTGCAGGAGTGGTGAGGGAGGTCACGGCGGCGCGTGACACTCTGTGCCTCAAGATTCGGCCGTCAGAGGTCGAAGACTGGAGCCACGGCACGTCCCACCGGAAGGTCACCATGCGCTTGCGTCCTCGCACCCTCGGCCTCGCGGCCGCCCTCGCGGTCAGCTCGGCCCTCGTGGCGGGTGCCGCTCCCGCGACGGCTTCCCCGGGAGTCGACCTGAAGGCGGCGGCGACCAGCCGCGTCTACGGGGCCGACCGCATCGGCACCGCCGTCGCCGCCTCGAAGTCCTTCACCGGACAGGGGGCCGACGCCGTCGTCCTGACCCGCTCCGACACCTTCGCCGACGCCCTCGCGGGTGCGCCGCTGGCCTCGGACAAGGGCGGCCCGCTGCTCATGACGCCTCGCACCAGCCTCGACCCCGGCGTCGCCGCGGCGATCAAGGACGAGCTGAAGCCCGGCGGCACCGTCTACCTCCTCGGTGACGCCAACGCCCTCTCCGCCGACGTCGAGAACTCCGTCAAGGCCCTCGGCTTCCCGACGGTCCGCCTCTTCGGCTCCGACCGCTTCGGCACCGCCGTCGCGATCGCCAAGCAGCTGCCGTCGGCCACGAGCGTCTCGGTCGTCACCGGCTGGAACTTCCCCGACGGCCTCGCCGCCGGTGCCCTCATGGGGGTCGTCGACACCGACTCCGGTCACAGCATCGGCGCGGTCCTGCTCTCCGACGGCAACAACCTCGGCGCGAGCACCCAGGGCTACCTGGACTCCCGTCGGTTCAGCACCAAGATCGCCGTCGGCGGGACCGCCGTCACCGCCGTCACCAAGTACCAGACCGGCTGGTCGCAGCTCGCCGGCAACGACCGCTACGAGACGGCGTCGCTGGTCGCCAAGCAGTTCACCTCCACCGCGTACTTCCAGGACGCCACCGAGATCATCGGTGTCGCCACCGGTGAGAACTGGCCCGACGCCCTGGCGGGCTCGGCGCTGCTCGCCTACGGCGGTGGCCCCATGCTGCTGACCGCGAAGGGCTCGCTGCCCGCCAGCACCCGGTCCGCGATCGACGCGCTCAAGGCCGACGCGGCCACCGAGGGCACGTCCATCCAGAAGGTGCTCGTCTTCGGTGACGAGAACTCGGTGTCGGCCGGCGCCTACGACGCGATCGTCTCCGCCGTCGGCTGAGGCGGTACCCGTCAGGCAGGCCCGTCGCGCTCGTCGCGACGGGCCTGTTCGCGTGCCGGTTCCTGGCGCCGGGCCTGTTCCGGGGTCACGGCCTCGTCGAGGGCCAGGCGACGGGCGAGCTGGGTGATGGTCTCCTCCAGGTGGCGCGAGCGCCGGTAGGAGGAGACGACGAACCCGAGGAACGCGATCACCAGCCCGTAGAGCAGCAGGTCCGCCCCCCGGCCCACGCCGACGGCGTTCGCGACGTCCGTGACGGCCCCCGGGACGAGGATGCTGGCGACGGCCAGCGCGACCAGCGCCCCGAGCAGCAACCGGCGGATCGCCTGGTGACGGGCTCCGGCGGTGGAGCGGACGAGGACCACGCCGACGACGAGCACGACGACGATGAGCAGGACCTGGATGGCGAGCACGCGGTCTACCCCAGCAGCGTTTCGACGAGGATGTTGATGCTGTTCAGCAGCGACTGACCCTTGGAACGGGAGTAGTCGGTGTAGAGCACGTGGACGGGGTGCTCGGCCCAGCGCAGGTCGCTGCGCCCGACCTGGTGGACGATCTCGCTGGCGTGGGCCATCCGGTTGTGCCGGATGCGCAACGTCGCGGCGCCCGTGCGCGAGAGCACCCGCAACCCGTTGTGCGCGTCGGTCAGGCGCATCCCCGTCGTCCGGTTCGTGTAGACGACCGCGGCGCGCAGCACCAGGCGCCGCAACGGGTCCAGCTCGGTGCGCCGGTCCAGGAAGCGCGACCCGAAGACGACGTCGAGGTGCTCGCGCTCCAGGCGGGCGACCATCGCCGCGGCGTCCTCGACGCGGTGCTGGCCGTCGGCGTCGAAGGTGACGACCGAACGCGTCGACGGATCGCGCAGCGCGTAGGCGATGCCCGTCTGCAGGGCCGCGCCCTGGCCGAGGTTCACCGCGTGCCGCACGACCACGGCGCCCGCGTCCTGCGCCGCGGCGGCGGAGTCGTCGGTGCTGCCGTCGTCGACGCAGACCACGTGGTCGAACCGTTCGCGCAGCCCGCGCACGACGTCGCCGACGACGCTGGCCTCGCAGAACAGCGGGATGACCACCCACGTGCCGGGGAACCCGGGCGTGCACGGATCGACCGGGGAGTCGGTCGCGGGGACGTTCGATGAGGTGTTCACGGCCCGTCCATCATGGCTGCTCGCCGCCGTCGATCGGCGCATCGGCGAGGATGGCGCGCGTGAAGTCCCTGCTGTCGACCGTCCGCGCCCTGCTCGCCCTCCTCCCGGCGGGGAGTTCGCGGTTCGTGACGGCCTACTGCACCGCCCAGGCCCTGCTCTCCGTCTTCGACGTCGTCGCGCTCGGTCTGCTGGCCGTCCTGCTGCCCGCCGCGGTCAGCGGGAACGGGCAGCTGGCGATCGCGATCCCCTTCCTCGGCTCGGCCATCACCACGACCCAGCTCATCGTGCTGATCTGCGTCGCGAGCCTGCTGCTGGTGCTGAAGTCGCTGACCCAGCTCGCCCTGGTGCGCTGGGGGGTGATCCGCTTCGCCGAGCACGAGGTCGACGTCGCCGACCGGCTCGTGCGCTCCTACCTGTCGGCGTCGTGGGCCTACCGGCTGCGGGCGAGTTCGGCGCGCGCGGTCCGCACGGTCGACGAGTCGCTGAACCAGTCCTTCAACGGGTTCCTCATGCCGTTCTCCAGCCTCGTCGCCGAGGTCGCCTCGTTGTTCGCGGTGGGGATCGTCGTCCTCGTCGCGGCCTGGCAGACGGCGATCGTGGCCGCCGTCTACTTCGGGCTCGTCGCCGTCCTGCTCTACTCCGTCATCGCCAAGCGGGCCGCCGCGGCGGGACGCACCGCCACGGCCGCCAGCGTCGACACGATCCGCCTCGTGCAGGAGTCGTTCGCGACGACGAAGGAGATCACCCTGCGCGGTCGCGGCGACCAGCTCGCCGGGGTCGCGCGCGAGGTCCGCACGGGCAGCGCCCGGGCGCGCGGGATGGCGTTCTTCTACTCCGTCGGGCCGCGCTTCGTCCTGGAGGCGGCCCTGCTGGGCGGGTTCCTCGTCGTCGGTGGGATCGCGGTGCTCACCCAGGGCGTGACCGAGGCGGTGTCGGCGATCGGCCTCTTCGCCGTCGCCGGGTTCCGCGTCGTGCCGTGCCTGACCCGGCTGCAGTCGGTCTTCGCGACGATGCACGCCCACGAGCCGAACGCCCAGGAGGTCCTGGAGGCGCTGCGCGAGACCGGCGCCTCCCACGGTGCCGCCCGCTTCGCCCCGGTCGACCCGCGCGGACTGCCGGCCGGCGCCGTGGCCATCGACCTCCTCGACGTCACCTTCACCTACCCCGGCAGCGACCGTCCCGCCCTGGACGGGGTGTCGATCACGGTGCCCGCGGGGTCCCGCGTCGCCGTCGTCGGCCGCTCCGGCTCGGGGAAGTCCACCCTCGTCGACCTGGTGCTGGGGCTGCTCACGCCGTCCTCGGGGCAGCTGCTCGTCGGCGGCAAGCCGTTCGACGAGGTCGCCGCGGCGTGGCGCGCGCGGGTCGGCTACGTGCCGCAGGAGGTCGCGCTGCTCGACGCCGACGTGGCCCGCAACGTCGCGCTGTCCTGGCGCGACGAGGATGTCGACGTCGCCCGGGTCGAGCAGGTCCTCGCGGCCGCGCAGCTCAGCGACGTCGTCGCCGGTCTGCCCCAGGGCGTGCACACGCCGGTGGGGGAGCGCGGGTTGCGGCTCTCCGGCGGGCAGCGGCAGCGGCTGGGGATCGCGCGGGCCCTCTACGCCGACCCGAAGGTCCTCGTCCTCGACGAGGCGACGTCGGCGCTGGACGCCTCGACGGAGGCCGCGGTGACCGCGACGGTCGCCGCGCTGCGTTCGGAGGTGACGGTCCTGGTGGTCGCGCACCGGCTCGCGACGGTGCGCGACTGCGACGCGGTGGTGCTGCTGGAGGAGGGGCGCGTCGTCGACGTGGGGACGTTCGACGAGGTCGTCGCGCGGGTCCCGGACTTCGCGCGCCAGGCCCAGCTCTCGGGCCTGGCGAGTGATCACGAGATCGCTGGGTAGGGTCACCGATCGTGTCGTGCCTGGTCCGCATCGCGACGCGGACCTACCCCCCGGACGTGGGTGCCGCGCCGTTCCGGCTGCGCGCCCTCGCCCGTGCCCTGGTCGAGGCCGGGTGCGACGTCGAGGTCGTCACGACCACCGCGACCGCGCCGGAGACCCGTGACCCCGGGGTCGCCACCTCGCGCTTCCCCGTGCTGCGCGACCGTGACGGTGCCGTGCGCGGGTACCTGCAGTACCTCTCCTTCGACGTCCCGCTGACCGCACGGCTGCTCACCGGTCGCCGTCCCGACGTCGTCGTCCACGAACCGCCGCCCACCACCGGCGTCGTCACCCGGATCACCTCGGCGCTGCGCCGGACCCCCTACGTCTCCTACCTGCCCGACGTCTGGTCGCAGGGTGCCGTCGCCGCCGGCGCGCCCCGGCCCGTGCTCCGGGCCGTCGAGTTCGCCGAGCAGGCCGCCCTGCGCGGGGCCGCGCGCGTCCTCGCCGTCACCGAGGGGATGGCGCAGCAGGTGGTCCGCGGCGGGGTCGACCCCGACACGGTCCGCGTCGTCGGCAACGGCGTCGACGTCGACGTGTTCCGCCCGCAGGAGAGCGTCGCGGGGCCGGGGTTGCGGGTCGTCTACAGCGGCACGATGTCGGAGTGGCAGGGGGCCGAGGTCCTGCTCCGCGGGTTCGTGCGGTTCCTCGGGTCGAACCCCGACGCCCGGCTGACCATGGTCGGCGGGGGAGTCGACGTCCCGAGGTTGCGGGCGCTGGCCGCCGACCTCGCCCCGCACGCCGTGGACCTCCCCGGCACCGTCGCCCCGGAACGCGCGGCCGAGCTGCTGGCCCACGCCGACGTCGCGCTCGCCTCGCTGGTCCCGGACACCGGCTACGACCTCATGTCGCCCACCAAGATCTTCGCCGCCACCGCCTGCGGGACCCCCGTCCTCTTCGCCGGGGTCGGGGGCGGCGCCGACCTCGTGCGCGAGCACGACCTGGGGTGGGTGGTCGGGCACTCCGCGACCGCCGTCGCCGACGCCCTGCGCGAGGTCACGACCCCGATCCCGCCGACCCGGGAACGCCTGCGGGAGTGGGCCCTGGAGCACGGGTCGCTGGCCTCCGCCGCGCGACGGGCCGCCGCCGCGGTCCTCGAGGTCCTGTGAACCCCCCGATCCCCGTCATCACCGGCGGCTCCCCGGCCTCCGACGCCCTGACCCTCGCGCTCGGCGTCCTCTGGGTCCTCCTCCCGGGCGGTCTGGTGCTGGTGGCCGGCGGGGTCCGGAAGGTCCCCGTGCTGCTCGGGGCCGCGCCGGCCACCTCCGTCGGGATCTCCACCCTCGCCGCGACGGTCAGCGGGCTGAGCGGCACGCGGTTCTCCTGGTGGCTCGTGCTCGCGGCCACCGCCGGTCTGCTCGCCGTGCTCGCCCTCGTCCGCGGCCGGGCCGGTGCCTTCGAGACCGAACGGGTCCCGCGCGGGCCCGCGCTCGCCGCTGCCGCGCTGCTGCTCGCCGCGACCGCCACCGCCCTCGAGCTGTTCCGCCGCGGGATGGGGGCGCTGGCGACGCCGTCGCAGGAACACGACACCCTCACCCACGCCCTCGTCACCGCCCGGATCCTGCGCACCGGTGACGCGGCCCCCTGGCGCGGGCAGGTCCTCGACGTCGTCACCGGGACACCCGCGCAGTACTACCCGAACGGTCTGCACCAGTGGGCCGCGCTCGTCGCCCAGAGCGGGGACGTTAGCGCCGTCGCCGGCTTCAACGCGACCAGCGTCGTCGTCCTCGCCGTCGTCCAGCCCCTCGGCCTCCTCGCCCTGGCGGCGCGGACCCTGCCGAAGGAGTGGCTGCCCGCCGGCGGGGTCGCCGCGATCGCGTCGGTGCTGGCCTACCAACCGCTGCAGGCCATGCACCACGACTCGGGCGCCCTGCCCAACGCCGCCGCGATCGCCTTCGCCCCCGGGGTGGTCGCACTGCTGCTGCCCCCACCGCGGACCCCCGGCCGGGGTGTCGTCGGGATCCTCCCCGCGATCGCCCTCGCCTGCGCCGGAGCCGTCACCGTCCACCCCAGCGCCGCCCTCACCATCGGCGGCGGCTTCCTCGGGGCCTACGTCTTCGGCCTCGTCCTCCGCGCGGAAACAACACTTTCCGCCCCTGACCGGGCACGTTCGAGGGCGGAAAGTGTTGTTTCCGCGGGGACGTGGCTCGCGGGGCTCGCCGGGGCGGGGGTCCTGGTCGCCGCGCTCGTCGGGACCGCCCTCACCCAGGCGGCGGCCGCCGGCGGCGGGTCCAGCTCACGCTTCGCCCGCGACATCCCGGCGCAGTCGCTGCCCGACGCACTGCACCGCGTGTTCACGCTGCCCTTCCAGGGCGGCCTCGACCTCGCCGCCACCCGCGAGCAGTGGTGGCTGGCGGTCCCCGTCCTGCTCGGTGTCGCGCTCGCCGGGCGCCGGGCCGGGGCCGTCGCGCTGACCTGGCTGGTCTGGTCCGCGCTCGCGCTCGCCTACCTGCTCGACCTGCACGCCCCGGGTCTCGACCTGGTCTGGGACACCGCGTGGAACTCCTACTTCCGGGTCGTGGCGCACGGCAGTCCCTGGGCGTGGCTGCTCGTCGGGGTCGGTGTGCTGCGGCTCTCGACGCTGCTCGCCCGCCGGTGGACCCCCGTGCTGGCCCCGGTGCTGGCCACCGTCCTGGGCGCCGCGCTGCTCACCGCCAACGTGCTCGACGTGTTCTCGATCGAGGTGCAGGCCCTGCGCGAGCGCTACGCCGAGCCCACCTACCAGCGCATCGACGCCGACGACCAGGCCGCCGGCCGCTACCTGGCCGCGCACGTGCAGCCCGGCCAGCGCGTCATGAACTCCGGCAACGACGGGTCGACCTACGACTACGTCCTCGACGGTGTCCCGATCCTCGCCACGACGGCCGTGCCCACGACCCCGCTGCCCGACCTGCGGACGCTGACGGCCCGCTTCCACGACCTGCCCACCGACCCCGAGGTCCAGGCGCTGGTCGCGAAGTACGACATCGGCTGGGTCGTCGTGGACTCCGTGGCCCCCGGCCTGCCGCTGAAACCGGCCGACGCCGTGTTCTTCGGCCAGCCCGGCTACGACGTCCCGCCCGGGCTCACCGGCCTCGACGGGGTCGAGGGGCTGCGCAAGGTCTTCACCAGCGGGACGGTGAGCGTGTGGCAGGTGACCCTGCCGTGACACCGCGAGCGACCTGGCACCCTGTCCCGGTGCCCCGGGAACGTGTCATCGCCGTCGTCGTCGCCTGGGACCGCCGCGACCTGCTGCTCGCCGGGCTCGACGCGCTCGCCGCCCAGACCCGCCGCCCCGACCTCGTCGTGGTGGTCGACAACGCCTCCTCCGACGGCTCCCCGCAGGCCGTCCGGGAGTGGAGCACCGGCACCGACCTGCCGCTCGACCTGGTCGTCCTGCCCCGCAACACCGGCGGCGCCGGCGGGTTCGCGGCCGGTCTGGCCCGCGCGGTGCACCGCCACGACGCCGACGCCGTCTGGCTGATGGACGACGACACCGTCCCGACCCCGACGGCGCTCGCGGAAGCGCTGGCCGCCCTGCGGCGCACCGGGTCCGCGGTCGTGGCGAGCCGGGTCGTGTGGACCGACGGCCGGGACCACCCGATGAACACCCCCCGCGAGCGTCCCGGGGTCAGCGCGCAGGAGCGGGCGGCGGCCCGGGCCGCGGGCTGCCTGCCGATCCGTTCGGCCAGCTTCGTCGCGCTGCTGCTCGACGCGCGGGCGGTGCGCGAGGACGGACTGCCCGAGGCCGCCTTCTTCCTCTGGAACGACGACTTCGAGTACACGACCCGGCTGCTGCGCCGCCGGCGCGGGGTCGCGTGCGCGGCCAGCGTCGTGGAGCACCGCACCAAGGTGTTCGGCTCCACCGACGCCGACCCGGGGGAGCGGTTCGTGCTCGAGGTCCGCAACAAGCTGTGGACCTTCACCCGCTCCCGACCCCTCGACGCCCGCGACACCGTCCTCTACGGCGGGGCGACGCTGCGCCGCTGGGGCCGGACCATCGCCCGCTCGCAGCGCCGCGACGTCCTGCTCAGGGGCCTGACCAGCGGACTGCGCCAGGGGGTCCGCCGCCCCGCCGCCACGGCCACCGTCCTCGCCGGCCTCGGAGAGGTCTCCGACGACGTCCGCGCCGTGGAGTCCGCCGCCGGCCGCGCCCCCCTCCTGGAGCCGGCTGGACGCCGGCTCCAGGACCTGAGGTTCTCGGTGCTGCTGCCGGTGTGGGCGCGCGACGAGGTCGCGCAGCTGCAGCGCGCGGTCGCCAGCGTGACGAGCGACCAGGAACTGCGGCCCGACGAGGTCCTGATCGTCCGCGACGGCCCCGTCCCCGACGACCTGCAGGAGGCCCTCGACGCCCTGCAGGGCGTCCGCGTCCTGGAACTGCCGGTCAACGTGGGTCTCGCCCGGGCCCTCGAGGAGGGTCTGCGGCACTGCACCTTCGACGTCGTCGCCCGGATGGACGCCGACGACGTGAGCCTGCCGCACCGCTTCGCCCGTCAGCTGCCGCTGATCGCCGCGGGTGCGGACCTCGTGGGGGCGGGTCTGCTGGAGATCGGCGCCGACGAGGACGACGTCGTCGGCCGCCGCGTCCCGCCGACCGGCGCGGCCGCGATCGCCCGCTACGCCCGCTTCCACGACCCCTTCAACCACCCGACGGTGGTCTACCGCCGTTCCGCGGTCGCCGCGGCGGGGGGTTACCGGGACCTGGACCTCATGGAGGACTACTGGCTGTTCGCGCGGATGATCGGCGCGGGTGCCCGCGTGGAGAACCTCGCCGAACCGCTCGTGAAGTATCGCGTGGGTGCGTCCCCGGACGCCGGCTCCTACGCCCGCCGCGGTGGTCTGCGCCTCTTCCGCTCCGAGCTCACCCTGCAGGGGCACCTGCTGCGGGAGGGGTTCACGAGTCCCGTCCAGGCCGCCCGCAACGTCGTCGTGCGCGGCGGCTACCGCTTCGTCCCGACCCGGATCCGCACGCTCGCCTACCGGGCGCTCATCGCGACGTCCCACCAGCAAGGAGGTGACCGGTGACCGCCGTCACCGACACGCAGCCCCCCGCCGACACCACGGCGGCCAGGCGCCTCCCCGAGGTCCGCTCGATCACCGGGCTGCGGATCGTCGCGGCCGTCTGGGTGCTGCTCTTCCACTGGAAGTTCACCCCGCTGCCGGACTGGGAGCGGGTGCGGGCCTTCCTCGTGCCGGTCACCGACTCCGGCCACCTGGGCGTCGACCTCTTCTACGTGATCTCGGGGTTCGTCATCACGCTGACCTACGTCGAGAAGATGGGCCGGCGACCGGACCTGCGCGGCTGGTGGCGGTTCTGGTGGGCCCGGATCTGCCGCGTCTGGCCCGCCTACGCCGTCGTCGTCGTGCTGTTCGGGATCTGGCTGCTGTGGCGGCGCAGCATCGACCCGACGTTCTACGCCTACCAGGGCGTCCAGCCCGACCTCGGGCCGTGGAGCTGGATCCAGCAGCTGCTGCTCGTCCAGCTCTGGCACCGTCCCGACTTCGACGGGGCCAGCTTCGTCGGCGCGACGTGGTCGGTCTCGGCCGAGATGGCCGCCTACGTCGCCTTCCCCGTCCTCGCGCTCGTGCTGTACCGGCTGAAGCGGCTGCCCTGGTGGGTGCTCGTCGCCGGCGCCGTCGCGCTGATGGCCCCGGCCGCCCTGCGCAGCTACCAGACCGGGGTCATCTACTGGGACTACAGCTGGCTGGAGCGCATCTTCACCTGCTTCGGCGCAGGTGCGCTGGTCTGCCTCGCGGTGCGCAAGCTGCAGGCGGGTCCCCGCTCCGGCGAGCTCGCGGCCCGCTGGGCCCCGCGGGTCGCCTGGATCCTGGTGATCGAGTGCGTGCTCGTCGTCGGCTGGGCCGCGGGCCGGCCCTACGACCGCTTCGCCGTCGTCGCGGTCTTCTTCCCGCTGCTCGTCGGCGCGCTGGCCCTCACCGACGCGGGCCCCTCGGCCTTCCTGTCCCGCCCGGCGATCGTGCTCGGCGGGCGGATCTCCTACAGCGTCTACCTGGTGCACGTGCCGGTGTACGAGATCTTCTGGACCTTCCAGAAGGAGGTCCCGCAGATCGCGCCGGGGGGGCCGTGGACGAGCTTCGTGGTGCCGAACCTGCCGATCGTCGCCATCGGGCTCGGGTGGGTCCTGTGGAGGTTCGTCGAGGAACCCGCCCGCCGCCGCCTGCGCGCGGTGGGCCGTGCGCGCCGTTGAAGTGGGTGGGGGTCCGGGACGGCTACGCTGACGCCACCATGCCCGAGCACAGTGACGCCCCTGTAGATGCCACGCAGAAGACGCCAGAGACGGAGCGACCGAGGGTGAGCCAGCCGTGAACATCGACCTCGTCGTCGTCGGATCGGGCTTCTTCGGGCTGACGGTCGCCCGTCAGTGCGCGGAGGACCTGGGCCTGAAGGTCCTCGTCATCGACCGCCGGCACCACATCGGTGGCAACGCCTACTCCGAGGCCGAACCGGAGACGGGCATCGAGGTGCACCGCTACGGCGCGCACCTGTTCCACACCTCCAACGAGCGGGTGTGGGAGCACGTCAACCGGTTCACGAAGTTCACGCCCTACGTGCACCGCGTCTTCTCGACGTACCAGGGCGGCGTCTACTCGATGCCGGTCAACCTGCACACGATCAACCAGTACTTCGGCAAGGCGCTCTCGCCGGCCGAGGCGAAGGCGCTCGTCGCCGAGCAGGCGGGCGAGATCGACACCGCCGCCGCCGACAACTTCGAGGACAAGGCGATCTCGCTGATCGGCCGTCCGCTGTACGAGGCGTTCTTCAAGGGCTACACCGCCAAGCAGTGGCAGACCGACCCGCGCAACCTGCCCGGGGCCACGGTCACCCGCCTGCCGGTGCGTTACGGCTACGACAACCGCTACTTCAACGACACCCACGAGGGTCTGCCCGTCGACGGGTACACGAAGTGGCTGGAACGCCTCGCCGACCACCCCAACATCGAGGTGCGGCTGAACACCGACTTCTTCGACGCGGACCAAGAGGTCCGCAAGGGCAACGTCGCCGGGAACGTGCCGATCATCTACACCGGTCCCGTCGACACCTACTTCGACAACGCCGAGGGCGAACTGTCCTGGCGCACGCTCGACTTCGAGCAGGAGGTCCTCGACGTCGGGGACTTCCAGGGGGCGCCGGTCATGAACTACGCCGATGAGGACGTGCCCTACACCCGGATCCACGAGTTCCGGCACTTCCACCCCGAGCGGGACTACCCCAAGGACAAGACCGTCATCATGCGGGAGTTCTCCCGCTTCGCGGTCGAGGGTGACGAGCCCTACTACCCGGTGAACACCCCCGAGGACCGGCAGAAGCTGCTGGCCTACCGCGACCTCGCGTCGCGGGAGAAGGGCGTGCTCTTCGGGGGCCGGCTCGGTACCTACAAGTACCTCGACATGCACATGGCCATCGGGGCGGCCCTGTCGATGGTGGACAACAAGCTGACCCCGCACTTCAAGGACGGCGTGGCCCTCGTGGCCGGTGGGGTGGACGCATGAGCACTGTCACTTCTGGTTCGGAACTGCACCTCGCAGCCACCGGCGTGGGCCTCGCGCCCGACGACGGCGCGTGGCGCGAGGTCCACCGCATCGTCTTCCCGTCCCGCGCGGACATCGACGTGCTGCCGCTCTACGTCGACTTCTCCCAGTCGGAGGGTTTCGCCTCCGCGGAGTCCGACGGCGTCGAGTTCGTGAGCACCGGTTCCGGTGACTCCGACACCGAGGCCGCCGGCGACCGCCGCAGCCTCACCGTCCCGGCCGGCAAGCGATACTCGCTGGGTTCCTACTTCAACGCGTTCCCGGCCTCCTACTGGCGCAAGTGGACTCGGGCCGAGAAGATCCGGTTCGCGGGCACGTTCGTCGGTTTCGGCACGGTGACGCTGTTCAAGTCCAACGCCCGAGGTTCGCGTCAGCGCGTCACGTCCTGGCGCGTGGACGGCGAGGCGCAGCTGCGCGAGGAACTCAGCCTCGCCCCCTTCGCCGACGGCGGCTGGTACTGGATCGACGTCGCCGGCGGTTCCGACGACCTGACGCTGGTCGAGGCTGCGTGGAGCGCCCCCGTCGCCGACCACGTCGCCGGCAAGGCCTCCATCGGGGTCACGACGTTCAACCGGCCCGACTACTGCGTGAAGACGCTCAACGCGCTGGCCTCCGACGCCTCCGTGCTCGAGGTCCTCGAAGAGATCGTCATCGTCGACCAGGGCACCCAGAAGGTGCGCGACGAGGACGGTTTCGACGAGGTCGCGGCCCTGCTGGGCTCGAAGCTGCGCATCATCGAACAGGCGAACCTCGGCGGGTCCGGCGGGTTCGCCCGCGGGATGTTCGAGGCCGTCCGCTCGGAGAAGGCCAAGTACGTCCTCCTCCTCGACGACGACGTGAACATCGAGCCCGAGGGCATCGTGCGCGCCGTGCAGTTCGGCGACGCGTGCCGCAAGCCCACCCTCGTCGGTGGGCACATGTTCGACATGTACGACCGTTCGGTGCTGCACACCCTCGGTGAGTCGGTGAACCTCTACCGGTTCTTCTGGGGCCCCGCGCGCGGGCTGTACCACGGCCACAACCTGGCGGCCTCGAACCTGCGCCAGACCCCGTGGATGCACCGCCGCGTCGACACCGACTACAACGGCTGGTGGATGTGCCTCATCCCCGTCGAGGTCGTCAAGGACATCGGGCTCTCGCTGCCCGCGTTCATCAAGTGGGACGACGCCGAGTACGGCCTGCGCGCCACGGAGCACGGCTACTCGACGGTGTCGCTGCCCGGTGCCTGCGTCTGGCACGTGTCCTGGAACGACAAGGACGACACCATCGACTGGCAGGCCTACTACCACGAGCGGAACCGCTTCCTGGTGGCCCTGCTGTACTCGCCGTACGAGCGCGGTGGCCGGTTGTTCCGCGAGAGCAGCTACACCGACGTCAAGCACCTCATCTCGATGCAGTACTACGCGCAGGCCCTGCGCAACCGGGCGCTGAGCGACCTGCTGAAGGGCCCGAAGCACCTGCACGAACTGCTCGGCGCGACGCTGCCGGCCGTCCGGGCGCTGCGCTCGGAGTACCCCGACGCGCAGGTCGCCGCCGAACCCGACGCCTACCCGACCCCCAAGCGCGGCAAGCCCGCGCACAAGGGCAAGGAACCGCAGGCGCCGAAGAAGGCGACGCTGCTGCCGTGGGCCGCGCAGGCCGCGCTGCGTCAGTTGCGTCCCCCGAAGCCGGAGTCCGCCCAGCGTCCCGACGCGACCCTCGCCGCCAGCGAGGGCAAGTGGTGGGAACTGTCCCTCTACGACAGCGCCGTGGTCTCGATGGCCGACGGCAAGGGGGCGGTCTGGTACCGCCGCGACGCGAAGAAGTTCCGGTCGCTGCTCGCCGAGTCGGCCGACCTGCACCGTCGGATGCTGACGTCCTGGCCGCAGCTGCGGGCCGCGTACAAGGCCTCGCTGCCGGAGATCACCTCGATGCAGGCCTGGGCGGACACCTTCGGCGTCGACCTCGACGCCCCCCGCGAGGAGAGCTGAGCGTGCCGACGGCCACGACCGTCACGGCGACGTCGCCGCTGGTAGCCCCGGGCCACGGCTCGGGGCTGCTGGACGTCGTCCGGTACCGGTACCTGCTGAAGCTGCTGGTCCGCAAGGAGATGCGGGTCCGCTACCGCGGCTCCGTCATGGGTCTGCTGTGGTCCTACGTGAAGCCGGGCGTGCAGTTCGCCGTCTTCTACTTCGCGATGGGGGAGTTCCTCAAGCTCAACGAGAGCGTCCCCAACTTCGCGGTGTACCTGTTCTCCGGCATCGTCGTGATCAACTTCTACACCGAGGCGTTCGGCAACGCGACGCGCTCGGTGGTGGGCAACGCCCCCCTGATCAAGAAGATCTTCCTGCCCCGGGAACTGTTCTCGGTGTCCTCGGCGTGGGTCGCGGCGATCCACTTCCTGCCCCAGCTGATCGTCCTGCTGGTGGCCTGCTTCGTCACGGGCTGGCGTCCCGGGGTCGTGCAGGTCCTCGCCGGACTGCTGGGTTTCGTGATCGTGGCCGTGCTCTCGGTGGGGCTGGGGCTGCTCTTCGGTGCGGTCAACGTGCTGTACCGGGACTTCGAGAACATCGTGGACCTGCTGCTGATGATCGTGACCTGGACCTCGCCCGTCCTCTACGACTGGCAGAAGGTCGCCGCCGCGACCGGCGGTCCGAACTCCCTGTTCATGACCCTCTACCAGCTGAACCCGGTGACGGCGGCCGTCGAGCTGTTCCACTGGGCGTTCTGGTACCCGACCGGCGACGTCCGTGACGCCGTGGCCCCGGTCGTGCTGCCGCCGCACCTGCTGTGGTCGGGTCTGTGGGGTCTCCTCATCGCTCTCGTGATGCTCGCGCTGGGACAGTTCGTGTTCCGCCGCATCGAGGGCCGTTTCGCGCAGGAGCTGTGATGAGCGTGACGACTTCCTCCGACTCCCCGGTGCCGGGCGCCGCCGCGGCCGACGCACCCACCGCGATCGAGGTCCACGGCCTGGTCAAGGACTTCACCCTCCGCCACAACCGCTCCCTCAAGGAGCTGGCGATGGCGAAGATCCGCAAGCGTCCGATCTCGGACAACTTCCGCGCGCTGCACAGCATCGACCTCGAGGTCCGCCAGGGCGAGTCCCTGGCCCTGCTCGGGTTCAACGGGTCGGGCAAGTCGACGCTGCTGAAGCTGATCTCCGGGGTCATGCGCCCGGACCAGGGCACCATCGGGGTCCGCGGCCGCATCGCCGGGCTCATCGAGGTCGGTGCCGGGTTCCACCCCGACCTGACGGGGCGGGAGAACGTCTACCTCAACGGCGCCATCCTCGGGATGGACGAGGCGACGATCAACGAACGCTTCGACGACATCGTCGCGTTCAGCGAGATCGAGCGCTTCATCGACACCGAGGTGAAGTTCTACTCCTCCGGGATGTTCCTGCGCCTCGCCTTCGCCGTCGCGGTGCACACCGACCCCGAGGTCTTCCTCATCGACGAGATCCTCTCCGTCGGCGACGAGCCGTTCCAGAAGAAGTGCCTGGCCCGGATCGAGGAACTGCGCGCCGAGGGCCGCACGCTCGTCATCGTCAGCCACGACCTCGACATGGTCGCGAACCTCTGCACCCGCGGGATCCTGCTCGAGCAGGGTCGCATCGTGGCCGACGACACCGCGACCCGCGTCGTCGCCCGCATGCGCGGTGAGGCGTGACCGCCACGACGACACCGGGGACGGGGCGGCCGCGCACGGCCGGACCCGCCGCCTCCCGCTTCGGGACCTTCGTCCCCGCCCTCGTGGTCGGCGTCCTCGCGGCCGCCACCTTCGTCCTCGTCCACCGGGCCCTGGTCGACGACGCCTACATCACCCTCGCCTACGCGCGGAACCTCGCGCTGCACGGGACGTGGGGGCTGCTGTCGAACGTCGAGTCCAACACCGCGACGTCACCGTTGTGGGTGCTGCTGCTCGCCGGGGTCACCGCCATCGTGCGCCGGCCCGTCGTCGCGCTGGGCATCCTGCACGTCGTGATGGCCGTGGCCCTCACCCTCTCGCTGACCTCCGCGGCCCGTCGCACGGGACTGCCGGCGTGGGTGGGTCCGGTCGCGGCCGTCGCGATCGGGGTCAACCCGCTGCTGCTGAGTTCCGTCGGCCTCGAGTCGGCGTTCCTCGTGCTGCTGCTGTCGTTGCTGCTGCTCACCGCGGTCCGCGGGGCCGCGCTGCCCTACGGGCTGGTCGCGGGCGCCGTCGTGCTGACCCGGATGGACGCCTCCGTCGTGGTCGTCGTCCTCACCCTGCTGACCCCGGCCGTGCTGAAGCGGGTCTGGATCGCCGTCCCCGCCGCCCTGGTCGTGGTGCTCCCGTGGATGGCGTGGAGCTGGTTCGCCCTGGGCTCCGCCGTCCCGGACACCGTCGTCATCAAGACGCTGCAGAAGGCGTGGGAGCAGTACGACGTCCACAACGGCATGCAGCTCTACGTCGAGGTCTACGGGCTGACGGCCGTCCTCGCGTTCCTGCCGGTGCTGCTGGGCGGGCTCGGTTGGTTCGTGCTCGTGGGGTTCGGCTGGACCCGTCGCCGGTCGGCGACGAGCGCCCCGAGCGAGCTGCGGGTGTGGCCGTGGCTGGCGCTGGGGATCGCGGGCGTCGCGCACTACGTGGCGCTGAGCGTCCTCGGCGTGCCGCCGTACCACTGGTACTACGCGGTGCTGGTGTCGGCGTCGACGATGGTCGGGGCCGCGGCCCTCGGTGCCTGCTTCCGCGGCCTGGAACTGCGCCCCGTCGCGCTCGGGGCGAGCGCGGCGGCCGTCGTCCTGCTCGTGGCGAGCGTCGGCTCCGACCTGCGGGCCGGGACGCCGTGGGCGCTGGCCCCGATCCAGACGAACTGGGCCCACCCGGCCCGCTACACCGAGATCGCCCTCGACGTGAAGACGATCCTCCAGCAGCAGGGGGGTCCGCAGTACGTGACCTCGCCCGGTGAGGTCGGGCACCTGGCCTACGTCTGCGACTGCGTCGTCGACTACTTCGGCGACCCGGCCCGGGTGCAGCCGATGATCGACCAGGTCGAGGCCGGGGCCTCGCCCCTGGAGAAGCGGCTGCTGGAGTGGAACTTCACGCACCGCGACGCGTCCGCACCGCCCGTCCCGGTGGCGGGGGAGTTGTTCCGCTACGACCGGGGGACCGAACCGCCCGCGGCGCAGGGGCTGCCGACCTGGCCGATCACCACGACCTGGGACATGGTCCCCTCCGACATCGTCCTGCAACCGGTGGGTGGCGCGTGAGCCCGTTGTCCTCGATCGCCGCGGCCGACCTGCGCGTCCTGCGCGGCGTCCAGTCCGCGGTGACCTTCCCCGGCGCCGTCCCCACGGCGACGGCCCTCTCGCACGCGGGGGAGCACGCCGCCGCGTGGATCGGCCTCGGCACCGTCGGGTTCCTGCTCGACCGGTCCCGTCGCCAGGAGTGGGCGATCGCCACGGCGTCGGTGGTCGCCGCGCACGGCGCCTCCGTCGTGCTCAAGCGCGTCGCGCGCCGCCATCGCCCGCTGGACCACCACGTCCAGGTCCGGGTCGGCACACCCAGCCGTTGGAGCATGCCCTCCTCGCACGCGACGTCGACGACGGCCGCCGCGGTCGCGTTCGCGCCGCTGCTGCCGGTCCCGACGTGGCCGCTGGTCCCCGCGATGGCCCTGTCCCGGCTCGTGCTCGGCGTGCACTACCCGAGCGACGTCACCGCCGGTGCCCTCCTCGGCGCCGCGACGACGGTCGTGGTCCGCCGGATCGCCTCGTGACCACCCAGGAGCGCTCGATCACCCCGTCCACGTCCCGGCTGCCCGCCTGGCTGCGGGCGATGCGCCCGCGGCAGTGGGTCAAGAACGTCCTCGTCCTCGCGCCGGTGTTCCCGGCCGGATCGCAGGTCGGGCTGGACACCCTCACCGGGGTGGGCGTCGCGTTCGTGCTGTTCTGCCTCGTGTCGAGCTCGATCTACCTCATCAACGACGCGAAGGACGTCGAGGCCGACCGCGCCCACCCGCGCAAGCGGTTCCGCCCGATCGCGTCGGGGGAGCTGTCCTCCCGGACCGCCGTCGTCCTCGCGATCGTGCTCGCCGTGCTCGCCCTGGGGTTCGGCACCTTCTGGCAGCCGATGCTCGGGGTCGTCCTCGGGGTGTACTTCGCGATCCAGCTCGCGTACTGCTTCGGGGTCAAGCACGAACCCGTCCTCGAGCTCGCCTGCGTCGCGTCGGGTTTCCTGCTGCGGATGCTCGCCGGCGGCACCGCGGGTGACATCCCGCTGTCGGGGTGGTTCCTGCTCACCACGGCGTTCGGTTCGCTGTTCATGGCGGCCGGCAAGCGCTACGGCGAGGCCCGTCGCGGGGAACTCACCGGTGAACCGGTGCGCCGCGTCGTGCAGAAGTACTCCACCACCTACCTGCGGTTCGTCTGGACGCTGGCGGCGACGGTCGTCGTCACGACCTACGCGCTGTGGGCGATCGAGGTGCTCGTCGCCCAGACCGGCACGAACCTCGCGACCCTGACCATCGTCCCGTTCATCCTCGCCGTCCTGCGCTACGCCGTCGACGTGGACGCGGGCAACGCCGAGGAACCCGAGGAGATCGCCCTGCACGACCGGGTGCTGCTGGCCCTCGCCGTGGTGTGGTGCGGCTCGCTGCTGCTGGCGGTGTGGCTCTGATGCGCGAGTTCCTGCGCTCCGAGCGCATGGGCGAGGTCGTCCGGTTCCTCATCTCGGGCGGGATCGCCTACCTCGCCGACCTCCTGGTCTTCAACCTGCTGCTGCTCGCCGGGGTCGACTCGATCCTGGCGAAGGTCGTCTCCAGCGTCATCGCGATCTTCATCGCGTTCCTGGGCAGCCGCTACTACACGTGGCGCGACCGGCGAAGCGTTCACCCGGGCCGCGAGTACGCGATGTTCTTCCTGTTCTCCGCGATCGCGGCGGGCCTGCAGCTGCTGTGCCTGGCGATCACCCACAACGGCCTCGGCTGGACGTCGGCGCTGGCCGACAACATCTCCGGCAACGTCGTGGGGATGGCCATCGCGATGGTGTTCCGGTTCCTGACCTTCCGGACGTTCGTCTTCCCGGACCGCTCCGTCACCCGTGCGTGACCGTCGCTTCCTGGTCCCCGCGCTGCTGGGGGCCGTGGTGGCCGTCGCGATCGTCCTCTCCGGGGTCGGTCAGGAGTCGTGGGAACGCGGCTACGACCTCGCGGTCTACCGCGACGGCGCGCAGGACCTGCTGGCCGGTCGCGACCTGTACCTGCGCGAGACCTACCGCGGGCACTGGTTCGTCTACCCGCCCTTCGCGGCGGTCCTCTTCCTGCCGTTGCTGCTCCTCCCGGCCGCGGCGGACCTCCTCGTGTGGGACGCGGTGCTGCTCGGGGTCACGGTGTGGGGGACCTGGCGGGTCTTCCGGTCCTTCGGCGCCGCGCTGTCCGCGGGTCTCGGTGTCGCGTTCGTCCTGCTGAGCGACCCGTTCCGGGAGGCGCTGGTGCTCGGGCAGATCAGCCCGCTCGTCGTGCTCGGGCTGGTGCTCGGGTGCCTCTACGGCGGCCGGGGCGGATCGATCCCCGCCGCGTTGTCGGCGGCGGTGAAGGTGACCCCGGCACTCGTCGTGGCGGCGCTGCTGAACCGGCAGGCGCGACGGTGGTTCGCGCTGCCTGTCGTCGTGGTCGGGGCCGTCCTGACCCTGCTCGGGGTGCTCGTCTCACCCCGGTCGGCGGTGTCCTACTTCGGGGGCCTGCTCTGGGACTCCGCCCGGGTCGCCGCCCCGGGGACGACGACGAACAACTCCCTGGCCGGGGCGTTCGCCCACGCCGGGGTGCCGACGTGGCCCGCGCTGGTGCTCAGTGTCCCGTTGCTGGTGACCGTCGCCGTAGTGGCGCGGCGCTGCGACTGGCTGGACCGGAGCGCCCGCGTCCGGTTCGGGCTGCTCGTCTCCCTGGTGACGTGCCTCGTGTCGCCGGTGACGTGGTCGCACCACGCGCTGGCCGCACCGATCGCCGTCGTGGTGCTGTTCGCCCTCGGGGGGTCCCGGCCGCTGGTGGTGCTGGCCGGCGTCCCGTGGTTGCTGCCGGTGCTGCAGTGGGGGCCCGTGCTCAGCGAGACGCGGCCGGTGTCGTTGCTGGTGCTCGTCGTCCTGCTGGTGCGGCGACGACCGCGAGCCTCGGTCACCCCACCGGGGCCGGCGACCGCGTAGGCACCGGGGGACGGACCACCAGCACCGCGACGACGACCGCCATGACCACGGCCGTCAGGGTCACGGGGACGGGCAGCACGGGGTCGAGTAGCACGAGCAGCGCACCGACCGGGACGACGGTGTTGACGAGGCGGTCGGCGCTCTGCCGGATCGCGAGGAACCAGATCCCGAGGACGAACACCGCGACGGGGACGGTCACCGTGAACGAGGCGGCGACGTCGCCGAGTTCGCCCTTCCCCGCGAGGTGCTCGATCTCCACCTCGATCCCGGCGGAGAACGCGCCCGCGGCGGCGAACACGAAGTAGTGCAGGTAGCCGTAGCGGAGGGAACTGCGGAGGTCGCGGATCACCCGGTGGTGCGGCGGCCAGAAGTAGGTCCACCACATCGCCGCCGTCACGACGAGGGTGAGGACGGCGATGGAGATCAGCGGTCGCAGCGCCTCGGCGTCGTGCAGGGCCTCGATGACCGCGTTGGCCGATCCGAGCAGGCTCTCGCCCAGCAGGATGAGGGTGAAGAGGCCGTACCGCTCGGTGATGTGGTGCGTGTGCCACGGCGTCCGGCCCTGGCGTTCCGCCACGACGGGGACGGCGATCTCGGCCAGGGCCAGGACGACGAACGCGGGGACCGCGAGGTCCTCGGGCAGGGCGAGGAACGCGATCCAGAACACCTGCACGACGGCGATGCCCAGCGCGTACACGACCGTCGTCCGCCGACGGGGCCCCGCGCTCCGCGCCGCGCGGAGCCACTGCGCGATCATCGCGACGCGCATGACGACGTAGCCGACGACGGTGATCGTGAAGTCGGAGTGCTCGAACGCCGGTTGCACCCCGGCCGCGAGGATCAGGACCCCGGCCATCTGGAGGATCGTGAGGACGCGGTAGAGCCAGTCGTCGGTGGCGAAGCTCGTGGCGAACCAGGTGAAGTTCATCCACGCCCACCAGATGGCGAAGAACAGCAACAGGTAGTGCGTGAGGGCGTACCCGACGTCACCGTCGGAGAGGGAGTGGTGGAACTCGGCCGCCGTGATGCTCACGGCCACCACGAACACCAGGTCGAAGAACAGTTCCAGCGAGGACGCGACCCGTCCCGGTTCCTGCGGGTCGCGGGCCCGCATCGGGATCAGGCGGGCACGGGCGCTCGTCTCGGTCACGCGCCGACGGTAGCGGGTAGCGTCGGGCCGTGGAGGAGGCGCTGCGAGGGGGATACCTGTCCGCGCCGGTCCGGCGAGGTGACACCGTCGTGCGGCCGACCGGACCGTGGAGTCCGGGAGTTCACCGCTTGCTGGGCGCGTTGGTCGAGCGGGGTTTCCCCTCCGCCCCGCGGCTCCTCTCGGTCGACGCCACCACCGAAACCCTGACGTTCGTGCCCGGTCAGGCCGGGACGTACCCGGTGAGCGCGGTCCAGCGGTCGGACGCCGCCCTCGTCTCGGTCGCCCGAACCCTGCGCTCGCTGCACGACACCACGTCGGGTCTCGACCTGGCGGGGGAGTGGCAGGCCCGGACGGTCCTGCCCGTCGAGGTCGACTGCTTCGGCCACAACGACCTCGGACCGTACAACGTCGTCTTCGACGGCTCCGAGGTGGTGGCCTTCATTGACTGGGACCTCGCGGGACCCTCGAACCGCGTCTGGGACCTCTGCTACGCCGCCCACCGCTTCGCGCCCCTGTCTGCGCCGCGGTCGACGGTGGCCTTCGGTTGGGATCCGGTGCCCGACCAGGGCGTCCGGTTGCGGACGTTCTTGCACGCCTACGGACGCCCGGTCGACGTCGGGTACCTGCTCGACCTGCTCGTCGTGCGGCTCTCCGCGCTCGCTGCGAACATCGAACTCCAGGTCTCCCGGGGTAACCCCGCCTACGACCGGCACCGCGACGAGCAGCACGGGGACGGCTACCGCGAGGACGTCGGGTGGATCCTCGGCCACCGGGCGGAGTGGGTCGTTCAGGCGGCGGGTCGTCCGGCGGTGTGAACGTCGCGGACCACTGCGAGCCACCACCCCCGCTGCCGGACGACCTGGTCCCAGCTGAACCGCAGCACGACGAATCCCCGTCGCCGCAGTTCGGCGTCCCGACGGAGGTCCTCGTTGCGTCGTTCGCGTGCGGAGTGGAAGGTGAAACCGTCCACCTCGACGACCAGCCAGCCGTCGATGACGAAGTCGGTCCGGCCGGCTGGTTCCAGCACACGCTGGGTTCGCAGCGGATACCCCTCGTCGAGCAGGTCGACACGCGCGATGCTCTCCAGCGCCGAATCGCACACCGGGTCGGCCAGGGTGATCAGCCCACGACGGGGATCGTTGCGGTTCATCCGACGGGCTGCGTCCTCCAGTTCCTCGACCGTGACGAGGCCGCGCCGCAGGGCGTGGTCGAGGGGGACGAGTGCGAAACGCCGTGGGAGGCAGCGCAGGCAGTCCAGGACGGTGGTCAGGGGATCGGTGCACCCGTCGAGGTCACGGACCTCCCTGCGGTGCACCACCGTCCCCGGCCAGGTGCCGCGTGAGCCGGGAGGACTGGTGATGTGCGGCCGTGAGGGTGGGTCGACGAGGTCGAGCCCGAGGGCGGCCGCCGCGGTGTGGCAACTGCGGACACCCCCGAGGACGGCGGCCGCGACGAGTTCGGGGTGGGTGTCCAGCAGCGCGTACACGCCCCGGCTGGGCTGGACGACCTCGCCGACGGCGACGGCTGCTCGCAAGGACGTCGGGACGTCCTGAGGTGCAGCCGTTCGAACCGTGCGGCGCCACCGCACTCGCGGAGGGCTTCGAGGGGGTCCATGGCCGGAAAGGTTGCCCGAACGGTGGCTCGGCTGCTCAGAGGCCTGTGGACAACGAGGGGGCGAACACGATTGCTAGCTCCATTCAACGACACACCGGGAGACGCAGGCGGTTCAACGGCGTGTCGTCGAATGGAGCTAGCAGTTCTGTTCGCCGACCGTGTGGTGCTCCACCACCAGCGGGGGCGACGACGGGGAGCACCACAGCGTGTGAGCGTCAGCTGCGGGCGACCGTGCGGGTGGTCGAGTCGTAGGTGAGCGTTCCGCCCTGGAAGGTCTGCGAGACGCGGGAGCCGTTCCACTGCTCGTCGGCCGTGGGCATGCCCAGGGAACCGTTCTCCCACCCCTGGGCGGCCCAGGTGGTGAGGAGCGCCCCGCGCACCGCGTGCGCACCGGTCGCGGCGGAGTAGTAGATCGACCCGCCCTGGAAGGGGGTGAACCAGCCCCGTCCGTTCGGCAGGGCGGCGTCCCCGGAGGTGGGGAAACCCAGACCGTTCTCCCAGCCGAGCTGACCGTACTTCTGCAGGATCGCGCCACGGACCTCGTGGGCGCCGGTCGTGGGGGACCAGTAGATCGACCCGCCCTGGAACCGGGTGAACCAGCCCGCCCCGTTCGGCGTGGGCGCGTCGCTGCTCACCGGCAGGCCCAGGCCCGTCTCCCACCCGAGGGAGGCCCACCGGCGGAGGATGTCCCCGCGGACGGCCTGCGCGCCGGTGGCCGCGGACCAGTAGATCGACCCGCCCTGGAAGTGGGTGTAGTAGGCGTTCCCGCCGGGAACCCGGTTGTCACCGGTCGTGGGGAAACCGAGGCCGGTCTCCCAGCCCATCGCGGCCCACTTGCTGCGGATGGCGCCGCGGACCTCGTGCGCACCGGTCGCCGCGGAAGCGTAGATCGAACCGCCCGCGTAGTGCTGGTAGGCGCCCTGGCCGCTCGGGGTGGTGAGTTCACCGGTGGTGGCCCCGCCCATCGTGCCGCCCGCGCCGCCGAGGGCGTCGTACTGCAGCTGCACCGCGCTGACGATGGCGAAGTAGTCCGACCGCAGGGCACCCAGCTGACGCAGTTTCGTCCCCGTCACCGCGACGCTGCCGTTGGTGCAGACGAGGGTCGCGCCGGTGACGCGGCCGCCGTAGTCGCCGCGACCGTCGCGGGCCTTGACGACGATGCCCGTCGCGGCGCCACCGGGGGCGCAGCCCGCGTTGAAGGCCGCGGCGGACACGGTGTTCGTCCAGGCGGCCACGGTGTCCCCGGGGGCGGTGCGGCCCGGCGCGGAGAACGGGTCCTCCTTGGCGACGAGGTACGGCTTGGAACCCGCGACCGTCCACCCTCCGTTGGAGGAGGAGAACTGGGTGAAGGCGACCTGGCCGGAGGAGGCGCGGATCTCACCGGCGGTCGCGGCGATCGCCGAGTTCGTCGACGACGGCGTCGTCCAGGTCTGCGCCCCGTTCCTGTCCCGGCTCTCCGCACCCCGGTACACCTGGCACGCGGTCGTGTCGCAGATGTCGGTCTGCGCCTGCGCGTTCAGCACGGACAGCGCGTAGCTGCGGGCCGCCACGGCCTGGGCCTTGAGCGCCTCCGCGTTCCAGGACGAGGGGGACTCGGCGGGCACGACCCCGCGCAGGTAGGTCTCGAGCGGGACGTCGTTGACGACGGTCAGGGTCGGACCGGTGACGATGCGGATGACCCCGTCGTAGCGGACGAAGGAACCGTCGCCCTTCTGCAGCATCACCCCGTCGGGACCGCTGATGGTGACGGAACCACCCCACGTCTGGTTCCCGCCGCCGTCGACGGTGCCGGAGAGCCCGGAGCCGCTCGGCGCGACGACCAGCCGCTGCCCGGGGGCGACCTTCTGGGCGGTGCCGGAGATGGACAACGGCTGGCCCGTGGGCGCGTAGACGGCGACGGCGGCGTTGGCGAACGACGTCAGTCCGACCCGCAGCGTCCGGTTCTCGCGCGAGGCGACGTCGGTGCCCGGGTAGTAGAAGTCGAGGATCGTGCGGTAGCCCTGGCCGGCGACGGCGCGCGACTGGGCCCCCCACTGCGACATGCCGATCCCGTGGCCGAACCCGTGGCCCACGAACGTGAACGAACCCCCGCTGGCGGGGCGCACCTCGTCGGCGGCCGCCGGGCCCGCGGTGAGGGTTCCGGCCGTGAGGGCCAGGGCGGTTCCGGCGATGACACCGGTGAGGCCGGTGACCAGGCGGGAGAGGGGGGTGCGTGTCATGTCGTCCTCCGGGGACTCGCGCGGTTCAGTGGTTCAGCGAGATCGAGGTGCTGCGGCGGACGGCGTCCCACACGAGGTAACCGCCCTGGAAGTCCAGGCGCAAGCCCCCCGGAAGGGGGTGCTCCTCGCCCACCGGGAAACCCAGCGGGCCGTTCTCCCAGCCCGAGGCGGCCCACGCGTCGCGGAACGCGCCGCGGACGGCGTGCGCACCGGTCGACGGCGACCAGTACACGGAACCGCCCTCGAAGTGGGTGTAGGCCCCCGGTCTCGTGGGCGTGCGCTGGTCGCCCGTCGTCGGGAAACCGAGACCGGTCTCCCACCCCAGTGCCGCCCAGCGGTCCCGGACCGCCCCGCGGACCTCGTGGGCCCCCGTCGCGGGGGACCAGTAGATCGAGCCGCCCTGGAAGTGGTTGTAGGCGCCGGCGCGCTGCGGGGTGCGCTGTTCGTCGGTGAGCGGCGCACCGAGCGCGGACGTGGCGCCGAGGGAGGTGAACCGGCCCGCGATGGCGCCGTGCACCTCGCGCACCGGCGTCGTGGGGGAGGAGTAGACGCTGCCGTAGCGGTAGTCGCGGCGCTGGACGCCCGTCGCGGACGTCGTGCGCCGGCCGCCGACGTCGGCGCCGAGGACGGAGCGGTCCCCGCCGAGGGCGATCCAGTGGCCCGTCAGCGGGTCGGCCGTCCCGCTCCACCACGAGGTCTCGCGGGCCGCGCCGGAGAACGTCAACGACAGGTGGACGTGGCTCGTGTGCGGGTCGGGACCGGTGTACGGCTGCCACCCGGCGGCGGGGTCGTACGCCTTCCACACCGAACGGTTCCAGATGACGTACATGATCCCGAGCCGGCGGGCGTTGACGGCGGTGTTCCCCTGCTCGTCCGGCGCCAGCAACCAGGTGGTGAACTCCTGGGCGAGGGCCGCCTGCGCCGGGTTCGCAGCGTCCAGCACCCAGTCCAGGGCGCGGCCGTCGGAGTGCTCGGAGACCGGGACGCCGTTCGCCGGGCAGTCCCGGGAGGTGCCCACGGTCTGCTTCCCGTAGGTGTCCCTGATCAGCTGGGCGAGCGCCAGGGTTCCCGGACGGGGTGCGGCGCAGGAGATCGGCGCCTGGTAGCGCGCGGGCAGCGCGTCGACGTCGGCGGGAACCCCCGCGGGGGTGCGGGGTGCCGCCGACGCCGACGACACCGCCGACGGCGCCAGCAGGCACGTCAACGTCGCGGCGAGGACTCCTGCCACGACGTTCCGCCGACGTCCCACGTCACTTCTGCTTCGCGGTGATCTTGCCGGTGGAGCGGTTCCAGGTCAGGGTTCCGCCCTCGAAGTCCATCCGCAGCCCGCCGTCGACGGAGTACTCGTCCTTGGTCGGGAAACCCAGCCAGGAGTTCTCCCAGCCGAGACCGGCCCAGGTCTCGCGGAACGCGCCGCGCACGGCGTGGGCGCCGGTCGCGGGGCTCCAGTAGATCGAGCCGCCCTGGAAGTGGTTGTAGAAACCCTTGCCGTTCGGGGTCGCGGTGTCGTCGATCGTGGGGAAACCCATGCCGCGTTCCCAGCCGAGGGCGGCCCAGCGGGCCCGGATGTCCCCGGCGGTCCAGTGGGCTCCGGTGGCCCCGGAGTAGTAGATGGAACCGCCCTGGAAGTGCGTGAACCAGCCGCCCGCGGCCTTCGAGTCGCCCGTCACGGGGAACCCGGCGGGGCCGCCCTCCCAGCCCAGCGCGGCCCACTTGCTGCGGATCGCGCCGCGCACGTCGTGCGCCCCGGTGGCCGCGGACCAGTAGATCGAGCCGTTCTGGAAGTGGTTGTAGGCACCGCCCTTGGCCTTGGAGTCGTCGGTCGTCGGGAACCCGAGCCCGTTCTCCCAGCCGAGGTTCCCCCAGGCCGCCAGGATCGCCCCGCGCACCGTGTGCGCACCGGTGGTCCTGTTCCAGTAGATCGCGCCGCCGGTGTAGAAGCGGTAGGAACCGCTCCCACCGGGGGTGTCGTTCTCGGGGGTGGTCGGTGCGCCGAGCACGGCGGCCCCGCCGACGGCGGCGTACTTCGAGTCGATCGCGGTGCTGGTGGCGGCACCCATGAGCTGGGCGACGCGAGCGCGGATGCTGTCCATCCGGGTGAAGCCGACGTTGCCGGGGCAGGCCGTGAAACCCACGTCGCGGTGGGCGTTGATCGTCCGGAGCTTCACGGTCGTGCCGGGGGAGTAGCGCGCGGTGCCGCCGCCGGCGGAGGTGAGGTAGGTGACCCCGTCGGCGGGCAGGCCGTACATCGACAGCTTCCAGGCGATGACCTGCGCCACGGAGTCGAGGCACTCGGCGCTCGGCGCGACGGAGGTGAAGTCGCCCATCATCGAGACGCCGAAGGTGTCGGCGTTGAAGCCACCGGCGTGGGCGCCCACGACGGGCTGGGTGATCCCGCCGGCGCGACCCTCCCAGATGCCACCGAAGCGGTCGACGACGAAGTTGTACCCGAGGTCGGCCCAGCCCAGGGAGACCGTGTGGTAGCGGTACATCCCGCGGATCACCGAGGGGACCTCGGCGAGGCTGTAGGTCCCGCCGTCGGCGGTGTGGTGCACCACGCAGGCCTTGATGGTGTCGCTGTAGCTCGCGCCGCCCTTGCGCAGGGACTCGTCGGCGCCCCAGTCCGAGCGGGAGCGGATCCTCGGTTGCGGGACGGCCTTCGGGCTGGCCTTGACCTCCGAGGCGAGGGTGCTGCGGGAGAGCGCGGAGCTCTCACCCGCGTCGACGAGCTGCAGGTGGGCGTCGGCGACGTCGATCGCGGGCAGGCGCACCTGGACGGTCGCGCCGGCGCCGAGGGCGCCGACCCAGGTGGGGTCCGAGGCCGTCACGGAGCGTCGCCCCTCGGCGGTGTCCGGGTCGGGTTCGGAGTCGTTGAGGGGGAGGTCGCTCCAGGCGGTCCAGTCGCCGCCGGCCTTGCGCACCCGCAGCGAGACGGTGTCCGTGGAGGCGCCGGACGGGAAGGTCACGCCGAGCATGTGGCCGCCGTCGACGTCGACGGAGACGACGGTCAGCCCACCGGTGGAGAGCAGACCGGCGCTGCGCCGGCCACCGAGCGGGTAGGCGCGGGTCGAGCCACCGACCTGGAGGGCCGCGGGGGCCAGGGCGCTCGCGGAGGTCTGCCCGCACAGCAGGGCGGCGCCGGCCGCCCCTCCGGCGAGGAGGGCGCGACGGGACAGGGGGGTGGTGACGGACCGCATCTGGGCTCGTTCCTCCTTCTGGCGTGGGGCGACGATCACCCCGTGGGTCACACCCACACGGGTGAACGCTCGGCTCCGGCATCGGCTGACCCACGGCGGACCTTGAGCGTGTCGCTGCTGTCCTGTGCGCCATCCGTCACGCAAAGTAGGTGACGATGCCAGTGGTGTACAAGGTGCGTGAGTGCACAACTGCGTAACACCTCTGTGGTCACTCACTCACTCTACGTCACAATCGTCCGTCCAGCCCCAGTTCTGAGGGCCGAGATGTGGTCTTCACCAAGGGTTCGAGTCGTTCGGGAACGACGAAGCCCCCCGGCCCGCAGGGGGCTCGGAGGGCTCGTCCAGCCCCTTCTCAGACTCAGGGGCACGTCACGCAGAGTGATGGCTACGTCGAACGGACGACCCCCAGAGGGGTGCCCGAGAACCCCGGGAAGATCGTCGCGAGCGAACCCGCCCCGCACCGCTTCTGCAGCACCTCGCCGATGATCGAGCGGTAGTCGCTCGTCCCGGCGAGGTCCCCGTCGACGAGCCGGTCGGCCCCCAGGCCCGGCCAGACGCCGTGGACCCTGCCGCCGACGACGCCGCCGCCGAGCAGCAGGACGGCGTTGCCGTGACCGTGGTCCAGACCGCCCGAGGCGTTCTCCCCGACCCGGCGGCCGAACTCCGACAACGTCACGAGGGTGGTGGAGGCGAAGGAGCCGCCGAGGTCGGTCGCGAAGGCCGCCAACGACGAGGACAGCTCCGTGAGCTTCTCCTTCATCCACCCGCCGTCGACCCGGCCGAGGCCGGCGTGCATGTCCCAGTCGCCGTAGTCCAGGGCGATCACCTGGACCGGGGCGCCGGACTTCTTGAGCACGGCGGCCTGGGCGAGCGCCTTGCCGAGGTCGGTGTCGGGGTAGCTCGCCCCGTTCGCCGGACCGCTCGCGGTGCTCTTGAGCGCGGCGACCCCCTCCATCGCGGTGATGAGGGTGCCCGCGGGGGCCGCGACCTCGGGACGGGCGCCGGTGTGCATGCGACGCAGCGCCGCGTGCCACGTCGGCCGGTCGTCGCCCGGGCCGATGAGGTTGAAACCCGCCAGGGACGTCATCGTCGTCTCCTGGCCGGGCCCGGCGAACGAGCGCGGGGTGGTGTTGGAGATGCCGACCACGTTCAGCACCGAACCCGTGCCCAGCGAGCCGAGGGTGCGGTCGATCCAGCCGGTGCGGACCGAGGAACCCGGGGCGGCGAGTTCCATCTGCTCCATCGCGGCGAAGTGCGAACGCGTCGGGTCGGACTGGCCGACGGCGTGCACGACCCCGAAGGTGCCGTTGCGCCACAGCGGCATCAGCGGGGCCATCGCCGGGTGCAGGCCGAACGTCTGGTCCAGGCCGAGCAGCGTGGACCGCGGGACGGCGATGTTCGGGCGGGCCGCGTAGTACCCCGCGTCGCCGCCGGGCACGACGGCCGACAACCCGTCGAAACCCCCGTGCAGGCTCAGCACGACCAGGGTCTCGCCGTTCCAGCCGGACCCGGCGAAGGAGACCTGGGTGGAGACGTCGCCCACGGTGTAGGTGGTCGCACCCGCGGCCGCCGCGGCCAGCGCCGCGCGCAGCACGGTCCGGCGGGAGACGAGCTTCGAACCCTCGTCGCAGCCGCAGCGGTCGGCGTCCTCGAACTTCGACACGTCAGGGTCCTTCCTCAGCGGATCGTGAACGTCGGGCCGTCGAGCGTGAGCGCGACGACGTAGCGCAGGTTGTCCTGGACCCACCGGTCGTTCCTCGAGACCGGCGCTCCGGGCTGGCGGTTCGCGTACATCAGCAGCGCCGCCTTCTCGTCCGCGGTCAACGGGCTCCCCGTGAGGCGGACGCCCAGCGCGTCGACCAGCGCGCCCCAGGTGCCGGGGAAGTCGCCCAGCAGGTCCGGCGCCTTGGCGAAGGGCAGCTCGGGCGGGTACCACCCGGCGGCGAAGTCCATGTGCCGGTTCCAGCGCGAGAGCGTGCCGCTGGGGGAGATCCAGGCCGCGGCCACGTCGGGGTACCCGTTCGGGGCGCCCCAGGCCATCGGCGCGTGCCCCTGGTCCAGCACGTGCCAGAACAGCTTGGTGATGCCGCCGGTGCCGTTGGACTCCATGCCGGTGCCCAGCGTCCGCAGGGTCGCGACGTAGTCCTCCTGCGGGGTGCGGACCTTCTCGCCCGCCGCGGACCAGAACTCGGCGGAGTCGAACAGCGTGCGCAGCACCGCGACGACCTGACCACCGGTGCTGGTCCAGGTCTGGGCCATCCGGTCGATCAGCGCCGCCGGGGGGTTGTCGGAGACGAACCGGGTGGCGATCCTCGTGCTGAGGCGGCGCGCGGTGGCCGGGTGGACCGCCAGCCAGCGCAGGTAGGCGTCGATCCAGCCGTTCCCGTCCGCCGGGGCGTGCGGCGGGACGACGAAGCCGAAGACGGTGCGGCCGCCGCCGTCGTGGCGACCGGCGTCGTAGACCGCGGAACCGTCCGCGGCGATCGTCAGGCCGGTCAGCAACCGGGCGGAGTTCTTGACGTCGGCCTCGGTGTACCCGGCGTCGACGCCGACGGTGTGCAGTTCCAGCAGTTCCCGGCCGTAGTTCTCGTTCGGCTTCGCCGCGGTCGAGCTCGCGTTGTCCAGGTAGTTCAGCATCGCCTGGTGGCGGGCCGAGGCGACCAGCATGTCGGGGAAGCTCCCGAACGCGAACCGGCGGACCACGTTGCGGTCGTAGTCCTGCCGGCTGTACCAGGCGTCGGAACTCGGGCAGGTGACGTGCAGGACGTTGTTGAAGACGTCGACGACGACCTCGAACAGCTGCCGGTTGCTCCAGATCTGGCGGGCCAGCGTGAGGCGGCCCGTCTCGAGCATCGCGTTCCACTCCGTCGCCGCGTACCCGCCGGCGTAGAGCTGCTGGGCGCTGCGCCAGTAGAAGCTCATCCGGCCGGCGAAGGAGTCCATCGCGGCGTCGTCGACCGCGCCGGGAGCGAGCTGGCGGTCCAGCCAGGCCGCGGTGCCGAGCCTCGCGACCTCGGCCAGGGACGCCGGGGTGGGGCCCCAGCTGGCGCGGCGCAGCAGGTGCAGCCGGTCGGCGGCGCTCTCGTGCGCGAACGGCGACGCCGCGGGGCGTCGGCGGCCTCGGGTGACGGTGGCGGCGGAGGAAGGCACGCGACCTGTTCGGCAGGGGATCTCCGAAGCTTGAGCCGACCGGGTGGGCGGGCTGCGGACCGGGCCTTGCGCTGGAGTGCCCTCCAGCGCCTAGCGTCCCCGGCATGCGGACGACGACAGGCCTGGCGCTGCTCGCGCCGGGCGGAACCTTGCAGCCCTCGACCATCGAACGGCGGGACCTGCGCCCGGACGACCTCGCGGTGCGGGTCACGTGGTGCGGCGTCTGCCACACCGACCTGCACGCGGTGCAGGACGCGGGCAGCGGCCCGCTCGTCCCGGGGCACGAGTTCGTGGGCGTGGTGAGCGAGGTGGGGACGCAGGTCACCCGCTTCGCCGTCGGTGACACGGTCGCGGTCGGCAACATCGTCGACTCCTGCGGGACGTGCGCCTCCTGTCGCGCCGGTGACGAGCAGTTCTGCGCCGAGTTCCCGACCCTGACCTACGGCGGGAGGGACCGCGTCGACGGCTCCACCACGTCGGGCGCGTACGCGGGGGAGTACGTCGTGCGCGAGGGGTTCGCCTACGCCCTGCCCGCCGGGATGGACCCCGCCGGCGCGGCCCCGCTGATGTGCGCCGGGGTGACGGTCTTCGAACCGTTGCGCCGCTTCGGGGTGGGGGCGGGGGACCGGGTGGGGGTCGTCGGGCTCGGTGGGCTGGGTCACCTCGCGGTGAAGTTCGCCCGGGCGATGGGGGCGGAGGTCTCGGTGTTCACGACCTCGCAGGCGAAGGTGGAGGACGCCCGTTCGCTCGGGGTCGAGGACGTCGTGGTCTCCCGCGACGCCGACGCGATGGCCGCCGTGGCCGGCCGGTTCGACGTCGTGCTGGACACCGCGTCGGCCAAGCACGACCTCTCGCCGTACCTGCGCAGCCTGCGTGCGGACGGCACGTTGTGCGTCCTCGGCATCCCCGACCGCTACGAGGCCGATCCGATGGCCCTCATGCAGGGGTTCAAGCGGCTGACCGCCTCGGGCAGCGGCGGGCGCCCCCGGACCCGGGAGATGCTGGACTTCGCCGCCGCGCACGGGATCAGCGCGGACGTCGAGGTCGTGACCCCGGCGGAGATCACGACGGCCTTCGAACGGCTGGGACGCGGGGACGTCCGCTGGCGGTTCGTCCTGGACACCGCGTCCCTGGCTCAGGCGTAGCGTCGTGGCCGTGACCACCCCGGACGCCGCCGGGCTCGGGATCCGTGAGGTCTCCGAGTCCACCGGACTCAGCGTCGACGCCCTGCGCTGGTACGAGAAGGAGGGGCTGCTCCCGCAGGTCGGGCGCCGCGCCGACGGTCGCCGGGTCTACGGCCCCGGCGCCGTCCGCTTCGTGCAGCTCGTCCAGGCGTTGCGCCGCACCGGAATGCCCGTCGCGCAGGTGCGGACGTTCGTGCAGCTCGGGCCGGGGACGCCCGGGAACAGCGCCGTGCGGCTGGAGGTGCTGCTCCGGCAGCAGGAACTCGTCGCGCACCGGATGGCCGAACTGCGCCGCGACGAGGAGGTCCTGCGCCGCAAGATCGAGAACTACCGCTACCTCATCGCGAACGGACTCGACTGCGAGGACGAGTCCTGAACCCCGCCTCCCCGGGGGAGGGGTTCAGGTGACCTGAGCGGTCTAGGCGGCTGCACCACCGTCGGTGCGGTCACGGTGGTGACGGGCCTTGGCCGCGTACATCGCCGCGTCCGCTCGGCGCAGCAGCTCGTCGAGGGTGGCCGGCTCGGTGCTGACGGCGGTGCCGATGCTGGCCGAGACGCGGACCACGGTCCCGTCGAGGTCGTACGGAGCCCGCAGCGCGGCGCCCGTGCGAGCGGCCACCTCCGCCACGACCGCAGCGTCCCCGGTGGCCAGCACCACGACGAACTCGTCACCGCCCAGACGGGCCAGTCCGTCGCCGGGACGCAGGAGCCCGGCCATGCGGTCCGCGGCCAGGCGCAGCAGCAGGTCTCCGGCGGCGTGCCCGTACCGGTCGTTGACGGGTTTGAAGTGGTCCAGGTCGACGTAGATGACCGCGACCGTGCTCACGGTGTCCACCTCGGGAACGGCCGCGTCGCCCAGGTGCCGGGTGAAGTGCTCCTGCAGCCCGGTGCGGTTCAGCCGTCCGGTCAGTGCGTCGTGGGTCGCGGCGTGCAGCAGCGCGTCGTGGCGGCTGCGCCGCTCGACGTCCAGGGCAGCGCCCTGAGCCTCGCGCTGGGCGGTGATCAGGGCGGTGTTGCCGATCAGGGCCAGGGACACCACCAGGGTGATCACCGCAGCCACCAGGTCCAGGGACCGGGGCAGGTACGAGGGCAACCAGCCGACCTGCACCGACACCTGCAGCGCCACGCTCAGCACCAGCGTCATCACCGCGCAGGGTCGCCAGGCCCGTGCCCCGCTCCACTGCAGGTGCACGCCGGCCACCAGGGCGGCCAGGACGGGGAAGAGGAAGGAGACCCCGGTCGTGGCGATGGTCGCGGCGAAGAGGGCACCGGCGATCGTGAGGCGGAGCCAGAGGCGGTTGTCCAGGCGGCCTCCGCCGAGCCGGCGTTGCACCGGGTCGGTGCGCACGAGCAGGATGGCCGGCCAGCCGACCACCTGCGTCCACCACGGCGAGTACACCGCCTCGTCGGGCAGCGCCCACCAGGCCAGCCCGGCCAGGGCGGCGCCGACCGCCGCGGCGGCGGTCAGGCGCAACCCCGTGCCTCGCCCACCGTCCGCCACACCGCCCCCGAGTTCGAGTCGCACCTCTCCGCAGATCGTCGCGTCATCAATCCATCGGTGCTCGGGACAGCGGCCTCGATCCGGCGAACGAGTGAGCTCCCGGGTCTCGACGACCTCGGTCAGGCGCCCGACGCCACGATCCCGGGGGCCCGCCTCACCCGACCCGCACCCTCCCGGTCGAGGCGTTCCACCGCAGCCGTCCTCCCTCGAAGTCCGAGGCCCGTCCGCCGGGGACGCCGTACTCGTCGCTGGTGGGGAAGCCCAGGGGGGACGTCTCCCAGCCCATCGCCGCCCAGGTCTGCCGGATCGCGCCCCGCACCACGTGCGGTCCGGCGCCGGCGCGCCGGTAGATCGAGCCGTTCTCGAAGTGCGTCACGCTGCCGCTGCCGCCGGCGAAGTCGGTGGTGTCCATCGTCGGGAAACCCAGCGGGGACCACTCCCAGCCGATCGAGGCGAACTTCGCCCGGTGGGTCCCGCGCACGACGAACGCGCCGAGGCCCGGCCGGAAGAGGATCGACCCCTCCTCGTAGTGCCGGAACCGGCCGCCGCGCAGGGCGTCGCCCTCGTCACTCGTGGGGGCGCCGAGCAGGCTCCGGCCGCCGACGTCGCCGTACTTGCGGGCGATCGGCGAACCCGCGGCCTTCGAGCCGCCCGCCAGCAGCGCCGCGACCCGGCCGCGCACGTCGTCCATCCGGGTGTAGCCGACGTCGCCGGGGCACGCCGTGTACCCGACGTCGCGGTGGCCGTTGATCGTGCGCAGCGACACCGTCTCGCCCGCGGGGTAGCGGGCGGTCCCGCCGCCGGCGGAGGTGAGCCGGGCGGGGGCGTCGGCGTCCAGGTCGTGCAGCGCGAACTTCCAGGCGATGACCGCGGCGACCGACTGCAGGCACGCGTCGCTGGGGGCCTTCGAGGTGAAGTCGCCCATCATCGACACGCCGAAGGTGTCGGCGTTGAACCCGCCGGCGTGCGCGCCGACGACGGGTCGGGTGGTGCCGCCGGCGCGACCCTCCCAGATCCCGCCGAAGCGGTCGACGACGACGTTGTAGCCGAGGTCGTTCCAGCCCAACGTCTGCGTGTGGTACCGGTACATCCCGCGGATGACGCTCGGCACCTGCGACGCCGAGTAGTCGCCCCCGTCGGCGGTGTGGTGCACCACGGCGGCCCTGATCGTCGCGCTGTACTCGACCTCGCCGCGGCGCAGCGACTCGTCGGCCCCCCACTCGGCGCGGGAGCGGACGCCCGGTCCGGTGGAGGACGCGAGCGTCACGGCGGTCCGTGACGTGGCGGCGGGTCCGGGGTCGACGACCTCCAGGCGGGCGTGCCCCGCGTCCTCGGCCGGCAGGCGGACCTCCACGACCGCACCCGGACCGAGCTCACCCGTCCACACCGGGTCGGAGGCCACGACCTCCGGCTCCGCCGACCCCGGGTCGGGGGCGCTGTCGCCGAGGGCCAGGTCGATCCACGGGCCGACCACGCCGGCGCGCGTCACCCGCAGCGACACCGAGGTGGCGCGGGTCCCGGCGGGGAAGCTGACGCCGAGCATGCTGGCGCCGTGGATGCCGTCGAGGGGGACGCGCACGGTGCGCAGCCCGCCCGAGGTGAGGAGCGCGCGGGCCGGGCCCGCGACGTCGGAGAGGGCCAGCGACGTGACACCTCCGGCGGGGGAGGCGGCTCGGGCGGGGGTGGGGACCGCGGGGACGGCGAGCACCGCGAGGGCGCCACCGACCCCGAGCAGCGTGGTGCGGCGCGACACGGGCAGGGGCGAGGGCATGGGGGAGGGTGCTCCGTCCGTCGAGGGTTCGTGACGGAACGTAGGTGATCGGTGAAGAGGTTGTAAACGGAGGGTCAGGAGTGACCGGTGTGACGAGCGAAGATCGTGATCGGGTCGACACCTCGGGTTCGCGTCAGCGCGACGCCGCGCCGGTGTCCTCCAGGACGTACAGCTTCACGCTGAACGCCCGCTTGTCCTCCGTCGACACCAGCCGGTAGCCGCGGTTCAGCAGACGGACCGTCTCACGGTCCTCCGCGGTCTTGGTGACCACCGGTCCGACCCCGCCGATGACCCAGATCCGCCCGACGCCGGCCATCGCCGACCACAGGTGCGGTGCCTCGACGGTCGTGCCGACGAGGGTCGCGGACTCGGCGGCGGGCTCGGCCAGGGCGATGTCGTCCAGGCCCGCGAAGGCCTCGGGGTAGAGCTGAGTCAGCACGCGGTAGCGGTACTCCCCGTCGGGCACGAACAGCAGGCCGTCACCGGGCTGGGCGTGGGCCCGGACGTACTCGGCGGTGCCCCGCAGGTCCTCGGCGTGCCCGATGGTGGGGGAGCGGAAGACGAACTGCATGTGCAGCCCCGTCAGCGCCATGGCCGCGACGAGGGCGCCGGCCACGACCGCGGTGCGGCGGACGCGGACCGCGGCCGTCACCACGACGGCCAGGAACAGGCAGGTCCCCGGCGCGACGAAGACGAGGTAGCGCGTCGTCCACAACGGGTGGACCTGCGAGAGCGCCCACAGCAGCGGCCACGGCAGGACGCCCCAGAGGAACCCGAGCAGCTGCAGCCGGCGGGCCCGCGCCCAGCGCAACCCCACCAGCGTGGCGAGGCCCGCCACGACCAGCGCGACGGTGGAGGAGCCGAGGGCGAAGTCGACGTGCGCGCCGAGCTCCGCCGTCGTCGGCCTCTGCAGGAACGCGACCTGACCGGACTGCCGGCTCTGGGCCAGCAGCAGCGGGACCGCGAGGACCACCCCCGTCCCGGCGGCCACGGCGGCCCGCCAGTGGACCCGGCGCGGCCCGGTCAGGGCCCACCCGGCGTGCGCGACGAGCACCAGCGCGGCGACGGTGTTGAACGCGACGAGGAGCGGGATCGTCAGCGTGTACGCGACCCACCAGCCCGCACGCCGCGCCGCGCACGCCCGCAGCAGCAGGTACGTGCCCAGCGTCGCGACGAGGGTGGCGAGCGCGTAGGGCCGCGCTTCCTGCGCGTAGCGGCTGACGAACGGCATCGAGACGAACAGGGCGGCCGCGGCGACCCCCGTGATCCGGGCCGTGACCGGCCCGACCGCCCCGGCCGCCGCGCGACGCGCCACCCCGTAGAGCGCCGCCACGGTCAGCGAGGCCGCCACGACGGAGATCCACCGGGCCTGGACGACGTCGACGCCGGAGCCGAACAACGCGTGGGCCAGGAAGTAGAAGGGCGCGTGCACGAGGTCGACGTGCTGGACGAGCCTCCAGATCTGCTCCGGGGTGCGGGAGGCGACGGCGATCGTCACGGCCTCGTCGCGCCACGGGCTCGGCGTCCCCAGCCGCCAGGAGAAGACGACGGCTCCCGCGATGGCCGCGAGCAGGCCGATCAGGACGTCGACCCGGCCGCGGGGGACGGTCTCGCGCAGGCCGGGCACGGCGGCGCGACCGCGTGCCGCGGGGATCGCGCCGGTGCCGGGGCGGGCGTGCGTGCTCGACAGATCGACCTCGCTCAGAAGGGCAGCTTGCGGAAGACCGGCGCGGGCACGTGGCGCAACGCCGACATGACCCAGCGCATCGGCTCGGGGGCCCACACGGTCTCCTTGCCGCTGCGCACCGCGTCCACGGTCACCTCCGCCACCTGCTCGGCCGACACGGACAACGGGGCCGCCTTGAGCCCCTCGGTCATCTTCGTGGTGACGAAGCCGGGGCGCACGACGACGACGCGCACGCCGCTCGGGCGCAGGGCCTCGCGCAGGCCGGTGAAGAAGGCGTCGAAGCCGGCCTTGGAGGAGCCGTAGACGAAGTTCGAGCGGCGGGCCCGCTCACCGGCGACGCTGGAGAGCGCGACCAGGACGCCGTGACCCTGCAGCTGCAGCTTGGCGGCCAGGTGCACACCCAGGTTCACCGGGGCCGTGTAGTTGACCGTCGCGACCTGCACGGCCGCCGGGGCGTCCTGCCAGGACACCTCGTTGTCGCCCAGGACCCCGAAGGCGAGCACGGTCACGTCGACGTCGCCGAAGGACCCGTCGAAGCTCTCGTCGACGACCTCGGCGTGCCCGTCGAGGTCGGTCGCCTCGAAGTCGACCGTGCGGACCTCGTGCCCACGCCGGTGCAGCCGGTCCACGGCGGCCTCGCGGCGCGCACCCGGTCGGGCGGCCAGGGTCACCCGCAGCGGTCGTTCCGGGCTGAGGCGCTCGACGATGGCGAGGCCGATGTCGGAGGTGCCCCCGAGGAGGAGGACGGAGCGGGGGTTCCCGAGGGCGTCGATCACAGGGCTCGACCTTAGCAACGCCGCCTGGGTGCTCCCTGTCGAGGCGACGGGACCGCTCCCGATCGTTGCGCGACGGTGACCTCGGCCCCGCGGATACCCTCACCCGGGTGATCCCGTCGCACCACCGCCCGCCCGACGTCGCGTGAGCGGAGTCCTCACCGGGTTCGTCGTGGTCGCCACGCTCGTCGCCGTCGGCTACGTCCTGGGGCGCACGGGCGTCCTCGGCCCCGCGGGACAGGGGGTGGTGTCCCGGTTGGTGTTCTTCGTGGGGTCTCCGGCCCTGCTCGTGCAGACCCTCGCCGACGCCGACGTCCACGTCCTGTTCTCGGGCCAGCTGCTGGTCACCTCCAGCGGGGTGGTCGTCAGCGTCGTCGTCTGGGTCCTGCTCGCCCGCTACCGGCTGAGGCTGTCGCGCGAGGACCTCGTCATCGGCAGCCTCGCCAGCTCCTTCGTCAACGCGGCCAACATCGGGCTGCCCGTCGCGGTCTACGTCCTGCAGGACCTCACGGCGGTGCTGCCCGCGATGCTGCTGCAGATGGTCGTGCTCTCACCGGTCGCGCTGGGGATCCTCGACGTGAGCCGGCACCAGGGCGACGGCTCCCGCGCGGCCCTGGCGAAGAAGCTGCTGACCCCGCTGGCCAACCCGGTCCTCATCGCCAGCGCGGTCGGGATCCTGCTCTCGGTCACCGGCTGGACGCTGCCGACGGCGCTGGCCCAGCCGCTGGACCTGCTGGCCGGGTTCGCGATCCCCGGGGCGCTGGTCGCGTTCGGGATCTCGCTGCACGGGCGCAGCCTCGCGGGCTGGCGCACCCCGCAGGTGCTGATCGCGAGCGCGCTGAAGGCGTTCCTGCAGCCCGCGGTCACCTACCTCGCGGCCCGGTCGCTCGGCCTCGACGACGACGCGGTCTTCGCGGCCACCGTGGTCGCGGCTCTGCCCACCGCGCAGAACGTGTTCACCTACGCCGTGCGCTACGGCGTCGGGCGCGACCTGGCCCGCGACACCGTGCTGGTGACGACGATCCTGGTCGCGCCCGTGCTGCTGCTGATCAGCGTGCTGCTGCCGCACTGACCAGCGGTTCGATCAGCGGGTTCGGTCAGCGGTTGGTCTTCCACGCCGCCCACGCGCTGCCGACGATGTCGTCGAGGTCCTTCGTCGTGGACCAGCCGAGGGTGGAGGTGATGCGGGAGACGTCGGCCACCAGCTGCGGCGGGTCTCCCGCGCGGCGCTCGCGGACGTCGGGCGCGACGTCGACGCCGGTGACCCGGCGGATGACCTCGAGGACCTCGAACACCGAGGACCCCGCCCCGGAGCCCACGTTGAAGGTGTCGAACGGGCGTTCCTCGGTGCCGAGGTGGTCCAGCGCGGCGAGGTGCGCCTGGGCCAGGTCGAGGACGTGGACGTAGTCGCGGATGCAGGAACCGTCCGGTGTCGGGTAGTCGCCGCCGAACACCGTCGGCACCTCGCCCGCGTCGAGGGCGGTGAAGACGATCGGGATGAGGTTCATGACGGCGGAGTCGCCGAGGTCGTCCCAGCCGGCGCCGGCGACGTTGAAGTAGCGCAGGTTCGCCGCGCGCAGGCCCCAGGCGACCCCGGCGGCGCGCGACATCCACTCGCCGACGAGTTTCGTCTGGCCGTAGGGGTTGATCGGCTCGGCCGGTCCGTCCTCGCGCACGACGGCGCTCTGCGGGGCGCCGTAGGTGGCCGCGGAGGAGGAGAAGACGAGTTTTCCCACCCCCGCGGTCTCCATGGCCTGCAGCAGGTTCGCCATGCCGCCGACGTTCTGCGACCAGTAGTGCGCGGGCCGGGCCACGGACTCCCCGACCTGCTTGCGGGCGGCGAAGTGGACGACGGCGTCGACGCCGTGCGTGGCGAACGCGTCCGCGAGCGCCGGGGCGGCGGCGGCGGTGGCGAGGTCGACCTCGACGACGGTCGCGTCGCCGACGCGGGCCGCCCGGCCGTTGGAGAGGTCGTCGACCACGACGACCTGCTCACCGCGCTGTTGCAACAGCCGCACCACGTGGGATCCGATGTAGCCGGCACCGCCCGTCACGAGAACGCTCATGCCAGCGACTGTAGCCAGGTGCGCGCGGGCCCCGGCAGCGCTGTCACCCCGTAGCCTCGGTGGTGTGCTGAGACTGACCAACACCGTTCAGCCCTACGCGTGGGGTTCGACGACGGCGATCCCCCGGTTCCTGGGGGTGGAGCCGGACGGCTCACCGCAGGCGGAGGTGTGGATCGGCGCGCACCCCTCCGCACCCTCCGACGCGGAGGGGGTGGCCCTCGACGAGCGGATCGCGGCGTCCCCCGAGGAGTTCCTCGGCGCCGCCGCGGGTGACGGGGCGACGCTGGGGTACCTGCTGAAGGTCCTCGCCGCGGGGGCGCCGTTGTCGTTGCAGGCGCACCCCGACCGCGCGACGGCGGCCCGCCGCTACGCGGAGGAGGAGGCGGCGGGGGTCCCGCGCGACGCCCCGCACCGCCTCTACAAGGACACCGAGCACAAACCCGAACTGCTGTACGCGCTGGAACCCTTCGCGGCGATGGCGGGGTTCCGCTCGCCCGCGGCCGCCCGCGAGCTGCTGGCCGGGCTGGAACTGCCCGCGCTGCCCGGTGACGCGCAGGACCTGTTCGAGGCGCTGCTCGCGGCGTTGCGGGGTGCGGACGCGCTGCGGGAGGCGACGCGGTTGCTGCTGACCGCGGACGCCGCGGTCGTGGGACCGCTCGTCGAGGCCGTGGCCGGGGCCTGCACGGACTCCGAGGACCCCTCCGCCCGCTGCGTGGTGGAACTCGCCGGGCACTACCCGGGCGACGCCGGGGTCCTGGTGTCGGTGCTGCTCAACCAGGTGCGCCTGGTCGCCGGCGAGGCGCTGTACCTCCCGGCCGGCAACGTCCACGCCTACCTGGAGGGGACCGGGGTGGAACTCATGGCGAGTTCCGACAACGTCCTGCGCGGTGGCCTGACCCCCAAGCACGTCGACGTGCCCGAACTCCTCGCCGTCCTGGACTTCCGGGAGCTCCCGCCGCCGCTGCTGGCCCCGCGGGTGCTGTCGCCGGACGAGGTGGTGTTCGCGCCCGACGACGTCGACGACTTCGCCCTGACGGTGCTGACGGTGCGTTCCGAGACCCGGTGGGAGCGCCCGGTCCCGCGCGAGGTGCTGTGCCTGGAGGGGACGGTCGTGCTGAGTTCCTCGGCGGGGTCGGTGGAACTCACGCGGGGCCGGGCGGTGTTCGTGACCGCCGCCGAGCACCCGTTGACGATCTCCGGTTCCGGCCGGGTCGCCGCCGCCGGTCCGGGAGGTGCGGACCTCCCCTGACCGGCGGCGGGCGGGTCACTCGGGGGCGACGGTCGTGGCCGTGGCCTGCTGGGCGGGGGTGAGGTTGCTCAGCAGGGCCTGCACGTCCAGACCGGTCGTGCGCTTCACGATCTCGAGGGTCTCGGTGAGGTTCGTGCCGACCTGGCGGGAGAGCTGCGAGGCGCCGTCGGTGGAGATGACCGTGAGGTCCTTGATGGCCGCCATCGGCGCGGCGAGCTCGTGCGCGACGCGCGGCAGGACGTCGACGACCATCTGCGCGACAGCGGCTTCGCCGTAGCGTTCGAAGGCCTCGGCGCGCAGCTGCATGGTCTCGGCCTCCGCCTCACCGCGGGCGCGGATGGCGGCGGCCTCGGCCTCACCCTCGAGCTTCGTCGCCGTGGCCAGCGCGGTGCGCCGGTCGAGTTCGGCCTGCCCCGCGAGGCGGACCCGCTGGGCGTCGGCCTCGGCGGCGAGTTTGATCCGGTTGCTCTCCGCCGTGGCGGAGAGTTCCACGCGGCGCGCGTCGGCCTCGGCGTTGGCGATGTCGGAGGCCTTCTTCGCCTCGGCCTCGAAGATCTCGGAGTTCCTGCGGGCCTGCGCCTGCTGCTCGGCGTCGTAGCGACGTGCGTCGGCGGGTTTGCGGACCTCGGTGTCGAGCTGGCGTTCGGTCAGCGCGGCCTGGCGTTCGGCGACGCGTTCCTGCTCGAGCAGGACCTCCTGGTCGCGGGCGGCCTTGGCCAGGACCCCGGCCGCGGCGGCCCGGGCCTGGGCGGTGTCGGTCTCGGCCTTGAACTCCGCCTGGCGCAGCGAGAGGTCGCGCTGGGAACCGGAGATCTTCTCCTGCGCCCGGGCTTCGGCCTGCTGGGACTCCTGCTGGGAGTTCGCCTCGGCGATCGCCGCGTTCTGCGTCGCGATGGCCGCCTCGGGCCGGCCGAGGTCGCGCAGGTAGTTCACGTCGTCGGTGACGTCCTGGATCTGGAACGTGTCCAGCACGAGGCCCTGGTTGGTGAGCGAGGTCTCGGCCTCCTCCGCGACGCGGGAGGCGAAGGCGGCGCGGTCACGGATGATCTCGTCGACGGTCAGGGTGCCGACGATGGAGCGCAGCGAACCGGCCAGCACCTCCTGGGTGAAGGACTCGATCTCGTCCTGCTGGTGCAGGAAGCGTTGCGCCGCAGCGCGGACGGAGTCCTCGGTGCCACCGACCTTGATGATGGCGACGCCGTCGAGGTTCAGCCGGATGCCCTTGGCGGAGACCGCGCCGCGGATCTGCACCGAGATGCGGCGCGAGGCCAGCGAGAGCGAGTAGGCCTGCTGCACGAACGGCAGCACGAAGATGCCGCCGCCCATGACGACCTTCTGGCCGGAGAGGTCCGTCGAGACCTTCCCCGTCTCGGGGTTGGTGACGGGTTTGCCCTTCTGGCCGACGACGACGAACGCCTCGCTCGGCCCGGCGATGCGGTAGCGGCGGACGATGGCGACCGCGAGCAGCAGCACGACGACGACGGCGGCTGCGACCAGGATCACGGATGGGGTCAGGAACGTCACGGGAGGTCCTCTCGTGGCTGGGTGGGTGGTGGGTTCACTCGAGGGGTTTCACCCGGACGGCGGTCGCGGAGACCTCGGCGACGACCTCGACGGCCGTGCCGCGGACGAGGGCGACGTCGCTGACCGCGGTGCGCTTCACCGTCGTGCCGTGCAGCTTGAGGTTCACCTCGCCGTAGGAACCGGGGGTGTTCGCGGGGGTCGTCACGTACCCCTGGGTCCCGACGATGCTGCGGTGGGTCTCGGGTTCCTCGCGGCGCAGCGTGCGCACGAGAACCCCCACCCCGACCATGGTGACGATCCCGGCGGCCGCGCCGAAACCGGTCGCCTGCAGCGTGTTCCAGCCGAACGACGTGGTGGCCAGGGTCGCGCCGAGCCCGAACAGGGCGACGCCGCCGGTGAGGGACGTGAGGGACAGGAACCCGCCCGCGATGTCCAGGTCGAGGGCTTCGAAGAGACCGTCGAACACGAACGAGAGCACGCACAGTCCGAAGCCCACGACGGCGAGCACCACGAACACGGTCACCGGTGATCACCCCTGATCGACACCCTACCGGCCCGGCGGGACGCTACGACCGGGCGAGGGTGACGGTGCTCAGTTCCGCCGCGGTCACGGTCTCGGGCAGGGTCCCCAGGTCGGGGGTCACCACGAGCGAGCCGGTGCGGGCCCACGCGGCCAGCGGCCCGGCGACGACGTCGGCGGGGCCGACGTCGGTGAGCAGGCGCACCCCGAGCGGCCAACCGTCACCGGCCTCCGCGGCGCGGGCCAGCAGGGCGGGGTGGGTCAGGGTGCCACCGTCGGCGGTCTCCAGGGCCGGGTCCTCCGGGCCGGGTTCCAGCAGGGGGGAGTAGGTGTCGCCGTAGCCGGTGATCACCCGGGAGTAGTCCAGGACGCCGTCCGGGACGGGGGCGCCGAAGTTCGTCGCCAACGGGGCCAGCGAGACGGCGATGCGCTCGACGGAGGCGTTGCGCGCCACCGCCTGGACCAGGGTGTCCGCGTCGGCGGAGACGAGCACGTCGGCGGGCCGGCCGGCGCCGAGGCGGACGACGGCCCCCGTGGACCACACGGCCAGCTGGAAGACCAGGGTGCGCCAGTGCGTCGGCAGGTCGAGCGCCACGACGGAACCGGGGCCGACCTCGAACTCCTCCTCGAGCAGGTTCGCCGTCTTGGCGACCCACGTCGAGAGGACCCGCGCGGAGAGTTCGACGCGTTCACCGGTCCGCACGTAGTGCTCGCCGTAGAACGTCAGGCGCGGGGCCGTCGGGTCGTCGTCCATGAGCCGGCGCAGCAGCGCGGGGATCGACCGGGAGGAACCAGGGGGCACGCGGTCACCTTAGGCGTGCCGGGACGGGGGCCTCCGCGACGGTAGGTTCTCGCGGCGTGAGCACCCCTGCGCCGACGACCGCCGACACCACCGCGGGGATCGTGCTGACCCGGGTACCGGTCGTCCTCGCCGCCGCCGTCGCGGCCGTCACCGCGTTCGCCGTCCCGCTGGTGCTGCTGGACCTGTGGACCCCGCCCGTCGCCGTGCCCGTCAGCGTCGTCGTCGCCGTCCTCGCGGGCCGGCTCGCGTGGGGGGTCCCCGTCGTCGCCGCGGGGTGGTGGTCGGCCGGCGGTTCGCTGGCGATCGCCCTCGGCGCCGGCGTCTGGGCCGCGCTGACGCACGCCTCGCACGTCGTGCTGCGCCGCGACGCGGGGTCCGTGGCGCTCTACGCCCACCAGCTCGCCACCCACCACGGCCTGCCCGTCGACCCCTCGCTGGCGGCGCTCGGGGGTGCGGCCGCGCTCGCCGACCCGAACTTCTCGATCGCCTCCCCGGCCTTCTACGAGGTCGGCGACCACGTCGTCCCGCAGTTCCTGCTGGGGGCGCCGGCGCTGTACTCGCTGGGGGAGTGGGCGGCCGGCTGGACGGGTCTGCTCGTCGTCCCCGCCGTCCTCGGGGCCTTCGGCGTCCTGGCCGTCGCCGGGTTCACCGCCCGTCTCGCCGGGGCCCGCTGGGCCCCCCTGGCCGCGGGAACCTTCGCGCTGGCGCAGCCCGTCCTGCACGCGAACCGCTCCACCTACTCCGAACCGCCCGCGCTGCTCGTCCTGGTCGGCGCCGCGTCGCTGCTCGTCGCGCTGGTCCCCGCGACCGGACGCACGGCGGCCCGCCTCGGCGGCGGGGCCGGGTTGCTGTTCGGGGCGTGCGGTTTCGTCCGCATCGACTTCCTGCGCGAGATCGCGGTGCTCGCCCCGGTGGTCGCGGTCCTGCTCGTGGTGCGCCACCCCGGGGCGCGGGCGCTGCTCGCGGGGACGACGCTGACCTCGGTGCTCGCCGTGGCCGCCGCGCTGCTGACGTCGCGGCCCTACCTCGCCACCATCGCGGGGTCGCTGCTGCCGCTCGTCGCGGGTCTGGTCCTGCTCGCGCTCGCCTGCGCGGTGCTCGCCCACCTCGCCCGCACCGGCCGGCTCGCGCAGCAGCGCTGGCTGACCAGCCCCCGACTCCCGGACGTCCTCGCCGGGCTCCTCGCGCTCGTCCTGCTGGTGCTGGCCAGCCGCCCGTTCTGGCTCGTCGTGCGCCAGGACCCGGAGGACTCCGGCAGCAAGCTCGTGGCGGCGCTCCAACTGGCGCAGGGACTCACGGTCGACGGCGGGCGCACCTACGCCGAGCACTCGGTCGACTGGATCGCCTGGTACCTCGGCTGGCCCGCCGTCGTGCTCGCCGGTGCGGCGGCCGTCGTGGCGCTGCCCCGGCTGGTGCGCGGGATCCAGGGCGTCAGCCCGCTGCCGTCGTGGACGGCGCCCTACGTCGTGGCCATGGGGTCGACGCTGCTCACCCTCTACCGCCCGGGCATCACCCCCGACCACCCGTGGGCCGACCGGCGCTTCGTCGTCGTCGTGCTGCCGGCGGTCGTGGTGCTCGCCGTGCTCGCGGCCCGCTGGGTGGTCGAGCGCTACGCCCACCAGCGCCTCACCGGGCTGCGGGTCGCGATCGCCGTGGTCCTGCTCGTCGTCCCCGCGGCGCTCGCGACCGCGCCGGTCGCCGGCCAGCGCACCGAGGCGGGTGAACCGCAGGCCGTCGCGCGGGCCTGCGCCTCCTTCGGGCCGAACGACGTGGCGCTCGCCGTGGACCCGCGCTCGCGCAACGAGTGGCCGCAGGTCCTGCGCGGGACCTGCGACGTGCCCAGCGCCTCGCTCGTCGTGCCCACCGCGTCCGGGCGGGCCGGGACGGCGGAGTACTGGACGACGCTGCGCGCGGCCGTCGACCGTGCGGCGCAACGCGTCCGGGCCGCCGGCGGGAACCCCGTCCTCGTCGCGGCCGGGGGCGACACGGATCCCGTCGAGGTCCTGCAGAAGCTCGGGGTGACCTCGCCGCGCCTCGTGACCCACCGCCGCACCATCGAGGACGAACGGGTGCTGGAGGAACGTCCCGACGGCGCCCAGAGCATCGACGTCCGGCTGGTCACGGGCGACGCCCCCTGACCCGTGACCTGGTGACCCGGCGCCGGGTCCTCAGGGGCGGCGGGCGCGGGAGCAGCGGGTGACGTACTCCAGGGCGAGGGTGCCGGTCTCCTCGAGGTGGGCCTGCGCCTGGGCGCGCACGTCCTCCAGCACGCGGTCGCGGTGCGTCTCGTCGAGGGCGATGACCCAGCTGCGGGAGCGGGTGAGGTCCAGCAGCGACTCCACGGTCACCGGGTCCGACCAGCGCACGTCGTAGCGCTCGACCGGGCCGAAGGGGGCGGCGACGCGGGGCGCGAGGCTGCCGAGCTGCTCCTCGCCCGGGCCGGGCAGCAGCCGGTCCAGCTGCGCGATCCACTCGACGCCGGCGTCGCGGACGTTCCAGAGCAGCCCGAGCCGCCCGCCCGGGCGCAGCACCCGGGCGACCTCGGGGGAGGCGGTGTCGGGGTCGACCCAGTGCCAGGCCTGGGCCATCAGGACGGCGTCGACGCTGGCGTCGGGCAGCGGGATCGCCTCACCGGTGCCGTCGAGCAGCTCGACGTCGGGCAGCACCCGGGCGAACTGCCCACGCATCCCCGGGGTCGGCTCGACCGCGACGACCTCGAGGCCGCGGGCGACCAGCGAGCGGGTCAGCTTGCCCGTCCCGGCCCCCAGGTCGAGCACCCTGCGTGCACCGGGTGGCAACAGCCAGTCGAGGGCTTCGTCCGGGTAGCTCGGCCGGGACCGTTCGTAGGCCTCGGCGACCGCACCGAACGACGTCGCCCGGTCGGTCGCGGGTCCGTGCTGCGTCCTGCGCCCGGTCATGGCGCCATCGTGCCGCGCGGCCCGTGGATCCCCGGCATCGGGTCCACCCGTAGGTAAGCTCTGCCCGCCATGCCTGTCGACGACACCCCTCCCGCCGCGGTGACCGCCCCCGCGCCCACCGCCACCATCGTGCTGCCCTGCTACAACGAGGAGGCGCACGTCCTGCTGGAGATCCAGCGGATCACGAAGGTGATGGACGACGACGGCATGCCGTACGAGCTGCTGGCGGTCGACGACTGCTCCACCGACGACACCCTGAAGGTCCTGCGCTCGGTCGAGGCCGACTACCCGAACCTGCGCGTCGTCGCCTTCCGCCGCAACGGCGGGTCCGGCACCGTGCGCCGGATCGGGACGCAGATGGCCCGGGGCGAGATCGTCGTCTGGACCGACGCGGACATGTCCTACGAGAACGAGCGCATCCCCGAACTCGTGCGGATCCTGCTCGAGGACGACTCCTACGACCAGGTCGTCGGGGCGCGCACGACGGAGGAGGGGTCGCACAAGGCGTTGCGCGTGCCCGCCAAGTTCGTCATCCGCAAGGTCGCCGAGGTGCTCGCCCGCGAACGGATCCCGGACCTGAACTCGGGTCTGCGCGCGTTCCGCCGCGAGGTGTCGCTGCCCTACCTGCGACTGCTGCCGGCCGGGTTCTCCTGCGTCACGACGATCACGCTGTCGTTCCTGTGCAACCAGCACGACATCAAGTTCGTGCCGACGACCTACGCCAAGCGCGCCGGGACCTCGAAGTTCCACTTCACCAAGGACGCCTACCGCTACATCCTCCAGGTGCTGCGGATGATCATGTACTTCGAGCCCCTGCGGGTGCTCATGCCGCTGGCGCTGTTCCTCTTCGGCCTCGGGTTCGTCAAGGGGGTCACCGACATGTTCCGGCACCTCTTCTACTTCCCCGCGAACACCGTGCTGCTGCTGGTGTCCGGGTTGCTCATCGGGGCGGTCGCGCTGCTCGCCGACCTCGTCGTGCGTTCGAGGGACAGCGCGTGAGCGCCACCGAGTCCCGCAAGGTCGTCGTCGTGGGGCCCGCCCACCCCGCCAAGGGCGGCACGGCCGTCCACACCACCGAGCTCGCGCGCCACCTCGCCGCCGACCCCGGTTCCGAGGTCAAGCTCGTCTCCTGGGCGCGGCAGTACCCGGCGGCGCTCTACCCGGGTGAGCTGCGCGTGCCGGGCGGCCTGCCCGAGGTCCCCGAGTTCCACCCGACGATCCGGCCGCTGGCCTGGAACTCGCCGGCGTCCTGGGTCCGCACCGGCCGGCGCATCGCCGACGCCGACGTCGTCGTCCTGACCCACGTCGTCCCGCTGCAGGTCCCGGCGCTGCTCGGTGTCCTCGCGGGGATGCGCACCGCCCGTTCGCAGGCGCGGACCGTCGTCGTCGCGCACAACGTCCTGCCGCACGAAGCCCGCCCGGGGGACGCCCTGCTCGTCGGACGCCTCTTCGCCGCCGTCGACGGGGTCGTCGTGCACTCCGAGGAGCAGGCCACCCTCGCCCACGCCCACGGCGCCCGCCGGGTCGTCGTCGCCGACCTGCCCCCGCACCTGCCCGGTGGCCCCAGGGTCGACGCGCCCGCCGGCTCGCGGGTCCCGCGCGACGGGGGCGTCCGTCTGCTGAGCCTCGGGGTCGTCCGCGACTACAAGGGCGTCGACCTGCTGCTCGAGGCCCTGCGCGAGGTCCACCAGCGCGGGGTCGACGCCCGCCTCACCATCGCCGGGGAACTCTGGGGTGACGCCGGTCGCCGCGTCCGCGAACTGGCGGCCGCGCCCGGGCTGCGCGGTCACGTGGAACTGCGCGAGGGCTACGTCCCCGCGGGGGAGCTCCCGGACCTGATGGCCGCCCACGACGCCGTCGTCCTGCCCTACCGCTCGGCGACGGCCTCGCAGAACGCCGTCCTCGCCTTCGCCCACGGCCTGCCCGTGCTCGCGACCCGCGTCGGGTCCTTCCCCGCGCAGGTCCGCGACGGCGTCGACGGGATCCTCGTCGAACCCGGCAGCGTCGACGCCCTCGTCGCCGGGGTGCTGAGCCTCGCGGGCGGCGGGCTGGAGCGCCTGCGCGACGGGGTCGAAGCCCCGGACCTCGACGAACCCTGGGACCGCTACCTCGGCGCCCTCGAGCAGGCCGCGGAGGGCGGGACGGCCGCCGCCCCGCCGGGCGGTCGGCTGCTGGCCGTCGCCAAGCGCGGTGCGGAGCACGCCCTCTGGACCCGGGTCGGGGTCCAGCGTCGCGTCGGCGAGCGCCTCGCCGCCCGTCGGCTCGGGGCCGCGCCCGCGGCCCGCCCGGTGCCGAGCGGGGTGCCGCGCACCGGTGTCCTGCACGACGCCGACGAGGTCGCCGACGCCGTCGCGCAGACGAAGCAGCTGCGTCTGCCCGCCCACCCTGACGCCCCCAAGAACTGGGACGCCCTCGGGGCGGTGGCCGCCGTCCTCACCCTGGCCGACGACGGGTCCCGCACCGCCCGCGTCCTCGACGCCGGTTCCGCCCGCTACTCACCCGTCCTGCCCTGGCTGCGCCTCTACGGCCTCGGGGCCGAGCGCGGCGCGCTGGCCGGCATCAACCTCGAGTTCGGCGCGACCGTGCACCGCGACGGCGTCGAGTTCCGCCGCGGCGACGTCACCGACACCGGCCTCGCCGACGCCTCGCTGGACGCCGTGACCTGCATGTCGGTCATCGAGCACGGGGTGCCCATCACCCCCTTCCTCGCCGAGACCGCGCGCATCCTGCGGCCCGGGGGTGTGCTGGCGCTCTCCACCGACTACGACCAGGACCCGCCGGACACCACCGGCATCGAGGCCTACGGCGCGCAGGTGAAGATCTTCGGCCCCGCCGACCTCCGCGCCCTGGTCACGACGGCGAAGCAGCTCGGACTCGAACTCGTCGGGGAGCTCACCGACGACGTCCTGGCCCACCCGGCGCGACCGGTGCACTGGACGCGGACCGGCCTGGACTACACGTTCGTGCTGCTGACCTTCGTCCGGCACTGAGGTGCTGAACCGCCTGCTCGGGGTGCTGCGCTCGCCCGTCCTGCGGGTGGGTTTCCTCGCCCTCGCGCTGGTCCTCGCGGTCGGCTACGTCTGGCGCGACCGGTCCGCGATCGCCGACGCGTGGTCGCGCCTCGACGCGGGCTCCGTCGTGCTGGCCGGTGTCCTCTCCCTCGCGAACGTCGCGCTGTCCGGGGCGTCGTGGCGCGCCGTCCTCGGTGACCTCGGCTCCCGCCTGCCCTGGCGCGCCGCGGCCCGGGTGTTCTTCGTCGGCCAGCTCGGCCGCTACATCCCCGGGACCGTGTTCCAGTTCGTCGCCCAGGCCGAACTCGCCCGCGACCACGGGGTCCCGCGGCGCCGCACCGGGTCCGCCCTCGCGGTGGCCCTGCTGGTGTCCATGACCACGGCGTCGCTGCTCGTCGCCGGGGTGCTTCCGATCGCTTTGCAGGGCAGGGACATCCGCGGCTGGGAGTGGACCGGCTGGTTGCGCTGGCTCACCCCGCTGCTGCTGGTCCTGCTCGTGCCCCGCGTCATCAACCCGCTGCTGACGTTCCTGCTGCGGATCGCCCGCCAGGACCCCCTCGAGCACCCCGTCACCTGGCGCGGACTGCTGTCTTCGGCCGCGTGGGCGATGGCGTCCTGGGTCGCCGTCGGGTTGCAGGTGTTCGTGCTGTCCCAGGCCGTGGGGGTGGCCTGGCCGACGGGGTCGGCGCTGGCGCTCGCGATCGGTGGCTACGCGCTGGCCTGGATCGTGGGTTTCCTGGTCGTCCTGGCCCCGGCGGGTGCGGGGGCGCGGGAACTCGTCCTCGGTGCGGTCGTCGCGCTGGCCACGGGGTCGGGGGCCGCGACGGTCGTCGTGCTGGGGTCCCGCGTGCTGCTGACGCTGGCCGACCTGCTGCTCGCCTTCGGGGCCTTGGCCGGGCACCGGTTCAGCGCCGCCGGGCGGTCCCGGACCCCCGGGTCTGCGGAGGACTGAGCACCCACCGGGACAGGTCCACCGGATCCGCAGGACGTAGCGGACCGTGCCCGCCGGCCCGGGCGTAGGCGGCCTCGAACTCGGCGGTCTGCTCCGCGGGGACCACGTAGCGGAGGTACTCGACGACGCTCACGCCGGGCCGGCCGCGCGGGCGCGTTCGACGTTCACGAGCGCGTCGCGCAGCTGCTCGATCCAGTCCTGCTGGTGCTGCCCCACGAGCCGGACGCACCAGGCCAGCGCCTCCGAGCGGGTGCGGGCGACCCCGGCGTCGACGAGGGTGTCGAGGACCTGGCGCTGGGGTTGACGCAGCCTGGTCATGACCGGGGTGGCGAGGGTGGTGAAGAGTTCCTGCGTCTCGCCGCAGTCCGCGCCCCAGGCGACCTTGCGCCCGAACAGCACCTCGGCCTCGTCGGCGATCTTCATGCGGACACCCCGGGTGTCCTCGCGGAACCGGGTGATCCGGCCGGCCTCCGCGCGGCGCTCGGCGGCCGCCCCGCCCTCGGGGGTGTCAGGGCGGGGCAGCACACCGGTGACCACGATCTCCTCGCGGTCGAGGGAGACCGTGGGGGCGGTCTCGAACCAGTCGTCGGGCAGGCGGCCGGAGAACCAGGCCGTCACGTCAGCGTCATCGCTCATGCATTGATTACACGATTACGCCGTTGCAGAGTCAAGGCCTCCGGGCCGGGTCAGTCGCTCTTCCGCTTGTAGCCGAAGAAGTTCCGCTTGATGATCATCGACGCGACCTCCTCGGGGACCATGGACTCCCAGCTGTCGTCCCCGGCCCCGATGCGCCGCAGCACGTCGCGGCTCAGGATCGGCAGGTACTCCGGCTTGTAGTTGTCCAGGTGCACGAAGCTGCCGCGGCGGGCGAGGAAGTCGAAGAGCGGTTGGAGGTCGTCCGCGACCTGGAGGTCCTCCACGGTCCGCGTCTCGCCGGTCTCCTGGTCCTGCATCGGGTAGACGAAGAGCTTGAGGTCGTTCTTGAACAGGCGCCCGAAGCTCTCCAGGATCCCGCCCTGCATGTGGGCGTGGTTGCTCTCGTCGAAGAGGTTCACCAGGCTCGGGACGCCCATGACGATGCCGATGCGCTCGCTGGTGCGGCGCTGGAGGTACTCGGCGAGGCGGTTGTACTCGTAGTAGTCCGAGATGACCGTCGTCATGCCGCACGCCCCGAGGAGGTCGGCCCGGGCCAGGAAGTCCCGCCGGTCGACCTTGTCGCCGGCGGCCCGCAGGTTGCGCATCGTCAGCTCGGCGAGGGCGAGGACCGGAGCACCCTCGGCGTCCTGCTCCGCGAACTTCTGCTCGGCCGAGGCGAGCATGTCGATGTTGACGACCGTCGGGGGGCGGAAGCTGCCGCGCTCGACGAGGACCGCGTGCTTGCGCAGCACCTCCGAGGGCTGCAGCACCTCCCCGTCGGGACCGAACATCGCCACGCCGGACAGACCGAGCTGCACCAGCTGCAGCGCCATCACCCGGTTGTCCACGTGGCGGAACTCGATGCCGCGGAACTGGATCACGTCGATCTCGATGCGCCCGGTCGACAGCTTGTCCAGCAGGCTCGCCACCACCTGCTCGGGCTCGTGGCGCTCGAAGAACGCCGCGTGCAGCAGGTTGACGCCGACGATGCCCAGCGCCTCCTGCTGCAGCCCCGCGTCGTCGTCGAGCATCCGCACGTGCAGCACGATCTGGCTGGGCTCGTCGTTGGGGTGGGCCTGGAAGCGGACCCCCATCCACCCGTGGCACTCGTTGCCGCCCCGGTAGCTGCGGGCCACCACGGTGTCGGCGAAGGCGAAGAAGCAGGTGTCGTCACCGCGCGCCTCGGTGAGGCGTTCGACGTTGAGCGACAGCTCGTGCTGCAGCATCGCCTGCAACCGGCCCAGCGAGACGTAGCGGTCCGACTTGCCGTAGACGGCGTCGCTGACGGCCATGTCGTAGGCCGACATCGACTTCGCCACCGTCCCGGCCGCACCTCCGGCGCGGAAGAACCAGCGCGCGACCTCCTGCCCGGCTCCGATCTCGGCGATGGTCCCGTACCACCGCGGGTCCAGGTTGACCCGTAGAGCCTTCTGAAGCGTGTCGGCTGCGATCTCCATGCGGCGTTCCTCCGAATCGCGGCGTCGTCCGTGAACCCATCCTGCTGGTCCAGGTCACAGCGTGTCACCTCGTGGCCCGCCGGGGTGAGTAGACGGCGAAGTCGGCGGACAGCGAGGTCAGCGCCGGCGAGGTCAGTGGACGGCGAGGTCAGTGGACGGCGCGGCGACCCCGCGCTCCCACGATCAGCAGCACGATGATCGAACCGATGACCGCGCCGATGATGCCGGCGGGCTGCAGGAAGCCGTCGGAGGCGTCCTTGTGGAAGATGAGGAAGCCGAGGAAACCGCCGACGAACGAGCCGACGATGCCCAGCAGGATCGTCATGCCGACCGACATCGACTGGCGGCCGGGCACGATCAGGCGGGCGAGGGCGCCGGCGATGAGGCCGACGACGATGACGGTGACGACGGTGCCGATGAGGCCCATGTGAATCTCCTGGTGGTGAGCGCGGCCGGACCGCGCGGTGGTCGGGCCCGGGGTCGGGCCGTGTGCCCACTCGACCACCTGGCGGGAGGGGCTGGTACACCCCTAGGGGTGGTAGCTTCGCCGCATCGACACCCTGACGCGGACCCGCCCGATCACCGTCGCCCTCGTGGACGACTACGACGTCGTCCTCGTGGGACTGGCGCACCTCTTCGACGCCTACCGCGACCGCGTGCTGGTGGCGGAGATCGACGCCAACGCGGCCCTGCACGACGACGTCGACGTCGTGCTCTACGACTCCTTCGCCCAGCCGGAGTCGGACGCGACCGAGGTGGCGGCCCTGGTGCGCAACCCGCGCGTGCGCCGCGTCGTGGTCTACACCTGGAACTTCCAGCCCGAACTGGTGGAGACGGCCCGTTCCCTCGGCGTGCACGGCTACCTCTCGAAGACGCTGCCCGCCCGCGACCTCGTCGCGGCCATCGAGGCCGTGCACGCCGGTGAGCGGGTGTTCAGCACCCCACCCCGACGCGCCGCCAGTGCCCTCGGGCTCGACTGGCCGGGCCGCACCGAGGGGATCACCGACCGGGAGTCCGAGATCCTCGCCCTCATCACCCAGGGCAAGAACAACGCCGACATCGCCACGCTCACCTACCTGAGCCCGAACACCGTCAAGTCCTACATCCGCTCGATCTACCGGAAGATCGACGCGCAGAGCCGCACGCAGGCGGTGCTCTGGGGCGTCGCGCACGGCTTCGCGCCCGACCACCGCCGCATCGACCACTGGCTGGGGGGACCCTAGGTCGCCACCCCGTGATCAGGGGGTGGCGTCGGGGCGTTCGGCGGCGACGCGCCGGAGTTCCTCCAGGACGGCAGCGGTGGGGGCGTCGGTGCCGCGCCCGGCCCGGGTGGCGGCGTAGATCGATCGGGCGGGGCTGGGACCGGCCAGGGGGATCACGCGCAACCCGCTGGGACGCAACGGGTGCGCCATCCGCGGGACGAGGGCGGCCCCGGCCCCGGCGGCGACGAGGGCCGCGAGGGCGTCGTACTCCAGGGTGTGGTGGCGCACGTCGGGGGCGAACCCCGCGGCGGCGCAGGCGGCGACGGTGATCTGCGTGCAGGCGTCGTCGCTCGCCGCGGCGATCCACTCCTCGTCGGCCAGTTCCCGCAGGGCGAGCGCGTCGCGCCCGGCCAGCGGGTGCTCGGCCGGCAGCAGGACGTCGAGGACGTCGGTGAGCAGGTCGACCCGGTCGTAGCGGGCGTCGTCGCGGCGCGGCCCGCCCGGGTGGTCGACCGCGACGACGACGTCGAGGTCCCCGGCGTCCAGACCCGCGACGGCGGCGACGGCGTCCCGTTCGCGCACCAGCAGCCGCAACCCCGGACGGTCGTGGCGCAGCCGCCGCATGGCCGGGCCGACCAGCGCCGCGATGGTGCTGGCGAGCGAACCGATCCGGACCTCGCCGACCGTCCCGGCGTCGAAGGCCACCAGATCGGCGCGGGCCTTCTCCAGCTGCGCGGACACGGCGTCGGCGTGGGTGAGGAGCACCCGGGCCTGACCCGTGAGCCGCACCCCGCGCCCCACCCGTTCCAGCAGCGGGACGTCGAGTTCCCGGGCCAGACCCGCGAGCTGCTGGGAGACCGCCGACGGCGTGAGGTGCAGGGCGGCGGCCGTCGCGGCCACCGTCCCGCGGCGCTCGACCTCGCGGAGCAGGCGCAGCCGGCGGAGATCAATCGTGAAGTTCTCACTGTCGAGACTCATGAGGAAACTCTAGCTGGACTGAATGGTCGTGCGGGAGCACGATCGACGGGTGACCCGCCGTGCCGCCCTGATCTTCGCCGCCCTCGGGTTCGCCTGGGGGATCCCGTACCTGCTGATCAAGGTGGTCGGCGAGGAACTCCCGCCCTCGACGATGGTGCTGGCGCGCACCGCCCTCGCCGCCCTCGTCCTCGCCCCGATCGCGTTGTCCCGCAGGGAGTTCCGCGCCGGCCTGCCGACCCTGCTGCGACGCTGGCCGGCGCTCGCGGCCTACACGGGGTTCGAGATCGTCGGCCCGTGGCTGTTCCTGGCCCGGGCCGAGCACGACCTCCCCAGCTCGACGACCGCGGTGCTCGTCTCGGTCGTCCCGGTGGTGGGCGTCCTCGTCGCCTTCGCCGGCGGGCGGGCCGAGCGGCTCGGGCTCACCGGTTGGGCGGGCCTCGGCCTGGGAACCCTCGGGGTCGCGACACTCGTGGGGTTCGACCTGGTGCCGGGGCAGTTCGGGGCCGTCGCGGAGATGCTCGTCGTCGTGGTGGGCTACGCCGTCGGGCCGGCCGTGCTGGCCCGCCACCTCTCCGACCTGCCGGGGACCTCGGTCGTGCTCGCCAGCCTGGTGCTCGCGGCGCTGACCTACGTGCCGGTCGTCCTCCTGGGCCCCGGTCTGCCGGCGGAGCTCCCCTCGGGACAGGTCGTCGCGGCGCTACTCACGCTGGCCGTGGTCTGCACCGCCGGAGCCTTCGTGCTGCTGTTCGCGCTCATCGGGGAGCTCGGCCCGGTCCGGGCCACGGCCATCGTCTACGTGAACCCCGTCGTCGCCGTGATCGCCGGTGCGGTGGTGCTGGGGGAGCGGATCACGGTGACCACGGTGCTCGGGTTCGTCCTCGTCCTGGCCGGATCCTTCCTGGCCACCCGCAGGCCGGGGAAACGGGCCGATCACCCCGCCCCGGCCCTTACTGTGAGGACGTGACGGAAGGCGTGACACCGGACGGGGAACTGCGCTGGCGGCCCGGCCGCCCCGTCGCCGTCGCGCAGAGCCTGGGGACGCTGCGACGCGGAGCCGGCGACCCGACCTTCCGGCGCGATCCCGACGGCACCGTCTGGCGCGCCACCCGGACCCCGCAGGGTCCCGTCCTGCTCCGGGTCCGCGCCCGTCCCGCCGAGGCCGAGGTCCACGCGCAGGCGTGGGGCCCGGGGACCGGGTGGGCGCTCGAGGGGGTCCCGCACCTGCTGGGCGACGCCGACGACGACCACACCGACTTCGTCCCGCGCCCCGAGCACCCCACCCTCGTCCAGGCGTGGAAGGAGAACCCGCACTTCCGGGTCATCCGCACCCGCGCCGTCTTCGAAGCGCTCTCCGCCTCCGCGCTGGAGCAGGTCGTCACCGGCGTCGAGGCCTTCGCGGCGTGGCGCCGGCTCGTCCACCGCTTCGGCGAACCCGCCCCCGGTCCGGCCGGGCTGACGCTGCCCCCGACCCCCGAGCAGTGGTCGCGGATCCCGTCCTGGGAGTGGTTGCAGGCGGGGGTGGAACTGCGGCGCCGGAAGGTCACGATCCTCGCCGCACCGCGCGCGGCCGGCCTGGAACGCACCCTGGAGATGTCGCCCGAGGCCGCCGACTCCGCCCTGCGGTCGCTGCCGGGCATCGGGGTGTGGACGTCCGCGGAGATCCGGCAACGGGCCCACGGCCACGCCGACGCGTTCAGCTTCGGCGACTACCACGTGGCCAAGAACGTCTCCTGGGCCCTGACGGGAGAGGTCCTCGACGACGCCGGCTGCGCCGAGGTCATCGAGTGCTACCGGGGGCACCGGTTCCGGGTCCAGCGGCTGCTGGAACTCGCCGGGCACCGGCGCCCGCGTCGTGCGCCGCGGATGACGTTGCCGACGCACACCCCGAACCGGGCGGTCTCAGCGCGCTACCGCGCGCACGGGTGACCCGTCGCCGCCGCTCAGCGCCCACCCGAACGCGAAGAACTCCACCCGCGGGGGCAGTCCGCCGAGGCCGCGGAGGTTCTCGACGAGGACCCCCGGATCGGCCCGGGTCCCCAGCAGGACCCGGTGTGCGGCCAGGGAGTCCGGGGCGTCGACGCTCGCGGTGTCGATCCCGACGGTCCGCGTCCCGCCGGCGCGCAGGAACCCCGCCGCGGCGGGGGTGAGGAACGGGTGGTCGAACTCCCGCCCGGTCCCGGCGAACGCGTCCCACCCGGTGTGCAGCAGCACGATCCGCTCACCCTCGGCGTCCCGCACCTGATCGACGTCGACGACGGAGCGGCCCGAGACGTCGAGGACCAGGGCGGGCCCGGCGAACAGCCCCAGCGGGAGTTCGTCGAGGGTCGCACCGTCCGGGTGGACGTGGACGGGGGCGTCGACGTGGGTTCCCGTGTGGGTCCCCAGACCCAGCCGGGTGACCGCGAAACCGTCGGCCGCGATGGTCGTGGCGGGTTCCGCGCTGAACTCCGGATCGCCCGGGAACACCGGGGTCCCGACCGCGACGGGGCGGCTGAGGTCCACCCACATCAGCGGGGGAGTTCCACGACCCGCACCAGCACGGAGCCCTCCTCGCGGTCGAGGAGACCGACCAGGAACTCCGTCCACAACGCGGCGAGCGTCCGCTGGGTGAGGGCGCCGAGGGCGAAGTCGTCCTCGGCCTCCAGACGCAGCGCCGGACCCGAACCGTCGTCCTCCACGGCGATCACCGCGCCGGCCACGGGGCCGGCGGCGCAGGCCACCTCGGCGGCGCGTTCGAGCCGTTCGAGGAGGGTTCCCGCCTCCACCGGCGGTGGCTCGACCGAGCCCGCGCCGAGGGCCGCCCGGACGGCCTCGACGTGCCCGAGGCGGAACCAGTCGCCGGCCGCGGCGCGCACCAGCGAGCGGGCCCCGGGGACCTCGACGTCGGCGGGCAGGACCAGGTCGGCCAGGCCCCGGATCAGGGCGGCGGGAACGCCGGAGGTCTTGCCCTTCACCAGGTCCGCCGCGGCGGCGACCTCGTCGACGACCGCCCGGGCGGTCACGCTCAGCTCCCGGCCCGAGGTGTCGGTCTGCCCGCGGAGGTCGTCGAGGGCGGCGAGCCCGGCGCTGCCCAGCGCGAAGTCGGTCTGACCCGCCCGCCACGGCCGGCCGGCGGTGTCGGTGACGACCACGCCGACGTTCGCGCCGGTGATCTCCCGGAAGCGGACGCGCAGCTCCCGGGCGCAGGCGTCGGCGTCGGCGGGCAGCAGCAGCACCACGTCGCCGACCACGTTGGAGGCGTCGACCCCGGCGGCGGCCATCACCGGGCCGGCGGCGGACTCCACGATGCGGGCCACGCCGTGCGGGGTGCGACGGGCCGCGACCAGGCGCCGGGACTCCCGCAGGACGACCTCGTCGCGCTCGCTCGCGGGAGCGGTCAGCCCGGCGGCCTTGGACACGACCTTGCTGGACACGGCGAGGACGTCGCCGTCGCTGAGGGAGGTGCGCTGGGCGTACAGGGCGTCCACGAGGAGACCCGCGACGTCGTCGCCGGCCACGACCTCCGCGATCCCGGGGACCCCGACGAGCTGCAGGCTGGTGGGGGGTGTTCCGCTCACGCGGCGGGGTCCTTCCGGTCGAGTTCGAGCGCGAGGTCGAGGGCGGCCCCGGCGAGGTCGGCGGTCGCCGCGGGCGAGCTCATGAGCAGCGGGCGGCGGCGGACCTCCAGCCCCGAGCGGACCGGGGGCTCGTCCTCCTCGGCGACGAGCCAGCCGTCGAGGAAGTCGTCGTAGAGGCCGGCGACGGCGGCGGCGGTGGTGGGAACGCCGATGGCGGCCAGGCAGGCGTCGGCCATCCCGCGCACGGGGGCGCCGGCGATGACGGGGGAGACCCCGACGACGGGCGCCGACGTCCGCACCAGGGCCTCGCGGATCCCGGGGACCTGGAGGATGGTGCCGATCGAGACGACCGGGTTGCTGGGCGGCAGGACGACGACGTCGGCCTCGCGCAACGCCTCGAGCACACCGGGGGCCGGGCGGGCGGTGGCGGCCCCCACGGGTTCGATGCGCAGGGCCGGGACGGCGGCGTGCAGGCGGACCCACCACTCCTGGAAGTGCACGCGTCGCGTCGACCCGTCGGCCTCGGCGAGGTCGACGTGGGTCTCGACGCGGTCGTCGGTCATGGGCAGCAGCCGGACCCCGGGCCGCCAGCGTTCGCAGAGGCGGGCGGTCGCCTCCGAGAGCGTCGCGCCCTCGCCCAGCAGGCGCGTGCGGACGAGGTGGGTGGCGATGTCCTTGTCGCCGAGGGTGAACCAGGACGGTTGCGCCCCGTAGGCGGCGAGCTCGTCGGCGACCCCGGACGTCTCGCTCGAGCGACCCCAGCCGCGGTCCTCGTCGATGCCCCCGCCGAGGGTGTACATCACGGAGTCGAGGTCGGGGGAGATCCGCAGCCCGTGCAGGGTGATGTCGTCGGCGGTGTTGCTGATGACCGTGACCTGCGCCTCGCGCCGGGCGGGATCCCCCGAGGAGCGCAGGTGGGCCAGCAGTCCGCGCAGGAACCGGGCACCGCCGACGCCGCCGGCGAGAGCGGTGATCTGCAGGGCCCTGCTCGGTCGGTTCGCGTCGCTCACGGTCGCCATCATCCCCCGTCACCGCACCCGTCACCCGGACGGATCACGGGGAATCGTGGTGTTCGTGTGATGGATGTGGCAGAACCGTTGCAGGGAGGCCGGTGGGATACCACGCTGGGCTTGACTCTGAGGGACGACACGCGTGTAATTCCACCAGTGGTGGTCGTAGGGTGACTGGCACAGCACACCGCGTGATCAGGGCGCACGGAGTGACAGACCGAGGCTGTGGGGGCCACCGAATGACTGACGACGACTTCCGGTTCATCGACGACTCCTTCCGTTCGCCGGTCGCCAGCACTGGCGATCCGGTCGGCACGGTGGACACGGTCGTCCCCCTCGACCGCGCCGCGGCTCCGCCGCAGGCCCTGGTCGTGCTGGCCCCGATCGCGTCCGAGGACGCCGACGAAGAGGCCGACGACGAGGCCGACGCGGACGGTCCCCTCGACGCGGACGGCCGCCCGGAGCTCTCGCTGGTGGACCTGACCGGTGGCCTCACCGGCCTCTCGGGTCTGACCCCGGAGGACCCGGGCTGGCAGGAACTCGCGCTCTGCGCCCAGACCGACCCCGAGGCGTTCTTCCCCGAGAAGGGCGGATCGACCCGCGAGGCCAAGCGCGTCTGCCAGTCCTGCGAGGTCCGCCAGGAGTGCCTGGAGTACGCGCTGGGCAACGACGAGCGGTTCGGCATCTGGGGCGGTCTCTCCGAACGCGAACGTCGCCGCCTCAAGCGCCGCATCAGCTGAAGGTTCGGCCCCGACCTGCCGAGACCCACAGGTGAGGGGGTCGTCTGCCTCCCGCCGAACTCGGGGAGGTACCGATGAGCCAGTCCATCTGGGAACGTCGCCAGGCCGTCGCCTCGCGGCTCGGGGAGCACGCGCAGCACGACCAGGACGTGCTCGCGGAGGTGGTGACCACCTTCGCGGCCGCGTCGCTGCGCCTCGAGGACGTGGACCCGAGGGGCTGCCTGCGGGCTTCCGTGGCCGCCGTCGCCCAGGTCGCCTCGGGCCGGCCGGGGTTCAACCTGGTGCTCGGTGCCGTCGGGTACGGGATCCGCGTCGAGAGCGACGAGCAGGGACACGTCCTGCTGAGCGCCGTCGCCCTGACCGTGGGGGACCCCGCACCGCCGGCGGTCGCCTCAGAGCTCGCGTCGCTGCTCTGGAAGCGCTGAATCTTCTAGAAGTTCAGGGTCTCGGTCCCGTTATTCGGTACCGGGGACCACACTTTCGGCCGCTCACGGCCGCTTCCCAGCAGGACGACACCTCTTCCAGGACCGGACCGTTCCGGTCGCACGTCACCGATGACTGCTCGTGGACCCACCGGCCCGCCCGGCACCCACGTTGGAAGAGGAGAACGCATGACCTTCCTGCTGCGTCGCGTCCGAGTGGGCGCACGCTTCGCCATCGCCTTCGGGGTGATCCTGGTGCTCACCCTGATCACCGGCGCCGTCTCGTTCGTCGGGAGCCGTGAGCAGTCCAAGACCCTGGCCGACGCCCAGGACGCCACCAAGCTCGTCCAGTACGTGAACCAGCAGCGCTACTACGACGCCGACATCAGCGCCTGGCAGAACGCCTACGCGTGGGACACCTACCGCATCGGCGTGGACGCCGCGCTCGCGGACGACAACCGCAACCGCGCCGCCTACCTCGACGACCGCACCACCCTCGTCACGGCCCTCAAGACCGCCCCCACCGGTCTGATGACCAAGGACGAGCAGGCCATCAACGTCGAGCTCATCGGTCTCTGGGACCAGTTCATCGACTACGACAACCGCGCCGTCATCGCCTACCGCGACGGGCGCACGGCGGACGCCGAGGCGCACATCCTCAACGGCGGGTACCCGGTCTACCAGCAGATCCTCACCGCGATGGACCGCCTCGAGGCCTCCGTCGCGAAGCGCAGCGCCGCGGCCGAGGCCCACGCGACCCGCGTGGCGCACATCGCCCAGCTGTTCATCATCGCCGTCGCCGCCCTCGCCGTCGTGCTGGTCGCGCTCATGCTGATCGCCCTCATCCGCACCGTCGTCGTCCCGCTGCGCGCGCTCACCGCCCGCGCCGAGGAGGTCGCCTCCGAGCGCCTGCCCGAGGCCATCGGCGAGATCCGCGTCCTGGCCGCCGACGGCGTGCCGCCGACGCTGCCGGCCTTCGAGGTCGCGACCAAGGACGAGCTCGCCGCCCTCGCCGTCGCGTTCAACCACGTCCAGGACAGCGCCCTCGACCTCGCGCTCGAGCAGCACCGCAACGAGGTCGCCGCCGCCGAGATGCTCGTCAACCTCGGCCGCCGCAACCAGAACCTGCTCACCCGTACCCTCGCGTTCCTCGCCGAGCTCGAACGTTCCGAGCGCGACCCGCAGGTCCTCGACAAGCTGTTCCGCCTGGACCACCTCTCCACCCGTGTCCGCCGCAACGCCGAGTCGATGCTCGTCCTCGCCGGCGCGGAGCAGACCCGCACCAAGTCCCGCCCGGTGCCCGTCGCCGGCGTCGTCCGCGCGGCCCTCGCCGAGATCGAGGACTACCCCCGCGTCGACATCACCGAGCTCGACGACGCGACCCTGCACGGCAGCGCCGCGGCCGACGTCACCCACCTGCTGGCGGAACTGCTGGAGAACGCGACCGCGTTCTCGCCCAGCACGACCCGCGTCGTCGTCAGCGGTTCCCCGACCGTCGACGGTGGCTACGCCCTCTCCGTCACCGACTCCGGTGTCGGCATGAGCGACGACGAGATCGCCGTCGCCAACAACCGCATCCAGAACGCGGCGAACACCCGTCCGGACTCGCGTCTGCTCGGTCACCACGTCGTCGGTCTGCTCGCGGCCCGCTGGACCATGTCCATCCGCCTCTCCCGCGCCCCCGGCTCCGGGGTCGTCGCGACCGTCGTGCTGCCGAACACGCTCGTCGTGCTCGGTTCCCGTGCGGCCGTTCCCGCGGCCCCCGTCGCGGCCCCCGTCGCGGCCCCCGTCGTGGAGTCCGTGCCGGAGCCCGAGCTCGCCCTCGTCGGCGCGCCCGTCGCCGAGGTCACGGCGGAAGCCGTCGTCGAACCCGTCGTCGAGGCCGCTCCGGTCGCGGCCCCGGTCGAGGTTCCCGTCGCGGCTCCGGTCGCCGAGGTCGTCCCGGTCCAGGCGGTCGCCCCGCTGAAGGCGTCGGTCCCGCAGTCCCGCGCCACCTCCGGGGTTCCCTCCACCCGCGTCCGCGGCGCCCAGCTCGCCGACCTCGGCCGCGACCTCGGCCGCACGGCCGAGGAGGGGGTCGGGCCGCAGGTCGCGGCACTGCCCGCCGACCTGCCGGAGACCGTCGTCCGCACCCGCGTCCGTGGTGCGCAGCTGCCCGACACCGGTGACGCCGCGGCGGCGACCGCGACCACGTCCCGTTCCGCCGACGAGGTCCGTCGTGGCCTCTCCGGCCTGCAGAGCGGGGTCGCCCGCGCCCGCAAGGAAAGCTCCGCCGACACCTCCGCCGACACCACCACCGAGAGCGAGTGACCCCGATGAGCGTCGACTCCCAGAACCTCGTCAGCCAGACCGCGCAGGACGTCAACTTCCTGCTCGAACGCTTCGTCTCCCAGACTCCCGGTGTGGAGCAGGCCATCGGGGTCTCCTCCGACGGGCTGCTCATGACCATGCGCGCCGACCTCGACCGCGCGGACGCGGACAAGCTCGCCGCGACCGTCTCCGGCCTCACGACGCTGGCCGTCTCGGCCTCGCGGTTGCTGCACAAGGGTCCGCTGAGCCAGGTCATCACCGAGTTCGGCCAGGGGTACCTGCTGGTCTCCTCGATCGCCGGCCGGGCCTGCCTCGGTGTCGTCACCGCCGCCGACTGCGACCTCGGTCTCGTCGGCTACGAGACGACGATGCTCGTGGAGCGCGTCGGGGCGCTGCTGACCCCGGAACTCATCACCGAGCTGAAGACGTCGCTGGAGCTGTGACTCCCCTCGAGCAGTACGGCTCCGAGGAGGAGGACGAGTTCGACGAGTTCGACCGTCCCTTCCTCGGAAGTGCCGCAACGACGTCCGGGGCGGCGGCCACCGCCGCCCCGGTACCGGCCCACCTCGCGCAGGACCTCCCCGACGAGTTCGCCGAGGAGGCCGGCTCCGAGGTCCGGGCCTACCTGCTGACCGGCGGACGGACCGGGGGAGGGGCCGCCGGGATCGCGATGGAGACCACGGCCGTGCTCACCCCGCAGGGTGTGGAGGTGGCGGCGAAGCGCTCGCTCGCCTTCGAACTCGGACAGGTCCTCGACGTGTGCGCCGAGGTCCGCTCCGTCGCCGAGGTCGCCGCCCTCGTCGGCATCCCCCTGGGCGTCGCCCAGGTCCTCGTCGGCGACCTCGTCGCCCGCGAACTGCTCATCACGACGTCCACCGCGAAGTCCCTCGCGTTCGACGTCTCGTTCATCGAGAGGTTGATCAACGGTGTCGCTGCACTCTGAGGTCGCGCCCCCGCAGGCGGCCGTGAAACGTCCCCCGATCCCGGTCAAGATCCTCGTCTCCGGCGGTTTCGGCGTCGGGAAGACGACGACCGTCGGGGCCTTGTCCGAGATCGAACCGCTGAGCACCGAGGCCGCCATGACCTCGGCGTCCATCGGGGTCGACTACGCCGGCGAGGCCAGCGAGAAGACCACGACGACCGTGGCCATGGACTTCGGTCGCGTCACGATCGACGAGAGCATCATCCTGTACATGTTCGGGACCCCGGGGCAGGACCGCTTCGGGTTCATGTGGAACGACCTCGCCGACGGTGCGCTCGGCGGGATCATCCTGGTGGACCCCAGCCGGATCGACGACTGCTTCGTGGCCCTGGACTACTTCGAGAAGATCGGCCTGCCGTTCGTGCTCGCCGTCAACTCCTTCGCGAACCGCAGCCAGCTCACCCTGGACCAGGTCCGCGCCGCCGCCAACGTCGACCCCGCCGTCCCCGTGGTGTCCGTCGACGCCCGGGAGCGCGAGGGGGTCAAGCGGGTCGTGCTGACGCTGCTGCAGCTGATCCTGTCCCGCGCCCGCAACGCCGCCTGATCCCGGCGTGCGGGTTCGGGTCGTGGACGCCTCGCGCCGCTAGGTTCGGCGTGAGGCGTCCACGACCCGGACGCGGCGACCCCCAGCGGAGCGCTCAGTCGGAGTAGCGCGGGTCGACGTCCTCGGGCGGCATCTCGAGCAGGTGCGCGACCTGCTCCACCACGACGTCGGCGACGAGGTCGTCGAGCTCGTCGCCGTCGGCGCGCGTCTCCAGCGGCCGGCGGTACAGCACGACCCGGGCGGGACGGTTGCCGTGGGCCGGGAAGAGGCGGCCCAGCGGGACGACGTCGTCCTCCCAGGGCGCCGGGTCGGAGGGCGGGACGTCCTCGACGGCGAACTCCACCCCGGCCAGCTGCTCGGCCCAGCGCCGCTCCAGCAGCTCCACCGCGTCGAGCACCAGGTCGTCGAAGCGTTCGGCCCGGGTGCGCGCCGCGGGCAGCGCAGCGGGCAACAGGGGACCGCGCAGGCCACGACCGTGCCGGTCGCGGCGGCGGCGTGGACGGGTCTGCGCCCGGCGTCGGAGGACCACCGGGCGAGACTACCCACGCGGGGCCCTCCGGAGACACGCTGCGCAGACACTCCGCGGGTGTCCGACCTCACGGGGGACGTGGAGGTAGCGTGCGCGCGTGAGCACCCGCACCCCTGGAACGAACGCCTCCCGCCCGGGAGCCGGCCGCTCCGCCGCGCCCACCGCCCGGCGCTGTTCGCGCACGGCCTGCGGCAAGCCCGCGGTCGCGACGCTCACCTACGTCTACTCCGACTCCACGGCCGTCCTCGGCCCGCTCGCGACGTTCGCCGAGCCGCACTGCTACGACCTCTGCGGCGAGCACGCCGAGCGGCTCACCGCGCCCCGCGGGTGGGAGGTCGTGCGGTTGGCCCCCGACCTCGTCGAGGCCGCCCGCCACCACGACGACATCGACGCCCTCGCGGACTCGCTGCGCGAGAAGCCGGCGCCCCCCCGGGGCATCGACCCGGACGCGCCGGCGGTGCGGCGGGGCCACCTGCGGGTCCTGCGGGAGAGCTGACCGGCCCCCGGCATCACCCGGACGGACTCCTCAACCGCCGGGGCGACCTGCCGATGAACGGTCGTGCCCGCCGCCAACCCGCCCCGAGCGACCCGTCGCCCCCGCGCCACCCGCAGCGCCCCGCCGCTGGGGTCGCTGACCCAGGCCGCCCACCGCGAGACCGCGGCCTGCACGCACTGCGGGAGCGAGCGCGTCACGCAGCTGTCGATGTCGCTGACCGACGGCACCCCCGTCCGCTTCGTGTCCTGCCACGTCTGCGAGGAACGCAGCTGGATGTCCGCGAGCGGGCCGATCTCCGTCGACGCCGTCCTGGACCGCACCCGCAAGCAGTAGTCGCACCCCTCGTCGGCACCGCGTCCGCGGGGGCGCGCTTGTAGGCTCCGGAGCGTGACCGCCTCTTCCTCCGTTGACCTGTCGTCCTTCATCAAGGCCTACGACGTGCGGGGGACGGTCCCCGACCAGCTCGACGCGGGCGTGGTCCGGGCCATCGGGGCGGCGTTCGCCGAGGTCGTCGTCCTGCCGGAGGCCGCGACCGGCGCGACACCGCGCGCCGTCATCGGCCACGACATGCGCCCCTCCTCCCCGGAACTGTCCCGGGCCTTCGCCGAGGGACTGGCCTCCCGCGGGGTCGACGTCACCCTCATCGGGCTCTGCTCCACCGACGGCCTCTACTTCGCCAGCGGGTTCCTCGACATCCCCGGCGCCATGTTCACCGCGAGCCACAACCCCGCCCAGTACAACGGCATCAAGATGTGCCGGGCCGGCGCGAAGCCCGTCGGCCAGGACTCGGGGCTCTCCGCGATCCGCGACCTCGCCCAGGGCTGGCTGGACACCGCCAGCGTCCCCGAGGGGTCCGGGTCGATCGGCGAGGTGGACGAGCAGGACCTGCTGAAGGCCTACGCCCAGCACCTGCGCACCCTCGTCGACCTCACCGGGGCGCGCCGCCTCAAGGTCGTCATCGACGCCGGGAACGGCATGGGCGGCTTCACCGCTCCCGCGGTCCTCGGCATCGACGCCGGTCTGGCGCCGCTGCCGCTGGACGTCGTCCCGATGTACTTCGAGCTCGACGGGACGTTCCCCAACCACGAGGCGAACCCCCTCGACCCGAAGAACCTCCTCGACCTGCAGAAGGCCGTCCCCGAGCACGGCGCCGACATCGGCCTCGCCTTCGACGGCGACGCCGACCGCTGCTTCGTCATCGACGAGAACGGCGACCCGGTGAGCCCCAGCGCCGTCACCGCGATGGTCGCCCGCCGCGAGATCGCCAAGGAGATCCTCGCCGGCCGCGAACCCGTCGTCATCCACAACCTCATCACCTCCCGGGCCGTGCCCGAGATCATCACCGCCGACGGGGGGAAACCCGTCCGGACCCGCGTCGGGCACTCCTTCATCAAGGAGCAGATGGCCGAGGTTGGCGCCGTGTTCGGCGGCGAGCACTCCGCCCACTACTACTTCCGCGAGTTCTGGTCCGCCGACACCGGCATGCTCGCCGCGATGCACGTCCTCGCCGCGCTCGCCGAACAGGACCGCCCCCTCTCCGAACTCGCCGCCGAGTACGAGAAGTACGTCGCCAGCGGCGAGATCAACTCCACCGTCGACGACGCCGCGGCCACGACCGTGAAGGTCGTCGACGCGATCACCGAACAGGCTGCGGCGGAGGGGGAGGAACTCGAGATCGACCACCTCGACGGCGTCACCGTGTTCCACCCGGCCTCGCCGGAGCAACCGATGTGGTGGTTCAACCTGCGGGCCTCCAACACCGAACCCCTGCTGCGGCTGAACGCCGAGGGCGCCGACGAGGCCACCATGACCGTGATCCGCGACCGCGTGCTCGAACTCGTCCGGGGGAGCAACTGATGGCGCTCGAGAGCTGGGTCCTCGACCTGCTGCGCTGCCCGGTCTCCGGTGAACCCCTCTCCCCGACCACGGTCGACGGCGCGGAGTTCCTCGTGACGCCCTCGGGCCTGCGCTACCCGGTGCTCGACGGGGTTCCCGTCCTGCTCGCCGACCAGGCGATCCAGCCGGGCGCGAGCGCGTGAGCGCCCTCGACGAGGCCCTGCTCGCCGACGGCGACCAGCTCACCGGCGCCGACTCCACCGGTGTCCTGCGGGCGCTCGCCAGCGCCGGCGCGCAGGTCCGCGAGGCCCTCGACCTCTCCGCCGAGGCGCGGGTCGTGCGCCTCGCCGAGGACGACCGTCCGCGCGCCGTGGTCATCGCCGCGCTGGCGGGGAGTTCCGTCGTCGCCGACATCGTGCAGTCGCTGGCCGGGCGCGGTTGCCCGGTTCCCGTCGTCGTCCGCCACGGGGGGCCGCTGCCGAGCTGGGTCGGCCCGCTCGACCTCGTCATCGCGGTCTCGTTGTCCGGTCGCGCGCCGGGCCCGGTCGCGTTGGCCGTCGAGGCGTCCCGGCGCGGGGCGCGGGTCGTCGCGGTCGCCGGGGACGGTTCCCCGCTGTCCGAGATCGGTTCCCGCAACGGCAACGTGCACGTCCGGCCCGCCCGCGGGGTCCGCGCCGACGGCGGCGACCCGCGCTCGTCCCGGGTCGCGCTGTGGTCGCTGGTGACGCCCGTGCTGCTGGCCTGCGACGCGATGGGTCTGCTGTCCGCGTCGGCGAGCGAACTCGCCGGGGTCGCGGACCGCCTCGACGCCGAGGCCGAGGCGTGCCGCCCGTGGTCGGAGACGTTCGTGAACCCGGCGAAGGTCCTCGCCCTCGAGGTCTCCGGCGCGGTCCCGGTCGTGCTCGGTGACGGTGACCTGATGGCCGCGGCGGCCCGTCGCGCGGCCGGGATGCTGGCCCGCACGGCGCGGGTCCCCGCGGTCAGCGGCGCCCTGCCGGACGACGCGAGCGAGGTCGTCGCCACGTTCGGCGGGCCGTTCGCGGCCGGCGTCGACGACGTGTTCGCCGACCCCTTCGTCGACGGCCCCGCCGGGCCCCGCCTGCAGTTGCTGATGGTCCGCGACTCCCCGCTCGCGGTCTCCGACGAGGACCGCCGACTCGCGAACGCCGTGGTCACGACCGCGAGCGACGCCGGGGTGCGGGTCTCCGAGCTCGTCGCCGACGAGGGAACCCCCGCGCAGCGGCTCGCGCAGCTGATCGCCCGCACCGACTACGCCGCGGTGTACCTGGCGCTGGCCTCCGGGATCGACCCCGAACGCTCCCCGCAGGTCGCCGACCTCAAGGACCGGCTGGGCTGAGGAGCTCCGCACGGCGCGGGACGTGGAGTGGAGCGTTCCGCGTCCCCGTGCGCCTCGTGAGCCGCGAAACGCTCCACTCCGCAGACGTCAGCCGGCGAGCCAGGCCAGGACGTCGCGGTGCAGGGCGAGCTGGTAGTCGCCCTGGATGCCGTGCGGGGCACCCTCGTAGACCTTGAGGGTCCCGTCCTTCACCAGGGTGATCGACTTCTTCGCCGCGCCGTCGATGGGCACGATCTGGTCGTCGTCGCCGTGGCAGAGCAGGATCGGGACCTCCAGGGCCTTGAGGTCGTCGGTGAAGTCGGTCTCGGAGAACGCCTTCACGCAGTCGTAGGCCGCGACCAGGTTCACCAGCATCCCCTGGCGCCAGAAGTCGTCCTTGTCGCCCTGGGACACCGCTCGGCCGTGGTTGGCGCCGAAGAAGCTCTCCGACAGGTCCTGGTAGAACTGCGAGCGGTCGGCGAGGACCCCGGCGCGGATCCCGTCGAACACCTCGATCGGCAGCCCCTCCGGGTTGGTGTCGGTCTTCGCCATCAGCGGGGGGACCGCGCCGAAGGTGACGACCTTCGACACCCTGCCGTTCGCGTACTTCGCGGCGTACTTCACGACCTCGCCGCCACCGGTGGAGTGGCCCATCACGACGACGTCGTGCAGGTCGAGGGACTCGATCAGCGCCGCGAGGTCGCGGGCGTAGGTGTCCATGTCGTGGCCGTTCGCGGTCTTCTCGGACCGGCCGTGGCCCCGCCGGTCGTGGGCGATGACGCGGTAGCCGGCGTCGGAGTAGACCTTGAGCTCGACCTGCCAGGCGTCCGAGCTCAGGGGCCAGCCGTGGCTCAGCACGATGGGCCGGCCGGTACCGGCCTCAGTGTAGTAGATCTCGACACCGTCGGGAGTGATGAAGGTGGGCATGCGGCGCAGCATGTCGGGGAACCGACCGGCCCGTCCAGACCCACCGCCGAGGGCCGGGCGCCGTCCGCGTGCCGGTCCAGGAGTGTTCACCGAGCCGGTGCCGAGACGTCGCCGCAGCGTTCGGCCGACCGTCGGGTCAGCGGGCGGGCCGGGTCGGGTCGAGGGTGCGGGAGGTGACCCGGCCGAACTCGTCCACGATCACCTGCGTGGTGCGGCGCCGGGCGGCGCGGACACGGGCGACGACCAGCCAGACCGGCAGCCAGCAGCCGAGGCTGCAGATCGAGCCGATGAGGTGGCGGCGGTGGGAAGTGGTGCGTCCCCAGCGGACGACCGCCTGGTGCGCGCCCGCCGACTCCACCACCGCGCCCTCCGCCTGCCAGCGGCGCAGAGCGAGGTGGAGCACCCGGGCCCGCTCGACGTCGCCCGAGAGCAGGGGCGGCGCCTCGGGGACCGGGTCGGAGGATCCGGCCCGGCCGGTTCCGCCGACGACCCGTGCGTCGCCTCGCGACGGCTTCCAACGTTCCAGCAGGGACAACGCGGTTCTCCGATGTCTAGCAGTTCCAGACCTTCTGCTAGATGTTTCGGGAAGTGGTTGCGCATTCTTGAGGTGCTGCCAACCCCCTCCGGGATCGGCGCGCGAGAGGTCGTGGACTCGACGGGACGCCGAGACGTCAGCGCCGCGCCCCCGCGCACACCGTCAGCCCGCGGCGTGGACCGGTGTCGCGCTGTCCGCCACCGGAGCGGTCAGCTCACGGGCCGCCCGACCCGCGATCGCGACGGCGGTGGTGCGCAGCACGGGGTCGAGTTCGTGCTGCGGATCGCGCCAGACGGCGACCAGCACGTGGCTGACGCCACCGTGGCCGGTGGTGACGGGGACGGTGAGGATCGCCGCGGCCCCGAGGTGGCGGGTGAGGTCACTCTCCTCCAGGCTGCTGGTCGCGGCGTCCGGCACCCACACCGGGCGCCCGGTGGCGATCGAGCGGGCGACGGCGCTGCGTCCGGTGAGGTCGAAACCGACCCGGGTCAGCAGGTGGGGGTCGACGTCGCCCCGGTGCTCGAGCAGTTGCCACGGCCCGGCGCCCGACGGCGCGGGGTGCACCACGAGGCTGTGGTCGGGCCGGAGCAGCTCGTGGACCGCGGTGGCGAACGTCGCGACCACCCGGTCCGGGCCGGGGACCCGGTGGTGTCCGTCGTCGAGCTCGGCCACCGCTCGCAGCATGTTCCGCGCACCGTCGAGCCGGTCGGCGACGTCGATCCCGGCGAGGTGGTCGGCCACCACGTCGGCGAGCAGCTGCAGCTGGCTGCGCTGGAGGTCGCTCGAGGGCAGCAGCCCGCGGTCGTAGGCGCACAGGACGCCCAGGACCCGCCCCGCCGCGTCGATCACCGGGGCCCCGACGTAGTGCTGGATCCCCGCCCGCGAGGCCGAACCCCCCGCGCCGCGCCCGTCGGTCGAGGGGTCGAGGTGCAGGACGTCGTGCTGCTGCACCGTCCAGGCGCAGGGGGTGCCGTCACGGGGAGCGAGGGCGGTCTCGTGGCCGTGAGGAGCCAGCAGGTGCACGTGCTCCTCGGTGACGACGTTGAAGCTGGCGAACTGCGTCCCGCTGACGGCGGCGGCCAGGGCCGTGATGCTGCTCAGCACCTCCGCAGAGCTGCGGGCGGAGCGCAGGACGGTGTGGGCCAACTGCACCCGCTCCTCCTCGTCGGCGCCGCGAGGGGCCGGCACGGGTTCCGTCGCGGAAGGGGCTCCGGAACCCACGGGGGCGCTCGGGAAGACGTCGGCGGCCGGGACCGGCCGGGCGAAGTGGAACCCCTGCAGGACGTCGGCGCCCAGGGCGTGGATGAGGTCGGCGGTGGAGGCGTCCTCCACGCCCTCGGCGACGACCTCCATCGACAACCGGTGGGCGAGGTCGACCAGGGCCCGCACGATGGCGGTGTCGGCGGGGACCTGCGCGGCGGCGGCCACGAAGCAGCGGTCGATCTTCAGTTCGTCGACCTCGAGCTGGCGCAGCATCGTCAGCGAGGTGTAGCCGGTGCCGAAGTCGTCGAGGGAGATGCGCGCCCCGGCGGCGCGCAGGTCGGCCAGGACGGCGCCGGCGCCCTCGGGGTCGCCCAGCAGGGCGCTCTCGGTGACCTCCAGGGTGAGGACGCCGTCGCCCAGGTGGTTCTCGGCGATGGCCCGGCGCACCGCGTTGAGCAGCGCGGGGTCGGCGAGGACCACGGGGGAGACGTTGACGGACATCCCGACGTCGTGGCCGTCCGCGCGCCAGGCGGCGCACTGGGCGGCGGCGGTGCGCAGCACCCAGTAGGTGAGGCCGACGATGGCCTGGCTGCGTTCGGCGAGGGGGATGAACGCGCCCGGGCCGAGCAGCCCGCGTTCGGGGTGCTGCCAGCGCACGAGGGCCTCCACGCCGACGGTGCGGCCGGTGCCGGCGGCGACGAGGCGCTGGTAGTGCACCCGCAGCTGGCCCGCCTCGACGGCGGCGGGCAGCTCGGCGTGCAGGCGCAGGGCGTCGGCGTCGAAGGCCGCCTCGCCCTCGGCCACGGCGACGTGCTCCTGGTCGCCGGCGGCGCGCACCGCCGCGACGTCGGCCAGCGCGAGCAGCTCCTCGACCTCCCGGCCGTGCTGCGGGGCGCACGCCACACCGATCGAGACGTCGGGGCGCACCGTCAGACCCTGGCCGGGACCGTCGCCGCTCAGGACGACGTGCTCGCGCAGCACGTCGAGCAGTACCCGTCCCTCGGCGCGGCACGTGCTGGTGGCCTCGCCCGAGCCGTCGAGCTCGGCGGGGCGCACGACGGCCAGGGAGTCCTGGTCGATGCGGGCGACGACGGCGCCCGGCAGGTCGGCGGCGCGGCGGGCGCACTCGGCGATGACCTCCTCGGCGGCGGCGGGACCCAGGGCCAGGCGCAGGTCGCGCAGGTCGTCGAAGTGGGCGACGCTCACCGTCGCCTGCCCGGCCAGACCCTCGCTCGCCTGCAGCTGTTCGGCGCAGCTCTCGAACAGCCCTCTGCGGTTCAGCAGTTCCGACCCGCCGTCGCGACGGGCGCGGCGTGCGGCCAGGGACAGCAGCGAGCGGACGCCGAGGACCGGCAGCACGGTGGTGGCGGGCAGGACGGCCAGCCACCCCGCGACCTGGCCGGGGTGCCCGGAGGCGAGGAGGGCGGTGGGCAGCAGCAGGAACGGCAGCGCGGTGGCGGCGAGCATGCCGCGCACCGAGCGCAGGAACGGGATGTGCGCCGCGGTCGCGCAGTAGAGCGCGACGAACACACCGACCGCGGGCGAGCCGTCGGCGGCGTAGACGCCGACCGAGGTGGTCACCGCCGCGCCGACGAGGGCGGCCCGGTGGCTGAGCAGCGGCCACGCGGGGACGAGCAGCAGTCCCGCACCACTGAGGAGACCCGAGACGGCGATCGTGAGGATCACCCCGTCGTGCACGCCGGTCCAGCCGGGCAGCAGCGCGACGGAGGCGGTGATGAGGCTGGCGACCAGGTACTCGACCGCCACGAGGCGGCGCCCGGGTCCTCCGTCGCCGAGGTCGACGATCGGCTCGCGCTGCTGACTAGTCACTATCTAGAAGTCGGGTGGTGGAGCGCCGTCCTCCATGCTCCGTCCGGGTGAACTGCGAACGGTGAACGGCCGGGTCAGGCCGTCTGGGGCGTGAGCGCCCCGCCCCGGGCCAGGGTGGCGATCCGCTGGGAGGCCAGGCCGTCGCCGTAGGGGCTGGGGGTCGCCGCCAGGCGGGCCAGCACCTGCGGGGAGGACATCCGCTCGGCGTGCTCGACGAGGTGCTCGGGCTCGCTCAGCACGGAGAACCCCGCGGCCACCGACTCGGGACGTTCGGTGCTGGTCCGGACGACCACGAGCGGCTTCTTCAGGACCGTGACCTCCTCCTGCAGCCCGCCGGAGTCGGACACCAGCAGCGACGCGCTGCGGGTGAAGGCCAGGAAGGTCCGGTAGTCCACCGGGGGCAGCACCTGCACCGCGGCCGGGACCGCCGTGCCCCAGGTGGCCAGCGCCTTGCGGGTCCTGGGGTGCAGCGGCAGGGCCACGGGGGAGCCGAGACGACCCAGCCCGTCGAGCAGTGCGCCCAGCCGCGCCGGGTCGTCGGTGTTCTCCGGACGGTGCACCGTGGCCAGCACGAACCGTTCCGGGAGCCCGTGCGCGGCGAGCAGGCGGGCACCTTCCGCCTCGTCCGGGAGCAGGTTCGCGACCGCCTCCACGATGGGGTTGCCGGTCACGAAGACGGCCTCGGCGGGCACGGCGCCGTCGAGGAGGTTGCGTGCGTTCTCCGGGGTGGCGGCGCAGTGCACGTCGGCGAGCGCCGACACCAGCAGGCGGTTCGTCTCCTCCGGCATCGCCCGGTCGTGGCTGCGCAACCCCGCCTCGACGTGCACGACCGGGATCCCGAGGTAGTGCCCGGCCTGCGCACCGGCGTTGGTCGTGTTCGTGTCGCCCTGGACGACGACGGCTCGCGGACGGCTGCGGGTGAAGAGCTGCGAGAGCTGGTCCACCATCGTGGCGACCTGCTGGGCGCGGGTGCCGCCGCCGACGCCGGTGAGCGCCGGGGCCGTGACGGGCAGGCCGCAGGAGCGGAACACCGCATCGGTGAGCTCGGCGTCGTAGTGCTGACCGGTGAAGACCGGGTGCCCGTCCGCCCCGAGCGCGAGCAGGACGGGGGCCAGCTTGATGATCTCGGGACGGGTGCCGAAGACGACGGCGACCTTCCCGGTGAGGTTCTCAGCCACGGCTCCCGCTCCTCGCGCTCAGGGCGTGCAGGACGGGACGGCGGAAGCGCCAGCCGAGCACGGCGAGCGCCGCGGCGCTCAGCGGTGCGGCGGGTCCGGGGAGGGCGTTGGTGGGGACGGTCTTCGCGTTGGCGCCGCAGGTGACGGTGCCGATGCTCGCGTAGACCGTCTTGCCGAGGACGACGACCTTCAGGGCGTTGACGGTGATGCTGCCGGCGGTGGGCCTGGTCGTGGCCCGGGTCAGGACCTGCGCGACGGGGAGGCCGGCGAGGCTCAGGTCGATCCCGCTGTTCTCGGCCGCGGTGGCCGAGACGTTCGTCGTCCCTCCGCCCAGGCCGAGGACGGTGGCCGAGACCCCGAGGAGCTTGACCGAACCGGTCGTCACGCCCGCCGACGTCGCGGTGCAGGTGGCGAGGACCGCGTCGGCCTTGATGACCACGAGGCCGCCGACGGTGAGCTGCACGCCACCCGGGCCGCCCCCGGAGGGGGTGCACTCCCCGTCGGCGCCGACGGTGATCGTGCCGCCGGCCCCGACGAGGCCGGCGCAGGCCGCGGACGATCCGTCGGCCCGGGCGACCGCGGTCTGCGCGAGGACGCCGGCGGAGATGCCGCTCTGACCGTTGAGCACGCTCAGCGCCGGGGTCGCCCCGCTGTTCTGGGTGGCCTGCGACCCGGAGTTGCTGGCGGTCCCGGTCCCGGAGGTGACAGCGGTGCCTCCCAGCAGACCGACCGTGACGGCGCTGGCGGTGGCCACCGAGGTGTCGGCCGCGGCCGACGTCGCGGTCGCCAGGCCGAGGGCGGCTGCACCGGCGACACCGGTCACCAGCAGCCGCCTCCACGCACGGCGGGGGGAGTTCGTCTCGTCCATGGTCCTGCTCCTCAGCTGCTCGGGAGGGGTGAGGGGATCGGGGTGTTCGCGACGGGCCGGTCGTGGGTCCGGGCGGTCTTGTGCCACTCGGTGTGGCCCTTGAGGACGCGGAACAGCGCGCGCCAAGCGCAGATCTGCAGCAGGTAGCCGTAGCCGATGTTGGCCACGGCCATCCACAGCGCCCCGCGCCGGGTGACGAACGTCCCGCAGTGGCTGCGGTAGAAGAACCCCCACAGGGCGTGGGGCAGCACCCCGAAGAGCAGGCCCAGCGGGATGAGGCCCCAGGCCCCGGCCAGCAACCACCGGTCGGCGCCCTGGGGGTCGCTGAAGGCGTAGTAGAGGGTGACGATCGAGGTCAGCGGGAACACGACGCTGCCGAAGACCTGGGAGAACGGGACCCACATGTAGTGCGCGATCTCCAGGGCGCCGGAGATGGAGATGCGCTCGGAGTTCAGGACGCGCCACAGGTAGCGCAGGCACTGGATGTTGCCCTGCGACCAGCGGGTGCGCTGGCGCAGCAGGGGTCCCACCTCGCTCAGGCCGTCCTGGGCGACGAACGTGTCGTGGCAGTACTCGGTGCGGTGCCCGGCCAGCAGGACGTGCAGACCGAGTTCGAAGTCCTCCAGCAGGGCTCCGTGCCACGGCGTGCCGTTGTCGCGGGCGACGTCGTCGAGGGCGGTGAGGCGGGTGAACTGCCCGTTGCCGCCCATCGCGACGCTGCCGGTGCGCCGGCGCAGGAACTGCATCGCCGCGATGGGGCCGGCGAACTCCAGGTCCTGCAGGCGCACGAGGACGTGGTCACCCCGGGTGCGGGCCCGGGAACCGACGAGGCGGTCCAGGTCGGTCCCGACGAGGGCGTCGACGTCCTCGGTGATGCGGACCTGGACCTGCACCGCCCCCACCGTCGGGTCCCCGAACAGCGTCGGGCCGGCGACGACGTCGGGGCAGAACTGCTCCAGGCGCCCGTCCGCGTCCACGACACCGACGACCACGCGGGAACGGTCGCCGTCTGCGGGAACTTCCGCGCAGATCCGCCGGTAGGCGTCGTTGAGGGCTTCGCCCTTGCCCTTGCGGGCCTCCGGGGGGCGGCGGCTGACGACGCGGACCTTCTCGTGCCGGGTCGCCAGCCAGGTGATCAGCTCGTGGGTGTGGTCGCGGGAGTCGTCGTCGATGCACCACACGGTCGCCTCGGGGAAGTTGTCCAGCAGGTGCTGGACGGTGCCCACGATGACCGTCTCCTCGTCCAGGCAGGGGATGAGGATGTGCCAGTCGAAGTCCGCGCGGTCACCGAGTTCCACCTCGCGGTTGCGCAGGAAGGGGCGCAGGACGGTGATGACGTAGCTGAGGAACAGCACGCACAGCACGAAGGCGGCGGTGTTCAGCAGGGCCAGGCCGAGGTGGACGCTATCCACGGCGCACCACCCGCGAGCCCCGGGTCAGCAGGACCAGGAAGGTCAGGCCGCCGGCGACGACGCCCACGGTGCTGACGATCGATCCGGCCAGGACGTGGGTGACCCCGTAGCCCTGCTCCACGCCCCAGAGGTGCATCCCGGTGGCGATGGTCAGCAGCCGCAGCTGGTTGACCGCGGCCACCACCAGGGCGGCGACGCCCAGGGCGCCCAGGGTGACGACGGCCGGCATCCGCCGCACCGGCAGGAGCATGGCCGAGACGAGCACGAACGGCACGAGCAGCACCACGGCGCTGCACCCGATGGTCACGGTGTGCCCGACGAGCAGCCCGTCGATCCGGTAGAGGGCGTTGTCGTCCACGCAGCGGGCGTCGGGACCCCACGTGCTGCGGACCAGCAACGCCGAGACGCACGCCTCGGTGTGCCGGACGGCGCGGTCGTGGGCCAGCAGCACCACGGTGGCCACCAGCAGCCCGAGGGTGAGGACGCAGCGCACCGGGCCGATCTCGTGCAGGACGCCGGCGAGCCGCACGGTGCGGGGCACGGGCGCGGCGGCGCTCACGCGGGGCCCCCGTCGCGGCGGGCGCGGTAGAGGCGCTGCTCGGCCAGGGTCCACACCGCGCTGAGGTCGCGGGCCTCCCCGGAGGCCGCCCAGGCGGTGGTGGCGTCGAACCCGGCGGCCCGCAGGTGCGCGGCCACCACGCGCCCGACCGCGTCGACCTCCTCGGACTCCGCGTCGGGCAGGATCGCGCCGAACTGACGGGCGGTGAGCCGGGAGACGGTCGCGTCGGGCAGCGCCCGCACGACGGTCTCGGTGGCCTTCTGGAGGCGCCGGGAGGAGCGGACCCGGCCCAGGTCGACCACGAGGAGGGCGACCGGGACGGCGCGTTCCACGCTGCGCCGGTCCTCCTGCTGCAGCAGCGCGCCCCAGCCGACCCGGCTGGACAGCTCCGTCACCCGGTCGGCGGCGTCGACGCGCACCGAGCGCCGCTCCGTCTCGCGCTGGGTGTCGTCCGCGGCGACCTCGGCAGCCAGGGCCTGCGCGAGCAGCTCGGCGAAGGCCCCCATGAGGCTCTCCACCGCCGGCCCCACGGCCACGTCGGGGCGGGAGCTCCACCCGGCCATCGTCCCGAGCAGGCGACCGTGGTCGTCGCGCAGCGCGGTGCCGGCGTAGGCGGTCATCCGCAGCGCGATCGCCGCGGGGGCTCGCACGTAGTTGGGCACGAGGGTGATGTCGGGGGCGACCGCCGGCCCGAGGCCGTTGACCATGCGCCGGCACACCGTGTCCGACCAGGGGACGCGGTGTCCGACGTGCACGCCGGTCGCCTCGCCGGACACCGCCAGCGGCAGCACCGCCGGCCCGTCCAGGCGCCCGAGGTACCACGTGTCGAGGCCGGTGCTCCCCGCGAGGGCCTCCACCACCTGTCGAGCGCTGCGGCGCAGCGACGTCCCGGTCGCGGTGCCGGTCGCACGGGGGCGGGGTCGGGTGCGGAGCACCGACGTCCCCGGTGCCGGGACCGCGGCGCGGCTTGCCAGTTCGACCATGCTCACGGAGGAGGCATCGGCCCACGGGGAGGGGATCCTGATGCTCCGAACGTGTAGTAGAAGTTCCCCGGGCAGGTGTTAGAAGAAGGAGTGCAGGGTCACCGTGGGAATGCCGATGGGATGGGGTGACCGACACCTCCGCAGGGACCAGCGGGTCCCGCCGTCGCCTCCTGGTCCACCGCGCCGCCGTGCTCGGCCTCCCCCTCGCGCTGCTCGGCGGCGGGATCGGGGCGAGTGCCGTCGTGAGCGGGGTGCTGCAGCGGTCGGGGGCGGAGCACGCCCGTCTCGCCACGGACGCGGCCGCCGCCGAGGAGGCCGCCGCCCTGGGCGACGCGGTCCGCACCTACACCAGCACGCTGGAGTCGCTGGCGACCGTCGTGGGCGACCAGCCGGCGCTCACCGACGACGACTTCCAGGACCTCACCGCCACGATGACCTCGCTGCCCGGGGTGGCCAACCTGACCTACACCGTTCCCGTCGCCGACGACCCGCAGGCCGTGGTCCGGGCGCAGCAGGAGCTGCGGGCCCAGCTCGGGACGCAGCTCAGCCTCAAACCCCAGCCCACCACGATCGGTGAGCACCTCTTCGTCGTCAGCTACCGCGCGGTCGACGTCGTCGGTTCGGCCCTCGGCGCCGACGCGGCCGCGGTCCCGCAGATCGCGGTCGCGGCGACCGAGGCCCGCGACAGCGGTCGGGTCACCGTGACGGCCCCCTACGTCCTCCTCGCCGACCGCGTCCTCCCGGTCGAGCAGCAGCAGCAGTCCGTCCTCTTCATGGCCCCCGTCGTCGGCGGTCCCGGCCAGGCCGACCGGGGCGTCTTCCGCGGCTGGGTCTCCGCCTCCTTCCGCACCGGCACCGTCCTGCGGTCCACCGCCGACCGGCACACCGCCGACCAGTCGGGTTCCCTGGGGGCGAATCTGACGCTGTGGGACACCACCGACGCGGCCGGCCCGCAGCGGCTCGCCACCGTCGATCCCGGGACCGCACTGGCGGACGTCTCCTCCGGTGCCGACGTCATCGCCGCCTCCCGCCGCTGGCGGTTGCAGGTGACCCCCACCGGGCGCGCCTACGCCGAGGAACTCGGCCACGCCCCGTCCGTCGCCTTCACCGCGGGCAGCACCGCGTCGTTGCTGCTGGCGGCCTTGCTGTTCTCGGTGACCTCCGGTCGCGAACGCGCCCGGCGCCGGGTCGAGCAGGCCACCGCGCAGCTCGCCGACGAGGTCGTCTCCCGCCGCCACAGCGAGGAGTCCCTGCGCACCCGCGAGTCGGAGCTGGGCGCCTACACGACCGTCGTCGCGGACCGGTTGCGCCTGCCCCTGGCGCGGCTGACCGCTCTGGCCGCCGCCTCGCGCGAGACGGAGACGTGGACGGCCGCCGACTGGCAGGACCGCCTCGACGCCGTCGACCACCGCCTCGACCGGGCCCGCCGGCTCGTGGACGACCTGCTCCTGTACGCCCAGGTCAGCGAGACGGCGCTCACCGAACGCGCCGTCGACCTCTTCGCCACCGCGACGCTGGTCGCCGACGAGCAGGAGGCCCTCACCGCCCACCTGCCCGAGGACCTGCGACCGCGGATCGAGGTCGGGCCGCTGCCGGAGGTGGTCGGGGAACCCTGGCTGCTGCACCAGCTGCTCGCCCGCCTGGTGGACAACGCGGTCGTCCACGCCCCCGCCGGGCAGGCCGCCGTGGTCACCCTCGGCGCCGAGCTGACCGGTTCGCGGTTCCGCGGGGAGGTGTGGCGCATCGAGGTCCGGGACCGGGGCCTGGGTGTGCCCCTCGAGCAGCGCGCCGGCGTCTTCGAGCCCTTCGCGGGGGAGGACGCCGACGTCGAGCTCGGCGGCAACCACCTCAGCCTCGCCATTTGCCGCCGCATCGCGCTGCGCCTGGGCGGGGACATCGGCGTGGAGGACGACCCGCGCGGGGGCAGCGTCTTCTGGTTCACGCTGCCGGTGCGCAGCACGGCCGGGGTCCTCACGGCCCCGGTCGCGGCTCCCTCGACGGCGGTCCCCGCGCTCGGCTGAGCGTCCGCGGGCCGGGCGCGTACCCTGGGGGGAGCTCCGGCGTCCGGTGATGCCGAGTGGCCCAGAGGGGCCGCGCCGGGAGACCGTCACAGACCGCACGAGAGGACAACCATGTCTTTCGAGTACCAGGTCCGGGACCTTTCCCTGGCCGAACCCGGACGCCACGAGCTGCGTCTGGCCGAGCACGAGATGCCCGGGCTCATGGCGCTGCGCGCCGAGTTCGGCGAGGCCCAGCCACTGGCCGGCGCCCGCATCGCAGGGTCCCTGCACATGACGGTGCAGACCGCCGTCCTCATCGAGACCCTCGTCGCCCTCGGCGCCGAGGTCCGCTGGGCCAGCTGCAACATCTTCTCCACCCAGGACCAGGCCGCCTCGGCGATCGTCGTGGGCGCGGGCACCGTCGAGGAGCCCGCCGGCGTCCCCGTCTTCGCCTGGAAGGGGGAGACCCTCGAGGAGTACTGGGCGCTCGCCGACCGGATCTTCGACTGGGGCACCGACGCCGAGGGCCACCGCATCGGCCCGAACATGATCCTCGACGACGGTGGCGACGCCACCATGCTCGTCCTCGAGGGCAAGCGCTTCGAGGCCGCCGGGGCCGTCCCCGCGACGACCGAGGAGGACTCCGAGGAGTACGCGGTCGTCCTCGAACTGCTCCGCAAGAGCATCGCCGAGGACCCCGAGCGCTGGACCCGCATCGCGGCCCAGATCCAGGGCGTCACCGAGGAGACGACCACCGGGGTGCACCGCCTCGCGGAGTACTTCCGCAACGGCGTGCTGCCCTTCCCGGCGATCAACGTCAACGACTCGGTGACGAAGTCGAAGTTCGACAACAAGTACGGCACCCGCCACTCGTTGATCGACGGCATCAACCGCGGGACCGACATCCTCATCGGCGGCAAGACGGCCGTCGTGTTCGGCTACGGCGACGTCGGCAAGGGTTCCGCGGAATCCCTGCGCGGCCAGGGTGCGCGCGTCGTCGTCACCGAGGTCGACCCCATCAACGCCCTGCAGGCCGCGATGGACGGGTTCCAGGTCGTCCGCCTCGAGGACGTCGTCGAGACCGCCGACATCTTCATCACCGCGACGGGCAACAAGGACGTCATCATGGCGGCCGACATCGCGAAGATGAAGCACCAGGCCCTCGTCGGCAACATCGGTCACTTCGACAACGAGATCGACATCGCCGGTCTGGCGAAGATCGCCGGGGTCGAGAAGATCGAGATCAAGCCGCAGGTCCACGAGTGGCGCATCCCCGCGGGCGAAGGCGTTGCCGCGCACAGCATCATCATGCTGTCCGAGGGCCGCCTGCTGAACCTCGGCAACGCGACGGGGCACCCCAGCTTCGTGATGTCGAACTCGTTCACCAACCAGGTCCTCGGCCAGATCGAGGTCTTCACCAAGCCCGCGGAGTACCCCGTCGGCGTCCACCGCCTGCCGAAGCACCTCGACGAGAAGGTCGCGCGCCTGCACCTCGACGCGCTCGGCGTGCACCTGACGGAACTCACGAAGTCGCAGGCCGAGTACCTCGGCGTCGACGTCGAGGGTCCGTACAAGTCCGACCACTACCGGTACTGAGTCCTCACCCCCGGTGTGACGCCCGGCACCCCTCGCGGGGTGCCGGGCGTTCTCAGTTCCCGGGGACGCGCTCGGTCAGGGTGGGGAACACGTGTCCCGGGTCCTCGCCCTGTTCCAGCACCCGTCCGGCGGGTCCGAGACCGACGATGAGCGGGTCGGGGGTCCCCACGACGTCGAGGTCCTTGTCGTCGTAGGGGAGCATCGCCAGGACGTGGCGCATCGCCTCGATCCGGGCCCGCTTCTTGTCGTTGCTGCGGATCGTCGTCCAGGGCGCGTCGGCGGTGTCGGTGTAGAAGAACATCGCCTCCTTCGCCTCGGTGTAGTCGTCCCAGCGGTCGAGCGACTGCAGGTCCATGTCGGAGAGCTTCCAGCGCCGCACCGGGTCCTCGGCGCGCGACGCGAACCGGGTCCGCTGTTCGGCCCGGGAGACGGAGAACCACATCTTCACCAGCCGGATGCCGCTGCGGACCCACATCCGCTCCAGCTCCGGCACCTGGCGCATGAACTCCAGGTACTCGGTGGGGGAGGCGAAACCCATCACCCGCTCCACCCCGGCCCGGTTGTACCAGGACCGGTCGAACAGGACGATCTCCCCGCCCACCGGCAGGTGCTGGACGTAGCGCTGGAAGTACCACTGCGTGCGCTCGCGGTCCGTCGGCTTCTCGAGGGCGACGACCCGCGCACCGCGCGGGTTGAGGTTCTCGGTGAACCGCTTGATCGTCCCCCCCTTGCCGGCCGCGTCGCGCCCCTCGAAGAGCAGGACGACCTTCTCCTCGCGCGCCTTGACCCAGCTCTGCAGCTTCAGCAGCTCGATCTGCAGGCCCTGCTTGAGCTTCTCGTACTCCTTGCGGGACATCTTCTCCTCGTAGGGGTAGCCCTCCCGCCAGGTCTCGTCGCCGCCGTCGGCGCTCCCGACCGCCTCTTCCACCTCGTGGTCCTTCACCTCGCGGACGTGCCCCGTGAGCGCCCCGGTGAAACATCCCGGTGCGCGCGAGCGCGCGAGCGCTGGTGGACTGGTGGGGTGAGCCACGTCGTCGCACCGGTCCGGTCGGCGCTCTTCGGCGACTCCCCGCCGTCGTCGTGGTGGGCGCCCACGACCTGACGCACTTCGTGCCGGTCCCGGAGGTCGTCGCGCACCTCGCCGCCGACCCGTCGATGTTCTCCGCGGACCGCTTCCACCCCTCCGCGGCCGGCTACCGCGCGATCGCCGCCGCGCTCGCCCCGGTGCTGCGCACGGCCGCGCGTGCCCTCCGGCAGGCCCCCTGAGATCCTGGCGGGGTGAACCTGGAGGACGCCGCGTCGTGGGCCACCATCGCCGGGGGAGTCGCGGTGCTCGCGGCGTTCCTGCGCGGGTGCGTCCTCGTGGCGATGAAGTACCACGCCCGGGAGGTCCGCCGGTGGGAACGGACCGAGGCGGGGCTGGACTCGGGGAGGTTGCGCTGGTGGAACGGGGTCCGGGCCCGGTGGCGACTGCTCTGGGCGAAGGGCCGGTTGCGCACCCGCCGGGAGGAGCAGGACTAGATCGACTCGCGGGACCCCGGTTTCTGCCCGACGATCTCGAGGTGGACAACAGCACCCCCTACCCCCTCGGCGTGACGATCCGCCAGGACGGGTTGAACGTCGCCGTGTACTCCGAGACCGCCGAGGCGGTCGACGTCGCCGTCTTCGGCGAGGACGGCGCCGAGACCCGTCACCGGCTGGCGCAGCGCACCGGTCACGTCTTCCACGGGGTCGTCACCGGCGGCGCCGGCACCCGCTACGGGTTCCGCGTGCACGGCGAGTGGGAACCCGCGGAGGGCCTGCGGCACAACGCCGCGAAACTCCTGCTGGACCCCTACACCCGGGCGGTCGAGGGCCAGTGGGGCGCCGGCGAGGAGACCTTCGGGCACACCTTCGCCGATCCCGAGCTGCGCAACGACGCCGACTCCGCCCCGTCGGTGCCGCGTTCCGTCGTCGTCGACCCGTCGTTCGACTGGTCCGGGGACACCGCTCCGCGCACCCCGCTGGCCGACACCGTCGTCTACGAGGTCCACGTCAAGGGTTTCACGAAGCAGCACCCCGACGTGCCCGAGGAGATCCGCGGCACCTACGCCGGCCTCGCGCACCCGGCCGCGATCCAGCACCTCACCGACCTCGGCGTCACCGCCGTCGAACTGCTGCCCGTGCACCAGTTCGTCCAGGACTCCCACCTGGCCGAGAAGGGCCTGCGCAACTACTGGGGGTACAACTCGATCGGGTTCTTCGCCCCGCACAACGAGTACAGCGCGGCCGGCGACGGCGGTGGCCAGGTGCGCGAGTTCCAGGAGATGGTGAAGGCCCTGCACGCGGCGGGTCTCGAGGTCATCCTCGACGTCGTCTACAACCACACGGCCGAGGGCAACCACATGGGCCCGACGCTCTCCCTCAAGGGCATCGACAACGGTTCCTACTACCGCGTGGTCGAGGAGGAGCCGGAGAACTACTTCGACACCACCGGCACCGGCAACAGCCTCAACGTCTCCCACCCCGCGGCGCTGCAGCTGATCCTCGACTCGTTGCGCTACTGGGTGACCGAGATGCACGTCGACGGGTTCCGGTTCGACCTCGCGACGACGCTCACCCGGCAGTGGGGCGACGCGCACGTCCACTCCGCGTTCCTCGACATCGTGCACCAGGACCCGGTGCTGGCCGGGGTGAAGCTCATCGCCGAACCGTGGGACACCGCCGGGTACCAGGTCGGCGGGTTCCCGGCTCGCTGGTCGGAGTGGAACGGGAAGTACCGCGACGACGTCCGCGACTTCTGGCGCGGGCAGAGCACGCTCGGGGACTTCACGAAGCGCCTGACCGGCAGTCCCGACGTCTACGAGGCCGACCGCCGCTCCCCGCTGTGCAGCGTCAACTTCCTCACCGCCCACGACGGGTTCACCCTCGCCGACCTCACCGCCTACGACGAGAAGCGCAACGAGGCCAACGGCGAGGACAGCAAGGACGGCGAGAGCGACAACCGCTCCTGGAACTGCGGCGCCGAGGGCCCAACCGACGACGAGACCGTCAACGCGTTGCGCGACCGCCAGCGCCGCAACCTGCTGACCACCTTGCTGCTCTCGGCCGGGGTGCCGATGATCCTGGGCGGGGACGAGATGGCCCGCACCCAGAACGGCAACAACAACGCCTACTGCCAGGACGACGAGATCTCCTGGTTCGACTGGGAGAACGCCGACCGCGAGCTGCTGGCGTTCACCCGCGACCTGCTGACGCTGCGTCGGGAGACCTCCGCGCTGCGCGGGGCCTGGTACCGCGGCGACGGTCTCGACGGTTCGCCCGACGCGGTGCTCTCGCTGCGCGCCGACGGTGAACCCATGACGCAGGCGGAGTGGGACGACGGCAACGCCCGGGCCTACGCCGTGCAGTTCAAGGCCGAGGGGTCGCCCACGGTCCTGCTGCTCGTCAACGGGGCCACCAACCCCGTCGAGTTCACCGTCCCGAAGCCGCCCGCCGGTCCCTGGAAGCTCGCCGTGTCCTCCGACCCGCAGCAGGACGTCGGCCGTGAGGTCGAGACCCTGCTCGTGGGGGAGTGGTCGACGACGGTCCTGCGTTCGGCCTGAAACTCCTGGCGTGACCTCTCACCCGGCGCGATGATCGCCGGGTGAGAGTTCACCGCTGGCCACCCGCCGTCGAACCCGACGAGCTCGGGGCGATCGTCCACGGCCCGGTGGTCCTGGCCCGCTCGCCGGGGGTCGTGGCGGCCCTGCGGTGCGTCTTCGCGCACACCGGCGGGTTGTCGTTGCCCTTCGTGCTGCGCGCCGAAGGGGTGCAGGCGGAGGCGGCGAACCGGCAGAGCACGAGTCACCGGCTCGCTCTGGAGGACATCGGTCCGGGGACGTTCTCCGAACCCCGGGTCGTCGTCCGGGTCGGGGAGGCCGAGGGACTGGCGGACGCCTCCCAGGCCACCTCGTCGGGAGGCGACGACGCCTACGACCTCGACGCCAACTTCTGGATCGACGCACTCCCCACCGACGGCCGGATCGTCGTCACCGTGAGCTGGGTGCAGGCCGGGCTCGCGGAGTCCCGGACCGAGCTCCGGCTCCGGCCGTGGACCGGGGACGACGTCCTGCGGTTGCTCTAGGCCCGCCCGATCGTCCGTTCGAGTTCCCGGGTCCGCGCCTCGCGACGTTGCATCCGTTCGAACTCGCGGTCGCGGCGTTCGACGAGGACGGCCACGAGGAAGCGTTCCGGGTCGGCCTGCGCGGGCGGGGCGGGGTTCACGAACGGGATCAGCGCCCCGGCGAGCTGGAGACCCAGCGCGGTCCGTGAGGCCGGGTTCAGGGTGGCCGTGCGGGCGAGGAACTGCCGGGCTGCCGTCGTGGTGTCGAGCGGGAGCCGGCCGATGTCGGCGGTGCGGGCCCAGCCCGCCAGTTCCGGCGGCATCGGCGGCAGCGGGACGTGGCGGGCGGAACTGCGTTCGCGCACGACGTAGGTCCCGGCCAGCAGGTCGCCGACCCGCTTGCCCCGCTGGGTGATCAACGAGCAGATGATCGCCGGGCTGCCCGCCAGGCTCCAGAGTTCGAAGAGCCCCAGGACGGCGCGCACGAGGGAGTGCCGGAAGCGCACCGGGCCGCCGTCGTCGCGCACGACGCGGACGCCCATGACGAGCTTGCCCACCGTGCGCCCGCGGGTCGCGGTCTCGACCGCGACGGGGATGCCGACGAAGCAGAGCACCGTCTCGGCCAGCGTGATCGCCGCGGAGGCGGCCTCGTCGGTGTCGGAGAGCAGCGCCGACGTCCCCCACAGCAGGGCACCGAAGACGAGGCCGACGATCACGGCGTCCAGCAGCGCGGAGAGCATCCGGGACGCGAACGACGCCGCGCGCAGGCCGAGGACGACGGCCTCACCGGTGACGATCTCGCCGACGGGTTCCCCGACCGGGCCAGCAGCACTCACCACCCCACCGTATCCGGGCGGCCCGACCCGGGTGCACGATGCTGGAGTGGACTCGCACGGCTCCTGGACCTCACCTCTCACCGCCGACGCCGTCGCCGCGGCGGCACTGCGGTTGACCGCCGTCGCCCTCGACGGGGAGGGGCGTACGTGGTGGTCCGAGGGCCGTCCCGCCGAGGGGGGCCGGGTGGCCGTGATGCGCCGCGACCCCGACGGCGGGGTCGTCGAGGCGACCCCGTCCCTGGACGCGCGGACCCGGGTCCACGAGTACGGCGGCGGCTCCTGGGGGCTGGTCCGGTCCGCGCAGGGCGAGGTCGGGGTCGTCGCGGCCTCGGCGGGCGACCAGCGCTGGTTCCACGTCAGCGCCCCGCACCGCGCGCCGCGCCCGCTGACCCCGGCCGACGGGGTCCGCTACGCCGATCCCGTGCAGGTGGGGGACGGGGTGGTGCTCGTCGCCGAGGACGTCTCCGGTGAGGTCCCCCGGCGCGCCCTCGTGCACGTCCCGCTCGACGGTTCCGGCCCGCGGGAACTCTTCAGCGGGCCGCGGTTCCTGGCCGCGCCGCGGCTCTCCCCGGACGGGACGCGACTGGTCTGGATCAGCTGGGAACACCCCGACATGCCGTGGCAGGCGACCCTGTTGTGGGAGGCCTCCGTCGTCGACGGGGGACTGCGCGACGTGCGGGTGCTGGCCGGGCAGGACCAGCGGCAGTCCCTGGTCCACCCGGGTTTCGCCCCCGACGGCACCGTCCTCGTGGTCAGCGACCGCGACGGCTGGTGGAACCTGCACGAAGTGGTCGACGGCGGGCTGCGTCCGGTGCTGCCCGAGGCCGCCGAACAGGGTTTCCCGCCGTGGGTGTTCGCGACGACGTCCTGGGCGGCGCTGGACGCCGAGCGGATCGCGCTGATCCACGCGGCCGACGTCGGGTACCGCCTCGACGTGGTCCACCGGGGTTCCGGGGAACTGCACCGCCTCGACCTGCCGTTCACGGCCTGGACCCCGGTGCTCGCCGCCGTGGACGGCCGGATCGCCGCGATCGCGGCCTCGCCGACCACCCCCGCCGCGGTCGTCCTGCTGGACCCGGCGACCTCGGCCGTGGACGTCGTGCGGTCGGCCGCCGCGGCACCCGACCCCGCCTACCTCCCCGTCCCGCGCCCGCTCGAGGTGTCCAGTTCCGGGCGGACCGTCCACGCCCACCACTACCCGCCGACGCACCCCGACCACGTGGACGGCGGGCCCGCCCCGCACGTCCTGTTCGTGCACGGCGGACCCACCGCGCAGTCGCAGGCCGCGTACTCGCCGGAGTTCGCGTTCTTCACCTCCCGCGGCATCGGGGTCGTCGACGTCCAGTACGGCGGGTCCACCGGGTACGGCCGCGCGTACCGCGAGGCCCTCGACGGCAACTGGGGGATCGTCGACGTCGAGGACTGCGCCGCCGTGGCCCGCCGGCTCGTCGCCGACGGTCTCGCCCCGGCCGGGCAGGTGGGCATCCGGGGTGGCAGCGCCGGCGGATTCACCGTCCTCGCGGCATTGACCGGGACCGACGCGTTCTCCGCCGGGACCTCCTACTACGGGGTGGCGGACCTGCGGGCGCTGGCCGCCGAGACCCACGACTTCGAGTCCCGCTACCTCGACTCCCTGGTCGGTCCGCTGCCCCAGGCCGAGGCGGTGTACGTCGAGCGGGCGCCGCTGTCCCACGTCGACGACCTGTCCTGCCCCGTCCTGCTGCTGCAGGGAGCCGACGACCCGGTGGTCCCGCGGGCCCAGGCCGAGGCGTTCGCCGACGCGCTGGCCCGCAAGGGGTTGCCGCACGCGCTGCTGGTGTTCCCCGGTGAGCAGCACGGGTTCCGCCGGGCCGAGAACGTCGTCGCCTCGCTCGAGGCGGAACTGTCGTTCTACGGGCAGGTCTGGGGTTTCGTCCCGCCCGGCGTCCCGCGGCTGCCGCTGCGCTGATCAGCGCGCCAGGAGTTCCAGGGTGTCGACGACCCGGTTCGAGAAGCCCCACTCGTTGTCGTACCAGGCGACGACCTTCACGTGGCGGCCGTCGACCCGGGTCAGGGCGGAGTCGAACACCGCGGAGGCGGGTCGGCCGGTGATGTCGCTGGACACCAGGGGTTCCTCGGAGAACTCGAGGATCCCGTTCAGGGGCCCGTCGGCGGCGGCGCGGTAGGCGGCGAGGACCTGCTCGCGGGTGACGTCGCGGGCCACCGTGGTGTTGAGCTCGACGATCGAGCCGACCGGCACGGGGACCCGGATCGAGTCGCCGGACAGCTTCCCCGCCAGGTTCGGCAGGACCAGCCCGATGGCCTTCGCGGCGCCCGTCGTCGTCGGGACGATGTTCACCCCGGCCGCGCGGGCGCGCCGCAGGTCGCGGTGCGGGCCGTCCTGCAGGTTCTGCTCCTGGGTGTAGGCGTGGACGGTCGTCATGAACCCGTGCTCGATCCCGGCGAGGTCGTCGAGGACCGAGGCCAGCGGGGCCAGCGCGTTCGTCGTGCAGGAGGCGTTGGAGACGATCGTGTGGGCCTGCGCGTCGTAGGCGCCGGTGTTCACGCCGTAGGCCAGGGTCACGTCCGCACCGTCGGCGGGGGCGCTGACCAGGACCTTGCGGGCCCCGGCCCGCAGGTGGGCCCGCGCGGCGCCGGCCGCGGTGAAGCGTCCCGTCGACTCCAGGACGAGGTCGACCCCGAGTTCCGCCCAGGGCAGGTCCGCCGGCTCGCGTTCGGCGAGCACGCGCACGCGCCGCCCGTCGACGACGAGGTCGGAACCCTCGACCTCGACGGTGCGGTCGAACCGGCCGAGGGAGGAGTCGTAGCGCAGCAGGTGCGCCAGCGTCCCGGGGGCGCTCAGGTCGTTGACGGCGACGAGTTCCAGGTCGCTCCCGCGGGTGAGGAGGGCGCGCAGGGTGTTGCGGCCGATGCGGCCGAAACCGTTGATGGCGATGCGGGTCATGCCTCGAGGTTCGGTGTTCCGCCGGCGCGCGACCAGTGGCCGCAGCGACACCGGCCGCAAGGATCCCGCCAGGGTCAGGGGGCGAACGTGTGCCGGTAGGCCGTCGGGGAGGTCCCGAGGACCCGCCGGAAGTGCAGCCGCAGGTTCGCGCCGCTGCCCAGCCCGACGCGGTCGGCGATCTGCTCGACGCCGAGGTCGCTGCGTTCCAGGAGTTCCCGCGCCGCGTCGATCCGCGCCCGCAGCACCCACTGCATCGGGGTGTACCCGGTGCCCTCCAGGAACCGGCGCGAGAACGTCCGGGCCGACACCCGCGCGTGACGGGCGAGCGCCTCCAGCGTCAGCGGTCGCTCGAGGTGGCGCAGCACCCACTCCCGGGTGCCGGCGTAGAGGTCGTCGACCGGTTCCGGGACGCTGCGCGGGACGTACTGGGCCTGGCCGCCGCTGCGGTAGGGCGCGGTGACGAGGCGACGGGCGGTGTGGTTCGACAACCCGACGCCGTGGTCGCGCCGGACCAGGTGCAGGCACAGGTCGAGCCCGGACGCCGCGCCGGCGGAGGTGAGGACGCTGCCCTCGTCGACGAAGAGGACGTTCTCGTCGACCCGGACCGCGGGGTGGCGCTGCGCGAGGGCCCGCGCGTAGTGCCAGTGCGTCGTCGCGCGCAGGCCGTCCAGCAACCCGGTGGCGGCCAGGGCGAAGGCGCCGGTGGAGATCGCGGCGAGGCGGGCACCGCGGGCGTGCGCGGCCCGCAACGCCTCGACCACCTCGGGGGCGGGACGGGTCGTCGCGGGGTCGCGGTAGCCGGGGACGAACACGGTGTCGGCCTCCTGCAGCGCCTCCAGACCCTCCGCGACCTGGTAGGCCAGCCCGTCGCCACCGCGGACGGCGCCGGGCCGCGCGCCGCAGACCCGGACCTCGTAGGGCATGCTCGGGCGCCGCGCGAAGACCTGGGCGGGGATCCCGACGTCGAGGGGTTTCGCGCCGTCCAGCACCAGGACGGCCACCCGGTGCGCTCCGCCCGTCCCCGCCACGGGTCGACGGTAGCTTGGGGGGGTGGACGTCGACGCCTTCCGAGCGGTGCACGAGCACGAGTGGACGCGGTTGCGCCGCCTCGTCGGGCAGCGCCATCTCAACGGCCAGGAGGCCGACGAACTCGTCGTGCTCTACCAGCGGACGGCGACCCACCTCTCCTCGTTGCGCTCCGCGCAGTCGGAGCCGGTGCTCCTCGACGAACTCTCCACCGTGCTGGTCCGGGCGCGGGCGCGCCTCACGGGATCGCGCTACACGGCCTGGCGCCAGGTCGTGCACTTCACGACGCGGGGACTGCCTGCGGCGTTGTGGCGGGTGCGCTGGTGGACGTTCGGGGCGGCCGCGTTCACGATCCTGCTCGCCGTCGTCTCGGGGGTCTGGATGGCCGGGAACCCCGCCGCCCAGGCGAGCCTGTTCGGCTCCGACGAGAACGTCCGTCAGCTGGTGAACTCCGACTTCTCGGGCTACTACTCCGAGTACGGGCACGCGTCCTTCGCCGGGAGGGTCTGGACGAACAACGCCGTCGTCGCCGCGACCTGCATCGCGCTGGGCATCACCGGCGTCTTCGTCGTGGTCGCCTTGACCCAGAACGCCGTGAACGTGGGGCTGCAGGGCGGTCTGCTCATCGAGAACGGCCGCGGTGAGCTGTTCTTCGGGTTGATCCTGCCGCACGGTCTGCTCGAGCTGACCGCGGTGTTCGTGGCCGCCGGCGCGGGGATGAAGTTGTTCTGGGCGTGGGTCTCTCCCGGCGCCCGCACCCGCTCGCAGTCGTTGGCCACCGAGGGCCGGGCGATGATGGGCATCGCCCTCGGCCTGGTGTTCGTCCTGTTCGTGTCGGGACTCATCGAGGGTTTCGTCACCCCCTCGGGCCTGCCGACGTGGGCGCGGATCGGCGTCGGGGCGCTGGCCGAGGTCGCGTTCCTCACCTACGTCCTCGTCCTGGGCCGACCCGCGGCCCGGGCGGGGGAGACCGGCGACCTCGAGGAACGCTTCGCCGGCGACACCGCGCCCGTCAGCGCGTAGCTCAGCCGCTGCCCAGCAGGCTGCGGGTGAGCGACTCCGCGTCGGAGAGCAGTTCGTCCAGCGCCGCCCGCACGTCCTCGTCACGGACGTCGTGACCGGCCTCGGCCCCGAACAGGACCGCGCGACGCAGCAGTTCCTTCGCGAAGCTCGCCGTGACCCCGGCGCTCCGGGCGGCGGCGTCGCGCAGCACCTCCTCCGACACCCCGAGCCCGCGGGCGTAGAGGCGGAACAGCTCCAGGCGGGCGGCCTCGTCCGGCAGCGGGACCTCCACGGCCAGGTCGACCCGGCCCGGGCGTTGCGCCAGCGCCCGTTCCAGCAGGTCCGCCCGGTTCGTCGTGAGCAGGAACGCGACGTCGGCGTCGCCGTCGAGGCCGTCCATCGCGTCCAGCAGCTCGAAGAGCAGCGGCCGCTCGCCGGGGGAGTGGCCGCGGTCCTCGGCGACGAGGTCGCAGTCCTCCAGCACGACGATCGCGGGCTGCATGGCCCGGGCCAGGTGCGCGGCCAGCGTCACGAAACCCAGGGTCTGACCGGCGAGCAGGACGACCGTCGTCCCCTGCGCGCGGGCCACGAGGTGGCGCACGGTGAGGGTCTTGCCGGTCCCGGGCGGGCCGTAGAGCAGGATCCCGCGCTTGAGGTGCTGGCCCGCCCGTGCCAGCTGCTCGGCGTGGGCGCCCACCCCGACGACGTGGCGCGCGATGCGTTCCAGCGCACCGTCGGGGAGCACGACGTCACCGGCCCCCACGGTGGGACGGTGGACGAAGGTGATCCCGGAGTTGTTGTGCTCGTAGGGCGACCCGGAGAACGACAGCACCTGTCCCCGCAGGACGCTGTGCTCGATCATCAGCCGGCGGACCTCGGTGATGAACTCCGGGACGAGGCCCTCCTCCGGGCAGGCGACCTCGAACCCCGCCGGGTGCCCGCTGTGCCGTTGCGCCGAGCGCTGCAGCACCGCGACGGGCCGCCCGTCGAAGTGCAGCATCCGCACCCCGAACGCGACGACGCGCCGGGTGGTGTCCGGGCCGGTGGGCAGGTTCACCCGGTCCACGGCGCCGGTGCCGAACCGGCCGAAGACCCCGGACAGGAAGTCGGAGAACCCCTGGTGGTTGCGCTGGTCGCCACCGCCGATGCCGACGACCTGCTCCCCGCCGCCGCGTTCCGCCAGCAGCGTCAGGGCGATGTCGAGGTCGACGTACTGGTGCTCGGGGACCTCCTCGCGCACCACCGGCACCTGCTGGGCGGGGACGCCCAGGAAGGCGCCCACCACGTCCCCGACGGCGGGCCGGGACTCGTCCGCGTCGACCTGCTGGGAGTGCACGACGTCGTCCAGGAACGTGCGGATCGACCGGGCCAGGTCACGGGTCTCTGCGTCCATGCCCTGATCGTGTCGGGGGGCTCGGACACTGCGCCACCGACTTCCGGAAACCGGTCAGGTCCACCCGCGAACGGTCCGGGTGGACGCGGTTCGTGAGCAGCACCCGACACGTCCCCCGCACCGGGTCCAGGAGCAGCGACGTCCCGGTGAACCCCGTGTGGCCCAGGTGGTCCGGGGTCGGCATCCAGCTCGGGTCACCCACCCGCAGACCCTCCCCGGAGCTCATCCGCCGCCACGACCCCTCCGAGAGCAGGGTCCGCTCCAGCAGGCCCCGACCCAGGGCGTGCACCTCCTCGGCGGTGCCGAACAGCCCGGCGTTGCCGGCCGGGCGCTGCAACGAGGCCGCGAACTCGTCGTGCACCACACCCCGCGGGGTACCCGTCTCGGTGGCCGGGACGGGCTCCGCCACCGGCCAGAAGAGCGGCCCGCCCAGTCCCAGGGGGTGCGTGACGAACTCCTCGAGCAGGGAGTCCAGCCCCTGCCCGGTGGCCTCCTCGGCCAGGTGCCCGGCGGTGACGTAGCCGACGCAGGAGTAGCGGAACTCCACCCCCGGCGCCGACTCCAGCGGCGCGTCGAGGGCCCGCTGCAACCGCTGCGCCGGTCGCAGGTCGGTGCGGCGCCACACGTCGGACACCGCGGGCAGACCGGAGGTGTGGGCCAGCAGTTGCCCGATCGTGAAACCCCGCTCGGTGGGGCGGTCGAGCTCCAGGGCACCGACCTCGGCCAGGGAGTGCACGACGGTGGCGGTGAAGACCTTGGTCAGCGAGGCCAGGTCGAAGCGGGTGGCTGCGGTGACCGGGGTCGGGTCGTCGTGCGCCAGGGTTCCCGCCACCGCCCGCTGCACGGGAGCGCCGGGGGCCGAGGACACCGCGCTCGCGCCGGAGAACAACCGGTCGCGGAGACCGGCGGCGAGGGCGGCGCTGAGCTCCACGTCGCGATCCTCCCACCCCGGCCCGTGATCCCCCGGGATCACGGGCCGGGGGTGGTGGGGCGGGACCAGGTGTCCCACAACCGCGCGTAGCGGCCACCGAGTTCGAGCAGTTCGGCGTGGCTGCCCAGCTCGGTCACCTGCCCGCGTTCCACGACGGCGATGGCGTCGCACACCGCCGCCTGGGACAGCCGGTGCGCGACGACCAGCGCCGTCCGTCCCGCCACGACCGCCACCGCGGACTGCTCCAGGTCCCGCGCACCCGCGCTGCCCGCCTCGGCGGTGGCCTCGTCCAGCACCACGACGGGCGGGTCGCGCAGCACGATCCGGGCCAGGGCCAGCTGCTGCTGCCGGGCGGGGGACAGGGGGAGCTCGCCCGGCCCGACCCGCGTGCCCAGCCCGTCGGGCAGCGCCTCGACCCAGTCCTGCGCGCCGACCACGGCCAGCGCCCGGTGCAGGTCGGCGTCCGTGGCGTCGGGACGGGCCAGCGTGAGGTCCTCGCGCAGCGTACCGGTGAAGACGTGGGACTCCTGGGCGATGACCCCGATCCGCTCCCGGACCGCGACGGCGTCCAGTTCGTCGAGGTCGGCGGCGCCGGATCGGCCCACCAGGGTGATGGTCCCGCCGCTCGCGGGGAACACCCCGCCGACGACCGCGGCGAGCGTCGTCTTGCCGGCCCCGCTCTCGCCGACGACGGCCAGCGAGGTCCCCGCGGGGACGTCGAGGTCGATGCCGCGCAGGACGAGGTCCTCGTCGGCCCCGGAGTCGGAGTAGCTGTGCCGGACACCGCGGATGCGCAGCGAGACCGCTTCGCGGGGGGCCCGGGCCAGGGCCGCGGGATCGGCGTCGGGTGCGACGGGCAGGTCAGTGACCCCCACGAGACGCCCCAGCGCGGCGGCCGCGCGCTGCACCTCGTCGAAGCTCAGCAGCAACGACCCCAGTGGCCCGAAGAGCCGGTGGAAGAGCAGGGCCGCGGCCGTCACGTCACCGACGCTGACGTCCCCGCCGCGGACGAGGAGGAACCCCGTGAGCAGCAGGCTGCAGAGCCCGACCGCCTCCGCGCCGTTCATCGAGACCGACAACCGGGCGAAGGTGGCGAGCGCGGCCAGCGACGCGCCGATCGTGCGTTCGGAGGCGACCTCCACGCGGGCGCCCTGCAGTTGCGCCATCTCGTAGGCGTGCACCGTCGAGGCGCCGTGGAAGGACTGCAGGACGACCGTGGAGCGCTGCGCGGCGACGGCCCGTTCCCGCGCGTAGAGCGGTCCGGCCTTCGGGAGGTAGTCGCGCAGGCTCAGCGCGTAGACCGGGAAGACCACGCAGAACGCGAGGGCGAGGCGCCAGTCGAGGGAGACGAAGCCGACGGCGGAGAGCAGGACCGTCAACGCCGAGGCCAGCACCGTCGCCCCGAGCTGGACGGAGGAGGTGAACAGCTCGACGTCCTCGGTGACCCGGGAGGCGACGTCGCCGGAACCGGCGCGTTCCAGGACGCGCGGCGACATCCGCAGCGAGCGCTCCACGACCTGCTCGCGCAGGTCGGCGGCGATGCTCGCGCCGAGGCGCTCGGCGTCGCGACGGGCCAGGGCGGTCACGACCGCGGTGGCGACCGCGGTCACGGACAGCCACACCAGGACGGGCGTGAGCGACGTGCCCGTCCGCACGACGTCGACGGCGCGACCCAGCAGCAGCGGCAGCGCGACCGTCCCGGCACTGGCCAGCGTCGTGGTGACCAGGGCCGCCGCGAGCTCACCGGGGTTGCGGGTGGCCGCGCGGGCCAGCACGGCGGCGCTGCGCCGACCGGTGGCGACGGGCAGGGCGTGCGAGGTGCTCACCGCGTCACCGCGCTCGCGTAGTCGGGGTCGGTGAGCAGCTCGGCGTGGCTGCCGGTGCGGTGCCGGCCGTCGCCGGTCAGCAGCACCACCCGGTCGCAGCGGGCCAGCAGCAGCGGGGACGTCGTGACGAAGACCGTCGTCCCGGTGCCGGCCCGCAACCGGCGGATCCCGGCCGCGACACGGTCCTCGGTGACGGCGTCGAGGGCCGTCGTGGGGTCGCGCAGGACGAGGACCTCGCGGTCGGCGGCCAGCGCCCGGGCCAGGCCGATGCGCTGGCGCTGACCCCCGGAGTAGTTGCCCCCACCGTCGGTGAGCGGGGTGTCGAGGTCGTCGGGGGCCGCCGCGGCGTCCAGCGCGAGCGCCAGGGCGACCCCGCGGCCGGCCGGGGCGGGCCCGGAGTCGAGGGCGTCGGCGAGGGTGTCGCCCAGCAGGTGCGTCTGGGCGGGCTCCACCAGGGTGCCCGCCCCCGCGGCGAGCGCGGCCGTCACGGCGTCGGCGGTCGCGGTGTCCGTGGTCACCACCCCGAGGACCTCCCCGGGCACGGTCCGCACGCCCCGCACCGGCACCGTCGCCGTCGCGGTCGGGAGTGCGGGGGCGCTCGCGGGCACCTCGAGGATCGAGGCGACCCGTCGCGCGCTCGCCCGGGACACCGCGAGCTGCTGGACGCACGAGCTGACGTTGCGGACGGGGTCGGCCAGGAAGCTGGCCATGCCCACGACGGTGACGAACTCGCCCACGTCGAGGCGACCCTGCTGGACGAACGTCCCGGCGACGGCGGCGGTCGCGACCAGGACGGCCCCGGTGGCCAGGGTGCTGACGCCGACGACGACCGAGGTCCCCGTCGCGGCCTGGACCGCCGCGTCCCGCGAGGTGCGGCTGGCGAGGTGGTAGCGGCGGACGGCCTCGGGGACCCCGCCGAAACCGCGTAGCGGCCGCAGCCCGTTCAGCAGGTCCGCGGCGACGGCGGCGGCCAGACCGGCGCTGCGCTGGCGGGTGTGCATCTGCTTCTCCAGCCGCGGGGCGAGGGCCTGCAGGCCGAGGACCAGGACGGGGACGCAGACCAGGAGCCCCAGGCCCAGGGCGAGGTCGATGCGCAGCAGGACCACGGCCGAGACGAGCATCCCGAAGCAGCCCGCCGTGCCCCAGCTGACCAGGGCGAGGGACTCCGCCGCGTGCCGGGTGTCCGACGTCGCGATCGAGAGGGCCTCCCCGACCTGGCGTTCCCGCAGGACGGCGGGCTCGCGCAGCACCGCGCGGGCCACCGCGGTGCGCAGGAAGTGCGCCTCGGCGAACTCCGCCCGGTCGATCGTCCAGAACGCGAAGGTCCCCGCGCTGGTGAGGACCGCGAACAGCACCAGCACCGCCGCGATGGACACGACGATCGAGCGGGTGTCCCCGGTGCGCACGGCGCCGTCGACGACGGCGCCGATGGCGACCGGGACGAGGGCCTCGCAGGTCTGGTGCAGCATCGAGGACCCGCAGCCGATCGCGGCGGCGCGGGGGTGCCGTCGGAGGACGTCGACGACGGGGCGGGAGGACACGAGGGGTGACGCTAATCCACCCGCACCCGGGGTCACTCCACCTCGGCCGCCGCCCCGGAGAACTGGGCGTCGTGCAGCCGCGCGTACGGCCCGCCCGCGTCCACCAGGTCGACGTGGCGACCCTGTTCCACGACCCGACCCGACTCCATGACGAGGATGAGGTCGGCGTCGCGGATCGTGGAGAGCCGGTGCGCGATGACCAGGCTCGTGCGGTCGGCCCGCAGCGCCGCCATCGCGTGCTGGACCACGCGTTCGGTGCGGGTGTCCACCGAGGAGGTCGCCTCGTCCAGCACCAGCACGTGGGGTTTCGCCAGGTAGGCCCGGGCGATCGTGATGAGCTGCTTCTCGCCGGCGCTGATGCGTCCCGCGTCGTCGTCCACCAGCGTCTGGAAACCGTCGGGCAGGGTCTGCACGACGGTGTCCACGGAGGCGGCCCGGGCGGCCTCGAGGACGTCCTCCTCGCTCGCCGAGGGACGCGCGTAGGCGATGTTCTCGGCGATCGTCCCCTGGAACAACCAGGTGTCCTGCAGCACGATCGCGGCCCGCGAGCGCAGGTCGGCCCGAGACATCGTCGCGACGTCCACCCCGTCGAGCAGGATCCTGCCCGCGTCCAGCTCGTAGTAGCGCAGCAGCAGGTTCACCAGCGTCGTCTTGCCCGCGCCCGTCGGCCCGACGATCGCGACGGTGTGCCCGGGTTCGGCGACGAAGGAGAGGTCCTCGATGAGGGGCTTCTCGGGGGAGTAGCGGAACGACACGTGCTGGAACTCGATGCGGCCCGGGCCGGAGGGTTTCGGCCCGTCCACCGGGTCCGGCGACATCGTCGGGGCGTCGAGCAGTTCGAAGACGCGTTCGGCGGAGGCGACCCCGGACTGCAGCATGTTCGCCATCGACCCCAGCTGGGCCAGCGGCTGGGTGAACTGGCGGGAGTACTGCACGAACGCCTGCACGCCGCCGATGGTGAGGGTCCCCCCGGTCACCATCGTGGCGCCGACGACGGCGACGGCGACGTAGACGAGGTTCCCGACGAGCATCGTCGAGGGCATGATCGTCCCGGAGAGGAACTGCGCGCCCGAGCTCGCCGTGTACAGCTCGGCGTTCTTCGCGGCGAAGCGGTCCCGGACCTCCTCGCGGCGCCCGAAGGCGGTGACGACGTCGTGGCCGGTGAAGGCCTCCTCGATCTGCGCGTTCAGCTGGCCCGTCTCGCGCCACTGGTTCACGAACAGCGGCTGCGACCGCTTCGCGATGACCACCACGATCCCCAGCGTCAGCGGGATCGCGACCAGGGCGAGCAGCGCGAGCTCCCAGGAGATCGTGAACATCATCGCGACGACGCCGATGACGGTGAGGACCGAGACCAGCGCCTGCGACACCGTCTGCTGCAGGCTCTGGGAGATGTTGTCGATGTCGTTGGTGACCCGGCTCAGCAGCTCCCCGCGGGGGGTGGAGTCGACGTGGGAGAGCGGCAACCGGTGGATCGTGGCCTCGACGTCGGCCCGCAGCCGGAACACCGTGCGCTGCACGACGCGGTTCAGCAGGACGCCCTGGGCGTAGGCCAGCACCGCGGACCCCACGTAGACGGCCACGGCCTGCAGGACGACGTCGCGCAACCCGTCGCGGTCCAGCGGCTGCCCGCGGAACGCGGTGGCGACGACGAAGTCGGTGGCCCGCCCCAGGAGCTTGGGGCCCGTGACGTTCAGGCCGACGCTCGCCACGGCCAGGACCAGGACGAGGACGAGCCGGGGCAGGTCCGGGCCCATGCGGCGCAGCAACCGCTTCGCCGAGGGCAGGAAGTCCACCGACTTCTGCGGCGGCCCCGCCATCCGCATGGGTCCTCCGCGCCCGCTCACGCAGCCACCTCCAGCTGGGAGCTGACGATCTCCAGGTACGTGGGGCAGGTCTCCAGCAGTTCCCGGTGCCGGCCCCGGCCGACGACCTTCCCCGCCTCCAGGACGACGATCTCGTCGGCGTCGACGATGGTCGAGACCCGTTGCGCCACCACGAGGATGGCCGCGTCGGGCAGGGTCCGCGCCAACGCCGTCCGCAACCGGGCGTCGGTGGCGGTGTCCAGCGCCGAGAACGCGTCGTCGAAGACGTGCACGGCGGGGGACTGCACCAGCATCCGGGCGATGGACAACCGCTGGCGCTGCCCGCCGGAGACGTTCGTCCCGCCCTGGGAGATCGGGGCCTGGAGGGCGCCGGTCATCTCCCGCACGAAGTCCGCGGCCTGCGCCGTCGTCAACGCGGCCCACAACTCCTCGTCGGTGGCGTCGGGGCGACCGAAGCGGAGGTTCGAGGCGACGGTCCCCGCGAAGAGGTAGGGCCGTTGCGGCACCAGGCCGACGCGTCGCCGCAGGTCGACGTCGGAGAGTTCGCGCAGGTCCACCCCGTCGAGCAGGACCGTGCCCGCGGACACGTCCGCGAGCCGGGTCGCGAGGTTCACGACCGTCGTCTTGCCGGACCCGGTGGACCCGATCACGGCCGTCGTGCGACCGGGCAGGACGTCGAAGGTGACGCCGTCCAGGACGGGCCGGTCCGCGCCCGGGTAGCTGAACCCGACGTCGCGGAACTCCATCCGCCCGCCCGAGGTGACCTCGACGGGTCCGCTGCTGTCGTGCACGGAGGGCGCGGTCTGCAGGACCTCGCCGATGCGCCCGGCCGACACCGCCGCGCGGGGACCCATCACGGCCAGGAACGTCGTCATCATCACGCCGGTGAGGATCTGCACGAGGTAGGACAGGAACGCGATGAGGGCCCCGACCTGCAGTTCCCCCGACTCCACCCGCGCGGCGCCGAACCAGACGACCGCGGCGCTGGCCAGGTTCACCACCAGCGTGACGAAGGGGAAGACGACGGCGAAGAGCCGCCCGGTCCGCATCGCGACGTCGGTGAGTTCCTCGTTGGCCCGCCCGAAGCGGGCCTGCTCGGCGTCCTCGCGGACGAAGCCCCGGATGACCCGCAGCCCCGTCAGCTGCTCGCGCAGCACCCGGTTCACGGTGTCCAGCCGCTTCTGCAGCACCCCGAACAGCGGCCCGAGGCGCACCATGATCACCGCCATCACCGCCACCAGCAGCGGGACGGCCACGACCACCAGCCAGCTCAGCCCGACGTCCTCGCGCAGCGCCATGACGATGCCGCCCACGCAGAGGATCGGTGCCGAGACGATCATCGTGCAGGTCATCAGCACGAGCATCTGCACCTGCTGCACGTCGTTGGTGCCGCGGGTGATGAGCGAGGGGGCACCGAAGCGGCCGACCTCGGCCTTGGAGAAGGACAGCACGTGCTCGAAGACGGCGCCGCGCAGGTCGCGACCCATGGCCATGGCCGCTCGCGCCCCGCACCACACGGCCGCGATCGTCGCCACCACCTGGACCAGCGTCACCCCGAGCATCAGCAGACCGGTGTGGACGATGTAGCCGGTGTCCCCGGTCGCCACACCCCGGTCGATGATGTCGGCGTTGAGACGGGGCAGGTACAGCGAGGCCACGGTCTGCAGGACCTGCAGGACCAGGACCCCGATCAACAGCCCGCGGTGCGGGCGCAGGTGCTCTCGGAGCAGGGGGAACAACACGAGGTTCAGGTCTAGCAGCCGCCGCGCCCCGTGACATCAGACTTTCGTGTCCCCGTCGAACCTGTGGTCAGAGGCGCCCCGCGGCCTTGAGCGCGAGGTAGCGGTCGGCCAGGGCGGGGGCCAGCCCGTCCGGGTCGGCGTGCACGACCTCGACGCCGAGCCGGGTCAGCAACCGGGCCGTGCGGTCGCGTTCGGCTGTGGCGGCCTCGGCGGCGGCGGCGGTGTAGACGGCCTCGGCGTCGGAGCGGCCGCGGGCCAGCTGCGCCAGCGCGGGGTCGTCGACCGCGGCGAGGACGACAGTGTGCCGGGTCGCGAGCTGCTCCAGCACCCCGAGCAGCCCCGAGTCCAGGACCGAGGAGTCCAGGGCGGTCAGCAGCACCACGAGCGAGCGCTGGCGGGCCGTGGTCCGGACCTCCGTCGCCACGGCGTCCCAGTCTGCCTCCACGAGGGAGGGTTCGAGCGGGGCGAGCGCCTCCACGAGCGAGGGCAGCAGGTCCCCGCGGGTGCCGCCCCGCACCCGGGCGCGGACGCGGCGGTCGTGCGCGACGAGGTCGACGCGGTCGCCGGCCCGGGCGGCGAGCGCCGCGGTCAGCAGGGCCGCCTCGATCTGCGCGTCCAGGCGGACGCTGACCTCGCCGCTCAGCGAGCCCCCCGCGTCCAGGCGGGCCGCGGAGGTGCGGGAGGTGTCGAGCACGAGCAGCACCCGGCGGTCGCGTTCGGGACGCCAGGTGCGCACGACGACGGCCTGCCGGCGTGCGCTGGCGCGCCAGTCGATGGAGCGGACGTCGTCGCCGTCGACGTACTCCCGCAACGAGTCGAACTCCGTGCCCTGACCGCGGTGCTGGACGGCGCTGCGGCCGTCGAGCTCGCGCAGCCGGGCCAGGCGGGACGGCAGGTGCTTGCGGGACGTGAACGGCGGCAGCACCCGCAACCGCCCGGGGACGGGGGTGGAGCGCTGCCGGGCGGCGAGGCCGAGCGGACCGGCGCAGCGCAGGGTGACCCGGTCGCTGAGGCGGTCCCCGCGGCGGGTGGGGACGAGGACCGTCGTGACGCGGCGGCGTTCCCCGGCGGGGAGGTCCAGGCGGTGCCGGGAGGAACGGGCCCCGGCGGAGGGGACCCAGGCGTCGCGCAGGAGCCCCCGCACCCGCTTGCCGCCGGTGTTGTGCACGAGCAGCTCCGTCTCGCGCGGTTCGCCGAGACGCACCGCGCTCAACGGCGGCCGCTGCACCTGCAGCGAGCGCGGCGACGGCGCGAGGACGACGTCGAGGACGACCAGGACCACGCTGAGGGCGCACCAGAGCCAGACCGCGGCCCACCCCGGCCAGGCCACGACGAGGACCAGCCCCGCGAGGACGAGCAGCACGGCCCGTCCGGTCAGCGCCATGTCAACCCCACGTCACGGCCCGATCAGCGGGGGACGGGGACGGAGCCGAGCACCGAGTCCAGGACGGCGTCGACACTCACCCCGTCCAGCTCGGCCTCGGGGCGCAGCTGCACGCGGTGGCGCAGCGTCGGGCGGGCGAGCGCCTTCACGTCGTCGGGGGAGACGTAGTCCCGGCCCGACAGCCACGCCCAGGCCCGCGCCGTCGCCAGCAGCGCCGTCGCCCCGCGGGGGGAGACGCCCAGCGCCAGCGACGGCGAGCTGCGGGTGGCCCGGCAGACGTCGACGACGTAGCCGAGGACCTCGCGCGAGCACTGCACCCGGCGCACGGCGGCGGCCGCGATCGCGAGCTGCTCCCGGGTCGCGACGGCCCGGACCCCGGCGGCGGCCAGGTCGCGCGGGTCGAACCCCGTGGCGTGGCGCACCAGGACCTCGATCTCGTCCTCCCGCGGGGGAAGCGGCAGGGTCAGCTTCAGCAGGAACCGGTCCAGCTGCGCCTCGGGCAGCGGGTAGGTGCCCTCGTACTCCACCGGGTTCTGGGTGGCGGCGACGATGAACGGGTCGGGCAGCGGACGGGCCTCGCCCTCGACGGAGACCTGCTTCTCCTCCATCGCCTCCAGGAGGGAGGCCTGCGTCTTCGGCGGGGTCCGGTTGATCTCGTCGGCGAGCAGGATGTTGGTGAACACCGGGCCCTCGCGGAAGGAGAACCGCGAGCTCTGCGCGTCGTAGACCAGCGACCCGGTGACGTCGCCGGGCATCAGGTCCGGGGTGAACTGCACGCGCTTGGTGTCGAGGGCGAGAGCGGCCGACAACGTCCGCACCAGCAGCGTCTTCGCCACGCCCGGAACGCCTTCGAGCAGCACGTGGCCGCGGCAGAGGACGGCGATCACCAGCCCGGTGACGGCGGCGTCCTGACCGACGACGGCCTTGGCGACCTCCTGGCGGACCGCCCGCAGCGCCTGCCGGGCGTCCTCGACCTCGGGGCCCTCGCTCGCACGGGCCACGGGTGTTGCCGTCTCGGGGGTTTCCGGTTCGCTCACTTCTCGGCCTTCCTCGGGGTGGATCCGCGCACGTCGTCCTCCAGGGTGTCCAGTTCGAGGGCCAGCCGGACCAGCGCGGGGTCGTCGCGCGGGGAGGTCCCGGCCAGCAGTTCCTGCACGCCGGTCGCGGGTCGTCCGGTCAGCCACGCGACCTGGTCGGCCACGTCGTGCACGGGGGCCTGCGGGTCCAGGCCCACCGCGGCGCGCAGCCGGCGGGTGGTCGCGCCGCGCAGGACGTCCGCGGCCCGGCCCGAGGCCCCGGCGCTCGCGTAGAGCCGGCCGTGGCCTTCGACGGTCTCGGCCGCGCGGACGACGACGGGCAGCGGTTCGCCCACCAGGCGACCCAGCCGTCGTCCGCGCCAGAACAGCCCCACGAGGGTCGCGAGGAGCAGCAGCGCGATCGCCGGGGCGAGCCAGCGCGGGACCAGGTTCAGCAGCGGCACGGTCGGGGAGTCGGTGTCCAGCGGGTCCGGCAGGTACCAGACGAGGGACGGGTCGGCGCCGAGCGTGCGCAGCGCCAGCGTCCCGTTGCCCTCGCGGTCGGCCCAGCGGTTGGTGAGCAGCGCCGGCTGGCCCAGGACGGTCAGCGAGGCCTCCGACCCGCCGACCCCGGACTCGACGCGCACGTAGGACCCGCCGTAGCAGGAGCGCGCGTCGCCCTCCGTCGCGTAGGTCAGCCCGCCCGCGCGGGCCCGTCCGGCCGCCACGGCCGCGGCCACGGTGCACCCCGGGTCGCGGTCCAGTGCCGCCTCCGAGCCCGTCCCGCGCACGTCGGGGGTCAGCGCCTCCAGCGTGTCGTCGCTGGGCCGCAGCAGCACGAGGTCCGCGCCCGAGGCGAGCAGCACCTGCAGGCGCTGCGCGGAGAGCAGGTCGGGGTCGGTGACCAGCAGCGTCACCCCGCCGGTCCGGTTCTCGTCGAGGGCCCGGGTCGCGGCGTCGAAGGACCGGGCCTGCGTGAGGGTCACGCCCTGGTCCTGCAGGACCCGCGCGAGCGCACGGGCACCGCTGGGGGAGACGGAGTCCGGGGCGAGGGCCTCCTCGCTGGTGCGCGGCGTGAGCAGGCTCAGCAGCAGCACGACCGCGACGACGACCACCCCGAGGGCGACGATCCCGCGCCAGCGGCGCCACGCCCCGCCCACCTCGGGTTGCGCGCTGCGGGTCTCGAACCCGAGCGCGCTCACGCCGCGACCACCGGCCGTGCGGCCGCGACGGCGGCGACCACGGCCCGCAGGTCCTCGTTCGTCGCGGCCCCGGCGCTGCGGCCGCCGTAGCGGATGTCGTCGAAGGTCCGCGCGGCCCGGGTCAGGGCCCCGGCGCAGTCGGGCAGCGTGGCCCCGGCCTGCCCGGCGATCTCGCCGGCGGTCCGCCCGGCGCGGGAGTCGATGATCGTCCGTTCCTCCAGCGAGCGGACCAGACCGCGGAAGCGTTCGGCGACGGCGAGGTCCCAGTCGCCCGCGGTGGCCGCGGCGTCGGCGCGGGCGAAGTGGGTGGCCGACGGTTCGGGACCGGCGTCGAAGACCGCGTCGGGTTCGCGCTGGCGGGCGCTGCGCCGCAGCGGACCCCCGACGAGGAAGACCACCGCGACGACGGCCGCCAGCAGCAGCACGACCACGACGACGGCGGTCCAGTTCGTGCCCAGACCCGGCACCCGCACCTGCGAGAGCCAGTCCTGCAACCAGGCCCACGCCCGCGCCAGCCAGGACCCCTGCGCCTCGCGGTACTCCGGACCGGCGAGCTCGCGCGCCAGCCACTCCCGGCCCTGGGCGCGGTCGGGGTCGAGCGGGACCCCGGCGAGGAGGGTCACCGGCCGCTGGCCCGGTGCAGTTCGACGTCGAGGCCCTCGCGGCGCATCCGCAGGTCCACGTAGACCAGGGCGGTCACCGAGGCGAGGAAGGGGTAGGCGACGACGCTGCCGATCACCGAGCCGAGGGTGGAGACGGTCTGGCTCAGCGCGAGCCCCCACGTCCCGGTGTCGCCGACGGCGACCGCCACGACCTGCCCGACGGCGCTGAACGGCACCGACACGGCCGCCACCACCGCGTAGACCACGACCGCGGTGAGCAGCAGGATCCCGAACGTCCGCCAGAACGTGCGGGCGGTGAGGCGGTACGAACGCGTCAGGGCCGCCCGGATCCCGAGGTCCTCCAGCAGCATCGCCGGGGTGGCCATCGACCACTTCACCCACAGGAACGCACCGACGACCAGCCAGGCGAGCAGACCGAGCAGCAGGGCGGCCACGCCGATCCCGGTGACGGTCGTGGAGTCGGCCTGCCAGACGAGCAGCGCCCCCGGCGCCAGGGCGACCGCGCCGACCACGAGCGTGCCGAGGGTGATCACGAGCGACAGCCCGACGAGGGGCAGGATCCGGCGGGCGCAGGTGCGCCACAGCTCCCCGAACCCGATCGTGCGCCCGAGCACCGCGCGGCTCACGCTGACGATGAGCATCCCGTTGAGGACGAGGACCGCCACCGACTGCAGCACGGTGCTGAAGAGCAGCAGCGGCACCCCGCGCTGGACGGAGGAGAAGAGGTCGTCGAAGGAACCGTCGGCGGCCTCGAACCGGTTCATCGCCCCGACGAGGTCGCGGGTGGTGACGTAGCTGGCGACCAGCGTCACGACCGAGGTGATGACCACGACGATCGCGGAGAGCCCCACCATCACCCGCGGGTTCTGCCGGAAGGCGCGGAACGCGCCGTCCCAGATCTCACCCAGGCCCAGCGGTCGCAGCGGCACGATCCCCGGCCGGGGGGCGCTCGGGCGGTCCCAGGCGGGCGGCGGTGCACCGGTCGGGCCCGGCTGCGGCTGTCCCCAGCCCGTGGGCCCGGCCGGGTCCGGAGTGCCCTCGTCCGGCCGTTGCCACTGGTCCGTCCCCATCGCCCGTACGCCCCCGTACCGCCAAGATCCACCCGTTGCCGGTGGCCCATGCTGCCAGAGGACGGGCGCCGAGCGCGGTCACGGCGTGGTGATCAGCCCCGATCGCGTGCTGTACGGGCAAGATGACCCCATGAGGGGACGTGTCCTCGTGGTGGACGACGACACCGCGCTGGCCGAGATGCTGGGGATCGTGCTGCAGGGCGAAGGGTTGGAGACCCGCTTCTGCGCGAACGGGGACGAGGCGCTGGGCGCCTTCCGGGCCACGCGGCCCGACCTGGTGCTGCTGGACCTGATGCTTCCCGGGACGGACGGCATGGAGGTCTGCCGCCAGATCCGCGCCGAGTCGGGCGTGCCCATCGTCATGCTCACGGCGAAGAGCGACACCGTCGACGTCGTGCTCGGGCTCGAGGCCGGCGCCGACGACTACGTCGTCAAGCCGTTCAAGCCCAAGGAACTCGTGGCCCGGGTGCGGGCGCGGTTGCGTTCCGCCGGCGACCGCCCGCCCGAGACGCTGCGCATCGGCGACCTGACCATCGACGTCGCCGGGCACTCCGTGCGTCGCGACGGCCGGTCCCTGCCGCTGACCCCGCTGGAGTTCGAACTGCTGGTCACCCTGGCCCGCAAGCCCTGGCAGGCGTTCACCCGCGAGCTGCTGCTGGAGCAGGTCTGGGGCTACCGCCACGCCGCCGACACCCGGCTCGTGAACGTCCACGTCCAGCGGTTGCGCTCCAAGATCGAGGTCGACCCCGAGCACCCCGAGATCGTGGTGACCGTCCGCGGGGTGGGGTACCGCGCCGGTCCGCTCTGATGGGCCCGTTCTGATGGGTCGGTTCTGATGGGTCGGGTGCTGGCCCGCTGGCGGGCCTCCCTGCAGTTGCGGGTCGTCGTCCTCACCACCCTGCTCGGGCTCGCCGTCGTCGTCGGGGTCGGCTCGTTCCTGCTCGACGGGATCGCCGACGGGCTGGTGGCGGAACGCCAGGAGGTCGCCCTCGCCGACGCCGCCCGCAGCGCCCAGACCGCGCAGCAGCAGTTCGACGCCTCCACGACCACGAACTCCGCCGAGGTCGAGCAGCTCGCCGGCGACGTCGTGTCCTCGCTGGAGGGCGCCGGTCCCGACCGGGTCCGCGGGGTGGTCCTGCTGCGCGCCATCGGCTCCCCGGACACCAGCGGCAGCGGGCAGGTCATCGTCCGCGACATCGCCTCCGAGGGGCTGGAGGCCGGTGACGTCCCGATGGCGCTGCGCGAGGCCGTCGTCGGCTCCGACGTCCAGCAGATGCAGATCGTCGACCTGCCCGACGCGGGCACCGCGCCGTCCCTCGTCGTCGGCTCCACCGTCACCCTGCCGCGGGCGGGGCAGTACGAGATCTACTTCGTCTACTCCCTGGCCAGCGAGGAGTCGACCGTCTCGCTGGTGCGCACGACGTTCGTCGGCGGCGGCATCGCCCTCGTGCTGCTCGTCGGAGCCGTCGCCTGGGTCGTCGCCCGGATGGTCGTCGAACCCGTCCGCGAGGCCGCCGGCACCGCCGAACGGCTCACCGGCGGCCACCTCGACGAACGCATGCGGGTCCGCGGCACCGACGACCTGGCCCGCCTGGCCCGGGCGTTCAACGAGATGGCCGCCGGGATGCAGCAGCACATCGAGCAGCTCGAAGAACTCTCCCGGGTGCAGCGCCGCTTCGTCTCCGACGTCAGCCACGAGCTGCGCACCCCGCTGACGACGATCCGGATGGCCGGGGAGGTCCTGCACGACGCCCGCGCGGGTTTCGACCCCGCCGTGGCGCGTTCCTCCGAGCTCATGCTGACCCAGCTCGAACGGTTCGACTCCCTCCTCGCCGACCTGCTCGAGATCAGCCGCTTCGACGCCGGAGCCGCTGCGCTGGAACCCGACCCGCAGGACGTGCGGGCGCTGGTGCACCGCGTCGTGGAGTTCGCCTCCACCCTCGCCGAACGTCGCGGCTCGCAGGTGCTGCTCTCCGAACCGGCCTCCCCGTGCACCGCCGAGGTCGACTCCCGGCGCATCGAACGGGTCCTGCGCAACCTGCTGGGCAACGCCCTCGAGCACGGGGAGTCCCGGCCCATCGAGATCACGGTCGTCTGCGACGAGCACGCCGTCGCCATCGGCGTCCGCGACCACGGGGTCGGCCTCGAACCGGCCCAGCTGCCGCGGGTCTTCGACCGCTTCTGGCGCGCCGACCCCGCCCGCGCCCGCACCACCGGCGGCAGCGGGCTCGGGCTGGCGATCGCGCTGGAGGACACCCGCCTCCACGGCGGCTGGCTGGAGGTGTGGGGTCGCCCGGGGCAGGGGTGCCACTTCGTCCTGACCGTTCCGCGCACCGCCGGCCGGGCGTTGCGCTCCTCCCCGCTGCCCGTCGTCCCGCTGGGCTGGCGCGAACCCGTCGCGGCGCTCACCGCCGGACGGTCCCGCCCGTCCCCGGGCCTCCCGTGAGACGCCGCGCCGCGCTGGCGCTGGCGCTCGCGGGCGTCCTCGCCGGGTGCGGTGGGGTGCCGCGCTCCAGCGACGTCGTCAGCGGTCAGCGCATCGAGGACGACCCCCGGATCGGTCTGCTGCAGGTCATCCCCGACGGTCCCGTCAGGGACGCCGCCGCCGTCGACGTCGTCCGGGGGTTCCTGCTCGCCGCGTCCTCCTCGGAACAGGACCACGCGGTCGCCCGGCAGTTCCTCGACGCCGGCGCGGCGCAGACGTGGCGCCCCGACGCGGGGACCACCATCGTCACGACCAGCCCCGACCTCGCGCTGCTGCGCCAGGACGCGGACACGGCCGTCGTCGCCGTCACCGCGCCCGTCGACGCCCTCGTCGACACCGACGGGCACTACGCCGAGCAACCCCCGGCCTCGACGTACACCCGCTCGCTGAACCTGGTGCGGGAGGAGGGGCAGTGGCGCGTCACCGACCCCGGCGACGGCGTCGTCATCACCGCCCTCGACGCCTCCCGCACCCTGCGGCCCTTCCCGGTGTACTTCGCGACGTCGGGGCCCGCCACCCAGCTCGTCGGCGACGTCCGCTGGTTCGGCTACGACTCCTCCACGGCCACCCGGATCGTCCGCGCGCTGCTGGCGGGACCGTCGGCGTGGCTGGCCCCGGGGGTCGACTCCGGGGCGCCGGTGGGCACGGAACTGCGGGTGGGGACGGTCCCGGTGGCGGCCGGGACGGCGACCGTCGACCTCACCGACACCGCCCTGGACGCCGACCCCACCCAGCGCGGTGTCCTGCTCGCCCAGCTGCGGGCCAGCCTCACCGGCCTGCCCGCCGTCGGCGACGTGCAGGTCAGCGTGGACGGCGCGGAACTGAGCCGCGGGTCGGAGACCGCCGGCACCGACGTGCCGCGGGCCGGCGCACCGAGCGACAGCCGGCTGGTGGCGCTGGGGCCGCAGGGGATCTCGCGCTGGGACCGCAGCCAACTGCGCGCCGTCGCCGGCACCGGGCCGGGGCTGGAGGCCGCCGGTGCCGCCTCGCACCCCGCGGTCGCGGCCGACGGCAGCGTCTTCGCGGTGCTCACCGACGCCGGGAAGGTCGCCCGCACCCAGCGCACCGGCGGTCAGCTGGAACCCGCGGTGACCGGTCAGGGCAGTCTCGTGCCGCCCTCGATCGACCGCTTCGGCTGGCTCTGGACCGCACCGACGACGGCCGGGCAGCCTCCCCTCGTCGTCCCCACGGGAACCCCGCAGACCCCCGCCGCGCCGGTGGAACCGCCCGCCGACGGGCTGGGGGCCCTGGTGTCCGTGCGGGTCTCCCGGGACGGCGCGCGGCTGCTGGTGGTGGGCCGCGACGACGCCGGAGCCGTGCACGTGCGCGTCCACGGCATCGTCCGCGACGCCGGCGGGAAACCGCTGCGCCTCGGCGTCGGGACGCCCGACCTCGTCCCCGGCGTCGCCGACGTCGCCGACGCCGCCTGGCTCGTCGACGACGAGCTGGTGGTGCTGACCCGTCCGCCCGGCGGCGACCCGGTGCCGGTGCTCGTCCGGGTCTCCGGTCCCAGCACCCGGCTGCCCGCCGTGCCGGGGGCGGTGACGATCGCCGGTGGCTGGAGCGAGCGCGACCTCGTCGTCGGCACCGTCGACGGCCGCCTCCTCACCCGCAGCGGTGCGAGCTGGATCGTCCTCGCCGACGGACGGGACCCCTCCTACCCCGGCTGAGCGGCTGTCCGGCTGTCCACAGGCCCCGGACCGGCCCACCGCCGGGGCGGAGCTGTGGACGGGCACGGGTGGGTGCCGCCGGGGGAGGTGATGCTCTGCCGGTGCCCCCCGCGACCTCGTTCCTGACCGCCGCCGCCGACCTCGTCTGGCCCGCCGACTGCGCGGGGTGCGGGCGGGCGGGCACCGTCTGCTGCGTCCCCTGCGGACGGGCGTTGCGCGCCGGCGCCGGCTCGGAACTGCCCGACGGGATCCCGGTCCGGGCCTGCGCCACCCACGACGGTCCCGCCCGCCAGCTCCTGCTGGCGGTGAAGGAACGGGGCCGGGCCGAACTGCGCGGTCGCCTCGCCGGAGCCCTGGCCCCTGCTCTCGACGACCTCGTCCCGCGCGGTCCGCTGGACCTGGTGCCCGTCCCGACGCGTCGTGCGAGCCGACGCGCCCGGGGCGGCGACCTCGTCGCCGATCTCGCGGCCCGCACCGCCGAGGTCGCGCGCCGCCGGGGGCGCGACGTGGGGGTGGCCCGGTCGCTGCGGGTGGTGCGACGGGTGGCGGACCAGACCGAGCTCGACGCGGCCGGTCGCCGGGCCAACCTCGCCGGGGCGTTCGCGCTGGCCGGCCCCGTCCCGGGCCGCCCCTGCGTCGTCCTCGACGACGTCGTGACGACCACGGCCACCGCGGCCGAGGCCGTGCGGGCGTTGCGGGCGGGGGGTGTCCGGGTGATCGGCGTGCTCTGCGTGACGCTGGCCTGAGCCGCGGGGGCGGATCCGCTGGGCGTTCGCCGGGAAACGCGCGTCACACCTGGGCACCGGAGGGGGAGGGGGTCTAGCGTGTCTGCATGGCAGCCCTCACCGGCACCGTGGCCGACCTCGCGTCGGCCCTCGCCCCGGCGGAGTCCAAGGACGGACCCGCTCACCGGGGGACACGGTCCTGCCGGATGCTGCCCGCTCACCGTGCGCTCCCCCCGGGGGTGGTGCACGGCACGAGGTGACGGTCCGAGGCGGGCCGGCCCCACGTGCCGGCGCCGCCAGTTCGAACGAGGGAGGCATCCCGTGGAAGTTGTGGTCACCGGACGGCACACCGACGTCAAGGAGAGGTTCCGGCGCCACGTCGAGGACAAGCTGGAGAAGGTCACCCAGTTCGCCCCGCGCGCCCAGCGCATCGACGTCGAGGTTTCCCACGAGAACAACCGTCGACAGGCCAGCAACTGCGAACGCGTCGAGATCACGGTGCGGGACAAGGGACCCGTGGTGCGGGCCGAAGCCTGCGCGGACGATCCCTACGCCGCACTGGACCTGGCGACCACGAAGCTCTTCGAACGGTTGCGCAGGGCGCGCGACCGCCGCAAGGTCCACCACGGCCGGCACCGGCCGACGTCGGTGGCCCAGGCGACGGCCGGGTTGTCCGACGAGGTCCTGACGGGTTCCTTCGACCCCGCCCGCCCGCTCGCGGAACAGGTGCAGCACACCGTGGCGGACGGTTCGCCGGTGCCGACGCCCGCCGTCATGGCCGGGACGAAACCCCCGACCGCGGAACCCGTCGGGTCCGGCTCCGACGCGGCGCTCGAGGACGCCTCGCCGGTCGTCATCCGCGAGAAGACCCACGACGCCGAGCCGATGACGCTGGACCAGGCGTTGTACGAGATGGAACTCGTCGGGCACGACTTCTACCTCTTCGTCGACGCCGCCACGAGTTCCCCGAGCGTGGTCTACCGCCGGCGCGGTTGGGACTACGGCGTGATCCACCTCGACCTGCAGGGCGGCACCACGCCGCTCGAGACGGGATCCGCGGACCGGCGCAGCACCGGTGACGCCGCCCTGACCGCCGTCGTGGCAGCCGCCATGCGCTGAGTCCCGATCGCAGCAGAGGGCGCCACTCCCCGCCGCGGGGAGTGGCGCCCGCTGCTGCCCGTGCCAAGATCGCCGGAGAGCAGAACGGCACGCGGAGGGGGAACGGACGAGGATGACCGACCAGCCGGGCGAACGCACGAGCGGCGAGGCGATCCGCGTCGTCGTCGTGGACGACCACTCGCTGTTCCGGCGCGGGTTGCAGATGGTCCTCTCCGTCGAGGACGACATCGACGTCGTCGGCGAGGCCGGTGACGGCGCCGACGCGCTGGCCCGGGTGGAGGAGCTGCTGCCCGATGTCGTCCTCATGGACGTCTGGATGCCGCGCCGCTCGGGGATCGACGCCTGCGCCGAGATCAAGGCCGCCGCCCCCTCGACGAAGATCCTCATGCTGACCTCCTCGGAGGAGGAGGACGACCTCTTCGGGGCCGTGCGCGCCGGGGCCAACGGCTACCTCCTCAAGGACGTCCCGGCCGAGGAGGTCGCCGACGCCATCCGCGCGGTCATGACCGGGCAGTCGCTCATCACCCCGAAGATGGCGGGGCTGCTCCTCGGTGAGTTCAACGCCATGCGACGCCGCGACGAGGAACGCGCCCTGGGGCTGCCCGGCGCACCGCGGCTCTCGCCCCGCGAGCTCGACGTCCTGCGGCTGCTGGCGCGCGGGATGGCCAACCGCGAGATCGCCGGTGCCCTGGGCATCAGCGAGAACACCGTCAAGAACCACGTCCGCAACATCCTCGAGAAGCTGCAGCTGCACTCGCGGATGGAGGCCGTCGTCTACGCCGTGCGGGAGAAGATCGTGGAACTGTCGTGACCGCCGCCCTCCCCGTCCCGGTGGAGGAGATCACGGCGCGCCAGGCCCGGCTTGCGGCGCTCGCGGCCCAGGGCTTCAGCCGCCGCCGACCCGCCACCGTCACCGCGGCCGGGATCGCCCGCGTCGTGGACCGGCTCGGGATCGTCCAGATCGACAGCGTCAACGTGCTGTGCCGCAGCCACTACCTCCCCTTCTTCTCTCGGCTCGGGCCCTACGCCACCGATCTCCTCGACCGGGCGGCGAACCGCGGTCCCCGTCGCCTGGTGGAGTACTGGGCCCACGAGGCCAGCTACGTCGCGCCCGCCACCCACCGGCTGCTCCGCTGGCGGATGGACCGGGCCGCGGACGACGCCTGGGGCAGCGTGCGCAGCATCGCCCACGAACGCCCCGACCTGCTCGAGGCGGTGCTCGAGCACCTCGCCGTGCACGGCCCGAGCACCGCGCGCGTGCTCGAGGCGCAGCTGGCCCCCGGCGCCGTCCGCCCCAGGGACAACTGGGGCTGGAACTGGTCGGACGTCAAACGCGCCTGCGAGCACCTCTTCTTCGCGGGCCGGCTCTCCGCCGCCGGCCGCAACCAGCAGTTCGAGCGCCGCTACGACCTCACCGAGCGCGTCCTGCCGCCCGCCGTGCTGGCCCTGCCGGTCCCCGATCCCGCCGACGCCGTCCGCGAGCTGGTCCGGATCGCGGCGCGCGCCACCGGGGTGGCCACCGAGGCCAGCCTGCGCGACTACTTCCGGCTCCGGCCGGAGCAGTCGAAGGCAGCCGTCGCCGACCTCGTGGAGGCCGGTGAGCTGGAACCCGTCCGGGTCCGCGGCTGGGCCGTCCACCGACCCGCCTACCGCCTCCCCGCCACCCCGACGCCGCGGGTCCGCGCCCGGGCCCTGCTCACGCCGTTCGACCCCCTGGTCTGGCACCGCGCCCGCACCGAGGAGGTCTTCGGCGTCACCGTGCGACTGGAGTTCTACGTCCCGCGCGAGAAGCGCGTCCACGGCTACTACGTGCTGCCCTTCCTGCTGGGCGAGGACATCGTCGGCCGGGTGGACCTCAAGGCCGACCGCGGCGGCAGCGGCGTGCTGCGCGTCGAGGCCGCGTGGGCCGAACCCGACGCGCCGCCCGAGACGGCCGAGGAGCTCGCCGCCGAACTGGGTGACCTCGCCCGCTGGCTGGGCCTCGACGACGTCGTCGTGCTCGGCCCCGGTGACCTGGCGCCCGCCCTGGCCGGCGCGTTGAGGCGTTCGGGTCACTGACCCCCTCCCCGCCTCAACATCACGTCCCCGCAGGCCGAAGCACCTGACGTGGACGTCGCCGCTCTCTCGCCCGAACAGCTCGGGCACGCCAGCACGTTGCTCGAGCACGTCCTGACGGAGCTCAGCGCCGGGGCCAGCGAACGCGACGTCCTCAACCGTTGCGCCGCCCTCGTCGCCGACCTCGTCGATGCCGACGTCGTCGCCGTCTGCGAGGGCGCCCACGTGCACGGCGGGGTCGGCCTCGGTCAGCGCTTCCTGCCCGAACGCGGTCTCGCCCGCGTGGTCCGCGACGGGGGCGGGTCCTTCGCCGTCCCCGGCCTCGGCCGGGTCCGCACCACCGTCGTCGAGGTGCCGGCCCTCGCGGGCGTGCACATCGTCGTCGGGTGGGCGGAGGACACCGAGACCCCCGAGGGCGTCCTCGCCACCGCCACCCTCGTGGCCCGCGTCCTCGGGCTCGTCGTCCTGGGCCGCCACGGACGCGAACGGGAGCGCTGGCACCGCCAGCAGGGCGCGCAGGGCGTGGCCGAGCGCAACCGGCTGCAGCAGGCCCTGCGCCAGCGCGAGCAGGTCCTGACCACCTCGGTCCGCTTCCAGCGCGCCGTCTCCAGCCGTCGGCCCCTGCCGGAGCTGCTGGTCCAGATCGCCACGAGCTCCTCGGAACTCATGGACGGCCGCGCCGTCACGCTGGTGCTCGCCGACCCGCGCTCGCAGATGCAGATGCGCGTCGTCGCGGCCGTCGGCGACCCGCAGCTCGCCCCCGAGCTCGCCCTCGCCGCGACGAGCGCGCTCGGCGGTTTCGGCGTCGCCACCGGCGACGCGCACGTCCCCGCCGCGGCGGCCGTGCACATCAACGGCCGCAGCGTCGGCGCCCTCGTCCTCGACACCCTCGCCAGCGGCCCGCTCGACCCCGTCGGCGCGACCGTCCTGCGCGCCTTCGCCGAGCACGCCAGCATGGCGCTGAGCCACGCGGACACCGTCCGCGCCGTCGAGGCCGCGTCCTCGGACTCCCTCACCAACCTGCCCAACCGGGCCACGCTGCTGCGCCACCTCGAGGTCTCGCTGCGCGTCACCGAGTCCGACGGCATCGGCACCGCGGTGCTCTTCGTGGACCTCAACGGGTTCAAGAAGATCAACGACACCCTCGGCCACGCCGCCGGCGACGAGGTCCTCTCCCGCATCGCGCGCCGCCTGCGCCGCTGCCTGCGCGGCGACGACCTCGCCGCCCGCCTCGGCGGCGACGAGTTCGCCCTCGTCGTCCGCGACGTCGAACCGGCCCGCGCCGCGGCCCGCATCGCCGCCCGCGTGCAGGCCGACGTGTCCCAGCCCCTGGAGACCCACGGGCAGTCGGTCCGCGTCGGCGCCAGCATCGGCATCGCGGTGGCCGAACCCGGCGTCGGTGCCGCCGAGATGCTGCGCCGCGCCGACAGCGCCATGTACCGGGCCAAGGCGGAGTCCCACGCCCTGGGCACGGGCTCCTCCGACACGAGCCAGAGCGCCCGGGAAGGGGTCGTGGCCGGCCGCGTCGTCCTCTTCGAGGCCGACATGCACGACGCCGACCGCCTGCGCAGCCAGCTCGAGCACGACCTGCTGCGCGCGGTCGGCGACGACGAGTTCGAACTCGCCTACCAGCCCATCGTCCGTCTCGGCGACGGGGCGGTCGTCGGGGCCGAGGCGCTGCTGCGCTGGCGCCACCGCACCCGCGGGCTGCTCGAACCGGGTGCGTTCCTGGCCGGCGCCGAACGCTCCCCGGCCGTGGAGGAGCTCTGGCGCTGGGTCCTGCGGACCGCGTGCGCCCAGGCCGCCGCCTGGCGCGAGCAGGTCCCCGACCTCTCCATCACCGTCAACCTCTCCGCCGCCCACGTCATGACCCGCGGGGTGTCCGACGACGTCCGCAACGCCCTCACCGCAGCGTCGCTGGACCCCACGGCCCTCGTGCTGGACATCCCCGCCGACCTGCTCGGCGAGGACCCGGACATGCTCGCCGCGCGGCTCAAGAAGCTGCGCGCCACCGGGGCGCGGATCCTCCTCGACGACTTCGCCACGCTGCGCCCCGACGGCGACAGCGACGTGCTCGTCAACCACTCCCTCGCGCCGCTGCGGCAGTTGCCGGTGGACGGCGTCAAGCTGGACCGCACCCTGATCGCCGAGATCGACGGTCCCGACGGGGCCGACGCGCTCGCCGCGGTCCGCACCCTCTGCGAACTCGGCGCCGCCCTCGACCTGGGTGTCGTCGCCGAGGGCGTGGAGCGCACCGAGCAGGTCCTGCTGCTGCAGGAGGCCGGCTGCTCCGTCGCCCAGGGCATCCTGCTCGGCGCGCCGCGCTCGGTGGCCGAGCTCGGGGCCGAGCTGACCGCCGGCGAGCTGGGCCCGGTCGAGAAGCTGGCGACCGTCCCGGCGCTCGCCGACCTCGCCGACCTCGCCGGTCTCGTCGAGTTCACCGGGGACCCCCTGGAGGGACCGGGGGAGGACGGGGACGTCGCCGAGGCCGCGCTGGACGCGCAGTCGCTCTTCGCCCGGGAGTTCGGGCCGGTCGGGCCGGTCGGAGTGGCGCGCGAGGGGGCCGTGGCCGTCCCGGTGCAGGGTGGCCCGGGGGAGGCCCCCGTGCCCGTCCCCATCAGCGGTGTGCGCCCCACGGACCTGCGCAGGATGCTCGACCGCTCGCGCTGACGCCACGTCGCGAGACCACTGCATTCCGTAGAGGCACCGTCACGTGACGTTGCGCCGCTAGAGTGACGGGGTGCCAGCGATCGTCGAAAAGGTCCTCCGCGCCGGTGAGGGCCGCGTGGTCAAGCGCCTGCACCGCATCGCGGAGCAGGTGAACGCCCTCGAAGGTGACTTCGAGGCGATGAGCGACGAGGAGCTGCGGGGCGAGACCGACCGCTTCCGGGAGCGCATCGCCGACGGCGAGACGCTCGACAGCCTGCTGCCCGAGGCCTTCGCCGTGGTGCGCGAGGCCGCGCGCCGGACGCTGGGCCAGCGTCACTTCGACGTGCAGCTGATGGGTGGCGCGGCGCTGCACCAGGGCAACATCGCGGAGATGCGCACCGGTGAGGGCAAGACCCTCGTCGCGACGCTGCCGGCCTACCTCAACGCCCTGTCCGGCAAGGGCGTCCACGTCGTCACGGTCAACGACTTCCTGGCCGAGTACCAGAGCGAGCTCATGGGACGCGTCTTCCGCTTCCTGGGCATGACGAGCTCCTGCATCCTCTCCTCGATGCGCCCGGACGAGCGGCGCGAGGCCTACGCGGCCGACGTCACCTACGGCACGAACAACGAGTTCGGCTTCGACTACCTGCGCGACAACATGGCGTGGAACACCGAGGAGATGGTCCAGCGCGGCCACAACTTCGCGGTCGTCGACGAGGTCGACTCGATCCTCATCGACGAGGCCCGCACGCCGCTGATCATCTCCGGCCCCTCCGACTCCCCGACCAAGTGGTACGGCGAGTTCGCCAAGATCGTCCGCCGGCTCACCGTCGACGTCGACTACGAGGTGGACGAGAAGAAGCGCACGATCGGGATCCTCGAGGCCGGCATCGAGAAGGTCGAGGACCTGCTCGGGATCGAGAACCTCTACGAGAGCGTGAACACCCCGCTCATCGGGTTCCTGAACAACGCGGTCAAGGCCAAGGAGCTGTTCAAGCGGGACAAGGACTACGTCGTCTCCCCGAACAACGAGGTCCTGATCGTCGACGAGCACACCGGCCGCATCCTGGCCGGTCGCCGCTACAACGAGGGCATGCACCAGGCCATCGAGGCGAAGGAGGGCGTGCCGATCCAGAACGAGAACCAGACGCTGGCGACGATCACCCTCCAGAACTTCTTCCGAATGTACGACAAGCTCTCCGGGATGACCGGTACGGCCATGACCGAGGCCGCGGAGTTCCACCAGATCTACAAGCTCGGCGTCGTCTCGATCCCGACGAACCGCCCCGCGGTGCGGATGGACCAGCCCGACCTCGTCTACAAGAACGAGCAGGCCAAGTTCAACGCCGTCGTCGAGGACATCGCCGAGCACCACGCGAGCGGTCAGCCCGTCCTCGTCGGCACGACGAGCGTCGAGAAGAGCGAGTACCTCTCGACCCTGCTCACCAAGGCCGGCGTCGAGCACACCGTCCTCAACGCCAAGCAGCACGAGCGCGAGGCCTCGATCGTCGCGCAGGCCGGGCGCAAGGGTGCCGTGACGGTCGCGACGAACATGGCGGGCCGCGGGACGGACATCATGCTCGGCGGCAACGCGGAGTTCCTCGCCGTCGCCGCGATGAAGGACAAGGGGCTCGACCCCGACGAGGCCCCCGAGGCCTACGAGGCCGCGTGGCCCGAGGTCGTCGAGCAGGCCAAGGCGTCCGTGCAGGCCGAGCACGACGAGGTCCGCGACCTCGGTGGGCTCTACGTGCTGGGGACCGAGCGTCACGAGTCGCGTCGCATCGACAACCAGCTGCGCGGTCGTTCCGGTCGTCAGGGCGACCCGGGGGAGTCCCGGTTCTACCTGTCGCTGACCGACGACCTCATGCGCCTGTTCAACGCCGCGCTGGTGGAGTCCTTCCTGACCCGCACGGGCATCCCCGAGGACGTCCCCATCGAGTCGAAGATGGTCTCCCGCGCGATCCAGAGCGCGCAGGGTCAGGTCGAGGGCCGCAACTTCGAGATCCGCAAGAACGTCCTCAAGTACGACGACGTCCTGAACCGCCAGCGCGAGGTCATCTACGCCGAACGCCGCAAGGTGCTCGAGGGGGAGGACCTGCACCTGCAGATCCGCCACTTCCTCGACGACGTCGTGACCGCCTACGTCACCGAGGCCACGGCCCGCGGCTTCGGCGAGGACTGGGACCTCGAGGAGCTCTTCGAGGCGTTGCGCAGCCTCTACCCGGTCTCCGTGACGCCGGCGGAGGTCGTCGAGGCCGCCGGGGGTCGCGGGAACCTCACCGTCGAGCGGCTCGTCGAGGAGATGCGTGGCGACGCGCAGGCCTGCTACGACGTCCGCGAGGTGGAGTTGGGCGAGGGCGTCGTGCGCGACCTCGAACGCCGTGTGGTGCTGTCGGTGCTCGACCGCAAGTGGCGTGAGCACCTCTACGAGATGGACTACCTCCAGGAGGGCATCGGGCTGCGCGCGATGGCCCAGCGCGACCCGCTCGTGGAGTACCAGCGCGAGGGGTACCAGCTCTTCGGGGCGATGACCGAGGCCATCAAGGAGGAGTCGATCGGCTACCTCTTCTCGCTGCAGGTCCAGCCGGCGACCCAGCCGGGGACCGCGGCGACCGCCCCGGGGTTCGGCGCGCCCCCGCCGCGTCAGCAGTTGCAGTACTCGGCCCCGACGGCCGAAGGTGACGTCGAGGTCCACGCCGGCGACGCCGCGGCGACGGACGCCGAGACCGGCAACCGGGCCCAGCGCCGCGCGGCCCAGCGCCGCCAGGACGACTGAGCGCAGGTCAGGTGGGGCGGGTCACCCGAGTTCCAGCGCGGTGACCCGCCACCGCTCCCCGGAGCGGTCGGTGCAGCGCTCGATGCGCAGCGCCGCGGCGCGCACCCGGTCCGACTCCCTCAGCACGGCCCCGACCTCGGCCACGTCCGGGCGGGGGAACGACACCCGCAGCGTCCCGACCTGCGGACGCACCGTCCGTCCGGTCCGAGCGCGCAGCCGGGCCTGCAGCGCCGCCCGCCGCTGCACCCCCGCGTAGATGTCGGCGGCGGACCACCGCAGCAGCTGCTGGGTGGGTCGCTGACCGGTGAGGACCTCGAGCAGGACGACGAGGTAGCGCCGCGTCCACGCCGTCACCTCCGGCAGCTCCGAGGGCGGCAACAGCCGCGGGTCGACGATCGCGAGTTCGAGGACGCCCTGGTCGGGGCTGAGGTGGCTGAGGACGGGCCCCTCGGGACCGAAGGCGTCCTCGCGTTCGTCGATGTACGGCGGCAGCCCGTAGGGCACGGGCACTCGTCCGGTGCCCGGCGTGAGGTCGTCGAGCAGGGCGGCGGTGGAGCTGGTCACGCGGGGTTCTCCTCGGTGCGGTGTCGAACGGGTGGCCGAACGGGTGCTCGGACGGGATCAGGGCAGGCGCAGGACCTGGCCGGGCAGCAGCAGGTCGGGGTCGTCGCCGATGACGTCGACGTTGGCGGTGTGGAGGCGGTGCTGCTCGGCCATCACCTCGCCGGCGGTGGCGTCGGGACCGCACCGTTGCGCGGCCAGCGACCACAGGCTGTCCCCGCGGTGGACGACGATCTCGCCGCTGACCTCCCGGGGCGCCGGGGGAGTGCTCGCCGCGCTGGTTTCGGGGGCGGTCTCCGGGACGGCGGCCCAGCCGAGGTCGAGGGCCGGTGCCGAGGTGACCTGCAGGGGCGCGGAAGCGGCCCAGCCGAGCTCGGGGACCGCGGTCGCCGCGCCTCGTTCGGCCGCGCCGGCGGAGAGGGCGGCCGACCCCAGCATCACGCCCACGACGAGGGCGACGACCCGGCGGACGGTCCGCGGGACGCCGGGTGAGGGCCGCACGGCGAGTCGCGGGTGACTGCGGGCCCGGACCTCGTCCGCGACGGCCACCAGGACGGTGAGCGCCAACCACCCCAGGACGAGGGCGCCCACGACGGAGCACCCACCGACGAGCAGGTCGGCGACCGTCGCAGTGCCCGACTGCGCGGTGCGCAGCGCCGGTGCCGCCAGCGCGAGGAGCCCGGCGCCGGCCAGGGCGGGCACGGCGGCCAGCCCGGCGCCGACGGCGAACGTCAGCAGGTGCCGGAGCTTGTGCACGGTAACCACCTTCGTGATCGCACGACCCCGGTTGGACCACTTAGGTCCTTCTGGATGTCGTTTGGTGTCGTTTGCTGCGCCATGTCTAGCGACCACCTGTGCGCGGGGCCAGGAACTCCCGTGACATGCGCCCGATCGGAGGGCAGCGTCTGACGGTGGGTGAAGACGGGTGACGGGCGACCCGACGGGTGGTCACCGCGACGTAGCGTTGTGTCGTGCGCTGGGACGACCTCTTCGACGACCTCGCCGCCCGCGCGGAGCACGCCCACCGGCTCGAGCGGGACGAGGAGGTCGCCGACCGGATCCGCCGGGACGAGGCGACCGTCACGCTCGCCTCCCGTGTGCGCGCGGCGACCGGGGCCGTCACCTTCGTGCTGCGCGACGGCACCACGCTGAACGGGCGGGTCGAGGGGGTGGGACCGGACTGGTTCCTGGTCCGGGAGGCCGCGGCGTCGCGGCAGGTCCTGCTGCCGGCCGCGGCCGTGCTCGCACTGCGGGGGGTTCCCGGGCGCAGTGCGGCGCCCTGGGGTGCGGTCGCAGCGCGGCGGACCCTGCTCCTGGCGGTCCGCGCGCTGGCCGGAGCCGGTGTGCACGTCGTCGTGCGCACGGGTGGTGTCGACGTCCGGGGCACGGTGGGCCGGGTGGGCGCCGACCACGTCGACGTCGTCGACCTCGACGACCTCGTCGACGTCGCCGAGGGTCAGCGTGCGGACAGCGGTGCGCGCACCACGACGGTGCCGTTCGCGGCGTTGCTCAGCATCACCGAGGTGGTCTGACCGGGAGGTCGGTCGGTGGGGTCGGTGAGCGGGTCAGTCGGTGTGGTCCTCGCCCGCGAGGACGCTCTCGCGGGTCTGGGTGTACATCCGCTGGATGTAGTCCTCGAGCTCGGAGTCCTCGACGCGCCACTGCCCACGCCCGCCGACCTTGATGGCCCGCAGTTCTCCCGTGCGGACCAGGGCGTAGGCCTGGGCCGAGCTGATCGCGAGCGTCTCGGCGACATCCGCGAGCGGGACGAAACGGGCGGGCACGGGGTCTCCTGGTGGGCGTCGTCGGAGCTGGTCCTGGCGGGTGTCCGCATCCTCGCACGACGTCACCCTGGCGCATCGGCCGTTCGGGTGGCCTGTGGACAACCGCGGACCCCCGCCGCTCAGGAGCCTCACCATGGTCCTCGATCACAGCGCCTGGAGCCCGGGAAGTGCCCGGACCTCCACGCGTCGGACGACGGAGGGCCCCCAGTGCGGACAGCGGTACGAGCGGTACGAGGACGTGACGTGCCGCCGGTGTCGGTCGCCCGGCGGGTGAGCGCCCCCTCGTGGCGCGATCCGCGGTTGCTGATCGGCCTGGCCCTCGTCCTGGCCAGTGTCGTGCTGGGCGCGCGGGTGGTCGGTGCCGCCCAGGCGACGGTGGGCGTGTGGGCGCTGGCGCGCGACGTCGGCGCGGGGCAGTCGCTGACCGCCGCCGACCTGCGCGTGGTCGAGGTGCACCTCGACGAGGGGACGGGGACGGCCTACCTCGAGGCCTCCGCCGGCGCGCTCGACGCCGAGCTGGTCGCTCTGCGGGGCCTGCGCGCCGGTGAACTCCTCCCGCTGTCCGCCCTGGGACGCACCGGAGACCTCACGTCGCGACCCGTGACGGTGCCCGTCGCGGGGAACGTCCCGCAGGGCGTCCAGGTCGGTGCCCTCGTCGACCTCTGGGTCGTCCGGGCGGCCGGGGCCGGGGCTGTCGAGGACGCGGTCGAGCCGGAGCGCCTCGTCGAGACCGCCGAGGTGTCGGCGGTCGTCACCGGCGGGGGTGCGCTCGGTGCCCGGTCGGGGGCCGACGTGCAGGTGGTCGTCCCGGAGTCCGCCATGCCCGCTGTCCTGCAGGCGGTCTCGAACGACGACGACCTGGTCCTGGTGCCGGTCCCCGGTGCCGGAGGTGCTCGCTCGTGACGCTGCCGGTGGTCGTCTCGGTGCCCGGGCCGGCCGAGGCGAGGCTCCTCGCGGGCTGGGAACCGTTGCGACGCGAGCTCGTCGTCGTGCGCCGTTGCCCGGACGTGGCCGACCTGCTGGCGGCCGCCGGGGCCGGTCTCACCCGCGCCGTGGTGGTGGGGGCGGACCTCCCGGGGTGCGACAGCGAGACCGTCGAGGCGTTGCGGCGGTGGGGGGTCGCACTCCTCGTCCTGGTGCCGGAAGGACCCGAGGGGGAGGCGGCCGAACGACGCTGGCGCGCGGTGGGGGCGACGCGGTTCGCCCTCGAGGGGCGGTCTCCCGGCGACCTCGCGCGGGACGTGGCGATGGCCGTCGAGTCGCTCGACCGGGTGGACGAACCGGGTCCTCCGCCTGCGCTCGAACCGGTCGCCCAGGCCGTCCCGGGGCGCACCGTCGCGGTCTGGGGACCGCACGGTTCCACGGGACGCACCACGGTCGCCGTGAACCTCGCGTTCGAGCTCGCGCTGGCCGGGCAGGAGGTGCTCCTGGTCGACGCGGACACCCGGGGAGCAGCGGTGGGCCAGACCCTCGGTCTCCTCGACGAGGCGCCCGGTCTGCTCGCGGCCGTGCGCTCCGCGGCGGACGGCCGGTTGGACGTCGCCGCGTTGCAGCGGCACACCGCCGTCGTCGCCACCGGGCTGGGGGTCTTGACCGGCGCGACCGACCCGCTGCGTTGGAGCGAGGTACGTCCGGCGGCGTTCCGCCGGGTGCTCGAGGTCGGCGCCACCGCGCACGACTGGAGCGTGCTGGACCTCCCCGGTGGCCTCGAGGACCCCGTGCAGGGAGCGGGGGAGGGGCGCAGCCGGGACGCGATCACGACCACGGCGCTCGAGGCCGCCGACGTGGTCCTGGTCGTGGGGGCGGCTGACCCCGTGGGGTTGCAGCGCTTCGTCCGCACCTGGGACCGCCTGCGGGAGGTGGCGCCGGACGCGCTCGTGGTGCCCGTCCTCAACCGGGTACGGGTTTCGGCCGTGGGGAGCCCCGCTGCCCGACGGACGACGTCCACGCTCCGTCGCTTCGGTGGGGTGGAGAACCCGGTGCTGTTGGACGAGGATGCCGCGGCGGACGCTGCGTCGCTGGCCGGCCGCGCCCTGGCGGAGGTGGCACCGCGCAGTGGCCTGCGCCGCTCGCTCAGCGATCTGGCGATGCAGGTGGAGGCGGTGGTCGACCTGCCGCCGGACCCGGCGGAGGCGCTCGTGGGGGCAGGATTTGACCCGCTGCTGGCCCGCAGTTAACGTAGTTGTCACACCGCAGGACGGGGAGGAACGGACGGGAAACCGGCCGGTCTCCGGAGGCGGGGGGACAGCTCCGAAGAGTTTCACCAGTTGCAGGCGCTCAACTGTGCCCGTCGACTGCCGATGAAACTGGAGCGTCCCGACCGGGCCTGAAAGTCCGGTAAGCTGGACGAACTACCGCAGACGAGAAGCCGCCGAAAAGCGGTTGACAGTCGTGTGTCCGGTTCTTGAGAACTCAACAGTGTGCCAAAAATGTTGATGCCATATATGTATCAACCCCCAATTCGACTGTCACTGCGCTGCGTTTTCTGCGTGGGTGGGTGATGGTTTGGGGTTCCTTTGGGATTGATCTCCGCCTCTTTCACGCCAGTGGGGGGTGGGGTTTTCGAGTCCAAGGGTCAACTATGAAGTGCTAAAGATCTTGGCTGTGCTGCTGCTTTTGGTGGTGGTGTGGTCGTAGGTTTTTCGACGGAGAGTTTGATCCTGGCTCAGGACGAACGCTGGCGGCGTGCTTAACACATGCAAGTCGAACGGTGAAGCCCTTCGGGGTGGATCAGTGGCGAACGGGTGAGTAACACGTGAGCAACCTGCCCCTGGCTCTGGGACAACCACTGGAAACGGTGGCTAATACCGGATACGACCTGCCTCGGCATCGAGTGTGGGTGGAAAGTTTTTCGGCTGGGGATGGGCTCGCGGCCTATCAGCTTGTTGGTGGGGTAATGGCCTACCAAGGCGACGACGGGTAGCCGGCCTGAGAGGGCGACCGGCCACACTGGGACTGAGACACGGCCCAGACTCCTACGGGAGGCAGCAGTGGGGAATATTGCACAATGGGCGAAAGCCTGATGCAGCGACGCCGCGTGAGGGATGACGGCCTTCGGGTTGTAAACCTCTTTCAGCTCCGAAGAAGCGAAAGTGACGGTAGGAGCAGAAGAAGCACCGGCTAACTACGTGCCAGCAGCCGCGGTAATACGTAGGGTGCAAGCGTTGTCCGGAATTATTGGGCGTAAAGAGCTCGTAGGCGGTGTGTCGCGTCTGCTGTGAAAACTCAGGGCTCAACTCTGAGCTTGCAGTGGGTACGGGCACACTAGAGTGCTGTAGGGGAGACTGGAATTCCTGGTGTAGCGGTGAAATGCGCAGATATCAGGAGGAACACCGGTGGCGAAGGCGGGTCTCTGGGCAGTTACTGACGCTGAGGAGCGAAAGCATGGGGAGCGAACAGGATTAGATACCCTGGTAGTCCATGCCGTAAACGTTGGGCGCTAGGTGTGGGGTCCATTCCACGGATTCCGTGCCGCAGCTAACGCATTAAGCGCCCCGCCTGGGGAGTACGGCCGCAAGGCTAAAACTCAAAGGAATTGACGGGGGCCCGCACAAGCGGCGGAGCATGCGGATTAATTCGATGCAACGCGAAGAACCTTACCAAGGCTTGACATGCGCGGTGGAATCCCAGAGATGGGGTGTCATTTAGTTGGTCGCGTACAGGTGGTGCATGGTTGTCGTCAGCTCGTGTCGTGAGATGTTGGGTTAAGTCCCGCAACGAGCGCAACCCTCGTTCCATGTTGCCAGCACGTTATGGTGGGGACTCATGGGAGACTGCCGGGGTCAACTCGGAGGAAGGTGGGGATGACGTCAAATCATCATGCCCCTTATGTCTTGGGCTTCACGCATGCTACAATGGCCAGTACAGAGGGCTGCGATACCGTGAGGTGGAGCGAATCCCAAAAAGCTGGTCTCAGTTCGGATCGGGGTCTGCAACTCGACCCCGTGAAGTCGGAGTCGCTAGTAATCGCAGATCAGCAACGCTGCGGTGAATACGTTCCCGGGCCTTGTACACACCGCCCGTCACGTCATGAAAGTCGGTAACACCCGAAGCCGGTGGCCCAACCCGTAAGGGGGGGAGCTGTCGAAGGTGGGACTGGCGATTGGGACGAAGTCGTAACAAGGTAGCCGTACCGGAAGGTGCGGCTGGATCACCTCCTTTCTAAGGAGCATCAACCCCGTCACTGAGTTGAATCTCAGGTCTCAGGCCTCCTTCGTGGGGTATGAGGTGTGGTGGGGATGGGCCAGTTTCGTCGGCGTATGTTCGGCGGCTGGTGCTCAAGGGTGGAACATCAACACGGCACTTCTGGATGCTCATCATCTGTCAGTACCTCGAGTTTTGCTCGGGTGGAACGCGGTGGTGGGGGTCGGGGAGTGTCTGGCGCACTGTTGGGTCCTGAGGGACCGGCCGGCTGGCGTGCTTTCGGGCATGGCTGGTGGTTGGTGTCTTGGTCTGGGCCTGCCCTGATCGTTCACATCGGCTCGAGAGTTTTCTAGGGTGTCTGGTGTCGGTCTCTACGGGGTGGGTGCGGGTTGTCTGTTGAGAACTGCACAGTGGACGCGAGCATCAAGTAGTGATGTTCGTCGAGTGATAATCCTCTGATGAGCGGGCTGTCATCTCACTTCGGTGGGTGGTGGTCCGTACTGTCTTTGTGGTTTGGGTTTTTATTGCAGTTTTGCCTTGACCTGCATGTCTTCTCTGCTGCTGTTGACCTGTTGCCGGGTGGTGTTCCTTTCGGGGGGTGCTGGTCGGTGGGGTTGGTGGTGGTGGGTGGTGTGTGGTGGTCAAGTGTGTAAGGGCGCATGGTGGATGCCTTGGCATCAGGAGCCGATGAAGGACGTGGGAGCCTGCGATAAGCCTCGGGGAGTTGGCAACCGAATGTTGATCCGAGGGTGTCCGAATGGGGAAACCCGGCCGTCGTCATGGGCGGTCACCCGCACCTGAATGTATAGGGTGTGTGGAGGGAACGTGGGGAAGTGAAACATCTCAGTACCCACAGGAAGAGAAAACAAATAGTGATTCCGTGAGTAGTGGCGAGCGAAAGCGGATGAGGCTAAACCAGTTCCGTGTGATACCTGGTAGGGGTTGCGGGGTTGGGGTTGTGGGAGTGTTCTGGACTGGGCTACCACCTGGTCGGGGAGTGAGAAAGTCGTGGTGTAGCCGAAGGGCCTGGGATGGTCCGGCGTAGTGGGTGAGACCCCCGTAGGCGAAACATTGCGGCCTCCTTGGGAGCATGTCCCGAGTAGCACGGGGCTCGTGGAATCTCGTGTGAATCTGCCAGGACCACCTGGTAAGCCTAAATACTTCCTGATGACCGATAGCGGACAAGTACCGTGAGGGAATGGTGAAAAGCACCCCGGGAGGGGAGTGAAATAGTACCTGAAACCGTGTGCCTACAATCCGTCGGAGCAGGCTTGTACCTGTGACGGCGTGCCTTTTGAAGAATGAGCCTGCGAGTTAGTGGTGCGTGGCGAGGTTAACCCGTGTGGGGTAGCCGTAGCGAAAGCGAGTCCGAATAGGGCGTCCTATAGTCGCGTGCTCTAGACCCGAAGCGGAGTGATCTACCCATGGCCAGGTTGAAGCGCGGGTAAGACCGCGTGGAGGACCGAACCCACCAGGGTTGAAAACCTGGGGGATGAGCTGTGGGTAGGGGTGAAAGGCCAATCAAACTCCGTGATAGCTGGTTCTCCCCGAAATGCATTTAGGTGCAGCGTCACGTGTTTCTTGCCGGAGGTAGAGCTACTGGATGGCTAATGGGCCCCACCGGGTTACTGACGTCAGCCAAACTCCGAATGCCGGTAAGTGAGAGCGTGGCAGTGAGACTGCGGGGGATAAGCTTCGTAGTCGAGAGGGAAACAGCCCAGATCATCAGCTAAGGCCCCTAAGCGTGTGCTAAGTGGGAAAGGATGTGGAGTTGCGCAGACAACCAGGAGGTTGGCTTAGAAGCAGCCACCCTTGAAAGAGTGCGTAATAGCTCACTGGTCAAGTGATTCCGCGCCGACAATGTAGCGGGGCTCAAGTACACCGCCGAAGCTGTGGCATTCACATATTAATCTCTCTCCAGCAGTGATTCTTGTCTGTGGCCTTCGGGTTGTGGGTGGGGGTTGGGTGTTGGTGGGCAGGTGTGTGGATGGGTAGGGGAGCGTCGTGTGTGGGGTGAAGCAGCCTGGTGATGGGTTGTGGACTGCACGCGAGTGAGAATGCAGGCATGAGTAGCGAATGACGGGTGAGAAACCCGTCCGCCGATTGACCAAGGGTTCCAGGGCTAGGTTCATCCGCCCTGGGTAAGTCGGGACCTAAGGCGAGGCCGACAGGCGTAGTCGATGGACAACGGGTTGATATTCCCGTACCGGCGTAGAACCGTCCATGGTGAGGCCGGGGATGCTAAGCACCCTAAGCCGCCGGCGCCTTCGGGTGGTGGTTGGTGGAGCGTGTGATCCGATCCGGTAGTAGTCAAGCGTATTAACAGGGGTGACGCAGGAGGGTAGCTTCCGCGTGGCGATGGTTGTCCACGTCCAAGGGTGTAGGGCGAGGTGTTGGTAAATCCGCACTTCTGACTTCAATGTCGTGTCTGAGACCTGATGGTGACCCTTTCGGGGGGAAGTAGGGTGATCCCATGCTGCCTAGAAAAGCCTCGGCGCGAGGTTCGAGCCGCCCGTACCCTAAACCGACTCAGGTGGTCAGGTAGAGAATACCGAGGCGTTCGAGTGAATCGTGGTTAAGGAACTCGGCAAAATGCCCCCGTAACTTCGGGAGAAGGGGGGCCTGAGACGTGAAGCTCCTTGCGGGCTAGCGTTTGAGGGCCGCAGAGACCAGGGGGAAGCGACTGTTTACTAAAAACACAGGTCCGTGCGAAGTCGCAAGACGATGTATACGGACTGACGCCTGCCCGGTGCTGGAACGTTAAGGGGACCGGTTACCCACGCAAGTGGGGACGCTGAGAACTTAAGCGCCAGTAAACGGCGGTGGTAACTATAACCATCCTAAGGTAGCGAAATTCCTTGTCGGGTAAGTTCCGACCTGCACGAATGGCGTAACGACTTCCCCGCTGTCTCAACCGCGAACTCGGCGAAATTGCACTACGAGTAAAGATGCTCGTTACGCGCAGCAGGACGGAAAGACCCCGGGACCTTCACTATAGTTTGGTATTGGTGTTCGGGACGGCTTGTGTAGGATAGGTGGGAGACTGTGAAGCGGTCACGCTAGTGATGGTGGAGTCATCGTTGAAATACCACTCTGGTCGTTCTGGATGTCTAACTTCGGTCCGTGATCCGGATCAGGGACAGTGCCTGATGGGTAGTTTAACTGGGGCGGTTGCCTCCTAAAGAGTAACGGAGGCGCCCAAAGGTTCCCTCAGCCTGGTTGGCAATCAGGTGTTGAGTGTAAGTGCACAAGGGAGCTTGACTGTGAGACCGACAGGTCGAGCAGGGACGAAAGTCGGGACTAGTGATCCGGCCGTGGAGTGTGGAATCGCGGTCGCTCAACGGATAAAAGGTACCCCGGGGATAACAGGCTGATCTTGCCCAAGAGTCCATATCGACGGCATGGTTTGGCACCTCGATGTCGGCTCGTCGCATCCTGGGGCTGGAGTAGGTCCCAAGGGTTGGGCTGTTCGCCCATTAAAGCGGTACGCGAGCTGGGTTTAGAACGTCGTGAGACAGTTCGGTCCCTATCCGCTGCGCGCGTTGGAAACTTGAGAAGGGCTGTCCCTAGTACGAGAGGACCGGGACGGACGAACCTCTGGTGTGCCAGTTGTTCCGCCAGGAGCATGGCTGGTTGGCTACGTTCGGAAGGGATAACCGCTGAAGGCATCTAAGCGGGAAGCCTGCTTCGAGATGAGGTTTCCGTGCCCTGTTGAAGGGGTGGGAGGCTCCCTGTAGATCACGGGGTTGATAGGCCGGGTGTGGAAGCAGCGACGAGAGAGCTGTGGAGCTGACCGGTACTAATAAGCCGATCACTTGTCTACCACGCACCAGCTGCCGCCACGTTGTGGTGGGTTGGTGGGTCATGGCGAGTGCAGTAAGACCTAACGAAACAACATCAACTGCTGTTGAGTGTTCGCGTCCATTGTGTGGTTCTCGGGAGAGAACTCGAACACACGCTTCACGTCCTAGTTCGCTGGGGGTGGGGGGTGTGGTTTGATCCTGGCCTTTGTGGTCCGGTGGTCATAGCGGTGGGGAAACGCCCGGTCTCATTCCGAACCCGGAAGCTAAGCCCACCTGCGCCGATGGTACTGCTCGGGAGACTGGGTGGGAGAGTAGGTCACCGCCGGCCACTCACTCTTGTAGTGGGTAAGCGTGTGGGGAGTAGTCCTTTTCGGGGGCTGCTCCCCACACGCATGTCCAGCCTCAACGTGAAACGTGAGACGCTGGACCGCTCTGAAGTTCGAGCTCAATGTGAACAGTGACGAGGACTCCGCGTTCGACGCGGGTGGGTGGGAGATCGGCATGGCTGAATCTGGTGCACGAGGTCGCGACGGTGGCGACCGGCGACCAGCCGGCGGCGGTCAGCGCGGCGCACGCGCTGGCGCTCCCCGCAGCGGAGGTGGGTTCCGACCCGCCGCTGGTGGTCCTCGTCGAAGCGGTCCGCCCTCCGGTGAGGCGGGCCAAGAACGAGGTGAACGCCGCGAGTGGGGTGACCGTCCGCGTCGCTCGACGCCCAGCGATGACCAGCGGCCCGGACGTCCTGTCCGCGACGGGGCCTCGCGCTCGGATCGTCCGCAGCGCAACGACTTCCGCAACGGTGAACGTTCCTACGGTGGTGGCACCAGCCGTCCCCAGCGTGACGGCGACCGTCCCCCCTTCCGCGGGGAACGCGACCAGCGCCCCAACCGCGACGGTGAACGTTCCTACGGCGGTGGCAGCACGCGCCCGCAGCGTGATGACCGTCCTCGTCGTGACGGGGACCGTCCTCCCTTCCGCGGTGACCGCGAGCAGCGACCCGCTCGCGACGGTGAACGTTCCTACGGCGGCGGTACCAGTCGACCGCAGCGCGACGACCGTCCCCAGCGCGACGGTGCGCGCTCTTACGGCGCGGGTAGCCGCCCGCAGCGTGATGACCGTCCTCGTCGTGACGGGGACCGTCCTCCCTTCCGCGGGGACCGCGAGCAGCGACCCGCCCGCGACGGCGAACGTTCCTACGGCGGCGGCACCAGTCGTCCGCAGCGCGACGACCGTCCTCGTCGTGACGGGGACCGTCCTCCCTTCCGCGGGGACCGCGAGCAGCGACCCGCCCGCGACGGCGAACGTTCCTACGGCGGCGGCAGCAGTCGACCGCAGCGCGACGACCGCCCTCCTCGTGACGGCGGCCGACCGGCTTTCCGGTCGGACCGCCCGCAGCGCAACGACTCCCGTAGCGACGAACGCAGCGGACGTCCCCCTCGCGGTGATCGTGACCAGCGACCGCCGCGCGACGGTCAACGTTCCGCCGGCGCCGGTACCAGCCGTCCCCAGCGCGATGAGCGTCCCCGCCGTGACGGCGACCGGCCTGCGTTCCGTGGCGACCGTGACCAGCGACCCCCGCGCGACGGTCAACGTTCCGCCGGCGCCGGTACCAGCCGTCCCCAGCGTGACGACCGTCCCCGCCGCGAGGAGAACCGATCGTCCGGCGGTGGTCGACCCACGCGTGGCGACGAGCGTCCCCGTCGCAGCGAGCGTGGACCCGTGCGTGCTGGTGCGGACCGTCCGCGTGAGGACCGTCCCGAGCGCCCGACCGGCCCGCGGCTCCCGGACGACGTCACCGGCAAGGAACTCGCGCCCGACGTCCGGCACTCGCTCTCGGGGTTGACCTCCGAGAACGCCGACATCGTCGCGAAGCACCTCGTGGCCAGCGGTCGCTTCGTCGACGTCGATCCCGAGCTGGCGTGGCAGCACGCCCAGGCCGCGCAGCGTCGCGGTGGGCGCATTGCCGCCGTGCGCGAGGCCGCCGCCATCGCCGCCTACAAGGCCGGTCACTTCCGCGAAGCCCTGTCCGAGCTCCGGACCGTGCGTCGCATGACCGGGGACGACAGCTACCTGCCTCTCATGGCCGACTGCGAACGCGGCCTCGGCCGCCCCGAGCGTGCCCTCGACCTCGCGACCTCGCCTGAGGCCGCCGCCCTCGAGACCGAGGCGAAGGTCGAGATGTTGATCGTCGCCGCCGGCGCTCGTCACGACCTCGGCCAGCACGATGCGGCCGTCGTCTCGTTGCAGGTGCCGCAGCTGCGCACCAACAGCCGCGCCACCTGGCGTGCCCGGCTCTGGTACGCCTACGCCGATGCGCTCATCTCCGTCGGCCGCCAGGCCGACGCCCGGGAATGGCTCGTGCGCGCCGCCGAGGCCGACACCGACGGCGAGACCGACGCCTCTGAGCGTCTCGACGAACTCGACGGCATCGTCTTCGACGAGGAGTTCGAGGACGACGACGTGGCGGCAGCCTCCACGGCCTCCGCGACCTCTGACGAGGACGACGACGAGGACGACGACGAGGACGACGACGAGGACGACGACGAGGACGACGACGAGGACGACGACGAGGACGACGACGAGTCGGACGAGTCCGAGTCCGACGACGAGTCCGACGACGTGAAGAGCGAGCACTGAGCAGCATGCGGGTGTACTGGCCGACGACCCTGTCGGAGCTGGCGCGGGTGGCTGAGTCAGGGCTCCTCGCCCCGGCCCCCGCCGTGGTGCACGCGGTCACCCGCACCCTGCGCGACTTCTACGCTGACGCCGATCCTCGTGACCTCGAGGAGGAGCTGGAGTACGTGGCCATGTCGGACGCGGCGGAGCAGTCGGTCCGCCTGTTGGCGCGCGACACCGCGCCACCGCGACGGGTCGTGCTCGCCCTCGACGTCACCGATGGTGACGTCGAGACGAGCTCCGACGCCGGGTGGTCAGCGCCGGTGCGTTCCCAGGTCACGGTGAAGGTCGCGCTGACGCTCGACGCGCTGGCCAGCCTGCACGTCGACGACGCGGAGGCGGAGGCCGACGTCCGAGCGGCGGTGGCCGCCCTGCCCGCCGCCGACGCCGGTGACGAGGAGGCCCAGTTCGCCGTCGAGGCGTGCGAGGGTCACGACCTGCTCTGGTACGACGCCGGTGAACTGCCGGTGCTGCTCGCGGTCGGTCCCTGACCGACCGACGGGCTCAGCGGGACAGCCACTCCCGGGCCAGTTCGACCTCGGAACGCACGAGGTCGAGCAGGCCCGGGAGTGCTGCTTTCTCCACCGTCCCGCCCAGCAACGGGACCCGGACGCTCAACGACCCGGTCAGCTCGTGGACGCTGCCGGCCTCGACGGGAGCGAGGACGGCGGTCGCCGTCAGCTCGACGGGGGCGGAGCGGACGGTCAGAGTCAGCTGTCCCCGGCGGGAGCCGTCAGAGCCGGCCGGTGCCCAGCGCTCGACCTGGTCGACCACGGCCGTGGTCCCGAGGAAGCGCGACGCGGCCTGGGGGAGCCGGTCGGTGCCCACGGTGCGCGACGTCGTGACGACGGTCGTTCCCGCGTCGTCCGTGACGGATTCCTCGTGGGTCAGCGCGCCGGTGCGTTCGGCCCGGGCGACGAGGAAGGCCGGGTCGGTGAGGACGGCCCACACGGCGCCGGGTGCGGCGGTGAACTCTGAGCGTTCGGAGAAGTTCGTGGACACCTTCAGCGGTTCCCTTCACGGGTCAGGACGGCGAGCGGGGCACCCAGGTCGCCGACCAGGGCCCGCTCGACCTCGAGGACGGCATCTGCGCCGGGCGGTGACGGAAGGGCCCGCAGCCGGTCCGCGGCGAGGTCCACCGTCCGGGCTGCGGCCAGGACGGCGGCGACGTCGTCCGCGGCGGTCAGAGCCGTGGACGCCCGCCGCAACCGGGCGGCGAGGGCGGCGAGCCCGGTGACGTCGCCGCGGCTGGGACCGACGAGGTCGACGACGGTCACGGGCGCGAGAGGAGGTCGTGAACGGCTGCCACCAGCTCCTCCACGGCCGACGCGGCGGTCGGGTCGTGCAGGTCGACGTCGGTGGCGGCCAGCTCGCGGGCCAGCGCCGCGCGCTCGGCCGGCGGGGCGCTCGGGCCGGTGATCGGCTCGCTGGTGATCGGCACGCGAACACTCTATTGCGCGGCCCGCGAGCAGTCCGCGACCCGGGCCCGCCGCACGATCGCGGAGATCACCACTAGGCTGCTGGTGCGTATCCACCCGCGAATCGGAGCAGTGATGCCCGCCTCCACCTCGGCCCCCGCCAGCACCGTCCGCGAGCTCGTGCGAGCCGCTGTCGCCGTCCGCGACACGTCGTGGGGTGACGGCCTGCCGACGTCGTTGCGCGACGGCAGCGCGCCCGAACGGTTGCTGCTGGACTACTACGCCCACACGTCCGTGGACGACCTCGCCGACCACGAACCGGCCGAACTGCTGGCCGCGGTGGCCTCGCACGTGCGCAGCGGGGAACGGCGCCCAGCGGGCACGACGCTGGTGCGCGTCGTCGACGGTGCCGAGTCCGGGGCGGGGTCCGGCCGCTCCACCGTCGAGGTGGTCACCGACGACATGCCGTTCCTGGTGGACAGCCTCACGGCGGCGTTGACGCGGCTGGGACGGGGGATCCACCTGATGGTGCACCCGCGCCTCGCCGCGAAGCGTTCCGACGACGGCACCCTCATGGACCTGCACGACCTCGACACCGCGCCGCCCTCGGAGCCGGCGGAGTCCTGGATCCGGATCGAGGTCGACGGGCACGGCGGCCACGAGGCCGACGCGGAGCTGCTGAGCGAGCTGACCCACGTGCTGGACGACGTCCGGGCAGCGGTCAACGGCTGGCAGCCCATGCGCGCCAGGGCGTTGCAGATCGCCGACGAGTTGCAGATCGACCCGCCCCGTGGGGTGAGCGACGCCGAACTGCGCGTCACCGAACGGTTCCTCCGCTGGATGGCCGACGACCGCTTCACGTTCCTCGGCTACCGCGAGTACGACCTGCGGACGTCCGGAGACGACGTCGTCCTCGCCGCCCGTCCCGGGACCGGACTCGGGGTCCTCGCCGAGCGGCCCGGGCGTTCCGGCGGGCGTGAGCGGACGCTGTCGGGTCCGGTGCGCGACAAGGCGACCGAGGCCCAGGTGCTCGTCGTCACCAAGGCCAACGCCAAGGCGACGGTGCACCGACCCGCGTTCCTGGACTACGTCGGGATCAAGACCTTCGACGACCAGGGACGGGTGACGGGGGAGCGACGCTTCCTCGGGCTCTTCACGTCCGTCGCCTACACCGACTCGGTGAAGCGCGTCCCCGTCGTGGCCGAGAAGGTCACCGACGTGCTGCAGCGCGCCGGTTTCGGGTCCAGCGGGCACTCCGCCAAGGACCTGCTGAGCATCCTCGAGACGTTCCCCCGCGACGAGCTCCTGCAGTCCGACGTCGACTCCATCCTGCGCACGGCCCTCGCCGTGCTGCGGTTGCAGGAACGTCGCCGCACGCGCCTGTTCCTGCGCCGCGACGACTACCGCCGGTTCATGTCCTGCCTGGTCTACCTGCCCCGCGACCGCTACACGACCCGGGTCGGGGCCCGCATCGAGGCCTCCCTCAAGGAGGCGTTCGACGGCGGTTCCGTCGAGTCGACGTTGCGCGTCTCGGAGTCGGTGCTGGCTCGGCTGCACATCGTCGTGCGGGCCCGGCCGGGCGAGGAACTCAGCGACGTCGACGTGTCCCGCCTGGAGACCGATGTCGCCCGCGCCGCCCGGTCCTGGGACGACGACCTCGCCGACGCCGCCCGCGTCCAGCTCGGGGACCGCGCCTCGGCGGCGCTGGTGCGTCGCTGGGTGGCGGGCATCCCCAACGGTTACCGGGCCGCGGTCGACGCCGAACGTGCGGTGCGCGACCTCGCCCGGGCCGGTGAACTCCTCGACGCCGGCGGTGAGGTGCCCGTCCTCGACCTGCGCGACGATCCCGAACAGCCCCGCACCTGGCGCTTCACCAGCTACCGGACCGTTCCCGTCACGTTGAGCGCGGTCCTGCCCGTCCTGACCGACCTCGGGGTCGAGGTGACCGACGAGCGGCCGCACGTCGTGCACCGCGACGACGAGCGCACCGTCCACATCGACGACGTCGGGCTGCGCCTGCCCGTCGACGTCTGGCAGCTCGACGCCGACCCGGCCGCCGCCAGGAAGCGCTTCTGCGACGCCTTCGCCGCGGCCTGGACGGGGAAGGCCGAGAGCGACGCCCTGGCCCGCCTCGTCCTGGCGGGGCAGCTGGACTGGCGCCAGGTCTCGATCCTGCGGGCGCTGGTGCGCTACCTGCGCCAGGTCGGTCTGGCCTACTCGCTCGACTACGTGGCCAACTGCCTGCTGGCCAACGTCGGACTGACCCGGCTCATCGTGCGGTTGTTCGAGGCGCGGTTCGCGCCGACCCGGCACGGTCACGAGGACGAACGCGCCGAGCTCGTCGACGCTCTGGTGGAGGAGACCCACGGCGCTCTCGACGAGGTCGACGGCCTGGACGCCGACCGCATCCTGCGCGCCCTGCTCTCCGTCGTGCAGGCGATCGTGCGGACCAACGCCTACCAGCACGCACCGGACGGGCAGGCCCACGACCACCTGTCGTTCAAGTTGTTCCCGCGCCTCGTCGCCGGGATGCCGGAACCCGCCCCGCACGCCGAGGTCTGGGTCTACTCCCCGCGCGTCGAGGGCGTCCACCTGCGTTTCGGCGAGGTCGCCCGAGGCGGGTTGCGCTGGTCGGACCGCCGCGAGGACTTCCGCACCGAGGTGCTCGGGCTGGTCAAGGCGCAGATCGTGAAGAACGCCGTCATCGTCCCCACCGGGGCCAAGGGCGGTTTCGTCGCCAAGCAGCTCCCCGACCCGTCGGTGGACCGCGACGCCTGGTGGGCCGAGGGGATCGCGTCGTACAGGACGTTCATCTCGGGGTTGCTGGACATCACCGACGACCTGCGGATCGTCGAGGGCCGACGCACGACGGTTCCCCCCGTGGACGTCGTGCGCTACGACGGCGACGACTCCTACCTGGTGGTGGCGGCCGACAAGGGGACGGCCACGTTCTCCGACATCGCCAACGAGATCGCGGTCTCCCGGGGGTTCTGGCTCGGGGACGCGTTCGCCTCGGGCGGGTCGGTGGGCTACGACCACAAGGCCATGGGCATCACGGCCCGCGGCGCGTGGGAGAGCGTCCGCCGCCACTTCCGCGAACTCGGGCACGACACCCAGACCCAGGAGTTCAGCGTCGTCGGCGTCGGCGACATGAGCGGCGACGTCTTCGGCAACGGGATGCTGCTCTCGGACCGGATCCGGCTGGTCGCCGCGTTCGACCACCGCCACGTGTTCCTCGACCCCGATCCCGAACCCGTTGCCGCGCACGCCGAGCGGGCCCGGTTGTTCGCGTTGCCGCGCTCGTCGTGGGCCGACTACGACACCTCGCTGATCTCGGCCGGTGGTGGGGTGTACCCGCGGACGGCCAAGTCGGTCCCGGTCAGCCCGCAGGTCGCGCAGGCCCTCGGCCTGGAACCCGGAACGCACTCGATGTCCCCGGTCGAACTGCTCAAGGCGGTGCTCGCGGCCCCGGTGGACCTGTTCTGGAACGGCGGGATCGGCACCTACGTCAAGGCGTCGACGGAGTCGCACCCGGACGTGGGCGACAAGGCGAACGACGCCATCCGCATCGACGGCCGCGACCTGCGGGCCAGGGTCGTCGGCGAGGGCGGGAACCTCGGGCTGACCCAGCGCGGTCGCATCGAGGCCGCCCTGCAGGGCCGCGGGGGAGCGGGCGTCAAGCTCAACACCGACGCCATCGACAACTCCGCCGGCGTCGACTGCAGCGACCACGAGGTCAACATCAAGATCCTCCTCGACCACCTCGTCACGCAGGGGGAACTCGAGCCGGGTGACCGCAACGACACCCTGCTGCGGATGACCGACGAGGTCGGCCGTCTCGTGCTGCGCGACAACTACGACCAGAACGTCGTCCTGAGCGTCGAGGGGACCTTCGCGGCCGGGCTGCTCCCGGCGCACCGACGGTTCCTCGACACGCTGCAGCGCAACGGGGACATCGACCGGCGGCTGGAGGCGCTGCCGTCGCCGACGGAACTGGACCGGCGCGCCCGCGACGGTGCCGGGCTCACCATGCCCGAACTCTCCGTCCTCGTCGCGCACGCCAAGATCAGTCTCGGTCGCGACGTGCTGGCCAGTGCTCTGCCCGACGAGCCCTGGGTGGCGGAGACCCTCAAGGGGTACTTCCCGGCCGAGCTGCGGGAACGTTTCGGCGACCACCTGGCCGACCACCCGCTGCGGCGGGAGATCGCGACGACGGTGCTGGTGAACCACGTCGTCGGCACCGGCGGGTTGACGTTCGCCTTCCGGGCGGCTGAGGAGACGGGCTGCGACCCGGCCGACGTCGTGCGGGCGTTCGTCGTCGCGACCCTGGTGTTCGGGCTGCTCGAGCGCGCTGCCGCGGTCGAGGCCCTGGACGGCACCGTCGAGGCCCACGTGCAGTCGCGGATGCGCCAGGAGCACCAGCGGTTGCTGGACCGTTCGGTGCGGTGGCTGCTGCACGCCCGGCCGGAGGGGATCGACGTGCCGGCCGAGATCGCGCGGTTCGGTCCGGCGGTGGCGCGGCTCACGCCGCAGATCGCCACGTTCATGCGCGGCGTGGACGCCGAGGCGACCGACGCCGAGACCGCCTGGTTCACCGAGCGCGGGATCGAGGAGGGCGAGGCCCGCCGCACGGCGTCGCTGCTGGCGACGTACCCGTTGCTGGACGTCGTGGAGGTCGCCGAGGCGTCCGGGCGGGCCGTCGAGGAGATCGCCGCCACCTGGTACGAGCTCTCGCACCGCTACGGCATCGAAGCGATGCTCGACGGGATCGCGGCCCTGCCGCGGGCGGACCGCTGGCAGTCGCTCGCGCGGGCCGCGCTGCGCGACGACCTCTACTCCGCCCTGCGCGACCTCACGGCCGCCGTCGTCGCCCACGCCGGTGCGGAGGACGAACTCGACCCGGCCGCGGCCGTCGAGGCGTGGGAGACCGCGCACGCGCCGGCGGTGCGACGGGCCCGGCAGACGATGGGGGACCTCGAGGGGGAGCCGGGTGCCGGGGACCTCGCGGCGCTCTCCGTGGGGCTGCGGACGCTGCGGACCGTGCTCCGTGCGGGCTGACCGGTTCGCCGCGCCGGGCGAGCCGTAGGCTCACAGGGTGCCGACCATGTCTGACCTGCTGCACTCGGAGACCGCCGTCGAAGGCGCCGAGGCGGAGTGGTTGCGCCTGCTGGTCGGCGACTGGCAGCTCATCTCGGACCTGTCCTTCGCCGACCTGGTGCTGTGGGTCCCCTCCGCGGACCGGCAGCACTTCGTCGCGGTGGCGCACTGCCGGCCCACGACGGGACCGACCGTGCACTACGACGACGTCGTGGGCGCGGTCCTGGAGCGGGGTCGCCGCCCGCAGGTCGACACGACGTTCGACGAGGCGCGCAGCCTGCGCGGCCGGGACCCGGAGTGGGATGACGACGTCCCCGTGCGCGAGGAGACGATCCCCGTCGTCCGCGAGGGGGTCGTCCTCGGGGTGCTGGCCCGCCACACCAACCTGGCGACCTCGCGGACCCCGAGCCGGCTGGAACTCAACTACGTCAAGTGCGCCGACGACCTCACGCGGATGATCGCCGCGGGTGACTTCCCGCAGACGGCGGCGCCGACCGGGCCCCGGCGCGGCGCTCCCCGGGTGGGGGACGGGATGTTGCGCCTCGACTCCGAGGGCGTCGTGACCTACGCCAGCCCGAACGCCCTCTCCGCCTTTCACCGGGCGGGCCTCATCGGGGAACTCGTCGGGGCCAACCTCGCCGAGATCTCGAGTTCGCTGGCGGCGAGCCACCTGCCCGTCGACGAGTCGCTGCCGCTGGTCGTGACCGGTCGAGCGCCCTGGCGCACCGATCTCGAGACCGATGCCGCGACCTTGTCGATGCGGGCCATCCCGTTGACCCGCAAGGAGAACGGTACGGCGACCCGGATGGCGGCGCTGCTGCTGGTGCGCGACGTGTCCGAACTCCGTCGTCGTGAGCGTGAACTCATGACGAAGGACGCCACCATCCGCGAGGTCCACCACCGGGTGAAGAACAACCTGCAGACGGTGGCCGCCCTGCTGCGTCTGCAGGCCCGCCGGATCGTCTCCGAGGAGGGGCGTTCGGCGCTGCAGGAGGCGATGCGTCGCGTCTCGACGATCGCGACCGTGCACGAGACGTTGTCGCAGGGGATCGACGAGAACGTCGACTTCGACCAGGTCCTCGACCGCTGCCTGATGATGGCCGCCGAGGTCGCGATGGAGAACGCCGAGCGCGTCCGCACCGTCCGGGAGGGGAAGTTCGGGGAGTTGCGGCAGGAGGACGCCACGGCGCTGGCCCTCGTCCTCACCGAACTCGTCACCAACGCCGTCGAGCACGGGTTCGGCTCAGACCGGGCCGGGACGGTCGTGGTGCGGGTCGAGCACACCGACGACGACCGCCTCGCGGTCGTCGTCAGCGACGACGGGATCGGGCTGCCCGAGGACTTCCAGGCCGGCAGTTCGGGTCTGGGGACCCAGATCGTGCGGTCGCTGGTGGCCGGCGAACTGAGGGGGCGCATGGAGTTCGGGTCGAGCGACACCGGCGGGACCGAGGTCCGCCTGGATCTGCGGGTGCGTCGCGACGCCAGCCAGATCGGCTCCGTCCGCAACTGACCGGACATCGCTGACCGGACATCGCTGACCGGACGTCGAACAGCCCCGGGACCTCGTGGATCCCGGGGCTGCTCGAGGTGGGTGGTGGAGCTGAGGTCAGCTCGCGCGGCGGGCGCGGGCGGCGCGGCGCTTGAGCGCGCGGCGTTCGTCCTCGCTCATGCCGCCCCAGACGCCGGCGTCCTGGCCGGTCTCCAGCGCCCACTTCAGGCAGGAGTCGACGACGTCGCAACGACGGCAGACAGCTTTGGCCTCTTCGATCTGGAGGATCGCCGGACCCGTGTTCCCGATGGGGAAGAACAGTTCGGGGTCTTCGTCGAGGCAGGCAGCGCGGTGGCGCCAGTCCATGGGGATTCCACTCCTTCTCAGCGGTTGCGGTCTCAGTACGCGCGGGCCCGTGTCGTGGTGACGAGTTGGACACGCGTGATCCCTGAGCACCGGCAGCGCCGGCGGTGCCGGGACGCAGCCGCACTGGTCGGTGTGGACCAGGTGCGACGTGTGTCGGGGATCGCGTTGGGATCTAATGTCACATCCCGCGGCGCTTCCCACAAGAGGTACAGCCGGGCCGTTCGTGGAGGAAGCGTGTCGGCTTCGTCACATGGACGTAACACGGATGACCCCTCCCGGTAATCCCCGATCCCCGCACGAGGCAGCGCGACACGCCGTAGTGGTGGCCCCCCGAGGGGGGACGGTGCTCAGGGGCACGCCGTAGCGTTCTCCTCGTGCCCCCCGGTTCGCCCTCCCACCCTGCGCTCACCCCGCGCCGTTCACCCCTGCTGACGCTCGTCGCGGCCCTCGTGATCGTCGAGGCGCTGATCCTCGTGGGGGCCGCGGTCTACCTGCTGCACGGACTGCTCGTCGAGGACGCCGCCGCGCCGATCGCGGCGATCGCGATGGTCGTGATGGCGCTGATCTTCGCGGTGGGCGTCGGCTTCTGCGGGTGGGGCCTCCTGCACCGCGCGACCTGGGCGCGTTCCCCGGTCGTGGTGTGGCAGCTGCTCGAACTGGCCGCGGGCATCCCCGCGTTCAGCGGGGGATCACCGTGGGTGGGGGTCGTCCTGGTCGTGCCAGCCGTCGTCGTGCTCGTCGGGCTGTTCGTACCGTCGGTCTCCGCGCAGGTCTCGCGCTGACCCGCACGCAGCCGGGTCAGTCCGTCTCGTCACCGAGGCCCTCGCGCAGCTCGGCGAGGGTCCGGGTCAGCAACCGCGACACGTGCATCTGGGAGATGCCGATTTCGGCCGCGATCTGCGACTGCGACATCCCGCGCACGAAGCGCAGCGCCAGGATCCGGCGTTCCCGTGCCGCCAGACCGGCCAGCAGCGGGCGCAGCGCCTCGCGGTTCTCGACGTTCTGCAAGGCGTCGTCGTCGGCACCGAGGGAGGCGACCGGGGACGTCGGGGAGCCGGTGTCCAGGGGCAACGTCGAGTAGGCGTTCGCGGACTCCAGGACGTCGACGACGTCCTCGGCGTCGTAGCCGGTGCGTTCGGCCAGTTCGGCGATGGTCGGTGCCCGACCGAGTTCGTGGGTGAGCGCCTCGCGCGCGTCGCCGAGCGCCCGTCCGGCCTCCTGGATGCGGCGGGGGACGCGCATCGCCCACCCGCGGTCGCGGAAGTGACGCTTGATCTCGCCGAGCATGGTCGGCACGGCGTAGGCGCCGAAGGGGACGCCGCGGGTCGGGTCGAAGCGGTCGAGGGCCTTCAGGAGCCCGATGGTGGCGACCTGGACGAGGTCGTCCTGCGGTTCGCCGCGGCCGAGGAACCGCGCGGCGAGGTGCTCGGCCAGGGGGAGGTGGCGGCGGGTGAGGTCGTCGCGCAGGCGGACCCGCTCGGGGTCCCCGATCGGGAGGGAGGCCATCCGGGACAGCAGCGGGGCGTCCTCCACGTCGCGCGAGGACGGCAGGTCGAGCGGCGCCGCGACGGGCGGCTGCGGGACGTCCGCAGGGCGGCCGTCGGGGTCTTCGTCGGCTCTGCTGCGCGGATCGATGACCTCAGGGTCACCGTGCGCGTGCGTGCGCGCCACCGGGACGTCACGCGCACGGGGGCGCGGCGGCGTCCGGTTCACCCGACCCCCGCCGCCAGGCTTGCCTGGGCGCCACTGGTCTTGCTGTGCCGCAACACGATCCAGGCCCCGGTGGAGGACGTTCCGGTGAAGACCTCGCCGACCAGGGCCTCCAGCACGGCCCAGGCGAAGCTGGAACGCTCGGGCAGTTCCCGGGCCGGGCCGCGGACCTCGACCTCGAGGCTGCCCTCGCCGAGCCGGAAGGTCGCGACCAGTTCCTCGTCGTCGGGGGCGGAGCCCAGGAGCAGGGTGCAGGCCTCGTCCACGGCGATGCGCAGGTCCTCGATCTCGTCGAGGGTCAGGTCGAGCCGCGCGGCCAGGCCGGCGCTCGCCGTGCGGACCACGGTCAGGTAGGCCGGGTCCGCCGGTACCCGCAGCTCCACCAGATCGGTCGCTGCGTCCGGGTCCGGGGTGCTCACCGGGTCTCCGGTCGTGGGGGTGGACACGGGTTGACGTCCTCTCAGGGCCGGGTGCGGGTGTCGCACGCAGCAGCTTGGTAGATGCTCACCGTAGACCGCCGCGCACTGTGGGTCACTTCCGGTCGGAGGCGGTCGCCAGCGCGTCCAGCCGGTCCCCGTCGAGGCGCCACACGGTCCAGTCCTCCTCGGGGCTCGCCCCGAGCGTCCGGTAGAAGCCGTGGGCCGGGGTGTTCCAGTCCAGCACCCAGAACTCCAGGCGCCCGAAGCCGCGGTCGGCGCAGATGCGCCCCAGCTCGCCGAAGAACGCCCGACCGATCCCGGACCGTCGGTGCTCGGGCCGGACGAACAGGTCCTCCAGCCACATCCCCTGCCGGCCCAGCCAGGTCGAGAACGTCGTGTACCAGAGGGCCATCCCGGCGACCTGGACGACCCCGTCGACCTCCACCTCGGCCAGCACGCAGCCGATCCCCGTACCCGGCTCCAGCGCGCGGGCGAAGTCCTCGGCCCGCGCTGTCGCGGCCTCCGGCTCCTTCTCGTACTCGGCGAGCTCACGGACCATCTCGGCGATGCTCGCGCCGTCGGCGGGGACGGCGGTGCGGAGGGTGAAAGCGGTGGGGGAGGCGTCACTCACCCACTCACCGTAAGGCAACCGTCACGGCGTTCCGGGCCCACCTCGGGGCCCTCGTCCAGGTGCTCGACGGGGGTGGCGACGCGCACGCTCGTCCACTGCCCGTCACGCACCACGAAGCCCGCTCCCACGCCCGGCCCGGGGGCCACGACCGGGCGCCGCGAGACGACCTCCGCGGGCACCGTCCCGCCGCGGCCCAGCAGCACCGTGGTCCGGGCGGCCGTCCGTGCCGCGGCGGCCAGGCCGCGGAAGGCCCCGGACACCTCCGCGCCGTCCCCCGCGAGCACCACCCGTGCCCTGCCGCCGCGGGTCAGGGCAGCCGCCAACGCGTCCTCCGACGCCGGCGGCAGGGGGCGGGAGACGTCGTCGACGAGGACGAGGGCGTCACCCGCGAGAGCGGCGGCGAGAGCCTCCGCGCCGACCTCACGAGCCCAGCACACCGTGCCGCCCGCGGCGGTCTCGGCCCCGGCCAGCGCCCGCAGTGCGGACGTGCGTCCGCTGCCCGGGGGACCGCAGACCAGGACGGCCCCCCGCGGGTCGACCCGCACCACGTCGGCGTCGTCACCGCCACGCCCCAACGGGAGCCCGTCCCGGCCGCCCACGTCGACGTCGTCGAGGCGCACCACCGCGGGGAGGGGGGCCACCGCGTCGCGCCCGCCGACCGCACCCGGCGCGAAGGGCAGGGCGACCTGCACCTCCTGCGCGCGACCGTCGACGACCAGCAGACCCCGCCCCGGTGGGGCCTGTCGCGGCACCTCGGCAGCGCGCAGACCGAGCAGCGCGGCGTCGCTGCGGTCCGGCAGGCGCAGCAGCACGACCTGACCGCAGGTGCCCGCCACGGGACCCGTCAGCGCCTGCCGGTCCGCGCCCACGACGATCCGGACGCCGACGCCGGAGGCCTCCCGCAGCAGCCGCAGCAGCGCCTCCGGACCGGCGGCCGGGTCCGCCACGCCGAGGGCGTTCACCCAGGCCTCCCAGCCGTCGACGGCGAGCAGCAGGAACGGTTCACCGGCCCAGCCCGAGGCCCGCCGCCGCTCGACCTCCCCCTGCAGCCGCAGCAGCAACCGACCGGCCCGCCACACCTCGCTCGGGCCCACCACCGACCCGACCCGACCCCGGCCGGCGAGGTCGGCGAACCCGCCGCCGGCGTCCAGCACGTGCACCTCCAGAGGATCCGCGGCCCTGCCGCGACCGGCCGTCGTCACCAGGCGCCGCAGCAGCGTCGTGCGGCCCGAACGGATCCCGCCGACGACGAGCAGGTGGTCCCCGGCCGCGAGGTCCCAGCCGGCGCTCTCCTGACGCTGGCTGTCCGGCAGGTCGAGCCGCCCCCAGGTCAGGACGCTCCCACCGGAGGGCGGGACGTCGTCGGAGCCCAGGACGTCGGGCAGCGGCGCCAGCCAGGGGGAGGCGGGCACCGTCCGGTCGGTGGCGGCCGTGCGGACCGCGTCCACCAGGCCGGGGAGGTCGTCGACCTCCTCGCCCGCCTGCACCGTCCCCGGGGCCCGGACCTGCAGGCCCACGCGGGGGCGCGGACCCGACAGCCGCGCGGTCTGGAACGTCTCCAGCCCTTCGCTGCCCCGGCGCAGGACGGCGCGTCCGGGGACCCGGTCGCTGAAGGAGGCCGGGGACGGATCGCCCACGACGTCCTCGGCATCGGCCCGGTCCTGCACGCGCAGGGCGATCCGCAGGTTGGTGTTCGCCCGGATCTCCGGGCTGACCACCCCCGCGGGCCGCTGGGTCGCCAGGACCAGGTGGATGCCCAGCGACCGACCGACGGCGGCCAACCGCACGAGACCGTCGACGAAGTCGGGCAGCTCCTGGCTCAGCACCCGGAACTCGTCGACGACGACGACCAGGCGCGGGAGTCGCCCCGGCGCCAGGTCACGCACGTCCGCGGCGCCCGCGGCGGCCAGGACCTCCTCGCGGCGGCGGACCTCGGCCCGCAGGCTGCGCAGCACCCGCGCGGCGAGCTGGTCGTCGAGGTCGGTGACGACCCCGGCGACGTGCGGCAACCGCACGCAGTCACCGAACGCCGCCCCGCCCTTGTAGTCGACGAGGACCAGCTGGACGGCCTCGGGCGGTGACCCCGCGCACAACCCGGCGACGAGGGTCCGCAGCAGCACGGACTTGCCCGCACCCGTCGTGCCGGCGACGAGCGTGTGCGGACCGTCCGCGGCGAGGTCGACCCGGCAGACACCCTGCCCGCCCACGCCCAGGACCGCCGGGAGCCCCGGGACCACCTCCCGCCAGGAACGGGCGAGATCCCCGGCGCTCGCGGGACCCAGGAGGTCGGTGAGCCGCACGTCACCGGGCGTCGCGGTACCCGCCGTCGTCCCGGCGTCCCGCAGGGCGGCCAGTCCGCGGGCCAGCCGCTCCGACCAGTCCACACCCACCCCGTCGGGACGGAAGCGGCTCGACCCGGTGCCGGTGACGAGCCGGGCCGGGGTCGCGGCGAGGTCGACGACGGAACGGCACTCCGCGGGCAGCTCGGAGACGTCGTCGGCCAGGCAGACCACGTGCACGCCGTGCCGGGGCCCGTCGTCGAGCAGGTCGGCCAGTCGCGGGTCCGGCCGCCACCGGGGCGCGTCGTCGAGCACGAGCACCAGGTGGCTCCCGCCGCGCCACTGCTCCCGACCGCCCCGCGTACCGGCCCGGCGCTGGGCCAGCTCGCGCGCGGCGGTGGCGAGGACGTGAGCGGCGTCGAGGTCGAGGTCGGGGGTGAGCAGGTGCGGCAGCCAGGCGCTCCACGACCAGTCCTCCGGGGACCCGGCCACGCCGAGGCGCAGGGTCGCCGGCGAGTGCCACCCCGCGAGCTGGCCGACCACGAACCGGGCCGTGCGCAGCAGGGCGGGACGGGGTCCGGCCAGCCCGAGCGGCCCCGCGGTGAGCGCGACCCCCACCGGGACGTCGCGCAGCAGCACCTCCGGCAGCTCGGCGTCGGGGCGTTCCCCGCGCACCTCGACCGCTGCGGACGGGCGGTCGCCGAGTCCGAACCGGACGTGCAGGTGGTCGGGGTGCTCCGGCGAACGCGCGAACAGGCCCTCGCCGCGGCCGAGGACCTCGGCCAGCAGCCTCGCCGCGTCCGGAGCGAACTCGTGGGCCCGGTCGCGCTCGGCGGTGAGCGCCGAGCGGCGGGTGGCGGTGACCAGTTCCCGGGCGGCCCGCAGTTCCACGGCCCGACGGCGGGTGGTGGCCGTGTGCCGACGGCGCTGGGTCCACCACTGCCCCCCGACGAGCACGGGGGAGGCCAGGCCCAGCAGCAGGGACAGCGGGCTCCAGAGCAGCGCCAGGACACCCGCGAGGGCCAAGGGCACCAGCAGTGCGAGGACGGGGAGTTCCGGGGCCGCTGCGCTCGGCGCTTCCGCGGGCCAGCGCAGCACGTGGCTGGGCGCCGGCGGGAGCAGTCGCGGCGGCCGGTTCAACCGGAGACGGCCCTGACCGTCGGCACGGACCCCCGCGGGACGCACCGGGGTCGGGGCGAGTTCGAGCACGGAACCACCGAGCACCAGGCGGACGGGCAACGGCACCCGACGGGAGCCGCGGAGGGTCTCCCGCCCGTTCGTGTGGAGCAACGCGGTTCCGTTGAGCGAGCCGGTGTCGCGCACCGTCACGGTTCCGTCGTCGTGCACGGTGAGTTCCGCGTGGACGCGCGACACCGAGGGGTCGTCGAGACCGAGGTCGAGGTCGAGGTCGGTCCCCGGTTCCCCGCGGCGACCAACGCGGTGGGTTCCGGTTCCCAGGCCCGACGTCCGACCGGCCTCGGGTCCGGCGACGACGTGCAGCGCGAGTTCCGCCTCGCCGATCTCACCGGCCTCGCCGACGGCGGGAACCCGGACCCCGGCCACCAGCGGCGGTCGGCCGAGGACCGCGCCGGCGACGAGTTCCCCGTCCACCCGCCACTCCTCCTCCCACCCCGAGGGCCAGGGGCCGGTCAGGGGTTCGAGGAGTTCGCGGGCAGCCGCCAGCGTGACACCGGCGGGATCCTCGACCGGTGGGTCGATCTCCACGTCGGCGCCCAGGACGGTCATCCGGAACGGCACGCCGGGATCGTGGCACGCTGCCCGCGGGATCCGGTCGTCGTCCACAGGGCCGAGGGTCGTACCGGGAGTTGTCCACATCACCCGAACGCCACACGGCCCTGCTGCCCTACCGTCTCCGGACGAGAACCGGGGACCGAGAAGCAGGGGGTGGACGTGGACGCGGTGCGGATGGTCGAGGACGAGGTGCGCACGCTGGTGCGCCGCCGGATCGCGGCGGGTAGTTTCCGCGGCGACCCCGCGGAACTCCGGGCCCTCGTCGACGGCGTCGTGCTCGACTACGACCTGCGTTCCCTCGACGGTTCCCTGCCGGGCCTCGACGACCGCGACCAGGCCGTGCGTGCGGTGATGGCCGCGGTGTCGGGTTTCGGCCCGCTGCAGCGCTACTTCGACGACCCCGAGGTCGAGGAGATCTGGATCAACGAACCCGGGAAGGTGTTCGTGGCCCGCGGCGGGGTCTCCGAACTCACGACCACCATCCTCGACGAGGACACCGTCGCCGAACTCGTCGAGCGGATGCTGGCCAGCACCGGCCGTCGGGTGGACCTCTCGAGCCCGTTCGTCGACGCCGCGCTGCCCGACGGTTCCCGGCTCCACGTCGTCATCCCCGACGTCACGCGTCGGCACTGGGCGGTGAACGTGCGGCGCTTCGTCGCCCGGGCCCGCCGCCTCGACGACCTCGTGACCCTCGGTTCGCTGACGGCCCCGGCCGCCGCGTTCCTCGCCGCGGCCGTCAGCTCCGGGGTGAACCTCCTGGTCTCCGGCGCGACCCAGGCCGGCAAGACGACGCTCCTGAACTGCCTGCTCAGCGCGGTGCCGGCGAACCAGCGGGTCATCACCTGCGAGGAGGTCTTCGAACTGCAGCTCGCCGCGCGCGACGTCGTCGCGATGCAGTGCCGCCAGCCGAACCTCGAGGGGCGGGGGGAGATCCCGCTGCGGCGCCTGGTGAAGGAGGCGTTGCGGATGCGCCCGGACCGACTCGTCGTGGGGGAGGTGCGCCAGGCCGAGAGCCTCGACCTGCTCATCGCGCTGAACAGCGGCCTGCCGGGGGCCGCGACGATCCACGCGAACTCCGCCGCCGACGCCGTCGCCAAGATGTGCACGTTGCCGTTGCTGGCCGGGGAGAACGTGACGAGCGGTTTCGTCGTCCCCGCGGTGGCGGCGAGCCTCGACCTCGTCGTGCACGCGGAACTCGACGTCGACGGGCGGCGGCGGGTGCGGGAGGTCCTGGCCGTCATGGGTCGCACCGAGGGTGGCGTCGTCGAGACCGCGGAGGTCTTCGTCACCCGTGACGGTGCCCTCGTCCGGGGGAGCGGGTGGCCGCCGCACCGCGACCGGTTCGCGCGCGCGGGTTTCGACCTGACGGCGTTGCTGGCGGGTGGGTCCTGATGGACGGCGTCGGCATCGGCGTGGTGTTCGGCGTCGGGTTGTTCTGCGCGTGGTGGGCCTGCTGGGAACGGCCGCCCCGCGCCGCTGCCCGCCGCGCCTCCCGCGTCCGCGAACTCCTGGACGCCGCGGGGTGGCGGGAGGTTCCCGTCCCCGTGCTGCCCGCGGCGTGCCTGCTCGCGGGGGTGCTGGGCGCGGTGGTGGTGACCGGGACGAGCGGGGTCCTCGTCCTCGGCGCTGCCGCGGGGTGCGCCGCCACCGTCCTGCCCGTGCTCGGTCTGCGGCAGCGCGTCCGGCGACGCCGCCAGGACACCGCCGCGCAGTGGCCGGACGTCGTCGACACCCTCGCCTCGGCGGTGCGGGCCGGGTCGTCCCTGCCCGAGGCCGTCTGCGGTCTCGCGAGCCGGGGGCCGCAGTCGCTGCGACCGGCCTTCGCGCGCTTCGCCGCCGGCCACCGCGCCAGCGGTGCCTTCGACACCGAACTCCGCCGGTTGCAGGAGGAACTCGCCGACCCGGTGTTCGACCGGCTCGCCGCCACCCTGCGGATGACCCGGCAGGTCGGTGGCAGCGACCTCGGGACCACGTTGCGGACGTTGTCCGGCTACCTGCGCGAGGACCAGCGCACCCGCGGTGAACTCCTGGCCCGTCAGAGCTGGACGGTCTCGGCGGCGCGGCTCGCCGTCGCCGCTCCGTGGATCGTCCTGGCGCTGCTGGCCACCCGCCCGGGAACCCTGGAGGCCTTCGACTCCTCGGCCGGGGCCCTGGTGCTGCTGGTGGGAACGGTCGTCTCCGCGGGTTCCTACGCGGCGATGTCCCGCCTGGGCCGCCTGCCCACGACGCGACGGGTGCTGTCGTGAACGTCGGGATCCTGCTCGGGCTGCTGGCCGGGACGGGTTTCCTCGTGCTCCTGCACGCCGCGCCGTGGAACCGTTCGCCGGGGATCGAGGCCCGTGTCGGCCCCTACCTCGGCGCCGCCCCGTCGTACCGGGCGTCGTGGTGGGCCGATCCGTTGCGCGGTCTCGGGTCCGCGGTGGGTGCGCGGTTGGGGTCGGGGCGGGTGGTCGCCGAACGACTGGCGGTCCTGGACCCGTCCCTCGACCCTGCTTCCGACGGGGCGTCCGGACTGGAGGCCGCCCTCGCCCAGCACCGCGCGGAACAGGTCCTCTTCTCGGTCGCCGGGGTCGTGTCGGCGGTGCCTGCGGGGTTCCTGGCCGGCGGGTCGACCCCGGTCACGGTCGTGGCGTTCGTGGTGGCGGGTGGGTTCGCCGGCGCCCTGGCCCGGGGGGAACTCCTGGCCCGCCGGGTCCGGGTCCGCCGGGCGGAGATCGCGGCGGACCTGCCCGACGTCGCGGAACTGCTCGCCCTGTCCGTGGGGGCGGGGGAGAACGTCGCCGGTGCGCTGGAGCGTGTCGCCGCCGGGAACGGCCCGTTGTGCGCGCAGCTGCGGCACAGCCTGGGCCGGGTCCGCACCGGGACGCCGCTGCTGGACGCGCTGCTGGACCTCGCCGGGCGGTGGGGCGTCGCGCCCTTCACCCGGTTCGTCGACGGGATCGCCGTGGCCGTCGAGGCGGGCAGCCCGTTGGCCGAGGTGCTGCGCGCCCAGGCGGGCGACGCCCGCGAGGCCGAGCGACGCCGACTCATCGAGAGCGGCGGTCGCAAGGAGGTCCAGATGATGGTCCCCGTCGTCTTCGGTGTCCTGCCCGTCACCGTGCTCTTCGCGGTCTACCCCGGCCTGGCCCAGCTGCAGCTCGGCTGACACCCCTCTCGAAACCCCTCGTCCGAACCCCTTGTCCGAACCCCTGAACACCGAGGAACTGGAGACCGTCCGTGTCGACGCTCGACCTGCGCCGCGTGCGCACCTGGATCGCCCGTGCCCTGGCGAACGTCCGGGAGAACTCCGACGACCGGGGCGACGTCCCCGGCTGGGTGCTGGTCACGATCATGACGGCCGGGCTGGTCGTCGGGTTGTGGGCCGTCGCCGGCCCCCGGCTGGAGGCGGTGTTCACCCAGGCGATGGACGCCGTCGTCGGGCAGTTGTGAGGAAGGACGAGGGTTCCGCCGTGGCGGAGTTCGCGGCCGTCGCGGGGTTGCTGGCGCTGCTGTTCGCGGCCGTCGTGCAGCTCGCCGTCGTGCAGCACGTCCGGGCCACGGCCGCGGACTGCGCGGGGGAGGGGGCCCGGTTCGGCGCCCTGCGGGGCAACACCCCGGAACTCGGCGCACGGCGCAGCCGGGAACTCCTGGCCGCGTCGCTCTCGCCCCGCTTCGCCGACCACGTCGCGGCGGACGTCGTCGACCTCGGCGGGCTGCGCGTCGTGCAGGTCGACGTGGACGCGCCGCTGCCCGTGATCGGCCTGTTCGGCGTCGGCCGGGGGATGCACCTCGAGGGCCACGCGGTCCTGGAGGGTGCGCGGTGACCCGCGACGAGGGCAGTGCGGCGGTGGAGTTCCTCGTCGTGGGCGTGCTCCTGCTCGTGCCCATCGCCTACCTGGTCCTCACCCTGGGCCGGGTCCAGGCGGCGACGTTCGCCGCCGAGTCCGGGGCGCGGGAGGCGTCGCGGGTGCTCGCGACCACGGCCGACGGGGAGACCCTCGCCGAGACGTCGGTGGCCCTCGCGCTGGCCGACCAGGGGTTCGCGACCCCGCCGGGGACGCTGGTGCTGGAGTGCGCGGCGGACCCGTGCCGTTCACCGGAGGCGGAGATCGCCGCGACGGTGCGGATCGACGTCGAGCTGCCCTTCGTCCCGGGTCTCCTGGGCGGGGCCGTCCCGGCGCACGTCCCGGTGCAGGTGCGCCGGGTCGCCGTCGTCGACCGGTTCGCCTCGTGAACCGGCGGGACGACGAGGGGCGGATCGCGCTGCTGTCGCTGGCCTTCGGCCTGCTCGCGATGGTCCTCGTGCTGGTCGTGGTGTCCGCCTCGGCGGTGCACCTGCAGCGCAAGCGTCTCTACGCGGTGGCCGACGCCGCGGCGGCCGACGCGGCCGACGCCCTCGACGACGCGGCCTACTACACGGGCGACGGCGACCTGCTGCTCTCCGACGCCTCCGTCCGGGCCAGCGCGGCCGACTACGTCGCCGCCCACGCGGACCTGGCCGGTGTCGTCGTGGCCGCGGACACGGGAACCCCGGACGGGCGCACGGCGGTCGTGGTCCTGGACGTCGACGTCCGGCCGCTGTTCGTCGCCTTCGTCCCCGAGGCGTTCGCGGCCGGGATCCGGCTGCGGGCCACGTCGCGTGCGGTCGCCGACCTGCGCTGAACGTGTCAGCGTCACAGCGTGAGCGAACTCAAGGACGCACGGATCCTCGTCACGGGTGCCGGCGGGGGGCTGGGACGGCCGATCGTGCGCCTCCTGACCCGGGCCGGGGCGCGGGTGGTCCTCAGCGGGCGGGACGTCTCGACGCTCGAGGGGGCCCACGCCGTGGCCGCCGACCTGCGCCTGCCGGGGGAGCCGGAACGTCTCGTGGCGGAGGCCGTCGACCACCTCGGTGGCCTCGACGGCCTGGTCCACGCGGCCGGCGTCGTCGCCTTCGGTCCGGGGGTGGAGGCCGACGACGAGCTCCTCGACGAGCTGTTCCTCGCCGACACCCTCGGACCGATCCGGCTGCTGCGCGCGGCCGTCCCGCAGATCACGACGGGCGGGTTCGCCGTCGTCGTCTCCGCGGTCGTCGCCGAACGGCCACAGCCGGGGATGGCGGCGTACTCCGCGGCGAAGGCGGCGCTCAGCTCCTTCACCCAGGCGCTGGCCCGGGAGGTCCGGCGCGAGGTGCGGGTGGTCGACGTGCGCCCCCCGCACACCGAGACGGGCCTGGCGCAGCGTCCCGTCGCCGGGACCGCACCCCGGCTGCCGACCGGCCTGGACCCGGAGGCGGTGGCGGAACGGATCGTGCGCGCGATCGTCGAGGACGAGCGCGACCTGTCCTCCGCGGCGTTCGCGTGAAGGGCGGGCCGGGTGCCCCGACGTAGACTCGTCGGTCGTGGCCATCGACTTCCCCGCTGAGATCTCCGCCCTGCGCACGACGTACGCGTCCATCCGCGAGGTGTCGGACCTCGAAGCGCTGCGCAAGGAGCTGGCCGACCTCAACGACGAGGCCGCCGCGCCGAGCCTGTGGGACGACCCCGAGCACGCCCAGACCGTCACCAGCCGCCTCTCCGCCGTGCAGGCCGAGCTCGACCGCATCGAGAAGATGGGCGGTCGCATCGACGACCTCGAGGTGCTCGTCGAGCTCTCCGAGGACGAGAACGACGCCGACTCCCTCGACGAGGCCGAGGCCGAGCTGGAGGCGGTGAAGGCGCAGCTGGCGCAGCTCGAGGTCCGCACCCTGCTGTCCGGGGAGTACGACAACCGCGAGGCCATCGTCACGATCCGTTCCGAGGCCGGTGGTGTCGACGCCGCCGACTTCGCCGAGATGCTGATGCGGATGTACCTGCGCTGGGCGGAACGTCGCGGCTACAAGAGCGAGGTCTACGACACCTCCTACGCCGAGGAGGCGGGCATCAAGTCGGCCACCTTCAAGGTCGCCGCGCCCTACGCCTACGGCACCCTGTCCGTGGAGCAGGGCACCCACCGCCTCGTGCGGATCTCGCCCTTCGACAACCAGGGGCGTCGCCAGACGTCCTTCGCCGGCGTCGAGGTCCTGCCCGTCGTGGCCGAGACCGACCACGTCGACGTCAACGAGAACGAGGTCCGCGTCGACGTCTACCGCTCCTCGGGTCCCGGTGGTCAGTCCGTCAACACCACCGACTCCGCGGTGCGCCTCACCCACCTCCCGACCGGCATCGTCGTGACCTGCCAGAACGAGAAGTCGCAGCTGCAGAACAAGGCCGCCGCCATGCGCGTCCTGCAGGCCAAGCTGCTGGAGAAGGCCCGCAAGGACCGTCAGGCCGAGCTCGACGCGCTCAAGGGCGACGACTCCGGCTCGTGGGGCAACCAGATGCGTTCCTACGTCCTGCACCCGTACCAGATGGTCAAGGACCTGCGGACGAACTACGAGGTCGGCAACACCTCCAACGTCTTCGACGGCGAGATCGACAGCTTCCTCGACGCGGGCATCCGCTGGCGCAAGCAGGTCGAGCAGGCCTGACCGAAGATCACCCGCGGGGAGTCTTGCGCTCACCCACAGTGGGCGGACCGTATGGTGGTGGTGGTCAGAGCAGCACCAGTTCTCCCTGTCCCCGAGACTGACCACCCCCACGAGTGATCACCTTCGAGCACGTCAGCAAGGTCTACGGCGAGGGGCACCGCCCCGCGCTCGCGGAGGTGACCCTCCAGATCGACAAGGGCGACTTCGTCTTCCTCGTCGGTCCGTCCGGGTCGGGGAAGTCGACCTTCCTGCGCCTGGTCCTCAAGGAGGAGCGCGCCAGCAGCGGGTCCGTCCAGGTCGCCGGGCGTGACGTCGGCCGGTTGCGCTCCTGGAAGGTGCCGGCCCTGCGTCGCCAGATCGGGGTCGTCTTCCAGGACTTCCGCCTCCTCGCCGACAAGTCCGTCTACGAGAACGTCGCCTTCGCCCTGCAGGTGCTCGGCAAACCGCGTCACGTCATCGCCCAGACCGTCCCCGAGACCCTCGGTCTCGTCGGGCTGGCCGGCAAGGAGAAGCGCCGTCCGCACGAGCTCTCCGGGGGTGAGCAGCAGCGCGTCGCCATCGCGCGCGCGTTCGTCAACCGGCCCTCGCTGCTGCTGGCCGACGAGCCCACCGGGAACCTCGACCCCGAGACCAGCGTCGGGATCATGAAGCTACTCGACCGGATCAACCGCACGGGGACCACGATCGTCATGGCCACGCACGACGACGACATCGTCGACCAGATGCGCAAGCGCGTCGTCGAGCTCCGCGACGGTCGCGTCGTGCGCGACGAGGACCGCGGCGTCTACGGATCGGGTCGCTGATGCGGATCGGTTTCGTCCTCGGTGAGATGTTCACCGGGTTGCGCCGCAACTTCACGATGACGCTCTCCGTCGTGCTCGTCACGATGGTGTCGTTGTTCTTCTTCGGGACCGGTCTGCTCGTGCAGAAGCAGGCGGGGACCCTCAAGGGCGAGTGGTACGACCGCGTCCAGGTGTCGATCTTCCTGTGCGGGGACGAGTCCCTGGCCACGAGCTGCCCCGGCGGTGCCGTCACCGACGCCCAGCGCACCGCCCTGCGGGACGCGCTGACCGCGGACCCGCTGGTCGAGCGGGTCTACTACGAGTCGAAGCAGGAGGCGTACCAGAACTTCAAGGAGACGACGGCGCCGGGCCTGTCCGACAACGTCACCGCCGACCAGCTCCCCGAGTCCTTCCGCGTGAAGCTCAAGGAACCCTCGCGCTACCTCGAGCTCACCGCCGCGTACCAGGACTCCGCGGGGGTCGAGGAGATCCCCGACCAGCGCGCCATCCTGCAGCCGCTGTTCACGGTGCTCGACACCGCGACGCGCGTCTCGCTCGGGCTGGCCGCGCTCATGCTGATCTGCTCGATGATGCTCGTCTCCACGACCATCCGGCTCACCGCGTTCAGCCGCCGTCGGGAGACGACGATCATGCGCCTGGTGGGGGCCTCGCGGGCTCTCATCCAGTTGCCGTTCGTCCTCGAGGGGGTCGTCGCGAGCCTCGTCGGCGGCGTCCTCGCCTCCGGGGCGCTGTGGGCGATGGTCAACTTCGGGGTCTCGAGGCTGCAGTCGCGGCCGGGGTTCACGACGCGGCTCATCTCGACCCACGACGTGCTCACCGAGACCGGACCGATCATCGTCGCCGTCGGCGTGGTCTTCGCCGTCATCGCCTCGCTGTTCAGCCTGCGCCGCTGGCTGAAGGTCTGAGTCGGCGCCGCGGGAGAACCGCGGTGCGGGACCCGGCGCGCGGCGCCTAGACTCGAGGGTCCGAGATCGAGACCTGGAGGTCCACGTGCCGCGCGAGACCGGTCGCAAGGTGATCGCCAGCAACCGCAAGGCGCGCCACGACTACTTCATCGACGACGTCTACGAGGCGGGCGTCAGCCTGATGGGCACCGAGGTCAAGGCGCTGCGGATGGGGCGGGCGTCCCTGGTGGACGGCTTCGCCCACATCGACCGCGGTGAGATGTGGCTCGAAGGGGTCCACATCCCCGAGTACGTCCAGGGCACGTGGACCAACCACACCCCGCGACGCAAGCGGAAGCTCCTCCTGCACCGCGAGGAGATCGAGCGCTGGGCCGGGAAGGTCCGCGAGTCCGGGCTGACGATCGTGCCGTTGGCGCTCTACTTCAACGACGGCAAGGTCAAGGTCGAGATCGGGCTGGCCCGGGGCAAGAAGAACTACGACAAGCGCCAGACCCTGCGCGAACGTCAGGACCGGCGCGAGGCCGACCGCGCGATGTCGGAGCGCAAGAACCGCTGACGTCCGACGAACTGCGGATGCGCGCCCGGTCCGTGAGCGCTGTCATCGGTCCATGCGCACCGCGACGACCCTGTTCGCCGGCCTCGGGGCGGCGGCCCTGATCCTGGGGCCGCTGGCCACCGCGGCCTCGGCCTCGGCCGACGGTCCCTCCGACGACGAGCGCGTCGACTCCTACGCGGCCCGGCTCACGGTCGGTGCCGACGGGTCCGTCGCCGTGCGCGAGGAGATCAGCTACGACTTCGGCCGCGAGGGCCACCACGGCCTGGAACGCTTCCTCCCCGTCCAGGCGCCGCACGACCAGACCCACGACCGCCGCTACCCCGTGCGCGACCTGCAGGTCACCAGCCCGACCGGGGCCGCGACCCAGGTGAGCACCGAGACCGACGACGGCTTCCTCGACGTCCGCATCGGCGATCCCGCCGCGAACGACGTCACCGGCCGGGAGACCTACGTCCTCACCTACACCGTCCCCGCCGTCGTCGACCGCGTCGACGGGGGACTGCAGCTCGCCTACGACGTCGTCGGCACCGGGTGGGAGGTCCCGATCGACCGCGTCGACGTCACCCTCGAGACCCCGGCCGCCGTCACCGATCCCCGGTGCTTCCAGGGCGCGGAGGGCAGCACCGACCGCTGCTCGGCCGCCACCACCGCCACCGGCGCCACGTTCGCCGCCACCGGACTGGGCCCGAAGCGGGGAGTCACGATCGCCGCCGCGCTGCCCACCGGATCCCTGGACCCCGCCGCCCCGCTGCTCGTCGACACCTTCAGCCCGGCCCGCGCCTTCACCGCCGACGGCCCGACCCTGGGCGCCGCCGCAGGTGTCCTCGCTCTCGGAGCCGGGGGGATCGCGCTGGCCCGCCGTCGTCCGGAGGCCCGCGCCACCCAGGGGGCCGTCGGGGTCACCGACGTCCCGCCCGGGGTGCTCGGGACCGTCGTGCACGGTGGCGCGCGCACCGTCGACGTCGTCGCCACCCTGCTCGACCTGGCCCAGCGCGGGCACCTGGGCCTGGAGGAGGTCACCGCCCCCGACGGCTCCGTCGTCGACTGGGACCTCACCCGCACCGACAGTCCCGATCCGCTCGCCCCCGCCGAGCGGCGACTGCTGGACACCGTCTTCGCCGACGGCGACGACACGTCGCTGTCCGCGGTCCGCACCACCGCCCGGGCCGGGACGGGGCTGACGAAGGATCTGATCGAGGACGACGCCGTCGCCCGCGGCCTGTTCACCGACCGCCCGCGGAACGTGCTGCGCCGGTGGGCGCTGCGCAGCGTCCGGGTGGCCCTCGCCGGCGGCGCGCTGACCCTGGTCCTGGCGCTCTGGACGACCCACGCCCTCGTCGGCGTCGCCGTCACCGTCGTCGGACTCCTCGCCCTCGTCGCAGGGTTCGCCGGGGCCGCACCCAGCCCGCTGACCGCCCGGGGACGCGAGATCCGCCGGCAGGCCGGCGAGTTCGCCGCCACCCTCGCCCGCTACGGCGACGCCGACGCGCTCGCCGACGGTGGTGCCCCGCACCGCTTCGCCCGGCTCGTGCCCTACGCCGTCGCCCTCGACGCCACCGACGCCTGGGTCGCCGGCGCCCGCGCCCTGCAGGCGGCCGACGCACCCCTGCCCGCCCCCAGCTGGTACTCCGGGCGGGCCCACGAGGGGTCGACCTTCAACGTCGCCCTCTTCGCCGGGACGATGGGCGGCTTCTCCGCCAGCACCACCGACGCCCTCAGCGCCGCACCCCCCGCCACGGCGAGCTCCGGCTCGTTCAGCGGTGGCGGCGGGTTCACCGGGGGAGGGGCCGGTGGCGGTGGCGGTGGGTCCTGGTGAGCGAGCAGGAATGTGGGCGACGGCTCGGCCGTTGAGGGGTACGCTAGGGACACAACTGAACATGGGGATGACAGGTTTCGACGGTGGACGTCGAGCCAGGGGAAGCGGGTCGAGGATGCATGGTCATCTCGTCAACGATCCATGCAAACCAATAGGTGCCGATTCCAAGCGCACCGAGTTCGCCCTCGCCGCCTGAGCGAGTGTGACTCTGTCAGCCCGGGTGTGCTCCCGCCCCGGGTCCTGGCATCAGCTAGGGGGCTCACCTCTCACCGAGGTCGCGTAGGTGAGAGGGACAATCAACGCGGCTGGGCCCGGCGGTGACATGCCTGTATGAGCATCGGGGCCGAGCAGACCGCTGAACAGGATGCACCCGGAGAAGCCCTGGTTTCACGCTATCGGACGCGGGTTCGATTCCCGCCATCTCCACCAGCACCACGAGAGCGCCCCACCGGCTGGTCCGGTCGGGGCGCTCTCGCGTTCCCGGGCCGGGCGTAGGTCCCAGGGCTGACCCGGCGTCCGGGAACTCCGTCCCCGCTCCGACGCGCGAGCCACAGCGGATCGACAGGCTCGAGGCATGGACATCCTCACCGCCCGCGGTCTCGTCATGACCTACGGGACCACCCGCGCCCTCGACGACGTCGACGTCACGCTCCCCGCCGGGGAGTCGCTCGCCGTGATGGGACCCTCGGGGTCGGGCAAGACCACGTTGCTGCACGTCCTCGCCGGGATCCTGCGCCCCACCTCCGGGGCCGTCGAACTGGCCGGACGCGATCTCGGATCCATGTCGGACGCCACCCGCACCGTGTTGCGACGCAACGACTTCGGTTTCGTCTTCCAGTCCGGTCAGCTGCTCTCCGAACTGCCGGCCGACGAGAACACCGCGCTGCCGCTCATGCTCGCCGGGCAGTCCCGCGCTGCCGCCATGGCCCGGGCGCGGGAGCTCCTGGCGAAGCTGGGGCTGGCGGGGATGGAACACCGGCGACCGGGTGAGTTGTCCGGAGGACAGGCGCAGCGCGTCGCGATCGCGCGGGCCCTGGTCGGCTCGCCCAGCGTCGTCTTCGCCGACGAACCCACCGGCGCGCTCGACCAGGCCACGGGTCGGGAGGTCCTCGAGCTGCTGACCTCCGCCACCCGTGCCACCGGCGCGGCCCTGGTCGTGGTCACCCACGACGCCGGGGTCGCCCGCTGGTGCGACCGGACGCTGGCCATGCGCGACGGTCACGTCGTCAGCGAGTTCCGCGCCCCGGCCGGGGTCCGCGCGTGAACGCCACCCTGGCGATCTGGTGGTCGCTGGTCCGTCACACCCACGGCACCCCGCGCGACCGGTTGCCGACGACGCTGGCCGTCACCGCCTTCGCCGTCACGACGTGGTCGGTGCTCACCGTCGCCGGCGGGGTGCAGGCCTTCGCGGCCCGGGCCGCGAGCGCCGGGGCGGACTCCGACGCGCAGGTCTACCCCCTGCTCTCCTGGGTCTCCGTCGCGCTGCTGCTGGTGCCGACGGCGACCCTCGGTGCGGCCGCGGCCCGCCTCACGGTCGCCCGGCGCGACGAGCGGCTGGCCCGGTTGCGCCTCGCGGGGGCGACGAGCACGCAGATCGGTGCGATGGCCCTCCTCGACGCGGCCGTGCAGGCCGTCGTGGGCGCGTCGCTGGGTGTGGTGCTCGACGTGGTGGCGCTGCCGGCGCTCGCCCGGTTGCGGTTCCAGGGCCGCGCCTTCGACGTCGCCGAGCTGCGGCTGGGCCCGTGGCCGGTGCTGGCGACCGTCGCGGCGGTCCTGCTCGTCGCGCTGGTGTCCTCCGCGGTCAGTCTGCGACGGGTCGCGATCACGCCGCTCGGGGTGGCGCAGCGCCTGCCGCAGAAGGGCCTGAGCTGGACGCGGGTCGTCCCGGTGCTGGTGCTGGGGGTGGGTTTCGTCGCCGCCTTCAACGCGGGCAGCGTGGTGTTCGGGGCCGGTGTGGTGGTCGGGGCGCTGGTCCTGGTCGGCTTCCTGGCCGGTGCGTTCGCGGTCTTCAACCTCGTCGGGCCGCTGCTCGTCTCCGTCCTCGGCCGGGTCCTCGGGGCCCGGGCCCGGACGGTCCCGACGCTGCTGGCCGCGCGGCGGATGAGCGAGGACCCGAAGAGCACCTGGCGCAGCGTGGGGGGCATCTCGCTGGTCACGTTCGTCGCGGGGTGCCTGAGCGTGACCCCGGGGTTGACCGCCGGTTCGCCCGGTGAGGGGGACGCGCAGCTGCTGGGTGACATCGGCACCGGGGCGGCCGTGACGCTCGTCATCGCCGCGGTCCTCGCGGCCGTCTCGACGGGCGTGACCCAGGCGTCGCGGGTGCTGGACTCCCGCGGTCGCTACCGGACGCTGCACCTGGCGGGGACCGACGTCGCCGTCCTGCACGCCGCGCGGTCCCGGGAGACGTGGATCCCGCTCGTGGTCACGATGGGCGGGGCGGGCGCGCTGGCGCTGCTGATCGTCTCCCCGGTGATCGGTCTGCTGTCGGCGGCGCCGACGGGTGTCCTGTGGTTCGTGGGCTGCGCGGTGGCCGGTGCCGGTCTCGTCCTGGGTGCGGCGAGGGCCAGCCAGCCGCTCGTCGTCGCCGCCGCGCAGGGCGATCCGACGGGAATCCCGTCTCGCTGAGTGATTCGTCAGAACGCAGCGTCGCGCGGTGTGCGCCAGGTCGGGGGTCTTTCGGATCGGGCTGCGAGACACGCCGTTCGAACTCGTACGGTCGGCTGACACCGACTCCTCCGGAGTCGGCCGGACCGAGGGGGAGCTGTGCAGGACGCCGACTACCGGCGCCTCGTGGAGGACTCTCCGCTGGCCACGCTCCTCGTCGCTCCGGGCGGGGACGGGTGGCTCACGACGTGGGCGAACCCCGCCGCCGCCGACCTCCTGGGCCGCTCGGGGGCCGAGGAGGCGACGGGGCTGGCGCTGGCCGACCTCGTCCACCGCGACGACGTCACCGAGGTGCTCGAGGCGCTCGAGCACGGGGTGCCGGGCGAGCAGACGGCTTTCGAGTGGCGGTTCGTGCGCCCCGACGGCGAGACGGTGACGGTCGAGGTGCTGCTGGGCCCCGCCGACGGTTCCGGTGGGCTGAGCCTGTCCTGCTGGGACGTCAGCCAGCACGTCGCGCGCACCCGCGACCTCACCCACCGCGCGACCCACGACCGCCTCACCGGTCTGCCCAACCGTGGCCTGCTGGAGGACCGCTGGGCCCTGGCCCGTTCCCGTGCCCGCCGCACGGGCCACGCCCCGGTCGTCGCGTTCTGCGACGTCGACGACCTCAAGCAGCTCAACGACGTCCACGGCCACCTCGTCGGCGACCACGCCCTGGTGCGCATCGCGGAACGGCTCACCGGGGCCTCGCGCGGGGAGGACACCGTCGCCCGCTTCGGCGGCGACGAGTTCATCGTCCTCGTCGAGAGCTCGCTGGACGTCGAACCGCAGGCCCTGACCCACCGGCTGCGCGAAGCCGTCGCCGGCGTCCCGGTGTCGCTGCCCGACGGCACGGTGATCACGGTGTCCTGCAGCGTCGGCCTCGTCGTCGACGACCTCGGCGAGTCCACGGCCGAGGTGCTGGCCCGCGCGGACCGGCACATGTACGAGGACAAGCGCCGTCCCCGCTGAGGGGTAGCTTCCCCTCGTGGCCAAACTGCTGGAACCCCTCACCCTGCGCGGCACGACGCTCGCGAACCGCATCTGGGTCTCCCCGATGTGCCAGTACTCCTGCGACGCCGAACGGGCGCCGGGCGTCCCCACCGACTGGCACCTCGTCCACCTCGGGGGACTGGCCGTCGGCGGGGCCGCGCTCGTCCTCACCGAGGCCGCGGCCGTCGTCCCCGAGGGCCGGATCAGCCCGCAGGACGCCGGGTTGTGGAACGAGGAGCAGGCGCGGGGCTGGACCCGCATCGTCGACTTCGTCCACTCCCAGGGCGTCGCGATCGGTGTCCAGCTCGCCCACGCCGGCCGCAAGGCCAGCACCTACCGGCCCTGGGCCGAGCAGCAGGGCAGCGTCCCGCCCGCCGACGGCGGCTGGGAGACCGTCGCCCCGAGCGCGCTCGCCTTCGGCGGCTACGCGACCCCCACCGAACTCGACCTCGACGGCATCGCCCGGGTCGTGGCGGGCTTCGCCGAGGCCGCCCGCCGCGCCGACGCCGCGGGCTTCGACGTCGTCGAGCTGCACGCGGCCCACGGCTACCTGCTGCACCAGTTCCTCTCACCGGTCTCCAACCACCGCACCGACGCCTACGGCGGTGACCTCGCCGGCCGGTCGCGGCTGCTGCTCGAGGTCCTCGACGCCGTCCGGGCGGTGTGGCCGCAGGAGAAGCCGGTCCTGGTCCGCCTCTCCACCTCCGACTGGGTGCCGGGTGGCTGGGACGTCGCGGAGTCCATGGAGCTGACCCGGGAACTCGCCGCCCACGGGGCCGACCTGATCGACGCCAGCTCCGGCGGGAACGCCCCGGAGCAGCAGATCCCCGTCGGCCCCGGCTACCAGGTGCCCAACGCGGCCCGGATCCGCCGCGAGACGGGTGTCCCCGTCGCCGCCGTCGGTCTCATCCTCGAACCGGCCCAGGCCGAGCAGCTCCTCGTCAGCGGTGACGCCGACGCCGTCTTCCTCGCCCGCCCCCTGCTCGCCGACCCGCGCTGGCCGCAGCGCGCCGCTCAGGCGCTGCACGCGCCGGAGGCGGTCGCGTGGCCGCCGCAGTACGTCCGCGCCACGCGGGCGCCGGTTCCCTTCGTGCAGCCGCGGGTGTGAGGACATGATGGGGAGGTGAGCAGCGCGATCCCGTCGTCGACCCTGGCCGGACGGCTGCTGCTCGCGACCCCCGCGCTGACCGACGAGAACTTCGCCCGTGCCGTCGTCCTCGTGCTCAACCACGACGAGGACGGCGCGCTGGGCGTCGTCGTGAACCGGCCGCTGGACGTCGACGTGGACAGCGTCCTGCCCGGCTGGCAGCCCTTCGCGACGGCCCCGGGCAAGCTCTTCCAGGGTGGCCCGGTGGCGCTGGACTCCGCCCTGGGGCTCGTCGCCGTGCCCGGGGACCGACCCGACCCGCTCGGTGTCCGTCGCGTCTTCGGTTCCGTCGGGCTCGGCTCGGTGGGCCTCGTCGACCTCGACACGCCACCCGAGGCCGTCGTCGCGGAGCTGTCCGGGCTGCGGATCTTCGCCGGGTACTCCGGGTGGAGCGCCTCGCAGCTGGAGACGGAGATCGCCGAGGGAGCCTGGTTCGTCCTGCCCGCCGAGGCCCGGGACGCCTTCAGCGACACCCCGCACGACCTGTGGGCGCAGGTGCTGCGCCGTCAGGGGGGTGACCTGGCCCTCGTGGCCAGCTTCCCCGACGACGTCTCCATGAACTGAACGGCCCCCCGCCGGGCGCGTACGATCCTGCCCATGAGTGGCCGCCTGAGCTCGCCGACCGACGACCCGTTCCGCACCCAGCCCGAACAGTCGCCCGCGTCCACCCCCTCCCGCACCGCGGTCCTGGACCGCGAGGAGCAGGTCGAGGAGAAGGTCGAACCCGGCGACCACGAACGCTTCGCGCACTACGTGAAGAAGGAGAAGATCATGGAGTCCGCCCTCTCGGGCGACCCCGTGATCGCACTCTGCGGGAAGGTCTGGGTGCCCGGACGCGACCCGAAGCGCTTCCCCGTCTGCCCGACCTGCAAGGAGATCTACGAGACGCTCTCCGGCAAGGGCGGCGACAAGGGTGGGGACAAGGGCGGCGACGACGGCTCGTGAGCCGAACGCTCAGAAGGTCCACCGAGTGAGCCTCGTGCTGCCCGGCAGGATCCGCCGCACACCTCGGTAGGCCCAGCGCCGGCCCGGGGAGGTGATCCGGTCGGCCAGCGACAGCACGTCGACCGCCTCGCCGAACCGCAGCGCGGGGGCCAGGGCGCGCACCTCGTCGGGACCCCGGGGGGCCCAGTGCATCGCGAACGCGCCGTACACCGCGGGCAGCGACCCCGAGACCCGCACCACCCACGGGGCGACGACGTCGAAGAGCACGTCCCCGTGCTCGAACCGCGCCGTGATCCGCTCCAGCAGCGCCTGCACCTCGGCCGCCGAGAGGTACATCAGCAGGCCCTCCGCGACGACCAGCACCCGCGGGCCACCCAGGTCCGCCAGCCAGGCCGGATCGGTCACCGAACTCGCGACGACCCGCCCGGGTGCACCGGGGTAGAGCGCGCGTCGCACGTCGGCGACGTCCGGGGTGTCCACCTCGATCCACCTCGGCCCGGCCCCCAGCCGGAGTCCGCGGGAGTCCAGCCCGCAGCCCAGGTGCAGCACGGTGACGTCGGGGTCGGCCCGCAGCACCTCGGCCGCCCACGCGTCCAGCTGCGCCGCCCGCAGCGCCACGAGGTCCCGGTCACCGCTGGTGGCCGCCAGCCACGGCGAGTCGACGTCCGCGCCGCTCGCGCGCAACCGTTCCAGCGCGGGCACCGCCCACGCGTCAGCCAGGAGCGGGTGCGCCGAGCGGGCGTCGAGGGCGCGCAGGTGCAAGGTCACGAGGCTCGTCCATCCCACCCCGTCCAGCTCACCGACACCCACTGCCCCATGGTGCGCGCGTCGCCGCGCCGGAGCACCCCCGAGCCTCGTCTACGGTGGAGGGACCGATGAGCACCACCGAACACGAACCCCAGCTGGCCCTGGCCGACACCGTCACCGCACGCGGTCACGGTCCCGTGGTCGACGCCCCCGGAACTCCCGCGGCGCGTCCCCTGCGGGCCTGGCAGAACGCCGCCCTCGAACGCTACTTCGACCCCGCGCGCGACGAACCGGCCGACTTCCTCGTCACCGCGACGCCCGGCGCCGGCAAGACGACCTTCGCCCTCGCGCTGGCCCGTCGGCTGCTGGACTCCCGCCGGGTCGACCGGATCGTCGTCGTCGCCCCGACCGACCACCTGCGCACCCAGTGGGCCGAGGCCGCCCACCGCGCCGGCGTCGAGCTCGACCCCACGATGACCAACGCCGTCGGGCCGGTGCGTCCCGACATGAAGGGCTACGTCACCACCTACGCCCAGGTCGCGGGACACCCGATGCTGCACCGGGCCCGGGCCACCGCGAAGCGCTCGCTGGTGATCATGGATGAGATCCACCACGCCGGGGACGGGCTGTCCTGGGGTGACGCCGTGTTCGAGGCCTTCGGCGACGCCCGCCGCCGGCTCTCGCTGACGGGGACCCCGTTCCGCACCAAGACCGACGAGCGCATCCCGTTCGTCAACTACGTCGACGACGACTCCCCGGAGTCCGAGGGCGGCCTGCGGAGCAGCGCCGACTACGGCTACGGCTACAAGGAGGCGCTCGCCGACGGCGTCGTCCGGCCCGTCGTGTTCGCCGCCTACACGGGGGTCTCGCGCTGGCGGAACTCCGCCGGCGAGGTCGTGGCCGCCTCGCTGACCGACGCCACCACCAAGTCGGTGGAGTCGCTGGCCTGGAAGACCGCCCTCGACCCGCGCGGCGACTGGGTCCCGCACGTGATCGCCGCCATGGGCGAGCGCCTCGACCACCTGCGCGAGCACGGCATGCACGACGCCGCCGGCCTGGTGTTGGCCTCCGACCAGGAGGACGCCCGCGCCTACGCCAAGATCGTGCAGCGGGTCACGGGGGAGAAGCCGGCGCTGATCCTCTCCGACGACCCGAAGGCCTCGCAGAAGATCTCCGAGTTCGCGCAGAGCGACCAGCGGTTCGCGGTCTGCGTCCGGATGATCTCCGAGGGCGTCGACGTGCCGCGCGCCGCCTGCCTGGCGTGGATGACGTCCTACCGGACCCCGCTGTTCTTCGCCCAGGCCGTCGGCCGCGTCGTGCGCTCGCGGGTACCGGGGGAGTCCGCGACGGTCTTCCTGCCCGCGGTGCGCCCCCTGCTGGCGCTGGCCGCGGCGATGGAGAGCGATCGCAACCACGTCATCCCGCCGCCCGCGTCGGTCTCCTCCGACGAGGTCGACGAAGGCGGCCTGGACCTGCTCCCGCCGCCCGAACGCGAACCCGGCGGCCCCCAGGAGTACGAGGCGCTCGAGGCCCAGGCCGAGTTCGCCCACGTCCTGCACGGGGGCAAGGCCCTCACCGGCGACCTCCCGCAGGTCAGCGTCGACGAGCAGGACTACCTCGGCCTGCCCGGCCTGCTCTCGCCCGAGCAGACCGCGGCGCTGCTCCACCAGCGCGACGCGGAGATCCGCAAGCGCACCGCGACCCCGCGCCACGTCGAGGACGCGCCCCCCACGGAGGACGCCGAACCCGAGCAGGAGGACGCCACCTGGCACACGGCCGCCGTGCTGCGCAAGGAGATCCACGGCCTCGTCGGCCGGGTCGCCGCGGGCCGGCAGATGCCGCACGCCAGCGTCTACTCCAAGCTGCGCGCGGCGGTGCCCGGACCGCCGTCGGCCTCGGCCTCGGTGGACGTCCTGCGCGCTCGCCGCGATCACCTGCTGTCCATGGTCTAGGTTGCTGAGGTGCCCGAGATCGTCCAGCGGACCATGGTCCGCGCCCCCGTCGCCGAGGTGTTCGACATGTCCCTCGACCTCGACGTGGAGCGGGTCGCGGGCAAGCGCTACAAGGTGAAGGCCGTCGAGGGGGCCGGGCGCACCAGCGGGCGGATCGAGCTGGACGAGAAGGTCCAGTGGCGGTTGCGCCTCCTCGGTCTGCGGGTCACCCACACCTCCCACATCACCGCCCTGGACCGCCCGCGGCGCTTCGTCGACGAGATGGAGTCCGGGGCGTTCCGGGCCTTCCGCCACGAGCACACCTACGAGCCCGAGGGCCCGCGAATGACGATCATGACCGACCGGATGGCGTGGACCTCGCCCTACGGTCTCCTCGGCCGCGTCGCCGACCTGCTCTTCGTCCGTCGCACGCTGCGCCAGCTGCTGGCCGACCGCAACTCCGAGATCGTCCGCCGCTTCAGCTGACGGAACCCCCGCGGGTCGGTGGCCGTTGCCCCGGTATGGGATTCCTGGACAACCTGAAGAGCAAGGGCCTGCTGGCGGGCGACCAGCTGAAGACGAAGGTCGGTCAGTTCAAGAGCAAGGACTTCGCCGAGGCGAGCATGGCGACCTGCGCCCTCATCGCGGCCGCCGACGGCAGCATCGAGCCGGAGGAGCGCCAGAAGACCGCGGCCTTCATCGCCAGCAACGACGTCCTGTCGATCTTCAACGCCGGAGAACTGCGTGAGTCCTTCGACAAGTGGTGCGGGAAGCTGACCGCCGACTACGACTTCGGCAAGATCGAGGCGCTGCAGGCCGTCGGGAAGCTGCGCAGCAAGCCCGAACAGGCCCGCGCGGTCGTCCAGGTCGGCGTGGTCATCGGCGGTGCGGACGGCGACTTCGACCCGAACGAACAGCGTGCGGTGCGTGAGCTCTGCCAGGCCGTGGGCATCGACCCCTCCGAGTTCGGCGTCGCCTGAACCTGACACGCTGACGACCATGAGCACGCCGGCCGGGTGGTACCCGGATCCTTTCGCCCCTGACGCGCTGCGGTGGTGGGACGGTGGGCGCTGGACCGAGCACGTCCACCGGGCCGCCACCACCAGCCCCCCGCAGCCCTGGCTCAGCAAGGCCCCGACCGCGCCGCAGCAGGCCCGCAGCCCCTACGGCGCACCGCACCAGCAGTACCCGCCCTCGCAGTACCCCGTGCCCGGGGTGAAGGCCATCGCCACCCCCGACGGGCAGGCGCTGGGCGGGTTGGGGTTCCGGCTGCTGGCCCGGATCGTCGACTGGATCCTGCTCGGCGTCATCGGGACCATCGCGGCGTGGTCACCCCTGCAGACCATCGACGCGCAGGTCCGGTCGGCCTTCGACGTGTGGATGGCGGGAGACCCGGAGCGCGGGTCGACGCTGATCGTCGAGGCCACCCGCAGCGGCGCCGCCTCCACGGCCACGTTCATCCTGCTGGCCGTCAGTGCCGTCTACACGATCCTCACCGTGCGGCTGGCCGGGGCGACCCCCGGCAAGCTGCTCTTCCGGCTGCGGGTCCGGGACTGGCAGCGCCCCGGGCTGCCGTCGTGGGGTCAGGCGATCATCCGCTGGCTGGGGTGCGACCTGCTGGGACAGGTCGTGCCGTTCTACTCCCTGATCGACTTCCTCTGGCCGTGCTGGGACCAGCGCAAGCAGGCCCTGCACGACAAGATGGGCCGCACCGTCGTCGTGCGGAAGCGCTAGGAGCACCACCGGGGACGACTACCCGAGGATCGGTTCCCCGACGAGGGCGACGCCCGCGCTGCGCAACTGCGCCAGCGCGGGCTCGACCGTCGCGGCCGAGATCCCGGCCGTCAGCCCGAGCAGCACCGTCGTCCTGAACCCTGCGGCCGCCGCATCCAGCGCGGTCGCCCGGACGCAGTGGTCGGTGGCGATCCCGACGACGTGGACCTCGGTGACCTCGTGGGCGCGCAGCCAGTCCGCGAGCCCGGTGTCCAGTTCGCCACCTTCCTCGGTGACCCGGCTCGTGGTGCCCTGGAACCCCGAGTAGGCCGCGCTGTACTGCCCCTTGCGGAAGACCGCCTCGATCCGTCGGGTCTCGAGGTTGTCGTGCAGCAGCGCGCCGTAGCTGCCGGCCCGGCAGTGCGGCGGCCAGCTGTCGACGAAGTCCGGGGTCGGCGAGAAGTGCGCGCCCGGGTCGATGTGGAAGTCCTGGGTCGCGACGACGTGGTCGTAGCCGATGCCCCGCCCGGCGGAGGTGTCCTGCTTCAGCAGCTGCGAGATCGCCGCGGCCACCTCGTCACCGCCGGCCACGCCCAGCGAACCCCCGGGGCAGAAGTCGTTCTGCACGTCGACGACGATCAACGCGCGGGTCACCGCAGCACCGTCCGGTTCGCGTCCAGCACGGTGGTCGGGATCGCCGGTTCGCCCTTGGACAGGGCCAGTCCGTCCCACGGCAGCGTCACCAGCGCCCGGTGCAGGTGCTCGCGGGCCGCATGCAGGTCGGGTAGGCCGCCGGAGTCCGCGGGGACCCGTTCGCCGTCCACGACCATCGGGATCTGCAGCGGCCGGTCGTTGGTCTCGCGCGGGGGGGCGGACCCGACGCCGAGGACCTCGTCGGTGGCGGTGCCCGTCGCCCGGTGCCGCCGGATCGCGACCTTGCGCCCGCCCTGGGTGACCTTGGACGTCGAGCGCTTCGCGACGGGACGGCCCTCGACCTCGACGAGCTTGTAGACCAGCCCGGCCGTGGGGGCGCCGGAGCCGGTGACCAGCGAGGTGCCCACGCCGTAGCCGTCGACGGGGGCGGCGGCGAGCGCGGCGAGGGCGTACTCGTCGAGGTCGCCGGAGACGACGATCCGCGTGGAGGTGGCGCCGAGGGAGTCCAGCTGCTCACGGGCCTGCACGGCGATCACGGACAGGTCGCCGGAGTCGATCCGGACGGCACCGAGCTGCGGTCCCGCGACCTCGACGGCCGTCGCGATGCCGGCGGTGATGTCGTAGGTGTCCACCAGCAGCGTGGTGGAGACCCCGAGCGCCGCGACCTGGGCGGCGAAGGCCTCCGCCTCGGTGTCGTGCAGCAGGGTGAACGCGTGCGCGGAGGTCCCCGAGGTGGGGATGCCGTACGTCGCGCCGGCCTGCAGGTTCGACGTCGAGGTGAACCCCGCGAGGTAGGCGGCGCGTGCGGCGGCGACGGCGGCCTGCTCGTGGGTGCGGCGCGAGCCCATCTCGATGATCGGGCGGTCCCCGGCGGCGTGCGCCATCCGGGCCGCGGCCGCGGCGATCGCGCAGTCGTGGTTGAGGATCGAGAGCACGACGGTCTCGAGCACGACGGCCTCGGCGAAGGTGCCGGTGACGGTGAGCATCGGGGAGCCGGGGAACCACAGCTCACCCTCGGCGTAGCCCTCGATCGACCCCGTGAACCGGTACCCGGCCAGCCAGCCCAGCGTCCTCTCGTCCAGCACGCCGTGCAGCCCGCTCAGCAGCTCCGGGTCGAAGGTGAAGTCGCGCACGGCGTCGAGGACCCGCTCGGTGCCGGCGACCACGCCGTAGCGGCGGCCGTCGGGCAACCTCCGGCCGAAGACCTCGAACGTGCACGGCCGGTCGCCGGTGCCGTCGGCCAGGGCCGCCTGCAGCATGGTCAGCTCGTACATGTCGGTCAGCAGCGCTGTGCTCGCGCGGGGGCTCCCCATGCTGGGAATCTAGCGAGCGCGGGGTTGCCTAGACTGCGGGGGTGCCCGCCGCTGTCCCCGTCGTCCTCACCGCTCCCACCGAGCTCGAGCGTCCGGAGACCGACCTCGGCACCGCTCCGGACACCCCGTGGGTCACCATCGTCTGGAACGACCCCGTCAACCTGATGTCCTACGTCGCCTACGTGTTCCGCACCCACTTCGGCTACTCCGAGGCCAAGGCCGACGCGTTGATGCTCGACGTGCACCAGAAGGGCCGCGCCGCCGTGAGCGCCGGCCGCCGCGAGGCGATGGAACGCGACGTCGAGGCCATGCACGGCTACGGGCTGTGGGCCACCCTGCAGAAGGACGAGTGAACGTGGCCACCTTCCGCCGGACCCGGCACGGGCACTTCTCACTGACCCTGCACCCCTCCGAGGCCGACCTGCTGGCCTCGCTGGCCCGTGAGGTCCTCGAACTCCTCGAGGTGCCCGCGCCCGCGCCGCAGCGACCCGTCGACCCGCTGCAGGCCGAGCTCGGTCTGCACGACCTGCCGAGCTTCGACACGCCCCTCGACGGCCTCGCCGGCGACGGACCGCTCGCCCCGCCCGAGGACGAGGTGCTGCGCCGGTTGCTGCCCAACGCCTACGGCGACGAGGACCCCGCGGCCTCCGCGGAGTTCCGCCGCTTCACCGAAGGCGGTCTGCGGGAACGGAAGGCGGCCGCGGCGAGCAGCCTGCTGGCCTCGCTGGCCCCCGTCGAGGGACAGGGCGGCCGGATCCAGCTCGACCCCGACGGCGCGCGCTCCTGGCTCTCCGCGCTCAACGACATCCGGCTCGCGCTCGGCACCCGCCTCGGCGTGAGCGACGACAGCGACCCCTTCACCGACCTCGCCGAGGACGACCCGGCGCGCTGGGCGTGGGCGGTCTACGACTTCACCACCCACCTGCAGGAGACCCTCGTGCGGTCGCTGTCGTGAGCCTCGAGCAGGACCTGCCGATCGGGATCTTCGACTCCGGCGTGGGGGGTCTCACCGTCGCCCGCGCGGTGCTGGACCAGTTGCCGCACGAGGCGGTCCACTACGTCGGCGACACCGCGCACGCCCCGTACGGGCCGAAACCCATCGCCGAGGTGCGCCGCCTCGCCCTCGACGTCCTCGACCGGATCGTCGAGTCGGGGGTGAAGATGCTGGTCATCGCCTGCAACTCCGCCTCCGCGGCGATGCTGCGCGACGCCCGTGAACGCTACGACGTGCCCGTCGTGGAGGTCATCCAGCCCGCCGTCCGCCGGGCCGTGCGCGCCACCCGCAACGGCCGGGTCGGGGTCATCGGGACCCGCGCGACGATCTCCTCGCGCGCCTACGAGGACGCTTTCGCCGCCGCCCCGCACCTGGCCCTCACCGCGACGGCCTGCCCGGCGTTCGTCGAGTTCGTCGAGCGCGGCATCACCAGCGGTCCCGAGCTGCTCACCGCCGCCCGGGGCTACCTGGAACCGGCGATCGCCGCCGACGTCGACACCCTCGTCCTGGGCTGCACCCACTACCCCCTGCTGATGGCCGTCCTGCGCAGCGTCGTGGGCGACGACGTCACCCTCGTCTCCAGCGCCGAGGAGACCGCCTTCGACGTCTACCGCGAACTGGCCACCCGCGAACTGCTGCGCCCCGACGACCGTCCGCAACCCCGGCACCGGTTCACCTCCACCGGCGACAGCGTCGCCTTCCGCCGCCTCGCCCAGCGCTTCCTCGGTCCCCAGCTCGGGCCGCAGCTCGTGGACGTCGAGGAGACCGGCCCGCTCTACCTCGGCGCCCTGCGCTGAGCGCCCGGCGGGTGGTGCCGGCGCAGGCCGCGCACAGCCGCCGGTGAGAAGGTGGGCCTCGTGACTGACCCGACCCGTACCTCTGGACGCGCCGACGGCCGCGCCGCCGACGAACTCCGTCCCGTGACCATCACCCGCAACTGGCTGGACCACGCCGAGGGCAGCGTCCTCGTCGAGTTCGGCCGCACCCGGGTGCTCTGCGCGGCGTCGTTCACCGAGGGTGTTCCGCGCTGGCGCAAGGGATCCGGCCAGGGCTGGGTCACCGCGGAGTACGCCATGCTGCCCCGGTCCACGAACACCCGCAGCGACCGCGAGTCCGTCAAGGGCAAGATCGGCGGCCGCACCCACGAGATCTCCCGGCTCATCGGCCGCAGCCTGCGGGCCGTCGTCGACACCGCCCAGCTGGGGGAGAACACCATCGTCCTGGACTGCGACGTCCTGCAGGCCGACGGCGGCACCCGCACCGCGGCCATCACCGGCGCCTACGTGGCGCTCGCGGACGCGATCGGCTGGGCCCGCGGCAAGGGCATCGTCAAGGCCTCCCGGCAGCCGCTGACCGGGACGGTCTCGGCGATCAGCGTCGGCGTCGTCGACGGGGTGCCGGTCCTCGACCTGCCCTACGTCGAGGACGTCCGCGCCGAGACCGACATGAACGTCGTCGTGACCGGCGACGGCAAGTTCGTCGAGGTGCAGGGCACCGCCGAGGGCGCGCCCTTCGACCGCGCCGAGCTGAACGCCCTGCTCGACCTCGCGCTGGGCGGCACGAGCACCCTCGCCGCGCTGCAGGCGGAGGCGCTCGCCCGATGAGCAGGGTCGTGCTGGCCACCCGCAACGCCCACAAGGTGGGGGAGCTGCGGGCCGTCCTCACGCCGCTGCTGCCCGACGTCGAGGTCCTCACCGTCGACGCCTTCGAGCACGTCCCCGAGGTCGCCGAGACCGAGGTGACCTTCGCCGGGAACGCGTTGCTGAAGGCCCGCGCGGTCGCCGCCGCCACCGGCGTCCCGGCGATCGCCGACGACTCCGGCATCAGCGTCGACGTCCTCGGCGGGGCCCCGGGGATCTTCTCGGCGCGCTGGTCGGGCCGGCACGGCGACGACGTCGCCAACCTGGAACTCCTCCTCGCCCAGATCGCCGACGTCCCCGCGCGGCACCGCGGCGGGGCGTTCGTCTGCGCGGCGGCCCTCGCCCTGCCCGACGGCTCGGCCGCCGTCCGGCTCGGGGAGCTGCGCGGGACGATCACCCCGACCACCGCCGGGGGTGGTGGCTTCGGCTACGACCCGATCTTCGTCCCCGAGGGGGCGCAGCGGACGCTGGCCGAGCACACCGCGGCGGAGAAGAACGCGGTCAGCCACCGCGGGGCGGCCTTCCGGGCCCTGGCCCCCCTCGTCGTCGACGTTCTCTCCGGGCGACCAATCCGACCCGAGCACGGCTCCGAAGGACAGTGATGTGAGGACAGCCACGAACACGGGGGAGAGCGCACCACCCGGCGTTGCGGAGGGGAAGCGCCGGTGGACCGGTGCGCTCTCGGGTGTTCTCAGCGCGGGGCTGACGTTCGGCGTGGGGCAGCTCGTGGCGGGGATCGTCTCCCCGTCGGCGGCTCCTCTCGTCGTCGTCGGCGACGCGGTCGTGGACCGGGTCCCGGCCTGGCTGAAGGATACCGCCATCCGGGCCTTCGGGACCCACGACAAGGTGGTCCTGCTCGCGACGATCACGGTCGTGGTCGTGCTGCTCGCCGCCCTGGCGGGGGTCCTGGCCCGGCGACGGCTGGCGGTCGGCGTCGGGATCGTGGGTCTGCTGGGTGTCGTGAGCGTGCTCGCGGCGGCCACCCGGCCGGACGCGACGACGCTGTCCCCCCTGCCCTCCGTCCTCGGGGCGGCGGCGGGGGCGTACGCGCTCACCGTGCTCACCCGTCGGCTCGCCGGACCCGGGGTGACGGGCCGCGCGGGCGGTCCACCCCGCCGGGCGGTCCTGCTGGGCGGTACCGCCGTCGTCGCGGCCGCCAGCGGTGGCGCGGGGCAGCTGCTCGTCGCCACCCGCAGCGCGGAGATCTCCCGTGACGCCGTCGTGCTGCCCGCGCCGGCCGATCCGGCGCCGGTCCTCCCCGCGGGGATCGACCCGAGCGACGCGATCGCCAGCGGGCTCACCACCTACGCGACGAAGAGCGCCGACTTCTACCGCATCGACACCGCCCTCGTGGTGCCCGACCTGCGGGCCGAGGACTGGTCGCTGAAGGTCCACGGTCTCGTGGACCGCGAACTCACCCTGACCTTCGACCAGCTCCTCGCGATGCCGCTGCGGGAGCGCTGGATCACCCTGACCTGCGTGAGCAACGAGGTCGGCGGCGACTACGTCGGCACCGCCCGCTGGCTCGGCTACCCGCTCGCCGACCTGCTCGGAACGCTGGGGGTGCAGTCCGGGGCGGACATGCTCTACGCCACCAGCACCGACGGGTTCACCCTCTCCGCTCCGCTGGCCGAGGTGACCGACGGCCGGGACGCGATGCTCGTCGTCGGGATGAACGGGCAGCCGCTGCCCCGCGAGCACGGGTTCCCCGTCCGCATGGTCGTCCCGGGTCTCTACGGCTACGTCTCGGCCTGCAAGTGGGTCACCGACATCGAGGTCACCCGGTTCGCCGAGAAGACCGCGTACTGGACGGACCGGGGCTGGGCCGAGAAGGGCCCGATCAAGACGGCCTCCCGCATCGACGTCCCGCGCTCCTTCGACAAGGTGCGCGCGGGGCGGGTCCCGATCGCCGGCGTCGCCTGGGCGCAGCACCGCGGGATCAGCGCCGTCGAGGTGCGGGTCGACGAGGGGGAGTGGGAACCGGCCCGGGTCCTGCCCTCCGCCTCCGCCGACACCTGGTGCCAGTGGGTCTACGACTGGGACGCGACCGAGAAGGGCAGTCACACGGTGCAGGTGCGGGCCACCGACGGCACGGGTGCGCCCCAGACCGACGTCGTCGCCGCTCCCGCCCCCGACGGGGCCAGCGGGTACGACTCGATCACGCTCAGCGTCCAGTGAACGTCTGAACTTCCTGCGCCGCAGACCAATCCCTCCGGTGCTCCGGTCCGAACCCCAGGTGTTCGAACGCTAGGGAACCTCCCCGGCCGGACCGCTGGGGGGAATCGTGGAGCTGGAGAGCGAATTCGGGGCCCGGTCCTGCGGGGTGGGTTCCCGTTGAGACACCTGGGACGACACCCGGGGCACCGGGCAGGAACCGCGTGCCGAGCCCCCGCCGGGGTGACACAGTGACGGTGATGACGACCTCGAGACCCCGCGACGCCGCGGAGACCAGCGCCGAATCGGCCCTGGCCTCCTCCGCCGACGGTGACCAGGCCGCCTTCGCGACGTTCTACGACGCGACCGCCGCGGCAGTCCACGGCACGGTCCTGCGGGTCCTGCGCGACCCGGCCCAGTCCGAGGAGGTCGTCCAGGAGGTGTTCCTGGAGGCCTGGCGGACCGCGGCCCGGTTCGACCCGACCCGGGGCAGCGCCCGCGCCTGGGTCGTCACGATGGCCCACCGCCGTGCGGTGGACCGGGTGCGTGCCTCGCAGGCCAGCTCGGACCGCGACGAGAAGGTCGGGGTCCGCGAGATCCCGCCCTACGACAGCGTGAGCGAGGAGGTGGTGGTGATGCTCGAGCAGGACGAGGTCCGCCAGGCCCTCGACGCGCTCAGCCCGTTGCAGCGCGAGGCCATCGACCTCGCCTACTTCGGCGGCCGCACCCACCGGGAGATCTCCGAGGACCTCTCGGTGCCGCTCGGCACCGTGAAGACGAGGTTGCGCGACGGTCTCATCAGACTGCGCGACGTCATGGGGGTGGCCCGATGAGCCCCCGCAACCACACCGACCCGATCAACCCGACCGACCCTTCGGAGGACCCCTTGCTCGCCGCAGCCTGGGCGCTCGACGCGCTCGACGACGCGGAGCGCGAGGCCTACGAAGACCGCCTGCGCTCCCACCCGGAGGAGCGCGCCGACGCCGACGCCCTGCGCGAGACGGCCTCCCGTCTCGGTGCGGCCGTCGCACCGCCCGCCCGGTTGCGTTCGTCCGTCCTCGACGCGATCGCCGCGACGCCACAGGAGACCCACGGACACGCCGCGCCGCCCCCGGTGCTCGACCTCGACGTCGCCCGCTCCCGGCGCGCACACCGTCGTGACGGTGCCCGCAGACCGTCGCGCTGGAGCATGCTCGTCGCCGCCGCGGGGATCGTCGTCGCGGCGGCCGGGGTCGGGGTGGGAGTCTCCTCCCGTACCGACCGACCGCCGACCGTGAGCGCCGAGCAGTCCGCCCGGCAGGAGGTCGCGTCCCTGCTGAGCACCCCCGGGGCGGTGGTCTCGACCGTCGCCGCCAACGACGGGGGAACCGCGACGCTCGTGCGGGCCGACGGCCGCCTCGGGGTGCTGACGACCGGTCTGCCCGCCGCCGGTGACGGCCGCGGCTACCAGCTGTGGCTCGCCACCGGCGACACGATCTCCTCCGCGGGGATGATCACCGTCGGAACCGGCGGGAGTTCCGCGACCGTCGTCGACGCCGGCAGTTCCGACGGGGTCGGGATCTCGGTGGAACCCGCCCACGGGTCGCAGCAGCCGACGACGACCCCCGTCGTCTTCACCGCCCTGCAGGCCTGACCGGTTCGGGTCCCTCTCCGGCACCACCGGTGCGGGAGAAGGGACTCGAACCCTCACGCCTCTCGGCACAGGAACCTAAATCCTGCGTGGCTGCCAGTTACACCACTCCCGCTCGCCCGCCAGGTTACTGGTCGAGCCCGAGGTCCTTGCGCAACTTCGCGACGTGCCCCGTGGCGCGCACGTTGTACTGGGCCACCTCCACGACACCCTTCGGGTCCACCACGACCGTCGAGCGCACCACGCCGACCGAGGTCCGCCCGTAGTTCGTCTTCTCCCCCCAGGCCCCGTACGCCTCCAGGACCCGGTGGTCGGGGTCGGAGAGCAACGGGAAGGTGATGCCGTCGCGTTCCGCGAACTGCGCCAGCTTCGCGACGGAGTCCTTCGAGATCCCCAGCACCCGGTAGCCGGAGGCGTTCAGGGCGTCGAGGGAGTCGCGGAAGTCGCAGGCCTGCGTGGTGCAGCCCGGGGTCATGGCCGCCGGGTAGAAGTACACGACGACGTGCTCCCCGCTCTCCTCCCGCAGCGACCGCAACGAGACGGTCGAGCCGTCGTGAGCGGGGAGCGTGAAGTCGGGGGCGAGGTCACCGGGCGAGAGTCTGGCGGTCATGTCCGGACGATAACGACTGCGCCGCCCGCGTGCCCCGTCAGGAGAGCGGGTCCCGGCTCCGGTACGGTTCCGGGGACACGCAGCAGGACGACGTCCTCCCCGGGTCGTGCCCGGGCTGCACGAGAACGACGTCGGACGAACACAGGAGGTGGCCGTGGCGGCCAGCGACGGCAAGGCCGAGATCACGACGACCGACCCCCGCGCCCTCGAGCGCGAGGTCGAAGCCCGTCGTGCCCAGCTCGCGGGCACCATCGACGAACTCACGTCGCGACTCGCTCCGGCGGCCATCAAGGACCGTTCGCTGGCGAGCGTGAAGGCCAAGGTCAACGACTTCGCCTTCGACCACCGCGGCGGGCTGCGCGTCGAGCGCGTCGCCGCCGTCGGCGTCGCCGTCCTCGGCGTCACCACGTTCCTGGTCGTCCGCGCGGTGCGCAAGCGCCGCTGAGCGGACCCCCCGACAGCGCCCCCGGCTCCCCACGGACCCGGGGGCGCTACGGTTCCCGCCGTGACACCCTCCACGACCGACCGGGACGGGCTGCCCGTCCGGATGCTGCACGACCGCGTGCTCGTCCTGCCCGACGACGCCGCCGAACGGAAGTCCTCCGCCGGCATCCTCATCCCGGCCACGGCCGCGGTGGGGAAGCGGTTGTCCTGGGCCGCCGTCGTGGCCGTCGGCCCGCACGTCCGTCAGGTCTCCCAGGGGGACCGGGTGCTCTTCGACCCGGAGGACAAGGCCGAGGTCGAACTGCACGGCAAGGGCTACACCCTGCTGCGCGAACGCGACCTGCACGCCGTCGCCGCCCCCGGCGAGCAGGACGGCCGGACCGGGTTGTACCTCTGAACCGCTACTCGCCGCTGGACGTCGCGGGGCCGCTGCCCTGGGACATGGTCCGGGCCGTCCCCGCGATCATGCGGGCCCCGCACCTCTTCCTCACCGACGTCACCCGCCGGCACGGACCGGTGGCCACCATCCCGATGCCCAGGACCCCGGTGCTCGTCCTCGCCGATCCCGACGGCGTCCGTCGCGTCCTCGTCGAGAACGCCCGCGGCTACGGCAAGTCCACGATCCAGTACTCGGCGCTCGCCACCGTCACCGGCGCGGGTCTGCTCGCCGGTGACGGCGAGGTCTGGAAGCAGCACCGGCGCACCGTCCAGCCGGCCTTCCACCACGGCAGCCTCGAGGACGTCGCCGCCCACGCCGTGCACGCCGCCCGCGGACTCGTCGCCGAGGCCGACGCGCTGGCCCCCGGGACGCCCCTGGAGGTCCTCGACGCGACCTCGCGCGCCGGGCTCGAGGTCGTGGGCCACACCCTCGCCGCCGCGGACCTCTCCGGCGACGCCCCCCTGCTGGTCGACGCCGTGGGCCGGGCGCTGGAACTCGTGGTGCGCCGGGCCGCGAGCCCCGTCCCCACGGCCTGGCCGACCCCCGCCCGGGCCCGCCTGGCCCGCGAGGTCGCCGTCATCGACGAGGTCTGCGCCCGCATCGTCGAACGCCGGCGCACCCGGTCCGTCGCGGAACCCCGCGACGTCGTCGGTCTGATGCTGGCCGCGGGCATGGACGACCGGCAGATCCGCGACGAACTCGTCACGTTCGTCGTCGCCGGCCACGAGACCGTCGCGTCGTCGCTGACCTGGACGCTGGACCTGTTGGCGCGCAACCCCTCCGTGCTCGCCCGCGTCCACGCCGAACTCGCCGACGCCCTCGGCGGGCGCGAGCCCGGCTGGTCGGACCTGGGGAACCTCCCGCTGCTGCGCGCCGTCGTCGACGAATCGCTGCGCCTCTACCCGCCCGCCTGGGTCGTGACCCGCAAGGCGCTCGCGGACGACGTCGTCGCCGGCGTCGAGGTCCCGGCCGGGACGCTCGTCATCGTCTGCACCTGGGCGCTGCACCGCGACCCCGCCGTCTGGGAGGCCCCGGAGGAGTTCCGCCCGGACCGGTTCCTGGCCGGGACCCGGCCCCCGGCGGGTTCCTACGTCCCCTTCGGGGCCGGGCCGCGGTTGTGCATCGGTCGCGACCTCGCCCTCGTCGAGGAGGTCCTGGTCCTCGCGACGTTGCTGCGGGGTCACACCGTCGCTCCGGCGGGCCCGCCGCGACCCGTGGACGCCCTCGTGACGTTGCGCCCGCGGGGCGGGCTGCCGTTGCACGTCGAGCGACTGGCACCCTCCCTCCCATGAGCGAGAGCACTCCCGTCAGCCGCAAGGAGACCTTCGTCTTCACCCCCGCCGACGGCGTCCCCCCGCAGGTCGGGCCGTTCGCGCACGCGACCCGCCTGGGCGACCTGGTCTTCGTCACCGGTCAGATGCCCACCGATCCCGCGACCGGGGCGGTCGTCGCCGGCGGCGTCGTCGAGCAGGCCGAGCAGGTCCGGGCGAACCTCGCCGCCGTGCTCGCGCAGTTCGGCATGACCTTCGACGACGCCCTGCAGGTCCGGGTGTACCTGCGGGAGTTCGACCAGGACTTCGCCGCGTTCAACGAGCGGTACACGACGTGGTTCGAGGGTCCGCTGCCCGCGCGGACCACCGTCGGCGTCACGGGCCTGGCCGTCGGCGCCCTCGTCGAGGTCGACCTGATCGCCGGCCGCTGAGGGCGCCTGCGCCGGACGGGTGAACCGGGAGCGGTGCTGCTCAAGCCCGTGACGTCCGCGACCGATGACCGGTGCACGGCCCCACCGGCCGTGCCCACGAGGTCGAGGAGGACCGCCGTGAAGCCGCTCCACCAGGTTCTGCGAGACCTCGAGTTCGCCGCCGGCCAGGGCACCCTGACGCCCACGTTCCTGGACGACTACGCCCTGCGCCACGGTGAGCAGGTCCTCGCCCTCTACGGTCTGGCCGCGCGCCGCGGCCTGACCGTCGCCGGTGAGGACGGCCGCAACGACCACCTCGCGGAGCAGAAGGAGTGGCACTCCAGCGTCGACCCCGTCGCGGTCGAGCGGGAACTCGACGCGCACTGCGCCGACGTCCTGCGCAGCGTCCGCGACGCCGTCGACGACGGTCGTCCCGCGTGTCTGCGCAAGCGCAGCCGGACCGGGTTCTACCCGATCACGCCGGGGCACTGAGGCTCAGGGCATCTCCATCGTCTCGGCGCGGCGGACCTCCGCCAGCGCCGCGTCGATCCGGCGCCGCAACGGGATCGCACCGGCCGTCACGAGCTCGTGGACCAGCAGCACCGAGTGCTGCAGGACCAGCGCGTGACCGAGGCGGGGGATCTCCTCCGGGTCCGGGTGCTCGCCCAGGGCGGCGGTCAGGACGACGACGAGGATCCGGGGGTCCAGTTCCGTGAACCAGGTCGCCGTCCCCGCGGTGGTGGTGACCGCGTCGCGCACGTCGTCGGCGTCGAGCCCGTCCGGGTGCTGCTCCTCCAACGTCTGGCGCAGCACCCACCCCAGGACGATCCGCGCCTGGTCGGCGTCGAAGCCGGCCAGCGCGGTCCCGGCGGCGGCGAAGTCGTCCGCGTCGGCGCGGGCGACCGCGTCCACCGCGTTCGTGACGAGACGGAGCAGGTGCGCGGGGTCGGCCGGGGTGGGACTCACCCCGCCATCCTCGCTGCTCCTCCCGCCTACGCTGCCGGGGTGCCCCTGGACCGCGTTCCCGACCTCACGTCGCTGCGGTTGTTCGTGGCCGTCGTCGAGACCGGGTCGATCGGCGCGGGCGCCCGCAGCGTCGGGATCACCCAGCAGGCGGCCTCCGACCGCCTGCGCGGGGTGGAGTCCCAGGTGGGCGTCGCCCTCCTGCACCGCAGCCGGCAGGGATCGGTCCCCACCGAGGCCGGGACGGTGCTGGCCGGCTGGGCCACGCGACTGCTCGACACCGCCACCGAGGTCGCCGAGGGCATCGCGACCCTGCGCACCGACAGCGCCGCCCGGCTGCGGGTCGCCTCGAGCATGACGATCGCCGAGCACCTCGTCCCGCGCTGGTTGCTCGTGCTGCGCCACCGCGCCACCACCGCCGGGTCGGTGCCGCCCGCGGTGGAACTCACCGCGACCAACAGCGTGCGGGTCCTCGCCGCCCTCGAACGCGGCGACGTCGACCTGGGTTTCGTCGAGGGGGCCGCCGTCCCGAAGGGTTTCCGCAGCCGTCCCCTCGCGCAGGACCACCTCGTCGTGGTGGTCTCCCCGGGCCACCCCTGGACCCGTCGCCGCCGGGTGGTCACCCCCGGGGAACTCGCCGCCACCGCCCTGGTGTCCCGGGAGACCGGGTCGGGGACCCGTGAGGTCCTCGAGAACGCGCTGGCCGCGGTCGGGCACGGCCTGGTGCCGCCCGCGGTGGTGCTCACGACCGCCACCGGCGTGCGCGAAGCCGTGCGCGCGGGCGCCGGTGTCGCCGTCCTCAGTCGCCTGGCCGTCGCCGACGACCTCGAGGCCGGTCGGTTGCAGGCCGTCCCCGTGGGGGGTCTCGACCTCGGACGGACGTTGAGGGCCGTCTGGACCGGCGCCGCCCGGATGCCACCGGGCCCCGCCCGCGACCTCCTCGGCGTCGCGGCCGCGAACCGCTGACGACGCTGCGTGCCCTGTGGACGAACTCCGGGGCGTTCCGCGAGTCCGGGTTAGTTTCCTCCCACGTCAGTAGTGACCGGGAGGAGGGGTTCGGGTGGACGAGTTGTCGACGTTGTCGCCGGGAGCCGCCGACGCCGCGGCCACCTCCGCGCGGCACGCCGCCGTGGCCACCGCGGCCATCGCGGGGCACGTCGGGTCGGGTGTGTCCGCCCTGGGGGGCTGGTACGGCGTCGCGCGCGACGGTTACGGCGAGCGGGTCCTGGAGTTGCAGGCCCAGTTGGACACGTTGTCCTGGACGGCCACCGCCGGCGCGACCCTGATCGAGGGTCACGCCCTGCAGTTGCGGATGCTGAAGGCGAAACTCGCGGGGATCGACGACGACATCGGAGCGGTCCGGCGCCGGCTGGACTCCACCCTGGTGGATCCGGCGGCCACGCAGGTCGACTGGGCGGAACTCGAACGCTGGCAGGCGAGTCGGGAACGGGTGCTCGCGGAGTTCGACGACGTCTCCGCGGAGTTCGCGACCCGGATGTTCTCGGTCCTGGACCAGGTCTCCGACCGCCCCCGCCGCCTCGGCGAGCACGTCGACGACGCCGTGTCGACGGTCGTCTCGGCGGGGCGGGACGCCGCGTTCACGGCGCTGGGCTGGGCCTGGGACCGACCGGGCTGGGTCTCGACCTGGAAGCAGGTTCCCGGGGCCGCCCTCGACGCCGCGCAGCACCCCGTCGAGACCCTCGCCGACGCCGTGGACTGGGACGACTGGTCGCAGGGTCGCTACGGCGCGGGCGCGGCGAGCCTGGGGATGGCGGTCGTCGGCCGGGGCGCCACCCGCAGCACGGGTCGGCTGGGCAAGGTGCTGCCGGACGGCCACCGGTGGGCGAAGTACCTGGACGCGGACGGGAACCCCCTGCCGCAGACGGTGGACGAACTGTTCGCCGGGGTGGACCTCGGCCGCAACGAGGTCTTCCGGGACGCGCACACGGTGGCGCGGCACGTGGACGTGGACGACGAGTTCCTGCGGAACCGGTTGCGGACGGGGGTGGTGGAAGGTGGCAGACTCAGGAGGCCCCCGCCCCGTGCGTCCCGCTGGACCGACGAGGCCACGGCGGAGAAGGTCATCGGTGAGGCGCTGCGTGAGCGCTCGGCCGACGTCGACCGGGCTGTCGGTCAGGGTGAGGAGAGGTACACCGTCCGGGCTCCGGCCGCGGCGGACGTCGGGGTCGTCTGGACCCTCGATCCCCACGGGAAGCCCGTGGAGGTTCCGGTTTCCGAAGTCGTCATCGTTCTCGAACAGGCAGGAGACGGATCGTGGTTCATCCTGACGGCGTACCCCGACGTCGCGTCGAGCCCTACCCCCTCAAGAGTGCCTTCATCGGACTGACGGGTTCGAGCCTCTGCCTCCGTCACCCCCTGGAGCGGGCGCTCGGAGGGCGCGGAGTCGACTTCGCCGACCAGCTCGACTGGTGGCGCTCCATCGTCGCCCTCGGCCACCGGGAGGACTTCGTCACCGTCATGCAGGACGTCGCGGGGGTGCTGTTCGTCGACCCACCCGAGGGGAACTCCTGGGTCCGCTGGGCGAACTGGGTGGACGAGCGGCTCACGGAACTCGTCGACGACCCGACCACGGTGGCCGACGTGCCGAGGTACGCCGAGAACTGGCAGATCCGGTACGGGGAGCTGGATGCCGCGGCCCGAGACGGCCTGCGTCGGGCGATGGCGAAGCTGTCCGTACCCGGAGGCGTGTCGCGGCGGGACTACCTCGTCCTCGACGTGGGCCGGCCCGTCGGAACGGTGAGCGCGGGAGAACACGACAGCAACCGGAGGTTCGACGAGACCGTGACCACCCGGGTCGGCGTGGTGCTCGAGCGGAGCGGTCGAACCCGGGTGATCGGCGTGCACGCGGCCGATCCGGAGGACGAGTTCCGTGGGGCGCAGTGGCGCGCCCGGTGGCCGGTGCTCACCTCGCTCCTGGGGGGGTGGTTCAGTCTCGCCGCGGTGGGCGACCAGGATCCGTCCGCGATGCAGTACCGGATGCTCCGGGAGGAGTCCGGCGAGCACCTCGAACGCCTCGCCGCCGAGGGCGCGGAACTCCTCGCCCTCGGCGACGACGACCTGCACGCCGCCGTCCGGGCGCTCGGGTGCTACGTCGAACCCTCCTGGCTCCGGCTCTGGCTGGAGTGGATGTTCTGGCGCATCGGGTACTTCGACTGGACGTGAACCCTCAGCAGTCCAGGCCCGACGACAGCGCCCTGAGGTTCTCCTCCATCAACGACAGGTAGTCCTGGTCCGCCTCGACGCGTTCCACGGGGTGCAGCACGGCGGTCGCCACCCCGAGTTCAGTGGCCAGCAGTTCGGCGACGGCGGGGTTCGCGCTCGCCTCGAAGAAGATCGTCTCGACGGGGTTCTCGCGCACCACCCGCACGACGTCGCGCAGCCGGGCCGGGGAGGGTTCCACGGACGGGTCGACACCGGCGATCCCGATCTGGCGCAGGTCGTAGCGCTGGGCGAGGTAGCCGAACGCCTCGTGCGAGGTGACCAGGGCCGCGCCCGCGCACCCGGCGAGCGCGTCGCGGTACCGGGCGTCGAGGTCACCCAGCCGGGAGTCGAGGCGGGCGGCCCCCGCGCGGTAGTCGTCGGCCCCCGCGGGATCGACGGCCGACAGTTCGGCCGCGACGTCGTGCCCGACCCGGGCCAGTCGCGTCGGGTCGAGCCAGAAGTGCGGGTCGTCCTCGAGGTCGGCGTAGCGGGCCGCGTCCACCAGGTGCTCCGGCGGTCGCGACGCCAGGACGTCGTCCACGGCGGGCTGCAGGGTCGAGAGGTGCACGACGACGTCGGCGTCGACGAGCGTGGCCAGCTGCCGGGTCGACACGTCCGCGTCGTGGCTGTCGGCGCCGGGGGCCACCAGGTTCGTCACGGCCGCGCGGTCCCCGGCCACCGCGGTGGCCACGAACTCCAGCGGGTGCGAACTCGTCACCACCGTCAGGCCCTCCTCCTGGCCGGCGGCGGGGGAGCAGCCGGCGAGGAGGAGGAGGACCAGGACGAGGAGGAACCTCACGCGGCGGCCTCGCCGGGCACGCCCTTGAGCTCGTTGGGCGTCACGCTCAACGCGGCGCTGCGGAAGACCTCGCCGGTCGCGATGTCGACGGCGTGCACCGACCGCGTCGCGGGGTCGCTCACGTAGGCGGTCCCGTCCAGGGTGAACACCTGCGGCTGCGGGCTCTGCCAGTCCTCCTCGACCTCCCACGCACCGACGACGGGGGTGGAGCGGACGACGGCGCCCGCCGCGGTGTCGATGAGGTGCAGCGCCCCGTCGGTGCCGAGGACGACCCCTTCGCCGTTCTCGCCGCGACCCAGCGAGCGGTACCAGTACGAACTGGGGAGGTCGACGAGGCGCAGTCGCCCCGTCGTCGTGTCGACCAGGGAGACGCGGGTCGTGAGTTCGACCTCGGCGTCGGGGTCGGTCTTGTAGTCACCGAGGACGATCGGGGAGTCCTCGGTGCCGAACTGGTTGCCGATGCGTCCGAACGCGTCGGGGCTGGCGACCTTGGTGGTGACGCCGTCGCGGTGGACGAGCACCCCGTCGCTGCACCCGATGACGACGGTCTCGTCAGCGGCGACCGTCTCGCCGTGGACGGCGGGGCACTCGTCCGAGGCGGCGACCTCGGCGTTCGCGGCGTCGAGCACGCGGATCCCGGTCCGTCCCTCCTCGTCGCCCTCGGAGACGACGACGTGCCCGTCGGAGAGTTCGACCGCGACACCGTGGTGGGGGTGCGGGGTGTCGAACTCCCGGGTCTCGGGGGCGTCGGCGATGTCCTCGCTGTCGAAGGACACGACGTGGCCGGTGCCGTCGTCGAAGAGGACCGTGCGTCCGGCGTGGGCGACGACGTGGCCCGGCTCCTCGGCGGGGAAGACGACGCCGGTGTCGTGCGGCTGCGTCGTCCAGAAGTGCGAGTGGTCCCCGTGCGGTTCGCTCCAGGCGCCCGTGTCGAGGACGTGGAAGCCGCTGACCCCGTCCCGGGTCCCGGACACCACCAGGTGCCGACCGTCGCCGGCGGGGTTGAGGCGGGTGAAGCCGTCGTAGGGCACGTCGGCGAGGACCTCCAGCGTCGAGCCGTCGAGGACCTGGACCCCGCCGTCGTAGCTGATCGCGACCCGTGGGGCCGCGGCGGCCACCTCGGTCTTCGCGTACGAGGGCTCGGCGGGGGCGGCGGGTTCCTCGGCGGCACCCCCTCCGCACCCGGTGAGCAGGGTCAGGGACAGCGGGAGGGCGAGGAAGGGGCTGCGGCGCACGGTGACTTGTCCAACCTGGTCGGGGGCTGTGAACGACCACGAAGCTAACACAACTGAGAATCGTTACTATCTAGCCGGACAGATGGGGCCCTCCGGTCGAGAAGGCGCGCCGTCTGTGGTGGGGTGAGCCCACAGATCGGCAGGCAGTACGGAGGAGGGTTCGTGAACGAGGTCGGCAGCACGGTCGATGACGGTGTCCAGGCACCCGCGGTGACGGTGGAGGCGGCCGAGCACGAGCCGAGCGAGATCACCTACGACGAGCAGCGCTACGAGGCGCGTCCCCGGGCGCTGCGCCGGCCTCGTCCGCAGGCCCGCCTGCGCGGGACCGATGCGCCGCCGAAGCCGGCGGCCGGGGAGGGTCCCGCCGACGGCAGCAACCCGGAGTACGTCCGGTGGCTGCTCGTGCAGTCGATGCTCGCCGACGCGCAGAAGATCAGCCGCCAGTTCTCCGGCCAGGCCAGCATGTGGCAGAACCCGTACGCCAAGCCCGACCCCCGGCGCGCGGTCGACACCGCCGCGGTCTGGTTCACCGCGTACCCGATCTCGCTCATCACCCGCCAGGGCCGGTCCTTCCTCGGCTCGCTCGGCGACCCGGAGCTCTGGCGGGCGTTTCAGCACATCGGCATCGAGGCCGTCCACACCGGGCCCGTGAAGTCCGCGGGCGGGCTCGACGGCTGGCGTCAGACGCCCAGCGTCGACGGCCACTTCGACCGCATCTCCACCGAGATCGATCCGATGTTCGGCACCGAGGGGGAGTTCCGCCACCTGTGCGAGGTCGCGGCCGAGCACTCCGGCAGCGTCATCGACGACATCGTCCCCGGCCACACCGGCAAGGGGGCCGACTTCCGCCTCGCCGAGATGGCGTTCCAGGACTACCCCGGGATCTACCACATGGTGGAGATCCCGCGGGAGCACTGGGAACTGCTGCCCGACGTCGCTCCCGGGCACGACGCCGCGAACCTCGACGCCGCCGCCGAGGCGGCGCTGTCCGAGCTGGGGTTCATCATCGGCCAGCTCCAGCGCGTCATCTTCTACGCCCCGGGCATCAAGGAGACGAACTGGTCCGCGACCCGTGAGGTCGAGGGTGTCGATGGGATCGTGCGCCGCTGGGTGTACCTGCACTACTTCAAGCAGGGTCAGCCCTCCGTGAACTGGCTCGACCCGAGCTTCGCCGGGATGAAGCTCGTCATCGGCGACGCGCTGCACTCCCTGGGCGACCTCGGGACGAGCGCGCTCCGCCTCGACGCCAACGGTTTCCTCGGGGTCGAGAAGAGCGTCGAGGGGCCCGCCTGGTCCGAGGGGCACCCGCTCTCCGAGGCCGCGAACCACCTCATCGCCGGGATGGTCCGCAAGGTCGGCGGGTTCACCTTCCAGGAACTGAACCTCACCATCGAGGACATCCGCGACACCTCCGAGGTGGGGGCGGACCTCTCCTACGACTTCATCACCCGTCCCGGCTGCCAGCACGCCGTCGCGACGGGGGACACCGAGTTCCTCCGGCTCTGCCTGCGCCAGGCCCTCGAACTCGGCGTCGACCCCGCCTCGCTCGTGCACGCCCTGCAGAACCACGACGAGCTGACCTACGAACTCGTCCACTGGGCCACGCGGCACGCCGAGGACGAGTACGACTACCGCGGCGGCAAGATCACCGGTGCGACCCTCGCGGAGACGGTGCGGGCCGACCTCGTCGAGAAGCTGACCGGGGACGCCGGTCCGTACAACCTGGTCTTCACCACCAACGGGATCGCCTGCACGAGTGCGAGTGTCATCGCGGCCAGCCGCGGTCACCGCGACCTCGACGAGCTCACCGACGACGACGTGGAGCAGATCAAGCGTGCCCACCTGCTGATGGCGATGTTCAACGCCTGGCAGCCCGGTGTGTTCGCGCTGTCCGGCTGGGACCTGATGGGCATGCTGCCGCTGCCCGTCGAGAGCGTGAAACCCCTGCTGTCCTCCGGTGACACCCGCTGGATCGAACGGGCCGCCCACGACCTCATGGGGGTCGCTCCCGAGGCGACGATGTCGGCGTCGGGGATCCCGGTCGGTCGTTCGCTCTACGGGACGATGCCGGAACAGCTGGCCGACGAGGCCTCGTTCGCGAACCGGCTCAGTGCGGTCCTCACCGTCCGTCGCGACCACAAGATCGCCACGGCCCGCCAGATCGACATCCCGGCCGTCGCGCACCCGAGCATGCTCGTCATGGTCCACGCCCTCGACCCCGCCGACCACGACGGCCAGGAGGTCCTGCAGGTCACGGTGCTGAACTTCGGGCAGGAGACCATCGAGGGTTCGGTGCGCTCCGAGCACTTCACCCCGCGGGTCCCGGTGTGCGACATGACGTCGGGTGCGGAGATCGGCTGGGTCGACGACCTGAAGAGCTTCGGGGTCTGGCTCGCGCCCTACGGCGGGTTGTCGCTGCTGCTCAAGCCGGTGACCGTCGAGGACGAGGACGTGCGCACCGTCGGCTGATCCTCACCGTCCCTGCGCGGGGACGTTGAAGGGGGTCAGGATCTGGATCGTCGAGGCCGAACTGCGCTGATCCGAACGCGTGTACGGGGCCTGCAGGAGCATCCTGCAGGCCTGGGCGCAATCGGTGCGCAGGTCGTGGTGCAGCACGGCGGAGATCTCGCCGCGGCTCAGCAGGTCGGCGTTCTCGCCGTCGAGGTCGTGCACCACGAACGGCAGCGGGCGAGAACCCCGGCGCTCGAAACCCCGGAGCACGCCGGCGTTCCCCCCGGCCCCCGCGCACATGGAGTACACCGCGCGCAGCCCGGGCCGTTCCTCGAGGACCTTCGCGACCGCGTCCTCGAGGGCGCTCGGGTCGAGGTCGTCGTCGTAGACGTCGACGACGGTGCGCACCGAACCCTCCAACTGCGCCAGGGTCGCCTCGAAACCCCGCGAGCGTTGACGTTCGCTGTCCTGCTCCAACCGGCTGCGGACGACGAGGACGGGGTCCTCGGGGTCCGGAGCCCACTGCGTCAGCAGGTAGGCGGCCGTCGCCCCGGCACCGAGGTTGTCCGCACCGACGTACCCGCGACGGGCGCTGCCCGGGAGGTCGCTGGCCAGCGTCACCACCGGGACCTGCCCGTCGGCGAGCCGTTGCACAGCGGCGCGGACGGCGGGGGAGTCCGGTGACTGCAGGACGACGCCGTGGGACCCGGTGCGCAGCACCCGGTCCAGCTCGGCCGCGACCCAGTCCCCGTCCGCGCCGTGCGAGGTGTGGAAACGGGCCCGCACGGTCGCGGGGCGCAGGGTGGGCAGCTCGACCTCGAGGGCGGTGCGCACGGCGTCGGCGAACCGACGCGGTGCGGACATCACGACGTCGAACATCACGGTGCGACCGCTGAGGCGCACCTGCGACTGCTGGAGCTCCAGGTCGGCGACGGCCCGGCGCACCTGCTCCACCGTCCCGGCCCGCACCCCCGGACGCTCGTGCAGGACCCGGTCCACGGTCGCCTCGGACAGCCCCGCCTGCACGGCGATGTCCCGCACGCTGAACTTCCGCCTCACCGCGTGAGTCTCGCACCCACCCGGGCCCGGACTCAGCCCTGGTAGCGCCCCGGGCGGTGGTTCATCGACAGCACGAGGTTGAGCACCACCGCACCGAGGGCGGAGAGCCCGACCACCGAGGGCGGGACGACCGTGAGGGAGGCCAGCACCACGACGACGTCGAGGGCCATCTGGACGTACCCCGCGCGCCAGCCGAACCGGTCCTGCAGCAGCAGGGCCAGGATCCCGAAACCCCCGAGACTGGCCCGGTGGCGGAACAGCACCAGGATCCCGAGGCCCGCGGCCAGGTTCCCGAACAGCACCGCGTAGACCGGCGCGACGTCCAGGTCCGGCAGGGCCGCCGCGTGGATCGAGGAGAACACCGACACCGCGACCACCGCGACGAGGGAGCGGACCGTGAACGCCCAGCCGCGCGTGCGCAGGGCCACCACGAAGAACGGCAGGTTCACCAGCGGGAAGAGCACGGCGAAGGGGATCGGCGCGGCGTAGCTCAGCAGCAGGCTGAGCCCCGCGGTCCCGCCGGTCACGGCGGACGTGCTGTGCAGCAGGAACAACCCGAAGGAGGCGAGGAACGTCCCGACGGTGATCCCGGCGACGTCCTCGACGAGCGTGTGCGGTGGCGCCGCGGTCAGCGTCGGCGCGCTCACCGCAGCACCGCCAGCACGCGGTCGTTCGTCGCCGGATCGGCGAGGGTGATCCGGACCCCGTCGCCGGCGTAGCCCCGCACCAGGACGTCGGCGGCGGCGAACGCCTCGACGAGTTCCTCGCGCCGGGCGTCGTCGGCGCGCAGCCAGACGAAGTTCGCCTGCGAATCGGGAACCGTGAAACCCGCGGCCCGCAGCTCGCCCGTGACCCGGGCCCGCTCACGGGTGACCACGCGCACCCGGTCGCGGACCTCGTCGGCCGCGTCGAGGGAGGTGATCGCGGCCCGCTGCGCGAGCGCGCTCACCGCGAAGGGCAGGGCCACCCGGCGCAGTCCCTCGGCGAGTTCCGGGGACGTGACGGCGTAGCCGACGCGCAGGCCGGCGAGTCCGTAGGCCTTGGAGAACGTCCGCAGGACGCAGAGGCCGGGGAAGCGGCGTCGCAGCTGCAGGCTGTCCGGGCCGGTGCCGTCGGCGTACTCGACGTAGGCCTCGTCCACGACGACCAGGACCCCCGCGGGCACCTTCCCCAGGAACTCCTCGAACTCGACCGCGGAGATGCCCACGCCGGTCGGGTTGTTGGGCGAGCAGACGAGGACCGCCCGGGTCCGGGGGGTGATCGCGGCGGCCATGGCGTCCAGGTCGTGCCTCTCGTCGGCGCGCAGCGGAACCGGGACGGGCCGGGCCCCGGCCAGGGTCGTGAGGATCGGGTAGGCCTCGAAGGAGCGCCAGGCGAAGACGACCTCGTCGCCCGGGTCGCAGACGGTGGCGAGGACCTGGGCGAGGACACCGACGCTGCCGGGACCGACGGCGATCTCCTCGGCCCGGGCGCCGAGGTGTGTGGCCAGGCTTGCGCGCAGGTCCTCGCACGTCGGGTCGGGGTAGCGGTTCAGGGTGGCGGCGGAGGACAGCACGACGTCCAGCACCGACGGCAGCGGCGGGTAGTGGCTCTCGTTGGCGGCCAGCGCCGCGGTCAGGTCGCTGGTCGCGCGGCGACCGGCGACGTAGCCGGGAAGTCCGGCCACGGTGGACCGGGGGCTCATGATCGTGCTCACCCGCCCAGGTTCGGGGCCCGGTGGAGGCTGCGCAACAGACGCATCCGTGGCTGAGCACGATGGCACCATCTGGCCGCGAATCGTGGCATCGTGCTCAAGGTGACGACTTTCACCGCCCTGGATCCGCTCGACGCCCGGATCCTGCTCGCCCTGGACGCCGACCCGGACGCGACGGTCCTGTCCCTGGCCCGTGAGCTCGGGGTCGCCCGCAACACCGTGCACGCCCGGCTGCACCGGATGAACGCGGCCGGCGCGCTGGGGGAGTTCAGTCGCCGCCTCGATCCCGTCGCGCTCGGCTACCCGATGGTCGCGTTCCTGTCCGTGGCGCTGAGCCAGGCGTCGGGACCGGAGGCCGTCGCCGCGCTCCGCGAGGTCCCCGAGGTGGTCGAGATGCACGCCACGACGGGCGACGCGGACCTGCTCCTGAAGATCGTCGCCAGGGACACCTCCGACCTGCACCGCATCACGACGTCGTTGTTCAGCGTGCCGGGGGTCGTCCGCACCAGCACCTCGATCTCGCTGGCCACGGAGCTGCCGCCGCGGCACGGGGCGCTGCTGCGCCGGGTCGCGGGGGGCTGACGCTCACATCAGCACCGACGACAGCAGCAGGCTCGTCTCGGAGTTCACCACCCCGTCGACCCCGCGGATGCGGCCGAGCACGCGGTCGAACTCGGTCAGCGACGTCGTGCGGATCTCGGCCACGAGGTCCCAACCACCGTTCGTCGTGTGCAGCGAGACGATCTCGGGCAGGCCGCGCAGCCGCTGGATCACCCGGTCCGTGGCGCGACCCTCGAGCTCGATGAACGAGATCGCCCGGACGTCGCCCTCAGCCCCCTCCCGGACCCGGGTGGTGAACCCGAGGATGGACCCGTTGGTCTGCAGCCGCTCGATCCGGTGGGTGATCGTCGCCCGGGTCACCCCGAGCCGCCGGGCCAGCGACGCCGCGGGTTCCCGGGCGTCGGTGCGCAGGGCGGCCAGCAGTCGCCGGTCGAGGTCGTCGAGTTCGGGCACGAGAGCAATCTAGGCGTTGTGCGTCAGGACCCGGTCCGATCCGCGCAGTTGCCACCTGCAGATCGCGCGATCAGCCGGTTGATCCGCAGCAGCCCCCGTTCCTAGCCTGGGGGACATGCAGTTCGTGAGCGTGCGCAACATGGCCCGGTGGGTCAGCTCGACGGGACCCGAGGCGGTCATCGCCGGGATGGTCGACGTCCTGGAGCGGGACTTCCGGCGGTGGCCGGACTTCGAGCGGACACCCCGGCTCGCGGCGCACTCCGCCGTCGGGGTCATCGAGCTCATGCCGACCACGGACGGCGAGCAGTACGGGTTCAAGTACGTCAACGGCCACCCCGGCAACCCCGCGCACGGTCTGCAGACGGTGACCGCGTTCGGCGTGCTCGCCGACGTCTACACCGGCTACCCGACCTTCCTCGCCGAGATGACGCTGCTGACCGCGCTGCGCACGGCCGCGACCTCGGGGCTGGCCGCCCGCTGGCTCGCCCCGCCGGAGGCCCGCGACGGGGTGATGGCGATGATCGGGACCGGGTCGCAGGCGGAGTTCCAGGCCCTCGGCATCCGCTCCCAGCTCGGCATCCACCGGTTGCGGGTCTTCGACGTCGACCCCGCCGCCACGAGCAAGTTCGTCCGCAACCTCGCCCCGCTCGGCTTCGAGATCACGGTCTGCGCCAGCGCCGCCGAGGCCGCCCGGGGGGCCCAGGTCGTGACGACCTGCACGGCCGACAAGCAGAACGCCACCGTCCTGCACCTCGACGACATCGCCCCCGGCGTCCACGTCAACGCCATCGGCGGTGACTGCCCCGGCAAGACCGAGCTCGACCCGCGCATCCTGCAGGCGGCCGACGTCTTCGTCGAGCACACCGAGCAGACCCGCGTCGAGGGTGAGATCCAGCACCAGCCGGCCGACTTCGCGGTCACCGAGCTCTGGCAGGTCATCCGCGGTGAACGGGCCGGCCGGGGCAGCCGCACCACGGTCTTCGACTCCGTGGGCTTCGCGATCGAGGACTTCTCGGCGTTGACCTACGTCCGGGACGCGGTGCGCGACAGCGCCTTCGCCGAGACGATCGACCTCATCGCCGGACCCGAGGACCCCAAGGACCTCTTCGGTCTCCTCGGAGCGCCCGTGCCGATCGGGTGACGCTCGGGTTGCCGCAGCGCCACTCCCGCGGGACGGTTGAGGTCCGGACGGACCAGGGAGGCAGTCGTGGCACGGCTCGAACTCGACGCGGAGTTGTCCTCCGTCGGCGCCGCCCGGCACTGGGCCGCCGACGAGTTCCTCCGCGGTGACGGCCGCGGCGACGACCACGAGCTCGCGGTCCTCGAACTGCTGGTGACCGAAACGGTCTCCAACGCCCTCCGCCACGGCCGCGGACCGGTCAGCCTCGAACTGAACCGGGACCTCGCCACCGGCGGCGTGCACGTCGCCGTCCACGACGGCGAGCCGAGCGCCCCCGTCCTGCGGGACGTCGACGACCACGCGACCGGGGGCCGGGGCATCGCCCTCGTCGACCAGCTCGCGCAGTCCTGGGGAACCGACCTCCAGGGCGCCGAGGGCAAGACGGTGTGGTTCGACCTCGTTCCCCTCCCCGCCGCCGCCTGACCCCTCGTGCGCGAACGTTTCACGCGCGAACGGGTAACCTGGCGCGATGACCGCTGAGCTCGAGACCGACCCCCTCGCCCTGGAGCGACAGGTCTGCTTCGCGCTCGTGGTGGCCGCCCGGACCGTCTTGTCGGTCTACCGGCCGGTGCTGGAGCCGATGGGGCTGACCCACCCGCAGTACCTGGTCATGCTGGCTCTCTGGGGCAGCGAACCGATGTCGGTGAAGGACCTCAGCGAGGCCCTGCAGCTCGACCCGCCGACGCTGTCCCCGCTGCTGAAGCGGCTGGAGGCCGCGGGTCTGCTGGAACGCCGGCGCCTCCCCGAGGACCAGCGGGCGCTGGCCGTGACCCTCACCGAGCAGGGCCGGACGCTGCGCGTCGAGGCGTTGAAGGTCCCGGCGCAGATCGTGGCCAGGCTGGGCATGGACGTCGGGGAGCTCGAGCGCCTCCGCGACGGCCTCACCCACGTCATCGACGCCGCCGTCCGCGCCGACAAGGGCGCCTGACCGCCCGGGACGTCGTCCCGCGAGCTCAGGAACCCGTCGGGTACGGGTGATCGGCGTCGTCGGCGTAGCAGATGCCGAAGGGCTTGTTCGTGATGAACAGGAACGTGCAGTCGTTGTCGGTGGCTCCGTGCTCCATCCAGCCGCCCTCGGGGAACCACACGAAGCTCCCCGGTCCGTGGTCCCCGGAGTGGGTGCGCAGCACCCCGTCGAGCACGAACATGCCGTGCGCGCAGGGATGGGTGTGCCAGACGTTGGTGAAACCCGCGGCGTAGCGCATGAGGAAGACCTGCATCCCGGTCTCGGGATCGTCGTGCAGCACCTTCGTCGGGATGCGGGCTCCGGTCTGCGGCACCGTGAACAGGTCCCAGGGCAGGGAACTGGTGTCGGTGGCGAGCACGTCGACCAGGTTGGTCGGGATCATCGGGAACCTCCGGGGTGGGTGTCGGTCAAGCGGCGGTAGAGCTCGAGGTGGGTCCGTGCGGCGGCGGTCCAGGTGTGCCGGGCGGCCAGCTCCCGACCGCGAGCGACCCGGTCGGGATCCGGGGTCTCGATCGCGGACCGCAACGCCTGCGCCATCCCCGACGGTTTCGCCGCGAACAGGGCCGCCCCGTCGAAGACCTCCCGCAGCACGGGCAGTTCCCGGGTCACCAGCGGGACCCCGGCGGCCAGCGCCTCCATCGCGGCGAGCCCGAAACCCTCCTTCGTCGACAGGAAACCCATGGCCGCTGCACCCGCCACCAGCCCCGGGAGTTCCTCCTCGTCCACGACACCCAGCACGACGGGGTCCACCCCGAGTTCCCCGGCGAGCCGGTCGAACCGCACGCGGTAGTCCCGGTGGTCGAACAACGTCTCGCCCCCGGCGATCACCAGCCGGACGTCGGGGAGCTCCTCCCGCAGCAGGGCGAGCGCCCGCAGCAGGTCGAGGCTGCCCTTGCGGGGTTCGATCCCGCCGACGGCGACGACGTAGCGACCGAACCGGTCCCGCCACCGTCCGGGGTCCGCGCGGGCGAACCGGGCGGCGTCGACCCCGTTGGGGATCACCGTCGCCGAGATGCCCCACCCGTCGGCGAGTTCCCGCGCCACCGCACCGGACACGCAGACGTGCGCGAACGGTTCGACGATCGCCTTCTCGTGGCAGGTCGCGAGCTGCGGGGTGGTGAAGGTGTCCAGGTGGTGGACGGTCCGCACGCAGCGCCCCACGGCGTTCGCGCTGATGCAGTCCTGGGCGTGCACCACGTCGTAGCCGGCCGGGTCGAACCCCGCGCGCAGCACCTCGATCGACCGGACGATCCTCTCCCCGACGTCCTCGCCGTCCCGCGCGGTGAACTCGACCACCCGGACGTCGACCCGGGGGTCCACCGGCCGGAAGAACGCCCGGTCGCCACCCCGGCCCAGCGTCCACACCGACACCTCGGCCCCGGCGGCGACGAGCGCCTCCGCCAGCGCGAGGGTGTGGACGACCCCGCCGCGGGGTTTCGTCGAGTACGTGGTGAGCGCGATCCTCATCAGCGGACGGCGACCAGGTGACGCGCCGGGGACAGTTCCTGGACCCGGTCGGCGAGGAACTCCGCGTCCCGGGCCACCCCGGCGAACCGCCCGGAACCCCAGGTGTGCATCCACGGCAACCCGAGGAAGAACAACCCCTCGGTACCGGTGACGCCGCGGGTCTGGCGCGGTCGCCCCCGGCCGTCGAACACGCCGAGCTCGATCCAGCGGTAGTCCGCCCGGTACCCGACGCTCCACACGATCGAGGTGACGCCGCTCGCCGCCAGGTCCAGGACGGTGACCTCCTGCTCCGGGTGCCACACCGGAACGTAGCGGGCCTGTTCGGGCGCCTCGATCCCGCGGGCGGCGATCCAGCGGTCGATGGAGTCCTTGATGCTCTCCGCCACCGCGTCGGCGTGGTCCAGCGCCCCGCCCAGCGTGGGCGCGAACGTGACGACCCCGTCGCGGACGTCCTCCAGCCGGCCGTGCAACCGCATGCCCTCCAGGGCGAAGGTCCGCAGGTCGATGTCCCGGCCACCGTCGCGGCCCGTCATGTAGTGGTTCGTCTTCTCCTGCGCGGCAGCACCACCGGGGACCTCGGTGGCGGAGACGTCGTAGACGCCCATGTCCTCGAGCCAGGCGATGCAGTCCCGGCCGCGGTAGGTCCGGGCGCAGCGCGGGGCGTTGCCGACGGCGAGGTGGACGGTGCGCCCGGCCAGGTGCAGGTCCTCGGCGATCTGGGCCCCCGACTGCCCCGACCCGACGACGAGCACCGCCCCGTCGGGGAGTTCCGGGGAACCACGGTAGAGCGAGGAGTGCAGCTGCGCGATCTCCTCGGGAACCCGCTCGGCCGCCGCCGGGACGACGGGGAGGTGGTACCCGCCCGTCGCCACGACGACCTGCCGCGCCGTGAACTCCCCGGCGCTGGAGGCGACGTGGAAGAGCCCGTCGTCCTCGCGGGTCAACCGCGTCACCTCCACGTGCTCGCGCACCGGCGGTCCGAAACCGGCGGCGTAGGAGGTGACGAACCGGTGCACGTCGTCGCGGGGCATGAACCCGTCGGGGTCCTGACCACCGAACTCACCGGTGTAGGAGAACCCGGGGAGCCGGCACTGGAAGTTCGGGGTGACCAGGGTGAACGCGTCCCAGCGACCGTCGCGCCACTCGTGGCCGATCTCGTCGCGTTCCAGCAGGACGTGGTCGATCCCGCGCTGAACGAGGTGCCAGCTGAGCGACAACCCCGCCTGCCCCGCGCCCACGATGAGCACGTCGTGGTGTTCGGTCATGACTCCTCCTGGGAGAGCGGGGGTTCGAGGGCGAGGACCCGGACCGTCCCGGCCGTGCCGGCGGCACGGTCCTCGATGGCGGCGAGCTGGGCCACGGCCGAGGTGCAGGTCATCCCGAACTTCGCCCGGACCCGTTCGCCGGCCTCGGTCAGCGCCGTGCGGGCGCGGGCGGTGAACTCCTCGACGGTGTACTCGGCGCCGACCTCGAGGTGGTCGTGCACCACGAGCGAGGGGGAGTAGCAGTGCTGGACGCCGCCGGCCGGCCACCGGACGCTGAACGTCATCTCAGGCATGCGCCGGCTCCCGCACGAGGGCGCCGTACACGTCCGGACGGCGGTCGCGCAGGTTGAACATCGCCCGCCGCGCCGCGTCGAGTTCCGCCTCGACGTCGACGTCCGCGGCGGCGACCCCGGTGTCCACCCCGGTGTCGGCCAGGACGTCACCGCCGGGTCCGACGACCTTCGCGCTGCCCACGAACCGCAGCGAACCGAACGTGCCGGCCTGGTTGGAGGCGACCCAGACCACCTGGTTCTCCAGGGCGCGCGCCTGGTCGTAGAGGTCGAACCGCTTCTTCCAGCGGTCCTGCGCGAGGTCGGCCGCGGCCGCGGTCCGGGCCCCGGGCCAGGCGGAGATGCTGACGATGATCCGTGCCCCGTCGAGCGCCGCGGTGCGGGCGGCCTCCGGGAACGCCTTGTCGTAGCAGATCTGCAACCCGATCCGCCCGACCGGCGTCTCGAACGCCTCGAAGGTCGAACCCGCCGCGTAGGAGAGGTTCTCGCCGAGGGGCTGGTGCACCTTGCGGTGCACCCCGAGGACGCCGTCCCCGGTCAGTGCGACCGCGGTGTTGTACCGGTCGGTCCCGCCGTCCTCGCAGATCCCGAGGACGACCACGACGTCGCGAGCCATCTCCTGCACCCGGCGCAGTTCCGGCCCGTCCAGGGCCAGGGCCGGTGGACCGGAACGCTGCCGCCGGGTCTCCGCGGTCCCGCGGTCCTCCGCGGAACCCAGGGAGGACAGGTACCCGCCGAGGCAGGCCTCCGGCAGGGCGATCAGTCCCGTGCCCTCCGCCCGGGCCCGCCGCAGCAACCGGTCGATGGTGGCGTAGGCGGCGTCGAGGTCACGGCCGAAGTTCTCGGCCACGGCAGCCAGTCTGGTTCTCATGCGGTTCCCATTCCCGTCACGGTGCCCCGGATCACCGGGGTCACCTCTCCGTCGGGCCAGCGCAGCGAGACCCCGGAGGGTCCCGGCCGGAGGCGGCCGATCGTTCGTGTGGTGGCCGGTCCGGCGGGTGCCGGTGCCCGGCCGGGGGTGTCGGCGGTCAGCATCCCGAACCCCGGGAAGCAGGTGAACCAGTCGCCGACGGTGGTCCCGGCCGGACGCGGCACGGCGGCGACGTCGATCTCGGCCGCGACCCCGCTCGCCTCCGCGAGCATCCCCGCGGTCCCGACGAGACCGGCCATGCTGACGTCCTTCGCGGCGGCCGGTGCGGTGCGGGCCACGAACGACCCCATCGCCCGCAGGTCGCCCGCGCGCCGCCAGGACGTGGAGTCCCACTGCGACCCCGCGTACCCCGGTCGCCAGTGGCCCTCGAGGTCCGCGGTCAGCGACAGGTCGTGCCCCACCCGCCCCCCACCGGCCGGGACCGGGTGGTCGCTGCGCCCCAACGCCGTCACCGACAGGGCCGCGGGAACCCCGAGCTGGGTGTGTCCTCCCAGGACCGGGACCCCCCAGGCCTGCGACGCCGCCCGCAACCCGGCGACGATCTCGGCGGCGTGCTCCCGGGTCGGAGCCGCCAGCGCGTCCAGCAACCCGACGGGTTCGGCCCCCATCGCCGCGAGGTCGTTGACGTTCACGAGGACGGCGCACCACCCGGCCCACCGCGGGTCGCGGTCCACGAGCGAGGGCAGGATCGCGTCGCAGGCCGCGACGACGTCGGTTCCCGGTACCGGGGAACCGTCGTCCCCGCGGAACCCCATCGGAGTTTCGACGAACTCGGCCAGCAACCCCGCCAGGGCCGACTTCGTCGCGTCGGCCAGCCGTTGCGGGCGGTCCACCGGGTAGCGGACCAGCACGTGCGGAGTGCCCTGCACCTCGACGTCGCGGACCCGTTCCCACCCCAGCCGCCGGAACAGCACCGCGTTCGCCGCCTGGACCGTCGCCTCGAACCGCAGCGCGCCGAGGTCCTCGGCGTGGGCGCAGGCCGCCCGGACCAGCGCGGTCCCGACCCCGCCGAGGGTGCGCGCACCGGCGGCCACGACGAGCCGGCTCCCGCGCCACCAGCCGACATCGGGTTCCGCGCACGGCGCCAACCGCACGCCACCCACGACGGTCCCGTCCGGGGTCCGGGCCACCAGGACGCGGCGACGCGGGTCGTCGTCGGCCTCGTCGTGGTCGTCGAGGTCGAACAACTGCTGCTCCGCGACGAAGACCTCGCGCCGCACCCTGCGGTACGCGGTCTCGGCCGCGGCGTCCGCGACCTCGACGTGGAACCCCGTGCGGGGCCGCGGGACCCCGGCGAGGACGGGCACGTCCGGCGCGGCGAGGAACTGGTGCGGGACGAGGTGCTCGAGGTCCACCGGAACCCCCTACGCGCCGAGGTTCTGCAGGACCGAGCAGGCGCCGCAGGCGGCGCAGCCGGCCATCTGGTCCGACCCGCGCATCCCGGCGGCCTGCAACGCCTCCGCGACCCGGCGCGAGACGTCCGCCAGGACGGCCGGATCGGGTGCGGCGGCCCCGTCCTCGTCCACCGCGAGGGTGCCGGCCAGCGGCCGGAACGGGACGACGAACGGGTAGACGCCGAGCTCGACGAGGCGCTGCGCCCCGGCGACGAGTTCGTCCGGGTCCTCACCCAGCCCGACCAGCAGGTAGGTGGAGACCTGGTTGCGCCCGAACACCCGGACCGCCTCGGTCCACGCCGCCCAGTACTCGGCCAGCGGGCCGCTCGACTTGCCGGGCATCCACCGACGGCGGACCCCGTCGTCGAGGGACTCGACGTGGATGCCGATCGACGACGCCCCGGCCTCCCTGAGCTCGGTGATCGTGGCGAGGTCGGCGGGGGGTTCGCACTGCACCTGGACCGGCAGTCCCGGAACGGCCGCCACGATCGCCCGGACGCACCGGGCCAGGTGCCGCGCCCCCCGGTCCGGTGCGGTCGAGGTCCCGGTCGTCATGACGACGTGCCTGACCCCGTCGAGGCGGACCGCGGCCTCCGCGACCTCGGCCAGCATCGCCGGGGTCTTGACCGCGATCGTCGCGCCGGAGTTCAGGGACTCCTCGATGGCGCAGAACCGGCAGCGGTTCTCCGGTGCGTAGCGGGAGCACGTCTGCACGACGGTCGTCGCGAGGACGTCCTTCCCGTGCAGCTTCGCGATCTTCTCGTAGTTCGTCCCGTCGGCGGTCTCCAGGTCGTAGAACCTCGGCCGTCGCACGGGCTCGACCTCGATGCCGAGGTCGGTGACCGACCCCATCCGCTCGATGAGCAACCGCCCGTCACGGACGAGGTAGGGGCTGTCGGCACGCCGGGGGATCGCGGAGGCGAACCCGTCCAGGACCACGTGGCCGTCGTCGCTGGGGCCGGCCCCACCCGTGCGGCGCACGGGCGTGGCCAGCCGGACACCCCGGATCGCGACGTCGGCACGCGTGGCGACCCTGTCCGGGCAGGACATCAGAGGTTGTAGGTCGAGTTGATGATCGCGCCCTTGCGGGCGTAGTGGATGAGGGCGTCCTGCACGTCGAGCGGGTGGCAGGGGATGACGCCCTCGATGAGGTCCTCCTCGCGGTTGCCGTGCAGGGCCAGGCCGAAGCGGCAGCAGTAGACCGTGCCGCCCTCGGCGATGAACGTCGCCAGCGAACCGTTGATGTTCTGCTCACCCGGGAAGCCCGAGTCCCCGACGGTCGGGAAACCGCGGGTGTCGATGCAGTTCATCGAGCCGGGACCGTAGAAGTAGATGGCGGAGTCGAAACCCTTCCGCAGCGCGCGGGTGGCCTGCAGGACCGCGACGAAGCTGACCGACGACTCGTGGGCGATGCCGTGCACGAGGGTGAAGTAGGTCTCACCGCCCTCGGCCTGGTAGTCGGGGAACACCTTGGTGGAACCGTAGAGGTTCTCGCCCTTCGCCTTGCTCGGGTGCGGGACCTCGGCCAGCGACTTCGCGATGTTCGCCTCGATCTGCTCGTCGATCGCGGTGCCGGTGGTCGACGTCGTGGTGGTCGTGGTCATGTCTGGCTCCTCAGCCGTAGAGGGTGGAGTAGTTGTCCTGCAGGAACATCCGGACGAGTTCGGAGTTCCCCGAGGCCGCCTGCAGGCGAGCGAGCTCGCCCGCGTGGTCGCCCCACGGTTCGTCGCTGGCGAAGAGGACGCGGTCCGCGCCGACCCCTCGCCGTTCGATCTCCTGCGCGAGCCACCGGGGCGCGAAGCCGATGGCCCAGCTGGTGTCGGTGTAGACCTGCTTGCCGGCCTCGATCCAGTCGAAGAACCGGCCACCGATGAGTTTGACGTGGGCGCTCATCCCGCCGCCGAGGTGGACGAGGTGGATGCGGACGTGGTCGCCGTAGCGCTCCACGAGCTTCCCCACCTCGTCGATGTCCGAGGCCGCACCGGGGGAGGTGTGCACGTGCACGACCAGGTTCCGCTCGCGGGCCGTGCCGAAGATCTTCTCGATCTGCGGTTGCGAGGTCGGGTCGTCGACCCCGCCACCGAGCAGGAAGCTCGTCTTGAGCGCGACCACCCCACGTTCCCCGGCCAGGGCCAGGGCGGCGTCGGTGAGTTCGGCGTCCTGGGCGCGGGGCGAGGTCCACAGCCCGCAGAGGAACCGGTCGTCCTTCGCCGCGGTCTCGAGGACCAGGTCGTTCAGGGCGAAGGACGCCGCCGCGACCGGGACGCCGTAGTTCGGCAGGAGGAGGGCCCGGGCCGTGCCCTCACGGTCGAGGTCGGCGAGCAGGTCCGCGATCTGGTCGCGGGCCGTGGTGTCGGGGTTGACCGGCGGGCCCCCGTAGAAGGGGTACGCCGGCAACCGTCCGAGGTGACGGTGCGCGTCGTACGTCGTGGTGCTCGGGGTGTTCGGCACGGGACATAGTTCACGCCCTAACTGTTTCGTGCTGGTTACACCTGGAACACGTTCAGGTTTCGTACACGTCGCTGCGCCGCTCGTCCAGGTGGTGCAACGTGCGCCGCGCCCGGGCGACCTCGGCCTCGACGTCGACCTCGACCGCGGCCAGGCCGCCCTTGGACCCCGTCCGGGCCAGGACGTCGCCTCCGGGGCCGACGACCTTGGCCTGACCGAGGAAGCGGAGCGAGCCGTGCATGCCGGTCTGGTTCGAGGAGATCCAGACGACCTGGTTCTCCGCCGCCCGGGCGCAGTCGTAGAGGTCGAAGAGGCGCGACTGGCGGTCCTGGGGGAGTCGTGAGGCGCGGTCGGTCACGCTCGCCGGCCAGGCGGACAGGCAGGCGATGGCCTGCGCGCCCTGCAGGGCCAGGGTGCGCGCGGCCTCGGGGAAGGTCTTGTCGAAGTCGATGAGCATCCCCAGCCGGCCGACGGGGGTGTCGAACGCGGCCAGCCGGTCACCCGCCGCGTACAGCTCCGCCTCACCGGGCGGCAGGTGGACCTTGCGGTGCCGGCCCAGCACCCCGTCCCCGCTGAGGCAGACCGCCGCCGGGTGCTGCACGGGGGTGCCGTGGACCTCCTCGACCTCGGTGTAGCCGAGGCACACCGTCAACGGTCCGCACGCCTGCCGCAGGACCTCGAACACGGGGTCGTCCGCGGCCAGGGCCGGGGGGACCTGCGCGGAGTCGATGTCCACGAGGTCCGGCAGGTAGCCGCCCAGGGTGCCGTGCGGCAGCACCAGCAGGTCGGTCCGGGACGCCCGCGCCTCGGCGACGATCCCCAGCGCCTTCGCGAGACCGCGCTCGAGGTCGGGGCCGAAGTTCGCGGCCACCGCCGCGACGCGGACGGGGTGGGACACGTCAGGAACCCCGCGTCAGTCGAACGCGGCGACGTGCTCGCCCAGCAACGACAGCGCGAGCTCGCAGAACATCGAGTCGGCCCAGGAGAACCACTCCCGCGTCCACTGCGAGGGGTCGTCGACGTGGAAGCCCTCGTGCACGTGCAGGGTCCCGTCGTCGGTGTCGGCGATGAGCTGCAACGTCGCGACCCGCTCCTCGGGGTCGCCGCTCGTCAGGGCCTGCACGGCCAGCGAGATCGGCCAGACGTAGCGGTCGGGGGTGTGCGGGCTGCCGACCCCGGTCGCCGCGGTCCCGCGGTGGAACCACGGGTTCGCCTCGCTCAGGACGAGGGCCCGCGTCGCGACGTAGAGCGGGTCGTCGGGCGCGCACGCGCCCAGCAGGGGCAACGACAGCAGGCTGGGGGTGTTCGCGTCGTCGGCCAGCAGGACGCCGCCGAGACCGTCGACCTCGTAGGCCCAGACCCGTCCGTGCACCGGGTGCTCCACCACCCCGAACTCCTCGACCCCCGCCCGCAGTTCCGTGGCCAGGGTCTCCGCGTCGTCGGCCAGCCGCGCGTCGTCGAACACCTCCCGCGCGAACGTCACCACGTGGTCGAGCGCGCGGGCGGCGAAGAGGTTCGCCGGGACGTTGTAGCCGTACTCGCAGGCGTCGTCGCTGGGCCGGAAACCCGACCAGGTCATGCCCGTGCGGCCGAGCGGGGTCCCGAGACCGTCCCGGTCGAGGGTCTCGCTGCGCTCGTCGGTGGGGCGCACGAAGCGGTAGGGGGACTTCTCCTCGTGGTCCTGCTCGAGGCGCCACTGGTCGACGATCGCCCGGCAGGCCGCCGCCGCGTCGTGCCCGAGGACGTCGTCGCGGCCGGTCGCCCGGCGCAACCGGTGGGCGAGCAGCACCGGGAAGGCCAGGGAGTCGACCTCGTACTTGCGTTCCCACAACCAGGGGTCGTCGCCGAGGTCGCCCGGTTCGTGGCAGGCGCCCGTCGGGCCGTCGTTGAAGGCGTTGGCGTAGGGGTCGTGGACGATCGAGGTGAACTGGGTGCGCAGCACCCCCGCGATGACGTCGGCCAGCGCCGGCGCCCGGTCCAGCAGCAGCAGGTACGCCTGCCACTGCGCGGTCGAGTCCCGCAGCCACATGGCCGGGATGTCGCCCGTCACGACGAAGACGGATCCGTCGGGCCGCAGGGTCGGGGTGCGGTCGACGGTCTCGCGCAGGGCCCGGGCGAACATCGCGCCCACCCGTTCCCCCGCGCGGCGCGAGACCTCTGCGCTGAGGTCGTCCACGAGGCCTTGCGGCAGCAGTTCGCTCACGCCCGCAACCTAGCGCGCGGCCTCTACCCGCCACAGGTTCGCCGCCCCGATGGCCGCGACGGGACGGTCCCCGGGCAGCAGGACGAGCCGGTCGTGCAGGGCGAGCCCGCGCAGGAACGGCGAACCCACCGCCTGCTGCTGCAGCGCGTCGGACACGCTGCGCAGCAACGGGTCCCCGAGGGCCGCGACCCCTCCGGCCAGCACGACGGTGCTCGAGTCGGCGGTCAGGGCCAGGGTGCGCACGGTGAGGGCCACCGCCGCGGCCCACCGGTCGCGGACGCCGACGGCGGCCGGGTCCCCGGCCTCGGCCGCGGCGAACAGGTGGACGGCGGAGCGTCCTTCGTCCCCGTGCGGCCACGCGCGCCGCAGCGCGGCACCGGAGGCGATCGTCTCCAGGCAGCCCCGCTGCCCGCAGCCGCAGAGGTGGCCGTCCCGGTCCAGCGCCAGGTGGCCGATCTCGCCGGCCGCGCCGCTCGATCCGCGCAGCACCCGACCGTCGACGACGATCGCTGCCGCGAGGCCGGTGCCGAGCGAGACCAGGGTCAGGTCGCCGCCGAGCACGGCGTGCGCGCCGAGGGCGGTCGCCTTGACGTCGTTCTCGACGACGACGGGAACACCGCCGACCGCGCGGCTGACCAGGTCGGCCAGCGCCACCCGTTCCGGACCGAACCCCAGGTTCACCGCACTGCGCACGGTCCCGGCCACCGGGTCCACGAGTCCCGGGATCCCGATCCCCACGCCGGCCACGGGCAGGGGCGAGTCGCCCACCAGGTCCGACACGAGGGCGACCACCGTCGACACCACGTCGACGACGCCCCCGGGGGAGGGACGGCGCGCCGTCGCGAGGACCTCGTCCCCGGGACCGAGCGCCACCCCGTCGATCTTCGTCCCGCCGATGTCGAGGCCGACGCGCACGCTCGCCCGCGGGCCCCGGAGCTCGGCTCGCCGGGGCGTGAGCACGGCCACCGGTCAGCTCACCGCACGCAGCAGGGCGTGGCGCAGGGTGGAGAACTCGGCGAGGCTGTCGGCCAGCCCACCCGGCCGCGACCGCAGCAGCCAGCACGCCCGCTGCTCCTCGAGCAGGTCGTCGAGCTCGGGGAGCATCCGCGCCGCCGCGGTCGCCTCGAACGAACCGTCGCTCTCGCGGGCCTGCAGGACGCGGACGGCGAACTCGCTGAGCCGCAGCGCCTGGGTGAGTTCGCGCAGCACGACGTCCCCGTCGGAGGCGGCGGGTTCCGCGGTGCGCAGGTCGAGCAGGCAGTCGGTGAGGATCCGCTGCGCGGCGGTCAGGGCGTCCGCGCTCGGCACGGCCCACGGCGCCAGGTCGTCGGTCTCGCGCAGGGCGAGGACCAGCGGCGAGGCGTTGAGCACCGGGGTGCCGAGGACGTGGCAGACCTTCCCCGCCCGCACGAGGACGTCGCCGGTCACCCCCCGCGGGTCCAGCAGCAGCCGCTCGTCGAGGACCTCGGCGACGTCCAGGTCGCGGTTGCTCTCCAGCGACCACGACACCGCGCCGCCGAACAGCACCGGGCCGAAGGCGACCGACGGCGGGTCCCAGTGCCCGTGGTCACCCCAGGAGGTGTTCAGGTACCCCTGCGCGGAGTTCGCCAGGCCGACCTCGGCCGCGTCGACCATGTTCCCCAGCGCGTTCTCCCACCGGCCGAGCAGCGAGTTCCAGTTGCTGGCGCCCGGGGCGACCCAGAACGGGATGCCCGCGTCGAGCAGCAGCTTGGCGCGGTCGCGGAACCCGTCGCGGAGCTTGGTGACGTCGACCCCGAGGCTGCGCCACTCCTGGACCTGGTCCGGCTGCGCGGCGTCGACGACCTCGGCCAGCAGACCGGGGGAGTCGTACTGCCAGACGACGGGGATCGCGCCGGCGGGGACCTTGTCCATCAGTTCGGGGTGGTCGCCGAAGACGTCGGCCCAGAACTCCACGGTGTAGCCGCGGTCCAGCCAGGGCTGCATGACCTCGGTGACGTAGTCGAAGTACACCGTGCCCAGGCCGACCTCCTCGGCCCGCTGGCGGCTCTTGCCCTGGCCGAGTTCCCACGGTTCGTCGGCACCGATGTTGATGCGCTTCGTCCGGAAGTTCGGGGTGACGTCCTCGAGGAGCTCCTGGACGAACGCGGCGTTCTCGGAGGTCGGTTCGACGGTGCTCGGCGGGCGGTGCTGGCCGCGCATCGTGAACCCGTCCTCGTTCTCGGCGCGCTTGAGGTGCTCGGGGACCTTGAGGAACCGTTCCATGTGTCCGAGGGTGTTCTGGTTGCAGACCAGTTCGATGCCCTTGGACGCGCACAGCGCGTCGAGCCACTGCAGGTCCTCCGCGGTCAGCGGGGAGGCGTCCTGCCAGACGGCCTGCTGGCCCGTGAACGCGTAGGTGTGCTCGGTGTAGAGCTCGAGGGAGTTGATGCGGGCCAGGTCGAGGACCTCGACCCACCGGGCCAGGGTGCGGCGGGTCGGTACCCGGTCGCGGCTGACGTCGAGCATGAAACCGCGGACGGGGAAGTCCGGGTGGTCGGTGATCGAGTAGCTCGTCGTCGCGAAGTCGCGGTCCGCGCGCAGCTGGTCGAGCGCGGCGAGGCCGTAGCGCAGACCCGCGGCGTCGGAGTGGGTGAGCGTGACCCCCTCCGCGGAGGTCTCCAGGGAGAAACCCTGAGCCGGGACCGAGGCGTCGAGGACGACGCGCACGGGTGCGTCGATTGCCGGGCCGACGCCGGTCTGCACCGACAGCGTCTTCGGGCGGGGGAAGGGGGTGACAGGCACGGGGGAGCTCCAGGTCGTGGGTGGTTCGGGGAAGGCGGGCGTCAGCCCTTGACGGCGCCGGCGACCATGCCCTTGGTCATGGCGTTCTGGACGAGGATGAAGACGATGAGGACGGGCACGGCGACGAGGGTCGAACCGGCCATCACACCGGCCCAGTCGGTCTCCTGCAGGTTGGAGGAGAACGTCTTCAGCCAGACCGGTAGGGTCAGCCGGTCGCCCGAGGCGAGGATCACGAAGGCGAGGGTGAACTCGTTCCACGCGACGAGGAAGCCGAAGACGCCCGTCGCGACGAGACCGGGCCCGAGCAGCGGGACGGTCACCCGGAAGAACGCGCCGAACCGCGAGCAGCCGTCCATCATGGCCGCCTCCTCGAGCTCGACGGGGACCCCGTCGACGAAACCCTTCAGCATCCACACCGTGAACGGGACGATGAGGCCGACGTAGAGCAGCGACAGGCCCGGCACGGAACCGAGCATGCCCCAGCCGTCGAGCATCCGGTACTGGGAGATGAAGAGCGCCTCGGCCGGGATCATCTGCACGACGAGGACCCCGACGAGAACCGCCCGGCGACCGACGAAGGAGAACCGGCTCAGCGCCACCGAGCCGAGGACGGCGGCCAGCAGGGAGACGGCCACGGCCAGGAACGTCACGGCCGCGCTGAAGCCGAGCGATCGCCAGAACAGGGAGTCGTGGAAGATCTGCTGGAACGCGTGCACGCTCGGGTGGATCGGGGCCAGCAGCGGTGGCGTGTCGCGCAGCCGGTCGGCCGGCATGAGCGCCGAGTTGATCATCCAGTAGATCGGGAAGGCCCAGATGAGGGCGAGCACGATCGCCACGACGTTCCACACCGCGCGGTGCTTGTTCTTGGCCGACCGCGTCGTGTCGAACAGTCGGGGGTTGTCCGTGGCCGTTGCCATCAGAGGTCTCCCTGCTTCATGAGGGTGCGCATGTACCGGAAGGTCAGGACGAGGACGAGGAGCAGCATGACGGTGGCCAGGGCGGAGGCGACGCCGTAGTTCCCGCCGCTGATGCCGGTCTCGTAGACGTAGGTCCCGAGCAGGTTCGTGGCCTTGTTGTTGCCCGCGCTGGACTGCAGGACGTTGATCTGGGTGAAGACCTTGAGGTCCCAGATGATCTGCAGCATGAAGAGCAGCAGGACGACCGGCTGGATGATCGGGAGCACCACGGAACGCAGCCGGGTCCAGCCGTTGGCGCCGTCGAGCTGGGCGGCCTCCAGGACCTCCTCGTCGACCTGGTTCAGGGCCGCGTAGGTGGACAGCGTCACCAGCGGCGCCGACGTCCAGATGACCGCGATCGCGGCGATCGCGAAGAAGCTCCACGGGCTGCCCGCGAGCCAGGAGTAACCGCGGAAGCTCTCCAGGCCCATCGAGGTGAGGATCCAGTTCAGCAACCCGTAGCGCGGTTCGACCAGCCACTTGTAGACGGTCAGGGCCGCGAGCGGCGGCATGGCCCAGGCGAGGACCAGGGCGATCTGCAGGGCGATGCGCGGGACGACCGAGAGTTGCTGCATCAGCACCGCGAGCGCGATGCCGACCCCCATCGTGAGCACGGCGCAGACCGCGCAGAACGCCACGGAGCGCGCGACGACGGTCCAGAAGTAGGAGTCCGTGAGGATCTGGGTGTAGTTGTCGAGACCCACCCACGTGGGCGGACGGCCGAACTGCTGGGCCAGCCCGAACTCCTGGAAGGACATGATGAACTGCTTGACCATCGGGTAGCCGAGGGAGACGACCACGAGCACGACGGGCAGGACCAGCAGGAGGTACGGGACCACCAGCGAGCTGCGACGACGCCGCGGTCGGGACCGACCCCGGCCCGGGGCGGGAACCCCCGGAGCGAGGGTCGGTGCGCTGCTGACGCCGGCGCTGAGCTGATCGGACACCACGGTTCTCCTCCTGCTGGTCCTCGAGATCTCTTCGGGTCAGCTCTTGTTGAGCGCGTCCGCGATGGTCTTGTCCACGTCGGCGGCGACGGTCTTGACGTCCTCGCCCTTGGCGATGCGCACCCAGAAGTCGCGGGGGACGTTGTTGCCGTCGAGGACGCCCCACTGCGGGGAGTTCGGCGTGAGGACGGAGTTCTCGATGATCTCCTGGGCGATGGAACCGGTCGGGCCGGTCAGCGCGGAGGCGAAGGAGGTGCGGCCGGGGATCCAGCCGCCGATCTTGGCCATGTCGGTCATGAAGTCGTCGCCGTACATCAGCTTCATGAGCGACTTCGACAGGTCGACGTTGTGGTTGTTCGCCGAGATGCCCAGGCTCGAACCGCCGGAGAACGTCTTGCCGATGCTGCCCGGGGTCAGACCCGGGAGAGCCAGGACGCCGACCTTGTCCGCGTCCCACATGGCCTGGTCGATCTTGGCCGAGGCGACGTTCAGGGCGCTGTACATGCCGATCTTGCCGTCGTTGAACAACTGGTACGCAGCCTGCACGTTCTCGTTGGAGTCGAGGGCGTACTTGGTGGCGTTGAGCATGAGGTCCTGGACCTGGGCCAGGGCGGCCTGCGAGCCGGGGTCGGACAGCATGCCCTTCCAGGTGTCGCCGTCCTTCTCGGCGTACTGGCCGTCGTGGGTGAACAACCAGCCCTCGTTGGTGTGCGGGTCGGCGCCGGGGAAGTAGATGCCGGAGAAGTCCGGGTTCTTCTCGGGGTTCGCGGTGTTCAGGGCCTTCGCGGCGGCGACGAGTTCGTCGAGGCTGGTCGGGACGGCGATGCCGGCCGCCGCGAACAGGTCCTTGCGGTAGTAGTACACGCGGGCCCCGGCGTACATCGGGGTGGCGTAGAGCTTGCCCTCCCACGAACCGGCGTCGATGAAGCTCTGGATGAGGTCGCTGCCGCCGAGTTCGTCCTCCATGTCGGAGATGTCGAGCAGGGCGCCGACCGAGGAGAACAGCGCGACCTGGGTGTTGCCGAACTCGACGACGTCGGGGCTCTCGTCCTTGCTGGCGAGGCTGGTCTGCAGCTTGGAGACGATGCCGTCCCACTGCTGGACCTGGATGTTCAGGGTGGCGCCGGCGTTCTCGGCCTCGAACGCCTTCTTCAGCGCGGCCTGCGTCTCGTCGGGGACGGAGTCCTGCATGAACCAGACGGTGAGGGACTTGCTGTCCCCCCCACCGCCGGAGGTGCCGGAGGAGGAGCTGTCGCCGCCGCAGGCGGCGAGACCGCCGAGGAGGGCGGCGCCGGAGGCGCTGGCGAGCAGGGATCGCCGGGTGAGGTTCATGGGGCGGCAACCTTTCGAGGTCCGGAGCGACGGTGCAGGACGGTGTTGGCGGTCGAGCAGGTGTGCTGGACGGGCGACGAGCGTTCGACTCTGCGTTGAGTCTCGACACCCCGGCGTTCGCGTGACAAGTGTTAGGACACCTGCTTAACAAGAATGTAACCCTCCCTGCCCATCTCGTGAAGGGGGACTTGCCGGGAGATTCGTAGGTAGGGGAAACTAATCGGGTGACCCTCCCCGCGGTGCCCGTCCCGACGCCGCACCCGACGCGGTGGCGCGCCTCCGCACGGGGCCTGCGGCCCAGCGCGAAGGTCCTGCCCTCCCACGCCCGCGCGCACAACCGCTCCGTCGTGCTGGGGCTCCTCTTCCACGAGGGGCCGGTGTCGCGCGCCGACCTGGCCCGGGCCACCGGCCTCACCCGGGTGACGGTCTCGGAGATCGTGGCGGACCTGCTGACCGACGGGCTCGTCGCCGAGCTGGGCCTGCGGCCGGAGGGACGCGTCGGCAAGCCCGCCATGATGGTGGGGTTGCGCTCGGCGGAGCACCACGTCGTCGCCGTCGACCTGCAGCGGCTGCCCGCCGCCCGCATCGCCGTCCTGGACCTGTCGGGGGCGATCGTCAGCGAGAGCACCACCGACTTCACCGGCCTCCGCGGCGAGGACGCCGTCACCGCCCTCGACGGACTCTGTCGCGAGGTGATGGCCGCCGCGGGGCAACGAGTCGTCGGGGTGGGGATCGGGACCCCCGGCATCGTCGACGAGACGGGGGGCGTCGTGGAGTCCTCCCGGCTGGGCTGGACGGGCCTGCCCCTGGGTCAGCGCCTGTCCGCGTCCCTCGGGGTGGGCGTCCACGTCGCCAACGACGCGGACACCGCGGCCCTCGCCGAGTTCACCTACGGCGAGGCGTCCTCGTCCGGGTTCATGACGGTCGTCGTCGGTCAGGGCGTCGGGGCGGGACTCGTCCTCGACGGCCGTCTCGTCCGCGGGCACCGCCTCGCGGCGGGGGAGATCGGACACCTCACGGTGGACCCGAAGGGCGAACCCTGCGAGTGCGGTCGGCGGGGCTGCCTCGAGACGATCGTCGCCCCGACCTACCTGGCGCGGACCCTCGAGGGGCGGAGCCCGGCCCGACGGCGGACGGCGCTGCGTGACGCCGGTCGTCGCCTGGGTGCGGTGCTGGCCCCGATCGTCGCCGCCCTCGACCTCGAGGAGGTCATCCTCACCGGGCCGGGAGAGCTGCTCGACGGCCCCCTCCTCGAGGCGGCCCGCGAGACCGTCGACGCCACGTGCCTCCCCTCCGACGCCGGAGCGCCGCAGGTGCGGATGGCGGAGCTCGGCGCCAACGGCGTGCTGCAGGGCGCCGCCGCCCTCGTGCTCTTCGGCGAGTTCGGCTTCAGCTGACAGGCTGGGGCGGTGAGCGAACCCCTCGAGGCCGTCACCTGGCCGCTGCACACCGAGCGACTCCTGCTGCGCCGCGCCACTGCCGCCGACGAGGACGCGCTGTGGAGCTACCGCCGCCTGGTTGAGGTCAGCCGCTGGGGGTCGTGGCACGCGCAGGACCGCGCGGACTTCCACGCGATCCTGCTCCCGAGGTTGCGTGACCAGCTCGTCGTCGAGCACGAGGGTCGTGTCGTGGGCGATCTCATGGTCAAGGTCGAGGACGCGTGGGCCCAGCGCGAGGTGCGCGACCGTGGCCGGGATGTGCAGGCGGAGCTCGGGTGGGCCCTGGCGCCGGCTGCGACCGGCCAGGGGTTCGCCACCGAGGCGGTGCGGGAGGTGATCCGAACGTGCTTCTCGGACCTCGGCCTGCGCCGTGTCACGGCCAACGCCTTCGCGGACAACGAGGCCTCGTGCCGGCTCGCCGAGCGGGTCGGGATGCGTCGGGAGTCGTACTGCGTCGGCGAATCCCTGCACCGTGACCTCGGGTGGGTCGACAGCGTCGGGTACGCCCTGCTCGCGAGCGAGTGGGTGGGACGCACGTCCGGCCCCGCAACGTGATCGCTGCGGGGCTGTCGTGTCTCAGAACGGGGGATGGTCGGGCAGGCTCGGCCAGAGTTCGGTGGGTTTCCCGCTTCGGGCCGCGATCCGGGCTAGCTGGGCTCTGGTGGCTTCGAAGACGTACTGGGTCTTGAAACGGTGGTGGCCCCGGCAGTACGCGCGGAGGTTGTTCGCGGTGGTCTGACCTTCCGGCCAGGGGATGGCGTGGTCGAGGTCGCAGTTGACGGCGGGGACGTGGCAGCCGGGAGCCTGGCAGTACTCATCGCGGGCGGTGATGAAGCGGCGCATCGCGTCGGTGATGGCGTAGGCCTTCGCACCGATGTCGATGACGTCACGGGTGCCGGGAGATTGGACGACCTTGCGCCACATCGCGCCGGTGGTGGTGGCGAGTTCGCGGGCGACGTGGGCCGGGACCGCTCCGAGGCCGTCGACGGTGGCTTCCTCGTCGTCGAGGCCGAGGAGGGTGGTGGCGTCGATGCGGACGTGGACCTGGACCGACGTCGCGGGGCGGTGGGTGCGCTCGATCACCGCGGGTGAATCAGCGGTGGCAGGTGCGCTGGGATCCGAGAGGGCTGGGACGGCGCGGTCCATGGCGTCGGTGAGCATGTCGACGATGACGTCGCGGACGCGTTGGCCGTGGGAGCGGGTGTCGAGGAGGCCGGCTTTCTTGGCCGCGTCGGCGGCCTGGTCGGCAGCGGCGTTGGTGTGGGCGACCAGTCGCAGGGCGAAGGCGGTGGGGGCGGTGAACCCGAGGTGGCTGTTCAGGCCGTCCTCACACGGGGTGTCCGATGCCGCGGGGGTCGTCGTTCTTCTCCAGGACGACGGATTCGTAGCCGGGCGTCAGTTCCCGGACTTTCCGGGAACACTTGATACCTAATTTCCGCCCGGTCAGGCCGGTTTGGGCGTGGTGGACGGCGTCGGTGAGGTAGTCGTCGAGGGCGGCCGCGTAGGCGTCTCCGTGCAGGAGTTTCTCGCCCTCCTCGGCGGTGGTGTCGATGACGCGTCCGTCGGGGTCGATCTCTTCGGTGAGGGTGGCGGTGCGCGCGCTGAGGCGTTCGGCGTGGTCTTCGATGGTGCGGGCCTGGTAGCGGGTGACGGTTGCGTCGGCGACGGCTTGCCAGAGGGCGCGGTGGTCGTGGCCTCGGCGCCAGGCGTTGTGGATGGTGGCGCGGGCGCGGTCGAAGTCCATGCCTTCGTCGCGGGAGTACTCCTCGGCGACGAGGTCGACGGCGGCTTCCCAGCGGTCGAACCCGGTTCCTGGAGCCAGCGCGCTAGCGCTGGAGGATGGTGACCCCGTGGTCTTGGAGTTGGTCGAGGTCGGGGTGGGGGGAGTCGTGGACCATGGTGACGGCGTCGGCGACGCCGAGGTAGAACAGGGCGTGGGCGGCGTCGGCGAAGCGGCGGTACTTGCCTGGGAGGCCGAAGGCGACCCCGGTGGGGTCCTCCTCAGTCCGCTCCGCGAGCGCTGCCGTCATGTCTTGATTCTACCGCGTTCGATCCTTTCGAACAAGACAAACGCATTGTGCTGCAACGCTTTCACTGAGTCATGCAGATGCTGGCCCTTGATGGATCCGGCGCTCGACCTCTAGACGGCGAACCGCTGTGCAGAGGCGAACAGCACGGGCCGGTGCCGGAGCGTCCCGACGATTCCGCCGCCTACTGCTGGAGCGGCAGGATCGTGGCGAGGGAGTCCAGGGCGCCCAGACGGTCCTCGCCGACGGGGAAGAACGACACCTCGTCCAGCCCGGCGGCCTCGAGTTCCGCGATCCGGGAACGGATGCGTTCGGGCGTTCCGACGAGGGCCAGGTCGTCGACCCACTCGTCCGGCAGGCGGCGGGTGAACTCCTCGGCGTCGGCGCACTCGGCGCGCAGCGCGTGGAGTTCCTCGGCGTAGGCGGAGGGGGCGACGTGGGCGGCGGCGTCGGGGGCACCGACCCACACCAGGCCGGGGCGCACCAGGTCGCGCGCCCGGGCGGGGTCGGCGTCGACCGCGGTGAGTTCGTAGCCGATCAACCGGTGGCCGGGCGCGTCGCCGATCTGGGAACGGGCGGCGCGGGCGTACTCCGGCGTGACGGGTTCGGCGAGCAGGGTCGCGTCGAGGTGCTCACCGGAGATCGCGAGCGACTTCGGTCCCCGCACGCCGGCGGCGACGGCGGGGGGCACGGCCGGCGGTGAGTCGAGGCGGACGCCGTCCAGGTGCACGTAGCGGCCGTCGAGGGTGACCGTCTCCCCGTGCAGCAACCGTCGGACGGCGGTGGCGTGCTCGGTGAACGACGTGAGGGGGCTGGCCCCCCACGCCCCGGCCTGGCGCATCCAGCCGGGGACCCCGTGGCCCAGGCCGAGGGTGAAGCGGCCGGGGAAGAGGTCGGCGAGGGTGGCCGCCTCCATCGCCGTGAACACCGGGTTCCGCGCCGCGGCGGGGGCGATGCCCAGCCCGACGTGGATCCGGCTGGTGATCGCCAACGCGGCCGCGGCCTGGGCGAACCCACCCCGGAACCCGAGGTCCTCGATCACCCAGAGGGTGTCGAACCCGAGCTCCTCGGCGCGGCGGGCGAAGGGCAGGACGTCGGCGACGGGCAGGTCGCGGGGGAGGGTCACACCGGTGTGCACGCCCCGAACCTACCGGTCGGCGGGTCGGGCCACGGACCGGGCGAAGAACGCCGAGATCGCGACCATGACGAGCACCACGAGGATCGCGGACCGCAAGCCGGCGTGCTGGCCGACGAACCCCAGCACCGGCGGTCCGACCAGGAACGCGGTGTAGCCCGCCGTCGCGACGGCGCTCACCCGGCGGGCCGCCCCGACCGGGTCGTCACCGGCGGCGGAGAGGGCGACGGGAAAACCGAGGGCCGCTCCGAGACCCCACAGGAGCACCCCGGGCACGGCCACCGCGATGCCCGGGGCGAAGGAGACCAGCCCGATCCCGACGACGGCCGAGCACGCGGAGGCCAGCACCACCGGCGTCCGGCCGAACCGGTCGAGGAACCAGCCGCCGCCGAACCGGCCGACCGCCATCGCGCCGCCGAAGGAGGCGAACACCAGCGCTCCCGTCGTCGCGCTCAGCCCGAAACCGTCGACGACGATGAGCGGCAGCCAGTCGCCCGCCGATCCCTCGGCCAGCGCCATCCCGAGCACGATCACCCCGATCGCGATCGTGCGGGTCTCCCGCCACACCCCGAGGAAGCTCCGCGCCGCGTCCGCGAGGGCGAAGGGGTGCGCGCCGCGTGGTTCGACGCCGGTGGCGGCGGGGAGCCCACGCACCAGCCACACCGTCGTCGCGGTGGTCAGCACCGCCATCCCCAGCAGGTGGACGAGCACCGGGAGGTGGGTCGCCGTGGCCAGCAGTCCCAGCAGCGCGCCTACGCACAACGCGAGGCTGTAGGCACCGTGCAGGCTCGGGACCACGGTGCGCCCGACAACGGCCTCCAGAGTGATCCCCTCCACGTTCAGCGCGATCTCCCCGGACCCCATCCCGAAGCCGATGGCCGCGAGTCCCAACGCCACCAGCCAGCCGAAGCCCACCGTGGCCCCGACGGCGACGACGGCCGTCCCGCAGGAGAGCGTGAGCAGTCCGGTGCGGACGACCGCGCGGGCGCCCGACCGTGCGACGTAGCCGCCGCCGATCGCGATCCCGACCATCGAGCCGACGGACATGCCGGCGATGACGACACCCATCTGCGCCGTGCTGGCGTGCACGAGGTCGCGGATCGCGGGGGTCCGTGACGCCCAGCTCGCCATCGTGAGTCCGCTGCACGCGAAGGCGGCCACGAGCGACGCTCGCCAGCGCGTGGTGCCGAGGCCCTGCTGCGTCGCCACGTCAGCGGGCACTGACGACGGTGCCGACGCCGAACGCGGTGAGGACCGCGGCGCTGATCCGGTCCAGCGCTCTCGTGACCCGTGGGCGGCGGATCCAGCCGACCGCACGAGCGGCGACGTGCGCGAGCACCGTGAGGTAGGTCAGGGCGACGACCGCCTCGAGCGCGCCGAGCAGCAGGGTGGCCCGGACGGTGTTCCCCGCCGGGACGAACTGGGGGACGACGGCGAGGAAGAACAGGCCCACCTTGGGGTTGAGCACGCAGGAGACGAGGCCGGAACGCCAGGCCCGGGCCAGTCCCGCCCCGTGCTCACCGTCCACCGCCGGACCGTCGCCGCGGGCGGTCCGGCGGCTCTGGACGAACGTGCGGATCCCCAGGTGGACGAGGTAGAGCCCGCCCAGCACCTTGACCACCTGGTAGGCCTGCGCCGACCGTTCCAGCAGCGCCGCGAGACCAACCGCGACGGCGGTGGCCCAGACCATCGCCCCCACCGCGGACCCGAGTGCGGTCGCCACGCCGGTGCGGGCACCGTGCAGGCTGTGCCGCAGCACCAGGAACGTGTTCGGCCCGGGGGTCAGTTCGAGGAGCAGGCACAGGGCGCAGAACGCCAGGACGGACTCGAGTGTCACCGCCTCATCCAACACGGCCCGGAGGGGCGTCGGCCACCAGCAGCTGCAGGGTCACGCGGTGATCGAGGTTCGGTGCGGCGAACTCCCGAGGGCGGTGGTTCCGTCGTCCGGTGGCCGGGACACCGGTCGGGAGAGTTCATCAGCCCGTGGAACCCGTTCGGCTGCAAGGGAATCCGGCCTGTTGTGCCATGCTGGCGACGTGTCCCTGCTGACGTTGCTGCTCATCGCCCTCGGTGTCTCGGCCGACGCCTTCGCCGTCGCCCTGGGCAAGGGGCTGCACCTGCGCAGGCTCACCCGGCGCGACGCGATCTCGATCGCGCTGGCCTTCGGGATCTTCCAGGCGCTGATGCCGGTCGTCGGGTACCTGCTGGCGCGCAGCTTCCGCGGCTACATCACCGCGTGGGACCACTGGATCGCCTTCGGTCTGTTGAGCCTGATCGGCGGCAAGATGCTGTGGGAGGCCATCACCTCCGGTGCCGACGACGAGGCGGACGCGGAGGGGATCGAGCTGCGCGAGCTCCTCGTCCTGTCGTTCGCGACGAGCATCGACGCCCTGGCCGTCGGCATCAGCTTCGCGTTCCTGGACGTCTCGATCGTCCCGGCCTCGATCCTCATCGGGGTCGTCACGGCGGTGATCTCGCTGCTGGGCGTGCACATCGGCCACCGGGCCGGGGTGAAGTTCCGCAGGCCCGCCGAGATCGCCGGCGGCCTCGTCCTCATCGCCATCGGGGTGCGGGTCCTGCTGGACCACCTCGGCGTCCTCTGAACGGGGTGGCTGCGCGTTCAACGAGCGTTCCCCGGAGTCCGCTCCTACGGTCGAGGAGCACCAGGACGACCGCGGAGTCCTCGAGACCCGGTGGACTCCCTGGTGCCCCAACGCGCAGCACCGCACCACCACCCAGGAGGTTCCAGTGAAGGCACTCGTCTACAACGGCGCGTTCGACGTCTCGGTCCAGGACGTCCCCGACGCCCGGATCGAAGCACCCACCGACGCCGTCGTCCGCATCACCTCGACGAACATCTGCGGTTCGGACCTGCACATGTACGAGGGACGCACGGACATGGAGACCGGGCGGGTGCTCGGTCACGAGAACATGGGGATCGTCGAGGCCGTCGGCGCCGGCGTCGACCGCATCAAGGTCGGGGACCGGGTCAGCCTGCCGTTCAACATCGGTTGCGGCACGTGCGAGACCTGCGTCGAGGGGAAGACCGGGTTCTGCCTGCGCGCCAACCAGGCCGGGACCGCCGGTGCCGCGTTCGGGTTCGCGGCGATGGGGGAGTACGCCGGGGGGCAGTCGGAACTCCTGCGGGTCCCGTGGGCCGACTTCAACGCCCTCGTCCTGCCCGCCGGGACGGAGAAGGAACTCGACTACACGATGCTGTCGGACATCTTCCCGACCGGCTGGCACGGGGTGCAGCTGTCGGGCTTCCAGCCCGGTGACTCCGTCGTGGTCTGGGGTGCCGGCCCCGTCGGGCTGATGGCGGCGCACAGCGCGCGGATCGCCGGTGCGGCGGAGGTGTTCGTCGTCGACGCCAAGCCCGACCGGTTGAAGCTCGTGGAGAAGGCGGGTGCCACCCCGATCGACTACTCCGCCGGGGACCCCGTCCAGCAGATCATGGACGCCACCGGGGGCCGGGGGACCGACCGAGGGGTCGACGCCATCGGCTACCAGGCCCACGACACGAGTGGGGAGGAGGACGCGTCGATGGTCCTCAACCAGCTCGTCCAGGTCGTGAAGGCGACCGGCGGCATCGGCGTGGTGGGCATCTACCTGCCGCAGGACCCGGGGGCCAAGGACGAACTGTCCCGGCAGGGGAAGATCGCCTTCGACTACGGGACGTTCTGGTTCAAGGGTCAGACGATGGGCACCGGCCAGTGCAACGTCAAGGCCTACAACGTGAAGCTGCGCAACCTCATCACGGCCGGTGTCGCGACCCCGGGGTTCATCGTGAGCCACGAGCTCGACCTCACCGCCGCGGCGGAGGGGTACCAGAAGTTCGACCAGCGCGAGCAGGGCTGGACGAAGGTCGTCCTGCACCCCTCCGGCGTGTGAGCTGACTCAGACCGGGCGGCGGGCCAGCAGGTCCGTCACCCGGTGGCCGAGGCGCAGGCCGCGGGCCTCGAACCCGGTGATCGGACGCCAGTCCGGACGCGTGTCGATGCCCGCGGTCTCCACGACCAGACCCGGTTCCGCGGAGAGCACGGCGAGCATCTGCTCGGCGTAGGGCTCCCAGTCGGTCGCGCAGTGCAGGAGGCCGCCGGGGGCCAGGCGGTCCGCGACCAGGGCCGCGAAGTCCGGGCCGACGAGGCGGCGCTTGTGGTGCCTGGGCTTGGGCCAGGGGTCGGGGAAGTAGACCCGGACGCCGGCGAGGCTTCCCGAGGGGATGCGCTGGTGCAGGAACTGGCGGCCGTCGGCCTCCAGCACCCGCACGTTGTCCAGGCCGCGCTCGTCGAGCCCCAGCAGCAGACCGGCCACCCCCGGGGTGTGCACGTCGGAGGCGATGACGCCGGTCCCCGGGTCCGCCTCGGCCATCGCCAGCGTGCTGGCCCCCATCCCGAACCCGATCTCGAGGACCACGGGAACCTCCGCCCCGAAGAGGGCGGCCAGGTCCAGCAGGTCTTCTCCCTCGGGGACCGCGTAGCGCTCGGCGAGGTTGTCCAGGGCGACCTGGCGGGTGATGCCCATCCGGCCGCGGCGGATCTTGTAGGAGCGCTTCGTGTCGTCCGGGGGACCGGGCGTCGCAGAGGCGTCGGTGGGGGTCGAGGGCACGGCTCCATCATCCGGCATCGGGCGGCCCACCAATACCTTCCACTGGAAAGTTCGACGTGTACCATCAGGCGCGAGCCATCACCGTCCACAGAACGAAGGAGTCCTGAGGTGTCCCGGAAACCCTCCGTCCAGCTGTACTCGGTCCGCGAAGCGGTCCAGTCCGACCTGGCCGCCGCCGTCGCCCGTCTGGCCGAGATCGGCTTCGAGCAGGTCGAGCCGTACGGCTTCCACCAGCGCACCGCCGACTACGCGGCAGCGTTCAAGGCCGCCGGCGTCAGTGCCCCGTCCGGCCACGCGGCCGTGATCGACTCCGAGACCCCGGAGGCGATCTTCGAGGCCGCCAACGCGCTCGGGATCACCACCGTCATCGACCCGTTCGTCCCGACGCAGCGCTGGCAGAGCGCCGACGACGTGGCGCGCCTCGCGGAGCGGGTCAACACCCTCAGCGCCCTGGCCCACGAGTACGTCCTGGACTTCGGCTACCACAACCACCAGTGGGAACTGGAGAACACCGTCGACGGCCGACCGGTGCTGGAACTATTCGCCGACCAGCTCGAACCCGCCGTCGTGCTCGAGGTCGACACCTTCTGGGCCACCGTCGGCGGCGCCGACACCCCGGCCCTGCTGAAGGCCCTGGGGGACCGCGTGCGGTTCATCCACGTCAAGGACGGCGCCAAGAGCACCGACACCTCGCTGCAGCAGCCCGCGGGTCAGGGTGACGTCGACGTCGCAGGCATCCTCGCCGCGGCTCCCCAGGCGCTGCGGGTCGTGGAGTTCGACGCCTACGCCGGCGACGTCTTCGACGGCATCGCGCAGTCGCTGGCCTGGCTGAAGGAGAACGACCAGTGAGCCGCGTCGGTGTGGGCATCATCGGGGCGGGGAACATCTCCACCCAGTACCTGGAGAACCTCACGAAGTTCCCCGACGTCGAGGTCCGCTTCGTCGCCGACATCGCCCTGGACCGCGCGGCCGCGCAGGCCGAGGCGTTCGGGGTGCAGGCGTCCGGGACGGTCGAGGAACTCCTCGCCCGCGACGACGTCGAGATCGTCGTCAACCTGACGATCCCGGCGGCGCACGCCGAGGTCGGCCGTCAGGTCATCGCCGCCGGCAAGCACGTCTGGAGCGAGAAGCCCCTCGCCCTCGACGCCGAGTCCGGGCTGGCGCTGCTCGCCGACGCGCAGAAGGCCGGCCTGCGGGTCGCCTGCGCGCCGGACACCGTGCTGGGCGCGGGGATCCAGACCGCGCTGCGCGCCATCGCCCGCGGCGACATCGGCGAACCGCTGTCGGCGACGACGATGTTCCACGTCCCGGGGCCGGAAGCCTGGCACCCGAACCCGGACTTCCTCTTCGCCCACGGCGCGGGTCCGCTCTTCGACATGGGGCCGTACTACGTGACGACCCTGGTGCACGCGTTCGGGTCCGCGAGCCGGGTCCAGGCCGTGTCGTCGCGGTCGGTGGCCACGCGCACCATCGCGACCGGCCCGCGGGCGGGGGAGACGTTCCCCGTCGAGGTCCCGACCCACCACGCCGCGCTCATCGAGTTCGACGGTGGGCAGTCGGCGCAGTCCACGTTCTCCTTCCAGCACGCGCTGCCGCGGATGGGGTTCGTCGAGGTCAACGGGACCGAGGGCACGATCGTGCTGCCCGACCCGAACACCTTCGAGGGTGATTCCACGCTGTGGCGCAACGGTTCCCAGGAACCCGAGACGGTCACCGCCGTGGGTTCGACCTTCGGGCGGGGTTCCGGTGTCCTCGACCTCGCGCGGGCCATCCGCACCGGTGGCACCGAGCGCGCCTCGGGTGCGGTGGCCGCCCACGTCCTCGACGTGCTGCTCGCCGTCCGCGACGCGGCCGCCACCCGCAACGCCGTCGAGATCACCTCGACGGTCGCGCCCGTCGCGCCGCTGGCCGAGGACTGGGACCCCTCGGCGTCGACCCTCTGACGTCGAGCCCCTGACCCTGTCCTAACCCGGCAGGAACCGTTCCAGCAGTTCCAGGGAACGGCGCACGTCGACGGTCTCCGGGTCCAGCAACCACTGGACCTGGAGACCGTCGGAGGCGGCGATGACGAGCGATGCGGCGTCGGCCGCGTCGATGTCCGCCGGCGTGCGTCCGGCGGCCTGGGACTCCCGGATGCGGTGGACCAGGTCCTCCCGGACCCTCCGGAACCGTTCGTCGATGAACTCCCGGGTCGCGGTGTGCTGCCGCTGCAGCGCGTCCGCGGTCAAGGTCGAGTAGAGCTGCACCAACCCGGGAACCTCGCGGTTGCGGTCCGCACTGCGGGCGATGTCCTCGACGGCACCGACGCCGTCCTCCTCGGGTTCACCCTCGACCCGCTGTTCGTGGGCGCGGTAGACCTCGATGAGGAGTTCGTCCCGCGACGCGAAGTAGTGCCGCAGCGCCGTGTGGGAAACCCCGATCGCCTCCCCGACCGAACGCATCGACGCGCCGTCGACCCCGTGTTCGGCGAAGAGTTCGATGGCCCGGTCGAGGATCTGCCGGCGGCGTTCGACGCCCTTGCGGTACGGACGGACCGGGGTGCGGAGTTCGACCCCGGCGTCGTCCGTGCTGTCTGCCACGCGGACATGCTACGGCGACGGCAGGTGGGGTCTTGCGGTGGTGTCATCGTAGTGTCACCATGACGTCATGGAGCTCGATCCCTACGTCGACAGCGTGCGTGAGAACCTCCTCGCCTCGGCCGGGATCGGGGGCGAGGAGCTCCGGGTGCCGGTAGAACGGCTCGCCGCGGCGTTGGACGCCGCGGTCCGGCTGGCGCTGCTCGAGGCGCTCAGCGACGCCGTCGGCGAGGTCTCCCGGGACCTCGTCCCCGGCGGGGTCGAACTCCGGTTGCGCGGGCGATCGCCCGAGTTCGTCGTGACGTCGCCCGTCGCGACCCCCACCACCGCTCCCGTCGCCGCTCCCGTTACCGAGGAGACCGGCGACGAGGGGGCGACCTCCCGCACCACGCTGCGCCTGCCCGAGAACCTGAAGGTCCGGGTGGAGTCGGCCGCGGCCGCCGCGCACCTCAGCGTCAACTCCTGGCTCGTCCGGGCCATCGGTTCGGCCGTCGACGCGCCGGCGTCGAGCGGTGGTTCCTTCCACGGCTGGGTCGGATAGCCGCCCCCGCCCCCACTCCCGGAGGTGCAGTGTGTCCACGTACGAAACTCCCGACGCCATCGCAGCGTTCATCGACGTCGGGGTCGCCCGCGTCGTGATCGTCGCCGGAGACCTCCCGCGGACCCGCGTCGAGGTCGCCCCCAGCGATCCGCAGCGTCCTGCCGACGTCGCCCTGGCGTCGGACAGCCGCACCGAGTTCAGCGACGGCCGCCTGCGGGTGGTCGTCCCGCGGCGCAACCGGGTCTTCGGCCGCACCGAGTCCGTCGACGTGCACGTCGAACTCCCGACGGGTTCCGCGGTCGCCCTGCGGTCCCGCTACGGCGACGTCGTAGTGCGCGGATCGTTGGGCCGCAGCCGGTTCGAGGTCTCCTACGGGGACACCACGATCGAGCGGACCGGGGACCTGCACCTCCAGACCCCCCACGGGGTCGTCGAGGTGGGGACCGTGGACGGCGACCTCGACGCACGGACCGGTCACGGCCGGACCCGCATCGGGCGGGTCACCGGCACGACGACCCTGCGCGGGACGCACGGCGACGTGGAGTTCGGGACCGTCGAGGGTCCGCTCACGGCGAAGCTGTCCGGTGGGTTGTTCGTCGCTCGTGCGCTGGCGTCGGTCGAGGCCGGCAGCGCCTACGGCGTGGTCCGCGTCGCGGAACTCCTGGGCGCGGGCGCGCGCATGACGACGAGCTACGAGGGGATCGAGGTCGGGGTTCCCGCCGGGACGGCGGCGTGGCTGGACGCCGAGTCCCGGCACGGCACCGTGCGGAGCGAACTGACCTCCCGGGACGCGCCCGGGGACCACGACCGCAGCGTCGAACTCCACCTGCGCAGCGGGCACGGCGACATCCTCGTCCACCGGGCCGTCGCGGGCAGGTGAGCCGGCGGCTCAGACCGTCAGCGCGAGGACGGCGATGTCGTCGCCTTCGGAGCCCAGCCGCTCGAGCAGCCAACTGCACAGTTCGTCGAGGTCCTCGGGACCTTCCCCCAGGGCTGCGGCCAGGCGGGTCAGCCCTTCGGTGAGGTGCTCCCCACGACGTTCGACCAGACCGTCGGTGTAGGCCAGCACCGTGGAACCGGGAACCAGGTGGTGCTGCGTGGTGGTGCGGTGCTGGGCGCTGACCCCGAGGAGGAGGTCGTGGTGCTCGTCGAGGAACGTGACCCGCCCCGCCGGGTCGCGCACCAGCAGCGGGGGGTGCCCGGCGCTGGAGTACGTCATCGACCAGCCGCCACCGGAGCCGGGTTCCAGACGGGCGTAGGTGAGGGTCGCCAGGGTGCCGATGCCGAGTCCGGCGAGGAGTTCGTCGACGCGTTCCAGGACGCGTCCGGTGTCGGGGCCCGCCGCGGCGTCCCACGCGCAGGCCCGCAGGAGTCCCCGCAGGTGGCCCATGGCGGCCGCGGCCATGACGTCGTGGCCGACGACGTCACCGATGGCCAGGCCGATGGCCCCACCGGGGAGGGCGATGAGCTCGTAGAAGTCGCCGCCGACCTGCGCCCCGGACACCGCCGCGCGGTAGCGGGCAGCCGCGCGGATCCCGGGGATGGTGGGGAGGGAGGGCAACAGACTGCCCTGCAACGTCTCCGCGATGGTGTGCTGCTGCTCGTAGAGCCGGGCGTTGTCCAGGATCAGGCCGGCGCGGCGTCCCAGGTCGACGGCGATCTCGAGGTCGTCCTCGGTGTGGCGTGGGGACGACGCGCTGCGGACGAGGACCATGACGTCGCTGCTGCCCCGGCGACCGGGCAGCGTGACGAACAACGCGGACGCGGCCCCCAGGGTGTCGCTGAGGTCCAGGACGGCCGGGTCGGTGACCCACCGTTCCCGTTCGGCGCGGTGTCGTGGGCTGTCGTAGTCGCTGACCCGACGGGCGGAGGCACCCTGCAGCAGCGTCTGCTGGGGCGGGCCCGCGACCAGCGATCGACGCAGTGCGGTGACGTAGCGGTCCACCTCCCCGGTGCGCGCGGGATCGACGTGGCGGCCCATGGCCGTCTCGATCCTGTCCCGCTCGTCGGCGGTGAGGAGCAGGGCCCAGTCGGCCAGGCCGGGGACGACGAGGTCGAGCAGTCGTTGGCGGCAGGCGGTCACGTCGAGGGTCACCGCCAGCTGACTGGTGGCTTCGGCGAGGAGGGCGAGCCGGCCCTGAGCGGCTTCGGCGGCCGCGCGGGCCTCCTCGGCCTCGAGTCGGGCACGTCGCTCGGCGGCCAGCGCCCGGTCGCGGTCCTCACCGGCCACGACGCTGGCGGTGACGTCGACCTGGATGCCGACGTAGTGCGTCAGGTCGCCGGTCGGACCGTGGATGGGGCTCAGCGAGAGCTGGTTCCAGAACGCGGTGCCGTCCTTGCGGTAGTTCAGCACGATGACCGTCTCGTCGCGTCCGGCGTCGACCACCTCGCGCATGAGCGCGCGGGCGGCCGGGTCGGTGCCCTCACCCTGGAGGAAGCGGCAGTTGCGTCCGACGCTGTCCGCGAAGGAGTAGCCGGTGGCCGCGGTGAACGCGGGGTTGACCCAGACCAGCGGGCGGTCCGGTGCGACGGCGTCGGCGACCGTGAACGAGAGACCCGTCGAGAGGACCGCCTGCTCCCGCAACGCCGTCTGCTGCTGGGCGGCGCTGGTGGCGGCCTGCACGGCGGCCTGCTCCCGGAGGGGGAGGAGCACGACGAGGGCGTGGTCCGCGAGCATCGGCGCGTCGACCATGGGCAGGGCGACGACCCAGAGCGGTTCCTGGCGTTCGCCCAGCTCACTGACCCGGGCGGCCGAGACCGCCTGACCCAGCACCGGCTCGGACCGGGCGATGCGCGACAGGGGGTGGGTGCCGTCGGAGAGCGGCGCACCGTCGACGTCGCGCAGCTGCGCGGCGGTGGCCCAGGCGTCGATCTCCAGGGGCAGGCGCACACCGGGGGCGAGCTGGTCGGCGACGGTGTTGGTGTGCACGACCCGACGCGACGTCAGCTCCACGAGGAGCACGGCGGCGGGGGCGTGACCCACCACCCGGGTGATCTCCGCGGCACGACCCGAGATCGGCCCTGGCGTCGTCTCGTCGCCCGGGGTGCGACCCGGGAGGTGGGACTCCTCGGTCCTCGGCTCGTCCGCCACGTTCCTCCGTTCAGGCCCCGGTGACCCAGGACAGCGAACCATCCTACGCAACCCCGGCAGGTGGTGCGGGCACGAGACGTGGCGCACAGGTCGGGACCGCGGGACGTGCGTAGTCCCCGTGGTCGAGCAGTCGACCGTTTCCCGATCCGCGCCGCGGGCCGGCAAAGCCCCGACACCTCGGCGGAGACCCCGTACCCCGACGTCGTCGCGGTGGCACTCAGCGAGAACCTCCAGGCCGCCGTGCAGTACTCGTGGACGGGACCGCGCCGTCGACGGCGAACCGGAGCCGGGTGATGAGTTCCCGGGTCTGCGTCGAGGGTTCACCCTGCAGGCCTCTCCTCCACCCGCCCCCGGTCCGTGCTCACCGACCGCCGTGGCGCGGGTCGTCCGCGGTGTTCAGGGGTACGAGGTCCGCGCTGCCCCCGTGGTCGGTGGTGGCCCCGGAGACGAAGCCGAGCACCCCGACGACCAGGGGCGTCATCGACACGGGGGAACGGTGGACGGAAAGACGGAGGTCGTGGTTCGGGTCGCGCTCGTGGGGTTCTCCGGACGCGGAGCCGGAACTCCGAGGGAGGCGTCCGCCGTGCGTTCGACCTGGTTCCACGCCACGTCGCGGTTCCAGATGCGCTCGGCCGGAGCAGGGGGGAAGGTTCATCGTGATCGCGCTTCGCGATCGCCGGTGGAGCAGCGCGCCGAACGCCCGACGGGCGGGCGCTCTCACGTGCCCGCCTGGATCCCGGTTCGACACCAGGTCTCAGGAGAGGTACGACGATGGCAGGACGCCAGACGTTCATCAGGACACTGCACGATGCGGGGCTCGCCGCGTGGTTCGGCGGCTCGCTGTTCGGAGCGGTCGGCCTGAACGGAGCCGCAGCGGCGGCCACGGACCCGTCCGAACGCACGAAGATCGCCTCGGCGGGGTGGGCCAAGTGGGCGCCCGTGAACGCGGTCGCGCTCGCGGCCCACACCGTGGGTGGCATCGGACTCATCGCCGGCAACGCCGGCCGGGTCACCGCCCAGAAGGGTGCCCGTTCCAACACCACGCTCAAGTCCGTCCTCACGCTCGCCGCCATGGGGGTCACGGCCTACTCGGGCCTGCAAGGCGCCAAACTCGGCAAGAACTCCCCGGCCCCCGCCCACGGGGCGACGGAACCCTCCGCGGCCACCCCCGAGGACGTCGCCGCGGCCCAGCGGCGGTTGAAGGTCCTGCAGTGGTCCATCCCCGCGCTGACCGGTGTGCTGCTGGTGATGACTGCGCAGCAGGGCGAGCAGCAGAAGCCCTCGCAGATCGCCAAGGGGATCCTGGCGAACGTTCGCACCTGAGCCCCGTCCGAGCGGGGACACGCACGCACCCGACGCAAGAACCGCACTGCACCGGAGGAGACGATCGTGTACCGACACACTCTTCGCCATGAAGTTCCAGGAACTGCTCGGTGGGCAGTTCGGTGAGATGACCGTGATGATGCAGTACCTGTTCCAGGGGTGGAACTGTCGTGTCCCCGGCAAGTACAAGGACATGATCATGGACATCGGGACGGAGGAGATCGGCCACGTCGAGATGCTCACCGTGATGCTGGCCCGTCTCCTCGAGGGCGCTCCGGGGGAGGCCACCGACAAGGCCGCCGCCGCGAACCCGGCCCTGGCGGCCGTGCTCGGAGGCATGAACCCTCAGCACGCCATCGTCTCCGGCGGTGGCGCCCGGCCCACTGATTCCCTCGGGAACCCGTGGAACGCCGGGTACATCGTCGCCAGCGGGAACCTGCTGACCGACTTCCGCTCCAACGTCTCCGCCGAGGCCCAGAGCCGGCTGATGACGAGCCGGATCGCCGGCATGACCGACGACGCGGGCGTCAAGGAGATGCTGGCCTTCAACCTGGCCCGTGACACCTACCACCAGCAGCAGTGGCTGCTGGGGATCCAGATGCTCATCGACGACGGCTACGTCGACAGCCAGATCGAGCAGTCGAACGGCGAGTGGGAGGACAAGGACGCGGCCCACGTCCTCTACACCGGCACCGAGGGGAGCCGGGCGGGTGAGGGGATCTGGGCCACCGGGAACAGCCTCGTCGACGGTGAGCCGCTGCGGGCCGAGGAACTCCGCCCGCTGCCCGACGACCAGGGGAACCTCGACGACGGGATCCTGCCGGCGCCCGACCCGAAGCAGTTCGTCACCTACGACGGCAACCAGGGTCCCGGGAAGCCGGGAACGGGTGTCGGCGCGCACCTGCAGGGTGCCCAGAACGTCGTGACGAAGGTCAAGGACGCCCTCACGGGCGACCACTGAGGAACGGGTGAACGGAGCGAGGACCGGCCCCGCGGGTCGGTCCTCGCTCGTGTCCCGGGTACCGCTCAGCGACCGGTGGCGACCACGGGAGCGGGGGTGAACACCGCCCGCAGGCAGCCGTCGGTCTTGTGCTTGAACACGTCGTACCCGCGCACCGAGTCCTCCAGGGACATCGGGTGCGTCGCCAGGAAGCTCGTCTCCAGTTCCCCCGAGGCGAGGTGGTTCAGCAACCTCGGGACGTAGCGCTGACCGTGCTGCTGCGCGGACCTGATCGTGAGCCCCTTGTTGAGCACGACTCCGGTCGGGAAGCTGTCGGTGAGCCCGTAGACCCCGAGGACGGCAACCGTGCCGGCCTTGCGGACGGCGAGGAGGGCCTCGCGCAACGGTGTGGCCCGGTCCGTCTCCAGGCGCACGGCCTGCTTCGCGCGGTCCACCAGGTTCTGCACCCCGGTCCCGTGCCCCTCCATGCCGACGGCCTCGATGACGGCGTCCGGGCCCCGCCCACCGGTGGTCTCGCGCAGGAACTCCTGCACGCTGTCGACCTCGCTGTAGTCGAGCGTCTCGGCGCCCACGCGGGTGCGGGCCAGTTCGAGACGCTCGGGCAGCCGGTCGACGACGATGACGCGTTCCGCCCCCAGCAGCCGGGCCGAGGCGGCGGCCATGAGCCCGACCGCACCCGCGCCGAAGACGGCGACGGTGTCACCGGGGGAGATGTCGCAGAAGTCGGCGCCCATGTACCCGGTGGGAACCGCGTCGGAGACGAAGAGCGCCGACAGGTCGTCCACCTCGGGCGGGACCGTGAAGCAGTTCACGTCGCCGAACGGGACCCGGATGAACTCCGCGTGCGACCCCGCGTACCCGCCGAACGGCTGCGTGTAGCCGTAGATCCCGCCCGACGGGTAGCCCAGGACGGGTTGTTGCGCGGCGGCGTGCGGGTTGGTGGTGTCGCAGAGGGAGTAGAGCTCCCGGTCGCAGTACCAGCAGTTCCCGCACGCGATGAACGACGGGACGACGACGCGGTCACCGACCCGGACCCGGGTGACCCCGGGCCCGACCTCGACGACCCGGCCCATGAACTCGTGACCGAAGACGTCACCGGGGAGCATCCCCGGCAGGTAACCGTCGATGAAGTGCAGGTCCGATCCGCAGGTGCTGCTCAGCGACACCTGCACGACCACGTCACGCGGGTTCACGATCGCCGCGTCCGGCACCGTCTCGACGGCGAGGTCGTTGACCCCGTTCCAGACCAGGGCCCGCATCAGCGCTTCCCGTCCCGTCCGCTGGGAACGTCTCCCAGGGTGGGTGCCTCACCGGTCTGCAGCAGGGCCCGGAGGCGGTAGAGCATCGTGAAGCCCAGTCCGCCGCCGACCTCGCCCGTCCCGGCCGGAACCGTCAGACGCAGGACGACCTCCGCTCCGAGACCCTGCGGTGCCGGCCACGCCTCGACGGTCACGAGGGGTTCGTCCGGGTTCTGCGCCGGACCCCCGCTGAAGACGACGCGGTTCGGTTCGGCGTGGGCCTGCGTCTCGATCGTCGTGTCCGCGACGGTCCAGGCGTAGACGCCCGCAGGACCCCGGTGCACGCTCCCGGCGGGAGAAACCATCGTGTCGAGCACGTCGGGATCGAGGCAGGCCCGGAGGACGTCCTCCACGGTGCGCGCGATGGTCAGGGTCTGCTGCTCGGTGGTGCCGCCGCCGTCGCGGTGCAGGAGGGTCCGCGTCGCCGCGGAAGCGGCCCGCCGGGCCAGGTCCTGTGCTCTCGTCGTGTCCATCGACCGTCCGTCCTCGTTCGTCGGAGGTTCGGAACGCCCGCTGCTCGACGGCCCACCTGAGGTGCACCCACTCTGGCCGAGCCCGGATCGCTGCGCACCTCCTGCGCTCAGCGGTAGCGCCGGGGCACCGTCCACGGGGCGTCGAAGACCGCGTCGAACTCCGCGGGGTGGAAGGGGCTGTCGCCACCGGCGGGGTAGTTCGTCAGCTCGCCGAAGACGATGCGGTCAGGGAGGTGGTAGAGGTCGACCCGGACGAAGTCGGTACCGGACGCGAGCCGGTCCGCAAGGTCGATCATCTCGCCCAGTCGCGAGGTGGAAGTCCTGCGCGCGAGCTCCGAACCGGCCGGAGTCGACCTGGACGAAGTGGCACCGTCCGTGGAACGCGAAGAACTCGTCGTCCGGGGCGGCACCTGTCCGTAGACCCACTCCCGGTTCGGCCCCTGGCCGTGGAGTCGGCTCGTCCAGTGCTCCCCGATCGCCACGAGGCCGCCCCCCTTGGGCGTAGACCCAGCTCCACCGGGCCTGCGGGAGCCGGGCCTGCGCAGGAGCCTCCGGTGAGACGACGACGACGGCCCCGCTGCCGTGGGTGGGTTCGACGACGTACTCGGGGGGGAGCGCGAGCGAACGCAGTTCGGTGGGGTCGGTCAGGACCGCGAACGCGCGGGGGAGGTACTGCTCGCCGGCGACCGCCGCGAGGTGTTCGCGCACCGCGGCCCTGTCCGCGAACGTGACGAGCAGAGGACGGTGGTCCCGCAGCAGCCGCCACCCCCGCACCAGTCGACTGCGTTCGCGCCAGCAGGGCCGGGGTTCCCGAACCGCCCAGCGCGATGGTCCGGTGGTGCTTCGACGTCCCCGTGGCCGGCCATGAGTTCGACGTGGTCCTGACGAACCCGCCCGGCGTCCCGGCGGACTCCGGGATGGTCGCGAGCCTGCTCGACGATCGCCTCGGTGCGCACGTGGTGCGGGCCTGGGTGCAGGACCGCTCGGTCCTCGTGCGACCGCTCGAAGGAGCGCTCCTCCGATGATCCACGCTGCGGTCCACCGAGGTGCGGTCGAGGATGTCCGCATGAACGCTGTGGACGATCTTCGTGCGTGGAAGGTGCTGGCCCCCGCCGGGTTGCTGGCCGTCGGGGCGGGGGTCTCGGTGGTGAGCGACGCGGCGGGTCGTCGCGGGCGACGGGCCCCCGCGCTGCAGTGGTTCGCCGAGGGCACCGTGGGCCTCGTGCTGCTGAACGGGGGCCTGAGCCTCTTCGGCGAGGCGGTCAAGCGCCGAGCCCTGCACGACGTCGCCGCCCGGACCGGCGGGGCGCCCGGTCCACGGTGACGACGTTGCGGCGTTCGGGGGACGACCCCTGGGGAAACCGGCGCCCGCTGCCGATGGAGACGGGGTGTCGACCGTGCTCTCAGCTGCCACCATCCACGACGTGATCGCCGCCAACTCCGTGCACAGCGTGTTCCAGCCGATCGTCGACCTGACGACCGGTGTGGTCGTGGCCTACGAGGCGTTGGCCCGCGGGCCGGTCGGACCGCTGCACCGACCCGACGACCTCTTCGCCGCGGCGAGGTCGGCCGGGGTCCTGGCCGAACTGGACCAGGCCTGCCGGGCGGCGGCCTTCCGCGGCGCGATCGAGCACTCCCTCGTCGCCCCGCTCACGTTGTTCGTCAACGTCGAGCCGGAGGTCCTCGACACCGCGCCGCTGAGCGACCTGCTCGCCCTCGCCGACGGTGCCCCCGGGGACCTGCGCGTCGTCGTGGAGATCACGGAGCGCGCCCTCGCGGCCCGTCCGGCGGAGCTGTTGCGCACCGTCGCGCGGATCCGCGAGATCGGCTGGGGCGTCGCGCTCGACGACGTGGGCGCCGACGCCATGTCGCTGGCCTTCATGCCCCTGCTGCGCCCCGACGTGGTCAAGCTGGACCTGCGGCTGGTGCAGGAACGTCCCGGTCCGGCCGTGGCCCAGATCATGAACGCCGTCAACGCCTACGCCCAGTCGACCGGTGCGTGGATCCTGGCCGAGGGGCTGGAGGACGAGCAGCACCTCATGACCGCCCGGGCCCTCGGGGCCCGGTTGGGGCAGGGGTGGATGTTCGGCCGCCCGGCGTCACCGCCACCACCGGCGCTGGCCGTGGGGCGGTTGCCGCTCCTCGACCCCGTCGTGACGGTCGCCCCCCAGGACACCTCTCCCTTCGCCGTGCTGCCGACGGGAACAGAACTGCGCCGCTCGCCCAAGCCGTTGCTCATCGAGGTCAGCAAGCAGCTGGAACGCGAGGCGATGCGCCTGGGCGACACGTGCGTCGTGGCCTCGACGTTCCAGGAGGCCCGTCACTTCACCCCGGCCACCCGCAGTCGCTACCTGGACCTGGCCGACCGCGTCGGGTTCGTCGCCGCCTTCGGCGAGGACCTCCCCACCGTCCCGGTGCCGGGGGTCCGCGGGGCGACGCTGGCCCCGGAGGACCCGGTGCGGGGGGAGTGGGACGTCGTCGTCCTCGCCCCGCACTTCGCCGTCGCCCTGCTCGCGAGGGACCTGGGCGACCAGGGCCCCGACACGGAGCGGATGTTCGAGTACGCCCTGACCTACGACCGCGACACCGTGATCGCCGCCGCGCACTCCCTGCTCTCCCGGGTCGTCCCGCGCACCGCCGAACCGGTGCTCCGGGGTGACGTCGTCCCCGCGCCGCCCCGGCGGACGGTGACGCCCGCCCCGGTCCACCGAGGCGGTCTCCGCGGTGCGGAGGACCTGTTGGAGCGAGCCCTGAGCGCCACGAGCAACGGCGTCACCATCGCCGACATGAGCCGGCCCGACCACCCGCTGATCTACGTCAACTCCGCCTTCGAGGAGTTGTCCGGGCTGCGTTCCGAAGAGGTCCTGGGGCGCAACTGCCGCTTCCTGCAGGGAGCCGACACCGACAGTTCCGTCGTCGACTCCATCCGGTCGGCGATCGCCGCCGGGGAGGAGTGGCGGGGTGTCGTCCTGAACCACCGCGGCCCCGGACGGACGCCGTGGTGGAACGAGATCCACCTGGCCCCCGTCCTCGACGAGACGGGGCGCGTCGTGCAGTACATCGGCGTGCAGAACGACGTCACCGACCGGGTGGTGGCCCAGCGTCAGGTCGAGACCGAGCGCGCCAAGGTCCGCGAGCACGTCGCCCGGATCGAGCAACTCGCCTACACCGATCCCCTCACGGGGTTGGCGAACCGACGGCGCATCGAGGAACTCGTCGAGGCCGCCCTGTGGACCGCGCGCCTCGGAGACACCACCGTGGCGTTGCTGTTCTGCGACCTCGACGGTTTCAAGGCCGTCAACGACGACCTGGGCCACGCGGCCGGTGACGACCTGCTGGTGCACGTGGCGGGTGAACTGCGCCGTTCGTTGCGTCGCGGCGACCTGCTGGCGCGCCTGGGTGGTGACGAGTTCATCGTCGCTCTCACCGGGCTCGAGGTCGCGACCGCGACCGAGACGGCCGCTCAGGTCGCGGCGACCCTGGCGGAGCGGTTGTCCAACCCGGTCCGGCTGGGATCGGGAGAGGTCTCGGTGGGGGCCAGCATCGGCGTCGCGACCTACCCCCGGCAGGGGGAGACCTTCGCGGGACTGCTGCGCGCGGCGGACCACGACATGTACCGCGTCAAGGACACGCACCGCGGCGCGCGCTGAGTCCTGACACCTGCTGCACCGCAGCCGAACACCTCCATTCCAGGGGTTGCGCGCCCCGGGGTGGAGTGCTATGAAAACTGTGTCCGGATCGGTCGAACCGATCCGTCGACGGTTGGCAGCGCATCTGGTTCTCGAGAGACCCGGAGGTGGTGGACATGCTGATGCGCACTGATCCCTTCCGAGAGTTCGACCGCCTGGCTCAGCAGGTGCTGGGGACGACGGCCCGGCCCGCGGCGATGCCGATGGACGCCTGGCGCGACGGCGACGAGTTCGTGATCGAGTTCGACCTGCCGGGGTTGGATCCGGCGTCCGTCGACCTCGACGTGGAGCGCAACGTGCTGACGGTGCGGGCGCAGCGACCGGTGTCGGAGGGCACGGGCGAGATGCTCGCCGCGGAGCGCCCACGGGGCGTCTTCAGCCGGCAGCTGATCCTCGGCGACAACCTCGACACCGAGCGGATCGAGGCCGCCTACCGCGGCGGCGTCCTGCGTCTGCGCATCCCGGTCGCGGAGCGGGCGAAACCGCGACGCATCGAGATCGCGACCGAGGACGACCAGCACGCCCTCACCTCCTGAGGGGGGTTCCCGTGGACACTGCGATGCGGGGGAGCGACGACGCCTTCGCCGCCGTGGTCTCTCTCCTGCAGGAGTGGGTCGACGCGGAGTTCGCGGCGGTGGTCGCCACCTGGGACGAGGACGACGGCGACGACATCGGCGGGCACGGCTGCCGCTGCGTGACGGGCGCCGCCCCGGAACCGGGCGGGACCGACCGCGGCGCGGGCGAGGATCACCGTCACCCCCACGCCGTCGACGCGGGAGAGCGTGCTCTACCCGGGCGGCGGGTGCGCTCTCCTCCGTGCTGCTGAACGCCCGGGTCCGTCCCGTTCCGTGAGGGGCGGGACGGACCCGAGCGTGCCGTGGCCGGACTAGCGTTCGGCGCCGACGACCCGCTGCGTGAGCCACGTGTCGAACTCGTCGGCGGGCAGCGGACGGGCGTGCAGGTAGCCCTGTGTCTCGTCGCAGGCGAGCGCCGCGAGCGCTGCGAGGGTGGCTTCGTCCTCCACCCCCTCGGCGACGACCCGGAGCTGCAGGGCGTGCGCCAGGTTGATGGTGTTGGCCACGATGGCCGCGGCGCGCGGGTCGCTGAGCAGGTCCATGGTGAAGGACCGGTCCAGTTTGAGTTCGCTGACGGGCAGTTGTCGCAGCTGGGTCAGGGAGGAGTAACCGGTTCCGAAGTCGTCGATGCTGACCTGCGCTCCCAGCGCCCGCAGACCTTCGACGACGGAGAGGCTCCGTTCCGGCTCGCGCAGCAACGCCGTCTCGGTGACCTCCAGGACCAGTGAGGTGGCGGGGACGCGGTGGTGGGTCAGCAGCGCGTTCACGGTCGCGGGGAGGGAGGTGTCCAGCAGGGTTCCCGCGGCGAGGTTCACGGAGACCCGGACGTGCAGGCCCTCACGGTGCCAGCGGGCCTGCTGGGCCACGGCCTGCTCGAGCACCTCGCGGGTCAGGGCGTCCATCAGCGCGTGCGACTCCGCCAGGGGGAGGAACCGTCCCGGCATCAGCAGGCCCAGGACCGGGTGCTGCCAGCGCACCAGCGCTTCCACGCCGGCCAGTTCTCCTGTCGTCGCGACGAGTTGCGGCTGGTAGTGCAGGCGCAGTTGTCCTCCGGTGATCCCCTGGCGCAGGTCGGCCACCATGGACAGCAGGCCCCGGGTCTCGCCGTGGCGGGCGGAGTCGTAGGTGGTGCAGCGCAGGTCGTTCCGTTTCGCGTCGTACATCGCGGTGTCGGCCCGGCGCAGCAGCATCGCGGCGTCGACGGATCCCTCGCCACCGGGGGAGTCCGACGTCGGCCAGTGCGCCCGTCCGACGCTGAGGTCCACGTGCACGCTCATCCCGGCGAGGTGGAAGGGTTCTGCGAAGGCCTCGTCGAGCGCGCCCAGCACCGCCTCGCCCTGCGCCCCCGCGTTGCTGACGATGGCGAACTCGTCACCGCCGAGTCGACCGAGCACCGTCGCCGCCGGGAGGGCGGGTTGCACGCGTTGGGCGACCATGCGCAGCAGGTCGTCACCGGCGCTGTGGCCCAGCCCGTCGTTGACCTCCTTGAAGTGGTCGAGGTCGAAGACCACCACCTGGAGGCCCGGCTCACGGGTCCCGGGGTGGGCCAGGGTGTGGTCCAGCTGCCGCACGATCGCGCGGCGGTTGGCGATGCCGGTCAGGTCGTCGGTCAGGGCCTCCTCCCGGCTCGCGGCCAGTTGGGCGAGTTCTCCCGTGTTGACCAGCAGGCGGACGCTGGAACCCAGGACACCCGCCAGGCCGACGACGGCCAGGATGCCGGGAGCGCCGGTGGCGACGACCGTGACGGCGGTGCCGAGACCTGCGAGGACGACGACGAAGGACCCGACGGTGGACTTCACCGGGTCCGAGGACTGGGTCGGCACGAACCGCACCGGGAGGATCGCCGCCGTGGACAGGGCCAGCAGACCCAGGGCCCACACCGGGAGGGACCAGGCCGGGCGGGTGACGCCACCTCCGGCGAGGGCGACGAGGCCCCCGGCGCCGGCCAGCAGGTACGCGGCGGTCACCAGCCACAACCGGACGTCGCGGTAGAGCCGTCCGGTGAAGGCGGCGGTCAGCGCGGCCACCACCAGGACGATCACCGCGGAGTCCTGCACGAGGAGCACCTGCCGGAGCCCGGGGAGCGACGTGAGCAGCCCCCCTCCCGCGGCGTGTCCCTGGGGTGTGGTCCAGACCAGCACGCTGCCCAGGACGGCGGTCGCGACGAGGAGCGACGCGCACCCGTTGAGGAGGTCGTCGGGGTCGACGCCGGACCCGTGCCGGCTCCACCGGACCAGGGCCCGGTAGGCCAGCGGGAAGGTCAGGACCCCGCAGACCCCGGCCGGCACCTCGGCCAGCGGAGCGGTCCGGGGGACGACCGCGACGACGACGGTGACGACCGCGCCCATGCCGTAGAGGAGGCAGCCGAGGCTGAACATCCGCCAGACCGACCGTTCGGCGGTGGCCCGGCGGGCCCGCCACCGCACGATCCACCAGGTGGCGGCCAACGCCGTGAAGGACAGCGGGAGCGCCAGTGCGGACCGCACGCCGGCCGGGTCGGGCCCGGAGACGGTGAGGAACAACCCGATCGCGGAGACGGCGAGCACCCCCAGGGCCCCTCGGGGCAGGATCGTCCTCCGGAGGGAGGCGAGGGCACCCGGGCGCGAGGACGGCACGTTGTCACTTCGGCTCACCGGGGGGCCCACCTGAGACCCACCGTCCGTCGGAGGGTGGAGTTCCCCCGGCCGGGTGAACGTGCGTGAATCGTTCAAGGGGCGTCGTCGCGATTCCGATGCTCGGACGATCCACTACGTGGTGGGCGTCACCTGCAGAGGAGCCTCGACACCGTGTTCACGAACCCGCGACCGCAGCCGACCCGGAGGGGGAAGGCCGCCACGATCGCGGCGCTGACCCGTTCCGCGACCGACAGCGCTGCCGACGTCGAGGCGATCACCGAGGTGCTGCGCGCCCTCTCGACGGTCACTTCCCCGCAGGAGGCGGTCCGCATCGCGTTGGACACGGTGCGCGACCGGTTCGGCTGGGCCTACGGCTCCTGTTGGACGCTGGAGGCCGACGGTGACCGTGGGGAAGGTGTGCTGCGCTTCGCCCAGGAGTCCGGCGACGTCGGCGCGGAGTTCCGGGAGATCTCCTCGGTGGCGTCCTTCGCCGAGGGCGAGGGGTTGCCGGGGAGGGCGTGGCGTGCCCGCGACCTGGTCTTCGTGGCGGACCTGGCGCAGGTTCCCGACTGCGTCCGCGCCCCGGCCGCGCAACGAGGCGGGGTGAGGTCCGGGGTGTGCTTCCCGATCGTCGAGCAGGGCCGCGTGGTGGCCACCATGGACTTCTTCACCACCGAGGAGCTGGTCCCGTCACCGGGCCGGCTGGCCTCGTTGCGGGCGGTCGGTGTCCTGGTCTCCGGTGCTCTCGAACGTGCCCACGAGACGGTGCGGCAGGAAAAGGCGACCCAGGACGTCGACGCGGTCTCCGCCGTCGTCCGCGAGCTGACGACGGCTCGCGACGAGCAGACGGCGCTGCGCACCGCCCTGGCGACGATCCGGCGCGAGTTCGACTGGCAGTACGGGTCCTTCTGGCGCCTGGACGAGTCCGATCAGCGGAAACCGGTCCTGCGGTTCGAGCTGGAGTCCGGCGACGCCGGGGAGGAGTTCCGCGCGGTGACCCTGTCCGCGTCCTTCGCCCGGGGCGTCGGCTTGTCGGGCCGGACCTGGGCCGCGCAGGACCTGGTCTTCGTCGAGGACCTGGGTGAGATGACCGACTGCGTCCGCGCCCCGGCCGCGCAACGTGCCGGGGTGAGGTCGGGGGTGTGCCTGCCCGTCCTCGTCGGGGGTCGCGTGGTCGGGACCATGGACTTCTTCGCCACCCGCACCCTCGTCATGTCCTCGAGCCGGGAGAGCGCCCTGCGCAACACCGCGTTCCTGGTCGGTCAGGCGATGGAGCGCTTCGCCGCCGGCACCCGGTTGCACGACGCGGGTGGGGAGCTGCTGTCCTCGATCGCGGAGGTGGAGCGCAACGTCACCTCCGCCGCGGGGGTCGCCGCCCGGGGGGAGGCGCTGGCCACGGAGGCCAACGACCAGGTCGCGGCGTTGGGGCGGGCCAGCGCGGAGATCGACGAGGTGGTGCGGGCGATCCAGTCGATCGCCGCCCAGACGAAGCTGCTGGCCCTGAACGCCTCGATCGAGGCGGCCCGAGCTGGGGAGGCCGGCAAGGGTTTCGCCGTCGTGGCGAGCGAGGTGAAGGAACTCTCCGGCCAGACCGAGCGCGCCACCGACGACGTGGCGACGAAGGTCGCCACCATCCAGGACCGGGTCGCGGCCGTGGTCACCTCGTTGGCCGGCATCCACGCCGCGGTGGAGGAGATCAACCAGACCCAGTCCCTCATCGGTGGCGTCCTCACCGAGCAGGAAACGACCACCCGCGCCGTCCTGGCCTGAGCCTCCGACCTCGCACCGGAACAGGACGTCAGCGCGTCGCGAGGACGACGGCCACGGTAGCGAGGACCGCGCCGACGCCGGTACCGGCGACGACCTGGGCGGGGGAGTGGGCCTGGACGCGCACCCGGGCCAGGGCGACGAGCGGGACGGCGAGGAGGACGGGGAACCACACGGGGAAGAAGCCGACGACCACGACGGCGGAGGCCGTCGCGACCATCGCGTGCAGCGAGATCTTCCAGAACCTGGACACGGCGAAACCCACGAGGGCGCAGGACGTCATCAGGCCCAGGAGGATGAGCGAGGCCGGGGAGGCGTCGATCAGGACGAGCAGCCCGGCGGTGAGGACGGTCAGGCCGGCCACCATCGCCATGAGCTTCGGTCGGTCCTCGCGGTTGCGGACGTGGTGGTCCTCGTAGCGTCCGCGACGGACCCCGACCGCGACGACGGCGTAGGGCACGACCGCGCAGACCAGGGTGACGAGGAGTCCCGTGAGGACCCCGCGCCAGAGCGGGGTGGTCGTGGCGGCGGCGATGAGGACGGGCATGACCGCGGCCAGGACCCAGGGCGCGAGGACCTCGCTGACGACCACGGCCCAGCGCGTCGTGCTCATCGTCACCGGTCCCCTGCCTCGTCGTGCGAGTCCCCGTGGAGCGCTCGTGTCAGGCGATGTCCCCGACGCGCAGAGCTCGGGTGATCGACTGGGCGGTGCTCGACGTCCCGTACCAACGGCGGGCCTGACGGAGGTGCGCCGACACGGCGGCGAGGTCCAGTCGCAGGGCAGCCGCTGCCTCGGAGGCCGAAGCGCCCTGGCAGATCAACTGCAGGATCGTCGACTGGAGGACCGGCGGAGGTGTGGCGTGGGCGCCGCTCTGCTCGCGCAGGCCCCACTCCGGTGCGACGGTCGGCGACGTCAGGCACTTGATGGCCAGGTGGTCGTCGACGACCTGGATCCCTCCGTCCCGGTGCACCCGCCGGATCAGTCGGCTCACGTAGGGCCGGGCGGCGGGGTCGATCTCGGTGACGCGCTCGAGGTGACGAGGGGCGTCCTCGGGGTCCATACGTCCACCTCCGTGGTGGTGCACAGTCTCGGGGCATCCGTGCTCGTGCTCACCGTGCGCCGAGCGGTAGGCCGGTGACTACCGTCCCGCCACCGTAGCGTGTTTGCGCGAACATGAACACGGACTCCTCCCCACCTCTTCAGCCTCCGGGTGGCAGCATGGCCGTCGTGCCCCCGCCCGGATCCGAGGAGAGTGCCCCCGTGCCGGGCGCAGCGCCCGCGAGCCGCCGCCGCCGACCGAGCATGGCCGACGTCGCCACTGTGGCCGGGGTGTCGGCCCAGACGGTGTCGCGGGTCTCCAACGGCCGCGAGAACGTCGACCCCCAGACGCGGGAGAGGGTGCGCGAGGCCATGGCCGCCCTCGGCTACCGCGCCAACTCCGCCGCCCGGTCCCTCGCGACCGGATCCTTCCGCAGCATCGGAGTCATCGCTTCGACGTTGACCACGTTCGGGGCGCAGCAGGCCCTGGACGGGGTGGCCGACGAGGCCCGCCGGTTGGGGTACGACGTGATGCTGATGCCGCTGAAGGCACCGTCGCCCGAGGAGATCAGCGGAGCGGCCGACGTCATGTCGGGCCGCCACAACGTCGACGCCATCGTGGTCTGCGTCGAGTCCGGGGTGGTGGAGTCCCTCTTCGGCGGGCTCCACGTCGACGTCCCGATCGTCGTGACGGACGGCGGCGCCCGACATCCCCGCTTCACCACGGTCGACAGCGATCCCGAGCCCGGACTCCGAGCAGCCCTGACCCACCTGATCTCCGGCGGGCACACCCGCATCTGGCACGCCGGCGGACCACCGGACTCCCACAGTGCGATCCACCGCCGCCAGATTTGGGAACAGGTGCTGCGCGAGCACGGGCTCCCGGCGCAGACCTGCCTCCTGACGAACTGGTCCAGCGAGTCCGGTCACGCCGCAGGACTCCTCGTGGGCGCGGCGACTCCTCGACCGACCGCGGTGGTGTGCGCCAACGACCAGACCGCCCTGGGGCTGGTCCGGGCCCTGACCGACCTGGGGGTGCGGGTACCCGACGACGTCAGCGTGGTCGGCTTCGACGACGTCGAAGCCGCACGGTTCTCGGTACCCCGGCTGAGCACCGTCCGTCACGACATCCAGGAGGTCGGCCGCCGGGCGGTCAGGACCCTCATCCAAGAACTGTCCCCGGGGACCGAGGTCGGTCCGCTCGGGCTGGTCCCCTCGGTGTTCGTCGACCGCGAGAGCACCGCGCCGCTGACCGGTCCGAACCTCTGACCGGGGACGTCAGTCGACGAACACGGCGATCCCGTCCGCAACCCCGGAGTGGCTTCGAGCTGCTCCCGGTTCTCGACGAGGCCTTGATCGCCGTGACCAGCGGCGACCCGGACGAGGCTCGGGAACGGCTCGCCGAGGTCGCCCGCCGTTTCAACGGGCAACCGCCCGGTTGTCGCGTCAGCTCTGCGTACCCGGGTCGGAGCAGGTGTCGGTCACCGCGGTCGAGCACGCGAGCACGGTTCGCCGCGCTGCCTTCACCGGATCTCTGGCGGCCCGGTTGGACGAACGGCAGCACGAGGACGGGTTAGGCCCCACGTCACAGTGTTCCAGCACCTGTCGTTGCGGTCCCGGCGCAGCAACCGGAAACTGCGTGACGTCGCCGCCGACGTCGTGGCCGACCTCTGAAACCTGGTTCGAGGGCCGCGCCCCCGAACTCCTGCGTACTCCCCGTTCACCCGGGGAGGGCGTGGCGCCGATCACGAGGTTCACGAGGGTGACCATCACCGCTGCGATGGAACCGGATCCGGCGCCCGGGAACCCGCGGTGAGGAACCACGTCGCCCCGCCGCCGAAACCGAGGCCCCACTGGACCTGGCTCGCGATGCCGGCTTCGTCGACCACGGGGGCGATGCAGGTGCAGAGGACGTGGTGGGCCAGGAAGGAACCGCCCATCACGGCGAGGATCGTGAACACCCCGGGAGTTCCCCGGAGGACGTCACGGCGTGCGCGATCGACATCGCTCGCCCCTGCTTCGACGGCGAAGTCGTTGGTCACGGCGATGACGAGGTCGGCGACCACGAAGGCCACCAGCGCGATCGCGAGGGCGTAGACCGTGACCGTCCGGCCCGCGACCGCCTCGGTCACGTCCAGGGATCTGGCGATGTCGGGCAGGAGGCCGGCGGGGACCTCGAGGCCCGGTTCCCGGGCCTGCTGGCCGCGGTCTTCGCCGGGGGTGTCGACAGGCGAGGTGCTCCCGTCCTGATCGCATGATCTGCGTCACACGAACCGCGGCTCGCGCCGCTGGGTTGGGGGAGAACGACAAAGGATCCCGGCTCCGTGAGGAGCCGAGATCCTGTGCTGCAGATAACGATCCCTGCAGATAAAGCCGAGTGCGCCATCCTGGACTCGAACCAGGAACCCGCTGATTAAGAGTCAGCTGCTCTGCCAATTGAGCTAATGGCGCAACGAGGTGAACTCTACCAGTCACCTGGCCGTGCCACGAAATCCGGTCCCCGGGGGAGCGAGAGGGGGCGCGCCCCCGGGAACCCGGACCTCGTGCGGTGCGCAGGATCAGTCCTGCTTCCACCACTCCTCGTCGGGCAGGCCCTCGGACTCCAGCAGCTCCGCGGAGTGCGGGCCGTCGGGCGAAGCCATGTCCATGATGAGCGACAGCGGGATGTGCTCGAAGAGCATCTCCATCACCGGCTCGCTCATCGCGTCCGCCTGGGTCTTGTCGTGCGTCATGCGTCCTCCCGAGGATCGACACCCCCCGCGAACAGGGGACGCACATGTGTTCGTCGTCCGTGAGCCCTTCCTTGAGAGTCCGCCCGGGCGGAGGACCCGTCCGGCGCAGAGTTCCGGGGCAGGGTCACCGCGCGTGCAACGGTTCACCCCGGTGGGTGCCGAAGGCGCTGGGCTGAACGCGTCGACCGTGCGACTGCTCACGGCGCACGGCCACGACCGCGGCGATCCGTCGTCGCCGGCGCCGGGTGGCGGCGGCGTCGAGCGGGTAACGGGTCAGCACCGGAGCGGTCATGATCACACCGTAGGGAGCGGCCGGGGGCGGCACATCACCCTCGCGCCGTAGCCGGGCATCACCCCCTGGGATGACCCCGGGCGACGTCCAGGGGGCAATCAGGTGGCCGACCGCCCACCACCGGAGCACAGTGGGTAGGTGCGCAGCGAGGGGCGGTGGGGGATCGACCTCACCATGCCCCAGTCGCTGCTGCTGGCCCTGCACCTGCGCGACGCAGCGGGCCTGCAGCCCCCGACCTCGCCCCTGCTGCCCGACCTCCCGCCGCTGGACCCGGTGTCCATCCCGCTGCACACCGCGGGCGCCGACGTCGCCGGCCTCGAGACCGCGGGACGGCAGTGGGCCACCTGGTGGGCCCGGTCCTTCCCCGGCGGGGCCGACGCCCTCACCTCGATCCTGCCGCCCCGCTACCCGGGACTGAACGGGATGCCCGAACTGCGCGGCCTGGCCGAACTGGGGATGGACGACGCCGTCACCTGGTGCGCCCGCGCCCGCGAGGTGGAGAAGCGCATCATCACCCGCACCGCGACGGCGCTGTTCGAGACCAACCTGCTCACCGACGTCGAGCACGAGCTCGGACGCCGCATCCGGCCGTTCTTCCTGCAGGTGATCGTCCTGCCCGTGGCCGGCTCGCACCACTGGGACGTCGTCGGCCAGCCGGTCATCTCCCTCGGCCTGCGAGCCGACCGGGACGCCTACCTCGTCTGGCTGCGGGAACAGCTGATCGGGATCGGGCACGCGCGGTTCGGGGTCACCGACCGCACCGAACGACCCTGACCCCCCGCTGACGCGACCGGGAACGACGAAGGGCCCCGACGACGTCGGGGCCCTTCGCACGTGGGGTGAGTGACGGGACTTGAACCCGCGACTTCCTGGACCACAACCAGGTGCTCTACCAGCTGAGCTACACCCACCACGGCACGCTCGACCGCTGCGCGGCTCACGTGACGGGTCGAGGATACACGGGCGTCGGACTGCTCCGGGACAGGATTCCCGGCGCACCCGCCGAACGGGTCAGGCCTGGGGTTTGAGCTCGAACTTCGCGCCCGCGGCCTTCGCCGTCTCGGAGTCCGGGCCGGGGTCCGCCACGAACAGCACCTCGCGGTAGTACTTCAGCTCCTGGATGCTCTCGCGGATGTCCGCGAGCGCCCGGTGACCGCCGTGCTTGCTCGGGGTGTTGAAGTACACCCGCGGGAACCAGCGCTTGGCGAGTTCCTTGAGCGAGGACACGTCGATCAGCCGGTAGTGCAGGTGGTCCGTCAGCTGCAGCATGTCGCGGGCCAGGAACGCGCGGTCGGTGTGGACCGAACTGCCGGCCAGCGGCGCCTTGCGGGGCTCGGGGACCCACTTCCGCACGTACTCCAGGACGATCTGCTCGGCCTCCGCCAGCGTCTTGCCGTGGGGGATCTCGTCGAGCAGCCCGGAGGAGGTGTGCATGTCGACGACGACCTTGTCCATGTCGACCAGCGTCTCCGCGGGGGGCTTGATGACCACGTCGACGCCGTCGCCGAGGACGTTGAGGTCGGCGTCGGTGACCAGCACGGCCACCTCGACGAGTGCGTCCTCGGTCAGGCTCAGCCCGGTCATCTCGCAGTCGATCCAGACGATGCGCTCGGTGACCTTGTCGTTGCTCACGGGCTCAGACTAGAGGTCCGCCGGAGCAGGAGGAGCGGGTGACGGGCCAGCCCTTACCCTCGACGCATGTCGGCGCCGCGCGTCCGCGCGTCCGCGCTGCTCCCGTTGAGCGTCCTCGTGCTCGTGGTCTGCGGGCTGCTCAGCCTCACCGCGGTGACCATGGAGGTCGGCCTCCGGGGGGTGCTGCCGGGGCTGGCGCTGGCCGCCGTCCCGGTCGGCCCGGTGCTCGCGACCGTCCTCTGGCTGGACCGCCACGAGGCCGAACCCCCGCACCTGCTCGCCTTCGCGTTCGGCTGGGGCGCCTGCGTCGCGAGCCTGGGCGCGCTCGTCCTGAACACCGGGGTGTCGCGGTTGCTGGACCGCTCGGTGGGGGACGTGACGAACACCTCCGTCTTCGTCGCACCGGTCGTCGAGGAGACGCTCAAGGGGCTCGGGGTCCTGCTGCTCCTGCTCAAGCAGCGCCGGCAGTTCGACGGGGTCGTGGACGGGATCGTCTACGCGGCGTTCGTCGGGGTCGGGTTCGCCTACCTGGAGAACGTCCTCTACCTCGGCCGCGCCCTGGGGGACGACCAGCCGGCGTCGCTGGTGGTGGTGTTCGTGCTGCGCTGCCTGGTGTCGCCCTTCGCGCACCCGCTGTTCACGATGGCCGTGGGGGTCGGGTTGGGGGTCGCGGCCCGCCACCGCCGGGCCTCGTGCCGCGTCGGGGCGCCGCTGCTGGGGCTGCTGGTGGCCGCCGTGCTGCACGCGCTGTGGAACGCCAGCGCGGGGTCGGGCACGGCGAACTTCATCGAGGTCTTCCTGCTGCTGCAGGTCCCCGTGTTCGCCGCGGCCGTGGCGGTGGCGCTCGCGGCCCGGGTGCGCGAGGCGCGGCTCATCGGTCGCCACCTGCAGGTCTACGTCCGGACGGGGTGGCTGGGGGAGGCGGAGGTCGCGATGCTCGCCTCCGGCGCCGGGCGGCGGCGGGCGCGCTCCGTGGCCTCCGGCGCCGGGGGGCGGGACGCGGTGCGGGCCGTGCGCGACTTCCAGGAGACGGCGACGGAACTGGCCTTCCGGCGCGACCGGATGCGGCGGGGGACGAGCGCGTCGAGCCCGGAGGAGGAGCTGGAACTGCTCGAGCGGCTCGCGGTGCAGCGGACGGCGGTGCTGGGGCTGCTGCCGTAGGGCCCAGGCTCACGGGCCGTTCACAGCCGGTCCTGGGCGGGACGGCAAGGTCGTGGCCGAACGTCTCGGCATGACCACCACCACGACGGCGCGCGGCGACGCGGGCACGGGACCGGCCGCGCCGCCCACGGGGCGAGCCCACCACCCGCACTGGGTCCGCTGGGCGACGATCGCGCTGCTGGCGGCGACGGGCGTCCTCTACCTCGTCGACCTCTCGGCCTCCGGCTACGCGAACAGCTTCTACGCGGCGGCCGTGCAGGCGGGGTCGCAGAGCTGGAAGGCCTGGTTCTTCGGCTCGATCGACACCCAGAACTTCATTACCGTCGACAAACCGCCGGCCTCGCTGTGGGTCAGCGGGATCGCCGCGCGCGTCTTCGGGTTCAGCAGCTGGTCGCTGCTCGTCCCGCAGGCCCTCGAGGGGGTCGGCGCGGTGTGGCTGGTCAACGCCGCGGTCCGCCGCTGGCACGGGCCGGTCGCCGGCCTGATCGCCGGGGCGGCCCTCGCCCTGACCCCCGCGGCCGCGCTGATCTTCCGCTTCGACAACCCCGACGCGCTGCTCGTGCTGCTCATGACCCTCGCGGCCTACTGCACCGTGCGGGCGACGGAGAGGGCGTCGTGGAAGTGGCTGGCCTGGGCCGGGGTCGCGATCGGGTTCGCCTTCCTCACCAAGATGCTGCAGGGCTTCCTCGTCCTGCCCGGTCTGGCGCTGGTCTACCTGTGGGCGGCGCCGACGGGTCTCGGCAGGCGCGTCCTGCACCTGCTCGGGGCGGCTGCCGCGGTCGTCGTCGCCGCCGGCTGGTGGGTCCTCGCGGTCACCCTCTGGCCGGGGGAGAAGCCCTACATCGGCGGTTCCACCGACGGCACCGTCATGGACCTCGTCCTCGGCTACAACGGCCTCGGGCGCATCCTCGGCTCCGACGGCAACGGCGGGGGCGGCGGGATGTCCGGCGGGACGCCGGGGTCCAGCTTCGGCGGTACCGCGACCTGGCAGCGCCTGTTCTCCTCCGAGATGGGCAACGAGATCTCCTGGCTGCTGCCCGCGGCGCTGCTCGCCCTGGTCCTCGGGCTGATCGCCCGGGGTCGCGCACCGCGCACCGACCTGCAGCGGGCCTCGCTGATCATGTGGGGCGGCTGGCTGGTCGTCTCCGGGCTGACCTTCGCCTACATGGAGGGGACCGTCCACCCGTACTACACGGTGGCGCTGGCCCCGGCCGTCGCGGCGCTCGCCGCCGGTGGCGGGCAGGTCCTCTGGGCCGCTCGGACGCGGATCCTGGCCCGGGTCGGCCTCGCGCTGGTCCTCGCCTCGGCCAGCGTCTGGGCCTTCGTCCTGCTGCACCGCAACGGGACCTGGGTGTGGGCGGGCTGGCTGCTGATGCTGGTGACCGTCGCGCTGGCGACCGGGTTCGTCGTGACCCCGGTGCGGATGCGCAGGCTCGCGATCGTCCTGGTGCTCTCGGGCACGATCGTTGGCCTGGGCGGGTCGGCGTCCTACGCGGTGGCCACCGCGGCCACCGCGCACACCGGGTCCATCCCCACCGTCGGGCCGTCGGGCGCTGCGGCCGGCGGCGGCACGGGCGGTGGTTTCGGCGGGGCCGGTGGGTTCGCGGGGCGGACCCAGGACGGCAGCACCGGCCAGGCGCCGGGTGCGGCGACCACCAGCAGCGACCTCGTGACCCTCCTGCAGGACGCGGGCACGACGTGGGCGGCAGCGGTGTCCGGATCGCAGTCGGCGGCCTCGCTCGAACTGGCCAGCGACACCGCCGTCATGGCGATGGGCGGCTGGAGCGACGACCCGACCCCGACGCTCGCGCAGTTCCAGCAGTACGTCGCCGACGGCGACGTCCACTACCTGGTCGGTGGTGGCGGGATGGGTGGCGGCAGGCAGGACGGCGGCAGGGACTCCGACGTCACGAAGATCCAGGAGTGGGTCGCGGCGAACTACACCGCGCTGACCGTCGGCGGGCAGACCGTCTACGACCTCACACAGCCGCTCAGCTCGGCCACCACCAGCTGAGCGAGAGCTACCTCACACTGGGGCGCCGCCCGGACTCCCGGGCGGCGCCCCGGTACGTCCAGGTCGTAACCTTCGGTGGTCCGACGATCTCCTACCAACGAGGGTGAGTCTCGTGCCCGCATCGAACCGCTACGACGCCGTGCTCATCGGGGGCGGGGTCATGAGCGCCACGCTCGCGACGATGCTGGCCGAGGTGGAGCCGGACTGGAAGGTCCTGGTCCTGGAGAAGCTCGACACCGTCGGGGCCGAGAGCTCGGACATGTGGAACAACGCCGGCACCGGCCACTCCGCGCTGTGCGAGCTGAACTACACCCCGGCCACGGCCGACGGCGGGGTCGAGATCAGCAAGGCCGTCGCCATCAACGAGCAGTTCCAGTTGTCGCGCCAGTTCTGGTCCCACCTCGTCGAAGAGGGTGTCCTCCCCGACCCCCGCGACTTCATCAACTCCGTCCCGCACATGAGCTTCGTCCGCGGCGGCGACGTCGAGTTCCTCCGCGCCCGCCACGAAGCGCTGAGCCGGCACCCGTTGTTCGCGGGGATGGAGTGGGCCGAGGACCAGGCCACGATCGGGGAGTGGGCCCCGCTGCTCACCCAGGGCCGCGGTGCCGGGGAGAAGGTCGCCGCGACCCGGGCCGACGCCGGGACGGACGTCGACTTCGGCTCCCTCACCAAGCAGTTGTTCACGGGGGCCGCGAAGGCGGGCGTGGAGCTCCTCACCGGGCACACGGTCAAGGACCTCCGTCGTCGTGGTTCGGGCTGGACCGTCGTGGGGGCGAGTTCGACCGGGAGCTTCGAGATCGCCACCCCGTTCGTGTTCGTCGGTTCCGGCGGTGGAGCGCTGCACCTGCTGCAGCGCAGCGGGATCCCCGAGGGCGAGGGTTTCGGCGGGTTCCCCGTCAGCGGCCAGTGGTTGCGGTGCACGAACCCCGACGTGATCGCCGAGCACGGGGCCAAGGTCTACGGGCAGGCCGAGGTGGGGGCGCCGCCGATGTCGGTGCCGCACCTGGACACCCGCTACGACCACGGCCGGAAGGCCCTGATGTTCGGGCCCTACGCCGGGTTCTCGCCGAAGTTCCTGAAGCAGGGTTCGCTGCTGGACCTGCCGCTGTCCGTGCGCCCGCACAACCTGCTGCCGATGCTCGCCGTGGCCCGCGACAACGTCTCGCTCATGACCTACCTGGGCAAGCAGATCGTGCAGTCGATGGACCAGCGCCTCGACGCGCTGAAGATCTTCTACCCCGACGCCCGCGCCGAGGACTGGGAGCTGCTGACCGCGGGTCAGCGGGTCCAGGTCATCAAGAAGGGCAAGCGCGGCGGGGTGCTGCAGTTCGGCACCGAACTCGTCCACGCCGCCGACGGTTCCGTCGCGGCGCTGCTCGGTGCCTCCCCGGGGGCCTCGACGGCCGTCGAGGTGATGCTGCGGCTGCTGCGGCAGTGCTTCCCGGCCCACCAGGACCTCTGGCGTTCCCGGCTGGAGGCGATGGTGCCCTCCTACGGCACGAAGCTCTCCGACGACACCGACCTCCTCACGAAGACGCTGTCCCGCACCAGCGACGTCCTCAAGCTGGCGGCCTGAGCCGTGACGGTCTCGTTCACCGCGACCGTGGAACTGCACCGCACGACCGCGACCGGGATCGAGGTCCCGGCGGAGGTCGTCCAGGCGCTGGACGGCGGAAAGCGGCCGGCCGTTGTCGTCACCTTCGCGGGGTACAGCTACCGCACGACGGTCGGGGTCATGGGCGGCCGCAGCCTCGTCCCGATCAGCGCCGAGGTGCGGGCGGCGTCGGGGGTGGCGGCCGGTGACGAGCTCGAGGTCACCCTCGACCTCGACACCGCACCGCGCACGGTCGAGGTACCGCCCGACCTCGCCCGGGCCCTCGAAGGGGCCGGTCTGAGCGCCGCGTTCGAGGCGCTGTCGCCCTCGGCCCGCAAGGCGCACGTCACCTCCGTCGAGGGGGCCAAGGCGGAGGCGACGCGCCTGCGTCGCGTCGAGAAGGTCGTCAGCGACCTCTCCCGCTAGTCGTTCTTCACCGCACCCCAGCCGTGCCAGTTGCCGATCTCGACGATGACCGTCACCCGCGGGCTGTCGCGGTTGGGGTAGGGGCGACCGGTGTAGTGGGTGGAGACCCGGTCGATGTCGGCGAGGTCGGTGTCGTCGCGGACCTCCACGACGTCCCCCTGCACGCTGACGTGGGTGTACCAGTCGCCCTCGGCCAGCGCGGTCAGCGAGACCTTCGGGTTCGCCTTCAGGTGCCGCAGCCGGGCGCGGCTCGCGTCGAGGTTCAGCAGCAGCCTGCCGTCCTCGAACAGGTACCAGGTCGCGACGGTCACCGGGTGGCCGTCGGGGTGGATCGTCGCCATGACGGCCGGGTTCGGCTTCGCGAACAGCGCCGCGACGTCGTCGGGCAGCGGGGGCTTGGGCACGGTTCCTCCAGTGGTGCGCGGGTGGGACGCTGAGCACCGTACGACACCGTCCGCGGGGAGGAACCTGGTGCGCTGGACCGTGCTCGCCCCGCCGGACCCGCCGAACGCGACGACACCGCCTTCGACGACGACGACGTCGCCGGCCAGCTCGCGGAGTACTTCGCGGGGCAGCGGCGCTGCGCGAGATCCCCTACGGCGAGACGTCGACGTACGGGGCCGTCGCCTGACGCCTCGGCGGGGTCGGGCACGCCCAGGCCGTGGGGGTCGCGAACGGTCGCAACCCGATCTCGATCGTCGTGCCCTGCCACCGCGTCGTCGGTCACGACGGGGCGCTCGTCGGGTACGCGGACGGGTTGTGGTGCAAGCGCTTCCTGCTCGTCCTGGAGGAACCCGCCGCGGACGACGCGGGGCGCCTGTTCCAGGACGTGGTAGTCCTGGGACCGTGCTGCCCGGTCTCTCCTCGCGTCCGCTGACCCTCGACGACGTGCCCGCGTGGTGGCGGCTGGAGGAACGTGCCGCCGCCCTCGACCACCCCCACTCCCGGGAGGGCGAGGCGTCGTTGCGCTCCCGCCTGGTCGGTGAGGGTTTCGACCCCGCGCGGCAGAGCACCGGGGGTTTCGACGAGGCCGGGGAACTGCGGGCGCTCGGCTGGCTCGGACTGCGCCTCGGGGACACCGAGCACCTGCGGCTGCACTTCACCGGGGTCGTCGACCCCGCCTGGCGCGGGCGGGGCGTGGGTCGCGAACTGCTGGCCTGGGCCGAGGCGACCGCCCGGGAGCGGACGGCGTGGCGCCGCGCCGACCTCGGGCGGGACGTCCCCGCCGCCCTGCAGGTGTGGGCCGCCGACGACCGCAAGGACCTCGCCCGCCTCTGCGCCGCCGGCGGACTCGGCGTTCGGCGCCACTTCAGCACGATGCGCCTGGACCTGCGTCCCGGCGTGCCCGACGCCCCCGAGCCGCCCGCGGGGTACCGCCTCGTCCGGGTGGACGAGCACGGCACCGAGGGGTTGCGGGAGGCGCACAACGAGGTGTTCGCCGACCACTGGGGTTCGCAGCCGCTGACCCCGGCGGACTGGTCGCTGCTCGTCGTCGACAACCCCACGTTCCGGCCCGCGTGGAGCTACCTCGTCCTGCACGGCGAGGAGATCGCCGGGTACGCCGCGGTGCACGCCCACGAGGACGACTGGCCGGCGCTCGGTTTCGGCGAGGCCCACCTCGACACCCTTGGGGTGCGACGCACCCACCGCGGGCACCGGCTGGCCGGGGTCCTGCTGGCCGCCGTCGCCCGCCGCGCCGCCGAGGTCGGACTGGCCGCGGTGGCCCTCGACGTCGACACCGAGAACCCCTCCGGCGCAGTGGGTCTCTACGAACGCGCCGGGTACGTCCGGGCCCACGGCGCGACGCTGCACGCCAAGGCCGTCTGAGCGGGCGTCACGACCCCGTCGTGGGCGCGGCCGAGGTCGTCGGCGCCGCCGGCGTCGAGCCGTCCGTCGAGGGGGCGCCGGGCGATCCCGCCGGCGGGGTGGGTGCGTCGGTGCCCGGAGCGGGCGGGGCGGGCGCGTCGGCGCCGGGAGCAGGCGGGGTGGGAGCTCCGGCCGGCGGGGTCGGCGGGGTCGGCCGGCCGACCTCGACGCGGGTCGCGGTGAAGGATCCGTCGGAGGACACCGCGGAACCGGCGGCAGCCTCGGCGTGCACGTGCTGCCCCACGACGATGGCGGACGCGTCGGCGGCGACGCCGTCGGCCAGCACCTCGGCACCGGCCACGTCGACGACGGCGGTGCGTCCGTCGGGCCCGCTCAGGGTGACGGTTTCGCCGTCGACGGCGGTCACCTCACCGTCGGCGCGCAACGGTTCGACGACGACCCGCTGCGCGGCACCGCCTTCGCTGACGAGGTCGGCGTGCACGTGCTGGCCCACGGTGAGGGCGGAGCGGTCGGCGCTGCCCTCGCCCAGGCCGGGTCCCCGGTCGAGGACGACGGTCGTGTCGTCGTCCAGGGTCACGGTCGCCGTCTCACCCTGGGGGCCGGTGACGACGAGGGTGTCGCCGTCGAGGCTCGTGATGGTGCCGTGGGCGTGCAGGCCGTTGTCCACAGCCGGGCCGACGGGGCCGGCGGGACCCACGGGCCCCGCGGGGGGCGCCGGGACGGTCCCGCTGGTCGCCGAGGGGGATGCCGAGGGCGTCGGGGTCGCGGTGCTGTCGGCGAAGGCGGTCGCGCTGGCGCCGGCCACGGCCGTGGCGGCGACGAGGGCGCCCAGCGCGGTGCGTCGCAGTCGAGCACGGGTACGGGGGGTGTTCGACACGGTGTTCCTCCAGTCGTCCGGGGTCTCTCCCCGGTCGAGACCACTGGACCCGGTGGACCTGAAGTCGACCTGAAGCGCCGCAGCGGTCGCGGTCTTCTTCAGGCGCGCTTCAGGCCCCGGGCTGGCTGCCGGCCCCGGCCTCTGCGATGTTCGGCGGGTGCTCCCCGCTGCCGTCCGCGTCCTCTTCGTCGAGGACGACCCCCTCATCGCGGAATCGGTCGCCGCCGCGTTGACCGGAGCGGGGATGGTGGTGCGCAGCCGCGCGGACGGCACCGACCTGCCGGCCGTGCTCGACGCGTTCCGGCCGGACGTCGCCGTGCTCGACGTCATGCTCCCCGGCGAGGACGGGCTCTCGCTGGCCCGCCGGGTCTGCGTCCCGCGCGACGTCCCGGTCGTCTTCGTCACCGCGCGCGACGCCGTCGACGACCGGTTGTCGGGGTTCGACGCCGGCGCCGACGACTACCTCGTGAAGCCGTTCGCCGTCGAGGAACTGCTCGTCCGGCTGCGGGTCGTGCTGCGTCGGGCGGGCCGCACCCCCCAGGTCGTGCAGGTCGACGACCTCGTCCTGGACGAGTCCGCGGCGGTCGCGGTGCGCGCCGGGGAACGTCTCGACCTGACGGCCACGGAGTTCAAGCTGCTGGCCCAGCTCGTCCGCCACCGCGGACGCACGCTGTCGAAGCTGCAGCTGCTGACCCAGGTCTGGGGGTACGAGCACTACGACCAGAACCTCGTCGAGGTCCACGTGAGTGCGTTGCGTCGCAAGCTGGAGGAGCACGGGCCGCGCCTCGTGCACACCGAACGCGGGATCGGTTACGTCCTGCGGGCCGACCTCGCACCCCGCCGGGACGGGTGAGGCGTGCGCACCGTCTCACTGCGCCGGCGCGTCGTCGCCGTGTCCGCCGCCGTCGTCGTCCTGCTGCTGCTCGCCGTCGGGGTCTTCGTCGACGCCGACCTGGGCTCGCGGCTGCGCGACGACGCCCGCGCCCGACTCGTCGGGCTGGCCGACCTCGGGGTCCAGCTCGACGGGGTCGTCGACGACCAGACCCTGGTGAACCGCCTCGCCACCGCCGGGGCATCGGCGGAGCTGCAGACCGACGGGGGCACCGTCGTGGGGCGACCGGGTCCCGGTGCCGGCCCGGCGGCGGGTCCCCCCGGCCCGGCTGCCGCCGCGCCCGGTCCCGCGGCCGACGTCGTCGAGGACGGGGACCTGCTGCGGGTCGAGCGGGAGCTGGGCGACGGGCGGGTGCTGGAGGTGACGACCTCGCTGCGCCCCGTCGAGGACGCCCGGTCGCAGTTCCGGCGCTCGATGCTGTGGGGTGGGGCCATCGGCGTCGTCGTGGCCGTCCTCGCCCTCTGGTTGCTCCTGGGCCGGGCCCTCGTCCCGCTGGACACGATGACCCGCACCGCCCGGTCCATCGCCGCCGGCGACCGCGGCCGACGACTGGCGCCGGACCGGGCGGGAACGGAACTCGGACGGGTCGCGGTCGCCTTCGACGAGATGCTGGACTCCCTCGAGGGCGCGGAGTCTCGCGCCTCGCAGGCCCGGGACCGGTTGCAGCGCTTCCTCTCCGACGCCGCCCACGACCTGCGGACACCGCTGGCCGCGGTGGTCGCCGCCGCGGAACGGCTGCTGCTCGACAGCGGCTCCCGCGAGCAGCGCGAGGAGGCCGCGGTGCGGATCGTGCGGGAGGCCCGCCGCGCGGGCCGGTTGGTGAGCGACCTGCTCGCGGTGTCGCGGCTGGAGGAGGTCCGCCCGCATCCGTCGCCGCTGGACCTCGCCGACGTCGTCCGCACGGCCGTCCACGACGCGGCACCCGGGGCGCCCGTGGAGGTCCGGGCCGCCGCGGTGCCCTTGCGCGCCGACGCCGAACACGTGCGGCGGGTCGTGGTGAACCTCCTCGCCAACGCCCGCGTCGCCGCGCCCGGGGGACGCGTCGTCGTCGTGGTCGACCGCGCCGACGACGGCCGCTGGGGACGAGTCGTCGTGGCCGACGACGGGCCCGGCATCGCCCCCGCCGACCGAGAACTCGTCTTCGAACGCCTCGTCCGCCTCGACCCCTCCCGCACCGGCGACGGGGGAGCGGGGCTCGGGTTGTCGATCTCGCGCGGGCTGGCCCGCGCCGCGGGCGGGGACCTGCGCTGCGCGGACCCCGACGACCCGACGCTGCCGCCGGACCTCCCGGCCGGCGCCGTGCTCGTCCTCACCCTGCCCGCGGGCTGAGGCGGGTCAGAGCATCCGGCGCACGTGCTCCACGACGGCGTCGGCCGCCGCCTCGACCTGTTCCAGGGTCCGCTCGAAGTCCTCGCGGCCGCCGTACCAGGGGTCGGCCATGTCCGGACCGGACCCCTCGGCGCCCGGTTCGAACGACCGGTACAGCCGGACCTCCGCGTCGGGGTCCCGGCTGCGCAGCCACTGCGCGTGCCGGGACGTCATGGCCAGCAGCAGGTCCCGGTGCGCGATCTCGTCGACCGTGACCTGGTGGGCCCGGTGGGTGGGCACCTCGTAGCCGTGTTCGCGCAGCACCGCCGCGGCGCGCCGGTCGATCGGGTTGCCGTCCTCCTCGTCGGAGATGCCCGAGGAGTCGACCACCACCCGCTCGGCGAGCCCGGCCGCAGCGAGCCGGTCACGCAGGACCACCTCGGCGATCGGGGAACGACAGATGTTGCCCGTGCAGACGGTCATGATGCGCAGAGGATCGGTGCTCACCCGCACAGTCTGTCGAACTCGACCGCCGCGTCCCCTTGTGGGCTGGCTGTGAGTGGTGAAAGCTCACAGCGCGCACAGGTCGTGACCCTTCCGGGGGAAGGGTCACCCGTGCCACGACCCAGGAGGAGATTCATGGTCCACCCCTCGCGCGGCGGCCGACTGGCCCTGGCCGCCCTGTCGGTGACGGCGCTCGCGATCCCGGCGTCGGCGACCGCTGCCTCGGCCGAACCGTCCCTGCTGTCGGTGCCGCTGGCCTCCGACATGACGCTCGTCGACGGGAACTACAAGGACGGACGACCGCTGCCGCTGACCTCCCAGGCGGACGTGAGTGCCGCGCGGACGACACTGTCCGCCCCGCAGACGCGCAGCGGCGGTGGGGTTCGGGTCGGTGACGAGAAGGACTGGCCGTCCCTCATCGACGGCGGCGTCACCCCCGACGGCGAGGTGTTCGACACCGCCATCGACGTCCGCGGTTACACCCTCAAGGGTCTCGGCGACCACATCGAGGTCTGGGTCGCCGACGACCTCAGCTTCCCCGAGGGCGACTGCCGCAACACCCTCTCCGACGGGGCGCTGACGTCGGTCACCGACGCCCAGGCCCAGAGCTTCGCCGACGAGTTCGACGACAACATGCTGCCGAAGGAGTCCGAGGCGTTCTCGGTCGCTCCCGACCGCGACGGGTCGAACCAGGTGTTCAGCTCGCTCTTCCCCGACGGCACCTACCCGGCCGACTACTGGGACGGCGAGGGGGACCGGACCGTCGCGCTCATCGACAACGTGCGCGACCAGAACTACTACGACCCGACCAACGTCAACGGCCGCACCTACATCGGCGGGTTCTTCTACTCGACGTTCAACGAGCTCCTCGACCGCAACGTCATGACCATCGACGGGTTCGACTGGCTGCACCGCACCGGCACCAACCCGCCGGACGACTCCGACGACCCCGCCTACCAGGCCTGCGCGGACTTCCTGCAGCGTCCCGGCCTCGGTGAACCCCGGGTGCGCAACTACGAGGGCACCTTCGCCCACGAGTACCAGCACCTGCTGCAGTACTACACCGACTCCGACGAGGTCAACTGGGTCAACGAGGGGCTCTCGGACTGGGCGCAGACCCTGGTCGGCTACGTCGACCCGTCGGTCCCGCTGGACGACCCCACGGCCGACAGTCACCTCTCCTCGTTCTTCGGCTGGAACCCCACGCAGAGCTTCGGCGGCCCGGAGCAGTCGATCACCCAGTGGGGTGACCAGGGCGCTCCGGAGACCCTCGCGGACTACGGTGCCACCTACGCGTTCATGCTCTACCTCGCCGACCACTTCGGTGGTGACGAGTTCATGAGCGCCCTGCACAACGAACCCGCGAACGGGCTCGCCGGTCTGCAGAAGGTCCTCGACCAGTTCGGCTACGACGACGACGCCCTCGACGTCCTGCACGCCTACCTGGCCTCCAACGCCGTGGACGCGGCGATCGACGGCGGGGCGAGCGTGAAGCACGGGAACGCCGCGGACCTCACCTCGGGCGCGCTGTCCGGGATGGTCAACTGGGACACCCCGCAGGCCTACGACTCGCCCGGGGCCCCGGTCAACGGCGCGGACTACGTGCGGCTGCGCAACCTCGACGGCTACCTCTCCGACGGTTTCGTGAGCTTCGTCGGGGCGAGCAACTACCCGGTCAGCCCGGTCGAGTGGACCTCCGAGGACGGGAACCTCACTTCGGGCAAGGGTGACAACCTCGACCGTGCGATCGTGCGTTCCGTCGACGTCCCCGCGGACGACCCGACGATCACGCTGGACCTCGCCCTGGACACCGAGGAGGGCTACGACTACTTCTACGTCCAGGTCTACGACGAGGCGACGGGGACCTGGGTCAACCTGCCCACCGCCGACGCCGACCCCACCACGGGCGGGCTCAGCGGCGTCGTCAACGGTGAGACCGTCTTCGACGCCTCCTCGGTGGCCGGCCGGACCGTCGACGTGGCCCTGCGCTACGTCACCGACGGCGGGGTCTCCAACCCCGGCGTGACGGTGAAGTCGGTCCGTGTCGGGGGGAACGAACTCCCCGACGCGATGGACCTCTCGACCTGGCAGTCGCTGACCCAGGCGCACCCGATCCCGGTGGCGGGCTGGACGGTTCAGCTCGTCGGGTACTCCGGCGACCAGGTGTCCGTGGTGAAGCTGCCCGTCGTGAAGGCCCCCTGGGGCTGGACGACGGTCGCTCCGGTCTCGCTCGTCCTCGGGTTCACCCCCGACGTCGCCGCGGTGCTCGTGACCGCGGACGACCCGACCGAGACGGCGCCGTCCTACGCGCCGTACCAGATGTTCGCCAACGGGATCCTGCAGCCCGGCGGTGGTTCGGGCGCCTGAGCCCGGACGCAGGACGGCCCCGGAACCCTGCGCGGGTTCCGGGGCCGTCTGCGTGCGGGTCAGACGATCGCGAAGAGCACGTACCCGCCGACGGCCAGCACCAGCACGATCGTGGCGAGGACCGTCGGGTTGCGGTACCAGCCGGCCTCGCGCGGGACGGCACGCACCGAGGCGGGGGTGAGGGTCCAGACGAGGCCCTTCAGGTCCGCCTCCGGTTTCGGCGTCCCACCGCGGGAGACGAGCCAGCCGACGAGCACCGCCACGACCGTGGCGACGCCGCCGCCGAGGAAGCTGGAACCCTGCCCGGACAACGAGATCACCCCGACCTGGTTCAGCACGAACACGGACACCGCGCTGAGCGTCCCCGAGAGCAGACCCCAGAAACCGGCCGTCCCGGTGAGCTTCTTCCAGAACAGGCCGAACGCGAACACCGCGAACAGCGGGACGTTGAAGAACGAGAACAACGTCTGGATGTAGTCCATGATGTTGCTGAACCCGGCGGCGATGAACGCGGTGCCGATGGCCAGCGCGGTCCCGACGACGGTCACGACGCGGCCGACCTTGAGGTAGTGCGCGTCATCCTTGCCCGGTCGCAGCCAGTCCTGCCACAGGTCGTAGGTGAAGACCGTGTTGAAGGAGCTGACGTTCGCGGCCATGCCGGCCATGAACGCCGCGAGCAGGCCGGCGAGCGCCACCCCGAGGAAGCCGTTGGGCAGCAGTTCGCGCAGCAGCAGCGGGACGGCGTCGTTGTAGGTGACGTCGCTCGGCAGGCCCTTCTTGAGGCTCTCGATGCCGGGGATCAGGACCGCGGCGATCATGCCGGGGATGATGATGACCAGCGCGATGAGCACCTTGGGGATGGCTGCGATGAGCGGGGTGCGCTGCGCCGCGGCGGCGTTGCGGGCGGAGAACGCCCGCTGCACCTCGGTGAAGTTGGTCGTCCAGTAGCCGAAGCTGGTCACGAAACCCAGGCCGAGGACGACGCCGAACGTGGAGCCCACGGCGCTGCCGATCCCGGTGAGGTCCTGGGCGGGGAACGCCTGCAGCATGTTCTGGCTGCCCTGGTCGGTCAGGCGCGAGACGAGCCCGTCCCAGCCGCCGACGCGGTGCAGGCCGACGAGGGTGATGGGGACCATCGTCACGACGATGACGAAGAACTGCAGGACCTCGTTGTAGATCGCGGCGGAGAGGCCACCGAGGAACGTGTAGGCCAGGACGATGACGCCGGCGACGACGATCGCCAGCCACGTCGGCCAGCCCAGCAGGGCGTTCACGACGATGGCCATCGCGTAGAGGTTCACGCCGGCCAGCAGGACGGAGGCGATGGCGAACAGCAGGCCCTGCAGGCGCTGGGTCTTCGCGTCGAAGCGGCGGCCGAGGAACTCCGGGACGGAGCGGACCTTCGAGCCGTAGTAGAACGGCATCATCACCAGCGCGAGGAACACCATCGCCGGGATCGCGCCGATCCAGTAGTAGTGGAACGCCTGCTCACCGAACTGGGCGCCGTTGGCGGCCTGGCCGAGGAGTTCGGTGGCGCCGAGGTTGGCGGAGACGAAGGCGAGTCCGGTGACCCAGGCGGGCAGGCTGCGACCCGAGAGCAGGAAGTCCAGGCTCGAGGAGACGCTGCGGCGGGCGATGAGGCCGATGCCGAGGACGATGAGGAAGTAGAACCCGACGAGCAGGTAGTCGATGAGGTGGGCGTCGATGCGCAGGTTCGACGCGGTGGCCACGCTCGTCACGAGGGTGGCGCTCACTTCGCGTCCTCCCCGTCAGGGAGGTCGGTGGCGTCGGTGGCCGGCGTCTCGGCGTGGAGCGGTTTCGCCACGGTCCAGCCGATGAAGAGCGCGGACAGGACCAGCATGCCGATCCCGGTCCACAGGTTGAGGTTGATGCCGCCCGTCTTGGCGCGGTCGGCGTCGGTGAACGACACCAGTCCGTAGATGAGGCAGACCACGCCGTAGACGGCGAACAGGCCGCCGATCACGGTGCGGATGTCGAAGAGGAGGTCGGCTTTGCCGTCGCCCCCCGTGCGTCGTGCAGACACGAGTCAGCTCCAGTGCAACGTTGAAGGATCGGCGGATACCTTTGCATGAGGCAACCGTTGCCACCCAACCGGGGTCTTGTGTGACGGGCGTCACATTGAGTCGACCGTGAGCTTCCGGGATCCAGGCACTCGACCACTTCGAAGACCGGAGGAGACGTCGAGCCGCAGGGGCTCGTGGAGGAGGCGGAGCAGTGGGGGACGATCGGATGAGTCGCGAAGCGGCCGCGTCGCGCGTCGCGTCGTGGACGGCCGACGAGGTGGACGTCCTGCGCGCCGTGGCTCGGGGACTCCCCGCGAGCGTCGTCGCGGAGCGCCGGCAGAGCACCCTCGCCCAGGTCGGTGCCACGCTCGCCTCGGCCCGGGGAAAGGTGTCCGTCACCTCGACGCAGGCCGCGATCGGGCTCGCCCGGGCGGCCGGACTCCTGGACTGACGGCGCAGGTCAGCGGGCCGGAACCGCTTCCACGCGGGACCGCAGACCGTCCACGACCGCGACGAGACCGGCCGGCGCCGCCGTGGCGGAGACGTCGAACACGATGCCGAGGTCGTGACCACCCGTAACGGTCCTGACCCGCGCGACGGCGCCCGCGAGGTCGAGGGTGCCGGTGCGGTGGGGCCAGTGCACGACGACGCGGGTGCCGACCCCGACGCGCTGGGTCGACGCGGTGGTGACCCGCGCGCCTCCGAGCCCCAGGTCCAGCGCCGTCGCGGGGTTCTCCCGGCCCTCGACGCGCAGCACGACGTCCTGCTGGCAGGGGAACCGCGAGACCCGGCGCCACTCCATGGTAGCCGCGAGATCACCCATCTGGTGGGCGCCGTCAACGGCTGCGGCCACCGATCCCTGCAGCCGCACGAGTGCGTCGCGCTGCTGGTCGGCGACGGAGCGCAGGCCGGCGGCGACGTCGTCGATCCCGGCGACGCGTGCCTGCACGGCGCGCAGGCTGCAGAGCACGGCGTGGGCGTCGGCCTGGACCGTCGTCACCGTCGTGGAGATCTCGTGGGTCGAGCCGGCCGTCGTCGCCGCGAGGTCCTTGACCTCCCCGGCCACCACGCGGAAACCGTCGCCGGCAGCCCCGGCCCGGGCCGCCTCGATCGTGGCGTTCAGGGCCAGCAGCTTGGTCTGGTCGGCGACCCGGTCGGCCTCCGACCTCGCCGTCGCGGTGTCGAGGTCGGCCCGGGCGGCGGCTGCGCCCCGCTCGGCGGTCACCGACAGCCAGGCCAGCGCGGCCGTGCCGCACGCCGCGGCCACCACGGCGAGGAGGGCCGCGGTGAGGGCGAGCGGCCCGTCCAGCAGTGCGTGCGCGCCGCTCAGGACGAGAGCGGGAGCCATCCCGAGCAGCGCACGACCTCGGCGCCGCGACCGGCGAGGACGGCGACGAACGGCCGCAACGGGACCGGGGCTCCGGCCACGGTCGGGCTCTGCTGGGGCATGCGTCGGTTCCCGTCGGGTGGACCTGCCGTGCGATCGACGGCCGTCGACCCGGATCGTGCATCGGCGTTCAGGGGGCCGGGATCGACCGTCCGACCCCCGGAGGATCACCCTTCCTGCCTGCCCGGGCGGGTGCGGTACCTCCCACCGAGACAGGCCGCCGACCGCCGTCCCGGTCCAGCAGGCACGCGCTGGTGATCTCCCGGCCGCGACCGCACCGACGACGAGGACCCCCACGTCCCGGGTGGGACGGGTGGCGGTCAGTTGATCTTGAGCCCGGCACCGCGCATGCGCTTCTTGCTCCGCTGCACCGACTCCTTGAACGCCCGGATGACCTTGATCCCGCGGCGACGGAAACCGATGACGTCCATCGCGCCGTCGAGCAGCGCCTGCTCCTGCACCTCCAGCCCCAGGCGGGCGAACGTCAGGGCGACCGCGGCGTCGACGACCGCGGGCGGGGTCTGGTCCACGTTGGGGTGCCCGCCGTTCAGACCGGCGAGGAACTCCGCGACCCTCGTCTCGGCGTCCGCGGCGGAACCGAGACCCCGGGGCAGCTCAAGTTCGGCGGGTTCTTCGACGGCGGGTTCTTCGACGGCGGGTTCTTCGACGGCGGGTTCTTCGACGGCGGGTTCTTCGACGGCGGGTTCTTCGACGGCGGGTTCTTCGACGGCGGGTTCTTCGACGGCGGGTTCTTCGACGGCGGGTTCTTCGACGGCGGGTTCTTCGACGGCGGGTTCTTCGACGGCGGGTTCTTCGACGGCGGGTTCTTCGACGGCGGGTTCTTCGACGGCGGGTTCTTCGACGGCGGGTTCTTCGACGGCGGGTTCTTCGACGGCGGGTTCTTCGACGGCGGGTTCTTCGACGGCGCGGTCCAGGTCGGTGAACCGGGCGAGGGCGTCGGTGATCCGGCGGGTCGTCCCGCGCGGATCCCGGAACCAGTCGAGGGCGGGAACCGTGAGGTGGCCCACGCGTGCATCCGCCAGCCGGGCGGGACGGGCGATCTCGCGGTCGCGCACCGTCCCCAGCGCAGCGTACGCGGGACCGTCCAGGTCGACGGCGAGGGCGGGGAGCTCGCCGGTGCGTGCGGCCACGACCAGGTCGACGGCACGACCGGCCACCACCTCACCCGTGGTGACCGCCACCGTGCCACGCAACGCCGCGGCCAGGGACTCGCGGAAGGTCTCGATCGCGGTGGTGGCGACGACCGCCGGCCACCCGAGTTCGTGGGGTTCCACCGACCGGACCGTCCGAGTCCAGACGGAACCCGGGTCCGCTGCGCCGGTCGAGCGGACCACGACCAGTTGACGGGCCCGACCGGCCAGGTCCAGCACGCGGGCGGTCTCGAACTCCTGCGCGTCCACCACGACCAGGACGTCGTACCCGCCGTCGGGTGTCGCGGTGCGGGCCGGGCGGACGGTGCCGTCGGTGACGGCCGCCCTCAGACCCTCGGCGGCACGGATCCGTCGTCCCGTCGCCAGCTCGCGCAGCTCCCGCCCCGGGTCGACGGAGGGTCCGGTGGTCCGTTCCTCGGTGAGCGCCCGCAGCCACACCGCACGGACGAACTGCCCGACGTCGGCCGCGGAGGCGCCCGTGGGCAGCCCCGAACGGAGTTCGTCGAGCTCGGGGGCACCGATCGGCAGCGGCTCGCGCACCGGGGTGTCCGTCAGGGACTCGGCCTGCTCGGCCAGGGGGACGAACTCCGCCACCTCGAACTCGTCCAGGTCGGCCGGGACCCCGGGGAGCGCGCCCGCCGCCGTGCGCAGCGACCGGCGGACGAGCTCGACCTGGCCGGCGAGGTCGGCGCGGACCGGCCAGGCGGCCGGTGCGCCCGAGGACTGCTCGGCCCACGCGTCCTGCAGCACCTGCAGCGCGTCGACGTCGGCCACCCCGAACGCACCGTCGTGACGCAGGCCGGCGAGGCGCTTCACCTCGCGGCGGCGGTCGCGTTCCTCGCTGCTCAGGAAGGAGCGCTGCGGGCGGGTCAGGACCTCACGGGCCCGGGCCAGGTCGGTGCGGAACGCCGCCGGCAGGTATGTGCTCCGGGCCGCCTCGACGCGGCCGAGCAGTTCCAGAGCACGGTCGACGTCGGCGAGGGTCCGGGGACGGTGCCAGGCCAGGTCGAGCACCAAGCGCTCGGTCAGCGAGGTCAGGTCCCGCAGCTGGGTGGGGAGCGCCGTGACCGCGGCGACCTCGTCCTCCGAGCGCCCGGCGAGCGGGTCCGCCGCTGCGCCCGTCCCGCCCCGAAGGGCCTCCGCGATGCCCTCCCGAGCCCTCGCGGACCACGTCGCTGCCCCCGGCTGCAGCGGTGGGTGCACGTGCTGGGCCCGGAGGGCGACGAGCTCGGCCACCGCCTCGAAGAGGCTCGGAGCACCGTCCGCCACCGGCTCGGGGGGTCGGGCCGCGCGCTGTTCCAGCTCCGAGACCAGGGCGGCCCAGCGCTGCGGGTCGTCCGCGACCGCGACGGGCAGGGGGGCCGGAGTCACCCCGTCCAGCAGCGGGACACCGAGCGCCGACACCTCCGTGGCGACCCGCGCGGCGGAGGAGCCGGCGAGCACGCCGACGTCGGCGCCGTGGGCGAGCAGCACCGCCAGCAGCCCGGCGACGAACGTGGCCGCCTCCTCGCCCGCGTCGACGGCCACCGGCCCGCCGCCCAGGACGGCCCCCACCGCGCGGCTGTGCCGGGACGTCGCGCTCTCGGGGAGCAGGTCGAGCCAGGACGCAGCGTCCGGTCCCTCGTCCGGCACGCGCAGCACGGGGACCGCCGCGTCGCTGCGCAGCGCGTCCAGCAGCTGGGTGTGCAGGGCGGCGTTCGGGACGTGGGGGGCGTACGGGTCGGAGCTCACGTTCGGAAAGTACCGGGCGGAGCGGGGTCACGGCTCGTGCGGGCGTCGACCAGGGCCGCTGAAACCGTCGACGGCCCGCACCACCGCCGCGTGCAGGTCCGCGTCGCCGAGCGGGCGGAAGTGCCCGTCGAGGGGGAGCTCCACCTCGACGGCGCCGGTCAGGGCCGGGGTCGCCGCGTCGCGGGGGACGTGCGGGTCGAACCTGGGACGCAGGGCGACGATGCGGGAGTGCGAGCTCACGTCCGCGGCGAGTTCGCGCAGGGCGGGGTCGCGGGGGGACAGCCTGCGGACCGGACGGGCCGGGAACCAGGTGGCGTAGCGGGACCCCGCGAACGGCGTGGCGAAGGTGACGATCCCGGCGATGCGGTCCCCGGCGAGGGGGAGGGCGGCCTTGGCGATGAGACCGCCCTTGGAGTGGGCGACGACGACCACGTCGTGCAGGTCGAGCGCGTCGAGCCGGTCGGCGACGAGGTGCGCGGCTACGTCCACGTCGGCGGAGTTCGTCCCGAGGCCCGGGACGACGCGGACGGGGTGACCGGCCCGGTGCAGGGCGTCGCCGAGTTCGCGCAGGACGGCCCAGCCCTCCCAGATCCCCGGCAGCAGCAGGACCGGCGCGCCCGTACCGGACCCCCACCGCCCGGGGTCGGGAGGTGCGAGGAACGCCCGGGCCTGGGCGGCGACGATCCATGCGTAGTCGGCGACGCGGGCCCGGAGGCTCACTGCTGCACGAGGTCTGCGAGGTGGGCGTGGACGTCGCGGGCGTGGTCGAAGACGACGGAGTGCGCCGCGCCGGGAACCTCGGCCCAGCTGCCCCGGCGTGCCCTCCCGGCGAGCATCTGCGTCCAGACCTCCGGGGCGACGGCGTCGTGACCGCCGCGCAGGACGAGGACGGGGACCTCGAGCAGGCCGATCCGGTCCTCGATGGGGTAGCGCATCATTGCGGGCAGCGTGTGCGCGAACCAGCGCCACCCGCAGCGCACGTAGCCCCGGATCGACATCGACCGCACCGCCGCGGGTTCGAAGACGGCCGACTGCAGCAGTCGCCACCCCTGGCGCGCGACCGAGCGTTCGTCGGAGTTCACCGGCGGACCGATGAGCGCGACGTGCGCGGCGATCCCCGGATCCTGCACGGCGGCCTCCGTGACGACCTGCGCACCCATCGACTGCCCGATCAGCAGGACGCGGGACATCCCCTCGCGTCGGACCCAGGACGCCACGAGGGCGCCCAGGTCCTCGGTGGAGAGCGGGTGGTCCGGGTGCGGAACGCCGGCGAAGCCGGGGAGTTCGAGCAGTCGGACGGTGCCGAAGCGGGCCAGGACCAGCGCGAGCCGCTGGAAGTAGGCAGAGGACACCCCGAGCCCGTGGATCAGCACGACGTCGTGGCGCTCGTCGGGGCTGAGATCCTCGGTCTCCGCGATCCACATGGTCCAGGTGCGCAACCAGACGTCGTCGTGCCGGAACCGGTCGATGCGCACGGTCAGGCCGTCGGGCATGTCGGCGGGGGTGAGGCGGTGGGGCACGCCGCATCCTCCCGCGCCCCTCGGCGGCGGGCTGCGGTGACCTCGCGGAGGATGGCGGGGTGGAGGAGGAACCGGTCGTCCTGGGGGCCGTCGGGATCCGACGTGCGGTGGTGACCGCGGTCGGGGCCCTCGTCGTGGTCGGGGTGCTGGGTTGGTGGAACCCGTGGGGGGTCGCGGGGGTCGTCGGCTACGTGGGTGGCTACGTCGTCCTGGCCGCCCTCTGCGTCGTCTGGTCGGTGCTGGTCCACCGCGCCGACCGGGTCCGGTTGGAGGCGGAGGCCGTCGTCGTCGTCCGCCGGAGCGGGGAGACCTCCTACCCGTGGGCCGAGGTGCTCGAGGTGTCCTGGTCGACGACGACCTGGCCCTACGCCGGCAGCGGTCCGGTCCTGCGCCTGCGCGGCGGGGCCTACGACACCCCCGGGCCGAACGCCCCGGCGCAGATCGCGAGCCTGCCCGTCTTCGGACGCGGTGCCGCGGAGAGCGTGGCGCTGCTGCGGCGGGCCGCCGAGGTGCACGGCGTCACCTACACGCCGAAGCTCCTCGAACTCATCACGACGGGGAAGCGGAGCCCCCGGCTCCCGGGGGAGCGGCGCGATGCCCGTGGCGGGTCCCTCTGAGTCGCGGGGGACCGGGGCGCGACGGGTGACCGCACGGCGATCACGGACCTGGTGCCCCCAGCAGGATTCGAACCTGCGACACACGGTTTAGGAAACCGATGCTCTATCCCCTGAGCTATGGGGGCGCGGAGCAAGCCTACCGGGGGAGGGACCGCGCGCCGCGGCGTGGTTCCGGGACCGCGCCCCACTGCGTCCGACCTCGTCGAACTACGACAGAGCGTCGTTGGAAACCTCCTGCGCTGCAAGCGAACGCAGAGGGCTCCCGGTGCCCCCGTGGTCACCGCTGCCCCGAACAGGTGCCTAGACTCAAGTCGTACAGAACAGCGACCGATGGCCTCACTGGTTGTCGGTAACGAGTCGACGGGGACTCCGGCACCAGGTCGATGTCGTCAACCGAGGAGTAACCGGAAATGCCCGCCACCCAGCTCCGCAACGACTCGCGCGCCACCCTTCGCGGTGACGTCCCCGCTCAGCGCCGCGCCCCCCGCCAGCAGGCCGCCGTCGCCGCCCTCGACGCCGCCCTCCAGGAGTCGGGCTGCATCCTGGTCTCGACCACGGTCGTCGAGACCGGCTGCACCATCGCCTTCTACGACGCCCGTTCGCTCGGTCGGGCCGTCGACGTGATCGCCTCCGCGGCCACCGCGTCCGGCGACACCGCCCTTGCCGCCCGCGCCCGCCAGCAGGGCGCGGACGCGTGGAAGGTCACCGCGCAGCCGCAGACGTGGGACGCCGCCGAAGGCGACCCCCGCGCCTGCGACATCCGGTCCTCCACCAGCTGGCGCCTCGACATCCCGCTGAGCGACCTGGTCCCCAGCGCCGCCGCGCTGCTCGCCTAGACCTCGATCTCCGCGAGGACCGGCGGCACCTGCGCCGGCAGCTCGCGGGCGAGGAACCCGAGACGGCCCACCGAGCTGGCCAACCGGTCACCCGCACGTCCGTGCAGGTGAGCGGCCCACACGGCCGCCTGGACGGGGTCCGCGCCCCGTGCGCACAACCCGGTGACGATCCCCGCGAGGACGTCACCGGACCCGGACACCCCGAGACCGGCACCGCCGGAGGGGTCGCGCCAGCACCGACCGTCGGGAGCCGCGATCCACGACTCCCCGCCCCCGGCCGCCACGGCGCACCGGCTGCGACGGGCGAGCTCGACCGTCGCCCCGGCCACGTCCCGCTCCACCTCCTCGGGCTCGGCGTCCAGCACGATCGCCAGCTCCGACAGGTTCGGGGTCAGCACCGCGCCACCCTCCAGGTGGTGCAGGAACGTGACGTCCGCGGTCACCGGCGCCAACCCCAGGGCGTCGAGGACGACGACGGTGCGCAGCCGGGGGACGAGCTGCGACAACAGCGACCGCACGTCCTCCTCGCCGATCGCCCCGACCCCCAGCAACGCCGCGTGGGCCCCCTCGACGAGCTCGGACAGCTCACCACCCTCGGCCCCGCACGCCGGGTCGATCCCGCCCTCGCCCGTCTCGGGCAGGGGCAGCACCAGCGCCTCCGGGAGGGCGATCCCCATCGGGGCGGCCGTCGTCGTCGTCGTCGCGACCTGCAGCTTCCCCGCTCCGCACCGCAGGGCCGACTCCGCGGCCAGCAGGACCGCACCCGGGGTCCGCGTGCTGCCACCGACCACGACCGTCCGACCGCGGGACTCCTTCCCGGTACCGGGTGGTGGCAGCGGCCACTCGCGCAGGACCGCGGAGGTCACCGTCACCGCCCGGTCGGACGCGTTGCTCATCAGGACCTCGGTTCGTCGTCGACGTCGTCATCGGTCACCTTCACGTCCGCGACGGCCCGCGTGTCACCCGCCGCCCGCAGCTCCAGACCGCCGGGACCGGCCGCGTAGGAGGTCACCGAGCAGTTGGCCAGCGGGTGCTCGGCGTCGATCGCCAGCAGGCTGCGCTCGTCGAGACCCTCCAGCACCAGCCGGAAGTTCATGATCACCGCCTGGTGGGACACCAGGAGTACCCGCCGGCCCGGGTGCTCCTCGCGCAGCGAGGACAGCACGCTGCGGACCCGCAGCGCGACGTCGCACCAGCTCTCACCGCCCGGCGGGCGGTAGTAGAACTTCCCGATCCGCTGCCGGCGGGCGGCCTCCTCGGGGAAGCGGGCCCGGACCCCGGCGCCGGTCAGCCCGTCCCACCAGCCGAGGTCGCGTTCCCGCAGCCGCTCGTCGGTCCGCGGGGTCGCCACGTCGTGGCCCGCCTCCCGCGCCGCGTCGACGATCGCGAGCGCCGTGCGGTGAGCCCGCTCGTAGGGCGAGCAGACCACGACCTCCGGCGGCGAGGGAGCCTCCGACGCCGTCGCCAGCCAGTGGCCGACGGCCTGGGCCTGGGCGCGACCGAGGGGGGAGAGCGGGACGTCGGCGTCCCGCTCGGCGATGTCCACCACCTCGGAGCGCGTCGCGTAGGCGTGCGCGTCGGCGAGGTTCCCCGTGGACTGCCCGTGACGGACGAGGACGAGTTCGGTGGGCCAGGGGCGGTCGGGAGCGATCACGGCTCCACCCTCACCCGCCCCGCGCCCCGGTGCCTCCCGAGGACGGCTCTGACCCCTCCGGTGGACGGGGATGACGGGAACGGGGGTGGGGATGACAAGGTGTGACCCACCCACGGCGGTGATCGTCACCGTCACGGGCCGGGCGAGGGGGTAGCCGTGACGAGGACGTGGCACCGCCTCATGACGCGGACGTCGCTGCAGCGACGGGTGTCCGTCATGGGGCTGTCGTTCCTCGTCGTCGTGCTCGTGCTCACGCTCGTCCTCGCGTGGAGCCTCATCGCCTCCGCCGTGCAGTCGCAGCCACGCCCCGTGGAGAGCGAGTTCGAGGGCGGCTTCCGCACCCGGGTCAGCGCCTTCCAGGACGACCTCGTCGCCGCCCAGACGGCGCACCAGCTCTACATCACCTCTGACACCGCGAGCTTCCCGGGCCGCACTGCGGACCGCGAGGCCGCGCTCGAGAAGTACGACCGCGACCGGGCGGCCCTCGTCTCCGACCTGTCGCGCAAAGACCCGCCGGACGCTGTCCTGACGACCCTCGGGACGAAGGTCCCCCGCCAGCTCGTGGTCGTGCTCGACCAGGCGGCCCAGTGGCGTCAGGTCATCGACACCCAGGCCGGTTTCAAGCAGCGCGCGGACCAGGCGGGGCTCAGTGGCTCGATCGTCAACGCGCCCGCTGCTGCGGCGTTCTCTTCGCTTTACGGCGATCTCGAGGCGCTGCGCACGACGCTCGACGACCGGCGATCCACCGCGGTCCGGGAGTTCCGGGGTGAGCGCAACCAGTTCCGGTACGTCCAGTTCCTCGTCGCCGCCATCGCCCTGCTCCTCGTGCCGCTGGCTCTGTACCTGGTGCGGCGTTGGGTGATCCACCCCCTCGGCTCGCTGTCCGAGCAGCTGGTGAAGGTGGGCGAGGGGGACCTGCAGACGCCCATCGCGCTGCCCGGCCCGCCCGAACTCGCCGCCGTCGCCGCGTCCGCGGAGATGATGCGCAAGCGGATCCTCGACGAACTCGCCGACGCGGTCTCCGCCCGGGAGGCCCTCAAGCAGGGGCAGCCGCTGGTCGCCGAGGTCCGCGACCAGCTGAGCGCCCACGAACTGCCCGTCGTCGTCGGCTGGTCCTCCGCCGCCGCGCTGCGCCCGGCCGAGGGGCTGCTCGCCGGCGACTGGTACGACGTGCTCCCCCTGCCCGACGGCCGCTTCGCCGTCGTCGTCGCCGACGTCTCCGGCCACGGGGCGCGCGCCGGGATCGTCGCCATCCAGCTGAAGCGGCTGCTCGAGGCGGCCCTGCACCTCTCACCCGAACCCGACCTCGCGCTGGCCATGGCCGCACGCGTCTTCTCCGACGAGGCCGAGCGGTTCGCCAGCTGTGTCGTCGTGGTCGTCGACCCCGACTCCGGCACCGTCCGCTACGCCAACGCCGGGCACCCCGCGCCCCTGGTGCTGCGCCGCGACGACTCCGTCGCCGGCGGGGTGCGGGTGGTCACCGAACTCGAACCCACCGGCCCGCTGCTGTCCTGGCTGCACCTGGACGTCCCCGGCAGCTGGCACACCGAGACGGCGTCCATGGCCCCGGGCTCGTTGCTCGTCGTCTTCACCGACGGCCTCACCGAGGCCCGGCCCACCGGCAGCACGGAGGAGCTCGGCATCGAAGGAGTCCTCGCGGCGCTGGGCGAGCTGCCGGAGCTGACCCCGCAGGCCCTCGTCGACGAGGCCCTCGACGTCGCCCGTCGCTACAGCGGTGGCCGGGCGCGCGACGACGTCACGCTGGTGGCGCTCTCCCGCGGGTCCGTGCTCACGTCCGCGGGCGTCCCGGCCATGCGCGACGGCACGCACGAGCCCCACGCCTGAGCGGATCACGGCGCGCGGACGCCTATCGTTGGTGTGTGACACCTTCCCCCGCGATCGGCCCCGACTCGACACGTCGGCGCTGGTGGGCGGAGGCCGAGGTCCTCGGCGGCACGTCCGGTCTGCTGGACTGCCCCGTCGGCACCGACGCCGTGCTCGACCTCACCACCGCCCACCCCTCCGGACTCGCCCAGCTGCTCGCCGGTGGTCCCGCCCCGCTGTCCAGCCTCGTGCGCGAGGCCGGTGCCTTCGCCGAGGCCCGCCGCCGGGCCCGGACCACCCACCGCGTCGCCGGGGCGCTCCTCGCCCAGCGCGGCACCCGATCGCTCGCCGTCGCCGTCGGCACGGTGGGGTGGTCGCTGGCGGGGGAGAGCAGCGCCGATGAACTGGCCGAAGGGTCCGTCCCGGTCCTGCGCACCCCCCGTCGCACGCCCGTCCTGCTGCGCCGCTGCACGGTGACCCCCTCGACGGAGGCCCTCGACGACTTCGTCGTCCAGCTGGTCCCCGAGGTGATCGTCAACCCCGTCCTCGTCCGCGTCGCCCGCGACGAGCTCGGCATCGCGCTCGACACCCGCCGCATCGCCTCCGCCGTCGGCGCGCACTGGGGCTTCGACCCCAACCCCGCCATGGACGAACTGCGCCGTCAGCTCGCGGGCACCACCGGGCTGCGGGTGGAGCGCCGGTTGGTGCTCGCCACCTTCGCGGACCCCGGCGCCGACCTGCTCGCCGACCTGCGTCGCCGTGGCGCCGTGGTGCGCGACCACCGGATCGTCTCGGCGCTCGCCGCCGGGCAGCCCGTCGAGCCCCCGGAGGACGACCCCCGGGCCGTCGTCGTCCCCGCCGACGAGATCGGCATCGCCCTCGACCCCGCCCAGCGGCGCGCCGTCGACGCGGTGCTCGCCGGCGGCGACCTGCGCCTGCACGCCCCGACGGGGACGGGGGCCACCCAGGTCGCGGCGGCCGTCATCGCCGCGACCGTCGCCGCGGGAGCGCGCGTGCTGCTCGTGGCCGACTCCGCCGCCGACCGTCGCGCGATCGACGAACGCCTGCGCGACAACGGCTTCGGACGGCTGGTGCTGCACCTCGTGGCCGACCTCGACCCCCGGGCCGGCGAGACCGACGCCCGCGACCAGGTCGCTGCCGCCCGCCGCGAGGTCGCGGCCCGCGACGCCGCCGAGCGTCCCTCCGGTGCGCTGCCCGACGTCGCCGGGCCCGCCCGCGCGCTGGAGGACCACGCCCAGGCCATGCACCGTCCCCGCGCGCCGTGGGGGGTCAGCGTCCACGAGGCCATGGAGTCGCTCGTCGCCCTCGGCGAGCGCGACGTCCCGCCGACGACCTCCCGTCGGCTGCGGGGTGAGGACCTCGCCGCGTGCTCCCGCGAGGACGTGACGCGCTGGTCGGGCGTCCTCGAGGAGGCCGTCGACCTCGGCGCGTTCACCGTCGGGCCGGGCAGCACGCCCTGGGCCGGAGCCCGGCTGCGCAGCGACGAGACGGCCGCGCAGGCGCTGGCCCGCGTCGACGGGCTCGTCGGGGTCCGGCTGCCCTCGGTGCGCGCCCTGCTCGCCACGGTCTGCGACGCCGCCGGTCTGCGGGGGGCGTCCTCGGTGTCCGAGGCGGCGGAACGCACCGACCTGCTCGACGGCGTCCGCACGACCATCGGCCGGTTCGGGCCCGAGATCTTCGCGCAGTCCCTGGGGGACGTCGCCGCGGCGACGGCGACGCCGCAGTGGCGACGCGAGCACGAGGTCCGCCTGGGGTTGCTGACCCGGTGGCGGTTGCGCCGGGCGGCCCGGGCGATGCTCCGCCCCGACGTGACCGCCGGGGACTGGGCGACGCTGCACGACTGGCTGCAGCAGGCCCGCAGCCAGCGGATGCGCTGGCAACGCGCCTGCGTGCGGGACAACCCGCCCGCGGTGCCGGCCGACCTGGACGCCCTGGTGGCGGCCGTCGACGACCTCCGTCACGAGCTGGAGGCCCTCGGCGAGGTTCTGCCGCCCCGTTCCTGGGCCGAGCTCGGCGCGGACTCCCTCCTCGAGGTCCAGCTCCCCGAACTGACGGCGCTGCTGCGCCGCCTCGTCGCCGACGCCGCGGCCCTGAACACGCTGCCCCGGCGCACCGTGCTCCTCGAGGAGCTCACCGCCGCGGGCTGGGGTGGTCTGCTCGAGGACCTCGAGGCGCGCTGGGCGGGACCCGGCAGCCTGCACCTGCCCTCCGAGGTGGAGGCGGCCTGGTGGGCCGGGATCCTCGACACGATCTCCATGACCGACCCGCTCGTCGGGACGGGGGAGGCGGGATCGCTGCGCCGGGCCCGCTACGAGCTGCAGCTCGCCGCCGTCGCCGGACGGGGCCTGCGTGCCGCCGCGGTGCGCTCCGCGCTCGACGCCCGCAGCACCTCCGACCACGAGGTCCTGCCGGTCACGGCGATGTCCGCGGCCGGGGTCGCCGCGCTGGCCGACCGCGTCGAGGAGGCCGACCTGCTGGTCGTCCTCGGCGCCCAGGCCACCACCACGGCCGCCGTCCTGCCCGCGCTCTCCCGCGGTCGCCGGCTGCTCGTCGTCGGCGACCCCGCGCTGCCCGGTCCGGCCGACGTCCTCACGGCGTCGGAACGCCAGGACGAGCCGCAGGCCAGCAGGGTCAGCTTCTTCGCCGACACCGAGGGGTTGCTCCCCACCCTGCAGCTGGACCGCCAGCACGCCCTCCTCGACGACGGTCTCCTCCACGACGTCCCCGCGGGACTGGCTGCGGTGCAGGAGGTCTCGTTGCCCGGACCCGGGCTCGACGCCCGGGCCGTGGCCCGCACCTCGCACCGTCCGCCCGGTGCGCGCCGCGGTCCCGACGCGCTCGTGGACCTCGTCGCCGACCGGGCCCTCGCCGCGCTGCGCGCCCACCCCGAGGAGTCCCTCGGGATCGTCGTCCCGGACGCGGCGGGTGCGGAACTCCTCGCCGACGCCGTCCGTCGCCGCGCCCTCGCCGAGGGACTCCCGCTGGCCGTCGGACGGGAGGCGCTGCTCGTGGCGACCCCGGCCCGCTGGGCGGGGGAGCGGCGCGACCACGTGCTCGTCGTCGCCGACGCCGTCCTCAACGGCGCGGGCCTCGGGGTGGCGGGCGACCCCGTCGCCGGCCGCGCGCAGGTCTGGATGGCGCTGACCCGTCCCCGGCTGCGCACCACTCTCGTGCTCGACGACTCCGGCTGGTCGGCCGAACAGGGCGCCGACGACGTCGCCACCCAGGCCCGTCGGATGCTCGCCCGCCTCGCGCTGTCCTGGGAGGAGTACCCCGAACCGCTCGAGCGTCCCGGCGCCTCGGCCCTCGTGCGCTCGCTCGCCGCGGCGTGCCGGGCCCTCGGGTTGCCCGTGGAGTGCGGGGTCGGGGCCTCCCGCCGGCTGGCGATGGTCGTGCGCGACCAGCGCGCCCGGGCCGGGGTGGGTCCGGGTCTCGTGGTCGAGGTCGACGACCCGGCGTGGGCGGCGGCCGGTCTGCTGGACCGCGAGGTCGACGGGCCGACGGAGTTCGAGCGTCGCGGGTGGCGCTACGTCCGGGTCCTGGAGTCCGACGTCTTCGCCGACGTCGACGCCGAGGCCGACCGGATCGCCCGGCTCTGGCGCGAGGCGCTCGCCGACACGGGACACGACCTGCCCTGGGTCGTCGACGTCACGGACCCGGGCGTGGAGTTCGACCTCGTCGCGGGTGTCGAGGACGTCGCGCGGGACGCGTCGTGATCCCGCGCGACGGCGAGCCCACCGAGTCCACCGAGTCCGTCGAGCCCACCGCACCCGAGGTGCCCGCGGAGCCGCGGGAGGCGCCGCTGGAGGACGAACGGTCCGGCGACGACCGCGACGAGGGCTGGGGCGAGCGGTCCGGCGGCGGCTTCGACGACGACTGGTACCTCTCGCAGCGCCCTCCGCACTGGGACTGACCGCACGCTCGTCGTTGCGCGAACGCACAGCGGGTGATCATCCACTCGCTGTCCGGCAGCTGTGGATGACTGCGCGCTCAACCAGAATGACGCTGGGTCGAAAGTTGGGATTCGACGGCCTCCGGGACTTCTGCACAGCGCCCGCCTGCACCCATCATGGGCGCGGAACCTCGACCGGTGTCCCCCGGACGGGGGACGACCACGACACGTGGACGGTCCCTCGAGGACGGCGGAAGGTGGAGGATGCAGCGCTCGTCGGCCACCCTCGTGGCCCCACGCCCGGTCCCCGTCCCCGCCGGCCGTCCCGCCGTCGGGGTTCCTGCCGGCGTCCAGGACGTCGTCGTCGTCGTGCTGGCCCTCGCCGTGGTCCTCGCGGCCGTCCTCCTCGGAGCGCGCTCCCCGGCCCCCTGGCACGCGTCCGCCTTCTCCTTCGTGCTCGCCCTCGTCGTCCTGGTCGCGGAGTCCCGGTCGGTCACCCGCCGCACCTGCGGCGCCGACGTGCTGCCCGTCTCCTGGGGCTTCCTCGTCGCCCTCGTCGCCCTCGGGCCGTTGTCCCTCGCCCTGGCCGTCCGTGCCGTCCCCGCGCTGGTGCGTGACGTGCGCCGAGGCCGGGGGCCTCGGGCCCTCGTCGCCGGGATCGCCACCTCCGTGGTCGGCGTCCTGGTCTGCCACATCGTCATCGGCGCGCTGGTGGGAGCCGACACCGCCTCGGGGACCACGCTCCGATCGCCCGAGCAGTGGCCTGCCGTCCTCGCCGGTGGGGCCGCCGGACTCGCCGCGCAGGGCCTCGTGGGGCTGCTCTCCCGCCGGGTCCTCACCCGCCCTCCCCGCCGACCGCTGCGCACCGGTTCGGCCTCGGGCGCGCTGCTGTCGCTGGCCGTGATCGCCTCGGCTCCCGTGCTCGCCGTCAGCGCCGAGGGCGGGCCCTGGCTGCTGCTGCTCGTCTGCGTCCCCCTCGGCGTCCTGCTCGTCAGCGCGGTGCTCGCCCGGCGTCACGAACGACGCGCCGCGGTCGACGACCTCACCGGCCTGCCCAACCGCGAGGCCCTGCTCACCGCCACGGCCCGCGCGCTGCGTGGGGTCGGAGGCGGTGCCCGCGGCGGCCCGGGCCTGCTCGTCGTCGACCTCGACCACTTCAAGGACGTCAACGACACCCTCGGCCACCCCGTCGGTGACGCGCTGCTGCGCGAGGTCGCGGAACGCCTCGTCGCCCTGGCCCCCTCCGACGCCGTCGTCGCCCGCCTCGGTGGCGACGAGTTCGGTCTGCTGGTCGTCGCCGCGGCCGACGCGGAGGCGCTCGCCGCGGCCGTCGTCGAGGAGATGTCCCGGCCGCTGCGGGTGGGCGACCTGCAGGTCCTGCTCCCCGCGAGCGTCGGCGTCGCCCTGGCCCCCGAGCACGGGACGAACGCGCCTTCCCTGCTCAAGAGCGCCGACGTCGCGCTCTACCAGGCCAAGGAGGTCCGCGGCCGGTACCGCACCTACGCGGGCCGGCACGACGTCAACAGCGTCGAGCGGCTGCGACTCCTCGGGGACCTCGGCCGCGCCGTCGACCGCGGTGAGCTCTACGTCCGCTACCAACCGCAGATCGACCCGCGCACCGGGGTCGTCGTCGGGGCCGAGGCCCTCGTCCGCTGGCAGCACCCCGAGCTCGGCGCCGTCGCCCCCGACCGGTTCATCCCGCTCGCCGAGCAGTCCGGCCTCGTCGCCGACGTGACCGCCGTCGTCCTCGACCAGGCGCTGGCCGACGTGGCGCGCTGGCGCGCCGCAGGGTTCGGCCCCACCGTGTCGGTCAACCTCTCCGCCCGCCTCCTCACCGACCACGACCTCCTCGCCCTCGTCGCGGGGGCGCTGCACCGCCACGGCGTCGACGCCTCCGCGCTCGTCCTCGAGGTCACCGAGACCGGGATCGTCTCCGACCCCGAACGGGCCGGGGCCGTGGTGCGCCGACTGCGAGCGCTGGGCTGCGGGGTCGCCGTCGACGACTACGGCACCGGCCAGTGCTCGCTCACCTACCTGACCGACCTCGACGTCGACGAGCTGAAGATCGACCGCAGCTTCGTCACCGGGATGACCGTCGACCGCGCCCGCAGCGTCATCGTGCGCTCGACGATCCTCATGGCCCGTGAGCTCGGCCTGCGCGTCGTCGCCGAAGGCGTCGCCGACGCCCCCACCCAGCAGGTCCTCGCCGATCTCGGCTGCCACGTCGCCCAGGGCGAACACGTCGGCGACCCCATGTCGGCCGACGACGTCCTCCGGATGCTGCGCCGCCGGGTACCGCGACCCACCGGTGCCGTCGTTCCCGCACGTTCGCCGCTGGCCCTGGAGTCCTGAGCGGGCCCTCACGTGCCACGCACCGCGACGACGGTCCGACCCGCCGCTGCCGTCAACCGCGTCGCCGTCGCCGCCTCGACCGCGACCAGCACGCTGCTCCCCGTTCCCGGCATCCCCGTCGAGGACCCGCCCAGCAGCCCGTCACCCGTCGAAGCGGTCGGTACCCGCAGCACCACCACGTCGCTCGCGATGCGCTCGGCCCCCGTCGCCGCACCCGTGACCGGGTCCTCGGTGCGGGCCAGGACGTCCACGTGCACCCCGGGCCCCAACCCGGCCAGCAGCGCCGGGTCGCCGACGTCCACGGTCACGGCCAGGGTCCCGGCCGGCTGGGCGACCAGCAGCGAGGCCTGCGCGGTCCGGGTGTCGGTGAGCACCTCACCGGTGCGGACGGCGCTCGCGAGCACGGCCCCGGTCGCCGCCGACGGGGTGAGCAGCCCGCCGGGCAGGGTGTCCGCCGATCTCTGCACGCTGCGGACGTCGGAGGGTCCGAGCAGCGCACCCACCGGCAGGTCCCGGGCGGCCACGAGGGCGGTGACCGTCGTGGGGGCGGGGGGAGCGAGGGTGCTGACGGCGATCCCGCCCGCCGCCGCGACGAGACCTGCGGCCAGCCACCGCCGGGTCAGGCGACGACGGCGGCGGGCGCGGGGCCCCTCGGCGCGCTCGGCGGGCGGGTCCGGCGTGGTGACGGCCGGGCGGAACGTGGTCGAGGGCATGGGCGGACGCTAGGTCCGCGCCCGGACGCGACAGGGCCCGCCGGCGGTCGGCTGTGGACGACGACCGCTGCGGCGGGCCTGTGGAGACCGCGGTGGCTCAGGCGGCGGAGCTCGACCTGCTGCTCGAGCTGCCCGACGAGCTGCTGGAGCCGGAGCTGCCGGAGCCGGAGCTGCTGGTGCTGCCGGTACCGGTGCTGGTGGAGCTCGTGCTGGTGGAGCTCGACGGCGTGCTCGAGCCGGTCGACTCCTTGGGCGTGCTGCTGCTGGACGAGCTCTCCGAGGACGTGGACGAGCTCCGGGAGTCGTTGCGGTAGAAGCCGGACCCCTTGAACACGATCCCGACGTTGTTGAACAGCTTCCGCAGTTGACCGGAGCACTCGGGGCAGACCGTCAGGGTGTCGTCGCTGAAGGACTGGCGGACCTCGAAGGAGTGTCCGCACGACTGGCAGGCGTAGGCGTAGGTGGGCACGCTGTCTCCGTAGCTCCTGGACCCCGGCTGGCACTCGGGGAGTTCGAGTGCCAATGGTACTCGGCGCGCGGGGCTCCCGTGGAGCTCAGCGCACGTCTCGCTCGTACCGGTCGACCAGCGGACCCGACGGCTGGAGCCGCAACCAGCCGTCGTCGGTGCCCGGAGCCGCCGCCCGCGCCGTCGCGGGGAGGCCGGCCCGGTCCGCGGCGACCGAGAGCACCGCGGCGTTCGCCGTCCCCATCCGCAAGACCTCCTCGTCGCGCCGGACCGCTGCGGGGGCGCCACCCTCGACGACGGCGACCCGCACACCGCGGGCCCGCAACGCCTCCGTCCACCGCCCCAGCAGCACCGACTCGTCGGGGTCGGTGAGGGGACCGGCGCTCACGAGCACGACGCTGCGCGAGGCCGCGCCCGCCGCCGCGAGGTCGTCGCGCACCCGGGTCAGGGCGTGGGCGTCAGCGCCGCGGATCGTGCCCGCCCGCGTGGCCAAGCTCACGAAGCGCGTCCCCGCCACGTCGACGGCGGTGGCGGGCGGTCCCGTCGAGGAGAGCCCGCCCGCCGCCGGCGTCCCGACCTCACCGTCGCCGGCGATCCAGTTCCAGGACACCGTCGGCGGCAGGCTCCGGGCCAGCACGGCCCGCACGAGGTCGACGTCCTGGGCCGTCCCGGGGGCGGCCGCCGAGCCGACGACGTCACCGGCGAGCAGGACCCGTTGCGCGCCGCCGGCGACCACGCGGCGGAGTTCGCCCGCGAGATGCTCCGCGGAGGAGGGACGGGCCGCGCTCACCGACGTGCCCGAGACCACCGCCACGCGGGTGGTCCGGGGGCCCGTGGCCGCCGGCGGTCCGAGTGCCGGGTCCGGTGCGCCCGATCCGGTGGTGGAGGCCGGCGGAACCGTGGCCTGCAGGACCGCGACGTCGAGCGATCCCGCCCGGCGCGCGACCATCGAGGTCTGGGCGAGGTAGATCCGTTCCAGGGCGACCGAGCGGGCTCCCGCCGGGACCGCGACGCGCACGGTCCGCCACCCGGTGAAGTCCACGCGGGAGGCGAAGGTGACCGGGCGGAGCGCACCGTCGACGACGAGCTGCCCGCGCAGCCAGCCGCCCTGCCCGTCCCCCCTGACCTGCAGGACGACCTCGCGACCGCCGCTCGGCAGCGGCAGCGGGGCCCGCGCCACCAGGGCCGCCGTGCTCGTGCCCGCCGGCTGTCCGGTGAAGTCGTAGTCCAGGCGCAGCGCCGCCGCGACGCCGGGGAGGTCGGGGAGGTTGGGGACGTCGACCCGGCGGAGCGAGGCGGTCGCCCGGGTCGCGCTCGGCGTCCAGCCCGTGGGGTCGTCGAGCGCGTCCAGCAGGACGGGACGGGTGCCGACCGCGACCCTCGCGGTCGAGGTGAGCCCCGCGGCGCTCATCCGCAGGTCGACGCTCGTGGGACCGGCGGTCAGGGCCGTCAGCCGCAGCCGACCGTCGGGGAGGGGCTCGGCCCGCAGCGCGGCGGGGTCGGTGGCGACGGTGACGTCGGCGGCGCTGAGCGGCGCCGAGCGACCTTCCGCGTCGCGGCCCATGAGGGGCACGTCGGCGACGGCCCCGGGGCCGTCGAGGACCGTCGGCGTCTCGAGGTCTACCCGGCGCAGGGGGTTCAGGACCTCGACGTCGAGGGACCCCACCGCGCCGCCGAGGGAGGCGTGCAGGGAGGACAGGCCCGGTGCGGTGCCGCGGACCCGGGACCCCTCGACCGTGGCGACCGCGCCGTCCGTGCTGGTCAGCACCGGGGTCCCGGGGACGGGGGCGCCCGCGGAGTTCACCGGGACCGCCGCCACGAGACCGGTCAGACCGGGGAACAGGCGGGTCGGGGACCCGTTGCCGCGCAGCACGACCGAGACGGCGACGGGGGGCGCCGCGGCGGGGACCAGGCCGATGGCGTTCGCGACGGAACGTGCGGCGCCGTCGGAGGGGACGGCCACCTCGCTGACTCCCGCCTCGCCCGGTCGGCGGGCGACGAGCTGGGCGGAACCGCCGCCGTCGAGCATGACGGCACCGCGGGCGCCGGCCTGGACCATCCGCTGCGCGGTCTCGACGGCGGTCACCCCGCGCGAGCGGGAGGTGCCGCCGTCGATGGTCAGGAGCAGCAGGTCCCCGCCCGCGCTCCACCCGATAGCGGTCCGGGCGCGCAGGGCCGCCCAGGTCGGGTCCGTCGTGTCGATCGCCGCGACCGCCCCGTCGCGCACGAGTTCGAGGCGGGCGCCGAGGGCGAACCCGCGGGAGCCGGGGGTGAGCGCGTCGTCGCGGACCTGCAGGTCGGTCGTGGCGGGGGTGCCGAGCGCGGTCGCGGCCAGGGCGGTGGCGACCGTGCCGGTGGCGACGAGGACGAACCCGTCCCCCGGGACGGGCGTCGGGCCGGGGGGACGGACCGCGCTGACCCGACCCGAGCGGACCTCCAGCTCGATCCCGGTGGGCGCGGTGAGGGCGCGGTCGCCGCTGCCCCAGGTCGGGGTGAAGAGGGCGAGGGAGTCGGCCGGGACGGTGCGGGTCCCGAGCGCGGCCAGCGGGAGGCTCCGGCCGCCGAGCGATGCGCTGCCCTGCAGCAGGACCTGTCCGAGGCGGCCGACCCAGCCGCTCGCGCCGGCGTCGACGCCCACCGCGGTCTGCGGCTGGGCGTCGGCCTTGAGCGGGGTGCCGTCGAGGACCACGGGTCCGTCCGGCGTGCCGGTGCGGTCGATGTCGAAGAAGTCGCCGTTGACGGCGGCGACCGCGCCGGCGGCGGTGGCGAGGTCGCCGGGGGTCCGGGGGGAGGAGAGGTCCTGCTGGAGCAACCGCGGCGTGGTGGTGGAGCCCGCGCTCAGGCGCAGCAGGGAGCTGCGGACGGGGCCGGTGGCGTCGAGGGTCGTGCGGCGTTCGAGGCTCACCCCGGGGGCGATGCTCTGCTGCTCCGTCGAGACCTCGACGGAGTCGACGGGGTCGAGGGGGTCGGCGAGCGCCGGTGCGGCGGCCGCGGTGGTGAGCAGAGCCCCGAGGAGGGTGGTGCACACACCGAGGGCGACGTTGCGGAGGGCGCGCATCGCCTCACCGTAGTCGGGAGGTCACTCTCTGTGGTGCCAGTCGGCGAGCTTCCCGTGCCGGCTGATCGCCTGCAGCCGTTCCTCCACCGCGGAGCGTTCGGCGGTCGCGGTGACCACCAGCAGGTCGTCACCGTGACGCAGGACGGTGCGCGGCTGGGGCACGAAGGTCGCGCCGTCCCGCGCGACCAGGCTGACGTTGGCCCCGCGCGGCAGCCGCAGCTCGAACACCTCCACGCCGTGCAGCCGTGACGCCGGCCCGACCCGGACCTGCACCACGTCCGCGGACAGGGTGCCCAGCGGTGACACCTCGACGTCGAGGTCCTGCGTGGGGGTGGCGGAGATCAGCCCGAGCCGCCGGGCCAGGGGAGCCAGCGTCGGGGCCTGGACCAGGGTGAAGACGACCACCAGGACGAGCACGAGGTCGAACAGCCGCTCGGAGCCGGGGATGCCGGCGACCACGGGCACCGTCGCCAGGACGACCGGGACGGCCCCGCGGAGACCCGCCCAGGACAGGAACACCAGGTCCGGCCGGGGCATCCGGAACCCGACGAGGCTGACCAGGACCGACAGCGGACGCGCGAACAGCGTCAGGACGAGCCCGACGAGCAGGGCGTCGACGAGGGCTCCGGGGAGCCGGGAGGGGCTGGCCAGCAGGCCCAGCATGACGAACAACCCGATCTGGGCCAGCCACCCGAAGGCCTCGGCGAAACCCCGGGTCGCGTGCCGGTGCGGCAGGCGCGCGTTGCCCAGCACCAGACCGCACAGGTAGGTGGCGAGGAACCCCGAGGCGTGCAGCACGTCGGCCACCGCGAAGGCCAGGACGGTGAGGGCCAGGACCGCGACCGGGTACAACCCGGAACTCGGCAACGCGGTGCGCCGCAGCAACAACGCCCCCGCGGCCCCGATGCCGACCCCGAGCAGGGTGCCGAGGGCGAGTTCGAGGACCGCCTCGCCGGCGAAGAACCACCAGGCGTGCTCGTCGTGTCCGCCCGCGACCTCGGTGAGGGCCAGCACGGCGATGACGACGGGGGCGTCGTTGAGTCCCGACTCGGCCTCGAGCAGCCCGGACAGCCTGCGCGGCAACGGCACCGATCGCAGCACCGAGAACACGGCGGCCGCGTCGGTGGAGGACACGACGGCGCCGATGAGGAACGACACCGGCCAGGTCGTGTGCAGCAGCAGGTGCGCCCCGCAGCCGACGACCCCGATCGAGACGAGCGTCCCTCCCGTCGCCAGCACCCCGGCGGGGGCGATGACGCCGCGGATCGTCGACCACCGCGTCGTCAGCCCGCCTTCGGCCAGGATCAGGACGAGGGCCCCGTAGCCGAGGACCTGGGCGATCTCCGCGTCCGCGAAGGGGATCCCCAACCCGTCCTCGCCGAGCACCAGCCCGAGGGCGAGGTAGAGGAGGAGGGAGGGGAGCCCGGTCCGGGCGGCGAGCCGGACGGCGAGGACGGCGAGGAGGAGGACCCCGGAGGACAGCAGCAGGATGCGACTGAACTCATCCAGGGTCATGCGGCACCGTAGCGCGTCGGTCGCGGCACGGGGCGGTGATCAGCTGGTGGTGCTCGGTTCCCGGTCGCCGGTCAGGTCGACCCGGGTCGGCCAGCCCTTGCCCCAGTCGGCGCGTTCGTTCCACAGCGGCCGCCAGGTCTCGCCACGGCGCAGGACGACCTCGCCGACGGAGCGCAGCGCGACCCCCGCGGTCAGCAGTCCGACGCCGGCCCTGGCCCGCCCCGGCGTCCAGTGCTTGATCGCGTACTCGGCCTTGCCGCGCAGCAGGAGTCGCTGCTTGGCGGTCTTGGTCGAGGACGACTTCCCGCCGGCGTGGACGACGACGGCCGCGGGGGTGATGGCCGGGTGGAAACCGGCGTCGGCCGCGCGCCGGTTGAGGTCGGCGTCCTCGCCGTACATGAAGAACTTCTCGTCGAAACCGCCCAGGGCGCGCCAGGTCTCCGTCGTCGCCATGAGGAAGGCGCCGCTGATGATGTCGACGTCGCGGACGCTGTCGCGGTCCCAGTGGCCCATCGACTCGGGGTCGAAGAGCGAGCTGCGCTTGAACGCCGTCGAGAGCCCGGTGGCGTAGCAGAACCAGCTCCAGAGCGAGGGTTGCGCGAAGCAGCTCGTGAGCGAGACGGAACCGTCGGGGTAGAGGACGCGGCCGCCGACGATCCCGCGGGTGGGGTCCTCGTCGAGGAACGCGAGCAGGGCGTCCACGGCCCCCGGCTTGATCATCGCGTCCGGGTTCATCAGCAGCACCGTCCGGCCGGTGGCCATCTCGGCGGCGCGGTTCACCCCCACGGCGAAGCCGAGGTTGTCGGGGGAGAAGTGCGTGCGCAGCTCGGGGGTGGTCTCCGCGCGCTCGCGCAGCAGCTGCTTCGTCTCCTCGCCCGAGGCGTTGTCGAAGGCGATGACCTCGAAGGAGGCCCGCGGCCTGGACTCGCCCGTGAGGGAGTCCAGGCACTGGGCGATCCACTCGGGGGCGTTGTAGGTGATCACCAGGATCGACACGTCCACACTCATGGCCAGGCGCTCCTCTTGACGTTCCGTATCGGTCTGGTCACCGTCGACGCGCGCACAGTGAACCACGAACCGCTCCGGGGCCGGGAGTCTCAGGCCGCCAACCACAACCAGCGGGACGGGGTGACGACGGCCTGGACGAGCCGGTCGTGGGGGAGCACGGGCAGCGGGCTGACCGCGGCGTCGAGCAGTTCGTCGTCGTGCACGACGGCCAGCACCGGCACCCGCGCCGGCACCCGCGCCAGCGCCCGGTCGTAGCTGCCCCCGCCCTGCCCGAGCCGGCGGCCGGCGGTGTCGACGGCGAGCGCCGGGACGACGACGAGGTCCACGGAGGCGACGGCGTGCGGGCCGAGCGGGCCCAGCGGAGCGGGGGCTCCGCGACGCGGCGCGCGCAGTTCCCAGTCGAGGTCACCGTCCTCGAGCAGGACGGGCAGCAGGACCTCGACGTCGTGGCGGCGCAGTTCGGCGAGCAGGGTCCTCGTCCCGGGTTCACCGGTCGTCGAGGAGTAGCAGGCGATGCGGCGGGCGCCGGCCAGCAGCGGGCAGCCGGTGAGGACGCGGGCGACCGCGGTGTCGACGGTCCGGGCGGTGTCGGCGTCCCGTTCGCGCCGTCGTGACCGGATCCCGCGGCGCAGCCGGCGCTTGCGGGCCTCGACCTCGAGGACGTCCACGGTGACGGACAACGAGTCGACGACGAGGTCGTGGCCGGTGTCGGGGGTGGTGGGCACGGCGGCTCCTGGTTCGCACGGACGACGCGACGATTGTTTCGCCGGGGCGTCCTCCCTCCGAGTTTGCCTCGCCGCGGGCCAGAAGGGAATGCGGCGCGCGTCGTCCCCTGACGGCCCAGCTCCGCAGCGGGCAGTGCACGACCCGGGACGGGCGGTAGCCTCCGGGCCATGACTGAACGCGACGAGCGTCCCGGCCGCACGGTACGCAAGGCCGTGATCCCCGCCGCCGGGCAGGGAACGCGCTTCCTGCCGGCCACCAAGGCGATGCCCAAGGAGATGCTGCCGGTGGTCGACACCCCGGCCATCCAGTACATCGTCGAGGAGGCCGTGCGCGCGGGCCTCACGGACGTGCTGATGATCACGGGCCGCAACAAGCGGTCCCTGGAGGACCACTTCGACCGCAACGTCGAGCTCGAGGTCGGCCTCCAGGCCAAGGGCGACCAGGCCAAGCTGGCCCGGGTGCAGGAGTCCACCGACCTCGCCCAGGTGCACTACGTGCGCCAGGGCGACCCGAAGGGCCTGGGCCACGCCGTGCTCGTCGCCGAGCAGCACGTGGGTGACGAACCGTTCGTGGTCCTGCTCGGCGACGACATCGTCGACGCCCGGGACCCGTTGCTGGACATCATGATCAAGGTCCGTGAGGAGCGCGGCGGCAGCGTCGTCGCCTTCATGGAGGTGCCCCACGACCAGATCCACCTCTACGGCTGCGCGGTCGCCGAACCGACCGAGACCGAGGACGTCGTGAAGGTGTCCGGGCTCGTCGAGAAGCCGAAGACGGAGGAGGCCCCCAGCGACCTCGCCATCATCGGCCGCTACCTGCTCGACCCGGCCGTCTTCGCGGTGCTGCACGAGACCGCGCCCGGCAAGGGCGGCGAGATCCAGCTGACCGACGCCCTGCAGGTCCTGGCCCAGGGCGAGGGGCCCGGCTACGGCGTGCACGGGGTCGTCTTCCGCGGCCGTCGCTACGACACCGGCGACAAGCTCGACTACATCAAGGCCGTCGTCCGGCTGGCGAGCGAGCGCAAGGACATCGGGGCGGACCTGCGTGAGTGGCTCGGCGAGTACGTCGCGTCGGGTGCGGGGGCCAGCACCTCAGCGTGACAACCTGTCGCAGGTGAGTGTCGAGACCCTGACCACCGTCGCGGCGCACCGGGCGGCGTGCCTGGACCTGGTGCGGCCGCTGCCGCCGCTGGACCTGGCGCTGCGCGACGCCCTCGGCTGCGTGCTGGCCGAGGACGTCGTCAGCCCGCGGCCGCTGCCCGCCTTCGACAACTCCGGCATGGACGGCTACGCCGTGCGCCTGCGCGACGTCGCAGGCGCGACCGAGGAGACCCCGGTGGGTCTTCCGGTGGTCTCCGACATCGCGGCCGGCCGGGCCGATGCCGTGCGCCTGACGAGCGGGACGACCGCCCGGATCATGACCGGGGCACCCGTCCCCGCGGGCACCGAGGCGATCGTGCCGGTGGAGTGGACCGACCGCGGCGTCAGCCAGGTGCTGATCCGCCAGGTGCCCGTGATGGGCCAGCACATCCGTCGCGCCGGCGAGGACGTCGTCGCCGGGACGCTCGTCCTGGAGGCCGGGACGCGGCTGGAACCCCGCCACATCGGCGTCCTCGCCGCGCTCGGGCGGGCCCGGGTGCGCGTGCGCCCGCGGCCGCGGGTGGTGGTCGTCTCGACCGGGACCGAGGTCGTGGAACCCGGTACGGCGCTGGCCCGCGGGCAGTTGCACGACGCCAACGGCTACCTGCTGACCGCGGCGGCCGAGGAGGTGGGCGCGCTGGCCTTCCGGGTCGGGGTCGTCTCCGACGACGCCCGCGAACTGGCCTCCGTCCTCGACGACCAGCTCGTGCGCGCCGACGTGATCGTCACCTCCGGCGGGGTCAGCGAAGGCGCTTACGACACCGTCAAGGAGGTGCTCTCCGGCCCCGGGGAGCACTCCGTCCGCTTCGACCGGGTCGGCATGCAGCCCGGGATGCCGCAGGGCCTGGGGACGCTGGGCGAGAACGCCGTCCCCGTCTTCACCCTGCCCGGCAACCCGGTCAGCTCCTTCGTCTCCTTCGAGGTGTTCGTCCGTCCTGCGTTGCGGCGCATGCTGGGAGCCGAGGGGCCCGACCACGAGCGGCCCCACGTGCGGGCCGTGGCCGGGGCGCGCTGGACCTCGCCCCCGGGCAAGGAGCAGTACGTGCGCGCGGCCTGGACCCGCGACGCCGAGGGTCGCTTCGTGGTCGAGCCCGTCTCCGGCCACGGCTCGCACCTGGTGACCGGGCTGGCCCGGGCGACGTGCCTCGTCGTCGTCCCGGTCGGCACCTCCGTCGTCGAGGTCGGTGACGAGGTCGAGTGCGTCCTCCTCGGCCCGTTGCCCGGAGTGCCCGAGGCGCCGGGAAGGATGTCCTGATGGACCGTCTCACCCACCTCGACGACGCGGGGCACGCGCGCATGGTCGACGTCTCCGCCAAACCCGTCACGGCCCGCGAGGCCCGCGCCGAAGGGTTCGTCCGCTGCTCGCAGGCCGTGCTCGACCTCATCGCCGAGGGCGGTCTGCCCAAGGGCGACGCCCTGGCCGTCGCCCGGATCGCGGGACTCCAAGCGGCCAAACGCACCCCCGAACTCATCCCGTTGGCGCATCCTGTTGCCGTGCACGCGGTCGAGGTCGACATCACCCCCCGGTCGGACGGGGTGCGGATCACCGCCGCCGTCCGCACCGCGGACCGGACGGGGATCGAGATGGAAGCGCTGACCTGCGTGGTCGTCGCGGGGCTGACGTTCGTGGACATGGTCAAGGCCGTCGACCGGCGGACCGTCCTCGACGGCGTCCGGGTCACCGCCAAGAGCGGTGGACGGTCGGGGGACTGGAGCGTCGATGACTGAGGCCAGGGCGCTCGTCGTCACCGTCTCCAACCGCGCCTCGGCCGGGGTGTACTCCGACCGGTCCGGCCCGATCGTCGTCGAAGGGTTGCGGGAGAGCGGGTTCCTCGTCGACGGGCCGCTCGTCGTCCCCGACGGCGACCCCGTCGAGGAGGCGCTGCGGGACGCGGTGGCCGCCGGGTACGACGTCGTCGTCACCAACGGCGGGACGGGGCTGAGCCCGCTCGACCTCACGCCCGAACGGACGCGACGTGTCCTGGACTACGAGGTTCCCGGTGTACCGGAGGCGATCCGGGCCTACGGGGTGGCCCACGGGATCCCGACCTCGGTGCTGTCGCGGGGGATCGCGGGCGTCGCCGGCCGGACGTTCGTGGTGAACCTGCCCGGCTCGCCCGGCGGCTGCAAGGACGGTGTCGCGGTGCTGCAGGGTTTCCTCGTCCACGCCGTCGACCAGCTGCACGGTGGGGACCACACCCCTCCCGGCGGGTCCCGGTGACCCCGACCTGGCCCGTCGAACTGCGCGAGGGGGCCGTCCGCCTGCGGCCGCTGCGCCGCGGTGACGCCTCGACGTGGCGCCGGGTCCGCGCCGCGAACGCCTCCTGGTTGCGGCCCTGGGAGGCCACGAGCCCCGAGGGCAGCGGGCCGGCGCCGACGTTCCCGCAGATGGTCCGGGGTTTCTCCCGCGAGGCCCGCGCCGGACGGATGCTGCCCTTCGTCGTGGAACTCGACGGGAACCTCGTCGGTCAGATCACCGTCTCCGGGATCACCTGGGGGTCGCTGCGTTCCGCCCACGTCGGGTACTGGATCGACCAGCGCGTCGCGGGGCGCGGAACCATCCCGATCGCCCTCGCCCTGGTCGGGGACCACTGCTTCAGAGCCCTTCGGCTGCACCGGATCGAGGTGAACATCCGGCCCGAGAACGCGGCGTCGCTGCGGGTGGCGGAGAAGCTCGGGATGCGCGACGAGGGACTGCGCAAGGCGTTCCTGCACATCGACGGTTCCTGGCGCGACCACCGGACGTTCGCGATGACGGCGGAGGAGGTGCCGGAGGGTCTGCTGAACCGCTACCGGTCCTCGCGCGGGGCCCGCCACTGAGCCGTGCGCGGGGCCGTGCGTGGGGCCGTGGGACGGTCCACCGCAACTCCACCGCGCGACACGCCCGGACGTGCACGATCTTCCCGGTCGTGAGCCCTAGCGTTGCGTTTCGTGCCCGCCAGCAGTCTCATCTTCCTCGTCATCATCGTCCTGTGGGCTGCCTACCTCGTCCCCGGCGCGATCAGGAAGCACCGACGGGTCGCGTCGGCGAGACAGGCCGACCGCGACTCGCAGGCGATGCGGGTCGTCGTGCGCAGGAACTCCGCCCCGGTGGGCCAGGCCCTCGCGGCCGCCGCGGTGAACGCCGCCGTCCTCGGCGCCTCCAGCCGCCCCGTCCTCGGGGGGGCCGGGAGCCCGGCCCTCCCCGCGGCGCCGTCGGTGTCGGTGTCGAGCCCCGCTCCCTCGCTCGTCCGTGCGGCTCCGTCGGCCCCGTCGTCGCGCACGGTCTCCGCCGTGGTCACCCGGCGTCGTCGGCTGCTCGGCACCGTCGTCGGTCTCACCGTCCTCGGCTGGCTGACCGTGCTCGTCGGCCTGGCGCCCTGGTACTCCGGTGCCCTCCCGACGCTCGGGCTGCTGCTGGTCGTCGCTGCGTTGTCCCGCCACGGTGCGGCGAGGTCGGCCCGCCCCGTGTCCGCCCCCTCGCGCGTCAGCGAGGTCACGCAGGTCACCGCGGTCCTGCCCGTCCTGCGTCCGAGCGCGCCGACCGTCCCCGTCCAGCGGGAGCAGAAGCCGTCGCCCCTCGCCGGCGACCGCAGCTGGCAGCCCGTGCCCGTGCCGCTGCCGACGTACCTGCTCAAGGACAAGGCCCCCTTCGTCGCACCGCCGTTGCCCGCGGTCGCCGTCGCGATGGAGGAGTGGGAGGACGAGCTGGTCACCCGGGTCATCGACCTCCGCGACCACGCGAGAGTCGTCAACCAGTAGCTCCCCGTGGTCCGAGGCGGGGTGCGGGACTGGTAACCTCTTCTCCGTTGCCGCGTCGTCCGGAACTCCGGGTGCGACGAGGGAACGGCAAGGGGCTGTGGCGCAGCTGGTAGCGCACCTCGTTCGCAACGAGGGGGTCAGGGGTTCGAATCCCCTCAGCTCCACCCTTGGGTACGAAGGCCCCCACCGGGTTCCGGTGGGGGCCTTCGTCGTTCCGGGGTGGTCGCGGCTCGTGCGGCCCAGACGTGCACCCGCTGTGAGGGGCTTGCGGCGAACGGGTGACCCCCGGCTACCATGGGTGGTGTCAGCTCATCCGTCCGTAGTGGTGTTCCGCCGTTCGGAGCGTCCGTTCGGGTGACTGGCGTCCCACACCGTCGTGGGGTTCCTGAGCGGACTCACGACGGGGGAGGTCATGGCGACTGAGGAAGTGCGGCTCCTGCCGACGCAACAGCGTCGGCTCATCGAAGCTGACGCGAAGAGCAGGTCCGGCGACGTCAGCCAACCGTTCCTGCCGCGCTCCCGGCGTCGACCGGTTCCCTCACGCCCCCGGGACGGACGTCGTCCCGTCTGGCAGCGCGAGTACGTCCGCACGATCGTCGTCGCCGACCTCCTCGCGGCCGCCCTCGGTGCCCTGCTCGGCTGGGCCGTCCGCTTCGGTGACGTCGATCTGCACGTCGGGACCGCCAGCGGGATGTCCGTCGCCTGGACCATGGCGCTGCTCCCGCCCGTCTGGGTGCTGGCCATGCTCTTCTTCCGCGCCTACGAGCCGCGCTTCCTCGCGGTCGGGTCGGAGGAGTTCCAGCGGGTCCTGCTGGCGGGGACGACCGTCGTCGCCCTCGTCGGGACGGCGTCCTGGGCCTTCGACCTCGACGTCGCCCGCGGGTTCGTCGTCGTGGCCCTGCCCAGCGCCGGCCTCCTCACCGTCCTCGCCCGCCTCGGCGTCCGCCACTTCCTGCACGTGCGCCGCGCGGCGGGGGAGTGCATGCAGTCGACGCTCGTCGCCGGTCACCCGGCCGCCGTCGCCGCCCTCGTCCGCCAGGTCCGTCGCCAGACCGACCACGGCCTGCGCGTCGACGCCGCGTGCACCCCGGGCGGGGTGACGTCACCGGAACTGCAGGACCTCGGCGTCCCCGTGCTCGGCTCGCTCGACGACATCGCTCCTGTGACCCGGGCCATGGACGCCGACGTCGTCGCCACCCTCACCTGTCCCGAGCTCGACGGCCCGGTGCTGCGCCGCCTCGGGTGGGAGCTCGAGGACACCCGGGCCGACCTCGTCGTCGCGCCGGCGCTGACCGACGTCGTGGGGCCCCGGGTCGTCATCCGCCCCGTCTCCGGGCTCCCGCTGCTGCACGTCGACCGCCCGGAGCTGCGGGGGATCCGTCACCTCGGCAAGACCGTCCTGGACCGCGGCAGCGCCGCGGCCGGGCTGTTCGTCCTGACGCCGCTGTTCCTCGTGCTGGCTGCGCTGATCAAGCTCGACTCGCCCGGACCGGTGTTCTTCCGCCAGACCCGCGTCGGCCGCGACGGCCGCGAGTTCTCCATGGTCAAGTTCCGCTCGATGGTCACCGACGCGGAGAAGCTCCTCATCGACCTGCGCACCGAGTCCGAGGGCAACGGGCTGCTCTTCAAGATGCGCCGCGACCCGCGCGTCACCCGCGTCGGGGCGTTCCTGCGGCGGTACTCCGTCGACGAGCTGCCCCAGCTGTTCAACGTCCTCGGCGGGAGCATGTCGTTGGTCGGGCCGCGGCCGCCCCTGCCCGCCGAGGTCGCCGAGTACGGCCACGACCTGCGGCGTCGGCTGCTGGTGAAACCCGGACTGACCGGCCTGTGGCAGGTCTCGGGGCGTTCCGACCTCGACCTCGACGAATCGACCCGCCTCGACCTGCAGTACGTCGAGAACTGGTCGCCGGCCTTCGACCTGATGATCCTCGCCAAGACGGCGAAGGCCGTGTTCGGCGGGCGCGGGGCGTACTGACCCCGCCGGGCAGGGTCAGCGCGGGTCGATCGTGACCGCCGCGCCGGTCCAGCCCAGGACGTTGCCCGTGAAGACGATGTCCTTGTTCGTGGGCGCGACGATCGCCCCGTAGCGGCTGTTGTCGTCGAAGGTGTTGCCCTTGACGACGAGACCGGAGATGTTGGCGTCGCTGCGGATGTTGACGGTGTAGGAGCCGCCGCCGAGGAAGTTCTTCTCGATGAGGACGTTCTTCAGCGACTGCTGGCCCGTCTCGGTGCCGATCATGATGGCGGAGTTCAGTGGGTCGCCGTTGTTGGACGGGTCGAGGGTGTTGTGCCGGATGACGACGTTGGCGCCCGAGGTGGTCTGCATCGCGTCGGAGTGCAGGCTGTCCTCGCGGGACATGTCGTGGATCCAGGAGTCCTCGATGGTGACGTTGGTGCCCCAGCGGGCGCCGTCGGCCGAGCCGTGGAGGTTCACCCGGCGCAGGGTGTAGTTGCCCCAGCCGATGCCGACGTCGGTGCCGGTCGCGTCGATCTCGGAGTCCTCGATGACGAGGTTCTTCGCGCCGTCGGCGACGTTGATCGCCAGCTGGCGGCCCTTGCGGTTGCAGACGATCTTGCTGTTGCGGATGGTGACGTTGCTGGCCTTCACGACGAGGCAGCCGTTGATCAGGACGCCGTCGATCACGGTGCCGTCGGCCGTGATGGTCAGGTCGCCGGTCTGGCTGCGGGCGGGAGCGCCGCCGCGCAGGCCGGTGGTGAAGGCGTTGGGACGGCCGTCGCCGTACTGGGCGCGGGCGGTGCGGGTCGGGCGGTCGACGGTGGCGCCGCTGCCGGAACCGAGGTTGGTGGAGGGGTCGACCACGCGGAGCGACTTCGCGACGCTGCTGCTGCTCTTCCCGCTCACCATCTTCGCGGTGAGGCTGATCCGGCCGGCGAAACCGGACAGGTCGACGGAGGTGGTGGCGGCCCAGTCGCCGTCGGCCAGCTGCGCGGCCTTCGCGGCGGCGCTGACGACCTTGCCGGAGACCACGTAGGTCACGGTGTCGAAGGCCTTGGGGGAGCGGGTGGTCATGTCGACCGTGCTCGCGGGGACGCGGGCGTTGTTCACGGAGGTGCCGTTGTAGGCGATCCACGGCGAGGAGCTCGCCGCCAGGGCCGGCGCGGGGGTCGAGGCGATGACCGCGGCGGTGCCGAGCACGGCCAGGGCGCTGCGCCAGGTACGTCGGGTGGTGAGCACGTGGTGCCTCCGCTGGGGTGGTGTCTCGAAGAACGTTGTCCTTCAAGGCATCGGGTCGCGGAGCACGCCACCGCCATCCCCTCAGCGGGTGACGCGAACGGGTCGCCGGAGGCCGGTTCGCGTCACCCTCCGTGAGCCGTTGCGTCCAGCCGGGCGCAGACGTCACCCACCGCTCACGAAGCCGGTGCGGGTTGCTCCTTCTGGAGCCGTCCGTACGGACCGACGGTGATGTCGCTGCGGATCACCTTCGCCGGGGACCCCGCCACGATCGAGTGGGGCGGGACGTCCTTGGTCACCACGGCACCGGCCGCGACGATGGACCCGTCGCCGATCGTGACCCCCGGCAGCACGATCGCGCCGGCCCCGACGAAGCAGTTCCGTCCGATCCGGGTGTGCGTCTTCTTCGCCCGCGTCATGTCGTGGGCCAGGACGATGGCCTCGAGGGCCACGTAGCTGCGTTCCCCGACGTGGATGCCCCGGGGGAAGGTCTTGTCGAACTTCGCAGAGAGGCTGAACGTCGCGGTGGGGTGGATGTCCATGCCCCACACGCGGGTGAAGACGAAGCGCTTCGTCCCCACGAGGCCTTGGCGCAGCCAGCGCAGCTTGTTGAGGGAGCGTCCGGGTGGGGTGGGCACGAGGGGCCTCCAGGTCAGGCGGTGGGCGTGGGTCGGGAGGTCGTGTCGCGGTCCCAGGCGACGTCCGTGCCGGCGGCGAGCCGCCGGCGGGCGCGGAGCCGGGTCAGCAGCCCCACCGCCGCGTAGACCGGGACCGCCGGCCACACCGCGGGGGAGGTGAGCAGGCGCCGACCGGCCGAGGCCGGGGCGGCCTGCGACCCGCTCGAGGAGGTCTGGGCGTGCTCGGCGACGCTGAAGCGGGCCCGGGTCTTGATCGCCAGCAGGGCCTCGAGCGTGCGCGGCGGGTGGACGGTGAACCGCGTCCCCGCGACCCCGACCCGCTCGCCGGGGGTGAAGAGGGACCGGACGAAGGTGTCGTCGCCCGTCGCGGCCGGGAAGCGGCCGAAGCGCGCGCGTCCCGCCGCGGACAGCACGTAGACCCCGGAGCCGATGAGGTCGTCGGTGACGTAGGGGAGCGCGGTCCACACCTTGTAGTACGCGCGCACCACCCAGGAGGAGTGGGTGACGTCGACGTGCAGGCGCGGGGCGGCCGCCAGGGCCGGGCCGTCGCGGACCACGTCGAGCACGCGGCGCAGGTCGTCGGCGTCGAGGGTGATGTCGGCGTCGAGGTAGGCGCGGGGGAAGGTCGTGGCCGCCGCGTCCCCGAGGTCGAGGGCGTTGGCCTTGCCGGGCACGTCGGTCTCGACGACGGTCACGCCGTGGGCGCGGGCGCGTTCGGCGGTGTCGTCCGTGCAGGCGTTGGCGACGACGACCACCTCGAGGTCGCCGCGGGCGAGGTCGAGGCGCTGCAGGCAGCGGTCGATGACCGCGGACTCGTCGTGCGCCGGGATGACGACGCTGCCGGCGGAACCCACCCGATCGCTCACGCGCGCACCGTAGCAGTCAGGCCACTCAGGGTCGCCTGGCTACGACGAACGGGTGAAATCAGGGCCGGACTTCCTTGATCTTCGTCGTCGTCCCGCGGAGGTTGTTGGAGTCGTCGACGTCCACCTTGTCCTCGGGGGCGATGAGCGGTCCGTAGCGCGCCGACGTGCCGAAGACGTTGTCGCGCAGCACGATCCCCGAGATCCCGGCGTCGCTGCGGACGTTGATCGTGTAGTTGCCGCCGTCGAGGTAGTTGTCCTCGATCGTGATGTCGGAGAGCGTGCCGCTGTCCGCCTCCGCCCCCAGCTGGATCGCCGAGTTCAGCACGTCGCCGGTCGAGGTCTCGGTCGGCATCAACGTGTTGTGCCGGACGACGATCCCGGTGCCGCCGTTGGCCTGCAGGGCGTCGCTGTGGAAGTCGTCCTTGCGGACCATGTCGTGGATCCAGCTGTCCTCGATCGTGACGCCGCCACCGAGCCGGGGGCCGTCCTGGACGTCGTGGACGTTCACCCGGCGCAGCGTGTAGCCGCCCCAGCCGATGGCGACCTCGCTCGTCCCGGCACCGTCGATCTCGGAGTCCTCGATCACGATCCCCGTGCGCGAGCCCTCGATGACGATCGCGCGCTGCTTGCCCCCGCAGGTCAGCTTCACGTTGCGCACCACCACGTCGCTGGCCTTGATGGAGAGGCAGCCGGTGATGTTCAGGTTCTCCACGACCTGCCCGTCCCGGTCCGCCGTGACCGGTCCCGAGTCCGTGAGCGCCGTGCCCAGCGGGACACCGGTGTTCTGCGGCCCGGGGTAGCCGTCGGGGATGCCGAGCCCACGGGCCTGCTGGGTGAGGCGCTCGCGCTGGGCGGCGTTGCGGTCCTCCGAGGTCGACGACCGGTCCGTGGAGGCGCCGCCGGAGCAGGCGGTCAGGGCCAGGGCCAGCGTGGCCAGCACCGGTCCGAGGAGTCGCAGGGGACGGGACGGGGGGAGCGGGAACACGGTCACCTCTCGAGCGCGGACCTCGTCATCAAACCACGGCGCCGAGGCCGCCCGATCGGCCCAGTCACTGGGGATGTTCGCTACGGACAGGTGATTGTGCAATGCTCTGCGTCGTCCAGCAGAGGAGCCGTTCGGCGGAACGACGCTCTCTTCCCGGCCGAACGATCCTCCGACCGGACCTGTGTGCTCGAGAGGCCGAGGAGACCGCCTGTGACCATCGGATCGCTGTCCAGGGTGCTGCTGCACCGCTGGTACCTGACCATCGTGGTGCTCGCGGTCGTCGTGTACTTCGCCCGTGGCGCCTGGAACCAGGCCGAGCCGGAGTACCAGACGTCCACGACGTTCCTGGTGACGCCGAGCGTCGCGCTCTCCACGCCGAAGCCCGAGCTCCCGCAGGGGACGCAGCCCGGCCCCAGCAACCCGTTCTCGCTCTCCGGTGGCGCCACGACGCTGGCCCAGACCATCTCGACGTCGCTGAACACCGACAGCCTGCAGGCCGGGTTCATGGCCCCCTTCCCCGACGCGCAGTTCAGCGCGGCGGAGGCCTCGAGCACCTCGGGCAGCAAGACCTTCTTCACCGTCACCGCGGTCACCGCGACCCCCGACCAGGGCGGAGCGGTCCTGCAGGCGGCCCTGGGTGCCGCGGCGCAGAACCTGCTCGACGTCCAGCACGCCGTCCAGGCGCCGGACAACGCGCTCTTCATCGTCATCCAGTCGACCCCGGTCAACGGGCCGGTCGAGAGCTACCCCGACCGGGCCCGCGCCGTCGGCGCCGTCGGCCTGGGCGGTCTCGTCGCCGGGATCGTCGCCATCGTGCTGGTCGACCTGATCCTCTCCGGGATCGTCGGGGCGATCCGTCGCCGCCGTGACCGGGCGGCGGGGCGCAGTTCCACCCCTGGGACCGCGGTCGTCGACGGCGCGCCGCTGAGCACGGAGGACCCCGCGGCGGTCGGGAGCACGGGCGAGGAACCTCGCATCGACGTGCGTGAGTCGAACGGGTCCAGCCGTGAGTCGCGCGAACGCGCGAGCTCCGCCGGCCCCCGTCCCTGATCCCCGCGTGAGCCTGGCCACGATCGGGCGCTCGGTCGCCCGCACCATCGCGGACCCTACGCGGCACGTCCCCCACCGGCCCCGGCCGGTGCGCGTGTCGTGGCTGCCGGTCGCCGTGATCGCCTTCGCGTTCCTCGTCCCGGGCAACTTCGTCGTCCCCGGGCCGCTGCGCTCCAACGGCAGCCCCGCACGCATCTTCTCGCTGGTCTGCCTGGCGCTGGCGGTCCTGACCTTCGTGGCCGCCTCGCGTCGGCGCAGCGACGACGACGCCCCGCGCTGGTCCGTGGTCGGGGGCGCGATCGCGCTCTACCTCGGCGCGGCGACGTGGAGCTACGGCGTCGCCGTGATGCACCCGCTGGACGCGGGGCAGTCCGCCGGTGCGCTGCGCTCGCTCATCGCGGTGCTCGGGGCCGCCGGGGTCGCGCTCTACGTCTGGATGCTCGTGCGCGACCGCGCCGACATGGACCGCATCCTCGGCTGGATCGTCGTCGGGGCCACGTTCTCCGTCCTCGTCGCGCTCGCCGGGATGGCCGGGCTGATCCCCGGCTGGGCCTCGATCGCGCGGATGAGCGGACTCGTCGAGAACACCGCGACCCTGCGGGAGCTGAGCCGACTGGACTTCACCCGGGCCCGGGGGACCAGCGAGCATCCCATCGAGTTCTCGCTGGCCACCACCGCGGCCCTGCCGCTGGCCCTGCACTACGCCCGCTACGCGCTGACCCGCACCGCCCGCGGCTGGTCCGCGGTGGCCTCGGTCCTGCTCGTCGTCGGGGTGCCGCTGGCCGTCTCGCGCACCGCCGTCCTCGGGGTCGTCATCGCCCTCGTCGTGGCGGTCTCGATCTGGCCCGCGGTGCAGAAGTTCGTCGCCGCGCTGGTCGGGGCCGCGGCCGTGGTCGGTTTCTTCGTGCTCGCGCCGGCCCTCGTGCAGTCGCTGGTGGAGATCTTCACGACCGCCCAGGAGGACAACTCCGTCACGGGCCGCCTCGACGACTACGTCGTGGTCGAGCAGCTGTTCCGGGCGAACCCGGCGCTCGGTCTGGGCATGGGCGTCTACCGCCCGGACACCGGCGGGAACTACCTCGACAACACCTGGCTGAACACGATCATCGGTGGGGGTGCGGTCGGGACCCTGGTGTTCGCCGCGCTGTTCCTGCTGGCTGCGGGCGTCGCCTGGGACCGCAGCCTCATCGGCTCCGACCCCGCGCACCGCAGCCTGAACCGTGCGCTGCTCGCCGTCCTCGCGGTGGTGCTCATGGGCTCGCTGACCAGCGACCTCACCTCGTTCCAGCAGCCCACGCTGGTGTTCATGGTCGTCCTCGGGGTGCTCGCGTCCCGGGCCGGGAAGGGAACTCCGTGACCCCGCGGCTGCTGGTCCACCTCCACCCCGCCCCCGACCGCGACATGGTGAACCCCTACCTGTCGATGCTCGTCGCGGGCTTGCGCTCCGAGGGTGTCGAGGTGGTGGAACTGGGCACCCGGGAGTTCGACGACACCTCCGTCGTGCACGTGCACTGGCCCGAGATGCCCCTGAACGCGGCGAAGCTGCAGTGGACGCTGCGGCGGCTCAAGAACCTCTTCGCGGCCCTGGTGAGCGCCCGTCGCCACGGTGTCCCGGTCGTCTGGACGGTCCACAACCTGCGGGCCCACGACGGTCGGCGGCCGGCTCTGCAGCGACTCCTGTGGCAGGTCTTCCCCCGACTCGTCGACGGGTGGATCTCGCTGTCGCGCAGCGGGATCGAGCCCACCGAGGTCGCGTTCCCGGCGCTGCGCGGCAAACCCCGGGCCGTCGTGGCGCACGGCACCTACGCCGGCGTCATCGGACACCCGGACCGCTCGGCGTCCCGCTCCGGGCTGGGGCTGCCGCAGGAAGCCAGGATCCTGGGACTGGTCGGCCGCATCAAGCCGTACAAGGGGGTCGAGGACCTCGTCGACGCCGTCACCGCGAGCACGGACGAGGACCTGCGCCTCGTCGTCGGCGGGGGGTGCGACAACGCGGCGCTGCGGTCGCGGCTGGAGGCGGTCGCCGCGCTCGACCCGCGGATCACGTTGCTGCTCGAGCGGTTGCCGCAGGAGCGGGTCGACGCCGTCCTCGCCGCCTGCGACCTCGCCGTGCTGCCCTTCCGGGCCGTGTTCAACTCCGGGTCCGTGCTGCTCTGCCTCAGCGCCGGTCGTCCCGTCCTCGCCCCCCGCACGCCCGTCTTCACCGAGCTCGCCGAGCAGGTGGGACCGGGATGGCTGACGACGTTCGACGGCGAGCTGACCACGGCCGTGCTCGAGGACGCCCTGCGGCGGCTGTCCCGTGCGGGGGCGCCGGACCTCTCCGCCCACGAGTGGCCGGCCGTCGCGGCGGCGCACGTGGAGTTCTACGAACGGCTGCGCCACCGGGCCGAGCAGACCACCGACCAGTTCTCCGGAGGAACGCGATGACCGCCGACGCGGCCACCCACGTCAACGGCCTGCGGGAGCAGTTGCTCTCCACCCTGCGCGAGGTGCTGCCCGACGCGCCGCGCTGGACGGCGTTGGACTACCCCATGCACTTCAACTGCGGGGACGCCGCGTTGCACCTCGGTCTCGAGGCCGCCGCGGCGCACCTGCAGCGGCCGGTCGTGCGCGTCCTGGACCGGGTCTCGTTCCGGCCGCACCTGGTGGACCCCGGTTCCCTCATGGTGATCCAGGCGGGGGGCAACTTCGGCGGGCTCTACCCGACCCACCACAAGCTCCGGATCCGCGTCCTGGAGCAGACCAAGGGCCGCGACCTCGTCCAGCTGCCGCAGTCGATCGAGTACGTGGACGAGGCCCACCGCGAGGAACTGCGCCGCGCCGTCGGCGAGCACGGTGCCTTCACCCTGCTGGTCCGCGACCGGCGCAGCCACGAGATCGCCGTGCGCGACTTCGACTGCCCCGTGCACCTCGTGCCCGACCTCGCCTTCGCGCTGGGGCCGTTGCCGCGGCGCGCGGCCGTGGTGCCGCGGGTCGTGCAGGCGCGCACCGACAAGGAAGCCTCTCTCGACACGGTGGCGGGCGAGACCTTCGACTGGTTGCAGGCCCCCGCCACCAGTCGGTCGGCCCTGATGCTCCGTCTCGGCAAGCGGGTCAACGCCCAGCAGCGGCGCACCGCCTCGGATGCGCTCGCCACCGTCAACCGCCGCGTGCTGCACGGCCTCGCGCAGGCCAACCTCGACCGGGCGGTCGCGCTGCTCTCGCGCGGGGAGCAGGTCGTCACCGACCGGCTGCACGGTCACGTGCTCTGCACCCTCCTGCAGATCCCGCACGTCGTCGTCAACGACAAGTTCGGGAAGATCCGGGCCCTCTACGACACCTGGACCGCTCAGGACCCCACCAGCGCCTTCGCCGCCGACTGGGACGGGGTCGAGGGCGCCCTGGCCTCGCTCGCAACGCCTCAGCCGACCCAGCAGCGGTAGGTCCGGGCCCCTTCGAGACGCCCCAGCAGCGTCGCGGCGCGGCAGATCCACCGGCCGCGCTGAGCCTCGTCGCGGGCGAGGTGGTGGGCGTGGCGCACCAGCCACTTCGCCTCGCGCGCCGAGCGGGAGGGGCGGCTGGGCCGGGCTCCCTGCTCGCGGAAGTCGCGCAGCAGCCGGGCTTCGCTGCGGGCGTAGTGCCGGAACTGACGCGCGGTGCCCCGCAGGTCGGTGCGGTAGCGGTAGTGCACGACTGCCCCGGGGGCGAGCGCGAGCTCGTGCCCCGCGAGCTGCAACCGCCAGCTGAAGTCGACGTCGTCGCCGCCGGCCACGTACGTCTCGTCCCAGCCGCCGACGGCGAGGGCCGCGTCGCGGTGGACCGCGAGGTTGCAGCCGACGGCGTAGGGCAGGAAGTCCAGCTTCGTCGGGAGCCGTCCCGCGGGTGGACCGGGTCGCCAGGTCGTGCGGATCGCGTCGTTGACCTGCGTGGTCTCGTTCACCCCGCCCACCACCGTCGCGTCGACGGCGGCCGCGACCAGGGCCCGCAACCACCCGGGGACCACCTCGTCGTCGGCGTCGCACACGGCGACGAGGTCGGCGCGGGCGGCCCGCAGGCCGGCGTTGCGGGCCGCGGACACCCCGCGGACGGCGGAGGCGTCCACCCAGTGCAGGTCCAGCCCGAAGGTCCGGGCCCAGTCCGGGACGCGCTCCCGCAGACCGTCGCTGCTGCCGTTGTCGGCGAGGAGGACCTCGAAGGGCGCCCCGAGGTCCTGCTGGGCCAGCGCCTTCAACTGCGCGTCGACGACGTCGACGACGTTCAGGCAGGGCACGACCACGCTCACCACCGGGCTCACCACGGGATCAGCCACGCGACACCTGCTTCCCGTCACGAACGTCCGCGACCCCGGCGGGGGAGTTCTCCTCGAGGCTGGTCTCCAGCGTCTCGCCGTCCGGGGCGTCGCCCGCGGGGTTGGCGACGGCGCCGGGTTCGGGCGGGGACGCGGCGTTCTTGCGACCGCCGCCACGGAGGCGGCGCAGGTCGCCGCCGAACTCGCGGACGACCGGGCGGGCGACCAGCAGCAGCGCCGCCAGGTAGACGACGCCGGCCGTCACCGCCGCGACGAGCAGGCTGGCCCACGTCGGCAGCCCGCCGGTGAACTGCAGCTCCAGCACCACGACCCCGGCCATGATCAGGGCGGCGAGCAGGACACGCATCGGCTGGACCAGGCAGCGGTAGGGGACCCCGGCGACGCGGTGCAGCACGATCTGACGGATCGGCAGGAACACGGCGGTCCGGGCGAAGAGGGCCAGCGCGACCGCGACGAGGCCGTGCGAGGCGGTCAGGGCGGTGAGTCCGAGGTGGGTCGCGACGATGACGGCGACCAGGACGATCTCGGGACGGAGCCGGTTGATCGCCACGACGACCTGACGGTCGAAGTAGCTGAACACCCCGAGGACGGCGGTCAGCGTCGTGATCTGCGCGACCGTCGCCGTCGTGGCCCACTGCTTCCCGAGGAGGAAGGGGATGAGCTCGGTGCTGGTGACGGTCAGGAACAGCATCGCGGGGAACATGACCATCCCCGCCGCCGTCATGCTCGTCTCGTAGGCGCGGTAGAGCCGCGGGCGGTCGTCCTGCAGCTTCGCGAAGGTCGGCGTCGTGACCGAGCTGATCACCGAGGAACCGGTCTCCTGGATGATGCGCATCAGGCGCGTCGCCACCGACCAGTAGCCCAGCGTCGTGGCGCCGGAGATGCCCGCGAGGACGAACTCCTCACCCCGGTCGCGGGCCTGGATCAGCAGGTCGATGCTCAGCAGCTTCGTCCCGAACGAGAGCATCGCGCGCGACGTCGCGGGGTGGGGCAGCTGCTTCGGGAACCAGTGGGCCGAGGTCCAGATGATGACGACGCTGATGAGACCGCGCAGCAGGGACTGCGCGACGAGGGCCCAGACGCCCGCGCCCATCAGCGCGAGGACGATCGCGACGACGGAGCCGCTCACGGTGGCGATCGTTCCGCGCACGGCGAGGGACTTGAACCGCATCTCCCGGCGCAGCAACGCGGTGGGGACGCTGTTCAACCCGGTCAGCACGACGCCCAGGGACAGGACCCTGAGCACGGGCGCGAGGGCGGGTGTGCCGAAGACCGCCGACACGGGGGTCGCCAGCAGGGCCAGGAGGGCGGCGAGCACGACGGCGATGCCCATGCTCGTCCAGAAGGCGGTGCTCCGCGTGCGTTCGTCCAGGTCCTTCTGCCGGACGATGAACGTGGCGAGGCCGGAGTCGCTGAGCAGGGTCAGGACGCCGATCACGGACATCGCCAGCGCCACGAGACCGAACTCCGCCGGCTGCAGCTGTCGTCCGATGACGATGAAGGCCCCGGCCGTGGTGGCCCGTACCGTCCAGATCTGGATCGCCGACCAGAGGACGCCGTGGGCGGCCTTGGTGCGCAGTGACGGGGTGGCGCTCACCGGGTGAGCCTCCGGAACGTGTGCGGACGCGTCTTCCTCACGTCGTGGTCTCCTCCTGCCGAGTCGGGTTCGGTCCTGCGGTTGCCGGACCACCAGACATCAGCGTGTGGCGCGACGGAACTTACCGTGCGTTGCTGCAAGACCTCAACGAGTGGTGTCGTTCACCACATCGAGGAGGTAGCCCTCGCGTTCCGCGACGACCACGTCGCTCAGCGCTGCTGGTCCCGCCGGAACGGCGGGCCGGGGAGCGGACGATCGGGCGAGGCGGCGCCGAGCCTCCGAGACCAGGACGGTCGCGCTGGTCCGGCCCGTCCCCGACGTGCTCTGGTAGAGGACCGCCCCGTTGCGCGCCGCGTCGCCGACCACGTGCGGGGGGCGCACCGTCGTCACCGCCGCGCCGAGCGCGAGCCACGGCGAGGACCCCGAGAGGACGCGCAACGTCCGTCGGGGGACGGGCGCGTCCAGCACCTGCCGCGCTCTCCCCAGCGCGAGGGCGACCGCGAGCCCGGTACCCGCCGCTGCGGTGGTCTCGCGGAGTCGCTCCCAGTCGGCCCCGGAGCTCGCCAGGCGCAGGTCGTAGGACCACAGCAGCCGCCACGCCCCGGACAGGCAGGCGTGCAGCGCGAGGTGGTGCAGCTGGTCCGTCGCGTCGAGCACGGGGGCCCGGGTGCCGAGCAGGGTGACGTCGCGGGTGCGCTCGAGCATCGCGTCGACGTCGACGGTGAAGCGCCGGCGACGGGAGGGGCGGTTCACCAGGTGCCAGTGCAGGTCGAGGAAGGTGCCGTGCGGCAGGGCGACGGCGATCTCGCCGGCCCGGGCGGCGCGGATGCCGGCCCAGTCGGGGTCCATCGCGCGGGCGCCGACCGACTCCAGCGCGCGCAGGGCGTCGCCGAAGGCGGCGGGGGAGACGAGGACGTCGAGGTCGTGGAACTCCCGCGGTGCGCCGGCGTGGACGGTCGCCGCGACCGCGGGGCCCTTCAGCACGGCCCAGGGGAAGCCGGCGAGGGCCTCGGCGACGAGCTTCAGGTCGAGCTGGACCGGGAGCTGGCGTCCGGCCTGGGCGAACACGCTCGGCCGGGTCGCGGCGCGCAGGTGCGCGACGGCGGCGGCGTCGTCGGCGTGCTTGAGCAGGTGGTCCAGGGAGGGCCCGATCCGGTGGTGGTGCACCACCTCGGCGAGCACCTCGGTCTCGACCCCGGTCGGGTCGGCGGCGATGGCGCGCAGGCGGTCACGCACGAAGGTCCCCGCCGCGCGGACGCGGTGGGGACCCCTGGTGCTGCGCGGAGCGTCGGTGCTCAGCTCGGGATCGAGCAGTCGCAGGAGGAGACGGAGTAGAGGCCCTTGCCGGCCAGGAAGTCGCCGTCGCTCTTCTGCCCGTACTGCTTGCCCGAGAGCGTCAGGTCGGCGAGCGAGCCGAGGGTGGTCAGGGTGGGGGCCTGGTAGGGCTGGGTCACGGGGTCCTCCTCAGGAGCGGGGCGTCAGGAAACGGTGTACAGCGTGGCGGTGCTGCCGTCGTCCTCGCAGAGGAAGTCGCCGTCGCTGCGCGTGCCGAACTTCTTGTTCCGCAGGGTCAGCTCGGCGAGCGATCCCAGCGTCGTGAGGCGCGGAGCGGTGTAGTGCTCGGCCATGGTTGCCTCCTGAGGCATCGCGGTCCAGCGGTACGTGGTGGCGGTGCGTCCGAAACGTGACACTCGGTCCATCGGACGTTACTGCACCTGGGGCATCCTTGGGCACTCTTCGTCAAGATCATCTCAACGGAGAGTAGGGATCTTCCCGGGTGGTGCGGCACGTGCGGGAACGGGCTGCTTGTCTTCTCCCATGACCACCACCTCCGGGGCACCCGTCGCCTACGGACTCGCCCTGCCCGACCTGCGCGGGGCCACGCACCTGCTGCACCCCGCCCGTGGCGACGAGACCCTCTGGCGCATCGAGCGCACCCGGGTCGAGGGGCGGACCCCCGTGGAGACCGCGGTGGACTCCCGGCGGGCCGTGCTGGGGATGGACGGCGGTGACGTCGAGATCGACCGCGCGTCCGCGACGACGACGTTCCGGGCGAGCACCCTGCCCACCGACCTCGAGGTCGTGCACCCCCACCTGGCCTCCACCGCCGTCACCGTCGCCCACTGGACGGGCCGGATCGCCCTGCACGCCGGTGCGGTCGTCGTCGACGGACGGGTCTGGGCGGTGCTGGGGGAGCGCGGGGCCGGCAAGAGCACCGCGATGTACTCCCTGGTGGGTGCCGGCTACCCCCTGGTGACCGACGACGTCCTGGTCCTCGACGGCGCCCGGGTGCTGCCCGGGCCGCGCTGCATCGACCTGCGCCGTCCCACCGCCGAGCACTACGGGGTCGGCGAGGACATCGGCGTCGTGGGCCGTCGCCGGCGCTGGCGGGTGGAACTGCCCGGCAGCGGCCGGGACGACCGCCTCGACCACGACCTGGAGCTGGCGGGCCTCGTCCACCTGGCCTGGGGCGACCACCTCGCCGTCACCGAGGTCCCCCTCGACCAGCGGTGGCCGGCCCTGCTGGAAGGTCTGGCGCTGAAGCTCCCGCCCGCCGACCAGCGCGGGATGCTGCGGCTGCTGGCCCTGCCGACGGTGCGGTTCCAGCGTCCGCAGCGCTTCGCCGAGGTCGACCGGGCGGCGCACACCCTCGGGCGCGAGCTCAGCCGGTGGGGTGCACGGCGAGCCACGCCTGCTGCAGCAGGGTGAGGGTGTGCAGGTCCGGGGCCGGTGAGCTCCACTGCGCGTGCAGCGCCTGCGGGTCGACGAGGTCGGTGTCGACCCCGCTCCCGGTCCAGCCGCGGGCGAACTCCGCCGCCGGTCCGGCCCAGAACGCCCCGTTGAACCCGGCCTTCGTCTCACGGGTGAGGAGTTCCCGCGGCAGCAGGTCGCCGAAGTGCTCGAGCAGTTCCCCGCTGCGACCGCGGGGGCCGGACCAGCCCCAGGTCGCCGCGGCCGCGACCAGCACCGGAGCCGCCGCGAAGGGGTGCTCGACGACGACGTCGTGGGCCTGCGCCATCCGCTGCTTGGCCCGGCGGGGGAGTTGCAGGACCCGCCCGGGCCACGTCCACGTCGCGGCGGCGACGTCCCAGCGCAGCGGCTGCGCCGCGGCGTCGAGGGCGTTGGCCCGCCGCAGTTCCCGCGCGGTGCCCGGGCGCAGCCAGTCGTAGTCGAGGTCGAGGTGGCGGCCACCGCGCCGGGCCCGCCACGACCTCGGCGCCGCGGCCGAGAACCCGAGGTTCGGCAGCGAACGCCACCGCATCGGCGCACGACGGGCCGCGACCCGCACGACGGGGTAGCGCGAGACCTGCGAGAAGAGCTCGTCGCCGCCGATCCCGGTGAGCACCGACCCCCCGCGGGCCGCAGCGAAGACCGGTTCGTGCAGGTGACCGTTGAACGGGGACAGCACCCCGTCGCGCCGCAGGACGGTGCGCGCGTGCGGGCCCAGGACGTCGAGCTCGTCGGTCCACGTCGGGCGCTGCCACTCCTCCAGGCCGAGGTGGCGCACGACGAGTTCCTGCCAGTCGTCCTCGTGGGAGTCCGCGACGGCCGGGAAGCGGTGGGAGTAGGGGACCGGGTCGGCCAGCCCCTCCCGCCGGGCGACCGAGGTCGCCACCGCGAGCACGGTGGAGGAGTCGCGGCCGCCGGAGAAGCTCACGACGCACGGAGCGCGCTGCAGCGCGGGCAGCACGACGGTCTCCACCGCGGTGCGCAGCGGTGACGGACCCCGCGACGGCGTCCGGGGGAGCAGGGTCAGGGGCTCGACCCCGGGCTGCGGCCCGAGGGGCATGCCCCAGGTGCTCTCCAGCGGGGTCAGCCGCAGCAGCGGGTCGTGCGGGAGGGCCGAGGTCACCGCAGGGCCGGGACCCTCGTCAGCTCGCGGTAGGTCGCGCTCTCGTCCTCGTCGTGCCCGTCCAGCCAGGCGTGCGCCGCGAAGCCGTCCGCCACCGAGGCGGCGACGACGATCTCGTGGTGCTCACCGTGGGCCGTCAACCAGGCCTGCACGACGAGGCAGCGCTGCAGGCAGGTCGCCCCGCGCCGGCTCAGCACGGCCTCGACGGCGGCCAGGGCCTGGGGAGGCAGATCCCTCGGGGGGACGACCCGGGTCCGCAACCCGTCCTCGGGCAGCACCCTGCGCACCGTGCGCAGCGAGCGGTCGGCCCACCACGCCGCGCTCAGCCCCCCGCCGCGGGCCAGGCGCAGCCGCCGGCCGACCCGGCGCCCGGTGCGACGCAGCGCCCGACGGGTGGGGTGCACGTCAGGTCGTCCGCAGCAGCGGGGCGCAGGAGTCCAGGAAGGCCTCGAGGTCGGCCTCTGCGCGCTCGGCGGGGACGTCGAAGGTGTCGGTCAGCCGGACCAGCAGGTCCGCCCGCGTGGTGCCTTCGACCAGGAGCGGCCACAGCGTGACCCCGGCTCCGGACACCGCGTGGTAGGTGGAGGTGGCGGTGTCGAGGACGACGATCTGGTCGTCGACCTCGTTCCACGCCAGCTCGTCCGCCCGGACCGCGACCAGTGACTGAACCTGTTCATTCACGAGCACAGAGTAAGTGCAGGACGACTCTGTGGCAGCGCGATCCTCACTGCGCTGCGTGACGCCCCGCGCTCCCCGGGGGCAGGACCTCCGTCTGGTACGCCTGCGCCTGCAACGTGTAGAGCTCCGCGTACAGCCCGCCCCGGGCCAGCAGCTCGTCGTGGGTCCCGGTGTCGTCGACCCGTCCCTCGCGCAGCACCACGATCCGGTCGGCCTCGCGCACGCTGGAGAACCGGTGCGAGACGAGGACGACCGTCCGCCCCGCCATCAGCTCGCGGATCCCGGCGAAGAGTTCCGCCTCGGCGCGGGCGTCGAGGGCGGCGGTGGGTTCGTCGAGGATCACCAGGTCCGCCCCGCGGTAGAACGCCCGGGCCAGCGCCACCCGCTGCCACTGCCCGAGCGAGAGGTCGACCCCGCCGGGCAGTTCCGCGCTCAGCGGTGTCGCGTAGCCCGCCGGCAGCCGCCGCAGCAGGTCGTCGGCACCGGCCTGGCGGGCGGCCGCCGGCACCGCGGAGGCCTCGTCGCCGCGCCCGGTCCGGCCCACGGCGATGTTCTCCTGCCCGCTGAACTGCCACTGCACGAAGTCCTGGAACACCACCGCGATCTGGTCGCGCACCGAGGTCTCGTCCAGACCTGCGACGTCCTCGCCGTTCCAGCGCACCGCACCGGAGTCCGGTCGCAGCAACCCGGCGATCAGCTTCGACAGCGTCGTCTTCCCCGACCCGTTCTCCCCCACCAGGGCGACGACCTCACCGCGCCGGACCGACAGCGAGACCCCCTGCAGCGCCGGCCCGCCACCCTGCGGGTAGCCGAACACGACGTCGTCGACCCGCAGTTCCTCGAAGGCACCGGCCGCCGGTCCCGGTGGGCGCGCGGCCTCGGCGCCCAGCTCCAGGAACCCGTGCAGGTCGTCCAGGAACAACCCCGACTCCAGCACGTTCCCCACGCCGCTCGCCAGCGTCTGCAACCGCGACGCCAGCAACGGGGCCGCCGCACCGGCCGCCCCCGCGTCGGCCAGCGTCATCCGGCCCGAGTCCACCAGCCACAGCAGGATCGCCACCGTCGCGACGACGCTCGCCGCGGTGAGCACCTGGGCGAGCAGCGTCAACCGCATCCGCCGGCCGACGTGCGCCGTGAGGTCCTGCTGGTAGCGGTCGAGCAGGTCGTCGTAGCGCTCCCGGAGGTCACCGGCCAGGTCGTAGGCCCGGACCTCCTTGGCCTCGCGGCGACCCGTCAGTGCGGAGCGCACGTAGGTCCGGACCCGGTAGGCCGTCGCCTGCCCGACGGCGAAGTCGAACTCGAGGCGTCCCCCGCGACGGGTGAGCAGGAGCAGCGGGACCCCCGCGAGGACCAGGACCGGCAGCAGCACGGGCTGGATCGTCCAGAGGGCGATCACCAGCCCGACCGACCCCACGAGACCACCGAGGATCCCCACGAGGCCCTGGGCGACACCGACCGGGCGCGACACGGCGTTCGTCGTCACCCGTTGCAGCCGGTCGTAGAACGCGGGGTCGTCGAAGCGGTCGAGGCCCACCCGGGTCGTGGTGTTCAGCACCCGGTCCCAGACCGCGCGCTGCACGGCCTCCGAGAGCAGCCGCATCCGCTGCCCGCGCACCGCCCCCGCCAGCCCGGCGAGCAGGCTCACCCCGGCCAGCGTCACCAGCGGGCCCGCGGCGGCCCGCAGCAGATCGCCTTCAGCGCCGCTCGTCGCGCCGCTCGCCGCGCCGCCCCCACCGCCCAGGACGCGGGTCAGGGCCTCGCGCCCCACCAGCACCTGCACCGCGACCAGGGCCGACCCCAGCAGCTGCACGCCGAAGATCAGGACCAGGTCGCGGCGACGGGCGCTCCAGCACAACCGCAGCGCCTCGACCACCAGCGTCGGCAACGACCCGAGCCGGCGCCGACGGGAACGGCGCTCGCGGGCGATGCTCACCGCGTCCACGCGGCCGGCGGTGCTCAGCGGTACTTCACCGCCGCCGCAGCCCGTCCGTAGCGCATGTAGAACGCCCCGACGACGTAGGCCGCACGACTGCGGGGCCCCGAGAGTTCCCGGGCCCGGAGCGCCCGCAGGACGGCGCCCACCGGGGGGGCGAAGGCCTTGAGCGACAACTCACCCGGCGGGTTCTCGCCCGCGCGGACGCGCAACTGCCGGCCGTGCTGGACCCGGCACAGCTTCTTCCACGCCTGCGCGTAGGACTCCCGCGCGGGGTGGGCGACGACGGCGTCGTCGACGTAGGTGAGGGGGAAACCCGCGGCCACGGCCCGGCCGCACCACTCGGCGTCCCCGCCGGAGGGGAGGTCGGCGTTGAACGGGCCGACGACGTCGAGGACCTCGCGCGGGACGACGATGTTCGCGGTCACCGCGAAACCCCGCGGGACGGTGCGGTCCTGGCGGAAGGCGTTGACGACCTCGAAGGCCTCGACGGGGTGCGGGCGGGTGTCGTCGCGGGCGTAGACGCGGACACGGCCGGCGACGACCTTCGCGCCGGCCTCGATCGCCCGCAGCGCACCCGAGACCCAGCCGGGGTCGGGCAGGGTGTCGGAGTCGGTGAAGGCGAGCACGTCGCCCTTCGCCACCGCGAGCGCCGCGTTGCGGGCGGCGTAGGAGCCGGGGCGGGTCTCGACGAGGAACTCCACCCGGGGGTCGAGGTCGGCGACCTGGCGCTGCGGGCGGGCGGAACCGTTGTCGGCGACGATCACGTGCAGCGCGTCGGCCGGGTGGTCCTGGGCGAGGACGGCGCGGACGCAGTCGATCAACCGGGGATCGTCCTTGGTGGGGACGATGACGTCCACGGACCTGGGGTTCGGGATGTTCGTGGACCTGGGGTTCGAGCTGTTCACGGGGTCGTCGCTCCTCTCGCTCGTCGCCGCATGGTTGCACACGCTTCGTTGCGCTCAGATGACCTGGCGTAGCATCCTCGCGCCGTGACCCCGCCCGATCAGACGACCCGTGACCCCTCCGAACCCGGCCGTCTCCCCGGGGGCCTCCCGAGGGTCTCCGTCGTCGTCCCCGTGCACGACGGCACCGCCCTCCTGCGCACCTGCGTGCAGGCCCTCCTCGCGCAGGACTACCCGGGCGACCTGATCGAGGTCCTCGTCGTCGACAACGCCTCCACCGAGGACGTCGCCGCCGCGTTGCCGCCCGACCCCCGGGTCCGGCTGCTGCACGAACCGGTCCCGGGTTCCTACCGCGCCCGCAACGCCGCCCTGCCCCACGTCCGCGGGGAGGTCGTGGCCTTCACCGACGCCGACTGCCGGCCGCACCCGGACTGGATCACCCGGGGGGTGGCCGCGCTGCGTTCGCAGCCCGACGTCGCGATGGTCGGCGGCCGCGTCGACCTGGTGTTCCGGGAGGGGCACCCGGTGACGGCCTGGGAGGTCTACGAGGCGGCGCACGCGTTCCCGCAGCGCGACTACCTGGCCAAGCAGCACTTCGCCGTCACCGCCAACGTCCTCACCTGGCGCACGACCCTCGACGAGGTCGGGGGTTTCGACGCCCGCCTCGCCTCCCGCGGTGACGCGGAGTGGGGCCAACGGGTCGCGCGCAGCGGTGGGAAGCAGGTCTACGCCGACGACGCGGTCGTCGACCACCCGGCCCGTGCGACGTGGAAGGAGATGTGCGGCAAGACGTTGCGGGTGGCCCGGGGCCGTCGCGACGTCGACGTCTCCCGTTCCCGCGGCCGTCGCCACTTCCTCGGTGTCGCCGCGGCCCACGTCCGGCTCGGGGTGGTGGGCCTGGCCCGGCCGGCCGCGGCGAAGGAGTTCCGCCCGACCCCTGCCGCGACGCTCCGCTACGTCGCGGCGTACTCCACCGCGCGTGTCCTGTTCGTCGGGGTGAACCTCGCGACCGGTCTGCGCCCCCGGTCGGGACCGCGCAGCGTCGAGCTCCCCGAACCCGTCGTGAACTCCCAGGAGGTGGGCCGGTGAGCGGCCAGGACGTGGTGTTCTACGGCAGCAGTCCCTGGGACGAGACGTGGCTCACCGAGCACTACCTCGCCGAGGCGTTGAGCCGTGACGGTCGGGTCCTCTTCGTCGACCCGGCGTTCAGCGTCCTGACGGTGCTGAAACGCAGGCGCGGGGTGCAGGCTGTGCGCGGCGTCGTGGAACTCCTGGCCGCTCCGACGCGGACCGAGGGTGAGGTCACGGTCGTGCGCACCTCGTCGCTGCCGAAGAAGGAGAACGCCCTGGTCCGCCGCGCCTCGGCGCCGTGGCGACGCGCGCAGGTGGCGCGTGCGGTGAAGGCGGCCGGGCTCGACGTCGGCGTCGTGGTGACCGCGGCGGCCTTCGACGACAGCACCTGGATCCCGCGCGGCGCGGTGAAGGTCGCCATCGTCAAGGACTGGCTGGAGGCCGGTGCGCACCTCACGGGGTTGTCGGCGCAGGTGATCCGCGAACGCCAGCGACGCACCTGGGAGATCGCCGACGTGGTCTGCGCGATCTCGACGCGCCTGGTCGCCCGACTGGCCGAGGAGGGGGTCACGGCCCGCCTGCTGCGCCACGGGTCCCTCGCGGGACGTTTCGGATCGACTGCGACGCAGGCGGTTCCCGAACCCCTGGAACGTTTCCCGCGGCCGCTGATCGGGGCCGTCGGCCGGGTCGACTCGCGTTGGGACCACGCCGCGCTGGCCGAGGTCGCCGACCGGAACCCCGGGGGTTCCGTCCTGCTCATCGGCCCGGTCAGCCAGCGGATCGACCGCGCGGAGCTCGACGCCCTGCTGCGGCGCCCGAACGTCCACCTGCTCCCGCCGGTGCCGAACACGGAGGTTCCCGCCTGGGTCGAGGCGCTGGACTGCAGCACCGTCCCCTACGTCGACGACCCGTGGCAGCAGTACGCGTCGCCGCTGAAGATCTGGGACTACCTGCGCGCCGGGACCCCCATCGCGGCGACGGGCTGCCCGGCGCTGGGGGAGTTCCCGGAGGGACTGGTGCACTTCTCGCTGCCCTCGCGCGACCTGCCGAAGCTCGTCGAGGCCGCGCTCGCGGAACCCGCCCGGACGCGCGCGGAACGCCGGACCTACGCCGCGGCGAACACCTGGGACGACCGGGCGGCGCAGTTGCGCGAGATCGTGGCGGAGACCGTCCGCTGACCCGTCGTCGTGACCCGCGGGTCAGGCCGGGTGGCCGGCCTGCGGGTGACGGGGCAGGAAGTCCGGCAGGTCGGTCACGTCGGCCGCGAACGGGCCGCCGAGTTCCAGACCGCGCACCAACCGGGCGGCCAGCGCCGACCAGGTGAACAGGGGCGAACGGGCCGCGGCCCGGGCTCCTGTCTCGGCCGCGGTGACGGGGTCGGCGAAGCGCAGCATGGCCGCGTGGACGGCGTCGGTGTCGGTGGGTTCCACGACGACCCCGCCGTCGCCGATGAAGTCTGCGGACCCCCCGTTGGAACCGCCGATGCTGGGCAGCCCGGCGGCGGCGGCCTCGGTGAACACGACTCCGGCGGGTTCGTACAGCGACGGCATCACGAAGCAGGTGGCGTCGTCGAACAACTGCTGCAGGCGGGCCCGCCCGGCGGGTTCCCGGCGCGGGATCCTCCCGTGCGTGCGCACCCCGGGGGCCGAGATCGGCGGGTGCCCGCCGACGACGTCGAGGGTGGCGTCGGGGTGCACCGCCCGGACCCGCGCGAACGCCTCGAGGACGCGCGGTCCGTTCTTGCGGGTGAAGTCCAGCCCGACGAAGAGGTAGCGCGGGGGCGTCTGCTCGCGCGCCGGGGTCCGGGGTCGTTCGTGGGTCCCCGCCCCGACGACACGGACGTGCTCGGCGGGGACGCCGTAGTCCTGCTCGGCGGAGTCCGCGGCCCAGCTGCTGGTCATGCAGCACGTCGTCGCGGAGCGGTAGACGCGCGTCTGCAGCGCGAGGCGGGAGTCGACGTCGCGGCGGCGCATCGTCTCCCAGTTCACGTAGGGGTAGCGCAGCGCCTGCGCGACGGTCATGTCGTCGTAGACGACCCGGGGCAGCGCCGTCCGGACCTCGTACCCGCCGCCGAGCTGGACGACGCCGTGCAGGCCCTCGAGCCGGTCGAGGCGTCGCTGACCGGTGACCGTGCGCCCGGCGGCCAGGTGCGCCCCGACGAGGGCGGCGCTGTAGCCGCGCTGGAACCGCTCGCGCGCAGGGCGTCCGGCGCCGCCGCCGCGGTGCAGCGGGGCCAGCGCGGCCGCCGCGTAGCGTTCGACCCTCGCCCCGGGCCGGACGTCGAGCGGCACGACGTCGACCCCCCAGCCACGCAGGCCCTGCAGCACGCCGTAGGGCGTGCCCGAGCGCACGGTCGGGTCGGTGGCGTCGCCGGGGAAGAGGACGGCCAGCCGCAGCCCCCGCAGCGGCTGGTGTTCGGGGTGCTCGGCGGTCACCGGTCCACCGCCTCGCCGCGCAGTCCGGCGACGTGGGCGGCGACGACGTCGGCCTGGGGCAGGGCGCCCGCGGCCAGTGCTTCCGCGAGCGAGGGGGCCTGCTCGTCCTTGCCGGACAGCGTCAGCTCCAGCGGGCGGCCGTCGCGCCCCTGCGTCGGCCACGCGATGGCGAGGTCCGGGTCCAGCGGGTGGATGCCGTGCTCGCGGTCGGGGGCGTAGCCCTCCGAGCACAGGTAGACGACCGTCGAGCCGTCCGCGAGGGAGAGGAACGCGTGCCCGAGCCCCTCGGAGAGGTAGACCGCGCGGCGGTCCACGTCGTCGAGCAGGACGGAGTCCCACCGCCCGAACGTCGGCGAGCCGACCCGCAGGTCGACGATCACGTCGAGGACCGCGCCGGCCGCGCAGAACACGTACTTCGCCTGTCCCGGAGGGACATCGGCGTAGTGCACACCGCGCAGGACCCCGGCCGCCGAGACGGAGCAGTTCGCCTGGGCGAGGTGCAGGCCGTGGCCGAGCGCGGCGGTGAAGGCGGGTTCCTTGAACCACTCCATGAACGTTCCCCGGTCGTCGCCGAACTGGCGGGGGGTGATCTCCCAGGCGCCGGGGATGCTCAGTTCGCGTGTCTGCACGTGGCGGACCCTATCCGCTCGTCCGGAGCAGACGGAGGGCTGTGCGTGACATCACGGTCACCGTAGGGTGTCGCCCGAGAACGCCCGGGGCCGGGAGTTCCGAACTCAGGAACGGGGGACCGCGTGCGCTGGATCGTGGCGGGAGCGGGCGGGATGCTCGGCACCGACGTCGTGGAGGTGCTGCGCGCGGCGGGGCACGAGGTCGTCGGGCTCACCCGGGCCGAGGTCGACGTGACCGACGTCGAGGCCTGCCGTCGGGCCGTCGGGGCCGTGGGGGCTGCCGACGTCCTGGTGAACTGCACCGCGCACACGGCCGTCGACGCGGCCGAGTCCGAGGAGGGTGCCGCGTTCGCGGTGAACGCCGTCGGAGCCCGGAACCTGGCCCTGGCCGCACGGGACGCCGGTGCCCGGTTCCTGCACGTCTCCACCGACTACGTCTTCGACGGCGAGGCCGACGAGCCCTACGCCCCCGACGCGCTGCCGACCCCGCGCGGAGCCTACGGACGCACCAAGGCCGCGGGGGAGTGGGCGGTGCGGGCCAGCGGGGCCGACGCCCTGGTCGTGCGGACGGCCTGGCTCTACGGCGAGCACGGAGGGTGCTTCCCCAAGACCATGGTCACCGTCGGGCGGGCCCGCGGGGCGCTGTCGGTGGTCGACGACCAGGTCGGGCAGCCGACCTGGACCCGGGACGTGGCGCAGCTGCTGCTGCGGCTCGTGGCGGCGCAGGCCCCGGCGGGGACGTACCACGCGGTGGCCGCGGGTCGGTGCTCGTGGTTCGACTTCGCCGGTGCGGTGCTGGCCTCCGCCGGCCTCGACGCCGTGGAGCTGAAACCCACCACGAGCGCGGAGTTCGTGCGTCCGGCCCCTCGTCCGGCGTTCTCGGTCCTGTCCACCGCGAACCTGTCCGGGGTGGGGGTCGAGCCGATCGGGGACTGGCGCGAGCGGTGGGACGTCGCCGCAGCGACCGTCCTGGCCGACGGGGAAGTTCTCTAGAACTTCTTCCCGAAAAGCGGGGTGTGACGCACAGTCGCGTCCTATGGTCGGCGCGTGACGAACTCGCCCTCCGCGTCGCCCACCCGGCGTCGCGCGGTCCGTACCGTCTTCGTGCTCGCCCTGTGCGCGCTCCCGGTCCAGGTGGTGGTCCGGGAGGTCGTGGGGGAGCCCTACCCCGGTCTCTACCAGCCCTCGTTCGGGGGTGTACCCCTGACGGGGGGCGAGGCGACGACCACCGACGCGGTGGTCACGCTCGACTACGCCGACGGACGCACCCGGGCGATGTCCATGGCGGATGCGTTGCCGCCCACCGGGATCCTGCCGCGGTACGTCTTCAGCCGGGGTTTCCGCGACCAGGCCACCGCCGACGACCCGCGGACGGTCGCGTGGTTGCGGGAACGCTTCGCCGACGACCCCGGCGGTCCCGTCACGGGTTTCGACGTCCAGTGGCAGCAGGTCGGCTACTCCGTCACCGACGGCTCCCGCCGCGTCCTCTCCGAGGGCCGGCACGTCCACGTCGACCTCGGGGGAGCGCGGTGAACCAGCTCGGAGCGGTCTTCGACCGGTGGGTCTCCCGCGGCGACGCCACCCCGCGCGACCTGGGGATCTACCGCATCGTCTTCGCGCTGCTGATCCTGCTGTCCCCCCCGAGCTTCCGCTGGGTCTCCCAGTTCCCGGACTCCTTCGTGAACGGCCCGGCCGGACCGTTCGCGTTGCTGCACAGCGTCCCCCCGGACGGTGTGCTGCTGGGCCTGGAACTCCTGGTCGGGACCTGCGCGGGGTTCCTGCTGGTGGGGTTGTTCACCCGCACCGCCTCGATCGTGCTGGCCCTCGCCCTGGTGGGCGGGTACGGGACCGTCTACAGCCTGGGCAAGATCGACCACACCATCTTCCTCGTCATCGTCCCGGTGCTGCTCGCGTTCGCGCGCTGGGGCGACGCGCTGTCGGTCGACGCCCTGCGACGGGGGGCGGGCGCTCCGGTCGCCGAGACCCCGCAGTGGCCGCTGCGCCTGCTCGCCCTGCTCGTCGGCCTGGGGTTCCTGACGGCCGCCGTCCCGAAGGTGCTCAGCGGCTGGCTGGACCCGCGAACCCATGCGGTGCAGGGAGTCATGTTCACCCAGTACTACGTCAACGACCGGACGGACCTGCTCGCCGGACACTTCATCGGTCTGCACGACGGGGTCTTCTGGGAATCCGTCGACGTCGCCACCGTGCTGCTCGAGGGCCTGCTCGTGCTCACCGTCCTGAACTGGCGCTGCTGGCGGGTCGGGATCGCGATCGCCTCGCTCTTCCACCTCGGCGTGCTGCTGATGATGAACATCGGGTTCTCCGGCAACGTCGTGACCTACGCCGCGTTCGTGCTCTGGGCCCGGTCGCCGCTGCTGCGGCGGGAAGTCCCCCGGGCCACTGCGGCGCAGCGCCTGGCGGCCCGCCCCGGATCCGCCCGGATCACCCCCGTCGCGGCGGGGGTGCTCGCCCTGGCGCTGGGGGTCGGCGCGGTGCTGCGCCCGGAGGCGTGGGCGGTCCCGCGGCTCAACCAGGTCGTCGTCGTGGTGGGCGCGGCGCTCGCGCTCTGGTACCTGGTGCACGTGGCCAGGGACCTGCTCGGTCGCCTCGGCGGTGGCCGTACGGTGAGCGTCGTGGACGAATCCGCCGGAGTCAGACCGTGATCGGACGCGCGACCGTCGTCGGGGCGGGACCCAACGGGTTGTCCGCGGCCGTGCTGCTGGCCCGCGCCGGGTTGGAGGTCACCGTCCTCGAGGCCGCCGACAGCATCGGCGGTGGGGTCCGCAGCGCGGAACTCCTCGGCCCGGGGGTCGTCAGCGACCTCGGGTCCGCCGTGCACCCCTTCGGCGTGGCGAGCCCGTTCTTCCAGAGCCTGCCGCTGGAGCGGCACGGTCTGCGGTGGCTGCACGGCCGCTACCCACTCGGCCACCCCCTCGACGACGGCCCCGCCGGGCTGCTCGAGGGCGACCTCGACGCGACGGCGCGGGAACTCGGCCGGGACGGCGCCGCCTGGAAGGCGCTCTTCGCCGGGCCCGTGAAGCACTGGGAGTCCCTCGTCCCCCAGGTCATGGGTCCGCTGCTGCGGGTGCCGGCCGACCCGTTCGTGCTCGGCGGGTTCGGGGTGAAGTCCGTCTGGCCGGCGAACCTCGTGAACCGCACGCTCTTCCGCGAGGACCGGGCCCGGGCCCTGTTCGCCGGGATGGCCGCGCACGCCCTGCAGCCGCAGAGTCGTCCGCTCACGGCGGCGTTCGGGATGCTCTTCGGGGCCGCGGCCCACGCCACCGGGTGGCCGGTGCCCCAGGGGGGCGCCCAGGCCATCGCGACCGCGCTCGCGGCCGAGCTCGCCGAGCACGGGGGCACCGTCCTGCTGAACCACCCCGTGCGGACCCTGGGGGACCTGGAGGTCGCCGGGACCGCGGACGTGACGCTGCTCGACCTGACCCCGCGCCAGCTGTTGCGCATCGCCGGCACCGCGCTGCCGCCCCGCTACGCGGCGCAGATGCGGCGCTGGACCTACGGCGCGGGCGCGCACAAGGTCGACTACCTGCTCGACGGGCCCGTCCCGTGGCGCGATCCCCGGCTCGCCGGGGCCGTCACGGTGCACCTCGGCGGGAGCGCGGCGCAGGTCGCGGCGGCCGAGGACGACGTCGCCCGCGGCCGCCACCCGGACCGGCCCTTCGTGCTCGTCGCCCAGCAGGACGTCGCCGATCCCGGTCGGGCACCGGCTGGGCAGCACGTGGTGTGGGCCTACGGGCACACGCCGCAGGGGTCGACCGACCGCGGCACGGGGGAGCGGATCGACCGCCAGTTCGAGCGGTTCGCGCCGGGGTTCCGTGACCGGGTCCTCGCCCGGGTCGAGACGACGCCGGCGGCGTTGGAGGAGCAGAACGCCAACCTGGTCGGGGGCGACGTCGGGGGCGGTGCGCTGACCCTGCGTCAGCAGGTCTTCCGGCCCGTCCTCGGTCTGGACCCGTACTCGACCCCGCTGGAGGGGGTCTACCTGTGCTCCTCCGCGACCCCGCCCGGCGGCGGGGTCCACGGCATGTGCGGTTTCCACGCCGCCACCCGGGCGCTCACCGACCTCGCCCGGCGGCGCCGCACCGGCCGCTGACTCAGGCGTGCCGGCCGCGGGCCAGCAGTTCCAGCAGGTAGCTGCCGTACCCGCTCTTGACCATGGGGCGGGCGCGTTCCTCGAGCTCGGCGTCGTCCAGCCAGCCGTGGCGCCAGGCGACCTCCTCGGGACAGCCGATCTTGAGCCCCTGACGGGCCTCCAGCGTGCTGACGTAGTTCCCGGCGGCCAGCATCTGGTCGAACGTCCCGGTGTCCAGCCAGGCCGTCCCGCGTGGCAGCACCTCGACCTGGAGCTGACCGCGTTCGAGGTAGGTCCGGTTCACGTCGGTGATCTCGAGTTCCCCGCGCGGGGACGGTCGCAGGGCCTTGGCGATCTCGACGACGTCGGAGTCGTAGAAGTAGAGCCCGGGGACGGCGAAGTTGCTCCTGGGGGCGGTGGGCTTCTCCTCCAGCGACAGCGCCTGCCCGGCGTCGTCGAACTCCACGACGCCGTAGGCGGTGGGGTCGCCCACCCAGTACGCGAAGATCGCGCCGCCCGTGAGGCCGTCGAAGCGGCGGAGCTGGTTGCCCAGTCCGGGGCCGTAGAAGATGTTGTCCCCCAGGACCAGGCCGACGGTGTCGGAACCCACGAACTGGTCCCCGATGACGAACGCCTGGGCGAGACCGTCGGGAGAGGGCTGGACGGCGTACTGGAGGTTCACGCCGAACTGCGAACCGTCGCCCAGCAACCGCCGGAACCCGTCGGCGTCGTGCGGGGTGGTGATGACCAGGACGTCCCGCACCCCGGCCAGCATCAACGTCGAGAGCGGGTAGTAGATCATCGGTTTGTCGTAGACCGGGACGAGCTGCTTGCTGACCCCCCGGGTGATGGGGTGCAGTCGCGTGCCGGATCCACCGGCGAGGATTATTCCGCGCATGACACCGTAGTATGTCGGTCCATGAGACTTCTGGTCACCGGCGGTGCAGGTTTCATCGGCAGCCACTACGTGCGGTCCGCCCTGACGGGGGTGCACGGGGCCACGGGGATCGACTCGCTCGTCGTCCTGGACAAACTGACCTACGCCGGCAACCCGCGCAACCTGGACCCGGTGGCCGGTGACCCCCGGTTGGAACTGGTCGAGGCCGACATCACCGACGCGGCCGCGGTCGACGCGCTGATGGCCCGCGCGGACGTCGTCGTGCACTTCGCCGCCGAGAGCCACGTGGACCGATCCATCGACGGCGCAGCGGGTTTCGTCCACACGAACGTCGTGGGGACCCAGGTCCTGCTGGACGCCGCGGTGCGTCACGACGTCGACAAGTTCGTGCACGTCTCCACCGACGAGGTCTACGGCACGATCCCCGAGGGTTCCTGGCCCGAGGACCACCCGCTGGAACCGAACAGCCCCTACTCGGCCTCGAAGGCCTCCAGCGACCTGCTGGTGCGGTCGTTCCACCGCACGCACGGGTTGCCGGCCTGCATCACCCGTTGCTCGAACAACTACGGCCCGTACCAGTTCCCCGAGAAGGTCATGCCGTTGTTCATCACGAACCTGATGCGCGGCGGGACGGTTCCGCTCTACGGCGACGGCCTCAACGTCCGCGACTGGTTGCACGTCGACGACCACTGCCGCGGGATCCAGCTCGTCGTCGACGGAGGTCGTCCCGGAGAGGTCTACAACATCGGCGGGGGGACGGAACTCACCAACCGTGAACTCACCGAACGGATCCTCGAGGCGTTCGGGGCCGGCTGGGAACGCGTCCGTGAGGTCGAGGACCGCAAGGGGCACGACCGCCGCTACTCGGTCGACATCTCGAAGATCTCGGCCGAACTCGGCTACACCCCTCAGCACTCCTTCGACGAGGGTCTGGCCGAGACGGTCCAGTGGTACCGCGACCACGAGGCCTGGTGGGCCCCGCTGCTCGAGAAGGTCTCCACCGCGAAGTGAGGGGAGACCCGGAGGTCGATTCCCCCCGCGGGTCATCGACCTCCGGGTCGGTTCCGGGTGACGCGGACGTCACGGTGGAACTCAGAGAGCCAGCGGCCGGGCGTCCTCGCGGAGGTTCACGACACTGCTGGCGGCCAGCACCAGGTCTTCCGGGGTGACCGCGTCGGCCTCGCGCACGACGGCGAGGCCGCGGTGCTTGAGCATGTCGGCGATCTGTTCCTGGTGGTCGTCGATGTGCTCGGAGAACTCGGCCCGCCGCGGGATGAGGACCGGCAGCTTCCCGGCCCCGAGGGCCTCCAGGGCGACACCCGTACCGGCGTGGGCGATGACCAGGTCGGCCTCGCGCATCGCCGCCGACAGTTCCTGGGCGGGAACCGCGGGACGGGGGTCGAGCACCGGCAGGCCGGTGGTGTCGGTGGTCCCGGTCTGCCAGAGGACCTCGGCTCCCAGGTCCTGCAGGAGCGGGGCGATGCTCTCGACGAGACGGCGGAAGCCGTAGGTCCGGGAGGTCCCGAGGGAGACCACGACCTTGGACACCTTGCGGCGTTCCGGCAGCTGCTCCGGCTCCCAGCCGTCGAAGACCGAGCCGGCGTACTTCCACTTCTTGGAGGCCCAGGAGGCGTTCTGGGTGTAGAGCTCGACGCCCGGGATCCTGGCCAGGAGCCGGCCGCTGAGGCTCGGTCCGTGGGTGCGGGTCGCGCTCTCGATGTAGTAGGTCTTCGTCCCGTGCAGGCGGGCCTGCGGCAGGACGGAGACGGCGAGGCTGGAGCCGGTGCTGACGACGGCGGAGATGCGTCCGCGGCGGAACAGCGACGAGGCGAGGACCGCGTTGTGCAGCGCGGCCCGCAGGTCGCGGGTCGGCCCGGGTTTCACCCACAGCACGTCCTCGCCCTCCAGGAGGGACAGGGACTGCGGGGTGGGGACCGTGACCCAGCGGAAGGCGTCAGCGATGGGCAGCCGCTTGGCGAGCGACTTGAGCTGAGCCAGGTGTCCGCCGTCATTGGCTACGAGAAGTGCAGTCATGGGCGTCCTCGGGATCGCGGTCGCCCGGACGGGCGAACCTGTGACGAACCGCACCCTAGCGAGTGCTGAGCGTGACCGCTAGGAGGCGATCGTCACACTTCCGCCGTACCACGCGCACTCGAAGAGCCGATCGTCGTTGCCTGATCGTGATCGGATCCTCGAGAAGCGCAGGTCAGGTGCCCTGCCGCAACCGTTCGGCGAAGCGGCCGGTCAGATCCAGCTCGGCAGCCACATCCGCCGGCTCCAGGACTCGTAGGGGATGACCTGCGCCGTGTAGACCGGCCAGAAGAAGGCGAAGCAGGCGACGGCGAGCACCACGACCGCACCCGCCACCGCGGCGCCCCCGCGCCGCCGCCACAACGCCGCCTCGACGGCGACGCCGCGGCGCAGCACGGCGGTGCTGGGGTCGGGGCCGAGGACCAGGCCCAGCACGTGGACCACCGCCAGCACCACGAACGGGACGAAGACGACGGCGTAGAACGTGAAGATCGTCCGGTGCTGGTACTGGAACCACGGCAGGTAGGCGCCGGCGTACCCCGCGAGGATCGCCCCCGCCCGCCAGTCGCGGCGGAAGAACCAGCAGAAGAGGAGGACGAGCAGTGCGAGGAGCCCCGCCCACCAGATCACGGGGTTGCCCAGCGAGGTGATGGCCTTCGAGCAGTTGTCGACCGAGCAGCCCTCCACGCCCGACGTCTTGGCCTCGTAGAAGAAGGACGTCGGGCGTCCCTGCACGAGCCACGACCACGGGTTGGCGGAGTAGGGGTGGGGGGAGTCGAGGCCGACGTGGAAGGCGTAGGCCTGCTGGTGGTAGTGCCACAGGCTCCGCAGGGCGTCCGGGACGATCCCGCCGGCCCCCCGGGAGGGGTGCACCTCGCCCCACTGCCGGTCCCAGCCGGCGTCGCTGCGGAACCAGCCCACCCACGAGGCCAGGTAGGTGGCGACCGCGATCGGGACCATCAGGACGAACGCGCCGATCCCGTCCCGCCAGAGCGCGGCGGGCAACCAGGGCCGCACCCCCACGGCCCGCCGGGCGCCGGCGTCCCAGAAGACGGTCATGACCCCGAAGACCGCGAGCACGTAGACGCCCGACCACTTCACCCCGCAGGAGAGCCCCAGGCTCATCCCGGCGGCCAGCCGCCAGCCGCGGAAGCCGATCCGCGGGCCGAGCCCGTCCACCCCGTGCACGGCGACGGCCCGGGCGAGGCGCTCGCGCGCGTGGTCCCGGTCGATCAGCAGCAGGGCGAAGGCGACGAGCACCCACCACATGAGGAAGACGTCGAGGAGGCTGGTGCGGCTCTCGACGAAGTGCTCACCGTCCACGGCCAGCAGGACGGAGGCCGTGACCCCGAGCAGCGTGGAGCGGAACATGCGCCGTGCGATCCGGCCGATCAGCAGGATCGACAGCGTCCCGATGAGCGCCGCGGAGAAGCGCCAGCCGAAGGAGGAGTCGATGCCGAACAGCCACTCCCCGAACGCGATCATCCACTTCCCGACCGGCGGGTGGACGACGAAGTCGCCCTCGGTGCCGAAGACGTTCGGGGCGCCGTGGGTGAAGAGCTCGTCCGGCTTCGCGATGCTCGAGTCGTTGCGCAGCTCCACCCCGTGCAGCAGCAGCGAGTACGCCTGCTTCACGTAGTACGTCTCGTCGAAGACGAGCTGGTGGGGGCGGCCGAGCTGGAAGAAGCGGAGGAAGCCGCCGATCGCGGTGACCAGCAGCAGCGGCAGCCAGGCCCGACGCCAGGACTCCCCGGTGATCTCCGAGGAGGTTCCCAGCAGCCGTTCGCGGGCATCACCCGGACCCGGTGTGCGGGGCGTGGCGACGGTGTCCACCGCGCTCACGCGGGACCTGCCTGCTGCTTCGCGATCACCGATCCATCGTAGGCACGCAGGTCAGCGCCTGCGGGGACGGCACGATGGCGGCCCGACCGTGCGGCACGATGGCAGGCCGACCGTGCGGCACGATGGCAGGCCGACAGTGCGGCACGATGGTGCCGTGAGCGGGGACAGCGGTACGGGACGACTGGTGCTCGCGGGGACCCCGATCGGCAACGCCGGGGACGCGACCCGGCGGCTGGTCGACCTGCTGGAGACCGCCGACGTGATCGCCGCGGAGGACACCCGCCGGCTGCACCGCCTGGCCGGGGCGCTGGAGATCACCCCGCGCGGTCGCATCCTGAGCTACCACGAGCACAACGAGACCGAGCGGACCCCGGAGCTCGTCGACGCCGTGCGCCAGGGCTCGGTCGTCGCGCTGGTGACCGACGCCGGCATGCCCTCGGTGTCCGACCCGGGCTACCGGCTGGTGCGCGGGTGCGTGGACGCGGGACTCCCGGTGACGGTCGTCCCGGGACCGTCGGCCGTGCTGACGGCCCTCGCGGTGTCGGGTCTGCCCAGCGACCGGTTCGCCTTCGAGGGCTTCGCCCCGCGCAAGCCGGGGGAGCGGGCGCGGGTCTTCGCCGAGCTCGCCCAGGACCCGCGGACCCTGCTCTTCTTCGAGTCCCCGCACCGCACCGGGGCCACGCTCGCCGCGATGGCCGAGGCGTTCGGGGCGGACCGTCCGGCCGCGGTGTGCCGGGAACTGACCAAGACCTACGAGGAGGTCGTGCGCGGGACGCTGGCCGAACTCGCGGTCTGGGCCCAGGGCGAGGTCCGCGGTGAGGTGTGCCTGGTGGTCGCGGGTTCCACCGGCCCGCAACGGGTTCCCGAGGTGGGCGAACTGGTGGAGGAGGTGTCGGAACTCGTGCGGTCCGGGTACCGGATGAAGGACGCCGTGAAGGTCACCGCCGGTCGCCACGGAGTTTCCGGGCGTGAGTTGTACGACGCGGTCACCCTGCAGCGCCGGGCAGGGACTCCGACGACCCCGAACTGACCACGGAGAGTAGTGTCACCGCCGTTCACCCGATCGCCGCACCGGAGTGGACGACCCAGTTGACACCGGGGCCGACCGAAGCATTGAGGACACACCCGTTCTCGATACCTGGAGGCTCCCGTGACCCCCCCACGCGCCCTCGCAACTCCCCAGCCCCACGACTCCGTCCGCAACCACTCCCGTGTCGCCCGTGTCGCCCGTGTGCTCTCCGGGGTCGCCGCGGCGGCCGCCCTCGTGGTCGGCGGGGTTTCCGCCGCCGTCCCCGCGCAGGCCGTCGTGAACCCCTACATGACCTACGAGGGAACCTCGGTCAACAGCGCGAACGTCCCCGCCACCACCGTCGACATCTCGACGCTGACCGGCGTGAAGTTCGACCGCGGGACCTACTACGTCAACGACGTCGTCCAGGAGGGTTCGATCGGCGGCGTCGGGCTCGCCGGGAACTACTACACCGGTGACGGCGAGGTCGACCTCACGGGTCTCTACGGTTCGGTCAAGGTCGTCGCGAAGTTGTACAGCGGCAAGTACATGGTGCAGTCGGTCACCAAGTACCTGCGCGCCGTCCCCATCGTCACGAACACCATCCCCGCGGGTTTCCCGACGGCGGCCACCACCGGGGTGCCGGACGGCGTCGCGCTGACCCCCTCGACCGCGCTCGACGTGTGGACCCCGGGCGCGGTGCTCGACGGTCTCGACGTCCAGGGGTGCCTCTCCGTCCACGTCCCCGACGTCACCGTCCGGAACTCCCGCATCACCTGCACCGACGAGACGCTGCGCGCCGTCAGCCTCACCGACGCCCCCGGGTTCGTCATGGAGGACTCCGAGATCGTCTCCGACGGCAGCGCGCAGGTCGCGATCGGCTGGGGCGGGTACACCCTGCGCAGGGTCGAGATCCGCGGCACCCAGGACGGTCCGCGGCTCGGGGACAACGTCTCGATCAGCGACAGCTACGTCCACGACCTCGTGCGTCACGACGGCGTCCACACCGACGCCGTGCAGTCGACCTCGGGTTCCGGCATCGTGGTCAGGCACAACACGCTCGACCCGCGCCAGGCCGGGTCGGACGACTTCCTGAACTCCGCGGTCCAGCTCGGCACCGAGACCGGTCTCCAGCGCTTGGAGAACGCCCTCTTCGAGGGCAACTTCTTCAACGGCGGCTCCTACTCGGTCAACGTGTCCTGCTCGGCCAACGTCCGGAACGTGGTGTTCCAGGGCAACGCCTACGGGCACGGCAACCGCTACGGCGCGGCCATCGCGGTCCCGGGTGTGACGTTCACGCAGGACCGGTGGGTCGACACCGGCAACCTGATCAAGGTCGCCCCCGCCTGCTGATCCGGGGCCTTTTCCCGATCCGCTGGTCAAACGGCGGTTGAGGTGTCAACCTTCCTCGGTGGGTGGACACATCGGCCGGCGGTACCTCGCGGCGAGCGCTGCGCGGTACCGCCTCTGGACCGTGGAGCAGTTCGCGCGCGAGGTCCGCGGGATGACCGCCCGGACCGTCCCGGCCTCCGCCCTGACGACGTTCGGAGCCCGCTACCGCGTCACGGAAACCTCCCGTCACGTGAGGTTGTCGGTGCCGGGCCACCTGGACCCCCAGGACCGCTCGGCCCTCCGCCAGCGCGACGTCTCCTCCGTTCCCGAACAGTTCACGCTGGAATTGCCTCAGGCAACTCTTCAGGGACGTGAGGGTTGGGTCTTCCACCGTGGGCACCTGGTCGAGGACATCTGGCAGGAAGAGGGTTTCTCCGCCCGTTCCCTGAGGCCGCTGTGGCGCCAGGAGTCCACCGTTCGGCTGCCGGGAACCACCGTCTCCCTCCTGCAGCCGTGGTTGCCGAACTACTACCACTGGACGGTGCAGGTCGTCCCCCGGATCGTGCGCATCCTCGACCTCCTCGCCGAGCGGGGGGAGGAGGCCGACCGGTGGCTGATCCCCAGTGGCGCTCCGGGGTACATCAGGCAGTGGCTCGACCTCCTCGGCATCCCGGAGGAACGCCGGCTGGGCGTCGAGACCCGCGGGCAGGTCTTCGACGTCGAGCGTCTCCTCGTGGCGAGCGTGCCCGGACGCAACCGGTGGGTCCCGCCCTCGACGGTCGAGCAGGTCCGTGCCGCCGTCGCCCACGTCCCCCCCGGCGCCGGCGGTCGGCGGCTGCTGCTCCAACGGGAGGGAGAACGCCGCCGGGTCCTGCTCAACGCACCCGAGGTCGTGGACGCGCTCACCCGGCGGGGCTTCGAGGTCGTCGACCCCGGGGGGATGACCGTGGCCGAGGAGGCTTCGCTGTTCTCGGGGGCGGACCTCGTGGTCGGCGTTCACGGCGCCGGGCTGACGAACCTGGTGTTCTGCCGTCCCGGGGCGACGGTCGTGGAGTTGACCCCGCGCGGTCTTCTCTACCCGACGTTCGTCAAACTCGCGGCGGCAGCGGAGGTGGGCCACCACATGGTGGTCGGCACCGAACCTCGCCTGCCGTGGCCGTTGCGCTTCCCGGACGTCGATGCCGACCTCGTCGTGGACGTTCCCGAACTGTCGGCGGTGGTCGACCGCGTCCTGCGCGGGTCCACGCACGGGATCTCCAGCCCCTGACCCGCGGGGCGGCGTTCGGCGGTCCCCCTCCGACGCAGGAGCGCCTGTACCCGGTCTGCCGGTGACGAGCGGTCTCCGCCTGTGGTGGTGCCCGCCCCGGGCCCGTCGCGGCCGGCCTGGACGGACCTGCTGCGGGGTGCAGCCGTGCTGCCGGCCCTCGTGCACTCCGCGTCACTGCCTCCTCCCCGCCGCCCGCAGTCCTCCCCTGATGACGACGTGGGGTAACCCTTGACTGCGCAGAGTGAATCCTAGAAGGATGCCCGTGCGCGTCCCCGAGGCGGACGCGGATGCCCACGCTCTTCTCCGCCACGACCCGTCCGGATGCGCCGCGGGAACCCCGTCGTGCGCCGGTTCGTGGCCACCACCGCCGGAGGTCGACCCTTGAGCGATGCCCGACCGCCTTCCCCGACCGCCCACCCGGCCCGCATCGACGGACTGACGGTGCTGCGCGGTGTGGCCATCGGCCTCGTCGTCCTCCGCCACGCCGCCCCGGACGTCTTCGGCGGCGCCGGCATCGTCGGCGTGACGATCTTCTTCGCCCTCTCCGGCTGGCTGATCTCCGGGATCCTGCTGGGTGAGGTGGAACGCACCGGGCGCGTCGACTTCCGCCGCTTCTACCTCAACCGCGTGTTCCGCCTCTACCCCGCCCTCATCGCCTTCGTGGTGGTGCTCGCGCTGGTCGGCGTCCTCGCGAACCCGCTCGGCCAGGGGCCGACCTGGCGCTACGCGGTCCCGGTGGCGCTGACCTACGTCGCGGACCTCCCCCTGGGGGTGTGGGTGGGCAGTGCCTCCACCCACCTCTGGACGCTCTCGGTGGAGGAGCAGTTCTACCTGGTTTGGCCCCTCCTGATCGTGCTGGCCTCCCGGGGTCGTCACCTCCGCCGCACCCTGGGGATCGCGGTCCTCCTGTGCTGGCTCGCCGCGGTGCTCACCGTCGTCGTCGTCGGCGGGGACGGCCGGGGCACCGTCGCCGCCTACTCGCTGCCCACCTCCTGGTTCGTCGCGCTCGCGATCGGTGGCCTCGCCCGCGCGCTCGGCCGGGACCGGCTGACCGCACCGCTCGGAGGCCGCCTCGCGCTCGCGATCGCCGTCGTCGTGCTCGCCCTGCTCTGCGTCGGGCCCGAACTCAAGGGGAACCCCCTGACCTACCTCCTCGGTGGCCCGGTCATCGCCGTGGCCGCCGTCGTCCTCGTCCTCGCGGCACTCCGCGTCGACACCGTCCGCGTCGACACCGTCCGCGGCGTCCCCGGACGACTGCTCCTCGGCCTCGGCACGATCTCCTACGCGGTCTACCTCTGGAACTACGCGATCGTCGTCTGGGCCGAGGCGGTGTTCGCGGACCGCCCCACGCTCCTCGTGACGGTAGGCGCCACCGCGGTGAGCCTCGGCGTCGCGACCGCCAGCTGGTTCCTGGTCGAGCGGCCCGTCGTCCGGGCGCGCCGACGTCACCACGCCCGCTCGAGCGCCCGCGCCCTCGACCTGTCGCGCTCTACCTCCGGAGCTCCCAGCGCGGCACCACGACCCTGACGCCTCCCGGCCCCGCTCCACACCCCGACCAGGGAAGGTCGTCATGACCGGAACGCACGTCCCGTCCCGACGTCCCCGGCTGGAGTTCGCCTTCCTCGACGGGTTGCGCGGCCTCGCGGCGTTGTTCGTCGCCGTCCACCACACCTACCTCTTCACCGGGACGACGCAGGACCACGAGGCGTTGCCCGCGGTCTTCGAGCCCCTGCGCTACGGCCAGTACGCCGTGACCGTGTTCATCGTCCTGTCGGGTTTCGTCCTCGGACTCCCGCTCGCCCCGGACCGCCCCGCGTTGACCCGGGGGTGGGCGACGTTCCTGAAGCGCCGCGCGCGGCGGATCCTGCCGCCCTACTACGCGGCCCTCGCGTTCTTCCTGCTGCTGATCGCCCTCGTCCCGCAACTGCGCCAGGTCTCCGGAACCGCCTGGGACAGCAAGGTTCCCGTGACCGAGACGGGTGTCGTCTCGCACCTGCTCATGCTGCACAACCTCGGCGGCGACTGGAAGTGGCAGATCGACGGCCCGATGTGGTCGGTCGCGACCGAGTGGCAGCTGTACCTGGTGATGCCCCTCGTGCTCCTGCCCGTGTGGCGCAGGTTCGGGGCGGTCGCGATGGTCCTGCTGGCGGTCGCGGCGGGCTGGGGGATCCACGTCCTGTTCCCGCGCTTCGACGGCGCGCACTTCTGGTTCGTCGCGGACTTCGCCTTCGGCCTCGTCGCCGCCCGCCACGTCGCCCGGGCCCGTGCGGTTCCCCGCGCAGGGCTGCTCGCGGTGGTGGCGGTCGTCGTGGTCGCGGTCCTCTTCCTGCTCGTCCCCGGTCACGGTCTGCGCGACCTGTGGTTCACCGAGGTCGTCGTCGGTGCGGCGGTGGCCCTGGTCCTGCTGGCCCTGGCGCAGCAGTCCGTGGCCGGGACCCGGACCCCCGTGCACGCCGTCCTGCAGTGGCGCCCGCTGGTCTGGATCGGCTTCTGGTCCTACAGCCTCTACCTCCTGCACAGTCCGCTGCTCGGCCTCGGGAACCTGCTGACCCTCGACCGCCCCTGGGGGGTGGGCACCCGGTTCGCCGTGATGCTGCTGGTCGTCCTGCCGCTCGCCCTGGCCGTCAGCTACGGGTTCCACCGCCTCGTGGAACGTCGCTTCACGACCGCTCACCAGGCCCGCCTCCGTCAGGGCGCCCCGGCGGCCGCGGTGGACGTCTCGGAGACCAGGAGTTCCCTCCCGTCCTGACGGCTGCGAGAGTGGCCGGATGCCCGCACCGCACCGTGAACAGGTCTCCCGAGACGTCGCCGTCGTGGGAGGGACGCTGCTGCGGCTGACCCCGGACTGGCACGGCGAGCGCGAACCCGGCACGGTGCTCGTCCGCGACGGCCGGATCGTCGCCGTCGGCGCCCACGTGCCCGTCCCCGCGGACGTTCCCGTGCTCGACGCGACCGGCCGGTTCGTCCTGCCCGGCTTCGTCGACCCGCACACCCACCTCGGCGTCCACGCCGAGGGGGAGGGCTGGCACGGGGCCGACGTCAACGAGAAGGGTGAACCCCGCGGCGCCCGGCTGCGGTCCTGGGACGGGGTCGACCCCCGTGACCAGGGTTTCGCCGACGCCCTGAGCGCAGGGGTCACCACCGTGGCCGTCCTGCCGGGTTCCGCCAACGTGATCGGGGGACAGACCGGAGCCCTGAAGACCTGGGGGGCCACGGTCGAGCAGATGCTGCTGCGCGCGCCGATCGGGGTGAAGAGCGCGCTCGGCGAGAACCCCCGGAAGAACTCCGGAGGCCCCTCGACCCGCATGGGGATCGCGGCCGCCCTGCGCGACGCCTTCGCTGCGGCGCAACGGTTCAGCGCTCAGCGGACGCGCGCTGCCGAGAAGGGTGAACCCCTCGACCCGCCCACCGACCGGGACCGCGACGCCGAGGTCCTCGCTCGGGTCCTGGCCGGCGAACTCGTCTGGCAGCAGCACGCCCACCGCGCCGACGACATCGCGACCGCGGTCCGCCTCGCCGAGGAGTTCGGCTACCGGCTCGTCCTGAACCACGTCACCGAAGGCCACCGCGTCCTCGACCTGCTCGTCGAGAGGGGGCTGCCGGCCGTCGTCGGTCCGCTGCTCACCTCGCGCTCGAAGCCCGAACTGCGCCACCGCTCGCTGAGCGTGCCGGGGATCCTCGCCGGCGCGGGGCTGCGGATCGCGCTGACCACCGACCACCCCGTCGTCCCCATCCAGTTCCTCGCCCTCTCCGCGACCCTGGCCGTCAAGGAGGGCCTCGACCCCGGCGAGGCGCTGCGAGCCCTGACCCTCAACCCGGCCGTGATCCTGGGGATCGACGACCGCGTCGGGTCGCTGGCTCCCGGTCTCGACGGCGACGTCGCCGTCTGGTCCGGGGACCCGCTCGACGTGATGTCGCGCGCCGTGCACGTGGTCAGCGGCGGTCGCCCCGTCTACCGGTGGGACGGGGTCGGCGAGGTGCTCGAGGCGGACGGGACCTGGCGTCCGCTGTGAGGTCCGGGGCGTCCGGCACGAGTCGGCGTCCTGGTGCGTTGGGCAGGCGTGAGTGGGAACCAGTACCTGGCCGTCGTCAACGCGGGGGCGGGATCGGCGCGGACCGGCGCGGTCGACGCCGCCGTGCAGGAGCTGCGCCGCCACGGTGACGTGGAGCTGCGCCGCACGAGCTCCCTGGACGACCTGCGCGCCGCCCTGCTCGGGGCGGGCGGCCGCCGGGTCGTGCTGCTGGGCGGGGACGGCTCCCTGCACGCTGCGCTGCAACTGCTCTGGAACGCGGGAGCGACCCGCTCGGTGGGGCCGCTGGGCATCGTCCCGCTCGGCACCGGCAACGACCTGGCCCGCTCGCTGCGGTTGCCGCTGGACCCGGTCGCCGCGGCCCGCGTCGTCGCCCAGGGGAGCCCGAAGGGGCTGGAGCTCCTCGTCGACTCCCACGACCGGATCACCGTCAACACCGTCCACGCGGGCATCGGGGCGTCGGCGACGGCCAAGGCGCAGCGGCTCAAGCGCTTCCTCCGGGCCGGCGCCTACCCGGTCGGTGCGGCCTGGGCGGGGGTCAGCGCGGGCAAGGGGTTCCGGCTGCGCGTTGACGTCGACGGCACCACCGTGTCGCCGGGGGAGCGTCCCGTCCTGATGGTCGGCATCGGCATCGGCGGCACCATCGGCGGCGGCGCCCCCCTGGTTCCCGGCGCCGACCCGCACGACGGGCTGGCCGACGTCGTCGTCTCCGAGTCCACCGGCCCCCTCGCCCGCCTGGGCTTCGCCGCCGGACTGCGCAGCGGGGTCCACGTCGAGCGGCAGGACGTCGTCACCGCGACCGGGAAGGTCGTCGAGATCGACGCCGGGTCCGGGACGTTCCGGTTGAACTCCGACGGCGAGGTCACCGACCACCAGAGCTACGAACGGTTCGAGATGCACACCGACGTCTACGAGGTGGTCTGCCCCTGAACGGCGGAACCCCCGTCGCGATCACGACGGGGGTTCCGGGGAAGTTCTGGACTAGCGGCGCATGACGCCGCGGGCGATTCGGTTCCCGATGAGCTGACCAACCTGGACGATGACCACGATCGCGACGACGCTGACCACGATGATGCCGTTGTCGTAGCGCTGCGAGCCGTAGGTGATGGCGTACTCACCGAGACCGCCGCCGCCGACGAGGCTGGCCTGTGCGGACATGTCGACGATGCCGATGAAGATGAACGTGTACCCGAGCACCAACGGCCCGAGGCCCTCCGGGACGACGACCTTCAGCAGGATCGAGACCCGTCCCGCCCCGACGGCGCGTGCCGCCTCGACGACCCCCGGGTCGACGTTGACGAGGCTCTGCTCCACGATGCGTGCCACGGCGAAGGCGGCCGCGAGGGAGATCGCGAACGTGACCGCCGTGGTCCCGATCGTCGTCCCGACCACGACCCGCTGCAGCGGACTGATGGCGGCCAGGAAGATGACGAACGGGATCGGGCGCACCAGGTTCACGACGAACCCGATGATCCCGAACACCCACCGGCTGCCGAACAGGTTGCCCGGCCTGGTCGCGTAGAGAGCGATGCCCAACGCGAGCCCGAGGACGCCGGCGACGACCAGCGAGATGCCGGTCATGAACAACGTCTGCCAGATCGACTCGCGGAAGACGTCGACGCTGTCGAGGAAACCGTCGAAGAAGCCCTCCCCGGCCATCAGACCTCCTCTTCGGCGTGCACGCCGTCGGCGGCGAGCGCACGGAGCGTGCCGTCCACGTCGGGGCCGCTGAGTTCGTAGGTCAGTGAGCCGGTCCGGCGTTCGCGGATCTCCGAGACACCGCCGAAGACCAGTTCCGCGGTCGCGCCGGTGCTCCGGAACACCGAGTCGATGCGCTGCTGCAGACCGGGTTCGTCGGTGATGCGGACGCTCACGAGCCGGCCGGGGTGGTGGGTGCGCAGCCGGGCCAGGGTTTCGGCCGGGGGCCGGTCGTGGGTGGCGCTGCGCACGAAGCGCTGGGCCGCGGCGGTCTGCGGGTTCGAGAACACGTCGTAGACCTCGCCGACCTCGACGATCCGCCCCTCTTCCATGACCGCGACGCGGTCGGCGATCTGGCGCACGGCGTCCATCTCGTGGGTGATGACGATGATCGTCACCCCGAGTTCGGTGTTCACCCGCCGCAGCAGCGACAGGACCTCGGTCGTGGTCTCGGGGTCCAGCGCGCTGGTGGCCTCGTCGGCCAGCAGCAGCGGGGGGTTCGTGGCCAGCGCGCGGGCGATGCCGACGCGTTGCTTCTGCCCACCCGAGAGTTGTTCCGGGTAGGCGTGCGCCCGGTCGAGGAGACCGACGAAGTCCAGGAGTTCCGCGGTGCGGGCGTCGCGCTGCTTCGCGGGGACCTTCGCGACCCGCAGCGGGTAGGCGACGTTCCCGGCGACCGTCCGCGAGCGGAACAGGTTGAACTGCTGGAAGATCATCCCGATCTTCGACCGGGCCTTGCGCAGCTCGCCCTCCGACAGCTTCGTCAGGTCCTGCCCCCCGACCCTGACGCTGCCGGAGGTCGGCAGCTCGAGGGCGTTGACGAGGCGGACGAGCGTGGACTTGCCTGCGCCGGAGTAGCCGATGACGGCGAGGACCTCTCCCTCCTCGACGTCGAGGGAGACGTCGTCGACCGCCGCGACGGACTGGCCGTCGCGGCGGTCGAAGCGCTTGGAGACGTTCTCCAGCGTGACGAGGGCGCTCACTTGCCCTTCGCGGCCTTCGCGTCGGCCTCGACGGTGGCGAGGTCGGCCTGCAGGTCCGCGGCGCTGCGGTCGGAGACGACCGCGTTCGGGTAGTCCTTGGAGAACACCGTCTGCACGGCCGGGTCCTGGAAGAGGGCCGCCAGCTTCAGGTAGGTCTCGTTGTCCTTGTCCTTCGCCCGCGCGGCGAAGATGTTCACGTAGGGCGCGGCCGAGGGGTCGGACGGGTCGTCCTTGGCGATGACGTCGGTCTCCGGCAGCTTGGCGCTGGTCGCGTAGTTCACGTTGACGATCGCGGCGGCGACGGAACCGCTCTGCAGCGCGTTCGCGGTCTGTGAGGCGTCGATGGCGGTCACGTCGACCTTCTTGGTCTCGATGTCCTCGATCGAGGAGAAGGCGTTGCCCCCGTCCTTGAGGGTCAGCAGACCCGCCGACTGCAGCACCAGCAGACCGCGGGCCTGGTTGATGTCGTCGTTCGGGATGGCGACCTTCGCGCCCTCGGGGAGCTCCGACGGGCTCTTCGCCGTGGTCGAGTACAGCGGCAGCGGGTAGATGGCGGTGCCACCGATGGGCTGGATGTCGTCGTCGGCCGTGACGTCGTAGTTCGCCAGGTACTGGATGTGCTGGAACTGGTTCAGGTCGATCTCGCCCTGCGACAGCGCCGGGTTCGGCAGGCTGTAGTCGGAGAAGTTGACCAGGTCGACGGTCACGTTCAGCTTCGACTTCGCCAGGTCCACGTACGTCGTCCAGTAGTCCAGCGACTTGTCGGCCACGCCGATCTTCACGGTCTGGGCCGGGGCGGAACCGGCGGCGGTGGTCGTCGCGGTGTCGTCCTTGCGGGTCCCGAGGACGACGGCGACGATCACCACGACCACGACGACGACGGCGGCGACGATCCCGATGAGGAGGCCGCGGCGCTTCGGCTTGTCGGGCAGGGCGGGGGCGGGGCTGGACACGGTGGCACTCCGGTGGTCGAACGGCGGGCGCGCGGCTCGCAGCACGCCGTGATCGACGGCGTCCGTTGTTCCGCGCTTGCCGGACGGGGTCGTCCGGCCTGGTCTTCACCTGGGGCACCCCGCCGCGGGGGAGGGTTGCCGGACAGCGAGCCAGGGCTTGTCGCTGTCACTCATGACCGTGGGGGAACCGTAGGTTCCCGTCGTCGAACCCGTCAAATCGCCCCCGCGCCGGTGTTCAGCCGACCGTAGGACTGCCCGCGTCTCAGCGCAGGCGTTCGGTCACGCCGCACCGCCGTCACCGGGTCGGGCCAGGACGTGGGGGAGGACGACGGCCTGCGCGGCGACGGTGCGCCCGTCCGTCGTCGTCACCGACGGGCTGCCGTACAGGACGTAGCCCTCGGCCAGGGCCGCCGTGACCTTCTCGCAGAAGGAGCGGTCGTCGGGGCCGGTCAGCAGCCGGTACGCCAGCTTCTCGTCGCTCACGCGTCCGGACCGTTCGCGCTCAGAGCGTCGCGGGCGTCCTGCAGGCTCAGCAGGCCCAGGGCGGCGTCCGCCAGCGCGTCGCCGAGCTTCTTGTGGTTGGCCCGGGCCCAACGCTTCCCGTCGTAGTCGGTGGCCGTGCGGCGCAGTGCCTCGAGGCTCGCGCGCAGGTCACGGTCGAGGCGTTCGCGCAGTTCCCCGTCCGTGGGCGCCTCGGGGCGCAGCGCCTCGCCGTCGCCGTTGCGCAGCTGCAGGAGCGCCTCGTGGTCCAGGCCCTCCTCCCGGGCCCAGAACCGCACCGGCCGTTCGACCAGGTGGTTCCACACCGGGGCCTGCGCGGACCGGAAGAGGACCTGGACGGGGCTCTTCGCCAGTCCGGACGCGTTGAGCCAGAACTCACCGGCCTGCGGTCGGCTGAAGAGCGCGCACTCGTCCTCGGGGAGGTCGACGACGACGGCGACCCGGACGAACGTCGGGTCCTCGCTGTCCTGCTGCGGGCCGAGCAGGGCGCCGAAGACCCACGCCTCCTCGGCGCGGAAGAGGTTCAGGTCGGTGGGCAACGAGTTCGCGTGCTCGCACCCCTGGGCGACGTCGGCGAGCTTGCTGACGGCAGTGGTCCACTTCACGGCAGCATCTTCGCGGGTGTTGCGGGGCCGGCCCCACGGGGGCCTAAGCTCGCCCGGTGGATTCGACCGAACTGAGGGCCCTGCAGAAGCCGTTGAAGGACGCCTACCGCGAGGACCCGGCCCAGGCGCTGGTCCCCGCGAAGGCCGTGGCGGTGCTGGACGGGCAGTCCATCGGCGTGTCGGTCGACGGGTTCGCGGGCACCACCCGCGCCGGGCTGCACCCCGCCGCCGGGGGCGACGGGACCGAGGCGTGCTCCGCCGACATGCTCTGCGAGGCCGTCGCGGCCTGCGCCGGCGTGACCCTGCGCAGCGTGGCCACCGCCATGGGCGTGGAGCTGCGCAACGCGTCGGTGACCGCCGAAGCGCACTGGGACGCCCGCGGCACGCTCGGCGTCTCGCGCGAGGTGCCCGTCGGCATCACCGACGTCACCCTGACCTTCACGTTCACCTCCGACGCCGACGAGGCGACCGAGGCCAAGATGATCTCGCTGGCCGAGCGCTACTGCGTCATCGCCCAGACCCTGCAGACCCCGCCCAAGGTCTCCGTCCAGCGCGGCTGAGCCCCGCCGGGAGGGGGATCGTTGACTCCACGGTCCCACTCCGCGGGACCGTGGAGTCAACGATCCCCCCGGCGACGAGCGTCAGGCGCGTTCCTCCTGGAGGGCGACGGCGCGGCGCCCGCCGAGGAGGACGGCGACGAAGCCGAGGACGAAGGCGATGACCACGCCGAGGCCGGCGTAGGCCCAGTTGCTGTCCCAGTAGCCGTCCTCGCCACCGGTCGGCGGCACCCAGTGGGCCAGGTCGAGGGGGGCGAGGAGGTATCCCTGCCAGGACAGCCACGACACCGAGCTCGAGACCAGACCCCAGCCGACGAGGGTCGCGACGACCATGGTGATCACCGACAGGCCGCGCACCGAGCCGTAGCGCCCGCGGGAGTCGAGGAGTTCTGCCTCCGCGTAGTCACCGCGGCGCAGCGAGAGGTCGGCGAGGAAGATCCCCGCCCAGGCGGCGATCGGGACGCCGAGGGTGATCAGGAACCCCTGGAACGGCGTCAGGAAGTCCTGCGAGAAGAACGCGATGTAGACGGCCCCGGCGATCATCAGGCAGGCGTCGATCAGGACCGCCACGGGCCGGGGGACCCGGAGTCCGACGTTCAGCAGCGCCAGGCCGGAGGAGTAGATGTCCATGACCGCTCCGCCGACGAGGCCGAGGACGGCGACGACGACGAACGGGACGAGGAACCACGTCGGCAGGATGTCCGTGAGCGCCCCCACGGGGTCCGCCGCGATCCGGCCGCTGAGGTCCTTCGACGACCCGGCGACGAGCGCGCCGAAGACGAGGAGCACGCCCGGGCCGAGCGAGGAACCCAGCGTCGTCCAGAACACGACCCCGCCGCTGGAGGCCTCGCGCGGGAGGTAGCGGGAGTAGTCCGCCGCGGCGTTGGCCCACCCGAGACCGAAACCCGTCATCACGAGGATGAACGCCCCGACGACCGCCGCGGCGTCCCCGGCCGGGAGCGCGTTCACGGCGTCCAGGTCGATGGAGTCGGCCGCGAAGACGATGTAGAGGACCGTCAGCACCGCGGTGACGACCGTGATCCAGCGCTGCATCCGCATGATGACCCTGAACCCGAGGGTTCCGCCGAGCACGATCAGCCCGACGACGATCACGAGGGCGACGAGTTTCGTGCCCGTGCCCCCACCGGCTCCGAGGCGGTCCAGCACGGTCGCCGTCGCGAGCACGGCGACGGCCGCCAGCGACGTCTCCCAGCCCAGCGTCAGCAGCCAGGACACCAACGAGGGCAGGCGGTTCCCGTCGACCCCGAAGGCTGCGCGGGACAACGTCATCGTGGGCGCCGAACCGCGCTTCCCGGCGATCGCGACGAGGCCGACGATCACGTAGGACAGGAACACCCCGGCGATCGAGACGGCCGTGGCCTGCCAGAACGAGATCCCGAAACCCAGGACGAACGAGCCGTAGCTGACTCCCAGGACGGACACGTTGGCGGCGAACCACGGCCAGAACAGGTCGCGTGGCCTGCCGTGGCGTTCGGACTCGGCGACGGTGTTGATGCCGTTCAGTTCGACGTCGACACCGCCCACCCTCGTCTCGGGGGTGGCGGGGATCTCGCTCACGTCGACTCCTCGGGAGGATGGCGGTACCGGGCCGCGGGGTGGTCGGCGGGCAGCCTCGTGCGGCCCGGACCGAAGACCACCTCCCGCAGCGTACGGCCTGGGGCGTCGCGACCGGGTGGTGGCGCCAGCGTGCCCCGCCGGCGCAGTTCGGGGACGACCTGCTCGCAGAACTCCGCGTAGGAGCCCGGTACGACGAACGGGGTGAGGTTGAACCCGTCGATCCCCGTCTCCCGCACCAGCGCCTCCATGGCGTCGGCCACGTCGCCCGCCGTGCCGGTGAACACGAACTCCCGCATCCCGAAACGCAGGAAGTCGGCGCGCGCGTGGGCCACCGTCTCGTCCCGGTAGCGCTCCACCTGGGTCCGCCCGCCCTCGGTGCGGACGTCGGAGAAGTTCCCGCGGGGGTCCAGGGCGGCGAGGTCGACGCCGGTCATCGAGGCGTAGTAGGCGCGGGCGGCCTCCGGGTCGACCCAGGACAGGTACTCCTCGAGGCGGGAGCGGGCGTGGTCCCGGTCGCGCCCCAGCACGACCGTGAGTCCGACGAGGGTGCGCAGCGACCCCGGGCCGCGTCCGTGCCGGGCGGCCCGGGCGTGCAGGTCGAGGACCTGGCGGCGCAGCGTCCCGGCGTCGCGGCCCTGCAGGAACACCACCTCGGCGTGGGTGGCCGCGAACTCCCGACCGCGTTCGCTGGCGCCGGCCTGGAAGAGGACGGGGGTGCGCTGCGGGGAGGGCTCGACCTTGAAGTAGCCGTCGCAGTGGAAGTAGCGGCCGTGGTGGTGGACCTCGTGGACGCGACGCGCGTCGGCGTAGCGCCGCGTCGCCTTGTCGTGCAGGACGGCGGCGTCCTCCCAGCTGCCCTCGAACAACCGGTAGCTGAGGTCGAGGTGCTCGTCGGCGATGTCGTAGCGCTCGTCGTGGCGGGGCAGCGGTTCGCGTCCGTGCAGCGCGCTGACCACCCCCGCCGACGTCGTCACGACGTTCCAGCCGATGCGCCCGCGGGTGAGGTGGTCCAGCGTCGCGAACCGCCGGGCGTTCGGGTAGGGGCCCTCCAGACTCGTCGAGGACGTCACCGCGAACCCGAGCCGGCTCGTCACCGCGGCCATCGCCGGGACCAGCAGCAGGGGGTCGTTGGTCGGCATCTCGACCCCCTGCTCGAAGGTCACGGCCGGGGTGCGGCCCTCGAGCACGGGGTAGCCGGGGGAGTCGGCCAGGAACAGCAGGTCGAAACCCCCGTCCTCGAGGAGCCGGGCCAGCGACGTCCAGTGCGCGAGGTCGAGGTAGCGGTCGGTGTGCTGCTCGGGGTGGGCCCACAACCCCTGGCTGGTGAGGTTGGGGCCGTTGATCTCGAAGGCGCTCAGCAGCAGGTGGTGCGGTTCCCTCACGCGGGGACGCCCGCCGGGCTGCGCTCCAGCCAGTCGAGGAGACCCGCGCCGAGGCGGTGCCGGGTCGCCGGGCTCATGCCCTCGATCCGCAGACCGTGCCCGGCCAGGGCCGCGAGGTCGGTGTCGCTCAGCTTCCACACCTCGCGCGCCACGGCGTACTGGTGGCTGACGCCACGACCGAACCAGAGCTGGTCGTCGGCGTTGAGGGTGATCCCCACGCCCGCGGCGTGCAGGAGCGGGGCGGGGTGCGCGGCGAGCGTGGGGACGATGCCGAGCGCCACGTTGGAGACGGGGGCGACGTCGAGCACGATGCCCTCGTCGGCGAGGCGGCGCACGAAGGCCGGGTTCTCGACCGAGCGGACGCCGTGGGAGATGCGGGTGGCGCCCAGGACGTCGATCGCCTCCGCGACGCACTCCCAGCCGCCCGTCTGCCCGGCGTGCGCGACGACCGGCAGGCCCGCTGCCCGGGCCGTCGCGGCCGCCCCGGTGAAGCGCTGCAGGCCCGAGGGTTCCTCGAACCCGGCCGTCCCGAACGCGGTCACCCCGCGGCCGGCGAACTCGGCGGCGACCGCGGCGAGCTCGGCGGCGATCGGCTCGTCCTGGTCGGTGTTCAGCGTCAGGATCGAGCCGACCTCGACGCTGTGCTCCCGTCCGGCCTCGCCGAGGGCGTCGACGACGACCCGGGTCACCTCGCGCAGGCTCCCGAGCCGGGGGGCGTAGAGCTGGGGTTCGATCGCGGGTTCGAGGTAGACCACGCCCTCGGCCGCCTCCTGGGCGACGAGCGCGCGGCACAGGCCGGCCAGGTCGTCGAGGTCCGCCACCAGGGCGGGCACCCGGCCGTAGGCCTCGAAGAACGCCCAGACGTCGGACCAGCCCTCCCCGGTGGCGGCGGGACCGCCCCGCACGGGCAGCTCGAGCGGGACGCCACGGCGGCGGGCGAGGGCCAGCACGGCCTCGCGCGGGTAGGACCCGTCGAGGTGGGCGTGCACGTGCACCTTGGGCAGGGCGGTCAGGGAGCGCACCCTGCTCAACGTAGGCGCGAACGTGCCACGTGTCGCACAAGCGTTCCTTCTGAGAGCATCCATCCCGTGGATCAGCGTGGTGCAGGACGCAGCGGCGGCGAGCTCGACGTGCGCTCGTTGCGCTACCTGCTCGCCGTGTCCCGGGAGCGCAGCTTCACCGGAGCGGCTGTCTCGCTGCAGGTCTCCCAGCCCGCGCTGAGTCAGGCGATCGCGCGCACGGAGCAGCTCGTCGGGGGCCGGCTGGTGCTCCGCGACGCGCGGGGCGTGGCCCGCGAGGGGTCCGCGCTGACTCCCGCCGGGCAGGCGCTGGTCGCCGACGCGACGCGGATCACCGAACTCCTGGACCGGGCGCTGGTGCGCGCGCGGCGCATCGCGGAGGAGGGCGAACGCGAACGGCTGGCCGTCGGCATCGGCACCTCGACCCCGCGCTGGGTCTCGACCCGGCTGGTGCAGGCCTCCCAGGAGAGCCCGGACCTCGACGTCGTGCTGCGCCACGTCCCCTGGGGGCAGGAGGTCGCGAGCCTCGCCGACGGCCGGGTCGACGTGGTCTTCCTCAACGCCGGCCCGGACGAGGTGCTGGACGCGCGGGTGCGCGCGGTGCACGTCGCCGACACCCAGCGGGTGGCGGTGTTCGCGGCCGGGCACGAGCTGGCCGGCGAGACCTCGATCGACATCGCCGACCTCGACGACGAGCCCATCGTCGACGCGGGCTACGACCGGGAGGTGTGGCTCGTCGAGCCCCGCCCCTCCGGCGCGGTCCCCCGGGTCGTGGGTCCGCCCGCCCAGAACGTCGAGGAGATGCTCGCCCTCGTCGCCTCCGGACGGGCGATGGCCATCACCGCGGAGGTCGTCGCCGCCGGCCACCGCTCCGACGACATCGCCTTCGTGCCGTTGCGGGGGCTGGACCCGCTGCGCCTCGTGCTGCTGGCGCTCGCCGACGACGAACGACCGGCGGTGGCGGACCTGCTGGCCTCGTTCTAGGGGGCCATCGGTCCGCGACGGCGGTGCTCACACGGAGAAGGAGTACTCCGTGGTCGTCGTGAACTCCGCACCCGGGCGCAGCACGGAATCCCCGAGCAGCGGCTGGTTCACCGCGTCGGGCAGCAACTGCGTCTCCAGGCAGAGGGCGTCGCCCTGCCGCACGGGCCGGCCCTCGATCGTCCGCCACGCGCCGGTCAGGAAGTTCCCCGTGTAGAACTGCAGACCCGGCAGGTCGGTGCGGACCTCGAGCGAACGTCCGCTGCGCGGGCCGGAGACGGTGGCCACCGGCCGCAGGGAACCGGGGCCGTCCAGCACCATGCAGTGGTCGTAGCCGCCGGCGGTGAGGAGCTGCTCGTCCGCGTCGCGGAGGTGCTCGCCGATGCGGGTCGGGGTGGAGAAGTCGAACGGGGTGCCCTCGACGGGGGCGAGTTCACCGGTCGGGACGAGGTTCGCGTCGATCGGCAGGTAGCGCGACGCGGACAGCCGCACGACGTGGTCCTCGACGGGGCCTGCACCGTCGAGGGCGAAGTAGGCGTGGTTCGTGAGGTTCACCGGGGTGGCGGCGTCCGCGGTCGCGACGTAGTCCAGGCGCAACGTCACCGAACCGCCGTCCTCGCGCAGGGAGTAGGTGACGCAGGCGTCCAGCGCCCCCGGGAAACCCATGTCGCCGTCGTTGCTGCGCAACGACATCCGCACCCCGGCAACCCCGTCCACGGAGACCTCGGTGGCGGTCCACACGCGCTGGTCGAAACCCTCCGAACCCCCGTGCAGGGCGTTCGCGCCGTCGTTGGCGGGGACTGCGAAGGACACCCCGTCGACCCGGAAGCGTCCGCCGGCGATGCGGTTCGCGACGCGTCCGACGACGGCGCCGGGGTAGCCGTCGGCGGCCTCGTAGGCCGCGACGTCGGGCAGGGCGACGACGACGTCACCGATCCGGCCGGAGGCGTCGGGGACGCGGACCTGCTGCAGGGTCGCGCCGCGGGTCAGGACGGCGGCGCTCGCCCCGGAGGGCAGGCTCAGCTCCCACCGCTCGACGGGTTCCCCGCGTCGCGTCCGGCCGAAGGGGGTGCTGTGCAACGTCGCGGTCATGGCGCGATCCTGCCGCACGCCCCGGGGCTCAGGTCAGCCGCCAGTCGATCCCGTCGCCCCCCTCGGCCCGCAGGAGTTCGTCGACGCGGCTGAACGGAGCGGAACCGAAGAACCCCCGCGAGGCCGACAACGGGCTGGGGTGCACCCCGGTGACGACCGGCACCCCGCCCAGCAGGGGAGCGACCGTCTGCGCGTCGCGACCCCAGAGCAGGGCCACGAGCGGTCCGCCCCGCGCGGCCAGGGCGCGGACGGCCGCGTCGGTGACGGCCTGCCAGCCGAGCCTGCGGTGCGACCCGGACTCGCCCGCGCGCACCGTCAGCACCCGGTTCAGCAACAGGACCCCGGCCCGCGACCAGGAGGAGAGGTCGCCGTGCCCGGGCGCCTGCACGCCGGTGTCGGCGAGGAGCTCCTTGTGGATGTTGACCAGGCTGCGCGGCAGGGGCCGGACGTCCGGTTCGACGGCGAAGCTCAGCCCGATCGGGTGTCCGGGGGTGGGGTAGGGGTCCTGTCCGACCAGGAGCACCCGGACGCCGTCGAAGGGCTCCCGGAACGCCCGCAGCACGTTCTCGGGGGCGGGCAGCCACGGCGCGGGTTCGGCGGCCAGCGCGGTGGAGAGCCGCACCAGGTCGTCGCGGACCCCCGCCAGGGCGCGGGCCCAGCCCGGGTCGAGGTCGTCGAGGCCGAGTCCGGCCGGATCGTCGTCCGTGCGCGGGAAGCGAGGGGCGGGTGGGGGCGCTGCGGCGGGAGTCACGCACGGGACGGTACCGAGCCCGGACGCGCCCGCCGAGGTGAACGACACGGGTGTGATGCCCTCTTAGACTCCTGCCCGGCCCTCGGTTCCGGAGGCCGCGGTGAGAGGGGTCATGACGTGGAGCGGAACGACGCATCGGCGCGCAGCGAGCGAGACGTCCCGTCCCTCGAGGAGCAGCCCGGGGGGCTGCCCGACGGGCTGAGTCGCCGCGACGCCGAGATCCTGGCCTTCGAGCGGCAGTGGTGGAAGTACGCCGGCGCCAAGGAACAGGCCGTCCGCGAGCTCTTCGACCTCTCGCCCACGCGCTACTACCAGCTGCTCAACGCCCTCATCGACTCCCCGGCCGCCCTCGCCCACGACCCGATGCTGGTCAAGCGGCTGCGCCGGATGCGCACCAGCCGTCAGCGCGCCCGTTCCGCCCGCCGTCTCGGCGTGCAGCCCTGAGCGCTCGTCGCGGGCGCTCGCCCCACCTGCTCGCCCGACGCGGGGCCCACCGGACCCGTCGGGGACCGGTCGGTGTCGTCGTGCTCGTCCTGGTCTGGTTGCTGGTCGCGGCCCTCGTCGTCGGCGCTCTCGCGGTCGCGGTCCGGTCCGTAGCCGGTCCGCTGCTGGACGTCGCCGGCCGGGTGCTCTGAGCGACGCCTCTCGGGGGTCCGCCGCGGTGAGGGCGACGTGACCGTTTCGTGAAGACGAGGTTCCTCGAACCCTGTCCCACCAGCCCCTCCCCGCACTAACCTGAGCCCCGGTCGATCAGTTCGACGAACACGTCCTCTCGGGGGGCGCACGTCGGGCGTCGCCCTCGGCTCTCGTCGCCGCGGGCAGCGTGAGACCCGGCTCCGGTGCCCGCCGGCGCCGTTCTTCCGCTCGCTGCACCACCAGGAGAAGGCAATGGCTCAGGGCACCGTGAAGTGGTTCAACTCCGAGAAGGGCTTCGGCTTCATCACCGTCGACGACGGTGGGGCGGACGTGTTCGTGCACTACTCCGCGATCGTGGCCGACGGCTACCGCTCCCTCGAGGAGGGCCAGCGCGTCGAGTTCGAGGTCGGGCAGGGCCAGAAGGGTCCCCAGGCCGAGAGCGTCCGCGCCGTCTGACCCGGCGCGGCGTGACCGGCGTGTCCGGCGTGACCGTGCCCGGCCCCCGGTCCTCCCGGAGGCCGGGCACCAGCCCGCCCGCGCTCGCGCACCGTCCGAGGCCTCCGGGGGTTTGCACTCGGGGGGTGAGAGTGCCAACATTGGCGTTGGCACTCTCGAGTCGAGAGTGACAACTGCACTCGACCCGGGAGCGAAGCTCCCTGGCCGGTCCGGTGAGGTCGACAGGCGCTGGGGGACGTGACCCCGGTTCAGGTCGGCCGTCCGTCGCGGGCACCCGACCGACCGCCCACCGCCCGTCTTCTGGGAGGAACACCAGGCATGAGCAAGATCATCGCCTTCGACGAAGAGGCCCGTCGTGGTCTCGAGCGCGGGATGAACCAGCTCGCCGACGCGGTCAAGGTGACGCTCGGCCCCAAGGGCCGCAACGTCGTCCTTGAGAAGAAGTGGGGCGCCCCCACGATCACCAACGACGGTGTCAGCATCGCCAAGGAGATCGAGCTCGAGGACCCGTACGAGAAGATCGGCGCCGAGCTCGTCAAGGAAGTCGCCAAGAAGACGGACGACGTGGCCGGCGACGGCACCACGACGGCGACCGTCCTCGCCCAGGCGCTCGTCCGCGAGGGTCTGCGCAACGTGGCCGCGGGTGCGAACCCGATGGGCCTCAAGCGCGGCATCGAGAAGGCCGTCGAGGCTGTTACCGAGCAGCTCGTCGCCGCCGCCAAGGAAGTCACCACCAAGGAGCAGATCGCGGCCACGGCCGGGATCTCCGCCGGTGACGCCTCGATCGGCGAGCTCATCGCCGAGGCGCTCGACAAGGTCGGCAAGGAAGGCGTCATCACCGTCGAGGAGAGCAACACCTTCGGGCTCGAGCTCGAGCTCACCGAGGGCATGCGCTTCGACAAGGGCTACATCTCGCCCTACTTCGTCACCGACGCGGAGCGTCAGGAGACCGAGCTCGAGGACCCCTATATCCTCATCCTCAACTCCAAGATCTCCACCGTGAAGGACCTGCTCCCGCTGCTGGAGAAGGTCATGCAGTCGGGCAAGCCGCTCGTGATCGTGGCCGAGGACGTCGAGGGCGAAGCGCTCGCGACCCTGGTCGTGAACAAGATCCGCGGCACCTTCAAGTCCGTCGCCGTCAAGGCCCCGGGCTTCGGCGACCGCCGCAAGGCCATGCTCGGCGACATCGCCATCCTCACCGGTGGCCAGGTCATCTCCGAGGAGGTCGGCCTCAAGCTCGACACCGCTGACCTCGACCTGCTGGGCCGCGCCCGCAAGGTCGTCGTCACCAAGGACGAGACCACCATCGTCGAAGGTGCCGGCGACGCCGACGCCATCGCCGGTCGCGTGGGCCAGATCCGCGCCGAGATCGACCGCAGCGACTCCGACTACGACCGCGAGAAGCTCCAGGAGCGTCTCGCCAAGCTGGCCGGCGGCGTGGCCGTCATCAAGGCCGGCGCGGCGACCGAGGTCGAGCTCAAGGAACGCAAGCACCGCATCGAGGACGCCGTCCGCAACGCGAAGGCTGCCGTCGAAGAGGGCATCGTCGCCGGTGGTGGCGTCGCCCTCATCCAGGCCGGCGTGCTGGCCTTCGAGAAGCTCGAGCTCGTCGGTGACGAGGCGACCGGGGCGAACATCGTCAAGGTCGCGATCGAGGCTCCGCTGAAGCAGATCGCCATCAACGCCGGCCTCGAGGGCGGCGTCGTGGCGGAGAAGGTCCGCAACCTGCCCACCGGACACGGCCTCAACGCCGCGACCGGCGAGTACGTGGACCTGCTCGACGCGGGCATCAACGACCCGGTGAAGGTCACGCGCTCCGCGCTGCAGAACGCCGCCTCCATCGCGGCGCTCTTCCTCACCACCGAAGCCGTCATCGCCGACAAGCCGGAGAAGGCCTCTGCGGCCCCGGCCGGTGGCGACGGCGGCATGGGCGGCATGGACTTCTGAGTCCAGCCACTCCGTAGCACCTGCACCACCCGCGAGGGCGGTCTCCCGATCAGGGAGGCCGCCCTCGAGGCGTTGTGGGACCCGTCCGTCACCCGGGTCGGGCGGGATCAGACGCGGGGAAGGGTGAAGGAGCCGACGAGCTCGTTGAGCTCGACGGCGGCGCGCGAGACCTCCCCCGCGGTGGTGGCGGTGTGGGTCGCCCCCGCCGTGGTCTGGTCCGCCGCAGCGGCGATGCCGGAGATGTTCAACGCGATCTCCTGACTCCCCGAGGAGACCTCGGTGACGTTGCGGACCATCTCCGACGTCGTCGCCGACTGCTCCTCCACCGCCGCCGCGATGGTGGCCTGCAACCCGTCGATGCGGGCGATGACCTCACTGATGCCGCTGATGGCGAACGCGGCCTCGGTCGCGTCAGCCTGGGTGGCCGCCACCCGGGTGGTGATGGACTCGGTGGCCCGTGCGGTCTGCTGGGCCAGTTCCTTCACCTCTCCGGCGACGACGGCGAAGCCCTTGCCCATCTCCCCGGCGCGGGCGGCTTCGATGGTGGCGTTGAGGGCGAGGAGGTTGGTCTGCTCGGCGATGGAGGTGATGAGCTTGACGACGTCGCCGATCTCGCGGGAGGAGGCGGAGAGGCGGTCCAGGATCTCCGAGGCCTGCGACGCGCTGGACACGGCGTCGGCGGAGACCGAGGAGGCTTCAGCGGTGGAGGTGGCGATCTCGCGGATCGCGGCGGTCATCTCCTCCCCGGCGGCGGCGACGGTGGCGATGTTGGCGGAGATCTCCTCGGTGGCGGCGGAGACGACCTGGGTCTGGGTGGCGGATTCCTCGGCGCCGGAGGAGAGCTGGGTGGCGACGGTGGTGAGTTCCTCGCTGGAGGCGGCGAGGGTCGCGGCGTTGCCGGCGATGCGGCGCATCGTCTCGGTGAGCCGGTCCATGGTCACGTCGAGGGCCCCGGACAGTTGGCCGACCTCGTCCTTGGCGCTGTAGCCCACCCGCTGGTCCAGGCGGCCCTGCGCCAGGCCCCGCACGACGGTGAGGGCGCGGCCCAGGGGGCCGGCGATGGAGCGGGCCACGACGACGGCGACGACCGCGGCGAGGACGAGGGCGAGGACGCCCACGGCCACGAGGAGGACCACGGCGGTGCGGTAGCTCTGGGCTCCGCGCTGCGCGGTGGCCGTGGCGTTGTCCGTCTCCGCCTTCTGGATGCGGTCCAGGATGGTGTAGATCCCCCGCGCGAGGGGGACGCTCGCCGCGTCACGTTCGGCGATGAAGCCCGCCTGGTCGTTCGCCTTCGCCAGAGCGATGAGCTTCTCCCGTCCGGTGCGGTAGGTGGCGAGGTCGGCGGCGAAGGACTCCCGGTCGGCGACGGTCGAGACCGGGTCGGTGGCCAGGTAGACCTTCCACGCCGCGTCGAGCTGGGCGTCGTCGGCGCTGACCGCCTGCAGCGCGGCGGAGGTCGCCGACGCGTCGCTGGCCAGGGCGGAGGAGGCCAGGTCGGCGCGGGACTGGGCGAAGGCGTACTTGACCGTCCCGATGTTCTGGACTCCGGGGACGACCACGTCGGACATCGCCGTCACCGTGTCCTGCGAGGAGTGCAGGCGGGAGATGCCCAGGGCCGCCACGGCGGCCAGCAGCAGGCAGACGATGCCGAAGCCGACGAACAGCTTCGACGCGATGTTCAGATCGCGCAGCTTTCCCATGAGTGGTCCTCGTTCCCGTCGGAGCCGACGCCAGGAAGAGCCGACCGGGTGAACATCGGTCGTCGGCGGTCGCCGCTGTAGGGGAGCGGAGGAGCCGTGGGGGTCGATGACTTCCGGAGCTGCGTGCGGTCAGATGGGCAGAACCGCAGGACGCGACCCAGGAGAACCATGCGCACCCTCATCGTCACCGCCTTCACCTCCCTCGACGGCGTCGTGGAGGCCCCGGGCGGCGAGCCCGGCTACCGCAACGCCGGCTGGACGTTCCAGGACATCGCCTTCGACCCGGCGGCCTACGAGATCAAGGGTCGCGAGATGGGGGAGACCACCTCGCTGCTGCTGGGCCGCACCAGCTACGAGGCCTTCGCCCCGGTCTGGCCGACGATGGACGACTTCGCCGCCTACAACGCCATGCCGCGCTACGTCGTCTCGACGACGCTGGAGCACGACGACGCGCAGTGGCCCGCCACGATCCTGCGCTCGGTCGACGACGTCGCGGCGCTGAAGGAGACCGAGGGCGGGCCGATCGCCGTGCACGGCAGCGCCACCCTGGGGGCCTCCCTGGCCGACGCGGGCCTCGTCGACCGCTACCACCTGCTCGTCTTCCCCGTCCTGCTCGGCGCCGGGAAGCGGTGGTTCAGCACCACCGACAAGGACAGGCAGCTGCTCACCGTCCGCGAGTCGCAGACCTACCCCAACGGCATCACGAAGCTGGTCTACGACGTCGTCCGGTGACGCCCGGTGACGTGAGCAGCCGGGGTTCCATCGATTACCGTCTTCCCGTGAGCACCTCGACGACGACGTCGTCCACCACCGCCCCCGGGGTCAACTGGGCCCGCAACTACGCCTACAGCGCGGGCACCCTGCACCGCCCGACCTCCCTCGACGAACTGCGCGCCGTGGTCGCGTCGACCGGGCGCGTGCGGGCCGTGGGGACGCGGCACTGCTTCAACGACATCGCGGACTCCCCGGGCGACATGGTCACCCTGGAGGACCTCCCGACCGAGGTCGAGGTCGACTCCGTCGCGGGCAGCGCCCGGGTCAGCGCCGCCACCAGCTACGGCGTGCTCGCCCAACGGTTGCAGGACTCCGGGGTCGCGCTGGCGACGATGGCCTCGTTGCCGCACATCAGCGTCGCCGGGGGTGTCTCCACGGCGACGCACGGCTCGGGTGACGGCACGCAGAACCTCGCCGGCGCGGTCCGCGCCGTGGAGCTGGTGACCGCGGACGGCGACGTGCGACGGGTCGAACGCGGCGACGCGGAGTTCCCCGGCAGCGTCGTGGCGCTCGGCTCGCTGGGGATCGTGACCCACCTCGAGCTCGACGTGCTCCCGACCTACGCGGTCCGCCAGGACGTCTACTCGGGGCTGTCCTTCGAGGCGTTCACCGCGAACTTCGACGCGGTCACCTCCGCCGCCTACAGCGTCAGCGTCTACACGAACTGGATCGGCAGCGACACCACCCAGGTGTGGCTGAAGACCCGCGTCAGCGACAGCGCCGACGCCCCGACCGAACTCTTCGGCGCCCGCCGGGCGAGCGAACCCCTGCACCCGCTGCCCGAGGTCGACATCCGCAACGCCACCGAGCAGCTCGGGATCCCCGGCCCGTGGCACGAACGGCTGCCGCACTTCCGGTTCAGCTTCGCCCCGAGCAACGGGGAGGAACTGCAGGTCGAGTACCTCGTGGCCCGGGAGAACGCGCTAGGGGTGATCGCGGCCCTGCGCGACCTCGGCCCCTCGATCGCCCCCCTGCTGCACATGTGCGAGATCCGCACCGTCGCCGCCGACGACCTGTGGCTCTCCAGCGCCTACCAGCGCGACACCGTCGCGTTCCACTTCACCTACAAGCAGCGCCAGGCCGAGGTCATCGCGGCCGTCGCCGAGGTCGAGGCGGCCCTGGCGCCGTTCGACGTGCGCCCGCACTGGGGCAAGCTGTTCGCGGCCTCCGCAGACCGCCTCGCGAGCTTGTACCCGCGCTTCGACGACATGCGGGCCCTCGTCGCGAGCCACGACCCCGGCCGGAAGTTCGCCAACGCCTACACCGACCGCATCGGCCTGACCCACCCCTGACGCATCCCTGACCCGGAGGTACCGGTGGCGACCTACGACGACGTGCACCGCCTGGCCTCCGCCCTGCCCGAGGTGGAGGTGGGGCAGCGCTTCCGGCACCGGGCCTGGTCGGTGGCCGGGCAGGGCTTCAGCTGGGAGCGGCCGTTCACGAAGGCCGACGTCAAGCGGTTCGGCACGGACCCCGTCCCCACCGGCCCGATCCTGGCGATCGCCTGCGAGGACCTGGGGGAGAAGGACGCCGTGCTGGCGCAGGACCGGGCGGGGTTCTTCGACATCCCGCACTTCGCCGGCTACGCGGCCTACCTCGTCGCGCTCGACGCGGTGGACGACGCGGACCTGGAGGAGGCCCTGCAGGACGCCTGGGCGGCGAAGGCACCGTCCCGGCTGCTGCCGGAGGCGGATCGGTAGCGTCGCCGGGGTGACCGCGGGCCTCAGAGCGCGACGGGGTCGCGTCCGACGTCGTAGAACGCGATCTCCGCGTCGGCGAACCGGTTCTCCAGCGCGTCCAGGCCGTGGGCCAGCAGGTACTTCCGCTCCACCTCGTGGATCGGGACGGCCTGCAACCAGTAGACGTCGGTCCCCGGCTGGAGCTCGTCGGCCTCCAGCGTCCAGCGCTGCAACCGGGGGAAGTTCCCCGGGGCGGTGAACACCAGGTGCTCGGTCCGGCCGCCGAGGAGGTCGGCGACGATGCCGGGGAACACGACCCCGGGCGAGAGCGGCCAGGGTTCGCCCATCGCCGTGAACGACGACGCGACGAGCAGCCCCGTCGCCAGGCGCGGCTCCACACCTTCGAGGACGGTCACGAGCTCGACGCGGATGTCGTTGCCGTTCACCAGGTTCGGTGAACGGTGCAGCGAGATCGTCGACACCGAGGTGAACCCCGGCGACGGGCAGTCGTGCGCGGTCAGCACGTCGAGGGACTGCGTCTCCTCGCGGTTCAGGAACTCCTCGACCTGGGGTCGGCCGTCGGGGACGAGCTGGGCCCCGACGAACCGGGCCATCGCGACCTCGGCGTCGGTGGGGGGCGGGATCTCCAACGTCACGCGGCCAACCTTCCCACGGGTCTCGCCGACTCCACGGCGAGTCCGGTCTCCGGGTCCGCGAGCGCCGCGAGGCTCGGCAGGAGTTCCGGGGAGATCCAGCGCGTCCCGCCGGCGAGGGCGTCGAGGACGAACCGCGGGTGGGCGGTGAGCCGCTCGGCGAGGCGGAAACCCGCAGCCCGGGTGGTCTCGGCGAGGTCGTCGAGCTGCGGCCAGGGACGTTCGGGGTTCACGTGGTCGGGGGTCAGCGGGGACACCCCGCCCCAGTCGTCGACGCCGGCGGCGAGGAGCTGTTCGCGCTGGCCCGGGTCGGACAGGTTCGGCGGGGACTGCAGCGAGACGCCCGGCCCGAGCAGCAAGCGGGAGACGGCGATCGTGGCGAGGTACTCGCCGTGGCCGAGGTCGTCCTCCCCGCGCATCGCGGTGTCGTCCTTGGCGCGGAAGTTCTGGACGATGACCTCCTGGATCCCGTCGAACTCCGCGATGACGTCCCTGATCGCCAGGATCGAGTCGACGCGTTCGGCGAGGGTCTCGCCGATGCCGACGAGGATCCCCGTCGTGAACGGCACCCCCGCCCGGCCGGCGTCGCGCAGGACCCGCATCCGCAGGGCCGGGTCCTTGTCGGGGGAGCCGTAGTGCACCTGCCCCGGTTCGGTCCACAACCGGCTCGACGTCGTCTCGAGCATCATCCCCATCGAGGGGGCGAGCGGCTTGGCGGCGAGCAGGGTCTCGTAGGACATGACGCCGGGGTTGAGGTGCGGCAGTAGTCCCGTCTCGTCGAGGACGCGACGGGCCAGGTGCTGGACGTAGTCGAGCGTGGAGGAGAAACCCCGCTGGGTCAGCCACGCGCGGGCCGCGGGCCAGCGGTCCTCGGGGGCGTCCCCGAGGGTGAACAGCGCCTCCTTGCAGCCCATCGCCGCACCGTCGCGGGCGATCTCCAGCACGTCGTCCTCGGAGAGGAACAGCACGGGCAGCCGGCCGGGGACGGTGGCGAAGGTGCAGTAGTGGCAGCGGTCCCGGCACAACCGGGTGATGGGGACGAACACCTTGCGGGAGTAGGTGACCACCCCGGGGCGTCCGGCCCGGGCCATGGCCGCGTCGCGGACGGGCCCGGCGAGGTCGCACAGCGCCTGCAGGTTGTCACCGCGGGCGTGCAGCAGGACCTCGGCGTGTCCTGCGTCGAGCTCGCCGCGGGCGGCGAGCTCGAGGGCGTCCGTGATCTCGGCGGCCGTGGGGGCGGCGCTGACCGGCGCCGCGTGGCGGCGGCGCGGGGACGGCAGGGGGTTGCTCATGGTGCCTTTCCGGTGCTGCGGTTCAGGGCGGCGAGTTCAGGGAAGTGGGTTCAGGGCAGGGGGATCGCTGCGGAGGCGAGGACGGCGGCGGTGCGGGGGCCGACCCCCAGGGCGAGGGCCTCGGCCAGGTCGTCGACGGTGTCGACGTCGCGCCGCAGCGACGGGTAGGGCGCGGTCAGCGCGCGGGCGCCGGCCGCCCGGTGGGCCCGGGCCGAGTCCGGGCCGAAGCGGTGCGGGGGCGCGCCGTCCCGGTCGGCCAGCAGGACGCTGCCCCGCCCGTCGGCGTCGGTGACCAGGGCCGGGCCGGGGAGGGCGAGCGCCTCCGCCAGGGCGGCGGCGAGGTCCTCCGGTCGCAGGGCGGGCAGGTCGCCGAGCAGGACGGCGGTGGGGCCGCGGTCCAGGCAGGCGACACCGGCCTCGATCGCGGCCCCCAACCCGGGACGACCCGCGGAGACGGTGACCGCCCCCGTCGCGCGGGCGGCGGCGGTGACGTCGGGGTCGTCGCTGACGCAGACGACCAGGCCGACCCCGGGTGTCCCGAGGCAGGCGGCGAGGCAGTCCAGCGCCATCGCCAGCGCCAGGGACCGGCGTGCGGGACCGGGCAGGGCGAGGCGGGACTTCGCCTCACCTCCGCCCTTGACGGGGACGACGACCCGCCAACCGCTCACGTGCGTCACCGGGGGAGTCTCTCCCACGGTGCCGGGTCGCGAAACACCTACCCTCGTTCTCGTGAGCACCGCATCGACTCCTGGCGCGCGGCCCGACGCGTCGCGGCTGTCCGTCCCGGCCCGTCGGGTCGTGCGGACCGCCGTCAGCACCGAGCCCCTCGACGTCGACGAGCACGCCCGCCTCGTGGGGGACCGCGCCGCCGGGGCGGTCGTCACCTTCGCCGGCGTGGTCCGCGACCACGACCACGGTGCCCCGGTGCGCGAGCTCGAGTACGTCGGGCACCCCGGCGCCGCCGACGTGCTCGCCGCGGTGGTCGCCGAGGTCGTCGCCGACAGCCCCGTCGACGCCGTCGCGGTGAGTCACCGCCTCGGTCACCTCGCCATCGGTGACGTCGCCCTCGCCGTCGCGGTCTCCGCCGCGCACCGCGGGGAGGCGTTCGCGGTGTGCGCGCGTCTCGTCGACGAGGTCAAGGACCGGTTGCCGGTCTGGAAGCACCAGCACTTCACCGACGGGACCTCCGAGTGGGTCGCCTGTCCCTGAGGCCACCGGCGGCGGTTAGCCTCCTGCGGTGCCCGTTCCCGATGTCTCGGTCCGTGCGGCGCTCACGGGAGCCGCGCGCGACCACCACGCGCTGACCGACGCCGAGGCCGTGGTCCTGCTGGGCGCCGACGGCGAGGACCTCGAGGAACTCGCCGCGCTCGCCGACGCGGTCCGGCGCGACCGGCTGGGTGACGCGCTGACGTTCGTGGTGAACCGCAACCTCGACGGCACCCTCGTCGGCGCGGACCCCGGGCACGTGCGCGACCTGGTGCGGGAGGCCGCCGCGCTGGGGGCGACCGAGGTCTGCGTCCAGGGCGCGGTGCCCGCCGCCGCCGGGGCCGAGGGCTACCTGCGCCTCGTCGAGGTGGTCGCGTCCGCCGCGCCCGGGATCCACCTGCACGCCTTCCGGGTCCCGGAGGTCCTCGACGCCGCGGGGCGCCGGGGTTCCAGCGTTCGCGAGTTCCTGCTCGCCGCCCGCGACGCCGGGCTCGGCTCGGTGCCCGGGACGGCCGCGAAGGTCCTCGACGACGACGTGCGGACCGTGCTGAACGACGGGGTCGCGGACCTGCCGGTCGCCCGCTGGCTGGAGGTCGTCACCACCGCGCACGAGGTCGGACTGACCTCGACGAGCACGCTGGTCCACGGCGGCCCGGAGACCCCGGCCCAGCAGGTCGCCCACCTCCGGCTGCTGGCCGACACCGCCGCGCGCACCCAGGGGTTCACCGAGTTCATCGCCATGCCCTCGCCGGCCGGCCCCTCGCCGCGGGCGGTCCGGGCGTTGCACGCGGTCGCGCGGTTGCTGCTCGACGGCCGCATCGACCACGTCCAGGCCGCGTGGCCCAAGCACGGCCTGGACCTCACCAAGCAGCTGCTGCGGGGCGGCGCCGACGATCTGGGCGGGTTGCTGCTGGACGGTTCGCTGGACCCCTCGGCCGGGCAGGAACAGGGCACGACGTTGACCCGGGCGGACGCCGCAGCGCTGGCGGAGCGGCTGGGACGTCCCCTGCGGCAACGCACCACGCGCTACGGGGATCCCGTCCGTCCATGACCGACGTCCGGATCGACGCCCGGATCGACGTGGCGATCGTCGGGGCGGGGTTCGCCGGTCTCGGTGCCGCCCTGCAGTTGTCCCGCCGCGGCCGGGAGAGCTTCGTCGTCCTGGAACGGGGCGAGGAGGTGGGCGGGACCTGGCGCGACAACACCTACCCGGGGGTCGCCTGCGACGTCCCGTCGCACTTGTACTCCTACTCCTTCGCCCCGAAACCCGACTGGTCGCGCGTGTTCGCCCCCGGCGCCGAGATCCAGGAGTACCTGCGGGCCTGCGCCCGGGAGGTCGCCGACCACGTCCGGCTGCGGACCGAGGTCCTCCGGGCCCGGTGGGAGGAGGACCACTGGGTGCTCGCGACGAGCACCGGGACCGTGCGCGCCCGGGTCCTCGTGCTGGCGGCGGGCCGGCTCACCGAACCCCGGGTGCCCGCCGGTCTCGACGCCTTCGACGGGCCGGTCTTCCACACCGCGCGCTGGGACCACTCCCTCGACCTCGCGGGCGCCCGGGTCGGGGTCGTCGGGACGGGAGCCTCGGCGGTGCAGGTGGTGCCGCGCCTCGCCGCCGCCGCGGCGCACCTGACGGTGTTCCAGCGCAGCGCCCCCTACGTCGTGCCGCGCGGGGACCGGGCCTACAGCGCCGCGGAGCTCGCGGAGTTCACGGCCGACCCGCGGGTCCCGGCGGCGGTCCGGGAGGAGACGTTCACCGACATGGAGCGTGGTCTGGCCGCCCGACGGCTGGTCCCGTCCGCGCTGGAGCCGTTGCGGCGCAGGGCGCTCGACCACCTCGCGGCGCAGGTGCCGGACGCGGCGTTGCGCGCGGCGCTGACCCCCGACTACGAGGTGGGCTGCAAGCGCGTCCTGCTCTCCGACGACTTCTACCCCGCGCTGGGTCGTGACGACGTGACCCTGGCGCCCGCCCTGGTCGGCTACGAGGGGCGCAGCGCGCTCGCCGAGGACGGGTCCCGCCACGACCTCGACGTCGTCGTGCTGGCGACGGGGTTCCACGCGACCCGTCAGCCCTACGCACGCCGCGTGGTCGGGCGGGACGGGCTGACGCTGGACGAGGCGTGGGCGGAGGGGATGGTGTCGCACGCCTCGACCGTCGTGCACGGGTTCCCGAACCTGTTCGTCCTCGACGGCCCGAACGCGAGCCTGGGGCACAACTCGGCCCTGCACGTCATCGAGAGCCAGCTCGGCTACCTGCTGGGTGCCCTCGACCACCTCGGGACCCACGACCGCTCGCTGGAGGTCTCCCGGGCCGCGCAGCAGGCCTACACCGCCGACGTCGACGCGATGGCGGCGCGTTCGGTGTGGCTGCAGGGCGGGTGCTCGAGCTGGTACGTCGATCAGCGCAGCGGCCGGCTGACGCTGCTGTGGCCGGACACGGCGGGGGAGTTCCGGCGCCGCAACGGCACCTTCGACCCCGAACCCTTCCTGGGCTGAGCACTTGTCGGACGAGTTGATCGACTCGTACGATGAGTGGACCGACAGCGAAGGAGCTGAGTTCCGTGACCCTCGTCGACGAGCCCGCACCACGGGTCCAGGCGCACTACGTCCCCGACCGCATCCGCCACGTCAGGCTCTCGACGGCGACCCTGCCGCTCCCGACGCCCATCAGCGACGCCAAGGTCCTCACCGGCCGGCAGAAGCCGATGACCGAGATCGTCTTCCTCTTCGCCGAGATCAGCACCGACCAGGGTTTCTCGGGGACGGGGTTCAGCTACTCCAAGCGCGCCGGCGGGCCGGCGCAGTACGCCCACGCCCGCGAGGTCGCCGCCGACCTGCTCGGCGAGGACCCCAACGACATCGCCAAGGTCTACACGAAGCTCCTCTGGTCCGGAGCCTCCGTCGGGCGCAGCGGCGTCGCGACGCAGGCCATCGCGGCGCTGGACATCGCCCTCTACGACCTCAAGGCCAAGCGCGCCGGGCTGCCGCTGGCGAAGCTCCTCGGCGCCCACCGCGACTCCGTCCGCGCCTACAACACCTCCGGTGGGTTCCTGCACGCCCCGCTGGCGCAGGTGCAGGCCCGCGCCGACGAGTCGCTCGCGGCCGGGATCGGCGGCATCAAGATCAAGGTCGGCCAGCCCGACCAGCGCGAGGACCTGCGCCGGGTCGCCGCCGTGCGCGAGCACCTCGGGGCCGACGTCCCGCTCATGGTCGACGCCAACCAGCAGTGGGACCGGCCCGCCGCGCTGCGGATGGGACGCGCGCTGGAGGAGTTCGACCTGGTCTGGATCGAGGAACCCCTCGACGCCTACGACGCCGTCGGGCACGCCGACCTCGCCCGCGCGCTGGACACCCCGATCGCGACGGGTGAGATGCTCTCCAGCGTCGGTGAGCACATCGCCCTCATCGAGCACGGCGCCGCCGACGTCATCCAGCCCGACGCCCCCCGCATCGGCGGCATCACCCCGTTCCTGCGCCTCGCGGCGCTCGCCGACCAGGCGGGGCTGCAGCTCGCGCCGCACTTCGCGATGGAGATCCACCTGCACCTCGCGGCGACCTACCCGCGGGAGCCGTGGGTGGAGCACTTCGAGTGGCTGAACCCGCTCTTCGAGGAACGGCTCGAGACCGTCGACGGGCGCATGATCGTCCCCGACCGTCCGGGGCTGGGGTTCACCCTCACCGACCAGGCCCGGGCGTGGACGACCGACTCCGTGGAGTTCGGCGTCTCGTGACCACCCGCACCACCACCCGCACCCAGGCCCTCGTCGACGTCCTGCGCGCCCGGATCGTCGACGGCGACCTCGCCCCGGGACGGCCCGTCCCCTCCGAGAGCGAGCTCGTCGGGGAGTTCTCGGTGTCGCGCACGGTGGTGCGCGAGGCCATGTCGCGGTTGCAGGCCGCCGGCCTGGTCGAGACCCAGCAGGGACGCGGGTCGTTCGTGCTGGCCCGGCCGAGCGGGCGGACGTTCGCGCCCGAGATCGGTGGCTCCCGGGCCGACCGCGTCCAGCTGCTGGAGTTCCGCCTCGGGGTGGAGACCGAGGCGGCCGCCCTGGCTGCCACCCGGCGCAGTGAGGAGCAGCTCGCCGTCGTACGCCGCGCGGCGAGGTCGTTCGCCGCCGCCCAGGACCGGGCGGCGGACGCCGTCGGCGCGGACTTCCACTTCCACAGCGCGATCGCCGTCGCGTCCGGGAACCGGTACCTGGCCGACCTGGTGGGCACGTTGGGCGAGCCGATGATCGCGATGCCCAGCGCCCGCCTGGCCGGTGAACCGGGATCGCTGGAGCAGGTGGTGTCCGAGCACGAGGCGGTGCTGGGTGCGCTCGAACGCGGCGACGCCGAGACCGCTCGCGCGGCGATGCGGGTGCACCTGGCCGGCTCGATCGCCCGGCTCGGCCGCTGAGCTCAGCCCCCGGCGAAGGGGGGCAGGACGTCGACGGTGACGCCGTCGGCGAGGGCGTCCTCCGGGCGGGCCGAGACGGCCTCGACCAGGAAGCTGGAGGCGGCCAGCACCCGGGCCAGTTCGGGGCCGCGGAGCGCGAGGGTCTCGACGAGGGAGCCGACCGTGGCCCCGACCGGGACGAGCACCTTCTCCTCCTCCACCCCCGCGGCCGCGGCCGCACCGGCGAAGAAGCGCACCAGCACCGAGATCTCGTCCACCGACTCAGCCACCGATCGCACTCATCGGCCGGGTGGGGTGCAGGAAGGCCGGGTCGTCGATGTCGTGGCCGGGGAGCTTGCCCCACATCGCCGCCCGCCACGTCGCGGCCAGGCTCGCGTCGTCCGCACCGGAGCGCATCGCGTCGCGCAGGTCCGTCTCCGTGCTGGAGAACAGGCAGGTCCGCACCTGGCCGTCGGCGGTCAGTCGTGTCCGGTCGCAGTCCCCGCAGAACGGCCGGGTGACCGAGGCGATGATCCCGACGTCGCCCAGCAGGCCGTCGGCCCCGACGACGTCCCAGGTCTCGGCCGGTGCCGCACCCCGCGCGCTGTCCGGACGGGGCAGCAGGGTGAACTCCGCCTGCAGGGCGGCCAGGATCTCCTCAGCTGTGATCATGTCCTCGCGGCGCCAGGTGCCGTGCGGGTCGAGCGGCATCTGCTCGATGAACCGCAGTCGGTAGCCGCCCTCCAGGGCCCAGCGGAGCAGGTCGGCGGCCTCGTCGTCGTTGGTCCCGCGCAGCAGCACGGCGTTCACCTTGACGGGGGCCAGGCCGGCGGCGGCGGCCGCGCTGATGCCGGCCAGGACGTCGGCGAGGCGGTCGCGCCGGGTGATCTCGGCGAAGCGGTCGGGACGCAGGGTGTCCAGGGAGACGTTCACCCGGGTCAGTCCCGCCTCGGCCAGGGCCGCGGCCCGCCGGTGCAGACCGATGCCGTTGGTGGTCAGCGACGTGCGGACGGGCTCCCCGGTGTCGGTGCGCAGCGCGGTGGTCGCGGCCACGATCCGCTCCAGACCCTTGCGCAGCAACGGTTCCCCACCGGTGAAGCGCACCTCGTGGACGCCCAGGTCGCGCACCGCGACCTGGATCAACCGGATGGTCTCCTCGTCGTCCAGCACCCGGCTGCGTTCGAGCCACGGCAGGCCCTCGGGAGGCATGCAGTAGTGGCAGCGCAGGTTGCAGCGGTCGGTGAGGGAGACCCGGAGGTCGCGCGCCGTCCGGCCGTGCTGGTCGACCAGGGCCCCCGTCGCGAAGCGCGGGGCGTCGGCGTCCTTGCTCGGGCTGCGCCGCAGACGGGGCACACCGAGATCGACAGGGGTCACCCACCAAGGGTAAGGCGGGGTGCGCGGGCGGACCCGTTCCCGGGGGGAGGTGATCTTCCGTGTGGGACAGGTCACTACGTGTGAAGTTCCGGTGTGGCTTGCCGATCCTCTACTGACCGGTAAAGTGAACGGAAGATGAACAGGAGGTGGCACATGAACAACACTCAGACCAAGGCCACGTTGACCACGGGTGCTACGCCCACCGCGCACTGGATCGAAGTCCGCGACGCGTCGGGCCGTCGGCACCTGGAGATGCGCTGGAGCGTCCCCGGAGCGCAGATGACGCCGCTCTCGCACGCCGCCTGATCGAGGCGCACCACCGGTAGGCCCCGCGCACCGAGCGCGGGGCCTCCGCTGCGTCAGGCCGTGAACATCCGGGCGTTGGCCGACTCCACGTCGGCGTACTGCTGCGCGGCCCGCGCCAGCGCCTGCTGGATCTCCTCCAGCGTGGTCCGCACCTGGTCCTGGGTGAGACGCCACCGCTGCGTCAGGGCCTGGAAGCTCGACGCCGCACTGCCCTTCCAGCACGACTCCAGATCCAGCAGGTGCCGCATCATGCCCTCGACCTCGGTGGCGACGTTGCCCGAGGAGACGGCGACGGCGGCGCTCGCCTGCTGGACGCGTGCACTGTCGACCTCGAACCGGCTCATGGGATCCTCCTCCCCGCGGGACACGCCCGCGGACTCGTGAACGACCGGACGACCCGGCGCACGAGGAACGTAGGTCGCCACCGGGGGAGCACCGCCGCGTTGTCCACAGATCCGCGCCTGGTCCAGCAGTGGTCGCACCCTGTGCACGCACGGACGGCCCGCGCGTGACCGTCCTCGTCGACACCGCGCGCTTCCCCGGCCACGGCCGGTGGTGGGCCCACCTCGCCAGCGACACCTCCACCGAGGAGCTGCACGCGTTCGCCGCCCGCCTCGGGATCCCCCGCCGAGCCTTCGAGGGCGACCACTACGACGTCCCCGAGGAGCGCGTCGAGGAGGCCGTCGCCGCCGGCGCCACCCGGGTCAGCACCCGGGAGCTGCTGCGCCGCCTGCAGTCCGCCGGCCTGCGCACCCCGAAGCGGCGGGGCGAGAAGGTCCTCGCCAGCGGGGTGGAGGACGGGGTGCGCGTGGACGTCGTCCGCGCCGACGTCGTCCCGCTCCCGCACGGCACCCACTACCTCGTCACCGGCCCGGACCTGGTGGAGGTCGCGCAGCTCACCGGCCGCGTGCGGGGCTTCCGCCGCCGGTGGAGCCGGACGCCGACCGGGACCGTCGTGGTCCACGACGGGGTCTGCGTCGGGGAGGGCGTCCTCGCCGTCCCGGCGGAGCGTTGGTGGTCGCCGTTGGTCGCACCCGACGCCTGACGCGAGCAGGCCCCGCCCCCGGGTGTCCGGGAGCGGGGCCTCAGGCGTTCGGGATCAGTTCTCGGCGCGCGCCGTCAGCGTCGCGGTGAGCTTCTGCTCGGCGCCGTTGCGCACCACGGTCAGCTCGACGGAGCTGCCCACGGCCTTGCCGCGGATCGTCGCGGTGAGGGACTCGAAGCCGTCGACCGTCTGTCCGTCGACCGCGGTGATGACGTCACCCTTCTGCACGCCCGCGGATGCGGCGGGGGCGCCGCTGGTCACGTCGGCCACCTCCGCACCCTCGCGGGTCACGTCGCCGACGGTGACCGTGGCGGGGTTCTCGGAGAGGCTGACCCCCAGCCAGGCGTGCTGCGCCGTCCCGGACTTCACGAGCTGGTCGGCGATCATCTTGACCTCGTTGGAGGGGATGGCGAAGCCCAGGCCGATGCTGCCGGACTGCGTCGCGCTCGAGCTCGAGCTCAACGAGGCGATCGAGGAGTTGATCCCGATGACCTTGCCGGAGGAGTCCAGCAGCGCCCCGCCGGAGTTGCCCGGGTTGATCGCGGCGTCGGTCTGGATGGCGTTGGTGGCCGCGGTCTCACCGGTCGTCTGCTGCTGCTGCTGCTGACCGAAGGGGTTCTGCGACTGGCTCTCGTCCTCGGCCTGGGTGAGCACCGGGCGGTCCAGGGCCGAGACGATGCCCGTCGTCGCGCTGCCCGACAGGCCCAGCGGGTTGCCCAGCGCCATCACGGCCTGGCCGGCGACGACGTCGTCGGAGTCGGCGAACGTCGCGGCCTTGAGGTCGCTCGGCGGGTCGCTCAGCTGGATGACGGCGAGGTCGGTCGCCGTGTCGGTGCCCTTGATGGTCGCCTTGTACTCGCGGCCGTCGGAGAGGGTGACGGTGATCGTCGCCCCCGTGCCCAGACCCGACACGACGTGGTTGTTGGTGACGATGTAGCCGGAGGCGTCGTAGACGATGCCGGACCCCTCGGCCGTGCCCGCCGAACCCTCGACGGTGACGGCCACGACGCTCGGCGCGACCGCGCTCACGACGGCCTGCCAGTTCACGGTCGTCTCGCTGACGCCCTGGATCTGGGCGGAGCTGGACGAGGAGCTGGACGCGCCCGACCCGGAGGCGGAGGTGTCCTGGCCGAAGGCGCCGACCGCGGCCGCGGTCAGCAGGCTCGCGGCGACGGCACCGGCCAGCGCGGCCCCGGCCACCCCGAACCAGCCCGGGGAACGACGCGGGCCGCGCCCGCCACCGCCCCCGCCCCGGCCGTGGTCGTCACCGCCGTTGCCGTTGGGCGGGGTCGGGCCGCCGGGGGTCGTCCACGGGTCGCGCTGCCCGTACTGGTGGCCGGACTGCTCACCCTGGGAGGGCTGGCCGTAGCCGGCCTGGTTCCAGTCCCACTGCTGGGGCTGGGTGGGGGAGTTCTCCCCCCAGCCGCGGTTCTCGTCGCTGCCGCGGGCCTGGGTGGTGACGACAGTGCCGGGGAAGGCTCCGCCGGTCGCCACGCCGGACGGGGCGTGACCGTTGCCGTCGGGGGTCTGGCGTTCGTCGGAGCCGTTCATCCTGATTCACCTCTGCGAGTCGGGCGTCTGCTGGTCGTTCCGGGCGCGGGGTCCGCGCTCGCACCTCTAGTAACGGACACCGGGCTGCAGGTGAACCCGGAGTCAGCTGGAACCTAGCTGTGAATGATCGGGGACGGAGGGTCGTCCTCGACCGGTTCCTCGGACGGGACGGTGCTGGTGGGGCGGTCGGCGCGGAACCGTACCCGGAAAGTCGCCCCACCACCCTCCGTGGGCGCGACGGCCACCGTCCCGCCGTGAACCTCCACGATCGTCGAGACGATCGCCAGGCCCAACCCGGACCCGCCACCCGTCCCGCGACGCCGCGAGGAGTCGACCCGGTAGAAGCGCTCGAAGACCCGGTCCGCCTGCTCCGGGGTCAGCCCCTGCCCGTGGTCGCGCACCTCCACCACCGACTCCGGACCCGACGGGCCCATCAGCCGGCCCACGGCGACCTCGACCGGCGTCCCGGCGGGGGTGTGGTGCAGGGCGTTACCCAGCAGGTTCGTCAGGACCTGGCGCATCCCGGACTCGTCGGCCAGCACGATCGCGGAGTTCGGGCCCACGCCGTCCTCGAGCCCCACCAGACGCACCGAACGGTCCGACGTCAGCCCCCGGGCGTCGTGCACGGCGTCTGAGGCGACCACCGCGAGGTCGACGGGTTCCCGGGTCGCGCTCCGGCGCCGCTGCGCCTCGTCGAGCCGGGCCAGGCGCAGCAGGTCCTCCACGAGGTGACCGAGTCGCGTCGACTCGCCCTCGATGCGTTCCATCACGTGGGCGACGTCGTCGGGTTCGCGCACCGCGCCCTGCCGGTACAGCTCGGCGAAACCACGGATGGCGGCCAGCGGCGTGCGGAGCTCGTGGCTGGCGTCGGCGACGAAGCGTCGCATCTGCTCCTCAGAACGTTGCTGGGAGTGGAAGAGCGCCTCGATCTGGGTCAGCATGGTGTTCAAGGCCGTCGACAACCGGCCGATCTCGGTGCCGGGTGGAGCTTCCGGGACACGCTGCGACAGATCGCCGCCGGCGATGGCGGACGCCGTGCGCTCGATGTCGTCGAGGGGGCGGAAACTGCGCCGGATCGCCAGGGCGGCTGCGAAACCCCCGAGCACCAGGACTGCGACGCCAACGGCGAGGGCGGCGACGCGGAAGTCGGCCAGGGTGCGGTTGGCCCCGGACAACGGCAGCGCGACGGCGATGTTCACCCGGTCCCCCGAAGCCGAGGTCCCCGGGAAGAGCAGCACCCGCCACGGGTCACCGTCACCGTCGTCGGCGATGGTGAACGCTTTGCCGTCCATCGATCCCAGGTAGGCCGTGGTCAGGACCGGTAGGTCCGGTCGAGGGCAGTCCTGGTTCGGGGGACAGGTCTCGACCGGGTGGGAGCCGTCCGCCTCCGCCACCTGAACGTAGTAGTCGGAGAGCAGCAACTGCTGCGCGGCGGACTGGTTGAACACCGGGAACGCGCTCCTGATGGCCGCCACACCCTTGACGCGGAGTTGCTCGTCCACCTGGTTGCGCAGGTTGTTCTGCAGGAGCTGCAAGGACACCAGGCTCGTCACGGTCATCGCCATCAACAACAGCAGCACCACGATGACGAGCAGGCGCACCCGCAACGGCAGGTGCGCCTCGGCCGCTAGGACCTTGCCCCTCGCGGACCGCACCCGGTCCGCGGGCGACCTCATCCCACCGTCTGCGCGACGCGCAGGACGTACCCGACGCCCCGCTTGGTGTGGATCAGCGGTTCCAGACCCTCGGTGTCCAGCTTGCGGCGCAGGTAGGAGATGTAGCTCTCCACGATCCCCGCCTCGCCGTTGAAGTCGTAGTCCCACACGTGGTCGAGGATCTGCGCCTTGGAGAGCACCCGGTTCGGGTTGAGCATGAGGTAGCGCAGCAGCTTGAACTCGGTGGGGGAGAGCTCCACCTCGCGTCCGCCGCGGCGGACCTCGTGGGAGTCCTCCTCGAGTTCCAGGTCGTGGAAGACCAGGCGCCCCGTGTCGGCGCCCTCGGCCCCGCCGGTGCGGCGCAGCACGGCCCGGATCCGGGCCACGACCTCCTCCAGGCTGAAGGGCTTCGTCACGTAGTCGTCGCCGCCGACGGTGAGCCCCGCCACCTTGTCGGCGGTGTCGTCCCGGGCGGTGAGGAACAGCACCGGGACGGCCCGTCCCCGTTCGCGCAGCTTGCGCGTCACGGTGAAGCCGTCGACGTCGGGCAGCATGACGTCGAGCACGACGAGGTCCGGGCGGAAGTCCTCGGCCAGCTTCAGCGCCTCGGCACCGTCACCCGCCGAGGCGACCTCGAAGCCGGCGAAGCGGAGGCTGGTGGCCAGCAGCTCGCGGATGCTCGGCTCGTCGTCGACCACCAGCAGGCGGGCCTCCGGGGCGGAACTCGTAGATCTCACGGTCACGATTCTGCGCCCGAACCCTGGGAGGGACCTGGGGACTCGCCCGGAGCCTCGTGCGCGTCGGGGTGCGAAGATCTGTGGGTGCTGAGGAAGGTGACCGCGACGCGCTACGTCGCGCCGTTGCGGGAGGGCGGGAGCCTCCCCGGGCTCTGCGAGGCCGACGACCTGGGGACCTACGTCGTGAAGTTCCACGGCGCGGGGCAGGGCCGGCGGGTGCTGGTGGCGGAGGTCCTCGCCGCGCACCTCGCCGGTGCGCTCGGCCTGGCCGTCCCCGAACTCGTCGTCGCCGCCGTCGACCCGGTCATCGGGCGGGGTGAGCCCGACGAGGAGGTCCAGGACCTGCTGCTGCGCTCCCCGGGCGAGAACCTGGGGATGGACTTCCTGCCCGGTGCGCTCTCCTTCGACCCCGCGGTGGACCCCGTCGACCCCGGCTGGGCCGCGCGCGTCCTGTGGTTCGACGCCTTCGTCCTCAACGTGGACCGTTCCTGGCGCAACCCGAACTCGTTGTGGTGGGGGGCCAGGCCCTGGCTCATCGACCACGGTGCGTCCCTCTACTTCCACCACGACTGGCCGCGCGCCGCCGCGAGCACCGACCGGCCGCTGCGCCACGCCGAGGACCACCTGCTGCTGCGCGCCGCGGCTCCGGTTACCGACGTCGCCGGGCGCTGCGCCGCCGCGTTGTCCCCGGACGTCCTGCGCGCCGCCGTCGACGAGGTCCCCGACGGCTGGCTCGAGGACGAACCCGGTTTCGACTCCGTCGAGGACCTGCGCAGCGCTTACCTCGACTGGTTCACCGCCCGCCTCGCCGGCCCCACCTGGGTCTCGGAACTGGCCCGGGTCCAGGCGGAGGTGCCCCGTGGCTGAGCTGGAGGTCCCCGCGCTGGAGGTCTACGAGTACGCCGTCGTCCGCGTCGTGCCCCGCGTCGAGCGGGCCGAGTTCGTCAACGTCGGCGTCGTGCTGTGGTGCCGCGCGCTGGAACACCTGCAGGCCCGCACCGCCTTCGACGTGGACCGGGCCCGGGCGCTGGCCCCGGACCTCGACGTCGAGGCCGTCACCCGCCACCTCGGTGCGCTCGAGGCCGTCTGCGCCGGGGACCCCCGCGGCGGGGCCCCCACGACCGAGGCGAAGGGCGCCCGGTTCCGCTGGCTCGTCGCGCCCCGCTCGACCGTGCTGCAGACCTCGCCCGTGCACTGCGGCCTGACCCGCGACCCCGCCGCCGAACTCGACCGCCTCGTGACGTCCCTGGTGGCGCCGCGGGGGTGATCGGGGAGGATCGGGGCATGGCCCTCGATCCGCAGAACCCGTTCGCCGCCCCCAGCGACCTGCCGTTCGCGGTGCCACCCTTCGACCGGATCCGCGTCGAGCACTACGCCCCGGCCTTCGAGGCCGGGATGGCCGAGCACCTCGGCGAGGTCGACGCGCTGCTCGCCGCCGACCTGGGCCCGACGCAGTTCCTCGACGCGCTGGAGTCGGCCGGGCAGTTGCTGGGCCGCGTCGAGGCGGTGTTCTTCAACCTCGTCGGGACCGACGCCGACGACGCGCTGCGGGCAGTGCAGGAGGAGTTCTCGCCGCGGCTCTCCGCCCACCACGACGCCGTCCGCCTCGACCCGCGTCTCGTCGCCCGCGTGCGCGAGATGCACGAGGACACCTCCCTCGACCTCGACGGGGAGCCGCGTCGGTTGCTGGAGAAGCTGCACCGCGACGCGGCCCGCTCCGGGGCGCTGCTCGAGGAGGTCGACGCCGCCCGGTTGCGGGAGCTCAACGAGGAACTGTCCCGGCTCACCACGCGGTTCGACGTCGAACTGCTCGCCGACACCAACGCCCTCGCCGTCCACCTCACCGACGCCGACGCGCTCGACGGGCTGGCCCCGAGCGAACTGGCCCGCGCCGCGAGCGCGGCGGGGGAGCGGGGCGGCTACCTCGTGCCGCTCGTCCTCCCCACCGGTCAGCCCGTGCTGGAGTCCCTGCGCCGCAGGGAGACCCGCCGACTCGTCCACGAGGCCTCGGTGCAGCGCGGTGGCCGCGGCGGTGCGCACGACACCCGGGCGGTCCTGCTGCGCATCGCGGCGGTGCGCGCCGAACGGGCCGCCCTGCTCGGCTACCCCGACCACGCCTCCTGGGTCGTCGCGGACGAGACCGCGGGCGACGTCGAGGCCGCCGTCGGGATGCTGCGCCGCCTCGCTCCCGCCGCCGTCGTGAACGCCCGCCGGGAGGAGGCGGAACTCACCGACCTGCTGCTCGCCGACGGCGAGACGGGGCCGTTGCAGCCCTGGGACTGGGCCTACTACGCGGAACGGTTGCGGCGCGAGCGCTTCGCCGTCGACGCCGAGGCGTTGCGGCCGTGGTTCGACCTCGAACGGGTCCTCGTCGACGGGGTGTTCGCCACGGCCACGGCGCTCTACGGGCTGACCTTCACCGAACGCGCCGACGTCCCGGTGTTCTCCCCCGACGTGCGGGCCTTCGAGGTCTCCGACGAGACCGGCCCGCTGGGCCTGTACCTGTTCGACCCCTACGCGCGGCCGTCGAAGCGCGGTGGGGCGTGGATGAGTTCCTTCGTCGAGCAGTCCCGGTTGCTGGGGCAGCGCCCCGTCGTCGTGAACTGCCTCAACGTGGCGAAACCCGCCCCGGGCGACCCGGCGCTGCTGAGCGTCGACGAGGTCGAGACCCTCTTCCACGAGTTCGGGCACACCCTGCACGGGTTGCTCTCCGACGTGCACTTCCCGCGGTTCTCCGGGACCAGCGTCCCCCGCGACTTCGTGGAGTTCCCGTCCCAGGTCAACGAGTTCTGGGGTTTCGAACCCGACGTCATCGCCCGCTACGCCCGCCACGTCGAGACCGGCGAACCCCTCCCGGAGGGAGCGGTGGACGGTCTGCGGGCCGCTCGCGGCTACGGCCAGGGGTTCGGGACCACCGAGTACCTCGCCGCCTCGTTGCTGGACCAGGCCTGGCACCGCGTCGCCCCCGGCACCCTGGACGACGCGACCCCCGACGACGTCGGCGCGTTCGAGGCCCGAGCGCTGCAGGACGCCGGCGTCGCCCTCGACACCGTCCCGCCGCGCTACCGCAGCACCTACTTCCACCACGTCTTCGGCGGCGGGTACGCCGCGGCCTACTACTCCTACGTGTGGAGCGAGGTCCTCGACGCAGACACGGTGGAGTGGTTCGCGGAGAACGGCGGGCTGCGCCGGGAGAACGGCGAGCACTTCCGGGCGACCGTCCTGTCCCGCGGCGGCAGCGTCGACCCGCTGCAGGCCTACCGGGAGTTCCGCGGCCGCGACGCCGACCTCGCCCCGCTGCTGCGACGGCGGGGCCTGGAACAGGCCTGAGCGGAACCCTGAGCGGAACAGTGAGCGGCCGGGCGGGGTTCGCCTCGAGGTGAAGTCCATCGTGTACTCCGAGACCGGTCCCGCCTCCGTCCTGCGCCTGGAGGAGCGCCCCGTCCCCGAGCCCGGCGCCGGCGAGGTCCGGGTGCGTGTCGTGGTGTCCGGGGTCAACCCCACCGACTGGAAGTCCCGGCGCGGCGGCGGCGACGGCCAGCCCCTCGCCTTCGCCGAGACCACCCCGAACCAGGACGGTGCCGGGGTCGTCGACGCCGTCGGCCCGGGCGTGACCGGCTTCGCCGTGGGCGACCGGGTGTGGACGTGCATGGCCGCGCACGGCCGCCCCACGGGCACCGCGCAGGAGTTCACAGTGCTGCCCGCCGAGCGGGTGGCCCCGCTGCCCGAGGGGGTCTCCTTCGACGTGGGCGCGTCGCTGGGGGTGCCGGCCGTCACCGCCCACCGGGCCCTGACCGTGGCCGAGGACGGCCCACGACGGCTGGCTCCCGGAGCGCTCGACGGGCGGGTCGTGCTCGTCTCCGGCGGCGCCGGGGCCGTCGGGCACGCGGCGATCCAGCTCGCCCGCTGGGCCGGGGCCACGGTGATCACCACCGTCAGCGGACCCGAGAAGGCGCGACTGGCCACCGCCGCCGGCGCCCACCACGTCGTCAACTACCGCGAAGGGGATCCCGCCGCGGAGATCCGGGCGATCGCCCCCGACGGGGTCGACCTCGTCGTCGAGGTCGCCCTCGCGCCGAACTTCGAGCTGGACCAGGCCGTCGTCCGTCCGCGCGCCTCGATCGCCGGCTACGCGAACAACGGCGGCGACGACGTCCGCGTCGACATCCGCGCGAACATGGTCCTCAACACCCGGCTGCAGTTCATCCTCATGTACACGATGGGCGCGCAGGCGCTGGCCGCCGCGGCGGAGGACGTCACCGCCGCCCTGCGCGACGGCGCGCTGCCGGTGGGGGAGGAGCACGGTCTGCCCCTGCTGCGCTTCCCGCTGGCGCAGACGGCCGCCGCCCACGAGGCGGTCGAGGGCGACGCCGTCGGGAAGGTCCTCATCGACGTCGCCAGCCAGAGTTCCGGCGCCTGAGACTGAGGTCCCGAGGGAGGTGCCTCACCCGTTCCTGCGGACGGGTGAGGTGGCCCCAGCGCGGCTTCAGGTCCCCCACGGGCGTGCCGAAGGCTCCTCGAACACGCGCCGGGCAACCCCTCGGTGCTCGCTCCCAGCAGGGCGGAGACCCCTGGTGACCCTCGACAGCCGCTTCCCGGTCGACGCCCCCTCGCCGGCCCTGCCCCTCGTGATCGCCCACCGCGGGTACTCCGCCGTGGCGCCGGAGAACACCCTCGCCGCGTTCGAGGCCGCTCTGCGGTGCGGTGCCCACATGGTCGAGACCGACCTGCACCCCGCGGCCGACGGCACGGCCGTCCTCATCCACGACGACGACGTCGACGCCACCACCGGGGGTAGCGGCCGGGTGTCCGACCTCGGCGCCGCCGAGCTGGCCCGACTCGACGCCGGTTCCTGGTTCTCCACCGCCTACCGCGGCCAGCGCGTCCCCCTGCTGGCGGACCTGCTGAACCTGCTCGCCGAGCACCCCGGCGCCCAGCTGCTGCTGGAGCTGAAGGGCGTCTGGGGCCGTGCGGAGGTCGAGGGAGTGCTGCGGGACGTGCGCCGCAGCGGCGCCCTCGAGCAGGTCGTGCTGCAGAGCTTCGAGGTGGGCACGCTGACGACCGTGCAGCAGGTGGCGCCGCAGGTGCGCCGGGCGATCCTGCTCGACGACCTCGACGCCGACGCCCTCGCCCAGGGACGCGCCCTGCGCCGCGACCTCGGTGTGATCGCCTGCAACCCGTCCGTGACCTGCCTGGCCGCCCGGCCCGCCGCGGTGGCCGAACTGCACGCCGCCGGCCTCGCGGTGTGGCCGTGGACCGTGAACGAGGCGGCGCTCTGGCGGGTGCTGGTCGAGGCCGGGGTCGACGGCGTCATCACCAACCGCCCGGACGGGCTCCTGGGCTGGCTCGAGGCGCGGCAGGACGCCCGCCCCGAGCCCGCGGACCTGCTGCTCGCCGCTCTGGCCCAGCGCGGGCGAGCGGTCCCGGCCCTCGTCCCGCCCCCGGCGGCGGACCCGGTGGCCCCGGTCGCACCCGCCCCGCGTCTGGCCCCGCTCTAGCCGCGCCGCCTCAGTTCCCGGGCAGGACCCCGTCGGCGTCGGGGACGCCACCGTCGATGTCGTCAGCGTCCACGATCCGGTACGCGTACCCCTGCTCGGCCAGGAAGCGCTGCCGGTGGGCGGCGTAGTCCTGGTCCTTGGTGTCGCGGGAGACGACGGTGTAGAACCGCGCCGAGCCGTGGTCACCCTTGGGTCGCAGCACCCGGCCGAGGCGCTGGGCCTCCTCCTGGCGCGACCCGAACGAGCCCGACACCTGGATCGCGACCTTGGCCTCCGGCAGGTCGATCGAGAAGTTCGCGACCTTGCTCACGACGAGCGTCGTGATCTCGCCGTGGCGGAACGCCTCGAACAGGCGCTGACGTTCCTTGACCGTCGTCTCGCCCTTGATCACCGGTGCGTCGAGGCGCATCCCGAGGTCGTCGAGCTGGTCGATGTACTGACCGATGACCAGCGTCGGCTCGCCCTTGTGCTGCGCGACGAGCTTCTCCACCACCCGGGACTTCGACGCGGAGGTCGAGCACAACCGGTACTTCTCGTCGTCCTCGGCCGTGGCGTAGGCCAGGCGTTCGGAGTCGGGGAGGGTGACGCGCACCTCGACGCAGTCGGCGGGCGCGATGTAGCCCTGCGCCTCGATGTCCTTCCACGGGGCGTCGTAGCGCTTGGGACCGATGAGGGAGAACACGTCGCCCTCACGGCCGTCCTCGCGCACCAGCGTCGCCGTCAGCCCGAGGCGGCGACGGGCCTGCAGGTCGGCGGTCATCCGGAAGATGGGCGCCGGCAGCAGGTGGACCTCGTCGTAGAGGATGAGTCCCCAGTCGCGGGCGTCGAAGAGCTCCAGGTGCGGGTAGACACCCTTCCGCTTCGTCGTCACGACCTGGTACGTCGCGATCGTCACCGGACGGATCTCCTTGCGGGCCCCGGAGTACTCACCGATCTCGTCCTCGGTCAGCGAGGTGCGCTTGAGCAGTTCGTCGCGCCACTGCCGGGCCGAGACGGTGTTGGTCACGAGGATCAGCGTCGTCGCGCGGGCCTTGGCCATCGCGGCCGCGCCCACGAGGGTCTTGCCGGCGCCGCAGGGCAGCACGACCACCCCGGACCCGCCGTGCCAGAAGTTGTCCACCGCGTCGGCCTGGTAGGGCCGCAGGGTCCAGCCGTCCTCGGCCAGGTCGATCGCGTGCGCCTCACCGTCGACGTAGCCGGCGAGGTCCTCGGCCGGCCAGCCCAGCTTCAGCAGCACCTGCTTGAGGTTCCCGCGTTCGCTCGGGTGCACCAGGACGGTGTCCGGGGCGATGCGGGTCCCCAGCAGCGGCGAGGCCTTCTTGCTGCGCAGGATCTCCTCGAGCACCGGGGCGTCGAGGGAGCGCAGGACGAGGCCGTGCTCCTCGTCCTTCACCAGCTGCAGCCGGCCGTAGCGGGCCATCGTCTCGGCCACGTCGACCAGCAACGCGTGCGGGACGGAGTAGCGGGAGAACTCCAGCAGGGTGTCGACGACCTGTTCGGCGTCGTGGCCCGCGGCGCGGGCGTTCCACAGCCCCAACGGCGTCAACCGGTAGGTGTGGACGTGCTCGGGGGCACGTTCGAGCTCGGCGAAGGGGGCGATCGCCGCCCGGCACGCACTCGCGCGCGGGTGGTCGACCTCGAGCAGCAGGGTCTTGTCGCTCTGGACGATGAGGGGTCCGTCGGTCACCTGGTGCTCAACTCCGCAATCGGTCGGGAACTTCCGGTCAGTGGGTGGACAGGACGCTCACGGAGTTCGGGTCGAACGTGGAACTGTCGTCGAAGCCGCCGTTCGCACCGATGATCCCGAACAGCACGATGAGACCGATGATCAGCAGGACCGTCAGACCGATGTTGACCCAGGCGCAGATCTTGCCCGCGAAGAGGAAGCCCAGGCCGCGCTTGGCGCCGTTGGCCTCCATGATCTCGCGGCGTGCGCCGGGGGTGAGGGCCAGCGCCACGATGGCCGCGATCCAGCCGAGGCCGGTGAACATCAGCACGAGCCCGCCGACCGACGTCCACAGGACGGCGTGCGCCATGCCCGCGACGGGCACCTGCTGCGGGGTGCCGTAGCTGCCGTACTGGTTCGGGTACTGCTGGTTCGGGTAGGGCTGGCTCGGGTGCTGCTGCTGGCCCGGGTAGCTCGAGGGGTACGGCTGGTTCTGCCCGTAGCCCGTGGGCTGGTCGTTCTGCTGCCCGTAGGAGGAGGACTGCTGGGACCAGGGTGAGGACTGCTGACCCGACTGACCCGACTCCCCGTAGGGGCTGCTCGGCTGCCCGTAGCGCGGGAGGCTCTCCGTCGGCGGCGCGGTGGGGTGGGCCTGCGTCGGGGCGTCCGGGGCCGGCGGCGTCGACCGGTACGGATCGTGCGCGTCCTCGGCGGAGGACGGGGCGGCGCCCGCCCGGTAGGGGTCCTGCGCCGGGGGCTCCTGGTCGGGCTTCTCCCACCAGGAACGCTGTCCGTCGCCCTGACCGCTGTCGCTCATGCTGGTTCGCGCTCCCGTGAGGTGTCCTCGATCTGGTCGTCGTGCGCTACGACGCTAGCTCACCTCTCCGACACGAGCCTCCGCTCAGGCCTGCGCCTCGGCCACACCGGTGACCCGGTGCACCGAGTAGGAGCGGACCGAGCGCTGCTCGTGGTCGAACGCGGTGATCCGGCCGCCCTCCACCCCCAGGGGCTCGACGAGGTGTCGGCTCGTGGAGCCGGACGCGTCGACGTAGCCGATCCACACCGGCCGTCGCCGTCCGACCGCGTCGCGCAGCACGGCCAGCGACGTCGTCGGGTCCATCGGCGGCAGCGGCGGGGCGTCCCGGGTGCGCTCGCGGCGACGCTCCAGCTCCGCCACGTCCTCGTCGCCGGCGCGGACGGTCTGGACGGCCGCGGCGAGCAGCGCGGCGCCCGGGGCGGGCGGTTCACCCGTCACGGGGCGGGGCGAGGGGCGCGGGCCCGAGCGCATCGCCGTCGCCCGCCGCACCAGGAGTTCGCCGTCGGGGCCCTCGGCCGCCGGGGCCACCCCGACCTGACGCAGCACGGACAGGACCTCGTCCGGGTCGGCCGGGCTGGCCAGGACGGTCGGGGCCAGCATCCGCAACCCGATCGCCGCGCAGCGCTTGTCGGCGACGAGCTCCGCGAGCAGGGCCGGGTCCTCGGCGCGCACGTAGGACCCCGCACGCCCGACCCGGACCCGGCCGTGGCGGCGGGCGACGTCGCGGACCAGGTACTCCAGCGGCTGCGGGACACCCGTGGAGGACAACGCGGCGAGGAAGGCCAGGGCCTCGTCGGCCGTCTGACCGTCGTCGAGGCCGTGGCGCACCGACGTCGGGTCGAAGCGGTAGACCGTCGCGCCGCCCCGGCTCTCCACCCGGGCCAGCGACTCCAGCCGCCGGGACAGGTGGGTCTCCAGCGGACCGGGGGCCACCGCGGTCAGGTCCGCCTGCAGCAGCACCTCGCGCACGGGCGTCGGCAGGGCCGCCGCCAGCGCCGCCGCGGCCCCCTCCTCGTCGTCCACCAGGAGGGCCCGGCCCGCGGGGGAGAGGGCACCGGCCCCCAGGACCCCCAGCCAGGACGCGTCCCGGACGGTCCAGCCCACGAGGTCGTCGCGCAGCTTCGTCGCCCGCCGCGGGGACTGCCAGCGCAACCGCGCCGCCAACGTCTCCGGCGCCGCCACCTCGTCCTGCGCCAGCGCGGCGAGCTCGCTCAGCACCGCGCGCCGCACCACGAGGGCGGAGGCGCGGTCGAGGTCCGGGCCCAGCGCGTTGCGGGCGGCGTCCTTGGCGTCGCGGCTGCCGACCATCGCGGGCACCCGGGTGCTCGCCAGCCAGCAGCTGGCCAGGTGCACCCAGCGGTAGGGCAGGTCCTCCTCGACCCAGGTGTCGTAGGCCGGCGTCGGCAGCCACCGCGGCTCGACCTCGCCGTCGTCGGCGACGAGCCCGGCGACCCAGGCCGTCTCGACGACCAGCGCGGCCGTGGACTCGTCGACCTCGAGGGCGCTCGCCGTCCGTCGCAGCTCGCGCACGCCGAGACCACCGGCGCGCAGCACCGACGGACCCGCGGCACCCCACAACCGGCCCAGTTCGTCGACGAGGCGGCACGCCTCCGCGGCGGCCTCGGCGCCACCGGCGAGCACGACCTCGTGGCGTCGCGTCGTCGTGCTCAGCTCGGGCGGGCGCCGGTCGGGGGTGCGGTGCACGCGACCTCCGCGCAGCGCGAGGCCGACCTCGCGGGGGAGCACGACGGTTCCCGGGCCGGACACGGCCAGCAGCCCGCGCGAGAGCAACCAGTCCACCGGCCCCGTCGACGTCGCCGTCCGGACCTGGCGGTCGGCGCGTTCGACGGCGCCCGTCGGCGGTCCCCAGGTCAGCTTGTCCAGGACCGTCCTGACCCCCTCGGGAGCGTCGGTGAGCAACTGCTCGACCGTGCCGGGGGCGCCGAGGTGCTCCCCGAGGCGGGTGAGGGCGACCTCGGGGTCGTGGCTGACCTCGAGACCGAGGTCCTCGAGCAGTTCCGCCAGCCGCTGCGGGGAGCGACGGCCCAGGGCGTCGGCCAGCGTCGGGCCGAGCCCCGCCGGGTGCGGGCCGAGGAGTTCGCGCACGGCCGAGACGAGGTGCAGGCGGCGGTCGGGTCCCCAGAGCAGCGCGCTGCGGCGCAGGTGCGCGACGACGTCGTTGGCGCGCGCCCCCCACGCCTTCGAGACCGCGGTGACGCTCGTCGGGTCCGGCAGCACCGCGAGCACCTCGGCGACCTGCAGGGCCGGGGTGTCCAGGCGTTCCAGCGCACGCTGGGTGCTCGCCCGCGTCGTCGCCCGCGTCGCCAGGGCCGTCGAGGACGTGGGCAGGGGCGCGGCGAGGTCGGGTCGCTGCGTGAACAGGACCACCAGGTCCTCGTCCGCGCGCGAGCGCAGGTCCTCGGCGAGGGTGCGCGGAGCAGGGGCCGTAGGCATCGGGCGAAGTCTAGGCGTGGTGTCGGACCCCGGCCCTACCGTGCCGCCATGACCAGCGACTCCGCACCGACCCCGGCTCCCGGTGGCGAACGGGGCGACCTCCTGTCCGCCCTGACCAAGCACCGGTGGCTCTTCACCCAGACCCTCACCGACCTGACCGACGAGCAGGCGGCGGCCCGGACCACCGTGAGCGAGTTGTGCCTCGGGGGCCTGGTCAAGCACGTCGCGCAGACCGAGGCCCAGTGGGCGGACTTCGCCGTGCACGGGGCCGGTGGGCTGCCGTCCTTCGCGGACACCGACTTCCAGGCGCGGGCCGACTCCTTCCGGATGCTCCCCGGGGAGACCGTCGCCGGTGTGCTGGCCGACTACGCGGCCGTCGCGGCCCGCACCGACGAGCTCGTGCGGACCCTCGACCTCGACCTCGCGCACGACCTGCCGGAGGCACCCTGGTTCGAGCCGGGGCGGTGGAGCGCCCGACGCGTGTTCGTCCACGTGCTCGCCGAGGTCGCCCAGCACGCCGGCCACGCGGACCTCCTGCGCGAGGCCGTCGACGGCCGGAAGTCGATGGGCTGATCAGGCCGGGGGCTCCTGCGGGAAGCCGAAGAGGTCGAAGAGCCGGGTGTCCAGGAACGACGTGATCCGGACGATCTTCCCCTCGGCCAGCTCCAGGGCCTGCACGGCGAACGGCACGAGCTCGCCGTTCGCCCCGATCGGCTTGTAGTGGACGTAGGCGGGGGACCCGTTCATCGTCACCGGGACCAGCTTCGACCCGCGGCACTGGTGGCCGGGTCCGAGCATCCAGGCGGTGATGTCCTGCGCGCCCTCCAGCCACAGGTCGAACGGCGGCATGTTCTGCGTGACGTCGGCCGCGAGGAGCTTCACGAAGGCGTCCATGTCGTAGGCCTCGAAGGCCCGGACGTAGTCCTCCAGCAACGTGCGGTGAGTGTCGTCGAGGGGTTCGGTGCGTTCCACGTCGGGGCGTTCGGCCAGCGTCGCCCGGGCCCGCTGCAACGCGCTGTTCACCGACGCCGTCGTCGTGTCGAGCAGGTGCGCGACCTCCTCCGCCTTCCAGCGCAGGACGTCGCGCAGGATGAGGACCGAACGCTGACGCGGGGGCAGGTGCTGCAGCGCGGCGACGAAGGCGAGGCGGATCGACTCCCGGGCCACGGCGATGTCGGCCGGGTCGCCGGTTTCCGGCAGCACCCGGTCGTCGACCATCGGCTCCAGCCAGGTGTCCTCCGGCTGACTGCGCTGCAGCGACGCCTCGACCGGCTCCCACGCGGACGCCGAGAGGTCCATCGGCCGGGCGCGCCGCTTCCGGTTCTCGAGCATCGTGAGGCAGACGTTCGTGGCGATCCGGTACAGCCAGGACCGCAGACCCGACCGGCCCGCGTAGCCGTCGATGCTCTTCCACGCCCGGACCATCGTGTCCTGGACGGCGTCCTCGGCGTCGAAGGCGGAACCGAGCATCCGGTAGCAGTAGCCCCTGAGCTCGGAGCGGTGCGCGGCGAGGCGGGGTTCGAGTTCCCCGGCGGTGAGCGTCGGATGGGTGGCGGAGACGTCAACGGCGCTGTCGGAGGTCGTCACGCGCTCAGCACAGCACAGACCACCGACACCGGGGGAGGCCCCGCAGGCACCGAGGTCCGGGGAACCCGGACGCACTGGTTGGATCGGGCAACGTGTCGCCCGTCGAGATCCCGCTGCTCCTGCTGGCCGGGGTGCTGGCGGGGCTCGTCGGCAGCACGGCGGGACTCGCCTCGCTGGTCTCCTACCCGGCGCTGCTGCTGACCGGGCTGTCCCCGCTGGCCGCCAACGTCACCAACTCGATGGCCCTGCTCGGGGTCACGGCCGGCACGGCGGCCGGTTCCCGACCCGAGCTCTCCGGTCAGGGCGCCCGGCTGAAGCGGCTGCTGCCGATAGCCGCGGCGGGCGGCGCCGTGGGCTGCGTGCTGCTGCTCGCCCTCCCGCCGGACGCGTTCGAGGTGGTCGTCCCGTTCCTCGTGGGCGGAGCCTCGGTGACGATCCTGCTGCAACCGCGGATCAAGCAGTTGCAGCCCGGTCGGCTCTCCCCGAACAACCCCGCCGCCCTCGTCGCGATCTTCCTCGTCGGGATCTACGGCGGCTACTTCGGCGCCGCCGCCGGGGTGCTGATGCTCGCGCTCTCCGAGGTGCTGCACGCCCAGTCCCTCGCCCGCAACAACGCGCTGAAGAACATGCTGACCGGGGCCGCGAACACCGTCGCCGCCGTCGGTTTCGCGGTGTTCGGGCCGGTGGACTGGTGGGCGGCGCTGCTCCTCGGCGTCGGGTGCGTCGTGGGGGGCCGGGTCGGGCCGGTCATCGTGCGCCGCCTCGACCCTCGGGTGCTGCGGACCGTCATCGCCGTGGCCGGGCTGGCGTTGGCCGTGCGGTTGTTCCTCACGCGCTGACGGTCCGGGTTCGTAGGCTGCCCGGGTGGGCCACGCACGAACCACCCGGGTGCTGCTCGTCGACGACGACGGGCGGGTCCTCCTGCTGCGGACGGCGCTGCCCGGGGGAGGTCACGTCTGGACGACGCCCGGCGGCGACGTCGGCGCCGACGAGGGCCCCGCGGCGGCGGCCGTCCGGCAGCTGCGCGAACAGGCCTCCGTCGTGGACGTCGAGGTCGTCCCGCTCTCCGGCGACCTCTCCAGCGATGAGGAGGGGCAGGTCTTCGCCGGCCGGAGCCCACGCGGTGCGATCGAGGCGGGGCTCACCGACTGGGAGGTCGAGCACCACCTCGGGCACCGCTGGTGGAGCGCCGCGGACCTGCGCTACACCTCCGAGACGATCGTCCCCGCCGGTCTTCCCGGTCTCCTCGACGACGTCCTCGGCGGACGCGCGTCCTCCGGCCGCTGATCAGCGCCGTCCTGCGCGGACGGCGTCACCCGCACCGCGGGGCAGCGACGCCGACTCGACGATGCTGAGCAGACCGACGACGGCCATCCCGATCAGCGCCGCCCGGTAGGCGAAGGCGGCGTCACCGGCGGGTGCGAGGTCGGCCGCCGCCCGCACCAGCAGGGCCGCGACGGCCACCCCGATGCCCGTCGCGAGCTGAGCGCTGATCGAGGCGACGGTGTTCGCGGGGCTCATCGCCTCCGCCGGCACGTCGGCGAACTGCAGGGTGTTGTACGCCGTGAAACCCACCGATCGGGCCGCGCCGGAGACCAGGAAGACCAGCGCCACGACGATCTCCGGGGTGTCCGGACGCAGCAGCGCCGCCGCCCCGAACGAGGCGGCGAGCACGGAGGTCGCGACCACGATGAGGGGCACCAGGCGGAACCGGCGCACCAACGGGGTCGTCACGGGCTTGATCCCGAGGTTGCCCGCGAACACCGCCATCACCATCGCCCCGGCCCGCACGGGACTCCACCCGAAACCCTCCTGCAGCAGCAGCGGCAGCAGGAACGGGGCTGCGCTGACGACCCCGCGGTAGACCGAACCGGCCGAGTTCGAGGCGCGGAACGTCGGGATGCGCAGGGTGCGGAGGTCGAGCACCGGGTGCGCGGCGCGCCGGAACCAGAACACCGCGAGGGTTCCCACGAGCACCGACCCGACGAGCAGACCGGCCCCCGCGACCGTCGTCGACGCGTCGGCCACGAACTCCATCCCGAGGACCAGCGCGCTCACGGCCACCACCAGCAGCACGAGTCCGACACCGTCCAGCGGGCGCCGCCGGCGGGGGACCTGCGGCACGATCCGCCACGCGACCAGGACCAGCGCGATCCCGACGGGGACGTTCACCCAGAAGATCCACGGCCAGCCCGCGTACTCGGTGAGGATCCCGCCGAGCAGGGGGGCGATGACCGGGGCGACGAGAGCGGGCCACGTGAGGTAGGCGATCGCCCGCACGAGGTCCGACTTGGCCGTTCCGCTGAGGACCACCAGCCGTCCGATCGGGACGAGCATGCTGCCGGCGATGCCCTGCAGGACCCTGGCGGTGGTGAGGGTCGTGACGGAGTCGGAGGCCGCGCACAGCACCGACGCCAGGGTGAACACCACGATCGAGACCAGGAACACGGGCCGTGCCCCGAGCCGGTCCGCCGCCCACGAGCCGAACGGGATGAACGCCGCCACCGCGACCAGGTACGCCGTGACCGCGAGCCCCAGGTCGGCCGGGACGACGTCGAAGGCCCTCGCGATCGAGGGCGTCGCCGTGGTGAGGATCGTCGCGTCGAGGTTCTCCATGAAGTACGCCAGGGCCACGACGAGCGCGAGGGGACGTGACCAGCCGACCGACCCGTCCGCGGAGGCCGTCGCCGGGGCAGGGGTTTTCGGCACTCGGAGAGGTTACGACCCTCGGGGTGGGTTCAGTGCGTGGCGAACGCCTCGACGATCTCCTCGTGTCCCAGGCCCGCCGCCAGGCACAGCGAGAGCAGGATGCGGGCCTGCTGGGGGGAGAGCGTGTCGCTGCCGACGAGTCCGCGCTCGTCGAAGGCGTGCCGCTGCGTGACGCGGCCGGTGATCGCGCGGCTGCTCGCGACCACGACGACCCCGGCGGTGACGGCCTGCTGGATCGCGACCTCGACGGCGGGTGGGTTCATGCTCGGCGGCAGCGACGCGACGACCAGCCCGCGAGCACCGTCGGCGACGGGACGCTCCACCACCCGGGCGTCGGCGCCGGCCCAGACGGGCACGATCTCCACCCGCGGCCACACGGGGTGGGCCTGCGCGACGAAGCGCGACGACGTGGTGTGACGGCGCAGCAGCTTGCGGTAGAACCAGACCCCGCCGTAGGGGTCGACGTCACCGAGGGCGCCGTGGTCGCGGGCGCGGAAGGTGTCCAGACCCGAGTTCGACGTCTTGAGGACGTCGCGCGCCGACAGGATCCGGTCGTCCATGACGACCAGCACCCCGTGCCCGCGCGAGGACGGCGAGGCCGCGACGCGGATCGCGTTCGCGAGCCCCACCTGCGCGTCGGAACCCACCGCCGTCGGTGGGCGCTGCGCCCCGACGAGCACCACGGGGAGCTCGCTCGCCAGCGTGAGCTGCAGGACGTAGGCCGTCTCCTCCAGGGTCGCGGTGCCGTGGGTGATGACGACCCCGGCGACGTCGGGTTCCTCCCGCGCGATGGTCAGCACCGCGGTGCGCAGCTCCGCCCAGAACCCCTCGTCGGCGGCCGTGCTGGGGATCCGCCGGACCCGGCGCGGGGAGACGTCGACGTCGTCCGGGAACCGGTAGAGCGGCAGCGCCTCCTCGTCGGTGAGGACGTGCCCGAGGTCGACGTAGTCGAGGCGGTCGAGGTCGTCGTGACCACCGCTGCCGATGGTTCCACCGGTCAGCAGGACGGCCACCCTGGGCTTGTCGCTCATGCCGCGATCATGGCCCACCCCGCCGGTCAGGCGAGGGACTCCATGCCGGCGGGGAGGGGTTCGGCGTGCAGGACGTGGAGTTCCTGGGTCGCGCGGGTCAGGGCGACGTAGAGGTCGTTGGCGCCGCGGGGACGGCGCAGGACGGCCGCGGGTTCGACGAGCACGACGACGTCGAACTCCAGGCCCTTGGCCCGGTGCACGTCGAGCACCGACACCGCGGCGTCGAGGTCGTCGGGGGAGGCGGCGACCGCCCCCCGGGGCAGCACGGCGGAGATCGCCGCGCGCAGCGCGTCCGAGCCCAGAGCTCCGTCGACCTCGGCGGTGATGACGGCGACCCGCCCCTCGTCCAGGTCGGCGAAACGGGCCCGCACGACCTCGACGACGTCCGCCCCGGAGGTCAGCGGGATTGCGACGGGGTCGTGGTCGCCCTCGCGGACGGGGGTCGGCGGGTTCGCCGAGATGCCCGCGGAGCGCAGCACGTCGGCGGCGACCCGGGAGATCTTCGCGGGCGTGCGGTAGTTGACGGTGAGCTCCTCCAGCCGCCAGCGGTCGTCGACGACGGGTTTCAGGGCCTGCGCCCAGCTGCGCGCGCCGGCGGGGTTCGACGTCTGGGCGACGTCGCCGACCAGGGTCATCGAGCGCGACGGGCAGCGGCGTTCGACGAGGCGCCAGGCCATCGGGGAGAGTTCCTGCGCCTCGTCGACCACGACGTGGCCGTAGGCCCAGGTCCGGTCCAGCGCGGCCCGTTCGGCCACCGTGCCCACCGGTCCGTCGGTGGAGAAGCGGTCGGCGAGCAGTTCCGGGCTGACCAGGGGGTTGCCGACCCCGGAGGCCTCGAAGTCCTCGAGCACCTTGCGCGCGTAGGCGACCTGCTCCTCGCGGTCGGCGTCGCGGCGGGCCTGGTTCGCGGACTCCTCCAGCGGGCCGAGGAGTTCGGCGAGCTCGTCGAGCAGGGGCACGTCGGCCTCGCTCCAGGCGCTCGCGTCCTCGCGGTGCAGGGCCGCGCGGTCGGTGGCCGACAACTGCGGTGCGATGCGTTCCAGCAGGTCCGGGTTGCGGTAGAGACCGGCGAGCACCTTCTGCGGGGTCAGCGGCATCCAGCAGAGGTTGACCTCGCGCCGGACGTCGACGTGCTCGCGCAGTTCGGTGACGAGGTCGTCGCGCTCCTCGCCCAGGTCGGCGCCGCGGGCGCGGGCGAGGGAGTTGACCAGCGTGTTCAGGACCTCGCGGACGAAGGTCACCCGGGCCAGGTTGTGCGGTTTGCGACCGCGCCGGGCACGGGCGCGGGCCGAGGCGATCGCGTCGGGACGCAGCATGATCCGGGTGCCGTCGAGGTCGAAGCGCAGCGGTCGGGCGGGGATCCGCTGCCGGTCGGCGACGGCCGCGTCGAGGACCTCGGCCATCCGCAGCGAGCCCTTGACCCGGGCCGCGGCGGCGGAGTCCCCGCCCCGGGCGAGCACCCCGGGGAACAGCTCGGCCAGCGTCGCGGTCACCACGCCCGTCTCGCCCAGCGCGGGCAGGACCTGCTCCACGTAGCGCAGGAACACCGGGCTGGGGCCGAGCAGCAGGACGCCGCTGCGGGCGAGGCGGTCGCGGTGGGTGTAGAGCAGGAAGGCCGTCCGGTGCAGGGCCACGGCGGTCTTGCCGGTCCCCGGACCGCCCTGGACGACGAGGACCCCGCGCTCGGAGGCGCGGATGACCCGGTCCTGCTCGGCCTGGATGGTGGCGACGATGTCGCCCATGCGGCCGGTGCGGGGGGCGGTGACGGCGGCCAGCAGGGCCGCGTCACCCGTGGTGCGCTCACCCTCGGCCGCGATGAGCACCTCGTCGTCGACGCCCGTGACGTGGCGGCCCGCCGTGAGCAGGTGCCGGCGCCGGACGACGTCACGGGGAGCGGCCGCGGTGGCCTGGTAGAAGTCCTGCGCCGCGGGCGCCCGCCAGTCGACGAGCACCTGGTTGCCCCGGTCGTCGGCCAGGCCGAGCCGGCCGACGTAGCGGCGCGGGTCCTCGGTCCCGGGCTGCAGGTCCAGGCGCCCGAAGCAGAGCCGGTTCTCCACCGACCACAGCTGGGAGAGGCGGTCCTCGTAGAGGGTCGCGAAGGCGTCGCGCTCGAAGCGGCTCTGGTGGGTGCCGGTCGCGAGGGTGCGCCGGACGTCGGCGAGCTGCTCGGCGGTCTGGGCGCGCAGGACGTCGAGCCGGTCGTAGAGCGTCCCGACGTGAGCGTCCTCGAGGGCGACCTGTTCCCTCGTCGCCTCCTCGGCCGGGGTCGACGCGTCGGGCTCGGTGGACTGGCTCACTGGTGCGGCTCTCTCCTGTGCGCGGTGCCCTGCGTGCCGTCACAGTCGCGAGGGCTCGCAAACGGCACCGCAGAAGCCTAAAGGCGTCGGCGTGGGCACCGATGGGGGGTTCCACTCGTTGGCCTACCGTGGGGCTCGCTGCGGGAGGCTGCAGCGGAGAACGAGCCACACCGTCGTGTCCGTCCAGGGGTCCCCCGCCCGGGCACGACGCGAGGACGCACCGCCCGGTGCTCCTCTGAACGCCCGCGAGGAGACCAGTGACGACCATGCCCACGACCGAGTCCGTGTCCGACCCGGTGCAGCCGCCGCCCGCACGGGCGCGCCGCAGCACCCCGTACGCGACGCTCACCGCGGCCGTGCAGGACGCAGGCCTCATGCGCCGGCGGACGGGGCACTACTGGTGGCGCATCGCGTTCACCACGGTCGCCTTCCTCGCCGTCGTCGCGGGGGCGTTCCTGCTCCGGGACTCCTGGCTGGTGCTGCTGGTCGCGGCACCGCTCGCGCTGGTCCTCACCCAGTTCGCCTTCCTCGGCCACGACGGGGCGCACAAGCAGATCTTCGCCTCGCACCGCGGCAACGAGTGGGCGGCCCGGATCTTCGCCGCGCTGCTGACGGGTCTCAGCTACGGCTGGTGGATGGGCAAGCACACCAAGCACCACCAGGCCCCCAACGCCCGGGGGATCGACACCGACATCGAGTCCGAGGTCGTCTCCTTCCACGAGGAGGCCGCCGCCGGTCGTCGGGGCGTCCTGCGCTGGGCCACGGCCAAGCAGGGCTACTGGTTCTACCCGCTGCTGCTGCTGGCCGGGCTCAACCTGCACGTCGACTCCACGAAGTCGCTGATCAGCGGCCGCCGGGCCAAGAAGCGCTGGATCGACGCCTCCCTCATCGTCGTCCACTGGGGGGTCTACCTGGCCGCGCTCGTGCTGCTGCTCGGGCCGGCCCGCGGCGCCGCGTTCTTCGGTGTCCACATGGCCGCCTTCGGCGTCTCGATGGGCGGCGCCTTCGCGCCCAACCACGTCGGCATGCCGATCGTGGCCCGCGAGACCAAGGTCGACTTCATCCGTCGCCAGGTGCTGATGTCCCGCAACATCTCCGGCGGCTGGTTCGTCGACCTCTTCATGGGTGGTCTCAACTTCCAGGTGGAGCACCACCTGTTCCCCTCGATGCCCCGGCCCAACCTGCGCGCCGTCCAGCCGTTCGTGCGCCGCTTCTGCGCCGAGCACGGCATCGACTACACCGAGACCTCGTTGCCGCAGGCCCTCAAGGACATCGTCGCGTACCTCAACGACGTGGGCCTGGCCGCTCGCGACCCGTTCCGGTGCCCGCTCGTGTCGCAGCTGCGCGCCGGCTGAGGAGAGCACAGCACGGGGACTGGACATCAGGCCCGATCGTGCTAAGTTCTTCCTAGTCGCAGTTTCTCGACGTGCTTTTGCGCCCCGGGATTCACTCGAGGGTCCAGCACGCTTTCCAGACCAGGTCAGCCCCTCGGCGACGAGCTCCACTACGGTGGGGCGTACACCTTGAGGAGGCCATCATGGCTCAGGGAACTGTCAAGTGGTTCAACGGCGAAAAGGGCTTTGGCTTCATCGCCCCGACCGACGGTGGCCCGGACGTCTTCGTCCACTACTCCGCGATCGCCGGTAACGGCTTCCGCAACCTGGAAGAGAACGACCAGGTCGAGTACGAGGTGACCCAGGGCGCCAAGGGCCCCCAGGCCTCGAACGTCACGCGTCTCTGATCTTCAGACGCTGACGGTCTGACCGTCCACGATCCCCGTCCCAGCTTCGGCTGGGGCGGGGATCGTTGCGTTCCGGGAGCTTCAGCGCCGTTCCAGCGCCCCCCGCACGAAGGCCGCCTGCGCCGCGTGCTCGAGGTCGTCGTCCAGCACGCTGACCAGGCGGACCCCCAGCGTCACCGGCGGGTCCCACGCGTCGTCGACGACCCGGTCCAGGTCAGCGCCGGAGAGTCCGTCCAGGAAGTCGACCGTCCGTACCTGCACCGCATCGAGGTACCCCGTGAGCAGTTCGGCGCCCACCCGCACCCGACCCACCTGGTCCGCGTCGAAGCCGTACCCCGTCTCACCCGGTCCGAACGGCAGGGCGAAGCGCTCCGCCCAGCCGTCCGCCGTCCAGGTCTGCTCGTGCCCGGCGACGTCACTGACGTGGTCGTCCTGCACCCGAGCCAGGTGCCACACCAGCCACGCGATCGAGTTCGCCCCCGGATCGAGGCGGGCGCTCAGCGCGTCCTCGTCCAGGCCGTCGACCGCTGCGTGCACGAGCGGGGAGATGCGGCCGTAGCCGTCCAGCAGGATGTCCTTGGCGTCCATGCCCCCTGCCTATCCCCGCCCCGCCACCACCGCACGTCCGGACGTGACTACGCCTCCGGGCGGAAGGCGCAGAACTCGTTGCCCTCGGGGTCGGCCAGCACGTCCCACGGGCGGTCCTCGGCGCGAGACCGCACCATCGTGGCCCCGGCCGCGAGGAGGCCGGCGAGGTCCCCGACGACGTCGAGGTGCATCCGGTTCTTCACCGTCTTGGGCTCCGCGACGGGGTTCACCCAGAGGAACGGGCCCGCACCGGAGGGGTCACGCAACGGGACCGGCCACGTCGGATCCCGCGGGCCGTCACCGGACTCGTGCCGGACGTAGCCCAGGACGGCGCACCACCAGTCGGCCTGCGCCTGGTGGTCCCGGGCGTCGAGGCAGAGGTCCTTGAAACGCGCGACGGCCACGGCCGGCTCCTCCCGATCGGTACCCGGACCCTGCCACGGGGCGGGCCTGGCTTCCACCGAAAACCCGGTGCGGGCGCCGAGTGGCCCGCGCCAGGCTCGGAGCGTGCCGGACCCGATCTTCGCCCACCCCCGCCTGGCCGCCCTCTACGACGTCTTCGACCACCCCCGCCCCGACCTGGTGCCCTACGTCGCCCTCGCGGGCGAGCTCGGCGCGCACCACGTCCTGGACGTGGGGTGCGGGACGGGTGTCCTGGCCGCGCTCCTGGTCGCTGAGGGGTACGAGGTGACGGGCGCCGACCCGGCGCTCGCGAGCCTGGACGTCGCCCGGGCCCGACCGGGGACCTCGGCCGTGACGTGGCTGCCCGTGGAGGCGGCGCAGCTTCCCGCGCTCGGGTGCGACCTGGCCGTGATGACCGGCAACGTGGCCCAGGTGTTCGTCACCGACGGGGACTGGGACGCGGCGCTGCGGGGCCTCGCCCGGGCGGTGCGGCCCGGCGGCCACCTGGTCTTCGAGACCAGGCGCCCGGAGGCCGAGGACTGGCGGACCTGGTCGGGACCGCCGCAGGTGCGGACGGTCCCCGGGGAGGGGACCGTCCGCGCGGAGTTCGAGCTGCTGGCGGTCTCGCCGCCGCTGGTGACCTTCCGCACCGTGTTCACCTTCGCGGACGGCGAGCGGTTGACCTCCGGGTCGACGCTGCGCTTCCGCGGCCCGGCCGAGCTGAGTTCCTCCCTCCTCCACCACGGGTTCACCGTGGTGGAGGTGCGGGAGGCGCCGGACCGGCCGGGCCTGGAACACGTGGTCATCGCCTCCCGGTCCGCGTCGATCGGGAGGGTGCGGGCGGTCACGTCATGAGAGGGCCGTCACGGTCTCGGCCAGGGCCGGCAGGACGAGGTCGCCGTAGGCGCGCAGCGTCTGTTCCTTGGCGTCGTGCTGCAGGTACAGGGCGAACTGGTCCACCCCCAGGTCCTCCAGGTCCCGCAGCCGGGCGATCTGCTCGGCGGGGGAGCCGAGCAGGCAGAACCGGTCGACGATCTCGTCGGGCACGAAGTCGGCGTGGGTGTTGCCGACCTGGCCGTGCTGGTTGTAGTCGTAGCCCTCGCGGCCCTCGATGTAGTCCGTCAACGCCGCGGGCACGTTGCTGTCGCTGCCGTAGCGTTCGACGATGTCGGCGACGTGGTTGCCGACCATCCCGCCGAACCACCGGCACTGCTCCCGGGCGTGGTCCAGGCCGGCCCGGCTGCCGTCGGTGACGTAGGCGGGGGCGGCGACGCAGATCTTCACGGTCTCGGGGTCACGGCCCGCGGCCGCCGCCGCGTCCTTCACCGTCCTGATGGTCCAGGCGGTGATGTCGGGGTCGGCGAGCTGCAGGATGAACCCGTCGGCGACCTCCCCGGTGAGCTGCAACGCCTTGGGGCCGTAGGCGGCCACCCACACCTCGGTCTGCCGGCCGGCTCCGTGGTCGGTCGCCCACGGGAACCGCACGGTCTGGCCGCGGTGCTCGACGGGCCGGCCGTTGGCCAGTTCCCGGATCACGTGGACCGACTCGCGCAGTGTCGCCAGCGTCGTGGGTTTCCCCGACAACGTCCGCACGGCGGAGTCTCCCCGGCCGATGCCGCAGATCGTCCGCGGCCCGTACATCTCGTTCAGCGTCGCGTAGGTCGAGGCCGTCACCGACCACTCGCGGGTGGCCGGGTTGGTGACCATCGGTCCCACGACAACCTTGCGGGTGGCCTGCAGGATCGCGGAGTGGATGACGTAGGGCTCCTCCCACAGGACGTGGGAGTCGAACGTCCAGACGTGGGAGAACCCGTAGGTCTCCGCGATCCGGGACAGGTCGACCACCCGGGAGGCGGGTGGGGTGGTCTGCAGCACGACGCCGAAGTCCATCGCGTTCTCCTTTCAGCGCAGGTACTGGGACAGGCCGCGGGGGACGAACCTCCCGTGGCCCGGGCTGCCCGAGTACGTCCCGCGGTCGAGGATCACCGCACCGCGGGACAGGACGGTGCGGACGGATCCGGTCAGCTCGAAACCCTCGAAGGCCGAGTAGTCGATGTTCATGTGGTGGGTCTCGGCCGAGATCCGGGTGGTCGCGGCCGGGTCGTAGATCACGATGTCGGCGTCCGAACCGGGGGACACGGTGCCCTTGCGCGGGTACATCCCGAACATCCGGGCCGGCGTGGTGGAGCAGGTCTCGACCCAGCGCTGCAACGACAGGTGCCCGTCGACGACGCCCTGGTGGACGAGGTCCATCCGGTGCTCCACCCCGCCCATGCCGTTGGGGATCTTCGAGAAGTCCCCCCGGCCCAGTTGCTTCTGGTCCTTGAAGCAGAACGGGCAGTGGTCGGTCGAGACCACCGCGAGGTCGTCGGTGCGCAGACCTCTCCACAGGTCCGCGGCGTGCGGTTCGTGCCTGGAACGCAGGGGGGTGGAGCAGGCGTACTTGGCGCCCTCGAAACTCCCCGGTCCACCGGCTCCCAGGTGGTCCTCGAGCGTCAGGTAGAGGTACTGCGGGCACGTCTCGGCGAAGACGTTCGCACCCTTCGCGCGTTCGGTCGCGATGCGTTCCAGCGCCTGGGAGGCCGAGACGTGCACGACGTAGAGGGGGGTCCCGCCGGCGACGTCGGCGAGGGCGATGGCCCGGTTGACGGCCTCCGCCTCGAGCGCGGCGGGGCGGGTGGTGCCGTGGAACACGGGGTCGGTGTCGCCGCGGGCCAGGGCCTGCTGGACGAGGACGTCGATGGCGGTGCCGTTCTCGGCGTGCATCATGATCGTGGCGCCGTTGTCCGTGGCCCGCTGCATGGCCCGCAGGATCTGGCCGTCGTCGGAGTAGAACACCCCCGGGTAGGCCATGAAGAGCTTGAAGCTGGTGATGCCCTCGTGGGCGACGAGGGAGTCCATCGCCGTCAGCGAGTCGTCGTCCACCCCACCGAGGATCATGTGGAACCCGTAGTCGATCGCTGAGTTCCCGGCGGCCTTGGCGTGCCAGGTCTCCAGCGCGCGTTCGACGACCTCGCCGGTGCGCTGGACGACGAAGTCGACGATCGTCGTGGTGCCGCCCCAGGCTGCGGCGCGGGTTCCCGTCGCGAACGTGTCGCTCGCCTCGGTCCCGCCGAAGGGCATCTCCATGTGGGTGTGCACGTCGACCCCACCGGGCAGGACGTAGCAGCCGGTCGCGTCGATCCGGGTGTCCACCTCGAACGCGAAGGACCCGGGAGCCAGCAGGGCCACGACGGTCTCGCCCTCGATCAGCACGTCGGTGCGGACGGCGCCCGTCGAGGAGACCAGGGTTCCGTTCTCGACGAGAGTCCTCCGTCCCGTGGTCACGGCCGGACCAGGTCGCCGTAGGAGTCGGGGCGACGGTCGCGGTAGAACTGCCAGTCGGTGCGGGCCGTGCGGATGAGGTCCATGTCGAGGTCGCGGATCAGCAGTTCCGGGTTCTCGCTGCCGGCCTTCTCGCCCACGAAGTTCCCCATCGGGTCGGCGACGTAGCTGGTCCCGTAGAACGGCACCGCGTCGTCCCCGAACTCGCCGGTCTCGGTCCCGACCCGGTTCGGGACGGCGACGAAGTACCCGTTGGCGGCGGCCGCGGTGGGCTGCTCGAGTTCCCAGAGCCGGTTGGACAGCGAGGGTTTGGAGGCGTTGGGGTTGAAGACGATCTCGGCGCCGGCCAGACCCAGGGCTCGCCAGCCCTCGGGGAAGTGCCGGTCGTAGCAGATGTAGACCCCGACCTTGCCGACGGAGGTCTCGAAGACGGGGTAGCCCAGGTTGCCGGGGCGGAAGTAGAACTTCTCCCAGAACCGGTCCAGGTGCGGGATGTGGTGCTTGCGGTACTTGCCGAGGTACTTCCCGTCGGAGTCGACGACAGCCGCGGTGTTGTAGAGGACGCCGGGTTGTTCCTCCTCGTAGACGGGCAGGACCATCACGAGGCCGAGTTCCGCGGCCAGCGCCTGGAACCGCTTGACCGTGGGGCCCGGGACGGACTCGGCGTAGTCGTAGTACTTGCTGTCCTGGGTGATCCCGAAGTACGGACCGTAGAAGAGTTCCTGGAAGCACACGATCTGCGCACCGGCGTCGGCGGCCTGGCGCGCGTACTCCTCGTGCGCCTCGATCATGCTCTCCTTGTCGCCGGTCCAGGCGGCCTGGACCAGTGCGACGCGCAGCGTCGTCATGGCACCGCTCCTTCTGCTCGAGGGGGAACGTCCGGGTTCTGAGGATTCCCCTCCGGGCCGACGTGCACAAGAACGCCGGGACACGGGTTCACCTCGCTAGGGTGTGCACATGCACAGCACCGGAAACGCGGCCGAAACGGCGGCCGTGCGCTCGGTCCTGCTGGAACTGCTCGGCGACGTCGACGCGCTGGCCGAACGCTTCGTCACCCAGCTGATGGAGGTCGTGCCCTACGCCGACGGCGCCGTCGAGCGTGCCCGGCTCCTCGACGACGGGGTCAACACCTACGAACGGGTGCTGCGCCGGCTCGTGGACCTGCCCGTCCCGGACCGCCTGGTGGAGCTCTCCCGCGCGGTGGGCCGGCACCGGGCGCAGATCGACGTCCCGCTCTCGGCCGTCACCACCGGGACGCGGTTGCACTTCCGGGTCGTGTGGGAGGAACTCGCCGACCGGTTGACGTCCGAGGCGCTGGTCGCCGCGGTCACGTTGCCGGTGCAGTTGTGGCAGGCCGTCGAGGAGCACTCCAACGACGTCCAGATCGGCTACCACGAGGCGGCGACCGCCCTGGCCTACGAACGCGACCGGGACCGCCGACGCATCGTCGAGGCCTTCCTGGACTCCGACGGTGAGGACGGGGACCTGCTGGCCCGGGCGGCCGCGGTGCTGGGCGCCGGGGTCGGTGACGACGTCTTCTGCGCGTTCGTGCCCTCCCGCACGGCCGTGGCCGGGCTCGTCGGGAACTCCGCCGGTGTGCGACTGCACGAGTGGCGCGGCGGGACCGTCGTCCTGGCGACGCGGCCCCGGGGGACCTGGCCCGCCGACGAGGTCGCGGCGGGACGGGCCGCCGTCCCCGCGGTGCTGCGTTCGGTGCCCTGCGGGGTCGGTCCGCTGGCGCGTGGACTGGCTCGCCTGCCGCGGGCGGTCCGGGTGGCCCAGCAGGTCGCGGGGGCGCTGCCGGCGGGGGCGACCGGACCGGTGCGCCCTGCGGACAACGCGCTGGCCGTCGCGGCCCGCGCGCTGGGGGCGATCCGCGACGACCTGGCCGACGACGTGCTGCACGACCTGCTCGCCCTCACCCCACCCGAGCGCGACCGGCTGCTGGAGACCCTCGACACCTTCACCGCGACGGGTTCCGTCGCGGTGACGGCGGAGCGGACGTTCTGCCACCGCAACACCGTGCTGAACCGGCTCCGGCGCATCACCGAGTGCACGGGACTCGACGTGACCGTGCCCGACCAGGCGGTCGTCCTGCTGCTCGCCCTCACCGCCTGGCGGCAGCGCACGGGTGGCTGACCCGCGCGCCGGGCCGGGCGGTTCGTCGGGGGAGGGTCACGCCATCGAGGACAACCGGTCGGTGAGGAACGTGCCGATCCGCCCGATGGCGCTCTCCAGGTCCTCGACCCGGGGGAGGGTGACGATCCGGAAGTGGTCGGGTTTCGGCCAGTTGAACCCGGTACCCTGCACGACGAGGACGTGCTGGGACTCCAGCAGGTCCACGATGAGCTGGTAGTCGTCCTTCACCTCGTGGACCTCCGGGTCGAGGCGGGGGAAGCAGTAGAGCGCGCCGCGGGGTTTCACGCAGCTCACCCCGGGGATCTCGTTGAGGAGTTCCCACGTGCGGTGCGCCTGCTCGGCGAGGCGACCACCGGGCAGGACGAGGTCGTTGATCGACTGGTGCCCGGACAGCGCGGCCTGCACGACGTACTGCGCGGGGACGTTGGCGCACAGGCGCATGTTGGCCAGCAGGTCGAGTCCCTCGATGAAACCCCGTGCGTGCCGCTTGGGTCCCGACAGGTACATCCAGCCGGACCGGAAACCCGCGACCCGGTACGCCTTGGACAACCCGTTGAACGTGATGCACAGCAGGTCGGGGGCGAGCGAGGCCGTCGAGACGTGCACGGCGTCGTCGTAGAGGATCTTGTCGTAGATCTCGTCGGAGAGGACGAGCAGACCGAACTCGCGGGCCACCTGCAGCATCCCCTCGAGGACGGGTCGCCCGTACACCGCGCCGGTGGGGTTGTTCGGGTTGATGACGACGAGGGCCTTGGTGTGGGGGGTGACCTGCGCGCGCAGGTGGTCGAGGTCGGGTTCCCAGCCGGCCGACTCGTCGCAGAGGTAGTGCACCGCGCGACCGCCGGCGAGGCTGACCGCCGCCGTCCACAGCGGGTAGTCGGGGGCGGGGACGAGGACCTCGTCGCCGTCGTTGAGCAGCGCCTGCATCACCATGACGATGAGTTCGCTGACCCCGTTGCCCATGTAGACGTCACCGACGCCGACGTTCGGGACGCCCTTGAGCTGGCTGGACTGGACGACCGCGCGGCGGGCCGAGGGGATGCCCTTGCTGTCGCTGTAGCCCTGCGCGACGGGCAGGTTGGCGATCATGTCCTGGAGCAGTTCGTCGGGAGCCTCGAACCCGAACGGGGCCGGGTTGCCGATGTTCAGCTTGAGGATCCGGTGTCCGGCGTCCTCGAGCTGCTGCGCGCGGCTGAGGGCCGGCCCGCGCACGTCGTAGAGGACGTTCGCGAGTTTGTCGGACTGCTCGAAGTTCATCGTCGCGCCTGTTCTGGGTTCCGTGGACGGGTCGTTCATCGGCTCGTGACAGCTTGTCACGATCGGGTCCGCGAGCGGACGGCGAGGGCGGCGGACCCGATGACGAGGAGTCCGCCCACGGCCGTCGTCGCGGTCAGGGGTTCCCCGAGCAGCAGAGCCGCCCAGGTGATGGTCAGGACGGGTTGCACCAGTTGCACCTGGCTGACCCGGGTCATCGGGCCGATGCCCAGACCGCGGTACCAGGCGAAGAACCCGAGGAACATGCTCACCACGGCGAGGTAGCCGAAGGCGGCCCACTGCCCGGCCGTGGCGGCCGGGGGAGTGCTCACCGCGGAGACGAGGGTCAGCGCGAGCATCGCCGGTGAGGCCAGCACGAGGGCCCAGGAGATCGTCTGCCACGACCCGAGTTCCCGCGCCAGCAGCCCGCCCTCGGCGTAGCCGATCGCCGCGGCCGCGACGGCCCCCAGGAGGAGCAGGTCGGCGTGGTGCAACCCGCCTGCCCCAGCCCCCTGCACGGCCGCGAAGGCGACGGCGGCGCCCGCTCCGATCGCCGCGGTGACCCAGAAGGTCGTCGGCGGTCGCTCGCCGGTGCGCAGGACGGCCGTCACCGCGGTCGCGGCCGGCAGCACGGCGATGACCACGGCACCGTGGACGGCGGGGGTGCTCGTCAGGGCGAAGGAGGTGAGCAACGGGAACCCGGCCACCACCCCGCCCGCGACGACCGCGAGGCGCAGCCACTGCCGGGAGGTCGGGCGCGCGGCCCGGGTCACCCGCAGGGCCAGGGCGGCGAGCACCGCCGCCACGACGGCGCGCCCGGAACCGATGAACAACGGGGCCAGCCCGCCCACCGCGATGCGGGTGAGGGGGACGGTGAAGGAGAAGGCGAGCACGCCGAGGCCGCCCCAGAGCAGTCCACCGGCGGCCGGCGCAGGCGGTAACACCTGGCGCGAAACCTCGATAGCGTTACTCTGTCTGCTCATGGTCGACGATAGCACCGTCACGGTGGCCGACAGCCTGCGCGCGTGGGTGGCGACGGCCTCACCCGGATCGCGGCTGCCGTCGAACCGTGAGCTCGTCGCACGGTTCGGGGTGAGCCCCGTGACCGTCCAGAAGGCGTTCCGGCGGTTGACCACCGCCGGCCTCATCGAGACCCGGCCGGGGGTCGGCACCTTCGTCCGGGCCCGACCCGCCGTGCGGCCGGCGGACTACGGCTGGCAGACGGCGGCCCTGCGGGCTCCGCACACCCGACCGCCGGCCGTGTCGGCGCCGATGCGCTCGGCCGACCCGGACGCCATCGCCCTGCACTCCGGGTACCCGGCCCGCGACCTGCTGCCGGAACGGCTGTTGCGCAACGCCTTCGCCCGGGTGGGCCGGAGCGAGTCGGGGTGGACGCGGTCGTCGGTGGCGGGTGACCCCGACCTGCGGTCCTGGTTCGCCGGTGAGCTCGCGGCGGTCACCCCGGCCGGGACCACCCCGCCCGCGGCGCGCGACGTCGTCGTCCTGCCGGGAACCCAGAGCGGGCTCAGCTCGGTGTTCCGGGCGCTCGTGGGTTCCGGGCACCCGGTGCTGGTGGAGTCCCCGACCTACTGGGGTGCCCTGCTGGCCGCGGCCCAGGCGGGGGTGGACGTCGTCCCGGTCCGGGGTGGCCCCGACGGGCCGGACCCGGCCGACCTGGCCCGCGCCTTCACCGAGACCGGTGCTCGCGCGTTCTACGCCCAGCCCACGTTCGCGAACCCCACCGGAGCGCGGTGGAGCGCGGAACGGGCCGACCAGGTCCTCGACGTGGTGCGCGCCCACGACGCCTTCCTCGTCGAGGACGACTGGGCGCACGACTTCACCGTCGAGGGTGAGGTGTCGCCGGTCGCCGCCCGGGACGACGCGGGTCACGTCGTCTACCTGCGGTCGCTGACCAAGAGCGTGTCGCCGGCCGTGCGGGTGGGAGCGCTGGTGGCCCGCGGACCGGCCCGCGAACGCATCCTCACCGACCGCCTCGCCGAGTCGGTCTACGTCAGCGCCGTCCTGCAGGCCGTGGCCCTGGAGGTCGTGACGGCTCCCGGCTGGCGCACCCACCTGCGGACGATGCGGGGGAACCTGCGGGCTCGTCGGGACCTGATGGTCGAGGAACTGCAGCGCCGGGTCCCCTCGGCGCACCTGGCGCTGGTCCCCGCCGGTGGCCTCAACCTGTGGGCCCGCCTGCCCGAGGGCACCGACGTCCAGCGCCTGGTGCGCGAGTGCGAAGCGGAGGGCGTGGTGGTCGCGGCGGGCGACGAGTGGTTCCCCGCCGAACCGTCGGGCCCGTTCGTGCGGGTGAACTACTCCGGACCGGAACCGGAGCGGTTCGGCGAGGGTCTCGCGATCCTCGGGCGGGTGCTGGCCCGGCAGGAGGGGTGAGGATCGTCCTTGCCCTCCCCGCGTGATCAGGAGAGGGTGGCCGGGTGCGACGCCTCACCTACCACGTCGGGACGACCCTCGACGGGTTCATCGCCGGGCCCGCGGGTGAGTTCGACTTCTTCCCGGTCAGCGCGGACCACCTCGCGCAGATGGTCGCCGAGCACCCCGAGGTCCTGCCGAGCGCGGCGCGGCGGGCGATGGGGGTCGACGAGCTGCCCAACCTCCGCTTCGACACCGTCGTGATGGGCTGGGACACCTACCGTCCCGCACTGGAGGCGGGCATCGGCAGTCCCTACGCCCACCTGCGCCAGGTCGTCGCGTCCAGGACGCGCAGCCCGCAGGACCCGGCGGTGGAGGGCACCGCGGACGCGCTCGCGACCGTCCGGAGCCTGAAGGCCGAGGACGGTCTCGGGATCTGGCTGGCCGGTGGTGGACGACTCGCCGGTGCCCTGGTCGAGGAGGTCGATGACCTGGTGCTCAAGGTGTACCCCGTGGTCGCCGGTGACGGGATCCGGGTCTTCTCCGGCGGGTTCTCCGTCCGGGCCTTCGACGCGACCGGCTCGCGCACGTTCGACAGCGGGGCGGTGGTCCTGTCCTACGCCAGGCAGCGCTGACCGCGGCCGGCCTCGGTGCCGGGGTGTTCCTCGTCGTCGAGGCCGCCCATCGGATCGCCTCGCGGCGGGGGTTCCCGGCGGGCGGGGGAGGAGGCGCGCCCGACGTCGTCCTCGTCCTCGGCTGCCCCTCCCGTCGTGACGGCTCGCTGCACCCCCTGCAGCGCTGGCGTACCGAGATCGCGGTCCGGACCGCACCCGCCGCGCGTCTGGTGTTCTCCGGTTTCGCGGGGGACCACGGTCGCAGCGAGGCCGCGGTGATGGCCGAGCACGCCCGGGACGACCTCGCCGTCCCGCCCGACCGGATCGTGCTCGAGACCGCCGCCCGCACCACCTGGGAGAACGTCGAGCTCACCCTGGGGGAGCTGCAGCGGGGTGGACGGGTGGCCATCGCCTCCTCCCCGCTGCACGCGTTGCGGGCCCGCCGCTACCTCCTGCAGCAGCGGCCGGACCTGGCGCTGCGGCTGGTGCCCGCGGCGGACTACCGCTTCGGTGAACGGTGGCGATGGAAGGCGCTGACCCTCCTCTACGACGTTCTGCGCTCGGTGTCGTTCCGGCTTCCTGACACGATCACTCGTGGCGAGACATCCGATGTCCCAGGAAGGGAACCGCGCAATTCTGTCCCTTGACAGTCACGATCACCAGGTAGAGGCTTCAGACATCCGAGGTCTAGCTCGGGGCTTCGCGCGGTCTTCGCCGCGGTGACACCGACGTCATGGAGTCTTCTCATGTCCGCTCCGCACTTCCCCCTCTCTCGTCGATCGCTGCTGTCCGCCGCAGGCGGGGTGGGCGCCCTCGCCGCCCTGTCGGCCTGCGGTGGTGGGTCGCAGGGTTCCTCCGGTTCCGGGGGTGACGCCCTCAGCTGGTTCATGTGGTCCGGCTCGACCCAGGAGGTCGACGCCTGGAAGCACGTCGCCGGTCTCGTCACCGAGGCCGACCCGTCGACGAAGGTGGAGTTCCAGACCGCGGCCTGGAACGACTACTGGACGAAACTCACCTCGCAGGCCGCCAGCGGGGCATCGGCCGACCTGCTGGGCATGCAGTCCCTGCGCGCACCGCAGTTCGCCCAGCTGCTCGTCCCGCTCGACGACCAGCTCGAGACCCTGGGAATCGCCGACGACACGTTCGAGTCGAGCATCTTCGACGGGCTCAAGGTGGACGGCAAGCTCGTCGCCCTGCCCTACGACTTCGGACCCTACGTGGTCTTCTACAACAAGACCGCGTTCCAGGCCGCCGGGCTCCCGCTGCCGGCGGAGGGCTGGACCACCGACGACTTCACGACCGCCGCCAAGGCGCTGACCACGGACGGCAAGTACGGCTACTTCGCCAGCACGAGCATCGACGCGGTCATCCCGTTCGTCCTCAGCGAGTCCGGGAAGGCGGCCGTCGACGACGCCGGCGAGCTCGACGTCGACAACGACGCCTGGCGCACGACGTTGGGGTGGTACCGCGACCTCATCGTGAAGGAGAAGGTCGCCGCCCCGCTGCCGGCGGGGAACTCGTCGGCCGCCGCCACCAACCAGTTCCTGGCCGGGAACGCGATGATGAACATCGACGGCCCTTGGAGCCTCATCAACGCCAAGGCGACCGCGAAGTTCGAGGTCGGGATCGCCCCCATCCCCGCCGGAGCCAGGGGATCGAAGACGCAGACGGCCGGTTCGGGCTTCGGGGTCTCGACCGCAGCCAAGGACCCGAAGAAGGCGGCCAAGGCCGTCTCGATCCTCACGGGGACCGACGCCGAGTCCTACCTCGGGCAGCAGGGGCGGGCGTTCCCGGCCCGGACTGCGCAGCAGCAGGCCTGGTACGACGGCAACGACGTCGGTGACGCCAAGGCCGTCATGGACTACTCCATCGAGAACTCCGTCCCCTACAAGACGACCGCGACCTGGACCCAGGTGAACGACACCTACAGCCGCTACGCGGTCTCGGCGTTCAACGGGGACAGCACGGTCGACGATCTCCTCACCCGGGTCCAGGCCCAGAGCAAGGCCAAGTAGGAGGCGAACGTGACGGTTCCAGCAGTCATCGTCCCCGGCGAGGAGACGCACGGTCGGCCGAGACCACCCGGGGGGCTGAGGAAGGGGGACGGCCGGGCGGCCCTGGGGTTCCTCGCCCCAGGGGCGTTGGGGTTCCTCGCCTTCACCCTCTTCCCGGTCGTGGCCTCGCTGGCCATGAGCTTCTTCGACTGGCCGGTCCTGGGGTCACCGTCGTTCGCCGGGTTCGGGAACTACGTCGAACTCTTCACCACCGACGACACGTTCCGGACGGCGATCCTCAACACGCTGCTCTTCGTCGTGCTCTACGTCCCGGTCAACATCGTGGTCTCGATGAGCCTCGCGGTGTGGATCTCCCCCCGGATCGCCGGCCGGCGGTTCTACCGCGTCCTGTTCTTCATCCCGGCCGTGACGCCCATGGTGGGCAACGCCGTCGTCTTCGGTCTGCTGCTCACCCCCAACGGGCTGATCGACTCGACCATGAAGAGCCTGTTCGGCGTCGGTGCCCCGAACTTCCTGGGGTCCTCGTCCTGGGCGATGCCCGCGGTCGTCATGATGTCGGTCTGGCAGGGGTTCGGGTACAACCTGCTGGTGTTCTCCGCGGCCCTCGACGCGGTGCCGAGCCACCTCGTCGAGGCGGCCGAGATCGACGGGGCCGGAGCGGTGCGCCGCTTCTTCAGCGTGGTCCTCCCGCTGCTGTCGCCGAGCATCTTCTTCGCCACGGTCCTCACGCTCATCTCCAGCTTCCAGGTGTTCACCCAGTCCTACGTCCTCACCGGCGGCGGCCCGGGCAACAGCACGACGACGTTGGTGATGTACCTCTACCAGAGCGGGTTCCAGTTCTTCCGCCTCGGATTCGCGTCCGCGATCGCGTGGGTCCTCTTCGTCTTCATCATGATCGTGACCGCGATCCAGTTCATCGGGCAGAAGAAGTGGGTCCACTATGACCAGTGACACCTCGACCTCGCGCCCGTCGGTGGTCCGGACGCGCTCGCCGCGTCCGCTGAACTCCCGGCCGCGCCACCGGGGTCGTCGCATCGTCTCGCAGGTCCTGCTGACCCTGGTCGGTCTGCTGTTCCTCATGCCTCTGGTCTGGATGGTCGCGAGTTCGCTGAAGTCCGGGGGAGAGGTCTTCTCCACCCCGCCGAAGCTGCTGGGTGACCACCTGCTCTTCGGGAACTACTCCGAAGCCGCGAACTACCTGCCGTTCGGCCGGTTCATGCTCAACACCCTGTTCGTCGCGATCGCCGGAACGCTCATCACGCTGGTGACCTCGGCGATGTCGGCCTACGCCTTCGCCCGGCTCCGGTTCCGCTTCCGCGAGCAGGTCTTCCTGCTCTACCTCGGGACGCTCATGGTGCCGCAGGAGGTCGTCGTCGTTCCGATGTTCCTGATCATGAAGGAACTCGGCTGGGTGAACTCGTTCCAGGCGCTCATCCTGCCCTGGGCCTTCACCGCCTTCGGTACCTTCCTCCTGCGCCAGTTCTTCCTCACCATCCCCCTCGAGCTCGAGGAGGCGGCGAAGATCGACGGGGCGGGTCACTGGCGCATCCTGACCGCGGTCATCGTCCCCATCGCGGCACCGGCCTTCGCGGTGCTCGCGGTGTTCACCTTCATCGGCTACTGGAACAGCTTCCTCTGGCCCCTCATCATCACCAACGACACGTCCACGACGACGGTCCCCCTGGGCCTCAACCTCTTCCTCGGCCAGAACGGGCAGGAGTGGCAGCTGCTGATGGCGGCTGCGACGATCTCCATGGCGCCGACGGTGCTGCTCGTCCTCGTCCTGCAGAAGTACCTCGTACGCGGTATCGCGTTGTCCGGCCTCGGCGGCCGCTGAACCACCAACGCACTAGGAGAACCATGAAGATCATGCGCATCGGAGCACCGGGTTCGGAACGGCCCGTGGCCCTGCTCGGGGACGGCCGCCACGTGGACCTCTCCGAGGTGCTCGACCCGCGCACGGCGTGGACCGAGCATGACCTCGACCGGGCCCGCGCGGCCCTCGCGGACGCCGCCCCGACCGACGTCGCGGGGGAGCGGGTGGGCAGCCCGATCCCCCGACCGGGCGCCGTCGTCTGCATCGGGCTGAACTACCGCGACCACGCGGCCGAGACCGGTGCGCAGGTGCCCGGAGAACCCGTCGTCTTCCTCAAGGTCCCCTCGACCGTGATCGGCCCCTTCGACGAGGTCCTCGTCCCGCGGGGCAGCGTGAAGACCGACTACGAGGTGGAACTCGGGGTCGTCCTCGGCCGCCGGGTCCGCTATCTGGACTCCGCCGAGGAGGGGCTGGCCGCCGTCGCGGGCTACGTCGTGTCGCACGACGTCTCGGAACGGGAGTTCCAGCTCGAACGGGGCGGTACCTGGGACAAGGGGAAGAACTGCGAGACGTTCAACCCGCTCGGTCCGTGGTTCGTCACGGCCGACGAGGTGCCCGACCCGACGTCACTGGGCCTGCGGTGCTGGGTCGACGGTGAACTCCGCCAGGACGGCACGACGAAGGACCTGGTGTTCGGGATCGGTGAGCTCGTCCGCTACCTCAGCCGGTTCATGGTGCTCGAGGCGGGCGACGTCATCAACACCGGGACCCCGGCCGGGGTGGCCCTCGGGCGCCCGGACCCCAAGCCGTACCTGCGGGCCGGGCAGGTCGTGGAGTGCGAGATCGACGGCCTCGGCCGCATGCGGCAGACGGTGGGGGCGGCCTGATGGCCCGGTTCACGACGTTCACGACGCACGACGTCCGGTTCCCGACCTCGCGCGACCTCGACGGCTCCGACGCCATGAACCCCGACCCGGACTACTCCGCCGCCTACCTCGTCGTCGGCACCGACGACGCCGACGGGTTGCAGGGGCACGGTTTCGCGTTCACCATCGGCCGCGGCAACGACGTGCAGGTCGCGGCCATCGACGCCCTCGCCGGCCACCTCCTCGGCCGTGACGTCGACGCGGTGCTCGACGACATGGGCGCCACCTGGAAGTCCTTCGTCGACGACTCGCAGCTGCGCTGGCTGGGACCCGAGAAGGGCGTCATGCACATGGCGATCTCGGCGGTCGTCAACGCGCTCTGGGACCTGCGGGCCAAACGGGCCGGTCTGCCGTTGTGGGACCTGCTGGGGCGCATGTCCCCGGAGGAGCTCGTCGCGCTCGTCGACTTCCGCTACCTGACCGACGCGCTGACCCGCGACGACGCGCTGCAGATCCTGCGCGCCGCGGAACCGGGGCGGGCCGCCCGCCGGGAGGAGCTGCTGAGCCGTGGTTTCCCCGCCTACACGACGACGCCCGGCTGGCTCGGCTACTCCGACGAGAAGCTCGTGCGGCTCGCCCACGAGGCCGTCGCGGAGGGTTTCACCCAGATCAAGCTGAAGGTCGGCGCGAACGTCGAGGACGACGTGCGGAGGATGCGCATCGCGCGGGAGGCCGTCGGACCGGACGTGCGGATCGCCGTCGACGCCAACCAGCGCTGGGACGTCGGCCCCGCGATCGAGTGGATCGGAGCGCTCGCGCCGTTCGACCCGTGGTGGGTGGAGGAACCGACGAGCCCCGACGACGTCCTCGGCCACGCCGCGATCCGCCGGGCCGTGAGCCCCGTGAAGATCGCCACGGGTGAGCACGTGCAGAACCGGATCGTGTTCAAGCAGCTCCTCCAGGCCGGTTCCCTCGACGTGCTGCAGATCGACGCGGCCCGGGTCGCGGGGGTCAACGAGAACGTGGCGATCCTGCTGCTCGCCGCGAAGTTCGGCGTCCCGGTCTGCCCGCACGCGGGCGGCGTGGGGTTGTGCGAACTCGTGCAGCACCTGTCGATGTTCGACTTCGTCGCCGTCGCGGGCACCACGCAGGACCGGGTGATCGAGTACGTCGACCACCTGCACGAGCACTTCGTCGACCCCGTCGACGTCTCCGGCGGGTGCTACCACGCGCCGCGGAACCCGGGTTTCAGCGCAGAGATCCACCCGGGGACCCTGCAGCACTTCGCCTTCCCGGACGGCGCCGAGTGGCGCCCCGTCGCGACGGAGGTGCCGGCGTGAGCGGGATGGACGGGCTGCGGGTGCTGGTGACCGGGGGCGCCTCGGGGATCGGCGCGGCCACGGCGGCACGCTTCGAGGAGGAGGGGGCGCGGGTCGTCGTGCTCGACCGGGAACGCGCGGAGGGGTTCACCTCGGTGGTGGCCGACCTCTCCGACGACGCCTCCGTCCGAGCGGCGGTCGCGGAGGCCGTCGAGACCCTCGGCGGGCTCGACGTCCTGGTCAACAACGCGGGGATCGGAGCGACCGGGAGCGTCGCCGACAACGACGACGAGGAGTGGCACCGCGTGTTCGACGTCAACGTGCTGGGCATCGTGCGCACCACCCGGGCCGCGCTGCCGGTCCTGCGCGCCTCCGAGCACGCGGCCGTGGTGAACACGTGCTCCATCGCGGCGTGGACGGGACTGCCGCAGCGCGCCGTCTACTCCGCCACCAAGGGCGCCGTGCAGGCGCTCACCCTCGCGATGGCCGCCGACCACCTGGCCGACGGGATCCGGGTCAACTGCGTGAACCCGGGGACGGCGGACACGCCGTGGGTGCAGCGCCTGCTCGACGCCAGCGCCGACCCGGCCGCCGAACGGGCTGCGCTGCAGGCCCGGCAGCCCACCGGACGCCTGGTGAGCGCGCAGGAGGTCGCGCACGCGATCGTCCACCTCGCCGACCCGCGGTCCTCGGCCACCACCGGCGTCGCGCTGGCGGTGGACGGTGGCCTGCACACGCTCCGTCTCCCCGCCCGGAGCGTGTGACGTGCTGGACCTCGGGCGCTGGGGATTGGGCGCGGCCGCCCTCGGGAACCTCTACACGGCCGTGGACGACGCCACCGCCCGCGCGACCGTCGACGCCTGCTGGGACGCCGGGATCCGCTACGTCGACACCGCACCGCACTACGGGCTCGGGCTGTCGGAGCAGCGGGTGGGTGCCGCGTTGCGCGAGCGGCCCCGCGGTGAGTTCGTGCTGGAGACCAAGGTGGGCCGGCTGCTGAGACCGGTGCCCGCCCAGGGACGCGACGACGAGGGCGGGTTCGACGTCCCCGCGGCCTTCGAGCGGGTCTGGGACTTCTCCGCGGCGGGGGTGCGGAGGTCGGTGGAGGAGAGCCTGGCACGTCTCGGGCTGGACCGCATCGACGTCGCCCTCGTGCACGACCCCGACGATCACGTCCAGGAAGCCCGGGCCGGGGCGTTCCCGGAACTCCTGCGGATGCGCGAGGAGGGACTGATCGCCGCCGTCGGCGTCGGGATGAACCAGACGGAACTCCCGACCCGCTTCGTCGAGGAGTTCGACCTCGACGTCGTCCTCGTCGCCGGGCGCTACCACCTGCTCGACGCGAGCGCGCTGACGGAGCTGTTGCCGACCGCGGTGCGCCGGGGGACGGCCGTCGTCCTCGGCGGGGTGTTCGCCTCCGGGATCCTGGCCCACGACGATCCGCCGGCCGAGGCCACCTACGCCTACGCACCGGCGCCGGCGGAACTGCTGGAGCGGGCGCGGCGGATCGCGGTGGTCGCCCGCGAGCACGGGACGACGTTGCCGGCGGTGGCGGTGCAGGCCGCTTCCGCGCACCCGGGTGTCGCCTCGCTCGTGCTGGGGATGCGGTCCCCGGCGGAGGTCGCCCGCAACGCGGCGCTCTTCGACACTCCGGTGCCCCCGGAGGCCTGGGAGGCGTTGCAGCGCGAACACCTGCTGCCCGCGGGGATGCCGGTGCCGACGGAGGCCGGCGCATGACCTCGGTGATCGACGCCCACCACCACCTCTGGAACCCCGCGGTCCGCGCGTACCCGTGGATGGTGGACGAACTGGCGAAACCCTTCACCCTCGAGGACCTGCGGCAGGTGACGGCGTCGGTCGGGGTGGACCGCACCCTGCTCGTCCAGACCGTCTCCGACCTCGCCGAGACGCGGGAGTTCCTCGCGACCGCGGCTGCGTCGAAGGGGCTCATCGCCGGAGTCGTCGGCTGGGTGGAACCCACCGGCGACGTCGCGGGGCAGATCGCGGAACTCCGGGACGGGCCGGGGGGCGACCTCCTCGTCGGGGTCCGCCACCAGGTCGAGGACGAGGCCGACCCGGACTGGTTCGCCCGTCCCGGGGTGGTGGACGGTGCGCGGTCGGCCGCCGGCGCGGGGTTGGTGACCGACCTGCTCGTGCGCTTCGACCAGCTCCCGTCCGCGACGAGGCTCGTGGACGCGGTGCCCGACGGTCGTTTCGTCCTCGACCACGGGGCCAAACCCCCGATGGGTACCGAGGACTACGGCGTGTGGGAGACCGGGGTCCGGGAACTCGCCCGCCGCCCGCAGGTCGTCGGCAAGCTCTCCGGGCTCTTCACCCTGGACCACCAGGAACTCCTCCCCGTCGCCGTCGCCCACCTGATCGACGTCTTCGGCCCGGACCGGCTGGTCTTCGGGACCGACTGGCCGGTCAGCACCCTCGCCCAGGAGTACGCCGACGTCGTGGCCCGCACCCGGGAACTCCTGAGCGGGTTCTCGACCTCCGAACGCGACGCCGTCCTGGCCGGGAACGCCGTCTCCACCTACCAGCTGCAACCCCTCTGAGAGGAACCGCACCGTGGCCATGTTCACCGACGCCCCGCAGCGTCCCGAGCTGTACCGGAAGTTCGAACGCGAGGTCCCGCAGTGGTACCGGGACGTCAAGTTCGGGATCTTCGTCCACTGGGGTGCCTACTCGGTGCCGGCCTGGGCCGAACCCATCGGCGAGCTCGGCACGATCGACCCCCACGAGTGGATGAAGCACAACCCCTACGCCGAGTGGTACGCGAACACCATCCGCCTCGACGGCTCTCCCGCCCAGCAGCACCACGCGGAGGTGCACGGCGGGAAGCCCTACGACGAGTTCCTCGACGAGTGGTCCGCGTCGGAGTTCGACCCGGTCGACCTGGTGGCGCTCTTCCGGCGCGCGGGTGCGGGGTACCTCGTCCCGACCACCAAGCACCACGACGGCATCACGTTGTGGGACGCCCCGGGCACGGGAACCCGCAACACCGTGGCCCGCGGCCCGCGGCGGGACATCGTCGCCGAGTTCGCGGCGGCCGCCCGCGCCGCCGGGATGAAGTTCGGCACCTACTACTCCGGCGGCCTCGACTGGCACTTCACCGACCTGGCCCCGCACGACGGCGACCCGCTGCTGGAGAACCGCCCCGTGGACGCGGCGTACAACTCCTACGCCTTCGCCCACGTCGCCGACCTCATCGCGAAGTACGCCCCGGACGTCCTCTGGGGTGACATCGAGTGGCCCGACGCAGGCAAGCCCGACGGCCCGGAGAGCTTCGCCCGCATCCTCGAGCGGTACTACGCCGCCGTGCCCGAGGGTGTGGTCAACGACCGCTGGGGACTGACGCACTGGGACTTCCGGACGAGTGAGTACCAGGCCGGTCGCGACGCCGAGTCGCAGGGCGTGTGGGAGAACTGCCGCGGGATCGGGTACTCGTTCGGCTACAACCAGGTCGAGGACGCCTCGCACTACCTGGACGGGCCGGGCGCGGTGCGCCACCTGCTGGACGTCGTCTCCCGCGGCGGGAACTTCCTGCTCAACGTCGGCCCCGACGAGGCGGGCCGCATCCCGGAACTGCAGCGGCGCTGCCTCGAACAGGTCGGGGACTGGATGGAGCTGAACTCCACCGCGGTGCACGGGACGACGACGTGGGTGGAGGGTTCCGCCTCGGAGGAGCCGTGGGTCCGCTTCACCCGCAGCGGTGACGTCGTGCACGCCGTCGTCGACGCGACCGGCCCGGTGACCCTCGACGTCCCCGCCGGGTCGCTCTCGCCCGCTTCGGCCCGGCTGCCCGACGGCACTCCGGTGCCGGCGCGGGAGGAGGACGGCCGGGTCGTGCTCGAGGTCCCCGCCGCGACGGTGCCCGGTCCGGTCGTGGTGGACCTCGACCTGGCGTGACGGTCAGTCGGGCGGGAGAGGTCCCGCGCCACCGTGGTCGGCACTGACCGACCGCAACCACTGCTCGACGCCCGCGACGTGGACCTCGGCCCAGGCCCGGGCCACGTCGTGCCGGCGCGTGGCCATCGCCTGCTGGATGGCGCGGTGCTCGTCGAGGGTCCGGGTCGTGGCGGACTCCTGGGTCAGCCCGCGCCACACGCGGGCCCGGTGCAGCGGGCCGGAGAAGCTCTCGATGAGAGAGGCGAGGACGGAGTTCCCGGACCCCAGAGCGATCCGCCGGTGGAACTCCTGGTCGTTGGCGACCAGGTCCTCCACGGTGGGGTCGGGACCCAGTTCGTCGAGCAGGTCGGCGAGTGCGGTGATCTCGGCGTCGTCCATGCGGGTCGTCGCCATCGACGTCGCGGCGGGTTCGAGCAGTCGGCGGACCTCGAGGAACTCCAGCAGCGAGTCGTCGCGCTGGACGTCCACGACGAACGTCACGGCGTCCAGCATCACCCCGGGTTCGAGGCTGGAGACGTAGGTGCCGTCCCCCTGCCGGACGTCGAGGACGTTGATGAGGGCCAGCGCCCGGACGGCTTCGCGCAGCGAGTTGCGGGACAGCCCGAGGGCGGCGCTGAGTTCCGCCTCGCGAGGCAGCCGGTCACCCGGCCGGAGTTCCCCGCCGAGGATCATCTGCTTGATCTGCTCGATGGCCTCGTCGGTGAGCGCCACGTCAGCCGTTCCCGCCCTGCTGGTCCCGGAAGCTCCACACGAACGGCAGGCCGTCGTCCCCGCCGGAGTAGTCGTCGGCCGCCGACTGCAGGGGGGTCACCCGCGCCTGCCAGGCCAGGTTCGCGGGGTGGTCCCGGAGGTGTTCGCGCATCACCTGGTAGTCCTCGACGTCGAGCCAGTGGAAGACGTCGCAGCCGTCGCGCCAGATCCGCCAGTCGCGCACCCCGGCCTCGGCCAGGGCCTGCAGGAGGTCGTCGGGAACCCTGGCGTGCAACCGGTCGTAGTCCTCGACCGCGTCCTCGTGCAGGCGGGTGTGCAACGTCCTCTCCATGCCGCAACGCTACCCGCAGTCCCCCGGGAGCTCAGGGTTGGCGACGTTCGACCCGCCAGGACGCGGCGTCGTCCAGGGGGGCCGGACCGGCGTCGGCCACGAAGACCAACCGGTCGTGCAACCGGGAGGTCCGGCCCTGCCAGAACTCCACCTCCCGGGCCCGCACGAGGTAGCCACCCCAGTGCGGGGGCACCGGCACGTCGTCCGCGGAACCGGTGTCCGGCCAGCGTTCCCGCAGTTCCGCCTCGCGCGCGTGCAGCGCCGCGGCGGAGGGGACGGTCTGCGACTGCTCGCTCGTCCAGGCTCCGATGCGGGAACCGTGGGGACGGCTGACGAAGTAGGCCCCGGTCTCGGCCCGGGGGACCTCCTCGGCCACACCCCGGACGGAGACCTGACGGTGCAGGCCGTGCCAGCCGAAGAGCAGCGCGACCCGGGGGTCGTGGGCGATCCCGTGGGCCTTGCGGGAACGCTGGTTGGTGAAGAACACGAACCCCCGGCCGTCGACGGCCTTGAGCAGCACGGTGCGGGCCGAGACACCGTCGGTGTCCACCGTCGCCACGGTCATCGCGTTGGGTTCGACCACGGCGGCGGCCACGGCGGCGGAGTACCAGTCCTGGAACTGCGCGAGCGGTGTCGCGGCGAGGGTCGACTCGTCGAAGGACGTGGTGCCGTAGTCGACACGACGGGCAGCGGGGTCTTCCACGGGACCACGCTATCCCCGTGGCTCAGCCGTCCGTCAGCCGCCAGGTGGTTCCCGCGGGGAGCTCACGCTCCGCGCCGTCGGGCGTGACGAGGTGCAGCGGCTCCGGACCGACCGCGCGGGCCCGCGTCCCGTCGCTGACCAGACCGCTGCGTTCGGGGAGACCGATCACGACGCGACCGTGGCGGCGGGACCAGTGCCGGAGTTCCGCCGTGAGCGAGGGTTCGTGGTGCGGCCGCAGGACGGCCCCGGCGACGCGGTCGAACCCGTGGGTGTCGGTGACGCCGGCGTGGTTCGGGTCCAGTCCCTCCGCGATCGCGATGTCCGCGCCAAGCAGGACGGCTCCCGGGCTCCCGCCGTGGACCAGCCCGCCGCCGTCGAGGAACGTCCGCAACGGTTGCCAGAGGCCGCGCTGCCGGATCTCCCGAGCCAGGTCGAAGGTGTTGCCGCCCGGGACGGCCACCACGTCCACCCCGGTCAGGTCGCCCTCCCCGCCGTCCTCGCCGTCCTCGCCCACGCCCCAGGCCTGCACCGAGAACTCGCCCCGGGCGGCCAGCGCGGCGCGGAACCAGCGGACGCTGCCGTCGCGCTGCGCCCCAGGAGCCATCGCGAACGGCCAGAGGGCGACGCGGCGACCCGGCAGGAACACCTCGTCCCACAGCAGCGCCTCGTCGTGCTCGTCCCCGCCGCCGCCGAGGTGGACCGTCACCCCGTCACCCCGCCGTGCGTCGTGGCAGCGCTCGGTCGCTCGTCCTCGGCGTCGGTCACCGGACCGGGACGGGACGCCCGTTCGGCGGGCAGGGGTGCGTCGTCGACCTCCACCCGTCCAGGGTGCAGCACGGACGACTCGCGCGAGGTCGGGCCCCGGGTGCGGACGGGGGTGGGGCACCGCGAGCCCGCTGACGCGCGGACGACCATCGGCTACCTTGTCGCCGAAGGCTCTGGAAACGTTCGCAGGGCAGCAGGGAGGTCGTGGTGGGTCCAGGTCGTCCGCCCACGATGCGTGACGTCGCAGCGCACGCCGGGGTCAGCATCAGCACCGTCTCGCGGGTCGTCAACGCCGAGAGGTACGTCGACCCGGGCACGCGCGAGAAGGTCGAGGCGTCCGTCGCGAGCCTGGGGTTCCTGCGCAACGAGAGCGCCCGCACGCTCCGGCCAGGGCAGCGCACCGCGACGATCGCCCTCGTCGTCGAAGACCTCACGAACCCCTTCTCCGCCGACCTGGCCCACGGGGTCGAACTCGTCGCGGCCGGCGCGGGGTACGTGATGCTGCTGCTCTCGACCGGTCGCGACGCGAACGGCGACCGGGACCGGGCCCGGGAACGCGAGATCGTCGCCGAACTGCTGAGCCGCCGGGTGGACGGCGTCCTGATCGTCCCGGGGGCCGACGACGCGGACGGCCACTACGCCGCGCTCGCCGAGCGCGCCCCCGTCGTCTTCGTCGACCGCCTCCCGCGCGGGGTCCGGGGTGACGTCGTCCTGCTGGACAACTCCGGCGGCAGCCGGCGTCTCACGACGTGGTTGCTGGACCGGGGGCACCGCCGGATCGGCTACGTCGGCGGCGACCAGCGGTCCGGTCCGGGATCCCGCCGGTACGCGGGGTTCCGCGCGGCGCTCAAGGCGGCGGGGATCGGTGAGGAGCCCGAACTGCTCCGGTTCGGTCACCACAGCAGCGACGAGGCCAGGACCGCGACGAACGGGCTCCTCGCGCTGTCGCGGCCGCCCACCGCACTGTTCTGCGACAACAACCGGATGACGGTCGGGGCGCTGCTCGCCGTCCACCGGGCGCGGGCCGACGTCGTCCTCGCGGGTTTCGACACCGTGGAACTCGCCGAGGTCCTCGTGGACCGGGTCGCTCTGGTGACCTACGATCCCGTCGACGTCGGTCGCCGGGCGGCGAGGCTGCTCACCGAGCGGCTGTCCGGTGAGACGTCCGCCCCACGCCGCATCACCGTTCCGGTCGAACTCGCGGAGTTCGGCAGCTGAAGAAGGACCGTCGAGGAGGACGTCGTGCACGACCAGCGTCAGGTCACCGAAGCCCGTCTGGAACGAGCGGTCGTGCAGCGCATCGCGCCCGCCGTGCACACCCGGTCCCTGCCCGTGGAGGTGGCCGCCTGGCCCGCACCGGGCGAACCCGTCCCGATCGAGGAGGGCCTCGGCGCGACGTACGGCGAGTTCGCCGTGGGGCAGGCCTGGGGACCGCCCTGGAGCACCACCTGGTTCCGGTTGCGCGGGGAGGTCCCGGCGGACTGGGCCGGACGTGAGGTCGAGGTCGTGTTCGACCTGGGCACCGACGCCCGCAACGTGGGGTTCCAGGCGGAGGGGCTCGTCTACACGCCGGCGGGCGAACCGGTGAAGTCCATCAACCCGCTCTCGACCTGGATCCCGGTGCCGGCCGGGACGACGACGTTCGAGTTCTTCGTCGAGGCCGCGGCCAACCCCGACGTGCTCGGTGGCGGCGGGCGGGCGTTCGACCCCTCCCCGATGGGTGACGTGCTGACCGCCCCGAGGGGCCCGCTCTACGTCCTGGCCCGCGCCGACCTCTGCGTCCGCGACGTCGAGGTCGCCGAGCTGCTGAGCGACCTGGAGGTCCTCGGCGGGCTGATGCTGGAACTCCCGCTCGAGGACGCCCGGCGCTACGAACTCCTGCGGGGCATCGACCTGGCGCTCGACGCCCTCGACCCGCACGACGTGGCGGGCTCCGCCGCCCGGACGCGGGCGGTGCTCGCTCCGCTGTTCGCCGCGAAGGCCCGCGCGTCGGCGCACCGCGTCAGCGCCGTCGGCCACGCGCACATCGACTCCGCCTGGCTCTGGCCCCTGCGCGAGACGGTCCGCAAGGTCGCGCGGACGGCGGCGAACGTCACCCAGTTGATGGACGTGCACCCCTCCTTCGTCTACGCCATGAGTTCCGCCCAGCAGTTCGCCTGGATCGCCGAGCACCGCCCCGAGGTGCACGAGAAGGTGAAGCGGCGCATCGCCGAGGGACGTTTCGTGCCCGTCGGCAGCATGTGGGTCGAGTCCGACACCAACATGGTCGGGTCCGAGGCCATGGTCCGTCAGTTCCTCGAGGGCAAGGGGTACTTCGCCCGCGAGTACGGGATCGACACCGAGGAGGCGTGGCTCCCCGACTCCTTCGGCTACTCGGCCGCGCTGCCGCAGATCATGAAGCTCGCCGGGGTCCGCTGGTTCCTCACCCAGAAGATCTCCTGGAACACCGACAACAAGTTCCCGCACCACACCTTCGACTGGGAGGGCATCGACGGCACCCGGATCTTCACCCACTTCCCGCCCGTCGACACCTACAACTCCGAGCTCTCGGCGAAGGAACTCGCGCACGCCGCCCGGAACTACCAGGAGAAGGGCCGCGCCGGGTGGTCCCTCGTCCCGTTCGGCTGGGGTGACGGCGGCGGTGGCCCCACCCGCGAGATGCTCTCCCGCGCCGACCGCCTCGGGAACCTGGAGGGCTCGACGCGGGTCTCGCTGCACTCGCCGCGCGAGTTCTTCACCACGGCTGAGGCGGACTACCCCGACCGACCCGTGTGGTCGGGTGAGCTGTACCTGGAACTGCACCGCGGTACGTACACCTCGCAGGCGAAGACCAAGCAGGGCAACCGGCGCAACGAGCACCTGCTGCGCGAGGCCGAGCTCTGGGCCACCACGGCGAGCGTCCGGCACGGAGCGGAGTACCCCGCGGCGAGGTTGCAGGAGCTGTGGCGGACGGTGCTGCTGCACCAGTTCCACGACATCCTGCCCGGTTCCTCGATCGCGTGGGTGCACCGCGAGGCCGCGGCCACCCACGCCCGGGTCGGCGCGGAACTCGAAGGGCTCATCGCGACCTCGTTGGCGACGGTGGCGGGGGAGGGCACGACCGCGCTCGTCGCCAACCCCACCCCGCACCCGCGCACCGGGGTGCCCGCGCTCGGTCTCGGCGTCGCGGAACCCTCCGCCGCCGTCGTGACGTCCACCTCCGACGGTCCGGACACCGTCCTGGACAACGGGGTGCTGCGGGTGCGCGTCGACGCGGCCGGCAACGTCACCTCCGTCCTCGACCTCGCCGCCGACCGGGAGGTGCTGCTGCCGGGGACGCACGCCGGTCTGCTGCAGCTGCACCGCGACACCCCCAACAAGTGGGACGCCTGGGACGTCGACGCGCACTACCGCCACGTCGTGCGCGACCTCGTCGAGGCCGACTCCGTCGAGCTGCACGCCGACGAGGGGGAAGGGGCGAGCGTCGTCGTCACCCGGTCCACCGGTGCGAGCACTCTCGTCCAGACGGTCCGGTTGCCGCGCGGTGAGTCCCGCATCGCCTACACCCTCGACGTCGACTGGCACGAGCGCGAGGCGATGCTCAAGGCGGCCTTCGGCCTCGACGTCCACGCCGACCGCTCGGCCTCCGAGATCCAGTTCGGTCACGTGTTCCGCGCGACCCACGAGAACACCAGCTGGGACGCCGCCCGGTTCGAGATCTGCGCGCACCGCTGGCTGCACGTCGCGGAGGCCGGGTACGGCGTCGCGGTGACGAACTCCGCCACCTACGGCCACGACGTGACCCGCTCGGTCGTGGCCGACGGCCGCCCCGGCACCACGGTGCGGTTGTCGTTGCTGCGGGCGCCGCTCTCGCCCGACCCGGAGACCGACCAGGGCCGTCACGTCCTGGAGTACTCCCTCGTGGTCGGGGCGGACATCGCCGACGCCGTGCGCGAGGGGTACCGGCAGAACCTGCCGGAACGGGTCGTCACCGGCGCCGGTCCGGTCGCGCCGCTCGTGGCCGTCGACGTCCCGGGCGTGGTGGTGGAGGCCGTGAAGCTCGCCGAGGACGGGTCCGGCGACGTCGTGGTCCGGCTCTACGAGTCCCTGGGAGCCCGCGAGCGGGCCCGGCTCACCTGGGGTTTCCCGGTCGCGTCGGTGTCCGAGGTCGACCTGCTCGAACGCCCCCGGGAGGAAGGCGTGACGAGCGTGCAGGACGGCGGGGCGAGCGTCTCGCTGCGGCCCTTCCAGATCCTCACCCTCCGCCTCGCCCGGGCCTGATCAGGGCGCGTCGCGCAGGACGGCGCCGGGGGGTGGGGGAGCGCCGACCACCCACCCGGCGTCGGCCGCGGCGGCGAGCGCGGCGGTCAGGGCGGTGCGTTCCGGCCGGCCGCTCGCCCGGGCCAGCGCGGCGACGGTGTCGAACTCCGGCATCACCTGCCGGACGATCCCGCCGGCGTGGCCGACCTTCACCGCGACGCTCCCGCCCTCGACCGCCACGTCGACCCAGCCCCGCGGCAGCGCGAACCGGGTGCAGTCGCTGCGGCGCACGCCCAGCGTCGACGTGCTCGCGACCACCTCCGCCTCGAGCGCGTCGGCGCGTTCGGGCGCGGCCAGCACGGTGAGGACGTGCGCCGGGCGGCCCTTCTTCATGAGGACGGGGACGAGCCACGCGTCGTCGGCGCCGGTGGCGAGCAACCCTGCGAGGACCCCCGGCCACAACCGGGGGTCGAGGTCGTCGACGTTCGCCTCGAGCTGGACCCCGCGGCGACGCGGAACCGCCGCGGCCGTGCGCGTTCCGACGACCACCCGGGTCACGTTCGGACGCCCGGCCACGTCGCGCGTCCCCGCCCCGGTGCCCGACCCCGTGACTCGCAGCCCGGGCAGGTCCTCGTCCTCACCGAGCGCCGCGAGGAGGGCCATCCCGGTGGGGGTGGTGAGTTCGCCCTCGCCGCCGGCCAGCACCCGCCGGCCCCGGGAGAGTTCCACGACGGCCGGGACGGGGACGGGGATCGAGCCGTGCGCGGCCCGGACCCGTCCCGAGCCGAGCGCGACGGCTCCCGAGCTCACGGTGGTGATCCCGAGGTCGTGCAGCGCGGCGCAGACCCCGACGACGTCGGCGATCGAGTCGAGCGCGCCGACCTCGTGGAAGTGCACGTCGGCCGCAGGCACCCCGTGGACGTGGCCCTCGGCCCGGGCCAGTAGCGCGAACACCGCGGTGGCGTCGTCGCGCACCCGCGTCGCGAGGCCCGCGCCGGCCAGCATCGCCTCGATGCTCGACCAGCTGCGGTGCGGCGGGTCCTCGTCGCGCAGGTCCACCTCGGCCTTCGTGGCCCGCAGCCCGGCCCGGGTGACGGTCGCCGCCGAGATCGCCACGGCGTCCCCCACGACCGCGGACACGGCGCCCCGGACGGCGTCCAGGGACGCGCCCGCGTCCAGCAGGGCGCCGAGCAGCATGTCCCCGGCGATGCCGGCGGAGGCGTCGATCCACGCGTGCGTCATGCCCCGTCCTCCTGGGGTGCGGCGATCTGCGCGGCCAGGTGACCTGCGCCGTACCCGTTGTCGATGTTCACGACGCTCACGCCCGGCGCGCAGGCGTTCAGCATGGTCAGCAGCGGGGCGAGCCCGCCGAACGCCGCGCCGTAGCCGACGGAGGTCGGCAACCCGACGACCGGGGCGCTCACCAGCCCGGCGACGACGCTGGGCAGCGCGCCGTCCATCCCGGCGGCCACGACGATCACCCGGGCCCGGCGGAGCAGGTCGAGGCGCGCGAGCACGCGGTGCAGCCCGGCGACGCCGACGTCGACGACGAGTTCGCTGCGCCGGCCCAGGTAGCCCGCGGTGAGGTGCGCCTCCCGTGCGGCGGGCAGGTCGGAGGTCCCCGCGGCGAGCACGACGACGAGGCCGCCCCGCGGTTCCGGCCGCGTCGGCGGCCAGGCCAGCAACCCGGCGCTCTCGTCGTGGAACGCGTCGGGCAGGACGTCCAGGACGGCGGCGGCGTGCTCGGCGCCGGCCCGGGTGAACAACGTCGTGACGTCGGGACGCCCGGCGAGGGCGGTCGCGATGCGCCGCACCTGCTCGGGGGTCTTGCCGGCGCAGTAGACCGCCTCGGGGTAGCCGCGCCGCGCCCCCCGGTCCAGGTCGAGCTCGGCGATCCCGGTCAGCGGGTCGGAGGGCGGGTCGGGGAGCGGTTCAGCCACGCTGCAGCACCTCCAGGGTGAACGCCCCGGACTGCATCCCGGCGAGGTCGAGGGTCGCCCAGCGGAACCCCGCGCCGCGCACAGCGCTCAGCACGCCCGGGCGCAGCTCGCCGGCCGCACGCAGCAGGTCCTCGGGGTGCAGTTCGAGCCGGGCGATCTCGCCGTGGTGGCGGACCCGGACGTCCGCCAACCCCAGCGCGTGCAGCGCCGCCTCGGCGGCCTCCACCTGGGCGAGCTTCGCCGGGGTGACCTCCTGGTGGTGCGGGATGCGGGACGCGAGGCACGGCGCGGCGGGTTTGTCGGCGCAGGGCAGGGCCCAGGCCCGGGCGAGCGCGCGGACCTGCGCCTTGTCCATGCCGGCGTCGGCCAGTGGACGCAGGACCCGGTGCGCCGCAGCGGCTCTCGACCCCGGACGGTCGGGACGCCGGGCGTCGTCGGCGTTCTCGCCGTAGGCGACGGCGTCCAGCCCGTGGGCCTGCACGACGTCGTCGTCGATCCGCTGGAACAGCTCGTCCTTGCAGTGGAAGCAGCGGTCCGGCCCGTTGGCGCGGTAGGCGGGGTTGTCGCCCTCGCGGGTCGCGACCTCCAGCACCCGGACCCCGACGTGGGCCGCGACGTCGTGGGCCGCGACCCGTTCGCTCGCGGGCAGGCTCGGGGACACCCCGAGGACGGCGGTCACCCGGGACGCCCCCAGCGTGCGCGCCGCGGCCGCCAGCACGACGGAGGAGTCCACCCCGCCGGAGAACGCGACGCCGAGCCGCTCGATGCCCTCGAAGCAGCGCGCCAGCGGGCCGGGCACCCCGTCCCGGTCGGGGGGGACGGGTGACGAGCTGGGCATCGCGGTTCCTTCCGGTTCGCTCGGGCGACCGCACGCGGACGGTCCTGCACCCCATTCAAGCCACCCGGGACAGCGGGGACCACCACGGTTGCCAGGAGTTGCTACGGTCGCCCGCAACCGCGGGGCGACGGGGCGACGGGGGACCGGAGGTGGGACGTGGACGAGGTGGGCGAGCTCCCACCCGGGGCGTCCCCCGAACCTCCCGGGCCGGCCCGCGACGCCACCGTCACCATCTACGACGTCGCGGCGGCCGCCGGGGTGTCCGCCTCGACCGTCTCGCGGGCCTTGTCGAAACCCGGGCGGGTGAGCTTCCGCACCGCCGAACACGTCCGCCGGGTGGCCACCGAGCTGGGGTACCGGTCCTCGCGGACGCTGCTGCCGATGTCCGCCCGCGGGACGGGCGTGCTCGCCTTCGTGGTCGCCGACATCGCCAACCCGGTGTTCGTCGGGATGATCCGCGGGGCCGAGCGGGCCGCGGCCCGCAACGACCTCACCCTGGCGATCGTCGAGACGCAGGAGTCCGAGCACGCCGAGGCGCAGGCCCTGGCCCGGCTGGAGGCGACGGTGGACGGTTTCGTCCTGGCCTCCTCCCGGCTGAGCGACCAGGCGATCCGGGCGGTGGCGAAGCGCCGGCCGGTCGTCGTGCTGAACCGTTCCGTCGGGTCGGTCACCTCGGTGCTCAGCGACAACGTCCGGGCCGTCAAGAAGGCCGCCGAGCACCTCGTGGAGCGGGGACACTCCTCCATCGCCTACCTCGCCGGGCCCGAGAACTCCTACGCGGACGGGACCCGCTGGCGCGGTCTGCAGGAGGCGGGTCTGGAGCTGGACCTGCGGGTCGTCCGCATCGGCGCGAACCTGCCCACCCTGCGCGGGGGGGCCGAGGCCGCGCAGGTCTGGGGGAGGCGCCCGACCACCGCGGTCATCGCCTACAACGACCTCATGGCCATCGGGTTCCTCAAGGCGGTGACCGCGGGCGGGCGCCGTGTCCCGCAGGACGTCAGCGTCATCGGGTTCGACAACATCGTCGACGCGGAACTCGTCGGGCTGACGTCGATCGCGGCGCCGCTGGTGGACATCGGGTCCACCGGGGTCGCGCACGTGGCCTCCGGCACCGTCCGCCCCACCGGTGGGGTCCGCGACGGCCTCACCGGCGAACCCGTCCTGCTGCCGGCCTGGCTCGTCGTGCGCGGGTCCACCGGCCCCCACGCCGGCTCACGCCCCGCCCGGCGCCCGGCGCCCTCAGTCCGTCGGGGTCAGCGCCGCGAGGCGTGACGCGACGAGCTCCACGAGCTCGCGGTCCTCCCCGAGCCCGGGGTGCAGCAGGTCCAGGACGTCCGGGACCCCCTGCGCCGCAGCGTGCTCCGCCCGGTCCGCCGCCGGGTCGTCGACGGGGGCCCCGACGCCCCGCAGGTGCAGGACCCACGCCGCGATCGCCGTCGCGCAGCCCACCGGTGACCGGCCGGCAGCGCGTTCGGCCAGCAGGGCGGGGACGATCCGCAACGGCAGCTTGAGCGAACCACCGGCGGCGATCTGCGCGAGCAGGTGCCGCACCCCGGGGTTCGCGTAGCGCTCCAGCAACGCCGCCCGGTACGCGGTGAGCTCCTCGGCCGGGAGGTCGAGGTGGCGGCAGGCCTCGTCCCAGAACTCCTCGACCCAGCCCCGGCACTCCGGGTCGGCGACGGCGTCGGCGATGGTGCGGTGACCCCGCACGCTCGCGGCGTAGGCCAGCAGCGAGTGCGACCCGTTGAGCAGCCAGAGCTTGCGCCGTTCGTAGGGGGTCACGTCGTCGACGAAGGTCACCCCGGCGCTCTCCCAGGCCGGTCGGCCGGCGGGGAAGCGTCCGCTGACGACCCACTCCGAGAACGGCTCCGTCGGGACGGGTGCCTCGTCGGTGGTCCCGGTCAGCGCGGTCACGGTGGCGAGCACCTCCTCGGTCGTCGCGGGCGTGATCCGGTCGACCATGGAGTCGGCGAAGTCGACCTCCGCCCCGATCCACGCGTGCAGCGCGCTGTCGAGGAGTTCCGCCAGTTCCAGCACGACCGTCGCGGTCACCGCCCCGTTGTGCGCGAGGTTGTCGCAGGAGAGCACCGTGACCGGGCCTGCTCCGGCCTCCCGGCGGGCGGCGAGACCCGCGACGAGGCGCCCCGGCAGGGTGGTCACCGGGGCGGTGACGTCGGTGCGCAGGGCCTGCAGGTCGGCGACGACGTCGGAGCGGTCGACGTCGAGGTGCCCGTCGCCCGTGCGCAGGTAGGCGGCCTCGGTCGCCGTGATCGTGACGATCGCCGTCTCGCGGCGGCGCAGCAGGTCCAGGTAGGTGTCGTGGTCGGTGCTGGGGTGCACCTGCGCGAGCGACCCGATCACCTCGGCGTGGTCGCCGTCGGCCCCGCGCACGAGCAGCGTGTAGAGCCCGTCCTGGTGGGCGAGGCGGACGGCGGCGTCGGGACGACGGCCGGTGAACGCGGCGATGCCCCAGTCCGCGGCGTCGCTGGCGTGCGCGGTGTACCAGGCCTGGTGGGCGCGGTGGAAGTTCCCCAGCCCCAGGTGCACGATGCGCACCGGCGGCGCGGGTGGGGTTCCGGGCAGGTCGCGGGACAGGCGCACGGTCTGAGGGCCGGTCTGGGTGCGGGTCACAGTCGGAACGCCTTCCGGGGGTTGCGGGTCACGAGGTCGACGATCGTCTCGGCCGCCTCGTCCTCCTCGAGCCGGCCGTCGGCGACGAGGGTGGAGAGGTGGACGGCGTCGAGACGGCGCGCCATGTCGTGGCGGGCGGGGATCGAGCAGAACGCACGGGTGTCGTCGATGAACCCCGACGACTTGGAGAACCCCGCCGTCTCGGTCACCGCGGCACGGGCCCGGCCGATCGCGTCGGGGGCGTCGAGGAACCACCACGGCGCCCCGACGTGCACCGCGGGGTAGAAACCGGCCAGCGGGGCGATCTCGCGGGAGAACGTCGTCTCGTCCAGGGTGAACAGGACCAGCTGGAACCCGGGGTTCGTCCCGAAGTCCTCCAGCACCGGCCGCAGCGCGCGGGTGAACTCGACCTGGACGGGGATGTCGGCGCCGACGTCCTTGCCGAACTCCCGCGCGGTCGGGCCGTGGTGGTCGCGGCAGACCCCGGGGTGCAGGGTCATGACGAGGCCGTCCTCCGACGACATCCGGGCCATCTCCCAGAGCAGGTGCCGGCGCAGCGTCGTGGCCTCGGCCTCGGCCAGTTCGCCCTTGCGCGCCAGCGCGTAGAGGTCGGCGGCCGTGCCCGCGTCGAGCTTGTCGGTGCGGACGTCGACGTGGCTGTGGTCGGCCGACACGGCACCGTGGGCGCGGAAGTGGTCGCGCCGGTCCTGCAGCGCCGCGAGGAACCCCCGGAAGTCCCCGGTGTCGATCCCGGACACCTCGTGCAGGCGGTCGGCGTGGTCGTTCCAGTCGGGCGCACCGACCTCGAGGTAGCGGTCGGGCCGGAACGTCGGGAGCACCCGGCCGGTGAACGTCGGGTCATGCGCCAGCAGCCGGTGGTCGGCGAGGTCGTCGCACGGGTCGTCCGTCGTGGCCAGGACCTCGACGCCGAACCGCTCGAACAGGGCCCGGGGCCGGAACTGCGGGGTCGCCAGCGTCGCGGCGATGCGGTCGTGGATCTCGTCGGCGGTGTCGGCCGAGGGGCGGACGTCGACGCCGAAGAGTTCCACCAGCTGGACCTGCATCCAGTAGCGCACCGGGGTCCCGCGGTAGGCGGACCAGTTCTCGCAGAGCGACCGGAACGCCCGGCGGGACCCGTCGGCGTCCAGGGTGGTGCCCACCCCCAGGTCGCCGAGGTGGACGCCCTGGGCGTGCAGCATCCGCGTCACGTAGTGGTCGGGGGTGATGAGCAGCGACGTCGGGTCCCCGAAGGGGGTGTCGTGGGCGAGCCACGCCGCCGGCACGTGGCCGTGGGGGGAGAGGATCGGCAACCCCGAGACCTGGGCGTGCAGCCGCCGCGCGATCTCCCGGCGGACGGGGTCCGCGGGCAGCAGGCGGTCGGGGTCGAGCTGCAGCGGCGCAGCGGGCGTGGGCGACGACATGGGTCAACCTGAGCCCGGTCGCCGCGCCGCGGGCCACTAGTTGCCGGGAGTTGCCACCGCAGGGGGTCCCCCCTCGACAGCCCCGGGTGCCGAGATCCAGGCTCGGCGGGTGAACGTCACCGCGAGACCAGAGTGGGCGGACAGCTACGGCACCGATCCGGGTGATCCCACCCGCGCCGACGTCGTCGGCGGCCCGGGCGAACGCCTCGACCCCGCCGCCGTCGACGCCTTCGTCCACGACGTCGTCACCCGCACCGCCGTGGACGGGAAGCGGGTCTGCCTCGTCGTCCCCGACGCCACCCGGAGCTGTCCGCTGCCGCAGCTGCTGCGGGCCGTGCACGCGGGCCTGGCCGGTCGGGCGAGCAGTGTCGACGTCGTGATCGCCCTCGGCACCCACCAGGGCATGAGCGAGGAGCAGCTCGCCCGCCACCTCGGCCACCCGGTCGGTGACCCGGGGGCGGTCTACCCGGGGTGGAACGTCGTCAACCACGCCTCGTGGGACCCGGCGACGTTCACCACCCTCGGCACGATCCCGGCGGAGCGGCTGGCCGAACTCACCGGGGGGTTGCTGACGGGCCCGGACGTCGAGGTGGCGATCAACCGCCTCGTCGCCGAGGCCGACGTCGCGCTCGTCGTGGGGCCGGTGTTCCCGCACGAGGTCGTGGGGTTCTCCGGCGGCAACAAGTACTTCTTCCCGGGGGTGTCGGGGCAGCAGGTCATCGACGTCTCGCACTGGGTGGGGGCGCTCATCACCAGCGCCGCGATGATCGGCAGCCGCGGGGTCACCCCCGTGCGCGCCCTGATCAACGAGGCCGCGGCGATGGTCCCCGCCCAGCGCCTCGCGCTGTGCCTCGTCGTCGCGTCCGGCACCGACGTGCTGCACGCCGCGGCCTTCGGCACGCCCGAGGACGCCTGGGCCGCCTGCGCCGAGGTCTCCACGCAGACCCACGTGACCTACCTGGACCGGCCGTTCCGGCGCGTCCTCTCCATCGTCCCCGAGAAGTACGAGGACCTCTGGACCGCCGCGAAGGGTTTCTACAAGCTCGAACCCGTCGTGGCCGACGGGGGCGAACTCATCCTCTACGCGCCGCACATCACGCAGGTGTCGGTCATGCACCCGCACATCACCGAGATCGGCTACCACAACCGCGACTACTTCACGGGGCAGTGGGAGAGGTTCTCCGACCAGCCGTGGGGTGACCTCGCGCACTCCACCCACCTGCGCGGGCAGGGGACCTGGGACGCCGAGCACGGCGAACGCAACCGCGTCACCGTGACGCTGGCGACGGGCATCCCCGAGGAGGTGGCCCGGGCGGTGAACCTCGGCTACCTCGACCCGGCGGGCGTGGACGTCGCGGAGTTCCTCGCCGATCCGGAGACGTTCGTGGAACCGCACGCCGGCGAGGTCCTGTACCGCCTGCGCGACGCTCCCCTCCCGCCGCCGGCGTGAGACTCCCGACACCCACGACCAGCCAGCACAGGAGGACGTTCGCATGAGCAGCACCGTCAGGATCGGGATCGCCGGGTTCGGCACCCAGGGGTCGATGTACGCGAAGTTCGTGGCCGAGGGCCGCGTCGAGGGGATGACCCTGGGCGCGATCGCCGACGTCGACCCGGCCAGGCGCGCCGTCGCCGGCACCGACTTCTCGGACGTGCCGTTGCACGAGGACGTGATCGACATGCTCGACAGCGGTGACGTCGACGCGATCGTGACGACGGTGCCGCACTACCTGCACCCGGAGCTCGCGATCGCGGCGATGGAGCGCGGCGTCCACGTGCTCGTCGAGAAGCCCGCCGGCGTCTACGGCCGTCAGGTCGAGCAGATGAACGCCGTCGCCGCGGCCCACCCGGAACTGCAATTCGGCGTGATGTTCAACCAGCGCAACAACCCGCTCTACCGTCGGCTGAAGGAGATCGTCGAGGCCGGCGAGATCGGCCGCATCATCCGCTCGAACTGGATCATCACCACCTGGTGGCGGCCCCAGGGCTACTACGACCAGAGCGCCTGGCGCGCCACCTGGGGCGGGGAGGGCGGCGGTGTCCTGGTGAACCAGGCACCGCACCAGCTCGACCTGTGGCAGTGGATCTGCGGGGTGCCGCTGTCGGTCTTCGCGAAGGTGTCCTACGGACTGCAGCGCGACATCGCCGTCGAGGACGAGGTGACCGTGCTCGCCGACTTCGGCGGTGGTTCCACCGGGGTGTTCGTCACCGCGACGCACGACCTCGTGGGCACCGACCGGCTGGAGATCCAGGGCGACGCCGGGAAGATCGTCGTCGAGGGCAGCAAGGTCGCCACCGTCACCCGGCTGCGCGAACCCGAACGCGACCTGTCCGCCGGCCTGGGGATGGACCAGGTCCGGCAGCTGTTCCGGGGGCAGCTGGACTCCACGCAGTTCCACACCCAGGAGACCATCGAGTTCGCCTCGCAGTGGGGCGAGCAGCACGTCGGCGTCCTCGCGAACTTCGCGGCGGCCGTCCTGCACGGCGAACCGCTGCTCGCGCCCGGTGCGGACGGACTGCTCGGGGTGCGACTGGCCAACGCCGTGCACCTCTCGAGCTGGACCGGGCAGGAGGTCGGCCTCGACTTCGACGACGACCTGTTCCTGAAGCTGCTCAACGAGCGCATCACCGAGGAGGGCCTCTTCCCGGCCCGGGACACCGGCCGGTGACCCGGGCCGACGAATTCACGCAGTCGACCGACGAGAACGGCTGAGAGGGAGCACGACATGGCGAGGATCGGTGTGCAGGCGATGATGCTGCGCGAGAGCGTGGCCGAGATCGGTGCGTTCGAGACGCTGCGCCGGGTCCGTGAGATCGGGTACGGGGCGATCGAGGTCTCGCAGATCCCGATGACCGAGGACAACGTGGGCCAGCTCGAGAAGGCCCGGGACGAACTGGGGATCGAGATCGCGGCCCTGTCGGCCGGGTTGACCTCGCAACCGGGTGGGGCCAACGACGCGCTCGAGGGCGACCTCGAGAAGATCGTCGCCGACTGCCGCCGGCTGGGCAGCGACATGGTCCGGATCGGGATGCTGCCCTTCGACTGCATGACGGAGCTGGACAAGGTCCTGGACTTCTGCGACCGCGCCGAGGCCGCCGCAGGACTCCTGCAGGAGAACGGCATCCGGCTCTACTACCACAACCACCACATCGAGTTCCTGAAGTTCGACGGCCGCTACATGCTCGACGTCATCGCCGACCGGGCGCCGAACGTGGGGCTCGAACTCGACGTGCACTGGCTGCAGCGGGGCGGGGTGAACCCGGTCGCGGTCATCCAGCAGTACGCCGGCCGGGTCCGGATGGTGCACCTCAAGGACTACCGGATCGGCGAGATCCGGCCCGCGGCCTTCGAGGCCCTCGCCCAGGGCGACCGTGCGGCCTTCATGCGCGAGTTCAGCGACGTCGTGCAGTTCGCGGAGGTGGGGGAGGGGAACCTCGACTTCCCCTCGATCGTCCCGGTCGCCGTCGCGAGCGGCGCGGAGTTCCTGCTCGTCGAGCAGGACCTGCTCTACGGCCGCACGGTCTGGGAGGCGCTGCAGACCTCCCACGACAACCTCGTCGCGATGGGTTTCGCCGACCTGTTCTGAGCGTGCTCAGCCGACGTGCAGGAGCTTCACGCCGGCCAGCGCGATCCCGGCGACCAGCACCCAGGAGCTGAGCCCGAGGACGAGGGACCGCCCACCGGTGCGCACCAGGTGCGGGACGTCGATGCCGGTGCCGAGGGCGAAGAGGGCGGCGACCAGCAGGATCGACTGGATCCGCTGGGCGTCGCTCAGCACGGCGTCGGGGACGACGCCGGTCGCGCGCACGGCGACGGCCACCACGAAGGCGGCGACGAAGAACGGCAGCACGGGCGGGCGCTGCGCGGTGTCGGCCCCGACGGTCCGCCGACGCCGCAGGGCGACGAGGGCGACGAGGGGGGCCAGCAGCAGCACGCGGGAGAGCTTCACGACGACGACCGTGGCGAGGGCGCCGGGGACGCGGTCACCGGTGGCGACGGCCTGACCGACGTCGTGAACGCTGGCGCCCGCCCAGGCCCCGAACTCCTGGACGTCGAGACCGAACGGGCCCCGCAGCAACGGCAGGAAGACGATCGCGAGCGTCCCGCAGAGGGTCACGAGCGCGATCGCGGTGCTGGTGTCCTCGTCGTCGGCGTCGGTCGCGGGGCGGACGGCGGCGATGGCGGACGCGCCGCAGATGGAGAACCCCGTCGCCACCAGCAGCGACCGGGCCGGCGGGAGCCCGAGGGCGCGGCCGATGAGCTGGGTCCCGAAGAAGGTCACGACGACGACACCGAGGATGAGGGCGATCCCGCCGAGCCCGAGCGACGCGATCCCCGCCAGCGGCAGTTGCAGGCCGAGCAGCACCACCGCGATGCGCAGCAGGCGCCGGGAGGCGAACCCCGTCGCGGGCCGCCACTGCGGGCGGAACGTCCCCGTGCTGCGCAGCAGGGCCCCCAGCGCCACGGCCACCGTCGAGGCCGTCAGCGCGTGCAGGACCCCCTCGACCCCGAAGGCGATCGCGGTGGCGGCGGCGATGACGAGCAGGCCGGGCACCAGGGGGCGCACGACGGAACGGGACGGGACACGGAGCACCACCTCAGCCTCCTCCCCGGTGGGGGCGGCCGGAAGGCCCCGGGTCGCGTGTCGTCACAGGGGAGGGCTGTGACGTTGACCCTGCGCGAGACCCTGTGCCAGGGTGGCCGGGAAAGCGCATTCCAGCAACGACGACGGAGTGACGATGGACCCCGCGCGGCTCAGCCTGAACCAGATCACCGTGAACTCCCTCGGCCTGCCCGAGACCCTCGACGCCTGCGTCCACCACGACGTCGGCGCCGTGGCGCTCTGGCGCGACAAGATCGCCGCCGTCGGCCTCGACCGGGCCGTGGGACTCGTCGCCGACTCCGGGGTCCACGTCAGTTCCGTCTGCCGCGGGGGGATGTTCACCACCGGTGACCCCGCCGACGTCCGGGCCGACAACCGCGCCGCCGTGGACGAGGCGGCGGCGCTGGGCGCGGACGCCCTCGTCCTGGTCTGCGGTCCGCTGACCGACCGCGACCTCGCCGCCGCGCGGGGCCGGGTGCGCGACGGCATCGCCGACCTGCTGCCGTACGCCCGCGACCGGGGCGTCCCCCTGGCCATCGAACCGTTGCACCCCATGATGATCGCTGAACGCTCGGTCGTCGTGACGCTGCGCCAGGCCCTCGACCTCTGCGACGACCTCGGTGACGGGGTGGGGGTCGTGGTCGACGCGTACCACGTCTGGTGGGACCCGGACCTCGACGCGCAGCTCGCGCGGGCCCACGGTCGCGTCCGGGGCTACCACGTCTCGGACTGGCTGCCGCGGACCACCGACCTGCTGCTGGACCGCGGGATGATGGGGGACGGTGTGATCGACCTGCCGCGGCTGTCGGGACTGGTCGCCGCGGCCGGCTACGACGGACCCGTCGAGGTCGAGATCCTCTCGAGTCGTTGGTGGGCCGAGGACCCCGACGACGTCGTCCGCACGGCCCGCAAGCGGTTCGAGGAGTTCGTCTGAGCGTCGACGCTCAGCCGGCGGAGTCCAGCAACCGCTCGGTCGCGGGGTCGGTCTGACCCCCGAAGAACTTCACCAGGACCCGGCCGAACAGGTCCTCGTCGGAGCAGGCGGCGAAGAGGGTCAGGGAACTGCGCAGCTTCACCTCGTCGACCGGCCCGAAGACCGCGCCTGCGTCGTCGGCCGCACCGTCGAGCAGGGCCTGGCAGTTCTCCCGCAGCCTCGCCCCGAGCACCGGGTGGGTGAGGTAGGCGCGGGCCTCCTCCCGGCCCGAGAGCGCGAACTCCACCGAGGTCGGGGAACTCCCCAGCAGCAGCTGCGGGAACTCCCACCACATCCAGTGCGAGGTCTTGCGCCCGGCCCGCAGTTCCGCGAGGGCCCGGTCGTGGGTGGTGTCGGAGGCGGCGACGAAGCGTTCGAGGTCCACTCCGCCATGGTGTCCCTGCGCGACCGGGCGCGCGCGTGCGGGAGGATCGCGTCGTGAACCTGGACGACCCCGCGCTGCGCATCCCCTCCGAGCTGCTCCCCGGCGACGGCCGCTTCGGCTCCGGGCCCTCCAAGGTGCGGGCCGGGCAGGTGGCCGCCCTCGTCGCCGCCGGCCCGGGGGTCCTCGGGACCTCCCACCGCCAGGAGCCGGTGAAGTCGCTGGTGCGCCGGGTGCGCAGCGGTCTGGCGGAGCTGTTCGCGCTGCCCGACGGCTACGAGGTCGTCCTCGGCAACGGCGGCAGCACCGCGTTCTGGGACGTCGCGGCCCTGTGCCTGGTCCGGGAGCGTTCCCAGCACCTGGTGCTGGGGGAGTTCTCCTCGAAGTTCGCCGCGGCGGTCGCGGCCGCGCCCTTCCTCGCCGAGCCCGTCGTCGTGCGCGGTGAACCGGGGACCCTGCCCCGGCTGGGGGAGGTCGCCGACGGCGTCGACGTGCTCGCCTGGCCGCACAACGAGACCTCCACCGGGGTGATGGCCCCCGTTCTGCGCCCCGAGGGCCCGACCCCCGCGCAGGGTGGTCCGCTCGTCGTCGTCGACGCGACCTCCGGGGCCGGTGGCCTCGCCGTCGACGTCTCGCAGACCGACGCGTACTACTTCGCGCCGCAGAAGTCCTTCGCCTCCGACGGTGGGCTCTGGATCGCGCTGCTCTCGCCCGCCGCGCTGGACCGGGTCCACGAGACCGGTGCGTCGGGGCGCTGGACCCCCGCGTCGCTGGACCTGCGGATCGCGGTCGAGAACTCGCGCAAGGACCAGACCTACAACACCCCCGCGGTCGCGACGCTGGTGATGCTCGCCGACCAGGTCGAGTGGATGCTCGCGCAGGGCGGACTGGCGTGGGCAGCGGGACGGTCCGCGGAATCGGCGGGGATCGTCTACGACTGGGCGGGTTCCCGGGAGTGGGCGCAGCCCTTCGTGACCGAGCCGGCGGCGCGCAGCAACGTCGTCGCGACGATCGACCTGGACGCCTCGATCGACGCGAACGCCGTGCAGGAAGTGCTGCGCAGCAACGGGATCGTCGACGTCTTCCCCTACCGGAGCCTGGGGCGCAACCAGCTGCGGATCGGGATGTTCCCGGCGGTCGACCCCGAGGACGTGCGCGCCCTGACGCTGTGCGTGGACCACGTCGTGACGGTGCTGAGGACAGGCAGTCCTGCCTAGTCAGACGCCGGGTGCGTGGCTACGTTCGACGCATGGCGACCGTGAACCTGGACCTGACCCCGATCCACCAGTGCTCCGCCAGTGGCTGCACGTTCAACGCTGACGTCTCCTGCCACGCCCCGACGATCACCGTGGGCGACCACGGCGCGAACCACTGCGGGACCTTCCTCGGCATCCCGGCCAAGCACGGTTCGACGGCCGAGGGCCACGTCGGGGCGTGCCAGCTGAGCGACTGCTCGCACAACTCCGACCTCAGCTGCACCGCCGCGACCATCGAGGTGGGTACCGAGGCCTCCGGCGCGACGAAGTGCCTCACCTACGCGAGCGTCTGACGGACTCCCGCGAGTTCCGGGGCCAGCATCCGGGCCAGGGCGGGTTCCACGCCCCAGGCGCCGGTCAGCGCGTCGAACTCGTCCAGCAGCTCGGCCAGTCGTGAACCCTGCGGACGGCCGGCGCGCACCGCGCGGATCATCGCGTTGCGCGGGGTGTGCGCGGAGTCGATGAACTCGACGACCTCGACGCGGTAGCCGAGCAGCTGCAGCACGATGCTGCGCAGGGTGTCGGTGAGCACGTCGGCGAAGCGTTCGCGCAGGATCGCGTGCCGCACCAGCGGTGACGCGTGGCCGGCGATCTGACGCTGCACGTCGCGGTGGCAGCACGGCGCGGCCAGCACCAGGGGAGCCTCCCAGCGCACGGCGCGGGCCAGGGCCTCGTCGGTCGCGGTGTCGCAGGCGTGCAGGGCCATCACGACGTCGGGGGTCGCGTCGTCGAACGGGGTGGCGCCCTCGATCGACCCGATCGCGAACTCCAGTCCCGGCAGCCCCGCGTCGGCGGCCGCCTTGCGGCCCGTCGCCACGACGTCCTCGCGGACGTCGACCCCGACCGTGACGAGCGCCCGCCCGCCCGCCTGCGCCTGTCCGCTGAGCCAGCGGTGCGCGGCGAAGGTCAGGTAGGCGTTGCCGCAGCCGAGGTCCACCGCGCGCAGCACCGGGCCGGACCGCTCGACCACCGCGGGGGTGAGCGGCGCGAGCTGGCGGACGAAGGCCTCGACCTGCCGGCGCTTGTCACCGCCGGCGCCGAGGACGCGGAACAACGGGTCGTCGGGGTCGACGAGGCGCTGCTTGGCCTTGTCGTGCTGCTGCGGTCCGGCGACCTGCCGGGCCGGCGCCCGGTGCACCTGGGCGTCACCCTTCTTGGTGACCCGGACCTGGACGACCTCGTCCGCCGTCTCGACGTGCAGGTTGCCGTAGGGCTGGGAGAGGAGCTCGTCGACGGCCGCCCCCGCGTCGGCCACCGCGACGTTGCGGGTGCTCACGACGGGACCGGTGCGGGCCGTGAACTGCAGGTGCGGCCCGTTCTTCAGCTGCACCGGCCGGACCTCGACCCGCTCCGCCGCCGGCGGTTCCAGCCCCTTGCGTCGCCCCGCCGCGACGGCCCGGGCGAGCTGCTCGGTGTCGAGCAGCAGGGCGCGGACGTCGGCGAGGGCGGAGGTGAGCTCGGTGGGCACGGCTCCATTCTCGCCCCGCCGCGGTCTGGTCCCGTCACCGTGAGCGGGGATGTGAGGTCGGGTGCGGGCCGGGCGAGAGGTCAGGCCGCGGCGGCGTCGCGGGTGCCGGCGTCGATCGGGACGACCCGCAGGTGCGGGGTGTTCTTCAGCGAGTAGCTGACCCGGACCCTGGCGCGGCGCAGCAGGTAGATCCCGACGGCGATCGCGATGAGCATCGAGGGGATCGAGCCGACGAGGATCGACCACGACGGTCCGTAGCGCGTGCCCATCCAGCCGACGACGGGGCCGCCGATCACGGTGCCGCCCTGCATGAGCGACATGTACATCGCCATCACGCGACCCCGCATGCGGGGTTCGGTGCTCATCTGCACGGTCGCGTTGGCGGACGTCATGAGGGTGAGCGAGGCCAGGCCCATGAACGGCAGCACGAGCAGGTAGAGCGCGTAGGTCGGCATCAGGGCGGCCACCGAGGCGAGCACCCCGAACAGGAACGCGGCCCCGATCACCAGCCGGTAGCGGGGACGTTCGCGGCGTGCGGCGACGAGGGCGCCGGCCAGCGAGCCGACCGCCAGCACCGTCCCCGCGAGGCCGAACCCGGCGGAGTCGGTGTGGAACTTCACGCTCGTCATCAGCGCGCTGGTCAGCTGGAAGTTCAGCCCGAACGTCCCGATGACCCCGACGAGGGCGAAGATCGCCAGCAGGTCGGGACGGGCGCGGACGTAGGCCAGCCCCTCCTTCATGCCTCCCGTCCCCTTGGCGGGCCGCTCCCGCGGGACGGGGTGGGCGGGGCGCATCAGGTGCAGCATGAACATCGGGGCGATGAAGGACAGCGCGTTGAGGAGGAACACCGGACCCGTCCCGATCCAGGCGATCAGGACGCCCGCGAGGGCGGGGCCGATCAGGCGGGCGGAGTTGAACGAGGCGGAGTTCAGGCCGATCGCGTTCGGCAGGTCCTCGCGCGGGACGAGCTGGCTGACGAAGGTCTGGCGCACCGGCCCGTCGATCGCGGAGACGCAGCCGAGGAGCACGGCCAGGACGTAGACGTGCCAGAGCTCGGCCCGTCCGGACAGCACGAGGGCGGCCATGACGAGTCCGAGGAAGCCCATCGCGGCCTGCGTCAGCATCAGCGTGCGGCGCTGCGGGAAGCGGTCGGCGATGGTCCCCGCGATGGGCGCGAGCACCAGGATCGGACCGAACTGCAGGCCCGTGGTGATCCCGCCCGCGGTGCCCGACCCGTGGGTGAGGACCTGGATGACGAGCCAGTCCTGGGCGACGCGCTGCATCCAGGTGCCGGTGTTGGAGATGACGGCGCCACCGGCCCACAGCCGGTAGTCGCGGTGCCGCAGCGAGCGGAAGGTCTGGTTCACTCGCTGATCACCGTGCGCAGGATGCGGGCGGCCTCGGCGAGGGTGGCGCGTTCCGCCTCGGTCAGGCTCTCGAGCCGCCGGCTCAGCCAGGCCGCGCGCCGGGCCCGCGTCTCCTCGACCACCTCGCGGCCGCGGTCCGTGACCGAGATCAGGACCTGGCGACCGTCGTCGGGGTGGTCGGTGCGGGTGACCAGACCCTGCTCGACGAGACCGGCGATCGTGCGGGTCATCGAGGGGGGCCGCACGTGCTCGGCCTCGGCGAGTTCCCCGGGCGTGCGCGGTCCCTGGGTGAACAGGTGCGCCAGCACCGAGAACTGCGCGTCGGAGAGTTCGTCGACGCTCTTCTGCGCCCGCAACCGCCGGGCCGTCCGCAGCAGCGAGACGCGGAGGTCCACGGCGAGCTGGTCGAGGGCGGTGGGATTCGGATCGGTACGGGCGGCAGGCACGTCGTCGAGCTTAGTCGTTAGGGCGGCTAATTACCAACGGCAACCAGTTGGGTGACGGACCTGTGAGAATCGCACCGAGCTTCCACGGGGGCCTACGGCGCGTTAGAGTCGGTGACGTTGCGTAGTGGTTCGGCGGGCGTTCCTGTCCCGTGGCGCGGAGGGTGGAGCGGACGAGTGAGTGGATCCCCGGCGGCCTCGGCCACCCGCAGAGCACGACGGGCCCTGGAACGTGCCGCAGCAGCCGTCGCCGAGCAGCAGGCGCACGACGACGGCTCCGTCCACGTCGACCTCGACGAGGAGTCCGACCTGGTCGTGCGGACGACGGTCACGACCCACCTCAGCGCCGGTGCCGCCCTGCTGCGCGCCCAGCGCCGCTTCGCGGAGTCGCGCGACCTCGCCTCCCTGGCCGAGGAGCTCGTCTCCGAGGTCCACCGCTGCGGCCACCAGCGCGTCCTGCTGCTGGAGACCGTCGCCCGCTCCCGCCACCGCGAACTCGAGGTGCTGGCCGCGCGGGGGGACATCCTGCTCGTCCAGGGCCGCCGGATCACCGGCAGTGACCTCACCCGGATGTCACCGTCCGCGGTCGTCGAACTCGTCCCCGGTCACCCGCTGGCCCCACGCCTCGCGGTCTGGGGGGTCGCCGACACCACCACGCCCACGCTCGAGGTGCTCGCCGCCGCCGGCGGGGCCTCCTGGCGGGCCCTCGTCGCCACCGCCGACGCCCAGCGCGCCGACCGCGAGTCCACCAGCGCGCAGTTGCTGCTGTCCGGAGCGCTGCGCCTCGCCGGGCTCGGCTCCTGGTCGTGGGACCCCGTGACGGGTGTCCTCCGCCTCGACGACCGGTTGCGGGAGATGCTGGGGCGCAGCGCCTCCGACCCGGACCCCGACCTCGAGACCTGGCGGGCCGGCGTCCACCCCGACGACCGCGGCCCCTTCACCGGGGTCGAGGACCCCGCCGCGCACGCCGGGACCTCCGCGCCCTACCCCTTCCGCGTCCGCTCCACCGACGGCACCGAACGCACGTTCCTCGGGATGAGCGTCCCCCTGGCCACGACGAGTTCCAGCGTCGTGCAGGGCCTCGTCCTGGACGTCTCGGCCGGGGAGAAGTCGACCGGGGAACTCGTCCGGCTCGCCCAGTGCGACTCCCTCACGGGCCTGGCCAACCGCTCCGTCATGGACATCCGCCTCGCCGAGGCCCTCGAGAAGGCGACCGCCGTCGACGCCGTCGCCCTCGTCCTGCTCGACCTCGACCGCTTCAAGCTCGTCAACGACACCCTCGGCCACCAGATCGGCGACGCCCTGCTGCGCCAGGTCGCCGTGCGCCTCGAGGACGCCGCCCCGCCCGGGGCGACCCTGGCCCGCCTCGGGGGTGACGAGTTCGTCGTGATGGTCCCGGGGATCACCCGTCCCGAGGCCGCCTCGATCATGGCCCGCGACCTGCTGCGCCGACTCCGCTCGCCCATGCTGCTGCCCGGGTTGCCGGAACCCTTCGTGTGCACCTCCAGCGCCGGGATCGCCGTCGGGCACCAGGGCACCGCCGACGACCTGTTCCGCAGCGCGGACATGGCGCTCTACCGCGCCAAGGACGGCGGCCGGGACCGCGTCGCCGTCTACGACTCCGCCATGCGGGAGCAGGCACAGGCCCGCCGCGACGCCGAGCACCGCGTCCGCCGGGCCCTGCGCACCGACGGGCTGCGGGTCGTCTGGCAACCCATCGTCGACCTGCGCGACAACCGCAAGCTCGTCGCCGCCGAGGCCCTCGTCCGCCTCGAGGACCCGGTCGAGGGACTGCTGGAACCCAAGCACTTCGTCGACACCGCCGAGGACACCGGCCTCATCGTCGACGTCGACACCTGGGTCCTCGGCGAGGCGCTGCGGCAGCTGCGGGAGTGGCGTCGCGCCGACGTCGACCTCCAGGTCTCCTTCAACGTCTCCGGCAAGACCCTCGAGCACCCCGCGTTCGCGCACCGCCTCGCCCACAGCGTCGAGTCCACCGGTGCCGCCGGCACGTCCCTGCTCTGCGAGGTCACCGAGCGGACCCTCATCGACCTCTCCAGCACGACCCGGGCCAGCCTCGGGGAACTGCGCAGCATGGGCGCGCGCGTCGGCCTCGACGACTTCGGCACGGGGTACTCCTCGCTGTCCTACCTGGACCGGTTCCCGCTCAGCTTCCTCAAGATCGACATGAGCTTCGTCCGACCGCTGGGGACCTCCGACCGCGCCGAGGCCGTCGTCCGGGCGCTCATCAGCCTCGCCCACGCCCACGGCATGGTCGTCACGGCCGAAGGCGTGGAGACCGAGCTCCAGGCGACCATGTTGCAGGACATGGGGTGCGATCGCGGTCAGGGCTACCTCTTCGGGCGGCCCGTGGACGCCTCGCTGCTACCGGTGGGGATCCTCGGCGCGTAGCACCGCCCCCAGCCGGGCGACCCCCGCGGCGATCCGGTCCGGCGCGTGGGTCGTGAACGACATCCGCAGCGTCGCCCGGTCGGGCGCCCCGGCGAAGAACGAGGCCCCCGGCACGAACGCCACCCCCGCCGCCAGCGCCGCGGGCAGCAGCGCCGCCGTGTCCAGGATCCCGTCGGGGTCCGGGAGGCGGACCCAGGTGAACATCCCGCCGTCCGGGCGCGACCAGGAACTCCCGGCCGGGAGTTCCGTCGTGAGCACGGCCAGCAGGGCGTCGCGGCGCTCGCGGTAGGCGGTGACGACCCGGGCGACGTGGGCGTCGAGGTCGGCGCGGGCCAGGTAGTCCGCGGCGGCGGCCTGGTCGATGGTGGAGGTCTGCAGGTCGGCCGCCTGCTTCGCGACGACGACCGCCGGGCGCAACGCCCGGGGGATCCGGGCCCAGCCCAGGCGCAACCCCGGCGCCCCGATCTTGGAGAAGCTGCCGAGGTGCACGCACCGGTCCGCCAGCAGGGGGTCGGCGGCCAGCGCGGCCACGTGCTCACCGGAGTAGCGGAGTTCGCCGTAGGGGTCGTCCTCGACGACCCACGTCCCGTGCTCCGCGGCCAGTTCCGCGATCCGGGCCCGGCGCGGCCCCGACAGGGTCCGGCCGGTCGGGTTAGCGAAGTTGGGGACGAGGTACAGGACGCTCGGGCGGTGCTCCCGGAAGACCTCCTCCACCGACTCCGGGATCGCACCGTCCTCGTCGGAGGCGACGCCCACGACGCGGGCTCCGCCCAGCGAGAACGTCTGCAGCGCAGCGAGATAGCTCGGTTCCTCGACGGCGACGACGCTGCCGGGTTCCAGCAGGGCGGTCGTGAGCAACGTGAGGGCCTGCTGCGAACCCGTCGTGACCAGCAGGTCGTCGGGACCGGTGGGCACCCCTCGGCGGGTCAGCCGGGCGGCGACGAGTTCCCGCAGCTCCGGGTCACCCTCGGTGGCCGCGTACTGCAGGTTCCGCCGTCCCGCCGGACCGGACAGCGCACGGACGAAGGACTCCCGCAGGCCGTCGACGTCGAAGAGTTCCGCCGCGGGCAGACCGCCGGCGAAGGAGATGACGTCCTCGTCGCCGACCAGGGCCAGCAGGTCGCGGACGGGGGAGGAACGCACCCCGGCCAGTCGGGAACTGACCGGGGCGGGCGGGATCGAGCGTGTGGTCACGGGGGGCTCCTCGGCGCGGGTGACGGGACTCGTGCCGTGGCGCGACGGGTGGTGGCGTCGCGGCGCGGCGCGCACGGTGACGCGGCCGGGGTGAGGAGCGTTCGCGACCGAGCCTACCGGCGGAGCACGTGGGCGGCGTCGGCCTGCTGGACCGGGCGCATGACGATCTTGTCCAGGTCGACGTGCGGCGGGCGGGTGACGGCGAAGGCGATGACGTCGGCGACGTCGTCCGCGCTCAGCGGGGTGAGCCCGTCGTAGACCTTGTCGGCCGCCTCCTGGCTGCCGAGGCGGACCAGCGAGAACTCCGTCTCGACCATGCCCGGGGCGATCTCGGTGACGCGGACGGGGTCGCCCAGCAGTTCCTGGCGCATGGTGCGGCACAGGGCGTTCACCCCGTGCTTCACCGCCGTGTAGCCGCCGCCGCCGGGGTAGACCTCGAACCCGGCGATGGACCCCAGGACGACGACGTGGCCGTTGCCGCCGCGGCGCATCCCGTCCAGCAGGGCCTGGTGGACGCGCAGGACCCCGACGACGTTGATGTCGTACATGGCCTTCCAGCCCTCGGGGTCACCGTTCTCGACCGTGTCGGAACCGAAGGCGCCCCCGGCGGAGTGCACGACGACGTCCACGTCGCCGACCTGCGCGGCCATCGCGGCCACCGACGCCGCGTCGGTCACGTCGAGGGCGACGGCGCGGCCGCCGACCTCGGCGGCCAGTTCCTCGAGGCGGTCCACGCGACGGGCGGCGGCGATGGTCGAGAACCCGGCGGCCGCCAGCGCGCGCACGGTGGCGGCGCCGATGCCGCTGCTGGCTCCCGTCACGAGGGCGGTTCGCTGGGTGGTGGGTCCCGAGGTCTGCGGTGCAAGCGCCATGCGGGTCATCCCAGCAGATCGCGCGCGGGGGGAGGACACTGGCCCCGTGCCCTTGTTCCTCCCGCCGTCCAAGGCGAAACCGCCGCCCCCGCCGCTGCGCACCGACGACCGTCGGGCCGTGCTCGTCGGACTCGGGGTGTGGGCGGTCCTGCTCGTCGTCGCCCTCGCGGTCCCCGAGGTCCGCGGCACGGGCGAGGGCCGCTGGCTCGGCTCGTGCGTGGCGGGTCTGCTGCTCGGCGTCGTCGGCCTGGCCTTCCTGCACCGCCGCGACAAGCGGACCCCGCCCCCGTCGGCCTGACGGTCGCTCAGGGGAGGCCGGGGAGCTCCGCGCCCAGCACGGCGGCCGGTGAGTCGGTGGTCAGGAGTTCGGTGAGCGCCCCGCGCAACGGCCACGCACCCGCGACCTGCGCCAGCCCGCAGGCCGCGGCGGCCGGGTCGACCGCGATCACCTCGTCCTCCGCGGTCACCCAGAAGCGCACCGGCTGTCCGTCGCACCGCAACGAGGTCACCTGCGACCAGGTCGCCGGGACGCCCGCGGCGAGGACGCCGACCGTCGCGGGGACCGTGCGCGACTCCCCGACGGGGTGCTCCAGCCGGCCCGCGCCGCGCTCGGAGCTGAGGTCGAGCTCCAGCAGGTCCGCGACCGCGGTCGCCGCGGCGGCAGGGACCAGCAGCCGGGGCCCCAGGTCGGTGCGCTGGGCCCACGCGGGGGAGTCGACCACGACGACGTCGTCCGCCTCGGCCACGACCACCGCACCGGCCGCGTCCAGGGCGGCGAACCGCTGCGGCGCAGCGAAGACCGCCGCCTGCGCGGAGCGACCCAGCAGGGCCCACAGCAGCATCAGGTCGACGGCGGCCGGGGGGGAGCCGGCGCTGGCCCGCAGCAGCCCGGGGAGGTCGTCGGCGCTCGCGCTCGCCAGGTCGGGGAGCACGCCGAGGGCACGCCGGGCGAGCGGGGGCAGCGGCGCGACCCACTCCGGGGCGAGCGACAGCCACGACGGGGCCGCACCGTCGGGGGCGCGGGACACGTCGGGCAGCGGGCCGTGACGGCGCAGCCACCACGCCACCAGACCCTGACGCCGGTGCGCGCCGAGCGTCCACGGACCGGTCAGGGCCTGCAGCCCCGTCGGTGACCCCGCGAGGTCGGCCAGCACCTCGGGCCAGGCATCCAGGACCAGGTCCAGGTCGCGGACGACGACGACGTCGGCCACGAGGGCCTCGCCCTCCTCCGCCAGGTCCGCCCAGACGTCCTCGACGTAGTCGGCGAAACCCGCCAGCCCCGCCTCGTCGGCGCCCTCGAGGTCGTTCAGGTCGAGTTCGGCGACGTGGGTGAGGGCCGGACCGGACAGCACCCCGACGGCCCGCAGGACGTCGGACCCCCACTCCTGCAGCGTCTCCGGAGCCACCGGCGTGACGTCGTCGGGGTCGAAGGCCCGCTCCGCCAGCGTCCCGGCCAGCAGCAGCGCGCCGGCCGGCGCGAGGTCGTCCTCGACGTCGGGCAGGGCCAGGTCGGCCAGCCAGGGCAGTTCCCGCGCCGTCCGCAGGACCGTCTCCTCCTCGGCCGCGGAGCCCGGCCGCGAGCCGATGACGGCGGCGACGAGGTCGAGGACCGCCGCGGCGACCTCGTCGGGATCCTCGGCGTCGGGGGAGGCCGCCACCGCGGCGCGGACCGCCGGGTCGGTGAGCACGGCCCACGCCCCGCCCTCACGGGCCCCGAGCCGCACCAGCAGGTCCCGCGCCGGCCCCTGCGAGGCGGCCGGGTCCACGACCCGCAGACCGTGCGCGGCGAAGACCTGCGCGGCCTGCGTCCCGAGGAGGTCGGGGTCGTCGAGCAGGACCGTCCCGCGGGCCCCGTGGACGCGTCGCCCGTCGAGCAGCGGGACGGGCAGCCCGGACATCGCCTCCCGCGCGGAGGGGTCCGCGGCGAGCGGGGCCAACGCGGCGAACAGCTCGCGGCTGCCCTCGGCGTCCAGACCGGGCAGCAGGTCCAGCACGTCGGCCAGACCGAGGCGCGTCACCCCGAGCTCGGTGAGCAGCCGGTCCACCGCGCGCGGTGCCGCCACGAGACCGGCCAACGCCGGGGCGAGGGCCCCGAGCAGGGCGGGGTCGTCCGCCCCCGCACCGGTGAGCGCCACCGCGGAACTCGGCCGCAGCAGCATCGGTGCGCCGTCGACGCGTTCCACCGCACTCAGCACGGGGGCGTCCCGGGCGCGGTCGAGGACGCGCAGCCGCAGCTCGGCGTCGACGCGACCCGCCGCGGCGCCGTAGGGCAGCAGGGCGAGGGCGTCCCCGCCGTCGCCGGCGAGTTCGCTGAGCAGCGCGCAGAACGCGTCGGCGGCGGCGTCGAGGAGGACGTCCGCGGCCCGTCCCGGCGCGATCCGGCGCCGGTCGGGACCCAGCGGGAACGTCGCCACCAGCACCGCGGGCCACGGGAGGTCCTCGTCGGTCGGGGTCGGGGCGCACACCACCCCGGGCGTCCGGGCCTCCGCCACGGTGGGCAGCGCCCAGGTCAGCTGCCAGCCGAGGCGCCGCCGGTCCTCGACCCCGCGGTCGGCGAGGTCGGCGGGGTCGTGGCGACCGCTGCGGCGCAGGACCCGCCACCGCTCGTGGACGTCGGCGAGGCGACGAGGGGGCGAACCCGGGACCTCCACGACGATCTCGGCCAGCGTCGGCAGGGCCAGCAGCAGCACGTCGTCGACACCCCCGAGGGACCCCGTGAGCAGCGCCTCGACCGCGTCCCGCGCGTCGGCGTCGCGCAGCGGCAGCTCCACGACGGTGTCGTAGCCCGCGGGGACGGCCGCTGCGTCGGGAGCCGGGAACGGCAGTCGCAGGACCGGGACGTGACCGTCCCGACCGTCCACCTCGGCGACCAGCGCAGCGGAGCCCCGTGACCTCAGCAGGTCGGCGGACGCGCTGCGGGAGAAGCGCACGGCACCCGGGACCGACCGGACCGCGGGATCGTCGCAGACCGCGAGCACGGCGGCGAAACCCACGCCGAACCGGCCGACGACCGCCGTGGCCGGGTCCCGCTTGGCGCTCGCCCGCAGCGTCGCGAGACCCTGCACGCCGGCGGCGTCCAGCGGGGTGCCGGTGTTCGCGGCCAGCAACCGGCCCGGACCCCCGGCCGGGTCGTCGAGCAGGCGCAGCAGCAGCCGGCCCTCGACGCCCGCGGCCGACGCGGCGTCCGCCGCGTTCTGGGCGAGCTCGACGACGAGCCGGTCGCGGTAGGCGCCGAGGGAGGCGTCCTCCTCGGCGTTGGCGTCCTCGCGCAGCCGCGCGGGGGAGTCGTTCCAGGCGGCCAGGACGCGGGCACGCAGGGCGGCGGTGCCGAACGGATCGACCCCGTGGGCGTCGGTCAGCTGCCGGCTCCGGCGGTGAGCTCGTCCTCGAGCGGCTCGTCGGCGCCCGTCCCCGAGGGGACCAGCTCCAACCCCTCCGGGTCGAGGTCGTCGATCAGCGGGACGGCGGGGGCGTCCGCGGTGACCTCGACGTCGGTCTCGCTGTGCGCGCCGCAGCCGTGGTCCAGGCTCACGACCCGTGCGTCCTCGGGGGACCACTCGTTCGCGCAGACGCCGAAGACCTGACGCAGCGAGCCGGCGAGCGGGAGGAAGTACCCGCAGGTCGAGCAGGGCGCCTTGGCGTGCTCGGTGATCTCGTTCTTCGGGCCGCGGTCACCCTCGTACCAGCGGGTCGCGGCCTCGTCGCGGCCCGCCAGGTTCAGGACGCGCTCGCGACCCAGACCGAGTTCCCAGAGGGCGAGCTCGTCGGCGTCGGCGTTGCTGGTCCACTCGTAGCCCGGGTCGAGGAGGGGGTCGTCCTCCCGGCGCGGCAGCGTGTCCTGCGGGCCGACGTCGCCGGGGGCGATGCGCTGGTCCCAGGGCAGCCACGTCGGCGCCTGCAGGGCGTCCTCGCCGGGCAGCAGGCAGACCTCGTTGACCGTCACGTTCTTCGCGCGGGAGGCGCGGGTCACGGTGACCGTCCAGCGCCAGCCGCGGTAGCCCGGCAGCAGGCACGCGAAGGCGTGGCTGACGATCCGGTCGCCCTCGGCGGAGGCGTCGAGGTACTCGCCCACGCTGCCCGCCTCGGCGACGTCCTCGGCCGCGGCGCGCGCGAGCTCGACGGCACCGCCGGCGGCGGCGTCGAGGGAGGGCTTGCGGGCGCGCTTCGCCCTCTTCGCGCCGGGAGCGGTGTCCGCGGTGTCCTCGCTCACGCGCCGGCCTCGAGGTCGTCGGCGACGGCGCGCAGGACGGTCGCGAACTTCCCCGCGGCGTTCTTGTCGGGGTAGCGACCCCGGCGCAGCGTGCCGGAGACGCCGTCGAGCAGCTTGATGAGGTCCTCCACGATCGGGACCATGTCCTCGGGCTTCTTCCGTGTGGCGCGGGCGACGGAGTGCACCGGGTCGAGCAGGCGCACCGAGAGCGCCTGCGTCCCGTTCTTGCCCTGCACGACGCCGAACTCGACGCGGCTGCCCTTGGACAGCGTCGCCGTGCCCGTGGGCAGCGCGGAGGCGTGCACGAAGACCTCGGCGCCGTCCTCGGCGGCGAGGAAGCCGAATCCCTTGTCGGCGTCGAACCACTTGACCTTGCCAGTCGGCACAGGAACCTTCTCCAGTTTGCGGTGCGGGCGCTGCGGGGTGTCCGCGCGCTCCGGCGGGTGTGCGTTCGGTGTCGTGAGAGCCGGCTGCGGCGCACCCGCGGGCGGGAGCCCGGGGACGCGCCGTACCGGCGGTCTCCCCCAGGTTAACGGGGGAGGGGGACCGCGCGCTTCCCGTTCTGCAGGTCGGCGGCGTGGGTGGCGAGCCAGTCGGGGAAGTCCTCCAGGCCGGCGAGCACCACGTCGGCTCCCGCGTCGAGCAGCGCGGCCACGTCGTGGGAGCCGGTGGTGACCGCCACGGAGACGGCTCCGGCCACCTGCGCGGCCCGGACGTCACCCGGGTGGTCGCCCACGTAGGCCGTCGCTCCGAGCTCGGCGAGCCGCTGCCCCTTGGCCTCGGCGAAGAGGTCGCCGGTCACGTCGGTGTCCTGCACCGCCCCGGCGAGGCCGGTGACCGAGAGGACGCGGTGCACGTTCGGGGTGTGCTTGGCGCTGACGACGACGCTGCGCCCACCGTGCGCGGCCGGTGCGGCGAGGGCCGCGGCGGCGGCGGGGTAGGCGCGCACCGAGGCGATCCCCAGGGAGGGGTAGAGCTGGCGGTAGCGCGCGGTGAGGGTCTCGATCGCCGCCGCGGGCGTCCCCGGGGCGAGGCCCGCGAGGATGAGCTCGAGCGGCATCCCGGCGTAGGGCCAGGTGTCCGCGGCGGTGACGGTGATGCCGACCTCGGCGAGCACGGCCCGCAGGGTCGCAGCGATCCCGTCGCTGGAGTCGACCAGCGTCATGTCCAGGTCGAAGCCGACGACCGGGACGCCGGCCGCGGGGGCGTTCCGGCTCGGGTCCCCGACGGCCTCGGGCACGGTGCTCATGGCCCCAGCGTAGGTGCTCGTCCCGGGCCGACCCCGGCGCGCCGGGGGTGATCACGCGGTGAGACGCTTTCCACCGCCGGTTGCGCACCCCTCGTGGCTGCGCGATGGTGCACGGTGCGAGGCGGGGTCGGTGCCGCCGGTCCTCGTCCCACGCACGTCACGTTGACGAGGAGTGAAGAGGAAACGCATGGCTGACTACACGCTTCCGGACCTTCCCTACGACTACTCCGCGCTCGAACCCCACATCTCCGGGGCGATCATGGAGCTGCACCACGACAAGCACCACGCCACCTACGTGGCCGGCGCGAACACCGCCCTGCAGAAGCTGGCCGAAGCCCGCTCCAGCGACGACTTCGCCACCGTGAACCTGCACGAGAAGAACCTCGCGTTCAACCTCGGCGGACACGTCAACCACTCCGTCTTCTGGCCCAACCTCAGCCCCGACGGCGGCGACAAGCCGGTCGGTGAGCTCGCCGCGGCCATCGACGACAGCTTCGGCTCCTTCGAGGGCTTCCAGAAGCACTTCACCGCCACCGCGCTGGGCATCCAGGGCTCCGGCTGGTCGATCCTGGCCTGGGACTCCATCGGGCAGAAGCTGGTCAACGTCCAGCTCTACGACCAGCAGTCCAACATCGCCCTGGGTCTGGTGCCGGTGCTGGTGCTGGACATGTGGGAGCACGCCTTCTACCTGGACTACAAGAACGTGAAGCCGGACTACGTCAAGGCCTGGTGGAACGTCGCGAACTGGGCGGATGCCGCCTCGCGCTTCGAGCGTGCGCGCAGCCAGACCGTGGGCCTCATCGTCCCCTGAGGACCCCGCAGCGCCGAGCGACCCCCCACCGTGCGGTGGGGGGTTTTCTCGTTCCCGGGCCGATCGCCCCGAGGTGCTCGCCTCAGGACAGCGTCGCGTGGTCGGCGGGGTCCCAGGCCAGCACCGCGAACACCTGCACCACCGCCGCCTGCTCGAGCAGCTGGGTGGAACCGTCCAGCACACCGTCGTGCGGGAAGTGGAACAACCCGGTGGCGGGGTCGCGGCGGTGGCGCCAGACCCGCTCCGCGTAGGCCGTCATCGCGTTCCGGTAGGTGCAGCCGCCGACGACGGACTCGAGCAGCAGCAGGTTCTTGAACCAGATCGAGTTGAAGAACGGCGGGTGGTCGTCGACGCGACCGCCGTCGACGAAGTGGGCGATCGAGGCGTCGGCGACGCGGCGCGCCTCGCGCAGGTACCTGCGCTCACCGGTCGCCCGGTGGAGCAGGGTGTTCACCCCGACGGGAACCCTCTGGTCGTAGGACCAGACCGTCGGTTCGATCGTCCCGTCGAGGCCGAGGTGGTCGGAGTACAGGCCGTCGGGACGTTGCAGGTACCGGTTGGTCCAGGTGTGGTACTTCTGCGCGCGGTCCAGGTAGCGGCGTTCGCCGGTGAGCTGGAACAACCGCAGCGCGAGTTCCGCCCCGGGCATGTTCGACACGGTGTTGCGGTCGGTGCTCCACGGTGCCTGCGTCCAGAACACCCCGCCGGGATCGGCGTGCGTGGGGTCGACGTCCCAGCCGGACTCGACGAGGTCGGAGATCCTGCGCGCCTCGCGCAGGGCGGTGGGGTTCGGCGCCATCCCGTGGGCCTGGACGTCGAGCAGTCCCACCCACTCGTTGTCGTCGTAGAACAGGTCCCCGCCGCCGGCGTACGGGGGGAGCGGGGCGGACGCGAACCCGGGGAGACCGGTCGTTCCGGCGATCGTCCGGTAGAGCTACTGCGCCGCAGTCAGATCGCGCAGCCCGTGGCGGTAGCGACGGCCCGCGCCGCCGGGGATCCCCGTCAGGTCGAGGCCCGCCAGGCGCTCCCGGCCCGGTCGGCCCAGGGGGAACCCCGGTCGGCCGCCTGCGCCGCCGGGGTCGCGAGCCCGGCGGTGGTGGTGGCGGCGATGCCGGTGAGGATCGTGCGTCGGGTGAGGTTCTGCACGGAGCGCTCCAGACGTCGGTGTCGAGGCCTGAGAACGTTCACCGTGAGTTGCGAGTGGTCAACCACCCTCGCGGTTCAGGTGCCCGCGGAGTTCGGCGAGGAACGCCCGGGTCGCGGCCGACGACCCCGGTCCCGCGTGCAGGACGCAACTGCGCCGGGCGGGCCCGTCCGTGACGGCCAGGGTGTGCACCCCCTGGGCCGGGCCCACCGCGGAGGCCGGGAGCAGGGCCACCCCGAGGCCGGAGCGGACGAGGTCCAGCAGCAGCGGGAGGTCGTCGGTCTCCACCACGACGTCCCGGGCGAGGCGGGCCGCGGTGAAGGCCTCGTCGCTCTGGCGCCGTCCCCCCGTACCCGCCGGGAAGTCGACGAAGGGCAGGCCGGCGAGGTCGCGCAGCCGGACCCGGCGGCGCGTCCGCAGCGGGTGCCCGGCGGCGACGACGGCGACGTGCGGTTCGGTGGCGAGCACCTCGACCTCCACGCCCGTGGGTGGGGAGTCCAGCGGGAACCCGGCGACGCCGACGTCCAGGGTCCCCGCGGCCACCTGGGCCAGGGACACCTCGCTGCTGTGCACGGTGACGGTGGCGCGGATCCCGGGGTGACTGCGGTGCAGCGCGGCGAGCACCTCGTGGATCCGCAGGTCGGGCAGCGTGGGGATCGTGCCGATCCGCAGCCGGCCCTCGATCGCGCCGGAGGCCGCGACCACGTCGGTGCGCAACCGGTCGAGTTCCGCGAGCACCGCGCGGGCGCGGGGGAGCGCCGCCTCACCGGCCGCGGTGAGCCGGACCCGTCGGCTGGTGCGCTCGAAGAGCGGGGTCCCGAGCTCCTCCTCGAGGGTCGCGACCTGGTGGCTCACGGCGGACTGCGCGATGCCGAGGTCGGTGGCGGCCCGGGTGAAGTGCAGGCCGTCGGCGACGGCGAGGACGCAGCGCAGCTGCAGGGGGGTCACCGGCCGACGGTATCCCCGGCGGCACTCGTCGATCGCGATCAACGATCGATCGAGCCGGTTCGACCGCTTGGACAGTCGGACCCGGGGCAGACGACGATGGTGGCGTGCTGACCCGACCGCTCCTGCTCGTCATGGCCGTCGCCACCGGACTCACCGTCGGGGGGAACTACGTCAACCAGCCGCTGCTGGACACCATCGCGGGCGACCTCGCCGTCAGCGACGGCCGGGCGGCTGCTCTGGTGACCGTGGCCCAGGTCTCCTACGGCCTCGGGCTGCTGCTCGTCGTCCCGCTGGGGGACCTGCTGGAGCGTCGCCGGCTGCTCACCGTCCTGGCCCTGCTCGCGGCGGCCGGGCACGCCGTCTGCGCGCTCGCCCCGAACTACGCCGTGCTCGTGCTCGGGACCGCGATCGCGGGGGTGTTCTCCGTCGCGGCGCAGGTCCTCGTCCCCTTCGCGGCGGAACTGGCCGAACCCGGCCGGGAGGGTCGCGCCGTCGGGACGGTCATGAGCGGGCTGCTCATCGGGGCCCTGCTGGCGCGCAGCGTCTCGGGTGCGCTGGCGCAGGTCGCGGGCTGGCACGCGCCGTACGCCGTGGTCGCGGTCGGGTTGGTGGTCATCGCGGTGGTCCTGCGGCGCAAGCTGCCCAGCAGCGTCCCGCAGGCCACGGGCGGCTACCTCGCCACGCTGCGGTCCGGGGCCCGTCTCGTCGCGGAACTGCCGCGGTTGCGGACCCGTGCCCTGCTCGGCGGACTGGGCTTCGCCGGGATCTCGGTGCTGTTCGCGACGACGACGTTCCTGCTGGCCGGTCCGCGGTTCGGGATGTCGGAGCTCGAGATCGGCCTCGTCGGCCTCGCCGGGGTGGCGGGGGCGTCGATGGCCTCGGTCGCCGGCCGGATGGCCGACGCGGGCCGTGGCCAGCTCACCACGGGGGTCGGGGCCGTCGGGCTCGTGCTCACCTGGGGGCTGCTGGGGCTCTCCGCCTCGACGTGGCTGACGTCGCTGCTGCTCTTCGTCCTGGGGTTCGGGCTGGCCGACATGTTCCTGCAGGCCGTCCACGTCTCGAACCAGAACGTCGTCTACCCCTTGCGCCCGGCGGCCCGTTCCCGGCTGAACTCCGTCTACATGACGACGTACTTCGTCGGCGGCGCGCTCGGGTCCGCGGTGGGCTCGGCGGCCTGGGGGGCGGGCGGCTGGGCCCTCGTCTCGGCCGTGGGGGCGGGGTTCGGCGTCCTGACGATCCTCGTCTGGCTGGTCGACCTGCGCCTCGAGCGGGCCGGGCGGCGGGTTGCGGTCAGCGCTGCCGGCGCCGGTAGCCGATGATCCCGCCCGTGCCGGCCCCCACGACGACGATCGCCGCCGCGATGGCGATGAGGGCGCCGTTGCCCGCGCCGTCGCCACTGCCGGAGTCGGGCCTGGAGGGGTCGACGGTCCCGGCCGTCGAGGTTCCCGGGCTGCTCGAGCTCGGGGCGGCCGTGGGCACGGGGTCCAGGGTCGTGGTGCCCGTCGGGGTCGCCGCCCCCGTCGCGGTGAAGGTGAAGCTGCCCGAGATCGGGTGCCCGTCCGAGGACGTGACCCGCCACTGCACCTCGTAGCTACCCGCGGGGAGGTCGCTGGTCAGGGGCTCGGTGATCGTCTCGTCCACGATCCGGGGTTCGCCCGAGGAGACCACGCCGGCCGGGCCGGTGACCTGGACCTGGGTCCCGAGGGCCAGCGGCGCCGACGACATCGTCAGCACGACCGCGTCCGGTGCCACGTCGAGCGTCGAGCCGTCGGCGGGGTCGGTCGACTCGAGGCGGTCGTGGGCGGCGGCGGGACCGGCGGTCAGCACGGGCAGGACGGGGGTCAGCAGCCCGGCGAGGAGCAGCACCCCGGCGCGGCGCCGTCCCGGGCGCTGGGTGGCGTGGCCCGTCGTGGTGCGGGTGGTCCGTCGGTCGCTGAACGTCTGCACGGGGACAGACTACGGAGCGTCGTTGGAGAGCTCGGACGGTCCGGCGGAGTGAACGAGTGCCCCGGGTCACCTTGACGCCACGCGCTGTAACCGATTGGCTGCACTCCGTCGTCACTGAATTACCGAACGTCACTTAGTGCACACGACACGTCAACCGTCGCTCCTGTTCCACCCTGGAGGCCGTCATGGTCGTCCCCCGTCCGCACCCACCCGCAGGACCGGAGGGCGGCCGGCGCGGCCCCGTCCGGCTCACCCTCGCCCTGGGCGCCGGCCTCGTCCTGGCCCTCGTCCCGACGCTGACCGCGAACGCCGCCCCCACGCCCACCCCGGCCGCCTCGGCCTTCCGGGACGGCGACTACGTCGTCACCCTCGCCCGGGACCCCATCGCGACGTACGACGGTTCCCTCCCCGGTCTGCCGCAGCTGAAGTCGGCCGGTGGCGACCTGGACATGACCCGGTCGACGACCCAGCGCTACCGCGACCTGCTGCTGTCCGCCCAGACGAAGGTCGCCGACAGCGTCGGGGTCGCCCCGCTGCAGCGCTACACGGTCGCCCTCAACGGGTTCTCCGCCAAGCTCACCGGCGCGCAGGCGACCAAGCTCGCGACCACCGCGGGGGTCGTCTCGGTCGCGCCCGACGTCGAGCGGCACCTGGTCACGAGCAGCGCCGAGGCCTCGGCCGCGGCGAGCAGCGTGACCACCACGACCGGCTCGACCAGTGCTGCGAGCACGGCCACCGCCCCCGCCCGCACGACCGCGGACTACCTCGGACTCACCGGGGCCGACGGGGTCTGGAGCCGCCTCGGCGGTGTGCAGCAGGCGGGCCGGGGTGTCGTCGTCGCCGACCTGGACACCGGGCTCTGGCCCGAGCACCCCTCCGTCGCCGGCGCGGCCCTGCCCACGGAGGCTCCCGCGGGCGAACCCTACGGCGCCTACCGCAGCGGCAGCACGATCCGGATGGCGAAGGCCGACGGCGGCACCTACACCGGGACCTGCGAGACCGGCCAGCGGTGGACCGCCGCCTCCTGCACGACGAAGGTCGTGGGCGCCCGGGCGTTCTCCGACGGGTACACCGCGGTGCACACCCTCGGTGAGGGCGAGTTCACCTCCGCCCGCGACAGCGACGGCCACGGCACCCACACGGCCACGACGGCCGTGGGCCGCAACGGCGTCCCCGCCACCATCGACGGCGACTCCTACGGCGACGTCACCGGGATCGCCCCCGCCGCCGCGTTGGCCGTCTACAAGGTCTGCTGGACCGGCGACGACGGGACGAACGGCTGCCAGACCTCCGACCTGATCGCCGCGATCGACCAGGCCGTCGCCGACAACGTCGACGTCATCAACTACTCGATCGGTTCCGGCGCGTCGAGCACGGCGGCCGACCCCGTCGAGGTCGCGTTCATGGTCGCCGCCTCCGCCGGGATCTTCGTCTCCGCCTCGGCCGGGAACTCCGGCCCGGCCGTCTCCACCACCGAGCACGCCAGCCCGTGGGTGACGACCGTCGCGGCCGCCACCTCGGTGCTGCGCGAGGGCACCGTCGTGCTCGGCGACGGCCGGAAGTTCGTCGGGGCCCGGTTGACCCAGGAACCGCTGCCCACGACCCGCCTCGTGCTGGGTTCCGACGTGGCCGCCGCGGGGAAGACCGCCAACGACGCCGCGATCTGCCTCGGTGGGTCGCTGGACCCGGTGAAGACGAAGGGCAAGGTCGTCTTCTGCCAGCGGGCGGTGACGGCCCGCGTCGACAAGTCCGCCGAGGTCGCCCGCGCCGGTGGGGTGGGGATGGTCCTCTACAACCCGACGCCGAACTCGCTGGAACCCGACGCGCACGCGGTGCCGACGGTCCACCTGGACGCCGGGGCCGGCAAGACCCTCCTCGGGTACCTGCGGACGCACCGCACCAACGCGACGGTGTCCTTCCAGCCCGGGAACACCACCCGCACCCCGACGCCGGCTCCGCAGATCTCCGCGTTCTCCTCGCGCGGGCCCGCGCTGGTCGACGGCGGCGACCTCCTCAAGCCCGACCTCACCGCCCCGGGTTCCGGCGTGGTGGCGGGCTACTCGCCCGTCGCGGACGGCGCGCGCGGCAACCTGTTCGCCCCCGAGTCGGGGACCTCGATGTCGGCCCCGCACGTCACGGGCCTGGCGGCGCTGTACTACGCCGCGCACCCGGAGTTCACGCCCATGACGGTGAAGTCGGCCCTCATGACGACCGCGCGGAACCTGCTCGGTCCCGACGGCACCCCGGCCCTCGACCCGTTCGCCGGGGGAGCGGGTTTCGTCGACCCGACGAAGATGCTGACCCCGGGTCTGGTCTACGACTCGACCCCGGTCGACTGGTTGCGCTACCTCGAGGGTTCCGGCGTGGCGACCGGGACCGGCGTGGGCGCGATCGACCCGAGCGAGCTGAACCAGGCCTCGATCGCGGACGGCGACCTCGCGGGTGCCCGCACCGTGACGCGCACGGTGACGGCCACCACGGGCGGGTACTACTACGCCACGGCCCAACTCGCCGGGTTCGACGTCCAGGTCCAGCCCAGCGTCCTGAAGCTGGACGCCGGGCAGAGCGCGCAGTTCCGGGTGACCCTGACCCGCACGACCGCGGCGCTGAACACCTGGGCCTCGGGTTCGCTGACGTGGAAGGGCGGCGACGGCCTCACCGTCCGCTCGCCGATCGCGGTGCGACCGATCCCGCTGGCGGCTCCGGCCGAGGTCGCGGGGACCGGTGCGAAGGGTTCCGTCCAGGTCGGTGTCACCCCCGGTTTCACGGGTGACCTCGACCTGACCACGACCGGCCTCGTGGCCGGGAAGCGGAGCGCGGGCTCCGTCGCCGTCGGGGACAGCGTCGAGTTCCCCGTGACGATCCCGAAGGGCACCACGTTCAGCCGCTTCGACCTGCGCGGGGAGGCCGGGTCCGACGTCGACCTCTACCTCTACTCCGCCGCCGGGGAGCTGCTCGACCTGTCGGCCTCCGCGTCCACCGACGAACGGATCGACTCCTTCGTCGACCCGGGGAACTACGTCCTCGTCGTCGACGGCTACGCCCCGGCTCCGGGGACGTCGTCGATCGGGTTCACGTTCACCTCCTTCGTCCTCGGGCCGGACGCGAAGGCAGGGACCCTGGCCGCCACGCCGGACCCGTTGACGGTGACCACCGGTCGCCAGGTCACGTACACGCTGGCCTGGTCGGGGCTGGACCCCTCGACGCCCTACCTGGGCACCGTGGGCTACGGCGACACCACGCGGTCGACGGTCCTGACCGTCGGCTGACCCTCCCGCGGTGACGAGACCGCCGTCCCCACCCGGGGGCGGCGGTCTCGTGCGTTCACCCCGAGGGTGTCCGCCCGCGCGTGCCGCCGCCGTGGTGGAGCAGGACCGCTGCCGTCGGGTCGGGCGCGGGTGGCAGAGTGGGACCGTGCAGCAGCAGAAGGCCCAGCCGACCAACACCGGGGCGATCGCCGGCGTCGTCGCCTCCGTCGCGGGGCTCGTCGTCTCGCTCGCGTTCGCCCCGCTGGGACTGGTCATGGGTGTCGTGGTGGTGGTGCTGGGGGTGCGCGCGCTGCGCTCCGGACACCCGGACCGCGGCTGGTGGACCCTCGCGCTGGCGCTCGCCGTGCTCTGCACGGCGTCGGGCGTCTTCGGGACGGTCGTCGGGCTGGCCCACGTCCGCGGATGAGGCCGCTCGTCGTCACGGCGACGTTCGACGTCGCGACCCAGGCGAGCCTCGACCGGCTGCGTGAGCGGTGGTTCCCGCCGGAGCGCAACCAGCTCGCGGCCCACCTGACCCTCTTCCACGCCCTGCCGGGGGAGGCTCTCGACGACGTGTGCGCCGCCCTGGACCGCGCGTGCGCGGGTGCGGCGCCCCGGGCCGAGGTGAGCGGGGTGCGGTCGCTGGGGCGCGGCGCGGCCCTCGTCCTGGACTCACCCGGGCTGGTCCGGGTCCGGGCCGGGCTGGCCGCGGAGTTCGCGAGCCGGCTGACCCGGCAGGACGGCCAGGGGTTCCGCCCGCACGTCACGGTGCAGAACTTCGTGACCCCCGAGGTGGCCCGTTCGACGGTCGAGGAGCTCGGCCGGGACCTCGTGCCCTGGACGGTGCAGGTGAGCGGCCTCGCGGTGCACCGCTACCTCGGCGGCCCGTGGGAACTCCTCCGGGAGTCCCGCTTCACCGCGGTGTGATCAGACCTCCCGCGAGGACGGCAGGGGTTTCGTGCACAGGACGTCGGGGCAGCTGAGGTAGCCGAGCCGGGCCCAGAACCGCCGTCCCGCCTCGTTCTCGGGCATCACCAGCAGGTTCACCCGGGGCAGGCCGCGCCCGGCGAAACGTCCCTCGAGCTCCGCGACCAGGGCGGCGGCGAGTCCCCGCCGGCGGTGGGCGGGGAGCACGGCGAGACGGTGGATCCAGCCGCGGCGGGCGTCCGTGGTGCCCACCACGACTCCGGCGATCCCGTCCGCCACCTCGGCGACGAGCAGCAGTTCCGGCGCGTGCCCACGGATCGCCGCGAGTTCGTCGGCGGGGAGAGGTTCCCGACCGCAGGCGGCCCAGACTGCCTGGACCGCGGGCAGGTCCGCGGGCGCGAAGGTGCGGATCACCGGCCGGCGAGCTGGCCGGCGAGCTGGACGGCGGAGGGCAGGGCGGCCAGCACCGCGTCGATCTCGTCGGCGGTGCTCGTCGGGCCCAGGGTGAAGCGCACGGCGGTGCGGGCGAGGTCGGCGTCGATCCCGGTGGCCAGCAGCACGTGCGAGGCGTCGTCGGAGTCGGCGGCGCAGGCCGACCCGCTGGAGCAGACGATCCCGACCTGCTCGAGCTCCGCGAGGACGGTCTCGCCGCCGACGCCCGCGAAGCAGAAGGAGGCGTGGCCGGGCAGGCGCCGGGTGCGGTGGCCGGTGAGGCGGGACCCCGGGACCGTGGCGAGGACCCCGTCGATCAGTCTGTCCCGCAACGCCGTCAGCCGGGCGACCTCGGCCTCCCGGGTGGTCGCGGCGGCGTGCAGGGCGACGGCGGTCCCCACCGCGGAGGCGACGTCGGAGGTCCCCGAGCGTCGCCCGCGTTCCTGCCCGCCCCCGTGCAGGACGGGCGCCAGCGGGACGACGCCGCGGACCCAGAGGAACCCCGCACCGCGCAACCCGCCGAACTTGTGCGCCGACGCGGACAACGCGTCGACGCCGAGTTCCGCGACGTCCAGGGGCAGGTGCCCGGCGGCCTGCACCGCGTCGGTGTGGAACGGGATCCCGAACGCGCGGCAGCGGGCCGCGATCTCGGCCAGCGGCTGCACGGTCCCGATCTCGTTGTTGGCGTACATCACCGACACGAGCGTCGTGTCCGGGCGCAGCACCGCGTCGAGCGCGGCCAGGTCGAGCAGGCCGTCCCCGTCGACCCCGACCACGTCGACCTCGAACCCGCTCTCCCGCAGGGCGGACGCGGTCTCCAGGACGGCGGGGTGCTCGATCGCGGAGACCACGACGTGGCGGCCACGGGGGTTCGCCGTGGCGATCCCCGTGATGGCCAGGTTGTCGGCCTCGGTGCCGCCGGAGGTGAACACGACCTCCCCCGGACGGGCCCCGAGGACCTCGGCGACGGCGTGGCGCGCCGCGTCCAGCCCCGCCTTCGCGGCCCGGCCCACCTCGTGGCTGCTGGAGGGGTTCCCGGTGACCTGGGTCAGGTACGGCCAGACGGCCTCGAGCACCTCCCGGCGCGGCGGTGAGGTCGCGGCGTGGTCGAGGTAGATCACGCGCTGACCGTGGTGTCGAGCCCCAGGTCCAGGGTGCGGGAGTTCTGGGTGAGCGCGCCCACGGAGATCAGGTCGACCCCCGTCTCGGCGATGGCGCGGACGGTGTCGACCCGCACGCCGCCGCTGGCCTCCACGAGGGCCCGCGAGCGCTGCCGGACCAGGCGGACCCCCTCGGCCAGGTCGGCCAGGGAGAAGTTGTCCAGCAGGACGACGTCGACGTCGGCGGCGAGGACCGCCTCGAGCTGGTCGAGGCGGTCGACCTCCACCTCGATGGTCGTCGTGTGCGGGACCTGCGCCCTCACGCCCTTGAGCGCGGTGGTGACGTCGATGCCCTGCGCGAGCAGCACCGCGAGGTGGTTGTCCTTGACCAGCACGGCGTCGGAGAGCGACCAGCGGTGGTTGTGCCCGCCCCCGGCCCGCACGGCCGCACGTTCGAGCGCGCGCATCCCCGGGGTCGTCTTGCGGGTGTCGACGACGCGGGCGTTCGTCCCGGCGACGAGGTCGACGAACGTCGCGGTGTGGGTCGCGATCCCGGACAGGTGCTGCAGCAGGTTCAGGGCGACGCGTTCGGCGCGCAGGACCCCCCGGGCGGTCCCGCGGACCCGGCCCAGCACGTCCCCGGCCCCGAACCGGGTGCCGTCCCCGGCCAGTTCCAGCAGTTCCAGCGAACCGCCCGTGAGGTCCGCGGTCCGGGTGAAGGCCGCGCGGGCGCAGGCCGCACCGGCCAGGACCCCGGGTTCGCGGGCCACCAGCTGCGCGTCGGCGAGCGCGTCGGGCGGCAGCAGGGATTCGCTGGTGACGTCGCCCCAGGGGGCGTCCTCGGCCAGCGCGAGGGCGACGACGGAGTCAGGGGTGTTCACGGGATCCTCCGGAAGGACCGGCGCCGGGCGTGCCCCGGTGCGGTGGGGTGGTCGCTGCGGAAGTGCGCGCCGAGGCTCTCCTCCCGCGCGGTCGCCGCGGCGACCAGCAGGTGGGCGGCGAGCACGAGGTTGGCGTCCTCGCGGGTGTGGCGGGGCACGTCGAGGTCCTCGGACAGGATCTCGACGGGGTCCTCCTGCGGGGTGAGCAGTTTCATCGCCACAGCGAGCCCGGCGTCGTCGCGCACGACACCCGCGTGCTCCCACATGGCCGCCTGCAGGTCACGGCGCCCGACGTGGGAGGCGACGGGCAGCGCGGCCCCGGGCACCTCGACGACCTCGTCCTCGGGGAACTCCGCCGCGGCGACGCCGTTCTCGCGGATGTCGCGCACGACCTGACCACCGGTGACGAGCGCCTCGAGCAGGGAGTTCGACGCGAGCCGGTTCGCGCCGTGGACCCCGGAACAGGCGACCTCGCCCGCGGCCCACAACCCGGGCAGCGTGGTGCGCCCGACGGCGTCGGTGCGGATCCCGCCCATCCAGTAGTGCGCGGCGGGGGTGACGGGGATCGGTGTCGTCTCGGGGTCGATGCCGGACTCCCGGCACAACTGCGCGATCCCGGGGAACCGCTGCGCGAAGGGCTTCCCCAGGGTCGCGGCGACACCGGTGGCGTCGAGGACGACGGGTTTCCCACCGTGCTCGGCCATCGCGGCGGCGATGGCCCGGGCGACGACGTCGCGCGGGGCGAGTTCGGCCCGCGGGTCCACCCGGAGGGTGAACCGTTCACCGGCGGCGTCGAGCAGCACGGCGCCCTCACCGCGCACGGCCTCCGACACCAGGAACGGGTGCGCGACGGCGGCGACCGTGGGGTGGAACTGGAAGAACTCCAGGTCCGCGACCGCCGCACCGGCGCGGAACGCTGCGGCCAGGCCGTCGGCCGTCGCGACCGGCGGGTTCGTGGTGTGGCTGAACAACTGTCCCGCCCCGCCGGTGGCCAGCACGACGGCACCGGCGTGGACGCGCAGGACGTGGGTGGCCCCGTCCTCCTCCGCACCGGAGACGAGGTCGGCACCCACGACGCGACCGCCGTCGGTCCGCAGCCCGGCGAGGAAGGTCTGCTCGCGGATCGTCACGTCGCTGCGGCGCACGGCCGCGGCGAGTGCGGCGGAGATCGCCGCACCGGTCCGGTCACCGCCCGCGTGCAGGATGCGTGAGGTCGAGTGCGCGGCCTCCAGACCGAGCGCCCAGCCCCCGGAGGCGCCGCGGTCGAACTCCACCCCGCGCTCGGCGAGGACCCGCACGGCGGCCGGACCGGCCTCGCACAACGCCTGCACCGCAGCAGGGGAGGACAACCCGGCGCCGGCGGCCAGGGTGTCGGCGACGTGTGCGGGGACGTCCTGCGGCCCCACGGCCGAGGCGATCCCGCCCTGGGCGTAGTGCGTGCTGCCGTCGCCGAGCTCCGTCTTCGTGGCCAGCACGACGCTGCCGTGGTGGGCGGCCTCGAGGGCGGCGGTGAGCCCGGCGATCCCGGCGCCGACGACCAGGACGTCGACGTGGAGCTCCTCCACGAGTTCGCGGCGGCGGTTCACGGGTGGACGGCCAGCATGCGTTCCACCGCCGTGCGCGCGTGGCCCGCGACGTCGGCGGCGACGCTGACCTGGTTGACGACCCGGCCCTCGACGAGGGACTCCAGCACCCAGGCGAGGTAGGCCGGGTGGATGCGGTACATCGTCGAGCAGGGGCAGACGACCGGGTCGAGGCACTCGATCGTCAGGTCGGGCCGGGTGTCGGCGAGGCGACGGACCATGTTGACCTCGGTCCCGATCGCGAACGCCGTCCCGGCCGGGGCGGCGTCGACCGCCTTCTGGATGTACTGCGTGGAACCCGCCTCGTCGGCGGCGTCGACGACCTCCATCGGGCACTCGGGGTGGACGACGACACGGACGTCGGGGTTCCTCGCCCGGGCCTGCGCGATCTGGTCGACGGTGAACCGCTGGTGCACCGAGCACCACCCGCGCCACAGCACGACCCGGGCGTCCTGAAGGGTTTCCGCGGAGTTGCCGCCGTGCGGTTTGCGCGGGTCCCACACCGGCATCCGCGCGACGTCGACGCCCATGGCCTTGGCGGTGTTGCGGCCCAGGTGCTGGTCGGGGAAGAACAGCACGCGCTGTCCCCGCTCGAAGGCCCACTCCAGGACCTCGCGGGCGTTGGAACTGGTGCAGACGATCCCGCCGTGGGCGCCGCAGAAACCCTTGAGGGCGGCCGCGGAGTTCATGTAGGTCACGGGGATGACCGGCACCCGGCCGTCGGCGTCGGCCTCGGTGCCGTAGAGCGCCTCGAGCTGCTCCCAGCAGGCCTGCACGGAGTCGATGTCGGCCATGTCGGCCATCGAGCACCCCGCGGCGAGGTTCGGCAGGATGACCGGCTGGTCCGGGGTGGTCAGCAGGTCGGCCGTCTCGGCCATGAAGTGCACCCCGCAGAAGACGACGAACTCCGCCTCCGGGTGCCGCTGCGACTGCTGCGCGAGCTGGAAGGAGTCCCCGACGAAGTCGGCGTAGCGGACGATCTCGTCGCGCTGGTAGGCGTGGCCGAGGATCGACACGCGCGGTCCCAGGGTCGCCTTCGCCGCCAGGATCCGGCGGTCCAGCTCCTCGGCGGGCAGCAGCCGGTACTCGGACGGGATCTGCTGCTGCACCGGGGAGTCGGCCGGGGCCGGGTCCTGGCGGGAGGCTCCCGCGCCGTAGGTCGGCAACGGCAGGGGCCGGCCGGGGACCGCGTCGAACTGCCACGGGGCGGTGGGCAGGTCGGGGTCGCAGGTGCTGTCCGCGCCACCGGGGGCGCGGGTGAGCAGGGCGATCTGCGTGGGGACGGACGCCATCGTGACGGGCCTGTTTCTCGAGGAGTTCCTGTGAACGTTGCCGGGGCGCTACGCGAGCGGACCGGCGGTCATCAGCGGGCCGGCGACCCCGTCCGGGACCACCGCCCGGTACAACGTCGGCGGCCGGTGCCGGCCGCCCGTCTGGCGTTCCCCGGTGGACACGACGGTTCCCGAGCTCTCGACCTGGCGACGGAAGTTCGCCGGGTCGAGGGGGCGCTGCAGGATCGCCTCGTGGACCTCGCGCAGCTGCGCCAGGGAGAACTGCTCGCCCAGGAAGTGCAGGGCGACGTGCGCGTGCTGGACCTTGGTGCGCAACCGCCACAGCGCGTACTGCACGACCTCGTCGTGGTCGAAGGCGAGGCCCGTGCAGTCGTCGGCGGAGGTCCAGCGGACGTTCTCGCCCTCGACCGCGGCCGCGGCCTCGTGGTTCCTGACCAGGGCGGAGTAGACGACGGAGACGACGCGCTGACCGGGGGAGCGGTCCGGCTGCCCGAACGTGTAGAGCTGCTCCAGGTAGCTCGGGCGCAGCCCCGTCGTCTCGGCCAGGGTCCGCCGTCCGGCGTCGCTGAGGCTCTCCGTCGTGCGCACCCAGCCGCCCGGGAGCGCCCACCGGTCGGCGAAGGGCGCGCGGGTGCGGCGCACCAGCGGCAGGTGCACCCGGACGTTCCCCTCCCGGTCGGGCAGCAACGCGAAGATCACCGTCGACACCGCGACGAGGATCGCCTGCTGCTCGGTGGTGCTCATGGAACGCGGCCCCGGTCTCAGTAAGGGTGGTTCTGACAGTAACTGTGCCGGGTCGAACTGTAGGACACGGGTGCGGCACGCCACAAGCCGCCCCGTCGCCCGGGTCCGCTCCGGCGGTCGGGGAACTTCTTCGGAATTCGGCGTGACAACGGCGCGGGAGCGGTCTTACCGTTGACCTACACGGGAGAGGAGGTGGTCCGAAGAATGGTTTCTCTTGGGACGCGTGAGGTGGCTGCCCGCTAGCAGCTGCGTGAACGGACGCGGACCGCTCTGGTCGCCCCGCGCAGCGCGGCGAGATCACGGCAGTCACCGGGTCCCCGGGCGCCGGTCTGTCCAACCGGCCCGCACCGTGACGGCGAGCGCCGTCGTGGGGGCGGAAGCGCCCGGGGACTTCCCACGTCCCCGTCCTCCGCGCTGAAGTAGCCCCGGGACACGACCTATCCTGACCGGGTGAGTCCACCGCCGGCGCGATCCGGCCCCCCGAGTCCCGGCCCCGCACCGACCCGCCGCCGGTTCCTCGTCGACACGACGCCGCTGCGCGAGGTCCCCGCGTTCCGTCGGCTGTGGGTCGGCCAGTCGCTCGCCGCCATCGGCACCCAGCTCACCGTCGTGACCGTCGGGTTGCAGGTCTACTCCCTGACCTCCTCGACCTTCGCCGTGGGACTCGTCGGGATCTTCGCCCTCGTCCCCCTCGTCGGATTGGGGCTCTACGGCGGTTCCCTCGTCGACGCCCACGACCGCCGGCGGGTGGCGCTGTTCGCCTCCGTCGGGCTCTGGGTCCTCTCCATCGCCATCGCGGCCCAGGCCTGGGCGCACCTGGACTCCGTCGGTCTGCTCTACGGCCTCGTGGCGCTGCAGAGCGCGGCGTTCGCGATCAACAACCCGGCCCGGTCGGCGATCGTCCCCGGCATCGTCCCGCGGGCGGTGCTGCCCGCGGCCAACGCGCTGTCCGGGATGACGAACGCCATCGCCCTGACGATCGGGCCGCTGCTGGCGGGACTCCTCGTGGGGGCGTGGGGTTTCCAGGCCGCCTACACCGTGGACGCGGTCACGTTCGTCGCCGCGCTGGCCGGGGTGTACGGGTTGCCCGCCATGCCTCCCGAGGTCCTCGGGGGGTCGCAACGGCCGGGACTGCGATCGGTGCTGGAGGGGATCCGGTTCCTGGGGACCCGTCCGAACATCCGGATGACCTTCCTCGCCGACCTCTGCGCCATGGTCTTCGCCATGCCCCGGGTCCTCTACCCCGCGCTGGGGGCGGCGGAGCTCGGCGGCGGTGCGCGGACGGTCGGGATCCTCGGTGCGGGGTTCGCGCTGGGTTCGGTGCTGGCCGGGTTGTTCTCCGGGCCGCTGGGGTCGGTGCGTCGCCAGGGTGCGGTCGTCATCGGCTGCGTCGCCGTCTACGGCGTCTCGATCGCCGCGTTCGGGGCGGTGCTCGTCCTGGTCCCGCAGGGGGTCTCCGCGAAACTCGTCCTCTGCGTCCTGCTGCTCGCCGTCTCCGGCGCCGCCGACGCCGTCAGCTCGATCTTCCGCGGCACGATCCTGCAGGTCGCCACCCCGGACGCGCTGCGCGGCCGGTTGCAGGGGGTGTTCATCGTCGTCGTCGCGGGCGGTCCGCGCCTGGGGGACCTCGTCCTCGGTTCCACCGCGTCCGGGATCGGCGAGGGGTTCGCTGCCCTCGCGGGTGGGACGGCCTGCGTCGTCGCCGTGCTCTCGCTGGCCCGGTGGCAGCGGCGTTTCGTGCACTACGACGCCCGCGACCCGCAACCCTAGGGATCCCCGTTCGAGCGCCGTTCGCGGTGTCCTCGATCGTCGAGGAGGCGGGTGGGTCAGGGGCGGCCGGTGAGGGAGCCGGCGGCCTTGACCGCGCGCAGGACGGGGGCGGACTCGATGTCGCGGACCCCGGGCAGGGCCGCGAGCGGGCCGCTGATCAGCTGGTACACCTCGGTGCTGCCGGAACTCAGCAGGGACGCGTAGAGGTTCGTGCGGCCGGTGGTGGCGGCGACGAAGGCGCTCTCCGGCAGCGCGGCGAGCTGTTCCCCGGCCGCCGGGAGGTCGGCGGGCGCGATGGAGAGCCACACCATCGTGGGGTAGCCGGTGTCACGCCGACGGGGGTCGAAGTCGACGTCGTAGTACAGGACGCCGGCGCGGCGCAGGGCGTCCATCCGACGGCGCACCGTCGACGTCGGAACCCCCGTGCGGGCGCCGAGCTCCTCGACCGGGACCCGCCCGTCGATCGCGAGCACGTCGAGAACCGCCGCGTCCACCTCGTCGGTCACGACCGGGCTGTCGCGGGGTTCGACCAGGGGGACACCGGCGGTGAGGGCGGCGACCTGGTCGGGGCCGAGGATCCCGCTCTTGAGCAGCGGTGACTCGGCCAGGCCGTGGAAGACGTGCAGGACCTGCTGGGCGCTGAGGTCGACGATGCGCTGGGTCCGGGGAAGCTTCGCGAGCAGCAGCGAGTCGTCGTCCTGGACCAGCGGGGAACGGGCGGAGCAGACGATCTCCGTTCCGCCGGAGGTGAGGTGGATCCACGAGGTGTCCTCGCGGCGGGCCAGCGCCTGCGCCACCGGCAGGGCCGCGTCCGGAGTCGTGCGGATGCGCAGCACCCAGGAGACCTCACCCAGGCGCAACGGGTCGGTGAGCCCCAGAACCCGTGCGCGACCGGCCGACCGGAGCTTCGCGTAGCGTCGCGCCACGGTCTGGTCCGAGACGCCGAGCACCTGGCCGAGCAGCCGGAACGAGGCGCGGCCGTCCAACTGCAGCGCCTGCAGCAGCTGCTGGTCGAGGGGTTCGAACCTGTCGAGGATCACCGCGTCGAAGCTACTACGTGTCGGATCCCGCCGCTTCAACGTGCGTGGCTGGGTCCGCGGGCGGCTGGGGTCGATCGTCGGGGTGTCTCTCCCCTCCGAACTCAAGGAACTCTCGATGCGCAAGTGGTTGCCGCTGGTCGCGGTGTGCCTCGGAACGTTCATGCTCCTCGTCGACGTGACGATCGTGAACGTCGCCCTGCCGGCGATGACGATCGCCCTCGACGCTTCGTTCACCTCCCTGCAGTGGGTCATCGACGGGTACGCGCTCTCGCTCGCGGCGCTGCTGCTCGTGGCAGGGGCCTGCGCGGACCGGTACGGGCGTCGGGGCGCCTACGTCGTCGGTCTCGTGCTCTTCGCCCTCGCCTCGCTGGCGTGCGGTCTCGCGCCGAACCCCGAACTCCTCGTCGTGGCGAGACTGGTGCAGGGCGTCGGCGCCGCGGCGATGTTCGCCGCCACGACGGCCCTGCTCGCGGGGTCCTACTCCGGACGGGACCGGGGGACCGCCTTCGGGATCTGGGGGGCCGTCAACGGGGCGGCTGCCGCGTGCGGCCCGATCCTCGGTGGACTGCTCACCCAGGGGCTCTCCTGGCGCTGGATCTTCCTGGTGAACCTGCCGATCGCGGTGGTCGCCGTCGCCCTCACGTTGCGGGTCGTGCCGGAGTCGAAGAACCCGGCGGCTCGTGTCGACGTCCCCGGGGCCGTCAGTTTCACCGCGTTCGCGGCCGGCGCGGTGTACGCGCTGATCGCCGGTGGGGAGGACGGCTGGACCGCGGGTCAGACGCTGGCCGGTTCCGGCGTGGCGCTGGTCGCCCTCGCGGTGTTCCTCGCGGTCGAGGTGCGCCGTGCGCACCCCCTGCTGGACCTGGGGCTCTTCCGGAAACCCGCCTTCGCCGTCCTCATGCTGACCGCCGTCGTCATGCAGGCGTCGGCGTTCGGGTCGCTGGCCTACGTGTCCATCTGGCTGCAGTCCCTGCTGGGTCTCGGGCCGGTCCGTGCCGGTCTCGTGGTGCTACCGCTGAGCATCGCCGCGTTCGTCGTCTCCGCCGTCCTCGGTCGGGTGCTGCACGCGCGCTCGCCCCGGCTGCCCGTCGGGATCGGCATGCTGCTGATCGGTCTCGGGGACCTGCTCGTCCTGAACGTGGGCCCCGACTCCGGCTGGGCCGCACTGCTTCCCGGGTTGACGGTGCTGGGGCTCGGGGTCGGTGCCGGGACCCCCGTGCTGGTGTCGGCTGCTCTCGCCCACGTCCCCGGTCCGCGGGCCGGAATGGCCGGCGGTGCCGTGAACACGTTCCGTCAGTTGGGGATGGCCCTGGGGATCGCCGCGCTCGGAACCCTGTTCACGCACCGCATCGCCGACGTGGTCAGCGCGGACTCCGCGGTCACCGACCCCGCCACGCTGGCGGACGGGCTGGCCAGCGGCGGAGCGCAGGCGATCTTCGCCGCGGTTCCCGACCAGGCCCGCGGTGCGGTGGAATCGCTGGCGCACAGCGCGTTTGCCGAAGGGCTGGACCGGATCTCCCTCGTCGGCGGGATCGCCGCACTGGTCGTCGGAGTTCTCGTCCTCGTGGTCCTGCGGCCTGCTCACCCTGCGCAGCAGGAAGTCACCCGTCAGCCCTTGACTCGGGCGTAGTCCTCCAACGCCACCTGGCGTTCGTGGGCGTGGTCGACGATGCGTTCGGGGTAGCCCTGCTCGTACCCGTCGGCCGCGTCCCAGGGGGTGTGCGCGGACTTCCCCGCGAGGTGGCCCAGCTCCGGGACCCAGCGGCGGACGTAGCTGCCGTCGGGGTCGAACTTCTGGCCCTGGGTGATCGGGTTGAAGATCCGGAAGAACGGCGAGGCGTCGGTCCCCGACCCCGCCACCCACTGCCAGCCGTGGTTGTTGCTGGCGAGGTCCCCGTCGCGCAACCAGTGCATGAACTCCCGTGCCCCGGAGCGCCAGTCGACGTGCAGGTCCTTGACGAGGAAGCTCGCGACGATCATCCGGACCCGGTTGTGGACCCACCCGACGGAGCGCAGCTGGCGCATCCCGGCGTCGACGATGGGGAACCCCGTGCGCCCCTCGGCCCAGGCCGTGAACGACTCGCCCACGGGTTCGTAGTTCATGGCCGCCAGTTGTGGGCGGTAGTACTCCCGGGCGGACTCCGGGCGGTTCCAGAGCACGTCGGCGTAGAACTCCCGCCAGCACAGTTCGGTCCGGTAGGTCTCCGCCCCCACCGACCGCTTCGCACGCAACGCGGCCAGCAGGGTCCGGGGATGCAGCTCGCCCCACTTCAGGGCGTGCGAGAGCTGGGAGGTGCCGTCGTGGTCGGGGCGGTTCCGCTCGCCGTCGTAGTCGGCCAGGGCGCCGTCGAGGAAGTCGTGCCAGCGCGCGAAGGCGGCGTCCTCGCCGGCCTCGGGGAGTTCGAGGTCGCCCAGGTCCGGTTCGCCCGGCCAGTGCGAGCCGTCGACCCCCGCACCGTCGTGCACCCAGTCGACGTCACCGGGATCGGCGGCGGGCGCGGGCCAGCCGTGCTCGTTCCAGGCGCGTGAGAACGGGGTGAAGACCTGGAACGGCTTGCCGGAGCCGTTGAGGATGGTCCCGGGCCCGATGGCGTAGGGCGTCCCGGTGCGGACCAGTTCACGGTCGTGACCCGCCAGCGCCGTCGCGACCGCGTCGTCGCGCCGACGGCCGTAGGGGCCGGCGTCGGCGCTGACGTGCACCCGGCGGGCCCCGACCCGCGCGGCGACGTCGTCCACGACCTGCGCCGGGTCGCCCGCTTCGACCACGAGGTTGCCGCCCAGGGACGCGTCGAGCGCCCGCAGCGAGCGGAGCAGGTAGGCGCGGCGGACGTCCCCGGAGGGCTTCCAGAGCGCGGGGTCGATGACGAAGAGCGGGAGCACCGACCCTTCCGCCGCCGCGGCGAGCAACGCCGGGTGGTCGCTGAGTCGGAGGTCCCGACGGAACCAGAGCACGCTGGTCCTCGGGTCACGGTCCTGTTCGCGGGCGGCCACGCCGGGACGCTATCCGCGCGTCCGCCGCCCCGCCCGGTGGAGGCCCGGTGGAGGTGGGGCCCCGACCCGTCGGACGCTCTGCGCGGACACGCCCCGAACGCCCCGGGGTCAAGGGTGCGACCACCGGTCGCGATGAACGATGATGGGCACCGTGAGCGATCTCATCGACACCACCGAGATGTACCTCAAGACGGTCTTCGAACTGGAAGAGGAAGGCATCGTGCCGATGCGCGCTCGCATCGCCGAGCGGTTGCACCACTCCGGCCCGACGGTCTCCCAGACCGTGGCGCGGATGGAGCGCGACGGGTTGCTGCACGTGGGCACCGACCGGCGGCTGGAGCTGACCGACGCCGGCAAGCAGAAGGCGATGCGGGTCATGCGCAAGCACCGCCTCACCGAGCGCCTGCTGACCGACGTCATCGGACTGGAGTGGAGCCTCGTCCACGAGGAGGCCTGCCGCTGGGAGCACGTCGTCTCCGAGGAGGTCGAGAAGCGCCTCGTGGCGATCCTGGACCACCCGCACTCCTCGCCCTACGGCAATCCGATCCCCGGTCTGGACGAGCTGGGGGAGGAGTGCTCGACCGAGGACTTCCGCTCCGGTGTGCAGTCGCTGAGCAGCCCCGAGCTCGAGGGGCGCTCCGTCGTCGTGCGGCGCCTCGGCGAACCGCTGCAGACCGACGTCCCGCTGCTGGCCCGCTTCCACGCCGCCGGCCTGGTCCCCGGGGTCGAGGTCGTCGCGAAGTCGTCGGCCTCCGGCGTCGAGGTCGCGGTGGGCGAGGGTGTGGTGGACCTCACGTCGGCCGAGGCGTCGCACATCTTCGTCGCCCTCAGCTGACCCCGCCCGACCCGGGAACCCCTCGACGACGCGGGGTTCCGGGCCCGGGAACAGCCCGGACAGCCGCCTGCCGGCCCTCCCACGGGTGATCTGCGACGGAGGGTGAAGGCCGAGGTCACCCGTTCGGCCCTCGGCGTCGTCCACTTCCCGTTCTAAGTCGTCACTCTCTGTAGATCAAGCCCGACTCGTCGTCACGTCCCCGGCACCAGTTCGTCACCGGGTCGTGACATTCGACCCAGGATCGGGTTATGGTCCATCCGCATCCTCGACAGCGCACGCGGATGCCCTCACGTGGACGCCGAGCCCTGCCACCACGCCGAGGTCCCCCGAGACATTTCATGGCAGGGGTGGGGGAACCACGTTTCCCGGGCGGAGCACGACCACCTGGTCGCGCCGAGTCCTTGGGGTGAAGCCGGTGCGAACCGGCCGGGGGATACTCCCTCCCGAACCCGACAGCTCACCTCGCAGGCGTCGGAGAGGCCACCACCTTGACGACTCGCGTCCAGGCGCGCCATCGCGCCGCCGTTCGTGCCCGTACCCCCCTGACCGACCTGTCCGACAGCGTCGCCCGCACCGCCGGCGGCGCCGTCCGCACCGGTGCGGTCGCCGCCGCCGCCGGTGGTCTGCTCGTCTCCGTCGCTCTCCCCGCGAGCGCCTTGACCAGTGCAGCCCCGGCCGCCGTCGGCTCGAGCGTCGCCTCGGTGGCGACCGCCGTTCCCGCCGCCTTCGGCACCACTGCCGCCGGCGTCGTGTCGGCACCCGCCACGGTGAGCACCCTGTCGAGCACCGCGACGTTCTCCGCTGCCCCGGCCGCTGCGCCCGTCGTCGTCGCCGCCCCGGTCCTCACCCGGGCCACCCGTACCGCGGACGCCGTCCCGGTCGTGGCCTCCAGCGTCGCGGAGAACGCGATCGTCGCCGAGCCCGCGCCGGTCGTGGCGGCTCCGGTGGCCGCACCGGCTCCCGCGCCCGCCCCGGTCCAGGCCTCGATGGGTGCGCGCATCCTCGACGTGGCCGACGACTACGCCGGTGTCCCCTACGTCTACGGCGGCACCACCCCCGCCGGCTTCGACTGCTCGGGCTACACCAGCTACGTCTACCGCCAGGTCGGCGTCGAGATCCCCCGGACCGCCGCCGCCCAGAAGTCGGCCGCGGCCACGATCTCCCGCGGCGACGCCGTCCCCGGCGACCTCGTCTTCTTCAGCAACGGCTCCGGCCGTGCCTTCCACGTGGGCATCTACGCGGGCGGCGGGATGATGTGGGACGCGCCGCGGACCGGCAAGCCCGTCCAGCTCCGCGCGATCTGGAGCGACGCCGTCACCTTCGGTCGCCTCGCCGCCACCGTCTGATCGAGGCACGTCACCGATCGGCGAGTGATCGTCGCTCGGGTCCGCAGGAACGGCGCTCGTCGCGCCCACCGGAGGAGGCTCCCGCCTCCGACGGTGGTGCGGCGGGCGCCGTTCTCGCGTTCGCGGGCGGACCCGGGTCACCTCCCCGGTTCCGGCACGCCCGGTGGGATTCACGGGAAAGTTGCTGACTCCACCACCCCTCGCGACGTAGGGTGCCGTCAACGACGACGGCACCCACGGAGGTCCGATGACCAGGCGTCACGGCGGCACAGCCACCGTGGTGCCCCACGCCCTCCAGCAGCACGCGGAGCACCACCACCACGTGCACCACCACCATGTGCACGTCGTCGCTCTCAGAGGCGCCCTCCCCACCGGGGACGGCGCCTCTCGTCGTCTCAGGAGGTGGATGTGCGCACGCTCGTGCTGAACGCCGGCTTCGAACCGCTCGCGGTGGTGTCCTTCCGCAGGGCACTCGTCCTCGTGCTCGCCGGGAAGGCGTCGGTGGTCCTCGCCGACGCCGACCCCGTCGTCGGCGCGACGATGAGCCTCGAACGGCCCTCCGTCATCCTGCTCACGCGCTACGTCCGCGTCCCGCGCGGCCAGGTCGTCCCGGTCAGCCGGCGTGGCGTCCTGCGCCGCGACCACCAGCGCTGCGCCTACTGCCGCGGCCACGCGAGCACCGTCGACCACGTCCTGCCGCGCAGCCGTCGCGGCCCGGACAGCTGGGAGAACCTCGTCGCCTGCTGCGTGCGCTGCAACAACGCCAAGGGCGACCGCACCCCCGAGGAGATGGGCTGGAGCATGCCGTTCCGACCCGCCGCCCCCCGGGGCGCGTCCTGGGCCGTGCGGGGGGCCGAGACCCCCGACCCCCGCTGGGACGAGTTCCTCGCCACCGCCGCCTGACCCCGGCCCCGCCGGCGGGACGACGGACGGCGTCCGGGGTTCCGCCGTACGGATGACGAGGACGGCGCGGGTGGGTGCGACGCTGGGGGCATGGACGAGAACAAGAGGCAGGGCGAGTCGATCGACGCGGTGCTGCGGGGTCTGCTGAAGCAGGGCCGGCTGGACCCGGGAGCCGAACGCCTCGCAGAACAGGGCATCGACCGGCTGAAGGCGTTCCTCGGCTCGACCCCGGGGGCGCGGACCACGACCGGGACCGAGGTCCCCGAGGACGCCGAGGTGGTCGTCCCCGGCGGGCGGGAGATGCTCATGCACACGATCCCGCTGCCCGACGGCACCCGGGTCGAGGTCCTGGTGCCGGAGCGCCTCACCCGTGCCGAGGCCGACCGGGTCGCCGGTGTCCTCACCGCGCTGGCCGTCGATGAGTGAGGTGGCGGTGGAGACGATCGACGTCGAGGTGACGGGGATCGTGCGCCTCGGGCAGTTCCTCAAGCTCGCCGGCGCCGTCGACTCCGGTGGGGAGGCCCGTGAGGTCCTCCAGGCCGGGGAGGTGACGGTGAACGAGGAGCCCGAGGACCGCCGGGGTCGTCAGCTCTCCGACGGTGACGTCGTCGCCCTCGGCGACGGGTCCTGGCGCGTCCTCGTCAACTGAGGGTCAGCAGAGCACCCGCACCGGGCGGCCTGCCCGCCAGGCCGTGACGTCCTCGACGGCGTCGAGGTACATCCGGCGGTAGGAGTCCTGCGTCACGTACCCCGTGTGCGGGGTCAGGACGGTGTTCGGGGCCTCGCGCAGCGGGTGGCCCAGGGGTAGGGGTTCGACGTCGTACACGTCGAGCCCCGCCCCGGCGATCGTCCCCGCGTGCAGGGCCGCCACGAGCGCGTCGGTGTCCACGACCGGGCCCCGCGAGGTGTTCACCAGGAACGCCGTGGACTTCATCGCGGACAGCTCCGCCGCACCCAGCAGACCGCGGGTGCGCTCGGAGAGCCGGGTGTGGACCGAGACGACGTCGCTGCGGCGCAGCAGGTCCGCCTTCGAGACGGGTTCCACGCCGAGCTCCCGGGCCTGCGACGGGTCGAGGTTCTCCGACCACGCGAGGACCTCCATGTCGAAGGCCTGCGCGATCCGCGCGACCCGGCGGCCGAGGTTCCCCAGCCCGATCGTGCCGAAGGTCAGCCCGGCCAGGTCCAGTCCCACGCCCAGCTGCCAGTGCCCCGCCCGGAGGCCCGCGTCCTCGGCCGGGACCCGCCGGGTCAGGGCCAGCACGAGGGCCCACGTGAGTTCGGCCGTCGGCGTCGCGGTCGTCGGTGTGCCGGCCGTCCCCGTCCCGCAGACCAGGACCCCGTGGCCCGCGGCCGCGGGCAGGTCGATCGCGGCGTTGGCCATCCCCGTCGTCACCAGCAGGCGGAGGTCGGGCAGACCGGCGAACTCGCCCGCCCCGAACGGTGTCCGCTCGCGCATGGCGACGACGACCTCCGCGCCGGCCAGGCGTGCGCGCAGGGCGTCTCCGGCGAGGTGCTCGTGGACGAAGTCCACCTCGCCCAGACCCGAGAAGTCGGCGAACCCCGCGGCTACTCGCTGGTAGTCGTCGAGGACCACCACGCGCCGGCTCACCCGCGCCCCAGCCCGTCGATCGCGGTGACCTCGTCGTCGGTGAGGACGAAGCCGTCGACGTCGAGGTTGGTGGCCTGCCGGCCGGGATCACCCGACTTGGGGATCACGACCACCCCGTGCTGCACGTGCCAGCGCACGACGACCTGCTCGGCGCTCACGCCGTGCGCCTGCGCGACGCCGGTGAGGACCGGGTCCTGCAGGCTCGTCGCCTTGAACGGGGAGTACCCCTCCAGGACGATCCCGCGGTCGAGGTGACCCTGCAGCAGGTCCGCGTCGAAGAGCCGCGGACCCCACTTCACCTGGTTCACGGCGGGGGTCACCCCGGTGGCCGCCGTGAGCTCGTCGATCTGGGCGAGGGAGTGGTTGCTGACGCCGATGGCGCGGACCTGCCCGCGCTGCTGTGCCGCGACGAACCGTTCCCAGACGTCGGGACGGGCCCGGCCCTCCGGCGGCCAGTGGATGAGCCAGAGGTCCAGGACGTCGCGGCCCAGCAGGTCCAGGCTGCGGGTGAGGAACTCGTCCTCCCGGCCGGCGTGGTTCTGCCGGAGCTTCGTCGTGACGACCACGGCGTCACCGTGGTCGTGGCCCGCGAGCGCCCGGCCGACCTCGGCCTCGTTCTCGTACATCGTCGCGGTGTCCAGCAGGCGGTACCCGAGGTCGAGGGCGCTGCGCAGCGACCGCTCACCCGCGGCACCGCGCAGGCCGTAGGTGCCGAGCCCCACGAGGGGCAGGTCGAGCGTGCCGTCGAGGGTCCGGACGGGAGTGCTGGGAGTGCTCACGCGGGGACGCTACGACCCCCGGGAGCCTCCCGCACCCCGCTCAGTCCTTCAGGCCGGCGTTCATGTCGGCGTTCATGACGTAGCGCTGGAACACCAGGTAGATGACGACGAGCGGCACGATCGAGATGACCGAGGCGCCGAGCAGGACCGACCAGTTGACGTTCTGCGCCCCGACGATGCTCTGGATGCCGATCTGGAGCGTGAACTTGCTCGGGTCGTTGAGGACGATGAGCGGCCAGATGTAGTCGTTCCACCGCCACTGGAAGGAGAAGATCGCCAGGGTGATCATGATGGGGCGGGCGATCGGCAGCATGACGCGGACGAAGGTCGTCAGCTCGTTGGAGCCGTCGATGCGGGCCGCTTCGAGCAGCTCGTTCGGCACCGTGGAGAAGAACTGCCGGAACATGAAGCAGCCGGTGGCGGTGATGATCGAGGGGACGACGATGCCGGCCAGGTGGTTGTAGAGCCCCAGGTCGCGGATCACGAGGAACGACGGCGAGAGGATGACCTCGGTCGGCAGCATCGTCGTGGCGAGGATGCACATGAAGAACGCCTTGAGCCACCAGTTCTGGTACTTGGCCAGGGCGTAGCCCGTCATGGCGCTCGCCAGCACCGTCAGGACGGTGGTGCTGACCGCCACGATGAGGGTGTTGGTGAAGTAGCCGGCGAAGTTGAAGCTCGTCCAGGCCTGCTCGTAGCCGGCGAACGTGGGGTTCTTCGGCAGCAGCGTCAGCGGGTAGGAGAAGAGGTTCCCCGCCGGCTTGAACGAGGACAGGACGAACCACAGCACCGGGAAGCCGTAGAGCACGGCGAGCAGCCACAGCAGGACGGTGGCCCCGACGGTGCGGGCGGGCGAGCCGCCCTCGCGCACGCGGGTGCTGCGGCGCAGAGCCGGTGCCTTGGGACGGGGCAGCGAGGAGAGAGCCATCTCACGCCTCCCGGCGTCGGTTGACGAGGACCTGGAGCAGGGCGATGCCCATGAGGACGGCCATGAGGACGAACGAGGCGGCGCTGGCGTAGCCGATCTGGCCCTGCTGGAAGCCCGTCCGGAAGATGTACTGGACGACCAGGTTGTTCTCCGTGCCCGGTCCACCGCCGTTCAGGGACTGCAGCAGCGCGTACTCCTTCATGGCCCCGAGGCTGCCGAGCAGGATGACGATGAACGACGTCGGGGCGATGCTGGGCAGCGTGATGTAGCGGAACCGCTGCCAGGACGTGGCCCCGTCGATGGAGGCGGCCTCGTAGTAGGAGGTCGGGACGTTGCGCAGGGCCGCGACGAACAGCAGCATGTTGAAGGCCGTCCCGCCCCAGGCGCCGGCGATGGCGACGATGACCAGCGACAGGTTCGCGTTGGACTGCCACGGGACGGGGGAGCCGCCGAGGGAGGTGATGAGGAAGTTCACCAGCCCGAAGTTCTCCCCGAAGATCCACCGCCAGATGACGCCGGCGACGATGGGGGAGATGAGCCACGGGATGAAGAACAGGACGCGCGCCACGGTCTTGCCCTTGGCGTGCGGGCTGGTCAGCAGCGTCGCCATGGTCAGCGACAGCACGTAGTTCAGCGGCACCGACATGACGGCGAACAGGACCGTCCGGCCGAACGCCGAGTAGAACCCGGCGTCGCCGAGCAGCTTCTCGTAGTTGGCCAGGCCCACCCAGGGGGCCGAGCCGACCCCGGTGTAGCTGGTGAACGAGTAGTACAGCCCCGTCACCGCCGGCCAGACGAAGAACAGGAGGAACAGGACCACGTTGACGCCGACGAACAGCAGCGGCGCCAGGCGGTAGCGCGCCGCGCGCCGGCGGTTGGCGGAGGCTCGCGGAGCCTGCACGAGGGCGGCGGGGTCGGTCCCGACGGCGGCGGGGACCGGACCCGGTGAGGTGGGGGTCATCGAACCTCCTGGGGAGCGCGAGCGGACGTCAGGCGATCTGCTCGTTCAGCAGCTTCACGATGTTGGCCACGGTCTCCGCCACGGTCTGCTGACCGTTGATGGCCTTGCCCACCTCGTCCTTGGTGGGGTCGGTCGTGATGGCCTTGCCCGCGAGGGTCAGCTTCTCACCCGAGTCGCTGCCGGACGTGGAGATCGGGTCGGCGAGCTCGATCTCCTTCTGGTAGAGCGCGTAGCCGTCGAGGGCGGCCTGGTTCGTCCCCGGGTAGGCCACCTCGAGGTCGTTCTCCACCGGCAGCCACCCGTTGGTCGCCGCGACCTTGGTGTAGTTGGCCGGGTCGAAGAGGAACTCGACGAACTGCATCGCCGCGTCCTTGGTGTCGCCGTTGTCGAACGCCACGACCTTGCCGCCGGAGTTGATGTCGGTGGCCTGCGTCGGCTGCGCCGGGGTCGGGACGGCCGCCCACTCGAACTGGGTGATGCTCTCGGCGAAGTCGGCGATCTGCCAGACGCCGGAGAAGTAGGCGACGACCTGACCGCTCTTGAACAGGGCGTTCGGGTCGCCCCCGGAGGTCCACACGGACTTCGGCATGACGACGTCGTCGTTGAGGTCGACGAACTTCTGCAGCGCCGCGGTGGTGGCGTCGTCGACGGAGTACTCGGTGCCCTTCTCGTTGAGCTGGAAGCCCTTGGCCCCGTGCTCGTAGAGGAAGGCGCGGATGCGCGCGGGGGAGGCGTCGTAGACGAGGTCGTACTGGGCTCCGGCCGCGGTGCGGACCTGCGTCGCGGCGGCGAGGAACTCGTCCCACGTCCAGGTGCTCGCGGGGTCGGTCGGGTAGGCCACCCCGGCCTTCTGGAAGAGCGTGGTGTTGATGAAGAGCCCGGCCGCGGTGATGTCGGAGGGGATCGTCAGGATCTTGCCGTCGTCGGTCTTCTGGTAGAGCTTCTCGTCGATCTTGTTCGTGGCGCTCGTCGCGACGGCGGTGAGGTCCTGCAGCTTGTTCGTCCAGATCGGGTCCAGGGACGGTGCGCTCGCGACGTCGGGCAGGGAGTTCGCCTGCGCGGCCTGGCGCAGCTTCGTCTGGTACCCGTCGTAGGGGACGTTGACGATCTCGACCGTGATGCCCTTGGCCGCCTTGAAGGCGTCGGCCAGGTCGTAGTACCCCTTGGCCTGGGCCTCGCTGGCCGAGAGCCAGAAGGTGATCTTCTTGGCGTCACCGCCACCGGTACCGGAATCGTCCGAACCGCAGGCGGTCAGGGCGGTTCCCGTGGCCGCCGCGGCCAGGGAGCCGAGGAGGATGGATCGACGACTGGTGGTGAACTCGCGCATGGTTGGACGTCCTCGTCTCCGGTCACGAACCGTCTCCTCCGCCGGCGGTGGAGGCCGGTCAGGGCTGACCGGGGGAGGTGGACGGCACTGCCCTGAGCAGCAGCGGCAGTTCCGGCAAGTTAGGCGGAAAGCCCTTACCTCGTCAAGTGCCGACACCCGGTGGAGTCGGGATGACTTCACGTCAGAACATGTGCACACTGACGTCCGTCGGACCGCTGCCCCGCCTGCGTCGGGACGACCCCCACCCCAGCGCCCGGAGGACTGATCGCGTGCACCCCGACCCCGCTCCCGAACTCCTCGACCGCGGGTTCACCGACCTGCTGGTCGCCGACCTCGACCGCAGGGTCGCACAACTGCTCGCCGGTCGGGCGGGAACGCTCAGCCCGCTGGCCCACCGCGAGACGACCGCCCGGCTGAAGTCCCTCGTGGCGGCCTGGTCCCACCCGGGTTCCGGGCACCACCACGACGACCGGCTGCTCCCGCCGGCCGACGGGCTGCTGCGGCAGCTGGCCGCGGCGCAGACCCCCAGCGGCCTCTTCGACAGCTCCAACCTCGCCTCCCCGCCGGACACCGCGTTCACGGTCAACGACCTCTGCCTCACCGCCGAGCTCGCCGGCCGGGAGGAGGCGCTCACCGGGATCGCGGACGGGCTGCGCGAGATCGGGCGCCGCACGCTGCCGCCCCTGCTCACGGGCGGCGTCCACACCCCCAACCACCGGTGGGAGCTCACGAGCGCCCTGGCCCGCCTCGACGCGCTTCTCGGGCACGAGCCCGCCGTCCGCGCACGGGTGGAGGAGTGGCTGGCCGAGGGCGTGGACCAGCAGTCCGACGGGATGTACTCCGAACGGAGCCCGCTCTACGCCGGTGCCGTCACCAACCCCTCGCTCCTGGTCCTCGCCGACCTGCTGGACCGCCCCGACCTGCTCGACCCGGTGCGGCGCAACCTCGAGGCGTTCCTGCCCCTGCTCGACGAGGACGGCCTGCTGGAGAGCGTCCACTCCCGGCGTCAGGACCAGCACGAGGTCGGCCACCCCGGTACCGCGTTCGTGCTGCCATACCGGCGCTTCGCCCTCGAGGAGGACCGCCCCGACTTCGCCGCCGCGGCCCGCTCGCTGCAGCGCCACGGCCTGGACGGCCGCCACGGCCTGCCCGAGGTGATGGCCCACCCGCGGCTGGGGCTCGCGCTGCCCGCGGGACCCGAGGAGTGGTGCTGGAGCGGCGCTGCGCTGCTGCCGGACTCCGGCCTGGCGGTCGAGGCGAGCGGCCGCACCCGCACCGTCGTCTTCGGCGGCAGCGACCAGCCCGCGGTGCAGAGCGTCCGGTCGGGAACGGCCAACACCGCCACCTTCCTGCGCTTCCGGCACGGGTCGGCCGTCGTGCAGTCGCTGCGCCTCTCCAGCGACTTCTTCGGGCTCGGGCCGTTCCGCAGCGAGACGCTGGAACCCCGCGACGGCGGCGGGTACGTGCTGCGCCAGCGGTTGCGGGCCGGCTACTACCAGCCGCTGGCGGCGGCCGACCGCGATCCCCTGGGCGCCTACCCCCTGGGGGACGAGGGCCGCTTCCACGCCGCGATGGCCTTCGAGCGGCGTGCCGTCGACGCCGTCGAGCTGGACACCGAGGTCGAGGTCCGGCCCGGCCCGGACGGGGTCGAGGTGGTCGTGCGTACCGCCGGGGCCGCGACGTCCTTCGCCCTGGAACTGTCCCTGCGCCCGGGTGGCACCCTGGAAGGCGCCGAGCAGCTGTCCGCGGACACCTACCGGCTCACCGGTGAGCGCTGCCGCTGGACCGTGGGGAGCGACGTCCTGGAGATCGGCCCGGGCGGCGGGGACGGTCCCGCCCAGCCGGCCCACTACTCCGGCGGAGAGCAGTACGAGTACCTGCGGGGCGGTCACGACGCGGAGGGGGTGCGCCTCTACGTCACCGGCCGGACCCCGGGGACGGTGCGGCTCTCGCTGCGGGTGCGCTCGGAGGGACTCGAACCCCCAACCAACCGGGTAGAAACCGGTCGCTCTATCCATTGAGCTACGAGCGCTGGTGCCGCCGTCGTGGCCGGCGCGCCCACCCTAGCGAGTGGGCGCGGGCCACAGGGTACGTCCGAGCGCACCCGTCCGTCAGACGGGTGCCAGCACGGCGCGGACCTCGTCGGGGGTGAGCTCCGTCGCCGGGACGAAGGCGTCCCCGGCGACGTAGGCCAGCAGCGAACGCCGGAAGGCCGTGGCCGCGGGGGAGTCGTCGAGGGTCAGCGTGCAGACGACGAGCCGGCCCGCCCCCACCCGGGCCTCCAGCAGGACCCCGAGGCGCCGGGCGGAGAACCAGGTGTCGATGGGCTGCACCAGCGGGCGCAGACCCGTGGGCAGCCCGTCCAGCACGAGGGCCTTCGCGCCGTGCAGCAGGTCCCACCACTGCCAGTCGGTGTGTCCCTGCGAGGGGAAGCCCGCGAAGAGCGGGTGCCCCGGGTCGTGGGTGATCCCCAGCGTGTGCGGAGCCTGGTTCCGCGTCCACGCGGTGTTCCAGAACACGGGGGTGAAACCCAGTTCGACCTCCGTGCGGACCCGGGCCGGGTCCGGGGTCAGCAGCACCGTCGCGCCCGCGGCGGTGAGGCGCAGCGCCTCCTCGACGTCGGCGGTCCGGGTCACCTCCGGCTCCGGGTCGGGCACGGGGGCGTAGACCCACAGCGACCAGTCGTTCTCGTGGACGGTCCCACCGCTCGCCCGGACGCGGACCACCAGCCGCACCTGGCGGGTGCGTTCGCTCCACCCCGGCTCGAGCGTCACCGTGCCCAGTCGTGCGTCGTTGCCGTGGGGGACCTCGCCCCGGCTCAGCACCCCACCGGCCAGCTGCGACCCCGCGGTGTCCTCCACCCGCCAGGAGACCTCCGCGTCCAGGACGCCCGGCCCGAAGTGGGCCACCTGGACGTCGAAGGAGAACGCCTCGTCGGTGCGCAGGGTCCGCCGGGGCAGGCGGGCCAGCGGCACGACGGGGCCGCAGAACCGGGCGAACTCCGTGGTGGTGGCGTAGGGCTTCTCGTCCCAGAACGCGTCCAGGACCCCGACCAGGGCCGTGCCCTGACCCGGGAAGTCGTTGAGCCCCAGCAGGTGGAAACCTGCGAACCCCGGGGTCCGCAGCGCGGTCTCGACCTCCTCCTTGTAGCAGAGCAGCTGCAGGCGACCCGACGCGTGCAGGAACTCCTCGGCCTGGTCGGCCATCCCGCTGCGGCGCAGGAAGTCGGCGAAGATCCCGGAGTTCCTCGGCTGCATCAGCCCGGTGTACTTCGAGGCCTCCTGGAAGTCCGGGTACGCGCACCACTGCCCGACCTCGTGGCTGACGACCGGTCGCGCTCCCGCGGTCACGAAGGCGGAGTGGTCCGACTCCGTCTGCGGCGGGGTGGCGTTGAGCCGGGAAGCGAGTCCCTCCTCCCACCGGTGCAGACGGGGGTCGGGCACGTTGTCGAAGTCGTTCTCCGGGATCGCCGGCCACCCGGCGGCACTCGTCCAGAGCCGGCGGGGATCGAGACGCCGGAAGTGCGCGACCCACGCGCCGAGGAACTCCACGTCGCGGCCGGCCGGTTCGTTGCCGTGCGCCATGGCCACGAACGAGGGGTGGTTCCCGTACGCCTCGAGGATGCGTTCGGTCTCCTCGTGGAGGAAGCGGTCGACGGGGCGTCCCTCGCCGAGCGCGGCGCCCTGGTTCGCCCAGACCGGGCCCTCGACCTGCAGGAGGACGCCCTCGAGGTCGGCGGCGGTGAAGGCCGCCTCCGGGGGGCACCAGGAGTGGAAGCGGACCAGGTTCAGGCCGTGCGCGCGGACGGTGCGCAGGACCCGGCGCCAGGGTTCCACCGCGGTGGGCGGGTACCCCGTCAGCGGCCACACCGCGGACTCCAGGGTGCCGCGCAGGAACGTCGGCCGGTCGTTGACGGTGACCTGCGTCCCCCGCACCCCCACCTCGCGCAGGCCGAAGGTGGTGCGCCGCGTGTCGTGGTCCCGGCGGTCGCGCACCGTCGCGAGGAGTTCCACGGTCACCTCGTAGAGGGCCGGGTGGAACTCGTCCCAGGTCTGCGCGTCCGCGCCGAGGGGCAGGTCGACGTCGAGGTGGCCACCGCTGCCGGTCATCCCGCGTTCGCCGAGGTCGCGGGGGTGGTCGGTGAGTTCCTGGGCCCCGTCGGAGTCGTAGCTCGCGGTCACGGGCGGCGGGACGTGCTCCCCGGGGACGTTGAACCGCCGTGCGGAGACGGTCACGCTCCCGTGGCCGACGCCGAGCGGTCCGCCGGCGAGGTCGATCCGGACGCGGGCGCTGCGGCGCGCGACGTCGGGGACGACGGTGACGCGCCGGATCGTCACCGGTGGGACCGCCTCGAGGCGGAGTTCCCCGACGACCCCGTTCCAGTTCCCCTGGGTGTGGTCGCTGACGCTGTGGGCGTTCGGGCCGACGTCGACGACGGTGCGGTTGTCGATCCGCAGGGTCAGCACGTGCCGACCGGGTTCCAGCTCGCCGAGGTCGTGGCGGTGCGGGGTCGAGAGGCTGCGCTGCGGACCCGTCCGGCGGTCGTCGAGCCAGACGACGGACTCCCAGTGCACCCGCTCCAGGTGCAGGACGACCCGCCGCCCGGCCCAGTCCGGGGGGACGTCGACGGTGCGCTGGAACCACACCGCCCCGCGGTAGTACGTGTGCGGTTGCAACCAGAAGGGGACCGAGACGTTCCCGTCCTCGCGGTAGGGCGCGTACCGCTCGTCCTCGTAGAAGGACCGGTCGACGACGAGACCCGTCCAGGGGGTCTCGAGGGTGACGGGATCGCCGAACCCCTGCTCCTGGACGGACCCCGGCAACGTGAGTTCCCGGGTCGCGAGCGCGTCCAAGACCGCGGGGCGGTACCAGCGTTCGTGCTCACCGACCCCGTCGGGGTCGAGGGCCGCGCGCCAGGGGCCGCTCAGGTCGAGGACGTGGTGATCGGGTAGGTCGTCGGGCATCGCGGGTCCTCCTATCGGTGGTGGGTCGTCAGCTCTTGACCGCACCCGCGGTCAGCCCTTCGAGCAGTTGCCTGCGCAGCAGCACGAACACGACGAGGCTGGGGATCGCGGCCAGGACCGAGGCCGCGATGACCATGTCGATCTGCCGGCTCTGCGCGCCGTAGAGGGCCTGGATGCCCAGCGGGAGGGTGAACCGGTCGGGGTCGGAGACGATGACCAGGGGCCAGATGAAGCTGTTGTAGCTGTTCAGGAAGTTCCAGACCGCCAGCGCGCCCAGCGCCGGGCGCATCAGGGGCAGGACCATCTGCAGGAAGGTGCGGAACTCCGAGCAGCCGTCGAGGCGCGCGGACTCGAGGATCTCGTCCGGGACGCTCTGCTCGATGAACTGGCGCATCATGAAGATGCCGAAGGCCGGGGCGACCCACGGGACGATCAGGGTGACGAGGGGTTCGGTGACGCCGCTCTTGACCAGCACGATGAACAGCGGGACGACGATCACCGCGAACGGCACGGCCAGTGAGCTGAACATGACGTCGAAGAGGATCCGCTTGCCGCGGAACTCGTACTTGGCGAAGCCGAACCCGGCCAGGGCGCAGACGAAGACGGCCACGACCGTGGACAGCACCGCGACCAGCGTCGAGGTCGCGAACCAGGACCAGAACGGCTGGGTCGAGAGCAGGTTGCGGTAGTTCTCCAGGGTGGCGGGGGAGGGCAGCAACGACGGCGGGTAGCTGAAGATGTCACCCCGGGCCTTGAACGAGGCCGACAGCGCCCACAGCAGCGGGAACACGAAGACGGCCACGAGGACGACGAGGACGACGTAGAGCGCGGCCCGGCCGGGGGTGAGCGGTCGGCGGGTCCGCTGCGGGCGGGGCGACGGCGCGCGGACCGACGGGTCCTGCTGGACGGTGGTGCTCACCGGGTACCTCCCACTCCGAAGACTCGGTTGGCCGTGCGGCCCAGCGCGAACACCAGGACGAACATGACGACACCCGCGGCGGCGGCGTAGCCCATCTGCTGGCGTTCGAAGGCGGCGCGGAAGATGAACTGGGCGACGGACAGCGTCGACTCGCCCGGACCGCCCTGGGTCAGCAGGTACGGTTCCTCGAAGATCTGGGCACTGCTCACCAGGGTCGTGACCGCGACGAACGCGGTGACCGGCCGCAGCACGGGCAGGGTGACGGCGAAGAACGTCCGGACCGGTCCGGAACCGTCGAGGGCGGCCGCTTCGTAGAGTTCCCGGGGGACGTTCTGCAGACCGGCGAGGAAGAAGATGGTCATGTAGCCCGTCCACTTCCAGACGACGAGGAGGACGACGCTGAGCTTCGCCCACGACGGGTCGCCGAGCCAGTCGATGCCGCCCCAGCCGAAGACGCCGCGGAAGAAGGCGTTGAACAGCCCGAACTCCCGGTCGTAGAACAGGGTGAAGACCAGGGCGATGACGATGGGTGAGAGCACGACCGGGGTGAAGTAGGACAGCCGGAACAGGTCCCGTCCGCGCAGCCCGCGGGCGTTGAGCGCCTGGGCGATGAGCAGGGCCAGCGGGAGGACGACCAGCATGCTGACGGCGACGTAGATCGCGGTGTTGCCGACGGCGGTCCAGAAGCTGGTGTCGGTGAACAGCCAGCGGTAGTTCTGCAGACCGACGAAGGTCGGGCTGCCGATGCCGGCCCAGTCGGTGAGGCTGAGGTAGGCCCCGACCCCGATCGGGACGATCATGAAGAGGCCGTAGAGGACGAAGAACGGGGAGATGAAGACGTAGGGGGCCCGGCTGGGGGTCACGCCCGTGGTGGTGGTGGTGACGGGCGTCGTGGGCGGGGACGTCGTGGTGGTCATTCCCGGGCCTGCTTCCGGTAGCTCTCGACGGAGTCCGCGATGGCCTGCGCGGCGGTGGAACGTCCACGGATCGCGGCCTGGACGGGCCCGGCGAGCGCGGACTGGAGGATCGCGTAGTTCGGGCTCTGGTAGAACGCGGGGAGGTCGGTGGCGGCCTCACCGAGGACCTCGAACACGCGCTGACCCCCGAGGTAGTCGTCCTCGATGGCGAGCAGTTCGGGGTCGGAGTAGAGGGACCGGAACGTCGGGAGGTAGCCGGCCGCCTTGTAGCGCAGCAGCTGTCCATCACGGGTGAGGTAGGTGGCGGTGAGGAGTTCCTTCGCCGCCTCGGTGTTGACCTTGTCCTTGGTGACGGCGAACCCGGTGCCACCGGAACTGGAGGCGATGTGCCCGCCGCCGGCGAAGCGGGGGGCGACACGCATGCGCCACAACCCCTTCTGGTCCGGCACGTTGGCCTGCAGACCGTAGGCGTTGTACCAGTTCGGCATGAACGTCCCGATCAGCTGCCCCTGCTTCAACGCCGCCGCCAGCGGGGCGCCGTACGCGTCGGGGAGGTTGATCAACGTCCCGTTGGCGACGCCGCGGGCCATCCAGTCGACCGTCTCGACGGCCTCGGGGGAATCCAGGATCAGACCCCCGTCCTCGTCGAAGAACCCGCCACCACGCTGCAACAACCACTGCAGCAGGGAGTTCGCGGTGTCGCCCGGGGTCCCGGTCCCGACCATGGCCAGCGACTGCCCGGTCCTGCGGTGCAGCGCCGCGCCGACCTCGAGCAGGTCCTCCCAGGTGTCGACGTCGGTCGGGAGACCGTTCTTCGCGAACTCGTCCTCGCGGTACCAGTAGATGCTCAGGCAGGTGTCGGACTCGATCGCGTACACGCCACCGTCGACGGAGTAGGGCTGTCGGCGCAGCAGGTCGTCGCCGTACTGCGCGAGGTCGTCGGTCCAGTCCACGAGGATGTCGCCCGCGACGCCGCTGCGCATGACGCGATTGAACTGCCCGACCTCGATGCCGGTGAGGTCCGGGGTGCCCTTGCCGACGATCGCCTGGTTGATGAACCGGGTCATGACGTCCCCGGCGGCGCTCTGGGTGACCTGGACGTCGTAGCGGAACGGCGACGTCGTCGAGAGTTCCGCGGCGGACTCGGTGAACGTCTTCACGTAGCCGGGGTCGTGGGTCCACATCTGCAGGTCCACGGCGCCGGACGACGCCGCGGGGCCGTAGGCCGCGTCCGCGCAGCCGGTGAGGGAACCCGCCGCGGCGAGTCCGGCGCCGGCCAGGAAGGTGCGGCGGGAGGGGGTGTTGCGGGGCCATCGGGTCTGCATCGCGTCCTCGTCGACTCGTGGGGTGGGTGTCACGGGGGACCACGCCGCGGGTCCGACGTCGTCGTCCGCCCACGCCGTGACGCTACGTCGCGCGGAGTTCCCGCAACCATGGGTGATCCGACTCAGCCCATGGACGAAACCCCGGTGGCCACGACCACCCGCGCGATCCGCACGACCTCGACGGAACGGACGTGGACACCGTCCGGCACGTCGCGCACGGACGGGTCCACGAACACCCCCGTCGCCCTGTGCCACGGGAGGAGTTCCAGGTCGAGGCCGTCGCGGCTCACCGGGTCCCGCCACGGGGTCAGGTCGAGTTCCCAGACGCGGCCGTGCCAGAAGTGGTCGCTGACCACGACCCCGTCGACCACGGCCCGGCCGACGTCACCGGTCCAGTCGATCCGCAGCAGCACCCGGTCGGTCCCGGTGAGGAGTTCCGGCGGGACGTCCACGTGGACCCGGGCCGCGCCGGAGAAGTCGGTGGGGGCGCTCAGCCGGTCCGCCGGTCCACCGCGGCGGGGCGCGGGCGGGGCGGGGGCGATCGGGTGCAGGTCGCGCAGCAGGGTCACCGTGCCGCTGCCGGCCACCGCCACCGTCTGCGTGGACCACGGGTCCTCCGCCCGGCCCGTCAGGACCGAGAGCGTGACCGCGTCCCGGTCGGTGTGCAGGACGAGCCCACCCTCGCCCGCGTAGAGCGGGGCGTCGCTGAGGACGAGGCGTCGCGCGCCGTCCACGTCGAGGGCGTAGAGGCGGTTCGCGGTGGCCTCGTCGAGCACCAGCACGCGCACCCCGGGGAGTTCGACGACGCTCGCGGGGCCGGGCTCCCGGGTGAGCTCGACGACGGTGGCGCCGTCCCGGAACTCCCCACGGGCGGTCCCGGACACCGCCGGCCGCCCCTCGAGGACGAGTTCGACGGGAACCCCGTCGGTGGCGACGAGGACCACGAACCCGTGCCCGGCCACGGTGGTCCGGGTGAGGACCTGCGCGGTGGCGCTGCGCAGGACGAGACCGTCGGCGAGGGGGTAGCGGACCGGCCACGCCACCGACACCCCGGGGGGCAGGTCGAGCGGACGGCTGGGCAGGGTCACCGCGCCGTCGTCGAACTCCACGGTGAACCGGACGCCCGGTTGCGCCGCGAGGGGGTGGCGCGCCGGTTGGTAGGTGGTGACGAACACGTACCCCCGCAAGCCGTCGGAACGCACGGCCCAGCGCAGTTCGCCCGGATCCTCGCCGCCCCCGCCGACGACGCTGGGCATCGCGGCGAGCGCGGAACCGTCCTCGGCCAGCCAGAGGTGCTGGCGGCGCAGCAGGTGGTGGTGCCGGCGGACCTGCCCGTGCTCGCCGATCGGGGCGGCGAAGTCGTAGCTGCGGGTGGGGACGTCGTTGGGGTACCCGGTGGCGTGGGACTCCTGCTGGGTCCCCTCCGCCCCGGTCCGCTGGGTGCCCCCGGCGTAGACGTAGTACCCCTGCCAGACCGAGCCGCTGCCGATCTTCGCCAGGGCCAACGCGGCGACGTCCTCGGGGGTGACGAGCGGTCGCCGGTGGTACGCGACGTGCATGCCGCCGCCGAGTTCGCAGGTGGCGAAGGGGGACGCGGTGTCGTCCGTGCGCGCCACCGCCGCGGACGTGACCCCGTCCAGGGCGGCCCGCACGTCGGCCCCGACGCTGAGGTCGTCGCGCTCCCGGGTGTAGCAGAAGTGCAGACGGCCGTAAGCCGGCCAGTCGGTGCCGGCCTCGTCCCAGAACCCGTCGGAGTACGCGCCGTAGACCGGGAGCAGCGTGTCCGGGACCTGCGCCCCGCCCCAGCCGGTCGCGGTCCAGACCGGCACCCGGAGCCCGAGCTCCTCGGCGGTCTCGCGCAACCGGGCCAGGTGCTCCGGCTGGTCGTAGAGCTCGTTGTCGATCTGGGCGGCCACGACCGGGCCGCCGGACGCGTGGGTCAGGTCGGCCACCTGCGCGATGGTCTCGGCGTAGAAGCGGCGCACGAGGTCGAGGTAGGCCGGGTCGTTCGTCCGGGTCGCGAGGTCACGGGACACCAGCCAGTCCGGGAAACCCCCGTGGCGGGACTCGCCGTGGGCCCACGGCCCCAGCCGGAGCACGACGTCCAGGCCGTTCCCGGCCGCGGTCACCACGAAGGCGCGCAGGTCGAGGTCGCCGTCCCAGCGGAAGTCCCCGGGGGCGGGTTCGTGGGCGTTCCAGAACACGTAGGTGGCCACCGAGGTCAGCCCGCCGGCCCGGGCGTGGCCCAGGACCTCGGACCAGCGTTCCCGCGGGACGCGGGAGAAGTGGACCTCGCCCGTCACGGGGAACCACGGCCTGCCGCCCCGTTCGAGCCGGCCGCTGGTGACCTCGATGCGGTCCGGGGTGCCGGCGGGTTCCCCCAGCGGGAGGTGCCCCCGGCGGACGTCCGCGGGCCTCCCGGCGCGCAGGGTGCGGGTGGGGTGCGCGACGTCGGCGTCCATGACGGCTCAGGCTAGGTGCGCGCCCCGGTGGGGAACCATGGGTGATCCCGCGCCGGGGATGGACGAAACGCTCACGCGGTCCGGGCGCGGAACGCCGTCGGCGACTGGCCGTGGGTCCGGCTGAACTGGCGGGAGAAGTACAACCCGTCGTCGTAGCCGCAGGCGGTCGCGACCTCCGCCACGCTCAGTGACGTGCCGTCGAGCAGTTCGCGGGCGCGGGCCATCCGCAGGTCGCTCTGGTAGCGCAGCGGGGAGGTCCCGACGTGCTGGCGGAACAGGGTCCCCAGCTGCGAGGGGCTGAGCCCGACCATGGCCGCCAGGGCGTCGACCGGGGTGCGTCGCGGGGTGGTCGCCCGCAGGTGCTCGACCGCCCGTTCCACCGGGCTCAACGCGGGGCCGCGAGGCCGGCGCCCGGTGGCGATCACCTGCGTGAGCGCGTGGAACGCGGCCCCCGAGGCCTGGACGAGCCCCCCGGCCGTCCCGGTGTCGAGGGCGTCCAGCACCCCCGACACCAGGCTCGTCAGCGCACCGGGGTCGCGCAGGTGCGAGACCGGACCGCCCGCGGCGGTGGCCGCCGCGGTCAGCAGGTCGTCGGCGTCGGGGCCCGTGACGTGCATCCACCACAACGTCCACGGGTCCTCGCGGTCGGCCCCGTACTCGTGGGCGACCCCGGCGCGCAGCAGGACGGCGTCGCCGCGGTGCACGGGGTGGGAACCCTGCGGGGTCCGGCACCAGCCCGAACCGTCCGTGCAGAAGAGCACCACGTGCTGGCGGGCACCCTCGGGCCGACCCCGGCCGTGATCGGCAGCCCGGGGGAAGAACCCGGCGTCGGTGACCAGCAACCGGTCCGTCACGGGGCGGGTCCTCGCCTCGCGCACCACGGGCCGGGGGAGGACGAACATCCGCTGCCCGGCGAAACCGTCCCGCACCGTGGCCGCTTCGTCCATCCGGCCATGGAACGCGCCGACCGGGGCGGGGTCAAGCGGCTCGCCGCCCGGTGGTTCGTCCATGTCCGCCGTCGTTCGAGCCATGGCGGCGGCGGCCGGACCGCGCCTAGCGTCTCGATCGTGGAGCAGACGACAGTCCCCGGCATCACCCTCCCCGACGCCCCCGAGCGGCTGCGGCCGGACCTGGCGGCGGGCGCCGCGGTGGCGTGGAACGCGCCCCTGACCATCCGGACCTACGAGGCGGGTGAACCCAGCCCGTTCCCGATGTACCTCGACCGCCGCGTCTACCAGGGCTCCAGCGGCACGGTCTACCCGCTGCCGTTCGTCGAGCACGTCGCCGACCACGGGATCGACCGGGAGTGGCAGGCGGTCCACCTGGAGAACCGCTACGTGCGGCTGGTGGTGCTGCCCGAACTCGGTGGCCGGATCCACGTCGGCTACGACAAGGTCACCGGGTACGACTTCTTCTACCGCAACGACGTGGTCAAACCCGCGCTCGTCGGTCTCGGGGGCCCCTGGATCAGCGGTGGCGTCGAGTTCAACTGGCCGCAGCACCACCGTCCCGGAACCTACCTCCCCGTCGAGACCACGATCCAGCACGACGAGGACGGGACCGTCACCGTCTGGTGCGGGGACCACGACCCGTTCCAGCGCATGGCCGCGCAGCACGGGGTGCGGTTGCGTCGCGACAGTTCCGTCGTCGAACTCGTGGTCCGGTTGCACAACCGGACCAGCGACCGGCAGTCGTTCCTGTGGTGGGCCAACGTCGCGGCCCGCGTCCACGAGGAGTTCCAGTCGTTCTTCCCCGAGGACGTCCGCCACGTCGCCGACCACGCCCGGCGGGCGATCACCGGGTTCCCCCGGGCCGATCGCGACTACTACGGCGTGGACTACCCGCAGCGGGCCCGCGAGAACCCCGGTGCGGACCGCATCGACTTCTACCGCAACATCCCGGTGCCCACCTCGTACATGGTGGTCGATTCCCAGGGGGACTTCTTCGGCGGTTACGACCACGCCGCGGGGGCGGGGTTCGTGCACTGGGCCGAACGACGGATCTCCCCCGGCAAGAAGCAGTGGACGTGGGGGAACGCCCCCTTCGGCCACGCCTGGGACGCCCAGCTGAGCGACGACGACGGCCCGTACGTGGAACTCATGGCCGGCGTCTACACCGACAACCAACCCGACTTCAGCTGGTTGCTGCCGGGGGAGACGAAGACGTTCGTGCAGCACTGGTACCCGGTGCCGGCGATCGGCGTCGTGCACCAGGCGACCCCGGACGCCGCGGTGCACGTGGAACGCGGTTCCACCGTCGTCGCCCGTTTCGCCGTCACCGCGACCCGGCGCCGCGCGCAGCTGCGCATCCTCCGGGACGGGGAACTCGTCGCCTCCCGGACCGCGGACCTGACCCCGGGGGTTCCCGCGGAGGTGACCGGGGAGGGTTCCACCGGAGCACTGCGGGTGGAACTCCTCGACGCGGCCGGACGGGTCCTCGTGCGGTGGGCACCGGTCGAGGTCGACGAGAACGCCGGAGAGCCCGAGGTGGCGACGGAACCTCCCGCGCCCGAGGCGACGGTTTCGGTGGAGGAGTTGTTCCTCACCGGCCTGCACCTCAGTCAGTACCGCCACCCCACGAGGTCCCCGGTGCCGTACTGGCGCGAGGCGTTGCGCCGCGACCCCGGCGACGTCCGGACGAACCTCGCCCTGGCCGACCGCGCCTACCGCGCCGGGTCCTACGAGACGGCGCGGCGGGGGGTCGAGACGGCGTTGCGCCGCCTCACCCGCCGCAACGCCAACCCTCTCGACGCCGAGGCGTACTACCTGCACGGTCTGGTGCTGGCCCGGCTCGGCCGGGTCGAGGACGCCGAACGGGCGTTCGGGAAGGCCGGCTGGGACGGCACCTGGGCCGCGGCGGCGGGGCTGGAACTCGCCCGTTCGCTGGCGCGCCGCGGTCGCAACCGCGCCGCGCTGCGCGTCCTCGACACCCTGGACGGGGTGGTCGCCCACGACACCCGGCGGATCGCGGTGCGGGTGCTGCTCTGGCGTCGGAGCGGGAACCACCGGGGTGCGGGCGAGGTGCTGCGGGCCGCGCTCGCGGTGGACCCTCTCGACGCGACGCTGCGCTTCCTGGACCAGCGCGAGCTCGTCGACGACGCGGGTCTGCTGCTGGACGTCGCGCTCGACCTGCGCGCGGCCGGGGAGCACGGGCAGGCCCTGCGGTTGCTCGAGCGCGTCGCCGCGGTCCCCGCCGGTGCCGCCGGGAACTTCCGGCCCGTCGCGGAGTACACGGCCGCGGTCGTGCACGAGGAACTCGGCTCCCCGGCGGAGGCGGCGGCGGCCCGCGACCGGGCCCGGCGCAGCGACCCGACCCTGGCCTTCCCGTCCGGCCTCGACGCGCACGACGTCCTGCTCGCCGCCCTCGACGCCGATCCCGCGGACACCACCGCGGGGTTCCTGCTGGGGAACCTGCTCTACGCCCACGGCCGTCGGGTCGAGGCGAGCGAACTCTGGGAGGCGTGCGTCGCCCGGGGGATGCGCCACCCCGTCCTGCTGCGCAACGCGGGCCTCGCCGCCCACAACGTCTCCCACGACGACGAACGCGCCTGGGCGCGCTACGCAGCGGCGGTCGAGGTCTCCGGTGCGGACGCGCGGCTGCGCTACGAGCAGGACCAGCTGGCCGTCCGGCTCGGCCACGACCCCGCGCAGCGCTTCGCGCGCCTGCGACCGGTCGAGGACCTCGTCCTGACCCGCGACGACCTGACGGTGGACTACGTCGCGCTGCTGCTCGACCAGGGGTTCGCGGCGCGGGCCCGCGAGATCCTCTCGACCCGGCCGTTCCACCCCTGGGAGGGCGGCGAGGGCCGGGTCGTCGCCGCCTGGGACGCGACCGCCGCCGCACTCGGCGTGGACCCCGGGGACCCCCCGACCTCGCTCGGCGAGGCCCGCCCCCTCCACCCGGCCCGGGCGGCCGTGGGCGCCGACGGCGCCACCGACTACTTCGCCACCAGCCTCCCGGACCTCCTGCTCTTCGCGCGGGAGGACGGGGACGGGTGGTGAGCGTCCCGGGACGGGCGTTCCACCTGGTGGCCGCCGGGTACGAGGCCCACGTGATGAGCGTCGGGGCGACGCTGCGCCGGCTGACGTCCCGGGGTCGCGACCTCGTCCTGCCCTTCGAGGCGGCCCAGGTGCGGCCGGCGATGTCGGGCACGCTGCTGGCGCCCTGGCCCAACCGGGTCGGCGACGGTCGCTACGTCTTCGGGGGTGCGACGCACCAGCTCGAGGTGAACGAGGTCGACCTGCGGAACGCCTCGCACGGCCTGGTCGCGTGGTCGGACTTCGACGGCCATCAGGACCGACCGGACCACGTGCGGCTCACCACGACGATCGAGCCCCGGCCGGGCTACCCCTGGTGCGTCGACCTGTCGGTCGACCTCACCCTCGGGGAGTCCGGGCTGCGCCAGGAGGTCACGGCCGTCAACCGCAGCGGCTCGCCCGCGCCCTTCGGGGTGGGCGGACACCCGTACCTGCTGGCGGGGCCGCCGGGGGAGCGGGCGGTGGACGCCTGGTTCCTCGAGGTCCCCGCCGAGCGTGTGCTCACGACCGACGAGCGCCGGCTGCCGGTGGGGGAGGTCGCCGTCGCCGGTGCGCTCGACTTCCGGGCGCGGCGGCCCGTGGGTGACGTCGTCCTGGACCGGTCCTTCACGGGGCTGCGGGCGGGGCCCGACGGCTTCGTGCGGGTCCGGGTCACCGACGCCGGGGGCCGGGGAGCCGAGCTCGTCCTCGACCGCCGCTGCCCGTGGGTCCACGTCTACTCCGCCGACCTCTCCACGGGAGCAGCCCACCGCGCCGCGCTCGCCGTCGAACCCCTGACCTGCCCGCCGGACGCGTTCCGTTCCGGTCGTGACCTCATCGGCCTGGCCCCGGGGGCCTCGACCACGGCGGGCTGGACGATCCGGGCCGTGGGTGGCGGCGGGGACGCGGTGAGCGACTAGCCTGGGGCCCGTGGCGGAATTCATCTACGTGATGTCCAAGGCTCGCAAGGCGCACGGGGACAAGGTCATCCTCGACGACGTCTCGATGTCGTTCTTCCCCGGCGCGAAGATCGGGGTCGTCGGCCCCAACGGTGCGGGCAAGTCGAGCGTGCTGAAGATCATGGCGGGGCTCGACCAGCCCTCCAACGGCGAGGCCCGCCTCTCGCCGGGCTACAGCGTCGGCATCCTCATGCAGGAGCCGGCCCTCGACGAGACCAAGACGGTGCTGCAGAACGTCCAGGACGGTCTCGGCGAGCTCAAGGTCAAGATGGACCGCTACAACGAGATCACCGGTCTCTTCGAGGACCCCGACGCCGACTTCGACGCCCTCATGTCGGAGATGGGCCAGCTGCAGGAGGAGCTCGACCACGCCAACGCGTGGGACATGGACTCCCAGCTCGAGCAGGCCATGGACGCGCTGCGCTGCCCGCCCGGCGACTCCGACGTCTCGGTCCTCTCCGGGGGGGAGAAGCGTCGCGTCGCCCTGTGCAAGCTGCTGCTCGAGCAGCCCGACCTGCTGCTGCTCGACGAACCCACCAACCACCTCGACGCCGAGTCGGTGACGTGGCTGGAGCAGCACCTCGCGAAGTACCCCGGTGCCGTGCTGGCCGTGACCCACGACCGCTACTTCCTCGACAACGTCGCGCAGTGGATCCTCGAGCTCGACCGCGGTCGCGCCTACCCCTACGAGGGCAACTACTCCACCTACCTGGAGAAGAAGCAGTCCCGCATGGAGGTCCAGGGCAAGAAGGACCTCAAGCTGGCCAAGCGCCTCAAGGACGAGCTCGAGTGGGTCCGCTCCAACGCCAAGGGCCGCCAGACCAAGTCCAAGGCGCGCCTGAACCGCTACGAGGAGATGGCCGCCGAGGCCGAGCGCACGCGCAAGCTCGACTTCGAGGAGATCCAGATCCCGGCCGGTCCCCGGCTGGGTCAGGTCGTCATCGAGGCGAAGGACCTCAAGAAGTCCTTCGGTGACCGCACCCTCATCGAGGGTCTGTCCTTCTCGTTGCCGCGCAACGGCATCGTCGGCGTCATCGGGCCCAACGGCGTCGGGAAGACGACGCTGTTCAAGACCATCGTCGGCCTCGAGGACCTCGACTCCGGCGACCTCAAGATCGGCGAGACGGTCAAGCTGTCCTACGTCGACCAGTCCCGCGGTGGCCTGGACGCGTCGAAGTCGCTGTGGGAGACGGTCTCCGACGGCCTGGACTACATCCAGGTCGGCAACCAGGAGATGCCCTCGCGGGCCTACGTCTCGGCGTTCGGCTTCAAGGGCCCGGACCAGCAGAAGCCGGCCGGCGTCCTCTCCGGCGGGGAGCGCAACCGCCTCAACCTGGCGCTGACGCTCAAGGAGGGCGGCAACGTCCTGCTCCTCGACGAACCCACCAACGACCTCGACGTCGAGACCCTGGGGTCGCTCGAGAACGCCCTGCTGGAGTTCCCCGGGTGCGCCGTCGTCGTGAGCCACGACCGCTGGTTCCTCGACCGGGTGACGACCCACATCCTGGCCTACGAGGGCACGGAGGAGAACCCGGGGAACTGGTACTGGTTCGAGGGGAACTTCGCCGGCTACGAGGAGAACAAGGTCTCCCGCCTCGGGCCGGACGCCGCGCGCCCGCACCGCGTGACGTACCGCAAGCTCACCCGCGACTGACGGGGACCTCCACCGGTGAGGGGGGTGCGGCGACCGTGACGCGGTCGCCGCACCCCCCTCGCCGCGTCAGCCCGCCGGCAGGTACCGCCGCGTCGCCGTCCCGTTGAGGTCGTGGTCGCCGATGGCGCGGCGGCGGTGGATCGCGGGGTTGTGGGTCGCGATCGTGCGGGCGTTGCGCCAGTGCCGGTCCAGCCCGAGGTCCACGTCGACGGCGGAGGCCCCACCCACCTCGAACAGGTTCGCCGTCGCGTCGACGACCAGCGGCAGGACGACCTGCTGGGCGCGGTAGACCTCCAGCTGGGCCTGCAGCAGGACGTCGTGGTCCCCGTCGGCGAGGTGCCTGCTCAACGCGGTGTCCAGGGTGCGGGCCGCGCCGAGGACGATCGCCCGGGCCGCCGACGCCGCGCTGGAGAGCCCGCCGACCTCGGCCTGCACCAGGTGGTGCTCACGGGGCAGGGCTTCCCCGGCGTAGCCGAAGATCCGCCGACGGCCCCGGACGTAGTCGACGGTGTCGTCCAGGGCGGCGAAGCCGATCCCCGCGACGACCGCCAGCAGCACCAGCTGGAAGAACCCGAGCACGTACGTCTGCGCGTCGTCGTCGGGGTCGATCCGCCGCACGTGCCCGGGGTCGGTCGCGACGTCGGTGAACGTCGTCGTGCCGCTGCCGGTGAGGCGCTGCCCGAAACCCTTCCAGTCGTCGACGACCTCGACGCCGCTCGCACCGGTCGGGACGAAGACCTGGACGCTGTCGCCCTCGAAGGCGGCGGAGGTGTCGATCCAGTCCGCGTAGATCGACCCCGTCGTGTAGAACTTCCGGCCCCGCAGCCGCAGACCCTCCGGGGTGCGTTCCAGGACGGTGGACAGGTCCGAGGTCGTCGAGGCCTCCGAGACGGCGTTGCCGACGAGGTCACCGTCCAGCACCCGCTTCCACCAGCCCTCGCGCGCCCCCGGGTCGGCCTCGAAGTACTGCTTCTCGACGAACGCTAGGTGGCCGCGGAAGACGTGGGCGACGTTGCAGTCGGCCCGGGCCAACCGGATCAACCGCTCGAAGAGGACCTCCAGCGAGGCCCCCTCGCCGCCGACCGACGCGGGGACGTGCGCGTTCGGGAACCCCGCCGCCGCGAGCTCGCGGACGAGTTCGCGGGGCAGCTCGCGGTCACGTTCGCGCTGGGCCGCCCCGGTGCGGACGCGGGTCAGCAGGTCCTCGAAGGTCTCCTCGCTCAGCACGGCGCCACGGTGCCACACCGTCACCGAGCCCGGTCCGAGCGCCCGACGTCAGCCCGCGGACGGGACCCGCACCATGCCCTCCTGGGCGACCGTCGCGACCAGCCGGCGCTCGCGGTCGTACATCCGACCCGTCGAGAGACCCCGCGCGCCGGAGGCGTTCGGGCTCTCGACCACGTACAGCAGCCACTCGTCGGCGCGGGCGGGGCGGTGCCACCACATGGCGTGGTCGAGGCTCGCCACGCTCGTCCCCGGGCTCGACCAGGCCAGCCCGTGGCGGCGCAGCACCGGTTCCAGCACGCTGAGGTCGCTGGCGTAGGCCAGCGCGCCCCGGTGCAGCAGGTCGTCGCCCGGCAGGGGCGCGTCGAGGCGGAACCACACCGACTGGTGCGCCCGGCGCTGTGGGTCGGCGCTCCCGTACAGCGCCGGTTCGACGTGCCGGATCTCGACGTGGCGGCCGCGGCCGATCTGGCGGGCGCGCGGGTCGTCGACCGCGTCCAGGATCTCGTAGTCGCTGCGCAGGTCCTCGGGTTCGGGGACGTCGGGCGCGGGTTCGAAGTGCTCCAGCCCCTCCGAGGCGGTCTGGAAGGAGGTGATCCCGGAGAGGATCGGCACCCCGTTCTGGGTGGCCTGGACCCGGCGGGCGGAGAAGGACCGCCCGTCGCGCAGGCGCTCCACCGCGAACGCGACCGCGACGTCCGGGGCGCCGGGACGCAGGAAGTAGGCGTGCAGCGAGTGCAGCCGCCGATCCGCGCCGACGGTACGGCCGGCCGCGACGGCCACCTGCCCCAGCACCTGCCCGCCGAACAACCGGGCGCGCCAGTGCGGGAGGTTCGGGCCGGTGAACACGTCCAGTGCGTCGTCGGCCGGCTGGACGTCGAGCACGGGCAGCAGGGGACTGGTGGTCACCCGCGCACGCTACCGGGAGCGGGGGTAGCGTCGGCGCGTGCTCGCCGCCCGCGCCGTCCGCGCCCTCGAACCGGGGTCAGACGACCCGTTGTCCGCGCTGGAGGTGGCCGACGCCCCCGCCGCCGAGGCCCCACCGGGTTGGGTCCGCGTCACCGTGGCGGCGGCCGCCCTGAACCGGCACGACCTGTGGAGCCTGCGCGGGGTCGGGTTGCCGCCCGAGCGGCTGCCGATGGTCCTGGGCTGCGACGCCGCAGGGACGCTCGACGACGGTTCCGAGGTCATCGTGCACGCGGTCGTCTCCGACGAGGACCACGCGACGTACAGGGGTGACGAGACCCTCGACCCGCGGCGGACGCTGCTCTCCGAACTCCACCCCGGCACCCTCGCCGAGCACGTCTGGGTCCCGCGCCGCAACGTGCTGCCGCAACCCGCCGGGTGGAGCGTCGAACGGGCCGCGTCGCTGGGGGTGGCGTGGCTCACGGCCTACCGGATGCTGTTCACCCAGGCGCGGGCCGTCCCCGGCCAGACGGTGCTGGTCCAGGGGGCCGCCGGCGGGGTCTCCAACGCGCTCATCACCCTGGGATCCGCTGCCGGGCTGCGGGTCTGGGTGACCGGGCGCACCCCGCAACGGCTCGAGAAGGCCCGTTCCTGGGGTGCGGCGGCGACGTTCGCGAGCGGGGAGCGGTTGCCCGGCCGGGTCGACGCGGTGTTCGAGACGGTCGGCAAGGCGACCTGGAAGCACTCCGTCCAGGCGCTGAAGCCCGGCGGCTGCATCGTCGTGTCCGGCGCCACCACCGGCGGCGACGCCCCGGCCATGCTGGAGAACGTGTTCTTCAAGCAGCTGCGGGTCCTGGGTTCCACGATGGGCACCCGCGACGAGTTCGAGCGCCTGCTGCAGTTCTGCGTCACCGCCGGTCTGGAACCCGAGATCGACTCCGTCCACACCCTCGCCGACGCCCGGGACGCGTTCGCGCGCCTGGACTCCGGCGAGGCCGTGGGGAAGGTCCTGATCCGCCCCTGACCAGCGCCGGGGGGCGTCAGGGGAGACGGAACCAGGCGGCGGTGTCGGTGGGGACGCGGCCGGCGTCGAGGTCGCCGCTGGCCACCAGCAGGGTGGCCCCGGCGGGCACGGCGACGGGGTCCGGGCCGAGGTTCGCGACGACGAGGACGTCGGCGCTGGTGAAGGCGAGCACGTCGCCGCCGTCGATCTCGTGCCACCGCAGGGTGCCGCGCCCGAGGCGGAGTTCCCGGCGCCGGGCGATCAGCGTGCGGTAGAGCTCCAGCGTCGACCCGGCGACACCCGTCTGGGCCGCGACGGACAACCGGCCCCAGAGCTCCGGCTGCGGCAACCAGCCGGCCGGGCCCGGCCCGAAACCGTAGGACGGTTCCCCGCCCTCCCAGGGGATCGGGACCCGGCACCCGTCGCGGCCGGTGTCCTCGCCGTTCGTCCGGGCGAACGAGGGGTCCTGACGGACCCCCGCCGGCAACGTCGTCACCTCCGGCAGACCGAGTTCCTCCCCCTGGTAGACGTAGGCGCCGCCCGGCAGGGCGAGCATGAACGTCGTCGCCGCGCGGGCCCGGCGCAGACCGAGCTCGGCGTCCGGTTGCGGGTCGTCGGGACCGACACCGCTGGTGGGTTCCTGCCCGGCGGGGTAGCCGAGGCGGCTGGCGTGCCGGACGACGTCGTGGTTGGACAGGACCCAGGTCGCCGGGGCGCCGACGGTCTCGTGGGCGGCCAGCGTCGAGGTGATGACGGCACGGAGTTCCGCCGCGCGCCACGGGGCCCGCAGGTAGTCGAAGTTGAAGGCCTGGTGCATCTCGTCGCCGCGCAGGTAGCGCGCGAGACGCTCCGGCGGGGTGACCCACGCCTCCGCGACGAGCATCCGATCACCCGGGTAGGCGTCCAGGACACGACGCCAGCCGCGGTAGATCTCGTGCACGCCCTCCTGGTCCCACATCGGGGGACGCTCGCCGGTGGCGGCGGAGCCGTCCAGCAGGGCCTGGTCGTGGTCCCACTCGGGCAGGCCGTCGGCCTTGACCAGCCCGTGGGCGACGTCGATGCGGAACCCGTCGACCCCGCGGTCCAGCCAGAACCGCAGGACGTCCTCGAACTCGGCGACGACCTCGGGGTTGGTCCAGTCCAGGTCGGGCTGGCTGGAGTCGAAGAGGTGCAGGTACCAGGAACCGTCCTCGACGCGCGTCCAGGCCGGACCCCCGAACACCGAACGCCACGAGTTCGGCGGGGCGTCACCGTCCCCCTCGCGGAACAGGTAGCGGGCCCGCTCGGGCGAGCCCGGCCCGGCGGCCAGGGCAGCCCGGAACCAGACGTGGTCGGCGGAGGTGTGGTTCGGGACGAGGTCCATCACCACGCGCAGGCCGAGTTCGTGGGCGCGCTCCGACAGCCGCCCGAAGTCGTCGAGGGTCCCGAACATCGCCTCGATGCCGCGGTAGTCGGCGACGTCGTACCCCGCGTCCTTCTGCGGGGAGGGGTAGACGGGGGAGAGCCAGACGGCGTCGACGCCGAGGTCGGCCAGGTGCGGCAGGCGCGCGGTGATGCCGGGCAGGTCGCCCATGCCGTCACCGTCGCCGTCGGCGAAGCTGCGCGGGTAGACCTGGTAGATGACGGCGTCACGCCACCACGGGGTGCTGCTCGGTTCGCTCACCCGTCCCATCCTGCCGGACGGCGCGGCTCGGCGTCAGGCCGCCAGGTCGCCCCCGGTGGGCGGGTCGAGGCGGTAGCGCAGCAGGTCCAGGTGGCCCCGCAGCTCGGCGGGGAAGCGGTGGCCGAACTGCGCGAACCAGCGCTCGAGCCGGCCGACCTCGTCCAGCCACGCGGTCGGGTCGACGGCGAGGAGTTCCGCGAGGTCGGCCGCCGGGACATCGAGTCCGGCCACGTTCACACCCGACGGGGTCGGTACCAGACCCACGGGGGTGTGCCGGGCGTCCGCACTGCCCTCCAGCCGTCGGCAGATCCACTCCACCACGCGGGAGTTCTCGCCGAACCCGGGCCAGAGGAACCGGCCGTCGTCACCGCGGCGGAACCAGTTGACGGAGAACACCTCGGGCAACCGCGTGAGCCGGTCCCGCATCGAGAGCCAGTGCGCGAAGTAGTCGGCCATGTTGTAGCCCGCGAAGGGCAGCATCGCGAACGGGTCGTGCCGCAGCTCACCCACGGTTCCCTCCGCGGCTGCGGTCCGCTCGCTCGAGATCGTGGCTCCCATGAACACGCCCTGGCTCCAGTCGCCGGCCTGGGCGACCAGCGGGACGTTCGAGCGGCGGCGGCCACCGAAGAGGATCGCGTCGATCGCGACGCCCTCGGGCGCGTCGAACTCCTCGGCGATCGAGGGGCACTGCGCCGCGGACACCGTGAACCGCGCGTTCGGGTGCGCCGCGGGGGTCCCCGACCCCGGGGTCCAGGACCGGCCCCGCCAGTCGGTCAGGTGGTCCGGGGCCTCCTCCGTCATCCCCTCCCACCAGACGTCGCCGTCGTCGGTGAGGGCGACGTTGGTGAAGATGACGTTCTCGCGCAGCATCTCCATCGCCGTCGGGTTGCTCGACCAGCCCGTGCCCGGTGCGACCCCGAAGAACCCCGCCTCGGGGTTGATCGCGCGCAGTTCACCGTCCGGACCGGGACGCATCCAGGCGATGTCGTCGCCGATGGTCTCGACCCGCCAGCCGGGGATCGTCGGGCGCAGCATCGCGAGGTTCGTCTTGCCGCAGGCCGAGGGGAACGCCGCCGCGAGGTGGAACACCCGCTGCTGCGGCGAGGTCACCTTGAGGACGAGCATGTGCTCGGCGAGCCAGCCCTCGTCGCGGGCCATCACCGAGGCGATCCGCAACGCGAAGCACTTCTTCCCCAGCAGGGCGTTGCCGCCGTAGCCGGAACCGAAGGAGAAGATCTCCCGGGTCTCGGGGAAGTGCGCGACGTACTTGAGGTCGTTGCACGGCCAGGCGACGTCGTCGCGGTGCCGGCCGGCGGCGTCGACCAACGGCATCCCGACGCTGTGGACCGCGGGGACGAACGGGGTTCCCGGGGTGATGGCGGCCAGGGCGGGCGACCCCATCCGCGTCATGGTGCGCATGCTGACGACGACGTAGGGGGAGTCCGTCACCTGGATCCCGAGCTGCGAGATCGGGCCACCGACGGGGCCCATCGAGAACGGGACGACGTACATCGTGCGGCCGCGCATCGACCCGCTGAACACCCCGGCGAGTTCCTCGCGCAGCGCCTCCGGCTCGCGCCAGTTGTTCGTCGGCCCCGCGTCCTCGCGACGGTGCGAGGCGATGAACGTGCGGCTCTCGACCCGGGCGACGTCCGAGGGGGCGGAGCGGGCCAGGAAGCTGCCCGGACGCAGGTCCGGGTTCAGCGGGACCAGGGTGCCGGCGGTGACCATCTGCGCGGTGAGGCGGTCGAACTCGGCCTGCGACCCGTCGCACCAGACGACCTCGTCGGGCTGGGTGAGCCGGGCGGTGGCCCGCACCCAGCCGAGCACGGCCTCGTTCGTGGTGGGGGTCCCCGAGAGACCCACGCTCCCCGGGGTCGTCCCGCTGCTGTTCTCACGCGTCACTTCGGTCGTCACGTCGGCGTGCCTCCTCGAGATGGGTGCTGGTCCGTGTTTCGACTCTGGCGGCAACCGCACGGTCGAACAACGGTCCGGGCCCGTGAAGAACGACGATTCTTCACGTACGGTGAAACGCATGCCTCGATTGCGCGTCGCCGCCCTCGAACCGCTGACCGACCCGGCGCTCGCCCCGACGGAACCCGAGACCGGGCTCGACGCCCTCACCGTGGGCCGCCGGATCCGGCACCACCGCGGGGTCAAGGGCTGGACGCTCGCCCAGCTCGGCGAAGCCGTCGGCACCGCGCAGAGCCAGCTCTCGCAGGTGGAGAACGGCAAGCGCGAACCCCGGCTCTCGCTCATCACGGCGCTCGCCCGCGCCCTCGAGGTCACCCCCGCCGAACTGCTCGACCCCTCGCCCCCGCCGACGCGACGCGCCGCGCTGGAGATCGAGCTCGACCACGCGCAACGCTCACCGCTGGCCCGCACGCTCGGCCTCCCCGAGGTCAGCGCCGGCCGGAAGCTTCCCACCGACGCCCTGGAGTCCCTCGTCCGGCTCCACCGCGAACTGGCCCGGCGCCACGACGCGTCCCACGCGACCCCGGAGGAGGCCCGACGCGCCAACACCGAGATCCGACTGCTCATGCGGCGCAGCGACAACCACCTCCCCGAGATCGAGGAGCTCGCCGAGGACCTCGTCCGCAGCGCCGGGTACACCGTCGGCGCGCTCACCCACCGCCAGGTCGCGCGGATGGCCTCCGACCTCGGGTTCAGCATCATCCACGTCGAGGACCTGCCCCACTCCACCCGCACCGTCACCGACCTCGCCCACGGCCGGATCTACCTCCCCCCGGCCTCCATCCCCGGCGGCCACGGGCTGCGATCCCTCGCGCTGCAGGCCATCGGACACCGCGTGCTCGGGCACGAACGCCCCGCCAGCTACACCCAGTTCCTGCGGCAACGGCTCGAGATCAACTACTTCGCGGCGTCCTGCCTCCTCCCGCGCGCCGCCGCCGTGCAGTTCCTGTCGGCCGCCAAAGCCGACAAGGACCTCGCCGTCGAGGACTTCCGCGACGCCTTCGGCGTCACCCACGAGGCCGCCGCGCACCGGCTCACGAACCTGCTGACCTCCCACCTCGGGATCCCCCTGCACTTCCTGCGCGTCGGCGAGGACGGGGCCCTGTACCGCGGGTACGAGAACGACGGCGTGCCCTTCCCCCAGGACGCCTCCGGCAGCATCGAAGGACAGCCGGTCTGCCGCCGCTGGACCGCACGGACGGTGTTCGACGTCCGCAACCGCACCACCGAGAACTACCAGTACACCGACACCCCCGCCGGGACGTTCTGGTGCTCCAGCCAGACCGGGAGCAGCGGGGACGGAGGGTTCTCGATCACCGTCGGCGTGCCCTACGCCCACGCCAAGTGGTTCCGCGGGCGCGACACCCGGGTGCGGACCCGGAGCACCTGCCCCGACGGGGACTGCTGCCGCCGCCCACCCCACGACCTCGTCGAACGCTGGGCCGACGCGGCGTGGCCCTCGGCGCGCCTGCACGCCCAGACCCTGGCCCCGCTGCCGTCGGGACGTTTCCCCGGAGTGGACGACCGCGAGGTGTATTCGTTCCTCGCCTCGCACGCGCCCCCTGCGGCGGGGTGAGGTCTTGTCGGGTCTCGTTCCGGGCGGTGCGGCGGTGGGGCCGGCGGATACTCCGTTCGCGCTGGTCCGCGGGTGACGTCAGGTTCGTTCACCAGCGCTCACTCCGGACATCCGCCGACCCCACCACCGCACCGCCCTTCGGCGTTTCCCGTGGCGGCCTCACCGTGCCGGGTGGGACGTGGCCGGTGGGGGTCTTGGGGGCCGGGGCCCCCGGGCACCTGACCGCGAGGGTTGGGAGGTTCGGGGGGCTCGGGGGGCTGGTGTCGGAGGGGCGTGTCAGGGTGTCGGTGAGGCCACGGGAGTGGCCCCACGCCGACCCGCGGCTCAGGTCCATCGAGCCGGTCCGGACCTGGAAGGGGCCTGTACGACATGACGACACTGACTGGCGCAGCACCCGAGGTGGACTCCTCACCGTTGGACGTCGAGGCGGTGCGGGAGCGGGTGGCGGCCGCGGCGCTGCGGCCCTCCGAGGTCGGGTCGGTGGGGCTCGAACTGGAACGCCACGTCGTGGACCTGCACGATCCGGGGAGCCGGGTCGGCTGGGACCGGCTGACCGCGCTGCTGGAGGGGTTCGCGACGCCGCGGGGGTCGAAGGTCACGCTCGAGCCGGGCGGGCAGGTCGAACTCTCGACGCTGCCCGGTGACGGGGTGGTGGCCGCGGTCGAGGCGCTGCGCGTGGACGCGGACGTCCTCGACGCGCGGTTGGCGGGGGAGCGGCTGGTCCTGCAGTCGACGGGGACGGACCCGCTGCGCGCACCGCAGCGGGTGAACCCGGCGTCGCGCTACGTCTCGATGGAACGGCACTTCGCCTCCATCGGGGACACCGCCGGTCCGGCCATGATGAGTTCGACGGCGTCGCTGCAGGTGAACCTCGACGCGGGCCCGGCGCACGGCTGGGCCGACCGCCTCGCGCACGTCCACCGGCTGCTGCCGGTGTTCGTCGCGCTCGCCGCGAGCTCGCCCGTCCAGGGCGGCACCCGGACCGGGTGGGCCTGTGCGCGGCAACGGATCTGGCAGGACCTGGAACCCGGCCGGAGCCGCGCCGGGACCGCCACCTCGGACCCGGTCGCAGCCTGGACGGAGTTCGCCCTCGCCGCGCCGGTGATGTTCCTCCGCGGCGGGGACGGGCAGTTCACCCCCGTCGAGGGGACCGTGTCGTTCGCGGCCTGGGCCGACGGCTCGGTGCGGCTCGGCGACCGGTCACCCACGGCCGCCGACGTCGACGCGCACCTCACGACGCTCTGGCCCCCGGTGCGGCTGCGCGGGTTCCTCGAACTGCGCGTGCTCGACGCCGTCCCCCGCGCGTGGTGGCCGGGGCTGGCCGCCGTCGTCGCGACCGTCGTGGACGACCCGACCGCGGCCGACCGCGCCGCCGAGGCCGCGCACCCCGTCGCGCACGCCCACCTCGAAGCCGCCCGCGACGGACTCACCGACCCGCGGATCCGGACCGCCGCGCTCGGGGTGCTCGAGGCCGCCGCCGCCCGTGTCCCGGACGGACTGGCCGCCGACGTCGAGCGTTGGCTGGAGGCCCTCGACCGCGGTCGCGGCCCGGCCGACCTCGTCCTCGACCGCTTCGAACGCTCCGGACCGACCGCCTGCCTGACCGCGGAGGAACTGCGATGACTCACACCACCCGGACCGACACGACCCTGACCGCCGACCTCGCCGTCGACGCCCTCGACCGCGCCCGCGCCACCACGACGAAGCTCACCGACGCCGCCGACGCTGAACTCACCGTCCAGCACTCGACCCTCATGAGCCCCCTGGTCTGGGACCTCGCCCACATCGGCCAGCAGGAGGAGCTCTGGCTGCTCCAGCACGACAGTCCCGACCGCACCCCGGTGTTCCACCCCACGATCGCCTGCCTCTACGACGCCGCCGAACACCCGCGGGCCACCCGGACCCGGCTCCCGCTGCTCGACCCGGCGCAGTCCCGGCGGGCCATCGCCGACGTCCGCCACCGGGTGCTCGACTCCCTCGCCCGGCTGGGACCGGAGGAGTCCGCGTTCGCGGCCGGGATGGTCGCCCAGCACGAGCACCAGCACGACGAGACGATGTTCGCCACGCACAACCTGCGCTCCGGCGACCCCCTCCTCACCGCCGCCCCCACCCCGCCGGGGCGTCTCGTCCCCGCCGACGCGGTGCTCGTGCCGGCGGGGGAGTTCCTGCTCGGTGTGGACCCGGCGCAGGAACCCTGGGCCCTGGACAACGAGTCCCCCCAGCACCGCGTGCACGTGCCCGCCTTCCGGATCGGGCGGGTGCCCGTGACCAACGGCGAGTGGGCGCAGTTCGTCGAGGCCGGCGGCTACGACGACCCCCGGCTGTGGACGTCGGTGGGCTGGGCCCACCGGCAGGCCGACGGCGTCTCGGCCCCGATGGGCTGGGCCGCCGACGGTGCCGGCGGCTGGACCCAGCGCCGGTTCGCGACCGAGCAGGCGCTCGACCCCGCGCGACCGGTGCAGCACGTCGACTTCCACGAGGCCTCCGCCTACGCCCGCTGGGCGGGGGCGCGGCTGCCCACCGAGGTCGAGTGGGAGAAGGCCTGCGCCTGGGACCCCGCCCTCGGGCGCCGGCGGCGCTGGCCGTGGGGTGACGGTCCGGCGACGCCGGAGCGGGCCAACCTCGGCGGCGGTGCCCTGGGGCCCGCGCAGGTCGGCGCCTACCCGGACGGGGCCAGCGCCTACGGCGTCGAGCAGACGATGGGTGACGTGTGGGAGTGGACGTCCTCGGCGTTCGCGCCGTGGCCGGGGTTCTCGCCGATGCTCTACGACACCTACTCCGCGCCGTACTTCGACGGCACCTACCGCGTGCTGCGCGGCGGCTCCTGGGCCAGCGACCCGGTGTCGGTGCGCCCCTCCTTCCGGAACTGGGACTTCCCCGTCCGGCGGCAGATCTTCACCGGTCTCCGACTCGCCTGGAGCGCCTGAGTGTGCCGCCACACGGCCTGGCTGGGCCGGCCCCGGAACCTGTCGGAGTTCCTGCTGGAACGACCGCACGGGTTGCTGCAGCAGAGCTGGGCGCCGCGCCGGCAACGGCACGGCACGGTCAACGCCGACGGGTGGGGCGTCAGCTGGTGGAGCCCGCCCGAGGCCTCCTCCGCCCCGGGGCCGGCGCGCTGGCGCAGTTCCGGGCCGATGTGGTCCGACGCGTCGCTGGCCTCCGTCGCCGCTCACGTCGCGGCCGGGTGCGTGGTGGCGGCGGTGCGGGACGCGACGGTCGGGATGCCCACCGACGAGAGCGCCTGCGCCCCCTTCGTCCGCCACGGGTGGTCGTTGTCGCACAACGGCGTCGTCGATCGGTCGGTGCTGCCCGCGGACGCCTGGCCGCGGGCGGAGTCGGTGTGCGACTCCGCGGTCCTCGCGTCGTACCTGCTCGCCGCACCCGAGGAACTCGGCAAGCGGATCGCCGTCGTCGGTGCCGACGACCCCGCCGCCCGGCTCAACGTCCTGCTCGGCGACGGGGAGCGGCTGCTCGCCACCGCCTGGGGCGACACCCTCAGCGTCCTGGAGACCCCCGACGGGGTCGTCCTGGCCAGCGAACCGCACGACGACGACCCCCGCTGGCGCGACGTCCCCGACCGCACCCTCGTCGAGGCGCGCCTGCACGGCGGACGCGTCGTCGTCACCGAAACCCCTCTGGAGACCGTGTGACCCCGCCCCGCCTGTCCCTGGAACGCCACCTCACCCCCGGCGACCTGTCCCTGACGCTGCGCGCCGACGTCCGGGCGGGCCTGACGGCGGACGCGAAGACGTTGCCGCCCAAGTACTTCTACGACGAGCACGGCAGTCGGTTGTTCGACGAGATCACCCGGTTGCCCGAGTACTACCCGACCCGGGCGGAACGTTCGCTGCTGGAGCTGGTGGCCGGTGAGGTCGCGCAGATCACGGCGGCCGACGTCCTCGTCGAACTCGGCAGCGGCACGAGCGAGAAGACGCGGGTGCTGCTGCACGCCCTGCGCGACGCGGGGACGCTGCGGCGCTTCGTGCCCTTCGACGTCGACGAGACCGTCCTCGCGCAGGCCGGGACGGAGATCCTGGCGGAGTTCCCCGGGCTCGACGTGCAGGCCGTCGTCGGGGACTTCGAACGCCACCTCGGGGAACTCCCGCGGGAGGGCCGACGCCTGGTGGCGTTCCTGGGCTCGACCATCGGGAACCTGGAACCCGCCCCGCGGTCGCGGTTCCTGCGCGAGCTGGCCTCCGGGATGGTACCCGGGGACCACCTGCTGCTCGGGACGGACCTGGTGAAGGACACCGGCCGGCTCCTCGCCGCCTACGACGACAGCGCGGGGGTGACGGCGGCCTTCGACAAGAACGTCCTCTCGGTGCTCAACCGGGAACTCGGTGCCGACTTCGACCTCGACGCCTTCGACCACGTCGCCGTCTGGGACGCCGGGCTCGAACGCGTCGAGATGCGGCTGCGGGCCCGCCACGCCCACGAGGTGCGGCTGCCCGGCCTCGACCTCGCGGTGCGCTTCGACGCGGGGGAGGAGGTGCGGACCGAGGTGTCCTCGAAGTTCCGCCGGGAATCGGTGGTGAGCGAACTCGCCGCCGCCGGTCTCGACCTCGTCCGCTGGTGGACCGATCCCGCGGGGGACGTGGCCCTCAGCCTCGCCGCCCCGCGGGTCGTCGGCTGAGGTCAGACGAAGCGGACGACGTCCTCGACGTCGAGGCGCGGCAGCCGGGGGCGGAACGCGTCCGGGCCCGGGTAGCCGATGTTCACGACGAGGTGCGAGCGCCAGTCGGTGCCGGCGAAGAACTCCGCGTCGACGGCGGCCTTGTCGAACCCACCCATCGGGCCGGCGGCCAGGCCGAGCGCGCGCACGGCGAGGATGAAGTAGCCGGCCTGCATCGCCGCGCTGTAGGAGCCCATGCTCTCGCGCATCGCGGCGTTCTCCTCCAGCACCGGCTGCATGCCCGCCATGAACGGGGCGACGGTCGGGATGGCGTCGTGGAAGCGGTCGTCGACGGCCAGGACGGCGGTCACGGGGGCGCTCGCGGCGCGGTCGCGGTTGGTGTCGTTGAGCAGTGGCACCAGGCGGGCCTTCGCCTCCGGGGTCCGGACGAAGAGGACGCGCATCGGCTGCAGGTTCGCGCCGGTGGGGGCCCAGCGGGCCAGTTCCCAGACCTGGGCCAGCTGCTCGTCGGTGACGGGGGTGTCGGCGAAGGTGTTCGCGGTGTGGGCGTCGCCGAAGAGGGCGGCGCGCGCGGAGTCGTGGAGCCCGAGCGGACGTTCGTCCAACGTGGTCACAGCTGTTCTCCTCAGAGTCGCTTGGCATGCAGTTGCTACTTCGAAAAAAAGAGTAGCACTGGCGAGAGGAGTGTCAACGGGTACAGTCGGGGGGTGAGCGAGCAGGTGGAGGACGTGCAGACCGAGCACACGGCGCGGTCGTGCGACGGCGCCCTGGCACGCGCGTTCGGGTTCCTCGGCAAGCGCTGGAACGGGATCCTGCTCGCGACCCTCAGCTACGGTCCCACCGGGTTCTCCGAGCTGCGCCGCAACGTGGGCGGCATCAGCGACTCGGTGCTCGCGGACCGCCTCAGCGAGCTCGCCAAGGCCGGGCTCGTCACCCGCACGGTCCACGAGGGGCCGCCCGTCGCGGTCGTCTACGAGCTGACCGCCTCCGGGCGCGCGCTGACCCCGGCCCTGCAGGAGCTCACGACGTGGGCCCGCGAGAACCTCACCGAGGACCGCTGCCGGGGCCGGGACTAGCGCCCGGCTAGTCCTCGAAGGTGTTCAGCATGCTGTGCGCGGCGCGCTCCAGGTAGTCCCACAGGACGCCCTCCTGCGCGGGCACCAGGTGCAAGGACTCGACGGCCGCACGCATGTGCAGCAGCCAGCGGTCCCGGGCGTCCGGGTTGACCTTGAACGGCGCGTGCCGCATCCGCAGCCGCGGGTGCCCGCGCTGCTCGGAGTACGTCCCCGGGCCACCCCAGTACTGCTCCAGGAACATCCGCAGACGCTCCTTGGCCGGACCGAGGTCGGCCTCCGGGTACATCGGACGGAGCACCTCGTCCTCGGCGACGCCCGCGTAGAAGGCGTCGACGAGCGTCACGAACGTCGCGTGCCCGCCGACCTCGTCGTAGAAGCTGCGGGTCCCACCGTCCGGCCCCGCCGGCGTGCGGCCGATGAGGTTCTGCGGACGGACGAACGGCAGGTCGGGGCTCACCCCACCAGTGTCGCGCCCTCGCGGACCTCGACCGCACCGGGACCCGTGGACGCCAGGCTCGTCGGACCCTCGTGACGGGCCGCGGCCTCGGCCGCGTCCTTCACGTTCTTCTGCATGCCACCGAACACGACCCCGTGGAACGGGCTGATCGCCGCCCAGTAGGCCTGGCCCGCCAGACCGCGGGGGTGGAAGAGGGCCCGCTGGTGGAAGAGCGTGCGCCCCACGGCGTCCGTCTCGACCCGCAGGTCCAGCCAGGCCAGCCCCGGCAGCTTCATCTCGGCGCGCAGCCGCAGCAGCCGGTCGGCCTGACGGTCCTCCACGCGCCACCAGTCCACGGCGTCGCCGATCATCAGGTGCTTGGGATCACGCCGACCTCGGCGCAGCCCCGGACCCCCGGAGAAGCGGTCCATCACGCCGCGGACCGCCCACGCCATCGGCCACGAGTACCAACCCTGCTCACCGCCGATCCCCTCCAGCACCTCCCACAGCACGTGCGGCGGGGCGTCGACGACGGTCGTGCGCTCGTCGACGTAGAGGCTGCCACCGGCCCAGTCCGGGTCGGAGGGCAGCGGGTCGCTGGGGGCGCCCGGCACGGACGCCGAACTCCACCGCGTCTCGACGTTGGCGTCCTGGATGCGCTGCAGGGCCAGCTCCACCGCGCGCTTGAAGGGGATGAGGCCCTCCGCCGGGTCCGGGACGTACCCGGCGATGTCGTGCTCCTGGCAGAACACCTCGTGCACCAGGCTCTCCACCAGCGGACGGGCGATGGACTTGGGGACGGGGGTCACCGTCCCGACCCAGTGGCTGGACAGCTTGGGGGACATCACCTTCACGGGGAGGACGTAGCGCTTGGGGAGGCCGGCCACCTCCGCGTACCCGCGCATCATGTCGAGGTAGGTCATGACGTCGGGGCCACCGATGTCGAAGGTGCGGTTGACGTCCGCGGGCATCGAGGCCGAGGCGACGAGGTAGCGCAGCACGTCGCGCACCGCGATCGGCTGGATCCGGTTGTGCACCCAGCGCGGGCACACCATGACGGGCAGCCGCTCGGTGAGGTAGCGCATCATCTCGAAGCTCGCCGAGCCGGAGCCGAGGATCACCGCCGCCTGCAGCACCGTCGTCGGGACGGGGGAGTCGAGCAGGATCTCGCCCACCTCCCGGCGCGACTCGAGGTGGGTGGAGAGCTCCTCGCCCTCGGGGTGCATGCCGCCGAGGTAGACGACCCGGGAGACCCCCTGCTCCGCCGCCGCCCGCGCGAAGGTCCGGGCGGTGCGGCGGTCCTTGGAGGAGAAGTGCCCGCCGCCGCTCATCGCGTGGATGAGGTAGTAGGCGACGTCGACGCCCTCCAGCGCGGCGGTGACCTGCTCGGTGTCGGAGGCGTCGGCCTGCACGACCTCGACGTCCTCGATCCAGGGCCGGTCCCGCAACGCCTCGGGGCGGCGCGCCATCGCCCGCACCCGGAAACCGGCTTCGAGCAGTTCGGGGACCAGCCGACCACCGATGTACCCGGTCACCCCGGTCACCAGCGCGAGCCGGCCCTCACCTGCTGCGATGTCGCTCATGGCCCCAGTGTCCGAGCGGAACACCGCCCCCGCGACTCGGCGGGTCCGCGACCTCAGAGACCGCGGTTGGTCGACCCCGGGTCTGCGGCCGCGGCGTCCTGGGCCGCGACGTCCGCCTCGCTCGGGGCGGGTGGCTGCGGGGTGACGGCCGCAGCGGGGTCGTTCAGGCGACGGGCCTGCGGAGCGTGGTCGTCGTGGCGCAGGAACACCGTGCGCTGGGCCAGGGGGAACTCGATCCCCTCGGCGTCGAAGACGGCCTTGATGCGGCGCAGCAGCTCGCGCTGGACGGCCCACTGCTGCATCGGACGGGTCTTCACGACGAGGCGCAGGACGATCCCGTCGGTCGTCATCTTCTCGACCCCCCACACCTCGGGTGCGTCCATGACCAGGGGCCGCCAGTCGTCCTCGGCGACCAGGTCGTCCGCGATGCGCTGCAGGACCTCCTGCACGCGGGCGAGGTTCTCCCCGTAGGCGACGGAGACGTCGAGGACGGCCCGGGCCCAGCCCTGGCTCTGGTTCCCGACCCGCACGATCTCGCCGTTGCGGACGTACCAGACGGTGCCCTTGACGTCGCGCAACCGCGTCACCCGCAGGCCGACGGCCTCCACGGTGCCCGAGGCGTCCCCGAGGTCGACGGAGTCACCCACGCCGTACTGGTCCTCGGCGAGCATGAACACCCCCGACAGGAAGTCCTTCACCAGCGCCTGCGCCCCGAAACCCAGCGCGACCCCCGCGATCCCGGCCGAGGCCAGGAACGGTGCGATGGCGATGCCGATGGTGTCGAGCACCACGAGGACGGCCAGGATCCCCAGCACGAAGGTGACGGTCGACTTGAGCACCGAGGCGAGGGTCTCGGCCCGTTGCTGACGACGTTCGTTGAGCAACGGCGAGGACTCGAGCAGCCCGTTGCGGCGGCCGCCGCCGCCGAGCTTCCCGGCCCCCGTCGCGATCCCCGTCGCGACCCGGCCGATGACCCGCATCAGCAGGAACCGCGCGATCCAGCAGATCAGCAGGACGATGACGATCTTCAGGGGCTTGTCGAGCAGGAACGTGGCGACGCTCTGGGCGCCGTCGGCGGCGTCCTCCGAGGTGACGCCGGTGAAGGCGTGGGTGATCGAGTCCAGCACGGGGTGGGACGACTCCTTCTGCGTGGTGTTCCGGCGGGTGTTCCTGCGTGGTGTTCCGGGGGTCAGCCGAGGTCGAGGCCGGTGGCCCGCGCCGCGAACGCGAGGGTGTCGCGCACGAGACCGGCGCTGCGCGAGAGCGAACGGGCACCGTGCCCCACGTCCTTCTCCCGGCGCAACAGCACCGGGCGGCTGCCCGGGTCGCTCGCGGAAGCGTGCTGCAGCGCGGCGCACAGCTTCCGGGCGTGCAACGGGTCCACCCGGGAGTCTCCGTCGAACACGGTGAACAGCACGGCCGGGTAGGCGGTCCCCGCCGCCACGCGGTGGTACGGCGAGTACGCGTGCAACCACCCGAACTCCGTCGCGTCGGCGGCGCTCCCGTACTCGTCGCTCCAGGTGGCGCCCAGACCGTGCAGTTCGTAGCGGACCATGTCCAGCAGGGGGGCGCTGCAGACGACGCCCGCGAACAGCGACGGTTCCTGGGTGGCGGCCGCTCCGACCAGCAGCCCACCGTTGGACCCGCCGTGCACGCACAACTGCTCGTGGGTCGTGAACCCCCGCGCGACGAGGAAGCGGGCCGCCGCGTGGAAGTCGTCGAACACGTTCTGCTTGTGCTCGCGCATCCCCGCGCGGTGCCAGTCCTCGCCCTCCTCGCCGCCGCCGCGCAGGTTCGCCACCGCGTACACGCCGCCCGCCTCCACCCAGGCCAGCGCGTCGGGTGCGTAGTGCGGGGACAGGCTGATGCCGAACCCCCCGTAGCCGTAGAGGATCGCGGGCACCGGGGCGGTGGGGACGCCGTCGGCGTCGAGCAGGTCGGCGCGGACCGTGACCTGCAACCGGACGATCGTGCCGTCGAGGCTCGGGTACTCCAGCAGCGTGCTGACCACCGCGGGGACCTCGACCGCACCGGGGGGCGCGGACTCCACGGAGAGTTCCCGGGTCCGGGCGTCGAAGTGCCAGACGTGCGTCGGGGTCGTCGCGTCGCTGTAGCCGAACCACAGGTCGTGACCCGGTTCCGGCCGCGCCACGAGACCGCCGATGGAGCCCGTCCCGGGCAGGTCGACGCGGCCCAGGTCACCCGGCAACCGGTCACCAGTCTCGAGGTCGTGCACGGTCACCGAGCTCACGGCGTGCTCGGTCCAGCCCACGACCAGCAGGGGACGGGCGAGTTCGGGTCCGTCGAGGACCGCGACGTCGTCGAGCAGGGCCCGGCCCTGGGGGACCAGGTCGCGCCAGTGCTCCACCTCCGGGGTGGCCGGGTCGGTGACGGCGAGGCGGCCGCGGGGGGCGTCGAGGTCGGTGAACACGTACAGCCGGCCGTCACGGCCGACCCAGGCGCTGGTCTGCGCGTCGCGACCCGCCACCACGGTCCGCAGCTGCGGCGAGCCCGGAGCGGAGGCGGAGAGGTCGGCCAGCCAGACGTCGTTGCGCGGCGCCGTCCCGTCCGAGGCGCTCACGACCAGCCAGCGGCCGTCGCGCGAGGTCCAGACGCCGTAGTAGTTCGTCATCGACAGCCCGTCGCCGAACACCTCGACGTCGCGGGCGGGATCGGTCCCCACGACGTGCAGGTAGACCCGGCGGTGGTACTGGCGCTCCTCGGCGGGCACGGCCTCGGCCGGCAACCGGCGGACGTAGTAGAACGAGCGCTCGCCGTCCGCACCGGCGGGCAACCAGGCGATGGGGGAGTAGCGGGCCCGGTCGACCGGACCGTCCACGACCTCCCCCGTCGCGACGTCGAGCACCCGCAGGACGCTCTCCTCGCTGCCGCCCTCGGAGAGCTGGTAGGCCAGCAGGTCCCCCTCGACGCTGGGTCGCCACCCGTCCAGGGTCGTCGTCCCCGACGGGTCCAGCGCGATCGGGTCGATCAGGGTCCGGGGCGCCGCACCGGGGTCCTCCACCTGCAGGACCCCGTGCTCCGCGGTCGGCTCGCGACGGGTCCGGAACACCCGTTCCCCGCGGTGGACCGGGCTGCCGACGGAACCCGTGGCCATCAGCTCCCGCACCCGTCGTTCCACGCGGTCACGGCCCGGCAGCGTCGCGGCGTGGGCCGCCCACGCCTCGTCCTGCCACCGCGACCAGGCGAGCGTCCGCTCGTCCTCGACGTCCTCGAGCCAGCGGTAGGGGTCGGGGACCGCGACCCCGTGCAGCTCGTCGACGAGGTCGAGGCGCGGGGCGGGAGCCTCGCCGGCGGAGGTCGGGGTGCTCATGGGCGTCCACCCTAGGCGCGGGGCCCGATGCGGCGCCCCGACGGGCACGGGTCCCGGATTCGAACGCGGTCACCCGGCGACGCGCACCCCGCGGACGAGCCTCCGCCGGTGTCCTCTGGCAGAGTCGCGGGGTGTCTTCTGACGTCGCCGACCCGGCCGTCCTCGCCGACCTCGCCACCGCCTGCGGGGTCGCCACGACCTTCACCGACTGGCAGGGGAAGTCGACCACCGTCCCCGCCAGCACCGTCACCGCCGTGCTCACCGCCATGGGGTTCGACGTGAGCACCACCGCCGCGGCCCGTCGCGCCCTGCACGACGTCAAGCTCGCCCCGTGGCGCCGGGTGCTGCCACCGGTCGTGGTCGCCCGCGAGGGACGGCTCCACCACGTCCCCGTGCACGTCGCCCACGGCGACCCCGTCGACGTCGTCGTGGACCTCGAGGACGACGGCGGCTGGGCCCCGCTGCGCCAGGTCGACCGCTGGATCGACCCCGTGGACGTCGACGGCCACCTCACCGGCCGCGCCACCTTCGAACTCCCCGACGACCTGCCGCTGGGCTGGCACGTCCTGCGCGCGCGCACCCCGGCGGGTGAGACCGAGTGCCCCGTCGTGGTCACCCCGGACGTGCTCGAACTGCCGCCGACGCTGCGCAGCGGCCGCAGCTGGGGGTACCAGACCCAGCTGTACTCGGTGCGCTCCTCGCGCTCCTGGGGCATCGGCGACCTCGCCGACCTCGCCGACCTCTCGGCCGTGGGGGCCTCCCAGGGGGCGGGCTGGATCCTGGTGAACCCCCTCGCCGCGGCCTCGCCCGTCCCGCCGATGGAGGCCTCGCCGTACCTGCCGACCACCCGGCGCTTCGTGAACCCCGTCTACCTGCGCGTCGAGGACGTCCACGAGGTCGCCTACCTCTCGCCCGGCGACCGGGCGCTGGTCGAACGCCTCGCCGAACGCGTCCGGCCCGCCGACCACGACGCGGGGGAGATCGACCGCGACGCCTCCTGGGCCGCGAAGCGGCAGGCGCTGGACGTCGTCTACGCGCACGGCCGGACCACCGCGCGGGAGGCCGCCTTCCGCCGCTACGTCGCCACCGAGGAGCCGGGGCTCTCCGGTTTCGCCACGTGGTGCGCGCTGGCCGAGCACTTCGGGCTGCCCGCCTCGGAGTGGCCTGCCGAGGCGGCCGACCCCGCGGCGGCCCAGGCGTCCGGGCTGGTCGACGAGCTCGCCGACCGCATCGAGTTCCACCGCTGGCTGCAGTGGCAGTGCGACGAGCAGCTGCGTACCGCCCAGGACGCCGCCACCGCGCCGGGCACCGGCCCGGGGATCGTCCACGACCTCGCCGTCGGCGTGCACCCCGACGGGGCCGACGTCTGGTCACTGGGCGACGCCCTCGCGCACGGGGTCACCGTCGGCGCCCCGCCGGACGCGTTCAACCAGCAGGGCCAGGACTGGAGCCAGCCGCCGTGGCGGCCCGACCGCCTCGCCGACCTGGCCTACCGCCCCTTCCGCGACATGGTCCGCACGATCCTGCGGCACGCCGGTGGCCTGCGGGTCGACCACGTGCTGGGGCTGTTCCGGCTGTGGTGGATCCCGCAGGACGCCCCGCCCGCGGAGGGGACCTACGTCCGCTTCGACCACGAGGCCCTCATCGGCATCCTCGCGCTGGAGGCCCAGCGCGCCGGTGCCGTCCTCGTCGGCGAGGACCTCGGGACCGTCGAGCCGTGGGTGCGCGACTACCTCGCCGACCGCGGGATCCTCGGCAGCGCCGTCCTCTGGTTCGAGTACGACGAGGCCGAGCCGAAGGCGCCCGAGGACTTCCGCGAACTCGCGCTGGCCAGCGTCACCGTGCACGACCTCCCGCCGACCGCCGGATACCTCGCCCAGGAGCACGTCGCCCTGCGCGACCGGCTCGGGCTGCTGACCCGGCCGGTCGCCGAGGAACGCGCCCGCGACGCCGCCGAGCAGGAACGCATCCTCGGTCTGGTCCGCGACCGCGGGCTGCTCGCCGCAGGCGCCGACGAGCAGGCGACCGTCGAGGCGTTGCACCGCTACCTCGCGCTGTCGCCCTCGCTGATGGTCGGGGTCTCGCTGGTCGACGCCGTGGGGGACCGCCGGACCCAGAACCAGCCGGGGACCTCGTTGGAGTACCCGAACTGGCGGATGCCCCTGACCGGGCCCGACGGCGAGGTCGTCCTGCTCGAGGACCTGGCCACCGACCCCCGGGTGCAGTCGCTGGCCCGGGCCGTCGAGCAGGCGCTCGCGGAACCGGGCGACCCCGCGCAGCGGTGAACCTGACCTGAGGCCCGACCCGCTCCTCCCCGGGGGTGGAGCTCGGCGCTCAACGCGACGGGACCGGGTGCCGCGAGGCACCCGGTCCCGTTCTCACGTCAGTGCGTGTCGCGCTCCTGGGCCCGCAGCGCGCGGGCGACGCCGTCGCGGTTCTCCAGGACCAGACGGCGCAGGGCCGGCGGTGCGTCGGGTTCGTCCTCGAGCCACCGGTCGGTGCGTTCCACGAGGGCGCTGTCCGCCAGCTCGAGCGGGTAGAGGCCCGTCACGATCTGCTGGGCCATCTCGTTGGTGCGCTCCGCCCACACCCCGCGCAGGGCGGCGAAGTACGGCTCCACGAACGGACGCAGCAGCGCCTCGTCGTGAGCCCGCCCGAAGCCGCCGATCACCGAGGCCTGCACGGCGTTCGGCAGGTCCCCCTTCGTCACGACGTCGTCCCAGGCCCGCTGCTTGGTCGCCGGCGTCGGCAGGGCCGCGCGGGAGGCGGCGGCGGAGCGCTGCCCCGTGGCCGTCGCGTCGCGCGCCAGTTCGGCGTCGATCGCGTCGGCGCCGAGGGTGCCGCCGGCGACGAGCGCCGTCAGCAGGACCCAGCGCATGTCGGCGTCGACTTCGAGACCCTCGATGACCTGCGACCCGTCGTAGAGACCGGCGACGATCGCGAGGTGGGCCTCGCTGCGGGCGAAGGAGGCGAACGACCGCACGAACTGCAGCTGGGTGTCACTGCCGGCCGGTGCGGCCCGGAGCAGTTCCAGCAGCGTGTCCGCGGTGCGGGAGCGGACCTCGTCGCGGTGGGCGGGGGCGGTGTACAGCTCCACCGTCGTGCTCAGCTGGCGCAGCAGCACCAGCGCGACCGTGGAGTCGGCCCGGGCCGCGTCCCCGGGCAGCAGCGTCGTGAGCAGCAGGTCGACGTAGTCGCGGGCGGGGGACTCCCCGTCGCGCGTCATGTCCCACAGCGCCGCCGACACCAGCGAACGCGGCAGCGAGTCGCGGAAGGCGTCGAGGTGCTGCAGCGCCGTGGTGAGCGAGGCCTCGTCGAGGCGGATCTTGGCGTAGGCGAGGTCGTCGTCGTTGACCAGCAGCAGGTCGGGACGCTTGCGGCCGACCAGTTGCGGCAGGTCGGTGCTCGCCCCCGCCGCGTCCAGCTCGATGCGGTCGGTGCGTTCGAAGGTGCCGTCGACGAGGTCGTAGCACCCGAGGGCGATCCGGTGCGCCCGCAGGTGCGGGTGCGCGGACGGGGCCTCCTGGACCAGGGCGGCCGCCGTGACGGTGCCGTCCGCGTCGGTGCTCAGCACCGGGCGCAGCGTCGCGACGCCCGCGGTCTCCAGCCACTCCCGCGACCAGGCGCCGAGGTCACGGCCGGAGGTCTTCTCCAGCTCCCGCAGCAGGTCCACGAGCTCGGTGTTGCCGAAGGCGTGGCGGGCGAAGTAGGCCCGGACCCCGGCCAGGAACTCCTCACGGCCGACGTAGGCCACGAGCTGCTTGAGGACGCTGGCGCCCTTGGCGTAGGTGATGCCGTCGAAGTTCACCTCGACGTCCTCGAGGTCGTTGATCTCGGCGACGATCGGGTGCGTCGTGGGGAGCTGGTCCTGGCGGTAGGCCCAGGACTTCTCCAGGGAGTTGAACGTCGTCCAGGAACCCCGCCACTCCGTCGCCTCGGCCGCGCAGAGCGTCGACGCGAACTCCGCGAAGGACTCGTTGAGCCACAGGTCGTTCCACCAGCGCATCGTCACCAGGTCGCCGAACCACATGTGCGCCAGCTCGTGCAGGATCGTGACGACGCGGCGTTCGACGGTGGCCTGGGGGACCTTCGAGCGGAAGACGTAGCTCTCCACGAAGGTCACCGCCCCGGCGTTCTCCATCGCCCCGGCGTTGAACTCCGGGACGAACACCTGGTCGTACTTCGCGAAGGGGTAGGCGCGGTCGAACTCGCGCTCGAAGAACTCGAACCCCGCCTTCGTCGCGGCGACGACGTTGTGCGCGTCGAGGTGCTGGGCCAGCGACTTGCGGCAGTAGACGCCCAACGGGATCGTCCGGCCGTCGGAGGAGACCAGGGAGTCCTCGGAACCCTCGTAGGGCCCGGCGATGATCGCCGTCACGTAGGACGAGAGCCGCGGGGTCGGTGCGAAGGTCGTCCGCCGGCCCGCGGCGACGTCCTCGGTGGAGGCGACGGGGGAGTTGGAGACGACGCGCCAGTGCGCCGGCGCCGTCACCACGAAGGTGAACCCGGCCTTGAGGTCGGGCTGCTCGAACACCGCGTAGACGCGTCGCGAGTCGGCGACCTCGAACTGGGAGTAGAGGTACACCTCGTCGTCGACGGGGTCGACGAAGCGGTGCAGCCCCTCACCGGTGTTCATGTAGCGGCAGTCCGCGACCACGCGCAGCTCGTTCTCGGCGGCGAGACCGTCGAGGGCGATGCGGGCCTCGTCGGCCACGACGGCGGGGTCGAGGGAGGTCCCGTTGAGGACCACCTCGTGCACGCCGGCGCTGATGAGGTCGATGAAGGTGGAGGCGCCGGCGGTCGCGGTGAAGCGCACCGTCGTCGTGGAGCGGAACGTGCTGGGGCCGGTCGTCAGGTCCAGGTCGACGTCGTAGTGCTCGACCTGCACGAGCCCCGCACGGGTCCGCGCCTCCTCGCGCGTCAGGTTCTCGCCGGGCACCGCACGTCCTCTCGTCGTTGGAGCGTCACCACGGGATGTCCCCCTGGACGACGCGAAGCACTCTGCCACGAGCCCCCGACCCGTGGCCTGTCGCACCCGGCTGTCCCGTGTCGCAGGTCGGGAGCAGGATGACCGTCATGACCGCCACGACGCTCGAGAACACCACCGACACCACGACCGCGACCGCCGACTTCTGGTTCGACCCGCTGTGCCCCTGGGCCTGGATGACCTCCCGCTGGATCCTCGAGGTCGAGCAGGTGCGCGACATCACCGTCCGCTGGCACGTCATGAGCCTCTCCGTCCTCAACGAGGGCCGGGACCTCCCGCAGGAGTACCAGGAGCTGATGGCGAAGGGCTGGGGCCCGGTCCGGGTCGTCACCGCCGCGCGCAGCCTGCACGGCGACGAGGTGGTCCTGCCGCTGTACACGGCCATGGGCACCCGGATCCACCCCGGTGGCAACAAGGACTTCGACGTCGTGATCCGCGAGGCGCTGGCCGAGGTGGGGCTGCCCGCCGACCTCGCGGCCGCCGCGCACACCGACACCTACGACGCCGAGCTGCGCGCCTCCCACCAGGAGGGGATCACCCGGGTCGGCGAGGACGTCGGGACGCCCGTCGTGGCCTTCGGCGACGTCGCCTTCTTCGGACCCGTCGTGACCCCCACCCCCAGGGGCGAGGACGCGGGTCGGCTGTGGGACGGCTGCGTCCTCGTCGCCGGGACCCCGGGGTTCTTCGAGCTCAAGCGCACCCGCACCCAGGGTCCCGTCTTCGACTGATCGTCAGGTCACGATCCGCTGGGGGAGTCCGCGCTCGTCCGGCTCCCCGCCGAGGACGTCGGCGACACCCTCGACGAACCGCAACGCCGACCACGCGCACGCGGCCGCGTCGAGGTGGTCGTCGCCCGCGGGCGCGGGCGGCCCGTCCAGCCAGCCGGCGAGGGCCGCGACGCGCGCCTCGCGCCCGGCGGGGGTCTTCTTCGACGGCAGGACCGCCCCGGTCATCGCGGCGAACGAGAGCTCGGGGTGGGTCTCCACCGCGAGCCGCCGCACCCGGTCCTGCGTCAGGGCCTCGTCGAGGGCGAGGACGGGCCCGCGCAATCCCCACGTCTGGGCCGAGAGACCCTTCCCCCGCAGGAGCTCCCGGGACACCTGCCGCGCCGCGGTGTAGTCGGGTGCCCGCAGCACCGCGCGCGGCGGGACGAGGAACACCCGGGCGTGGGCGCGACCGAGGGCCCGCTTCGCGAGCCGGTCGGCGGGGCGCCAGTCGTCGCGGGGCAGACCGATCGGGACGTCGAACCCGACGGCGAGGGCACCGGGCGCCGTCGCGAGGACCGCTTCGACCCCGGGTCCGGGCGCCGACCGCCACGCCAGCAGCCGCGCGGAGTGAGACGTGCCCTCGACGACGGCCACGGCCCAGCCCCCGCGAGCGCCGTCCACCCCGAGCACCACCGACCCCATGACGCGATCCTGGCAGGGGACTGCCAAGCTGGCTCCATGCGCGTCCACGTCGGTACCGACCACGCCGGGTTCGAGCTCAAGGAGCACCTCGTCGCCCACCTGCGCGAGCAGGGGCACGACGTCGTCGACCACGGGGCGCCGGTCTACGACTCCGTCGACGACTACCCGCCCTTCATCCTGCGCGCCGCGCTCGCCGTGTCGCAGGAGCCGGGCAGCCTCGGCATCGTCATCGGCGGCTCCGGCAACGGGGAGCAGATCGCCGCGAACGTCGTCCCCGGCATCCGGTGCGCGCTGGCGTGGTCCGTCGACACCGCCCGGCTGGCCCGCGAGCACAACGACGCCCAGTGCGTCGGCATCGGCGCCCGCATGCACAGCCTCGAGGAGGCCACGCTGCTGGCCGACACCTTCCTCGCGACGCCGTTCTCGAACGACCCGCGCCACGTCCGGCGCATCGAGATGCTCGACGACTTCGCCCGCACGGGGGAGCTGCCGACCCTGCCGGCGAGCGCCACCGACGGGTCCTGATGCCGGAGGGCCACACCGTCCACGGCAACGCCCGTGACCTCTTCGCGCGCTTCGGCCGGTCGCCGGTCTGGGTGAGCAGCCCGCAGGGGCGCTTCACCGAGGGGGCCGCGTTGCTGCACGACGCGACGCTGGTCGCCGTCGAGGCGCACGGCAAGCACCTGCTCGCGCGCTTCGACAACGGGCGCGTCCTGCACGTCCACCTCGGTCTGTACGGCAAGTGGACGGCCGGCGACGGGCAACCGGAGCCGCCGCGTGGCCAGGTCCGGGTGCGTCTGGAGGCGGAGGGCGGCTGGGCGGACCTGCGCGGCCCGACCGCCTGCGAGGTCCTGGACCCCGGGGGCGTCGAGGCGCTGCACGCCCGGCTGGGGCAGGACCCGCTGCGCTCCGACGCCGACCAGGCCGTCGCCTTCGAGCGGATCAGCCGCAGCCGGACGACCCTCGGGGCGCTGCTCATGCAGCAGGAGGTCGTCGCCGGGGTGGGAGCGGTCTACCGGGCGGAGGTGCTCTTCCGCGCGGGCGTCAACCCCTACCGCCCGGGCCGTGAGGTGACCCGGGAGGAGTGGGAGTCCGTCTGGGGCGACCTGGTGCTGCTCATGCGGGCCGGTCTGAAGGCCGGCGGGATCGTGACGACCCGCCCCGAGCACCGCGCGAAGCGGAAGGGGACGCCGACCCGGGGCGATGCGTTCTACGTCTACCGCCGGGCGGGAGAGCCGTGCCGGTTGTGCTCCACGCCGGTCGAGTACGCGCAGATGGTCAACCGGCACCTGACGTGGTGTCCGACCTGCCAGCCTCGTGAGTTGAATACCACCAGTCGCATTCCGTAGACGGAGAGTGACGACTAGAGTGCTCCCATGCAGCGGTCAACCCCGCGGCCACCCCGCAGCGTGGCGTCGCGACGGTCAGGGCTGCTCAGTGCCGCTCAGCGTGCGTCCTGGCGCCGGTTGCTCGCCCGCCCACCCCAGACGCCGGCGCTCCTCGTCCTCTCCGCGGTCGTGCTCGGCGTGGGTCTGGGCTCGGCCTTCACCCGCTGGGTGCCGTTGACGGCGTTCGTGCCCGCGATCCTGGTCGGTGCCTTCGTGCTGCGGATGTCGCGGATGCTGGCGCTCTGCCTCGTGGCGGTCCCGGCGATGTTCATCGCGATCGTCGTCCGCGCCGACGACCCCCGGCCCGTGTCACCGAGCGTTCTCGTCGTCATCGCGATCACGGCCGGGATGGCGATCGTCTTCGCCCGGGGGCGCGACCAGCTCGGACTGACCGGGTACCTCGGCGAGGCCATGCTCGTCGACCTGCGCGACCGGCTGATGTCCCAGGGGGACCTGCCGGAGCTGCCCCCGGGGTGGCACGTCGAGGGTCTGCTGCAGCCCGCGCACGGGGACGCGTTCTCGGGTGACGTCCTGCTCTCCTCCGTCTCGCCCGACCGCACCCGGTTCGAGGTGGTCCTGGTCGACGTCTCCGGGAAGGGGCAGGACGCGGGCAGTCGCGGACTGCTGCTCTCGGGGGCCTTCGGCGGGCTGCTCGGATCGGTGTCGCCGCACGAGTTCCTCCCCGCCGCCAACCGCTACGTGCTGCGGCAGGACTGGTTCGAGGGCTTCGCGACGGCCGTGCACCTGGCGGTCGACCTCACCTCGGGGAAGGTGAGCGTCTCCTCGGCCGGACACCCACCGGTCGTGCACGCGCACTTCGTCGAGAGCGCGGAGCTGCTGGACGCGGTGCACGGGCCCCTGCTCGGTGTCGTCCCCGACGCGGACTTCCCGCCCGTCACGGCGACCCTCGAACCCGGGGACGCCCTGCTCGTCTACTCCGACGGGGTCGTCGAGCAGCGCGACGTCGACCTCGGCGAGGGCATCGGTTCCCTGGTCCGCAGGCTGCTGGCCCTCACCCCCGACCAGCGGTCCGGGTCGCTGCCCCGGCTCGTCGCGGACGGGGCCGACGGCGACTCCGACGACCGCACCGCGCTGCTGCTCTGGCGCGACTAGCCCCGCGCCGGGAGCTCTCCCCGGATCCCGGCCGCGGCACGTTCGCCGTGCTCGGCGCCGAGGTCGGCGGCCAGTCGTCGCAGCAACGGGGCCGCGTCGCGCACGCAGACCCGCGGGTCGGGTTCGAGGTCCGTCAACGCCCGTGCGTCCGCGAAGCCCGCGGCCCGCCACCGCTGCTCGGGGAGGTCGCGCCGGCCGCTGAGCACGACCACCGGGACCCCCGTCCTCGCGGCCGCCGTCGCGATCCCCACCGGGGTCTTCCCGCCCAGGGACTGCTCGTCGAAGCTGCCCTCGCCGGTGATGACGAGGTCGGCGCCCGCGGTGCGGTGGTCCCAGTTCGCGAACTCCAGCACGACGTCGATGCCCGGGCGGCGGACCGCCCCGAACAGGCCGAGGGCCACCAGACCCGTCCCGCCCGCGGCCCCCGCGCCCGGGGTGTCGCGCGCGTCCACGCCGGTCGCGGCCGCCAGGACGTCGGCGAAGCGGGTCAGCGCACGCTCGAGCAGGTCGACGTCGGCGGGGGAGGCACCCTTCTGCGGTCCGAACACGGCGGCCGCCCCCCGCGGCCCCAGCAGCGGGTGGTCGACGTCGGCGGCCAGCGTCCAGCGCGCGGCGCGTGCCCTCGGATCGAGCCCGGTGAGGTCGATGCGGTCGAGGTCGAGCAGGGCCGCTCCGCCGTCGGGCAGGTCGTGGCCGTCCGCGTCCAGGAGCCGGGCGCCCAGGCCGACGAGGATCCCGGCGCCGCCGTCGGTGCTCGCACTGCCACCGACGGCCAGGACGACGTGCTCGGCGGCGAAGTCGAGGGCGGAGCGGAGCAACTGCCCGGTGCCGCGGGTCGTGGCGGTCAGCGGGGCGGGGACCCCGCCCGGCAACCGGTCCAGCCCGGAGGCCTGCGCCATCTCCACGACCGCGGTGTCGCCGTCGCGGGCGAAGGTCGCCTCCAGGGTCTCCCCGGTCGGGCCGGCGACGCGGGTCGCCACGGCCCGGAAGCCCGCCGAGCGCAGCGCCGCCTCCACCGTCCCCTCGCCCCCGTCGGCGACGGGGATCTCGGTCCAGGCGAACGTGCGACCCACGGTGTCGACGTCGCGGGTGAGCTCCCCGAAGGCGCCCTCAAAGCCCTCGCGGAAGCCGTCCGCGATCGTGCGGGCGACCTCGGCCGCGGTCAGCGAACCCTTGAACTTGTCCGGGGCCACGACGACGTGGAAGGCAGACGACATGTCGGGACCCTACAGATCACCGCGGGTGATCCCGGGGAACGACGGAGCGGCCGGCCTCGAGGGGACCGGCCGCTGTGGAGCGGGTGACGAGAATCGAACTCGCGTAGCTAGTTTGGAAGACTAGGGCTCTACCATTGAGCTACACCCGCGTGCACGGACAAGCCTGCCACAACCCTGCGGGCAGGAGCAGCGCACCGTGCGGGGACAGCGTAACGGGTCCGGAGCGGTAGCCTGCTCCAGTACCGCCTGCGTGGTGGTCGCGGGGTGTGGCGCAGCTTGGTAGCGCGTCCGCTTTGGGAGCGGAAGGCCCCCGGTTCGAATCCGGGTACCCCGACGGACACGCGGGTGTCGCCGTACGTGGCGGCGCTCGCGCACGAAAGAGCCCCGACGCGGCAGCTAGCATTCCGCGGTGCGCCGGGGCTGCCCGGCGTGCCGCACGCCTGACCACGACCTCCGCAGGACGCGGAGAGATCCCAGGAGAACCCCGCTGTGAAGAGCGACGTCGAGACCCTCAACGCGACCCGGGTGAAGTTCACCGTCGAGGTCGGCTACGACGAGCTGAAGCCCAGTCTCGACAAGGCCTACAAGACCATCGGCGGTCAGGTCCAGGTGCCGGGCTTCCGCAAGGGCAAGGTCCCCGCGCGCGTCATCGACCAGCGCGTCGGCCGCGGTGTCGTGCTCGAGGAAGCCGTCAACGACGCCCTGCCGAAGTTCTACCAGCAGGCCGTCGAGGCCTCGGACTTCCTGCCGCTGGGCCAGCCCACCGTGGACGTCACCCAGGCCCCCGACGTCAAGGACGGCGGTGACCTCAAGTTCTCCGTCGAGGTCGACGTGCGCCCGACGATCGAGCTGCCCGACCTCTCCACCATCACCGTCACGGTCGACGACCTCGAGGTCCCGGCCGAGGAGGTCGAGACCCGTCTCACCTCGCTGCGCGAGCGCTTCGGCACCCTCACCGGCGTCGACCGCGCGGCCGCCGACGGCGACTTCGTCTCCATCGACCTGCACGCCGAGATCGACGGCGAGGAGATCGAGACCGCCAAGGGCATCAGCTACCGCATCGGTCAGGGCAACATGATCGAGGGCCTGGACGAGGCGCTGACCGGCGTCGCGGCCGAGGGCACCGTGACCTTCTCCGCCCCCCTCGCCGGAGGCGAGCGCAAGGGCGAGGACGCCTCCATCACCGTGACCGTGCAGTCGGTCAAGGAGCGCGTGCTGCCCGAGGCGGACGACGACTTCGCCCAGCTGGCGAGCGAGTTCGACACGCTCGAGGAGCTCAACGCCGACCTGCTCAACCAGGTCGAGCAGGCCAAGAAGTTCGAGCAGGGTCTCCAGGCCCGCGACAAGGTCCTCGAGAAGCTCCTCGAGACCGTCGAGGTCCCGGTCCCCGAGTCCCTCGTCGAGGCAGAGATCCACGCCCACCTCGAGCGCGAGAGCCGTCTCGAGGACGCCGAGCACCGCGCCGAGATCGAGGACTCCACCCGTCAGGCGATCCGCAGCCAGCTGCTGCTGGACGCCCTCGCCGACGCCGAGGAGATCGGTGTCGACCAGGGCGAGCTGATCGAGTACCTCGTCGGCCAGGCGCAGCAGTACGGCATGGAGCCCCAGCAGTTCGTCCAGATGGTCGACGGTGCCGGCCAGGTGCCCGCCATGGTCTCCGAGGTCCGTCGCCGCAAGGCGCTGGCCGTCGCCATGGAGAAGGCCACCGTGACCGACGCCTCCGGCAACGCCGTGGACCTCGAGGAGCTCGTGGGCGGCGACGACGACGAGGACGGTGCGGAAGCCCTCGAGTCCGGCAGCGAGTCCACCGACGAGGCCGGCCAGACCGTCGACCCGACCGGTGAGGACGAGCAGGCCGCCGCCGGGGAGACCGCGGAAGAGCCCTCGAAGAGCTGATCCCCGCCGCTGTCGGCGCGCTGTTCCCGGACCCGGGATCAGTGCGCCGACAGCGAAAAGGGCCCCGCCCCGACATGGTCGTCGGGGGCTGCGCGTTAGGGTCGATCGAGATCGGCGGAGCATCCGCCGAACCCTCCCGGACCAGGTCCGGGGTGGGTGGTCGATGCCAGGAGAGGGCCAGGGAACAGCGTGAGCGAGATCTTGAGCGCACCGGGACTGGTGACGCCGCAGCAGGCTCGAACGGGTACGCCGGGAGCGGGCCTGGACGACAACGTCTACCAGCGACTCCTGCAGCAGCGGATCATCTGGCTCGGGACCGAGGTCCGGGACGACATGGCCAACGCCATCTGCGCGCAGCTGCTGCTGCTGGCCGCCGAGGACCCCGACGCGGACATCTTCATGTACATCAACTCGCCCGGCGGATCGGTCTCCGCGGGCATGTCGATCTACGACACCATGCAGTACATCAAGCCGGACGTGGCGACGATCGCGACCGGCATGGCGGCCTCGATGGGGCAGTTCCTGCTCGCCGCGGGTGCGGCCGGCAAGCGTTCCGCCCTGCCGCACGCGAAGATCATGATGCACCAGCCGCTGGGTGGCCTCGGTGGTTCCGCCAGCGACATCAAGATCCTGGCCGAGCAGATCATCGCCACGAAGAAGCAGATGGCCGAGCTCATCGCGCACCACTCGGGCCAGACCTTCGAGACGATCACCCGCGACTCCGACCGGGACCGCTGGTTCTCTGCGCAGGAGGCCAAGGACTACGGGCTCATCGACCACGTCGTCGGTCACACGAGCGAGGTCACGGGCGGTGGCGGCACCGATGCGTGAGCCTCTTCGTCCTCCGTTCGACGCCCAGATGGGAGACCGCCCGATGATGAACCCCCAAGCGCGCTACGTGCTGCCGCAGTTCGAGGAGCGCACGTCCTACGGGATGAAGCGCTCGGACCCGTACACCAAGCTCTTCGAGGACCGCATCATCTTCCTCGGCGTGCAGGTGGACGACGCCTCGGCGGACGACATCATCGCCCAGCTCATCGTCCTGGAGTCCCAGGACACCGAGCGCGACATCATCATGTACATCAACTCCCCGGGTGGGTCCTTCACGGCCCTCACGGCGATCTACGACACCATGCAGTACATCCGTCCGGACATCCAGACGTACTGCATGGGTCAGGCCGCCTCGGCCGCGGCCGTCCTGCTCGGCGCCGGTGCGCCGGGGAAGCGGTTCGCGCTGCCGAACTCGCGCATCCTCATCCACCAGCCGGCGATGGCCGGTGGCGACTACGGCCAGGCCTCCGACCTGGAGATCCAGGCCAACGAGATCCTGCGCATGCGGTCCTGGCTGGAGAGCACGCTCGCCTTCCACTCCAACCGCACCGCCGACCAGGTGCGCGAGGACATCGAGCGCGACAAGTTCCTCACCGCCAAGGAGGCCGTCGAGTACGGCCTCATCGACGAGGTGCTCCAGAGCCGCAAGGCGTCGGCCCCCTCGCTCTGAGCACGGAACGTCACTCGCGCGCAGCAATGCGCGAGTCGTAGGCGCGCACCCGGGGGGCCGGTCTGGCACCGTGTCCCCCGGAGGCGTCTAATGAGTCGGGCGAGGGGTACCCGGCAGGTAGCGTGGTCAGCACGCGACGCGTCCGGTCCGCTCGGCGGCCTCCGGGTCGTGGGTCCAGCAGCACGAGGAGAGGAAGCCGTCGGTGGCACGCATCGGTGACGGGGGCGATCTGCTGAAGTGCTCGTTCTGCGGCAAGAGCCAGAAGCAGGTCAAGAAGCTGATCGCAGGCCCTGGCGTCTACATCTGCGACGAGTGCATCGACCTCTGCAACGAGATCATCGAGGAGGAGCTCGCCGAGGCCAACGACCTGGGCCTGGTGGAGCTGCCCAAGCCGAAGGAGATCTTCGACTTCCTCGACCAGTACGTCATCGGCCAGAGCTCGGCGAAGAAGTCCCTCGCCGTGGCCGTCTACAACCACTACAAGCGCATCCAGATCGGTGAGCCCTCGGCGAAGAACCGCGACGACGCCGTCGAGATCTCCAAGTCGAACATCCTGCTGATCGGCCCCACGGGCTGCGGCAAGACGTACCTCGCGCAGACGCTCGCCAAGATGCTCAACGTCCCCTTCGCGATCGCCGACGCCACGGCGCTGACCGAGGCCGGCTACGTCGGCGAGGACGTCGAGAACATCCTGCTGAAGCTCATCCAGGCCGCTGACTACGACGTCAAGAAGGCCGAGACGGGCATCATCTACATCGACGAGGTCGACAAGATCGCCCGCAAGTCCGAGAACCCCTCGATCACGCGTGACGTGTCGGGGGAGGGGGTCCAGCAGGCGCTGCTGAAGATCCTCGAGGGGACCACGGCCAGCGTCCCGCCCCAGGGTGGACGCAAGCACCCCCACCAGGAGTTCATCCAGATCGACACGACGAACGTGCTGTTCATCGTGGGTGGGGCCTTCGCCGGCCTCGACCGGATCATCGAGGCGCGTTCCGGCAAGCAGGGGCTCGGCTTCGGCGCGCAGCTGCGCTCGACGGAGAAGAAGGCGGCCGAGCCGTCCTTCGCCGAGGTCATGCCCGAGGACCTCATGAAGTTCGGGCTGATCCCCGAGTTCATCGGTCGTCTGCCCGTCATCACCTCGGTGGAGAACCTGGACCAGGAAGCCCTGGTGCAGATCCTCACCAAACCGCGCAACGCCCTCGCCAAGCAGTACCAGCGGATGTTCGAGCTGGACGGGGTGGAGCTGGAGTTCACCGACGACGCCCTGGAGGCCGTCGCCGACCAGGCGATCCTCCGCGGGACCGGTGCGCGCGGGCTGCGCGCGATCATCGAAGAGGTCCTCCTCCCGGTGATGTTCGACGTTCCCAGTCGCGACGACATCGCCCGGGTCGTCGTGACCCGTGAGGTCGTGCTGAAGAACGTGAACCCGACGCTCGTGCCCCGTGAGGCCCCGGCCCGCAAACCCACCCGGGAGCGTCGCGAGAAGTCCGCCTGACCCCAGGACGACGAAGGCCCCGAACCTCCTTCGAGGTGCGGGGCCGTTCTCGTTCCCACCCGTGATCTCGCCTGGAGTCCCAGCGGGATCACGGGTGGGTGAGGGTCACTGCTGGAGGACGGCCTCGACGTCGATCGCGACCTTGAGCGTGGTCCCGAAGACGGCGACACCGATGCCGACGGCCTGGTTCCAGTTCATCTTGAAGTCGTCGCGGTGCAGCTCGGCCGTGGCCGAGAACGCAGCCCGGGTGCCACCCCACGGGTCGGGACCGCTGCCGGAGTAGGACAGCTGCAGCTGCACGGGCCGGGTGGTGGCCAGCAGGGTCAGGTCCCCGGCGAGGCCCCACCCGTCGGCTCCGCGCTGCAGACCCGTCGCCCGGAACGACAACGTCGGGAACTCCGTGGTGTTGAGGAAGTCCGCCGAGCGCAGGTGCTCGTCGCGCTGGGTGTTGCCGGTGTCGATCGAGGTCGCGTCGATCTCGACCTCGACGCGGGAACGGGTGACGTCCTCGGGGACGGTGATCACCCCGGAGAAGCTGGTGAAGCGTCCCGTGACCGCCGAGAGTCCCAGGTGGTAGGCGCGCGCGGAGATCGTCGAGTGCGTGACGTCGATCGCCCAGATCCCGGGCGGGGGGACGTCGCTGCCGCCCTGACGGCGCAGACGAACCTCCCCGACGTGCCAGGCCCCGTCGGCCGGGACGACGACGGTCGTGGCCCGCGGCTCGTGGGCCGGGGCCGCGACGAGCATCGTCGCGGCCCCCGCCGGGACGCCGTCGAGGGAGAAGACCCCGTCGCCGGCGGTCACGGCCCGGGCCACCTGGGCCCCGTCGGCGCCGAGCAGCGTGACCGAGGCGCCGGTGACGGGCCACCCCTCACGGGTCAGCACCTTCCCCTCGCCGGTGACGCCCGCGCCGGCCTGCGCGCCGACGTTCCGGTCGGCGCGCAGGTCGGTCTCGCGGTCGGGACTCACCGCGGGTCGCCGATCTGGGAGTTCGTCTCGAAGCGGGTCAGGTCCAGCATGGTGCCGGCCTGGCCGGAGCCCAGGGTCAGCTGGGCGGCGGAGACGGTGTCCTCCTCGATGTCGACGGCCGTGGCCACCGGAGCGAACCCGGCGGCGGTGAGCGTGTAGTGCCCGCCCGCCAGGTCCTCGAAGGAGTAGCTGCCGTCGGTGCCGGTGACGACGGAGCCGACGACCTCACCGGAGGAGTCGACGAGGGTCACGGACGCCTCGCGGACGACCCGACCGTCGCTCGCGGCGACGACGGTGCCGGTGAGGCGGCCGCCGCCGGTGAGGACGAGGTCGCAGGCCAGGGCGCCGGAGTCGGGGACCTCGACGCTGCGGGCCAGCGGACGGTGCGACTCGTTCTGCGCAGTCAGCACGTAGCTGCCGCCCATGAGCTGGTCGAAGGCGTAGCCGCCGCCACCGTCGGTGCGGGTGGAGCCGACGACCTCGCCGGTCACGTCGGTCAGGGTGACGAGCGCGCCCTGGACCCCGTGGTGGTTGCCGGAGTCGACGCCGTCGTGGATCTCGTGAGCCAGGACCCGGCCGGTGATGGCCGAGCGACCGGAGAGCACCACGTCGCGGGTGACGGAGGTGTCACCGATCCCGACGAGGGTCGCCGAGGGGGCCACGTGGGCCGCCGCGACGATCAGCAGGTAGGTCCCGCCGGTCGGCAGCGCGAGGCGGTAGGTGCCGTCCTCGCGGGTCGAGGTGCGGGCGACCTGCTGGCCGGACTGGTCGGCGAGGGTCACGACGGCACCCGGCAGCGGACGCCGGTCGTGGTGGCGGACGGAACCGGACAGCGAGAGTCCGGTGTCGGTGCGGGTGGATTGAGCGGACACGCCCGTCGTCTCCTCCCGGTCGTGGTGCGCGACACCGTTGAGCGCTGCGGCGGCACCGTTCACGGACCCGTTCACCGAGCCGTTCAACGGAGCGCCGTGCGCGGCACCGTTCACCGAGCTGTCGTGCGAACCCTCGACCGCAGCGTGCCCGGCCGGGGAGTCCTGGACCGCCGCGGGAGCGGTGGTCGCCACCTGGGCATCCTGTCCGGTCTCCTCGCCGCCGCGCAACGCCCGCTCCTTGAAGAAGAACGTGATGACGAAGGCGAAGAGGGCGAACGGGGCCGCGATGAGGAAGACCTCGGCGATCGAGGAGCCGTAGGCGGCCTGGACGATGCCGCGGACGGGCTCGGGGATCGTGGCCAGGTCCGGCACCCCGGTGCTGGAACCGAGCGAGCGAGCCGCTGCGGCGGGGTCGATGCCGGCGGAGCGCAGACCCGAGCTCAGGTGGCTGGTCACGCGGTGGCCGAGGACGGCACCGAGGGCCGAGACGCCGATGGCTCCGCCGAGGCTGCGGGCGAAGGCCACGAAGGACGACGCGGAGCCGAGGTCACGGGGTTCGACGACGTTCTGGACCGCGAGCACGAGGTTCTGCATCATCATGCCGACGCCGAGACCGACGAGGGCCATGTACGGCGCGACGACCCAGTAGTTGGTGTCGTACTCGATGGTGCCCATGAGGCCGAGACCGACGGTGAGGAGCAGGCCGCCCACGACGAGCCAGCTCTTCCAGCGTCCGGTCTTGGTGATGAACCGGCCGGCGATGGTCGAGGACAGGAAGAGCCCGATGATCATCGGGATGGTCATGATCCCGGCCCTGGTCGGGGTCTCCCCGCGGGCCAGCTGGAAGTACTGGCCGAGGAAGATCGTGGCGGCGAACAGGGCGACGCCGACGAAGAGGCTCGCGGCGGCGGAGAGGGCGATCGTCGGGTTGCGGAAGAACTTCAGCGGGACGATCGGCTCCTTGGCGCGGTGCTCGGCTAGGACCGCGAGGCCCAGGAAGATCACACCCCCGGCGACCAGGGCGACGGTCCACCAGGAGCCCCAGGCGAACTGGGTGCCGGCCAGGGAGACCCAGACGAGCAGCGCGGAGATGCCGGCGGCGAGGAGGAAGGCGCCGAGGTAGTCGATGGAGACCGCGCGCTTGGCCTGCGGCGGCAGCTTCAGCTTGAACTGGAGCACGAAGAAGGCGATGACGGCGAAGGGGACACCGACGTAGAAGCACCAGTGCCAGGACAGGTGCTGGGTGAGGACCCCGCCGATCAGCGGGCCCCCGACGGTGGCGAGGGCGAAGGTCGCGCCGAGGTAGCCGGAGTACCGGCCGCGTTCCCGGGGGCTGACCATCGACGCCAGCACGACCTGGGTGAGGGCGAGCAGACCGCCACCGCCGATGCCCTGGAAGACGCGCAGCGTGATGAGCATGCCCATGTTGGTGGACAGGCCCGCGACGACCGAGGCGATCACGTAGATGATCAGCGCCGTCTGCACGAGCAGCTTCTTGGAGAACAGGTCCGAGAGCTTGCCCCAGATGGGGGTGGAGATCGTCGTCGCGAGCAGCGCGGCGGTGACGACCCAGGTGTAGCCGGACTCCGTGCCGTGGAGGTCGTTGACGATGGTCGGGAGGGCGTTCGAGACGACCGTCGAGGACAGGATCGCCACGAACATCCCGAGGAGCAGGCCCGAGAGCGCCTCGAGCACCTCCTTGTGGGACATCTTCGGCACGGCACTGTCGGAGTGCGCCGGGTGGGTGGGGGTCGTGGTGCTCATGCGTTCGCCTGCAACTCTTTCTCCCGCTCGGGGACGAGCTCGGTGTTCTCCGGCGACGCTGCCGCTGACGTGGTGACCGCGCACTCGGTGGTGGCGGTCGTGACGAGTTTCCCGAGGAGCCGGGTGAGGTCGCCGACCTCGTGGTCGGGCCAGGCGTCGAGGCGCTCGACGAGCTTGCCGACGATGGCCCGGCGGTGGTGGCGGAGTTCCTCGACACCCTCGGCGCTGACGGTCAGCCGCTGCGAGCGGCCGTCGTCGGGATCGGGGGCGGAGTCGAGGAACCCCTTCTGCCGCAGGTGGGTCACCTGGCGGCTGACGGTGGAGAGGTCGAGCGAGAGGTGCTCGGCGACCTCGCTGATGCGCAGGGAACCCCGCTGGTGCACGACGGCCAGCGTCGCGATCGCGGGGGTGTTCAGCGTGCCGACGAGCGTGCGGCGTGCGCGGAGCAGGTCCGGGAACACGTCGACGAGCGCGGCACACGCGTGAGGTGTGGCCATGTCGACCTTCAAGCTCGGTTGGTGTGTGCAAGCAACGATATGCCCGGATGGTTGCAGCATGCAACCCCGAGGTCCCCAGAAGCCGTCGTCGGGGGAGGGAAGGTCAGATCAGGGCGTTGAGGCGGCCGAGGAGGGCGGCGAGCTCGGTCATGTCGTCCTCGGGCCAGCCCGCGAGGCGGGAGTGCAGGCGCTGCCGGCGGGCCGAGCGCGCCGCGTGCACCTTCTCCAGGCCTTCGGGGGAGAGGGTCAGCCGCACGGCGCGACCGTCCGTGGGGTCGGCTTCGCGGGTCACCAGCCCGAGGCGTTCGAGGAGCTGGACCTGGCGCGACAGGGTGGGCTTGCCGATCCCGAAGAACGTCGCGAGGTCGGAGGGGCGGGTCTCGCCGACGTCGTCGAGGCGGACGAGCAGGCTGTAGGCCTCGGGTTCGAGGTCGGGGTGCACGCTGCGCGCGGTCTCCCGGTTGATCGCGCGTGAGCGGCGCAACAGCACGGCGAGTTCGCGTTCCAGCGCTTCGGCGGGGCCCGTGACCATCCGAGGAACCTACCGGTCCGCGCGGCCCGGCACGTGCCACGCACCCGACGCGCCGGACCCGGCGGCTTGTCCGGGGGCCCCGGGCCCCGTACTGTCCCCATCGATGCATCGAACCGATGCATCGGAATGGAGAACTTGTGGTCCGCAAACGCGGCGACGTCCTGCTCCTCGCGGTGCTGGCGCTGCTGGCCGACGGCCCGCTGCACGGCTACGAGGTCCGCAAACGTCTCGACCTGCGCCTCGGGGCGTTCCGGGCGCTGTCCTACGGGACGCTCTACCCCGCGTTGCGCGCCCTGCAGGCCGGTGGCTGCATCACCGAGACGACCGAGGAACGCATCCCGGGCACCGTCAGCCCGAAGCGGGCACGCGTCGTCTACGAGATCACCCGCCACGGCAAGGACCGGCTCGGGCAGATGCTCGAGGAGTCCGGTCCCGACGCGTGGGAGGACGACGCGTTCGGCGTCCACTTCGCCCTCTTCACCCGGGTCGCCCCGCGCACGCGGTTGCGCATCCTCGAAGGCCGCCGGGCCCGTCTGCTGGAACGCCTCGAGCAGATGAACCGCTCCATCGACCGCACCCAGGCCCAGCTCGACTCCTACGCCCTCGAGGCGCAGCGGCACGGCCTGGAGACCGTCCGCAGCGAGGTCGACTGGCTCGAACGCCTCATCTCCGCAGAGCACCACCCCGAGAAACCAGAGGAGAACCCCTGATGGCAGGACCCATCCGCGTCGCGATCGTCGGCGTCGGCAACTGCGCCGCCTCGCTCGTCCAGGGCGTGCACTACTACCGCGACGCCGACCCGACGCAGAGCGTCCCCGGTCTCATGCACGTCCAGTTCGGCGACTACCACGTGCGCGACATCGAGTTCGTCGCCGCGTTCGACGTCGACGACAAGAAGGTCGGCACCGACCTCGCCGACGCCATCGGCGCCAGCGAGAACAACACCATCAAGATCTGCGACGTCCCGACCACCGGGGTGACCGTCCAGCGCGGCCCCACCCTCGACGGCCTCGGGAAGTACTACCGCGAGACCATCACCGAGTCCGACGCCGAACCCGTCGACGTCGTCGCCGCGCTGCGCGAGGCGAAGGCCGACGTCCTCGTCTGCTACTTGCCCGTCGGTTCCGAGGACGCGGCGATGTTCTACGCCCAGGCCGCGATCGACGCGCACGTCGCCTTCGTCAACGCACTGCCCGTCTTCATCGCCGGCACCCCGGAGTGGGCGCAGAAGTTCACCGACGCCGGTGTCCCGATCGTCGGCGACGACATCAAGTCCCAGGTCGGTGCGACCATCACCCACCGGGTCCTCGCGAAGCTGCTCGAGGACCGCGGCATCAAGCTGGAACGCACCTACCAGCTGAACGTCGGCGGCAACATGGACTTCAAGAACATGCTGGAACGCGACCGGCTGGAGTCGAAGAAGATCTCCAAGACCCAGGCCGTCACGTCGAACGTGCACGCCGACTTCGGCACCCGCAACGTGCACATCGGCCCCAGCGACTACGTCCAGTGGCTCGACGACCGCAAGTGGGCCTACGTCCGCCTCGAGGGCAAGGCCTTCGGTGACGTCCCGCTGAACCTGGAGTACAAGCTCGAGGTCTGGGACTCCCCGAACTCCGCCGGCGTCATCATCGACGCCGTCCGGGCCGCGAAGATCGGGCTGGACCGGGGGATCGGCGGTCCGCTGCTGTCCCCGTCGGCGTACTTCATGAAGTCCCCGCCGCAGCAGCGCGACGACGAGGCCGGCCGCCACGGCGTCGAGGCGTTCATCGCGGGCACCGTCGACCGCTGACCCCCCACCGATCCGTGATCTTGCCGGGGTTCCCAGCAAGATCACGGGTCGGGTCAGTCGGTGGGGGCGATCTCCGCCTTCGCCGTCAGGGTCTCCGCCCCCTCGACGACCTCCCAGCTGATCGAGGCCGCGCGCGAGGCGGCGAGCAGGTCACCCTCGGCGCGACGAGCGGCCTCCACGAGCGCGGCCGGACCGGACAGGGTGGCCGCGGTGAGCGGGGTCTTCTGCGAGACCTTGGCCTCGCTCTTCACCTTGCGCAGCGCCGAGAGCGCCTGCCCCGCAGCGGAAAGCACTCCGAGCGCACCGTCGTCGGTCGCCCCCAGGTCGTCCAGGACGGGCCAGGCGCTGGTGTGCACCGAGCCGTCCTGCCACCACGACCAGACCTCCTCGGCCGCGTAGGGCAGGAACGGCGCGAACAGGCGCAGCAGCGTCCGCAACGCGATCGCCGCCGTCGCCCGGGCGCTGGCCGCGGCCACCGGACCGCGGGAACCGTAGGCGCGGTCCTTGACCAGCTCCACCCAGTCGTCGCAGAAGTTCCAGAAGAACTTCTCGGTCACGTCCAGCGCACTCGCGTGGTCGTAGCGCTCGAACGCCTCGGTGGCCTGGCGCACCACGACGGACAACCCCGCGAGCACGCTCGCGTCGATCGGTTCGCTCACCGCGGCGGGCTCCGCCGCCGTGCCGCGCTCGACCCCGAGCCCGAGGACGAACTTCGAGGCGTTCAGCAGCTTCATCGCCAACCGGCGCCCGATCTTCATCTGGCCGGTGTCGAACGTCGCGTCGGTGCCCAGCCGGGAGGACGCGGCCCAGTAGCGCACGGCGTCGGAGCCGAACTCCTCCAGCAGCGCCAACGGGGTGACGACGTTGCCCTTGGACTTCGACATCTTCTTGCGGTCGGGGTCGAGGATCCAGCCCGAGAGCGCCGTCCGCGCCCAGGGCAGACCGCCGAACTCCAGGTGCGAACGCACCACGGTGGAGAACAGCCAGGTGCGGATGATGTCCTGGCCCTGCGGGCGCAGGTCCATCGGGTAGACCCGGGAGAAGAGGTCCTCGTCCCGTTCCCAGCCGCCGGCCAGCAGCGGGGTCAGCGACGACGTCGCCCAGGTGTCCATCACGTCGGGGTCGGCGGCGAAACCACCCGGCACCCCGCGCTGGTCCTCGGTGAAACCGGGAGCGGCCTCCGCCGCCGGGTCCACCGGCAGCGCCGACTCCTCGGGGACGATCGGGGAGTCGTAGACGGGTTCACCGTCGGCGTCGAGGCGGTACCAGACCGGGAACGGCACCCCGAAGAAGCGCTGACGCGAGATCAGCCAGTCCCCGTTGAGCCCCGTGACCCAGTGGTCGTAGCGGTGCTTCATGTGCTCGGGGTGCCAGGCCAGCTCCCCACCGCGGGCGAGCAGCGCCGAGCGCAGGTCGGTGTCGCGGCCCCCGTTGCGCAGGTACCACTGACGGGTCGAGACGATCTCGAGCGGGCGGTCGCCCTTCTCGTAGTACTTCACCGGGTGCGTGATCTTCTTCGGCTCCCCGACCATGTCGCCGGAGGCCTGCAGGGCCTCGACGACGGCCTTCTGCGCGCTGAACACCGTCGCGCCGGCGATGCTCTCGTAGAACCCGGCGCCGTCGGGGGTGGTCAGCCACGCGGGGGTCTCGCGCAGCAGGCGCCCGTCGCGCCCGATGACGGCGCGGTTGGGCAGCTGCAGCTCGCGCCACCAGGTGATGTCGGTCGTGTCGCCGAAGGTGCAGATCATCGCGATCCCGGACCCCTTCTCGGGGTCGGCCAGCCGGTGCGCCACGACGGGGACCTCCACGCCGAACAGCGGCGTCGTCACGGTCTTCCCGAACAGCGGCTGGTAGCGCTCGTCGTCGGGGTGGGCGACGAGGGCCACGCAGGCCGGCAGCAGCACCGGGCGGGTGGTCTCGATGTGGACGGTCTCGCCGCCGTCGGTGGGGGTGAACCCGATCCGGTGGTAGGCGCCCTCGGTGTCCTTGTCCTCCAGCTCGGCCTGCGCGACGGCCGTGCGGAACGTCGTGTCCCACAGCGTCGGTGCCTGCTGGGAGTAGGCCTCGCCGCGCGCGAGGTTGCGCAGGAAGGCGCGCTGGGCCGTGGCCCGCGAGGTCGCCGAGATCGTGGAGTAGGTGTGCGACCAGTCCACCGAGAGGCCCAGACGGCGCCAGAGCGACTCGAAGACCTGCTCGTCCTCGGCCGTCAGCCGGTCGCAGAGCTCGACGAAGTTGCGCCGCGAGATCTGGACGAAGTCGCGGTCGTTCTTCGGGGCCTTCTCCGGCGGCACGAACGAGGCGTCGTAGGGCAGCGTCGGGTCGCAGCGCACGCCGTAGTAGTTCTGCACCCGGCGTTCGGTCGGCAGGCCGTTGTCGTCCCAGCCCATCGGGTAGAAGACGGACTTGCCACGCATGCGCTGGAAGCGCGCGACGACGTCGGTGTGGGTGTAGCTGAAGACGTGCCCGACGTGCAGCGAACCGGACACCGTCGGCGGCGGGGTGTCGATGGAGTAGACGTCGGAGCGCTGGGAGGTGCGGTCGAAGGCGTAGGTGCCCTCCTCCTGCCACGTCGGGGCCCAGCGCTCCTCCAGCCCGTCCACCGTGGGACGGTCGGGTACCTCGACACCGGGCGCGACGTTCGTCTGGAACTGGGGTGCGGGCGCTGCGGGCGTGGCGTCGGACATGACCCCATCATTCCAGCCGCGACCGGGCCCCCGCTCCGGCACCCGATCCGGTGACGGGGACTGAAGCTGCGCCCGGGACGCGCCGATGCTGCGGTATGTCTCCCGCCCGCCGCCTGCTGCCCTGGCAGGCCTACGCCGCCGGTGGTGCGCTCGCCGCCGGCGTGGGTGTCGCGCTGCCGGCGGGACTGCCGAACGACGTCCTGTTCTCGGTGGTCAGCATCTCCGCCGCCGTGGCGACGGCGCTCGGGACGCGCCTGCACCGACCGCAGCGGGCCTCGGCCTGGTGGCTCCTGGCCGGCGGTCTGCTGGCCTGGGCGCTGGGTGACACCTCCTACGCCGTCTGCTACACCTGGCTGGGCTGGGACGCCTTTCCCAGCGTGCCCGACGCCTTCTACCTGCTGGCCTACCCCCTGATCGCCGTCGCGATGCTGCGGATGGCGCGCCAGGCCCGGCCCGGGGCGGACCGCGAGGGCGTCATCGACGCCGCGATCCTCGCCGTCGGCTTCGGGCTGCTGTCCTGGACCTTCCTCGTGCGCCCCGCCCTGGCCGCCCTGCCGCAGGACCTGCCCGCCGGACTCGTCTCGCTGGCCTACCCCGTGGGCGACGTCCTCCTGCTGGCGATGCTGGTGCGCGTCCTGAGCGCGGCCGGGCCCCGCTCGGCCGCGGCCGGCCTGCTGTGCGGGGCCGCGACCCTCATGCTGACGGCCGACACGCTCTGGCAGTACTCCGACGCCTACGCCACCCTGAACGACACCTGGGTCGACCTGGCCTTCACCAGCTCCTACGTGCTGTGGGGGGCGGCCGCCCTGCACCCCTCCATGCGTCGCCTCTCCGACCCCTCACCCAGCAGCCGGCACGAGTTCAGCCCGCTGCGCCTGGCCGTCCTCACCGGCGCCAGCCTCCTCGCCCCCGGCACCCTGGCCCTGCAGCTGGTCCTCGGCCTGCCGACCGAGGGCTGGGCGGTCGTCGTCGGCGCCACCACCCTGTTCCTGCTCGTGGTGGCCCGGATGTCGACCCTGCTGCGCCGGCTGCGCGAGCAGACCGACCTGCTGGGCGACCTCGCGCGCACCGACCCCCTCACCGGCCTGCTCAACCGTCGCAGCGCCGACGCCGAGCTGCAGCGGGCGCAGGAGCGGGCCCGGGGCGAGGGGGTCCCCCTCGTCGTCGCCCTGCTCGACCTCGACCACTTCAAGGCCTTCAACGACACCTACGGCCACCCCGCCGGTGACGCCCTCCTCGTGGGCGCGGCGACCGCCTGGACCACCGCGCTGACCGGGACGGGGGCGCAGCTCGCGCGGTGGGGCGGTGAGGAGTTCCTCCTCGTCATCACCGGGTGGGAGCCCGCGCGCGTCGAGCTGCTGCTGGACGAGCTGCGCGCGGTGGTGCCCGCGGGGCAGGCGTTCTCGGCGGGCCTGGCCGGCTGGGACGGGCGCGAGGAGACCGGCGTCCTCGTCGGCCGGGCTGACGAGGCCCTCTACGCTGCCAAGCACGCCGGGCGCGCCTGCAGCCGCACCGCCGTCGCACACCGCCCCGAGCCGCAACCGGGGGAGTACTCGCGCCCCAGCGCCTGAGGTGTGTGAAACTCGCAGGAACACGCGGCCGACGACGTCTGCAGGAGTTCCGATGAGCACCACGTTCAGCACCACCCTGGCCGAGCACGCCCGCAACCGGCCCGACGGCATCGCCGTCCGGCTCGACGAGCACACCCTCACGTGGCGCGGGTTCGACGACGCCACCGCCCGGGTCGCGACCCTGCTGCGCACCGAGGGCGTCCGGCCCGGCGACCGCGTCGCCCTGATCCTGCCCAACGTGCCCCAGTTCCCCGTGCTCTACCACGGCATCCTCCGCGCCGGCGCGGTCGTCGTCCCGATGAACCCGCTGCTGCGCGGCCGCGAGGTGAACCACCACTTCGCCGACTCCGGCGCCGTCCTCGCCTTCGTCTGGCACGCCGTCGCGGACGCCTCCCACGCCGGCGCCGTCGGCACCCCGACCCGGGTGGTCGTCGTCGAACCGGAGGCCACCGCCGCCCTGCTCGCCGGCGTTGACCCCGACCCCGCGGCGCACGCACCGGACCCCGACGACACCGCCGTGATCCTCTACACCTCCGGCACCACCGGCTCGCCCAAGGGTGCGGAGCTGAGCCACCGCAACCTCTTCAGCAATGCCGTCACCTCCCAGGAGAGCCTCATCCGCCTCGGCGGGGACGACGTCATCCTCGGTGCGCTGCCGCTGTTCCACGCCTTCGGCCAGACCTGCGCCATGAACACCGCCCTCATCGCCGGGCGCACCATGACGCTGCTGCCGCGCTTCAGCGCCGCCGCGGCGCTCGCCGTCGTGCAGCGCGACCGGGTGACCCACTTCGCCGGGGTGCCGACGATGTACGTCGCGATGCTCAACGAACCCGACGCCGAGTCCTACGACCTGTCCTCCTGGCGTTCCTGCGTCTCCGGTGGCGCGTCGTTGCCGGTAGAGGTCCTGCGCGGTTTCGAGGCGCGCTTCGGCGTGGAGATCCTGGAGGGCTACGGGCTGAGCGAGACCTCGCCGGTCGCCTCCTTCAACCACCCCGGCGCCGTCCGCAAACCCGGCACGATCGGGGTCCCGGTGCGCGGCTGCGAGATGGACCTGCGCGGCGCCGACGGCTCCGTCGTCACCGAAGGGGTCGGAGAGATCGTCGTCCGCGGGGAGAACGTCATGAAGGGCTACTGGCGCAACGAGACCGCGACGGCGCAGACGTTCGTCGACGGCTGGTTCCGCACCGGGGACCTCGCGACCCGCGACGAGGACGGGTACTACACGATCGTCGACCGGGCCAAGGACATGATCGACCGCGGTGGCTACAACGTGTACCCGCGCGAGGTCGAGGAGGTCCTCTACGAGCACCCCGCGGTCGAGCAGGTCGCCGTCGTCGGTTTCCCGGACCCGCTGGTGGGGGAGGAGATCGGCGCGGCCGTCGTCCTCAAGGAGGGGGTGCACGCGACGCCCGAGGAGTTGCAGCAGCACGTGAAGGACGCGCTCGCGGCGTACAAGTACCCGCGCCGGGTCTGGATCGTGGAGGAGCTGCCCAAGGGCCCCACCGGCAAGATCCTCAAACGCGAGATCCACCCGCCCGTCCGCAGCACCGAGCACGAGGAGCGCCCCGCATGACCAGCCCGACCGGAGTGGACTACTACGAGATCGCCGGCGACCTCACCGACGCCGAGCGCGAGGTCTGGGCGAACGTCCGCGCGTTCGTCGACGAGAAGGTGATCCCGGTCGCGGGCGGGTACTGGGAACGCGCCGAGATGCCGCTGGACCTCCTCAAGGAGTACGCCCAGCTGAACCTCGTGGGCGACGGTCTGCAGGGACCGGGAATCCCGGCGCTGAGCCACACCGCCGCCGGTCTGATCACGATGGAACTGTCCCGGGGCGACGGGAGCTTCGCGACGATGCTCGGCGTCCAGGCCGGTCTCGCGATGCGTTCCATCGCGTTCCTGGGCTCGGAGGAGCAGAAGGAGCGCTGGCTGCCGCCGATGGCGCGCCTGGAGGTCCTCGGGGCGTTCGGGCTCACCGAACCCGACCACGGGTCCGACGCCGTGGCGCTGGCCACGACCGCCCGCCGCGAGGGTGACGAGTACGTCCTCGACGGCGCCAAGCGCTGGATCGGGTTCGGCACGATCTGCGACGTCTGCGTCGTGTGGGCCCGCGGTGAGGACGGCGCCGTCCAGGGTTTCCTCGTCGAACGCGGGACGCCGGGGTTCAGCGCCACCGCCATCCAGGGCAAGGCGTCGTTGCGCGCCATCCACAACGCCGACATCACGCTGACCGGCGTGCGGGTGCCGGCCGCGAACCGGCTGCCCGGCGGGAACTCCTTCCGCGACACCGGCCGCGTCCTGTCCGCGACCCGGGCCGGGATCGCCTGGGGGGCGCTGGGCCACGCGACGGCCGCCTACGAGACGGCGCTCGCCTACTCCCTGGAGCGCAAGCAGTTCGGCCAGCCACTGGCCAGCTTCCAGCTCGTCCAGGACAAGCTGGTGCAGATGCTCGCCGAGGTCACCGCGATGCAGCTGTTCTGCCTGCGCGTCGGCAAGCTCGCCGACTCCGGCCGGCTCACCGACACCCAGGCCTCGCTGGCCAAGGTCAACGCCACCCGCAAGGCCCGCTTCGTGACGGCGATGGCCCGTGACCTGCTGGGCGGCAACGGGATCCTGCTGGAGCACCGCGTCGCCCGGCACATGGCCGACGTCGAGGCGCTGCACACCTACGAGGGGACGGAGTCGATCCAGACCCTCATCGTCGGCCGCCACCTCACGGGCATCTCCAGCTTCACCTGAGGAGCCTCAGACCTTGAACCGCCCGACGAGCTCGCGCATCTTCTCGGCCGTCCCGGCGACCTGACGCGCACAGGCGTCGGTCTCGGCGGCGCTGGCGGTGGTGCGTCCGGCGACCTGGGCCACCTCGCCGATCGTGCCGGCGATCGTGTGGGTGGCCGACGCCGCGCGGGCGACGCCCATCGCGAGGTCGCCCGTCACGGCGGACTGCTCCTCGACCGCGGCGGCGACGGTCGCCTGGATCTCGTCGAGGCGGTCGACGACGGTCCCGATGTGCGCGACCGAGGACGAGGCCTGGGAGACGTTGCCCTGCAGGGCGACGATCTTGCGCTCGATGTCCTCGGTGGCGCGGGCGGTCTGCAGGCTGAGTTCCTTGACCTCCCCGGCGACGACGGCGAACCCCTTGCCGGCGTCCCCGGCGCGGGCGGCCTCGATGGTGGCGTTGAGCGCGAGCAGGTTCGTCTGCGCGGCGATGGAGGTGATGGCCGCGACGATCTCGCTGATCTCCGCGGAGCTCGCGGACAGTTCCGTGATCGCTCCCTCGGTGGAGCGGGCGACGTCGACGGCCTCGGCCGCGATCCGGGCCGCCTCGGAGGTCCCGCGCGCGATCTCGGAGATGCTGGAACCCATCTCCTCCGCCGCCGCGGCGATCCCGGTCACCTCACCGCTGGCGGTCTCGGCCTGCTCGGCGACGATCCCGGAGCGCTGCGCGGTGTCGTGGACGTTCTCCCCGAGGCGCTGGCTCGTCGCGTCGAGCCGGGTCGCGGCGGTGTGCAGCTCACCGGCCTGGGTCGAGACCTCGCGCACGGTGGCGGCGATCGTCTCGGCGAAGCGGTTGAAGGCCCCGCCGAGTTCGCCGAGTTCGTCGCGGCGGGTCTCGTCGACGCGCTTGGTCAGGTCGCCGTCGCCGTCCGCGATGTCGGCCAGGCTGTCGCGCAGGCGGCGGATCGGGCGGCCGATGCCGGTCCCGATGACCCAGGTCACGGCGCCGGCGACGAGGACGGCCAGCAGGCCGAGCAGCAGGGTGGTGGTGCGCAGCGAGCGGCTCGCAGCGAGGGCGGCCGAGCGCGGGGCGCTGACGAGCAGGGTCCAGGTCTGCTCGGCGGTGACGGTCACCGGGGCGACCGCGGTGAGCGCGTCCTCGCCGAGGACGCTGTCGGTCCCGGCCCGGGTCGCGGTGGTCCGCGAGGCGGTCACCTGCGCGGCGAGGGCCTTGGTGTCGCCGGTGGCGGCGCTGCCGAGGAGCTTCGTGTCCGGACTCGTGACGACGGTGCCCTGGTCGGTGAGCAGCGAGGCGTAGCCGCTGCCGTAGGGCTTGATCTCGGCCATCGAGGAGGTGAGGCTGGTCAGCGCGAGGTCGGCGGTGACGACGCCGAGGAACGTGCCGTCGACGACGACCGGCGCGGCGGCGGTGCTCATGAGCACGTTCACGCCGTCGATCTCGTACTCGTACGGTTCGGTGAAGTAGACCTTCCCGGTCTGCTTGGGCGTCCAGAACCAGGCGCTCTTCGCCGGGTCGTCGAGGTCGGTCAGCGGGGTCACGGAGACGTCGTTCCCGCTGCGGAACCAGTAGGGGATGAAGCGCCCTGTGGCGTCGGTGGTCGCGTCGGACCCGGCGAACCGCGCGTCCTGGCCGTCGAAGGCGTTCGCCTCCCAGCCCGTGCCGGCCCCGACGAACTCGGGGTGGGTCAGCAGCGACTGGTGGACGAGTTCGGAGGCCGCCGGCCGGGTGAGGACCTCCTGCTGGTGCAGGGTGGCGAGCGCGCCGGCCAGGTCGGAGACCGTGCGCACCGCCCCGGCCAGCTGTTCCTGAACCTGGGCGGCGCTGGTCTGCGCCAGCTGCGAGGTGTAGTTCGTCGCCTGTTCCTCGCCGAAGGAGCCGCTCTTGGCGGTGACGACGACGATGAGCAGCGTCAGCGTCGTCACGACCATCGCGAGAGTGCTCGCCACCAGGCGGGTACGGATGCTGCGCACGAGGTCGTCTCCAGGGTGGTCGAGGGGCGTCCTCGACCGCATCGGCCCACCCCGGACCGCCCTTGAGGTCGTGGATGGGAGTCGCCGGGTGACGTTCCTCTCAGGTCGCCACTCCCAGGTCCCCATGAGGGGTTGACGCAGAATCCTATTGGATGTTGGATCATCGGACCGGTCGATCGAAGGAGACGAATCCGTCGTGAACGCGTTCCCCGCCCAGCGCACCGCCGTCGTCACCGGGGTCGGTGCCCCGCGCGGCATCGGTCGCGTGGTGGCCCGCCGCCTCGCCCGCGAGGGCTGGAGCCTCGCCCTCGTCGACGTCCGCGCGGACGGAGTCGCCGAGATCGCCGAGGAACTGTCCGCGTCCACCGCGGCGCTCGGTGTCGCCGTGGACATCACCGCCCAGGACGACGTCGTGGCCGCCTTCGCCCGCATCGACGACGCGCTGCCGCCCGTCGTGGGTCTCGTGAACCTCGCCGGGATCGCCTGCCCCACGCCGTTGATGGAGCTGACGGTGGCGGAGTGGAACCTCAGCTACGCGGTGAACGCGACGGGGTCCCTGCTGATGATCCAGTCCGCGGCGAAGCGGATGATGGAGGTCGGGGTCGGGCGGATCGTCAACACCTCCTCGATCACCGCGCTCGACGGGGGCGGGACGTTCTCCAAGACCGCCTACGCGGCCTCGAAGGCCGCCGTCCTCGGGCTGACCAAGGGCGCCGCGCGTGAACTCGGCCCGTTCGGCATCACGGCGAACGCGATCCTGCCCGGTCCCATCGACACCGACATCATGGGCGGGAAGCTCACCGACGAGCGCAAGGCCGACATGTCGGCCGGCATCCCCGTCGGCCGCGTCGGCCAGCCCGACGACATCGCCGCGATGGTCTCATTCCTGCTCGGTGAGGACGCGGGGTACGTGAACGGCGCGGAGTTCCAGGTCGACGGCGGGAAGCTCATCCACTAACCCGCGGGGACGGACTCGCGATCGTCGAGGGCGCGTTCGCGCACCTTCTCGAGGTGCTCGCGCACCGCGAGTTCCACCCCGTCCGGTTCCCGGCGGCCCAGGGCCTCGACGATGGCCGCGTGCTCGGCGATCGCCAACCCGGCGTCCGTGACCCCCACGCCGGGGACCAGGCGCAACCGGAACCGCTGGATCTGTCCGTTCAGCCCCTCGAACGCCTCGGCGAGGAACCGGTTCCCGCCGGCCCGGTTCAGGACGTGGTGGAACTCGTTGTCCGCCGCGTGGTACTCGCGGTACTCCGCGAAACCCGGTCCGGTGGGTGCCGCCGTCATGCGTTCCACGGTGGCCGCCAGCACGGTGAGCAGGGCGTCGTCGACGTGCGCCGCGGCCAGGGCGGCGTTGCGGCACTCCAGCAGCAACCGCGCGTCCATGAGGTCGTTCACCTCGGTCGCGCTCAGCATGTCCGCGACGAAGTACCCGCGCAGGGCCGCGCGGTGGACGAGACCGGTGGACTCGATGCGGACCAACGCCTCCCGCACCGGCGTGGGAGAGACGCCGAGATCACGCGCGAGCCCGTCGATGCTCAACGAGGAACCCGGGGCGGCGTGGCCGTCCATCAACCACGTGAGCAACGAGGTGTGGACGGCGTCGGCGAGCGAGGCCCGGGACGGGGCGGTGGGGAGGGTGGGGGCGTCGCGTACCACTGCCACCACCCTCCCGGACCGAGAACTCTCGGCCGACAGGCTATCCCGCCGGGTGGAACCGCCGTCCGGTGACGCGCTCGGAGGCCCCGACGCGGTCGAGGTACGGGGTGATCCCGCCGGTGAACAACGGGTGCCCGGTGCCCAGGACGAGGCAGACGTCGACGTCCTGCGGGCCCGCGACCACCCCCTCGTCCAGCACCCGGCGGATCTCGTCGGCGAGCGCGTCCTGCACGTTGCGCAGGACCTGCTCACCGGTGAGCGGTTCGGTGGCCACCGAGAACAACCCCTCCGCGGCCCCGGTCTCGGCGACCGGGCCCTTCGGCGTGACGAGTTCCGGTGAACCGGCCTCGACCCAGCGCCGCAGGTTGTCCGAGACGCGGTAGCGGTCGGGGAAGGCCGCGGCGAGCGTCTCGTGCACGTGCAGCATGACCGCCGGTCCCACGAACGACGCCAACCGGAACGGCGACATCGGCAGCCCGAGGGGGTCGAGGCTGCGTTCCACCTCGAGCAGCGGGGTTCCCGCGTCGAGGGCCCGGACGACCTCGTCGAACATACGCGTCGAGATGCGGTTCACCACGAACGCGGGCGCGTCCTGGACCAGGACGCACGTCTTCTTCAGCCGCTTCCCGACGGCGAACGCCGTGGCCAGGGCGGCCTCGTCGGTCGTCCCGGTGCGCACGACCTCGACGAGCGGGAGCACCGCGACGGGGTTGAAGAAGTGGAACCCGACGAACCTCTCGGGGTTCTTCAGGACCGAGGCCATCTCCGTCACCGACAGCGAACTGGTGTTGGTCGCCAGCACGGCGTCCTCACGCAGCAGGGGTTCGATCTCGCGCAGGACGTCCTGCTTGACGGAGAGTTCCTCGAACACCGCCTCGATGACGAAGTCCGCGTCGGAGAGCGCGCCCTTGTCGACCGAACCGGACACCGACGCCGTCAGACGGTTCGCGGTGTCCTGGGTGATGCGGCCCTTGCCGAGGAGTTCCTGCACCCCGGTGCGGACGAACTCGACGCCCTTCTCGACCCGTTCGGCCGAGACGTCGGTGAGCACGACCGGGACCTGCAACCGGTGCAGGAACAGCAGCGCGAGCTGGGAGGCCATCAAACCCGCCCCGACGACGCCGACGCTCGTGACCTTCCGTGCCGCCTCGGCGGGTGGTGCACCGGCGGGCTTCTTCGCGTAGCGCTGCACGAGGTCGAACGCGTACAACCCGGCCCGCAGTTCACCGGAGACGATGAGGTCGCCCAGGGCGGCCTCCTCGGCGGCGAAGTGCGTCGCCCGGTCGTTCGTGCGGGAGGCCTCGAGCAGTTCCAGGGTGCGGTAGGGCGCGGGTGCGGCACCGTGGACGCGGGTGTCGGCGACGGCCCGGCCGCGGGCGATCGCGGCGTCCCAGGTCGGCGCGTCGGCGAGTTCGCGGCGCGCCACGGTGGTCGTGCCCGCGAGCACGGACGCCGTCCAGCGCAACGACTCCACGAGGAAGTCGGCGGGTTCGAACCCGGCGTCGACGATCCCCGCCTCGAGCGCCTGCGGACCCGAGAGCGTGCGGTTGTTGGCCAGCGCGTTCTCGATCGCGACCTTCACCGCGACGTCCGGGCCGGCGATCCGGGGGAGCAGGTACGTCCCGCCCCAGCCGGGGACCAGACCGAGATGGGCCTCCGGCAACCCCAGGCCGCGGACCGAGCTCGACACCGTGCGGTAGGTGCAGTGCAGGGCCGTCTCGAGGCCGCCGCCGAGAGCGAGCCCGTTGACGTAGGCGAACGTGGGGACCGGCGCGTCGGCGAAGCGGCCCAGCGCCCGGTGGCCCGCTTCCGCCGTCGCGACAGCCTCCTCGCGGGAGGTGGTGTGCGCGACGGACTTCAGGTCGGCGCCGGCGCAGAACACCCCGTTGACCCCGGTGACGCCGATGGCGACGACACCCTCGTCGTGGGCCAGTCGTTCGGCCTCGTCGATCGCCTGCTCGAGGGCGGGCAGGGTGTCGGAACCGAGGACGAAGGGCCGCCGCGGGTCGCCGGAGTCCAGGGTCAGCAGGGCCATCCTCCCGGGACCGGCGACACCGGAGGAGGCGGGCAGGTCGAGGGTGCGGACGAAGACGGGCATCAGTTCGCTCCTCCGTCGAAGCCCTGCCAGGACGGGTTCTCCCAGACGACCGAACCGCCCTGACCCAGGCCCACGCACATGGCGGTGAGGCCGTAGCGGACCTCGGGGTGCTCGGAGAACTGCCGGGCGAGCTGGGTCATGAGCCGCACCCCGGACGCCGCGAGGGGGTGCCCGATGGCGATGGCCCCGCCGTAGGGGTTCACCCGTTCGTCGTCGTCGGCGATGCCGAAGTGGTCGAGGAAGCTGAGGACCTGCACGGCGAACGCCTCGTTGAGCTCGAACAGGCCGATGTCGTCGATGGTCAACCCGGTGCGCGCCAGGACCTTCTCGGTGGAGGGGATCGGGCCGAGGCCCATGACCTCGGGTTCCACGCCGGCGAACCCGAAACCGACGAGCCGCATCTTCGGCGTCAGGCCCAGTTCCCCGGCCACCTCCTCCGCCGCGATGAGGGACGCCGTCGCCCCGTCGGTGAGGGGGGAGGCGTTGCCGGCGGTGACCCGCCCGTGCGGCCGGAACGGGGTGCGCAGGTTCGCGAGCGCCTCCACGGTCGTCCCGGGGCGGGCCAGTTCGTCCTCGGTCGCGAGCCCCCAGCCGCGCTCGGAGCTGGCGGAGGCGACCGGGACGAGGTCGGCGCCGACCTGGCCGTTGGCGACGGCCTTGGCGAACTTTGCCTGGGAGTTCACCGCGAACTCGTCCGCCCGCTGCTTGGTGAGCTGCGGGAACCGGTCGTGCAGGGCCTCCGCGGTCTTGCCCATGTCCAGGGCGTCGGGGGAGACGATGCGTTCCACCAGGAACCGCGGGTTGGGGTCCATGCCCTGCCCGAGCGGGTGGTGGCCCATGTGCTCGACGCCGCCCGCGAGCGCCACGTCGAGGGCGCCGATCGCGATGGAGGCGGCGGTCGTCGTCACGGCCGTCATCGCGCCGGCGCACCAGCGGTCGATGGCGTAGCCGGGGGTGGTGACGGGCAGCCCCGCCAGCAGGGCCGCACTGCGGCCCAGGACGAGGCCCTGGTCGCCGGACTGGGTGGCGGCCGCGATCGCGACCTCCTCGACCCGTTCTGGGGGTAGGGACGGGTTGCGCCGCAGGAGTTCGCGCAGGCAGGCGACGACCAGGTCGTCGGCGCGGGTCTGGGCGTGCAGGCCGTCGGGACGGGCCTTGCCGAACGGGGTGCGGACGCCGTCGGCGAAGACGACGCTCCGACCCGGGGCGGGCGTGTGGACCACAGGACCTCCTCGTCACTGGTGCTGGCGGGCACCACCGTACGCGGCGTCCGGTTTATCCGGTACCGGGAGTCCCGCTTAACGCCCGGGAGGCGGACAGCGCGGCCTGCAACGCGTCCTCGCTCAGCGCGGTCCCGGGCAACGGCGTGGGGTGGCGACGGGCGGTGCAGAGGCCGTCGAGCGCGATGGCGAGCTGGCGGCGCCAGGCCTCGCCGGCGTCCAGCACGTGCACGGACTTCAGGAGCACCACCAGGTCGCTCGTCTCCACGTCGGGCCGCAACCGACCGGCGCAGCGGGCGCGCCGGACCAGCTCCTGCAACCGGGGCCCGAGCTCGGCGCGGGCCAGGGCGAGTCCGCTGCGACCGTGCTCCGCGCAGAGGACGGCGTCGCGCAGCCCGCGGTCGGCGGCCATCCGCTCGCACGCGCCGGTGAGGAAGCGCACGACGGCGTCCCAGGGGTCGACCTCCGCGGCCGCGCTGTCCGCGAGGTCGACGAGCTCGCGGATGCGTTCCTCGAAGAGCGCCTCGACCAGGGCGCCCTTGTCCGGGAAGCGGCGGTAGACCGTCCCCACCCCGAGGCCGGCGTGGCGCGCGACGTCGTCGAGGCTGGCGACCAGGCCACGGGTGGCGAACACCGCCCGGGCGGCGTCGAGCACCCGTCGGCGGTTCAGCTCGGCGTCGCGCCGCAGCGGGCGGTCCGCCGGGGCGGGGGTGGTGGTGCTCACGACCTGCCCATCGGCACGTCCGCGGACGAAGTGGAGGACGGGCCTCAACTTCGCGCGCGGCGCGGCCGAAGCAGAACGGGAGACCAGCAGACCCCCGTCACGGAAGAGAGCTCGTGAGCACCGAGGCCACCCCGGCAGACCCGCCCCGCGACCCGGTGCGTGAGACCGCGAGCGCGGTGCCGCCGCGTCCGCGCACCTCGCCCGAGAACGACGTCCCGGCACCCCCGGCCGACCGTTCGCGCTGGCTCGTCCTCGCGGTCCTGTCGCTGGCCCAGCTCATGGTGGTCCTCGACTCCACGATCGTGAACATCGCCCTGCCCACCGCGCAGGCCTCGCTCGGGTTCTCCGACGACGACCGCCAGTGGGTCGTGACCTCCTACGCCCTCGCCTTCGGCGGTCTGCTGCTGCTCGGCGGCCGCCTCTCCGACGTCGTCGGACGCAAGCCGATGTTCCTCACCGGTCTGGTGGGTTTCGCCCTCGCCTCCGCCCTCGGCGGTCTCGCGCAGGGCTTCGGGATGCTCATCGTGGCCCGCGCCCTGCAGGGTGCCTTCGGCGCGATGCTCGCCCCGGCCGCGTTGTCGCTGCTCATGACGACCTTCACCGCACCGGGTGAGCGGACCAAGGCGTTCGGCATCTTCGGGGCGGTCGCGGGCGCCGGCGGCGGCATCGGGCTGCTCCTGGGCGGGCTGCTCACCGAGCACCTGTCCTGGCGCTGGTGCCTCTACATCAACGACGTCCTCGCCGTGGTGGCCGTCGTCGCCGCGTCCCTGCTGCTCAAGCACCGGCGGTCGGCGAACCCCGCCCCGCTGGACTGGTTCGGCACCGTGACCGCCGTCCTCGGTCTCGTCGGGATCGTCTACGGCCTCGGCAACGCCGAGACCCACGGCTGGACCTCCCCGAGCACGTGGGGGTTCCTCGTCGCCGGGATCGTCCTGCTCGTGGTGTTCTGCTGGTGGCAGACCCGCGCGGCGCACCCGTTGCTGCCGCTGCGCGTGGTCCTCGACCGCAACCGCGGTGGGTCGTTGCTGGCGATGGCCGTCGTGGGGGCGGGCATGTTCGGGGTCTTCCTCTTCCTCACCTACTACCTGGCCAAGCAGCTCGGGTACACCCCGGTGCAGACCGGGCTGGCGTTCCTGCCGATGATCGGTGCCGTCTCGGTGACCGCACCGTTCGTGGGGGCCCGGCTGCTGCCGCGCGTGGGTCCCAAGCCCCTCGTCCCCACCGGCCTCGTCCTCGCCGCGCTCGGCATGGCCCTCCTGACCCGCATCGACGTCGACTCCCACTACGCCTCGGTCGTCCTGCCCGGGTTGATCGTCGAGGGCGTCGGCCTGGGCTTCATCTTCTCCGCGGCGATGGCCACGGCCACCCTGGGCGTCCAGCCCGCCGACGCCGGCGTCGCGGGCGCGATGGCCAACACCGTCCAGCAGATCGGCGGGTCCATCGGCACCGCGCTGCTCTCCGCGCTCGCCGGCAGCACCGTGACGGGCTACCTCGCCGACCACGTCGACGGCGAGCCGTCCCCGGCCGACCTCGCCCAGGCGACGTTGTCGAGCTACCACGTCGCGTTCTGGGTCTGCTCGGGGATCTTCGTGGTCGGTGCCCTCGCCACCGGTCTGCTGCTGCGTCGCGGGGCGCCGCAGTTCGACCCCGACGCGGGTCCGGTCATCGCCCACTGACCACGCGTGTGACGCTGGGGCGGGCGTGGAGTTGACTGGGCCTGCACGAATGGGGAGCACGGGGAGCACGGGTGAGGGAGAACGCATGAGCACCGAACAGGACGTCGACGCTCCGGGCTCGACGCCGCCACCGCAGCCGTCCGCGGGCGGCCGGCTCTTCGCGGCCGTGCGCGAGGTCGTCCTCGTCGTGGCGGTGGCCCTCGTCGTCTCCCTCGTCGTGAAGACGTTCCTCCTCCAGGCCTTCTTCATCCCCTCGGAGTCGATGGAGCAGACCCTCGACGTCGGCGACCGGGTCATCGTCAGCAAGCTGACGCCGGGCCCCTTCGACCTCGCCCGCGGCGACGTCGTCGTCTTCCAGGACCCGGGGGGCTGGCTGCCCCCGGGCAGCACGGTCCAGCGCGGTGCGGTGGCGACGGCCGTCTCCGACGTCCTGACCTTCGTCGGTCTGCTCCCCGAGGACTCCGACGACCACCTCATCAAGCGCGTCATCGGCCTCCCCGGCGACCACGTCGTCGGCACCGACGACGGCAGCGAGATCACCGTGAACGGCACGCCCGTCGACGAGTCGTCCTACCTCGCCACCGGCGCCGAACCCACCGAGGTCGACTTCGACGTGACCGTCCCCGCCGGGGAGCTCTGGGTCATGGGCGACAACCGGCAGAACTCCCGCGACTCCCGCTACAACGCCGGGTCCACCGACGGCGGTTTCGTCCCGATCGACCTCGTCGTGGGTCGCGCCTACAGCGTCGTCTGGCCGGTCTCGCACTGGTCGTGGCTGGGCACCCCCTCGGCCTTCGCCGACGTCAAGGACCGGTAGCCGCGCTCACGTCAGGACGGCGACCGCCTCCACCTCCACCAGCTGGTCCGGGTAGCCGAGCACGCTGACGCCGAGCAGCGTGCTCGGAGCGTCGTGGTCGCCGAACGCCGTCCGCACCACGTCCCAGACCGCGCCGAGGTCATCACGGTCCGCGGACGCGACGTAGACGGTGGTCTTCACCACGTCGGAGAGCTCCGCTCCCGCGGCCGCCAGTGCGGTGATCAGGTTCGCGACGACCTGACGGGTCTGCCCGACGACGTCTCCGACGGACACCGTGGCCCCGTCTGCGTCCAGCGGACACGCGCTTCCCGCTCGACTGGAGTGTTTCGCGTCCTTGAGGGCCCTTCGCGACGCGGTGCGCTCCAGTCCGTGGAGTGGAACGTTCGACGTGTTCAGAGGCACCTGTGAGCCGCCGGACGTTCCACTCGCGGCGCGCGGAGGACGTGCCAGCATGCCGTCGTGCTCGAAGAACTCAGACGTCAGCTGGCCGAGGTCGGCCCGGCCACCTTCACCGCCCGCGACTACCGTCGCGCGACCGTGCGTCACGTGGTCCTGTTCCGCTACCGCGACGACGTGACCGAGGAGCAGCAGCAGGAGGTCCTGCGCCGGTTCCGGGCGCTCGCGGACTCCGAGCGCGACGGTGAGCGCTACGTCGTCTCGATCGAGGCGGGGGAGCAGGCCAGCGGTGAGGGAGCGGCACCGTTCCGCCACGGCATCGTCGTGACGTTCGCCTCGGAGGGCGACCGCAACTACTACGTGGGCACCCCCGTCCTGGACGATCCCGCGCACCTCGACCCCGCGCACGCGCGGTTCAAGGAGTTCGTCGGGCCCCTGCTGCACCCCACCGACGGGGTGCTGGTCTTCGACGTCGTCGCCTGAGCCGAGCCCGGACGCACGAGAGCGCGGACCGGTCCGGGGACCTGTCCGCGCTCTGGGTGGTGGGTCAGGCGGTGAGCCCGCGGGTCGGGCGCAGCAGCTTGATGACGAGCAGGACGCTGGCGATGATCGTCACGGCGGCGAGGGTGCGCCAGCCGACGGTGAGCACCACGCGCTGGAACTCGACGCTGGCCTGGGTCAGCCAGTACCAGGCGCCGACGGAGGACGCGACGACGGAGCCGACGATGGTGGCGAGCAGGGCGCCCGCGCCGCTGCCGCTGCGCTTGCCGGCCTCGGCGGCGGCCTGGTCGGCCCAGAGGTCGCGTCGCTTGCCGAGCAGGTGGGTCACCCAGGACTTCGCGGTGTTCCAGCCGGAGAACCACAGCCACATCTCACCGGGCAGCCAGAGCACGGCGAAGAGGTAGTCGGCGCGGGTCCGGTGGGGGGAGAGGTGGGCCATCTTCAGCTGGTAGAGCGCCGCGAGGGCGGTCGGGGTGATCCACCACCAGGACCAGACGAACTGCGAGACCGACAGCGACGCGGCGAGCAGGGCGACGAAGGCGAGACGCATGACGACGTTGAGGCCCAGACCGATGTGCTGCAGCCAGAACGGCAGGGTGCGCTTGGACAGCGGCATGCTCGTCATGAGCGAGATGAGCCCGGCGTTCCACTTGGCGCGCTGACCCGAGAGGGCGCGGACGGTCGGCATGGCGCCGACCTGGGCGCGGGCGGTGGCCGACATGACCGTCGTCCAGCCGATCTCCTGCAGTTCGAGGCCGAGCTGCGCGTCCTCGGTGGCGGTCTCGTTCGTCCACGGCGCGGGACGGTGGTGGCGGCGGGTGACCTCGTCGATGGCGCTGAAGCGGAAGGCCGAGCACTGACCGCCGACGATCGTGGTCTTGCGGGCACGTTCGTTGGCGCGGACCTGGAACTGGGTGAAGTCCATCTTCTGGGCGCGGACCAGCTGGCGGTTGAACCAGCCGCCGGTGCCCTCGGCGAAGTGGTACTTCGCCGACACGGCGGCGGCGCTGGGGGTCTTCAGCAGCTCGGCCTCGAGGTCGGCGAGGCAGTCGGGGTCCAGCACGACGTCGGCGTCCATGCTGACCATGACGTCGAAGGCGCCGCCGGCCAGGAACTCCGCGTACCCGGTGGCGAGGGCGCCGACCTTGGCGTCGGTGTTGCCGACGGTCTCGATGACCTTGACGCCGCGGTAGCGCTTGGCGATCTTCACGGTGGCGTCGGTGCAGTTGTCCGCGACGACGACGATGAGGTCCGGGGTCCGCGACTGCGCCATGAGCGACTCCAGGCACGCCTCGATGTCCTGCTCCTCGTTGTGCGCGGGGAGCAGCACGGCCATCTTGGCGGTGCGGCGGGTGGCCGGGCGGTAGCGCAGCCGGTGGATGGTGACCTCGAGGGCACGGCGGGCGGTCACCGCGGTGTCGGCGATCCGGTCGGCGATGCTCGTCCGGGGAGCCGGCACGCTCAGGCGCGGCACGACGGTGCCTTCGACGACCCGGGGTTCGGGCTGGACCAGCAGGGGGGCGAGGTCTTGGACGGCCATGGGGGTTCCTCCGGGGGCGGGGGGAGTTCGGGGGTGCAGTGCGAGGGGCTCATCAGTGACGTTAGGTAGCCGATTGCTGCACCAACAGCTCCGTTCCGCCGCTAGAGGTAACGCTGCGGTGATGAACAGACCGCTTGGACCCCTGGTTGTCACCCGGAGTGACGTCACCTCACGCAACCCTTGACGGCTGGTGACCGGAGTCGCGACATCCGTGACTGCCGGTGCCGAACGGGGAAGACCTGGACCTCGGCGACGGTTACCATGACCGCACAGGCGTCGATCCGGCCATCACCGGTGAGCCTCCGGAAGAACGGCCGCACCACCCAGCGGGTGGGACGGCTCACTAGAACCGGACGGGTGCGGCCCGTGACAGCCGGACGAGAGGTCGTCGTCGTCGGTCCTTCGGGGCGGTCGGGGACGGCAAGCGGGGTGGTACCGCGGCACCGCCGGCCCCGGCGGGAGTCGTCCTCGTGGCTGGAAGCATCAGTCGAGGAGACGCACGTGTCGCAGGACGTCACGCCGCCGGACGAGACCACCACCGTGGCCCCCGGGGACACCAGCGAGGCCGGCAGCAGCCCCCGCTTCCCCGAGATCGAGCAGCGCATCCTCGACTCCTGGGCCGCCGACGGCACCTTCCAGGCCAGCGTCGACGCCCGCAAGGGCTCCGCTGCGGGCGAGTTCGTCTTCTACGACGGCCCACCCTTCGCCAACGGCCTGCCGCACTACGGCCACCTGCTCACGGGCTACGTGAAGGACCTCGTCCCCCGGTACAAGACCATGCGCGGGCACCAGGTCGAGCGGCGCTTCGGCTGGGACACCCACGGCCTGCCCGCCGAGGTCGAGGCCGAGAAGCAGCTCGGGATCACCCACAAGTCCGAGATCGACGAACTCGGCGTCGCCGCCTTCAACGCCGCCTGCCGCACCTCCGTGCTGAAGTACACGAAGGAGTGGGAGGAGTACGTCACCCGCCAGGCGCGCTGGGTCGACTTCGACAACGACTACAAGACCCTCGACACCGACTACATGGAGTCGGTCATGTGGGCCTTCAAGACGTTGTGGGACAAGGGCCTCGTCTACGAGGGCTTCCGCGTCCTGGCCTACTGCTGGCGCTGCGAGACCCCGCTCAGCAACTCCGAGACCCGCCTCGACGACACCTACCGCAACCGGCAGGACCCGGCCGTCACCGTCGGCTTCCGCCTGCTGGGCGACGGGTCCCACGACGCCCTCGACGGCGTCCTCGCCCTCATCTGGACCACCACCCCCTGGACCCTCCCGAGCAACCTCGCCATGGCCGTGCACCCCGACCTGCGCTACGTCGTGGTCACGGGCACCGGTGAGCACGAGGGCCGCAGGTTCCTGCTCGCCGAGGACCGCCTCTCCCACTACGCCCGCGAACTCGGCGAGGACGCCGCCGAGCGCGTCGTCGGCCGCTACCGCGGTGAGGAACTGCTGGGCCGGCGCTACGTCCCGCCCTTCGACTACTTCGCCGGCCGCGAGAACGCCCACCAGGTCCTGGCCGCCGACTACGTCACGACCGACTCCGGGACGGGGATCGTGCACATCGCCCCCGCCTTCGGCGAGGACGACAAGCTCGTCACCGACGCCGCCGGCATCGTCCCCGTCGTGCCCGTCGCCTCCAACGGCACGTTCACGGCCGAGGTCACCGACTTCGCCGGGATGCACGTCTTCGACGCCAACAAGGAGATCAACCGCGCCCTGCGCGACGGGGTCCCCAGCGGTGCCCTCCTGCTGCGGCTGGAGACCTACGACCACTCCTACCCGCACTGCTGGCGCTGCGGGAACGCACTGATCTACCGCGCCGTCTCCAGCTGGTTCGTCAAGGTCACGGCCATCCGCGACCGCATGGTCGAGCTGAACGAGGACATCACCTGGGTCCCCGAGCACGTCAAGCACGGGTCCTTCGGCAAGTGGCTGGAGGGGGCGCGCGACTGGTCGATCAGCCGCAGCCGCTACTGGGGCAGCCCGATCCCGGTGTGGATGTCGGACGACCCGACCTACCCGCGCGTCGACGTGTACGGCTCGCTGGACGACCTCGAGCGCGACTTCGGCGTGCGCCCGGCCGACCTGCACCGCCCCACCATCGACGACCTCACCCGGCCCAACCCCGACGACCCGACCGGGAAGTCGACCATGCGCCGGGTCCCGGAGGTGCTCGACTGCTGGTTCGAGTCCGGGTCGATGCCCTTCGCCCAGGTGCACTACCCCTTCGAGAACACCGAGTGGTTCGAGAGCCACTACCCGGGCGACTTCATCGTCGAGTACATCGGCCAGACCCGCGGCTGGTTCTACACGCTGCACGTGCTCGCGACCGCGCTCTTCGACCGGCCCGCGTTCCGCACCGCCGTCTCCCACGGCATCCTGCTGGGCGACGACGGCCGGAAGATGAGCAAGTCGCTGCGCAACTACCCCGACGTGTCCGAGGTCCTCGACCGCGACGGCGCCGACGCCATGCGCTGGTTCCTCATGAGTTCCCCCGTCCTGCGCGGCGGGAACCTCATCGTCACCGAGCAGGGCATCCGCGACTCCGTCCGCCAGGTCCTGCTGCCGCTGTGGAACACCTGCTCGTTCTTCCAGCTGTACTCCGGGACCTCCAGCCACACCCCCCGCTGGCGGACCTCCTCGCCCGACGTCCTCGACCGCTACGTCCTCGCGAAGCTGCACGACACCGTCGTGGCCGTCACCGCGCAACTCGACGTCTACGACATCGCGGGGGCCTGCGAGACCTCCCGGCAGTTCCTGGACTCCCTCACCAACTGGTACGTCCGGCGCTCGCGGTCGGCGTTCTGGGACGGTGAGTCCGACCGGGCCAAGGACGCCTTCGACACTCTCTACACGGTGCTGGAGACGACGACGCGGATGCTCGCGCCGCTGCTCCCGCTGTTCTCCGAGGAGATCTGGCGCTCGCTGACCGGCGGACGCTCCGTCCACCTCACCGACTGGCCGGACGCGATGGACCTGCCCAGCGACCCGGCTCTCGTCGCCGCCATGGACGAGGCCCGCGTGACCTGCTCCAACGCGCTGGCGCTGCGCAAGGCCAACGGGTTGCGGGTGCGGTTGCCGCTGAACCGCCTCGAGGTCCTCGTCGCCGATCCGGCTGCCCTGCAGCCGTTCGCCCAGCTGGTGGCTGACGAGGTCAACGTCCGCGAGGTCGCCCTCGGGCCGATCGAGAAGGCCGTCGAGTACGGCGTCGTCGCGAAGCTGACCGTCAACGCCCGCGCCGCCGGACCCCGCTTGGGCAAGCAGGTGCAGCAGGCGATCAAGGGGTCGAAGTCCGGGGAGTGGGAAGAACGTCCCGACGGGACCGTCGTCGCCGGCGGGATCGAGCTCGTCGAGGGCGAGTACGAGCTGAGCACCGTCGTGGAGGGCGTCGACTCCGGTCTCGCCACGGCGGCCCTCGCCGGTGGGGGTTTCGTGGTGCTGGACACGACCGTCACCCCGGAGCTCGCGGCCGAGGGCATCGCCCGCGACGTGATCCGGCTCGTCCAGCAGGCCCGGCGCGACGCCGGTCTGCACGTGTCGGACCGGATCCGGCTGACGGTCGCGGCGGCCGGCCCGGTCTGGGAGGCGCTGGTGACCCACCAGAACCTCGTCGTCGAGGAGACGTTGGCGCAGCAGTTCGGGTCCAGCGGTTCCGTGGCGGCCGTCCCGGCCGGCACGGCGACGCTGGTGGGGCAGGTCGAGGGGCACGAGGTGCGCATCGTGGTGCAGAAGGCAGAGACGATCTGATGAGCGAAGGACCGCTCGACCCGTTCGAGAACGAGGACGAGGATCTCGACGACCTCATGGGGCCGCTCTCGGACGACGACGAGGGTGAGGAGGGGTTCGGCACCGACGGTCTCCGCCGCGGCCGGGTCCCGCAGGACCGTCGCCCGCCGTCCCGGGAACCCGGGGCGGCGGTCGCGGCCGCGAACCCCGGACCGCCGGTGGAGGACGACCCGCGCTTCGACGAGGTCGTGGTGCAGATCCTGTCCCGCAACCCCGAGCACCGGATCCACCCGACCCTGGAGCGCGTGCGCGAGGCGTGCGCGCTGCTGGGCGATCCGCAGAACGCCTACCGCGTCGTCCACCTCGCCGGCACCAACGGCAAGACGTCGACGGCGCGGATGGTGGAACGCCTGGTCCGCGAGCACGACCTGCGCACGGGCCGGTTCACCAGCCCGCACCTCGTCGACATCACCGAGCGGATCTCCATCGACGGCGACCCCATCACCCACGCGGCGTTCGTGCGGGCCTGGGACGACGTCGAAGCGGTCGTCTCGATCGTGGACGCGAAGGCGGCCGAACGCGACGAACCGCGGCTGAGCTTCTTCGAGGTCCTGACCCTCATGGCGTTCGCGGCCTTCGCGGACGCCCCCGTGGACGTCGCCGTCATCGAGACCGGGCTGGGCGGGACGTGGGACACCACGAACGTCGTGCAACCCGACGTCGCCGTCATCACCCCGGTGTCGATGGACCACGAGACGTGGCTCGGGTCGACGCTGGAGGAGATCGCGGGCCAGAAGGCCGGGATCGTCAAGCACGGCTCGATCGTCGTCCTCGGCAAGCAGGAGGAGGAGGCCGCGGCCGTGCTCATGGCCAAGGTCGCCGCGGAACGCGTGAACGTCGTGCGGGAGGGGATGGACTTCGGGATCGAGGAACGGACCCTGGCCCACGGCGGGCAGCTCGTGTCGTTGCGCACCCGCGGCGGTACCTACACCGACGTCTTCCTCCCGCTGCACGGGGTGCACCAGGCCGAGAACGCCGTGACGGCGCTGAGCGCGGTCGAGGCCCTGCTGGCCATGCCGGGCGGGACCCTCATACCGGGTCTGGTCGAGGCCGCGTTCGCCGACGTCACCTCACCGGGGCGGATGGAGGTGCTGCGGAACTCGCCGTTGATCCTCGCCGACGCCGCGCACAACCCGGCGGGTGCGCAGGCCCTGGCCGTCGGCATCGCCGAGGCCTTCACGCTGAGCCGCCTCGTCGGGGTCATCGCGATCATGGGGGACAAGGACGTCGAGGGAGTGCTCAGCGCGCTCGAACCCGTCCTGGCCGAGGTCGTCGTGACCCGGTCGAGCTCCCCCCGCGGGCTGGAACCCGCCGAACTCGGTGAGATCGCCGAGGACGTGTTCGGCGAGGACCGGGTCCACGTCGTGGAACGCCTGGACGAGGCGATCGCGACCGCCGTCGACCTGGCCGAGTCGGAGTCGGGCGCCGGCGGTGGCATGGGCGGTTCCGGTGCCGGGATCGTCGTCGCGGGTTCGGTCGTCCTCGTCGGGGACGCCCGCGCGCTGCTGGGGAGGAGGACGCAGTGAGACGGTCCACGAAGCGGATGTTCGCCGCCACGACGTTGATCTGCGAGGCGATGCTGGTGTTCTTCGCGACCCTCGTCGCGTTCGCCCTCGAGCCGATCGGCCAGCGCCACACCAGCTACCTCGTCGTGGGCGGCGTCCTCATGCTGCTCTGCGTGCTGTGCGCGGGGATGCTCCGTTCCCGCGCCGGGTACGCGCTCGGCTGGGTGCTGCAGGCCGTGATGATCGCGGGCGGGTTCGTGGTGCCGATGATGTTCGGCATCGGGGTCGCCTTCGCCGTCATCTGGTTCTTCGCGCTGCGCATCGGTGCTCGCGTCGACCACGAGAAGGCCGAGGTGGCCCGCCGCCTGGCGGACAACCCCTGAGCACCACCCCTCCCGACCCGTGGTCCCGCTGGGAAACCCCGCAAGATCACAGATCGGGAGGGGGAGGTCGGCGTCAGCGCGCGGTGGCGGCCTCGTCCATGTCCTCGAGTTCGCGGCCCTTCGTCTCCTGCACGGCGCGGCGGACGAACACGAAGGACAGCAGGGCGATGACGGCGTAGAGGCCGTAGGCGTACTGCAGGCCGAGCTTCGCCAGCGACGGGAAACTGGTGGAGACGGCGAAGTTCGCCAGCCACTGCGCGGCCGCGGCGACGGCGAGGCCCGCGGCCCGGATCTTGTTGGGGAACATCTCCCCGAGCAGGACCCACACGACCGGACCCCACGTCGCGCCGAAGGAGATGACGTAGACGTTCGCGGCGACGATGCCGACGATGCCCCAGTGGCCCGGCAGGCTCACGTCGTCCCCGCTGCCGACCGACTGCGAGAACGTGACGGCCATGACGGCCAGGGAGACGAACATCCCCGCCGACCCGATGGTGAGCAGCGGTTTGCGCCCGATCTTGTCGACGGTCGCGATGGCGATGAACGTCACGACGACGTTGGTCACGGAGGTGATGACCGAGGTGGTGAGGGCCTGCGACTCCTCGAAGCCCACGGCCTTCCACAGCGTCGTGGAGTAGTAGAAGATCACGTTGATCCCGACGGCCTGCTGGAACACCGAGAGCAGGATGCCGACCCAGACGATGGGCAGCAGACCGAACCGCGGCCCGCGCAGGTCGCGCAGGCTGGGGTCGTCCTCGCGCTTCATCGAGTTCTTGATCTCGGCGACCTTGCGCTGCAGGGCCTCCAGGCTGCGGTTGCCGAGGACCTCGCGCAGCACCTCGGTCGCCTTCTGCGTCTCGCCCTGGGCGATGAGGTAGCGCGGCGACTCCGGCACCTGCAGGGCCAGGAACGCCCAGACCGCGGACGGGATCACGCCGACGACGAACATCCAGCGCCAGGCCTCCCAGCCCAGCCACGTCGTCTGCGACGCGTCACCGGCGGTGTTGGCGATGAAGGCGTCGGAGAGCAGGGCGGCGAAGATGCCGACGGTGATGGCCAGCTGCTGCAGGGACCCGAGGCGACCGCGGAGGTAGGCGGGGGCGACCTCGGCGATGTAGGTCGGGGCGATGACGGAGGCCACGCCGACGCCGAGACCACCGACGACGCGCCAGAGGATGAGGTCCCACACCGCGAAGGCGAAGGCCGAGCCGACGGCCCCGACGGCGAAGAGGACCCCGCCGATGACCATCACGGACTTGCGGCCGAACCGGTCGGCGATGCGGCCCGCGAACCAGGCCCCGACGGCCGCACCGAGCAGGGCGCAGGAGACGGCGAAACCGGAGAGCCACCCGGACAGGGCGAACTTCTCGGTGACCGCGTCGACGGCCCCATTGACGACGGAGGTGTCGAAACCGAAGAGGAAACCGCCGATGGCGGCCACGATCGAGATCAGCACGACCTTGGTGGTCGCGTGCTGCTGCTCCTCGCTGTCGCGGGCGGAACCGCTCGCGTCCTGCTGCGACATGGGGTGGGGGTCCTCTCAGGGTGCGCGTGGCGCCCCGGCCGGAGCCCGTCGTCGATCTTCCTGCCGCACCTGCCTCACCGCACCCCGAGAGCGGTCAGGCGTCCTCGCCGCGGGCGGTCGCGAGGTCGTGCGCGGCGATGTCCACGTCCTCCTCCGCACGGCGGGCGGCGTCGATCAGCCCGGCCAGCGCGGACCCGTCGGGGATCCGGGCGGAGCGGGCGGCGTAGGCCTTGCCGAGCGACCTCGCCTCGGCGGCGAGCTCGGCCATCACCGTCGCGGCCTCGTCGCGGGCGGCGCGCAGCGCCTCCTCCTGGGCGGTGGTGTCCTCACGGTCGTGACGCAGCGGCACAGCGGATCCCTTCCTCGCAACGGGGCCCACATCCTGGCACCGTGTCCGATCCGTTCAAGACACCCCGCGCGGCGCGCGGCAGGCTCGTCGCCATGAGCACACCGACCGTCGTCCCCCGGCTCGACCTCGTCGGCCTCGTCGTCGCCGACATGGCCCGCGCGCTGGCCTTCTACCGCCGGCTCGGTCTCGACCTGCCCGCGACGGCGGACGCCGAACCGCACGTCGAGGTCACCCTGCCGGGTGGTCTGCGGTTGGCCTGGGACACCGAGGAGGTCCTGCGGTCCTTCGACCCCGGCTTCGAGCCCGCCCGGGGTGGGAACCGCAGTGCCCTCGCCTTCGACTGCGCCAGTCCCGCGGGCGTCGACCAGGTGTTCGCGGACCTCACGGCCGCGGGGGCGCCGGCGCACCTGGTCCCCTTCGACGCGGTGTGGGGCCAGCGCTACGCCGTGGTCCTCGACCCCGACGGCGGCTCGGTCGACCTGTTCGCCGCCCTGGGCTGAAACGACCGCGGCGATGTCCCCGTGAAGGCCCGGACCTCGCGCGCGAGGTGCGCCTGGTCGGCGAACCCGGCCTCCTGCGCGACCCGGGACGCGCTGAGCCCCGAGCGCAACCCCGCCACCGCGCGCTGCAGGCGCAGGACCCGCGCGAGCACCTGGGGCGGGTAGCCGAAGGCGGTGAGACTGCGCCGGTGCAGCGTGCGCACCCCGAGGCCCAGCGCGTCGGCGACCTCGGCGACGCTGCGCCCGCCCGCCAGCAGCCGGACCGTCGCGACCGTGGCGGGGTCGCGCGGGGGAGCCTGCGCCGCGATCTCCTCGAGCGCGGCCCCCGCGTGGACGGCGCGCGCGACCCGCTCGACGAGGTCCCGTGCTCGCACGGGACCCTAGAGGTCGGCGAGGGGGACCCGCTCGTCGCGCAGCGCGTCGCCCGGCACGCCGAGGAACGACGGTGCGTGGCCGGGGGCGAAGCGCAGTCCCGTCCAGCGCACCGCCGGGTCCCCTTCCACCGTCTGGGCCCGGGTGTCCGGGCCGGCGACCAGCAGTTCGCCGTCGCCTCCCTCCGCCCGCCAGAGCAGGTCGATGCAGCCGTCGGGCAGCACGAGTCCGCTCGAACGGTCGGCGGCGCTGCTCGACCAGACCCGGGCGCCGGGGACCAGCGACGCACGTTCGCGGTACACGTCCTCAGTTCAGCGCAGACCACCGACCCGCGTCGAGCGCTCCGGGAGCCGGACCGGGCCACGTCGGCACGGCCTGGCGCGCAGTCGTGTCATCGCCGTCGTCAGCACCTCCCGGACACCGGCCGCGGTGGCGCCGCGCTCGCCGGGGACGACCACGGGGACCTCGACCAGCCGGTACCCGCCCTGGTGGGCCCGGTGGGTGGTGTCGACGCGGAAGGAGGAGCCCCGCGAGGTGAGGGCGCTGATCCCGATGCCGAGCAGGACCTCGCGGCGGAACCCGCGGAACCCCGTGGTGACGTCGCGCACCGGGAGTCGCAGGACTGCGGCGAGGCACGCGTTCCCCGCGCGGGACACCAGCGGACCCAGCCGGTGGTCGTCGGCCACGGCGAGGGTGGTGGGGGCGGCGAGGTGGCGGGAGCCGAGCACGAGGTCGGCGTCCTCCAGCGCGGCGAGCACCGCCGGGAGCCGCTCGGCGGGGTGGGCCAGGTCCATCGTCACGAGGACCTGGTAGCCGCGTTCGAGACCCCAGAGGAGTCCCTCCCGCTGGGGCGTGCCCACCCCCTTCCCGCGGCGCCGGTGCAGCAGGTGCACCTCGAGGTGGCTGCGGGCGAACTCCTCGACCAGGTCGGTGACCGCGTGGTCGTCCTCCTCGAGCACCACGAGCACCTCGACGGGGGCCGCGGCCAGGACGCGCCGGAGCGACCCGATCACGGCGCTCCGCCCGTGAGCCGGGACCACGACCAGGGTGGCCGGACAGTCCACGGTCCTGGTTCGGAGCCGTCGGCCGCCCGGATGGGTCGGTCCACTAGGGTCGTTGCCGTGGCGACTGAAACGAACCTGCAGCGGACCCTCGTCCTCGTGAAGCCCGACGGCGTGCGGCGCAACCTCTCCGGGGAGGTGCTGCGGCGCATCGAGGCCAAGGGCTACACCCTGGTCGCCGTCGAACTGCGGACCGCGACCCCGGAACTCCTCGCCGGTCACTACGAGGAGCACCAGGGCAAGCCGTTCTACGAACCGCTCGTGGAGTTCATGCTCTCCGGCCCGGTGCTCGCCGCGGTCGTCGAGGGCCACCGCGTCATCGAGGGCTTCCGCTCGCTGGCCGGCACCACCGACCCGACGACCGCCGCGCCGGGCACGATCCGCGGCGACCTGGGCCGGGACTGGGGCCTGAAGGTCCAGCAGAACCTCGTCCACGGGTCCGACGCCCAGGAGTCCGCGGCCCGCGAGATCGGCCTCTGGTTCCCGAACCTCTGACACGGCGATGAGTTCTCGGGCAGTCTGAGGTCGAAGGATCGAGAAGGCCGGACGGACGGCCTCAGACCTCGGGAGCACTCATGCGCATGGCCTTCCTCAACGTGCCGGTCGCGAGCAAGGAGGCCTCCAAGGCCTTCTTCTCGGCGCTCGGGTTCGCGCCGAACCCGCAGTTCGAGAGCGACGACACGGCCTGCATCGTGATCGAGGAGAACATCTTCGTCCTCATCCACGAGCCCTCGCGCTGGAAGGACTTCCTGCACTCGGAGTCCGCCCCCGCAGGGACGACCGAGTACATGCTCGCGCTCTCGGCCGACTCCCGCCAGGAGTGCGACGACCTCGTGGCCAAGGCGCTGGCGAACGGCGGGTCCGTCTACGGCCCGGCCACGGACCTCGGCTTCATGTACGGCACCAGCTTCCGCGACCCCGACGGTCACGTCTGGGAGGTCAGCTGGATGGACCTCGCGGCGGCTGAGGCCGGCAGCATCGGCGAACCCGCCTGACCACCCGCCCGGTCCGCGATCTCGCGGGGAAGACCTGCACGATCGCGGACCGGGAAGGTCAGGGACGGGAGCGCACGTACTGCGCCCACGCCGTCTCGACCGCGGCGAGGGCGGTCTCGTCCTGCAGCGACGTCACGTCCCCGCCGGAGCGACCGGCGGTCATGTCGGCCATCAGCCGGCGCATGATCTTCCCCGACCGGGTCTTCGGCAGGTCCGGCACGACGACGACGTCGCGGGGCTTCGCGATCGCCCCGACGGCGCGCGCGACGTGTTCCCGCAGTTCCGCGCCGACCCCGTCGGAGGGGCCCGTGCCGCGGAGGATGACGAACGCCACGATCCGTTGACCCGTCGTCTCGTCCGGCGCCCCGACGACGGCGGCCTCGGCCACCCGCGGGTGCGACACGAGGGCTGACTCGAGTTCGATGCTGGAGAGCCGGTGACCCGAGACGTTCAGGACGTCGTCGATGCGGCCGCCGATCCAGATGTAGCCGTCGGCGTCCTTGGTCGCGGCGTCCCCGGCCAGGTACCAGCCCTGGGCGGCGTAGGGCTCCCAGTAGCTCGTGACGAACCGCGCGTGGTCGCGCCACACCGTCCGGGCCATCCCGGGCCAGGGTTTCGTGATGACCAGGACGCCCTGCTCGCCGGGGGCGACCTCCTCACCCGCCTCGTCGACGACGGTCGCGGAGAACCCGGGCAGCGGGACCGTCCCGGAACCCGGTTTCAGCGGGGTGACGCCGGGCAGCGGAGCGACGACGGCCGCCCCGGTCTCGGACTGCCACCACGTGTCGACGATGGGGCAGCGTCCACCACCCACGTTGCGGTGCAACCACGTCCACGCCTCGGGGTTGATGGCCTCGCCCACGGAACCCAGCAGCCGCAACGACGACAGGTCGAAGCCCGCGGGCAGTTCCGGACCGTGCTTCATGAACGTCCGCACCAGGGTGGGGGCGGTGTAGTAGATCGTCACGCCGTACTTCTCGATGACCTCGAAGTGGCGACCGGAGTGCGGGGTCAGCGGTGAGCCCTCGTAGATGACCTGGGTGGTCCCGTTGGACAGCGGGCCGTACATCTCGTAGCTGTGCGCGGTGACCCAGGCGAGGTCCGCCTGGCACCAGTAGACGTCGTCGTCCTTGACGTCGAACACCGCCCAGTGCGACCAGGAGGTGTGGGTGAGGTACCCGCCGCTGGTGTGCACCAACCCCTTGGGTCGCCCCGTGGTCCCCGAGGTGTAGATGATGAACAGCGGGTTCTCGCTGTCGAAGCTCGGCGCGACGTGCTCGACCGGCTGGCGGTCGACGAGTTCGTGCCACCAGACGTCGCGGCCCTCCGTCCAGGGGACGTCCGGCGTCGCCTCCCCGGTGCGGCGCAGCACGAGGACGTGCTCGACGTGGTCGAGCCCCTCGACGGCCGCGTCCGCGGCTCCCTTCACCGCGACGGCGCTACCCCGCCGGAACTGCCCGTCGGTGCAGACCAGGAGCTTCGCGCCGGTGTCCTCCACCCGGAACCGCAGCGCCTCGGCGGAGAAACCCCCGAACACCAGGCTGACGACGGCGCCGATGCGCGCGCACGCCATGGTCGTGACGATCGTCTCGGGCAGCACCGGCAGGTAGAGGACGACGCGGTCGCCGTGCCCGATCCCGAGTTCCTCCAGCGCGTTCGCGAGCCGGCAGACCTCGTCCTGCAGCTGCGCGTAGCTGATGGTGCGGGAGTCCCCGGGTTCGCCCTCCCAGTGCAACGCGACCTTCTCGCCCCGGCCCGCGGTGACGTGGCGGTCGACGCAGTTCACCGCGACGTTGAGCCTGCCGCCCGTGAACCACTGCGCGGTCGGCAACGTCGAGCCGTCGAAGACGGTGTGGAACGGCTCGTCCCACTGCAGCCGCCGGGCCTGTTCGGCCCAGAACGCCTCGGGGTCCGCGGCCGCGCGCTCGTACTCGCCCGCGCCGACGTTGGCCTGGGCGCTGAACTGCGCCGACGGCGGGAAGACGAGGTCCTGCGCGGGGTCGTCCAGGGGCGTGCTCGTCATGCGGTGCGTCCTCACGGGCGGGGCGGTCGGCGGACCGGCCGTCGGCCGGCTTGGCCGCCAGGGTAGCCGCGCCGTAGGCTCGGACCGTGGAGAGCACCCGGGTGAGCGCGAGCACGCCCCCGGCGTCCGCGGTCGCCCGCCCCTTCTTCGCCGTGCAGCGTCGTCACGTCGACCTCTGCCGCACCCGCTCCTCCGCCTGTCGCTGACCCGCAGGGCACGTCGCCGGGAACACCCGGCGGCCCCCGGGTGCTCAGCCGAGCGACCCGGCCGGTCACGTCAGCAGCCCCGGAGGGGTACGCCATGTCCCGAGAGCCACTGCGCCTGGGCGTCGAACTCGACGCCGCCGGTCGCCACCCCGCCGCGTGGCGCCTGCCCGGCGCGCGCCCGGCCGAGCTCTTCACCGCCGCTCACTGGCGCCGCCTCGGCGCGCTCGTCGAGCGCGCCGACCTCGACCTGCTCGTGGTCCCCGACTCCTTCCGCCTCGGCTCCAGTGACGAGCGCGACCAGCGCGGTCGCCTCGACGCCGTCGCGATCGCCGCGCACCTCGCGCCGCTGACCCGCCGGGTCGGTCTCGTGCCGGTCGTCACGACGACCCATACCGAGCCGTTCCACACGAACAAGGCCGTCGCGACCCTCGACTTCACCAGCCTCGGCCGCGCCGGCTGGCAGGTCGAGGTCTCCACCACCGCCGAGGAGGCGGACACCTTCGGGCGGACGGGGACCGCCCCGCCGGCGGAGCTGTGGCGCGAGGCCGCGGACACCGTCGAGGTCGTCCGTCGGCTCTGGGACAGCTGGGAGGACGACGCGGTGGTCCGCGACGTCGCCAGCGGCCGGTTCGTGGACCGCGACAAGCTGCACTACGTCGACTTCGAGGGGGAGCGGTTCTCCGTCCGCGGCCCGTCGATCACCCCGCGCTCCCCGCAGGGCCAGCCGCTCGTCGTGGTGCCCGTCCGGGACGAGCACTCCCTCGCGGTGGCCGCCGCGCACGCCGACGTCGCCCGGATCGAGGCCGGCGACGAACGCACCGCGGCGCAGACCGCGGACCGGTTGCGGACCCTGGCCGGTCGCGAGCTGACCGTCCTGCTCGACGTGGAGGTCCTGCTCCGGCAGACCGCCACGGAGGCCCTCGACGTCGCCGGCCGGCTCGACGAGCTGAGCCCCGGCGCCGCGCCGCGCTCGGTGCGCCACCTCGGCACTCCCGCCACCCTCGCCGCGGCCCTGGCCGAGCTGCCCGACGGCCTCGACGGCGCCGTCCTCGCGCCGGTGGACCTGCCCGCGACGCTCGAACTCGTCGTCAGCGGGGTCGTCCCCGCGCTGACCCGGCCGCCGGTCGCGGGCAGCACGCTGCGCGAACGCTTCGGCCTGCCCCGCCCCACCAGCCGCTACGCCAGGATCGGAGGCGTCCGATGACCCGCCGTGAGACCTCCCGTGAGACCCCTCGCCAGATTCACCTCGGGGCGCACTTCCCGGGCGTCAACAACACCACGGTGTGGCGCGACCCGCGCTCCGGCAGCCAGGTGGACTTCTCCTCCTTCGAACACCTCGCCCGGACCGCGGAACGGGGGTTGATGGACTTCTTCTTCCTCGCCGAGGGGCTGCGGCTGCGCGAACAGCGCGGGAAGATCCACGACCTCGACGTCGTCGGCCGTCCCGACACCCTCACCGTCCTGAACTCGATCGCGTCGGTCACGACCCACCTCGGGCTGGCCGGGACGATCAACGCCACCTTCAACGAGGCCGCGGAACTCGCCAAGCAGTTCGCCTCCCTCGACCACCTCTCCGGTGGGCGCGCGGCCTGGAACGTCGTCACCAGTTCCGACGCGTTCACCGGGGAGAACTTCCGCCGCGGCGGGTACCTCGCGCACGCCGACCGCTACGTCCGGGCCCGTGAGGTCCTCGACGTCGCGCGGGAGTTCTGGGACTCCTGGGCCGAGGACTCCCTGGTCGCCGACCCCGAGACGGGGGTCTTCGCCCGGGGGATCTCCGAGGTCGACCACCGCGGCCCGCAGTTCCAGGTCCGGGGGACCGGTTCGCTGCCGCGCAGCCCGCAGGGTCACCCGGTGCTGCTGCAGGCCGGCGACTCCGACGACGGCCGCGAGTTCGGCGCCACGTACGCCGACGCCATCTTCACCATGCACGGCTCGCTGGAGGCGGGGCAGCGGTTCACCGCCGACATGCGCTCCCGCGCCGTCCGCAACGGCCGCTCCGGAGACGACCTGAAGATCCTCCCCGGGGTCACGTTCGTCCTCGGCGACACCCCCGGGCAGGCCCGCGAGCACGCCCGGGAGATCCGGTTCCAGCAGGTCGGGCCGGCGCAGGCGATCGCGTTCCTCGAACAGGTCTGGGGCCGCGACCTGAGCGACCACGACCCCGAGGGACCGTTGCCGGCGCAGGACCCGGAGACGACCTCGACCATCGCCCAGGGCCGGACCCGGATGACGAAGGACCCGGTGGAGACCGCGCGCACGTGGCGCGACCTCGCCGCGGCCCACGGGTGGAGCAGCCGGGAACTCGTCGTCGAGGTCACCGGCCGCCAGCAGTTCGTCGGCACCCCCGCGCAGGTCGCGGAGGAGATGGACACCTACGTCCAGGCCGACGCCTGCGACGGGTTCATCCTCGTGCCCAGCCTCACCCCGGCCGGTCTCGACGAGTTCGTCGAGAAGGTCGTCCCGCTGCTGCAGGAACGCGGCAGCTACCGCACCGGCTACACCGGTTCGACCCTGCGCGAGCACCTCGGTGTGCCGCACCCGCACCGTCTCGCCCCCGCCGTCCGCGCCACCGCCTGAGGAGTCCGCCATGACCACGACGACCAGCACCCTCGACACCGCCCGCCGGACCTGGGAGGAGTGGCGTGCCACCCGGACGGCCGACCTCAGTGCGCCGCACGGCTGGCTGAGCCTGACCGGACTGCACTGGCTCGTCGGCGAGGCCGCCCCCGTCGCGGACCTGCCCGGCACCTGGGAGTCGGTCGAGGGTGGCGTCCGACTCACAGCGACCGCGGCCGACGGGGTCGTCGTGAACGGCGCCCCGGTCGAGGGGACCGTGCGGATCGACACCGTCGAGGGGACTCCGGGGACCCTCGTCGAGATCGGGGACCGCCGGGTGGAGGTCATGCAGCGCACCGGGATGCATGCCCTGCGCGTCCGCGACCCGAAGTCCCCGACGCTCGCGGCGTTCACCGGGGTCCCCGTGTTCGGGTTCGAGGACCGCTACGTGCTCGACGCGCGGTTCGTGCCCTACGAGGAGTCCCGGGCCGTCGTCGTCGGCGCGGTCGTCGAAGGGCTGCAGCACCACCACGAGGCCGTCGGAACCGTGCGGTTCGAGCTCGACGGCCCCCAGGAACTCACGGTCTTCCGCAGTGCGAAGGGTTCGACCATCCTGTTCACCGATGCGACCAGCGGTGTGAGCACGACGGGGACGACCCGCTCGATCTCCGTCCCCGAACCCGACGCCGACGGTCACGTCGTGCTGGACTTCAACCGGGCGACGAACCTGCCGTGCGCGTTCACCGACCACGCCACCTGCCCGCTGCCGCCCGCCGAGAACCGCCTCACCGTGCCCGTCGCGGCGGGGGAGAAGGATCCCCGGTGACCACCACCGAACTGCTCGCCGCTCCGTTCGGCGACGCCGAACTGGCCGCGCTGCGGACGGACTTCCCGATCCTGGGCCGCTCGACCCGGTCGGGGAACCCGCTGGTGTACCTGGACTCCGGCGCCACGTCGCAGAAACCGCGGGCCGTCCTGGACGCCGAACGCCGGTTCTACGAGACCCACAACGCGGCCGTCCACCGCGGGGCGCACCAGCTGGCCGAGGAGGCCACCGACGACTTCGAGGCCGCCCGGACCGCCATCGCGGGTTTCGTCGGCGCCCCCGCCCACGAGGTCGTGTTCACCAAGAACGCCACCGAGTCGCTCAACCTCATCGCGCACGCGTTCAGCACCACCACGGCCTACGCCGCCCGCGGCAGCGCCCCCGACGGTCAGGCCGTCGACCCGCGGTTCGTCCTCGCCGAGGGCGACGAGATCCTCGTCACCGAGGCCGAGCACCACGCCAACCTCGTGCCCTGGCAGGAACTCTGCGCCCGGACCGGAGCCGTGCTGCGCTGGGTCCCCGTCACCGACGGGGGGTCCTTCGACCTCGACGCCCTCGACGCGCTGGTCGGGGAACGGACCAAGGTCGTCGCCTTCGCGCACGCCTCCAACGTCCTCGGCGGACTCGCCCCGATCGAGGCGTTCGTCGCCGCGGCGCGCCGGGTGGGGGCGCTCGTCGTCCTCGACGCCTGTCAGTCCGTCCCGCACCTGCCCGTCGACCTGCCGTCGCTCGGGGTCGACCTCGCGGCGTTCTCCGGGCACAAGATGCTCGGGCCGTCGGGGATCGGGGTCCTCTGGGGCCGGGCCGAGGTCCTCGGCGCGATGCCGCCGTTCCTCACCGGCGGGTCGATGATCGAACTGGTCCGGATGGAACGCTCCACCTTCGCCCCCGTCCCGCAGAAGTTCGAGGCGGGTGTCCCGATGACGGCGCAGGCCGTCGGGTTGCACGCCGCCGCCGACTACCTGCGCGGGCTCGGCCCCGACGGGTCGGGGATGGCCCGCCTCGAGGCCCACGAACGCGACCTCACCCGACGTCTGCTCGCCGAACTGGCGGAACTGCCCTGGGTCCGCGTCCTCGGCCCGCTCGACGCCGCCGAGCGGGTCGCCCTGGTCTCCTTCGTGGTGGAGGACGTCCACGCCCACGACGTCGGGCAACTGCTCGACGACGAGGGCGTCGCCGTGCGGGTCGGGCACCACTGCGCCTGGCCGCTGCACCGCCGGTTCGGGGTCGCGGCCACCACCCGGGTCAGCTTCGGGCCCTACAACCAGAGCTCCGACATCGACGCCGTCCTGCGCGGGCTGCACCGCGTCCGGGCGCTCTTCGCGTGAGAGCCTGACCGCCGTGGACCTGTACCAGCAGCTGATCATCGAGCACTCCAAACGTCCGCACGGCGAGGGTCTGCGCGACCCGTTCGCGGCGCAGGCCCACCACGTGAACCCGACGTGCGGCGACGAGATCACCCTGCGGGTGGCGCTCGCCGGCGACACGGTCGAGGACGTCTCCTACGACGCCCTCGGGTGCTCGATCAGCCGTGCCTCGGCCTCGGTGCTGCACGACCTCGTCGTCGGGCGCTCGCTCGAGGAGGTCGTCACGGTGCGGGACGCGGTGCAGCACATGCTGACCAGTCGTGGTGAGGACGAGGGTGACGAGGACGTGCTGGGCGACGCCGTCGCCCTCGCCGGTGTCGCGAAGTACCCCGCGCGGGTGAAGTGCGCCCTCCTCAGCTGGTCCGCGCTCGCCGACGCCCTGCTCCGCGCGCCCGCCACCCCCTGAGCCCCGGGACCCCTCGGCTCCCGGTGGTCGGTGGGTAGCCTGCGGACGTGGAGATCCGCGAGTTCACCGACGCCGACTGGGCGCAGATCTGGCCGTTCTTCGACGAGATCGTCGCCGAGGAGGAGACCTACGCCTACCCGCGCGGGCTGACCTCGGAGCGCGCGCGCGACCTCTGGGTCGAGTCCCCGCCGGGGGTGACGGTGGTGGCGCTGGAGGACGGGCAGGTGCTCGGCACCGCCAAGACGGGGCCGAACCGGCCGGGCCCCGGGGCCCACGTCGCCACCGCGAGCTTCATGGTCTCGCCCGCCGCGCGCGGTCGCGGCGTCGGACGCGCCCTCGGCGAGCACGTCCTCGCCCTCGCTGCGTTCCGCGGGTACCGCGCGATGCAGTTCAACGCCGTCGTCGAGACCAACACCGCGGCGGTCGCGTTGTGGCGCTCGCTGGGGATGAGCATCGTCGGCACCGTTCCCGAGGCCTTCGACCACCCCGAGCACGGTCTCGTCGGCCTGCACGTCATGCACCGCTTCCTCGTCGAGGACTGACCCCGCTCCGGCGCGGATCCCCGGGCGTTACGGTGGCCTCCCGCACCGGCGAGGGCGCCGGCCCAGCACAGGAGTCGACGTGAACCCCACCGCCCGCACCTCCGCTCTGACCCTCGGGCCGGAGGGGTTCCTCGCCGACGGGCGTCCCCACCGGTTGCTGTCCGGTGCGCTGCACTACTTCCGCGTCCACCCCGCCCAGTGGCGCGACCGGTTGCGCTCGGTGCGTCAACTGGGGCTGAACACGGTGGAGACCTACGTGCCGTGGGACCTGCACGCCCCACGGCGCGGAGAGTTCCGCACCGACGGCTCCTGCGACCTCGCGGGGTTCCTCGACGCGGCGGCCGCGGAGGACCTCGACGTGGTCGTCCGGCCGGGCCCCTACATCTGCGCCGAGTGGTCCAACGGCGGGTTGCCGGTCTGGCTCACCCGTTCCGGGGTCCGGCTGCGCATCGACGACCCGGACTACCTCGAAGCCGTCGACGAGTTCCTGACCCGGGTCTACGAGGTCGTCGCTCCCCGGCAGGCCGACCGGGGCGGACGCGTCGTCCTGGTGCAGGTCGAGAACGAGTACGGCGCCTACGAGACCGGTTCCGGCGCAGCAGACAGCGCCGCGACGGACACCGCCGCCCGGACCGCCTACCTGGAACACCTGGTGGCCACCACGCGCCGCTGCGGGATCACCGTGCCGCTGACGACCGTCGACCAGCCCACCGACGAGATGCTGGCCGCGGGGACCCTGCCCGAACTGCTGACGACCGGGTCCTTCGGCGGCCGGGCGGCCGAGCGGCTGGACACCCTGCGCCGCCACCAGCCCGAGGGACCGCTCGTCTGCTCGGAGTTCTGGGTCGGCTGGTTCGACCACTGGGGTTCCCACCACCGGACGACGCCCCCGGAGGCGGCCGTCGCCGAACTGACGACGATGCTAGAACGCGGCGCGGGAGTGAACGTCTACGTCGTGCACGGGGGCACGAACTTCGGGTTCACCAGCGGCGCCAACGACAAGGGTACTTACCAGGCGACCACGACGTCCTACGACTACGACGCGCTGCTCGACGAGGCCGGCCGGCCCACGCCGAAGTACTGGGCCTTCCGCGAGGTCCTCGGCGGGTACGCCGAACTCGGTGCCGACGTCCCGCCGCCGGCGCGGCCGGCGCCGGTCCTGCGGGCTCCGCTCGTCGGTGCGCTCCCGCTGATCGAGGCCGTGGACGGTCTCGAGCCGGTGGCGGGGGAGGAGGTCCCGTTCCTCGACGACCTGGCGACGGAGAGCGGGGTACCCGCCCCCTTCGCGTGGGTCAGCGCCACCTCGCCCGGGTCCCCGGGTCCGACCGTCCTGCACGTGGCCGAGGTGCGCGACCGCCTCACCGTGCTGCTCGACGGAGTGCGGCTGGGCACCCTGTTCCGGGAAGACCACGACACCACGCTCGCCCTCCCGCCGCACCCCGCCGGCACCCGGCTCGACCTGCTCCTCGAGGACGCGGGCCGGGTGAACTACGGTCCGCGCCTCGGCGAGCCCAAGGGCGTCGTCGGTCCCGTCCGCGTCGGGGACGCGGCGGTGCGCGACCTCCGGGTGCAGGCGCTGGACCCGGACCGGCTGGCGACCGCCCCGGCGGGACGCTCGGGTGCGGTGACGTTCCTCGCCGGCCCGGTCCTGGCCCGCGCGGAGCTCGAGGTGGCGGAGCCCGTCGACCTCTTCCTGGACACGGCCGGCTGGGGGCGCGGGGTCGTCTGGGTCAACGGGTTCTGCCTGGGGCGCTACTGGCGGCGCGGACCGCAGCGGACGCTCTACGTCCCGGGGCCGGTCCTGCGGGCGGGGACCAACGACGTGACGGTCCTGGAACTCGACGCCGCCGCGGACCCGTGGGTCCGCACGCTGCCCGACCTGGACCTCGGCCACACCGACGAGTGACCGAGGAGTAGCCACCCACGCTGCTCCACCCGTCCTGCCCCTCGTCGCGATGCCCTACGCTGACGGGACCATCCAGAGCGGCCGAGAGACCTGGCTCGTCGACGCCGCAGCAACCCCCTCGCCCTCACCGGCGGGGAGGGTGCTCATGCCAGGACCGATGGGAGGAAAGAGTGGGTTACGCCGGCGACCTCACACCGCGTGAGGCCTTCGACCTGGTCCGGGACACCCCGGACGCGGTCCTCGTGGACGTCCGCACCGACGCCGAATGGCGTTTCGTCGGGGTCCCCGACACCAGCGGGACCGGCCGGGAGCCGGTCCTCGTGTCCTGGCTCCCGGTCGACCCGCCGCGGTTCCTGGCCGAACTCGCCGCCGCGGGGATCACCCCGGGAGCGGGCGCCCCGGTCGTGTTCCTCTGCCGCTCCGGGCAGCGTTCCGTCGGTGCGGCCGAGGCCGCCACCGCCGCCGGGATCGCCCCCAGCTACAACGTCCTCGAAGGGTTCGAGGGTCCGCTGGACGACGCCGGTCACCGCGGTGCGGTGGGTTGGCGCGCGGCCGGTCTGCCCTGGCGACAGTCGTGAGCGAGGGCTGGCGCCCGGACACCACCGCCGTCCGCGGCGGCCTCGTCCGGTCGCAGTTCGAGGAGACCGCCGAGGCCATGTACCTCACGTCGGGGTACACCTACGCGACCGCGGCGGACGCCGAGGCCGCGTTCGCGGGCGACGTCGACCGCTACGTCTACTCCCGCTACGGGAACCCGACGGTGTCGGTGTTCACGGAACGGTTGCGGCAGCTGGAAGGGGCGCAGGCCTGCTACGGCCTCGCCAGCGGGATGTCCGCGGTGTTCTACGCGCTCGCCGCGCTCCTCGGCGCGGGTGACCGGGTGGTGGCGGCGCGGAGCCTCTTCGGTTCCTGCTTCGTGATCCTCGACGAGATCCTCCCCCGGTGGGGCGTCACGACGGAGTTCGTCGACGGCGAGGACCTGGCGCAGTGGGAACGCGCGCTCTCGACCCCGGCGCAGGCGGTGTTCTTCGAGACCCCGGCGAACCCGATGCAGACCCTCGTCGACATCGCCGCCGTGAGCGAACTCGCGCACGCCGCGGGGGCGACCGTCGTGGTCGACAACGCCTTCGCCAGTCCCGTCGGCCAGCACCCGCTGGAGTTCGGAGCCGACGTCGTCGTGTACTCCGCGACCAAGCACATCGACGGCCAGGGCCGGGTGATGGGCGGCGCGGTCCTCGGGACCTCGGAGTTCATCGACGGCAGGTTCCGCGAACTCACCCGGCACACCGGACCGACGCTCAGCCCGTTCAACGCGTGGACCCTGGCCAAGGGCCTGGAGACCATGAGCCTGCGGGTGCGGCACGCGGCGGCCACCACCCTGCGCCTCGCGGAGCACCTGGAGCAGTCGCCGGGTGTGCGCTGGGTCCGCCACCCCCTGCTGGCCAGCCACCCGCAGTTCGACCTGGCGAAGCGGCAGATGGAACTCGGCGGAACGGTCCTCACGTTCGAGCTCGACGCCCCGCGCGGGCGCGGCAAGGACCGCGCCTTCGAGGTCCTCGACGCCCTGCGGATCGTGGACATCTCCAACAACCTCGGCGACGCCAAGTCGCTCGCCACCCACCCCGCCACGACGACGCACCGTCGTCTGGGCGCCGAAGGCCGTGCCGCCATCGGCCTGACCGACGGGGTGCTGCGGTTGTCGGTGGGCCTGGAGGACCCCGACGACCTGCTGGAAGACCTCGACCGCGCGTTGCGCGCGAAACCCTGATCGGAGAACCCCTGTGACCGAGCACCAGATCCCCGTCTCCCACGCCGGGAGCCTGCCCCGCACCCCGGAACTCATCGCCGCGAACGAGGCCCGCCGCATCGGCGACGACGGTTTCACCCTCGAACGCACCCCCGAGTTCGACGCCCTGCTGACCGACGCGGTCGTGGACCTGGTGAAGCGCCAGGAGGCCCTCGGCGTCACCATCGTCGGTGACGGCGAGTACGGCAAGGCCATGTCCAGCGCCGTCGACTACGGCGCCTGGTGGTCCTACTCCTTCCAGCGGGTGTCGGGGCTCGAGGTCACCGGCGAGGACCTGTTCACCCAGCCCGTCGTGCGCTCCGAACCCGGCCACGTGCGGTTGACCAGCTTCCCCGACCGACGCGACTGGGTGACGTTCCGCGAGGCCTACCAGGACCCGGCGTCGGGGATCTCGACGGGCAAGAACGCCACCGCGTTCCCCGCGACGGTCGGGCCGTTGGCCTACACCGGTCAGGCGGCCATCGCCTCCGACATCGCCAACCTCAAGGCCGGCCTCGCCGCGGCCGGGGTCACCGAGGGGTTCATCACCTCGCTCTCCCCGGGCAGCGGGGCGCGCATCGCGAACCGCCACTACGCGACCGAGGAGGAACACATCTGGGCGTGGGCGGACGTGCTGCGCGAGGAGTACCGGGCGGTCGTCGAGGCCGGGCTCACCCTGCAGATCGACGACCCCTCCATCGCGGAGAACTTCGACCAGATCAACCCCGAACCCTCCATCGAGGACTACCGCGCGTTCACCCGCATCCGGGTCGAGGCGCTGAACCACGCCCTGCGCGGTCTGCCGACCGAGCAGATCCGCTTCCACCTCTGCTGGGGTTCCTGGCACGGCCCGCACACCACCGACGTCGAGTTCAAGCACATCGTCGACCTCATGCTCGAGATCGACGCGGGGTCCTACTCCTTCGAGGCCGCCAACGTGCGCCACGAGCACGAGTGGAAGGTCTGGAAGGACGTGGCGCTGCCCGCGGGCAAGAAGATCGTCCCCGGCATCGTGAGCCACGCGACGAACGTCGTGGAGCACCCGGAACTCGTGGCCGACCGCATCGAGCGGTTCGCCTCGGTCGTCGGCCCCGAGAACGTCGTGGCCTCCACCGACTGCGGTCTCGGTGGGCGCATCCACCCGCAGATCGCGGTCGCCAAGCTCGCGACCCTCGGCGAGGGTGCGCGACTCGCAGGCGAACGACTCTTCGGGTGAGTCCCCGGTGACCCGGGACCGGGCCTCGGGGGAGGCCGCAGCGTGGGCGTTGTGGCAGGACTCCCCGTGGGGCCGGCTGCGCTACCGCGTCGTCGCCCGGGTCCTGCAGGAGTGGTGCGCGGACCTCGGTGAGGGACCGCTGCGGGTGCTCGACGCGGGCGGGGGCGACGGTCGCGACGCCGTCCAGTTCGCCCTCGCCGGGCACTCCGTCACGGTGCTCGACCGTTCCCCGGAGATGCTCGCGCTGGCCCGCGCGGCGGCCGCCGCCGCCGGCGTGGGGGACCGCCTGCACACCGTCGCGGCCGACCTGGAGGACCTCACGGCCCTGGCCGCGCTGACCCGCCACCGCGAGGGGGGTTCGGGGTCCTTCGACGTCGTCCTCTGCCACGACGTGCTGCAGCACCGGGAGTCCCCGGGGCAGGTGCGGGCCGACGTCGCGACGCTGGTCTCCTCGGCGCGCCCCGGCGGTCTGGTGTCGTTGCTGGCCCCGAACCCCGCCGCCGACGTCGTCGCGAGCGTCCTGCGCGAGGGGCCCGCCGCGGCCTGGGTCGCGCTCGACGGGGAACGCGCCCTGGACCCGGGCACGGGTCACACCGCGCTGCGGCTGTCCCCGGAGTTCGTCGAGGACGCGCTGGCGGCGGTCGGCTGCGACGTGACGCGCCGGGCCGGGATCCTGGCGGTGACGACGTTGCTCGAGGAGTCCGACCGGGTCGACGACCGGGTGGCCGCCGACCTGGAGGAACTCGAGGTCGAACTCAGTCGACGCGAACAGTTCCGCGGTGCGGCGCGCTACTGGCTGCTCGGGGGCCGACGACGCTGACCGGTGCGTGCGGCCGGGTCGCGGTCAGCAGGGACGCCGCGATCCGGTCGTTGAGCCGGAAGAACCCGGCGTCCACGCCGGGACGGGCGAACGCCGCCGCCCAGCCACCACCCGCGACCCAGGGGCCGACGGCGTAGCGGTGCGGGTGCACGGAACCGTCCGTGGCGACCAGGCGCTGGTCCGGGTCGACGACGAGCCGGCCGTTGCCGATCTCGGTCACCTCCCCGCGAGCGGCCAACCCGGCCAGCAGCGGGTCCGCGCTGTCGGCGATGCTGGGCGTGGGCAACCGCGCGTCGACCAGGACCCGCGCCGAGATCCCGGCCGGTGAGTTCCCCGACCGGGCGCTCCAGCACCGAGCGACCTCGTCCGCCCGCACCTGCACGTCACCACCGAGGAACCGGACGACCCCGGCGTCGGCCAGGGCGAGGAGTTCGCGCAGCCGCTGCGGGGGCGGGCCGGAGGCGACGTAGCTGAAGAACCCGTGCCACCACCCGTCGACCTCGAGGGTCGACTCCTCGTCGAGCAGGCCGCGGTGGGCGAGCCCGGCGACGGTGACGTAGCAGGACAGCAGCGCGAAGAACACGGCGGCGTCCATGCTGTGGGCCGGGTCGCCCCGGCGTTCCACGTCCGCGGCGACGTGCGCGCGGACCCGGTCGTGGACCTCCTGCGCCGACGTCGCCCGCCACCCGTCCAGCGGCCGGTCGAGGCGGCCCAGGTCGAGGCGGTCCGCGGGGTCGGGCACCGCGGTCGCCACCAGGTCGCCGAGTTCCGCGCTGCCCCAGGGGGCGGTCGCGAACCGGGTCTCGAACTCCGTGCGGGCCAGCGCCGTGCGCTCCGGGTGGGCGCGGAACAGTTCGTGGTAGTGCGCCCCCGCCAGTTCCTTCGCCGCGACGGGCCACAGGTCGGCCCGCAGGTTCAGCGGCCGCGTCGAGCCCAGGAACGGCTCCGCCGTGAAGAACCGGGGGAGCGGCGGACGTTCGTCGAGGACGTAGGTGATCTTCGAGCGGTACGGAACCCCGCGCCGGCTGCCCACGTGCAGCACGGGTTCACGGCCGCTGCGGTGGTAGACGAGTCCGTCGGGTCCCTCCGAGAACCGCCCACCCCGACCCTGTCCGACGAGCACCGCGAGGTCGACGAAGGCCAACCCCATCCCCGCCACGATCACGTCGGCACCCGGGGGCAACGTCACCTCGTCCTCCGTGAGACCGAGGTCGCTGGTGTACCCGGGGGCGACGTAGCCCAGCCCGTGCCGGTCCGCGAACTCCTGCGCCGTGACCTCCCGCGCGCCGGGGACGACGTCCGGGTGGCCCTGCGCGAGGACCACCGCGTCGACGTCGAGCGTCCCGCCGTCCTCGAGCACCACCTGCCGGCCGCGCAGGTCGACCGCCCGGGTGCGGTGCACGTGCACCCGCAGGTTCGCCGGCAGCCCCGCGAGCGTCCGGTCCCACGCCCAGGAGAGGTAGCGGCTGCCCAGCGCCCGGGAGACGAACGTGCCCTCCTGCACCCCCAGCACCTCGCGGTGGAGTTCCGCCTCGCCGGCGGCCTCGAACTCCGCGGCCAGGTCGTCCCGGTGCTCGTCCAGCCAGGCGAACAGCGTCGGCCCGGTGCGCACCGGGCCGGGCAGCACCGAGGAGTCGTCGGGCAGGACCGTGACGTCGGCCGCGCGGGAGTTCATCCACAGCAACGGGTGCTGGTCGGCCCGCCAGATCCGTCCCGCCCCCGGCGGGTGGGGGTCGACGACGTGCACGTCGACGACCCGGGTCGGGTCGGCGACGGCGCGGGCGGACAACCGGTCGAGGACGCCGAGGGTCCGGGGGCCGGCTCCGACCAGGCACAGGGAGAGGTCGTCGTCGGACGGGGTGCGCAGGGACAGGCTCACGTGGGCTCCAGAGGAGAGATCCGGTGGGGGACTCGTCCTCAGGAACAGGTGGCGCCGTGGGTGCGGCACAGGTCGACGTGGCGACGGCGCACCAGTCGCCCGTTCGTCGCTCCCGCGGTCCGCACGGCTCCAGGGTAGGCGTCGCGACCCCGTCCGCCCAGCCGACCTCGCTCGGCGGGGCCGCGGTCCTGCGGACGGGGGTTCAGCGACGGTGGCCGAGGACGAACGTGCGGATCGCGGTGACGGCCGCACCGCGGGCCCACTCGGTGAAGCCCGTGGGCTGGACGTCGATGTCGAGCCGGGAGGCGAAGGGACTGCGGTGCTCGCGGATCCCCGCCCACAGCGCGTCCTGCCCGACGACGGCGAGGCGGATCCCCTCACCGGACAGGATCAGCTTCTCCGGCATGGTGAGGTTCCCGATCGCCGCGACCAGCGTCCCCAGGGCGTGCGCGGAGTCGTCGACGACGCGCCGGGCCAGCGGGTCCCCGCCGTCGGCGAGGTCGAGGACCTCCTCGTAGCGGACCGGTCGGCGCAGCGCGGCCGCGGCCCGGGCCTCCACGGCGGCGACGGTGAGCAGGGCGTCGGCGCAGCCCTGGTGCCCCAGCGGGCACAGCGGCCCGCCGGGCAGCAGGGGGAAGTGGCCGAGCAACCCCACGCCCGCGTCGGGTCGGTCCACGACCTCGTCGTGGACGACCAGGCCGTACCCGAGGCCCTCACCGATCGTCAGCACCGCGAAGTGCCGGCACCGTCGCGCCGTCCCGAACCACTGCTCCGCGCGGGTGAAGGACAGCAGGTCGTTGTCGACGACGACGGGCAGTCCGAGCTGCTCCTCCAGCACCGGCCCCAGCGGGACGTCCTGCCAGCCGAGGAAGCTGGCGTTCAGCACGTGCCCGCCCTCGCCGACGAGACCGCCGAGGCTCACCCCCACGGCCCGCAGCGACGCCCGCGCCCCGTGCTCGGCCAGCAGCGACCGCACGAGCCCGACGACGGTGGCGACCACCGCCCCGGGCGAGGTGTCGCCGAGGACGGCCTCGTCACTGGCCAGCACCGTGGCCCGCAACGAGGTGAGGACGGCGTGCGCGGTGCGGGCGGTGAGCTTCACCCCGACGAAGAGGTGGGAGTGCTCGTCGACGTCCATCGGGCGGGTGGGCCGCCCGGTGACGGGGTCGTAGGCGCTGCCCGTCTCCTGCAGCAACCCGGAGTCGAGCAGGGGTTTCGACAAGCGGGTCAGGGTCCCGGCCGAGAGGTCGAGGCGGCGGGCGAGCTCGCTGCGCGGCAGGGGTCCGTCCAGCAGGACCTCGAGGGCGATGCTGTGGGCCGTCCCGGTCAGGGGCGTCCAGGACACCGTGGACGGGGTGGTGCGAGGCGGTGCGTCCACGTCCAGCCCTCTCGTCGTCGTGAGTGTTGGAGTGAAACCTACCCGAGGCGGTTGGGCCGAGCAGACGCCCCGCTGGACGGGTGATTGACGCCGTGGAGCTTTCAGCGTAGAAGTGTCACCGTCCGCCACACCGACGTGCCCCGACGGAGTTCCTGTGACCTCACCGCACGACCCCCAGCGCAGCACCCCTCCCGCGACCCCGGGGGCCACTACCGCTGCGCTCGGCCGCGTCCTGCACCTGAGGACGGCGGGGGTGAGCCTCGTCGTGGATCTGCACGCCACCTCCACCCCGACGCTGGTGCACTGGGGAGCCGACCTGGGTGACCTCTCCGAGGCCGCTCTCGCCGACCTCGTCACCTCCGGACGGACCGCCCGGGCCAACAACGACCTGGACGTGCCGCAGCCCACCCGGCTGCTCCCCGAGCAGGCCTGGGGCTGGAACGGCCGTCCCGGTCTGTCCGGTCACCGCGCCGGCACGGCGTGGTCCACGCGGTTCGTCCCGACCGGGGCCCTCGTCGAGGAACGGAGCGACGGTGGCCGCCTCGTGCTCGACACCGCCGACCCGGAGGCCGGTCTGGCGTTGACCCTCGAGCTCGAACTGCTCCCGTCGGGGTTGCTGCGCCACCGGGCGACGCTGACGAACACGGGCGAGGGGGACTACGAGGTCGCCGACCTCGCCCTGGCGCTCCCCGTCCCGCCGGTCGCGACCGAGATCTTCGACCTGGCGGGTCGCTGGGCGAAGGAACGCGTCCCGCAGCGGCGTCCGCTGGTCTTCGGCGCCCACGTGCGGGAGAACCGCCGCGGTCGCACCGGTCCCGACGCGCCCCTCGTGCTCGCCGTCGGGACCCGGGGGTTCGGCTTCCGCGACGGGGAGGTCTGGGCGACCCACACCGCGTTCAGCGGGAACCACCGCAGCAGCGTGGAGAAGCTGTCCAGCGGGACGACCACGCTGGCGGCCGGTGAACTCCTGCTCCCCGGCGAGGTCCGACTGGCGCCGGGGGCGCAGTACCGCACCCCGTGGGTGTTCGGGGCCTGGTCCGCCGACGGGCTGGACGGGATGGCGGCGCGGTTCCACCAGTACCTGCGGTCGCGTCCGCACCACCCCTCGACCCCGCGACCGGTCGTCGTGAACACGTGGGAGGCCGTCTACTTCGACCTCGACCTCGAGAAGCTGCTGGCCCTGGCCCGGGCCGCCGCGGAGGTCGGCGCGGAACGCTACGTCCTCGACGACGGCTGGTTCCGCCACCGCCGCCGGGACGACGCCGGCCTCGGCGACTGGTACGTGGACGAGGGCGTCTGGCCGCAGGGCCTGCACCCGCTCGTCGACGGCGTCCGGGCGCTGGGGCTGGAGTTCGGCCTCTGGGTCGAACCCGAGATGGTGAACCCCGACTCCGACCTCGTGCGGGCCCACCCCGACTGGGTCCTGCAGACGGGCGGGCGCACCCCGCTGCCGTCGCGTCAGCAGCAGGTCCTCGACCTCGGGAACCCGGCGGCGTTCGCCCACGTCCTCGAACGTCTCGACGCGCTGCTCACCGAGTACGACATCGCCTACTTCAAGTGGGACCACAACCGGGACCTGCTCGAGGCCGGCTCCGGACCCTCCGGCGCGGCCGGCGTGCACGCCCAGACCCTCGCCGTGTACCGACTGCTCGACGAACTGCGGGCCCGGCACCCCGGGGTCGAGATCGAGTCCTGCTCCTCGGGCGGGTTGCGGGTCGACCTCGAGATCCTCGAGCACACCGACCGGGTCTGGGGCAGCGACTGCATCGATCCGCTGGAACGGCAGCAGATCCAGCGCTGGACGACCCAGCTCGTCCCGCCGGAACTCATCGGTTCCCACGTCGGCGCCTCGCCGTCGCACACCACCCACCGCAGTTCGGACCTGTCGTTCCGGGCGGGGACGGCGCTGTTCGCCTCGTTCGGCATCGAGACCGACATCACCAGGCTGGAACCCGCGGAACGGGCGGAACTCGCGAGCTGGGTCGCCCTGTACAAGGAACTCCGGGGTCTGCTGCACACCGGCACCGTGGTGCGCTGCGACGACCACGACCCGTCCTTCCAGGTGCACGGGACGGTGGCCGGTGACGGTTCCGACGCCCTCTTCGCGGTCGTGCAGCTGAGCACCCCCGACGCCTCGGTCCCGGGCCGGGTCCGGTTGCCGGGACTGCTGCCCGACGCGCAGTACGAGGTCAGCGCGCAGGCACCGGGGGACGCCCCCGCGGTGCGGAGTGAGGCCGACCTGCCCTGGTTGGCGAACGGGGTGCGCATGAACGGCCGGACGCTCGCCGCCGTCGGGGTCGCGGCTCCGGCGTTGCAACCCCAGCAGTTGGTGCTGGTGCGCACACGGCGGGTCTGAGGCAGGTGGGGCCGGTCAGCCGGCCCCACCACCGTCACCCGGGGTGAGGAGAACCTGCCCCCCGCGGTCGTTGACGGCTCTGCAGGCCGCCTGCGGCAGACCGTCGTCGCTCACCAGGACGTCCACCTCGTCCAGGCCCGCGATCGTCGCCAGACCGACTAGACCCCAGCGGTCGGAGCCGGCGACGAGCACGGTGCAGGCCGCCGCGGAGATGAGGGCACGGTTCGTCTCGCCCTCGGCGAGTTCGGAACTCGTCAGTCCTTCCGCGGCGCTGAACCCGTGCACGTCCAGGAACAGCAGGTCGACGTGGAGGGGTTCGAGACTGCGGTTCGCCACCGGTCCCACCAGCGCGCCCGCCGCGTTCCGCATCCCGCCGGTGAGGATGACGGCACGGTCGTGCCGGGAGGGTTCGTGGAGGACCTGGGCCACGGCCGGGGAGTTCGTCACGACCGTCAGACCGGGGACGCTGTGCAGGGCGGAGGCGACGTCGAGCGTCGTCGGGCCCGCCGAGAGGGCGACCGAGGAACCCGGTTGGACGAGGGACGCGGCGAGTTCTCCGATCGAACGTTCCAGGTGTCGGTTCCCGGTGTCTCGTGTCGGGAAACCGAACTCCGCGCCGAAACCCTCGGGGAGGGCCGCGCCGCCGTGGACACGGTCGGCGAGACCCAATCGAGACAGTTCCGTGATGTCCCGGCGGATCGTCACGTCCGAGACGCCGAGGCGGTCCACCAGGTCGGAGACGCGGACGCTTCCGCTGCTGCGCAACGCTTCGAGGATGAGTTTCTGTCGATTTCGAGCCAGTACCACCGGGACACCCCCACCCCACGGCGAGCGTGGTTCCGTCGACCTTGACCCGTCGAGCATGCGGCTCGGGGGGTCCTGGAGTCAACGCCGACGGGCGGTTTCGGACACCGGTTTCGACCAGACCCGAACATCAACGGGTCACAGGTTCGTTCGGTTCTGCGCGAACAGCTTGACAGCGGACGGCCCCGGGCCCAGAGTTGTTGTCGTGGTCGACCGCGTTCCCGGTCGACTCGAAGACGCGCAGAGCCGGCCCTCGCCGGACGCCGACGAAGGAGTCGCGATGAACCGCCCCACCACCGAAGCCGAGTACCTCGCAGGCCTCGTGCCCGCCTCCGCCGGCCGCCACGGTTTCAGCCGTCGCTCGATGCTGCGTGGCTCGCTGCTCGCCGCCGGCGTTCCCGCCCTGCTCGCCGCGTGCGGCGGCAACGACACCGCCGGTGGCGGTGGCGGGGGCGGTGGCGGCGACGTCACCCTCGGCTCGAACTTCTCCGACGCGGTCCCGGTCAAGGCCATGAACGCCATGGTCGCCGACGCTCAGACCAAGCAGGGCATCAAGGTCAAGCTGAACACCGTCGACCACACGACCTTCCAGAACAACATCAACAACTACCTCCAGGGCAGCCCGGACGACGTGTTCGCCTGGTTCGCCGGGTACCGCATGCAGTTCTTCGCCGCCCAGGGCCTCGCCTCGGACCTGACCGACGTCTGGAGCACCATCGGGGCGAACTACACCGACGCCTTCAAGAAGGCCTCCACGGGCGAGGACGGCAAGCAGTACTTCGTCCCGACCACCTACGGCCCGTGGGCCGTCTTCTACCGCAAGTCGCTCTGGGCGGAGAAGGGCTACACGGCCCCCGAGACCCTCGACGAGATGGTCACCCTGTCCAAGAAGATGCAGACCGACGGCCTCGTGCCGCTGGCCTTCGCGGACAAGGAGGGCTGGCCGGCCATGGGTACCTTCGACCAGCTCAACATGCGCATCAACGGCTACCAGTTCCACGTCGACCTGATGGCCGGCAAGGAGGCCTGGACCGACCAGAAGGTCAAGACGGTCTTCGACACCTGGAAGGGGCTGCTGCCCTACCACCAGACCGACTCCCTGGGTCGCACCTGGCAGGAGGCGGCCACCGGTGTCGTCAACAAGACCTCGGGCATGATGGTCATCGGTTCCTTCATCGGCCAGCAGTTCGAGGACGCCGACCAGGACGACATCGACTTCTTCAACTTCCCCGAGGTCGACTCCAACATCGGCGCGGACGCGGTCGAGGCCCCCATCGACGGCTTCATGATGTCGAAGCGGCCCCGCAACGAGGCCGGCGCCAAGAAGCTGCTCGAGTACTTCGGCTCGCCCGACGACGGTGTCGTCCAGACGACGAACGACCCTTCGGGCATCGCGGCGAACACGAAGTCCGACCAGGGCCACTACACCGAGCTGCAGAAGAAGTGCGCGCAGTTCGTGGCCAGCGCCAAGTCCATCTCGCAGTTCATGGACCGCGACACCCGTCCGGACTTCGCCTCCACGGTCATGATCCCGGAGCTGCAGAAGTTCATCTCGGACCCGAGCGACATCGACGGTCTGTGCACCGAGATCGAAAACCAGAAGAAGAGCATCTTCACCTCCTGAGGAGCGTTCCGTGTCGTCTCCCGACCTGCCGCTCGTCGCCCCGCAGACGGCGCACCCCGCGCCGACTGCGGGGTCGCACCACGGCACCGGCAAGAACCAGCGCGTCAAGCGGCTCAGCGGCTTCGACCGCATCGCCGTCATCCTCATGGTGGCGATCCCGACCCTGATCGTCGTCGGCCTGATCTGGCTCCCCGCGATCTCCTCGGTCTTCCTGTCCTTCACCAACTGGAACGGGATCGGGTCGCTCGCCGACGTCAAGATCATCGGCGTGGAGAACTACACCAACGTCTTCACGAACTACCCGCCCTTCAAGCCGGCGATCGAGCACAACCTGATCTGGCTCGTCGTGATGTTCGTGGTGGCGACCCCGCTGGGCATCCTCTTCGCGGTCCTCATCGACAAGGACCTCAAGGGCAGCCGGTTCTACCAGACCGCGCTGTACCTGCCGGTCGTGCTGTCGCTGGCGCTCGTCGGGTTCATCTGGCAGCTCATGTACTCCCGGGACCAGGGCCTCATCAACGCGGTCCTCGGGACGCAGGTCGACTTCTACGGCGACCCGAAGTGGAACCTGTGGGCAGCGCTCTTCGCGACCTGCTGGAAGCAGGTCGGCTACGTGATGCTGCTGTACTTGGCCGGCCTCAAGGGGGTCGACGCCTCGCTCAAGGAGGCGGCGCAGATGGACGGCGCCAACCAGGTCCAGACGTTCTTCCGGATCGTCTTCCCGGTCATGCGTCCCATCAACATCATCGTGCTCGTCATCACCGTCATCGAGTCCCTGCGCGCCTTCGACCTGGTGTGGGTCATCAACCAGGGCCGCAACGGACTGGAACTGATCGCCACGCTGGTCACCGCGAACATCGTCGGTGAGGCGAGCCGCATCGGCTTCGGATCGGCGCTGGCGACGATCATGCTGTTGATCTCGCTGGTCTTCATCAGCATCTACCTGGCGGTCGTCATGCGAGAGGAAGAACGATGAGCTCCACCACCGTGCCTCGGGTCCGCGGCCGGGCCGCGGACGTCCCGAAGGTGCCGCACAAGGTGCCGCCGGCCCGGATCGTGCTGTACGTCTTCCTCATCGCCGCGTCGGTGCTCTGGCTCTTCCCGCTGCTGTGGGCGGTCTTCAACTCCTTCCGCGACTACGGGTACACCCAGGCGCACGGCTACGCCTCCTTCGGCGGGTTCACGATCCAGAACTACGTGAACGCCTGGCAGCAGGGCGACTTCGGGCAGCACTTCCTGAACTCGGTCATCATCACGGTGCCCTCCGTGGTGCTGGCCCTGTTCCTGGCCTCGATGGTCGCGTTCGTGGTGGCCCGGTTCAACTTCAAGTTCAACCTGGCCCTGCTGGGGCTGTTCACCGCCGCGAACCTGCTCCCGCCGCAGGCGCTGCTGATCCCGCTGTTCCGCCTGTTCAAGGCGATCCAGGTCCCGTACTGGTTCAGCTACTCCGGGACGCTGCTGGACAGCTACTGGGCGCTGATCATCGTCAACACCGCGTTCCAGACGGGGTTCTGCGCCTTCGTGCTCAGCAACTACATGAAGACGCTGCCCTACGAGCTCTACGAAGCCGCTCAGGTCGACGGCCTGAGCGTCTTCAAGCAGTACTGGCAGATCACCCTGCCGCTGTGCCGCCCGGCGCTGGCGGCCCTCGCGGTGCTCGAGATCACCTGGATCTACAACGAGTTCTTCTGGGCGACGGTGCTGCTGCAGTCGGGGGACAAGTTCCCGATCACCAGCTCGCTGAACAACCTCAAGGGCCAGTTCTTCACCGACTACAACCTGCTGTCGGCCGGCTCGGTGCTGGTCGCGCTGCCGGTGCTCGTCGTGTTCTTCGCACTGCAGAAGCAGTTCGTCTCCGGTCTGACGCTGGGAGCCACCAAGGGATGAGCCACTGGTTCGAGGACTTCACGCCCGCGCGGGGGAACCTCCCCGCGCGGGCGTGGGTGCGTTCCGACGCACCCACGCTGTCGCTGAACGGCGGCTGGCGGTTCCGCTACGCCGAGCGCGCGGACACCCCGGCCGACCTCGCCGACCCGGCGCTGGACGACGCGGCCTGGGACGAGATCACCGTTCCCGGGCACTGGCAGCTGCAGGGCTGGGGTGAACCCGCCTACACGAACATCGTCTACCCGTTCCCCGTCGAGCCGCCCTTCGTGCCCGACGAGAACCCGACCGGGGACCACCGACGCACCTTTGTGCTGCCCGACGGGTTCACCGCCGGCGCCCCCCGCGTGGTCCTGCGCTTCGACGGGGTCGACTCCGCGTTCACCGTGTGGGTCGACGGGACCGAGGTCGGCCGCTCCGTCGGCTCCCGCCTCCCGGTGGAGTTCGACGTCACCGACGCCCTGGGCAGCTCTGACGAGCACGTCCTCGCGGTGCGGGTGCACCAGTGGTCCGCGGCGAGCTACGTCGAGGACCAGGACATGTGGTGGCTGTCGGGGATCTTCCGCGACGTCACCCTCCTGGCCCGTCCCCTCGACGGCGTCGAGGACGTCTTCGTCCACGCCGGTTACGACCACACCACGGGTGCGGGGACGCTGCGGGTCGACACCCCTTCGGCGGCGCGGCTGCTCGTGCCCGAACTGGGCGTCGACGTCGCCACGAACGAGGACGTCACCCTCGAGCGCGTCGAGCCCTGGTCCGCGGAGGTGCCCCGGCTCTACGCCGCCGAGGTCGTCTCGGCGGGGGAGCGGGTCCGGCTGCGCATCGGCTTCCGCACCGTCGCCGTGCTCGACGGCGTGTTCACGGTCAACGGCGCCCCGGTCAAGCTGCGCGGGGTGAACCGCCACGAGGTCTCCGCCGACCGCGGTCGCGCCGTCACCCCGGCCGAGATGCTGGCCGACGTCCTGCTCATGAAGCAGCACAACGTGAACGCCGTCCGTACCAGCCACTACCCGCCCCACCCCGCGTTCCTGGACCTGTGCGACGAGCACGGCCTCTGGGTCGTCGACGAGTGCGACCTGGAGACCCACGGCTTCTGGCTGCTGGACTGGCGGGACAACCCCTCCGACGACCCGCGCTGGCGCGAGGCCCTGCTGGACCGGATGCGGCGCACCGTCGAGCGGGACAAGAACCACGCGAGCATCGTGCTCTGGTCGCTGGGCAACGAGAGCGGGACCGGGCAGAACCTGGCCGCCATGTCGGCCTGGACGAAGGACCGCGACCCGTCCCGCCTCGTCCACTACGAACACGACTGGGCCGTCCCCTACGCCGACGTCTACTCCCGCATGTACGCGAGCCACGCCGAGGTCGCCGACATCGCCACCCGGAGCGAGGAGGCCCTGCCGGACGCGGCGGCGGACGCCCGGCGACGGGCCATGCCCTTCGTGCAGTGCGAGTACGCCCACGCCATGGGCAACGGTCCGGGCGGGCTCGTCGAGTACCAGGACCTCTTCGAGAGCTCCGAGCGGTGCATGGGCGGTTTCGTCTGGGAGTGGATCGACCACGGTCTGCGCCAGCAGGGCCCGGACGGCCGGGAACGCTTCGCCTACGGCGGCGACTTCGGGGAACCCCTGCACGACGGCGCCTTCGTCGCCGACGGTCTGGTCTTCCCCGACCGCACCCCGTCCCCGGGCCTGCTCGACTACGCCGCCGTCATCGCCCAGGTGCGGTTGCGACCCGAGGGGACGCGGCTGCGGTTGACCAACCACTACGACGTGGTCGACCTCGCCCACGTCCGCCTGCGGTGGAGCGTCGCCGACGAGGGGATCGAGGTCGCCGACGGTGACCTGCCCACCCCCGACCTGGCCCCGCGCGCCTCGGTGTTGCTCGACCTCCCCGCGGAGGTCCGGCAGCTCCCCCCGGCCGTGGGTGAACGCTGGTTCACCGTCGTCGCCGAGCTCGTGGACGAGACCGGCTGGGCGCCGGCGGGTCACGTGCTGGGACGGGGACAGGTGCAGCTGGTGGAGGCCGCGCTGCCGAAGAACCCGGCCGCGATCGCCCCGGTCCGCCGGGGACCGGACCTGCTGGTCGGGCCGGCCGTCCTCGACGCCCGGACCGGGACGTTGCGGGCCCTGGGCGGGCTCCCGGTGGAGACCCTCGAACTGTCGGTGTGGCGCGCCCCCACCGACAACGACCGCGGGGAGCACGGGGAACCCCTGGAACCCACCTGGCGCACCCTCGGTCTGCACCGGCTGCGGCACCGCACGGTCTCCGTCGCCGTGTTCGAGCGCGACGTCGTCGTGACCGGGCGTTCCGCTCCGGCGGGCACGGACACGGGGTTCGCGACGACCTGGCGGTGGAGCGACGTCGGGGGAGCCGTCCGGCTCGAGGTCGACGTGACCCCCGAGACCCCGGGTGGGCTGTCGGTCCCGTTGCCGCGGCTGGGAATCCGGTTGGCGCTGCCGCGCACGCTGCGGCGGTTGGACTGGTTCGGCCGTGGTCCCGGCGAGGCCTACCCGGACACCGGGTCGGCGACGTGGACCGGGAGGTTCTCGCGGTCGGTGGAGGAGTTGCAGACCCCCTACGTCCGTCCGCAGGAGAACGGCCAGCGGGCCGACGTGCGGTGGGCGGTCCTGACCGCCGCCGACGGTTCGGGTCTGCGGGTCCGCGCGGAACCCACGATCGGGGTGACGGTGCGGCCGTGGAGCACCGAGACCCTCGACGCCGCGACGCACACCTCGGCGCTGGACGACGAAGGCCGGATCTGGTTGCACCTCGACCAGGCCCAGCAGGGGATCGGGACGGGTTCCTGCGGGCCGGGTGCGCTGCCGGCCTACCGGCTCCAGGCGCAGCCGACGCGGTTCGTGCTCACCTTCGAACCGGTGGTCTGAAGGCTGCGGTCCGGACGTCCGTCAGCGGCGTGAGCCGAGGACGAACGTCCGGATCGCGGTCACGGCCGCACCCCGGGCCCACTCCGCGAAACCCGTGAGCTGCACGTCGACCACGAGGTCCGAGGCCAGCCGGCTGCGGCCCTGCGCGATCCCGTCGTGCAGGGCCGCCCGGCCGACCTCGGCGAGGCGCGCGTTCTCGCCCGAGATGACGATCCTCTCGGGCATGGTGAAGTTCCCCACCGCCGCCACCAGCACTCCCAGTGCCCTGGCCGCGTCGTCGACGACCCTGCGGGCCAACGGTTCTCCGGCGTCCGCGAGGTCGAGGAGTTCCTCGACGGTGATCTCCCGGCGCATCGCCAGTCCGGCCCTGGTCGTCAGGGCGCCGGTGGTCAGCACGGCGTCCGCGCACCCGGCGTGGCCCTCCGGGCACAACGGTCCGTGCGGGTCGAGGGGGTGGTGGCCCAGGAGCCCGACGCCGGCGTCGGGACGGTCGATCACGCGACCGCCCACGACCAGTCCGTACCCGATCCCGACCCCGACCACCACGACGGCGAAGTGGTCGCAGCGGTCGGCGGTCCCGAACCACTGCTCCGCCCGGGTCAGCGACATGACGTCGTTGTCGACGACGACGGGCAACCCGAGTTCGGCTTCCAGGGCCGCCCCGAACGGGACGTCCTCCCACCCCAGGTAGCGCGCGCTGTCGACGGTGCCGTCGGCGACGATCCGGCCGCCGAGACCGACGCCCACGGCGCGCACCTGTCCCGGGTCCGTCCGGGCGAGGTGGCGCACCAGGTCCGCGACGACCGCGACGACCGCGGCCGGCTCCCGGTCGACGAGCACCGCCTCGCGGGTCGCGACGACCCCTGCCCGCAGCGTCGTCAGGACCGCGTAGGCCGTGTCCGCCGTGAGCTTCACCCCGACGAAGCGGTGCGTCGACGCGTCGACGTCCAGGGGCCGGGTGAGCCGTCCGGACACCGGGTCGCAGACGTCGCGGCTCTCCACGAGCAGTCCCGAGTCCAGCAGGGGCTTGGAGAGGCGGGTCAGGCTGCCCGCCGACAGCTCCAGGCGTCGGGCCAGTTCGCTGCGGGTCAGCGGGCCGTCCAGCAGGACCTCGAGGGCGATGCTGTGGGCCGCGCCCGTCAGCGGGGTCCAGGCCGACTGCGGCGGGGCGACACCGGGGTCCAAGGTCACGAGACCACCTTCGCACCGGTCGGGAGAACTGGGAGGGGAACGGATGCACCGTAGTCGACTATTGCGACGGAAGGCAGGTGCTCAGGTTGCGGTGCGATCACGGTCTGAGTCTGCTCTGCACGGCTTGTTGACGGTTCGCTGACTTTTGCCGTAGAACTCGGTGCACGCTCACAGCCTGGCCCCACGACGACGTGACCACGGAGACACAGTGCATCCCACCCCGCTCGGTCCACCCGCTCCCCTCGAAGGGGTCTGACCCATGGCCACCACGAGCAGAGCCGCTCGCACCCGCAACGCGAAGCTCTCCCCGGGCGGCACCGGCCTGCGCCCCGACGTCAACGGCGGTCCCCGGGAGCGGTGGACGGCCCTCGCCTTCATCGCCCCCGCGCTGCTCGGCTTCGTCGTCTTCTACTTCTGGCCGACCCTGCGCGGCATCTACCTGAGCTTCACCCGCTTCGACGTGTTCAACGCCCCGGTGTTCGTGGGGCTGGACAACTACCGCGAGGTCTTCTCCGACGCCACGTTCTGGAACGCCATGAAGGTGACCGTCGAGTACGTCCTCATCAACATCGTCACCCAGACCGTGCTGGCCCTCCTGCTGGCGGTCCTGCTGCACCGGCTGACGCGCTCCATCCTGGTGCGCAGCATCGTCGTGCTGCCCTACCTGATCTCCAACGTCGTCGTCGCCCTCGTCTTCTACTGGATGCTCGACGCGCAGATCGGCATCACCAACCAGGTCCTCGGCTGGCTGGGCCTGGACGCCGTCCCGTTCTTCGGCGACCAGAACTGGGCCATCCCCACCATCGCCCTGGTCAACACCTGGCGCCACCTCGGCTACACCGCGCTGCTGCTCTTCGCCGGGATGCTGATGATCCCCGGCGACGTCTACGAGGCCGGCCGCGTCGACGGCGCCTCCGAGTGGAAGATGTTCTGGCGCATCACCCTGCCGCTGCTGCGCCCGATCCTCGCCCTGGTGCTGGTCATCACCGTCATCGGCTCGTTCCAGGCCTTCGACACCGTCGCGGTCACCACCTCGGGCGGACCGGCCGACGCGACGCGGGTCATCCAGTACTACATCTTCGACCTGGCCTTCCAGCGCTACCGGTTCGGCTACGCCTCGGCGGTCTCCGTCGTGCTCTTCCTCATCCTCGCCGTCGTCGCGTTCGTCCAGCTCCGGCTGATGCGCGCCGACGAGTCCGACGTCGCCTGAGCGACCCCGCAGCTACCAGGAGGCGACACCGGTCATGGCCACCACCGCAACGACGTTCGACGAGGCCCTCGCGGTCTCCCCACCCACCCCCGCCCGCCGCGGCCGGCGCAGCCCCGGGCGGATCCTCGCCTGGGTCCTGCTCGGCCTGATCATGGCGGTGACGCTCTTCCCGTTCTACTGGATGCTGCGCACCGCGTTCTCCAACGGCGCCTACCTCGCGACCGAACCCTCCAACCTGCTCCCGGTCGAGTCCACCTTCGGGGCGTTCAAGCGCGTCCTCGGGCTCGCCTCGACGGCCGAGGCGCAGGCGCAGGCCGGGTCGGGCGCGTCGGTCAACCTGGGCCGGAACCTGCTGAACTCCGTCATCGTGTCCACGTTCATCACCGCGGGGCAGGTCTTCTTCGGCGCGATGGCCGCCTACGCGTTCTCGCGGTTGAAGTGGCCGGGGCGCAACGCGGTCTTCTTCCTCTTCCTCACCGCGCTCATGGTCCCGCCGATCTTCACCCAGCTCCCGAACTTCCTGCTCATGCGCAACCTCGGCCTGCTCAACAGCTACGCGGCGATCATCCTGCCGTTCTTCTTCATGACCCCGTTCGCCATCTTCTTCCTCCGCCAGTTCTTCCTGGGGATCCCGAAGGAGGTCGAGGAGGCCGCCCGCCTCGACGGCGCCGGCGCGATCGGGCGGTTCACCCGGGTCATCCTGCCGATGGCCTCCGGGCCGCTGGTGACGCTGACGATCCTGCAGTACATCCAGGCCTGGGGTGAGTACTTCTGGCCGCTGCTGGTGGCCAGCGATCCGGCGCACCGTACCCTGCAGGTCGCCCTCGGCATCTTCAAGTCCCAGACCCCGCAGGGGGCTCCGGACTGGGCGGGTCTGATGGCCGCCACGCTGCTGGCCGCCCTGCCCGTCATCGTCCTGTTCGCCGTGTTCAGCCGGAAGGTCGTCAACTCCATCGGCTTCTCGGGCATCAAGTGAGGAACGTCGTGACTTCCACCAAGAAGATCCGCAGCGCGATCGCCTTCGCCGGTGCCGCCCTCCTGCTGTCCGCCTGTGGCAGCTACGGGGTCGATCCCGGTGCCGACGCCGAGACCGGAACGGTCAACTACTGGCTGTGGGAGTCGGCCCAGCTGCCCGCCTACCAGCAGTGCGCCGCCGACTTCCAGGCCCAGAACCCCGACATCGACATCAAGATCGAGCAGTTCGGCTGGGACGACTACTGGAACAAGCTGTTCACCGGTTTCGTGGGCAACTCCGCCCCCGACGTGTTCGCCGACCACACCTCGCGCTACGGGGAGTTCGCCGAGCGCGGGCTCATCGTGCCCATCGACGACCAGGTCGCCGCCTCGGACGTCGACCTCGGTGACTACGTCGCCGGGACGACGGACCTGTGGCTCGGTCCGGACGGCAAGCGGTACGGCCTGCCCAAGGACTTCGACACCGTCGGCATCTTCTACAACGAGGACATGACCGAGGCCGCCGGGGTCACCACGGACCAGATGAAGAACCTGACCTGGAACCCCGACGACGGGGGGACCTACGAGAAGACCATCGCCCACCTCACCGTGGACGAGAACGGGGTCCGCGGCGACGAACCCGGTTTCGACAAGTCCAAGGTCAAGACCTACGGCCTCGGCCTGGGGTCCTCCGGCGCGCCCTTCGGCCAGGTCGAGTGGTCCTACCTGGCCATGACGACCGGGTGGACGTACATGGACAAGAAGGCCTGGGGGACGAAGTTCAACTACGACGACCCCCGCTTCCAGGCCACCTACGCCTGGTGGAAGGGCCTCATCGACAAGGGCTACATGCCCCCGCTGGCCTTCACCGAGGGTGGCTCGCCCGACCAGCAGATGCAGGCCGGCAAGTACGCCATGGTGACCGAGGGGTCCTGGAACACGGCGAACTACGGCGCGCTGGAAGGTGTGCACCTGCAGCTGGCGCCCACCCCGGTCGGGCCGGACGGCAAGCGGGCGGCCATGCAGAACTCCCTCGCCGACTCGATCTCCACCTCCTCGAAGGTCAAGGGCGCGGCGTGGAAGTGGGTCCGCTACCTCGCCTCGGAGGACTGCCAGTCCGTCGTCGCGAAGGCCGGGGTCGTCATGCCGGCCATCGCCGACACCGTCGAGACCTCGACGGCCGCGCTGAGCAAGACGGGCTTCGACATCAGCGCCTTCACCGACCAGATCGACCAGGGCACGACGTTCCCGTACCCGGCCGTCCTCCAGGGCGCCGAGATCCAGAGCATCATGAGTTCGGCGATGGACAACGTCATGGCCGGGGCCGACGTGTCGAGCCTCACTGCCGCCAACACCAAGCTCGACGCGCTCTTCACGGCGAAACCGACGAAGTGACGGCGCGGGTGGCGCGGTAGGCGCCGGGGGAGCAGCCGCAGGCGCGCGCGAAGTGCGCGTACAGGCTGCTCCCCGAGCCGAAACCCGCGGCGTGCGCGACGGCGGCCGTCGTCAGGGAGGTCGTCAGCAGCAGTCGCTGCGCTTCAGCGATGCGGTGGCGCAGCAGCTGGTCGCCCAGGGTGACGCCGGTGGAGCGCCGGAACAACGTCGTCGCGTAGTTCGGGTTGAGGTTCGCCGCCCGGGCGATGTCGGCGGGGGAGATCGCCTCCCGGAAGTTCTCGGCGGTGTAGCGGGCCATCAGTGCGACGGGGCGCAGCGCGGACCGTGGCCGGTCGGCGGGGGTGGGGATCGGTTCCCGGTGTCCCAGGATCCTCAGCACCAGAGCGTTCGCCTCGAGCAGGAGCATGGCCGTGTCCGCCCCGGCGTCGAGGTCCCGCCGCCAGGTCTCGAACTGCGCCTCGACGTGCGTCCCGACGGCCGCCGTCGGCACGACGACGGTGCCGTGGGACATGACGACGGTCGAGAAGGCCTCGGGCAGTGCCCAGCGCAGGGCCGCCGCGAGCGGTAGGTGGATCCAGCAGATGTCGCTCTCCTGCGACCGATCCGCCCCGATCAACCGGTGGGGCGCCGCGGCCCAGAACAGGGCGGTGTGCCCTTCGGGGACGAGCACCCGCTCACCCCCCAGGAGGTACTCCAGCGATCCACGCAGCGCGACGTTGATCTCCAGGTCGTCGTGACGGTGGAACTCCCGCATCGGTGGTGCGGAACCGCGGTGCACCCAGAGGGCGGGTTCCTGGACGTCCGGGGTGTTCACAGACCCGAGCGTAGCTGAGGATCCTGGAACCACTGCGGTGACTTCTTGAAGGCCGTCGACCGGTCCGCGGCCTAGGATCGAGCCATGTCCTCGACGCAGAGCCCCAAGATCACCATCATCGGCGCTGGTGGTTTCGTCTTCCCCTTCCGCCTCATCGGCGACCTCGTGAGCTTCCCGGCCCTGCGTTCGGCGCAGTTGTGCCTGATGGACGTGAACCCCGACAAGCTGGCCCCCGTCGCCGACGCGGCGCGCAAGCTCGTCGCCCACCACGGGTTCGACACCGAGGTCGTCGAGACCACCGACCGCCGGACCGCCCTCGACGGTGCCGACTTCGTCATCATCACCTTCCAGGTCGGGGGCGTGGAGTCCTACGAGCACGACGTGCTCATCCCGCGCAAGTACGGCATCGACCAGACCGTCGGTGACACCGTCGGGCCCGGCGGGGTGTTCCGCTTCCTGCGTTCGGTCCCCGCCTACGCGGCGATCGCCGCCGACGCGCGCGAGGTCTGCCCGGACGCGGTGTTCATCAACTACGCGAACCCGATGGCGATGGCCACCGCCTACCTCAACGCCCAGGGCCTGAAGACCGTCGGCCTCTGCCACAGCGTCCAGGGCACGACCCGCATGCTGGCCCGCACCCTCGGCGTCCCCTACGACGAGGTGAACTTCCTCTCGGCCGGCATCAACCACCAGGCCTGGATCCTGAGGTTCCGCCACGGCACCGAGGACCTCTACCCGCGACTGCGCGAGGTGATGAACCAGAAGCACGTCGTCGGCCGGGCGGCCGCCGAACTCGCCGGCGACGACGGCGACCACAGCGAGGCCGCCGCCTCCGCCAGCACCTACGAGGGTGGCAACGAGCAGGTGCGCACGACCATCATGAACTCGTTCGGCTACTTCGAGACCGAGTCCAGCCACCACGCCTCGGAGTACCTGCCGTACTTCCGCAAGAACGCGGAGATGATCCGCGAGTACATCCCCGAGCGCTGGGACTACTACGAGATCTGCGTCAACCACGACGACCAGGGCGACATCGACACCCAGCTCGAGAAGCTCAAGGCCGACCTCGCCCCGAGCGTCGAGTACGGCGCGTCGATCGTGAACTCCGTCGTCACCGGTGTCCCCAGCGTCGTCTACGGCAACGTCCCCAACGCCACCGGCGTGATCTCGAACCTGCCCGCCGACGCGTGCGTCGAGGTCCCCTGCCTCGTCGACGAGAACGGGGTCCAGCCGACGGCCATCGGGGAACTGCCGCTGCAGCTGGCGGCGCTGAACCGGACCAACGTCAACGTGCAGACCCTCGCCGTCCGCGCCGCGCTCACCGGCGACGTCGAGAACGTCCACCACGCGGTCGCGATGGACCCGCTGACCGCGGCGCTGCTGACGCTGGAGCAGATCCGGGCCATGACCGACGAACTGCTCGCCGCGCACGCGGACCGGCTGCCGGAGGCGCTGCGCCCGTGAGCCGTCCACCGATGGGCTGGAACAGCTGGGACTGCTACGGCACGACCGTGACCGAGGAGGAGGTGCTCGCCAACGCCCGCTTCATGGCCGAGCACCTCCTGGAGTTCGGCTGGGACACCGTCGTCGTCGACATCGACTGGTCCGACCCGACGGCCCGCGCACACGGGTACAACGACGGGGCGCCGCTCTGCCTCGATGAGCTCGGCCGGCTGGTGCCGGACCCGGGCCGCTTCCCGTCCGCCGCGGGTGGGGAGGGGTTCGCTCCGCTGGCCGAGCAGGTGCACGCCCTCGGCCTGAAGTTCGGGATCCACGTCATGCGCGGGATCCCGCGCTCGGCGCCCGGGGTGGACGAGGTGGCCGACCGGACCAACGTGTGCGAGTGGAACCCCGACATGTTCGGCCTCGACCACACGAACCCGGGTGCTCAGGCCTACTACGACTCGGTCCTGAGCCTCTACGCGCAGTGGGGCGTCGACTTCCTCAAGGTCGACGACATGCTCTGGCCCTACCAGGCCGTCGACATCGAGGCCTTCGCCGCCGCCATCCGGCGCTGCGGGCGGCCGATGGAACTCAGCCTGTCGCCCGGACGTGACCTCTCCCTGTCGCGGTTGGGGCACCTGCGCGAGCACGCCACGATGTGGCGGATCTGCGACGACCTGTGGGACCGGTGGGAGGACGTCGAGGCGAACTTCGCCCGGTTCGCGCGCTGGGCTCCGCACGCGGGGCCGCAGGGGTGGCCGGACGGCGACATGCTCCCGCTCGGTCGGGTGGGGATCCGCGCCGAACGGGGGGAACCCCGGCACGACCGGTTGACGCCGGCCGAACGCAGGACCCTCATGACGTTGTGGGTGGTGGCCCGGTCCCCGTTGATGATCGGTGGTGACCTGCCGACCTCGGACCCGGCGACGATCGCGTTGTTCACCAACCCCGACGTGCTCGCCGTCCTGTCCTCCACGGGGAACCGCGAGGTGTTCCGGGAGGGACCGCTGGTGCTCTGGACGTCGCAGGGGGAGGACGTCGGCTACGTCGCCGCGTTCAACCTGGGGGCGGAGCCCCTGGAGGTCGCCCTCGACAGCCAGAACGTCGACCTGCCCGCGCGACTCGGCACCGTCGAGGAGTTGTGGACGGGGACACCCGTCCCGACGGTGCCCGTGACGGCGCAGGAGAACTCGACCCGCGGCGTCGCGCCCGGCGGCACCGCGATCCCCGTCGTGCTCGCACCGCACGGTGCCGTGCTCTTGCGCCACACCCCCTGACCCCCCACCCCGGAGGGCGGAAACAACACTTTCCGCCCTCCGGGGAGGCGTTCGAGGGCGGAAAGTGTTGTTTCCGCGGGGGGAGAGGCGTCAGGTGTAGAGCGAGAAGGCCGGGTGGGCGCCGGTGAGGAAGTGGTCGCCGACCTCGCGGGCCTTGTACTGCACGGGGTCGTGCAGGGTGTGGGTGCGGACGTTGCGCCAGAACCGGTCGAACCCGAACCGGTTCGCCGACGCCCGGGCCCCGGTCACCTCGAAGATCGCCGACGTCGCCTCCAGGGCCAGGTCGGAGGACACGACCTTGAGGGCCGCGATCTCCTCTGCGACCTCGCCGCGTTCGGCCCAGGTCAGGTCCCCGCCGCGCTCGTGCGCCTGCGACAGCGAGTCACCGACGCTGCGGCCCAGGGCCTCCGCCGCTCGCAGCCGGGCCACGAGCCGCCCGTACGTGGCGAGCACGTAGGGGTCCTCGACGGCCTTCTGCACGTCGGAGAGCAGCCACGGCCGTGACGACGTGCGGGTGTACTCCGCGGCGGCCTCCAAGGCCCCCCGGGTGACCCCGAGGTAGAAGTGCCCGAACGCGGCCTGGATCGCGGGCGTGACCAGCGACCCGAACGCCCCGCTCGTCGAGGCCGAGCCGAGGACCGCGTCGGGTTCGACGCGGACGTCGTCGAAGCGCACCGAACCCGACGCGGACAGCCGCTGACCGAGGTTGTCCCAGTCGCCCCCCTTGACGAAACCCTCGGCCTCGCGGGGGACGACGACCAGCAGGTCCTCCCCGGTGTCGGTCAGGCCACCCACCACCGTGACGTCACCGACGCTCGCGCCGGTGGAGAAGTTCTTCGTGCCCCGCAACCGGTACCCGTCCCCGTCGCGGACGAGCTGCAGGTCCGGGTCGACGGGGTTCACCGAGTCGCCCCACAACCACTGGTTCTCGGCCGTGGGCACACCCCAGCGGCGCCGGCCCGCGTCGTCGGCGACCCAGACGAGGTTGTGCGCGTTGACGTAGTGGTAGGCGAGCAGCTGCGCGATCGAGCCGTCGGCCCGGGCGATCTCGCGGACCACCTCGAGCGCGACCGACCACGGCAGGCCGGCCCCGCCGATCGTCGCGGGCAGCAGCACGTTCGGCAGGCCCGCCTTGCGCAGCAGTTCGGCCTCGGCGAACGGTTCGGCGTTCGCCCGGTCACGCTCGAGCGCGTCGAGGGCGAGGTGGTTCGCGACGTCGCGGGCGGCGTCGAGGACCTGGTTCCTGGTGGTCATGGTTCTCCTCACACCCACCCGTTCGCGGGTGGGAAGACGTCGAGCAGGGCGGAGAGGTTCGAGGACACCGACGCCGCGGCGGAGTCGGCGGCGACGGGGGCCGTCACCGCGGCACCCGGGAGACCTTGTACGACGCCGCCGGGTGGTCGTCGCGCACGTGGACCTGACCCTTGCCGTAGATCGTCTCGCGCAGCGTCTCCCCCTCGTAGTCGCTGGGGTAGACGCCACGGCGTTGCAGCTCGGGGACGATGAACTCGACGATGTCCTCGAACGTGCCCGGGGTGACGGCGTAGGCGCAGTTGAACCCGTCGACGTCACCGACCTCGATCCAGCGCTGCAGTTCGTCCGCGACGGTGGTGGGGGAGCCGACGATCACGGCCCCCATCCCCCCGATCCCCACCCAGTTCGCGATGTCGCGGGGCGTCCACTTCCGGTCCGGGTCGGCGGTGGAGAACGCCTCGACGGCGCTGCGGACGGCTTCCGTCTCGGCGTACTCCAGCGGCTCGTCCGGCGGGTAGCTCGAGAGGTCCAGCCCGCTCCAGCCGCCGTAGAGGTTCAGGGCGCCGTCGTAGCTGACGTACTGCGCGTAGTCCTCGTACTTCGCCCGCGCCTCCTCGTCGGTGGCCGCGGTGATGATCGTGACGAGCGTGAACACCTTGACGCTACGCGGGTCGCGACCGGCCTGCGCGGCCGAGGCCCGGAGCCGGTCGACCCAGGGGCACATGACCTCGGGACGCGTGGCGGTGTTGAAGATGGCCTCCCCGTGCCGGGCCGCGAACGCGATCCCCCGCGGGGAGGCACCGGCCTGGAAGATGACCGGCGTGCGCTGCGGGGACGGCGCGGTGAGCCCGATGCCGGGGACGTCGAAGAACCGGCCGTGGTGCTCGATCGGGTGGACCTTCGCCGGGTCGGTGAACACCCCCGCCTCCGCGTCGCGGACGACGGCGTCGTCCTCCCAGGAGCCCTCCCACAACTTGTAGACGACCTCCATGAACTCCTCGCCGAGCTCGTAGCGGTCGTCGTGGGTGATCTGGGTGGAGAGGCCGAGGTTCCTCGCGGCGGACTCGAGGTAGCTGGTCACGACGTTCCAGCCGACGCGACCGTTGGTGTAGTGGTCCAGCGTCGCCATCTTCCGGGCGAAGGAGTACGGCTGTTCGTAGGTCAGCGAGACGGTGACCCCGAACCCGAGGTGCTCGGTGACCGCACCCATCGCCGACACCGCGAGCAGCGGGTCGCCCACGGGGACCTGCGTCGACTCGCGCAGCGCCGTCTCGGGACCCTGCTGGTAGACGTCGTAGATCCCGAGGACGTCGGCGATGAAGAGCGAGTCGAACCTCCCGCGCTCCAGCAGCTTCGCGAGGTCGGTCCAGTAGCGGATGTCGTCGAAGCGGTGCGACTCGTCGGCCGGGTGCCTCCACAACCCGGGGGACTGGTGACCGACGCAGGTCATGTCGAAGGCGTTCAGGTGGATCCTGCGGTCGGTCACGGACGTCTCCTCGAACTCGGTCACTTGACGGCCCCGGCGGACAACCCACCGACGAGCCACTTCTGGGCCACCACCGCGAGCACGTACATCGGGATGATCCCGACGAGCGACGCCGCGGCCTGCTGGCCGAACTGCACCGTGCGGTCACCCTGGAACAGCGACAACCCGACCGGCAGGGTCTGGCTGGAGGTGCTCTGCGAGAACGACACGGCGAAGAGGAACTCGTTGTAGGACAGGAACAGGCAGATCAGCAGGGCGGCGACGAGTCCGGGCGCCAGCAGCGGCAGCACCAGGTGCCACAGCCCCCTCGTCGTGGACAGGCCGTCGACCCAGCCGGCCTCCTCGACCTCCAGCGGGATGCGCCGCACGAAACCGTCGAGCAACCACACGGCGACGGGGACGTTGGCCAGGCCGTTGACCAGGACCAGCCCGATCGCGGAGTTCGTCAGGTCCGCCTGCTTGAGCAGGTAGTACAGCGGCAGGACCGCCACGATCGGCGGGGCGCAGTAGCTGGCCAGCAGCACCGTCTGCAGACGCTCACCGCGCGCCCCGGCCCGGGCGGTCACGTAGGCGGCGGGTACCGCGACGATCGAGGTGAGCAGCGTCGCCCCGATCGCGACGACCCACGAGTTCGCGAGCATCGTCGAGAGCGGGACCGTCGCGAAGGCCTTGCTGAAGTTCGACCACACGAAGTTCGTCGGCAGCCAGCCGCCGTTGGCGATGTCGTCCACGCTGCGCAGCGACAGCGAGACCATGAACAGCATCGGCAGCAGCGCCACGAACGCGACGGCCGCCAGGATCACGCGCAGACCGCTGCGGCGCAGCACGGCGCCGGTCACCGGTCGGCCTTCACGGCACGCGAACGCACCAGCGTCACCACGGTGGTGAGGACCCCGACGACCAGGCCGAAGACCAGCGTCTCGGCGGCGGCCGTCCCGATCTCGTAGCTGCCGCGCATGCCCGTCCGGAAGATCTCGAAGCTGCTGACGATGGTGGAGACCCCCGGCCCGCCCTGGGTCACCACGGTCACCAGGTCGAAGACCTTCAACCCGATGACGAGTTCCAGCAGCAGGACCGAGAGGACGTTGGGGGCGACGACCGGCCAGACCACCGAGGTGAACGTGCGGAACGCACCGGCGCCGTCGAGGGACGCCGCCTCGCGGAGTTCCTCGGGGACCCCCAGCAGGGCCGCGAAGACCAGCAGGGTCACCAGGGGCGTCCACTGCCAGACGTGCATGACGATCAACGCGGCGAAGGCTCCCACGCTGTCGCCCAACGGGTTCGCGCCGGGGAAGCCGATCGCCGAGAACAACCCGCCGAACGCGCCCCCGACGGGGGCGAGCATGAGCTTCCAGGCCACCCCGACCATGACGGGCGGCGTGACCAGGGGCAGCAGGAGGATCGTCCCGACGGCGCCGAACCGGGTTCCCCGCGCGTGCAGCAACAGGGCGAGGAGGATCCCGAGGCCCGTCGCGACCAGGGCGGCCACGACGGCGAAGACCACGGAGCGGACCAGCGAGCCCGCGAACGCCAGCGACTCCCAGGCGTCGACGAAGTTGTCGAGACCCGTGAAGTGCTGCAGGGGTTTGCCCAGCGACGACTTCGTGAAGGCCAACGCCACGACGAACACCGTCGGGTAGACCAGCATGAGCGCCAGCCCCGCGAGGCTGGGCGCGGCCAGCCACGTCGAGACGTGCCCCGGCCGGTGGCGGCCGGGGACCGCGCGCCGGGCGGCAGGATCGCGGCGACCCCGCCGCGGCCCGGGCACGGTGCGCTGCCCGTCCAGGAGCTGGCTCATCCGAGTTCCTTCTCCCAGCTCTCAGCGGCCTTGTCGAGCGCGGCCTGCGGTTCCGTGGACCCCTGGATGGCGAGCGCCAGCTGGTCGACGAGGTCCTGCAGCGCCTTCGGCGCACCGGCCCGGCTCGGCCAGGCCAGCGGGTCACCGTCGAGACCCTCGCGGATGACGTCGGTCGCGATGCCCGCGGCCGTGGCGTAGTCGGTGGAGTCCAGGACGGTCTTGCGCGCCGGGTCGATCCCGGAACCCGCGGTGGAGGCGAGCAGCAGGTTGTTCTCCTGGTTCGTCGCCCACTTCACGAAGGCGGCGGACTTGTCGATCTGCTGGGAGGCGCTCGAGACGCCCAGGCCGAACCCGGCGTCCAGCGCGGTGCGCGCGGTCGTGTTCTTCCCGCCCACGGGGAGCGTGACCACGCCCCACTTGTCGACGATCTTCGAGCCGGCCGGGTCCTGCGCCTTCAGCCCGAGGTCGGTCCAGGTGTCGAGCATCGCGCCCTGACCGGAGAGGAAGGCGGAGTTGGCCTGGTCGAAGCCGGTCTGCAGCGGTGTCGGGAGGGCCGCGGGGGAGACGTCGATGAGGTGCTGCAGCGCGGCCAGCCCCTCCGCCCCGTGGAACGCGGCCTTGCCGTCGGAGCCGACGAGCGTGCCGCCGTAGCCGGCGAGGCGGTTGATGAAGGAGCAGCCCAGGATCATCGGGACCTGCTGACCCTCGACGATCGCGCCGTAGACGCTGCCGCCGGAGTCCTGGGTGATCTTCGCGGCGACCGCGTCGTAGTCGTCCCAGGTCGTGGGCGGTTCGACGCCGTACTTCTCGAAGACCTCGGTGTTGTAGTAGAGGACGTGGGTGTCGCCGTCGAAGGGCAGGCCGTAGCGCTTGCCGTCGATCAGGGTGTACGGGTCGTAGATCGAGGGCAGGAAGTCGTCGGTCGCGATGTCGGTGTTCGCGCCGATCCAGTCCGTGAGGTCGACCAGGGCGCCGGCGTCGACGAGCTGGCCGAGGCCGAAGTAGAAGTAGTCGAAGACGTCGAACTCCCCGTCGCCGCCCTGCACGTCCAGGATCTGCTTGCTCGTGAGCTGGTCGTAGGGGATCGCCGTGACCTCGAGCTTCCCGCCGAACTCCGCCGCGAACTTCTTGCCGAGCAGGTCCGTGAAGGCCAGCACGTGCGGCTGGTTCACCATCAGCTTGATCGTCGCCCCCTTGAGGTCGACGGCCTTCCCGGCGCTCAGGCCCGAGGAGGTGCTCTCGTCACCGCAGGCGGCCAGCGTGCCGGTGCCGGCGAGCGTGCCGAGACCGAGAGCCCCGGAGAGGACCCGCCGACGGGACGCGAGGAGTCGGGAGGTGCTGGCGGGCAGGAGGGTGCGACGGGGCGCGGACATGGGTGTGCTCCGGGGGGTAGGCGGACGGTGACCGTCCGTCGGGGTGCGCGAGGGCGCGGGGGAGGAGGTCGAGCGAGGTGCTGCGGGGATGCGGCGGCGGTGCTCAGACCGCGCGCGGCGTCCCCCGGCGCATCGGAGCGCCCTGGCGACACGCCGTGGAGGCGGCGCGCGAGAAGTCGACGTGGAAGCGCCGGGTCAGGGTCGAGCGGGTACGGCTGATCACGCTGTTTCCTCCATCGCCCTGGCGGGAGCACCTGCCGCTGCGCGGTGGTTGCTGTGGCGTCGTCGAGCCAGGTCTCTCGGCCACTCTGGATGGTGTTGATCGGAGACTAGCGGACCGCCGGCCCCCTTGGCGACGGTTGCCGCGGACGGCCCGGACCCGTCCTGGCGAGCTGTGCGACACTGACGGTGGTCGAGCGTTCCCTACACCGGGCGCCCGGCCCGCTGTCGAGACCGTCGCCCTGCGCGCGGGCTCCGGGGAGCGCCGCGGTCCAGTGGAAGGACCTCGCAGGCGCCCCGGGCCACACGCCGGACGTCGACCGCCGGCGGCACGGACGGAGCACGCGAAGAGCGCGAACCCGTCGGTGCACACAGAGGACTTCCGTCGGGTGCGGGACGACCCACCCGGCGATTCCGACCAGGACGCTCGCGCGGCCGTGGGTTCACCGGTGGAGCGGGCGCCGCGGGCGAGCGGAGCACCCGTGAGCACCACACCCGAAGAGAACGACGCAGCAGCAGCCGAGGGCGCGGCGACGACGCGGCCCCGCCGGCGCCGTGCCGCGAGTCGACCCGCCGGTCCGCCGGCCCACGTCGACGTGTCCGGCGAGACCAGCGCCGCGGCCGAGCCCGCCACCCCCGCCACCCCCGCTGTGGCGGAACCGACGCCCGATCCCGTCGTGGCGGCGGAGCCGGAGCCCGTCGTGGCCCCGGCACCCGAGCCTGTCGTGGAGACCGAGGCGCCGCCGCGTCGTCGTGCGCGTCGGGCGACCCGCAAGGTCGCGACCCCGGCCGAGGTGGCCGCCGAACCCGTTGTCGCCGAACCCGTCGTGGAGCCCGTCGTGGAACCCGTGGCGGAGGTGACCCCCCAGGTCGAGGTCACCCCGGAACCCACCCCCGAGCCCGCCGTCGAACCGGCCGCCGTGGAGACCACTGCGGAGGCCCCCGCCGAGGCCCCGGCCGCGGCCCCCGCCCGTCGTCGTCGCAGCCGCAAGACGGCCGTCGCGCCCGTGGTGCCGGCCGTCCCCGTCGAGGAGGAGCCCGTCGAGGCCGCTGCGCTCGCGCAGGACGTCCCGGTGGAGGAAGCCCCCGTCGAGGCCCCCGTCACCCCGGTGGCGGAGGACCCCGACCTCATGGACGACCCGGTCCTGCTGCGAGCCGCCGGGTTCGCCCAGGGACGACGGGCCCCCAGCGAGGGTGAGCGTGCCGCCGACGCGGCCGCCCGCGCCACCGCCCTCTTCTTCCAGGCCCCCGTCGACGAGGAGCCCGTGCGTCGCAGCCGTCGCGCCTCCGCACCCGCCGGCCCGCCCCCCGTCAGCGACCAGGACACCTTCGCCTTCGACGGCGAGGAGGACGGCGAGTCCGACGTCGAGGTGGACGACGCCCTCGACCGGACCGGTGACGAGGACGACCAGATCGATGACCAGGGTGACGCGGGCGACGACGACCACGACGACGACGACGACGGTGGTGCGCCGCGTCGGCGTCGCCGCCGCGGTGGCCGCGGTCGCCGCAGCCGCACCCCCGTCGACGGTGACGTCGAGGACGAGTCGGGCGAGACCGGCGCGGACGACGAGGACGTCGCCGAGACCGACTCCGGGGACCAGACCGAGGACCCCGAGGACGAGACCGAGCAGGACGACGACGGCGAGGAGTCGAACGGGTCCTCGCGCCGCCGTCGTCGCCGTCGCCGTCGCAGCGGTTCCGCGGAGTCCGAGGACGTCTCGCCCGACGACCCGCCGAACACCGTCACCCGGGTCCGGGAACCGCGTCGTCCCCGTGCCGCGGTCACGACCGGTGGCACCGGCGAGGACGAGATCACCGCGCTCAAGGGTTCGACGCGTCTCGAGGCGAAGAAGGTGCGCCGCCGCGAGGGCCGCGAGCAGGGCCGCAAGCGCACGATCCTCACCGAGGCCGAGTTCCTGGCCCGCCGCGAGTCCGTCGAACGCGTGATGGTCGTGCGTCAGCAGGACGACAAGACCCAGATCGGCGTCCTCGAGGACGGGATCCTCGTCGAGCACTACGGCGCGAAGTCCGCGCAGACCACGATGGTCGGCAACGTGTACCTGGGCCGCGTGCAGAACGTGCTGCCCAGCATGGAGGCCGCGTTCATCGACGTCGGCAAGGGCCGCAACGCCGTGCTGTACGCCGGTGAGGTCAACTGGGACGCCGCCGGGCTCGAGGGGCAGCCGCGCCGGATCGAGGCGGCGCTGAAGTCCGGCGACTCCGTCCTGGTCCAGGTCACCAAGGACCCGGTCGGGCACAAGGGTGCGCGACTCACCAGCCAGGTCTCGCTGCCCGGTCGCTACCTCGTCTACGTCCCCCGCGGGTCGATGACGGGCATCTCCCGCAAGCTGCCCGACACCGAGCGCGCGCGGTTGAAGAAGGTCCTCAAGCAGGTCGTCCCGGAGGGGGCCGGCGTCATCGTGCGCACGGCCGCCGAGGGTGTGGCCGAGGAGGAGCTGGCCGCGGACGTGCAGCGGTTGCAGGCCACCTGGGAGGCCATCGAGGCCAAGGCGTCCAGCAAGAACTCGCCGATCCTGCTGCACGGCGAGCCGGACCTCACCGTCCGTGTCGTGCGCGACGTCTTCAACGAGGACTTCACCCAGCTCGTCGTGTCCGGGGACGAGGCGTGGGAGACGGTGCGCGACTACGTCGACGACGTGGCCCCCGACCTCGCTGACCGGCTCGTGCGCTGGGAGGGGAGCGAGGACGTCTTCGCCCACCACCGCATCGACGAGCAGCTGCAGAAGGCGCTGGGCCGCAAGGTCTGGCTGCCCTCGGGCGGTTCCCTGGTCATCGACCCGACGGAGGCCATGCACGTGGTCGACGTCAACACCGGGAAGTTCACCGGTGTCGGCGGGACCCTCGAGGAGACCGTCACCCGCAACAACCTCGAGGCCGCGGAGGAGATCGTCCGTCAGCTCCGGCTGCGCGACATCGGCGGGATCATCGTCATCGACTTCATCGACATGGTCCTCGAGTCCAACCGCGACCTCGTGCTGCGCCGCCTCATCGAGTGCCTGGGCCGGGACCGGACCAAGCACCAGGTGGCCGAGGTGACCTCGCTCGGGCTGGTCCAGATGACGCGCAAGCGGACCGGACAGGGCCTCGCGGCGGTCCTCGAGGAGCTCGACGCCGCCGCCGACGCGAACCCCGCCCCGCAGCCGACGCCCACGGGTTCCTCGAGCTCCTCCAGCGGTTCCTCCGGCCCCTTCTCCAACGGCTCCTCCGGCGCCTCCTCGAACGGTGGGGGCAACGGCGGTTCCGGTGGCAACGGGGGCAGCACGAAGTCCCGCTCGCGCCGTGGTCGGGGCCGGGACAAGGGGGCCGAGGGGGAGACGGAGAACGGCCGTCCCGCCGGCGACGCCCCCTCGGTCGAGGGATCCTCCTCGAACGGCTCCGCCCCGCGCGGGGAGTCCGAGCAGGACGCCCCCCGGGAGCCCGCCAAGGACTCCGCGGTCCTCGCCGCGATCGCGGCCGTGGCCGCGGCCGCCCGCCACAAGGAGCGCGAGGAGCGCGAGGGGTCCGCCCCGGGCGCCTCGTCCGCGGGCGACTGAACGACTCGGCCGGCCGTTCGCGGCCAGCCGTTTTGACCCATGGGACGGCGTTCCGTACGCTTGACCCTTGGTGCGCCATCGTGCGCGAGCCACAGACCGTCCATCGGTCTGCTGGCCTTCCAGTTGTGACGAGAGAAACGGGTTCGTTGTGGTGTACGCCATCGTCCGCGCCGGCGGCCGGCAGGAGAAGGTCTCGGTCGGCGACGTGCTGACCATCGACCGTGTCCCCGTGGCCAACGGGGAGACGCTGCAACTGCAGCCCCTTCTCCTCGTCGACGGTGAGACCGTGACTCACGAGGCTTCGGCTCTCGCGGGTGTCAAGGTCGTCGCCGAGGTGGTCGAGGAGGCCAAGGGCCCCAAGATCACCATCCTGAAGTACAAGAACAAGACCGGGTACCGCAAGCGTCAGGGCCACCGCCAGCCGCTGACCCGCGTCAAGATCACCAGCATCGGGGAGTGAGCTGACTCATGGCACACAAGAAGGGCGCGAGCTCCTCGCGCAACGGTCGTGACTCCAACGCCCAGCGCCTCGGCGTCAAGCGCTTCGGCGGTCAGGTCGTCCTCGCGGGCGAGATCATCGTCCGCCAGCGCGGCACCCACTTCCACCCCGGTGCGGGTGTGGGCCGTGGCGGCGACGACACGCTGTTCGCTCTGATCCCCGGCGCCGTCGAGTTCGGCACGCGTCGTGGCCGCAAGGTCATCAACATCGTCGCAGCCGGCGTGTGACGTACCACCAGTCGTGAACGCGGAGGGGCGGACCGGAGCGATCCGGTCCGCCCCTCCGTGCGTCAGCCCCCGCAACCGTGGAGCCGGCACCCAGCGCCGGAGATCGAGCTGGGACTACCTGCAAGATCACCATCGCTGGGCTACGAGAGGCTTTCAACCATGTCCACCCACTTCGTCGACCGCGTCGTCGTCCACGCGTCCGGCGGTGACGGCGGCAACGGGTGCGCCTCGGTCCACCGCGAGAAGTTCAAGCCGCTCGGCGGCCCCGACGGCGGCAACGGCGGCAAGGGCGGGGACGTGATCCTCGAGGTCGACCCGCAGGTGACGACCCTCCTCGAGCTCCAGCGCCGGCCGCACCGCAGCGCGCCCGACGGCCGCTTCGGGATGGGCAGCCACCGCAACGGCGCCGAGGGCGACGACCTCGTCATCGGCGTCCCCGAGGGCACCATCGTGCGTTCGGCCAAGGGCGAGATCCTCGCCGACATGGTCGGCTACGGAACCCGTTTCGTGGCCGCTCCCGGTGGACGCGGTGGTCTGGGCAACGCGGCGCTGGCCTCCGCCAAGCGCAAGGCGCCCGGTTTCGCCCTCCTCGGTGAGCCCGGTGAGGTCCTCGACCTGCACCTGGAGGTCAAGACCCTCGCCGACGTCGCGCTCGTCGGGTTCCCTAGCGCCGGCAAGTCCAGCCTGGTGGCGGCGTTGTCCGCGGCCCGGCCCAAGATCGCCGACTACCCCTTCACCACGCTCGTCCCCAACCTCGGTGTCGTCGAGGCCGGTTCCACCCGCTACACCATCGCCGACGTCCCCGGGTTGATCCCCGGCGCCAGCGAGGGCCGCGGGCTGGGCCTGGACTTCCTGCGCCACGTCGAGCGCTGCGTCGCCCTGGTCCACGTCCTCGACGGCGCGAACCTCGAGAGCGACCGCGACCCGGTCAGCGACCTCGAGGCGATCGAGAAGGAGTTGGCCGCCTACCCCGTCGACGACGGCACGGTCCCGTTGCAGGACCGTCCGCGGATCATCGTGATCAACAAGGCCGACGTGCCCGACGCGCGGGACATGGCCGAGATCGTCCGCGCCGACCTCGAGCAGCGCGGCGCGCCCGTGTTCGTCGTCTCCGCGGTCGCGCACACCGGGCTCCGCGAGCTGTCCTTCGCGATGGCCGAACTCGTCGCCGCGTCGCGAGCCGCTGCGCCGGAAGCGGTCCCGACCCGGATCGTGCTCAACCCGCCCGCGATCAACGACCAGGGCTTCAAGGTCACGCGCGAGGAGTACGGCGACGTCGAGGACCGTCAGGTCCGCTTCCGCGTCCGGGGCGAGAAGCCCCGTCGCTGGGTCCGCCAGACCGACTTCACCAACGACGAGGCCGTCGGCTACCTGGCCGACCGCCTCGCCCGCCTGGGCGTCGAGGACGAGCTGTTCAAGGCCGGGGCGACCCCGGGCGCCGAGGTCATCATCGGCGACGACGCGAACGCCGTCGTCTTCGACTGGGAACCCACGATGATCGCCGGGGCCGAGGTCCTGGGCCAGCGCGGCAGCGACCTGCGCCTGGAGGACCACTCCCGTCCCACCCGTGACGAGAAGCGCGTCCAGGAACGCGAGCGTCGTGCCGCCAAGGCCGAGGCCCGCGGGGAGCTCGAGACCGAACGCCAGGCCGGTCACTGGACCAACGAGGACACCACCAGCGAGGAGTTCTCACAGCAGTGACCACCCCGTCCCCGGTCGCCCGGCGCGAGGACCTCGCGCAGGCCCGGCGCGTCGTCGTCAAGGTCGGCTCGTCGTCGCTGACGACGGCGGCCGGGGGACTGGACGCGTCGCGGTTGGACGCGCTCGTGGACGTGCTCGCGCGACGCCGGGTGGAGGGCGGGGACGTCGTCCTCGTCTCCTCCGGCGCCATCGCGGCGGGGTTGGCGCCGCTGGGCCTGCGCAAGCGTCCGCGTGACCTGGCGAGCCAGCAGGCCGCGGCCAGCGTCGGGCAGGGCCTGCTGCTGGCCGAGTACACCCGGGCCTTCGCCCGAGCCGGCCTCACCGTCGGGCAGGTGCTGCTGACGGCCGAGGACGTCGTGCGACGCACCCACTACGGCAACGCCCAGCGCACGCTGGAACGGCTGCTCGGCCTCGGGGTCGTGCCCGTGGTCAACGAGAACGACACCGTCGCGACCCACGAGATCCGCTTCGGCGACAACGACCGGCTCGCGGCGCTCGTCGCCCACCTCGTGCGCGCCGACGCGCTCGTGCTGCTCTCCGACGTCGACGCCCTCTACGATGCCCCGCCCTCGACGCCGGGCGCGCGCCGGATCGCCACGGTCCGCGGCCCCGAGGACCTCTCGGGGGTGACCGTCGGCTCCACCGGGGCCGCGGGCGTCGGGACGGGCGGGATGAGCACGAAGGTCGAGGCCGCCGCGATCGCCGTCGCCGCGGGGGTACCGACGCTGGTGACCTCCGCGACGCTCGCGCACGACGCGCTGAGCGGGGTGGACGTCGGCACCTGGTTCGCGCTGCCCACCGCTCGCCGGGCCCGCCGCAGCACGCGACAGCTCTGGCTCGCGCACGCCGCCGCACCCGCTGGCCGGCTCGTGCTCGACGACGGGGCCGTGCGCGCGGTGCGCGCCAACCGCTCCTCGCTGCTGCCCGCGGGGGTCGTCGGGGTGTCGGGACGCTTCCGCGCGGGGGACCCGGTGGACCTGGTCGACGGAAACGGCCACGCGCTGGCCCGGGGACTGGTGAACTACTCCTCGGAAGAACTGCCGGACATGCTCGGCCGGTCGACGCGCGAGCTCGCCCGGCAGTGGGGCCCGGCCTACGAGCGCGAGGTGGTCCACCGTGACCACCTGGTGCTCCTGGGGCGCTGACCGCGCCCCTGACCGCAGACAGCTTCGAACCGGGGAGCCAGGAGTGGCGCAGACGCCGTTGCCGTTGTGGTCGGTGACCTTGACGGTCGCGGGGGTCGAGACCGACCTGGAGACCCTGCGCAGCGCGCTCGACCGCCTGCTGAGCGAGCACCCGTTCCTCTCCAGCGTGCGCTACAGCAGCACGAGGGTGGAACTGCGCTACTGGGACGAGGCCCGCGACGTCGACGACGCCGCCGCGATGGCCCTGCGGTTGTGGCCCGAGCACCGCGCGAGCGCCGGGCTGCCGTGCTGGTCGGTGGTGGGTGTCGAGGTCGTCGACCGCGCGACCGTGGAGCACCGGGTCGACCAGCAGGCGGAACGCCGGCGCCACGGGGTCGGCGGCGGGGGAGTGCCCACCCGCCGCGTGCGGACCCTCGACCTGATCGGCGACATCGCTCCCTGGTGAGGTCCCTGGCCTCGCCGGCGAAGGATCGTTGAACGATCTGCGGGGCACGCGTAGGCTGCGCGCATGACGCTCGCGCCCGAGAAGGCTGCCGGAACCACCGTCGAGGACGCCGTGCTGGCGGTCTGCCGACGCGCCAAGGTGGCGTCACGACCGTTGCGCGTGGCCACCCGGGCGACCAAGGACGCCGCGCTGCACGCGATCGCGGACGCCATCGACGCCGCCACCGAGCGCATCGTAGCGGCCAACGCCGAGGACCTCGCCCGCGGCGAGGCCGACGGCACCTCCCAGCACCTGCTCGACCGCCTCCGCCTGGACCCGGTCCGGGTCGCCGCCGTCGCCGCCGCGGTCCGCGAGGTCGCGGCGCTGCCCGACCCCGTCGGCGAGGTCGTCCGCGGCTCCACCCTCCCCAACGGCATCCGGCTGCGGCAGCTGCGCGTCCCCATGGGGGTGCTCGGCGTGGTCTACGAGGCCCGACCCAACGTGACGGTCGACGTCGCGGTGCTGGCGCTCAAGAGCGGCAACGCCGTCGTCCTGCGCGGTGGCTCGGCCGCGCAGTCCAGCAACACCGTCCTCGTCGAGGTCATCCGCGCAGCCCTGGAGAGCGCCGGGCTGCCCGCCGACGCGGTCACGAGCATCGACGACTTCGGCCGGGACGGGGTCGGGGTCCTGCTGACCGCGCGCGGGCTGATCGACCTCCTCGTCCCGCGCGGCGGCGCCGACCTCATCCAGCGCGTCGTGCGGGAGGCGACCGTCCCCGTCATCGAGACCGGCGTCGGCAACTGCCACGTCTACGTCGACGCCTCCGCCGACCTCGCCCAGGCCGTCGAGATCGTCCTCAACGCCAAGACCTCGCGACCCAGCGTCTGCAACGCGGCGGAGACCGTCCTCGTCCACTCGGCGCTCGCCGCCGACTTCCTGCCGACGCTGCTCGCCGCGCTGCACGGGGCGGGTGTGCTCCTGCACGCCGACGCGACCTCGCTGCGGGCCGCGCAGGCGCAGGGGATCCCGGCCGAGCCCGTCACCGACGCGGACTGGGCGGCGGAGTTCCACGGGATGGAGATCGCCGTCGGCGTCGTCGACTCGGTGCAGGACGCCGTCGAGCACATCTCCCGGTGGACCTCCGCGCACACCGAAGCCGTGCTCGCGACCGACGTCCGGGTCACCGACTACTTCTGCGCCGCAGTCGATTCCGCGGTCGTCGCGGTGAACGCCTCGACGCGGTTCACCGACGGCGGGGAGTTCGGGCTGGGAGCCGAGGTCGGGATTTCCACCCAGAAGCTGCACGCCCGTGGCCCGATGGGGCTGGCCGAGCTGACCACCACGACGTGGCAGGTGCTCGGCGACGGTCACGTCCGCGCCTGACCCCGGTCCGCAGGGTCCTCGAGGGAGTCGCTCGCCACCAGGTACGTCGGCCGGTTCTGCAGCTGCACGTAGAGCCGCCCGACGTACTCGCCGAGCACCCCGAGGCAGAGCAGCTGCAGCGTGCCGACCCCGGCGACGACGGCCAGCGTCGACGTCCACCCCGGCACGGTCGACCCGAGCGCGAACGACACCAGCGCGTAGAGCAGCAGCAGGAACGTCAGCAGCGCCCCGCCCAGGCCGAAGAACGACGCCAGGCGCAGCGGTGCCGTCGAGGACCCGGTGATGGCGTCCAGGGAGAGTCGCAGCATCCGCCCCAGCGGGTACTTGGTGCGCCCGGCGCCGCGGGCCTCGCGGACGTAGCCGACGGTGGTGGAGGCGAAGCCGAGGTCGGGGACGACGAGGCGCAGCACCCGGTGCGCCTCGGGCAGGCCCAGGACGGTGTCCACGACGACCCGGCTCGTGAAGCGGAAGTCCCCCGCCTGCGCGGGGGCCCGACCGCCGAGCGCGGAGACCAGGCGGTAGAAGGCGGCCGCCGTCAGCCGCTTGAGGACGGAGTCGACGGAGCGGTCCTCGCGCACGGCGTAGACGACGTCGTTCCCGGCGGCGGCGGCGAGCATCCGGGGGAGGACCTCCGGCGGGTCCTGCAGGTCGGCGTCCATGGTGAGCACCCCGCCGCGCCCGCGGGCCCGGGCCAGCCCCGCCGAGAGGGCCGCCTGGTGTCCGGCGTTGGCGCGCAGACGGACCACCCGCAGCTGCGGCCAGTCCCGGCGCAACCGGGCGAGGACGACGGGCGTCGGGTCCGAGCTGCCGTCGTCGACGACGAGCACCTCGTAGCCGCCGAGACCCTGTTCGAGCAGGCCGTCGAGCACGGGACGCAGCCGCTGCGCGAACGCGGGCAGCACCTCGGCCTCGTCGAAGGCCGGCACCACCACGGACAGGGCGACGTCGGGGGGGCTCTCGGCGGTCGACACGCGGGGATCCTCCCGCACACCCGCCCCGCGGTGCTCCGCGCGCCGTGACAGACTGACCACCGGCTCCACCGCACGACCCAGCACGCACCGATCAGCACGCACCAGCCCGCAAGCCAGGAGGACGACCATGCTGCACGCGCTCGTCGCGCAGGCCAACCAGGCGACCGAAGAGGTCCACGGGAAGCTGCCCATGCCGCCCATCGCCTTCATGATCGTGGCGCTGTGCCTCCTCGCGATGATGCTCATCGTGACGCTGGCGTTCAAGAGCGTCGGGACCCGCCACTGAGCTCGTCGGCGGGTCGCCGGCCCCGGGTCGGGGTCATGGGTGGCACCTTCGACCCGATCCACCACGGGCACCTGGTGGCCGCCAGCGAGGTGGCCGCCCGCTTCGACCTGGACGAGGTCGTGTTCGTCCCCACGGGCAAGCCCTGGCAGAAGTCGCGCGTCGACATCGCCCCGGCCGAGCACCGCTACCTCATGACGGTGATCGCGACGGCGTCGAACCCGCGATTCACGGTGTCGCGCATCGACATCGACCGCGGCGGGTTCACGTACACGATCGACACGCTGCGTGAGCTGCGCGAGATCCGTCCCGAGGCCGACCTCTTCTTCATCACGGGCGCCGACGCCCTCGCGCAGATCCTGCAGTGGAAGGACGTCGCGGAGCTCTGGTCGCTGGCCCACTTCGTCGGCGTCAGCCGGCCGGGCCACCCCCTCAGCGACGACGGCCTGCCGCTGGACGGGGTCAGCCTGATGGAGGTCCCGGCGCTGTCGATCTCCTCCACGGACTGCCGCGATCGCGTCGCCGGCGGCCTCCCGGTCTGGTACCTCGTGCCCGACGGTGTCGTCCAGCACATCTCCAAGCACGGCCTGTACGCGGCCCCGGCGGAGGGTGCGGCGGTCGGCGCCCGGCAGGAGGCTCTCGCCGTGGGAGAATCAGCGGACTGACCGCTTCCCGGGCCTCGTGCCCGGCCGACACCTGCTCATGCAGGCGAGGAGTTCCGTGCCCGCAACCGATCGAGCCCTCGAGCTGGTGACCAGCGCCGCGGCCGCGGCGACGGACAAGCTCGCGACCGACGTCATCGCGCTCGACGTGTCCGACCAGCTCTTCATCACCGACGCCTTCCTGGTGGCCTCGGCTCCCAACGAACGCCAGGTGCGCGCCATCGCCGAGGCCATCGAGGAGAAGCTCCTCCCGATGGGCTCCAAGCCGGTGCGCCGCGAAGGCGAACGCGAAGGCCGCTGGGTCCTCCTGGACTTCGTCGACCTCGTCGTGCACGTCCAGCACACCGAGGAGCGCGAGTACTACGCGCTCGAGCGGCTGTGGAAGGACTGCCCGGTCATCGAACTGGCGGCCACCGCGTCCACGGCGGCGTCCGCGCCGTCCGACAGTCAGGCGTGACGGCTTCCACCGTCGTCCTCTGGCGTCACGGGCGCACCCCGTTCAACGCCGAGAACCGCTTCCAGGGCCAGCTCGACGTCCCCCTCGACGACGTCGGGCGGGCCCAGGCCGCCGCAGCGGCGGCTCACCTCTGCACCCTGCCGATCGACGTGGTCGTCTCCAGCGACCTCGTCCGCGCGCTCGACACCGCCTCGGCGCTCACGTCCCGCACCGGGCACACCCTCACCCGTGACCCCGCCCTGCGCGAGGTCGACGCGGGGGAGTGGCAGGGCCTGGTCGGCGCCGAGATAGCGCGGAAGTGGCCGCAGGAGCACGCGGCCTGGCGTCGCGGCGACGACGTCGCGATGGGTGGGGGCGAGACCCGCATCCGGCTCGGTGAGCGCATCGCCGCCGCCGTCGAGGCGCACGCCGCCGCGGTCCCCGACGGGGGGACCCTGCTCGTCGCCTCGCACGGCGCGGCGTTGAAGGCGGGTGTGCTGCGCCTCCTCGACCTGCCGGTGACCGCGGGCAGCGCCTTCGCGGGCTTCCGCAACGCCCACTGGGCGGTGCTGCGCCGCCGTTCCCGGGGGTGGGTCCTGGAGGAGTACAACGCCGGCCCGCCCGGCGCTGCGGTGGGCGCCGAGGGCTGACGCCGCGACCCGGGGTGGTTCGGACCACCCCGGCCGGTGCGGTAGTGTTGTCCTCGTTGCCGGGGGAAACCCTGAGTGACGAAAGCGGGGCTGTGGCGCAGCTGGTAGCGCACCTCCATGGCATGGAGGGGGTCAGGGGTTCGAATCCCCTCAGCTCCACCGCAGACGGAAGGCCCGGACGAGAGTCCGGGCCTTCCGTCGTTCCCGGGACTTCACCACCTGCGGTCGAGGCCGGCCAGCACGTCGTCCAGCACCGGGACGAGAGCACGCTCCGAGCCCCACGTCCCCGGTTGCCCGCTGCGCACGGCAGCGGCCAGCACGACGCGACGCCGGTCCCGGCGCGCGGTGCCGACGGCGACGACGGAACCGTAGCGCGCGGTGGCGGTGCTCCCGCTGAACTCCCACCCGCCGGCGAGGCGGGCCGTGGGGAACAGCCCGCTGAGCACGCCCCGGCTGCCGGGCGGGAGGACGCCGCCGAGGAGCAGCACCGCGTGGTCGAGAGCCAGGGCCGTGACCGTGGTCGTGTCGCGCGGGTCCCAGGGGTCACCGCCGCAGGAGGCCGGGGCGACCCGGTCCAGCCTCGTCCACTCGTCGCCGAGCTCCCGGCAGAACCCGGTGAGGGCCGCGGGCCCGCCGACGTGGCGCACGAGCAGGTTCGTGGCCGTCGCGTCGCCGCGACGCAGGGCCGCGTCGCCGAGACGGGCCAGGGACAACCCCTGCTGCAGGTGCCAGGCGCAGACGGGGGAGGAGCGCACGACGTCACCGCGGGTGAAGCGGACGACCCGGGTGAGCTCGTCCACACCGCGCTCGCGCAGGAGGAGGCCGAGGGCGAGACCGGCGGAGAGGGTCAGCACGGGGCAGGGGCGTTCGGCGCGGTGCTCGAGGCGACGCCCGGTCAGCAGGTCGGTGGCGCTGAGGGAGACGTCATCGGGTCGTGGTCCGGCGGGGGCGGCGAGGAGGCCCAGGACGCCGGCCGTGACGGCACCTCGTCGGGACACGTCCACGATGCGCCTCCTCGTCGCCGGGCTCGTCACCAGCGTGCGCCGATCCGCCCGCCCGCGCCAGAGGCCGGACGTGCGGGGCGGTGCGCGGTGGGTCCGAGGACGACGACGGCCCGGGTCCTCGACGAGGTCGAGGCCCGGGCCGCGGTCGTGCGGGAGGAGGTCAGGACGCGCGCGTCCACCCCAGGGCGGGGGCCACGTGCTCGACGATCGAGCTCATGAGGTGGGCGTTGTAGTCGACCCCGAGGGCGTTCGGGATCGTCACCAGCAGGGTGTCGGCCTCCTGGACGGCCACGTCCTTGGCCAGGTCCTCCGCGACCTGGTCCGGGTCCCCGGCGTAGGTCCGCCCGAAGCGGGCGAGGCCGGGTTCGCCGAGCGAACCGACCTGGTCGGTGGAGTGCCGGTCGCGGCCGAAGTAGGCCTCGTCGAGGTCGTTGACGATCGGCATCACGCTGCGCGACACCGAGACCCGCGGCTCGCGCGAGTGACCGGAGTCCTTCCAGACCTGGCGGTACAGGGCGATCTGCTCGGCCTGCAGCTCGTCGAAGGGGATGCCCGTGTCCTCGGTGAGCAGGGTCGAGCTCATGAGGTTCAGGCCCTGCTCGGCCGTCCAGCGCGCGGTCTCGCGCGAGCCGGAGCCCCACCAGATCCGGTCGGAGAGGCCCGGGGCCTGGGGGAGGATCGGCAGCGCTCGCGAACTGCCCGTCATCCGCGGGTTCGCCTCGGCGACCTTGCCGCCGGCGATGGCGTGGCGGAAGACGTCGAGGTGACGCCGGGCCATGTCGCCCTCGGTCTCACCCTCGGCCGGGACGTGGCCGAACGTCGCGGGACCGTGCAGGGCGGGCTCGGGTGAACCACGGCTCACGCCGAGCTGCAGCCGGCCGTCGGAGATGAGGTCGGTCATCGCCGCCTCCTCCGCCATGTAGAGCGGGTTCTCGTAGCGCATGTCGATGACGCCGGTGCCGAGCTCGATGCGGCTCGTGCGCGCGGCCATCGCGGCGAGGACCGGGAAGGGGGCCGCCTGCTGACGCGCGAAGTGGTGGACGCGGACGTAGGCGCCGTCGAAGCCGAGTTCCTCGGCCGCCACCGCCAGTTCCACCGTCTGCACGAGGGCGTCGCGGGCGGTGCGGGCCGCCGACCCGGCGACGGGTTGGTAGTGCCCGAAGGAGAGGAACCCGATGCGTTTCGCGGACCTGTTCACACTGTCATTGAACCATCAACATCCTCGGTGTGTTCCAGGATGGGGTCGTGCTCTCCAAAGACACCCAGGTGTGCCTCTCCCTGTCCGGCCGGCCCAGCAACCTCGGGACCCGGTTCCACAACTTCCTCTACGCCGAGCTCGGGCTCGACTTCGTCTACAAGGCGTTCACGACGACCGACCTGCCCGCCGCGATGGGCGGCCTCCGCGCCCTCGGCATCCGCGGTGCCGGGATCTCGATGCCCTTCAAGGAGGCCGTCATCCCGCTCGTCGACGCCCTCGACCCCTCCGCGGCCGCCATCGACTCGGTCAACACCATCGTCAACACCCCGATCGACGGGGTGGCCCACCTCGTCGCCCACAACACCGACTACCTCGCCGTCGCCGGCCTCCTCGCCACCCACGGCATCGTCCCCAGCGGCCCCGCCGCCGTCCTCGGCAGCGGCGGGATGGCCAAGGCCTCGCTCGCCGCCCTGCGCGACAACGGCTTCGACGACCTCGTCGTCGTCGCCCGCAACCCCCAGGCCGGCCCGGCACTCGCCGCGGCCCACGGCGCCCGCTGGGTGCCCGACCTCGGGGAGCACCGCCCGACCCTGCTGCTGAACGCCACCCCCGTCGGGATGGCCGGTGGCTCCGCCGCCGCGGACCTCCCCGTGCCGCGGGCCGCCGTCGAGGCCGCCGACGCCGTCTTCGAGGTCGTCGCCGTCCCCGAGGACACCCCCTTCGTCCGCCTCGGTCGTGAGCTGGGCAAGCAGGTCGTCACCGGGACCGAGGTGGCCGCCCTGCAGGCCGCGGAGCAGTTCGTCCTCTACACCGGCGTTCGCCCGGACGGGGATCAGGTGCGCCGGGCGGGTGAGTTCTCGCGCGCCACGGCCTGAGACGGGTGGTCCACCCGGATCGCCGCGTCACGATGCACGGATGCGCTCGTCACCCTCTCGCCCCATCCAGCCGACACCTCCGCGTGCCGACGTCACCAGGGTGAACAGCACCCCCGGATCCTCCGAGCCCTCGGTCCGTCCGGCGCGCGCCAGCAGCAGCCCCGCCGGCCGCACGTGGACCACCGCTCTCGTCGCCGTGCCCGTGGCGGGGGTCCTCGCGACCGCCGTCACGGCCACCGTGGCCCCGGTGACCACCACCCTCCTCGTCGCCCTCGGCTGCGCCCTGGCGCTCGCGGGGATCCTCGCCGCGGCTCTCGCGGTCGCGCACCGGGCGCACCGGGAGGCCGAGCGGGCCGCCGACTCGCTGGTGTCCGCCCTCGAGCACGCCCGGGACGAGAACGTCAACGACGTGGTCACGGGACTGCTCAACCGTCGGGGGCTGATGCTCATCGGCAACCAGGTGCTGGAGTCGGCCCGCCGCTCCGGGGGCGCCGTGCACGCCTGCATCATCGAGGTCACCCCCGGTGTGCAGGTCGGTGGCCTCGTGCGCAGCGCCGACGAGCAGCGCCGGCAGCAGGAGGCCGAGTGGGCCGCCGCGGCCGGTTCGCTGCGGGCCGCGACCCGCACCTCCGACGTCGTCGCCCGCGTGGACGAGGGCCGCTTCATCGTCCTGGGACCCGGGGCCGGGCTGCACGCCCAGGAGCTGGAACGGCGGATGCGCGTCGGGTTGGCCCAGGAGCGGTTGCAGGTCGCCGCAGCCCTCGACCCGGCCGCGACCGCCGGCGGGGCGCCCAGTGCGCGGCTGTCCGTCGAGGCCGGCGCGGCCGTGCTGGCGCCCTGGGACGAGGGTGGCGTCACCGACCTGCTGGTGCGCGCCGAGCAGGCCCTGGCCCAGCGTCGCGCGTTGCGTCGCAGCACCCCGCAGCACGGCTGGGGTCGACGTCGCGCCGACCGCTCGGCCCGTCCGGAACGCTCGTGAGCCCGACGGAGTAGGCTGTCGGTCGTGTCTTCCCGCCGACTTGCCAGCCGGCGCTGAGCTGCTGCGACCTCGCAGGTGCCGGCGCCGTGACCCCTCCTGAGTGAGGGGTCTTCCGCTGTCCGCAGGAGGTTCAGGTGCGGGACGCACGGACGCACCGGGAGGACGAGATGACGCAGACCGACACGCAGGCACGGGACGAGGCGGACGAGAACCGCTACGACGCGTTCGCGCTGCAGGAGAAGTGGTTGCCGGTCTGGGACGAGCGCAAGCCGTTCACGAGCGGTGAGGCGGGCGACGAACGCCCGAAGAAGTACGTGCTGGACATGTTCCCGTACCCCTCCGGCGACCTGCACATGGGTCACGCCGAGGCGTACGCGCTCGGGGACGTCATCGCGCGGTACTGGCTGCAGCGCGGTTTCGACGTGATGCACCCGATCGGCTGGGACGCCTTCGGTCTGCCCGCCGAGAACGCCGCCATCAAGCGCGGCCTCGACCCGCGGCAGTGGACGTACGACAACATCGCCCAGCAGCGCGCGTCGATGCGCCGCTACGCGTGCTCCTTCGACTGGGACCGGGTCCTGCACACCTCCGACCCCGAGTACTACAAGTGGAACCAGTGGCTGTTCCTCAAGCTGTACGAGAAGGGACTGGCCTACCGCAAGGACTCCCTGGTCAACTGGGACCCGGTGGACCAGACCGTGCTGGCCAACGAGCAGGTGCTGCCCGACGGCACCTCGGAACGTTCCGGCGCCAAGGTCGTCAAGAAGAAGCTGACCCAGTGGTACTTCCGGATCACTGACTACGCCGACCGGCTGCTGGACGACCTGGACGCCCTGGAGGGCCAGTGGCCCGCCAAGGTCATCTCGATGCAGCGCAACTGGATCGGGCGCTCCACCGGCGCCGAGGTCGAGTTCGTCATCGAGGGCCGCGCGGAGCCGATCAGCGTCTACACGACCCGACCGGACACCCTGCACGGCGCGACCTTCATGGTCGTCGCGGCCGACTCCGACCTGGCCGAGGAACTGGCCGCGGGCGCGTCGCCGGAGGTCCGTGAGCAGTTCGAGGTCTACCGCACCCAGGTGCAGGAGACCTCCGACATGGACCGCCTCGCCTCGGAGCGCGAGAAGACCGGGGTCGACCTGGGCCGTTTCGCCGTGAACCCGGTCAACGGGGAGCGGCTGCCGATCTGGGCCGCCGACTACGTCCTGGCCGACTACGGCACCGGCGCGATCATGGCCGTGCCCGCGCACGACCAGCGTGACCTCGACTTCGCCAAGGCGTTCGGCCTGCCCGTCCGGGTCGTCGTCGACGTCCGCGACGCGGACGGCAACCCCCTGCCCGACCCGGCGGAGTCCGGCGAGGCGACGGCCGGTGACGGCAGGCTGGTGAACTCCGGCGCGCTGGACGGCCTGGACAAGAAGGCCGGCATCGCCCGGGCGGTCGAGGACCTGGTCGCGGCCGGCAAGGGCCGGGCGGCGAAGAACTACCGCCTGCGCGACTGGCTGATCTCGCGTCAGCGCTACTGGGGCACCCCGATCCCCGTCGTGCACACCGAGACCGGTGAGGTCCCGGTCCCCGAGGACCAGCTGCCCGTCGTGCTGCCGCCCTCGGAGGGTTTGAACCTCACCCCCAAGGGCACCTCACCGCTGGGGGCGGCGGAGGACTGGGTGAACGTGCCCAGCCCCGTCGACGGAACCCCGGCGCGCCGGGACCCGGACACGATGGACACCTTCGTCGACTCGTCCTGGTACTACCTGCGCTTCGTGTCCCCGAAGGACGACACCCAGGCGTTCGACCGGGACCTCATCGCGCAGTGGGGCCCCATCGACCAGTACGTCGGCGGCGTCACGCACGCGATCCTGCACCTGCTCTACGCCCGGTTCATCACCAAGGTGCTGCACGACCTGGGCTACCTGCCCTTCGACGAACCCTTCACCCGCCTGCTGAACCAGGGCATGGTGCAGATGGAGGGTTCGGCGATGAGCAAGTCCAAGGGCAACATCGTGCGGCTCTCCGACCAGCTCGAGGAGCACGGCGTCGACGCCATCCGGCTGACGATGGCGTTCGCGGGCCCGCCCGAGGACGACATCGACTGGGCCGACGTGTCCCCGTCGGGTTCCTCGAAGTTCCTGGGCCGGGCGTGGCGCCTGGCGCGCGACGTCACCTCCGCCGCGGGCGTCGACCCCTCCACGGGGGACAGCGCCCTGCGCTCGATCACGCACAAGACCGTGCACGAGGTGTCCCAGCACGTCGAGGCGTTCCGCTTCAACGTCGCCGTGGCCCGCGTCATGGAACTCGTGAACGCGACCCGCAAGGCGATCGACTCCGGCGTCGGTGGCGGGGACCCCGCCGTCCGCGAGGCCACCGAGGCGACGGCGATCATGCTGTCGCTCGTCGCGCCGTACACGGCCGAGGACATGTGGTCGCTGCTGGGCCACGACCCGTGCGTCGCCCGCGCCGGCTGGCCCGTCGTCGACGAGGCGCTGCTCGTCGAGGACACCGTGACGTGCGTGGTCCAGATCCAGGGCAAGGTGCGTGACCGGCTGGAGGTGTCCCCGGACATCACCCAGGAGGCGTTGCAGGAGCTGGCGCTGAGCTCGGAGAAGGTCCAGGCCGCGCTCGAGGGGCGGGGCCTGCGGACGGTCATCGTCCGGGCGCCGAAGCTCGTCAACATCGTCCCGGCCTGAGGAGTCCAGCGGTGAACGAGGGTTTCCGGTTGGTCACACCCCGGTTGCTGCTGCGGCGCTGGACCGCGGCCGACCGGGAACCCTTCGCCGAGCTCAACGCCGATCCCGAGGTGATGCGGCACTTCCCCGCGCCGCTGGACCGCGCGGGTTCCGACGCGCTGGCCGAGCGCTGCGACGGGGTCTTCGAGCAGAACCCGTTCGGGCTGTCCGCGGTGGAACGTCGCGAGGACGGGCGGTTCCTGGGGTTCACCGGTCTGCACCACATGCGCTGGTACCCCGACGACGTCGAGATCGGCTGGCGGCTCTCCCGGTCGGCGTGGGGCCAGGGGTTCGCGACCGAGGCGGCGTCGATGTGGGTGGGCTACGCCCGTGACGTGCTGCGGTTGCGGCGGTTGATCTCGATCATCCACCCCGACAACGCCGCCAGCTTCGCCGTCGCCCGCAAGCTCGGCATGACCGAGGGGTGGCGCGGGGACAGCGAGGAACGGCCCCACGTCGTGATGACCCTCCCGCTCTGAGCACGGCGCGCGAGGAGCCCGCCCGGAATCCGGGCGGGCTCCTCGTGCGCCGCGGGTCCTCAGGAGGCGTTGGCCTTCGCGACCAGTTCCGGCAGGTCGCCCTCGGCGAGGGGGAACCCCGGGAAGCGGGTGAGGCGCTGCAGCGGGATGGCCCGCATCATCTGCCCGTTGTGCTCGTCGAAGAGCATCTCCGACCACATCGTGCCCTCGAGCGCGCTGCGGACGGCGTCCCCGGCGACGGGGTGGGCCAGCCACTCCTCGGCCTCGGCGTCCACGGCCAGTTCGAGCTTCACGTCCTGGCCCTGCAGGGTCAGGGTCCGGGCGAGCCGGATGTCGCGGGAGGACGACCCGACGCGGATCCCGAAGTCGCCCCCTTCGAGGACCCACCGACCGGCGGCGCTGTGCCAGAACGAGAACGCGCGGGCGTCGAGGGAGACGAGCACGCGTTCGCGTGCGCCGGCGGCCAGGGTCACCCGGGCGAAACCCTTCAGCTCCTGCTCGGGCCGGTACACGCTCGCCTCGTGGTCGCTGACGTAGACCTGCACGGTCTCCGTCCCGGCGTGCGCACCGGTGTTCTCCACGGTGAGCGAGACCTCGACGTGCTCGCCCCGGTCGACGACGCTCAGGTCGGAGTACGCGAAGGTCGTGTACGAGAGGCCGTGGCCGAACGGGTGGGCGACGGGCAGCTGGTGCGCTTCGTACCAGCGGTAGCCGATGAGCAGGCCCTCGCCGTAGCGGACGTGGCCGTTCTCGCCGGGGAAGTTCCCGACGGTGGGGTTGTCGAGGTAGTTCAGCGGGACGGTCTCGGCGAGCTTGCCGGACGGGTTCGCGACCCCGGAGAGCAGGTCGGCGACGGCACCGCCACCGGCCTGGCCCCCGAGCCAGCCCTCGAGGACGGCCGGCACGGAACCCTGCCAGGGTGCGAGGTTGACGACGGACCCGTTGGCCAGGACGACGACGACGTTCGCGTTCGCGGCGACGACCTCCTCGAGCAGGTGGAGCTGCGCGGGCGGCAGGTTCGTGTGGTCGCGGTCGTAGCCCTCGGACTCGTAGGAGGCGGGCAGGCCGAGGAACAGCACGACGACCTCGGCGGCGGCCGCGTTCGCGACGGCCTCCGCGACGAGCCCGGGCTGGACCTCCTCGTCCTGGGGGACGAACCCGGCGGCGAAGGTGACCTCACGGTGGCCGGCGAACTGCGCCTGCAGGGCGGTCAGCGCGTCGTCGAGCCGGGTCGGGTTCACCTGGGAACTGCCGGCGCCCTGGTAGCGCGGGGTGCGGGCGAACTCGCCGACGACGGCGATGGTGCCGCCGGTCGCGGCCAGTGGCAGCACGTCGCCGGAGTTCTTCAGCAGCACGGCGCTCTCGGTGGCGGCCTCGCGGGCCAGGGCGTGGTGCTCGGCCACGTCGAACGAACCGGGGTCGGCGAGGGCGGCCTTCGACTTCTCGACGAGTTCCAGGACGCGCAGGGCGGCGCGGTCGACGTCCTCGGTGGAGAGGGTCCCGGCCGCCACGGCGGCGAGGATGCGCTGGGTGCCCGCTCCCGAGGACGAGGGCATCTCCAGGTCGAGACCGGCGGCGACGCCGTCCTCGCGGACGTTGACCGCACCCCAGTCGGAGACGACGAGGCCGGCGAAACCCCACTCCTCGCGCAGGACGGTGGTCAGCAACCAGGGGTCCTCGGAGGCGTAGACGCCGTTGATCCGGTTGTAGGAGCACATGACCGTCCACGGCTGCGCCTGCTTCACGACGCGCTCGAAGGCGGTCAGGTAGACCTCGCGCAGCGTCCGCTCGTCGACGTCGGCGGAGATCGTCATCCGCCGGGTCTCCTGGTTGTTCGCGGCGTAGTGCTTCAGCGACGTCCCGACGCCCTGGCTCTGGACGCCGTCGACCATGGCGGCGGCGAGGTCGCCGGCCAGCACGGGGTCCTCGGAGAAGTACTCAAAGTTGCGCCCGCACAGCGGGGACCGCTTCATGTTCACGCCCGGCCCGAGCAGGACCGACACCTTCTCGGCGCGGGTCTCGCGGCCCAGGGCCGCACCGACGCGGCGCAGCAGGTCGACGTTCCAGGACGACGCGAGCCCGGCGGCGGGCGGGAAGCAGGTCGCGGGGACGCTGCCGCTCAGGCCGAGGTGGTCGCCCCCTTCGGGCTGCTTGCGCAGACCGTGCGGGCCGTCGGTGACCATCAGCGCGGGGACGCCGAGGCGTTCGACGGGTTCGGTGTGCCAGAAGTCGGAACCGTCCAGCAGGGCCGCCTTCTCCTCGAGCGTGAGCTGCGCGAGGACACCCTGCGGGGTGGTGGGGACGTCGGTGTCGGTCATGGCGCAGAGGCTACCCCCGAAAACCATGCAGGTGATAGGTATTGGGGATGGCCATCCGTGGGGAGTACGCGAAGGGGCGAGCGCGCCGGGAGCAGATCCTCGACGAGGCGGTGTCGCTGTTCGCCGAAGCGGGGTACCGGGCGGCGTCGATGCGCGACCTCGCGGCCCGCTGCGGGCTCTCCCCGGCCGGTCTGCAGCACCACGTCGGGAGCAAGGAGTCGTTGCTGCTCGCCGTGCTCGAACGCCGTGACGTGGACGACGCCGCAGCGTCGGGCCTGCAGGTCGGTGCGGGCCGCGAGCGCCTCGCGGCGCTGCTGGAGGTGGTGCGCCGCAACGAGTCCCGTCGCGGAGTCGTGGAGCTGTTCACCGTCCTGGCCGCGGAGTCCGCCTCGCCGGAGCACCCCGCGCACGAGTTCTTCGACCAGCGCTACCGCTCCGTCGTCGCCACCCTCACCGACGCCTTCGCCGACTGCGCCCACCCCGCGCCGGCGTCCGCGGCCCGACGGTTGGTCGCGGTCATGGACGGTCTGCAGGTGCAGTGGTTGCTGCACCCCGACGACGTCGACATGGTCGCCGAGGTCGGGGCCCAGATCGAGCGGGAACTCCCGAGCGGCTGAGCGTCGGGCCGGGTGCGGCGGACCACCCGGACACCGCGGTCTCCACAGGTTCCTGCGGGGCAGTCTCGTCCACAGGCGCGGTGGCGGCGACCCGCCCGGTGCCGGGCGCCCACCTAGCGTGCCGAGGTGTCCTCCTCCTACCGGCCGCGTGAGTCGGCGCACCGAGCGCGTGCGCTGGCGTCCCGACAGTTCCGGCGGGTGGAACCCGTCGTGCCCGACGCGGTGGAGGACGACCTCGAGGAGGACTGGGACGACGAGACCGAGGAGCCGTTCGCTTCCGGTACCGGCGAACTGCGCCGGCGGATCGCCGACCGGACACCGCCCTCCGTCCGGGCGGCGCGGGTGCGGGTGAGTCCGCGCGCTGCGGTCGGGGTGCTGATCGTCGCGTTGCTGGTGGCCGCGGGGCTGGCCGTCGCCGCGTGGCGTTCCTGGCCCGAGGACGCGACGCCCGCGGGGGACGTCCTGCCCGGACGGACGGCGACGGTGGCGGTCTCGAGCTCTCCCGCGCCGGACGTCTCGGGCACCCCGGTCGTCGTGCACGTCGCGGGACGGGTCGCGACCCCGGGGCTGGTGACGTTGCCCGGCGGGAGCCGGGTCGGGGACGCCCTCGCCGCGGTGGGCGGTCCGTTGCCGGACGCCGACCTCGACGCGGTGAACCTCGCGCGTGTCCTGGTCGACGGCGAGCAGGTCCTGGTGCCCGCTCCGGGGCAGGCCGTCGCGGGGCCGGTGGTGGCGAGTGGCTCCGGCGGCAGTGGACCGCTGAACCTGAACGCGGCCACGGCCGAGCAGCTCGACGCCCTGCCGGGGGTGGGGGAGGTGCTCGCCGGCCGGATCGTCGCCTGGCGGGAGGAGAACGGCCGGTTCACCTCCGTCGACGACCTCGGTGAGGTGACCGGCATCGGGCCGAAACTGCTGGACGGGGTCCGGGACCTGGTGACGGTGTGACCGTCGGACTCGACCTGCGGCTCGTGGCGGCCGCCGTCCTGGCCTGGCTGTCGGCGTTCGTCCTGATCGCCCACCCGCTCGCCGCCAGGACGTCCCTCGGCGGTCTGCTCGTCGGGGTGGCGCTGACCGGCGGCGCGCTCGTAGTGCTCCGCCGGGGAGCCCGGCTCCTCCTGGTGCTCGTCGCGACCGCACTCGTCCTGACCTCGGTCGTGCTGCACCAGGCCCGGTCCACCCACGGGGGCATCGCCGATCTCGCGGAACGGCAGGTGAGCGTCACCGCGACCGGCGTCGTGAGCAGCGATCCCCGGGCCATCACGGCGCTGCGGCCCGGCGGACCGCCGCGGGTCGTCGTCGAGGTGACGGTGTCGCGACTGCAGGCTCGCGGTCGTGACATCCCGGTCGCGGCGCGCGTGACGGTGTTCGCCGACGTCGAGGGGTGGGCTCGGGTGCACCTCGGGGAGCGCGTGGAGTTCGGCGGTCGGCTGGGACCCGCGGACCCCGGTGAACGGTCCGTCGCCGTGGTCTCCTCGAGCGGGCGACCCGAGGTGGTGGGATCGGCCGGCCGCGTGTTCCGGGGCGCGGAGCGGCTGCGCGGGGGTCTGAGGGAGGCGGTGGAACCGCAACCCGCGGACGCCCGCGGGCTGCTGCCCGGCCTCGTCGTCGGCGACACGTCCCGCCTCCCGAGCGACCTCGAGGACGACATGAAGGCCGTCGGGCTGACCCACCTGACCGCGGTGAGCGGGTCGAACACGACCCTCGTCGTGGGGTTCCTCGTGCTGGTCGCGTCGTGGCTGGGGTTCGGCCGGCGGGCCCGCCTCGTCGTCGCGGCGACCGGTCTGGTGGGTTTCGTCGTGCTCGCCCGGCCGGATCCGAGCGTGCTGCGCGCCGCGGTGATGGGGGGTGTCGGGCTGGTCGGGTTGGCGGTGGGCCGACCCGTGCGGGGAGTCCCCGTGCTGGCCGCGGCGGTGCTGGTGCTGCTGGTCGCGGATCCGTGGCTCGCGCGCGAGTTCGGGTTCGTGCTCTCGGTGCTGGCGACGGGGGCGTTGGTGCTGCTGGGGCGCCCCTTCGCGGAACGGTTGCTGGAGTTGGGGTTCCCGCGCCCGGTGGCCTTCGCGGTGGCGGTCCCGGTGTCGGCGCAGGTGGTCTGCGGCCCGGTGCTGGTGCTGCTGCAGCCGGCGGTGAACCCGCTGTCGATCCCGGCGAACGTCCTCGTCGCCCCCGCGGTGGCGCCGGCGACGGTGCTGGGGTTGGCGGCGACGCTCGTCTCGCCGGTGTGGTCGACCGGGGCGACGTGGCTGGCCTGGCCGGCGGGGTTGTGCGCGTGGTGGATCGCCGGTCTCGCCCGCGTCGCCGCGAGGCTGCCGGTGGCGGTGACCGTTCCCGGCGGGGTGACCGGGGTGCTGGTCGTGGTCGTCCTGACGGTGCTGCTGCTCGGGGCGGTGGCGGCCGTGGTGCGTTTCCGGCGCAGTGGTTCCCGGGGTAGTGGTTCCCGGCCGCGGAGGTGGTTGGGGCTGGCCCTCGTGCTGGTGGTGGGCGGTGCGGCACTGGTGCGGTGCGCGCCGCGCTGGGGTGCGCCGTCGGGGCCGTGGCCGCCGCCGGACTGGCTGGTCGTCGGGTGCGACGTGGGGCAGGGCGACTCGGTCGTCCTGCGGTCGGGGCCGTCGTCGGCGGTGCTGGTCGACGCGGGTCCGGACGACGTGCTGGTCGACGGGTGCCTGGACCGGTTGGGGGTGCAGCGGCTGGACGCGGTGGTGCTGACCCACTTCCACGCCGACCACGTCGGGGGTTTCGCCGGTGCGGTGGACGGGCGGGAGGTGGGGGAGGTGTTCGTCTCGCCGTTGGCCGTCGAACCCGCCGCGCGCAGGGTGGCGGAGATCGCGGCAGGTGCCGGGGCGGACGTCACGGTGCTGAGTTCCGGCCTGACCGGTTCGGCGGGTTCGGTGTCGTGGACGGTGCTGGCGCCGCTGCCCGCCGTGTCGGAGGAGTCCGCGCCGGACTCCTCCGACGTGAACGACGCGAGCATCGCGTTGCTGGCGGACGTGGCCGGGGTGTCGGTGCTGCTGACCGGCGACCTGGAACGCGACGGTCAGCGGCGGGCGTTGTCGGAGGTTCCCGAGGGGACGGTGGTGGACGTCGTGAAGGTCGCCCACCACGGATCGGCGAACCAGTTCCCCGAGCTCTACACGGAACTCAGGCCGCGGGTGGCGATCGTGGAGGTGGGGGAGGTCAACGACTACGGCCACCCGGCCGCGCCGACGCTGGACCTGCTGGCGCGGACGGGCGCGCGGGTGCTGCGGACGGACACCGACGGAGACGTGGCGGTGGCGGGGTCCGCGGGGGCGTTGCGGACGGTGGTGCGGGGTTCGGACCCGACGCAGGCGGAGCGGCGGGCGAAGTACTCCAACGGCTGAGGGGTGGACCCCGAACCGCCGGCGTCCACCCGCGGTCAACGGCCCGGCAACGTCACCAACGCCTGCGAACGCCGCGCGACGAGTTCGTCGTAGGTCCCGTCGCGTTCCGCCCAGCGGTGCATGCGGACCCCTTCGACGAGGATCTCGTGGGGGGTCGGGTCCGCACCGAGGAGGCCCATCACCTCGGTGACGAACTCCTCGAGGTCGAGGGCGGCGGGGTTGCTCCGCCTCACCTCGGGGCTGGTCGCCACCGCGGGCGGGACGAGTTCGGTGACCTCGACCCCGGTGCCGGCCAGCTGGGCGCGCAGCGCCTCGGAGTAGGCGTGGACGCCGGCCTTCGTGGCGGCGTAGGTCGGCATCAGCGGGAAGGGCAGGAAACCGATGCCGGAGGTGACGGTGACGATCGTCCCCGACCCGCGGGCCAGCAGGTGCGGGATGAACGCGTCGATGAGTCGGATCGTGCCGAGCAGGTTCGTCTCGACGCTCAGCTGCGCGGCGGCGAAGTGCGCGGGGTCGCGGAGGTCCTCGACGAGCATCACTCCCGACATGGTGACGACGGTGTCGAGGTCGGGGTGCTCGCGGAGCACGGTGTCGCGGGCGTTCTCGACGCTCGCCGGGTCGGTCACGTCGATCGCGACGGTGGCGAAGCCCTCCGCGGCGAGCGTCTCGAGCAGGTCGGCGCGGCGGCCGCCCACCACGACGGTGCTGCCCGCGGCGCGGAGGTGCCGGGCCAGGGCGAGGCCGATGCCCGAGGTGGCGCCGGGGAGGAAGACGGTGCGGTTGCTGGTGTCCATGCCTCCACGGTGCGCCGGGGCGCGAGACCCGGCCAGGACCCCGCTCGTCCGGGGTCCTGGCAGGACCCCCTCTGCGGCAGCGCGTCGGACCTACGATCGGAGGGTGAGCGAGGAGCGGGCGAACCGGCTGGGGGAGTACCTCCGGGCGCGGCGGGGTCTGGTCACCCCGGAACAGGCGGGACTGCCGGGCGGCGGGAACCGCCGGGTTCCCGGGCTGCGGCGCGAGGAGGTCGCCCTCCTCGCGGGGATCAGCGGCGACTACTACCTGCGTCTCGAACGCGGTCGGGACAAGAACCCCTCCGCCCAGGTCCTCGGCGCGATCGCCCGGGTCCTGCAGCTCGGCGAGCTCGACCACGAGTACCTCCTCGGTCTCGCCACCACCCGGGCGCGACCCCGCCGACGACCCCGACCGGAACGCGTTCCCGCGCGGCTGCACCAGTTGCTGGCGAGCGTCGGGGTGCCGGCGTTCGTGGAGGGACGGGCCTTCGACGTCCTCGCCGCCAACGACCTCGCGGTCGCGTTCTCCCCGCGGTTGCGCTCTGGGAACAACCGCCTCCGCTCGCTGATGCTGGACCCGGAGGAGCGGGAGTTCCACCAGAACTGGGAAGCTGCCACCGAGGGGCTCGTCGCGGCGTTGCGCGGGTCCGTCGGGAACGAGGTCGAGGACCCCCGGATCGTCGAACTCGTCGGGGAACTCGCCCTGACCAGCGACCGGTTCCGGGACCTCTGGGGACGCCACGACGTCCGCGTCCTGGAGGGTGGGTCGGCGATCGTGAACCACCCCGTCGTCGGCGAACTGCAGCTGCACCGCGACAAGCTGCCCGTCGACGGGGTGCTCCTGGTCCTCTACTACGCGGACCGGGGCAGCCCCAGCGACGAGAAGCTCCGGATGCTCGCCTCGCTCACCGGCCCGGTCGCAGCAGCGCCCACACCGCGCTGAGTGCTGTGGCGGGTCCGCCCCGCTGTGCGAGACGATCGCCGTGCACGGCTGCCGGCGGCGGCGCCGGTGCCCGACCCGGCCGAACAGGCCCGCCGCCGGGCCGCCCGTCTCGAGGTCAGTCGATGAGTGCGTCGCCCGCCCCGCTGCTGCTGCACGAGGTCCGGCGGGACGGCCGGATCTGCGACGTCCTGCTCGCCGGCGGCCGCGTCGTCGCGATCGGCGACGACCTCCGCGCGGCGGGCACGGGCCTCGACCCGCGGGACGGCGTGCAGGTCGTCGAGGCCGGCGGGGCCGTCCTGCTGCCGGGTCTGGTCGACTCCCACGTCCACCTCACCCAGTGGGCCGCCGCCCGCCGGCGCATCGACGTGGCGGCGGCGACCTCGCCCGCGGAGGTCGCCGACGTCCTCCTCGCCCGGGCGGTGCCGGGTTCCGACCTCGTGCTGGGTCACGGCTACCGGGACGGGCTGTGGAGCGAACCCGCCCACCGGGACGCGCTGGACGCCCGGTTCCCCGACCGCCCGGTGGTCGTCGTGAGCGGGGACCTGCACGCGGCCTGGCTGAACTCCGCGGCGGCCACCCGCTTCGGCGTCGGGGAACCCAGCGGGGTGCTGCGGGAGGCGCCCGCGATGGAACTCTTCGCCGCCGTGGACGCCGCCGAGGCGAGCGGGCTGGACCGCTGGGTGGCGGAGGCGACGAGCGTCGCCGCCGCCCGCGGGGTGACGGGGATCGTCGACCTCGAGTACGCCCCGATCGACGTCTGGACCCGCCGGGAGAACCCCGCGGTCCGGGTCGCGGCGGGGATCTGGCCGGACTGGCTGGACGCGGCCGTCGCCGCCGGCCTGCGCACCGGGGACCGCGTTCCCGGCGCTCCCGAGCGGGTCCGCGTGGGACCGGTGAAGCACGTGGTCGACGGGTCGCTGGGAACCCGCACGGCGTTCTGCCACGAGGAGTACCCCTCCGGGGGCCACGGGATGCTGCGGATCCCGCTCGCCGAACTGGAACCCGCACTGCGCCGGGCCACGTCGCACGGTCTCGCCGTGGCCGTGCACGCCATCGGTGACGACGCGGTCCGCGTCGCCCTCGACGGCTTCGAGGCCGCCGCGTGCGTCGGAACCCTGGAACACGCCCAGCAGGTCCACCCGGACGACGTGCCCAGGTTCGCCCGTCTCGGGGTCACCGCGAGCATCCAGCCGCGCCACGTCGTCGACGACCGCGACACCGTGGAACGGCACTGGCCCACCGGGGCCGAGCGCGCCTACCCCTACGCGTCGTTGCACGCCGCCGGGGCGCGGCTGCTGCTCGGCTCCGACGCGCCCGTGGCGCCGCTGGACCCGTGGGACGCCCTGGCCAGCGCCGTCCACCGCAGCGTCGACGACCGGGCGCCGTGGCACCCCGAGCAGCACCTGCCGTTCGAGGTCGCGCTGGTGGCGAGCAGTGGTGGCCGCGACGGCGTCCACGTCGGCGACGTCGCCGACCTGGTCCTCGTCGCGGTCGACCCCGCCGAGGCGTTCGCCACCGGGGGAGCCGCCGCGCTGCGCGCCACCGAGGTTCTCGCCACGGTGCTGGGGGGCGAGTTCACCCACCGGGCCGGGATCTGAGCGGCCGCACCGCTGAGGACCTTCGAACGCACCCTCACGGGAATTCCCTCGTCTCAGGAGCCGCACGAGCAACAGCGGAGCGTGCCCGTTCGCAGGCGGGGAGTCACTGTCGGGGTCGCGTGCGACAGTGGGCCCGTGCCCGCCAAGACCGTCAGCAAGAGCCCCGCGAAGAAGGCGTCCGCGGCGGCCACGACCGCCCCGCAGGACCTCGGCCCGGCTCCCGTCGTCCTGCTCGTCGGGTCCGAGGAGCACCTCGCCGACCGGGCGTTCAGCACCCTGAACGCGCGGATGCGCGAGCTCGACCCGACCTTCGAGCGCACCGACGTCTCCGCGGCGGGCTACCAGAAGGGGCAGCTCTCGACCTGGACGTCACCGTCCCTCTTCGACGAGCGCTCCCTCGTCCTCGTCGACGGGGTCGACGCGGCCAGCGAGGCGTTCGTCGAGGACGTCCTGGAGTACCTGACCGCCCCGGTCGAGACGGTCGTCCTCGTGCTGCGCCACCGCGGGGGCAACCGGGCGAAGAAGGTCCTGGACGCCGCCCGGGCCGTCGCCGGCGTCGTCGAGGTCTCCTGCCAGCCGCTGAAGCGCGACCAGGAGAAGGTCGACTTCGTCCTCGCCGACGTCCGACGCGCCCGGCGGCGCATCGACGTCGAGGCCGCCCGCGCCCTCGTCGCGGCCCTCGGCAGCGACCTGGGCGAGCTCGCCGCGGCCGTCGACCAGCTCCTGACCGACACCGACGGGACGGTCACCGAGGGCGCCGTGCACCGCTACCACGGGGGTCGACGCGAGGCGAGCGGCTTCGAGGTCGCCGACGCGGCCATCGAGGGCCGCACGGGACAGGCGCTGGTGCTGGTCCGCCACGCCGCCGCCACCGGCGTCCCCGGGGTCGTGGTGGTCGCCGCGCTGGCCGCGCGGCTGCGCCAGCTCGCCAAGGTCGCGGCGGCCGGGCGCGGCCGGTCGGCCGACGTCGCCCACGACCTCGGGATGGCGCCGTGGCTCATCGACCGCGCCCGTCGAGACCTCCAGCACCTCTCACCCGAGGGCCTCTCCGACGCGATCCTCGCCGTCGCCGCCGCGGACCACGCGGTCAAGGGCGGGGGAGGCGACGCCCAGCACGCGCTGGAGAAGGCCGTCCGCACCGTCGGTGAGGCGCGCACCTGAGCCCCCGGACGGCCCGGACGCACGAAGGGCCGGCTCCCCGTGGGGAGCCGGCCCTTCGCAGGGATCCGGAGATCAGACCTTGGCCGCAGCCTTGGCGATGGCCGACTTGCGGTTGGCGGCCTGGTTCTTGTGGATGACGCCCTTGCTCACGGCCTTGTCGAGCTTCTTGCTCGCCAGGGCCAGAGCGGCCTGAGCCTTCTCGGCGTCACCGGAGGCGAGCGCCTCCTTGAAGCCACGCACGACGGTGCGCAGCTCGGACTTGACGGCCTTGTTGCGCAGGCGCGCCTTCTCGTTGGTGAGGATGCGCTTCTTCTGCGACTTGATGTTCGCCACGTGTTCCGTCTTCCTGTCGATCGCTGATCGTGTCAGAGGGCGGTCGCTCCACCGGGGACTTCCGGCGTGGGGACACCGGGAGGGACGGCGGGAGACCGTGACCTCCGCACTCAGGCGAAGGCGCCTTCAAGACTAGCAGCGGACGGAACGGGTCGGCGACACGTCCACGACACGCGCCGCAACGTCCGCGTAACGCGCCGGAAACGTCATCTTCCCTAGGGTGCGCCCCATGGGTGACGTGTTCGAGGGCTACCGCGATGCACCGGCGGGAGCGGCGGCCGGTCGAGCCGTCGACGAGATGCTCGACGTCGACGGGAGACCACGACCGGAGTGGGCGGCGCTGTACGACACGCTGCAGGAGCTCCCGGTCACCGAGCTGCGGGCCCGGGCCGACCAGCTCGCCAGCACCTTCCTCGACCGGGGGGTGACGTTCGACTACGCGGGCGAGGAACGACCCTTCCCCCTCGACGTCGTCCCGCGCATCATCGAGGCCCGCCAGTGGGCCCGGGTCGAGCGCGGCGTGGCGCAGCGCGTACGGGTCCTGGAGGCCTTCCTGGCCGACGTCTACGGCCCCCTGCGGGCCGTCAAGGACGGGGTCATCCCGCGGAAGGTGATCACCTCCTCCAGCCACTTCCACCGCGCCGCGGTCGGGATCGAGCCGCCGGGCGGCGTCCGCATCCACGTGGCCGGCATCGACCTGGTCCGCGACGAGGCCGGCGACTTCCGCGTCCTGGAGGACAACGTCCGCGTCCCCTCCGGCGTCAGCTACGTGCTGGAGAACCGGCAGGCCATCACCCAGGTCCTGCCCGAAGCGCTGCAGGCCCACCGCGTGCAGCCCGTCGCGGACTACCCGCAGCACCTGCTCGCCGCGCTGCGCGCCTCGGCACCGGCCGGGGTGGACGACCCGACCGTCGTCGTGCTGACCCCCGGGGTCTACAACTCCGCCTACTTCGAGCACTCGCTGCTGGCCCGGGCGATGGGCGTCGAGCTCGTCGAGGGCCGCGACCTCGTCTGCCGCGGGAACCGGCTCTTCATGCGGACCACCGCCGGCGACCGCCGCGTCGACGTCGTCTACCGCCGCGTCGACGACGAGTACCTCGACCCGTTGCACTTCCGCCGCAGCTCCGTGCTCGGCGCCGCCGGCATCCTCAACGCGGCCCGCGCCGGCGGGGTGAGCATCGCCAACGCCGTCGGCAACGGGGTGGCCGACGACAAGCTCGTCTACACCTACGTCCCCGAGCTGACCCGGTACTACCTGGGCGAGGAGCTCGTCCTCGGCAACGTCCCGACCTACCGCCTCGAGATCCCCGCCGAGCGGGAGGAGGCGCTGGACCGCCTCGAGGAGCTCGTGGTGAAACCGGTCGACGGGTCCGGCGGCAAGGGCCTCGTGGTCTGCCCCGACGCCAGCCCGCAGGAGATCGAGGACCTGCGCGCCCGGGTGCTGGCCGACCCGCGGGGCTGGATCGCGCAGCCCGTCATCGCGCTCTCGACGGTCCCCACCCTCGCCCAGGCGCACCTGCGTCCCCGCCACGTCGACCTGCGCCCCTTCGCCGTCAACGACGGCCGGCAGGTGCGGGTCCTCAAGGGCGGCCTGACCCGCGTCGCCCTGCGCGAGGGGTCCCTCGTCGTGAACTCCAGCCAGGGCGGGGGGTCCAAGGACACCTGGGTCCTGGCCGGGGACGACGAGGCCGTCGAGGAGCTCCTCCCGCCGGTCGCGGTCGAGGTCGCGGCCCCCGTCGAGGAACCCGCGCCGCCGACCGGGCAGCACCACCTGGCCGACCCGGGGCCCGGGTCGGGCAGCGACCAGGCCCAGCAGCAGCAACAGCAACAGCAGAAACTCGGGGAAGAGGGTCGATCGTGCTGAGCCGCATCGCGGAGTCGTTGTTCTGGATCGGCCGCTACGTCGAACGCGCCGACTCCACCGCCCGCATCCTCGACGTCCACGTCGAACGCACCCTGGCCGACCCGTGGATCGACGAGGCCGCGGTCTCGCGCTCGCTGCTGAGCGTCATGGGTGCGCCCGTCGACCACGACGTCCGCACCGGTCGCCGGGAACTGCTGGAGACCCTGGCCTACGACACCGTCAGCCCCAGCTCGATCACGGGGGCGCTCGGGGCCGCGCGGGAGAACGCCCGGCGCGCGCGGGAGACGGTGTCCAGCGACATGTGGGAGTCGCTGAACACGACGTGGAACGCGCTCGCGTCCGGACGCTGGCGCGCCGCGAGCCCCCACCGGTTCTTCTCCTGGATCCGGGAACGGACCGCCGTCGTCTCCGGTCTCGTCGACGCGACGATGAGCCGCGACGACTCCTGGCAGTTCTTCGTCCTCGGCCGCTCCCTGGAACGGGCCGACATGACGGCCCGGCTCGTCGCGACGCGGGTCGTGTCCGGGGGGACCCAGTGGCCCCTGCTGCTGCGCTCCACCGGGGCCTACGAGGCGTTCCTGCGCACCTACCACGGCTCCAGCACGGGAGCCGCGGGCGAGGCCGACGCGGCCGAGTTCCTCCTCCTCGACCGGCTGTTCCCGCGCTCGGTCGTCGCGGCGCTCGAGGTCGCCGAGGGGTGCCTGCAGGCCATCGACCCGCAACTGCGCCGGGTCGGCTACGCCCAGGACGCCCGGCGGGTGATCGGCCAGGCCCGCACGCAACTGGAGTTCCAGAGCCCGGAGGAACTCCTGGCCGACCTGCACGACCAGATGCGACAGGTGCAGCAAGCGTGTTCCGCGGCGTCCTCCGCGGTGGCGGAACGGTTCTTCCCGATGGCCGGGGCCGTGTCCTGGACGGCCGGGAGGTCCTGATGAGACTGCGCATCGAGCACACCAGCACCCACACCTACGGCGGCCCGGTCCGGGTCTCCTTCAACGAGGCGCGACTGACCCCGTTGACGCTGCCCGACCAGACCGCCCTGGACACCCGGGTCGAGGTCAGCCCCACGGCGACGCTGACCCGCTACTGGGACTACTGGGGGACCCACGTCACGGCGTTCGACCTGCACACCCGCCACGACGTCCTCGTCACCCGCGGCATCAGCCTCGTCGAGACGGACCGCCGCGCGGAACTCGTCGTCCCCGACCCGCTGACGTGGGAGGAACTCGGCTCCGACGCCCTCCTCGACGACTTCGCGGAGTTCCTCACCCCCACCCCGCGCACCCTGCCGCCGCCCGAGGGCTTCCGCGAGGCGGTGCGGGACCTGGCGGGCGGTTCGGACCCGCGCGAGGCCGCGCACCGCATCTGCGGCTGGATCCACCACGAGGTCTCCTACGTCCCGGGGGCGACCGGCGTCCACGCCACGGCGCAGGAGTCCTGGGACCAGCGCAGCGGGGTCTGCCAGGACCTCGCCCACCTGGCGCTCGCGGGCCTGCGCGAACTCGGCATCCCGGCCCGCTACGTCTCGGGCTACCTGCACCCGCGCCGCGACCCCGAACTCGGGGAGGAGGTCGCGGGCGAGAGCCACGCGTGGATCGAGTTCTTCGACGGCGCCTGGACCGGCTGGGACCCCACGAACGACATCGCCATCGGCGACCGCCACGTCGTCGTCGCCCGGGCCCGCGACTACTCCGACGTCTCACCCCTGCAGGGCGTCTACTCCGGCCCCAAGTCCACGGTCACCGCGCAGGTCCTCGTCGCCCGCGTCGCCTGACCACCCGTGCTCCCGCCGGGGTTCCCCGCGGGACCACGGGTCGGGTGGGTCAGGTGAACGTCACGGCGCCGGTGGCCACGGTGAGGACCGCGGTGGCGTGCTCGAAGCGCTGCCGCACCTGGCCGCCGGAGACCGGGTCCGGTTCGGCCACCGGGAACCCGATCCGGCCGCCGGGGCCGCCGGTGTCCAGCCAGGCCGTGCGGAGGGGACCCGAGACGGTCCGGGCACCGGTCGCGGCCGAGACGTAGACGGAACCGAGTTCGAAGTTCTGCGACGTGCCGCCGGCCACCGGGGTTTCGTCGGTGCTCGGCAGCCCCAGCCGACCCGCCTCCCAACCGGTCCGGCGCCACAGGTCGAGCACCGCGCCGCGCACGGCGTGCGTCCCGCTGTCCGGGGCGGAGTAGATCGACCCGTGCTCGAAGTGGTTGTAGACGGCCCGCCCGTCGGGGGTGGCCGTCTCACCCGTCACGGGGTAGCCCAGGGGACCGGCCTCCCACCCCAGGAAGGCCCAGGCGTCCCGGATCGCGCCGAGGACGGTACGGGCCCCGGTCTGCGGGGTCCAGTAGACCGACGCCCCGGTCGAACCGCGCGACCCGGTGAAGTGGTTGAAGCGGCCCCGGCCGTCGGGGGTACGGAGTTCGTCGGTCGTGGGGTAGCCCAGCGGCCCCGCCTCCCAGCCCCGTCCGGCCCACTCCTCCCGGATCGCGCCGAGGACGGCGCACGCCCCGGTCCGGTCGGTGGCGTAGACCGAGCCCCGCTCGAAGTGGAGGTAGGACCCGCTGCCGTCGGGGGTGGTGGTCTCGCCCGTGACGGGGTACCCGAGCGGGCCGGCCTCCCAGCCCAGCCGCTGCCAGCAGGAACGGATCGGGCCGAGCACGGCGTGCGCCCCGGTCGCCTCGGTCCAGTAGACCGAGGCGTTGCCGGACCCGTCGGCCCCGGCGAAGTGGTTGAACCGGCCCCGGCCGTCGGGCGTCGTGAGTTCGTCCGTGGTCGGGTACCCCAGCGGTCCGGCCTCCCAGCCCAGCGCCGCGAACGTCGCCAGGATCGCGCCGTGCACCGCGTGGGCCCCCGTCGCGGGGGAGTGGTAGATCGAGCCGAAGTCGAACAACTGGTACGTCCCGCCGGGACCGGGGGTGCCCAGTTCGGGGGTCCGCTGTTCGCCCAGAACACCGCCCTGCCCCCCGATCGCCGTGTACTCCCGCCCGATCGGGGTGCAGTCGCGCAGGGCGGGGGCGCTGTGGGAACCGGTCCGCTGGTCGGTGGCCGAGGTCGTGGTGCACTCCCAGTCGGGGATCTTCCAGGGCGGGGTGCAGGTCACGACCCGGCACCACACCGGACCCGTGCAGGCGACGTCCTGGTTGCACTGCCCGTAGCGGAACTCGTTGCAGCACACCTTGCGCTGGTCGCACTGACCGGCCGGACCGCACCCGCAGGAACAGTTGCGGCAGCCCTCGCCGCAGAACTTCCGGCGGCCGTCGCACCCGCAGGAGCAGAAGCTGTGGCAGTCGATGTAGTAGCGGGCGCCTCCGCAGCAGAACCCCGACCCGTCGGACTTCCACCAGCCGCCCACGAGGCTCCCCGGTGGGCAGCGGTTCACGCCGTTGCCGATCGTCGCGCAGAAGACGGTGTACCCCGAGGAGCAGGTCGAGTCGATGCCGCAGACCGCGGCGTAGGCGGAGACCGGGCGGGTGAGGAACCCCCACGGCCCGACGCTCAGCGCCGACCCGACGACGGCGGTCCGGGCCAGGAAACCCCGCCGGCTGGTGCGGGCGGCCAGGGCCGTGCTGACGGCTCCGAGGACCCGTTCGGTGACCTTCACGAGGAGACCCCTTCGACGGTCTGGAGCTGGACGCTGCGCAGCAGCGGGGTGAGCCGGTTGAACAGTTCGGCGCGGCGGGCGAACGAACCGAGGACGACGTAGAGGCAGAACGCCCGGCCGCCGACGTGGAAGAACCACTGGCCGCCGGCCTGACCGGGGATGCTGCGCTGCAGGCGGTTGGGGGCGAAGTCGGCCAGCTCGGGGAGCGGGAACCCGGTGTCGGCGAACAGCGCCGTCGTGGACGCGGCCGGGTCGTGCTCGAAGAGGCTGACGAAGAGGTCCTGCTCGCCGAGGGTTCCGGTGACCCCACCCCCGAAGTCGCCGCGGACCGCCGGCAACGGAACGGTGGCGGCGTGCAGGACGGGTCGCCGGTGCGACTGCGGGTCGTGCCCCTCCGTGCTCCGCCGGGTGATCCGGACCTCCCAACCCTGCGGTGCCTCCACCGAGATGCCGTGCGCGTCGAGCCTCACCAGGAACCTCCCACGAGCAGTCCGATCGAGACGAGAGCCACGACCGCCGACCAGGCTCCGGTCAGCGCCCGGCCCTGCGGTGCGCGCCGTTCCAGCGTGCGGTGCATCCCCGCGAGCCGCTGCGGCGTCGTGACCGAGCGGGTCGCGAGCACCGGCAGCGCCCGGACGACGCCGAACGTGAAACCCGTCAGAGCCCCCGCGAGCGGGTTCCCGGTCCCGAACATGAGGGCCAGGGCGAGGTGGACGACGGGGGAGGTGACGATGGTGACGACCCCCGTCCCGAGCTGCGCGCCGTAGCCGAACCCGTAGACCCAGCCGCGGTAGCGGTGCAGCCAGTCCTCATCGACCTGGCGGTGCCAGCTGGGGAACCTCCGCAGCCGGCCGGTCTCGGCCGCGATCGTCGCGCCGGCGAGGAGGACCGCCAGGACGAAGGCCACCCGGGACGAACCCGGCAGCACCAGCCCCAGGGCACCGAGCAGGGTTCCGAGGACCGTTCCCCCGACGGCGGAACCGACGAGGTGGGCGGTGACCGTGACCGGCCACCGGCTGGCGCGTCCCCGCTCACCGAGGGGGGTGATGCTGGACAGCATCGACTCGCCTCAAGGGGACCAGAGGCTGCGGAGCGCGGCGACGGCGGCCGTCGGCACCCCCACGACCAGCGCGGCGAGGGCCAGGGGTTCCACGGGACTCAGCGTCCGTCGCTCTGGTCGGTGGCGGTCAGCCCCAGGCTCGGGTGGTCGGGGGTGATCCCGGCGGCGAGGAGTTCCCGGTTCGCCCGGGCCTCGCGGTGCGCCCCGTCACCGTGGTCCCGCGAGTGGTCGTGCGGGTGCTCGTGGTCGTGCGGGTGGTCGTGACGGGGCAGCTGGATCACGCTGTCTCCCACCGCTTCTCCCACGAGGCGTTCCACCTGTTCCCAGTCGGTCGCGCTCCCCTCGCCCCGGACCCGGCGGCTGTCCCCGTCGACGTAGGCGAAGTAGGGCGAACCCGGGACCTGGTAGCCCTCCCACGTGGCCGTCGACATCACCACCTCGATCCCGCGCCGCCCTGGGCCGGCGGCCAGCGCCGCGATGGTGCTGGGGGATTCGGCCGAGGCGTCGCGGGTCACCACGACCAGCCGCGTCGCGGGGGGCAGGGACAACGGTGCCGGGTCGGCGAGACGGTCCCAGATGCGTTGGCAGGTCAGGCATCCGCTGGACAGGAACGCCACCAGGGTGTTGGTCCCGGCGGCGCCGACGGCGACCTGCACGGCGTCGCCGGCCGGGGTGGAACCGCTGACGTCGAGGGCCGGTTGGCCGGTCGGGCCGCTGCCCTCGACCACCCCGCGTCCCACCTCGAAGGGGACCCGTCCGGATCCGGGGGCGGTGTCCTCCCGTCCGGCGCCCAGCTCGTGCAGCGAGCGGAGGATCTCGGCGTGCGAGCGCAGCAGGCCGGCGACGAGCACCGAGAGCAGCGCCACGGCCAGCAGCAGACCGACCAGCAGGATCGTCACGACGGTGCTCACGCGGCGGCTCCCCGGATCGTGGTGCGGGCGGCGGTCAGTCTCGGCAGTCCGGTGAGGGTGAGCAGGCACAGCGCGCACAGCAGGGCGGTGACGGCGAACGTGCTGAGCGCTCCTGCGGGCCCGAGGGCCAGCACGGGCGGCACCCCGACGGCACCCGAGGAGGCCGCGGTGCTCGCCGCCACCGCGAGGAGGGCGGTCACCCCGACGTGGGTGCGGGTGGGGGGCAGGTCGGGTTCCCCGAAGCACCCGCAGGAACTCATCGGACGTCCCCGCAGCAGGGCGAGCAGCACGAAACCCGTGAAACCCGTGTAGAACGCGGAAACTCCCCACGCCGCAACGCTCGAACCGGCGACGGCGGCCCCGGCGGTGAGCAGTTCCAGGACGCCGAGGGCCTGCACCAGCCCGCGGTGCGACGGCAGACCCTGGGTCCGCAGGGCCTGCGCCGTACCGTCCGGGTGCCGGAGCTTCCCCGCTCCTGCGACGGCCAGCACCACCGTCCCCACCAGGAAGGGCAATTGCACCGCAATCATCTAGACACACTCAGTGATGATCAGGTCCGGGGTCAAGGGGTTCGGGAGTCCCCCGGTTCACTCCGCCGGTGCGGTGGTGCGCGTCCGGCGCCGGCGCAGCAGCAGGACCGGAACGGCCACGACCGCCACCGGCACCACGAACGGCAGCACCGCCCCGAGCACGAGGGACGCCACCCGCAGGAACTCGCCGAGCGCGTGCCACCCGGCACCCAGCCCGCCTCGGAACCCGGGGTCGCTCGCCGCGACGATCGACGTCGGAGCGCCCTGGGTCAGCGTCACGTCCAGCGTCGCCAGCGACACCTGGTCCGCCAGCACCCGTTGCCGGGCCTGCAGCGCCTCCAGGTCCGCCTGCCGGGTGGCGATCTCGCCCTCGATGGCCAGGACGTCCGGGATCGTCCTCGCCTGCGGCAGCCGGTCGCGGAAGGTCACGAGGACGGCCTGCGCCGACGCGACCCGGCTGTCCACGTCGGCGACCTCCGCCGTCACGTCCGTGGACGTCGTCGAGCGGTCGGTCTGCTGACCGAGCTCCGCGACGCCCGCCTGCACGTCCTCGAAGGACGCCGACGGGACCCGCAGGGTGAGGTGGGCCTGCTGGTCCTCGCCCGCGGCGCCCACCTGGCTGGCCGCGACCGATCCGCCCGCCCCGGTCGTCAACGCCTCGACCGCCGTGGTCGCGCTCGGGAGGTCCTCCACTCGGACCGCGAGCGTCCCGGTCGAGACGACCGCACGCTGGGCGTCCCCGACGGCCGCGACGGCCGCGGGTTCCGCACCCTCCGCCGGGGCGGCGACGCTGCCCCCCTCCGCCGTGCCGGCGCTGCCCCCGCCGCTGTCGGCCATGCCCTGGGAGGAACCGGAGCCGTCCGAGCCGGCGCCGGACCCGCTGCAGGCGGCGGCCCCCAGCACCAGGACCAGGGCTACGGCGGGCGCGGCCAGGAGCCGGCCCCGGGACGGGGTGGGACGGGTGGACGGGGGAGTCGGCTCGGGCATCGGGCACCTCCAGCGGGTTCGGTCGCCGTGACCGTGGAGCTGGGACGCCGCTGTGCACCCGTCGGTTCCCGCGCACGGGGACGTGCAGACGGACGGAAGAGGGGGCGGACGTGCGACCATGGGGGTTCGTCTGCCCGCCCGATCGAGAGGTGCTCCCCGCCCGTGTCCCCGATGGCCGCCGCCTCACCGGCACCCGCCTCGACGCCGCCGGAGCTGCTGCGCAACTTCTGCATCATCGCCCACATCGACCACGGCAAGTCGACGCTGGCGGACCGCATGCTGCAGCTGACCGGCATCGTCGACTCGCGGGCCATGCGCGCGCAGTACCTCGACCGCATGGACATCGAGCGCGAACGCGGCATCACGATCAAGTCGCAGGCGGTGCGCATGCCGTGGGGTCACGAGGGCACCGACTACGCGCTGAACATGATCGACACCCCGGGGCACGTCGACTTCACCTACGAGGTCTCCCGCTCGCTGGCCGCCTGCGAGGGGGCCGTGCTGCTCGTCGACGCGGCGCAGGGGATCGAGGCGCAGACGCTGGCGAACCTCTACCTCGCCATGGAGAACGAGCTCACGATCATCCCGGTGCTCAACAAGATCGACCTCCCGGCCGCGCAGCCGGAGAAGTTCGCCGAGGAACTGGCCAAGCTCATCGGCTGCGAACCCGAGGACTGCCTGCGGGTGTCGGGCAAGACCGGCGTCGGGGTCGAACCGCTGCTGGACCAGATCGTGCAGCAGATCCCGTCCCCGGTCGGCGACCCGGACGGCCCGGCCCGCGCGATGATCTTCGACTCCGTGTACGACACCTACCGCGGGGTCGTCACCTACGTCCGCGTCATCGACGGCAGCCTCTCCCCGCGGGAGAAGATCGTCATGATGTCGACGAGGGCGACGCACGAGCTCCTCGAGATCGGGGTCAGCTCGCCCGAGCCCACGCCGTCGAAGGGCCTCGGGGTCGGTGAGGTCGGCTACCTCATCACCGGGGTGAAGGACGTCCGCCAGTCCAAGGTCGGTGACACCGTCACCAACGCGGCGAAACCCTCGACGAAGGCGCTGGGCGGCTACCGCGACCCCAAGCCGATGGTGTTCTCCGGTCTGTACCCCATCGACGGGTCCGACTACCCGCTGCTGCGCGACGCCCTCGACAAGCTGAAGCTGAACGACGCGGCGCTGAGCTACGAACCGGAGACCTCGGTCGCCCTGGGTTTCGGGTTCCGCATCGGGTTCCTCGGACTGCTGCACCTCGAGATCGTCCGCGAGCGCCTCGAACGCGAGTTCAACCTCGATCTGATTTCCACCGCCCCCAGCGTTCCCTACCAGGTCACGTTGGAGGACAAGGGGGTCGTCGAGGTGACCAACCCCTCGGAGTTCCCGGAGGGCAAGATCGCCGAGGTCCGGGAACCGGTCGTGCGGGCCACCGTCCTGTGTCCCGCCGAGTTCATCGGCGCGGTCATGGAACTGTGCCAGCAGCGACGCGGGGACCTGCAGGGCATGGACTACCTCTCCGAGGACCGCGTCGAGATGCGGTACCGGCTGCCGTTGGCCGAGATCGTCTTCGACTTCTTCGACCAGCTGAAGTCGCGCACCCGCGGGTACGCCTCCCTCGACTACGACGTGGACGGCGAGCAGGCCGCCGACCTGGTGAAGGTCGACGTCCTCCTGCAGGGTGAGACGGTCGACGCGTTCAGCCAGATCGTCCACCGCGACAAGGCCTACGGCTACGGCGTGATGATGGCCGGCAAGCTCAAGGACCTCATCCCCCGCCAGCAGTTCGAGGTGCCGATCCAGGCCGCCATCGGGGCCCGGGTCATCGCCCGGGAGAACGTCCGCGCCATCCGCAAGGACGTCCTCGCGAAGTGCTACGGCGGGGACATCACCCGCAAGCGCAAGCTGCTGGAGAAGCAGAAGGAGGGGAAGAAGCGCATGAAGATGGTCGGGCGGGTCGAGGTGCCCCAGGAGGCCTTCATCGCCGCGCTCTCCTCCGACGCGGCGGACCCCAAGAACGCCAAGAAGTAACCTCCCCGAACCGTGGTCCCGCTGGGTCTCCAGCGGGACCACGGTCGGTTCAGGGGGCGGGTGCCCAGCCGAGGAGGGGGCCCAGCCGGGTCGCCATGTCGGTGAGGATCTGCACGTAGTCCTCGTGCTCGAAACCGAACGGTAGGGCGAAGGCGACCTCCTCGACGAGGCGGAACCCCGCGTGCGCCCACAACTGCGCGGCGATCTCCTCGCTGGACCCGATGACGTCGGGGGCGAACAGCAAGCGGCCGGGGCCCTGCGGTTCCCGGGTACGCGGGGTCCGGGCGTCGACGTAGGCCTGGTACCTGGCGCGCTGTGCGGCGGTGGCGGTGTCGGTGGGGATGACCACCAGTCCCTGCGAGGTGCGCCCCGTGGGGTGCGCCGCGCGGAACGCCTCGAGGTGCCCGGCCTGGATCGCGGCGAAGTCGCTGGACCCGTCCTCGGAGCGGACGACGCTGGAGGCCAGCAGGTTGATCCCCTGCTCACCGCTCCACCGTGCCGACGCCAGGCTCGCGCCGCCGTACCAGAGCCGGTCCGCCAGTCCGGGGGAGTGCGGTTCCACCCGGTCGGAGAACACCTCGATGCCCTCGGTCCCGGCGAAGTCGGTCACGGGGTCGCCGCGCAGGAACCGCTGCAACCGCAGGACGCGTTCGTAGCCGAAGTCCTCGACGTCGGCGGTGTCGGGGTACAGCGCCGCCTTGACGCGTTCGTACTGCATGGGCGTGCTGACGCTCACGCCGGGTTCGAGACGACCGCCGGTGAGGACGTCGACCGTCGCGAGGTCCTCGGCGAGGCGCAGCGGGTTCTCCCAGCCCAGCGGGGTGACCGCGGTCCCCAGGTGGATCCTGCTGGTCCGCTGGGACAGGGCCGCGAGCACCGCGACGGGGGAGGAGATCCCCGGTTGCAGGTGCCGGTGACGTAACCACGCCGAGTCGAAACCCAGCTGCTCACCGAGTTCCACGACCTCCAGCGTCGTCTCGTGGCCGGGTCCGGGATCGGCCGGGTCGAACGACCCGATCGTCAGGAACCCCATGCGCCGCAGCGCCACACCCTGTTCCGGCACGTCAGACCGTCCCTTCGAAACCTGCACTGGCGGTGACCGTTCCCGGCGCGACCTCGGTGAAACCGCCGTCGCGCACGTCGATCCGTCCGGCGGCCCCCAGGACCGGGGCCCCGGTCACGACGCGCACCGGGAAACCCGCCGCCCGCCACGGGTCCACCCGGGCCGCGGGCAGCCGCTCGAACGCGAGTTGGGCGGCGTGCCCGACCTGCGCGGCGGCCTTGCCCGTGGTCATCGTCACCCCGGGGCTGAGCCTGATCGTGAGCAGCCCGTCGGGACCGGGCGCCCGGAGGTCCTCCGGGTCGGTGAGGTCGAGGCCGCCGACCTGCAGGGGTTTCAGCGCAGGCGGAACCTCGTCGCGCGGGTGCGGGGCGAAGACCCGGACCACTGCGTCCCCGTGGGAGGCCTCGACGTGCGCCAGCCCTTCGGTGCGCTCCCACTTCGCGCCGCGGGCACGGCGGCAGATCTTGCGGATCCGCCGGTCGCGCCAGGCCTGGACCGCGTCGTGGAGCTCACCCTCGGGGTCGGTGGCCCGGGGGTCGTCCAGCAGCAGGACGACGGCCCGGGCCGCGGCGACCAGGACGTCGGTGTGGGTGGGGAGCGGTTCACGCTCGACACGGGCCACCAGGGACAGGGCCCACGGGTCGACCTCCGGCTCGAACCCGCTCACCGGAGCCCAAGGCGCTCGAGGAAGCGCAACTGGCGCTGCACCTGGAACCCGAGACCCCCGCCGTGGTCGGCGAACTCCCACACGTCGATGTCCTTGGCCACGTCCCGGCCGCTGCGCTCGCCGTAGCGGTTGTAGGTCGCGAACACCGTCGAGGGCGGGCAGACGGGGTCCATGAGGGCGACGCTGAAGAGGGCGGGGACACCGGCCCGGGCCGCGAAGTTCGCCCCGTCGACGTAGGACAGCGTGGTGAACGTCTGCTCGACGGCCTCGGGGGCGTGCCGCCGGAGGTACTGCACGACCTCGGGGAACGGGCCGTCGGGGGCGGTGTCCACGGCCCGACGGACGTGGCAGAGGAACGGGACGTCGACGAGCGCCGCGGCGACCCGGTCCCCGGACAGGCCCGCCGCGGCGAGCGTGAACGCGCCGCCCTGGCTGCCGCCGCGCACGACCACCCGGCTGGTGTCGACGTCGACCCCGAGCGCGGGCAGGGCGTGCGCGACGTCCACGGCGCGGGCGCAGTCGACGTAGGCCCGGCGGTAGAAGTACGTCGCCGGGTCGGTGATCCCCTTGGTCATGAACCCGCCGAACCACTGTCCCGCGGGGGCGCTCGGGTCCGGGTCGGGGGTGTCCTGCCCCATCCCGCGGGTGTCGACGACGAGGTGGGCGAAGCCCGCTGCGGCCCAGGTCGTCCGGTCCACCGGCAGACCCCGCCCCCCGGAGTAGCCGATGAACTCCACGACGACCGGCAGCGGGCCGGGGAGGTGCGCGGGGCGGATCAGCCACGCCGCGATCGGATCGCCGGCCCAGCCCGCGAAGCGCACGTCGTGGACCTGCAGCGCGGGCAGCGCCGGCCCCTCGTACGGCGACAGCGTCACCGCGAGGTCGTGGGTGCGGGCCAGGGCCAGGCTGTCGGCCCAGAAGGTGTCGAAGTCGGCGGGCTCTGCCACCTCCCCGCGGTAGGTGCGGAGTTCGGCCAGCGGGAGATCGGTCAGCGGCACGGTCGAACGCTACTGCTCACACGACGCGGGGCAGTCCTTGGGTGCGGAACTGCTCGATCGTGTCCTTGAGCGCGGCCATGATGTAGTCGGGCACGCGCATCCCCTGGTCGCGCGCCCACAGCAGCTCACGCTCGACCAGGCCGATCTGGGCGCCGAAGTCCTCGAGCTTCTCGGCCAGACCGAGGGTGCTGAGGATCCCCCCGAGCTGCGCCGAGTACTGCGGGTTGTGCGCGCCGACCAGCCCGAAGGACTTGCGACGCAGAACCTTAGCCAGTCGCAACTGCCAGGGGGCGAGGACGTTCTGCTGGATCATCTCCGTCGCCGAGAGCCGGTAGAAGGCGAAGTGGCCCGGTTCCTGACGGCGGATGGGCTGCACGACCGTCTTCGAGATCGCGTCCTCGCCGATCCCGTCGAGGCCGTCTACGAGCAGGTTGTAGGCCACGACCGCGGACTTCTCCGTCGCCGCGCCGGTCAGGTAGTAGAGCAGCCGCGCGACCTCCTGGATCGGTTTGAAGTGCGCCAGGGACCCCAGCAGCCGGATCTTGGCGCTCACGTCGTCGGTGTTGGGGTCGGCGGGGGCGATGTCGATGTCCTGCTGCAACCGGTCCAGGATCAGCCCGTGCTGGATCTCCTGGGGCTGCCAGACGTCGGCGTAGAAGAGGCGGTCCGTCTCGGAGACGTCCGGCAGCAGCGTGAGCAGCTCGAGGACGTTGCGGTCCACCTCGAGCTCCACGCGCGCCAGGTAGTCGATGACGTGGCCGAAGGTGTCGCGCACCCGGCGGGGGTCGTGCACCGTGCGGTCGACGGAGTCCAGGCTGATCGGCGGGTACTTCTCCCCGAGGCGCAGGACGTGGTCGCGGATGTCCCCCGGGGTGATGATCTTGCGAGACACGTGACTCCTGCTTCCGTGAGATCCCAGTCTGGGGGTGGACTGCCGCGGACCAGTGTGCCGGTTCGGCGCCCGCGTCCATAAGGCCACCCTCAGTTCGCAACCGATCCTCGGCCGGATTGGTTCCCGGGCCGCCGTCCCGGTCGGATCACGTTCTCACGGTGAGCCGAGCGGATCAGGCCCGACTCCGGCGCCGGGCCGTGATCAGCTGGAAGACGGCGTAGGCCGCGAGCCCGAGGGCGACCAGCAGGAGCGCGACGGTGCCGAAGGGCTGGGCGGCGATCTCGTGGAAGGCGGCGTCCAGGCCGCGGGACTTGCCCGTGTCGCCGGTCGCCGAGACGACGACCAGCACGCCCAGGACGGCGAAGGCGACCCCGCGGGCGACCCAGCCGGCGACCCCCAGTCCGGTCAGGGCCGGCGAGAGCGAACCCTCGACCTTGTCCTCGAACTTCTCCTGGAGCCCGCGCACGACCGTCGCGACCCCGATCCCGACGATCACGAGACCCACGACCACGACCACGACGGCCCCGCCGGGGGCCTCGAGGACGCGCTGGGTGACGGTCTGCTGCTGCTGACCGCTGGAGGAGCCGCCCCCGGCGACGAATTTCAGCGACGACACCGCGAGCGCGGCGGCGGCCACGGCCTTGGCCACGGCGCTCACCCGGCGCGAGGTCTTGTCCGCGGTGATCGCCGCGACGACCTGCCAGGCGAGCAGGGCGACGAAGCCGAGGGCCAGGACGACCAGCAGGACCTCCCCGAAGGGCTTCGAGGCGATCTGGCCGAGCGCACCGCTGGAGTCGGCGGAACCGCTGCCGGAACCCAGCGCCACCTGCGCCGCGAGCCAGGCGATGAGCAGGTAGACCACCCCTTCGGCCGCGACGCCCACGCGTCCGACGCGCTTCACCCCGGCCTCGTGGGCCCGGGCGAAGGCCTCACCCCGACGGGCACCGTCTTCGGCCCGGGACTGGACGTTCCTGCTGTTCATCGGAACAGGGTTGGACCCCGGGGCCCGCGCCGCAACCGGTGGTGGGATCCGGGGAGCGCCGTAGCATCGTCCGAGCCCACCGCGCTCTGCGGTGGTGACCGCGCTCGAGCGCGGGACGAGCACGAGCGAGCAGGAGGCGCGCAGCCATGGCGGCCACGTCGTCCCCGGGAACCTCCGGCGGCAAGGCACCCACGGTCTACGACGTCGCCGACCGCGCGAGCGTCTCCATCGCCACCGTCTCCCGCGTCCTGCGCACCCCCGACGCCGTCCGGGAGGCGACGCGCGAACGGGTGATGACGGCCGTGCGCGACCTCGGCTACGTCCCCTCCGGCAACGCCCGTGCGCTCGCCGGACGGCGCACCGGGGTGATCGGGTTGTGCTTCCCCGGTCACGACGGACTGGAGGGCGAGGACCCCCGCGACGAGGCGGTCCGCGACCCGCGACCCGCGATGACGCTGCGGGGCGGGGTCCGCATCGTCGACGACCGCCGACCGGGACCGGCGCCGGCCATGCGCAACCTCTACTTCGACGAGGTGCTGCGCGGGGCCGAGGTGGAGGCCTGGCGGCGCGGGTTCGCCCTGATGGTCGCGGCCGGACGGGGACCGAGCCGGGAGGTCATCGTCAACGACATCGCCGGCCGGGTCGACGGGCTCGCCGTGCTGGCCCGCACGGTCTCCGACGACCTGCTGGCCCACGTGGCGCGGCGCATCCCCGTGGTGGTCCTGGCCGACGCGACCCGCGCCGACGGGTTCGACCACGTGAGCGTCGACAACGCCGCGGGCATGCAGGCCCTCACCACCCACGTCGTCACCACCCTCGGGGTCCGCGACGTCGTCTACGTCGCCGGTCCGCAGGACTCCCCGGACGAGGCCGAGCGACGTCGGGGGTTCCTCGCCGCGCTGACCGCGGCCGGGGTGGCGCCGGAGACCGTCCCGGTGCTGCGCGGGGACTTCCGGGGGGACCGGGCCTTCGAGGCGGTGACCCGGCTGCTGCGGGAGCGGATCCCGCGGGCGCTGGTGTGCGCCAACGACCAGTCCGCGCTGGGGGCGCTCGACGCGGTCCGGGCCGGCGGGCTCTCGGTCCCCGGGGACGTCCTGGTGACCGGGTTCGACGGCATCGACGTCTCCCGGTTCACCGAGCCGCCCCTGACGACCGTCGCCCAGCCCATGGCGGAACTGGGGCGGGCCGCGGTGCGCGCGATCGTCGACCGCCTCGCGCTGCCGCAGGCGCCGCGGCTGGACACCCGGCTGCCCGTCGAGGTGCTGCTGCGGGAGAGCTGCCCGCCCACGCTCTGAGCCGTCCGGGCGGCACGGGCTTGCACCACACGATGTAAGCGCATACGTTGGCCTGGACGACGACGTGGAGGTCGAGAGCGATGACGCTTCGGCAGGGCCCGGCCATGAGGCGCCGGGGAGTGCTCGCAGGGTTCGGTGCAGGTGCCGCGCTCGCGAGTGCCGCAGGACTCAGCGGATGCAGCGTGCAGGTGCGCAGCCAGCCCGATCCGACGATCGGCGCCGACACCATGCTGATCAACGCGGACAAGGGCAACCCGCTCTTCGACAGGAACTTCAACCCGTACCTGACGAACAAGCGGACCGCGTCCACGTGGATCTACGAACCCCTCGTCCTGGTGAACCCCCTCGACGGCGAGCAGATCCCCTGGCTCGCCGAGTCCTGGGAACTCCCCGACGCCCGCACGATCGACATGACGATCCGGCAGGCGCGGTGGAGCGACGGCGAGGAGTTCACCGCCGACGACGTGAAGTTCACCTTCGACCTGTTCCAGGCGAACCCCTCCCTCGACACCAAGGGCGCCTGGCAGCACCTGGACTCCCTCGAGGTGCAGGGCGACCACGTCGTCTTCCACCTGCAGACCGACGACGTCCCGGCGCTCGCGGTCCTCGGCGTCACCTGCATCGTGCCGCGGCACCTGTGGCGCGACGTCGCGGATCCCTCGACGTTCCGCAACGAGAACCCCGTCGGCACCGGACCCTTCGTGCTGGGCAACTACAACCCGCAGCAGTACTCGATGGACCGCAACGAGGACTACTGGCAGGCCGAGAAGATCGAGATCGCCCACCTGATCCTGCCGGGCACCAGCAACCAGCTCGACACCGTCACCCGCGGCTACGACTGGAGCTACTCGTTCATCTCCGACGTCGAGGGGACGTGGGGCGCGGCCAGCGAGCACAACAAGTTCTGGTTCCCGCCCGGCGGCATCATCGCCCTCGTCCCCAACCACACCGTCGCCCCCTTCGACGACGTCAACGTGCGCCGCGGGATGTCGCTCGCCCTGGACCGGGCCCGCATCGCCCAGGTGGCCAGCGAGGGGTACATGCAACCCGCCGGCCAGACCGGGTTGATGCTGCCCAACCAGCAGGAGTGGCTGAACCCCGACATCCCGGACCAGGGGATGGTCGCCCAGGACCGCGACGGGGCGCTCGCCGCCTTCGCGCAGTCCGGCTGGACCCTGCAGGGGGACAAGCTGGTCGACGCGGGCGGGAAGCAGCTGGGTTTCGCCCTCACCTCCGCCAACGGCTACACCGACTGGACCCGCGCGGCCCAGGAGGTCCAGCGCCAGCTCGGCGAGATCGGCCTCGACGTCTCCCTCCAGCTCCCGCAGCCGGCGGGGTACCAGTCCGCGCTGGGCAACGGCGAGTTCGAGGTCGCGATCGGCGGCATGGGCGGCGGCGACGTGTTCCGCGCCTTCAACGACCTGATGTCCAGCGACTTCGTCACCGAGGTGGGGAAGACGACGCAGGCGAACTACGAACGGTTCTCCGACGACGCGGTCGACGACCTGCTGACGGCGTTCAAGTCCTCCACCGACCCCGCCGCCCAGTTGCGTGCCGCGCAGGCGCTGCAGCAGAAGGTCTACGACGAGCTGCCCGTCATCGGGCTCTACTACGGCGGGCTCTGGGGTCTCTACAACGACGCCAAGTTCACCGGCTGGCCCACCGAGGCCGACCCGTACATGGCCCCGCAGAACTACGACTCCGCGCCGCTGGGCATCTTCACCCGCCTCCGGCTCACCGGGAAGGGGGGTGCGGCATGACCGCCCTCGACACCGCTGCGCCACCCCGGGTCTCCCGGGTGCCCGGGGCCGGGTTCCCCGGTCGCTACCTGCTCGGGAAGCTCGGCCTGTTCGTGCTCACCCTCTGGGCCGCCGTCACCGTCAACTTCGCGTTGCCGCGGCTCATGCCGGGCACCCCGGCCGACGCCGCCGTCGCGAAGCTCTCCCAGAACGGACCCGTCAGCCCCGCCACCCGCGCCGCCATCGAGGCCCAGCTCGGGGTTCCGGACGGCAACCTGCTCTCGCAGTACGTCTCCTACCTGCACCAGGTGCTCACCCTGGACTTCGGGGTCTCCTACACGTTCTACCCGCAGACCGTCTCCTCGATGGTGTCCCAGGCCCTGCCCTACACCCTGGTGCTGGTCGGTGCGGTCACGGTGCTGGCGTTCGTCCTCGGGACCCTCATCGGCGTCGCCTCGGCGTGGAAGCGGGGTACCTGGCTGGACGCGCTGCCGACCCTGTCGGGCAGTTTCCTCTCGACGTTCCCGTACTTCTGGACCGCGCTGCTGCTGCTGTTCTTCCTCGGCTACGTCCTGCACTGGTTCCCGACGACGGGGGCCTACTCGGCGACGACGACGCCGGCGTTCGGGCTCGACTTCCTCGGCGACGCCCTGGCCCACGCCGCGCTGCCCGCGATCACGATCCTGCTGACCTCGCTGGGCGGCTGGATCCTCGGGATGCGCAACGCGATGATCAACACCCTCGGCGACGACTACGTCACCTTCGCCGAGGCGAACGGGCTGCGCGGGCGCACCGTCGCGATCCGCTACGCCGCCCGCAACGCGATCCTGCCGAACCTCACCGGTTTCGGGCTGTCGCTGGGCGGGGTCGTCGGCGGGTCGGTGCTGGTCGAGCAGGTCTTCGGGTACCCGGGCATCGGCTACCTCCTCTTCAACGCCGTCATCGGGCAGGACTACCCGCTGATGCAGGCGTTGTTCCTCATGATCACCGTGAGCGTCCTCGTCGCGAACTTCCTCGTCGACGTGCTCTACGGCCTCCTCGACCCCCGCACCCGGAAGTGATCCCCGTGGCCACCTCGACCACCCCGAGCGATCTCAGCGTCGACCGCGGACCGAGCGCCTGGCGCACCGTCGGCCGCTCCGCCGCGACCGTCTGGTCCAACCGCAAGGCCCGGGTCGGCGTCGTCGTCCTGGTGTTCTTCCTCCTGGTCGCGGTGTTCGCGCCGCTGATCGCGCCCTACGACGGCAAGGACAACAGCTTCGAAGGCGGCCAGGACGTCTCCGCGGCGCACTGGCTGGGCACCACGGCCGCCGGTGAGGACGTCCTGAGCCAACTGGTCCACGGGGCCCGGATCAGCGTCCTCGTCGGGTTCACCGCCGGGTTGCTCGCGACGGTCGTCGCCGTGCTCGTCGGTCTGTCCTGGGGTTACACCCGCGGGTGGGTGGCCGAGGTCATCGGGTTCGTGGTGAACCTGTTCCTCGTCATCCCGGGTCTGCCCTTCATGATCGTCATCGCGGCCTACCTGCAGAACGGTGGCATCACCGTCATCATCGCCGTGATCGTCATCACCGGCTGGGCCTGGGGCGCCCGCGTCCTGCGGTCCCAGACGCAGTCCCTGCGCTCCCGCGACTTCGTCGAGGCGGCCCGGTTCTCCGGCGACTCCTCGGCCCGCATCGTCTTCCGCGAGATCCTGCCGAACATGACCTCGCTCATCGTCGGGAGCTTCTTCGGCGCGGCGACCGCGGCGATCCTCGCCGAGGCGGGGCTGGAGTTCCTGGGCCTCGGCGACACCTCCGTGGTCAGCTGGGGCACGATGATCTACTGGGCGCAGAACTCCAGTGCGCTCCTCACGGGGCAGTGGGCCCTGCTGTTCGCCCCCGGTCTCTGCATCGCTCTGCTGGCCATGAGCCTGACCCTCATCAACTTCGGTGTCGACGCCGTCAGCAACCCCAGGTTGCGCGAGGGCTCGACGAAGATCGCCCGGAAGACCGCGCCGAAGACCGCTCGGAAGGGGAAGTGATGACCAGCCCCGACACCCTGGGCACCGGATCGCGTTCCGGGGGCGAGCTCGGCGAGCCGCTGCTGGACGTGCGCGACCTGTCCGTCGTCTACGAGTCGGCCGGCCAGGACCCCGTCCAGGCCGTCGACCACGTCTCGTTCACGTTGCGCCGCGGCGAGTTCGTCGGTCTGGTGGGGGAGTCGGGGTCCGGCAAGTCGACCCTCGGCTACGCCATCACCCGGCTGCAGAAGCCCCCGGCCCGCACCAACGGCGGGCAGATCCTCTTCGGCGGTCACGACGTCCGCGAACTCGACGACGAACAGCTCCGCCGGCAACGGCAGGGCGGGTTCGCGATGGTCCTGCAGTCCGGGATGAACGCACTGAACCCGGTGCGTCGCATCCGCGACCACTTCGTCGACGTCTTCCGGGCCCACGGCCACGTACCGCGGGCGCACTGGCGGGACCGGGCGGCGGAGCTGCTCGGCAAGGTCGAACTGGAGACCAAGGTCCTCGACCGCTTCCCCGGTGAACTCTCCGGGGGCATGCGGCAGCGGGTCTCGATCGCACTGGCGCTGTCGCTGGACCCGCAGCTGGTCGTCTTCGACGAGCCGACGACGGCGCTCGACGTCCTGGTGCAGCACGCGGTGATGGACACCATCACCGCGCTCCAGCGCACCGAGGGTTTCACCGCCGTCCTCATCAGCCACGACCTCGGCATCGTCCTGGAGACGGCCGACCGCGTGCTGGTCATGCACGAGGGACGGATCGTCGAGGACGGGACCTCGCAGCAGGTCCACGAGGACCCCCACGACGACTACACCCGGATGCTGCTGAGCCACTACGCCGACCCGCGCGGCGAGGTCGTCTCGCTGCCCGGGTTCGAGGACCGCAGCCTGCGTCCCCGCCGCGACCACGGTCGCCCCGGCGGTTCCGCGATCGTCGTCGACGGGGTCTCGAAGACCTACCCGGCGCCGCGTCGGGGCGAAGCCCCCGTGCAGGCCGTGCGGGACGTCTCCTTCACCCTGGAACCCGGCGGTGCGCTGGCCCTGGTCGGGGCGAGCGGTTCCGGCAAGTCCACGCTGGCGAAGATGATCACCGGCGTCGAGGCCCCTACCGAGGGTTCCGTCTCCCACGGCGACCTGAACATCGGCAAGCTCAACGGCCGGGGTCTGAAGGCCCTGCACCGCAACGTGCAGATGGTCTTCCAGGACCCCTACGCGGCGCTGAACCCGCTGCACACCGTCGAGTACCAGCTGACCCGTCCGGTGCTGAACCACACCGACCTCAAGGGCGCCGACGCTCGCCGTCGGGTCCACGAGATCCTGGAGACCGTCGGCCTCGCGCCGACCGGCCAGTTCGCGCAGAAGCTCCCGCACCAGCTCTCGGGCGGGCAGCGTCAGCGGGTCGTCATCGCCCGCGCGCTGGCCTGCGAACCGCAGGTGCTCATCGCCGACGAACCGGTGTCGATGCTCGACGTGTCGTTGCGCGCCGGCGTCCTGGCCCTCCTCGAGGAACTGCGTGAACGGCTCGGACTGTCGCTGCTCTACATCACCCACGACCTGCTGAGCGCCCGGCTCATCACCGACGACATCCTCGTCCTGCACGAGGGTCGCGTCGTCGAACGCGGGTCGACGGCGCAGGTCCTGCAGCACCCCACCGACCCCTACACGGTGCAACTGCTGGACGCCGTCCCGAACCCCGCCCGCGCGCACTCGCGCTGATCGACACACCGGAAGGACGACCCATGCTCCGCTTCCCCGACGGCTTCCTCTGGGGTGCCGCCACCGCCGCCCACCAGATCGAGGGCGGCAACGTCGGCAGCAACTGGTGGGTGCACGAGCACGAAACCGGTACCTCGATCGTCGAGCCCTCTGGCGACGCCGCCGACAGCTACCACCGCTACCGCGAGGACATCCGGATCCTCGCCGACCTCGGGATGAACTCCTACCGGTTCAGCATCGAGTGGGCCCGCATCGAACCCGAACGGGGTTTCGTCTCCCGCGCGGCTCTCGACCACTACCGGCGGATGGTCGACACCTGCCGCGAGTTCGGCATCGAGCCGGTCGTGACCCTCATGCACTTCACGGTGCCGCGCTGGTTCGAGCGCGACGGGTTCTGGCGCGCCGACGACGCCGTCGACCTGTTCGGCCGCTACGTGGAGGCGGCCCTGCCCGTCGTCCGCGACGTGGAGTGGGTCTGCACCATCAACGAACCCAACATCGCGGCGATGCTGGCCGGGGGAGAGGATGCCTCGAACCTCGTCGCGCACGGTCTGCCGAACCCGGACCTGCACGTCGCCGACCAGCTGCTGGCGTCGCACGAACGCGCCCGCGACGTGCTCTCGCAGCTGCCGGAGGTGAAGTCCGGCTGGACGATCGCCACCCAGGCGTTCAGGAGCACGGGCGAACCGGGCGCGGAGGAGATGGTCCACACCTACGGCCACCCGCGCGACGACTGGTACCTGGAGAACTCCCAGGGCAACGACTTCGTCGGCGTGCAGGCCTACACCCGCACCTTCGTCGGCCCGGACGGCCCGGTCCCCGTGGCCGACGACGTCGAGACGACGCTCACCGGCTGGGAGTTCTACCCGCAGGCCGCGGCCGACGGGTTGCGCTCGGCCTGGGAACTCACCGGTGGCGTCCCGCTGATGGTCACCGAGAACGGCATCGCGACCGCCGACGACTCCCGTCGGATCGCCTACACCCAGGGTGCGCTCGAGGGGGTCCACGCGTCCCTCGAGGACGGGATCGACGTCCGCGGGTACCTGCACTGGAGCCTGCTCGACAACTACGAGTGGGCCTCGGGGTTCCGTCCCACCTTCGGCCTGGTCGCCTGGGACCGCGAGACCTTCGAACGCCACCCCAAACCCAGCGCCGCCTGGCTCGGTGGGGTGGCCCGGGACAACGGCCTGTCCTGACGCCGATCCCCTTCGGACGCAACGGGACCGAGCCCGGAAACCCTGCGCCGGGGACGTGGGTGGAAACGGAACGGGTACCGAGAAACCCCGGGGCCCGCAACCGCTCAAGGGGCGTCGTCGGCGCGTCGATGAGCCACACATGCCCACCCCCGGCCGCCACCCCCTCGCGCACTCGTGGCGCGACGCGGGTCTGCGCCGCAAGCTCGCAGCCTTCACCGGTGTCGCCCTGCTCGGCAGCGCGGGCTTGGGGGCGGTCACCCTGGTCACGCTGAACCAGACCTCGGCGGCCACGGCCCGCCTGGAGGGCGCCAGCGTGGTCGTCCGGGCCACGCTCGAGGCCGACATGTCCCACGACGCGTTGCGCGGCAACGTGCTCCAGTCGCTGGTCTTCCCCCGCGGTGCGCAGTACACCGAAGCCGTCGCCGGGGCCACCGAGGCCGCCACGGCGATCCTCGACCGCCTGCAGGCCGTGGACGAGGCCGACCTCGGCCCTGACGTCGCCGCTGCCGTCGCCGCGGCGCGGCCCGCCGTCCAGGCCTACGCCGAGGCCGGTCAGGCCCTCGTCACCCAGGCGGGGACGGACCCCGCCGCCGCCCTGGCCGCCTACCCCGCCTTCCTCACCCAGTTCTCGACCGTCGAGGAGCTGCTGCCCGTCGTCGCCGACGCCGCGGCGAAGCACCTGGAACTCGAGAGCCAGGCGGTCCGGGACGCGCGCCGCGACGGGATCACCCTCCTCGCGGTCGTCCTGGTCGCGACCGCTGCCCTCCTGCTGTTCGTCGCCCGACTCGTCTCGGGCAGCGTCGTCCGGCCCCTGGCCGCGGTCTCGGACGTCGTCACCGCACTGCGCTCGGGCGACCTCACCGCACGGTCCGGGCTCGCCGCCCGTGACGAGGTCGGCCGCACGGGCCAGGCCCTCGACGAGGCCCTCGACAGCCTGCGCGACCTCGTCGGGGCGATCTCCGCCACGGCCGGGGACCTCGAGGGTTCCAGCGCCCGGCTGACCTCGTCCTCGGCCCAGATCGCCACGGCGACGGGCAGCTCCGAACGCCTGGCCGCCTCCGCCGCGCGCGAGGCCGGCCAGGTCTCCGAGGCGACCGCCGGGATGGTCGGCGCCGGGGAGCAGATGGTGGCGGCGATCGCGGAGATCGCGCGTAGCGCCGGAGCCTCCCACGAGGTCGCCGCGGAGGCCGTCCGCATCGCCGACGCGACGAACGCGCTGATGTCGAGCCTGGGCGCCTCGAGCGAGGAGATCGGCAAGGTCGTCAACGTCATCGCCGGGATCGCCGCGCAGACCAACCTGCTGGCCCTGAACGCGACCATCGAGGCCGCGCGCGCCGGGGAGGCGGGACGGGGTTTCGCCGTCGTCGCCGGGGAGGTGAAGGCGCTCGCCCAGGAGACGGCCGTCGCCACCGACGAGATCGCGCGCACCGTCGCGGCGCTGCAGGTGGACAGTTCCGGGGCGTTCGCCTCCATCGCGGAGATCTCCGAGGTCATCGGGCGCATGTCGGAGTTGCAGTCCACGATCGCCGCCGCCACCGAGGAGCAGAGCGCCGCGAGCGACGAGAACAACCGCCAGGTCTCGACCGTCGCCCTCTCCGCCCGCAGTTCCGCGGCGGACCTCGCCACGCTGTCCGGCAGCGTCGCCGTCACCGCCGACCGTGGCCGCGACGCCGGCCTGGCCGCCCAGCAGGTCGCCACCCTGACCGCCGACCTGCGTTCCGCCGTGGGGCGCTTCCGGATCTGATCGTCTAGCGGAAACGGCGCAGCCGCAGGGAGTTGGTGACGACGAACACCGACGAGAACGCCATCGCCGCGGACGCGACGACGGGGTTCAGCAGTCCGGCCGCCGCGACCGGCAGGGCCGCGACGTTGTAGGCGAAGGCCCAGAACAGGTTCCCGCGGATCGTGGACAGCGTGCGCCGGGCTAGCCGGACCGCGTCGACGGCGGCCTGCAGGTCGGCCCGCACCAGGGTGAGGTCGCTCGCCTCGATCGCCACGTCCGTGCCGCTGCCCATCGCGATGCCGAGGTCGGCGGTCGCGAGGGCCGCGGCGTCGTTGACGCCGTCCCCGACGACCGCGACGACGTGCCCCGCGGCCTGCAACCTGGCGACGTGGGCGACCTTGTCCTCGGGAGCGACACCGGCGGTGACGTCGTCGATGCCGACGGCCGTGGCGACGGCCCGCGCCGTCCGCTCGTTGTCGCCCGTGAGCAGCACCGGGTGCAGGCCCAGCGACCGCAGACCGGCGACGGCGTCGGCGCTGGTGTCGCGCACGGTGTCCGCGACCGACAGCACGCCGAGGGCCCGGCCGGCGGAGGCGACCAGGACGGCCGTGCGTCCGGCGGACTCGGCCTGCTCCAGGGCGCCGGCGAGTTCCGCGGGCACGGGAACCCCCACCCAGTCGGGACGACCGGCGCGGACGGGCGAACCGTCGACGACGCCGGCGATCCCGGCCCCCGCCGCGGCGACCACGTCCCGCACGGGGGAGAGCGCGACCCGCGCCCGGGCCCCGGCGGCCAGCGCCCGGCCCACGGGGTGCTCCGAGGCGTCCTCGAGCGAACCGGCCGCTCGCAGCAGGTCCTCGGGGGACACCCCGGCCGCGGGCACGACGTCGACGAGGGCCATCCGGCCGCTCGTCACGGTGCCGGTCTTGTCGAGCACGACGGTGTCGATGCGGCGGGTGGACTCCAGGACCTCCGGGCCCTTCACGAGGATCCCCAGCTGGGCGCCGCGCCCGGTGCCGACCAGCAGCGCGGTCGGGGTCGCGAGCCCGAGCGCGCACGGACAGGCGATGACGAGGACCGCCACGGCCGTCGTCAGGGCCGCACCGGGGGAGGCCCCGGCCAGCAGCCAGCCGATGAGGGTCGCCACCGCCCCGACGAGGACGACGGGCACGAAGATCCCCGACACCTGGTCCGCGAGTCGTTGCGCCGCAGCCTTTCCCGACTGGGCCGCCTCGACGAGGCGACCGATCCGGGCGAGCTGGGTGTCGGCCCCGACGCGCGTCGCCCGCACGACGAGGCGGCCGCCGGCGTTGACGGTGCCGCCGACGACGGCGTCGCCCGCGCTGACCTCGACGGGGACGGTCTCACCCGTGACGATGCTGAGGTCGATGGCGGAGGATCCCTCGAGTACCGTGCCGTCGGTCGCGACCGTCTCACCCGGGCGGACGACGAACCGGTTCCCGACCCGCAGTTCCGCGATCGGGACGCGACGTTCCCCGGTGTCGTCGAGGAGCCCGACGTCCTTGGCCCCCAACGCCAGCAGGGCCCGCAGTGCGGCGCCGGAACTGCGCCGGGCCCGGGCCTCCAGGTAGCGCCCGACGAGCACGAACACGGTGACGACCGAGGCGACCTCGAGGTAGAGCTCGTCGCCGGTGGAGCCGAAGAGCGAGAACTCCATGTGCATCCCGGGCATCCCCGCGTCACCGAGGAACAGCGACACCAGCGACGTGGCGAACGCGGCGATCACGCCCAGGCTGACGAGGGTGTCCATGGTCGCCGCACCGTGGCGGGCGTTCACGAACGCGGCGCGGTGGAACGGCCACGCACCCCAGACCGCGACCGGGGCGGTCAGGGTGAGGGCCAGCCACTGCCAGTTGGTGAACTGCAGGGCGGGGACCATCGAGAGCAGCAGGACGGGCAGCCCCAGCGCGGCGGAGACCAGGACCCGGCGCCGCAGGACCTCCGTCGCCGGATCCCCTTGGGAGACCATGGGTTCGCGCTCAGGGAGGGGGGTGGGCACGGTGGCGGTGTAACCCGTCGCCTCGACGACCTCGATCGCCGCCTCGACGGCGGTGCCGACGGGCAGCAGGACGTGCGCCTTCTCCGTCGCGTAGTTGACGCTCGCCTCGACGCCCGGCATCCGGTTGAGCTTCTTCTCGACGCGGTTCGCGCAGGACGCGCACGTCATGCCGCCGATGAGCAGTTCGACCCGATCGCTCACCGGGTCACTCCGCCAGCTCGTACCCCGCCTCGTCCACGGCGGCGGTGACCGCGGCCCGGTCGAGGGGGGAGGTGCTCGTCACGTGCACGGTGGAGTTCCCGCCGGGCACGAGGGTGATGCGGACGTCGGTGACACCGGGCAGGGCCGAGACCTCCTCGGTCACCGCCCGCACGCAGTGCTCGCACGTCATGCCGGACACGTCGAACTCGTTCATCGTCGCCTCACTCCCGACGTCACTCATGACTTCACCAACCGCGCGATGGCTGCGCTGGCTTCCTTGATCTTGGCGTCCGCGACCGGACCACCCTCGGCGACCGCCTGCGCGACGCAGTGCCCGAGGTGGTCGTCGAGCAGCGACAGCGCGACGGCCTGCAGGGCCTTCGTCGCCGCCGAGACCTGCGTCAGGACGTCGATGCAGTAGACGTCCTCCTCGACCATGCGTTGCAGGCCACGGACCTGGCCCTCGATCCGGCGCAGGCGCTTCAGGACCTCGTCCTTCTCGCCGGCGTACCCGACTGCGTTCTCCATGACTCCTTGATACCCCCCTGGGGTTCCTCCTGCAACCCCTACCCCCTAGGGGTACGACGAAGCGGCGGCGGCGGGGTGACACTGGGGGCGTGCCGAGCACCCTCCCCGACGGCGAGTCCGTCCCGACCGACGGGTCGCTGCCCCCCGACGCCCTGCGCGGCGCGGCGGACCGCACCTTCGGCGTCTACCTGCACGTCCCGTTCTGCTCGGTGCGCTGCGGCTACTGCGACTTCAACACCTACACCGCCACCGAGCTCGGCGGTGGTGGCTCGCAGGCCGCGTACGCCGCGACCGCCGCGCAGGAGGTCCACCTCGCCGCCCGCGTGCTCGGGGACGCCGTCCGGCCCGCCGAGACCGTCTTCTTCGGCGGCGGGACCCCGACGCTGCTCCCGGCCGCCGACCTCGAACTGATGCTGGGCGCCGTCCGCGACGAACTCGGCATCGCGCCCGGCGCCGAGGTGACCACCGAGGCGAACCCGGACTCCGTCACCCCCGAGGGCCTGCAGCGCCTCGCCGCGGCGGGTTTCACCCGGGTGTCCTTCGGGATGCAGTCCGCCGTCCCGCACGTCCTCGCCGTGCTGGAACGGACCCACGACCCGGCCCGCGTGCCGCTCGCCGTGCGCTGGGCCCGGGAGGCGGGGCTGGAGGTCAGCCTCGACCTCATCTACGGCACGCCGGGGGAGTCGCTGGACGACCTGCGCGTCAGCCTCGACGCGGCGCTGTCCTGCGAACCCGACCACGTCTCGGCCTACGCCCTCATCGTCGAGCAGGGGACGAAGCTCGCCGGGCAGATGCGCCGCGGCGAGGTCCCGGAACCCTCCGACGACGACGAGGCCGACAAGTACGAGATCGTCGACGACACCCTCGCGGCCGCCGGGTTCGCCTGGTACGAGGTGAGCAACTGGGCGCGTGAGCCCCGCTTCGCCTGCCGGCACAACCTCGCCTACTGGCGCGGCGGTGACTGGTGGGGGATCGGCCCCGGGGCGCACAGCCACGTCGGGGGCGTGCGGTGGTGGAACGTCAAGCACCCCACGGCCTACGCCGGCCGCATCGGCGCCGGGGAGTCCCCGGCCCACGCCCGCGAGGTCCTGGCCGCCGAGGACCGCCGCGTCGAGGACGTGCTGCTGCGGTCCCGGCTGTCCGAGGGTTTCGACCCCGTCTGGTGGGGGGTGCGGACGGAGACCGCCCAGCTGCTCCTCGACGGCCTCCTCGAGCCGGCCCCCGGCGGCCGGGTCGCGCTGACCCGCCGCGGCCGGTTGCTGGCCGACGCGGTCGTGCGTCGGCTCCTGGCCTGAACCTGACAGGAGGTGTCACCTTCTCCGGTGAGACTGCCCGGCATGGAGAAGCTCCCAGAACGCGCCTGGCTCGGCGTCGTCAGCGCCGCCCACGTGCGGATCGGTGTCCGCCAGGGTTTCGCGCAGGTCCAGCACGGCAAGCGTTCCGGGCTGGACCGGTTCCGGCGCGGTGACGGTTTCGTCTACTACTCCCCGACCGAGGAGATGGGCGGCACGGTCCCGCTCCGGGCGTTCACCGCGCTCGGTGTCGTCGCCGACGACGAGACCTTCCAGGCGGAGCAGGTCATGGCGCTCGGGAGCTCGTTCCGGCCGTTCCGTCGTCTCGTCGACTACGAACCCGCGCAGCCGGTCGCGCTCGAGGAGGTCCGGGACCGGCTGGCGCTGACCGCGTCCGCGAACTGGGGGTACCGGTTGCGCCGTGGCCTGGTGCCACTGGACCCGCACGACTTCGCCCTGCTCGCCGGACTCGTGCTCGGCGCGGTACCTGCGTGACCTGACCGGGCCCTGCCGGTCCTGCCCCGAGGTCTAGGGTCGGGCGGGTGGACCTCGGACTGAGCCTCGGCTACCTCACCGGTGAGATCGGCCCCGCCGCGGCGCAGGCGCTGTCGCTGGCGCGAGCGGCGGAGGAGGCCGGCTACGCCTCGGCCTGGGTCGCCGAGGCCTACGGCACCGACGCGGTCAGCGTCCTGGGCTGGCTGGCCGCGGGGACGTCGCGGATCGGGCTCGGCTCGGCCGTCCTGCAGATCCCGGCCCGCACCCCCGCGATGACCGCGATGACCGCCTCGACCCTCGACGGGATCTCCGGGGGCCGGTTCCGCCTGGGGCTCGGCGTCTCGGGTCCGCAGGTGGCCGAGGGGTGGTACGGCCAGCCGTTCGCGAAACCCCTGGGGCGCACCCGCGAGTACGTCGACGTCGTGCGGCGGTTGCTCGCGCGTCAGACCTCCGAGTACGCCGGGGAACACCTCACGCTGCCGCTGCCCGGCGGCCCGGGGATCCCGCTGAAGCTCATGCAACCCCCGCCCCGCCCCGACCTCCCGATCCACCTCGCCGCCGTCGGCCCGCGCAACGTCGCCCTCGCCGGCGAGATCGCCGACGGGTGGTTGCCGCTGTTCCTCGTGCCGGAGAGTTCCTCCACCCAGTTCGACCAGTTGCGCTCCGGGTTCGCCCTGCGCCCCCGGCCCGCCGAGGGTTTCGAGGTCACGGCCAGCGTCGCGCTGCTGCTCACCGACGCGACGGGGGAGGAGCGGACCCGGGCCGAACTCCCCGTCCGTCGCTACGTCGCCCTGTACCTGGGGGGCATGGGGTCGCGCGAGAAGAACTTCTACGCCGACCTCGGTCGTCGCCTCGGTTTCTCCGACGCCGTCGACGAGGTCCAGGAGCACTTCCTGGCCGGACGGCACCGGGAGGCCGCCGCCGCCGTCCCCGCGGGGTTCCTGGACGCGACCTGCCTGGTGGGTTCCGCGCAGCACGTGCGGAACCGGCTGGCGGACTACGCCGCCGCCGGGGTGACCACCGTGTCGGTCATCCCCCTCGCCGGCGACCTCGAGGCCCGGACCGCGGACCTGCGCGCCATCGCCTGAACCCCGCCCGGCGCACCGGGAGGGGTCAGCGCACCAGGCGGAAGATCAGCGGGTAGCGGTAGACCCGGCCGCTGTTCGCCGCGACGGCCGCGAGGATCGCGAACACCAGGAACACGATCCCCGGTACCCCGAGCAGGACGAAGATCGGCGAGCCGAACCCCAGGGTCACCGCGGTGATGAGTCCGCAGACGATCGACAGGACGATCTCGTAGACGATCACCGAGATCGTCATGTTCAGCGCCTCGGCGCTGTGCCCGCGCACGAACCCGTTGCGGTCCTTGTAGACCAGGAAGACGATCAGCGGCCCGAGGAAGGGCAGCCCGATCAGGGACGCCGCGATCGCGGAGAGGTGGCCGAACATCCCCCACATCCGTTCGTCCGCGGGCGTCATCGGCGCGGGGGAGTACATCGGCGGCTGCTGGGGCGGCGGGTGCTGGGGGTTGCTCACCCTCCGATCCTGGCGCGTCGTTCAGCGGTCGTCCAGGTCGGCCGTCACGAAGTCCACCAGTTCCTCCACCCGCCCGAGCAGCGCGGGCTCCAGGTCGGCGAAGCTGCGGACGGTGCCGAGGATCCGCTTCCAGCCGTGCGCGACGTCGGCCTGGGTGGCGTGCGGCCAGCCGAGCTCGGCGAGGATCCCGTGCTTCCAGTCCTGCCCGCGCGGGATCGTCGGCCACCGCTGCCACCCCAGGCGTTCCGGACGCACCGACTGCCAGACGTCGATGAAGGGGTGACCCAGCACCAGCACGTGCGGGCCCTTGGACACCTGCGCCACGATCCGGGACTCCTTCGACCCCGGCACCAGGTGGTCGACCAGGACCCCGATCCGTCGACCGCGCTGCGGGGCGAAGGAGCGGATCGCGGCGTCGAGGTCGTCGACCCCGTCGAGCATCTCGACGACGACCCCCTCGATCCGCAGGTCGTCGCCCCACACCTTCTCGACCAGCTCGGCGTCGTGCCGGCCCTCGACGAGGATCCGCGAGGCGCGCGCCGTCCGCGCGCCCACCCCGGCCACGGCCACCGAACCGCTGGCCGTGCGGGTGTCCCGCACGGGGGCCGCGGCCTTCGGGGCGACGAGGCGCACGGGCTGCCCCTCGACCCAGAACCCCGGGCCCAGCGGGAAGGTCCGGGTGCGCCCGCGACCGTCCTCGAGGACGACGACGTGGACACCACCGCTCTTCTCCACCCGGACGACGGCCCCGACCCAGCCGGTCTCCACGTCCTCCACGACCAGGCCGTGCACGGCGGGTTCGTCGCGGTGCGTGGGCTTCGGGTTCGTGCGGGCGTGCGGGTCGGAGGACAGCACGTCGCCGCCGTACCGGTCTTCGTAACGGGTCACGCGCGGAACGCTAACCAGACGCGTGTGGCTGACGGGGGAGGCGCGGCCGTGCGGTGACGGCCTAGACTTGGCACTCGAACGACACGAGTGCCAGTGGGGAGAGGGGACGGGATGAGCGACGACCGCAGGCTCGCGGTGCTCCGCGCCATCGTCGAGGACTACGTGTCCAGCCACGAACCCGTCGGCTCCAAGATGCTCGTCGAGCGTCACCAGCTCGGCGTCTCCCCGGCCACCATCCGCAACGACATGGCCGTGCTGGAGGAGGAGGGGTACATCACCCAGCCCCACACCAGCGCCGGACGCATCCCCACGGACAAGGGCTACCGCCTCTTCGTCGACCGCCTCGCCAACGTGAAACCCATGACGCCGGCCGAGAAGCGGGCGATCCAGACCTTCCTCGAAGGGGCCGACGACGTCGACGACATCGTCGACCGCACCGTCCGGCTGCTGGCGCAGATCACCCGCCAGGCCGCCGTCGTGCAGTACCCCTCGCTCTCGCGCGCCGCCGTCCGCCACGTCGAGCTCGTCCCCGTCGGCGGGCGCAGCGCGCTGCTGGTGCTCATCACCGACTCCGGTCGCGTCGAGCAGCGCGTCCTCGACGTCCGCTCCGCCGCCGACCCGGAGTCCCTCGGCCTCCAGCTCGCCGCCCTGCGCACTCGCGTCAACGCCGGGGTCGTCGGCAAACGGCTGCGCGACGCCCGCGACGACCTCACCGACCTCGTCCAGCAGACCCCGCCCGGCGACCTCGCCGTCGCCGCGGAGGTCGCCGTCGCCCTGGGCGACTGCCTCACCGCGGGGCTGGAGGAACGCGTCGTCATCGCCGGGACCGCGAACCTCGTGAAGTCCGGCGCCGACCTCAGCACCTCCCTCGGCAGCGTCCTGGAGGCCCTCGAGGAGCACGTCGTCCTCCTGCGCCTCGTCCAGGAGCTGACCGAGGACGCCGACCGCGGCGGTCTCACCGTGCGGATCGGCGCCGAGAACCTGCACCTCGGTCTCGACGGCACCTCCGTCGTGACCAGCGGCTACGGCAGTGGTTACGGCACGGGCCCGGACACCGTCGTCGCCCGCCTCGGCGTGCTCGGGCCGACCCGCATGGACTACCCGACGACGATGGCAGCGGTGCGTGCGGTGTCACGCTACGTCTCGCGCATCCTGTCCCAGTGAAGCTCGGCCCCGTGATGAAGACCGACAGGAGAACCACGACCTCGTGAGCGACTACTACGACGTCCTCGGCGTCTCCCGCGACGCCTCGGCGGAGGAGATCAAGCGCGCCTACCGCAAGCTCGCGCGCAAGCTCCACCCGGACGTGAACCCCGACGCGGGGGAGCAGTTCAAGGAGGTCTCGCAGGCCTACGAGACGCTCTCCAACCCCGACAAGCGCGCCTCCTACGACCGCGGCGGGTCCATGCCCGGCGGCGGCGGAGCCGGCTTCGGCCAGGGGTTCGGCTTCTCCGACATCATGGACGCGTTCTTCGGCCAGGGCGGCGGGGGCGGTCGGGCGGGAGCTCCCGCCAGCCGCACCCAACGCGGTCAGGACGCGCTCATCCGCGTCGACGTCGACCTCGCCGAGGCGGCGTTCGGCGGCGAACGCTCCATCCAGGTCGACACCGCCGTGCTGTGCACCACGTGCCAGGGCTCCTGCTGCCAGCCGGGGACCAGCCCCCAGACCTGCGACATCTGCCACGGCCAGGGCTCGGTGCAGCGCGTCGTCCGCTCGCTGCTCGGCCAGGTCATGACCAGCGCGCCCTGCCCCACCTGCCGCGGCTTCGGCACCGTGCTGCCCTCGCCGTGCCTGGAGTGCTCCGGTGAGGGCCGCATCCGCGCCCGCCGCCCGCTGACCATCCGCATCCCCGGTGGCGTCGACACGGGCACCCGCATCCAGCTCGCCTCGCAGGGCGAGGTCGGCACCGCCGGCGGTCCCCCCGGTGACCTCTACGTCGAGATCCACGAACGCCCGCACCCGGTCTTCACCCGCAACGGCGACGACCTCCTCTGCACCCTGCACGTGCCGATGACCGCGGCCGCGCTCGGCGCGAGCATCCCGCTGGAGACCCTCGACGGTGACGAGGAGGTCGAGGTCCGCCCCGGCACCCAGGGCGGCGAGGTCGTCACCCTCAGGCAGAAGGGCGCCGAGCACCTGCGGTCCCAGGGCCGCGGCGACCTGCTCGTCACCCTGGAGGTCACGACGCCCCGCGACCTCGACGACGAGCAGGAGGAGCTGATCCGCCGCCTGGCCGAACTGCGTGGCGAGGTCCGGCCGGCCGGCAAGCTCGGCCCCGCCCACCAGGGCGTCTTCTCCAAGCTGCGCGGCCGCTTCTCCGGTCGCTGACCCGCACCGTGATCTTGCTGGGAGACCCAGCAAGATCACGGAACGGGAGGAGGGTCAGGGGATGGTGACGGTCTTCGTGTCGCCGACGGGGCCCGCACCCTCGCCGTCGGACTCGTCGGGGGCGAACACCGACAGGGTGTAGGTCCCCGCCGGCACCGCCGCCGTGAACGAGAACTCCGCGAAGGTGCCGTTCGCGCCGGCCTGCACGGAGTCCCGAGCGACCTCCGCGCCCGCGGCGTTCGTCAGCGTGTAGAGCAGCGTCCCCTCGAAACCTGTCCCGACCCCCTTCACCGTGACCGAACCGGCGCTCGGGGACACCGAGGTGATCCACGCCGGGGCCTGCACGTCGGCTTGCGGCGCCCGCGACAGCGACGCCGGGACGCTCGTCCCGAACACCGACTGCCCCGCCTTGCCGCCGACCCGCAGCTCGATCGGCTGGTCGTCACCCGCCGCCGCCGTGACCGTGTAGACGAGCTGCTGCAACGCCAGGGTCGCGTCACCGGTGGAGCCCGACGCCGCGGAGGCCGCCACGTCCACCACGAGCTTGCCGCCCGACTCGCTCACCGTCGCGGTCGCGTCCTTCGACCAGGGGCTCGAGTAGTCCGGGTCGGTGGGGGAGCCGGACAGCATGGCGCGCAACGCGTTCGTCGCGTCGTTCGCGCCCGACCCGGCCTTCACGTACTCGCGGTACAGCTTCGCCGGCTGCCCGCCCAGCCAGTACACCGGCACCGACGTCGCACCGGTGGGCAGCGTGCCCCCCGTCCCGCCCGCCGTGGAGGTCGCCGGGGCCGAGGTGAGCGACGTGGCCGCCGAGGTGCCCCCCGAGCCGGTGGGCTGCGAGGACATCGGGGTCGAGTCCGCCGCCGGCGTGCTCGACGAGGTGGAGGGGGTCGACGAGGACGGCGAGGTCGACGAGGACGCCGTGCTGGCCACCGTCGTCACGTTGTCGTCCCCGCGCTGGGTCAGCGCGAAGGCGCCGCCACCGACGACGACGACGGCCGCGACCCCCGCCGCCACCAGCCCGCCACGGGTGCGGGAACGACGACGGTTGGCTCGGCTGGTCATGTGGATCTCCTCGAGACGGTCGGTCGGCTGCACCCCGGCCGCACGTGCGGCGAGGGCGTCCTGCAGCTGCCTGGCGGTGGGGCTGAGTTCGTCGTGGCCGGCGGGATCCGGCAGCGGACCCAGCGGGGTCTCCTCGTTCACTGCTGCTCCTCGCTCGACATGGCCGTGCGCAACGCGGACAACCCGCGGTGCGCGTGGGTCTTGACCGCGCCCCGGCTGATGCCGAGCGCGGCCGCGATGTCCTCCTCGGACATCTCGCCCTGGTACCGCAGCACCAGGACCTCCCGTTGCCGGGTCGGCAACCCGTCCAGCGCGCCGAGCACCATCCGGTGCTCCGCGGCCCGCACGGCCTGCTCCTCCGGACCCGCCGGCTCCGGGTCCGGCAGGGGACGCTTGCGGTCGGTGACGACCCGGTGCCGCACGACGTCACGGGCCCCGTTCACGACGCTCGTGCGCAGGTAGGCGACCGCCGACCCCTTGTCCGCGAGCCGGTTCCAGCGCCCGTGCAACGTCACGAACGCCTCCGCGACGACCTCCTCGGCGCTCGCGGTCTCGCCCATCAGGGACGCCGCGAGCCCGACGAAGCGCCGCCAGTGCGCCGCGTAGAGCGCACTGACCGCCTCGTCGGCCGTCCACGAGCGCGGGTCGTCAACCACGACCACCCGCTCCTTCGTCACCATCACAGTGCACAGACGAGTCACGCAGGGTCACGGTTGACATCCAACCGGAGATCTTTTGCGGACTCGTCGGGGGCACGCCGCGTCCGCCGGGTGGGATCGTTGCCTCCCCGGTGACGTCTGGCGGGACCGGGGAGGCAACGATCCCCCACGGAGACGGCCCGGTAGCGTGCGGGGCATGGCCGAGGTCTCCCGCGTGCAGCGCGCCCCCGACGACCTGTTCCTCAAGATCGTGGCGGGGGAGGTCCCGGCGACGATCGTCCACTCCGACGACCTCGTCGTCGCCTTCGAGGACGTCGCCCCGCAGGCTCCCGTCCACGTCCTGGTGATCCCGCGGGAGCGCTTCGAGAACGTCGCGGAGCTCGCCGCGGCGGCCCCGCAGACCCTCGCCCGCCTCGTGGCGGTGGCCCAGCAGATCGCCGACGAGCGCTGCGGCGGGGAGTACCGGCTGGTCTTCAACACGGGGACGGCGGTGGGGCAGTCGGTCTTCCACGTGCACGGCCACGTCCTCGGCGGCCGCGACTTCACCTGGCCCCCCGGCTGATCCGAGGGTTGGATGGACGGTCATGTGCGGTCTCTGCGGTGAAGTCAGGTTCGACGGGCGGGCGGCGGACGTCGCGGCCGTCCAGCGGATGTCGCAGGCCATGGCGGCCCGTGGCCCGGACGGTGAAGGCGTCTGGGCCCAGGGGCGGGTCGCCTTCGGGCACCGCCGGCTCTCGATCATCGACCTCTCCGCCTGCGGCGCCCAGCCGATGCAGGATCCCGACCTCGGTCTCACCGCCGTCTTCAACGGCTGCATCTACAACTACCCGCAGCTGCGCGAGGAACTCATCGGGTACGGGTACCGCTTCACCTCGACCTCGGACACCGAGGTCATCGTCAAGGGGTACCACCGCTGGGGCGTCGACGTCGTCGACCACCTCGTCGGGATGTTCGCCGTCGTCGTCCACGAACGCGACTCCGGCCGGGTCGTCCTCCTGCGCGACCGGCTCGGCGTCAAACCGCTCTACCTGGCCGAGACCCCGGGGCGGCTGCGGTTCGCCTCCTCGTTGCCGGCGCTGCTCGCGGCCGGTGACGTGGACACCACGATCGACCCCGTCGCCCTGCACCACTACCTCTCCTGGCACGCCGTCGTCCCCGCGCCGCACACCGTCCTGCAGGGTGTGCGGAAGCTCCCGCCGGCCACCGTCCGGGTGATCGAGGCCGACGGTCGGAGTCGGGAGCACCGGTACTGGGCCCCCGACCACGTGCGACGCGAGGAGTACGCCTCCTTCTCCGAGCAGGACTGGGAGGACGCGGTCCTCGCGTCGTTGCGCACCGCGGTGGCGCGGCGGACCGTCGCCGACGTCCCCGTCGGCGTCCTGCTCTCCGGCGGTCTCGACTCCAGCCTCATCACCGCGCTGCTCGCCGAACAGGGCCAGACCGACCTCGCCACCTACTCCATCGGCTTCGAGTCCGTGGGCGGTCGCGACGGGGACGAGTTCGAGTACTCCGACGCGATCGCGCAGCGGTTCGCGACGAACCACCACCGCATCCGGGTGTCCGGCGCCGAACTCGTCGGGGCGCTCGGGCACGCGGTCGACGCCATGAGCGAACCCATGGTGAGCCACGACGTCGTCGCCTTCGACCTGCTCTCGCAGCAGGTCTCGCAGAGCATCAAGGTCGTGCAGTCCGGTCAGGGGGCCGACGAGGTGTTCGGCGGCTACCACTGGTACCCACCGCTGTCCGGACTCACCCCGGCCCAGGGGGTCGACGCCTACGCGACGGCGTTCTTCGACCGCGACCACGCCGGGGTGGCGCGGGTCCTGAACCCGCAGTGGTTCACCTCCACCGACGTGTCACGCGAGTTCCTGGAACAGCACTTCGCCCGGCCCGGGGCGGACACGGCCGTCGACGCCGCGCTGCGCCTGGACACCGAGGTCATGCTGGTCGACGACCCGGTGAAGCGCGTCGACAACACCACGATGGCGTGGGGCCTGGAGGCGCGCGTCCCCTTCCTCGACCACGAACTCGTCGAACTCGCCGCCGCGATCCCGCCGGAACTGCAACTCGCCGGCGGCGGCAAGGGGATCCTCAAGAAGGTCGGGTACCGGGTGATCCCGCGCGAGGTCATCGACCGGCCGAAGGGGTACTTCCCCGTCCCGGCGATCACCCACCTCGAGCGCGAGGTGCTCGGGCTGGTGAAGGACGCGCTCACCAGCCGGGCCGCCCGGGACCGGGCGCTGTTCCGCTCCGGCTACGTCGACGGGCTGCTCGGCGACCCGAACTCCGAACTCACCCCGCTGCGGGGGAACAAGCTCTGGCAGCTCGGTCTGCTCGAGATGTGGTTGCAGCAGCACGGTATCGCCTGATCGGGGGACGAGTGATGACCACGACGAGACGACGTTCCGCGGTGGCCGGGTTGCGGCACCGCTCGCTGGACGTGCCGGCCATCTCCAGCCGGAACTGGCAACGGCCGCCCAGGTGGTTCACCGCCGAGATGGCCGCCGACGTCGTCCTGGACATGGGCTGGGGTCGGTTGGTGTTCGGGCAGACGTTCGTCGACCAGCGCGACGTGGTCGACGCCCTGCGCGCCGAGGAGAACGGTGAACGCGACATCGCGATGTACGTGCGGGACCCCCAGGTGCTGGTCGGTCTCGCGCCCCACGAACTGTTCCTGGACCCCTCGATCACGTTCCGGCTACCGCTGAACCGCTACCGCGCCCCGCGGGACCGGAACCCGGACGTGTTCGTCCGGATGGTCCGCGACCGCGCGGAACTCGAAGAGGTCAACCGGATCTACGCGACCTGCGGGATGGTGACCTCCGACGCGGACGTCATGTGGGCCAATCACCGGACCCGCACGTTCACCTACCTCGTGGCCGAGGACACCCGGACCCACGAGATCGTCGGGACCGTCACCGGGGTCGACCACGTCCTGGCGTTCGGTGATCCCGACGGGGGTACCAGCCTCTGGTGCCTGGCCGCCGATCCGCAGGCCGCGCCGCGCGGGGTGGGGGAGGCGCTGGTCCGGGTGCTGGCCGAGCGTTACGTGGCGCGGGGCCGGGCGGTGCTGGACCTCTCGGTCATCCACGACAACGAGGGGGCCATCGCCCTCTACCGCAGACTGGGTTTCCGGCCCGCCCCGCCGGTGGTGGTGAAGCGCAAGAACCCGATCAACCGGCCGCTGTTCTCGCCGCAGCCCGAGGGATTGTCGGGCCTGAACCCCTACGCGCGGATCATCGCCGACGAGGCGTTGCGTCGCGGGGTGCGGGTCGAGGTGACCGACGGCCCGAGCGGGGAGATGCGGCTGACCTGCGCGGGCCGGTCGCTGCTGACCCGGGAATCCCTCTCCGAACTCACCAGCGCCGTCGCGATGTCGCGCTGCGACGACAAGCGGGTCACCCGTCGACTCCTCGCCGCCCGTGGGGTCCGGGTCCCCCGGGCCGTCGAACTCGGCGCGGACCCGTTGCAGGACGATGAGGGGCTGGCCGCCTGCGAGGAACTCGTCGTCGCCACCGGCCCGGTCGTGGTGAAACCCGCCCGGGGTGAGCAGGGCAAGGGCATCACCGTCGGTGTCGCGGGTGGCGAGGAACTGCGCCGTGCCGTCGCCGAGGCCGCGTCGCACTGCCCGGACGTCCTCGTGGAGGAACTCGTCCGCGGGCAGGACTTGCGCATCGTCGTCATCGACCACGCGGTCGTCGCCGCGGCGATCCGTCGGCCCGCTGCCGTCAGGGGCAACGGGACCGACGACATCCGCACGCTCGTGGCGAGGCAGGGTCGCCGTCGTGAGGCCGCCACCCACGGCGAGTCGAGCATCCCCCTGGACGAGACCACCGAGAACGTCGTGGCCGACGCCGGGTACGCGATGGACGACGTCCTGCCCCGAGGTGAGCGGTTGGAGGTGCGGCGCACCGCGAACCTGCACACCGGGGGGACCATCGACGACGTCACCGACGACCTGCACCCCGACCTGGTCGAGGCCGCGATGTCGGCGAGCCGGGCGATCGGGATCCCGGTGACGGGTATCGACCTCCTCGTTCCCGACGTCTCCGGGCCCGACCACGTCGTCATCGAGGCCAACGAACGTCCGGGGCTCGCCAACCACGCCCCGCGCCCGACGGCGCAGAGGTTCCTGGACCTGCTGTTCCCGGAAACCCGAGGGTTCACCGGATCCGCTCAGCGGTACTAGGGTCCGGCCGCGGTGCGTAGAGCGGTCGGGTCGGCCTCCAGCGCCCGGGCGCTCGACCTGCCCGACCCGACCGGCGAGCGCGAGACCTGTCGCCGGTGCGGGACGCCCGTCCGGAGCTGGACCCTGGCGGGCCGCACCGCCTGGGTCTGTCCCACCGACCAGTCCTGACCCATCCCTACCCGTGATCTGGCCGGGAGTCCCCGCAGGATCAGGGATCGGCGGGGAGGCGGGCCTCGAGGTGGGTGAGTTCGCGCTGGGCGCGGATGACGCGGTCGTCGGCGCCGTGGGCACCGCGTTCGGCCGAGCGCAGGGTGTCGGCGGCGGCGTCGAGCTGCTCGGTGACCGCGGCGAGCTTGGCCTGCAGGTCCTCTTGCCGACGGGCGAGGTCCTCGCTGCGACGCCGGGCCGAGCCGAGTTCGGCAGCGGCCGTGCCGGCGTCGTCGCGGGCCTCTGCCAGCTCCTCGCGGGCCGCGCCGACGGCCTCCTCGAGCTCGCGCCGCTCGCGTTCGCGACGTTCGGCCTCGGCCCGCTCGCGTTCCGCCTCCCGGGCCGCCCTCTCCTCCCGCCGCGCCTTCAGCTCGTCCTTCGGCACCGAGCGGCGGGCGTGGGTCTTCTTCGCCGCGGGGGCCGGGCGGACGGGGGAGTCCGCGGCGCTCGCCCCGTCGAGGTCGACCTCGCCGAAACCCGTCGCCTCCAGCGGGCGGACCAGCGTCCCGGAGCGGACGGCGTCCGCGGCCGCGGGGTCGCTCATGCCGGCGCGGAGGGTGGCGACGACCTTCTCGCCCACGTCGAGGCTGAGACGCACGCCGGCGGCGAGGGTGAGTCGCCCGGCCTGGACGCGCATCGCGTCCAGGACCTGGTGCTGCTGCACCCCGAGCTCACGCAGTTCCGGCCCCGCGAGCGAGGCCGTCGCCTCCCGCATCGCGGCCCCGAGCTCCAGCAGCTGCTCGACCTCGTCGCGGCGTTCGCGGACGAGCAGGTTCACGGCCCACGCGGAGACGGGGGGCTTCTTCAGGCCGGCGATCCGACCGGCCAGTTCGCGGTCCCCGTCGTCGCGGGCCTCACGGGCCCAGCGGTCCCGGGTCGCGGTGAACTCGCCGGGCGGCACCGCGTAGAGCTCGTCGAGCAGGGTGGGGAAGTCCACGGTGACATCGTGGCATGACTGCCCTCAGCGATCGACTGACTACTGAGTGTCACAAATGACGGTCTCCACGTAAAGGTCTTGTTTCGCGGCCCGTCTCCGGCGGCACGAACCGCGATGGGGTCTAGCTTGTGGGAATGGGCGCGGAGATGACTCTCGGGGCGGAAGAGGAACTCCACCTGATCGACCTGGAGAGCTGGCAACTGTCGGCGCGCGCTCCCCAGGTGCTGTCCCGGCTGGACAGCGCCTCCTACTCCGCCGAACTGCAACGCACCACGGTGGAGACCAACACCGACGTGGTGTCGACCCTGACGGAACTGCGCGAGGAACTCCTGCGGTTGCGCAAGGGGCTGGTCGAGGCCGCCAGTCGCGACGGGCTCGGGGTCGCCGCCGTCGGCACGGCACCTCGTTCGACGTTCACCGACTTCGAGCTCACCGCGACCGGACGCTACGGGCGCATGCAGGAGCAGTACCGACTCCTGGTGGACGAGCAGCTCATCTGCGGCACCCAGATCCACGTCGGGATCGCCGACCGGGACCTGGCCGTCGAGATCATGCAGCGGATCGCCCCGACCCTCCCCGTCCTGCTGGCCCTCTCGGCCAGCTCGCCGTTCTGGAACGGCCAGAACACCGGCTACGCGAGCATCCGCACCACGATCTGGCAACGCTGGCCCAGCGCCGGGACCACCGGTGCCCTGGAGTCGGCCGCGGAGTACGACGAACTCCTCGACGACCTCATCGCCTCGGGAGTCATCGCCGACCGCAAGATGGCCTACTTCGACGTCCGGCCCAGCTCGCACGCGCCCACCCTGGAACTCCGCGTCTGCGACGCCTGCCCGCTCGTCGACGACGCCGTGCTCATCGCCGGGTTGTTCCGCGCCAGCGTGCGCGCCGCCGAGTTGGACATCGAGGCCGGGCGCCCGCGGCCGCAGGCCCCGTCGCCGCTCTACCGGGCCGGGATCTGGCAGGCCGCCCGCGGTGGTCTCTCCGGCGACCTCCTCGACGGCAACGACCACCCGCGTCCGCTGCCGGCCCCGGAAGCCGTCCGCACGCTGCTGGGGCGGCTGCGTCCGCAGCTGGAGGAACTGGGCGACTGGGACGAGGTGGCGGAGCTCACCGAGGCGACGCTCGCCCGCGGGAACTCCGCCGACCGCCAGCGCGCGGCGTTCGTCGAACGGGGCGAACTGGACGACGTCGTGCGTCTCGTCGTGGAGGAGACGCACGGATCGGCCGCGGGGGAGGCCCCGGCGACGGCCGCCCTGCGGCGCTACCGCACCCGCGCCGGGGACGAGGCCGTGGGCGTCAGCGCCCAGCCGCGCCCCGCCTACCGCGAGGTCATCGAGCACGTCCGCACCCTGGGCCCGGCCGGTGTCGCCGCGGCCGAGGCCGAACGGGACGCCTGGGCGCGTGAGCGCCACCTCGCCTACGTGGTGAGCGGTCCGGAGGGCCTCGTGGAGAAGCCCTTCCACGTCGACCTCGTGCCGCGCGTGATCCTGCCCCACGAGTGGCAGCAGGTGCGGCGCGGTCTCGTGCAGCGGGCCCGGGCGATCGAGTGCTTCCTGCGCGACGTCTACGGCGCCCAGCGGATCCTGCACGACGGGGTGCTGACCCGCGACGCCGTCGTCGGTGCCCCGGGGTGGGAGTCGCAGGCGACGCGGTTGCCCGACGACGTGGTGCGCGCGCCCGTCATGGGTTTCGACCTCATCCGCAACGAGTACGGCGGCTGGCGGGTCCTGGAGGACAACGTCCGCAACCCCAGCGGCGTCGCCTACGGGATCGCGGCCCGGGCGCTGGTGGACGCGGTCGTGCCCGACATGCCGCGGCCACCGGCGATGCTGGACCCGGCCACCGCCTTCGAACGCCTGCGCTCGACGTTGCTGTCGCGCTCGCGTCCCGGGATGCGCCCGGTGCTGCTCTCGAGCGGCCCGGCCAGCGCCGCCTGGTTCGAGCACCGCAAGCTCGCCGACGGGGCCGGGTTGCTGCTGGTCGGCGCCGACGACCTCGACGTGCAGCGCGGCCGCGTCGTGCACCGGGGGACGGGGGACCTCGTCGGGGCCGTCTACCTCCGCCTCGACGGGGAACTGCTGGACCTCTGCGACCACGCCGGGCGCCGGATCGGCCAGGAGGTCTTCGACGTCGCCGTCGCGGGCGGGGTCGTGCTGGCCAACGCGCCGGGCAACGGCATCGCCGACGACAAGGCGATGTACCGCTCGGTGCCGGAGTTCATCAACTACTACCTCGAGGAACGCCCGCTGCTGGAGTCGGTGCCCACCTACCGCCTCAGCGACGAGGTCGAACGTCGGGCCGTGCTGGAACGCGTGGGGGAACTCGTGACGAAACCCGTCGACGGCTACGGCGGGGAGGGCGTGCTGATCGGGCCCTACGCGAGCGCGGCGGAGGTCGCGGCCCGACGCCAGGAGATCGCTGCGGAACCGCCGAACTGGGTCGCGCAGGAGGTCGTGCAGTTGTCCTCGGTGCCGAGCTGGAACGCGGAGAGCGCGACGCTGCAACCGCGACGCGTGGACCTGCGGGCGTTCGTCTACGTCACGGGGACGGGCGAGGAGGAGTGCCACCTCGCGGACGTGGCGCTCACCCGGGTCGCGCCCGAGGGCAGCCTCGTCGTGAACTCCTCGCGCGGCGGCGGCGCCAAGGACACCTGGATCCTGCGCGGCGACGACGACCAGGAGGGGGAGACCCGTGTGCGGACTCGCCGGTGAGGTCAGGTTCGACGGGGCGAGCGCCGACGTCGCGGCGCTGGCCCGGATGACCGGTTGCCTGGTGCACCGGGGACCGGACGGGGACGGGATCTGGGCCCGCGGTCCCGTCGCGCTGGGCCACCGACGGCTCTCCATCATCGACCTCTCACCCGCGGGTGCGCAGCCGATGGTCGACAACGCCACGGCCATCACCGTGGTCTTCAACGGCTGCATCTACAACTACCGGGAACTGCGGGCCGAGCTGCAGGCCGCCGGGCACCGGTTCTTCTCCACCTCCGACACCGAGGTCGTCGAGAAGGCCTACGCGCAGTGGGGAACCCGTTTCGTCGAGCACCTGCTCGGGATGTTCGCGATCGCCCTGGTGGAACACGAGAGCGGCCGGTTGGTGCTGGCCCGCGACCGGCTCGGGATCAAACCCCTCTACGTCGACACCCGGGCCGACCGGGTCCGGTTCGCCTCCACCGTCCAGGCCCTGCTCGCCGGTGGCGGTGTCGACACCAGCATCGACCGCGAGGCGCTCGCCCAGTACCTGACCTTCCACTCCGTCGTCCCCGCCCCCCGCACGATCCTGGCGGGGGTGCGCAAGCTCCCGCCCGCGACCGTCCGCGTGGTCGAGCGCGACGGCAGGTCCACCGACACGACCTACTGGGAGCCGGAGTTCACCCGCTCGCAGGAGTTCGCCGGCTGGAGCGCACGGGACTGGGAACAGGGCCTGCTGGAGAAGCTGCGCGTCGCGGTGGAACGCCGGATGGTCGCCGACGTCCCCGTCGGGGTACTCCTCTCGGGTGGTCTCGACTCCAGCCTCGTCGTGGCCCTGCTCGACGCGGCGGGTCAGCGCGACCTGGCGACGTTCAGCATCGGGTTCGACTCCGCCGGCGGGGAGTCGGGCGACGAGTACGAGTACTCCTCGCTGGTCGCGAAGGAGTTCGGGACCGACCACCACCGCATCCACGTCGACTCCTCCCGGCTGCTGCCGGGGATCGACGCGGCCGTGGACGCCATGAGCGAACCCATGGTCAGCCACGACTGCGTGGCCTTCCTGCTGCTGTCGCAGGAGGTCTCGAAGTCGGTCAAGGTCGTCCAGTCCGGCCAGGGCGCGGACGAGGTGCTCGGCGGGTACAGCTGGTACCCACCCCTGGCGGGGGTTCCCCGGGCCGACGCCGTCGAGGCCTACGCCCAGGTGTTCTTCGACCGTCGCTACGCCGGCCTCGCCGACGTGCTGGCCCCGGAGTGGCTGCCGGGCTCGGACACCCCGGGGAACTTCATCACCGAGGCGTTCGGCCGTCCGGGCGCGGAGACCTCGCTCGACGCGGCGCTGCGCAACGACACGACCGTCATGCTCGTCGACGACCCGGTGAAGCGCGTCGACAACATGACGATGGCGCACGGCCTCGAGGCGCGCGTCCCGTTCCTGGACCACGAACTCGTCGAGTTCGCCGGCCGGATCCCCCCGGAACTGAAACTCGCCGACGGTGGGAAGGGGGTCCTCAAGCGGGCCGCGCGCGGGTTGGTCCCCGACGCCGTCATCGACCGCACGAAGGGGTACTTCCCGGTCCCGGCGATCCGTCAGCTCGAGGGCCCCTACCTCCAGCGGGTCCGCGACGCCCTCACCGACCCCGCGGCGAAGCGGCGCGGGTTGTTCCGGCCCGAGGTCGTCGACCGGTTGCTCGCCGACCCCAACGTCGACCGCACCCCGCTGGGGTCCAACGTGCTGTGGCAGCTGGCGTTGCTGGAGATGTGGTTGCAGCACCACGACGTGGGGTGAGCGGGTCGGCTCGGGGTCCCGGTGCGCCTCCCGTTCCCCCGCGCCGGGGGCCGTGGGTGCAGCATGGGGGTGTGGAGCACCGAACCCTCGAGCAGGATCCGCCGTCCGCCTCCCCGCTGGAGGACGCCCTCGCGTTGGGCGACGAACTCGTCGCCGCCTGGGGCAGCTGGCGACCCACGATGACCCCCGACGCCCGCCAGGTGGCGTTCGTCTCCGACCGTTCCGGGATCCCGCAGCTGTGGATCCAGGACGTCGTCCTGGACGGGGAGATGCCCGCGGCGCGTCACGTCCGCCTCTCACCCGACCCCGTCGTGTCGGTGTCGTGGGCCGCCGACAGTCGCTGGCTCGCGTGCTCGGTGGCCGTCGGTGGGGGCGTGCGGACCGAGGTGTGGGTGGTGCGCCCCGACGGCAGCGACGCCCGCCGGATCGCGGGGGACGCCCACGAGCACGCCGAGCTCGGCCCCTGGACCCGCAGCGGCCACCGGGTGGTGGTGACGTTCCCGCCCGTCGGGGGCAGACCCTCGCGCTGCTACCTCGGCGACCCGGCGACCGGCCGGCTGGACCCGCTGGCCGAGGGTGACCTCGTCCACGTCCTCGACGTCTCGCAGGAGGAACGCTTCCTCGTCGTCGTCGACGGTGAACGCGGCCAGCAGTTCTGCGTGGTCGTCGACCGGCTCATCGACGATCACCAGCCGTTGCTGCCGCACGGGGCCACCGGCTCCACCGACGTGGCCCTGCTGCGTCCGGCCCCCGCCGGTGACACCGGTCCGGTCTACGTCTACCTCGCCTCCGACGTGGGGTTGCCGCGGCGCCAGCTGATCGGGATGCCCTTCGGGCCCAACGGCTACCGCGGGGAGGCGCAGACGCTCGCCGCCCGCGACGACGCGGAACTCGAGTTCGTCGACGGCGACGACGCGGGGACGCTGCTGCTGCTGGTGTGGAACGTCGCCGGGGCCAGCGAGCTGGAACTCTTCGACACCACGACGCGGGAACGGACCCGGCTGCACGGCCTGCCGGGTCTGGTCGCGACCGACCCGGTCCTCTCCCGGGACGGGCGCAGCGTCGTCCTCGGCGTCGAAGGGCCCTCGCGCCCGCGCGAACTCTGGCACCTGGACACCGCGACGGGGGAGTGGACGAGGATCACGCACTCACCGGAACTCCCCGTCCGCGACCTCGTCGTGCCCACGTTGGAGACCTACACGGCGCACGACGGGCTGACGCTGACCGGCTGGCTGTACGAGGCCCCGAACCCGTCCGGGGCGGCGGCCCTGAGCCTGCACGGTGGTCCGGAGGCGCAGGAACGTCCCACCTTCAACGCGATGGTCCAGACCCTCGTCGCCGCCGGCATCACGGTGTTCGCCCCCAACGTGCGGGGTTCCTCGGGTTTCGGTCGGGAGTTCGTGCACGCCGACGACGTCGAGAAGCGCCACGACGCCTTCGCCGACGTCCTCGCGACGGCCGAGCACCTGGTGGCCAGGGGGTTCGCCGACGCGGACCGGATCGCCGTCACGGGTCGTTCCTACGGCGGGTACCTCACCCTCGCCTCGTTGGCCTTCTCGCCGGGGGTGTTCGCCGCCGGCATCGACATCTGCGGGATGAGCGACCTGACGACGTTCTACCGCGACACCGAACCCTGGATCGGGGCGGCGGCGGTCAGCAAGTACGGCCACCCCGAACACGACCGGGTCCTGCTGGAGGAGCTCTCCCCGCTGCGTCGCGCCGACGCCATCGACGTGCCCCTGCTCGTCGTGCACGGGGAACTGGACACCAACGTCCCGATCGGCGAGGCGCGCCAGATCGTGGCCGCCCTGCGCGGACTGGACCGGCAGGTGGACTACCTCGAGCTCGCCGGCGAGGGGCACGACTACCGCCGCGCGGAGTCGCGGCGGACGCTGACACGCAGTGCGGTCGGCTTCCTCGCCGCGCACCTGCGACCGGTCACCTGAGGGCATCGCCGGGACGAGTGCGCGAGCGGACGAGACGCCCAGCGGCGCGACGGACCTGACCGGCTCCCGCTCGCGGGGACCGCGCAGTTCCTGGTGCGCCGGGGTCGGCCGCACGGTCGCCCCGGACCGGACGACCGGGTTCCCGGGCGCGTCGCCGCGGGTCCCCGCGGGCGGGGGTGGTGTGACACCCTTCGCCGGTGCGCTGGCTCGTCGTGGACAACCACGACTCCTACACCCACAACCTGGTCCAGCTGCTGGCGGTCGCCACCGGGACCGACCCGGTCGTGGTGAGCGACGACGACGTCGCGCCCGGCGAGCTGGACCTCGAGGGGTTCGCGGGGATCGTCGTCTCGCCCGGTCCGGGGCACCCGGGCAACGCGCGGGACTTCGGGCTCGCGGCCGACGTGCTCGCCCGCGCGCAGGTCCCCGTCCTGGGGGTGTGCCTGGGGATGCAGGGGATCGCCCTCGCCGAGGGGGCCGTGGTCGACCTCGCTCCGCAGCCGCGGCACGGTTTCGTCGACCGGGTCCGGCACGACGGGACGGGGGTGCTCGCCGGGCTGCCCGACGGCTTCGCCGCGACCCGGTACCACTCCTTCCGGGTCGCGGAACCGCTGCCGGAGACCCTGGAGGCCCTGGCCTGGGGGTCCGACGGGGTCCTCATGGCGTTGCGGCACCGGACCCGCCCGCTGGTCGGGGTGCAGTTCCACCCCGAGTCGGTCGCGAGCACCACGGGGGCGCGGATCGTCGAGAACTTCGTGCGGTGGTGCGAACGCTGGACGCCGTGTCCGCGCTACCGGCTGCACGCCCGGCGGACCGGGCCCGCCGTCGACGCGGAACGGGCCTTCGCCCACCTCTTCGCCGGGTCCGACGCCGCGTTCTGGCTGGACTCCGCGGCGCGCGGCGCGGGGTCCGGGCGGTTCTCCTTCCTGGGGACCGGGGACGGGACCGTCGTGGACTCCCTCGACGCCCTGGCGGCGACGCTGCGCGAACGCACCGTGGCCGGCGCGGAGGCGGTGCCGTTCGAGTTCGCCGGGGGTTTCGTCGGGTGGGCGGGGTACGAGGCGCGTGACGAGTGCGGGTTCCCGACCGCGCGACGGGACGCGACCCCGGCCTGCTCCTGGACCTTCTGCGACCGCTTCGTCGCCGTCGACCACGACGAGGACGCGACCTGGGTGGTCGCGTTGTCGCTGGACGGTGCGCAACCACGGTGGATCGAGGAGACCGCCGCGACGCTCGCCGACCTCCCACTGCTACCGGAACCGGTTGCGGCGCAGAACCTCCCGGTGACCCTGGACACCGCGCCCGCGGAGTACCGGCAGAACGTGCTCGCCGCTCAGCGGCAGTTGCGGGCGGGGGAGAGCTACGAGATCTGCCTGACCACGCAGGCCCGCGTCCCCGCGCAGGGTCGCCCGTTCGAGGCCTACCGCCGGTTGCGGCGCGCCAACCCGGCGCCCTACGCCGCGTACCTGCGCCGCGGTGACGTCGTGGTGGCGGGGAGTTCGCCGGAACGGTTCCTGCGCATCGGCAGTTCCGGAGCGGTCGAGACCCGGCCCATCAAGGGCACCGCGGCCCTCGACACCGATCCCGCGGCGCTGCAGGCCGACCCGAAGACCCGGGCGGAGAACCTCATGGTCGTCGACCTGCTCCGCAACGACCTCGGCCGGGTCTGCACCCCGGGCAGCGTCACGGTGCCCGACCTCATGAGCGTCGAGACGCTGCCCACCGTGCACCAGCTCGTCACCACCGTGCGGGGGCGGTTGCGCCCGGAGGTGTCGGCGGTGGAGTGCCTGCGCAGCTGCTTCCCGCCCGGCTCGATGACGGGTGCCCCGAAGCTCCGGACGACGGAGATCATCGACGCCCTGGAACAACGGGCCCGCGGGATCTACTCCGGGACGATCGGCTGGTTCTCCACCACCGGGGCGGCCGACCTCGCCGTGGTCATCCGCACCGCCGTCCTCGTCGGCGGGGAGTGGCGGGTCGGGGCGGGTGGCGCGATCGTGCTCGACTCCGACCCGGACGCCGAGGTCGCCGAGGTGCTGCTGAAGCTGCGGGCCCCGCTGAGCGCGCTCACCACCGACACGGACTGGAGCGTTCCGCGGGTCTGAGGCCTGCGCGAGCCGCGGAACGCTCCACTCGCTCAACCCCGGGGCGGCAACGTCCGGCTCCAGAGCGCCGCCCCCGCGATGTCCCGCAGGGTCACCGTGAGCCCCTCGGTGTCCGGGTCGATCTCGACCTCACCGAAGAACTGCGAACCCTCCATCGGTGAGGTGTTCGCGTGCGGCGGCACCGACTGGAACACGACCTCCGGCCCGAACGTCGCGTCCAGCTCGCTGGGGCCGAAGGAACCCGCGTGCAGCGGCCCGGACACGAACTCCCAGAAGTCGTCGAACTCCGTGAACGCCGCGCGCGAGGGGTCGTAGTGGTGGGCGGCGGTGTAGTGCACGTCCGCGGTGAGCCAGACGTGGTTGCGGACCCCGCGGTTCTTCAGCTCGCGCAGGATCCAGGCGATCTGCTGTTCCCGCCCGCGCGGGACCCCCGGGTCGCCCTGCGCAATCGCCTCGATCCCGTTCGACGCGGCGTCGGGGACGACGAGCCCGATCGGCATGTCGGCCTGGACGACCTTCCACCGCGCGGTCGAGGCGGCCATCGCCTCCACCAGCCACTGCGCCTGCTCCGTCCCCAGGATCCCGCCATCGGGACGGACCCCGCCCCCGGCCCAACCCCACGGGTTCGCATCGCGGTAGGTCCGCATGTCGAGGACGAACACGTCCAGCAGCGGGCCGAAGGAGAACTGGGAGTAGACCTTCCCGTCCCGGCGCTGCGAGATCGGGACGTACTCGCGCCAGGCCTGCTCGCCGCGCGCCCACAGCACGTCCACGCGCTTCTCGGTGTATGCGGGGTCGTCGAGGATCTCGTGCGGGAACCAGTTGTTGTGCACCTCGTGGTCGTCCCACTGGTTCACCTGCGGGACCTTGGCGAAGAAGTCCCGGTACGCCTGGTCCTCCAGGTTGTACCGGAACGCCCCGCGGAAGTCGTCGAGGGTCTGCGCCACGTGCGACTTCGCCTCGGTGACGACGTTGCGGTAGACCCGGCCGTCCGGGAGGGTCACGTCGCCGGAGATGACGCCGTCGGCGTAGATGGTGTCCCCGGAGTGCAGGAAGAAGTCGGCGTCGCGTTCGGCCATCGACCGGTAGATGGGGAAACCCCCGAGGTCGGGGTTGCGGCCCCAGCCCTGACCGGCCTGGTCACCGCTCCAGAGGAAGCGGATGCGCCGGTGGTCGCCCGTCGTGGGGGCGGTGCGCAGGAAACCCTCGAGCGAGTCCCCGTCCGGGCGGTGGGCGTCGGGTTCGCCGAGGACCACCCGGTAGGGGACGTCGGCGGCGGACGGCAGCCCGGTGACGTCGAGGCGCCCGGTGAAGTCGCTCGTCGCGGTGAGCAGCGGTCCGCGGTAGGTGCGGCAGTCCGCACCGAAGGAACCCGTGGGGGAGACCTGGACGAACATCCGGGCGGTGCGGTCGGCGCGGGTCCAGATCGTCGCGGTGTTCGAGGTGACGTCACCGGACTGGACGCCGTGGGTGATGCTCGGCATCCCGGAACGCATCAGCCCGGGGACGAGCAGGCCGGTACCACCGGCGGCGAGGAGCGAACGGCGTGAGAAGGGGGAGGAAGGGATCGACACCCGGCGAAGGCTGTCGGGTCCAGGTGACATCGCTGTGCAGGGCGGGAGAACTCTCAGTGAAGGGGTGGGCGTTCCAGCGCGACCTGCTGCAGGCGCCGGGTGAGGTCGGCGTCGCCCGGCAACGGGGTCCCGTCGACGCTGAGGACCGCCGCCGCGCCCCGCAGGCTCGAGAGCAGCCACACCCCGTCGGCGCGGAGGAGTTCCTCCGGGCGGCGCAGCACCTCGCGGGCGGGTCCGACCGCGGCCAGGGTGGTTCCCGGGAGAACCCCGCGCCCGGCCGGCACCGGGGTGTGCCACGCCCCGTCCAGGTGCCAGAGGAGGTTCGCCGTCGGCCCCTCCAGCAGGAATCCCTGCGCGTCCACGAACAGCGCGTCGTCGGCGCCGCGGCGGGCCGCCTCGCGCAGCGCGGCCCCGTTCACCGCGTAGGAGGAGGTCTTCGCCGCGCCGAGCAACCACGGCGCGTCGGCCACCGTCACCGTCGCCCGGGCCAGGGTGACGACGTGCACCCCGTCGCGTCCCGCCAGCACGGACGCGGGCAGGGGCCGGACCGTCGCCAACCCCGACCCGCTGCGGGACAGGGAGAGACGCAGCACCGCCTCGGCGCCGTCCGGTACCTCCTCCACGAGGGTCGCGCTCAGGGCGGCCCACCCGGCCCGGTCGAAGGGGGTGTCGAGGGCGGCGGCCGACCGTTCGAAGCGGTCCAGGTGCTCCTCGAGCCGCACCACGTGCGCGGGCCGGCCACCGTGGACCAGGATCGTCTCGAAGCACCCCTCACCCCGCAGTCCCGCGTCGTCGGCCGGGACGACCGCGGCGTCCCACGCGACCTCCCCGGAGTCCAGGACCGCGGTGCGGGGGCGGACGGGGTTCACCGGGGCATCGTCGCACCCTAGGGTTCCCGGTGTGGTGGGCAGCGACGTGGCCGGACCCGGGTCCCCCGCGGACGGGGCGGTCCTGCGGGCCGTCCTGCGCGACGTCCTCGCGGTCGAGGAGGAGGTGGCGGCGCGGGTCGCCGACGACCTCTCGACCGTCCTGACCGTCGACCGCCCGGACTGGGCGGGCCGGGTCGGGGACGTGCTCGCCCGGGTCGGTGCGGGGTTCCCCGAGGTCGAGGACGCGGAGTTCCGCTGGTTCGTCGACCTCGTCGCCGACGTCCACCTCGCGAACCCCTCGACCTGGCCGGACCTGCGGTGGCACCCCGGCCGGACCACGCCGACCGCCGGGGTCGACGACGTCGCCGCGGGTTTCCGCACCCCGGGCGAGGTCGGGGACCGCTACGACGTGGTGGTCGTCGGTTCGGGCGCCGGCGGTGGGGTCGCGGCGTGGAAGCTCGCGGAGTCTGGGCGTCGGGTGCTGCTCGTCGAACGAGGCGACTGGCCGGGCACCGTGGAACTCTCGCGGGACCACCTGCGCAACCCGCGGGCGGCGACCGGTCTGGACCCGTTGACCGGACCGCGCGGTGCTGAGGACCCGCGCACGCTGGCCGGTCGGGTGCTGCGGCCGGGGGACGGCGGGTGGAACGCCAACGCGATGCTCGTGGGCGGCGGCACCCGGGTCTACGGGGCGCAGGCCTGGCGGTTCGCCCCCGACGACTTCCGGATGGCCACCCGGTACGGGGTTCCCGACGGCAGCGCACTGGCGGACTGGCCCATCGGCTACGCCGACCTCGAGCCCTACTACGACGAGATCGAGTGGACCCTCGGCGTCAGCGGGCGGGCCGAGGGGGACACCGCGGCGGGGCCCCGACGTCGGCCGTACCCCATGCCGCCGCTGCCGGGCGGGGTCCAGGAACGGCTGCTCGCGGCGGGGGCCGCGACCCTCGGCCTGAGCACGACGGCCGTCCCGCTGCTGGTGAACACCCAGGAGTTCGGCGGCCGGGCGGCCTGTGCCCGGTGCGCGCAGTGCGTGGGTTTCGCCTGCCCCGTCGACGCCAAGACGGGGACGCACAACACGGCCGTGCCGTGGGCGGTGGCGAGCGGGAACTGCGACGTCGTGCTCGGCGCGCGGGTGGACCGCGTCCTGCCCGGGACCGCCGGTCGCGTCGCGGGGGTCTCCCTCGTCGGGACCCTCGACGGCGTCGCCTGGCGGCGCACCGTCCTCGCGGAGGAGGTCGTGCTGGCCGCCGGGGCCGTGGAGACGGCGCGGGTGCTGTTGACGAGTGCGCACGACGGCGACCCGGCGGGGATGGGCAACGCCACCGACCAGGTCGGGCGCCACCTGCAGGGCCACGTCTACGGCGGGGCCACCGCGGTGTTCGCCGAGGAGGTCGTGGACCTCCTCGGGCCCGGACCGGCCATCGCGACCGGCGACCTCCGGCACGGCAACCCCGGTCTCGTGGGCGGCGGGATGCTCGCGAACGAGTTCGTCCCCACGCCCGCGGGCACCCGCCGGGCGCTGGTGGCGGCGGGTTTCCTCCCGGCGTGGGGACCGGCCGGTCGTACCGGCCTGCGGGAACTGGCCCGGCACCTGGTGCAGGTCGTGGGACCGGCGCAGGAGGTCACGCTCGCGTCGTCGCGGGTGCGCCTCGACCCTCGCGTGCGGGACGGTTCCGGGGTGGCGGTCGCGCGCTTCTCGGGCGGGATCCACGACGAGGACCGGCGGGCCCAGGAGTTCCTCTCGGCCCGGGCCGCGGACTGGCTGTCGGCCTCCGGCGCGTCGCGGGTGGCGCGCCGCCCGCCGCCGGGTCCCGGGCCGAGCGGCGGTCAGCACCAGGCGGGGACCGCCCGGACGGGAACGGACCCCGCGCGTTCGGTGACCGACCCGTGCGGACGGGTCTGGGGCTACCGGAACCTCCGCGTCGTCGACGCGTCCCTGCACGTCACCAACGGCGGGGTGAACCCGGTCCTGACGGTCCTCGCCGGAGCCGCCCGGATCGCCGACGACATGGTCCGGGGGAGCACCCGCCGCTCGCCCGCCTGATCACCGTCGGGCATCAGCGACCGAGCGCGCCGGCCCACGCCTCGCCCGCCGTCCGCACGGGCCCACCCGTGGCCAGCGCCTCGGCGATGGCCAGCGACAGCAGCTGGTCCTGGGCGGCCTCGGCCAGCGGGTAGGGTCCGGGCCCCTCGCCGCGGGCCCAGGTGCCCGCGCGCTCCAGCAGCGTGGCGACCGCGATCTCCTCGTCGGAGAGGCGCGCCCCGACGTAGGGGTTGCGGAACAGGACCTCTCCGTCCGCGGAGAGGACGTCGAGGTCGAAGCCCTGGACGTCCTGGTGGTGCCCGGTCTGGCGGCGTTCGATCGAGGACGTCAGCACCGTGGTCGCGTCCGCGAGGCGGACGAGGCGGTCGTCGACCAGCTCCCCGAGGCTGCCCCGCACCACGAGCCGCCGGTGGCGCAGCGGGTTGCGGGTCTGGGTCTCGGTGAAGTCGTAGAGCGCGCTGCGGCCGTCGCCGAAGTCGAACGTGGCGATCGTGGTGACCTGGGGGCGCGGTGCGGCGTCCCCGGTCCAGCCGGCGCGGGTGATCGGGTCGGCCAGGGGGGCCGTCGTGGCGCTCGCCACGACCCGGGCGGGCTCCGCGCCGAGACCCAGGAACCCGCGGACCATCGAGGTGGCGTGGTGCAGCTGGGTGGAGGACACCTGGACCGAGGTCGGGATCCCCAGCGAGCCCTGCCGGACCAGCTCGAGGCGGGCCGCGTTGTGCGGGGACAGCAGGTACTGCTCCGCCACCTGCACCCGGGCGTCCGGCCCGGTCGCGTCCCAGAACGACCGCAACCCGCCGAGGTCGGCGGCCGGCGGGGTCTCCATCAGCACCGCGGCGCCCCGCTCCAGCAGCTCCACCACCAGCCCCGGGGCGGCCGCGGCGGCCACCGAGACGACGACGAGGTCCGGGGCGGCGCCCAGCAGCCCGTCGAGGTCGCGGTGGACGGGGAGCCCCCGTGCGGTGGCCCTCGCCGCGGCGGCGTCGCTGCGGGCGAGGACCCCCACCACCTCGAAGTGCTCCGGCAGCCGCGCCACCAGGTCCAGGTGCAGACCGGCGCGGAAACCTCCCCCCGTGAGGGCGATGCGCGCGGGTCGGGTGGGGAGGCTCACCCCGCCGACGGTAGTGGCGACAGGACGCGTGTCCACCCCGCCGGAGGCGGACACGGGGAACGCGGAGGCCCTCCGGGCGAGGGCTCGTTAGGATCGGGGACGACAGCGCACCCCTCAGCACGGAGGCGAACTGCCCCACAGGGCGATCATGGCCAGCACCGACCGCACCCCCGAACCCTCGGCCCAGACCTCGGCCGTGACCCGTCACGTCATCGTCGTGCCGCCCGAGGTCGCGATGGTCTCCCTGCTCGGCGCCCGCGACGAGCTGTTGCGGGTCCTCGAACGGGCCTTCCCGAAGGCCGACGTCCTGGTCCGCGGCAACGAGATCACCGTCTCCGGCGCCGCCGGTGAGGTCGCCCTCGTCGAGCGCCTCGTGGACCAGATGACCGCCGTCCTGCGCGCGGGTCAGCCGTTGTCCCCGGACGCCGTCGAACGCTCCGTCTCCATGCTGCGGGCCCAGGCCAACGGCACCGGCAACGACCGTCCCGCCGACGTCCTGACCCTCAACATCCTCTCCAGCCGGGGCCGCACGATCCGGCCGAAGACGGTCAACCAGAAGCGCTACGTCGACGCCATCGACGAGAACACCATCGTCTTCGGCATCGGCCCGGCCGGTACCGGCAAGACGTACCTCGCGATGGCGAAGGCCGTGCAGGCGCTGCAGGCCAAGCAGGTCAACCGGATCGTGCTGACCCGCCCGGCCGTCGAGGCGGGGGAGCGGCTCGGGTTCCTGCCCGGCACCCTGACCGACAAGATCGACCCCTACCTGCGTCCGCTCTACGACGCGCTGCACGACATGCTCGACCCCGACTCGATCCCGCGGCTGATGGCGGCGGGGACGATCGAGGTCGCGCCGCTGGCGTACATGCGCGGGCGCACCCTCAACGACGCGTTCATCATCCTCGACGAGGCGCAGAACACCTCCGCCGAGCAGATGAAGATGTTCCTGACCCGTCTCGGGTTCGGCTCGAAGATCGTCGTCACCGGCGACGTGACCCAGGTCGACCTGCCCAGCGGGACGGACTCGGGGCTGCGCGTCGTCCAGGACATCCTCGAGGACATCGACGACGTGCACTTCTCGCGGCTGACCTCCACCGACGTCGTCCGCCACCGCCTGGTCTCGGAGATCGTCGACGCCTACGAGCGCTACGACGACACCCGTCCTGCCCGCGGCCACGGGGGCCGCAGCCGATGAGCATCGAGGTCGTCGACGAGAGCTCGTTCGCGGAGGGCCGCGGCGTCGACACCGTCGAGGTCTCCCACCTGGCGCGCTACGTGCTGGAGGAGATGCGGGTCCACCCGCTGGCGGAACTGTCGGTCCTGATGATCGACACCGAGGCCATGTCCCGGCTGCACGTGCAGTGGATGGACGAACCCGGCCCCACCGACGTGATGTCGTTCCCCATGGACCAGCTCCGTCCCGGCCGCGAGGGCCGCACCTCCGAGCCGGGTCTGCTCGGCGACGTCGTCGTGTGCCCGGAAGTGGCTGCCGCGCAGGCGAAGGCCTCCGGTCACGCCACGGCCGACGAGGTCCTGCTGCTCGTGACCCACGGCATCCTGCACCTGCTCGGCTACGACCACGCCGAAGCCGACGAGGAGCGCGAGATGTTCACGCTCCAGCGGCGCCTGGTGCTGGGGTTCCTGGCCCGCATCGGTCGCCCCGGCGACCCGACCCCCACCGTCGGCCACCGCGCGCTGCCGTCGGGGGGCTGAGCGGTGGGTGCGCCGGCCGTCCCGCTCCTGCTCCTGGCGCTCGCGCTCCTCTTCGCCGGCGGACTCGTCGCCGCGGCCGAGTCGGCGATCGCCGGCACGTCGCGACGCCGGGCCCGCGACCTCGAGGCCGACGGGCGCCGGGGCGCCCCGGAACTGGGCCGGGTCCTGGAGTCCGCGGCCTCGGTGCTCACCGTCGCCACGCTGCTGCGCGTCGTCTGCGAGACCCTCGCCGCGGTCTGCGTGACCGTCGCGGTGGCGAGCTGGACCGGTTCCTGGTGGCTCGTCCTGCTGCTGGCCGGTCTCGGGATGTCGGCGCTGGACTTCGTCCTCGTCGGCGTCGGCCCGCGAACCCTCGGGCGGCTCCACTCCGAGTCCGTGGCCCTGCGCGCCGCGCCCGTGCTGGTCCGCCTGAACACCGTCCTGGGGCCGGTGGCCCGGGCGCTGGTCGCCGTCGGCAACGCCGTCACGCCCGGGCGCGGACTGCGGCACGGGCCGTTCGGTTCCGAGGCCGAGCTGCGCGAGATCGTCGAGCTGGCCGGGGAGACCTCGGTCATCGAGGCCGGTGAGCACCGGATGATCCACTCCGTCTTCGAGTTCGGCGACACCCTCGTCCGCGAGGTCATGGTGCCGCGCACCGACATCGTGTCGGCCCGTCGCGGCACCGGGCTCTACGAGGTCGAGGCCCTGTTCCTGCGCTCGGGCTTCTCCCGGATGCCCGTCGTGGGCGACGACTCCGACGACGTCCTGGGCGTCGTCTACCTCAAGGACGTCGCCCGCCGCTTCCACGCCGACCCCGACGCCGCACGCGCCGAGCGGGTCGAGAGCGTCGTCCGCCAGACGGTGTTCGTCCCCGACAGCCTGCCCGTCGACGACCTGCTCAAGCAGATGCAGCGCGACACCACGCACGTCGCGATCGTCGTCGACGAGTACGGCGGGACGGCCGGTCTCGTGACGATCGAGGACGTGATCGAGGAGATCGTCGGCGACATCGCCGACGAGTACGACCGCGAGGCCCCCGAGGTCGAACCGTTGCCCGACGGGGGTTTCCGGGTCTCCAGCCGGTTGCACGTGGAGGAACTGGGCGACCTGTTCGAGAAGGAGATCGAGGACGAGGACGTCGACACCGTCGGCGGGCTCCTCGCCAAGACCCTCGGGGAGGTCCTCGTCCCCGGCGCCGTGGGCGAGGTCCACGGGTTGCGGTTGGAGGCCGACGGGCGCGTCGGCCGCCGCAACCAGGTGCGGACGGTGCTCGTGCACCGCCTGCCCGAACACCCCGAGGACGCAGAGTCCGAACTCGTCGACGACCACGCCGGAGGGCACCAGAATGACTGAAGAGACCACCCCCCACCGGTCCGGGTTCGCCTGCCTCGTCGGGCGACCCAACGCGGGCAAGTCGACCCTGACCAACGCCCTCGTCGGGCAGAAGGTCGCGATCACGTCGTCGCGACCGCAGACGACCCGCCACACCGTGCGGGGCATCGTGCACCGCCCGAACGCCCAGCTCGTCCTCGTCGACACCCCGGGTCTGCACCGGCCCCGCACCCTGCTCGGGCAGCGGCTGAACGACCGGGTCCACGAGACCCTCGCCGAGGTCGACATCGTCGCGATCTGCATCCCCGCCGACGAGAAGATCGGCCCCGGGGACAAGTTCATCGCCGAGGCCCTGGGCAGGATCCCGCGCTCCACGAAGATCGGCCTGGTCACCAAGACGGACAAGGCCTCCAAGCAGCAGGTGGCCGAACAGCTGCTGGCGCTGGTCTCGCTGGGCGAGCAGGTGCTCGGGGGTTTCGCCGACGTCGTTCCCGGGTCGGCCAAGACCGGCGAGCAGGTCGACACCGTCGCCGACGTCCTGCTCGGGCACCTGCCCGTCGGGCCGCGGTTGTACCCGGACGGGGAACTCACCGACGAACCCGAGTCCGTCATGGTCGCCGAACTCGTCCGCGAGGCCGCGCTGGAGGGGGTCCGCGACGAACTCCCGCACTCCCTCGCGGTCGTCGTCGAGGAGATGACCGAGGGCGAGAACGGCGTGCTGCAGATCTTCGTGTGGCTCTACGTCGAACGCGATTCCCAGAAGGGGATCATCATCGGCAAGGGCGGCGCGCGGTTGAAGGACGTCGGGACGAGGGCTCGTCGCTCGATCGAGGCCCTGCTCGGGACCCGCGTCCACCTCGACCTGCGCGTGAAGATCGCGAAGGACTGGCAGCGCGACCCCAAGCAGTTGCAGCGCCTCGGGTTCTGAGCGCCTTCGGTGCGCACCTGGTTCGCCTTCACCGCCCGCGACACCCGGGACCTGCTGCTGTCGTTGCTGCCCACGGCGTTCGCGCTGTGGATCAGCGCGCACCTGGTCGCCGGGGTGGAGGTGTCCTCGCCGTTCTGGCTGCTCGCCTCCGCCGCGGTCCTCGCGGTCGGTGACCTGGTCGTCCGCCCGTTGCTCGGTCCGCTGGTCGCCTTCCTCGGCCCGTTGCCGACGGTCCTCATCGGGGTCTCCGTGCAGCTGCTGCTGCTGCACACGGCGCTGACGGTGGTACCGGGTCTCGACCTGCGTGACCTGAACGCGCTGTGGCTGGTCTACTTCTGGACCGGGCTGGTGGCCGTCGTCGCCCGCTGGGTCATCGGGGCCAACGACAGCCGGTGGGTGGTGCGGGAACTGCTGCGCCACCGGCCGCGTCCGCCGGGGGAGGCGTGCCCGCCGGGGTTGCTCGTCGTGCAGGTCGACGGTCTCTCGATGCCGTTGCTGCAGTTCGGGTTGCACTCGGGAACGCTGACCACGATCGCGCGGTGGCTGCGCGAGGGCAGTCACCTGGCGGAGGGCTGGCGCGCGGCGCTGCCGTCCACGACCCCGGCCAGCCAGGCGGGGTTCCTCCACGGCAGCACCGAGGACGTCCCGGCCTTCCGCTGGTGGGACCCGGAACTGCGCCGGGTGCTGGTCTCGAACCGCCCGGCGGACGCCGCGATCATCGAGGGACGGGTCCGGGCCGCGGCGCACGCCGCCGGGCGCACCGGGCTGCTGGCCCGCGACGGGGCCAGCATCGGCAACGTGTTCTCCGGCGAGGCCGGCCACGCGCACCTCGTCGTCTCCACCTCGCGGGCGGGGGGATCGGGGCGTCCCTACCTGCGCTACGTCGCCCGTCCGTTCGTGGTGCTGCGCAGCCTGCTGCTGACGGTCGGGGAGATCGTCAAGGAGCTCTACCAGGGCTGGCAGCAGCGGGTCCGTCGCGTCGAACCGCGCATCCCGCGGCGCGGCTGGTACGTCCTGCTGCGCGCGGTGACGAACACCCTGCTGCGCGACCTCAACGTCGTCCTGGTGGCGCAGGAACTCTCCGCGGGGCGCTCGGTGGTGTTCGTCGACTTCCTCGACTACGACGAGGTCGCCCACCACGCCGGCGTGGCCCGGGCGGAATCGCTGGACGCCCTCGCCGGGATCGACCGGGTGCTGCAGACGCTGGCGGACGTGGCCGCGGCCGCGCCCCGCGACTACCGCGTCGTCATCGTCTCCGACCACGGTCAGGCGCAGGGGCCGACGTTCGAGCAGGTCTCCGGGCGGCACCTGCGCGACCTCGTCTACGACCTGATGGACCGCGAGGGCCCCACCCACCCCGTCGTCACCACGGCCGCCGGGGAGGAGATGCGGGGCCGCGTCGACGTCCTGGTCCGCGACTTCGCGACGTCGACCCGGGCCGAACTGGTCAGCAACCGGCACGAGGAGGTCGTCGCCTCGGGACGCGACTCCGTCGTCGTCGCGACCGCCGGCTGCACCGCCCTGCTCTCGATGCCCGACGCACCGCAGGGGCGCCTGGACCTGGGCGAGGTGGACCGTCGCTGGCCGGCGCTCGTGCCGGGTCTGGTGGAGACCCGCGGGGTGGGTTTCGTCGTCGGCCGTCGCGACGAGGAGGTCGTCGTCGTCGGGCCCGAGGGTGAGCACCACCTCGGCTCCGGGCGGGTGGAGGGGATCGACCCGCTGCTCCCGTTCGGCCCGCGCGCCGCCGGGGAACTGCTGCGGATGATGCGCTTCGCCACCGCTCCCGCGCTCTTCGTGCACTCCACGGTGGACCCCGTCTCCGGTGAGGTCCACGCCTTCGAGGAACAGGTCGGCTCGCACGGCGGACTCGGTGGGTGGCAGACGGAGGCGGTGCTGGTGCACCCCGCGGAGTGGAAGGTCGCCGAGGACCTGCGCGACCGGTCCGTGCCGGGGGAGGCACCGATCGTCGGGGCGGCGACGATCCACGAACAACTGGTCCGCTGGATGAAGGAGGTCGACCTGTGAGCGCGTCGTTGCGGTGGCTGGGGCACTCGACGGTGACGGTGGACGTCACCCGTTCCGCCGGGAACCTGCGCATCGTCACCGACCCCGTGCTGCGTCCGGGGTTGGGGCACCTGCGGCGGCGTCCCCCGACGCCCGCGCCGTGGGCGTCGGCCGGGTGCGACCTGGCCCTGGTCTCCCACCTCCACCACGACCACCTGGACCTGCCCTCGCTGCGACGGCTGCGGCCGGCGGTGCTCGTGACCCCGCCGGGTTCCTCGGACTGGGTGCGCTGGAAGCTCCGGGTCCCCGCGACCCGGGTGCTCGAGGTCGCCGTCGGGGCCACGGTGGAACTCCCGTTCGCCTCCGGTGCGGTGTCGGTGAGCGCGTTGCCCGCCCACCACACCGGCCACCGGACGGGAGCCCGGTTCAGCCGGGCCCCGGAGGCCGTGGCCGTGGAACACCTCGTGCGGATCCCCGGGACCTTCCCGGAGCGCAACCCGGACGACCTGCTGCTGTGGGCCGTCGGCGACACCGGCGAGTTCGAGGAGTCCGACGCGGTACTCGCCGCGGGAGGACGTTCCCCCGACGTTGCCCTCGTCCCGGTGGGGGGCTGGGGTCACACCCTCGGCCCGCACCACCTCGACCCGCAGCAGGCCGCGGACCTCGTCGCGCGGGTCCGGCCGGGAACCTCGATCCCCGTGCACTGGGGGACGCTGCACCCCGTCGCGCTGGGCGCGACCATGGGCGACCGGTTCGTGGAACCCGGTCGCCGCTTCGTCGCCGAGGCCGCACGCCGGGGCGTCACCGGCGCGGTGCAGTTGCCCGTCGGGGGTTCGCTGACCCTCTGAGCAGCGGGGTTCCGCGACGTGCGGCAGGTGCGGGACGACGTCCGCGACCTCCAGCGTGCGGGTTTCCTGACCGCCTCCGACGCCGAGCGCCTGGTCCGCGAGGCCCGCCAGGTCCAGCGCTGAGACACGAACGGCCCGCCACCCCGAGGGGGTGGCGGGCCGTTCGTCGTCCGGGGACCGCTCAGAAGAACGTGGGCTGGCGCGGGACGTAGTGCTCCTCGAGCGCGGTGACCTCGTCGTCGGTGAGGTCGACGTCGAGGGCGGCGACCGCATCGCGGAGGTGGTGCACCTTGGTCGCCCCGACGATCGGCGCGTCCACGACCGGGTTGCGCAGCACCCAGGCCAGCGCGACCTGCGCCATCGACACGTCCCGCTCGCCGGCGATCCGCTCGATCGCGTCGACGATGCCCTTGTCGGTCTCGAGCCGGACGGGGTTGCCCTTGGGGTCGGTCTGCGGTTCGTCCCCGGCGCGTGCGGTGCTCTGCTCGCTCCACGGCCGGGCCATCTTCCCCGCCTGCAGCGGTCCCCAGGGGATGGAACCGACGCCCTGGTCGGCCAGCAGGGGGAACATCTCCCGCTCCTCCTCGCGCTGGGCGAGGCTGTACTGGTTCTGCATGGAGACGAAGCGCGTCCACCCGCCGAGGTCGGCGGCGCTCTGCAGCTTCGCGAACTGCCAGGCCCACATGCTCGAGGCGCCGAGGTAGCGGACCTTACCGGCCTTCACGACGTCGTGCAGGGCCTCCATCGTCTCCTCCACCGGGGTGGCGGGGTCGAAGCGGTGGATCTGGTAGAGGTCGATCCAGTCGGTCCCGAGGCGCTGCAGGGACGCGTCGACCTGTTCCATGACGGCCCGGCGCGAGAGCCCGGACTGCCCGGGGCCGGGACCCATCTCGCCGAACAACTTGGTCGCCAGGACGACGTCCTCGCGGCGGGTGTACTTCCGGATCGCCTCACCGGTGACGCGTTCGGAACTGCCGCGGCCGTAGACGTTGGCGGTGTCCCAGAACGTGATGCCGAGTTCGACGGCCTCGCGGAAGATCGGCTCGGCGCCCTCGGCGTCCAGGGTCCAGGTCTGCTGCTCGTTGCCGTCGCCGAAGCTCATGCAACCGAGGACGATCCGGCTCACGGTGAGGCCGGTCGGGCCCAGGTGGGTGTGTTCCACGGTGTCTCCTCGGGTCGTTCGCGGGGGCGTGCGACGGCACCGCCGCCCGGGGGGCGGGGACGGCGGTGCCGAGTGGGGGGAGGGTGCTCAGGGACCTCAGGGGACCCGGTAGCCCGCGGCGCGGAACAGTTCGTACCACTCCGCCCGGGTCAGCGCGAGGTCCGAACCCTGGGCCGCGGCCCGCACCCGTTCGGGGTTGGTCGTGCCGAGGACGACCTGCATGTTCGCCGGGTGCCGGGTGATCCAGGCGGTGGCGATCGCGATGGTGGGAACGTCGTACTGCTTGGCCAGGCGGTCCAGGACGGCGTTCAGTTCCGGGTACTTCGGGTTGTCGAGGAAGACCCCGTCGAAGAACCCGGCCTGGAACGGCGACCAGGCCTGCACGGTGATGTCGTGCAGGCGGCAGTAGTCGAGCGTTCCGCTGTCGCGCGAGATCGACTGGTCGAGGCCCTGCATGTTCGAGGCGACGCCCTGGGCGATGAGCGGGGCGTGCGTGATCGAGAGCTGCAACTGGTTCGCGACCAGGGGCTGCGTGACGTGCTTGCGCAGCAGGTCCATCTGGCCGGGGTTCTGGTTGGAGACCCCGAACGCGCGGACCTTGCCTGCGGCGTGCAGTTCGTCGAACGCCTTGGCGACCTGCTCGGGTTCGACGAGGGCGTCGGGCCGGTGCAGCAGCAGGACGTCGATGTAGTCCGTGTTCAGCGCCTTCAGCGAACCCGTCACCGACGCGATGATGTGCTCGTAGGAGAAGTCGAAGTACGGGCCGTCGGGGACGATCCCGGCCTTGGTCTGGATGATGGTGTTCTCGCGCTCGGAGGAGCTGAGGGTCACCGCCTCGGCGAACCGCTCCTCGCACTTGTGCATCGAGCCGCCGTAGACGTCGGCGTGGTCGAGCATCGTGATGCCGACCTCACGACCGGTCGCGATGAGGGTGCGGATCGCCTCGTCGTCCATCTCGGCGATGCGCATCAGGCCGAGGACGACGTTGGGCACCTGCAGGTCGGTTCCACCCAGGGGGAGGGTCTTCACGAACGGGCTCCTTCGGAGAGGCGGGTGATCTCGTCGGCGCTCAGCTCGAGGTCGGCCGCGGCCAGGGAGTCCTGGATGCTGGCCGGGCGGGAGGAGCCCGGGATCGGCAGGACCACGTCGGCCAGCGCCAGTTCCCAGGCCAGCGTGACCTGCTGGGGGCTGACCCCGTGGGCCTGCGCGACCTCGGCGAACACCGCGTGGTTGGACCCGAGGTCGGCGGCGCTGGAGATGCCGCCCAGCGGCGACCACGGCAGGAACGAGACGCCGAGCGAGGCGCAGTGCTCGAGCTCGCCCTGGCTGGAGCGGAACGCGGGGGAGAACTGGTTCTGCACCGAGGTGAGGCGCCCACCGAGGAGTCGGTCGGCCTCGTCGATCTGGGCGACGTCGGCGTTGGAGATGCCCGCGCGGACGATGACGCCCTCGTCGAGGAGTTCCACGAGCGCGCCGATGGAGTCGGCGAAGGGGACGTCGGGGTCGGGACGGTGGAACTGGTAGAGGCCGATGGCCTCCACGCCGAGGCGCTTCGCGGAGGCCTTGGCGGCCTCCTTGAGGTAGGCGGGATCACCGTTCTTGGTCCAGGACCCGTCGCCGGGGCGCAGGTGCCCGCCCTTGGTGGCCACGACGACGTCGTCGGCGGGGGAGCCGTAGGCACGCAGGGCGCGGGCGATGAGCGACTCGTTGTGACCGACCTCGTCGGCGTCGCGGTGGTACGCGTCGGCGGTGTCGATGAGCGTCACGCCCGCCTCGAGGGCGGCGTGGACGGTGGCGATCGCACGGTCTTCGTCGGGACGACCTTCGATGGAGAGGGGCATCCCGCCGAGTCCGATGGCGGAGACGTGACGGGTGGTGGGGGATCCGGGGCGTCCGAGGCTGCGCTGCTTCACGTCTGCGACCCTAGGAACCCATCGGTCAGAAGTCCAACATCTGCTCCTTCTCGTTCGCAGAAGTAGGATTCATGGCATGGACCTCCGGCAGATGCAGTACGTCGTCGCCCTCGCCGACGAGCGGCAGTTCACCCGCGCCGCCGCGCTCAGCGGCGTCTCGCAGTCGGGGCTCTCCGCCGCGATCCGCACGTTGGAGGACGAGCTCGGCACCACGCTGTTCGACCGCACGCCCCGCGTCGTGGAACCCACCGACGCGGGCCTCGCCCTCCTGCCCTTCGCCCGCACGATGCTGGCCCAGGCCGTGGCGGCCCGTGACGCGGTCGTGCAGGCGACCCGGGCGCTGTCGGGCACGCTGCGGGTCGGGGCCGAGCAGTGCCTCGGCGTCGTCGACGTCTCCACCCTGCTCGAGCGCTTCCACCGCCGCTTCCCCCAGGTGGAGATCCACTTCGAGCAGGCCGGGTCCCACGACCTCCTCGCCCGGCTGCGCGAGGGTGAGCTGGACCTGGTCTTCGTCGCGACCACCGAGCACCTCGGTGCCCTGCCGGCCACCGAGCTCGGCCGCGAACCCCTGGTGCTCCTCACCCCGCCGGAGCACCCGCTGGCCGGGAGGACGAGCGTGGACTGGAACGAGCTGGAGGCGTCGCCGTTCATCGACTTCGTCCCCTCCTGGGGGGTGCGGCCGATCACCGACGCCGCCTGCGCCACCCACGGGGTGCACCGGCGGGTGGGGTTCAGCGTCGGCGACGTGCACGCGCTGCTCGACCTCGTGGGCCGGGGCCTCGGCGTCGCGATCGTGCCGCGCCACGTGGCCGCGAAACCCGAGGCGACCCGGCTCTCGGTGGCGGCGATGCCCGCAGACACCCCGGAGTGGATCGTCTCCGTCGTCACGTCCCCGGGGTCGTCGCCGGCCCCGCAACTGCTGGAACTGCTGGAGGTGGATCAGGCCGGGACGGTGGAGACCGCGAACGTGCGCAGGAACGGGAACGGCGTCCCGTAGTCGCGGGCCGGGTACGCCTCGCGCAGCAGCGCCGCGTACTCGCGCTCGAACTCCACGGCGCTCTCGGCGTCGAGGGCCTGCAGGACCGGGCGCAACCCCGTGCCGCGCACCCACTCCAGCACCGGGTCCGGGCCGGGGAGGACGTGCTGGTACTCCGTCTGCCACACCTCGGCGAGGAGCCCGGCCCCCGCGAGCAGGTCGAGGTACTCCTGGGGCGTCGCCACGGACTCGGTGCCGCGCAGCACCCCCGCCAGCCGGTGGCGCCACGGCGGGGACTCGGCGAGTTCACGCATGAGGCGGTGCGAGGGAGCGTCGAAGTTCGACGGGACCTGGAAGGCGAGCCACCCGCCGGGGGCCAGCTGGGACGCCCACGACCGCAGCAGCTCTCGGTGCTCGGGAACCCACTGCAGGACCGCGTTGGAGACCACGACGTCGACGCCGGTGGCGTCGAAGTCCTGGGCGCTCGCGACGCCGAACTCCACGCCCGCGTGGGTCGGGGCCTTCGCGATCATGTCCGGGGAGGAGTCGAAACCCCGCACCCGGGCCCCCGGCCACCGCTTGGCCAGGGTGGCCGTGAGGTTCCCCGCCCCGCAGCCGACGTCGACGACCTCACGCGGCGCCTTCGCCTGGATCTGCGCGACCAGGTCGACGAACGCCCGGGAGCGCGGGGTGGCGAACCGGGCGTACTGACTGGGATCCCACTTCACGGTCCCGACCCTACGCCTGCACCCCTCGGGTGGTCAGCGCTCGAGCGCGGGACGCTTCGGGTCGAACGTCCAGCCGGGGTGCAGGAACTGCATGGCGATCGCGTCGTCGCGGGCTCCGAGACCCTCGCGCTGGTACAGCTCGTGCGCCGCCGCCAGTCGTTCCTCGTCGAGTTCGACTCCGAGCCCGGGGGTGGTGGGGACGTTCAGGAAACCGTCGCGGATCGGGAACGGTTCCTTCGTGAGGCGCTGGCCGTCCTGCCAGATCCAGTGCGTGTCGATGGCCGTGACGTCACCCGGCGCGGCGGCCGCGACGTGGGTGAACATCGCCAGCGAGACGTCGAAGTGGTTGTTGGAGTGCGAACCCCAGGTCAGACCCCAGGCCTCGCACAGCTGGGCGACCCGGACGGAACCCGCCATCGTCCAGAAGTGCGGGTCGGCGAGCGGGATGTCGACGGCGTCGGCGCGGACCGCGTGCCCGAGCTGACGCCAGTCGGTGGCGACCATGTTCGTCGCCGTCCGCATCCCTGTCGCCCGCTTGAACTCGGCCAGCACCTCCCGGCCGGAGTACCCGCCCTCGGCCCCGCACGGGTCCTCGGCGTAGGCGAGGACGTCGCGCAGGTCGCGGCCGTGGCGGATCGCGTCGGCCAGCGACCACCCGCCGTTGGGGTCCAGGGTGATCCGGGCGTCGGGGAAGCGCTGCGCGAGCGCGGTGACGACCTCGACCTCCTGCTCGCCGGGCAGGACGCCGCCCTTGAGCTTGAAGTCCGCGAACCCGTACCTCGCCTGCGCCGCCTCGGCGAGGCGCACGACGGCCGCGGCGTCCAGCGCGGGTTCGTGCCGCAGTCGCGACCAGTCGTCGGGTGCGTCCGGTTCCTCCCGGTAGGCGAGGTCGGTCGTGGTGCGGTCGCCGACGAAGAACAGGTACCCCAGGGCCTGGACCCGGTCGCGCTGGCGACCCTCGCCGAGGAGGTCGGCGACGGGGACCTCCAGGAACCTCCCGAGCAGGTCCAGCAGCGCCGCCTCGAACGCCGTGACGACGTGCACGGTGGTGCGCAGGTCGAACGTCTGCAGGCCGCGTCCGGCGGCGTCGCGGCCGGCGAAGGTGCGCTGCACCTCGGCCAGCGTCTGGCGGTGCCGTGCGATCGGTCGCCCCACGACGAGCCGGCCGGCCTCGACGAGCGTGGTGCGGATCGCCTCCCCGCCGGGAACCTCACCGACGCCGGTCCGGCCGTCGGAGTCGGTGAGGACCACGACGTTGCGGGTGAAGAACGGGGCGTGGGCACCGGAGAGGTTGAGCAGCATGTCGTCGTGGCCGGCGACCGGGACGACCCGGACGTCGACGACGACGGGGACGACGGGGACGTCGCTCACGAGTCCGGTTCCGTCGCCGGCAGGACGAGGTCGCCGGTCAGCTCCACCACGTCAGACCACCCTCTTGACCAGGTCGCTCAGCTCGGCCAGTTCGCCCGCGGTGAGGTCGACCAGCGGCGGGCGCACGGGACCGGCCGGCCGGCCGACGGCGGTCATCCCGGCCTTCACGATCGAGACCGCGTACCCGTTGGTCCGGTTGCGGATGTCGAGGTAGGGGATGACGAACTCCCGCAGGCGGTCGTAGACACCGTCGCGGTCCCGGGCGGTGACCCGACCGTAGAAGTCCAGCGCCCACTGCGGGGCGAAGTTGAAGATGGCCGACGAGTACGTGGTGGCCCCGAGTTCCAGGTAGGGCAGGGCGTAGGTCTCGGCCGTGGGCAGCCCGCCGACGTAGACGAGGCGGTCGCCGTGGGTGGCGTACAACGTCGCCATCAGGTCGATGTCGCAGATGCCGTCCTTGAACCCGATGAAGTTCGGGAACTCCTCGACCAGCCGGTTCACCGTCGCCGCCGTGAACCTCGCGTTGGCCCGGTGGTACACGACGACGCCCAGGGACGTCGCGCGGCAGATCGCGGCGACGTGCTGGTACAGCCCCTGCTGGGTGAGTTCGTTGAGGTAGGGCGGCAGGACGAACACGCCGTCCGCACCGGCCGCCTCGACGGCCCGGGTCATCTCGACCGCGGTGGACGTGCCGTACCCGACCGGGCCGACGACGGGGCTGCGGTGCTCGTTGGCCTCGACCGTGGCGGAGACGACCTGCAGGACCTCGGCGATCGTCAGCGCCGGGAACTCGCCCGTGCCGCCCGCCGCGAACAGCCCGGACGCGCCGAACCCGCTGAGGTGGGCGACGTGGTCGCGGTAGCCGGCCTCGTCGAAGCTGAGGTCGGCGTGGGTGTGGGTGACCGGGAACGAGAGGAGACCGGAGCCGAGGGCGGTGCGGAGGTCGGTGGGGGCGAGGTCGCTGGGCTGGGTCACGGGATCTCCGGTTCGGGGGGTGGGGGGTTCACCAACGGGCGGTGTTCGGGCTGAAACCCGGGTCGACGGTGCGCATGTACGTCGTGTCGTCGCGGTTGCGGATGCCGCACGCCAGGTACTGCTCGTGCAGCCGGGCGAGCGCGTCCCGGTCGAGTTCCACCCCGAGGCCCGGGGTGGTCGGCACCTTCACCGCGCCGCCCGCGAAGGTGAGCACCCCGGGGAGGACGACGTCGTCCTCGGGCCGTTTCCACGGCCAGTGCGTGTCGCACGCGTAGTCGAGGTTCGGGGTCGCGGCGGCGAGGTGGGTCATCGCGGCGAGGCTGATCCCGAGGTGGGAGTTGGAGTGCATCGACAACCCCATCCCGAACACCTCGCAGATCCGGGCCAGGTCCTGCGAGCGGCGCAGTCCGCCCCAGAAGTGGTGGTCGGAGAGGACGACCTGGACGGCGTCCTGCGCGACCGCCGGGGGCAGGTGTCCGAAGGCGACGACGCACATGTTGGTGGCCAACGGCATCCGCCCCTGCAGCTTCGCCGCGACGCTCGCCATGCCCTCGAGTCCGGGGGTCGGATCCTCGAGGTACTCGAGAACCCCGTCGAGCTGCTCGGCGACCCGGACCGAGGTCTCGGGGGTCCAGGCGCCGTTGGGGTCCAGGCGCAGCGGCAGGTCGGGGAACTCCGCGCGCAGCGCCCGGATCGCCTCGACCTCCTCGTCCGGCGGGAAGACCCCGCCCTTCAGCTTGATCGCGGTGAACCCGAACTCGTCGACCATGCGGCGGACCTGGGCGACGACACCGGCGGGGTCCAGCGCCGCGCCCCAGTCGTCGTCCTCCTGGCCGGGGTGGGCGGCCCACTTGTAGAACGCGTAGGCGCTGTAGGCGACCTCGTCGCGGACCCTCCCGCCGAGGAGGTCGCTGACGGGGCGGCCGGTGAGCTTGCCCTGCACGTCGAGGGCGGCGACCTCGAACGCGGCGACGACGCGGTCGGCGGTGTTGGAGGTGGTGATCTGCAGACCCGTGCCGTGCCCACCGGTGGTGGTGTCCCCGCTGAGGGAGTCCACGACCGCGCGTTGCAGCGCGTTCAGGTCGAAGACGTCGAGACCCCGGAGCCGGACCGCGGCCGCGCGGAGGCGGTCGAGGTGGGCCGCGTCGCCGTAGCTCTCGCCGAGACCGTGGAACCCGTCCTCGGTCTCGACCTCGATGACGCTGCGCAGGGCGAAGGGTTCGTGCACGCCGACGTTGTTGAGCAGGGGGAGGTCGCGGAAGGCGACCGGGGTGATCTCGACCCGGGTGATCCGGCTCGTGGTGCTGCGGCTGGGCATGTCCGTCCTTCGTCATCGGCAGGAGGTGACGCCATCGTGCCACACGTCCACATCTGCGGACAATGACCTAGGACGTGTTCGATGCAGGGATCTGTGGTCGTGGCATCCTGTCGAGTACGAGTCAATGGGCAGGGCGAGCACGACCCGGGGGGCGGGATGACCACTGAGACGCGGGTGCGCCACGTCGTGAACGACGGTGGTCTCGACGAGTGGCTGGACGAGCGTCGACGACTCGGCCAGGACGGGCGCGACGAGGTCTGGGACGGGGTCTACCACGTGGTTCCGCACGCACGGAGCAATCACGGCAAGCTCGCGCACAAGCTCAGTGCCGAGCTGCACGAGGTGGCGCGAGCGAGGGGAGTCAACCCGACGGGCGAGTTCAACCTCGGCGACGCCAACGACTACCGCATTCCCGACATGGGCTGGACCGCATCGCCCGTCGACGACGCGGACCTCTACGTGCCCTCCGTGGAGATCGTCGTGGAGTTGGAGTCCCCGGGCGACGAGACGTGGCAGAAGGTGCCGTTCTACTTCGCGCGGGGGGTGCGCGAGGTGTGGGTCATCGCGCCCCACGACCGAGGCGTGCGGGTGCTGACATCAGGGGGCCACGACGTCGGGCTGAGCGACGTCCTGGGTGTCACGCTCGCCCAGATCCGGGCGGCGCTCGGCTGGGACTGAGAGCCCAGCTGTTCGCCACCCGTCGCTGGGGACCCGTCGAGGGCCGAACCACCAGCGGAGGTCGCTCAGGAACAACTCGCAGAGGGAGCGTGAGGACGAGAGGTGGCGCAGGAACCGGCCGCCCACGAGCGGTCGCTGCAGAAGATCTTCTCCAGCGGTTGCGCGTTCAGCGTCCCTGTCCACCGACGTCCCTACCGCTGGGGCCGCGACGAGGCGGTCCGACTCCTCGACGACCTCGAGCAGTCCGCTCCTTCGGAGGTTCGACCGGCTCGGCCGTCTTCGCGCTCACGACGCAGGTCCTGGAACGCGAACTCGATCGACGCGTGGGAGGTGCGCTGAGCCAGCGGGTGGAGCGCGTCCTCACGGACTCCCGTCGTCAGGTGGGTCAGGGCCTTGAGCGCTACGGGGTCCGTGGGGGTACGGTGTCGGTGTGGCTCGTCTGGAGAACCTCCTCCTTCGTCGCCGCGCCGGGGCCAGCTAGGCCGGTCTCCCCGTCGCGGGACCTCGTCGTGCGTGCCGGCCGCCCCACCAGAGCCGCCCATGAGGAGCAGAAGTGCAGAACACCCAGAACCCCAGCCCGATGCCGTTCGGCAAGTACGTTCCCTTCCACGAGCAGATCACCGTGGAACTGCCGGACCGGACCTGGCCGACCAAGCGCATCGAGAAGGCGCCGCGCTGGTGCGCAGTGGACCTGCGCGACGGCAACCAGGCCTTGATCGACCCCATGAACGCCGAGCGCAAGCTGCGGATGTTCACGCTGCTCGTCGAGATGGGCTACAAGGACATCGAGGTGGGCTTCCCGTCGGCGAGCCAGACGGACTTCGACTTCGTCCGCACGCTGATCGAGAACGACCTCATCCCCGACGACGTGCGCATCCAGGTCCTGACCCAGGCCCGCGAGCACCTCATCGAACGCACCTACGAGTCCCTGCGCGGGGCGAAGCAGGCGATCGTCCACCTGTACAACTCCACCTCGGTGCTGCAGCGCCGCGTCGTCTTCGGCAGCGACGAGGACGGCATCGTCGACCTGGCCCTGCAGGGTGCGCGACTGTGCCGGAAGTTCGAGGAGACGATCCCGGACACGACGGTCTACTACGAGTACTCCCCGGAGTCCTACACGGGCACCGAGCTCGAGTTCGCCGCCCGCATCTGCAACGCCGTCATCGAGGTCTTCGAACCGACCCCCGAGCGCCAGGTGATCGTCAACCTGCCCGCCACCGTCGAGATGACGACGCCGAACGTCTACGCCGACTCCATCGAGTGGATGTCGCGCCACCTCGCCCACCGCGAGAACGTCCTGCTCTCGCTGCACCCGCACAACGACCGCGGAACCGGTGTCGCCGCAGCCGAACTGGGCTACCTGGCCGGTGCGGACCGCATCGAGGGCTGCCTGTTCGGCAACGGCGAACGCACCGGCAACGTCGACCTGGTGACCCTGGGCCTGAACCTCTTCAGCCAGGGGATCGACCCGCAGATCGACTTCTCCGACATCGACCACGTCCGCCGCACCGTCGAGCACTGCAACCAGCTCCCCGTCGGCGAGCGCGTGCCCTACGGCGGCGACCTCGTCTTCACGGCCTTCTCCGGCTCCCACCAGGACGCCATCAAGAAGGGGCTGGAGGCGATGGAGCGCGACGCGGCGGCCGTCGGGAAGACCGTCGACGAGATCCCCTGGGCCGTTCCCTACCTGCCGATCGACCCCAAGGACGTCGGGCGTTCCTACGAGGCCGTCATCCGGGTCAACTCCCAGTCGGGCAAGGGGGGCGTGGCCTACCTGCTGAAGGCCGAGCACCAGCTCGACCTGCCGCGCCGGCTGCAGATCGAGTTCAGCCGCGTCATCCAGGAGCACACCGACGCCCAGGGCGGCGAGGTCTCCTCGAAGCAGATCTTCGACGTGTTCTCCGACGAGTACCTGCCCTCGAAGACCGGCACCCCCGACTGGGGTCGGTTCGCGTTGCGCGGCACCCGCTCCGTGAGCGTGGTCGACGGGGCGGACACCCTGGAGGTCGACCTCTACGACGGCGGGGTGGTCACCACCGTCCAGGGCACCGGCAACGGCCCCATCGCGGCGTTCTGCGCGGCGCTGGGGGAGCAGGGCGTCGACGTCCGCGTCCTCGACTACGCGGAGCACGCGCTCTCGGCCGGTGGCGACGCACAGGCCGCGGCCTACGTCGAGTGCGCCGTCGACGGGCGCGTCCTGTGGGGTGTGGGCGTGGACCACAACATCACGACCGCGTCGCTGAAGGCCGTCGTCTCCGCGGTGAACCGCGCTCTGCGCTGACGCCCACCCCTTCTCGCCCCGTGATCTCGTGCGGTGTCCCGCGCAAGATCACGGGGCGAGGTGGTTGAACGTGCATCTAGAAGATTCGGCCACGCTCCGCGATCGCACCCGGTAAGATCTGTCACCACGTGTGATCGTGACGGTGTGATCGAAGGGGGCGCGGTGGGCAACGAGCTCGAGGTCGTCAGTCCGTTCGGACCCTTCGACGCCCTCGCGGAGTCCGCGCACCGCCTCTACCTCGACGGCTACGGCGAAGCCGCCATCGCCGCCAGCCGCGAAGGCCTCCTCTTCACCGAACTCGCCGGCGACGAGCGCACCGCCCGCTACCTGCAGTTCATCTGCGGGGTCGCGCTGCACCAGCTCGGCCGCGCCGCCGAGGCCAGCGAAGAGGCCGGCCACCTGCTGCGCCGCCTCGGCACCGACGCCGAACCCGTCTGGCGCGCCAAGGCCCTCGCCCTGCTCGCCGAGTCCCGCGTCGACCTCGGCATGACCGCCCTCGCGATGGACCACCTCGCCGAGGGCCAGCTGATCGTCTCCGCCCAGCCGATCCGCACCTACGACCACCTCTCGGCCACGATGTCGGTCGCGCTCGCGCTCAACGCCCTCGCGCTCTTCGAACCCGCCGACGAGCTCATGGTCCAGATGCTCGCCCTCACCTTCCCGCCCGCCCGGGTCCGGCTCAACGTCGCCCAGGAAGCCGCCGTCCTGCAGGTCGCGTGGGGCGCCATGCTCGAGGTCGCCGGCCGCGCCCCGGAAGCCTGGCCGCACTACACCGTCGCCCTCGCCCGCGCCGCCCGCATGCGCGCGCTCGCCCACGACGTCGGCTACCCCGAGATGCTCGCCCGCGCCGAGGCCATCGAGGCCTTCGTCCTGCAGCGCACCGGGCAGACCGACCTGGCCCAGGGTCGGCTGCGGCCCGCGATGGCCGCGTTCCGGCTGCGCGAGGAACTCGCCGAGACCCAGATCGCCCGCATCGCCATGGCCCAGGCGCGCGCCGACGCCGGCGACCAGACCGAGGCCGCCGAACTCCTCGCCGCCGTCCAGCGCGTCTCCTCCTCCACCCAGCTCGACGTCTGGGGCCTCACGGCGCTCGCCGTCCGGGCGCGCAACGCCGTCCTGCGCGACGGACGCAGCGAGGCCGCGGACGCCCTCGAGCTCCTCGCGCAGATCTCGCTGTCGCGGTTGTGGGAGGACCGGGAGAGCCGGTTCGAGGCCCTGCAGGACCGCATCCAGCAGCGCGAGATGGCCGAGCAGCACGAGCGCATCGGTCGTGCCGCCCTCGTCGACCCGATGACGGGTCTCGGCAACCGCCGCCGGCTGCAGCAGGTCCTGGAGCGCCCCGACCAGCGCTTCAGTGCCGTCCTCCTCGACGTCGACCGCTTCCGCGCCGTCAACGACGAGCACGGCCACGACGCCGGCGACGCCGTCCTGCAGCGCATCGCCGACCTCCTGCAGCGCAACGTCTCCGACGACGACATCGTCGTCCGGTTCGGGGGTGACGAGTTCGTCGTCCTGGTCCCGGGGAACCGGAACGCCGAACCGACCGCCGAGCGCCTCCTCGAGGTCGTGCGCAAGGAACCGTGGCTGGAGATCTCCCTCGGGCTGCGGGTCACCGCGTCGGTGGGGTTGGCCGGGCCGGCCTCGGCCGCCGAGGCCCTCGCCGGTGCGGACGCCGCCTGCGACGTCGCCAAGCGCGCCGGGCGCGACCGCCTCGTCACCGCCTGACCCCTCCGGGTGGGGGACGCCTAGAGTGGGGGTGTGGCGGGGGCGCGGGGATCGAGCATCGGCGGGGCGAAGACCTACCGCGACGAGGCCGTCGTCCTGCGCGCCACCAAGCTCGGTGAGGCCGACAGGATCCTCTCGCTGCTGACCCGCCACCACGGCCGGGTGCGGGCCGTCGCCAAGGGGGTGCGGCGCACGTCGTCGAAGTTCGGCGCGCGCCTGGAACCCTTCACCTGCATCGACGTCCAGCTCCACCACGGCCGCACCCTCGACACCGTCACCCAGGTCGACGTCCTGGCCCCCTACGGGCAGAACCTCGCCACCGACTACGGCCTCTACACCGTCGGCTCGGCGATGCTGGAGACCGCCGAGCGGTTCACCGAGGTGGAACGGGAGGTCGCGACCCAGCAGTACCTGCTGCTCGTCGGGGCGCTGCGTTCGCTCTCCCGCCGCGAGCACGACTCCTCGCTCGTCCTCGACGCGTTCCTGCTGCGCTCGCTGGCCATCGCCGGCTACGCCGCGAGCTTCACCGACTGCGCGAGGTGCGGAGCACCCGGCCCGCACGCGGCGTTCAACATCTCCGCCGGCGGGGCCGTCTGCTCCTCCTGCCGCCCGCCGGGTTCCGCCGCGCCCGACCCGCGGACCCTCACGCTCCTCGCGGCGCTGCTCAGCGGGGAGTGGGAGATCGCCGACGCCGTGGAGGAGCGCTGCCGCCGCGAGGGCAGCGGTCTCGTCGCGGCCTTCCTGCAGTGGCACCTGGAGCGCGGGATCCGCTCGTTGCGGCACGTGGAACGGGAACCGCTGGTCCCGCGATGAGTTCCGGGCTCGGCGCAGGTCACCCCGTCGTGCTGCAGGAACTGCTGGAGTCCTTCGTCCGCTCGGGAACCATCGCCGGCGCGGTCGCCCTCGTCGAACGTGACGGTCGTCGCGAGGTCGCCGTGGCCGGGGTCGCCGATCTCGCGACCGGGCGCCTCCTCACCCGCGACACCCCGTTCCGCTACGCCTCGATCACCAAACCCCTCGTCGCGGCGGCCACGATGACCTTCGTCGACGACGGCGCCCTGCGCCTCGACGACCCGATCGAGCGGTGGCTACCGGAACTGCGCGGCGTCCGGGTGCTCCGGACCCCTGATGCGGACCTCGACGACACCGTTGCACTGCAACGCCCCCAGAGCGTGGAGGACCTGCTGACGTCGCGCTGCGGTTGGGGTTTTCCCTCCTCGTTCGAGGGGGAGTGGGTGCAGTCGCTGTTCCCGCTGCAGCCGGGGCTGGAGATCTCCCTCCCGCCGGCTCCGCAGGAGTGGCTCACCGCGCTCGCCGCGCTGCCGTTGCGCCACCAACCCGGCGAGGGCTGGCTCTACAACACCAGCTTCGACCTGCTCGGGATCCTGCTCGCGCGGGTCGGGGGAGCCGATCTCGGCGAGGTGCTGCGGACGCGCCTGTTCGGACCCCTGGGGATGCGCGACACCGCGTTCTCGGCCGCACCCGACCGACTTCCCGCGGCCTACCGGCTGGGCGCGGACGGCCTGGACCTCTTCGACGCCTCCGACGGGAGGTGGAGCAGCCCGCCGCGCTTCCTCTCCGGCGCCGGCGGGTTGGTCGGGACGCTGGACGACTGGTCGCGGTTCGCCCACGAACTGCTGGCCCCCCGGCTGCTGTCGCCGGACGCGGTGCGGGCCATGACCACCGACCACCTGATCGACGCCCAACGCCTCGAGGGGGAGGTGTTCCTCGAGGGTGAGGGGTGGGGTTTCGGCGGGTCCGTGCACCCGGTCACCGGCCGCTACGGGTGGGTCGGCGGGTCGGGGACGAGCGCCCACGTCGTCCCCGCTCGCGGGACGACCGGGATCCTGCTGACCCAGACCGCGATGGACTCGCCCGTCCCCCCGACGTTCCTGCGGGAGTTCTGGGACTACGCCTTCTGAGGTTCCCGGGTCAGGCGCCAGTCGTCGTCGAAACCCTCGACGACCACCGACGTCGCGTTGGCCATCCGCGGCAGTGCGAGGCCCATCAGGCCGTTCACGGTGGCGCGCAGGAACGTCCCGTGCGCGACCACGACGAGCGGCGCGTCGCCGTGCTCGGCGCGCAGGCGGCGCAGGGCCGCCGCGCCCCGGGCGCAGACGTCGTCCCAGGTCTCCTGACCGGGGCGCTCACCGTTCGGGAAGCGGGCGGTGAGCTCCTCGAGGTCGCCGCCCTCGGCCTCGCCGAAGTTGCGCTCCACGAGGTCGTCGTGGGCGGGCAGCAGCTCCAGGCCGAGGTGGTCGGCGATGATCTGGGCGGTCTCGCGGGCCCGGGAGAGCGGCGAGGACGTGATGGCCGTCCATCCCTGACCGGCCAGCTGGTCGGCGAGCGCCAGCGCCTGGGCGCGGCCGGTGTCGTTCAGCGGGATGTCGGTGCGTCCCTGCAGCCGGCCGTCCCGGTTCCAGTCGGTCTCCCCGTGCCGGACGAGCGCGGTGCGGGGAGGAACTGTGGGGGAGGGCACGTCCCATGGTCTCACCTGGCACCCTGGGGACCGTGCCAGGACGTCGACGCTCAGCCCCGCCTCCCGTGAACCGCGTGGTGGTCGCGCCCCCGCCCCACCCCTCCGGCGCGCGGCCGCCGACGTTGCCCGCCGACCTCGTCCCGAAGCACGTCGCGATCGTCATGGACGGCAACGGCCGCTGGGCGAACGCCCGGGGTCTGTCCCGCGTCGAGGGCCACAAGATGGGCGAGGCGTCCCTGCTCGACGTCGTCGCCGGGGCCATCGAGGTGGGGGTGACCCACGTGTCGGCCTACGCGTTCTCGACCGAGAACTGGAAGCGCAGTCCCGACGAGGTGAAGTTCCTCATGGGGTTCAACCGCGACGTCATCCGTCGCCGGCGCGACGTCATGAACTCCTGGGGGGTGCGGGTGCGCTGGGCGGGGCGTCGTCCCCGCCTGTGGCGCAGCGTGATCACCGAGCTCGAGACGGCCCAGGAGATGACCCGGGACAACACCGTCTGCACGTTGACGATGTGCGTGAACTACGGCGGCCGCGCGGAGATCGTCGACGCGACCCGGGCCATCGCCCAGGAGGTCGCGGCCGGGAGGCTGAACCCGGACCGGATCGACGAGAAGACGATCGCCCGCTACCTCGACGAACCGGACATGCCCGACGTGGACCTGTTCTGGCGTTCCTCGGGGGAGCAGCGGACCTCGGGGTTCCTGCCGTGGCAGTCCACCTACGCCGAGATGGTGTTCTCCGACGTGCTCTGGCCCGACGTGGACCGGCGGTCGTTGTGGGCGGCCATCGAGACCTACGCCGAACGGGACCGGCGCTACGGCGCGGCCCGGGACACGCCCACCGCCTGAGGGATCGTTGCCTCCCCGGTGTCACTGGACGACACCGGGGAGGCAACGATCCCCAACGGGTCAGCCGGTGTTGCGCATTCCCGCGGCGATGCCGTTGATGGTCAGCAGCAGGGCGCGGCGCAGGGCGGGGTCGACGTCGTCACCGCTGGCCCGCGAGCGGGCGAGCAGGGACACCTGCAGGGCGTGCAGCGGTGCGAGGTAGGCGTCGCGCAGTTCCAGGGTCCGCTTGAGCACGGGCGCGGACTGCAGGAGTTCGTCCTGCTCGGTCAGCAGCAGGATCTCCTCCAGCGTCGTCGCGTGCTCGGCGCGGATCACGTCGAACGTCGCGCGCTGGTCGGGCGAGACGAGCTCGTCGACGTAGTGCCGGGCGATGCCCAGGTCGGTCTTCGCCAGGGTCATCTGCACGTTGGAGATGAAGCTGCGGAAGAAGCTCCAGTCGGCCGCCATGGCCTTGAGGTCGTCGCTGCGCCCGGCCTCGCGGGCCGCCTTGAGACCCGAACCCACCCCGAACCAGCCGGGCACGTTGATGCGGGTCTGGGTCCAGCCGAACACCCACGGGATCGCGCGCAGGTCCTCGAGCCCCCCGTCCCACCGGGGCGACGGGAGGGACGCGAACCCATGTTGAGGTTCCCGAGCTCCTCGACCGGGGTGGCGGTGAGGAAGAACGGCACGAGACCGGGGTCGCCGATGAGGCGGCGGTAGGCCTCCTGGCCCTTCGCGGCGACGATGCCCATCGTCACGTCCCAGTCGTCCAGGACGGTGTCCGGCTGCAACGGCGTGCGGTGCAACGTGGACGCCTCGAGCGCGGCGGACAGCGCGACCTCGAGGTTGTGGCGGGCCAGGCGCGGCTGGACGTACTTGTCGGAGATCACCTCGCCCTGCTCGGTGACCTTGATCGGACCGTCGAGGGTGCCGTAGGGCTGGGCCAGGATCGCCTCGCCGGTGGGACCGCCGCCGCGCCCGACCGACCCGCCGCGGCCGTGGAAGAGGCGCAGGGTCACCCCGTAGCGGGCGGCGACGTCGCGCAGCGCGCGCTGGGCGCGGTGGATCTGCCAGCGCGAGGCCGCGATCCCGGCGTCCTTGGAGGAGTCGGAGTAGCCGAGCATGATCTCCTGCACGTTCCCCCGGGCCGCCACGACACGACGGTAGGAGGCGTCGGAGAGCAGACCCTCGAGGAGTTCCTCGGCGTTCTCGAGCTCGGTGACGGTCTCGAAGAGCGGGGCGAACCCGATGCGCGCCACGTCGTTGGCACCCGGCGTCTCGGCCAGGTCGACGAGGCCGACCTCACGGGCCAGGACGACGACGGCGAAGAGGTCGTCGATGCCCTTGGTCATCGAGACGATGTAGGTCTCGATCGTCTCGTCGCCGTAGCGGTCGAGGGAGTCGCGGATGGTCGAGAACAGCCGTACGACCTTCTCGGGGGTCCCCGTGAGGGTGCGGACCGCGGCGCCGATGAGCGGGCGGTGGCCCGTCATCTCCTTGGAGAGGAGCTTGGTGCGGGCGGTGCGGTCGAGGTCGGCGTAGGGCGTGATGAGTTCACCGAGGCGGTCGTAGATCGCGCCGAGCGCCTCGTGGTGCTTGCCCGCGTCCTCGCGCACGTCCAGGGTCGCCAGGCCGAAGCCCACCGCGCGGGTGACGCGCAGCAGCCGGGCCACGGCGCCGTCGGCGACGAGGTGACCTTCGTTGGCGCGCAACGACTCCGAGATCATCACGATGTCGGCGGTGAACTCGGCCACCGACGCGTAGTCGCGGCCGGGGACGTGGTCGTTGCCGGTGTGCAGCCGCGCCCGGGTCCCCTCGAGGCGGGCCAGGACGTAGGACAGCTTGAAGCGGTAGGGCTCCTCGCCGTTGAGGTGGATGCGGGAGGCGTGCACGTCGGGCAGCGCGGCGGCGTCGGCCTCGAGGGAGGCGAGCAGTTCCTCGGAGAACCCGACGATCTGGGTCGAGGCCGCGAGCTGGGTCATGAGGTCGCGGGTGGCGGCGCTGAGGACGTCCAGGGCCGCGTCGTGCTGCATCCCCAGGACCTCGGCGGTGACCTCGGGGGTCACGTTCGGGTTGCCGTCGCGGTCCCCGCCGACCCAGTTGCCGAAGCGCAGCGGCTGGGCGTCCAGCGGCAGGTCCAGGCCGAGCTCGGCGAGCCCGACCGAGAGGTCCTCGAGCAGGTCCGGCAGGACCGTGGAGGTCAGGTTGCGCAGGTAGTGCAGCGCCGAGCGGGCCTCGTCGGCCGGTCGGGGGCGCAGGACGCGCAGCTCGTCCGTCTGCCACAGCTCGTCGACGAGTTCGGCGAGGCGGCGCTGGCCGCGCTGGGCGTCGACGGGGCGCTGCGTCGGGTCCTCGGAGGCCTCGACGATGGTGGTGATCCGCAGCAGCAGGTCGAGCACCGAGCGACGGCTGGACTCGGTGGGGTGCGCGGTGAAGACCGGGCGCAGCTGGAGGCGACCGAGGATCTGCTGGGCGGTGGCCGGGTCGAGGTCACCGGCGGCCAGGGCCTCGCCGAGCCGGGCGAGGGTGGCGTCGAGGCCGCCACCGGACTGCTTGGACAGCTCCAGGCCGCGGTGCAGCTGCTCGGAGGCGTTCGCGAGCTGGAAGTAGGCGGTGAAGGCACGGGCCAGCACGATGGCGGTCGCGTCGTCCACCCCGGAGAGCAGCCGGGCCAGCTCCGCGCCGTCGTCGGCCTCGCGGGCCAGGGCGCGCACCTGCTCGACCAGGTCGAGGAGGTCCTGACCCTCGTGCCGGGTGAGCGAGGCGCCCAGGAGTTCCCCGAGCCGTCGGACGGAGGCCCGCAGGGCCGCGTGACCCTCGTGGGAGGAGACGCCGTCGACGGTCAGCCCGTCCTGGGACGTGCTCCGTACCTGGTCGTCCACTCCACTGGTCTCGTCGTGCGTGGTGCTCATCGCCTCGCCTCGCCTCCCTGCCGGTGCTCGGGTCGACGCTGACTCCGGGTGCACGTCCTGACTTGCCGTCCACCGCCCGGAGGGGGCGGCGGGGGCAGTCTTGCGTGTCCGTCGCCAGGGACGAAACCGGGGGAGGCGAGGCGCAGGTGCGTCCTCGGTGCGGACGCGACCTCAGCTGCCGTTGGCGGCGGCCTTGAGCTTGGAGCCGGCGGTGAGCTTGGCGCCGAAGGAGGCGGCGATCTCCATGGTCTCGCCGGTGCGCGGGTTGCGGCCCGTGCGGGCGGCGCGTTCCACGCGTTCGACGGTCATCAGGCCCGGGAGCTTGACGACCTCGCCCTTGCCGACGGCCTCGACGAGGACGTCGCCCAGGGCGTTGAGCATGGTGTCGGTGTCGGACTGCGTCAGGCCTGCGCGCTGGGCGACGGCGGTGACGAGTTCGGAGCGGTTCACGGTCTCTCCCGTTTGTCTCGAAGACGGTGGTCGGCCTGTGACGTTACCGGTCGTCACTGCTCGTGCTCAGCACGCGGCTCCCCGTGGGCCGCGTCGGAGGGGTCCGTGGAGGTCCCGCGAAGAGCGTCCTGCGGTGCTCGGACGAGCTCGCTGCACCCCGCGCACACGCCGAAGACCTCGACGACGTGCTGGACGGCGGTGAAGCCGTGGTCGGCGCCGACCCGCTTGGCCCAGGCCTCGACGGCCGGCCCCTCGACCTCGACGGTGGCCCCGCAGCGACGGCAGACCAGGTGGTGGTGGTGCCCGGTGGAGCAGCGGCGGTAGACGGCCTCGGCGCCGTCGTCGGTGCGCAGCACGTCCACGTCACCGTCCTCGGCGAGGACCTGCAGCGCGCGGTAGACCGTGGCCAGGCCGACGTTCTCGCCCCGGGCCCGCAGCTTGGCGTGCAGGTCCTGGGCGGAGAGGAAGGCGTCGGCCTCGTCGAGGACCGCGGAGACGGCCGAACGCTGCTTCGTGGACCGGCGGGCCGGGATCGACACGACTGGCTCGTCTCCTTCCGTTCGTCCTGCGAGCCGTTCTCGACAGGCGGGTCAGGTCACCCTACGTGCTCGCGTGCACTGGGCCGAGCGGCGTCGGGCAACGAGCAGGCGGGATCGCTCAGCGCGTAACCTCTGCGAGGACGCCTGCCCCGCCCGCGGGGTGGCGCTCGACCGCCGACACCCAGCCGGACAGGAGATCCCGCGTGGCCTCGCCCACCCCTCGCCTCGACGCCGTCATCAACCTCGCCAAGCGCCGAGGTTTCGTCTTCCCCTCGGGTGAGATCTACGGCGGTACCCGCTCGGCCTGGGACTACGGCCCCCTCGGGGTCGAGCTGAAGGAGAACATCAAGCGCCAGTGGTGGCGTCAGATGGTCTCCTCCCGCGACGACGTCGTCGGCCTGGACTCCTCCGTGATCCTGCCGCGGCGCGTGTGGGAGGCCTCCGGTCACGTCGAGGTCTTCAGCGACCCGCTGGTGGAGTCGCTGCAGACCCACAAGCGCTACCGGGCCGACCACCTGCTCGAGGCCTACGAGGCCAAGCACGGTCACCCCCCGGTCAACGGCCTCGCCGACGTGCCGGACCCGGAGACGGGCGTGCGCGGGCAGTGGACCGAACCCCGCGACTTCTCCGGCCTCATGAAGACCTACCTCGGTGCGGTCGACAACGAGGAGGGGATGCACTACCTGCGCCCCGAGACCGCCCAGGGCATCTTCGTGAACTTCGCCAACGTCATGGGCTCCGCGCGCAAGAAGCCGCCGTTCGGCATCGGCCAGATCGGCAAGAGCTTCCGCAACGAGATCACCCCCGGCAACTTCATCTTCCGGACGCGTGAGTTCGAGCAGATGGAGATGGAGTTCTTCGTCGAACCCGGCACCGACGAGCAGTGGCACCAGTACTGGCTCGACGAGCGCATGTCCTGGTACACGGGCCTGGGCATCGACGCCGGCAACCTCCGGTTCTTCGAGCACCCGCAGGAGAAGCTGTCGCACTACTCCAAGCGGACGGTCGACATCGAGTACCGGTTCGGGTTCCAGGGCTCGGAGTGGGGCGAGCTCGAGGGCGTCGCCAACCGCACCGACTACGACCTGACGACGCACGCCCGGGAGTCCGGCGTCGACCTGTCCTACTTCGACCAGACCAAGGGCGAACGCTGGGTCCCCTACGTCATCGAACCCGCAGCGGGTCTGACCCGTTCGCTCATGGCGTTCCTCGTCGACGCCTACACCGAGGACGAGGCCCCGAACACCAAGGGCGGCGTCGACAAGCGCACCGTGCTCCGCCTGGACCACCGCCTCGCCCCGGTCAAGGCCGCGGTGTTTCCGTTGTCGCGCAACGAGTCCCTCTCGCCGAAGGCGCGTGACCTCGCGGCCGAGCTGCGCCGGAACTGGAACGTCGAGTTCGACGACGCCGGCGCCATCGGCCGTCGTTACCGCCGTCACGACGAGGTCGGCACGCCGTACTGCATCACCGTCGACTTCGACACCCTCGAGGACGAGGCGGTGACCATCCGCGAACGCGACACGATGGCGCAGGAACGCGTCGGGCTGACCCAGGTCACCCAGTGGCTGGGGGCGCGCCTCATCGGCGCCTGAACCACGGGCGGACGGCCGGAACCCCTGGGGGTTCCGGCCGTCCGTCTAGGCTTGCCGCGTGGACTCCAGCTTCGGGATCGGTGAGGTCAGTGAGCTGACGGGGATCGGCGTCGACGCGCTGCGCTTCTACGAACGCGAAGGGCTCCTCGTCGGACCCGTCCGGCGCGACCCCGGTGGCCGACGCCGCTACTCGACGCTCGAGGTCGAGTGGCTGCGGATGTGCGCGCGGCTGCGGGGCACGGGGATGCCCGTGCCCGACGTCCGCCGCTACGCGGAACTCGTCCGGGCCGGCGAGGGCAACGAGGCCGAACGTCTCGGCCTGCTCGCCGCCCACCAGCACCGCGTCGAGGAGCAGCTGGCGGAACTCGCCTCCGCCCGCGACGTCATCGCCGCGAAGGTCGACCTCTACGCGGCGCGCCTCGCCGCCGGGACCGCGGGGGAGTCGTGGGTCGCCGGCCCCTCCCCGTGCGTCGCCGCGGTCCCCGCGCGGGTCGACGAGGTGGCCTGATCCGCTCCCCGTCCGGCGAACCCCGGCACGAGCTGCCCCGTCCCGAACTCGCCCGTCCCGTCGTCGCGGGCGTCGTCGCCGCGCTGACCGGGTTCGCGAGCTCCTTCGTCCTGGTGCTCGCGGGGCTGACCGCCGCCGGAGCCTCGCCCGCGCAGGCGGCGTCCGGTCTGCTCGCCCTCTGCCTCGCCCAGGGGCTCCTCGCCTGCCTCCTGTCCTGGCGCACCGGGCAGCCGCTGTCGTTCGTCTGGTCGACGCCCGGGGCCGCGCTGATCGTCGCCGCGCAGGGACGCACCGGTTCCTTCGCCGCGGCCGTCGGGGCGTTCCTCCTCTGCGCGCTGCTGCTCGTGGTCACCGGCGCCTGGCCGTGGCTGGCGAACCTCGTCCGGCGGGTTCCCACCCCGGTCTCGGGGGCGCTGCTGGCCGGGGTGCTGCTGCCGTTGTGCCTGGCCCCGGTCACTGCGGTGCGCCGTGAACCCGTGGCCGCGCTGGCCGTCGTGGTGGTGTGGCTGGTGCTGCGTCGCTACGCCACGGCGTGGGCGGTGCCCGCCGCGATGGTCGTCGGACTCCTCGGCACGGCGTGGCTGCTGGAGGGCGGGATCGCGCTCGAGTGGGCGCCGCGGCTGCTGGCGGTGGTCCCCGCGTTCGACCCCTTCGTCATCGTCTCGCTCGGGGTCCCGCTCTACGTCGTGACGATGGCCGGGCAGAACGTCCCGGGTTTCGCGATCCTCGACACGTTGGGCTACCGCGACGTCCCCGTCGCCCGCGTGCTCGTCGGGTCCGGGGTGGGCAGCGCCGTCGCGGCGTTCTTCGGCGGGCACGCGGTGAACCTCTCGGCGCTCGCCGCCGGGATCATCGCGGGGCCGGGCGCGTCCGCGGATCCGCGCCGGCGCTGGGTCGCCGCCGTGGCCGGGGGAGGCGGGTACCTGGTGCTCGGGCTGCTCGCGACCCCGATCGCCGAGTTCGTCGGCAACGGTGACCCGGTCCTCGTCGAGGCCGTCGCCGGGCTCGCCCTGCTCTCCTCCTTCGCCGGGGGACTGACCTCCGCGTTGAGCGACCCGAGGCACCGGGTGACGGCGGGCCTCACGTTCGCCGTCGTCGCCTCGGGAGTCACCTTCGCCGGAGTGGGGTCGGCGTTCTGGGGACTCGCGGCCGGACTCCTCGTCTTCTGGTGGTCGCGGGAGCGCGTCGTCACGAGGTGACATCCGTCATGGGTCCGGGGTGACGCGAGGCCGAGGCGCCGAGGTCCCCGACCCGTGAGGCTCCTCCTCATGGAGAGCACAGCACCTGACGCGACGCTCACGCTGAGCACGAGCCCGGCCGCCATCGCCGTCACCGGCCTCACCAAGCGCTTCGGCGCGGTCACCGCCGTCGACGGTCTCGACCTCGGCGTGCGCCCCGGTGAAGTCGTGGCCTTCCTCGGCCCGAACGGGGCCGGCAAGACCTCGACGATCGACGTCCTGCTCGGCCTGTCCCAGCCCAGCACCGGGACCGCCAGCGTCTACGGCGTCCCCCCGCGCGAGGCCGTCGCCCGCGGCTGGGTGTCCGCCGTCATGCAGAGCGGTGGGCTGCTCAAGGACCTCTCGGTGCGCGAGACCGTCGAGGTCACCGCGTCGTTGTTCGCCCGCACCCAACCCGTCGACGTCGTCCTGCAGCGGGCCGGGATCTCCGACATCGCCGACCGGCGCGTCGGCAGGTGCTCCGGGGGTGAGCAGCAGCGGCTGCGGTTCGCGATGGCCCTGCTGCCCGACCCGCGCCTGCTCGTCCTCGACGAGCCCACCACCGGGATGGACGTCGAGGGCCGCCGGGCCTTCTGGGGCGCCATCCGCGACGACGCCCGGCGCGGGCGGACCGTCCTGTTCGCCACCCACTACCTCGAAGAGGCCGACACCTACGCCGACCGCATCGTCCTCGTCGCCCACGGACGGATCGTGGCCGACGGCACCCCGTCGCAGATCAAGGCGCTCTCCGCCGGGCGCACCGTCCGCGCCACCTGGCCCGGGGTGCGCCTGCACGACCTCGCGGAGATGCCGGGCGTGGAGGACCTGCAGGTGAACGGCGACCAGGTCCTGGTGCAGGCCACCGATTCCGACGCCGTCGCCCGGTTCCTGCTGACGCGCACCCCCGCCACCGACCTCGAGGTGACCGCCCGCGGTCTCGAGGACGCCTTCGTCTCCCTGACCAGCGACTCCACCCAGGAGGTCTCCCGATGACCGCGATCGCCCCCGAGGTCCCGCGCGGACTGGTGAACCCGACCTACCTGAAGCTGGACATCCGGCGGGTGCTGCGCAACCGGCGCACCCTGGTCTTCACCATCGTCATGCCGGTCGTCTTCTACTTCGCGTTCGGCGCGTCGCAGTCCGACGGTGACGCGAAGGGCTACGTGATGATCAGCTTCGCCGTCTACGGGGCGATGGTCGCGGCCACCAGCGTCGGCGCCTCCGTGGCCGTCGAACGAGCCAGCGGCTGGAGCCGGCAGTTGCGTCTCACCCCGATGCGCCCGGCGACCTACGTCACCTCGAAGGTGCTGTCCGCAGCGAGCATCGCCCTCATCCCCGTCGTCGTGGAACTGCTCCTCGGGGCGGTGACCGGGGCGACGATGCGGGCCTCCGCATGGGTCGTGGGCGGTCTCGTCGCCTGGATCGGATCCCTCGTCTTCGCCTCCCTCGGCCTCGCCATCGGCTACCTGGTGCCCTCCGAGAACGCCATGCAGGTCATGGGTCCGGTGCTCGCCCTGCTGGCCCTCATGGGTGGGTTGTTCGTCCCCCTGACGCTGTTCGGCTCGACGCTGCAGACCGTCGCGTCCTTCACCCCGGCCTACGGGGTCGGGGTGCTGGCGCACTGGCAGGTGCAGCACACCGGTTCCTTCGTCGGAGCCGTCGTGAACCTCGTGGTGTGGACGGGGGTGTTCGGAGCCGCCGCGGCGTGGCTGTTCCGCCGCGACACCGGCCGCGTGTGACCTCCGGCGAGAGCGCGGTGGCGTGGGAGGGTGCTCCCGTGCCGCCGCGCGAACCGCTGCCCGCCCTGGCGATCCCGCGCATGCGGGGCTCGGGGTTCGTGTTCGCCGGTGTCTGGTTGCTCATCCTCGTCCAGACCGTCGAGGACGCCTGGAAGAACCCCGACCGCGCGCTGGGGGCGCTCGCGATCGTGGCGACCCTCGGTTTCGCCGTCCTCTACTTCGTCCTGCTGTCGCGGGGTTGGTCGACGATGCGGGCCACCGGCGACCTGGGGGCCACCCGCCGGCGGGCCGTGCTGGGGCTGGCGGCGCTGTTCGCGCTGACCGCGGTGATCGTCCCCGGCGCCGGTTCCAGCGGCTTCAACACCGTCTACTTCATCTCCGCGTACGCCGCGTTCACGCTGCCGCTGCGACCGGCGCTGGGACTGTTCCTCGTCTGCGTCGTCGCGCTGGTGCTCGCCGGGCGGTGGGTGGACGGCTGGTCGGACCTGCAGAGCACCGCGATCGGGACGTTCTTCGCGGCCGTCGCGACCCTCGGGATGACCCGGCTCATCCGGCGCAGCCGACAGCTCGCGGCCGCGCAGCAGGACCTGGCCCGCCTCGCCGTCGCCGAGGAGCGCACCCGCTTCTCCCGGGACCTGCACGACCTCCTCGGTCACTCGCTGACGGTCATCACGTTGAAGGCGGAACTCGCCGGACGGCTCCTCGACGTCGACGTGGAACGGGCCCGTGTGGAGGTCGAGGACGTGGAACGCCTGGCGCGCACCGCGCTGACCGACGTCCGGGCCGCGCTGGAGGGCTACCGCGAGGTGTCCCTCGGCGCGGAACTCGCCGGCGCCCGCCAGGCGCTCGCCGCCGCGGGGGTCACGGGCCGGCTGCCCGGTTCCGTGGACGAGGTCCCGGGAGAGCTGCAGGAGTTGTTCGGCTGGGTCGTGCGCGAAGGGGTCACGAACGTGGTGCGGCACTCCGGGGCGCGCACCTGCTGGATCACGGTCTCGTCCTGCGCCGTGGTGGTCTGCGACGACGGCTCCGGGCCCCGGCCGGGGTCCGGGGGCGGAGCGGGACTCGCGGGCCTCGCCGAACGCGCCCGCGTCGCCGGGGGCGCGTTGACCGTCGGCCGGTCCACCCAGGGCGGTTTCGAACTGGGGGTCCGGGTGTGAGCATCCGGTTGATGCTGGCCGACGACCAGGCGTTGGTGCGGGGTGCGCTGGCGGCGCTGCTGTCGCTGGAGGAGGACCTGTCGGTCGTGTGCGAGGTCTCGCGCGGGGACCTCGTCGTGGCCGCCGCCCGCGAGCACCGCCCGGACGTCGCGCTGCTCGACATCGAGATGCCCGGCCTCGACGGGATCGCCGCGACCGCGGCGCTGCGCCGCGCGGTGCCCTCGGTGCGGGTGCTCATCGTCACCACCTTCGGCCGTCCCGGCTACCTGCGCCGCGGGATGGAGGCCGGCGCCCACGGGTTCGTCGTCAAGGACACCCCGTCCCGGGAACTGGCGGACGTGGTGCGCCGCATCGCCTCCGGGCTGCGCGTCGTCGACCCCGCGCTGGCCGCGGAGTCGCTGGCCGCGGGCGTGAACCCCCTGACCGAACGCGAGACCGACGTCCTGCGCCTGGCCCGCGACGGCCGGACCGTCGCCGACCTCGCCGCCGGGCTGTCGCTGTCCGAGGGCACGGTGCGCAACCACCTCTCCGCTGCGATCGGCAAGACCAGCGCGCGGACCCGCGCCGAGGCGGTGCGCCTGGCGGAGTCGCGGGGGTGGCTGTAGCCGTCGTCGCGGGGTCCGGTGGTTCGGGTCGTGGACGCCTCGCGCCACTAGGTTCGTCGCGTGGCGTCAACGCCCCGAACGCTTGGCCGCGGCCGCCGTCTCGAGCGTCCGCCGCAGTTGGTCCAGGAACGCCGTCGGGTCTCCCAGGAGATCGGCGGGGGCGATGGAGAGCAGGATGAGACCGGCCGCCGCGTAACGCCGAGCCTTCGCCTGGGTGCGGCGGAGCGCCTGAGCTCCGAGGTGCCACGTCATCGAGTCGATCTCGAGGACGACGCCGAGGTCGGGCCAGTAGGCGTCCGCGTTCCCGATCCACCGTCCGGCCACGACGACGGGCTCGTTCCACACCGGCTGGGGGAGTCCGGATCGGGAGACGACGCGGAAGGCGCGCCCCTCGGCCGCGCTGCGAGTCGCCGCGCCGAGTTCTTCCAGCGCCACCCGTGCGTGCCCGCTGCGCTGGGTGGGGCCGTGCCTGATCACGGCGTCCAGTTGTCGCAGGGTGCACCGGTCCGCGGCGAGCACGGCGCTCATGACCTCGCGCACGTCGTCGAGCGAGAGGTCCTGTCGTCGGCAGGCGTCACCGAGGGCTCGGGCGACTCCCGTGACGCGCAGCCCACCCCGTTCGGCGCGTCCCGTTCCACGTTCCGACCGCTCGACGACGCAGAACCCGCTCGACACGCGGTGCCGCGGATGGGGGACCACGACCAGGATCTCCCGGCCGACGTCGACGCGCCGACCCAGCGCACCCCAGACGTCCAGGGCGTGGTGGCCGCTGAGGCGGCTGTCGGGCCCTGCGTACGTCAACGCGGCCCGGCGCCGTTCGAGAAGCGTGGGGTTTCCGCGGTGCGTGAGCACGACGCCGGGGAGGATGCGCTGCCAGCGACCGCGAGGTCCCGTCAGGCTGGTCAGCGTGGAGTCCGGAACTCCGAGGAGGACCAGGTCTGCGCGCTTGACCACGCCGTCGGACCGCGCGATCAACGCATCGACCGCGGCACGGTCGTAGTTCTTCTTCCGGGGCATGCGGGGATCGTGCGGGAGGAACGCGTGGTCGCCGCTCGCCGGCCTCGCCGTCTGTGCAGGGCTGGGGACTCCTGCGCTCCTGTGGACACCGGGATGACTCCGGGTCGTGGACGCCACGCGCCGAACCTAGTGATGCGTGGCGTCCACGACCCGAACCCGCCGGCCACGAGGAGGGTCAGGAGCAGCCGCAGGAGTTCCGGTGCCGGAAGGTGGGGGGGATGCGTTCGCGGCGGGGGGTTCCGGGGGCGGTGCCGGCGAGGCGCTCGAGGATCATGGTGACGGCGCGGGTCGCCATCGCGGGGACGTCCTGGTGGATGGCGGTGAGGCGGGGTTCGACGAGGTCGGCCCACTCGGGGTCGTCGTAGCAGACGAGGGCGACGTCGTCGGGGACGGACAACCCCAGCGACCGCAGCGCGCGCAGGGTGCCGACGGTCATCGAGTTGTTGCCGACGACGACGGCGCTGGGACGGTCGGCGCCGGCGAACGCCGAGAGCACCGCGGTCTCGGCGAGGGAGGTCTCGCTGCCTCCGTCCAGCACGACGCCGGTCAGTCCGCGTTCGGCGAGGACCCGGGAGAACCCCGCGTGGCGTTCGGAGGTGGAACTCAGCCCGGCCAGCCCCGCGACGAACGCGATGCGGCGGTGGCCGAGGTCGGCGAGGTGGGAGGTCAGGAGTGCGGTCGCCTCGGTGTTCTCCGGCGCCACCTGGTCGACGTCGGCGTCGGCGAAGCGGTCGAGCAGGACGGTGGGGATGCCGTGCGCGGCGAGGAAGGGGAGGGCCTCGACCTCGGCGTGGACGGAGGGGGCCAGCAGCATCCCGTCGACGCGACGGTCCGCGAGCTCGTGGACGGCTCGCACCTCCTCGACGGGGTCGTCGTGGGTGTCGGCGAGGACGAGGGTGTACCCGGCGGCGCGGGCGGCGCCCTCGATGGAGGTGACGAGGTCGGCGAAGTGCGGGTTGGAGACGAAGCGGCTCGCCAGGCCGAGCGTGGTCGTCGAGGACCGGGCCAGTGAGCGGGCGAGGGTGTTCTGGCGGTACCCGGTGCGGGCGATCGCGGACAGGACCGCTTCCCGCGTGGGTCCGCTGACCGTGCGGGTCCCGTTGAGGACGTGCGAGACGGTCGAGGCGTTCACCCCGGCCAGCCGCGCGACGTCGGCCATGGTCACCACCGCAGGAGCCCCCTCGCTCGTCGAACCCGGCCCGGTAGGCCTGTCACGGTCTGGCAACAGCACCAGGCAAGCGCTTGCGCAAGCGCTTGCCCGGATCCTACGGTGCCCAGGTCGCCGATCCACCCCTGACGCGAAGGAGCGTTCGATGTGCGGTCCGAGGTCCCGGCAGCACCCGTTGATCGTCGTCGGCTACGAACCGGGGGACGAGCACGCCGTCCTCGAGGCCCTCGCCCAGGCCCGCCTGCGCGGCGGGACGATCGCGGTGGTGGCCGCGGCGCCGCTGCCGGACGGGCTGCTGCTGCGCCTGCGCAGCGCCCCCGTCGGACTCGACCTTCGCCTCCCCCCGGAGGGGGCCGACGTCGTCGAGGCCGTCCTCGACCTGGCCGAACGCGAACAGGCCGCCCTGCTGGTCGTCGGCCTGGCCCGGCGCGGGGTCGACGACCTCCTGGGCGGTCGCGCACGGCTCGTCGTGCTCGACGCGCCGTGCCCGGTGCTGTCCGTCCCCGAGCCGGACACGAGCACCGGCTCCCCGGCACCCGCGTGGGCCGTCACAATGGGTGTGTGAGCGCACCTACCCTGACGGCCGTCCAGCCGCTGCGGATCGGACCGCACGTCTCCGCGACGCCGGTCGTCCTCGCACCGATGGCCGGCATCACCAACTCCGCCTACCGGCAGCTCTGCCGCGAGCAGGGTGAGGGCTTCTACGTCAGCGAGATGGTCACCTCGCGCGCCCTCGTCGAACGCAACGCCGAGACGATGCGCCTGGTGACGTTCACCGAGACCGAGACCCCGCGCAGCCTGCAGCTCTACGGGGTCGACCCGACGACGGTCGCCGCGGCGGTCCGGATGGTCGTCGAGGAGGACATCGCCGACCACGTCGACCTCAACTTCGGCTGCCCCGTCCCCAAGGTCACCCGCAAGGGCGGCGGGTCCGCGCTGCCCTGGAAGGCGACCCTGTTCCGCGACATCGTCCGCGGGGCGGTGCGCGAGGCGTCCAAGGGCGGCATCCCGCTGACGGTGAAGATGCGCAAGGGCATCGACGACGACCACCTCACCTACCTCCAGGCCGGCAGGGCCGCCGAGGAGGAGGGTGCCGCCGCCGTCGCGCTGCACGGGCGGACGGCGTCGCAGCACTACTCCGGCCACGCCGACTGGGAGGCCATCGCGCGCCTCAAGGAGACGGTCACCACCATCCCCGTGCTCGGCAACGGCGACATCTGGAGCGCCGAGGACGCGGTGGAGATGATGCGGCGCACCGGGTGCGACGGGGTCGTCGTCGGCCGCGGTTGCCTCGGGCGACCGTGGCTGTTCGCCGACCTCGAGGCGGGGTTCGCCGGTCGCGAGGACCGGGTGAGGCCCGGGATGCGCCACGTGGCGAAGGTCCTGCGCCGTCACGCCGACCTGCTCGTCGAGTTCTACGGCGACGAACTGCGCGGCTGCCGCGACATCCGCAAGCACATCTCCTGGTACTTCAAGGGCTACGCCGTGGGCGGCGACATGCGGGCCCGCCTCGGCCTCGTCGACACCCTCGAGGCCCTCGACGAGCTCATCGCCGACCTCGACCTCGACCAGGACTACCCGGGTGCCGCCGCGGAGGGTTCCCGCGGCCGGGCCGGGTCGCCGCAGGCGAGGGTCGCGCTGCCGGAGGGCTGGCTGGAGACCCAGGAGCTCACCGGCGCCGCGGCCGAGATGATCGCCCAGGCCGAGCTCTCGGTGTCCGGCGGATGAGCGCGGGCTACCAGGAGGGCGACCTCGAACGCTGGGCCACGGAACCGCCGAAGACGCACGGTCGCAGCGCCTTCATGCGGGACCGCGCCCGCGTCCTGCACTCCTCCTCGCTGCGTCGGCTCGCCGCCAAGACCCAGGTCGTCGGCCCCGCCACCGACGACTTCGTCCGCAACCGCCTCACGCACTCCCTCGAGGTCGCGCAGGTCGGCCGCGAACTCGGGGCGGCGCTCGGTTGCGACCCCGACGTCGTCGACACCGCCTGCCTGGCCCACGACCTCGGCCACCCGCCGTTCGGCCACAACGGCGAACGGGCGCTGGCCGACGCGGCTCAGGACATCGGGGGTTTCGAGGGCAACGCCCAGACGTTGCGGCTGCTGACCCGGCTGGAGTCCAAGACGGTCGCCGCCGACGGTTCGCCCGTCGGCTTGAACCTGACCCGCGCCAGCCTGGACGCCTCGACGAAGTACCCGTGGTTGCACGGGAAGGCGCCGCGCGTGACGTCGAAGTTCGGGGCCTACGTCGACGACGCCGAGGTGTTCGCGTGGCTGCGCGACGGCGCGCCGGAGAACCGGCCGTGCGTCGAGGCCCAGGTCATGGACTTCTCCGACGACGTCGCCTACTCGGTGCACGACGTCGAGGACGCGATCGTCGCGGGCCACGTCCGCCTCGACTGGCTGGACCAGGACGAGATCCGTGCCCGGGTCGCCGCCCAGGTGCGGGACTGGTACCTGCCCGACGCCTCCGACGAGGCCGTCGCCGCTGCGCTGCAACGGCTCTCGACGTCGGGATTCTGGGCCCGGGAACAACCCGGTGAGGTGTTCGGCGGTCGTCGTCACCTGGCGGCGTTGAAGGACATGACCTCCCAGCTCATCGGCCGGTTCGCCAACGCGGCCGAGCACGCGACCCGGGAACGCCACGGCGACGGCCGCCTCACCCGCTACGCCGCCGACGTCGTCGTCCCCGTGGACACGACCCTCGAGGTCGCCGTCCTCAAGGGCGTCGCGGCCACGTTCGTCATGAGCGCGCAGGAACGTCAGCCGTTCTACGCCCGCCAGCGGGAACTGCTGCGCGAACTCCTCGACGCCCTCGTCCGGCAGGGGCCCGACGTCCTCGAACCGCCGTTCCGGGAGGACCACGCCCTCGCGACCGACGACGCGGCCCGCCTGCGGGTGGTGATCGACCAGGTCGCCTCCCTCACCGACGTCTCCGCCCTGGCCTGGCACCGCCGGCTCACGCCCCGCGATCTCACGACGTGACGGCGGCGTCCCCGTCCAGGACGGAACCCTGCAGGTCGCCCTCCCAGCCGTGGATGGTGCACTGCAGCAGCCGACTGCCGTCGGCCCAGTCCTGCTCCAACGGGTAGTAGTAGCCGTACTCGAAGTCGTCCGGGTCGAGGCCCGCGTCGTCGACCGCGGTGGAGGCGTCGGACCGGCAGTGGTCCTCGGCGTAGGTCTCCAGCTCGGCCTCGCCGGGGTAGGTCCCGTCGGGCAGGGTGACGACCTCGAGGACCTCGCCGTCGTGGGTGTCGGCGCAGGCGGTGCGCTCGACGGTGCCGTGCAGACCGTCGTCGTCCCCGCTGTCGAAGCAGTCGCCGGCCGTCAGGTCGTCGATCGTCGTCGAGCCCGTGCTCGTCCCGAAGGGGTCCGCGGGGAGGCGGCCGAGCAACGAGACCCCGGCCACCGCGGTACCGACGATCCAGGCGACGGCGATCGACGTCGCGAGCATCTGCAGCCCGCCCAGCACGATCCCGGCGATCGCGAACCCGCGGCCCGCTGTCTGCGCTCGGCCGGTGCGGTGCAGCCCGATCGCGCCGAGGGCGAAGGCGACCGGGCCGGTGCCCAGGATTCCCGTCACGAGCGCGGCGAGGGAGAACCCGTCGGTGGGTCGTGGCGGCCGGTGCTCGATCACCCGCCCAGGTTACGGCGAGTCCCGGCGCGGCGGTCGGCGCACCGCGCCCCGTCGTGTCCGGGGACTCACTCGAAGGGCGCCGGGGCGGTCGGCCCGAGCAGGTCCCCGCCGGTCCAGGACCCCCGCATCGGGGAGTCGTCGGGTGCGACGAGCAGGCAGAACACCCGCTCGTCGTGCAGTTCGTGGGGCGGGTAGGCGGAGGCGTAGGTGACGGTGTCCGGCCTGAACTCCCCGGCCGCGATGACGGCCGCCACCTCGCGGGCGCAGGAGGAGTTCGCGCCCCAGCGCCGTCGTCCGTCGCGGAGGTCGTCGGTGACCGGGACGACGGCGACGACCTCGGCGTCGTGTCCGCTCGCACAGGAGACCTCGGAGCGTTCCGCGAGACAGGTCCCCACCGTCCACGTGACGGTCGAGGAGAGGCGGACCGACTGCGGCGCAGCCATGCTGCGCACGTCGGAGGCGCTGCGGGCGAACCCGGCGGCGACCACCGCCACACCGATCAGGAGGTGGAGGCCGACGGCGGCGCCGACCCCGACCAGGATCCAGCGGAGCTTCTTCGGGGGTCGTCCGGTCATGGCCGCGACGCTAGGCGCGTCGCGGCCACCCCGGAGTTCTCCGCGGTCGAGCTGTGGACAACCTTCAGCGGGCGCGGCGCCGGGCCGAGATGACGCCCGTGTCGAAACCGGCGAGGTGCAGACCGCCGTGGAACCTCGCGTGCTCGATCTTCAGGCAGCGGTTCATCACGACCGTCACGCCGTGCTCGGCACCGCGCTGGGCGACGGCGTCGTCCGCGAGGCCCAGCTGCATCCACATCACGGGGGAGCCGACCGCGATGACGTCGTCGAGCACACCCCCGAGTTCGCTCGGACGGCGGAACACGTCGACGAGGTCGGGGACCCCGGGGAGTTCACGCAACGACGGGTAGGCGGGCCGACCGAGGATCTCGGTCTCGTTCGGGTTGACGAACCACAGCTCGAAGTCGGAGTCCGCGAGCAGGTAGGTCTCGACGAAGTACGAGGCGCGCGAGGGCTTGTTCGAGGCGCCGAGGATCGCGACGGTCTTCGTGCGGCGCAGGATGCGCAGACGTTCCCCGGCGCCGGGGGCCGTCCACGACGTCGGGGCGGCGTCCTTGGAACCGGTCGCGGCGGGGGCCTGCTCCAGGTTCTCCGGGGCGGCGACCGAGCCGAGGTCCGCGCCCGCGTCCGGGACGGTGCCGGTCGCCCCACTGGTCGAGTCGTTCATCGGTTCCCCTCCACAGCGACGGCGAGCGCCTGGTCCAGGTCCCACAACACGTCCTCGACGTCTTCCAGTCCCACGCTGATCCGGATGAGGTCCTCGGGGACCCCGGCGGCGGTGAGCTGTTCGGCGGAGAGCTGCTGGTGGGTCGTCGAGGCCGGGTGCAGCACGAGGGTGCGGGCGTCGCCGATGTTGGCCAGGTGCGAGCAGAGCTGGACGTTGTTGATGAACCGCTCGCCGGCTGCGCGTCCGCCGACGACCCCGAAGGAGAACACGGCGCCGGGACCCTCGGGCAGGTACTGCTCGGCCCGGCCGTGGTGCGGGTGACTGGGCAGACCGGAGTAGCGGACCCAGGAGACGCGGTCGTCGGCCTCGAGCCAGGCGGCGACCGTGCGGGCGTTGGCGACGTGCTCGCGCATCCGCTGCGGCAGCGTCTCCACGCCCATGAGCAGCAGGAACGCGGAGTGCGGCGAGAGGGTCGCGCCGATGTCGCGCAGCTGCTCGCTGCGCAGCTTGGTGAGGAAGCCGTACTCGGCGAAGTTGCCCCACCAGCTCAGGCCGCCGTAGGAGGCGACCGGTTCGGTCATGGCCGGGAACTTCCCGTTGTCCCAGGGGAAGGTGCCGGCGTCGATGACGACGCCGCCCAGCGTGGTGCCGTGGCCGCCGAGGAACTTCGTCGCGGAGTGGATGACGATGTCCGCGCCGTGCTCGATGGGCCGGCAGAGGTAGGGGGTCGCGGTGGTCGCGTCGACGATCAGCGGGATGCCGGCCTCGTGGGCGACGTCGGCCAGGGCCCGGACGTCGGCGATCACCGTGGAGGGGTTGGCGACGAGCTCGGTGAAGACGAAGCGGGTCTTCTCGGTGATCGCGGCGCGGACGGTCTCGGGCTCCGGGGCGACGAAGACGGTGTCGACGCCGAAGCGGCGCAGCGTGACGTCGAGCTGGGTGACGGTGCCGCCGTAGAGGTTGTTGGAGGCGACGACGTGGTCGCCCGCGCCGGCGAGGGCGGCGAAGGTGAGGAACTCCGCGGCCTGCCCGCTCGCGCAGGCCAGTGCCCCGAGCCCGCCCTCCAGGGAGGCCATGCGCTCCTCGAAGGCGGCGACGGTCGGGTTGGAGATGCGGGAGTAGATGTTCCCGTACTTCTGCAGCGCGAAGAGGTTCGCGGCGTCGGCGGCGTCCTCGAAGACGAAGCTCGTCGTCTGGAAGATCGGCACGGCGCGTGCGCCCGTCGTCGGCTCGGGGACCGCCCCGGCGTGCACGGCCCGGGTGCGGAAGCCCCAGGCCCGGTCGTCGCTGCCCGCGGCGCTGCTGCTCGTCCGTTCGCTGCTCACAGGGCGATCCTGCCACCCGGTCGGTGGCGCCCCGGCGCCTACACTCCACCCGTGGCCGGGCGCATCCATCCAGACGATCTGCAGACGGTCAAGGAACGCGTGCGCCTCGACGAGGTCGTGGGCGAGCAGGTCTCCCTGCGGACGGGGGGTGTCGGCTCCTTCAAGGGCCTCTGCCCCTTCCACGACGAGCGGACCCCCAGCTTCACCGTGCGTCCCGCGACCGGGCGCTGGCGCTGCTTCGGCTGCGGGGAGTCCGGCGACGCGATCGAGTTCGTCATGCGCATCGACGGTCTCGGCTTCGCCGACGCCGTGGAGCGCCTCGCCCAGCGCGCGGGGATCCAGCTGCGCTACGTCGACGACGGTGGTCGCAGCGCCCAGCGCCCCGCCTCCAACGCGGGCCAGCGCCAGCGCCTGCTCGAGATGCACACCCTCGCCGAGGAGTTCTACGCCCAGCAGCTCGAGGGGGTCGGTCCGGCGGAGACGGCGCGGGGTTTCCTCGCCGAACGCGGGTTCAGCCGGGAGGACGCCGCCCGGTTCGGGGTCGGTTTCGCCCCCAACACCGGTGACGCCCTGCTGCGTCAGTTGCGCGCCAAGGGGTTCGGCGAGGAGGAGCTCGTCACCTCCGGGTTGGCCGGGCAGAGCCAGCGGGGCCTCTACGACCGCTTCCGCGGGCGGCTGGTGTGGCCGATCCGCGACGTCAGCGGGCACACCGTCGCGTTCGGGGCCCGCCGGCTCTTCGACGACGACCGCATCGAGTCGAAGTACCTGAACTCCCCGGAGACCCCCATCTACAAGAAGTCGCAGGCGCTCTACGGCCTCGACCTCGCCAAGCGGGAGATCTCGCGCACCAAGCGCGTCGTCGTGGTCGAGGGTTACACCGACGTCATGGCCTGCCACCTCTCCGGGGTCGGGCAGGCCGTCGCGACCTGCGGTACGGCGTTCGGCGAGGACCACGCCCGGATCGTCCAGCGGATGCTGGGGGAGAGCGACGGTTCCGCCGAGGTCGTCTTCACCTTCGACGGCGACGCGGCCGGGCAGAAGGCGGCGCTGAAGGCCTACGAGCTCGACCAGCGCTTCAGCGCCCAGACCTACGTCGCCGTCGCCCCGCAGGGTCAGGACCCGTGCGACCTGCGGTTGTCCGCCGGGGAAGCCGCTGTGGCGCAACTGGTCGACGGCCGGGTCCCGCTGTTCGAGTTCGCGATCCGCTCCACCATCGAACGGTTCGACCTGAACTCCGACGCCGGCCGCCTCGCCGCGCTCGACGCCGCCGCGCCCATCGTCGCCGCCATCCGCGACCGCGGGCTGCAGCAGCGCTACGCCATCAACCTGGACCGCTGGACGGGGTTCCTCGACGAGCGCTTCGTGCTCGACCGGGTCCGCCGCCACTCCGGGAGCGGGGCACCGCAGCAGCAGGGGCGGCCGCAGCAGCCGCCCGCCCGGCAGCCGGTCCGCTCGATGGCTGCCAACGACCCCGTGGCCCAGCTCGAGCGGCAGGTGCTGGCCTGCGTCCTGCAGGCGCCGTGGGCCGTCGCCGAGGTCTTCGACTCCCTGGAGTCCGACGCGTTCGCCGCGCCCGGCCACCGGGCCGTCCACGACGCCGTCACCGCCGCCGGTGGCCCCGGGGAGGCTCCGCAGGGACCGGCCTGGCTGGCCGGCGTCCTCGACTACGCCGACGGCCCCGTCGCGGCCCTCGTCGACGAGCTCGCGGCCACCGACCTGCCCGTCTCCAGCGAGGAGCAGCTGGAGAGCTGGGGACGTCAGCTCGTCGCCGCCCTCGCCGGGCAGTCCGCGACCCGTGCCGTGGCCGAGGCCCGCCGTACGCTGCAGCGTCTCGACCCCGCGAGCGCGGAGTACGGGGAGGCCTCGGCCGAGCTGTTCCGCCTCGAAGCCGCCCGGCGGACCTGGCAGGAGCGCGCCCAGGGCGCGTGATCCCGTGCCGTGCGCGGAGCGGTCCGTGAGGCTGGTACGGTTGGACAGTCGTGACCGGGGGTTACATCCCGGTCGTGAGAAGTGGTCCCGCATAGCTCAATTGGCAGAGCAGCCGGCTGTTAACCGGCAGGTTGTTGGTTCGAGTCCAACTGCGGGAGCTTCCACGGAGGGGCGGGCCGAGAGGCCCGCCCCTCCGTCGTTCCGGGTGCGACCAGCGGTCGGCGGTGCGTGCTCCCACCACCTGGACCTCCGCGCCCCGGCCACACCGTGCTCGTGGTCGTGCACGACGTCCGGGCCGGTCACGGGGGTGCGTGAGCGACCATGGGGTGTGCGCGACGTCCTGGACCAGGTGGACCGGTGGCTCTCGGCGGGTCGCCGGGTGGCCGTCGCGACCGTCGTGCGCACCTGGCGCTCGGCTCCCCGCCAGCCCGGCGCGTCGCTCGCCGTCGACGACCACGGTGAGGTCGTCGGGAGCGTGTCCGGGGGGTGCGTCGAGGGGGCCGTCTACGAACTCGCCCGCGAGGTCGTCGCGGACGGGCGGCCCGTCCTCGCGCGCTACGGGGTCAGCGACGACGACGCCTTCGCCGTCGGGCTGACCTGCGGGGGCGAGCTGGAGGTCTTCGTCACCCTCGTCGACGACGTCGACCTCGTCCGTGCGCTGTCCACCGCCGTCGCGGCGCGTTCGGCGGTGGCACTGGCGACCGTGGTCGGACCGGGCGCCGCGCAGGGCCGGCGGATGCTCGTGGACCCGCTGGGCCGTACCGGGTCGCTCGGCTCGCAACGCCTCGACGACGCCGTCACCGACGACGCCCGCGGACTGCTCGACGCCGGCGTCAGCGGCGTGCTGCACGTCGGTCCGGACGGAGAACGCCGTCCCGACGACCTCGAGGTGTTCGTCGAGTCGTTCGCGCCGCCGGCCCGCATGATCGTCTTCGGGGCCATCGACTTCGCCGCGGCGCTCGCCCGCGTGGGGAGCTTCCTCGGGTTCCACGTCACGGTGTGCGACGCGCGGCCCGTCTTCGCCACCGCGCGGCGGTTCCCGATGGCCGACGAGGTCGTCGTCGACTGGCCGCACCGCTACCTGTCCCGGACCGCCGTCGACGACCGGACGGTGCTCTGCCTGCTGACCCACGACCCGAAGTTCGACGTGCCGCTGCTCGAACTCGCCCTGCGCGGCCCCGCCGCCTACGTCGGGGCGATGGGGTCCCGTCGGACCCACGAGGACCGCGTCGCGCGACTGCTCGACGCGGGGGTGTCGCAGGCGCAGCTGGCCCGGCTGCACTCGCCGATCGGGCTCGACCTCGGCGCCCGGACCCCCGAGGAGACGGCGATCTCGATCGCCGCCGAGATCACCGCCGCGCGGTGGGGTGGGACGGGGAAACCGTTGCGGGACAGTGCTGGACGGATCCACCACGACCGTCTGGCGACCGTCGTCGCGGCCGAGGGGTTCGAGGACGTCTCGCCCTCCTGAACCGACCTGGGCCCCGGGGGCGTCGGGGCCGGTCGGGTAGAGTCCGGCGGAGCGTTCGCTCGCCGGCACCGTCGCGCGGGGGTCGTGAGGGGCGGTAGCTCAGTCGGTCAGAGCAGGGAACTCATAATTCCTCGGTCGTGGGTTCGAGCCCCACCCGCCCTACCGCGGAAGGTTCCGGTCGAGGCCCGTGCGCGGGGGTCTCCCTGCGGTGCAGTCCGGAGCGGCGACGGTGCCGCCGTCCTCGGGTCCTCAGTGCGAGACCCTGCCGCGCAACAGGTGCAGCATGCGACCACGGGGTGTCCGCGTCGACGCGCGGGGACGACCGAACGGCGTGCGCGGGAAATCCGTACCGTTCGCGACGATCGGTCGACCCCGCGGGACGGGCGGCCGAGAGGGGTCCGGTTCCCGGCCCGCGGGTGGGAGCCGGCCCTCGGGGGTGGACGGCCGGCCCGGGGCCGGGTCGAAACGTGCAGCCATCGTGGTGCGGTACCTCTCGTCGAGGGGGGAGGGGGTGCTGACCAGGGAGGTTTCGAGTCGTGGGGTGCGGTGCGAGAGGCAGTCGGTGATGACTAGAAGATCGGGGCGCGACGGCGGTGACGACAGCGGCTGATCGGGTGAAACCCGCCCCGTGACCCGTCCGCAGTCACCGCGACGTGGTCGCCGGGACGACGCTCAGACGGCGCGCCCCATCGCCGCCAGCAGTTGCGGCAGCGTCGGAGCGCCCGCGGCGCGGAAGACCTCGGTCCCGTCGTCCTCGCGCACCACGATCGTCGGGGTGCTCGACACGTCCGCGGCCTCGGCCCGGACGGTGTCGTCGGCGACGTCGACCTCCTCGAACCGCACCTGCGGGACCAGGCGGGCGGCCTGGCCGACCACGGTGCGCGCCGTCCGGCACGGACCGCAGAAGGCGGACGAGAAGAGTTCGACGATCACGACAGGGGCAACGTCGGGGAGGCCGCGAGCCTTCCGTCGACCTCGCTGGCGATGGCGCGGGTGGGGGTGCGGCTGAGGAGTGTGAGGGTTGACACCCCAAACATCAGACGATTACGGTCCAGATCGTACTCACGCAAGACATGGTGCGCTCAAAGAGGAGACACAGTGCTCGCCGAATTTTCGTTGCATCAGCGTCTCGTGCCGGCTCCAGGCTGCACGACCTACCGCGTCGTTCCGGAGAATCATCTGATGATTGACCGTCGTACCGGTGCGATCGGCCGTGGCGTCGGGCGCAGGGAACGGGCCGTCTGGTGGCGATGACCCCGCTGCGTCCGGGAGCGGTGACCCGGGCTGCCGGGACGGAGGTGCGCGGGCGCTCGGCGGCGCGACGCAGCTTCCGTCGGCACTGGCAGCTCTACCTCATGCTCGCCGTCCCGCTGCTCTGGTTCGTCGTCTTCAAGTACGTCCCCATGGTCAACGCCGTCATCGCCTTCAAGCAGTACAGCGTCGTCGACGGCATCTGGGGCAGCGACTGGGTGGGGTTGGCGAACTTCCAGCGCTTCTTCGACAACCCCGTCTTCGGTCGGATCGTCACCAACACGTTCGTCCTGTCGGTGTACGCGGTGCTCGCGGGCTTCCCCATCCCGATCATCCTGGCCCTGGCGATCAACGAGGTCCGGCTGAAGTTCTTCGCGCGCACGGTGCAGCTCGTCACCTACGCCCCGTTCTTCATCTCCACGGTGATCATCGTGTCGATGACGATCCTGATCCTGTCCCCGCGCATCGGTCTCCTCTCCGACGTGTTCGGGTTCTTCGGCATGGACCAGCCCAACGTCCTGGGCGACCCGGACGCGTTCCGGCACGTGTACGTCTGGACCGACGTGTGGCAGACGGCCGGCTACTCCGCGGTGATCTACCTCGCCGCCCTCGCCGGGATCGACCCGACGCTCTACGAGGCGGCCAGGGTCGACGGAGCGAACCGGTTGCAGAAGATCATCGCCGTGGACCTGCCGGGCATCGCCCCGACGGCGGTCGTCATCCTCATCCTGGGGGTCGGCAACGTCATGTCGCTGGGGTTCGAGAAGGCGTTCCTGCTGCAGAACCCCCTGAACCTCTCGCAGTCGGAGGTCATCGCCACCTACACGTACAAGGTGGGTCTCATCAACGCCGACTTCAGCCTGGCGAGCGCCGTCGGCCTCTTCAACTCCGCCATCAACCTGGTGCTCCTCGTGAGCGTCAACCGGGTCGCGAAACGAGTGACGGGGAGCGGGCTGTGGTGAGCGGAACCGGTACCGAGCAGAAGCTCTCCCGGCGGGACCGAGCCCGTCTCGACCGTCCGGTGCACCGTTCCCGGCAGGTGAAGGACCCGACCGTCGACCGGATGTTCATGGTCGGCGTCTACGTCCTGCTGACGACGGCGCTGGTCCTGGTGCTCGTGCCCCTGGTCTACATCCTCGCGAGCTCCTTCAGTTCGCCCCAGGCCGTGTCGGCGGGACGGGTCTTCCTCTGGCCGGTGGACCCGACCCTGCGCGGCTACGAGGTCGCGCTCAGCAACTCCGCGATCCTCCGGGGTTTCGCCAACTCCGTCTTCTACACCGTCGCCGGGGCCGCGATCAGCGTCACGCTCACGGTCATGATCGCGTACCCCTTGTCGACCCCGGACCTCTGGGGGCGCAAGGTGATCACGAAGCTGGTCGTGTTCACGATGCTCTTCGCCGGCGGGATCATCCCGACGTACCTCGTCGTCCAGGCCCTGGGCCTGCTCGACACCCGGGGTGCCTTGCTGCTGCCGCAGGCCATCGGGGTGTGGCAGGTCATCATCGCGGTGGCGTTCCTGCGGGCCTCGATCCCGGCCGAACTGCTCGAGGCCGCCCAGCTCGACGGCGCCAGCGACCTCCGCATCCTCTTCACCGTCGTCCTGCCCCTGGCGAAACCCCTCATCGCGGTCATCGCCCTGATGTACGGCATCGCGCAGTGGAACTCCTACTTCGACGCGCTGCTGTACCTGCGCGACGCCGACCTGGCGCCGCTGCAGATCGTGCTGCGCAACATCCTCATCCTCAACACCTCCGGCGGCAGCACCGACGCCGCCGCGATGATGGAACGCCAGCAGCTGGCCAACCTGCTGAAGTACTCGCTCATCGTCATCGCCACCGTTCCGCTGTTGCTCGTCTACCCGTTCGTGGCCCGGTACTTCACCAAGGGCATCCTCGTCGGCGCGGTCAAGGGCTGACCCCGCCCGAACCGCCCACCACCTCCGGCGACACCGCCGTCGCCGCACCACCGAAGGGACCTCCCATGTTCATCCGTCGACGTTCCCGTGCTCGCACGGCCGTGGTGGCCCTCGCGGCCTCGACCCTGCTGGCCGCCGCCGCCTGCTCGGCCGGTGACGACCCCGACGACGCGAAGAAGCTCACCGTCTTCGCGGCCCAGGGACCGGACACCGACCTCGCCACCAACACCTTCTCGAAGGAGATGGAGGAGATGACGGGGTACACCTTCGACTGGCAGACGACGACCTACGACGGGACGACCGCGGCCGAGGCCCGGCGCATCCTGCTCGCGGGCGGGGACTACCCGGAGGCCTTCCTCATGGTCCCGTGGGTGGACCAGTTCTCCCAGCAGGACCTGCAGCGCTACGGCCAGCAGGGAGTTCTCCTGCCGCTGAACGACCTCATCGATCAGCACGCACCGAACATCAAGGAGGCGTTCGCGCAGAACCCCGAGTACGAGAAGCTCGCCACGGCGCCGGACGGCAAGATCTGGGGCCTGCCGCAGTGGAACGACTGCTTCCACTGCTCCTACCAGGCGAAGTTGTGGATCAACACCGAGTGGCTCGACAAGCTCGGGCTGAAGATGCCCACGACCACCGACGAGTTCTTCGACGTGATGATGGCGTTCAAGACGCAGGACCCCAACGGCAACGGTCAGGCCGACGAGATCCCGTTGACCTCCAGCGTCGACGACCTGTTGCTGCCCTACTTCGTCAACGCCTTCCTCTACGACCCGCAGGGCAGCGCGACCTACCCCTCGACGTTGGCGCTGGAGGACGGCAAGGTCACGTTGCAGGCGGGCCAGGCGGCCTACCGCGACGCGCTCGCGTACATGGCGAAGCTCTACGACGCGGGGCTCATCGACCCGGCGGCCTTCACCCAGAACCGCGACGCGCTCATCGCCAAGGGCGACAACGCCGCCGCGCCGCTGGTGGGGGCCGCGACGGCCCTGCACTCCGGCATCTTCGTCACGACCTACCAGGACGACGGTCGGGACGAGGCCTACCAGGCGCTCCCGCCGCTGAAGGGTCCGGCCGGTGTGCAGTTCGCCTCCTACAACCTGCCCAGCATGCCGGGGGCGACGTTCGCGTTGACCAACAAGGCCAGCGAGGAGGAGCAGGTCGCCGCGATCGAGATGATCGACCACATGTTCCCGCAGGACCAGCACGTCCGTGCCGAGTTCGGGCTCGAAGGGGTCGAGTGGTTCCCTCCCGCACCCGGTGAGACCGCGCTGGACGAGAGCCTGACCCCGTTCGTCCGCGTTCCCCCGGCCGACCCCAACGTCAAGCCGGCGAACAACGCCTGGGGCCCGCTGGCGCAGTACAACTCCAACGCCGAGTTCCGCAACGGTCAGGTGCAGCCGCCCGACGGTTACGAGCGCATGCTGTTCGCGGCCAGCAAGCTCTACGAGCCCTACGCCCCGAAGGACCAGGTCTTCCCCTACTGGTCGGTGTGGGTGCCCGAGGACCAGACCGCGGAGGTCGCCGAGCTGACGACGAACATCGAGAACCTCGTGAGCCAGTCCAGCGCGGAGTTCGTCACCGGCATCCGCGACGTGAACGCCGACGACGCCTGGCAGGCCTACCTCGACGAACTCGACGGAACGGGACTGCCCCGCTACCTCGAGATCGAGCAGACCGCCTACGACGCCAGCGTCTGACCCGCGCCGTCACCACGAACCGCCCGTCCCACCCAGCTCGGAGAGACAGTGAACCCCACCGCCCCGCCTCGTCACGTGCTCAGCTGCACCGAACCCGCCTCCCGCTTCGCCGACGCGTTCCTGCTCGGTGACGGATCGCTGGGGGTGACCGTCGCGGGAGCGGTGGGGGAGGAGACCTTCGACCTGAACGCGGACACCCTGTGGTCCGGGGGCCCGGTCGGTCCCCGGACCGACGCGGGGGCGGCGGACGTCCTGCCCGCGCTGCGCGCGGCGGTGGCGGCCGGTGACCACCACCGGGCCGACGACCTCGCGCGACGCTTGCACGCGTCGGGGTGGACGGAGTCGTACCAGCCGGTGGGCCGACTCACCTGGCGCTACGCGGCAGAGGGCCCGGAGGCGGGGGTCAGCGACTACGTCCGGGAACTCGACCTGGCCCGCGCCGTCGCCTCCACCCGCTACCGCCGGGGCGGGCAGGACCACCGGCTGGAGAGCTTCGTAGCCCCGGGCGCGGGGGTCCTGGTGGGGGTGGCCGCGGCCGGTACCGCTGCCCCCTCGGTGGGGTTCTCCAGCCCGCACCCGTTGCTCGTCCAGGAGGTGCACGAGGTCCCCGAGGGAACCCTGCTGCTGGCCGCCGGCCGGGTTCCCGCGACGGTCGTCCCGAACTACGTCCCCGACGACGACCCCGTGCGCTACGCCGACGACGACCCCGACGCCGACGGAACGGTCGCGCGCGGCTCGGGGTTCGCGGTCGCCGCCCTGGTGCACTCCACCGGTGGCGAGGTCCGGTTGACGGCCACCGTGGTGACCGGGTTCCGTGGCTGGCGCGAACGTCCGCTCGGCGCGGTGGAACCGTTGCTGGCGCAGGCTCGTGAACGGGTGCTGGCCGCCGCGGGGGAGGCGACGGCCCTGCTGCGGGAACGCACCGAGCAGGAACACCGGTCGCGGTTCGACCGGGTGGACCTCGCGGTGGAGGCCGTCCCCGGCCACGAACGGGATGTCGCGGTGGCGGAGCAGCTCTTCGACCTCGGCCGTTACCTGCTCATCGCCTCCTCACGCCCGGGCACCCAGCCCGCGAACCTGCAGGGCATCTGGAACGTCGACGTCCGCCCGGGCTGGAGCAGCAACTACACGACCAACATCAACCTGCCCATGAACTACTGGGCCGCGGAGACGACCGCGCTGGCCGACCTGCACGCGCCGCTGTTCGACCTGGCGCTCGACCTCGCGCAGGCGGGTGCGGAGACGGCTCGCCTGGACTACGGCGCCCGTGGTGCCGTCGTGCACCACAACACCGACGTGTGGCGGTTCACCCGCGCCGTGGCGGGACGGCCGTTGTGGTCGAACTGGCCGTCCGCGTTGCCCTGGCTCGCCGCGCACACCTACGACCACCTCGACTTCGGCTCCGCGGGGACCGACTTCGCCACGCGGGTCGCGATCCCCGTGCACCGGGCCGCCGCCGCGTTCGCCCTCGACCTGCTCGTACCCGACGCGGACGGCGCGCTCGTCCCGAGTCCGTCGACGTCGCCGGAGAACACCTTCCTGCTGCCCGACGGGTCGCAGGCCGCGGTGACGGCGGGCTCCACCATGGACCGGGAACTCCTCCGCGAGGTGTTCACGCACTACCTGGAGCTGCTGGCCGGCCACGGGGGCGGACCGGACGACGAGGACCTGGCGGCGCAGGTGCGGGCCGCGCTGGACCGACTGGCGCTGCCCGCCGTGCTCGACGAGGTCCTGCAGGAGTGGGACCCCGGCAAGGGGTCGGCGGAACCCGGGCACCGGCACGTGTCGCACCTCTACGGCGTGTTCCCGGGGACCCGGGTCACGGCCCGCCGGAGCCCCGACGTCCTCGACGCCGCCGCTGCGGCCCTGGACGAACGGCTCGGGCACGGCGGCGGGCACACCGGCTGGAGCCGTTCCTGGGTGCTCTGCCTCGCGGCCCGGTTCGGCGACGGTGCCCGGGCCGAGGAGCACCTGCGCGTCCTCGCCGCCGACCTCACCTCGGAGTCGCTGCTGGACCTGCACCCGCACGAGGGGTGGCCCGGGAACGCGATCTTCCAGATCGACGGGAACTTCGGCGCGGTGGCCGGGATCGCCGAGACCCTGCTGCAGGGTCACGACGGGGTCCTCGACCTCTTGCCGGCGCTGCCGCCGAGCTGGGTCGCCGGGCGGGTCAGCGGTCTGCGGGCGCGGGGCGGGCACGTCGTCGACCTGGAGTGGTCGGGTTCGGCGTTGCGCAGGGCGCGCATCGTCGCCGGTCGTGACGGGGACCTGCGCGTCAGCGTCCGGGGCACGGGTACGGACGCGGTGACGGTCTCGCTCCACGGGGAGGTGCTCCCGGGTGGGGCCAGCGTCGGTTTCCCGGCCCGCGGCGGGACGGAGTACGTCCTGGACGTGGTCACCGCCTGAGCGACGTCGGAACGGGACCGCCCCGGGGGGACGGTCCCGTTCCGCGTGCCACCTACCGCGCGAGCCAGCCGCCGTCGACGGGCAGGACGACACCGTGGACGTAGTCCGCCGCCGGGGAGGCCAGGAAGACCACGGGGCCGGCGATCTCCTGGGGGGAGGCCCACCGACCCACCGGGATGCGTTCCAGCAGCGCACGGGAGCGCTCCGGGTCGGCCCGCAGGGCCTCGGTGTTGTCGGTCACCACGTAGCCGGGGGCGACCGCGTTGACGTTCACCCCGTGCGGGGCCCACTCGTTGGCGAGCGCCCGCGTCAGGCCGGCGACCGCGTGCTTGGCGGCGGCGTAGCCCGGGACGTTGACCCCGCCCTGGAAGCTCAGCAGGGACGCGGTGAACACGACCTTGCCCCGGCCGCGGGCGAGCATCGAGCGCCCGATCCGCTGGGTGAGGGCGAACTGGCTGGTGAGGTTGACCGTGAGGACGTGGTCGAAGTCGGACTGCGGGTGATCGGCGGCGGGCGAGCGGCGGATGGTGCCCGCGTTGTTCACCAGGACGTCCACCCGCCGGGCGGCAAGCAGGTCGCCGAGGTCGGCGACGGCCGCGGGGTCGGCGAAGTCGCAGCCCAGCGCCTCGTAGCTGCGGCCGAGCCCCCGGACCTCCTCGGCGACGGCGCCCTCGGGCGGCGTCGAGGCGACCCCGACGACGTCGGCTCCCGCGGCGGCCAGGGCGAGCGCGCAGGCACGACCGATGCCGCGACTGGCCCCCGTGACGACGGCCACCGAGCCGGTCAGGTCGAAGGGGCCGCTCACGACGTCGACCCGCCGGCGGGCCGGCAGTCGACGAGGACCTTGACCGCGCCGCCCGCGGCCAGCGCGGCGAACGCCTCCTCGACGCGGGCCAGCGGCAGGACGTGCGAGACGAGCTGCGCCACCGGCAGTTCCCCGCCCGCGACCAACCGGACCGCCTCCTCGACGTCCCGGCGCTCGTAGAGGCGGGCTCCCAGCAGCTCCAGTTCGCGCCAGAAGAACGGGTGCAGGTCGACGGTGCGGGGTGCGGCGTGGATGCCGACGAGGCAGAGCCGGCCGCGCACCGCGAGCGAGGCCGCCGCCGCGGCCAACCCGGGCTCGGAGCCGGACACCTCGAACGCGACCGCCGCGCCGGCGCCTCCCGAACGGGCGCGGGTCACGTCGGCGAGGTCCTCGTGGGTCGGGTCGACGGCGTCGATGCCGAGCCGGGCGGCCAGCTCCCGGCGGGTCGGGTCGGGTTCGGAGAGGACGACCTCGGCCCCGACGTGGCGGGCCACCAGGGCGATGAGCAGGCCGACCGGGCCACCTCCCACGACGGCGGCGAGCTCACCGGGGGCCAGCCGGGCGCGCCGGACGTCGTGCACGGCGACCGAGGTGGGTTCCAGCAGCGCGGCGTCGCGCGGTTCGGTGCCCTCGGGGACGCGGACGAGGGTGTGGGCCGGGACCACCCAGTGCTCGGCGAGCGCCCCGTCGGAGTCGATCCCCAGGAAGTCGAGGTGGTCGCAGACGTGGGAGTGGCCGTTGCGGCAGGTGGGACAGGTCCCGTCGGGGCGCAACGGGACGACGGTCACGAGGTCGCCGACCTCCCAGCCCGTGGCGTCGCGACCGAGCGCGCTCACGCGCCCGACGGTCTCGTGACCGATGACGGCCGGGACGCTGACGCGCCCGTCCATGTGCCCGGCCGCGATGTGCAGGTCCGTGCCGCAGATGCCGGTGAACAGGGGGGCGATCTCGACCTCCTCGGGCCCCGGTTCCCGCCGGAGGACCTCGTCGGCGGTCACGGTGCCCGCACGGTGGTAGCGGGCCGCGAGGTGGGTGCTCACGCGGGCCTCCTCAGGTGGCCGTCGTGGTGGGCGTGCGGGGAGAGCACGGGCTGGGTCCTTCCGGTGGGCTGGAGCGAGGGGGCGTGGAGCGAGGGGGCGTGGAGCGAGGGGGCGTGGAGCGAGGGGGCGTGGAGCGAGGGGGCGTGGAGCGAGGGGGCGTGGAGCGAGGGGGCGTGGAGCGAGGGGGCGTGGAGCGAGGGGGCGTGGAGCGAGGGGGCGTGGAGCGAGGGGGCGTGGAGCGAGGGGGCGTGGAGCGAGGGGGCGTGGAGCGAGGGGGCGTGGAGCGAGGGGGCGTGGAGCGAGGGGGCGTGGAGCGAGGGGGCGTGGAGCGAGGGGGCGTGGAGCGAGGGGGCGTGGAGCGAGGGGGCGTGGAGCGAGGGGGCGTGGAGCGAGGGGGCGTGGAGCGAGGGGGCGTGGAGCGAGGGGGCGTGGAGCGAGGGGGCGTGGAGCGAGGGGGCGTGGAGCGCTTCAGCGGGCGCCGCGGGCGACCCAGACCGGGCCGCCGGGGTAGGTGTGCTCGAGGACGGAGCCGACCAGCATCTCCCCGCCCCCGCCCGGGGCGGTGGGTGCGCGGTAGCGGCCGCGTTCGAGCTGGACGGGGGTCACGAAGTGCTCGTGGAGGTGGTCCACGTGCTCGACGACCCGGTCCTGCCAGGTCCCGGAGACGCTGACGACGTCGAACATCGAGAGGTGCTGGACCATCTCGCACAGTCCGACCCCGCCCGCGTGCGGGCAGACCGGGACCCCGTGGTGCGCGGCGAGGAGCAGGATGGCGATGTTCTCGTTGACCCCCGCCACCCGGGCCGCGTCGATCTGCACGACGTCCACGGCGCCGGCCTGCAGCAGCTGCTTGAACATCACCCGGTTGGCGACGTGCTCACCCGTCGCGACCTTGATGGGGTGCAGCGCACGCCGGACCACGGCGTGGCCGAGGACGTCGTCGGGGCTGGTCGGCTCCTCGATCCAGTAGGGGTCGAAGGGGGCCAGCGCACGCATCCAGGAGATGGCCTCGCTGACGTCCCAGCGCTGGTTGGCGTCGACGGCGATGCGGACGTCGTCGCCCACCGCCGCCCGCGCCACCTTCATCCGGCGCACGTCGTCGACGAGGTCGGCGCCGACCTTCAGCTTGATCTGGGTGAAGCCGTCGGCGACGGCCTCGCGGGAGAGGCGCTCCAGCTTCTCGTCGGAGTAGCCCAGCCATCCCGGTGTCGTCGTGTAGGCCGGGTAGCCGAGGCGCAGCAGCTCCTCCTCGCGTTCGGCCCGGCCGGGGACGGCGCGCTGCAGGAGGTCGAGGGCCTCCCGGCGCGTCATGGCGTCGGAGAGCCAGCGGAAGTCGACGAGCGAGACCAGTTCCTCGGGGTCCAGGTGGGCCAGCAACCGCCAGAGCGGCTGTCCGGCTCGTTTGGCCCGCAGGTCCCAGGCCGCGTTGAGCACGGCGCCGATGGCCATGTGCACGACGCCCTTCTCCGGTCCGAGCCACCGCAGCTGCGGTTCGTGGACCATGTCGCGGGAGAACGCGCCGAGGTCACCGAGCACCTCCTGCACCGTCCGCCCCACGACGTAGGGGGCCAGACCCCGGATCGCGGCGACCTGGAGGTCGTTGCCGCGCCCGGTGGTGAAGGCGAGTGCGTGACCCTCGTGCCCGTCGCCGGCGTCGGTGCGTAGGACGGCGTAGGCGGCGGAGTAGTCCGGTTCCGGGTTCATGGCGTCGGAGCCGTCGAGGTGCTCGGAGGTGGGGAACCGGACGTCGTGCACGTCCAGGGCGGTGAAGACGGCGGGACGGGTGGTCACGATTCCTCCAGGCATCTGATGATTCGTCGGCGCGGCGTCTCCAGTGACGTCGTACCTGGGGCACTGCCGGGGCAGACGCCCGCCCCACCGCGTCTTCCTGCCGGTCGGTGGAGCTGTCAGGTCGAAGGTATCGGGGGAGACATCAGATGTCTATGTCGACGGGGCCACCCAGGCACAATGTCCCGACGACGTGACGCCGGGCGACGTCCAGGACTCCACGGGGGTCCGGTCACCCGGTGGAGGAGGAGATCGGTGTGGCCGCACCCCTGACGGAGGCCGCCATCGGGCGGGTCCGGGAACTCATCATCAGCGGCGAGCTGCGGCCGGGACAACGACTACCTGCGGAAGCCGCCCTCTCGAACCAGCTGGGCGTCTCGCGGTCCGGCCTGCGCGAGGCGGTCCGTGCCCTCGCGACCGCGGGCGTGCTCGAGGTGCGCCGGGGCGACGGGACCTACGTCACCAGCCTCACGCCCGACCTCCTCTTCACCGGCATCGCCGACGCCGTGGACCTCATGCGCGACGAGGACCTCATGGACGTCATGGAGTGCCGGCGACTCGTCGAACCACAGGCCACGGCGCTCGCCGCCGTCCGGGCGGGCGAGCCTGAACTCGCGCTCGTGGCCCACCACCTGCGGTGCATGGAGCACGCCGAGGACGAGGAGACCCTCGTCGCTCACGACGAGCAGTTCCACGCGGCGCTCGCGACGGCGAGCGGCAACGCCGCGCTCGCCGCGATCCTGCGGGGGGTCTCCGGTGCCACCGTGCGGGCCCGGGTCTGGCGCGCGCTCACCGTCGCCGACTCCCGCCAGCGCACGATCGACGAGCACTCCGCGATCTACCAGGCCGTGCGCGAGCACGACCGCGACCGCGCCCACGCCGCCGCGCTGCTGCACGTCGCCAACGTGGAGGCCTGGATGCGGACGACGTTGCGCGGCGAGACGCCTCAGAGCAGGTAGCGGTAGAGCGGCTCGGCGGCGGAGATCCGTTCGAACGTCGGGGGAGCGGCCTCCATCCGGGCGAGCAGCCCGGGCAGGTCGTCCTTGCCGGGGATCTCGATCCCCACCAGGGCGGGTCCGAACTCGCGGTTGCTGCGCTTCACGTACTCGAACAGCGCGATGTCGTCGTCCGGCCCGAGGACCTCGTCGAGGAAGCGGCGCAGCGCGCCGGGTTCCTGCGGGAACTCGACGAGGAAGTAGTGCTTGCGGCCCTCGTGCACCAGGGCGCGTTCGATGATCTCGGCGTAGCGGCTGATGTCGTTGTTGCCGCCGGACACGACGCAGACCACGCTCTGGCCGGGTTCGACGCGCACGGCCTCGGCCAGGGCCGCCGTCGCGAGCGCGCCCGCGGGTTCGGCGATGATCCCGTCGGTCTGGTACATCGCGAGCATCTCGACGCAGATCGCCCCCTCGGGCACGGTGACGAGTTCCACCTCGTGACCGGCGACGACGGCGTGCGTGACGTCACCGACGCGACGCACCGACGCACCGTCGACGAAGGTGTCGAGGGTGTCCAGGCGCACCGGGTGGCCCGCGGCGAGCGCCGCCGCCATCGACGGCGCCCCTTCGGGTTCCACGCCGACGATCCGCACCTGCGGGTGGCGTTCGCGGACCCAGGTCAGGACCCCGGCCAGCAGGCCGCCACCGCCGACGGGGACGACCAGGACGTCCGGGGGTTCCTCGTCGAACTCGGCGAGCTGCTCGAACACCTCGACCGCGACCGTCCCCTGCCCGGTCAGGGTGCGGGGGTCGTCGAAGGCGGGGACGAGGGTCGCGCCGCTGCGTGCGGCGTCCTGCGTCGCGGCGGCCGCGGAGTCGTCGTAGGTGTCGCCGAGGACGATCGTCTCGACGAACTCCTGGCCCAGCGCCGCGATGCGGTCGCGCTTCTGGCGGGGCGTGGTGCGGGGCACGTAGATGCGGCCGTGCACGCGCAGGGCCGCGCACGCGTAGGCCAGGCCCTGGGCGTGGTTGCCGGCGCTGGCGGTGACGACGCCACGGGCCCGCTCGTCCTCGCTCAGCTGGGCGACGAGGTTGTAGGCCCCGCGCAGCTTGTAGGAACGGACGGCCTGCAGGTCCTCGCGCTTGACCCGGACGTGCGCGCCGAGGGCGGCCGACCACCGCGGGTTCGTCTCCAGCGGCGTGCGGGTGACGACCTGGGCCAGTCGCTGCGCCGCCTCCTCGACGTCCGCGGCTCTCGGCAGGCCGCCGGACGGGCTGGTGGTGGGCGCCGGGGGGCGGGCAGCGTCGAGCGACATGGGGTCGATCCTGCCCGTGCCTCCCCGTCGAGAGCCAGCAGGGTGGTGGGACCGGGTCCCTCAACGCCGCCGCCCCGGCGACGTTCCTGCGCGCCCGTGTGATGTGTCGCACATCCGGGCCCCGAGGGAGTCCGCAGCAGGTGAGGCAGGCCTAGCATCGGCGAGGCTCACCTCACTTCGGTGGGTCCCCATCGTCCCGGCCGGAGGAGTTCCCCGTGCTCGCCACGTTCGTCATCGGACTGCGTGAAGGCCTCGAAGCCTCCCTCATCGTCGGGATCGTCGCCGCCTTCCTCGTCCAGCGTGGGCAGCGTCGTGCGCTGCGCTCCGTGTGGGCGGGGGTCGTGCTGGCCGTGCTCCTCTGCGTCGGGGCCGCCGCCGCCCTGCAGGTCGCGACGCAGCAACTCCCGCAGCGCCAGCAGGAACAGCTCGAGACCGTCCTGGCCCTGGTCGCCGTCGCGATGGTCACCTACATGATCGTCTGGATGACCCGCCACGCCCGCTCCATGAGGTCCGACCTCGAGGCCTCCGCCTCGAGCGCCCTGGCCAAGGGCTCCGCGTGGGCGCTGGTCGCGATGGCCTTCCTCGCCGTCCTGCGCGAGGGGCTCGAGACCTCGGTCTTCCTGCTCGCCACCTACCAGGCGTCCGGCAGCAACGCCGAGGGCGCGGTCGGTGCCTCGCTCGGGATCCTGCTGGCCGTCGGTCTCGGCTACCTGGTCTACCGCGGCGGCATCACGCTGAACCTCGCTCGCCTGTTCCGCGTCACGGGTGTCCTGCTCGTCCTCGTCGCCGCCGGGCTGGTCATGTCCGCCGCGCACACCGCCTACGAGGCGGGCTGGCTGCTGGCCGGACAGGCTCAGGCGCTGGACCTCTCCACCGTCGTGGAGCCCGGTACCGTCCGTGCGGCCCTGCTGATGGGCGTCCTCGGCTGGCAGCCCCGGCCGACCGTCGCCGAGGTCATCGGCTGGCTGGTCTACCTGGTGCCCATGCTCGTCGTCGTCCTGTGGCCGCGGCGCTCGCGCCAGCCTGCCGCGCCGCAACCCGTCTCCGTCTGACTCCCGCTCTCCCGCGTCCCTGCGAAAGGTCTGTCGTGACCACGAAGCCCCGCCTGTTCCTCGCCCTCGCCGCGAGTCCCCTCCTGCTGCTGACCGCCTGCGGCGGGGGTTCCGAGGCGGCCTCCGGCGGGGCCTCCGGCGCCCCGGGCACCGTGAAGATCACCCTGACCGACGACGGCTGCACCGCGGAGCCGACCTCGGTGACCGCGGGGGCCAGGACCTTCGAGGTCGTCAACGAGGGCGCGAGCTCGGTGACCGAGGGGGAACTGGTGAACTCGGGCGGCCGGATCGTCGGTGAGCGGGAGAACCTGACCCCCGGGCTGAAGGGGACGTTCTCGCTGACGCTCGACGCCGGCGACTACACCGTCCAGTGCCCCAACGCCGCCACCGAGTCCTCGAAGTTCACCGTCACGGGGGCCGCCGCGTCGGCGTCGGGCACCGCGGACCCGCTCTTCGCGGCCGCCACCCAGGGCTACCAGGACTACGTCGAGGCCCAGGTCGCCGACCTGGTCACCGCGACCTCGGCCTTCACCGCGGCGGTGCAGGCCGGCGACGTCGAGAAGGCCAAGTCCCTCTACGGCCCGGCGCGCGTGCCCTACGAGCGCATCGAACCCGTCGCGGAGAGCTTCGGCGACCTCGATCCGCTCATCGACGCGCGCATCGCCGACGTCGAGGACCCGAGCACCTGGGGCGGGTTCCACCGCATCGAGCAGGCCCTCTGGGTCGACGGCACGACGGCGGGCATGACCCCCGTGGCCCAGGAGCTCGACGCGAACGTGGCGAAGCTCGCAGAGCTCGTGCAGACGACGACCTACCAGCCGGCCGACCTCGCCAACGGGGCCAGCGGGCTGCTCGACGAGGTCGCCAAGTCCAAGGTGACGGGCGAGGAGGAGGCCTACTCCCACCTCGACCTGCTCGACTTCGCGGCCAACGTCGACGGCGCCCGCAAGGCCTTCGACCTGCTGACCCCGGCGCTGCAGGTCACCGACCCCGACCTGGTGACGACCCTCACCACCCAGTTCGACACCGTCACCGGCGCGTTGGCGCCCTACCAGCAGGGCGACACCTACGCCCTCTACACGACGTTGACCCCGGACCAGGTCCGCGAGCTCGCGACCGCCGTCGACGCGCTGGCCGAGCCGCTGTCCACGGTGTCCGGCAAGGTCGTCGGCGCTGCGGACCAGTGAGGACGAACCCGTGAACGCAGCTCGTCCCAGCCGCCGCGGCGTCCTCACGGGCGCCGCGGTCGTCGGTGCCGCCGGGGTCGGTGTCGGCGTCAGCGCCCTCGCCGGGCGGGACACGGCGACCACCACGGCCGCGGCGGCCGCGGCGGCCTCGACGGTCGCCTTCCACGGTGCCCGCCAGGCCGGCATCGTCACCCCCGCCCAGGACTCCCTGGTGTTCGCGGCGCTCGACGTCACGAGCCGCAACCCCGCCGACCTCGCCGACGTCCTGCAGCGCTGGAGCGAGGCCACCGCGACCATGGCGACCGGTGTCCCCGTCGGCGGCCCGGGTGGCCTCGGTGGCGCTCCGGGGGAACCGCCCCAGGACACCGGCGAGGCCCACGAACTGCCGGCCGCGAACCTCACCGTGACCCTCGGCTACGGACCGTCGTTGTTCGACGAGCGCTTCGGCCTGGCCGAGCGTCGCCCCGCGAACCTCGAGGAGCTCCCCGCGCTGCCCGGGGAGCAGCTCGACCCGACCAAGTGCGGCGGCGACCTCTGCCTGCAGGCCTGCGCGGACGACCCGCAGGTCGCCTTCCACGCGATCCGCAACCTCGTGCGCATCGGGCGCGGCGTCGTCACCGTGCGCTGGATGCAGCTGGGCTTCGGGCGCACCTCGACGACGTCGAGCACGCAGGCGACGCCGCGCAACCTCATGGGCTTCAAGGACGGCACCGCCAACCTGCGGGCCGAGGACACCGCCGACCTCGACCGCTTCGTCTGGGTCGGGGGCGAGGGATCACCCGCCGTCGACCAGGAGTGGATGCGGGGCGGGACCTACCTGGTCGCCCGCCGCATCCGGATGCTCATCGAGAGCTGGGACCGGGCCTCGCTGCACGAGCAGGAACGGGTCATCGGCCGGGCCAAGGTCTCCGGGGCGCCGCTGTCGGGGACGAAGGAGTTCGACGCGCTCGACCTGGCGAAGACCTCGGCCACCGGGAAGCCCGCCATCGACGTCGCCGCGCACGTGCGCCTGGCGGCGCCGGAGACCAACGGGGGGATGCGGATGCTGCGCCGCGGCTACTCCTACACCGACGGCCTCGACCTGGCCACGGGACAGCTCGACGCGGGCCTGTTCTTCATCGTCTTCGGTAACGACCCCGCGTCGCAGTTCGTCGCGGTCCAGCGCAAGCTCGGCGCGAAGGACGCGCTCACGGAGTACCTCAAGCACACCGGCTCGGCGATCTTCGCGTGCCCGCCCGGGATCTCCGCGGGGGGCTCGTGGGGCGAGGGGCTCTTCACCTGACCCTGGTGTTCACGAAGGTGCGCCGGACCGGGAAGCGCCTCACGGCGCACGGCCGCTCGTAGCGGCTTGAATTGGGACCCGGGGCTACCGCGGCCCGACGCACTCCCATTGTAACGAGCCCTCGGCGATGCGCCCAGCCCAGGCGCGCTGCGGGTCAGCCCAGATCTCCGTGTCGCCACCGGCCGGCGGCGTGCTCGAGCTGCTCCGCGGTGCGGACGAGGCGGGCCGCGGAGTGGGTCAGCGCGCTCGCGGCGTCCTCCGCCGCGGGGGCGTCGGCGTCGTGGGCCCGGCCGATGGCGAGGATCCGGCAGAAGGCCGCGGCCCGTTCCAGGGTGACGGCGAAGTCCCCCTCCGCCACCCCGGTGAGGACGGCGTCGACCATGGCCGACACCTCGGCCGGTCCCGGCGGGTCCGCGACCCCGGCGACGACCTCCAGGACTGGGGCGTGCCGGCGGCCCTCGGCGTACTGACGGGCGACGGCGACGGGCTGGCGCTGCACCCACGTCCGCAGGACGTAGAGGCGCCACAGCGAGCCCGCGAGGGTGTCCGCGGGTGCGTCGGCCCACAGGTCGGCGATGACCTCGAGGCCCTCGTCCTGCGCGAGCCGGACGACGCGACGGGTGACCTCGGAGTCCCGGGCGGAGCGGGCCCCGTGGACGAGGGCGCTGGCCGCGGCGTGGGCGGCCTCCTGGACGGCCGAGGGGTCGACCCCGCCGGCCATGGAGACGATGGCGTCGTCGCCGGGCAGGGCGGGACGGTGGTGGTGACGGCGCGGGGGCTGTGCGGGATCGGGCACGCGACGATGGTGCCACCGTTCTCGCGCGCAACGACTTCTGGGGAACTTCCCACCTCTCCCGGGCCTGGGAAGGGTGGAAAGTCTCCCAGGAGTGGCGAGGGGACGGTCAGCCGCGGAAGGGGGGCGGGGGAGCGGCGAGGGTGGCGCGGGGGCAGTCCTGCAGGCGCAGGCCGCCGTGTCCGAGCGCCTCGTCGCACAGCGACTCCACGCTCCAGCCGAGCTGGCTGCCGAAGAGGGTGACGGTCACGCGGTAGATCGTGATCTCGTACTTGGTGGGGGTGCCGTAGGCGACGTGGATGCGCCCGATCAGCTCGGCACCCGCGGCGTTCTCCGCGCCGTGCCAGGGGCGGTCGTAGCGGCTCCAGAGCGAGGGGCCGGCCTGCCAGACGCCACCGTTCTGCACGTCGCGCAGCGCGAGCTCGACGAGGACGGACCGGGCCGCCTCCTCGGGCACGATCGCGGCCGGGCGGATGACCTCGGAGATCTCCCCGGTGGCGGCCCTGGTCGTGGGCTGGGTGAGCTGGTCGTCCACGCGGGGTCCCCCTGGTCTGGTGCTGCGTCGATGGTCCGAAGGGTTCATCGGCAGCCCGGGGGTGGTTCCTGAGAGTCCGGCGAGGCGGTGGTGCCGCCGGTGTCCGGTGAGGCATGATGGCGGTAACGGAGCAGCACACCGTGTAGTCAGAGCATCACCGATAGTCGTTCGCTGCGTGTCGTGAGGTCGTTGGGGAAGACGTCCCTCACACCGACGCAGAAGGAGAACGGCATGTCCGGTGCGACGACCCGCGGCGTGCTCTTCGTGCACTCCGCACCGCGAGCGCTGACCCCGCACATCGAGTGGGCAGCCGGCGGTGTTCTCGGTGTGCGCGCGTCCTTCGACTGGACGGGCCAGCCGGTCGCTTCCGGCTGCCTGCGTGCGGAGTACTCCTGGCAGGCGCCGCAGGGCAGCGGGGCACTGCTCGCCTCCGCTCTGCGCGGTTGGTCGCACCTGCGTTTCGAGGTCACCGAGGAACCGTCCCAGGGCTGCGACGGCGGTCGCTGGAGCCACACCCCCGCGCTGGGGATCTTCCACGCCGTCACCGACGTGCACGGCAACGTCCAGGTGCCCGAGGACCGCGTCCGGGCCGCGATGGACCTCATGGCCGAGGGGAACGCCGACGCCGCCCGTCGTGCGCTCGCGCTGGCCGTCGGCGAGGCCTGGGACTGCGAGCTCGAGGCGTTCCGCCACGCGGGTGACGACACCCCCGTGCGCTGGCTGCACCAGGTCGGCTGACCTCCCTCCAACGACTTCTGGGGACTTCTCCACCTCTCCCGCGCTCGGGAAGGGTGGAGAAGTCCCCAGAAGTCGTTGGGGCGGGGCCTCAGGGGGTGGCGAAGACGGCGCTCACGTTGTGACCGCCGAAGCCGAAGGCGTTGTTGAGGCCGACGAGGCGCCCCTCCGCCGGCAACGGACGGGACTCCTTGCGGACGACGTCGAGGGTGATCGCGGGATCGAGGTCGTCGACGTTGATCGTCGGGGGCGCCATCCGGTCGCGGAGCGCGAGGATCGTGAAGATGCTCTCCACCGCGCCGGCCGCACCCAGGAGGTGACCGGTCATCGACTTCGTCGCCGAGACCGCGATGCCGTCCACGGCGTCACCGAAGGCCAGGCGCAGGCCCTTGTCCTCGGCCACGTCGCCGACCGGGGTCGACGTCGCGTGCGCGTTCACGTGCACGATGTCGGCCGGGGTCAGGTCCGCCTGGCGCAGCGCGTCGAGCATGGCCCGGCTGATCCCCGCACCCTCGGGTTCGGGGGCGGCCACGTGGTACGCGTCGGCGGAGAGCCCCGCGCCGAGCACCTCGGCGTGGATGCGGGCCCCCCGGGCCTTCGCGTGCTCCTCGGACTCCAGGATCAGGATCCCCGCCCCTTCCCCGAGCACGAACCCGTCACGGGCGGAGTCGAAGGGGCGTGAGGCGCGTTCCGGGTCCTCGTTGCGCTTGGACATCGCGTGCATCGAGGTGAACGACGCGATCGGCAGCGGGTGGATGGCGGCCTCGGTGCCACCGCAGATCACCATGTCGGCGCGGCCGGTGCGGATCATGTCGGCGCCGTAGGCGATGGCCTCGGCCCCGGACGCGCAGGCGCTGACCGGGGTGTGCGCCCCGGCCCGGGCGGTGAACTCGATGCTGATCGCCGCCGTCGGGCCGTTGGCCATGAGCATCGGGACGGTGAGGGGGAGGACGCGGCGGGCGCCCTTCTCCTTGAGGGTGTCGTAGGCCGTCAGCAGGGTCCAGATGCCACCGATGCCGGTGGCCACGACCGAGCCCAGGCGCAGCGGGTCCACCTCGGGGGAGCCGGCGTCGGCCCACGCCTCCCGGGCGGCGATCACGGCGAACTGCTGGGACGGGTCGAGCCGCTTGATCTCGCGGCGTTCGAGGATCGAGTCGGCGCGCACCGCCGCCTGGGCGGCGAAGGTCACGGGGAGCTCGAACTCCTCGATCCACGGGTCGGTGATCGAGCGGGCGCCGGAACGGCCGGCGAGCGCGGCCTCCCAGCTGGTGCGGACGTCGCCGCCGAGCGGAGTCGTGGCGCCCAGCCCGGTGACGACGACGCGGCGCGACGAACTCGTCCTGTTCGTGGTCGTCGAGGTCATGATCGGTCAGCTCCTCCTGAAGCCCTGCGGCGAACTGTGGTGTGAGGCGGGGTGGCCGGCCCGCGGGAGCGGGCCGGCCGGTGGGTGGTGCTCAGCCCTGGGCCTGCGAGATGTAGGCGACGGCGTCGCCCACGGTGCGCAGGTTCTTGACGTCCTCGTCGGGGATGCGGACGGAGAACTTCTCCTCGGCGTTCACGACGATCGTCATCATCGACAGCGAGTCGATGTCGAGGTCGTCCGTGAAGGACTTGTCCGCGAGGACGCTGTCGGTGGGCAGGCCCGTCTCCTCGTTCACGATCTCGGCGAGACCGCTGAGGATCTCCTGCTCACTGGCCATGCGTTGCTCCTCCATCTGGTCGGCGACCTGGCGGTCACCGGTAACGACCTGACCACGGGGTTCGTGGCCAGGAGACGACATCCGACTACGGGAGCCGGACGACCTGGGCGGCGTAGGACAGGCCCGCGCCGTAGCCGATGAGCAGGGCCAGCCCGCCGGAGGGCGCGTCACCGTCGGCGACCGCGCGCTCCATCGCGAGCGGCACCGAGGCGGCCGAGGTGTTGCCCATGTCGACGATGTCGCGGGCCACGTGGACGCTCTCCGGCAGCTTCAACTGCTTGACCATCGCGTCGATGATCCGCGCGTTGGCCTGGTGCGGCACGAACACGTCGATGTCCTCGGCGCTCACGCCGGCGGCGTCCATCGCGGCCTGCGCCACGGGGGCCATCTGCCACACGGCCCAGCGGAAGACCGACTGGCCCTGCTGCTCCAGGAACGGCCAGTGCTCGACCTCGCCGACCGTCCCGGGCTCCTCCGCGGCCAGCGCGGCGTCCGCGGTCTGGCCCGCGCGCAGCTCCAGCCAGGAGAACTTGGACTTGATCAGGTCGGCCTGACCGCCGTCGGAGCCCCAGATCGTGGGCCCGATGCCGGGTTCGGTGGAGGCGCCGACGACGACGGCACCCGCGCCGTCGGCGAAGAGGAACGCCGTCGAGCGGTCGTGCTGGTCGGTGAAGTCGGAGAGCTTCTCGGCCCCGATCACGAGGACGTTGCGGGCGGTGCCGCCGCGGACGAGGTCGCTCGCGAGGGCGACGCCGTGGCAGAACCCCGCGCAGCCGGCGGAGATGTCGAACGCGGCCGCCGGGGTCGCCCCCAGGCGGTGGGCCACGACGGCCGCGGCCGCGGGGGTCTGGAAGGGGTAGGAGACCGTCGCGAGGATGACCGCGTCGACGTCGGAACCGCTCAGACCGGCGGCGGCCAGGGCCTTCGCGCCCGCGTCCTCGCTCATGTCGACGACGGAGACGTCGGGGGCCGCCCAGCGACGGGTCTTGATGCCGGTGCGCTGCTGGATCCACTCGTCGGAGGAGTCGATCCAGGTGCACACCTCCGCGTTGTCGATGACCCGGGGCGGGCGGTGGGCGCCGACCCCGAGGATGCGTGCCTCGCGGGTGGGTGCAGCGGTCAGTGCGGTCACAGGGTGGCCTCCGAGGTCGTCACGGTCGCGGCCAGGCCACCGTGGTCGGTGATCATGGTGCGGGCCTTGTCCAGGTCGTCCGGCGTCTTGAGCGCCAGGACGTCCACGCCCTTCAGTGTGCGCTTGGCCAGGTTCGTGAGTGTGCCCGCCGGGGGCACCTCGATCAAACCGGTCACCCCGAGCCGGGCGAACGCCTCGGTCACGAGGTCCCAGCGGACGGGCCGGCTGACCTGCGCGACGAGCCGCTGGAGGAAGGCCTGACCGTCGGTCACGAGTTCCCCGTCGGCGTTGGCGGCGATCGGCACGCTCGCCGTGCCGGGGTCGATCCCCGCGGCCAGCGCGGCCAGCGCGCCGACGGCGGGGGCCATGTGCTCGGTGTGGAAGGCGCCCGCGACCTGCAGCGGGACGACCCGCGCCTTGGCCGGGGGGTTCGCCGCGAACGCGGCCAGCGCCTCGAGGGTGCCGGCGGCGACGGTCTGCCCACCGCCGTTGGCGTTGGCGGGGGTGAGTCCGTGCTCCTGCAGCGCCGCGGCGACCTCGGCGGGGTCCCCGCCCAGGACGGCGCTCATCCCGGTGGGGCGGACGGCGGCGGCGGCGGCCATCCCGCGACCGCGCTCGCGGACGAGGACGAGGGCCTGCTCGGGGGTGAGCGCACCGGTCGCGGCGGCGGCGGTGAGCTCGCCGACGGAGTGGCCCGCGACGGCCCCGGCCGTGGCGGCGAGGTCGGTGGGGGAGGTGATGAGTTCGCGCAGCCCCAGCAGGCCGGCGGCGACGATGAGCGGCTGGGCGACGGCGGTGTCGCGCAGCGTCTCGGCGTCGGAGACCGTGCCGTGGGCGAGCAGGTCGTCGCCGACGACGGCGGAGGCCCAGTTCAGCCGGTCCGCGACCCCCGGCAGTTCGAGCCAGGGGGCGAGGAAGCCGGGTGACTGCGAACCCTGGCCGGGGAAGACGAAGACGAGCACCGTGACAGCCTGCCCGGTGCGGGGCCCCGGGCACGGTCACGACGCGAACCGACTTTGCGGGCCCTCCTTGTAGGGATCCTCCAAGGAGGGGGCCAGGGGTCACTCGCGGGGGTGAACGGTGCGTCACCGATTCGGGACGCTGCGTGGGGAACGGTTCAGCGACCGAGCGGTGGGCCCTCTGCCCGCCCACCCGGCCCGGCCTGCGACAACCGGCCCAACGCCAGAGCCGTCTGCAGGACGAAGCGCTCCCGCGGGGCCGACGGCGTCCAGCCGCAGACCTCGGCGACCCGTCGCAGTCGGTAGCGAACCGTGTTGGCGTGGACGAACAGCGAGCGTGCGCAGGCCTCCAACGACCCGCCGTGGGCGAGGTAGGCCGTCAACGTCTCCAGCAGTGCCCCGCCGGCCTCCTCGAGGGGGACGTAGGCGCGGTCCACCAGGGCGCGTCTCGCCGTCGCGTCCCCGCTGAGGGCGCGTTCGGGGAGCAGGTCGTCGGCCAGCACCGGCCGGGGGGCCTCCGGCCACGCGCGGGCCGCGACGACCCCCGCGAGCGCCGCCCGGGCCGAGCGCGCGGCGACGGGCAACGTCGCGACGGTGGGCCCGACGACCACCGGCCCGGGCCCGAACTCGCTGCGCGCCAGCTGCTCCGCCGTCGCCTGCACGTCCAGTCCGCCGGTGAGGACGACGACGAGGCGGTCACCCTGCACACCGACGAGCGCCTCGCCGCCCGCCGCGCGGGCCAGCGTCCGGATCCGGGCCACCGCGCCGGCGGAGGTCTCGCCGGAGGGACCGATGACCACGGTCGTCGACTCGTCGAGGCTCCAGCCCAGCGCCGCCGCGCGGGAGGCGATGGTGTCCTCGCCGTCGCCACGCAGCACCGCGTCGACGACCAGCGCCTCCAGCCGCGCGTCCCACGCGCCGCGGGCCTCCGCGGCCCGGGCGTAGACGGCGGCCGCGGCGAAGGCGACCTCGCGGGAGTAGCGCAGCAGGGCCTGGCGGGCGATGACCTGCTCCGCCGGGTGACCGTCGCCGACGACCGCGTCCAGTCCCTCCTCCACGACCGTGATCGCCGTCCGGACGAGCTCCACCGTCTGCTGCAGGGTCACCGAGCGCATCAGCTCCCGCGGCGCCGTCCCGAAGACCGCGATCCCGGCCAGGACGTCGGGCTCGGGTTCGGAGAGCCACCGCAGGAAGTCGCCGAACCCGGCCTGGGCGACCAGACCGACCCAGGAACGCTCGTCCGCGGGCAGCGCCGCGTACCAGGGGTGGGCGGAGTCCATCCGGGCCGCGATCGCGGAGGCGAAGGATCCCTGGGCCGCTTCCAGGCGTCGGACCGTCGGCGGGGACAGTTCGGACCGGGCGGTGGACACGCACGCGAGCGTAGGGCGTGGGGGGCCCACCCCCGGTCTCGACCGCGGGTGCCGGGTGCACGCGAGGGGCCGGGTTCCCCCGGCTGGGCTAGGGTCAGCCCGGGTGACCCGCCCGACGACCTCCGGGGACGTTCCCCGGGGGGTCCACGGAAGGGGACGCATGGGACTGCTCGACAGGTGGCGCACGCCGCGCCCCGCAACCGTTCCCGATGCCCGCCCGACCAGCCGCCGTCCGCGTCGACGCGCGAAGCAGGCCGAGGCGGTGCTGGGCGAGGCCCAGCTGCGCGAGGTGCTGCGCGAGGACCCCAACGACGAACGGGCCTTCGCCGCCCTGGCCGAGCTCGTCCGCACCCGCGCCGCCCTGGCCCACGAGGAACTGAGCGGACGGGAGTCGCAGGACGCGACCCCCGACCCCGCCGAGGTGCAGCGCGCCGCGGACAACGCGGTGTGGGCCCTCGCGGAGGAACTCGCCCAGAGCCCCAGGGCGTGGCGACCGTTGCTGGTGCTCGGGCGGCTCTCGCTGACCGACGACCGGGACGCGGCCCTGCGTCGGCTCGGCATCGCGGCCGACCGCGACACCAGCGGACAGGCCCTGGCCGCGGCGCTCGCGGGCCTGCGCGAGGCCGGGATGAACGACGAGGCCCTGAGTCTCGGCGTCGGGCACTGGCGCCCGCGCGACCACGACCTCGACGCCGGCCGTCACCTGGTGGCGGCCGCGATCGACGCCGGTCGCCTCGCCGAGGCGCGGCGTCACCTCAAGGCGCTCGCCGACCACCCGGACACCGGCCGTGTCGTGCAGCTGCGCACGGAGCTCGAGGACGCTCTGGCCCGGGCGGACCGCGCGCGCCGCTGAGTCACCACCGGGGCCGCGGGTAGGGGGCCAGGCACCACCGCACGGTGGCGACGGCCGCCACCGCGGCCAGGGACACCGCGGCGACGGCGCCCGCGAGGCCCAGGTCGGCCGGCAGCGGGTCCCCCGCCAGCACCGCGAGGACACCCGAGGCCAGCACGGGGGGCACGAGGGCGCTGCGCTGCACCGTCCCCCACGCCACACGGTGGTGCACGAGGTGCACCACGAGAGCGGTCACGGACTGGGTCAGCACGCCGGCGAAGAGCCCGACCACCACTCCGAGGTAGACGTAAACCTCGGTCCAGGGGCCGCTCGCCGTCCCCGCACCGAGGACGGCGCCGGTCGCGCCCCCGATGAGCGCGCCGGCGCCGAGACCGACCAGCAGCAACCGCCCGAGGACGGTGATCCCCACCTCCTCGGGCAGCAGCTGCCGGCTGCTCATCGCGTGGTCACCGCCGGATCAGCTCTCGCCGCCCGCGTTGCCGCTGCGCCCGGCACGGACGTTGTGCAGCTCGTACTTCTCGATGGCCTGACCCGGTGCGCGCCAGTCGACCTCGCCGCGCTTGGCGAGCATCTCCAGGGCCCGGACCGCGACGGAGGGGCCGTCGATGTGGAAGTGGCGACGGGCCGCCGCGCGGGTGTCGGACAGGCCGAACCCGTCGGCTCCCAGGGAGGCGAAGTCGCCCGGGACCCACTGCGCGATCTGGTCGGGCACCTGACGCATCCAGTCGCTGACCGCGACGACGGGGCCGGTGGTCTCCCCGAGCTTCTGCTCGACGAAGGGCACCCGACGTTCCTCACCGGGGTTGAGGAACGCGTGCTCGTCGCTCTCCAGGCCGTCGCGGCGCAGCTCGTTCCAGCTCGTCACCGACCACACGTCGGCGACGACGCCGAAGTCGTCCTTCAGCAGCTGCTGGGCCTCCAGCGCCCACGGCACGCCGACACCGGAGGCGAGCAGCTGGGTCCGGGGACCGTCGCCCTCGCCCACGGAGATGCGGTGCATGCCGCGCAGGATGCCCTCGACGTCCACGTCCGCCGGTTCGGCCGGGTGGATCATCGGCTCGTTGTAGACCGTCAGGTAGTAGATGACGTTCTCGGGGTCCTCGCCGTACATCCGGCGCAGACCGTCCTTGACGATGTGGCCGATCTCGTAGGCGTAGGCGGGGTCGTAGGACACGACCGCCGGGTTCGTCGCCGCGAGCAGCAGCGAGTGGCCGTCGGCGTGCTGCAGGCCCTCACCCGTCAGCGTCGTGCGTCCCGCCGTCGCGCCGATCATGAACCCGCGGGCCATGGTGTCGGCCGCGGCCCAGATGTTGTCGCCCGTGCGCTGGAACCCGAACATCGAGTAGAAGACGTAGATCGGGACCATCGGCTGCCCGTGCGTGGCGTAGGACGACCCGGCCGCGGTGAAGGCGGCCATCGAACCGCCCTCGTTGATGCCCACGTGCAGGATCTGCCCGTCGGTGGCCTCCTTGTAGGCGAGCATCAGCTCGCGGTCCACGGAGGTGTACTGCTGCCCGTGCGGGTTGTAGATCTTGATCGTCGGGAACAGCGAGTCCATCCCGAAGGTGCGGGCCTCGTCGGGGATGACGGGCACGACGCGCTTGCCGAACTCCTTGTCCCGCATGAGGTCCTTGAGCAGGCGGACGAAGGCCATGGTGGTGGCGATCTCCTGCTTGCCGGACCCCTTGGCGGCGATCTTGTAGGAGTCCTCGCCCGGCAGGTGCAGCGGAGCGTGCTGGACGCGTCGCTGCGGGACGGGCCCGCCGAGGTCGGCTCGGCGCTTGCGCAGGTACTGGATCGACTCGTCGCCCTCACCCGGGTGGTAGTACGGCGGGCGGTAGGGGTCCTTCTCGAGCTGCTCGTCGCTGATCGGGATGCGCAGCGAGTCGCGCAGGAGCTTGAGGTCCTCCAGCGTCAGCTTCTTCATCTGGTGGGTCGCGTTGCGGCCCGCGAAGTGCGGCCCGAGGCCGTACCCCTTGATGGTCTTGGCCAGGATGACCGTCGGCTGACCGGTGTGGTTCACCGCCGCCTGGTAGGCCGCGTAGACCTTGCGGTAGTCGTGGCCGCCGCGCTTGAGGTTCCAGACCTCGTCGTCGGACATGCCCTCGACGAGCTTCGCCGTGCGCGGGTCGCGCCCGAAGAAGTTCTCTTTGACGAAGGCGCCGTTCTCGGCCTTGAACGTCTGGTAGTCCCCGTCGGGGGTGGCGTTCATGAGGTTCACCAGGGCGCCCTGGTTGTCCTGGGCCAGCAGGGTGTCCCACTCACGGCCCCAGAGGACCTTGATGACGTTCCAGCCGGCACCGCGGAAGAACGCCTCGAGCTCCTGGACGATCTTCCCGTTGCCGCGCACCGGGCCGTCGAGGCGCTGCAGGTTGCAGTTCACGACGAACGTGAGGTTGTCGAGCTCCTCGTAGGCCGCGAGCTGGGCGAAGCCGCGCGACTCCGGCTCGTCCATCTCGCCGTCGCCGAGGTAGGCCCAGACGTGCTGCTGGGAGGTGTCCTTGATGCCGCGGTTGTGCAGGTACCGGTTGAACTGGGCCTGGTAGATCGCGTTCGCCGGGCCGAGACCCATCGAGACCGTCGGGAACTCCCAGAAGTCCGGCATGAGCCGGGGGTGGGGGTAGGACGGCAGCCCGTTCGGGGCCTTGGAGACCTCCTGGCGGAAGCCGTCGAGCTGTTCGGCGCTGAGGCGGCCCTCGAGGAAGGCGCGGGCGTAGACACCGGGGGAGGCGTGGCCCTGGATGAAGACCTGGTCGCCGCCGCCCGCGTGGTCCTTGCCGCGGAAGAAGTGGTTGAACCCCACCTCGTACAGCGTCGCGGAGGAGGCGTAGGTGGAGATGTGGCCGCCGACGCCGATGCCCGGCTGCTGCGCGCGGTGCACCATGACCGCCGCGTTCCAGCGGATCCAGGCGCGGTAGCGGCGCTCGACGTCCTCGTCACCCGGGAACCAGGGTTCGCTCTCGGGGCCGATGGTGTTGATGTAGTCGGTCGCCGTCAGGCTCGGGACGCCGACCTGGCGCTCACGGGCGCGCTGCAGCAGCTGCAGCATCAGGTAGCGCGCCCGGGTGCTCCCGCGGTCGTCGACCACGCCGTCGAGGGAGGCGAGCCACTCGGCCGTCTCCTCGGGGTCGATGTCCGGCAACTGCGAGGGCATCCCGTTGAGGATGGGTCCCTTGCCGGCGGGGCCGTTGCCCGCCTCATCGCGTCTGGCCACGGTGGTGGTCCTCCCGCTGTCGTCGAGGGTCCCGCGGTCCGGTTGGAAGCCGCGGGGGCCCAGCTCTTCCTGGACTCAGGTTAGGACCGACGTCGGACACCGACCCACCCCGGTCTCCTCCGGCGCCCCGGGAGGGACCAGCCGGTCCTCCCGGGAGTAGGCGTTGGCGCGCGGGGGACGGACGAAACCCAGGAGCGTCATCCCCACCTCCCGGGCCAGCGAGACGGCGAGCGAGGAGGGGGCGGACACCGCCGCCAGGACGGGCACCCCGGCCATCGCGGCCTTCTGGACGAGTTCGAAGGACGCGCGTCCGGAGACGACCAACACTTTGCCGCGCAACGGGAGGCGCCCCTGCCGCAGGCCCCAGCCGACGACCTTGTCGACGGCGTTGTGCCGGCCGACGTCCTCACGCAGGCAGAGCAGGGTGCCGTCGGCGTCGAACAGTCCCGCCGCGTGCAGCCCGCCGGTGCGCTCGAAGGTCGCCTGCGCCGCGCGCAACGTGTCGGGCATCACGGCGAGGACGTCGGTGCGCAGCGCGACCGCGTCCTCGTGCAGCGGGGCGGGGACGCGGGCGAGGACGTCCTCGACGCTGGCCGAGCCGCAGACCCCGCAGGCCGACGTCGTCGTGAAGGGCCGGGCCACCCGCGGACCGGCGAGCCGGCTGCCGGGACGGGCGGTGATCCGGAGCAGGTTGTACGTCGGTTCGCCGTCGGGGCCCACGTCGGTGCAGTGGATCGCCTGGACCACGTCGTCGGCGCCGGTCAGCAGGCCCTCGGCGTGCAGGAAGCCCAGCGCGAGGTCGACGTCGTCGCCGGGGGTGCGCATCGTGACCGTCAGCTGCTCGCCGTCGACCTCGAGCTGCAGCGGTTCCTCGACCGCGAGGGTGTCCGGGCGGGCGCTGGCGGACCCCTCGGCGAGGTCGAGACGGATAGTGCGCGTACGGACGGTGACCCTTCCCACGTGCTCAGAGTGCCACCCCCGGGGCCTCCCGGCAGCCCCCGCCGCGGCATCGGTGGACGAGTCGTGATGGGGTCGTGATCCCACCGTGCGGGCGGTTCGCCTTGCGCTGGGGGTGCACTCTCCGGTGCACTAGGAGGTCACGAGCACGTTCAGCGTCCCCACCGACCGGGAGTGGGGCCTTGAGAGAGGCAGGAACACGAGTGGGTGCGACCGCGGACCCTGCGGCCGATGAGGCTGCAGTGGCCAAGCTGGGCTTCAAGTCCGGGCAACTGGTCCAGGAGTTCGGCTGGGACGAGCAGGTCGACGAGGACTTCCGGCAGGCCGTCGAGGACCTGGTCGGCAGCGAGCTGCTCGACGAGGACGCCGACGACGTCGCGGACGTCGTGATCTGCTGGTACCGCGAGGGTGACGGTGATCTGGTGGACGCACTCGTCGACGCCATCACCAACCTCGCCGACGGCGGCATCGTCTGGCTCCTGACGCCGAAGAAGAACCGCGCGGGCCACGTCCCCGCGGCCGAGATCGACGAAGCGGCCCCCACGGCGGGCCTGCACGCGACGACGAGCGTGAGCGCCTCCGCCAACTGGGCGGGGACACGCATGACGACGCCGAAGAACGGCCGTCGCTGAACGAGCTGCGCACCACGCCGGGACGGGGAGACCTCTTCCCCGTCCCGGACGCGGTGGTGCCAGACCAGCACGGCGAGCGGCTGGCCCTGCGTGAGCTGTGGGCCCAGGGGCCCGCGCTGCTGGTCCTCGTGCCGGCCGCGTTCTCGACGCACTGCACGGCCGAGCTCGGCTCCCTCGCCTTCGAGATCGAGCGCTTCGACGACGCGGGCGTGCAGGTCGCCGCGCTGTCCTGCGATCCCGTGACGTCCCTGAAGGCCTGGGCCGAGGACCGGTTCTACCCCTTCCCGCTGCTCAGCGACTTCTGGCCGCACGGGACGGTGTCCCGTGACCTGGGCGCCTTCGACGAGGACCTCGGCGTGTCGCAGCGCGTGTCGCTGCTGGTCGTCGACGGCACCGTGCGCTGGAGCCTGCGCGGGGAACTCGGCGCGCCCCGGTCCCTGGCGACGCACCTGAGCGCGCTCGACCAGCTCTGAGGTGGGCCCGGCCGGGCTCGAACCGACGACAGCCGCGGTGTAAGCGCGGTGCTCTACCAACTGAGCTACAGGCCCCAACCGGACCACCGTAGCGCCCGCCCGACCGCTAGGGTCAGCCCCCGTGATCTCCCCGGACGGCGAGCCCCCCACCCTGCGCCAGGTGACCGACGCCCTCGAGGCGATGCACCCGCTGGAATGGGCGCAGTCCTGGGACGCCGTCGGTCTCGTCTGCGGTGACCCGAGCGTGCCGGTGCGCCGGGTCCACTTCGCGGTCGACCCCGTCGAGGCCGTCGTGGAGGAGGCCATCGCCGCCGGGGCGGACCTGCTCGTCACCCACCACCCGCTGCTGCTGCGGCCGGTGAACTCGATCGCGGCCACGACGTTCAAGGGCGGTGTCCTGCACCGCGCGATCCGCTCCGGACTGGCGATCTACGTCGCCCACACCAACGCCGACGCCGGCGCCCCCGGCGTCTCCGACGCCCTCGCGCGCGTCCTCGACCTCGACGACCTCGTCCCGCTGGACCCGCTGCCGGGGCACCCGGAGCTCGGGATCGGTCGCGTCGGCAACCTCACCGTCCCCGAACGGCTCGGGGACTTCGCCGACCGCGTGGCCCAGGCGTTGCTCGAGACCGAGCAGGGCGTCCGCGTCGCGGGGGACGCCGACGCGATGGTCCAGCGGGTCGCCGTCTGCGGGGGATCGGGCGACAGCCTCTTCGACCAGGTCCGGGCCAGCGGCGCCGACGTCTACGTCACGGCCGACCTGCGCCACCACCCCGCCTCCGAGGCCCGCGAGCGGGCGGGCTTCGAGGACGGGCGCCCGTACCTCGTCGACGTCGCCCACTGGGCCAGCGAGTGGCCGTGGCTGGCGGGGTGCGCGGACCGCCTGGTGGTGGCGTTGGCCGCTCTCGGCCGTACGGTGGTCGCCCACGTGTCCACCACGCGCACCGACCCCTGGACGTTGCGCGTCCCCAGCCGAGGAGAGTGAGCCGGCGCATGCCGAAGGCTCCGGCGATCGACCAGCAGCGACTGCTGGACCTGCAAGCCATCGACACCCGTCTCGCACAGCTCGCGCACCGTCGCAGGACGCTGCCCGAGCAGGTCGAGCTGGACGGCCTCGAGAAGGAACGCCGTCGTTCGGCGGACATGCTCGTCGCCGCCCGCACCCTCGTCAGCGACGTCGAACGACTGGTCGCGAAGGCCGAGGGTGACGTCGCGCAGGTCCGCGACCGCGCCGACCGCAACACCAAGCGGCTGCAGTCCGGCGGGGTCTCGGCCAAGGACGCCGCCGCCCTGGAGCACGAGCTCGAGTCCCTCGGACGCCGGCAGGGAGTGCTGGAGGACGAGGAGCTCGTGGTCATGGAGCGCCTCGAGCAGGTCCAGTTCGCCGCGGCCGAGCTCACCACCACCGACAGCGAGCTCGCCGAGCAGATCGCCGACGTCACCGAACGTCGCGACGCGGCGCTCGCGGCCATCGCCGGTGAGGAGACCGCCACCCTGGCGCGCCGCCAGGCCATCGTCATGGGGATCGACGACGCCCTCGTGGCCCTCTACGAGAAGGTCCGCGCGCCCCGCAGCGGGGTCGGTGCGGCGATGCTGCGGGCCCGTCGGTGCGAGGGGTGCCACCTCGACCTCAACGCCTCCGACATCTCCACGATCCGGTCCTCGCCCTCCGACGAGATCGTGTTCTGCGAGGAGTGCGGGCGGATCCTCGTGCGCACGGACCAGTCGGGTCTCTGAGGATGGCCCGCGTGCTGCGGATCGAGGCCGACGGCGGGTCCCGGGGCAACCCGGGCCCGGCCGGCTTCGGCGCCGTCGTCAAGGACGCGACGAGCGGTGAGGTCCTCGCCGAGGTCGCCGAGTCGATCGGACGGGCCACCAACAACGTCGCCGAGTACCGCGGACTGGTCGCGGGGTTGCGGGCGGCGCACGCCATCGACCCGGACGCGCGGATCGAGGTCCGGATGGACTCCAAGCTCGTCGTGGAGCAGATGTCGGGACGCTGGCAGATCAAGCACGCCGACATGCGCACCCTGGCCCAGGAGGCCCGCGCGCTGGTCCGGCCGGGTCTGGTGGACTTCGGCTGGATCCCGCGGGCGCAGAACTCCCACGCCGACCGTCTCGCCAACGAGGCCATGGACGCGGCCGCGGCGGGCCGGCAGTGGCAGCGCGCGACCGTCGCCCCGGCGGCCGCCTCCGGCGGTTCCGCCGCTGCGGCGGACCCCGACGCACCGCCGACCGTCCTCGTCCTCGTGCGCCACGGTTCGACCCTGCTGACCGAGCAGCGCCGGGTCTCCGGCCGCTACGGCGAGGACCCGGAACTCTCCGAGAGCGGCCTCGCCGAAGTGCGGTCCGCCGCGGCCTGCAGGGACGTCGCGGGCGCCGACGTCGTCGTCTCCTCGACGATGCGCCGTTCCCAGCAGACCGCGCGGGCCATCGCCGACGCCCTCGGTGTCGACGTCGTGACCGACCCGCAGTGGGACGAGACCGACTTCGGCGAGTGGGACGGCCTGACGGCCGGTGAGGTCGTCAAGCGCTGGCCCCGGGAGTTCGCCGCCTGGAACGACTCCCCGGACGCGGCCCCGCCCGGCGGGGAGTCCCTGCTGACCGTGGAACGACGGGTCCTCGCCGCCCGCGACGCGCTCCTGCGGCGCTGGGCCGGGAAGCGGGTCGTCCTGGTCAGCCACGGCGACCCGCTGCGGGTGCTGCTCCGCTCCGTCCTCGGGGTGGACGGGCGGATGCAGCGCCGGATCCACGTGGACCCGGGCTCGCGCACCCTGCTGCGCTACCGCGCCGACGGCACGTCCGAGGTGCTGGCCGTCAACCGCGTCTGACGCTCGTCCGGGGAGTCGAGCGCGCTGGGCCACCACACCCGGTGGCCCAGCAGCGCGAACAGCGCCGGCACGAGGACCGTCCGTACCAGCAGCGTGTCGAGCAGGACGCCGATGCCGACGACGACCCCGATCTGGGTCAGGACGATGAGCGGCAGGACGCCGAGGACGGCGAACACCGCGGCCAGCAGGATCCCGGCGCTCGTGATCACCCCACCGGTGACCGCGACGCCGACCCGGACCGCCTCCCGCGTCCCCAGCTCCGGGGTCTCCTCCCGGATCCGCGTGACGAGGAAGATGTTGTAGTCCACCCCGAGCGCGACGAGGAACAGCAGCGAGAGCAGCGGGACCTGGTTGTCCAGGCCCGGCATCCCCGCGACGTGGGTGAAGAGCAGGTTCGCGGCCCCCAGCGCGGCGGCGTAGGTCGCGAGCACCGTCGCCACGAGCAGCAACGGGGCCACCAGGGAGCGCAGCAGCGCGATCAGGACGACGAGCACCACGAGGACCACCAGCGGCGTCACGACCAGCAGGTCGCGGACCGTCGCGGTCCGGGTGTCGAGGGCCTCGGCCTCCGTCCCGCCGACGAGGGTGTCGGGGGCCACGGCCTGCACGGCGCTCCGCAGCCGCTCCACGGTCTCCCGGCTCTGCGCCGACCCCGGTTCGGCGTCGAGGGTGGCGAGCAGTTCGCTGACCGCCCCCGCGGTGCGTCCCGGCCTGACCCCGTCGACGCCGGTCACACCCTCGGCAGCGGCGAGCACCGCGCCCAGCTTCCCCGCGTCCCCGCGGACGAGGACCTGCGCGGGTTCGGCCGCGGCGCCGGGGAAGTGCTCCGACAGCGTGCGCGAGCCGTCCACGGACTCCGCGGAGACCCGGAACTGGTCGGTCTGCTGCAGGCCCAGCGACGCGCCGGTCAGCCCCGTGGCCAGCGCCCCGAGCAGCACTACGGAGCCGATGACGATGCGGGTGGGGCGGGCCAGGACGGCCCCGGCGATCCGCGCCCAGACCCCGGTGCGGGTCGTCTCGACCGAGCCCACCGTCGGGACGAACGGCCAGAACAACCGCCGTCCGCAGACCACGAGGGCGCTCGGCAGCACCAGCAGCCCGAACACGAGGGCGACGACGATCCCGATCGCGGCGTCGCGGCCGATGGTCTTGTCCGCCGGCAGGACGGCCGCCTGCAGGGTCAGCAGCGCGAGCACGACGGTGGTCGCGCTCGCGGCGATCGCCGGCCCGGCCCCTCGCAGGGCCTTGCGCATCGCCGCGCGCCGGTCGGGTTCGCGACGCAGCTCCTCGCGGTAGCGGGCGATGAGCAGCAGGGCGTAGTCCGTCCCGGCGCCGAAGACGAGGACGCTCGTGATGCCGGTTGCGGAGGGGTCGACCGGGGAGTCCGTGAGGCGCCCGACGATCTCCAGCAACCGGGTGGTGACCTGGTCCGCGATCCCGACGACGACCAGCGGGATCAGCCACAGCACGGGGGAGCGGTAGGTGATGAGCAGCAGCAGCGCCACCACCGCGGCCGTGACCAGCAGCAGCCGTGTGTTCGCGCCGCTGAAGGAGTCGGCGATGTCGACGCTGAACGCCGGCCCGCCGGTCACCTCGACCGTGAGCCCGGCGGGCAGGTCGCGGGCGACCCGGGCGCGCAGGTCCGTCACGGTGGCGGCCAGTTCCTCGCGGGGGACGTCGACCTGGACGGGCACGGTCACGAGCACCGCCTGGCCGTCCTCGCTGGGGATCGGGGTCCCCAGTGCGCTCGCGGTGGCGAGGTCGGCCGCGGTGAGGGCGGAGTCGCGGGAGTAGACGACGAGCAGGCTCCCGGCCCCGTCGTCGGGGAGGGTGGCGGCGAGCTCCGCCGCGCGGACGGACTCCGCCGAGGCGGGCGGCCCGCTGGTCGCGGAGGTGCCCGCGGGGGCCTCGCCCCCGAAGGCGTTCACCCCGCCGGCGAGGAGGACCGCGGCGAGCAGCACGAGCCACGCCGTCAGACGGCCGGTCAGGAAACGCATGGTCACCTCGTTCAGTGAATCTCTCAGTGACTGAGATGTCTACCGGTCGAGGAGTAGGATGGCAAACCGATGAGCATGTACCGGCCCCGAGACACTCCCCGCGCCCGCCGCGAGCAGGAGGTCGTCGACGACCTCCGCGACCTGGTGGGCGTCTCCGAACGCATCGCGCACGCCTTCGCCTCCCGGCACGGCCTGCACCCCACCGACCTGCAGGCCCTCATCCACGTGATGCGGCGCGAAGGCGCGGGGGACCCGTTGACCGCGGGCGAGCTCGCCGGTCTGCTGAACGTCACGACCGGCGCCGCGACCGGTGTGGTGGACCGCCTCGAACGGCACGGCCACCTGCGCCGCGACCGCGGCGACACCGACCGCCGCAAGGTGTTCCTGCGCTACGGCGAACCCGGCCAGGAACTGGCCCAGGAGTTCTTCGGGCCCCTCGGCCGGCGCTCCAGCGCGGTGATGGACCAGTTCGACGACGCCGAGCTCGACGTGGTGCACCGGTTCCTGACCGGCATGGGCCGAGCGTTCACGGAGCACCACGACGAGCTCTGATCAGCTCACCCCTGCGGCGTCGGCGTCGGCGTCGGCATCGACCAGCGTGATCGCCCTCGCGTAGCCGCCGGGGGTCTTGGTCACCTCGATGACCCGCTGCATGAGCGGTTCGATGGCCGGTACCTTGTCCAGCGGCGCCGCGATGACGAGCTGGAACCCCAGCCCGCGCCAGGCGTTCACCCCGCGGGCGGTGAACTCGCCGTCGGACTTCACGAAACCCTCGTCGAGGAAGACCGGGGCGAAGACGGGCAGGGCGTTGCGGCTCGTCCCGAGCTGGTAGCGCAAGGCGGCACCGACGATGAACGCGATGAGTTCCTGGACCTCGCCGCCGGACTTGCCGCCGAGGTGGTCGTAGATGCTCAGCGTCGCCCCGGTCTCGGCGTCGACCCGCAGCGCCCGGACCGAGGTGTGCTTGCGGACGTCGAGCAGCAGTTCGCGTTCCGAGACCGCCCCGGCGCCGCTGCGGATGCGGTCGATGAACCCGCGCAGGGCGAGGAAGCGGGCCTCGACGGCCGCGGGGTCGTCGATCCGTGTCGTGCCCGACGCCAGCTCGCGCAGTTCCCGCTGGAACACCGCGACCTCGGGGATCACCTGCGGCTGGACCTCGATGTGCAGGCGGTCCTGGTGCGGCCCGAACGGGAGGCCGGCGAGGATCTCGTTCACCGGGGCCAGCCGGTTCACGATCTCGGCGCCGGCCTGGCGCAACCTCGTCTGCAGGGTGAGCAGGTCGTCGCTGGACCAGCTGAGCACCTGGGACCGGAACTCCTCGGCCCGCGCCGCGAGTCCCTGCTTCGTCAGCTCGTCCAGGATCTCGCGGTACCCCTCGTAGGAGCCGACGCCCTGGCCCAGGTTCGGCTGCGGCCAGCGGCTCTGGAACGCCCGGAAGGCGCGCTCCAACCGGGCGGCGGCGTCCGCCTCGCGCCCGACGGCGGCGACCCGTCCCTCGGAGGTGGCCTGCTGGATCTTGGGTTGCACCCGGCGGAAGTTCTCCAGGGTGTCCTCGGTCCGGTACCGCTGGTGCAGGCCGTCCAGGTGGGCCACCTGTTCCTCGGTCACGCCGACGCCGCGCTCCTCGAGTTCGAGGAGCAGGTCGTTCACCTCGTCCTGCACGGCGACGAGGTCGCCCCAGACCTTCTCGCCGGACCTGCGCGCGACCTTCGCCGAGGCCTCGACCTGCCGGGCGAGGTCGGCCTCGGACTCCAGCCGGTCGCGTTCGGCGCCCAACACCCCGATCTGGTCGTTCGTGGCGAGCAGGGCGTCGATCTCGGCCTGGCGTCGCGCGATGGCACCCGCGGTCGCCGCCGTGTCGATTTCGGCCCAGCGGACCTCCCCGCGCCGCTGGTGGGCCTTCTCCTGGCGCAGCAGGGACTCCCGCTGCCCGGCGAGGTCCCGCTGGCGCTGCAGGTGTCCCGCGAGGCGGGCGTCGACGTCCGTGAGCTCGTCCCCGATGCGCTGCAGCAGGGCCTGGGGCGAGAACCCCAGGATCGCCCGCAGGCCGTCCTGCCCGCCGTGCGCGCCCCGGTCGCCGTTCTGCACCTGGCCGGCGCGGGTGATGCGCCGCACGCGGTCGTCGCGGAAGGCGTCCGGCCCCTCGACCGCGAGGTGCGGGAAGTCCTGGGCCAGCAGCGCGGTGAGCCACCCCCGGTAGGGAGAGTCCTCCGCGACCCGCAGCCTGGCGACGAGGGTCGCCGGGTCGAGGTCCGGCACCGGGCGGTCGGCCTCGGCGAAGCGGAACTGCACCCGCTTGCGCAGCCGGAGCTGGTCGACGCGCTCGCGGAAGGTGGAACGCAGCGAGGTCTCGACGACGAGGGTCCGGGCGAAACCCCCGAGCAGGAGTTCCGCGGCGCTGCGCCACTGCTCGTGCTCGGGGGCGACCTCGAGGAGTTCGGCGGTGAAGGGGAGGTCCTGCGGGGCGATCCCGAGCTGGTCGGCGATGGCGTTGCGGGCCGCGTCCAGGTCGTGGGGGACGAGGTCGGAGCGCTGCGAGAACCAGCGCTGCTCGGCGAAGAGCCGCTGCCGGTCGACGAGGTCCGGTGCGGCGGACTCGTCGAGGGCCCGGCTCCGCTCGTCGAGGCGCTGCAGGGTCGCGGGCAGTTCGCGCAGGAAGTCGGCGGAGGCGCGCTGCTGCGCGGTGAACCCGGCCTGGTCCCGGGGGAGCTCCCCGAGGACGCGGGTGTGCTCGGCGAACCGCCTCCAGGCGGCCTCGGTGTCGGCGTGCTCCTGCTCGGCGGCCTTCACCTGCAGCCCGAGGGTCTCCAGCGCGCCACCGCCCTGGGCCTCGAGCAGCCGTTTCGTGTCGTCGAGCTGCAGGTCCACCGCGAGACGCGCCGCGCGGGCCGCTCGCAGCGACTCGGTGGCCTCGTCGGCGACGGCCTTGGCCTGGCGCACCTCGACGTCCAGCAGGTCGCGCTCGGTGCGGGCGACCCACGCCCCGAACACGCTGTGGCGCGACGACCCGACCACGTCGAGCGCGTCGACGAGTGCGATGGCCTCGCGGGCGCCCCGGAGTTCGGCGTGCAGCCGGGGGACCTCGCCGAGGATGGTGATCTGCTCCTCGGCGGTCTTCATCGTCTCGTAGGTCGCCTCGAGGTCGGTGAAGTGGGTGATCGCGGCGTCGGCGGCCTCGAACGTGCGCGGGCGTTCCAGGACCATCGTCCGGTACAGCTGGTCGACGGAGACGACCTCGCGGCCGGCCTGGATGCGGCCCAGGAGCTTCATCGCAGCGGTGCCGTCGCCGTCGGCGCCGATGCCCAGCAGGGGGTGCATGAAGGCGGCGAACTTCGAGTAGGAGTCGTAGAACTCCAGGCCGCTGAACTGGCGGCGCAGGAGCTTGTGGTCGAAGCGGCGCTCCGCGAACGGTTCGACGAGGCGCAGGTCGAAGTCGCCGCGGAACACCGCGAGGTGGTCCTTGACGTCGCGCGGGTCCTTCGCCGACGCGGGCGCGAAGTACAGCCGCATCGTCGTGACGCTCTGACCTCCGGTGTGGCGGAACGTGAACGCGAGACCGGACCATGCGTTCGTCGCGTTCCCGCCGGCGTCGCGACCGCGCAACGTCTCGTCGCGGTTCCTGCCCGTGTCCTCGTCGAGGACCTCGTCCAGCTTCCCGCGCACGTAGGACAGCGGGTTGCGCTGGGTCGAGGAACGGGCGCGGCCCGTGGTGGCGTCGTTGCTGGCGCCGTTGAACGCGGTCGTGGTGTTCATCATGACCGCGATGTAGGCGTCCAGCGTGGTCGACTTCCCCGTGCCGGAGGCGCCGGTGATGAGGTTCGCCCGGGGGTCGAACTCGACCCGGTGGTAGCCGTCGAAACCACCCCAGTTCACCAGTTGGACGTGGGCGACGTGCCACTGCTGGTGACCGGCACCGGCCAGGGCCAGCCCCGGGATCATCGGTCCGTCGTTCACAGCGTCTCCTGCAGGGCCTCGGGCGAATCGTGGGTGGGGGTCTCGGGGCCCGTGAGCCGGGCGACGATGCGCTGGACGACGTCCACGGGTAGCAGGAGTTCCAGGATCGGGGACACCCGGTAGCGGTTCTCCGTCCCGGTGCGCAGCAGGACCTCCTGGCGCAGCAGGCTGTCGACGGCCGTCGCGGCCTGCTGCTCGTCACGGGCCCGGTTGGTGCTGCTCAACGGCCGGAAGTGGCCGACCTCGTCGACGAGTTCGGCGCGTTCGACGAACACCTGGGCCTCCCCGGAGGCCGCGCGGGAGCGGGCGAGGCGGCGCAGGCAGATCAGCAGGATCGTCTCCTCCCGCGACCACGGCTGGTCGAAGAGCAGGGTCGGGAACCGCTGGCCGTCACGGGCGGCCGCCTGCTGCTTGTAGGCGACCTGGTGGTCGGTGTCGATCACGAGGTCGAGGAAGAGGTCGTTCAGCCGGGCCCGGACCGCCCGCTGGTGCTCCAGCAGGATCCGCCAGGGTCGGGGGTGCGCCTCGGCGGAGAGGTAGCGGCGTTTCAGCAGCTGCACCAGGACCGCCCGCACCGCCTGCGGCAGGGTGCCGGTGTCGCCCGGGAAGAGACCGTCCTCGTCGAGGATGGTCTCCGACCCCTGGTCGAGCGCTTCGAGGGCCTCCGGTTCGGCGTCGGTCCACTCGTCCTCGTGCGTGCTCATGCGGGGGTCTCGATCTCCTGCTCGGGGGTGGCGAACGTCAGGTCGGGGCCGCGGAAGCGGTGCACGACGCCGTCGGGGCGGGTCGTGGTGTAGACCGTGGCGCCGGGGGAGGTGTCCGGGTCACCGCCGGCGGCGGAGACGGCCAGGTGCAGCAACCCCATCAGGTCGGCGGGACGGCGCAGGTCGTCCGGGAGCTCGTCGAACAGCTCGCCGGTGCCGGTCACCCCGTCCTCGCGCCCTCCGGTCAGGGCGGCGCGCAACCGCTCGAAGTCCGGTCCGCCCCAGCGCTTCAGCTGTTCCAACGAGGACGACGCGGCGGGGGTGTCCACGTGCTCGCGCAACGGCGGGGGGCTGGCGTCGTCGGCGGGGTCGTGCAGGCGGGTCCGCAAGGTGGTGATCGCGATCCGGGCCGCGGGCACCGGCAGGTCGAGGTCGAGGGTGGCCCGGGGCCCGGCGGTGGCGACCCACCCCGTCAGGGCGTCCGCTGCCGCGCGCAGCGCGTCGTCGAGTTCCCGGTCGCGCAGCGGGTCGTGGCGCAGGATGTGCGAACGCAACGAGGCGGACAACCGCCGACGCTGCTCCAGCACGAGTTCGATGCCCTCCGCGATGGTCTCCAGCGTCGTCCGCAACGCCGAGCGCTGCTCGGAGCTCAGGTCCGCGGCGAAGTCGTGGTCGAGGATCGAGGTGAGGTCCGAGCCCAGCGCGCGGGCCGTCGCCTCGTCCCGGACGAGTTCGACGGCACCGGCGAACGCCCGCCCGGACATCGACTCCGTCAGCATCTCCTCGGCCCGGCGCAGGTAGTCGTCGAGGACGTCACCCGAGGGGCGCGTCTCGGCGCGGAAGTCGCCCACGATCTCGCGGTGGATGCGGCGGACCTCCTCGGAGACCCGCAGGAAGTCGCCGGGCAGGGCCGAGAGCAGGTCCTCGAGGTTGAGGTACTCCCCGAGCATCTGCTCCCGGGACGCGTGCTCCACCTCGCCCCCCGCCAGCAGCCGGTCCCGTTCCAGGGTGAGGTGGCGGATCTGCTCGTCGAGGCGCTGCACGCGGACGTCGCGGTCCTGGGTGGCCTCCAGGGCGCACCGGCGCGCCACCTCGAGGATGGTCCGGATGCGCGACTCGCCCAGCAGGACACGCTGCCCGGACAGGCGGGAGACCTGCTCCATCGCGTCCTGGGTGTGCGAGGTCAGCGCGTACTCCTCCTCGCCGTCCTCGCCCGTGGGGGCCAGGGAGAGCCACTGCTCGCGGACCCAGGTCCGGACCAGCTCGCGCGAGGGGGTGTCGGGGATCTCGTGGCCGTGCAGCGCCACCTCCTCCAGCAGCCCCTGGACCTGGGCGTGGAAGCGGTCGGCGGGGATGCGGGTGCGCTGGCCGCCGAACGCGCACGTCAGGACGGCGACGACCAGCGGACCGCTGGGGCGGCGCAGGAGGTTGAGCGTCGGCCGCGCGAACGCCTGGGTGGCGCGCGCCAGGTCGTCGCGGATGTTGCTCATCGGTCCCCGATCCATGTCCTGCGGTCTGCGGTGGTGCTCGGAGAACCGTAGGGGAGAGCTCGGACGGGACGTGCCCCGCGGGGCGGGACAGGAGGGGGACCGGAGGGGACGGTGGGCCGAACGGGTGAGCGCGGCGGCTCGCCGGCGTCGGCGCAGGCGGCGCGGGAGGGCCGCGCAGGAGCGGGCGTCGACCTGGTGGACGACGGCCCACCGTCACCCGGTGGCGTTCACCGTTCGGCGCGTCCTCGCTGCGAGCGGGCGGCGCGGACGACCACGACGTCGGCCAGGAGCAGCAGGACGAGGATCCCGACGAGCTTCAGCGCCGGGGCCCCGGTGACCTCGGCGTGGATGGTCACGCCGAGGACGAGGACCGTCATCGCGACGAGGAGACCGCCGAACGTCTCCAGGTGCTGCGCGTTCCGGCGTGCGCGGACGACGTCGGTCGGGGCGCCGGGGCGGGGGGAGCGGGGCACGGCGGTCTCCTGGTCGAGTGGGGGTGTGTCAGCTCTTGACGCCGCCGGCGGTCAGGCCGGAGACGATGCGGCGCTGGAACACCAGCACCATGATGATCAGCGGGACGGTGACGATCGTCCCGGCCGCCATGACCGCGGTGTACGGCTCCTGGTGGGGCTGGGCCCCCGCGAAGCTGGCGATCGCGACGGTGACCGGTTGCACCTTGTCCCCACCCAGCTGACTGGCGAGCAGGAACTCGTTCCAGGCCGCGGTGAAGGCCAGGATCGCGGTGGTGAAGATCCCGGGGGCGGCCAGCGGCAGGATGACCTTGCGGAAGGCCTGGCCGGGGGTGCACCCGTCCATGCGCGCGGACTCCTCCAGTTCCCAGGGCATCTCGGTGAAGAACGCCGTCAGCGTGTAGACCGTCAGCGGCAGGATGAACGAGATGTCCGGGATGATGAGGGCCTGGTAGGTGTTGATCCAGCCGATGTTGGTGAACAGCTGGAACAGCGGGGTGACGAGGGCGACACCGGGGAACATCGAGGCCCCCAGGATCAGGCCCAGGACGTAGAACTTCCCGCGGAACTCCAGCCGCGCCAGGGCGTAGGCGGTGAACACGCCGACGACCAGACCCACCACGGTCGTGACGACCCCGATGACCACGCTGTTCAGCAGGGCCCGGCCGAAGTGGTTGCCGCGGGCGGTGGAGAAGGCCGTGCTGTAGTTCTCCAGGGTGACGTGCGTCGGCCACGGGGTGGTGTCGAAGGTGAAGCCGACGTCGCGGAAGCTCGTGACGATCATCCAGTAGAAGGGCAGCAGGCCCCACAGGCAGATGAGCACCACCCCGGCGTAGGTGAGGACGGCGCCCGGGACGTTGCGGCGCTGGACGACCTCCACGCCGGACGCGGTGACCTTGCCGCTGCGCCCGGTCGCGGTGCTGCGGGACGTGATCGCCATCTCAGACCGCCTTCTTCGTCTTCGGTGCCCGCTGCTCGGTGACGTTGGCGCCCAAGAACTTGATGAAGACGAACGCCACCGCGAACACGATGAGGAACGTCAGCGTCGACAACGCCGAGGCGGCGTTGAAACCCGTCCGGACCTGGTCGACGACGAGCATCGACAACGTCGAGGTGTCTCCGGCCCCGTTGGTGAGGATCTTCGGGAGGTCGTACATGCGCAGGGTGTCCAGGGTGCGGAAGAGCACCGCGACGATGAGGGCGGGACGGACCAGCGGCAGGGTGATGTAGCGGAACCGCTGCCACGCGCCCGCGCCGTCCATCTTGGAGGCCTCGTAGACGCTGCCGTCGATGACCTGCAGACCGGCGAGGATCAGCAGGGCCATGAACGGGGCCGTCTTCCAGGTGTCGGCGATGATGATGGCCGCCTTGGGCGGCCATCCCTCCCCGGTCCACAGGATGTTCGTCCCGAGGACCTTGTTGGCGATCCCGTCGTAGGCGAAGATGAAGTACCAGAGCTTGGCGGTGACCGCCGTCGGGATCGCCCACGGCACCAGGACGCTGGCGCGCAGGATGGCCCGGCCCTTGAAGTTGCGGTGCATGACGAGGGCGAAGACGAACCCGAGCACCGTCTCCAGCGAGACGGCCACGACGGTGAACAGGAACGTCACACCCGTCGCGGTCCAGAACTGCGACCCGAGGGTCCCGGGCGGGCACGAGAAGGCGCCGCTGCCGCAGTCCTGCAGGAGCCACAGCTTGTAGTTCGAGACGCCGGCGAACCCGCCCTCGACGAACATCCCGGTGGTCGGGTCGAGCCCGGCGTCCTTCGTGAACGACTGGGAGACGGCCGAGACGACCGGGTACAGGATGACGATGGCGAGCAGGATCAGGGTGGGGGCGATGAGGACGGCGGCACGCCGTCCGGAACCGTCGTGCAGGCTGGCGCGTTTCCCCGAGGGGTTCAGCGGGGGTTTGCCCTGCGCGAACTCGCCGGTGGCCACACCGGACGTGGAGCTCATGGGTCCTCCTCAGGACTCGTCCCCGGGGGCGGGACGTCGGCGTCCCGCCCCCGGTTCACGGCTTCCGGGTCACTTGCCGCCGGAGATGGCGTTCTGGAGCGAGGCCTGCATGTCCTTCAGCGCGGCGTCGGTGGTCTTGCTGCCGGACACCGCGGCGAAGGCGTTGTCCTGGATGGCCTTGGTGACGGCCGGGTAGAACGGCGTCACCGGCCGCGGCACGGCGTTCTCGATGGAGGTCTTCAGCTCGGGCAGGTACGGGAACTGCTCGACGAGCGCCGGGTCGTCGTAGAGGGAGGCGATGACCGGAGCCGCGGAACCCTTGGTCAGCCAGTCCTTCTGGATCTCCTCGGACTGCAGGAACTTGACGAACTCGAAGGCGGTCTTCTTGTGGTCGGAGTACACGCTGACGGCGGCGGCGTGACCGCCGAGGCTCGACGCGCCCGGCTTGCCGTCACCGCCGCCGGGGAGCACCGCGACGCCGAAGGTGTCCTTCACCGTCGAGGATCCGTCGGTCTTGGCCAGGCTGTAGACGTAGGGCCAGTTGCGCAGGAACAGCAGCTTGCCGTCCTCGAAGGACTGCCGGCCCTGTTCCTCCTGGTAGGTGGTGGCCTGCTTGGGGATGTTGCCGTCCTTGAAGCCCTGGACCAGGGCGTCCAGGCCCTTCTTGGCCTCGGGGGTGTCGACGGTGGCCTTCTTGCCGTCCTCGGACAGGACCGAGCCGCCGAAGGTGTTGATGGCCTCGGCGACGTTCACGGTGAGGCCCTCGTACTGGGAGTACTGCCCGGCGTAGCAGTCGATGCCGTTCTGCTTCGCGATGCTGCACATGGACATCATCTCGTCCCACGACTTCGGCGGGGTGGGGACGAGGTCCTTGCGGTAGTAGAGCAGCCCGCCGTCGGAACTGGTGGGGCCGGCGTAGAGGGTCTTGTTGTAGGTCTCGGCGGTGACGGTCGCCGGCAGCAGGCCCGAGGTGTCCAGGGCGAACTCGCCGGTGAGGGGCTGCAGCCACCCCTTGGCCGCGAACTCCGACGTCCAGATGTTGTCGACGCTGACGACGTCGTAGTCGGCGTTCTTGGCCTGGAAGTTCTGCACGAGGTCGTCGTGCTGCTGGTCGGCCTGGTCGGTCTGCTCCTTGAGCGTGACCTTCTCGTCGGGGTGCGCGGCGTTCCACTTGTCGACGGCCGGCTGGACGATGTTGCTGTTGTCCTTGCCCTGCACGTAGGTGATGGGACCGGTGGAGTTCCCGGCGGCGGCAGCGTCGCCGGACCCGCCGGAGTCGTTGCCGCCACCGCAGGCGGCGAGGACGAGGATGCTGCTCGCCGCGAGGGCGAGGGAGTGGGTGGCCTTGCGCGAAAGGCGGGACGTGCCGAACACAGCGTTCTCCTCTTCGTCGAGAGCAGGCGGGAACTCCCGCCGGGAGTGCAGCAGGGCACTCCGGCGCGTCCGGGTGCCTTCGACCGGGGTTCCACGGCGAACCCGGACCGGCTGGAGCACTACACACCCGACGGTCCCGAGCGTCAACGCGCAACCGAGCGTCACGCAAGCGGTTGCGTGCGCGAATCCGCAGGTCAGCTCTCCGCAAGCGGTTGCGTTGCACTTTGGTAACACAGGCGATTGTGGGACCCGGTCCGCGGGGCGGGAACTGGACCGGGGCGGGTTTCCGGGTGTTGCATTCCTGCCATGCCCGCGACGTCGCGTTCTCCGTCCCGACCCGGGAGCCGTTCCCAGCCCCCGGTGTCCGAGGTCCGCATGGCGGACGTCGCCGAGCGCGCGGGGGTCTCGCTGGGCACGGTGTCGCGGGCGCTGCGTGGTCTCGAAGGGGTGAGCGCGGCGACGCGCGAGCGGATCCGGGAGGTGGCGGCGGAACTCGACTACGTCGTGAACCCGGAGGCCGCCGCGCTGGCCGGGCGTTCCACCGGCAGGGTGGCCGTCGTCCTGCACGACCTGACCACCTGGTACGGCAGTTCCGTCGTCCTGGGGCTCGAACGCAGACTCCGCCCCGCCGGCCTCGACCTCCTCGTGCGCTGCGTCGACGACCCCGAGGACCGGGTCGAGTTCTTCGCCCGGATGCCGGTGCGCCGCAAGGTGGACGCCCTCGTCGTCGTCGCGATGGCGCTGACCCCGGGGGAGTTCGCCAAGCTGGACGACGCCGGGGTGGTGGCCGTCGCCGCGGGCAGCCACTCCGAGACCGTGCCGTCCGTCTCCGTCGACGACGTCCTCGCCGCGCAGCAGGCCGTCAACCACCTGCTCCAGCTCGGCCACCGGCGCATCGCGATGCTGAACACCGTCGCCGACTCCGACCGGGCCTGGCAGGCGCAGCAGGACCGCGAGGAGGGGTACCGGACGGCGATGGCGATGGCGGGGATCCCCGTGGACGAGGAACTCGTCGTCTCGTGGTCGGGGGGTTCGCGCGGCGGGGCGCAGGGCATGGACCGGCTGCTGTCCGGCCGTCGGTCCCCGACCGGGGTGTTCGCCTTCTCCGACGAGGTGGCCCTGGGGGCCATCCGCAGCCTGCGGCGCGCCGGCATCGAGGTGGCCCGGCACATGTCGGTGATCGGGATCGACGACCACCCGTTGGCCGAGCTCACGGACCTCACGACGGTGGCCCAGGACCCGGAGGCCCTCGGGTCCGCCGCGGGGCAGAAGGTCCTGGACCTGCTGCAGGGGCGCCCGGTGCGCGACACGGGGTGCTTCCCCACCCGCCTCGTCGTGCGGGGGACGACGGCGCCGCCGTTCAGCGGGTGAGCTGCAGGGCGGCAACGGCGAGCGGGACGCAGACCAGGACGCCGACCAGACCCAGCAGGGCGAAGCGCGGCAACGAGATCGTCACCCCGCGGGCCTTGCAGCGGTCCAGCCAGAGCAACGTCGCGAGCGAGGCCCAGGGGGTCACGAGCGGTCCGAGGTTCACCCCGATCAGCACGGCGACGAGCCGGTGCGCGCTGCCCGCGAGGGGTTCCACCGCGAGGTAGGCGGGGAGGTTGTCGGCCACGTTCGCGGTCAGGGCCGCCGTCCCGGCGAGCTGCAGGTGGTCCAGGAACCCCTCACCCGTCCCGGCGAGCGGTCGCAGCAGGTCCTCGAGGCCGTGGACCTGGGCCGTCTCGACGACGAGGAACAACCCGCTCACCAGGACGACCGTCCGCCAGGGGAGCAGGGAGAACCTCAGGGCGTCGCGCTTGCGGACCGCGAACACCACGGCCAGCACGACGGCGGCGACGGCGGCGGGGATCGCCGGGGTGATGCCGCTGACGAAGGCCGGTGCGAGCAGGCAGCAGACGACGGCCGCCGTCCAGAACGTCACCGGATCCCGTTCCGGCGCAGGCGGTGGTGCGCCGTAGGTCCCGCGCAGGGACCGTCGGTGCGCGAGCCCGAGGACGAGTACGGCCCCCACCAGACCGGCCAGGAACGGTGCCCAGGTGAGGGCGGTGAAACCGGCCGTCCCGGAGACCCCGAAACCCTTCATGGTGTCGAGGCCGATGAGGTTCGTGAGGTTGCTGACCGGCAGCAGCAGCGACGTCGTGTTCGCCAGCCAAACCGTCGTCACCGCGAACGGCAACGGGTTCAGCTTCAGCTGGGCGGCGAGGGCGAGGACGACCGGGGTGAGCAGGACCGCGGTGGTGTCCAGCGACAGGACGACCGTCGCGAGGGTGCCCAGGACGACGACGAGCAGCCACAGCAGCCAGGTCCGGCCACGGCCCGCGCGGGCCGCGAGCCGGGCGGCCGCGTCGAAGACCCCCGCGGCGTCGGCGAGTTCGGCCACGACCGTGACGGCCAGCAGGAAGGCGAGGACGGGGGCGGCGCGTCCGGCGACCTCGTGGAGGCCGTCACCCCCCAGCAGGCCGGTCGCGACGACGGCGACCCCGGCGAGTCCACAGATCCACCACACGTCAGCGTGCCTCCACCTCGAGGGTCCAGGAACCCCCGCGTCGTGCCGGTTCGAGCAGCTTCGCGTCGAAGGCCTCGGACACCGCGTCGTGCAGGGCGCCGGGGTTCTTCGGGGCGCGACCCCCGCGGGTGAGCAGGTGCCGGGCGAGCAGGCCGCGGGTGTGCTTGGCGGAGTGCGAGACGACCTTCCCGCCGGCGAGGACGCGGACCCCGACGGTGCGGGCGGCGGTCTCGCCCCCGGGGACCCACGCCGCCGCGTAGGCGGCGGAACGGCAGTCGACGACGACGCCCTCGGGGGCGAGCACCGCGGTGAGCCGAGGGCGCCAGAAGGAGGCCAGCGGACCGATCCCCGGCAGGCTCGAGCCCATCGAGAGCCGGTAGCCGGGGACCCGGTCCCGGGGTCGCAGGACCCCCCAGAGGGCCGAGAAGACCAGTACCTTCCGGGCCGCGGTCGCGGGCAGGGTCGAGAGGCCGAGGGCGTCGTGGAGGACACCGGTGTAGACCTGCGACACCTTCGCGGCCGGTCGGGTCCACAGCGTCGTGTTGGCGGCGACGACGTCGGCGAGGCTCGCCCCGGCGCCCAGGACCTCGGGGGCGTCGGGTCGGGCGGAGACCTCGACGAGCGCGTCGAGCACCTGCTCCCGGGCCGCGGTGAGTTCGGGGGACGACAGCGCGTCGAGACGGACGGGCGTGCCGCGTCGCGGGCCCGCCCACTTGGTCTCCGACGGGGGGAGCAGCACGAGCACGAGGCGGGAGCCTACGGGGTGATGCTCTAAGCTTCCTGACGGACGAGTCGGCCGGGCGACCGCGTCGGTCGGGGTGACCCGATCGCCGAGGAAAGTCCGGACTCCACAGGGCAGGGTGGTGGCCAACAGCCACCCGGGGTGACCCGCGGGACAGTGCCACAGAGAGCAGACCGCCTCTCCGCTCCGGCGGAGGGGTAAGGGTGAAACGGTGGTGCAAGAGACCACCAGCGTGCTGGGTGACCAGTGCGGCTAGGTAAACCCCACCCGGAGCAAGACCAGACAGACGGCGTTCGAGGGCTGCCCGCCCGAGTCGTCGGGTAGGTCGCTTGAGGCGTGCGGCAACGCACGTCCTAGAGGGATGGTCGCCGCCCGCTCCCCGGAGCGGGTACAGGATCCGGCTTACAGGCCGGCTCGTCCGCTCACACCCTGGTCCAGATCGCCGCCCAGATGCGGGCCGCGGCCAGGAAGTCCTGGAACGCCGGCGGCTGGGCGTGGACGACGAAGGTCCGCTCGCCGAGGTGCAGCGCGAGGCCCACGTCGGAGACGTCGACACCGAAGGACCGCAGTTCGGCGGCCAGGTCCGCGGGCAGGTGGGCGTGCGGGGACAGGGTCAGCAGGTCGCCCTGCACGGCCGGTTCCAACTGTCGCCACCACGACGCGAGCGCGTCACTCTGTTGCTGCACTGCAAGGTTGTCGGCCGATCCGGCGCCGGCTGCAGCGGGCGTCACCCGCCCGGACCTGCAGCGTCACCCGGTCAGCCGGACCGTCACGGTCTCTTCCGCCCGGACTGCGCCCAGTGGGTGACCAACCCCAGCACGTGCTCGAGGACGTCGCGCTGCGAGCGGTCGTCGACGCCCGCGTCGCCGACGGTCAGGGAGCGCAGCAGGAGCGAGCCCATCAGCAGCTCCGTCGCCTGCGCGGGGGTGGTGCCCTCGACGAGCTCACCCCGGGCCGCGGCGCGGTGGAAGGCGTCCTCGAGGACGGCGGCGCACCGGTCGACGTGGTCGCGGCGGAACCGTCCGGTGATGGCCGGCGACGTCGCCACCTCGTCGACGCAGCGTTGCAGGACCTGGCGGCGGCGACCCGACAGCGCGGCCGCGATGGGCGGTACGAGGAGCTCCAGGTCGCTGCGCAGCGACCCGGTGAGCGGAGGTTCCAGCCGGGCGGTGAGGCTCGCCAGGGCGTCGACGACGAGGTCGTCGGTGCTGGGCCAGCGCGCCCCCACCCCGCGGCGGTCGACCCCGGCCCGGGTCGCGACCCCGCGGGTGCTGAACCCGGCGATGCCCTTCTCGGCGAGTTCCTCGACGGCGGCGGTCAGCACCCGGGCGTCGATCTCCGGGTCGCGGGGGCGGCCTCGCCTTGCGGTCTGCACCGTGTCATCCTATTCACGTACCAGCCTGGTGCATCAAAGCGAAGGAGTTCCGCGATGGCGACCATGTACGAAGCGACCGCGACCGCGTGGGGCGGCCGCGACGGCCGGGTCAGTTCCTCCGACGACCGCCTCGACGTCAGCCTCTCCATCCCCAAGGGCATGGGCGGCGACGACGGCCCCGGCACGAACCCCGAGCAGATGTTCGCCGCCGGGTACGCGGCGTGCTTCCACAGTGCGCTCAAGGGCATCGCCCGCATGCGCAAGGTGGACGTCTCGGAGTCGGCCGTCTCGGTCACCGTCGGGGTGACCGGTGGCATGGCCGAGGGCATCGACCTCGCCGTCAAGATCGAGGCGCAGCTGCCCGGTCTCGAGGAGTCCGTCGCGCGCGACCTCCTCGACGCCGCGCACCAGACCTGCCCCTACAGCCGTGCGACCCGTGGCAACGTCGTGCAGGAACTCGTCCTCGTCACCGACGAGGACTGACCCTCCACCCCGCGCCGTGATCCCGCTGGGTCTCCCCGCGGGATCACGGGTCAGTGGTCGGGGGGAGGCGGGGTGCGGTGGGCGTTCCACATCCGCGCCAGCCGGGGGTTCGCGGGTGCGGGGTTCGCGGGGCAGACCACCGCGTGCCGCACCCGTGCGCCGACCTGGTCCTCGTCGTCCTCGTCGTCCTCGTCGTACCCGTCGTCCGCCCTGTCCCGGTCGAGTTCGGCGACCGTGACGGCCCGGTCCGCGACCACCCGCCAGCGTTCGTCGGCGGGGACGCTGACCGCGAGCACCGACTCCTTGGCCAGCTCGACGTCGGCACCCGCCCGGTCGCGGTAGTGGTGCACGAGGTGCCCGCAGTGCTCGCACTCCTCCTCGGTGTACGGACGGTCCGCGGCGATCCTCGCCATCCGCTGGACGAGGGCGAAGACGGCACCCGACTGCTGACCCAGCGTCGGCGGCAGGCCACGGGGTTCCTCGATCACCGGAGCCTTCGTCGCCGGCGCGTTCGCCCCCGCGAAACGCTCCCGGCAGGCCGCGCAGACCGCCACCTGCACCCCCAGTCGTTCCTGGGTGCGGACGTCGGCGTCCGGTTCCCGGGAACCGCAGAACGCGCAGCTGACCGGGTTCTCCTCCGGGAGGGTGTGCAGGTCCACGGGGCAAGCATGCCTGCTCCTGGAGTCGTTGGCGCACACGGCTGATTCCTTCGTCCGACCGGGGATCGCGGTCGCTGCAGCGGTGGTCCCTCGCGACCGAGGAGACGCAGGAGACCCACCGGGTCTCGCACCCAGCCCGGCGAGCAGGAGGACGCACGTCCCGGTGGCGGCCGCGGACGTCGTCTGCGCGGCGGGTCTGCTCCTGGGCGATTCCCTCGCCGGGTGGGTGGCGCTGCTGGTGGGGGGCGCGGGCTTCTCCGGCGGCCTGCTCGCCGCCCTGGTCGTCACCGCGCTCTGGCTGGGCCGGGCCCGTCGCAACGCCCAGCGCATCACCCCGGCCGTGCCGCACCGCCGGGCGGCGGTGTGGGCGTGGTTCGGCTGGTTCACGCCGATCGCGTGGTTCTTCGTCCCCCGCCAGTTGGTCGAGGACGTCTGGACCGCGTCCCGCCGTCGGGCTCCCCGGGGTGTCGAGGCACCGCTGCGGCTCTGGTGGACGGCCTGGATCCTCACCGGTCTCGGCGTCCTCGAGGCGTTGTGCCACGTCGCCGGTGTCCCGCTGTTCCGGTCCGTGGTCCACGCGGTGAACTCCGCCCAGCGACCCGACGCGGGCTCCCGCTGACCCCGACCGGAGGAGAACGGGCACTGCCGCAGGTCCCGGAACCCCTGCCCTGCAGCAGTACCCGTGACGCTCAGCCGAGCAGCGCCGGCACGACCTCGCGCTCGAACAACTCGATGCCGCTGGTGTCGGTCGCGGCCTCGGGGAAGTAGAAGTTCGCGTACCCCAGGCCCGCGTCGAGCAGGGGCCGCAACTTCTCCACGATCTGCTCCGGGGTGCCGACCCCCGCCGACCCCGGGGCGAGGCTAGCGAGGTCACGGTCGACGGCCTCGGCGCTGACGTGGGGTTCGAGTTGCGCACGGCGCGCCGCGATCCGGTCGGCGACCTCGGCCTCGTCGCGGCCGATGGCGACGTTGTAGTCGGCCGAGCGGGTGATCGTGGCGTAGTCGCGTCCGACGTCCTTGCAGTGCTGGGCCAGCACGGCGGACTTGTGCGTGAACCCTTCGAGGGTCCCGTCGAAGTTCGTGTAGTCGGCGTACTTCGCTGCGGTCAGCAGCGTCTTGCGTTCCCCGCCGCCGGCGACCCAGAGCGGGATCCCGCCCTCCTGCACGGGCAGCGGACGGTTGATGGCCCCGTCGGTGGTGTAGTGCTTGCCCGCGAAGGTGGAGATCCCCTCGGTCCACATCTGGCGCATGACCTGCACGCCCTCGTCGAGACGGGCCAGGCGCTCACCGGCACCGGGGAACCCGTAGTCGTAGGCGCGCCACTCGTGCTCGTACCAGCCCGCGCCGATCCCCATGTTGAGGCGGCCGCCGGAGACGACGTCGACCGTGGTCGCGACCTTGGCCAGGTAGGCGGGGTTGCGGTAGCTCATGCAGGTGCACATCTGCCCGAGGCGGATGCGGGAGGTCACCGCCCCGAAGGCGGCCATCAGGCTCCACGCCTCGTGGGTCGCCTGGTCGGTGGGTTCGGGAACGGTGTGGAAGTGGTCGAAGACCCAGATCGAGTCCCAGACGTCACCGCGGTCGGCGCGCTGCGCCAGACCGCTCATGACCTTCCAGTGGTCGACGGGGTCCACGCCCACCAGGTCGTGCTTCCAGCCCTGGGGAACGAAGAGCCCGAACTTCAGCCGCGGCGTCGCGTCAGTCATGGCCCGGACACTAGTGCGCCCGGGCCATGACCGGAAGGTCAGCCGCGGTCGGCCGCCCGGGCGGCGGCGAGGGCCGCCGCGCCGATGATCCCCGCGTCGTTGCGCAGGGTCGCGGGCACGATCGGGGTGCGCAGGTCCAGCAGCGGCAGGAACTTCTCGTGCTTCTTGCTCACCCCACCGCCGACGACGATGAGGTCCGGCCACAGCAGGTCCTCGAGGTGGGAGTAGTAGCGCTGCAGGCGCTTCGCCCACTGCGACCAGGAGAGGTCGTGGCGTTCGCGGGCCGCGTCGGCGGCCTTCTTCTCCGCGTCGTGACCGTCGATCTCCAGGTGCCCGAGTTCGGTGTTCGGGACGAGGCGCCCGTCGACGATGAGGGCCGTGCCGATGCCGGTGCCCAGCGTCGTCACCAGGACGACCCCGTGGACGCCCTTCGCCGCGCCGAACTGCGTCTCCGCGTACCCGGCGGCGTCCGCGTCGTTGACGACGAGGACCGGACGGCCGAGGACCTCCGAGAACAGGGTCTCCGCGTCGGTCCCGATCCAGGACTCGTCGACGTTCGCGGCGCTGCGCGCGATCCCGTGCTGGATGACGGCGGGGAAGGTGATGCCGATCGGGGTGTCCCCGGGGACGTCGAACCCGGCCAGCACCTCGGCCACGACCGGTGCCACCGCCGCGGGCGTCGCCGGCTGCGGGGTCTCGATCCGCACGCGCTCGGCGGCGAACTCACCGGCCTCCAGGTCGACCGGGGCCGCCTTGATGCCGGAACCTCCGATGTCCACCCCGAGACCGACCCTGCCGGTCGGGGGGGTGGTCGTTGCGTGCGTCTCGCTGCTGGTCACGAGCGCGAGCCTAGGCCCGTCAGCGACCGGTGTCCTTCGGCATGACGATCCACAGCGCGATGTACACGAGGAACTGCGGTCCGGGCAGGATGCAGGAGGCGACGAACAGCGCCCGCACGACGTTGCTGGACAGTCCGAACCGGCGTCCGAGGCCGGCGCAGACGCCGGCGATCAGCTTGCCGGAGGTCGGGCGGGAGAGGTCGGTGCTGCTCACGGGTGGGGCTCCTTCGGGTCGTCCGCCGGGGTGTGCCGGCTACGACCATCCAACGCCCCGGCCCCCGCCCCCGTCGCGCTACCCAGGGCTGATCTTCACGCCACCGACCACGACCTGGGGGCTACGCCCGGGGTCACGGAAGGGTGAGGATCTCCGCGCCCGTGTCGGTCACCACGAGGGTGTGCTCGAACTGCGCGGTGCGCTTGCGGTCCTTCGTGACGACCGTCCAGCCGTCCTCCCACATGTCCCAGTCGTGGGTGCCCAGCGTCAGCATCGGCTCGATGGTGAAGACCATGCCCGGCTCCATCACCAGCGCGTGCGAAGGTGCGGCGTCGTAGTGGGGGACGATCAGCCCGGTGTGGAAGGCCGGCCCGACGCCGTGGCCGGTGAAGTCGCGCACGACCCCGTACCCGAAGCGCTTGGCGTACTTCTCGATGACCCGGCCGATGACGTTGATGGCCCGTCCCGGTGCGACGGCCTTGATGCCCCGCATCGTCGCCTCGTGGGTGCGCTCGACGAGCAGCCGGGACTCCTCGTCGACGTCGCCGCAGAGGTAGGTCGCGTTGGTGTCGCCGTGCATCCCGTCCAGGTAGGCGGTGATGTCCAGGTTCACGATGTCGCCGTCCTGGAGCACCGTGGAGTCCGGGATCCCGTGGCAGATGACCTCGTTGACGCTGCTGCACAACGCCTTCGGGAACGCCCGGTAGCCCAGCGTCGACGGGTAGGCGCCGTGGTCGCAGAGGAACTCGTGCCCGATCCGGTCCAGCTCGTCGGTCGTCGTGCCCGGGACGATGCTCTCGGCCACCAGGGCCATCGCCTGCGCCGCGAGCTTGCTGGAGCGTCGGATGCGCTCGATGCCCTCGGCGTCGATGACGTTCGGGCCCTTGTAGGGCAGCGGCGCCTGCTGGTCCACGTACTCCGGGCGCTCGATCTGCGGTGGGACCGGCCGGCGCGGGGAGATCGTGCCGGGCACCAGCGTGCCGAGGGGTGCGGTGGTGGAGGTGCCCGTGCTCATGGGGTGGAGTCTAGGTCGGGTGCGCACTCGGCCCCCACGCGCCAGGATGCCTCCATGGCGACGCAGTGGTTCTACGACGTGAACACCGGTGAGGTCCAGGAGCTGGAGAAGCGGGGGCAGAACAAGGACCTGCTCGGGCCCTACGCCTCCCGTGCGGAGGCCCAGCACGCGCTGGAGTCGGCGCGGGCGCGCACCGAGGAGAACGACCGCAAGGACCACGAGGAGAACGACTGGTGACCCCGGGATCCCCCTGATCGTGGCGCTACCGCGGTAGGGGGGACCCCTGACCTGCGCCGCGCGTCGTCCGGGGTCGTCCCCGACGGGAGGACGACGGGCGCCGCGGATCTCTCCACCGAGGGGTGGATGCCCCGGGCCCTCACCCTGAGCCAGGATCGGACGACCGCACGTGGCGGACCTAGGATCGGCAACGAGCCCGGGGGAGGCGCGGGTGGCACGCACGGAGCACACGAGGGGAACCGCCTGATGTCGGAGTCGCTGGACCTGAGCAAGCCGCTGAACCCGCCGGCCGCACCGGCGACGCCGCCGGTCTCGGACCTGCAGCTGACCCCGCCCGCACCGGTGCCGGTGGTGGCCGACGAGCAGGCCGAGGGCATGATCCCGCTCGACGAGGCCACCCGGGTCGAGCTGCAGCGCAAGGCGCAGGCCTTCGTCGCCGACCTCGCGGCGCAGGACCCGCGCAGTCCCGCCTTCCAGAAGAAGGTCGACGACATCACGCGCATGGGGGAGCAGGAGGTCCGCTCCTCCGCGCAGGTCTCGAACCGGATGCTGGAACGCCCGCAGTCCAGCCTCGCCGGCGCCAAGGGGCAGAAGGCGAAGGGGCCGGGCGCCGACGCGCAGGTGAAGGTCGCGAACACGCTGCTGGAACTGCGCCAGACGGTCACCAGCCTCGATCCCGGCCGCGCCGACCTGCACGGGGCGAAGAAGATCCTCGGGATCATCCCGATGGGCAACAAGATCCAGCGCTACTTCGAGCGCTACCAGGACGCCCAGAGCCAGCTCGACGCGATCATCAAGGCGCTCGCGAGCGGTCAGGACGAGCTGCGCAAGGACAACGCCTCGATCGAGTCCGAGAAGCAGAACCTGTGGACCACGATGGGCAAGCTCACCGAGTACTCCACGCTGGCCAAGGCGCTGGACGCCGCGACGGTGGCGAAGATCGACGAGGTCCGGGCCACCAACCCGCAGGCCGCCGACGCGCTCACCTCCGACGCGCTCTTCCCGATCCGGCAGCGCCACCAGGACCTGCTGACCCAGCTCGCCGTCAGCGTGCAGGGGTACCTCGCGCTGGACCTGGTGCGCAAGAACAACATCGAGCTCATCAAGGGGGTCGACCGGGCGCAGACGACGACCGTCGCGGCGCTGCGGACCGCCGTGATCGTCGCGCAGGCGCTGGCCAACCAGAAGCTCGTGCTCGACCAGATCAACGCCCTGAACTCGACGACGAACCAGATGATCCTGTCGACGTCGGAGATGCTCAAGCAGCAGACCGGGCAGATCCACGAACAGGCCTCGACGGCGATGGTGGACGTCGCGACGCTGCAGAAGGCGTTCGACAACGTCTTCGCGACGATGGACGCCATCGACACGTTCAAGCAGCAGGCCGTCGTCAGCATGGCGAACACCGTCGACGCCCTCGAGGGTCAGGTGCACCGCTCGCGCTCCTACCTCGAGCGGGCGCGCAACGGTGAGCAGGGCTCCGGTCCGGCGCTCGAAGGTCCACGGTGAGTTCCGTGGCCCCGTCCCGGCCCGACCAGCGCCCCTCGCGGGCGTTGCGGCGGGCAGCGGCGGTCGAGGGGAAGGTCGTGCGACGCGGCCCGGCGCAGGCGCCGCCGGAACTCGTGTCGCGTCGGCTGCGGAGCCGGACGTGGCGGGCGGCGAACTCCTGGTGGCTGGCGATCCCCGCGGTCGGGTTGCCCTGGTTGTCGTTCCTCTACATGGGGTTGCGCGGACGTCGGGCCCGGTGGGTCTTCGCCGCGGTGGCCTACGCCGCCGCGATGAGCGGTGCCGCCACGGCCGTGGCGGCGCAGGGTTGGTGGTTGTGGCTGGGCATCTTGCTCGGCGCGGGCACCTGGGGATTGGGTCTGGTGCACTCCGTCATGGCGAACTCGACGTGGCTGCGGCTCAAGGCGGCCTTCACGGGCGAACCCGTGCTGGAGCAGAGCTCCCCGGCCCCGGTGGAACCGGCGGCCCCGGTGGATCCCGTCGTGGGTCTGCAGAACTCGCTGCGCGAGGTCGTGCGGATCGCCAACCGCAACGGTGGTCGGCTGCCGGACGGCGCCGTCCCGGCGGTCCGGGAGATCGAGGACGTGCTCAAGCCGCTGCTGGCCCACGTCGCCAAGCGCGGGGCGGACGTCGAGGAACTGCACAACCTCGAGGCGATCCTCACCGAGTACCTCCCCGGGGCCCTCGACCACTACCTCGACCTGCCCGAGGACTACGCCCTCACCAACCGCGGTCCCTCGGGCTCCACGCCGGCCGAGGAACTCGTGACCCAGCTCCGCCTCCTGGTGGACGGCGCGAAGGACCTGCAGCGCGCGGTCTACGACCACGACGCGCAGAAGCTGTCGGTCCAGGGCCGGTTCCTGGACGCGAAGTTCCGTCGTTCCGACCTGGACCTGTAGGGGGTGCGCCGTGGGCGTCGAGCTCGGCAAGGGTGACGAGCGGGGGACCTCGCACCGCGAGGACGTACCCCAGGTGCGCTCGGACGGGCCGGTCGCGCGGACGACGCCGGTGCCGGCGCCGTACGAGAAGCGGGAACCCTCGGTGCCCGAGGACGACTCGTCGGGCCTCAGTCCCCATGCGATGCGGTTGTTCAACGCCGCGTGGGTGGCGGGGTGGATCGTCGCCTTCTCGACCGGCAAGCTGTGGTGGGTCGGTCTGATCATGTTGATGATGCAGGGGGCCGTGTTCAGCTACGTCAAGAAGGAGGGCGTTCCCTGGGCGGGGCCGCACCGGGCGGAACGCAGGGTCCGCCGGCTCGAGCGGCACCGCGACCGGCACGGCCGAGGACGGCTGTCGGCAGAGGAGCGCGTCGAGACTCCGCAGCTGCCGGACCCCGTCTCCACCGCCGAACGCCGCCTCGCCGCGGCGGTCGTGCGCGCCGAGACCACGGGTGGGCGTCTCGACGCCGAGTCCGTGGACCTCGTCCGCGAGGTCGATCGCCTGCTCCGCCCGCTGCTGGCGAACCTGCGCACCCGCGACGCCGACCCGCAGGTCCGCCACGACCTGGAGACCCTCGCGGGGGAGCACCTCCCGCGGGCGATCGACGACTACCTCGTCCTGCCCGACGACTACGCCCACGAGCACCGGACGGCGGCGGGCACGACCCCCGCCGACGAGCTGCGCGCTCAGCTGCACCTGCTCGTCGAGGGCTGTCGTCAGCTCCGTGATTCGGTCCTCAGCCGTGACGTGGACCGTCAGCAGCAGCAGAGCCGCTTCCTCGAGGCGAAGTTCCGCCGCTCCGACCTGGACCTGTGACGGGGGTCGCGGTGGGCATCGAGCTGAGCAGGGGCGAGGGCTCCCGCGACGGATCCCACGACGGATCCCGAGACGACGCACCACGTCGCGCGGTGCTGCCCGAGCGGGAGGTCGAGGTCATCGGGCCGAACGACCTCGAACCCCGGCTCGGCGCGACCCTGCCGGTCCTCGGCTGGATCTCCGACCCGGCGTTCCAGCTCTTCCGCTTCGTCGGCCTCGGCGGGTGGATCGTCCTCTACGCCACGCTCGGGCCGCACGGTCTGTGGTGGGTCGGGTTCCTGGCCATGTGGGCCTGGATCGCGGCGAACGTCGCCTACGAGAACGAGTCCCGTCGGCGGCGCCGGCTGCGACGGCACTACCGGCGGGCCCTGAAGTACGCGCTGATCTCCCCGAACCCCGTCCTGCTCCGCCCCGAGGAACCCGCCCACCCTGCGCCGGTGGCTCCCGTGGCCCAGAGCCCGGCGGTCAGCGCCGCCGAACGCGCGCTCGTCGTCACGGTGCGCCGGGTGGACACCGCGGTGGACCGCTTCGAGCGGACCGACGTCGTCCTGGTGCACGAGGTCGCCGAACTGCTCGGCCCGTTGCTGCTGCGCATCGCCGAACGCGGCGGCGACCCCCAGGTCCGCCACGACCTCGAGACCCTGGCGGGGGAGCACCTGCCCCGCACCGTCGAGGACTTCCTCGCCCTGCCGGCCGACGTGGCGCGCACCAGCCGCAACGCCTCCGGCACCACCCCGGCGGAGGAGCTGCGCACCCAGCTGCACCTCATGGTCGAGGGGTGCCGGCAGCTGCGGGACTCCGTCCTCTCCGCCGACGTCGACCGTCAGCAGCAGCAGAGCCGGTTCCTGGAGGCGAAGTTCCGCCGCGGCGACCTGGACCTCTGACCACGACGACCAGATCCCCGGACCCGACGAGTGCGGTAGGAAAGAGACCATGACCCTCGACGTGCAGCTCGTCGGTTCCACGACCCAGATGGCCGTCGTGACCCTGCGCCCCGGCCAGACGCTGTACTGCGAGGCGGGGAAGTTCCTCTTCTCCTCCGGCGACGTCGTCATGGAGACCAAGCTCAGCGCCCCCGGCGGCAAGGGCGAGAGCGGCGGGCTCGGCGGCCTGCTGCGCGGAGCGGCCAACGCCGGCAAGCGGATGCTCGCGGGGGAGTCCTTCGCCTTCCAGCACTTCCACACCCCCGGCGGGGACGGGCTGCTCGGTCTCGCGGGGGTGCTGCCCGGCGAGATGCGCCACCTCGAGCTCGACGGGGGCACGACGTGGTTCGCCGAGAAGGACGCCTTCGTCGCGGCCGAGGCCGGGGTGAACTTCGACATCGCCTTCTCCGGCATGGGGCAGGGGCTGATGGGCGGGGAGGGGTTCATCCTCGAGAAGTTCACCGGCCGCGGCTCGCTGCTCATCGCCGGGGCCGGCGACTTCATCGACATCAACCCCGCCGACTACGGCGGCACGATCCGCGTCGACACCGGGTGCATCGTCGCGTGGGACGACCGCATCACCTACGGCGTCGAGACCGTCGGCCGGCTCAACCGGCAGGGGATCATGAGCGCCGTCTTCGGCGGAGAGGGCATGACCCTCGCCACGCTGCGCGGCAACGGGCGGGTCATCCTGCAGTCCGTCACCATCGAGGCCTTCGCCAAGGCCCTGGTCAAGAACACGGCCAAGCCGGACCAGCAGGGCCTCGGGGCCCTGGGAGGGTTGTTCTCGGGCTCGCGCGACTGAGCGCGGGCACTCATCGGGCCCCGTGATCGTTGGGCCCTTCGCAAGCACCACCAGACGAACGGAGCGAACACCATGGGCGTCAGCCTCAGCAAGGGCGGCAACGTCTCCCTCACCAAGGAAGCGCCGGGGATGACCAAGGCCGTCATCGGCCTGGGCTGGGACTCCAACAGCTTCACCGGCTCGGAGTTCGACCTCGACGCGCAGGCCATCATGGTCGGCGCCGACGGCAAGGTCCCCAACGACGGGTTCTTCGTCTTCTTCAACCAGCTGAAGTCCCCCGAGGGCTCCGTCGAGCACACCGGTGACAACCGGACCGGCGAGGGCGACGGCGACGACGAAGCCATCAACGTCGACCTCTCCCTCATCCCGGCCGAGATCGAGAAGGTCGTCTTCACCGTCGCTATCTACGACGCCGACACCCGCAAGCAGTCCTTCGGCCAGGTCCGCAACGCCTTCATCCGCGTCGTGAACGCCGAGGGGAGCACCGAGGTCGCACGCTACGACCTGACCGAGGACGCCTCGACCGAGACCGCCATGGTCTTCGGCGAGCTGTACCGCAACGGCTCGGACTGGAAGTTCCGCGCCGTCGGCCAGGGCTACGCCGACGGTCTGCGCGGCATCGCGTCGGACTTCGGCGTCAGCGTCTGACCCGCTGACCGCACCCACCGCACGCAGGACGGCGCCCGGCAGTCAGCCGTGCGCCGTCCGTGCGTGTGGTGTGCGGCTCGTGAGAGGGTTTCCCGTCCGGCCCGAGTGGGCTCCGCACGAACAGGAAGCTGACCGTTGATCCTCAAGACCTACGGGTGGGCCTTCGGCGTCACCGCGCTGGGCCTCGTCCTGGCCGTCCTCTACGACGGCGCGGCGGGCATCGGCCTCGTCGCCATCCTGGCCGTCCTCGAGATCAGCCTCTCCTTCGACAACGCCGTCGTCAACGCCACCGTCCTGCGACGGATGAACGACTTCTGGCAGAAGATCTTCCTCTCCGTCGGCATCATCATCGCCGTCTTCGGGATGCGACTCGTCTTCCCGCTGCTGCTCGTGGGCATCACGGCCTCGCTGAACCCCGTCGACGCCGTCAAGCTCGCGCTCGAGAAGGGGCCGGTCGACGAGCCGGGGACCTACGGCTACCTGCTGAACGCCGCGCACCCCACGATCGCGGCCTTCGGCGGCATGTTCCTGCTGATGCTCTTCCTCAACTGGATCTTCGGGGAGAAGGAGCACCACTGGCTCGGCCCGATCGAGCGCTTCCTGGAGAAGATCGGCCAGGTCGAGGCCATGTCGGTCATCGTCGGCGGCACGGTCCTCTTCCTCGTGGCCGAGACCTTCGCCACCGACCACGCCCAGACGGTGCTGGCCTCCGGCGTCCTCGGCATGGTCGTGTACCTGCTGGTCAACGGTCTCGGTGAGCTCTTCAACATAGAGGAGGACGACGACTCCGACGACGAGGAGGAGTTCGGCCAGTCCACCCCGGCCCGCAAGGGTCCCTCCGAGATCGCGAAGGTCGGCGGCAAGGCCGCGTTCTTCCTCTTCCTCTACCTCGAGGTCCTCGACGCGTCGTTCTCCTTCGACGGGGTCATCGGCGCCTTCGCCATCACCAACGACGCGATCATCATCGCGATCGGCCTGGGCGTCGGCGCCATGTACATCCGGTCGATGACCGTCCACCTCGTCCGCGAGGGCACCCTCTCGATGTACCCCTACCTCGAGAACGGTGCGCTCTGGGCGATCGGGGCCCTGGCCGCGATCCTGCTCTACAGCATCGAGCACGAGGTGCCCGAGGTCGTCACCGGTCTCATCGGTGTCGCGTTCATCGTGGCGGCCCTCATCACCTCGATCGTGCACAACCGTTCCCACCCCGAGGACGCGCACCTGGACAAGTCGCCCTCGCACGCGAGCTGACGCAGCGCCGGGGACGAGGGGGAAGGGCATCGCGGGACGGGAGGACGAACGGTGAGCGGCACGAGGAACGACCGGCCGGCGGAGGAGGTCCACAACTTCCTCGGCCGACCGGGGCGGGCACGCAGCCCGCGGACCTTCGCCGACCACCTGAACCCGCCCCGCCCCGTCCCGGTGCGCGCGAAGCCAACTGCGTCGCCGGGGCCGCCGGCGCCCCGGCCGGTTCCCGCTCCCGTGCTCCCACGGGTGCGGGAACCCGTGCCGGCGCCGGCCGCGGTCGTCGGGCAGGCCCGGGCCAGCGAGCGCCGCATCGTCCTCGACGACGAACACCCGTCCCACACCATCACCGCCGCGGAGCGTTCGACCGGGTCGCTGCGCATCACCCTGCGCTGGGACCAGCTCGTCACCTCCGCCGGACTGCACCGTTCGTCCGACGTCCACCTGGGGTGCCTCTGGGAGACGCGCGACCGTCACGCGGGTGCGTTGCAGTCCCTGGGTGAACTCCTCGCCGCGCCCGGGTTCGGGGCACGTCAGGTCCTGCGCCTGGGCCCCCGCAGCGAACAGGAGGGCGAGGAGGTCCTCGCCGACGCCGCCCACCTCGACCTGCTGCGCCGGATGGTCTTCTACGTCTACGCGCAGGGAACCCAGCCCCCGGACTACGCGCGACTGGCGCCGCACCTGACGCTGGCCCGTCGCGGTGGGGGAACGCTGCAGATGTGGACCGGCGAACCACCCCCCGACGCGCGCACCTGCGTCATCGCCTCCGTGCACGACGTCGCCGGCGACCTCGTGCTCCGCCGCGAGAACGAGTTCTTCCCCGGTCCGGTCCGAGACGTCGCGCTCGCCTACGGCTTCGACGACCTCGACTGGAACCACGAGGGCACCGTCCCGCGTCCTTCCTGAGGACCACCCGCACCACCACGAGAGAGGGGCCACCCGTGGCCGTCAGTCTGAACAAGGGCCAGAAGCTGTCGCTGGAGAAGTCCGGCGGTGGCACCCTCACCCGGGTCTTCATGGGTCTCGGCTGGGACGCCGTCGCCAAGGGCCTCTTCCGCAAGAAGTCGATCGACGTCGACCTCGACGCCAGCTGCCTGCTCTTCGACAGCGCGGGCAAGCTCGTCGACGAGGTGTGGTTCCAGCAGCTGCGCAGCAAGGACGGCTCGATCACCCACACCGGGGACAACCTCACCGGTGAGGGCGACGGCGACGACGAGACCATCTACGTCGACCTGCCCGCCGTGCCCGCGCAGGTCACGACCCTGGTCTTCACCGTCTCCAGCTTCACCGGCCAGGACTTCTCCCAGGTCCAGAACGCCGTCTGCCGGGTCGTCGACGCCGCGCAGCCGCAGGAGGTCGAACTGGCCCGCTACGAGCTCTCCGACGCCGGCCCGCACACGGCGCAGATCATGGCCAAGCTGACCCGCGAGGGGTCGGGCTGGGCCGTGACGGCCATCGGCGCCCCCGCCAACGGCCGCCACATCCGCGACCTGCGCGACGCCGTCGCCGCCCACGTCTGAACCTCCTCGACACCGTGCGGCACTTCGCCACCCTCGACGCGGAGCAGAAGGACCAGCTCTTCCTGCACCCTCCGCAGCCGGTCGACGTCACCGCCGGGCGCGACGAACTCGCCGTCGCGCTCGGCGCCACGTTGTACTGCCCCGCGACGCGCGAGCGTCTCGCCGGCGATCTCGTCCGCCTCGCCCGCCGGGGCGTCATGTCGGCCGTCGCCTGCCTGGAGGACTCCGTCCCCGACCACCGCGTCGCCGAGGCCGAGGAGATCCTCGTCCGGGAACTGCGCGGCCTCGCCACCGCGCCGGAGTGGCGCGACGGTGCCCCCCTGATGCTCTTCATCCGCACCCGCACCCCGCAGCAGCTGCTCAGCGTCGTCGAGCGCAGCGGGGTGGGCCTGGACTGCCTCACGGGCTTCGTCCTCCCCAAGTTCGGCGGCGCCGGCCAGCCCTCGCCCGACGAGTGGCTCGAAGCCGTCGGGACGGCCTCCGAACGGGCCGGGCGCCGGCTGTGGGCCATGCCGGTCCTGGAGAGCCGCGACGTCGCGCACCTCGACACCCGCCACGCCGCGCTGTTCGCCATCCGCGACGTCCTCGACGCCCACCGCGACGTCGTCCTCGCCGTCCGCACCGGGGCGACGGACCTCTCCGCCGCCTACGGCCTGCGCCGCCCCCGCGGCTCCACCGTCTGGGACGTCCGCGTCGTCGCCGACGTCCTCGGTGACGTCATCAACGTCCTCGGCCGGGCCGACGGCAGCGGGTACCCGATCACGGCCCCCGTGTGGGAGCACTTCTCCTCCGGCGAACGCGTCTTCCGCACCTCCCTCGCGGCCAGCCCGTTCGCGGAGTCCGGCAACGAGGAGCTGCGCGAGCAGCTCATCGCGGACGACCTCGACGGTCTCGTCCGCGAACTCGTCCTCGACCGGGTCAACGGGTTGCAGGGCAAGACGGTCATCCACCCCAGCCACGTCGCCGTCGTGCACGCGATGTCCGTCGTCACCCACGAGGACTTCTGCGACGCCTCCGACGTGCTCGCCCAGCACGGGGGCGGCGCGATGGCCTCCACCTACCGGAACAAGATGAACGAGGCCGGCCCGCACCGCCCCTGGGCCGAACGCGTCCTCGCCCGCGCCGACGCCTTCGGGGTCGCCCGTGAGGACATCTCCTACGCCCACCTGCTGCAGGCGCAGGACGACTCCTGGCGGGCCGTGCGTGCCGCCCTCGACGGGGTCCGCGCGTGAACCTCGCCGCCCCGCACCCGAGCGCGCGCTGGGTCGGGGAACGGCTCGGCGTCCACGTCGAGGGCCCGCCCGGCACCGACGGCCTGACCGTGCACGACCTCCTCGGGCTCGCGCTGCGCCGCAACCCGAAACGGGCGCACCTGCTGGTCAGCCACGTCCTCGGCAAGCACGTCCCCACCGACCCCCGCCTCGTCCGGGCCGCCGGGCTGCGGCTCGGGGCCCGCGTCGCGGAGCTCCTCGGCGTCCCCGACGCCCCCGTGCTGGACGCGCCGACGTGGCGGGCGGCGCTCGCGGGCGATGAGCGGGCCACGGCGGCGGTCGACGCCGTGGTCCGGCGGCCCCCGGCCCGCCCCGACGCCCTGGTCATCGGCTACGCCGAGACCGCCACGGGCCTCGGGCACACGGTGGCGGACGCGCTGGGCTGCGCGGGTCTGCACTCCACCCGTCGCGCGGTGCCCGAGGCGATCGACTACGCGGGTTTCGAGGAGGAGCACTCCCACGCGAGCGGCCACCAGCTGCTGCCGTGCGAACCGGCCGTGCTGGCGGCGCTGGCCGATCCGGACGCGCCGGTCGTGCTCGTCGACGACGAGCTGTCCACCGGCCGCACCGTGGCGAACACCCTGCGCGTCCTGCATGCCAGGGCCCCGCACCGCCACTACGTCGTCGCGGGCCTGGTGGACGTGCGCTCCGCGGCCGACCACGACCGGTTGGTGGACCTGGCCGAGGAGCTGGGGACCCGCATCGACGTCGTGAGCCTGACGCAGGGACGGGTGGAGCTGCCCGCGGACGTGCTGGCCCGGGGCACGGCCCTGGTCGCGGACGCCGCGCCCGTGCTGCCCGGGGCGGGTCGTCCCGGCGACGTGGTCCCGGTCGCGGTCGACTGGCCGGCCGGTGTCCCGACGACGGGCCGGTTCGGCACCGCGCCGGAGCACGCGGAACCCCTGGCCGGGGCGGACCTGGTGCGCCACCTGCTGCCGGAGGTCCACGCGGCCGGTTCCGTCCTCGTGCTGGGGTCGGAGGAACTGCTGCACGCCCCGCTGGCGGTGGCGGTGCAGCTCGCCGAACGTCACCCGGGGGAGGTGCGGTTCTCCTCCACGACCCGCTCACCCGTGCTCGCCGTCGACGACCCCGGCTACGCGGTGCGCAGTTCGGTGGCGTTCGTCTCCCACGACCCGGTGCTCGACGGGCCGGGAATCCGCTACGCCCACAACGCGACCCGCGCCGGTGGGTGGGACGCGATCGTGCTCGTGCTCGACTCCGCCTCGACACCCGCCGACCTGCACGCCCCCGACGGGGTGCTCGCCGCCCTGGCCCCGCTGACGTCGCGGCTGCTGCTCGTGACCCTGCCCGCTGATTCCTGGAGAAGCTCCCCGTGACGTCCACGCCCGCCCCGCTGTCGGGGCCGCAGTTCGGTTCCTACCTCCCCGACGAGGTGAGCTGGCTGCTCACCGACCTGTCCGGGGTGGAACTGGAGGCCCCGGCGGAGGAGCGCGAGGAGGCGATCCAGAGCGGCGGCGCGCACTACGCGGAGTCCCTGCCCGTGGAGTACCAGCCGAGCGCGGAGTACCGGAAGCTGTTCGCCGACGCGCTGGAGCGCACGGCGCGCCGGGTCGCGCTGGGGGTGGGCGTCGTCGCGGAACTGCTGCGCGCCGAACGCGGTGACGACCTGCTGCTCGCCTCGCTGGCCCGTGCCGGCACCCCCGTGGGGATCCTGCTGCGGCGCTGGGCGATCCGGCAGGGGTTGCACTGGCCGCACGTCGCGGTCTCGATCGTGCGCGGCCGGGGGATCGACGAGGTCGCCCTGCGCTGGATCGCGGCGCACCACGACCCCGCCTCCGTCGTGTTCGTCGACGGCTGGACGGGCAAGGGCGCCATCGTGCGGGAACTGTCCGCCGCCCTGGAGCGGTTCGGGGGTTTCAGCGACGACCTGGCCGTGCTCGCCGACCCCGGCCACTGCGTGCGGACGTTCGGGACCCGCGAGGACTACCTGATCCCCTCGGCCTGCCTGAACTCGACGGTCTCGGGTCTGGTGAGCCGCACCGTGCTGAACGAACGGCTGCTCGCGCCCGGGCAGTTCCACGGGGCGAAGTTCTACGCCGACCTCGCCCCGGCGGACGAGTCGAACCGGTTCCTGGACGTCGTGAGTTCCTGGTTCGACGACGTCGCGGCCGAGGTCCCCGCCGTGGTCGAGGGGTTGCGCTCGGGGGATCGCACGGCGAGCTTCACCGGGTGGGCCGAGGTCGAGCGGGTGAGCGAGCACTACGGCATCGGGGACGTGAACCTGGTGAAACCCGGGGTGGGGGAGACGACGCGCGTGCTGCTGCGGCGGGTGCCGTGGCGGGTCCTCGTGCGTCCGGCGTCGGAACTGTCGCACCCCGACGACCTGGCCCACGTGCGGTTGCTCGCCGACCAGCGCGGTGTCGTCGTCGAGGAGGTCCCCGGGTTGTCCTACTCCGCGATCGGCCTCATCCACCCGCGGTTCACCCGCGGGGCGACCGGTGCGGACGGGCTGGCGGTGTGACGGTCCTCGCGGCCAGCGACCTCGACCAGACGCTGGTGTTCTCCGCCCGCTCCGCGGGAGTCCCGGTCGCGGGTCTGGTGGAGGTCGAGGAGTACCAGGGGCGCGCCATCTCCTACGTCACCCCCGCGGCGTGGGCCCTGCTCGGTTCCCTCGTGGCCTCCGACCGGTTCGTCCCCGTGACGACGCGGACCCCCGAGCAGTACGCACGGATCCGCTGGCCCGGTGCCGCCCCGCGCCACGCCGTGTGCGCGAACGGCGGGGTGCTGCTGACCTCCGGGCGCCCCGACGCGGCGTGGGCCGCGGCGGTGCAGGAACGGTTGTCCGGGTGCGCCCCCCTGGCCGAGGTGCACGCGGAACTCCTCCGGTTGGCCGGGGACCTGGTCCGGGCCGTCCCGGGGTCGGAGGAGCCCGCCGTGCGCAGCGTCCCGGACCTGTTCTGCTACGTGGTCCTCCGCGACGGTCAGCGGGCGGAACTCGAAGGGCCCCGGCTCGGGGAACTCGTCGCGTCGATGGACGGGTGGGGGTACACCGTCTCGTTGCAGGGGCGGAAGCTGTACGCCGTGCCGCGGCCGCTGACGAAGGCCGCCGCCGTCGCCGAGGTCGTCTCCCGTTGCGGTGCCTCGGGTTTCGTCTCGGCGGGGGACTCCCTCCTCGACGTGGACCTGCTGGTGGCGGCGCAGGAGTCGCGCCGTCCCCGCCACGGGGAACTCTTCCGGGCCGGTTGGGAGCACGCAGGCGCCGAACTCACCGGCGCCACCGGCGCCGCGGCGGGCGAGGAGATCGCGGCGTGGTTGCTCGCCCGACTGGGCAGCTGAGCAGTGGCGCAGTGGTCGATGCCGTCGGCGGTCTGGCGTCCAGGCACCGGAACCCGGCAGCATGGCGCCGGTGAACCTCCCCGCCGACGACCACGTCCACTCGCGGTTCTCCTGGGACGCCGTCGCGGGTGACCTGGAGGGGACCTGCGCCCGGGCTCTCGAGCTGGGTCTGCCGGCGATCTCGTTCACCGAGCACGTCGACCTCGACGCGTGGTCGGCGCCGGAGGGTGGGTGGACGTGGCCCGCCGGGGTGCGCGGCACCATCGACGAGCACGGTCGGTTCCTCGGTGCGCCCCTCGAGGTCGACGCCTACCTCGCCGCGATCGAGCGCTGCCGCACGCTCTTCCCGCAGTTGCGGATCCGGTCGGGCATCGAGTTGTCCGAGGGGCACCGTCACCCCGCCGCGGTGCGCGACCTGCTGCAGCGGGGGTTCGAGCGGGTGGTGGGTTCCGTGCACTCGCTGCCGGACCTGACCGCTCCCGGGAACCGGACGGAGGTCCGCGGGGCCTACGACCAGCGGGTTCCCCTGGATGTCGTGCGCGGGTACCTGCACGAGGTGGAGGTGATGGCCTCCGGCGACGCGCCCTTCGAGGTGCTCGGGCACATCGACTACGCGGCCCGCGCCTGGCCCCGGTCCGCCGGTCCGCTGCCCTGGGACGTCCTCGAGGAACAGGTCCGTCACACCCTCTCCGTCCTCGCCGCGTCTGGACGGGCGCTGGAGGTGAACACCCGGATGCCGCTCGACCTCCGCGTCGTCCGCTGGTGGCACGACGTGGGGGGTGCGGCAGTCGCGTTCGGCAGCGACGCGCACGACCCGACAGAACTCGCCCGGCGCTTCCCCGAGGTCGCCTCCGCCGTCGCGACGTGCGGGTTCCGCCCGGCCGAGGATCCGACGGCGCTCTGGGGCCGGGGCTGATCAGGACCGCCCGCTCCGCCGGTACCGGGTCAGCAGGAGGACCGCGGTCAGGACCGCGACGGCCCAGACGCTCACCTGCACCCCGAGCGCCTCGGGGTGCAGGCCGCCGCCCGGTGGGCGGAGAACCATCTCCAGCGCGGCCCCGGCCGGGACGACCAGCCGGGCCGACAGACCGAGCCGGTCCGGGCGCCGGAGCTGGGAGCCGACGAGGCCCAGGAGGGGGCAGAGCACCAGGCTGACCGCCCACCAGGACAGGTCCGCCCGCAGCGCCGACACCAGCGGCGCACCGCGGACGACCGCGTCCGTGGCGTCGAAGGCGAACAACGCGCACCCCGCGGCCAGCCACCCGGTCACGGCGCCCAGGACCGGCCGCGCGACGAGGGCACCCACCAGCACCGACAACCCCGCCCAGGCCCACCCCGCGTTCAGCAGGTACCCGCCGAACCTCGCCGCCGGGTGCTCGGCCAGGTTCACGAGCCCCGCGGTGAGGCAGCCGAAACCCACGGCGACGGCGAGGGCGATCGGCAACCTGCGGGTGGGCACCCCTCGACGCTAGGGACGCGGACGACCACCGGTCGGGCCCGGCGCACGATCAGCCGAGCGTCACCGCCAGATCTCCACCAGCTCCGCGAGAGCCGCGGGCGCCTCGGCGAGCACGGAGAGGTGGCTCGCCCCCGGGACGACCCGCAGCGAGGACCCCGGGACGGCGGCGGCCACCCGGACGGCGTGCCCGACCGGGACGACCCGGTCCGCGTCGCCGTGCAGCAGGAACACCGGGACCGGGATCGAGGACAGGTCGAAACCCCACGGACCCGTCCCCGCGAGGTCGTCGTCGACCATCCCGCCCGGCCCGTTCGCGGTGGCCCGCTGCACGACCGGGCCGAACCAGCCCCACGGCCCCTCCAGCGTCTGCCAGTCCGCGGCGGTGAAGTCGATCGCGTCGGGCCCCGGTACGAACGCCTCCCGTGCCGTGCGTCCCGCCACGGCGGCACCCAGGCTCGCCCGCCCCGCGGGACCGATCCCCTCGAACCAGTCGGGGCTCCCGTCGTAGGGCGCCAGACCCGAGATCGACAGGGCCGCGACGACCCGGTCGGGCGCCAGGGCCGCGCAGGCGAGGGCGTGCGCCCCGCCCCCGGAGTGCCCGAGCGTCACGCAGCGCTCGATCCCCAGGTGGTCGAGCACGGCCACCACGTCCGCGGCGACGCTCGCGACGTCGCGCCCCTCCCGGCGCGTCGAACCGCCGTAGCCGGGGCGGTCGACGCCGATCCAGCGGACGCCGGGGGTCAGCAGCGGTGCCGGTGGTTCACCGGTGTTCGGGGTCCCGCCGTGCCACAGCACGACCGGTCCGCGGGTGGCCGGGTCGTGGGCCGCGCCCGTGTCGTGGGCGTGCAGGACGCGCCCGTCGGGAAGGTCGAGATCGAACTCCGTCGTCGTCACGAGCCGAACCTAGCGAAGCGGACCCGCCCCCTCGCGGGAGTTCCGCCGCCGGGGTCGGCTCAGCGACCGACGTCGCCGAAGAGCGGGGCCAGCGTCGCCCGGGCGCCGTCGAGGTCGAGGCCCCGCCCCTCGGCCCACGCGTCGGAGTAGTACGTGTCCAGGTAGCGGTTCCCGTCGTCGCAGATGAGCGTGACGACCGACCCGGGCCGCCCGTCCCGGCGCATCCGGTCGACGAGGCGCAGCGCCGTGGAGAGGTTCGTCCCCGTGGAGGCACCGGCACGGATCCCGGTGCGCTCGAACAACATCCGCATCGCGGCGACGGACTCGGCGTCGGGGACGGTGAAGACCTCGTCGATCACCGAGGGCACGAACGAGGGTTCGACCCGGGGGCGCCCGATCCCCTCGATCCGCGAACCCGGACCGGTCACGGTGCGCGATCCGGTGCGCCAGGCCTCGGCGAACACGGAACCCTCCGGGTCGGCCACGGCCAGGCGGGTCGCGTGCTGCTGGTAGCGGCAGTAGCGCCCGATCGTCGCGCTCGTCCCACCGGTCCCGGCGCCGACCACGATCCACTCCGGTTCCGGGTGGGGTTCCATCGCCATCTGCTCGAAGATCGAGCAGGCGATGTTGTTGTTCCCGCGCCAGTCCGTGACCGTCGAGGCCGTGGAGAACTGGTCGAAGTAGTACCAGCCCTCCCGCGAGCCCAGGTCCTCCGCGGCCGCGTAGACCTCGCCCGGGTGGTCGACCAGGTGCAACCGTCCGCCGTAGCGGGTGATGAGGTCGAGCTTCACCGCCGCGGTCTGGCGGGGGACCACCGCGACGAACTCCAGTCCGAGCATCCGGGCGAAGTAGGCCTCGGACACGGCCGTGGACCCGCTCGAGGCCTCGACGAGGGTGGTGTCGGGACCGATGGCGCCGTTGGCCAGGCCGAAGAGGAACAGCGAGCGGGCCAGGCGGTGCTTCAGCGAACCGGTCGGGTGGACGGACTCGTCCTTGAGGTAGAGCTGGACCCCCCAGCTCGCCGGCAGCGGGAACACCCGCAGGTGCGTGTCGGCGCTGCGGTTGGCGTCCGCCTCGACCGTGCGCACGGCGCGGTGCACCCAGTCGCGCGGTTCCTCGGGCGCCGGCTCCGGGCCGGCCCCCTGCGGTGGGCTGAGCGGGCGGTCCACGGTGGTTTCCTCCGACGGGGTGGGCGGGCTGTCCTACCGTCGGATCATGGCACCTCCGCACGACCCGCCCCACCGACCACCGGCGTCCCTGACCGCGCCGGCCGTCGTCCTGCTGCTCGCCGCCGGCGTCCCGACGACCCTGCTGCTCCTCGACGCCGGCCGGTCGCTGCAGGTCGACGCCGCCGCGGAGGCGTTGCGACACCAGATGGACCTCACGTCCTCGGCGACCTCCTTCGGGCAACGCTGGGGTGCGGCCGTGTCCGGGATCGCCGCCGCCCCCGCCCTGGTGGCCGCGACCGTCGCCCTGCTCGTGCTCACCGCGCTCGTCCTGGCCGCTCCCGCCCTGCGGCGCCGGGCGGTGCCGACACCGGTGCGGGTGGCCGGCGGCGTCGTCGCGGTGGTCCTCGCCGTGGTCGGTGCCCTCACCGCGGTGGTGACCGTGACGGACCTCTGGACCGACCCCTTCCCGGGGTACTCCGACGGCGGGTTCAGCCTGTCCGCCGCCGTCCAGCAGGCCCCCGTGCTCGGCCCGCTCGTCTTCACGACCCTCGTCGCCGCGGCCGCGGCGACGGTGCTGGCCCGTCCGGCGCGGTCGTGAACGGCGCTCGCGGCTGGGTGCTCGTGCTGGCGTCGGCGCTTCCGACGCTCCTCGTCCTCGCGACCGCGGCGGCGGTCCTCGCCGGGGGTCTCGATGCGGAGGCCGTCGCGGCCTACCCGGGGCTCACGGAGGCCCCCGGTCTCGGCGACCACCTCCGCTCGGTCGCGTGGCTGGACCCTGCGCTGCCGTTGCTCTGCACCGCCCTCAGCTCGTGCGCTGCGGCGGCGTCTCCCGGGGGGCGGTCCTCGGGGTGGCGACGGTGCGCGGGCGTGGTGGCCCTGGTGGCCGCCCTCGTCGGCGTCGCGCTGGCCGGGCTCGCGGCGTGGGCCTGGTACGCCCCGCCCACCGCGTTCCAGCGCGAGCAGAGCGCGCAACCCACCGAGGGCGCGGTGATCTTCGTCTCGAGCCTGCAGGGCGGTCCCTGGCCCGACGTGGCCGCGGTGCTGGTGCCCGCGGTGCTCGCGGTCCTGGCTGCCACGGTCCTGCTGCGACCGGTGCCGCAGCAGGACCGGGCGTTCGCGTGACGGCGCCCCGGGTGACGCCGGACACGACCGAGCGCTACCGCCGCCTCCATCGCCGTCGCCGTCAGGCGGAGGGTCGTCCCGGCTCGTCCTCGAGCCAGACCGTGGTGTCCGCGGGAACCAGGTCGCTCCCGAGTTCACCGCTGCACAGCACGACCCGCCCGGCGGGCAACGGCACCGGGTCGGGGCCGAAGTTCGTCAGGCACGTCCAGCCGCCGGGTCGGGTGAACTGCACGGCTCCCTCGGGGGTCCCCTCCACCCACGACAGTTCCTCGACGGTCTGGAGTCGACGCCGCACCGCGAGCGCCGTCCGGTAGAACTCCAACGTCGATCCCGGGATGCCGTCCTGGCGGTCGGCGGCGACGTCGGCGAACCACGACGGCTGGGGGAGGTGCGAACCACCCGGCCCGAACCCGTGCGAGGGACCGTCGGCGCTCCAGGGCAGCGGGACCCGGCACCCGTCGCGTCCCTTCTCGGTGCCGCCCGAGCGCAGCCACGTCGGGTCCTGCAGGTCGGCCCGCGGCAGGTCCGAGACCTCCGGCAGTCCGAGTTCCTCCCCCTGGTAGAGGTAGGCGCTGCCGGGGAGGGCGAGGACGAAGGCCGTGGCCGCCCGGGCGCGGCGCAGACCGCCGGCGACGTCGGGTTCGGGGTCGTGGCCGTCGCTGAGCAGCCACGCCTTCTCGTCGGTGCCGGGCGGCAGGGCGAACCGGCTGGCGTGGCGGACGACGTCGTGGTTGGAGAGCACCCAGGTCGAGGAGCTCTCGGCGTCCCGGGCGAAGCGGAGGTTCTCCTCGACCACGGTGCGGTAGGTCGCCGCGTCGAAGCGGGCCAGGAGCAGGTCGAAGTTGAACGCCTGACCGAGGCCGAGCGGGGAGGCGTAGCGGGCGCGGCGGTGGGCGGGGACCCAGGCCTCGGCGACCGCGGTGCGCGGCGGGTCGTAGGAGTCGAACACCTCGCGCCAGGCGGCGTAGACCTCGTGCACCTCGTCGCGGTCGAAGTAGGGGTGCGCTCCGTCGGGCAGGTCGGCGGCACGCAGTTCCTCGGCGCTCGGCAACGTGGCCGTGAGGTGCTTGGTGAGGGCGTTGGCGACGTCGATCCGGAACCCGTCGACCCCGCGGTCGGCCCAGAACCGCAGGGTCTCGAGGTGGTCCGCACGCACGTCGGGGTGGTCCCAGTTCCAGTCCGGTTGTTCGGGGGCGAAGAGGTGCAGGTACCAGTCGCCGTCGCCGACGGGTTCCCAGGCCGGACCGCCGAACACCGAGGTCCAGTCGCTCGGGGGTCGTTCCCCGTCGGCGCCGAGGCCACGCCGGAACACGTAGCGCTCCCGTTCGGGGGAACCCGGACCGGCCGCGAGCGCAGCCTGGAACCACCGGTGCCGGTCGGAGGAGTGGTTGGGCACGATGTCGACGACGAGCCGGATCCCGGCCGCGTGGAGCGCGGTGACGAGGTCGTCGAACTGCGCCAGGGTGCCGATGCGCGGGTCGACGGCGCGGTGGTCGTCGACGTCGTAGCCGCCGTCGGCGAGTGCGGAGGGGTAGAAGGGGGAGAGCCAGACGGCGTCGACCCCGAGCCGGCGCAGGTGCGGGACGTGGGCGGTGATGCCGGGGAGGTCGCCGATGCCGTCGCCGTCGCTGTCGGCGAAGCTGCGCGGGTAGACCTGGTAGACGACGGCCTGCCGCCACCAGGTGGCGTCGGTCGCGGGGGCGGTGGGTCGTTCTTCCAGCAGGTGGGACACACGGTCTCCAGTGACGGTGAGTATTTGATGTGGGGCCTAAATCTAAGCCGTGGCTAAAGTGTGCCCAGCGTCGAGGGGAGGGGTCAAGGGGTGATGACGACGGGTTCCACCGCCGGGTCGGTGACCCGCCGCCTGCGCGACGACAACGCGCGCGCCGTGCTCCTGCACGTCTGGGACCTGCCCCCCGGCGCCGCCGTCACGGGCAGCGACCTCATCGCCGTGACGGGACTCTCCCGGGCGACGGTCCACGACGTGTGCGACGAGCTCATCGACCGCGGCTGGCTGCGGGAACTGGAGAACGAGCGCTCCACCGGGACCTACGTCAAGGGGCGCCCGGCCCGTCGCTACGGGTTCGACGCCCGCGCCGGGGCGGTCGTCGGCATCGACGCGGGGGAGCACCGGATCTCGGTGCGGGTCACCGACCTGCGGGGTGTCCCGCTGGCGACGGTCGAACGGGTCGTCGACCAGGCCGCCGGCCGGACCCCGGTCGCGCACCGGATCGCCGCCCTCGAGGCGGTCCTCCGGGAGGCGTGCGCGGCGGCGGGCTCCCCCCGGGTGCTGGCCGTCTCGGTCGGGGTCCCGGCTCCGGTGGGGGTCGACGGACGGACGCTCGGCACGGACAACCCCTTCTGGGCGTTCACCAACCCCGACCTCGCCGGCGTCCTCGGCGACCGGTTCGGCTGGCCCGTCCTCGTCGAGAACGACGCGAACCTCGCGGCGCTGGCCGAGGGCTGGTGCGGGGCCGGAGCCGGTCTGGCGCACCAGGTCACGGTGCTCGCCGGGGAACGCATCGGGGCCGGCGTCGTCGACGACGGGCGGCTGCTGCGCGGGGTGCGCGGTGGGGTGGGGGAGATGCGCTACCTCGACATCGTCGAGGGGGTCGGGTCCTCGGCGGGTCTCGGCAAGGTGCTGCGCGACCTCGGCGGGACGGAGGAGGCCGCCGACGTCCTGGCGGCCGCACGGGCCGGTGGGCTCGTCGCGACCGCGCAGGTCGAGATCGCCGGACTGCGCCTGACGCGGATCGTCGTCACGCTCGTGAGCCTGTTCGACCCCGAACGGGTGATCCTGGCCGGCGGTGCCGCCTCACCGGCGCTCGTGGAGGTCGTGAACCGGGAACTGCCCTCGTTCCTCGACCTGCCGCGCCCCCTCGTGGTCGCCTCGACGCTGGGTCGCGACGTCGTCGTCCTGGGTGCGTTGCGGCGCGCCCTGGACCACGTGCGCGGCGAGGCCCTCTCGCTGCGCCTCGACTAGGGCGTGTCTGCTGGGTCGGTGGAACCAGCGCCGGACGATCGCGGCCGATACGGCCCCTCCGCGGGGGCTGGCGGCGAGTCGCTCGTGCTCCCGGACCTGCCGCCCCACCGCATCGGCAGGATCGTCACCAGGGCCTGCGCCGTCGGATCGACCGGGTGAGAACTCCGGTCCAGTCCGGGCCGGGGCGGTCTGGACCCATCGCGCGCGGTGTCCGCTCCGAAGAACCACCGTGATGACACCCCGAGGACACCTGGACCGAGCGAGTGCCACGGCGTCCAGGGTGTTGATGGCTCACAGTCTCCTGGTGCTGCGGCTGAGCATGGGAGTCGTGTTCCTCGGTTTCGGTGTCCTGAAGTTCTTTCCCGGAACCAGCCCGGCGCAAGACCTCGCGGTGACGACCACCCGCATGCTGACCTTCGGACTGGTCCCCGACCACCTCGCACTGATCGGCGTCGCCTCGCTGGAGACGGTCATCGGTGCGTGCCTGCTGCTCGGCGGGAGGTTCCTGCCCGCGGCCCTCCTCCTCCTGGTTCCCCAGCTGGCGGGGATCCTCTCCCCGATCGTCCTGCTGCCGCACCGCCTCTTCGCCGGTCCCCACCACGCCCCGACGTTGGAGGGGCAGTACGTCCTCAAGGACGTCATCCTCCTCGGCGCTGCCCTGGTCATCGCCGCAGCCTTCCTCGGTCAGAGGCGGACGAGCCGGCCGCTGCCCGCCCGCGAGAAACTGGCCATCGTCCTGGCCGGGATCCGTGAGGAGTGCCCGCTGGAGGAGCTGTGCGCGGAGCACGGGATCAGTGAGAGCGACTACCGTTCCTGGAAGGACGAGGTCCTCACGGCAGCCGAGGCCATCCGTTCCGCCCAGGCGGTGGCCCTGCGCGGCTGACGGCGTTTCAGCGGGGAACGCGGCGCACGCACGGTCGGTCGCGTGAGCCGTCACGGACGAGGCTCACCACCGCAGCAGCCGGTGGCGAGCACCTGCCGGGCGTCACCGGCTGCGGTCCTGCTGGAAGGAGTGCTCGGGGCCGGGGAACGAACCGCCCCGGACCTCGGCGGCGTAGGCGCGTGCCCCGTCGAGCAGCGCGGTGCGGACGTCGGCGAACTTCTTCACGAACGACGCGGTGCGCTCCGTCAGGCCCGCGAAGTCCTGCCAGACCAGGACCTGACCGTCGGTGCCGCTGCCGGCCCCGATGCCCACCGTCGGGACGGCCAGGGTCTTCGTGACCTGCTCCGCGACGTCGGCCGGGACCATCTCCATGAGCACCGCGAAGGCGCCCGCCTCGGCCAGCGCGCGGGCGTCGGTGAGGACCCGGTCGCCCGCCTCGCCGCGACCCTGGACCCGGTACCCGCCGAGGGCGTGCTCGGACTGGGGGGTGAACCCGATGTGCGCCATCACCGGGATGCCGGCGTCGACGACGGCCCGGACGCGGCCGGCGCGCTGCGCGCCGCCCTCGAACTTCACCGCGTGCGCGCCGCCCTCCTTCATCATCCGCACCGCAGAGGTCACCGCGAGCTCGTCCGAGGCCTCGTAGGAGCCGAACGGGAGGTCGGCCACGACGAAGGCGTGCGGGGCGCCCGCGACGACGGCCCGCACCAGCGGCAGCAACTGCTCGATGGTCACCGGGATCGTCGTCGCCATCCCGTACACGGTGTTGGCGGCGGAGTCGCCCACGAGCAGCGCCGGGATCCCCGCCTCGTCGAAGACCGCGGCGGTCATCGCGTCGTAGCTGGTCAGCATCGACCACTTCTCGCCCGCGTCCTTCCACTCCTGGAAGTGGTGGATGCGGGTCCGGCGCCGTTTCGCGGGCGCCTCGGTGGCGTAGGCCATGTCAGTTCCGTCCCAACGGGGAGTCGGTCTTGACCTCGACCGGCGGCGTCAGCGTCGCCGACGCCGCGGGTTCGCGCCAGCGGTTCGTGATCGGCAGGCGCCGGTCACGTCCGAACGCCTTGTAGGAGATCTTCGGCCCGGGTGCGAACTGGCGCCGCTTCCACTCCGCGCGGTCGACGAGGGTGACGACGGAGTCCACGACCGTGGGGTCGAAACCCGCCTCGAGCATGTCCGCGCGGCCCATGTCACCCTCGACGTAGTCCTCGAGGATCGCGTCGAGGACCTCGTAGGGCGGCAACGAGTCCTGGTCGGTCTGGTCCGGGCGCAGTTCCGCCGACGGGGGTTTGGTGATGGTGTTCTCGGGGATCGGCGGCTGCTCGCCCCGCGAGGCCGCGTCGGCGTTGCGCCAGTTCGACAGGTCCCACACCAGCGTCTTGGGGACGTCCTTCAACGGCGCGTAGCCACCCACGGAGTCGCCGTACAGCGTCGAGTACCCCACGGCGAGCTCGCTCTTGTTGCTCGTCGCCAGGGTCAGGTGACCCTCCTGGTTCGCGAGTCCCATGATCGTCGTCCCGCGCACCCGGGCCTGCAGGTTCTCCTCCGCGACCCCCTGCAGCGGAACGGTTTGGAGGAAGACGTCGACCATCGGGGCGATCGGGTACTGCCGGTACTCGAAGCCGCAGCGGTTCGCGAGGTCCTCGGCGTCGTCCTTGGAGTGCTGGCTGGAGTACCCCGACGGCAACGAGATCCCGACGACGTTCTCCGGACCGATCGCGTCGCAGGCCAGGCTGGCGACGAGCGCGGAGTCGATGCCCCCGGAGACCGCGATCACGACGGAACGGAAACCGTTCTTGCGCACGTAGTCGCGCAGACCCAGCACCAGCGCCGCGTGCACGTCGGCCACGTCGGGCAGCGGCTCGAGGACCGGGGAGACGGTGGGCTGGTAGGCCGGGACGAGGTCCGCGCTGATCGTCGCGCGCTGGATGTTCTCCTCCCAGCCCGGGGTCTTCACCCCCTCGGGGACCTCGAGGTCCACGACGACGAGTTCCTCGCGGAACTGCGGGCCGCGGGCCAGGACGGTGCCCTCGGGCGCCACGACGAGGGAGTCGCCGTCGAAGACGAGTTCGTCCTGACCGCCGACGGCGTTGACGTAGGCGATGGGGCAGCCGGCCTCGGCCGCGCGCCGCGCGACGAGTTCCAGGCGGACGTCGTCCTTGTTGCGTTCGTAGGGCGAGGCGTTGATGACCGCGAGCAGCCCCGCCCCGGCGTCACCGGCCATCTGCACCGGTCCGCCGTCCTGCCAGAGGTCCTCGCAGATCGCGATGGCCACGTCGACGCCCTTGACCCGGACCACGAGGAGGTCGTCACCCGGGACGAAGATGCGGTACTCGTCGAAGACGCCGTAGTTGGGCAGGTGGTGCTTCGCGTAGCGCGCCACGACGCGCCCGCCGTGCAGCACGGCCGCGCAGTTCTGCGGCAGCCCCTTGGGTCGTCCCGCCGTCGCCGGCCGGGTGTCCTCCCCGGCCCGGTCGACGTAGCCGACCACGACCGTCACGTCGCCGTGACCGTCGTCGGCGAGCTCGCGCGCCAACCGCTTCACGGCCTGCTTCGAGGCGTCCACGAAGGACGTGCGCAGCGCCAGGTCCTCCACCGGGTACCCCGTGACGGCGGTCTCGGGGAACAGCACCAGGTGCGCCCCTTCCTGCGCCGCCCGCCGCGTCCACGCGCGGATGGCCGCGACGTTGCCGTCGAGGTCACCGACCGTCGTGTCGATCTGGGCCATGGCCACCCGCAGCTGAGGCATGGGGTCAGCGTAGTGAGCGTCCCGGGGGGCGGTTGCCCAGGTGCACGGGTGGCTCACCACCCGCCCCGTCGCACCCATCGGTGTCACCACCCTCGTGAGGTGTGGAGTGAGGTGTCGGTGCGACGGATCGGCTGCCCTGGCGCCCACTTCGTCGCACCGACACCTCACTCCACGAGGTCGGCCCGGGCGTCACCACGGTGTCCACAGGGCGCCCCGCCGCCGAGTCGTCCACAGCGTGCGCCGCAGCGGCGGGACGACGGGCGCAACCACGTGCACCCTCCGCACGTGTCCTGGATCCCCGACTCCCTGCGCCCCGTCCTGCACGAGCAGCACGGCCTGCTCACCCGACGACAGCTCTACGACGCGGGGGTGAGCACGCACCAGATCCGCTGGGCCCTCGGACGTGAGTGGCGGCTCGTGCACGGCAGCGTCGTCGCGACGACCACGGGCCGGCTCGATCCGGCGCAGCGGCTCGTCGCGGCGCAGCTCTTCGCCGGGCCGGGCGCGCAGATCGGCTCCACCACCGCGGCCCGCTACTTCGGACTCACCTCGGTGCCGGAGGACGGGGTGCGACGCCTGTTCGTGCCCTGGGGGGCGAAGAGTCGCGAACGTCCCGGGGTGTCGGTCCGTCGGACGCGACGACCCGATCCCCACGAGTGGTCCAGGGGCCCGCTGGCCTTCACCTCACCACCGCGCACCGTCGTCGACGCGGCCCGTCAGCTGCGCGGTGACGCCGTCCGGGCCGTGGTCTTCGAGGCGGTGCAGCGGCGGTTCGTGACGGTGGACCACCTCGCGTCGGAGGTGGAGGCGGGGGCCGTCCGGGGGAGCGCCGCCGTCCGGGCCGCCGTCCAGGAGGTCTCCGGCGGCGCCTGGTCCATCCCCGAGAGCGAACTCGCGGACCTGCTCGCCTCGAGCTCGGTCCTCCCCACGGTCCTGCTCAACCCCGTCCTCACCACGGTGACGGGGGAGACGCTCCCTAGCCCGGACGGGTTCGTGGACGAGGTGGGCCTGGCGCTGCAGGTGCACTCCCGCAGCCACCACTTCGCCGAGGAGGACTGGGAGTGGACGCTGCGCAGCGACACCGCCCTCGGGACGGCGGGCGTGCCGGTGATGGCGTTCTCGCCGCGCACCCTGCGGAGCGACGGCCGCCGGGTGCTGCGGGCGGTCGAGCGCGCCTACCTCGCCCTGCGCCGGGCGACGCGCCCCGCCGTGGTGGCGCGTCCGCGGCTGGCCGTCTGAGGAGGCCGGGTCGTGGAGTGAGGCGTGGGTGTCCCGAACCAGGCGCTGGGGCGACTACTTCGGCACACCCACACCTCACTCCACGCGTCCGCGCGTGGTGACACCGGTGGGTGCGGCCCGTGGTGACCCTCGTGGGTGCGACAGGCGGGCGCGGCGGGGTGTGCGTCCCCCCGGGGGCGGGGGTGCGCGATGATGAGGCCGGGGCCGGCGACGACCGCCGACGGCCCGGCGAGGGAAGCGACGGAAAGGGTGCCATGGACCGCCAGCAGGAGTTCGTGCTGCGGACGCTGGAGGAGCGGGACATCCGCTTCGTCCGGCTCTGGTTCACCGACGTCATCGGGACGTTGAAGTCGGTGGCGATCGCACCCGCCGAGCTCGAAGGAGCCTTCGGCGAGGGAATCGGGTTCGACGGTTCCGCGATCGAGGGACTCTCGCGGGTGTCGGAGTCCGACATGCTGCTCAAGCCCGAGCCGTCGACGTTCCAGGTGCTGCCCTGGCGCGCCAGCGACGAGCACCAGGGCACGGCCCGCATCTTCTGCGACATCCTCACCCCGGACGGGCAGCCGGCGCGCTCGGACCCGCGGTTCGTGCTCAAGCGCGCCCTCGACCGCGCGGCGCAGCAGGGCTACACCTTCTACACCCACCCCGAGATCGAGTTCTACCTCTTCAAGACCCCCCTGGAACGTGGGGCGGTGCCCGAACCCGTCGACTACGTCGGCTACTTCGACAACCACCCGGGCAGCACCACCACCGACTTCCGCCGCACGGCGATCTCGACGTTGGAGAGCATGGGCATCTCCGTCGAGTTCAGCCACCACGAGGGCGGCCCGGGGCAGAACGAGATCGACCTGCGCTACGCCGACGCCCTCACCACGGCCGACAACATCATGACCTTCCGCACCGTCCTCAAGGAGGTCGCGGGAGACCAGGGCGTGTACGCCAGCTTCATGCCCAAACCCCTCGCCGGGGAACCGGGTTCGGGCATGCACACCCACCTGTCCCTCTTCGACGGCGACGCCAACGCCTTCTACGAGGCCGGTGCGGAGTACCAGCTCTCCCGCACCGGACGGCAGTTCATCGCCGGCATCCTCCGCCACGCGGCCGAGATCACCGCCGTGACGAACCAGTTCGTCAACTCCTACAAGCGGCTCTGGTCCGGGGGTGAGGCCCCCAGCTACGTCTGCTGGGGCCACAACAACCGCTCCGCGCTCGTCCGGGTACCGATGTACAAACCCTCCAAGGGCCAGTCGGTGCGCATCGAGTACCGCGCGCTGGACTCCGCGGCCAACCCCTACCTCGCCTTCGCGCTGCTGCTCACCGCCGGGCTCAAGGGCATCGAGGAGGGCTACGACCTGCCCGACGGCGCCGAGGACGACGTCTGGTCCCTCACCGACGCCGAACGTCGCTCGATGGGCATCGAACCGCTCCCGCAGAGCCTCGAGCACGCCATCGCCGTCATGGAGAAGTCCGAACTCGTCGCCGAGGCCCTCGGTGAAGGGGTGTTCGACTACTTCCTGCGCAACAAGCGCCAGGAGTGGGCCGACTACCGCTCGCAGGTGACCCCCTTCGAGCTCAAGCGGTACCTGCCCCTGCTGTGAGCACCACACCGGGCGGCACGCGCGGACGCCGCTCCTCCGCCACCGCGCAACTGGTCCGGGCCGGGTTCGCCGACCCGGACCGGGCCGCACGGCTGCTGCGCGACCCGGCGCTGCGGGGCGTCGTCCGCGACGTGGACGACGTGGCCGCCGACGGCGAGTTCACCGACTCCACCGGCGAGCTCGTCCGTTCGCTGGCCCGCACGGCCGACCCGGACCAGGCCCTGCTCGGCCTGGTCCGGTGGGCCGAGTCCCTCACCGCCGGGTTCGACCGCAGCTCCGCCTCCCACGAGGTCGAGGGGATCGCCGCCGCGCTGAACCTCCTGCGGGGCGACCACGTGCCCGAGGTCGTCGGGACCCGCGCCCGCCTCCTCGCCGTCCTCGGCGGCTCGATGGCGCTGGGCGACCACCTGGTGCGCCACCCCCGGCACTGGACGGTCCTCGCCGCCGCGACCCCGCCCGACGCCGGGGAACTGCGCGCCGAACTGCTCGCCGCCGTCGGTGCGAACGCCGACGACCCGGACCCGGTCGCCACGGCGGGCCGTTCCGGACGGACCCCCACGGACGCGCTGCGGGTCGCCTACCGCCGCCGTCTCCTCGGCCTCGCCGGACGCGACCTCGCCTCCGCCGACCCGCTCACCGTCCTGCCCGTCACCTCCGCCGAACTCGCCGACCTCGCGGCGGCGGCCCTCGAGGCGGCGCTCGCGATCGCCCGTGCGGAACTTCCCGACCACGACCCGGGCGAGGAACCCGGGTCCTGGCGCGCCTGCCGCCTGGCCGTCCTGGGGATGGGCAAGACCGGCGGGCGGGAACTGAACTACCTCTCCGACGTCGACGTCGTCTACGTGGCCGAGCCCGCTCCGGGGGCCGCCGAGGACGACGCGCTCGCCGTCGGCGCGAAGCTCGCCGTCGCGCTGCAACGCATCTGCTCCGAACCCACCGGCGAGGGATCGCTGTGGGAGGTCGACGCGGCGTTGCGCCCGGAGGGGAAGTCCGGGTCGCTGGTCCGCACCCTGGACAGCCACGTCGAGTACTACCGCCGGTGGGCCAAGACGTGGGAGTTCCAGGCCCTGCTCAAGGCCCGGCCCGTCGCCGGGGACCTCGACCTGGGCTGGGCCTACATCTCCGCGATCGCGCCGATGGTCTGGAGCGCCAGCGAACGCGAGGGTTTCGTCGCCGACGTGCAGTCGATGCGGCGCCGCGTCGAGGCGCTCATCCCCTCCAAGGAGGCCGACCGGCAGCTGAAGCTCGGTGCCGGTGGTCTGCGCGACGTCGAGTTCAGCATCCAGCTGCTGCAGATGGTCCACGGTCGCAGCGACGAACGCCTGCGCCGCAGCGCGAACACCCTCGAGGCCCTCGACTCCCTCGCCGCCTACGGCTACGTCGGACGCCACGACGCCGGTGAGCTCGACCGCGACTACCGGCTGCTGCGGTCGTTGGAGCACCGCATCCAGGTGCACCGGTTGCGGCGCACCCACGTCATGCCCACGGGGGAGGCGGACCTCCGACGGCTGGGACGCTCCCTGGGCCTGCGCCCCGACCCGGTGAAGGCGCTCGACGAGGTGTGGCGCGGAACCCGGCGCGACGTCCGCCGCCTGCACGAGAAGCTGTTCTACCGGCCGTTGCTGACGGCCGTCGCGAAACTGCCCGCCGCCGACGCCCGCATCGACGCGCAGCTCAGCCCGCAGGCCGCCCGCGAACGCCTCGCCGCCCTCGGCTACCGCGACCCGGCCGTAGCGCTGCGCCACCTCGAGGCGCTGACCTCCGGGGTGAGCCGGCGCGCGAGCATCCAGCGCACCCTGCTGCCCGTCATGCTCGGCTGGTTCGCCGACGGCGCGGACCCCGACGCCGGGTTGCTCGCCTTCCGGCAGGTGTCCGAGGCGCTCGCCGGGACCCAGTGGTACCTGACCATGCTGCGCGACGCGGGTGCCGCCGCGGAACGTCTGGCGTACGTGCTCTCCGCGGCCCGGTTGCCGGTGGAACTGCTGCTGCGTTCCCCGGAGGCGGTCGCGGTGTTCGCGGGGGAGGACCGGCTCGCGGCCGAGGACGTCTCCGAGGTCATCGCCGACGCGGAGGCCGCCGCCCGTCGCCGCGAGGACGTCGGCGCCGCCGTCCTCGCCGCCCGCGGGGTCCGTCGCCGGGAGCAGTTCCGCACCGTCGTGGCCGACCTCGTCGGGGTCCGCGACCTCGCGGGCGTCGGGCAGGCGCTGAGCGACGCCGACCAGGCCGTCCTCGAGGTGGCGCTCGGGTTGAGCGTGCGGGCGGTGGAACGCCGGCGCGGTGAGCCGCTGCCGACGAAGGTCGTCGTCGTCGGGATGGGCCGTCTCGGCGCGGGGGAGACCGGCTACGGCAGCGACGCGGACGTGCTGTTCGTGCACGACCCCCTGCCCGGTGCGGACGAGACGAAGGCCCAGCAGGCCGCCACCGAGGTCGTGGGGGAACTGCGCCGGGCGCTCGGGGCGCCTGGCCCGGAACCCGCCCTCGAGGTCGACGCCGACCTGCGCCCGGAAGGCCGCAACGGTCCCCTCGTGCGGTCGTTGTCGAGCTACCGCGCCTACTACGAACGCTGGTCCCTGTCCTGGGAGGCGCAAGCGTTGCTGCGTGCGCGTCCCGTCGCCGGCGACGCCGACCTCGGCGAGGCGTTCCTCGAGCTCATCGACCCGCTGCGCTGGCCCGCAGGGGGTCTGGCCGAGGCCGACGTGCGTGAGGTCCGGCGGATCAAGGCCCGCGTCGAGGCGGAACGCCTGCCCCGCGGGGCGGACCCGTCGCGGCACCTGAAACTGGGCCGCGGGGGGATCTCCGACGTCGAGTGGACCGCGCAACTGCTGCAGCTGCAGCACGCCGGGGAGCACGAGGGGCTGCGGACGACGTCGACGCCCCGGGCGTTGCGGGCCGCCGTCCAGGCCGGTCTCCTCGCCGCCGGGGACGCCGACGTGCTGCTCACCGCCTGGGACCTCGCGTCCCGCGCGCGCAACGCCGTCGCCCTGTGGCGGGGGAAGTCCGGGGACTCCCTGCCCACCCAGGCCCGCGACCTCGACGGCGTCGCCCGCATGTTCGGATTCGAACCCGGCAGTTCACGGGAGTTCGAGGAGCTGTACCTGCGGACGACCCGTCGCTGCCGCGCCGTCGTCGAACGCGTCTTCTACGGCCGCGAGGAGTCCTGACTCAAGGACGCAGGAGGGGCACGACGTCGGCGCTGAACTGGGTCAGGAACCGCGACTGGTCCTGGCCGGGGGCGTGGAAGACGAGGTGGGTGAACCCGGCGTCGACGTAGCCCTGCACGGCGGCGGCGACCTCGGCGGGATCGGAGGAGACGATCCAGCGCTTGGCGACCTGCTCGATGGGCAGTTCGTCGGCGAGGCGGGCCATCTCGATCGGGTCGTGGACGGAGGCCTTCTGCTCCTGCGTCAAGGACAACGGAGCCCAGAACCGGGTGTTCTCCAGCGCCCGGGCGGGGTCCTCGTCGAAGGACAGCTTGATCTCGATGGTCCGGTCGATCTGCTCCTCGGTGCGACCCGAGGCCTCCAGACCCTCCTTCAGGGCGGGCAGGAGGGTCTCGGAGTAGAGGTCCATGCCCTTGCCGGAGGTGCAGATGTAGCCGTCACCCGCGCGGCCGGCGTACTTCGTGACGCCGGGGCCGCCGCCGGCGATGTAGATCGGGACGGGCTGCTCGGGACGGTCGTAGACCGTCGCGTCGCGCAGGGTGTAGTAGTCGCCCTCGAAGGTGACGCGTTCCTCGCTCCAGAGCTTCTTGATGAGACGGACGGCCTCGCGCATCCGGGCGAAGCGTTCCTTGATCTCGGGGAAGTCCGCGCCCACGGCGGTCTCGTTGAGGGCCTCACCCGTGCCGATGCCGAGGATCGCGCGGCCCGGGGCGAGGCAGCCCAGCGTCGCGAAGGCCTGGGCGATGACGGCCGGGTTGTAGCGCAGCGTCGGGGTCAGGACGCTGGTGCCGAGCTGGACGCGGGACGTCTTCGCCGCGACCCACGGCAGCCAGACGAGGGCGGCGGGGGCGTGGCCGTCGACGTGGCGCCACGGCTGGAAGTGGTCGGAGATCCACACCGAGTCCAGCCCCTGCTCCTCGGCCTGGACGGCGAAGTCGGCGAGCTCGCCGGGCGCGAACTGCTCCGCGGACGCCTTGTACCCCAGCTTCAAGGGTTGACCGTGCGTGTCCACCGTCTGGCTCACCGTGTTCCCACCTCTCGTCGTCCCGGACGACACCTCCGCGCGTCCGTGCGGACCCAACCTAATCCGCCCCCGGGGCGACGCCCGTCCGGGTGGTGATCCGCGTGAACGCCCGCCGCGGGCGCTCGGGCGGCGACAGGTCCCACCGCCCGCCTCCGGGCCCCCGCCGCCGACACCCCGGGACGTTCCGTGATCCGTACCGAGCCCTGTGATCCCGGTCCTCCCACCCGACCGGTTTCCCTGAGGACGAACGCCCCCGACGGGCCTCCACCGCCGACCACGACGCGAGCCTCGCCTCGGAACTCGCCGGGGAACTCGCCCGGGTCGACGCCGAGTTCGTCGAGGCCGTGCGCAGCTCCACGGCACGGTCGGAGGGCACACCGCCCCCCGCGCAGTGAGCGGGGACGGGGCCCAGGTCTTCCGTCGCGACGGCAAGTGCGGTAGAAGATCATCGAGCGCAACCGTTTCCGAGTGGAGGACCGTGCACCCCGACGTCGAGATCGTGGAGTTCACCCCGACCCCCGAGCAGTACGCCTGGACGTTCGGCGGGGTCGCGCCGGTGATGACCGTGCGTCCCGGGACGGCCCTGCGGTTGTGGAGCGACGACGCCTTCTGCGGGAGGCTGCGTTCCGTCGCGGACCTGCCCGGCGCCTCGCTGCAGATGCCGTTCGTCAACCCGCAGACCGGGCCGTTCTTCGTCGAGGGCGCCGAACCGGGCGACACCCTGGTCCTGCACCTGGCCGAACTGACGCCGGCCCGGACCTGGGGCGCCTCGGCGCTCATCCCGTTCTTCGGGGGGCTCACCGGCACCGACCGCACGGCCACCCTGCAGCCCGCGCTGCCCGAGCGGACCTGGATCTACCAGCTCGACTCCGCGGCCGGCACCGTCGCGTTCGAGGCCTCCGCGGGGGACTTCCGCGTCGCGCTGCCGCTCGAACCCATGCTCGGCACCATCGGGGTGGCCCCGGCGGCCGGGGAGGTCCGTTCGTCGCTGGTCCCGGACTCCTTCGGCGGCAACATGGACACCCCCGAGGCCAAGGCCGGCACGACGGTCTACCTGCGGGTCAACGTCCCCGGGGCGCTGTTCTCCCTGGGCGACGGGCACTACCGCCAGGGCGAGGGCGAGTCCTGCGGAACGGCCGTGGAGGGCGCGATGAACTCGCTCGTCCTGGTCGACCTCGTCAAGGGTTCCGCCGGTTTCCCCGCCCCGGCCTGGCCGCGGATGGAGTCCGACACCCACTGGACGGTCGTGGGTTCCTCCCGCCCGCTCGAGGACGCCTGGCGCATCGGCCAGGTCGAGGCGGTCGGCTGGCTCGAGGAGCTCTACGGACTGGAGACCCTCGACGCCTACCAGTTGCTCTCCCAGATCAGCGAGGTCCCGCTGGCCAACGCCGTCGACGTGAACTACAGCGTGCCGACGAAGCTCCCGAAACGCCTGCTGCCCACGCCGAAGCCCGCCTACGACGGCGCCCACGACCGGTTGCGCGCCCTCGCGCGCGGCTGAGAGGAGAACTGGTGGACCTGCAGCTGGACGGTGCCCGCGTCCTGGTGACCGGCGGGACGAAGGGGATCGGCGCGGCCATCGTCGCGGAGTTCCTGGCCGAGGGGGCCGACGTCGCGATGTGCGCGCGGACGGCCGACGACGTCGAGGCGGCTGTCGCGGCCGCGGGCGGACCGGGGACCCTGCGCGGTGCCGTCGTGGACGTCGCCCACCGGGACGAGGTGTTCGTCTGGGTGGACGACGTCGTCGCCGAACTCGGCGGGATCGACGCCGTCGTCGCGAACGTCAGCGCCATCGCCGCGGCCAACGACCAGGAGTCCTGGCGGTTGTCGCTCGACGTCGACCTCATGGGCACCGTCGCCCTGGTGGACGCCTCCCTGCCGCACCTGCGCCGCGGGGGCGGAGGGTCCATCGTGACGATCGGCAGCGTCTCCGGCCGCGAGGTCGACGCCTTCGCCGGCCCCTACGGGACGGTCAAGGCCGCCCTCGTCGCCTACACCCAGGGTCTCGCCCACCAGTTCGCCGCGGAGGGGGTGCGGGCGAACACCGTCTCACCGGGCAACACCTACTTCGAGGGTGGGGTGTGGCAGCTGACCGAACGCAACGACCCGCAGTTCTTCGCCGAGGCCCTGGCCCTGAACCCCACCGGCCGGATGGCGACCCCCGAGGAGATCGCCCGGCCGGTGGTGTTCCTGTCCAGCCCCGCGGCCAGCTTCGTCACCGGGACCAACCTCGTGGTGGACGGTGCCCTCACCCGCGGCGTGCAGTTGTAGCGCTCAGAAGCAAGGGGCCTTCGGGAAGTCCGGGGCGGGGCCACCCAGCACGAACACCGTGCAGCCGACGGTGGGGAGCTGGTCGGGGAACCCCTCACTGGCGATGTGCTGGTCGTTGTGGCTGAAGAACGACCGGACGACCGAGGAACCACCGCAGACGAAGTAGTCGATCCCGGTGCTGTTGTCGGCGACCACGGAGTCGGCGACGAAGACGGCGCTCTCCGAGCAACCCGCCGCGGTGCCGTTGCGGCGCAACAACGACTTCTCCACCCGGACGGGGCCACCTTCGAGGGCCTGGAGGCCGAGGCCGTTGCCGGTGACCTCGCTGGCGGTCACCCGGAGTTCTCCGCCGTACTCGGCCCGGGCGCCGGTGTCGTTGCCCACGAGCGCGGAACCGGTCAGCGTCGTGGCGGCACCGGCGACCTCGAGACCGAGGTCGCCGTTCCGGTTGACCTGCAGGCGGTCCAGCACCACCGTCGCCGGGGGACCCTGGTCGTCGGTGGGGGGCAGGTCCGGCAGGTCGAAACCGCCGGCGTACTCGTACTCGTTCTCCGGCGTGCCGGTGTAGACGCCGACCGGGAACCCGACGACCTCGCCGCCGGAGACGGTGACCCCGTCGGCGGTCACGGAGACGCCGATTCCGGCGCTGCCGACGATGGAGTGCCCACCGAGGTCGAGGGTGACCCCTGGGGTGTCGATGCGCAGTCCCGGGCCGTCCTCGCAGTACAGGGACTCGGTGAGCCGGGTGTTCGTGGTGAGGGCGTCCCCGCAGGCCACCGGGTCGTTCGCCGCGGCGGCGGTTCCGGCTCCGGCGAACAGCAGGGCGGGGACGAGCAGGGTGGTGGCGAGTAATCGCACGGGGTGGTCCTCTCTCGGATCCTCACGAGTGGTCACAGTGGTGGGAAGAGATCGCGAACTCAGGGGCAGGGCACGGCGGCGGGAGCCGAGCGCCCGTCGAGGAAGCGCGTGCAGGAGAAGGCGATCTGGCGGGTCGCCAGGGCGGGATCCACGACCTGCACGTCGTTGTGGACGAAGAGGCTGCCTGCGACCGACGAGCCGGCGCACCCGTTCACGCGCACCGCGGTCCCGCTGTCGAGGACGACCGAGCGTCGTACGTGGAGCGTCCCGGCGTCGCAGTCCAGCGCCCGCTGGTTGCTGCGGACCGTGGAGTCCGTGATGCGCACGTCGCCACCGTCGTAGGCGGAGACCGCGGTCGGGTTGCGGGCCAGGTCGGACCCCTCGACCGAGACGACGCCGTCACCTTCGGCGAGGACGCCCCGGGAGTTGGCGCGCACCTGCGAGTCGCGCAGCACCGCCTCGCCGTCGCTGTCGATCCCGGTGATGTTGCGCAGCAACGTGACCCGCTCGACGGTCGCCGAGGCGCCGCCCCAGACGGAGATCCCCTCGCCGAAGGCGGTGACGGTCCCGCCCCGCACGACGACGTCACGTCCCTGGACGAGCACCCCGGACGAGCCGCCGCCGACGATGCGGTGCCCCGCCAGGTCGAGGACGACGCCGTCCCCCCTGACGACGAGTCCGTTCCCTGCGTCGGGACAGACCAGGTCCTCGGTCAGCGTCGTGTCGACGGTGAGTTCGGCCCCGCAGGGCAGGCGAGCGGCTGCGTGGGCCGGAGCCGCCGAGAGGGACAGCGCCCCGAGGGCGAGGACGAAACCCGCGGTCCGCAGGCTCCGGGTCAGAGAACCCTGGCCGGTGCTTCGTCGCACGGTGTCCCACCTCCACGTCGCAGCGTTGTGAGTACTGACAGTACCCACAACACCACACGTCGTGGAGTTTCTCCGCGATCAGGCGTTGACGAACTGCACGTCGCTGATGGCCGTGCGGTCGAAGCGCCCACCCGCGCCCGGTCGGGTCACGGAGTCGACGGTGAGGGCCACGGAACTCGCCTCCACCGCGGGGACGGGCACGCGTTGCAGGGCACGGTCGCCGTCGCGCAACTGTTGCTGCACCGTCACGGGTCCGGTCGGGGTGGTGAACGTCCAGGTCACCGCGAGGATGCGCCGACCCTGCGTGTAGCGGTCGGTACCGTCGTGGGGGTCGACCTTCGCGAAGCCGTTCACCAGCCCGACCTCGGTGATGCGCACGGGGGAGTCGAAGGCGAACTCCAGCGTCGAACCCGAGGCGTTGCCCTCGGTGCGCCACGCCGTGCTCGGGTCGCCGTCCAGGACGTTCGCGGCCCGGTAGGTGGTCGTGCGTCCGGCGGAGTCCGCGGAGTCCGGTGACGTGCTGGGCGCGGTGACCTTCGACGGCGCGAGCACCCCGGTGGGGTACTGGACGGTGGGGGTGGCCTCGGCCGTCGCGGGGGGAGCGCTCACCGGCACCGGGTCGGCGGAGAGGGTGGCCGCGGGGGTGGAGGGGGCCGCGGAACGCGTCGTAGCCGCCTGCACCGTCCTCGTGGTGTCCTCGTCGGGTTTCAGCAGCCACCACGCGGCGATCCCCACGGCCGCGACGAGGGCGACGGAGAACACCGCGATGATCTGCCGGGACTGGCGTCGGGAAGGACCCCGACCGTGGGACCGGGCCGCCCGGCGCGTCGGGTCCGGTCGGTGGACGACCTCGAGCCGGTCCGGCGCGACCACCCCGACGGCCCCGTCGCGCGGGGATCCGCACGTCCAGCAGAAGGTGTCGGCCTCACGCATGCCTGCGCGGCAGGCCGGGCAGATCGTCGTCGTCGGCACGTCGGAGGATCCCCGTCCTTGGGTGTTCTGGGCAACTGCCACGGCGACGTCCTGTCCCCGGGAGATCACAAGGTACCCCCGGCCGGGGTCCAGGGTCAGCCCCCCGGCCGGGGTGGAGCGGAACGGACGGAGCCCCCGTCCCGACGCGGTCGGCGTCGGGACGGGGGCTCCGGGAACTCACCGCGAGATCGTGGTCCGAGGATCAGATGTCGTAGTAGAGCTCGAACTCGTGCGGGTGCGGACGCAACCGGATCGGGTCGATCTCGTTGGTGCGCTTGTAGTCGATCCACGTCTCGATGAGGTCGGGCGTGAACACGCCGCCCTCGAGGAGGTACTCGTGGTCGGCTTCGAGGGCGTCGAGCACGGAACCCAGGTCGTAGGGGACCGTCTTGATGTTCGCGTGCTCCTCGGGCGGGAGCTCGTAGAGGTCCTTGTCGACCGGGTCGGCCGGTTCGATGCGGTTCTTGATGCCGTCGAGGCCGGCCATCAGCTGCGCCGCGAACGCGAGGTACGGGTTCGCCGACGGGTCCGGCACGCGGAACTCGATGCGCTTGGCCTTGGGCGAGTTGCCCGTGATCGGGATGCGGATGCAGGCCGAGCGGTTGCGGGCCGAGTAGACCAGGTTCACCGGTGCCTCGTAGCCCGGGACCAGACGGTGGTAGGAGTTCACCGTCGGGTTGGTGAAGGCCAGCAGCGACGGCGCGTGGTGCAGCAGACCGCCGATGTACCAGCGCGCGAGGTCGGAGAGACCGCCGTAGCCCTTCTCGTCGTAGAAGAGGGGCTCGCCGTCCTTCCAGAGCGACTGGTGGCAGTGCATGCCGGAACCGTTGTCACCGAACAGCGGCTTGGGCATGAAGGTCACGGTGTGACCGTTGCGCAGCGCCACGTTCTTGATGATGTACTTGAAGAGCAGCAGCTGGTCGCCGGCGTTCTTCAGGGTGTCGAACCGGTAGTTGATCTCGGCCTGACCGGCGGTGCCCACCTCGTGGTGCGCGCGCTCGACGCTGAGACCGGCCTTCTCCAGCTCCACGACCATCTCGTCCCGCAGGTCCGAGAAGTGGTCGATCGGCGCGACGGGGAAGTAGCCACCCTTGTACCGGGTCTTGTACCCGAGGTTGCCACCCTCCTCCTTGCGACCGGTGTTCCACGCGGCCTCGATGGAGTCGATGTGGTAGTACGACTCGCGCTGGTTCGTCTCGAAGCGCACGTCGTCGAAGATGTAGAACTCGGCCTCGGGGCCGAAGAAGACGGTGTCGGCGATGCCGGTCGTCTTCAGGTACGCCTCGGCCTTGGCCGCGATGTTGCGCGGGTCCCGGCTGTACGCCTCGTTCGTGAACGGGTCCACGATCGAGTGGTTGATGACGAGGGTCTTCTCCTTGCGGAACGGGTCCAGGAAGGCCGACGTCGGGTCCGCGATGAGCTTCATGTCCGACTCGTGGATGGCCTGGAAGCCGCGGATCGAGGATCCGTCGAACATCTGGCCCTCGGAGAGCGCGTCGAGGTCGAGCGTCTTCGCGGGGATGGTGAAGTGCTGCATCACGCCCGGCAGGTCGCAGAACCGGATGTCGACGAACTTCACGTCCTCACTCGCGATGTAGTCGAGGACCTCTTGGGCGTTGCTGAACATCCAACCTCCAGAAACGGATCCGGCCCGGATGTCGAGCCGCCGCGGACGCGCTGACCGTAGGGGCACGATGTTTCGTGCTCGTTACGACCGCGTTTCCGGCAGCTTACCGAGATCGTGGAGGTGGGGACAGGGAGACCCGCCGAGCCCACGTACGCTGACCGGGTGGCCGAGCGATCGATCGAGAACACGCCCCCGCAACCCGCCGGGGTCCGGCTCGGACTGCCCGTCGAGGGCCGCGGCTCCGTGGCCGGCTGGGGACGTCGCTTCCTCGGGGTGCTCGTCGACTGGGTGATCGCGAGCCTCATCGCCCGCGCCTTCCTCACGTCCCTGGGGGCCCAGTTCGGTCCGCTGCTGGTCTTCTTCGTCATGCACCTGCTGCTGGTGTCCACGATCGGGATGACGATCGGCCACGCCGTCGTCGGGATCGCGGTGCGGCGCCTGGACGGGCGTCCCGTCGGCTTCGTCGCCGGCTTCGCCCGCGCGCTGCTGCTGAGCATCGTCATCCCCGCGGTCATCACCGACCCCGACCGCCGCGGGCTGCACGACAAGGCCGCCCAGGTGGTCGTCGTGCGGCGCTGACCGCCCCGCGCACGACGAAGCCCGCCGCTCTGCGCGACCTCGACGGTCGTGCGAACGGCGGGCTTCCCCGTTGCGGTGCGAGCGGGCGGTCAGCGACCGCGCATGGCCCGACGGTCCGGGCGGGCGCGCATCGGGTCGATGCCCTTGGGCACGGGGGGACGGATGCCGCCGAGGGCCTTGAGGCGCTTCTGCACGGTGGCCACCTCGTCCTTGGTCAGCTGCGGCTTGAGGCGCTGGACGCGCGACGCCAGCTTGCGCAGCGGCACCTCGTTCTCGCCGCCACCGTCGCCGACGGTGAACAGGTGCACCGGGACGTTGGGCGCGATCCGGTTGACCTTGCGGCGTTCGGCCTCGAGCAGCTTCTTGACCCGGGTCGGCGGGCCGTCCCCGACGAGGACGATCCCGGCGCGACCGGTCGCGCGGAAGACCATGTCCTGGCTGCGGGCCTCGGCGGCGACGGGTTCCTGCTCGATCGTCCAGCCGCGGCGGATGGAGCTCAGGGCCGCACCGGCGGCACCCTTCTGCCCGTCGAGGTTCATGTAGGCGGCGCGCTCGGCGCGCCGGCCGAGCAGGAACATCGCGAGCAGGACGCCGACCATGACGCCGAGGATCGTGAAGTAGATCGGGTGGTCCACGAGCAGGCCCAGGACGAGACCCACCACGATCGGCCCCAGCAGGGCCGCCAGCAGCACCCACTTCGCGCCCGGGTCGACCCGGACGGTCATGTCGTAGACCTGCTTCAGCTGGCGGGTCCGGGCGAACCGCTGCTTCTTCGGCTTCTCTGCCGGGGTCGCGCCCGCAGGCTTCTCACGTCGTGCCATGCGGGCAAGGATACGGCCCCGGCCGGGGAGCCCCGGATCAGCGCGCGAGCAGGCTGGACGCCTCCTGTGCGGCGGGGCTCTCCTTGTCCAGGTGGGCCAGCTGCTCGGGGAGGGCGACACCGCGCTTCTTCATCGCCTGCGCCCACAGGCGGCCCGCCCGGTAGGACGAGCGGACCAGCGGACCGGCCATGACCCCGGAGAAGCCGAGGCGCTCGGCCGCCTCGGAGAACTCCACGAACTTCTCCGGCTTCACCCACCGCGCCACGGGGTGGTGGCGCGGGGTGGGTCGCAGGTACTGGGTGATGGTGATGATGTCGCAGCCCGCACCGTGCAGGTCGGCCAGCGCCTCGAGGACCTCCTCGTCGGTCTCACCCATGCCGAGGATGAGGTTCGACTTCGTGACCAGCCCGGCGTCGCGGCCCTGGGTGATCACGTCGAGGGAACGGTCGTAGCGGAACGCCGGGCGGATGCTCTTGAAGATGCGCGGGACGGTCTCGACGTTGTGCGCGAACACCTCGGGCCGGGCGTCGAACACCTGCTGCAGCAGGTCCGGGCGGCCGTTGAAGTCCGGGACGAGGATCTCCACGCCCGTGCCCTCGTTGTGCGCGTGGGTCTGGCGGATCGTCTCGGCGTAGAGCCACGCGCCGCCGTCGGCCAGGTCGTCACGGGCGACCCCGGTGATCGTGGCGTAGCGCAGCCCCATCGTCGCGATCGACTCCGCGACGCGGCGGGGTTCGTCGCGGTCCAGCGGCGAGGGCTTGCCGGTGTCGATCTGGCAGAAGTCGCAGCGGCGGGTGCACTCCGAGCCCCCGATGAGGAAGGTGGCCTCGCGGTCCTCCCAGCACTCGTAGATGTTGGGGCAGCCCGCCTCCTCGCACACCGTGTGCAGTCCGCCGGACTTCACCAGGCCCTTGAGCTCGGTGTACTCCGGACCGGTGCGGGCCTTCGTGCGGATCCACGACGGCTTCCGCTCGATCGGCGTCTCGGCGTTGCGCGCTTCGATGCGCAGCATCCGCCGCCCTTCCGGTGCGAGAGTCACGCCCACCAGCCTACGTCGGGCTCACCCGCGAGGTGCCCACCCCCGGGGGTCGACCCCGCCGGGGACGTCGGCCCCGGGGTCGTAGGGGGTGCGGGTGAGGCGGAAGCTGGCCAGGTCCAGGTGGCCGACGGTGCCGTCGGCGCCGCGGACCGGGCGCAGCAGTTCGCCCGCGTAGTAGTTGTCCAGCCCGCGCCAGGTCCCGGGTTCGCCGGCGGGGACGAAGCGGGACGCCCGCCCGCGCCCGGTCATGCCCCCCAGCTCGAAGCCGTCGCCCGTGGCGCGGACCACCAGCGGCGTGGGCCCCCAGTACCAGGGCCCGACGAGCTCGAGGACGTCGCCGGGGACCTCCCGCGGGACCCACGGCGCGGGGGAGAGCGGTTCCTGCGTCGCGAGGGTCGACAGCAACCGGCTCGGCAGGTCCCCGAACCCCGACGTCGAGTTCGTCAGGGCGATGACCGCGTCGCCGGTCTCGACGTCGACGCGCAGCATGGCCACGAACCCCGGCATCGACCCGGAGTGGCCGGCGTGGCGGCGGCCCTCGACGTTCCAGAGCTGCAACCCCAGGCCGTAGCCGACCGACCAGGGTCCCCCGCGGGCGTCGTCGACGCTCTGCGGTTCCCACATCGCCTCGACGGTGTCGCGCCGCAGCACCGGCGAGGTACCGGCGACGACGCCCACCCAGCGCGCGAGGTCGGCGACCGTCGACCAGATCTGGCCGGCGGGGGCCATCGCGCCGGCGTCGTGCTCGGGTTCGGGCAGGACGACGTCGGCCCACGGGTGCACGGCCAGACCGCGGGCGGCGGGGGCCTGCGGGCGCATCGAGGTGCGCGACATGCCGAGGGGGAGGAGGAACTGGGTCGCGACGACGTCGCGCCACGTGCTGTCGCGGACCCGTCCCACGAGCTCGCCGAGGACGCCGAAACCGACGTTGGAGTAGTGGAAGCGGGTGCCCGGGCGGTGCCGCACGGCGGAGGCGCCGAGGATCGGGAGGAGGGAGCCCCAGTCGCCGCCCTCCGTGCGCTCCCACCAGGGCCCGTCGGTCTCGGCCTGCACGCCGCCGGCCTGGCCGAGCAGCTGGCCGACGCTCACCCGCCCCACGCCGTCGGTGAGCTCGGGCAGGTGCGCGCGCACCGGGTCCTCGAGACCGACGAGACCGTCCTCGACGGCGCGCATCACCGCGGCCGCGACGAACGTCTTCGAGATCGACCCGACCCGGTACTGGGTGTCGCGTGCGTCCAGGGGGGCCTCGACCCCGGTGCTCCCGGCGGCGGCGCTCCAGACCAGGCGCCCGCCGCGCACGAGACCGGCCACCACCGAGGGCAACCGGGAACTGGTCTGCTCACGGGCGAGCAGGTGCTCGAGGGTGCGGGTGGTGCCCGGCAGCAACGTGACGTCCATGCTCCGACCCTGCCAGAGCTCGCCTCCGGGCCACCCGGCAGGATCGGGGCGTGGACCTGCGCATCTTCACCGAACCCCAGCAAGGCGCCAGCTACGAGGACCTGCGACGGGTGGCCGTGGCCGCCGAGCAGACCGGGTTCTCGGCGTTCTTCCGTTCCGACCACTACCTGACCATGGGCGGCTCCGGCCTGCCCGGCCCGACCGACGCGTGGACGACGCTGGCCGCGCTGGCCCGCGACACCACCTCGATCCGCCTGGGCACGCTCGTCAGCTCCGCGACCTTCCGCCACCCCGGGGTGCTGGGCATCCAGGTGGCCCAGGTCGACGAGATGTCCGGCGGCCGCGTCGAACTCGGCCTCGGGACCGGGTGGTGCGAGGAGGAGCACACCGCCTACGGCATCCCGTTCCCCTCGCTGAAGGAACGCTTCGACCGCTTCGCCGAGCAGCTCGCCCTCATCACCGGGTCCTGGGCGACGCCCGTGGGGGAGACGTTCGACTTCGCCGGTGAGCACTACCGGCTGACGGGCTCGCCGGCGCTGCCCAAACCCGTCCAGTCGCCGCCGCCGATCATCGTCGGCGGGGCCGGGAAGAAGCGCGGGGCGGCGCTGGCGGCGCAGTACGCGGCCGAGTTCAACTCCGGGTTCTCCTCACCGGCCGACACGGCCGCCGCCTTCGGCCGGGTGCGTGAGGCGTGCTCGCTCGTGGGGCGCGACCCCGCCTCGCTGGCCTACTCCTCCGCCCTCGTCGTGTGCTGCGGCCGGGACGAGGAGGAGGTGGCCCGCCGGGCGCGGCACATCGGCTCGGAGGGCCGCGACCCCGACGAACTGCGGCAGAACGGGCTCGCCGGAACGCCCGCGGAGGTCGTCGACGCGATCGGTCGCTACGCCGAGGCCGGGGTCGAACGGATCTACCTGCAGATCTGGGACCTGGACGACCTCGACCACCTCGAGCTGATCGCCGCCGAGGTCGCACCCCAGCTCTGACCCCCCGGTGTCGTCCCTCCCCCACACGGCGGGAGGGATGACGCACGGTCCGCCTGGGGTGACGGTGTCACCCCAGGTGAGAGTTGTGGTGGCGGTCCCGGCCGGTGCACCCTCGCAGCAGTCGACACCGAGTTCCGGGGTCGGGTCAGGGTGGGAGGGCACAGTGCGGGAGCACGAACGTGCGGATGCGCCCACGGTCAGCGTCGGCGTCCCCGTCTACAACGGCGAGGCGTACCTCGAGCAGACCCTCGAGGCGCTGCTGGACCAGTCGTACACCGACTTCGAGCTCATCGTCTGCGACAACGCCTCGACCGACCGCACGCGCGAGATCGCGGAGGGGTTCGCCGCCCGCGACGACCGCGTCCGCTACCTGCGCAACCCGAGGAACATCGGTCTCGCGAAGAACTTCAACCGGGTGTTCCAGCTCTCCCGCGGGAAGTACTTCCGCTGGGCGATGGCCGACGACCTCGTCGACCGCACCAACCTCGCGGACTGCGTCGCCGCCCTCGAGGCGGATCCCGGGGTGGTGCTCGCCGTGCCGACCTGGGACCTCATCGACGCCGAGGGGCGCCCCGCCCGCGGCGACCGGGAACTGGCCTCGTTCAGCTGGGACGAGGACCCGGGTCGCCGGATGGCGCAGTTCCTCGACATGATCAACGGCCGCTCCTCGATCGCGGTGCTGGCCTACCTGTCCGGGCTGATCCGCAGCGAGGCCGTGTGGGGGACCGACCAGCTCGGCAGCTACCCGTGCTCGGACCAGGTCCTCCTCGGGCAACTGCTGCTGCGTGGCCGGTTCGTGGAGGTGGCGACCCCGTCCCTGCACGTCCGGTTGCACGAGGCCTCGGCCGGCCACGGGATCGGCACCGGTGACTACGCCGCCGTCCACCGCACGTTCTTCCCCGACAACCCGCCAGCGAACCTGTTGCGCTGGAGGGCGACCCGCTACCGCAAGATGTGGGACGTCCTGCGCGACGCCGCGAGCTCGTCCTCGCAGCGTCTCGCGCTGCAGGCCCGCTACGCCAAGGGTTCGGCCATCCAGCTGCTCCCGATCTGAACCCCCGGTCCGAGCCCGCCGCCGGGATACCTCAGCCGGGGAGGTGCGCGGCGGGGAGGAGTTCCTCGACGACGTCCGCGGCGTCGAGGACGCCGACGCGGTGCCCCGACCGGGCGCTCAGCGACGCCGCCCCGGCGTCGGGCAGACCGCAGGGGACGATGTGGCTGAAACCCCGCAGGTCGGTGTCGCAGTTCAGGGCGAAACCGTGCATCGTCACCCCCTTCGCGACCCGCACCCCGATCGCGGCGAGCTTGCCCTCCGAACGCCACCCGGGGGCCAGCGGTTCGGCTCCCGTCCAGACGCCGGTGCGGTCCGCCACGCGGTAGCCCTCGACACCGAACCGGGCGCAAACCGCGATGAGGAGTTCCTCGAGGCGGCGCACGTACCCCACGACGTCCAGCGCCCCGTGCAGCCGCACGATCGGGTACCCCACGAGTTGTCCCGGTCCGTGCCAGGTGATCCGCCCACCGCGGTCGACGTCGACGACGGGGGTTCCGTCGTCGGGACGTTCCCAGGAGTTCGTCCGCCTGCCGGCGGTGTAGACGGGGGCGTGCTCCAGCAGGAGGACGGTGTCCGGTCGATCACCCGCGACGACCTCGGCGTGCCGGGCCCGCTGCAGCGCCCAGGCTTCGCGGTAGTCGACCGGGCGCGACCCCAGGGCGACCCGCTCGACCTGCAGCGCCGCCACCCCGAGCTCCGGTCCCCGCACCGGGTCAGCCTACGACGCGCGGTCCCGGGGTCCCCGCCCGCCGGCGGTTCTGGGACCCTGTGCCCGTGCCCCTCACCACCACCTACACCGCCGACGTCGTGGTGCCGCTCGCGGGCGCCGGTCCCGAGCGGCACCGCATCCTCGCCCCCGGGGCCGTTGCCGTCAGCGGCCAGACGATCGTGGCGGTCGGGACGCCCGAGGACGTGCAGGCCGCTCACCCCGACGCCACCGTGGAGCACCTGCCCGGCCGGGTCCTCATGCCCGGTCTGGTCAACGCCCACCACCACTCCGGTCTGCTGCGCGGTACCGCCGAGCACCTGCCGGTCTGGGAGTGGCTCCGGCTGCACATCGACCCGATGCACCGGGTGCTGCGCCCCGAGGAGGCCGAGGCGGCCGCGTGGCTCTGCTACGCCGAGGGTCTGCTCTCCGGCACGACGACCGTCGTCGACATGTGGCGCTACCTCGACGGCGCCGCCCGGGCCGCCACGCAGCTGGGGAACCGCCTCGTCACCGTGAACTACGTCGGGGCCCACCCCGAGCACGACTACTTCGACACCCTCGACGACAACGAGCGCATGCTGCGCGATTGGGCCGGTGCCGCCGACGGCCGCATCGTGCCCTGGGTCGGTCTCGAACACCCCTTCTACGCCGACGAGGCCGGTCAGCGCCGCGCCATCGCCCTGGCCAACGAGTACGGCACGGGGCTGTACACGCACTGCTCCGAGGCGGAGGTCGAGATCGAGCAGTTCCAGCAGCGCTACGGCGCCCGTCCGGTGCACGCCCTCGACCGGTTGGGTTTCTTCGACACCCCGCGCACGGTCCTGGCCCACGCCGTCTGGCTGGACCCGTCCGAGATCGAACTCCTCGCCGCCCGCGGTGGCGGCGTCTCGCACAACCCGGTCAGCAACATGAAGCTCGCGAGCGGTTTCGCCCCCGTCGCCGAACTCCTCGAGGCCGGGGTGGCCGTCGGGATCGGCAGCGACGGCGAGAAGGAGAACAACAACCTCGACCTGTTCGAGGAGATGAAGGTGGCCTCCCTGCTCGGGAAGCTGCGCACGCTCGACGCGGCGGCCATGGACTCCTGGCAGGTCCTCGAGATGGCGACCCGCGGCGGTGCCCGCGCCATGGGGCTCGACGAGACCACGGGATCGCTGGAACCGGGCAAGCAGGCCGACGTCATCGCCGTGCGCCTCGACACCCCGCGGATGACGCCGCTGTTCACCGCAGGCCCCTACACCAACGTCCACCACAACCTCGTCCACGCCGTCCGGGGGTCCGACGTCGACCTGACGATGGTCGCCGGGAAGGTCGTCGTCCGCGGTGGGGAACTCCTCACGGCGGACCTGCACGAGGTCATCGCCCGGGCGAACGCCGCCGTCCCCGGCCTCTTCGCCCGCCGCAGCGCCTGGCTCGCGGAGAACGGCGAGCCGGAAGGAGTCGTGCCGTGAGCACCGGAACCCCCGAGACCCCGGTCACCGAGACCGACCTCGCGCGTCTGCGCGACGCCATCGCGGTGTCGCGCCGGGCCCGCGAGAACGGCCAGCACCCCTTCGGGGCCGTGCTCGTCGACCCGTCCGGAGCCGTCGTCCTGGAGTCGGAGAACAGCGTCCCCGCTGACGGCGACTGCACCGCGCACGCCGAGCTGAAACTCGCCCGCGCCGCGTTCCAGGCCTTCGGGTCCGCCGCGCTGGCGGAGTTCACGCTCTACACCAGCGCCGAGGCCTGCGCGATGTGCTCCGGGGCGATCTACTGGTCGGGCATCGGCCGGGTCGTGCACGCCCTGAGCGAGGCCCGGCTGGCCGAACTCACCGGGGACCACGAGGAGAACCCGACCATGGCCCTCTCCAGCGCCGCCGTGCTCAACGCCGGGCAGCGGGTCGTGCGCGTGGCGGGCCCGGCGCTCGCCGACGAGGCCGCCGCGGTGCACGAGGGTTTCTGGGTCTGAGCCTCCCGTGAAGCTGTCGGAGCTGGTCGGGGTGCGCGCCCTCGGGCTGCGCGTCGTCGTCGGCGGCGGCACCGCAGGAGAACTCCCGGTCACCGGCGCGTTCATCACCGACCTGCCCGATCCGTCGCGGTTCCTCGGTCCGGGGACCGTCGTCCTCTCCAACGGTCTCTGGGTGGAACGCCCCGACGGCGTGGAGCGGTTCGTCCGGGCCCTGGTGGGCGCCCGCGCGACCGCACTGGTCCTGGGGCTGGTGGAACTCGGGGAGGTCCCGCCCGAACTCGTCGAGGTCGCCCGGCGCGAGGGGCTCGTCGTCGCGACGCTGCCCGAGGGTGCTTCCTTCGGCTCCGTCGTGCAGGCCGTCGTCGAGGGGGTCGGCGGTCCACCGTCGGCGACGTCGCCCGCGGCGGAACTCGCGGCGCGGATCCAGCAGACCGTCGCGGACGGGGCGCTGGACGGAGGACTGGCCCTCGTGCGGGACCGGTTCGGGGTGGACTGCTGGGTGGTCGACGACGACGGCACGGTGCCGGTGGTCGCGGGTAACCTCGACGCCGGGCTCGTCGTCGCCGTCTGGGCCGGGAAGGCCCCGTCCGTCGGAGTGACGTGGTGGCCGCTCGGGCCGCCGCCCTCGCGGGCCCGGCTGGTGGCCCACCACCCCGGTGCGGACCTCGTCCCGGAGGCGGCCCGGGCCTTCGACACGCTCGCCGCGGTGCTCCGCCCGGAACTGCGCTTCGCCCACCGGTCCCGCACGGCGCGCTGGGAGCGGACCTCCGGGCTCCTCGCCGCCGCCACCGACGAGTCCCTGCCCCGGGGGGAGGCCGCCGCGCTGTCCCGGCTGGCCGGGCTCGACCCGCAGGAACCCCTGCGGGTCCTGCTCGCCCGGACCACCGGAGTGGAGTTCCCGGTCGAGGCCCTCGTCGAACTGCTGGGCCGGGTCGGCGCGGGCGACGGTGTGCGGATCGCCGTCGGGCTGCACGCGGGCACCGCCACCGCCGTGCTCTCGGAACCTCCCGCCGCACCGGACCTGGGCACGCGCCTGACGCAGGTGCTGCCCGAACCCCTCGACCTGCTCGACGGGCGGACCCTCGTCGTGGCCACCAGTGACCCCGTGACCGGGGTCGGGGGGTTGGCGAGCGCGCTGGCCGTCGCCACCGAGCGCCTCGGGGAGTTCGACGCCCGCCCCGGGCCGGTGGCCGGAACCGTCGTGCTGCTGGACTCCTCGGCCGGCGGCGACCACCGGTCGTTGCTGCGGATGCTCCCCGCCGCCGCCCGGACGGCCTTCGCCGCGGGCGTCCTGGGCGAACTCGAGGACTACGACCGCCGCCACGGCGCCGACCTGGTGAGCACCGTGCGGGTCTTCCTCGACCACGGCGGGTCCTGGCAGGACGCCGCCCGGGCGCTGCACGTGCACCCCAACACCCTGCGCTACCGCATCGCCCGGATCGAGGAGGTCACCGGCCGCGACCTCTCCACCATCCGGGACCGCGTCGACGTGTTCCTGGCGCTGCAGTGCCGTCCCGCCCCCGGGGACGGCTGAACCCCGCACGCAGCTCGTCGCAACGTCGACGAAACACCGCGGAAACCTGGTGGTCGCAGGCACCGGGAGGGTGGGCTCGCGGCCCGGTGGTTTCGTCCGATCGCACGTGGCCGAACCCGCGTGCCGGGGAGTTCACTGGGGGCACCCCCACCCGTGGACAGGAGCACCGTGTCGAACAGCCCGACGTCGCCCTCAGGTCGTGGTGCCGTCGTCGGTCCCGCCACTCGTCCCGTCCGTGGTCCCGTCGGTGGTTCCGCCAGTCGTCCCGTCGGTGGTCCCGTCCTGCTGGTCGAGCTGCCCGCCCGAGCCGTCGCTCAGGTCCGGCGGTGCGCCGAACCGACCGGTGGAACCGTCGAGCTGTCCGGGGAACTGCCCGGTCGTGCCGGGGACGAGCTGGCCCGTCTGCCCCGTCGGCGACGTCGCCACACCTCCCGCGTTCGCGTGCCCGATGGCGTAACCGCCGGCCCCGCCGCCGACGAGGAGGACCAGTCCGGCACCGGTGAGCGCGAACGGCATCCAGCGCCTGCGACGGGTGGGGGCAGCGCCACCGGGGGCGAGCGGCGTCGCGGCCCAGTAGCTGCGCGGCCAGACCGGCGTGGTCGAGGGACCGGTCGTGGGACCGGTCGTGGCCAGGGCGGGGGCGCCGGTGAAACCGATCGGACTCGTACCGCTGGGGACCACGGTGCCCTCGACGGGCTGGTCGCGGCGGTGGTCGTCCTGCGGGCCACCAGGGGTGTGGTTCATCGCGCGTCCTCCTCGGATCGGGTGAGAACCCCACGGTGGGCGGCCTCCCCGCGAGAACACCCTGGCGCGACTGTGCGCGCTCTGTGCTTCGCCGTCCCCCTCCGGAAGGACCGTCCGTGACCGTTCCCGCCCCCGGTACCCGCACCCGGGAGTTCCTCGACCGCTCTCCGCACGGCCTGCTCATCGACGGCGCCTTCTGGCCCGCGGCCGACGGCCGGACGTTCAGCACGACGGACCCCGCCACCGGTGCGGTCCTGGGCGAGCTCGCGCGGGCCGGTACCGGCGACGTCGACGCCGCCGTGGCCGCGGCCCGCACCGCGCTGGAGGGACCGGCCTGGACCGGGACGACCCCGGCCGAGCGCGCCAAGCTGCTGTGGCGACTCGCCGACCTCCTGGAGGCCGACCTCGAGCAGCTCGCCGAGCTGGAGGTCCTCGACCAGGGGAAGAACCTGCGCACCGCGCGGTTCGGGGAGGTGCCCGCCGCGATCAACCAGTTCCGCTACTACTCCGGCTGGGCCACGAAGATCCTCGGCCAGACGATCCCCACCTCGCTCTCGCGCACCCCGGTCGGGCGCGAGGTCCTCGCCTACACCCGCCGCGAACCGGTGGGCGTCGTCGCGGCCATCGTGCCGTGGAACTCACCGCTGCTCATGGCGAGCATGAAACTGGCCCCCGCGCTGGCTGCCGGCTGCACCGTGGTCCTCAAACCCGCCGAGAACACCCCGCTCACCGCGGTGCGCCTCGCGGAGCTCGTCGTCGAGGCCGGGTTCCCGGCCGGCGTCGTCAACGTCCTCACCGGCTACGGCCACGAGACGGGCCAGGCGCTGGCCGGGCACCCCGGCGTCGACAAGGTGGCCTTCACCGGGTCCACCGCCGTCGGCAAGCGGTTGCTCCGTGCGGCCGAGGGGAACCTCAAACGCCTCACCCTGGAACTCGGCGGCAAGTCACCCGCCATCGTGCTGCCCGACGCCGACCTCACCGAGGCGGTCGAGGGGATCTCCCGCGGCATCTTCGACAACGGCGGCCAGGTCTGCGTCGCGAGTTCCCGGGTCTACGCCCACCGCGACGTGCACGACTGGCTCGTCGAGGGGATGGCCGCGTTCGGCCGGGGGTTGCGGCTGGGGCACGGCCTCGACCCCGAGGCCGACCTCGGGCCGCTGGTCAGCACCGCCCAGGCCGAACGCGTCGAGGGTTACCTGCGCGAGGACGGTCTCGAGGTCGTCAGCGGCGGACGGCGCAGCGGCGAGCTCGGGACGTTCGTGGAACCCACCGTCGTGACCGGGGTCGCGCAGGACCACCGGATCGTGCGCGAGGAGGTCTTCGGGCCCGTCGTCACCGTCACGCCCTACGACGACCTCGACGAGGTCCTCGCCTGGGCCAACGACAGCCGCTACGGCCTCGCCGCCAGCGTGTGGACGCAGGGTTTCAGCTCCGCGCACCGGGTGGCGCACCGGATCCGGTCCGGGACGGTGTGGATCAACTGCCACTCCTACCTCGGCCCGGAACTGCCCAAGGGCGGGCACAAGGAGTCCGGCTGGGGGTACGAGAACGGGCCGCAGGGCCTGGAGAACTACCTGGAGACCAAGACCGTGGTGGGGCTGCTGTGACCCCGGGACGCAAGCGCATCGCCCTCGGGGTGTTCGAGATGATCAACCCCAGCAACGGCATGCCGACCTGGACCCACCCGGGTGGTCGCGGTGACGACTGGGACGACCTGGGCTACTGGATCCGGCTCGCCCGGACGCTGGACCGCGCGGGGTTCGACTTCCTCTTCTTCGCCGACACCTACGGCTACCCCACGATCGGGGGATCGCTGCCCGTGGAGGTCGCGGCGCACGGCCTGCAGTTCCCCGCGCTCGACGCCATGCTCGCGATCCCGGCGCTGGCGACGGCGACGGAGCGGCTGGGTTTCGTGGTGACCTCCCCGACGACGGTCGAGCACCCTTACGCGACGGCCCGACGGTTCGCGTCGCTGGACCACTACACCCGCGGACGGATCGGCTGGAACGTCGTGACCGGCTCGTCGCAGTCCACGACGGACGGGTTGTTCGGCGTGGCCGCGTCGGGGACGCACGACTCGCGCTACGACGTCGCCGACGAGTTCGTCGACGTGTGCCTGCAGTTGTGGCAGGGCGGCTGGGAGGACGGTGCGGAACTGCGGGACCGTGGCGCCAACGTGTACGCCGACCCGGCCCGGCTGCACCGCACCGAGCACTCCGGGAACGCGTTCCGGGTGTCGGGGCAGTTCGCCGTCGCCCCCTCCGCGCAGCGCACCCCCGTCCTGTTCCAGGCCGGGACCTCGGCCCGCGGCCGGGCGTTCGCCGCGCGCAACGCCGAGGCCGTCCTCATCCAGGGCCAGACGGTCGCGCAGGCCGGGGCGCACGTCGCCGACATCCGCGCCCAGGCCGTCCGGCACGGGCGGCGGCCCGACGACGTGAAGGTCATCACCGGGGTGACCGTGACCGTGGCGGAGAACCCCGCCGCCGCGCGGGAGAAGCGCGCCGAGCTCGACGCCTGCTTCGCCGTGCGGGACGCGGCCGTGGTGTTCGCCGGTTTCACCGGCCTCGACCTCCGCGAGGTCGACCCCACGACCCCGCTGACGGCGTTGCCGCCCAGCGACTCCGGGCAGACCCTGGTCAACCGCTTCGTCCGGCCCGGCGAACCCGTCCCGACCGTCGGGCACGTCCTCGACGACTTCCGGCGCAAGGCGATCCGGGGGTTCCAGGTCACCGGTTCCCCCTCGGAGGTCGCCGACGAGCTGACCGCCATCGTCACCGGCAGCGACGTCGACGGGTTGATGCTCGAACCGACGTTCGGCGGCCAGGAGTGCTACGAGGAGTTCATCGAGCTCGTCCAGCCGTTGCTGCGCGACCGCGGTCTGCTCGGCGAGTCTTCCGGCCCCACGACGACAGGAGCCTCCGGCCCCACGACGACAGGAGCCTCCGGCCCCACGACGACAGGAGCCTCCGGCCCCACGCTCCGCGAGAGGCTGTCCGGTCGTCCCGGTGGCCGGCTCGCACCGACCCACCCGGGGAGCCGGTTCTCGGTCCCCGGCCCCCCGAAGATCGAGGAGACGAGCGCATGACCCCCGAAGCCGTCGAGGCGGTGATCGCCGGGCTGAAGAAGGCCGGCGTCAGCGTCGTCGCGTACCTGCCCGACTCCCTGCTCAAGGAGCTCTACCCCGCCCTGGACGCCGACCCGGAGATCCGGACCATCCAGGTGACCAACGAGGGGGAGGGGGCCGCGATCTGCGGCGGGGTGTTCCTCTCCGGCAAGCGCGCCGCCCTGGTCATGGAGAACTCCGGGCTGCGGGCCGCGACGGAGCACCTCGCGCGGATGGGTCTCGGCGCCGGTATCCCCGTCATCATGCTCATGAGCTACCGCGGGGAACTCGGCGAGAACAACTGGTGGGCCATCCCGCACGGGATCACCATGGAACCGCTGCTCGACGCCCTGCGCACCCCCTACCGGATCGTGCGGGAGGTCGCCGAGATCGAACGCGCGATCACCGACTCCTACGACTGGTCCTACAACGCCTACTACCACTCGGCCGTCGTGCTGGGCGGAGGGATCGTCCGATGAGCACCACGACGACGGCCAGGATGTCCCGCTACCGGTGCATGGCCCGTCTGGGGGCCCGCCTGCAGGACGAACTCGTCGTCCTGTCCCTCGGTGGGGCGGTCGACGAGTGGTACGACGCGGCCCCGCACATGCGCAGCGCCAGCCTCTTCCAGCAGCAGCTCGGGTGCGTCACCCCCGAGGCGTTCGGCCTTTCCGTCGGGCTGCCGCACCGGCGGGTCGTGTCCCTGGACACCGACGGGGGATTGTTGTTCAACCTCGGCATCCTCGCCACCCTGGGCAACGAACAGCCGAAGAACCTCTTCGTCGTGGTGTGGGACAACGAGCAGTACCAGTCCATCGGCGGCCCGAGGACGCACACCGCCAGCGGTCGCGTCGACCTCGCCGCGATCGCCCGTGGTTGCGGTGTGGAGAAGGCGTTCGTCACCAGCGACCTCGACGAGTTCGACGCCCACTGCGCCGCGGGACTCGCGGCCGACGAACCCTACGTGCTCGTCGCCAAGACCGACGGGATCCTGCAACCGGGGATCAAGCGCAAGCACTCCGACGGCCGGGAGGACAAGTACGTCTTCGTCCGCCACGTCGAGGCGACCGAGGGCATCACCATCATGGGCCCGAGCGAGCACAACTGACACGGGCGGGTGACATGACCTACGACTACGTGGTCGTCGGTGGCGGCGCGGCCGGGTGCGTCCTGGCGAACCGGTTGTCGGCCGACCCGGCTGCCCGGGTGCTGCTGCTGGAGACCGGCCCCGACCACCGCGGGCTGGCCGACGTCCTCGACGCCGGTCGCTGGGTGTCGTTGCTCGGCGGGGACCTGGACCACCGGCACGTCCACGCGCCCACCGCCCTCGTCGACGGGCGGACGATCCCGATCCCGCGCGGCCGGGTGCTCGGCGGGTCCTCCAGCATCAACGCGATGCTCTGGTACCGCGGGCACCCGAGCGACTACGACGACTGGGAACGTCGCGGGGCGAGCGGCTGGAACTGGGCGTCGCTGCTGCCGTACTTCCGCCGCAGCGAGGACTGGGAGGGCGGGGCGAGCGAGTTCCGCGGAGCCGGTGGCCCGATGCGGATCGAGACCTCGAGGGACCCGCACCCCGTCGCGTCGGCGCTGCTGAGCGGTGCGGCCGAACTCGGGCTACCCGTGATCGAGGACGCCAACGCCGCCGACAACCTCGGGGCGACGCTGGCGAACTTCAACGCCCGCCGCCGCGCAGACGGTGTCCTGGAACGCTGGAGCACGGCGCGGGGTTACCTCGAACCGGCGCTGGAGCGGCCGAACCTGCACGTGCTCACCGGCTCCCCGGTGCACCGCGTCGTGTTCGAGGGCCTGCGCGCCGTCGGGGTGGAGCACGTCGTGGACGGTGGACTGCGGACGACCCGGGCGGAGCGGGTGGTGCTGTCCGTCGGTGCCCTGGAGACCCCGCGACTGCTCTCGATGTCCGGGATCGGGGACCCCGCGGAACTGTCCCGGCTCGGGCTCGCGACGCGGGTCGCGCTGCCGGGGGTGGGAGACCGCTACGCCGACCACCCGCTGCTCATGGGCATGGTGTTCCGGGCCCGCGAACCACTGGGCCCGGTGCGGGACAACGGGGGTGGCGCGATGCTGAACTGGCGCAGTTCCGTGGCCGGGGTGGGCCCGGACCTGCACGCGTTCGTCGTGCAAGGTCCGCACGCCGGTCCCGAGGTGCGCGCCGCCCACGACGTGTCCGGCGACGTCTTCGCGGTGTCGCCCGGGCTGATGGGTTCGCGCAGCACCGGTGCGGTGCGGTTGACGTCGTCGGAGCCCGGCGCTCCGCTGCACGTCCAGCCGAACTACCTCGCCGAACCCGACGACCTGCAGGCGCTGGTCGAGTCGATCGACACCGTCTTCGACCTGATGGCGACCTCGGGGTACCGGGCGCTGAGTTCCGGGGCGGCGGCGCCGGACCGTCGCCCGCGCGACCGGGCGGAGGCCGTGGCCTTCGTCCGGCGCAGCGTCGACACGTTCTTCCACTCCAGCGGTACCGCCGCGATGGGGACCGACGACCGGTCGGTGGTCGGGCCGGACCTCGCGGTGCACGGGGTGGAGGGGTTGTTCGTCTGCGACGCGTCGGTGTTCCCGTCGCTCCCGACCTGCAACACCCAGGCCCCCGTCGTCGCCGTCGCCGAACGCGCCGCCGACCTGTTCCGCGCCCGTTCCTGACCCGCGATCCCGCGGGAAAACCCGGCGAGATCGCGGGTAGGGGTCAGAGGGGGCGGGGGTCGACGCGGGTCTCGACGACGCCGTCCTCGCCCCGCCGGACGATGTAGGCACCCTTGCCGGGGACCTCGGTGACGGCCTCGACGAGTTCGGTGTCCTGGTAGACCAGACCCACTCCGTCGTCGCTGCAGTGCGTCTCGCCCAGGACCCCGGAACCCACGAGTTCGTGGACCAGCGGACGGCGACGGGCCTCGGAGTCGTAGTGGACGCCGTTGCCGTAGGGGAGCAGGCCCAGTCCGTTCGTCACGGGGCGCAGTTCCGTCCCGAAGGAGTCGGTCGTGCCGCCCTGGAACCAGCAGATCGACCCCGCGCTCACCCCGCCGAGGACGACCCCCGCCTGCCACGCAGCGCGGAACGCCTCGTCGAGCTCGTGGACGCGCCAGACGGCGAGGAGGTTCGCGACCGAACCCCCGCCGACCCAGACGACGTCGGAACCCAGCAACTGCGCGGCCGGGTCCTCCACGCTGGGCATCGGGAACAGGTCGAGCACGGTGGTGGAGAACCCGGCCCGTTCACCGGCGGCGTGCACCTCGGCGGCCCAGGTCCGCTGGTCGCCACCGGCGGTGCCCAGGTAGGTGAGCCGGGGACGCCGGCTCGCGGGGACCTTCGCGAGCTCCACGGCGAGGTGCGCCGTTCCCGCCCAGTCCAGCCCGCCGCGCTCACGACGGGTGAAACCGCCCGACGTCGCGACGATGGTCGGGCGGTCAGCCGGCACGGCGGATCCCGTTGCGGCCGAACACGCTCGACACCACGGCGTCCGCGGCGCGCCGACCGGACACGAGCGCGCCCTGCAGGGAGGAGTTCTCGCGGTGGTCCCCGGCGACGAACACGCCGTCGCCCACCTCGACCGGCTGCGGCCCCTCGAAGGGCGGCGCGACCACGGGCAGCGCGTGCGGGATGGAGTGCGCGGTGACCAGCGCCCAGGCGCCGGTGTTCACGCCGTAGACCCGGCCGAGCTGCTCGCGCACGCGCTGTTCCGTCTCGGCGCTGGTGTCGGTGCCGAGGGTCTGGGCGCTGACGAGCGCGCGGTGGTCGCTGCCGGCCAGCACGTAGCCGGGGGCCACCGACGACACGACGGCGGAGTTCACGACGGGACCCGACCGGTCGCCGTCGAGGTGCAGCAGCTTCTCCCGCGACTGCGGCGCGGGGGAGGTCGCGGCGGTGAACCAGAACGTCGACAGCCCGTTGCTGTCGGGAACCGAGAGTTCGGGGACCAGGTGGGCAGCGGTGTGCGCGTCGGTCGCGACGACGATCCGCTCGCAGTTCACCCCGCCCGCCACGGTCTGGACGACCAGCGAACGCGGTGCGAGACCGATGTGGCGCACCTCCGTCCCGAGGACGACGGACCCGGCGGGGAGCCCCGCCGCCAGCTGGTCGGGGACGGCCTGCATGCCCCGGGCGGGTAGGCCCGGGGTCCCGCGCAGGAAGCTCCGGACGAGCAGGTCGACGAAGCGGCGCGACGTGGTCCCGTCGACCTCGCCGAGCACCCCCGCCAGGAACGGCTCGAGGATCGACCAGCGCAGTTCGCCGTGGACGTCGGCCGCGTCCAGCGCGTCCGACCAGCCCGTGTCGGCGTCCTTGAGGTCGCCCGCGGAGGTGACCTTCAGGACCCAGCGCGCGAGGGCGGCCTTCTCCTTCACCGAACCGAGCGGGAAGCGCAGGGCGTCCAGCACGGCCGTCGGGTGGCGCCGGGGGTCGCGCAGCGTGCTGACCCGGCCACCGCGGTGCACGGCGACTCCGGCGTCGAAGGACTGCAGGTCGAGGGCCTCCACGTCGAGGACCTTCGGGACCTCGGGGTAGGCGGGGTTCAGCAGCTGGAACCCGCGGTCGACGCGGAAGCTGCCCACCGTCTCCGTGCGCACCCGGCCACCGACGGCGTCGGCGGAGTCCACCACCACCACGTCGAGCCCGGCTGCGCTGAGGTGCTTGGCGCACGCGAGGCCGGCGAGCCCGGCGCCGATGACGACGACCTCGGCCGAGGAGCGCAGCGCCGAGCCGTGCGGGGACTCCGTCCCGTACGGGCTGAGGGAGGAGGCATCGGAAGTGGTGCTGACGGTCACCCGCAGAGCCTATCGAGCCTGTGGACAACCGGCACGGCAGTCCCCGTCGTAGCGCACCCTTGAGACGTGGAGCGCACAGGACCCGGAACGCAGACGGCCCCCGCCCGGCAGTGGCGGCGGGAGGCGCTGGCCGCGCTCGGGGACGATCCCCGCCGCCGCGCCCCCGAGGTGGACGGCTACCGCATCGACCGCCTGCTGGGCGCCGGCGGTTCCAGCGTCGTCTGGGCGGGCACCGGCGTCGACGACGTCGAACGTGCGCTGAAGGTCCTGCACCCCGGGGGTTCCGGGGACCTCCTCGCCGAGCTCTCCATGCTGCGCCGGGTCCGCCACCCCCGGGTCGTGGCGGTGCACGACATCTCCACCGACGCCGAGGGGCGACCGGTCCTGGTCCTCGACCTCGCGGTCGGCGGGTCGCTCGCGGCCCTGGTGGCGCAGCGCCGGCGCCTCAGCGCCGGCGAGGTCTCCGGGCTGCTCGCGGTGCTCGGCCCGGCCCTGGAGGACCTGCACGCGGCCGGTGTGGTGCACGGGGACATCGCCCCCGGCAACGTCCTGCTCGACGCCCGCGGCGAACCGCTGCTGGCCGACCTCGGGGTCTCGCGGGCCCTGGGGCGCCAGCACGGCAGCGTCCTGGGGACACCCGGTTTCGCCGACCCCACCGCTCTGGGCGGCGGTGGTGTCGGTGCGGCCTCGGACGTCTACGGGCTCGCCGCGCTGGGGTGGTGGGCGCTGACGGGTGAGGTGCCGGCCCGCGCCGGGGCGCTCGGCGCGCGGTCGGCCGTCCGGCGGGCGGCCGCGGACCTGCCGCCCGGATCCTCCGCCGTCGTGCTCGCCGCGTTGCAGGAAGGGCTGCACCGCAGCCAGTCCCGTCGTCCGACACCCGGTGAGCTGGCCGCGGCGGTGTCCGCGGCGTCCCGTCCGCGGGCGGTCCGGGGTCTGACGCCGAGCGCTGCACCCGCCGCGCCCCGGCGGGTTCCGGGCACCCCGGCACCCGTGGTCCCGCCACCGCCGGGAGCCACCCGGCAGCTGTCCGAGACGGCCCCGCCGCCGGTCAGCGCGCGCCCGAGCCCCGCGACGCCCACCGTTCGGCGCCGGGCGGTTCCTGCGAGGCCGCCCCGGCGTCGGGCGGGCGGCGGGACCCGCGGCGTGCGGCTCCCCCTCGTGGCCGGAGGCGTCGTGCTCGTCGTGGGCGCTGGGGCGTTCGCCCTCTCGCTGCGCGGCGACGGTTCCGGGTCGTCGGCGCCCGCCTCCCCGGTCGCGTCCGCCGCGGCGCCCGACGTCGCGGCGCCGGTCGCGGGGAAGACCCCGGCAGCGCCGGTGGGTGAGACCCCCGCGGTGATCGCCGGCGCCGACGTCCTCCGGGGGGTCGATCCCGTCGCCGTCGTAACCGAACTCGCCGACCGCCGGGCGAGCGCGCTCTCCTCGGGGGAGGCCGGTGCGCTCGACCGGGTGGACGTCCCCGGGTCGTCGGCTGCCGCGACGGACCGGGCGGTGCTCGACGACCTCGCCCGTGCGGGGACCACCCTCACGGGGCTCGGGTTCGCGGTGAGCGACGTGCGGGTCGAGAGCAGGACGGAGGAGCAGTGGACCCTGAGCGCCGACGTCGTCACGTCGGCGCACGAGACCGTCGCCGCGGACGGGGCCCGGACCAGCGTCCCGCAGAGCGCACCGCGCACGTCCCGGTTGACCCTGGACCGGGTCGAGGGGGAGTGGCGGATCAGCGCGGTCGGGTGACGCTCAGGCGTTCGCCAGCCAGCCGGTGACCGAGGCGACGTCGGGATGGCGGAAGGTGAACCCCGCCTCCAGCAGAGCGGTCGGGACCACCCGCTGGCTCGCGGTGATCTGCTCGGCGAACTCGCCCAGCACCATCCGCAGCGCGAACGACGGGACGGGCAGCAGGGCGGGACGGTGCAGGGCCGCCCCCAGGGCGCTCACGACGGCGGTGTTCGTCGCGGGTTCCGGGGTCGCGAGGTTCACCGGCCCGGGAACGGGGTGGGTGAGCAGGAACTCCAGCGCCGCGAGTTCGTCCGGCATGGAGATGAGGCTCCACCACTGGCGGCCGTCGCCCAGCGGTCCGCCCAGACCGAGGCGGAACAGCGTCAGCAACTGTCCGAAGGCGCCGCCGACGGGGTTGGCGAGCAGGCTGGTGCGGGCCAGGCTGACCCGGATCCCCGCTGCGGCAGCGGGTTCGGTCGCCTCTTCCCACTCCCGCACGACCTCGGCGAGGAAGTCCCCACCGCGGGGGGCGGCCTCGGTGAGCACGGTGTCGCCGCCGTCGCCGTAGGCCCCGATCGCCGACGCGTTCACCAGGACCTCGGGGCGTTCGTCCAGGGCCACGAGCGCGCGCACCAGGGTGGACGTCGTCTCGGTGCGGGAACGGAGGATGAGTTCCTTGTACTTCGGGGTCCACCGCTTGTCGCCGACCCCGGCCCCGGACAGGTTCACCGCGGCGTCGATCCGGCCGAGGCGGGCCGGGTCGAGGTCCCCGGTGGCCGGGTCCCAGCGCAGCTCGGACGGTTCGCGTTCGGGGCGACGGACCAGCACCACGACCTCGTGACCGCCGTTGCGCAACTTCGCGACGAGGTGACGGCCGATGAGCCCGCTGGCTCCGCTGACGAGGATGCGCACGGTGGAACTCCAGGTTCTCGGGAAAGGAACAACCCCGTTCCCGCCGGGCGGGAACGGGGTTGTCGGAACAGGTCGGGTCAGAGACCGAGGTCGCCCTCGAACTCGCCGGCCTCGATGCGCTTCTTCACGGTCTGCAGGTAGCGGGCCGCGTCCGCACCGTCCACGACCTGGTGGTCGTAGGACAGCGCCAGGTACATCATCGAGCGGATCGCGATGGTCTCCTGCCCCTCGGCGTCGGTGAGGACGACCGGACGCTTGACGATCGCGCCCGTTCCGAGGATCGCGACCTGCGGGGCGTTGAGGATCGGGGTGTCGAAGAGCGCCCCGATGCTGCCCGTGTTGGTGATGGTGAACGTGCCGCCGGACAGGTCGTCCGGGGTGATCTTGTTCGACCGGGTGCGGGCCGCGAGGTCGGCGATCTTGCGGGCCAGGCCACCGAGGTTGAGGTCCCCGGCGTCCTTGATCACCGGGGTGATCAGGCCCTTGGGGGTGTCCACGGCCATCGAGACGTTCTCGGTGCCGTGGTAGACGATGTTCTCGCCGTCGATGCTGGCGTTGAGCGAGGGGTGCTGCTTGAGCCCCTCGACCGCGGCCTTCACAAAGAACGGCAGGAACGTCAGCTTCGCGCCCTCGGTCGCGGCGAAGTTGTCCTTCGCCCGCGCCCGCAGCCGGGCGACCCGGGTGACGTCGACCTCGATGACCGTCGTCAGCTGCGCGGAGTTCTGCAGCGAGTCCTTCATGCGCTGGGCGATGACCTTGCGCAGGCGCGACATCTTCTCGGTGGTGCCGCGCTTGGCGGACAACTCCACCGTCGCGGCGGGCTTGGCTGCGGGCTTCTCGGCCGCAGGGGCCGGGGCCGGGGCCGCAGCGGCCTTCGCGGCGGCCGCCGCCTTGTCCGCGGCCTCCTGCACGTCCTGCTTGCGCACGCGGCCACCGACACCGGTGCCGGTGAGGGAGGAGAGGTCCACCCCGAGGTCCTTGGCCATCTTGCGCACCAACGGAGTCACGTAGGTGCTGCCACCGGTGGCCTCGGCCGCGGCCGGAGCCGCCGGCTTCTCCGGGGCGGGAGCGGGGGTGGGTGCCGGAGCGGATTCCCGGGCCGGAGCGGCCTCGGGTTCCTTCGCGGCCGGCGTCGAGGGCTGGGTGGCCTGCTCGGCCTGCGACTGCGCGGTCTCGCGCTCCGCGACCTCGTCGGCCAGGGACTCCTCCCGCGGCGACTCCTGCGGCGCGGGGGTCTCCTCCTGCGGGGCCGGGGACTGCGCGGAGGCGTCGCCGATGCGGGCGAGGTCGGCGCCGACGTCGGCCGTCTCGTCCTCGCCGACGAGGATCTCCAGCAGGGTGCCGGCGATCGGGGAGGGAATCTCGGTGTCGACCTTGTCGGTCGAGACCTCGAGGAGCGGTTCGTCGACCTCGACGCTGTCCCCGACGGCCTTGAGCCAGCGGGTGACGGTGCCCTCGGTGACGGACTCACCGAGCGCGGGCATCTTGACGGGCTCGCCACCACCGGAGCCGGCGGAGGGCGCAGCAGCCGGGGCCGGGGCGGACGGGGCCGCGGGTTCGGGCTCCGGCGCGGGTTCGGGCTCCGGCGCGGGTTCCGTGCTCGACTCCTCCTGCGGCGCCGGCGCGGACTCCCCACCGCCCTGCTCGCTCGCCTCACCGATGCGGGCCAGGTCGGCGCCGACGTCGGCCGTCTCGTCCTCGGGCACGAGGATCTCCAGCAGGACACCAGCGATCGGCGAGGGGATCTCGGTGTCGACCTTGTCGGTGGACACCTCCAGCAGCGGTTCGTCCACCTCGACGGTGTCACCGACCGACTTCAGCCACCGCGTGACGGTGCCCTCGGTCACGCTCTCACCGAGAGCGGGCATCTGCACCGAGTTCGACATGTCTTCGGTTCTCCTCACGGACGTTCTCCGGCGCCCGGAGGACGCCGCGGGTTTCAGTTTCGGGTCAGGAGTGGGAGTGCAGCGGTTTCCCGGCCAGCGCCAGGAACGCCTCTCCGACGGCCTCGTTCTGGGTGGGGTGGGTGTGCACGAGGGCGGCGACGTCCTCGGGGTAGGCCTCCCAGTTCACGATGAGCTGCGCCTCGCCGACCTGCTCGCTCATGCGGGAGCCGACCATGTGGACGCCCACGACGGGGCCGTCCTTCTGCCGGACCAGCTTGACGAAACCGGTGGTGCCGAGGATCTGGCTCTTGCCGTTGCCCCCGAGGTTGTACTCGAGGACGTCGACGTCACCGAACTTCTCCCGGGCCTTGGCCTCGGTGAGGCCGACGGAGGCGACCTCGGGCTCGCAGTAGGTCACCTTCGGGATGCCGAGCTCGTCGACCGGTTTCGGGTCGAGGCCGGCGATCTCCTCGGCGACGAAGATGCCCTGGGCGAACCCGCGGTGGGCCAGCTGCAGGCCGGGGACGATGTCGCCGACGGCGTAGACGCCGGCGACGTTGGTCGCGAGGCGCTCGTCGGTGAGGACGAACCCGCGGTCCATCGTGATGCCCTGTTCCTCGTAGCCGAGGCCGGCGGTGTTCGGACCACGACCGACGGCGACGAGCATGAGGTCGGCGTCGAAGGTCTTGCCGTCCTCGAGGGTGACGACGACACCGGAGTCGGTCTGCTCGACCCCCTTGAAGCGGACGCCGAGGGAGAACGTGATGCCGCGCTTGCGGAACGCGCGCTCGAGGGCCTTGCTGGCCGCCTCGTCCTCGAGGGGGACCAGGTGCGGGAGGGCCTCGACGATCGTCACGTCGGCACCGAAGGAACGCCACACGCTCGCGAACTCGACGCCGATGACCCCGCCGCCGAGGACGATGACCTTCTCGGGCACCGAGTCCAGGCCGAGGGCCGTCTCGCTGGTCATGATCCGGCCACCGATTTCGAGGCCGGGCAGGCTGCGGGAGTAGGAACCCGAGGCCAGGACGACGGACCGGCCCGTGTAGCGCTGACCGTCGACCTCGACGGTGTCCTTCGCGACGAGCTTGCCGGTCCCGGAGATCAGGTCGATCTTGCGGGACTTCACGAGCCCCTGCAGACCCTTGTAGAGGCGCGCGATGACGCCGTCCTTGTACTTGTTGACGCCCGCCATGTCGATGGACTCGAAGGAGGCGCGGACCCCGAAGGTCTCCGACTCCCTGGTCGTGTCGGCGACCTCGGCGGCGTGCAGGAGGGCCTTGGTCGGGATGCACCCGCGGTGCAGACAGGTTCCTCCCAGGAGGTCCTTCTCCACCAGGGCCACCTTCAGGCCCAGCTCGGCGGAACGCAGTGCGGCGGCATAGCCCCCACTACCTCCCCCGAGGATGACGACGTCGTACTGCTGCTCGGCGGCACCTGCCACGAAATGCTCCTGAGGTCGGCTGTGCTGGCGACTGCTCCGTCGCGATCCTCTCACCACGTCCCGCACGCAGCGCGAGGGGGTGTGTGAGCGAGCGGTGACGCTGGGGGGCAGGGCTGGACGCACGACAGCGCCCGGTCCCGGGGGAGCAGGCGCTGTGTGCGGGGGGTTCGGTTCGTCTGGACCGGCAGGTCTGGAGGAGCGGTTCAGCGCTCCTTCTCGGAGGTGACCGATTCCTTGCGGTCCACCGCGGACTCCTTGCGCAGGGTCGCGGATTCCTTGCGGGCGACCGTGGACTCCTTGCGCTGCGTGCTGGATTCCTTGCGGGCGACCGTGGATTCCTTGCGCTGGGTCGCGGACTCCTTGCGGTCGACCGTGGACTCCTTGCGCTGCGTCGCCGATTCCTTGCGCTCGACCGTCGAGGTCGCCTTCAACCCGGGGGCCACCTTGGCGGTCGTGAGGGTCGCGGACGGGGCAGCCGACGCGACGGCCGCCGAGGCCAGACCGCCACCGGCCAGGACGGCGGTGGCCGCGAGACCGGCGGCGAGACGCGCGAGGCGGCGGGAGGAGCGGGACGGGATGGCGGTGCTGGACATGGTGCCTCCGTGACGAGAGCCCCGGTGCACACCGGGGAGCTGTGCGATGTACCGAACCGGTCGGCGTGGTGACGCCCCCGAACTAGGTCGTCACCGAGAGCATATAGCTAGTTGCAGAGAGTGCACGAGTTGTCTCGGAAACGATCACTCGATCAGCAGGCCGGGGCTTCTTCGATCATGGAAACCGTCGGTGAACAGCCTCTGATGCAGAGGTTCCCGTTCCCAGAACGTTTCACCACGGGAATCGGACCGAGAAGCACCGGAATGCCTCATCGGGGCCGCGGCCCTTTCCGGGGAACGGCCCCGCAGGTGCGTCCCGGGCCCCGGCCGGGCTCAGCGCCCGGCGTGGTCCTCGGCCAGCGCGACCAGGGTCCGCACCGCGACACCCGTCCCGCCGCGGTGGGTGTACCCCCACGGCTCACCCGTGGCGAAGGCCGGACCGGCGATGTCCAGGTGCGCCCAGGGGATCGCGGTCCCCGCGGCGGAGTCGCCGACGAACTCGCGCAGGAAGACCGCCGCCACGAGCATCCCGCCCGCCCGGTCGCCGATGTTGGCCAGGTCGGCCACGGGGGAGTCCAGCGTCGCCCGCAGCTCCTCGGGCAACGGCATGGGCCAGAACGACTCCCCGGCCCGTTCGGCCGCGGCGAGGACCGCGCTGCGGAACTCCTCGTCGTTGCCCATGATCCCCGAGACCCGGTTCCCCAGGGCCACGACCTGGGCGCCGGTCAGGGTGGCCACGTCGACGATGGCGTCAGGACGTTCGGCCGAGGCGGCGTCGAGCGCGTCACCGAGGACGAGCCGTCCCTCGGCGTCGGTGTTCAGGACCTCGACCGTCGTCCCGCCGTGCATCGTCAGCACGTCGGAGGGGCGGATCGCGGTGCCGGAGGGCATGTTCTCCGCGATGGCCAGCCAACCGGTGACCTTGACGGGGAGCTTCAGGTCGGCGACCGCCCGGACCGCGGCCAGCACGGCCGCGGCACCCGACATGTCGCTCTTCATCGTCTCCATGCCGCCCGCGGGCTTCAGTGAGAGACCGCCGGAGTCGAAGGTGATGCCCTTGCCGACGAACGCGAGGTGGCCCTTGGCCTTGGCCGGTGCGTGCTCCACGACGACCAGGCGCGGGGGACGCGAAGACCCCTGGCCCACACCGAGGATGCCGCCGAAGCCGCCGTCGGCCAGGGCCTGCTCGTCCAGCACGCGAACGGTGAGCGAGGTCCCCGCCGCGGCCTGCAGCGCCGCCGCGGCGAGGTCGGCCGGTGCGAGGTCGCCCGGTGCCGTGTTGATGAGGTCGCGAGCCGTCGCGACGGCCCGGGCGAGGACCTCGGCCCGCTCGACCGCGGCGCGGAAGGTCTTGTCCCGGGGCTTGTCGACCAGCAGCGTGACCTCGGCGACCGGTTCACGCTCGGCGGCCTTGTAGCGGGTGAAGGCGTAGGCACCGAGCCCGGCGCCCTCGGCGACGGCGGCCAGCGTGGCGGCGTCGGGGGTGGGCAGCGCGAACGCGACCCGGCCCTTGCCGGTGAGGGCGCGCACGGCCTGACCCGCGGCGCGGCGCAGGGTCTCGTGGTCGGGGGCGGTGCCGACGCCCACGAGTGCGACCAGGGGCGTGGCGAGCCCGGTCGTCCCGGGGACGAGGTGCACGGTGCCCGGTTTGCCGTTCGCACCCAGGGCCAGCGCGGCCTCGGCCAGCGCGGAACGCGTCGCGCGGGGGAGGTCGTCACCCCCCAGGACCTCGGGGGCGCCGGGACGCTTGCCGGTCGCGGGAGCCAGTCCCAGGACCAGCGCGTCGACCGAGACGCTCTTGACGGACTTGCTGCTGAGCAGGAGACGCGACACCACGGCACCCTAACGTGGGGGCGTGATCCAGCCACCTGCGCCGCACCCAGACCCCGACGTCAGCGCCGGCCCGCACGAGCTCCGCCCCGGTCTGTGGTGGCGTCAGGTCGGCGTGGCCGACGTCCCCGCGCTGCAGGAGATCTGCCTGCGCACCGGTGACGCGGGTCGCGACGCGACCGCGCGCACGGCCTTCCCCGAACTGCTCGCCGACGTCTACGCGACGCCGTACGCCCACCACGAGGCCCGGTTCGGAACCGTCGTCGAGGACGCCGACGGCGTCGCCGGGTACCTCCTCGGCTGCCGGGACACCGCCGCGTTCGAACGCTGGCGCGAGGCGGAGTGGTGGCCGCCGCTGCGGGCGCGCTACCCCCGCCCGGAGGACGTGCAGGGCTTCGACACCGGGCCGCTGCGGACCGTCCACGGCGGTGTCACCCCGGAACCCGTCTGGGCCACCCACCCCTCGCACCTGCACGTCGACCTGCTGCCCCGGCTGCAGGGCAAGGGGATCGGGCGGGCGCTGGTGCAGCGGGTCTGCGCCCAGCTGGCGGCCGACGGGTCGCCGGGGGTCCACCTCGGCGTGTCGGGCGCCAACCCCGGCGCCGTCGCGTTCTACCGGCGCGCGGGGTTGGTGGAACTCGCCGCGACGGCGCGGGGCTACACGTTCGGGCGGTCGTTCGGGTCGGTGGGTCCTTCCGCGGCGGGTTCCACCGCGACGGCTCCGGCCTCCTGAACCGGGGCCCCGGGTTCCGGCCCGGGTTCCGGCTCGGGCTCCGGCTCGGGCTCGGGCTCGGGCTCCGGTTCCGGGTCGGGCAGCGGGGGGAGCGCCGCCTCGTCCGCCGCAGCCAGGGCCTGCGCAGCCCGCAGCACGCCGAGGGCGCTGAGCGCGCCCGACCCGCCCCCGCGACCGGCGCCGAGGTCCAGCACCGGCACCATCTTCAGCCGGTCCGCGGCGAGGGCCTGCGCCGGTTCCGCGCTCGCCGCGCCGACCTGCCACCACTTCTCCGCCCCCGGCACCCCGCGCGAGGCGAGCAGTGCGGCGGCGACCCCGACCACCCCGTCCAGCAGCACCGGGGTCCGGCGGGCCGCGGCCCGCAGCAGGAACCCGACCGCCGCGGCCAGGTCGGCGCTCGCGACGGCCTGCAGGACGGCGGTGGGCCGGGTCGCGAGCTTGCGCGAGCGGCGGACGGCGTCGCGCACGGCGGCCGTCTTGCGCATCCAGGCGTCGTCGTCGACGCCGCTGCCGCGTCCGACGACGTCGACCGCGCCCTTGCGCAGGCAGGCGGCCACCAGCGTCGCGGCGACGGTCGTCGCCCCGGCGCCCAGGTCCCCGAGCAGCAGCAGGTCCACCCCGGCGTCGACCTCGGCGTCGGCGATCGCCGCCCCGGCGCGGACCGCGACCTCGACCTCCTCGGCGCTCAGCGCGTCCCCGACGGCGATGTCCCCGGCGGGCCGGAGCGCGTGCTCGAGCACGGCGGCGGGCACGCCGTCGGGGCCCTGCTCGCCCCAGTCCACGCCCAGGGCGTGCACGGCCACGGGGACCCCGACCGCCGCGGCGAGGGCGGCGAAGGCCCCCCGACCGGCGACGAGTTCGCGCACGGCCTGCGCCGTCCACCCCGGCTCCAGCCGGGAGATCCCCCGGGCGGCGACACCGTGGTCACCCGCGAACACGACCAGGCGCACCCGCTCCAGCGGAGCCGGCACGTCACGGTCCTGCGTCCCGGCGAGCCAGGACGCCAGCCCGTCGGCGCGCGAGGCCGGACGCAGCGGCGCCACCAGCCGGGGGCGCGCGAGCGGGGTGTGCGGCGAGCGCAGACCCTCGGCGATCTCACGCAGGTTCAACGGCCGCGGGCCGTCGGTCATCGGTGCTCCTCGGGGGGACGGGTGGGACGGGTCTCGCAGCGTGCCACGCGAACCGCGCACGGCGGCGTGCCCCGCATGGTCGCACCTCCGGGCGCCCCGGCGGGCGAGCCGTCCCTTGTCGCTCGTCGCCGACCGGCCTACCGTTCTCCCACCCGGGTCCGACGGAGGGCCCGAGGGGGAGGGACGAGCGGGTGTCGGCACGGTTGTCCCGATCGCGCGAGGACTGGCTGGCGTCCTGCGAGAGCGGGCCCGCGGGGACGCCGTTGCCCGGTGCCCGCGACCTCGTGTCCTCCTCCTGGTGGCGGGCGCGCAGCACCGGCCTCGACCCCGACCGCGTCCTGCCCCCGGTCCTGCTCGAGGGGACCGACCTGCTCGAGCGTCGCGACGCCCACCCCCTCGCCGGTGTCCTGCCCACCGCCCGTCGGTTGCTGCTCGAGGAACCCCTCGGGGTGCCCGTCCTGATGGCCGTCAGCGACGTCGACGGGACGTTGCTGTGGGTCGAGGGCGACCCGGGACTGCGCCGGGCGGCCGAACGGATGGCCTTCACCGCCGGGGCGCGCTGGAGCGAGGACGTCGCCGGCCTCAACGCCCCGGGGACGGCCCTCGCCCTCGGCCGTCCCGTCCGGGTCCGGGCCGAGGAGCACTACGCGACGGCCGTCTCCCGCTGGAGCTGCTCCGCCGCCCCGGTGCGCGACCCCTCCTCCGGGGAGGTGCTCGGCGTCCTCGACCTCACCGGCGGGGACGACCTCGGCCGGGAACGGGCCCTGCAGTTCGTGCGCGCCGCCGTCGGGGCGCTCGAGGGGGAGCTGCGGGTCGCCGCGCTGCGCCGTGGCCTCGGGGGGACGCCCGTCGCGCTGCCGCCCCCCGCTCCCCGGTTGTCGGTGCTGGGGTCCGCCGCGCACCTCGGGGTCGCCGCCGACGTCCGCCCGTTGTCGTTGCGCCACAGCGAGGTCCTGCTCACGCTGCTCACCGGCCCGGAGGGTGGGCAGTCCGCGGCCCGGCTGGCCGCCGAGCTCGACGAACGCCACCTCGCCCCCGTGTCGGTGCGCGCCGAGGTGCACCGGCTGCGGTCGGTGCTCGGGGAACGCACCCGGGGTCTCGTCGCGCTGTCGCCCGCGCCCTACCGGCTGGTCGGAGCGCTCGGCTGCGACGCCCTCGAGGTCCGGGACGCGCTGCGGGCCGGCCGGGTGCGGGACGCGGTCCGGGGCTGGACCGGTGACCTGCTGCCCGCCTCCGACGCCCCCGGGATCCGGGAACTGCGCGAGGAACTGCGCGCCGGGCTGCGCGCCGCCGTCCTCGAGGGGGAGGACGACCAGGCCCTGCTGGAGTTCTCCCGGACCGGCATCGGTCGTGACGACCCCGTCGTGGCCCACGACCTCGTCCGACGCCTGGCCCCCGGGGATCCCGGGCGGGCCGAGGCGCTGGCCCGGGAGGTCCGCCTCCGCGGGTGAGCGCCGCCTGCAACGGGGTTGCAACGCAGCACGGCGCACTGTGGTGGGCAGCGACGGAGCAGTCGCTGTTCTCCTTCACCACGGAGGTCTCCATGACGGTCTACGAAGCCCCCGGACGCACCGGCAGCGTGGTCGAGTACGCCGACCGCTACGACCACTGGATCGGCGGCGAACGCGTGGCGCCCGCCGAGGGCGGCTACTTCGAGAACCCCAGCCCCGTGAACGGGCAGACCTTCACCGAGGTGGCCCGCGGCACCGCGGCCGACATCGAACGGGCCCTCGACGCCGCCCACGCCGCGGCTCCCGCCTGGGGCCGCACCTCGGTCGCCGAACGTGCCCTCGTCCTGAACCGGATCGCCGACCGCATCGAGGCCAACCTCGAGAAGATCGCCGTCGCCGAGACCTGGGACAACGGCAAACCCGTCCGCGAGTGCCTCGCCGCCGACATCCCGCTCGTCGTGGACCACCTGCGCTACTTCGCGGGCGTCGTCCGCGCCCAGGAGGGCGGGATCTCGCAGATCGACGAGGACACCGTCGCCTACCACTTCCACGAACCCCTGGGCGTGGTCGGGCAGATCATCCCCTGGAACTTCCCGCTGCTGATGGCGATCTGGAAGCTGGCCCCGGCGCTCGCGGCGGGCAACTGCGTCGTCCTGAAGCCGGCGGAACAGACCCCGGCCTCGATCATGTTCCTGATGGACCTCATCGGCGACCTGCTGCCACCGGGCGTGGTGAACGTCGTCAACGGGTTCGGGGCCGAGGCCGGGAAACCCCTGGCCAGCAACCCGCGCATCCGCAAGATCGCCTTCACCGGTGAGACGACGACCGGCCGCCTGATCATGCAGTACGCGAGCCAGAACCTCATCCCGGTCACGCTGGAACTGGGCGGCAAGAGCCCGAACATCTTCTTCGACGACGTGGCGAGCGCGCACGACGACTTCTACGACAAGTCCCTCGAGGGTTTCACGATGTTCGCCCTCAACCAGGGCGAGGTCTGCACCTGTCCGTCGCGCGCCCTGATCCAGAACGGGATCTACGAGTCGTTCCTGGCCGACGCCGTGGAACGCACCCGCGCCATCAAGCAGGGGAACCCGCTGGACACCGAGACGATGATCGGCGCCCAGGCCAGCAACGACCAGCTCGAGAAGATCCTCTCCTACATCGACATCGGCAAGCAGGAGGGCGCCAAGCTCCTCATCGGCGGCGACCGGGCCGACCTCGGGGGCGACCTCGCCGGCGGGTACTACGTGAACCCGACGATCTTCGAGGGCGACAACTCGATGCGCATCTTCCAGGAGGAGATCTTCGGGCCCGTGGTCTCGGTCACCCGCTTCGAGGGCCCGGACGACGCGCTGAAGATCGCCAACGACACCCTCTACGGTCTCGGGGCCGGAGTGTGGTCCCGCGACATCCACCTCGCCTACCGCATGGGCCGGGGGATCCAGGCCGGGCGGGTGTGGACGAACAACTACCACGCCTACCCCGCGCACGCCGCGTTCGGCGGGTACAAGAGCTCGGGCATCGGGCGGGAGAACCACAAGATGATGCTGGACCACTACCAGCAGACGAAGAACCTCCTCGTCAGCTACTCCACGAGCAAGCTCGGCTTCTTCTGAGCCACCGCGCGCGTTCGCCTCTCCCGACGAGAAGGAGTTCGACGATGACCCCGACGATCGCACCGCCCGGCGTCTCCCGTCCCGCGGGTGACCGGGAGGCGACGTGCCGGTAGGACTGACCGCGGAGGCGGCGGCGCAGTTGCGCCGCCTCCGCGCCCGGCACGGGGAGCTGATGTTCCACCAGTCGGGGGGCTGCTGCGACGGTAGTTCCCCGATGTGCTTCCCCGACGGCGACTTCATCCTCTCCGACGCGGACGAGTTCCTCGGGAACCTCGAGATCCCGGCCGAGGACGGTTCCGAGGCGTTCACCGTCGGGGTGTGGATGTCGAAGGAGCAGTACCTGCGCTGGGCCCACACCGAACTGACCATCGACCTCGTCCCCGGGCGCGGGGCCGGGTTCTCGCTCGAGGCGCCGGACGGGGTGCGCTTCCTCGTCCGGTCCCGGTTGTGCCGGGTCTGAGCGGGAGGTTGCCGGTCTCCCCGGTCCTCGCGGAGGACGGGTGGCTACGGTGGCCCGCGTGAGCGACGCCGACACCCGCCCTGAACCCGTGACCTTCGCCCTGCTCGGGTACGGCGGGGGTGGGCGCTTCTTCCACGCCCCGATCATCGCGGGCGCCCCCGGGGCCCGGCTGGGGGTCGTCGTGACCTCCGACGCCGAACGGGCGGCGCGGGCGAGGGCCGAGCACGGGGTCGAGGTCGTCGGCTCGCTCGCCGAGGCGAAGGACCTGGGTGTGGACGCGGTCGCGATCTCCACCCCGGCGGCGACGCACACGGACCTGACGAACCAGGCGATCGACCTGGGTCTGCCCGTGGTCTGCGACAAGCCCTTCGCCCTCGACGCCCGGAGCGCGATCGAGACGGTGCAGCGCGCGGAGGCCGCCGGGGTGCTGCTGGCGCCGTTCCAGAACCGCCGTTGGGACTCCGACTTCCTGACCCTGCAGCGGGTGCTGACCGAGGGGGAACTCGGGGACGTGGTGCGCTTCGAGTCCTCCTTCGAGCGGTGGTCCGCGGGCGACCCGCCGGCGGCCGGGGGCGGCCTGGTCCGCGACTTCGGAGCGCACCTGGTCGACCAGGCGCTGCACCTCTTCGGGCCGGCGCGCAGCGTGAACGCGCAGGCCCGGGGCGGGAAGGGGCGCGAGGACGACTTCCGGATCCAGATCGAGCACGTCGGTGGGGTGCGCAGCGAACTGTCCGGGTCGTGGAAGCAGGCCCTGCCGGGACCGCGCTACCGCGTGACGGGCACCCGGGGCAGCTTCGTCGTCGAGTCCCCGATGGACGTCCAGGAGGAGGTCCTCCTCTCGGGCCGGACACCCTCCTCCGAAGGCGCGGCGTGGGGCGCGGAGCCCGCGAGTCGCTGGGGGTGGCTCGCCCTCGGTGGCGGCGCGGTGCGCCGGGTGCCCAGCGAGGCCGGCCGCTGGCCCGACTTCTACGCCGGGTTCGCGGCCGCGGTGCGCGGGCGGGGTCCCGTCCCCGTCGACCCGTGGGACGCGGTCGAGACCTGCACCACCGTGGACGCGGTGCACGGCAGCATCGAACACCAGGAAGTCGTCTATCTCACGGAGTGAGACGGTCGTCTCGCTTGTTGGATGCCTCACAGCTGGGGCGTAGGATCTGCGTCACACCCGGAACGACGACGGCGACCCCGGTTGGGCGACTCCGGGTGTCACGCGCCCGCCAGGACGAACCCTGGGAACGGCTCCCGCACCCACCCGTCGTCCGAAGGTTTCCACTCATGGGTCCCGCCGACCTCAGCACCACCCGGGCAGCGCCGCCGACCAACCCCACGGGGAAGGTCGCAGCCGCCAGCCTCATCGGCACCACGATCGAGTTCTACGACTTCTACGTCTACGCGACGGCCGCCGTCCTCGTCTTCCCGCAGCTCTTCTTCCCCTCCGACAACGACACCGCCGCCGCGCTGGCGTCGCTGGCGTCCTTCGCGATCGCCTTCGTCGCGCGCCCCATCGGCTCGGTCGTGTTCGGGCACTTCGGCGACCGGATCGGCCGCAAGACGACGCTCGTCGCCGCGTTGCTCGTCATGGGCGTCTCGACGGTGCTCATCGGCGTCCTGCCGACGCACGCGAGCGCCGGGACCCTCGCTCCCGTCCTGCTCTGCATCCTGCGCTTCGGGCAGGGTTTCGGGCTGGGGGGTGAGTGGGGCGGCGCGGCGCTGCTCGCGACGGAGAACGCCCCGGCGAACCGCCGGGCCCTCTACGGCATGTTCCCCCAGCTCGGTGCGCCGCTCGGCTTCATCATCGCGAACACGCTGTTCATCGTCCTCTCCTCGACCATGAGCGACGCGACGTTCACCGCGTGGGGCTGGCGGGTGCCGTTCCTGCTCAGCGCCGTGCTGGTGGTCCTGGGGCTCTGGATCCGGCTCAGCCTGGCCGAGACGCCGATCTTCGCCAAGGCGCTGTCGGAGAACCGCCGGGTGCGCGTCCCGGTCGCGGAGACCTTCCGCAGCAGCTGGCGCATCGTCGTCCTCGGCGCCTTCTCGGTAATGCTGACGTACACCCTCTTCTACCTCACCACGACCTGGTCGCTCAGCTACGGGACCAAGGCGCTGGCCTACTCCCGTCACGACTTCCTGCTGATGCTGTGCGTCGCCGTGCTCTTCATGGCCGCCGCCACCCCGCTCTCCGGGATCCTCTCCGACCGGATCGGTCGTCGTCCGGTCCTGGCCACCGCGATGGTCGGCGGCGCGGTCGTGGGGCTGCTGACCGGTCCGCTGCTGGGTTCCGGCAGCACCGCGCTGGTCATGGTGTGGCTGTGCGCCGGGTTGTTCTTCATGGGCCTGGTGTTCGGTCCGATCGGGGCGTACCTGCCCGAGCTCTTCCCGACCAACGTCCGCTACACCGGGGCCTCGCTGGCCTTCAACTGCGGCAGCATCCTCGGCGCCTCCCTCGCGCCGTACACCGCGGTGAAGCTGGCCGCGGCCCACGGCGTCGGTTGGGTCGGGTTCTACCTGGCCGGCACGGCCGTCGTCAGCCTCGTCGCGCTGTCGCTGTTGCGCGAGACCCGGACGTCCTCGATCAGCTGATCCACCGTCTATCGTGAGGCACCACGGCCGCGGGGACGGCGGCCGTGGTGCTCGAACGCAGCGTGACGACCGGGGGAGTGCAGGACGTGGTGGCTGGATCGGGACGCGCCTACAAGACGGTGTACCGACACCTGCTGACGCGCATCGACGCCGAGGACGCCCACCGCTGGGCCTTCGCCGGGATGCGGGTCGCGAGCCGCGTTCCCGTTGCCTCGCAGGTGCTGCGCCGTGTCTTCGTCGAACCGGATCCCCGGTTGCGCACGACGGTCTTCGGCCTCGACTTCCCGACCCCGCTGGGGTTGGCCGCCGGGTTCGACAAGAACGCCACGGGGATCGCGGCGCTCGGCAACTTCGGGTTCTCCTGCGTCGAGATCGGGACCGTGACGGCCCTGCCGCAGCCGGGGAACCCCAGACCCCGTCTGCACCGGCTCGTCGCCGACCGGGCCGTCGTGAACCGGATGGGTTTCAACAACGCCGGCGCCGAGGTCGTGGCGCGGCGGTTGCGCCAGGTGCGGGCCGTCCCGCCCGTGCACCCCGTCGTGATCGGGGTGAACATCGGCAAGAGCAAGGTCGTGGCCGAGGCCGACGCCGCCTCCGACTACGCGGTCTCGGCGCGGCTCCTCGCCCCCTACGCCGACTACCTCGTCGTCAACGTCTCCTCCCCGAACACGCCGGGACTGCGTGACCTCCAGGCCGTCGAGAAGCTCCGGCCGGTGCTGCGCTCCGTGCGCGAGGCCGCCGACGCCGCCGCCCACCGCCACGTCCCGCTCCTGGTGAAGATCGCCCCCGACCTCTCCGACACCGACGTCGACGCCGTCGCCGACCTCGCCCTGGAGGAGGAGCTCGACGGGATCGTCGCCACGAACACCACGATCTCGCGCGAGGGACTGCGTTCCGGCGCAACGCTCGTCGTCGCCGCCGGTGGGGGCGGTCTCTCCGGTGCCCCGCTGAAGGAGCGTTCGGTCGAGGTGCTGCGCCGGCTCGCTGCGCGCACCCACGGACGCCTCGTGCTGATCAGCGTGGGGGGGATCGAGACGGCCGCGGACGTTCAGGAACGCCTCGACGCCGGCGCCTCGCTCGTGCAGGCCTACACCGCGTTTGTCTACGAGGGCCCGGGCTGGGCCCGACGCGTCCTGGGCGAACTGGCTGCCAGCCGCACCCGTCGTGAGGGCGACAAGCGGTTCTGAGTTGTGCCACCCGCGGACGCGGGTGATGGTCGGACCCGTGACCGACCTGGCCCGACGCCCCTCCGCTTCCTCCGACGGGCCCTCCTCCTCCGACCCGGCGCCCGATCCGAACCGCTGGCGTGCCCTCGGGGTCTGCCTCGCCGTCGGGTTCATGACCCTCCTCGACGTCTCCATCGTGAACGTCGCGCTGCCCTCGATCGAGACGTCCCTGGGGGCGGGGTCCAGCCAGATCCAGTGGATCGTCGCCGGCTACGCCCTCGCCTTCGGCCTGGTCCTCGTCCCCGCCGGGCGCGTCGGCGACCTCTACTCCCGGCGGCTGCTCTTCGTCGTGGGTCTCGCCGGTTTCGTCCTCACCAGCGCGGGGGCCGGGCTCGTCCAGTCCGCGACGGCGCTCTCGATCGTCCGCCTCGCCCAGGGGGTGACGGCCGGGCTGGTCAACCCCCAGGTCCTCGCCCTCATCCAGGAGCTGTTCTCCGGCGCCGAACGGGGCAAGGCCTTCGGGCTGTTCGGAACCACGATCGGGCTCTCCACCGCCATCGGGCCGCTGCTCGGCGGCGGGATCCTCGCGGTGTTCGGCGAGGATCAGGGCTGGCGGGGGGTCTTCCTGGTGAACGTCCCCATCGGGATCGTGCTGCTGCCGCTGGCGTGGAAGTGGCTGCCCGGCCGCGACCGGTCGAGGGCCCGCTCCAAGCTCCACCTCGACGTCCCGGGGTTGCTGCTGCTGGCCGCGGCCACGGTGTTCGGCATGCTGCCCTTCGTCCTCACCACCGGCCAGGGGGACTCACCCGCCCGCTGGTGGTTCCTGCTGCCGGGTGCGGTGCTGCTCGCCGCGTTCGTCGGCTGGGAACGCTGGGAGGGCAAGCGCGGTCGCGACCCGGTCGTGGCGGGTGAGCTGGTGCGCACGGCGTCCTTCACCGGCGGAGCCCTCGTCGGGATCGCCTACTTCGCCGGGTTCACCGGGATCTTCCTCGTCGTCACGCTCTACCTGCAGACCGGGCTGGGGTTCTCGCCCCTGCAGGCCGGGCTGGTGCAGACGCCCTTCGCGGTGATGTCCGCGATCTTCGCCCAGGTCGGGGGGCGCCAGGTGAACCGGCGCGGTCGGCCGGTCGTCGTCGTCGGGCTGGTCGTCGTGGCCGTGGGGCTGGCCGGGGCCGACGTGGTGTCCGCCGCCCTCCAGGGCACCGCCGGCGCGCTCGCCCTGTCGGCGTGCCTCGCGGTCGCGGGGGCCGGCAGCGGGCTCGTGATCTCCCCGAACCAGACGCTGACGTTGGCCGAGGTGCCGCGCAGCGTCGCCGGGGTCGCGGGCGGGGTCCTGCAGACGGGACAGCGCGTGGGCTCGGCCGTCGGGGTCGCGGCCACGACCGCGATCTTCTTCTCCACCGTCGCCGCGGGTCCGCGCTCGCAGGAGGTCTTCGGCGAGGCGCTCTCCGACGGGCTGCGCGTCTCGCTGGGACTCGTCGTGCTCGCGCTGGTGCTGGCGATCGTCGACCTGCGCCGCCGCGCCGGGCACCAGCACGGCGCGCACGACGCCAGCGCGGCCCGGCACCGGGTCGAGTAGGTTCGCGAGGGTGAGACCGACGCAGTGGACCTGGAAGTACGAGGACGTCGAGGGTCGTGCCCTCGACGGTGACGAGACGGTGTTCCCGACGCAGTCCGACGCCGAGGTGTGGATCGGTGAGTCGTGGCGTGAGCTGCGCGCCCGCGGCGTCGAGAACGCCCACCTGTGGGCGGACGGCGCCGAGGTCTACGGCCCGCTCTCGCTGCGCCCCGTCGACTGACGAACCGTGATCTTGCTGGAAGACCCAGCAAGATCACGGTCGGGGATCAGGACGGGCGGGACGTGGGGGCGGTCGCGGCGGTGCGGGCAGGGTCGCGCTCGACGACCTCGCCGAGGGCGGCGTCGATCTTCTGGAGCAGCTCCGCCGGGATCGTCACGCCGGAGGCCTTGACGTTCTCGTGCACCTGCTCGGGACGCGAGGCGCCGATGATCGCGGCCGCGACGTTGTCGTTCTGCAGCACCCACGCGACGGCCAGCTGCGCCATCGAGAGCTGCAGCTCGCTTGCCACCGACTTCAGCTCCTGGACCCGCGACAGCACGTCGTCGCGCATCCAGCGGCTGATCATCTGCTTGCCACCCTTCTCGTCGGTGGCCCGGCTGCCCTCGGGCGGCGCACCACCAGGGGTGTACTTGCCGGTCAGCACGCCCTGGGCGATGGGGGAGAAGACGACCTGGGAGATGCCCAGCTCGCGCGAGGTCGGGACGACCTCCTCCTCGATCACGCGGTAGAGCGCGGAGTACTGCGGCTGGTTGGAGATGAGCTGAAAACCCAGGTCCTTCGCCAGCGCGTGGCCCTGGCGGAGCTGGTCGGCGGTCCACTCGCTCACGCCGATGTAGAGCGCCTTGCCGGCGCGGACGACGTCGGCGAAGGCCTGCATCGTCTCCTCAACCGGGGTCGAGACGTCCCAGCGGTGAGCCTGGTAGACGTCGACGTGGTCGGTGCCGAGCCGCTTGAGCGACCCGTCGATGGACTCGTGGATGTGCTTGCGGGACAAGCCCGAATCGTTGTGGCCCTTGGGGCCGGTCGGGAAGAAGACCTTCGTCAGGATCTCCAGGCTCTCCCGGCGCTGGCCCTTGAGCGCGATGCCCAGGACCGTCTCGGCGGCCGTGTTCGCGTAGACGTCAGCCGTGTCGAACGTCGAGATGCCCGCGTCGAGCGCGGCGTGGACGCACGCGATCGCCGCGTCGTTCTCGACCTGGGAGCCGTGGGTGAGCCAGTTGCCAAAGGTGATCTCTGAGATCTTCAGTCCGCTGCGACCGAGGTGTCGGAACTCCATGGTCGCGAACCTAACCTGTGGGCGCTCAGACGGCGAGGGCCTCGGGGGCGAGTCGGTCCACCGTGGAGCTGCGGGCGGCCAGCAGCACGCGCGTCGCACCGGACGCGGTGAGCGCGGCACCGAGGAGGTGCAGGACCACCGCGACCCCCGGGAGGCCGTCGAGGCTCTGGTAGATCCCGAGGCCGGCCTGGAGGACGAAGAGGACCAGCAGGATCGTCGCGCGACGGTGGACCAGGTCGTCCCCGGCACGCTTCGCCACGACGACCACGACGGCCGCGAGCACCAGCGCGAGGACGGCCGAGATCCCGTGCACGACCGTGACGGCCGTCCAGCTCGCCGGGATGCGGTGGATCTCGGCGCTGTCACCGGGGTGCGGCCCGGACCCGGTGACGATCGTGCCCAGCACCACGACGACACCGGTCACCACGACCAGCCCACGGGCCAGCCGGCGGGTCGTCTCGGCCGGTGCGGGGATCACCGCGCGGTGGGCGATGTCGTAGCTGACCGTCGCGGAGACCAGCAGGGCGATGGCGGCGACGAAGTGGGCGGCCACGATGTAGGGGTTCAGCCCGGTGAGGACGGTGATCCCCCCGACGACGGCGTTGAGGACGACCCCGAGGAACTGCCCCCAGCCGGACCAGAGCAGCGCGCGGTGACGCGGCCGCTGCAGCAGGCAGGCGATGATCACGGCCCCGACGGCGATGCAGATGACCGTCGTGAGGAGCCGGTTGCCGAACTCGATCGCGCCGTGGATGCCCGTCGAGGCGGCGGCGGAGGTGAAGGAGTCGGCGGTGCAGCGCGGCCAGGTCGGGCAGCCGAGCCCGGAGCCGGAGACCCGGACGATCCCGCCGGTCACGATGATGAGGATGGCGACGGCCAGGGCCGCCGCGGTCGTCCAGCGGACGGCGCGGGAGTGGGTCACGGTGCGGCTCCGGTCAGCGGGGGAGGGCGCCGCGGTCCACCATCGGCACCGGTCGGCGCATCCGGCGGATCTGCAGCGCACGGGTGACGCCGTAGGAGACGAGACCGCGCTCGGGCTCGGGGAACCGGGCCTTCACCGCACGGGACACCTTGCGGCCCAGCAGGATGCTGTCGATGATCACGACGGCCAGCATCAGGTAGATGAGCAGCGTGGTGCCGAGCAGGAGCTGCGCGGAACCCAGCGGCTGGGCGATCATCGAGAGGATCAGCGAGGCACCGGCGATGATGAGGAAGTACTCACCGACGTTGCGACGGGCGTCGACGACGTCGCGGACGAAGCGCTTCTGGGCTCCGCGGTCGCGCACCGGCAGGTAGCGCTCGTCGCCCGTGAGCAACGCGGTCTGCATCTTGGCGCGCTGTTCGCGCTGGGCCTCGCGGCTCAGCTTCTGCGCTGCCTTGCGGTCGGTGGGGACCAGGGGGCGGGCGTTGCGGGCGCGGGCCTCGCTGCGCTTCGGCGTGGGGCGGCCCTTGCCGCCCTCCTTGGTCAGCTCGACGAGCGACCCCTCGACGACCTGGGTCGAGGCGGCTGGCTTCTCCTTCGAGCGTCCGAACACGAGACCGAGGGTACGTCACCGCGCACCACCTCCACCTCCTCCTGCGGCGGTGGGGCCTGTGTAGCGTCGCGGTCGTGACGGACCTCACGCTGCCATCCCCCGGACCCGACCGCACCGCCGCCCTGCGGGCCGCCTCGAGCGCCCAGGACGCCGCCACCCGCGCCGACCTCGAGGCGCTCGTGCGCATCCCCAGCGTCTCGGCGCGCGCCTTCGACGCCGCGCACGTCAGCGCCAGCGCGCAGGCCACCGCGGAACTGCTGCGCACGGCCGGGATGCCGAGCGTGGAGATCGTGACGGCGCACGCCGCGACGCCCGAGGGGGACCTGGAGTCCAACCCCGCCGTGATCGCGCACCGCCCGGCCCCGGCCGGTGCCCCGACCGTCCTGCTCTACGCCCACCACGACGTGCAGCCGCCGGGGGAGGAGGCCGCCTGGTCCTCGCCCGCCTTCGAGCCGACGGAACGGGACGGACGCCTCTACGGCCGCGGCGCGGCCGACGACAAGGCCGGGGTGATGGCCCACGTCCACGCCCTGCGCACGCTGCTGCCGCTGTGGGGCCCCGAGGACGGGGTCGGCGTGACCGTCTTCCTGGAGGGGGAGGAGGAGATCGGCTCGCCGACCTTCGGCGCCTTCCTCGCCCAGCACCGCGAGGCGCTGGCCGCGGACGTCATCGTCGTCGCGGACTCCGGCAACTGGCGGATCGGGATCCCGGCGATCACCACCACCCTGCGCGGTCTCGTCGACTGCGACGTCACCGTCGACGTGCTCACCCACGCCGTGCACTCCGGGGTCAACGGTGGGCCGGTGCTCGACGCCCTCACCAGCCTGGCCCGTCTGCTCGCGACGCTGCACGACGAGAACGGCGACGTGGCGGTGAAGGGGCTGCTCACCACCTCCGCCCCCGACGTCGACCTCACGGAGGAGATGTTCCGCTCCGACGCCGGCGTGCTGGCGCAGGTCCACCTCGCGGGGACGGGGACGATCGCGCAACGGCTCTGGACCAAGCCCGCCATCGCCGTCATCGGCCTGGACGCCACCCCGGTGGACCGGGCCAGCAACACCCTGGTCCCCTCCGCCCGGGCCAAGATCAGCATGCGCATCGCCCCGGGGCAGGACCCGTCGGCGGCGATGACGGCCCTGCGGCGCCACCTCCTGGCCAACGCCCCGTTCGGGGCGCGGGTCACCGTCGCCGACGGTGAGGAGGGGCAGGCGTTCTCCGCCGACACCACCTCCACGGCGCACGACGTGGCCCGGGCCGCCTTCGCCGAGGCCTACGGCGCACCGACGGTCGAGATGGGCATGGGCGGGTCCATCCCGTTCGTCGCCGACCTCGCCGCGGTCTACCCCGGCGCCGCGATCCTGGTCACCGGGGTCGAGGACCCCGACTCCCGGGCCCACGGGGCCGACGAGTCGCTGCACCTGGTGGACTTCACCCACGCGTGCCTCGGCGAGGTGCTCCTGCTCGACGGTCTCTCCGCGGCGACGTAACCTCGGGGCAGGGAACATCCGCGGTCACCGCGCCGTTCCTGACGAGGACTGCACGGCAAGGCCCCGCGAGCGAATCTGGAGACGATGCTCATGACCACGACCACCGACACGACCACCACCGGGTCGACGGGTGCGAGCCACGGGGTCCTGCTGACCGACGTGGCCGCGACGAAGGTCCGCACGCTGCTCGAGCAGGAGGGCCGCGACGACCTGCGTCTGCGCATCGCCGTCCAGCCCGGTGGCTGCTCGGGCCTCATCTACCAGCTCTACTTCGACGAGCGCACGCTGGACGGGGACGCCCTGCGCGACTTCGACGGCGTCGAGGTCGTCGTGGACAAGATGAGCACCCCTTACCTCGAGGGCGCCACCATCGACTTCGCGGACACGATCGAGAAGCAGGGCTTCACGATCGACAACCCCAACGCCGGGAGCAGCTGCGCCTGCGGTGACTCCTTCAGCTGATCCGCAGAACCCCGCACTGCACCCGTCGGCCCCCGCACCCACCGGTGCGGGGGCCGACTGCGTCTGGGGGGTACCCCTGCCCGAGGGGCCGCAGGGTCGCCGACGCCGGGATCCGGGTCCGGCCCTCTTCGGGTTCGCCGACCTCGCCGTCGAGGCGGGGGAGGACCTCGCCGCCGCGGGTGGGGACCTCTCCCCGGCGACCCTCCTCGAGGCCTACCGGCACGGGTTCTTCCCGATGGGTCTGGGAGGCGGCGGCGCCGGGCCGGTCGGCTGGTGGTCGCCGGACCCCCGTGGCCTCCTCGTCCCCGAGCGGGTCCACGTGTCCCGGTCGTTGCGCCGCTCGTCGCGCCGCTTCGAGGTGCGCGTCGACACCGCCTTCGAGGAGGTCGTCGCCGGCTGCGCCGACCCCGGACGCAGCGGCGCCTGGATCACCCGGGAGGTGGCCCGGGCCTACGCCCGGCTGCACCGGCTGGGCTGGGCGCACTCCGTCGAGGTCTTCCTCGACGGGGAGCTCGCCGGCGGTCTCTACGGCCTCAGCATCGGCGGGCTCTTCGCGGCGGAGTCGAAGTTCCACCGCGTCACCGACGCCTCCAAGGCGGCGGTCGTGGCGCTGGCGCAGCTGATGACCGCCGATGGCGTCCCGGGTCGCCTCGTCGACGTGCAGTGGCGCACCGACCACCTGGCCACCCTGGGGGTGGAGGAGGTCGACCGCACGGCCTACCTGCGCCTCCTCGGGGCCGCCCTGCCCCTGCCCGTGCCCCGCGCGTTCACGGCGGCGGGGGTGCCCCGCGACGAGGTGCACGACGCGGCACGCCCCGATCGGCCCATCGACTACGACAAGGGGTAGTCTCCTCACCAAAGGACGGCTCTGCTCAAGACCAACGCGTCGGGAGCACGAAACGTCCCCGTTCACCGCACGAACCGTGGGAAGGCCGACGTTGGGCACGCGAGACTCGGGCGCGACACGTCGTCGCCGTCCCCCCAAGGCACTGCTGGCAGGCGCCCTCACCGGTGGTGCGGCCCTGCTGCTGTCCGGCTGCGCCGGCGACTGGCCGGACGCTTCGGCGAGCAACTTCTTCCTGCCGAACGCCAGCATCGGCGCAACGGACATGACCGACCGGATCTCCAAGCTCTGGGACGGGTCGTGGATCGCCGCCCTGGCGGTCGGCGTCCTGGTCTGGGCCCTGACGATCTGGTGCGTCGTGGCCTACCGGCGTCGCAAGAACGACCCGGAGATGCCGCCGCAGGTCCGCTACAACATGCCGATCGAGATCCTCTACACGATCGTCCCCGTGATGATGGTCGGTGTCCTCTTCTACTACGTGGCGCGCGACCAGCAGACGATCCTCGACACGAAGAAGGCCCCGGACGTCACGATCCAGGTCGTGGGCAAGAAGTGGTCCTGGGACTTCAACTACCTCGAGGACAACTCCAAGCCGGGCGTCTACGACACCGGTCGTCAGGCCGACCTCTCGGGTCGGGCCGACGTCGAGGACGAGCTCCCGACGCTGTACCTGCCCGTCAACGAGACGGTCCGCTTCGACCTGTACTCCCGCGACGTCATCCACTCGTTCTGGGTCCCGGCGTTCCTCATGAAGATGGACCTCATCCCGGGCAGCCCGAACGCCTTCCAGGTCACCCCCACCAAGGAGGGGACCTTCAAGGGCAAGTGCGCCGAGCTCTGCGGTGAGTACCACTCCGAGATGCTCTTCAACGTGAAGGTCGTCTCGGCGGAGGAGTACCAGCAGCACCTCGACGACCTCGACGCCGCGGGTCAGACCGGCTCGTTGCCGACGACCCTCGCCGGCGCCGAGGAACTCGCGGGTGTCCAGGCCGACTCCGTCGGCGAGGCCCCTGAGACCGCGAAGGACACGACCAGTGACGGGAACAACGGCTGATGGCTGCTGAGAGCTTCAACCTGCCCGGGACGGCAGCGCGCGTCACCACGCGCCAGCCCCTGGGGCAGGTCATCCCGCGCCGTCGTGGCGCGGTCATCGCCGGCTGGCTCTCCAGCACCGACCACAAGGTCATCGGCAACCTCTACTTCATCACCGCGTTCATCTGGTTCCTGCTCGCCGGGATCATGGCGCTGCTCATCCGTGCCGAGCTCTTCGAGCCCGGCATGCAGGTGTTCAACACCAAGAACGAGTACAACCAGGCGTTCACGATGCACGGCACGATCATGCTGCTGCTGTTCGCGACGCCGTTGTTCTCCGCCTTCGCGAACGCGATCATGCCGCTGCAGATCGGTGCACCGGACGTCGCCTTCCCGCGGCTGAACATGTTCGCGTACTGGCTCTTCCTCTTCGGCGGTCTCACCGCCGCGGCCGGTTTCGTCACCCCCGGCGGCGCCGCCTCCTTCGGGTGGTTCGCCTACGCGCCGCTGAGCGACGTCGTCCACTCGCCCGGTCTGGGCGGGAACCTCTGGGTCATGGGCCTGGCGTTCTCCGGGTTCGGGACGATCCTCGGTGCCGTCAACTTCATCACCACGATCATCTGCATGCGCGCCCCCGGCATGACGATGTTCCGGATGCCGATCTTCACCTGGAACACCCTCATCACCAGCGTGCTGGTCCTGATGGCCTTCCCGGTGCTGGCCGCCGCGCTGCTCGCGCTGGCCGCGGACCGCATCCTCGGGGCCCACGTCTTCGAGGCCGCGAACGGTGGGCCGATCCTCTGGCAGCACCTGTTCTGGTTCTTCGGGCACCCGGAGGTCTACATCATCGCGTTGCCGTTCTTCGGCATCGTGACCGAGATCTTCCCGGTGTTCAGCCGCAAGCCCGTCTTCGGCTACAAGGGCCTCGTCTTCGCGACGATCTCCATCGCCGGCCTCTCGGTGACGGTCTGGGCCCACCACATGTACGTGACCGGCAAGGTCCTGCTGCCGTTCTTCTCGTTCATGACGATGCTCATCGCGGTCCCGACGGGCGTGAAGTTCTTCAACTGGATCGGCACGATGTGGCGCGGGTCGCTGACCTTCGACACCCCGATGCTCTGGGCCGTCGGCTTCCTCATCACCTTCCTCTTCGGTGGTCTGACCGGCGTCATCCTCTCCGCGCCGCCGCTGGACTTCCAGCTCTCCGACTCCTACTTCGTCGTGGCGCACTTCCACTACGTCGTCTTCGGGACCGTCGTCTTCGCGATGTTCGCCGGCTTCTACTTCTGGTGGCCGAAGCTGACCGGGAAGATGCTGCATGAGGGCTGGGGCAAGCTGCACTTCTGGCTGCTCTTCGTCGGGTTCCACACGACCTTCCTCATCCAGCACTGGCTGGGTGCGGCCGGGATGCCGCGTCGTTACGCGGACTACCTGCCCGGTGAGGGGTTCACCACCATGAACCAGATCTCCACCATCGGGTCCTTCATCCTGGGCCTGTCGTTCCTGCCCTTCCTCTGGAACGTCTACCGCACCGCCCGCCACGGCGAGCAGGTCACCGTGGACGACCCCTGGGGCTACGGTGCCTCGCTGGAGTGGGCGACGTCCTGCCCGCCGCCGCGGCACAACTTCACCTCGCTGCCCCGGATCCGCTCGGAGCGTCCGGCGTTCGACCTGCACCACCCCGAGATCGCCGCGCACGACATCCACGACGGCGGCGGCAACCTGCTGGACGCGGTGTACGGCGGTTCCGACCGCCGTGGCCGTGAAGACGTGACGGAAGGCCGCTGACGATGAAACCCGAAACCTGGCTGTTCTCCGGCGGGATCCTGTTCTTCGTCCCCGTCGCGTTCGTCTACGGGATGCTGACCCAGTGGACGGAGTGGGTCGGCTTCATCGCCCTGCTGCTCACCGGTGGTCTCGCCCTGCTGGTCGGTACCTACCTGACCATCACTGCACGGCGCATCGACGAGCGTCCCGAGGACAACCCCCGGGCCGACATCAGCGAAGGCGCGGGCGAGCAGGGCATGTTCTCCCCGCACTCCTGGTGGCCGTTGTTCCTCTCCGCCGGCGGGGCGGTGACCTTCTTCGGGGTCGCGGTCGGCTGGTGGCTCTGGTTCATCGGGGTCGTCATCTCCGTGCCGATGATCGTCGGCTGGGTCTTCGAGTACTACAAGGGCGAGCACGCCCACTGAGTTCCACCCGCACGACGAAGGGCCCCCACCGGAATCCGGTGCGGGGCCCTTCCTCGTGCGGTGGGGGCTCAGCGGGTCGCGCGGTGGCGGACGTAGCGGGAGAGGCCGACGGCCACGACCAGCGCCCCGCCGTAGAAGAGCTGCTGGACGAAGCTCTGCGCGCCCAGCATCTGCAGACCGACGACCCCGGAGGAGAGGAAGTACACGGCGACGACGGTGCCGAGGGGGTTGAACTGGCCCGGGACGATCGCGGTGGCGCCGAGGTAGGCCGCGGCGAAGGCCGGCAGCAGGAACGACTGCGCCGAGGACGGGTCGGCGCCGCCGAGGGCCCCGGCGTAGACGACGCCGGCGAGACCGGCGATGGTCGAGCACCCGAGGAACGCCCCCGCCCGCAGGCGCGGGACGTCGAACCCGGACAGCTTCGCCACCTGCGGGGAACGACCGACGAAGAGCAGCCGTCGTCCCAGGGGGGTGAGCTCCAGGAGCGCGGCGAGCAGGACCGCGGCGGCGAGACCGTAGAAGAACTGCAGCGGCACCCCCAGCAGTCGCGTCCCGACGGTCGCCTGGACGAGGTGGGGGTCGATCCCGGTCACCGTGGACTGCCCCGAGATCCACTGCACGACGCCGAGCGCGAAGGTGCCGGACCCGAGCGTCACGATGAACGACGGGATCCCGAACACGACGACGCCGATGGCGTTGACGATGCCCACGCAGAGCGCGGAGGCTACCCCGGCCAGCACCGCCGCACCGATGCTCCAGCCGTGCTGGACGTTCATGACGGCCGTGACCATGGAGGACAGACCCAGCGCGGAGGCGACCGAGAGGTCGAACTCCCCGGTGATGAGGGGGAGCAGGACACCGAGGGAGGCGACCAGCAGGACCGCTTGGGAACCCAGGACGCCCTGCAGGTTCCCGGCGGTCGGGTAGGTCTGCGGCCGGGCGAGGGAGAACACCACCAGGACGACGACCCAGACGCCGATGAGGGCGAACCGCTCGGCGTGCGGAGCCAGTCGCCACCGGCTCCGGCCACCGGCCTCCGTGCTGGGGTCGGTGGACGTGGCGGTGCGGGTGCTCGTGCTCACGAGGCCTCCCTGGTCTGGGTGGGGACGGGGAAGTGGGTGTCCAGCAGCCGGGTGCTGGACAGGACGCGGTCGGACAGCGTGGCCTGGGTGAGCTCGGCGCCGCTCAGTTCGGCGACCACGTGGCCGCGGGCCAGGACCAGGACGCGGTCGCAGACCGTGGCGAGCTGCTCGTAGTCGGAGCTGGCGAGCAGGATCGAGGCGCCCCGCTCGGCCGCCTGGCGCAGCAGGTCGAAGACGAAGGCCTTGGCGCCCACGTCGATCCCCTGGGTCGGTTCGGCGAGCAGGACGACCCGCGGGTCGGTCTGCAACCACTTGGCCAGGACGGCCTTCTGCTGGTTGCCGCCGGAGAGGGTCCCGAACGCCTTGCCCGGGTCGAAGGGCCGCACGTCGTAGCGCCGGGACAGCTCCTGGGCCCGGCGCTGCAGGGCACGGCGGTCGAGGCGGAACCGCGACCCCAGCGTCGTCATGACCGGCATCGTGACGTTCCGCTCCACCGACTCCTCGGCGATGCCACCGTCGCGGCGACGGTCGGCGGGGACCAGGACGATCCCCGCGCCGAGGGCCCGGGCGGGGGTCAGGGACGAGAGCTGGAGGGCGTCGCGGTCGACGAGGAGGTCCCCGGAGACGTCGTCCGCGGCCCCGTAGAGCGCGGGGAGGACCTCGTCGTAGCCGGAACCGGCCAACCCGGTGAGCCCGAGGACCTCGCCGCGTCCGACGTCGAAGGACACCCCGTGCAGGCGCGGCGCGACCAGGCGGGCGACCTGGACCAGTCCCTGCCCCGGGACCGGTCCCGGCTGCGGACCCGGTGCGTCCGCGTCGGCGCGCTTGCGCAGGGCCGCGGCCAGGTCGGCGCCCACGATCAGCTCGGTGAGACCGACCGGGTCCGTCGTGGCCGAGTCCACCGTCCCCGCCCGGCGACCGTCGCGCAGGACGGTGACCTGGGCGGTGTGCTCCAGCACCTCGGTGAGGTCGTGGGAGACCAGCAGGACCGAGGTGCGGTCGTCCGCGACGAGGTCGCGCACGACCCGGAACAGCAGGTCGGTGCCCTCGCGGGGGAGGAAGACGGTGGGCTCGTCGAGGATCAGCAGCGTGCGGGAGTCCCCGAGCTCGTCGACCGCGCGCAGGATCGCCACCAGCGCCCGTTCGGTGTCGCTGAGGGTGGCGACCGCGGCGGCCGGGTCGATGTCGAGGCCGTGCCGGCGCAGGGTCTCGCCCGCCAGTCGGCGTTCGGTCCGCCAGGAGACCACCGCGCGACGGGTGGCGATCCCCTGGGCGATGCGCATGTTCTCGGCCACGGACAGCTCGGGCAGCAACCCGAGATCCTGGTGCACGACGCTGATCCCGAGGGCCCGGAAGGCCCCCGGGGCCAGCGGCAGGGGGGCAGGGCGGCCCCCCACCTCCAGGACCGCTCCGGCGTCCGGCTCGTAGACCCCGGTGAGGACCTTGATGAGGGTCGACTTGCCCGACCCGTTCTCCCCCAGGAGCCCGTGGACGGTCCCGGCGGGGATCTCCAGGCTGACGTCGTCCAGGGCGCGGTGGCCGCCGAAGGTCTTGGTCAGCCCGGTCAGCCGGATGGCGGGGGCGGCTGTCACGGTCGGCCCCAGAGCGCCTCGTACCCCGCGACGTAGGCGTCGCCGTAGCCGGTGCCGGCGGCCGGCGGGGTGCCCGTCTCGGCGACGTTGTCATCGGTGAAGACCTTCAGCGGGGTGCCCTCGTCGCCGTCCTCGACGATCGGGGCCCCGGTCAGGACGCGCCCGGCCTGGTCCAACGTCGAGTAGGCCAGCCAGGAGATGTTCTCGCCGACGTCCATCGCCATGACGTCGCCGTCCTGGATGAGCTTCAGCAGGTCGGGGGTCCCGTTGAACGAGGCCATCTGGACCTGGCCGGTCTTCCCGGCCGCGGTGATGCCCTGCTGCGCGTAGATCGACATGGAGTCGTAGATCGGCAGGACGTAGTTCACCTCCGGGTCGGACTGCAGGGCGGTCTGGACCTCGCCGGAGATCTTCGTCGCCCAGTCGGTGGTCGGGACGTTGACGACCTTGCTCGTGCAGGAGGGGCAGTTCTCCTTCAGCGTGGCCTGCATCGCCTCGACCATGCCGTTGGAGGGCGGCACCTCCTGGGAGGTGATGATGACGGCGTCGACCGAACCCCCGGAGTCGGCGATGGACCAGTTCGCGATGAGGGCGGCGGCCTCGTTGAACGGGGCCGTGACCTGAGCCGCGATCAGGGGCGCCGAGGTGGCGCTGAACGTCGTCCCCGTCTGCTGGGTGTGGGTCACGATGACCGGGATGCCCGCGGTCTTGGCCCGTTGCAGGGCCGGGGTCAGCAGGTCGGCGTTGATGCCCTGCGCGAGCACGATGAGGTCCGCGCCCTGGCTGATGGCCTGGTCGATCCCGGCGCTGTGCTCGGTGGGGGTGCCCTGGTTGGTGTACTCCACCCAGGTGGCTCCGTACTTCTCGGCGATCGTCGCGCTCTCGTCGTCGACGGCCTGGATGTAGGGGATCGCACTGGAGTTCGGGATGTTGAAGATCTTCTTGCCCTTGATGCCGGACATCGCGAACGCCGGGGCGTCGAGGGTGAACGTCGGGTCGACGCTGGCGGCCTCGACCGCGGCGGCGGCCGCGGTCACCCCGGCCTGGTCGACGTCGCCGGAACCACCACCGGTCGAGGCGTCGGAACTGCTGCAGGCGGTGAGGGTCGCGGACAGGCCGACGGCGAGGAGGAGGGCAGCGGCCCGGAACGAGGGGCGGCGCGGCGAGGCGACGGGCACAGGAGCTCCTGGAGGGTCGGCGGGAGTTCGTGGGGGGTTTCGTGCTGGTGGTTCAGCGGGTCGCGACGAGGCGGGCGAGCAGTTCGACGACGTCGGAACGGCGGTCGCGCGACAACGGGAACGCCGCGCGGGTGCGGGTGACCAGGTCGAGGTCCAGGTCGACCTGCAGGACTGCTCCGGCGGAGTGCGCGGGTGCCTCGGAGAGGACGGCGCCGGTGGGGTCGACCGCGCAGGAACGGCCGAAGTAGCTGACCCGGTGGCCGTTGAGCTCCTCGGCGCCGGCCCGGTTGGCGGCGAGGACGAACACCTGCGACTCCATCGCCCGGATCGACAGTTCCTGCAGGAACAGCTCCTCCCGGCTCCCCAGGGAACTCACGACGGCCAGCACGACCTCGGCGCCCATCGCCCGGGCCAGCGCCCAGTGCTCGGGGAAGGACCGGTCGTAGCAGATGACGCAGGCGAAGCGGACCCCGAGCACGTCGAGGACGACGGGGGAGGCGCCGGGGGAGAAGAAGAACTTCTCGTCCACGTCGACACCACCGACGTGGTTGGCCGGCAACGACAACTTCCGGTAGGCCGGGCGGCTGTTCCCGTCGGCGTCCCGCCAGGGGAGCAGGTCGCCGTTCGCGTCGACCGCGACGGCGGAGTTGTGCAGGACGTCGGAACCCGTCCGCTCGTACATCCCCCAGACGATCGCGACCCCGAGTTCGCGGGCGAGGGCGGCGAAGCGTCCGGTGGTGGGCCCGGGCAGGGTCTGCGCCCACCCGGAGCGGTCCGTCGCCCGGGAGGTGCAGAAGTAGGGGGTGGTGATGAGTTCCGGGAGCAGCACGAGGTCCGGGGACGTCCCGTCGTCGCGTCGGGATGCCCTGCGCACCAGCGCTTCCAGTGAGTCGAGGTTCGCGTCGAGGTCTTCGGTGGACTCCCCGGCCTGGACGACCGCCGCGCGCAGGACCCGGCTCACGCGGGGACCGCCACGTGCCGGCGACTGGTCATGAGCGGCTGGATGCGTTCCCCGAACGCGTCCACGCCGGCGACGAAGTCGTCGAAGGTCAGCATGACGCCGGCGATCCCGGGGACCGTGGACAACTCGTCGAGCATCCGCGCGACGGAGGCGTAGGAACCGATGAGGGTTCCCATGTTGAAGTTCACCGCGCCCTCGGGGAGGGAGATGGTGCGGGCGGTCGAGTCAGCGTCGGCGTGCACGTCGGCGGCGGCCTCGTCGGCGCGGTAGTCGAGGGCGGAGAGGTCGGCGTTGGCGTGGTAGTCGTGCCACTTCGCCATGGCCAGCTCGTCGGTCTCGTCGGCGATCACCATGAACAGGGCGAGCGCGCCGACGTCGCGCCCGGACTCCTTCGTCGCGGCCAGCAGGCGTTCGCCGTGCGGGGCCATCGCGGTCGGGGTGTTGATCCCGACGCCGTTGAGGAAGTCGTACTCGGTGTTCTCGGCCGCGAAGCGGATCCCGGTCTCGGACTGACCGGCGGCGACGACGTCGATGTGTCCGGGACGGGGGGAGAGCACGCAGTCGTCCATCGTGTAGAACTCGCCCTCGAGGTCGCTGCGACCGTTCTCGGTGAGGTCGCGCAGGACCCGCACGTACTCCTCGGCTCGGCGGTAGCGGTCGCGGAAGTGGTCGTCGCCGGGCCAGAGACCCATCTGCGAGTACTCCTTCGGGGCCCACCCGGTGACGATGTTCACGCCGATCCGCCCGGGGGCGATCGAGTCGATGGTCGACACCATGCGGGCGACCAACGCCGGGGGCAGGGTGAGGATCGCGGTCGAGGCGTAGAGCTTGATGCGGTCGGTGACCGCCGCGAGCCCGGCCATCAACGTGAAGGACTCCAGGTTGTGGTCCCAGAACTCCGTCTCCCCGCCGAAACCGCGGAGTTTGATCATCGAGAGGGCGAAGTCGAACCCGTGCTGCTCCGCCTTCTGGACGATGGTCTTGTTCAGTTCGAAGCTGGGCATGTACTGCGGCGACGACGTGGAGATGAGCCAGCCGTTGTTGCCGATCGGGATGAAGACGCCGACGTCCACGAGACTCCTCGGTTGGTCGTGGGTGGGTGCGTGACCTGCTTCGATGACTTCGAATGTCACTCGAGTCGAACGTAGGTCGTCCGCGTTGCTTGCTCGTCTCGTTCCTGTGAACAGCTCGTTTCGCCGGGGCCGGGAACATCCGGGGCCCGGCCCGGGCGGGGAAACCCTGCGGCTGGTCGTCCGGGGATCGCGGTCTCCCGTCACCCGTTGCCGGCATCCCCCCGACCGGTACCCGTCGCGACCGTGACCGGATCGTGATGTGCACGCGTGCAACGCGACGTGTCCGCGCGGCGTCACCAGGGTGAGCCGTCCAGGTGCGAGGATCGACGGTGGGGGAAGTACGAGAGGGTCCTGGTGACCCGGGGGAGAAGCGCTCGGTGGAGAACAGCACGTACGTCCAGGTGCGGCGACGCACGATCGTCGCGGCGGTCCTGGCGGGGGTCGCCCTGCCGTTCGGGCTGACCGCCTGCCAGTCGGACGCCGACTCCGGCGCGGCCGGGAAGCCGTCCGCGAGCGGGACGCCGTCCGCACGGCCGGCCACGATCACCGTGACCCCGGCCGACCTGACCGGTGACGTCCGTCCGGACGCACCCGTCACCGTCACCGCGGCCGGGGGCAAGCTCACCGACGTCACCGTGACCGCGGCCGACGGCACCCCGCTGGCCGGTGCCGTGGACGCCGCCGGGACCACGTGGACCAGCAGCGCGGCACTCGCGCCGGCCACGGCCTACGCCGTGCACGCCGTCGCCACGAACACCGCGGGTTCGGCCGCGACGCGGGACAGCACCCTCACGACGTTGACCCCGACCGAGACGGCCTTCCCGGCCGTGGCGCCGCTGGCCGGTTCCGAGGTCGGGGTCGGGATGCCGGTCATCGTCACCTTCGACGCCCCCGTCGCCAAGGACAAGCGCAGCGTCGTCGAGCAGAACATGACCGTCACGGGGTCCCCGAACCCCGTCGCCGGGTCGTGGAACTGGCGTTCCGACACCAAGGTCGAGTTCCGGCCCGAGCAGTACTGGCCCGCGCACAGCACGGTGCACGTCGGCCTCGCGCTCGGCGCGATCGAGGTCGCCCCGGGCGTGTGGGGCAAGAGCCGCGACATCGACTTCACGATCGGCTCCGCGATGCTCAGCACCGTCGACATCGGTGCGCACACCCTGACCGTCACCCGCGACGGTGAGGTCCTCAAGACCATCCCCGTCACCCTGGGGCAGTCCGGCAGCGGCGGGCAGTTCGTCACCCGCAGCGGCACCAAGGTGATCATGAGTCTCGAGAAGTCCCGGGAGATGAACTCCGAGACCACCGGCATCGGGCAGGACGACCCGCGCTACTACAACCTCGACGTGAAGTACGCGATGCGTCTCACCAACTCGGGGGAGTTCCTGCACGCCGCCCCGTGGTCCGTCGCCTCGCAGGGCAGGGCGAACGTCAGTCACGGCTGCACGGGCATGAGCACCGAGAACGCGCAGTGGATGTTCCAGAACTCCAAGGTCGGTGACGTCGTGACCTACACCGGCAGCGACCGCGGCATCGAACCCGGCAACGGCTTCAACGTGTGGAACGAGACCTACGACCAGTGGCGCCAGGGCTCCGCGCTGACCGCCTGAGACGCCGCCGACGGTGGGCCCGTCGCTTCTGGCGGGTCCTCCTCGCGGTCGCCACCGTCGTGGCCGTGGTCGTCCTCGTGCACCGTCTGCAGGGGGCCGACCTGGGGGAGCGGCTGCGCTCCGCCGACCCCGGCTGGGTGACGATCGCAGCGATCGTCGCCGTCGTCCCCCTGCTCGGCAACGTCGCCTCCATGACGGCCCTCTCGCCCGTGCGGATCCCGGTCGTGCGGACCTGCCTGCTCTGGCTCGCGACGTCCTTCGTCAACCTCGTCACCCCGTCGAGCACCGGGGGGGTCGCGCTGACCGTCCGCTACCTGCAGCAGCGGGGCCTGCCGCTCGCGGTCGCGGCCACCACCATCGGCATCGTCCAGTCCACCTCGTTCGTCGTCACCGCGGTGCTCCTGCTCGGCTGCGTCCTCCTCGCGGGTCGCGAGCCCGAGGCCGGGGTGTCGCTGCCCTGGCCGGTCCTCGGCGGGGCGGTCGTGCTCGCGGGCGTGCTGTTCCTCGTCGTCCGCTGGTGGCCCCGCGCCCGGCGTCTCGTCGCCGAGAAGGTGGTCGAGCCGGTCCGGGCGGAATGGCCGGCGCTGCGCCGCGTCCTGACCCACCCGACCCGCGTCCTGGTGGCCCTGCTCGGACACCTGGCGGTGCCCCTGGGGTTCGCCTCCACCCTGCTCTGCTGCGCCCGTGCGGTCGGGGGAGACCCCTCGCTGCCCCTGCTGGTGCTCGTCGTCGTCGGGAGCTCCGCCGTCGCCGCCGCGATCCCCGTTCCGGGGGGCATCGGCGCCTCCGAGGCCTCACTGGCCGCGGGACTGGTGGCGTCGGGGCTCGACCCGGTGCCCGCTCTCTCTGCCGCGCTCCTCTACCGGGCCCTGACGTTCTGGCTCCGCGTACCCTTCGCCTGGGTCGCTCTCCTCTGGCTGCGGCGGCGCCGCGCGGTCTAGGGGTTCGGACCGTCGACGCACCGGGCGAGACGGTCCGCCCGGTGCGTCGACGGTTCCCACCCGGGCGGGCGGGATCAGCCGGTGAAGCTGCCCGTGTCGCCGACGTAGCGGGTGTGGTCCGCGGGGACCGGGTCGACCGCGGCACTCGCCACCTCGGCGGCGAACTCGGCGACGTCGTAGAGCTTGCCGGCGGCCTCCTTGCGGGTGGCCAGCGCACCGGGGTTGGAGCGTTCGAGCAGGGTGGCGGTGATGGTGCCCTCGATCATGTCCCCGGACACGACGACGAACTCGATCCCGCGCGCCTCGAGATCGGGGAGGAGAGCCCGCAGTGCGTCCTCTCCGGCCCGCTTGCTGCGCGCGACCGCTTCGTACTCCGGCATGGTCTCGGTCGTGTTGATGAAGTGCGCCTGGTGGCTGGTGACGAAGACGATGCGGGAGCCGGCGGCGAGCAGGGGGAGCGCGGTCTGCAGGACGCGCACCTGGGCGTCGCGGTTGAGCTGCATCGCGTAGTCCTCGGCCATGCCCTGTTCCATGCCGCCCGAGGCGTTGAGCACCAGCACGTCGAGACCACCGAGTTCGGCGCGGACCGTGTCGAACATCGCGGTGACGGAGGCGTCGTCCGTCAGGTCCGCGGCGACGGCGAAGGCCGTGGCGCCCGACTCGGTGAGCTGGGCGACGAGCTTCTCGGCGCGAACGGCCTTGTTGCGGTAGTTGATCACCACGGACGCACCCGCCTGAGCGAAGTACGTGACGGTCTGGGCGCCGATGCCGCGGGAGGAACCGGTGACGAGGACGCGCTTGCCGGTCAGGGTGTCAGGGGCGAGGGGGGAAGTCACGGGGGGAGAGCCTAACTGTTCGGTTCAACGGTTCGACGTGTCGAGGGACAGCAGAAGGGCCCCGAACCGTTCCCGGCTCGGGGCCCTTCGGTGGAGCTGATCAGCCGTGGGTCGTCTGCGACGTCCCGATGGCCGGGTTGTCACCCCGCTCGAGCTCGTCGGCGTGGGCGTTCTCGAGCTCACTGTGCTCGTCGTGGTGCGAGGCGGCCAGTTCCGTCGGGGTCACCGGCTCGACGCGGTCTTCGAAGTAGAACTTCGACAGCTGGCGCTGGATCTTCCCGTAGATCGTGTCCGGGTTCCCCGCGTCGACGCGGTCGTCGATCTCCATGGGGCGCGGGTTGTCGTGCTGGACCAGGGTCCACCGCTCCAAATCGGTCAACGGGGCGTGGACCTCGATGAACTCACCGTGGGGGAGGCGGACGATGCGCCCGGTCTCGCGACCGTGCAACGCCTTTTCGCGGTCGGCCCGCTGCAGGCCGAGGCAGATGCGCTTGGTGATGACGAACGCGAGGGCCGGGAGGACGAACACGGCGAGCCGCAGGAAGCGCGTGATGTCGTTGATCGACAACGAAAACATGTGGGCGATGATGTCGTTGCCGCCCGAGATCCACAGCAGGACGTAGAACGTCAGCGCCATGACACCGAGACCCGTGCGGGTCGGCTGGTTGCGCGGCCGGTCCAGCAGGTGGTGCTCACGACGGTCGCCCGTCGCCGCCTGCTCGATCCAGGGGTAGACGACCGCCGCGAGGACCATCAAGCCGCAGATGACGAGAGCCATCAGGATGTTGAACGAGAAGGTGTGACCCCACAGCTGGAACTCCAGCCACCCCGGCATCAGCCGGACTGCACCGTCGGTCCAACCCATGTACCAGTCCGGCTGCGAACCGGCGGTGACGGGCGAGGGGTCGTAGGAGCCGTAGGCCCAGATCGGGTTGATCGAGACCAGCGACGCGATGAGGGCGATGACCCCGAAGACCAGGAAGAAGAACCCGCCGGCCTTGGCCATGTACACCGGGAAGAGGGGGAAGCCGACGACGTTGTCCTCGGTGCGGCCCGGGCCGGGGTACTGGGTGTGCTTGTGCACGACGACGAACATGAGGTGCACCGCGATGAGCGCGAGCATGATCGCCGGCAGCAGCAGGATGTGGATGGTGAAGAACCGCGGGATGAAGTCCGTCCCGGGGAACTCGCCACCGAAGAGGAAGAAGCTGATGTAGCTCCCGACCACCGGGATCGCGAGGATGATCGCCGACGCGATGCGGATACCGGTACCGGAGAGGAGGTCGTCCGGCAGCGAGTACCCGGTGAACCCCTCGCCGACGGCGAGGACGGCGAGCAGGACGCCGATGACCCAGTTGACCTCACGCGGCTTGCGGAACGCGCCGGTGAAGAACACCCGGCACATGTGCACGACCGTCGCGGCCACGAAGACCAGCGCGGCCCAGTGGTGGACTTGGCGCATCAGCAGTCCACCACGGACGTCGAAGGACAACCGCAGGGTGGACTCGTAGGCCTCCGAGACGTGCTGTCCCGTCAGCGGCAGGTAGATGCCGTTGTACGTCGTCTCGGCCGCGGACGGCTCGTAGAAGAACGTGAGGAAGGTGCCCGTGAGCAGCAGGATCACGAAGCTGTACAGCGTGATCTCGCCGAGCATGAACGACCAGTGGTCGGGGAAGATCTTGCGGGCGAACCCGTTGACGACCTTGCTCGCGCCGACGGTGTCGTCGGCGAAGTTCGCGACGCCACCGGCCGCCTTGTCGATGGTGCTCATCCGCGCTCCCAGAAGCTCGGGCCCACGGCTTCGTCGAAGCCGTCCGTCGCCACGAGGTACCCCTCGTCATCCACCGCGATGGGCAGTTGGGGGAGGGCCCTCTTGGCGGGGCCGAAGATCACCTTGCAGTCTTGCGTCAGGTCGAACGTCGACTGGTGACACGGGCACAGCAGGTGGTGGGTCTGCTGTTCGTAGAGGGCCACCGGGCAGCCCATGTGAGTGCAGATCTTGGAGTAGGCGACGGTTCCGTCGACCCCCCACTCTGCGGACTTCTGCGTCAGCAGACCCTCGTCCAGACGCATGAGCAGCACGGCCGACTTGGCCTTCTCGTTGAGGACCGACTCGGCGTTCTCGATGCCTTCGGGCAGCACGTGGACGACAGACCCGATGCTGACGTCCGCCGCACGGATGCGACCACCCTCGGGGTCCTTGACCAGGTGGGTGCCCGCTTCCCACATCGTGATGGAGAGCTTGTTGCCGGGCAGCGGACCCGTGTCGCGGAAGAAGAACACCGCGGGGATCGGGAAGAGTGCCAGCGCACCGACGAGGGTGTTGCGGATGAGCGGACGACGCCCCAGACCGGCCTCCGCGGTGCCCTCCTTGAGGATCCCCACGGCTTCGTCACGCTCGGCGGTGGTCCCGCGCTGGCGGTGACGGAGGTCGATGCGCTCGTCGTCGGGCATGAGGGTCTTGGCCCAGTGCACCGCCCCGACCCCGAGGGCGAAGAGGGAGACGAACATCGACAGGCCGATCGCCTTCGTCGACAGGCTGACCCGCTCGAAGCTGTCGTCGTACTTGATCGCGATGATCGAGACGATGATCCCGATCGTGCCGATCATCGAGAGGATCAGGAAGAAGGCGACCTGACGTTCGGCGCGCCGGGCGGCGGCCGGGTCGGTGTCACCCATGCGGTGCCGGTGCTCCGGCAGCCCCGGGTTGTCGAAGCGGTCGGGAACGCCGCCTGAGGGCTTGGCGAGGGTGGTGTTCGCCTGCCCGTGCGCCTCTTCGGCGCGTTCGATGTCGCTCATGCTCCCTGTCCGTCCGGTTCCTTCGCCTGTCGCTTCGCGGTGTTGCAGATGTCGCTCATCAGGACGACTTCATCCCCAACCAGACGGAGACGCCGATCAGGAGGCCGATGCCGCCGATCCAGGCCAGCAGACCCTCGGAGACCGGGCCGATGGAACCCAGCGTGAGGCCGCCCGGGTCCGGCCGCACGTCCTCGTTGGTCAGCCAGGCGATGATCGCCGTCTTGTCCTCGGTGCTGATGGTGTTGTTGTTGAAGACCGGCATCGACTGCGGGCCCGAGACCATGGCCTCGTAGATGTGCTTGGCGGAGACCCCGTCGAGGCTCGGCGCGTACTTGCCGGCCGTGAGAGCTCCACCCTTGCCGGCGAAGTTGTGGCACATCGCGCAGTTGGTGCGGAAGATCGCGGCGCCCTGCGCGAGCTGCTCCTTGCTGACCGAGCTGGTGTCGAGCTGCTCGTCCGTCGGCATGGCCGGGCCCGGGGCGAGGGAGGCGATGTACGCCGCCATCTGGTCGATCTGGTCCTGCGAGAAGCGGACCTTGCTCACCTCGGGGGCCTGGGCGCCCGACTGGGCCAACGGCATGCGCCCGGAGCCGACCTGGAAGTCGACGGCCGCGGCGCCCACGCCGATGAGGGAGGGGCCGGGGTTCTTGCCCTCGACCACGCCACCACCCTGCGCGTTGAGCCCGTGGCAGGTGCTGCAGTTGGCGAGGAACAGCTTCTTGCCCGCCTCGACGTCATCGGCCGACGCGGTCGCGGTGGTCGCCTGCGCGTCGCGCGGGGCCACCGCGGCGTACAGGCCGCCGACGAGGAGGAGCGCCAACGCGATCAGCACGACGACGGCCATCGGGTGGCGCCGTCGGGCGCTGAGTGCGGTGAGGGTCCTGGTCACGGTGCTGGTGCTCGCTTCCTACGGGGCGTTCGGACTGCGGGAACTGCGCTGGCGGTCGGGGCGTTACTTGAGGATGTAGATGATCGTGAACAGACCGATCCACACGACGTCGACGAAGTGCCAGTAGTACGAGACGACGATGGCGCTGGTCGCCTCCTGGTGCCCGAAGCGCTTCACGGCGAAGGACCGGCCGATGACCATGAGGAAGGCGATGAGTCCGCCGAAGACGTGGATGCCGTGGAAGCCGGTGGCGAGGATGAAGACCGAGCCGTAGGCGTTGGTGGCGATGGTCAGACCCTCGTGCGCGAGTTCCGCGTACTCGAAGACCTGACCGGCGACGAAGAGCGCCCCGAAGATGTAGGTGAGGACGAACCACTCCTGCATGCCCCACTTGGAGAGCTGGTGGAGCTTGCCGAGGCGGCGCGGCTGGAAGCGCTCCGCGGCGAACACCCCGAACTGGCACCAGAACGACGAGATCACGAGGATCGTCGTGTTGACGCTGGAGAACGGCACGTTCAGCAGCTCGGGGCCGGACTCCCAGAGCGCCGGGGCCACCGACCTGATCGTGAAGTACATGGCGAACAGGCCCGCGAAGAACATGAGCTCGCTCGACAGCCACACGATCACGCCGACCGACACCATGTTCGGTCGGTTCACGGACCCGTGGGCCGGACTCGGGGTACTGCTCTGGACAGCCTGTGCACTCGCCACGCGCACAATCATGCCCCACCCGTTTCCGCTTCGCTGCCCGGCCCACCGACAACGTGTCGTAGATCTCCGTTGGGCCGGTCGGGGGAGGTTCGCCACGGGGTGTGCGCAGGTCGTGCGGAGGGTGCGGATCCTGCGTGGAGCAAGGCGTCCGGGCCGCGCGACGGCGTCTACCGCCCCCTGAGGTCACGGAACGGTCTCGATCTGGGGGCCGCGCGTCCGGCGCGTCGGCAGGTGGGCCCGCCCGTTCCCGCGATCAGTAGGGTTCGGGTCGCCGCGTGCTCGAGCGCGGCGCTCGATCGTCTCGACCCAGGGAGCCAGGACCAGCCATGACCACCCCCGCCGCACCCACGTGGTCCGGGCTGCTGACCGAGCTGATGGCCGGTCGCGACCTCGCCCTGGAGCAGGCGTCGTGGGCCATGGACCAGGTGATGCGCGGCGAGGCCAACGACGTCCAGCTGGCGGGCTTCCTCGTGGCCCTGCGCGCCAAGGGTGAGACCAGCGCCGAGCTGACCGGGCTGGCCGAGGCCATGCTGAGCCACGCCGTGCCGTTGGAGGTCCCCGGCCCGATCGTCGACCTCGTCGGCACCGGCGGGGACCGCGCGCACACGGTGAACATCTCGACCATGGCCTCGCTGGTGCTCGCCGGAGCCGGCCACCGCGTCGTCAAGCACGGCAACCGGGCCGCCTCGTCCTCCTCCGGCTCCGCCGACGTGCTCGAGGCGCTCGGGGTCCGGCTCGACCTGCCGCCGCAGCGGGTCGGCCAGCTCGCCGTCGAGGTCGGGATCACGTTCTGCTTCGCCCAGGTCTTCCACCCCGCCATGCGCTTCGCCGCCGGCGCCCGCAGCGGCCTCGGGGTGCCGACGGCCTTCAACGTCCTCGGCCCGCTGACCAACCCGGCGCGGGCGGGGGCCTGCGCCATCGGGGTCGCCGACCGCCGGATCGCCCCGCTCGTGGCCGGCGTCCTGGCCGGCCGGCGGACCTCGGCGCTGGTCTTCCGCGGCGAGGACGGGCTCGACGAGCTCACGAGCACGGGGCCGGCCCGGATCTGGGTCGTGAGCGGCGGCCAGGTCACCGAGACGGTGCTCGACGCCGTCGCGGAGCTCGGGCTGGCGCCGTCGACGCTGGCCGACCTGCGCGGCGCGGATGCGGCCTACAACGCGGAGGTGGCCCGCCGCCTGCTCGCGGGAGCCCGGGGTCCGGTGCGCGACGCCGTCGTCCTCAACGCGGCCGCGGCGATGGTCGCGGCCGGGGTGCGGGCCGCGGGCTCCACCGCCGTCGACCCCGCGCCCGCGCTCGTCGACCACCTCGCCGAGGGGATGCGGCGGGCCGAGGCCGCGCTGGACTCCGGCGCGGCGGCCGACGTGCTCGACCGGTGGGTCCGCGCCAGCGCGGCCTGACTCCCGGGCGCCCCGCGGTGGGGGTCCCGCAGTCGAAACCGTCCCTCAGTCGAAACCGAGGGCGAAGGCCGTCTCGAGGTCGTGCTTGGAGTAGGCGCGGAAGGCGATGTTCGTCGTCGTGCTGACGACGCCGTCGACCCGCGCGATCCCGCCGGCGATGACGTCGGCCAGCCGGTCGTGCTCCTGCACGCGGACCATGACGACGAGGTCGACGTCCCCGGTCACCGAGTAGACCTCGCTGACCCCGTCGAGGTCGGCGAGCGCCTGCGCGACCTCGGGGATGCGCCGGCCGTCGCACTGGACGTTGACGATGGCGGTGATCACGCGCCGAGACTACTCGGGCTGCCCCGGGCGCAGGTGGTACCGCGCCCAGCCCGCGCCGCGCACGGGTGAGGCCCAGGGGCGCCGGTCGTCCTCCTCGACGCTGACCAGGCGCACCCCCGGTTGCTCGAGCCAGCCCAGCAGCAGGTCGGTCTCCTCCACCAGCAGGCCGCTGCGGGCGGCGTCGGGCGCGGGGACGGCCTCGCCGGTGGCCCGCAGGGCGGCGATGTGCGGCATCGGGTCGGCCCCCCGCGGGGTCACGCACGTCCCGGCGAGCCGGCCGTGACGGATGAGGACGACCTCCCAGCCGCCGTTGCGCCAGCCCGGCGTCGCGACGCTGCGCCGAGCCGCGACGATCTCGGGGGCCGAGGCGATCGGCGCGCGACGCTGGGAACGGTCGGCGGCGTGCAGGAACGCCTCGAGGCGGTCCCGGGCCCCGGCGGCCTCCTCGTAGCGCTGCTGCTCGGTGAGGAGCTGCAACCGGTCCCGGCCGCGGGTGAAGGTCGTCGTCGCGTCGTGGTGCATCGCGTCGCGGACGGCCGCGACGACACCGGCGTAGGACTGCGCGTCCTGCCCGCCGCGTCCGGTGCCCAGGCAGGGCGCGCCGCAACGACCGATCTCGAGCAGGACGCAGGCGCCCGGGCCGTCCTGCGTAGGGTTCTTCGGGATGCGACGGGTGCACTGGCGCAACGGGTGGGCGTCGTGCAGGGCCTCCACGGCGAGCTCGGCGGTGCGGGCCGAGCGGAAGGGGCCCAGGTAGTCGCCACCGTCCTCGCGCCGTTGCCGCACCAGCGACAGGCGGGGCCAGGCGTCGGTGGTGAGCTTGACCCAGGTCACCTTCTCCGGGGTCTTCGACCGCCGGTTGTAGGGCGGGGCGTGCTCGGCGATGAGCCGGAGTTCGCGCACCCTCGCCTCCAGCGGCGTCTCGCAGACCACCGGGACGACGCTGGTCGCCGCCCGGACCATCTCGGTCATCCGCGGACGCGTCTCCGAGGCCGTGAAGTAGGACGACACCCGCCGGTGCACGTCGACGGACGTGCCGACGTAGAGGATCCGCCCGGCGGCGTCGCGGAACTGGTAGACCCCCGGGGCCGAGGGCAGCCCGACGGCGAGGTGCTTCTTCTCCCGGCGTGCCTTGCTGACGACCGTCGCGGCGAACGCGGTCAGGTCCTCGATCGTGTGGACGCCGCGGTTGCCGACCCGCCCGAGCAGCGCGTGCAGGACGTCGACCGTCGCGCGGGCGTCGTTGAGGGCGCGGTGGTCCGGGGTGGTCACGGTGCCGAACAACCGGGCCAGCGAGCCGAGCTTGTTGTTCGGGGCCTCGTCGCGGTCGACGAGCTGACGGGCCAGGACGACGGTGTCCACCACCCGCGGCTTCGGCCAGTCGCGGTCGGTGAGCCCGCAGGCGGCGACGAGGAACGAGACGTCGTAGCGGGCGTTGTGCGCGACGAGGACCGCGCCGCGGTCGAAGCCGGCGAACTCCAGGAACGCGGGGAGCGCCTGCCGCAGCGTCGGCGCCGAGGCGACCATCCGGTTCGTGATCCCCGTGAGGACCTGGACGAAGGCGGGGATGGGGGAGGTCGGGCGCACCAGGGTCTGGAACTCGCCGAGGACCTGGCCCCCGCGGACCTTCACCGCGCCGATCTCGGTGATGCCGGCCTCGGCCGGGGGGCCACCGGTCGTCTCGAGGTCGACGACCACGAAGGTCACGTCCGCCAGCGGCCGGCCCAGGTCCTCGAAGCTGCTCTGGAAGCTGGTGGTGCCGCTGGACATGGGGGGACCGTAGGCGCCGGGCCCGACAGGACCGCGGCGCGACACGCGCAGACCGCCCTCCGCGGTGGTCGGCCAGCACGCCGCTCCGTCGGGCGCTGCGGTGCCCACGGACCTCCCCCGGCCCGCTGACCTGGTCGAACGCCCGTTCGAGGGGTCGTGTCGGAGGGCGGTGCTGGGATGCGGAGCACCGGCCGCTGGGGCCGGTCCCGACGATCCGGAGGTCACCCGGTGCTCATCGACTGCGACAGCTGCACGGTCCGTCCGCAGGCGTGCTCCGAGTGCGTCGTCTCGGTCCTGCTCGGACCACCGGGGGACGCGGTGCTCGACGTCGACGAGCTCGGGGCGGTGGAGGTGCTCGCGGCCTCCGGGCTGGTCCCCCCGCTGCGGCTGGCGACCCGGCGCGAGGCGGGATGATGCCGAGGTGCGTCCCGTCCCGTCGTTGCCACGACGGCTCTTCCTCCTGGCGCCCCCCGTCCTCGCCGGGTGCTCCGCGCGGCCCACGGCCCCCGCAGCCGACGGCGTCCAGCAGGTCCTCGCCGCCCGCGGGGCCGCGCTGGTGGCCGGTGACCTCACGGCGGCCGGTGCGGGCTACGACCCCGCCGAGCGCAGCGCCGTGCGCGTCCTCGACGCCCGGGCCGTGCGCGCCGGACTGCGCGAGTGGGCCGTCAGCGGGCTCGACGACGCTGCCGCGGGCGTCGCGGGGACCCTCCGGGTCCGCGTCGAGGGCGAGGGGCGGGCCGTCGCCGGCGCCTTCCGGGCCGGCTGGGACGGTCGGCTCCGCACCTCCACCGCGGGGACACCGCAGCCGTGGGACCTCGGTGACGTCGAGGCCCGGGTCGTCGGGGGCGGGGTCGTCCTCGTGCTCGACCTCGCCGCCGGTGAGGTCGCCGACCAGGTCGCGGCCGACCTCCCCGACGCCACGGCGCGCGTCGACGCCGCCTGGGGCGGGGACTGGCCCCGGGGGACGGCGGTCGTCGTCCTCCCCACGGCCGCCGAGGTCACCCGGTTCGCCGGACGCGACCCCTCCGGGCGGCTCGACGCCGTCGCCGTGGGCCTCGACGCCGACCTGCCCGACGGTGCCCCGGCCGGGGTCCGCGTCGTGCTCTCGGTGGAGCGCTTCACCGCGCTGAGCCCGCTGGGGCGCAGCGTCACCCTCACCCACGAACTCGTCCACGTTGCGACCCGGGCGACCCCCCGCGCCGCCGGTGCCGTGGTGCCCACCTGGCTGACCGAGGGCTACGCCGACCACGTCGCCCGCCTGCGCCGTGACGTCGCCGCGACGGCGCTCGCCGCCCCGCTGCTGAGCGCGGACGGCGTCCCGCAGGTCCCCGACGACGCGGCGTTCCGCAGCTCGGAGCCGGCGGCGCTGCAGCTCGCCTACGCCGCGGCGTGGACGCTGGTGACCTCGGCGGCCCGGGTGGCGGGGACGTCCGCGGTGACGGCCCTGCTCCGCACGGTGCTGGCCGGGACGGACCTGGAGGCCGCCTGCCGGCAGGCGCTGGGCCGCTCGTTCGCGGACGTCGTCGAGACCTGGCGCGCCGACGTCGTGAGCGACCTGGTGGGGTGGGGGCCGTGAGCACGCTCGTCGTCACCAACGACTTCCCGCCGCGGACCGGGGGGATCGAGTCGTTCGTCCACGCCGTCGTCCGCCGCCTGCCCGCCTTCGGCGACGGCGACGCGGCCCGGGTCGTCGTGCACACCGCCCGCCAGCGGGGTGACACCGCCGTGGACGCGGAGCTGGCCGCGCGGGGGATCGTCGTGGTCCGCGACCCGTCCCCGCTGATGGTGCCCACCCCGGGCATCGTGCGGCGGGTGCAGCGCACGGCCCGCGAGCACGACGCCGACCGGGTCTGGTTCGGGGCGGCGGCCCCGCTGGGGCTGATGGCGCCCGCGCTGCGCACGGCCGGGGTGCGGCGCACGGTCGCGACGACGCACGGCCACGAGGTGTGGTGGTCCAGCCTGCCCGGATCCCGCTCGGCCCTGCGCCGGATCGGGGAGGGCAACGACACCGTCACCTACCTCGGCGACTGGTGCCGCTCGCGCATCGAGCGACCGCTCACCGTCGCCGCGAGGTCCCGGATGCGCCGGCTCACCCCGGGCGTCGACGCGGAGGTGTTCCGTCCCGACCCCGCGGCCCGGGAGCGGGTGCGCGCCGAGTTCGGCCTGGGGCAGCGCCCCGTCGTCGTCTGCGTCTCGCGGATCGTCGCCCGCAAGGGCCAGGACGTCCTGGTCCGGGCGCTCCCCGAGATCCGGCGGCGGGTGCCGGGCGCGGCGCTGCTGATCGTCGGCGACGGTCCGCACCGCGGGGCGGTGGAGGCGCTCGCCCGGCGCGCGGGGGTGTCCGGGGACGTCGTCTTCACCGGGTCGGTCCCGTGGGACCGGGCGCCGGAGTACTACGCCGCCGGTGACGTCTTCTGCATGCCGACCCGCACCCGCCTCGGCGGGCTGGAACCCGAGGCCCTCGGCATCTGCTACCTCGAGGCCGCCGCCTGCGGGTTGCCCGTCGTGGCGGGGGACTCCGGGGGAGCCCCGGACGCCCTCCTCGACGGGGTGAACGGTCACGTCGTCGACGGCCGCTCCAGCGCTGAGGTGGCCGCCGCGGTCGCCGACCTGTTGCAGGACAGGAGGACCGCCGAGGCGTTCGGTGCCGCGGGACGCGAGTGGGTCAGCCGTCGCTGGGGCTGGGAGGAGCAGGCACGTCGACTGGCCGACCTGCTGGCCGGGACCGACGTTCCGCCCGACCCGGCGGAACGGCGGGACTGAGCGCGCCCGAGGACGCGGCCACGGCGAGCAGCAGCAGGGCCCCGACGAGCCAGAACTGGTTGTAGAAGGCCTGCTTGTTCACCAGGTTCGCCACGAACAGGACGGCCGCGCACCAGCTCAGCAGGCCGGCCAGGCCGACCGCGCGGCGGCGCAGCGTCACCACGGCCGCACCCAGGACCGCCAGGACGACCACCCCGACGACGGCGATCGGCAACTGCACGCCGGCCTCGTTGAGCACGAAGGTGTAGAGCGTGTCGGCGAAGCGCAGGGGGGCGAGGTCGAGCATCGTCGTGACCGTGTCGTGCCGGAAGTCGCCGAACCCGGCGACGATCCAGGGCGCCATGAGCAACCCCGCCCCGCCGGTGGCGACCGCCGTGCGCCGCCAGCCGAAACGGGGCCAGACCGCGAGCAGCGGCAGCAGGGCCACCACGTGCTGCTTGCTGGCCAGCGCCACCGCGAGCGGGACCACGGCCCACCAGGCACGCCCGGTCCGCACCAGCAGCGCCCAGCCGGCGAGACCGACGAGCACCGTGGGTTCCGTCCAGGCCTGCTCGATCAACGTCCCGGAGCCGGGAGCGAGCAGCAGCAGCGCGGCCGCCGCGACCGCCGGCCGGCGCCAGCGGCCCAGCGCACCGACGCAGAGGGCGCTGACCAGCACGAGGACCAGCAGCGCCCAGCGCACGTCCCCGGCGAGCCAGCGACCCGGGGCCGTGAGCACCGCCGTCCACGGCAGGTACGCGAAGGCGTCGGTGATGCCGGGGGAGCCGACCCAGGTCTGGGCGTACATCGACTTCCCCGCCGCCATCGCGTCCGCGGACTGCTGCAGGATGACCCAGACGTCGATGCGGGGCGCCGGGTCGCCGACGATCACCAGCGTGCCCGTGCCCACGGCCCCGACGACCCCCGCGAGCACCGCCAGTCGCCGGCTCGCCCCGCTGCCGGGCAGCAGCAGCCCGGCGACGACGAAGCAGCACACCCCGAGCACGATGCGGACCAGCAGCTGCCCCGCGTCGTCGAGGTAGCTGAAGGCGGGGACGCCCAGGTTCACCAGGCCGACGAGCGCCAGCAGGGCGGAGGGCACCCACCCGCCCGCTGCGCCGTCCCGTGCCTCCCGAGCCTCGCGGTCGTCGCGTGCCGTCCACGCCAGCCCCACGACCAGGGCGGCGATGACGACGTAGCCGGCGACGATCCACCACCGGTAGCGCACCACGCTGTGGGTGGCCAGGGCCATCAGCCCCGTCCACGCCACGAGCGTGGACGCGTCGCGACGGCTCATCGAGTGGATCACGAGGAGTAGAGGGCCTCGACCTGGTCGGCGAGGTCCTTCAGGACCTCCGACCGCTTCACCTTGAGGGAGGGGGTCAGGTAGCCGTTCTCCACCGTGAAGTCGTCGGCCAGCACCCGGAACTTGCGGATCGACTCCGCCCGGCTGACCGACTCGTTGGTCCGGTCGACGGCCTTCTGCAACTCCGCCAGCACCTCCGCGTCGGTGCGGGCGGTCGCGAGGTCGAGACCGGGTCGGCCGTGGTTGGCGCCCCAGCCCGGCAGCGCCTCCTCGTCCAACGTCAGCAGGCAGGCCACGAAGTGGCGCCCGTCGCCCACGACGACGGCCTGCGAGATCAGCGCGTGCGCCCGCAGCCGGTCCTCCAGCGCGGACGGCACGACGTTCTTGCCGTTCGCGGTGACGATGATCTCCTTCTTGCGCCCGGTGATCCGCAGGTAGCCGTCGTCGTCGAGGGTGCCGAGGTCGCCGGTGCGGAACCAGCCGTCGGCGAAGGCCTCCCGGGTCTCCTCGGTCCGTCCGCGGTACTCGTGGAAGACCCCGACCCCGCGGGCCAGGATCTCGCCGTCCTCGGCGATCGTGATGTCGGTGCCCGGCAGGGGGAGTCCGACCGTTCCGACCTTGATCTTCGAGGGGCGGTTGACCGTCAGCGGGGCCGTCGTCTCGGTGAGGCCGTAGCCCTCGAGCACGACGAGGCCGACGCCGCGGAAGAAGTGCGCGAGGTGCTCACCCATGGGCGCACCGCCGGAGACGGCGTACTCGACGCGGCCTCCCATGAGCGTCCGCAGCTTGGAGTAGACCAGGCGGTCGAAGACGCGGTGGCGCACCCGCAGCGCCACCGACGGGCCGCCGGTGTCGATGGCCCGCGACCACGCGTCCGCGGTGAGCGCGGCCTGCTCGAAGATCCGCGCCCGGAACCTCCCGCCGGAGGCGGCGCGCTGCTCGGCCCCGTTGAAGACCTTCTGGAACACCCGCGGCACGGCCAGGATGAAGGTGGGCCGGAACCCGGCGAGGTCGGGCAGCAGGTCCTTGGCGTCGGCCGTGTGGCCCATCCGGATCCGGCTGACCAGGCACAGCGCCTGGATGAAGCGGGCGAAGACGTGGGCCAGCGGGATGAACAGCAACGTCGCCGCGTCCTGGCGGCGCAGCACCTCGGGGATGGCCTCGTCGGCGTTGCGGGCCAGGTCGAGGAAGTTGCCGTGGGTGAGCAGGCAGCCCTTGGGGCGGCCCGTCGTCCCGGACGTGTAGATCATCGTCAGCGGGTCGCCCGGACGGGCCAGCGAGCGGGAGTGCTCGACGTCGGCGTCGCTGACGTCCTCGCCCGCGGTGCGCAGGTCGGCGACGGCCCCCGACTCCAGCGTCCAGACGTCGCGCAGGGCGGGGAGGCGCTCGCGGACGGAGGCGATCCGGCCCGCGTTCTCGGTCGTCTCCACGACGGCGGCCACGCAGCCGGAGTCGGAGAGGATCCACTCGATCTGCTCCGGGGAGCTCGTCTCGTAGACGGGGACGGTCACGGCCCCCGCGAACCAGCCGGCGACGTCGAACAACGTCCACTCGTAGCTGGTCCGGCCCATGATCCCGATCCGGTCGCCGGGGTGGATGCCCGCGGCCAGCAGGCCCTTCGCGATCGCGGTGACGTCGGCGAGGAACTCCTGCGCCGTGATGTGCTGCCACGTGCCGTCCGCACCCTTGCGGCTCACGCTGACGTGCCGGGGGTCCTGCCGCGCGGTGTCCACCACGCAGTCGGTCAGGTTGCCGGTCGTGGCGGGCTGGACGAGCGGTGGCTCGCAGCTGCTCCGCACGCTGGTTCCTCCTCGCATCGCTCCCGGGCCGCCGTGCTCGCGCGGTGCGCGGACGTCCGGGCGCCGCCGTCTCCGTCGGCGGTGCGACGACCCTACCCGCGAGGGGTCCCCGCCCCGGCGCGACGTCACCGCGACACCCGCACGGAGCAGCGGGAGGGGTTCAAGGTCGGGGCCGGGGGTGTCGATGCGTGCAGGTGTGAACGACGAGAAGGCGCGACCGCTCCCCGTCGGGGACCTCCACGGCTTCGCGCCGCTCGACGACCAGGGCCTGCTGCCGGCCCCCCGGCACGCCGGTCGCGACACGACCCGCACCAGCGCCGCGTTCGGCGCGGTCGAGGTCGGCCCGCCGGTCAGCCGGCTCGCGCAGGAACCCGTCGCGGCGCCCGCACCGGCGGGTCCCGTCGTGGCGCGCGCCGAGCGCTGTCCCTCCTGCGCCGCCCGGGTCCGCCCCGAGCAGGACTGGTGCTCCCTCTGCCACGCCTCGTTGCTGCCCGCCCCCGCGCCGGTGGTGATCGCGCCGGTGGTGACGGCCGCGCCCGTGCGCCGTGAGCTCCCGCCCGCACGGGTCGTCGAGGACGAGGACGGTCAGCTCGCGCTGGACTTCGAGCAGCCCCGGCCCGCCGCGCCGGCCGTCGACGAGGCCGAGGTCGAGCGGATGCTCGGTGCCCTCGCCCGCACCGACGTCAAGGGACCGCGCGGCCTGCAGAGCCGGCAGGCGAAGATCGCCGTCGCCGTCGGGGGCGGCCTCGGCCTGACGGCCTTGCTGCTCGGTGGCATGACCGCCCTGGGAGTCGTCCTCGGCTGAGGCGCGGGACCGGCACGGGTCACCCGCACGCACCGGGTAACCTCGCCGGGGCTGCACGTTCGGGCAGCCGCCCCGGTCGCGGGGCCGACGTCGCAGGGAGAACCGCACCGGCATGGTCGAGCAGCGCGCCGAGACGCACCACCACGACGCCACGAGCACCGGCAACGCCGTCGGTGTCGACATCGGGGGGACGAAGATCGCCGCCGGGGTCGTCGACCATCGCGGCGAGATCATCGCCCAGACCCGCCGGGAGACCCCGGCCCTGCACCCCGAGGCCATCGCCGACGCCGTCGCGGACGCGATCGCGGAGCTGGAGACGACCCACGAGTTCGGTCCCGTCGGCGTCGCCGCGGCCGGTTTCGTCGACGCCGCCCGGCGCAGCGTCGTCTTCGCCCCGAACCTCGCCTGGCGCGACGAACCCCTCGCCGACCGCCTGGAGTCCCGCGTGGCGCGCCGCGTCGTGGTCGAGAACGACGCGAACGCCGCCGCGTGGGCGGAGTACCGCTTCGGTGGCGGTCTCGACGAGGAGGGCAACGCGGTCGCCGACCTCGTCATGCTCACGCTCGGCACCGGCCTCGGGGGCGGGATCGTCTCCGGCGGTCTGCTGCAGCGCGGGGCCAACGGCGCCGCCGCCGAACTCGGTCACGTCCGCGCCGTCCCCGGTGGCCGCGCCTGCGGGTGCGGGAACTCCGGCTGCTGGGAGCAGTACGTCGCCGGGAACGCCCTCGTCCGCGACGCGCGCGACCTGCTCCGCTCCGGCGACGCCGACGGTGCGGTGCTGCTGCGCGAGGTCGGCGGCGACCCGGACGCGGTGACCGGCCCGGTCATCACCCGCCTCGCCCAGGCCGGTGACCCCGGCTGCGCGCGTCTGCTCGCCGACGTGGGCCGCTGGTTGGGCGAGGCCGTCGCGAGCTTCGTCGCGATGCTCGACCCCGAGGTCGTCGTCATCGGTGGCGGCGTGTCCAGCGCCGGTGACCTGCTGCTGGCCCCGGCCCGGGTGAGCCTGGCGGAGAACCTCTCCGGCCGGACCCACCGCAAGCCGCCGCCGCTGCGCACGGCGACGAAGGGCAACGACGCCGGGATCATCGGCGCCGCCGACCTCGCCCGGGTCTGACGGACGACACCCCTGCGATCGGGAGCAGAGACATGGCCGTACCCCGCACCCCGCGTCCGCCCCGCCGTCGGCGCGCACCCGACCCGCGACGGGTCGCGCTGCAGCAACGGCTGCGCCAGCAGACCCGCCGGGTCTTCATCGGGGACGGGCCGGCCGTCGGCGTCGACATCGGCGGGACGAAGGTCGCGGCGGGAGTCGTCGACGGCGAGGGCAACGTCGTCATGCAGTTGCGGCGCGACACGCCCACGACCAGCCCGCAGGGGGTCGAGGACACGATCGCCGAGGTCGTGGAGGAGCTCGCCGCCCACCACGACATCGTCTCCGTCGGCATCGGGGCCGCGGGTTTCGTCGACGCCGAACGCGCGACGGTGCTCTTCGCGCCGCACCTGGCCTGGCGCCACGAACCGTTGCGCGAGGCCGTCGAACGACGCATCCGCGCCCGGCTGGGTCGGCGCATCGGCCGGCGCACGATCGTCGAGAACGACGCCAACGCCGCCGCCTGGGCCGAGTACCGCTTCGGGGCCGGCCAGGAGGAGTCGCGGCTCGTCTGCGTGACGATGGGCACGGGCATCGGCGGTGGGATCGTCAACCAGGGCCGCGTGGTCCGCGGCCGCTACGGCATCGCCGGTGAGTTCGGGCACATGATCGTCGTTCCCGGTGGCCACCGCTGCGAGTGCGGCAACCGCGGCTGCTGGGAGCAGTACGCCTCGGGCAACGCACTGGTGCGCGAGGCCCGGGAGCTCGCCCGGTCGAACTCGCCGGTCGCGCACACGTTGCTGGAACTCGCCGGGGGCGATCCCGAGGCGATCACCGGCCCGCTCGTCACCGAGGCCGCCCGGGCCGGCGACCCGGCCGCGGTGGAACTCTTCGAGGACGTCGGCCGCTGGCTCGGCATCGGTGTCGCGAACCTCGCCGCCGCGCTGGACCCGGGGACCGTCGTCATCGGGGGTGGGGTCTCCGACGCGGGCGAACTCCTGCTCGGCCCCTGTCGCGAGGCGTTCCGCCGCACCCTCACGGGGCGGGGTTTCCGTCCCGAGCTCACGATCGCCCGCGCCAAGCTCGGCCCGGCGGCGGGTCTGGTGGGTGCGGCGGACCTGTCCCGCGGCTGGGGCTGATGGCCGGCCCGGGTTCCGTCGGGCGCCCTGTCGCCCGGATGCGGGTGGCGACGTTCAACGTGCGTGAACTGCTCGACGACACCGTCGCGCTGCGCGACCTGCTGCGCACCGCGGCGGCCGACGTCGTGTGCCTGCAGGAGGTCCCCACGTTCGGTCCGGTCGCCCACCGCCTCGGCGACCTCGCCGCCGACACCGGCCTGTGGCTCGCGGCGTGGGGTCGGGCCGGTGCGGGGACGGCGGTGCTCACCGCCGCCCGCGTCGACGTGCGGGCCGGCGCGGTGCGGGAACTGCCGACCGCCCGCTGGCGGGGGCGCAGGCCGGTGCGGCGCCGGGGAACCGCCGAGGCCGTCGTCCGCGTCCCGCTGGGTGAGGGGTGGTCGCGGGAGGTGCTGGTGCGCAGCGTCCACCTCGGCCTGGAGGCCGGGGAGCGTTCCGACCACGTGGCCCGGCTGCTGCCCGCGACCCCCGTCCCGGGGTCCTGCGGGCCGTGGTCCGACGCGCCCCTGGTGATGGCGGGGGACCTCAACGAAGAACCCGGCGGAGCGGTCCACCAGCGGTTCTCGACGGTGCTCGCGGACGCGGCCGAGGTCGCGGGCCGCCCCTTCCCGACCTTCCCGGCGCGGGCACCGCGCAGGCGGCTGGACCTGGTCCTCGTCGATCGCCGGCTGAGCGTCACCGAGGTCAGCACCCCGCCGGGGAACGCGGCCGCAGCCACCGACCACCTGGCGGTCGTCGCCGACCTGCTCGTCCCGGCCGGTTGAGGACGGGTCTCAGACCACGGCACCGTCGTCGTCGTCGTCGTCCCGCGAGCCGGGAAGACGGATGACCAGGGTCGCGAACCCGGCCACGAACACCCCCGCGGTGATCGCGGTCACGAGCTGCGGGACGTCGTTCCAGCCCAGCGCCACGACGAGCAGGAAGAGCGGTGCGCCGACGACGGCGATCCACGCGGCCCAGCCCAGGAGGTCGCGGGGGAGGGGTTGCGGTTCGGCGGGGACGAAGCGTTCCTCGGAGGAGGACCGCAGTTCGACCGGCTCGTCGTCGCGCCGGCGGGGGGTCGCGAACCACTCGGGCGTCGGGACGTCCTCGTGGGGGGGCGGAGGGAGCGGAGTGACCGGGCGGACCAACCGGGGCTCGGGGCGAGGCGCCTCGCCGGCCTGGGCGTCGTCCTCGTCGGCCGCGGGGGTGGTGTCCCCGGCCGGCGTGTCGGTCCTCGAGGTGGCTTCCTCACCCCAATGCGCGACGATCAGCGCGAACGCCGCATCGACGTCGAGGGGACCGGATCCGTCGTCCGGGGTTCGAGGCACGCTCCATGGTGTCACGGGTGACCCGAGGTGGTCGAGGTTTCGGCGTGGCGCGCGCCGGTCCGTTCGCTAAGGTCGGCGATCACCGATCGGGCGACGAAGGACGAGGGGGGCCGGTGCCGCGCTTTCCCGTCCTGTACTGGCCGATCAAGCTGCTGGTCGCGGAACCGCTGGTCACGGCCGTGTTCCGGCCCTGGGTCCGTGGGCTCGAGAACGTCCCCACCGACGGTCCGGCGATCCTGGCCAGCAACCACCTCTCCGCCGCGGACACCGTGCTGCTCCCGACGGTGGTCCAGCGGCGGGTCACCTTCATCGCCAAGGCGGACCTGTTCACCGGCCGCGGCGTGCGCGGCCGGCTCACCAAGGGCCTCATGCACGGGATCGGTCAACTGCCCGTCGACCGTTCCGGGGGCCGGGCGTCCTCGGCCGCCATCGCGGGGGCGGTGCGCGTCCTGCAGGAGGGCGACCTCTTCGGCATCTACCCCGAGGGGACGCGGTCACCGGACGGTCGCCTCTACCGCGGCCGCACCGGTGTCGCCCGCATCGCCCTCGCCTCGGGTGCCCCGGTGATCCCGGTCGCGATGATCGGCACGGAGGACCTGCTGCCGACCGGCCGGAGGCTGCCCCGGATCCGGCGCGTCGGCGCCGTGTTCGGGGAGCCGCTGGACTTCTCCCGCTTCGCCGGTCGGGGGGACGACCAGCTCGTCGTCCGCTCCGTCACCGACGAGATCATGTACGCGATCCAGAAGCTCTCGCGCCAGGAGTACGTCGACGCCTACGCCGAGCGCAGCCGGCTGCGCAGCGAGCTGTCCCGCAGCACCGGCGTCCCCGAACCGCCGAGCACCGCCACCGGCGGTCCGGGCGGGCGCGCCGCCCCGACCGGCGACGCGCCGGGGCCGGACGACGCGCAGCACTAGACCCGCGGTGGCAGAGTTCCCTCCGGACGGACGACAGGCACGTCGGCGAAGGCGCCGAGGACTGGAGAACGCACGATGCGGGTCGGGATCCTCACCGGGGGCGGCGACTGCCCCGGACTGAACGCGGTCATCCGGGCGGCGGTGCTGGCCGGGACGCAACGGCACGGGATGGAGTTCGTCGGGTTCCTCGACGGCTGGCGCGGGGTCCTCGACGGGGACACCGTTCCCCTCGACGAGGACACCGTCAGACCGCTGCTGACCATCGGCGGCACGATCCTCGGCTCCTCGCGGACGAACCCGCTGGCCGACGGCGTCGACGACGGCGTCGCCCGGGTCCGCAAGCAGCTGACGGCGCTCGAGGTGGACGCGCTGCTGGCCATCGGCGGCGAGGACACCCTCGGCGTCGCCACGGCCCTGCACGCCGCGGGCGTCCCGGTCGTGGGCGCCCCCAAGACCATCGACGACGACCTGTCGGCCACCGACGCGACGTTCGGGTTCGACACCGCGGTGCAGACCGCCGTCGACGCCTGCGACCGCCTCGCCACCACCGGCGCGAGCCACCACCGGGCGATGATCGTGGAGGTGATGGGCCGTCACGCCGGCTGGATCGCGCTGCACACCGGGATGGCGGCCGGCGCGCACGTCACGATCCTGCCCGAGGAGGACCCCGACCTCGACGCCGTCGCCGACGTCACGCGTTCCGTCCTGGCCCGCGGTCAGGCACCCCTCATCGTCGTCAGCGAGGGCGCGAAGGTCCACGGCGAGGAAGCCGCGAAGAACGCCCCGCGGGACGCCTTCGGACACGCCCAGCTCGGCGGGGCCGGCGACGCCCTGGAGCACGAGCTCCTCGCCCGCGTCCCGGGGTTGTCGACGCGGGTCACCGTCCTGGGCCACCTGCTGCGGGGCGGGACCCCGTCGGCGGCCGACCGGATCCTCGCGACGCGGTTCGGGCTGTCGGCGATCGAGGCGCTCGCGAGCGGGAACCTGGGCACGATGGCGTCCCTGCACGGGGTCGAGGTCCACCAGGTGCCGCTGGCCGAGGCCACCGGGGTGTTGCGCACGGTGCCCGACGCGCGACGGGCCGAGACGGCCGGCGTCCGGTGGTGACGCTCGGTCACGAGTGTGGTGACCCCACCCCGCGGGGGGTGCGACACTTGCCCGCGTGAGCACTCCCACGACGACGAACTCCGCGGGTCTGTCCAGCATCACGTGGCCCGACCTGCCCGCCGCCCAGCAGCCGCAGTGGCCGGACGCCGCCGCGCTGGCCGAGGTGCACGCGGAGCTCGCGTCGTATCCGCCCCTCGTCTTCGCGGGGGAGTCCGACCAGCTGCGCGGTCAGCTGGCCAAGGCCGCCCGGGGCGAGGCGTTCCTGCTGCAGGGCGGGGACTGCGCCGAGACGTTCGCCGGCGCCACGGCCGACGGCATCCGCCGCCGGCTGAAGACGATGCTGCAGATGTCCGCCGTCCTCACCTACGGGGCCAGCCTGCCGATCATCAAGGTCGGTCGCATGGCGGGGCAGTTCTCCAAGCCGCGCTCCAGCAACGACGAGACCCGCGACGGCGTCACGCTGCCCGCCTACCGCGGCGACGCCGTCAACGACTACGCGTTCACCCCCGAGTCGCGGATCCCCGACCCGCAGCGACTGCTCCGCGCCTACCACACGTCCTCCGCGACGCTGAACCTCATCCGGGCGTTCACGACCGGTGGGTACGCGGACCTGCGCAAGGTCCACGAGTGGAACCGCGGCTTCGCGGCCACCGCGGCCAACGCCAAGTACGACTCCCTCGCGCACGACATCGACAAGGCCATGAAGTTCATGGCGGCCTGCGGCGCCGACTTCGACGCCCTGCAGACCGTCCAGTTCTGGTCCAGCCACGAGGCGCTGCTGCTCGACTACGAGCGTCCGCTGACCCGGACCCTCGACGAGGAACCGCCGCTCAGCGGTCCCGCCGCCGAGGACGTGCGCCAGGGCGGTCCCTACGACGTCGCCGCGCACATGGTCTGGATCGGGGAGCGCACCCGTCAGCTCGACGGTGCGCACGTGGACTTCGCCGCGAAGATCCGCAATCCCATCGGGATCAAGCTGGGGCCGAAGACCTCCGTCGACGACGCGCTCGCGCTCATCGACAAGGTCGACCCCTACCGCGAACCGGGCCGGTTGACGTTCATCACGCGCATGGGCGCCTCGACGATCCGCGAGGCCCTGCCCGCCCTCGTCGAGGGGGTCACGAAGTCCGGCGCCCAGGTCACCTGGGTCTGCGACCCGATGCACGGCAACACGATCACCTCGACCAGTGGGTACAAGACCCGTCGCTTCGACGACGTCGTGGACGAGGTCCGCGGGTTCTTCGAGGTCCACCAGGGCCTGGGCACCGTGCCCGGCGGCCTGCACGTCGAACTCACCGGGGACGACGTCACCGAGTGCCTCGGTGGGGCCATGGAGATCGACGACGCGGCGCTGGCGACCCGCTACGAGTCGCTGTGCGACCCGCGGCTGAACCACCAGCAGTCGCTGGAGCTCGCCTTCCTCGCGGCGGAGATGCTCTCCAAGCGCTGACCGTGCACGACGAAGGGCCCGCCACCTCCGGGTGGCGGGCCCTTCGTGCGTCCTCAGACGACGGTGAGGGTGATCGTCGAGCCCTTGGGGATCGACGTGCCGGCCTCGGGGTCGCTGGAGCGGACGGTGCCGAACACCCCGCCGAGGACGTTGTTCACCTGGACCTGGAACCCGAGTCCCTGGAGCTTGGCGCGGGCCGCGTCGACCTGCGTGCCCTGCACGGCCGGGACGGCCACCAGCGGCGGACCCGAGGAGACGACGAGGTCGACGGCGTCACCGCGGAACAGCGTCCCGTCGGGGGGTGTCTGCGAGATGACCTCACCGGCCGCGACGCTCTCGCTGACCTGCTGGGTGATCTTGCCCACCGACAGACCTGCGGCGGTGATGGCCTTCTGGGCGGCGTCCTGCGTCTGGTTCACGACCCCGGGCACGCCGATCGGCTCCCGGCCCTTCGAGACGACGAGGTCGACCCTGGAGTCGTGGGGCACGACCTGCCCCACGGCCGGGGTGGCGGCCACGATCGAGCCGTCCGGGACCTTCTCGTCGAACTGCTCGCTGACGTTCCCGACCGTGAGGCCGGTACCGGTGAGGAGCTGTTCCGCCTCGTCCCGGGTCTTGCCGACGACCTCGGGGACGGCGAACTGCTGGACGCCCTGGGAGACGACGATCGTGACGGTGCCGTCCTTGCGGACGCGACCGCCCTCCCCGGGGTCGCTGGACACCACCAGGCCCTGGGCGACGGTGTCGCTGAACCCCTGCTGCTCGTCAACGGCGAGACCCGCGGCCTGCAGGGTGCTGGTGGCCTCCTGCGGTGACTTCCCCGCGACCGGCGGGGTCGTGGTGTACGCGCCGGGGCCGGCGGTGAAGTACCAGGCCAGTCCGGCGGCGACGGCGAGCACGAGCAGGACCAGTCCGACCAGCAGGCCGCGGCGGGAACGGTGGCCCTCGGTCGGCGCGGGTCGCTTCTCCGGGACAGCCGCGGCGGTCTTGCCGATGCGGGTCGTGCTGCCCGGCGCGGCCGCACCGGCGGGGCGGGGCGGACGGGCGGCGAGCTGTTCCGGGGTCAGCGAGGCCTGCACCGCGCGCAGCTGCTCGAGCATCTCCCCGGCGTCGTCGGGACGTTCGTCGGGGTCCTTGGCCAGGGCGTCGAGGACGAGGGCGTCCATCGAGGGGGACAGCCCGGGCGCACGGGTCGAGGGCGGCGGGACCTGCTCGTGCACGTGCTTGTAGGCGATCGTGAACGGGCTCTCACCCGTGAACGGCGGAGCGCCCGTGAGCATCTCGTAGAGCATGACGCCGACGCCGTAGACGTCGCTGCGGGCGTCGGTGGTCCGCGACTCCAGCTGCTCGGGGGCCAGGTACTCCGCGGTGCCCATCAGGTCGCCCATGCCGACGGTGGTGCTCTGCCCCCCGGGACTGGCGGCGCGGGCGAGACCGAAGTCCGCGACCTTGACCCGGCCGTCGTCGGCGACGAGGACGTTGGCGGTCTTCACGTCGCGGTGCAGGACGCCCTTGCGGTGAGCCTCGGCCAGCGCCTCGAGCACGCTGGCGGTGACCTTCAGCGCCTCACCGGGGGTGAGGGCCCCCGCGTCGAGGACCACGTCGCGCAGGGTCCGGCCGTCGACGAGCTCCATCACCAGGTACGCCGTCTCGACGCCACCCTCGTGGTCGACGCCCTGGTCGAGCACCGCGACGACCCCGGGGTGCCCGATCCGCGCCGCCGACTTCGCCTCGGTGACGAACCGGGCGCGGGCGGCCGGGTCGTGGGCGAGGTCGGCCCGGAGGACCTTCACGGCGACGGCGCGGTCGAGCCGCTCGTCCTCGGCGCGGTAGACGACACCCATCCCACCCCGCCCGATCCGTCCCAGGACGCGGTAGCGCCCGTCGAGGCGTCGCCCGACGAGGGGGTCGGAGAGGGTTGCGTCCACGATCAGCGAGTCTAGGTGGACCGAGCGTCAGGTCAGCTGAAGCGCGCCTGCAGTGTCTGCACGTTGGCCACGTAACGACGCGTGTCGTCGTACATCCCGCGCGAGCGCACCGACGCCTGACCCTGGTAGTAGGACGCGATCGCGACGTCCGGCGGGTTGTTGGCGACGAGCGTGCGCAGGATCGCCACCCCGGCCCGCGCGTTGTCGCGCGCGTCGAACAGGTCGATGGGTCGTCCCAGCAGGTCCGAGGCCCACTCGCCGGAGCTCGGGATGACCTGCATCGCGCCGATGGCGTTGGCGCCGGAGACGACCTTCATGGTGAAGCCGGACTCCTGGTAGCCGATGGCCAGCGCCAGCGACGGGTCCACCCCGAGCTTCACCGCGGTGGAGCGGATGATCTCGCGCATCTCGTCGCGGCTCGGCTGGGCGGAGGCCTGCAGCTTCGCGCGGTTGGTCTCGACGGCTTCGCTGACGGTGGCCGCCTGGGTCGGCTGCGGGGCCGGGGCCTGCGTCGCCGTCGTGGGGCGGCCGCCGAGCTGCAGCGCCTGGCCCTCGAGGATGAAGCCGGTGTCGTCGAGGCCGTTGAGCGCGACGAGGTCGTCGACGCTCACCCCGGTCGTCTGCGCGATGTGGGACAGGGTGTCCCCGGCGCGGACGGTGTACGTCGTGCTGCCCGTGCGGGTGGTGGGTCCGGCGCCGGCACCCGTGCCGCCGGACAGCGTGAGGACCTGACCGGCGCGGATGAACCCGTCGGCGCTGAGCCCGTTGGCCTCACGCAGGGCACCGACGGTGGTGCCCTGCGCCACGGCGATCGCCCCGAGGGTGTCACCGGGGCGGACGGTGTAGCTGCCACCGGCGGGCGCGTCACCGGCGTCGCTGCCGGTCGCCTCGGGCCGGGGGATCCGCAGGCGCTGGCCCTCGACGATGGTGGCGCCGCGGTCGAGGCCGTTGGCCTCCACGATCGCGTCGACGGTGGTGCCGGAGCGGTTCGCGATCGCCCCCACGGTGTCGCCGAGCTGGACGGTGACGGTCTCCTCCGGCGTCGCGGCGTGGGCCGCGGTGGCCGTGGCGGGGACGAGCGCGGTGGGAGCGGCGGCCCCGACGAGGGCGGCGGCCAGCCACCGGCCGCGCCGGGAGTTCTTCTCGGGTGCGTCGCTGGGATCGTGGTCGTCGGCCATGGCGGGGGTTCCTCGCAGGTCGTCAGGGGCTAGTGGTGCACGAGCTTCAGGTGGGGCTGGTGGGGCGGGGGTGAACCTATCGGACGCTCCCGACACCACCACCCCAACGATGGTGGAGAGCGTGACTTCGTCGGGGGAGGTGGGCGGGCGCGTCGCGAGACGGCAGACTGGTGGGGTGGTTGCACCGCTGAGAGCAGAGATCGCCCGTGAGACGGGTACCGACGAACTGGACGCCCTCGTCCCCGAGTGGCTGACCGTCCCCGACGTGGCCGAGGTGGCCGGCGTCGACCAGCGCGAGGTCCGGCGCTGGCTGCAGGAACGTGAACTGGTGGCCGTCCGTCGCGGGGAACGTGCCGTCGCGCACGTCCCCGCCGGGTTCGTCACCCCCGAGGGTCCGCTGAACCACCTGAAGGGCACGTTGTCGGTGCTCGCCGACTCTGGCTTCACCGACACCGAGTCCATCGGGTGGCTCTACACGCCGGACGACACGCTGCCGGGCACGCCCGTCGACGCGCTGAAGGCGAACCGCAAGACCGAGATCCGCCGCCGCGCGCAGGCCCTCAGCTTCTGAGGACTGTGCCCGACGACCTCGCTGGTCCCAGCGAGGTCGTCGGCGGGGACCTCAGCGGGCAGCGGTCTGCCAGCGCGACTCCTCGCGGCGCGCCCGCCGGGCCCGGACCAGGCCGGGCAGGGCGACGGCCAGGCGCCGGCGTCCGCTGACCCGCACCCGACGCGCGAGGACGTCGTACCCGGCGCGCTCGACCTCGTCGAGGATCCCGCCGTAGAGCAGGTACGCCGTGCGCAGGCAGTCCCGGCTGGTCGGGTGGACCATGTCCAGCCCGAGCTCCGCCTCGGCGTACAGCTCCCGGGTCCGCTCGGTCTCGAAGGCGAGCAGGTCGCGGACGGCCTGCGGTGTCGTCCCCGCCCTGCGCGCGGCGAAGAGGTCCTCGCGGGTCAGCCCGAACCGCGTGAGGTCCTCACCGGGCAGGTAGACCCGACCGCGGTCGAGGTCCTCGCCGATGTCGCGGATGAAGTTCGTCAGCTGGAACGCCACGCCCAGGGCGCGGGCCGGCGCGACGGCGCCCGGGGTGAGCGGCTCCAGGATCGGCAGCATCTGCAGACCGATGACCGCCGCGGACCCGTAGACGTAGCGGTCCAGGTCCGCGTAGGTGGGGTAGCCGGTCTCGGTGATGTCCATCCGCATCGAGTCCAGGAACGCCTCGACCTGCTCCCGCGGGATGTCCCAACGGCGCATCGTCACCGCCATCGCCCGCCCGACCGGGTCGTGCGGGCCGTCCTCATCCAACGACTTCAGGAAGTCGTCGGACCACGCGACGAGGGCGTCCGGGTCGGGGTCGGTGAAGGAGTCGACGAACTCGTCGGCGTAGCGGGCGAACCCGTACAGCGCCCACACGTAGGGACGCTTCGCCGCGGGCAGCAGCAACGTCGCCAGGTAGTACGTCTTCCCGTGGTCGGCGTGCAGGCGCCGGCAGGTCTCGAACGCGGCGCGCAGTTCCGGGTCGTGCAGCGCGGGGTCGGTCGCCGCGGCCGCGTCCAGGGCCGCGGCGCTGCTGCGGGGCAGCTTCACACGCTGCGCCAGGCGCGCGAACGGTACGAGCGGTCCCGGCCCGTCACGCGCTCGGCCGCCAGCCGACCCGAGACGAGCACCATCGGCACCCCGACCCCGGGCTGGGTGCCGGAGCCGGTGAAGACGACGTTCTCGCCCCACATGTTCCCCGGCCGGAACGGCCCGGTCTGGCGGAACAGGTGCGAGGACGCGAACGGGGCGCCGTCGGCCATGCCCCGGCGTTCCCAGTCGGCCGGGGTGGCGACGTCCTCGACCTCGAGGGAGTCGCCGAAGCCCTCGTAGCCGCGCTGCTCCATGACCTCCAGCACGTGCTCGCGGTAGCGCGGGGCGTGGGTGTCCCAGTCGATCCGGCTCGAGCCCGCCGAGAGCGACGGCGTCGGGAAGAGCACGTAGTAGACGTGCTTGCCGGCCGGGGCCAGCGACGGGTCGGAGACCGTGGGGCGCGAGACGAGGACCGAGGGGTCGCTCATCAGCCGCCCGTCGAGGAGTTCGGCGAACACCTGCTCCCACGCGTCGCCGAAGTGGATCGAGTGGTGGACGGGGTCGGGGTAGTCCTTCGAGGACCCGGCCAGCAGGAGGTAGCAGGAGGGGGAGAAGGTCAGCTTGCGCCGCACCGGGTCCCCGAGGAGCTGCTCCCGGGCGACCGGGAGGTCGGGGTTGAGCACGACGACGTCGGCGGGGAACCGGCGCCCGTCCGCGGTGAGGACCGCCGTGGCCCGTCCGCCGTGGTGCTCCACCTTCGTGACGGTCGTGCCGTAGTGGAACTGCACCCCGTGCTTCTCCGCCGCGGCCGCCATCGCCGTCGGCAGCGCGTGCATGCCGCCCTTGGGGAAGAAGACCCCCGCGACGGAGTCCATGTAGGCGATGACGGCGTAGAGCGCGAGGGCGTCGTAGGGGGACAGTCCCGCGTAGAGGGCCTGGAAGGAGAACATCCGCTGGGTCCGGGGGTCCTTGAGGAACTTCCCGACCTCGGGGGCCATCTTCTTGAAGCCCCCGGCCGCCAGCAGGCGCACGAGGTTCGGCTTGAGCAGGTCCAGCGGGGTGTCGATGTTGGAGTCGATGAAGTCGCGGATCTCGTAGCGGTAGAGGTTCGCGACGTGCTGGACGAACCGCCGGTAGCCGTCGGCCTCCGCTGCGCCGCAGAGCTTCTCGATCTCCACCGCGGTCCGCTCCACGTCCGAGGAGACGTAGAGGCTCGAACCGTCGGCGAAGTTCCCGCGGTAGAGCGGGTCGACGGGCTGCAGGTCCAGCCAGTCGTTCATGTCCTCGCCGAGGGCATCGAAGCAGTCGGCGATGAGGTCCGGCATGGTGAGGACCGTCGGACCGGTGTCGAAGCGGTACTGCCCGTCCGCCGTGTCCGTCACGACCAGTCCGGCACGACCACCCGGCACGTCCTCCCGTTCGAGGACGGTGACCTTGCGTCCGGCACCGGCCAGGCGCATCGCGGTGGACAGCCCGGCGAGGCCGGCCCCGACCACGACGACGTTCTCGCTGGGGCCGCTCACGTGCCGGGTGCGGCCCGGCAACCAGTCGAGGGTGCGGTCGAGGGCGCTCACGAGCGACGGCTCGTGGCGGCGACGACGAGTTCGTGCAGCGCAGCGCGGGCCGGTTCGCTCACGTCGGCGGCGTCCAGCGTCGCGCAGGCCACGTCTACCTGTTCGGAAATGATCTTCTCCACTCCAGTCAGGGCACCGGTGTCCACCAGAACCTGTCGCAAGGTCTGGACGCCCGAGGCGTCCAGGTCGGGGGCGCCCAGGTAGCGCTTGATCTGCGCGGCCTGGGCGGGGTCGGCGGCCTGCACGGCCAGACCGACCAGCACGGTGCGCTTGCCCTCCCGGAGGTCGTCCCCAGCGGGTTTGCCCGTCTCGGTGGGATCACCGAACACGCCCAGGACGTCGTCGCGCAGCTGGAACGCCTCACCCAGCGCCAGCCCGAAGCGCGAGTAGTCGGCCAGCAGGTCGGTCGAGGCCCCGGCCAGCGAGCCCCCCAGCAGCAGCGGGTGCTCGATGGAGTACTTCGCGCTCTTGAACGTCACGACCCGCCGGGCCCGGTCCACGGCGCCGGCGGCACCGCGCTGGTCCGAGGACGCCTGCTCGAGCATGTCGAGGTACTGCCCGCCCATGAGCTGCGTGCGCATCACGTTGAAGATCCGCCGGCCGCGGTCCAGGGCGTCGGGGTCCAGGCGGGCCCGGGAGAAGAGTTCGTCGCTCCACCCCAGGCACAGGTCGCCCGCGAGGACCGCCCCGGCCAGCCCGAACCGCTCGCCGCTGCCGTCCCAGCCCTGCGCCGCGTGCAGCGACGCGAAACGGCGGTGCACGGCGGGCTGGCCCCGGCGGGTGTCGGAGTCGTCCATCACGTCGTCGTGGATGAGCGCCGCCGCCTGGAAGAGTTCCAGCGATGCGGCGGCGGTCACGATGCCCTCGTCGGGGAGGTCACCACCGACGCCGCGGAAACCCCAGTAGCAGAACGCCGGACGCAACCGCTTCCCACCGGAGAGCAACGACGAGATCGCGTCGAGGATCGGCGTGCAGTCGTCACTGACCTCGCTCAGGACCGCGGCCTGGTCCCGCAGGAAGTCGTCGAGGACCTCCGAGACGGCACGTCGCAGATCGCTGGTCACCGTCGGGTGGGCGGAGGAGGCGGGCGGCACAGGTGCACTCTAAGCACCCCCCTGTCGGCAGGCGAACGCGCGTCCGGGCTGGTCACCGGCGGGTCACGGGCGGGTCGGGCTCTACCGTTGGGTCCGTGGCGATGGATCGAGAGGCGTACCTGCGCACCTGGCGTGCACTGCACGGTGGAACGCACGCCAACGCCCTCGTCCGCGGCTGGCTCAGCGCGGCGCACGCCCTCGCCCGCCCGCTCGCCGGGGCCGGCGTCCCCCCGGCGGCGATCACGCTGTCCGGCGGTGCCCTCGCGGTCGTCGCGGCGGCCGTCGCCGTGCTCGGTGGCCGCGGCGGGGTGGCGGCGGTGGCGGCCGGGGCGCTGCTCGCGATCGCCGGGATCTTCGACAACCTCGACGGTGCCGTCGCGGTCATGACGGGCCGGACCAGCCGCCGCGGCGCGCTGCTCGACGCGGCCTGCGACCGGGTCGGTGACGCCGCGTGCGCCGTCGTGCTCTGGGGGTGCGGCGCCCCGGCCTGGTTGGTCCTCACCGCGGGCGGGTTCGCCCAGCTGCAGGAGTACCTGCGCGCGCGGGGTCAGGGCCTCGGCGTCGACGACGTGCGGATCGTCTCCGTCGCCGAACGCCCCGTCCGGCTCGCGATCGCCGCGTCCTGCGCCGCCGCCACCGCCGTCGTCGTCTGGCTGGACTGGGCGACGCTCGGCGCCGGGGTGTGGGCCGTCCTCGGCTTCATCGGGCTGGTGCAGGTCGCGACCGCGGTCGGCCGCCGGCTCTAGGCCGGCCCGATGAGGTCGGTGACGATCCGCGCCGAGAGACCCACCAGGGGCAGCCCCCCACCCGGGTGCGAACTGCCCCCGACGAGGAACAACCCCGGGACGGGTGAGCGGTTCGCCGGGCGCAGGAAGGCCGAGCGCGCCCCGTTGCTGGCCGTCCCGTAGATCGCCCCGCCGTCGCTGCCGGTGCGGCGTTCGAGGTCGGCGGGGGTGCGGACCTCGCTCCAACGCAGCCTGTCCCGGACGTCCAGACCGCGCGACGCCATGGTCTCCAGCACCGTGCGGGTGTGCCGGCGCACGAGGTCGGGTGCGCTCCAGTCGGTGCCGCGCTCCGGGTCGTGCACGGGGGCGTTGACCAGGACGAACCAGGCCTCGGAGTTCTCGTCCGGACGCAGCGCCGGGTCGTCGGGGGCGCTGACGTAGACCGTCGGGTCCGCCACCGGCCGGCCGGCGGCGAGGTCGGCGAACTCCGCGTCGTAGTCGTCGGGGAAGAGGACCGTGTGGTGGCGCAGCCCCGGGGTCCGCCCGTCCAGGGCCAGCAGCAGCACGAACCCCGACGTCGAGCGGCGCGAACGGCGGGGCGCCAGCCGCGGTCGGGGCAGCAGCGTGCGGTACAGCTGCGCAGCGTCCACCGCCGAGACGACGACGTCGGCGTGCACCTCGGTGCCGTCGGCGAGGCGGACCCCGCTCGCACGGACCCCCTCGTTCAGCACGGCGGCGACCGGGGTCCCGGTGTGGATCCGCACCCCCAGCTCACCCGCCCGGTCCGCGACGGCGCGCGCCAGCCCGTGCAACCCGCCGCGGACGTACCAGGCGCCGAAGGCCTGCTCGACGAAGGGCACCGTCGCCAGCGCGGCGGGCGCCTTCGCGGGGTGGGACCCGGAGTACGTGGCGTAGCGGTCCAGCAGGACCCGCAGGCGCGGGTCGCTCAGGTAGCGCCGTCCCAATCCCCGCAGACTCGCCCACGGGGCCACCGTGGTGACGTCGGAGCGTCTGCGGGCCAACCGCACCAGCGTTCGCGAACCCTCCAGGGGGGACTCGAGGAACGGTTCGCGGGCCACGTCCCAGATCGCCGCGGCGCGGCGGTGGAACGCCGTCCACTGCGCTCCCGTCCCCGCCCCGAGGGCCTCGTCCAGGGCCTTGGCGACGACCGGCAGCCCGCCCCCCGGCAGGTCGAGTTCCGTGCCGTCGGCGAAGCGGTAGTGCGCGATCGGGTCGAGCGGGACGACGTCCAGCACCGACTCGATCGGGTCACCCGTCTTGAGGAACAGGTCGCGCTGCACCGCGGGCAGCGTCAGCAGCGACGGACCGGTGTCGAAGGAGAACCCGTCCCGGCTGAACCAGCCGAGCTTCCCGCCGACCTCCTCGGCCTGCTCGAAGAGCTCCACGCGGTGCCCGAGGGCAGCCAGTCGCGCCGCGACCGACAACCCCCCGAGGCCCGCCCCGATGACGACGACGGTGCTCAGAGCGTCCGCCCCTTCCAGGTCAGTTCGCCCCGGCCGTGGCGGCGCCAGGAGTCGGCCAGCAGCCCGAGGAAGACGGCGATGGAGGCCGGGTGCGCGAACGCGTCCGGGACGGAACGGCCACCGGTGCGCTCCGCCGCCGCGTAGCGGCCGACGACGCCGGCGAGGTAGCCGAGCGCCCCCGCCTTCGACCCCGTCAGGGCCGCGACCGGCGGCACGAGGTAGGCCAGGGCCAGGGCCGCACCCACGGCACCCGCCGCGGGGGCCGACCCGAACGCCGACCACAACGACTTCGCGTACCCCTCGCGCAGCTCGTCCCAGCCGCCGTACATCCGGCACGTCGCCAGCGCCGTGCCGTCGGCGACCCCACCGCGCCCACCGTGCGCCTTCACCGACCGCAGCAGCGCCAGGTCGTCGAGGACCTCGGCCCGCACCGCCGCGTGCCCGCCCGCGTCGCGGTAGGCGGCGGTGTCGACGAGGAGGAACTGACCGTTCGCGGCGGCGAGGCTCGCCCGCGGCGAGACCTCTGCCCGCCGCAGCGGCAACGTCGTCAGCCAGGACCACTGCAACAACGGCTGCACGAGCCGCTCGCTCCAGGTGTCGGCGAGCTGGCGGGGGTAGGGACTGACCAGGTCCAGGCCGGTGCTGCGCAGCAGGTCGACCCCCGCCGCCACGGCGTGCGGGGCGAGCACCACGTCCGCGTCCACGAAGACCAGCACCTCACCCCCGGCGGCCTGGGCCAGCAGGTGGCAGGCGTGGGTCTTCCCCAGCCACCCCGGCGCCGGGCCGTCGCTGCGCAGCAACCGGACCCGCGGGTCGGCGGCGGCGATCGCCGCGACGATGTCGCCCGTGCGGTCGGTCGAGGCGTCGTCCAGGACGAGCACCTCGTAGTCGGGGACGCTGAGCTGGTCCAGCAGCGAGGTCAGGCAGGCCTCGACGCGGTCCTCCTCATCGCGCACCGGCACCAGCACGCTGATCCGTCCCGGGACCGGCGGTGGATCGAGCGGAGGGAGTCGCAACGCGCGGGCGTTCACCAGCGAGTGGGCGGTCAGCGCCACGGCGCTCGCCGTCCCGGCCCAGGTGAGGGTGCGCCACCAGTTCACCGTCGACCCCCGAGCACGACGCGGAGGTAGGGGAGGACGGTGAGTCCCATCGCGACCCCGCCGTAGGCGGCCACGACGGGACGCCGGAAGAACACCGCGTTGCCCAGCGTCGAGCCCAGCCAGGTCCAGCTGAGCAGGGTCGCGGGGACGGTCTGCGGGTCCTCGTCCTCCGCCGGCAGGGCCCGGTGCAGCGCCGCGCAGATCACGAGGGCCGTCAGCAACCAGCCCGCGTAGTTGCCCAGGGGGATGCCCGGCACCCCCGGCAGGTGCGGGTGGGGGTCGGCGAAGACCCAGTGGCCCGCGGCGGTCATCTGCGGGTCGAGGAAGAGGTCCCAGCTGGCCAGCGTCCACGCGGCCGTGGCGACGACCACGACGTCACGTCGTCCGCGGGACCACTCCCGGGGCAGCTCCCGGGCCAGGCGCCGTCCGAGCCGGACCGCCGGCTGGGCCAGCATCGTCCACGCCAGCGGGACGACCACCGGCACGTCCAGCACCTGCGGGCCGAGGGTCCCGGCGTAGCGGTAGCGCCCGAAGGGTTTCCCCGTGCGGGTACCCACCGCCTCGGCCAGCAGGCCGAGACCGCCCGCGACGGCCAGGGTCGTCACCGTCCCGCGCGCACCGCCCCGGCGGGCCGCGTCACCGAGGGCCGCCGCGGAGAAGGCCGCGACCGATCCGATCGTCGTGCGGCGCAGGGTCTCGCCCCGCAGCAGCGGGTGGGCGATCTGCGTGAGCACGGCCGCCCCGGTGAGGACCCCGGTCAGGAGCGGCGCGAGTTTGGGAGGCACCCCCGCACTCTAGGAGTCGGCTCCGACACGAGCCCCGGCCGGCCTCAGGGCACGGCTCCGTCCAACGTCCCGCGGACCTCCAGCACCCGGAACCGCGCGAACAGTTCCTCCGCGTACCAGCCTTCCCGCGGGGTGGCGGCCATGACCTCGCGGTGGGCGCTGCGGCGGTGGGCGAACTCCCGCATCGCGTTCGTCGACTCCCACAACGAGAACGTCCCCTGGTACCCCAGTGGCGCCTCACCCACCCCGATCGCGCACCGCAACCCGGGCACGGTGTGCAGGTCGGCGGCGACGGGTGGGACCGCCCGCCAGAACGAGGGCGCCTTCGTCGGTCGCAACCGGGCGCGCGTGATCGAGGCCACCGGCCCGCCGTAGTCCGGCGCCGACCGGGACCCGCCGAAGGGTTCGCGCCCGGACCAGCTGCCGCGGCTGCTCAGCGGGGCCAGGCGGACCTGCAACCGCTCGGCGGCGAAACCCCGCCAGGCCCGGACCGGCCGGGAGTCCTCGTAGCGGTCGGCGTCGGCCCGGGAGTTCCAGGCGACCAGGACGGCCCAGTGCAGCGGGTCCGCGTCGCGGACCGTGAAGGTCGTGCCGTCACCGGTGCCCAGGAGCTTCGCGAACTGCGCTCCCGGCAGTCGCGTCACCGTCCGGCGGTCCACGGCCATCCGCCACAGCGCCCGCGGAACGGTCTGCGCCGCAACCTTCCAGACGTCGAGCGTGACGATCTCAGGGGTGGGCACGCGCTGAGGCTACGCGGTGCGCAGCCGGTCGCGGACGACGGTGGCGCAGTCCGCGGGCCGGTCCCACACCGGGACGTGACCGCAGTCCTCCCACTCCAGCCAGTGCGTCTGCGGTGGCGCGCAGGCCCGCACCACGAACGACGGCGGCAGCACCCGGTCCCGCAGCCCCGTCACGACCGTCACCGGGACGAGCACCGCACCGCCCCGGGTGAACGCCCCGCTCGCGATGCCGGCGTCCGCGCCGGCGTACCCGGGTGCGGCGGCGATGGAGCGCACGGCCGCGCGCACGACCTCGGCCGGCAGGCGGCGGGGTGCGGTGCTGGTCGCCCCGAGGGCCAGCGTCCGCCCGATCCTCGTCGTGACGAGTCCACTCGGGAATCGGCCGGCGAGGCGGGCGAACTGCTGACCGGTCGGCAGCAGCGGCGGCCGTCGGCGGGGAGTGGTCCAGAGCCCCGCGGGGGTGAAGGCGGTGACGCTGGCGATGGTGTCGCGGGCCCCGGGTTCCGCCGCGGCCTCCAGGCAGATCCAGCCGCCGAGGGAGTGCCCGACCAGGTGGACGGTGCGTCCCTGCCGGTTCGCGAGGGTGGCGGTGAGCCGGTGCAGCCGGGCACCCAGCGCCCGGGGGCTCATCTGCGCGCTGTCGATCGCCGGACCGATCCCGTGCCCCGGGAGCTCGACGACGATGAGGCGGTGGTCGGTGGCGAGGTGCGGGACGAGGGGGGCCCACGTGCTCGCGGCGCCGCCGAGGCCGTGGACGAGGACGAGGACCGGTGCCTCGGAGGCGGTGGACCCGGTGTGGTGGACGGCGAACCCCTCGAGGAGTTCGGTCATCCGATCTCGACGGGGTGCCCGCTGGTGAGGCGGAGGAGCTCGTCGTAGCGGGTGCGGAACACCGCGTGCGGGTGTCCGGCCGGGACCCAGATCGCCGGGTACGGGGCCAGGGCCACGTCCACGAAGGTCGGTAGTTCCGCGGTGAGTCCGATGGGTGACGCCGATCCCAGGACGGATCCGGTGCGGCGCAGCACTTCCGAGTCGTCGTCCCACCGGAGTTCCGGTTCGCTGAGCACGCCGGCGAGGGTGGGCAGGAAGATCGGGTGCGTCGCGGAGGCCACGACCAGCAGGTGCCTGCCGTCCCGGGTCTTCAGCACGGCGGTGGTCGCCACGGCGGCGAGCGGGACCCCGAGGTGTTCCGCGAGCTCGGCCGGGTTGCGCAGGGTCGCCGGTACTTCGAGGACCTCACCCGCGCCGCCCAGGTCGACGAGAGCGGTCGCGGTGGCCTCCACGGCGGGGGGCGTGGCGGTGGTCGGCCCCCCGTTCCCAGGAGTCTCCTGCAGCACCGTCCACCTCATGCACCACCACGGTAGGCCGGTTCGCGCGCCCCGTCGCGCCGAGCGTCCGGGAGACGTTCGTGCAGGTCAGCGCGTGAGGACGGCGGATCCCGTGAGGACGTGGACCGGGGTCGGTGCGGACGACACCGAGGCGGTGCCGTCGATGGCTCGGTAGGGGAGTCCCGCGATCGTGTACTCGCCGGTGTAGGTGGTGGTGAGGGTGATCTCCCGGTCGCCCGCTGCGGTGTACGTGTGGGTGAGGCTCTGGTGGGGGTAGGGGTTTCCGGGGTCCTCGGTGGGCCCCAGGGTGGAACCGTCGCCCAACGTCCACGTCCAGCTCGTCGGCGTGGCGCGGATGGTGACCGGGTAGCCCAGGACGGTGGTGTCCCGGGTGACCGTCCCCGTGGTGGTGTGCAGGATCAGCGGGACGTTGAGCAGAGCCTCTCCGCCGTCGGGTTGGAGGTTCACCGGGCTCGCGGGCAGCGGGACGCGGCGCAGGTCGGCCTCGGTGACGGTCGGCAGGACGACGGGTTCTGCGGTGGTTGCGTCGGTCGTGCAGGAGTTCCCCTGGTTGACCCAGCGGATGTCGTCGCCGGTCCGGGTCCAGGTGGTGACGAGGAACTGCCCGGGCGGGCAGTTCGCGATGGAGGCCCGGCAGGTGTCGGACCCGAAGGAGCCTTCCGGACCGTTGCGGCCGCAGGCGGGGGTCTTGGAGACCTGGACCGGGGGTCCTTGGTGGGCTTTCCTGCTCCCGGGATTCTGGTCCCATCCGCCCCTGTTCGTCCGAGTTACCCCCACCGCGACTTCATCGCCTTGAGTGAATCCACTGGATGTGGGGGGTGCGGCGGAGGCCGAAGAAACTGCGAGGAGTAGTGGATTCAAGATCAGGGTAGTTCCTACTGTGAGTGTGAATCGCTTGACTTTCATTCCACCTCCCATACGACCCAGTGGCCCTCGAACCACTTCAAGTCGATCCGCGCTTCTGCATCTGATTCTGCTGGGGCGGAACCGAGGATGCTCCCGTCGCGGTCGGTGGTTTCGAAGGCTGGTCGAGTCATGGTGACCGTCAAACTGATCTTGCCGTCCTCGGGATCCCAGGACTCGACTCGGGTACCGGTGAACTGCAGTAGAAAACCTTTCGAGGTGTAACCCTTGGTGCGGTATTCGTCGATTACTTCGGCGTAGTAGGTGCAACCCCCGCAATCAGGATCCGAGATCGACCGCAGCAGTGCGGGGTTCCCGGTCGCACGTGAGTAGTTCAGGACCCGTGTGAAGTAGGCCGCGAACGTCCCGGCTCCGTCCACCGTGAACGTCCGGCTCAGGTCATCCTGCTCCGGGAGCGGGAACTCCGCCGTCGCGACCGAGGTCGGCGCCGCGAGGGCAGTCTCCGACGGCGTCGGGGTCGCGACGGGTCCGCTCGTCGCGGTGGTCGTGGAACTCGCGATAGGTGCGGCGACGGTCTCGTTCGAACACCCGACGAGCAGGCTGGTCGCGGCGAGCGTGACGAGGGGTGCGGCGGCGCGGTGGAGCTGGATCACTGCGGCACGGTCGCACGGCCGGGGCTCTCGCAGGCACCGCCGGACGGCGTCTGTGGACAACCTGTCGGCCGTTCGGGTGACCTCTCGCGAGAGCTCACCCTCCGTCCCTGGGGAGGGACTCTCCGCTCTGTGGATGACCCGGTTCGCCGTTGACGACCCCTGAGTGGGGTGGTGTAGCTTCAAGTTGCGTTCGAACCGGTGTTCGAACGTGGTGACCGCCCGGTGGCGCGGTCCGGGGGGAGGGGAAGCTCCGCGGGCCGCGCTCCGGGTGTGTCGTCGCGGGCCGCTTCCCCCGGCTCGCCGCGCTGCGGGTGATCCACCGCAGCGCCGGCTCGAGTGGGGAAGGTGACAGCGGTGCGACGGTTCTTCGACGAGGTCCACGTCCGGTCCGGTGCGGTGGGGGAGGCGCCCGACGAACCCGTCCAGTTCGTCTGGCACGGACGGCTCTACGTCGTGCGCACGGTCCTGTCCCGGTGGCGTGAACGCAGCGCCTGGTGGGAGCACCCGGCCGTCGCCGCCGTCCACGGGGACGGCCCGACGGGCGGTGGCACGGCGACCGCGGTCCGTCCCGTCCTCGAGATCGGCGACCTCGAACGCGAGGTCTTCCGCGTCGAGGCCAGCGTCGGGCGCTCCGGTGCGGTCGGTGTCTACGACCTCGCCCGCCGCGTCCCGCCCGGAACGGCGGCTGTGTCGGAGGGCGCTGCTACTCCTTCTCCTGACGGATCGGACGGCTGGCAGTTGCTGCGCGTCAGCGACTGAACCGCCGCCCGACCTCACCGCACCGCACCAGACCGACCGATCACGGAGGAGAACGCGATGCCCGCCACCCTCGACGTCCCCCAGGGTCTCCCGCGCCCGCTGACCACCGCAGCTCTCGACCTGCTCGAGCGCTGCGAGGACGAACTGCTCGTCGCCCTGCGCTCCGACGACACCGCCGAGCGCTACGTCCACGCCCACCTCGCCGCCCTGCGCGCGGGCGCCGCCCTCGTCGCCGTCCACGGACGTCCCACCAGCCCCCGGCGCAGCGGCCCCCGCAGCGTCTGGGAGATGCTCCCCGCCTTCGACCCCGCCCTGCAGGAGTGGGCCGAGCGGTTCGCCGCGACCGCCCCGCTGCGTTCCGCGGTCGAGGCCGGCCGGACCGGTGTCGTCGACGAGGCTGCCGCCGAGGAACTCCTCGCCGACGCCGAGCAGTTCCACCGCGTCGTGGAATCGTTGCTCGGGCTCAGCGCCCTCCCGCTGGCCGGCTGAACGCCGCGGGCGACCACCGGCGGACGCGCCCGCGACCCAGCACCTCGCACCACTCCGCTCGGCCTTCCCCACGGGCGCGTTCTCGAAGGACGTCCCCATGCGCACCACCGCACCCTCGAACTCCCCGTTCACGCACCTGCACGTGGCCTCCGGCTACTCGCTGCGCTACGGCACCTCGACCCCGACCGCTCTGGTCACCCGGGCCGCCGAACTCGACATGGCGACCCTCGCCCTCACCGACCGCGACGGTCTCTACGGCGCCGTGAAGTTCGTGCGCGCCTGCAGCGAGGCGGGGATCACCCCCGCTCTCGGCGTCGACCTCGCCACCGCCCCCAGCGGGCTGGTCGACGGTCTGCCGGCCTGGGCCGACCCCTCGGTCGCAGTGCGCCGCACCACCTCCGGCAACCCCACCCGCGGTGGGGCGGTCGTCGACCCCCGGCTGCCCCGGGTCACCGTGCTCGCCCTCGGCGCCGACGGCGCCGGCGCCGCTCGCGGCTGGGCGGGGTTGTGCCGGCTGGTGAGCGAGACCCACCTCGGCGGGGTGCGCGGAGCCCCGATCAGCAGCCTCGAACTCGTCGCGGCGAACGCCGTCGACACCTCGGGTCGTCCGGCGCTGGTCGTGCTGCTGGGCCCGGGGTCCGAACTCGGGCGGGCGGTGCTCGCCCGTCGCGACGACCTCGCCCGGTCCGTCCTGCAGCGGTGGCGGGACCGGCTGCCCGTCGGTTCGCTGCACGTCGAGGTGGTCTGCCACCACGCCCCACCGGGAACGGCGGGCAGCGTCGAGCACGCCGCCCGGATGCTGGGCCTGGCCCAGGAGGTCGGGGTTCCCGTCGTCCTCACCGCCGCCGTCCGCTCCGCCGGAACCGACGGGGCACCCACCGCCGACCTGCTCGACGCGATCCGCCGGCTCGTCCCGCTGGGCACCCGGCACCTGGACCGGACGACGGGACAGGGGCACCTGCTGCCCACGGCCGACATGGTCCGGACGGCGGCCGACGTCGCCCGTGCCGCCGGCGACCTCGGCTGGGCCGCGGAACTCCTGAACGCCACGACGACCCTGGCCGAGCGTCTCCGCCTCGACCCGGCCACCGACCTCGGCATCGGCGCCCACCACCTGCCCGACCGGGAGGCCCTGGGGCTGGCGCCGGACGTCGAGGCGATCGCCGTCCTGCGGCAACGCTCCGAGGCGGGCATCTCCCGGCGCTACCCCGGCGCCGACCTCAAGCTCGAGGCCACGGTCCGTCGCCGCCTCGACGAGGAGCTCGACATCATCGGGAAGGTCGGTTTCGCCAGCTACTTCCTCACCGTCGCCGACGTCTGCGACCTCACCCGGTCCCTGCACGTCCGGGTCGCGGCCCGCGGGTCCGGTGCGGGCAGCCTGGTCAACCACCTGCTGGGGATCTCCGACGTCGAACCCCTCGAGCACGGCCTGCTCATGGAACGGTTCCTGAACCCCCGCCGTGGGCAGCTGCCCGACATCGACCTCGACGTCGAGTCCGCCCGCCGCGAGGACGTCTACGAGGCGATCCTCGACCGCTTCGGCGGCGAGCGCGTCACCTGCGTCTCGATGATGGACAGCTACCGGGTGCGCCACGCCGTCCGCGACGTCGGTGCGGCGCTGGGTCTGCCGCCGGGGGAGGTGGACGCCATCGCCACGGCGTTCCCGCACCTGCGCGCCCGCGACGCCCGCAACGCCATCGCCGAGCTGCCCGAGCTGCGGCGCAGCGGGTTGGGGGAGGAACGCCTCGACGTCTTCTTCGACCTCGTCGAACGCCTCGACGGTCTGCCCCGCCACATCGCCCTGCACCCCTGCGGGGTCGTGCTGTCCAACCCCACGCTGTTGGACCGGACCCCGGTGGAGGCCAGCTGGAAGGGTTTCCCGATGAGCCAGTTCGACAAGGACGACGTCGAGGACATGGGCCTGCTCAAGCTCGACGTCCTGGGGATCCGGATGCAGTCGGCGATGGCCTACGCGGTGCAGGAGGTCGAACGCGTCGAGGAGACGACGGTGGACCTCGACGACCGCGACCAGGTACCGCTGGACGACCCGGCCACCTACAAGCTGATCCAGTCCACCCGCACCCTCGGCTGCTTCCAGATCGAGTCGCCCGGCCAACGCGAACTCGTCGGCAAGTTCGCCCCCGCCACCTTCCACGACGTCATCGTCGACATCTCGCTGTTCCGGCCCGGACCGGTGAAGTCGGACATGGTCAACCCGTTCCTGCGCGCCCGGCAGGGGTGGACGCAACCGGAGTACCTCGACGACCGGCTGCGCCACGTGCTCGAGCAGACGTACGGGGTGGTCGTGTTCCACGAGCAGGTCATCGAACTCATCCAGGCCACCACCGGCCACGACCTCGCCGTCTCCGACGAGTACCGCCGCCACCTCGGCACCCGCGCCGGTCAGGAGGAGATGGAACCGCAGTTCAAGCGCCTCGCGATGGAGCACGGCTACCCCGAGGCGACGGTGGACCGGATCTGGGAGGTGCTCAAGGCGTTCGCCTCGTTCGGGTTCTGCAAGGCCCACGCCGCCGCGTTCGCCCTGCCGACCTACCAGTCGGCGTGGTTGAAGGCGCACCACCCGGCGGCGTTCCTGGCGGGGGTCCTCACCCACGACCCGGGCATGTACCCGAAACGACTGATCCTCGACGACGCCCGCAACCTCGGCATCGAGGTCCTCGGCCTCGACGTCAACGCCTCGGGTGACACCTACCGCATCGAGCGCGTGGCCGTCCCCGAACCTCGGACCGGGCAGAGCGGTCAGGAACTCCTCGACCCCTGGCTCGGTGGCCGTGGGGTGCGCAACGCCGACGGCCTGGGGGAGGGCATCGCGGACGGGACGGGGTTCGGCATCCGGCTCTCGCTGACCGACGTCAAGGGGATCTCCGGGGCCGAGGTGACCCGCATCGTCGCCGGCCGGCCCTACCGGTCGTTGGCCGACCTCTGGCAGCGGGCCCGGCCCACCCGGCTGATCGCCGAACGTCTCGTCCTCGCCGGCGCGCTGGACTCCCTGCACGGCATGCGCCCGGTGGGGCGGGCCGGCGACGCCGCCCCCCGACGGGGCCGCACCACCCGCCGCGACCTGCTGCTGCAGGTCGCCGAACTCGACCGCTGGAGCCGCTCGCTCACCGGGACCACCACCACGCGCGCCCGCAGGACCGCCCCGCGCAGCGGCCCCCTCGACGTCCGGGCGGCTGCGGCCGCGCAGTCCCGGGCCGCCCGGCCCGTCGACGACTCCGCCCGCACCGTCCAGCTCGCCCTCGACCTCGGGGACGCCCCCGAGGAGGTCGCGCTCAGCGGGTTGCCCGAGATGACCGGGGCCGAACGGGTCCGGGCGGAACTCGACGTCCTCGGCCTCGACGTCAGTGCGCACGTCGTCGACTTCTACGCACCGCTGCTGCGGGCGCTGCAGGTCACCCCGGCCCGTGATCTGCGGTCGCGGCGCAACGCCGCCGAACTGCTCGTCGCCGGGGTGAAGGTCGCCACCCAGACCCCGCCGGTCCGCTCCGGGCGGCGTGTCGTCTTCCTCACCCTCGACGACACCACCGGCCCCCTCGACGCGACCTTCTTCGAGGACGCGCAGGGTCCCTACGCCGCGACGGTCTTCCACTCCTGGTTGCTCGTGGTGCGGGGGGTGCTGCGCCGCACCGGCCCGCGCGGGGTCTCCTTGCGCGCCACCGGCGCCTGGGAACTGCCCGCGTTGTGGGACGCCTGGACCGAGGGCGGGATCGAGGTCGTGCGCGACCTCATCACCAGCGCCCCGAACCCCGAGTACTCCCGCGCAGCGACCGTCGGCGCCGCCGCCAGTCGTTCCTCCCGCCCGGTGATGACCCCGGCCCCGCACGCCGAGGAGCACGGTTCCGCCGGGGGGATGGGCACCCGACGCGTGCTGGTGCACGCCAGCGGGTTCCGCCAGTCGCCCTACGCCGACCTGAGACCGGCGGGCGAGGACACCCGCAACTCCCGGTCCATCGGCCGGGCCGCGGCTCCCGAGGAGGACCGGGAGGAGCCCCCGCGCAAGCTGTGGCACTCCAGCCAGGGCAGTTCGGGGTGGTGACCGGGATGGCGGACGGGCACGGCGGTACGGGGTGTCTAGGGTGGGGAGGCGCAGCACCGACCGGACGAACCGCACGACCCTGGAGGAACGAGTGGCGAAGGAACGGGGCCGTCCCCGCACGTCGACGGTCCTCTGGGAAGGGGTCGCACGCCTGCTCGAGGCGGCCGCGGGGTCCGGAGGCTCGGGCAGCGCTGAACTCACCGTCGTCGACCTCGGTGGCGGCACCGGCGGGCTCGCCGTGCGGGTCGCCGCGCTGGGTCACCGGGTCGTCGTCGTCGACCCCTCGCCCGACGCCCTCGCCGCGCTGGAGCGCCGCACCGTCGAGGCGGGGTTGTCGGACCGGGTCCGTTCCCTGCAGGGCGACGCGTCCGACCTCGCCGCCGTCCTCGAACCCGGCAGCGTCGACGTCCTGCTCTGCCACGGAGTCCTCGAGGTCGTGGACGACCCGGCCGCCGCGCTCCGGGCCGCGCACACGGTCCTGCGCCCCGGGGGCCGGCTCAGCCTGCTCGTCGCGCAGTGGCCGGCGACCGTCCTGTCCCGCGTCCTCGCGGGTCACCTCGACCAGGCGCTGCACGTGCTCTCCGACCCCGACCACCGCTGGAGCGGGCACGACCCGCTGCGCCGACGCTTCGACCGCGCCTCGGCGACGGCCCTGGCCGAGGTGGTCGGGTTCGACGTCACCGCGGTCGAGGGAACCCGGACCTTCAGCGACGTCGTGCCCTCGGCCGGCACCGGGTCCGACGACGCCCTCGCCCTCCTGCGCGAGCTGGAGTCGCGGGCCTCGGCCTCACCGGAGCTGCTCGGTCTCGCCGGCCACCTGCACCTGCACGCGACCCGCTGAACCGCTCCCTCCCACGGGGAGGGGGCGGTGAGCCGCCGGCAGCTGCGGCGTCCCAGCGCGCCCGGTGGCTGGGGACTGGAGGACGACGACTCCGGCTGCACGGTGCTGCACGTCGACATGGACGCCTTCTACGCCTCCGTCGAACTGCTGCGCCGTCCCGACCTGGTCGGCACCCCGGTCATCGTCGGCGGCGGCAGCCGCGGGGTGGTGCTGTCCGCGACCTACGAGGCCCGCCGCTACGGAGTGCACGCCGCCATGCCCATGGCCCGCGCCCGGCGGTTGTGCCCGAGCGCCACCGTCCTGCTCCCGCACCACGAGGACTACTCCCGGATCTCCGCAGGGGTCATGGAGGTGTTCCGGTCGGTCACCCCGCTCGTCGAACCGCTCAGCCTCGACGAGGCCTTCCTCGACGTCTCCGGTGCGCTCCGCCGCCTCGGCCGCCCGGCCCAGATCGGCGCGGCCCTGCGTGACCGGATCGCCGACGAGCAGGGCATCACCTGCTCCGTCGGGGTCGCCTCGACGAAGTTCGTGGCCAAGCTCGCCTCCGGTGGGGCCAAACCCGACGGCCTGCTGGTCGTCCCGCACGCCCAGACGGTCGCCTTCCTGCACGCGCTGCCCGTCTCGGCGTTGTGGGGGGTGGGGGAGCGCACCGAGGAGGCGCTGGCCCGGCTCGGCCTGCGGACCGTCGCCGACATCGCCCACACGCCGGAGTCGACCCTGGTGCGGGGGTTGGGGGAGGCCACCGGCAAGCACCTGCACGCCCTGGCCTGGGGCCGCGACGGACGTCGGGTCGTGGCGGCCGCTCCCGAACGCAGCATCGGTTCCGAGGAGACGTTCTCCCGCGACGTCGACGACCCCCGGGTGGTGCACCGCGAACTGCTGCGGCTGGCCGAGCGGACCGCCTCGCGCGCCCGGGCCGCGGGGATGGCCGGACGCACGGTCGTCCTCAAGGTCCGCTTCGCCGACTTCACGACGATCACCCGGTCCCGCACCCTGCGCGAACGCACCGACGTCACCCGGGAGATCCACACGACCGCCCGTGACCTCTTCGACGCCCTCGCCCTGGACCGCGCCCGGTTGCGCCTGGTCGGGGTCCGGCTGGAAGGGCTGGCCGACGCCGCGACCCAGCCGCGCCAGCTGGTCCTCGGGGAACGGGCCCACGGGTGGCGCGACGCCGACGGGGCGGTCGACCAGGCGGGTGCCCGCTTCGGAGCCGGGAGTGTGAGACCCGCCACTCTCCTCACCCCCCGGTGATCGCCCGACCCGGGGGAGCGTTTCCGGTGGCCATCCGGCACACTCGTCTGACCTGCGGTGGAACCGACTGCAGAGCTGCGTCGTTCATCCGGCAGAGGTACGAGACACGCCAACAGCACCACGGCACGACGGTCGGTACGCGACGATGTGGTAAGCCGAGTTTCGTCCGCAGCCGCGGGGACATATCCTTGAAGCTCAACGTGCGCACGCCAGGAGGTACAGGTGCCGCTCTCGGAACATGAGCAGCGTCTGCTCGAGCAGATGGAACGTGCGCTGTCCGCGGACGATCCCAAGTTCGCCAACGCCATGAAAGGTTCTCGTCACGGACGCGCCGCCAAGCGGCGCCTCTTCATCGGCATCGCTGCCGTCGTGGTGGGTCTCGTGCTCCTCATCATCGGGGCCAGCATGAGTCTGATCTGGCTGGGAGCAGGCGGTTTCATCGTCATGCTCGCCGGCACGATCTGGGCCTTCTCGCCGGCTCGGGGAACGTCGGGGACCGCCGCCGGACAGCCTCCCGCGAGTGGCCCACGCCCGACGCGACCGGCCAAGTCGCGGAAGAGCGGGTCCTTCATGGAACGCCTCGAGCAACGGTGGGACCGCCGACGCGGTCAGTGGTGATCCACGCCGCACCGGACCCGGTCCGGTGCGGACCACACGCAGAACACCAGGACGGGCGCCGCGAGATCCTCGCGGCGCCCGTCCTCGTCGTACCCCGGTGAGCCGGGGACCGGTCAGTCCCGGTCCCACCACGCCAGCAGCCGACGCACCCCGGCCATCGGGAACAGCCGCGCCCGCCACCGCTGCCACCGCGACCGGCTCGCCGCCACGGTGTCGACCACGACGTCGACCTGGGCGCGGACCAGGCGCCCGGTCTGGGCCGCCGAGCGCGACTCCACCAGCACCGAACCCGCCGCGGTGGGCCGGGAGCCGAAGCGGTTGCCCTCCACCGCCGCGCGCATCCGCTGGACCTCCTCCGCCGCGGGCGAGCCGGGAACGGTGAACGCCAGCAACTCCGCCGCCCGCTGACGGGGCGTCGTCGACGGGGACCAGTGCACCCCCAGGTCGTGGACCCGTTCCTCCAGCTCCGACCAGGCCGCCTCCGCCGAGGAACCGGTGTCGTGCACCCCGGCCCACCGCCGCCGCCCGGTCACCACCGCCGACACCCACGGCGTGAGGACCAGCAGCACCAGCAGCAGGGCCCCGAGGATCCACCCCCACGGCAGCGCGGCCACCCGGCCCCAGCCGGTCAGCGGCGCAGCGTCAGCCGCGCCGCTCGCGGTCGCGGTCGAGGTCGAGGAGGTCGCCGTCGGGGACGAGGCGGACGGCCCGGCGACGGGCGCCGAGGCCGAGGAGGACGGAGCCGCGGTCGGCACCGGGGTCAGCGGCACCGTCCAGGACGGCGACCGACCGGTCCGGGTGGCGGGCGTGGGTTCGAAGCGGGTCCAGCCCACCCCCTCGAAGTACAGCTCCGGCCAGGCGTGCGCGTCCTGCGCACTGATCCGCCAGCTGCTGGTGCCGTCGTCGCCGCCGGTGGAGTTCTCCTGACCCGGTAGGAACCCGATGGCCACCCGGGCGGGGATCCCCAGCGAGCGGGCCATCACGGCCATCGCCGAGGCGAACTGCACGCAGAAGCCCGACTTCTGGGTCAGGAAGTCCACGACCGCACTCGTGCCGCCGTCGTTGGGGGCGTCCGTCGAGTAGGTGAACCCCCCAGTGGAGCGGAACCACTGCTGCAACGCGGCGGCCTGCTCGTAGGGGTTGCTCGCACCGCCCGTGACCTGCTGGGCCGTCTGCTGCACGACCGGGGGCAGGTCCTTCGGCAGCTCGGTGTAGCGCGACTCGATGTCGCCCGGTGCCGCGGGGGCGGCCCGCAGCTGGTCCTCCGTCGGCGTCACCTCGAGGTGGTTCACCGTGTAGGAGCGGCCCCGGGTCGTCTCACCGTCGCCGACGACGTTGAGGCTGTCGGTCTCGTAGAGCCAGTCGCCGTTGATGGCGACCTTGAGGCTCGGGTACGGCAGCGGGAGGTACGTCTGGTCCAGCCCGCGCACCGAGATCGAGGTGGTGCGCACCGTCGAGGCGTCGCGCACCACCTCGGAGAGGCCCGGCGCAGGGGACAACCCGTCCTGCACCCGCTGGCTGCGGGGGATGTCCGCCCCCGTGCTCGGCGCCCAGGTCTCGCCGTCGAACACATCGGCGGTCACGATCCGCAACGGCGCGGGATCGGGCTGGTCGGTCCGGTACGTCAGGATCGTGGCGTCCGACCGCGCGCCCAGGCTGGCCTTGAGGTTCAGGATCGGGTTGATCACCGCGATGGTGTCGCCCGGGCCGGTGTCGATGGTCAGCGGCCGTTCGTCCAGACCCGGGACCGCTGCGGGCACGGCGATCGCGGCCACGAGCGCGACGGCCGCCGTGGCGCTCGCGGTCACCCCTGCGACCGAACGGCGGGCGGACCCGGCCGGGCGCAGGAAGGCCCCGCGACGGTCGCTCGCCAGCAGCACCAGGAACGGGATGCTCGCGATGACGAAGGTGATCGCCCCCGAACCGCCGGGGGCCAGGGCCAACGGCACCGCCATCACGACGAGCAGCGGCAAACCCGCCAGCGCGGGCCGTCGCAGGGTGACGGCGAAGAGGTCCACGGCGAGGGCCGTGAGCCCCGCACCCGTCACCAGCAGCAACCGCAGCCCCCGCAGGTCGACGGCCGGCACGCTGTAGCGACGGATGACCTGCACCCCGTCGGTGGCCAGCTGCACGAACCGGCCCGGGGTGCTGGGCGTGGGGACGACCCCGAGCAGGGTGGTGCTCCCGCCGAACAGCACGAGGAGCACCGCCAGCAGGACGAGGACCTGCACCCCGACGGCGAGCCCCCGACGACGGAACAGCCCCCGGACCAGCAACCCCGAGGCGGTCACGGCGCAGACCATCCCCAGGGCCCCGACGACCCACCCGGAGGAGACGACGAGCGGACGCAGGGTGAGGACGGCGGCGGCGCTCGCGACTCCCGCCCACAGGGCCGTACGGGCACTTCGGGTCACGGGGTGACCTCCTGGTCGGTGAGCGGGGTGGTGTCGCTGACGCCGGCGGCCGTGCCGGAGGAGACCCCCGTCGGTACTCCCCGCGCACCGGTGCGGGTCAGCCGGGCCCAGACGTCGGAGACGGGGTCACCGGGACCGGCGAGCGCGGTGCGCCAGCCGGCCCGGGCCAGGACCAGGTGCGCACGCTGCAGACCGGCGCCGTCCTCCGACGGCCCGGGACTCGCCCAGGCCGCGGTCCGTTCCAGGATCGCCAGCGCGGGCACCCCGAGCGGGCGCGCAGCCAGCAGCGGAGCGACGTCGTCCTCGTCGACGGCACCGAGGACCGCGACCAGCAGGGTGGACTCGGCGCGACCGAGGGCGGCGGTGGAACGCGCCAGCCCGTCCGGCGAGCCGGGCTGCAACCGGGCCAGTGAGCGCATCAACCCACGGACGGCGGAGGTGTCGTCGAGCTCGCGCGGGGGGTCGAAGGCGCCGTCGTGCAGCAGCCGGACGCGGTGCCCGCGCCGGTGCAGGTGCACGGCGGCCGAGGCGGTCAGGCTGACCGCCCACTCCAGCGAGGAACCCGCGCCCCGGCCCGCGTGCGCTCCGGCCCGGCTGTCCAGCAGCAGCACCACGTCGGGGCGGCCCGGGTGCTCGTCGGAACGCACCATGACCGACCCGCGACGAGCGGTGGAGCGCCAGTGCACCCGACGCAGGTCGTCGCCGACGCGGTACTCCCGGATCGACAAGTCGTCGGGGGAGGCGGCCGCCGAGGCGCTCGCGGACGAACCGCGGGCTCCACCCAGCTCGCCGAGGGTGAGGTCGGCCAGCGGGTGGACGCGGGGCAGGACGTCGAGGGTGACGCTCTCACCGACGGTCCGGCTGGCCGTCACGAGCCCGAACACGTCACGGGCGATCAACGTCGCCGGTCCGAGGGGGTAGGACCCCCGGACCTCAGCCCTCACCGTGTACTCGAGGTCGAGGGTCTGGCCCTCCCTGAGGCGCGGCACGGCGAGGCGCGCCGTCCCACCGAGCGTCAGTGGAGCCTGGTCCTCGACCACGAGGCGCACGCCGGACCGCGACCGGCCGAGGACGGTCAACCGCACGATGCTGGAGACCCCGGCCTCGACCAGTTCGGACTTCGACCTCGCCACGAGGTCGAGGGTTCTCGCGCTGCGCACCGACGACCAGCCGGCGACGACGAGGAGCACCGCCAGCAGAACCCCCACCCGCAGGATGTCGCGCTGCCCCAGCACGGGGGCGCCGATCAGCAGCACCACCGCGACGCCGGCGAAGGACCACCCCCGCGCGGTCGGGCGCAGACGAACCGGACCCTGGTTCACCGTGCGCTCACCGCGGCGAGGGGAGGGCCGTCGTGCGCAGGACGTCGGTGACCACGTCGGACCCGTCCCGGCCGGCGAGCAGAGCGTCCGCGGTCAGCAGCAGGCGGTGGGAGACGACGGGGACCGCGAGGGCCTGGACGTCGTCGGGCAGGACGTGGTCACGCCCTTCGAGCGCAGCCCGGGAGCGGGCCGCCCGCAGCAGGTGCAGGGCGGCGCGGGGCGAGGCACCCAGACGCAGGTCCGGGTGCACCCGCGTGCGCCGCACCAGGTCCACGACGTACTGCTTGAGCGCCTCGGCGGCGTGCACGCCGCGGACGGCCCGGGCGAGGAGCCGGACCTCGGCGACGTCCACGACGGGGCTCACGGCGTCCAGGGGGGCGGCTCCGCCGTGCTCGTTGAGCATGGTCAGTTCCGCGTCGGCCGAGGGGTAGCCCATCGAGATCCGGGCCATGAACCGGTCGCGCTGCGCCTCGGGCAGCGGGTAGGTGCCGTCCATCTCCACCGGGTTCTGGGTGGCGAAGACGATGAAGGGCCGGTCCAGCTTCCAGGTGGTGCCGTCCACGGTCACCTGGCCCTCCTCCATGCACTCCAGCAACGCCGACTGGGTCTTGGGCGAGGCGCGGTTGATCTCGTCGCCGATGACGACGTTGGCGAACACCGCGCCCGGGCGGAACTCGAAGGCAGCGCGCTCCTGGTTCCAGATGCTCGACCCGGTGACGTCGCTGGGAAGCAGGTCGGGGGTGAACTGGATGCGGCGGACCGTGCCGTCCACGGCCCGGGCGAGGGTCTTGGCGAGCATCGTCTTGCCGACCCCGGGCACGTCCTCGACGAGCAGGTGCCCCTCGGCGAACAGGACGGTCAGCGCGAGGCGGACCGTCTCGTCCTTGCCCTGGATGACCCGGTCCACGGTCGTCGCCAGCGCGTCGGCGGTGCCGCGCAGGCGTTCCAGGGCCGCGGGGAGCTCTCGGGGGTCGAGGGCGAGGGGCTCGCCGGAGTGGCTGCCCGGGAGTGCGCTCGTCGTGGTCACGTGGCCTCGTCTCGTCGATGGGCGTCCGCGGGTACGAACGTCCTAAGCCGCCGAAGGGTGCCCGAACCCCTCAGGTCCGAGCACCCCAGCACGCGACGGCTCCACTCTGCCCCACGACACAGGCGCTCCGCCCGTTCACTCCCACACCCGTTCCCCCCACCTCCCCCCACCTCCCTCCACCCCGCCACCCCCCGCTCCTCCACACCGCTCCACGACCCGCGCGGACCGCTCCCCGAAGGGCTCCCGGACGGCCTGGCGGGCCGTGCGCGCAGCGTGGCGAGCCCACGGCCCTCCACCGGCCCTCCCCGGCGCCCCACGCCTCTGACCTGCGTCGACGGCTCGATCGGACCGTCACTCCGGGTCGACGCACGTTGACCGTGGAGGAAAGTGGAGTACGGTGGAGGAGTCCGGTCCGCCAGGACCGGACGACGACCCGTCCGGGTGGGGGTGCGCGGTGTTCCTCGGAACCCACACACCGCGTCTGGACGACAAGGGTCGACTGATCCTCCCGGCTCGTTTTCGGGACCAGTTGCTCGACGGGCTGGTCATCACCAGGGGGCAGGAACGCTGCCTCTACATCTTCCCCATGCAGGAGTTCCAGCAGATGCACGAGGAGATGCGGCAGGCGCCGCTCACCAACAAGGAGGCGCGCGACTACCAGCGCGTCTTCCTGTCGGGTGCCTCGAGCGAGCTGCCGGACAAGCAGGGGAGGGTCACGGTCCCGCCGCTGCTGCGCACCTACGCCGGACTCGAACGCGACGTCGCCGTCATCGGTGCCGGTGCCCGCGTCGAGCTCTGGGACCTGCCGACCTGGGAGACCTACCTCGACGAGGTGGAACCCGCCTTCGCGGGCCAGCGCGAGGAGGTCCTCCCGGGGATCCTGTGATCCCCGACCTCCGGATCGAGGTCGAGACACCGACCGTCGGCCGCGGCCTCCAGCCGCTCTGTCCCGCCGGTCCTGACGCCACTTCCCCGGCGCCAGGGCCGTCGGAGCACGAGCGGATGGGGACCGCGGCCTACGGCCGCCGCTCCGCAGGGGCAGCAGGAAGCAGTGGCACGCAGGAACCCGGGGGGTGACGACGATGGACGAGGACGACCCGCGGGGCGACGCGCAGGGCAGGGCGGACGACGCCGCCCGTCGTCACGCCTCCGTGATGCTCGAGCGCTGCACGCAGGTGCTGTCCCCGGCCCTGGGCCACCCCGGTGCGGTGAGCGTCGACGTCACCCTCGGCATGGGCGGGCACGCCCACGAACTCCTGCGCCGCCACCCGGACCTCCGCCTCGTCGGGATGGACCGTGACCCGCAGGCCCTGGAACTCGCCGCCGCCCGCCTGCACGAGTTCGCCGACCGGGTCACCCTGGTGCACAGCGTCTCCGACGGTCTCGACGACGCGCTGGACGACCTGGGGATCGAAACCGTCGACGCGGTGTTCTTCGACCTCGGTGTCTCCTCGCTGCAGCTCGACGAGGTCGAGCGGGGTTTCTCCTACTCCCGGGACGCGGCTCTGGACATGCGCATGGACCGCGGCGCGCCCACCACGGCGGCCGACGCCCTGAACTCCTACTCGCACAGCCAGTTGACGCGGATCCTCCGGATCTACGGCGAGGAGCGCTTCGCCCCGCGCATCGCCTCGGCGATCGTCCGCGAACGTGAGCTGGAACCCTTCACCACTTCTGCGCGACTGGTGGACCTGGTGCGCGCCAACGTTCCTGCCGCCACCCGGCGCACCGGCGGCAACCCGGCCAAACGCACCTTCCAGGCGTTGCGCATCGAGGTCAACGACGAACTCGGCGTCGTGGAGCGGTCGCTGCCGGCGGCGTTCGAACGGCTTGCGCCGAACGGTCGGCTCGCGGTGCTGACGTTCCACTCCCTCGAGGACCGCATCGCCAAGAACGTGCTGCGGGAACTCTCGACGAGTTCCGCCCCGCCCGACCTGCCTTTCGTGCCAGCGGGTTCCGGGCCGCGAGCAGAACTCCTGACCCGCGGGGGAGAAACCGCCGACGAGCAGGAACTCGCGGAGAATCCGCGCGCCGCGTCGGCGCGCCTCCGCGCCGTGCGTCGCCTGCCCCGCGAAGATCGTGATGGTTCAACCGGAACGGACCCGGCGTCGAGGCGCCGGAAACGCACCGGTGGCCGAACCCCCGGGAACTCCGGTTCTCCACGCGAAGACCAGCAGTTCGAGACCGCAGACCACCTCGAGCCGGACGAGCCCGGCACGACCGACGGAAGGACGCCGTGATGAGCCAGCCCCTGATCGCGGCCCGGAACGCTCCGGTCCGCCAGCTCAAGGCGCGTCAGGACGCGGCTGCCGCCCGTCCCGAACTGCAGGTCATCACCCCGCCCGCCATCCGTCGGCTGCGCATCCCGCTCCCCGTCGCGTGCGTGCTCATGCTGACGCTCGGCCTGTTCGGGCTGCTCATGACGAACATCGCCATCGCCGGTGACGCCTACCAGATCACCGACCTGCAGGTCACGTCCCAGCGTCTCGCCGACCAGCAGCAGGCGGCCGCGGAGTCGCTGGCCGCCGCGTCCTCGCCCGGTCAGCTCGCGGCGAAGGCGCAGACGCTCGGCATGGTCCCGGCGCCCGACGCGGTGCACCTCACCGGGAGTTCCGCCGTCGGCGACCCGACACCGGCGCCGAAGGCGTCGAACCCTCCGGCCCAGGGTGAGACCCCGAGCAACTGACGGTCGACCCACCCGACACGTCACAAGCCCGCCCCGAAGTCCCGAGAGGTCACCGCGTGTCCCGACTCCGTCGCAACCGCTCCCACGGCTCCGGCGACGGCGCGCCACGTCCCGACATGCGGATGCGCGTCTACAGCGTCGGCGTCCTGTTCGGGCTGACGGTCCTCGGTGGTCGCCTCGTCCAGCTGCAGGGGGCCGACGCGTCGTCCCTGGCCGAGGACGCCCTCAAGCAGCGGACGTCGAAGACGAAGCTCTACGCCAAGCGCGGGGACATCCTCGACGACAAGGGCGTGGTCCTCGCGACCTCGGTCGAACGGCGGGACGTGATCGCCGACCCGTCGACGATCGAGACGTTCAACACCAACCAGACCGACGGGTCGAAGTACAAGGAGTCCCTCGGCCAGGGACCCTCCGGCGCGGCCGCGCTGCTGGCGCCGATCCTGGGGATCGACGAGCAGACCCTCACCACGAAGCTCACCAAGAAGCGGCCCAAGGACCAGTACGCCGTCGTCGCCGTCGGCATCACGCCAGAGTTGTGGCAGCAGGTCGCGGACGCGGGGGTCAGCGGCATCACCTCCAAGCGTCAGACCCAGCGGATCTACCCGACGGGATCGGCCTCCTCCACGCTGGTCGGGGTGCTCGGCACGCCCGTCACGGACGAGGAGACGGGGGTCGTCAGCGACTACCCCCTCGGCGGTCTGGAGCTGGCGAAGAACACCCTGCTCACCGGTACGGACGGCTCGATGAAGTACGAGCGCAGCCTCGGCGGTCAGGAGATCCCGTTGGGGGACAGGGAGACCGTCGAACCCGTCGACGGCACCTCGCTGCACCTGACCATCGACTCGGACCTGCAGTGGAAGGCGCAGTCGGCGATCGTGGCCAAGGTCGCGGAGACCGGTGCGATCTCCGGAACCGTCGTCATCATGGACAAGCAACAGCGGCTGCTCGCCCTGGCCAGCGCCCCGAGCATCGACCCCGCCAACATGACCAGCTTCACCAACAACCAGCTGCTGAACACGGCGCTGACCGAGGCGTTCGAGCCCGGCTCGACGGCGAAGGTCGTCACCCTGGCCGCGGTCCTGGAGGAGAAGGTGTTCTCCGAGGACAGCCCCTTCACCGTCCCCGGTGAGCTGAAGCGCTCGGACAAGGTGTTCCACGACTCCCACCCCCACGGGGACGAGAAGCTCACCCTCGCCGGGATCCTCGCCCAGTCCAGCAACATCGGCACGATCATGGCCGGCGAGAAGATGAAGGCCGAGGAGATCTACGAGTACCAGCGGGCCTTCGGCTTCGGTAGCAAGACCACGTTGAACTTCCCCGGGGAGACCGCCGGCATCGTGGCCAAACCCGAGGACTACTCGGGGACCCAGCGCTTCACCGTCATGTTCGGCCAGGGGATGTCCGTCAACGCGGTCCAGGCGGCCTCGGTGTTCGCGACCATCGCCAACGACGGCGTCCGCATCGAACCGACGCTGATCGCCGGGACGTCGGACCCGAACGGCAACTACGTGGCCGGAGCGGCCGGCGATTCCTCCGTGGTGGTGAGTCCCGCGACGGCGAAGACGTTGCGGGACATGATGCAAGCCGTGGTCAGCGAGGAGGGGACCGCTGCCGCCGCGGCGATCCCGGGTTACCTCGTCGCGGGCAAGACCGGTACCGCCGCGCGCTACGACCAGGACCTCGGCCGCTACTCCGGCTACACCGCGTCGTTCATCGGACTGGCCCCGGCCGACGACCCGGAACTGGTCGTCGCGGTGATCCTGCAGGACCCCAAGACGAACTACTACGGTGGTTCGGCCGCGGGCCCCGTGTTCAAGGACGTCATGTCCTACGCCCTGTTGCAGCGCGGGGTGACGCCGTCCGCGGAACCCGCCGCGGACCTCCCGCTGACCTGGGGCGGTGACCAGGGCGCCGAGGCCGAGATCAGTCAGGGTGCCGTCGCGGACAGCACGGGGGCGCAGTGAACCGCCGACCGGAACGCACCGGGAACGGGACACGCAGGCCGAGCGGTACGGGCGCCCCCACGAGGACGGGTAGCCTCCCACCGTGCCGTTGAACGACGGCCCGGACGCCCTCGGCGCCCGCGGCCCGCTGAACCTCTCGGACGTCGCGCAGGTCCTCGGTACCTCGCTCGTCGGCGGTCGCACGACCCCTCCCGGACCCCCGGTGACCGGGGTGACCCTCGACTCCCGTCGGGTCGGCGCGGGTGACCTCTACGCAGCCCTGCCCGGCGCCAACGTCCACGGTGCCGCCTTCGCCGCGCAGGCCGCCGCCGCGGGGGCCGTCGCCGCCCTCACCGATCCCGACGGGGCCGGTCTCGTCACCGCCGCCGGTCTGCCGGTCCTCGTCGTGGACGAGCCCCGCGCGGTCCTCGGTGACCTCGCGGCCCGCATCTTCGGCCGCCCCGGCGACCGCCTGCGCACCGTCGGCGTCACCGGCACGAACGGCAAGACCACCACCGCCTACCTGGTCGAGTCGCTGCTGCGCTCGGTGGGCTGGACCACGGGCCTGCTGGGGACGGTGGAGACCCGCATCGCCGGTGAACGCGTCGAGAGCGTGCGCACCACCCCCGAGGCGCCGGACCTGCACGCGCTGCTCGCCCGGATGGTCGCGGCGGGGGTGCAGGGCTGCGCGCTGGAGGTCTCCAGCCACGCCCTGGCCCAGCACCGCGTCGACGGACTCGTCGTGGACGTCGCGCTGTTCACCAACCTGTCCCAGGACCACCTGGACTTCCACGGGTCGATGGCCGACTACTTCGCCGTCAAGGCCCTGCTCTTCACCCCCGCCCACGCCCGGACCGGGGTCGTCTGGGTCGACGCCGCGGACGAGGACCGGTGGGGTCTGCAGCTGGCCGCACGCGCGAGCGTCCCCGTCACGACGGTCGGGACGGCCGGGACCGACTGGCTGGTCTCCCGGGTCGACGTCGGCCGGGCCTCCAGCTCGTTCCGACTCAGCCGGGGCGACGTCGTCCTGGACCTGGTCTGCCCGCTGCCGGGGGACTTCAACGTCGCGAACGCGGCCCTGGCCGTCGTGGCCGCGCTGCAGCTCGGGCTGGCTCCCGCCGGGGTCGTGGCGGGGCTGGCCGCGGCGGACGGCGTCCCCGGTCGGATGCAGCCCGTCCCGGCCGACGAGGACGCCCCGCTCGTCGTCGTCGACTACGCCCACACCCCCGACGCGCTCGAGCGGGTGCTCCGGGCGTTGCGGGAGATCACCCCGGGCCGCCTCGTCGCCGTCTTCGGTGCCGGCGGGGACCGCGACCGCGGCAAGCGGCCGTTGATGGGGGCCGCCGTCGCCGCCCTCGCCGACGTCGCCGTGGTCACCGACGACAACCCCCGCTCCGAGGACGCCGCGGCGATCCGCGCCGCCGTGCTCGCCGGGGCGGGTTCCGGGCCCGCCGAGGTCGTCGAGGTCGCCGACCGCGCCGACGCCATCGCGGCCGCCCTCGAGCGCTGCACCGGACCGGGGGACACCGTGCTGCTCGCGGGCAAGGGCCACGAGACGGGTCAGGAGAGCGCGGGCGGCGTGACGCCCTTCGACGACCGGGCGGTCGCCGGGGCGGCGTTGCAGCAGTGGCGGCGGAGCAGGTCCGCGGCCCTACCAGGGGGTGTGTCGTGATCGCGCTGACCGCGGCGGAGGTGGCGGAACTCACCGGAGGCCGCCTCCTCGCCGGCACCGGGTCCACCGAGGTGACCGGACCGGTCGTCATCGACTCCCGGGCCGCCGTCCCCGGGTCCCTGTTCGTCGCGCTGCCCGGGGAGCGGGTCGACGGTCACGACTTCGCCGCCGCGGCCGTGGCCGCCGGGGCGGGCGTGGTGCTGGGCGAACGCGCGGTCGACCTCGACCCGGCCGCCGCACTGGTCGTCGTCGACGACGCGGTCGCGGCGCTGGGGAGGCTCGCCCGGGGCGTGCTCGACCGGCTGCGCGCCAGACCACCACACGCCGGAGTGGCCGGCCCCCTCGTCGTCGGCGTCACCGGCAGCCAGGGCAAGACCACGACCAAGGACCTGCTCGCGCACGTCCTCGCGCCCGGCGGTCCCGTCGTGGCCCCCGTCGGCAGCTTCAACAACGAGATCGGTGCGCCCCTGACCGTGCTCCGCGCCGACGAGGCGACGGCGTCGCTGGTGGTGGAGATGGGCGCCCGTGGCATCGGTCACATCGCCACCCTCTGCGCCATCGCCCCGCCCGACGTCGGCGTCGAACTGGTCGTCGGGTCCGCGCACGCGGGGGAGTTCGGCTCCCTCGAGGCGACGGCGCTGGCCAAGGGCGAACTCGTCGAGGCGCTGACCGCCGACGGTCTCGCGGTGCTGAACGCCGACGACGACCGCGTCGCCGCGATGGCGTCGCGGACCCGGGCCCGCGTCCTCACCTTCGGTCGCAGCCCGGGTGCCGACGTCCGCGCGGTGGACGTCGAGCTCGACGACCGCGCACGGGCGCGGTTCACCCTGCAGCACGCCGGCGCCGATGCCCCCGTCACGCTGCGGTTGCACGGCGAGCACCAGGTCACCAACGCCCTGGCCGCGGCGGCCGTGGCCCTCGGGACGGGCCGGGCCCTGACCGAGGTGGCGGCCTCGCTGTCCACCGCGGAGGACCTCAGCCCGGGCCGCATGCAGGTCGTCGAACGGGCCGACGGGGTCACCGTCGTCCACGACGCCTACAACGCCAACCCCGACTCGGTGCGGGCCGCGCTGAAGGCGCTGGTCGGCATGGCCACGACCCCCTCGGGAACGCGGCGCACCTGGGCCGTCCTGGGCGAGATGCTCGAACTCGGCCCGGCCTCGCGCGACGAGCACGACGTGATCGGGCGCCTCGTCGTCCGCCTCGACGTCGACCAGCTGCTGGTCGTGGGGGCCGGTGCCCGCCCGATCTACACGGGAGCCGTCATGGAGGGTTCCTGGGGGGAGGAGGCGGCGTTCGCCACCGACGTCGACGACGCGCTGGAGTTCCTGCGGCCACGGCTGCGTCCCGGCGACGTCGTCCTCGTGAAGTCCTCGAACGGAGCCGGCCTCGCCCGGCTCGCGACCACCCTCATCAGCACCCCCACCAGCACTACGGACAGCACGCAAGCTACGGAGGCGTCGAACTCGTGAGGACCGTCCTCATCGCGGGAGCGTTCTCGCTCGTCGTCTCCCTCTTCGGGACGCCGCTCTACATCCGCTGGCTCGTCAAGCGCGGCTACGGACAGTTCGTCCGTGACGACGGCCCGACGAGTCACCACACCAAACGCGGTACCCCCACCATGGGCGGTGCCGTCATCATCCTGGCCGCGCTGCTGGCCTACGGGGCGGCGCACCTGTTCACGGGGTGGACCCCGACGGCGTCGGGGTTGCTCGTCCTCCTGCTCATGACCGGGCTGGGGATCGTCGGTTTCCTCGACGACTTCCTCAAGATCTCCAAGCAGCGCAGCCTCGGGCTGACGGCCCGGGCGAAGCTCGCCGGCCAGGGGATCGTCGGGATCGTCTTCGCCGTCCTGGCCCTGCAGTTCCCGGCGGCCTCGCGCGGCGGCGCCACCCCGGCGTCGACGCACATCTCGATCCTGCGCGACACCTCCCTGGACCTCGCCGTGTTCGGGGCCGTCGGCGGGACGATCCTCTTCGTCCTCTGGGCGCTGGTCATCACCTCGGCGGTGAGCAACGGCGTGAACCTCACCGACGGTCTCGACGGCCTCGCGACCGGGGCGACGACGATGGTGCTCGCCGCCTACGTCCTCATCTGCACCTTCCAGTCCAACCAGAGCTGCTACACGCTGCGCGAGGTCGAGGCCCGCTGCTACGAGGTGCGCGACCCGCGCGACCTCGCCGTCGTCGCGGCCGCGGTGATGGGTGCCTGCTTCGGGTTCCTGTGGTGGAACGCCAGCCCCGCGAAGATCTTCATGGGCGACACCGGGTCCCTGGCCCTCGGCGGTGCCCTGGCCGGGCTGGCGATCCTGTCCCGCACCCAGATCCTGCTGGTCCTGCTGGGCGGGTTGTTCGTCATCATCACGCTGTCGGTGATCCTGCAGGTCGGGGGGTTCAAGCTGACCAGGAAACGCATCTTCCGGATGGCCCCGTTGCAGCACCACTTCGAGTTGGCGGGCTGGGGTGAGGTCACCATCGTCATCCGGTTCTGGATCATCGCCGGGTTGTTCGTCTCCCTCGGCCTCGGGGTCTTCTACGCGCAGTGGGTGACGGGCGGATGACCGTGTTCGAGAGCTGGCTGGGCAACCCCAACCCGCGCGCCGACGACACCGACCGCGTGCGCGAACTGCGCCACCTGACCTCCCGCTGGTCCGGCCTGCGCACCCTGGTCACCGGCATCGGGATCTCCGGTTTCGCCGCGGCCGACGCGCTCCTCGAGGTGGGGGCCGAGGTCGCCGTGGTGGACTCCGCGACCGGGGAGACCCAGCAGGAGAAGGCCCGCCTGCTCGAGGTCCTCGGCGCGACCGTGCTGCTGGGACCCGAGCACGTCGTCACCCCGCCGCAGCCGTGGGACGCCTACGACCTCGTCGTGACCTCACCCGGCTGGCACCCCGACGCCGAACTCCTCGTGGGCGCCGCCCGGGCCGGGGTCCCCGTCTGGGGCGACGTCGAACTCGCCTGGCGGATGCGTCCCGAGACGGGCGCCGCGCCGTGGCTGACGCTGACGGGCACGAACGGCAAGACGACCGTGGTCGAGATGGCCGCGGAGATGCTCCGCGCCGCCGGCCTGCGGGCCACGAGCGCGGGCAACGTCGGGACCCCGCTGGTCGAGGCCCTGCGCCACCCGCACGGTTTCGAGTTCCTCGCCGTGGAGCTCTCCAGCTACCAGCTGCACTGGCTGTCCACCGACGTGGAGAACTCCGTCCGCCCGCTGGCGGCCGCCGTCCTCAACGTCGCCCCGGACCACCTCGACTGGCACGGGTCGATGGAGGCCTACACGCTCGCCAAGGGCCGGATCTACCAGAACACCGAGGTGGCCTGCGTCTACAACGTCGCCGACCCGGTGACCGAGGACCTCGTCCGCGAGGCCGACGTCGTCGAGGGCGCCCGGGCCATCGGTTTCACCCGCGCGGTCCCGGGACTGTCGATGCTCGGGCTGGTCGAGGACGTCCTCTGCGACCGCGCGTTCGTCGAGCAGCGCCGGGACAACGCCGCGGAACTCTGCTCCCTCGCCGACCTGCGGCCGGAGGGCTCGAGCGAACCCGTCCCCCCGCACACGGTCGAGAACGTCCTCGCCGCCGCCGCGCTGGTCCGGGCGGCGGGCGTCCCGCAGATCGCCGTGCGCGACGGTGTCCGGGCGTTCCGCCCTGCGCCGCACCGGGTCGCGACCGTCGCGGCGCCGAGCGCCGCGACGGGTGAGGTCCGCTGGGTCGACGATTCCAAGGCCACCAACCCCCACGCCGCGAACGCCTCGCTGGGGACGTTCGAGAGCGTCGTCTGGATCGCCGGCGGGGACGCCAAGGGCGGGTCCTTCGACGACCTGGTGACGACCCACGGGCCCCGGATGCGTGGCGCGGTCCTGTTGGGAGCGGACCGTGCGCTGGTGGCCGACGCGCTGCGACGACACGCGCCCGAGGTCCCGGTGGTCGAGGTGGACCTCCCGCAGACTGGCGAGGTGAGCGACCTGATGGATGCCGTGGTGGCCCGCGCCGCCGAACTCGCGCAGCCCGGGGACACCGTGCTGCTCGCCCCGGCCTGCGCCTCCTGGGACCAGTTCCGCTCCTACGGCCACCGCGGCGACGAGTTCGCCGCCGCCGTGACCCGACGGTTCCCCCAAGGTTCCTGACGTGGCGGTCACGGGACAGGAACGCACCCGCCCGAAACCGCCGTCGGCCGGGAAGCGCGCGCCGAACTGGCGTCGTCCCGTCTGGCTGGACGCGACGGGGGAGTGGGTCCGCGACCGGGTCCGGTTGCTGGAGTCGCCGTTGGCGACCCACCACGTGCTGCTCGGGACCACGGCGATGCTCGTCGTCATCGGACTCGTCATGGTGCTCTCGAGTTCCAGCGTCGAGTCGCTGACCGAGAAGGGCACCCCCTACTACTACTTCCGCAACCAGGCGACGTTCGCCGTCCTCGGGGCCGTGGTCCTGATGATCGCGAGCCGGGTCCCGGCCCGGCTCTGGCAGCGGCTCGCGCTGCCCGCCCTGTTCGCGTCCGCGTTCCTCCAGCTGCTGGTCTTCGTCCCCGGTCTGGGCAAGTCCGTGGGCGGCAACCGGAACTGGATCCACGTCGGGTCCTTCACCGCCCAGCCCTCGGAGGCCGCCAAGGTCGCGCTGGTGCTCGCCCTCGCCCTCGCCCTCTCCCGACGGCGGGAACAGCTGGGTGAGCCGGGGAAGCTGGTCGGCGCCATGCTGCTCCCCGTCGGGCTCACGGTCGGGATCGTGCTGCTCACCAAGGACCTCGGGACCGCGCTGATCATGATGGTCATCGTGGCCGTCATGCTCTGGGTGGCCGGCGTCCCGGCGAAGTGGTTCGCCCTCGCCGGTGCGGGTGGGGCCCTGCTGGCGACGTTGCTGGTCGTGACCAGCGAGAACCGGGTCGGTCGCGTCAAGGACTGGCTCGTCGGCACGGCCGACACCCAGGGACTGTCCTGGCAGCCCGTGCAGGGCAAGTACGCCCTCGCCTCCGGCGGGTGGTGGGGTCTCGGTCTGGGGGCCAGCCGCGAGAAGTGGTCCTGGCTGCCCGAGGCCCACAACGACTTCATCTTCGCGATCATCGGTGAGGAACTCGGCCTGCCCGGGACGCTCACGATCCTCGCGCTCTTCGGGGTGCTCGCCCTGGTCACCCTCCGCCTGGTCCGACGTTCGGGGAACTTCTACGCCAAGCTCGCCGTCGCCGGTTTCGCCGCCTGGATCCTGGGCCAGGCGACGTTGAACGTGGCCGTGGTGCTCAGCCTGCTGCCGGTCATCGGCGTTCCGCTGCCCTTCATCTCGGCGGGTGGTTCGGCCCTGGTGCTGACGCTCCTCGGGATGGGCATCCTGCTCTCCTTCGCGCGGGCCGAACCCGGTGCGCCCGAAGCCATCCGGACCCGGGAGTCGGTGGTCGCCCGTTCGCTGGCCGTGCTGCCGCGCCGGACCCCGACCCAGCGCACGCGCACGCGCACGACGAAGGGTTCCTGAGTGAACGTCCTGCTCGCCGGCGGGGGCACGACGGGCCACGTGGCCCCGTTGCTCGCCACCGCCGACCGCCTGCGCGCCCGGGACGCGTCCTCGCGTCTGCTGGTGCTCGGCACCGCCGAGGGGATCGAGGCCCGCCTCGTCCCGCAACGCGGGTACGCGCTCGCCGTCGTCCCCCGGGTGCCGTTGCCCCGCAAGCCCTCCGCCGACCTGCTGCGGTTGCCCGGCAGGTTGCGCGCCGCCGTCGCCGCGGCGCGGACGGCCCTCGAGGACGTCGAGGCCGACGTCGTCGTGGGGTTCGGCGGCTACGTCGCGACGCCGGCCTACCTCGCGGCCCGCCGGGCGGGGATCCCCGTCGTGGTCCACGAGCAGAACGCGTTGCCGGGCATCGCGAACCGCCTCGGCGCCCGCTGGGCGAAGAGCGTGGCCGTGACGTTCCCCGGCACGCCGTTGCCGCACGCCGTGCACACCGGGATGCCGCTGCGTTCGGAGATCACCGCCCTGGCCCGGTCGAGCGACCGGTCGGCGCTGAAGCGGGCGGCCCGCGTCGAGCTCGGCCTCGACCCCGACGCGCCGACGTTGCTGGTCACGGGCGGTTCGCTGGGCGCGCAGCGGCTCAACGAGGTCTTCGGGGCCTGCGCCGCGGAGCTCACCGCGGCCGGCGTCCAGGTGCTGCACGCCTCCGGGCGGGGCAAGCAGGTCCCGCTGGCCGTCGGCGCCGACGAGGACCGCTACGTCGTCCGCGACTACCTCGACGGCATGGACACGGCCTACGCGGCGGCGGACCTCGTCGCCTGCCGCAGCGGCGCCGGCACCGTCAGCGAGCTCACCGCGGTCGGGTTGCCGGGCGTGTACGTCCCCCTGCCCATCGGCAACGGCGAACAGCGCCGCAACGCCGAGTCCGTCGTCGCGGCCGGCGGCGGCGTCCTCGTGGCCGACGCCGACCTCGACGCGGCGTTCGTGCGCGAGCGCGTCCTCCCGCTGGTCACCGACCCGCAGGCGCTGGCCGCGGCGGCCGCGGCGGCGGCGGGGTTCGGGATCCACGACGGTGACGAGAAGCTCGCCGACCTCATCGAGGCGGTGGCCCGGTGAGCGGGCTCGAGGACCTGGGCCGGGTGCACCTGCTGGGGATCGGCGGGGTCGGCATGTCCGGGATCGCCCGGTTGCTGCGCGGTCGCGGGGTCGAGGTCTCCGGGACCGACTCGGCCGCCTCGGAGACGCTGGAGCGGTTGCGGGAGCTGGGGATCGCGACCTTCGTCGGGCACGACCCGGCGAACCTGGGCGACCTCGGCACCGGGGACACCCTCGTGGTCAGCTCCGCGGTCCGGACGGGCAACCCCGAACTCGTGGCGGCCCGGGAACGGGGTCTGCGGGTGCTGCACCGCTCCGAGGCGCTGGCGGCCCTGATGGTCGGCCGCGCCGGGGTCGCCGTCGCGGGGACCCACGGCAAGACGACGACCTCCTCGATGCTCGGTGTCGCCCTCTCCGCCGCCGGGTTGGACCCGTCCTACGCCATCGGGGGCGAACTCACCGGGGGCAGCGACGGCGGCGCCCGGGACGGTTCGGGTCCCTTCGTCGCCGAGGCCGACGAGTCCGACGGGTCGTTCCGCGCCTACGCCCCCGTCGTCGACGTCGTGACGAACGTCGAACCCGACCACCTGGACCACTACGGCACCGCCGAGGCCTACGCCACGGCCTTCGAGGAGTTCGTGGCCCGGCTGCTGCCCGGTGGCCTGCTCGTCGCCTGCGCCGACGACGCCGGGTCCGCCGCGCTCGTCGAGCACGCGCGGGCCCGGGGGGTCCGGGTCCGGACCTACGGGACGGCCGGCACCGCCGACGTGCGGCTGGAGGACGTCCGCCCGGGGGTCGCGCCCTCGGCGGTCCTGCTCGACGGGGCCGAGCGGCGCGAGCTGCGCCTCGTCGTGCCCGGGCACCACAACCTGCTCAACGCGACCGCCGCCTACTGCGCCGCGCTCGAGCTCGGCGCCGACCCGGTGCCCGTCCTCGAGGGGCTGGCCCGCTTCGGCGGGGCCCGGCGCCGCTTCGAGCTCAAGGGCGAGGCCGCGGGCGTGCGCGTGGTCGACGACTACTCCCACCACCCCACCGAGGTCGAGGCGCTGCTGCGCGCCGCGCGCCCGGTGGCCGGGGACGGCCGGGTCGTCGTGGTCTTCCAGCCGCACCTGGTGAGCCGCACGCGCACCTTCGCGACGGAGTTCGGCCGCGCCCTCGGCCTGGCCGACGAGGTCGTCGTCCTCGACGTCTACGTCGCGCGGGAGGACCCCGATCCCGACGTCACGGGAGCGTCGGTGGCCGACGCCGTCCCGCTGCCGCCCGGGCACGTGCGGTTCCTGCCGGACCGCTCCGCGGCGGCCGAGGTCCTGGCCGGCACCGTCCGCGCCGGCGACCTGTTCCTGACCGTCGGCGCCGGCGACGTCACCACGCTCGGACCCGAGGTCCTCGCCCTGCTGGCGGCCCGCTGATGCCCGCGCGTCCGACCCGTCCCCGCCGGCCCCCGTCGTCCCCGCCCGCCCCGGCACCGCGCGACGTCGAGGCGCCCCGGACGAGCGGCGCCCCGCAGCGACGTCGCGCGGTGCGTGCGGCCGCCCAGGCCCCGGCGCACGCCCCGCGGAAGCCCGCGGTGGCCCGTCCGCGTCCGGTGGAGGGGGCCGCTGCGGCCCCCGGACGCCCGGCCGGTCAGCAACGACCACGGGTGGCCGACCTCGCGGGAGCCCGTCGCGCCCGCCGCCGCCGTCCCGGTCGACGCGCGATCGGTGTCCTGGTCGGTCTCGTGGTGGTCCTCGCCGCCGGTCTGTGGGCGGTCTTCGGGTCTCCGTGGTTGCGCGTCGACCAGGTCCGGATCACCGGGACCGAGCGGACCGACCTGGCCGCGGTGCAGGCCGTCGTGGACGGCCAGCAGGGGCGGGCCCTGGCCCGGGTGAACACCCGGGCGCTCGCGTCCGACGTGTCCTCGCTGCCGCTGGTGGAGAGCACCGACGTGACCCGTTCGTGGCCCTCCACGCTGCTCGTCACGGTGCACGAGCGGCAGGCCGTCGCGGCCGTCCCCTCGACCGGTGGGGGAGTCGACCTCGTCGACGGTGGGGGCACCGTCCTCGTCCACGAGGACGCGGCACCGACCGGTGTCCCGACGGTGGACGTCGACGTGGCGAGCGCCGGCAACGACTCCCTCCAGGCTGCCATCGCGGTGAACTCGACGTTGTCCACCGCGGTCCGTTCCAAGGTGGCGTCGATCTCGGCGACGACGCCGGACGCGGTCCGGTTCCGGCTGATCGACGGCCCGGAGGTCGTCTGGGGTGACGACAGCCGGCCCGAGCGCAAGGCCGAGGTCCTGCTCCGGCTGCTGCAGGACCCGACGGCGGCGGGGGCGAAGGTCCTCGACGTCTCGGCGCCCGACGCGCCGGCCGTCACCCCCTGATGCGGGCTCCGCCACCCCTCCACCAGGTGTAGTTCGCTGATCACACTGAGTCATATGTGCCCCTGATCCCAGATCCGTCCAGGGTGTTGTCGCGACACGCCGTGCCAGCTGTTGCAGTTCACCCGCTTCGCTCCCTACGGTCACCACCCAGCAGAAGTGACATAACGTTGACCCTCTACTTGAGGGTCAGGGTTGGCACCACAGCCCCGAGAAGCAAGAACCCAGGCGAAAGAGGCGAGAGGCACTCACCGTGGCAGCTCCGCAGAACTACCTAGCGGTCATCAAGGTCGTCGGCGTCGGCGGCGGCGGTGTGAACGCGGTCAACCGGATGATCGAGGTCGGCCTCAAGGGCGTCGAGTTCATCGCCGTCAACACCGATGCGCAGGCGCTCCTCATGTCCGACGCCGACGTCAAGCTCGACGTCGGCCGTGAACTCACGCGCGGGCTCGGCGCCGGCGCCGACCCCGAGGTCGGCCGCAAGGCCGCCGAGGACCACGCGGAGGAGATCGAAGAGGTGCTCAAGGGCGCCGACATGGTCTTCGTCACCGCGGGCGAGGGCGGTGGCACCGGTACCGGTGGCGCGCCCGTCGTGGCTCGCATCGCGCGCTCGCTCGGCGCCCTGACCATCGGTGTCGTCACCCGCCCGTTCACGTTCGAGGGTCGCCGCCGCGCGAACTCGGCCGAGAGCGGCATCGCGGAACTCCGCGACGAGGTCGACACCCTGATCGTCATCCCGAACGACCGGCTGCTGTCGATCTCCGACAAGCAGGTCAGCATCCTCGACGCCTTCCGCTCGGCCGACCAGGTGCTGCTCTCCGGTGTCCAGGGCATCACCGACCTCATCACCACGCCGGGTCTCATCAACCTCGACTTCGCCGACGTGAAGTCGGTCATGCAGGGTGCCGGTTCGGCCCTCATGGGGATCGGTTCGGCCCGGGGTGACGACCGCGCCATCCAGGCGGCGGAGTCGGCGATCTCCTCCCCGCTGCTCGAGGCGAGCATCGACGGCGCGCACGGCGTGCTGCTGTCCATCCAGGGTGGTTCCGACCTCGGTCTCTACGAGATCAACGAGGCCGCCCGCCTCGTCCAGGAGGCCGCGCACCCCGAGGCCAACATCATCTTCGGTGCGGTCATCGACGACGCCCTCGGTGACGAGGTGCGCGTCACGGTCATCGCCGCGGGCTTCGACTCCGGCACTCCCGTCCGTCGCCGCGACGAGCGTGCGCTCGGCCAGGTCTCGGGTCGTCCGCAGCAGGGCAGCGCCGTCCCGCCGCGCACCACGCGTCCGGACACATGGGGTGCACCGGTGGCCCCCGCCCAGCCGCAGTACTCCGAGCAGCAGCCCCCGGCGCAGCAGCCCGTCCAGCAGCAGCCGGCCCAGCAGCCGCCCGCCCAGCAGCCGCAGGCCCCGGCGCAGCCCGCCTACGCGCAGGCTCCGTCGCGTCCCTACGGCCAGCAGGAGTACGCACCCTCGCAGTACTCCCAGCCGCAGTACGCCCCCTCGCAGTACGGCCAGCAGCCGGCGCAGCACGCGCCCCAGCAGCAGCCCGCGGCCCAGCAGGCGCCGCAGGTCGTGCCCGGCGAGGACCCGGTCCAGGTCCCGCGGATCATCGAACTGCCGCAGGACACCGCGTCCGTGCGTCGTCCGGGACGTCCGCGTCCCGAGGAGGACGACCTGGACGTGCCCGACTTCCTCAAGTGAGGTCCGGGCGTCCCCGTGGTTGAACAGCACGTCCCCCTCGTGGACGCCGGCCTCCCGGTCGGCGTCCACGGTGGGTTCACCACCCGTGCGGGCGGCTCCGGCCGTGCGCCCTACGACGGTCTGAACCTCGGGGACCACGTCGGTGACGATCCCGACTTCGTCGCCGCGCACCGGGACGCGGTGCGCCGCGCCGTGGGCGCCACCCGTCTCGTCGTGGGTGAGCAGGTCCACGGGGCCGACGTCGTCGAGGTGACGAGCGCCCCGGCGACGGGGACCCCCCGTGCCGACGCCCTCGTGACCTCCGTCCGCGGTCTCGCCCTGACCGTCGTCGTCGCCGACTGCGTCCCCGTCCTGCTGGCCGACCCCGCGGCGGGACTCGTGGGCGTCGCGCACGCCGGCCGCCCGGGCCTGCTCGCCGGGGTCGTCCCCGCCGTCGTCGCCGCTCTGCGCGCACGCGGAGCCACCGCCATCACCGCGGTCCTCGGCCCCTCCATCTGCGGCGGCTGCTACGAGGTCCCGCAGCAGATGGCCGACGACGTCGCGGAGCGGGTCCCGGCCGCCCGCGCGCGCACCCGGTGGGGGACCCCCGCCGTCGACGTGGCCGCCGGCGTGCTCGCGCAACTGCACGACCTCGGGGTCGTGGCGACGTCGGTCGGGCGCTGCACCTACGAGCACGACGACCTGTTCTCCTACCGGCGCGACGGCCGGACCGGCCGCAGCGGGGGCGTCGTGGTGCTCCGGTGAACCGCGACCAGGAACTCTCCTCGAACCTCGACGCGGTCCGGGACCGGATCGCGGCCGCGGCGCGCGCCGCCGGACGCGGTCCCGCCGGACTCACCCTCGTCGTCATCACGAAGTTCTTCCCGGCCGCCGACGTCCGCGCGCTGGCCCACCTCGGGGTGCGCGACGTGGGGGAGAACCGCGACCAGGAGGCGTCGACGAAGGCCGCTGAACTGGCGCCGGAGTTCCCCGACCTGCACTGGCACTTCGTCGGCCAGCTGCAGAGCAACAAGGCGCGTTCGGTCGCCCGCTACGCCGACTCCGTGCACTCGGTGGACCGGACCAAGCTCGCTGACGCGCTCGGACACGCTGCGGCGCAGGAGGACCGTGAGCTCGGTTGCTTCGCGCAGGTGGACCTCGCCACCGCTCTCGGGCTCACCGGGGACACCGGTCGCGGGGGCGCCGCGGGTGAGGACGTGTTCCGCGTCGCCGACGCGGTGGCCGGGCACGACGCCCTCCGCCTGCGCGGGTTGATGGCCGTGGCGCCGCTGGGGGTGGACCCGGGTGCCGCCTTCGAGGTGCTGGCCCGGACCGCGCAGCGCCTGCGCGGGCACCACCCCGGGGCGGTCGAGCTCTCGGCGGGGATGAGCGGTGACCTCGAGCAGGCCGTGGCCGCCGGCGCGACACACCTGCGTGTCGGCAGTGCCATCCTGGGATCGCGCCCTCCTGCGCGGTAGCGTCCCTCGTGTCCGGTCCCTTGGCCGGACGCACGACACAGGACGAGATCGAGCACATCCCGAGGAGCCTGCGATGGCCGGCGCGCTGCGCAATGCGATGGTCTACCTCGGCCTCGCGGAGGACGACCGCTACGCCGAGGACGGCGAGGTGGAACAGTCACGTCCCCGGACCGAGCCCGCCCGTGAGGTGCGCACCGAGTCCCGGCACGAGTCGCGGCAGGAAGCCCGACCCGAGGTCCGGCACGAGCCGCGACCGGACCTGTCCGTCGAACGTCGGCCCAGCCCTTCGACGACCACGGCCCAGGTGACCCCGATCAGGAAGCAGGTGGCCCACGTGGTTCCCCAGACGTCGTCCTCGTCCGTCGCCGAGCTGCACCGGATCACCACGATCCACCCGCGGACCTACAACGAGGCCAAGACCATCGGCGAGTCGTTCCGCGAGGGCGTCCCCGTGATCATGAACCTCACCGACATGGACGACTCCGACGCCAAGCGGCTGGTCGACTTCTCGGCCGGTCTGGTCTTCGGCCTGCACGGCGCGATAGAGCGTGTGACCAACAAGGTCTTCCTGCTCTCGCCGGCCAACGTCGAGGTCGCCTCCCAGGAGGAGGAACGCCCGACCGAGCGAACCTTCTTCAACCAGTCCTGAACTGGTCGTGACCACACAGCGCCATCAGGCAGGATGAATCCGTGGCCGTGGTCTTCAAGCTCGCCGAGTTCATCGTCTTGATCTTCTTCATCTGCCTCATCGGCAGGTTGGTCCTCGACTGGGTCCAGGCGCTCTCGCGCGAGTGGCGTCCGCGGGGGCCGGTGCTGGTGGGGGCGGAGGCCGTGTACACGGTGACCGACCCGCCGCTGAAGCTGCTGCGGCGGATCCTGCCGCCGCTGCGTCTCGGCGCCGTGCAGCTGGACCTGGCCTTCCTGGTGCTGGCCATCCTGTGCTCGATCCTGATGCCCACCTTCGAGGGCCTGGCGAGGACCGCCGCGTTGTCCTGACCTCCCGCGCGGGTGACCGGCGGGGCCGCACGTGGGCCCGGCCGCACCACCGGCGGGGCCCCGACGATCACGTGGGCTACCGTTAACCGAGGTCAGCCGTCCGTCCGGGGCGGTCCATCAGCAGAGGTGTGGAGATGCCGCTCACTCCCGAAGAAGTCGTCGAGAAGCGTTTCAACCCCACGCGGGTACGCGAGGGCTACGCCCAGGACGAGGTCGACGACTTCCTCGACGAGGTCGTCGCCGAGCTGCGCCGGCTCAACGGCGAGAACGCCGAGCTGCGCGGTCAGCTCAACCAGTGCCAGGCCCGGGTCTCCGAGCTGACGCGGGCGGGTGCCCAGGCCGCGGAGGTCCCCGCGCCGGCGTCCGAGGTCGTGTTCGAGAAGGAGCCGGAGCCCGTCGCGGCCCCGGAGCCGGAACCGCTCCCGGAGCCCGAGCCCGTCCAGGCCGTCCAGGAGACCGCTGCGGCCACCGTCCAGCCTGGTGCCCCGGGTGAGGACGCCACTGCGCGTGCCGCCGGGGTCATCGCCCTCGCGCAGCGTCTGCACGACGAGTACGTCCGTGAGGGCGAGTCGCAGCGCGACGCGCTCGTCGCCTCCGCCCAGGAGCAGGCCCAGCAGGTCGTGTCCGAGGCGGAAGCCCGCCGCGACCGCACGCTGGGTGAGCTCGAGGGCCGCAAGCACGCCCTCGAAGGCGTCATCCACGAGCTGCACGGCCGGGAGACGACCTACCGCGAGCAGCTCGAGCAGTTCATCGCGACCCAGCTCGAGGACCTGCGTCGTGTCGCGCGCGTCGTTCCCGACGACGCGGTCATCCGCTGACCCAGTCGCACCGGCCCGACAGCCGCCGCTCCCCGTGACCCGGGGGTCGGCGGCTGTCGTCGTTCCCGCGTCGTTCCGATGTCGTGACACTCCGTGATCACCGTCCGGACCGGCCGAACAGTCGAATTTCGGCGACTTTCCGTTTCCGGTTGCTTACGGAGGGTGATAGTCCCTAGTGTCTCCCGCACGCGGCAACGGCCGCCGCGCTCGACGAGGGGGGACCACCATGCACGGGGTGTCTGCAGGAACCGCGACCGCGGGAGCGTCCACGGGGATCACCGGACGGGCCGTCCGCGCCGCTGCGGTGCGTGAGTTGCCGGTCAAGGACTCCGAGGAGGCCTGGACCCCGGCCGAGCTCGACGAGGTCCGCGCGGAACTCCAGAGCGAGATCGACCGCCTCACCCACCAGCTCGACGACGCCAACTCGTCCTTCTCCGCGCTGGTCCGTTCCGGCGGCGAGGGGGCCGGCGACGACCAGGTCGACCACGGTGCCACCACGGCCGGTCGCGAGCACGAGATGACGATCGCCAACAACGCCCGTGACCTGCTCGAGCAGACCCAGCGCGCACTGGTCCGCATGGGTTCGGGGGTCTTCGGCGTGTGCGAGTCCTGCAGCGGCCCCGTGGGCAAGGCGCGCCTGCAGGCCTTCCCGCGCGTCACCCAGTGCATGACCTGCAAGTCCCGCGCCGAACGCCGCTGAGCCTCCCCGGTCCGTGAGCCGGCCGGGCGACCGGCGGGATCGCGGACCGGGAGGGGGAGCGGGGCGTGGGAGACTGAGGTCGCCATGACCGATGCCTCTCGATCCCCGGAGCCGTCCCCCCCGGGGACCGACGCCCGGCGCCCCCGCCGCACGCTGTGGACCTTCCTCGTCTGGGTGGTCGTCTTCGCCCTCGACCAGGTCACCAAGGTCCTCGCCGTCGCGAACCTCGAACCCGGTGTGGTGCAGCCCTTCGTCGGCAAGGTGTTGCAGTTCCACCTGATCCGCAACCCCGGAGCGGCGTTCAGCTTCGCCACCGGCAGCACCTGGATCTTCACCGTCCTCGCCGCGGCGGTCGTCGTCGTGGTCGTGCGGTTGTCCCGCAAGCTGCGCAGCACCGCCTGGGCCCTGGCCTTCGGCTTCCTGCTCGCCGGCGCCACCGGCAACCTCGTCGACCGGCTGCTGCGCGAACCCGGGTTCGCCCGCGGGCACGTCGTGGACTTCCTGCAGCTGCCGCACTGGCCGATCTTCAACGTCGCGGACTCGAGCATCTGCGTCGCGGCCGTCCTCATCGCCATCCTCGCGATCCGCGGGGTGGGCCTCGACGGCACCCGCGAGACGCGCCCCGAGAAAGCGGCGAACGATGCCTGAACAGCGCAGTCTCCCGGTCCCCGACGGTCTTGAGGGGGAGCGCGTCGACGCGGGCCTGTCCCGACTCCTCGGGTTCTCCCGCACCCGCGCCGCCGAGATCGCGGCCACCGGTGGGGTCCTGCTCGACGGCCGCGCCGTCGGCAAGTCCGACCGCCTCACCGCCGGGTCCTGGCTCGAGGTCGAGGTGCCCGACCCGGTCGGCGCACCGACCGCCGTGGCCGAGGTGATCGACGGGCTGACCATCGTGCACGACGACGACGACCTCGTCGTCGTCGACAAGCCCGTCGGGGTGGCGGCCCACCCCAGCCCCGGCTGGACCGGCCCGACCGTCGTCGGCGGGCTGATGGGCGCGGGGTACACCATCGCCACGTCGGGATCGGCGGAACGCCAAGGGGTCGTGCACCGCCTCGACGTCGGCACGTCGGGTCTGATGGTGGTCGCCAAGAGCGAGCACGCCTACTCCGCCCTGAAGCGCGCCTTCAAGGAGCGGACGGTCGAGAAGGTCTACCACGCGCTCGTCCAGGGCCACCCCGACCCGTTGCGGGGCACCATCGACGCCCCCATCGGTCGCCACCCCGGGGGGACCTACAAGTTCGCGGTCATGGCCGAGGGCAAACCGTCCGTCACCCACTACGAGGTGATGGAGGCCTTCCGTTCCGCCGCGCTCTGCGAGGTGCACCTGGAGACGGGGCGCACCCACCAGATCCGTGTTCACTTCTCCGCGCTGCGCCACCCCTGCGTCGGGGACATGAGCTACGGCGCCGACCCGACGCTCGCGGCCCGTCTCGGCCTGCAGCGCCAGTGGCTGCACGCCGTCCGGCTCGGTTTCGAGCACCCGGGGACGGGCCGGCCCGTCGAGTTCACGAGCAGCTACCCGCTCGACCTGGCCACCGCCCTGGAGCGCCTCGCCGACTGAGGCGCGGACGTGTGTCGGGTCGGGTCCGTGTCCGGGCCGGCACTTACCATCGACAGGCACGGCCAGGCGCCCACCCGGCCGGCCGACCCACCTGGAGGCGCACCCCCATGGCATCCGGTTCGTCCAGCGGCGACTCCTTCGCCCACCTGCACGTCCACACCGAGTACTCAATGCTGGACGGTGCGGCCAAGGTGGACGACCTGTTCCGCACCGCCGCGGAGATGGGGATGCCGGCGGTCGCGACGACCGACCACGGCTTCGTCTTCGGCGCCTACGACTTCTGGAAGACCGCCAAGAAGCACGGGGTCAAGGCGATCATCGGGGTCGAGGCCTACCTCACGCCGGGCACCGCCCGCCAGGACAAGACCCGCGTGAAGTGGGGCGACCCCAACGGCCGCTCCGGCGACGACGTCTCCGGTGCCGGGTCCTACACCCACATGACGATGCTGGCCGAGAACACCGCCGGCATGCACAACCTCTTCAAGATGAGCAGCCTGGCCAGCCTCGAGGGCTTCCTCTACAAGCCCCGCATGGACCGCGAGCTGCTCTCGAAGTACTCCTCCGGGCTCATCGCGACGACGGGCTGCCCCTCGGGTGAGGTCCAGACCCGGTTGCGGCTCGGTCAGTACGACGAGGCCCGCAAGGCCGCCGCGGAGTACCGCGACATCTTCGGCAAGGACAACTTCTTCTGCGAGCTGATGGACCACGGCCTCGACATCGAGCGCCGCGTCCAGGACGACCTGCTGAAGCTCGCGAAGGACCTCGACCTGCCGCTGCTGGCCACCAACGACCTGCACTACACCAAGGCTGAGGACTTCAAGGCGCACGAGGCGCTGCTCTGCGTGCAGTCCGGCTCGACGCTGGCCGACCCGAAGCGCTTCAAGTTCGACGCCGACGAGTTCTACCTCAAGAGCCCCGCCGAGATGCGCCACGTGTGGCGCGACCACCCCGAGGCCTGCGACAACACCCTCCTCATCGCCGAGCGCTGCGACGTCTCCTTCACCGAGTCGACCGGTGCCTACATGCCGCGCTTCCCCTGCCCCGAGGGGGAGAACGAGGAGAGCTGGTTCATCAAGGAGGTCTGGACCGGGCTGGCGCACCGCTACCCGGGCGGCATCCCCGACGACGTCCGCGCGCAGGCGGAGTACGAGATCGAGGTCATCGTCTCCAAGGGGTACCCCGGGTACTTCCTCGTCGTCGCCGACTTCATCAACTGGTCCAAGGAGAACGGCATCCGGGTCGGGCCGGGCCGTGGCTCGGGCGCGGGGTCGATGGCCGCGTACGCCATGGGGATCACCGACCTGGACCCGTTGCGCCACGGTCTGTTCTTCGAGCGCTTCCTCAACCCCGAGCGCATGTCCATGCCCGACTTCGACGTCGACTTCGACGAACGTCGCCGCGGTGAGGTCATCCAGTACGTCGTCGAGAAGTACGGCACCGACCGCGTCGCGCAGATCGTCACCTACGGCACGATCAAGGCCAAGCAGGCCGTCAAGGACTCCTCGCGCGTCCTCGGGTTCCCCTTCTCCATGGGCGACCGGATCACCAAGACGATGCCGCCGGCCGTGATGGGCAAGGACATCCCGCTGGCCGGGATCTTCGACCCGAACCACAAGCGGTACTCCGAGGCGGGGGAGTTCCGCGAGCTCTACAAGTCCGACCCCGAGGTCGTGAAGGTCGTCGACACCGCGCGTGGTCTCGAGGGTCTGAAGCGCCAGTGGGGCGTGCACGCGGCCGGCGTCATCATGTCCTCGGACCCCCTGATCGACCTGATCCCGATCATGAAGCGCGAAGCCGACGGCGCGATCATCACCCAGTTCGACTACCCGACGTGCGAGACGCTCGGGCTGGTCAAGATGGACTTCCTCGGCCTGCGCAACCTCACGATCCTCGACGACGCGTTGAAGAACGTCATCGCCAACGGCAAGGACCCCGTCGACCTCGACGCCCTCGAGCTCGACGACCCGGCGACGTTCGAACTGCTCGGCCGCGGCGACACGCTCGGGGTGTTCCAGTTCGACGGCGGCCCGATGCGCTCGCTGCTGCGCCTCATGCGCCCCGACAACTTCGAGGACATCTCCGCCGTCGGTGCGCTGTACCGCCCGGGACCGATGGGGGCGGGCTCGCACACCGCCTACGCCCGGCGCAAGAACGGCCAGGAGCCGATCACCCCGATCCACCCCGAGCTCGAGGAACCCCTCAAGGAGATCCTCGGCACGACCTACGGCCTGATCGTGTACCAGGAGCAGGTCATGTCGATCGCGCAGAAGGTCGCCGGGTACTCCCTCGGCAGCGCCGACCTGCTGCGCCGCGCGATGGGCAAGAAGAAGCGCGAGGTCCTCGACGCCGAGTACGTCGGCTTCGAGAAGGGGATGCTGGACAACGGGTTCTCCACGGAGTGCGTCAAGGCGCTCTGGGACATCCTGGTCCCGTTCTCCGACTACGCCTTCAACAAGGCGCACTCGGCGGCCTACGGCCTGGTCTCCTACTGGACGGGCTACCTCAAGGCCAACTACCCGGCGGAGTACATGGCCGCCGTCCTCACCTCGGTGCGCGACGACAAGGACAAGTCGGCGCTGTACCTCAACGAGTGCCGTCGCATGGGCATCCAGGTGCTCCCGCCGGACGTCAACGAGTCGAGCGCGAACTTCACCGCGGTCGGTACCGACATCCGCTTCGGGCTCACCGCGATCCGCAACGTCGGCGCCAACGTCGTCGACGGGATCGTCGAGGCCCGCCAGGCGAAGGGCCGCTTCGAGTCGTTCACCGACTTCCTCACCAAGGTTCCCGCGGTCGTCTGCAACAAGCGGACCATCGAGTCCCTCATCAAGGCCGGGTCCTTCGACTCCCTCGGCCACGTCCGTCGCGCGCTGGTCGCCACGCACGAGGACGCGGTGGACGCCGTCGTCGGAGTCAAGCGCAACGAGGCCATCGGCCAGTTCGACCTCTTCGCCGGGCTCGGTGGGGACGACGACGGGGCCAGCGGGTTCCAGGTCGAGATCCCCGACATCCCCGAGTGGGAGAAGGCCGAACTCCTCGCCCACGAACGGCAGATGCTCGGCCTCTACGTCTCCGACCACCCCCTCTTCGGGCTGGAGCGGTTGCTGGCCAACGCCTCCGACATGTCCATCTCGTCCCTGCTGGAGGACGAGTCCCGTCCCGACGGGTCGCAGATCACCATCGCGGGGATGATCACCGGCCTGCAGCGCAAGACGACGAAGCAGGGCAACTACTGGGCCATCGTCACCGTCGAGGACCTCGCCGGGGCCATCGAGTGCCTGTTCTTCCCCCAGTCCTACATGGACGTCGCGCAGTTGCTCGCCGAGGACCTCGTCGTCGTCGTGAAGGGCCGGTTGAACCGTCGGGACGAGGTCCCCACGATCTACGCCTCCGGCCTCACCGTGCCCGACATCTCCAGCACGGACGGGGTGCCGGTGACGGTCACCCTGCCCACCGCGAAGTGCACCGCGCCCGTCGTGGAGCAGCTCAAGACGGTCCTCGAGACCCACAAGGGGTCCACGGAGGTCCGGTTGCGCCTCACCCGCAACGGCGGTGGGGCCGGCACGCTCATGCGTCTCGACGACTCGTTGCGGGTGACACCCAGCCCGGCGCTGTTCGGTGACCTCAAGCAACTCCTCGGCCCGGCGTGCCTGGTGTGAGCACGACCCTCCCCGGCGCCGCGCAGCGGTCGAGCCGCCTCCCGCTGGTGCTGCTCTTCGGGCAGGCGGTGCTGGGGCTCGTCGTCGGCGTGGTGTGGTGGGCCGCCACCCGCCACCCGGCGACGTGGATGGTGGGGGAGCCCGTCGTCACCTCGACGTCGGTGTACCCGATCGCCCGGGACGGGGTGTTCTCCGTCCTCACCGGCCTCGTCGGCCTGGCCGCCGGGATCGTCGTCGTCCGCCGCGCCGGGGAGAGGCCCCTCGTCCTCTTCGCGACGGCGCTGGCCGGGGCCGTCGCCGGTGCCCTGCTGGCCGCCGGCCTCGCCACCTCGCTGCCCCCCACGAACACCGAGAACGCCGCGCACGTCACCCTGCAGGCGTGGGTCGCGCTGCTCGTGCAGCCCTTCGTCGTCGCCGCCGTCGTGGCGCTGACCACGTTGGTCCAGTCCCTGCTCGACTGGACCCGGTCACCCTGACTGAGACCCCCTGAGTCGTACCGGCGGAGCCCGCACGCGGACGCGCCGCGGTCCTTGGCGCGGTTCTCAGGGCGGGCGTCCCGTCGCCGGAACCGTGGGGTAGTACATCGGCGTGACTGTCCGTGGTGTTTCACGACACGCCGGGATGAACGAGTGAGTTCCCCCGGACGGCTCAAGGGGGCCGAGATCACCCCCGAAGTACTAGGGCATGCCCCCCTTGTCCCGTCGTCTGCTCCTCGCCTTCGCCTCCACCGCCGTGTTCTCCTCCTTCGCCGCACCCGGCGCCGCGCAGGCGGCCACCCCTCGCCTCCGGCTCGGGCTCATGGGTGGTTTCGCGCCGGGCCAGTTGCGGGCGGTGGCGTCCGCGGGTGTCGAGCGCACGTTGCTCGAAGTTCGCTGGGACCTCGCGCAGCCCGCTGAGGGCCGCTTCGACCAGGACTACCTCGCGGGGATCCGCGACGAGGCCGTCGCCATGCGCGCCGCCGGCCTCACGGTGTCCCTGAACACCGGTCTCATGGACGCCCCGGCGTGGTTCCTCGCGAAACCCGGCGCGCGCTACAAGAACTCCGCCGGCCGTGAGTACACGGACCTGCCGATCCCGAACCTCGTCTTCGGCATCAAGCACCGTCCGTTCGTCCAGTCGTACCTGAACGGGTTGTTCGCGGCGATCGGCAAGGACTTCGACCTCGTGCGGGTCGGCGGTGGGATCATGGGTGAACTCAGCTACCCCTACGAGATCGCCGCCGACGGCAGCGCGCGCTACGACTGGTGGGCCTTCGACTCCGCCGCGATGACGCACAACCCGGTGAGGAACTGGCGACCGGGACAACCCTCCCCGAACCGGGAGGCGTCCCGGTTCCTCACCTGGTACCTGAACTCCCTGGTGACGTCGCAGAACTGGCAGATCTCCTCCCTCCGCAGGGCGGGTTACGCCGGCGACGTCGCCGTCCTGTACCCCTCGTACGGGATGCGCCCCGGTGACGCCGCGGCGGCCGCGGCCGGGAACCTCGCAGGAGGCACCAGTCCTGAGGTGAACGGCGAGATCCAGCGGGGTTACGACTTCGCCCGCCAGATCGCGGGGTTGAAGGACTCGCGCGCTGTCGTCTACGGCACGTGGGGTGATGATCCGCGTCCGGTGAGTTACCTGGCCGGCCTTGCGCGCAGGTACGGCCGGCGGATGATGGCGGAGAACGGCGGCGGGTGCGGCGTCGAAGCGATCTGCCGCGGCGTCCTCACCGCGGTCGAGAACGGCCTGGACACCTACTGGGTCGTCCGCGCCGGTGACGTCCTCGGTTCCGCCACCACGTCCGGTGCCTGGGAACGGTTGATCTCCACCTGGCGATCGGTCCGCTGACGGCGTTCGCCGTCCATCGCGAAAACCTCACTGCCAGTTGGGTTTTGATCACACAGCGAAACGAACTCAGGTTTCGACCTCTGGTCCTGGTGAAACACCTCCCCGCGTCCGAACCGCCCGCTAGGCTCCGCCCAGAAGCAGTTCGCAACCCGGTCGTCACGCCGTCGTGTCCGGTTGACCCGGTCACGGGTACACCGGACACGCACGTCGCCGACCACTTTCCGCTGTCGGGGGTGTTCTCGTGCGCCAGACTACCGACCCGGTCACGGGGATCCCACCGGACCCCGAGGCGGGTCAGGTGCACGGTCGGTTCCGTCGCCGTGATCCTCTGCTGGTCGCGGCCGTCTCAGCCCTCGCCGCCTCGAGCGCCCTCCTCTGGCGCCTCGGGCGCAGTCCCGACCTCCAGTACGACGAGGTCGTCTACACCGCAGCCGCCCGCAGCGTGGCGACGGACTGGCGGCTGACCTGGACGGGTGAACCGTTCTTCGTCCACCCCCCGTTGTCGTTCCTGGTGCAGGCGCTCGTCCTGCGCGTCACGGGTTCCGTCGGCTGGGTCCTCGACGACCAGATCGTCCTCGGCCGCCACGTCGCGGGGTTGTTCGCGGTGCTGGCCGTCGTCGGTGTCGCCCTGCTCGTCCACCGGTTCAGCGCCCCAGCGGGCCGCAACCGGGCCGTGGCACTGGCCGTCGTCGTGGCGATCGTGCTGGCCGTCGACCCGATCCTCGTCCGCTACGGGCGCCTGGCCCTCATCGAACCCTTCGCGTTGGCGGCGTCGGTGGGCCTGCTGCACGTCGCCGTCCGGGCCCCCGCCTGGCGGGCCCCGACGCACGTCGTGCTCGTCGGGATCGCCACCGGCCTGTGCCTGCTCTGCAAGGAGACGACGGTCTTCGTCGCCGTGACACCCCTGCTCGCCGCGGTCCTGCTGCGTCACCGGGTCCTGGTCCTGCGTTCCCTAGGCGGGCTCGGGGTGGGCCTGGCGGTCTGGGGCGTCTTCCCCGCGTGGGCGGCCCACCTGGGACTGGGTGGTGAGTTCTTCGACGTCAAGACGGCGACCCTGCGCCGCTTCCTGGGTCTGGTGCAGATCACCGGGTGGAACCGCCCCGGCGCCTCTCTCGCCGACGGGTTCCTCGGTCAGCTGGGGCAGTACGCCCCCACCTACGTCGTGCTGTTCACCGGGGGTCTGGCCATGGCCTGGCTCGCGGCCCACCGCGGTGGGCCGACGCACGCCTGGGTCCTGGCCTGGGTCCTCACCAGCGACGCGTTCGGCGCGTACACCGTCCTGCTCGGAACCCTCAACGAGCAGTTCTTCGTCTACGTCGTCCCCGCCTCGGTGGTGGCGACGGTGCTCGTGGCAGATTCGCTGACGAGGGGACGGGGACGGTCGATCGCGGTGGCGGCAGTGGCCTTGCTCGTCCTGCTGGGGACGTCCGGGGTCAGCTGGGCCCGGACGACCACCGGGGACGACCGGGCGGTGCGCAGCGTCGTGGCGTGGCTGGACGCCAACGAACCCGCCTGCGCGGCCGTCAACTCCACCGGCGACGCGGAGAAGTTCGCGATGACCGGTCGCACGGACCGCCCCGTCACCGAGTACGCCACCGGGGGCGCCGCGGCCAGCCACGGGGTGGAGCTCTTCCTGCTCTCGGACAAGGACACCCGCCTGCGCGCGGGCAACGCCGGGCCCGAACTGTCCGCCTGGGTCACCGCCCGCGGAACCCTGCTCACGGAGCACGCCAGCACCACCTACGGGCGGCTGCAGTTGTGGAGAGTGCCCCTCTCGGAGACCGATCCCACCGCCGGCGTGGAGACCGACGACGCCGGGGACTTCGTGGTGACGCAGGGGTCACGCTGCGCCGGGTTCGACGTGCCCGCCGGACCCGCGCCGCTCGCGGCGGCCTGGGAGGCGGCCGGCGGCCGCGCGGGTCCGGGTGAGCCGGTCACCCGCGCCTGGACGGACGCCACCGGGACCCACCAGGTGTTCACCGGGCTCGTGCTCACCGCGCCGGCCGACGGTTCGCCCGTCGCCGCCGAGCGACTGGTCCCCACGCTCGCCCGTGCCTCCGGCGCCGGGTGGGAGCGCGCCGGCCTGCCGCCGGTGGGAACCTCCGGGACCGGGTGGACCGTCCTCGACGGGCTCCCCGTCGACCTCGCAGCGGTCCTCGGACCGGCCGTGGGAGCGGTGTCGACCGCTGCCGACGGGACCGAACGGCAGGCTTTCGCGGCGGGCGTCGCGGAGCGCGCCGACGACGGCACCGTGCGCCTCGTCGACCTGTCCGCCTTCACCACCGCCGTCGGCAGCGGCCTGGTGGTCCCCGCCGCGGCCCTCGGGCCCGAGCCGGCGCCCGCCCTGCCGGACGCGTCGCCCGAGCCCCGGCGCGCCTCCGTGGAGTGGTTCGTCCCCGCCCTCGGCGTGGTCCTCGCCCTGTTGCTGGTCGTCCTGGCGCTGTCGGTGCGCCGACCGCGCGCCGCCGGCGGCCCGGTCCCCGTCGAGCACGTCCCGGGGGCCCGTCGGTCGGCGGACGACGTGGCCGGGTCGACCCCGCGGCCCGCGGCCCTGTCGCCGACCACGCGGTTGCGCACCCGGCACGTCCTGGCGCTGGCGGCCACGGGCACCGCGGTCCTCGCCGCCGCCGGGCTGGTCCGCGTCAGCGGTGTGCTCGCGACCCCCGTCTCCGACGTCCCTCCGCTCCCGGCGGCCACCGTCGTCGTGCCCGGTGTGGAGAGCAGCGGACGTCCCCGGGAGGACGACCTCGTCAACCTGCTCACCAGCTACGACGTCCGCGCTCTGGTGGCGCTGACTCCGGTGGGTACCCCGCAGGCAGCGACCGCGGAGCTGGCGGCCGCGGCCCGGAGCCTGGGCATGAGCTGGACCCGCATCTCGCTGACGCCTGACGGTGGCCTGCCGGCCGGCGTCGCCGAGGAGGTCCTGAGCGCCCGGGACGCCGCACGCACGCGGACGCCGGGTGCCGTGGTCCTCGTCTACGGTTCGGGCACCCAGGAACTCGACGACGGTTCCGGCGTCCTGCCGGACCTGAAGGCCGCCGTGCGCGCGGCGGAGGAGTCGTGACGATGCGCACGAGCAGCCGGCACCCGCAGGTCCACGCCACGGACCGACACGGACGGCGACGCCTCTTCGGCGGTCGCCCCGCGAACGACGCCCGCGTCGGTGCTGCCGAGGCCACCGGGGACGCGGGACTGCGGGTGCTGCACGTCGTCCGCCGTCCGGTCAGCATGCACGGCGGCGTCGAACGGGTCGTCGCGGGCCTCGTCCGCGAGATGGGCGCCGCCCGGCCCACCTGGTCCGTGCGGACGAGCTCGGCGTTCCGGCCGAACGAGCGCGTGTCCACGCTGCCCATCGTCTCCGACGTCGTGGCCGCGCTCCGGATCGCCGGGACGCTCCGGCGCTCCGACGCGGACGTGGCCTACGTGCACTGCCCGGAGTGCCTGTGGGTCAACGCGTTGCTGCGGGTCGTCGACCGCTGGAGGCACGCGGGCCGGCACCGGGGACCGAAGGTGGTCGCGGTCTGGCACGGGGCGGGACCCCGACGGTTCCTCGCGCTGCGCGGCCGGCGCTCGGTGAGCGCGCGCGTCCTCGCGGCGTGGGTCAGCCGTGCCGAGCGCGGAGCCCTGACGGTCGACAGCCATGTCGCCGTCCACCCGGAGGTCGTGGCCGACCTGCGTCACCACCACGGCCTCCGGGCTCCCGTCGTCGTCATCCGCAACGCCCTCGACCGCGACGTGGCGCGCCGTCTGGAGAACCTGCCCCGTCGGACCGGGCAGAGCCTCGGCCTGCGGGTCCTCTGGGCCGGCCAGACCGGCTACGCCAAGGGCCTGGACATCGCCCTGGCCGCCTTCGCCCACGCACGGGAGCGCGTACCGGGGCTGACCCTCGTCGTGGCGGGCCTGCGGGCGCCGGACTCCGCCGCCGTCGAGGGCGTCGAGTGGCTCGGCGTCGTCCCGCCGGCCGAGATGGCCGCCGTCTACGCAGGAGTCGACCTGATGCTCTTCCCCAGCCGGTACGAGAGCTTCGGCCTCGTCGTCGTGGAGGCCATGGGGGCGGGGCTTCCCGTGGTGGTCTCCACGGGTCTGCCCGGTGACATCGTCGTCGACGACCGCAACGGTCTCGTCGTGCAGGGCTGGGACCCGGCGGACTACGCCGCGGCCATGGTTCGGCTGGCGTCTGACCCGGCGGTGCGAGCGCGGATGGCGTCCCAGAACCGGGACGACGTGCGCCGCTTCGACCCGGCGGAGCGCGCCGAGGAGTTCGCCCGTGACTCCGAGCTCGTCGCGTCCACCGGCCCGGGCCAGCAGCGGTGAGCGCCGTGGTTCCACCGCGTCGCGCCACCGACCCCGACCGGCACGCGATCGACGCTCTCGTGGCGTCCCGTCCGACCTGCCTCGTGCTCTCACCGCACCTGGACGACGCCGTGTTCTCCACCGGTGGGCTGCTGCAACGCCTCGCCGCGGCCGGAGGTCCCGTCGTCGACGTCGTCACGGTGTTCACCCGTCCCGCTGCCGGACCCCGCACTCTGGCCGTCCGGCGCGCGTTGCGCGCGGACGGCGACCCTGATCCGGAGACCTGGTACGCCGCCCGGAGGGCGGAGGACCGCAGCGTCGTCACCTCCGTGGGCGCCCGGGCGGAACACCTCGGCCTCGTCGACGCCCCGTACCGGCAGCGGCGTTCGGGGGCGGCTCGGGCCGCGGGCCGCCTGCTGCCCGAACTGTCCGCGGTCTACCCCACCTACCGCTTCGACGCCGCCCGGGGCCGCCGCTCCCGCGCCGATCGTCCCCTGGAGGCTCACCTGCGCCGGAACCTGCTCTCGCGCCTGACGTCGCCGGGGGAGGAGGTGGACCTCCTGCTCGCCCCGCTCGGGGTCGGGTCTCACGTGGACCACGTCATCGTGCGCCGCGCCGCGCTCGACGTCGCCGCTCGGACGGGAACCCCCGTCGTCCTGTACGCCGACTACCCCTACGTCCTCGACGCCCCGGTGCGTCCGCCCGGGACGGGCTGGACCGCGCTCCGGCTTCCGGTGGCGACCGAGCAGAAGCGGCCGCTGGTCGAGGGGTACGGCTCGCAGTCCGGGCTGTTCGCCGGCCGGGCACCACGGATCGTCGACGAGGTCTTCCTCGTGCGCGACACCGACCTCGACACGAGGTGGTCGTGACCGCTGGGCGGCACCGGGCCGCCGGTCGCGGTGGGCTGTCCGCGGAACGGGGTGCGGCGGCGGGCAGCGTCATCCTCGTCCTCCGTTTCATCACCGGCTCCGTCCTCAACTACGCCTTCAACCTCGCGCTGGCGTGGCTGCTGGTCCCGGAGGAGTTCGGCACCGTCAGCGCGGCCCAGAACGTGATGCTCTTCGCCGCAGGAGCGCTCACCGCGGGGCTGCCCTGGGCGCTGACCGTCCGCCTCTCGGCGAGCGGGACGACCCCGTCCCAGGCCGCGGCGCTGCTGCGGACCGCCGTCCTGGGCAACGTCGTGATCGCCTCGGCCCTGGCCGGGGTCCTGGTGCTGACCCAGGTGAGCGGTCACCGCGTGCTGCCCACGGGGTCGGGTGCCATCGTCGTCGTCGTCGCGGCCGAGATCCTGCTGCTCGGTCTCAACGCCGTCATCGCCGGTGCCCTCCAGGGCACCAAGCGCTTCGGTGGCCTCGGTGGCATGCACGCGCTGGAGATCCTGGTCAAGGTCGTGGTGGCCACGGTTCTGGTCGCCGCCACCGGCTCCGGCGCGCTCGGTGTCGTGATCGGGTTCTTCGTCGGCAGCGTCACCGCCACCTGCGTGGGGTTGCGCGGTCTGCGCGGACTCCTCCCGGGCCGGGGGCCGCTCGCCCCCTGGCGGTCGGTGACGGCGGCCGGGCCGATCTGGGTCGCGACCGCCGGGTTCACCGTGCTGCTGACCGTCGACGTCCTCGGGCTGTCGTTCTTCGGCGGGGGAACGGTCGCGACGGCCACCGCCCTCGCCGCCTACCAGGTGTGCTCCACCCTGGCCCGTGCCCCCTACTTCGTCAGCGACGCGCTCGTCGACGCCGTCTTCCCGTTCATGGCTGCCGATCCCCGCGACGTGCGGGCGGTGCACGGCTGGTTCCTCGAGGCCGTCCGCTGGATCCCGGTCCTGCTGGTCCCGCTGCAACTGGTGCTGGTCCTCGTCCCGGAGCCCTTCCTGAGGTTGTTGTTCCCGGCTTCCTACGCCGCCTCCGCGACGGTGCTGCGGGTGCTCACGCTCGGCACGCTGGGCCTCCTGCTGACCAACGCCCTGGTCAAGGGTCTCTACGCGCGCGCCCACCAGTCGTCCGCGGCACGGGTCGTCGGGCCGGTCGTCGTCGTCGAGGTGGTGCTGCTGGCGTTCCTCGTCCCGCGCCACGCTGCGGTGGGGGCCGCCACCGCCTACGCGGTCTCCTGCTGGCTCGCGGTCCTCGGCCTCGCGCCCGCCTACCTGCGCGGCCTCGGCGGGGCGTTGGCGCGGGCCCGCGCCGTGCTCGCGGCGCGCTACCTCGCGAGCCTCGCGCCGGCGGTGCTGCTCCTGCTCCTCGCGTCCCGGCTGCCGGACGTCTTCGCCGTGGTGCTGGTCGCAGTGGCCATCTCGGTCCACGTGCTCTCGGCCCGCCGGTGGGCCTTCGTGCGCGACTCCGACCTCGCCCGCATCTCACCGACGCTCGTGACGTCCTGGCCGTTGCGGACCGGGAGGACCACCGCGTGACCGACATCGACAGCGACATCCACAGCGACATCCACAGTGACGTCGACGGTGACGTCGACGTGCGGCCGAGGACCGCGGGCGGGGAGGCAGAGCTGCCCCGGCCCGACCTGGATCTGCTCATGCTGACCCGCCGTCCCGTTCACGACCACGGCGGGGTCGAACGCGTCGTCCGCGGCCTCACCGAGGCGATCCCGCGGCTGCGCCCGGGCTGGACGATCGAGGTCGCCGCGGTGTTCCGCGGAGCTGGCCGTCTCGAAGGCTTCGACGGCCTCAGCGACGTCGTCTCCGCCCTGCGCATGGGCTGGACGGCTCGTCGCAGCCGTGCCGACGTCATCCTCGTGCACTGCCCGGAGTGCGTCTGGGGTCTGCGCCTGTTCGCCGGACGTCGCGCCCTGGAACGCACCGTGGTCGTGTGGCACGGAGCAGGACCGGTGCCGTACCTGGTGCTGCGACCCGAAGGCGACCGCCTCGCCAGGGGCCTGGCGTGGTTCCGCACCTCCGAGGAACGGCTGGCGCTGCCTCTGCGGCGCCACGTCGCCGTCCACCAGGTGGTGGTCGAGGAGCTGGCCGCGGCCTACGACCACCACGGGGACGTCGACGTCATCCCCAACGCCATGGACCTGCGCGGGCGGCCTCCGGTCCGGTCCGGTGCGGCCACGCGCCCCTTCACCGTCGCCTGGGTGGGTCAGGCGGACCTGCGCAAGGGTCTGGACGTCGCTCTGGACGCCGTGCGCCGACTGCGCACCCACGTCCCCGAGGCACGGCTGCTGGTGGCGGGTGTGCCCGCCGGACCGGCCGAGCCCGGGGTCGAGTGGCTCGGGGTGCTGCCGCCCGAGCAGGTGCCGCAGGTTTACGCGGCGGCGGACGTCTTCTGCTTCCCGACCCGTTACGAGAGCTACGGTCTCGTGGTCGTCGAGGCGATGGCGGCGGGTCTTCCCGTCGTCGTCTCCGACGCCGTACCGGCGGGGATCGTCACTCCCGCCAACGGGTGGGTGGTGCCCGGCCACGACGCGTCCCGCTACGCGGAGGTCCTGGTGCGCCTGGCCGAGGACCAGGACCTCCTCGACACCGTCTCGCGGCACAACGTCGTCGACGTCGAGCGGTTCAGCCTCGCCGCTGCGGCCGCGTCGTGGGTGGAACTGGTGGAGCGTGTGGTGGGTGAGGCGCGCTGATGAGGTCCGGACCGCACCCGTGGACGCCCGCGACGTCGTCCGGGGCGCTGACCCCCATCGCGCGCAGCAACTTCGTCACCGAGGCCTCCCACGTCGCGGCGGCCGCCAGTGCCGACCCCGCGTCGAGCGCACGGGCCCGCGCGGCGGCGTCGTCGAGTCGCCGCACCGCGGCGGCCAGCTCACCCGGTGACCGTGGGGTGAAGTAGCCGACGGCGTCGCCCGCGATCTCCCGGAACACCGGTACGTCGCTGGCCACGACGGGCACCCGGGCCGCCATGGCCTCGAGCAGGGGCAGTCCGAACCCCTCCACGAGGGAGGGGTAGACGAAGGCGTGCGCGTGGGAGTAGAGCGCCCGGAGTTGCTCCTCCGAGACGGACGAGAGGTGCAGGACCCGGTGCGCCACACCGAGTCCGGCGGCGACGGCGGGCACGGGATCGTCCCAGCGCGGATCCCCGCTGCCGACGAGCACGAGGTGGACGTCGTCGTCGAGCTCGGTCAACGCACGGACGGCGGTCTCGACGTCCTTGTGCGGCCGGCGTGCGCCGACGTGCAGGAGGTAGCGTGCGGGCACCCCGGCCGGGAGGTCGCTGACGGGGGACGGGGCCACGCCCAGCCGGGTGAAGGCCTCCTCCACCCCCCACCCGATGACGTGCTCGTCCGGCACCTGCACGCCGTAGCGGTGCGCGATCTCCCGCGCGGAGGCCGCGCTGGGAGTCAGCACCGAGACGCCGCCCGCCAGCACTGCGCGGGTGACGAGCGGGTAGAGCAGCCGCGTGCGCCGGTCGGGGGCGAACCCGGGGTCGGCTTCGATGATGCAGTCGTGGACGATCGTGAAGACGTCGGGGCGCGGGGTTCGCGTGCTTCGCGTGCTTCGAGCCCGGCCACCACCACGGCGCGGACCGATCGGGCCGGCCAGGTGGTAGGGGAGCAGGACGGCGTCCGCGGTGGTCCGGGAGAGCAGTCGCGGCCACGCCGCCCACTGACGCGGGGAGGTCAGCGGGTGGTCGAAGAGGAGGCGTCGGGCTCCGTTCGCTTCGATCGCCTCGGCCAGCGGGAAGCGCGTCGAGCGTTGCCGGGAGTGCACAAGCACCTCGACCTCGAGGTCCGGGGCCGCCTGCGGCAACGCACGGAGGATCGCCTGCGTCGTGCGCCCGATGCCGTGGTAGCGGTCGTCGAGCACGCGACCGTCGACCAGCAGGCGTCGCAGAGGCCTCCCGTTCACACGCCGTCCCTCTCGAGAACGACCCCTGAGATCGACTCCGCACGGAGCTGCGGCACGCGCCCGGCGGGGACGTCGCGCAGGTCGCGCAGGTCGACGACCCGCGGGGTCGTCCGGTGTGGAGAGAGGACGTCCTCGAGGGCCCGACGGAGATCGACTTCGGAGGGTTCCTGCGGGGACGAGGAGCGCAGGCACAGCACCGCCCGCCCACCCAGCGGCAGCAGCAGCGAGCCACCCTCCGTCTGACCGCCCCGGGCGTCCAGCAGGTGGGGTCGAACGGCCACGGGGGCCGTCCGTCCCCAGCCCAGGGTCATCGCCCGGCGGTGGCTGAGCACCCACCCGGCCACCCGCGCCGAGGCTTCGCGGCGTGGCCCCGTCGTGGCCACACGGCCGTGCGCGTCGAGACGTGCGCTCCACACGAGCGCGGAGCCGCGTCGCCCGGCCGGGAGCAGGACGAGGCTCGCGGTGCTCAGGCCCGTCTCCTCCAGGAGTCGGGGAAGGATCCGAGCCGGGTCGTCCCAGCGCGGTGGGAGCGAGCGTGCGGCGTGCCGCGCGGCCGTGGTGCCGGTCGACGTGAGCAGTGTCCGTTCGTAGGCCGCGGCCGTCTCACGGGCGGAGCCGGCGCCGATGGACTCCCCGAGGAGGGACCGGCGTGCGAGGTCGACCCGGTCGTGGTGCAGACCGAGCAGCGCGGCCCGCAACCCGTCGACGTCCCCGGGGGCGACCACGAGGCCGCTGCGGGAGGCGACCTCCCGGACTCCCGGGAGGTCGGACGCGACGGGTACGCAGCCGGCGGCCATCCCCTCGACGAGCACCAGACCGTACGCCTCGGCGGTGGTGGTCGACGGGAGCACGATGACGTCGTTCGCCGCGTACTCCGCCCACAGTTCCGCATCGGGCAGTCGTCCCCGCAACGAGACGTTCGTGAACCCCTCGGTCGCCAGTCGCCGCTCGATCTCCGGGCGCATGGCGCCGTCACCGACGACGTTGAGCAGCAGTCCGCTCTGTCCGGAGACTGCGTCGAGCAACACGTGGAGTCCCTTGTAGGGGCGCATCTGGCCCACGAACAGGACCCTGAGGGGTGCGTCGTCCCGCGCTGACGTGCGCGCCACGAGTTTTCCGTCGGTGGAGACACCCCAGGGGACGACGTGGACCGGGGCTCCACCCTCGATCCCGATCTTCTCCCGGTAGGCGTCCGAACTGACGACGACCGCGTCGGAGAACCCGGCCAGGCGGCGGGTCAGCCGGTTGTACACCGCGCAGGGGAGAGCGAGTCCGGGGATGTTGAGGTCCGAGTGGTGGGTGTAGACCACGGCGGGGCGGTCGCCACCCAGCGTCGCGGCGAGCAGCAGGAACACGTCGCTGAGGGTCGGGACCGGACCGTGCACGTTGACGACGTCGAAGCTCCGCAGGTGTCGGCGCACCGCCGGCCAGGACCCCGCGAACCCGGAGAACCGGAACTCCCGGCGGACCCAGCGGGGGAAGTCGTCCCGGCTGACGACGTCGACCTGGTGGCCGAGGTCGGTCAGCCCGCGACGCAGTTCGGCGACGGTGGTGGAGATGCCGCTGATGACCGGGGGAGCCTCGGAGGTGAGGACGAGGACCCGCAGTGCGGTCGTCGCGGCCGGGACCGGTCGTGCGACCTCATCAGAAACCCCGCCGGTGCTGCGGGGGAGGGGAACCCGGGCGGACGGTTCCCGAGACGCGCGGGACGTCGCCGAACCCGGGGAACCGGGTCGTCGGCCCAGGCGGAGCGTGGCGACGTGCCGGAGGAACCGCCGGCCCTCGCTCAGCGATGACTTCGACGTACCGTCGGCCCGAGGGGCGAAGGTGTAGGGGACGTCGCTCACCCGGGCCCTCGGCGCCCGCACGAGGATCTCCAGTAGGATCTTGTACCCCTCCGGTCGGAGTTCGACGTTGCGCAGGATGCGCGCGTCGAGGGCGAAGAAGCCTCCGAGCGGATCCGTCGTCGTGCGGGTACCGGGAAACGTCACGTGGGTGAACTGCCGGCAACCACGGGAGACCGCGGCGCGGTAGCGACCGTCGAGTCCCTCGGCGGAACCGCCAGCGCTGTAACGGGTCCCGACGACGACGTCCGCGGTTCCCGCGAGGAGGGGAGCCAGCAGGTGCGGTACCGCGGCCGGCGGGTGCTGAAGGTCGGCGTCCATGACGAGAAGGCGGGATGAGCGTGCGGATCGAAAACCCAGCAGGACCGCCCCGCCCAGGCCACCTTCTCGTTCCGAGGGGTTGCGGTGCAGGACGCGGACCCGCGGGTCGGCGTCCGCGAGTTCCTGCAGAACGGCAACCGTTTCGTCGTCGGAGTCGTCGACGAAGAGGATCTCCCAATCCACGTCACGCAGTGCGACGGAGAGTTCGGTGATCAGTCGTCCGACGTTCGAACCCTCGTGGCGACAGGGCACGACGACGCTGACCTGTGGCAACGGCGAGGGCATGGCTGGAGAGTAACCATCCCGGAGCATCCTGTGGCATCAGTTGGTGCTTTTGAAGGTCTTTCCGACGCGCGGAAGAAGAGTTTCTCCGTCCTTCATGACTCGCTGTTCGCCACCCTCATCGCAGAGTCATGAAACTCCGGGGTTCAGCGTGCGAGAACGTCGAGCACTCCCGGCCACCGACCGTTTCCGCGCTCGAACAGGTCGGCGGCCCGGACGAGGTAGAAGGCCTCCAGTCCCAGGCGCCCCGCCGCGGACAACGCCGCCCGGACCTCCCGTTCCGACGCGCCCCCCGCGTTCTCCGCCATCACGCCACGTCGGGAGCGGCGGGCCAGATCGCTCAGGTGCTCGAGCACCGGAACGTTCTCGCCCCACGTCCCGTAGACGACGGTGTCGGCGTCGGACAGTCCCCCGACGAGCCGAGCGAAGTCCAGCCCCCGCTGCACCTCGCCGTTCACCTCCGGGGACGTCGTGCCGGCGAGGCCGGTCGCCGCCGCGGCTCCGGCGTCACCGGGCCGCATCCCGAAGGACGGGTAGAGCATCGCGATGCGTCCACGAACACCCGCCCGGCGCAGCGCGGTGAGCTGCCAGGTCTGGAACCCCACGAGTTCGTCGAGGTACCAGTCGAGGAACTCCGCCGCGTCCTCGGTCCGGGCGGCCGCGTCCGGTGCGCCGGGGGTGAAGTCAGGGACCGGGCACCTCCTGCGCGCCTCGGGGTCGAAGCACCAGTAGGCGTTGCGCCACCGACCGGAGGCGGTCCGCTGCCCCGGGTAGGCGATCTCGCCCCACACCGAACCACCGGCCCGCACCAGGTCGAAGTCGTCCCCGAGGCGTCGGAACAGACCCGACAGGTACTCCTCGCAGAGTTCCCGCACCCGGGAGCCGAACACCGCGTTCGGTACGGGGTGGTCGTCGTAGAGGATCCCGGCCTGGTCCACCCACCGGCTTCCCGGCAGGTCCAGGACCCAGTCCGGGCCGTCCATCGTCCCGGTGTTCAGGGCCACGCTGAACCCGGCGGTGCGCCACGCCGTCGCCGTGGTGGCCAGGCGCTCCAGGTACGCCTCGTCCCAGACCCCGGCAGCGGGCTGAGCGCTGGACCACGACGCCTCGAGCAGCAGTCGGCGGACCCCGCGGCGGTGCATGACCTCCAGCTGGGGCTCGGAGTAGGGTCCGGCCACGCCGACCCGGCCGGACGGGAACCGGAGGCTGCGGCCACTGGTCGGACCCACGTCACCGCCCAGCACGGCTGCGGCCGTGACGGACACCAGACCGCCCAGGACCAGTGCGGAACGGCGTGACGGTGAGGTGCCCGGGCGCGTCACCCGGCCAGGTTCGCACGGTGTCGGGCGGACCGCCGTCACCGCGCGATCGCCGCGAACGTCCCGTCCGTCGTCGTGACCAGGTCCGCAGGAGCCAGCTCCACCTGCAGCCCACGCCGTCCGGCGCTCACGAGGACCGTCTCGTACGACTTCGCGCTCTCGTCCACGAACGTGGCCAGAGCGGTCTTCTGCCCCAGTGGGCTGATCCCGCCGACGACGTAGCCGCTGCTGCGCTGCGCCCGGCCCGGATCGGCCATGACGGCCTTCTTGCCGCCGGCCGCGCTCGCGAGCGCCTTGAGGTCCAGCATCCCGGCGACGGGCACCACGGCGCAGATCAGTCGGCCGTCGACGTCGGCGAGCAGCGTCTTGAAGACCCGGTGCTCGTCGACGTCGATCCCGGCGGCCTGCAGGGCGCGGACGGCCTCGTCCCCGAAACCGTCGTGCGCCTCGTGGTCGTAGGGGTGCAGGGTGTGTACGACTCCGCGCTCGATCAGCAGCCTGAGCGCGGGCGTGCCGGTGTCGGCGTTCTTCCTGGCCACGGCGCCGGAGTCAGTTGGGGTTCGCGGGGAGGTCGGGCAGTTCCGTCGCGGGAACCGCGCCGAAGGTCTCGACCAACGCGATCTCCTGCTTCAGCACGGCGAGTTCGGTGCGCAGCCGGGTCGCGGTGTCAGGTGCCTCGAGGAGGGCCTGGCGCTGGTCCAGGGACAGGACCATCGCGGCCGCCACCAGGTAGGACATGACGCGCGGGTCCTCCGGGGCTTCGGCGCCGCCGATGTCCAGCACCTCGCGGTACTCCTCGAAGCGGCGGGCGACGGCCGCCGAGAGCAGCTGCAGACCGCCCTCGTCCTCGTCGTCCTCGGTGTCGTCGTCCCCGAACGGCTCGACGAGCCCCGTCAGGTACGGCGTCCCCGCGGACTCGTCGATCCCGACGACCTTGAACCGGCTGGCGCCGACGGTGACCAGCTCGTAGCGGCCGTCCTCGGTCTCGGTCACCTCGCGCAGCAGGGCGACGCAGCCCACCTCGTGCAGGGCCTGCGCGTTGCCCTCGCCGACCTCGTGCCCCGCCTTGATCGCCACGACCCCGAAACCGCGGACGGCGTCCTCGTCCTCGGCGCCCGCCACCAGGTCCTGCACGAGCAGCCGGTAGCGGGGTTCGAAGACGTTCAGGGGCAGCACGAGTCCGGGGAAGAGGACGCTTCCCAGCGGGAACAGCGGAAGACGTTGCGGCACGCGGCCACCCTACGGCCCACGCGCTCTAGACTGACCCACCGTGACGCCCCCCCTGCTGGCCCGCACCGACCTGCGCGGAACGACCCTCGACGCCATGGCGCTGCGGTCGATCGTCCCGCGCGCCGACGTCGACGTGGCCGCCGCCATCGCGACCGTCGCCCCGATCTGCGAGGACGTGCGCACCCGCGGCGTCCCTGCCCTCCTCGAGCTCACCGAACGCTTCGACGGCGTCGCCATCACCGACGTCCGGGTCCCGGCCCGGGCCCTGACCGACGCGCTGGCGGCCCTCGACCCGCAGGTGCGGGCCGGGCTGGAGGAGTCGATCCGGCGGGCGCGGCTCGTGCACGACGACCAGCGCCGCACCGACACCACGACGCAGGTCGCGCCCGGCGGCACCGTCACCGAACGCTGGATCCCCGTCGGGCGGGTCGGGCTCTACGTCCCGGGCGGGCGCGCGGTCTACCCCTCCAGCGTGGTCATGAACGTCGTCCCGGCCCAGGCCGCCGGGGTCGCCTCCATCGCCGTCACCACCCCGGCGCAGAAGGAGTTTGGCGGCTCCGCGCACCCGACGATCCTGGCCGCCTGCGCGCTGCTGGGCGTCGAGGAGGTCTACACCGTGGGTGGGGCCCAGGCCATCGCGATGTTCGCCTACGGCGCCCGTGACGCCGAGGGGACCGTCGTCGTCGCGCCCGTGGACGTCGTCACCGGTCCGGGCAACATCTACGTCGCCTCCGCCAAGCGCTACGTCCAGGGCGTCGTCGGCATCGACTCCGAGGCCGGCCCCACCGAGATCGCCGTCCTCGCCGACGACACCGCCGACCCCGTGCACGTCGCCGCCGACCTGGTCAGCCAGGCCGAGCACGACCCGATGGCCGCCGCCGTCCTGATCACCCCGTCGGTGGCGCTCGCGGACGCCGTCGACGTCGAGCTGGAGAAGCGGGTCGCCGCGACGAAGCACTCCGGCCGCATCGAGGAGGCGCTGCGGGGCAGGCAGTCCGGGATCGTCCTGGTCGACTCCCTCGACGACGGCCTCGCCGTCGTCGACGGCTACGCCGCCGAGCACCTCGAGGTCCAGACCGCCGACTCCCGCGCGGTCGCGGCCCGGGTCCGCAACGCCGGGGCCGTCTTCGTGGGGGCGCACTCGCCGGTGTCGCTGGGCGACTACTGCGCCGGCTCCAACCACGTCCTGCCGACCGGGGGGACGGCGATGCACGCCGGGGGCCTGAGCGTGCAGACCTTCCTCCGCCCTGTCCACGTCATCGACTACGACGAGGCGGCGTTGCGCGAGGTCGCCCCGCACGTCGTGGCGCTCGCGGAGTCCGAGGACCTGCCGGCCCACGGCGAAGCGGTGACGGCTCGGTTCGGCGCATGAGCGAGGAACCGGGTTTCGACTTCGACGCGGAGTTCGAGAAGGCCTTCGGCCCGAAGAAGCCGGTCCGTTCGGTCCTGGTGGCCCCCGTGGCCAACGCGAGGAAGCTGGCCGAGGTCTGCACGATCGCGAAGGTCAACGCGTTCGTCGTCCCCGTGAAGGGCCTCGGGTGCGTCCTCGTGACCGAGGACCCGGGCACGGGGGAGGCCGACGCGCAGACGCTGTCCGGCGTGCTCCAGGGGGCCGAGATCGTGCTGCTCACCGTCGGCGAGGACTCGATCGAGGGACAGACCTGGGTCGGCGGTCAGCGCGGCGACGACCCGAAACCCGGTCTGCTGCTGTCGGTCTGGCCCGACGTCGTGCAGCAGCTCGTGCTCGGCCGCCTCGACCCCGCCGAGGCGGCGGGTGCCGCCGCCGGGGGTGAGGGCAGCCGGATCGGCGCGTTCTGGAAGCTGTTCCGCGGCAAGAACGACGACCAGACCCCCGACGCCGGCACCCCCGACGCCCCCGGCTGACCCGGCGCCCCGGTCAGAGCAGCTGACGCAGGTTCGCCTTCGCCAGGTCGAACAGCTCGTCGCCGCGGCCGGAGAGGACCGTCCGGATGGCGTAGAGCGTGAAGCCCTTCGCCTGCTCCGCGGTGACGCTCGGCGGCATCGACAGTTCCTGCCGCTCGGTCACGACGTCGACGAGCGCGGGCCCGTCGTGGGCGAAGGCGGCCTCCAGCGCCCCGGCGAGGTCGTCGGCCTTCTCGACCCGCTGGGCGTGCAGGCCGATCGCGCGGGCCACGTCGGCGAGGTTCGGGTTCTCCAGGCCCGTGCCGTAGGTGACGAACCCGGCCGCCTTCATCTCGAGCTCGACGAAGTTCAGCGAGGAGTTGTTCAGGACGACGACCTTCACCGGCAGCCGGTTCTGGACCAGGGTGATGAGCTCGCCGAGCAGCATGGTCAGCCCGCCGTCACCGGCCAGCGCGACGACCTGGCGGTCCGGGAACGCGGACTGCACGCCGATGGCGTGCGGCAGGGCGTTGGCCATCGTGCCGTGGTTGAAGGACCCGATGAGCCGGCGCCGGCCGTTCATCGTGAGGTAGCGCGCGGCCCACACGACGGGGGAGCCGACGTCGGGGATGAAGACGGCGTCGTCGGTGGCGAGCTCGTCGACGAGGCGCGCGAGGTACTGCGGGTGGATCGGTCCGCGTCCGGGCGTGGCGAGCTCGTCGAGCTTGTCCCGGGTGGCCGCGTAGTGCTTGCGGGCCTCGTTGAGGTGGCCGCGGTCGCTCTTGCGGACGATGCGGGGCAGCAGGGCGGCCGCGGTGTCGCGGACGGTCCCGACCAGGGCGAGGTCGAGGGGAACCCGCTTGCCGAGCTGCTCACCTCGGACGTCGACCTGGATCACCGTGGCGTGCTGGGGGAAGAACTGCTGGTAGGGGAAGTCGGTCCCCAGCATCAGCAGGGTGTCGCAGTCCTCCATCGCCCGGTACCCCGAGGCGTAGCCCAGCAACCCGGTCATGCCGACGTCGTAGGGGTTGTCGTGCTCGACGAACTCCTTGCCGCGGAAGGAGTGCACGATCGGGGCACCGAGGGCGTCGGCCAGGGCCAGCAGTTCCGCGTGCGCTCCTTCGGCTCCCGCGCCGGCGAGGATGGTCACCTTCACGGCGGCGTTCAGCAGGGTCGCGGCCTCGGTGAGTTCGGTGTCGCTGGGGCGCACCACGGGGTCGGTGCGGCGGATCGTCGCGATGCGGTCCTGGGTGGAACGGGCCAGCAGGATCTCGCCGGGGACGACCACGACGGCCACGCCGCGCTTCTCGACGGCCTGCCGCATCGCGATCTCGAGGACGCGGGGGAGCTGCTCGGCGGAGGAGACGAGTTCGGAGTAGACGCTGCACTCGCGGAACAGTTCCTGCGGGTGGGTCTCCTGGAAGTACCCGCTGCCGATCTCCGAGCCCGGGATGTGGGCGGCGATGGCCAGCACGGGGACCCGGCTGCGCTGGGCGTCGAACAGGCCGTTGATGAGGTGCAGGTTCCCGGGACCGCAACTGCCCGCGCAGACGGCGAGCTCGCCCGTGGTGTGCGCGTCGGCCGCGGCGGCGAAGGCGGCGGCCTCCTCGTGGCGGACGTGGACCCAGTCCAGCGTCCCGTCACGGCGCAGCGCGTCGGTGAGGCCGTTGAGGGAGTCGCCCGGCAGTCCGTAGACGCGGCGGACGCCGTGGGCCTTGAGGGTGGCGACGAGGTGCTGTGCGACGGTGGCCATGTCCGTTACTGTACGACTTGTTCACCAATGGTGCTGAGGGAGGACCACGTGGCCAGACCGCGCAGCGAGGAGACCCGACGAGCCGCTCTCGAAGCGGCTGTCGACCTGGTCGCCGAAGGGGGGCTCGCGGCCGCGACGTTCTCGGCCATCGCCGCCCGGGCCGGCGTCAGCCGCGTGACGGTCTACAAGTGGTGGGACTCCCCGGCCGCGATCGTCCTCGACGCGCTCCTCGAAGGGACCGCCGACTCGGTGCAGCACCCCGCGGCGGCGAGCGCGCGCGACGCGCTGGCCCACCAGATGCACGGGCTGGTCGCGCTGCTGACCGACGACGGCCGGACGGGCGCCGCGCTGCGCGCCGTCACGGCCCAGGTCGCGGCGGAGCCCGGACTGCGTCTCGACCTCGTCGAGCACTGGCTGGGTCCGCGCCGGGCGGTCGCCGCCGCGCTGTTGCGTCGGGGCCAGGCCGCGGGTGAGGTGCGTCCCGGGATCGACGTCGAGGCCGCCGTCGACGTCCTCTTCGCGCCGCTCTACCACCGGCTCCTCTTCGGGCACGGTCGCGTCGACGACGCGCTGGTCGACCACGTCCTCGACCTCTTCGGCGGGTTCTGCTGACGTCCCGTCCGCGCGCGGATGCGAACGTTCCCAGATTGCTCGGCGCGGGCCCTTCCGTGTGAGGGCGCGGGTGACCTAGCGTTTCCCCGTCACGACCCGATGAAGCGTCCCCGGAGGAAACACTCCCGTGCCCCACATGAACGTGGCCGTGCTCGGTTGCTGGCACGTCCACGCCAAGGACTACGCCCGCTCCGCAGCGGCCCACCCCGACACCACGCTGATCGCCGCGTGGGACCACGACCCCGAACTCGGCCAGGCCCTCGCCGCCGACTTCGGGATCGAGTACACCGACGACCTCGACGCGCTGCTCGCCCGTGACGACGTCCACGCGGTGACGGTCACCACCGAGACCACCCGGCACACCGAGGTGATCGGCAAGGCGCTCGCCGCCGGCAAGCACGTGTTCACCGAGAAGCTGCTCGCCCCCACGGTGCAGGAGTGCGAACAGCTGGTCGCGCAGGCCGCCGAAGCCGGTCTCGCCCTCGTCGTCTCGCTGCCCCGGCTCTCGCAGGGCTACACCCTCGCCGTGCGCGACGTCGTCGCCTCCGGCGAGCTCGGTGAGGTGACCTACGCCCGGGTGCGGCTCTCGCACGACGGCGCGGTGCACGGCGGGAACCCCGGCTGGTTGCCGGACCGGTTCTTCGACCCGGCCCCCAGCGTCGGCGGTGCGCTCACCGACCTCGGGTGCCACCCGGTCTACCTCACCCAGCTCCTCCTCGGCGATGACCCGGAGATCGTCCGCGCCGTGTACGGCAACGTCACCGGCCGCCAGGTCGAGGACCACGCCGTGGTGACCCTCGGCTACGACACCGGAGCCCTCGGCGTCATCGAGGCCGGCTTCGTGAGCGACGACGCCTTCACCATCGACGTGCACGGCACCGAGGGCAGCGTCCACTACACCGACGACGGCGGCGGCCGGCTGTGGCGCCGCCGTCCCGACGGTGCCACCGAGGAACTGACCGTTCCCGCCGACTCCCCGGAACCGTTCTCGCAGTGGGTCTCCCACGCGAGCGACGCGACGGTGGCGCAGGAGAACCTGCACCGTGCCGTGGAACTCACCCGGCTCGTCGTGCGGTCCAACGAAGCAGCATCCGCACCCCAGGGAGAAGCACTGTGAGCGACGTCGTCAAGGTCGGCCTGATCGGTGGCGGCGGGATCACCCGCGCCCACGTGAAGGGCTACCGCGCGCACGCCGAGAAGATCGTCGTGACCGCGGTCGCCGACGTCGTCGAGGAGGCCGCCACCACCCGCGCCGCGGAACTGTCCGCCCAGCCCTACACCGACTACCGCGAGATGCTCGCGAGCGCCGACATCGACGCCGTCGACATCTGCCTCCCGCACCACCTGCACGCCGACGCGATCGTCGCCGCGGCCGAGGCCGGCAAGCACGTCCTGTGCGAGAAGCCGCTGTGCCTCACCGTGGAGGAGGCGAAGCGGGTGGCCGAGGCGATCCGCGCCAACCAGATCACGTTGATGTGCGCGCACAACCAGCTGTTCTTCCCCTCCGTCGCGAAGGCGAAGGAACTCCTGGACGCAGGGACCCTCGGCACGGTCTACGAGGTGCGCACGACCGACAGCTTCCACAACGACTTCGACCCCTCCAACATGGGGTGGCGCGCCTCGGCCAAGACCAGCGGTGGCGGCGAGCTCATCGACACCGGCTACCACCCGACGTACCTGCTGCTGCACCTGGCCAACGCCCAGCCGGTCGAGGCCACCGCGTTCCTCTCGACGCACCGGCTGAAGTTCATGGAGGGCGAGGACTCCGCCCAGGTGCTGGTCCGCTTCGAGAACGGCGTCGTCGGCCAGATGGTCACCAGCTGGGCCTACGACCCGGCCCCCGGCACCGAGAAGTTCTCCGTCGTCGGCGAGCTCGGCTCCCTCACGGGTACTTCGAACTCCGTCACCTACCGGCTGCGCTCGGGCGAGGAGGAGACCTTCGAGTTCGCCGAGGTCGACGCGTTCGTCACCGAGATCGGTGACTTCGCCGACTGCCTGCGCGAGGGCCGGCGCCCCATCCACACCGAGGTCGAGGGCATCGCCGTGCTCGGCGTCCTGCTCGCGGCCTACGAGGGCGCCCGCACCGGCACCATCGCCAAGGTCATGACGATCTGACCCCTCCGACCCGCGATCTCGCTGGGACTCCCGGCAGGATCGCGGGTCGTCGGTGGGTGTGCGCCGCCGACGGGGGGCGACGACCTGCTCTCCCGGTCTGGGAGACTGGCGCGCGTGACCGACACGACCGACCGCACCAGCCGGGCGACCACCCTGGCCGACCTCCCGCTGCGCGAGGACCTCCGCGGCGAGCACCCCTACGGTGCGCCGCAGCTGGACGTGCCGGTCGTGCTCAACGTCAACGAGAACCCCTACCCGGTCGCGCCGGAGATCGTCGCCGACATCGCGGCGGCCGTCGCGCAGGCCGCCTCGGGGCTGAACCGCTACCCGGACCGCGAGTTCCTCGACCTGCGCGCCGACCTCGCCGCGTTCCTGCGGACGGAGTCGGGTGCGGAGCTGGAACCCGAGCAGGTCTGGGCCGCGAACGGTTCCAACGAGGTGATGCTGCACGTCCTGCAGGCCTTCGGCGGTCCGGGCCGGCGCGCGCTGAGCTTCGCGCCGACGTACTCGATGTACCCCGAGTACGCGCGCGACACCCAGACCACCTGGGTCGTGGGGCAGCGCACGGACGCCTTCACCGTCGACGTCGAGCACGCGCGGGCGATGGTCCGGGAACACCGCCCCTCCGTCGTGCTGCTCGCCAGTCCGAACAACCCGACGGGCACGGCGTTGCCGCTGTCGACGATCGAGGCCGTGCTCGAGGAGTGCTCCCGGTTGTCCCAGGGTGCCGTCGTCGTCGTGGACGAGGCCTACGGCGAGTTCCGCCGCGCCGGCACCCCGAGTGCGCTGGACCTGTTGCCCCGCCACGGGAACCTCGCCGTGAGCCGGACGATGAGCAAGGCGTTCTCCCTGGCGGGGGCTCGCGTCGGGTACCTCGCGTCCTCGGTCGCGTTCGTCGACGCGCTGCGGATCGTCCGGTTGCCCTACCACCTCTCGGCGATCACCCAGGCGACGGCGCGGGCGGCGCTCAAGCACTCGCAGCGGTTGCTGTCGACGGTGGACGAGCTCCGGCAGCGCCGGGACGAGACCGTGCAGTGGTTGCGCGACAGCGGTTTCGACGTCGCCGACTCGGACGCGAACTTCGTCCTGTTCGGTCGCTTCGAGGACCGGCACGCGGTCTGGCAGGGTCTGCTGGAGCGCGGGGTCCTCATCCGCGAGACCGGCCCCGCCGGCTGGCTGCGGGTCAGCATCGGCACGGCCGACGAGATGCAGCAGTTCCGAACCGCCCTCCAGGAAGTGGTGTCCCAGTGAGCCGCACGGCCCGCATCGAACGCAGCACCAGCGAGTCCAGCGTGCTGGTCGAACTCGACCTCGACGGCAGCGGCAGGACGGAGATCGCCACCACGGTGCCGTTCTTCGACCACATGCTCACCGCCCTGGGCAAGCACTCGCTGATGGACCTCACCGTGGTGGCCAAGGGCGACACCCACATCGACGTCCACCACACCGTCGAGGACACCGCCATCGTGCTGGGGCAGGCGTTCCGGCAGGCGCTGGGGGACAAGGCCGGGATCCGCCGCTTCGCCGACGCCACGGTGCCCCTCGACGAGGCGCTCGCCCACGTCGTCGTCGACGTCTCCGGCCGCCCGTACTGCGTGCACACCGGGGAACCCGAGGGGCAGGAGTACCACCTCATCGGCGGGCACTTCACGGGGTCCCTGACCCGGCACGTGCTGGAGAGCTTCGCGTTCCACGCCCAGATCTGCCTGCACGTCCGCGTCCTCGCCGGTCGCGACCCGCACCACGTCGTCGAGGCCCAGTTCAAGGCCCTGGCCCGCGCGCTGCGCTACGCCGTCGAACCCGATCCCCGGGTCCAGGGCGTCCCGTCGACGAAGGGCGCCCTGTGACGCAGAAGGTCGTCGTCCTCGACTACGGGTTCGGCAACGTCCGCTCCGCCGTCCGTGCGCTGGAACGGGTCGGTGCCGACGTCGAACTGACCTCCGACCGGAAGGCGGCGTTGGAGGCCGACGGCCTCCTCGTCCCCGGCGTCGGCGCGTTCGCGGCCGTGAACCAGGGGCTGCAGGCCATCGGTGGTGACTCCATCGTCGACCGCCGCCTCGCCGGTGGCCGCCCGGTGCTGGGGATCTGCGTCGGTCTGCAGGTCATGTTCGAGACCTCCACCGAACCCGGCGAAGGAGTCCCCGACGGTCTGGGTCAGTGGCCCGGCACCGTCGAACGTCTCCCCGCCGACGTGGTGCCGCACATGGGCTGGAGCACCGTGGAACCCCCGGCGGGTTCCCGGCTCTTCGCGGGCGTCGAGGACGAGCGGTTCTACTTCGTGCACTCCTACGCCGTGCAGCGCTTCGAGATGCTCGACACCACGGCGGGCCGGGTTCCGCTGCCGCAGATCACCTGGGCCGAGCACGGCGCGCGGTTCGTCGCCGCGGTCGAGAACGGTGCCCTGACCGCCACGCAGTTCCACCCGGAGAAGTCCGGGGACGCCGGCGCGCAACTGCTGCGCAACTGGGTGGACTCCCTGACCTGAGGTCGTCCCCCGACCTGCGCTGGCGGCATGCGCACCCGCACCGTCACCACCCCCGACGGATGGTCTGGACGGTGCAGGTGCGCTTCCTGCCGCGCCGGCGGTTCCTGACCCGACGCATCGCCCGCCGGCGGTGGCGCCGCAGGTCTCGCGACCTGGACGTCAGCGGCCTGGGCGACCTCGTGCCGGACGGCGGTGGCCAGGGCGGTTCGGGGCACTCCGGTGGCCTGGACCTCGACGGGTTCGACGAGGGCGTGGCCATCGCGCTGGTCGTCGTGGGGTTCGTGCTGGCCGTCCTGCTGCGCTGGCTGCTGGTGATCCCCCTGCTGCTGCTCGTGGTGGACGTCGTCGTGGTCGTGGCGCTCCTCGTCGCGGGTGTGCTGGCCCGGGTCGTCCTGCGTCGACCCTGGGAGGTCGTGGCGGGGCACCCGGGCGGTGAGCGGGCCGTCGTCACCACCGTGCTCGGGTGGCGGGCCGCGCTGCGCCGGCGCGACGTCGTGGCGGGCCGGCTGGCCAAGGGGGCCCCGGTGGACGCGGTCACCGCCGTCCGCGCTCCCCGCACCCCGAGCGCCTCGTAGACTCGCCCTCCGTGACCAGCGAGAACACCCTCCCCTCCAGCGCCCGGCTGGAACTCCTGCCCGCCGTCGACGTCGCCGACGGCCAGGCCGTCCGCCTCGTGCAGGGGGAGGCGGGCAGCGAGACCTTCTACGGCGCACCGCTCGACGCCGCGCTCGCGTGGCAGCAGGCCGGCGCCGAGTGGGTCCACCTGGTGGACCTGGACGCTGCCTTCGGGCGCGGTTCGAACCGGGAACTCCTCGCCGAGGTCGTCGGCCGTCTCGACGTCGCCGTCGAACTCTCCGGGGGCATCCGCGACGACGCCTCCCTCGAGGCCGCGCTGGCCACCGGCTGCCGACGGGTCAACCTCGGCACCGCGGCGCTGGAGAACCCCGCCTGGACCCGCGCCGCCATCGCCCGCCACGGGGACCGGATCGCCGTCGGTCTCGACGTCCGGGGCACGACGCTGGCCGCCCGCGGGTGGACCCGCGAGGGTGGTGACCTGTGGGAGGTCCTCGAGCGCCTCGACGCCGACGGCTGCGCCCGCTACGTGCTGACCGACGTCACCAAGGACGGGACGTTGCGCGGTCCGAACGTCGAGCTCCTGCGCGAGTTCTGCGGCCGGACGCAGGCCCCCGTCGTGGCCTCCGGGGGCGTCTCGAGCCTCGAGGACCTGCGGGTGCTGCGCGACCTCGTCGGCCTCGGCGTCGAGGGGGCCATCGTCGGCAAGGCGCTCTACGCCGGGAACTTCACCCTGCCCCAGGCGCTCGACGTGGCGGGTCGGCCCTGAGCGCATCGCCGGACCCCGGCGCCACGGACTCCGCGGGAGTCCCGTGGGCGGGACGGACCCTGCAGCCCAACGCCTTCGCCACCGACGACGGCCGTCGCGCCCCGGCCCTGGCCGCTGCGCTGGCGGCCTGGTCCGCACGGGGCGAGGACCCGTCGGCCCGGGTGCGCGCCGAACGCGACGTGGTCGCCGCGCTGTCCGGGAGTCGGGTCTTCGCCCCCGTCGTCGCCCAGCTCGGGGAACTCGACGCCCACGGTGGGGACAAGAGCGCGGACATGGCGCTGGCGTTGCTGACCCAGCCCGACGGCCGCCGCGGGCTGCCGCTGTTCACCGACCTCACGGCCCTGACGACCTGGCGTGCCGACGCGCGTCCGGTGCCGGTGCCCGCCGAGCAGGCCGCGTTGTCGGGGGTCCAGGAGGAGTGCGACGTGCTCGTCCTCGACCCGGCGGGTCCGGTCCGCTTCGTGGTGCGCCGCAGTGCGTTCTGGGCGCTGGCCCGGGGTTCGGCGTGGGTTCCGGCGCCGTTGGACCCCGAGGTCGGGGCGGCGGTCGCCGACGCGGTGCGGGGTCTCGACGCGGTCCGCGCGACCCGCTGCGAACCCGGTGCCGGCGCGGAGCTGCGGGTCGTCCTCGGGGTCCGGCCCGGGCTCGGCCGGGACGCCCTCGACGAGCTCCTGCACGTCGTGGGGGAGCGGCTCGCGACCGGCGTCGTCGCCGACCGCGCGGAGTCCGTGGAGTTCCAGGTCCTCCCCGCCTGAGACCGACCGCAGCGGTGGTCCCGTCGCACGCGACGGGACCACCGCTGCGGTCGGTCTCAGGAGGCGACGGGCGTCCCGGGGCCGTCGGCGGGGGCGTCGGCCGCCTCCTGCGCCTGGGCGTCCGCGGCGACGGTGGCCTGGCGCGCCTTGATGGTGCTGTAGGCGCCGACACCGGCCGCCCCCAGGGCCAGGACGGTCGTCCACCCCTTGTTGAAGGCGTGACCCGAGGCCCCGTCGACGCTGAACCGGCCGGGCCCGCCCACGGCCAGCGCGACGGAGGCCAGCCCGAGCACCGCCGGGTACTCGAAGCCGCCGGAGGTGGCGAAGAACCCGTTGGGCTTGTGCACGAAGACCGCTGCGGCCATCGCGGCCGCCGCGGCGGCGCCGCCGACGGGGGTGGCCAGGCCGAGCGCGAGCAGCGCTCCGCCACCGGCCTCGGACGCGCCGGCCAGGACGGCGTTGCGCTTGCCGGGGCGGAAGCCCATGGCGTGCATGGCGCCCGCGGTGCCTTCGATGCCGCCGCCGCCGAACGCGCCGAACAGCTTCTGGGCGCCGTGGGCGACCAGCGTGCCGCCGATTCCGAGTCGCAGGGCCAGCAGGCCGAGGTCGTTCGATGCCACGAGGGGTCCTCCAGGTTCTTGCCGGTTCAAGGTCGTGGCCATTCGACCACCGCCCGGTCGGACGGGCGACGGCGGGTGCGGTGGAACCGTCGGGACCGGGTCGTGACCGGCTGGCACAGTGCAGGACGTGTCTTCCGCTCCACCCACCGGCTCATCCCGCGTCCCGGCGCTGCTCCGCGCGTTCTCGCCCTACGGCGAGGTCCTGCGGACCCGTGGTGTCCTCCCGCTCGAACTCGTCGGGTCCCTCGGCCGGGTCCCGGCGCTCGCGGCGGGGATCGTCTGCGTCCTGCACGTCGTGCAGACCCTGGGCCTCGGCTACGGCCCGGCCGGGCTGGTGGGGGCGACGGCGACCATCGGCACGGCCGTCAGCTCGCCGTGGCGGGGCTGGGTGGTGGACCGCTACGGCCTGCGGCGGGCCCTGCTGCCGACGGTCGTGGCCCAGGCCGCCTGCTGGTCGGTGGCGCCGTTCCTGCCCTACCAGGGGCTGCTGGTGGCCGCCTTCGTCTCGGGCGCGCTGGGACCGCCGGTGTTCACCGTGGTCCGCCAGTCCCTCGCCGTGCTCGTGGCGCCGGAGCGCCGCCGCACGGCCTTCTCCCTCGACGCGGTGCTGGTGGAGTTCTCCTTCATGGTCGGCCCCGCCGCCGGCACGGCCATCGCGCTGACCTCCTCCACGACGGCGGCGATGCTCTGCATCGGTGCGGCGCAGGTGGTCTCGGCGTCGGCGATGTTCGCGCTGAACCCGCCGCTGCGCAGCCCCGGGGGCGACGTGGAGGCGGAGGGCGCAGCCACGGTCGCGTCGGGACGGGTCTGGACCTCCGCCCTGCTGCTCGCGATGGCCTGCGCCTTCGCCGCCGACCTGGTGCTCTCGGCCACCGACCTCGCCGTCGTCGCCCAGCTGCGCGAGGAGGGCGCGGTCCGCTGGACCGGACTGGTGCTGGCGGTCTGGGCCGCGGGCTCGGTGGTGGGTGGACTGGTCCACGGGGCGCTGCCGCGCTCGGTGCCCCCGTGGCTGCTGGTGGCCTGCCTCGGTGCGGCGACGGCCCCGCTCGTCCTCGTGCACGGGCCGGTCGGTCTGGCGGTCGGGACCTTCGTCGCCGGGTTGTTCTGCGCCCCGGTGATCAGCGCGACGGTCGACCTCGTCGTGCACGGGGTCCACGAGTCGGTCCGCGGCCGGGCGATGGGGTGGCACGCCGCGGCCACCACGGTCGGGGCGGCGGTCGGGGCCCCGTTCGCGGGCGCCGTCAGCGACGCCGCCGGTCCGGGCACCCCGTTCCTCGTCGTCGGTGCCCTGGGGGTCTGCGCGGGAGCGGCGACCGCCGTGGTCGCCGCCCGCGTGCAGCTCAGACCACGCTTCCCGTGAGCCGCTCGCCGGGGCCCTTGCCGGGCTCGTCGGGAACCGCGGAGGCCTCCCGGAAGGCGAGCTGCAGCGAGCGCAGCCCGTCGCGCAGGGACCGCGCGTGCTGGCCGCCGACGTCCGGGGCGGACGTGATGACGAGCCCGGCGAGGGCGGTGATGAGGATGCGGGCCTCGGCGAGGTCGAGGTGGTCCTCCGCGTCCTGCCCTTCGGCCAGTCCGCACTTCACGGCGGCGGCGCTCATGAGGTGCACGGCAGCGGTCGTGATGATCTCGGCGGCGGGGACGTCGGCGATGTCGCGGGCGGCCACCGCGCCGGTTTCGTCGCGATCGTCACCTGGAGTCGTGTCAGCTTGCATGCTGATACCCTGACAGGCGACCGACCGGCACACGTCACCGGTCCACGACCTGCGGGGCTTCGACGCTCCCAGGCTGCGGACCGGTCTCGCAGGGCCGGCACGTGAAGCGGAGGCCTCCTCCCACCCCCGGTGCTCACCGCGCCGAGGGTCCCGGTCCGCGCTCCTCCTCGGAGGGGCGCCGTGCTCCTCTCCGGAGGAGCGCAGCGACGCCCGTCGTCGTCGTGTCCTCGTGGGCACGCCGTGGACGTCCGGGTGTCGTCGGAACCGGCAAGGCCTCCGTCTCACGTCCGAGCACGGGGGCCTTCCTCGTGTCCGGCGGCCCCACGACGACGAAGGAGCAGCACATCAGCGAGCCCCGCATCAACGACCGCATCCGTGTTCCCGAGGTGCGGCTCGTGGGCCCCAACGGTGAACAGGTCGGCATCGTGCGCGTCGAGGACGCGCTGCGGCTGGCGGACGAAGCAGGCCTCGACCTGGTCGAGGTCGCTCCCACGGCGCGACCGCCGGTCTGCAAGCTCATGGACTTCGGCAAGTTCAAGTACGAGTCCGACATGAAGGCCCGCGAAGCCCGCAAGAACCAGTCGAACACGATCCTCAAGGAGATCCGTTTCCGGCTCAAGATCGACCCGCACGACTACGCCACCAAGAAGGGGCACGTCGAGCGGTTCCTCAAGGCCGGGGACAAGGTCAAGGTCATGATCATGTTCCGCGGACGTGAGCAGTCCCGCCCCGAGATGGGCTTCCGGCTGCTGCAGCGCCTCGCGGAGGACGTCGCCGAACTGGGCGGGGTGGAGAGCTCGCCGCGCCAGGACGGCCGCAACATGGTGATGGTCATCGGGCCGCACAAGAAGAAGGCCGAGGCCAAGGCGGAAGCCAAGGCCGAGGAGAAGCGCCGCAAGGACTCCGAGGACGCCGCGGTCGCCGAGGAGGCTCCCACGGAGCAGTCGCAGCCCGCCGCCGAGCCGGAGACCGCCACGCAGCCGGAGACGGTGGCCGAGGTCGCACCGGACGAGACGGCCGCGACCGCGTCCTGACGTCGAGGCCCGCGGGACCGTGAGGTTCCGCGGGCACCCGCCAGACACGCCGGGGGACACCCCGGCACGAACACAGGAGAAGACGTGCCCAAGAACAAGACCCACTCCGGCGCCAAGAAGCGTTTCCGCATCACCGGCACCGGGAAGGTCATGCGCGAGCAGGCCAACAAGCGCCACCTGCTCGAGGTCAAGTCGAGCAAGCGGACCCGTCGCCTCTCGGTCGACCAGGTCGTCTCGCCCGCGGACGTGAAGAAGATCAAGAAGCTCCTCGGCCGCTGAGCCTGCAGACCTGACGCGAGGCCGGTCCACCGACCGGCACCGCGACGACCCCGACCACCGCGGGCGCGCGACCTGAGCACACGACGTGAACAGGTCCCGCCGCCGCCCGCGAACCGACCAGCTAGGAGTACCCCGTGGCACGCGTGAAGCGCGCAGTCAACGCCCAGAAGAAGCGTCGTACCGTCCTCGAGCAGGCCAGCGGCTACCGCGGCCAGCGCTCGCGGCTGTACCGCAAGGCGAAGGAGCAGGTCACCCACTCCCTCGTCTACGCCTACCGCGACCGCAAGGCGCGCAAGGGCGACTTCCGTCGTCTCTGGATCCAGCGCATCAACGCTGCGGCGCGCGCCGACGGCATGACGTACAACCGCTTCATCCAGGGCCTCAAGGCCGCTGAGATCGAGGTCGACCGTCGCATGCTGGCCGAGCTCGCCGTCTCCGACCCGGCCGCCTTCAGCGCGCTGGTGACGACCGCCAAGGCTGCGCTCCCGGTCGCCCCTGTGGCCGCCGAGGGCACCGCGGCCTGAGCACGCCGAACGACTGAGCACCCTGAACGACTGAGCACCTTGAACGACACCGAACGCCCGGCCGTGGCGCACCTGGACCTCCCCCTCCTCTCGAACCCTCGAGCGGAGCGGGTGAAGGCCGTGCGCGCACTGACCGGGCGTTCGGCGCGTCAACGGCACGGCCGGTTCCTCGCCGAGGGTCCGCAGTCCGTCCGCGAGGCCGTCGCCGCGGGCGCCGCCCTCGAGCTCTACGCCAGCGACGACGCCGCCCGGCGCTACCCGGAGATCCTCGCCGGAGCTCCGTCGCGGACCTGGCTCGTGACCGACGAGGTCCTGGCCGCGATGACCGACACGGTCACCCCGCAGGGCCTCGTGGCCGTCTGCCCCACCACCGCCACCACCCTGGACGAGGTCCTCGCGACCCAGCCGCGGCTCGTCGCCGTCCTCGACCGGGTCCAGGACCCGGGCAACGCGGGCACCGTCCTGCGGGCCGCCGACGCGGCCGGCGCCGACGCCGTCGTCCTCACCCAGGGCAGCGTCGACCCGTTCAACCCCAAGTGCGTCCGCTCGACGGCCGGCAGCCTCTTCCACCTCCCCGTGGTCGTCGGCGTACCGCTCGCCGACGTCGTGACGGCTCTGCAGCGCAACGGATCCACCGTGCTCGCCGCCGACGGCGGAGGCGAGGCGGACCTCGACGACCTGGCCGACGCCGCGGCCACGGGCAGCACCGGGACGGTCGACCTGCGGCGCCGGACGGCCTGGGTCTTCGGCAACGAGGCGGCCGGCCTCGACGACGCCGGGCGGGCCCTCGCCGACGCCGTCGTCCGGGTGCCGTTGCACGGGCGCGCCGAGAGCCTCAACCTCGCGACGGCTGCCGTCGTCTGCCTCTACGCGAGCGCACGGGCCCAGCGGCGCGACGGCGCGAACCGCCCGGGCTGAGGCGGTCCGACGGCGCTGGGCTGGTGCCTGGTCCCGCATGCCCTAATGTCGCACCGTGCCCGAGGCGAGGGGGAGCGCCGAGGCCGCGCAGTCGGCCCCGCTCCTCACCCTGCCCGTGGACCGCCCGCCGCTGACGCTGGACGACCTCCCCGACGCCATCGTGATCATCGACGGTGACGGCGCGACGGCCGACCTGAACACCGCCGCCGAGCGGCTCCTCGGCCGCTCCCGGGCCGAGCTCGTCGGGACACCGTTGCGCCGGGCGCTGCCCCTGCAGGACACCTCGGGTCGTCGCTGGTGGGACGTCCTGCGCGGCGGTGACCTCCCCGGGGGCGTCACCGCCGGCGGGCACGGGGAACGCCTCCTGCTGTTGCCGGGCGGTACCGAACTGCTGGTCACGGCCCGCTTCCACCGCGCCGAGGACGGTTCCCTCGACCGCGCCGTCCTCGCCCTGCGGACCCCGGACGAACGCCGGCGCGCGGAGACGGACACCACCAGCCTCATCGCGACCGTCGCCCACGAACTCCGCTCGCCCCTCACCTCGGTGAAGCAGTTCACCGCCAGCCTGCTGCGTCGCTGGGACCGCTTCAGCGACGAGCAGAAGCGGCTGATGCTGCAGACGGTCCAGGCCGACGCCGAGCGCGTCAGCCGCCTGGTGGGGGACCTCCTCGACGTCGCCCGCGTCGACGCCGGCCGCCTCACGGTGCACCGCCGCCCGATGGACCTCGCGACGCTCGTGCGCGAGCACGTCGACCGGTTGCGGATGGCCGGCTACGACGACGAACGGTTCGTCCTGACCGTGGCCGCCGACCTGCCCGAACTGTGGGCCGACCCGGACCGGATGGCCCAGGTCGTGACGAACCTCGTCGACAACGCGGTCCGCCACGGCGCCGGCACGGTCGTGGTCGACGTCTCGGTCCTCACCGCGGCGCAGGCCGCGGCGGCCGGTGACGGTCTGGGTGAGGCCCTCGTGCTCGTCGTCGACGACGCGGGCGACGGCATCCCGGTGGAGAACCGCCCCTACGTGTTCTCGAAGTTCTGGCACGGCGGTGGGCGCAGCGGCACCGGGTTGGGCCTCTACGTCACCCGGGGGCTCGTCGAGGCGCACGGCGGTGACATCGACGTCTCCTCCGCCCCCACCGGCGGTGCGCGCTTCACCGTCCGCCTCCCCGCGGGGGAGCCGCCCACGGTGTGACCCGTCGCGGGCGCATCTGGGAGGATCGGGGCGCGCGGGCCACCCCGCGAGGCAGCCCCGCCCGACGCACCGCACGACCCGAGTGAGGAACGCTCCACGATGGCGCAGCACGAGTCGCCCGACCAGCACCCCGACTCCCAGCCCGGCGAGCCGTCGCCGGTGTCCGAGGCGGCGGTGCAGACCGCGCTGCACGCCGCTCTGGCCGCCGTGGCCGCGGCCGCCGACCTCGACGAGCTGAAGGCCGCGAGGCTCGCCCACGCGGGCGACCGCAGTCCACTGGCCCTGGCCAACCGCGAGATCGGTGTCCTGCCCGGCCCCGAGAAGGCCGCGGCCGGCAAACGCGTCGGTCAGGCGCGCGGGCAGCTGAACAAGGCCCTCGCGGCGCGGACGGAGGTGCTCGAGACCGAGCACACCGAACGTGTCCTGCGCGAGGAGGTCGTCGACGTCACGCTGCCCTCGCCGCGTCCCGACGGTGGGGCCCGTCACCCCCTGCCCCTGCTGATGGACCGCGTCGCCGACGTCTTCACGGCGATGGGCTGGGAGGTCGCCGAAGGTCCCGAGATCGAGGCGGAGTGGTTCAACTTCGACGCCCTGAACTTCGACTCCGACCACCCCGCCCGCCAGATGCAGGACACCTTCTTCGTCGCCGACGAGAAGGGGGGCGCGGCGTCGGGACTCGTGCTGCGCACCCACACCTCACCGGTGCAGGCGCGCTCGCTGCTCACCCGCGGTGTCCCGCTGTACGTCGTGTGCCCGGGCAAGGTGTTCCGCACCGACGAGCTCGACGCGACCCACACCCCGGTGTTCCACCAGCTCGAGGGCATCGCCATCGACGAGGGCCTGACCATGGCCAACCTCAAGGGCACCCTCGACACCTTCGCCCGCGCGATGTTCGGTGACGCCGTGGAGACCCGCTGGCGGCCGGCGTTCTTCCCGTTCACCGAACCCAGCGCCGAACTGGACCTGCGCTTCTCCCTCGGCCGCGACGCCGAACGGGGCTGGATCGAGTGGGGCGGCTGCGGCATGGTCAACCCGAACGTGCTGCGGGCCGCGGGGATCGACCCCGACCGCTACCAGGGTTTCGCCTTCGGGATGGGCATCGAGCGGACGTTGATGTTCCGCAGCGGAGCGACGGACATGCGCGACATGGTGGAGGGTGACGTGCGGTTCAGCCGGGCGTTCGGTGTGGAGGACCTGTCGACGTCGGGGGTCGCCTCCGCAGTGGCAGGCGGTGCCGATCCGGGCACCGCGACGGGGGAGGAGGACCTCTGATGCGGATCCCGCTGAGCTGGCTCGCCGAGCACGTGGACCTGGAACCGGGCGCCACGGGGGTGGACGTCGCGGCGTCCCTCGTCCGGGTCGGGTTGGAGGAGGAGGGGCTGCACACCGCCGGCGTCACCGGTCCCCTCGTCGTCGGCCGGGTCCTGGACCTCGTCGGGGAGCCGCAGAAGAACGGCAAGACGATCAACTGGTGCCACCTCGACGTGGGCCCCGAGCACAACGGACCCGAGGGCCACCGCGGGATCGTCTGCGGTGCGCACAACTTCGTCGAGGGTGACTTCGTGGTCGCCGCGCTGCCGGGGGCCGTCCTGCCCGGCGACTTCGCCATCGCTGCGCGCAAGACCTACGGCCACGTCTCCGACGGGATGATCTGCTCCTCGAAGGAACTCGGCCTCGGGACCGACCACGACGGCATCATCGTGCTCACCGACCTCCTGCCCGGGGTCGAGATGACGCCCGGCCAGGACGCACTCGCCCTGCTCGGCCTCGGTGAGGAGACCGTCGAGGTCAACGTCACCCCCGACCGCGGGTACTGCTTCAGCATCCGCGGCATCGCCCGGGAGTACGCCCACGGCACCCGCCGACCGGTCGGGAAGGTCCTGCGCGACCCCGTCGACGTGCAGGTCCCGGCCCCCACCGCCGACGGGTACCCCGTCCGCCTGGCCGACGACGCCCCGCTGCGGGGTGCGCAGGGCTGCGACCGGTTCGTCGCCCGCACCGTCCGGGGGGTCGATCCGAGCGCCCCGTCGCCGCGGTTCGTGAGCGACCGGCTGCGTCAGGCCGGGATGCGCCCCGTCTCCCTGGCCGTCGACGTCACGAACTACGTGATGCTCGCGACCGGTCAGCCCCTGCACGCCTACGACCTCGACGCCCTGCAGGGTCAGATCGTCGTCCGCCGGGCCCGCGCGGGCGAGAAGCTCACCACCCTCGACGACGTCGAGCGCACCCTCGACCCCGAGGACCTGCTCATCACCGACGAGGTGGTCGGGGACCCCTCGACGTCACGCGTGCTCAGCATCGCCGGCGTCATGGGCGGGGCCTCGACCGAGGTCTCCGGCAAGACCGTGAACGTGCTCCTCGAGGCGGCCCACTTCGCGGCGGTCAGCATCGCGCGCAGCGCCCGTCGTCACCGGGTGCCCTCCGAGGCCGCCAAGCGCAACGAGCGGGGGACCGACCCGACGATCTGCGCCCGGGCCGCCGAGCTCGCCGTCCGCCTCCTCGTCGAGCACGGCGGCGGCACGGCGGACGTGGCGGTCACCGACGTCAGCGAACCCGCTGCGCCGCAACCGATCACGATGGATGTCGGGTTCCCCGAGCGCATCGTCGGGGTCCACTACACCCCGGACGAGGTCGTGGGTCACCTCACCGAGATCGGCTGCGACGTCACCGTCGACGGCTCGACGCTGACGGTGCTGGCGCCGCCGTGGCGTCCCGACCTCGTCGGCCGGGTCCACCTCGTCGAGGAGGTCGCCCGCCTCGGCGGGTACGACGCCATCCCCTCGGTCCTGCCCGCGGCTCCCGCCGGCACGGGACTGACGTCGACCCAGCGGGCCCGGCGGTCCCTGGCCCGGGCGCTCGCGGACGACGGTTTCGTCGAGGTGCTGACGTACCCGTTCGTCGCGCCGGCCGTCCACGACGCCCAGCACCTCCCGGCCGACGACCCGCGCCGCGTCGCACTCCGGCTGGCGAACCCGCTCTCCGAGCAGCAGCCGCTGATGCGGACCAGCCTCCTCGACTCGCTGCCGGAGACCTTGCGCCGCAACGTGTCCCGCGGGCTGCGTGACCTGGCGCTGTTCGAGGTCGGATCCGTCACCCACCCGCTGCCGGGCGCCGGTCGGGCCGAGGTCCTCGGGGTCGAGCGACGTCCCACCGACGAGGAACTGGCCCGCGTCCAGCGGGCCGTCCCGCCGCAGCCGCTCCACGTGGCCGGGATCCTCACCGGGGCGCGTCGTCATCCCGGCGCGGTGGGCGACGGCTTCGCCCGCACCGCGGAACCGGCCGGGTGGGCCGACGCGGTCGACGCCGCACGCACCGTCGCGGCCTCCATCGGGGTCGTCGTGAGCGTCGAGGCGGCCGAGCACGCCCCCTGGCACCCGGGTCGTTGCGCGCGGATCGTCACGGCGCAGGGTCACACCGTCGGCCACGCGGGGGAGTTGCACCCGAAGGTCGTCGCCGCGCTGGAACTGCCGGCCCGGGCGGCCGCGTTCGAACTGGACCTCGACGTGCTGCTCGACCAGGTCGGCGCGAGCCTGCAGGTCGAGTCCCTGTCCGGCTACCCGGCCGCCACGCAGGACGTCGCCCTCGTCGTGGACTCCGCGGTGCCCGCCGGGGCCGTGCAGGCGGCGTTGCGCGCCGGCGCGGGCCCGTTGCTCGAGGACGTCCACCTCTTCGACGTCTACACGGGTGCCCAGGTCGGTGAAGGTCGCAAGTCCCTCGCCTTCGCCCTGCGGTTCCGCGCCCCGGACCGGACGCTGACCGCCGAGGAGGCCAGCGCCGCGCGGGACACCGCCGTCGCGGAGGCCGCCGCCCGCACGGGGGCGACGCAGCGTGTCTGACGTCCAGCCCGTCCGGGCCCTCGTGACCGGTGCTACCCAGGGCATCGGCCGCGAGATCGCCCTGGGCTTGGCCGCGGCCGGGTTCGTCGTGGGGGTGACCGGGCGCACCGCCCGGTCGCTCGACGAACTGGTCGAGGAGATCACCGCCGCCGGGGGCTGGGCCGTCGCGACGGCCTTCGACGTGAGCGACGCCGCGGCGGTCGCGCACGGCGTCCGCGCCCTCGAGCACGAACTCGGCGGGTTCGACCTGCTCGTGCAGTCCCACGGCCGCATCGAGCAGGACGAGGTCCCGCCCTGGGAAGCCGACCTCGCCCAGGTCCGCGCGGTCCTGGAGACCAACGTCCTCGGCGCCTTCCACGTCGTGCGGGCCGTCGTCCCGGGGATGGTCGCGCGGCGCAGCGGTCGCGTCGTGGACCTGAGCTCCGGCTCAGCCTCCAAGGACGGCGGGACCCACGCCGCCTACGGGGCCAGCAAGGCCGCCCTGTTCCGGCTCGGCGGAGCGCTCGCCGCGGCGGGTGCGGAGCACGGGCTGCGGGCGTTCGAGCTCTCGCCCGGGGTGGTGCGCACCGCGATGTCGACGAGCATGGCCCAGCACGCCGAACGGACGGAGTGGACCGACCCCGCCGACGTCGTCGCCATGGTCCTGGCGATCGCCCGGGGCGAGCTCGACGCGTGGACGGGGCGCTTCCTGCGCGTCGGTGTCGACACCCCGGGGTCGTTGCTGGCGGCTCAGGCGACCCGCACCCCGAACGCGCGCCGGCTGACCGTCGCGCCCTACGGCCCGGACGATCCCCTCGCCTGAGGCCGTCACGCAATGCATGCCTACCCGAGACGGTGTATGTTCATGCACATGGAACCGGGGAAACGACTGTCGGTCGCCGTCGCAGGGGCCAGCGGCTACGCCGGTGGCGAGGTCCTGCGCGTGCTGCTGAACCACCCGAACGTCGAGATCGGCGCGCTCACCGGTGCCTCGAACGCCGGAACGCGGCTGGGGGAGCTGCAGCCGCACCTGCTGCCCCTCGCCGACCGCGTCCTGCAGCCGACGACCCCCGAGGTCCTCGCCGGCCACGACGTCGTCTTCCTCGGCCTGCCCCACGGCACCTCCGCCGCCGTCGCCGCCGACCTCGGTGACGACGTGGTCGTGGTGGACCTGGGGGCCGACCACCGCCTCCTCGACGCCACGCAGTGGGAGCGGTTCTACGGCGGGACCCACGCCGGCAGCTGGCCCTACGGTCTCCCGGAGCTCCCGCTCGCGGGCGGTGGCCGTCAACGGCAGAACCTGGCCGGGGTCACGCGCATCGCAGTGCCCGGTTGCTACCCGACCGCGGTCACCCTGGCCCTCGCCCCGGGTTTCGCCGCCGGTCTGCTCGACCCCGCCGACGTCGTCGTCGTCGCGGCGTCGGGGACCTCCGGTGCGGGCAAGAGCCTCAAACCCCACCTGCTCGGTTCCGAGGTCATGGGGTCCATGAGTCCCTACGGCGTCGGCGGCGGTCACCGCCACACCCCCGAGATCGAGCAGAACCTCGGCCTCGCCGGCGGTGGCGCCGTGCAGGTCTCCTTCACCCCGACGCTGGCGCCGATGTCGCGGGGCATCCTGGCCACCTGCACCGCACGCCTGGCCCCCGGGGTCGCCGCGGGCGACGTCCGTGCCGCGTGGGAGGCGGCCTACGCCGCAGAACCCTTCGTGCACCTGCTCCCCGAGGGGCAGTGGCCGTCCACGGCCATGGTCCTGGGGGGCAACGCGTGCGCCCTGCAACTCGCCGTCGACGAGCACGCGGGTCGTGTGCTCGTCGTCGCGGCCATCGACAACCTCGTCAAGGGAACCGCCGGAGGAGCCGTGCAATCGGTGAACATCGCCCTGGGCCTGCCCGAGCACGCCGGGCTCACCACCGTGGGGGTCGCCCCGTGAGCGTCACCGCCGCAGCAGGTTTCCGGGCGGCCGGGGTCACGGCCGGTCTGAAGACCTCAGGCCGTCCCGACCTCGCCCTCGTCGTCAACGACGGCCCGCTCGACGCGGGTGCCGCCGTCTACACCTCCAACCGGTGCAAGGCCCACCCGGTGCTCTGGAGCGAACGCGCCAGTGCCGACGGCCACCTCAAGGCGGTGGTCCTCAACTCCGGCGGTGCGAACTGCTTCACCGGCCCGAACGGTTTCCAGACCACGCACGCCACCGCGGAACTCGTGGGTGAACTCGTCGGGTCCGGTGCCGGCGACGTCGTCGTCTGCTCGACCGGTCTGATCGGCGTGGCACTGCCGCGGCAGAAGGTCCTCGACGGTGTCCGCACCGCGTTCGCGGACCTCTCCACCGAGGGCGGGACGGCGGCCGCGACGGCCATCATGACGACGGACACCGTGTCCAAGCAGGCCATCGAGACCGGCGTCGGACCGCAGGGCGACTCCTTCGTCGTCGGCGGCATGGCCAAGGGGGCGGGCATGCTCGCCCCTGGGTTGGCGACCATGCTCGTGGTCCTGACCACCGACGCCGCCGTGGAACCCGCCGACCTGGACCGGGCGCTGCGGGCGGCGACCCGCACGACGTTCGACCGCGTGGACTCCGACGGGTGCATGTCCACCAACGACACCGTCGTGCTGCTCGCCAGCGGCGCCGGCGGCGTCACCCCCGAACCCGCGGAGTTCGACGAGGTCGTCCGCCGGGTCTGCGCGGACCTGGCCCGCATGCTCGTCGGCGACGCCGAGGGCGCGGACCACGACATCGCCATCGAGGTCGTCGGCGCGGCCGAGGAGGCCGAGGCCGTCGAGGTCGCCCGCTCCGTCGCCCGGAACAACCTGTTCAAGGCCGCGGTGTTCGGCAAGGACCCGAACTGGGGCCGCGTCATGGCGGCCGTCGGGACGACGTCGGCGCAGTTCGACCCCCAGGCCCTGGACGTGAGCCTCAACGGGGTCGCGGTCTGCGTCGGGGGGACCCCCCACGCCGACCCGGCGACGGTCGACCTCGAACCCCGCGAGGTCCGGGTCGTGATCGACCTGCACGCGGGTTCCGAGACGGCGACGGTGTGGACGAACGACCTCACCCACGCCTACGTCCACGAGAACAGCGCGTACAGCTCGTGAGCGAGCCCGTCGACCTCGACGACCTCACCGCCACCGACAAGGCGAGCGTCCTCGTCGAAGCCCTGCCGTGGCTGCAGAAGTGGCACGGCGCCCTCGTCGTCCTGAAGTACGGCGGCAACGCCATGGTGGACGACGACCTCAAACGCGCCTTCGCCGAGGACGTGGTGTTCCTGCGCACAGCCGGGTTGCGTCCCGTGGTCGTGCACGGCGGTGGTCCGCAGATCTCGACCATGCTCGACCGGTTGCAGATCCACAGCGAGTTCCGCGGCGGCCTGCGGGTCACCACGCCCGAGGCGATGGACGTCGTCCGGATGGTCCTCACGGGTCAGGTGGGGCGGGAACTCGTCGGTCTGCTGAACTCCCACGGTCCGCTGGCCGTCGGGTTGTCCGGGGAGGACGCGGGGTTGCTGCGGGCGAAGCGGCGGCACGCGATCGTCGACGGTGAACCCGTCGACGTCGGACTGGTCGGCGACGTCGTCGGGGTCGACCCGCGTGCGGTCGTCGACCTGCTCGACGCCGGTCGCATCCCGGTCATCTCGACGATCGCCCCCGAGGTCGACGACGAGGGGAACCTGCTGCACGGGCAGGTCCTCAACGTGAACGCCGACACCGCGGCCTCGGCCATCGCCGTCGCGCTGGGCGCGCAGAAGTTCGTGGTCATGACCGACGTGGCCGGGTTGTACCGGGACTGGCCCGACCGGAACTCGCTCGTCCGCGAGATCGCGGCGGCGGAACTCGCAGAACTGCTGCCGTCCCTGGAGTCGGGGATGGTCCCGAAGATGGAGGCCTGTCTGCGCGCGGTGCGCGGCGGGGTCCCCCGTGCCACGGTCATCGACGGCCGGACGGCGCACTCGGTCCTGCTGGAGGTCTTCACGACCTCCGGCAACGGCACGATGGTCGTGCCGTGAACCCCCAGGGAGTTGACGTGGATCTCGCGACGGCGGCGGATGCCCTGCCGGTCACCGAAGGCACCGGCGACGCGTGGCTGCAGCGCTACTCGACGTCGGTCATGCAGACGTTCGGCACCCCGCAGCGCGTCCTCGTCCGCGGCGAGGGCTGCCACGTCTGGGACGCCGACGGGAACAAGTACCTCGACCTCCTCGGGGGCATCGCGACGAACGTCCTCGGGCACGCGCACCCGCTGCTGGTCGCGGCGGTCACGGCGCAGCTGACCACGCTGGGGCACGTCTCCAACTTCTTCGCCAGTGCACCGCAGGTCGTCCTCGCGGAACGTCTCCTGGACGTCTCGCGCGCCCCGCAGGGTTCCGCGGTGTTCTTCGCGAACTCGGGCACCGAGGCCAACGAGGCCGCCTTCAAGATGGCCCGCCGCACCGGCCGCACGAAGATCGTCTCGACCCTGGGTGCGTTCCACGGCCGCACCATGGGCGCGCTGGCCCTCACCGCCAAGGAGTCCTACCGGGCGCCTTTCGAACCGCTGCCCGGCGGCGTCGAGTTCGTCCCCTACGGCGACGTCGGCGCGCTCGGTCGCGCCGTCGACGGCGCCACGGCCGCGGTGTTCCTCGAACCCCTGCAGGGCGAGAACGGTGTCGTCCCCGCGCCGGACGGGTACCTGGCCGCGGCGCGGCGCATCACCGCCGAGCACGGGGCCCTCCTCGTCCTCGACGAGGTGCAGACGGGCATCGCCCGCACCGGTCACTGGTTCGCGCACCAGAACCCCCGCCACGAGGGCGTCGTCCCCGACGTCATGACGCTGGCCAAGGGACTCGGCGGTGGGATCCCGATCGGGGCCGTCGTCGCGTTCGGCCCGGCGAACGCCGCACTCCTCGGCGCCGGCCAGCACGGTTCGACGTTCGGCGGGAACCCGGTCGCCTCGGCCGCCGGTCTCGCCGTCCTGCACGCCGTCGAACGCGACGGGCTGCTCGAGAACGCCGACGCCGTCGGTCGCCACCTGCGCGACGCCGTCACCGCTCTCGGCCATCCCCTGGTCGAGGGAGTGCGCGGTGAGGGCCTGCTGCTGGGGATCGCCCTGACACAACCCCTCGGCGCTCACGTCGTGGCGGCCGCGCTGGCCCGGGGGTTCATCGTCAACTCCGCCCGACCGGACACGATCCGCCTCGCCCCCCCGCTCGTCCTCACCACGGCGCAGGCCGACACGTTCGTCGCCGCCCTGCCCGAGATCCTCGACACCGCAGCCACGAACGGAGCCTCCTCGTGACCGTCCGGCACTTCCTCGCCGACGACGACCTCAGCCCGGCCGAACAGGCCGAGGTGCTGGCCCTCGCCGCCCGCCTGAAGGCCGATCGCTTCGCCGAGAAACCCCTCGCCGGCCCGCAGACCGTCGCGTTGCTCTTCGACAAGCCGTCGACCCGGACGCGCGTCTCCTTCAGCGTCGGCGTCGCCGACCTCGGCGGCGTCCCGCTCGTCGTCGACGCCGCGGGGTCGCAGCTCGGGCGCGGTGAACCCGTCGCCGACACAGCCAGGGTCCTGGAACGCCAGGTCGCCGCGATCGTGTGGCGTACGTTCTCGCAGGCGGACCTCGAGGAGATGGCCGCGCACTCCGGGGTACCGGTCGTGAACTCCCTCACCGACGACTACCACCCGTGCCAGATCCTCGCCGACCTGCAGACCGTGATCGAGCGCAAGGGCGCCCTCGCGGGGCTGACCCTGGCCTACGTGGGGGACGGGGCCAACAACATGGCCCACTCCTACGCCCTGGGTGGGGCCACCGCCGGGATGCACGTCCGGATCGGCACGCCCGGCTCGGACCTGCCGAACCCCGAGATCATCGCCCGGGCCCAGGCCGTCGCCGCGACCACGGGCGGGTCCGTCACCGTGACGACCTCGGCCGAGGAGGCCGTCGCCGCCGCCGACGTCGTCGCCACCGACACCTGGATCTCGATGGGGCAGGAGGGGCAGGAGTTCGAACGGTTCCGGCCCTTCTCGCTGACCTCGGACCTGCTGAGCGGGGCGGAGGACGACGCGATCGTGCTGCACTGCCTGCCCGCCTACCGCGGGAAGGAGATCGACGCCGCGGTCATCGACGGTCCGCAGTCGGTCGTCTGGGACGAGGCCGAGAACCGCCTCCACGCCCAGAAGGCGCTGCTCGTCTGGCTGCTCGCGAACTCCCGATGACCTCTCCCACCGGCGCCGGCGCGGGGACGAAGGCCTTCCGGCACGACCGGATCGCCTCCCTGCTGGGTCGGCTGCCCGTGCGCTCCCAGACCGAGCTGGCGACCCACCTCGCCGAGGAGGGGGTGGCCGTCACCCAGGCCACCCTGTCCCGCGACCTCGTCGAACTCGGTGCGGTCAAGGTGCGCGACGGTGACCGCGGCCTCGTCTACGCCCTGCCCGCCGAGGGCGGGGACCGCACCCCCCGCAGCGGCATCGGCCAGGAGGTCCTGGACGCCCGGCTCGCCCGCTGGTGCGAGGAACTCCTGGTGAGTGCGGAGGCCTCCGCGAACCTCGTCGTCCTGCGGACCCCGCCGGGGGCCGCGCAGTTCCTGGCGAGCGCGATCGACCACTCGGTGATCCCGACCGTGCTGGGCACGATCGCCGGGGACGACACGGTGCTGGTCATCTCCCGTGACCCGCTCGGGGGCGACGCCGTCGCCGCCCGCTTCCTGGCGCTGGCCCGCCGGGACAGTTCCACCCCCGAAGACCCCGAGAGCGAAGTGGACGTGTGATGTCGGACGAGAACCAGCATGGTGAGAAGGGTCTGTGGGGCGCTCGGTTCGCCAGCGGTCCCGCCGCGGCGATGGCGGCGCTGTCGAAGTCCACCCACTTCGACTTCCGCCTCGCCCGTTACGACCTCGCCGGGTCGCGGGCCCACGCCCGCGTCCTGCACATGGCGGGCCTCCTCGACGACGACGTCCTCACGGCGTTGCTCGCGGGGCTCGACGCGTTGGAGGCCGACGTCGTCTCCGGCGCGTTCGTCCCCGCCGAGGAGGACGAGGACGTGCACTCCGCCCTGGAACGCGCCCTCGTGGAACGCGTCGGTGGCGACGTCGGTGGTCGGCTGCGCGCGGGACGGTCCCGCAACGACCAGATCGCCACGTTGCTGCGCATGTTCCTGCGCGACCACGCGAAGCTCATCGCGGGGCTGGTGCTCGACGTCGTCGAGGCGTTGCTCACCCAGGCCGCGGCGCACCCGGGGGCTGCGATGCCGGGTCGCACGCACCTGCAGCACGCGCAGCCGGTCCTGCTGGGGCACCACCTGATGGCCCACGCGTGGCCGTTGTTGCGCGACGTGGAGCGGTTGCGCGACTGGGACGCCCGAGCCGCGATCTCGCCCTACGGTTCCGGCGCCCTCGCGGGTTCCTCGCTCGGGCTGGACCCGGTCGCCGTGGCCCGTGAACTCGGGTTCACCCGCAGCGTCGAGAACTCCATCGACGGGACCGCCTCGCGCGACGTCGCGGCCGAGTTCGCCTTCGTCGCCGCCATGATCGGCGTCGACCTCTCGCGCATCTCCGAGGAGGTCATCGCGTGGGCGACCAAGGAGTTCTCCTTCGTCACCCTGGACGACGCGTGGTCGACGGGGTCGAGCATCATGCCGCAGAAGAAGAACCCCGACGTCGCCGAACTCGCCCGCGGCAAGGCGGGTCGGCTCATCGGTGACCTGACGGGTCTGATGGCGACCCTCAAGGGGCTGCCGCTGGCCTACAACCGGGACCTGCAGGAGGACAAGGAACCCGTCTTCGACGCGGTCGACACCCTCGAGGTCCTTCTGCCCGCCGTCGCCGGGATGATCGCCACCCTGCACTTCCACACCGAACGGATGGCGTCGCTGGCGCCGCAGGGATTCGCGCTCGCGACCGACATCGCGGAATGGCTCGTCCGCCAGGGGGTGCCCTTCCGCGACGCGCACCAGATCTCCGGGGCGTGCGTGCGCCGCTGCGAGGAGCTGTCCGCGGAACTCGGCCGCAGCGTCGAGCTCTGGGACCTGTCGGTCGAGGACCTCGCGGCGATCTCTGCCCACCTGACCCCCGAGGTCAAGGACGTCCTGTCGACGGAGGGGTCGTTGTCCTCCCGGGACGGGATCGGTGGCACCGCTCCCATTCGGGTGGCGGAGCAGCTCGAGGCCGCGCAGGACGCACTCGCGGGACACCTGGCGTGGGCACGTCCCTGAGGCTCCCGCGGGAGTTCTACGACCGGGCCGTCACCGAGGTGGCGCGCGACCTGCTGGGCTGCGTCGTGCGCCACGCGACGCCCGCCGGCGTCGTCGGTGTCCGGTTGTCGGAGGTCGAGGCCTACGCGGGGGAGTCCGACCCCGGGTCGCACGCCTTCCGCGGTCGCACCCCCCGTACGCAGGTCATGTTCGGGCCGCCCGGGCACGCCTACGTCTACTTCTCCTACGGCATGCACTGGTGCATGAACCTCGTCTGCGCGGGGGAGGGCACGGCGTCGGCGGTGCTGTTGCGGGCCGGCGAGGTCGTGGAGGGCGTGGAGCTGGCCCGCTCGCGCCGGGTGAGCGCCAAGCGTGACGTCGACCTGGCCCGCGGACCGGCCCGGCTCACCCAGGCGCTCGGGGTGGATCGCGTCCAGAACGGCCTCGACATCTGCGGTGCGGGGGAGCTGGAGGTCCTCCGTGGCACTGCGGTCGACGACGTCGACGTCGTGTGGGGACCCCGCGTCGGGGTGGCCGGTGCGGGGGCCCCGACCCCCTGGCGCGTTTCTCTCTCGAACGACCGCACCGTCTCCGACTACCGTGTCGGCGGGCGACGGTCGCCCGGGCCCCGGAAGTCGGGGCGCAGGACCTGAGGAGCCGACGAGTCGTGAGCGACGTCTGGGACGAACTGCAGTGGCGGGGCCTGGTGGCGCAGTCCACCGACGAGGCCGCGCTGCAGGAAGCGCTGCGGACGGGACCGCTCACCTACTACGTGGGCTTCGACCCGACGGCGGCGAGCCTGCACGTCGGCCACCTCGTGCAGGTTCTGACGGCGAGGCGTCTGCAGCAGGCGGGGCACCACCCACTGATCCTCGTGGGCGGGGCCACCGGCCTGGTGGGGGATCCGCGTCCTTCGGCCGAGCGCACGATGAACGACCCGTCGGTGGTCGCCGGGTGGGTGACGGGCCTCCAGGGCCAGATCGCGCCCTTCCTCGACTTCGACGGCCCCGCGGCCGCGACGATGGTGAACAACCTCGACTGGACCGGACCCATGTCGGCCATCGAGTTCCTCCGCGACGTGGGCAAGCACTTCAGCGTCAACCGCATGCTCGACCGGGAGGCGGTGAGCAAGCGGCTCGCGACGACGGGGATCAGCTTCACCGAGTTCAGCTACGTCCTGCTGCAGAGCAACGACTTCCTCCAGCTGCACCGTCGCCACGGCTGCGCGCTGCAGCTCGGTGGTTCGGACCAGTGGGGCAACATCACCGCCGGCTGCGAGCTGGTGCGTCGGGTGGACCAGCAGACGGTGCACGCCCTGGCGACCCCGCTGCTCACCAAGGCGGACGGGACGAAGTTCGGCAAGACGGAGTCCGGCGCGGTCTGGCTCGACCCCGACCTGACGTCGCCGTACGCTTTCTACCAGTTCTGGCTCAACGCCGAGGACGCCAAGGTCGTGGACTACCTGAAGGCGTTCAGCTTCCGCTCCCGCGAGGAGATCGAGGAGCTGGGTCGACAGGTCGTCGAGAACCCCCGGGCCAGGACGGCGCAGCGTGCGCTGGCCCACGAGGTCACGGCACTCGTCCACGGTGAGGCGGCCGCCGTCGCCGTCGAGGACGCCTCGGCAGCGTTGTTCGGCGGCTCCGAGCTGGACGGGATCGACGAGCGCATCCTGCGGGGTGCCCTCGAGGAGCTGCCGACGGCGACGCCGGCCGACCGGGACGTGCGCCTGGCGCAGCTCTTCGCCGACACCGGCCTCGCACCCAGCCTCGGCGGTGCCCGCCGGACCATCGGGGAGGGTGGCGCGTACGTGAACAACACCAAGCTGACCGACCCCGAGGCGACGCTGGCGGACGTGGAGCTCCTCCACGGCCGCTACGCGGTGCTGCGGCGGGGGAAGAAGACCCTCGCTGCGGTGGCGCTTCTGTTGCCGCAGTAGGCGAGTGGCTGTCGGGGCGATGCGGATTTGCCCTTCGCCCCGACAGCCGCGTACTGTTCCTCATGTCGCCCCGACGGGGCGGAAAACCGGAGCCTGTGAGCTTGGGTGGTCCGCGTCTGGTGGGTGGCGCCGGAAGCCTTGACGGTAATTGGGTTGCAGTTTGGCCTGGTTGGTGGTTAAGGTGGGAAAGTTGCCCCTCTTCGGGTGGCCCTCTGTGTGGGGGTTGTTGCGGGTGGGTGTGTCCGGTTCTTGAGAACTCAACAGTGTGCCAAAAATGTTGATGCCATATATGTATCAACCCCCAATTCGACTGTCACTGCGCTGCGTTTTCTGCGTGGGTGGGTGATGGTTTGGGGTTCCTTTGGGATTGATCTCCGCCTCTTTCACGCCAGTGGGGGGTGGGGTTTTCGAGTCCAAGGGTCAACTATGAAGTGCTAAAGATCTTGGCTGTGCTGCTGCTTTTGGTGGTGGTGTGGTCGTAGGTTTTTCGACGGAGAGTTTGATCCTGGCTCAGGACGAACGCTGGCGGCGTGCTTAACACATGCAAGTCGAACGGTGAAGCCCTTCGGGGTGGATCAGTGGCGAACGGGTGAGTAACACGTGAGCAACCTGCCCCTGGCTCTGGGACAACCACTGGAAACGGTGGCTAATACCGGATACGACCTGCCTCGGCATCGAGTGTGGGTGGAAAGTTTTTCGGCTGGGGATGGGCTCGCGGCCTATCAGCTTGTTGGTGGGGTAATGGCCTACCAAGGCGACGACGGGTAGCCGGCCTGAGAGGGCGACCGGCCACACTGGGACTGAGACACGGCCCAGACTCCTACGGGAGGCAGCAGTGGGGAATATTGCACAATGGGCGAAAGCCTGATGCAGCGACGCCGCGTGAGGGATGACGGCCTTCGGGTTGTAAACCTCTTTCAGCTCCGAAGAAGCGAAAGTGACGGTAGGAGCAGAAGAAGCACCGGCTAACTACGTGCCAGCAGCCGCGGTAATACGTAGGGTGCAAGCGTTGTCCGGAATTATTGGGCGTAAAGAGCTCGTAGGCGGTGTGTCGCGTCTGCTGTGAAAACTCAGGGCTCAACTCTGAGCTTGCAGTGGGTACGGGCACACTAGAGTGCTGTAGGGGAGACTGGAATTCCTGGTGTAGCGGTGAAATGCGCAGATATCAGGAGGAACACCGGTGGCGAAGGCGGGTCTCTGGGCAGTTACTGACGCTGAGGAGCGAAAGCATGGGGAGCGAACAGGATTAGATACCCTGGTAGTCCATGCCGTAAACGTTGGGCGCTAGGTGTGGGGTCCATTCCACGGATTCCGTGCCGCAGCTAACGCATTAAGCGCCCCGCCTGGGGAGTACGGCCGCAAGGCTAAAACTCAAAGGAATTGACGGGGGCCCGCACAAGCGGCGGAGCATGCGGATTAATTCGATGCAACGCGAAGAACCTTACCAAGGCTTGACATGCGCGGTGGAATCCCAGAGATGGGGTGTCATTTAGTTGGTCGCGTACAGGTGGTGCATGGTTGTCGTCAGCTCGTGTCGTGAGATGTTGGGTTAAGTCCCGCAACGAGCGCAACCCTCGTTCCATGTTGCCAGCACGTTATGGTGGGGACTCATGGGAGACTGCCGGGGTCAACTCGGAGGAAGGTGGGGATGACGTCAAATCATCATGCCCCTTATGTCTTGGGCTTCACGCATGCTACAATGGCCAGTACAGAGGGCTGCGATACCGTGAGGTGGAGCGAATCCCAAAAAGCTGGTCTCAGTTCGGATCGGGGTCTGCAACTCGACCCCGTGAAGTCGGAGTCGCTAGTAATCGCAGATCAGCAACGCTGCGGTGAATACGTTCCCGGGCCTTGTACACACCGCCCGTCACGTCATGAAAGTCGGTAACACCCGAAGCCGGTGGCCCAACCCGTAAGGGGGGGAGCTGTCGAAGGTGGGACTGGCGATTGGGACGAAGTCGTAACAAGGTAGCCGTACCGGAAGGTGCGGCTGGATCACCTCCTTTCTAAGGAGCATCAACCCCGTCACTGAGTTGAATCTCAGGTCTCAGGCCTCCTTCGTGGGGTATGAGGTGTGGTGGGGATGGGCCAGTTTCGTCGGCGTATGTTCGACGGCTGGTGCTCAAGGGTGGAACATCAACACGGCATCTCTTCGACGTCTCGCGTCGCTAGTACCTCAGGTTTCGGTCTGGGTGGAACGTGGGGTGGGGGTCGGGGGGTGTCTGGCGCACTGTTGGGTCCTGAGGGACCGGCCGGCTGGCGTGCTTTCGGGCATGGCTGGTGGTTGGTGTCTTGGTCTGGGCCTGCCCTGATCGTTCACATCGGCTCGAGAGTTTTCTCGGGTGTCTGGTGTCGGTCTCTACGGGGTGGGTGCGGGTTGTCTGTTGAGAACTGCACAGTGGACGCGAGCATCAAGTAGCGCTCCTTTGAGGGGCGTGAAAGTAGTGATGTTCGTCGAGTGATAATCCTCTGATGAGCGGGCTGTCATCTCACTTCGGTGGGTGGTGGTCCGTACTGTCTTTGTGGTTTGGGTTTTTATTGCAGTTTCGCCTTGACCTGCATGTCTGCTCTACTGCTGTTGTCCTGCTTTCGGGTGGGTTGGTGGTGGTGGGTGGTGTGTGGTGGTCAAGTGTGTAAGGGCGCATGGTGGATGCCTTGGCATCAGGAGCCGATGAAGGACGTGGGAGCCTGCGATAAGCCTCGGGGAGTTGGCAACCGAATGTTGATCCGAGGGTGTCCGAATGGGGAAACCCGGCCGTCGTCATGGGCGGTCACCCGCACCTGAATGTATAGGGTGTGTGGAGGGAACGTGGGGAAGTGAAACATCTCAGTACCCACAGGAAGAGAAAATAAATAATGATTCCGTGAGTAGTGGCGAGCGAAAGCGGATGAGGCTAAACCAGTTCCGTGTGATACCTGGTAGGGGTTGCGGGGTTGGGGTTGTGGGAGTGTTCTGGACTGGGCTACCACCTGGTCGGGGAGTGAGAAAGTCGTGGTGTAGCCGAAGGGCCTGGGATGGTCCGGCGTAGTGGGTGAGACCCCCGTAGGCGAAACATTGCGGCCTCCTTGGGAGCATGTCCCGAGTAGCACGGGGCTCGTGGAATCTCGTGTGAATCTGCCAGGACCACCTGGTAAGCCTAAATACTTCCTGATGACCGATAGCGGACAAGTACCGTGAGGGAATGGTGAAAAGCACCCCGGGAGGGGAGTGAAATAGTACCTGAAACCGTGTGCCTACAATCCGTCGGAGCAGGCTTGTACCTGTGACGGCGTGCCTTTTGAAGAATGAGCCTGCGAGTTAGTGGTGCGTGGCGAGGTTAACCCGTGTGGGGTAGCCGTAGCGAAAGCGAGTCCGAATAGGGCGTCCTATAGTCGCGTGCTCTAGACCCGAAGCGGAGTGATCTACCCATGGCCAGGTTGAAGCGCGGGTAAGACCGCGTGGAGGACCGAACCCACCAGGGTTGAAAACCTGGGGGATGAGCTGTGGGTAGGGGTGAAAGGCCAATCAAACTCCGTGATAGCTGGTTCTCCCCGAAATGCATTTAGGTGCAGCGTCACGTGTTTCTTGCCGGAGGTAGAGCTACTGGATGGCTAATGGGCCCCACCGGGTTACTGACGTCAGCCAAACTCCGAATGCCGGTAAGTGAGAGCGTGGCAGTGAGACTGCGGGGGATAAGCTTCGTAGTCGAGAGGGAAACAGCCCAGATCATCAGCTAAGGCCCCTAAGCGTGTGCTAAGTGGGAAAGGATGTGGAGTTGCGCAGACAACCAGGAGGTTGGCTTAGAAGCAGCCACCCTTGAAAGAGTGCGTAATAGCTCACTGGTCAAGTGATTCCGCGCCGACAATGTAGCGGGGCTCAAGTACACCGCCGAAGCTGTGGCATTCACATATTAATCTCTCTCAATCAGGTCTGCTGTCCTTGTGGTGGTGGGTGGTGGTTGTGGGCAGGTGTGTGGATGGGTAGGGGAGCGTCGTGTGTGGGGTGAAGCAGCCTGGTGATGGGTTGTGGACTGCACGCGAGTGAGAATGCAGGCATGAGTAGCGAATGACGGGTGAGAAACCCGTCCGCCGATTGACCAAGGGTTCCAGGGCTAGGTTCATCCGCCCTGGGTAAGTCGGGACCTAAGGCGAGGCCGACAGGCGTAGTCGATGGACAACGGGTTGATATTCCCGTACCGGCGTAGAACCGTCCATGGTGAGGCCGGGGATGCTAAGCACCCTAAGCCGTCACTGCCTTCGGGTGGTGGTTGGTGGAGCGTGTGATCCGATCCGGTAGTAGTCAAGCGTATTAACAGGGGTGACGCAGGAGGGTAGCTTCCGCGTGGCGATGGTTGTCCACGTCCAAGGGTGTAGGGCGAGGTGTTGGTAAATCCGCACTTCTGACTTCAATGTCGTGTCTGAGACCTGATGGTGACCCTTTCGGGGGGAAGTAGGGTGATCCCATGCTGCCTAGAAAAGCCTCGGCGCGAGGTTCGAGCCGCCCGTACCCTAAACCGACTCAGGTGGTCAGGTAGAGAATACCGAGGCGTTCGAGTGAATCGTGGTTAAGGAACTCGGCAAAATGCCCCCGTAACTTCGGGAGAAGGGGGGCCTGAGACGTGAAGCTCCTTGCGGGCTAGCGTTTGAGGGCCGCAGAGACCAGGGGGAAGCGACTGTTTACTAAAAACACAGGTCCGTGCGAAGTCGCAAGACGATGTATACGGACTGACGCCTGCCCGGTGCTGGAACGTTAAGGGGACCGGTTACCCACGCAAGTGGGGACGCTGAGAACTTAAGCGCCAGTAAACGGCGGTGGTAACTATAACCATCCTAAGGTAGCGAAATTCCTTGTCGGGTAAGTTCCGACCTGCACGAATGGCGTAACGACTTCCCCGCTGTCTCAACCGCGAACTCGGCGAAATTGCACTACGAGTAAAGATGCTCGTTACGCGCAGCAGGACGGAAAGACCCCGGGACCTTCACTATAGTTTGGTATTGGTGTTCGGGACGGCTTGTGTAGGATAGGTGGGAGACTGTGAAGCGGTCACGCTAGTGATGGTGGAGTCATCGTTGAAATACCACTCTGGTCGTTCTGGATGTCTAACTTCGGTCCGTGATCCGGATCAGGGACAGTGCCTGATGGGTAGTTTAACTGGGGCGGTTGCCTCCTAAAGAGTAACGGAGGCGCCCAAAGGTTCCCTCAGCCTGGTTGGCAATCAGGTGTTGAGTGTAAGTGCACAAGGGAGCTTGACTGTGAGACCGACAGGTCGAGCAGGGACGAAAGTCGGGACTAGTGATCCGGCCGTGGAGTGTGGAATCGCGGTCGCTCAACGGATAAAAGGTACCCCGGGGATAACAGGCTGATCTTGCCCAAGAGTCCATATCGACGGCATGGTTTGGCACCTCGATGTCGGCTCGTCGCATCCTGGGGCTGGAGTAGGTCCCAAGGGTTGGGCTGTTCGCCCATTAAAGCGGTACGCGAGCTGGGTTTAGAACGTCGTGAGACAGTTCGGTCCCTATCCGCTGCGCGCGTTGGAAACTTGAGAAGGGCTGTCCCTAGTACGAGAGGACCGGGACGGACGAACCTCTGGTGTGCCAGTTGTTCCGCCAGGAGCATGGCTGGTTGGCTACGTTCGGAAGGGATAACCGCTGAAGGCATCTAAGCGGGAAGCCTGCTTCGAGATGAGGTTTCCGTGCCCTGTTGAAGGGGTGGGAGGCTCCCTGTAGATCACGGGGTTGATAGGCCGGGTGTGGAAGCAGCGACGAGAGAGCTGTGGAGCTGACCGGTACTAATAAGCCGATCACTTGTCTACCACGCACCAGCTGCCGCCACTTGATGAGTGGTGGGTTGGTGGGTCGGGGCGAGTGTGATAACAATCCAACTAACGATTTCACTGCTGTTGTGGTGTTCGCGTCCATTGTGTGGTTCTCGGGAGAGAACTCGAACACACGCTCCAGTCCCATTCGTGGGGGTGGGGGGGTGTGGTTTGATCCTGGCCTTTGTGGTCCGGTGGTCATAGCGGTGGGGAAACGCCCGGTCTCATTCCGAACCCGGAAGCTAAGCCCACCTGCGCCGATGGTACTGCTCGGGAGACTGGGTGGGAGAGTAGGTCACCGCCGGCCACTCACCTTTGGTGATAAGTGTGTGGGGAGCAACCCTTGTGTGGGTTGCTCCCCACACGTGTTTCTGCCCCGTTTCAGGCTGGAACAGCCGATCCTGCGCAGTTCTCAGCGCAAGCGCAGGACGGTCCCCGCGAGGGGCTTGGGGCGGAAGGACGTCGTCTTCCTCCCGAGGCTGCTGCCTCCGTGGACGAGCTCTTGGAGGGCCGGCACCCGGGGTTTGGGGAGGAAGACCCCGGCGCGGTCGCCGAGGGTCGACCAGATCGCGCCGGCGTCGGGTCGGTAGCGCACGTCGGAGTTGCCCGTGCCGAACCCCCGCACGACCGTGTCGACCCACGCGCCACTCCCGACCGTCGTCCCGGTGGCGGGCGGGCACTCGACCACGACGCTGGCTCCGTCACAGACCACCAGAGCCTGCTCGAATCCCAGGGCGTCCACGATGAGGGCGACTCCTGCGGCGTTCTTCACCACGACGTCGCGTCGTCGGGGGGCTCGTCGAAGCACCTCCTGAGCGGCTGCCCGCGGCAGGACCCGGTGCAGCGCGCGGAGGTCGACCGGTTCGATCGCGTCGTCGGCGACCGCGACCAGCAACGAGTGCGGAGTCCCGTCGCGTTGCGCGGCTCGGAGGACTGCCGCGTGGCGGTGGTGCCCGTCAGCGATGAGGAACCGGTGCGTTGCCGACGCCGCGGTGAGTTCCGTCAGCACGTCTGGATCGTCGAGCTGCCAGACCTCCACGTGGCACCGGTCGTTCTCCGCGACCTCGACCCGCCAACCGAGCGAGGCCGGGTCGGTCCAGGACAACGGCCAGGGATGCCTGTCGACCACGAGGACGGGCTCGGAATCCACACCCGTCGTCTCCAGCCGTTCCAGCCTCGCGGTGACGGCCTGCTCGAAGACGCCCTCGTGCGGATGCACGCGGTCGTCGTACGCGGACACGTCGAGTTGCCCCATCAGGAAGTGCTGCACACGTCCGTCCTGCTCCTGGCGGACGACGTAGAAGCTGGGTTCGTCCTGGACCAGCGCTCCCTCGTCCAACCACCGTTGCACGGCGCGGCCGGGGCCGGCGTCGTACTCGGGGCGTTCCAGGTGGGTCACGACGTAGCGCGAGGACGCCAACAGAGCTGTCCGCGTGCTGCGGTCCAGTTCGGTGTGCGGTGGGGCCAGCAGTGAGGCGAGCGGGCCAGCGACGACCGGGTCGTAGCGCAGGCCGGGGAACGGCCGGAGCAGAGGACCTGGTGACTCGGCTGGTCGCGACGGTGATCCTGGTCGGGCACGCGTTCCCGTGCGTGCGTCCTCCACCCGTCGCATCCTACGGTCGGAGCAGTCGTCGACCGTTCCACCCCTGATCGCGAGGAGGTCCACCGTGTCCCATAGCTCTCCCGAGGGAGACGGAGACCGCTCGAGCGGGCGTCCCAGTGGGGGGACCTACGAGTGGCTCCACCGCGGTCTGGCCTTGCTCGCAGCCGGTGAAGCCGCGGCGGCGGCGACGTTGCTGGCCCGGGCCCACGGCGAGGAACCGAGCTCGACCGGAGTCCTGGAGGCCCTGGCCAGGGCCCAGTACGACTCCGGTGACGTGGCAGGAGCGGCGCAGTCCTTCCGGGACCTCGCGGTCGCCCGGCCGGCCGACGACTACGCTCACTTCGGGCTGGGTCTCTGCCTCAGCCGCCTCGGACGGTTCGGCCTCGCAGCCGAACACCTGGCCATGGCGCACGCCATGCGTCCAGACCGTCCGGAGTACGCCGACCGCCTTCGACAGGTCCGCGCCACGATCGCGGCGCGCCAGATCCCGGGGAGTCCGTGAGCACCACCCTGTCCGCCAGCACCGGTTCCCTCCTCGACGACCACGACGTCCTGTTGCTCGACCTCGACGGTGTCGTCTACGTCGGGCCGGACGCCGTTCCGCACGCCGTCTCCGCGCTCGAGGTCGCCGTCGCGGCGGGACTCCGGCTGGGGTTCATCACCAACAACGCCTCCCGCACCCCGGCGACCGTCGCGGGCCACCTGCGCGACCTCGGCGTCCCTGCCGCCGATGAGGACGTCGTCAACTCCGCGCAGGCCGCCGCCGACCACCTGGCCGCCGAACTGCCTCCCGGGTCGGCGGTGCTGCTCGTCGGGGGCACCGGACTGCGCGTGGCGCTGGAGGACGTGGGACTGCGCCCCACCGAGAACCGCACCGAGGCCGTCGCCGTCGTCCAGGGGTTCTCCCCGGACCTGAGCTGGGCCCAGCTCGCCGAAGCGACCCACGCGGTCCGCTCGGGTCTGCCGTGGGTCGCGACGAACCTCGACGCGACGGTGCCGACCCCGGGAGGCCCCGCACCGGGCAACGGGCTGCTGGTGGACCTCGTCGCCCGCGCAGCGGGGCGGGGCCCGGACGTCGTCTGCGGCAAGCCGGAGCGCGCCCTCTTCGACGCGGCCGTGCAGCGGTTGGGGGCGAAGAACGCCCTCGTCGTCGGGGACCGCCTGGACACCGACCTGCAGGGAGCGCGCACCGCCGGCCTCCCCGGTCTGCTCGTCCTCACCGGCGTGACCGGGGTCGGGGAACTCCTCGCGGCGAAACCGCACGAGCGACCCGGGCACGTCAGCCACGACCTGCGGGGCCTCGCCGACGTCCACCCCGCGGTGGAGGTCGTGCAGCGCCCCCACGGAGTCCTCGCGACCTGTCGTGACGCGCGGGTCGAGGTCGATCGTGGGTCGCTGGTCGTCCGCGCCGGGGAGGTCGGTCCGGACGGGCTCGACGTGCTGCGGGCGGCTGCCGCAGCCGTCTGGGCCGGCGTGGACGGGGGGCTGGACGTCGACCTCGCCGCCGCGGTCGAGGCGCTCGACGGACTGGTCGAACAGCCGGTCGAACGCGCGGCTGTGGACGACGTCCCCGAGCGCGTCGGACCGGGCTTGTAGCGTGGCGCCCGTGATGAACCCCGAGGACGTTTGCAGCCAGGCGCCGAAGCCCGGTCCGTCCCCGCGCTCGACTTCCCACGACGAGGCGCTCGACCACGCCCTCGCCCGGCTCGACGGCCTCGAGGCCGTCAGCGTCCACGACCACGTGGACGTCTACACCGCCGTCGACCTCGCCCTGCGCGAGCGGTTGGCTGCGACGGAGGGATGACGGTGGCCGTCCGCAGGCTCCGCCTCGACGCGGAACTGGTGCGTCGAGGTCTGGCCAGGTCGCGTGAGCACGCGAGCGAACTGGTGACCGCGGGTCGCGTGCGCGTCGGCGGCGCGACCGCGGCCAAACCCGCGACCCAGGTCGACGTCGCCGCCGCGATCCTCGTCGAGGAGGTCACGGCCGAGGACGAGTACGTCTCCCGGGGTGCCCACAAGCTCGTGGGCGCCCTCGACGCGTTCGCCGTCGACGTCACCGGGCGTCGCTGTCTCGACGCCGGGGCCAGCACCGGCGGTTTCACCGACGTCCTGCTCCGGCGGGGCGCCGGGCACGTCGTCGCGGTCGACGTCGGCTACGGCCAGATCGCCTGGTCGCTGCGCACCGACGACCGCGTGACGGTCGTGGAGCGCACCAACGTCCGCACCCTCGAACCCGAGGTCGTCGCTCCGGCGCCCTCGCTGGTCGTCGCCGACCTGTCCTTCATCTCCCTGACGCTCGTCCTGCCCGCGCTGGTGCGGTGCGTCACTCCCGAGGCGGAACACGTGCTCATGGTCAAACCGCAGTTCGAAGTCGGCCGCGACGCGCTCGGCGCGGGAGGTGTGGTCCGCAGCGCTGAGCTGCGTGCCGGCGCGGTCCGGACGGTCGCGGCGGCCGCGGCCACCCTCGGCCTGGGGGTGCGCGGCGTCGCCGCGAGCCCGCTCCCCGGCCCCTCCGGCAACGTCGAGTACTTCCTGCACCTGGGTGCGGGTGCGCCTGCCCTGGATGAGGACGACCTCGCCCGGGCGATCGCCGAGGGCCCCCAGGCGGGGTTGTCGTGACCGGGCGACAGGCTGTCGTCCCGGCGGCGGAGCGTTCCGTCCTGGTGCTCGCCCACACCGGTCGCTCCGAGGCGGTGTCCGCGCTGACCAAGGTGGTGCACCGCTTCCACGAGGCGGGGATCCGCACCCTGATGACCCCGGACGAGGCGTCGGCGTTGAGCGTCGACGACCGCGCGCTGGTCGAGGAGTGCGACCTCGAGGGTGCCGTCCTCGGGGCCGAGATGGTCATCGTCCTGGGCGGGGACGGCACGATCCTGCGGGCCGCCGAGCTCGTCCGCGGCACCGACACGACACTGCTCGGGGTCAACCTCGGCCACGTCGGCTTCCTCGCGGAGGCCGAACGCGAGGAGATCGTCGGGACCGTCACGCGGGTCGTCGCGGCCGACTATCGCGTCGAGGAGCGCATGACCCTCGACGTGCAGGTCGTCCTCGACGGTCAGGTCGTGGCCTCCTCGTGGGCGGTGAACGAGGTCTCGGTCGAGAAGGCCAACCGCGAGCGGATGCTGGAGCTCGTCGTCGACGTCGACGGTCGACCACTGAGCACGTTCGGCGCCGACGGGGTCATCGCAGCGACACCGACGGGCTCGACCGCCTACGCGTTCTCCGCCGGGGGCCCCGTGGTCTGGCCCGAGGTCGAGGCGCTGCTCGTCGTCCCGATCAGCGCGCACGCCCTCTTCGCCCGGCCGCTGGTCATCGCCCCCACCTCCGTCGTGGGGATCGAGGTCCTGCAGGGGATGGGTGACGGCGGGGTCCTGTGGTGCGACGGTCGACGGACGTTCGCGGCCCCGGCCGGTGCACGCGTCGAGGTCCGTCGCTCGCCCCAGACGATCCGGCTGGCGCGGCTGAGCTCCGGCAGCTTCACCGACCGGCTCGTGGCCAAGTTCGGCCTGCCCGTCCAGGGCTGGCGGGGTCCGCGCTCGAGCGAGGACGGGTGACGGCGTGATCGAGGAGATGCACATCCGCTCCCTGGGGGTCATCCGCGACGCGCGGCTCCCCCTGGGGCCCGGGCTCACCGTGATCAGCGGGGAGACCGGCGCGGGCAAGACGATGGTCGTGACCGGTCTCGGACTGCTCATGGGGGAGCGCGCCGACGCCGGAGCCGTCCGCGCGGGCGACGACGCGGCCGTCGTCGAGGGCCGGATCCAGGTCCCCGAGGACGGTGCCGTCGCGGCCCGCACCCGCGAGGCGGGCGGCGAGGTCGACGAGGGTGAGCTCCTGCTCGTCCGGACCCTCTCGGCGACCGGTCGCAGTCGGGCCCACGTCGGTGGTCGCAGCGCACCCGTCGGGGTGCTGGCCGAGATCTCCGAGCACCTCATCGCCGTACACGGTCAGACCGACCAGCTCCGACTGCGCTCGGGGGCGCAGCAGTTGCGCGTGCTGGACGCCTTCGCCGGAGCGGTCGTGGCGAAGGACCTCGCCGAGTACCAGCAGGTCCACGCCCGCTGGCGGACCCTCAGCGCCGAGCACGACCACGTCGCCGGCCACTCCGCCGAGCGGGCCCGCGAGGCGGAGCTGCTGCGACTGGGCCTGGAGGAGGTGGAACGCGTCGATCCCCAGCCCGAGGAGGACGTCGCGCTGCGTGAGGAGTCCGATCGCCTCGCCCACGTCGAGGTCCTCCGGGAGGCCGTCTCGACGGCTCACGAGGCGCTCACCGGAGAGGCCAGCGGGGGAGACGGAAGCGGGGAGGGCGGGGCCGACGCACGGGTCGACAGCGCCCGTCGCGCCCTGAGCCAGGCCGGCGATCACGACCCGGCGCTGTCCGGGTTCGCGGCCCGCGCCGGGGAGGTCTCCTACCTGTTGGCGGACCTCGCGACCGAGGTCGCGGCCTACGCGCAGTCCCTCGAGGCCGACCCGTTGCGCCTCGCCGTCGTCCAGGAACGCCGTGCGCTCCTGACGTCGCTGGTGCGTCGCTACGCGACCGACCCCTCCGAGGGGGTCGCGGGAGTGCTCCGGTGGGCGGGGGGCGCGGCGGAGAGGCTGCTCGACCTCGACGACGACGGCCGGCTGGAGACACTGGCCAAGGAACGCGACGAGCTCGAGGGACAGTTGCGCGCCCTGGCCGCTCGACTCAGCGTCGCCCGCCGGGCCGCCGCGTCGACGCTGGAGGAGCGGGTGGCGAGCGAGCTCACCGCGCTCGCCATGCCCAGCGCGCGCATCGAGGTCGCCGTCCACACCGGCCACGACCTCGGACCGTGGGGTTGCGACAGCGTCGAACTGCTCCTCGCCGCGCACTCCGGGGCGGCCCCACGACCGCTGTCGCGCGGTGCCTCGGGCGGTGAGCTGTCCCGGGTGATGCTGGCCCTCGAGGTCGTCCTGGCCGGGACCGACCCCGTGCCGACCATGGTCTTCGACGAGGTCGACGCGGGTGTGGGGGGCCGCGCCGCGGTCGAGATCGGCCGACGGCTGGCACGGCTGGCGCGCACGACCCAGGTCGTCGTCGTCACCCACCTCGCCCAGGTCGCGGCCTTCGCCGACAGCCACCTCACGGTCGTCAAGACCGACGACGGCAGCGTGACCGAGTCCGGGGTGGTGCGTCTCGACGACGAGGGACGGGTCACCGAGCTCGCCCGGATGCTCTCCGGCAGCGGGTCGGGGACCGCCCGCGCGCACGCCGAGGAGCTCTTGAACTCCTCGCGTGCGGAAGCGGTGCAGGAGACCGGGGCCGGGCGCACGAGCAGGTCACGTCCGGCGCGTGCGGCACGGGGCGGTCCTGCACCCGTGGGACGATCGAGCACTGCTGCGCGGAAGCCGCGCGGGCGTGCGACGTAGGGGTGGAGGAGTTCGACGGTGATCAGGCGGCGACGAGCGCGCGGTGACGCGGCCGGAGCCGAGTCGAACGGGACGACCGGCACCCTCGACGTGGTGAAGGGGACGGCGCGGGTGGACCGCCGGACCAAACGGCTCACCAAACGCCTCAAACCCGGGGACGTCGCCGTCATCGACCACCTCGACCTCGACCGGGTCTCCGCCGAGGCGCTCGTCGCCTGCCACCCGGCCGCGGTGGTGAACGCCTCCCGCAGCACCTCCGGCCGCTACCCGAACCTCGGACCCGGAATCCTCGTCGACGCCGGCATCCCCGTCATCGACGAGGTCGGGGACGACGCCATGACCGCGCTCGTCGAGGGCGCGAAGCTCCAGCTCGACGACGACGTCGTCCGCGTCGACGGGCAGGTCGTGGCCCGCGGACGCCGGTTGACCCCCGAGGTCGTCGCCGCGGACATGGAGGTCGCTCGCGCGGGTCTGTCGTTGCAGTTGGAGGCCTTCGCGGCGAACACGATGGAGTACCTGCGCCGCGAGCGCGACCTCCTGCTCGACGGGGTCGGGGTGCCCGACATCCGCACCGACCTCGACGGTCGCCACGTCCTCATCGTGGTCCGCGGGTACCACTACAAGGAGGACCTGGTCACGCTGCGGCCCTACATCCGCGAGTACAAGCCGGTCCTCATCGGGGTGGACGGGGGCGCCGACGCGATCCTCGAGGCCGGGTACAAACCTGGCCTGATCGTCGGTGACATGGACTCCGTCTCGGACGCGGCGCTGCGCTGCGGCGCCGAGGTCGTCGTGCACGCCTACCGCGACGGGCGTGCGCCCGGTCTGGAACGGGTCCGGTCGCTGGGCATCGACGCGGTCGTCTTCCCCGCCACCGGGACCAGCGAGGACGTCGCGATGCTGCTCGCCGACGACAAGGGTGCGACGCTCATCGCCGCCGTCGGCACCCACGTGACCCTCGTGGAGTTCCTGGACAAGGGCCGCTCGGGCATGGCCAGCACCTTCCTCACCCGGTTGCGCGTCGGCGGCAAGCTCGTCGACGCCAAGGGGGTGTCCCGGCTCTACCGGTCCCGGGTCTCCGACTCCCAGGTCGTCGTCCTCGTCCTCTCCGGCGTGCTGGCCCTCGTCGCCGCGCTGCTGGTCACCCCGACGGGCCAGGCGATCCTCGCGGTCACCGGTGCCCGCTTCGAAGACCTGTGGGCGGGGTTCCTCGGCCTGCTGCCGGGGGAGGGGCCGTGACCGGCGCGTCCCGCCGAGGGCGCCTGGACCGACTGCACCGCACCACTTCTCGACGACAGGATGCCCAGTGATCGACTTCCGATACCACGTCGTCTCGCTGGTGTCGATCTTCCTCGCGCTCGCCGTCGGGATCGTCCTGGGCGCCGGTCCGCTGAACGAGGGCATCTCGACGGGGATCACCGACCAGGTGAAGCAGCTGACCGCGGAGAAGAACCAGTTGCGCTCTGAACGCGACGCCGCGCTCACGGCCACCAAGGCGCAGGACAGCTGGGCCGAGGCTGTCACGCCGGCGTTGGTCGCCCGTCAGCTCGGTGGTCGCAGCGTCGCCGTCGTGGAACTCCCCGGTGCCGACTCCAGCCAGGTCGACGCCACCGTCGACGTCCTGGAGCAGGCGGGTGCGATCGTGTCCACGCAGGTCACGATCCAGAACAGCTGGATCGACCCCGCGAAGCAGAGCGACCGCGACGACGTCGCCGACGAGCTGACCGGTCAGCTGACCACGGCGCCGGCCACCGACGCCGGCACCGAGGACGTGCTCGCCGCGGAACTGGCCCGGGCCCTCGTCACCACCGAGCTCGCGCAGACCGGTCAGCCAGACGAAGGCGGTGCAGCGGTGCTGAAGACGCTGACCGACGCGGGCCTCGTCGAGGTCGACGGCGGAACCGACGCGAGCGGTCAACGGGCGACGCTCGCCCTGCTCGTCGGTGGGGCGCCCGACTCCGACGCCACCGACGCCCAGGTCACCAAGGACGACGCGGCCTGGGTCGCGCTCGCCCGCGAGCTCGACGCCGCCAGTGCGGGCGCGCTGCTCGCGGGTCCGCCCGAGGCGGCCGCCGACGGTGGACCGGTCGCGGCGCTGCGTTCCGACAAGGACGTCGCGGCCACCGTCAGCGGGGTCGACGACCTCGACTCCCCGATCGGGCGGGTCAACGTCGTCCTCGGGCTGCGCCAGCAGCTGTCCGGAGGCGCGGGCCAGTACGGGACCGCGGGCTCCGCCGACGCCGTCTCCCCGCAGCTGCCGGCGGCACCGCAGTGAACGGCGCCTCGACCCCGCGCTCCGCGCTGGCGCTCACCGCAGCCCGCGGGGCGGGTCGCCGCCTCGGCGCGCTGCTGCGGGACCACCCGCCGGCGGGGGCAGGGCGTTGGGACCGCCGGAACCACCGCGGAGCAACCGTCACCCTGCTCGAGGGGCCCACCGCGGCCCTCGCCGTCGCCACCGGGTCGTTGGCCTCCCGACCGCCGTACCGGGTCGCGGGAGTCGTCGCGGCCCTCGGTGCGGGGGCCTTCGGCGCGTTGGACGACCTCACCGAACGGGCCGGGGACCGGGACGCCGGTGCGCGTGGTCTCCGCGGTCACCTCGAGGCGCTGCGCCGGCGTCGTGTCACCACGGGGGCCTGGAAGGTGCTGGGCATCGGCGCGACCGGGCTCGCCGCCGCGGTGGTGGTGGACCGGCCCCGCACGGCCGGGCAGGTGGTCAACACCCTCGTCGGTGGTGCCTTGGTGGCGGGCAGCGCCAACCTGCTGAACCTCTTCGACCTGCGTCCGGGGCGTGCGGTGAAGGTCGCGACGGTCGTGGCCGTGTCGTTGGCCGTGGGAGCCTCCGGCAGTGCCGGCGCGGCGGCGGCCCGCCCCTGCGCGGCCGCCGTCCTCGGCGCCTGCTCGGCCGTCCTGCCCGACGATCTCGCCGGGCGCAGCATGCTCGGCGACACCGGCGCGAACGCCCTCGGCGGGGTCCTCGGCGTCGCCGCGCTCGCCCGGTGGGACCGGCCTGGTCGCTGCCTGGCCCTGGCCACCGTGGTGGGGCTGACCCTGGCCTCGGAACGGATCAGCTTCAGCCGGGTCATCGAGTCCGTGCCGGTGCTGCGGGAGCTCGACCGCCTCGGCCGTCCGTGACGCCGAAGGTCCGCTCGGTCGCCGCCGCCGCGGCGTCGGTCGCCCTGCTGACGGTCTTCGCCCGCCTCGCGGGGTTCGGCCGGATCCTCGCCTTCAGCCAGACCGTCGGTGACACCTGTCTCGGCACTGCCTACCAGACCGCCAACCAGGTCCCCAACGTCCTCTTCGAGGTCGTGGCGGGAGGGGCGCTGGCGGGGGTCCTGGTGCCGCTGCTGTCCTCCCGGCTCGCCTCGGGGGACGAGCGCCAACGTGCCGACGCGTCCCGGACGGCGTCGGCCGCGCTCACCTGGAGCGTCCTCGTCCTCGTCGTCGTCGCCGGGCTCACGGCGTTGCTGGCGCGGCCCGTCATGGGGCTGCTGCTGCGTGGCGGCTCCGTCGAGGGGTGCGGGGACTCATTGCTGCGCACCGGCACCGTCATGTTGTGGGTCTTCCTGCCGCAGGTCCCGCTGTACGCCGTCGCCGTCGTCTTCGCCGGGGTCCTGCAGGCCCAGCAACGCTTCACCGCCCCGGCCGCCGCGCCCCTGGTCTCCAGCCTCGTCGTCGGCCTCGCCTACCTGGTCGTCGGCTGGATGGTCCCGGCCGCGGTCGTCCGCGGGAACCTGGCCGCGGTCCCCGACCGGGCCGTGGCGGTGCTCGCCGGGGGGACCACCCTCGGGGTCCTCGTGCTGGCCCTCGCGCACGCTCCGGCCCTGCGCAGCGCCGTCCGCTGGCGCCCGACCCTGCGCCCGACCCCCGGCGACGGGTCCCGGTTGCGCTCGCTGGCCCTGTCCGGACTCGCCGTCCTGCTCGCCCAGCAGGTGGTGACCATCGCGATCACGGTGGCCGCGAACGACGGCGCGACCGGTGCGGTGAACCGCTGGAGCTACGCCTGGGCGATGTTCCTGCTGCCCTACGCCGTGCTCGCCGTCCCCGTCGCCACCGCCGTCTTCCCACGCCTCTCGCGCGCTGCGGAAGGGGCCCACGAGGACTTCGCGACGATCCTCGCGCCCGCGGTGCGCGTCGTCCTGCTGGTCAGCTCGCTCGGGGCCGCTGCCCTCGCGGCCGTCGCCGCGCCGGTCGCCGTCGTCTTCGTCGCGAGTCGTGTCGGGTCCGGGCAGTCCGGGGACCTCGCGGCGGCACTGGTCCTCTTCGCGCCGGGACTGCTGGGGTACGGACTCGTCGCCCTGCTGACCCGGGCGCTCTACGCCCTCGGCGAGGGGCGCTCCGCGGCGGCCGGCACGGTGGCCGGCTGGGTCGTCGTCCTCATCGGCGTCGTCGTCCTGCCGGCGGTGCTGCCCGACGAGCGCGTCGTGAGCGCGCTCGCCCTCGCGCACACCCTCGGGCTCACCGTGGCCGGGGTCCTGCTGCTGCGCGCCGTCCACCGCGCAGCCGGACCCGGATCCCTCACCGGGCTCGTCCGCGTCGTCGTCGCCTCGCTGCTCTCGGCGTTCGCGGGCGGGCTCGTGGGCGGGCTGGTCGGGGCCCGGGTCGGCGTGCACGGGATCGCGGGCGAGGTCGCCCTCGGCGTCGGCGTCGGCGTGCTCGCCGTCCTCGTCTGGGCGCTCGTGGCCCGGTTCACCGCCCCCACCGACGTCCGTGCGCTCACGGGCACCCTGCGGCGCGTCGTGCGCCGCTGAGCCAAGGAGAACCCTCGTGTCGAACGGTCCCGTCGTGTTCGTCCTCGCCAGCAGCGCCGGAGGAGTCGGCCGCCACGTCGTCCAGCTCTGCGCCGGACTGCGCGCGGACGGCGTCGACGTCCGTGTCGCGGCGCCCGCGGAGACGTTGCGGCGCTTCGCCTTCGACGCGGCGACCACGGCCGTGGAGATCGGTGCGAGCCTCGACCCGGTCCGGGACCTGCGAGCGGTCGCGGCGCTGCGTGCGGCGCTGCACGCGGTTCCCGGGGCGCTGGTCCACGCCCACGGGGTGCGGGCCGGGCTCGTCGCGGCGCTCGCGGTCGGGCGACGGACCCCGTTCGTGGTGACCCTGCACAACGCCGTCCTCGGTGCGGGGCCGCGCGCGCGGCTCGGCCTGGGCGTCCTGCGCGTCGTCTGCCGTCGGGCCGACGTCGTCCTCGGGGTCTCGGAGGACCTGGTGCAGATCGCCCGGGCCCTGGGGGCGCGGACCGCCGAACGGGCCCTCGTGCCCGCACCGGAACTCCCGGCGGGGGAGGCGACCCGGGGGCGCGCCGTCCTGGGGGAGGGCCCGGTGGCCCTGGCGGTCGCGAGGCTCGCCCCGCAGAAGGGGCTGCCGACGCTGCTGGACGTCGCCGACCGGCTCACCCTCGGGCGCATCGTCGTCGTGGGGGAGGGGCCGCTGCACGACGAGCTCGCGGCCCGGGTCCGCGACGAGCGGCTCCCCGTCACGCTGGTCGGTCGACGCGACGACGTGGCCGACCTGCTGGCCGCCGCCGACGTCGCCCTGAGCACGAGCCTCTGGGAGGGCCAGCCGGTCTTCGTCCAGGAGGCCCTGCGGGCGGGGGTGCCGGTGGTGGCGACCGACGTCGGTGGCACCCGGGAGGTCACGGGGGACGCCGCCGTCCTGGTGCCCGTGGGAGACCCCAGGGCGTTCGCGGACGCCCTGGACGCCCTGCTGGGTGATCCGGCTGCGCGGGAGGACCGTGGACGCCGCTCCGCGGCCCGTGCGGCCCGGCTGCCGGACGCGGCGGCGGCGCTCGCCCAGGTCCGCGGGGTCCACGACCGTCTCCGGTCCTGATCGCGCGGCGCGGCGGCGAGGAGGCCGTGCGTCCGGTACGCTCGAACTCCGTGGCGAACCGCAGCACTCCCGAGTCCCCCACCCAGCACGTCTTCGTGACCGGGGGTGTGGCCAGCTCCCTCGGGAAGGGGCTCACGGCCTCCAGCCTCGGCCGACTCCTCCGGGCCCGTGGCCTGCGGGTGGCGATGCAGAAACTCGATCCCTATCTCAACGTCGACCCCGGCACGATGAACCCGTTCCAGCACGGCGAGGTCTTCGTGACCGACGACGGTGCCGAGACGGACCTCGACATCGGCCACTACGAACGCTTCCTCGACGTGCGTTTCGACGCCTCCGCGAACGTGACCACCGGCCAGGTGTACTCGTCGGTGATCGCCAAGGAACGTCGTGGCGAGTACCTCGGCGACACCGTCCAGGTCATCCCGCACATCACCAACGAGATCGTCGACCGGATGCGGGCCCAGGCCCGCGACGACATCGACGTGATCATCACCGAGGTCGGCGGGACCGTCGGCGACATCGAGTCGCTGCCGTTCCTCGAGGCCGCCCGCCAGGTGCGGCAGCGCCTCGGCCGCGACAACGTGTTCTTCGTCCACGTGTCCCTGGTGCCCTACATCGGTCCCAGCGGAGAGCTCAAGACGAAACCCACCCAGCACTCCGTCGCGGCCCTGCGCAGCATCGGCATCCAGCCCGACGCCATCGTCTGCCGCGCCGACCGGGAGATCCCCGAAGGCGTCAAGCGGAAGATCGCCTCCATGTGCGACGTCGACGACGAGGCCGTGGTGGCCGCGATCGACGCGCCCTCGATCTACGACATCCCGAAGGTCCTGCACCGCGAGGGTCTCGACGCCTACCTCGTCCGCAAGCTCAACCTGAGCTTCCGCGACGTCGACTGGACCACCTGGGACGACCTGCTGCGTCGCGTGCACAACCCGCGTCGCCACGTCGAGATCGCCCTCGTGGGCAAGTACATCGACCTTCCCGACGCCTACCTCTCGGTCACCGAGGCGTTGCGCGCCGGTGGTTTCGCCGAGGACGCGAAGGTCGACATCCGGTGGGTGGCGGCCGACGACTGCGCCACCCAGGAGGGTGCGCAGAAGCAGCTGCACGGGGTCGACGCGATCTGCGTCCCGGGCGGTTTCGGGGTGCGCGGCATCGAGGGCAAGCTCGGTGCGCTGCGCTGGGCCCGCGAGAACGGTGTCCCGACGCTCGGTCTCTGCCTCGGTCTGCAGTGCATGGTGATCGAGTACGCGCGCAACGTCGCCGGCCTGCGGAACGCGAGTTCCACGGAGTTCGAGCCCGACGCGAAGCACCCGGTCATCGCGACGATGGCCGAGCAGCGCGAGATCGTCTCCGGTGACGGCGACATGGGCGGCACCATGCGCCTCGGGTCCTACGAGGCGGTCCTCCAGCAGGGTTCCGTCGTGGCGACCACCTACGGCAGCGAGCGGATCTCGGAGCGCCACCGTCACCGCTACGAGGTGAACAACTCCTACCGCGACCAGCTGTCGAAGAAGGGCCTCGTCTTCTCGGGCACCTCCCCCGACCGCGAACTCGTCGAGTTCGTGGAACTGCCCGCCGACGTCCACCCGTACTACGTCGGGACCCAGGCCCACCCGGAGTTCAAGTCGCGCCCGACCCGGGCGCACCCGCTGTTCTCCGGTCTCGTCGCGGCGGCTCTGCGTCGTCAGCGCGAGGGGCAGCTCATCGACGTGGACCCGCAGCCCGCGGAACCCGTGACCGAGCAGCTCTCGGACGTGACGGCATGAGCTTCCCGGAGGAACTGCAGGTTCCCCTCGTCGACGGGGCGGAGCTGTCGGACGCACCGGCGCAGCGTCGCCTCGCGGGCAGCGAGGTCGTCTTCGCCGGGCACGTCTGGGACGTGGTGAGCGAGACGGTGGAGCTCACCGACGGTTCCCCGGTCGTGCGTGACGTCCAGCGCCACCCGGGTGCGGTGACCATCCTGGCTCTCGACGACGACGAGAACGTCCTGTTCATCAAGCAGTACCGCCACCCGGTCCGCCGGGAGTTGTGGGAACTGCCGGCCGGGCTGCTCGACGTCGCCGGCGAGGCGCCCCTGCTGGCGGCGCAGCGCGAACTCGCCGAGGAGGCCGACCTCGTCGCCTCCGACTGGGCCGTCCTGGTGGACTGGTTCAACTCGCCGGGAGGTTCCAGCGAGGCGAACCGCGTCTACCTCGCCCGCGGGTTGTCCGCGGTGGCGCCGGCGGACCGGCACGTGCGCGAGGACGAGGAGAAGGACCTCGTCCCCGTCCGCGTCCCGTTGGCTCAGGCCGTGGACGCGGTGCTCTCCGGTCGTTTCGCGAACCCGGGCAGCGTCATCGGGGTGCTCGCCCTGCAGGCGGCCAGGGCGAGCGGCCTGGACGCGCTGCGCCCGGCCGACGCTCCCTGGCCGACCGGGCTGCTGCGACCGCAGGGGTAGTCCTCAGGAACCCCGGACGGTCGCGACGAAACCGCCGACCTGCTGCTGCAGGAGGCCGGCGATCTCCGACAGTCCGGTGGTTCCGCCTCCACCGGAGACGGCGTCGGTGATGGCGCCGACCTCGGCGTCCATGCTCTCGATCCGGGCGGCGACACCCTCGATGACGGCCACGGCCTCCTCGGTGGCCTGCTGGCTCGCCGCCACCTGCGCGGCGATGACCGAGTTGGACTGGGCGGCCTGGTCGGCGAGGCGCTTGACCTCTTCGGCCACGACGGCGAACCCCGCCCCGGCCGGCCCGGCGCGCTCGGCCTCGATGGTCGCGTTCAGCGACAGCAGACGGGTCTGCGCGGCGACCTTCTCGATGAGCTTCACGGCCTCCTCGATGCGCGAGGACGCCTCGCGCAGCGATCCGACCGTCGCGACGGCCCGTTGGACCTGCTCGACGGCGTCGCGGGCCGTGCGGGCGAGCTCGGCGGCCCCGGCCCCGGCGCTGGTGGCCCCGGCGCTCACCTGCTCGGAGGCCCCGAGGACGGTGGACTCCAGTTCGTCGGCGAGGGCGAGGCGACTGGCGGTCGCCTGGTCCAGCTCGGCGCCGGCGGTCGCGCTGGCGCGGCGCGCGGCGTCGATGACCTGGGCGCCGTTGCGGAACGCGCCCCGGGTGCCGCCGAGGAGGAAGCGGCGGTGGAACCGGCCCTCGCTGGCCGCCGTCAGCGTCGCGGACGCGTCGCGGACGAAGGCGTCGGTCATGTCGAGCTGGTGGTTGAAGGCGGTGCGCAGCTCGACCAGCACGGCGTCGTCCCCGAGGTAGGGCACGCGGGCCTCCAGGTCGCCCGCGGCGGCCCGTCCGGCGACGGCCGCGACGGTGCGCAGGACGTCGTCGTGCGTGCGGCCGGTGGTGGCTGACGGCTTGCGTCGCAGCAGGTTCACGCGGCCACTCCTTCGGGACTGAGGGACCAGACGAACTCGTCGTAGGTCATCCCCGCGGTGTCGAGACGTTCGGTGAGGAGGGCACGGGAGGCGGCGACGGCCTCGGCGGGTCGGCTGAACCGGGCCTCGACGGCCAGCAGTTCGTCGTAGAGGCGGCGCACCGCGGTGAGGGCCGCGGGGACCGGGACCCGGCGGTTGGAGTGGTAGCCGAGCAGCTTCCCGTGGGCGTCGACGCTGGGGGTCACGTGCGCCAGCACCCAGTAGTGCGCACCGTCGGCGGCCAGGTTCACGACGTAGGCGAAGATCTCGCTGCCGCTGCGCAGGGTCTCCCAGAGCAGGTCGAAGATCCCGCGAGGCATCCCGGGGTGCCGGATGATGTTGTGCGGCTGGCCCACGACCTCGCCCTCGGTCAGGGCGGACACGCGGAGGAAGACGTCGTTGGCGTAGGTGATGAGCCCGCGCGCATCGGTCTTCGTCACGATCAGCTCGTCGTCGCCGAAGCGCCGTTCGACGCCGGTGGGTGAAGTTCTCGATGCTCGCACGCAGGTGTGGTCGGCCGAACGGGTGAACGACTTGACCGGATCTTTCCGCCCGGTCCCGGCGTGTGTCCCCGGTCACGGCGCGGTGCGCGCCCCGTAGGGTCGGAGCGTGTCCGCCCAGGTCCTCGCCGCTGCCCCCGGTGACTCCGGGGAACCCCGCGAGGCGAGCGCCCTGCAGGCGGCGGTCCGGGACTACCTCGCTCACCTGCAGGTGGAACGCGGCCTGTCCGCCAACACGCTGGGGGCCTACCGCCGTGACCTGGCCCGTTACGTGCGCTTCCTGGCCGGCCGGGGGATCACCGATCCCCGTCAGGTCGACGAGGCCGCCGTGAGCGCGTTCGTCGTGACCCTGCGCACCGGCGAGGACGGCGCGGCGGTGCTCACGGCCAGTTCCACCGCCCGGGCGGCCTCCGCCGTCCGCGGGTGGCACCGGTTCCTGCACGCCGAGGGCCGCAGCGCCGACGACCCCTCGGTCCTGGTGCGACCACCGGCGCCACCGCGTCGCCTCCCCGCGGCGCTGACGGTGGAGGAGGTCACCCGGCTGCTCGACGTCGCGCGGTCCGGCGGTGACGGCGGGCAGTCGGCCGTGCCCTTGCGCGACGCCGCGCTGCTCGAGGTCCTCTACGGCTGCGGGGCGCGCATCAGCGAGGCCGTGGGGCTCGACGTCGACGACGCGATGCCCGAGGTGCTGGGTGAGACGGGCGTGGTCCGGTTGCGCGGCAAGGGGTCGAAGGAACGGGTGGTCCCCATCGGGTCCTACGCCCGCACCGCGCTCGAGCAGTACCTCGTCCGATCCCGTCCGCAGCTGGTGGCCGCGGGGCGGGGGACACCCGCGTTGTTCCTCAACACCCGTGGCGGTCGGCTCTCGCGACAGAGTGCGTGGGCGGTGCTCCAGTCGGCGGCGCGTCGGGCGGGGATCACCCGGGCCGTCTCGCCGCACACGCTGCGTCACTCCTTCGCGACGCACCTGCTGCGGGGAGGGGCCGACGTCCGGGTGGTGCAGGAGCTGCTCGGTCACGCCTCGGTGGCGACGACGCAGGTCTACACCCTCGTCACGGCTGATTCGCTGCGCGAGGTGCACGCGGAGAGCCACCCACGTGCTCACGACCCGTCCACCGCTCCACCACGCCCGGCGGACTAGGGTCACCCGCAGAGACACACCCGTCACACGCCCACGACTGCCCGAGGAAGTGCCCCGCCGTGACCAGCGAGTACCCCCAGCACGCCACCGGCACGCCGACGAGCGACGACGCTCGAGTGCCGGCTCCGGTGCAGGAGCCGGTGGCCCCGCCGGTGGTGCAGCCCCTCCCGCGGCCGGTCCCGCGTCCCTTCCCGCAGCGACCCACCGCCCTGCCGCAGCCGATCCAGCAGCCGGTCGCGCAGTCCGAGCCCCGACCCGAACCGCAGTCGCCCGTCGAGACGGAGCCGCAGCCCGTTCCGGCGGGCGAGGTCCGGGAGACCCGCGCGGTGCAGGGCGAGATCGAGCTGGGGCCGCAGAACGGCCCCACGGGGCGCCCGATGCCGGTCTTCCCGGTGCCGGCCCCGTTGGCGCAGCACGGTCCGGCGCGCGTCATCTCGATGTGCAACCAGAAGGGTGGGGTCGGCAAGACGACGACCACCATCAACCTCGGGGCGGCGCTGGCCGAGTACGGCCGCCGCGTGCTGCTGGTCGACTTCGATCCGCAGGGCGCGTTGTCGGCGGGACTGGGCATCAACTCCCACGAGCTCGACAAGACCGTCTACCAGCTCCTCATGGAGCGCGGGACCGACGTGCGCGAGGTCATCCGCGAGACCGCCGTCGAGGGTCTCGACCTGCTGCCCGCGAACATCGACCTCTCCGCCGCCGAGGTGCAGCTGGTCGGGGAGGTCGCCCGCGAGAGCGTCCTGGCCCGCGCGCTGCGGCCGGCCCTCGACGACTACGACGTCGTCCTCATCGACTGCCAGCCCTCGCTGGGCCTGCTCACCGTCAACGCGCTGACCGCCTCCCACGGGGTCCTGATCCCGCTGGAGTGCGAGTTCTTCGCGCTGCGCGGGGTCGCGCTGCTCGTCGAGACGATCGAGAAGGTGCAGGAGCGGTTGAACCCGGCCCTGGAGGTCGACGGGATCCTCGCCACCATGTACGACGGCCGGACCCTGCACAGCCGTGAGGTCGTGAGCCGTGTCGTCGAGGCCTTCGGCGACGACGTGTTCCACACCGTGATCGGGCGGACGGTGAAGTTCCCCGACGCGACGGTGGCGGCCGAACCCATCACGTCCTACGCGAGCAACCACCCGGGAGCCGAGTCGTACCGCCAGCTAGCCCGTGAACTCGTCGCCCGGGGTGACGCGGCCTGAGTCCCCGCCCCGAACCTCCCGTGGCGTAAGGGATCCCGGGGTTTCCGGTGGCTCTGGGTCAGCGGCGAGGACCGTCCGTAGAACTCCGGCGTCCGTGCGGTGGTCTTGTGGTCGGGACCACGCTGCTGCTCCGTTGGGGCGACCCCGGACGGGCTAGGGTTCGGCCACACGAGACCGGTTTCCTAGACCGGTCGGGGGAGGGGGCTCACCCGTGGGGGTCACGACAGGGACGGACGCCGTGGACGAAGGGTTCACGAGGTTCTCCGAGGAACACGCGCAGGGACAGTTGGTCCCGCGCATCGTCGACGTCGCGCTCGCGTGCGCCGACGAGGTCCTGGTCGCCGACGGCGTCGACCGGCTCACCGGGGCGGACCTGCTGCGCCGGGCCGCACTCGTGCGTTCGGCGGTGCTGGCCCACCATGCGGGTCTCGACCCCCGGGCCACCCCGGTCGCGGTGCTCCGCGGGCACGACGTCGGCGCCGTCGCCGCGATGGTCGGGGTGATCGCCGCCGGTCACCCCGTCGTCGTGCTCGACCCGACGACCCCGGCACCGAGGTTGCGGCACTACGTCGAGGCGGCCGGCGCGAGCCTCGTCGTCTCCGACACCGCACGGACCGCCACCGCGGCCGAGGTCGCCGCGAGGGTCCTCGACCCGGACTCGGCCGACGCGTCCGCCTGGCCCGACCACGTCGACGCGGCCGCCGCGCTGCTCGGCTCGCCGGCCGACCCCGACGACGTCGCGGTCATCGTCTACACCTCCGGTTCCACCGGCGCCCCGAAGGGCGTGGCCTGCGAGCACCGCTCGATCCTGCACGACACCTGGGTGAGCTCCGAGGGCACCGGTGCCTACCCGGCCGGCAGCGTCGTGGCGCACCTGCTGCCGATGGCGTTCAGCGCCGGGGTCACCCCGACCCTCGGGGCGTTGCTCGTCGGCGCCCGCCAGGAACTCTTCGACCCGCGTCGCCGCTCGATCGCGGAACTCCCGGGTTTCCTCGCCGACGTGGGCGCCGACGTCCTGCTCGCCTCGCCGGCCATCCTGCGGGGGGTCATCACCTCGCTCGGGACGCGGGGACGACTCCCCGGGCTGAAGAGCGTGACGATGGCCGGTGAGACCGTCCACGGTGCCGAACTCGCCGCGATCCGCCGCGCCGTCGGCCCGGACTGCGTGGTGCGCAACCGCTACGGATCGACCGAGACGTGGCTGATGACCGAGTACCCCATCAGCGGCGACGACGAGTCCCCCGACGGCGCGACGCCCGTCGGCTGGGCCGTTCCCGGCGCCCGGCTCCAGGTGGAACTCGAGGACGGCTCCCTCTCCGACGAGGGCACCGGGCGCGTCGTCCTCACCAGCCGCTGGCTCGGTGGTCGCTACTGGAACGCCCCCGAGAAGACCGCAGAGGTGTTCCGGGACAACCCGGACGGCTCCCGCACGTTCCGCACCAGCGACGTCGGGTCCCTCGGCAGCGACGGTTGCCTGCGTCTGCTCGGCCGCAGCGACCACAGCGTGAAGGTGCGCGGCCTGCTCGTCGAACCCGGGGAGGTCGACGCCCTGCTCTTCGCCCAGCCCGACGTCCGCGAGGCCCTCGTCGTCGGTCGCCCCTCCGCCCGCACCGGGCGGATGTCCCTGGTCGCCTACGTCGTCCCCGAGGGTCCGCGTCCGCAGGCCTCGGCCGTCCGGGCCGTGGTGCGCGAGAACCTGCCTTCGCACATGGTCCCCGAGCACGTCGTGTTCCTGGACGCGTTGCCGCGCACCGAACGCGGGAAGCTCGACCGGTCCCGACTCCCGGACCCCGCACCGAGTTCGGCCCCCTTCGAGGTTCCGCGCACGGGCTGGGAGGAGGTCGTCTTCGAACAGTTCTGCGCCGTCCTGGAACTGGAGGACCTCTCCATCCACGACGACTTCTTCGAACTCGGTGGCGATTCCCTCGCGGCCGAGGCCCTCGTGAGTCGCCTCGAAGCACTGGGGGACCAGTCGCTCGCCCAGATCGGGACCGCGACCCTTGCCGCCGCACCGACCGTCGCGTCGTTCGCGGCCGCCGTGCGGTCGAAGGTCCGCAGCGACCGGCCCACCCTCGTCCCGCTGCGTCCCGAGGGCGGGGAACGACCGCTGTTCCTCGTCGCCGGAGCGGGCAGCGCCGCGCTGGCGATGCGGACCCTGGCCCACCAGATCGTGCCCGGCATCCCCGTCCTCGGGTTGCAGGCCAACGGGTTGGAGAACCGGGCCCTGCCCGACTGGTCGGTCGGGCGCATCGCCCGCCGCCACGTCGCGACGGTCCGGGGGGAGCAACCCGAAGGCCCCTACCGGATCGCGGGGCACTCCCTCGGCGGTCTCATCGCCCTCGAGATGGCGCACCAGCTGCGCCGTGCGGGCCAGGAGGTCGAGACCCTGATCGTCCTCGACTCCTTCCCGCCGGACCCCGCGCTGATGCCCGTCGTGCACCACCCCTCGACGCTCGCCAAGCTGAAGGAAGGGGTCTCCCTCGCCCTCACCGGGATCAAGGCGCACTCCGGCCTCGGGCACTACATCCGGTTCTTCCGGCAGGGGAACTTCCTGCAGCGCAGGTACACCACCGAGGTCTACCCCGGTCGCACCCTCGTCCTCGTCGCGGGCGACGACGTGGACGCCGCAGCCCGCCGGCAGTGGGGTCCCCACCTCAGCGGCGACGCCCGCATCGTCGAGGTCGCCGGCGAGCACATGTCGATCCTGCGCGACCCTCGGGTGGCCTCGGTCGCCGCCCTCGTCTCGGCGGAACTGCGTTCCGAGGACGCACCTGCCGTCCTCGACCTGCGGGAGCACCACGGGGAACTCGCCGACCGCTGACACCACGGATCGGGTGGGTCCGGGGCCGGGAACCCCGAACTCACCCGATCCGACCACACAGCGTCGTCACTGCTTGCGCAGAGCGGGTGACGCTGAAACCCCACACGGCGCAACCGGTCGCGATCCGTCACGGGTGCAGCGGGACCGCGTGCCACCTTTCTGGGCATGCCCTCGACCGCCGCCCCGCCCACCCAGCGCAGCGCCCGCCCCGCGCCGAGCGCCACCTCCGCGGCGCGGTTGCCCGGCCCCGTCCGGGAACGCCGTCCGGCGCTGATCGCCTCCGGTCTCGTTCTGGTCGTCGCCGGCTCGCTCGGCAGCGCCCTCGTGGTGCACCGCAGCGGAGACCGCGTCGACGTCCTCGTGGCCCGGCACGACATCGCTCCCGGCGCGGTGGTGACCGCGCAGGACCTCGGTACCGCCCGGGTGGCCGCCGACGGAGCTGCCGTCGTCCCCGCTTCCGCCCTGGCGAACTTCGTCGGCACCCACGCGACCTCGCGCATCCCCGCGGACACCCTGGTGAACCGGACGATGTTCCTGGCCGGGGACACCGTCCCCACCGACGCGGCGGTCGTCGGGATCGTCCCCGGGCCCGAGCAGCGTCCCGGCGACGCGCTCGCCGCCGGCGACGTCGTCCGCGCCTTCCTCGTGGCCTCCGACGGCTCCACCACCGTCACGGGGCAGCCCGCCGGCACCGTCCTGCTCGCATCGGCCCGGGTCGTCGCCGGCGGCTCCGCCGCCGCCGCGGGCGTCGGTGACGTCGCCGGCGACCCGGGGACGGTGTCCCTGCTCGTCCCGACCGCCGACGCCGCCCAGGTCGTGGCCGCGGCCGCCGCGGGACAGGTCGCCCTGGTGCGCCTCGCTGACGCCACCGTCCCGCCCGTCGACCTCGTGCGGGAGTGACCGGTGGCCCTCGTCTCCTTCCTCTCCGCCAAGGGCTCTCCCGGGGTGACCACCACCGCCCTGCTCAGCGCGGCGCTCTGGCCGCACCCCTGCGTCCTCCTCGACGCCGACCCGGCCGGCGGTGACGTCGCCGCCCGCGTACCCGCCGTCGACGGCGGTGTCCTCGACCCCGACCGCGGCCTGCTGCCGCTGCTGACCAGTGCCCGCCGCGGTCTCAGCGGGGCGCAGGTCCTCGAGCAGGCCCAGGTCGTCGCCGGGGGCACCCGCGTCGTCTGCGGGATGACCGGGCCCGAGCAGTCCCTCGCCGCCGGGCGCGGCTGGTCGGCGCTCGCGAACGCCGTCGCCGACCTGCGCGACGGCGAGGTGCCCACCGACGTGCTCGTCGACGCCGGCCGCGTCGGCGCCGACGCCGTGCACCTCGACCTGCTGCGGGCCGCCGACACCGTGGTCCTCCTCGTCCGCGCCGACACCGCCGCCGTGCTGCACGGCCGGGAACGACTACGCGTCCTCGGTGGTGCGCTGCGCCGACCCGACGGTCTGCTCCCGCGGACCGGTGTCGTCGTCGTGGGGGACCCGCACCGCCGCGACGCCGCGGACGCGGCGGCGGTCCTGACCTCCGTCGGCGACTGGGTCGAGGACTTCGGCCGCCTCCCGCTCGATCCCGCCGGAGCCCGCGTCTTCGACGGCGCCCGTTCGGCGCGCCCCGAACGCACCGCGCTGGTGCGGGCGGGGGTACCGGTGGTGGCCGCCCTGGCCGCCGCCGCCCACGGCGAACTCCAGCGAGGTGCCGCGTGAGCCTCCTCACCCACCGCGATTCCGACCGCGGCTCCAGCCGGGCCACCGGACGGTCCACGACCGGGCACCGATCGCACGAGGCCGTCGACCACGACCTGGTCCGGCGTCTGCGCGGCGTCGTCGCCGACCGCCTCTCCGCCCAGCGACGTCGCGACGACACCGCGGGCCGCACCCCCATGTCGGCTGCCGACGAACGGCAGTTCGCCCGGTCCCTCGTCGTGCAGGTCCTGGAGGACCACGCCCGCGCCGAGGTGGAGGCCGGCCGGCCGCCGTTGTCCGCCGAGGGCGAGGAATCCGTGGCCTCCGCCATCGGCGCCGCCCTCTTCGGCGTCGGACGACTCCAGCCGCTGCTCGAGGACCCCGACGTCGAGAACATCGACATCAACGGCTGCGACCGGGTGTTCGTCAGCTACGCGGACGGCCGGGAGGAACTCCACGGTGCCGTCGCCGAGTCCGACGAGGACCTCGTCGAACTCGTCCAGGTGCTCGCCTCCAACGTCGGACTCACCAGTCGGCCCTTCGACTCCGCCAACCCCCAGCTCGACCTCCGGCTGCCCGACGGGTCGCGGCTCTCGGCGGTCATGGGCGTCTGCCAGCGTCCGGCGCTCAGCATCCGCCGGGCCAGGCTCTCCAGCGCCACCCTCGCCGACCTCGTCGCGTCCGGTTCCATGACCGAGGACCTCGCGCAGTTCCTGCGGGCCGCCGTGCGGGCCCGCAAGAACATCATGCTCGCGGGGTCCACCAACTCCGGGAAGACGACCCTGCTGCGGGCGCTCGCGGCCGAGATCCCGCCGCACGAGCGGCTCATCACGGTCGAACGGGCCCTGGAACTCGGTCTGGACCAGCAGGTGCGCGAGCACCCGAACGCCGTCGCGTTCGAGGAACGGCTGCCGAACTCCGAAGGGGTCGGCGGGGTCACCATGGCCGAACTCGTCCGTCGTTCGCTGCGCATGAACCCCAGCCGGGTCATCGTCGGTGAGGTCCTCGGCGACGAGATCGTCACGATGCTCAACGCCATGAGCCAGGGCAACGACGGTTCGCTGTCCACCATCCACGCGAACTCCTCGGCGGAGGTGTTCAACCGCATCTCCACCTACGCCCTGCAGGCGGAGGAGCACCTGCCGGTGGAGGCCAGCCACATGCTCATCGCGGGCGCGGTGAACTTCGTGGTGTTCCTCGACAAGCAGAACACCTACCACTCCGGCGGGAGCCTGCGCCGTGCCGTCGCCAGCGTCCGCGAGGTCACCGGCGTCGACGGCCGCGTCCTCAGTTCCGAGGTGTTCCTGGCCGGTCGCGACGGGGTCGCCCGTGCGCACGCGCCGTTGCAGTGCGCCGACGACCTCGAGGCCGCCGGCTACGTCGCCCCCGTCCTCGAGCGGTGGGGTTCGTGAACGGCGCGGTGCGGACGCCACCGGAGTTCCTCGTCGCGTTCACCGCGGCGCTCGTCGGGCTGGGGATCCTCGTCCTCGTGCTCGGGGTCCACGGTCGGATCCCCGGACCGAGCTCCCGACCCGGGCTGCGCCGCGGTGCGGTCGCGGGACTGGGCCAGCAGGCGCTGCTCGGGATCGGTGCCGGCGTCCTGACCCTCGTCCTGACCCGGTGGGTCGTGGCGGGGATCGGCATCGGTCTGCTCGTCGCGTGCTGGCAGCGGCTGCTCGGCGGCAACGCCGAGGAGAACCGCGGCATCGCCCGACTGGAGGGTCTCGCGAACTGGACGGAGTCGCTGCGCGACACCATCGCCGGCGCGATCGGTCTGGAGCAGGCGATCCCCGCGACGACGGCCACCTCGGCGCCCGTGCTGCGGCCGTCGTTGAACCTCCTGGTGGACCGGTTGCGCATCCGCGAGCCGCTGCCGGACGCGCTGCTGCGCTTCGCCGGCGACGTCGACGACCCGAGCGCGGACGTCGTCGTCGCGGCGCTGGTGCTCAACGCGCGGTTGCGCGGCCCGGGGTTGCGTGACGTGCTCACGGCCCTGGCCACCTCGACCCGCGAGGAACTCGACGTGCGTCGCCGCATCGAGGCCTCCCGGCGCAGCATCCGCCGCAGCGTCCAGATCGTGCTGCTCATCGTCCTCGGGGTGATGGGGGTCCTCGCGGTGTTCAACCGCGACTACGTCGCCCCGTACTCCACGGTCGCCGGGCAGATCGCGCTGATGGTCGTCGCCGCGCTGTTCCTCGCCGGGCTGACCTGGCTGCGCCGACTCGCGAAGGTCGAGTCCCACGAACGGTTCCTGACCCACCCCGAGACCGGGAGGACGACGTGATGGACGGACTGGAACTCGCCCTGCTCACGGGGGCCGTGGCGGCCTCGGGCATCGTCGTCCTGCACGCCGCCCTGGTGCCGGCGCGGCCGTCGGTGTCCGTCCAGGTCGCCCGCCTCGACGGGGCCCGTCGCTCGACCCGGCGCACCGTCCTGTCCGCGGCGGAGGCCGCCGCCTCGGTCGCCCCCGACCGGGGGTTGTTCGGCCTGCAGGCCGCGTTCGGCCGGATGATGGCGACCCTCGCGGACCGTCTCGAGGTGCTCGCGGCCGAACGTGGCTGGCGGCTGCGGCGCACGCGCGCCGACCTCGCCGTGCTGGGCCGGCGGACGGGGGAATTCCTCGCCACCAAGGTCGTCGCCGGGCTCGTGCTGCTGCTCCTCGCCCCGATCTGCTGGTTGTCGTTGCGCGGGTTCGGGGTTCCGCTCCCCGGAGGCGTCCCGTTGTCGCTCGCGCTGGTGATGGGTGGTCTCGGCTTCGTGGTGCCCGACCTCGCCCTGCGGGGCGACGCCCAGCGCCGTCGGCGGGACTTCCGCCGCGTCGTCGGGGTGTTCTCCGACCTGGTCGCGATGAACCTCGCCGGTGGTCGGGGTCTGCCCGAGGCGTTGCTGAGTTCGGCCTCCGTCAGCGACTACTGGGCCCTCGTCCGCATCCGCCAGGCCCTGGCCGGGGCGCGGTTGTCGGGCAGCACGCCCTGGCAGGCCCTCGGTGACCTCGGCGACGAACTCGCCGTGGCCGAACTCTCCGACCTCGCCGGTGCCCTGGCGCTGGCGGCCGACGACGGTGCGAAGATCCGCGCCTCGCTCGCGGCCCGTGCGGCCACGATGCGCCGCCGGGACATGGCCGACGTCGAGGGCGAGGCGGGGGAGAAGTCCCAGTCGATGCTCGTCGCCCAACTGGTCCTGTGCACCGCGTTCATGGTGTTCCTGGCCTTCCCCGCAGTCCACAACCTGATGGCCCAGTCGTGATCGAGAAACCTGTCGAAGGGAACCACCATGTCCGACAACCTCCTCCTGCTGTCCCGGCTCGCCCGGGTGCTCTCGGCCCGCGCCCGTCGGGCCGCGGCCCAGGGGCGCGACGCGGGAGCCTCCGCGCTGGAGTGGGCGGTCATCGCGGCGATCGTCGTCGTGGCGGCGACGCTCATCGGCGGCGCGGTGTACAAGATCGTGCAGACCAAGAGCGAGGAACTGACGAAGTGTTCGCAGACCACCGTCGGCGGCGTCTGCTAGTCCGCGACGACCGGGGTTCCGCGGCGCTGGAGATGGCGTTCATCGCCCCGGTGTTCCTGCTGCTGGTGTTCTTCGGCATCCAGGCGGGGTTGTGGGCCTACGGCCGTTCGGTCGCGCTGGCCTCGGCCCGCGAGGGCGTCGCGCAGTTGCGCGTCGTCCCCGACGAGCAGCAGGCGGCCGCGGCCGACCCGGTCGTGCGCGCCCACGTCGAGCAGTTCGCCGGGACCATCGGTCGGGAGTCGCTGCTCGACCCGCAGGCGAGCACGCGGTGGAACGCGAACCGCAGCGAGGTGAGCGTCGTGGTCACCGGCCACGTCATCAGCCTCGTCCCCGGTCTCGACCTCACCACGACGCAGCGGGCCTCCGGAACCGTCGAACGCTTCGGGAACGTCCGGTGAACCGCCCCCCGGGGGACGAGGGGAGCGTCGCGCTGGAGTTCACCCTGGTGGCTCCCGCGCTGTTCCTGCTCATCGCCCTGCTGCTGGCCTACGCCCGGGTCACCCAGGTCTCGGCCACGCTGGACTCCGGGGTCCGCGACGCGGCCCGATCGGCCACGACCGCACGCAGTCCCGGTGCGGCGCAACACCGTGCCTACGCGGTGCTGCACGACGCCGTGGGTCCCGGGAACTGCGCGGACAGCCTCGTCGTGGAGCCCATCCCGGAGTTCGCCGCGGGGCGCGCGGTGACCGTCACCGCCCGGTGCAGCTACTCGGTGGCCGACCTCGGTCTGCCGGGTCTGCCGGGGTCGTTGTCGGTCACGAGTTCCTTCGCCAGCCCCCTCGACCCGAACCGGGAGCTGTCGTGAACCGGTTCCGGGGGGACGAGGGCTCCGTCGCCCCGGCGGTGCCGGTCCTGGCGCTGGTCCTGCTGCTGCTGGCCGGTCTGGTGGTCGACGCGTCGCGGCAGCTGAGCGCCCGGGCCCGGGCCGTCGCCTACGCCGAGGAGGCGGCCCGCGCCGGCGCGGCCGCGATCGACCTGGACGCGGAGGACCTGGAACTCCTCCCCGAGGCCCAGGTCGCCGCGCGGGTCGACGCGTACTGCGCGGCGGCCGCCGCCTCGGGGGCGCCGATCGTCGACCCCGGGCACTGCTTCCGGGGGACCACGGACGTCGGTGATCCCCTGCACCGCCGGATCGTCGTGCGGACCCACGTCGAGATCGTGCAACCGGCCTCCCTGCTGGGGATCGTCGGTGTCGAGGAACTTCGGGCCTCCGGTGACGGGCGGGCCCGCCCCTTCGAGGGGACGAGCGAGGAGGACGTGACGTGCACGGAAACCGGATCCTGCTGATCGCCGCCGCGGGCGCGATCTCGTGCCTGACGGCGTGCTCGGACGGAGCGAGCGACGTCACTCCGCCCGCGGCGGCGGTCGCGGCGAACGCGGCCGCGCCCACCCCGACGGCTCCGCCGGCGCCGGTCCCCTCGACCGCGGTGGCCGGCGAGTTCGACGGCCGCTTCGACCGCGATGCCGCGGTGACGGCGTTGCGGGGGTACCTGCGCGAACAGGCCCTCGCGATCAACGCCGGTGTCGCCGACGCGGCAGCCGTTCCCGCGTTCACCGCCACCCTCACCCCGAACGGCCGGTCCTGGGCGCTGCCGTTGCTCGCGGCCAACCTCGGGGACCGGATGCCGGGCCCCTACCCGGTCGGCGTGCTCGCGAGCACGCGAGCGGGGGACGACCGCGTCGAACTCGACCTCTGCCTGCAGGACCGCGGGTGGCAGGTCGAGCGCACCAGCGGCGAGCCGGTGAACGCGGCCCACTACGGCGGCGCGCACGCCGTCGTCCTGCGCGTCGGCGAGGCGTGGCTGGTCGACGACCTGGCCACCACCGGGGCCGACTGCGGTGCGGGCGACGTCGTCGAGGAGCGGTTCTGATGCGGCGCACCGCGGCGGTCCTCCCCGCGGTTCTCACTGCCGTCCTCGCCACCGCCGTCGTCGGTCTCGCGACCCCCGCGCAGGCGGCCGAGGCCGGCGGTGCCCGGGCGATGGCGGCCAACCACACCGGCTCCGACACCGACAACGTGCACGGCAGTTGCCGGACCTACGCCTCGTCGGCCGGCAACTACGGCGCCGTCTGTTCCGCGGGCGGGACGGCCAGGAACTACCGGGCGCTGCTCGGCGGTGCCCCGGTGCCGACCTGCTGGTTGCTGCCGCCGGACGAGACGGGCCCGACCATGGACTCGGCCACACCGTTCGGGCTCAGCACCGCGACACCGGTGCTCACGCCGGGGCCCACCGACACGCCCTCCCCGGTCGACGTCCCGTCGTCGGTACCGACCACGGCCCCCGTCACGCCGCCCGTCGTCGAGCCGACGCCGGGGACCCCTCCCACCACGACCGGCCCGCCGGAACCCACGGTGACCGAGACCACGCCGGTGGAGGTGCCCGCGGACTTCCTGAAGGTGTGCATGACGACGCCCGTCGACCCGGTGACGCTCGCGCCCGCACGGGTCGTCGGGTACTCCAGTGGCGTCCTCCCGTTCCTGCGCAGTTCCCCGGACCGCCCGCCGTTCTGGTGGGAACTGACGGAGGGACAGCGCAGGTACCTCATCACCAAGGAGAGGACCGGCCGACTGCACCCGGGGATGCTCGTCACCTCGCCCTCCCGCACACCGCGTCTGGGACAGACCATCTCGTTCTCGGCCGAGGGCGACCGCGACGTCCCCCTGGACTACGGCCTGCTGCGCATGCGGGCCGAGTTCCGCTCCCTGACGGTCGCCTCCGGTGAACCGGGTCAGAAGGACGTCGAGTGCGCCGGTGGGGGCCGGGAACTCCTGCCCGGTGCGACCGAACGCACCGGATCCGGCATCTGCTCGTTCAGCTACTCGCAGACCTCCGGGGGCCGGGGCGACGGCGACACGTTCGACGTCCGCGCCACCGAGAACTGGCGGATCTGGGTGAGCGACGACGACGGCCTGAGCTGGACGGTCGAACGGGACGTGCAGATCCCGCTCCAGCTCGACCTGCGCGTCACCGAGATCCAGACCCTCGTCGTCCCGCTCGCGCCGTGACCCCCGCATGACCACCCGATCCGAACGCCCCACCGAACCGAGGCGAGACCCGTGAGCACTGCCACCCCCACCCGGACGGCCCGGAACCCGACCCCCGCTCCGCACCGGTTGCCCCGTGCGCCGATGTCGCGGGCCGCACGCGTCGGCGAGGTCCTGCGCGGCCTCGGCGCCGCACTCGTGCTGCTCGCCGTCCTGGTCGGCGTCCCGTTCGCCCTGGTGGAACTCGTCGGCAACCCGTTGCCCACGACCGCACCGACCCGCGCGTGGCTCGACGCGGAACTCAGCGCCGGGGCCGTGCTCGACGTCCTGGCCGTGGTGCTGTGGCTGGTCTGGGTCCACTTCGTCGTCTGCGTCCTCGCCGAGGCCCGGGCCTGGATCGCGGGTGGACGCTCCGGGAAGGTGCCGGTGGGCGGGGCCAACCAGCTGCTCGCGCACCGTCTGGTGGCCGCAGTCCTCCTGTTGGCCTCGGGCGCGGTGTGGGTGCCCGGGACCGTCGCGGTCCTCGAGACCGTCCCGGTGGGCTCGACCGCCGCGGTCCAGGTCGTCGGTGTCGAGACGGGCGCCGCGCGGAGCGTGGTGACGGCCGGGGCCTCGCAGGCCGCGCCTGCCGCTACCCCCGACCTCGGCTGGAGCGCCCGTTCCCGCGCGGAACCCGTGCTGTACGTCGTCCAGCCACCCGAGGGGCGTCACCACGACTGCCTCTGGGACATCGCGGAACGAACGCTCGGCGACCCGATGCGCTACCACGAGATCTTCGCCCTCAACGTGGAACGGGTGCAGGCCGACGGTTCCCGCCTCGTCGACGCGGATCTGATCCGGCCCGGCTGGACGTTGCTGCTGCCGGCCGACGCGGTCGGTGCGACCGCGGTTCCGCTGAGCGCACCCGCACCCGGGGTTCCGGCCGCCGGGGTCGGGGCTCCGGTCGAGCACGCGAACTCGACCGCGACCCAGGACGCCCGGGACGCCCAGGACGACCTGGTCTCCCGGGCCGCGCTGTCCGGCGGGTTGCTGCTCGCGGGCGTCGTCGTCGCGTTGCGACGGCCGGGAACCCCGGCAGCGGCCACGGCCGCCGATGCCCTCACCGCGACCTCCGACCCCGGTCGGGCCCGGTTCCTCGACCACGCGCTGCGCCGGCTGGCGCAGGACCGCGCGGCGGCGGGTCTGGCGTTGCCCGACGTCGTGGCCGCCCACCTCTCCGTCGACGAACTCGTGCTGCACCTCGGGGTGCGCGGTGAGGGTCCGGCAGCGGTTCCGCCGCGACCGTGGACCGTCCTCGAGGGCGGTGCCTGGCGGGTGCTGCTGGCCGACCTGCCCGGCGCCACCGCCCTCGGCGTCACGGCTCCGGACGTTCCCGCGCCGTTCCCGACCCTGGTCGACGTGGCCGTGTCGGGGACGCACGAGATCCTGCTCGACCTGGAGAGCGCGCCGGGGATCGTGGCGATCGGTGGGCACCACGACACCGCCCGCGACGTCGTCGCGTCCATGGCCGTGGAACTCGCCGTGAACTCCTGGTCGGACGGGGTCGACGTCCACCTCGTGGGTTTCGGGGACGACCTGTCGGTCCTGGCGCCGGAGAACCTCCACCCGCACCCGCTGCTGGACGAGGTCCTCGACCGGCTCGAGCGGCACGGTTTCCGGGAGACCGGTGCGGACCTCCTGGCGGGGCGGTCGGACCGGGCGGGGGACAGGCCGCGGCCCAGCGTCGTCGCGTTGTCCGGGCCGCCGACGGAGACCCAGGCGGACCGGCTGCAGGCTCTGGTGGGCGGTGGTCGGACCCCGGTGGCCGTGGTGTGCGTCGGCGACGTCCCCACCGCGAGCTGGCGTTTCGCCGTGACCGCCGAGGGAACCCTGGACCTCGGGGTCCTGGGTCTGGCCGGCCGGGCGCGCAGGCTCCCCCCGTCGGAGTACACCGCCTGGGCGGCTGCTCTGCGGGTCTGAAGGATCCCCCGGACGGGGGTGTGGAAACCGGACCGGTCGACGCGCCGGGGTGGTCCACTTGAAACTCCTCGTCCGACCGGTCGAGGTTCCCCGAGTTCCGAAGGACGGAAACACCATGGCGAACATGAACGTCACCTACGACGACATGCGTTCCGCGGCGAGCAACCTCGAGAGCGGCAAGGCGGAGATCGCCGACCGCCTCATGCGGCTGAAGTCGCTGGTCGACGGCCTCGTCTCCAGCGGCTACGTCACCGACCGCTCCTCGGTCGCGTTCAAGGACTCCTACGACGAGTTCAACACCGGCATCACCCAGGTCCTCGAAGGCCTGACCGGCATGTCGTCCTACCTGAACAGCGCGGCGCAGACGCTGTCCGACGCCGACACCCAGCTGGCCTCCAGCCTCGGCCGCTGACCCACCCCGCGCGCCGGGCACCCCGCGCGGGTGCCCGGCCGGGCGACCGGGACCGCCGACCGGAACCGGTGAGGGGTTCCCGTCCCCGACCCGTGGGTCGACGTCGAGGGCCGCGGTGCTCGGGCCGACCGCCTCGACGGTGTGACACCGCGGACCACGAGGTCACCCACCCGGGTGCACCCCCCGCTGCCGGGGGGTGACGACCTGCGGACCCGCTGCGCCGCACGGGGGAGGGCCCTCGCACGGCCGGGCGCACCCGGTCACGCTGGAGGACCGCCGAGTTCTCGAGGAGCAGTCCCATGCGTCTGGCCGTCACGGTCGTCGACCCCCGCGAGGGGACCCGTCGTGACGCCGTCGTCGAGGCGGATCCACGCACGCCGCTGGGTGACCTGACCTCCGCCCTGGGGACCCGCGGGGCCCGGCTCTTCCACGACGGCCGGGAACTGCTGCCCGAGACCCTGCTCGAGGACAGCGGCGTCCGTGAGGGCGCCGTCCTCAGCCTGCACGACGCCGGCGGGTGCGTCCCGGCGGAACCCGGCGGGCTCGTCGAACTCCGCGTCGTCGGAGGCCGGGGGGCGGGGGCGGTGCACCGGTTGGGGGTGGGGGAACACCTCGTCGGCCCCACGGGTCCGGTCGTCGTCGCCGGTCGGGCGATCGTCCGCATCGCGGTCGCGCCCACGGGTGCCGTCATGGTCTCGGCGGTCGAGGGCGACCCCCGGTTGGAGGCCGCGGAACTCACCGACCCGCGGTTGTGGGTCGCCGGCGACGTGCTCGACCTCGGTGGCGCGGTGCTCGGGATCGGGGTCCCCGCCGTCCCGGACGCCGTGCTGGAACCCACGGCGACCTCCGCCGACGACGTGGTGGGTCTCGACTACAACCGGCCACCGCGGTTGCTGCCCCCGGACCTCACGACGAGGTTCCGGTTGCCGAACCCACCCGGGGACCCGACCCGTCGTCCCTTCCCGGTGGTCGCCGCCCTCGTGCCGTTGTTCATGAGCGCGGCCATGGTCACCATGAGCCACAACTACCACTACCTCGTGATCGGTCTCCTGAGCCCGGTGGCGGTGGTGGCGAACGCGGTCGTGGACCGGCGCGCCGGACGCACCACCCACCGCGAGGTGCTCGCCCGCTACCGCCGGGAGAAGCTGGCGATCGAACGCGATGCCGCCGAGGCCCTCGTGGCCGAACGACGCGCCCGTCGCGCGACGTCCCCCGACCCGGCGGAGCTCCTGCTCACCGCGATCGGCCCGCGGGCCCGGCTGTGGGAACGTCGTCGCCGCGACGCGGACCACCTCGACGTCCGGCTGGGCCTCGCCGACCTGCCCTCCACCGTGGTCGTCGAGGATCCCGAGGAACTCGAGCACCGCCGGCAGGTCTCCGCCACCGCGCACCGGGTTCCGGTGACCGTCTCGTTGCGGGAGAACCCGGTCATCGGGGTCGCCGGAACGGGTGCCCGCGCCCTCGCCAGCCGGTGGCTGGTGCAGCTGGCCGTGCTGCAGAGTCCCCGCGACGTGTCGTTGCACGTCCTGACGACTCCCGCGGGCCTCGCCGAGTGGGACTGGCTCCGGTGGGTCCCGCACGCGCGTTCCGAGGCGGGCGGCGCGGCGTCGGTCTTCGTCGGCACGAGCACCGAGACCTGGGCCCGGCGCGTCGCGGAACTGGCGACGGTGCTCGAGGACCGTCGCCGGACCCTCGCCGGACTGGCCTCCGGGACCCGGTTGGACGCGCCGGACCTCGTCGTCGTCCTGGACGGGGCCCGCCGGCTGCGGTCGTTGCCGGGGGTCGTCACCCTGCTCACCGAGGGGCCCGCGCTGGGGATCCGCGTCGTCTGCTGCGAGGGCGACCGCCGGTCACTGCCCGAGGAGTGCTCCGCCGTCGTCCAGGAACGCGCCGACGGGACCCTGCGCGTCGAACGGCAACGCCACGCCCCGGTCGGCGGGATCCTCGCCGACGTCCCCGCACCCGGGTGGGCGGGGCGGATCGCCCGGGCGATGGCCCCCGTCCGCGACGCCGGCGACGACGACTCCGGCGCCGGGCTTCCCGACCGGTCCCGGTTGCTCGACGTCCTGGACCTGGAACCCCCGACGCCGCAGGGCGTCGCGGCGCGCTGGCTCCGGCGACCGGCGAGCACCACGGCCGTCGTCGGGGAATCCCTGGACGGGCCGTTCGGCATCGACCTGCGCGCCGACGGCCCGCACGGACTCATCGCCGGCACCACGGGTTCCGGCAAGTCCGAACTGCTGCAGACCATCGTCGCCTCCCTCGCGGTCGCCAACCGGCCGGACGCCATGACCTTCGTCCTCGTCGACTACAAGGGCGGCGCGGCGTTCAAGGACTGCGTCGACCTGCCGCACACCGTCGGGATGGTCACCGACCTCGACACCCACCTCGTGGGACGGGCCCTGACGTCGCTGGGGGCGGAACTCCACCGTCGCGAGCACCTGCTCGCCGAGGTCGGGGCGAAGGACCTCGAGGACCACGACGACCTGCGAGAAGCGCACCCGGACCGGGAGCTGCCCCGCATCCCGCGTCTGCTCATCGTCATCGACGAGTTCGCCTCCCTCGCCCGGGAACTCCCCGACTTCGTCACCGGCCTGGTGAACATCGCCCAGCGCGGCCGGTCGCTGGGGATCCACCTGTTGCTGGCGACCCAACGCCCGACCGGTGTCGTGAGCGCCGAGATCCGCGCCAACACCAACCTGCGCATCGCGCTGCGGGTCACCGACGCGGGGGAGAGTTCCGACGTCCTCGACGCCCCGGACGCCGCGCGGATCGCCAAGGGAACACCGGGCCGGGCCTACGTGAAGCTCGGGCACGGTTCGCTCGTCCCGTTCCAGTCCGGACGCGTCGGCGGACGGCGGCCGGGGGTCTCGCGCGACACGGCGGTTCCCGCGCCGTGGTCGGCACCGTTGCGCCTCGAGGACCTCGGCCGCCCCGTCCCGCGCCGGCCGAAGGGTCCCGCCGCGAAGGACGACGCCGCCGAGACCGACCTGCGCCACCTCGTCGACGCCGTCCGCGGCGCGGCGCGCGAACTGCAGGTCCCGACCCCGCACAGCCCGTGGCTCCCGGCGCTGCCGGAACTCCTCACCGCCGGGGAACTCCCCGCCCCGAACCGACCCCTGGCCGCGAGCTTCGGCGTGGTCGACGTCCCCGAACGCCAACGCCGGGACCCGTTGGCGTTCGACCTCGCCACCGACGGCCACCTCTACGTGGTCGGCGCACCCCGCAGCGGACGCTCGCAGGTCCTGCGGACCCTCGCGGCCCGGCTGGCCGAGCAGGTGCCCACCGCGGACCTGCACCTGTACGGCCTCGACTGCGGGGGCGGCGCGCTGCTGGCCCTGGCCGGTCTCCCGCACACCGGGGCGATCGTCCAGCGCAGCGAGACCGACCGCGCGGTCCGGTTGCTGACCCGGTTGCGCGACGAGGTCCTGCGTCGCCAGGCGGGGCTCGGGGCGCTCGGCGTCGCCGACGTCGGGGAACAACGGGCCGTCTCGCCGGACCCCTGGCCGCACCTGGTCCTGCTGCTGGACCGCTGGGAGGGTTTCCTCGGTGGACTCGCCGAACTCGACGGCCAGGCGCCGCTCGAGCTCGTCACGATGCTGCTGCGCGAAGGAGCAGGCGTCGGGGTCCACCTGGTCGTCGCGGGCGACCGGCAGCTGCTGACCGGGCGCACCGGGACCCTCGTCGAGGACAAGCTGCTGCTGCGCCTCACCGACCGCGCGGACGCGACGATGGCCGGGCTCTCGGCCCGCCAGGTCCCCGAGGACATGGCGCCCGGGCGGCTGCTGCGCGCCGGTGCGGGCGCCGCCTCCGGCCAGGAGGCCCAGGTCGCCGTCCTCGGCGCCGACCCGTCCGGGCCGACCCAGGTCGCCGCGCTGGCCGCGCTGGGCGGCCGGCTCCGGGACCGCGACGGTGCCCTCCCGCGGGGGAGGCGGCCGTTCCGCCTCGACACCCTCCCCGCCCACCTCGACTACCCGCGCGCCCTGGAGCTCACCGAGACCGGCCCCGGGCGGCTCATCGCCCTCGTCGGCGTCGGCGGGGACGACCTCGCCGGACTCGGACCCGACCTGCTCGCGGGGGCGGGCACCGCGATCGTGGCCGGCCCCGCCCGGTCCGGGCGCAGCACCGTCCTGCTCACGATGGCGCGCTCGCTGCTGGACCAGGGCGCGGAGGTCGTCGTCGCCGCGCCCCGGCCCTCCCCGTTGCGGGACCTGGCGGGCCGGCCGGGGGTCCGGGCCGTGCTCACCGGCGACGACCTGACCATCGAGGACCTCGAACCCGTGCTCGGCCCCGGGGCCGGACCCGCTGTCCTGCTCGTCGACGACGCCGAGCTGCTGAAGAACTGCGCCGCCGACTCCTGGCTCGCCGCCCTGGTGGCCCGCGCGGGCCGCGACGCGACGGGCGTCATCGTGGCGGGGGAGACCGCCGAGGTCGGCGCGGGCTTCTCCAACTGGCAGGTCCCGTTGCGCCGCAACCGGTGCGGGGTCCTCATCGCCCCCAGCGACATCATGGCCGGTGACGTCGTGGGGGTGCGGGTCCCGCGCAGCGCGCTCGGAGCCCCGGCCCAGCCGGGCCGGGTCCTGCTGCACACCGGCGACGGCGAGCTGCGCACCGTGGCCGTCCCGCAGTCGGTAGCCTGACCGCGTGCCGGCCAGCCCCTCCCCGACGAGTCCCGGGACCTCCGAGCAGGTCCCCGGTGGCCCCGTCGTCGACGGCCCCGTGGCCGAGCAGGCTCCGTCGGTCGAGACCGGCCGCGGGGGCTTCGCCGTCCACCTCGACAACTTCGACGGACCCTTCGACCTGCTGCTCGGTCTGATCACCAAGCACCAGCTCGACGTCACCGAGGTGGCGATCGCCCGCGTCACCGACGACTTCATCGCCCACCTGCGCGAGGCCTCGAAGCAGGACGAGGGCTTCGACCTCGACGAGGCCAGCGAGTTCCTGCTCATCGCCGCGACCCTGCTCGACCTCAAGGCGGCCCGCCTGCTCCCCGCGGCCGACGTCGAGGACGCCGACGACCTCGCCCTGCTCGAGGCGCGCGACCTCCTCTTCGCCCGCCTGCTGCAGTACCGCGCCTACAAGCAGGTCGCCGCCCTGCTCGCGGAACGCTTCGCCGACGCCTCCCGCCGGGTGCCGCGCGCCGTCGCGATGGAACCGCACTTCGAGAAGCTCCTGCCGGAACTCGTGCTCACCGTCAGCCCGGAGCAGTTCGCGGCGCTCGCCGCTCGCGCCCTCACCCCCAAGCCGATCGCGATGGTCGGGTTGGACCACCTGCACCAGTCCGCCGTGAGCGTCCGCGAGCAGGCGACCCTGATGGTCGACCGCTTGCGGCGCAGGGGAACCGTCACGTTCGCGGAACTCGTCGAGGACGCCGGGGAGGGGGAACTCGGCACGCTGGTCATCGTCGCGCGGTTCCTCGCCGTCCTGGAACTGTTCCGCGAGCGCCGGGTGCGCCTGGACCAGCCCGAGGCCCTGGGTGTGCTGACGGTGCGCTGGGACGCCCAGGCCGAGGCGAACCAGGGTGAGGCGGCGGCCGCGGTGCCCGCGGGGTTGGACGAGTTCGAGGGTGCTCCCGGCACCCCGGGAGGGAACGGTTCGTGACCGGAGAAGTGCTCGACGAGGCGGCGCAGGACGACGGGGGTCGCCGGATCCGCGGTGCGCTCGAGGCCGTCCTCATGGTGGCCGACGAACCGGTGCAGTCGCGCGCGCTGGCCCGCGCGACGGGGGAGAACGCCGACGAGGTCGACCTGCTGCTGCGCGAACTGGCGGGGGAGTACGCCGAGCAGGGGCGTGGGTTCGAGCTGCGCGAGGTCGGCGGTGGGTGGCGGATGTACTCCCGGGCCGAGCACGCCGACGTCGTCGAGGCGTTCCTGCTGGACGGGCAGACCGCCAAGCTGACCCAGGCGGCGCTGGAGACGCTGGCGATCGTCGCCTACCGCCAGCCCGTCAGCCGCGCGCGGGTCTCCGCGGTGCGCGGCGTGAGCGTCGACGGGGTGATGCGGACGTTGCTGACCCGTGGGCTGGTCTGCGAGGCGGGGGTCGAGGTGTCCTCGCAGGCGACGCTCTACCGCACGACGGAGGAGTTCCTGCAGCGGATGGGGCTCGACAGCCTCGAGGACCTGCCGCCGCTGGCGCCTTTCCTGCCGGAGGAGGTGTCGATGGACGACCTCGAGCCGCGGGAGCTCCTGGCCGAGCCGATCCCGCCGCCGATCGCCGAGTCGATCCTCGAGCCGGTTCCGAGCACTCCCGATGTGCGCGACAATGGCGGGTCGGAGCCCGAGGCTCCCGCGGCCGGGCCGGAACCGGAATCGGCCGAACCCCAGCAGCAGGAGGACACACCATGAGCCCGAAGGCGCCCCGCAGCAGCGGTGGCCGAGGGCAGGGCCGCCCCCAGAGGTCGGACCGCCCCAGCACCGGAGGTCGTCCCTCCGGCAAGAGCGGCGGCCGGCCCCAGCAGGGCGGGCCGAAGGGGACCGGCGGGAAGGCCGCACCCGGCGCCCGCCGCGGTTCCGCGAAGCGGATGACGGACAACGTCAAGCCGGCGCCGCAGCCGCCGCGTCGTGGTCCGGGCCCGGTCAGGGCCCACCCCGGCACGGACGTCCACGACCCCGAGGGCGTGCGTCTGCAGAAGGTCCTCGCCCAGGCCGGGGCCGGGTCCCGTCGCGCCTGCGAGGAGATGATCACCGCGGGCCGCGTCACCGTCGACGGTGAGGTCGTCACCGAGCTCGGGGTCCGCATCGACCCGACGCGCCAGGTCGTGCACGTGGACGGCATGCGCTTCTCCATCGACGACGAGCTCGTCTACATCATGGTGAACAAGCCCAAGGGCGTCGTCTCCACCATGTACGACGAGGACGGCCGGCTGAACCTGGCCGACATGGTCGGTCCGCGCGAGGAACGGCTGTTCCACGTCGGCCGCCTCGACCTCGAGACCGAGGGCCTGATCCTGCTGACCAACGACGGGGCGCTGACCCACCGGTTGCAGCACCCCTCGTTCGGGGTGCAGAAGACCTACCTCGCCGAGGTCCGCGGTCCCGTCAAGCGTGACCTCGGGCGCAACCTGCGCGCCGGGATCGAGCTCGACGACGGCCCGGTGCAGGTCGACTCGTTCAAGCTGGTCGACTCCAAGCCGGGCTACGCCCTGGTCGAGGTGATCCTGCACGAGGGTCGCAAGCACATCGTGCGTCGTCTGCTGGAGGCCGAGGGCTACCCCGTCCTGAAGCTGGTGCGCGTGCAGATGGGCCCGATCGTCCTGGGTGACCTCAAGCCGGGCAAGAACCGCCGCCTGACCCGCGGTGAGGTCCAGCAGCTCATGGCGGTCGCGGGGCTGTGAGCGCTGCGCAGTCCGGGACGGATACCCTGCCGCGCGTGTCGGTTCGGGCGGTTCGTGGTGCGGTGCAGGTGGACGTCGACGAGCGCGGGGAGGTGCTGTCGCGGACGAGGGACCTCGTCCAGGAGGTCGTCCAGGCCAACGACCTGACCCTCGACGACTTCATCAGCGTGATCTTCACCTCCACCGCCGACCTGGTCTCGGAGTTCCCCGCCGTCGCGGCGCGGGAGCTCGGGATGGGTGACGTGCCGCTGATGTGCGCGCGCGAGCTCGAGATCGCCGGGTCCATGCCCCGGGTGATCCGCCTGATGGCCCACGTCGAGACCACACGGGCCCGCAGCGAGATGAAGCACGTCTACCTCAACGGTGCGCAGGCCCTGCGGCGCGACATCGCGCAGTGACCGGCCCGGTGGTCCCGACGTGACGCTCGACGCGGCCGCACCGGCCCGCACCCGGGGGACGGTGCGCGTGGTCGGCACCGGCCTGCTGGGCACGTCGGCCGCCCTCGCGCTGACCCTGCGCGGGGTGGACGTGGTCCTCGTCGACCCCTCGCCGACGGCGGTCGCGCTGGCCCGTGACCTGGGTGCCGGTCGCTTCCCCGCGGCGGGCGACGATCCGGCCCTGGTGCTCGTGGCCGCACCGCCCGACGTCGTCGCGGAGGTCGTCGCGGCCGAGCTCGCGGCGTTCCCGCGAGCCGTCGTCACCGACGTCGCCAGCGTCAAGGGCGGACCCCTGGCCAGCCTCACCGCCGCGGGTGCGGACCTGCGTCGCTACGTCGGCAGCCACCCGATGGCGGGGCGGGAACGCTCCGGTGCGGTGTCCGCGCGGACGGACCTGTTCGCCGGTCGGCCCTGGGTGATCGCCGCGACCGGGGTCACCGACCCCGTCGCGGTGCGAGCCGTCCGCGACCTCGCGATGGACTGCGGCGGGGTGCCCGTGACGATGGCCGCGGCCGAGCACGACGCGGCCGTGGCCGTCGTCTCGCACGCCCCGCAGGTCGCCGCGAGTCTCGTCGCCGCCCGCCTGCGCGAGGCCTCCGAGACCGCCGTCGGGCTCGCCGGTCAGGGGTTGCGCGACGTCACCCGGATCGCCGGCAGCGACCCCACGTTGTGGGCGCAGATCCTGGCCGGCAACGCCGCCCCCGTGGCCGACGTGCTCGAGGAGCTGCGCCGCGACCTCGACGACGTCGTCGGCGCGTTGCGGGCGCTCGCCCTCGATCCGACGGCTCCCGGCGCCCGCGGTCGCCTGGCCCGGGTGATCGCCGACGGGGGGTCCGGGCGCGACCGGATCCCGGGCAAGCACGGCAGTGCGCCGACGGCCTACACCACCGTCGTCGTGGTCGTCCCCGACCGGCCGGGGGCGTTGGGACGGTTGCTGACGGAGGTCGGCGAGGCGGGCGTGAACCTCGAGGACCTGCGGCTGGAGCACTCCGAGGGGCAGGCCGTGGCGCTGGCCTCCATCGACGTCCTCCCCGCGTCCGCCGACCCGCTCACCGAGGCCCTGCGGGCGCGCGGGTGGACGGTTCCCCGCTGAGCCCGGCCACGGCTCCGGGCCGGCCGGTGACGATTCACGGCGGGGTGCCCGCGTCGACTAACCTCGACCGGTGTCCTCCTCGTCCGCTGCCAGTGGCCCCGTCGCGTCCGCAACCGTCCCCGACGAGGTGTCCGTGGTGAGCAGTTCCCTCGTCGTGGCCGTCGACGGCCCCTCCGGCAGCGGCAAGTCCAGCGTGAGCCGGGCCGCGGCCCGTGCGCTCGGCGTGGCGTTCCTGGACACCGGGGCGATGTACCGCGCGGTGACCTGGGCGGCGATGCGGGACGGGATCGACCTGGGCGACGCGGTCGCCGTCGCCACGCACGTGCGCAGCGTCGCCCTCTCGATGGGCACGGACCCCGCGGCGCCCACGGTCGCCGTCGTCGGCGCGGACGGAGCCGAGACCGACCTCACCGAGGCCGTGCGCTCCGCCGAGGTCACCGGCAACGTCAGCGCGGTCGCCTCGGTACCCGACGTCCGCCACGACCTGGTCCTGCGTCAGCGCGCGCTCATCGAGTCCGCCTGCGTCGCACCGCTCGCCGGTCGCAACGCGGGGGTCGTGGCCGAGGGCCGCGACATCACCACGGTCGTCGCCCCCGACGCGGACGTGCGGATCCTGCTGACCGCGGACGAGAGCGTGCGCCTGGCCCGCCGTGCGCAGCAGGACCTCGGTGCGGCCGACGAGGCCGCCGTCGCGGCGACCCGCCACGCCGTCGTCGAACGGGACCGCGTGGACTCCCGCACGACGGCCTTCACCTCCGCCGCCGACGGGGTCGTGACGCTCGACTCCACCCACCTCGACTTCGAGGGCACCGTCGCCGCCGTGCTCGAGGTCGTCGCGCGGGCCACCACGCCCTCCGGGGAGCGGCCGTGAACAAGGCTCCCGTGGGCGGTTCCCACCCCGACGCGCCGAGGCCCTGGACCCGGGCCGTCGGCACGCTCTTCGCCAGGGGCCTCTGGAACTCCAGGGTCATCGGTGCGGAGAACGTCCCGACGACCGGTCCGGTGCTCTTCGCCGCCAACCACGCCTCGATCATGGACGGCCCGTTGCTGTACGGCGTCACGCCGCGGGCCGCGCACTTCCTCGTGAAGAAGGAGATGTTCGAGGGCTCCGCGCTCAACCGCTTCGTCGGCTGGTCGCTCCTGCAGGCCGGGCAGATCCCGATCGACCGGACCCGCGGCGACCGCGACGCGCTGCAGTCCGTGCTCGCCGTCCTCGCCGCGGGCGGCGCGGCCGGGGTGTTCCCCGAGGGCACCCGCGGTCGCGGTGACGCCGCGAGCGTGCGCAGCGGCATCGCGTGGATCGCGTTGCAGTCCGGCGCCCCCGTCGTGCCCGTCGCCTGCCTCGGTGCGCACCGGGCCGGCGAGAAACCCCGCTCGGTACCCCCGCTGCGCCGCAAGCTCAGCTTCTGCTTCGGCGAACCCTTCACCGTGGTGAAGGACCCCGGCGTACCAGGGCGTGTCGCCCTGGCCGACGCCGTCGAGCAGGTCCGGGTCAAGCTGTCCAGCCACGTGCTGGACTCCTTGCAGCGCACCGGTATCCACCTACCCGAAGACCAGGACGGTGTCGACGAGCTGGGGCTCGGCGAGATGGCGTCCGACGACGTGCCAGGAGGCACCCGGTGAGCACCACCCCCGAGAACCCCGAAACTCCCGACCAGACCCAGGTTCCCGACGAGAACGTCGAACGCGCCCTGCGCGTCGGCCTCGACGACTACGACCTCTCGCCCGAGGACGTCGCCCTGCTGGAGTCCGACGGCTCCGACGAGGGTGACGACGCCCCCACGGGCCCGCTGCCGGTGCTGGCCGTCGTCGGCCGGCCCAACGTCGGGAAGTCGACGCTGGTGAACCGCATCATCGGCCGCCGCGAGGCGGTCGTCGAGGACGTGCCCGGCGTCACCCGTGACCGCGTCGCCTACCCGGCGAACTGGGCCGGCCGCGACTTCACCCTCGTCGACACCGGCGGCTGGGAGGCCAAGGCCGAGGGCCTCAACCTCGCCGTCGCCGACCAGGCGGAACTCGCGATCGAACTCGCCGACGCGGTGATGTTCGTCGTCGACGGGACCGTCGGCGCGACGGCCAGCGACGAGCAGGTCGTCCGCCTGCTGCGCAAGTCCGGTCGTCCCGTGACCCTCATCGCCAACAAGGTCGACGGTCCCCGCCAGGAGGCCGACGCGACCGAGCTCTGGGGCCTCGGCCTCGGTGAGCCGCACCCCGTCTCGGCGCTGCACGGGCGCGGTACGGGCGACGCCCTCGACGCCGCGGTGAAGACGCTGCCTGCGGTCTCCGCGGTCGGTGGCGGCTACCAGCTGGAGGGCGGCCCGCGGCGCGTCGCGCTGCTCGGGCGTCCCAACGTCGGCAAGTCCTCGATGCTCAACAAGCTCGCCGGGTCCGACCGGGTGGTCGTGCACCCCACGGCCGGCACCACCCGCGACCCCGTCGACGAGCTCATCGAGCTCGGTGGACGCACCTGGCGCTTCGTCGACACCGCCGGCATCCGTCGTCGCGTGCACCTGACCAAGGGCGCCGACTTCTACGCCTCGCTGCGCACCCAGACCGCGCTGGAGAAGGCCGAGGTCGCCGTCGTCCTCGTCGACGCCAGCGAGCCGCTGGCCGAGCAGGACATCCGGGTCATCTCCACCGTCGTGGAGTCCGGGCGGGCCCTCGTCGTCGCCTACAACAAGTGGGACCTGACCGACGAGGAGCGCCGGCACTACCTCGAGCGCGAGATCGAGAAGGAACTCGTCCAGATCCCGTGGGCGCCCCGCGTGAACGTGTCGGCCTTCACCGGCCGGCACATGGAGCGTCTCGTCCCCGCGATCGACATCGCGCTGGACTCGTGGGAGATGCGCATCCCCACCGGGCGCCTCAACGCGTTCCTCGGCTCGATCGTCGCCGCCCACCCGCACCCGGTGCGGGGCGGCAAGCAGCCGCGCATCCTCTTCGGGACCCAGGCCTCGACCAAGCCGCCGCGCTTCGTCATCTTCGCCAGCGGCTTCCTCGAGGCCGGGTACCGCCGGTTCATCGAGCGTCGTCTGCGTGAGGAGTTCGGCTTCGAGGGCACGCCGATCGAGGTCAGCGTCCGCGTGCGGGAGAAGCGCAAACGATGAGGTAGGGTTCTACCCGGCCCGCAAACAACGGGGCCGGGTGGTCGCTCCTCGGAGCGATCGGGCTGTGGCGCAGCTTGGTAGCGCACTTGACTGGGGGTCAAGGGGTCGCAGGTTCAAATCCTGTCAGCCCGACCAGCGGAAACGCAGGTCAGAGCGGGTGTTCGTCTTCGGACGGGCACCCGCTTCGTCGTTCCCGGGGTCTCCCTCCGGGCAGCGGCCGGCCACGGGGCGAACGGGTGGGTCCGAAACCTGCCGGAAACACGCTTGGGCCACACTGCGCTCCACCCTCGAGCATCGGAGCACAGTGACCCACGAACGACGCGGCGGCCCGGACCTGCCGGACCCGCTGGACTCGGTGCACGGCGTCCAGAAGAGCCGCCTGGTGAAGACGTTGCGACGCGGCGACATCGTCCTCTTCATCGTCGCCGCCGTCATCAGCGCGGACAGCATCGCCGTCCTGGCCGCCGGCGGACCCGAGGGTCTGGTGTGGTCGGCGTTCATCGGCATCGCCTTCCTCGTCCCGTCGGCCTTCGTCTTCGCCGAGACCTCTTCGACCTACCCGGAGGAGGGCGGCCCGTACCAGTGGGTGCGCCGGGCCTTCGGCCGGACCTGGGCCTCGATCGCGGTGATGCTCTACTGGATCACCAACCCGATCTGGCTCGGGGGTTCGCTGGCCTTCATCGCCGGGTCGGTGTGGGCGGAGTACGTCACCCCGACCTCGGCCCTCGGTGACTTCGTCGTGAAGCTCGCCTTCGTCTGGGTCGCGATCCTGCTGGCCATCGTCAGCCTCAAGCGCGGCAAGCTCCTCATCAACGCCGGCGCCTACGCGAAGCTCTTCGTCCTGCTGAGCCTGACCGTCACGGCCCTCGTCCACGTCGCGCAGGTGGGTTCGGCCGGGATCGACTGGTCGAGCGCGCGCCCCACGGCCGCCGGGTTCCTCCTCATCGTGCCCGTCGCCCTCTTCGCCTTCGTCGGCTTCGAGGCGCCGAGCGCGGCCTCCGAGGAGATGCACGACGCGCAGAAGGACACCCCCGTCGCCATCGCCCGCGGTGCGGGCATCACGCTCATCGCCTACCTCGCCCCGGTACTGGCGATCATCCTGGTCACCCCGGCCGATCGCACGGCCGACTCCGGGGTCATGCAGGCCATCGAGGAGAGCTACGCGGTCTTCGGGCCTGCCTCGGGGGTCCTGCTGACCGTCACGGGGCTGGCCTTCGTCTACGCGCTGCTGACCCAGGGCAGCGCCTGGATGATCGCCACCGACCGGATGCAGGCCGTGGCCGCCGGCGACGGCGCCTTCTTCACGACCAGGCTGGGCGAGTTCTCCCGACGCCTCGGCACCCCGGTCCGGATGAACCTGCTCTCCGGCTGCGTCGGGACGGTCTTCCTCGCCGCGGCCACGCTCCTGGTCCACGGGACGGCCGCCGCGGTGTTCGGGGTGGTCCTCACCCAGGCGGTCTCGACCCTGCTCATCAGCTACGTCGTCATCCTGCCCGCGATGATGTGGTTGCGGCACAAGCACGACGTCCCGCGTCCCTACCAGGTCCCCGGCGGCCTCAGGGGCTACACCGTCCTGCTGACGATCATGTACGCCTTCGTCCTCCTCGGCTCCGTCGCGGCGATCGTCCCGGGCGTCCTGGAGGGCTGGCTGGGGCTCGACTACGACTTCCTCGACGAGTGGGGGGTCAGCCGGGGCAGCTTCGAGGTGTTCACCGTGGGCACCCTCGTCGTCGTGATCGCCGCGGCGCTCGTGGGCCGGGCCGTCGGCGGCGCCCGCGACGAACTCGCCGTGCCCCTTGCGGAACCGGAAGCGTCCCGACGCTAGGGGCCGGGCGCCTCAGTCGGGGTGGTCGGGGCTCAGCGGCCACCACGGCGGCACGAGCAGGGCGAAGTCGTCGAGGAACGCCTCCGGGTCGCGGGGGGCCTCGCCCGCGAGCCACACCGAGACCGCACCGACCGTGCCGTCGGCCACGAAGCGGGCCACGAGCTCCGGGTCGGCGACGGGGGAGCGGACCGCCCCGCGCTCGACGAGGAGGCGGATGGAGGCGCGGAAGTGCTCGCTCAACAGCGAGCGCAACGAGGCGTCCGCGGCGCTCGCGAGGCTGCGCAGGTAGACGTCGCGGTGGCTCTCGAGGTGGTGCAGCACCGCGAGCGTGGTGTCGCGGACGGCGACGTCCCACGCGCGCTCGTGCGCCCCGCCCAGGAAGCGTTCGCGGGCCTCGTCCAGCTCCCCGCGCAGCACCGCGCGGAGCAGGCCGGAAGGGGAGTCGCTGTGCTCGTAGAACGTGGACCGGTGCACCCCCGCGGCGCGGGCGATCTCCGCGACGGACAGGGTCTCCGGGTTCTTGACCGCGGCCAGTTCGAGCACCGCGGCCGAGAGTCGCTCGAAACTGCGCCGAGCTCGAGCGTCCACCGTCCGACCCTACCGTTCGACGTGCGCGACGGGTGTCGGCGTCCGGGCGCCGCTACGACGGGCGGGGGGCGTACACGATCAGGCCCACGCCGACGAGGCAGACCAGTGCCCCGGCGACGTCGAAGCGGTCCGGGCGGTACCCGTCGACGAGCGCGCCCCAGAGCAGCGAGCCGGCCACGAACACCCCGCCGTAGGCGGCGAGGACGCGTCCGAACTGCGCGTTCGGCTGCAACGTCGCGGCGAACCCGTAGAGACCGAGGGCGATGACCCCCGCGCCGATCCAGGCGATCCCGCGGTGCTCGCGCACGCCCTGCCAGACCAGCCACGCCCCGCCGATCTCCAGCAGGGCGGCGAGCACGAACAGGGAGATCGAGCGCAGGGCGTCCACGGGGCGGAACCTACCCGCGAACGCACGACGGGACCGCTCCGGTGAGCGGTCCCGTCGCGCTGCCGGGGATTCTCAGTGCCCGGCGACGTACTTCACCGGCGCGGGCAGGCCGGCCTCGGCGCGGACCCGCGTCGCGAAACCCTCGATCGAACGCAGGGCCGAGACGACGTCGGCGGGACGCACCGCGAACGGCATCGAGTGGATGGTCTCGCTCGGGACCGTCGCGGCCTGCGCGACCGCGGTGAGGGTGTCGACGTCGTCGACGCCGAGCCCGATCTCGGTGAGCGTGTTCGGCAGACCGACCCGGGTCGTGAACTCGACGAAGTCACGGATCTCGGACGTGGGCGCACCCTCGAGGACGAGCTGGGCCAGCGACCCGATGTTGACCTTCTGCCCGTGCGCGAGGCCGTGCGCCTGCGGGGCGGCGGTCAGGCCGTTGTGGATGGCGTGCGCCGCGGCGAGACCGCCGGACTCGAAGCCGAGGCCCGAGAGCAGCGTGTTGGCCTCGATGACCTTCTCCACGGCCGGGGTGACGAGGTGGTCGCGCACGGCGTCGAGGGCGGGGAGGGCGTTCTCCCACAGGATGTCCCACGACAACCGGGCGAGCGCGGTGCCGGCCTGGGTGGGCAGTCCGCCGGCCATCGTCGCCGACCCGGACTTCGCGGTCGCGCGGGCCTCGAGCCACGTCGCGAGCGCGTCGCCCACGCCGGCGGCGAGCAGCTTCACGGGGGCGTTGGCGACGACCTGGGAGTCGATGAGGACGAGGTCGGGGTTGCGCGGGAAGAAGCGGTACTCCAGGAAGGCGCCCTCGTCGGTGTAGACGACGGCCAGCGCCGAGGTGGGGGCGTCGGTCGAGGCGACGGTGGGCACGCTGGCCCAGCGGATCCCGGCGAGGTGGCCGGCGGACTTCACGGCGTCGATGGTGGAACCGCCGCCGAGGCCGACGAGGACGTCCGCCCCGGTGTCCGCCACGACCTGGACGAGGCGGTCGATGGTCCCGACCGTGGCCAGGCCGGAGAACACGTCGCGGTGCACGGGCAGCCCGGCGCTGCGCAGCGACGCCTCGACGTCGTGTCCGACGAAGCCCCAGACGACGTCGTCGGCGACGAGGACCGGGTTCTCGCCGACGGCGGCGAGGTACTCGCCGACCTTGGCGAGGGCTCCCGGGCCCTGGACGTAGCGACCGGGGCTCATGACGGTGCGGATGGTGGTCTCGGCAGGCATGCCGACTCCTTCGACGATCGTCCTTCGTGGATGTTTCGTTCGTGAAGGAGCCTAGACCTCCTCCAAGCTTCAACCATCCGGGGGGTTCGCCGTCGGGCGCGGCCCGGCTCGTGAGTAGGGTCACCCCATGTTCTGCGAGCAGCCGTCCGAGGCCTCCGCCACGGCAGAGCTGCCGCCTTTCGTGGAGGTCCAGGACGCCTGCAAGACGTACCCGACCCGCGAGGGTGTCGTCCACGCCCTCGACCACGTCGCCCTGCAGGTGCCGCGGGGACGCTTCGTCAGCGTCATCGGCCCCTCCGGCTGCGGGAAGTCGACGCTGCTGCGGATGATCGCCGGCCTCGAGCAGCCCGACGGCGGGTCGGTCCGGATCTGCGGGCGCAGCGCCGCCGAGGCGGGGGCGGACAAGATGATCGGTTTCGTCCCGCAGGTCCCCGCGCTGCTGCCGTGGCTCGACGTCCTCGGCAACGTCCAGGTCCTGGACAAGGTGAACCGCGCGGGCACGGCACGCCGTCGCCGCAGCACGCCCAGCACTCCCGGTGCGCCCGGACTGGCCTCCGACCCGGTGGCCCTGCTCACCCGCCTCGGCCTCGGTGACGTCCTGCACCGCAAACCCCGCGCGCTCTCGGGGGGCATGCAGCAGCGGACGGCCATCGCCCGCGCCTTCGCCCTCCAGCCCGACGTGCTGCTCATGGACGAACCGTTCTCGGCCCTCGACGAGTTCACCCGCGAGGCCGCCCAGCTGCAACTGCTCGACGTGTGGCAGGAACTGCGGACGACGGTCGTCTTCGTCACCCACTCCATCGCCGAAGCCGTCCTGCTCTCCGACACCGTCGTCGTGATGGCCGCCCGGCCGGGGCGCATCGCGGGCGTCGTCGAGATCGGGCTGGACCGGCCCCGCCACCACGGGTTGCTGGACTCCGCGGGCATGCACGAGCACGAGCACCGGATCCGCCAGGTCCTCGAGACCGCGTGGAACCCCCTCGACCCCTCGCAGGACGTCGCGTGAGGATCCTGCACCCCCGGTTCTGGCTCCCGACGGTGCTGGCGCTGGTCGTCGTCGCGCTGCTCTGGAGCTGGGTCGCGCAGGAGAACCCCTACGTCCTGCCGACGTTGTCGAGCGTGGGTCAGCAGTTCCGCGAGGACCCGAACCTCTACCTGAGCAACGCGGGAACGACGTTGCAGGAGGCCCTGGTCGGCCTGGTGTTCGGCACCGTCGGGGCGGTCGTGCTCGCCGTGCTGGTGGCCGAGTCGCGGATCCTCTGGCGGGCGTCGATGCCGTTGGCGGTGATCCTCAGCGTCACCCCCGTCGTCGCGATCGCCCCGGCGCTCGTCGTCGCGTTCGGGTTCGGCATGACCCCCAAGTACATCGTGACCGGTCTCATCACGTTCTTCCCCGTCCTGATGAACACCGTCACGGGGTTGCGCTCGGTCGACCGGCACGTGCTCCAGGTCTTCCGGACGGTGAACGCGTCCCGCCTCGACGTCCTGGTCCGGTTGCGCTTCCCCAGCGCGTTGCCGTACCTGTTCTCCGCCCTGCGGGTGGTGTTCCCGCTCTCGCTGGTGGGGGCCATCGTCGCGGAGTTCTCCGCCGCGGGGGCGAAGTCCGGGTTGGGCACGCTCATCAGCGTCGCGAGTTCGAACTCGCAGCTGGACCGGGTGTTCGCCGCCATCGCCTGTCTCGCCGCGATGGGTTCGCTGTTGTTGCTGCTCGTCACCACCGTCGAACGTCGTGCCCTGGCCTGGCACGAGTCGCAGTCCCGCTGAGAACACCGAGGAGACCCCCTGTGAGCCTTCCCCGCACCCCGCTCGCCGTCGGCGCGATCGCCGCCCTGCTGCTCGCCGGCTGCGGAGGTTCCGACGACGGCGCCGTCGACGGTGTCTCCACCCCCTCGGCGACCAAGGGTTCCGCGGTCTCGGCGGAACGGTGCAAGGAGAACGAGGCCGCGGGGAAGATCACCTACATCACGGGTTTTCAGTACCAGGCCTCGGCCGGCATCCTCGATCCCATCGCGGCGAAGGCGCTGGGCTACTTCGACGCCCTCTGCCTCGACGTCGAGATCCAGCCGGGCACCGGTGAGACCGCGCAGAACGCCCAGCTCGTCGCGGCCGGCACGGCGCAGATCTCCTCCATCGCCGGCAACGGCGACGTCCTGGTGAACGTCGCCAACGGCGTCGACGTGCAGGCCGTGGCGATGTTCGGCCACGTCCCGGTGGCGACGCTCATGACGAAGCCCGACATCACCGACCTCAAGCAGCTCGAGGGCACGACGCTGGGGCAGAAGGGCGCGTTGCCGGTCACCATCGAGGCCATGCTGCGCGCCGCGGGCGTCGACGTCTCGAAGATCACCCAGGTCGAGGTCGGCTACGACCCGACGGTGCTGGTTCGCGGGCAGGTGCAGTCCCTCACGGGGTACAAGTCCAACGAACCGCTGACCCTGGAGGCCAAGGGGGAGAAGGTGAAGCTCTGGAACCCCGAGGACTACGGGGTTCCCGGATCCATCGCGACGACCATCGTCAACCCGGCGTTCCTGAAGGACCACCGCAGTGCCGTCGAGGACTTCCTGCGGGCCCAGCTCAAGGCCTACGCCTACTGCGAGGACGACGCCGGCGAGTGCGTCGCCGACGCCGCGGAACTCTCCCAGGCCGGTTACGACACCGACCACAACGTCCAGGTGTGGCAGACGGAGTCCAAGCTCGTCGACGACTCGTTGCCGCAGGGCCAGGTGCTCGGTCAGATCGACGACACCGCCGTCCGGACCGAGGGGGACTTCCTCGTGCGGATGGGTCAGATCCCCGCGGTGCCGGACCTGAGCACCCTCGTCGTGCCCGACCTCGTGACCCCGCTCTACGCCGACGGTCAGCTCGTCTGGCCCGCACCGTGAACGCCCCCACGACGGCGCCGACGGAGTTCGGCATCTTCCTGCCCATCGGCAACGGGGGCTGGATCATGTCCGACACGGCGCCGCACCCGCAGGCGACCTACGAGCACAACCGCGAGGCCGCGCTGGCGGCGGAACGCATCGGCCTCGACTTCGTGATGTCGATGGCGAAGTGGCGAGGTTACGGCGGTCGGACCGACCACTGGGGCCAGACCCTGGAGTCGATGACGATGATGTCGGCGCTGGCCGAGGCCACGCACCGGGTGAAGGTCTGGGCGACCGTCCACACCAACCTGTTCCACCCCGCGCTGGTGGCGAAGATGTTCGCCACCCTCGACCAGGTCTCCGGCGGGCGCTGCGGCATGAACGTCGTCGTGGGCGCCTACGAGCACGAGTTCTCCCAGATGGGGCAGTGGCGCGCGGACTTCAGCCACGACGACCGCTACCGCTACACCGAGGAGTGGATCGACCTCGTCGAACGGTTGTGGACGGAGGACTCCGTCACCGCCCGCGGGGAGTTCTTCACCCTCGACGACTGCCAGTCCCGCCCCCACCCCGCCCAGCGGCCGACGCTCATCGCGGCCGGCCGTTCGGCGGCCGGGATGCGGTTCCAGGCGGCCCACTGCGACGGGTCCTTCCTCACCGCCGAGGACCTGCCGGGGTTGCGGGCGGCCAGCCGCGACATCAAGGCGATGGCCGCGCTGCGGGGTCGCTCGATCAAGACCTACGCCATGCTCACCGTCGTGCTGGCCGAGACCGACGCGGCCGCGCAGGCGCGGTTCCGCGAGTACGGGCGCGGGTACGACGCCGAGGCCATCACGAACATGAAGCTGTCCTGGGGTCTGCCGCTGGAACGTGCGATGTCCATGACGGCCGGGGACGAGGCGCACGAGGCGTTCCAGACCGCCGTCGTCGTGGGTGGTCCGGACTCCGTCGTGCGCCAGATCCAGGAGGTGGCGGGGGAGACCGGCCTCGACGGCATGATGCTCATCTTCCCCGACTACCTGCCGGACCTGGCCGCGTTCGGCGAGCAGGTGCTGCCCGCGTTGCGGGCAGGGGCGTGAGCGACCCGCGGCTGGAACTCCTGCGCGACCTCCCCGGGGCGCTGCTGGTCGTTGACGTGCAGCGCTCCTTCGCCGACCCGGAGGTCCTGGCCCACCTGTCCGAGACCGCCCGCGTCGACGTCGCCGCCGCGGTGCTGGGGGTCCGGGCCGCGATCGACCTGGCCCGGACCGGGGGAACCGCCGTCGTCTGGCTGCGGCTGCGGGTCCCGCCGGACGACCCGTGGCCGGCGTCGAACTGGTTCCGCGGTCGGACCCCGGACGACCCGTGGCCGACCGAGTGGGAACCCTGCGTCGAGGGCACCGACGGCATCGAGTGGTACGCCGTGGAACCCCTCGACGGGGAACTCGTCCTCGACAAGCGGACCTACGACGGTTTCGCCGGGACCGGGTTGGCGGAGACGTTGCACGGGTGGGGGACCGGGTGGGTCGCGGTCACCGGGCTCACCGGCGACTGCTGCGTCCTGGAGACGGCCGGGTCCGCCTTCACCCACGGTTTCCGGACCCTCGTGGTGGCCGACGCCACCGCCTCCCACGACCGGGCCACCCACGACGCGGCCCTGCGGGTGCTGGCCGAGCACAGCGCGGTGCTCGTGGACCTCGCCGAGATCGAGGACCTGCTGCTCACGCCCTGACGGTCAACGTCCCCCGCAGGACGCTGTCGGAGGAGTGACCGGGGTTCCCGTCGAGGGGTTCCCGGGAGACGTCGACGACGTCGAAACGGCCGAGGTCCAGGTCGGCGGGCAGCGTCACCGACATGGCCATGCCCGCCCCGGCGCCCGGGTCCGGGCTGAGGAAGCCCAACGGCACCAGGCCCCCGTCGGCGTCGAGCAGCCACGCCTCGAGGAAACCGTCGGGCACCGCCGCCACCCCGGAGATCCGCAGTTCCAGACGTCGGCTCCCGTCGGCCTCGGTGACGTCGGCGCTGCCGCTGCCGGACCCGGCCAGCGGTTCCAGCGCGGCGGTGGACACGACGGCCTGCGCGGGCGCCGCGGTCGTGGGTTCCGCCGGGCCGGAGAGCGCCCTCGTCCCCAGCGCACCGACGCCCAGGCCGACGAGGGCGGCCGCGGCCACCGGCACCCACCGCGGCCGGCGGAGCGGACGCGGGGTGTCCGCCCGGCGCAGGGGGACGACGACCGGTGCGCTCGCCGTGGGGGCACCGGAGCCGGTGGGGTCGATGCCGAGCTCGCGGGCGACGTCCTCCCAGGTCCCGGCCGGGACCGGGACGGGGGTCACCGACTCCTGCGACCGGGCCGAGCCGACCACGCGGCTGATCTCGGCGACCTCGGTGCGACAGGTGGCGCAGGCCTCGAGGTGGGCGTGCACCTCCGGTGCGACCTCCTCCCCCAGGGCGAGCAGCACGACGACGTCCTCGGTGAGGTGTTCCGCCGCCGTCGGGGGCGTCTCATCGATCGGCACTGTCGTCCTCCAGGCGCGATCGCAACCGGCGCAGGGACCGCCGGAGGTGGCTCTTCACGGTACCCACCGGCAGGCCCGTGCGTTCGGCGATCTGGACCTGGGTGAGGTCCTCGAAGAACGCGAGCCGGACGACGGTGCGCTGCGGTTCCCCGAGGCCGTCGACCTCCGCGAGCAGGACGAGGCGGTCGGTCGCCACGTCCTGCGGTGCGGCCTCCAGCACGACGGTGCTGTCGCCGCCGCGCAGCAGCTCCGGGTCGGTGACGACCTCGGGACGGTAGCGGGTCGCCAGCGCGTCGGCGATGCGGTGCCGGGCGATACCCACGAGCCAGGCCGGGAACGAGGCCGCGGAGGGGTCGAAGCGTTCCCGCGACCGCCACGCCGACACGAACACGTTCTGCACGACGTCCTGCGCGTCGGCCTCGTCGAGACGACGCCGCGCGAGCCCGTTGACGAGCGGGGCCCACCGCTCGAACGCCTCGCGCAGCCCGCGTTCGTCTCCCGCAGCGACGGCCCGGCCGACCGCGGCGTCGTCCCACGACGCGGGGTCGGTCCAGTCCGCCGCCGGCGACGGGCTCGGCCGGGGGCTCACGGGCACCACCGTAGGGGCCCCGACGGGCTGCGCCAGTCCACCGGTCCGGCTCAGAGGGCGGTCACGACGACGTTCTCGGCGTAGGACCGGGTGGAGCGGTCGAAGTCGCCCCCGCAGGTGATCAGCTCCAGACGGGGGTCGCCGGTCCGGGCGAACACCTCCTCCGCGGGCAGGTCGGCCTTGAGGTAGGAGTGGCGCGAGGCGACCCGGAACTCCGCGACCCCGCCGTCGGAACTGGTGATCCGGACCGTCGTCCCGGCCTCCAGCGACGCCAGGTCGATGAGGGCCCCCGGCCCGTCCGCGTGGGTGTCGACGTGCCCGGCCAGCACGGTCGCCCCGGCCTCCCCGGGGACGGATCCCCAGCGGTACCAGCCGACCTGCTGCGGGTCCTCGGGGACGGCCAGCGCCCCGTCGGCGTCGACCCCGACGGGGACCACGGGTGCGTCCACCCCGAGGTCGGGGATCTCCAGGCGCACCGGGACGGGCGTCGGGGCCGGAGCCGAGGGGGCGGCGTCCCGGCGGCCCACCGCGGCCGGCCCGGTCGTCACCGGGCTCGTGACCGGCGTCGGGACCGGGACGGGGCTCGCCGCGGGGACGACCGGCAACGGCGCACCGAACCCCGCGGCCGGACGGGAGGACCACCACCCTGCGACGAGGAAGACCCCCGCGACGGCCAGGACGACCGCGACGAGCGCGGCGCCCCGGGCCAGCCGTGCGTCAGCGCGTGGCGTGCGCACGCCGCGAGACGACGGTCGCCGCACCCGCACCGACCAGCGCCAGCGCACCGGCGCCGACCACCCAGCCGGACCACCCGTTCTCGGCGAGACCACCGGAACCGGAGGGGACCCCGGACGGCGCGCCGGCCCCGCCGGTCACCTGCTGGGTCGCGAGAGCCAGGTTGGCGTCCGCGGCGGAACCCCAGGCGTAGACGATGGTCTGCGTCCCTTCGGGCAGGGTCAGGTCCGCCGGGCCGATGGCGACCTGGTCGGTTCCCGCCAGGACGACGTCCGCGCTCACCGTTCCCGCGGGCACGGTGACGCTGGCCTCGTTCGGGTTGGTGAGACCGGTGAGCACCGGTGTGCCGCCGGCCCGGACGTCGACCGCGGGGGCCGCCGCGACGTGGCGGACGGTGAGTTCGGACTCCCCGGCCGCGAGGTCCGCGGGCGCGTTGACGAACGGCGTCAGCGCGGGCGTTCCGGCGGCGTCGAGGTGGGCGACCACGGTGACGTTCGCCCCGGCGGGGACCTGGACGCCCTTCGCCGAGATCGCGGGCTGCGTCGCGGCCGGGTCGGCGCCGGCGGGGTAGACCGCGAGGTCGTAGCTGCCGGAAGGCAACTGCTGCGGGTCGGTCAGGGTTCCAGGGGTGAAACCGGGGACGAGTTCCTTGCCGTTGGCGTACACGTCGACGGTGAGGCCGGGAACCGCGTGCAGGATCGAGACGGTCGCGGTGTCGCTCGTCGCGGCCGCCGACGCCGTGCCCGCGGTGGCCAGCGCGGCCACCGGGACGGACAGCGCGATGAGCGGGGCGGCGACGAGGGCGGCGGTGCTGCGTGCAGTGCGCATCGTTTCTCCTCCAGGAGGGGCGGCGGGCCGCTCGGTGCGGCCCGTCACCCCCTCTTCCGGCCCGGGGAGGAGAACGGATGCAGTTCTCCCGAGGTTTCTCGGAGGTTCCCGGAGTTCCCCGCTCCCGGGTCAGACCAGCGGTGCGGCGAAGTAGTACGAGGTGTTCGGCCAGGACTTGTCGGTCCCGGTCACCGTGCCGTCGAACGCGTGACGTGCGGAGGACAGGTGGGTGACCTGGTAGCGGTAGAACCCCGGCGTGCTGCCGGCGGCGCAGTCGAGGTCGGCCAGGTCGCCCGCCCGGTCGCGCAGGACGTTCTTGAAGACGACGGGGGCCGAGACCGTGGCCGCCGCCGGTTCCGCGACGGCGTCGACGTGGTAGCCGCTGTTGTTCCAGGGGGCGCCGTCCAGGGAGCCCGTGCGGACCCACCCGGCGCGGACCGTGGTGCCGGCGACCACGGCGCCGTCGGTGAAGCAGCCCAGCGTGAGCTCGCCCTTCATCGTGGACTCGACGTAGCTGCGGTCGCTCGAGGGACCGAGGGCGCTGCGGACCGAGAGGTCGGTGCCGGAGACGACGAGGTGGCTCTCGACCTGTCCCGCCCGCAGGGCCACGTGGGCGGTCCGGGTCCGGCGCTCGGTGGCGTCGGCGCTGGTCGCGGCCCCCACCGCGGCCAGACCGGTGCCGAGGGCGAGGGCGGCCGCTGCGCCGACGGCGAAGCGGGCAGCAGGACGTGCGGAAGTGATCATGGTGTTCCCCCAGGTGAAGTGACCGTCGCTCCCCGTGACGGCCACGAGCAGCGTCGCGCGATCCGGGAGTCGCGCGCCAGCGGAACCGCCCGTTCGCTCCGCCGGATGTTCGACGGAGGGTGACGGTTGCTCCGATCGGGTGCGGTCGGGGTGGGCCACCTAGACTCGGGGGGTCATGTCCCGGTCCTCCCAGCGGCGTTCACGACCCGCGTCCCGCAACCCCGTCCGTTCCCGTCCCGGCTCGGCGCCGGGGGCGCTGCCCGACGACCCCCGCGCCACGGCGCTGGCCGAGCGGCTGCGTGCGGTCTCGCTGCGCGACGAGGACCGCCTCCGTCGTCGACTCGCCGGTCTCGCCCGGCGCCCCGTGGACCTCGAGCAGGAGCTCCCGGGCCTCGAGGAGCAGACCGCGACGGCCGAGCGCCGGGTGGCAGCCCGGGTGGCGAGCGTTCCCGCCCTGCACTACCCGGAGCAGCTGCCCGTCAGTCAGGAGAAGGACCGCATCGCGGACGCGCTGCGCGAGCACCAGGTCATCGTCGTGGCGGGGGAGACCGGGTCGGGCAAGACGACCCAGCTGCCGAAGATCTGCCTCGAGATCGGCCGCGGTGTGCGCGGACGCATCGGGCACACCCAACCGCGACGCATCGCGGCCCGGGCCGTCGCCGAACGCGTGGCGGAGGAACTCGGCACCGAGCTGGGCGCCAGCGTGGGCTACGCCGTCCGCTTCACCGACACCGTCGGCGAGGACAGCCTCGTCAAGGTGATGACCGACGGCATCCTGCTCGCCGAGATCCAGCGCGATCCCGAACTGCTGCAGTACGACACGCTCATCATCGACGAGGCCCACGAACGCAGCCTCACCATCGACTTCCTGCTCGGCTACCTGGCGCGGCTGCTGCCGCGCCGGCCCGAGCTGAAACTCGTCATCACCTCCGCGACCATCGACCCGGAACGGTTCTCCCGGCACTTCGGTGGCGCCCCGATCCTCGAGGTGTCCGGGCGGACCTACCCCGTCGAGGTGCGCTACCGGCCGCTGCTGGCGAGCGAACTGGCGGACGAGCTCGCCGGCGGCTCGGGTGAGGACGACGAGGGGGACTCCCTCGACGAACGCGACGAGGTCGTGGGCGACGACCGCGACCAGACCGAGGGGATCCTCGACGCCGTCCGTGAACTGGCGGCCGAGGGACCCGGTGACGTCCTCGTGTTCCTGCCCGGCGAACGGGAGATCCGCGACACCGCGGACGCCCTGTCCGACCTGGTGCAGGAACGGGAGTTCCGCGGGACCGAGATCCTGCCGCTCTTCGCCCGGCTCTCGGCCGAGGAGCAGCACCGGGTGTTCCGGCCCCACGGCAACCGCCGGATCGTGCTGGCCACCAACGTGGCCGAGACCTCGCTCACGGTCCCCGGCATCCGCTACGTGGTGGACGCCGGGACGGCGCGCATCTCCCGCTACAGCCACCGCACCAAGGTGCAGCGGTTGCCGATCGAGCGGATCTCGCAGGCCTCGGCCAACCAACGCGCCGGCCGTTGCGGTCGTGTCGCGGACGGCATCTGCATCCGGCTCTACTCCCAGAACGACTTCGAGTCGCGTCCGGAGTTCACCGACCCGGAGATCCTGCGGACCAACCTGGCGGCCGTCATCCTGCAGATGACGTCCCTCGGTCTCGGGGACATCGGGGCGTTCCCCTTCGTCGAGCCCCCGGAACCGCGGGCCATCACCGACGGCCTCGCCCTGCTGTCCGAGCTGGGCGCGCTGGAGACCGCGCGGGCGGGTGACCGCGGGCCGCGGCTGACCCGCACGGGCCGGGACCTGGCCAAGCTGCCCATCGACCCGCGGCTGGGCCGGATGGTCCTGGAGGCCCAGCGCAACGGCTGCCTGCAGGACGTCCTCGTGGTCGTGGCGGCGCTCTCGGTGCAGGACCCGAGGGAACGCCCCCTGGAGAAGCGCGAACAGGCCGCGCAGCTGCACGCCCGGTTCCGTCACGAGCAGTCCGACTTCCTCACGTACCTGAACCTGTGGTCCTACCTGCAGCACCTGCAGCGCGACCTGTCGTCCTCGGCGTTCCGCCGCCGGGTGAAGGCCGAGATGCTGCACTTCCTGCGCATCCGGGAGTGGCAGGACACCTACTCCCAGCTGCGCCGCGTGGCGCGGGACCTGAAGTTCTCCGTCGAGACGCGGGAACCCGCCGAACTCGACGACGACCAGCTGTTCCCCGATCCCGGCTACGACGCCGACGCGGTGCACCGCTCACTGCTGGCCGGGTTGCTGGGCAACATCGGCTCCAAGGACGTGCGCGAGGACACCTCGAGCGCCGGCAAGGGCCGTCGCGACTCCCGGCCCGCGCGCCAGCAGGTCGAGTACAACGGTGCCCGCGGGGCGAAGTTCGCGGTCTCGCCCGGTTCCTCGCTGGGCCGACGCAGCCCGGACTGGGTCGTCGCGGGGGAACTCGTCGAGACGTCGCGGCTCTGGGCCCGCGTCGTCGCCTCGATCGACCCGCGCTGGATCGAACCACTGGCGGAGCACGTGGTGCGCCGCGTCTACTCCGAACCGCGGTGGTCGCGCAGCCGGGCGGCCGTCGTCGCGACCGAACGCGTCACGCTCTACGGCGTCCCCATCGTGGTGGGCCGCAAGGTCGCCTACGGCGGGATCGACGCGGAACTCTCGCGCGACCTCTTCATCCGCGCCGCCCTGGTGGAGGGCGACTTCGAGACGCGTCACGAGTTCTTCCGGCGCAACCGGGAACTGCTCGACGAGGCCGAGGAGCTGGAGCACCGCGCGCGGCGGCGCGACATCGTCGTCGACGACGAGGTCTTGTTCGAGTTCTACGACGCGCGGATCCCGGCCGACGTCGTGTCCGGCCGGCACTTCGACGCGTGGTGGAAGGAGGCTCGTCGGGCGGACCCCGACCTGCTGACCTTCGACCCGGCGATGCTGGTGCGGGTGGAGGACACCGTCAGCGAGGAGCAGTTCCCGCGCGTGTGGCGCCAGGGCGACCTTGAACTCGCCCTCGACTACGTCTTCGACCCCGGTTCGGCCGCCGACGGGTTGACCGTCGACGTCCCCGTCGAGGTCGTCAACCGCTTCGACGACCGGGACCTGCTGTGGCAGGTCCCGGGCTTCCGGCACGACCTGATCACGGCGATGATCCGGGCGCTGCCCAAGGAACTGCGCAAGAACCTCGCCCCGGCTCCCGACAAGGCGGCCCGCTTCCTGGAGAACGTCCGCCCGCACGTCGACCGGTTCTGGCCCGCCTTCGAGGCCGAGATGCCGCGGTTGGGCGACGGCACCGAGATCTACGCCGAGGACGTGGACTGGACCAAGGTGCCCGGGTACCTGCGCCCGACGTTCCGCGTGCTGGCGGGGGACGGGTCGACCATGGCGGTGGGCAAGGACTTCGCCCGCCTGCGCGCCTCGTTGGAGACCGAGGTCGTGGAGACCCTCACGGCCGCCGCGGACGACGTCCAGCGCACCGGGGCGACGTCGTGGGCGGACCTGCCCGACGAGGTCCCGCTGACCCACACCAGCGTCGTGCGCGGCAGCGACGTGACCTCGTTCCCGGCGCTCGTCGACGAGGGGGAGTCCGTCGGGCTGCGGACGTTCCCGAACTCCGTGCAGGCCGCCGTCGCCCACCGCGAGGGGGTCCTGCGGTTGCTGACGCTCGCCCTGCCCTCCCCGGTGCGCACCGTGCAGAACTCCCTCGGCAACGACGCCAAGCTCCTGCTGGCCCGTGCTCCGCACGCCGACGCGAACGCGGTCGTGGCCGACTGCGCCCAGGCCGCCGCGGCGCAGCTGCTCGACGAGGAGGACGGCGGATCGGTCCGCACCGCAGCCAGTTTCGAGGAGCTGCGAACCCGGGTGGCGGGGCGCTTCGTGGACCTGACCGTGAGCGCCGTGGAGCGCACCCTGCGCGTCCTGCGCACCGCGGCCGCGGTGGAGAAGAACATCTCCCGCACCAGCAGCCTCGTCCTCGTACCCTCGCTGGCCGACGTCCGGGAGCAGTTCACCGGACTCGTCCACGAGGGTTTCGTCACCGACACCGGGGTGGACCGGCTGCCGGACCTGCTGCGCTACCTGCAGGGGATCGACCGCCGGCTGGCGACGATGCCGGAGAACCCCCAGCGCGACCGGGTGCGGATGGCGGAGTTCGCCCGGGTCCGCGAGGAGTACCTGAAGCGGGTGCGACGTGCGGGGTCCCCGGTGCCGCCGGACCTGGGGCGGATCCGCTGGACGCTGGAGGAACTGCGCCTGCAGAAGTTCGCCCCGGGTGTCCCGACGGCGCACCCGGTCAGCGACGAACGGGTGCTGAAGGCCCTCGCCGACCTCCCCTGACCGACTCCTGGGGGACTTTCCACCCTTCCCGGGCCCGGGAAGGGTGGGAAGTCCCCCAGAAGTCGATGGGTGGGTGGGTCAGTGGGCGGCGTAGCCACCGTCGACGAGGTGGTAGGAACCGGTCACGAAGCTCGCGGCGTCGCTGGCCAGGAAGGCGGTCAGGGCCGCGACCTCCTCGGGGGTGCCGAGGCGGCCCGTGGCGTGCTGGGCGGCGAGTCCCGCCTTCGCCTCGGCGGAGAGGTTCGCGTCGATCAGCGGGGTCTGGATGAAACCCGGACCGACGGCGTTGACGCGGACACCCTGTCCGGAGTACTCCAGCGCGGCGTTCTTGGTCAGGCCGATGACGGCGTGCTTGGTGGTGACGTAGGCGCTGGAGCCCTGGATGCCGACGCTGCCGAGCACGGAGGCCATGTTGACGATCGAGCCACCGCCCGCGGCGAGCATGGCGGGGATCTGCGCCTTGAGGGCGTAGAACACCGCGTTGAGGTTGACGTTCATCACCTTGTGCCAGGAGTCGAGGGAGTACTCCGCGACCGGCGCGGCCTCGCCGCCGATGCCGGCGTTGTTGACGGCGACCTTCAGGGGGGCGAGTTCGCCGGCGGCGGCGACCATCGCCACGTTGGTGTCGAAGTCGGCGACGTTGCCGACGAAGGCCCGGGCGGTCCCGCCGGCCTCGGCGATCTCGGCGACGACCCCGTCGGCCGACGCCTCGACGAGGTCGGCGACGAGGACGGAGGCGCCGTTCCTCGCCAGTTCCAGCGCGACGGCGCGGCCGATGCCGGAACCCCCGCCGGTGACGATGGCGGAACGGTTGCTCAGGTCGTAGGTGGCCATGCTCGATCTCCTCAGATCATTGTGTGCGACATGTGTCGGACAACGTGACGACAGTACGCCCGGCGAACGACCCGGGCCAGGCCCGGGGTCACCGTGGGGCCGAACGGGCGCGACCTCGCTCACGCGGGTGCCCGTCCGGCTCGTGACGGAGGGGAGGGGCCCGGCCACGTAGGCTGCTCTCCCGGTGCGCGTGCGCGTACGGGACGACAGCGCGGGACGGGGTGGCAGAGGTGGCGACGGCGAGCGAGCAGGTCGTCAGCACGCGCGTCCTCACCGTCCCCAACGCGCTCAGCTTCCTGCGACTGCTCCTGGTCCCCGTCTTCGGTGTCCTCATCACGAACGGCCAGGACGGCTGGGCGCTGCTCGTGCTCGCGGTCAGCGGGGCCAGCGACTACCTCGACGGCAACCTGGCCCGACGCTGGAACCAGGTCACCCGCCTCGGGCAGGTCCTGGACCCCTTCGCCGACCGGCTCTACATCCTCACCACGTTGTTCGGACTGGCCTACCGCGGCCTGATCCCGTGGTGGCTGGTCGTCGTGCTCGTCGCCCGCGACGTCACGATGATCGTGACCCTGCCGTTCCTGGCGAAGCTCGGTCACAGCGCCCTGCCCGTCCACTTCCTCGGCAAGGCCGGCACGTTCTGCCTGCTCTACGCCTTCCCGCTCCTCCTCCTCGGCGAGGTCTCGCCGACGCTGTCGACGTACGCCGGCGCGCTCGGCTGGGCCTTCGCGCTGTGGGGCACCGGGTTGTACTGGTGGTCGGGGATCCTCTACGTCTCCCAGGTCGTCGGGTTGTGGCGCGCGCAACGCCGGTGAGTCCCCGCAGCGCCCGGCCGCAGGTGCCGCGCGACCCCGCGGCCAGCACGGCGCTGCTCACCGAGGTCATGACCCGCCCCCTGGACCCCGGCTACGCCGCGGCCGCCCGACGTCGCGCGGAGACGGGGGAGGAGCGCAGTCGCTCGGGGCGAGGCCTGACCTGGCTCGCGCTGCTGGTGATCGGTGGGCTGCTGGCCGTCGCCGGGGTGCGCGCCGCCGCGGCCGAACCCGCGGCCGACCGCGGCCGGCAGGCGCTCCTGCAGCGGATCGACGACAGCACCGGGCGTTCCGACCGGCTCACCGCGCAGGTCGCCCGCGCCCAGACCGACAACGCCGCGCTCGCCGCGCGGCTGGGCGGGGCACCCGCCGCCTCCGCCGACGCCCAGGCCGGCGGACTCGCCGTGGCCGCCGCCGCGACCGCCGTCACCGGCCCGGGGCTGCAGGTCGTGCTCGACGACGCGCGCGGCGACGACTCCGGCTCCACCACGACCTCGGGACGGGTCGTGGACCGCGACGTCCAGATCGTCGTCAACGGGTTGTGGCAGAACGGCGCCGAGGCCGTCGCGATCAACGGGCAGCGACTGAGTTCGCTGTCCTCGATCCGCGCGGCGGGGGAGGCCGTCCTCGTCGACTACCGCCCGTTGACCCCGCCGTACACGATCTCCGCCATCGGCGACCCCACGGCCCTGCAGACCGGCCTGGCGACGTCCGTCGCGGGTCGCTACCTGCAGGTGCTGCGCGACAACTACGGCATTTCCGCCGGCGTCGACACCCGCTCCGGCGACGACCCGATGACGTTGCCCGCCGCCCCCCGCCTCGACCTGCGCCTGGCCCACCCCTCCGTGCCGTGACCTCGCCGGGACTCCGGACCGGGCGCGCGGCGGCTCGGGGAAGGCGGTGGGGGAGGTAGCGTTCCGCGACGTGATCGCAGCCGTCGGACTCGTCGTCGGGATCGTCGTGGGTGTGCTCCTGCACCCCGAGGTCCCGGTGTCCCTGCAGCCCTACCTGCCGATCGCCGTGGTCGCCGCGCTCGACGCGGTGTTCGGCGGTCTGCGGGCGGTGCTCGACGGGATCTTCGACGACAAGGTGTTCGTCGTCTCCTTCCTGTCCAACGCCGTCGTCGCGGCCCTCATCGTCTACCTCGGCGACCAGCTCGGCGTCGGCTCGCAGCTGTCCACGGGGGTCGTCGTCGTGCTCGGGGTGCGCATCTTCTCCAACGCCGCCGCCATCCGCCGGCACCTGCTGAACGCGTGAGCGAGCCCGCGGCCCCGCGCCGCTCGCCGTGGCGACGGTTGTGGCGCGCGGGCCGGCCCCGCGCCACGCGCGCCCAGGTCCTGGCCGGGATCCTCTGCGCCGCGCTCGGCTTCGGATTCGTGGTGCAGGTGCGTCAGACGAGCACCTCGGGTCTGAGCGACCTGCGCGAGACCGACCTGGTCCGGATCCTGGACGACACCACCGAGCGGGGGGACCGCCTGCAGGAGGAGCTCGACAACCTCCAGGCGACCCGGCGTCAGCTCACCGAGGGGTCCGACTCCGCCCAGGCCGCCGCCCAGGCCGCCGAGCAGCGGGCCCAGGAGTACGGGCTGCTGGCCGGGACGCTGCCCGCGCACGGGCCCGGGATCGTCGCCACCATCACCGACCCCGACACCGCCGTGCGCTCGACCAACCTCATCCAGTTCGTCCAGGAGCTGCGCGACGCCGGCGCCGAGGCGATCCAGATCGGCAGCACCCGCGTGGTGGCCGAGACCGCCTTCACCGACACCACCGGAGCCGTCCTGGTCGACGGGGCGACCGAGCGCGCGCCCTACGTCGTGAGCGTGATCGGCGACCCCGACACCCTCTCCACCGCCCTCGACATCCCGGGCGGGGTGCGCGAGACGTTGCGCTCCGCCGGGGCGGACCTCGAGGTCCGCAACGCCGCCGGTGCCGACGGGGTGCAGGTGGACGCCTTGCACGCCGTCTCCGCGCCTCAGTACGCTCGCCCGGCGTCACCGGAACCCTCCGCCAGCACCGGCTGAGTCCCCGTCCGGCCGTCCCCACCAGAGGAGTCAGTTCCAGCATGTCGAACGTCCCCGCCGACCTCCGCTACACCAGCGAGCACGAATGGGTGCGCGTCGAGGCGGACGGCACCGTCCGGGTCGGCATCACCGACCACGCCCAGGACGCCCTCGGGGACGTCGTGTACGTCTCGCTGCCCGCCGAGGGCGAGACCGTCGCCGCCGGTGGCGCCTGCGGTGAGGTCGAGTCGACCAAGAGCGTCAGCGAGATCACCGCGCCCGTGTCCGGCACCGTCTCGGGGCACAACCCGGGGCTGGAGACGCGTCCCGACCTGGTGAACACCGACCCCTACGGCGACGGCTGGATGTTCACCATCACGCCGAGCGACGTGGCGCAGGTCGAGGGCCTGCTCGACGCGGAGGCCTACACCGCCCACGCGGGCTGAGCGCTCCGCCACCCGTGTCGACCCGGCGACCTGACCTGCCGGGTCGGCACGGCTAGGGTGATCCTGGAAGTTCCAAGCGTGACCGCTCGCGTGCAGGGAGTTGCCTGCCCCCGGGAGTCACGTGTTCTGCCAGCGTGAGAGGTGGTGTCGATGTCTGCGTCGGGCACGTCGTCGGACGACGGGTTGGCTGCGTCGGACGACGGGTTGGCTGCATCGTCGACCGACGGGGCAGGTGCGTCCTCGGAGGGCGGGACGACCCCTGCGTCGACCCCCCGGGGTGGCGCGGCCGAGCGGCCGGTGGACTCCACCATGTCCTTCGCCGGTCTGGTCGTCCCCGAGGTCCACGAGTCCGCGGAACGCGGTCTCACCAGTGACGACCAGGAGGCCATCGACGCCCTGCCGGCCGGATCGGCCCTGCTCGTCGTGCGGCGCGGTCCCAACGCGGGGTCCCGGTTCCTCCTGGACGCCGAGCGGACCTCCGCGGGCCGCCACCAGACCAGCGACATCTTCCTCGACGACGTGACGGTCTCGCGCAAGCACGCGGAGTTCCTCCGCGCGCCCGACCCGGCGACGGGTCCGGGGTTCCGGGTGCGCGACGTCGGCAGTCTCAACGGCACCTACGTCAACCGCGAGCGCATCGACGACGTGGTCCTCGCCGCCGGCGACGAGGTGCAGATCGGCAAGTACCGGATGGACTTCCACCCCAGCCCGCGAGGGGAGCAGTGAGCGCTGCCGGGGCGCGGTCCCTGGACCCGAGTCTGCCCAGGATGACGATCGGCGAGGTCCTCGCGATCCTCACGCCGGACTTCTCCGACGTCAGCATCTCCAAGATCCGCTTCCTCGAGGAGCAGGGCCTCGTCGAACCGGGCCGGACCCCCGCGGGGTACCGCAAGTTCTCCTCCGACGACGTCGACCGGTTGCGGTACGTGCTCTCCGCCCAACGCGACCACTACCTGCCGCTGAAGGTCATCCGGGAGAACCTCGAGGCCATGGACCGCGGCCTCGAGCCGCCGGAACAGCCCGGGGCGGCACCGCGCGTCCCCGAGGTCGTCGCGGCGGGCAGCGTCCCGGGGGCCGACCGGTTCGACGGCCACGCCGCCAACCTCCGGCTGACCCGGCTGGAGATCCTGCGCGAGTCCGGCGTCGACGCCGAGCTCCTCGACGCGCTCGAGGGGTTCGGCGTGCTCTCGCCCGCTCCCGGGGGCCCGTGGTACGACGGTGAGGCCCTGGAGGTGCTGCGCGCCGCGGCCTCGCTGGCGGCGCACGGCATCGAGGCCCGGCACCTGCGGATGTTCCGCACCGCCGCCGACCGTGAGATCGCCCTCGCGGAACAGGTCGCCGCGCCGCTGCAGCGCCTCGGGCAGCGAGGCGGTGGGGAGTCCGTCGACCGCGCCGACCAGGTCGTGCGGGAGATCGCGGCGGCCTGCCTGCGACTGCACACCGCGCTCGTCGCCGGCGCGCTCGGCCGCGGCGCGCGCTGAGCCGACGCCGGGGTACGGTGATCGGGTGCGCGCGCTCGATGTCATCGGCGTCAGAGTCGAGATGCCTTCCAACAACCCGATCGTGCTGCTGCGCGAACGGGACGGCGACCGGTACCTGCCCATCTGGATCGGGGCCCCCGAGGCGAGTGCCATCGCCTTCGCCCAGCAGGGTGTGGTCCCGCCCCGTCCGCTGACCCACGACCTGCTCAAGGACGTCATCGAGGCCGTCGGCCGACGTCTGGAAGAGGTCCGGATCGTGGCGGTCAAGGACAACGTCTACTTCGCGGAACTCGTCTTCGACGGTGGCCTCACGGTCAGCTCGCGGACGTCCGACGCGATCGCCCTCGCCCTGCGCGTGGGCTGCCCCATCGTGAGCGCCGACCAGGTGCTCGACTCCGGGGGCGTCCCGGTGCCGGACGAGGACGAGGACGAGGTGGAGAAGTTCCGCGAGTTCCTCGACCACATCTCGCCCGAGGACTTCGAAGCCGATTCGGGCGAGGCCTGAACCCGGGTTCTCCCGGGTCACGGAAAGGTCACGGTCTGCGGCGCGCCGCGCGCCTCGTTGACGCTCCGGGGGTGCTCTTCTACGGTCAGTATGCAGAACGCTTCCGGTCGGTCTTCGACGGGTGGCGATGACGAGGAGGCCGGCGTGAGCAGTGGCGATGCAGTCGCAGGGTCGTCGCGGAAGTCGACCCCACCAGTTCGTGCGCAGGGTCTGCTGTTCGCCGAGGACCTCCCCGACCTGGACGAAGAGGTCGGCTACCGCGGTCAGACGGCCTGCAAGGCCGCCGGCATCACCTACCGCCAGCTCGACTACTGGGCCCGCACCGGCCTGGTCGAACCGGGTGTGCGCGGTGCCTCCGGCTCCGGCTCGCAGCGTCTCTACGGGTTCCGCGACATCCTGGTCCTGAAGGTCGTCAAGCGACTGCTGGACACCGGCGTCTCGCTGCACCAGATCCGTTCGGCGGTCACCCACCTGCGTGAGCGTGGCGTCGACGACCTCGCCCAGATCACCCTCATGTCCGACGGCGCCAGCGTCTACGAGTGCACCTCGGCCGATGAAGTGATAGATCTCGTCCAAGGCGGTCAAGGCGTCTTCGGCATCGCCGTGGGCCGCGTATGGCGCGAGGTCGAGGGGGAGCTGGCCTCGCTGCCGAGCGAACGTCCCGCCGATCGCGAGCCCGGTCAGAGCGCCATGGTGCTGGCCGACGAGCTGTCCAAGCGTCGCGCCGCCCGCGAAGCCGGTTAGCCCCACCCCACGCACGACGAAGGCCGCGATCCCGCTGGGTTTCCCAGCGAGGTCGCGGCCTTCGTCGTGCGTGGGGTGGGGACTAGTCGAGGAGCTCGGCGCGGGGGAGGGCCTGCAGGGCGAAGGGGTCGGTCACCCAGTCGTGGGCGTCGGGCAGCCAGTGCACCGCGGCGAGCAGGGAGTCGGCCCAGGTGCTCAGCAGCTCGTCGAGACCGACGCGCCAGGAGTGCTGGTAGCCCTCGCCGTCCTCGGCCAGCACGATCTGCTCGACGACGGAGCGGCTGGAGCCCAGGCGCACGGCGATGAGTTCCTCGTCGCGGGCGAAGAGGGGCAGCAGGGCCGGCGGGGCGGTGAGGCCGGGACCCTGGCCGCTCGCGCGACGCACGGCCTCTTCCAGGGTCAGAGGAACCCAGCCACCGGGCCCCACCGTCGGAGCGCTCGTGCGGAAGGTGGTGCGGACGGGATCGACACCGTCGACCGCGCGCCACCAGGCCCGGGCACCGCGAGGGATCAGCAGGCCCATCTGGCGTTCCACCGCGTCGAGGTGCGCCTCGCCGACCCCGGGGCGCAGGTGGCTGGCGATGTCCGCCCCGCAACGCGTCCACTGGGCGCGCAACCGCGTGACGATGCCGGTGATCCGGTCGGCCTCCGGGTCCGGAGCGGGCACGTGCGGCGCTGCGGTCGCAACCGCCGCTCCGCGGACGGCGCGGACCACGCGGAGACGGTCGAGGGGTGTGTTGGGCGTCACGGAACCTCCTAGGGCCCGCGAAGAGCGCGGGGAAGAACGGGCGGCACCAGCGGGGACGAACCCGGGTAGACCGACTTGCTAGAAACTAGGCGTTCGTCGGCGTTCCCGCACCTCGGACGCGGTACGACCCCGCCCGGTTCCCTACGTCGTGCGGAGGATCCGGTCCAGCACCACGTCGAACTGCTCCGCGACGGTCTTCGCCGCCTTGGCCCGCAACGAGTGCAGCGGAACCCCCGCTCCCTGCGACTGCGGCACGGCCACCCGGTCCGGCAGCGGTTCCAGCACCAGGTCGCCGAACATGGCCTGCAGTTCCTCGTAGCGGAAGCGCTGTTCCCCCGAGCGCTGGGTGTAGCGGTTGACCAGGACCCCGACGACCTCCGGGGAGCTGCGCAGGGCACGGACCTCCCGGATCGTGCGGTCGACCGCCGCCACGGAGAAGCGGCTGGCGTCGGAGACCACGAGCACGGCGTCCGCCGCGCGCCACGCCGAACGCGTCAGCCCGTTGAGCGAGGGCGGGGTGTCCAGCAGGGCGAGGTCGTGGTCGTCGAGCTTGCCCAGGGCCCGGCGCAGCGACTTCAGCGTCTCCTCGTCGGCCCCGGGGGTGTCCAGACCCGCGGAGGCCGCGGAACCGGTGAGGACGTCGAGCAGTCCCGGGTGGTCGTCGACCCACCCGCTGGGCGCGACGGCGTCCTCGGCGACACGACGTCTCGGGGTCCGCAGCACGGCGGCGACGTCGTGGTCGCGGTGGGCGCTGACGTCGAGGCCGGACGTGGCGTCCGCCTGCGGGTCGAGGTCGACGACGAGGGTGCTGGTCCCGCGGTGGAGGGCGGCCGAGGCCAGCCCGAGGACGACGGACGTCTTGCCGACCCCACCCTTGGCACTGCAGACGGCGAGGGTGATCACGACGGTCAACCTATCTTCCCGGGATCCGGGATCCCGTCCCGTAGGATGGCGGCAGGCCGTTCAGCTCGTGTGGGAGAGACCCTGGTCGGGGAAGAGTCCGACCGCGGCGCCGAAGGGGCAACATCCCCGGAACCTCTCAGGCGGAAGGACCACGCGAGATCAGGCCGCTCTGAAGCACGTCCGCGCCCGCGCGGGTGGGTGACAGACGGGGAGGTACCTGCCCTCAGCGACCTCCGGAGCGTCCCATGACCTCACCCACGCCCGTCCGCAGCGACCTGCCCGAGTTCTCCCCGGAACCCGCCGCCCTGCCGTTCAGCGCCCGCCACATCGGCCCCGACGCCGCCGACGTCGCCCGGATGCTCGAGGTCGTCGGCCTCTCCTCCACCGAGGAACTCGTCGACCGCGCCGTCCCCGCCGGGATCCGCGACGGCGTCCTCGACCTGCCCGAGGCCCTCGACGAGACCGCCGTCACCGCGGCCCTGCGCGCGCTCGCCGGACGCAACCGGGTCGTCCCCTCGATGATCGGCCTCGGCTACTTCGGCACCCGCACCCCGGCCGTCGTGCGTCGCAACGTCCTCGAGGACCCGTCCTGGTACACGGCGTACACGCCGTACCAGCCCGAGATCTCCCAGGGCCGCCTCGAGGCGCTGCTGAACTTCCAGACCGCCGTCACCGACCTCACCGCCCTCGACGTCGCCAACGCCTCCCTGCTCGACGAGGCGACCGCCGCGGCCGAGGCCATGACCCTGGCCCGACGGACCTCCAAGGCCCCCGCCGGGGCCGTGTTCGCCGTCGACGCCGACGTCCTCCCGCAGACCCTCGCCGTGCTGCGCACCCGCGCCGTGCCGCTGGGCGTCGACCTCGTGAGCGTCGACCTCGACGCCGCGGACCCGCTGGCCGTGGTGGGCGAGCGCGGGGTGTTCGGGGTGCTCCTGCAGTACCCGGGGACCTCCGGCCGGGTCCGCGACCTCGCCGCCGTCGTCGCCGATGCCCACGCCCGCGGTGCGATCGCGATCACCGCGGCCGACCTGCTGGCGCTGACGCTGCTCGTCGCGCCGGGGGAGTTCGGCGTCGACGTCGCCGTCGGTTCCAGCCAGCGCTTCGGCGTCCCGATGGGTGCCGGTGGCCCGCACGCCGCCTACATGGCCGTCCGCAAGGGCCTCGAACGCTCCCTCCCCGGGCGCCTCGTCGGCGTCTCCGTCGACGCCGACGGCAACCGCGCGTACCGCCTCGCCCTGCAGACCCGCGAACAGCACATCCGCCGCGACAAGGCGACCTCCAACATCTGCACCGCCCAGGTCCTGCTGGCCGTGATGGCCGGCTGCTACGCCGTCTGGCACGGCCCGGAGGGTCTGCGCGCCATCGCCTCCCAGGTCGCGCGCCGCGCCGCCGCGCTCGCCGACGCCCTGCGCGCCGGCGGGGTCGAGGTCGTGCACGAGGCGTTCTTCGACACCGTCCTGGCCCGCGTGCCCGGCCGCGCGCAGGCCGTGGTCAGCGCCGCGCTCGAGGCGGGGGTGAACCTGCGCCTCGTCGACGCCGACCACGTCGGCCTGACCGTCGACGAGACCACCTCCGAGGCGCACGTCGCCGCGGCGCTGACCGGTTTCGGCCTGGCCCCGACGGAGGCGACCGCCGAGGCGGCGCTGCCCACCGCGCTGCGTCGCACCAGCGAGTTCCTGACCCACCCCGTCTTCGAGCGGCACCGCTCCGAGACGGCGATGCTGCGCTACCTGCGCACCCTCTCCGACGCCGACTACGCCCTCGACCGCGGCGCGATCCCGCTGGGCTCCTGCACCATGAAGCTCAACGCGACCACCGAACTCGAGCCGATCTCCTGGCCCGAGTTCGCCGACCTGCACCCCTACGCCCCGGCCGACCAGCTCGCCGGCACCGCCGAACTCGCCGCCGACCTCGAAGGCTGGCTCGCCGAGGTCACCGGCTACGACGCCGTCTCGTTGCAGCCCAACGCCGGGTCCCAGGGCGAGTTCGCCGGACTGCTGGCGATCCGCGCCTACCACCTCGCCCAGGGCCACGGTGAGCGCACGATCTGCCTCATCCCCTCCTCCGCCCACGGCACCAACGCCGCCAGTGCCGTGATGGCCGGGCTGAAGGTCGTCGTCGTCCGCTGCGACGACGCGGGCAACGTCGACCTCGACGACCTGCGCGCCAAGGTCGCCGAGCACGCCGACGACCTCGCCGCGCTGATGGTCACCTACCCCTCGACCCACGGCGTCTACGAGGAGTCCATCCGCGAGGTCTGCGGGCTCGTCCACGACGCCGGCGGCCAGGTCTACGTCGACGGCGCGAACCTCAACGCCCTCGTCGGCCTCGCCCGGCCCGGCAAGTTCGGGGCCGACGTCTCCCACCTGAACCTGCACAAGACGTTCTGCATCCCCCACGGCGGCGGCGGCCCCGGCGTCGGACCCGTCGCGGTCCGCTCCCACCTCGCCCCGTTCCTGCCCTCCACCGCCCCCGACGGCGACGGGGTCGGGATGGTCTCCGCCGCCCCGTACGGTTCCGCCGGGATCCTGCCCATCCCGTGGGCCTACCTGCGCCTCATGGGCCCCGACGGGCTGCGCGCCGCGACCGTCCAGGCCGTGCTCTCCGCCAACTACGTCGCCACCCGGCTGCAGGAGGCCTTCCCCGTCCTCTACCGCGGTCCCGGCGGGCTCGTCGCCCACGAGTGCATCCTCGACCTGCGCCCGATGACCAAGGCCACCGGTGTGACCGTCGACGACGTCGCCAAGCGCCTCATCGACCACGGGTTCCACGCCCCGACGATGTCGTTCCCCGTCGTCGGGACCCTCATGGTGGAACCCACCGAGAGCGAGGACCTCGCCGAACTCGACCGGTTCTGCGACGCGATGCTCGCCATCGCCGCCGAGGTCCAGGACATCGCCGACGGGCGCTGGGCCGTCGAGGAATCGCCGCTGCGCCACGCCCCGCACACCGCGGTGTCCCTCGTCGGGGAGTGGAACCACCCCTACTCCCGCGAGGAAGCGGTGTACCCCAACGGGATGAACCCCCGCTCGAAGTACTGGCCCCCCGTCCGCCGCATCGACGGAGCCGCCGGCGACCGGAACCTCGTCTGCTCCTGCCCGCCGCTGTCTGAGTACTGAGGTCTCAAGCCCGCGGGGTCGGGGCGGGCGGACCGCGCGGGACAGGTGCGCCGGATACTCCGTTCGCGCGAGCGGGTGCACCTCGTTGGTCTGGGTGCACCGGCGCTCACTTCGGACATCCGGCGCACCTGTCCCGCCCGGACCGCCCTCCGTGCATCAGGAGCGGCTCGACCAGAGGTAGGGGAGCGGTGTGGGCTGGTTGCCGACGTTGCTGGTCGAGCACTCCGCGCTGGTGCCGCTCGGGGTGCTGGTCGTCGTGGTGGGGTCCGGCGCGCTGGGCTGGGTGGGCCGGAAGAGCCCACGCGTGCTGGGTTGGCTGGTCGGCCTCACGTTGCTGGGGGTCCTGGCGGTCACCCTGGCGCCCGACGACCGGGGGCGGGTGCACGAGGTCACGTGCGAGGTGGGGGTCGACTTCCCGTCGTGGGGGAGCAGCGAACTGCTGGCCAACGTCGCCCTGTTCGTGCCGGTGACGGTGTTCGCCGTGGTGCGGTTCCGGCGCCCGGTCATCGTCGGTCTCGGTGGGATCGTGCTGTCCGCGGCGATCGAGGGCACCCAGGCGCTCGCCGTCGTCCTCGGCCGCTCCTGCACCACCAGCGACTGGGCCATGAACACCGCCGGCACGGTGCTGGGCGTCGGAGTCGGGGCAGCCCTCCTCGTGCTGGACCGCACCCGTGCGGGTCGTGCAGGAGTCGCACCCAGGTGAGGTTGAAGGGTCGCCAGGGAGTGCTGTCCTCGGACGTCCGAAGTGAGCGCTGGTGCAGTCGACGTGAGTGGGTGCACCTGCTCGCGCGAACGGAGTGTCCGAGGACAGCACTCCCTGACGCCCCGGACGAGAACCCGCCCGGGTCCCGGCCCAGCCCCACCCCGGGTTGGTAGGGTCCCCGGCGAGGGGGTGATCACGATGGAGTTCCTGGACGCGTTGCTGGACCGCAGCTGGTTGCTGTGGGTCGCGGCGGCCCTGGTCCTGGGGATCCTCGAGATCACCGCCATCGACCTCGTCTTCGCGATGCTCGCGGGCGGGGCGGTGGCGGGGGCGATCGCCGACGCGGTGGGGCTGTCGTTCGTCCCGCAGGTCCTCATCGCGGCCGTCGTGGCCGGGTTGCTGCTGGCGACGATCCGGCCCGTCCTGCTGCGGCGCCTGCGGATGCCGCCGACGGGTACCACCAACTCGGCCGCCCTCGTCGGGCGCTCGGCGATCGTCCTCGAACCGGTCACCCTCCGCGGGGGCCTGGTGAAACTCGTCGGGGAGACGTGGTCGGCGCGCTCGACCGGTCCGACGTTCGCCGCGGGTGACGACGTCGTCGTCACCGCGATCGACGGGGCCACCGCGGTCGTGGGGCCGCTCGCACCACTCAGTACCACCGAGGAGAACTGATGGACAACGTCGTCACCCTTGTCGTGCTCGTGCTCGTCGTCGTGTTCGTGGTGACGGTGATCGCCCGCACGATCCGGATCGTCCCGCAGGCCACGGCCGTCATCGTGGAACGGCTCGGCCGGTACTCGCGGACGCTGGAGGCGGGGCTGAACATCCTGGTCCCCTTCATCGACAAGGTGCGGGCCAACGTCGACCTGCGCGAGCAGGTCGTCTCGTTCCCGCCGCAGCCGGTCATCACCTCCGACAACCTCGTCGTGAGCATCGACACCGTCATCTACTACCAGCCGACCGACCCGAAGTCCGCGACGTACGAGATCGCGAACTACATCCAGGGCATCGAGCAGCTCACCGTCACCACGCTGCGCAACGTCATCGGGTCCCTCGACCTCGAGCAGACCCTGACGAGTCGCGACCAGATCAACGGTCAGCTGCGCGGGGTCCTCGACGAGGCGACGGGCCGGTGGGGGATCCGCGTGAACCGCGTGGAGCTCAAGGCGATCGACCCGCCCGCCAGCGTGCAGGACTCGATGGAGAAGCAGATGCGCGCCGAACGGGACAAGCGCGCCGCGATCCTCACGGCCGAGGGTTTCAAGCAGTCGCAGATCCTGACGGCCGAGGGTGAGAAGCAGTCCTCGATCCTGCGGGCCGAGGGTTCCGCCCAGGCCGCGATCCTCGAGTCGCAGGGGCAGGCGAAGGCGATCACCCAGGTGTTCGACGCCATCCACCGCGGCGACCCGGATCCGAAGCTGTTGGCCTACCAGTACCTGCAGATGCTCCCGAAGATCGCCGACGGCAGCTCGAACAAGCTGTGGATCGTGCCGAGCGAGCTGAACGACGCCCTCAAGGGTTTCGGGAACATGTTCACCGCCCACGGCGGTGACTCCTCGGGTTCCGACGGGTCCCGAGCGGCCCGTCCCGCCGCCCCGGAGCCGACGACGGGTTTCGACGAGGTCGTCCTCGAGGACCCCGCGCAGGCGTTGAAGCGGGCCCGTGAGGAGGCCGCGGGGGCGGCCCGCGACGCCGAGGGCGTCACCCGGGAGACGCACCTCCCGGGGAACTGACGGGTCCCGCCCCGCTTCGGCGTGCCGAGCGGGCGTCGCTCTCCCAGAGTGGACGCGTGGACGTCGCCGCGCAGGAACTGCCCGACCGCTCGCCGGACACCCGGCGGTGGTTGTTCGCCGATCAGCTCGGCCCGCACTTCCTCGACGCTCCGGGGCAACCGGTGCTGCTCGTCGAGTCCACCGAGGTGTTCCGGCGTGCCCGCTACCACCGGCGCAAGGCGCACCTGATCCTCTCCGCGTTGCGGCACCGCGCCGCGGAACTCGGCGACCAGGCGGTGTTCGTCCGGTCGGGCACCTACCGCGACGGACTCGCGGCGTCGGGGGAGCCGGTGAGCGTCTGCGACCCCACGTCCTACCGTTCCCGCCGCTTCGTCCGGCGGGTGCCCGACCTCGAGGTGCTCGCCTCCCGGGGTTTCGTGGTCTCCGAGCGGCAGTTCGCCGGGTGGGCCGACCGGCGGGGCGGGAAGCGGCTCCTCATGGAGGACTTCTACCGCGACGTCCGTCGCCAGCACGGGTTGTTGATGGACGGCGCCGAACCGGTCGGCGGTTCGTGGAACTACGACCACGACAACCGCGAGGCGCCGCCGAAGCAGGCGACGCTCGACGTCCGCGAACCCTGGTGGCCCACGGAGGACGCGATCGACGACGAGGTGCGCGCCGACCTGGACCGGATGGTGCGCGACGACGGCGTCGAGTTCAGCGGCAACGACGGGCCGCGCCGGTTCGCGGTGACCCGCCGGGAGGCGCTGAGCGCGCTCCGCCGGTTCCTGTCCGAGCGGTTGGAGCAGTTCGGCGTCTACGAGGACGCCATGCTCGCGGCCGACCCGTGGATGGCGCACTCGATGCTCTCCGTCCCGTTGAACCTCGGCCTCCTCGACCCGGTCGAGGTGGCCCGCCGGGCGGAGGAGCACGGCCGGGAGCACCAGGTCCGGCTGGCCTCGGTGGAGGGTTTCGTGCGTCAGGTCGTGGGCTGGCGCTCCTACACCTGGCACCTGTACTGGCACCTGGGGGAGGACTACAAGGGCCGCAACGCGATGGGGGCGACGTCACCGCTTCCGGACTGGTTCGCCGACCTCGACGCCGACGCGGTGGAGGCGAACTGCCTGCACCACGTCCTGGCCGGCGTCCGCGACGAGGGCTGGGCCCACCACATCCCGCGGCTCATGGTGCTGGGCAACTGGGGTCTGCAGCGCGGCTACCGGCCGGCGGAACTCGCCGACTGGTTCTGGCGGAACTTCGTCGACGGCTACGACTGGGTCATGACGACGAACGTCGTCGGGATGTCCCAGCACGCCGACCACGGTGTCCTCGCCACCAAGCCGTACGCCTCGGGCGGCGCGTACATCGACCGGATGAGCGACTTCTGCGGGGGTTGTCGCTACGATCCCAAGGTCCGGGTGGGCGAGGACGCCTGCCCGTTCACCGCGGGGTACTGGAACTTCCTGGCCGGCCACCGGGAGGAACTGGGAGGCAACCGGCGCATGTCCCGGGCACTGGGGGGCCTGGACCGGTTGCGGGACCTCGACGGTGTGCTCCACCAGGAGGCCGAGAGAGGTAGTGGTCCACCGTGACCGACGTCCAGCGAGCGACGGAACTGCTGGGGAAGTCCTCCTACGTGCTCCTCACCACGTCCCGTCGTGACGGGCGCCTCGTGCCGACGCCGGTGTGGGCGGCGCCGTACGGCGACGGTCGCCTCGTCCTGGTCACCCAGGACACCACGGGGAAGGTCAAGCGCCTGCGCCGGGAACCTCAGGTGCTCCTCGCTCCCTGCAGCAACCGCGGGAAACCCTACGGTCGTCCGGTGCGCGGCACGGCGGAGCTGCTCGGGCCGGAGGAACTGCCCGAGGTGGAGAGGGTCCTCGCGGCCAAGTACGGCCTCCAGTTCCAGCTGTTCACCCGGGTCGAAGGGTTCATGCAGCGCCGCGGACGCATGCAGGGCGAACGGGTGGGGGTCGTCCTCACCGTCACCGACTGATGCCCGGCGCCGCGGTCCTTGCCCGACCACCGCTCAGGCGCGGAGGTCGAGTTCGAAGCAGACGTCGTCACCGAGGAGGTGGCGACGGGCGGGTGGGCGCAGGCAGTCGGTGAGGGGTTCGACGTCGGGCAACGAGATCCCCCGCCGGCCGCCGCGGCCGACGACGAGCGGGGCGACCGTGAGGTAGAGCCGGTCGACCAGCCCGGCCGCGACCCAGTCGCTGACCGTGGCTCCGCCGCCCTCGACGAGGATCCGGCGCAACCCCTGCTCCCGCAGGGTCTTCAGGACGGTCCGGGGCGAACGGGCCGGCTCGCCGACCAGGTGGACCGTGGTGGGGTCCCGCAGGACCCCGCGGTCGAGCAGCGTTCCGCGCGGGTCGAGGACGACCCGCACCGGGTTCGGCCCCTCGACGGCCCGCACGGTCAGCTGCGGGTCGTCGGTGTGGACGGTGCCGGGCCCGACGACGACGGCGTCGACCAGTGCGCGCAACCGGTGCAGGTGTTCGCGGTCGGCCTCGCCGGTGACGAAGTGCGAGTCGCCCGAGGCGGTCGCGATGCAGCCGTCAAGGCTCTGTCCGAGCTGGGCGACGACGCCGGTGCGCCCCGCGAGCAGCAGCGGTGCGTAGCGGTCGACGAGGTCGCCGCCGGAGCGTTCCTGCAGTCCCGCCCCGACGAGGACCGGGTCGTCCTCGCGCGCCAGGCGCAGCAGGGTGTCCCAGTCGCCGAGGCGGACTGGTGCGTCGATGCTCACCGGGTCAGCTCACACCGGGGAGGCGGTGGCCCATCCGGTCGCGCTTGGTCCGCAGGTACCGGACGTTGTCGAGGGTCTGGGCGACGGGCAGGTCCCGACGGCGCAGCACGGGGACACCGTGGGTCTCCAGCGCCGCGACCTTCACCGGGTTGTGGGTCATCAGCTCCACGTCGTGGACGCCGAGGTCGCGCAGGACCGCGACGGCCCCGGCGTAGTCGCGGGAGTCGACGGGCAGACCGAGGTCGAGGTTGGCCTCGACCGTGTCGCGACCCTGCTCCTGCAACGCGTAGGCCGCGATCTTCTCGGCGAGCCCGATGCCGCGCCCCTCCTGACCACGCAGGTAGAGCACGACCCCCCGACCCTCCGCGGTGACGGCCTCCAGTGCGGCGTGCAGCTGCGGACCGCAGTCGCAGCGCAGTGAGCCGAGCACGTCGCCCGTCAGGCACTCCGAGTGCATCCGAACCAGGACGTCGTGCCCGTCGCCGATGTCGCCGGCGACGAGCGCGAGGTGCTCGATCCCGTCGGCCTGGCGGTAGGCGACGGCGCGGAAGGTGCCGAAGGTCGTGGGCAGTCGTGCTTCGGAGATCCGCGTCACCGGTAGGGCACGGTTGTCCTCCGCCAGCAGCTCGTGGCTCGACTCCTGGGTGTACGTCACGTCCTCGTCCCTCTCCTCAGGCGACGGTGGCGACGCGCACCTGGCGCTTCACCCGCGCCAGCATCCCCGTCATCCCCCGCATCCGCAGCGGGCTGACGGCTCGGTCGAGCCCCAGCCGGGAACACACGTCACCCGGCAGGTCGAGCACCACCGCCGCGGGCAGGCCGTCCAGACCTTCCTGCAGCACCCCCGCGAAACCGCGCGTGGTCGGCGCCTCGGGTGGCGCCGAGACGTGCAGGTGCACGGCGTCGGCGTCGTCGACCTCGACGGTGATGAAGACGGGTGACTGGCACTCGTCCACCCGCTCCATCTTCTCGAGGTGCCCCTCGAACTGCGGGGGCAGCGGCTTCAGGCCCTGGCTGAACTCGAGCAGCAGTTGCAGCCGCTCGCGATCGGGCAGCGCCTGGAAGTCCTCGACGATCTCGGCCATCGGGGCCGGCAACCCCGCGGTCGGGTCGTCGCTGAGGTCATCGCTGCGGTCGTCGCCCGACGCGTCGGCGGTCACTGGACCGAACCCTTGTCGGACCCCTTGGCGATCGGGACGCGGACGGCGTTGCCCCACTCCGTCCAGGACCCGTCGTAGTTGCGGACCTGACCGAAACCGAGCAGCTGGGAGAGCACGAACCAGGTGTGGCTGGAGCGTTCCCCGATGCGGCAGTAGGCGATCACGTCGTCCTGGGGGGAGAGGCCCTTCTCGTCCTGGTAGATCGCGGCGAGTTCCTCGCGGGAGCGGAAGGTGCCGTCCTCGGCGGCGGCGCGAGCCCACGGGACGCTGTCGGCGCCGGGGATGTGGCCGCCGCGGACGGTGCCCTCCTCGGGGTAGTCCGGCATGTGCGTGCGTTCGCCCGTGTACTCCTGCGGGGACCGCACGTCGACCAGCTTGCCGCCGCTACCGGTGCGGATGTGCGCGAGCACGTCCTCCTTGAAGGCGCGGATCGAGGTGTCCTCGCGTTCGACGACGGGGTAGTCCGCTGCGGGACGCGCGGGGGCCTCGGTCGTCATCTCCCGGCCCTCGGCGACCCACTTCGCGCGGCCGCCGTCGAGCAGGCGGACGTCGGGGTGGCCGAAGAGGGTGAAGACCCACAGCGCGTACGCGGCCCACCAGTTGTTCTTGTCGCCGTAGATCACGACGGTGTCCTCACGGCGGACGCCCTTGGCCGACATCAGCGCGGCGAAGCCGGCGCCGTCGACGTAGTCGCGGGTCACGGAGTCGTTGAGCTCGGTGTGCCAGTCGACCTTCACCGATCCGGGCACGTGCCCGGTGTCCCAGAGCAGGACGTCCTCGTCGCTCTCGACGACGACGAGGCCCGGTTCACCGAGGTGCTGCGCCAGCCAATCCGTCGTCACGAGCTTCTCGGGGTGGGCGTAGGCGGCGAGCTTCTCGTCGGTGTCCAGGGGCAGCGTGGTCACGGTGGTTCCTCCAGCGGTCGTCGTCCTTGCAGCAACGTCCCGGCGCGGTCCGTCGTTCCCAGCCGTGGTCGTTCCCGCTGGCCGCGATCCTGCCAGACCCCACCGACGCCCCCACCGACCGCTCACTACTGTGGAGCACTGTGACCGGCTCTCAGATGCGTCTGGACTCCCTGGCAGACCGCAACCCGCGGGTACCCCCGCAGCAGCTGGTCGCGGAGCTGGTGCCGCCGCCGCGCTTCGCCGACGTCCGCTTCGCCAGCTACGTCCCCGCCCCCGAGCACCCCAGCCAGGCCGAGGCCGTCGCCGGGATGAGCGCGTTCGGGGAGCGCGTCCTCGCGGCCGGCGCGCCGGCGAAGGGTCTGGCGGGCCTCTTCAAGCGCAAGGCCGCGCCGAGCGGTGCGCCGGGGATGTACCTCGACGGTGGCTTCGGGGTCGGCAAGACCCACCTGCTCTCCTCGCTGTACCACCAGGTCGTCACCGAGGGTGGCCGCACCGCCGCCTACGGCACCTTCGTCGAGTACACCAACCTCGTCGGTGCACTGGGCTTCCTGCCCGCCGTCGAGGCGCTGGCGCCGAACGCCCTGGTCTGCATCGACGAGTTCGAGCTCGACGACCCGGGTGACACCGTCCTGATGTCGCGGTTGATGCGCGAACTCGTCGACCGCGGGGTGAAGCTGGCGGCGACGTCGAACACGCTGCCGGGGGCCCTGGGCGAGGGGCGCTTCGCCGCGCAGGACTTCCAGCGCGAGATCCAGGCCCTGGCCGGGCAGTTCGACGTGCAGCGCGTCGACGGCGAGGACTACCGCCACCGCGGCTTGCAGCCCGCGCCCGCGCCGCTGTCCGACGAGGAGGTCGAACGCGCCGCCGCTGCCCGTCCGGGCGCGACGTTCGACGACTTCACGACCGTGCTGAACCACCTGGCCCAGGTCCACCCCAGCCGCTACGGCGCGATGGTCGGCCAGACCACGGCGGTCTGCCTCCGCGGGGTCAGCACCGTCACCGACCAGATGGTGGGTCTGCGCCTCGTCGTCCTCGCCGACCGGCTCTACGACCGGGACATCCCCGTCGTCGCGTCCGGAGTCCCCTTCGACGCCGTGTTCACCGACGAGCTGATCAACGGCGGGTACCGCAAGAAGTACCTGCGCGCGGTGTCGCGGTTGTCAGCCCTCGCGCGTGAGGGTGCGGCGCCGGCCTGAGCGGCGCCACCACACCAGCGCGACCGCCCACACGAGCAGGAACAGCCCCGCGACGGCGTACCCGACGTACTCCGTGTCGAGGCCGGAGATCCACGTCGCGGCGCCGCCGAGACCGAGTTCGTCGTGCAGGACCGACACCAGCTGGATGGTGCCGATGGCCAGCGCGACGACCACCGAGACCCCCGTCACCACGGCGTTGTAGGTCAAGCGCCGCAACGGGTTCGCCAGGGCCCAGTCGTAGGCGAGGTTCATGAAGGCGCCGTCGAGGGTGTCGAACAGGCTCATGCCCGCGGCGAACAGGACCGGGAGCACGAGGACCGCGTACCAGGGCAGGGTCACGGCCGCCGTCCCGGCGAGCACGAGCAGCGCGACCTCCGTCGCCGTGTCGAAACCCAGACCCATGAGCAACCCGGCCGGGTAGATCTGGCGGGGGGAGCGGATCCTCGCGGTGAAACCCCGCAGCAACCGGGCCACCGCACCGTCGAGGGCGAGTCGCTGGTGCAGGGCCGCGTCGTCGAGTTCCCCGCGACGGCGCATCCGGGCCGTGCGCAGGATCCCGACCAGCGCGGCGAGGTTCACCAGCCCGATGACCCAGAGGAAGACCCCCGCGGCGCTCGTGCCGAACACCCCGAGGGCGTCGTGCGCCGCGCTGCCCTCGGTGACGAGGCCGGAGGCGAACCTCGCGCCCGTCGCCACGACGACGGCCATCGCGAACACAACGCTGGAGTGGCCCAGGGAGAACCAGAAACCCACCGACAGCGGACGCTGGCCGTCCCCCGTGAGCTTGCGCGTGGTTCCGTCGATGACGGCGATGTGGTCGGCGTCGAAGGCGTGCCGCACCCCGAACACGTAGGCCGTCAGTCCCAGCCCCCAGCCGAAGACCTGCTCGCCCACGGAGAACTCGTGGGGTACGACGAGGAGACCCAGGACACCCCACCCGAGCACGTGCAACCCCGCGACGACGGCCAGCAGACGCAGCAGGCGTCGGGTGTCGAGGCCGCTCCAGGAGCGGCCGGCGGCGCGGGACGGCTCGGACAGGACGGACACGCTCACTCCTCGCTTGTTGCAAGTCACTGGCAACAAGCAGGGAGCCTAACGGGTCAGTCCCACTCGGTGGGCAGGGACGGGTCCAGGTGGTGGGCCATCATCCGTTCCAGCTCCCAGCGGTTGATGCGCCGCTGCGACAGCTCCGGCAACTCGTCCAGGCCGAACCAGCCGACGTCCAGGGTCTCGAGCTCGCTCGCCGCGACGCGGTCCCCGGAGACGGTGCAGAGGAAGTACAGGTGGAAGACGCTCACCGGCATCGGCGGCTGCTTGCCGCGGGCGTCCCGTTCCCAGACGCCCACGACCTTGATCACCTCGACGGGGTAGCCCGTCTCCTCCAGCACCTCGCGGACCGCCGCCTGAGCCGGGCGGTCACCCGGGTCCGCCCACCCTCCCGGCATCGACCAGAGCCCGTCGCTGCGCTCGCGCAGCAGCAGGAACCGGCCCTGATCGTCGATGACCCCCGCCCGGACGTCGACCTTGGGCGTCGCGTAGCCCGCGTCGGTGTCCAGGAGCGCCCGCAGGACGTCGCGGGGCGAGGTGGAGACCGCGGCCAGCAGATCCGCCGCGAGCTCGGTCAGCTCCCGGTAGCGGGCCGCGTCGTAGTCCTTGGCGGGGTCGCCGAGCGCGAAGGTCAACCCGTCCTGGGCCAGGGCCGCGATGCGGACGGCGGCCGTGCGGACCAGGTCGGCGGGTTCGCTCACGCGATCACGCTACCCGCAGCACCACCACCGACTCCGCGGACGTGCGCACCCCTTCGCCGAGCAGCTCGGCGGCCGGGCCGTCGCTGAACTGGGCGACGACCTCGAGGGGGCTGCCCTCGACCTCGACGTCGGCGCCTTCCCCGAGGGTGACGACGACCCGGTACCGGCCCCGGTGCAGGACCAGGGCGTTGCCCGCGACGTCCACCCGGACCTCGCGCAGGTCCGCGGCCGCGAAGTCCGGCACGGCGCGACGCAGGCCGGTCAGCGTCCGGTACCAGGCCAGCATCCGCGCGTGCGGCTCGGCGTCGACCTCGTCCCAGCGCAGGACCGAGGCCTCCTTGGTGGCCGGATCCTGGGGGTCGGGGACGTCCTCGGCGTCCCACCCGTGCTGGCCGAACTCCGAGCGGCGGCCGGTGCTGACGGCCTTGCCGAGGTCGGGATCGGGGAAGGAGGTGAAGAACTGCCACTTCGTCGAGGCGTTCCACTCCTCACCCATGAACACCATCGGCGTGAAGGGGCCCAGCAGGTACAGCGCCGCCCCGGCGGCCTGCGCGGTGGGGGAGAGCAGGTGCCCGATCCGGTCGCCGACGGCGCGGTTGCCGACCTGGTCGTGGGTCTGCAGGTACCCCAGGAACGCCGTCCCCGGGACGCTCGCACGGTCGACCTTCTTCCCCCACTGCTCCCCGCGGAAGGTGGAGAACCGCTCGGCGTGGAAGAACGCCTCCTCGAACGTCGTCTTCACGACCTCGGCGTCGCCGAAGTCGGCGTAGTAGCCCTGACGTTCCCCGGTGAGCCAGGCGTGCAGGGCGTGGTGCACGTCGTCGTCCCACTGCGCGGTCATCCCCCGGCCACCCTGAGCCGTGGGGGAGACCATGAACGCGTCGTTGAGGTCGGACTCCGCGACCAGGGACAGCGGTCGGCCGAGCTGGCGGGCGAGTTCCGCGACCTCGTCCGACAGCTGCGCCAGGACGTGGCGGGGGGAGTCGTCGACGAGGGCGTGCACGGCGTCCAGGCGCAGGGCGTCGACGTGGAAGTCGCGGAACCAGCGCAGCGCGTTGTCGACGATCCAGCGACGGACCTCGACCGAGCCCTCGTCGTCGAGGTTCACGGCCGCACCCCAGGGGGTGTCGTGCTTCTCGGTGAAGTAGGGCCCGAACTCCGCCAGGTAGTTCCCGCTGGGCCCGAGGTGGTTGTAGACGCAGTCGAGCGCGACGGCCAGACCCTTCGCGTGGCAGGCGTCGACGAACGTGGCGAAACCCTCCGGACCGCCGTACTCGTGCTGCACCGCGTAGGGGGAGACGCCGTCGTAACCCCAGTTCCACGGCCCGTCCCACGCCGACACCGGCAGGACCTCCACGACGTCCACGCCGAGGTCGACGAGGTGGTCCAGCTTCTGCGCCGCCGCCGCGAACGTCCCCTCGGGGGTGAAGGTCCCGATGTGCAGTTCGTAGAACACCGCCCCGTGGGCGTCCCGGCCGGCCCAGTTCTGGTCGGTCCAGGTGAAGAGCGACGGGTCCACCACGGCGCTCGCGGCGTTCACCCCGTCCGGCAGCCAGCCGCTGCGCGGGTCCGGGCGCGGGTCACCCCCGTCGAGGGAGAACGCGTAGCGGGTGCCGTCCGCGCCCTCGGCCTCGACGCTCCACCACCCCGGACGGGGGGAGTCGCTGCGCCGCATCGGCACCCGTCCCGCGTCGAGGACGAGCTCCACCTCTTGCGCCGCCGGCGCCCACAGTTCGAACCGCATGGTGCACAGCTTGTCGGAGCCCGCGCCCCCTTGCGACTTCTGGGGGACTTCCCACCCTTCCGCGGCCTGGGAAGGGTGGGAAGTCCCCCAGAAGTTGCTAGGCGCGGACGAGCAGCGCCACCGGGAGGTCGGTGAGGACGTCGGCGATGCGGGCGGCCCCGCCGGGGACCTCGGCGCCGGTGAAGACGTTGCGCCACAGGCCCTCGGGGAGGGTCAGGGTGTGCTCGCCCCAACCGCCGAGACGTTCCAGCGACACCGGGAGGCGGGTCGCCACCGCGACGACGGCCGGGTTCTCCGCCGGGCCGCGGGAGAACGCGACGGCGTTGCCGTTGGTCGTGGGGACGGGGGAGTAGGCGCCCGCGAAGACCTCGGGGTGGTCTCGGCGCACCCGCAGGGTCCGCGAGACCACGAGGAGCTTCTCGTCGTCCAGGTCGGTCGGCCCCGAGCCCGCGTCCAGCGCCGTCAGGCGGCGGGCGCGGTCGGCGAAGTCGACCGGGCGGCGGTTGTCGGGGTCGACCAGGGACAGGTCGACGAGTTCGGTGCCCTGGTAGACGTCGGGGACACCCGGCATCGTCAGCTGCACGAACTTCTGCCCCAGCAGCGCGACCCGCGCCGCGGGGCCCGTGAGCTCGACGAACTCGGCAACGGCGGCCAGGACCTCGGCGTCACCGAGGACCCCCGTCGCGAACCGTTCCACCGCAGCCTCGTAGGCCTCGTCCGGCGCGGTCCACGTGGTGTGGTCCTTGGCCTCGCGGGTCGCCTTCTGGAGGTAGCCGAGGAGGCGTTCCGCCGCGATCGGACCCGAGGAGCCCCAGGTGCCGACGAGCGTCTGCCAGATCAGCAGTTCCGTCCGGGCGTCCAGTTCCGCGGCCCGGTGGGTGGTGGCCAGTTCCCGCCACGCGGTGACGGCGGCCGCCCACTCGGTGGTGAACTCCGACAACGTCGACAGGCGGGCGCGGACGTCCTCGCTGCGCTTGGTGTCGTGGGTGGAGAGCGTCGTCATCGTGGCCGGCCAGTCGCGCGCCAGCGCCGAGGCGAAGGAGTGGAACTCCTCCGGGGAGGTCCCGAACCTCGTGGGTTCACCGCCGACCTCGTTGAGCGAGCTCAGCCGGAACCACCGGTAGAACGCGGTGTCCTCGATGCCCTTGGCCATCACCGGGCCGCACGTCTGCTGGAACCGGACGATGAACTCCGCCGCGCGCGCGTCGTCGGTCGCGACCCGACCCAGCGCCAGGTCCACGACGACCGCGAGGGTGTCGTGGCGCTCGGCGGGCAGGCGGGCTCCGGCGACCTCGGCGGCGTGCTCGAGGACCTCGACGGCCACCTCCGGTGCCGCCTCGCCCGGGACCACGTAGGCGCGGTACTGCTCGATGGAGACGAGCAGCTCGAGCACGCTCTCGTGCAACCCGCGACGGGTGTGGTCGCGCAGGTCGACGTGGTCGTGGCAGATGCCGGCGAGGAGCTCCACCAGGCGGTGGACCTCGGCGTAGAGGCCGAACTCGGCGACCTCGCGCTTCGCCTCGTCGACGATGGTGGAGAACGGCCGGTTCTCACCGGTCACCGCGGCGTACTGCGCGGACAGCGGTTCGGCCCCGGCGGAGTCCAGGAAGAGCCCACCGATGCGCTGCAACGCGTCGTAGCCGGTGGTCCCGGCGCACTCCCAGTCCTCGGGCAGGGTCTCGTCACCCTCAAGGATCTTCTCGACGACGACCCAGGCGCTCGAGTCCCCCTCGCGCGTGACCTCGGCCAGGCGGCGCAGGTAGCCGCGCGGGTCCGCGAGACCGTCCGGGTGGTCGATCCGCAACCCCTGCAGGTCCCCCGCGCGCAGCAGTTCCAGCAGCAGGGCGTGCGAGGCGTCGAAGACGGCCGGGTCCTCGACCCGGATCGCGGCGAGGGTGTCGACGTCGAAGAAGCGGCGGTAGTTCAGCTCCTCGTCGGCCACCCGCCAGTGCGCCAGCCGGTACCACTGGCGGTCCACCAGCTCGGCCAGCGGCAGGTCCTCGGTGCCGGGACGCACCGGGAACACGTGGTCGTAGTAGCGCAGGACGAGCTCGTCGCCGGAGTCGTCCAGGGCCAGCTCGCCCGCGGCGAGGACCTGCCCGATCCGCTGACCGAGGACGGCCATGAGGATCGCCCGGTCCGGCACCGACCAGTCGACGTCGAACCAGGAGGCGAAGGGCGAGTCCGGCCCCTCCTTGAGGACCGACCACAGCTGCGCGTTGTCGGAGGCGGGAGTGGGCACGGCCATGTGGTTGGGGACGACGTCGGCCACCGCGGCGAGACCGGCGGAACGCAGCGCGGCCACCAGCCGGTCGAAGCCCTCCCGACCCCCGGCCTCGGGGTTCAAGTGGGAGTGGTCGACGACGTCGTAGCCGTGCTCGGAGCCCTTAGCGGGCGCCAGCACCGGCGAGAGGTAGGCGTGCGAGACGCCGAGGGTCGCCAGGTACTCCGCCTGCGCGGCGGCGTCGTCGAAGGTGAAGGCCGGCTGCACCTGCAGCCGGTAGGTGCTCCCGGGCACCACGGTCGGACGGTAGGTCACTTCTCTCCCAGTGGTCCACGAGCGAGCACGAGCACCGAGCGGGCCGCCACCGGCAGCTTCGCGCCCGGGGAGAACGCCGATTCTTCGGTGAAGATCGAGACGATGCCGACCTGGTCGTCGGCGGTGTCGAGGCGGGGGGCCCAGTCGTCGCCGTAGGCCTTCTCGGGCAGCGTGAACTCCACCGCCTCGTGCCACGGGTTCCACAGCACCAGGAACGAGTCGCCGACGATGCGCTCCCCGCGCTTGTCCGGTTCGGGGATCGCCTCCCCGTTGAGGAACACCATGACGGTGTGGTTGGACCGGTCGGCCCAGTCCGCGGCGGTCATCTCGGTGCCGTCGTTGGTGAACCACTCGATGTCGCCGACCTCGCTCTCCCCGCCGTGGGAGGCGTCACCGGCGAAGAAGCGCCGGCGCTGGAAGACGGGCTCGGTGCGGCGCAGGGCGACGATGCGCTGGGTGAAGGCCAGCAGCTCCTTCTGGGGGTCGTCGAGATCCCAGTCGACCCAGGACAGCTCGTTGTCCTGGCAGTAGACGTTGTTGTTGCCCCGCTGGGTGCGGCCGAGCTCGTCGCCGTGCAGGAGCATCGGCACGCCCTGGGAGAGCAGCAGCGTCGTCAGCAGGTTCCGGTGCTGGCGGGCCCGCAGGGCGATGATCTCGGGGTCCTTCGTCTCGCCCTCGACCCCGCAGTTCCAGGAGCGGTTGTGGCTCTCGCCGTCGTTGCCGCCCTCACCGTTGGCGGCGTTGTGCTTGTCGTTGTAGGACACCAGGTCCCGCATCGTGAAGCCGTCGTGGGCGGTGACGAAGTTGATGCTCGCGATGGGCTTGCGCCCGGAGTGCTCGTAGAGGTCGGAGGAACCGCTGATGCGGCTGGCGAAGTCGCCCAGCGACTCGGGCTCCCCGCGCCAGAAGTCGCGCACGGAGTCGCGGTACTTGCCGTTCCACTCCGTCCACAGCGGGGGGAAGCCGCCGACCTGGTAGCCCCCCTCGCCGATGTCCCAGGGCTCGGCGATGAGCTTGACCTGGGAGACGATCGGGTCCTGCTGCACCAGGTCGAAGAAGGCGCTGAGCCGGTCGACCTCGTGGAACTGGCGGGCCAGCGTCGCGGCGAGGTCGAAGCGGAAGCCGTCGACGTGCATGTCCGTCACCCAGTAGCGCAGCGAGTCCATGATGAGCTGCAGGACGTGCGGGTGGCGCATCAGCAGGCTGTTGCCGGTGCCGGTGGTGTCGAAGTAGTGCTTCTGGTCGCCGTCGACGAGACGGTAGTAGGCCTGGTTGTCGATGCCGCGCATGCACAGCGTCGGGCCCATGTGGTTGCCCTCGGCGGTGTGGTTGTAGACCACGTCGAGGATGACCTCGATGTTCGCCTGGTGCAGCGCGAGCACCATCGACTTGAACTCCTGCACCTGCTGACCGCGCTGGCCGTTGGAGGAGTAGGCGTTGTGCGGGGCGAAGAACCCGATGGTGTTGTAGCCCCAGTAGTTCGAGAGGCCCTTGTCGACGAGGTGGGTGTCCTGCACGAACTGGTGCACCGGCATGAGCTCGACGGCCGTCACCCCGAGGGAAGTGAGGTGCTCGATGATCGCCGGGTGCGCCATCGCGGCGTAGGTGCCGCGGATGTCCTCGGGCACGTCGGGGTGCTGCATCGTCAGACCCTTGACGTGGGCCTCGTAGATCACCGACTCGTGGTACTCGTGGCCGGGGCGGTGGTCGTTGCCCCAGTCGAAGAAGGGGTTCACGACGACGGAGAGCATCGTGTGGCCGAGGCTGTCCTCGACGTTCACCTCGTCCGGGCGGTCGAAGTGGTAGGAGAACAGCGACTCGTCGCCGTCCACCTGGCCCTCGATGGCCTTCGCGTAGGGGTCGAGCAGCAGCTTCTCCGGCTGGCAGCGCGATCCGCTCTCGGGGTGGAACGGGCCGTGCACGCGGAAGCCGTAGCGCTGACCGGGCATCACCGAGGGCAGGTACGCGTGCCAGACGAACCCGTCGACCTCGGGCACGTCGAACCGCTGCTCGGTGCCGTCGTCGGCGATGAGGCACAGCTCGACCCGTTCGGCCACCTCCGAGAAGAGGGCGAAGTTCGTCCCGGCGCCGTCGTACGTGGCGCCGAGGGGATAGGGCCGTCCGGGCCAGATCTGCATCGCGGGGTTCCCTCCGGAAGGGATTCGAAGTGGGCGTGACCGGCCCATCATGGCGGGTCGAGGACCGTGCCACCTCCCGGGGCGCCTCCCGCGGCCGGGCTCCCGGCCCGGTTACGGTGTCCGGACGCCTGCGGACCCGCCGTGTCCGGCGAGCGAGGCGGACCACCGTCTGGACCACCTGCGGGACCCCGAGGAGACGATGCACCAGCAGCCTGTCCTGACCCTGTCGTGGCCGGGGAGGGCGTGGCGCGACGTCCGGGCCCTGGCCACCGCGACCGTCGGGGCCTGCATGCGCTTCCGGGTCACCGGTCTGGCGGCGGAGGGCGGGTTCTTCGCCCTGCTCTCGTTGCCGCCGCTGGTCTTCGGCATCGTCGCCAGCCTGGGCTACCTCGGGCGCTGGCTGGGAGCCGACGACGTCGCCGCCGTGCGCGAGCAGCTCGCCCGGATCACCGAGGCCGTCTTCACGTCCCAGGCCATCGCCGACGTGATCCTGCCGACCTTCGACTCCGTCACCACGCAGGGCCGGGCCGACCTCACGGTGCTCGCGTTCCTGGTCAGCGTGTGGTCGGGCTCGCGCGCCCTCAACGTCTACGTCGACACCATCGCGATCATGTACGGGCTCGGCGGGCACCGCGGCATCGTCCGGACCCGGATCCTGTCGCTGTCCACCTACCTGGTGGCGCTGCTCGTGGGGGTCGTCGTCGTGCCGCTGGTGCTCGTGGGCCCGCGCCTGCTGCAGGAGTGGCTGCCCGCGAACGTGCGGGTGCTGTCGCACCTGTACTGGCCGGTCGTCCTGGTGCTCTCGGTCTTCTGCCTCACGACGCTCTACCACCTCTCGACGCCCGTGCGGTCGCGCTGGTGGCGCGACCTGCCCGGGGCGCTGCTGGCGCTGCTGGGGTGGTTCCTCGTCTCGTGGGTGCTGCGCCGCTCGCTGGCGCTCTCGATCGCGGGCCCCTCGACGTCGATCTACGGGCCGCTCGCGGCGCCCGTCGTGGTACTGATCTGGTTCTACTTCCTGGCCATCTCGGTGCTCATCGGCGCGGCCCTGAACTCGGCCGTGGACCGGGTGTGGCCGGACCCGACGAAGACCGCGGCCCGCGAGGCCGCCCGGCGCCAGGCGGCCGAGCGGCGTCGCTGGGTCCCCTGATCCCCGGCAGGGGTCAGCGCGTGACCCGCACCCGGGCGTAGCGGTAGCCGACCATGCGCTGGAAGTGGCGCAGGCCGTTGGACAGCTGCGGCGGCGGGGTCGAGTCCACGAGGTGGCGCACCCCGCGCTCGGCCAGGGCCGAGACCAGGGCCGGCATCAGCAGGTAGCGGGCGTCGCTGTGCGCGGGGGAGGCGCCCAGGGTGCGGAAGTAGCGCAACAGGGCCCACTCGCCGTCGACCGGGGTCACCGACAGCATGATCGCCTCACCGTCGGCGTCGGTCGCCACCAGCCAGAGGTCGTGCAGCAGCAGGTCGGAGTTGTCGGGGGTGTCCACCCGGTACTGGGCGTCGGCGTGCGCCTGCTCGGCCGCGTTGGCGCGCTCCAGCAGGGCCGCGCGCTCCGCCGCGTCCTCGACGAAGCGGAACGTCACGCCCTTCTTCTGCGCCGCCCGCACCTTGCGGCGCAGCGTCTGACGGGCCGCGCCCAGCACGTAGTCACCACCGTCGGCGGGCACGTCGAGGACGGCGACCCCGGTCGAGGCGACCGTCAGCCCACCGAGGTGGCGGGCCAGCAGCGTGGAGCGGAGGATCTCACCGGCCGGTCCGTCCCCCAGCGCCGCGGGGGCGACGGGCAGGCGCAGGACGGCCGCGACGGCGCCGAGGGTGGCCGAGGGGTGGTGCAGGGCGTAGCGGAGCGCGTGCCGGCCACCCTCGGTGGCGCCGCTCTCGCGGTCGTCGACGTAGGCGGTGAGGAACGCGGCGAGGGAGGCCTCGGTGGTGCGTTCGCGCAGTTCGCGGGGAACCTCGGTGCGGACCTTTCGACCCGCCTCGAGCGCTCTGGCGGCGGCGTTGCCGAGACGGGCCCGCAGCGCGGTGGGGGTGTCGGGGACGGTGCGCGTCGTTGCGCTGGTGGAGAGGAAACGGACCAGGTCGAGCGCGCGCACGGTGAGGAGCTCCTAGGGCTTCGAGGGATGCGGTGGTTTCGATGGGTCGGTCGGGCGGACGGGCGGTGGGTCAGGTGGTGCTGCCGAGGGACGGACCCTGGTGCGTCCTCAGCAACGTGTCCCCGGTCGCGACGGGCAGCGGGGCGAACACGGGCAGCGGTGCTCCGCTGATCCGGGACAGCAGCGCGAGGTGCTCGCGGGCGAGGCGACGCGGTTCGAACCGTCGGGCGAAGGCCGGTCCGGCCGCCGCGGCGTTCCGCAACCGCCGCTGGTCGCCCAGGTGAGCGGCGATCGCCTCGGTGAGGGCCTCGACGGACTCCGGCGCGACGAGGTCACCGTAGCGACCGTCGTCCAGCAGCAACCGCGAGCCCTCGCAGCAGTCGGTGGCGACGACGGGGACGGCCAGGGCCAGCGACTCCAGCAGCGTCAACGGCATCGCCTCCGTGCGGGAGGAGGAGACGAAGAGGTCGGCCTGGGCCAGCAGGGCCGCCGGGTTCTCCACGAACCCGGGCAGGCTGACGTGGTCCGCGCCCAGCTCGGCGGCGAGCTGCTCGAGGGCGGCCCGGTCAGGGCCCTCCCCGGCGATCACGAGGTCGTGGTCGAACCCGCGGTCGCGGACGCCGACCGAGGCGCGCAGCAGCAGGTCGAAGCCCTTGTGCGAGGTGAGCCGGCCGATCGCCAGCAGGCGCGGTCGCCGGGGCACCGGGTCGGGGGCGCCGCGGTCGGTCACGGCCCGTTCCTGCACCTCGTCCACGTCGACGCCGTTCACGACGACGTGCGCGCGCTCCGCGGGGAGGCCGTTGGCCAGCAGACCCGGGACCAGGCCGGGGGAGACGGCGATCACCGCGTCCGCGTGGCGGTGCACCCACCGCGTGGCGGACTGCAGCTTGGCGGGGACCCAGGCGGCGATTGCCTGGTCGAGGTCGCCCTGGGCCAGGACCACGAAGGGCTTGCCGAGGGTGCGGGCGACCAGGGACGCCGCGAGCAGGCCGTGGCCGATCTCCGAGCCGGAGACCACGACGTCGTAGCCGCGGGCGGTGCGCAGCAGGGCGAGGAGCCCGGTGGGCAGCCGGCGGGCGGCCGGGAGGGCGTGGTGGGCGCCGTAGCGCAGCGCGACGCCGTCGCTGGGGAGCGCCACGGCCTCCTCACCGTCGACCTCCTCCAGGGCGAAGACGCCCGTCCGGACCCCGTCGGCGCTGAAGCGGGCCGCCAGGGCGTTGACGACGCGGAGGCCGCCGTTCTCCCGGAGGTGGCCCTGGACGAACAGCACGCGCAGCGCCGGGCGGCCGGAGTGTGCGGAGGACATGGCCGTCACCGTACGTACTCCGCGGCTCCGTGACAGGCGTGTTACGAATTCGTTAACCCGTTGGCAGGCAAGGCGTTGGTCCGCCTGGGTGACCTTTCGTGACTCTCTGCGGTTTCAGCGGCGAGACCGTGTACCGGAACCCCGGGAGGCGTCACGAGCGCGGCCGGAACGACGAAGAGGGTCGGGTCCGTCTCCGGACCCGACCCTCTTCACGTGCTGGTGGGCGATACTGGGATCGAACCAGTGACCTCTTCCGTGTCAGGGAAGCGCGCTACCGCTGCGCCAATCGCCCTCGGTACCCACGGTCGGGAGCTACCCGACTGCGAGTGGAGGTGGAGACGGGATTCGAACCCGTGTGGACGGCTTTGCAGGCCGCTGCCTAACCTCTCGGCCACTCCACCGTAGAGGCTCACGGCCCCGTTGTGCCGACTTCCGAGCGGACGACGAGACTCGAACTCGCGACCCTCACCTTGGCAAGGTGATGCGCTACCAACTGCGCTACGTCCGCATGCCCTGGTTTCCCTGCCGTTCCCGGCCGGTTCCCCGTGGCGTTGAAAACATTAGCCGACGTCGGCCACAAGGCCAAATCCCCTCCCGGCTCACGCGGCCGCAGGGAACGGAAGAGCTGCGACACGGGAGAACCCGCCGCGGCGACAGTGCCGGGGCGGGTCCGCTCGCGTTCGTGCGTCGTCTGCCGGTGCGTCAGGACACCAGGCGAGCGATGAGCTCGTCCAGGTCCAGGTGGCGGGTCTCGCGGCCCGGGGGGACGAGGGCGTCGGCACGGCGCAGGAAGCGCCGGACGTCGGCCTCGTCGGCTTCGAGTTCCGCGTTGCCGTCCGGGGACGACAGGCGGAGCAGGACCCGGGGGCGGCCGTCGAGGGTGTCCGAACAGGGCCGCACCTGCACGTCGCCGGTGCCGGCGGGTGCGGTCAGTCCTTCCCTCAACAGGTCCCGTGCGAAGACCCACTCCACGTCCGTGTCGCCACCGCGGAAGACCGCGTGGATGGCGTAGGGGTCGTCAGCTCCGTAGTGGAGGCTGGCGGGGACGGGGAGTCCCGGACCACTGGTGGTCCGGAGTCGCAGCGACACGTCGACGTCGACCTCGGTCTTGCGGTGCGGCAATGCAGGCACGTCGACCTCCGTGTGTGCTCATGGCCGCTGACGGGCTCCAGCGACCGTGTCCATGAGTTTCCCACCAACTGCGTGCTTGAAACACCCGAACGACGCAAGTGGGACGTCGGCGTGTCGCCGGAGGTTCCCCCACCGTTCGGCCACGGCGGGTTCGCGGGCCTACGAGGGGGTGTATCCGCAGGTCAACCGCCGTCCGGCGGGCCGCTGTGACGGTTCTCACCACGGGTCGACGCGAAACCTCCACCTCCGGCGGGAGCGTCGCGACCCGTCCGTGCGTTGGAGGAGTCGGCAGGTCGTGGACGGAGGGTGAGCGGTGCGGACGGTGCACGAACACGGACCTGGGGACCAGGACGGCGCGGTGGACGGGCAGGTGGACGAGCAAGTGGACGGGCAGCTGGACGGGCAGGTGGAGCACCGGGCGCGCGCCGAGGGGGCGTCGCTGCCGTCGCCGCCGACCGCGCCGCACCCCGTGGTGACCGGGGTGGACGCCCCGGTCAGCGCCCACCAGCACCGGGTGCGGCGGACCCGGGCCGCCCTGCACGCCCAGCGCGAGCGGATCCGCGCCGACACCCGCAAGAACCGGGTCTACCGCGCCGTCGTCGGGGCCGTCGGCGCGTTCGTCGTCCTGCTCGGCCTCGTGCTGGTGCCGCTGCCCGGTCCCGGCTGGCTCGTGGTGTTCCTCGGGCTCGCCGTCCTCGGCACGGAGTTCTCCTCCGCCCAACGGCTCAAGCACTTCGGGGAACGTCAGCTCCACCGCTGGGCCCGGTGGCTCGCGCGCCGCTCCCTGGCGACCCGCGCGGCGCTGGGGACGGGAACCGCCGCCGTCGTCGCGGCCCTGCTCTGGGGCTACCTCGCCTGGCAGGGGCTGCCGGCGTGGACGCCCGAGGTCGTCACCGCCCAGCTGCAGTGGGTCCCGGGTCTCTGACCGCGGCGGTCGAGAGCACGGCCCGAGTCACGGTATGGTTCTCGGGCCGGACGCGCTCAGCGCGACGTTCGGGCGATTAGCTCAGTGGTAGAGCACTTCGTTCACACCGAAGGGGTCACTGGTTCGAACCCAGTATCGCCCACCCAGCATCATCAGGACATGACCCTCGTCGGCGTCCTGCGCGAGATCCTCCTCTTCCCGGTGAAGTCCGTCCCGGGATCCTCCCTCACCGCGGCCGAACTCGGCCCCGACGGCCTCCTGGGTGACCGCGGCCACGCGGTCGTCGACGAGGCGGGTCGCGTCCTCGCCGCCAAGCGGAACCCCGCGCTGCGCGGGCTCGCCCTCGCCGGGGACCCCCTCGAACCCCGCCTGCGCACTCCCGACGGGACGGCGCTCGCGGACTTCCTGGCCGTGCCCGGGGCACGACTCGCGCCCGTCGACGGCGGAGCGCGGCAGGTGGCTCCCGTGCACCTCGTCAGCCTCGGCCAGCGACGGGAGCCGGACGCCGGGGACTCCTCGCGAGCCAACCTCGTCGTGGAGTTCGGCGCCGACGAACCTCCGGCCGCGGACCTGCAGGGGTGGACCTGCTCGATCGGCGCGGCGGTGTTGCGGCTGGGGGGAGCGCCCCGGCACTGCGCGGGGCTGTTCGCCCAGGTCGCGACGGGCGGGGTGCTGCGGGTGGGGGACGAGGTCCGCGTGAACCCCCCTGGGTAGAGTCGAACGGTCCGTCCCAGCACCAGCAGCCCAGACCAGCGGAGGCCCCACGTGTCGGCCCAGTTCAGCATCACCCGATCCGGGGAGACCCAGCAGGTGGCCGCCGGCACCACGGCAGGGGAGCTGTTCGCCGACGACCGCGCCGTCGTCGTCGCGAAGGTCAACGGCGAACTGCGCGACCTCTCCCACGTCCTCGCCGAGGGCGACGACGTCGAGGGTGTCCTCATCTCCTCCGACGAGGGCCTCGCCGTGCTGCGTCACTCGACCGCGCACGTCATGGCCCAGGCCGTGCAGCAGCACTTCCCCGAGGCCAAGCTCGGCATCGGCCCCCCGATCCGCGACGGCTTCTACTTCGACTTCGACGTCGAGCGCCCCTTCACCCCCGAGGACCTCAAGGTCATCGAGAAGACGATGCAGCGCATCGTCAAGGAGGGGCAGCGATTCGCCCGTCGCGACGTCTCCGACGACGAGGCCCGCGCCGAGATGGCCGACGAGCCGTACAAGCTGGAGCTCATCGGCCTCAAGAGCACCGCCCCCGGTGGTGTCGCGGACGCGGCCGAGGGCGCCTCGGCCGAGGTCGGCGAGGGCGGACTGACCATCTACGACAACCTCAAGCGCGACGACTCCGTGGCCTTCAAGGACCTCTGCCGCGGTCCGCACCTGCCGACCACGCGTCTCGTCGGCATCGGGTTCAGCCTGACCCGCTCGGCCGCGGCCTACTGGCGCGGGAGCGAGAAGAACCCGCAGCTGCAGCGCATCTACGGCACCGCGTGGCCGTCCAAGGACGAGCTGAAGGCCTACCAGGAACGCGTCGCGGAGGCCGAACGTCGCGACCACCGTCGCCTCGGGGCGGAACTCGACCTGTTCTCCTTCCCCGACGAGATCGGGTCCGGCCTGGTCGTCTTCCACCCCAAGGGCGGGGTGATCAAGCGGGAGATGGAGGACTACGTCCGTCGCCGCCACATCGAGGAGGGGTTCTCCTACGTCGGAACCCCGCACATCTCCAAGGGTGGTCTGTTCGAGACCTCCGGGCACCTGCCGTACTACGAGGACACGATGTTCCCCGGCATGGAGCTGGAGAACTCGAAGTACTACCTCAAGGCCATGAACTGCCCCATGCACAACCTGATCTTCCGTTCGCGCGGTCGGTCCTACCGGGAACTGCCGTTGCGGTTCTTCGAGTTCGGGTCCGTCTACCGCTACGAGAAGAGCGGCGTCGTGCACGGCCTCACCCGCGTCCGCGGGCTGACCCAGGACGACTCGCACTCCTACGTCACCCAGGAGCAGGCGCCGGGAGAGATCAAGCACCTCCTCGACTTCGTCCTCGGCCTCCTCAAGGACTTCGGTCTCGACGACTACTACCTCGAACTCTCCACCCGCGGGGACTCGGCGAAGTTCATCGGCTCCGACGAGGAGTGGGAGAAGGCCACCGCGGTCCTCGAGACCGCGGCGAAGGAGACCGGGCTGGAACTCGTCGCCGACCCCGGCGGGGCCGCGTTCTACGGGCCGAAGATCTCCGTGCAGGCCAAGGACGCCATCGGCCGCACCTGGCAGATGTCGACCATCCAGTACGACTTCAACCAGCCCGCCCGCTTCGAGCTGGAGTACACCGCCGCCGACGGCACCAAGCAGCAGCCGGTGATGATCCACTCGGCCAAGTTCGGTTCGCTAGAACGCTTCTTCGGCGTCCTCGTCGAGCACTACGCCGGGGCGTTCCCCCCGTGGCTGGCCCCCGTGCAGGTCGTGGGGATCCCCGTCGCCGACGCGCACGTCCCGCACCTGCAGGAGGTCGCGCAGAAGCTGCGCGCCGCCGGGATCCGGGTCGAGGTGGACGACGCCGACGACCGGATGCCGAAGAAGATCCGCACCTGGACCAAGCAGAAGATCCCGTTCCTGCTCATCGCCGGGGCCGAGGACGTCGAGAACGGTGCGGTGTCGTTCCGCTTCCGTGACGGCAGCCAGGAGAACGGCGTCCCGGTCGACGACGCGGTCGCGCGGATCGCCGCCGCCGTGCGTGACCGGGTGCAGGTGTGACGTGAGCGGTGACCCGACCGACGACGAGGCGGTGGGGGTCGAACCGGCCGAACGGTTCGCGGGGGAACCCGACGGGTTCGCCCGGTTGTGGACCCCCCACCGCCTCGCCTACATCCAGGGCGAGAAGAAACCGGCCGACGGGGAACCGGGCAGCTGCCCGTTCTGCCGGGCGCCGGGCCTCGCCGACGACGAGGGGCTCATCGTGCACCGCGGCGAGCACGTCTTCGCGGTGCTCAACCTGTTCCCGTACAACCCCGGGCACCTCATGGTGTGCCCCTACCGGCACGTGTCGGCCTACGTCGACCTCCACGCCGACGAGCTGGCCGAGTTCACCGCCTTCACCCGGGCGGCGATCCACACGCTGACGGCGGCCTCGAACCCGTCGGGTTTCAACGTCGGGATGAACCAGGGCGCGGTCGCCGGGGCCGGGATCGCCGCTCACCTGCACCAGCACGTCGTCCCGCGCTGGGAGGGCGACGCCAACTTCCTGCCCGTCGTCGGGCGGACGAAGGCGATGCCGGAACTGCTGGAGGACACCCGGTCGCGGCTCGCCCAGGCCTGGACCCGCGGGTGAGGCCCGTGCTCGTCTTCGACGGGGACTGCGGGATCTGCACCCGCCTGGCGGGGTTCGTCCCGGCGTTGCGGGCCGACGTGGACGTCGCGGCTTGGCAGACCCTCGACCTCCCCTCCCTCGGGTTGACCCCCGAGGCCTGCGACCGGGCGTTGCAGTTCGTCGACGCGCGACGGCGGATCTCCTCGGCCCAGGACGCGGTCGCGGTGCTGTTGCGGCACAGCGCCTTCCCGCTGCCGGTGGCCGGTCGCCTGCTGCAGCTCCCGGGGTTGAACGCCCTGGCCGGGTTCGGCTACCGCTGGGTCGCCCGGAACCGTCAGCGCCTGCCCGGCGGGACCCCCGCCTGCGCCCTGCCCGCCCAGCGCTGACGCAGCCCCCGCACCGACACCCGTTCCAACGGCACGAACGCCAGCAGGCAGACCACCGTGGGCAGGAAGTGGATGCCGAGGGTCAGGTAGGTGCCCAGGTGGAAGAACCCCCAGAACAGGATGGCCGCGGCGAGCGCGCGACCCCGCAGCCACAGCATCACCGGGGAGCAGAACTCCGCGACGATGACGATCCACTGGATCCCGACGACGAAGAACGGGATCCGCTGCAACGCGTCGGTGAGCCCGTTGCCCCGGCGGGAGAACGCCCACGTCGTCACCGCCCCGTTCGCCCAGTCCCAGCCCCCGAAACGCACCTTGGCCAGCGAGGCGAGGAAGTACGTGCAGACCGTCGCGACCTGGATGCAGCGCACCGCCCAGCCGGCGGACTCGCTCGGCCCGCCGCGGGCCCCCGCACGACCCACGCTCGGCAGGACGAGCAACGCCACCAGCAGGGCGACGTGGTCGTGGTCGATCTTGGAGTAGCTGAAGCCGTTGCCCAGCCAGTACAGGTAGGCGATCGCGCAGACCGCCCCGGCCACCCGGGGCAGACGTCCGCTCGCCGCCACCAGCGCGGTGACGGTCAGCACCCACAGGTCGAGGTGGGTGACCACGTGCGTCGGCGCCGGCACGTGCAGCGCACGGAAGAGCAGGATCGGGCGGTACAGCTGCGCCGGCACGTCCCCGTGCGACAGCGGCCACGTCGTGATCCGCCACGCGTCCCAGACGACGAAGAGGTACAGCAGGACCCGCAGCGCGGCGATCCGCCGCAACGGGACCGCGGGGAACCACCACGTGCGCCACGCGCTCACGAGCAGCACCCCAGCGGGTGCCGCGGATCGGGGACGTCCCAGCTGGAGAGGACCTCGGTGCTCTTCCCCACCACCGTCCCGTCGTGCAGCGCACTGACGTCCTGGACCAGGATCACCTCCGCGTAGCGCGGCGCATCGGGGTGGCGCGTGGCGTAGGCCGCCGCGATCGCCTCCAGCAACGCCGGGTCGTCGACGAAGCGGCGCAACTGGCCCTCGACCTCCGCCCGGCGCAGCCCGACACCGCCGGGGGAGAGCGGCACGTCGACCTGCTCGCCGTCGACGGTCACGGCCTCCACCCGCGTCGAGCGGATCTCGCCGTTCAGGTCCACCCCGAAGGCGTACTGCGACATCGGGGCGAACGGCCAGCGGTCGTCGTCGAAGCGCAGGGTGCCCAGGACCAGCGCGACCAGGAACGCCAGGGCGAGCGCGGTGCGCCACCACCGGGCGGGACGGGACAGGTGGTGCACGACCCGAACCCTAGTGATCGCGCCACCCGGCGCGGGCGACCGGAGCGTGGGCGCGCCGACGCTACCCTGGAGCCCCCCGACCCCGACGGACGACGAGACGATGCTCAACAGGTACGCGCGTGCGGTGGTCACGAAGGTCTTCACCCCGTTGGCGCGGCTGCTGCTGCGGCTGGGGGTGACCCCGGACATGGTGACGGTCTTCGGCACGGTCTGCACCGTGCTCAGCGCTCTCGTCCTCTACCCCACGGGGCACCTGTTCTGGGCCTCGCTGGCCGTGACGGTCTTCGTCCTCTTCGACACCATCGACGGGATCATGGCCCGCATCCTCGGCCGGTCCGGCAAGTGGGGCGCCTACCTGGACTCCAGCCTCGACCGCTTCGCCGACAGCGCCGTCTTCGGTGGGCTGGTCGTCTGGTTCGCCCGCGGCGGGAACGACGAGCTCACCGCCGGGCTCGCCCTGGCCTGCCTCGTGTTCGGCAGCATCGTGTCCTACGTCAAGGCCCGCGCCGAGGGCCTCGGCTACACGGCCAACGTCGGCATCGCCGAACGCGGCGAACGACTCGTCGCCGTCCTCGTCGGCGCCGGGTTCGTCGGCCTCGGTGTCCCGCTGCCCTTCCTGCAGGTCGTCCTCGGCCTGCTCGCCCTCGCCAGCGTCGTCACCATCGTGCAGCGCATGTCGACGGTCCGCCGGCAGGCGCTGGCCGACCACCCCGCATGACCCCCCGCACCTCCCTGCGCCGCACCCGCGACCGGTGCGTGACCACGGCCTTCCGGCTCGGCTGGCGCCTGGCCCGCAGCGTCCCCGAACCCCTCGCCGTCGCCGCCTGCACCCGGGTCGCCGACCGCGTCACCGCCCGCGGTGGGAAGGGCGTGGAGCAGTTGCGCCGCAACCTCTCCCGGGCCCGCCCCGAGGCGACGCCGGCCGAGCTCGACGCCCTCGTCCGCGACGGTCTCCGCAGCTACACCCGCTACTGGCTCGACGCGTTCGCGCTGCCCGGGTGGAGTCGGGAGCGCATCGTCGACACCGTCCGGATGGACGGGGGGAAGCGCTCCGGACCGAACTCACCGCCGGTCGGGGCGCCGTCGCCTTCCTCGGTCACCTCGGCAACTGGGACCACGCCGCCGCCTGGTCGGCCCACGACCTGCACCACGTCGTCACCGTCGCCGAACGGTTGCGGCCCGAGGAGGTCTACGAGGAGTTCCTCGCCTTCCGCCGCGGCCTCGGGATGGAGGTCCTGCCGCTGGGGGACCCGGCGACGTTCCCGACGCTGGTCCGCCGGCTGCGGGCCGGTGCCCTCGTCCCGCTGCTCGCCGACCGCGACCTGTCCGCCACCGGCGTCGAGGTCGACTTCCTCGGCGACCGCGTCCGGATGGCTCCGGGACCCGCGGCGCTCGCCGTCCTCACCGGCGCCGGACTGTTCCCGATGACCCTGCACCACGAGGTCGGAGCGCAGGGCCGGGTGCTGGTGGTCGTGACCCACCCACGGGTGGAGGTCCCGCAGCGCCGGGCGGGGGAGTCCGTCCGGGGCCACCGCGACCGGGCCATCGCCGCGATGACCCAGACCTGCGCCGACGTGCTCGCCGCAGCCGTCCGGGCCCACCCCGACGAGTGGCACGTGCTGCAACCGGTGTTCCCCGCCGACCTGCGGAGCGGGTGAGCGGTGCGGATCGGGATCGTCTGCCCCTACTCCTTCGACGTGCCCGGTGGGGTGCAGTTCCACGTCCGGGACCTCGCCGAGCACCTCATCGGCCTCGGCCACCACGTCCGCGTGCTGGCGCCCGCCGACGACGAGTCGACCCTGCCGAGCTTCGCCGACCCGGGCGGCAACGTCGTCGCCGTGCCCTACAACGGGTCCGTCGCGCGACTCTCCTTCGGGCCGGTGACCGCGGCCCGGGTGCGCCGCTGGATCGCCGAGGGGGACTTCGACGTCCTGCACGTGCACGAACCGCTCTCACCCAGCACCTCGCTGCTCGCCCTGTGGGCGGCGAGCGGACCGCTGGTCGCCACGTTCCACACCGCGAACCTGCGCTCGCGGGCGATGCAGGCCGCGTTCCCGCTGCTGCGGCCCAGCCTGGAGAAGATCTCGGCCCGCATCGCGGTCAGCGAGGACGCCCGGCGGACCGTCGTCGAGCACGTGGGCGGCGACGCTGTCGTCATCCCCAACGGGGTCTTCACCGACGTCTTCGCCCGCGCCGAGAGGCGTCCGGAGTGGACCGGGACCCCCGAAGCTCCCGTGATCGCCTTCGTCGGCCGGCTCGACGAACCGCGCAAGGGGTTGCCGCTGCTGTGCCGGATCGTGCCGCTGGTGCGGGCGGTCGTGCCCGGGGCGCGCTTCCTCGTCGCCGGACGCGGTGACGTCGAGGCCGCCCGGGCGCTGCTGGACGACCCGTCCTCGGTGGAGTTCCTCGGCGCGGTGGACGACCCGGCGAAGGCGTCGCTGCTGGCCAGCGCCGACGTCTACCTCGCCCCGCACACCGGCGGGGAGAGCTTCGGCATCGTCCTGGTCGAGGCGATGGCGGCGGGGGCGCCCGTCGTCGCGGCCGACCTCGGCGCGTTCCGGCGGGTGCTGGGCGACGGCGAGTTCGGGCGGGTCTTCACCCTCGGCGACGCGGCCTCGGCGGCGGAGGCGGTGCTCGACCTGCTGGCCCACCCCGCACAGCGCCTCGCCCTCGGGGCCGCCGGTCAGCGGGCCGCCGCGCGCTACGACTGGTCCGTCGTCGCCGCCCAGGTGCTCACCGTCTACGAGACGGTGGTCGCGTGACCCCGGTGGTCTCGACGCTGGTCGTCCTGCTGCTGCTGACCGTCCTCGCCTGGTACCTCTCGGCCACGGCGCAGCGCGTCGACCGGCTGCACCGGCGGGTCGAGACCAGCCGCGCCGCCCTCGACGCCGAACTCACCCGGCGCGCTTCGGCCGCCCTGGAGTACGCCACCTCCGGTGAGCTGGACCCCGCCTCGTCGCTGGTGCTGGCCGACGCCGCGACCGCGAGCCTGGACGCCCCCCGCACCCCGGCGGCGCTGCGCGACGCCAGCGACGCCGACGACGCCCACCGCTGGCGGGTCGAGAGCGACCTGACCCGGGCGATGGAGGTCGCCCTCCCCGACGAGGACGGTCCCGGTCTCGCCCGGGTCGCCGACGCGGAGCACCGGGTGGAACTGGCCCGGCGCTTCCACAACGACGCCGTCGTCCAGACCCGGCGGCTGCGGGGCAAGCGGGTCGTGCGCTGGGCCCGGCTGGCGGGGTACGCGCGGCTGCCCGAGACGGCGGACTTCCTCGACGGTTCCGACTCGTAGGATGACGAGCGCCTGAACTCTCTCCTTCTGAATCGCGAGGCGACGACCGTGAGCACCGACAGCACCGAGCAGACGAGCGCACCGGCGGTCGGCACCAGCCGCGTCAAGCGCGGCATGGCCGAGATGCTCAAGGGCGGCGTGATCATGGACGTCGTGACCGCCGACCAGGCCCGCATCGCCGCCGACGCCGGGGCGGTGGCCGTCATGGCCCTCGAGCGCGTCCCCGCCGACATCCGCGCCCAGGGCGGCGTCTCGCGGATGTCCGACCCCGACATGATCGACTCGATCATCGCCGCGGTCTCCATCCCGGTCATGGCCAAGGCCCGCATCGGCCACTTCGTCGAGGCCCGGGTGCTGCAGTCCCTGGGCGTGGACTACATCGACGAGTCCGAGGTCCTCACCCCCGCCGACTACACCCACCACATCGACAAGCACTCCTTCACCGTCCCCTTCGTCTGCGGGGCGACGAACCTCGGCGAGGCGCTGCGCCGCATCACCGAGGGCGCGGCGATGATCCGCTCCAAGGGCGAGGCCGGCACCGGTGACGTCTCTAACGCGGTCATGCACATGCGCACGATCCGCGCCGAGCTCAACCGCCTCCGCTCGATGGAGGAGGACGAGCTGTACGTCGCCGCCAAGGAGATGTCCGCGCCGTTCGACCTCGTCCGCGAGGTCGCCGAGAAGGGCAAGCTGCCCACCGTCCTCTTCACCGCGGGCGGCATCGCCACCCCGGCCGACGCGGCGATGATGATGCAGATGGGGGCCGACGGCGTCTTCGTCGGCTCCGGGATCTTCAAGTCCGGCAACCCCGCCCAGCGCGCGGAGGCCATCGTCAAGGCCACGACCTTCCACGACGACCCCGACGTCATCGCCAAGGTCTCGCGCGGTCTGGGCGAGGCGATGGTCGGGCTCAACGTCGAGGAGATCCCCGAACCGCACCGGCTGGCCCAGCGCGGCTGGTGACCCGCCTCGCGTGAGCACCGACCCCCTCGGCCCGGAGTGGGCCCACGGTCCCGACGGGCTCCGCACCCGCAGCGCGTCCCGCGTCGTCGTCCTCGACGACGCGGGACGCGTGCTGATGCTGCGCGGGTGCGACCCGGCGACCCCGGGCAGCGACTGGTGGTTCACCGTCGGCGGCGGTCGGGCGCCCGGGGAGGACGCCCGCGTCGCGGCGTGCCGGGAGCTGCGCGAGGAGACGGGGCTCGACGTCGACCCCGCCGAGCTCGTCGGGCCGGTGTGGGTGCGCAGCGCGGAGTTCCCCTTCCTCGGCGCGCGGTGCCGGCAGGCGGAGGAGTTCTTCGTCCTGCGCGTGGGGGAGGGTTTCACCCTCGACGTGGCCGGCTGGACGGACCTGGAACGGGAGTCGGTCAGCGAGTGGCGCTGGTGGGCACCGGCGGACCTGGCCGCCGCGGGGACGACGTACTACCCGGGCGACCTCGTGCGTCTCGTCGCGCAACTCCCGCTGGCCTGGACGGGCGACCCGCTGCCCATCGTCTGAGGTCAGCGCTCCCGCACGTCGGCGAAGACGTCACCGAGCGGCCGTCGCGCCGGGACGGCACCCCGCTGGACGAACCACTCCCGCCCGGCGAGGACCCGGAAGACGGGACGCGGCAGCAGCAGCAGCAGGCCGAGCCCCCGCACGCCGCGCGCTCCACCCGTCTCGGACTGGCTGGCGTGCGCGGCGAGGGCCGCGCGCTTCGCCCCCGCGTGCGCGCGCACGTCGACGCGGTGGGTGATGTCGGCGCGCGCGGTGAAGGCCCCGCGGACCCGCTCCGCCGTCACCTCGCCGACGACCCCCGGCAGCAGGGACACCACACGCATCGCCCGGTGCAGCAGCGTCCGGTCCGCGGTCGCCTCCAGGACCACCGGGGTGCCCGCGAGCTCGGCGGCGAGCGCCCCGACGCGGTGGACCTGCACGTGGTCGGGGTGGCCGTAGCCGCCCCGGGCGTCGTAGCTGGTGAGGACGTCGGCCCCCTCCTCGAGCAGGACCTGCGCCACCTCGGCGGCGACGACCTCGACGGGCAGGTCGCTGAAGACCGGCTCCCCGTCGCTCGCCGCCGCCGTGAGGTAGCCGCTGTCCCGGTGCCCGAGCCGCACGACGCGGGCCACCCCGAGCGCCCGGGCCGAGCGGTGCAGCTCCTCGACCCGGCGGGCGGCCAGAGTTTCGGTGGGACCGTCGGCGAGGCCCGCCGCCCCGTCGGTCGCCACCACGAGCACCACCCGGTGGCCCTCCGCCGCGGCGCGCGCCAACGTCCCGCCGGTCAGCAGCGCCTCGTCGTCGGGGTGGGCGTGCAAGGACACGAGCACGTGGGTGCCGTGCTCGCGGGTCTGCGGGTCATGGCTCACCGATCCACCCTGGCACGGGCCGGGGGCCGCCCGGGGCGCTCGGACACGCGCCGCGGTGAAGATCATCCCGGGGGTGGACACCACCCGGCCGTAGGGGGTGCGAGCGGCACCCCGGTAGGACCGCAGGGGGGCACCGGGGACCGATGACGGCCCCTGGTCACCTCTGCCACCGTGGGGACCAGGGGCGAGCGAGGAGGACCAGTGGTGGTGGTGGTGGTGGTGGTGGAGGAGCGACCGGACGTGGTGCCGGAGCGCCCCCGGCGCTCGGGGACGCGGGTCGCGGCGGGTCTGGTGACCACCGCGGCGGCCGTGGTGGCCGTGGCGGTGCTGCCCCGTCTCGTCGGGGCCGGCTGGCACGAGGTCGCCGCCGCGGTCGCCGGGGTGGGTGCGGGGCAGCTCGTGCTCCTGGTCCTGGTGTGGGCCGCCGGCCTGCTGGTGTGCGCCGGGGTCCTGACGGCGTCGCTGGCCGGGTTGTCCCGGCGCCGCGCCGTCCTGCTCAACCTCTCCGGCAGTGCCGTGGCGAGCGCGCTGCCCTTCGGCGGTGCCGTCGGTGTCTGGCTCAACTCCCTGATGCTGCGCCGCTGGCGCTTCTCCGGCCGCGACGTCGCCTCCTTCACGATCACCAGCAACGGGGTCGACCTGGTGGGGAAGTTCGCGGTGGCCCTGCCTGCGCTCGCGATCGCCCTGGGCACCGGGGGGATGCCCCGGCTGCCGCACGCCGAGGGGTGGTCGATCGCGCTGGGGTCGAGCGTGCTCGCGGGGGCGCTCGTCGTGGTCGCGGCGGGCACGAGCCGCGGTCTGCGGACCCTCTCGGGGGCGCTCGCGAGCGCGGACCGGCTGCTCGCGCGGTCGCCTCGTCGCGCCTCTGCCCCGCGCGTCGCGGCGCAGTGGTTCCTCGGCCTCGACGAGGTCCGGACCACCGTGCTGGCGCGGGTGCGCGCCGAGTGGCCCCGGTTGACCTTCGGGGTGCTGGGCTACGTCGCCCTGCAGGGACTGCTCTTCGTGCTCTGCCTGCGGGCGGCCGGTGTGCACTCCGCGGCGACCGTGGTCCTCGCGGCGTTCGCCCTGGACCGGGTGGCGAGCAGCGTTCCCCTCACCCCGTCGGGGACGGGGATGGCGGAGGCCGCGGCCTGCGCCGTGCTCATCGGGGCCGGGGCTCCCGCCGTGCCCGTCCTGACCGGTGTGCTGCTGTACCGCTTCCTGATCGTGGTGCTGGAGGTGCCCGTGGGTGGGATCGCCCTGGGCGGGTGGCTGCTCGCGCACCGCGGTGACCGCAGCGGTGACGGGAGGGGTCTTCGATGAGCGTCCTCACGCTGCCGCCCGAGCTCGTCCGCGCGGCCCGGACTCCGACCTCGCGCGTCCTGCTGGTGGCCGACAGCTACCTGCCCCGCCTCGGGGGGATCGAGCTGCACGTGCGCGACCTCGCGACCCGGCTGTCCGAGCAGGGGCACGCGGTGACGGTCGTGACGGCCACGGGCGCGTTCCCGGACGAGGTCCCCGGGGGACCGTTCCGGGTGATCCGGCTGCAGCCGGCCGACGCGCTCGGGGTCGTCGACCCGGTGCTCTGGAGCGGCGCCGGTCGCGCCGAGCTGCACGAGCTGGTGGCGGCGGCCGACGTCGTGCACGCCCACTCCTCGGTCGTCTCCCCGCTGAGCTGGGCCACGCTGCGCGCCGCGCACCGGCTCGGGGTCCCGGCGGTCGTCACCGTGCACTCGATGCTCCCGCGCGGCAGTGCCGTCCCGTTGGCGCTGGCCCTCTCGTCGCGGCGGGCGGGGTCGCTGCGCTGGACCGCGGTCAGCGAGGCCGTCGCCGCCCCGCTGCGCCGGGCCACCGGAGCGCCGGTGGCCCTGCTGCCCAACGGCATCGACCCGGCCCCCTGGCGCGGCGTCCCGCGGTCGTCGGGGTCGGAGCCGTTCACGGTGGTGACGGCCGGGCGCTTCGCCGCCCGCAAGCGGGTCCTGCCGCTGCTGGGGGTGCTGCGCGACCTGCGCGCCTCGCTGCCCCACGACCTCCCGCTGCGGGCGGTCCTCGTCGGGGACGGACCGCAGCACCGCGCGGCCCGGGCCTTCGTGCAGCGCCACGACATGGGTGACTGGGTGTCGCTGCCGGGGCGCCGGACGCGTCCCGAGCTGGCTGAGCTCTTCGCCACCGCCGACGTCTACGTCGCCCCCGCGGTGTGGGAGTCCTTCGGCCTGGCCGCGCTGGAGGCGCGGTGCGCCGGGCTGGCCGTCGCGGGGATGGCCGGCAGCGGGCTCGGCGAGTTCGTCACCGACGGGGTGGAGGGCGCGCTGGCCCGCGACGACCGGCACCTGGCCGAGGTCCTGGCCGCCTGGGCGCTGGAGCGCGGACGGGTGGACGCGATCCGCCGGCACAACGTCACGACCGATCCGCGGGTGACGTGGGAGCGCGTCCTGCCCGCCACCCTGGCCGCGTACGAGGCGGCCGGGGCGCGGCCTAGTCTTCGCGCGTGAGCGTTGGAGGAACCGGATCGGGAGGGCCTGACGTCGTCATCGGCGTCCTCGCCCTGCAGGGCGACGTCGGGGAACACGTCCGCGCGCTGGAGTCCGGGGGAGCGCGGGCGGTCACCGTCCGCCGCCTCGCCGAGCTGGAGAGCGTCGACGGTCTCGTCCTGCCCGGGGGCGAGTCGACGACGATCGACCGGTTGCTGCGGGTCTTCGAGCTCCGCGACGTCCTGCGGGCCCGGATCACCGACGGGTTGCCGGTCTACGGCTCGTGTGCGGGGATGATCCTGCTGGCCGACCGGATCCTGGACGGGGGGAAGGGCCAGGAGACCCTCGGCGGGATCGACATCACCGTGCGGCGCAACGCCTTCGGACGCCAGGTCGACTCCTGGGAGGAGCTCCTCCCGCTCGAGGAGATCACCCGCGGGGGACCGGCGGTCGAGGGGATCTTCATCCGGGCGCCGTGGGTCGAGGAGGCCGGTCCGGAGGTCAGCGTGCTCGCCCGACTGAGCGCGGGGCCCGCCGCGGGTAGGATCGTCGCCGTGCGACAGGGTCGTCTGCTCGCCACGTCGTTCCACCCGGAGATCACCGGGGACGACCGGGTGCACCGCTACTTCGTGGAGATGGTCCGCGACAGCGTGGCGGCGACGACGGCCTGAGCGCACACACGTTTTTCGAGCAGGTAGAGCAACGGCGGAGGGAAGCAGATGTCCGGCCACTCCAAGTGGGCGACGACCAAGCACAAGAAGGCCGTCGTCGACGCCAAGCGCGCCAAGAGCTTCGCCCGACTGATCAAGAACATCGAGGTCGCGGCGCGCACGGGCGGCGGCGACGTCTCGGGCAACCCGACGCTCTTCGACGCGATCCAGAAGGCGAAGAAGACCTCCGTGCCCGCCGACAACATCGACCGCGCCGTCAAGCGCGGCTCTGGTGCCGAGGCCGGCGGCGCGGACTGGCAGACGATCATGTACGAGGGCTACGGCCCCAACGGCGTCGCGCTCCTCATCGAGTGCCTCACCGACAACAAGAACCGCGCGGCCATGGAGGTCCGGACGGCGATGACCCGCAACGGCGGCTCGCTCGCCGACCCGGGGTCGGTGGCCTACATGTTCACCCGCAAGGGTGTCGTCGTCATCGGCAAGGAAGGCACCGACCTCACCGAGGACGGCGTCCTCGAAGCCGTGCTCGAGGCCGGGGCCGAGGAGGTCACCGACCAGGGCGACACCTTCGAGGTCGTCAGCGAGGCGACCGACCTCGGCGCCGTGCGTGACGCGCTGAAGGCCGCGGGGATCGAGTACGACTCCGCCGACGCCAGCTTCGTGCCCAGCGTCGAGGTGCCGCTGGACGCCGAGGGCGCGACGAAGGTCTTCCGTCTCATCGACGTCCTCGACGACTGCGACGACGTGCAGAACGTCTACGCGAACTACGACGTGTCCGACGACGTGATGGCGGCCCTCGAGGACGCCTGACCCACCGCCCCGACGCCCGAGCGCTCCCGAGCGCGGCTCCCGGCCCCCACGACCGCTCCGTGCGATCGTGGGGGCCGTGCGCGTTCTAGCGGTCGACCCCGGGCTGACCCGGTGCGGCGTCGGGGTGATCGACGCGGTCCGCGCCGGACGTCGCGCCGAGCTCGTCGGCGTCGGCGTCATCCGGACCCCCGCCACCGATCCCGTGGCCTCCCGGCTGCTCGCGATCAGCGACGGCCTCGACGAGTGGCTCGACACCCACCGCCCCGACGTCGTCGCCGTCGAACGCGTCTTCGCCCAGGCCAACGTCCGTTCCGTCATGGGGACCGCGCAGGCCGCCGGTCTGGTCCTCGTCGCCGCCGCGCGCCGGGGACTGCCCGTGGCGATGCACACGCCGAGCGAGGTGAAGGCCGCGGTGACCGGGTCGGGGCGGGCCGAGAAGGAGCAGGTCACCGTCATGGTCACCCGCATCCTCGGTCTCGACGCCCCGCCCCGGCCCGCCGACGCCGCCGACGCCCTCGCGCTGGCGTTGTGCCACCTCTGGCGGGGCGGGGCGACCTCCCGACTGGAGGCCGCCGCGCACACCGCCCTCGTCACGGGCCGGCGCAACGCCTACGCGGAGGCGGAGGCTCAGGCGCGCTCGGCCGCGAGCCGACCCCGCAGGAAGGCCGTCGTGCGCTCCCAGGCCAGCTCGGCCGACTCGGGCCGGTAGCTCGGGCGTTCGTCGTTGTAGAACGCGTGCGGGGCCGGGTAGACCTCCATCGTCACCTCGACCCCCGCCTGCTCGCGGATGCGGGCCTCGGTGGCGCGCACACCCTCCAGCGGGACGGAGGTGTCCTCGGCGCCGTAGTGGCCCAGCACCGGCGCCCGCAGGCCGGAGTAGTCGGTGTCCGGGCCGGGGAGCCCGTACCAGGGCACCGCCGCGCCGATCCGGTCGCCCTGCTGCGCAGCCAGGGTCAGCACGAAGCCCCCGCCCATGCAGAAGCCGACGACCCCGGCGCGTTGCGAGGTGGTCTCGGGCAGGTCGAGCAGGTACGTGACGGCCCCGGCCAGGTCGCGGGCCGCGTCCTGCGCGGGCAGGTCGGTGAGCAGCTGCGCCGCCTCGGCGGAGTCGTGGGTCGTGCGCCCGCCGTAGAGGTCCGGGGCCAGCGCCACGAAGCCCTCGCGGGCGAGGCGGTCGACGATGCCGGCGATGTGGTCGGTGAGGCCCCACCACTCCTGGACGACGATGACGCCCGGGCCGCTGCCGGACTCGGGGACGCGGAGGTAGCCGTGGGCGTGGCCGGACTCGGTGGCGCTGTCGAAGGTGACGTTCTGGCGGGGGTTCGCGGTCTTCTCGTGGGTCACGGCAGCACTCTGCCCCCAGGGTCCGCGCGGCGCGCCTGAGGGGTCGTGTCGCAGGGGCCGTCTAGCCTCTCGTACAAGTGTTCGTCGGGTGTCTCGGAGGTCGTGCTGGTGATCGCGTCGGTGCGTGGGCAGGTGCTCGCGGTGCGGCTGGACTCCGCGGTCGTGGAGGTGGGTGGCGTGGGGATGTTCGTCCTGGCCGCGCCCGCCACGCTGGCCGGTCTGCGCGTGGGCCAGGAGGCGTTGCTGCACACCACGTTGGTGGTGCGCGAGGACTCCCTGACGCTGTTCGGCTTCGCCGACGCCGACGAGAAGGAGGTCTTCGAGATCGTGCAGACCGCCTCCGGGGTCGGGCCGAAGATGGCGCTGGCCATGCTGGCGGTGCACCGCCCCGACGGGATCCGCGCGGCCGTCGCCTCCGAGGACCACGCGGCCCTCGTCCGGGTGCCGGGCATCGGCAAGAAGACCGCTCAGCGCATCTGCCTGGAGCTGGGGGACCGCCTCGGACCGCCCTCGGGGTCGATCGCGCCGGCGGCCTCGCCCTCGGGCGGGGACGCGCGCAAGGACCGGGTGGTCGAGGCCCTGGTCGGTCTGGGTTACCCGCTCAAGCAGGCCGGTGACGTCGTGGAGGTCGTGCTCGACGACGACCTCGACGTGCCGGGCGTCCTGCGGGCGGCGCTGCGCCACCTGTCGGGTCGCTGATGGAGGACCGGCTGGTGACGACGGGGGCCGACGAGCACGAGCGCGCCGCCGAGTCCGCGCTGCGCCCCCACGGTCTCGACGAGTTCGTCGGGCAGAAGGTCGTGCGGGAGCAGCTCGCGCTCGTCCTCGACGCCGCCAAGGCGCGCGGGATGCCCAGCGACCACGTCCTCTTCTCCGGTCCGCCCGGGCTGGGCAAGACGACGCTGGCGATGATCGTGGCCTCCGAGATGGGCGCCCCGTTGCGCCAGTCCAGCGGTCCGGCCATCCAGCACGCGGGGGACCTCGCGGCGGTGCTGAGCTCGCTCGACGAGGGTGAGGTGCTGTTCCTCGACGAGATCCACCGGATGGCCCGCCCGGCCGAGGAGATGCTCTACATCGCCATGGAGGACTACCGCGTCGACGTCATCGTGGGCAAGGGCGCGGGGGCCACGGCGATCCCGCTGGAGTTGCCGAAGTTCACCCTGGTCGGGGCGACGACCCGGGCCGGCCTGCTCCCGGCGCCGCTGCGCGACCGGTTCGGCTTCACCGGCTACCTCGACTTCTACACGCCCGCGGAGCTCGTGCAGGTGTTGCGCCGCAGCGCTTCCCTGCTCGGGGTACAGCTCACCGCGGAGGGGGCCGCCGAGATCGGCGGCCGCTCGCGGGGGACGCCCCGCATCGCCAACCGGCTGCTGCGCCGGGTCCGCGACTGGGCGCAGGTGCGGGGGTCGGGGATCGTCGACCGACACGCGGCCCGGGCGGCGCTGGAGGTCTACGAGGTCGACGAGCGCGGCCTGGACCGCCTCGACCGCGCCGTGCTCGACGCGTTGTGCCGGCGCTTCGGCGGCGGGCCGGTGGGTCTCTCGACCTTGGCCGTCGTCGTGGGGGAGGAGGCCGAGACCGTCGAGACGGTCGCCGAGCCCTTCCTGGTGCGCGAGGGGCTGCTGGGACGGACCCCGCGGGGTCGGATCGCCCTGCCCGACACCTGGGCCCACCTGGGACTCACCCCGCCCCGCAACGCGCCCGTGGGGACGGCCTGGGCGTTCGCTCCCGAGGGCGACGAGACCGACGAGGACCCCTCGCAACCCTGAGCGTCGCTGGGCTGGGCCGGACGGGTGAGCCTCTAGACTCCACGGGCGAGTCGGTCCCGGGTGGGTCCCTGCGGAACCTCACAGGGCCTCACCGCGTTGGCCCGGCCGTGCCGGCACCGGGTCGGCGCAAGCACCGGTGAGTCGTCGATCCCACCGGTGCGGAGAGGTTTTGTCGTGGGTGGTGGCAGCAGCCAGCTGATCTTCCTGCTGATCATGGTCGCCCTGTTGGTGTTCATGTTCAGCCGGACGCGCAAGCAGCAGAAGGCTCAACAGCAGATGCAGACCGGGGTCGCGCCCGGGGCCAGGGTCATGACGACCTCGGGCATGTTCGGGACCGTCGTGGAGATCGAGGGTGACGAGGTCGTCCTCGAGATCGCCCCCGGCCTGCAGACCCGGTGGACCCGCCGGGCCGTCGCCCGCGTGGTGGCGCCGACCGAGGTGGCTCCCCTCGAGGAGAGCGTGGACCCGGGCGACGGTGCTCTCAGCCTGCAGAAGCGCGACGACGACACCGCGGGCGGTGCCCCGCGCGCACAGTGACTACTGATAAGACAGCAGTCGTCCACTAGCAGTGACAAGCTTGCGCTGACCGGGTGAACATCCGTCACCCGGTGAGCGCCGTCCCGAGGTATTGAGTGTCCAACGACAGGCCGACGTCCACCAGCGGGTCCCCGAACCGGCCGCCCCGCGTGCGCCGCGGTGCGCCCATCCGCCGACCCCACCCGGGCCGCACCCTCGCGGTGCTGGTCCTCGTCGTCGTCGCGATGTTCGCGTCGGTGGCCGCCGGTTCGATCTGGAGCACCGCGAAGTGGTCGCCCGGTCTGGCCCTCGACCTCGAGGGCGGGACGCAGATCGTCCTGACGCCCCGTTCGACCAACGGCGGGACGGTGCCCACCGAACAGGTCCAGCGCGCGGCCGAGATCATCCGGCAGCGCGTCGACGCCACCGGGCTGAGCGAGACGGAGGTCTCCGTCCAGGGCGGGCAGAACATCTCCGTCTCCATCCCGGGCCAGGCCACCCGTGAGCAGCTCAACCTCATCTCGCAGTCGGCGCAGATGCGGATGCGGGTCGTCCTCTTCGACGAGGCCGTCACCCCGCCCGCCACCGACACGCCCACCGAGGGGGCCACCCCCACGGACGGGGCCACGCCCACCGACGGTGCGTCGGCGAACCCCACCGACGGGGCGACGCCCACCGACGGGGCGACGCCCACCGACGCGGCGACCCCGACGGGCGCAGCCACGCCCGACCCGACGCAGAGCGCGGACGGCGCGGCCGCCCCCGCCGCCCTGCAGGCCGCCACGACCGCTCCCACGGAGGCGCCCACCGCTGCGGTGACGCCCCCGACGCTCGCCGACATCGCGACCCCGACCCCCACCCCGGGGCCGGGACAGCCCAGCGGCACCCCGGCGGCCTCGCCGACCGACGCGAGCGACTTCGACAACTACCAGACCATCCCGGACCTCCCGGCCCTGTTCCAGAACCTGGACTGCTCCGACCCGGCCCAGCGCGCACGGGGCATCGCCGACGACCCGACCAAGGTCCTCGTCACCTGCAGCCAGGACGGCACGTACAAGTACGTCCTGGGCCCGGCCGAGCTCGAGGGCACGCAGCTCACCAGCGCGGTCGCCACGACCGCGACGAACAGCTCCGGGGTGAACACCGGCCAGTGGGTCGTGCGGTTGAAGTTCAACAGCGCGGGCGCCGACGCCTTCTCGAAGCTCACCACCCGCATCTCGACGCTGCCTTCGCCGAAGAACCAGTTCGCCGCGGTCCTCGACGGTCTCGTCATCACCGCTCCCACGGTGTCCCAGCGCTTCGGCGCCGACGTCGACATCGAGGGGAACTTCACCCAGGCCAGTGCCGAGGCGCTGGCCCAGCAGCTCCAGTTCGGCGCGCTGCCGGTGTCGTTCGTCGTGCAGACCCAGGAGCAGGTCTCCGCGACCCTCGGCTCGGAGCAGTTGCGCCACGGGCTGCTCGCCGGGTTGATCGGTCTGATCCTCGTCGTCGCCTACTCGCTGGTCCAGTACCGCGCGCTGGGCCTGGTGACCATCGGCAGCCTCGTGCTGGCGGCGGCGCTGAACTTCGGGGTCATCCTGCTGCTGAGCTGGCTGCAGGGCTTCCGGCTCAGCCTGGCCGCGATCGCCGGGCTCATCGTCGCCATCGGCATCACCGCCGACTCGTTCATCCTGTTCTTCGAACGCGTCCGCGACGAGATCCGCGACGGCCGCATCCTGTCCTCCGCCGTCGAGGCCGGCTGGTTCCGCGCCCGGCGCACGATCCTCGTCTCCGACGCGGTCAGCCTGCTCTCGGCCGTGGTCCTCTACGTCCTCGCCGTCGGCAACGTCCGGGGGTTCGCCTACACCCTGGGCATCACGACGATCATCGACGTCGCGATCGTGATCCTCTTCACCCACCCCGTCGTCGCACTGCTGGCGAAGACGAAGTTCTTCGGCGGTGGGCACAAGTGGTCCGGTTTCGACCCCGAACACCTCGGGTCCGTCGTGGCCCGGGTCGCCCTGCACCACGGCGAGCACCGGCCCACCGTGGCCGAACGCCGTGCGGCGGAACGGGAGAAGGCCCGGGCGACGTCCGGGTCGGGTGGCGGTCAGGGTGAGGGCGAGCCGGACGCCGGCCGCGACGAGAACGAGGCGGGTTCCTGATGGGCATGGCGCAACTGGGCAACCGGCTCTACACCGGTGAGTCCTCCTTCGACTTCGTCGGCCGCCGCAAGCTGTGGTTCCTCATCGCGGGTGCGCTCGTGCTGATCTCGGCGATCCTGCTGGTCAAGCCCGGACTCACCTACGGCATCGAGTTCGAGGGGGGCGCGGAGTTCCGCGTCTCCGGGACCACGAACCAGGACGCCGCCCGCGAGGCGGTCCAGGCGGTCCTCCCGGACGCCGTGCCGACGGTGACCACCGTCGGCGGGAACGGGTTGCGGGTCCAGACCGAGACGGTCAGCACGACGCAGCTCGACGAGATCCGGGCCGAGCTCGCGCAGAAGCTCGGGGTCTCCCAGAACGACGTGAACCCCTCGAGCATCGGTCCGAGCTGGGGTGCGGACGTGACCAACAAGGCCCTCACCGGTCTGATCGTCTTCCTCGTCATCGTGTCCATCGTCATGGCGCTGTACTTCCGGGCCTGGACGATGGCGATCGCCTCGCTCGTCGCGCTGTTCCACGACCTGCTGATCACCGCCGGGGTCTACGCCCTCGTCGGGTTCGAGGTCACGCCGGCCTCGGTGATCGGGTTCCTGACGATCCTCGGCTACTCGCTCTACGACACCGTCGTGGTCTTCGACAAGGTCCGCGAGAACACCGACGGCGCCTTCCTCAAGAAGGACCGCACCTTCGGTGACGCGGCCAACCTCGCGATCAACCAGACCGTCGTGCGTTCGGTGAACACGACCGTCGTGGCCCTGCTGCCCGTCGCCGCGATCCTCTTCATCGGGGACCTGCTGCTCGGCGCGGGCACGCTGCGCGACATCAGTCTCGCGTTGTTCGTCGGCATGCTCGTCGGGGCGTACTCGTCGATCTTCGTCGCCACGCCGCTGCTGGTCGTGCTCCGCTCCCGCGAGGCGCGGGTCAGGCAGCTCGACCGCGACGTCCGCGAGGGCGTCACCGCCGAACCCGTCACCGCCGGCGACCCCGCGTGAGCCGGGTGCTGACCGTGCCCGACGCCGAGCGCGTCGCGGCCACGGTGGTCGCCGGCTTCCGCGACGTCCCCGACTTCCCCGAACCGGGAGTCGTCTTCAAGGACATCACCCCGCTGCTGGCCGACGCGTCGGCGTTCGCGACGGTCGTCGCGGCGCTGGCGGAGGTGGCCCGGGCGACCGGCGCCACCGCCGTGGCGGGGATCGAGGCCCGCGGGTTCATGCTCGCCGCCCCGGCCGCCGAACGCGCCGGGCTGGGGTTCTGGCCGATCCGCAAGGCCGGGAAGCTGCCCGCGCCCGTGCACCGGCGCGACTACGCCCTGGAGTACGGCACCGCCGCCCTGGAGCTGTCGGCGCACACCGTCGGTGCGGGGGAGCGGGTCCTCGTCGTCGACGACGTCCTGGCCACCGGCGGAACGGCCCGCGCGGCGTGCGAGCTGCTGGAGGAGGCCGGGGCCGAGGTGGTCGGCCTGGCCGTGCTGCTCGAACTGGGGTTCCTCGCCGGTCGTCCGCAGCTGGGCCAGCGGCCCGTGCTGGCCCTGCACACCGAGGCCTGAGCGCAGGTCGGCCCGTCCTCCTCCCCTTCCGTCCGCGTTCACCTAGACTGGTGCCCGGACGAACGGAGGGGCGACATGGCCGACGGCACCGAGACTCACGCCACTGCCACGAGTGCGCCCGACACACCGGCGCAGGTGGAATCCCCGACGCAGGGGTCCGTGGTCCCCGCACCGGCACCGCAACGCCGTCCCCCCACGGGCCGACCCAACGGGCCGGAACGACGTCGCGGCACGGAGGCGCAGCACACCGGTCCGGTCACCGCCGGGCGGATGCTCTCGCGCCTCGCGCGCTTCGGTCAGCACCGCCAGTCCAGCGTCTCGCCCGTGTTGGAACCGCTGCTGCGCACCGTCTCCAACACCCATCCGAAGGCGGACCTGTCCGTCGTCGAGAAGGCCTTCGACCGCGCCGAGCGCGCGCACGACGGCCAGCGCCGCAAGAGCGGCGACCCCTACATCACCCACCCCGTCGCGGTCGCGACGATCCTCGCCGAGCTCGGCATGACCCCGTCGACGCTCGCCGCGGCGCTGCTGCACGACACCGTCGAGGACACCGACTACACGCTGGCGAACCTGCGCGCCGACTTCGGTGACGAGATCGCCGTCCTCGTCGACGGCGTCACGAAGCTCGACAAGGTCACCTACGGCGACGCCGCGCAGGCCGAGACCGTCCGCAAGATGGTCGTGGCGATGGCCAAGGACATCCGCGTCCTGGTCATCAAGCTCGCCGACCGCCTCCACAACGCCCGGACCTGGCGCTACGTGTCGGCGGCCTCGGCGGAGAAGAAGGCCCGCGAGACCCTCGAGATCTACGCCCCCCTGGCCCACCGCCTGGGCATGAACACCATCAAGTGGGAGCTGGAGGACCTGTCGTTCGCGACGGTCTACCCCAAGGTCTTCGACGAGATCGTCCGCCTCGTGGCCGACCGGGCGCCCGCGCGCGAGGAGTACCTGCAGGGCGTCCGCGAACAGATCGAGGACGACCTCAAGAGCGCACGGGTGCGGGCGACGGTCACCGGCCGGCCCAAGCACTACTACTCGATCTACCAGAAGATGATCGTGCGCGGCCGCGACTTCGCCGAGATCTACGACCTCGTCGGGGTGCGGGTCCTGGTCGACTCCGTCCGCGACTGCTACGCCGTCCTCGGTGCGCTGCACGCGCGCTGGAACCCGGTCCCCGGCCGGTTCAAGGACTACATCGCGATGCCCAAGTTCAACATGTACCAGTCGCTGCACACGACGGTCATCGGGCCCGAGGGCAAGCCCGTCGAGATCCAGATCCGCACCTACAACATGCACCAGCGCGCCGAGTACGGCGTCGCGGCGCACTGGAAGTACAAGGACGACCCGAACGCCGTCGGCGGCGGCGGGGCGCAGAACGAGATGGACTGGCTGAAGGCCGTCGTCGACTGGCAGCGCGAGTCCGCCTCCAGCGACTTCCTCGACGACCTGCGCTGGGAGATCAACGCCGGTCAGGTGTTCGTCTTCACCCCCAAGGGCGACGTGCAGGAGCTGCCGGCCGGTTCCACCCCGGTCGACTTCGCCTACGCCGTGCACACCGAGGTCGGCCACCGCACGATGGGCGCCCGCGTCAACGGCCGCCTCGTCCCGCTGGAGTCGACCCTCGACAACGGCGACCTCGTCGAGATCTTCACCTCCAAGGCCGACGGCGCCGGGCCCAGCCGCGACTGGCTGCAGTTCGTCAAGAGCCCGCGGGCGCGCAACAAGATCAAGCAGCACTTCTCGAAGGAACGGCGCGAGGAGGCGATCGAGGACGGCAAGGACGAGATCGCCCGGGCGATGCGCAAGCAGCACCTGCCGTTGCAGCGTCTGCTGTCCCACGACTCGCTGCTCGTCGTCGCCCGCGAGCTGAACCACCCCGACGTCTCGGCGCTCTACGCGGCGGTGGGGGAGCGTCACGTCTCCGCGGCCCACGTCGTCGAGAAGCTCATCGCCGCCGTCGGCGGGGAGGCCGCCGCCGAGGAGGACCTCGCGGAGGCGACCACTCCGGGCCAGACCCGGCCGAGTCGCAGCAGCGGTGACGCCGGGGTCGTCGTGGCCGGTGCGGACGACGTGTGGGTCAAGCTCGCCCGGTGTTGCACCCCCGTGCCGCAGGACCCGATCGTCGGGTTCGTCACCCGGGGTGCCGGTGTCTCGGTGCACCGGGAGGACTGCGAGAACGTGACGATGCTGCGCAACGAGCCCGAGCGGATCGTCGACGTGCAGTGGGCCTCGGCCATCGCGACCGGTCAGACCCGGCTCTTCCTGGTGCAGATCCAGGTCGAGGCGCTGGACCGGGCGCGTCTGCTCTCCGACGTCACCCGGGTCCTCTCGGACAACCACGTGAACATCCTGTCCGCGACGGTGTCGACGAGCCGGGACCGGGTGGCCCTGTCGAAGTTCTCCTTCGAGATGGCCGAACCCAACCACCTCAGCCAGGTGCTGAACGCGGTGCGCCGCGTCGACGGGGTCTTCGACGCCTACCGGGTCATGGCGTCGCGTCCGACGAAGGCCTGACCTCCTCCCGCGGGCGGGGTGCCCGCGGGAGGTCGAGGGCCCGGCGGGCGGTGCGCACCCCGCCGCGCCCGCGGGCCCGGTCGCTGGCGTCCCGGAGGTCGCCGTCCGCCAGCAGTCCCGCGTCGAGCATCCGCTCGCGCAGCCACGGTGCGCGGTGGGGTCGGACGGCGGCGACGTCGAGCAGCGTGCGAGCGGGCGTCGTGAGGGCCAGCCCCGCGAGGTCCTGCACGTCACCGGGTGCGGGCCGCACCCGGGAGAAGCTCAACCGCAGTGGAGCGTGGGGGAGTTCGGGGAGGCGCCCGCCCGCGACCTGGACCTCGTGCGGTGCGGGCAGCGGTCGTCCCAGGTGCACCCAGGCGGCGGCGTCGGCGATGACCACGACACCAGTGGGGACGAACAGCGCGAGGGCGCGGGCGCGCAGGGCCGCGTCCAGGGTCACGTCGGCCGCGAGGACCACGTCCCCGACGACTTGCTGCAGGAGCCCGTCGCGGACCTCACGGTCAGCCGCCGCCGCTGCGGCCCGACCCTGCGGTCGCCACGGGGTGTCACCGTTGCCGGCGGCACCTCGGACCAGGACAGAGGTCAACCACTCGTCGCGCACGCCACCCAGTCCACACCGTGGACGGGGACGTGCGCGACGAGCGGCTCGGACCTGTGGACAGCTCAGGCGTCGCGCAGGGTGGCCTGGGCGGCGTCCAACCACGCGCGACGGGCCCGGAGGGCTTCCTCGGCGCGGGCCAGCGCCCGGGCGTCACCCTGGGTGCGGGCCTTCTCGACGTCGGCCTCGAGGTCGCGGATGGCGTTCTCGAGCTGGCTGGCGAGGCCACCGGCCCGGGCCTGGGCCTCGGGGTTGGACCGCGACCAGCGGGCCTGCTCGGCGTCGCGGACGGCGGTCTCGACGGCGCGCAGGCGCCCCTCGACCCGGCCGAGGTCGGTGCGCGGCACCTTGCCCGCGGCCTCCCACCGGTCCTGGATGGAGTTGAGGGCCTTCTTGGTCGCGTTGAGGTCCTTGATCGGGAGCAGCGCCTCCGCCTCGAGCAGCAGGGCCTCCTTCGCGACGAGGTTCTCGCGGAACTCCTCGTCCACCTCGTCGTTGGCCGCGGTGCGCGCGGCGAAGAAGACGTCCTGGGCCGCGCGGAAGCGGTCCCACAGGGTGTCGTCGTCCTTGCGGCCGAGGCGACCGGCCGCCTTCCAGCGGTCCATCAGGGCGCGGTAGGCGTTGGTCGTGCCGCGCCAGTCGGTGGAGGTGGACAGCGCCTCCGCCTCGGCGACGAGGGTCTCCTTCTCGGAGCGGATGGTGCTGCGTTCCTCACCGAGGGCGGCGAAGTGGTGGCGGCGCATCTTGTCGAAGGCGCTGCGGGCGTGGCTGAAGCGCTTCCACAGGTCGTCCTCGCTGCGCTTGTCGAGGCGACCCTCGCGCTGGGCCGCCTTCCACTCCTCGAAGAGGGTGCGCAGGCGTTCGCCGGAGGAACGCCACTGGACCTTCTCGGGGTCCTGACCGGCGATCTGCTCGGCCTCCTCGACGATCGCGAGCCGACCGGCGCGCAGCGTCTCGCGCTGGGCGGCGCGGGCGCGGTCGGCGGCAGCCCGGGCCTCGTCGGCCACGGTGGCCAGCGCCTCCACGCGGGCGGCGAGGGCGTCGAGGTCACCGACGGCGCGGGTCTCGGCGAGCGCGGTGCGCAGCGTGGCGACCCCGGAGACGATGTCCTTGCCGGCCAGTTCAGTGCTGCGCAGGCGCTGCTCGAACAGGTCGACCTGGGCGACGACCTCCCCGTACTTGCGCACGAAGTAGGCGATCGCCTCCTCGGGTGTCGCGTCGGGGTAGGCGCCGACCTCGTGCTCACCGTCGGCGCGGCGGACCCAGACGGTGCCGTTGTCGTCGACGCGCCCGAAGGCGGCGGCCGCCTCGCGGTCCACCGAGGTCAGGTGCCCGACCTCGGGGCCCGCCTCGGTGGTCGTCGGCGCGACGACGGCCGGGGCGGGGGTGGGACGCGGGCGCGGCGCGGCCGGGGTGGGACGCGGGCCGGGAGCCGGGGTGGGGTCGACCGGCTGCTCCGCCGGAGGGCCGGCCTCGGGCTGCGGCTCCGCCGTCACCTCGGAAGGTTCCTCCGACGACGACTGCGGCGCCTCCGACGCCGGGTCGGCCTCGGCCGCCGGCGTCTCGGCCGCCGTCACGTCCTGCTGCGCGGCAACCGTCTCCGGTGCCTCCGGGGTCGCTTCGGTCGGGGTCTCGGGGGTGTCCGCCACGTCCGTGAGGGACGCCGGCTCCTGGGGCTGCTCGGTCACCCGCCTGATTCTAGGTCCCTCGGGCCCCGATCGGAGCAGGCAGTCACGGCGTGCCCGGTCCTGATCGCGGGCCGTGAGCGACGTCGTCCCTGTCGGCGGCGCGAACTAGGGTGCGTGACGTGCTCATCGACACGGTCGAGGCGACCGTCTTCGGGACCAACTGCTACGTCGTCGCACCCCGGGCCGGGGAGGAGTGCGTCGTCGTCGACCCGGGGGTCGACGTGGCCGACCGCCTGGCCGAGGTCCTGCGCCGGCACCGCTTGAAACCCGCCGCGGTCCTGCTGACCCACGGGCACCTCGACCACACGTACTCCGTCACCCCCGTGTGCGGGGTGCACGGTGTCGCCGCCACGATCCACCGCGCCGACGCGTACCGGCTGAACGATCCGCTGGCCGGGATCGGAGCCCCCCTGCGCCAGGCCCTGGAGGCCACGACGGGCACCGTGCAGTGGCGCGACCCCGACGACGTCGTGACCGTCGAGGACGGGGCCTCCCTGCAGGTCGCGGGCCTCTCGATCGCCGTCCAGCACGCACCCGGGCACACCGAGGGGTCCGTGCTCTTCTCGGTCGACCGGGCCGGGGAGCCCGACCTGCTGCTGTCCGGGGACGTGCTCTTCGCGGGCTCCATCGGACGGACCGACCTGCCCGGCGGGGACCACCAGGCGATGCTGCGCAGCCTGCTGACGCGGGTGTTGCCGCTGGAGGACGCCACCGACGTGCTGCCGGGGCACGGTCCGGCGACGACGATCGCCCGCGAACGTGCGACCAACCCCTACCTGCAGCAGCTGGCCCGTCTCGCCGGCGGGTCCTGAGGTCAGTCCGCCACCCGCAGTCCGAGGTGCTCGGCGAGCAACGGCGCGAGGCGGAGGAGCTGGAGCTCGCTGATCCGGGCGCCGCGCAGCGACCCGACCCCGCTGACGGCCTCGAGGTCGGCCCCGCTCAGGTCGACACCGCTCAACCGGGCCGAGGTCACGTCCAGGTGCCCGATCCGGCAGTCGAGGAACCGCACCCGCGTGAGGCCCGCGCCGGAGACGTCGACCTCGCGCAGGTCGCACCCGGTGAAGGTGACGTCGGTCAGCGACGCCTCGCGCAGGTTCACGAAGTCGAAACGGCCACCGCGGACGGCCACGCGCGTCCACTGCGCCGCGGACAGGTCCCACGCGCCGATGCGGCAGTCCTCGACGACCACCTCCTGCCAGGTGGAGGAGCGCCACGGCGCCTCGGTCGCGGCGAGCGCGGCGATCCGCACGTCGACCAGGCGGGCCCCCGCCAACGCCAGCCCGTCGGCGCGCACCCGGGACAGCACGCACCCCAGGAACCGCGCGTCCCGGGCGTCGACGCCGCTGAGGTCCCCGCAGGTCGCCTCGCCGAAGAGGAGTCCGTCGTGGGACTCACCCGCCCTCGGTGGCCGCGTCGCCGCCTCGAGGGTGGACTCGTCGAGCGGGAGGTCGGGGGTGGGCGTCGCCGGCTCCTCGGAGCGGCGGCTGGGCTTCTTCGGCACGGCGCCACTGTGCCCGATCAGCTGCGGTGCCGGACTAGCCGGCGCCGACGTCCTCCGCCGCGAAGCCCAGCACCCGCGCGCCACCGCCGGGACCGTTGAGGACGCGTCCGCGCGCGAGGACCACCCCGTGCCGCGGCGGCGCGATCCGGAAGCGCACGTCGTAGGGCAGCCCGGTCGAGGCGGAGGAGCGCAGCGCCGAGGAAACGAGTGAGCGGTCCTCGTCGTGGACGCTGCGCCGCAACCACTCCGGCAGCGACGCGACCCCCGGGTGCTGGCCGAGGCCGTAGAGGACGCCGCTGCGGGCGTCCCAGGCGACGGTGTCCGCGGTGGCGTCGTACTCCCACGCCCCGGTCGACTCGCTCGGCAGCGCGGCCTCCCCGGCGACCCGCAGGTCGATGAGGCGGCCCGTCGGCGGCAGGACCCCGGCGAGGCGGGCTCGCAGGGCGGGCGGCACGAGGTGCAGGGTGGCGGAGCTGCGGACGTCGGCGAGGACCCGGGCCAGCGCCTCGTAGCCCAGACCGTCCCCCTGGACGACGAGCCGGTCGTCCACTCCGTGCTGGTCGTCGACGGCGACGGCGTCCACGAGCACGGTCAGCACCGGGTCGGGAGCCTCGGGGAGCTCGTCCCCCCAGAGGGCCTCCAGGTCCGCGCGCACGCGCTCGGCGCGGTGGCGCAGGTGGTGCTCGTGGCTCAGGGCGTCCGACACGCAACCTCCCGGGGACGATCGACGTCGGACATCCCCCAGCCGACGCGCGCAGCCGTCCGAGCGCAGGCTCCAGCGCGGCTGGGGATCAGTCAACCGTTCCCACGACGCTCCGACAAGGGGCGCGCGCCGGGCGTGCGCCACCCGGCGCGGTTCCGCTCGCGAACGATCACGAGTCCAGGATGGTGGACGCGCGATGCAGGGCCCCAACCTGTCGACGTCGCGGACACGTCGAAAGTCACGAGATCACGTAGGCCCACCCGTGGTGGGCTCGCCAGCTTCCTCGCTGACATCAACCCTGGGACCGGCTACCTGGACCGAGCGTCGCTGCGCTACGCCGCCCTGCTCGTCGGCTCGGGCACTCCCAGCCGTTCTGGGCGCCCTGCGCCCGACGTCACGGTCATCCCGCGTCGTGAGCGCTGCCGCCGGCGGCCGCGACGCTGCGGCCTCGCCGAAGAGCAGACGCGCGACGCAGGCGCGGTGTCTGGAGCGAACGGCACCCCTCCCTAGGGTTCGACGATGACCGAGGTGAGGCCCCCCGTCCTCGAGGACGCCGACCAGCTCGCACGCATCCACGTCGACACCTGGCGCGCCACCTGCACGGGCCTGATCCCCGACACGGTGATCGCGGGACTGTCGCTGAACAGCTCCGTCCAGCGGTGGCGTGACGTACTGCCCACCACCCCGCCACGACACTGCTTCGTCGCTCTCGACGTCACCGGAGACGTCATCGGCTTCGTGCGTCGCGGCCCCAGCCGCGACGAGGGAGCAGCACCCACCACCGGTGAGGTCCAGTCCCTCTACGTCCACCCCGAACACTGGAACACCGGGGCCGGGCGAGCACTGCTCGACACCGCCACCACCGAGCTGCGCGACGACGGCTTCACCGACGCGACCCTGTGGGTCCCGACCGGCAACGCCCGCGCCCGGCGCTTCTACGAACGGTGCGGCTGGCACACCGACGGGCGCACCCAGCACGACCACCGCCGGGGCGTCGTCCTGGACGAGGTGAGCTACCGGCGCGGCCTCTGACCCGCTGACTGACCCGCTGACATCCATCCGGTCACCCCGCGGTGCGCGCGGTGGCTCCGGGCCGGCCACCCCCGGCACCACGCCGGAACGGGGCTCCGCAGACGCTGCCGCGTCACGTCGGCCCAGCCGGTCTCTCGCCAGCCGGCCCGTTCCCGCCGGGAACTTCTAGACGTCGTGGGGCGCAGAGGGTCTCACCCGTTCGTCCGAGTGCGATTCACCCGTTCACCGATCCCGATCGGGGTTCAGACCGGGACGTTGAGGGCCGAAGTAATGGGGGACACCACCGGGCAGCGGATCGACCGCCGTCCGCAGCCCCACCTACGGAAGGACCTGACGTGACCAACGTCGACGCCACCCTGAAGGCCTGCCTCGAGATCGACGGCGCCACCGCCGCGGCCCTCGTCGACTACGAGTCCGGCATGTCGCTCGGCCAGGCCGGGGGCGGCGCCCTCGACCTCGACGTCGCCGCCGCCGGCAACACCGACGTCGTCCGCGCCAAGCTGCGCACCATGCAGCGCCTGGGCCTGTCCGAGAACATCGAGGACATCCTCATCACCCTCGGCACCCAGATCCACCTGATCCGTCTCATCCAGTCGCAGTCCGGCCAGGGCCTGTTCCTGTACCTGGTCCTCAAGAAGGACTCCTCGAACCTCGCCATGGCCCGTCGCCAGCTGACGATCCTCGAGCGCGACCTCGCGATCTGACGATCCCCCCGCACCACCGCACCACCGCACCACCCGTCGGCGGTCGGCCGGACGCCTCACCGCGTCCGCGTCCGACCGCCGACGCGCGCAGCCCCCACCCCGCCTCCCGAGGAGCTCCGTGAGCAGCCCCGCCCGCAAGATCGTGGTCACCGGACCCTTCGGGGCCGGCAAGACCACGTTCGCCACCACCGTCACCGCAGGCCTCGGGGGTGGGACGCTCGTGACCACCGAGACCGGGGTCAGCGACGAGACGGCCGCGCTCAAGACCTCCACGACCGTCGCGATGGACCACACCAGCTTCACGGTGCCCGCCCCCGCCACCGCCGGCTGGGACGACGTCAGGGTCAACCTCTTCGGCACCCCGGGCCAGGAACGGTTCTCCTTCATGTGGGAACTGCTGGCCCGGAACATGGACGGCTACCTCGTCCTCGTCGACGCCAGCCGCTCCACCAGCATCGAAGCGGCCGCCGACATCGTCGGGGCCTTCCAGCGCATCGCCCCGGCCGTCCCGCGCCTGATCGCGGTCAGCCGCTGGGCCGACCCCGCCGGCACCCGCGCCCGACTGGGCCAGCTCCTCGGCACCTCGCCGTCGGCGCTCATCGCCTGCGACCCCCGCGACCTGTCCCAGTGCACGGCCGTCCTGACCGTCCTGCTCGACGGCGTCCACACCCTCGAGAGCCGCCGCGTCGCCGCCGGCACGGACGGAGCCACAGCATGATCGTGAAGCAGCACGCGATGCGGGTCAGCGGCGCCCTCAAGCGCGACATCCCGGGGCTGCGGCGGATCCTCGTCGCCCGCACCGACGGCCTCGCCTTCCACGACGACGGCCCCGAACGCGACCACGAGTCCGCGGCGGCCATCGTCGCGACCGTCCTCGGCATCGCCCAGCGCGCCGCGGACGCCAATGTCCTCGGCCCGTTCCAGTCCACGACCGTCAAGGGCACCGACGGTGCTCTCGTCGTGTACGCGATCACCACCAGCCACATCCTCGCCGTCGTCACCGACCCCTCCGTCAACCTCGTGCTGCTCGACCGCCTCGCCCTCAAGCTGGTCGCCGACCTCGCCGGCGCCGAGTCCGGCGCGACACCGGCCCGCGCCCGCTGAGCCCTCGGGGGAGTGCTCCCCGGGGTGCGGCGTTCCGTAGGATCGTCCGTGCGCACACCGCGCTCTGACGATCGAAGGGACCTCCCGTGCTCCGCACCCACGAGGCCGGCAGCCTGCGCGCCGGTCACGCCGGACAGACCGTGACGCTCACCGGCTGGGTGGCGCGTCGACGGGATCACGGGGGAGTGGCCTTCCTGGACCTGCGCGACGCCTCGGGTGTCGTCCAGGTCGTCGCGCGCGACGAGATCCTCGACGCCGGCGGCGCCCGCGACCTGCGCAACGAGTACTGCATCCGCATCACCGGAGACGTGCGGCTGCGCCCCGACGGCAACGACAACGCCAACATCCCCACGGGTGCGGTCGAGGTCGACACCACGGCGCTGGAGGTCCTCTCCGAGGCCGCACCGCTGCCGTTCCAGATCGACGACCACCTCACCGTCGGTGAGGAGGCCCGGCTGAAGTACCGCTACCTCGACCTGCGCCGCACCGGCCCCGCGAACGCGCTGAAGCTGCGTTCGGCCGCGAACAAGGCCGCGCGCACCGTGCTCGAGGAACACGCGTTCACCGAGGTCGAGACCCCGACGCTGACCCGGTCCACCCCCGAGGGGGCGCGCGACTTCGTCGTCCCCGCGCGCCTGTCCCCGGGTTCCTGGTACGCCCTGCCGCAGAGCCCGCAGCTGTTCAAGCAGTTGCTGATGGTCGCCGGCATGGAGCGCTACTACCAGATCGCCCGCTGCTACCGCGACGAGGACTTCCGCGCCGACCGGCAGCCGGAGTTCACCCAGCTCGACATCGAGATGAGCTTCGTCGAGCAGGACGACGTCATCGCCCTCGGCGAGCAGATCGTCTCCGCGCTCTGGAAGCTCATCGGCCACGACGTGGCGCTGCCGATCCCGCGGATGACCTTCGAGGAGGCCATGCGTCGCTACGGCTCCGACAAGCCCGACCTGCGCTTCGGCATCGAACTCGTCGAGTGCGCGGAGTTCTTCGCGGACACCAGCTTCCGCGTCTTCCAGTCGCCCTACGTCGGTGCCGTCGTCATGCCGGGCGGGGCCTCCCAGCCGCGCAAGACCCTCGACGCCTGGCAGGAGTGGGCCAAGCAGCGCGGGGCCCGCGGGCTGGCCTACGTCCTCGTCGGCGAGGACGGCGAACTCGCCGGTCCCGTCGCCAAGAACCTCTCCGACACCGAACGCGCCGGTCTCGCCGCGCACGTCGGCGCGAACCCGGGCGACTGCATCTTCTTCGCCGCCGGCGCCGTGAACCCCTCCCGTGCGCTGCTCGGAGCCGCCCGCGCCGAGATCGCCCGGCGCACCGGCGCGATCGACGAGAACGCGTGGTCCTTCCTCTGGGTCGTCGACGCACCCATGTTCAAGTCCGCGGCCGAGGACGACGACGTGTCGATCGGCGGCGGGAACTGGAACGCCGTCCACCACGCCTTCACCGCCCCGAAGCCCGAGCACCTCGACACCTTCGACACCGACCCGGGGTCCGCGCTCACCAACGCCTACGACATCGTCTGCAACGGCAACGAGATCGGCGGCGGCTCGATCCGCATCCACCGCCGCGACGTCCAGGAGCGCGTCTTCGCGGTCATGGGCATCTCCGAGGCCGACGCGCGGGAGAAGTTCGGCTTCCTCCTCGACGCGTTCTCCTTCGGCGCCCCGCCGCACGGTGGGATCGCCTTCGGCTGGGACCGCGTCGTCGCCCTGCTCACCGGCTCCGACTCCATCCGCGAGGTCATCGCCTTCCCCAAGTCCGGCGGCGGCTACGACCCGCTGACGGCCGCTCCCGCGCCCATCACGGTGCAGCAGCGCCGCGAGGCCGGGGTCGACTTCACGCCCGAGGCCAAGAAGCCGGCGGAGACCGTCGAGGCGTGATCCGGTCCGCCCTGGGGTGTGCCGTCCTGTTCGTGGCGCTCGCGGTCCTCGTGACCACGGGCGCCACGGCGCGTCCGGACCGGTTCCTCTCCGAGCTCGGGACGGCCGCCGCGGGTGCCCATCCCACGCTGACGCGGGTCGCCCAGGTCGTCGAGGCCGTCACCCAGCCCGTGTGGGTGTACCTGGCGGGTCTGCTCGGCGTCGTGGCCGTCTGGCGCCGCGGGCGCCCGCGGGCCGCGGTGGCCTCGCTGGTCGCGGGTGCGGTCGCGTCGGTGACGTCCCCGGCGTTGAAGGCGGCCTTCGACCGGGAACGTCCGGCCGTCGACCTCGGGTACACCACCGCCGGCGGCGGGTCGTTCCCCTCCGGGCACGCCCTGGCGTCGGCGACGGTGGTGCTGCTGTTGGTGCTCGTCCTGGTGCCCGCCCGGTGGCGTTCCCGCGCGATCGTCCTGGGTTCCCTGGAACTCGGGGTGGTCGCGGTGGACCGGGTCTGGGTGGGCGCGCACTGGCCCAGCGACGTGCTGGCCGGGTTCCTGCTGGCGGGTCTGATCGTCCTGCTCGCCGCCCGGTTCGCGTCAGAGGCTGACGGTGACCCAGCCGGTGCGGCGGGTGGTCCCGGTCCCGAGGCTCGCGGGTAGCGCGGCGGGGGAGACCTCACTGACGCGCACCGGCGCGCGGTGGCCGGCGTCGACGGTCGTGGGTTCGGCCTGCGCCGCCCCGACGAGTCCGAGGCTGCCCACCCCCGTGACGAGGCCGACGGCGAGGAGGCGGCGGGGGAGGCGGTTCGTGCGGGTGCGCTGCGTCATGACGTCATCCTGGGGCCGGGGGTTCTGCGTGGCCCTGGAGGTTCCTGTGCGGTGACCGAGCCCGCACCCGGCTCCCGACGACAGTGGGCGTGGTCCCGCGGGACCACGCTCGTGCCGACCGGGTCAGGAGGCCGTGAGGTCGTAGACCGTCGTGCCGTCGACCGTGGTCGCGGTGAAGTTCGCCGCGACCCACTCGGAGATCTCGTTGGCGTCGTCGCTGCCCCCGGAGGTGGTGGAGGCCATCGAGGAACTCGCGATGTAGTAGTGGATGTCGCCGGCCGCGACGTGGGCCTGGAACTGGGCCAGGGTCGGCGCCGGGTCGGTGCCGTTGAACCCGCCGACGGCCATGACCGGTTCCTGGGTGGCGAGCTGGTACCCGGCCGCGTTGTTCGAACCCGTCGTGGCCGCGACCCAGGAGTAGGAACCGGCGTCGGCCTCGAGGAGGGCGGTGAGCGCCGCGCCGGGGGTGCTGGCGCCCAGCAGGCCGCCGACGCCGCCACCCCGCGCGGACCGCGTCCCGAGTCCGGTGCCGGCGGAACCCGTCGTGCCGCCCGCCCCGGTCGGCGGCCCGAACGTCCGCTGACCGCTCTGACCGCTCTGACCGCTCTGACCGCTCTGACCGCCGGCCCCGCCCTGGGCGAACATCCCGCTGAACTGACCGCCCCCGCGGGTGCCGGGCATCCCGCCGGCCATGCCGAAACCGGAGGACACCGTCGGGCCTGCGGAGACGATCGCCCCGGTGTGGGCGGTCGACGCCGTCTGCAGGGAGTACGAGGCGGGGCCGGCGAGGACCGCGATGGCGGCCGCGACGGCCCCGGCCTGCCGCAGTGAACTCCGCAGCTGGCCGGACACCGGGCCACGGACGAACGCCGCCGCGACGAACCCGGCGACGGCCAGGACCCCGGCCACCAGGACGACCCAGCGCAACCACGGGACGAAGTCGGCGCTGCGGGAGAGCAGGACGACGGACCACGCCGTGCTGACCGCGACGACGACCGCGAGGACGGGGAGCGCCCACCGGGCCGACCGCAGCCGCCACAGGTCCACCGCACCCGTCGCGACCAGAGCCGCGACGGCCGGGGCCAGGGCCACCGTGTAGTAGGGGTGGATGATCCCGGACATGAAGCTGAAGGCCACGAACGTGACCAGCAACCAGCCGGCCCAGGCGAGGTAGCCGGCGCGGCGGACGTCGGTCCGCGGGGCGCGTCGGGTCACGACGAACCCGGCGATCGCGAGCAGGAACGCCGCGGGCAGCAACCACGAGACGTTCCCGCCGAACTCGGAGGAGAACATCCGCCCGAGACCGGTCTCGCCCCAGCCGTGGGTGGCGCCGACGCTTCCGGTCTCATCGCCGGTCAGGCGGCCGAAGCCGTTGTAGCCGAACGTCAGTTCCAGGAACGAGTTGTCCTGCGAGCCGCCGACGTAGGGGCGCCAGGAGTCCGGGACGAGTTCGACGACCGCGACCCACCAGCCGCCGGCCACCACCACGGCCGCTCCTGCGAGCAGCAGGTGCCGGACGCGCCGGCCGAGGCCGTGCGGGGCCGCCCACAGGTAGGCCAGTCCGAGGCCGGGCAGGACGAGGAACACCTGCAACTGCTTGGTGAGGAAACCCAGGCCGATGAACACCCCCGCCCAGTACAGGAACCGGGCCCGGCCGGTGTCGACCGACGTCAGGACCGCCCAGGTGGCGGCGATCATCAGCAGGACCAGCAGGGCGTCGGGGTTGTTGAAGCGGAACATCAGGACCGCGACGGGCGTGGTGGCCAGCAGCGCTCCGGCGATCAGACCGGCCGCGGGGGTGCTGCGCCGGCGGACGGTCGCGTACAGCAGCGCCACCGCGGCGACGCCCTCGAGGGCCTGGGGCACGAGGATCGACCACGACGACAACCCGAAGACGCGCACCGACAATCCGGTGACCCACAACGCCGCCGGGGGTTTGTCGACGGTGATGGCGTTCGCCGCGTCGGAGGAGCCGTAGAACCAGGCCTCCCACGACTGCGACCCCGCCTGCGCGGCCGCGGAGTAGAAGGGGTTCGCCCACCCCGACTCCGACAACCCCACGAGGTAGAGGACGCCGGTGGTCAGGAGGAGGAGGAGCAGGGCGGGTCGGACCCAGCGCGGATCGGCGTCGCGACCCCGCCAGACCGACGTCGCCGCGCGTCGCCACCGCCCGGTGCCCGGCGAGGTGGCGGCGGTGCGCTCGAACCGCGGGACGGCGTCCGAGGTGGTGCTCATGCGTGCTCCTGCGGGGTGTCGAGGGCCTGCTCGGCCCCGGGTTGGTGGTGCCTGCGGTTGCGGAACACCCAGGAGCGCAGCAGGAGGAAGCGGACGACCGTCGCTGCGAGGTTCGCCGCGGTGAGGACCGCGAGTTCGACCCCGCGACCGGCGTCGGGGTTCCCCGAGTGCAGCGCCGACAGGCTGCCTGCGGTGATGGCCCAGCCGAGCAGGAACACGAACAGCCCCTGCGCCTGGTGCCGTCCCGCCCCGTCCCGCCCGCGGACCCCGAACGTCACGCGACGGTTCAGGGCGGTGTTGCCGACCGCGGTGACGAGGAGGGCGACGAAGTTCGCGACCTGGGCGCTGCCGAACTCCTGGAACAGCAGGTACAGCAGGGCGTAGGCGGCCGTGCTGGTCAGCCCGACCGCGATGAACCGGGTGAGCTGCCCCGCGAGCGAGGTCGGGACACCGGCGAGGGCGGCGGGCTGGGGGCCGCGGCCGAGGCTGGCGCGGATCTCCTTCAGCGGCAACCGGCCCGAGGCCATCGCCCCCGCGAGCCGGCGGATCCCGCGCAGGTCGGCCACCGCGGTGGCGACGATGTCGACGGTGCTGTCGGGGTCGTCGACCCAGTCGACCGGGATCTCCTGGATCCGCAGGCCGGACCGTTCGGCGAGCACCAGCACCTCGGTGTCGAAGAACCAGCCGGTGTCCTCGACGAGGGGCAGGATCTCCCGGGCCACGTCGGCGCGGAGGGCCTTGAAACCGCACTGGGCGTCGGTGAAGCGCACCCGCAGCGTGCCGTGCAGGATCAGGTTGTAGCAGCGGGAGATGATCTCGCGCTTCGCGCCGCGGACGACGTGGGAACCCTTCGCCAGCCGCGAACCGATGGCGACGTCGGAGTGGCCGGAGAGCAGGCCCGCGACCAGCGGCAGCAGGGCCGCGAGGTCGGTGGAGAGGTCGACGTCCATGTAGGCGAGGACCTCGGCGTCGGAGGCGGACCAGACCCGGTTCAGCGCCCGTCCGCGCCCCTTCTCCTCGAGCCGGACGTGGCGGACGTCGGGGAGTTCCTCGGCCAGGGCGCGGGCGACCCGCGGGGTGCCGTCGGTGCTGGCGTTGTCGGCGACGGTGATGCGGGTGCGGAAGGGGAAGCGGGCCACGTGCGCGTGCAGGCGGCGGACGCAGGGTTCGAGGTCGGTCTCCTCGTTGAAGACGGGGACCACGACGTCCAGGACGGGAGCCCCGGAGGTGGCGGCGGTGGTGCTCCAGGTGGCGGTGTCCGCGGCCGGCCGGGGCCGGGGTGGCGTCGTCCCCGTGGAGGAGGTGGTCGCTGTCATGGTCCCAACGTCGTCCCGCGACCTCCGGGTGCCGTGGGCTGCCGCTGTGGTCGGCCTGTGAGACCCCGCGCCCGCGATCACCGGTCTCAGCTCGAGGGCAGGGTGACGCGGAAGGCGGTGCGACCGGGGCGGCTGTCCACCGTCACGGACCCGTGGTGGGAGGTCACCACGGCCTGCACGATCGCCAGCCCGAGGCCGGTGCTGCCGGCGGCCCGGGAACGCGAGGAGTCCGCGCGGGCGAACCGCTCGAACACGCGGGGGAGGACGTCGGGGTCGATGCCCGGACCGTCGTCGACGACGTCGAGGTGGGTCCTCGCGCCGTCCGGCACGATCCCGACGGTGACCGTCGTCCCCGGCGGGGTGTGGGTGCGGGCGTTGGCGAGCAGGTTCGTCAGCACCTGGTGCAATCGGCCCGGGTCACCGACGACCTCGACGGCTTCGTCGGGCAGGTCGAGGCGCCACCGGTGGTCGCGGCCGGCGACCTGCGCGTCGCTCACCGCGTCGAGGACGGTCATCGTGAGGTCGACGCTCTCGCGGTCCAGCGGACGGCCGGAGTCGAGGCGGGCCAGCAGCAGCAGGTCCTCGACGAGACCCGTCATGCGGACCGCCTCGGACTCGACCCGGCCCATGGCGTGCGCGACGTCGGGCGGGACCTGGTCACGGGAACGGCGGGTCAGCTCGGAGTACCCGCGGATCGCGGCCAGCGGGGTGCGGAGCTCGTGGCTGGCGTCGGCGACGAACTGCCGGACGCGCTGCTCGGAGGTGTGCCGGGCCTCGAGGGCGGACCCGACGTTCTCCAGCATCCGGTTCAGCGCGAGGCCGACCTTGCCGACCTCGGTGGCGCCGTCGGCGTCGGCGTCGGGCACGCGCAGCGAGAGGTCGACCTCGCCGCGGTCCAGCTCGAGTTCGGAGACCCGGGCCGCCGTGGTCGCGACCCGTTGCAGCGGGAGGAGATCACGCCGCACCAGGAAGGAACCCACGACGGCCGCGACGGCGACACCGCCGAGGATGACGGCGATCTCGACGCCCACGACGGTGAGCAGGGTCCGGTTCACGTCGGCCAGCGGCAAGCCGGTGACCTGCAGCGACCCGTCGTCGAGGATGGTGGCCGCGATCCGGTACCGGCCCAGACCGTCGAGGTCCACGGTGAGTTCCTGGCCGGCGGTGATCTCCTCCAGGACGTCGGACTGCGCGGCGCTCAGCTGACGGACGCAGGGGGTCTGCGTGGAGGTCGAGTCGTCGTAGACGCCGGACTGCGACGTCAGCAGTTTCCCTCCGGAGTAGCGCGCGTACAGGGTCCCGTCGGTCTGACCCGGTCCGACGAAGGACGGGGTCGTGCCGTCGCTGCACGTCGTCCGGTCGAACTGCTCCGGGGGCGGGAAGTTCCCGCCGCTGCCCCCACCGCGGTCGGGGTCGCCGACGAAGCGCTGGGAGCGGTTCACCGTCGCGTCCAGCTGCTTCTCGACCCGGCCCATGAGCGAGAAGTAGAGCGCCCCCGCCGTCACCACCCCGATGACGAGTCCGACCCCGACCAGCAGTGCGCTCGTCGTGAGCACGAGCCGGCTGCGCAGGGTCTGGGGCCGGCGCAGCCGGGAGAACGGGGAGGGCATCCGGGGATCAGCTCCGACGGATCGAGGGTCAGCTGGCGACGGCGATGACCCCGTCGGCGGGCTTGAGCACGTAGCCGGCGCCGCGGACGGTGTGGATCATCGGGTTGCGGCCGGCGTCGAGCTTGCGGCGCAGGTAGGAGATGTAGAGCTCGACGATGTTCGCCTGGCCGCCGAAGTCGTAGTTCCAGACGCGGTCGAGGATCTGCGCCTTGGACAGCACCCGGCGGGGGTTGCGCATCAGGTAGCGCAGCAGTTCGAACTCGGTGGCGGTGAGCTTGATCTCCACGCCGTCGCGGGTGACCTCGTGGCTGTCCTCGTCGAGGACGAGGTCGCCGACGGCGAGGACGGGTTCCTGCTTCGCCGCGGCGAGACCGGAACGCCGCAGCAGGCTGCGCAGCCGGGCCACGACCTCCTCCAGGCTGAACGGCTTCGTGACGTAGTCGTCACCCCCGGCGGTGAGACCGGCGACGCGGTCCTCCACGGCGTCCTTCGCGGTGAGGAAGAGGACGGGGACGTCGGTCGCGTCGGCGCGCAGGCGCCGCAGGACCTCGAGACCGTCGATGTCGGGGAGCATGATGTCGAGGATCACGGCGTCGGGACGGAACGTCCGGGCGGCGCGGACCGCGTCGAGACCGTTGCCGGCCGTCTGCACCTCCCAGCCCTCGTAGCGCAGGGTCATGCTGAGCAGCTCCGACAGCGTCGACTCGTCGTCCACGACGAGGACCCGCAGAGCGGTGCCGTCGGGGCGGGTGAGTTCCGATCGGCGGTTGGTGGTCGCGGTCATGGCTCCATGCTCGACCCTCAACCTGCCAGCTGTCGTGGGAAACCCTGAGACGGACCTGTGTGTCGTCACTGGATCGGACCACTGAGGACCCTGTGACTGCTGGTGCGCCACTCCACCCATTCACCACGCTTCTAGGGCCCTGTCCCGCAACCCCTCTGCTCAGGAGGCGGCGAGTTCCCCGTCGACGACGGGCCGGGCCAGCGCGAGGACCTGCTCGACCGCGGGGCGGGCGGTCGAGGTCGTGCACTCGGCCCCCCACGCGGCGCACAGCCGCCGCACCCGCTCCACGAAGCGGAGGGCGCTCGCGTCCACGGCGGTCACCTCGCGGACGTCGAGGTGCACGCGGGCCCGGGTGGTCGCGGGGTGGGCGCAGTGCTGCTCCACCCGGCGGGCGATCCGGGCGAGTTCCTCGGCCAGGACGAGGTCGACGTCGCCGGTGAGCGTGATCGTGAACCGGTCCCCGTCGGTGCGGGTGCGCACGCCGGAAACGGCGACGGCGTCCCGGGACTCGGCGGGGGTCTCGGCGGGGGTCTCGAGCGGGGCCCAGGTCCGCGTCGCGCCCGGGAGCTCGGCACCCCGCAGGGTCCCGGTGCCCGAGCGGGTGACGAGGTGGATGCGGAGGGGTGTGTGGGTCATCGCGGCAGCCTCGCTGCGTGGTGTGGGTGGGAGTGCGGAGGAACCTGTGACCCGGCTGCGTGTGGCGTGCCGTGTGCTGCGTGCCGTGTCCGGGGGAGCACGTACCTTGTCCGCGTGGCCGACCTCTTCTCCAGCGCGAGTGCGGAGGACTCCGTGGGCGCGGACGGGACGAGGATCCCGTCGGTGCTCGCCGGGGCGCCGCTGGCCGTCCGGATGCGACCGCGCTCGATCGACGAGGTCGTCGGTCAGCAGCACCTCCTGCAACCCGGCTCACCCCTGCGCCGCCTCGCCGCCGACGGCGACCTCGGCCGCGCCGGCCCGGCCTCGGTGATCCTCTGGGGCCCCCCGGGAACGGGGAAGACGACGCTGGCCAACGTCCTCGCGCACTCCGGGGGTCGCAGGTTCGCGGAACTCTCCGCGGTCACGGCGGGGGTGAAGGACGTCCGCAAGGTCATGGAGGCCGCCCGCGACGACCGCGACCTCTACCGCCGCCAGACCGTGCTGTTCCTCGACGAGATCCACCGCTTCACCAAGGCCCAGCAGGACGCGCTGCTGCCCGGGGTGGAGAACCGCTGGGTGGTGCTCGTCGCCGCCACCACGGAGAACCCGAACTTCTCCGTCGTCACCCCGCTGCTGTCCCGCTCGCTGCTCCTGACGTTGCAGCCGTTGACGATCGCCGACGTGGAGGGGTTGCTGCGCAAGGCGGTCGAGGACCCCCGCGGGCTCGCGGGGGAGGTCACGATCGACGACGACGCGCTCGCCCACCTCGTGCGGGTCGCCGACGGCGACGCCCGGCGCGCGCTGACGGCGCTCGAGGCCGCGGCCGGGACGGCGCTCGACGACTCCGCGACCGGGACGGCGCTCGACGACTCCGCGGCCGGGACGGCGCGGATCACCCTCGTCCACGCCGAACGCGCCCTGGACCGCGCCGCCGTCCGCTACGACCGGCAGGGCGACCAGCACTACGACGTGGCCAGCGCCCTCATCAAGTCGATGCGCGGTTCCGACGTCGACGCCGCCCTGCACTACCTGGCCCGCATGATCGAGGCGGGGGAGGACCCCCGCTTCATCGCCCGGCGGATCGTCATCGCGGCCTCCGAGGACGTGGGGATGGCCGACCCCTCCGCCCTGCAGACGGCCGTCGCCGCGATGCACGCCGTGGCCCAGATCGGGATGCCGGAGGCGCGGATCGTCCTGGCCCAGGCCGTCGTGCACAACGCGACGGCGCCGAAGTCCAACGCCTCCTACCTCGGCATCAACGCGGCGATCGCCGACGTCCGTGCGGGTCTCGGCGGGTCGGTCCCCCCGCACCTGCGCGACGCGCACTACTCCGGCGCGCAGAAGCTCGGCCACGGCAAGGGCTACGTCTACACCCACGACGTCCCCGCCGGGGTCGCGGAGCAGCAGTACGCCCCCGACGAACTCGTCGGCAAGGACTACTACGTCCCCACCGACCGGGGTTTCGAGAACCAGGTCCGCGAGCGCCTCGCCCGGCTGCGCCGGATCCTGCGGGGTCGCTGAGCCGGTACGTTCCCCGCGTGCCCGGTCTCCGTTCCGCCCTCACCCGTCTGCTCGCGATCGGCGGTCGCGCGGCGCTGCGCGAGCTCGAACGCCAGACCGCCGCGCCCCGGCGGACACCCACCTCCGCCGACGCCGGTCGCGAACGCCCTCGTCCGCGTCGCGGCGGTGCCGCGGTGGCCTCCGGCGGGGTGGCGATCGAGTACGTGCCCCGCGCGGACGGTCGCCCCGACCCGGGCGAGGTCGTCTGGGCGTGGGTGCCCTTCGAGGAGATGGACGGGCGCGGCAAGGACCGCCCGGTGCTCGTCGTCGGCCGCTCCGGCGACGACCTCGTCGGGCTGATGATGACGAGCAAGGACCACGACCGCGACCCCGCGGACGGCCGGGTCTGGATCGACGTCGGCTCCGGCCCCTGGGACCGCCAGGGCCGTCCCAGCGAGGTCCGCGTCGACCGCGTGCTGACCGTCTCCCCGCGCGACGTGCGCCGCGAGGGTTCCGCGCTGGACCGCGCCCGCTTCGACGCCGTCGTCGCCGAAGGCCGCCGCCTGCACGGCTGGTGAGGCCACCGGGTCGTGGCGTGGATCCCCGACCGACCGCTCCACGCAACCCGCTGGACGGGGACGGGTAGGGTCGATGGCTGTACTGAGCACCACCCCCGCTCCACCCCCGCTCCACCCCCGCACCACACGGCAGCAGACCCAGCAGCAGGAGGCACGTCCGATGCAGACGGCAGAGATCCGTCGTCGGTGGCTCGACTTCTTCGAGCGCAAGGGGCACACCATCGTGCCCAGCGCCTCGCTGGTGTCGACCGACCCGAGCCTCATGTTCACCGTCGCCGGGATGGTGCCGTTCATCCCCTACCTCACCGCTCAGGTGCCCGCGCCGTACAAGCGCGCGACGAGCGTGCAGAAGTGCCTGCGGACCCTCGACATCGAGGAGGTCGGCAAGACCACCCGGCACGGCACGTTCTTCCAGATGAACGGCAACTTCTCCTTCGGCGACTACTTCAAGCGCGAGGCCATCACCTTCGCCTGGGAACTGCTGACGACGCCCGAGGCCGACGGCGGCCTCGGCTTCGACCCGACGCGGCTGTGGACCACGGTCTACCTCGACGACGACGAGGCGTTCCGGCTCTGGCAGGAGATCGGCATGCCCGCCGAGCGCATCCAGCGCCGCGGCAAGGCCGACAACTACTGGAACACCGGCCAGCCCGGCCCCGGCGGCCCCTGCTCCGAGATCTACTACGACCGCGGTCCCGAGTTCGGCGCCGAGGGCGGCCCCGAGGCCGACGAGGACCGCTACATCGAGATCTGGAACCTCGTCTTCATGCAGTACCAGCTCTCCGCGGTGCGCTCGAAGGTCGACTTCGACGTCGAGGGCGAGCTTCCCGCGAAGAACATCGACACCGGCATGGGGCTCGAACGCGTCGCGTTCCTCAAGCAGGGCGTCGACAACATGTACGAGATCGACGAGGTCCGCCCCGTCCTCGACTACGCGGCGCTCGCGGCCGAGAAGGACTACGGCGCCAACCACGAGGACGACGTCCGCATGCGCGTCGTGGCCGACCACGTCCGCAGCGCCCTCATGCTCATCGGCGACGGCGTCACCCCCGGCAACGAGGGCGCGGGCTACGTGCTGCGTCGCCTGATCCGTCGTGCGGTCCGCGCGATGCGCCTGCTCGGCTTCGAGGACGAGGCGCTGCCGATCCTGCTGCCCGCCTCGATGGAGGTCATGAGCGCCTCCTACCCGGAGCTGCGCACCGACTTCGACCGGATCTCGAAGGTCGCCTACGCCGAGGAGCAGGCGTTCCGGCGCACCCTCGTCTCCGGCACCGCGATCTTCGAAACGGCTGTGGCGCAGACGAAGGCGGCGGGCGGCTCGACGCTGACCGGCGACCGCGCGTTCCAGCTGCACGACACCTACGGGTTCCCGATCGACCTCACCCTGGAGATGGCGTCCGAGGCCGGCGTCACCGTCGACGAGCCGGGTTTCCGCACGTTGATGGCCGAGCAGGTCGGCCGGGCGAAGGCGGACGCGAAGGCGAAGAAGCTCGGCGGACTGGACCTGTCGATCTACCGCCAGACGCTGGAGCAGCTGACCGCGCCGGTCACCTTCACCGGCTACGAGCTCGCCGAGGGCGAGGCGCGGATCTCCGTGGTCCTGCAGGGCGGGGTCTCCACGCCGTCCGCCCCGACCGGCAGCGACGTCGAGGTCGTCCTCGACCGCACGCCGTTCTACGCCGAGGGCGGTGGCCAGCTCGCCGACCACGGCACGATCACCACCACCGGTGGCGCCGTCGTCACCGTCACCGACGTGCAGCAGCCCGTCCGCGGGCTCTACGTCCACAAGGGCAGCGTCACCAGCGGTGAGGTCGTCGCGGGGGACGGCGCGCACGCCGTCGTCGACGCGAACCGCCGTCGCGCGGTGAGTCGCGCCCACACCGCGACGCACCTCGTGCACCAGGTCGTGCGCGAGCACCTCGGCGACACCGCCACCCAGGCCGGGTCGCAGAACGCGCCGGGCCGGATGCGCTTCGACTACCACTCCAGCTCCCAGGTCGCGGCGGCCCTCGTGCGCGACATCGAGGGCGTCGTCAACGAACGGGTGGCCGACGACCTCCCCGTGTCCGCGGCGATCATGGACCGGGAGTCGGCGCTGAACTCCGGGGCCATGGCCCTCTTCGGCGAGAAGTACGGCGACAAGGTCCGCGTCGTCTCCATCGGCGAGAACTGGTCCAAGGAACTCTGCGGGGGGACGCACACCCTGACGTCGCAGCAGGTCGGGCTCGTCTCGATCGTCTCGGAGTCCTCCATCGGCTCCGGTGCGCGCCGCATCGAGGCCCTCGTCGGCACCGACGCGTACGCGTTCCTCACGCGCGAGCACCTGCTGGTCAACCAGCTCACCGAGGTCGTCAAGGCGCGGCCGGAGGAACTGGCCGACCGCATCGGTTCGCTGCTGACCCGTCTCGGCGACGCCGAGAAGGAGATCGCGAAGCTGCGCGCGGGCCAGGTCCTCGCGCTCGCCCCGACGATCGCCGCCCACCCCGTCGACAAGTTCGGGGTCCACGTCGTCACCTACGACGCCGGGACGGTCTCGGCCGACGACCTGCGCACGCTCACCCTCGACGTCAGGTCGCGGCTCGGGGACGAACGGCCCACGGTCGTCGCGATCGCGGGGGTCGCCAAGGACCGCCCGGTCGTCGTCGTGGCCACCAACGCCGAGGCGCGCCGCTGGGGCGTCAAGGCCGGTGAACTCGTGCGCGGCGCCGCGCAGACCCTCGGCGGGGGCGGTGGCGGCAAGGACGACCTCGCCCAGGGCGGTGGTCAGGACGCGACCAAGGTCGTGGCCGCGCTGCAGGGGATCGAGGACTTCGTCGGCGCCCGCGTGACCGGCTCGGTCTGAGGGTGCGGCCAGGCGCCCGACTCGCCGTGGACGTCGGGAGCGTCCGGGTCGGCCTCGCGGCGTGCGACCCTGCAGGCGTGATCGCCTCACCCGTGCGGACCCTCGTCCGCGATCCGGAGCGCGACGGCGACGTCGCCGAGATCGCGGCCGAGGCCCGCGCGCGGGCGGCGGTCGAGATCGTCATGGGTCTGCCGCTGTCGATGGACGGGTCGCAGGGCCCAGCGGCCTTGCGCGCGCTCGACTACGCGGCCAAGATCGTCCGAGCCGTCCCGGAGGTGCCGGTCCGACTCGTCGACGAGCGGCTGAGCACCGTCGACGCGCACCGGTTGCTGCACGCCGCCGGCAAGAAGGAGAAGCAGTTCCGCGCGGTGGTCGACCAGGCCGCCGCGGTGGTGCTGCTGCAGTCAGCGTTGGACGCCGAGCGTGCAGGTCACGCGCCCGGACGGGTGATGGAAGGACCGAAGGGGCGCCGCAAGGCCCGCCACCGCGGGCACGGTGTGACCTCTGAGGGTCAGCAGGCCGCGGAAGGACAGGCACGTCCCGACGCCACGGAGGGCAGGGGCTCATGATGGACCTGATGGATCTTCCCGACACCCGCTCGGACGGGTCACGGCGGCGACGCCGCCTCCGCCGTCGACGCGCGCTCGTCGCGATCGTCGCGGCGCTGGCCGTCATCGGGGGCGGGACGTGGGCGGCCTGGGGCACCCTCGGACCGGTCGTGGCCCACTTCACCGAGAGCGGCGACTGGGACGGCTCGGGTACCGGGAGCGTCGACGTCAAGGTCGCCAGCGGTGACACCGGCCGGGCCATCGGCCGCACCCTCGTCGACGCGGGCGTGGTGAAGACCCAGAACGCGTTCGTGTCCGCTGCGCAGGCCCAGCCGAAGTTCTCCGGGATCCAGCCGGGCACCTACCGGCTGAAGGAGCACATGTCCGGCACCGCCGCCGTCGCGCTGATGCTCGACCCGAGCGCCAAGGTCACCACCAAGCTGACGATCCCCGAGGGGCTGCGGGCCGAGCAGGTCTACGCGCTGATCGAGAAGAACACCTCCATCGCCGACGCCGACGTCCGTGCGGCGCTGGCGAACCCGGCCGCGCTCGGCCTGCCGGCGTCCGCGAACGGCAACGTCGAGGGCTACCTCTTCCCCGCGACCTACGACGTCGACCCCGACGAGACCGCCGTCGAGCTGCTCACCGCGATGGTCGCCCAGTCGACCAAGGTCATGGCCGACCTCGGCGTCACCCCCGAGCAGATGCACGACGTCGTGGTCGAGGCGAGCATCGCGCAGAAGGAGGCGCGCAGCGCCGAGGACATGACCCGGGTGACGCGCGTCCTCGACAACCGGATGGCGATCGGGATGAACCTGCAGCTGGACTCCACGGTCAGCTACGCGGTGAACTCCTCCAACGTCGTGACGACCACCGCCGAGCAGCGGGCGACCGACTCGCCCTGGAACACCTACCTGCACCCCGGCCTGCCCGCCGGACCGATCAGCAACCCCGGCGCGGACGCCCTGCGCGCCGCCCTGGCCCCCGCCGACGGCCCGTGGCTGTACTTCGTGACGGTGAACCTCGAGACGGGTGAGACCCGCTTCGCGACCACCATCGAGGAGCACAACGCCAACGTCGCGTTGTTCCAGCAGTACCTGCGGGAGCACCCGGAGGGCAAGTGACGTCACGATGAGGGCCTCACGATGAAGGCCGCGGTCTGCGGTTCCCCCATCCGGCACTCGCTCTCGCCCGCCCTGCACCGCGCGGCGTACGCGGCGCTCGGGCTGGAGGGGTGGAGCTACGACCTGCTCGAGGTCGACGAGGAGCGGCTGCCGGCCGTGATCGGCGACCTCGACGCCGGCTGGGCCGGGCTCAGCCTCACGATGCCGCTCAAGCAGGCGGTCGTGCCGCTGGTCGACGAGGTCAGCGACTTCGCCCGCGCCGTCGGCTCCGTCAACACCGTCGTCGTCACCCCTCGACTGGACCGGCGCAACACCCCGGGGCGGCGCGGGGTGCGGTTGCGGGCCGAGAACACCGACGTCATCGGTCTGGTGACCGCGCTGGCCGAGGCCGGCGCGTCGCGGATCCGCCGGGGCGTCGTGCTGGGCGGGGGAGCGACCGCGCGGTCCGCCGTCGTGGCCCTGCTGCAGGCCGGTTGTCCCCGACCCGTCGCCGTGGTCAGGTCCCCCGACCGGGCGGCGGAGCTGCGCGGGGTCGCCGCCCGCCTCGGCGGCGAGGTGGAGATCCGCGACTGGTCCGAGCTGGCCGTGGCGTTGTCGGCGGACGTCGTCATCTCCACCGTCCCCATCGGCGGCTCGGACGCGATGACCGACGCCGTCCTCGGTGCCTTCCGCCCGGTGTGGTGGCCGCTGCTGCTCGACGTGGTCTACGCGCCGTGGCCGACCCCCGTCGCGCAACGCTGGGGCGGGGTCGTCGTCGGCGGGTTCGAGATGCTGCTGCACCAGGCCGTCGCCCAGGTGGAGCTGATGACCGGACGGGACGGGCCGGTGGAGGCGATGCGCGCGGCCGGGTTGGCGGCGTTGGCGGAACGGGCGCGGGCCTGATCCACCCTCCTGGGATCGGGCGCGTCTGCGGTCAGGACGCGGTGAACCGTGCCTGCGAGAGGTCCACGGTGAGCTGCGCGGCTGGCGGCGTCGTGCGGTCCGGGTCGGTGGTCGCGCTGGCCACGGTCCACACCGCCAGCGTCGCCGGCCCGTCGCCCCAGGCCGCGTCGCGGGCGAAGACGTGCTTGTCGGTCACGGGCCGGTCGACCGCGACGTCCAGGGCCCCGGTCGCGGGGCACGAGGCGCTGCTCTGCTCCGATGCCGACGCCGCGAGGGCGTCCGACGTCGCCCACCACGACCCACCGGGGGCGGAGTCGCTCGCGCACGAGAGCTGGACGTCGCGACCGGTCGTCGTGGACCAGGTCAGCGCCACCGAGACCGTCCTCGCCGACACGACCACCGACGTCGCCTCCACGCGCACCGCGCCGTCGTCGACGGAGGCGGTGCGGCCCTCGCCGGGCTGGGTGGTGAGGTCGTACGTCCCGAGCTGGGGGAGGTGCGCACCGGCCTGGGCCACCTCGTGCGCCTCGCGGGCCGAGCGGACCAGCAACGACGCGATCGTGACCAGGACGCCGACCGCGACGACGGCCGCGATCCCGCCCAGCCACACCAGCGGCCCACCCCGCTGCCGCCGCGTCGTGCCCCGGTCGTCCATCGCCTGCTGACTCACTGCTGTCCCCTCGGATTCCCTGTCCTGCGTGCGGGCAACAGCTTCCACCCCTCGCCTGGGAGGTGCCGGACGGAGACCGCGGCGGCGCACGTGACCTTCGTCGCGTCCACCGGGGAGGTGCACCACCCGAACGGGCCAGCGTCGTGATCGTCGCTCTCAAGGGGGTCCCCACCCCGACCGATGAGCACAGGGGAGTGCTGGAGGTCAGCGCTCTCCTTCGTCGTGGTCGTGTGTGTGGGGAGCGAGATGGACAACGCTGGTCAGGGCGGACAGCCCTCGGAGGCTTACGTCCCGGTGAACTTCCGACCGGGCGGGGGCGACGGGGTGCCTTCGGCGCGCCCGAACATCAGCGCGCTCCTGAAGCAGCTGGAGAGCGACGAGGCCGTGATCGCCGCGCCGCCCGCTCCCGCTCCTCAGGAGTTCCAGCTGGCGCCCGTGGTGGAGGAGGTGCCCCGGCACTCCTCCGCGCCCCTCGCTGTCCAGCCCGTCGCCCCGGTGCCCGTCGGCGTGCCCGTCGTGGCGCAGCTCGTCCCCGAGGCCCGGACCGAGCACCCCGAACCCGAGGCGCTCGTGACCTCGGGCGGTGACCCCGACCGCGGCGCGACCGTCCGCATCAACGAGGTCCTCATCCGCGCGCTGGAACTGGGGGCCTCCGACGTCCACTTCACCGTCGGGACGCCCCCCTCCGTCCGGGTGTCCGGCGAGGTCGAGCCCATGGCCGAGTTCCCGCGGATGACGACGAACGTGCTGCAGGAGATGATCTACGCGATCCTCACCCAGAAGCAGCGCGAGACCTTCGAGGCCAACCTCGAGCTCGACTTCGCGTACCAGGTGCCCGGGCACTCCCGCTTCCGCGTCAACGTCTACCGCCAGCGCGAGTCGACCGGGGCGGCGTTCCGCCAGATCCCCTTCGACATCAAACCCCTCGAGGACCTCGGCGTCCCGCCCGTGGTCGGTTCCTTCGCGAGCCTGCAGCGCGGGTTCGTCCTCGTGACGGGTCCCACCGGTTCCGGGAAGTCGACGACCCTCGCCTCGGTGGTGGACCTCGCGAACCGGACCCGCAAGGACCACATCATGACCGTCGAGGACCCCATCGAGTTCCTGCACCGGCACAAGAGCTGCATCGTCAACCAGCGCGAGGTGGGGGAGGACACCAAGTCCTTCGCCAACGCGCTGAAGAGCGTGCTGCGCCAGGACCCCGACATCATCCTCGTCGGCGAGATGCGCGACCTCGAGACGATCTCGGTGGCGTTGACCGCCGCCGAGACCGGTCACCTCGTCTTCGGCACCCTGCACACCTCCAGTGCCGCCTCCACGATCGACCGCGTCATCGACGTCTTCCCGCCCCACCAGCAGACCCAGATCCGCACCCAGTTCGCCGGTGCGATCCAGGGGATCGTCTGCCAGACGCTCTGCAAGCGCGCCGACGGCCGCGGCCGCGTCGTCGCCACCGAGGTCCTCGTCGCCACCCCCGCCATCCGCAACCTGATCCGCGAGGGCAAGACCCACCAGATCGGTTCGGCCATGCAGGCCGGGGCGCAGTTCGGGATGCACACCCTCGACCAGCACCTGGCCGAACTCGTGAAGACCCGCCAGATCACGTTCGAACACGGCCTGGAGAAGTGCTCCGCCGCCGACGAGTTCCGTCGCCTGACCGGGCGCTGAGAGAGGACAGACTGATGGCAACCGCCACCAAGGCGAAGCCCGCCGCCCGCCCGCAGCACGTGGCCTTCGAGTACTCCGCGCGCGACCGTTCAGGCAAGCTCGTCAAGGGGACGCTCGAGGCGAACGACTCCAACGCGGTCGCGCAGCGGCTGATCTCCCAGGGCATGGCCCCGGTCTCCATCGCGGAGTCCAAGGCCGGCAAGGGCGTCCAGATGGAGATCAACCTCCCCGGGGCGAACCGGGTGAAGTTGAAGGACCTGGCCCTGATGTCTCGGCAGTTCGCGACCATGGTTTCTTCCGGCCTGTCCTTGCTGAAGGCGTTGACGATCCTGTCGGAGCAGACCGAGAGCAAGAAGCTCGCGACAACGCTTCAAGAGGTCCGTGCCGAGGTCGAGAGCGGCACCTCCCTCTCGACGGCGTTGGCTCACCACACGGATGTCTTTCCTCCGCTGATGATCAACATGATCCGGGCGGGGGAGGTCGGCGGCTTCCTCGACCAGGTCCTGTTGCAGCTCGCCGAGAACTTCGAGTCCGAGGTCAAGTTGCGCGCCAAGGTGAAGTCGGCGATGACCTACCCGGTCGTCGTCTTCATCATCGCGATCCTGGCCGTCGTCGGGATGTTGCTGTTCATCGTGCCCATCTTCGCGAAGATGTTCTCCGACATGGGCGGCGACCTACCGCTCCCGACCAAGATCCTCGTCGCGCTGTCGCACGCCCTGCGGTTCGGTGCTCCGATCATCGTCGTCCTCGCCGTCGTGCTGCCCATCCTGTGGCGCAAGGTGAAGGACAAGCAGCAGGTACGCAACGTCGTCGACCCGATGAAGCTCAAGGCTCCGATCTTCGGGATGCTCGCGCAGAAGATCGCCCTGTCGCGGTTCACCCGGAACCTCGGGACCATGCTGCGATCGGGGGTGCCCATCCTGCAGAGCCTCGAGATCGTCGGGAGCGCCTCCGGCAACGTCGTCATCGAACGCGCCGCGAAGGACGTCATGGAGAGCGTGCGTGGCGGTAAGTCGCTGGCAGGACCGTTGGCCGAGCACGCGGTGTTCCCGGCGATGGTCGTGCAGATGATGAGCGTCGGTGAGGACACCGGCGCCCTGGACACCATGTTGCACAAGATCTCCGACTTCTACGACCAGGAGGTCGAAGCGACGACGGAAGCGCTGACCAGCCTCATCGAACCGCTGATGATCGCGTTCCTGGGCGGCATCATCGGGGCGATGATCGTCGCGATGTACATGCCGATCTTCGGCGTGTTCAACCTGATCAAGTGATGCGTCGCTTTCCGGCGGACCGGGACGACTCCGGGTTCACGTTGATCGAGCTCCTCGTCGTCATGATCATCATCGGGATTCTCGCCGCCATCGCCGTACCGGTCTTCCTCCAACAGCGGCAGAAGGCCGTGGACGCGTCGCTGCAGACGGACCTGAGATCGCTCGCGTTGCAGGAGGAGACGTACTACACCGACAACAACGGATACCTGGCGTTCGCGGCGACCACCAGTCCGACGATCATCGATCCGGTCAAGTTGAGTCCCGGCGTCTCCGCGAGCGTCGAGCTGAACAGCTCGAAGCAGTCCTACTGCGTCGTCGTGTCCCATCCCAAGGCCTCGCAGTCGCGGGTGCACATCAGCAGCAAGGGCGGACCGCAACCGTCGTCGGTCACGACCTGCCCCGCGGCCACCTCCTACTGAGGACCGCCCCCCGAGGACCACGCACCGAGAGTCGCCGGCTCACGGTGCGTGGTCCTCGTCGTTCACCGGCTTGGTCCCAACGGGTGATCGCGTGAACTGGGTCCTCAAGGAGATCGGGAGCCGGGCCGAAGAACTACTTGTCAGAGCCGCCACACCGGAAAGCCGGTGCGCGACCAGCGAGCGGCTCCGGAACTCACCGAAGGGGAGCATCGACATGCTCGCTCGCATCCGCAAGTCCATGAACGAGAAGGACCAGGGCTTCACCCTGATCGAGCTCCTCGTCGTCATGATCATCATCGGCATCCTCGCGGCCATCGCCATCCCGGTGTTCCTGAACCAGCGCAAGAAGGCCGTCGACACGTCGGTCCGCTCCGACCTCCGCACCATCGCGACGGCGGAGGAGACCTACTTCACCGACCAGCAGAAGTACGCGGCCATCGGAGGCACCGCCCCGGCTCTGCTCGTCGGCACCGACACCGTCAAGGCGTCTTCCGGCAACACGTTCATCATCGTCGGCCTCAGCGACGCGACGACCAAGGCTGCGATCGACGCCGGCTCCGGCTACTGCATCACCGGCAGCAACACCAAGGCGACCTCGAGCTTCTACTACAACTCGCTCTCTGGCGGTCTCACCACCACCCCTTGCCCGGCCTGATATCAGCCTGACACGACGGGCGGTCTCCCCGCAGAGGGAGACCGCCCGTTCGTCGATCCACCCCACGACCCGGCACCACCGACGACGGTCACCACGACGAGAGGAACGGCCATGGACGAGCGCGCGACACCGCGCGAGGCCGACGAGGGGTTCACGCTCCTGGAGGTCGTCGTCTCGATGCTGATCTTCGCCCTGATGAGCGCCGCCGTCGTCGGCCTGGTGATCAAGACGATCAGCACGTCGGGCAACGCGACGCAGCGGGCCGTGGCGGCGAACCTCGCTGAGCGTCAGAAGGAGTACCTGCTGGGTGTCGACTACCCCAGCGTCGTCACCGGTACCAACACCCAGACCGTCGACGGGCAGACCTACACCGTCGCGACGACGGTGACCCAGGTCGCCCGCAGCCAGACGGGGGACCGCTGCGACACCGCCGACGGGGCGAACCTCGCCTACAAGAGCATCGACGTCATCGTCACCTGGCCCGCCATGGGCTCCACGGACCCGGTCCGCAACGAGACGCTCCGCCAGATCCCGCAGGTCCAGGCCGGATCGACGCTGGGCGCGTTGAGCGTCTCCCTCAAGGACCAGAACGCCGCCGGCGTGAAGGGCCTCCCGGTCACGCTTCTGAACTCGGCGGGCGCGGTGGCCCGCACGGCGGCGACGGACACCTACGGGTGCGTGGTGTTCTCCGACCTCGCGGTCGGCAACTACTCCGCCCAGGTGAACGTCACCGGCTACGTCGGCAAGGACAACGTCCAGGCTCAGAGCCTCGCCTCCAAGGCCGCGGTCGCGGGAACCCAGGGGAAGTTCGGGACGATCCTCTACGCCCCCGCCGGTTCCCTCAAGTTCTTGACCTCCGTCCCCGCGGGGGCCACCGTTCCGGCGAACCTCGGAGCAGGGGTCAAGTCCACGAGTCACTCCACGGTCGCCGCCGCGCCCGGTGCAGTGATCGCCGGCTCGCTCAGCGGGTTGTTCCCTACGGCCCAGAAGGTGTGGGCCGGCCTCTGCTACGACTCCGCTTCGGTCGTCAGCAACTCCTCGGTGCCGGACGCCGTGAACCCGCCCACGCTGCCTCTCGCCCTCTACGCGGTTCCCGTGCAGGTGCAGGCCCAGGTCGCCGGCGGGTCGCCCAAGACCCTCACGGTATCGGCCGTCCACACGACGGGTGACGGTTGCACCACGGGGGAGACGCTGCAGCTCTCGAACGCGATGAACGACCAGGTGCGCAACCTGACCGTGGCGCTGCCGCCCGGCACCTGGCAGCTGCAGGTGAGCGACGGTTCCACCACGAAGCTCGTGGACTCCCCGTTCACCGTCTCCGCCTCCACGCCCGTTCAGAAGGTGAGTGCGCCGTGAACAGGATGCGTCGCACTCTCGCCCTCCTGCGCCGGAGCGCACACCGCGACGACGGGGTGTCGCTGATGGAGATGGTCGTCTCCATGGCCGTCGGGTCGATCCTGCTCGCCGCCGTCGGCGCGCTGACGGTCCGGATGATCGGGTACCTCGACAACCAGGACAAGCGCAACGCGGCCACCCAGCAGATCGGGACCGCCATGGACCTGGCTGCGAAGCAGATCCGCACCACGTACAAGCCGGGGGTGAGAAGCGCCGTCATCGTCGCCGGGCCCGAGACCTACGGGTTCTACGCCAACCTGCAGTCGTTGCCGACGGTCGTCGCCGCGAACCCGACAGCCCCTCCTGTGACGTTCACGCCGGAGGAGGTGTGGATCTGGACCGAGACGCTGAGCACGGGGCGCGAGCGGCTGTGCGACCAGGTCCGACCACTCAGCCTGGATGCGAAGGGAGTGGTCCAGTACCCGGCCCGCGACCTCTCCGTCGCGGCCAACCGCACCTGCCACGAGGTTCTCTCCAGCGTCTCGGCCGTGGCCTCCGACGGTACTGCGGCTCCCGCGACGTTCCGCTACCTCGACGCCGACGATCCGCTGGGCAGCAAGGGTGTCTCCACGTCGTCGCTGGCTGTCGACGCCTCGGGCAACGTCGTGAAGACGACGTCGATCCAGGCGGTCGAGATCACCGTCACGGCGAACGCCGGGACCCGCAAGCGTCCGATCGTGGTCACGGCCACGAACCGCATCACCTACGTCAACCCGCAGAACTAGGAGGCCGGTCCCGTGTCCAGGCGTCTCGTGCGCAACGACGAGGGCTTCACCATGCTCGTCGTCATGGCCAGCATGCTCCTCGTCCTCGGTCTGGTGCTGGCCGGTCTGACGTTCGCGATCACCGCGGTCAAGAACGGTCGCGCGTCGCAGGACACGAAGTCCGCGTTGTCGGCCGCGCAGGCCGGCATCGCGGACTACGTGGCCCGGCTCAACTCCTGCGACACGTACTGGGTGAACCAGTGCCCGGAGACGGCGGAGCCGAACCCGGCCATCGGCGGCTGGGCCACGTTGCCGGGGACCGCCGGCTCGAGCACCGCCCAGTACCAGCAGACGGTCGTGGCGAACCCCCTGACCACCGGCTTCCTGCGCCTGCAGGTCGTGGGACGCATCCAGGCCGGGACGAAGACGGTCGACTCGCGCACGCTGACGGTCGACCTCGGCAAGAACGGATTCCTCAAGTACCTCTACTACACCACCTACGAGACCCGCAGTCCGGCCGACCAGGCGCTGACGCAGGCGAAGAACGGCACGGTGGCCTCGCCCTCGTCCGGTGTCATGGGCTCGAGCGTCACCTACAAGTTCACCGGTGACCCGGCAGGAAGCACGCAGACGGTCACCCTGCAGAAGAACAACTCGTACACGCTGCTGGTACCCACCGAGGACCAGGTCAAGCGCGGTTGCGAACGCCCGATCTACGACGCGGCCGGCAACGCCGGCAGCAACCGGTCGACCTTCCCCCGCACGCTGAGGAACACCCTGACGGGGGTTTCGACCGAGATCTGGCCCGACTTCACGGACACGATCCCCTCCGAGTGGAGCAACAACCCGGGGAGGGGCTCCCCCTACTACACGGGTGCCAACAGCGCGTACTTCGACTGCACCCTCATCCAGTTCGGCAACGGCGACACGTTCGACGGGCCGGTGCACACCCAGGATGCCTTCTACATCCCGGGCGCACAGTCGGTGACGTTCGCGCAGCCCGTCACGACCAACTTCCCCGGTAGCGGGGTAGGGGCCGCGAAGAAGTACTACTGGGGTTCCGGATCGACGACCACGGGCAGCAACCAGCCCAAGGGTCCCACGAGCATCCAGATCCCCAGCACCAACACCGACACCCTCACCGCGGCCCAGGCCGGCGGCTGTGTCTACTCGGGCCCGACGGAGGTCGTCTTCCTCGATACCGGGAAGGTGAAGGTCCGCAGCCCGAACACCCGTAGCCAGGACGTCCGGGCCGGGTGCACCACGGGCGCCGGTGCCACCACCATGTCGTCCTTCCAGGTCATCGACCGCCCCTCCAACGGGGTCTTCTACGTGAAGAACCTCACCGGGCCGTCGGCCGGCACCTGCATCGCCGACTACCAGAGTGTTGCCGGCGATCAGAGCTCCTACGACAACAGCAACTGCACGGCGGGTGACGCCTTCGTCAGTGGTTCCGTCAACGGTCGCTTCACCGTCAGCTCCGCGCACAACGTCCTCGTGGTCGACGACACGGTCTACAAGTCCAAGCTCGCGGGCACCGACGTCCTGGGCCTCATCGCGCAGAAGAACGTCTCGATCTGGCACCCCGTCAGTGCCGGCAGGGTGGAACTGGCGGACGTGACCAACCGGGAGGTCGACGCCGCGATCGCGGCAGTGGCCGGCAGCTTCAGCGTCCTCAACTACGACATCGGCTCTCCGTTGGGGAACCTCACGGTCAAGGGCGTCATCGTGCAGAAGTTCCGTGGCACGGTGGCGACCGGTGGCGGGGGAACGGGCTACAGCAAGAAGTACAGCTGGGACGCGCGCCTCCCCACCCTGCCACCACCGTTCTTCCTCGCCCCGGAGAACGACCCATGGTCGGTGACGACCCTGTCGGAACAGCAGTCACCGTGAGGCTGGCCCTGGCCTGCGCGTTCGTCGGCCTGCTCATCGGATCCTTCCTGAACGTGGTCATCCACCGTGTTCCTGCGGGGGAGTCGGTGGTGCGGCCGCCGAGCGCGTGCCCGGGCTGCCGCCACGAGATCCGCCGGCGCGACAACGTCCCGGTGCTCTCCTGGCTGGTCCTGCGCGGGCGTTGCCGCGACTGTCGGGCACGGATCTCCGTTCGCTACCCCCTGGTGGAAGCCGGGACCGGTCTGCTCTTCGGAATCGTCGGGTGGTGGGTCGGACCCGCCTGGGAACTGCCGGCCTACCTGTACCTCGCGGCCATCGGCGTCGCGCTCACGATGATCGACCTGGACGTGCGGCGACTGCCCGACGCGATCGTCCTCCCGGCCTACCCGGTGGCGCTCCTGCTGCTGACCGGTGCAGCCGCCCTGTCGGGGGAGTGGGGACAGCTCCTGCGGGCCCTCATCGGTTGCGCGGCCGTGTTCCTGCTCTACGGGATCCTCTTCGTCGTGAAACCCGGTGGCATGGGTTTCGGGGACGTCAAGCTCTCAGGGGTGCTCGGCCTCTACCTCGGGTGGTGGAGCTGGAGCGCCCTGGCGGTCGGCACCTTCGCCGCGTTCCTGCTGGGAGGCGTCGTGGGCCTCGCGCTCGTGGTCGCCGGCCGCGCGGGCCGCAAGGCGCGCATCCCCTTCGGCCCGTGGATGATCGCCGGGGGTTTCCTCGGGATCCTCGTCGCCGATCCCATCGTGCACGGCTACTTCCAGCTCGTCGGGCTGGGAGACGTGGTCTGAGACCTCGAAGCCTCAAGTCGCCCCACCGGTGACCCGAAGATCTCCAGAGAAGCACGTGGGACCTGCCCCACGACCAACCCTCTCGCCACTCCGGCGGGACACGAGAATCAGAGGAGGCGTCGTGCCCGGACGTACCGCGGTCGGCCTCGACATCGGAACCTCGGGTGTGCGTGCGGCCGAACTTTCCTACGGCCGTGGCGGCATCACCCTGGAGAAGTTCGGTCAGGTCGCCCTCCCCGAAGGCGCTGTGCGCGACGGTGAGGTCATCGACCGTCCGATCGTGGTCGACGCCCTGAAGGCCCTCTGGAAGGGATCGGGCTTCACCAACAAGCACGTCGGCCTCGGGATCGCCAACCAGCGCGTCGTCGTCCGGCAGGTCGACCTGCCCTGGATGCGTCCCGAGGAACTGAAGGCCTCCCTCCCGCTGCAGGTGCAGGACTACCTGCCCATGGCGGTCGGCGAGAGCGTCATCGACTTCCACGTCACCGAGGAGCTCAACGCTCCGGAGGGCCGGCAGTTGCGCGGCCTGCTCGTGGCCGCGGCCCGCGAGATGATCGCGAACAACGTCGAGGCCGTCCAGGCCGCAGGTCTGTTCGTCGACTCGGTCGACCTCACCTCCTTCGCGGTCCTCCGCTCCGTGGGCAAGGTCAACTCCGAGGTGGCGACCGAGGCCCTGCTCGACGTCGGGGCCCGCGTGTCGAACCTCGTCATCCACTCCGCCGGCCAGCCCCGCTTCGTGCGTGTGCTGCTCTCCGGCGGCCAGGACGTGACCGACGCCGTGGCCGAGCGCCTCGGGGTGCCCTCCGCGTTCGCGGAAGCCGTCAAACGCGGTGGGGTCGACGACCTCGACCCCCGTGAGGCGGACCTCCTCCGCAGCGCGGTGGACCTCATGACGGAAGTGTTCGTCGATGAGATCCGCAGTTCCATCGACTACTACTCGGCCTCCAACCCGCAGTTCCCGGTCGAGCGCATCGTGGTGTCCGGTGGTGGTTCCCTGCTCGAGGGCCTGGTCGAACGGCTCGGTCAGGCCACCCGCCGTGCCGTGGTGGCCGGTGACCCCATCTCGGGGCTGCACATCGGCCGGACAGGTCTCGACGAACAGCAGCTCCTCACCGTCAACCCCCTCGCCGCCGTCCCGGTGGGTCTCGCCCTCGGAGTGATCTCATGAGCTTCCAGACCCTCGAAGCCGTGGCGGCGGGAACCCGGACGGTTCGCGTCAACCTGCTCCCCCCGGAGTACACGAAGGCGCGGGGAACCCGTCGTCTCCGCATCGCGCTGGTGGCGGGCGTGGTCCTGGTGGCCGGGGCCTGCGGCGCGGCCGGAGTGATCAGCGCCGGTCACGTGTCCGACGCCCAGGCCGGCTTGGACGCTGAGCAGTCCCGGACCTCGACCCTGCGGGCGGCGCAAGCGCCCTACGCGGAGGTGCCGGCCGTGCTCGAGGCCCTCTCGAAGGCCCAGGCCGTTCAGACGCAGGTCCAGTCCTCCGAGATCCCCTACTACCGCTACGTCGACCTGTTCGCGGCGAACACCCCGGCCGACCTCACCTACACCTCTCTCGCGATGACGACGAACGCGGCCAGCACGGTGACCTCGACGACGGCGGATCCGCTCGCAGCCGCCGGTATCGCCTCCGTCACCGTCAGCGCCGTGGCCAAGGAACAGTCGCAGATCGCGACCTGGATGGACCAGGTGAACACGATCCCCGGGGTCACCGGGGCGACGCTGCTCAGCAGTTCCCTGAACACCGACGACGGCACCGTGACCTTCAACGCCACGGCCACCCTGACCGACGACGCGCTCCTGCGTCAGCAGTGACGAGAGGACAGGAGGTAACGACATGACCACGTCCAAGAACACCGTGTGGGTCGCCGCTGCTGCAGTTCTCGCGGCGCTGCTGGTCGTCGCGACGTACTTGCTGGTGATCGCTCCCCAGCGCACGGAAGCCGCGGACCTCACGACCCAGGCTGCCGGGGTGGCTCAGAGCAACGCCCAGATCGAGTCCGAGACAGAGCGGCTGAAGGCCGAGTTCGTCACCCTCGACGACAAGAAGCGAGAGCTGGCGGCCATCCAGTCGACGCTGCCGGCCCAGGCAGACGTCCCGGGTCTGCTGCGCCAGCTCCAGGGCTACGCGACCACCGCCGGCGTCTCGTTGACGACGGTCACCCCCTCGAGCGCGGTGGCCTACGCCCCCGCCGGCACCGATGCAGCCCCGGGCACCGCGACGGGGGTCTACTCGATCCCCTTGTCCGTCGAGGTCGCAGGGAGCTTCTCCGGGATCGAGCTCTACCTGAAGAACGTGGAGGCGGACATGGGCCGCTTCTACCTGGTCGACGGCGCGTCCCTGACCTCCGGGGCGGGCGCCAGCAGCGCGGAGGTGTCCGCGACGATCACCGGTCAGGTCTTCGTCTACCAGGGTGGGGCTACGTCCGCGGCGGCGACGACCGCCTCCGCTGGTTCCGCCTCTTCCACCTCAGGGGCTGTGGCCCCCCTCTCCACCACCACGGAGCAGTGATGAGCTTCCAGAACGGGCCCGGTGACGAGGCCCCCCCGCAGCCGGAGTCCAGCTACTTCGACCAGAATTCCGCCGGGGTCCGTAGCGGGCGAGGTCTCCGTTCCCTGCTCGCCGGCGCCGCCGGCGTCGCTGTCCTCGGCGGAGGCGCCCTCGGGTTCCTCTGGGTGAGCAGCACCCCGGGAGCGGACACCGCCTCCGCGGCGGTTCCTGGGGCCGTCATCACCTCCTCCGCTCCGCAGACCTCCACCTCGGCGGGGACGGCGTTCACGGTGACCGACCGGGACGTCTTCGCCCAGGCGAGCGTCACCCCGACCGTCACGAGCAACGCCGGGTCGGGCAGTGCGTCCAGCGGCGGATCCGGGACGACCGGTGCAGCCTCGGGGTCGACCGGCGTGAGCTCGACCACCACCAACCGGTCGACGAGCTCGTCCACGAGACCGTCGACGGCCACACCGACCGCATCCAGGCCGACCTCGTCCACGACGACGCGTCCGACGCTCACCCCGGCTCCGGTGACGAGCGCACCGTCGCCCGCCGCGTCGACGTCTCCTGGATGGGTCAAGCCCGACGTCAGGTTCCTGTCCGGAACCGATCTCCAGGGAACCTTCGAGATCGGCGGCGAGCAGCGCTCGTTCGCGAAGGGCGACCTGATCTACCCCCTCAACGTGCGGTACGCGGGCATCGTCATCGACACCACGGCCACGACCACCCCGGTGGTGACCCCGACGCCCACCGCGACGAGCACCGACACGACCGTCCCGTCCGTGACCGGCATCTTCCTGTCCGGCGACGACGCCGCCGTGGGCTGGCTCGTGACCTCCAACGCCGACGAACCGACGGTCCTGCCCGACGCAGCCCTGGGCAAGATCTCCGGGCGCGTGCGAGCGGCCGGCTCGGTGGCCGGCACGAAGGACCAGTACTCCGTCCGCGTCGGCGACCGGCAGGCCGTCGCCACCAAGGTGAACACCTCGGTCGACGGCAGCGGCCTCACGTTCAACGGGGTGTCGGACAAGCGTGTCCCGACCGCCTCGGTGTTCTTCACCGACGCCTCCGGCGTCGTGTTCTTCGGTCGTTTCGGTGGAGGGGAGTACGACGGTGTCTGGTTCTGAGCGCCGCGTCCGCGTCGGGGCACGTCGCCTGCTGACGGCGGGCGTCCTGGCGGGCGTCGGCATCGGTCTGGTCACGACCGGTGCCCAAGCGGCCACGCCGCTGCCTGACACCCCGGTCGTCGCCCACCGCACGGCCGGTTCCGACCGCTACGTCACGACGGCGCAGATGGAGGTCGAGTCCAGGGACACGGCCTACGTCGTCACCGGGGAGAAGTGGGCGGACGCTGTGACCGCCGCGGCGGTGGGTGGTCGCAGCGGGTCGAACATCTTCCTCACGCCCCACGACCAGCTCCCCGAATCCGTGCGCGCCGTCATCGGTCTCTACCGCAACGTCGTCGTCGTGGGTGGCGAGGGTTCCGTCGGGACCGGGGTGTGGACCTGGCTGCAGCAGAACACCCGAGCCTCGATCAGCCGCGTCGCGGGGGTGGACCGCTACGAGACCGCCGCGAAGCTGTCGGCCGCCTCGTTCGCCCCGGGCGTCGCCAACGTGCTCATCGCCACCGGGTCGGACTACGCCGACGCCCTGGCCGGCTCGTCCGCCGCCGAGAGCGTGGACTCGCCCGTCCTGCTCGTGCAGTCCGGTGAGATCCCGGCGTCCGTCGCGGCTGAGCTCACCCGGCTGCAGCCGAGGTCCGTCACCGTGCTCGGTGGCACGTCGTCGGTCAGCGACGCGGTGCTCACCCAGCTCAGGGGCTACACCACGGGTGCGGTCACCCGGCTCGCCGGGGCCGACCGTTACGGGACGGCCGTCGCGGTGAGCCGCACGTTCTTCGCGAACGGCGGCCGCTACCCGCAGTTGGCGTCCGGCACCGCGTGGCCGGACGCCATCGCGGCCGGCGCCTTCGCCGCGCACAACGCCTCTCCGGTCCTCCTGACGCCGCGGAACTGCGTCCCGCAGGACGTGAACGTGGAGATCGAGCGCCTCTCCGCCCGGGCCCTCCAGGCCGTCGGTGGAACTCCGTCCCTGGCCGACACCGCGATCGACCGCACGGACTGCGACGCGGTGCCCTCGACGTACCTCAGTGACCTCGCCGGGCCCACCGGCAACGCTGCCTACGTCACGGCGCACGCCTTCCTCGGCGGGCACTTCTACCCGCGGTCGATCGCCTACGTCACCGACCCGCGCAACTCCGAGTACCGGGTCTGGACGCTCGGCGGGACCTACCAGCGGTTCACCGCCACGGTCGGCGTGTCCGACGCGGCCACTTCGGGGCTCACCTCGCACGTCGAGGTCTTCGGAGACGACCGCCTGCTCGGTGCCTACGACGTGGGTGCCGGCAAGCCGGCGACGGTCGACGTCGCTGTCCGTGGCGTGCAGAACCTGAAGGTCGTGACGACGTCCTCGGCGCGGTCCGCGACGGACAGCGATGCACGGGCCAACAGCGTCTACCTCGGTGACGCCGGTCTGAACTGATCGAGGCAGGACGAAAGCCCGCACCCCCTCCTGGGGTGCGGGCTTGCGTCGTGGAGCCCGCACCCCCTCCGGGGTGCGGGCTTGCGTCGTGGTGCCAGCGCCTAGGATCGTGGCGCACCAGCCGCCCGCACCGCAGGAGCCCCTCCGTGATCGTCCTCGTCGGCTTCATGGGCGCCGGCAAGACGACCGTCGGGCGCCTGCTCGCTGACCGCCTGGGTCTGCCCTTCGTCGACACCGACCTCGTCATCGAGGAGCGTCGAGGTCGCTCGGTCCCCGAGATCTTCACGACCGACGGCGAGCCCGCCTTCCGCGATGCCGAGCAGACCGTCGTCGCCGACGTACTCGGCGGTCCGGAGAGCGTGGTGTCGCTCGGGGGCGGGGCCTGCGAGCGCCGGGCCACCCGTGACGTGCTGGCCTCCCACACCGTCGTGCACCTCGACGTCTCCTTCGCGCAGGCACGAGCCCGCACCGCGGGCGACACGAACCGGCCGATGCTGCACCGGCCCGGGCTGGAGCAGCTGCACGCCGATCGACGCACCGTCTTCGAGGCGCTCGCGGACGTGAGCGTCGTGACCGACGGACGCCACGCGGAGGCCATCGCGCTGGAGGCGCTGGACGGCGCCACCGCTCACGACGGGGTGCTGGTCGCAGTGCCCAGCGGTACCTGCCGGATCCGGGTGCGGGCGGGATCGCTCTCCTGCGTCGGATCCCTCCTGCCCGGGACGGAGTCCGTCCTCGTGGTGGCGCGCAGAGGCGACCCGGCCCTCCCGGAGGTGATCCAGGGACTTCATGGCCTCGTCCACGTGGAGGAACTTCCCGTCGGGGCCGTAGAGGTGCCAGGAGCCCACGGCCGCCTTGCCCGGCGTGCCGTCGGGGTGGAGCAGCCCGACGACGTCCTGCTTCTCGCCGTCGGGGACGAGGCCGTGGTCGGCGCCGTCTCCCTCATAGCGGGGGTGGACGACCGCGGGGTGCGCTGGGCGGCGGTCCCCCGTTCACTGGAGGCGATGGTCGCCTCCCCCCGCGGGGGCGAGGTCGCCGTGCTCGCCGACCCCGAGGGTGTGTCCCCGTCGACCGACGCCCGGTTCGCGTTGGGCCTCACGGAAGCCGTCAGAACTGCTCTGGTGGCCGACTTCGGGGACCTCGATTCCCTGATCGCGTCCGCAGTCGACGTGCTCGACGGTGACGGCGACGCCATCGCGAGGCTGGTCGGCCGGACGGCGCTCGCGAGGGCGCGTCTCCTCACCCGGGGCGAGGGCGGGGTGATCGAAGGTTGGCGGCTGGACTACGGGCGCACCTTCTCCGGTGCCTTCGCGCGGGTCCTCGCGGACGGTGCCGATGCCTCCTCGCTCGGGCTCATGGCCGCCGCCCACCTGTCCCGCCGGCTCGGGATGCTCGACGACGCCGGAGTGGCCGTGCACCGCCGCGCCCTGCGCGCGTTCGGGCTGGCGACCAGCGGACGCTTCGACCTCACGGCGCTGTGGCGGTCCCGGTCCGAGGAGACGCAGGCTGAGAACGGGGCCCGGTTCGTGCTGCTGCACGGCCCGGGCCGACCCGAGGCGGGGGTTCTCGCCTCGGACGACGCACTCACCGGTGCGTTGGACGACCTCGCGGAGGACAGATGACCACTACCGAACCCGTTCGCATCACCGTCGACGGAGACGCTCCGTACGACGTGCTCATCGGCAGGGGTCTGCTCGGTGAACTCCGGGGTCTGCTCGGGCCCAAGGTCGCGAAGGTTCTCGTGGTGCATCCGCGTGCGTTGCGCAGTACCGGGGAAGCAGTTCGTGACGACCTCGTGGGACAGGGGCTCGAAGCGATCCTCGCCGAGGTCCCCGACGGCGAGGAAGCGAAGTCCGCCGAGGTCGCCGCCTTCTGCTGGACCGTCCTGGGGCAGTCGGACTTCACCCGATCCGACGCCGTCGTCGGCGTCGGCGGGGGAGCAGTGACCGACCTCGCGGGTTTCGTCGCCGCGACCTGGTTGCGTGGGGTTCGCGTCGTGCAGGTGCCGACGACGCTGCTGGCCATGGTTGACGCGGCCGTCGGGGGGAAGACGGGGATCAACACCGCGGAGGGCAAGAACCTCGTGGGTTCGTTCCACCCGCCGGCCGGGGTGCTGTGCGACCTCGACGCGTTGGACACCCTCCCGTCGCACGACCTGCGCGCCGGCCTGGCCGAGGTCGTCAAGTGCGGTTTCATCGCCGACCCCCGGATCCTCGAACTGCTCGAGACCGACGTCGCCGCGGCGAGCGACCCCCGCTCGCCGGTGCTCGCCGAACTCGTCGAGCGCGCGGTTCGGGTCAAGGCCCGCGTGGTGGGGGAGGACCTCAAGGAGTCCGACCTGCGCGAGATCCTCAACTACGGCCACACCTTCGCGCACGCGGTGGAACTCGTGGAGCGCTACCAGTGGCGTCACGGCGCCGCTGTCAGCGTCGGGCTCGTCTACGTCGCGGAACTCGCCCGGATGGCGGGTCGGCTCTCTGACGCCGACGCGGACCGGCACAAGGCGGTGCTGTCGTCCCTCGGCCTGCCCACGACGTACCGCGGCGACCGGTGGCCTCAGCTGCTCGACGCGATGAAGCGGGACAAGAAGGCCCGGGGCGCGTTGCTGAGGTTCGTGGTGCTGGACGGGATCGGGAGGCCGTCGCGACTCGAAGGGCCGGACCCAGCCATGCTGCAGGCTGCCTACGCCGAGATCAGCCGGGACTGAGGCGCGGCCTCCGGTCGGGCATCACAAGGTGCTCGATCCGGGGCGGTGCCCTCCGGCCGCTGGTCGCGGGCGGGCTCCCACCGGTCCGACCAGCAGGAGCACGACGGCCACCAGGACCGGCAGAGACTGGATCGCGGCGATCGACCACGAATCGTCGAGGAGCCAGCGGGCGTCGTACAGCAAGGCGATGGTGGTCAGCGTCACCCAGGGGCCGCGGGTGCCGGGTCTCAGCACGTCGGCGGCCAGGGCCGCCACTGCGGTAGTGGCGAAGTAGTAGTCCCACGCCTGGGGGTCCAGGGCGATCCGCGCGGCGACAGCGGCGAAGGGCGCGAGGTCTGCGCGGCGCCTGAGCACCGCCACCCCGGCCAGACCCACTGCCAGGGCGAACTGGGCCGGCCGCACCCAGACGGGGTAGACGACACCGCCGTAACCCAACAGGGCCAGCGGAGAGGTGCTCCAAACCTCCACGCGGAAGGCCCCCAGCCTCGTCAGGCTCTCGGGAGCCGCGAGGACGAAGGGCAGCCAGCACGCTCCCGCGACGATCCCGGCGCTCAGGACCCGGGCGGCCCGCAGGGCGTGGGGTGCCGACCACGCGGCGGCCAGGACGGTGAACCCCACCGCCCACGGCTTCCCCGCTGCCGCCACGCCGAGCAGCATCGCGGAGAGCCACGGGTGCCACGACGAGGACGGGTGGAGCCGGGACCACTTCAGGACCAAGCAGGCCGTCGCGATCGCCATGACGTCTTCGGGGTGGCTGTAGTCCGCGGCGATCCGCCACCAGTAGGTACCGGCCAGCAGCCCGCCGGTGACGACGACGAGTTCGATCCTCGGGTCCCGGGTCCCGCCGGCCCGGGCAGCGTCCTCCAGCCAGCGGCAGCACAGCGGTAGGGCGCAACCGGTCAGCAGCACGAGGACCCACCACCCGAGAGGCAGTGGAAGCAGCGCGACCGGGAGCGCGAGGAGGAGGGCGGGGGGACCGATCTGCGTCTGCGGCGAGGCGAGGTAGAGGTCCAACGGCGCCGTGCTCGAACGTCCCGACAGGACCTCGGCCGCAGAGCGGAACACACCCCAGTCGCCCACGCCACCGTTCGTGTGCAGGTGCCAGAGCGCGGGGAGGACACCGACCAGGAGGAGTACCGCGTATCGGGCGCGGAGCGCCACGGGCACCCACGGCGGCAGGAGCGCGACGGTGTCACGGCCTGCGGAACTCACGCCGTGGTGATCGGCAGCGGATGGGCTCCGCTGAACGCCCCGCACACCAGGAGGTGCCCCACCTGTCGTGGTCAGCGGCAGGGGACCTCGGACATCCCGCCGGCAGGGGAGAAGTACCGGACGACCGAGCCCGTCGGGGCCCGCCCCTCGAGGCAGTAGGAGCCCAGGCTCGCCGAGACGACCGTGACCCGGCTCAAGGTCCCCGGTACGGCGAGGTTCGCCAGGTCCGGGGTGAACGTGCCGTAGAGGTGCTGGTAGTTCTCCTCCGCAGCACTCACCGCTCCGAGGTCGTCGGTCACCGCCGAGATGGACTTGGCGTGGACCTGGTTCATGACGGCGGGGAAGCCGTACCTCCAGGCCACGATGACGACCACCAGGAAGACCGCCCACGAGATCAACATCCGGACCGGGTTGCGACCGACCCGCCGGGGTACGCCCTCGGTGCGGGGTACCTCGAAGGGCGCTGCGTTGCCGGGGTTGAAGGCCGCCCGCCCGCTGGGCTGCGCGTAGAACGAGTCGCCACCACCGGCGCGGGGATCGCGCATCCTGGTCACCTCCTGGGTCACGGTGTTCATCGGTTCTGCGGGAGTTCCGGATGAGGTCTCGTCACCCGTCCGGCGTCAGCCGCAGGCTGCCGAGCTGAAGCCGTCCGCAGGCGAGAAGAAGACCGCTGACCTCGTCCCCGGGTCGTAGGCCCCGACGCAGAAGCTGCCCGCGTCCGCCTGCACGATGGCCAGGTCGTCGTCGCGCTCTGCGAGGCCGAGATCGGCGAGCTGTGTCGTGTAGCCGCCGTGCGCGGCCCTCCAGGCGTCCTGCGCGGTCGCCACCTGCTGCAACTGCTCGCGCAGGTCCGTCGCGGCGCTGGAGGCCCGGTCCTCGAGGACGACGGGGAGGGTGACGGCGCTCGCCAGCCCGAGCACGATCAGCATTCCGGCGCCTACGACGACGGCGCGGTGCGGTCGTCGACCCGGGCGCGGTGGGTCGGGACGGGTGGGGGTCTTCACGGACAGGCTCACACGCGGTCTCCTTTCCCTGGTCCGGCGCCGGTTGTGGTCGCTCTGGCGTTGCCCAGGAGTGATCGGGCGTGGTGTCCGCGCGGCTGAGGTCCGGAGCCTCCGGGCCACCCGGACGCGCACCCCACTCCACCGTCCGGCCCAACGGGTGCCCCCGCAGGCTGGGCGCAGGGTGATCGCCGGGACACCCGGACGCCACTCGTGCGGACGGGACGGGGGCCGTGCGCTCGGTAGGATGCATCAGCTACACCCGCGTCCGTTCCCGGTCGCCGGGTGATCGACGGACAACGAGATGGACTGAGAGACGACGTGGCATCGACGAACGACCTGAAGAACGGCACCGTGCTGAACCTCGACGGCAACCTCTGGGCCGTGGTCGAGTTCCAGCACGTGAAGCCCGGCAAGGGCGGGGCCTTCGTCCGGACCAAGCTCAAGAACGTCCTCTCCGGCAAGGTCGTGGACCGCACCTTCAACGCCGGCTCCAAGGTGGAGACCGCGACGGTCGACAAGCGCGACATGCAGTACCTGTACAAGGACGGCGAGGACTACGTCTTCATGGACTCCGCCACCTACGACCAGCTCTACGTCAGCGCGACCACCGTCGGCGACGCCGCCAACTACATGCTCGAGTCCACCGAGGCCATGGTCGCGACGCACGAGGGAACCCCCCTCTACGTCGAACTGCCGGCGTCGGTCGTCCTCGAGATCACCTACACCGAACCCGGCCTGCAGGGTGACCGCTCCACCGGTGGCACCAAGCCCGCGACGGTCGAGACGGGCTACGAGATCCAGGTCCCGCTGTTCCTCGAGACCGGCACCAAGGTCAAGGTGGACACCCGCTCGGGCGACTACCTCGGCCGCGTCAACGACTGATGGCTGCCCGCCGCAAGGCACGCACACGCGCGCTGGAGGTCCTCTTCGAGGCCGACCAGCGCGGGCTCGCACCCCTCGACGTCCTCAAGGACAAGATCGTCCGCGCCGACCCGCCCGTCGGCGAGTACGCGGTCACCCTCGTCGAGGGCGTCGTCGCGCAGCAGGCCCGCATCGACGAGATCCTCTCGACGTACTCGATGGGCTGGACGATCGACCGGATGCCGGCCGTCGACCGCGCGATGCTCCGCATCGGGGTCTGGGAGATCCTGCACGCCCCCGACGTCCCCGACCACGTGGCCGTCAGCGAGGCCGTGGAGATCGCGCAGGACCTCTCGACGGACGAGTCCCCGAAGTTCGTGAACGGGCTCCTGGCCCGGATCGCGGAGCTCAAGGAGACCCTCTCCGCCTGAGTGGGTGGGCGTGCTGGAGGGGGATCGTTGCCTCCCCGATGACGTAGAGCGTCATCGGGGAGGCAACGATCCCCCTCCGCGTCAGCCGACCCGTCGGGCCGCGACAGCGAGGGTCGTGCCCAGTTGCCGGAGGAACCCGTCCAGGTCGGCGAGGACGTCGGCGGGGGCGATGGAGACGAGCAGGATCCCGGCTTCCGCGTAGGCCCGCTGCTTCGTCTGGGTACGCCGGATGTCGTGGGGCGTCGAGTGCCAACGGATCCCGTCGACCTCGAGCGCGACGCCGAGCTCAGGCCAGTACGCGTCGGCCTCGCCGACGACCAGGCCGTTCACGACCACCGTCTCGTTCCAGAGCGGCTGCGGCAGGCCGGACGCCGAGATCGCACGGAGGACGGTCGCCTCCGCGGTGCTCCTGACCCCGGCCGACACCTCGCTCAGGACGAGACGGGCGTCGGCGGTGCGTTGCGTCGGTCCGTCGAGGACCTCCTCCCTCAACTCCTCCACCGTGCAGCGCCGCTGGTGCAGGGTCGCGCCGAAGATCTCGCGGATGCGCTCGAGGTCGGCGCCGTGCCGGGCGGCGTCAGCAGCGGCTCGCGCGGGAGGGACGACGGGGAGGCCGCGTCTGACGCTGACCACGGGTTCGCGCTGGGTGCGTTCGACGGTGACGAATCCCGTGGACAGGCGTTTCCGGGTCCACGGGATGAGCACGAGGATCTGGTCCCCGATGGCGATCCGATCGCCGGTGACGCCCAGGACCTCGAGCGCGTGCTCTCCGCTCAGGACCGCGGCCGGACCGCAGTAGGCCAGGGCGCCGAGGCGTCGTTGACGCCGCGACAGCGTGCCGCGGTGGCCGGCGACGACGCCGGGGAGGACACGCTGCCAGGGGCCTCTGCTCGCCCACCGCGCGATGGTCTTGATCGGCATCCCCAACGCCCTCAGCTGCGCGTGCGTCGCGATGCGGTCGTTCTCCCGGAGGAGCGCTTCGACGGCGACCGGGTCGAAAGTCCGTCGAGTCATGCCGAGGATGTTCGGGCGGCGCGATCGCCCACGTGTCGTGCGGCGGTGCGGGGTGTGGACGGTCGGGTGCTCGGGGCGACTGTGGAGACGCCGTCGTCACCCCTCCGGTGGGATCGTTGCCTCCCCGGTGACGTCTAGTGGCCTCGGGGAGGCAACGATCCCACCCCCGGGCGCCGACAACGCCGAACGGCCCGGCCCCACGGGGGGACCGGGCCGTTCGGCGTTCGGGTGGGATCAGCCGTGCTCGACGGCGCGACGCGCGTCGGCGTTGAGCACGCCCCAGGCGATGAACTCGTCGCACAACGTCGTCGCGGGGACGTCGTAGATGACGGCGAGGGTGCGGAGGTCGTCGGCGCGGATCGAGAGGACCCGGCCGTTGTAGTCGCCACGCTGGGACTGGATGGTCTTCGCGTAGCGGTCGAGGGGGCCGGCCTTCTCGGCGGGGACCTCCTGGAGACGCTCGAGGTCGAGCACGAGCCGCGGCGGCGGCTCGGAGCTGCCCTGCGGGGCGCCTTCGGGAAGCAGGGCCGAGACGGGGACTCCGTAGAAGTCCGCGAGTTCTGCCAGTCGCTGGACGGTCACTGCACGGTCGCCACGTTCGTAAGAACCGACGACGACAGCCTTCCACCGTCCCTCGGACTTCTCTTCGACGCCGTGCAGGGACAGACCCTGTTGAGTACGGATGGCGCGAAGGCGCGATCCGAGTGCGCGGGAGTAGTCCGATGCCATACGAGAATCGTCACGGAGCGTGAACGTCTTCGTCAAGCTGACCTGCCGTTTCCCACCCTGTTCTCAGAGATTCACCACTCTCTCGGCACTCCAGCCATTACTCCGTGTGAGCGTTTGACCCCGCAACGACAGCTCTCGGGAGCTGAGGCGCCCCCGCACGAGGACACCAGCCTGCTCCTGTAAGGTCCCGGGTGACTAGCACCCACCGTCACGACGAGGTGGGGAGCCGGTGAAGACGTCCTTTAAGGATCCGTCCAGTGAGGCGGGGAAGGAGGTCGCAGTGAGCGCTGCCCATGACCAGGCAGACCCGTCCGCGCAGGGCAGGGTGCTCCTCGAAGGAGCCGACATCTCCCGTGCCGTGTCGCGCATCGCGCACGAGCTGCTGGAGACCAACCGGGGTGCGGACGATCTCGTCCTGCTCGGCATCCCCACCCGCGGGGTCCCCCTCGCGAAGCGACTGGCGGCCAGGCTGGCCGAGGTCGAGGGACGCACCGTCCCGACCGGCTCCCTCGACGTCACGATGTACCGCGACGACCTGCGCCGCCACCCCACCCGCGAGCTGCTCCCCACGGAGCTGCCGGCCGGCGGGATCGACGACAAGGTCGTGGTCCTCGTCGACGACGTCCTCTACTCCGGGCGGACCATCCGCGCCGCCCTCGACGCGCTCAACGACCTCGGCCGCCCCCGTGCGGTCCGGCTCGCCGTCCTCGTCGACCGCGGTCACCGCGAGCTGCCGATCCGCGCCGACCACGTCGGCAAGAACCTCCCGACCTCCTCGACCGAGCGCGTCAGCGTCCTGCTGAGCGAGCTCGACGGCCGCGACGCGGTCATGATCACGGGAGGCCTCCAGTGACCATGCGCCACCTGCTCTCCGCCGCCGACCTCGACCGCGACGCCGCCGTCCGCGTCCTCGACGTCGCCGAGGAGATGGCCGCCACCCAGCGCCGGGAGATCAAGAAGCTCCCCACGCTGCGCGGGCGGACGGTCGTGAACCTCTTCTTCGAGGACTCCACCCGCACCCGCACGTCGTTCGAGGCCGCCGCGAAGCGCCTCAGCGCCGACGTCATCAACTTCTCCGCCAAGGGCTCCAGCGTCTCCAAGGGCGAGAGCCTCAAGGACACCGCGCTGACGCTGGAGGCCATGGGCGCCGACGCCGTCGTCGTCCGGCACGGCTCCTCCGGCGCCCCGCACCGGCTCGCGCACGCGGGCTGGACGAAGGGCGCGGTCGTCAACGCCGGCGACGGCACCCACGAGCACCCCACCCAGGCCCTGCTCGACGCGTACACGATGCGTCGCCACCTCCGCGCCGGCACGGGCGACCTGCAGGGCGCGAAGGTCGTCATCGTCGGCGACGTCCTGCACTCCCGGGTCGCCCGCTCCAACGTCCTGCTGCTGCACACCCTCGGCGCGCAGGTCACACTCGTCGCTCCGCCGACGCTGCTGCCCGTCGGGATCGAGGACTGGCCGTGCGCCTCCTCCCACGACCTCGACGCGACCCTGCGCGAGCGCGACCCCGACGCGGTGATGATGCTGCGCGTGCAGGCCGAGCGGATGGACGCCTCCCAGGGGTCGTTCTTCCCCTCCGCGCGGGAGTACAGCCGCCGCTACGGCCTCGCCCGCAAGCGGCTCGAACTGCTCAACGACCACGCCATCGTGATGCACCCGGGCCCGATGAACCGCGGGCTGGAGATCTCCGCCGAGGCGGCCGACTCGGCCCGCTCCACCATCGTCGAGCAGGTCGGCAACGGCGTCGCGGTGCGGATGGCCGTCCTCTACCTGTTGCTGGCCGGCGAACTCCCGGGAGGGGACGCGTGAACACCACGATCATCCAGAACGTGAGACCGCTGGGCGGCGAGGCGAGCGACCTGCTGCTGCGCGACGGCCGCATCGCCGCGATCGGGCCGGGCCTGAGCGCCGAGGGCGCCACGGTCCTCGACGCCACGGGGCTCATCGCGCTGCCGGGTCTCGTCGACCTGCACACCCACCTGCGCGAACCCGGTCGCGAGGACGCCGAGACCGTCGAGTCCGGCACCCGCAGCGCGGCCCTCGGCGGCTACACCAGCGTCTTCGCGATGGCCAACACCTTCCCCGTCGCCGACACCGCCGGGGTCGTCGAGCAGGTCCAGCGCCTCGGCGAGGAGGCCGGCTGGGTCGACGTCCGTCCCGTCGGCGCCGTCACGGTCGGTCTCGCCGGGCAGCAGCTCGCCGAACTCGGCGCCATGGCCGACTCCCGTGCGGGGGTCCGGGTCTTCTCCGACGACGGGCACTGCGTCTCCGACGCCGTCCTGATGCGCCGGGCCCTGGAGTACGTCAAGGCGTTCGACGGCGTCATCGCCCAGCACGCCCAGGAACCGCGCCTCACCGAGGGCGCGCAGATGAACGAGGGCACCGTGAGCGCCGTCCTCGGCCTGCGCGGCTGGCCGAGCGTGGCCGAGGAGGCGATCATCGCCCGCGACGTGCTGCTCGCCGACCACGTCGGCTCGCGCCTGCACGTCTGCCACCTCTCCACCAAGGGGTCCGTCGACATCGTCCGCTGGGCCAAGGCGCGCGGGGTCCAGGTCACGGCTGAGGTCACCCCCCACCACCTGCTGCTCACCGACGAACTCGTCCGGGGCTACGACCCGGTCTACAAGGTCAACCCGCCGCTGCGCACCCAGGCCGACGTCGAGGCCGTCCGCGAGGGTCTGGCCGACGGGACGATCGACGTCGTCGCCACCGACCACGCCCCGCACCCGGTCGAGGCCAAGGACTGCGAGTGGTCCGCCGCGGCCATGGGGATGACGGGGCTGGAGACCGCGCTGAGCGTCGTGCAGCACACGATGGTCGACTCCGGCCTCATCGGCTGGGACACCCTCGCCGACCGGATGTCGTTCGCGCCCGCGCGGATCGGCCGTCTCGCCACCCACGGTCAGCCGATCGCCGTCGGCAGCGCCGCGAACCTCGTGCTGCTCGACCCGGCCGCCCGCTGGACCGTCGACCCGGCCGCGATGGCCACCGCCGGTCGGAACTCGCCGTTCCGGGACATGGAGCTGCCCGGTCAGGTCGTCGCCACGTTCCTGCGCGGGCGCGCGACCGTCCTCGGTTCCCAGCTGGTGGACGCGTGAAGATCATCGCGGTGATCGTCCTCGTCGCGGCGCTGCTCGTGCTGTGGCGGATGATGTTCATGGGCTACCGCGGTCGTGCGTTGCGCCAGCGGCGCGACCTGCCGCGCCCGGTCGGGGCCAGGGACTGGAAGGCCATGAGCCGCTCCGTCGAGGGGATCTACGTCTCCACGACCGACGCGGAGAACGCCCTGGACCGGATCGCCGCCCACGGGCTCGGCAGCCGCAGCGCGGTGCAGCTGGGCTTCGTCGAGGAGGGCATCGGGTTCCTGCGCCAGGGCGCGCGCTCGTTCGTCGTCCCGATCGGAGACGTCCTCGGCGTGGGCCACGGGCCGGGCATGGTCGGCAAGTGGATCGGCAAGGAGAAGGGGCTCATCGTCCTCCGCTGGAAGCTGGGGGACAGGGTCGTCGACACGGGAGTGAAACCGCGACACCCCGCCGAGGGTGCGGCGTTCGCGGAGCAGGTGGAAGAACTCGTGCGCAAGCACAAGAACACGAAGAACCCCGGAGGTGCCCAGTGAGCGACCGCGTTCCCGCCGTGCTCGTCCTCGAGGACGGCCGCACGTTCCACGGACAGGCCTACGGCCGCGTGGGTCAGACCGTCGGTGAGGCGGTGTTCTCCACCGGCATGACCGGCTACCAGGAGACGCTGACCGATCCCAGCTACCACCGCCAGGTCGTCGTCATGACCGCCCCGCACGTCGGGAACACCGGCTACAACGACGAGGACCAGGAGTCGGGCCGGATCTGGGTCGCCGGCTACGTCGTCCGCGACCCCGCGCGCACCCCCTCGAACTGGCGCTCGCAGCGCGGTCTCGGCGAGGAGCTCGACGTTCAGGGGGTCGTCGGGATCTCCGGGGTCGACACCCGCGCGCTGACCCGGCACCTGCGCGAACGCGGCGCGATGAAGGTCGGGGTGTTCTCCGGCGACGCCGCCGCGAAGTCGCCCGCGGAACTGCTGCAGGCCGTGCACGACGCCCCCGACATGGAGGGCACCGACCTCGCCTCGCTGGTCAGCACCGACGCGGACTACGTCGTGCCGGCCGTGGGGGAGCGGCGGTTCTCCGTCACCGCGCTCGACCTCGGCATCAAGTCGATGACCCCGCACCGCCTCGCGGAACGCGGGATCGACGTGACCGTCGTGCCCTCGACCGTGACCCTGGAGCAGGTGCTGACCTCCGGGCCGGACGGGAGCGCCCCCGACGGGGTGTTCTTCTCCAACGGCCCGGGCGACCCGGCCGCCGCGACCCACGAGATCGAGGTCCTGCAGGGGGTGCTGGAGCGCCGGATCCCGTTCTTCGGGATCTGCTACGGCAACCAGCTCCTCGGTCGTGCGCTCGGGTTCGGGACCTACAAGCTCAAGTACGGCCACCGCGGGATCAACCAGCCGGTGATGGACCTCACGACCCGCAAGGTCGAGGTCACCGCGCACAACCACGGTTTCGCCGTGGACGGAACCGCCGGGGAGGTTCGCGACACCCCCTACGGGCGGGCCGAGGTGAGCCACGTCGGGCTCAACGACGGCGTCGTCGAGGGGCTGCGCTGCCTGGACGCGCCGGCGTTCTCCGTGCAGTACCACCCGGAGGCGGCGGCCGGTCCGCACGACGCCTCCTACCTGTTCGACCGGTTCGTCGACCTCATGGCGAACCCGGTGCACGACGACCACGAGAAGGACGCCTGATGCCCCGTCGCACCGATCTGAAGTCGGTCCTCGTCATCGGGTCCGGGCCCATCGTCATCGGCCAGGCCGCCGAGTTCGACTACTCCGGGACCCAGGCCTGTCGCGTGCTGCGCGCCGAGGGGCTGCGCGTCATCCTGGTGAACTCCAACCCGGCGACGATCATGACCGACCCGGAGATGGCCGACGCGACCTACGTCGAGCCGATCACCCCCTCCGTGGTCGAGGCGATCATCGCCAAGGAACGTCCCGACGCGGTGCTGGCGACCCTCGGGGGCCAGACCGCGCTGAACACCGCGATCGCGCTCTACGAGAACGGCGTCCTCGAGAAGTACGGCACCGAGCTCATCGGCGCCGACGTCGACGCCATCAAGCTCGGCGAGGACCGCCAGCTGTTCAAGGGCGTCGTCGAACGTTGCGGTGCGGAGTCCGCGCGCAGCCACCTCTGCCACTCGATGGACGAGGTCCTCGCCGGAGCGGCCGACCTCGGCTACCCCGTCGTCGTGCGCCCCAGCTTCACCATGGGCGGTCTGGGTTCGGGTTTCGCCTACGACGAGAACGACCTCCGGCGCATCGCCGGTCAGGGGCTGCACCACTCGCCCGTGACCGAGGTGCTCCTCGAGGAGTCGATCATGGGCTGGAAGGAGTACGAGCTCGAGCTCATGCGCGACCGCGCCGACAACGTCGTGGTCGTCTGCTCGATCGAGAACTTCGACCCGATGGGCGTCCACACCGGTGACTCCATCACCGTCGCGCCCGCGATGACCCTCACCGACCGCGAGTACCAGCGGATGCGCGACATCGCGATCGCCGTCATCCGCGAGGTCGGCGTCGACACCGGCGGCTGCAACATCCAGTTCGCGGTGAACCCCGCCGACGGTCGCATCATCGTCATCGAGATGAACCCGCGGGTGTCGCGTTCCTCCGCGTTGGCGTCGAAGGCGACGGGGTTCCCCATCGCCAAGATCGCCGCCCGCCTCGCCGTCGGCTACACCCTCGACGAGATCCCGAACGACATCACCCGCTCGACCCCGGCGAGCTTCGAGCCCTCCCTCGACTACGTCGTGGTCAAGGTCCCCCGGTTCGCGTTCGAGAAGTTCCCGGCCGCCGACCCCACCCTGACCACGACGATGAAGAGCGTCGGCGAGGCCATGGCGCTGGGCCGCAACTTCACCGAGGCGCTGCAGAAGGCGTTGCGCAGCACCGAGAAGCGCGGTGCGCAGTTCTCCTGGGCGGGTGACCCCGGGGACCGCCAGGACCTGCTGCGCCGCGCCGCGCAGCCCACCGACGAACGCATCGGGCTGGTCATGCAGGCCATCCGCGCGGGTGCGACCCCGGCGGAGCTGTTCGAGTCCACCCGGATCGACCCGTGGTTCCTGGACCAGCTGTTCCTGCTCGACGAGATCGCCGTCGAGGTCCGCGAGAGCGACGAACTCACCCCGGACCTGCTGCGTCACGCCAAGCGGCACGGGTTCTCCGACCTGCAGATCGGCGAACTGCGTCACCTGCCCGAGGACGTCGTCCGCGGCGTCCGGCACGCGCTGGGGATCCGGCCCGTCTTCAAGACCGTCGACACCTGCGCCGCCGAGTTCGCGGCGAGCACGCCGTACCACTACTCCAGCTACGACGAGGAGGACGAGACCCGCCCCCGCGAGAAGGAGGCGATCCTCATCCTCGGCTCGGGCCCCAACCGCATCGGGCAGGGCGTGGAGTTCGACTACTCCTGCGTGCACGCGAGCTTCGCGCTGCGCGACGCCGGGTACGAGACCGTCATGGTCAACTGCAACCCCGAGACGGTGTCGACGGACTACGACACCTCCGACCGGTTGTACTTCGAACCGTTGACCCTCGAGGACGTCCTCGAGGTCGTGCACGCCGAGATGCGCTGCGGCCCGGTCAAGGGCGTCATCGTGCAGCTCGGCGGGCAGACCCCGCTGGGCCTCGCCGCCAAGCTGGAGGAGGCGGGTGTCCCGATCATCGGGACCTCCCCGCAGGCCATCGACCTCGCCGAGGAGCGCGGCGCCTTCGGCCAGGTGCTGGAACGCGCCGGTCTGGTCGCCCCGAAGCACGGGACGGCGTCGAGCTTCCCGGGCGCCAAGGCGATCGCCGCCGAGATCGGCTACCCCGTCCTCGTCCGCCCGAGCTACGTCCTCGGTGGCCGCGGGATGCAGATCGTCTACGACGAGGCCTCCCTCGAGGAGTACATGCGGACTGCGACCGAGGTGTCGCCGGAACGGCCCGTGCTCGTCGACCGGTTCCTCGACGACGCCATCGAGATCGACGTGGACGCGTTGTTCGACGGCGAGGAGATGTACCTCGGCGGGATCATGGAGCACATCGAGGAGGCCGGGATCCACTCCGGCGACTCGGCCTGCGTCATCCCGCCCGCGACGCTCGGCAACTCCGAACTCGCCCGGGTCCGCGCCGCGACCGAGGCCATCGCCCGCGGGGTGGGGGTGCGGGGTCTGCTCAACGTGCAGTTCGCCCTCGCCGCCGACATCCTCTACGTCCTCGAGGCGAACCCGCGGGCCTCGCGCACCGTGCCGTTCGTCTCCAAGGCCACCGGGGTCGCGCTGGCCAAGGCCGCCGCGCGGTTGATGGCGGGCACGTCGATCCGGGACCTGCGGGCCGAGGGTCTGCTGCCCTCCCGAGGCGACGGTGGGCTGCTGCCGGCGGACTCGCCGGTGTCGGTGAAGGAAGCGGTGCTGCCGTTCGCGCGGTTCCGCACCGCCGAGGGCGTCGTCGTCGACTCCCTGCTCGGGCCGGAGATGCGCTCGACCGGTGAGGTCATGGGCATCGACGTCGACTTCCCGACGGCGTTCGGGAAGTCGCAGACCGCCGCCTACGGCGGGTTGCCGACGGAGGGGACCGCGTTCATCTCGGTCGCCGACCGGGACAAGCGCGCGATGATCTTCCCGATCAAGCGCCTCGCCGACCTCGGGTTCACCCTGGTCGCCACCGAGGGCACCGCGCAGGTGCTGCGTCGCAACGGGATCGCCTCCACCGTGGTGCGCAAGCTCACCGAGGGCGTCGGGGAGGACGGGGAACCCACGATCGTCGGGCGCATCGGGAACGGCGAGATCTCGATGGTCGTCAACACGCCCTCCGGCAACCAGGCCCGCGCCGACGGCTACGAGATCCGCGCCGCCGCCACCGCGGTCGGGGCCCCGATCATCACGACGATCCAGGAGCTCTCCGCCGCGGTGCAGGCCATCGAGGCCTACCGCAACGGCGGCGGGCGGAACGTCGCGTCGCTGCAGGAGCACACCGCGCGGCTCGTCGCCGCCTGGGACGGGTTCCGGGCGTGACCCCGACGGCGCGCTTCGGGGAGCGCCTCGCCGCGGCGATGGCCGCGCACGGTCCGCTGTGCGCGGGCATCGACCCGCACGCCCCGCTGCTTGCGGCGTGGGGCCTGAGCGACGACGCCGCGGGCGTCGAACGGTTCGGCCGCACGGTCGTCGAGGCGCTCGCCGGGAACGTCGCCTGCGTCAAACCGCAGGCGGCGTTCTTCGAACGGCACGGCTCCCGGGGGGTGGCGGCGCTGGAACGTGTCGTCGCCGACGCCCGCGCGGCGGGTCTGCTGACGATCGTCGACGCCAAGCGCGGGGACATCGGCTCGACCATGGCCGCCTACGCCGACGCGTTCGTGGGCGACTCGCCGCTGGCCGGGGACGCCGTCACGGTCTCGCCCTACCTGGGGTTCGGGTCGTTGCGCCCGGTCCTGGACCTGGCCGCGGCGAACGGCCGGGGCGTCTTCGTGCTGGCGCTCACCTCGAACGCGGAGGGGGCCGGCGTCCAGCACGCGCTCGGTCACGACGGTCGCTCCGTCGCCCGGGCCGTCGCGGAGTCCGCGGCGCGGGAGAACTCCGGTGCGTCGCCCTTCGGTGACGTCGGTCTCGTCGTCGGCGCGACCGTGGGTTCCGCCGTGGAGGACCTGGGCATCGACCTCGACGCCGTGAACGGTCCGCTGCTGGCCCCCGGGGTCGGCGCGCAGGGTGCGACCGCGCAGGACCTGCAGCGGGTGTTCGGCCACGGGCGCCGGTTGGTGCTCGCGTCCAGTTCGCGGGAGGTCCTGCAGACCGGACCCGACGTGACGGCCCTGCGCGACGCGGCCCGTCGCAGCGCGGACGCGGTCGGAGTGGCGCTGGCCCGCTAGCCGCGGCACCACCGCTCACTACGATGGACGGGTGCTCCTGCGACACCCCGGCGAGACCTGCTGATGCCCTCGAAGGAGATCGCCCGCGGGCTCGCGGCCCTCACGGTGACGGCCGTCGAGGTCGGTCACGACGAGCTCGAGGCGCGGCGTCAGGTCGGTGCCTTCCTGCGCGGGCTCTCGCTGGACCCGGTGACGATCCTGCGCGAGGCCGTCGCCGCCGTCGCCGAGCTCGCCCCGGCCGAGATGCGGGTCGCGGGCGGCGAACGGCAACTCCTCGCCGCGTTGGAGGCTCGCGCCTGGCTGGAGCGGATGACCGTCGACACCGCGAGCGGCACCCCCCTCTGACCCGTGATCCCGCGGGGAATCCCCGCGAGATCACGGGGCGGGGGAAGGTGTTCACCGTGAGGTGGTTGTGTCGTTGCTGAGAGTGGCTAGGTTGCTCCCGATCACGGAACCGACCGGGGGGACCCACTCATGCGCCGCGCCCGACTGCTGACCGGGGGCGCGCTCGCCCTCGTCCTCGCGAGCCCACTGCTCACCGCCCTGCCCGCCACGGCGACCGGCTGCGCCGCGCCCACGCAGGCCGTCGGTGCCGTCCAGGGGAGCGGTGACGTCAGCCCCCTCGCCGGTCGGACCGTGACGGTGAGCGGGACCGTCGTCGGCGACGTCCCGGGGTTGTCCGGCTTCTACCTCCAGGACGGCGGCGATCGGGACCGCGCGACCTCCGACGGCGTCTTCGTGTACGCGCCGGACGCCGCCGTCGACCTGGGCGACACGGTGACCGCGACCGGCGCGGTGAGCGAGTACTCCGGGCAGACCCAGGTCTCGGCCCGCGGCGGCGTCACCGTCTGCGCCGAGGGGTCGGCGAGGAACCTGCCGAAGGCCGCGAAGCTGGACCTCCCCGCCGACCCCGCCGCCCGGGAGCGCCTCGAGGGCATGCTCGTCGCCCCGGCCGACGCGCTGACGGTCAGCGAGGTCTACGACCTCACCCGGTTCGGGGAGCTGACCCTGTCCGCAGGCGGCCGGCTCGTCCAGCCCACCGAACTGGCCCGCCCGGGCTCGCCCCGCGCGCAGCGCATCGCGACGGACAACGCGAACTCCAGCATCGTCCTCGACGACGCCTCGAGCGCCCGCACCAGCACGACGGCGCGGCCCTACCTCTCGGCCACCACCCCCGTCCGGGTGGGCGACGTCGTGCGGTTCCGCGAACCGCTCGTCCTCGGCCACGGGTTCGACGCCTGGCGGTTGCAGCCCGCCGACGGCACCGCCGACGGGGTGTTCGCGGCCCAGGACACCCGGGAACGCCGCCCCGACCGCGTCGGCGGTGACGTGCAGATCGGGGCCTTCAACGTCCTGAACTACTTCCTGACCTTCACGGGCCCGGACGCGCGGGGGGCCGCGGACCAGGCGGGGCTCGACGCCCAGGCCGCCAAGGTCGTGCCCGCGATCAGGGCCCTCGGGGCCGACGTCGTGACCCTCATGGAGATCGAGGACACCGACTCCACCGGACTCACCCCCGGCAACGCCGACACCGCTCTCGCCGACCTCACGCGCCGGTTGAACGCGGCGGGCGGCGGGCACTGGTCCTACGTCCCGATGCCGGCCGAGCTGTACGGGGTGCAGCGCGACGCGATCCGCAGCGCCATCGTCTACCGCGACGACACCGTCCGGGCACTGGGCGCCCCCGTCGGTCTCGTCGACGAGAGCGTCTGGTCCAACGCCCGCGAACCGCAGGCGCAGACCTTCGTGCAGGTCGGACGGGGGAGGACCGACCGGTTCACCGTGGTGGCGAACCACTTCAAGTCCAAGGGTTCCGGTGACGACGCCGTCGGCGACGACGCCGACTCCGGCGACGGGCAGGGAGCCTGGAACGGCGCCCGGGTGCGCCAGGCCGCGTCGCTGGCCGGGTTCGCGGACCGGTTGCGCCGCAGCACGGGTGACCCCGACATCGTCCTGCTCGGCGACTTCAACTCCTACACGCGGGAGGACCCGATCGAGGAACTGCGTCGCGACGGGTTCACCGACCTGGGCTCGAGGTTCGACGCCGGTCGCTACAGCTACGTCTTCGACGCCCTCTCCGGTTCCCTCGACCACGCGCTGGCCACCCGGGAGCTGACGCGGAAGATCACCGGCGTCGCGCACTGGAACGTCAACTCGGTGGAGTCCTTCGCCTACGAGTACGACGGGGACCCGGCGCTGTACGCGGCGAACCCCTACCGCTCCAGCGACCACGACCCGCTGGTGATCGGCGTCGACCTGGCGCGCTGACGGGGACCCGGCGACCCGTCCCCGGAGCCCGCGGGGACCCCCTCCCGTTGCAGGGCTGTGACCAGGGTGGATAGGTTCAGCCGAACTCCTCCTGGTGTTCGTCCGCTCGACCGGGCGACACCGCAGAAACTCGAGTGGACGACCCGAGGTGACTACGTGGCTCTGCCTCCCCTGACCGCCGAACAGCGCGCCGCTGCGCTGGAGAAGGCGGCTGCCGCCCGCCGGGAACGCGCCGCGGTGAAGCACCGCCTGAAGTACACCGGCGGTGACCTCGAAGAGGTCATCAAGGACGGCCAGGAGAACGAGGTCCTGGGCAAGATGAAGGTCTCCGCGCTGCTGGAGTCGTTGCCGAACGTGGGCAAGGTCCGCGCGAAGCAGATCATGGAGGAGATCGGGATCTCGGAGTCGCGCCGCGTGCGGGGCCTCGGGGCGCACCAGATCGCCGCCCTGGTCGACCGGTTCGGGAACCACCGCTCCCCGGACCACGCCGCCGGGAGCACCTCCTGAACGCTGCGGCCCCGCGCCTGACCGTCCTGGCCGGCCCCACGGCCGTCGGGAAGGGCACCGTCTCCGCCGACCTCCGCGCGCGCTACCCCGAGGTCTGGATCTCGGTGTCGGCGACGACCAGGGCCCAGCGTCCCGGCGAGGTCGACGGGGTGCACTACCACTTCGTCTCCGAGGACGTCTTCGACGGCTACGTGCGCGACGGCGAGCTGCTGGAGTGGGCCCGCGTCCACGGCCGCCACCGCTACGGCACGCCGCGTCGTCCCGTCGCCGACGTGCTGGCCTCCGGTCGCCCGGCGCTGCTGGAGATCGACCTCGCGGGTGCCCGCCAGGTCCGGGAGGCGATCCCCGTCACCGGCCTGAACGCCCAGTTCGTCTTCCTCGCCCCGCCCAGCTGGGACGAACTCGTGCGCCGCCTGGTCGGTCGCGGGACGGAGTCGGAGGAGGAGCGCGAGCGCCGCCTGGCCACCGCGAAGGTCGAACTGGCGGCCGAACCGGAGTTCGACGTGACCATCTACAACGACGACGTGCGCCGGGCGACCGACGAGCTCGTAGGATGCATGGGTCTACCGGTCCACCCCGCGTGATGGACCGGACGCTTTCGAACCGAGGAGAACCATCGTGGCTGGAACCGTCGCAGCGCCCGAGGGCATCACCAACCCGCCCATCGACGACCTGCTGACGGCCGCCGACTCCAAGTACGCCCTGGTCATCTACGCCGCCAAGCGCGCGCGTCAGATCAACGCGTACTACTCCCAGCTGGGCGAGGGCCTGCTGGAGTACGTCGGTCCGCTCGTCGAGACCCACGTGCAGGAGAAGGCGCTGTCCGTCGCCATGCGTGAGATCAACGAGGGTCTGCTGACGTCGGAGCCGATCGAGCAGCAGTGAGCACCACCCGTGGCCCCGGGAACGGCCCGCGCGTCGTCCTCGGGGTCGCGGGGGGCATCGCCGCGTACAAGGCGGCGCTGCTGCTGCGTGAGCTGACCGAGTCCGGGCACGACGTGACCGTCGTGCCCACCGCGGCTTCCGAGCACTTCGTCGGGCGCGCGACGTGGGAGGCGTTGTCGGGGAAGCCGGTCGCCACCGACGTCTGGAGCCACGCCGACGAGGTCCCGCACGTCCGGCTGGGCCGGCACGCGGACCTGGTGGTCGTCGCCCCGGCGACCGCCGACCTGCTGGGTCGGGCGGCGCACGGCCTCGCCGACGACCTGCTGACCAACGTGCTGCTGACGGCGACCTGCCCGGTGCTGCTGGCCCCGGCGATGCACACCGAGATGTGGCTCAACCCGGCCGTCCAGGCCAACGTCGCGCTGCTGCGCTCGCGCGGGACCACCGTGCTGGAGCCGGCCTCCGGGCGGCTCACCGGTGCCGACACCGGGCCCGGGCGCATGCCCGAACCCGCCGACATCGCCGCCGCCTGCCGCCGTCTGCTGGCCTCCGGTGCGCGGTCCTACGACCTCGCGGGGCGACGGGTCGTCGTCTCCGCGGGCGGGACCCGCGAACCGCTGGACCCGGTGCGCTTCCTCGGCAACCGCTCCTCGGGTCGCCAGGGGGTCGCGCTCGCCGCGGCCGCCGCCGCGCGGGGCGCGGTCGTGACCCTCGTCGCCGCGCACGTCGAGGTCCCCGACCCCTCCGGCGTCGAGGTCGTCCACGTCGCGACGGCCGCCGAGCTGGGGGAGACCGTCCGGGCGCTCGCCGCCTCCGCCGACGTCGTCGTGATGGCCGCGGCCGTCGCCGACTTCCGCCCCGCGACCCGTGCCGGCAACAAGATCAAGAAGTCCGAGGACCCGGCCCGCGACCCGGTCGTGGTGCTCGAACGCACCGACGACGTCCTCGCCGGGCTGGTCCGCGAGCGCGCCGGCGCCGCACCCGTGATCGTCGGGTTCGCCGCCGAGACGGGCGACGAGTCCGGCACCGTCCTCGAGCACGGCCGGGCGAAGCTGGCCCGCAAGGGCTGCGACCTGCTGGTGCTGAACGAGGTGGGGGAGGCGAAGGGCTTCGCGACCCCCACGAACGCCGTCACGATCCTCGGTGCCGACGGTTCCGAGCGCGAGGTGGCCGAGGCGAGCAAGGACGTCGTGGCCGACGCGGTGTGGGACGCCGTGGTGCCTATGCTGACGTCCGCCGTCACACTGACGACGTGAAGGACCCGTTTGGAGACTGGAGCCCCGTGACGACCCCGCTTCGCCTGTTCACGTCCGAGTCGGTCACCGAGGGCCACCCGGACAAGATCTGCGACCAGATCTCCGACGGGATCCTCGACGCGCTGCTGGCCCAGGACCCCAGGAGCCGGGTCGCGGTCGAGACGATGGTCACGACCGGCCTCGTGCACGTGGCCGGTGAGGTCACCACCGAGGCCTACGCCGACATCCCCACGATCGTGCGCCGGACGTTGCTGGACATCGGTTACGACTCCTCGGCGAAGGGTTTCGACGGCCGCACCTGCGGCGTCGAGGTCTCGATCGGTTCGCAGTCCCCGGACATCGCCCAGGGCGTCGACTCGGCGTGGGAGAACCGCCAGGACGGCGGCGGGGGAGACCCCCTCGACCTGCAGGGCGCCGGTGACCAGGGCCTGATGTTCGGCTACGCCTGCGACGAGACCCCCGAGCTCATGCCACTGCCGATCCACCTGGCCCACCAGCTCTCCCAGCGGCTCTCGCAGGTGCGCAAGAAGGGGGAGATCCCCTACCTGCGTCCCGACGGCAAGACCCAGGTGACGGTCGGCTACGACGGCGACAAGGCCGTCCGCCTCGACACCGTCGTGCTCTCCACCCAGCACGAGCCGGACGTGGACCTGATCAAGACGCTGACCCCGGACGTGCGCCGCTTCGTCATCGAACCCGTGCTGGAGGGTCTCGACCTCGACACCTCCGACATCCGCCTGCTGGTGAACCCGACGGGCCGCTTCGAGATCGGCGGCCCGATGGGCGACGCCGGTCTCACCGGCCGCAAGATCATCGTCGACACCTACGGGGGCATGTCCCGCCACGGCGGCGGTGCGTTCTCCGGCAAGGACCCCTCGAAGGTCGACCGCTCCGCCGCGTACGCCATGCGCTGGGTCGCGAAGAACGTCGTCGCGGCTGGTCTCGCGACCCGCTGCGAGGTCCAGGTCGCCTACGCCATCGGCAAGGCGCAGCCCGTCGGGCTCTACGTGGAGACGTTCGGCACCGAGAAGGTCGCCCGCGCCCGCATCGAGTCCGCCATCCGCGACGTGTTCGACCTGCGTCCCGCCGCCATCGTGCGCGACCTGCAGCTCCTGCAGCCGATCTACGCCCAGACGGCCGCCTACGGCCACTTCGGCCGGGAACTGCCCGGGTTCACCTGGGAGCGCACCGACCGGGTCGAGCAGCTGCGCGCCGCGACGGGTGCCTGACCCTCACCTTGCCCGCTGATCGTGTCCGCTGACGACGACGCTCAGCCCGCGCTCGACGGGCTGGGCGTCCCCGCGGTCGCTCCGAGGAAGAAGAAGCCGACCGCGAGGAAGAAGGCCCTCGAGGGGGTCGCGGAGACCGACCCGGTCGCGCGGATCCTGGTGAGTTCGCAACTGCCGCACCTGGACCGGCCCTTCGACTACCTCGTCCCCGCGTCGATGGAGAACACCGCCGAACCGGGACGCCTGGTCCGCGTCCCGTTCGCCGGCACCGACGCCGAGGGCTACGTGCTGGAACGGCTCGCCGAGAGCGAGCACCCGGGCCGCCTCGCCCGGCTGCGGCGCGTGGTCTCGGGCGTGCCGGTCCTCACGCCCTCCACGCTGGAACTGTGCCGACGCGTCGCCGCGGAGTACGCGGGAACGCTGTCCGACGTGGTCCGCCTCGCCGTCCCCGGCCGGCACGCCGCCGCCGAGGAGTCGGTGCTGAGCGCCGACTCCGTCGTGCACGGACCCGTCCTGCTGGGGGAGGACCTGCACGGGTGGGAACGCCACAGCGCCGGACCCGCCTTCCTCGCCCACGTCCGCGGCGGCGGATCGCCGCGGGCCGTCGCCACCTTCGCGCCGGGGACGGACCCGTTCGCGGCGCTCGCGGTCGCCGCGCGCGCGACGCTGGCGTCGGGGCGGACGGCGCTGCTCGTCGTGCCCGACCACCGCGACCTCGACCGGTTGTCGCAGGCGCTGGAGCGCATCGTCCCGGAGGGGCACGTCCGCCTCGAGGCCGACGCGGGACCCTCGCCGCGCTACCGGGCCTTCCTGCAGGCCCTCACCGGCCGCACGCGGATCGTCGCGGGCACCCGGGCCGCGGTGTTCGCCCCGCTGCCCAACCTGGGGCTCATCGCGGTCCTCGACGACGGCGACGACTCCCACGCCGACCAGCGCGCCCCCTACCCCCACGTCCGCGAGGTCACGGTGCTGCGCGCGGAGCAGACCGGCGCCGCCGCGCTGTTCGCGGGCCGGACCCGCACCGCCGAGACGCAGTTGCTGCTGGAGTCCGGCTGGGCGCGTCCCGTCCTCGCCTCCCGCGACACCGTCCGCTCCACCTCGCCGCGCATCTCCGTCGCCGGGACCAGCGGCTTCGACGCCCAGGACCCGCTGGCGGCGGCGGCGCGACTGCCCTCCGACGGGTGGCGGGTGCTGCGCGACGCCGTCCGGCGCGGGCCGGTGCTCGTCCAGGTCCCGCGCACCGGCTACGTCCCCACGCTGGCCTGCCAGACGTGTCGCGACCCGGCCCGGTGCACGTCCTGCCACGGCCCGCTCGCCGTCACCGACGCGGGGGAGCGCGCCTCGTGCCGCTGGTGCGGCCGGCCGGCGACGGACTGGGTGTGCCCGAACTGCGGTGACGGCCGGTTCCGGGCCGTGGTCACCGGGGCCCGTCGCACCGCCGAGGAGCTCGGCCGGGCCTTCCCGGGCGTCGACGTCCGCACCTCGGGCGGCTCGCAGGTCCTGGACACCGTGCCGGACAAGCCGTCGCTGGTGATCTCGACGCCGGGCGCCGAACCGGTCGTGGCGACCGGGTACGCCGCGGCGCTGCTGCTGGACGGGTGGGCCCTGCTGGCCCGTCCGGACCTGCGCGCGCAGGAGGAGGCGTTCCGGCGCTGGACGAGCGCCGCGTCCCTGGTCCGTCCCGCCGCCGAGGGTGGGGCGGTCGTGGTCGTCGCCGACCCCCAGGCCGCGGCGGTGCAGGCCCTCGTGCGCTGGGACCCGGCGGGCTTCGCCGAACGGGAACTGGCCCAGCGCCGCGAGCTCGACCTGCCCCCGGCGGCGCGCTTCGCCGGTCTCATCGGGGTCGCCGCCGACGTCGAGGACTTCGTGCAGGCGCTGCCCGAGCTGCCCGGGGTGCGGGTGCTCGGACCCCTGCCCGTGCCGGACCGGCCCGGTCACGCGCCGATGGTCCGCAGCGTCGTGCGCGTGCCGCGGACGGAGTCGGCCGCGCTGTCGGCCGCGGTGAAGAACGTCACCGCTGGTCGCAGCGTCCGCAAGCTGCCCCTGGTGCGGGTCCGCGTGGACCCCCTCCAGATCGGCTGACCGCGCGCCATCGCCCCAGCGGGTGAAGGATCACGCCCGTGGACTTCCGACACCTCGGCCGCTCCGGCCTGAAGATCAGCGAGATCACCTACGGCAACTGGCTCACCCACGGGTCCCAGGTCGAGAACGAGGCGGCGATCGCGTGCGTGCACGCCGCCCTCGACGCGGGGATCACCACCTTCGACACCGCCGACGTCTACGCCAACACCGTCGCCGAGACCGTCCTCGGGCAGGCGCTGAAGGGGCAGCGACGGGAATCCCTGGAGATCCTCACCAAGGTCTTCGGCCCCATCGGCCCCAAGCAGCACAACGACACCGGGCTCTCCCGCAAGCACGTGATGGAGGCCTGCGAAGGGTCGCTGCGCCGCCTCGGGACCGACCACATCGACCTCTACCAGGCGCACCGCTACGACTACGCGACGCCGCTGGAGGAGACGATGCAGGCCTTCGCCGACCTCGTGCGGCAGGGGAAGGTCCTCTACGTCGGGGTCAGCGAGTGGACCGCCGAGCAGCTGCGCGCCGGCGTCGAACTGGCCGGGAAGCTCGGCTTCCAGCTCATCTCCAACCAGCCGCAGTACTCGATGCTGTGGCGGGTCATCGAGGAGGAGGTCGTCCCGACCTCGAAGGAACTCGGTGTGTCCCAGGTGGTCTGGTCGCCCATCGCGCAGGGCGTCCTGACCGGCAAGTACGTCCCGGGCGGCAAGCTGCCCGAGGGCTCGCGCGCCACCGACACCAAGGGCGGCGCGGACATGATCAAGCGGTTCATGCGCGACGACGTCCTGTCCCGGGTGCAGGAGCTCAAGCCCATCGCGGCGGAACTCGACCTCTCAATGGCGCAGCTCGCCGTCGCGTGGGTCCTGCAGAACGAGAACGTGGCGACCGCGATCATCGGGGCCTCGCGCCCGGAGCAGGTGCACGACAACGCCGGGGCGGCCGGGAAGACGATCCCGCCCGAGGTGCTGAGCCGCATCGACGCCGTCCTCGGCGACGTCGTCGAGCGCGATCCGGCCAAGACCCACGAGTCCTCGCCCAAGCAGCGCGAGGTCTGATCCCCGCGCCCGGGCTCAGGACTCCTGGTGGGGGCGCTGGACCGGGGTGAACGCGCGGGTGTCCCAAGAGGACCACGAGGTCTGCGGGGTCCGGGCGACGGGGCGGGTGGAGGCCAGGCGCAGCTCGGCCTCCACCCGTGCCGCCCGGGCGCGCGGGCGCACCACGGCGAGGTCGACGAAGGCGCCGACCACGGCCACGAGCATGAGGATCCACCCCACCGTCGCCACGTCGACGACGTCGAGGTCGACGTGCACGGCGAAGGCGAGGATCGCGCCGATCGTGAGCAGACAGCAACTGTTTCCGGTTCGCACGACCCCACCCTCCGCGGTCGCGGCCGGGAAAGCCGCCCCGGCTCACCCGCCCGCCGCAGGAGGGTCCCTCCCTGGGCGGCAGTGGCAGCACGCAGAGCCACCGGTCACGACGGAGCGTGGCTGCGCGTCGTCGTCGACGGTCACCACCGGCCCGTAGACTCGACGCCGCACCCAGCCGTTCCACTTCCAGGGAGCCTCGTGGCGATCCAGCCCATCCGACTCTTCGGGGACCCCGTCCTCCGCCAGCGCGCGAAGGAGGTCACCACCTTCGACAAGGAGCTGCGGCAGCTCGTCAAGGACCTCGAGGAGACGATGCTCGCCGCCCCCGGGGCGGGGCTCGCCGCCCCGCAGCTCGGGGTGTCGCTGCGCGTGTTCACCTACAACGCCGACGACGAGATCGGGCACCTCATCAACCCCGTCCTCGACCTCTCCGAGGAGTGCCAGGAGGGTGACGAGGGCTGCCTCTCGTTCCCCGGGATCGTCGCCGACACCCGGCGTTCCCTGCACGTGGTGGCCAAGGGCTTCGACATGCACGGTGAACCGGTCACGATCTCCGGCTCGGAGTTCAAGGCGCGGGCCATCCAGCACGAGACCGACCACCTCGACGGCATCCTCTTCATCGACCGCCTCGACAAACCGCAGCGCAAGCTGGCGTTGAAGGCCGTGCGCGAGGCCGAGTGGCTGGGCCTGGAGACCCCCCAGATCAAGGTCTCCCCGCACGACACCTTCGGTCAGGCGAGGTAGTGCGCCTCGTCGTCGCCGGAACCCCCGACGTCGCCGTCCCCGCCCTCGACGCGCTGCTCGCCAGCCGGCACGAGGTCGTCGCCGTCCTCACTCGTCCCGACGCGGCCGCTGGTCGCGGCCGTCGCCACGCCGCCTCGCCCGTGGCGCTGCGGGCCCGCGAGGCCGGACTCCCGCTCCTGCAACCGGTGAAGCCGCGCGGTGAGGAGTTCCTGGCCCAGCTGCGCGAGCTGGCGCCGGACGCCTGCCCGGTCGTCGCCTACGGGGCCCTGGTGCCGCGCGCGGCGCTGGACGTCCCGCGCTTCGGCTGGCTGAACCTGCACTTCTCGCTGCTGCCCGCCTGGCGCGGAGCGGCGCCCGTGCAGCGTGCGGTGATGAACGGTGACGACGTCAGCGGCGCCTGCGTCTTCCAGCTCGAGGAGGGGCTGGACACCGGTCCGGTCTACGCCTCGTTCGCGGATCCCGTCGGCCCGACCGACACGTCGGGGGACCTGCTGTCCCGGTTCGCGGTGCGCGGGGCCGCGTTGCTGGTCGGCGTGCTCGACGAGATCGAGGACGGCACCGCCCACGCCGTCCCGCAGCCCGCTGAAGGGGTGTCGCTGGCGCCGAAGATCAGCGTCGAGGAGGCCCGGATCGACTGGACGGCGAGCGCCGTCGAGATCGACCGCCGGGTCCGCGGCTGCACCCCCGAACCGGGCGCGTGGACGACGTTCCGCGGCGAACGCGTCAAGGTCGGCCCGCTCGTCCCGGGCCCGGAGGACGTACCCGCGGGGCGCATCGTGGTGGAGAGGAAACGGGTCCTGGTGGGTTCTGCCCAGGGCTGCGTGGCGCTGGGCACCGTCCAGCCCGCGGGCAAGAAGGCGATGAACGCGACCGACTGGGCGCGTGGGATCCGGCCGGAGCCGGAAGAGGAGTTCTCGTGACCGGACCGAAACTGGGAACAGGTCAGCAGCGGACCCCGCGCACCGGGGTCAAGCAGGACCGCTTCACCCGCGTCGACGAGTCGCGCAAGGTCGCCTACGAGGTGCTGCGCGCGGTGTCCGGGGACGACGCCTACGCCAACCTCGTGCTGCCGAAGCTGTTGCGCGCCAGGAAGTTGAACGGCCGCGACGCCGCGTTCGCGACGGAACTCGCCTACGGCGTCCTGCGCGGTCAGGGCACCTACGACGCGCTGCTCGCCACGCTCGTCGACCGCCCCTTCGCCGAGCTCGACGCCGGGGTCCTGGACATCCTGCGGATGGGCCTGCACCAGCTGCTGGCCATGCGGGTCCCCGACCACGCCGCCGTCGCGACCTCCGTCGCCCTCGCGCGCAACGTCGTCGGTGGGGGGCCGTCCGGCCTGATCAACGCGGTGCTGCGCAGCGCCGCCGGCCGTGACCTCGACGCCTGGATCGCGGAGGTCGCGAGCACCGGCCACGAGGACGACGACCTCGCGCTGCGCTACTCCCACCCGCAGTGGATCGTGCGCAGCCTGCGCGAGGCGTTGAAGGCGCACGGGCACGAGGCGGGCGAGCTGGAGGACCTGCTCACCGCCGACAACACCCCCGCCCAGGTCGCCGTGGCCGCCCTGCCGGGGTTGTCCGAACCCGAGGACCTCGTGGGGAAGGCGTCCTTCCTCGAGGTCGTCCCCGGCCGCTGGGCGCCGACGGCGGTCCAGCTCGTGCACGGCGACCCGGGCAAGTTGCCCTCGGTGCGTGGTGGACGGGCCCGGGTGCAGGACGAGGGGTCGCAGATCGTCGCCCTGGTGCTCGCCGCCGCGGACGTCGAGGGTCGCGACGAGCGCTGGCTCGACCTGTGCGCCGGGCCGGGCGGCAAGGCGGCCCTGCTGGCCGCGACGGCCGCCGGGCGGGGAGCCTCGCTGACCACGGTCGAGCTCGCCCCGCACCGGGCCGACCTGGTGCGCCAGGCCCTCACCGCGATCCCCGGCGCGGTCGAGGTCCGGGTCGGTGACGGGCGCACCGTCGGGGCCGAGGAACCCGCGAGCTACGACCGGGTGCTCGTCGACGCGCCCTGCACGGGCCTCGGGGCCCTGCGCCGCCGCCCGGAGGCGCGGTGGCGTCGCACGCCCGCGGACCTCGGCGAGCTCGGTCCGCTGCAGCGGGAACTACTGGCCTCGGCGCTGGACGCGGTCCGTCCCGGCGGGGTCGTCGCCTACGCGACGTGCTCGCCGGTGCTGAGCGAGACCCGCCTCGTCGTCGACGACGCGGTGAAGGCCGCGAAGAAGCGCGGGGTCCTCGTCGAACGGGTGGACACCCCCGCCGTCCTCGAGCGGGTCGTCCCCGGGATGCCTTCCGCTGCAGCGGGTCAGGCCGTGCAGTTGTGGCCGCACACGCACGGGACGGACGCCATGCACGTCGCGCTGCTGCGCCGCGTGGGCTGATCCCACCCGACGGGGGGCGGGGCCGGTGCGCCCGGGCGGCGGGGGCGTGGGAGGTTTCGGGGGTGAACTCCGCCGAGAAAGCCGCACGACTGCGGCAGCTGCACGCCGACCCCGAACTCCTCGTCCTGGTCAACGTCTGGGACGCGGTCTCCGCCACCGTCGTCGCGGGTGAACCGCAGACGAAGGCGCTGGCCACCGCCGGCCACTCCATCGCCGCCACCTTCGGCTACGGCGACGGCGAGCAGATCCCGCTCGACCTCGCGCTCTCGCTCGTCGAGCGCATCGTCGTCGCCGCCGGTGACCTGCCCGTCTCCGCCGACCTCGACGGCGGCTACGGCAACGCGGGGGAGACCGTCCGCAAGGCCATCGGCGTGGGCGTCGTCGGCGCCAACGTCGAGGACCAGCTGCGACCGCTGGCCGACTCCGTCGCCAACGTCGAGGCGATCATCGCCGCCGGTGAGGCCGAGGGTGTCCCGTTCGTCCTCAACGCCCGCACCGACGCGTTCGCCAAGGGCGGCGACCGACCCGCCGACGTCGTCCTGGCCGACGCCATCGAACGCGGCCGGGCCTACCTCGCCGCCGGGGCCACCACCGTCTTCGTGCCCGGCATGCTCGACGAGGACACCGTGACCCGGCTCGTGGGTGCCTTCGGCCCGCAGAAGCTGTCGGTCATCGGCTTCCCGAGCCTGCCGGACCAGGCCCGCCTCGCGGAGCTGGGCGTCGCACGCATCACCTACGGTCCGCTGACCCAGCGGGTCGCGCTGACCGCCCTGCAGGACGCGGCCCGCGGGATCTACGCCGGTGGCGGCATCCCCGAGGGCACCCGACCGCTGAACTAGTGACGCCGAACCGGTGACTTCGCTCCCGGATCGCCGGGAGCGGTCACACCCGTGAGCGCCGGTGGGTGAGGATGAGTTCCGTGACCTGGATCGAAGACCTCGCCCACCGCGCCGACGCCGTGCTGCCGGACTACGTGTCGGAGTACTACCACTCCTACGCCGGCGACGGTTCCTGCGGACGCGAGGGGATCGCCGACTGGAACGCGCTGCGGCTGCGGCCCAGCGTCCTGCGCGACGCGTCGATCCAGAGCACCGCCACCCAGGTCCTCGGGACGCCGGTCGCGGCCCCGATCCTGGTGGCCCCCATGGCCCAGCAGGTCGGTGCCCGCCCCGAGGGCGAGGTGCTGACCGCCCAGGGGGCGGCCAAGGCCGGGACCCTGCTCGGGGTCTCCACCAACACCGGCGCGACGTTCTCCGACATCGCCGCCCAGGGCGCGCCCTGGTGGTACCAGGTCTACGTCGCGCGCAACCGCGAGGCGACGCGCCTGCTCGTCCAGCGCGCCGCCGAGGCCGGGGCCGGGGCCCTCATCCTCACCGTCGACACCACCCCGATCGGCCGGGAGATCCCCGCGATCGACCCGCGCAACTGGCCCGCCGGCCCGCGCAAGAACCGCACCGCGAACCTCACCGCCGACGAGCTCGACCGCTTCGGCGCCGACACCGACATGGCCCTCGACCTGACCCCCGACACCATCGGCTGGCTCGCCGAGACCTCGGGCCTCCCGGTGCTCTGCAAGGGCGTGCTGACCGCCCGCGACGCCCGCCGCTGCGTCGACGCCGGGGCCGACGGGATCATCGTCTCCACCCACGGCGGTCGCCGCCTCGGCAACTCCGTCACCTCCGCGTACGCGCTGCCCGAGATCCTCGCCGAGGTGGGGTCCGAGGCCGAGGTGCACGTCGACTCCGGCATCCGCGGCGGAGCCCAGGCCGCGGCGGCGATCGCCCTGGGTGCCAAGGCCGTCCACATCGGCCGCCCGGTCATGTGGGGTCTGGCCGCCGATGGGGCCGACGGGGTCGCCGCGGTGCTCGCGACCTACCAGGCGGAGTTCGTCACCACCCTGCGTCAGATGGGCATCGGCTCCGTCCACGACCTCGCGCCGCGCGACGTCGTCGTCCGCTGACGCGGGGGGATCGTTGCCTCCCCGGTCCCGCTGGACGACACCGGGGAGGCAACGATCCCGAGCGCGACGGCTACCCTCGGCGGGTGTCGAGCACCGTGCAGATCAACCCCAGCATCCTGTCCGCGGACTTCGCCAACCTCGAGGCGGAACTGCAGCGGATCTCCACCGCCGACGCGGCCCACGTCGACGTCATGGACGGCCACTTCGTGCCCAACCTGACGCTCGGGCTGCCCATCGTCGAAGCGCTGCAACGGGTCTCGCCGGTCCCGCTGGACTGCCACCTGATGATCGAGGCCCCGGACCGCTGGGCACCGGCCTACGCCGAGGCCGGCGCGGCGGGGGTCACCTTCCACGCCGAGGCCGCGATCGCCCCCGTGAAGCTGGCCCGCGAGATCCGCGCGGCGGGCGGTCGCGCGGGGATCGCGCTGCGGCCCTCGACGCCGATCGAGCCCTTCGTCGACCTCCTCGGCGAGTTCGACATGATCCTCGTCATGACCGTCGAACCCGGCTTCGGCGGGCAGAGCTTCCTCGACGTCACCCTGCCGAAGGTCCGCCGCGCGCGGGCCGCGATCGGTGACCTCGACGTCCGGCTGCAGGTCGACGGCGGGGTCTCCGCGGACACGATCGAACGGGCCGCCGACGCCGGCGCCGACGTCTTCGTCGCCGGGTCCGCGGTCTACGGGGCGCAGGACGCGGCCGCCGCGATCGGGACCCTCAGGAACCTCGCCGCCGGGGCCTGCAGGCACTGACCGGGTGCGCGTGGCACACTGCCGCCAGCAGTACCAACAGCTAGACCGCACGACACGCGTGCTCCGGGGTCGGTGGAAGTCCGAGCCGGCGGTGACAGTCCGCGAGCCCCTGCTTCGGCAGGTGGTTGATCCGGTGGAACTCCGGGGCCGACGGTGAGAGTCCGGATGGGAGGCAGCGCGCGGTGTCGTCGGTGCGAGCCGTCGTCGCCGTCCTCTGCTGACGCGCGTGCCGGTCCCTCCGACGACGCCCGAGTCGACGGTCCGCTGCGGTGCACCCCTCCGGGGCTGCGCCGTCGCCGACCCGTCGTCGCCCCCCTGTGTGCACCCCTCCGGGGTCCGTTCGTCGGACCGTCCGAGAGGCAGGAACCGGTGGTGGCACCAGCAGCAGAACTCGCCGCGATGCGACGCGCCCTCGAGCTCGCCGCGCGCGGACCCACGCACGGACCCAACCCCCGCGTCGGGTGCGTCATCCTCGCCCCCGACGGCACGACCCTGGCCGAGGGGTACCACCACGGGGCGGGCTCTCCGCACGCCGAAGTCGCCGCGCTGCAGGCCCTCACCACCTCCGCCGCCGGGGCGACCGCGATCGTCACCCTGGAACCGTGCAACCACACCGGGCGCACCGGGCCGTGCAGCCGGGCCCTGCTCGCCGCCGGGGTCACCCGCGTCGTCGTCGCGACCCCCGACCCCAACCCGCACGCCGCCGGCGGCATCGCCGAACTCACCGGGCACGGCGTCGACGTCGAGGTCGGCCTGCTGGGGGAGGAGTCCCGGGCCCTCAACGAACGCTGGGCCACCGCCGTCGGCCGCGGCGGACCGTGGGTGACGTGGAAGTGGGCCTCGACCCTCGACGGGCGCTCCGCCGCCGCCGACGGGAGCAGCCGCTGGATCACCTCCGCCCCGGCCCGGGCCGACGTGCACCGGCTGCGGGCCGAGCACGACGCCGTCCTCATCGGGACCGGGACGGCGCTCACCGACGACCCCTCGCTCACCGTCCGGCGCGACGGCGTCGTCCGCGGACCGCAGCCGCTGCGGGTCGTCGCGGGACTGCGCGACCTGCCGCCCGGAGCACGACTCCTCGACGGGGACGCGGACCTGCTGCACGTCCGCACCCGCGACCCCCACGTCGTCCTCGCCGAACTCGCCGCCCGCGAGGTCCGGACCGTCCTGCTCGAAGGCGGCCCGGCGCTCGCGGCCGCGTTCCTCGCGGCCGGTCTCGTCGACGAGGTCGTCTGCTACCTCGCCCCCGCCCTGCTCGGCGCCGGTCCCGCTGCCGTCGGCGACCTCGGGATCCGGGGGATGCCCGACATCGCCCGCCTGCGGACCACCTCCGTCGACCTGGTCGGCGACGACGTCCGCATCGTCGCCCGGCCGCTCGGCCGTGACGTCCCACCGCAGTTCCAGCCCAGCCAGACCAGCCACGAGTTGCAGGAGGCCTTCGGTGTTCACCGGGATCGTTGAGGAGATCGGCGAGGTCGTCGCCGTGGAGTTCGGCGCGGAGTCGGCGAGGCTGACCGTGCGCGGTCCGCTGGTCGTGTCCGACGCCGTGCACGGGGCGTCGATCGCGGTGGACGGGGTGTGCCTGACCGTCGTCGACCAGCCCGAGCCGGGGACGTTCACCGTCGACGTGATGCAGGAGTCGTTGCTGCGCAGCTCGTTGCACGACGTCGCCGCGGGACGGCGGGTGAACCTGGAACGGGCGATGGCCGCCCACGGCCGCCTCGGCGGGCACATCGTCCAGGGCCACGTCGACGGCACCGGCACCATCGCCGTGCGGACGCCGGGGGAGGCGTGGGAGGTCGTGCGGGTCGCGATCCCGACCGACCTCGCCCGCTACGTCGTGGAGAAGGGGTCCATCACCCTCGACGGGACCTCCCTGACCGTGTCCGGGGTGAGCCCCGTCGAGGAGCGCGAACCGTGGCTGGAGGTCTCGCTGATCCCCACGACGCTGGACCTCACGACCCTGGGTCGCAAACCGGTCGGCGCCACCGTCAACCTCGAGGTGGACGTGCTGGCGAAGTACGTCGAGCGCCTCAACGCCTTCGACCGCTCCGCGCAGGTGTCCGCGTGAACGCCCCGACGGTGGGTCTCGACCAGACCATCGCCGCGGCCCTCGATGCGCTGCGGGCGGGGAGACCCGTCCTGGTGAGCGACGCCGCCGACCGCGAGAACGAGGGCGACGTGATCCTCGCCGCGGAGCACGCCACCCCCGAGTGGGTCGGCTGGACCGTGCGGCACACCTCCGGGATGCTCTGCGCGCCCATGCCCGCGGAGCGCGCCGACGCCCTCGGGCTGCCGCGGATGGTCGAGCGCAACGAGGACTCCTACCGCACCGACTACACCGTCAGCTGCGACGCGGCGGCCGGCGTCACGACCGGCATCTCCGCCGCCGACCGGGCCCGCACCGCGCGCGTCCTCGCCGACCCGTCCTCGGCCCCCTCGGACCTGATCCGACCCGGGCACGTCTTCCCGCTGCGGGCCCGTCCCGGTGGGGTGCGGGAACGGCCCGGACACACCGAGGCCGCCGTCGACCTCTGCCGGCTCGCGGGGCTCGCGCCGGTCGCGCTCATCTCGGAGCTCGTCGAAGACGACGGATCGATGTCACGCTGGGACCAGATCGTCGCTCTGGGTGAGGAGTACGACCTGCCCGTGCTGACGATCGCCGATCTGCGGGCTCACCTGACCGCAGCTGCACCCGAGGGAGAGCACAGATGAGCGGGGACGGAAGTCCGGAGATCACCGTCGACGGGAGCGGGCTGCGGATCGCGGTCGTCGCCGCCCGGTGGCACACCGAGACCATGGACGGCCTCGTCGCCGGGGCGCGCCGCGCGCTGGAGACGTCGGGCGTCACCGACGTCACCGAGGTGCGGGTGCCCGGCGCGTTCGAGCTGCCCGTCGCCGCCTCCCGCCTCGCCCGGGCGGGCTACGACGCCGTCGTCTGCCTCGGCGTCGTCATCCGCGGTGGCACCCCCCACTTCGAGTACGTCTGCGACGCGGCGACCTCGGGGCTGACCCAGGTCGCGGTGACCACCGGCGTCCCGATCGGCTTCGGGGTGCTGACCGTCGACACCGAGGCGCAGGCGCTGCACCGCGCCGGCCTGCGCGGCTCGCGCGAGGACAAGGGCGCCGAAGCCGTCCTCGCCGCCCTGGAGACCGTCGTCGCCCTGCGCGACGTCGCGCCCCTCCCGAAGGGCTGACCGCACCGGGTGGGATCGCGAGGTGGGATCGTTGCCTCCCCGAGGTCGCTGGGGGTCCTCGGGGAGGCAACGATCCCACCCGGCCGACTCCGCCAGGGGGTGGCGGGAGAGCAGGGCGCCACCACCTAGACTCCGTGCACGTGAAGACCTTCGACGCCCTGTTCGCCGAGCTGAGCGACAAGGCGCTGACCCGACCCGCTGGGTCGGGGACGGTGCTGGAACTGGACGCCGGGGTCCATGCCATCGGCAAGAAGGTCGTCGAGGAGGCGGCCGAGGTGTGGATGGCGGCTGAGCACGAGTCCGGGGAACGGACGGCCGAGGAGATCTCGCAGCTGCTGTACCACCTGCAGGTGCTGATGATCTCCCGCGGACTGACCCTCGACGACGTCTACGCCCACCTCTGAGGAACCCACCATGCTGCGCATCGCCGTCCCCAACAAGGGTTCTCTCGCCGAGGCCGCCAGCGCCATGCTGCGCGAGGCCGGCTACAACCAGCGCCGCGAGGCGAAGGAACTCATCCTCGACGACCCGGACAACTCCGCGCAGTTCGTCTTCCTGCGCCCGCGCGACATCGCGCTCTACGTCGGCTCGGGGACCCTCGACGTCGGCATCACCGGTCGTGACCTCCTCCTGGACTCCCACGCACCGGCGTCGGAGATCCTGCCGCTGGAGTTCGCCCGCAGCACCTTCCGCTTCGCCGGCCGACCCGGGGTCGCCGAGGGTGTGACCGACCTGCAGGGCCGCCGCATCGCGACCAGCTACTCCGGCCTCCTCGGCAAGCACCTCGCCGAGCACGGCGTGACCGCCGACATCGTGCACCTCGACGGGGCTGTGGAGACGGCCGTCGCCCTCGGGATCGCCGACGTGATCGCCGACGTCGTCGAGACCGGGACCACCTTGCGCGCCGCCGGGCTCGAGATCTTCGGTGAGCCGATCATGTCCTCGGAGGCGACCCTCGTCCGCCGGGCCGACGCCCCGCTCGACCCGGCCGTCGAGGTCCTGGTGCGTCGGCTGCGCGGGGTCCTCGTCGCCCGCCAGTACGTGATGGTCGACTACGACTGCCCGAAGTCGATCGTCGAGGAGGCCTGCGCGATCACCCCGGGGCTGGAGTCCCCGACGGTGTCGCCGATGGCGAACCCGGACTGGGTCGCGGTGCGCGCCATGGTGAAGAAGGCGGCGACCAACCAGGTCATGGACGACCTCTACGACCTCGGTGCGCGGGCGATCCTGGTGACCAGCATCCACGCCTGCCGGTTGTGACGCCTCCCGCGCCGGGTGCGGTCCCGGAGTCCGCGTTCCGCCCGCGTCGGGCGCGGGTCGTCGGGCTGGTCTTCGCGGTGGGCATCGTCGTCGTGATGGTCGGGATGTCGATCCTGCTCACGTTCTCGCCGCAGTCCGGGTGGACCGGCCAGGACACCGTCTCGGCCGTCGTCTTCGCCGTGCTGCTGGCCGGCGTCCTCGTCCGCCTCGTCGCGGTCCGCGCCCGGGTGACCGCCGACGGCCTCGAGGTCCGCAACGTCGTCTTCACCCGGCAGGTGGCCTGGGGCGCGGTCGTCGCCGTCCGCTTCGGCGGGGCCGAGCCGTGGCTCACCCTCGACCTCGACGACGGCGAGAACCTCGCGGTCATGGCCGTCCAGCGCGCCGACGGCGAGTTCGCCCAGACCGAGGCGCGGCGCCTGGCCCGCCTCGTCGAGGCGCACGCCCCGCGCCCCGACGCCGACTAGCGCCAGGCCGGTTCCCCGCCCGCCGCGGTGTCGGACGTGAAGACGACGTCGGCACGGAACGGCTCGTGCGAGAACAACTCCGCCTCCTGAGCGGCCCACGCGTCCCAGTGCGCCTCGAACGTCGCCCCGTCCCGGGTCAGGGCCCGGTCGCGTCGGACGTCGGGGTCGGCCTCCAGGCGGACCAGAAGATCCACGGGCCGGGCGCAGCCCGACCCGACCCCCTCGACCACGACGATCCCCGTCCGGGGGAGGACGACCTCACGGGTGTAGGCGGCCGCGGCCCAGTCCCAGACCGGGTGGGTCGTCGACGCGCCGGAACGCAGACCGTCGAGGACCCGGCCCAGCAGCCGCACCGACGCCGCGAGACCGGACCACCCCGGGTAGAGGTCGTCCATGTGCACCACGACCGCCCCGACGCGGGCCGCGAGGACGTCGGCGAGGTCGGTCTTGCCCGACCCGGACCGGCCGTCGACCGCCACCACCACGGGACCGGCGGGTGGGACCGGCGTCGCCGCCAGCAGCACGACCAGGTCGTCGACGACGTCGGTGGTCGAGCGGGCGGTCAGAACCACGTGGGGCACCAGGGGGCCTCGGGCGTCGCGAACAGCGTCTGCAGGGCGAACGCGTTCGCGGCCGAGCAGGCGAGGCGTCCCGCGCGGTGCAACGCCACCGCCGAGGTCCCGCCGAGCACGAGCGAGGACAGCTCCCCGACGCCCAGCACGACGTCGGGTGCCGCGTCGGTGGTGGTGATCTCGGCGCAGACCCACCCGTCGGCGCCGCAGCGCTGCGGGGCGACGTGCAGGGAGACCGTCGCGTCGGCCAGCCCCAACGGGTCCACGACCTTCAGCACCAGCGTCCCGCAACCCAGGTAGCGCCGCGCCGCCAGCGCACCCGGGACGTCGAGGACGCGCAGCCACGCGAAGTCGTCCACCGGACCGGTCTGCACCGCACGGGGATCGAGGAGCAGGTGCGGCAGCAGTTCGTCCACGGGCCGGTCCTTGGCCCGGGTGGTGCGCACCAGGTCGATCGAGGTCACGAACTCCCACAGCGAGCGGTACGCGGCGGGCGTCGCCGCGGTCAGGTCCAGGATCGTCGTCGTGCCGGTGACGACGCGCCCCACCGACTCGTCGCGCAGCTCGTAGACGACGTAGCCGTCGGCGGTCCCACCCTCGTCGCGGTGCAGCACCGCGTGACCGTGGGTCCCGATCCAACGCCCCTCGCCCCGGCGGTTCGCGGCCTCCCAGAAGGCGGCGTCGCGGTGCAGTCCGCCCGGGCGGGACCGCCGCGCCGCGTCGTGGACCAGGGCCGGCTCCTCGAGCGCTCCGGTGACGAACTCCAGCGACCCGCTCGCCGCCGGCGCGTCGTCGCGGAACCGCACCCGGGTGTTGTCGATCGCCAGGCTGGTCGCCCGGGTCGCGGCCCCGAACCCGAACCGGCCGTAGATCGGGGCCTCCGCCGCGATGAGCGTCGCGAAGGCGTGGCCGGCGAGCCGGGCGCGCTCGAGGTCCGCCGTCAGCATCCGCGTCAGCAGCCCCCGCCGGCGGTGGGTCGCGAGGACGGTCGCCGTGGAGACCGCGTCGACGCTCACCGGACCGGCGCCCGGCATCGTCAGCTCGGAGTCGAAGGTCCGCAGCGTCGCGACGACCCGCTCGCCGTCGCGGACCGCGGTGAGGCGGTGCTCGGCGATGGCCTTCGACCGCTCGTCGAGGTCGGCCTCGGTGGGGGCGGCCTCGAGGAAGGCCGCGCGACTCGAGGTGTACCAGGCGCGCAGGGCGTCCCGGTCGCCCGGGTCGACCGAGCTCAGCGGAAGGGTCTCCTCGAGCACGCTCATGCCCGCCACCGTAGCGGTCGGGCCCCGACGCGGCCCCGTCTAGTCTGGCCCCGTGAGCGTCGCCGTCCGTGTCATCCCCTGCCTCGACGTCGACGCCGGCCGCGTCGTCAAGGGCGTCAACTTCGCCGACCTGCGGGACGCCGGTGACCCCGTCGAACTCGCGCGGCGCTACGACGCCGAGGGCGCCGACGAGCTGACCTTCCTCGACGTCACCGCCTCCTCCGGCTCGCGGGAGACCACCTACGACGTCGTGCGCCGCACCGCGGAGCAGGTCTTCATCCCCCTCACCGTCGGTGGCGGTGTCCGCAGCGTCGCCGACGTCGAGAAGCTGCTGCGCGCCGGCGCGGACAAGGTCGGCGTGAACACCGCGGCCATCGCCCGTCCCGAACTCATCGCCGAGATCGCCGACCGCTTCGGCGCGCAGGTCCTCGTGCTCTCCGTCGACGCCCGCCGGACCCTGCCCGGCGAACCCACCACCGCGTCCGGCTTCGAGGTCACCACCCACGGTGGCCGACGGGGAACCGGCCTCGACGCCGTCGAGTGGGCCGCCCGCGCCGCCGAGCTCGGCGCCGGGGAGATCCTGCTGAACTCCATGGACGCCGACGGCACCAAGGCCGGCTTCGACCTCGAGATGCTCGGCCAGGTCCGAGCCCGGGTCAGCGTCCCCCTCGTGGCCAGCGGCGGCGCCGGGGCCGTCGAGCACTTCCCGCCGGCCGTCGCCGCGGGCGCCGACGCCGTCCTCGCCGCCAGCGTCTTCCACTTCGGCCAGCTCACCATCGGCGAGGTCAAGGACGCGCTGCGGGCCAGCGGGTCCGCCGTCCGCTAGCCCGGGAAGGCCTTCCGGAAGCGCTGCACCGCAGCGGGAGTGCCGTCGATCTCGACCTTCGCCCGGCTGCGCCGACCGAACGCGTGCAGCACCAGCTCCGCCGGCTCACCCGTGAGCGAGACGGCCTCGTCACCGGAGCGGACGACGGCGCGCGGACCGCCCGGGGTGACCAGCACGACCCCGACCCCGGCACGGCGGTAGGCGACACGACCCATCACCCTCACCGTGCGCCACAGCGTCGCCGTCTGCCCCCGGGGGAGCTCGCGCGGGGCCCAGTCGTCCTGGGCCCGCAGGATGTCCTCGTGGTGGACGAAGAACTCCGAGGTGTTCGCCAGGCTGTCCAGCGCCTGCAGCTTCAGCGGCCCGTGCGGGCCGTTGCGCACCCGTTCCACCAGCTCCTCGAAGGGCTGGGCGCCCAGTTCCGCCAGCACCCGCTCGCGCCGCGGGCGCAACGGGCCCACGGCCTCGCCCAGCACCACGTCCGGCCGGTTGTCGCGCACCGCCAGGTGGACCAGCAGGTCACGCACGTCCCAGCCCGCGCAGAGCGTCGGCGCGTCGGGACCGACGCGCGAGGCGCTGTCGCACAGCGCGTCACGCTCCCGCCGGGCGTCGGTGCGGTGGCTGCTGCGGGGGGCCTGCGCCGTCGTCATGGCCAGATCGTGCCACCCGGGGCGGAGCGCGCCACGCGCGGGCGGTGAGACCATCGTCCCCGTGTCGTCCCTCGATCTCGATCCCCACGTCGCCGAGCGGCTCAAGCGCAACGAGGCCGGACTGGTCTGCGCCGTCGTGCAGCAGCACGACACCCGGGAGGTGCTGATGGTCGCCTGGATGGACGACGAAGCGCTCGCGAGCACGCTGGCCACCGGCCGGGCCACCTACTTCTCCCGCAGCCGCCAGCAGTTGTGGCGCAAGGGCGACACGTCCGGGCACGTCCAGTGGGTCAAGAAGGTCTCGCTGGACTGCGACGGCGACGCCCTCCTCGTCGAGGTCGACCAGGTCGGGGCCGCCTGCCACACCGGCGACCGCACGTGCTTCGACGCCGTGACGCTGCCCCTCCTGCCGGCGTGAACGCCGGACGCGAACGCGGTCTGCTGCTGCTCGCCGGGATCGCGGGGGCCGTCGTCGGCCTCGGGGCCGGTGCGCCGACGTGGGTGAGCGGGGCCGTGGAGACCGCGACCGGTGCGAGCGCCGTGCTCGTCAACGGTCGCGACGCCGCCCCCGTCGCCACCGCGCTGAGCCTGGTCAGCCTCGCCGCCGTGGTGGCCTCGACGCTGGGGCGCCGGGTGGCGCGGCTCGTGGCCGCGGTGGTCCTCGTCCTCGGCGGGGCCGGGACGGTCGTGGCCAGCCTGGCCGTCACCTCGGACCCGTCCGCGGCGCTGACCGCACCCGCCCGGGCCGCCAGCGGGACGACCGGGGTCCGCCTCCAGGGCGACCCCTCGGTGCGGCCCTGGCCCGTGGTCTCCGCCGTGGGTGGGGTGCTGGTGCTCGTCGGCGGGGCGGGTGTGCTGGTGCGGACGCGGCGCTGGAACGCGGCTGCGCCCTCCGTCGGTTCCACCCGCCACGAACGCGACGCCACCCGCGCCGCGGTCACCCTGGCTCCCCACGAGGACCCCGCCGCGGCCTGGGACTCCCTGAGCCAGGGCGACGACCCCACCCGCTGAACCGCTGGACCCGCCCACCCGCTCGACCCACCGCGCCGGGCGGTCGGGCCGGGGGAGTAGGTACGGTGTGCGTAGTACGCCCCCCACCTCCAGGAGCCCACCGTGAGCAGCCAGCAGACCCCCTCGAACAGCCACGGGGCGAACGAGACGACCACCCGCGGGGCGACCGACGTCGTCGACGAGCACGGTCACGGCCACAGCGTCGCGGCCTGGGCCGGCGTCGCGGTCTGCCTCGCCGGGTTCCTCATCCTCTGCCTCGCGATCGTCTTCCCCAGTCTGACCTGGGGGATCATCGGCGGCGTCGTCATCGTGGCCTCCCTGGCCGTCGCGGGCGGGCTGGCCAAGGCCGGCTACGGCGTCAAGAAGGCCGACGGGACCCCCGTCGGCGTCGGCCGCGCCCAGCACTGAGCGAGCCCTGACCGGACGGGGTCAGGACGGTGTCGGGCGTGTCGGTGAGCGGGGATACCCTCGTCCTGTGACTGTCCTCGACGACATCCTGGCCGGCGTCCGCGAGGACCTGGCCGCCCGCAAGGCGCTGACCACCCTCGACGAGCTGAAGGACCGCGCCCACCGTCAGGTCGCGGCGAAGGACGCCCGTGCGCTGCTCAAGCCGCGTGACGTGGAGCAGCGCGGGGTGAAGGTCATCGCCGAGGTGAAGCGCAAGAGCCCCTCCAAGGGTGCCCTCGCCACCATCCCGGACCCGGCCGCCCTCGCCGCGCAGTACGAGCTCGGCGGTGCCACCGTCATCTCCGTCCTCACCGAGCAGCGCCGCTTCGGCGGCAGCCTCGACGACCTCCGTGCGGTGCGCCTCGCCGTGGACGTCCCGGTGCTGCGCAAGGACTTCGTCGTGGATTCGTACCAACTGTGGGAGGCCCGCGCCTGGGGAGCCGACGTCGTGCTCCTCATCGTGGCCGCCCTCGAACAGGAAGCTCTCGTGTCCCTCATCGAACGCACCCAGTCCCTGGGCATGACCGCGCTGGTGGAGGTGCACACGGCCGAGGAGGTCGCGCGCGCCCTCGACGCCGACGCGAAGGTCGTCGGGGTCAACAACCGCAACCTCAAGACCCTCCAGGTCGACAACGGCACCTTCGCCGACCTCGCCCCGCTCATCCCCGACCACGTCGTCAAGATCGCCGAGTCGGGCGTGTCCGGTCCCCGCGACGTCGTCGAGTTCGCCCGCGCGGGCGCGGACGCCGTCCTGGTCGGCGAGACCCTGGTCAAGGGCGCGGACCCCCGTCGCGCGGTCGCCGACCTCGTCGCCGCCGGCGCGCACCCCTCCATCCAGGCGGTGCGCCCGTGAGCGCCTCCGCCGGGGTCAACGAGACGCCCCTGTCCACCTCCGCCCGCAGCTTCGCCCAGGAACGCGGCCCGTACTTCGGTGACTTCGGCGGCCGCTTCGTCCCGGAGGCGCTGGTCGCGGCGCTCGACGAGATCGAGGCCGCCCACAACGCGGCCATGGCCGACGAGGGCTTCCTCGCCGAGCTCGCCGAACTGCACCGCAGCTACTCCGGTCGTCCCAGCATCATCACCGAGGTCCCGCGCTTCGCGGCCCACGCCGGTGGGGCGCGGCTCATCCTCAAGCGCGAGGACCTGAACCACACCGGTTCGCACAAGATCAACAACGTGCTGGGCCAGGCGCTGCTCACCAAGCGGATGGGCAAGAAGCGGATCATCGCGGAGACCGGGGCCGGCCAGCACGGTGTCGCCACCGCCACCGCCGCGGCCCTGATGGGTCTCGAGTGCGTCGTCTACATGGGCGAGGAGGACACCAAGCGGCAGGCCTTGAACGTCGCCCGCATGCGTCTCCTCGGCGCGACCGTCGTGCCCGTCACGGCCGGCAGCCGCACGCTGAAGGACGCCGTCAACGAGGCCTTCCGCGACTGGGTCGCCTCCGTCGACACCACCCACTACGCCTTCGGCACGGTCGCGGGCCCGCACCCGTTCCCGGTGCTGGTCCGCGACCTGCAGAGCGTCGTCGGCATCGAGGCGCGCCAGCAGGTGCTCGACCTCGTCGGCCGGCTGCCCGACGCCGTCGCGGCGTGCGTCGGCGGCGGGTCGAACGCCATCGGCATCTTCCACGGCTTCCTCGACGACCCGGGCGTCGCGTTGTACGGCTACGAGGCCGGCGGCGACGGGATCGAGACCGGCCGGCACGCCGCGCCGATCTCGGCCGGCGTCTCGGGCGTCTTCCAGGGTGCCCGCCAGTACGTCATGCAGGACGAGGACGGCCAGACCATCGAGTCGCACTCCATCTCCGCCGGCCTGGACTACCCGGGCGTCGGGCCGGAGCACGCGTGGCTGGCGGCCAGCGGTCGCGCCTCGTACCGCCCGGTCACGGACGCCCAGGCCATGGAGGCGTTCCGCCTGCTCTGCCGCACCGAGGGGATCATCCCCGCGATCGAGAGCTCGCACGCCCTCGCCGGCGCGCTGGAGCTGGGCAAGGAGCTCGGCCCGGACGCCGTCATCCTCGTCAACCTCTCCGGGCGCGGGGACAAGGACGTCGACACCGCGGCGCGCTGGTTCGGCCTCGTCAGCGACGCCGACCTCGTCGCCTCCGAAGCCGAGCGGGTCTCCGAAGCCCCCGAGAAGACCGAAGGATCCGGCTGGTGAGCACTCTGGAGAGCCCCGCACGCGTGGGCAAGGCCGCTGCGGCGGTGGACCGGGCGAAGTCCGAGGGGCGCGCCGCGCTCGTCGCGTACCTCCCGGTCGGCTACCCCGACGTCGACGCCTCGATCGAGGCGGCCAAGGCCGCCGTCGCGGGGGGTGCGGACATCATCGAGCTCGGGTTGCCCTACTCCGACCCGACGATGGACGGGCACACCATCCAGCAGGCCGTCGACGTCGCGCTGGCCCACCGGACCCGGCCCGTCGACGTCCTGCGGGCCGTCGAGGGGGTCGCCGCCACCGGCGCCGCCACCCTCGTCATGACCTACTTCCCGCCGATCGACCGCTACGGCATGGACCGCTGGGCGACCGACCTGGCCAACGCCGGGGGGGCCGGGCTCATCACTCCCGACCTCATCCCCGACGAGGCCGCCGCCTGGATCGCCGCCAGCGACGACCACGACCTCGAACGCGTGTTCCTCGTCGCTCCGAGCTCCACCGACGCCCGGCTGAGCACGACCGCGGCCGCGTGCCGCGGGTTCGTCTACGCGGCGTCGTTGATGGGAGTCACAGGAACGCGTGCCACGGTGGGCGCGGGAGCGTCGGAACTCGTCCGGCGCACCCGCGCGGCCGGTGCCGAACGCGTCTGCGTCGGTCTCGGGGTCTCCACCCCGGCGCAGGCGACCGAGGTCGCGGGCTACGCCGACGGCGTCATCGTCGGCTCGGCCTTCGTCCAGCGCCTGCTCGACGCGGACTCGCCCCTCGCCGGGGCGCGTGCCGTGGAGGAGCTCGCCCGTGCCCTCTCCGAGGGTGTCCGCGCCGGCTGAACGCCTTCACCGACGAGAACCCCGACGAGGAGAACCTGCGTTGAGCACGAAGAAGCCCGGTGGCAACCCCGCACGAGCCGGGGAGGCCGAGGACGCACGCGAAGCCCGGCGCAAGAAGGCCGCGGCCCTGCGCCAGCGCGAGCTGGCCCGCGAACGCAGCCGCCGGGTGGTGCTCATCAGCATCGCCGTCGTCGTGGTGCTGGCCCTGGTCGCCGTCGTCGTGGTGGTCATCCAGAGGTCCCGCCCGGAGGACGTCCCCACCGCGGCGCAGGTGAACCCGCCGAGCGCCGGGGCCACCGCCGCGGGTTACGTGCTGGCGGGCACGCCTGCCGCCGGGGCGCCCACCGTCGACGTCTGGCTCGACTACCAGTGCCCGTTCTGCAAGCAGTACGAGACGGCCGCAGGCGACGCCTACGTCGCCCTGGCGACCGGTGGGCAGGCCAAGGTGGTCGTGCACACGCTCACCTTCCTGGACGACAAGCTCGGCAACACCGCCTCCCAGCTCGCGGCCGAGGGGGCGGCGGCGGCCGACGCGCAGGGCCGGTTCGCCGAGTACACCAAGGTCGTCTTCGCCAACCAGCCCGAGGAGGGGACCGGGTACACCCTGGCCGACCTGCGAGGGTTCGCGAAGGACGCCGGGGTGGCAGACCTCGACGCGTGGCAGAAGGCGGTCGAGGGCCACGCCTACCGCGACTACGTGAAGTCCGTGCAGGCCTCGATGGACGCCAACAAGGTCAGCGGAACCCCCACCGTGACCGTCACCTCGGCCTCCGGGCAGAAGACGTCGTTGACGAACGAGCAGCTCCTCGGCGCCGACCCGGTGGGCGCCCTCCAGTCGGCCGTGACCGCCGCGACGGCCGCGCCGTGATCCCCGCCGCCCTGGCCTCCGCCCTCCCCAGCCCGACGGTCGCCGTCTGGCACCTGGGCCCGATCCCGGTGCGCGCGTACGCGTTGTGCATCGTGCTCGGGATCGTCGCCGGCGTGGTCATCGCCGAGCGGCGCTGGCAGGCCAAGGGCGGTCGCAAGGACTTCGTCCTCGACGCCGCGGTGTGGGCCGTCCCGCTCGGTGTCGTCGGCGCGAGGCTGTACCACGTCATCACCTCCCCCCAGGCGTACTTCGGTGCGGACGGCAGTCCGGTCCGCGCCCTCTACGTCTGGGAGGGCGGGCTCGGGATCTGGGGCGCGATCGCCGGCGGGGCCCTCGGGGTCTGGATCGCCTGCCGCCGGGCCGGGTACCGGCTCGCGCCGATGGCGGACGCGATGGCCCCGGGGCTGCTGGTCGCGCAGGCCCTCGGCCGCTGGGGCAACTGGTTCAACAACGAGCTCTACGGTCGCTCCACCGACGTGCCCTGGGCTCTGACCGTCCACCGCTGGGACGAGTCGGCCGGCCGCGCCGTCGTGGGTGCCGACGGCAACCCCGTGGTGCTCGGCACCTTCCACCCGACGTTCCTCTACGAGTCGTTGTGGTGCGCGGCGGTGGCGGTCGTGATCGTGCTGCTCGACCGGCGCTTCCGGCTGCGCCACGGACAGGCGTTCTTGCTCTACGTGGCGCTGTACTGCCTGGGCCGCAGCTACTTCGAGGACCTGCGCATCGACGAGGCCAACCAGATCCTGGGCCTGCGGGTCAACCAGTGGGTGGCGGGCATCGTCTTCGCGGTCGCACTCGTCGCGTTCATCCGTTCACGCAGGGTGCACAGGGACGATCGTGGTCAGCCCGAGGTCCTGGAACGGGTAGCCTCCTCCGAGTCGCCGGCGGTCACCCCGTCCGGTGACGAAGCGATGCAGACCGGCGGACCGACCGTCACCGCGACTGCCGATCACCCTCCGCTGGACCGTGAAGAACGCCCGGACGCGCGCAATTCGTGATGATCCGGTGACGCGTTGGTGCGCCTGAGCACCGCGTCTCGCGCGTTACAGTGAGGTGAACGCGGGCCAGCGCCGCCCCCCGTTCGTGGTGCGCGCCCTCCAGGCGTGAGCCTCATCTCGAAGAGACCCACCCGGCTCGCCGAGATCGCCACCCGTGTGGCGAACGCTCGAGGAGATCCGTCGAGAGACCCCCTGTCCACTCGAGGTCGATCGCGACCTCTCTCCGAGGACGGTGCACTGCATGTCGCATTTCCCCGCGTCGCACCCGATCACCACGTCCGTGACCCAGCCGCTGACCCCGCCGGTCCGCCCGCTGCCGTTCACGTCGTTCCCGCCCTCGGCCGGTCTCTACGACCGAGCCAACGAGCACGACGCCTGTGGTGTCGCCTTCGTCGCCACCATGCGCGGCGAACCCGGTCACGACATCGTCGACCACGCCCTCACCGCCCTGCGCAACCTGGACCACCGGGGTGCGGTCGGCGCCGAGACCAACACGGGTGACGGGGCCGGCATCCTCACCCAGGTCCCCGACGAGTTCCTGCGCGCCGTCATGGCCGAGCAGGGCGTCGAGCTGCCGGCCAAGGGGGCCTACGCCGTCGGCAACGCCTTCCTGCCGGTGGACGAGACCGAACGCGCCGCCGCGGTCGCCCGCATCGAGGAGATCGCCGTCGCCGAGGGCCTCGACGTCCTCGGCTGGCGCGACGTGCCCGTGACGGCCGACCTCGTGGGCCAGCAGGCGCGCGCCGCGATGCCCTTCTTCGCCCAGCTCTTCGTGGCGACCCGCCGCGAGGGCCTGCAGGCGCAGGAGACCGGCATCGTCCTGGACCGCCGGGTCTACGCGCTGCGCAAGCTCGCCGAGCGCGAACTCGCCGTCTACTTCCCCTCCCTGTCGTCGCGGACGATGGTCTACAAGGGCATGCTCACCACCGGGCAGCTCGAGCCGTTCTTCCCCGACCTCTCCGACCGCCGGTTCACCTCCGAGCTCGGCCTGGTCCACTCCCGCTTCTCGACGAACACGTTCCCGAGCTGGCCGCTGGCGCACCCGTTCCGGGCCATCGCCCACAACGGCGAGATCAACACCGTCAAGGGCAACCGGAACTGGACCGCCGCCCGCGAGTCGACGATGTCCACCCCGCTCATCCCGGGTGACGTCCAGCGCCTCGGCCCGGTCTGCGCGACCGAGGGCTCCGACTCCGCCTCCTTCGACGAGGTCCTGGAGCTGCTGCACCTCAGCGGACGGTCCCTGCCGCACGCGGTGCTGATGATGATCCCGGAGCCCTGGGAGAACAACACCGAGATGGACCCGGCCCGCCGGGCCTTCTACGAGTTCCACTCGATGTTCTCCGAGCCGTGGGACGGCCCGGCCAACCTCACCTTCACCGACGGCACCGTCATCGGCGGCGTCCTGGACCGCAACGGCCTGCGCCCCTCGCGGTACTGGGTCACCGACGACGGTCTCGTCGTGCTGGCCTCCGAGACCGGTGTGCTCGAGCTGGACCCGTCCTCGATCGTGGCCCGCGGCCGCGTCGCCCCCGGCAAGATGTTCCTCGTCGACACGGCCAAGGGCCGGATCGTCGACGACGAGGAGATCAAGTCCGAGCTCGCCGCCGCCCAGCCCTACGCCGAGTGGCTCAAGAACGTCGTCCACCTCGGGGACCTGCCCCCGCGCGAGCACATCGTGCACAGCCACGCGTCGGTCACGCGTCGTCAGCAGACCTTCGGCTACACCGAGGAGGAGCTGCGGCTCATCCTGGCGCCGATGGCCCGTGCGGCGGCCGAGCCGATCGGCTCGATGGGTTCCGACACCCCGCTCGCGGTGCTCTCGCCGCGCCCGCGGTTGCTCTTCGACTACTTCGCCCAGCTCTTCGCGCAGGTCACGAACCCGCCGCTGGACGCGATCCGCGAGGAGCTCGTCACCTCGCTCATCACCACCGCCGGGCCGCAGCAGAACCCGCTCTCGGAGTCGGCGGCGCACTGCCACCAGCTGGTGCTGCCGTTCCCCGTGATCGACAACGACGAGCTCGCGAAGATGGTCCACATCGACAAGGACCGTCGCAACCCCGGTCGCACCACCCACACCGTCAAGGGCCTGTACCGGGTCGCCGGCGGCGGGGCGGAACTCGCCCGTCGCATCGAGGAGATCCGCGCGGAGGTCTCGCGCGCCATCGCCGACGGCGCCGTCTTCGTCGTGCTCTCCGACCGCGACTCCAACGCCGAGTACGCACCGATCCCGTCGCTGCTGCTCACCTCGGCCGTCCACCACCACCTCGTGCGCCAGAAGCTGCGCACCCAGGTCGGGCTGCTCGTCGAGGCCGGTGACGTCCGCGAGGTGCACCACGTCGCGCTGCTCATCGGGTACGGCGCGGCCGCGGTCAACCCCTACCTGGCGATGGAGACCGTCGAGGACCTCGTCCGCCACGGGGTCATCACCAACGTCGACGGCCCCACGGCCGTGAAGAACCTCATCAAGGCGCTCGGCAAGGGCGTTCTGAAGGTCATGTCCAAGATGGGCATCTCGACCGTCGCCTCCTACCGCGGGGCGCAGGTCTTCGAGGCCCTGGGTCTCTCCCAGACCCTCGTCGACGAGTACTTCACCGCCACGACTTCCCGCCTCGGCGGCGTCGGCCTCGACGTCCTCGCCGAGGAGGTCTCCCAGCGGCACCGCCTCGCCTACCCCCTCGAGGGCCAGGAGCGCGCGCACCGCCGGCTGGAGACCGGGGGCGAGTACCAGTGGCGTCGTGAGGGTGAGCCGCACCTGTTCGACCCCGAGACCGTCTTCCAGCTGCAGCACTCCACGCGTCAGCGCAACGAGGGCCTCTTCCGCAAGTACACCTCCCGGGTGGACGAGCAGTCGGAGCGGCTGATGACGCTGCGCGGTCTGCTGCAGCTGAAGAAGGGGGCCCGCGAGCCCGTCCCGCTCGACGAGGTCGAACCCGTCAGCGAGATCGTCAAGCGGTTCAACACCGGCGCGATGAGCTACGGCTCGATCAGCCAGGAGGCCCACGAGGTCCTCGCGGTCGCCATGAACCAGCTCGGCGGACGGTCCAACTCCGGCGAGGGCGGCGAGGACGTCGACCGCCTCTACGACCCGCAGCGGACCTCGCGCGTCAAGCAGATCGCCTCCGGCCGCTTCGGCGTCACGAGCAACTACCTGACCTCGGCGACCGACCTGCAGATCAAGGTCGCGCAGGGCGCCAAGCCCGGCGAGGGCGGTCAGCTGCCCGGGCACAAGGTGTACCCGAACATCGCGAAGACCCGGCACTCCACGCCGGGCGTCGGGCTCATCTCGCCGCCGCCGCACCACGACATCTACTCCATCGAGGACATCGCCCAGCTCATCCACGACCTGAAGAACGCGAACCCGGCGGCCCGGGTCCACGTGAAGCTGGTCTCCGAGGTCGGCGTCGGCACCGTCGCGACGGGTGTCTCCAAGGCCAAGGCCGACGTCGTGCTCATCTCGGGCGCCGACGGTGGCACGGGCGCCGCGCCGCTGACGAGCCTCAAGCACGCCGGCGGGCCCTGGGAGCTCGGCCTCGCCGAGACCCAGCAGACCCTCGTCGTCAACGGGCTGCGCGACCGGATCACCGTCCAGGTCGACGGGCAGTTCAAGACGGGCCGTGACGTCGTCATCGCCGCGCTGCTGGGCGCCGAGGAGTTCGGCTTCGCGACCGCCCCGCTGGTCGTGTCGGGCTGCATCATGATGCGCGTCTGCCAGTTGGACACGTGCCCGGTCGGCGTCGCGACGCAGAACCCGGAACTGCGGGCCCGCTTCACCGGCAAGGCCGAGTACATCGTGAACTTCTTCGAGTTCATCGCCCTCGAGGTGCGCGAGATGCTCGCCTCGCTCGGTTTCCGCTCGGTCGAGGAGGCCGTCGGCCACGTCGAGGTCCTCGACAGCCGTCGCGCCGTCTCGCACTGGAAGGCGTCCGGTCTGGACCTGTCGCCGATCCTGCACGCGCCGGTCCCGCCGGCGGGCACGACCCTGTACCGGTCCCAGACCCAGGACCACGGTCTGGAGAAGGCGCTGGACCACGTGCTCATCGAGCGCGCCTCCGGTGCCCTCGCCGACGGCACCCCGGTCCAGGTCGAGCTGCCCGTGCGCAACGTCAACCGGACCGTCGGCACCCTGCTGGGTCACGAGCTGACCCGGAAGTGGGGCGAGGACGGTCTGCCCGAGGGCACGATCGACGTGACCCTCACCGGGTCGGCCGGTCAGTCCCTCGGGGCGTTCCTGCCCCGGGGCATCACGTTGCGCCTCTTCGGCGACGCCAACGACTACGTCGGCAAGGGCCTCTCCGGCGGGACCGTCGTCGTGCGCCCCGACCGCGCGTCGGGCTCGCGGGGACGCGACATCGTCGCCGGCAACGTCATCGCCTACGGCGCCACGAGCGGTTCGCTCTTCCTGCGCGGTGAGGTCGGCGAACGCTTCTGCGTCCGCAACTCCGGGGCGACCGCCGTCGTCGAGGGGGTGGGCGACCACGCGCTGGAGTACATGACCGGCGGGACGGTCGTCATCCTCGGCCGCGTCGGGCGCAACGTGGCCGCGGGCATGTCGGGCGGGTTCGCCCACGTGCTCGACCTCAAGGAGTCCCGCGTCAACCGCGACATGGTCGACGTCGTCCCGCTGGACGACGAGGCCGCCGCGACGGTGCACGAGCTGCTCGTGCGCCACCGCGACCACACCGACTCCACCACCGCCGCGAAGCTGCTCGCCGACTGGGGCACCGCGCGGCACCGTTTCTCGACGATCGTCCCGCGGGACTACCAGCGCGTCCTCGAGGTGCGGGCCAAGGCCGTCAGCGACGGCCTCGAACCCGACTCCGACGCCGTGCTCACCCGCATCATGGAGGCTTCGCATGGTTGATCCCCGGGGATTCCTCACCGTCCGGGAGCGGGAACTGCCCCCGCGCCGTCCCGTCCCGCTGCGCCTCATGGACTGGCGCGAGGTCTACGAGAAGCAGGACATGCAGCAGTTGCAGCGCCAGGCCGGGCGCTGCATGGACTGCGGCATCCCGTTCTGCCACAGCGCGTGCCCGCTGGGGAACCTCATCCCCGAGTGGAACGACCTGGTGAGTCGCGGTGACATGCACGAGGCCATCGAGCGCCTGCACGCGACGAACAACTTCCCGGAGTTCACCGGGAAGCTCTGTCCCGCGCCGTGCGAGTCGGCCTGCGTGCTGGGCATCAACCAGCCGCCGGTGACGATCAAGCAGGTCGAGGTGATGATCGCGGAGAACGCCGCCGAGAACGGCTGGCTGGAACCGCGCGTCCCCGAACGCCTCACGGGCAAGACCGTCGCCGTCATCGGGTCCGGTCCCGCCGGGCTCGCGGCGGCGCAGCAGCTCACCCGGGCCGGTCACACCGTCGCCGTCTACGAGCGCGACGACAAGATCGGCGGGCTGATGCGCTACGGCATCCCCGAGTTCAAGATGGAACGCGCCGTCCTGGACCGTCGTCTCGCCCAGATGGAGGCCGAGGGCACCCGGTTCCGCGCCGGCGTCTCCATCGGTGAGGACATCACCGGCGAGCAGCTGCGCGACCGCTACGACGCCATCGTCGTCGCGACGGGTGCGACGGCGTGGCGCGACGTGGACCTGCCCGGCCGCGACCTGGCCGGCATCCACCAGGCCATGGAGTACCTGCCGCCCACCAACCGCGTCGCGGTCGGGGAGGAACCTCCCGCGGACCACATCGACGCGGCGGGTCTCGACGTCGTCGTCATCGGCGGCGGCGACACCGGCTCCGACTGCTACGGCACCGCCCTGCGCCAGGGCGCGAGGTCGGTCACGCAGCTGGACATCTACCCCCAGGCTCCGGGGGAGCGCCACGAGGCCGAACCGTGGCCGACGATGCCCAAGGTCTTCTCGGTGTCCTCCTCCCACGAGGAGGGCGGGGAGCGGAAGTTCTCCGCCTCGACCCAGGCGCTGATCGGCGAGGACGGTCACGTCACCGCGCTGCGCGTCGTCGAGGTCGAGAAGGTCGACGGCGTCTGGACCCCGGTCGAGGGGACCCAGGAGGACCTCCCGGCCCAGCTCGTGCTGCTCGCGATCGGCTTCACCGGTCCCGAGCACGGTGGTCTGGTCGAGCAGCTCGGTCTGCAGGCCGACGCCCGCACCCGCTTCACCCGCACCCCCGGCTACGCGACCTCGACCCCGGGCGTCTACGTGGCCGGCGACGCCGGGCGTGGGCAGTCGCTCATCGTGTGGGCCATCGCCGAGGGTCGCGCCTGCGCGTCCGCCGTCGACGAGTTCCTCATGGGTGACACCGCGCTCCCGTCGCCCATCCGGGCCGACGCGGTACCCCTGACCGCCTGATCGACCCGACTTCTGGGGGACTTCCCACCCTTCTCGTGCGCGGGAAGGGTGGAAAGTCCCCCAGAAGTGGTTACCGGACTACCAGCCGGCGACCTCGTCCTTGTCGTAGGTCCAGACGGCGTTGTCGCTGAGCACCGTCACGTCGGCGGCGTGTCCGGACAACCCGCGGGCCTGTGCGGCGGCGGTGACGCGCGCGACCGCGTGCCGGGCCGCGCCCTGGGCGTCCAGACCGTCCCCGTCGACGCTGATGACGACGTCGTGGCGGGGTGCGTCGACCTGCTCGAGGCGCGGGTGGGTCGCGTGCAGGTCGGCCAGCAGCGTCTGCAACGCCCCCGGCGGCCAGCGGCGGTCCTCGTGCAGGCGCAGGTAGACGGCGTACTCGTGCTCGCTCCCCTCCTCCGCGAGTTCGTCGATCTCGCGGTCGAAGTCCTTCTGCTGCTGCGGTTCGTGCGCGTTCACGGGCCCAGTGTGACGGGGCCGGGGGAGTGCGGCCCGTCGAGGCCCCCCCACACGGCGCAGGCGTCGGGCAGGTGACGATCCGGTGAGTTCGAGGGTGCGCGGCGCGCCCCACGCACCGATCACCGCTGCGGGCGCAATAGGGTCTGGGTATGCGCAGAGCGAAGATCGTCTGCACCCTCGGACCCGCCGTGGCGGGTCCCGAAGGGTTGCAGTCACTGGTGGACGCCGGGATGGACGTCGCCCGGCTGAACTTGAGCCACGGTTCCCACGACGACCACCGGGCGAACTTCGAGGGGGTGCGATCGGCTGCGGCCGCCAGCGGACGCTCGGTCGCGATCCTCGCCGACCTGCAGGGTCCGAAGATCCGCCTCGGGAAGTTCGCCGCCGGTCCCCACGACCTCGCGGTCGGTGACGTGTTCACGATCACCACCGAGGAGATCGTCGGCACCAAGGACGTCTCGTCGACGACCTACAAGGGTCTGCCGGGCGACGTGTCGGTCGGCGACGCGATCCTCATCGACGACGGCAAGGTCGGCCTCGAGGTCACGGGGGTCGAGGGTCCCCGCGTCACCACCAAGGTGACCGTCCCCGGCCCCGTCAGCAACAACAAGGGCATCAACCTGCCCGGCGTGGCCGTGAGCGTCCCCGCCCTGTCCGAGAAGGACATCGAGGACCTCCGCTTCGCCCTCCAGCTCGGTGTCGACATGGTCGCGCTGTCGTTCGTCCGCTCCGCCGCGGACGCCGACGACGTGCACGCGATCATGGACGAGGAGGGGATCACCGTCCCCATCATCGCCAAGGTCGAGAAGCCGCAGGCCGTGCAGAACATCCGCGAGGTCGTCGCGGCCTTCGACGGCATCATGGTCGCCCGTGGTGACCTCGGGGTGGAGCTGCCCCTCGAAGAGGTGCCGCTGGTCCAGAAGCTCGCCATCGAGCTCGCCCGCCGTCAGGCCAAGCCCGTCATCGTCGCGACCCAGATGCTCGAGTCGATGATCACCGCGCCGCGTCCGACGCGCGCCGAGGCCTCCGACTGCGCCAACGCCGTCCTCGACGGCGCGGACGCGCTCATGCTCTCCGGCGAGACCAGCGTCGGCGCGTTCCCCTTCGAGGCGGTCCGCACGATGGCCCGCATCATCGAGAACACCGAGACCCACGGCGCCGAGCGGATCGCCGCCCTGGGAACCGTTCCCCACACCAAGGGCGGTGCGGTCACCCTCGCGGCCGCCGAGATCGGCAAGCAGCTCGACGCCAAGCTCCTGGTGACCTTCACGCAGTCCGGCGACTCCGCCCGCCGCCTGTCGCGGCTGCGCTCCGGCATCCCGTTGCTGGCCTTCACCCCCGACGAGAAGACCCGCCGCCGCCTCGCGCTGTCCTGGGGCATCGAGCCCGAGTTCGCCGCGTTCATCTCCACCACCGACGAGATGGTGAAGGAGGTGGACCGTCGCCTCCAGGAGATGGGCCGCTGCGCCATCGGTGACCTCGTCGTCATCGTCGCCGGTGCCCCCCCGGGCATCGCCGGTTCCACCAACGCCGTCCGCGTCCACCGGATCGGCGACGCCACGTCCGGATCGACCGCCGCCTACCGCTGACGGACGACGACGCAGCGCCCCCCGGCCAGGGACCACCTGAGCCGGGGGGCGCTGCGTCGTCCTCGGGCCGTGCCGTCGGGGCCGGAGACGACGAAGGCCCCGCAACGGCCCCTCCGGACGGGAGTCCGGGGAGCAGCTGCGGGGCCGACGACCGTTCACGCGTGCCCTGGGTGGGATTCGAACCCACACTGGTGCGAGTTTGAGTCGCATGCCTCTGCCGGTTGGGCTACCAGGGCGTCCCGGAGGATGCCGGTTCACCTTACCGAAGCCGGAGCGGTGCCTTCGACACCCCTCGGGGACACCCGACGCGACGACGGGTCGTAGTAGGTGCGGGGTACGGACTAGGATGCCCTCCGTGACGAACACTCCCGACACCCCCGCCCCCTCCGCGACCACTCGTCGGGTGGTCGTCGCGGAGGACGAGGCCATCATCCGGCTCGACATCGTGGAGATGCTCACCGAGGCCGGGTACGACGTCGTCGGTCAGGCGGGTGACGGCGAGCAGGCCGTCGCGCTGGCCGAGGAGCACAAGCCCGACCTCGTGGTCATGGACATCAAGATGCCCATCCTCGACGGCATCTCCGCCGCGGAACGCATCGCCAAGGCCCGCATCGCGCCCGTCGTGCTGCTGACGGCGTTCTCGCAGGCCGAGCTCGTCGAACGCGCCCGCGACGCCGGGGCGATGGCCTACGTCGTGAAGCCGTTCACGTCCGCCGACCTGCTGCCGGCCGTCGAGATCGCGGTCAGCCGCTACCAGCAGATCATGGCGCTGGAGGACGAGGTCGCCGACCTCGCCGACCGCTTCGAGACGCGCAAGCTCGTCGACCGGGCCAAGTCGAAGCTGCAGACCCAGTTCGGCATGTCCGAGCCCGAGGCCTTCCGCTGGATCCAGAAGACCTCGATGGACAAGCGCCTCACGATGCGCGAGGTCGCGACGACGGTCATCAGCGCCGGCGGCGAGGACCGCGCCTGACGTTGCGCCCAGCGGCTCCCGTTGCGGTGACCGCACCACGACGACAGCCCCGACCCGCGCTCCGCGCGGGTCGGGGCTGTCGTCGTTTCGGCGTCGATCCGGTCACGGAACGGAACATCTGCGCAGTTCCGGGGCCCGGTGTTGACCGATGTGTGTAACGACCCGGTGAACTCGTACACGCAATACCCCCGAAAACGCTGTGCGCCCCCTAGTGTTCACCCCGGCTCCACCGCTCACGGGTGGTGCCCGCGGGTGCGTGCGTCGGTGCGCCTCCCGCGCCCACGGCCCAGGAGGACAAGCCAGTGCGCTCCATCGTCAAACTCGCGGCTCCGGCCGCGGCCGCCGCCCTCTTGCTCGCTGCGTGCGGCACCACCGGTGGCGACGACACCGCGACCGGCGGCGAGTCCAGCGGCGGCAGCAGCAGCTGCCCCTCCGGCCTCAGCATCGGCTTCTTCGGCGCCCTCACCGGCCCCAACGCCAACCTGGGTGTCAACATCCAGAACGGCGTGAAGCTCGCCGTCGACCAGCACAACAAGGAGAGCGGCGCCTGCCAGGTGAAGCTCACCCCTTACGACTCCCAGGGTGACCAGAACCAGGCCCAGGGCCTCGCCCAGCAGGCCATCGGCGACAAGAACGTCATCGGTCTCGTGGGACCGGCGTTCTCCGGCGAGTCCAAGGTCGCCGACCCGATCTTCGCCGAGGCGGGCCTCGTCGGCGTGACGCCGTCGGCCACCAACCCCGCGCTGGCCGAGAACGGCTGGAAGACCTTCTTCCGCGTGCTGGGCAACGACGCGTCGCAGGGGCCGGCCGCGGCCTCCTACATCACCGGCACGCTCGGCAAGCAGAAGGTGTACGTCATCGACGACTCCTCCGAGTACGGCAAGGGCCTCGCCGACATCGTCCGTGGCGACCTCAAGACCGCCGACGTGAAGGACAACACCATCCAGACCGGCCAGACCGACTTCTCCGCGGTCGTCGCTGACATCCGCGCCTCCGGTGCGGACTCGGTCTTCTTTGGCGGGTACTACGCCGAAGGCGGTCTGCTGCTCAAGCAGATGCGTGAAGCCGGTCTCAGCAGCGACCAGGTCGCCTTCATCTCCGACGACGGCGCCAAGGACGAGGGCCTCATCACCGCCGCGGGCGACACCGCCGCCGAAGGTGCCTACCTCACCTGCCCGTGCCTGCCGCCGGACAAGGCCGGTGGCACGTTCGTGGCCGACTACACCGCGGCCTACGGCTCGGCCCCGGCGACCTACTCGGCCGAGGGGTACGACGCGGCGTCGATCCTGATGGCCGGGGTCAAGGCCGGCAAGGTCACCCGTGAGGACCTGCTGTCCTTCGTCGCCAGCTACGACGCCCCCGGCGTCACCAAGCAGCTGAAGTTCGACGACAAGGGTGAGCCCAGCGAGATCAGCGTCTGGGCCTACAAGGTCGAGGGCGGCCAGATCGTGGCCGACCAGGAGATCAAGGCTTCCTGACGTCGTCGACGGCCCCACCCGCCGCTGTGCGGGTGGGGCCGTCGCACGTCCTCACCGTCCCCCCGCTCGTTCCCCTCACCCCGGGTGGTTCCCCTGTCCACGTTTCTCGACCTGACATTCACGGGTCTGGTGATCGGCGCGATCTACGCCCTCTTCGCCCTCGGCTACACCCTCGTCTACGGCGTCCTGCGCCTCATCAACTTCGCGCACTCCGAAGTCTTCATGTGGGGCAGCTTCGGTGCCGTCTGGGCCATGACGCTGCTCGGTGCGCACTCCGGCATGAACTGGGTGGCCGCGATCGGGCTGCTGATCGTCGCGCTGGTCGTGGCCATGCTCGTCAGCGGTGGGGTCGCCCTCGTCGTCGAACGGATCGCCTACCGCCGCCTGCGTGAGAAGCACGCGCCGCCCCTGGTCGCGCTCATCTCCGCCATCGGGGCCTCGTTCATGCTGTCCGAGATCATGGGGCTGCGGGACCGCATCGCCGGCTGGGTCGGTCTCGACGGCGTCCTCGGCGACTACGTCCGCCAGGCCCGGGAGAACACCTCCTTCCCCAACCCGCTGCCCAACGTGCAGGTGCTGGCGGTCGGCGGTTTCGAGATCCGCAGCAACCAGCTCATCGTCCTCGTCGCGGCGATCCTCATGATGGTCGCGCTCGACCAGTTCGTCAGCCGCTCCCGCCTCGGCCGGGGCGTCCGCGCCGTGTCGCAGAACCCCGAGGCCGCGGCGCTGATGGGTGTGAACCAGAAGCGCGTCGTCCAGCTGACGTTCTTCATCGGTGGTCTGATGGCCGGTGCGGCGGCGCTGCTGTACCTGCTGCACATCGGGGTCACCCGCTACAACGTCGGGTTCATCCTCGGCATCAAGGCCTTCACCGCCGCCGTCCTCGGCGGCATCGGCAACATCCGCGGCGCCCTCGTCGGTGGCCTCGTCCTCGGCCTGGCCGAGAACTACGCCACGTTGTTCGGGCTGGCGTCGTCGTGGAAGGACGTCGTGTCGTTCCTGCTGCTGATCGTCGTCCTGCTGTTCCGGCCCACCGGCATCCTCGGCGAGTCCCTCGGGAAGGCCCGCGCATGAGCACCTCCGCCACGGCGAAACCCGTGAAGCCGACCCTGGTCGACCGCTGGTCGGCCCTGCCCAAACCCGCCCAGATCCTGGTCTGGGTGCTCATCGCGCTCTTCTTCTTCGTCCTGCCGCTGCTGAACCTCCCGATCGTGTCCACCCCGGACGCGGAGTTCGGGTCCGTGCTGGCCACCGTCGCGAACTACGCCCTCGTCGCCCTCGGCCTGAACATCGTGCTCGGCTACGCGGGACTGCTCGACCTCGGGTACGTGGGTTTCTACGCCATCGGCGCCTACACGGTCGGGGTCGGCGGGTCGTTGCACGGTTCCATCCCGTGGCCCGTCCTGATCGTCATGGCCGTCACCATCTCCACCGCGAGCGGTCTGCTCCTCGGGGCCCCGACCCTGCGGGTGCGCGGTGACTACCTGGCGATCGTGACCCTCGGGTTCGGTGAGATCATCCGCCTCACGGCGCTGAACACCGAATGGTTGAACCAGGCCCGCGGCATCACCGGGATCCCGCGTCCGCCGTCCACCGAACTGTTCGGCCTGCCCAGCCTGGTCTGGGACGGGGCCACGGCCAAGGTGGACCTCGGCGACGGCGCGAAGTCCATCTTCCTGAAGTTCGGTCTGATCGACGCGGTGCCGTACTACTGGCTGGCCCTGATCGTCATCATCGTCGTCCTCATCGCCGACAAGCTGCTGCAGGCCAGCCGCGTCGGCCGCGCGTGGGAGGCCACCCGCGAGGACGAGGAGGCCGCCGAGCTCAACGGGGTCCCGACGTTCCGCTTCAAGCTGCTCGCGTTCGCCATGGGGGCGTTCGTCGGGGGGTTGTCGGGCGCGCTGTACGCCTCGCGCATCGGGTCGATCAACCCCGACTCGTTCATGATCCAGCTGTCGATGATGTTCCTCGCCGCCGTCGTCATCGGGGGTCAGGGCAACCGCTGGGGCGCCATCGTCGGCGGTGTCGTCGTGGCCTACCTGCCGGAACGCTTCCGCGAGTTCGCCGACTTCCGCATCGTCGTCTTCGGCCTGCTCCTGCTGCTGCTGGCGAACTTCCGCCCGCAGGGTCTGCTGCCACCGCGGCGGGCGAAGCGTGCCCAGCGCGCCGACGCCGCCACCAAGGAACTCGAAGGGACCGAGGAGGGCGCTCGTGCCTGAACTCACGAAGGACACCGGGAACACCGCACCGGCCCAGGCCGGCCGTGCGCTGCTGACCATGGAGAACGTCACCCTCAAGTTCGGCGGGGTCGTCGCCCTCAACGAGGTCTCCTTCGAGATCCGCGAGGGGGAGATCCTCGGCCTGATCGGCCCCAACGGCGCCGGCAAGACGACGTGCTTCAACGCCCTCACCGGCGTCTACCAGCCGACGTCGGGCCGGGTCGTCTTCGACGGGCAGCCGCTGGGCAAGCGCAAGCGGTTCCAGATCAACCGTCTCGGGATCGCCCGCACGTTCCAGAACATCCGCCTGTTCGGGAACATGACCGCGCGGGAGAACGTCCTCGTCGGGGCCGACTCCCACCACCGCTCGGGGGTGATCAACTCGCTGTTCCGGTTGCCCCGGCACCGGCGCGAGACCCGCGAGGGACACCGGCTGGCCGACGAGCTGCTCGACATGATGGACCTGTCCCACCGGGCGGACGACCTGGCGCGCAACCTCTCCTACGGCGAGCAGCGCCGCCTGGAGATCGCCCGCGCCCTGGCCACCCGGCCGAAGCTGCTCTGCCTGGACGAACCCGCCGCGGGTTTCAACCCGGTCGAGAAGCAGCGCTTGATGGACCTGATCCGCCGGGTCCGCGACATGGGCAACACGGTCCTGCTCATCGAGCACGACATGCGCCTGGTCATGGGCGTCACCGACCGGATCGTCGTCCTGGAGTTCGGGAAGAAGATCGCCGACGGCCTCCCCGCGGACATCCGCAACGACCCCGCCGTCATCGCCGCCTACCTCGGCGTCGAGTCCGAGGAGGACGACCAGTGAGCACGCCGACGCAGAAGACCCTCGGTGAGACCCAGCTCGTCGTCGACGACCTCAGCGTCAACTACGGGCGCATCGAGGCCATCCGCAACGTCTCCTTCAGCGTCCCCCAGGGCGGGATCGCGACGCTCATCGGCGCCAACGGGGCCGGCAAGACGACCACGCTCAAGACGGTGTCGGGTCTGCGGACCGTGCGGACCGGCCGGATCGTGTTCGAGGGCGAGGACATCACCAAGGTGCCCTCGCACAAGCTCGTCACGAAGGGGCTCTGCCAGGCCCCGGAGGGTCGGGGGACGTTCGTCGGGATGACGGTCGAGGAGAACCTCGACATGGGCGCCTACACCCGCAAGGACCGGCGTTCCGCGGCCTACCGGAGCGACCTCGACCGCGTCTACACGTTGTTCCCGCGGTTGAAGGAACGCCGCACCCAGTTCGCCGGGACGATGTCGGGCGGGGAGCAGCAGATGCTCGCCATCGGGCGCGCCCTCATGAGTCGACCCCGCGTGCTGCTCCTGGACGAGCCGTCCATGGGCCTCGCGCCCAAGCTCATCCAGCAGATCTTCTCGATCATCGTGGAGATCAACCAGCAGGGCACCACCGTCCTGCTCGTCGAGCAGAACGCCGCCCAGGCGCTGCGGATCTCCGACGTGGCCTACGTCCTGGAGACCGGAACCGTCGTGCGAACGGGCACGGGGGCCGAACTGGCCGCGGACGACTCCATCCGCGCCGCCTACCTCGGGGGCGACGTCTAGGCCCTCCCGTCCGTCACGACGCCGCAGACCCCGGGAGCCCGGCTCCCGGGGTCAGAGTGCGCCTGATCGCGGGCGTGGCGGATCGTCACGTTGACAGCACAATCGAGCACGCAGCGTCGAAGGTGACGCCCAGATCGTGGGGGTACCTTCCGCCCCGGCGCTCCCGTGCCCTAGTGTCCGGCGCAGTCGCCACGAGCAAGCGGGGCGGCCACCGGAGCGGGGGCCCGGTCTGCTTCGTCGGGTGCGTCGACGCACCTCGTGGAAGGGGATCACGTGGCACGACCTGCCCTGGAGGTCAGAGACGCCGGCACGGGCGATCTCGACGCCCTCATGGAGCTCTACTCGAGCGCCCGCTTCGACCAGGGCCAGCTGCGCGCCTCGGTGGGCAGCGTCCGGGCCCGGCTCGAGCGGGCGATGGAGGCCGGCGAGGTCCAGGTGCTCATCGCGTTCCTGGGCGCCGAGCCCGCCGGCTACGCCCTCCTGACGACCTCGCCGCTGCTGCCGCTGGGCAGCACCGCGGGCCCCAGCATCGAACACCTCCACGTCGTCCCGGCGCTGCGGCGTCGCGGGGTCGGCCGGGCGCTGCTGCGTCGTGCGCTGCACCTGGCCCAGGCCGAGGGCGCCGAGCAGATCGCCTGCACCGTCCTGCCGGGTGACCGCGACTACACCCGCTACATGGCCCGCCTCGGGTTCGCGCCCGCCGTGGTGCGCCGCGCGGTCCCCGTCCACGTCCTGCGCCGGCGTCTCTCCGAGGGACCCGCCGCCCTCGTGCACACGACCGACGTCGTGGCCCGGCGCCGCTCGTTGCGGGCCCGGCTGGCCCGCTCGGCGGCCCCGACGACTCCCGGCACGGGCGTCCCGACCGCCTCCTGAGGCTCAAGACCACCTCCGGGGTGCCGACACCCCGAAGGTGAGCACGTCGGAAGCAGCTGCCGCCATCGTGGCCGCCATGCGGGCCGACGAGCGGTCCCGCGTCTGCGCCATCGACCACGAGGGTGTGCTCGTCACCGTCCCCGCGAGCCTGGAACTGCCCGCGGGGAGCGCGCTCACCCCGCCCGGCCACCGCACGACGCTGGCCCACCTCGTGGACTCCCTGGACCTGATGCGCGTGGTCGAGATGTGGGAGCTCGTGCAGGTCGACGGCGTCGCCTCCGGCGTGGTCCGGCTGCCGGGCAACCCCGAGCAGTACGCCCTCGCCTTCGCCGACGCCCGCGCGGAGCACGGGTGCTACCTGGCCTCGCTGACCCCGCTCGGGGTCACCGTGGTGGGGACCGGCAGCGGCGCCCAGGAGATCACCCGCGTCATCGAGGAGGTGCGTCCGCGCACCGCCACCCTGCGCAAGGACTCCCACGCCCTCATCACCGAGGTCGGCGACCGGGCCGAACGCCTCCTGGGATACCCCGCCGCGGCGATGGTCGGACACCGCTCCACGGAGTTCCTGCACCCCGACGACGTCGCCGTCGCCCTCGACGGGTGGATGCAGATGCTGAGCACCGGAGTCGGCTACCGGTCGCGGCTGCGCCACCGTCGCGGCGACGGCAGCTGGCTCTGGCTCGAGGTCGTGCAGCAGCTCGCGCCCACCGACGACGGCACCCTGTCCGTGGTCGCCGAACTCACCGACATCAGCACCGAGATGGCCGCCGTGGAGGAGCTGCGTCGCCGGGAGCGGCTCTTCCGCCGCACCGTCGAGGCGCTGCCCGTCGGCCTGCTCCGGATGGACCTGCAGGGCCGCGTCGTCCAGGTCAACGCCCGCTTCGGCGCGCTGCTGGGCTCGCCCGCGGGCCTGCCCGAGGACGCCTCGCTGGCCGCCCGCCTCGCCGACTGCGGCGAGGACTGCGCCACCCGCACCCTGGCCGCCGTGCAGGCCTGCCTCACCGGGGGTGACGACGCCCGCGTCCAGGTCACCGTCGGCGGCGACGACTGGTCCGGCGCCCAGCACTGCTCGATCGACGTCGTCCCCCTGGGCGACGACGACGGTGAACCCGGTGTCGTGCTCGTCGTCCAGGACGTCACCGAGGCCGTGCGCGCTCAGCGGCGCCTCGCCCACCGCGCGACCACCGACGGCCTCACCGGCTGCCTCAACCGCTCCGCCGTGCTGAGCGCCCTCGACGACGCGCTCGCCACCGCCCCGACCGGGGGCGAGCACGCCCCCGCGGTGATCTTCTTCGACCTCGACGGCTTCAAGTCCGTCAACGACCGCCTCGGGCACGCCGTCGGCGACGCGCTGCTGATCCGGGTCAGCGAGGTCCTGCGCGAGGTCGTCGCCGTCCACCCCGGAGGCGCCGAGGTCTCCCGCCTCGGCGGCGACGAGTTCCTCGTCGTGCTGCACCGCAGCGAGGACCAGCAGGAGGTCGAGGACCTCGCCCGGCGCGCCTGCGAGACGCTGCGCGAGAACCTGCCCCGCACCCCGCAGCTGGCCGGGGACCTGCACCGGTTGCCCATCGGGTCCAGCGCCGGCTCCGCGCGGGCCGTCCCCGGCGACACCGCCGGCACGCTGGTCGCCCGCGCCGACGCCGCCATGTACGTGGCGAAGCGCGCCGGGCGCCGGGCGGACTGGAGCGACCCCGGCCGTTGACCCCTCGCTGGTGAGGCCGGTGTCGGAGGGGCTGGCTACCCTGACCGACGTGACACCCGCTGCCTCCACGCCCACTCGCGCCGCCGCGAAGAAGACCGCCGCGAAGCCCGCGAAGAAGGCGGCGCCCACCCGCCCCCGGCTGCTGCTCATCGACGGCCACTCGATGGCCTACCGCGCCTTCTACGCCCTGCCGGTGCAGAACTTCGCGACGACGACGGGCCAGCCGACGAACGCCGTCTACGGCTTCACCTCGATGCTCATCAACCTGCTGCGCGACGAGGACCCGACCCACTTCTGCGTCACCTTCGACGTCTCGCGCGCCTCCTTCCGCACCGAGGTCTACGCCGAGTACAAGGGCACCCGGACCAAGAGCCCGGACGAGTTCCGCGGGCAGGTGGACCTGGTCAAGGAGGTCCTCACCGCCCTGCGGGTGCCGATCGTCGAGATCGAGGGCTACGAGGCCGACGACGTCATCGCGACCCTCACCGAACGGGCCGTCGAGCAGGGTTTCGAGGTCCTCATCTCCAGCGGGGACCGCGACGCCTTCCAGCTCGTCCGCGACGAGGTCACCGTCCTCTACCCGGTCAAGGGGGTCTCCGAACTGATCCGGATGACCCCCGAGGCCGTGGAGGCGAAGTACGGCGTCCCGCCGCAGCGCTACCCCGACCTCGCGGCCCTGGTGGGGGAGACCTCGGACAACCTGCCCGGGGTGCCGGGCGTCGGCGCGAAGACCGCCGCGAAGTGGATCAACCTCTACGACGGCCTCGACGGCGTCATCGCCAACGCCGACCTCGTCAAGGGCAAGGCGGGGGAGAGCCTGCGCGAGCACCTCGACTCCGTCATCCGCAACCGACGACTCAACGCCCTGGTCAACGACCTCCAGCTCTCCGCGACCATCCCCGAGCTGATCCGCCGCGCCTGGGACCGCGAGGAGGTCCACACCGTCTTCGACGGTCTGGAGTTCCGCGTCCTGCGCGACCGGCTGTTCGCGACGCTGGAATCGGCCGAACCGGAGGCCGAGGAGGGATTCGGCGTCGACGGCGCGATCCTGCTCGGCGGCGAGGTGGCCCCCTGGCTGCTGGAGCACGCCCAGGGCCGGACCGGACTGCAGGTCACGGGGGAGTGGGGACGCGGCACGGGCGAGGTCACCGGCCTCTCCTTCGCCGGCGCCGACGGCGTCGCCGCCTGGATCGACCCGGTCACCCTCGAACCGGGCGACGAGCAGGCCCTCGCCGCCTGGCTCGCCGATCCCGCACGACCCAAGGTCGCCCACGACGTGAAGGGCCCCAGCCACGCCCTGCTCGCCCGCGGCTGGGAGCTGGCCGGGGTCGTCTTCGACACCGCCCTCGCCGCCTACCTGTGCCGGCCCGACCAGCGCAGCTACGACCTCGCCGACCTGTCCGTGCGCCACCTCAAGCGCGAGCTGCGCGCCGAGGGCTCCGCGCCCGGTTCGCCCGCCGAACCCGTCGACGAGCAGCTCACCCTCGACGGTGACGACGGTCCCGTCGGCGGTGACGAGCAGGCCCGCGCCGAGGAGGGCATGGTCCGGGCGCTCGCGATCTCCGAGCTGGCCGGGGTGCTCGCGACCGAGCTCGAGGAGCGCGGCGGCACCCGGCTGCTGCACGAGGTCGAACTGCCGCTCGTCGGGGTGCTCGCCCGCCAGGAACGCGTCGGCGTCGCCGTCGACGGACAGCTGCTGACCGACCTGGAGGCGCACTTCGCCGAGCGCGTCGCGCAGGCGCAGACCCTCGCCTACGAGGTCATCGGCACCGAGATCAACCTCGGCTCGCCCAAGCAGCTGCAGACCGTGCTCTTCGAACAGCTGGAGATGCCGAAGACGAAGCGCACCAAGACCGGGTACACGACGGACGCCGACGCGCTGGCCGCGCTCTTCGTCAAGACCGAGCACCCGTTCCTGGCCCACCTGCTCGAGCACCGCGACGCGTCCCGGCTGCGCCAGACCGTCGAGGGGCTGCAGAAGTCCGTGGCCGACGACGGCCGCATCCACACGACGTACCAGCAGATGATCGCCGCGACCGGTCGGCTGTCCTCCACGGACCCGAACCTGCAGAACATCCCGATCCGCACCGAGGAGGGACGCCGGATCCGGGAGGCGTTCGTCGTCGGCTCCTACGCAGCTGGTGGGGGGGAGTTCGAGTGCTTGCTCACGGCCGACTACTCCCAGATCGAGATGCGGATCATGGCCCACCTCTCCGGGGACGAGGGGCTGATCGCCGCCTTCACCTCCGGCGAGGACCTGCACCGCTTCGTCGGCAGTCGCGTCTTCCACGTCGAACCCGCCGACGTGACGGCGGAGATGCGCGCGAAGATCAAGGCGATGTCCTACGGACTCGCCTACGGCCTCAGCGCCTTCGGGCTCTCCAACCAGCTGAAGATCTCCACCGAGGAGGCCAAGGGCCTCATGGACGAGTACTTCGAACGCTTCGGCGGGGTGCGCGACTACCTGTTCGGTGTCGTCGAGGAGGCCCGCCGGACCGGGTGGACCGAGACGATCATGGGTCGTCGCCGCTACCTCCCCGACCTCGCCAGCGACAACCGCCAGCGACGCGAGATGGCCGAGCGGATGGCCCTCAACGCGCCCATCCAGGGTTCGGCGGCCGACATCATCAAGGTCGCGATGCTCGACCTGGACCGGGGTCTGCGGGAGTCCGGGCTGCGCTCGCGGCTGCTGCTGCAGGTCCACGACGAACTCGTCCTCGAGGTCGCCGAGGGCGAGCGCGAGGCCCTGGAGGCCCTGGTGCGCTCGACGATGGCGGGGGCGGCGGACCTGGCCGTGCCGTTGGACGTGTCGGTCGGCGTCGGGCGCAGCTGGCACGAAGCGGGGCACTGACCCCGGTCGTGCGGGTCGCCGCGGTGGTCACCCCCGCAGCGACCGGCCGACCTGCCACCGGTCCGTCCCGGCGCTGCCGCACCGTGGAGTGAGGTGTGGGTGTGCCGGACAGGTCGCCCTGACGCCCACTCCGTCCCACCCACACCTCACTCCACGTGGTGACACCGATGGGTGCGACGGTCCGGGGCGTGGGTGCGCGGTCACGGCAGGTCAGCGACCAGGACCAGGGTCCCCGGGAGGAGCTCTCCGCGCAGCCGGCTCCACCCGCCCCACACGGCGTCGCCGGCGGCCCACTCGGGTTCGACCAGGTCGCGCACCATGAACCCGGCGCCGACGAGGAGCCGCACCCAGTCGCCGACGGTGCGGTGGTGCTCGGCGTAGGTCACGACGCCGTGCTCGTCGGCCTCGACGTAGGCCCGGCGGTCGAAGTAGGAGTGGATGGCGGTGAGGCCCTCGGGGCCGGGGACGTCGGGCAGGGCCCACCGCAGCGGGTGCGGGACGCTCGCCGCGAACCGGCCGCCCGGGCGCAGCACGCGGGCGGACTCCGCGAGCACGGCGTCCGCGTCGGAGACGAAGGGCAGTGCCCCGTAGGAGGTGAAGACGACGTCGAAGCTGTCGTCGGCGAAGGGCAGCACCCGGGCGTCGCACTGCACCAGCGGCACCCCGGCGGCGTGCGCCGCGTCGGAGCCCTCGCGCAGCATCCCGAGGGAGAGGTCGCTGGCCACGACCCGTCCACCGCGCGCGGCGACCCAGCGGGCGCACTGGGCGGCGCCGGCGCCGAACTCCAGGACGGTCCTCCCGGTGAGGTCGCCGAGCAACCCCGCGTCGGCCTCGCGCAGCCCCTCCGGTCCCCAGACCAGGTCCGAGCCCTCCCGGTCGTCGCCGAGGAAGGCGCCGTGCTCGCGGCGGTACCCGTCGGCCTCGGCGTCCCACCAGCGGCGCTGAGCGGCCACGGTCTCGCTCGCGCCGACGCTGCGGCGTCCCACGGAGGGCTGGTCGGGGAGTTCCTCGGTGCTCACCGGGAGATCGTCCCAGTCACCCCGGTGCCGGGGCGGCTTTGCCCCCTCCGCCGCACACAGGTAGGCTCGTACGGCTTGCGTCCCCAGGTTCCACCTACGGTTCCCCCGGGTGGCGCAGGTGGCGGCCGGGACGACCCGGGCCCGCGACCCTACGACTGTCCATGACGGAGCCCCTACCTCCATGACGACCACCACGACCGCGCCGGCGGGCACCACTCCTCAGATCGCGATCAACGACATCGGATCGGCTGAGGACTTCCTTGCCGCGGTCGACGCGACCATCAAGTACTTCAACGACGGTGACATCGTCTCCGGCACCATCGTGAAGGTCGACCGTGACGAGGTCCTCCTCGACATCGGTTACAAGACCGAGGGCGTCATCCCCTCGCGCGAGCTCTCGATCAAGCACGACGTCGACCCCAACGAGGTCGTCGGTGTCGGCGACGAGGTCGAGGCCCTGGTCCTCCAGAAGGAGGACAAGGAAGGCCGTCTGATCCTGTCCAAGAAGCGCGCTCAGTACGAGCGTGCCTGGGGCACCATCGAGGCCAAGAAGGAAGCCGACGAGGTCGTCGAGGGCGTCGTCATCGAGGTCGTCAAGGGCGGCCTCATCCTCGACATCGGTCTGCGCGGCTTCCTGCCCGCGTCGCTGGTCGAGATGCGTCGTGTCCGCGACCTGCAGCCCTACGTCGGCAAGACGATCGAAGCCAAGATCATCGAGCTGGACAAGAACCGCAACAACGTGGTCCTGTCCCGCCGTGCCTGGCTCGAGCAGACCCAGTCGGAGGTTCGCCAGAACTTCCTCACGACCCTGCAGAAGGGTCAGGTCCGCTCCGGCGTCGTCTCCTCGATCGTCAACTTCGGTGCGTTCGTGGACCTGGGCGGCGTCGACGGTCTCGTCCACGTCTCCGAGCTGTCCTGGAAGCACATCGACCACCCCTCCGAGGTCGTCGAGGTCGGTCAGGAAGTCACCGTCGAGGTCCTCGACGTGGACATGGACCGCGAGCGCGTGTCCCTGTCGCTCAAGGCGACGCAGGAAGACCCGTGGCAGCAGTTCGCCCGGACCCACGCGATCGGTCAGGTCGTGCCGGGCAAGGTCACCAAGCTCGTCCCGTTCGGTGCGTTCGTGCGCGTCGACGACGGCATCGAGGGCCTGGTCCACATCTCCGAGCTGGCCGAGCGCCACGTCGAGGTGCCGGAGCAGGTCGTCCAGGTCAACAGCGACATCTTCGTCAAGGTCATCGACATCGACCTCGAGCGTCGCCGGATCTCGCTGTCGCTGAAGCAGGCCACCGAGGCCCTCGCGGCCGCGGGCGAGGAGTTCGACCCCTCGCTCTACGGCATGGCGGCGGACTACGACGAGCAGGGGAACTACAAGTACCCCGAGGGCTTCGACCCCGAGACCAACGACTGGCTCGAGGGCTTCGAGACCCAGCGCGAGGAGTGGGAAGGGCAGTACGCCCTCGCCCACGAGCGCTGGGAGGCCCACAAGAAGTCCGTGGCCGAGCAGGCCGAGGCCGAGGCGAAGGCCGAAGCCGAGGGCGTCACCGCGGCGTCGACGACCAGCAGCTCCAGCTCCTCGAGCAGCAGCAGCTCCTCGTCCTCCGCTCCGTCGTCCTACACCTCCGAGGCTCCGGAGGCCGCCGGCACGCTGGCGTCCGACGAGGCCCTGGCGGCCCTGCGCGAGAAGCTCACCGGCGGGAACTGATCGTCCGCTGACACGCTGATCGACTGACGAAGGCCCCGACCGGATCCCGGTCGGGGCCTTTGTCGTGCCGGGGGTGTCCGGTCAGCGGGGGGCGGCGGTGCTGGAACGGACGATCAGAGCGGGGGAGACCGGACCGGTCTCGACGACGCGCTCGCCCAGGCGGCCGAGCAGCACCCGCACGCAGCGGCGGCCGATCTCGGCGAAGTCCTGGCTGACCGTCGTCAGCGGGGGGAAGAGGAACCGCGCTTCGGGGATGTCGTCGAAGCCGACGACGCTCACGTCCTCGGGGACGGAGCGGCCCACGTCGGCCAGCGCCCGCAGGACCCCCACGGCCATGTGGTCGTTGGCGACGAAGAGGGCGCTGACCTCATCCACCGGCAGTCCGCCCAGCGCCAGGTACCCCGACTGCGCGGACCAGTCGCCGCGGACGGGACGGGGCACGACCCGCACGCGCTCGACCAGCGCGGTCCGCCAGCCCGTGGAGCGTGCCCGCGACTCCGCCCAGTCCCGGGGCCCGGCGACGTGGTGGACCGTGGTGTGCCCGAGGTCGAGCAGGTGGTGGGTCGCCTCCCGGGCCGCGGTGACCTCGGCCCAGTAGGCGTCGGCGATCCCGGCCCCGTCGAGGCCGGGGGCCAGCACGCAGGGGAACGCGGCGTCCACCGCGCGGACGGCCTCCTGCGAGGCGTCCTCGGGGACGACGGCGATGGCGCCGTCGACGTACTGCGAGCGGAGTTCCTCCAGCGCCGTCCGCACACCGTCCGGCGTGAGGTCGGGCAGCATCACGAGCGAGACGGAGTACCCGGCCGCACGGGCCGCCTCCTGGATCCCGGACAGCGTGGTGACGCTGCCGTAGAGCGAGGTGTCGGCCGCGACCACGCCGATGCGGTGTGAGCGTCGGGTGACGAGGGTCCGGGCGGCGATGTTGGGCCGGTAGCCGAGCTCGGCGATGGCGAGCTCGACGCGTTCGCGGGTGCGGCGCGCGACGGAGGGACTGCCGCGCACCACGCGGGAGACGGTCTGCTGGGAGACGCCGGCCAGCGCGGCGACGTCGGCGAGGACCGGAACGCGCGACTCGGCCTCGGGGGCAGCGGCGCCCCGGGCCTCGGAATCGGCGGACATGCCACTTCCTGACTGGTGAGCAGGTCTCGTCCCTCATCGCTGAGGGACGGGAGAAGGGCTGAGGAACGACGGGGGTGCGGGGGAGTGCTCCTGTCGGCGTCGACCTCGCGGCGTCAGGGTAACCCACGCCCGCACCACCACGTGCACCTTCTCGGCGTCTGGGTGAACAGCTTGACGAGCGCGTTTGGCAACGTTAACAATGAAGTCACCAGTCACACCAGATCGTCAGATCGACCTGCTGTCGGGCGCTGGGACGAGGAAGCTCGAGCCCCGCAGCGAACGTCCATCCCCCAGCGCCGTCCGGCGCACACTCAGTGCCGCGCGAGTTCGTTCGCGCGGCATTCACGAGGTACAGAGGAGTTCCGCCGTGATGAAACGCCGCAGTGCCCTTGCCGTCTTCGGCGCAGGAATCGCCTTCACCCTCGCCGCCTGTGGTGGTGGCGGTGCGGGCACCGACACCGCCAGCGGTGACGGCAGTTCCTCCGCCAAGCCCTCCGACGTCACCGTCGGTGTCTCGATGCCGACCCAGACCTCCGAGCGCTGGATCGCCGACGGCAACAACGTCGAGGCGGGCCTGAAGAAGGCCGGCTACAAGGTCGACAAGCAGTTCGCCAACGACGACATCCCGACGCAGGCGCAGCAGATCGACCAGATGATCACCAAGGGCGACAAGGTCCTCATCATCGCCGCCATCGACGGCACGGCGCTGACCAGCCAGCTCACCGCCGCCAAGGCCGCGGGCATCAAGGTCATCTCCTACGACCGCCTCATCCGTGGTTCGGCCGACGTCGACTTCTACGTGTCGTTCGACAACTACAAGGTCGGTGTGCAGCAGGGCACCTCGCTGTTGACCGGCCTCGGCCTGCTGAACGCCGACGGGACCCCCGGTACCGCCACCGGCCCGTTCAACGTGGAACTCTTCGCCGGTTCCCTGGACGACAACAACGCGCAGTTCTTCTGGGACGGTGCGATCGACACCCTGCAGCCCTTCATCGACAAGGGTCAGATCGTCGTCAAGTCCAAGCAGTCGAAGATCGACCAGGCCGCCATCCTCCGTTGGCAGCAGGAGGTCGCGCAGCAGCGCATGGAGAACCTCCTGACCTCCGCCTACAACGACGGCAGCAAGGTCGACGGCGTCCTCTCGCCCTACGACGGCATCTCCCGCGGCATCATCACCGCGCTGCAGAACGCCGGCTACGGCACCGGCGACAAGAAGATGCCGACCATCACCGGTCAGGACGCCGAGATCGCCTCCGTCAAGCTCATCAACGACGGTGTGCAGTACTCGACCATCTTCAAGGACACCCGCAAGCTCGCCGACGAGGCCGTCACCGCCGCCGGCGACATCCTCGCCGGCAAGGAGCCCACGGCGAACGACACCAAGACGTACGACAACGGCGTCAAGGTCGTCCCGGCGTTCCTGCTCGAGTCCCAGGTCGTCACCAAGGACAACGTGAAGACCGCCCTGGTCGACACGAAGTACTACACCCAGGCCGAGGTCGACGCCGGCAAGGCCAGCTGACCCACCACGTGAACCTCCCGTCCCGGCCCGGTCTCCGCGGCCGGGGCGGGATCCGTGGTGTCTCAGCACGAAAACCCCCCATCCAGAACGAGGGACGACGGTTCACCGATGACCGACACAACCCAGGCGTCGACTTCAGCGACGCAGCCCACCATCCTGGAGATGCGTTCCATCACCAAGACCTTCCCCGGGGTCAAGGCGCTGTCCGACGTCTCGCTGTCGGTCCGTCGCGGTGAGGTGCACGCCATCTGCGGCGAGAACGGCGCCGGGAAGTCGACGCTGATGAAGGTCCTCTCCGGGGTCTACCCCTACGGGACCTACGAGGGCGAGATCCACTTCGACGGCAACCTCTCGCAGTTCTCGGGGATCGCCGACAGCGAGAAGACCGGCATCGCGATCATCCACCAGGAACTCGCGCTGGTGCCCTACCTCTCGGTCGCCGAGAACCTGTTCCTCGGCAACGAGATCAAGGGTCGCGGCGGTCTCATCGACTGGAACCGCACGAACGGTGAGGCGTCGAAGCTGCTGGCCCGCGTCGGGCTCGACGAGAACCCGACGACGCCGATCGGGCAGCTCGGGGTCGGCAAGCAGCAGCTGGTCGAGATCGCCAAGGCCATCAGCAAGGACGTCCGCCTGCTGATCCTGGACGAGCCGACCGCAGCGCTGAACGACAACGACTCCGCCCACCTCCTCGACCTGCTGCGCCAGCTGCGGGAAGAGGGGATGACCTGCATCATGATCTCGCACAAGCTGAACGAGATCGAGGCCATCTCGGACTCGGTGACGATCATCCGCGACGGTCGCACCATCGAGACCCTCGACATGCGCGCCGACGCCGTCACCGAGGACCGCATCATCCGCGGGATGGTCGGCCGTGACCTCGACAGCCGTTACCCCGAGCGAGAGTCGAACCCGGGCGAGGAGGTCCTCCGCATCGAGGACTGGACCGTCGGGCACCCCGTGCAGGACCGGTTGGTCGTCGACCACGCGAGCCTGAACGTGCGGGCCGGCGAGGTCGTGGGGATCGCCGGGCTGATGGGCGCCGGGCGCACCGAACTCGCGATGAGCGTCTTCGGTCGCAGCTACGGCCGCTACCTCGGTGGGCAGTTGTTCCACCGCGGCAAGCCCTTCCAGACCCGCAACGTCGGCGAGGCGATCAAGCACGGGCTCGCCTACGCCACCGAGGACCGCAAGAAGTACGGCCTCAACCTCATCGACGACATCAAGCGCAACGTCTCTGCGGCGGCCCTCGACAAACTCGCCACCGGCGGTTTCGTCAACGCCAACGAGGAGATCAAGGTCGCCGAGGACAGCAAGCGGAGCATGAACATCAAGGCTCCGACGGTGACGGCCCTGACCGGGAAGCTCTCCGGCGGGAACCAGCAGAAGGTCGTCCTGTCGAAGTGGATCTACTCCGACCCCGACGTGCTGATCCTCGACGAACCCACGCGCGGCATCGACGTCGGCGCGAAGTACGAGATCTACACGATCATCAACCGGTTGGTGGCCGCTGGCAAGGCCGTCATCGTCATCTCGTCCGAACTGCCCGAACTGCTGGGCATCTGCGACCGCATCTACACCCTCTCGGCCGGCCGGATCACCGGTGAGGTGCCGATCGCCGAGGCATCGCAGGAGAGCCTGATGGTCCTCATGACGAAGGACCGCTCGCTCACCACCACCCCCACCCCTCAGGAGCACACCGCATGAGCGGCACCAGCACGGTCAAGAAGGCGACGCCGCCGCCGGCGCCGAAGACCGGTTCGGCCAACCCCCTCGTCGCCATCACGGCGAACCTGCGCGAGAGCGGCATCTACATCGCGTTCGTCGTGGTCGTGGCGCTGTTCTGGCTGATCACCGACAACCACCTGTCGCTCAGCCCGGGCAACATCACCAACATCATCCTGCAGTACTCCTACGTCCTGGTGCTGGCCATCGGGATGGTCATCGTCATCGTCGCCGGCCACATCGACCTCTCGGTCGGGTCCGTCGTCGCCCTCACGGGGGCGGTCTCGGCGAAACTGGTGATCGGCGACGGTCACGCGTGGTGGGTCGGCATCCTCGCCGCCCTCGGGGTGGGCATCGTCATCGGTGCCTGGCAGGGTTTCTGGGTCGCCTTCGTCGGCATCCCCGCCTTCATCGTCACGCTGGCCGGGATGCTGCTGTTCCGCGGTTTCACGCTGTTCGTGCTGGACAACGTCTCGCTCTCGCCGTTCCCCGAGCAGTACGGCAAGGTCGCGACCGGGTTCATCAACGGCCTGTTCGGCGGGTACGGCTACGACGCGTTCACCCTCTTCATCGGGGTCGTCGCGGTCGTCGCGTTCGCCGTGGGTCAGTTCCGCACCCGGTTGGCCAAGGTCCGCTACCAGCAGGTCGTCGAGGCGCTCCCGCTGTTCGTGCTGCGCATCGTCCTGGTCGCGCTGGTCGTCATGGCCATCGCGTGGAAGCTCGCCCACAGCCGTGGTCTGCCGATCGTCCTCATCATCCTGGCCGTCCTGATCCTGGCCTACTCCGTGATCATGAAGAGCACGGTGTTCGGTCGTCAGGTGTACGCCATCGGCGGGAACCTCGCCGCGGCGCAGCTGTCCGGCGTGAACGTCCGTCGGGTGAACTTCTGGATCTTCGTCAACATGGGCTTCCTGGCCGCGGTCGCCGGGATCATCTTCTCCTCGCGGTCCAACGGCGCCCAGCCGGGCGCCGGCAACGGCTTCGAGCTCGACGCGATCGCCGCGGCCTTCATCGGTGGCGCGGCCGTCACCGGCGGCATCGGGAAGATCCAGGGCGCCATGATCGGTGGTCTGCTCGTCGGCGTGATCTCCAACGGCATGCAGCTGCTGGGCATCGACCAGTCGCTGCAGTCGGTCATCAAGGGCCTCGTGCTGCTGCTGGCCGTCGCGTTCGACGTCTACAACAAGCGTCGCGGTGGGGTGCGCTGACCCGGCACCACCCACGACGACGAAGGGCCCGACCGGAGCGATCCGGTCGGGCCCTTCGTCGTTCCCGGCGGGGCCGGGTCAGCGGCGCGACAGTCGGCGCCACAGGCTGTCCCGGCGCCGGTAGCCCGGGCAGTCGCACTCGCTGCAGTCGCTCCCGCGCCGGTAGTGCTGGTGGTGGACCGCGGGGTGCCCGCAGACGCAGAGGCGTTCGGGCTGTCCGCTCATCGCTTCCTCCGGCACTCGGGGGTTCCAGACTAGGTGATCCGTTAGGGTCCGACCGTGCTGAGAGTGGGCCTCACGGGGGGCATCGGGGCGGGGAAGTCGACCGTGTCGCGGTCGCTGGCGGCCCTGGGGGCCGTCATCGTCGACGCCGACCTGCTGGCCCGGGAGGTCGTCGCCCCCGGAACACCGGGTCTGGCCTCGATCGTCGAGCACTTCGGGACCGGGGTCCTGGGTGCCCGGGGTGACCTCGACCGTCCGTCGTTGGGGCGCATCGTGTTCCAGGACGCGCAGGCCCGGACGGCGTTGAACGCCATCGTGCACCCGTTGGTCGCGGCCCGACGGGCCGAGCTGGCCGCCGCCGCGCCGACCGACGCGATCGTCGTCGAGGACGTCCCGCTGCTCGTGGAGACCGGGGCGGCGCCCGGTTTCCCGCTGGTCGTCGTCGTCGAGGCGGACGTGCCGGAGCGGCTGCGCCGGCTCGTCGAGGACCGCGGGATGAGTCCGGAGGACGCCCGCGCCCGGCTGGCGGCCCAGGCGAGCGACGAGGAACGCCGGGCCGTCGCCGACGTCCTGCTGGCGAACCCGCGCCGCCCGGCGGGAGCGCCGGACCCCCTCGCGGGAATCGTCGGGACCCTCTGGCGGGAGCGGCTGCTCCCCTTCGAGGCGTACCTCCGCGCCCGCCGGTCCGCCGCCCGCGGGCCGGTGGCGCTCGTGGACCCCGACCCAGGTTGGGCGGCCGCCGGCGCGCGCACCTGCGCGCGGGTGTCCCGGGTGGCCGGGGCGCGGGCCCTCGACGTGCAGCACACCGGCTCCACCGCCGTCCCCGGGCTGGTGGGGAAGGACGTGATCGACGTGCAGGTCGTGGTCGCCGACCTCGAGACGGCGGCCGCGGTGGCCGAGGACCTGCTCGCCGTCGGGCTGGTCCGCGAGCCCGGGCGCTGGTGGGACCGGTTGCCCGGCGGGGGCGAGGTGGACAAGGCCCTGGCCTCCAACGCCGATCCCGGCCGGGCCGTCAACTGCCACGTCCGCCCGGTCTCCTCGCCCGCCGTCGCGCACGCGCTGGCCTTCCGGGACGCGCTCCGGGCCGACGCCGGGCTGCGCGAGCGCTACGTCGCGCTCAAACGGGCCCTCGCGGCGTCCACCGGCGACACCGAGGCGTACGCCGCCGGCAAGTCCGCCTTCGTCGACGAGGTGCTCGCGCAGCGCTGAGGGGCTCGTGTCGGAGGTCCCGCCTAGGCTTCCCCCATGCGGCCGACGACAGACATCGAGCGCCGGGTGGCGCCCTTCGAGGTGGTCTCCGAGTTCTCACCCTCGGGCGACCAGCCCGCGGCCATCGCGGAGCTCGCGAAGCGGGTGAACGCGGGGGAGCAGGACGTCGTGCTCCTCGGCGCGACGGGTACCGGCAAGTCGGCGACGACGGCCTGGCTCATCGAGCAGGTCCAGCGGCCCACCCTGGTGATGGCCCCGAACAAGACCCTCGCGGCGCAGCTGGCCAACGAGTTCCGCGAACTCCTGCCCAACAACGCGGTCGAGTACTTCGTCTCCTACTACGACTACTACCAGCCCGAGGCCTACGTCCCGCAGTCGGACACCTACATCGAGAAGGACTCCTCGGTCAACGACGAGGTCGAACGGCTGCGGCACTCGGCCACCAACTCGCTGCTGACGCGGCGCGACGTCATCGTCGTGGCGTCGGTGTCGTGCATCTACGGCCTGGGCACGCCGCAGGAGTACGTCGACCGCATGGTCCCGCTCAAGGTCGGCGACACCATCGAGCGCGACGACCTGCTGCGCAAGTTCATCGTCGAGCAGTACACCCGCAACGACCTCGCCTTCACCCGGGGCACCTTCCGCGTCCGCGGGGACACCGTGGAGATCATCCCGGTGTACGAGGAGCACGCGATCCGCATCGAGTTCTTCGGCGACGAGATCGACAAGCTCTACACGCTGAACCCCCTCACCGGGGAGGTCCTGCGCGAGGAGGAGCACGTCTACATCTTCCCCGCCTCGCACTACGTGGCCGGTCCCGAACGGCTGGAACGCGCCATCGGGACGATCGAGGCCGAACTCACCGAACGCCTCGCCGAACTCGAGCAGCAGGGCAAGCTGCTCGAGGCGCAGCGGCTGCGCATGCGCACCACCTACGACATCGAGATGCTGCGCCAGGTCGGTTCCTGCTCCGGGGTGGAGAACTACTCCCGCCACTTCGACAACCGGGCCCCCGGGTCGGCGTCGAACACCCTGCTGGACTACTTCCCCGAGGACTTCCTCCTCGTCATCGACGAGTCGCACGTCACCGTCCCCCAGATCGGGGGGATGTTCGAGGGGGACATGTCCCGCAAGCGGACCCTCGTCGACTTCGGGTTCCGCCTGCCCAGCGCCATGGACAACCGGCCGTTGCGCTGGGAGGAGTTCCTCGAGCGCACCGGGCAGACGGTCTACCTCTCGGCCACCCCGGGGCAGTACGAACTCTCCCGCGGGAAGGGCGTCGTCGAGCAGATCATCCGCCCGACGGGACTCATCGACCCGCAGGTCGTGGTCAAACCCACCAAGGGCCAGATCGACGACCTGTTGCACGAGATCCGGCTGCGCACCGACAAGGACGAGCGCGTCCTCGTGACGACGCTGACGAAGAAGATGGCCGAGGACCTCACCGACTACTTCCTCGACCAGGGCGTCCGGGTCCGCTACCTGCACTCCGACATCGACACCCTGCGCCGGGTGGAACTGCTGCGGGAGCTGCGTCAGGGCGAGTACGACGTCCTCGTCGGGATCAACCTGCTGCGCGAGGGCCTCGACCTGCCCGAGGTGTCGCTGGTGGCGATCCTCGACGCCGACAAGGAGGGTTTCCTCCGCTCGGCCACCTCGCTGATCCAGACGATCGGCCGCGCCGCCCGCAACGTCTCGGGCGAGGTCCACATGTACGCCGACCGCATCACCGCCTCGATGGAGCAGGCGATCGAGGAGACGAACCGGCGCCGGGAGAAGCAGGTCGCCTACAACCTCGAACGCGGGGTCGACCCGCAGCCGCTGCGCAAGCGCATCGCCGACATCACCGACCTCATCGCCCGCGAGGACGCCGACACCGCCGACCTCCTCGCCGCTGCGAGCCAGGGCGGCAGCGGACGGTCGCAGTCGCGCGGGAAGGCCCCGACCCCGGCGAAGGGCAAGGGTCGCAAGACCGCGCAGGGCGAGACGGCGGCCCCGCGCCCGGGCATGGCCCAGGCCGACCTCGCCCAGCTCATCCAGGAACTCTCCGACCAGATGCACGGTGCCGCCGCGGAACTGCAGTTCGAGCTCGCGGCCCGGCTGCGGGACGAGGTCGGGGACCTGAAGAAGGAACTGCGGGGGATGCAGGCGGCTCAGGGCGCCTGATCCTGGTCCTTCGTGAGGTGCAGCAGGAGGTTCCTCGCCTGTGGCCCGCCGGTGCGGATCAGCGCGTATCGGCGGGTCCCCCCGCGCCCGTGCAGGGCGAAGAGGGTGCGGCGCCCGGTGCGGTCCAGCAGTTCCCACCAGCCGGTGTCGGCGATGGCCTTGTCCTCGTCGGTGTAGGTGAGGTGGGCCAGGTCGTGGTCGGGAACGGCGATCGCCAGCCGGTCGGCGGCCGGCGACGTCGGCAGCCCCTTCGGCAGCGCCCACGAGCGCAGCACCCCGTCCTCCTCCAGGCGGAGGTCGTGGTGGCGACGGGGTCTGCGGTGCTCGTGCAGGACGAAGGCCGGCCGCGGCGTCACCTCCTGCGCCACCGCGAGCGCCGCGTCAGGGCGCGCCGGGCAGGCCCGGGACGGGGGAGACGCTGCCGGTCTCGGTGAGGTGGGCCATCAGCGTCTCGCCGATCCCGCGCAACTGCTCGAGCTGGGTCGGGGAGAGCTGGTCGAAGAGATCACGCCGCACGGTCTCCACGTGGCCCGGAGCGGCCTGGGCGAGGGCGGCGAAACCCTCGTCGGTGAGGACGGCGAGGTATCCCCGGCCGTCGGTGGGGCAGGCTTCGCGACGGACCCAGCCCCGTTCCTCCATCCGGGCCACGGCGTGCGAGACGCGGCTGCGGGAGGACAACGAGGACTCCGCGAGCTCGCTCATGCGCAGCGAGCGGTCCGGGGCCTCCGAGAGGCGCACGAGCATCTCGTAGTACGTGAGGACGATCCCGGAGTCCTGCTGCAGCTGCCGGTCGAAGCGGTCCAGCAGCAGCTGCATGGTCGACAGGAACGTCCGCCAGGTCACCTGCTCGTCGTCGTCCAGCCACCGGGTGCCCTCGCCCGCCACCGGGCCCGGTTCGGCGTCCTGCGACGCGGTGGTGCTCTGGACCTCGATCAGCGTGCCGGATGGTGCCATGTCCCCAGCTTATGCAGCGCTTTCAACTACCGCGTCCGCCGATCGGTTGACCCCGAGGTGGGCGTTCGGCACGGACCGGGCCCCCGAACGCCGTCCGAACACCGCGGAGGCTCGTGTCGGAGGTGACGCCTAGGGTTGCCCCGTGGCCACTCGCTCTCCCTCTTCCAGCCCTCGTTCTCCGGGTACCCGCGCGAAGACCGCCGCCAGCGCGGCGACACGATCGGTGACCTCCGCCCGGGTGGCCAACGACCGTCTCGTCGTGCGCGGTGCCCGTGAGCACAACCTGAAGAACGTCTCCGTCGACCTGCCCCGGGACAGCCTCGTCGTCTTCACGGGCCTCTCGGGTTCGGGCAAGTCCTCGTTGGCCTTCGACACGATCTTCGCCGAGGGGCAGCGCCGCTACGTCGAGTCGCTCTCGGCCTACGCCCGCCAGTTCCTGGGCCAGATGGACAAGCCCGACGTCGACTTCATCGAGGGGCTCTCCCCGGCCGTCTCGATCGACCAGAAGTCGACCTCGCGCAACCCCCGCTCCACCGTCGGCACGATCACCGAGGTCTACGACTACCTCCGTCTGCTCTACGCCCGCGCCGGACGTCCGCACTGCCCCGTCTGCGGGGAGCCGATCGGACGCCAGACCCCGCAGCAGATCGTCGACCAGCTGCTGGAGATGGCCGAGGGCACCCGCTTCCAGGTCCTCGCCCCGATGGTGCGCGACCGCAAGGGCGAGTACGCCGACCTCTTCCGCGAGCTGCAGACCAAGGGCTTCGCCCGCGCCCGCGTCGACGGCGAGGTCGTGGCCCTCGACAACCCGCCGACGCTGCAGAAGAAGCTCAAGCACACCATCGAGGTCATCGTCGACCGCCTCGTCCTCAAGGACGGTGTGAAGCGGCGCCTCACCGACTCCGTCGAGACGGCCCTCGTCCTCTCCGCCGGACTACTGGTCGTGGACCTCGTCGACGTCGAGGGCCCCGAGGGGGAGCGTCGCTTCTCCGAGAAGATGGCCTGCCCCAACGAGCACCCGCTGGACATCGACGACATCGAACCGCGGAGCTTCTCCTTCAACGCCCCCTTCGGCGCCTGCCCGGAGTGCACCGGCATCGGCACCCAGCTCGAGGTCGACCCCGAGCTCGTCGTCCCCGACGAGGACCTCTCGCTCAACGAGGGCGCCATCGCGCCCTGGGCCAGCAGTTCCGCCGACTACTTCCAGCGGCTCATGACGGCGCTCGCGGCCGACCTCACCTTCTCGATGGACGTCCCGTGGCGGGCCCTGCCCAAGCGCGCCAAGGACGCGTTGCTGCGCGGCAAGGACCACGAGGTCCACGTCCGCTACAAGAACCGCTGGGGGCGCGAACGTTCGTACTCCACCGGCTTCGAGGGCGTCGTCGACTTCATCAAGCGCCGCCACGGCGAGACCGAGTCGGACATGAGCAAGGAGCGCTACGAGGGCTACATGCGCGAGACGCCGTGCCCGGTGTGCCACGGGGCCCGGCTCAAGCCCTCGATCCTCGCGGTGAAGGTCGGCGACCGCTCGATCTCCGAGGTCTGCGCGATGCCGCTCGACGAGTGCTCGACGTTCCTCAACGCCCTGCAGCTCTCGACGCGGGAGAAGCGGATCGCCGCGCAGGTCCTCAAGGAGATCCAGGCCCGGTTGGGGTTCCTCCTCGACGTCGGCCTCGACTACCTCTCGCTCGACCGCCCGGCGGGCACGCTCTCGGGCGGGGAGGCCCAGCGCATCCGGCTCGCGACGCAGATCGGTTCCGGCCTCGTGGGCGTCCTCTACGTCCTCGACGAGCCGAGCATCGGGCTGCACCAGCGCGACAACCGCCGCCTCATCGACACCCTGACCCGGCTGCGCGACCTGGGCAACACCCTCATCGTCGTCGAGCACGACGAGGACACCGTCCGGGTGGCCGACTGGATCGTGGACTTCGGTCCGGGGGCGGGGGAGCGCGGTGGGGAGGTCGTGCACTCGGGCGACTTCAAGGGCCTGCTGGAGAACCCGCGCTCGCTCACCGGGCAGTACCTCTCCGGGGCCCGGGCCATCGAGGTCCCCGAGCAGCGCCGCCCGATCGACCCGGGCCGCAAGCTCGTGGTCACGGGGGCACGGCAGAACAACCTGCAGGACGTCACGGTCGAGTTCCCGCTGGGCTGCCTGGTCGGTGTGACGGGGGTGTCGGGGTCGGGGAAGTCGACCCTGGTCAACGACATCCTCTACACGGTCCTGGCCAACCAGCTCAACGGTGCCCGCCGGGTCCCCGGGCGGCACAAGGCCGTCAAGGGACTCGAGCACCTCGACAAGGTCGTGCACGTCGACCAGAGCCCGATCGGGCGCACGCCGCGCTCCAACCCGGCCACCTACACCGGTGTCTTCGACCACATCCGCAAGTTGTTCGCCTCCGCCCCGGAGGCCAAGCTGCGCGGCTACCAGGCCGGCCGGTTCTCCTTCAACGTCAAGGGCGGCCGCTGCGAGGCGTGCTCCGGCGACGGGACGCTGAAGATCGAGATGAACTTCCTCCCCGACGTCTACGTCCCGTGCGAGGTCTGCCACGGTGCGCGCTACAACCGCGAGACCCTCGAGGTGCACTTCAAGGGCAAGACCATCGCCGAGGTCCTCGACATGCCCATCGAGGAGGCCAAGGACTTCTTCGCGGCCGTCCCGGCGATCTCGCGGTTCATGACGACCCTCACCGAGGTCGGTCTCGGCTACGTCCGTCTCGGGCAGCCGGCGACGACGCTGTCGGGGGGCGAGGCCCAGCGGGTGAAGCTCGCCTCGGAGCTGCAGAAGCGCTCCAACGGCCGGACGATCTACGTCCTCGACGAACCCACCACGGGTCTGCACTTCGAGGACATCCGCCGTCTGCTCGGTGTCGTGCAGGGTCTCGTCGACAAGGGCAACAGCGTCCTGGTCATCGAGCACAACCTCGACGTCATCAAGTCCGCCGACTGGCTGGTGGACATGGGCCCCGAGGGCGGCAGCGGCGGCGGCAAGGTCGTGGCCGAGGGCACTCCCGAGGACGTCGCGGCGAACCCGGACAGCTACACCGGCCAGTTCCTCGCCGAGGTGCTCAAGACCCCGACGGCAGCGACCACGACGTCGCGTCGGCGAGCCCGCGCGAGCTGAGCCCCGCCTGTGGGCGGCGGGTGATCGGGGCTGCTGAGTGCCCCGATCACCTACTCTCCGTGAAGGTCCGGTGCCCTCCTCGGCAACTGCCGGTCACCGTCGAGAACGCTTCGTGTTTCTCGCGCGCAGATCGGGGGTTTGCCGTCCCGACGGTCGTCCCGCCTGCCACACTCCTCGTGATCACGCACGGATTCCGGGGGGTCTCCGCGCGGCACCGACCTGGGGGGGGGACGTTGAACGACACCGTGACCACGAGCACCGCACCGCCGCGGGGAGCCGCGGTCGAGGGACTCCTCACCGCGGGGACCACGGATCGTCTCGGGGAGAAGCACATGGGGCAGAGGAGTACGACGTGAGCGCGCTCGTCGTGGAGGGTGTGACCGGCCGCGCCGGCACCGACCAGCCGGTCGTCGTCATCGGGGCCGGTCCCGCGGGGCTGGCCGCCGCCGAGCACCTGCTGGACGCCGGGGCCCAGGTCGTGGTCGTGGACGGCGCCCCCGAGGCCGGTGGTCTGTCCCGCTCGATCGAGTTGTGGGGCCACCGCTTCGACCTCGGCCCGCACAGCTTCCGCTCCGACGCCCACCCGGAGTCGGTGACCCGGTGGCTGGACCTCGCCGGCGCCGTCGGCGGGGTGGAACGCACCCGGGCGCGGCGATCCGCCGTCTGGCGCGGACGCGTCGTGGGTTTCCCGCCCCGTCCCGGTCAGGTCCTGCGCACCGTCGGCGCCGGAGCCGCGGCCCGCACCGCCGGTGCCCGCCTCGCCGCGACGCTGAACCGCCGCGAACCCCGCACCCCCGTCGACGCCTACCAGGCGCTCGTCGCGAGCCACGGCCGCGCCGTCGTCGAGGAACTCCTCGTCCCCCACACCCGCAAGTACCTCGGGGCCCACCCCCGCGACCTGTCCCCGGCCTTCGCCGACGAGCTGCAGGGCACCCGCCGCGGCGGGGAGCGACCCGTCGAACTCCTCACCCCGAGCGAGGGGACCGGCGCCGTCTGGGACGAGCTGGCCCGTCGGCTGCGCGCCCGCGGCGCCCGGATCCTGCTCGGCACCACCGTGACCGGACTGAGCGCCACCGACGGCCGGGTCACCGCCGTCCGGGTGCGTGACACCTCGGCCAAGTTCTCGATCGCCGCCCGTGCCGTGGTCTCCAGCGTCCCCGCGCCCGTGCTGGTGCGGTGGCTCCCCGGTACCACCGCCCCGAGCGGCCCGTCGCTGCGCAGCCGCGACACCTACCTCGTCCACCTGCTCCTCGACGGTGACGTCGGCCAGGACAGCCACCACGTCACCGCCTGCGACGAGTCGCTGCGCGTCGGGCGCCTCTCCAACACCCGGGTCTGGCGTCCCGCCGCGTTCCGCGACGAACCCCGGACCGTCCTCTGCGCGGAGTTCTGGAGCTCCGGCGACGACGACCTGTCGGCCCGGACCGACCACGAGCTCGCCCAGCTCGCCATCGCGGAACTCCCCGCCTTCGGGGTGGACCGCGGTGTCCGCGTCCTCGACCACGACGTGCTCCGCCTGCCGCGCAGCGTGCCCGTGCCGACCCGCGGCGCCGAAGCGGCTCGCGCGCAGCTCGACGTCCAGCTCGACGCGTTCTCCAACCTCGCCCGGGTCGGACGCCACGGGCGCCACGACGGGATCGGGCCGGAGGACGCGCTGCTCGCGGGCCGCAGCATCGGCGCGCACGTCCTCACCACCGTCTGACGCACCCACGCGGCAGCGGTCGGGGACTCAGACCTGGAAGCTGCGGACCGCCTCGTCGAGGCGGGCGGCCGAGCGTGCGACCTGCTCGGCCGCGTCCGCCGTGCGCTGGGCATCACCCGTCGTGCGGTTCACGTCCTGCGCCATCCCCGTGATGGACCGGGTGACGTCGCTGGACCCGGCCGCGATCTCCTCGACGTTGCGGACCATCTCCCGCGTCGTCGCGGTCTGCTCCTCCACGGCGCTCGCGATCGTCGACTGGATCGCGCTGATGCGTTCCACGACCTCGTCGATGCGCCCGATCGCGACGCTGGCCGCAGCCGCGTCCTGCTGCGCCGCAGCGATCTTCGCGACGATCGTCTCCGACGTGCGCGCCGACTCGGTGGCGAGCTCCTTCACCTCGCTGGCGACGACGGCGAACCCCTTGCCGTACTCCCCGGCGCGAGCGGCCTCGATGGTCGCGTTCAGGGCCAGCAGGTTCGTCTGCTCGGCGATGGAGGTGATGACCTTCACGATGTCGCCGATCTCCGCCGACGACCGGGCCAGGCCCTGGACCGTGCGGGCCGCGTCCCCGGACGCCGCGACGGCGTCGTGGGCGACCTGGCTGGCCTCCGTGGTCGCCGCCGCGATCTGGGCGATGGCCTGTTCCATCTCCGCGCTGGAGTCGGCGACGGAACGGATCGTCACCGAGATCTCCTCCGACGCCGCCGATCCGGCGTCGGCCTGGGACGCCGTCCCCGCGGCCCGGTCGCGCAGGTCACCGGAGACGCCGGTCAGGTCCGCCGCGGACGCCGTCAGCTCGTCGCTGGAGCGCGCGACCTGGGACAGCAGGCCCGACATCCGGTCCAGGGCGGTGTTCAACGCCAGGGTCATCCGCCCGATCTCGTCGTGACGACCCACCTCGCCGCGCTGGTCCAGGCGCCCGTCGGCCAGCGCTTCCAGCACCGTCACCGTCGCGCGCAACCGACGGCGCAACGACGTCACGACCGTGAGCGCGACCACCGCCAGCAGAGCGGCGACGACGGCGGCCGTGACCAGCGTCAGCAGCTGCGCCTTGCGCCGGGCGCCGTCCGCCGCGGTGATGGCCCCGGCGCGGGCGGTGGACGCCTGCTCGCGGATCTGCGGCAGTGCCGCGGCGACCTTCGTGGCCTGCGCGGTGAACGCGGGCACGGCCTCGCGGGCCGCGACCTGACCGGGGTCGGTGACGTCGTGGTTGGCGAGGGAGACGACCCGCTGGCCCAGCGTGACGAGCTGCTCGGACTCGGTCAGCAGCTGCTCGGCGGCTGCGCGCGTCTGCGGGTTGCCCGCCGCGGCCAGCTCGCGCAACGCGGCCCGGAGCGCGACGGCGTCGTCGCCCAGCGCGGACATCGCCGCCTGCCGGTCGGCGGCGTTCGCGGCCACCACCGACACCAGCACGTCCGCGCGCAGGGCGGCCTGCTGCGCGTCGACGGTCTCGGCCAGGGTGGCGGCCCGCTCGGCCCGCACCAGCGTGGTCCGGGCGGAGTCCTGGCCCGCGGAACCGACGAGGCCGATGGTGCCCACGGCAGCGACACCCACCAGGCCGGTGACCGCGAGCAGCGCGACCCGGGTGGCGAGACTCGTCGAACGGCGGGGGGCAGCGGTCGTGCTGGACATGCGGGGGCTCCTGACCGGTCGGTGGGGACCAGACCCCACGAGGTTCGGCATCGGCGTCCCGTCGCGGTGACTGAACCGGTTGCGCCGAGGAAGCGACACCCGAACGGGTGAACGGGCCCACCGCCCCAGCTGCCGATGGACACAGCGGGGGCCCCACCGGGCCCCTTCGTCGCCGGAGTCCGAGGAGCCACCGTGCCCGCACCGCTGTCCCGATCCCGGGCGCTCACCGCCACGCTCGTCCTCGCGGCGACCCTGCCGGTCCTGGCCGGCTGCGGGGGAGACGCCTCCGCCACCGCCCCCGCGTCGACGGTCGCGGTCGACCTCCCCCTGCTCACGCCCGGGACGCTCACGGTGGCCACCGACGCCACCTACGCCCCGATGGAGTCGATGAACGGCACCGCGTTCACCGGCGCCGACATCGACGTGGTCACCGACCTGGCCCAGCGGATGGGCCTGAAGGTGACCTTCGTCCAGACCGGCTTCGACGACCTCATCGACACCGTCGGCGCGCACCGGGCCGACCTCGTCGTCTCCTCGATGACCGACCGCGCCGCCCGCCAGGAGAAGGTGGACTTCGTCGACTACTTCATCGCCGGCAGCCAGGCCATCGCCGCGGCCGGGAACCCCCTCGGCCTGGCCGCGCCCGACACGTGGTGCGGGCACACCGCGGCCGTCAACTCCGGTACCACCAACGGCGACCTCGTCGCCGCGCAGTCCGCACTCTGCACCGCCGCCGGGAAACCCGCCGTCGCCATCGTGGACGTCCCCAACGGCAAGAGCGCGGACCGGGTCGCGGCGGGTGCCGCCGACTTCGGCGTCGAGGACTACCCCTCGGCCGCCGACCTCGTCACCACCTCGAGCGGGGCGCTCTCCCTGGCCGGGGACCCGTTGCAGGCGGCGCCCTACGGCCTGGGGTTCGCCAAGGACCGCAGCGACCTGCGCGACGCCGTCCAGGTCGCCCTTCAGCAGTCCATCGCCGCCGGCCGCTACGACGAGATCCTCAAGGCCCACGGCCTCGAGGCCGCCGCCCTGCGCACCACCGCGATCAACGGCGGCGCCTGAGGTCCGGGGCTCCGGGGCCCCGGGGGTGAGGCCTAGGCTGGGCCCGTGAACACGACGTGGTGGCGCACCCATCCGGTGGGGCAGCGGCTCCTGGCGGTCCTGGTCTGCGAGGTCCTCTACCTGGGTCTCCCGGGCCGCGGGGTCCTCGCCCTGGTCTGGTTCGCGCTGGACCTGTGGCTGCTGCACCGCATCCGGCGCAGCAGCGGTCTGGCCTGGGTCGTGCTCCTCGCCCTCTCGGTCCTCGCCGGCGGCCTGGGGGTCGCCTCGCTCGTGGTGGTGGGGTTCGGGGTCGTGGCCCTGGCCGCCGTCGTGCTGAACGTCGCCGTCGCGGTCCTGCTCCTCACCCGTCCCGTCCGCGGCTGGGTCGCCCGTTCGGGGCTGATGTCGCTCCCGGGTGAGCACTGAGCGGTGGGTGTCCGCAACGTCCTCGTCGAAGGGGTCTCCGGCAGCGGCAAGACCTCGGTCTGCCGGGAGTTGCAGCGGCGCGGTCACCACGCCGTCAACGGCGACACCGAACTCGCGTACCAGGGGGACCCGGTAACCGGTGAGCCCACGACCGGTCACACTCACGACCACCACCTGTGGCGGGTGGACGCCGTACGGGCGCTGGTCGCGGACCGGAGTACCCCGGCCACCTTCTTCTGCGGGGGCTCGCGCAACCACGCGACGTTCCTCGACCTCTTCGACGCCGTCGTCGTACTCGACCTCGACCGCGCGACCCTGATCGCCCGCCTCGCCGCGCGCGACGACGAGTTCGGCGGGCGGCCCGAGGAGCGCGAGCTCGTCCTGCGGGTGCACGCCACCGGGGAGGATCTGCCGCGCGACGCCGTCCGGATCGACGCGACGGCCCCGCTGTCGCGGGTCGTCGACGAGATCCTCCGCCACGCCGGCTGAGGCCTCATCCTGGTGGGGTGCTCTCCCTCGACCTGCACCCCGTCTTCCGCAGCGGCCGCGACATCGACAACGCCCTGCGCACGTTCCTGCTGCGGGCCGCCGCGAGCGGCGGACCGCAGGCGGAGATCGTGTGTGGCAAGGGGTCCGGGCAGCTGCGTGAGCGGGTGCTGACGTTCCTGACCCAGCCCCACGTCCGCCGGTTGCACGCGGGCGCGGCGCCCGACCCGCACAACCCGGGTCGGGTCCTGGTGCGCTTCGAGCGCGCGGTCGGTCGTCCGGTCAGTCGTCCGGTCAGTAGGGAGCGACCAGCTTGACGATCGACTCGACGATGACCCGGCTGGCCGACCCGTCGCCGTAGGGTGAGGGAACGTCCAGCAGCGCGCGCGGGTCCTCGGCCAGCGCGGAACGCACCGCGGCACCCAGGCGCAACCCGCCCGGGACCAGCGTGGCGAAGGTCCCCAGCACCTCCTGACGTTCGGTGGACCGGCGCAGCACGAGCAGCCGCTTCTTCAGGACGCTGACCTCCTCCTGCACGCCGCCGGAGTCGGAGACCACGAGGCGCGCCCGGTCCAGCAGCGTCAGGAACTCCGCCGGCGGCTGCGGCGCGATGGTCGTGAAGGCCTCGAGGAGGTCACCGAGGCCGTTGCCGCGCAGGCGGTCCAGCGTTCGCGGGTGGGCCGGGAAGACGACCTGCAGGCCCTCGGCGACGACGCCGCGCAGTTCGGCGAGGACCTGACGCAGGACGGCCGGGTTGTCGACGTTCTCCGGCTGGTGGAGCGTCAGGAGGAGGTGGTCGCCGCGGATCCCGAGGCCGGCGAGGATCCGGTCCTGCTCCTCCTGCGCCGGCAGCAGCTGCTGGACGGACTCCACCACGGTGTTCCCGGTCAGCAGGATCCGTTCGTCGGAGATCCCCTCGGCGCGCAGGTGCGCGACGGCGGCCGGGGTCGGGGCGCAGCAGAGGTCGGCCAGGTGGTCGATGGTGACGCGGTGGTGCTCCTCGGGCGTCCGCCGGTCGAAGCTGCGCAGACCGGCCTCGACGTGCACGAGCGGCAGGTCGGCGGCGTTCGCGGCCAGCGCGCCCGCCAGGGCGGCCGTCGTGTCGCCCTGCACGACGACGCAGGAGGGCCGGTGCCGCGCGAAGGTGGCGTCGAGCGCGGCCACCGCCGCCCCCAGCTGGTGACCGCGCGAGGTCCCGCCCACGCCCAGACCGAGCGGGGTGGTGGCGAAGCCGAGCTGGGCCGTGACGTCGGACCACATCGCGGCGTCGTGGTGCTGGCCGGTGTGCACGAGCAGTCCGGCCCCGCCGAGCCGGCGCACCACGTCAGCGAGCTTGATGGCCTCCGGGCGGGTGCCGAGCACGACGGCGACCGGGCCGGGAGCGTCCTCGCCGACGGGGAACCCGAGCGGTCGCCGCAGGCCCCGCGGACGCTCGGGCGCGGGGAGGTCGGCGGAGCTCATCGTCGGGGTGGCCACGTACGGACGGTAGGCCGGTGGACACCCCCGGCGAGGTGCTTCCACCGCGATCCAGCGAGAGTTCACACCAACTGCGCACCCGTTGTCGCAGAAAGTGTTCGGTCAGGAACGAAGCGTGCGTGAGGGACCACGAGGGACCACGAGGGGCCCGTGTCGGACCCGCGACCTAACCTCGTACCCGTGCCCGACCCCGCCACCTACCGCCCCAAGCCGGGGGAGATCCCGCTCGATCCCGGGGTGTACCGCTTCCGCGACCCCCAGGGCCGCGTGATCTACGTCGGCAAGGCCAAGAACCTGCGCGCCCGGCTCTCCAACTACTTCCAGGACCTCTCGGCCCTGCACCCGCGCACGATGACGATGGTCACCACCGCCGCCAGCGTCGAGTGGACCGTGGTCACCACCGAGGTCGAGGCCCTGCAGCTGGAGTACTCCTGGATCAAGGAGTTCGACCCGCGCTTCAACGTCAAGTACCGCGACGACAAGTCCTACCCCTACCTCGCCGTCACCATGGGCGAGGACGTCCCCCGGGTCCAGGTCATGCGCGGGGCCAAGCGCAAGGGCACCCGCTACTTCGGCCCCTACACCCACGCCTGGGCCATCCGCGAGACGGTCGACCTGCTGCTGCGCGTCTTCCCCGTCCGCACCTGCTCCACCGGCGTCTACAAGCGCGCCGGTCAGGTCGGACGCCCCTGCCTGCTCGGCTACATCGACAAGTGCTCCGCCCCCTGCGTCGGCAAGATCAGCCCCGAGGACCACCAGGCCCTCGCCCAGGACTTCTGCGACTTCATGGCCGGCAACACCCAGAAGTTCGTCCGCCGCACCGAACGCGAGATGAAGGTCGCCGCCGCCGACCTCGACTACGAACGCGCCGCCCGGCTGCGCGACGACCTCGGCGCCCTCGACAAGGCCCTGGAGAAGTCCGCCGTCGTCCTGCCCGACGCCACCGACGCCGACGTCTTCGCCATCGCCGACGACGAGCTCGAAGCCGCCGTCCAGGTCTTCCACGTCCGCGGCGGCCGGGTCCGGGGCCAGCGCGGCTGGATCTCCGAGAAGGTCGAGGACGTCGGCACCCCCGAACTCGTCGAACAGCTCCTGCTCCAGGTCTACGGCGGTGAGACCGGCGACGGCGTCCCCCGCGAGGTCCTCGTCCCCGAACTGCCCGCCACCGTCGAGAGCGACGTCGAGGACTGGCTCTCCGAACTGCGCGGCTCCCGGGTGGACCTGCGGGTGCCCCAGCGCGGGGACAAGCGCGCCCTGATGGAGACGGTGCAGCGCAACGCCTCCCAGGCCCTCGTCCTGCACAAGACCCGCCGCGGCGGGGACCTCACCACCCGCAGCCAGGCGCTGCAGGAGCTCCAGGAGGCCCTCGGCCTCGACGAGGCCCCGCTGCGCATCGAGTGCTACGACGTCTCCCACACCCAGGAGACCAACGTCGTCGCCTCGATGGTCGTCTTCGAGGACGGCCTGCCCAAGAAGTCCGACTACCGCCGCTTCGCCGTCCGCGGCGACGAGGGCGGCGTCGACGACACCCGCGCCATGCGCGAGGTCCTCACCCGCCGCTTCCGCCGGCTGCGCAGCGACGAGGCCGACGACGCCCGCATCACCGAGACCGACGACGGCGCCGAGATCGAGACCTCCGCCCCGGTCAGCGGGGAGGTCCTCGCCGGCATCGACCCCGACACCGGCCGCCCCCGCCGCTTCTCCTACGCCCCCAACCTCGTCGTCGTCGACGGCGGCCAGCCCCAGGTCGAGGCCGCCGCCCGGGCGCTCGCGGACGTCGGGATCGTCGACGTCGCGCTCTGCGGCCTGGCCAAGCGCCTCGAGGAGGTCTGGCTGCCGGGGGAGGCGCACCCGATCGTGCTGCCCCGCACCAGTCCCGGGTTGTTCCTGCTGCAACGGGTCCGCGACGAGGCGCACCGCTTCGCCATCACCTACCACCGCTCCAAGCGCAGCAAGGCGATGACGACCAGCGCCCTCGACGGCGTCCCCGGCCTCGGTCAGGCCCGCAAGACGGCGCTGCTGCGCCACTTCGGGTCGGTGAAGAAGCTCCGTGCCGCCTCCGCCGAGGAGGTCGCGGCCGTCCCCGGCATGGGACCGCGCACGGCGCAGGCCGTCGTCGAGGCGTTGCAGGGCGGCGGGACCCCGGTGGTCGACACCGCGGCGCAGCCCGCGGTCAACACGGCCACGGGGGAGCTCCTCGACTGACGGCCGGACCGCCTCGCTGGAACGCAGGGTGATCGGACGACAGCGACGAGTGCCAGGCTCGTCGCGGGCGACACGCCCGGGATGACAGGATGGGCGAGTGCAGGACGCGGCGGACAGTACGAGCGACGCAGGGGACGGGGAACGGCCACGCCGTCCCGAACTCCTGATCATCACCGGCATGTCGGGGGCCGGACGCTCGACCACCGGCAAGGCGCTGGAGGACCTCGGCTGGTACGTCGTCGACAACCTCCCGCCGCAGATGCTGGAACCGCTCGCGGAACTCGCCGCCCGGGCCGGGCTGACCATCCCGCGCCTCGCCGTCGTCGTCGACGTCCGCGGGCGCACGTTCTTCGCCGAGCTCACCGGGGCGCTGGCCGCCCTCGACACCCGGCACGTGTCCCCGCGGGTGCTGTTCCTCGACGCCACCGACGACGTCCTGGTGCGCCGCTTCGAATCCGTGCGCCGTCCGCACCCGCTGCAGGGCGACGACCGCATCGTCGACGGGATCGCCCGCGAACGCGCCCTCACCGGCGAACTGCGCGCCCGGGCCGACGTCGTCGTGGACTCCAGCTCCTTCAACGTCCACCAGCTCGGCGCGCTGGTCGCCTCGCTCTTCGAGGCCGACCGCGCGGAGGACCTGCGGGTCACGGTCATGAGCTTCGGGTTCAAGTACGGGACCCCCGCCGACGCCGAGCACGTCGCCGACGTCCGGTTCATCCCGAACCCGCACTGGGAACCCGAACTGCGCCCGCTCACCGGTCAGGACGCCCCCGTCTCCGAGTTCGTCCTCGCCGCCGACGGGGCCGCGACGTTCCTCGACCGCTACGAGGCCGCGCTCGCGCCGGTCTTCGACGGTTACCGGCGGGAGAACAAGCGCTACGCGACGATCGCCTTCGGCTGCACCGGCGGGAAGCACCGATCGGTCGCGATGACCGAGGAACTGGGCAAGCGGCTGCGCCGCGACGGAGTGCCGGTGCGCGTCCTGCACCGCGACCTGGGCCGGGAGTGAGCACGCTGCCCGAGCACTCGCACCCCTCGTCCACGAGCTTCCCGACCGGCCTGATCCCCACCGTCGGGGCCGTGCCGGCGACGGGTTCCCCGCCCCTCACCCCGCCCGGGGTCGGCGCGTCCGGTGCGCCCGCCGTGGTCGCCCTCGGCGGCGGCCACGGACTCTCGGCCTCGCTCTCGGCCCTGCGTCACCTCACCGACCGCCTGACCGCGGTCGTGACCGTCGCCGACGACGGCGGTTCCTCCGGGCGGTTGCGCCGGGAGCTCGGCGGCCTGCCGCCGGGTGACCTGCGGATGGCCCTCTCCGCCCTCTGCGACGACTCCGAGTGGGGCCGGACCTGGCGCGACGTGCTGCAGCACCGCTTCTCCAGCGAGGGGTCGCTGCACGGTCACGCCACCGGCAACCTGCTCATCTCGACGCTGTGGGAACTGCTCGGCGACGAGGTCGCCGGCCTGGACTGGGTGGGGCGCCTGCTCGGGGCCCGGGGCCGGGTGCTGCCGATGGCCGCGGTCCCGCTCGACATCGAGGCCGACGTCCTCGGTCTCGTCGAGGGCGCCCCGGAGGAGACGACCGCGGTCCGCGGACAGGTCGCGGTGGCCTCCACGACGGGTCGCGTCGCGAACGTCCGGCTCGTCCCCTCCGACCCGCCGGTGCGCCCCGAGGTCGTCGAGGCCATCGGGTCGGCCGACTGGGTCGTGCTCGGGCCGGGGTCGTGGTTCACCAGCGTCCTGCCGCACCTCATGGTGCCGGGGCTGCTCGCGGCCCTGACCAGCACCCGGGCCCGGACGTGCGTCACGCTGAACCTCGCCGTCCAGCCGGGGGAGACCGACGGCTTCAGCGCCGAGGCCTACCTCGAGGTCCTCGCGGCCCACGCCCCGGCGTTGGTGATCGACGCGGTCCTGGCGGACCCGGTGGCCGTCGGTGACGTGGACTCGCTGGTGCGGGTCGCGGAGGCCCTCGGTGCGGAGGTGTTGCTGCGCAGCGTGTCGATGGGTGACGGAACGCCGCGCCACGACGCGCTGCGGTTGGCCGCGGCCTACCGTGACGTCTTCTCCTCGCCCCGGTTCGCGGCGCGGTGAGGGCTGCGGTGGTAGTCGTGGAACCAGACGTGTGGACAGACGTGCGGACAGAGCAGGAACGAGGAGACTCACGCGTGGTGCGGGTGTCGGGGGAGGTCCAGTCATGGCGATGACGGCAGCGGTCAAGGACGAGCTGAGCCGGTTGCCGGTGACGACGACGGCGGCGCGCAAGGCCGAGGTGTCGGTGATGCTGCGCTTCGCCGGCGGGTTGCACATCGTGTCCGGTCGCATCGTCATCGAGGCCGAGCTCGACTCGGCCTCGATCGCGCGGCGCCTGCGACGCGACATCGCCGACGTGTTCGGGCACCCCAGCGACCTGCTGGTCGTCCAGGCGGGGGGGCTGCGCCGGGGGACCCGCTACGTGCTGCGCGTCGCGCGCGACGGGGAGTCGCTGGCCCGCCAGACGGGACTGCTCGACACCCGGGGTCGCCCGGTCCGCGGGTTGCCCTCGCACATCGTCTCCAGCTCCGCCCAGATCGCCGAGGCCGCCTGGCGTGGGGCGTTCCTGGCCCGCGGTTCGCTCACGGAACCCGGCCGCTCCGCCGCGCTCGAGGTGACCTGCCCCGGTCCGGAGGCGGCGTTGGCCCTCGTCGGTGCGGCCCGCCGCCTCGAACTGTCGGCGAAGGCCCGCGAGGTCCGCGGCGTCGACCGCGTCGTGCTGCGCGACGGCGACGCCATCAGCGCGCTGCTCACCCGCCTCGGGGCCCACGACGCGATGATGACCTGGGAGGAGCGCCGGATGCGGCGCGAGGTCCGCGCCACCGCCAACCGCCTCGCGAACTTCGACGACGCCAACCTGCGCCGCTCCGCGCGGGCCGCGGTCGCCGCGGGGGCCCGGGTGGAACGGGCGCTGGAACTGCTCGGTGACGAGATCCCCGACCACCTGCTGCAGGCCGGTCGGCTGCGCCTGGAGCACAAGCAGGCCAGCCTCGAGGAGCTGGGTCAGCTCGCCGACCCGCCCATGACCAAGGACGCGATCGCCGGCCGGATCCGGCGGCTGCTCGGCATGGCGGACAAGAAGGCCATCGAACTCGGGATCCCGGGTACGGAGTCCGGGCTCACGGCGGACATGCTCGACGCCTGAGCGCGGACCCCCGTTCACGGGGAACGTGACGCAGGCCATAAGGTCGGGGCGACGCCGCGGGGCCGCGGCGCAGCACCCGTAGGACCAGACACAGGACCGGTACCGCAAGCACGAGACGCACCAGGCCCGCCCGGTCGAGGGTGCGTCAAGGAGGAGAGCGCATGACCACTCGCGTCGGCATCAACGGATTCGGTCGCATCGGCCGCAACTTCTTCCGCGCGGCACTCGCGCAGAACGCGGACTTCGAGATCGTCGCGGTCAACGACCTCACCGACGCGAAGGCCCTGGCCCACCTGCTCAAGCACGACTCGATCCTCGGCAAGCTCGCCGAGGACGTCCGGGTCGAGGGTGACTCCATCGTCGTCGGCTCGAAGACGATCAAGGTCCTCGCCGACCGCGACCCCGCCAACCTCGGCTGGGGCGCGCTGGGCGTCGACGTCGTCGTGGAGTCCACCGGGTTCTTCACCGACGGTGAGAAGGCCAAGGCGCACCTCACCGCCGGCGCCAAGAAGGTCGTCATCTCCGCCCCGGCGACCAACAACGACGTCACCCTGGTCATGGGGGTCAACGACTCCGACTACGACGGCGCGAAGCACTCGATCATCTCGAACGCGTCCTGCACCACGAACTGCCTGGCCCCGCTGGCGAAGGTCCTCGAGGACTCCTTCGGCATCGAACGCGGTCTGATGACCACGATCCACGCCTACACCGCGGACCAGAACCTCCAGGACGGCCCGCACAAGGACCTTCGTCGCGCCCGCGCCGCGGCCCTCAACATCGTGCCGACCTCGACCGGTGCGGCCAAGGCGATCGGCCTGGTCCTGCCGCAGCTCAAGGGCAAGCTCGACGGCTACGCGCTGCGCGTCCCGGTCCCGACCGGCTCGGCGACCGACCTCACCGTCACGCTGGCCCGCGAGGTCACCGTCGACGAGGTCAACGCCGCCTACCAGGCCGCCGCGGACGGCCCGCTCAAGGGCTACCTCGTCTACTCCGACGAGCCGCTGGTCTCCACCGACATCGTCACCGACCCCGCGTCGTGCATCTACGACTCGGGCCTCACCAAGGTCAACGGCAACCAGGTCAAGGTCGTCGGCTGGTACGACAACGAGTGGGGCTACTCCAACCGCCTCGTCGACCTCGTCAAGCTCGTCGGCTCCTCGCTCTGAGGTCCTGACGCGTCGGCCCGGGCACTCGCGTCACGAGTGCCCGGGCCGTCGTCCGTCCGGACCCGGGCAGTCACGCGAAAGGAACACCCGTGAAGACGATCGACGACCTCGAGGCCCAGATCGGCGGCCTGGCCGGCAAGCGCGTCCTCGTGCGCAGCGACCTCAACGTCCCCCTCGACCAGTCCGGTGACGCTCCCGTCATCACCGACGACGGCCGCATCCGCGCCTCGGTGCCGACGCTGCGTCGTCTGCTCGACGCCGGTGCCCGCGTCGTGGTGACCGCGCACCTCGGCCGCCCGAAGGGCGCCCCCGAGGCCAAGTACTCCCTGGCGCCCGTGCACGCCCGCCTCGCCGAGCTGCTCGAGGGCGTCTCCGTCGGCTTCAGCCCCGTCACCGTGGGCCCGGAGGCCAAGGCCGCGGTCGACGCGCTCGCCGACGGCGAGCTCCTCCTCCTCGAGAACATCCGCTTCAACGCGGGCGAGACCAGCAAGGACGACGGGGAGCGCGGCGCCTTCGCCGACGAGCTCGCCGCCCTCGCCGACGCCTTCGTCTCCGACGGCTTCGGTGCGGTGCACCGCAAGCACGCCAGCGTCTACGACGTCGCGCGCCGGTTGCCGCACGCCGCCGGTGGCCTCGTCGCCACCGAGGTCGAGGTGCTGAAGCGGCTCACGACCTCCCCGGAACGGCCCTACGCCGTCGTCCTGGGCGGCTCGAAGGTCTCCGACAAGCTCGGCGTCATCGACAACCTGCTCGGGTCGCTGCTGAGCGAGGGCGATCGCCTCCTCGTCGGCGGCGGGATGGTCTTCACCTTCCTCAAGGCCCAGGGGTACGAGGTCGGGACCTCGCTGCTCGAGGCCGACCAGCTCGACCGCGTCGCGCAGTACGTGCGGACCGCGAAGGACAAGGGCGTCGAGCTCGTCCTGCCCACCGACGTCGTCGCCGCGACGGCCTTCGCCGCGGACGCCGAGCACGACGTGGTCGCGGCGGACGCCATCCCCGCCGACCGCCTGGGCCTCGACATCGGCCCCGACTCCGGCGCCGCGTTCGCCGCCCGCCTCGCCGACGCGCGCACGGTGTTCTGGAACGGCCCGATGGGCGTCTTCGAGATGGAGCCCTACGCCCACGGCACCCGCGCCGTCGCGCAGGGCATCGTCGACTCCGGCGCCTTCAGCGTCGTCGGCGGCGGGGACTCCGCGGCCGCGGTGCGCAGCCTCGGCTTCGCCGACGAGCAGTTCGGGCACATCTCCACCGGTGGTGGAGCGAGCCTGGAGTACCTGGAGGGCAAGCACCTGCCCGGCCTCGACGTCCTCGACTGACCCGCCTGAACCGACGAGACGAAGGATCGACGATGACCCGCACCCCGCTGATCGCCGGGAACTGGAAGATGACCCTGGACCACCAGCAGGGCACCCTGCTGGTCCAGAAGCTGGACTGGACGCTGAAGGACGCCAGGCACGACTACTCGGCCGTCGAGGTCGCCGTGCTGCCCTCCCACACCAGCCTGCGCACGGTGCAGACGCTGATCGAGGGGGACAAGCTGTCCCTCAAGCTCGGCGCGCAGGACGTCTCCGAGCACGACTCCGGGGCGTACACCGGTGAGGTCTCGGGCGCGATGCTCGCCAAGCTCGGCGTCGCCTACGTGGCCGTCGGGCACTCCGAGCGTCGCCAGTACCACGGCGAGGACGACGCGGTCGTGCGGACGAAGACGGCGAAGGCGCTGGCCAGCGGGCTGACCCCGATCGTCTGCGTCGGCGAGGCCCTGGAGATCCGCAAGGCCGCGCAGCACGTCGAGTTCACGGTCGGGCAGGTCACCCAGGCGCTCACCGGGCTCACCGCGGAGCAGGTCGCCGGTCTCGTGCTGGCCTACGAACCGGTCTGGGCGATCGGCACCGGCGAGGTCGCGACGCCCGAGGACGCCCAGGAGGTCTGCGCCGCGCTGCGCGCCGCCGTGGCCGAGCAGTTCGACCAGGCCACCGCGGACGCCGTGCGGGTCCTCTACGGCGGCAGCGTGAAGCCCGCGAGCATCGCGGCCATCATGAAGCAGCCCGACGTGGACGGTGCGCTGGTCGGCGGGGCCAGCACCGACGCCGGGGACTTCGCCGCGATCGTCCGCTTCCGCGACCACCCCGCGTGACGAATCTGCGGGAACACCGCCAGTGATGGCTTAGGCTGACCGGTGTGAGCGTGCTCCGCATCGTGCTGCAGGTCATCCTGGGGATCTCCAGCTTCCTCCTGACGCTGTTGATCCTCCTGCACAAGGGCAAGGGGGGTGGGCTGTCCGACATGTTCGGTGGCGGCGTGACGACGAGTCTCTCCGGCTCGAGCATGGCCGAACGGAACCTCAACCGCTTCACGGTCGGTCTGGGACTGGTCTGGTTCGCCACGATCGTCACCCTCGGCCTCGTCGAGCGGTTCACCAACGAGTTCTGACCAACCGGCACCGCAGCACGGCATCCACCGAGACTGAAGCAGGAAGAGGACCGACGTGGCAGGTGGCAACGCCATCCGGGGCAGCAGGGTCGGCGCCGGCCCCATGGGCGAAGCGGAACGCGGGGACACCGCGCCCCGCATCCGCATCTCCTACTGGTGCGCCAACGGGCACGAGACGAAGCCCAGCTTCGCCGAGGAGTCCGGGGTCGAACCGCCCGAGACCTGGGACTGCCCGCGGTGCGGGTTCCCCGCCGGCACGGACCGGGCCAACCCGCCCGCTCCGTTGAAGAACGAGCCGTACAAGACGCACCTGGCCTACGTGAAGGAACGTCGCTCCGACGCGGACGGCGAGGCCATCCTCAACGAAGCGCTCGACTCCCTGCGGGCCCGCGGTCTCATCCGCTGACCTGTCGAACGAGAGAAGGCCCCCTGCGGTTCCCGCAGGGGGCCTTCTCTCGTCCTCGGTGGTTCAGAGGTCGGAGGCTGCGGCCTCGTCGACGAGCCAGAGCGTCCGCTCGCTCCCGAAGACCCCCGCCGCGGGGGTCTCGGAGACGTCGCCGGCCGCGACCCCCCGGGCCACGGCAGCCGCCTTCTCGGCCCCGGCCGCCACGAGCCAGACCTGGCGGGCGCGGGCGATGGCCCCGAAGGTGAACGACACCCGCAACGGCGGCGGCTTCGGGGAATCCCGGACCCCGACGACGCTGGAGTCGTCGCGACCCAGCCCCGGGTGGTGCGGGAACAACGAGGCGACGTGACCGTCGGGCCCCATCCCCAGGAGCAGGACGTCGAACGCGGGCACCTCGGCCCCGCCCCCGAAGGCCAGCAGCTCGGCCGCGTAGCGGGCCGCGGCCGCGTCGAGGTCGTCCCCGTCCGGACCGTCGGTGGCCGGCGGCAGGTGCACCGTGGCCGGGTCCAGCGGCAGCGCGTCGAGCAGTGCGTCGGCGGCCTGGGTCGCGTTGCGCTCGGGGTCGCCGGCGGCGAGGAACCGTTCGTCGCTCCACCACAGGTGGACGCGGGACCAGTCGACGCTGTCGCGCGCGGGGGAGGACCCCACCGCGGCGAGCGTCTTGCCCCCGATGGTGCCGCCCGTGAGCGACACGTGCGCGATCCCGCGTTCGGCCTGGGCGTCCGCGATGGCCGCGAGCAACCGGCCGGCCGTCGCGGCGGCCAACAGGTCCGGCGTCGCGTGCCGGACGACGAGCGCCCGGGTCACGTCGTGGCCTTCTTCGCGACGGCCCGCTTGCGCGGAGCCGCCTTCCTGGCCGCCGGGGTGGGGCTGACCGGTGCCGCGAGCGTGAGGTCCCCGCTGCGTTCCGGCTCCGGCGGGGCGCCCTTCATGCTGCGCGAGACCTTGGCCGACTGCTGCTCGGCGGCGGCCTGGCGCTTCGCGGCGGCCGCCGGGGTCGAGAGCTTGCCGGCGGTCTGCGCGTCGCGGACGGACATGACCTTCTTGTTGACCTGGGGCAGGCCGTCGGCCAGGACCTCGCCGTAGACGTCGTCCGGGTCGAGACGACGCAGCTCCTCGGACAGGCAGTCCTTCACCAGTCGACGCGCCAGCGACAGCCGGCGGTCGGGCTGGCCGGGCTGGGTGAGGGTGGCGACGCTCTGCTCCGGACGGATGAGTTCCACCGCACCGGACTTGCGCTCCAACCGGACGCTCTGCACCCCGGTCCCACGCTTGGTGCGGGCCCGCACGACGGGCGCCTTGAGCTTCGCCGCGAGCCACGCCGCGAGGAGTTCGGTGCTGGGGCTGTCCGGGGCACCGGCCACCGTGATCGAGGTGACCGGCTCGTAGGGCGGCTGGTCCAGCGCGGCGGCGAGCAGCGCACGCCAGTTGGTCAGCCGCGTCCACGCCAGGTCGGTGTCACCGGCCCGGTAGCTGGTGCGGCGGGAGTCCAGCGCCTTGGCCGGGTCCCTCGCCTCCGCCGAGTCGGTGATGCGGCGCTGCGCGATGGCCCCGATGGGGTCGGTGCGCAGGTCGTCGGGCGCGGTCCCGGGCCAGTACGCCACGATCGGCGCGTCGGGCAGCAGCAGGGAGACGATGGTCGTCTCCCCGTGCTCGACGAGCGGGCCGTAGGCACGCAGCACGATGACCTCGCTCGCGCCGGCGTCGCCGCCGACGCGGATCTGGGCGTCGAGGCGGGCCGCACCGCGCTTGTTGCCGCGGGCCAGCACGAGCACCCGGCACGGGTGCTCGCGGCTGGCCTCGTTGGCCGCCGAGATGGCGTCCTCGGCGTGGGCGTCGTCGGTGATGACGACGAGGGTCAGGACCCGGCCGAGCGCGACGGCCCCGCCGGAGTCCCGCAGGTCGACCATCGCCTTGTTGATGGCGCTGGTCGACGTGCTGGGCAGGTCGATGATCACATCAGCTCCTGGTGGGTCTGGCTCACGGGCGCCGCCACTGCCGGCCGGACCGTTCGAGCATGGCGTCGGCCGAGGCGGGACCCCAGTTGCCCGACGCGTAGGGCTCGGGCTTGCCGTTCTTGGCCCAGAACTGCGTGATCGGGTCCAGGACCTTCCACGACAGTTCGACCTCGGTGTGGCTGGGGAAGAGCGGCGGGTCACCCAGCAGCACGTCGAGGATGAGGCGTTCGTAGGCCTCGGGGCTGGACTCGGTGAAGGCGTGGCCGTACCCGAAGTCCATGGTCACGTCGCGCACCTCCATGGCCGTCCCGGGGACCTTCGACCCGAACCGCATGGTGATGCCCTCGTCGGGCTGCACCCGGATCACCAGGGCGTTCTGCCCGAGTTCCTCGGTGGCGGTCTTCTCGAAGGGCAGGTGCGGGGCGCGTTTGAAGACGACCGCGATCTCGGTCACCCGGCGCCCGAGCCGCTTGCCGGCCCGCAGGTAGAACGGGACCCCCGCCCAGCGGCGGGTGTCGATCTCGAGCTCGATCGCCGCGAACGTCTCCGTCGTCGAGGTCGAGGGGATCCCGTCCTCGTCGAGGTAGCCCTTGACGAACTCCGAACCCTGCCAGCCTGAGGCGTACTGGCCCCGGGCCGTCGACTTCGCGATGTCCTTGGCCGGACGCACGGCGGAGAGGACCTTGGCCTTCTCCGCGCGCAGGTCGGCGGCGTCGAAGGAGACGGGCTCCTCCATCGCGGTCAGCGCCAGCAGCTGCAGGAGGTGGTTCTGGATGACGTCGCGGGCGGCGCCGATCCCGTCGTAGTACCCCGCGCGGCCACCGATGCCGATGTCCTCGGCCATGGTGATCTGCACGTGATCGACGTGGTTGGCGTTCCAGAGCGGCTCGAACATCTGATTGGCGAAACGCAGCGCCAGGATGTTCTGGACCGTCTCCTTGCCGAGGTAGTGGTCGATGCGGAACACCGAGTCCGGCGGGAACACGTTCTCGACGACGGCGTTCAGCTCGCGCGCCGACTTGAGGTCGTGCCCGAAGGGCTTCTCGATGACGACGCGTCGCCACTGGTCGCCGTGCTGGGCGCTCAACCCGCTGCGCGCCAACTGCTTGGCGACGACGGGGAAGAACCGCGGCGGGATCGACATGTAGAACGCGTGGTTCCCGCCGGTACCGCGGACCCGGTCGAGGTCGGCGACGGTCGTGGCGAGCTGGTCGAACGCCTCGTCGTCGTCGAACTCACCGGGGACGAACCGGAAGCCCTCGGCGAGCTGGGCCCACACGGACTCCCGGAAGGGGGTCCGGGCGTGCTGGCGCACCGAGTCGTAGACGATCTTGCCGAAGTCCTGGTCGACCCAGTCGCGACGGGCGAAACCCGTCAGCGCGAAACCGGGGGGCAGCAGGCCCCGGTTCGCCAGGTCGTAGATCGCGGGCATGAGCTTCTTGCGCGCGAGGTCACCCGTCACGCCGAACATCACCATGCCGCACGGACCGGCGATCCGCGGGAGCCGACGGTCCCGCGGATCGCGCAGCGGGTTCTCCGCGTGCGTCACCCGCGTCGGACTCACTGGGCGTCGACCTGCGTCTTCACTCGCTCCAGCTCGTCGGTGACGGTGGTGAGCAGCTCGCCCCAGCTCTTCTCGAACTTGTCGAGACCGTCGGTCTCGAGGAACTCGACGACGTCGGTGTAGGAGACGCCGAGACGCTCGAGGTCGTCGAGGACGGCCTGGGACTCGCCGTAGGAACCGCGGATGGTGTCCCCGGTGACCTCGGCGTGGTCGATGGTCGCCTCGAGCGTCTTGCCCGGCATCGTGTTCACGGTGTTCGGGGCGACGAGCCCGGTGACGTAGAGGGTGTCGGGGAGGTCGGGGTTCTTGACCCCGGTCGAGGCCCACAGCGGACGCTGCGCGCGGGCGCCGGACTCCTTGAGGACCTGCCAGCGCGGGGTCGAGAAGACCTCCTCGTAGGCCTGGTAGGCCAGGCGCGCGTTGGCGAGACCGGCCTTGGACCGCAGGGCCTTGGCCTCGTCGGTCCCGATCTCCTCGAGACGCTTGTCGATCTCGGTGTCGACGCGGGAGACGAAGAAGGAGGCGACCGACTCGATCTTGGAGATGTCGTGGCCGTTCTGCTTGGCCTGCTCGAGCCCGGTGAGGAACGCCTGCATGACGGCGCGGTAGCGGTCGAGGGAGAAGATCAGGGTCACGTTGACGCTGATGCCCTCGGAGATCGCGGTGGTGATCGCGGCGAGACCTTCGACGGTCGCGGGGATCTTGATGTAGAGGTTCTCGCGGTCGACGGCCTTCCACAGCTTGCGCGCGGAGACCTCGGTGCCGGCGGTGTCGCGCGCCTGGCGCGGGTCGACCTCGAGGGAGACGCGGCCGTCGAGCCCGTCGGTGCGGTCGAAGACCGGCTTGAGCACGTCGCACGCCTTGCGGACGTCCTCGGTGGTGATCTGGAAGACGGCTTCCTCGGTGTCGGCGCCGGCGGCGACGAGCTCCTTCACCTGGTCGGTGTAGCGGTCGCCCTTGCTCAGCGCGCTCGCGAAGATCGTCGGGTTCGAGGTGACGCCGAGGACGCCGGCCTCGACGAGGCGGCCGAGTTCACCGCCGTCGGTCAGCTCGCGGGAGAGGTCGTCCAGCCAGACCGACACGCCGTGTTCGTGCAGGGTCTCGAGGTTGTTGCTCATGAGGTGCTCCGTTCCATCGTCCACTGGGTGGGTGGGCGCCGGGACGGCGCCCGCAGAACCCCGGGGGTCGCAGGTCGCAACCCCCGGGGGTGGATCACTGCAGTCCGGCGAGGGATTCCTGCGCCGCCGAGAACACGACGTCGTCGGTCAGGCCGAACTCGCGGTAGAGCACGCCGGCGGCCGCGGAGGCGCCGTAGTGCTCGATGCTCACGATGCGACCGGCGTCGCCGGTCAGGTCGTGCCAACCCTGAGCGATGCCGGCCTCGACCGCGACGCGGGCCTTGACCTGCGGCAGCAGGACGGTGTCGCGGTAGGACTGCGGCTGCGCGTCGAACCACTCGCGGCAGGGCATCGAGACGACGCGCGTCGGGACGCCCGCCTCCTCCAGCTTGGCGCGGGCGCCGACGGCGATCTCGACCTCGGAACCGGTGGCGATGAGGATCACCGACGGCGTCGCGGTGGAGGACTCGACCAGGACGTAGGCGCCCTTGGCGGTGCCTTCGGCGCCGCCCCAGCCCTCCTGAGACCGGTCGAACGTCGGCAGGTTCTGGCGCGAGAGCGCCAGGCCGGCCGGACGGTTCGTCGTCTCGAGGATCGTCTTCCAGGCCCAGGCGGTCTCGTTGGCGTCACCGGGGCGGACGACGTCGAGGCCGGGGATGGCGCGCAGCGAGGCGAGGTGCTCGATCGGCTGGTGCGTCGGACCGTCCTCGCCGACCCCGATGGAGTCGTGCGTCCAGACGAAGGTCACCGGCAGCTGCATGATCGCGGCCAGACGCACCGGGGGGCGCATGTAGTCGCTGAAGACCATGAACGTGCCGCCGTAGGGGCGGGTGCCGCCGTGCAGCGCGATGCCGTTGAGGATCGAGCCCATGGCGTGCTCACGGATGCCGAAGTGCAGCGTGCGCCCGTAGGGGTTGCCGTCCCAGGTCTTCGTGGTGCGGTTGAGCGGCAGGAAGCTCGGCTCGCCCTTCATGGCGGTGAGGTTGGACTCGGCCAGGTCGGCCGAACCGCCCCAGAGCTCGGGGAGGGCGCTCGCGAGGGCGCTCAGTGTGTCGCCCGAGGCCTTGCGGGTCGCGACGGACTTGCCGGCCTCGAAGACGGGCAGCGCCTTCTCCCAACCGGCGGGAAGGGTGCGGGTCCGCATCCGCTCGAAGAGCTCGACGCGGTCGCCGGCGCCCTTGCGCCAGGTGTCGAACGCGCCCTGCCACTCCTCGTGCAGCGTCTTGCCGCGCTCACGGGCGGCGCGGGTGTGCGCGAGAACGTCCTCGTCGACCTGGAAGGTCTGCTCGGGATCGAAGCCGAGGACCTCCTTGGTCGCCTTGACCTCGGCCTCGCCGAGCGCGGAACCGTGGGCCTTGCCGGTGTTCTGCGCGTTGGGCGCGGGCCACGCGATCAGGGTGCGCAGCACGATGATCGAGGGCTTGGAGGTCTCGGCCTTGGCGGCCTCGATCGCGGCGTGCAGGCCGGCGACGTCCTCGGTGTAGGGACCTTCGCCGCCGTTGGTCCAGTCGATGGTCTGGACGTGCCAGCCGTAGGCCTCGTAGCGCTTGCCGGTGTCCTCGCCGAGCGCGATCGTGGTGTCGTCCTCGATGGAGATGTGGTTCGCGTCGTAGATGACGACGAGGTTGCCCAGTTCCTGGACGCCGGCGATCGCCGAGGCCTCGGAGGTGACGCCCTCCTGGATGTCACCGTCGGAGGCCAGGACGAAGATGTTGTGGTCGAACGGGCTCGTGCCCGGTGCGGCCTCGGGGTCGAACAGACCACGCTCACGACGGGCGGCCATGGCCATCCCGACGGCCGAGGCCAGACCCTGACCCAGCGGGCCGGTCGTCATCTCGACACCGGCGGTGTGCCCGTGCTCGGGGTGCGCGGGGGTCTTCGAACCCCAGGTGCGCAGCGCCTTGAGGTCGTCGATCTCCAGGCCGTAGCCGGCCAGGTACAGCTGGATGTACAGCGTCAGGCTGGAGTGCCCGCAGGACAGCACGAAGCGGTCACGACCGACCCAGTCCGGGTCGGTGGGGTCGTTCTGCAGCAGTTTCTGGAACAGCAGGTAGGCCACCGGCGCGAGGCTCATGGCGGTACCCGGGTGTCCGTTGCCGACGCGCTGCACGGCGTCCATCGCCAGGACGCGGACGGTGTCTACCGCCTTGTCGTCGAGGTCGCTCCACTCGAGGCTGGGCTGGCTCACGTGTCTCCTCCCGTGCGAACCAGCTGACCGACCAGCGCCGGGATGGCGGTGGAGGACCGGCCGTGGTCCGCTCTCTGTCTCCGTCGTTCGTCGCCACCGCGTGCGGTGCGACGTCCCGAGGCGTTCGTCTGTGTGCGGCTCCTCCGTCCCGACACGACGGGCGCGGCGGGAGGATCACCGAGAGCGAGCCTACTCGTACGGGACTCTGGCGCAGCTCGTGAGGGTGGCGCACCGGGAGTGCTCAGGGGCCTCGTGCGAGGCACCGTCGCCGACACGGGAGGCGGCGCCGCGTACGACACTGCGTAGCAGCGGCGTAAGCTCGTGCTCGCCCGTTGTCGCCTCGCCCTGAGGACACTGTGACCGTCGCCGACCCGCGTCTGACCGACGCCCCCGCGCACTCCCGGACTAGCTTGCTGGGCCGGCGCCGCAAGGGGCGTCCTCCGCGTTACCCCCGGGTGGCCGCCTACGTGGCGCTCACCAAGCCGCGCATCGTCGAGCTGCTGCTCATCACGACCATCCCGGTCATGCTCTTCGCCGCGGGTGGCCTGCCCTCCGGCTGGCTCATCCTGACGACGTTCGTCGGGGGAGCGCTGTCCGCGGGCTGCGCGAACACGCTCAACTGCTACTTCGACCGCGACATCGACGCGTTGATGAAACGCACCGAGAACCGACCGCTGGTGACGGGTCTGATCTCGCCGAACCAGGCGCTCGTCTTCGCGACGGTCCTGGGGCTCGCCTCGACGGCGATCTTCGTCGCGTTCGTCAACGTCCTCTCCGCGGCGCTGGCGCTGCTCGCGATCCTGCTCTACGTCGTGGGCTACACGCTGCTGCTGAAGCGCCGGACCTCCCAGAACATCGTCTGGGGCGGGGTCGCGGGGTGCATGCAGGTGCTCATCGGCTGGACCGCGGTGCGCGACTCCCTGGACTGGGCGCCCTTCGTGCTGTTCGGCGTGATCTTCCTCTGGACCCCGCCGCACTACTGGCCGCTCTCGGTGCGCTACCGCGAGGACTACGCCAACGCCGGTGTCCCGATGCTCCCCGTCGTCGCGAAACCCACGACGGTCTCGCGCCAGATCGTGCTCTACACGATCGCGATGGTGCTCTGCTCGTTGCTGCTGGTGCCGCTCGGGAACGCCGGTGTCGTCTACGGGGTGGCCGCGCTCGTGCTGGGCGTCGGGTTCCTGGTGCAGACGATCGGGTTGCACCGCAGGGCGACCCGCTTCGAGCGGGAGACCGGGGGGCGTGACGCCGGAACGCTGGAGCAGCTGAAGCAGATCTCCCCGATGGGGGTCTTCCACGGTTCGATCACCTACCTGACGCTGCTGTCGATCGCCGTCGCGGTCGACCCGTTCGTGAGCGTCGGCTGGCCGTTCTGAGGGCCTGACCGGACGAACGACGAGAGCCGCCGTGGACACGTCCACGGCGGCTTCGTCCGTTCTGGCGCCGCGGCTGCGGTGGGCCGGGCGGGGTGGGATCGTTGCCTCCCCGAGGACGCCTGGTGACGTCGGGGAGGCAACGATCCCGCGGGCGGGCGGGGGCCCGTCTCACTCCCAGCGGAACCAGCGCGCGCAGGCCAGGCCCGCGACGAGGCCCCACGCGGCGAGGACGAGCAGCGGGACGACGGCGACCGTGCCGGTGGCGAGAGCCTGCCGGACGGCGGTCCCCAGGGCTCCCGAGGGCAGCACCCCGGCGAACGCGCCGAGCGGGGACGGCAGCACCAGCCCGCCCCCCGCGAGCAGCAGCACCCAGACGAAGTTGGCGACGGCGAGGGTGCCTTCGGCGCGGACCGTCCCGGCCAGCAGCAGACCCAGCGACGTGAACGCCGCGACGCCGAGGAGCACGGCCGGGACGGCCGCGGCGAGGGCGGCGGCGTCGGGGGACCAGCCGAGGAACAGCGCGATGACGCCGAGCACGACGACCTGGACGACCACGACGGCCAGCACCGAGAGGACCTTCCCCACGAGCAGGCCCGAGCGCGCCAGCGGACTGGCCGCCAGCAGGCGCAGCACGCCGTTGCGCCGGTCGAACCCCGTTCCGATGGCCTGCCCGGTGAAGGCGGTGGAGACCACCGCGAGGGCCACGACACCCCCCAGGGCCAGCGCCGGGCGGTCGCCGGAGCCGAGGTCGAGGGAGGTGACGCGGGTGACCCCGACGAGCACCAGGGCCGGCAGGAGGAGGGTCAGCAGCAACTGCTCGCCGTTGCGCAACGAGACCTTGGTCTCGAACGCGGCCTGGCGCAGCACCCGGCGGGCCAGCGGCGCCGCGGTCCCGGCGGGCGTGAAGTCGAGGGTCGTGGCACCGGACGTCATCGCAGGGTCCTTCCGGTCAGGTCGAGGAAGACGTCCTCGAGCGTCCGGCGCACCGGTCCGACCCCCTCGGCGAGGACGTCGTGGGTGGCGCACCAGTTGGTCACGGTCGCCACGACCCGCGGGTCGACGTCGATGCCGCTGACCAGGTACCGGCCGGTGTCGACCTCGGAGACGTCCGCGCCGACCGGCAGCGCGCGGGCCAGGGACTCGGTGGGCAGTCCCGGCCGCGAGCGGAAGGCCAGCGAGGCGGGACCGCGGGTGAGCTCGTCGGGGGAGCCGGTGGCGACGGCCCGGCCGTGGTCGACGACGACGACGGAGTCGGCGAGGCGTTCGGCCTCCTCCATGAGGTGGGTGGTGAGCACGACCGCCACCCCCGCGGCCCGCACCTCGCGCACGACGTCCCAGACGGCGAGCCGCGCCTGCGGGTCGAGGCCGGCGCTGGGTTCGTCGAGGAAGACCAGCTCGGGCCGGCCCACGAGCGCGCAGGCCGTCGCGAGCCGCTGGCGCTGGCCGCCGGAGAGCCGGCGCACCCGAGTCCTCGCGAAGGAGGTGAGCCCGAGCCGTTCGGCGAGGGCGTCGACGTCGAGGGGGTCGGTGTGCAGCTCGGCGAGGTGGCGCAGCGCCTCCAGGGCCCCGACGCCGCTGGGCAGCCCGCCGTCCTGCAGCATCACCCCGACCCGCGGCCGCAGGGTGGCCGCGTCCGCGACCGGGTCCAGTCCGAGGACGCGGACGGTGCCGGAGTCGGCGCGCTGCAGCCCCTCGCAGATGCCGACCGTCGTCGTCTTGCCCGCCCCGTTCGGGCCGAGCAGGGCCGTCACGCGACCGCGTTCGGCGCGGAAGGACAGGCCGTCGAGCACGGCGGGGCCGCCGGGGTAGGTCTTGCGCAGGTCGCTCACCTCGACGGCCGCGTCCTTGCGGAAGTCGCCCAGGGTCAGGGGTGAGGGGGAGCCGATCGCCACGAGGGTTGAGTCTACGAGCCCGGGTAGTAGCCGCCCGACCACGTGGGCCAGGTCACCCGGTGGGGTGGTTGGGCGAGCGGCAGCCAATTAGGTAACATGGGTGTTGTGCAAATGGTGAGGCCGACCTTAGTAGGCGGTCAGAGTGGTGGCGGTCCAGGGACTGGTGAGGACGCACGGACCCGTACCCGGGTGCGGGCGACCGTCGCCGAGTTCGGTCCCGTCACCGCCGCCCGCATCGCCGAACTGCTGGGCCTCACGGTCGCCGCCGTCCGGCGCCACCTCGACCCGATGGTGGCCGAAGGGGTGCTCGAGACCCGGGAGCCGCGTGCGGACGCCCGCCGCGGCCGGGGCCGGCCCGCCAAGGACTACGTGGTCGGCTCGGCCGGGCACGACGCCCTGCCGGCCGGTTACGACGACCTCGCGCTCTCGGCCCTGGCCTACCTCGCCGAGGTCCAGGGGCCGCAGGCCGTCGAGGACTTCGCGAACCGGCGCTTCGCCGCGCTGGAGCACTCCCTCGCCGGTCTGGAGGGGACGGTGCCCGAGCGGGCGCAGGCCCTCGTCGAGGCGCTGGCCGCCCAGGGCTACTCGGCCAGTTCACGCCCGGCGGCGCGGGGAACAGCGGTCGAAGGGCTCCAGTTGTGCCAGGGGCACTGCCCCGTGCAGCGGGTGGCCGAGTCGTTCCCGCAGCTGTGCGAGGCCGAGCGGCGCACGTTCGAACGGATCCTCGGCACCCGTGTCCAGCGGTTGGCCACGCTCGCGCACGGCGACCACGTCTGCACCTCGTTCGTACCGCTCGAGGCGCTGACCCAGAACCAGCACGACCCGCAAGACGACACCGTGGCCACCGCCACGGGGGACCAGACGGAAGGACGACGCTCGTGACCGACACCGTGTCCGACACCCAGACCACCGCGGGCCCGCCCGAACTCGAGGGCATGGGCAAGTACGCCTACGGCTGGGCGGACTCCGACGTCGCCGGCTCGACCGCCCGCCGCGGGCTCTCCGAGGACGTCGTGCGCAACATCTCCTCGCTCAAGAACGAGCCCGAGTGGATGCTCGCCCTGCGCCTCAAGGCCCTGCGCCTCTTCGGCCGCAAGCCGATGCCGAACTGGGGTTCCGACCTCAGCGGCATCGACTTCGACAACATCAAGTACTTCGTCCGCTCGACGGAGAAGCAGGCCACCAGCTGGGACGAGCTCCCCGAGGACATCAAGGCGACCTACGACCGCCTGGGCATCCCCGAGGCCGAGAAGCAGCGCCTCATCGCCGGCGTCGCCGCGCAGTACGAGTCCGAGGTCGTCTACCACCAGATCCGCGAGGACCTGGAGGAGAAGGGTGTCATCTTCGTCGACACCGACACCGGTCTGCGCGAGCACGAGGAACTCTTCCGCGAGTACTTCGGCACCGTCATCCCGGTGGGCGACAACAAGTTCGCGTCGCTGAACACCGCGGTGTGGTCCGGCGGCTCGTTCATCTACGTGCCCAAGGGCGTCCACGTCGACATCCCGCTGCAGGCCTACTTCCGGATCAACACCGAGAACATGGGCCAGTTCGAGCGCACGCTGATCATCGCCGACGAGGACTCCTACGTGCACTACGTGGAGGGCTGCACGGCGCCGATCTACCAGAGCGACTCGCTGCACTCCGCGGTCGTCGAGATCATCGTGAAGAAGAACGCCCGTGTGCGCTACACGACGATCCAGAACTGGTCGAACAACGTCTACAACCTGGTCACCAAGCGCGCCACGGCCGCCGAGGGCGCGACCATGGAGTGGGTCGACGGGAACATCGGGTCCAAGGTCACGATGAAGTACCCCGCGATCTACCTCATGGGCGAGCACGCCAAGGGCGAGACGCTGTCCATCGCCATGGCCGGTGAGGGTCAGCACCAGGACGCCGGCGCCAAGATGGTCCACGCGGCTCCCTACACCGCGAGCTCCATCATCTCGAAGTCGATCGCCCGCGGCGGTGGCCGCACGTCCTACCGAGGGCTCATCCAGGTCCTCGAGGGCGCGCACCACTCGGCCTCCACGGTGCGCTGCGACGCGCTGCTGGTCGACACCATCTCCCGCTCGGACACCTACCCCTACAACGACATCCGCGAGGACGACGTCGTCATGGGGCACGAGGCCACGGTCTCGAAGGTCTCCGACGACCAGCTCTTCTACCTCATGAGCCGCGGCATGGCCGAGGACGAGGCCATGGCGATGATCGTGCGCGGGTTCATCGAACCCGTCGCGCGGGAACTGCCCATGGAGTACGCGCTGGAACTCAACCGCCTCATCGAACTGCAGATGGAAGGGGCCGTCGGCTGATGACCCTGCTCAACGAAGCCCTCGACGAGAGTCGCGCCGCTCAGCAGGGCGACACCACCGGGGCCCACAGCCACGGTGGCGGGACCGTCCCCGAGGCGTCCCGCGCCGAGCGCAGGACCTCCTTCGACGTGGCCGACTTCGTCGTGCCCACGGGTCGCGAGGAGGAGTGGAAGTTCTCGCCGTTGCGCGAGTTCAGTCCGCTCTTCGAGGCCGCGGACGCGGTCGCCGGGAACGCCGCGAGCGTCGAGGTCTCCGGCCCCGCCGTCGTCGAGCACCGCACCGGCACCCTCGCCGAGGTCGGCGCGGGGACGGCGTTCGTGCCGGGTGACCGCGCCGCGGCCGCCGGCTGGAGCTCCACCGAGGTCGCGCACCTGGTGAAGGTGCCGGCGGAGGTTGAACTTGACGAACCCGTCCTCGTCACCATCCGCGGGGAGGCCGGTCGCACCACCGCCGGTCACGTCGTGGTCGAGACGGGGCACCACGCCAAGGCGCTCGTCGTGCTCTCGCACCTGGGCGGTGGCGCGCACCGCGGCAACGTCGAGGTCCGCGCGGGCGACGCCTCCGAGGTCACGGTCGTGTCGCTGCAGGAGTGGGACGCTGACGCGGTCCACATCGGCCAGCACGACGTGCGGGCCGGTCGCGACGCCCGCGTCCGCCACATCAGCGTCTCGCTGGGCGGCAAGGCCGTCCGGATCTCGGTGAACCTCAGCTACGCGGGCCCCGGCGGCGACGCCACCGCGCTCGGCGTCTACTTCGCCGGTGCCGGTCAGCACACCGAGCACCGCCAGTTCGTCGACCACGAGGCCGTCAACTGCAAGAGCTACGTGGAGTACAAGGGCGCGCTGCAGGGCCAGGGCGCGCACGCCGTCTGGATCGGTGACGTCCTCATCCGCGCCGCGGCCGAGGGCACCGAGACCTACGAGCTGAACCGCAACCTCGTCCTGACCGAGGGGGCGCGCGCCGACTCCGTGCCGAACCTCGAGATCGAGACCGGCCAGATCGTCGGCGCCGGCCACGCGTCCGCGACGGGTCGCTTCGACGACGAGCAGCTGTTCTACCTGCAGTCGCGCGGCATCACCGAGGACGAGGCCCGTCGACTGGTGGTCCGCGGGTTCTTCGCGAGCATCGTCGACAAGATCGGGATCCCGGACGTCTCGTCGCGTCTCATGACCACCATCGAACGCCAGCTCGCCGAGCGAGAAACCGTTGAGGAGAACTGAATGTCCACCCTGGAGATCCGCGACCTGCACGTGACGGTCGACGAAGCCGACGGCTCCGTGAAGGAGATCCTGCGCGGGGTCGACCTCACCATCAACTCCGGTGAGGTCCACGCCGTGATGGGGCCCAACGGTTCCGGAAAGTCGACGCTGGCCTACTCGATCGCGGGCCACCCCAAGTACACCGTCACCGGCGGCAGCGTCACGCTCGACGGCGAGGACGTCCTCGCGATGACCGTCGACGAGCGCGCCCGCGCCGGGATGTTCCTCGCGATGCAGTACCCCGTCGAGGTCCCCGGGGTCACCGTGTCGAACTTCCTGCGGACCGCGAAGACCGCGATCGACGGCGAGGCGCCCAAGCTGCGCACGTGGGTCAAGGACGTCAAGCAGGCGATGGACGACCTGAAGATGGACCCCACCTTCGCCGAGCGCAACGTCAACGAGCACTTCTCCGGCGGCGAGAAGAAGCGCCACGAGATCCTCCAGATGGAGCTGCTCAAGCCCAAGATCGCGATCCTCGACGAGACCGACTCCGGCCTCGACGTCGACGCGCTGAAGATCGTCTCCGAGGGCGTGAACCGCTCGCTCTCGACCGTGAACCCGGGCGTCCTGCTCATCACGCACTACACGCGGATCCTGCGCTACATCACGCCGCAGTTCGTGCACGTGTTCGTCAACGGCCGGGTGGCCGAACAGGGTGGTCCGGAACTGGCCGACGCCCTCGAGGAATCCGGTTACGACCGCTTCCTCACCCACGCCTGAGGAGGCCCTGGTGAGCGAGACAGAAACTCCGGCGACCACCACGTCGGCCAGCGGGCCGACGCCGGCGGCCATCGCCGACATCGAGGAAGCCCTCAAGGACGTCATGGACCCCGAGCTGGGGATCAACGTCGTCGACCTGGGCCTCATCTACGGGTTGACGGTCTCCGACGACAACGTCGCGACCATCGACATGACGTTGACCAGCGCGGCCTGCCCGCTGACCGACGTCATCGAGGACCAGACGCAGCAGGCCCTCGTCGACGTGGTGGCCGACCACCGCATCAACTGGGTGTGGATGCCGCCGTGGGGTCCCGAGAAGATCACCGACGACGGCAAGGACCAGTTGCGGGCGCTCGGCTTCAACGTCTGAGCAGGCACGCAGCACCCCAGGGGCGCGGCACCGGGAAACCCGGTGTCGCGCCCCTCGTGCGTCTGATTCGCTGACCCTCGTGACCGCCCACCCCGCCCCGTCCACCGCCCTCGTCCTCGGGGGCGGCGGCTCGACCGGCAACGCCTGGCTGATCGGCGTCGTGGCGGGGCTGTTCGAGGCGGGTCTCGACGTCAGCGACGCCGACCTGACGGTCGGCACCTCGGCCGGGGCCACGGTTGCGGCACAGCTGGCCGGGGCGACCCCCACGGAACTGCTGGCCGCCGCGCTCGTCCCCCCGCCCACCCGCACCGGGGGCGGACCGGGCCGCCCGGTGAGCGACCACCTGCAGCGCCTCCGTGACCTCATCGCCGGGTCGCAGGACGCGGCCGACATGCGTCGGCGGCTCGGGGCCGCGGCGTTGGCGACGGACTCCGACGCCTCCTGGTCGGTGCAGTGGCGCGACAGCGTGGCGGCCCGGTTGCCCCGCCCGGACTGGCCGCAGCGCAGACTCCTCCTCACCGCGCTCGACGCCCGCACCGGCGAGGGTTTCACCTTCGACCGGAACTCCGGGGCGGACCTCGTCGACGCCGTCGCGGCCAGTTGTTCCAGCCGTCTCCCGTACCGGATCGGGGAGGACCGCTACCTCGACGGCGGCTACCGCCGCAACGAGAACGCCGACCTCGCCGCCGGGTACGACCGGGTCCTCGTGCTCTCACCGCTCGGCGGCAGCACCCTGCACCCGCCGGCCTGGGGGATGCAGCTCGCGGCCCAGGTCGAGGAGCTCGAGGCGGGCGGGAGCCACGTCGAGACGGTCGTCCCCGACGTCGAGCACGAGCACCTCTTCGGCGCGAACGCGATGGACCTCTCGCTGCGCCCGGCCGCGGCGCGGGCCGGTGCCGCACGGGGCCGCGATCTCGTCCACCGCCTCGGCGCCTCCTGGGCGCAGCGCGGGACCCGCTGAGCCCGCGGGCCCGGGGGTCTCAGAAGCGGAAGGTCGAGACGAGGCTCTGCAGGTCGCTCGCGACCCGGGAGACGTCCTGGCTGGTCGTCGCGGTGTGCCCGGCGGAGTTGGCGGACTCCACGGCGCCCTGGGCGATGCCGGACATGGTGGCGGAGATCTCGCCGGCGCCGGCGGAGACCTCGGTGACGTTGCGGACCATCTCCGACGTCGTGGCGGACTGCTCCTCGACGGCCGCCGTGATGGTCGACTGCAGCGCGTCGATGCGGGCGATGACCTCGGAGATCTCCGCGATCGCCGCCCCGGCGGCGGTCGCGTCGGCCTGCGTCGAACCGACCTTGGCGACGATCTCCTCGGTCGCGCGGGCCGTCTGCTGCGCGAGTTCCTTGACCTCCTCGGCGACCACGGCGAAGCCCTTGCCCATCTCCCCGGCGCGGGCGGCCTCGATGGTGGCGTTCAGGGCCAGCAGGTTCGTCTGCCCGGCGATGGAGGTGATGAGCTTGACGACCTCGCCGATCTCGCGGCTGGAGACCGCGAGGCGGGTGAGGGTCTCGTCCGCGGCCTGGGCGGCGACGACGGCGGTGCCGGCGACCTGGCTGGCGTCGGCGGTGGAGGCCGAGATCTCGCGGATCGCGGCGGTCATCTCCTCGCCGGCGGCGGCGACGGTCCCGATGTTCGCGGAGATCTGCTCGGTGGCCGCGGAGACGACCTGGCTCTGGTGCGAGCTCTCCTCGGCGCCGGCGGACATCTGGGTGGCGACGGTGGTGAGTTCCTCGGCGGAGGCGGCCAACGTGGAGGAGTTCGCGACGATCTGGGCCATGACCGAGCCGAGACGCTCGGTGGAGGCGTCGAGGGCCTGAGCCATGACGCCGATCTCGTCCTTGCTGGTGAGGCCGACGCGCTCGTCGAGGTGCCCCTCGGCGAGGCCCCGCACGACCGCCACCACCCGGTGCAGGGGACGGGCGATGCTGCGGGCGATCACGGTGGCCATGACCAGCGAGGCCACGACGGCGACGGCGATGGTCGCGACCATGAGGACGGCGGCGCGGGCGTAGGCCGTGGCCCCGGCTTGCCGGGAGGCCTGCGCTGCGGCGAGCTCGCGGTCGTCCATCTCCCGCAGCTGCTGCTCCAGGGAGGCCTCCAGGGGCTTCACCGTCGCGTCGAACCGACCGCTGAAGGCGCTGGAGTCGAACGACTGGGCGATCCCCTCCAGGTCCTTGCGCGCCGTGAGGTACTGGGCGAGGGCCGTCTCGAAGGCGTCGAGCTGCGCCGGGGTCTGCACCGGGTCGGTGGCCAGGTAGGCCTTCCAGTCCGCGTCCAGGGCGGCGTCGGCGGCCCGCAGGTCGCCGGCCGCCGCCGTGGTGTGCGTGTCGTCGGAGGCGATGACGAGGTCGTCGAGGCTCTTCAGGCTCTGCACGAAGTCGGTCTGGACCTGCTGCAGGGTGCTGACCGAGACCACGCTGTTGGAGTACATGTCCTCGAGCCGGTGCTGGGCCGAGCGCAGGCCGAGGAACCCGACGGCCCCGACGGTGACGATCAGGACCACCACGACGGTGAAGCCGGCGAACAGCTTCGAGGCGACCCTCAGGTCCCGCAGACGCGACATGGCACAACTCTCCGCTCATGGGTCCCGCCGGAGGAGTCCGCAGGCTCTCCACCACCTGTCGGCAGTCGTCACCCTCGGTCCTGAGCCCCACAACACCGCGACCACCCGGTCGGCCCAGCGGTGACCGTCCCTCGTGGGGTCAGTCGAGTCCCCGGGCGGCCAGCGCCTCACCCAGCGCCTCCGCGTGCGCGACCGTGCGGACCAGCGTCGGCACGAGCAGCGCCCGCGGGTCGCCACCGAGTCCGCGGGCGGCCGCGGCCTCGCGCGACTCCGCGAGCAGGCGACCGACGACGGGGATGCTGGTGATCGTCAGGGTCAGCCCGAGCGCCAGCCGGTCGGGGTCCACCCCGAAGCGGCGCAGCGGCGTGGCGGCCCGCACGACGGTGTCCAGCACCGCCGGGACGGGCGTCGTGGCGGTCACGACCGTCGCCGCCCACAGGCACGCGAGCAGACCCGCGACGGTGGCGACCGCGCGCAGCGGCCCCGCGCTCCACAGCTGCACCAGCGCCAGCGCGATGAGCAGCACCCACACCCGGCGCACCGGCACGAGCAGCAGCCGCACCCGCAGCCCGCCACCGCGGGCGAGGACGACGACCAGCACGCCGAGACCGACCGGGACCGCGGCGGCGACCACGTCCGGGGCCACCAGCCGCACCACCCCGACCACCGTGCCCAGGACGAGCAGGACGGCCAGCTTGACCCCCGGAGCGGTCCGGTGCAGCCAGGAGTCACCCGGTTCCACCACCCCCAGCAGCGGCGGCGCCCCGAGCAGGCCGCGCCTCACCCGGCGGCCCGGCGGTAGGCGGCGACGACCTCGGCGGGACCCCCGTCGCCCCGCACCCGGCCGTCCTCGATCCACAGCACCCGGTCGGCGCGCCCGGCGAGGTCCAGGTCGTGGGTGGCGACGACGACCTGGGCGACGGGGGCCGGCGGGTCCCGCAGGACGTCGCCGACGCGACGGGCGGTGCGCAGGTCCAGCAGGGTCGTCGGCTCGTCGCAGAGCAGCACCCGCGGACCCGTCGCCAGCACGGAGGTCAACGCCAGCAGCTGCCGCTGCCCGCTGGAGGCCTCCCGCACCGACCGGTCGGCCAGGGCGCCCAGCCCCGCGGCGGCCAGCAGCTCCCGGGCCCGGACGTCGTGGTGACGGCGGGGGACCTCCGTGCGGCGCAACGACAGGGCCACGTCCTCGACCGCCGTCGGCATGACGAGCTGCGCGTCGGGGTCGGTGAAGACGAAACCGACCCGCCGCCGCAGCGCCTTCAGCTCGCGTTCGGGATCGAGCCCGTCGACGGTGATCCGACCGGTGTTGGCCAGGACGAGACCGTCCAGCAACCGCAGCAGCGTGGACTTCCCGGAACCGTTGGGCCCGATCAGCGCCGTCATCGGGCTGCTCGCCGGATCGATCTCGAGGTCGAGGTGGTGCAGCACGGTCCGTTCACCGGCCTCCACACGCACCCCCGCCAGGCGGATCACGGGACGTGCGACCTCAGCGGGCGCTCAGGCGGGGGAAGGCGCGGTGCACCGGGGCGGCGACGAGCACGGCGAGGACGACCTTGACGAGGTCGGCGGGCACGTAACCGAGGCAGAGCGCAGCGGCCTTCGCCCAGGTCAGGCCGCCGCCCCAGGCCATCCCGGGGATGCCGAAGGCGTAGACGACGACGAGCCCGCCCACCACCGTCCCGGCGACCAGCCCGAGGACGGCGCGCCCGCGACGCACCCCCGCGCGGGTGATCAGCCCGGTGACGAAGGCGGCGAAGGGGTAGGAGAGCAGGAACCCGGCGCTCGCGCCCGCGAACACGCCGAGCCCGGCGCCCCCGTTGGCGAAGACCGGGACACCGGCCGCTCCGACCACGAGGTACAGCGCCGCAGCCGCCGCCCCGCGCCACGGGCCGAGCAGGGCGCCGCAGAGCACGATCCCCAACGTCTGCAGCGTGATCGGGATGGCCAGCAGCCCGATCGGGATGCCCGGGGTGAGGGCCAGCGCGCACACCAGGGCGGCGAAGACGGCGACGAGGGCCAGGTCCCGGGAGGGTTCGGCGGGACGGCGCAGACCGGCGTCGGGGGCGGTCGCCGGGCGCCGGCGGGTGGGCGAGGTCACGGGCCGAAACCTAGCGGACGGTGCACCGGTACCGAGGGCCGTAGAATCGTCGTCGACCCCCGTCGTTCGAAACCCTTGAGAGCTGCCCTCGTGATCGTCGCGTCCGACATCGAACTGCGTGCAGGGGCCCGTCTCCTCATGGAGGGCGTGAACTTCCGTGTCGCCGCCGGCGACCGCATCGGACTGGTGGGCCGCAACGGCGCCGGGAAGACGACCCTGACCAAGGTCCTCGCCGGGGAGGGGCAGCCCGCCTCGGGCACCGTGACCCGCTCCGGGGAGATCGGGTACCTGCCCCAGGACCCGCGCGCCGGCGACCCCGAGATGCTGGCCCGCGACCGCATCCTGGCCGCCCGCGGCCTCGACGACGTCATCGCCAAGCTGCGCAAGGCCGAGGTCGACATGGCCAGCGAGGACGACAAGGTCCGCGACAAGGCCATGGACCGCTACACCAAGCTCGACGCCCGCTTCGTGGCCCTCGGCGGCTACACCGCCGAGAGCGAGGCCGCCCGGATCTGCGCGAACCTCAACCTGCCCGAGCGCATCCTCGAGCAGCAGCTGAAGACGCTCTCCGGGGGTCAGCGCCGCCGCGTCGAGCTCGCCCGCATCCTGTTCTCCGCCAGCGAGACGCTGCTGCTGGACGAGCCGACCAACCACCTCGACGCCGACTCCATCGCCTGGCTGCGCGACCACCTCAAGAACTACGCCGGTGGGCTCATCGTCATCAGCCACGACGTCGAACTGCTCGAGGTCGTCGTCAACCGGGTGTTCCACCTCGACGCCAACCGCGCCACCATCGACCTCTACAACGTCGGCTGGAAGAACTACCTCAAGCAGCGCGAGACCGACGAGAAGCGCCGCATCCGCGAACGCGCCAACGCCGAGAAGAAGGCCGGGACGCTGCTGCTGCAGGCCGCCAAGATGGGGGCCAAGGCGACCAAGGCGGTGGCGGCGCAGAACATGGCCAAGCGCGCCGAGCGGCTGCTGGGCAGCCTCGAGGAGGTCCGTGTCCAGGACAAGGTCGCCAAGCTGCGCTTCCCCAAGCCCGCCCCCTGCGGCAAGACCCCGCTGATGGCGGAAGGGCTGTCGAAGTCCTACGGCTCGCTGGAGATCTTCATGGGCGTCGACCTGGCCATCGACCGCGGCTCGCGCGTCGTCATCCTGGGGCTCAACGGTGCCGGGAAGACCACGCTGCTGCGGATGCTCGGTGGGGTCGAGCAGCCCGACACCGGTGAGATCATCGGCGGCCACGGCGTCAAGATCGGGTACTACGCCCAGGAGCACGAGACGCTCGACGTCAACCGCTCCGTGCTGGAGAACATGCGCTCCGCCTCCCCGGACCTCGACGACACCCGGGTCCGCACCGTCCTCGGCTCGTTCCTCTTCTCCGGAGACGACGTCGACAAGCCGGCGGGCGTGCTCTCCGGCGGGGAGAAGACCCGCCTGGCCCTGGCCACCCTCGTCGTCTCCAGCGCCAACGTGCTGCTGCTGGACGAGCCGACGAACAACCTCGACCCCGCCTCGCGCGCCGAGATCCTCGACGCGCTCAAGCACTACGAGGGTGCCGTCGTGCTCGTCACCCACGACGAGGGCGCCGTCGAGGCGCTCGGCCCCGAGCGGGTGGTGCTGCTGCCCGACGGGGTGGAGGACCTGTGGAACGCGGGCTACCAGGAGCTCGTCTCGCTGGCCTGAGGTCGAGGTGGCTCGAGGAAGTCCCGCACCACGGCGGTGAACTCCTCGGTGCGCTCCACCCACGGGTGGTGGCCGGCGCCTTCCAGGAGGCGCGGTCCCACGCGGGGCAGCAGCCCGGGATCCCGACCAGCTCGGCGACCGGTGCCAGGTGGTCCCAGCGTCCCGGGCCGCCGGGCACGATCACCACGGGCCGGGCGCCCGGACGGGTGCGCGACGCCGTCCTCGACCGGGCGTCGTCGCGCAGCTGCACCGTCTCGATCACGTCCCTCCCCACGGGGGCCGTCAGCCCCAGCCGCAGTCGGGGAGGACCGTGGCCAGGGCCTGTTGCGCCGTGAACGCCGCGTCGAGGGTGCGCTCGTCGACTCCCGTGCGCGGGTCCCGGTCCCGCCACCAGGAACTCATCTCGGCCTCTCCGAACTCGTGCGCCACGTCCCCCTTCGTCGCGTGCCGGCGCAGCGTCTCCTCGAAGGGGACCTCGTAGCGGTAGCAGCGACTCGTCCCGACGTGCTCGGCGACCAGGTGTACTAGGCCGCGCCGTTGCCGTGGATCTCCTCCTGGAGGATCCCCTCGACGACCACGTGGAGTCCGTGGTCCCGGGCGGAGCGTGCCGTGAGGTCGAGGAGCCCGACGGACAACGCGCCCGGCCGGTCCTCGACGTGCAGCACCTGACGCCGCAGGACGTCCTGACCCAGGACCGCGACGCCGCGGGGACGCGCCGCCCGGAGCGCGGCGGCCAGCGTCGACCCCCCCGCTGCCGGAGTTCCCCCGGACCACGATCAGCCGGGTTTCCAAGGTCGCGCACCTCCCCGTCCGCGTCACTACGCCGGTCTGGCGGGTCGACCCTCCCAGGATGAAACGTTTGTGCAGGTCGGAGCGGGAGTCCGAAGATCACGTACGGAGCAGTGATCTCCCCGTTCGAGTGGCCGGAACCGCCGGTGGTGGTGACCATGGAGGGGGTCCTGGGGTCTGCGACGACGTTGAGGAGAGGTCGGGATGACCGAAACGATCAAGCGGGGAACCCGGTTGAGCGGTTCCGAACGGGAGCAGCTCGCCGGCGAGCTGTCGAAGGGTTACGCCGAAGGGAAGAGCATCCGCGCACTCGCCGAGGAGACAGGTCGTTCCTACGGTTTCGTGCACCGGTTGCTCAGCGAGAACGAGGTGACCCTGCGCAGTCGTGGCGGGGCGACCCGCGGCAAGGCCCGGCAGGGCTGAGAGGCCGCTGCCGAGCGGGGGCCGGCCGTTCACAGCGAGCGGTCGGTTCCTCCGTCCACGGTGAGCGACGCCCCCGTGATGTAGGACGCCGCGGGGGAGAGCAGGAACACCGCCGCGCGCGCGAACTCGTCGGGGAGTCCGGCCCGGCGCAGCGGGATGTCCTCCAGCACGTCGGGGGCCAGTTCGGCGGAGTCCTCGAACTCCAACGGCGAACTGGCGTCGACGTGCCCGGCGAGCAGGTTGTTGATCCGCACCCCGCGCGGGCCGAGTTCGTCGGCCAGGGCCTTCGCGGCCATCGCCAGGCCCGGACGCAGCCCGTTCGCGACGCCGGCGTCCATGACGGGCGTGCGGACGGTGCTGGAGAGCAGCAGCACCATCGAGGCACCCTCCCCGGTCGCGGCCTTGCCGACCGAACGGGCCAGGCGCAGCGGGCCGAGCAGGCTCGACTCGAACGCCTCGCGCCACGCCCCGTCGGAGGCCTCCAGGACGGTGGAGGTGGGTGGAGCCCCGCAGGAGATGATCGCGCCGTCCAGGCGCCCGAACCGGGCGTGGGCCGCGGCGACGAGACGGGTCTCGGTGCCGGGGTCGGAGATGTCGCCCGGGACGGGCAGCAGACGGGACGGTTCGCCGATGCTGGGCATCACCGTGCGCAGTTCGTCCTCGTCTCCCGCGTGCAGCACGAGGAGTGCACCTTCGTCGGCGAGCACCCTGGCGCAGGAGAGCCCGAGCCCGGTGGACGCACCGGAGACGATGTACACGCGGTCACTCAGGCCCAGGTCCATGGGTCCATTGTTGCGCAGAGTGGCCGTTGGTACACACAGCATGATCGTTTGCCCCCGAACGGGCGAACCTCGGTGGGGTCCGCGGACACCCGGGATCTTCTAGAACCGCTGGTCAGCGGCGTCCAGTTCGGCGTCCTCCGCCTGCTCGTCCACCCCGGACCGCACCGTGCGCCGGGCCCCCCGGCGTGGCGCGGGAGCCGCCTCGACCGCCTCGACGGTCTCCTCGATCCGCTCACCCTCCGTGGTCTCCCCGGCCTCCTCGGACTCACCGGTCTCGCCGGCCCGCAGGTCCAGCTCCCGCCGGCCCGCGACGACCCAGACGACCAGCGCCGTCAGGGCGAACCCGAACCACTGCACCGTGTAGGCCAGGTGCGGCCCCTCGTCGACGTCGGGCCGCAGCGCCGGAGCGGGGGCGGTGGCCGCGGACGGGTCCTCGGTGGCGAGCACGGCGTACCCGTCGAGCAGTCTCAGCCCCGGCACGGCCGCCGCCACCTGCGCACGTCCGATGGAGCCGACCTGGCCGGGCGGGACGGTCCCGCGCTTGGCCTCCTCCCACTGACGCAGGCGCGCCACGACGGTGACCTCGCCCTGCGCCGGGGCGGGCAGCGTGTCCGGGCGGTCGGTGTCGTCACCGGCCGCCAGCCACCCGCGGTCCACGACCAGGGCGGTGCCGTCGCCGAGCACCAGCGGTACGAGCACCTCGTAGCCGGCGGTGTCGTCGCGCGGCCGGTTGCGCACCAGCAGGGTGTCGGCCACGTCGTAGGTACCGGTGACCCGCACCGGCGTCCACACGTCGGCCTTCGCCAGTTCGGAGCCCGCGGGCAGCACTCGGGTGACGTCGACGGGTCGCGCGTCGTAGTTCTGGACCAGGGGGGCGTTCGCGGCCAGGCGCTCTTCACGGCGGTGCCACTGCCAGCGACCCAGGAGGAGGCAGACGAACGCGATCAGGACGGCGACCGCCAGTCCACGCAGCCACCGTGGTTCCCGCAGCAGTCGCAGAACGCTCACGCCCGCAACTGTGCCACTTCGAGAACCTCGCGCAGGAAGCCCCTCGCCCCGAGGAACTCCGACAGGTGGTCACGGTGCTCGGCACAGGCCAGCCACGTCTTGCGGCGTTCGGGGGTGTGCAGGCTCGGGTTGTTCCACAGCAGGCCGAAGTCGGCGTGGTGGGTGCACCCCCGAGCGCTGCAGACGGGGTCCGAGGGTGGCTCGTGCATCGAGACCACGGTCGGGGGGGAGTAGCGCGGCGAGGCATCGCCATGAGTCGTACCGGGCTGTGCACCAGGTTCCACGTCAGCAGTCTCGCACCGAGCGACGTCCCGTCCAACCCTGTGTGAACGCCGGATGTCGCGTGTCCGGGCCGAGCGGTTCAGCGGGCGTCGTCCCGCGGGGAGCGCACGGACGTGATCGTGGCCTCGATCGCCGGCAGCTGCTCCGGGGGCCGCGGGGCCGGCGCGGTGATGTCGAAGGAGTCCGGGGCGGGCCCACGGGACTCCCGGCCGGCGTTCGCGAGCACCACGGCGATGTAGGGCAGCACGAGCGCACCACCGACGAAGACCCAGCGGATGGGGTGGTCGATGAACGCGAAGCACAGGAAGCAGACCGTGCGGATGATCATCGAGATGACGTACTTGCGGTACCGCACCCCCATGTCGTCGGTCTGGGACGTCGGGGCGGCGGTGATCTGGTAGCTCGGTTCCTGCTCCTGCACACGTTCACGCTATGCCTGCCCGACGACCCCCACCCGTCCAGTTCACAGCCGGATGCGTTATTTTCGCCCATCGTGTCGCAGCTCACTGCCCCCACCGGCGAACGAACTCCCCGCAGCGTCCTCGTGACCGGCGGGAACCGGGGGATCGGCCTCGCCGTCGCCCGGGCCTTCGCGGCCGCCGGGGACCGGGTGGCGATCACCTACCGCTCCGGGGAGCCGCCCGCAGGGTTGTTCGGGGTCCGCGCCGACGTGACCGATCCCGCCTCCCTCGACGCGGCCTTCGCCGCCGTGGAGGCCGAGCAGGGCGCCGTCGAGGTCCTGGTGGCCAACGCCGGCACCACCCGCGACCAGCTCCTGATGCGCATGAGCGACGAGGAGTTCGACTCCGTCCTCGACGCCAACCTCGCGGGGGCCTGGCGGGTGGCGCGCCGTGCGGTGCGCGGGATGGTGCGGGCCAAGAAGGGGCGCCTCATCTTCATGTCCAGCGTCGTGGGGCTCTACGGCTCCCCGGGCCAGACCAACTACGCGGCGTCCAAGTCCGGTCTCATCGGCCTGGCCCGCTCCATCGCCCGCGAGCTGGGCAGCCGCGGCATCACCGCCAACGTCATCGCCCCCGGGTTCATCGACACCGACATGACCCGTGCCCTGCCCGAGGCGACCGCCACCCAGTACAAGGGCAGCATCCCGGCGGGGCGCTTCGGTGACGTCGCCGAGATCGCGCAGGCCGCGTTGTTCCTCGCCGACGCCGGCTACGTCAACGGGGCCGTGCTGCCCGTCGACGGCGGCCTCGGGATGGGGCACTGAGGTGGCGGACCCGAAACCCTCCGGGGGCCGGCGCCTGGCCCTCTACGGCGTCGTGATGATCGTGGTCATCCTCGGGCTGGCCGGGCTCTCCACCTGGGCGCTCAACCGCGGCTGAGCGCCGCGTCCCCGGGACCGCTCCGTCCGGCCTGGTCGAGCAGGTCGGCCTCCTCGACGTCGTCGCGCGTGATGCCCAGCAGCGGCAGGACGGCGTCGAGGTAGGGGACGTTGAGGGCCGCGTCGGCCTGTTCGCGCACGACGGGTTTGGCGTTGAAGGCGATCCCCAGCCCGGCCGCGGCGAGCATGTCGAGGTCGTTCGCGCCGTCGCCGACGGCGACGGTGCGGTGCAGCGGGAGTCCCTCCGCGGCGGCGAAGTCGCGCAGGGCCACGGCCTTCGCCGCGCGGTCGACGACGGGTCCCGTGACCCGCCCGGTGAGCGTGCCGTGCACCACCTGCAGCCGGTTCGCCCGCACGTGGGCGATCCCGAGTTCCGCGGCGAGGGGGCCGACGACCTCCAGGAACCCCCCGGACACCAGGGCCAGGGTGAAACCCAGCCGGTGCAGCGTCCGGCACAGGGTCCGCGCCCCCGGGGTGAGGACGACGGCCGCCCGGACGGCGTCGATGACCGAGACGTCGAGACCCTCCAGACAGGCCACGCGTTCGCGCAACGAGGCGGCGAAGTCGATCTCCCCGCGCATGGCGCGTTCGGTGACGGCCGCCACCTCGGCCTCGCGTCCGGCGTGCGCGGCGAGGAGTTCGATGACCTCCTGCTGGATGAGGGTCGAGTCGACGTCCATGACGACGAGGCGTCGACCCATCCGGGCCAGGCCGGCGGGGGAGACGGCCGCGTCGAGTCCGTGCCGGCCGGCCTCGACGGAGAGCGTGCGGCGCAGGGCGAGGAGTTCCTCGGGACCGCCGTGGGTGGAGACGTCGAGTTCCACGCTGGTCACCGGGTGGACCGACATCCGCCGGATCCGGTCGACGTTGGCGCCGGCCTCGGCCAGCACCGTGGTGATGCGCGCGATCGCGGCCGGCATCAACGGCGCTCCCAGCAGCGTCACGTGCAACCGTCGCGGCCGGGCCGTGACGAGCACCTCTTCCGGTGCGGCGCAGGTCACCTCGAGCCCCTGCAGGCCGGCGACGGTTCCGGGGGAGACGGCGAGGGCCACCGCCCCGGGAACCGGGTCGGTGACCAGCGCCGACAACGTCAGGATCCCGCCGACGACGACCTGCTCCACGTCCAGCACGTGGGCCGCCGTCCCGGCGAGGGCGGCGAACAGCGCCGACGTCACCCCAGGCCGGTCGGGTCCGGTGACGGTCACCAGCACCGTGGTCGGGGAGGGGGTGTCAGGCACGCCCGGAACCCTACCGGGCGTGCCCTGCGGTGACGGTCAGGCGTTCTTGCTGTCGCGCCAGGCGATGAGCTCGGCGAGGAAACCCATGTCGTAGTCGGGTCCACCGGTACCGAAGGTGAACAGCCGGCCGCCGGCGGCGTGCAGCGCCTCCGCCGCCTCGACCCCGTCCTTGGGCTCGACCCCGACGGAGCGCTCGATCTCCAGGGGGTCCCGGCCGATCTCGGCGCAGCGTTCGTCGAGGATCCCGCTCTTGCGGGTGAACGTCTCGACGTCGCCGAAGGAGTGCCAGATGTCCGCGTGCTTCGCGACGATGCGCAGCGTCTTCTGCTCCCCGCCGCCGCCGATGAGGACGGGAACCTTGCGGGTGGGCGCCGGGTTCAGCTTCGCCAGCCGGCTCTCGATGCGCGGCATGTCGTCACGGAGCTTGTTCAGCCGCCCGCCGGCGGTGCCGAACTCGTAGCCGTACTCGTCGTAGTCCTTCTCGAACCACCCGGACCCGATGCCCAGGATCAGGCGGCCCGATCCCGTGTCGTGGGCGGAGACGTGGTCGACGGTGCGGGCCATGTCGGCGAGCAGTTCGGGGTTGCGGTAGGAGTTGCAGGACACCAGCGCACCGATCTCGATGCGCGACGTCGCCTCCGCCCACGCGGCCAGCATCGTCCAGGCCTCGAAGTGCAGGCCCTCGGGCTCGCCGTAGAGCGGGTAGAAGTGGTCCCAGTTGAAGGCGATGTCGGCGCCCATCTCCTCCGCCCGCGCCGCGGCGGCGCGGATCGCGGGGTACTGCGCGTGCTGGGGCTGGATCTGGATGCCGATGCGCACCGGGCGCGGATCTGCGGTCATGTGCTGACCCTAGGTCCCGCCCGGCGCTGCCACCAGGTCCGGGTTCAGGTCGGGATCGTCTGGCCCTTGCCGACGACCGTGATGCCCGAGTCGGTCACGTGGAAACCCCGGGCGCGGTCCTCGTCGGGGTCGACGCCGATCCGCGCGTCCTCGGGGATGGTGACGAACTTGTCGACGATGGCCCGCTGCACGACGGCGTGGCGCCCGACCTGCACCCCGTCCATGAGGACGGACTCGCTGACGTGGGCCCAGGAGTCGAGGCGCACGTTGGGCGAGACCACCGACTTCTCCACCAGCGCACCGGAGACGACGGTGCCCTGGGAGATGATGGAGTTCACCGCGTGGCCGTAGGTGCCCTGCCAGCCGTGGACGAACTTCGCCGGCGGGTAGTAGTCCTGCGCGGTGATGATGGGCCACTCGTAGTTGTAGAGGTTGAACACCGGCAGCACCGAGATGAGGTCCATCTGGGCCTCGAAGTAGGAGTCCATCGTTCCCACGTCGCGCCAGTAGGCGCGGTCGCGGTCGGTGGCCCCGGGGACCTCGTTGTCCTTGAAGTCGTAGACCGAGGCCTGCCCGCGCGAGACGAAGTCGGGGACGATATCGCCGCCCATGTCGTGCTTGGAGTCCTCGTCCTCGGAGTCGCGGGTCACCGCGTCCACGAGCGCGTCGGCCGTGAAGACGTAGTTGCCCATCGAGGCCAGGACCTCGTGCGGGGAGTCCTCCAGACCCTGCGGGTCCTTCGGCTTCTCCAGGAAATCGGCGATCTTGTTCGAACCCGGTTCGGTCTGGATGACCCCGAACTGGTCGGCGAGGGAGATGGGCTGGCGGATCGCCGCGACGCTGCACGGCGAACCGGAGGCGATGTGCGCCTCGACCATCTGCGAGAAGTCCATCCGGTAGACGTGGTCGGCCCCGACCACGACCACGTAGTCGGGCCGCTCGTCCGAGACCAGGTTCAGCGACTGGTAGATCGCGTCGGCCGAACCCAGGTACCAGCGCTGCCCGACCCGCTGCTGTGCGGGCACCGAGGCGATGTAGGACCCGAAGAGGTTCGACATCCGCCAGCCCTGGGAGATGTGGCGGTCCAGGGAGTGGGACTTGTACTGCGTCAGGACGACGATCTTGCGGTACCCGGCGTTCACCAGGTTGGAGAGGGCGAAGTCGATGAGCCGGTACGTCCCCCCGAACGGAACGGCGGGTTTGGCCCGGTCGGCGGTGAGCGGCATGAGCCGCTTCCCCTCCCCGCCGGCGAGGACGATCGCGAGGACGTTCGGTGTGGCCACGAGGGGCACCATAGGCCCCGCTACGGTGGCGTGCCCACCATGTACGGGAAGGAAGTTCGATGCGTGTCGACCTGCTGACGAAGGAGTACCCGCCGGAGATCTACGGCGGAGCGGGAGTTCACGTCGAGGAACTGGTGAAAGCACTGCGTTCCGTGCCCGGCGGACCCGAGGTGGCCGTCCGCTGCTTCGGCGCGCCCCGCACCGAGCCCGGCGCGACCGCCTACCCCGAACCGACGACGCTGGAGGGGGCCAACGCGGCCCTGCGGACCCTCGGCGTCGACCTCGCGATGGCCCAGGACGTCGCCGGCGCCGACGTCGTGCACTCCCACACCTGGTACGCCAACATGGCCGGACACCTGGCCTCCCTGCTGCACGGCGTCCCGCACGTCGTCTCCGCCCACAGCCTGGAACCGTTGCGGCCGTGGAAGGCCGAGCAGCTGGGCGGCGGTTACCGCGTGTCCAGCTGGGCCGAGAAGACCGCCTTCGAGGCCGCCGCGGCCGTCATCGCCGTCAGCGCCGGCATGCGCGCCGACATCCTGCGCAGCTACCCGGCCCTGGACCCCGCCCGCGTCCACGTCGTCCACAACGGCATCGACGCCTCCGAGTGGGTCCCGGTGCCGGGCCGTGACCTGGTGCGGGCCAACGGGGTCGACCCCGACCGCCCCAGCGTGGTCTTCGTCGGCCGCATCACCCGTCAGAAGGGGCTGCCGCACCTGCTGCGGGCCTGCGCCCAGCTCCCGCCGGAGGTTCAGCTCGTCCTGTGCGCCGGGGCCCCCGACACCCCCGAGATCGCCGCCGAGGTGGCCGGGCTCGTCGCCGAACTGCAGAAGACCCGCGAGGGCGTCGTCTGGCTCGACCGCCACCTGAGCCGTCCCGAACTCCTCGAGCACCTCTCGCAGGCGACGGTGTTCGTCTGCCCCTCCGTCTACGAGCCGCTGGGCATCGTCAACCTCGAGGCGATGGCGTGCGGCGCAGCCGTCGTCGGCACCGCCACCGGCGGCATCCCCGAGGTCGTCGACGACGGCGTGACCGGCTGGCTGGTCCCCATCGAGCAGGTCACCGACGGCACCGGCGCCCCCGTCGATCCCGAGAAGTTCGTCGCCGACCTCGCCGCGACCCTCACCGACGCCGTCTCCGACCCCGACCGGGCCCGTGCCCGCGGGGCCGCCGGCCGGGCCCGTGCGGTGGAGCACTTCTCCTGGGACGCCATCGCGGCCCGGACCCTGGAGGTCTACCGCTCCGTCCTCTGAGCACACCTCACACTCACACCGCCGCCGCCCAGCCGCCCGGGTCCTCGGGACCGGGGACGGCCATCAGCGCTTGCCAGAGCACGAGGACCTCGAGCCAGTGCGCCTCCCCGGGGCTCAGGGGGCGCACCGACTCGTAGCCCTCGCGCAACGCCGTCCGCACCGTGGGGGGCGTGGGACGCCAGTCGGTGAAGCGGGTCCCGAGGTAGACGCAGGCCTTGGCGAGGTCGCCGACCCGGTGGTCCACGGCGACCTCGTCGAAGTCGAGCACGCCCACGACCTCGGAGTCCCGCGTCAGCAGGTTCGCGGCCCGGAAGTCGTTGTGGACGAACTGCGGTGCGTCCTCCAGCGGCGGAACCCGGGTCAGGAGCGCGGACAGGCGCGCCGACGCAGTCGGGACGAGGCCGCGGTCCGAGGTCTCCAGCCACGTCTCCAGGCGCGGGCGCAGCGGGCTCGTGGACCCGCCGGGGGCAGCTGGGAACGCCGCGTGCAGCTTCGCCAGCCACGCCCCGGCCGAGTGCACGGCGGCGAGGTCGCCCACGTCCAGCCAGTCGCCGTGCAGTTCCGGGAGGACGGTGACGGAGAGGTCGCCGAGCGGCCCCGCCAGCACGACCCGCTCACGTCCGTCCCGGGTCGCCAACGGCGCCGCGACCGGGACCCCGCGGCGGTCCAGGGTGCGCAGCATCGATGTCGAGGTGTCCAACCGGGCGAAGCGCGCGGTGTCCCGGGACCACTTCACGACCAGGTCTCCCCGGTCCGAGGCGGCCCAGGCGATGACGTTCTGGTCGCTGATGGCCAACCGCGGGCACTCGCGGACCGTGACGTCCCAGGTCCCCGCGAGGGCGGCCGTCACCCACTCCGCCGCCGCGTCCAAACCGTCGAACCCGAACCGTTCGCGCAGAGCGGGTTCCGGGTCGCACGACTCCCACAGCATGGACACCCCGCTCGGCAGCACGGCTCGCACCGTAGTGCGTTGTCAGCCCCTGCGGGCGGTGCCAGGATCCGACGGTGACCACGACGGGTCGGGAGTTGCGCATCGCGCTGGTGATGAACGGCGGGGTCAGCCTCGCCGTCTGGATGGGCGGGGTGACCCACGAACTCGACCTCCTGCGCCGCGCTGGTGACCCGGACTGCTCGGCGCAGGACGTGCCCGACCACGACCGCGAGGTCTGGCGGCGCTGGCGGGAGGCCCTGCAGGGTGCGCGCGTCGTGGTCGACGTCCTCGCCGGTTCCAGCGCCGGGGGGTTGAACGCGGCGTTCCTGGCCCGGGCGATCGCGAGCGACGGGGCGACCGACTGGGCCGACCCCGACCGTGAGCACCCCTACCTGCGCCACCTCTGGGAACACGGCGCCGCCCTCGACACCGCGACGCTGCTGCGAGCGCAGCACCCCGAGACCTGGCGGTCGCTGTTCAGCGGCGACTACTTCGAGCAGATGATCGGACGCACCCTGCGCGACCTCGCGGCCCAGCGTGACGGTGCGAGCCCGGGGGATCGCCGCGCACCCCGACCAGAGGGCTCCGCGCTGCGGCGCGCGGTGACGCTGTTCACCACCGGGACCGCGCTCGGACCCGCGGCCGGCTCCTACGCCGACGGTTTCGGTCAGGAGTTCGCCGTCCCCGACCACCGCAGGCTCTACCGGTTCCGGCACGACCCCGACCACGTCGTCTACGACCCCGGGGAGGGGTTCCGGCGGGCGGTGCTGGACGAGTTCGACGACCACCCGGTGGAACTCACCCGCGCCGTCCGGGCGTCGGCCTCGTTCCCGGCCGCGTTCGTCCCCGTCGCGGAGGTCGGCGCGATGACCGCCCCGCCGGTGCGGATCCGACCGGCGACGGGGGGCGGTGCCGCGCTGCTGATGGACGGAGGTGTCCTCGACAACGCCCCGTTCGGCCCCGTGCTGGACAGCATCACCCGCACCCCGCCCGACGCGAGCCTGCGCCGGTTGCTGGTCTACGTCGTCCCCTCCGCCGGTCGACCCGTCAGCGAGCCGCCACCCGAGCAGGACCCGGACTGGGTCCACGTCGTCGCGGCCGCGCTCGGGTTGCCCCGGGAGGCCGACCTCCGCTCCGACGTCGAGGACCTGCAGGCGCTCGTCGACGTCGCGGACGCGGGGGCGCAGGTGCAGGCCCTCCTCGAGGCCGTGCTGGACCCCGGGCGGCAGGACGGACCGGGTGCGGCGCAGATCGTCGCCGCCGCGGAGAGCCTGCTGCCCCTCTACCGCGACGGTCGACGCCTCGGGGGGATCGACGAGGCCAGGTCGCTGGCGGCCGCGGGGGAACGCACCCGTCCACACCGGCTGAACGGCCCGGCCCCCTCCACCGGGCCGGCGGAAGGCCCCGCCCCGGCGTGGACGGTCGGGGCGGGACCGGCCGACCTCGTCGCCGTCCCGTGGGGCTGGGGGCCGGCGACCGCGGAACGGTGTGCCCGGCTGCTGGCCCGCGACCTGCGGCACCGCCTCGAACGCGGCGAGCCGGTCGAGGCCGCGGCCGTTGCGGTGTCGGCGTTGCTCGGGGACGTCGAGGCGGTCAACGACGCCCTGGAACGCCACCTCGCGGACCTGCCGGCCGAGGTCGCCGCCGCGTCCGACGCCGTCGTGGTCGGCCACGTCAACGAGGCGTTCACCCGGCTGCGGATCCCCGACGTCCTCGGGGACCTGCTGCAGCGGATCGCGACGGTCCACGCCGGGACCCGGGACGGGGCGGGGGCCGCGGACGTCCTGCGGGCCGCCTTCGCCGTCGAGGTGACCTCCCGGGCGCTGACGGCCCGCACCCCGTTCGCCCGGGGCGCCTCCTTCGAGTTCCTCCGGCTGGGTCCCGACGTCACGACCCCCCTGCTCCCCGACCTCGGCGTCGATCCCGAGGTGCTGGGCCGGCGCAAGCTGTTCGGGACCCGCGCCGGCCACTTCGGTGCGTTCGGCCCGTCCGGGTGGCGGACCTGGGACTGGCGGTGGGGTCGCCTGGACGCGGTCGCCCACCTGGGGCGGGCCCTCGGGATGGACGACGGCTGGGTGGCCGGGACCCAGCGGGCGGTGCTGCGCAGCGAGGGCGCCGCGGGAACCGCGCCGGAGGTCCTCACCGCCGGGCTCGAGCGCGAACTCCTGGACCTGCTGGCCGTGGACGACCAGGAGTTCCTGCGTGACGTCCGCGACGGGTTGCGCGAGCACCGGCCGGAGCTGGCCGGGCTCGGCGACAGCGTCGAGGGTGTCCTGCAGCGTGCGGCGGGGGTCCTCGCCGACGCGGTCACCGTCCCTCACGTCCCCGTTCCGGACTGGATCGAACGCGCTGTGCTGGAACGGGTCCTGCGGGTGGTGCTCAACCGCTACGTGTCGGGGTCCTGAGTTCCCGGGCGCGGGACGCGAGGTCCGCCGCCGCGGGTCGCCACCGCGGGTGCGCGAAGGTGAAACCCGCGTCCAGCAACCGGCCCGGGACCACCCGCCGGCTCTTCAGCAGCAGTTCCGCGTCGGTGCCGAGCACGAACGCGCCGAGCCGGGCCATCGACGCGGTCGCCGGGACCGCGACGCGGGAACCCCACGCCGCGCGCAGGTCCCGCATCAGCTCCCGCTGCGGCACGGGGTGCGGGGCGCAGAGGTTCACCGGTCCGTCGAGGTCGTCGCGCGCGAGCAGGAACTCCACGGCCCGCACCACGTCGTCGCCGTGGATCCAGGAGACGTACTGGTGACCACCGGCGACGGCCCCGCCCACCCCGAGGCGGGCCATCCCCGAGAGGTAGTCGAAGACCCCGCCGCGGTCGGGGGTCATGACCATCGCGGCCCGCAACGCGACCTGGCGGGTGCGTGGGGTGGGGGAGTCGGCCTGGGCCTGTTCCCAGCGGCGGGCGATGCGCACGCTGTACTCCCAGTAGAGCGGGACGTCGGGTTCCTCACCGCCGATGATCCCGTTTGCCTCGTCGTGCGCGAGGTCGTCGGGCCGGGACCGCGCGTCGGCGTAGATGGTGGCCGTGCTCATCTGCAACCAGACCCGCGGGGGTTCTCGGGTTTCCGCGATCGCCGCACCGACGACCCGGGTCGAGTCGATCCGGGAGTTCATCATCTCGCGCAGGTTCGCGTCGGTGTAGCGGCAGCTGACGGTGCGCCCCGCGAGGTTCACGACGGCGTCGGCCCCCTCGAACTCACGCGTCCAGGGACCGAGGGTCCGCCCGTCCCAGAGCACGTGCCGCACCCCGGGTTCCAGGACCTCCGGGCGTCGGCTGAGCACCACCACCTCGGCGCCGCGGGAGACGAAGGCCCGGCGCAGCAGCGCGCCGACCTGACCGGTACCGCCCGGGAGAACGATCTTCACCCCGACGAACCTAGCCGCCGCACCACCTCGGGTCCGAGCGGGGCGCCGAGGCGGCGCAGGGCCAGGAACCCGGCCCCGGCCAAGGGGCCCAGCGCGGGTGGCACCACGCGCACGGGGGTGGCACCGGGGACGTCGAGCGCGACGGCGAGGCGTGTCGAGAACGCCGGGTCGAGGGCGAGGGAGCCGGCGAGACTCACCGGGACGGGGGTGCGCTGCAGGAGCGGGGCGAGCAGCAGCACACCGTCGGCGGTGATCTCGGCCAGCCTCCGCAGGGCGCGGTCCGCCAGCGGTGAGGTGTCGGCGAGTTCCGTGACGACGGGCGCGACGTTCCCGAACGCGCGTTTGACGTCGTGGGGGGAGGCATCCTCCCGTTGCCGGAGCGCGCGGCGCAGGGCGTCGACGTCCGCGGCGCCCCAGTGCCCCAGGATCCGCGTGACGAGTTCTCCGTCGGCCGGTTCCGCCCTCCCGGCGAGGACCTGGTGCACGACGTCGAAGGCGACGTGGCGGGCCGCGCCGGCGTAGTGCTGGAACTGCCCGCTCTCGACCTCGGCGCCGTTCTTGTCGATCGCCAGGACCATCGATCCCGTTCCGGCCACCACGACGATCCCGGCCTGGCCGAGCAACGCGCCGCGGTGCGCCACGACGGCGTCGTTGACGAACGTCCGGGGACAGTCCAGGAGGTCCAGCGGGTAGAACGACGCGGCCCACGCCCCGTCGCGACCGACCCCCTGGTTGGACCCGGGCCGACCGATCCCGGCCACCCCGGCGGTGAGCCCCCGGGCCGCGTCGTCGTCGTGGTGCGCCGCACCCGCCGCGCCGGTGGCGCAGGACAGCAGCGTTCCGTCGAGGGTGTAGCAGCCGACCCGGGGCGCGGTCCCTCCGGCGTCCACCACCACGACGACGTCCCGGCCACCGCCGGACCCCAGGTCCTGCGACCGGGCGGTGCGGGTGCGAGCATCGCCGCGTGACGTCGCGCCCCCGGAACCCCTCCCGCGTGCTGGCCACCGAGCCGGTCCTGCCGGCCCACCGCCACACCCAGGCCGAGATCACCGACACCCTGGCCCCGCTGCTGTCCCGCCCCGGCCGGCACCGGGAACTGATGCGGCGCCTGCACGGCGCTGCGGGCGTCGACTTCCGGCACCTGGCGTTGCCGCTGTCGGACTACCCCGAGCTGGTCACCCGGCCCGACGCCTTCGACGCCACCAACGCCGCCTTCGCCCAGATCGCCCTCGACCTCGCCGAACGCGCGGTCAAGGGAGCCCTCGCCACCGCGGGTCTGCAGCCGGAGGACGTCGACGTCCTGCTCTTCACCACCGTCACCGGCGTCGCCGCGCCCTCCGTCGACGCCCTGCTGGTCGAGCGCGTCGGCCTGCGCCCCGACGTCGTGCGCTGGCCCGGGTTCGGGCTCGGCTGCGCCGGGGGAGCGGCCGGGCTGGCCCGCCTCGACGACCACCTGACCGGCCACCCCGACGCCGTCGGCCTGCTCGTCAGCGTCGAACTGTGCTCCCTCACCCTGCAGCCGGACGACCCCTCCACGGCGAACCTCGTCGCCAGCGGGTTGTTCGGCGACGGAGCCACCGCCGTCGTCCTCGCCGGCGCCGAGCGCGCGGCGGGGCGCCCCGGCTGGGACGTGCTGGAGCACACCTCGCGGCTGCTGCCGGGCAGCGCCGACGCCCTCGGCTGGCAGATCGGCTCGAAGGGGTTCCGGATCGTCCTCTCCGCCGGGCTCCCGCAGGTCCTGCGCGCCCACGTCGGCGACGACGTCCGCGCCTTCCTGCACCCCCACGGCGGGGTCGCCGACGTCGACGAGTGGGTGGTGCACCCCGGTGGCCCGAAGGTCCTCGACGCCGTCGTGGCGGCCCTGGACCTGCCCGTCGACGCCCTCGACGCGAGCCGGGCGGCGTTGCGCGCCAGCGGGAACCTCTCCAGCTCCGCGGTGCTGCACGTCCTCGCCGGCACCGAGCGTGTCCCCGGGCGACGGGCCCTCGTCCTGGGCGTCGGACCCGGCGTCAGCACCGAGACCCTGCTGCTGGAGGCCCGGTGAGCACCTGGCTCTTCGCCGCCCTCGTCCTGGCGACGGGGTTCGAGCGCATCGCGGAACTCGTCGTGTCCACCCGCCACGCCCGGTGGTCCTTCGCACGGGGCGGCGTCGAGTCCGGCCGCGGCCACTTCCCGCCCATGGTGGTCCTGCACACCGGGCTGCTGCTGGCCTGCCTGGTCGAGGTCCTCGCCGCCGACCGGCCCTTCGTCCCCGCCCTCGGCTGGCCGATGCTGGTCCTCGTCCTGGCCGCGCAGGGCCTGCGCTGGTGGTGCATCACGGCGCTGGGGCCGCAGTGGAACACCCGGGTCATCGTCGTCCCCGGTCTCACCCTGGTCGCCCGGGGTCCCTACCGGTGGCTGCGCCACCCCAACTACGTCGTCGTCGTGCTCGAGGGGTTCGCGCTGCCGCTGGTGCACACGGCGTGGGTCACGGCGCTCGCCTTCACCGTCCTCAACGCGGTGCTGCTGCTGGGGTTCCGGCTGCCGGCCGAGAACCGCGCGCTCGCGGCCCTGTCACGGCCGTCGACGCCACCGCAGCGATCAGGCACAGCGCCCCGCTGACCAGGAACGCGCCGCGGTAGTCGCCGGTCTCGTCACGCACCACACCCGCGACGAAGGCCATGACCGCCGCGCCGAGCTGGTGGGAGGCGAAGACCCAGCCGAAGACGACCGGACCCGCGTCACCGAAGTGCTTGCGCGCCAACGCGATCGTCGGCGGTACGGTGGCGATCCAGTCGAGTCCGTAGAACACCACGAACACCCACGTCGCCGGCTGCACCCCCGGCGAGAGCACGCTCGGCAGCAGCAGCAGCGACACCCCGCGCAGCGCGTAGTAGGCCAGCAGCAGGAACCGGGGGTCGACCCGGTCGGTCAGCCACCCCGACGCGATCGTCCCCGCCACGTCGAAGAGCCCGACGAGGGCCAGCAGCGACGCGGCCGTCGTCGCCGGCATCCCGTGGTCGTGGGCGGCGGAGACGAAGTGCGTCCCGATGAGGCCGTTCGTCGACGCCCCGCAGATCGCGAAACCCAGCGCGAGGAACCAGAACGCCCGGGAACGCACCGCGACCCGCAGCGCACCCAGCGCCCCCAGCGGCCGTACCGGGACGTCGACCGCGCTCGTCCCGCCGTAGGGCAGGCCGCCCCGGTCAGCGGGGAACTCGTGCAGGCGCAGCACCACCAGCGGGACCACGACCAGCGCCACCGCCGCGATGACCAGGCACGGGGTGCGCCAGCCGTGGGCCTGCGCCAGGCGCGCCACCAGCGGCAGGAACACCAGCTGACCCGCCGAGGCCGCCGCGGCGAGCAACCCCGTCACCAGACCCCGGCGCAGCACGAACCAGCGCCCCACGACCGTCGCCGCCAACGACATGGCCATCGCCCCCGTGCCGACGCCGACGAGGACACCCCACGTCGCCACCAGCTGCCAGCGGGCCTCGACGAAGGCCGACCCCGCCGATCCGGCCGCGACCAGCAGCAACGCGACCGCGACGACGCGCTGCACCCCGAAGCGCTGCATCAGCGCCGCCGCGAACGGGGCGATGAGGCCGTAGAGGACGAGGTTCACGCTGACCGCGGCCGAGATCGACGCCGTCGACCAGCCGAACTCCGCGGAGATCGGGTCGATGAGGGTCGCCGGGACGGAGCGGAAGGCACCGGCGGCCAGCAGCGTCGCGAAGGTGACGGCGGCGACGGTCCACGCCGGGTGGACGCGGCGTCGCGACGACTTCCCGGGGGAGGACGCGGAGGAGGTGGTGCGGGTGCTCACGGCGCCATCGTGGCGCACCCCGCGACCCGCCGGGAGCGCTCCGAGGGACACCTCCCGTCGAGATCCGGCCAGCCCGGGTCGAGGGCGGGTCAGGGACGCGCGGGCTCCGTGTGGGCGTTCACGGCCGCGACCAGGGCGCGGCGGGCGACCCCGGCGACCTCGCGCAGCGCCTGCGCCCGTGACGTCGCCTCCAGGCTGGTGATGGCGGCCCCGTCGTCCTCGGTGGCCAGGTCGACGATCGCGAGGACCCGCGCGGCGGTCTGCAGGACCCGCATCGCCCGCGGGGAGGTGTCGGCGGGGACGGCGTCGCGGGCCAGGCCCCCGTCGCGCACCGCGGCGATCCGGTCCGCGGCGTCCTCGCGCCAGCGCGCCACGTCCAGGGTCGCCAGCGCCTGGGTCGCGGTGGCCAACGCGACCCGCAGCTCGCGTTCGGACTCCGCGACGCTGGAACTCTCCGGGGCCCGGCGCGGGGCGGCACCGAGCACGGTCCAGGTGACCAGGGCCCCCGGCTCCCAGACCGACCCGAACTCGGTGACCTCCGGGACCAGGGCCCAGCGCGTGTCGTGCCCGCCGAGCTCGGCGACGACGCACTCACCGACCTCGAGGGCGGTGACGTTCACGGCGGCCGGCCCGGGCAGACCGCGGGGGTCCCCGGGCACGGGCAGCGCCAGCAGCAACCGGCCCCCGCCCGGTGCGGCGTGGGCGCACTCGGCCAGCGCCGCCAGCAGGGTCGTCATGTCGTCGGGGGTCCCGCCCGCGCCGGGCAGACCGGGCAGGGTGGGCGCGGACTCCGCGAAGGAGACCGTGTGGGGTTCGTCGTCGCGCACGACCGCGGCGACCGCGGACTCCAGCGAGGCGTTCGCGCTCAGCACACCCGTTCCCCAGGCGGCCAACCGCGCGGAGCGGGGCAGGTCCAGCACGCCGGAAGCCTACGACCCGCGCGGGCCCGCTCCCACCTGGGTCGTTAGGGTCGCCCGCATGACCAGCGACACCAGCCGAGTCCCAGCGTCGGTGCTGGACCTGTCCGCGGTGACCGTCCGGCGCGGGACCAGCGTCCTGCTGGACGCCGTCGACCTCGCCGTGGAGGAGGGTGAGCGCTGGGTCGTCCTGGGCCCCAACGGTGCGGGGAAGTCGACCCTGCTCTCCATCGCCGCCGGTCGGTTGTTCCCCACCTCGGGGACCGTCGGCATCCTCGGTGAGACCCTCGGCCGCGTCGACGTCTTCGAGCTGCGCCCGCGCATCGGCCTGGCCAGCACGGCGCTCGGCAACTCCGTCCCCGGACAGGAACGCGTCCGCGACGTCGTCGTCACCGCCGCCTACGGCGTCACCGGCCGCTGGCGCGAGGAGTACGACCCCGACGACGAGGCCCGCGCGCAGGAACTCCTCGCCCTGCTCGGCGTCGCCCACCTCGCCGACCGCGCCTTCGCCACCCTCAGCGACGGTGAACGCAAGCGCACCCAGATCGCCCGCGCCCTCATGACCGACCCCGAGCTGCTGCTGCTCGACGAACCGGCCGGCGGGCTCGACCTCGGCGGCCGGGAGGACCTGCTGCGCCGCCTCACCGCCCTCGCCGGTGACCCCGCGGCCCCCACGACGGTGCTGGTCACCCACCACGTCGAGGAGATCCCCGTCGGGACCACCCACGCGCTGCTGCTGCGCGAGGGGGCCCGGGTCGCGGGCGGTCCCGTCGAGGACGTCCTCACCTCCGCGACGCTGTCGCAGACCTTCGGGCTCGCCCTCGACGTCGAGCACCGCGACGGCAGGTTCTCCGCCCGGGCGCTGTGAGACCGCCCGCTCAGGGGCGCAGGAGTTCCGTGGCGTAGCCGGACTCGTCGCGGGAGTAGCGCAGACGGACGTGGTGACCGTCGCGGGCGGCCTGGAAGAACTCCATCCGACCCGCGTCGACCCCCCACAACCGCCACGTCGGGGCCGCGACCGGACCGGCGCCCTCGAGCTCCAGCAGCTCCGTCGGGTCACCCAGGGCGTTGGAGAGCCACTCCTCGTCGTGCAGCGGTCCGCTCTGACGGTCCACCAGCAGCTCGGCGCGTTCGTGGGCGCTGAGCCGTTCGAACGCCGCCGCCGTGCGCGCCTCCCCGGCGGGGCGGACCGTGCCGCGCACCCGCACCTGACGACCCTGCAGCGGCCAGTGGAAGACCAGCGCCGCCACCGGGACCCGGCCCAGCTGCTTGCCCTTGGGACTCGACTCGCTCGCCGCGACCCAGAACGCCGCGTCGTCGACGTCCTCCAGGACGGTGACCCGCGCGTCGGGGCGGCCCGCCGCGTCGACCGTCGCCAGCGTCATCACGTGCGGCGCGGGCGCACCGGAGTCCACCGCCTCGCGCAGCCACCGCACGAACAGCTCGACGGGATCCGCCGGAGCGGTGTCCGGGTCGAAGACCGGTCCCTGCGGTTCCGGCCAGGCCAACCCGGCCAGGAAGTGTCGAAGGTCCGCGCCACCCGAGCTCACCCCGCGACGGTACCCGCACCCCGGGGCCCTTCACGGACCCACGTCCCACAACGCCTGGTAGTAGTCGCTGCGCACCGGGTCCGGGTCCACCCCGTAGGCCGCCAGGAACGTCGCGTCCCACCCCGGCCCGTAGTTCCAGCCCAGGCTCATCGTCGCCACCGCCAGGTCCGCCCACCGGTCCGCCACCCCCAGTCCACCCAGGTCCACGTGCGCCACCGCCTCCCCGGAGTCCTCGGCCAGCAACGTGTTCGGCGCGCACGCGTCGCCGTGGCAGACCACGAGGCGGTCCACCGGCGGCGGATGCTGCAACCCGCTGACGTCTCCCACCGCGCGCGCCAGCCGGTGGGGGACACCCCAGTCGAAGGGGCACTGCGCCACCGGCAGGGCCTCGTGGAGTCGACGCAGACCCCGCCCCAGCGAGACCACCGCCACCTCCGGGCGCGCCCGCCAGTCCGGGTCGACCGCCGTGCGCCCCGGCAGCCCCCGCGTCACCAGCCACTCCCCGTCCGCGCACGAACCGTGCTCCAGCACCTCCGGCACCGCCAGCCACCGGATCGCCCACCGCGCCCGCTGCGCCTCCGCCGCCAGGTGCCCGCCCATCTGCGCGGGTGCCCACTTGCAGAACACCGCCGACCCCTGCAGCGGGAAGGTGATGCCGCCCGCCGCGTTCACCCACACCGCCGGCAGTTCCCGCGCCCCCGCCGGCGCCCCCCAGCGGCCCACCACCTCCCGCAACGGCTCCGGCACCGGAACCGGCCCGACCGGCACCTGGACCCCGCGCCACGACTCCCGAGACGATTCCTCGCACGACTCCCGAGACGGTTCCCGCTCACCCACACGCCCACCCTAGGAACCCCGTCGAACCGTTTCCGGTGCTGTCTCGTGGTGTCCTCGGAGAGAGCACGGAAGGAGAGCACGAGGAGGAGAGCAGCGATGACCGATGCCGACGAGGAGCTCGTGCGGGCCCTGCACGACGAGCACGCCGGCGCCCTGTGGGGTTACGTCGTCTCCCTCACCGGCGACCGCGTCAGCGCCCACGACGTCGTCCAGGAGACCCTCCTGCGCGCCTGGCGGCACCCCGAGTCCCTCGACCCCGAACGCGGCTCCACCCGCGCCTGGCTCTTCACCGTCGCCCGCCGTCTCGTCATCGACGACTGGCGCTCGGCCCGCAACCGCCGCGAGAGCGTCCACGCCGAGGTCCCCGACCGCGTCGTCGTCGACGAGTCCGAACAGGTCCTCCAGCAGTGGGTCGTCGCCCAGGCCCTCACCCGCCTCTCCGCCGAGCACCGCGCCGTCCTGCGCGAGTGCTACTTCCAGGGCCGCTCCGTCGCCGAGGCCTCCCGCGCCCTCGGCATCCCCGAGGGAACCGTGAAGTCACGCACCCACTACGCCCTGATGAACCTCAGACTGGCCCTGCAGGAGATGGGGGTGAGCCGCTGATGACCGGCCACCCCGCCTACGACGACGACGACTTCACCACCACCGCGGGTCCCTACGTCATCGGCGCCCTCTCCCCGGGCGAGCGCGCCGGGTTCGAGGCCCACCTGCGCACCTGCCCCGACTGCCGGCGCGCCGTCGAGGAACTCGCCGGACTCCCCGGACTGCTCTCCCGCACCCCCCGCGAGGTCGTCGACGCCCTCGGCGAGGACGACCCCGTCGCCGCCCTGCGCGAGCGCGGCCACGGCGAGGAAGCCGTCCCCGACACCGTCCTGCCCGCGCTGCTGCGCGCCGTGCGCCGGCACCGCACCACCCGCCGGGCGGCGCTCGCGGGCGGACTCGCCGCGGCCGCGGCCCTCGTCTCCGCGCTCGTCTGGCGCGACGGCGACGAGGCCGGCCCGTCCACCCCCGTCGCGGGGGCTGCCCCCAGCGCCACCCGTGGCGACGTGCAGCAGATGGACCCGTTGCTGCCCGTGCCGATCACCGCCACCGTCCAGCTCACCGAGGTCGGCTGGGGCACCCGGGTCGACCTGGTGTGCGCCTACGCCCAGGCCGCGGCCGAGGACCCCTTCCCCTACGCGCTGGTCATCGCCGACGCCGCGGGCACCACCCAGCAGGTCGGGACCTGGACCGCCGTCCCGGGCCGCGACGCCAGGCTGAGCGGCGCGACGTCGTGGACGCGGGCCCAGATCGCCCGGGTCGAGGTGCAGACGCTCAGCGGGACGGCCGTGCTGCGGCTCACGGAGACGTGAGGGAGGCGCTCCCGGTGAGCTCGTCGGCGATCCGCTGGACCATGGCGACGTACCAGTCGGCGTGGTTGTAGCGAAACAACGCGCCGGCCTCACCGTCGCGTCCCTGCCCACCGCCGTTGGCGCACAGGTACTTCGCGGCGCTGAACACCGCGTCGGCGGGGTCCTGGACGTCGATGCTCCCGTCGTCGTCACCGTCCACGCCGTAGCTGGCGAAGGTGGCGGGCATGAACTGCATGGGGCCCTGCGCACCGGCGGAACTCGGGCCGACGTTCACCCCGTGACCGCTCTCCACCTGACCCACCGCCGCCAGCAGTTCCGGGCGCATCCCCGCGCAGGTCGCCGCCGCGTGGCGGTAGAGGTCGTCGTAGTCGGCCGGGACGGTGCGCGCGTGCACCCCCTCGGCCGAGCTGGTGGCGGCGGCGTTCAGCGCCGCCGCGCGGGCCTGGGCGGCGGCCAGTGCGGCGGCCGCGTCCTCGGCGGCCTGCAGGGAGGCGGCCTCCGCGGTCAGGGCCTCCAGCCGCTGCTGCGCGCCGGTGAGGGCGTCGGTCATCGCGCTCACCTGCGCGGCGACGTCGCGCAGACCGGCGACCGCTGCGACGGCACCCCCGTCGGCCTGCTGGGCGTCCTCGCGGGCGGAGGCGGCCCGTGTCCGCGCCGCCGCGTCGACCGCGTCGTCGACGCGGCGGGCCGCGCTCAGGCCGGCCAGCGCCACCGTCGGGTCCGCCCCGTGGGTGAGCGACGTCAACAGCGCGAGCCCGCGACCGGCCCCGCCCACGACCCCGCCGTCGATGTAGATGGAGCGCACCCGCTGGGCGGTGCGAGTGCGGGCCGAGGCGGCGGCGCGCTCCTCGTGGTCGGCCTGCACCTGAGCCCCGATGCTCGAGCTCACCGCGCTCGCGACGTCGCTCCGCTGCCGGACGAGGGCCTCCTGGGCCGCGGTGACCCGCTCGCCGGCCCGCTGGACGGCCTGGGCGGCCGCAGCGGCCTCCTGACGCGCCTGCGCCGCCGTGCCGGGGTCGGCCAGGGCGGGGGCGGCGCCGGCGAGTCCACCGGCGCCGAGGCCGAGGACCAGCACCAGCGCGGGGAGCGATCGACGGTTCACCCGGAGGTGATCGACGGCCCCCGGGTGGTTCTTGAGACACGGACTTCATGAGCAACGTGTAGTCGAGCGGTCACCGCTATATGCTCCCTCGACGCTGCGACGGATCTGCACCATTCCCTCACGGAGAGGATTCGTTCACAGCGCGATGGGGTATCTGCCACCGAGAGTGATGGTCCAGGGAGGCGGCGCAATGGGTGGCGTGACGCACCGCGCGCGGTGGAACCGGAGACTCGACGCCGTGTGCGGGGACCCGAGCCTGTTCCGGCTGGTCCTGCACCCCGTCGTCGACGTCGCCGCGGGCCGCATCGCCGGCTACGAGGTGCTCAGCCGGTTCCCCTCCACCATCCCCACCGAGGACTGGTTCGTCGCGGCGCGCACCCTCGGTCGCGACGCCGACCTCGACAAGGTCGTCCTGCGCGGCGCGCTGCGCCTGCTGGACCGCCTCCCGCACGGGGCCTTCCTCACCGTCAACGCCAGCCCGACCTCCCTCTCCGACCCCGAGGTGATGTCGATCCTGCGCGCGCAGGACCTCACCGGCGTCGTGCTGGAACTCACCGAGCACGCGGCCTGCGACCCCCGCGACCTCGTCGAGCCGCTCGCGGTGCTGCGGGCCCGGGGGGCCATCGTCGCCCTGGACGACGTCGGGACCGGGCACTCGGGGCTGCTGCGGATGGCCGTGGTGCGCCCGGAGATCCTCAAGATCGACCTGCAACTGGTCCGGGGCCTCGAGGGAGACCTCGTGAAGCGGTCGCTGGTGCAGTTCCTCGGCGAGTGCGCCGGCCGCCTCGACGCCTGGATCATCGCCGAGGGCGTGGAGACCGTCGCCGAGCTCGACGTGCTGCGGGGGATGGGCGTCCCCCTGGTCCAGGGGTTCCTGCTGGCCCGCCCGGGCGACGACTTCGCCGGTCTGGGGACGGAGGCGATGCGGATGCTGCACCGCCCCGAACGCCCCGCTCTCGACCCCGTCCGCCGCAGCGGTGACCTCGCCCGGCGCACCAAGACCTCCCGCAGCGTCTCCGCCGCGGTGCGGGTCGCCGTCGAGGACTGCGCCCCCGTCGTCGTCGTCGACGTCGAGGACGTGCCCCGGGTCATCGTCCTGCCCGGTCACCGCCCGGGGGAGCGGCCCCGCGTCGAACCCGTGGACATCCGCCTCGCGCCGGAGACGCCGGTGTCCGAGGCCGCGGGACGGGCCCTGGCCCGGGGCGCCGGGGTCCGCTTCGACCCACTGGTCTGCACGGACTCCACCGGCCGCTACGTCGGGGTCGTCGGCGTCGAGGACGTGGTCCTCGACCTCGCCGCCGACCCGGCGGCCGGCTACCGGCGCCAGCCGTGGAGGATGGGCGCGTGAAGGCCTTCCGCTGCGGTGACGTCGTTCCGGGGTGCAACCGCGAGTTCCTCGGGGTCGACCGCGCCGACATCCTGGCCCAGGTCGCCGCGCACGCCCGTGAGGACCACCACGTCGACGTGGACGACGTCCTGGTGCGCGCCGTCGAGGCGAACCTGCGCGACGAGGGCTGAGCCCCGGCCCCCGCGACTCAGCCGCTCAGCCGCGCCGCTCACTCCGCCAGGCGCGCCGGGAAACCACCCGTCGCGATCGGGCCCCACCGCCGGATCGTCATCCGCAGCAGCGACTTCCCCTGATCGCGCATGGCCTGGCGGTACTCCTCCCAGTCGGGGTGCTCGCCGGAGATGCAGCGGAAGTAGTCCACCAGCGGCTCGATCGCGTCCTCACCGTCGAGGACCTCGAACTCGCCGTCCAGCTGGACCCAGGCGTCGCCGAAGTCGTCGGAGAGGACCAGCGCCGAACCCCGCGGGTCGCGGCGGGCGTTGCCGGCCTTCGCGCGGTCGGGGTAGGTGGAGACGACCAGGCGTCCCTGCTCGTCGATCCCCGCGGTCACCGGCGACATCTGCGGTGAACCGTCGGATCGGGTGGTGGTGAGGACCACGTGGTGGCGGGTGCGGACGAAGTCCAGCAGTTCGGGCAGTTCGACACGACGGGACGTGGCGATGGTTCGCGGACTCATGGGTCGGGACGCTACCGTGAGCCGCCGTTTCGCACAGCCGAGGAGCAGCTCCGCACTCGAGAGGTCGACACCGTGACAACCACGCAGGAACAACCCGGTCTGGGTACCGGGCTCAAACCCCGTCACATCACGATGATCTCCATCGCCGGAGTCATCGGGGCGGGCCTCTTCGTCGGGTCCAAGTCGGCCATCGCCGAAGCGGGCCCGGGGGTGCTCCTCTCCTACGCCCTCGCCGGGACGCTCGTCGTGCTGGTGATGCGCATGCTCGGGGAGATGGCCACCGCCAACCCCGACACCGGGTCCTTCTCCACCTACGCCGACCGGGCGATGGGACGCTGGGCCGGGTTCAGCGTCGGCTGGCTGTACTGGTGGTTCTGGGTGCTCGTCATCCCCGTCGAGGCGACCGCGGCCGCGAACATCCTCAGCGACTGGATCGGTGCCCCGCAATGGGTCTGGGCGTTGCTGGTGACGCTCGCCCTCACCGCCTCCAACCTGGCCAGCGTCGGCAACTACGGCGAGTTCGAGTTCTGGTTCGCCGGGGTGAAGGTCGTCGCGATCGTCGGGTTCATCGTCGTCGGCCTGCTGGCCATCTTCGGGGTGCTGCCCGGCACCGACGTCAGCGGGACACCCGGGTTCTCCCTCACCGGGGACGCGGGCGGTTTCCTGCCCAAGGGCTTCTCCGCCGTCCTCGCCGGGATGCTCTTGACGATGTTCAGCTTCATGGGCACCGAGATCGTCACCATCGCCGCCGCGGAATCCCCCGACCCGCAGAAGGGGGTCCGGCGCGCGGTGAACTCCGTGATCGGGCGGATCGGGTTGTTCTACCTGGGCTCCATCTTCATCGTCGTCGCCCTGGTCCCGTGGAACTCCAGCCAGCTCGAGGAGGGCGGCTCCTTCCAGACCACCCTGGAGACCATCGGCATCCCCGGCGCCGGCGCCATCATGGACGTCGTCATCCTCACCGCCGTCGCCAGCTGCCTCAACTCCGCCCTCTACACCGCCTCCCGGATGGTCTTCTCCCTCTCCCGGCGTGGGGACGCACCCGGGTGGTTGTCGCACGTCTCCCGCCGCGGCGTGCCCTACCCGGCGATCCTCATCTCCACCGTCGTGGGTTTCGTCGCCGTCATCGGCAACTACGTCCTGCCGGACAAGATCTTCAACTACCTCCTCGCCACCAGCGGTGCCCTCGCCCTGGTCATCTACGCCTTCATCGCGCTGAGCCAGGTCGTCGTGCGCCGTCGCCTCGACGCCGCGGGGGAGCGCCCCGTGGTGCGGATGTGGCTCTTCCCCTGGCTGACCTACGCCACCATCGCCTTCATCGCCGTCGTCCTGATCCTCATGGTCGTGCTCCCCGGGCAGCGGGTGCAGCTCGGCCTCTCGCTGGTGCTGACCGCGGGGGTCGTCGCCGTCGGGGTGCGCCACCAGCGCAAGGCCGCCCCGGTCCGGGAGTGAACGCGGCGGGCGGGACAGGTCGGGAGCTGGACACCACCGGCCTCCAGCCGCTCTACCTGCTGCGCCCGCCGCTCCTGGCCTGGCGGGTCCTGGCCGGGGTGCTGGGCGCCCTCACCGGGTCCACCGTGTTCCGCCTGCTCGACGACCCCCGCGACCCCGGGGTCCAGGGGGTCGCGATCGCCCTCCTCGCCGTGGTGGCGGCCGTGCTGGTGCTGCGCAGGCGCTTCCCCGCCGCGGTCCTCGTCGCGGCGGAAGGTGTCCGCCTGCGCACCGGGTGGCGCTTCGGCCCGCTCGTCCCGTGGTCGCAGGTCGCCGACGTCCGCCCCGCCGGGCGGTGGGACGAGGAACCCTCGATCCGCCTGCCCCAGGGCGGACACCTGCGTCGCCGATCGCTCGCGGGGATGCCCGACGAGGACGTGCAGCGCCTCGCCGCGGCCTTCAGGAGTTCTGTCCGGGTTCCGTCAGGGACCGGACCATGCTCCGCAGGGCGCGCGACGCCGCCGCCTGTTCCGCCCCGGTCATCCCACCCAGCATCCTGACCTCCACCGCGCGCACGGCGGCGCTCGCCGTCGCCAACCGCTGCCGTCCCAGGGGGGTGAGCCGCGTGGGGAGGGCCTTGCCGACCGGGGCCTGCGTCGCCCGGCTCACCGAGCCGTCGCGTTCCAGCGCGTGGAGCAGGACGTTCATCGACTGCCGGGTCACGAACGTGCCGCGGGCGAGATCGGAGTTGGACAGGTCCGGACGCTGGGCCAGCAGCTCCAGGCAGGAGTAGTGCGTCACCGTCATGCCGAGCGGTCGCAGCACCGCCTCCAGGGCCGTGCGCAGGGCGCTGGCGGCCTCCTTCAGCAGGTAGCCCAGGGACGTGTCCAGGTCGATGCCGACGTCACCCTCATCCATGTCAGCATCCTGACACACGGGGGTTCTGCCGGGCCCGGGCCGCCTCGCGGTCGACCCCGCCGATGAGTCGCCGATGAGTCGCCGATGAGTCGCCGATGAGTCGCCCCGCCCCACCCGGTCACCACGACACCACCCGCACCCGCGACTGGAGACCCGCCATGACCACCCCCGCGCACCCCGGCCGCACCTTCTTCGTCACCCTGCCCGTCGCCGACGTGGCCCGCAGCCAGGACTTCTTCTCCCGACTGGGCTTCACGTTCGACCCCGACTTCGCCGACGGACACGGCGCCTGCCTGCTCGTCGGCGACCACGCCCGCGTCATGCTCGCCGACCACGCCCGGTTCGCGGAGCTCTCCACGCTCCCCGCGGGTGACCCCACCACCCACGCCCTGGCGCTGTACTGCTTCACCGTCGCCACCCGCGAGGACGTCGACACCGTCGCCGACGCCGCCCTCGCCGCCGGCGGCGTCGAGGCCGACGGGCTCGAGGACTTCGGCTTCATGCTCACCCGCAGCTTCTTCGACCTCGACGGCCACGGCTGGCAGGTGATGTGGACGAAGCCCACGGCCGGGTGAGTCCGCCGCGTCGTCAGTCCTGAACGTCGTGAGCCCGAACGTCGAGGCTCACCGCGGCTACCCTGCAGACGTGCGGGTGCTCCTGGTCGAGGACGAGACCCTCCTCGCCGACACCGTCCGCCGCGGCCTCAGCGCCGAGGGCATCACCGTCGACGTCGCCCACGACGGCACCAGCGGCTACCACCGCGCCGCCACCGCCGGCTACGACGTCCTCGTCCTCGACCTCATGCTCCCCGGCCGCAACGGCTACGAGATCTGCCGCGACCTGCGCACCGCCGGCGTCTGGACCCCCGTCCTGATCCTCACCGCCAAGGACGGCGAGTACGACCAGGTCGACGCCTTCGACCTCGGCGCCGACGACTACCTCACCAAACCCTTCTCCTTCCCCGTCCTGCTCGCCCACCTGCGCGCCCTGCACCGCCGCGGCGCCCCCGAACGCCCCGCCGTCCTCACCGCCGGCGACCTCTCCCTCGACCCCGCCACCCGCCGCGTCGTCCGCGGCACGACCCCCCTCACCCTCACCCCCCGCGAGTTCGCCCTCCTGGAGTTCCTGCTCCGCCACCGCGACCAGGTCGTCGCCAAACCCGACATCCTCCGCGCCGTCTGGGACCCCGACGTCACCACCGACCCCAACGTCGTCGAGGTCTACGTCCGCTACCTCCGCCTCAAGATCGACCTCCCCTTCCAGCGCCACGCCCTGCAGACCGTCCGCGGCGCCGGCTACCGCCTCGCCGCCGACGGCGGCTGAGGACCACCCGCGGGCAGGCGCACCTCCACCACGCACCCCCCACCCCGGCGCTCGCGGACGCTCACGGAACCGCCGTGGGCGGCGGCGGTCTCCGCGACGATCGCCAGGCCCAGACCCGTTCCGCCCGAACCTCGTCCGCGGCTCCCGTCGAGGCGCACGAACCGTTCGAAGACGCGGGCCCGGTCCCCCGCGGGGATGCCGGGCCCGTCGTCGCCCACCCGCAGGACGGCGACGTCGCCCTCCTGCGCCACCTCCAGCTCCACGCGGGAGGTGGCGTGGCGCACGGCGTTGTCGGTGAGGTTGCGCAGGGTGCGGGCCAGGGCGAGCGGATCGCCGAGGACCCGCACGGGCACGATGGTGGCCTGAACCGTGCGGCCGCTGACGCTGCGCAGGCGGGTCGTCTCGACCTCGACCACCTCGTCGAGGTCGACCTCCTGCGGGACGAGCAGGAGGCGGCCCTCGTCGGCGCGGGCCAGGGCGAGGAGGTCGGCGACCAGCGTCTCCAGCCGTCCGCTCTCCGAGGCCACCAGGGTCGTGAACTCCGCCAGGCTGCCCCCGGACCCCGCCCACACCTCCGCGGCGGCGCGCAGGGTGGCGACGGGGCTGCGCAGTTCGTGGCTGGCGTCGGCGACGAAGCGCCGCTGGCCGGCCTGGGCCGCCTCCAGCCGGGCCAGCATCTCGTTCATCGTCACCGCGAGCCGGCTCACCTCGTCCTCGCCCGCGGGGACCGGGACCCGCCCGTCCAGGCCCCGGGCGCTGATGCCCTCGACCCTCGCCCGGATCGCCTCCACCGGACGCAGCGAACGGCCCACGAAGGTCCAGGTCGCGACGCCGATCGCGGCCAGCAGCAGCGGGGACCCGACACCCAGCAGGACCCCCGCCCACCGCAGCACCCGGTCGGCGTCGGCGGTCGACTCGGCGACGATGACGTGGAAGTCGCGGTCCTCCACGTCCGCGCCGAGCACGGTCACGACCCAGCGGTGGTCCTCGCCCAGGGCGGGGAGGCGTACGACCTCGTACTCGAGGCGTGCTGAGGCCGGGCGCAACGCCGTCAGCGCGGGCAGACCCGCGAGACGGGCGCTGCGGGCCACGACGTCGCCGTCGGCGTCGAGGACCTGGATGTGCGACCCGCGGTCGGCCTGCGCGCCGACGGCGGTGTCCAGGGCCTGTCGGGCGGCGGCGTCCGATCCGCTCAGCGCGGCTGCCGTGACCGAGAGCCGCACCAGCCGCGCCTGGACGGACCCGGTCTCCTGCTCGCCGGAGTACAGCGTCGAGCGCAGCAGCACCAGACCCGTGACGGCCCCGGCGAGCACGAGGACCGCGAGCAGCGCCGTCGCCGCCACCGTCGAGCGGACGCGGACCCCTGCGCTTCGCCACACCCGGCCAGTCTCACCCGCCGGGAGGAGGCCCGGGGAGCTCCCACGACAATGGCGGCATGAGCCAGCGCCACACCGACACCTGCAACGCCCTCGGTGTTGCCCTGCTCGCCGACGTGCCCGTCATCCTCTGGGGCCCACCCGGTCAGGGGAAGTCCTCGGTGATCCAGGAGCTGGCGAGCGGGATGGGCGCCCACCTGGAGACCGTCATCGCCTCCATCCGCGAGCCCAGCGACTTCGCGGGTCTGCCCGTCGTCGACCCCGCCACCCGCACGGCCTCGCTCGCCGCGCCGTCGTGGGCGGTGCGCCTGCGCGACGCCGTGCTCGAGGAGGGCCGCACCGGGATCCAGTTCTACGACGAGGTCTCCACCGCCCCGCCCGCCACCCAGGCGGCGCTCCTGCGCCCGATCCTCGAGGGCGTCGTGGGGGACCTGCGCCTGCCCGACGGGGTCCGCACGATCGCCGCGGCGAACCCACCGGACGTCGCCGCCGACGGCTGGGACCTCGCCCCGCCCGTCGCGAACCGGTTCGTGCACCTCACGTGGGAACTCGACGCCGACACCGTCCGCGAGGGGTTCACCACGGGCTGGCCGCGCGTCGCCGTGCCGGCGCTCGAGGAGAACGCGGTGGAGGCCCTGCTCGTGCAGACCCTCGCCGTCGTCGGGGTGTTCCTGGGGTCGAAACCCGAGCTGGTCACCCAGATGCCCCGCACCTCCGAGGAGGCCGGCCGCGCCTTCCCGACACCGCGGTCGTGGGAGATGGCGGCCCGACTGCACGCCTACGCCACCGCGGCGGGGATGAACAGCACCGTGGTCACGATGCTGATGGCCGGGACCGTGGGCATCACCGCCGGCGGGATGTTCCTGAACTACCTGCGTGAACTCGACCTGCCCGACCCCGAGACCCTGCTCGCCGACCCCGACGTCTACGTCGTGGACCGCCGCCGCACCGACCAGACCTACGCGGTCGCGGCGTCGGTGTGGTCGGCGACCGCCGCGCGCAACACCGCGCAACGCTGGGTCAACTGCGGGGTCGTCCTCGCGGTGATCGCCGAGAGCGGCAGCGCCGACATCGCCTTCTCCTACGGCCGGGCCTGGGCCGCGGCCCGCCCCACCGGTGCGCTGCCGAACGAGCGCATCATCAAGGGCCTGGCGCCCATCCTGACCGAGCTGAACCTGCTCACCACGAAAGGCTGAGCCGTGGAGGAGACCCTGCTGCACCAGGCGAACCTGCGCCTGGCCGCCGGCCGCGCCAAGGCCACCGACCTCATGCCCTACCTGGCCGACGCCCTCTACGCGGTGAAGGCGATCCCCAACGGGGACCTCCCGACGCTGGCCATCGACGGTCGCTGGCGCATGTACTACAACCCCGAGTTCGTCCTCACCACCACCGTCGAGGAGGTCGCCGGCGCGTGGCTGCACGAGATCGGCCACCCCCTGCGCGAGCACGGCGAACGCTTCGCCGCCCTGCGCGAACCCCCCGAGCGGGTACCGCTGTGGAACCGGGCCGCCGACAGCGCCATCAACGCCGACCTGCGCCTCGCCGGGGTCCGCCTGCCCGCCGTGAAGGCCTGGTACCCCGAGCGCGTCCCCGGAGCGCGGGAGGGCATGACCGCGGAGGAGGTGTACCGGCTGCTGCTGGCCGGACCGCTCGGCCGCCGCCTCGCCCAGCGTGACCCGGCCCTCGTCCTGCTGCCGGACACGCTGCGGGAGAACGAGATCCCCGCGACACTCCTGTGCCTGACCCGCGACCCGGTGCTGGCGGGGTCCAGCACGGTCGAGGTGCTGGGCGCCGACGGTGAACCCGTCGCCGGCGCGGCCGGACGCTTCGAGGTGCGCGACCCCCGGGGCGGGACCCTCCTCCTGAACCCGCCGCTGCCGGCGGGCCGCTACGAGGTCGTGCTCACCCACGGGACGGAACGGAGCTCGGCCCACCTGACGGTCACCGCACCCAGCCTCACCTTCCGCCCCGACCACCTCACCCGCGCCCGGGAACCCGCGGAGAAGATCGTGGTCGTGGGGGAGGACACCCACTTCGGTCCCTCCTCGCGCGTCCACGTCCTGCGCCCCGACGGCCGCGCCCTGGACGTCGTCTCGGCTCTCACCCCCATCAGCGCGACCCGTCTGACCTTCGAGCTGGGGCCGCTCCCCGACGGCGCCTACCGGATCCGGGTGCGCAGCGGCGACGAGGTCGTCCAGGCCGTCCTCCCTATCGGCCTGCCCCACCTCGACCTGCAACCGTCGAACCTCCCGAGCGGTTTCGTGGTCCCCGTCGAACTCTCCGGACAGGTCGACGACCTCACCCTCGACGACACCACGGCGCTCGCGGTCGTGGACGACCTGGGGACCGAGGTCGACGGCGCCGCGGGTCCCCCGAGGTTGCGGGGCGGTTCCCTCGTGGACGTCTCGGTCGAACGCCCGCTGGAGGACGGGACCTACGTCGTGGTCCTCACCACCGGCGACGCCCGGGCGTCGGCGCCGTTGACGGTGGTTGGGGAGAGTTCCCCGGACGGCGAGGGTTCCTCGGACCCCGAGGACGAACCCGAGCAGGAGCAGCCCTCCGAGGACGGTCCCCAGGCCGGTCCCGGTGAGGGGACCGGCCGGGAGGAGACGACCGACGACTGCGGATCGGGGGCCGGTGGGACCCGGCGACCCTGGGAACAGGACGAGACCGGCACCGACGAGGACGGTCGCGACGACGGCAGCGTCGACGCCGGACGGGGCGAACTCATCCGCCAGCAGACCGCCCGCAACGTCCTCGAGCACGCCCGCAGCCGGGGTTCCGTCCCCGCCGGGTGGGAACGCTGGGCCACCCTCGTCCTCGAACCCCGGGTCGACTGGCGCAAGGAGATGAACAGCATCACCCGCCGGGTCAGCGCCAACGTCGCCGGGATGCGGGACTACACCTACGCCCGACCCTCCCGCCGCGCCGCCTCGGTACCCCACGTCGTGCTGCCCTCGATGCGCCAACCCCGCCCCCCGCGCGTCGCCGAGGTCGTCGACACCTCCGGCTCCATCAGCGACGAGATGCTCTCCCGCGTCCACGCCGAGACCGAAGCCATCGTCAAACGCTCCCGCGGCGAGGGGGTCACCGTCATCGCCTGCGACGCAGCCGCCTCCCGCCCCCGCACCGTCCGGACGATGAGCGACGTCACCATGCTCGGCGGCGGGGGCACCGACATGCGCGTCGGTCTGCAGGTCGCCGCGCAGGTCCGTCCCCGCTTCGACCTCGTCATCACGATGACCGACGGCGACACCCCCTGGCCGGAAGCTCCACCGGCCGAGAACCCCGACGCGCGCTACGTCGCCCTGCTGCTCGACGGGGACCGCACGACCGTCCCGCCGTGGATGCACAAGATCGTCGTCGGGGACGACTGATCGAGCGGAGGTCGCCTGCGGGAGCAACCGGTCGTAGCTCAGAGCTGGCTGATGAGGGCCTCGAGGTCGATCTCGCTCTCACGGGTCATGGCCGCCCTGGGGTACCTCATGGTGGCCTTCGACGCGTGGATCGAGGGCGGCGTGACGCAGCCGCTGGACGCGCTGACCGACGGCGCCTTCGCCGCCCTCGCCCCGAGCGGAGGAGAGCCGCCGCGATCCCGGTGAGGTCTTCGGATCGGCTCCCTGCTCGAGGTCCAGCGCGGGGAGGTCGGCCCGGCGGACGCCTCGTCCCCGCCCTGAAGCTGCCCACCCTCCGGTCACCTCACCGCGAGGCCGACCCCGAGAACGCCACCATCGTCCGCACGACCTCCCACCCGTCCTCTCGCCCCGCCAGCGCCAGCGCCTCCTCCGCCCCGAACCCCGCCTCCTGCACCGCGACCATCCACTCCTCGCTCCACCCCTCCCGCAGACCCACCACCAGCACCCCGACGTCGCCCACGGCCAACGCCAGCTCCACGCTCATCTCCCGCACCGTCCCCGTCACCACCTCCGGCGACACCCCCGGGTGCTGCGCCCGCAACCACGCCCGCACCGCCACCGAGCGGTGGCGACGCACCCACGACCGCAACCACATCTCCGTCACGAACGCGTCGTTGTCCCCGAACTCCTCCGCCGACATCGCCGCCACCCCCGACAACGACCGCAACCGCCCGTAGTCCGGCAACAACGACACGTCCACCTCCGGCGCCACCCGCCGCGAGGGGACACGACGCCCCACCTGACGACGCGGGGCACCCACCACCCCCGCGGTAGGACGCACCGGCGGGCGCACCGCCCACACCAGCACCGTCAACAACGCCGCCGGCGTCGGCCGCGGCCACGCCAGCTCGTCCCAGTGCGCAGGCAACGCCTCCGCACGACCCCCAGGCAACGACTCCACGCCCAGCACCCTGACAGCCACCCCCGACACAGCCCCGACATACCCTCGGGACGTGCCCGCCCGCAGGCGTCACCGCCGCCCCCGACCCGGGCCACCCCCACCACGGTTCGTCCTCGACGCCACCGACCTCCTCGCCCCACCCCCCGGCCGCCCCGACCCCGACTGGGGCCTGCCCCGCGTCCTGTGGAACGGCAAGGACCAACCCCCCTTCGACTGGCCCGCGGCGCTCGCCGACCTGCACCGCCACCTCCTGCTGCCCGACCTCGCCCGCGACACCGGCCACCACGTCGAGGTCACCGCCCTCGGCACCCGCGTCGTCGCCACCCACCTCGACGGTCGGCCCCTCCAGCGCGGCGAACCCACCAGCGTCCTGCGCGCCCACCACGTCCTCGCCGGCCACCGCCGCACCCTGGACCCCGCCCACGTCCTCGCCTACGCCCGCCTGCACGCCGACCTCGCTCCCCACCTGCCGGGGATGGACCTCACCCTCGTCCTCGCCGCCGCCCACGCCGGCCTCAGCGCCGCCGAGATCGTCGCGGCCCACCGCGACGGGACCCTGACCCTCGAGAAGGTCGAGCTCCTCGCCGCGCTCCTCCCCGGCTGGGCGTGACCCAGCGACTACCGTGCCGCGCGTGCCACCCCGCCTCGTCGTCCCCACCGACGACCTCTTCGCCTGGACGCTGAGCGGGCGGGACGCACTCCTCACCCACCCCGACGACGACCCCCGCACCGCCGTCTCCCCCGAGCGCTACGCCCTCCACCACCTCCTGGCCCGGGGCCGTCACGTCATGGCCTTCGGTCCCACCGTCGTCGCCGACCTCCTCGGCGTCCTGCCCACTGACCTGCCCACTGACCTGCCCGCCGACCTCGAGGACCACCCCGACCTGCACCGCCACGTCGAGGACCGCTGGGAGGCCACCGCGGAGCACCGGGCCTCCCTGGGCCCGAGACCCGTCCCGGACGACGAGTGCGACCGGCGTGCCGTGCACACCGTCCTCGACGTCGTCCCCCTGCCCGTGCTGGCGCACCTGCTGCACTGGGCGCGCGAGGACTGGCCGGCCCGCCGCACCGGCTGGCCCACCCACCTCACCTGGCCGGGCGGGGACACCCGCGGCCGCTTCGCGGACCGTCCCCACCTCCTCCGCGTCCTCACCCCCACCACGAGCCTCAGCACGGCCCAGCGCGCGAACGTCCACGCCTGCCAGGACGCCGGGCTGGAGGTCGTCCTGCTCCGGGTGAACTCCCTCGGCGACCTGCCCGACCCCGGCCCGCAGGCGCTCGGACTGCCGACCACCCCGCCGCAGGGGTGCGCGGCGTGCCGGCCCGCCCTCGACGTCGAACCGCCGCACGACCTGCTCCCGGGCGAGTGGCCGTTGCCGCGCTTCCTCAGCCCCAGAGTCCCCGAGCAACGTCACGACCACCACCTGCGGGCCCACCTCGAGCGCACCCGCCCGGCCCACACCGTCAGCGCGGAGGTCGCCGCCCTCCCGTTCGACGTCCTCACCGCGGAGGCGCTGACCCTCCTCGTGCACCCGGGCGCCTGGCGCACCTCTCGCGACCACGGCCGCCGCCACCTCGCCCCCGCGCAACGACGCCACCGCGACCTCGTGGAAGACCCGCACCTCGCCCACGAGGCGCAGCACCGGGCCGACGCCTTCCGCGACGCCCTCACCAGCCGGCGTGACGGGGGGAGCCTGCGCGAGGCCGCCGTCGCGGCCGGCTGGTTCCTCGCCCTGCAGGGTTTCGACGTCCTCGCCGTCCGCGACGCCGCCCGCGAGGTCGAGCGCGTCCTCCGCGACGACACGGCCGGGCCCACCGCGTCAGCACTGCGGTCGCTGCGGTTGCTGTCCCTGGGCTTCACCGGTGCGGAACTGCTCGAGATGCACGCCACGGGGAACTACCCCGACGAGGTCACCCTGGACTTCCTCGGCGTGCTCCGCGGCTGACGTCGCAGTCGATCGGCGCGGTCGTCGCCGGTACCGGGTGGAGCTGCAGCGCGCTGCACCCCCTAGCGTCGAGCCATGAGCATGGAGAACGTCGCCAGGACCTCGATGTGGCGGGCCATGGCCGCTCCCGACCAGAAACCCTTCCGCCCCGGCACCGTCCGTCGCGTCCTCGCGATGGCCCGCGAACGTTCCCGCCGCCTCACCCTCTTCGTCAGCGGCAGCGTCGTGCTGGCCGTGCTCGCCGTCGCCACCCCCGTCCTCGCGGGCCGGGCCATCGACGCCGTGGGAGCCGGCGACCGCGGCCGGGTCGTCACCATCGCCCTCCTCATCGCCGCGGTGGCCCTGGCCGAGTCCGGCCTCGGCCTGGTCGTGCGCTGGCTCTCCTCCACCCTGGGCGAGGACCTGATCCTCGACCTGCGCACCCGCGTCTACGACCACGTCCAGCGGATGCCCGTCGCGTTCTTCACCCGCACCCACACCGGTGCCCTGGTCAGCCGCCTCAACAACGACGTCCTCGGCGCGCAACGCGCCTTCAGCGACACCCTCTCCGGCATCGTCAGCAACGTCGTGGCCGTCGTCCTCACCGCCGTCGTCATGATCGGCATCTCCTGGCAGATCACGCTCATCGCCCTGGTCCTGCTGCCCATCTTCGTCCTCCCCGCCCGGCGCATGGGCCGTCACCTCGCCCAGCTCTCCCGGCAGGCCGCCATCCTCAACGCGGCCATGATCAACCAGACCACCGAACGCTTCTCCGCCCCCGGGGCGACCCTCGTCAAGCTCTTCGGCCGACCCGACGAGGAGTCCCGCTCCTTCGCCGGCGCGGCCCGCTCCGTCCGCGACATCGGGGTCAAGAGCTCCATCCGCCAGGCCGTCTTCGTCACCGCCCTCACCACCGTCTCCGCACTGGCGCTCGCGGTCGTCTACGGGGTCGGCGGGCTCGCGGCGATCGCGGGCACCCTGAACGCCGGCAACATCGTCGCGCTGGCCCTGCTGCTGACCAGGCTCTACGCGCCGCTGACGGCGCTGGCCAGCGCGCGGATCGACGTCATGAGCGCGCTGGTCAGCTTCGACCGGGTGTTCGAGGTCCTCGACCTCGTGCCCCTGGTGCAGGAGAAGCCGACGGCGACCACGGTGCCCGCCGGTCCGGCGGGGGTGGAGTTCGAGAACGTCCGCTTCGCCTACCCCGCCGCCTCGGAGGTGTCGCTGGCGTCGCTGGAGGAGGTCGCGACCCTGGACACCCGGGGCGGGGTGGAGGTCATCCACGACGTGTCGTTCCGGGTCGAGCCGGGTCAGGTCGTGGCCATCGTGGGGTCCTCCGGCGCGGGCAAGTCGACGCTGGCCCAGCTCCTCGCGCGCCTCTACGACGTCGACCACGGCACCGTGCGGGTGGGGGGTCGCGACGTCCGCGACCTGACGTTCGCCTCGGTGCGCGAGACCGTGGGGGTCGTGACCCAGGACGGGCACCTGTTCCACGAGTCGCTGCGCTCGAACCTGCGCCTCGCCGCTCCGGGGGCGAGCGACCAGGAGTTGTTCGAGGCGCTGGGCCGGGCCCGGCTGGGGGAGCTGGTGGCCGCGCTCCCGGACGGTCTGGACACGGTCGTGGGGGAGCGGGGGTACCGCTTCTCCGGCGGGGAGCGGCAACGGCTCACGATCGCGCGGTTGCTGCTGGCCCAGCCCCGGGTCGTGGTGCTCGACGAGGCGACGGCGTCGCTGGACACCACCTCCGAGGTCGCCGTCCAGGCCGCGTTGGACGAGGCGCTGGAGGGCCGGACGGCGATCGTCATCGCCCACCGGCTCTCCACCGTGCGCAACGCCGACCTGATCCTGGTGCTCGAGGCCGGGCGGGTGGTGGAGCGGGGAACCCACCACGAGCTGCTGGCGCGCGGGGGTCGCTACGCCGAGCTGCACCGCCACAGCTCCTTCGCCCCGGCGCCGCCGCAAGGGGGCCCCGTCGACTGATCCGACCGACTGATCCGACCGGGCGAGACGGACGCACGCCCGGCCACCGGGCGAGGTCCGCGGTGCTCCACTGGAGGGATGTCCTCGCCGTACCCCGCGCCCCCGCCGTACCCCTCGTACCCCTCGTACCCCTCGTACCCCTCGTACCCCTCGTACCCCTCGTACCCGCAGCAGCAGCCGTCCGCCCTGGCGGTCGTGTCCCTGGTCGCGGGGATCCTCTCGGTGGTCCTGGCGCCGGTGATCGGCCTGCTGGCCCTGGGCCTGGGCGTGGCGGGGATCGTGACGGGCGCGATCACGCTGACGAAGCGCACGCCGGGGCGTGGTCTGGCGATCGCGGGGCTCGTCACCGGCGGGGTGGGGGCCCTGGTCGGTGTCGTCGTCACGGTCGTGCTGTTCGTGGTCTACGGCTCGTTCCTGCTGCTGGGGATCAGCGGCGCCTTCGACCAGGAGTGGGCGGAGGGGGAGTACGACCCGGCGCCGCAGCCCTACGGCGACTCCGCCGGGACGTCGGTGGGGGAGTTCGGCTACGGGGAGTCCGCGGTCCTCGACCAGTACGTCGTCAGCGTGGACTCCGTCCACACCGAGGGCGACGTGCTCTACGCCGACCTCAGCGCGCAGTACACGGGACCCGACACCGGCAGCGCGTACTACGACCTGTACGGCTACCTCGACTCCGCCGACGGCGAGGAGTTCTCGGCGACGGACTGCGGTGAGGCGGTGAGCCCCGACGCCTACGACCTCCCGGACCTCGCACCGGGTGAGACGGTGACGTTCCAGGTGTGCTTCGCGGGCGTCGAGGACCCGGCCGGGGCCGCCGTCGAGGTCGTCGACGGCGAGGGGCTGGGCTCCTACGGCAGCTGGAGCGACGCGCTCACGCCGGGAGGACCTTCGCACACAGGTGTGTGAGTTCCGCGAGTTCGTCGCGGTCGAGGACGGACAGCTCCCGGGCGATGCTCGCCGCGTGCCGCCCGCCCACCTCGCGCCGCAGCGCGGCGCCGTCAGCGGTGAGCGCGACGACGACGCCGCGCCCGTCGGTGGGGTCGGCCTCGCGGGTCAGCAACCCCTGCCGGGCGAGGCGGTCCACCAGCCGGCTCAGCGAGGGTTGCGGGAGGTAGACGTCCTCGCTGAGCTCGCCGAGGCGGCACCGGCTCTGCGGGGAGCGGGAGAGCGTGTAGAGCACGTCGTACTCGCGCACGCTCAACCCACCCCACACGTCCTGCTCGGCGAACCGGCGCAGCAACGTCGACTGGACCCGGAACAACGCCTCCCAGGCCTCGACGGCCGCGCCGGTCCGGCCCTCAGACGACGGCGGCACCGGCGGCCTCCGCGTCGCGCGCCGCGACCCGCGCGGCGTGCGAGGGCGGGTCGCTGGGGACACCGGCGGGGCGCCGCGCCTCGAACTCCTTGCGCAGCACGGGGACGACGTGCTCCCCGAGCAGGTCGAGCTGCTCGAGCACCGTCTTCAGCGGCAGCCCCGCGTGGTCCATGAGGAACATCTGGCGCTGGTAGTCGCCGAAGAACTCCTGGAAGGTCAGCGTCTTCTCGATCACCTGCTGGGGGGAGCCGACGGTCAGCGGGGTCTGCGCGCTGAACTCCTCCAGCGACGGCCCGTGCCCGTAGACGGGGGCGTTGTCGAAGTAGGGGCGGAACTCGCGCACCGCGTCCTGGGAGTTGGCCCGCATGAACACCTGGCCGCCGAGGCCGACGATCGCCTGCTCGGGGGTGCCGTGGCCGTAGTGGGCGTAGCGCTCCCGGTAGAGGTCGATGAGGCGGATGTAGTGCTCCTTGGGCCAGAAGATGTTGTTGGCGAAGTACCCGTCGCCGAAGTAGGCGGCGATCTCCGCGATCTGCGGGGTCCGGATCGATCCGTGCCAGACGAAGGGCGCGATCCCGTCCAGGGGGCGGGGGGTGGAGGTGAAGCCCTGCAGCGGGGTGCGGAACTCCCCCTCCCAGTCGACGACGTCCTCGTCCCAGAGCCGGCGCAGCAGCTGGTAGTTCTCCACCGTGAGCTCGACGCCGCGGCGGGGGTCCTGCCCGAACCAGGGGTAGATGCGCCCGTCGTTGCCCCGGCCCAGGACGAGGTCGACGCGGCCGTCGCTGAGGTGCTGCAGCATCGCGTAGTCCTCGGCCATGCGCACCGGGTCGTTGGTGGTGATGTGCGCGATGGACGTCGAGACGGTCAGCCGGGTGGTGCGGGCGGCGATCCACCCCAGCAGGGTGGTCATGGCGGACGGCACGAACGGGGGGTTGTGGTGCTCGCCGACGGCGAAGACGTCCAGGCCCACCTGCTCGGCGTGCTCGGCCATGGTCACCAGCGCCTTGATGCGCTCGTGCTCGGTCGGCTCGCGACCGGTGGTGGGGTCGGGCGTGATGTCGCCGACGCTGAAGATCCCGAACTGCATGACCCGCTCCTCCTGGAAGTCCATGCGTTTGCATGTACTTGGTTGAAGGCTACATCACTCGCGGTTGTTCCCGGGCGTCAGGCCCGGGCGAGCCGGGAGTGGCGGTACCCGTAGGCGGCGTAGACGAGCAGCCCCAGCACCATCCAGATCCCCAGCCGGACCCAGCTGATCCCGGGCAGGAAGCCCATCAGCACCACCGCGGCCACCGCCGAGACCACCGGCAGGACGGGCACCCCCGGCATCCGGAACGCCCGCGGCAGGTCGGGGCGGGTGCGGCGCAGCACGATCACCCCGATCGAGACGAGCACGAAGGCGAACAGGGTGCCGATGTTGACCATCTCGGCCAGGTCGGAGATGGGCGTCAGCGCCGCGACGACCGCGACGACGACCCCGGTCACGACGGTGGTGCGCACCGGGACGCCCCGGCGTGGCGACACCTGCGAGAACCACGCCGGGATGAGCCGGTCGCGCGCCATCGCGAAGAGCACCCGGTTCTGCCCCAGCATGAGGATCATCATGACCGTCAGCAGCCCCGCGACCGTGCCGACGCTGATGAGCGTCGCGACGAGGTCGGCCCCGACGTCGCGGAAGGCGTTCGCCAACGGCGCCTCCACGCTGATCCGGTCGTAGCGGACCATCCCCGTGATGACCAGGGACACCAGCACGTAGAGCACGGTGCAGATCGCCAGCGACCCGAAGATGCCCCGGGGCACGTCGCGCTGGGGGTTCTTCGTCTCCTCCGCCGCGGTCGCGACGATGTCGAACCCGATGAAGGCGAAGAAGACCAGGGCCGAGGCGGTGAACACCCCGCCGATCCCGAACGTGCCCAGGGGCACCCCCAGGTCCGCCCAGAGCGAGGGGGCCACCGGCGCGGCCGAGGCACCCGCGGACCCCGTCGGCGGCACGAACGGCGACCAGTTCGAGGTCTTCACGAAGAACAACCCGGCCACGATCACGACCGCGACGACGGCGAGCTTGACGCACACGACGACGGCGTTGAAGCGGGCCGACGTCTTCGAGCCCACGCAGAGCACCGCCGTCAGCGCCAGGATCACGGCGGCCGCGATGAGGTTCGGCTGCGTCGGGCCGGGGGAGTCGGAGTACAGCCAGCCCGGCACGTCCAGACCGAGGGTCTGGTCCAGGAGGTCGGCGGCGTAGCCGGACCAGCCGACGGCGACGGTCGCCGCGCCGAGCGCCAGCTCGAGCACGAGGTCCCAGCCGATGATCCACGCCACCACCTCACCGAGGCTGGCGTAGGAGAACGTGTACGCCGACCCGGCCACCGGGACGGTCGAGGCGAACTCCGCATAGCACAACGCCGCCAGCGCGCAGACGATGCCGGAGACCACGAAGGAGAGCGACACCGCCGGCCCGGCGCGCGTCCCGGCCGCCTCCCCGGTCAGCACGAAGATGCCCGTGCCGATGATGACCCCGACCCCGAAGACGGTCAGGTCCCAGGCCCCCAGCGTCTTCTTCAGCCGTTGGCCCGGTTCGTCCGTGCTCGCGATCGCGTCCTCGACGCTCTTCGTCCGGAAGATTCCCACGGCGTCGCAGCGTAGGACGCTCAGGCCGTCCTGGCGACGCGGATGATCTTGCGACGCAGCCAGACCTTGCGGCTGCCGCCCATGTAGAGGCGCACCCGGGCCAGCTCCCAGTGCCCGTACTCGGCGTGCTCGGTGAGCAGTCGCCGCGCGTCGGAACGGGTGGTCTCGCGGGACAGGGTGAGGACGCGGTACTCGTACTGCTCCGCCGCGGAGGTGCCGGAACGCCCGGTGTGATCAGACATCCCCACCATGATGCACCCGACGCGGTGCACCCGACGCGCTACCCGGGGGCGGATCTCCGATACGGTCACGGCATGACGGACGACCCGCGCGCGGCCCTCGCACGACTCGTGGCCACGCTCGAGGACCACCTCGCAGCCTCGGCCAACCGACGCGGGGAGACCGACCCTGCCGTCGCCGACGCCTACCAACGGGTCGCCGACGCCTTCGAGGCCTACGAGGAGGCGCTCTACGACGCCTACGACGAGGTCACCCCGTTCGTCCTCTACGACGACGTCGAGGACGACCGCGAGGACGACGACGACGAGGATGACGACCCCGAGGACGACGAGGACTCCGACGACGAGTCCGACGACGAGGACTCCGAGGACACCCCCACCCCCTTGTGAGGGTTCGGTGCCCTGCGCGTGAGCGCGCACGGGAGCGAGGCGGGGGAGCCGCTAGCGTTCCCGTCGTGCTCACCGCCGTCCCGACCACCGCCCCCACCCACCGACCCGGCGGGGGTGCCCGCGCGTGAGCATGGGCATCGTCGAGGGCGCCTTCCTCGGTCTCGTGCAGGGACTCACCGAGTTCCTGCCCATCTCCTCCAGCGCCCACCTCGCCATCGTCGGGACCCTCATCGGGGCCGACGACCCCGGCGCGGCGTTCACCGCCATCTGCCAGCTCGGCACCGAGGCCGCGGTCATCGGCTACTTCCGCAAGGACATCGCCCGCATCATCAGCCGCTGGGTGCAGTCCCTGCTCGGCCGCGTCCCGCGCACCGACCCCGACGCCCGGATGGGCTGGCTGGTCATCCTCGGCACCGTCCCCATCGGGGTGCTCGGCCTGCTCTTCCAGGACTCCATCGAGACCGTCCTGCGCGGGTTCGTCGTCATCGCCACCACGCTGTGGCTCTTCGCCCTCGTCCTCGGCGCGGCGGACCGCTTCGGGGCCAAGGAACGGACCCTGGACCAGCTCACCTGGAAGCACGGCGTGCTGTTCGGCCTCGCCCAGGCCCTCGCGCTGATCCCCGGGGTCTCCCGCTCCGGCGGCACGATCTCCATGGGGCTGCTGCTCGGCTACACCCGCGAGGCCGCCGCCCGCTACTCCTTCCTGCTCGCGATCCCCGCCGTCGTCCTCTCCGGCTTCTTCCAGCTCTTCAGCGAGGTCCACGACGGGGCCGCGGTGGCCTGGGGCCCGACGATCGCCGCCACGATCGTCGCCTTCGTCGTCGGCTACGTCGTCATCGCCTGGCTCATGCGCTTCATCTCCACCCACAGCTACCGCGCGTTCGTGCTCTACCGCCTCGCCGCCGCCGTGGTGGTGTACGTCCTCGTGCTCACCCACGTGCTCCCGGCCTTCAACGGCACGAACTTCGGATGATTCGTGACACTCCGCGTTCGAAAACCTAGAAACGGGACCTGATCGGCCTACACAACCGCTACGGTGCGTTCACGGAAGTCACGGAACCGCCGGGGGGGCCGACTGTGGAACGCCGCATGGGGACGACACGCCCACGCACAGGACGAACGAGCGACCTGCGCATCGAACGCACGCCCGAACTCGTCCACACCAGCCGCGCCGCCGACGGCCTCGACGTCACCCTCGTCGGGTTGAACTACCTGCCCGAACCCACCGGCATCGCGCCCTACACCACCGGCGTCGCCCGTGGCCTCGCCGCCCGCGGCCACCGCGTCCACGTCGTCACGGGCATGCCTCACTACCCCGCCTGGCGCCGCGACCCCGACTACCCCGGGGTCGTGCGCCGCGAGAACGACGGCGACGTCGACGTCACCCGCGTCTGGCATCCCGTGCCCAGCGCCCCGCTCGGCGCCGGCCGCGTCGGCCTCGAAGCAGGGTTCGCCCTCGCCGCCGGCGCCGCGCTCACCCACCACCGCCTCACCCGCACCCCCACCGACGTCGTCGTCGCCGTCAGCCCCGCCCTGCTCTCCGTCGCCGCCGCCCTCGCCCACGGCCACGCCGCCCACGCCCCCGTCGGCGTCGTCGTCCAGGACGTCTACAGCCGCACCGCCGTGGACACCACCAGCGCCGGAGGAGCCGCCCTGCGCATCGCGGCCCGCCTCGAAGGACGCCTCCTGCGACGCGCCACCGGCGTCGCCCTCGCCCACGAACGCTTCCGACCCGCCGTCACCGCCCTCGGCGTCCCCGCCGACAACCTCACCGTCCTGCCCAACTGGACCCACGTCACCCGCGCCGACGCCGCCGCCGGAACCGCCGTCCGCACCCGCCACGGCTGGGACCCCCGCACCCCCGTCGTCCTGCACGCCGGGAACATGGGCGCCAAGCAGCACCTCGAGAACGTCCTCGACACCGCCCGCCTCGCCCTCGCCGACGGCGACCCCCACCACTTCGTCCTCCTCGGCGACGGCGCCCGCCGCCGCGCCCTGCAGGCCCTCGCCGCCGACCTGCCCAACGTCCAGTTCATCGACCCCGTCCCCGACGCCGACTTCACCGCCCACCTCGCCGCCGCCGACGTCCTGCTCCTCAACGAACTACCCGGCCTGCACGACATGTGCGCACCCAGCAAACTCACCTCCTACTTCGCCGCCGGCCGCCCCGTCCTCGCCGCCACCCACGACGACTCCGCCGCCGCAGCCGAACTCGACAACGCCCGCGCCGGCCTCCGCGTCGACCCCGGCGACCCCGCCGCGGCCCTCGCCGGTCTGCGCCGCCTCGCCGAACGACCCGACCTCGCCGGCCGCTTCGCCGCGGCCGGCCCCGCCTACGCCGCCAGCCGCCTCGGCGCCGGGGCCGCCATCGACGCCTACGACCACTGGATCCGGGATCTCGGGGAGACGCCGTGGAACTGATCGACCACCTCCGCCTCGTCGGCCGCCGCTGGACCTGGATCGTCGCCGGCCTCCTGCTCGGCGCGCTCGCCGCCGGCGGCTGGGCCTACCTCTCGCCCCGCAGCTACGCCTCCAGCACCGAACTGTTCGTGGGCAGCGTCCTCAACGGCCAGAACGACTCCGGTGGCGGCTCCTACTCCGCCTCCCAGTTCGTCCTGGGCCGCATGAGCACCTACGCCCAGCTCGTCGACTCGCCCGACATCGCGACCAGCGTCGACACCCGCGTCGGCCTCGGGCTCAGCGCCGCGCAGTTCGCCGACTCCGTCACCGCCACCGTCCCGCCGGGCACCGTCCTGCTCCGCGTCACCGCCCACGCGGCCACCCCCGAACACGCCCAGGACCTCGCCGGCGCCACCGCCGACGCCCTCGCCACCACCATCGAGACCCTCGAGCAGGACACCTCCGGTGGCAAGCAGATCGTCGACGCCACGGTCACCAGCCCCGCCACCGCGCCCACCACCCCCTCCTCACCGGACGTCCCCACCGGCATCGGGATCGGTCTCGCCGGCGGCCTCGTGCTCGGCGTCCTCGCCGCGACCGCCCGCGACCAGGCCGTCCGCCGCCGCGCGCTCACCCTCGAGGACCGTGACGTCGACGACCCGGAACACCTGCTGGCCCGCAGGTGATCTCCCGATGACCCCTCCCCGCGTCGGCATCGTCCTCGCGGTCCACAACGGCGAGCACCACCTCGCCGCCGCCCGCACCCAGGTCGAGGCCCTCACCGACCCCGACCTGCAGCTCCTCCTCGTCGACGACGCCTCCACCGACTCCACCTCCGAGATCCTGCGCACCTGGGCCCGCGACGATCCCCGCGCCACCCTGCTGCGCAACAGCACCCGCACCGGGGTCGCCGGCGCCCGCAACCGCGCCCTCGACCACGTCACCGCCGACTACGTCTGGTTCACCGACTGCGACGACGAGTGGTCGCCCGACATCACCGCACGGCTGAGCGAGCGCGCCCGGCGCACCGACGCCGACGTCGTCGTCTGCGACGCCTGGACCCGCCGGGCCGACCGCGCCACCCGGACGCCGCTGGGAGAACCGCTGCAGGAGAACGCGACCGAGCCCGTCGACGCGTTCCGCCGGCTGCTGCGCGGGGAGCTGCAGGGCCACCTGTGGAACAAGCTCTTCCGCCGCGAGCTCTTCGAGGCCCGCGGTCACCGCCCCGCCGTCCGCTTCCCCGCCACCCGCGCCCACTCCGACCTCGCCGGCGTCGCCACCCTGCTCGCCCGCTCGCAGCGCACCGAACTGCTCGACGAACGCCTCTACACCTACGTCCTGCGCGAGGGGTCCATCCTCAACAGCCGCGAGACCCGCACCCGCGACCTGCTCGACGTCCGCGACCACGTCCGCGCGCAGGTCGAGGGCCTGCGCAGCGAGCACCCCGGCCACCGCGACGAGCTGCGCGACGACCTCCTCCTCTTCGAGTACCGCTTCGTCTACCTCGCCCTGCTCAACGACGCCATCCGTCGCGACCGCCGCGAGCACGCGGGCCGTGGCCCCTGCGCCAGCCGCGACGCCCGCAGCGCCATCACCCTCGGCGGCCTCCTCCGGCTCAGCCGGCACGGCCGCCTCGGGGTCGCCGCCCCCGCCGCGGCGGTCAAGTTCGCCTACCCGCTCTACGCCGCCGCCTACACCGCCTACCGCCGCCGCAAGTGGGGCACCGTTGGGTTCGGTGCCTCGTGAAGCGTTCGCTGAACGCCCTCCTCGACCAGGCCGCCTCCAGCGCCTCCAACGTCCTCGCCCTCGTCCTGCTCGCCCGGGCCCTCGACGCCGACACCTTCGGGCGCTTCTCCCTCGGCTACGCCGTCCTGGTCCTCGTCCTCTCCCTCACGCGCGCGGCCCTGGGCACGCGGATCACCCTCACACCCGACCACGACCAGGCGCACCGGGTCACCGCCGGGGTCCTCGGCGCGCTCACCCTGCTCGCCGTGCTCACGGCCGCGGTCGTGACCGGAGCCGGACTGCTGCTCACCAGCGGACACGACCCCGCGCTGCAACTCCTCGTCGGCCTCGCGACCCCGGTGGTCTGCGCCCAGGACGTCCTGCGCTTCGGCGCCGTCGCCGCCGGGCGACCCGGCGTCGCCCTCATCTCCGACCTCAGCTGGCTGGCCCTGGTCGGCGTCGCCCTGCTCCTGCGCACCGACAGCCGCACGACGCTGCTCGTCTGGGCCGGTGGCGCCGCGCTCGCCCTCGTCGTGGCCCTGCTCGGCCTGCGCACCCGCCCCGACGTCCGCGCCGGCCGGGACCTGCTGGTGCGCCTCGCGCGACGCGAGGACCCCCTCGCCGCGTCGCTGGCCGCCAACAGCGTCATCGCCTCCCTCGGGCTGCTCGCCGTGCTCACCGTCGCGGCCCACCTCATCGACCCCGCCGCGGCCGGCAGCCTGCGGGCCGCCGCCACCGCGATGGGTCCCGTCAACGTCGCCTTCGCCTACGTCTCCCTCAGCCTCGCCCCGACCCTCGTGCGCCGCGCCCGCGACGGCGACCGCCGCTTCTGCGCGCGCGCCGCCCTCGTCCTCGGCGTCGGCACCGCGCTCTGGGGGACGTGCCTCCTGCTGCTGCCGGACAGCTGGGGACGCACCGCGTTCGGCGAGACCTGGACCGGGGCCGCGACCGTCCTGCCCCTCACCGTCACCGAGTACGTCCTCACCGCGCTCGGGACCGCCGCCGTCCTGGGTCTGAAGGTCCGCGAACACGCCGGTGACCTGCTGCGCCAGCGCGTCGTCGCCACCGTGCTGTCCGTCGTCGCCGGCAGCGCGCTCGCCGCGACGACCGGCGACGTCCGGGCCGTGGCCGCCGCCGTGGCCCTCGCCGCCGGGGTCCAGACCGGCCTCGGCTGGCACAGCCTGCTCACCCGGCCGGCGCCCGAGCCGGCGCCCGCCCGAACCCTGCGGAACGCCGATGCCTGACGACGAGACGACCCGCCTGTCCACCCCCGGTTCCGTCCGCCCCGGTCATCCCGGTCATCCCGGTCACCGTCTCGCCGACGGGCGCGTGGGGTTCGCCGCCGGCGCCTTCGACCTCTTCGACGCCACCCAGCTGCACCTGCTGGAGGACGCCCGGACCCGCTGCGACCTGCTCTGCGTCGGCGTCGCCACCGACGAGCTCGCCGAGCTCCTGCACGGCCGGCGGCCCGTCGTCCCGTTCACCGAACGCCTCCTCATCGTCTCCGAACTGCGCTGCGTCGACGTGGCCCTCGCCCTGGACCACCCCGACACCCTGGAGGTCTGGGAGTCCGTCCGCTTCGACGAGCTGTTCGTCGACGACCGCTCCCCGGCCGACGACCGCACCCAGGACCGACTGCACGAGATCGGGGTAGACGTGACCCACCTGCACGCCGAGGGGACCCCCGCGCCCGAGGCCGGGGACGCGTCGGTGCGCAGCCACCACGAACGACTGCGCACCGCCCAGAAGCCGTCCCGCGGCGTGTCCCTCTACTCCTCCCGCGTCAACCGCCCCGCCGGTCGCTGGCTCGCGGCCCTGGCCGCGACCCTGCGGCTGACCCCGGACCAGATCACCTGGGCCAGCGCGTTCGTGTCCCTGCTCGGCGCGGCCCTCATCGCCCTGCCGACGCCGGGGCCGCTGACGGGGGCCCTCGCGGGGCTCGCGCTGGTCTTCGCCTTCGCCCTCGACTCCGCCGACGGGCAGCTCGCACGGTTGACCGGCGGCGGTTCGCCCGCGGGGGAGTGGCTCGACCACGTCGTCGACTGCGGGGTGAAGGTCTGCCTGCACTCGGCGGTGCTCATCGCCTGGTACCGGAACGGGGTGAGCGGTGGGTGGCTCCTCGTCCCGCTGCTCTTCGTCCTCGTCTCGCTGGTGATGTTCCAGGGCGGGACCCTGGCGGCCAAGCTGCACGAGGCCCGGGGCGGCGGCCGGTCCGAGGCGACCGGAGCCAGCCGGCTGTCCCCGGTGCTGCTGCTGCCGGTCGACCACGGCGTGATCAGCGTCGCGTTCCTGCTGTGGGGCTTCCCGCAGGTGTTCGGGTTCGTCTACCTGGCCCTGGCCCTGGCCCACACCGCGATGCTCGTCGCCCTCTCGCGGCACTGGTACGCCCAGCTCGCCTCCGACGGTGCGCGGTGACCGGCCGCTCGCGCGGGACCCTCGGCCACCGCGCCGTCACCGGCTACGTCCCCGGGGTGTTCGACATGTTCCACATCGGCCACCTCAACATCCTGCGCCGCGCGCGGATCCACTGCGACCACCTCATCGCCGGGGTCGTCTCCGACGACGTCGCGTTCGCCCAGAAGGGCCGTCGGCCCGTCATCGGCGAACGGGAACGGCTGGAGATCGTGGCCGCCATGCGGGTCGTCGACGCGGTGCACCTCGAGACCACCACCGACAAGCTCGCGACGTGGACCGACGTCGGGTTCGACGTCGTCTTCAAGGGCGACGACTGGAAGGGAAGCCCCAAGTGGATGCACCTCGAGAAGGAGTTCGCTGCCCGCGGCGTCAGAGTCGTCTACCTCCCGTACACGCCGGTGACCTCCAGCAGCGAACGGCGCGAACTCACCCGCTGAGGAGGGTCCTGCCGGCGCTCGCGGTCGTGGCGGCCGTCCTGGTCGCGACGGTGACCCCGGCCTCCGCGATCCAGGCGCCCGTGGCCTTCGGCGCCGCGGCCCTGCCCAGCTGGCAGGCCAACGGGGTGGCCTGGGCCGTCGCCAACGCGGGGGGTCAGGTGTTCGTCGGCGGGACGTTCACCTCGATCCGCCCACCCGGGTCCCCGGCCGGGACGGGGGAGCAACCCCGCACGAACCTCGCCGTGTTCGACGCCGCCACCGGTGAGCCCACGGCCTGCGCCCCCACGTTCACCCTGAAGAACGGCATCGCCACCGTCCGCGCGCTGGCCGTCTCCCCGGACGGCGCGACCCTCTACGTGGGCGGCAGCTTCGACACCGTCTCCGGCACGCCCCGCCAGCAGCTCGCCGCCATCGACATCCCCAGCTGCACCCTGATCACGGCGTTCGCCCCGCTGCCCGACGGTCCCGTCCGCAGCATCGTCACCGACGCCCGGACCGTCTGGTTCGGGGGCTCGTTCACGAAGGTGGGCGCCGCCGTGCGCTCGAAGGCGGCCGCCGTCACCGCTGTCACCGCCGCCGTCGGAACCACCGCCCCCGGAACGCTCACGGCCTGGGACCCTGCGCTGGACAACGACGTGCTGGCCCTCGCCCTGCGTCCCTCCGGTGGCCAGGTGGTGCTCGGGGGGCTCTTCGACAACGTGACCGGGGCGGCCTCGCACGGGCTCGTCGTGGTGGACGCCACGACGGGGGCGGCGGTCCGCCGCTTCACGCCCGCCTACGTCCCCGCCTCCTCACGGGTCAAGGCGATCGCGGTGGACGCCACCGGGTTCTACGTCGCCAACGAGGGGTACGGAACGGGGTCCTTCGACGGCCGCTTCGCCGTCGACTGGGACACCTGGACGCAACGCTGGCGCGACGGCTGCCTCGGCGCGACCCAGGCCGTCGCGGTCTACCAGGGTGTCCTCTACAGCGCCTCGCACGCGCACGACTGCCGCCCGATCAGCGCCTACCCGGACGAGCAGCGCTACCACTTCCTCGCGGAGACCACCCAGACCGGGGACAAACCCAGTCTGCTGTCGTGGTTCCCCAACACCGACGACGGCATCGGCGAGCACATCGGGCCGCGCGCCATCACCATCGCCCAGACCGCCTCCCGCGGAGCGGTCCTGTGGGGGGTCGGGGAGTTCACCAACGTCAACGGGGTGGCCCAGCAGAGCATCACGCGGTTCGGCAGCGGTCCCGAACAGGCCGCGCCCTCGGCGACCCCGTTCCTGCTGACGTCCCCCGCGCCGGGGCAGGTGCGCGTCGCCTGGCGACGATCCCTCGACCTCGACGACTCCACCCTCACCTACCGCGTCTACCGCGAGGGGACCACCGCCCCGATCGCCACCACCAGTGCCACCTCGTGGTTCTGGAACCGGCCGCAGTCCACCGTGCTCGACTCCGGGTTGACGGTGGGTTCCACCCCGAGGTACCGGGTGGAGGTCAGCGACGGCAACACCACGAGGACGACCGACTGGCGCGGGATCACCGTGCGCGGCACCACGTCGGCCTACGCGGAGCAGGTCCGCGCCGACGGTGCGGTGTTCCTCTGGCGCTACGACGAAGCGGGTGACGTCCTCGTCTCCGACAGCATCGCCAACCAGAGCGGTGCCCTCAACGGTGGCGCCACGTTCCGCGTTCCCGGGGCCGTCGGCGACGACCCGAGCACGGCGCGCACGCTGAACGGTGGGGGCAGCACCATCTTCTCCGAGGTCCGCTACGCGGCCCCGAAGTCCTTCACCGAGGAGACGTGGTTCAAGACGACGACCACGGCCGGCGGGAAGATCATGGGGTTCGGCGACCGCCGCACGCTGAACTCCAGCAGCAACGACAAGCACGTGTACATGACGAACTCCGGGCGGCTCGTCTTCGGCGTCCTCGCCGGCGGCAAGGTCGTCACCCTCTCCACCACCGGGTCCTACAACGACGGTCAGTGGCACCACGTGGCCGCGACCCAGGGCTCGTCCGGGATGGTCCTCTACGTCGACGGGGCCAAGGTCTCCTCGAACTCGACGACGACCAACCAGAACGTCTCCGGGTACTGGCGGGTGGGGGGCGACACGATCTCGACGGCCTGGCCCGACAAGCCGACGAACACGAGCTTCGTGGGGTCCCTCGACGAGACGGCCTACTACGCCAAGGCGCTGTCCGCGGCGCAGGTCGCCCGTCACGTGGAGATCGCCCGGGGTGCGGCCCCGACCGACACCACCCCGCCCACGGTGCCGGGCACGCCCACGGCGACCGTCGAGGGGGACCAGGTGCGACTGACCTGGACGCCGAGCACGGACGCCGTCGGCGTGACGAGCTACGTCGTGCACCGTTCCGGAACGTCGGGCTTCACCCCCTCCGCCGCTACGGCGGTCGCGAACCCCACGACCACGACGGCGACCGACGACCCGGCGACGGGGACCTGGTACTACCGCGTCACGGCGAAGGACGCCGCGGGGAACACCTCGCCCGCCTCCCCGGAGGTCGCGGTGACCCTGCAGCAGGGCGCTCCGACGGTCAACCTCGTCCCGACCGCCGACGCCTTCGCCAACGAGGGTTCGCCGGGGACCGACTACGGGACCAGCACCCAGATGACGTCGCGGGGGGACCAGGGGGCGATCGCCTACCTCCGCTTCGACGTCCCGGCGGCTCCGGCGGGGACCACGCTGACCGGGGCCACCCTGCGCCTGCGGACCTCCAGCGACAAGCTGGCCGGTTCGACCGACACCGCGTCGGTGCGGCTGGCGACGGGGAACTGGGGGGAGAGCACGCTGACCTGGAGGAACAAGCCGGTGTCGGGTTCCGTCGTGCTCGGCACCGTTCCGGGCGGCACGACCCCCGAGCAGTCGTTCGCGGTGGTGCTGACCCCCGGGGCGCTGACCCCCGGGACCACGGTGACGTTGGCGATCCGGGGTTCGGGCACCGACAACCTGACGCTGTGGACCCGGGAGCAGAGCCGGGTCGACGCCCGGCCGGTCCTCGACCTGCAGTTCAGCTGACCGGTCGGTCGAGCAGCAGCACGTGACGACCCGCCGGGCCGGTCGGCCCGGCCCGGCGGGTCGACTCGACGAAGAGTCCGCAGGCCAGGATGACGAGGAACCCGGCCATGGCCTGCAACAGCGAACCCCGCAGCAGGATGACGAAGTAGAACGGCATCACGACCGCCAGCACGGGCCGGCGCCCGGTGCGGAAGCCGAGGTCGGCGCCGGCGTCGGCGCGGGCCACGACGTAACCGACGAGCAGCATCCCCACGACCAGCAGCAGGAACCCGCCGTTGACGAGGAACTCCGCCCACAACGGCGCCGAGAGGTTGCTGAAGCGGTACTCGCGGGCGTTGGCGAGCAGGATCCCGGTGTCGGTCGGTTTGTCCGGCCAGAAGGCCCGCGGGACCCAGAACAGCACGGTGCCGAGGAGTTGCCGTCCGTCGGTCGACCCGAGGTCGCGGACGTACCAGACGGCGTTGGTGATCTGCTCGAACGCGTCGAAGTCGCCCGAGGTCATGACGTCCAGGGTCGGCGGCAGCGCGCCGCGGGTGTTCACCTCGGCGACGACCCGCCGGGCGGCGTCGGCCACCGGGTAGAGCAGCAGCAGCGCGGCGACGAAACCCAGACCGAAGGCGCGGGCCCGGGCTCTGGTCGCCATGGCCCCCAGCGCCACGACGACCGAGAGCCCGGCCGTCCCCGCGACGTAGCGCGGGCTCGAGATCGGGTTCATGGAGACGACGATCGCGGCCCCCACCACCAGCAGCAGGCCGCGGCGGGCCGGGATCCGCACGAGCGCCACGAACGCGACGACGAGCGGGAACGTCGCCAACGAGCGGACGACGGCGTTGACAGCCGGGTCCGGCCAGGCCGCCAGGGCGGCCGCGCTGCGGGTGTCCCGGGCCGCGAACATCGCCGGCAACCCGGTCTTCCACGTGTAGTAGCCGAACAGCAGCAGCGCGAGCACCGCGAGCACGACGGCCCGCCGTCGCGGGACCTCACCGAGGCGCGCAGCCACCCGCCGTCGCCGGCCGACGGCGATCCCGAGCGCGACGGCCGCGGTACCCACGACGACGGCGAGCAGCGCCTGAGCGTGCAGTTCGACGTGCGGACGCGGGGTCGTCCCGGGGTGCTGTCCCGACCGCAGTTGGACCACCGGGGCCAGGGCGAGGAAGACGTACACGAAGATCCAGAACACGACCTCGAACAGGCGTCGCGGGGCGGTCACCACGACCCAGCCGAGCCGCGCCCCCACGAGGACGGTGAACGCGATCGCCCAGCGCCACAACGTGTCCGCCGGTGCCGGGTCGGGGGTGAAGCGCACCACGAGCAGCGGGACGACGACGCCCAGGACGACCGCGGCGCCCAAGGCCAGCGCCGCGCTCGAGGAGTCGTGCTCCGGTTCCGCGGTCCCCACCAGTTCCCGGGTGCGCTGCGTGCTGCCGGGCATCGGCGGGGTTCCTCCTCAGCGGGCGACGGGCGACACCAGGGCGCGCCGTTCGGCCTCGGTCATCAACTGCGCGAGTTCCGTGGCCTGCACGGTAGCGCTCCAGCCGAGTTCGCGACGGGCCTTGGACGGGTCACCGATGAGCGCGTCGACCTCGGCGGGCCGTTCGTAGCGCTCGTCGTGCGCGACGTGGTCGCGCCAGTCCAGGCCCACCGACTCGAAGCAGTTCTGCGCGAACTCCCGGACCGAGGTGCCGACCCCGGTGGCGAGGACGTAGTCGCTCGGTCGGTCCTGCTGCAGCATCCGCCACATGCCCTCGACGTACTCCTTGGCGTAACCCCAGTCGCGGACGGCGTCGAGGTTGCCGAGGTAGAGGGTGTCCTGCTTGCCGGCGGCGATCCGGGCGGCCGCGGAGGCGATCTTCCGGGTGACGAACGTCTCACCGCGCCGGGGGGACTCGTGGTTGAAGAGGATGCCGTTCACCGCGAACATCCCGTACGCCTCGCGGTAGTTGCGCGTCATCCAGTACCCGTAGACCTTCGCCGCGCCGTAGGGGCTGCGCGGGTGGAACGGGGTGACCTCGGACTGCGGAGGTGGCGTGGCGCCGAACATCTCCGAGCTGGAGGCCTGGTAGAACCGGCACTGCAGGCCGATCATGCGGATGGCCTCGAGGATGCGCGTGGTGCCGAGCCCGGTGGTGTCGCCGGTGAACTCCGGTTCCTCGAAACTCACGCGCACGTGCGACTGCGCGGCGAGGTGGTACACCTCGTCGGGACGGATGTCGTCGAGCAGGGTCACCATCCGGGAGCCGTCGGTCAGTTCCCCGAAGTGCAGGAAGAACCGCGCGTGCGGGTCGTGCGGGTCCTGGTACAGGTGGTCGATCCTGGCGGTGTTGAACGACGACGACCGCCGCACCAGCCCGTGGACCGCGTAACCCTTCTCCAGCAACAGTTCGGCCAGGTAGGAGCCGTCCTGACCCGTGATGCCCGTGATGAGCGCAATCTTGCGCATCCGTCGCCCCCCGTGGACTGCCTGGTCACTCGTAGTGAGCATACAATCATCCAGGAGGGACATCTGTCTGCCGAACGGGTCACCGGACCTGTACCTTTCGAGCCATGGACGCCCCCACTGGTCACGGACGGTGGCCCCTCGACCCGGAGTCGACGGTCTACGTCGCCGGTCACCGCGGACTGGTCGGGTCGGCCGTGCTGCGCAGGCTGGAGGCCGAGGGGTTCCGCAACCTCGTCGTGCGGACCTCCGGCGAACTCGACCTGCGCGAACGCCCCGCCGTCGACCGGTTCTTCGACGAGGTGCGGCCCGACGTCGTGGTGCTCGCCGCCGCCAAGGTCGGCGGCATCGGCGCGAACTCGACGTTCCCGGCCCAGTTCCTCTCCGACAACCTCCGGATCCAGGTGAACGTCCTCGACGCGGCCGTCGCGGTCGGGACGCCGCGGTTGCTGCTGATGGGTTCCTCCTGCATCTACCCGAAGTTCGCCGAGCAGCCCATCCGCGAGGACTCGTTGCTCACCGGGCCGCTGGAACCCACCAACGACGCCTACGCGATCGCCAAGATCGCCGGTGTCCTGCAGGTGCAGGCGGTCCGTCGCCAGTACGGGTTGCCGTGGATCTCCGCGATGCCCACCAACCTCTACGGCCCCCACGACAACTTCGACCCCGAGGCCTCCCACGTCCTGCCCGCGATGCTGCGCCGGTTCCACGAGGCCGCACGCGACGACGTCCCCGTGGTCACGTGCTGGGGGAGCGGCACCCCGCGCCGGGAGTTCCTGCACGTCGACGACCTGGCGCAGGCGTGCCTCTTCCTGTTGCGCCACTACGACGACCCCGACCCGGTCAACGTCGGGACCGGGTCCGACGTCACGGTCGCCGAACTCGCCGGGATGGTCGCCGGGGTCGCCGGGTACCGCGGCCGGATCGAGTGGGACGCGTCGAAGCCCGACGGCACCCCGCGCAAGCTGCTCGACGTGTCGAAGCTGCGCGCCCTCGGCTGGAGCGCGTCCACCCCCCTGGCCGACGGCGTCGCGGCGACCTACGACTGGTACCGGCGTGCCCTGGAGCCGGTGGCGTGATCCGGCGGCTGTCCGGTTTCACCGGCGCCGGCTACGACAAGGGCCGGGGCCCGCTGTGGCAGATCGCCTGGCAGCTCGTCTCGGGTCTCGTCGTGGTGCGGTGGTGGTGCCCCGCCGCCCTGCGGGTCGCGCTGCTGCGGGCGTTCGGGGCCCGCATCGGTGCGGGGGTCCTCATCCGGCACGGGGTGCGCGTGCACTGGCCCTGGAAGCTGACCGTCGGGGCCGACAGCTGGATCGGTCAGGGCGCCTGGGTGCTCAACCTGGAACCCGTCGTCCTCGGGCACGACGTCTGCATCTCCCAGGACGTGCTGCTCTGCACGGGCAGCCACGACCACCGTTCGCCCACCTTCGAGTTCGACAACGCGCCCATCGAGGTCGGCGACGGCGCCTGGATCGCCGCCCGGGCCACCGTCCTGCGGGGGGTCGTCGTGGGCAGCGGGGCCGTCGTGGGGGCCTGCGCCCTCGTCGTGCGCGACGTGCCGGCCGGCGCCACCGTCCTCGCCCCGCAGGCGATCGAACCGGGGCGCTGAGCCGGTGCGCGTCCTGCACGTGCTGACGCTGGTCTCACCGGACGGGGCGTTCGGGGGACCGGTCGCGGTCGCGACCCACCAGACGTCCGCCCTGCGGGCCCGGGGCCACGACGTCCGCGTCCTCGCCGGCGCCCGCGGCTACCCCGGCGCCCCGCCCACCGAGCTCGGCGGCACCCCGCTGCGGGCCCACCGCCTCCACGGCGTGCTGCCCGGGGCCGGGTTCAGCGGTCTGACCTCGCCCGCGCTGGTCGCCGACGCCCGGCGGGCGCTGCGCTGGGCCGACGTCGTGCACGTCCACCTCGCCCGTGACCTCGTCACCCTGCCGGTGGCCCGGCTCGCCCTGGCCGTCGGCACCCCGCTGGTGCTGCAGCCCCACGGCATGGTCGTCCCGAGCGCGCACCCGCTGGCCGGCCCGCTCGACGCCCTGGCCACCCGCACCGTCCTGCGCCGCGCCGCCGCCGTCCTGCACCTGACCCCCGCCGAGGAGGCGGGGCTGCGCGCCCTCGTCCCCGCGGGTCCGGGGTGGCAGCGCCTCACCAACGGCATCCCGGACGTCGACCCGGTGCCGCCCCTGCCGGCCCGGCCCGGTGTCCTCTTCCTCGGCCGGCTCGTGGCCCGCAAACGTCCGGCGCTCTTCGCCTCGACGGCGGCCGCGTTGCTGGGGGAGGGGATCGACGCCGACTTCGCTCTCGTGGGACCCGACGAGGGGGAGGGGCCGGCCGTCCGCCGCGTCGTGGCGGCCGCCGCCGACCCCCGGCTGCGGTGGGAGGGGGCGCTGGCGCCGTCCGCCGTCGCCGACCGGCTGGCCGCCGCCTCGCTCGTGGTGCTGCCCTCGGTGGCCGAACCGTTCCCCGTCGCCGTGCTCGAGGCGATGGCCGCGGGCCGTGGCGTCGTGGTCGTGGACGACTGCGGGCTCGCCCCCGCGATCGCGGCCGCCGGGGCCGGCGCCGTCGTCGGTCCCGACCCCGCCGACCTGCTCGACGCGGTGCGCGACCTGCTGACCCGACCCGGGGCACTGGCCGCCGCGGGCAGCGCCGCGTGGCGCACATCACACTCGCAGTTCTCGATGGCGGCGGTCACCACCCGCCTCGAGACGATCTACGCGACCGCCGTTTCCTGACGCAGAGCGAGATCCTTCACCCGTTCGGCCCAGCAGAGGCCGGGGGCACCCGGAACCGGAAACGCCGGACGTGGGAGATCGTCACGCGCAGTCGCACCGCGCCGACCAGCTAAAGGGGCCCGTGGGGGGACCCGAAGTTCTGAGTAGTTCACCGCACATCGAAACCGGTCAGAGATTCGTTACACCCCCACCTCGGAGGAACCCCCGATGCGTCTGTCCCCCCAGCTCCGCACCGGCACCACCCGCACCAAGCGCGTCCTCACCGCGCTGCTGGGTGCGACCGCCGTCACCACCGCGACGCTCGTCCCGCTCGTCACCGCCACCACGGCGACCGCGGCGACCGGCGACCGCACCAGCGCCAGCGCGTTCACCACGAACGACGTCCTCCCGTTCGACATGCCGTCGGCCTCCGCGGCCGCCGCTCACGGGAAGCTCGTCTTCGCCCACTACATGCCGTCGCTGCCGCTCTCGCTGGACAACGCCGACCCGGCCAACGACTACTACGCCCGGAACTACCTGACGCCGACCGGTGAGAGCGGCAAGCACGCCGCCTACGGCGGGTTCCTGCGCGACCGTCCCCTCCCGGTCGCCAAGCAGTCCGGTTCCGACTGGAAGCTCAAGAACTTCGAACTCGAGGTGCGCCAGGCGAAGTCGGCCGGCATCGACGGTTTCAGCGTGGACCTGCTGTCGATCAACAAGACCAGCCCGCTGTACGCGAACCAGCAGCTGCTGCTCCAGGCCGCCGCCAACGTCGGCGGTTTCACCATCCTGCTGATGCCGGACATGACCGCCGGTGGATCCTCCGCCACCCCGGACACCCTGGCCGCCGCGATGGCCGACCTGGCCGGTAGTCCCGCCGCGCACCGCCTCGCCGACGGTCGCCTGGTCGTCGCCCCGTTCCACGCCGACAGCCGGAACGCCGCCTGGTGGAGCGACTTCATGTCCACCATGAAGACCAAGTACCAGAAGCCGGTCGCGTTCTTCCCGCTGTCGCTGGACGAGCGCAGCAGCCTGAGCTCCTTCAAGTCGATCGCGTACGGCGTCTCGAACTGGGGCTCGCGCAACCCCGCCTGGAACTCCACCGACGCCGCCGCCGCCCCGACCACCCGCGCGAAGGCCGTCGAGAACCTGGGCCTGAAGTGGATGCAGCCCGTCTCGGTGCAGGACGAGCGTCCGAACCAGGGCATCTACGACGAAGCGGCGAACACCCAGAACCTCCGCAACACCTGGGCGATCGCCCGCAACACCGGTGCCGACTGGGTGCAGATCCCGACCTGGAACGACTACACCGAGGGCAGCCAGATCGCCCCGTCGGTGGACCAGGGCTGGTCGTTCCTGGACATGAACGCCTACTACGTGTCCTGGTTCAAGACGGGTTCCGCCCCGGCCGTGAAGCGCGACACCGTCTACGTCACCCACCGCACCCAGTCCGTGTCGGCCAAGCAGACCACCGCGCAGAGCAAGACGATGCGGCTGCGCGGTGGGACCGGCGCCCAGGACACCGTCGAGGCGACGACCTTCCTCACCGCCCCCGGCACCGTGACCGTCACCGTCGGCGGCACCAAGCACTCCTGCCAGGTCGACGCGGGGGTGGACACCTGCGTGGTCCCGCTCACCACCGGCACCGTCTCGGCCGTCGTGACCCGCGGCGCCAGCACCGTCGCCGCCGTCACCTCGCCGAAGGCCGTCACCAGCTCGCCCTCGGTGCAGGACCTGCACTACGTCGCGGCCTCCAGCCGGCGCGAGGGTTCGACCGTCGCCGTCGGCAGCCCGGCCCCGTCCACGACCCCGACCGTTCCCGCGTCGCCCCGTCCCACGACCCCGGCCCCCACGGTTCCGGCCCCGACGACCCCGGCCCCCGTCACGACCGCCCCCGCCGCACCCGCGTCGAAGCCCACCACCACGACCCTCGCTCCGATCGCCGACACCTACGCCAACGAGGGTGCCCCCGGCACCGAGTACGGCAGCGACCCGCTGCTGGTCTCGCGCCCCGGTGCCCGCGCCTACCTGCGCTTCGACCTGCCGACCGCCCCGGCCGGCAAGAAGCTCACCGGAGCCACCCTGCGCGTCCACACCGCCTCCGACCCGCTGTCGGCCTCGGCCAACGCCCACCAGGTCCGCCTCGCCTCCAACAGCTGGAAGGAGCAGAGCATGAACTGGAACAACAAGGTTCCCGCCTCCGGTGTCCTGCTCGGCCAGGTCGCGGCCGGCGCGAAGGTGAACTCCGCCTACGACGTCGCGTTGGACGTCGCACCGCTGACCCCCGTCCTCGGCAAGACCCAGAGCCTGGCCGTCGACGCCCTGGGCGTCGACAGCCTGTGGCTGTGGTCGAGGGAGAACAAGGACGCGAACCTGCGCCCCCAGCTGGTCCTCACCTGGAGCTGACGCCCGGCGGCTCCTGACGCACGATCCCGACGGTCGGGCTGGTTCCTACAACCAGCCCGACCGTTTGAACACCCGGAACAGACCGAAGCAGACGGCCACCATGAACAGCACGCAGCCGGGGTAGCCGTAGCGCCAGGAGAGCTCCGGCATGTGCTGGAAGTTCATGCCGTACACGCCGGCCACCAACGTCGGGACCGCGGCGATGGCCGCCCACGCCGAGATCTTGCGCATGTCGTCGTTCTGGCGCACCGAGACCTGTGCGAGGTGGGCGTTGAGGATGTCGGTGAGCAGGCGGTCGTAGCTCTCCACGTGCTCGACGGTCCGGGTCAGGTTGTCCAGCACGTCGCGCAGGACGAACCGCGCCTGCTGGTCGAGCACGTGGTGCCCGGTCTCGTGCTCGGGCTCGTGGTCGTCGCTGACCAGGGCCTTGAGCGGGGCGACGAGGGGCACCGCAGCGCGGCGGACCTCCAGGACCTCCCGTTTGAGGGAGTAGATCCGCTGGGCGTCGGAGGAACGGTCGGGGGAGAAGACCTGCTCCTCCATCTGCTCGACGTCGCGTTCGAGCTCGTCGTCGATGCGGGTGTACTCGCCGACGACGTGTTCCATCACGGCGTGCATGACGGCCTTGGGACCGAGCTTCAGCCGGTGCGGGTCCCGCTGGACGGTGTCCCGGACGTCGTAGGCCGGCCCGGTGTCGCCGCGGCGGACGGTGACGACGAAGCGCTCCGCGACGAACATCATGAGTTCGCTGGTCTCGACGCTGGAGGTCTCGTCGAAGTAGGAGAGGACCTTCAGGACCACGAAGACCGTGTCCCCGTACCGCTCGACCTTCGGGCGCTGGTGCCCGGTCACGGCGTCCTGGACGGCGAGGCGGTGCAGGTGCAGCTCCCTGCCGACCTCTGACAGCTCTTCCGCGGTGGGGTCCTGGAGCACGACCCAGAGGAACCCGTCGTCGGTGTCCCGACAGGAGTCCAGGCCGGCGGTGAGACCGCCCACCTCTGAGCGCTTGCCGTCCTGGTAGGTGGCCACGTCCACGATCACGAGCACATCGTGCCCCCGTCACGGTCTTTTGGCTCGACCAACAGCTTGGGAAATTCAGTTACCGGAGCCAATGCGCACGCCCGACTGGCCCGCATCGCCGTGACTGACACACACGGCGAAGCCCATAAGCTGGGGGGGTGCCGACCCTCCTGCTCGTCCGCCACGGCCGCAGCACCGCCAACACCGCCGGCGTCCTCGCCGGTTGGACCCCCGACGTGCACCTCGACGACGTCGGCCGGGGGCAGGCGCAGGCGCTGGCGCGACGGTTGGCCCCGGTCACGGTGGCCTCCTTCGTCGTCTCACCGCTGGAACGCTGCCAGGAGACCGCCGGCGAGCTCCGCTCCCTCGACGGGCCGTCCGGCCCGCGGCCCGACGTGCTCACCGAGGACCGGCTGGGGGAGTGCAAGTACGGCGACTGGACCGGGAAGGCGATCAAGGACCTGGCCAAGGAGCCGTTGTGGCGCACGGTGCAGTCGCACCCGTCCGCCGCGGTGTTCCCCGGTCCCGAGGGCGAAGGACTGGCGACGATGCAGCACCGGGCCGTGGCGGCGATCCGTGAACACGACGCCCGTGTCGCGGCCGAGCACGGTGACGACGCGGTCTGGGTCGCGGTGACCCACGGGGACGTCATCAAGGCGATCCTGGCCGACGCCCTCGGCATGCACCTCGACCTCTTCCAGCGGATCTCCGCCGACCCGTGCTCGGTGTCGGTCATCCGCTACGCACCACTGCGACCGTTCGTGATCCGCATGAACGACTCCGGCGGCGACCTGGCCGGCTTCGCCCCGGCCAAGAAGCGCACCCGACGTGCGGGCAAGCGTGCCGAGGCGTCCTCGGACGCGGTCGTCGGTGGCAGCACCGGCGCGGCGTAGGGTCGCCACCATGCCCGTGTACGAGTACGACCCGCCCGAACGCTTCGTGGCGGGCACCGTCGGCGAGCCCGGGGCCCGGACGTTCTTCCTGCAGGCCCGGGGCGGGAAGCGCCTCACGTCGGTCTCGCTGGAGAAGACGCAGGTGTCCGCCCTGGCCGAACGTGTCGGCGAACTCCTCGACGAGATCGTGCGCCGTTCCGGCGGTCAGGCTCCCGTTCCCGCGATGCCGGCCGCGGGGTCGGAGGACACCGCCCCGCTCGACGTCCCCATCGACGAGGAGTTCCGGGTCGGCACGATGAGCCTGGCCTGGGACGGCGAACGCGACGTCGTGGTCATCGAGTGCTTCGAGGCGTCGGAGGAGGACGTGGACCCGGAGGTTCCGGACCTGACCCCGGACCGGAACCTGCTGCGGGTCTCGCTCGACGGGACGACGGCACGGGCCTTCGCCACCCGGGCCCTGGCCCTCGTCGCGGCCGGTCGTCCGCCGTGCCCGTTCTGCGCGGGTCCGCTGGATCCCGTCGGGCACATCTGCCCGCGCGCGAACGGGTACCGACGCTGAACGGGACGTTCGCGGGCGTCGCCGAGCAGGACGCCCTGGCCCGGCTGGTGGCGGGGGAGATCGAGGTGCGCGGCCGGCTCGTGGACGCCTCGAACGCGACGCTCTACGCCGTCGTCGACGGCGCAGAGGGCGAACTCGCGTGCGTCTACAAACCGGTCGCGGGGGAGCGTCCGCTGTGGGACTTCCCGGACGAGACACTGGCGCGACGTGAGGTCGCGTCGTACGCGGTGTCCGCGGCGACGGGCTGGAACGTGGTGCCCCCCACCGTGTTCCGCGACGGACCGCTCGGTCCGGGCTCCGTCCAGCTCTGGTTGCAGCAGGACGGGGCAGAACCCGCCGACCCCGATGAGGTGGTGCTGCCGTCGGCCGGGGCGGGCCTCATCGACATCGTCGCGCCGCGCCGGGTGGCGGACGGCTGGCACACCGTGCTGCAGGCCGAGGACGGTGCGGGCCGCCCGGTGGCGCTGGTCCACGCCGACGACCTGCGACTGCGGCACATCGCCGTCCTGGACGTCGTGCTCAACAACGCCGACCGCAAGGGCGGGCACGTGCTGCCCGGCTGGTCGGGGGCCGTCCACGGGGTGGACCACGGTCTGACCTTCCACGAGGAACCCAAACTGCGGACCGTCCTCTGGGGGTTCGGCGGGAGCCACCTGCTGGCCGAGGAGCGCGAGGTCCTCGCCGGCCTGCTGGCCGACCTGAACGGCTCCCTCGGAGCGCTGCTGGGTGAGCTCCTGAGCGTCGAGGAGGTCGTCGCGACCCTCGAGCGCATCGAGCAGCTGCTGCAGGCGGACCGGTTGCCCCGGGCGCGGGGTCACCGCACGATCCCGTGGCCGCCGTTCTGAGCGTTTCCCGGGCCAGGTAGGTTCGGACCGTGCGTTCCTGGCCCGTCCCCGAAGTCCCGACCCTCCCCGGTCGGGGCCCCCGCGTCCTCCTGCACGACACCTCGAGCGGCGGCCTCGTGCCCGTCGGCCCGGAGTCGGGGACGGCGACGCTCTACGTCTGCGGGATCACGCCCTACGACGCGACGCACCTGGGGCACGCCAACACCTACGTGGCCTTCGACCTGCTGGGCCGGGCCTGGCGGGACGCGGGCCTGCAGGTCCGCTACGTGCAGAACGTGACCGACGTCGACGACCCGCTGCTCGAGCGGGCCGAGGCGACGGGCGTCGACTGGCGCGACCTGGCCTTGTCCCAGATCGAGTTGTTCCGCGGGGACATGACGGCCCTGTCGGTCGTCCCGCCGCAGGAGTACCTCGGTGTCGTGGAAGCCGTCGACCTGGTCTCGGCCGCGGTGCGCGACCTCCTCGCCGCCGGCGCGGCCTACCGGGTGGCGGGCGTGGACGGCGGCCCCGACGGCGACGTGTACTTCCCGGTGGACTCCGACGTGGCGTTCGGCACCGTGGGCGGCTACGACCTCGAGACCATGCTGGAACTCTCCGCCGAACGGGGCGGCGACCCGCGGCGTCCGGGCAAGCGGAACGCGCTGGACCCGTTGCTCTGGCGCGTCGAACGTCCCGGTGAACCCGCCTGGGACGGGGGTGTCCTCGGACGCGGCCGTCCCGGCTGGCACATCGAGTGCACCGCGATCGCCCTGCAGCACCTGGGGATGCCGATCGACGTCCAGGGCGGGGGCAGCGACCTCGTCTTCCCGCACCACGAGATGGGCGCGGCCCACGCGCACCTGCTGCGGCCGGAGTCACGTCCCTTCGCCCGCGCGTACGCGCACTCGGGGATGGTGGCCCTCGACGGCGAGAAGATGAGCAAGTCCAAGGGGAACCTGGTGCTCGTCTCGAAGCTCGTCGCCGCGGGGGTACCGGCGGCGGTCGTGCGGTTGGCCATCGTCGCCCACCACTGGCGCGCCGAGTGGGAGTGGACCGACGAGGTCCTGGCCGAGGCCCAGGCGCGGTACGCCCGCTGGAACTCCGCCGTCTCCGCGGCGAGCGGACCCGCGGCCGAGGAACTCCTCGCCACGGTCCGTGCGCGCTTGGCCGACGACCTCGACGCGCCGGGTGCGGTCGCGGCCGTCGACGCGTGGGTCGAGGCCGCGACGGCGGAGCCGGGTGACGACGCCGAGGCGCCGGACCTGGTGCGTCGCACCGTCTCCGCCCTGCTCGGTGTCGTCCTGCCCTGACGTCGGGGCTCAGTCGACGCTGGTGCCGTCCTGCGCCTCCTCCAGGACGCGCAGCGCGTTGGCGCTGGTGAGACCAGCGAGTTCCGCTGCGGACCAGCCGCGGTCGGCCAGTTCCCGCAGCAGGTTCGGGTACCCGGAGACGTCCTCGAGGCCGACGGGGAGTTCGTCGGTGCCGTCGTAGTCGCCGCCGAGTCCGACGTGCCCGGCGCCCATGACCTCGCGGGCGTGGTCGACGTGGTCCGCCACGTCGGCCACGGTCGCCCGCGGACGGGGGTTGCGCTCCAGCCAGGAGGCGAAGTCCGCGACGGGTTCCTGCGCACCGACGGGGCCGTAGGGGGCGCCGCTCAGGGCGAGGCGTGCCTGTTCCGCGGCGGCCGCGGCGCGGTGGTCGGCGCAGGACGCGTTCACGAACGCGGGGACGAACGTGACCATGAGGACGCCACCGTTGTCCCGCAACCGTTCCAGGACGGCGTCGGGGGCGTTGCGCGGGACGTCGGTGACGGCCCGGGTGGAGGAGTGCGAGAAGATCACCGGGCGGGTGGTGACGTCCAGAGCGTCGTGCATGGTCCGTTCGTGCACGTGGGAGAGGTCGACGAGGACCCCGGTGCGGTTCATCTCGCGCACGACGTCCCGTCCGAAGTCCGTGAGGCCGAAGTCGACCGGTTCTCCCGTGGCGGAGGCCGCCCACGCGGTGTTGTCGTTGTGCGTCAACGTCAGGTAGGCGAGCCCGGCCCGGCGCAGTTCACGCAGCACCCCCAGGGAACCGGCGATGCTCTGCCCACCTTCGGCGCCGATCAACGAGGCGATGCGTCCCGCGGAGATCGCGGTGCGCACGTCGGCGGCGGTCGGGGTCCACGCGAAGACGTCGGGGTGGGTGGTCACCATCCGCCGCACGACGTCGATCTGCTCGAACGTCGCCGTCACCGCGGCGGGGTGTTCCCAGTCCGAGGGGACGAACACCGACCAGAACTGCGCGCCGAGCCCGCCGGCGCGCATCCGGGGGATGTCGGTGTGCAGGACCGGCCGGCCCGCCGCGAGTCCCGCGGCGGCGGGGTCGGAGCCGAACTCCTCGCGGATCCGCCAGGGCAGGTCGTTGTGCCCGTCGAGGACGGGGTGCGTGCGCAGCAGTTCCGGCAGGTCGATCACCCGGTCGAACCTACCCGCGGGCTCACTGCCGCTGTTGCTGGATCTGGGACTGGATGACCCCGGAGAGGTGTTGCAGCTGGTTCGGGCCGAGCTGACGCACCTCGGCCTCGAGTCGGCGCACGACCTGCGGGTCCTCGAGCATCCGCTCGGAACTCTGCAGCAGGACCGTCCCGGAGCCGGTGAAGTCGTACTGGCGTTCCTCGCCCGACCGCGTCCCGAACAGCGCTCCCCGTGCGGCGCCGAGGAAGTGCCCCATCCAGCCGGCGTCGAAGTGCTGCGAGGGGGCGGGGCAGTCGGCCCACCCCACGAGGGCTTCGGGATCCACCCGGACGGGCGGTTCCACGAAGATGACCGGTCCCGAGGAACTGGCCAGGAACTTGCCCGTCCCGAGCAGGGTGAGGAACCCGGGGATGATGGACTCCTTGAGTTCCAGCCCGGCGTCGAAGGCGAGCAGGTTCGCGGCGCGGACGGTGAGGTTCCCCTCGTCGAGGTCGTAGGAGTTGATGTCGTACCCGCGGTCGCCCAGGATCACGTGCCCCTGACCGTTGGCCACGACCCAGTCCCGGCTGTAGAGGGGTGAGGAGAAGTGGCTGGCGACCATGGCCGTCATCGACGTCGCGGTCAGCGGTTCGAAGCGGATCGTCCCGCCGCCCACGGGGTAGTAGGCGATCATCGTGCCGGTCTGCATGAACAACGGACCGGTGAGCTTCACGCAGTAGGCGTAGGGGTTGTCCGGGAGGTTGTCGTGGTCCGGCAGCGTCTGCGGGTCCAGCGGGGTCGGGTTCACAGCTTCTCCTCGCTCGCCTGGACGTAGACGGTTCCTTCGCCGGACACCTTCAGCTGCACGCCTTCACCCGACCCGCGTCCGACGGCGTCGCGCCAGGACACCGCCGCCGCGACGTCGAGGCGGAGGTTGCCGACGTGGGCGACGTAGGCCTGCGGGTCGACGACGACCTGGCGACTCCCGCCGACCTTCAGCGCGAACGTCCCGCCGTGGGAGAGGACGGCGACGGAACCCCGTCCGGAGAGCTGCGTCGTGAACAACCCCTGGCCCGTCACGGCCCCGCGGACGGCACCGCGCAGGCCGCCCTGCTGGCCGAGGAACACGACCGAGCTCGACATGCCGGCGTCGTGGGCGAGCAACCGGTCCGCCTCGACGGACATCGACTGCGACCCGTCGAGGTCGACGACCGTGACGTGGTGGCCGTGGTAGCCGTAGTGGACGGAGCCGTTGCCCTCGGCCACCATCAGCGGGACGGCCTCGCCCTGCATGCCGCGGGCGAGCGCCGAGGCGATCCCGCCGCCGTAGGCGCCGCCGCCGGGTCCGCCGACGACGGGGGAGAAGGCGATGGTGCCGGTGGTGGCGAGCATGGCGCCGCGGCGGGCGAGGACCTCCTGGCCGGGGCGGACCTCGGCGAGGACGACCTTGGAGGTGACCTTGGTGAAGCCCATCAGCGCTCCTCGGGCTGGATGTAGACGATGCCCTGGCCTTCGAAGCGCAGGGAGAACGCTTCGCCGGAGCTCTCGCCGACGAGGTTGCGCCAGGAGACGTCGGTGACGAAGGACTGGGTGACGTTGCCGACGGCGCCGATGTAGGCGTCGGGGTCGACGACGAGGGGGAACTGGGGGCTGACGCGCAGCGCGATGGGTGGGCCGCCGAGGGAGAGCAGGGCGACCTGGCCGTGGCCGGTGACGGTGGTGGTGAAGAGGCCCTGGCCGCTGGAGGCGCCTTGGAGGCCGGTGAAGGTGACGTCGGTCTTGAGGCTGTCGGAGAGGCAGAGGAGGCCTTCGGACTCGGCCTTGAGGACGTCGCCGGCGAGGTCGAGGAGGAGGAGGTAGCCGGCGTTCACGGCGAAGTGGACGGTGCCGCGGCCGGTGACCTCCATGAGGGAGAGGTGTTCGCCGGTGACGCGTTGCTTGAGGGCGGCGCGGAGTCCGCCGCCGCCGCCCATGCCGGCGTTCTTGAACTGGACGTCTCCTTCGTAGGCGACCATCGAGCCGGTCTGGGCGCGCACGGCGCTGCCCTTGGACCCGTCGAGGTCGACGACGAGGACGCGTGGGGTCTCCAACCGCCAGGGCACGGGGCCTCCTCGGTGCTTCGGTGCGTTCAGGTCGAACTCATCATGGCGTGCCCTGGGGACGTGGGAGAGGGTGACCACGCCGACGTGGTCACCCCCTGCGCCGTGCTCAGGTCAGAACTGGCCGGGCTGACCGTACTGGCCGGGCTGTCCGTACTGCCCCGGGCCACCGGGCTGGCCGGGGTAGGGGGGGTAGCCGCCGCCGATCCCCTTGGGGTTGGGGCCGAAGGCGTTCTGGCCCGGGATGGAGTCCAGGCAGGCGAAGACGAGCAGCACGATGTTGCCGGCGGGGACGAAGGTCAGCAGGATCCACCAGGCCGAGCGACCGACGTCGTGGAGGCGTCGTGCCTCGACGGCGAGGGAGGGGATGAAGAGGCCGAGGGCGACGACGAGGATGAGGATGTAGACGAGGATGATCGCGATGCCTCCGCCGGCGCCGACGGAGTCCGAGCCGGTGGCTCCGGCGATGCCCCCGGCGACCCCGGCGACGACGAGCAGCACGATGAAGAGGGCGATGAAGACCAGGGCGTAGAAGAGCCGGAAGAACCAGTACTCGGAGCGGCGAGCCCGGCCGGAGAACGTCGCGTACTGGCGGAGGCAGGACTTGACGGCGTCCACGAAACCCACGGGGAGCCCTTTCACGATGGTGTGCGGCTCTTCCGCACAGCTCCCGTCATGGTGCCGCACTTGATCACGCTGAGTACGCGGATCGCCTCGGTTCACCCGTTCTGCTCACGTTGTGCGACGCGCTCAGCCCCGGCGGGGCGGGTCGTCGCGTCGGCGGAGGTAGCGCTCGAACTCGCGGGCGATGGCTTCGCCGGAGGCTTCCGGGAGGTCGGCGGTGTCCTTGGCCTCTTCGAGCTGCTGGACGTACTCGGCGATCTCGCTGTCCTCGGCGGCGAGTTCGTCGACGCCGCGTTCCCAGGCGCGGGAGTCCTCGACGAGGTCGCCGAGGGGGACGGCGAGGTCGAGGAGTTCTTCGACGCGTCGCAGCAGGGCGAGGGTGCCCTTGGGCGAGGGTGGCTGCCCGACGTAGTGGGGGACGGCCGCCCAGAGGGAGATGGAGGGGATGCCGGCGGTGGCGACGGCGTCCTGGACGACGCCGACGATGCCGGTGGGGCCTTCGTAGCGGGCGGGTTCGATGTCGAGCTTCTCGACGAGGTCGGGGTCTTCGCTGCTGGAGGTGACGGGCAGCGGGCGGGTGTGGGGCACGTCGGCGAGGAGCGCGCCGAGGGTGACGACGAGGGAGGCGCCGTGGGCCTGGGCCTGCTCGACGACCTCGCGGGCGTAGGTCTTCCAGCGCATCGACGGTTCGATGCCGCGGACGAGGAGGACGTCGCGGGGGGCGTCGGGCAGCAGGGCGTAGGAGACGCGGGTGGTGGGCCAGGTGAGCTGGCGTCGGCCGTTCTCGTCGTAGTGGACGGTCGGCCGGTTGACCTGGAAGTCGTGGTAGAGCTCGGTGTCGAACTCCATGACGTCGACGGCGTTCCACACCTCGTGCAGGTGGGCGACGGCTTCGCTGGCGGCCTCGCCGGCGTCGTTCCACCCCTCGAAGGCCGCGATCACGACGGGATCGCGCAGGACCACACGCTGCTCTGGCACGGGTCAACCCTAGACTCCGGTACCGATGGAGCCCGACATGACGACACCCGCGCCCGTTCCCGCCGCTGTCCTGTGGGACATGGACGGGACCCTCGTGGACACCGAACCGCACTGGATCGCGGCCGAGACGGCGCTGGTGGGTCGGTACGGCGCGACCTGGACGCACGAGCAGGCGTTGCAGCTGGTGGGGAGTGCGCTGCCCGATTCGGGGCGCGTCCTGGCCGAGCACGTCGAGCGCGCGACGGGGGTCCGGCTGGATCCGGTCGTGGTCGTGGACGAGCTGATCGAGGCGGTCATCGCGCAGGTGAGCGCCGCGGTGGTGTGGCGGCCGGGCGCGGTGGAGCTGCTGGGGGCGTTGTCGGCGGCGGGGGTGCCGTGCGCGTTGGTGACGATGTCGTACCGCAGCCTGGCCGAGACGGTGGCGCGGATGCTGCCGGGCGCGTTCGCGGTCGTCGTGGCGGGTGACGAGGTGGAGCGGGGCAAACCGGCGCCGGACCCGTACCTGCGGGCGGCGGAGCTGCTGGGGGTGGCGCCGGGGGACTGCGTGGCCATCGAGGACTCCCCGACGGGTGTCGCGTCGGGGGAGGCGGCCGGGGCGCACGTGCTGGCGTGCCCGCACATGGTGCCCATCCCCGCGGCGGCGGGGCGGAGCCGGGTGGCGTCGCTGGCCGAGGTGGACGTCGCGGCCCTGGGGGCGATCGCTGCGGGGCGGGTCCTCGACACCCTGTAGCCCGGTCGAGGGGGACGACCGATGAGTTCCCGCGGCGCGGCGGGTCGCAGTGGCATGAGCGACCTCACCACGGACCGCGGCGACCTCGTCTGCTTCGACCGGTACGGGAGCGGGCCGGCGATCGTCTTCGTCGCCGGCGCCGGGCCGTACCGCGCCATGGATCCGCAGACGACCGCGACCGCCCGGGGTCTGGCGGAGGTGGGGTTCACCACCGTCGTGCACGACCGCGTCGGGCGCGGTGAGAGCCCCGCGACCGGTGACGTCACCCTGGACCGCGAACTCGCCGCCGTCGCCGCCCTGGTCGAGGAGGTCGGTGGTCACGCCGTCCTGGTCGGGCACTCCTCCGGCTCTTCGATCGCGTTGGCGGCCGCCGCGCGGGGCGTACCCGTCGACGGGCTGGTCCTGTGGGAGGCACCCCTGGACGAGCAGGAGGACCTGGCGAAGGTGCAGGGCTGGCACGACGACGTCACCCGTCTCCTCGACGTGGGGGAGCTCGCCGCGGCGGCGGCGGAGTACGTGCGGGACATGCCGGCGGAGTTCCGCGCCGGCCTCGAGCAGATGCCGTTCTACCCGCAGTTCGTCGCCCAGGCTCCCGCCTACCGCGCCGACGGTGAGTCGCTGGTGTGGGCCGCGAGCGGGAACCTCGGCGAACTCCTGGGGAGGGAACTGCCGGTGCTGGCCGTGGTCGGCGAGCAGACGTTCCCCGTCATGACCCGGGCCGCGGAGCGGATCGTGCGCGAGGTACCGGGTGCGGTGTCGGAGGAACTGGCCGGTGCCTGGCACAGCTGGGACGTCCCCGCGGCGGTCGAGCGGTTCGGGCGGTTCACCCGCGACCTGTGACGGTGGTGCCCGCCCGACCGGTCGGCCTACTCGTCCAGTCCCGGGACCTCGACGGGTTCGCGCACCACGGGGGTCTCCAGCGGCAGCGGCGGGGGCGTCCCGCCGAAGCTGGGGCAGATCGCCTTGTGGTTGCACCACGAGCACATCCGTCCCGGTTTCGGGCGCCAGTCGCCCGCTGCCCGGTTGCGTTCGATGGCGTCCCACAGGGCCTTCACCTTGCGCTCGGTGGCCAGCAGGTCGCCTTCGTCGGGGGCGTAGCGGAGGATCTCACCGGATCCGAGGTAGACGAGCTGCAGGAGCCGAGGAACCTCACCCCGCATGCGCCACAGGACGAGGGCGTAGAAGCGCATCTGGAACAGCGCCTTCGTCTCGAAGGTCTCGGAGGGCGCGCGGCCGGTCTTGTAGTCGACGACGCGCATCTCCCCGGTGGGGGCGACGTCGAGGCGGTCGACGATGCCGCGCAGCACCAGGCCGTTCTCGAGGTCGACCTCGACCCGCAGCTCGCAGGCCTCGGGTTCCAGGCGGGTGGGGTCCTCGAGGTCGAAGTACTTGCCGAGCAGCGTGCGGGCGCTGGCCAGCCAGCCCGTGAGCGCCTCCGCGACGACGTCGTCGCGGTCGGCGTCGGCGCCGAAGAGGGCCCGCACCCGGGGTTCGCGGTCGAGGAGTTCCTGCCACTGCGGTTCCACCATCGCGCAGGCCCGTTCCAGGGTGCGTTCGGTGGCCGGGAGGTCGTAGAGGCGCTCGAGGACGGCGTGCACGACGGTGCCGCGCACGGCGGCCTCGGTGGGGGCCTCCGGCAGCCGGTCGATCGTCCGGTAGCGGTAGAGCAACGGGCACTGCATGAAGTCGGCTGCGCGCGAGGGCGACAGCGCCCGCCGGGGTGCGTCGACCTGCTGCACGCCGGTGGTCACGATCTCACTCTAGGGCGCAGCCGGGTGGTCCCCGATCTGAGCGACGTCGCGGGCCACCTAGGATCGGCGGATGCTCGTCGACCGCTGCACCCTGAGATCGGCATCGTGAGGGGCGGCATACGTCTCGGCCGCCCGTTCGGCGTACCGCTGCTGCTGGCGCCCTCGTGGTTCCTGTTCGCGGCGCTCATCGTCGTGATCTTCGCTCCGGTCGTCCAACGCCAGGTCGCGGGACCGGCGTCCTACGTCGTCGCCTTCGGCTACGCGGTGCTGCTGCTGATCTCGGTCCTGCTGCACGAGGTCGCGCACGCCCTGGCGGCGAAGTGGTCCGGCATGCGCGTCACCGGCATCGTCCTCAACGTGTGGGGCGGGTTCACCTCCCACGAGGGGCGCACCGGACCGGGCAGCAGCCTGGTCATCGCGGTCGTCGGTCCCATCGTCAACGCGGTCATCGCCCTGGTGGCGTGGCAGGTCGGTGGCGCCGTGCGGGACCAGCCCGACGGCGGCGGGGTCGCCGGGCTGCTGCTGGGGGCCCTGACGCTGTCGAACGCCCTGCTGGCCGTCTTCAACCTGCTGCCCGGGCTCCCGCTGGACGGTGGGCACGCGCTGGAGGCCGTCGTCTGGAAGGTCCGCGGCGACCGGCTCGCGGGGACCGTCGTCGCCGGCTGGGTCGGGCGGGTCCTCGCGGTGGTCGTCTTCGTCGGGGCCCTCTTCGGCCCGCGGCTGCTGGGCTTCGGCACGTCCATCACGGACGTCGTCTGGGCCGGCCTCGTCGGTTCGCTGCTGTGGCAGGGGGCCTCGGGTGCCCTGAAGTACGCGACGCAGCAGCGTCGGGTGCCGGCGTTGAGCGCGCGGGTGCTGCTGCGTCCCGCGATCGGGGTGAACGCCCGGGCCACCGTCGAGGAGGTCGTGCGCTCGGCCCGTGCCGCGATCGACGCCGGTGCGACGTCGGGAACGCAGCGCGACCTCGAGGTCGTCCTCGTCACCGACGACGGGGTGCCCGTGGCCGTCGTCGACACCACGGCGCTGCGTCAGGTCCCGGCGGAACGCCGGACCTCGCTGGGGGCCGGGGCCACCGCCCGGGCCCTGCCGCCGCGTTCCTGGCTGGCCGAGGACCTCGCCGGTGAGGATCTGCTCGACGCCGTCCAGGTCCGTCCCGGTGAGCACGTCATCATCGACGGTCAGGGTCGGGTGCGGGGTCTGCTGCACACCTCCGACGTCATCCAGGCCGTCACGGCCCGCTGACCCACCTCCCCGAACACCCCCGCTGGAAGGACCTCCTGTGAACACCCCCACCCCGCCGCCGACCGGCGCCCACACGCGTCGCGGACCTCTGCGCGAGGGGGAACGCGTGCAGCTCACCGACCCCCGCGGCCGGATGCACACCATCACCCTCACCGCGGGCAAGGAGTTCCACACCCACCGCGGCAAGTTCCTGCACGACGACCTCATCGGCCGTCCCGACGGGACGACCATCGTGAACACCGCGAGCATCCAGTACCTGGTGATGCGGCCGCTGCTGCCGGACTTCGTCCTGTCGATGCCCCGCGGTGCCGCGGTCGTCTACCCCAAGGACGCGGGGCAGATCGTGGCGATGGCCGACATCTTCCCCGGCGCGGTCGTCATCGAGGCCGGTGTGGGCTCCGGTGCGCTGACGATGTCGCTGCTGCGGGCCGTCGGCGACGGCGGACAGGTGCACTCCTTCGAACGACGCCAGGACTTCGCCGACGTCGCGACGGGGAACGTGGAGACGTTCTTCGGCGGTGGCCACCCCGCGTGGACGCTGCGCGTGGGTGACCTGGTGGAGACCCTGCCGGGGGTGGGGCTGCAGGCCGACCGGGCCGTCCTCGACATGCTCGCGCCGTGGGAGTGCCTGGACGCCGTCGCCGATGCGATGGCGCCCGGCGGGGTGCTGATCTGCTACGTCGCGACGGCCACGCAGCTCTCCCGCGTCGCCGAGGCGGCCCGCGACTCCGGCCGCTGGACCGAACCCGAGGCGTGGGAGTCGATGGTGCGCGGGTGGCACCTCGAGGGTCTGGCCGTGCGTCCGCAGCACCGGATGATCGGGCACACCGGTTTCCTCATCACGACCCGCCGCCTCGCCGACGGGGTGAAGCCGCCGCTGCGCAAGCGCCGTCCCGCGCCGGGGGCCTACCCCACCACTCCCGTGGCGACGGAGGCCCCCGACGACCTCGAGGTCGAACCGGGCGACCAGGTCGAGCAGGTCGAGGCGAACGGGGAGGACGGCACCGAGTACGGCGACCGTCCCGTCTCCGACCGCAAGGTGCGCAAGGCGGCCCGAGAGGCCGCCCGAGGCGCCGAGGCCTCCGCGGCCGCCCAGGAGCCGACCGAGGAGTGAGCTCAGCGGGCGGGCGTCAGAGCAGCCACTGCCGGGGCGGGTTCGTGACGCCCGGCACCTGACGCTCGCCGGGCGCGGGAGCGGCCCACCGCACCCCGTTGGCCAGCACCTGCTGGATCTCGGACTGCTGGTAGACGGGGTACTCCTGGTCGCCGGGGCTGAAGTAGAAGATCCGCCCGCGACCGCGGGTGAAGGTCACCCCGGAGCGGAACACCTCGCCCCCGGCGAAGGAGCTGATGAACAGCAGGTCGTCGGGGTCGGGGATGTCGAAGAGTTCCCCGTACATCTCCTGCTTCGGGATGACGATGGGGCTCGGGATCCCCTGCGCGATGGGGTGGGACGGTTTCACGTTCCAGACGAGCTCCTGCTCGCCCTCGTTCCGCCAGGCCAGCGAGCACGTGGTGCCGAGCAGGTTCCGGAAGATCTTCGAGAAGTGCGCGGAGTGCAGGGCGAGCAGCCCCATGCCCCCCAGCACGTGCGCCTTGACGCGTTCGACGACCGCGTCGTCGACCTGGTCGTGGGCGACGTGGCCCCACCAGAGGACGACGTCGGTGCTCGCGAGGATCTCCTCGCTGAGACCGTGCTCGGGGTCCGCCAGCGTCGCGGTGGAGACCTCGGCGTCGGGCAGCAGTCGCCGCAGCCCGGCGGCGATGGCGCCGTGGATGCCGTCGGGGTAGTACTCGCCGATGTCCGGCGGGTTCTGGTTGCGTTCGTGGACCCCTTCGTTCCAGACCAGCACCTTCACGCGAGGGTTCCCCCGATCCGTTCCACGGCTTCGACCTGACCGGAGGAGGCGGACCGGGCGGCGGCCTCCATGAGGGCGACGCTGCCGAGGTTGGAGCGCCCCGTGACGTCCGGGGCCGCTCCGCCCTGGACGGCGGCGGCGAACTGGCGCAGACCGGCGGAGCGCCCCCACAGCGGCATGTCCGGCAGGGCCACGGGTTTCGCCGGCTTCCCGCCGAGCCCGAGGGTGACGGCGTCGTCGACCGGACCCCGGTCCCCACGACCGGCCAGCGTCACCAGACCCTTCTCGCCTTCGAAGCTCCACTCACCGTCCCAGAAGGTCTGCTCGGCCCGCGAGACCCAACTCCCGCGGTAGCTCGCGACCAGCCCGCCCTCGAGTTCGATGACGAGCACCGCGGAGGCCTCTTCGGCGTACTTGCTCCACGTCGGGTCGGTGACCTTGGCGTAGACGCTGACGGCTTCGCGGCCGGTCGTCATCCGCAGCAGGTCGAAGTGGTGGATCGCCATGTCGTAGATCAGCGGGTGCGGGAACTGGTAGTGGCGGTAGCTGTCGACGGGAGCGTCGTGGTCCCACCGGCGGAAGTCGACGTGCACGACGGAGAGGTCCCCGATCTCCCCGTCGGCGATGAGCTTGCGCACCGTCTGCGCCCCCGGGTAGAAGCGGTAGTTCTGGCTGACCTGCAGGACCAGGCCGAGTTCCTCCGCCCGCTCGACGGCCGTCCGGGCCTCGGCCACGGTGCCGGCGAACGGCTTCTCGACCAGGACGTGGAGGCCGGCGTCCAGGGCCTCCAGCGTGACCGGGACGTGGAAGTCCATCGGCGCGGTGACGAGGGCACCCTCGGCCTGGACGTTCTCCGCGGCCTCGGTCACCGACGAGAAGCACATCTCGTCGGGCAGGCCCAGCGTCTTCTGCGCCGCGCGCAGCGTCGGTTCGTGGGCGTCGACGATGGCGACGCGGTCGACCTCGGGGACCGGCGGTATCGCCCGCCGTTCCCAGTCGCCTCCCCACCCGCCCAGCCCGACGTGGATGATCCTGGTTCGCTTCGTCTCGTCGCCGTCGACCACGTCCGGAAAACTACACCCAGGGCCTCCACCCCGGCCGAGAGGGCGCGACCGACCGACCCGCCGGCGGACTTCGTCGGGGTCCGGGTCCCTCCCGCGTGCGGGCGGAGACGTCAGACCATCAACTCGCGCAGCCGACGCACCCGGTCGAGCACCATCGGGTGGTCGGCGGGCAGGTTCCGCAGCGGGCCGGACCAGCGGCACACCTGCCGCAGCCCCAGCAGCACCGCGCTGCGGCGCAGCACCCGCTGCGACGGCGCGACGCCGTACCCGCGGAGCAGGTGCGGCAGCAGGGGAGCGGGCAGCCTCTCCCCGTCGTGCAGCAGGAAGTGCGCGAGGTCGAACCACGGTTCCGCGCCCCGGGCCTCGCCGAAGTCGATGAAACCCGTGAACACGCCGTCCTGGACGAAGACGGGGGTGACGTCGAGGTCGCCGTGGGCGAGGGCGGGGACGACGTCGAGGCCGCACTGCTCGGCGATCAGCCCCTCGAGGACGTCGAGTTCGAAGGGTGAGAACAGTTCGGTGAGCCGACCCGGCCACGGGTCGGGGAGGTGGGACACCACGAACTCGCGGTGGGTGGGGAACTCCGCGCGCAACGGCCAGCCCGGGCCGTCACGGACGATGAACCCGAAACCGTCGACGGGGATCGAGTTCAGGACGGCGAGGTGGCGACCGGCGGCCTCCAGGACGGCCGGCGCGTCCTCGGCGCGCGAGAGCGGCGCGCCGAGGACCTCCGTGGTCAGAGCGACCCACCGGTCGAGCCCGACGTCGAACTGCGTGTGCAGGACCGCGGGCACCGGAACCCCCGCCGCGGCCAGCCGGGAGTGCAGTTCCGCGTCGGTGCGCAGGTCGTCGCCCGGCCGTTCGCCCACCCGCAGGTAGTACGTCGCGTCGTCGGTCCGCACCCGGTAGACGACCGTGGAGACGCCGTCCTCGACGCGTTCGACGGAGAACACGATCAGCCGGCGTCCGGGCCGGTCGCGACCGGCCGCGACGGGTCGGCGACCCACTCCGACCACGAACCCGGGTAGAGCCTCGCGGGGATGCCGGCGACCTCGAGCGCGAGGAGGGTGTGGGCGGCGGTGACCCCGCTGCCGCAGTAGACCCCGACCGGTCCGGTGGAGACGTCGGCGAACCGCTCGCGCAATTGTTCCGGGGCCAGGAACCGGCCTGTCGCGTCCAGGTTCTGCGTCGTGGGGAGGTTCAGCGCCCCGGGGACGTGACCGGCGACGGGATCGACGGGCTCGACCTCACCGCGGTAGCGCTCGGGAGCGCGGGCGTCGAGGAGGACCCCGGTGCGGGCGAGGGCGGCGGCCGACCCGGCGTCCAGCACGGGCAGGGACCCCGGGCGCACGGTGACGTCGCCGGGTCCGGGCAACGGGACGTCGGTGGTGAGGACCCCACCGGCCGCGGTCCACGCGGCCAGTCCACCGTCGAGCACCCGGACGTCGGCGAGGCCCGCCCAGCGCAGCACCCACCACCCGCGCGCCGCGCTCGTGGAGGTGGCGGCGTCGTGGACGACGACGCGGGTGTCGTCGCTGATCCCGGCACCGCGCAGGACCTCCTGCAGCGCGACGGGGTCCGGCAGCGGGTGGCGCCCCTCACCGGTCCGGCGGGGCCGGGACAGCTGGGTCTCGAGGTCGAGGTACACCGCACCGGGGAGGTGTCCCCGCGCGTACTCCTGCGCGCCGTCGGGACCACCGAGCGCCCACCGGACGTCGAGCAGGACCGGCGGCCGCCCGCCGCCGAGTTCGGCCTGCAGTTCCGCGACGCTGATCAGAGCCATGTCCCGAAAGGTACAGTCACGGCGTGCTGCGCTGGTCCCGGGTTCCCGTGCTGCGCAGGGTGGAACCCTTCGTCGTCGCGATCCTCTCGGCCGTCCTCGTCGCCGCGCTGCTGCCCGCCGGCGGCGCCGTCGCGACCGGGTTCTCCTGGGGCACGACGATCGGGGTCGGGGTCCTCTTCCTCCTCTACGGGGCGCGCATGGCGCCGGCCGAGGCGGTCGCCGGGTTGCGCAACTGGCGGCTGCAGGGCTCGGTCGCGGCGACGACCTACCTGCTCTTCCCGCTGCTGGGGACGGGCCTCGCGCTCGTCGTCGGCCACGTCCTGGACGACGGTCTCGTCGCCGGTCTGCTGTTCCTCTGCGCCCTGCCCTCGACCGTCCAGTCCTGCGTCGTGTTCACCGCGGTGGCGCACGGCAACGTCCCCGGGGCGGTGGTCAGCGCGACGGTGTCGAACCTCGCGGGCATCGGCCTCACCCCGGTCCTGGCCGCGCTGCTGCTCGGTTCCACGGGGGCCGGGCCCGACGCCGGGGCCATCGGGCGGATCGTGCTGCAGCTGCTCGTCCCGTTCCTGCTGGGCCTGCTGCTGGGCCGCTGGATCGGTGGCTGGGTCCGAGCCCACAAGGGGCGACTGACCCTGCTGGACCGCGGGGTGATCGTGGCGGTCGTCTACGCCGCGTTCAGTCGTGGCGTGCGCCAAGGCGTCTGGAGCGAGGTGACGCCCGCCGAGGTCCTCGTCGTCCTCGGGTGCGCGGCGCTGCTGCTGGCCGTGGCGCTGACGTTCGCCTGGTGGGTCCCGCGGTGGTGGGGCGCCTCCCGCGCGGACCGGGTCACGACCGCCTTCTGCGGTTCCACCAAGTCCCTGGCCACCGGGTTGCCGATGGCGACCGTGCTGTTCCCGCCGCACGTCGTCGGGCTGGTGGTGCTACCGGTCATCCTCTACCACCCGCTCCAGACCACCGTCTGCTCGTTCCTCGCGGGGCGGCTGGGCCGTCAGCGGTGATTCGTCGAACTCGACGCTGACCCGCTCGAAACCCTTGTGCCGCTGGGCCTGCGCGATGTGGGTGTAGGCGCGTTCGTCGCCCTCGGTGAGTTCGACGAAGTCGGTGAACGGGGTCAGCAGCGCCCGCGGGTAGAGCTTGCGGACGCGGACGACGTCGGCCTCGACGCAGAGGACGACGACGCACGAGGTGATGAACAGGAAGGCGATGAGGCCGAGGACGGCGGTGAAGACCTGGTTGGAGATGCTGGACCGTTCGCTGACCAGACCCGTGAGGGTGCTGCCGAACGACTGCAGGAACTGCCACAGGACGGCCATCGTCAGCGCCCCGGGCAGGACCGTCTTGAACGGTGGACGGTGCGCGGCGGCCAGCCAGAACGCCATCGTGAAGCCGATCCCGGCCAACAGCGTGTACCCCGCCCGGGACACCCACTTCAGCAGCCCGTCGTCGCCGATGACGTCGCCGAGCACGACGTTGAGCACCGTGGTCCCGACCACGAACAACCCGGCGGTGACGATGAGCAACAGCGAACGCAGCCGCGCCTTGAACGGGTTCGGCCGTTCGTTCCTGGGGATCCCCCAGGCGATGTTCACGGCGTTCTGGATGGCCAACCCGATCCCCAGCGCCCCGTAGAGCGCACCGGCGATGCCGATGGCGACCGTCGCCGCGCCCCCGCCGAGGGCCCCGGGATCACCGACCTCGTCCCGGATGACCGGGATCTGGTTGACGGCGGAGTTCAGGATCGCTTGCTGCGCGCCGGGGTTCCCGGAGAGGACGTAGCCGAGGATCGTCGAGAGCAAGAGCAACAGGGGGACCAGGCTCAGCAGGCCGTAGTAGGCGACGAGAGCCGCCAGGTAGGCGCCCTGGTCCTCGAAGAACTTGTAGACGACGGCGAGCGGGTAGCTCGCCACCGGGTGCTTGCGCTGGAACGCGTCGAGCCGCGAGACCCACGACATCGACCGTTGTCTCCCACCGTCCGCCGGATCCGCCGCGACGAAGGGTACCGGGGCGGGACTCAGCCGTGCACGCGCGACACCACCAGACGGGCTACCCGCGCCCAGACGTCGGAGGTGGGGTCGATGACCGAGAAGTGGTGCCCGGGCGCCTCCACGACCGTGACGTCGTCGCCGGCGGCGACGGCGGCGGTCGCGAACCGGCGCGAGGCGTCCAGCAGGTCCGGGTCGTCGCCGACCCCGCAGACCACCGCGACGGGGAGACCGAGGGGCAACCGATCGATCGGGGAGGAGGCTGCGTAGACCTCCGGCAGCTCCTCGGGGGTGCCGCCGAGGGCCGCGGCGACCGCGTGCTCGCTGAGACCGCGGGCGTGGATCGACGTCAGGTCCAGGCAGCCGGCCAGGGAAACGGTGAAGGCGGGACGGATCCCGCTCCCGGTGGCCCGGTCGGCGGCGAGGCGGGTGACGAGCTGACCGCCGGCGGAGTGGCCGAGGGTGACGACCCGGTCGAGGTCGAGGGGCGCGTCGAGTTCCCGCAGCGCGTCGAGGGCCGCGGCGACGTCCGCCGTCGTGGCGTCCCAGCCGTGCCGGTCCGGGCGTCGGTACTCCACGTTCCAGGTCGCGAACCCCCGGGCGGTCAGGTCGACGGCCAGCGGGTGCATGACGTCGGCGTCCCAGCGCGAGCGCCAGTAGCCGCCGTGGACGAGGACGGCGACGGGGAACGGGCCCTCGCCCGCAGGCAGGCGCAGGTCGGCGTACTGGTCCCGGTCCGCGCCGTAGGTGTGCCGGGTGCCGGGGTCGCTGGCGTGGAAGAACCAGTCGTCGACGCCGAAGGCCAGGCCCTGCATCCCGCGCCAGCGGACGTGGCGGCGGACGCAGCGGGACGTGTCGGGTTCGCGGGCGTCGAGGTCGACCCGGACGACGCGCGCACCGGGGACACCGGCACCGACCAGCAGGTGATCCGCGGGTGTGTCGTCGCCGGCGACGAGCAGGAACTCCCCGTCCGCGGCGGCGGCGCGCAGGGCGGCCGTGAACTCGGCCGGGGAGCTCGTCAGGACCAGGTCGCCCTCGATCCCGCGGGCGGCGAGCGCCGCGTCGAAGACGGCCTGGCCGGTCACGGAGCCGGTGAGGACTCCGGGGGCGGCGACGGCGGTGAGCTTCACGAGCCGATCTCGGTGCGGACGGCGTAGAGCTCGGGGAAGAAGGTGAGGTCGAGGGCGCGGGCGAGGAAGTCCACGCCGGAGGAGCCGCCGGTGCCGCGTTTGAAGCCGATGGTGCGTTCGACGGTCTTGAGGTGGCGGAAGCGCCAGAGCTGGAAGTTCTCCTCGAGGTCGACGAACTCCTCGCAGGCTTCGTACTCGGTCCAGTAGCGCTCGGCGTCCTCGTAGATGGTCCGGAAGGTGGCGACGAGGGCGGGGGTGTGGACGTGGGCGCGGGTGACGTCGCGGTCGAGGAGTTCGGTGGGGACGTCGTGTCCGTGGCGGGCGAGGTAGCGGAGGAACTCGTCGTAGAGGCTGGGGGCTTCGAGGAGGGTCTTGAGTTCGTGGTGGCGGGGGGCGTCGTGGGCGAAGACGTCGAGCATCGTCGCGTTCTTGTTGCCGAGGGCGAACTCGACGGCGCGGTACTGGTGGCTCTGGAAGCCGGAGGAGTTGGCGAGGAACCCGCGGAACTGGGAGTACTCGGTGGGGGTGAGGGTGGCGAGCACGGACCACTGCTCGGTGAGGGTGCGCTGGATGTGCTTGACCCGGGCGATGTTCTTGAGCGCGGTCTTGAGGTCGTCGCCGGCGATGGCGGTCATGGCGGAGCGCAGTTCGTGCAGGACGAGCTTGAGCCACAGTTCCGAGGTCTGGTGCTGGATGATGAACAGCAGTTCGTCGTGGTGCTCGGGGGTGCTGAGCGGGTGCTGGGACGTGAGGAGTTCGTCGAGGTGGAGGTACTCGCCGTAGGACATGTCACGGGTGAAGTCGGTGACGACTCCGTCCTCGAGCTTGCGGGTGTTCTCGCTCACCGGGGGGCCTCGACGATCTCCTGGAGGGCGAGGACGCCGTGGAGGACCTCGGTGAAGCTGGTGGACAGCGGGGCGAGGCCGAGGCGGATCCCGTCGGGGGTGCGGAAGTCGGGGACGACGCCCCGGGTCCAGAGTTCGGCGGTGACGTCGCGGAAGTCGCTGCGGCGCAGGGTGATGTGTCCACCACGGGCTTCCGGCTCACGCGGGGTGGCGACGGTGACGCCGTGGGGGGCGAGGAGGTCGTCGGCCAGGTCGAGGGCGAAGGTGGTCAGTGCGGTCGACTTGGCGCGGACGGCGGCGATCCCGGCGCGTTCCAGCTGGTCGAGGCCGACCCGGACGGGGACCATGGCGACGATGGGTGGGGTGCCGGAGATGAGTTGCCGGATCCCGGGGTCGGGCTGGTAGCCCTGGCCCATGGCGAAGGGGTCGGCGTGACCCATCCAGCCCTGGACGGGTTGGCGCAGGGCCTGCGGGTGGCTGCCCTGGTGGCGGGTGGCGAGGTAGGCGAAGGCGGGGGCTCCGGGTCCCCCGTTGAGGTACTTGTAGCAGCAGCCGACGGCGAGGTCGACGCCCCACGCGTCGAGCTCGAGTTCCACCGATCCGGCGGAGTGGGAGAGGTCGAAGAGGACGAGGGCGCCGGCGTCGTGGACGACGCGGGTGATGGCGGCGGCGTCGGCGAGGTGGCCGGAGCGGTAGGCGACGTGGCTGAAGGTCGCGAGCGCCGTGCGGGGGCCGACGGCGGCGCGGACCTGGTCGGGGGTGATCCCGGAGGCGGGGTCGGTCTCGATCCAGCGCAGGGTGAGGCCGGTCTCGGCGGCGATGCCTTCGAGGACGAAGCGGTCGGTGGGGAAGTTGTCGGTGTCGCAGACGATCTCGTCGCGGCCCTCGGCCTGTCCGGTGGCGGCGGCGGCGCGGACGAGCTTGTAGAAGAGGACGGTGGTGGAGTCGGCGACGACGGTCTGTCCGGCGGCGGCGCCGAGGGCGACGCGGCCGATCTGGTCTCCCAGCTGGGTCGGCCAGTCCATCCAGCCGCCGTGGGGGCCTTCGGTCCAGCCCTGGATGAGCCGACCGCCCCACTCCTGGCGGAGGAAGGCGTCGAGGGCCGCGGGGGTGGCCGTCAAGGGGCGGCCGAGGGAGTTGCCGTCGAGGTAGGAGGTGACGGCGGGGGCCGCGTCGAGGAGGAACTCCTCGCGGTAGGGGGCCAACGGGTCGGCGGCGTCGAGCGCGGCTGCGCGCTGGGTGTGGGTCACGTCTCTCCTCGGGGTGCTGGGGGCTGACCGTAGCGTGGACGGCGTGTCCCTCGTCGTGCGTCACGTCCTGTTCCCCGGCCGCCACCACCTCGTGACGTCCTTCCAGACGCGGTACCTGCGTTCTCTGCTGGCCGGGGAGCTCGTGGACTCCGCGGGGGTTCCGGTGGTGTGCGCGGTCGACGCGGACGTGGTGTGGGCGGTGACGTCGGCGACGCACAGCGGGACGAGGCGCAACCCGCTGCCGGGTCACCGGCGGGAGGCGATGGTGGAGCGGGTGTCCGCGGTGGAGGGGTTGGCGTCGTTGGTGGCGCCGGTCGCGGACGTCCCGGCCAGTCCGCGGTTCGCGCGGACGGTGCTGGCGAGCGTGGAGCTGTCGACGGGGGTCGCGGCGACCCCGGAGGAGACGGTGCTGGCGTGCTCGACCCCGGAGGTGGCGGCGATGTACGCGGAGCTGGGGTTCCGGGTGGTGGCGGTGGAGGACGGGGACCCGGCGGGTCCGGCGCGTCCGTGGGACGTGCTGGAGATGGTGGCCGCGGGGGACGGGCGGTGGCGGGAGCTGGCGCACCCGGAGGTGGTGCGCTTCTACGACCGCTACGGGCTGGCGGCGCAGGTGGCGTTGATCCACGCGGACCCGACGGTCTCGACGGAGGGGGACCTGACGTCGACGCGGGACTACCGCAGCTACACGGCGGCCTTCGACGACGCCTCGGACCGCAAGTGGGAGCTGGTGTCGGCGTTCGTGGAGCCGGGGCGGGTGGTGGACCTGGGGTGCGCGGCGGGGGGTCTGCTGGAGCGGGCGGCTCGGGACCCGCGGTTGGCGGAGTCGGACCTCTACGGGGTGGACGTGTCGCGGCACCTGGTGGCGGAGGCGGAGCACCGGCGGGCGCAGGGGGTGTTCGCCCACCCCAACGTCTTCTTCGCCCAGCGCAACCTGTTGCGCTCGGCGGTCTTCCCGGTGGCGTCGGTGAGCACGACCCTGACGGTGGCCCTGACCCACGAGATCGCCAGCTACGGCGCGGGGCGGGCGGACCTGGAGCGGTTGGCGGAGCGGATCTTCGAGCACACGGTGCCGGGCGGGGTGTGGGTCTGTTCCGACGTGCTGGGTCCGCGGGAGGGGGACCGGCTGGTGCACCTGGTGCTGGACGGGGTCGGTGCGGGGGTGGCGCCGCGGGACCTGGCCGGTCTGGACGGTGGGGACGTGGCGGCCGTGGTGGGCGCGATGTCGCCGGCGGAGCGGTTGGTGCAGTTCGCGCAGGACTTCCCGGCGCTCTCCGGCGGGCGCTGCGACGTGCGGTGGGTCGGGCCTGGGGTGGCGGAGCTGACCTTGCGGGCGGCGATGGAGTTCCTCACCACCCGCGACTACGTGGACAGCTGGCTCTCGGAGTGCCACGAGCGGTTCTGCGACATGACGTGGCCGGACTGGGTCGAGCTGCTGGAGGGGGTGGGGTTCGGGGTGGAGCCGGTGAGCGGGGCGTGGCGCAACGAGTGGCTGGTGGAGAACCGGCTGTCGGTGGGGGCCTCGGTGCGGGACGCGGTGACGGGTGCGGAGCTGGCCTGGCCGCAGACGCACGTCACGTTCGTGGTCCGACGCCCTCGGTGACCGGCCGGCAACGCGCCGACGTCGAATCCACCGCGCGATCCCGGGTCCGCGGGTTACTGTCGAACGCATCCACCCAGAGGGGAGATGCGCCATGACGGAGCCCCAGCGCCGCTTCGGCGGCGGAGGTGAGCGGGACGCCCGCCACCTCACCGCGCTCGAGGAACAGCTCGGAGCCGCCCGGACCCGACTCGCTCAGGTCAGTGCCCAGAACGACCGCCTCGCCACGACGCTGCGCGAGGCACGGGACCAGATCGTCGCGCTGAAGTCGGAGGTGGACCGTCTCGGTCAGCCGCCCGCGCAGTTCGCGACGTTCCTGGAGGCCGCCGGTGAGGGCACGGCCGACATCATGTCGGCGGGTCGGCGGATGCGGGTGGCGGTGAGCCCGGCGATCGACCTGGACTCGTTGAAGCCCGGCCAGGACGTGATGGTCAACGAGGCCATGAACGTGGTGGCGGCGTTCGACTACGAGCGTACGGGCGAGCTCGCCTCGGTCAAGGAGATCCTGCCCGACGGGCGGGTCCTGGTGCTCGCGCGCGCCGACGAGGAGCGCGTGGTGCGTCTGGCCGGTCCGTTGATGGACGGCCCGCTGCGGGTCGGGGACTCCCTGACCATCGACACCCGGTCCGGGTTCGCCTTCGAGCGGATCCCGAAGGCGGAGGTCGAGGAGCTGGTCCTGGAGGAGGTCCCGGACATCGACTACGAGGACATCGGTGGCCTCGGGCCGCAGATCGAGGCGATCCGCGACGCGGTGGAGCTGCCGTTCCTGCACGCGGACCTGTTCCGCGAGCACGGTCTGCGCCCGCCGAAGGGGATCCTGCTCTACGGCCCGCCCGGGTGCGGGAAGACGCTCATCGCGAAGGCCGTCGCGAACTCGCTGGCCAAGAAGGCCGCGGAGCTGCGGGGCGAGAGCCAGGCCAAGAGCTACTTCCTGAACATCAAGGGCCCGGAGCTGCTGAACAAGTACGTCGGCGAGACCGAGCGCCACATCCGGCTGATCTTCGCCCGGGCGCGGGAGAAGGCGAGCGCCGGGACGCCGGTGGTGGTGTTCTTCGACGAGATGGAGTCGTTGTTCCGCACCCGTGGGTCGGGGGTGTCCTCGGACGTGGAGACGACGATCGTGCCCCAGCTGCTGTCGGAGCTGGACGGGGTGGAGCGCCTGGAGAACGTCATCGTGATCGGCGCCTCGAACCGCGAGGACATGATCGACCCGGCGATCCTGCGCCCGGGCCGGCTGGACGTGAAGATCAAGATCGAGCGTCCGGACGCGGAGAGCGCGGGGCAGATCTTCGCGAAGTACCTGACGCCGGACCTGCCGTTGCACGCGGACGACGTCGCGGTGAACGGGGGGACGAAGCAGCTCACGGTCGAGGCGATGATCCGGGCGACGGTGGAGCGGATGTACACCGAGAGCGAGGAGAACGAGTTCCTCGAGGTGACGTACGCGGGCGGTGACAAGGAGGTCCTGTACTACAAGGACTTCAACTCGGGCGCGATGATCCAGAACATCGTGGACCGGGCGAAGAAGATGGCGATCAAGGACCTGCTGACCCTGAACCAGAAGGGGGTGCGGGTGGATCACCTGATGAGTGCGTGCGTGGACGAGTTCAAGGAGAACGAGGACCTGCCGAACACGACGAACCCGGACGACTGGGCCCGGATTTCGGGCAAGAAGGGTGAGCGGATCGTCTTCATCCGCACGTTGATGCAGGGGAAGAAGGGCACGGAGGCGGGCCGCTCGATCGACACGGTCGCCAACACGGGTCAGTACCTGTAGGTCGCTTCCCGTCCGGTGGTGCGCAGGGCCGTCCTCGTCAGCGGGGGCGGCCTTCCGCACGTCCGGTCTCCCACCAGCGCGGCCAGGCGGCGAGGAGGGCGCGGGTGTCGGGGACGAAGGGCCAGGTGGGGTCGGCGAGGCGGTCGCGCAGGGTGGCGGGGTCCTCCCACCAGCCCTCGGCGACCTCGCTGGGTTGCAGGGTGAGGGGGGTCCCGTCCCAGTCGGCGGTGTAGACGTGGGCGAGGTAGTGGGTGGTGTCGTCGCGGTACCAGGTGGTGGTGACGGGGCGCAGGTCGGCGTCGAGGCCGAGTTCCTCGCGCAGTTCGCGGTGGGCGGCGTGCAGGGGGGTCTCGCCGGCGTCGACGACGCCACCGGCGAGGCAGTCGTGGGCGCCGGGGTTGAGGTCCTTGACGTCGGTGCGGCGGTGCACGAAGACGCGGCCGGTGGCGGGGTCGCGCAGCAGGACGCCGGTGGCGGCGTGGGGGAGGTTGCGGGCGCGGACCTCGGCGCGTGGGGCACTGCCGGTGACCCGTCCGGCACGGTCCGTCGGGTCGTAGAGGTCGACGAGTTCCTGGCCCGGAGTGCTCACCCGTTCGAGGGTAGGGACCGGTGTCCGGGGTGCGACCCAGGGGGGAGGGGCAGGTGTCGAAGACCACGCCTGAGGTGGACCCGTGGACGCTCGGGCAAGCCCTAGTGTGACCAGGTGCGAGCCCACCTCACGACTCCGCGCCCGTCCCGGCGTCCCCTCCGTGCCCTGTCCGCCGTCGCCGTCGGGGCCTCGTTCGTGCTGGTCGCCTCGGCGTGCAGCAAGGACGAGGCTCCGGCGTTGTCGACGGCGACCGTCGCCCGGGGTGACGTCGCGGAGGTCGTCGACGCGCCGGGGACGGTGCAGCCGCGGGCCTCGGCGGTGGTGAAGTCCCCGGCGGCGGGGACGGTGGCGACGTTGAACGTGAGCGACGGCCAGCAGGTCGCGGCCGGTGACGTGCTGATGACGATCGACTCCCCGTCGGCGGTGTCGAACCTCGCGCAGGCGAAGCAGGCCGACGAGGACGCCGCGGCGTCGGGGTCCTCGGGGTCCGGCTCGGCGAAGAGCGCCTCGCAGGTGGCGGCGCAGCAGCGCAAGGCGGCGGCGGACGCGGCGGCGCGCTTCTCCGAGGCGGAGACCCAGGCGCAGGCCATCGCGGACCCCGCGGCGCGGGCGGCGGCACTGGCGGCCGTGCAGTCCTCGCGAACGCAGTACCAGCTGCTGGCTTCGCAGACGCAGGCCCTGGTGGACCAGGTGAACGCAGGGCTGGGGAACCTGGACACGGCGGTGTCGTCGTTGGGTCAGGCCCAGCGCGTGCAGACGCGGGCGGCGGTCTCGGCGGCGCAGGCCACGGTGGACGCCCTGGTGGTGAAGGCGCCGATCTCGGGAAAGGTGTCGCTGTCCGCGACGGGGGGTTCGGGATCGGCGAACCTGCCCGCGGGGGCCGAGGCGCTGCTGGCGGGCAGCGGGGTGTCGTTGCCGGCCGCGGCCGCCGGGTCGGACTCCGGTGCGGCGGGTGCCCCGGTGCTGGCTCAGGGCGCGGCCGTGGCGTCGGGGGCGACGGTGCTCAACGTCATCGACGCGTCGACGCTGAGCCTGACGGCGGACGTCGACGAGACGGACGTGCTGAGCGTGAAGCCGGGGATCGGGGCCGACGTGAACATCGACGCGGTGCCCGGGGCGAAGTACCACGGGACGGTCACGAGCATCGACCCGACGCCCAAGGGCGGCGGCGGGAGCTCGGTGACGTACACGGTCCGCCTGAGCTACGACGGCGGGACGGGCGGGGACGGCACCCCGGCGGCGACGCCGTTGCCGGGCATGTCGGCGACGGTGTCGCTGGTCGTGCAGGAGGTGGACGGCGTCGTGGAGGTCCCGGCCGCGGCCGTGGTGCGGGCCGGGTCCGACAACGGCGCGAAGGACTCCGACACCGTCTGGATCGTCTCCGGCGGCAAGGCGGAGCGACGCGCGGTGACCGTGGGGGTCCGGGGGGAGACCGACGTGGAGATCACCAAGGGTCTCGACGGCGGCGAGGAGGTCGTCACCGAGGGCGCGGCCGGCGTGAAGCAGGGACAGCAGGTCTCGTGACCCGTCCCGACACGGGCCACCCGCAGGACACCACCGAGAACCACGAGAACCACGAGAACCACGACCAGGAGCGCGCGCTGATCCCGTCCCCCGAGCACCACCCGACGCTGCACGCGGCCGCGATCGAGGCGGTCGAGGTCACCCGGTCCTACCGCTTCGGGGACACGACGGTCGACGCGCTGCGGGGGGTGACCTTCACCGTCGCGGAGGGGGAGTACGCCGCAATCGTGGGCCCCAGCGGATCGGGCAAGTCGACGCTGATGCACCTGCTGGGCTGCCTGGACCGTCCGACGTCGGGGATCCTGCGCGTCGGTGGGCGCAACATCGCCGACCTGGGCGACGCGGAGCTCGCGGAGCTGCGCAACGAGGAGATCGGGTTCGTGTTCCAGGCCTTCCAGCTGCTGCCGCGCTCCAGCGCCATCGACAACGTGGCGTTGCCGCTGCTGTACCGCGGCGTCAAGGGCAGCGAGCGGCGCGACATGGCGGCCGAGGCGTTGAAGGCGGTGAACCTGGGGCACCGCCTGACCCACCGGCCCACCCAGATGTCCGGCGGCGAGCAGCAGCGGGTGGCGATCGCGCGGGCGCTGGTCGGCCAACCGCGGATCCTGCTCGCCGACGAACCCACCGGCAACCTCGACTCCAAGAACGGGGCCGAGGTGATGCGCATCCTGGAGGAGCTGAACTCCGCCCGGGGCGTCGCGGTGGTCCTCGTCACCCACGACGACGAGGTCGCCGGCCGCGCGCGCCGTCAGGTCCGGGTGCGTGACGGCCTGGTGGAGCGCGACACGGCGGACGGAGCCGACGCGTGAAGGGCTTCGAAGCGTTCCGCGTCGCACTGGACGCGTTGCGCGGCAACCGGATGCGCAGCCTGCTCACGATGCTCGGCATCATCATCGGCATCGCCGCCGTCATCGTCGTGGTCTCCATCGGGTCCGGGGCGCGCAACCAGATCGAGTCCCAGGTCGAAGGTCTCGGCTCCAACCTGATCCTCGTCGTGCCCGGGCAGTTCGACACCAACAACCTCGGTTCCAACGCGCCCTCGACGTCGACGATGCAGGTCCAGGACGGCAAGGTCCTCGCCGACGTGGTCGGCGACGAGAGCGCCGTCACGGCGCGGGTCTCCACGGGCGCGCAGGTGCGGGCCGGGACGGTCGAGCGGTTCGTCACCATCCAGGGCGCGGACCAGAACCTGCCCCGGGTCCTCACCCGCCCGGTCGCCGAGGGCCAGTACTTCACCTCCGTCGACGTCGACGCCCGCCGCCGGGTCGCGGTGCTGGGCTCGCAGGCGGCGCAGAACCTCTTCCCCGGGGCGGACCCGCTGGGCCGCCAGATCACGGTGGCGGGCACCCGCTTCCAGGTGATCGGGGTGCTGCGGGAGAAGGGGGAGAGCTTCGGGGTCTCCCAGGACAACGAGATCCACATCCCGATCACCACGGCCCAGCGGTTGTTCTCCCTCGACCGCGTCGACGCGTTCGCGGTGAAGGCGCCCTCCTCCGACGTCGTCCCGGCGCTGTCGGACAAGTTGTGGCGGGCGATGAAGGCGCAGTACCCGGACCAGACGTTCAGCGCGGTCACCCAGACCCAGATCCTCGGCGTCATCGGCCAGATCCTCGGGCTGCTGACGGCGGTGCTGGCCGCGATCGCGGGGATCTCGCTGCTCGTGGGCGGGGTCGGGGTCTCCAACATCATGCTCGTCTCGGTGCGCGAACGGACCCGGGAGATCGGGCTGCGCAAGGCCCTCGGCGCCCGCCAGCGCGACGTCCTCGTGCAGTTCCTCGTCGAGGCCGTCCTGCTGACCAGCGTCGGCGGGATCATCGGCATCCTCATCGGGGTGGCCGGGTCGATCGCGGTGAACCAGCTCTCCCCGCTGCCGGCGACGATCGAGTGGTGGAGCCCGGTGGTGGCGTTCGTCGTCTCCGCGGCCGTCGGCATCTTCTTCGGAGTGTTCCCGGCGCGTCGGGCGGGACGCCTGGACCCGGTCGTCGCGCTGCGCACGGAGTGAGCCGCATAGGGTCCTCGGCATGACAGTCAGGCGTGTGACCGGGATCGAGACCGAGTACGGCATCTCGGTGCCGGGGGACCCGGGCGCCAACCCGATGCTGCTCTCGGCTCAGGTCGTCAACGCCTACGCCTCGCCCGCGACGGGCTCGATGCGCAGCTCCCTCACGGGCGGTTCGCGGGCCCGCTGGGACTACGAGGACGAGGCGCCGCTGCGCGACGCGCGCGGGTACGAGATCGACCGCGCCAAGGCCCACCCCTCGCAGCTGACCGACGCGCCGGGCCGTTCGCCGGGGACGAGGCGGGCCGCGCCCAACGCCTCCGACGTCGTCACCGCGGAGACCGAGGACCCGACGATGGCCAACGTCATCCTCACCAACGGGGCCCGGTTCTACGTCGACCACGCCCACCCCGAGTACTCCTCACCGGAGATCCTCACCCCGCGCGACGCGGTGCTGTGGGACCGGGCGGGGGAGCTGATCCTCCTCGACGCGCTGCGCCGGGTCGCGGCGACGCCCGGGCTGACCCCGGTGACGATCTACAAGAACAACACCGACGGCAAGGGCGCCTCCTACGGCACCCACGAGAACTACCTGATGAACCGCTCGACGTCCTTCACCGACGTCGTGCGCCACCTCACCCCCTTCTTCGTCTCCCGGCAGGTGTTCACCGGGGCCGGTCGGGTGGGGATCGGGCAGGACTCCGCCCGGCCCGGGTTCCAGATCAGCCAGCGCGCGGACTTCTTCGAGGTCGAGGTGGGGCTGGAGACCACCATGAAGCGCCCGATCATCAACACCCGCGACGAACCGCACGCCACCGTGGAGAAGTACCGCCGCCTCCACGTGATCATCGGCGACGCGACGATGTGCGAGGTCGCGACGCTGCTCAAGATCGGTACGACCTCCCTGGTCCTGGCGATGCTCGAGGCGGGAGCGCTCGAGGGTGGCCCCGCCGGGAACCTGCAGCTCGCCGAACCCGTCCGCGCCCTGCACGAGGTCTCCCACGACCCCGGCCTCACCCAGCTCGTCCGGTTGCGCGACGGGCGCCGGATGACCGCGGTGCAGCTGCAGCGGGCCTACCTGGAGGCCGCGCAGGCCTTCGTCGCCGACCGCTACGGCGAGGACGCGGACGCCGACACCGTCGAGGTCCTCACCCGGTGGGAGCAGATCCTCACCAAGCTGGAGACCGACGTGTTCTCCGCGGCCCGCGAGGTCGACTGGATCGCGAAGCTGCGCCTGCTCGAGGGCTACCGCTCCCGCGACGGCCTGGACTGGGACCACGCCCGGCTGGCCGCGGTGGACCTGCAGTGGTCCGACATCCGGCCCGAGAAGGGCCTCTACCTCAAGCTCGCCGAACGTGGCCAGGTCGAACGCCTCCTGGACCCCGCCGACGTCGCCCGCGCCGTGGAGCACCCCCCGACCGACACCCGCGCCTACTTCCGCGGGGAGTGCCTGGCCCGCTACGGCCCGCGCGTCGCGGCGGCCAGCTGGGACTCGGTGATCTTCGACATCGCCGGGCGGGGCGCCCTGCAGCGCGTCCCCACCCTCGAGCCGTTGCGGGGCACCAAGGAGCACGTCGGGGCGCTGCTGGACCGCTGCGAGACCGCGGAAGAACTCGTGGCCGCCCTCACCAACGGGTGACGCAGGCCGCACTTCCGCGCCGGGCAGGCGTGGCGGGGTTAGTGTCGGAACACGACCCGGGTCGCAGGACCCGGGAGGCCGAGCCGTCAGAGGGAGCCAGCCGATGCCTGGACAGGAGCAGCAGCGCCCGAGCCGCCGCGAGGAGGAGGTCGAGGAGACCCCCGCCGTCCCCGCGCAGGGCAGCGCCAGTGCCCAGACCAAGGAGACCGACGCCGACGTCGACGCGCTGCTCGACGAGATCGACGAGGTCCTCGAGTCCAACTCCGAGGAGTTCGTGCGCGGCTTCGTCCAGAAGGGCGGGCAGTAGCCCCTGCCACCCCCGGCGCGAGCCCCTCGTGTCCCACCCGGCTCTCCCGGCACGTTGCGGAGGCGCCGGGTAGGGTCCGAAGGGTGAACCACTCCAGCGATCAGTCAGGACGGTTGCCCGCCGCGTTCCTGCGGCCCGGTTCCTCGTCCTTCACCGACTTCGTCCGCGAGTACTCGCCGGAGATGCTGCCCTCCGCCCGCACGCTGCCCCCCACCGGACCGCTGCCCGGTGGGGGACCCGGCGCGGGCGAGGCGCCGCACGCGACGACGATCGTGGCCCTCGTCTTCGCCGACGGGGTGGTCATGGCCGGTGACCGGCGCGCCACCGCCGGGCCCACGATCGCCCAGCGCGACATCCAGAAGGTCTTCCAGACCGACGAGCACTCCTGCGCCGGGATCGCCGGCGTCGCCGGGCTGGCCGTGGAGATGATCCGGCTCTTCCAGGTGGAACTCGAGCACTTCGAGAAGCTCGAAGGTGCCCTGATGTCCTTCGAGGGCAAGGCGAACCGGCTCTCGACGATGATCCGCGCCAACCTCGGCATGGCCATGCAGGGTCTCGCCGTCGTCCCCCTCTTCGCCGGCTACGACCTCGACGCCGGCCGGGGCCGCATCATCGGCTACGACGTGACCGGCGGGCGGTCGGAGGAACGCGACCACCACACCGTGGGGTCGGGGTCGATCTTCGCGCGCGGAGCGCTGAAGAAGCTGTACCGCCCGGGCATGACCGAAGCCGAGACGATCCGCGTCGCCATCGAATCCCTCTGGGACGCAGCCGACGACGACTCCGCCACCGGCGGCCCGGACCTGCTGCGCAAGATCTGGCCCGTCGTGGGCGTCGCGACCCTCCAGGGCTACCGGCGTGTCCCCGACGAGGAACTCGAACCCGTCGTCGAGGCCGTCGTGGCCGGACGGCGCGGCAACCCCGGAGGCAACCCCGGCATCAGCGCCGGCAACGGTGGCGGAGGGAACTGACGATGAGCACGCCGTTCTACGTCTCGCCCGAGCAGTTGATGAAGGACAAGGCCGACTACGCGCGCAAGGGCATCGCCCGCGGCCGCGCCGTCGTCGTCCTCGCCCACGCCGACGGCATCGCCTTCGTCTCCGAGAACGCCTCCCGGGCGCTGCACAAGATCTCCGAGATCTACGACCGCGTCGCCTTCGCCGCCGTCGGCAAGTACAACGAGTTCGAGAACCTGCGCGTCGCCGGCGTCCGCTACGCCGACGTCCGCGGTTACTCCTACGACCGTTCCGACGTCACCGCCCGTGGCCTGGCCAACGCCTACGCGCAGACCCTCGGGGCGATCTTCACGACCGAGTCGAAGCCCTACGAGGTGGAACTCGTCGTCGCCGAGGTCGGACGCACCCCCGAGACCGACCAGATCTACCGCCTCACCTACGACGGGTCCGTCGCCGACGAGCACGGCTACGTCGCCATGGGCGGTTCCGCCGACCAGATCGCCACCAAGCTCGGCGAACGCTGGCACGCCGGGCTCACCCTGGCCGAGGCCGTCCAGCTCGCCGTCGAGGCCCTCGGCTCCGACGCCGCGGCCGAGGCCGCCGGCTCCGGACCGCGCCGGATCGCCCCCGACCACCTCGAGGTCGCCGTCCTCGACCGCACCCGCGACCGGCGGACGTTCCGCCGCCTCACCGGTCCCGTCCTCGCAGGACTGCTCGCCCCGGCGGACTGACCGCTCCGGTCGGCTCGACGCGTTTCGCTGCGCCGCACGGCGCCCGAGTGCCTAAGGTGGGGAAATGGATCGCCGGATCTTCGGGATCGAGACCGAGTTCGGAGTCACCTGCGCGTTCGAGGGACAGCGCAAGCTGTCCCCGGACGAGGTGGCCCGCTACCTGTTCCGCAAGGTCGTGTCGTGGGGCCGTTCGAGCAACGTGTTCCTGAAGAACGGCGCACGCCTCTACCTCGACGTGGGCTCCCACCCCGAGTACGCCTCACCGGAGTGCGACGACATCCGCCAGCTCGTCGTCCACGACCGGGCGGGGGAGCGGACCCTCGAAGGCCTGCTCGTCGACGCCGAACGTCGTCTCGAGGAGGAGGGGATCGCCGGTGAGGTGTTCCTCTTCAAGAACAACACCGACTCCGCGGGCAACTCCTACGGCTGCCACGAGAACTACCTGGTGTCGCGGCACGGGGAGTTCGGTCGCCTCTCCGACGTCCTCATCCCCTTCCTCGTCTCGCGCCAGCTGATCGTCGGCGCCGGCAAGGTCGTGCAGACCCCCCGCGGTGCGGTCTACTCCCTCTCCCAGCGCGCCGACCACATCTGGGAAGGCGTCTCCTCCGCGACCACCCGCAGCCGCCCGATCATCAACACCCGCGACGAACCGCACGCCGACGCCGAGCGGTACCGGCGCCTGCACGTGATCGTCGGCGACTCCAACATGTCCGAGACCACGACGATGCTGAAGGTCGGCGCCACCGACCTCGTGCTGCGGATGGTCGAGGAAGGCGTCGTGCTGCGGGAGATGACCATGGAGAACCCCATCCGGGCCATCCGGGAGATCAGTCACGACATGACGGGGCGCAAACCCGTCCGTCTCGCCAACGGCCGTGAGGCCTCCGCGCTGGAGATCCAGGAGGAGTACCTGGAGAAGGCCAAGGAGTTCGTCGAGCACCGCGGACTGCAGACGCCCAACGTCAAGCGCGTCCTGGACCTGTGGGAGCGGGCGCTGCGGGCCGTGGCGACGCAGGACTTCTCCCTGGTGGACCACGAGGTCGACTGGGTCATCAAGAAGAAGCTGCTGGACCGCTACATGGCCAAGCACAACCTGCCGCTGACGTCGCCGCGCATCGCGCGCCTCGACCTCGCCTACCACGACATCCACCGCAAGCGCGGCCTGCACTACATGCTCGCCGACCGGGGGATGGCCGACCGGGTCTGCTCCGACATCGAGGTGTTCGAGGCGATGAGCGTCCCGCCGCAGACGACCCGCGCCAAGCTGCGGGGCGACTTCGTGCGCGCCGCGCAGGAGAAGCGCCGCGACTTCACCGTCGACTGGGTGCACCTGAAGCTCAACGACCAGGCGCAGCGCACGGTCCTGTGCAAGGACCCGTTCAAGGCCGTCGACGACCGTGTGGAACGGCTCATCGACAGCATGTGATCGGTCTCGCGGCGCGGGCACAGGCTCCACGGTTAGGGTGAGGCAGTTCCACCTCGACCGTCACGACTGTGAGGACCTCCGTGCGCCGCCGTACCGCCGTCCTGTCCGCCTCCGCCGCCCTGGCGATGACCCTGCTCGGCGCCTGCGCCTCCGAGGGGGACGCGCCCACCGAGGCAGAGCAGAGCGCGTCGGCGACCGAGTCCGCCAACACCATCGAACCTGCCGTCGACGACGAGAAGCTCGCCGTGACCGTCACCGGTGAGGTGAACCCGACGATCGAACCGACCGTCGACTTCACCCCGCCGCTGACCGTCACGCAGACCTCGCGCAAGATCGTCGCCCCCGGCACCGGGGCCGAGGTCAAGGCCACCGACGAGGTCGAGTTCGCCTACGTCCTCTACGCCGGCTCCACCCACGACAAGCTGGACTCCAGCTACGGCAAGACCAACGCCCGCTTCACCCTCGCCGAGATCACCAAGGGACTCGCCCGCGGGTTCGTGGGGACCAAGGTCGGTGACCGCCTCGTCATCGCCATCGCCCCCGCCGACGGGTTCGGCAACTCCGTCAGCCAGTTCGGCAAGGAGAACGTCGACGCCTCCACGACCATCGTCATGGTCGCCGACGTCGTCCGCGTCATCCCCTCGATGGCCGAGGGCACCCCGGTGACGCCGCCCGCGGACCTCCCCGTCGTGACCTACGACGACAAGAACGTCCCCACCGGCTTCACCGTCTCGAACCCGACCCCGCCCGCCGACACCATCGTGCAGCCGCTCATCCAGGGCACCGGCGCCCCGCTGACCCCGGGCATGAACGTCAAGATGCAGTACGTCGGCGCGACGCTGGCCGACGGCAAGGTCTTCCAGACCTCGTGGACCTCCCAGGCCTTCGAGACCCAGATCGGGGCCGGCAAGCTCATCACCGGCTGGGACGAGGGCCTCATCGGCCAGACCGTCGGCAGTCGCGTGCTGCTCGTCATCCCCGCCGCCAAGGCCTACGGCGACGAGCCCACCGGGGGCCAGCCCGCCGGTGCGCTGATCTTCGTCGTCGACATCCTCGACGGCTACTGAGTCCCCACCGACGACGCTGACGTTAGGGTTCTGGCATGACTGAACGCACCAAGCCCGAGATCGACTTCCCCGAGGGCGAGCCGCCGGCCGACCTCGTGATCACCGACGAGATCGTCGGCGACGGCACCGAGGCCACCCCCGGCAAGACCGTCAGCGCGCACTACGTCGGCGTCGCCTTCAGCACCGGCGAGGAGTTCGACTCCTCCTGGAACCGCGGCCAGCCGCTCGACTTCCCCGTCGGCGCGGGCATGGTCATCAAGGGCTGGGACCAGGGTCTGCTGGGCATGAAGGTCGGCGGCCGACGCAAGCTCGTCATCCCGCCGCACCTCGGCTACGGGGACCGCGGCGCCGGCGGCGCCATCAAAGGTGGGGAAACCCTGATCTTCGTCGTCGACCTCGTGGACGTCAGCTAGTCCCCTCGGGTCGGTCTGCTTCCGGGCGGGTGAGGACCCTCCTCGTCGGATACTCCGTTCGCGCTCGTCGCGTCGTGAACTCACGTTCTCGCGCAAGCGCTCACTTCGGACATCCGACGAGGAGGGTCCTCACCCGCCCTTCTGCGTCGCCTTCGTGGGACTCCTGAACGGCCACGGGGTCGGCGAGGCTCGATCAGGCAGTTTCTAGGGGGCCACGCACCACGTTCCCCTTCACGAGGTGAGGAGGCGGGCGGCGTGGCGGCCGGCGGCGGCGGCGGTGAGGAAGGCGGCGCGGTCGGTGTCGAGGCCTCGGCCCATGGTGGAGAGGCGGACGGGGCTCGTCGCCAGGGCGTCGTCGAGGCCGGCTCCGGGGACCTCCACGTAGGTGTGGCGGCCGCAGAGGGAGCGGGCCTGCTCGCGGACGCCGTCGTAGAACGCGCCGGGGGAGTCGGGGACGACGACGTCGACGGGGGCCAGGGCGACACGCCCGACCGCGGTGAGCGTGTGGTGCGAGACACCGCGGTGGCGGTCGCGGGCGTCGGCCTCCGACACCCGCAGGGCCGCGACGGGGCGTCCACCGAGGACGGCGGCGGCGTTGAGGGCCTCACCCACGGCGACGCCGGAGAAGCCCCAGCGTGATCCCGTCCCCAGGTTGCCCGGGCCCTGCGCGACGACGACGACGTCGGCGCCCGCGACGAGCTTCGCGGCGAGCAGACCGGTGTGGACGGTCGAGGCCTCCAGGTCGCCCCCGAAGGCCTGGCCCGTGCTCACACAGCTCGTGAGCCATCCCGCCTCCCGCAGCCCGGCGACGGCGCGGGAGAACGCGGCCGGCAGCGCCCCGCCGTCGGTCATCACGTACACGACTCTCGCGTCGGGGGCCTCGGCGCGGACCCCGGCCAGGATCGCGGGCAGCGCGGAGTGCAGGTCGGCGACGACGACGGGGGTGGCGTCGAGGTCGTCGGCGTCGGCGAGCAGGGCGTGGTGCTCCGACTCCTGGTCGTCCACGCCCAGGACCATCGTCTGCAGCGGGGTGTAGCGGGCCTTCACGAGGTGACCGGGCCCGGCGGGCGGGTCGGCGGGCAACGCGTCGGGCAGCGCGACGACGAGGGCGTAGCCACCCGTCCCCAGGCCCCGGGCCAGCGCGGAGGTGTTGAGCAGCACCCGCTCGCCCGGCTGCGGGAAGCCGACGAGGTCGGGGTGGGCCAGAGCCTTCACCTCGGCGCCCGCCTCGGGCCCCGACGCGAGGGTCGCGAACAGCTCCTGGGAACCGGGCCACGACGCCCCGAGTCGCTGGACAATTGCAGAACGCCACCGGATCGTCACGCTTCGAGCGTACGCAGGGTGCTTCCGCGCGCGGTTCCGGTAGCGTCCGGCTCACCATGACGACGACTCCAGCGACGTCCTCGAGCCCACCGGGTGGGGCGGCCGCGGCTGCCCGCGGAGCCCGTCGCACCGAACGGCTGCTGAACCTCGTGATCGCGCTGTCGGCGACGCGCCGCTGGCTCACCAAGGAGCAGATCCGCACGGCCGTCCCGCAGTACGCCGACTGCGCCACCACCGTCGCCTTCGAGCGGATGTTCGAGCGCGACAAGGAGGACCTGCGCGAACTCGGCGTCCCCCTCGACACCGGCGGCGAGGACCCGTTGTTCGAGGACGAGGCCGGCTACCGGATCGACCGCGAGGCCTACGCGCTGCCCGAGATCCGGTTCACCCCGGGTGAGCTCGCCGTCCTGTCGCTGGCCAGCCGGGTCTGGCAGCAGGCGAGCCTCGCCGGCCCCGCGACCCGCGCGCTGGTGAAGCTGCGCAGCCTCGGCGTCGAACCCGACGAGAGCTCCCTCATCGGCGTGGAACCGCGGGTGCGCACCGCGGAACCCGCCTTCGACCCGCTCTACGCCGCGACCCGCGACAAGACCCCGGTGTCCTTCACCTACCGCCGCGCCGGCGGCGAACCCGCGACCCGCCACGTCGAACCGTGGGCCATCGTCAGCTGGCACGGGCGCTGGTACCTCGTCGGGCACGACCGGGACCGTGCGGACTCGCGGGTCTTCCGTCTGTCCCGGGTCGCCTCCGCGGTCAAGCGGATCGGACGGGCCGGCAGCTACGACGTGCCCGCGGGCATCGACCCCCGCGAGATCGTCGCGGGCAGCATCGGACCCGTCCGGCCGCCCCGGGAGGCACGGCTGCTGGTCACGGAGGGCAGCGGACTGGCGTTGCGACGCCGGGCCCGCAGCGTCGAGGTGGGCGCGGGAGAGAGCGTGGGGGAGGACGTGGTCGTGGTGGAGGTCAGCGACGTGGAGGTGAGCGCGGACGAGATCGCCGGCTACGGCGCGGACGTCCTGGTGCTGGAACCGCAGGACCTGCGCGACGCCGTGGTGCGTCGACTCCGTGGGGCGGCGGGCGCATGAGCGGCAGCGCGTCGACGGAGCGGCTGTCGCGGCTGCTGGCGATGGTCCCCTACCTGCTCACCCACCAGGGCATCCCGCTGGAGGAGGCCTCGGAGCACTTCGGCATCAGCGACGACGACCTCGTGCACGACTTGGAGCTGCTCTTCGTCTGCGGGACGCCCGGGCACATGCCCGACGACCTCATCGACGCCCGCTGGGACTCCGGGCGGATCTACCTCTCCAACGCCGACCCGATCGCGCGCCCGGCCCGCCTCGGCGTCGACGAGGCCGTCGCCCTGCTCGTGGGTCTGCGCACGCTGGCCCAGGTCCCGGGTCTGCACGACCGCGAGGCCCTCGAGGGCGCGACGGCGAAGCTGTCGGAGGCGACGGGGGAGGCGGGCCGGGCCGCGGGGTCGGTGACCGTGGACGTCAGCTCGGGGGAGGAGAGCGCCGGTGTCCTCGAGACCTGCCGGGCCGCCCTGCGCGATCACCGGCGCCTGCACCTGAGCTACCTCGTGCCCAGCCGCGACGAGCGCACGGAACGCGACGTGGACCCGATGCGGTTGGTGAGCGTGGAGGGGCGCTGGTACCTGGAGGCGTGGTGCCACCGCGCCGAGGGCGTCCGGTTGTTCCGGGTCGACCGGATCGAGTCCGCCGAGGTCCTCGACGTCGACGGGACACCACCGACGCAGGCGGTCTCGCGCGACGTGGGCTCCGACCTGTTCAAGCCCAGCCCGGACGACCTCGTCGTCACCATCGACCTGGCGCAGCAGGCCGCGTGGGTCGTCGACTACTACCCCGTCGACTCCGTCGAGGACGCGCCGGAGGACGGCTGGGAGGAGGCCGCCCTGCGCGTGAGGCTCCGCACGGCGGACACGCACTGGGTGCACCGGTTGCTCCTGCGCCTCGGTGCCGGTGCCCGCGTCGTCGACCCGCCGGAGCTGGCCGTGGACGTGCGCAACGGCGCCCTGGCTGCCCTGGAGCGGTACCACTGAGCCATTTCCGCGACTGTCTGTGACGAAGCGAACGCACAAGGTCACGGCATGTGTCAAGGTTGGGCCGAAAGGGCGTTCAAGGGATCGCGAGGACGTGCCGAAGCAGTGGTTGTCGGACGGCGGAAAGCGTCCGCCGGACCTACACCACGAAACGGAAGGTGCTCGAGATGACCACGATCAAGGCTTCCTGCCCCTGCTGCGGCGACGTTGAACTGACCCCGAAGCAGGTCCGCCTCGTGGTGTGCTCCGCCAAGGAGCGGTCGTTCTACGCCTTCGGTTGCCCCAAGTGCAAGGACGAGGTCCGCAAGCCCGCCGGCGAGGACGTCGTCGCGCTGCTCGTCTCCGGCGGCGTCGCCGTGGAGCGCTGGAGCATCCCCGCCGAGGCCATGGAGGAGCACAACGGCTCGACCATCGCCTGGGACGACGTCCTGGACTTCGCCCTCGTGCTCGACTCCTGCGACGACCTCGCCTCGCTGGCCGCCCGCGGCCTGCGCACCGTGCGCTGACGCACCCCACACTCCCGAGAGCCGCTCCGCGGACGCCACGGCGTCCGCAGGGCGGCTCTCGTGCTTCCTGGGTGTTCACCGGGAGTGTGCCCCGGAGACGCCTCAAGAGAGGTATTCGGGCGACTCGACGCGCATGCTTGTCCCACAGACGGCTTCGATCGACGTACGATGGCCGCGCTTCGTCCAACCCTGGAGGACTGATGTTCCGCAACCTCGTCGACCACCCCTGGGTGCTCGTCATCCTCGTCGTGCTGATCATCGCGCTGTTCGGCAGCAAGCGTCTGCCCGACGCCGCGCGTGGCCTCGGCCGCTCGATGCGCATCTTCAAGTCCGAGGTCAAGGAGATGAAGAACGACGGCAAGGAGGAGACCACGAAGTCTCCGACCGCCGCCGGCCTCGACTCCGAACCCACGGCCCTCGAAGCCAAGCTGGCCGCCGAAGAGGCGCAGGCCAAGGCGGCGTCCGAGCACCAGACGCGCGCGTCCTGACCCGCCGCACCGCCTGAGATCGCATCCCTGACATGGCCGTCACCACTGTCCGACGACGCTCCTCCAAGGATCCCGAGGGGCGCATGCCCCTCATGGACCACCTGAAGGAGCTGCGCAACCGCGCCGTCAAGGCCGGTATCGCCCTGTTGATCGGCAGCGTGCTGGGCTGGTTCTTGTGGCGTGGGTGGAACGAGCCGTTCTGGGGTCTGCCCAGCTTCCACGGCGGGATCTTCGGTCTCATCCAGGACCCGCTGGTCAAGGCTGCGGCGGCCAAGAACCTGAGCAACGTCAGCATCAACTTCGGTCAGGTCGGGTCTGCCTTCGACTTCGCCATCAAGGGTGCGATCTGGGTCGGTGTCATCGCCTCCAGTCCGTTCTGGCTGTGGCAGTTCTGGGCGTTCATCACGCCGGGGCTGACCCGGAAGGAACGTCGCTACGCGGTGGGGTTCATCTCCGCTGCGGTGCCACTGTTCCTCCTCGGGGCGGGGATCGCCTACAGCGTTCTGCCGAACGCAGTCCGGTTCCTCATCGACTTCACCCCCGAGAACGGGTCGAACGTCATCGACTCGTCGATCTACCTCAGCTTCACGATGCGCATCATCCTGGCCTTCGGCGTCGGGTTCCTCATGCCGGTGGTCCTGGTCGGGCTCAACTTCGCCCACCTGCTGTCCGGCAAGGCGATCCTGAAGCAGTGGCGCATCAGCGTCTTCCTGAGCTTCCTCTTCTCCGCGATCGTGACGCCGACGTCCGACATCACGACGATGCTGTTGCTCGCCTGCCCCCTGCTCATCCTCTTCGCCGTCGCCACGGTCATCTGTCTCCTCAGTGACCGTCGCCGTTCGAAGAACTCCGACGAGCCGGACTACACGAACCTCAGCGACGACGAAGCCAGCGCCATCTGACCCGATGACCTCTCGGGGGCGGGTCGGCCTCCTCGTGAACCCGACGGCGGGTCGCGGGGTCGGCCGTGTCGCAGGTGCCCACGTCCTCTCGACCCTGCAGCACCTCGGTCACCCGGTGACCAACCTCTCGGGCCTCGACTTCGCCTCCTCCGCTCGCGCCGCGCGCGAGCGGGCGGGCGAGTTCGAGGCCCTTGTCGTGGTCGGGGGCGACGGCCTGGTGCACGCCGGCCTCGAGGCCGTCGCCGGCACGTCGACCGCCCTGGGCATCGTCCCCGCCGGCACCGGCAACGACCTCGCCCGCGGGCTCGACCTCCTACTGGGTGATCCGGTGCGTTCGGCGGAGCTCGTCTCCACGGCCCTGCACGAAGGGCGGTGGCGGACGGTCGACGCCGTGCGGGTGGGGTCGCACTGGTTCGGCAGCATCCTCGCCTCCGGGGTCGACGCCCTCATCAACGAACGTGCCAACTCCTGGCGCTGGCCGCGCGGGCCCGCGCGCTACACCCTGGCCGCGGTGCGGGAGCTCGCCGTCGTCCGGGGGCTGCCGATGCGGATTACCCTCGACGGAACCACCGTGGAGCAGGAGTGCCTGCTCGTCGCCGTCGCCAACACCCGCAGCTACGGCGGCGGCATCCTCATGGCCCCCGACGCCGACCCGACGGACGGGCTCCTCGACGTCGTCGTCGTCGACCGCCTGCCGCCGATCGCCGCGTTGCAGCTCTTCCCCCGGGCTCGCCGGGGTGCGCACCTGAAGCTGCCCGCCGTCCACGTCCACCGGGTCCGCAGCGTCACCCTCGAGGTCCTCCCCGGCGCAGCGCAGCCGCACCCCCACGCCGACGGCGAACCGTTCGGGCACCTCCCCGTCACCTGCACCGTGGTGCCGGGCGCGCTGCGGGTGCTCGGCTGACGTACTGTCAGCCCATGGCGAGCCCCGCGGAACGCTACGCGGCAGCGCGCCGTCGCACCGAAGATTCCAGGACCGAGCTGGCGCAGTTCGCGAGCACGGTGGGCTTCGAGCTCGACGGCTTCCAGCTGCAGGCGTGCCAGGCCCTGGAAGCAGGTCGCGGCGTCCTCGTCGCCGCTCCCACCGGCGCGGGCAAGACCGTCGTCGGGGAGTTCGCGGCGCACCTGGCGCTGCAGACCGGTCGCAAGGCGTTCTACACGACGCCCATCAAGGCCCTGTCCAACCAGAAGTACACCGAGCTCGTCGAGCGCCACGGCTCCGCCGCCGTCGGCCTGCTCACGGGTGACAACTCCGTCAACGGTGAGGCACCCGTCGTCGTCATGACGACGGAGGTCCTGCGCAACATGCTCTACGCGGACAGCCCGCTGCTCGACGGCCTCGGCTACGTCGTGATGGACGAGGTCCACTACCTCGCCGACCGTTCCCGCGGCGCCGTCTGGGAAGAGGTGATCATCCACCTGCCCTCGGAGGTGCTGGTCGTCTCGCTGTCGGCGACGGTCAGCAACGCCGAGGAGTTCGGCGCCTGGCTGGACACCGTGCGCGGGGACACCGAGATCGTCGTGTCCGAGCACCGGCCGGTCCCGCTCTGGCAGCACCTCGCCGTCGGGACCCGCCTCTACGACCTCTTCACCGACCCCGACGGCGAGGCCCTGGAGGGTGACGAGGGATCGCTGGTGCCGGGCGCCATCGTCAATCCCGAGCTCGTCGCCATGTCGCGCCAGCAGGTCCGTTCCGACCGGCTCGCCGGACCGGGTGGTCGCGGTCGGCGCCGCAGTCAGCAGCGGCCCGGCCCGGGCGGTCACCGCCCGTCCGGGGTCGGCCGTCCCGCCTCGCGGGCGCAGATCCTGGACACCCTCGACCAGGCCGGGTTGCTGCCGGCGATCACGTTCATCTTCAGCCGCGCGGGCTGCGACGCGGCCGTCCAGCAATGCGTCGCGTGGGGGTTGCGGCTCACCACGCCCGAGGAGGGCCGGGCGATCCGCGCGATCGCCGAGGAGCGCTGCTCGGAGATCCCCAGTTCCGACCTCGCCGTCCTCGGGTACTGGGAGTGGCTGGACGGGCTGGAACGCGGACTCGCCGCCCACCACGCCGGGCTGCTGCCGGTGTTCAAGGAGACCGTCGAGCACCTCTTCGCGGCCGGCTACGTCAAGGCCGTCTTCGCGACCGAGACCCTCGCGCTCGGCGTGAACATGCCGGCCCGTTCCGTCGTCCTGGAACGCCTGGTGAAGTGGAACGGGCAGACCCACGTCGACATCACGCCGGGGGAGTACACCCAGCTGACCGGTCGCGCGGGGCGGCGCGGGATCGACGTCGAGGGCCACGCCGTCGTCCTGTGGTCGAACCAGACCGACCCCGAGGCCGTCGCCGGTCTCGCCTCGCGGCGCACGTTCCCGCTGCGTTCCAGCTTCCGGCCGACCTACAACATGGCCGTGAACCTCGTGCAGCAGGTCGGCCGCGAACGGGCCCGCGAGATCCTGGAGACCTCCTTCGCGCAGTTCCAGGCTGACCGGGCCGTCGTCGGGCAGGCGCAGAAGATCCGGTCTCAGCAGGAGGCGCTGCGCGGTTACACCGAGGCGATGACCTGCCACCTCGGCGACTTCGGTGAGTACTTCGCGCTCCGCCAGGCCATCAGCGAGCGCGAGAAGGAACTCTCCCGCTCCGGGGTCGCGGCGCGGCGCAGCGAGGCCCGCGAGTCCATCGAGGGCCTGTCCCGCGGTGACGTGGTGAAGCTCCCCGGCGGGCGGCGCGCGACGTTCGGCGTCGTCCTGGACCTGCTGCCCGGGAAGGGGTTCGACGGGCCGTCCCCGCGCATCCTCAGCCAGGACCGCCAGGTCCGGACCATCGACTCCGCTGAGTTCTCCGGTGCCGTGGAACCCGTGACGCGGGTGCGGATCCCGAAGAACTTCAACTGGCGGTCCCCGCAGGAACGCCGCGACCTGGCGTCGTCGTTGCGCAACGCCCTGGCCGAGGTCGGGGGCGGCGACGTCCCGCGCCACCGCCGGACGTCGACGGCGGGTGAGGACCGGGAACTGGCGACCTTGCGCGACCGGTTGAAGGCCCATCCCTGCCACGGCTGCGCCGAACGCGAGGAGCACGCCCGGTGGGCGGTGCGCGAGGAGAAGCTGCGCCACGACACCCAGGGTCTGCAGCGCAAGATCGAGGGCCGCACGGGCACGATCGCCCGAACCTTCGACCGGGTCTGCGACCTGCTGGCGGAACTGGACTACCTCGGGGCGGACGGGTTGTCCGTCACGGACGAGGGGCGCACGCTGCGCCGCATCAACGCCGAGACCGACCTGCTCGTCGCCCAGTGCCTGCGCCACGGCGCGTGGACGGGGCTGAGCGCCCCCGACCTCGCGGCCGCGGTCTCGACGCTGGTCCACGAGTCGCGCCGCGACGAGGGCGGACGCCCCGACCGCATCCCGCGCAAGGTCGAGGCGGCCATCGCCACGACCCACCGCTTGTGGAGCGACCTCACCGACCGCGAGGACCACCACAAGGTGCCCGCGACCCGCGAGCCCGACGCCGGGCTCGCCTGGGCCGTGCACCGCTGGGCCAGCGGGCACCGCCTCGACGAGGTCCTCCGCGAGGCGGACCTGGCCGCGGGCGACTTCGTCCGCCGGTGCAAGCAGCTCGTCGACCTGCTGGACCAGATCGGCATCGCCTCCACCGAGCCCGGGGTGCGCAAGGCGGCGCGGGACGCCGTCGACGCGGTGCGCCGCGGGGTCGTCGCCCACACCTCCCTGACCTGAGCCGTCCCGGGGCCCTCACCGGGGTGCGGTGACGAACCAGGCGGTGGCCTCCACGGTGAACGCCCCGCGGGGGAGGAGTTCCGCGCACCGCCGGCGCAGGGACTCCCGGGCGCTGGGCCCCAGCCGGGCCACGTGGTCCCCGGCCGGCCCGACGCCGAGGGTGTAGGACTCCCACCACGCGTCGAAGGAGTCGTAGCCGACCTCGACCGTGAGCTCGTCGTCGAGATCGGGCGGCAGACCGGCACCCCGGAAGAGGTCGGCGAGTTCGCCCTGCCCCCTCCCGGCCCGGCCGGATTCGCCCCGGGCCGCGGGGTCGAGGCTGCGCACCGCCGTCCAGAACGTGGTCAGCGGGCTGCGTTGCCCGCCGAAGTCCCAGACGCTGGCCGCGACGCGTCCGCCGGGACGGGTCACCCGGCGCATCTCCCGCAGCCCACCCACCGGGTCGGCCATGAAGTGCACGACGAGTTGGGCGACGCTGAGGTCGAAGGTCTCGTCGTCGTGGGGGAGGAACTCCGCCGCGGCGACCCGCGCGTCCACGCCGGGGAGACGTCGCGCGACCGCGGCGACGGGTTCCGGGGCGGGGTCGACGGCGGCGACGGCCGGCGCACCGAGCACGCCGACGAGTTCCGCGGTGAGGGCGCCGGAACCGCACCCGACGTCCAGGGCACGCTGCCCGGGCCGGGGTCCCAGGGCGGCCAGCGTCCGCCGGGCGAGGGGGACGGCGAAGCGGCCCATGAACCGGTCGTAGTCCGCGGCGACGTCGAAGGCCATGCTGGACGGTACGCCCGCGCACCTGCGGGGAGCGTGTGGTTGCCTGAGCGCGTGAGCACACTGACGGACACCTTCACCCTCTCCAACGGCGTCGAGATCCCCCAGGTCGGGTTCGGCACCTGGCAGATCCCCGACGGGGACGCCGCCTACGACGCCACCGCGACGGCGCTGACGACGGGCTACCGCCACGTCGACTCCGCCCGCGCCTACGGCAACGAGGCCAGCGTCGCCCGCGCCGTGCGCGACAGCGGCCTGGCCCGCGAGGAGGTTTTCGTCACCACGAAGCTGCCCGCCGAGATCAAGGACCACGACGAGGCCCTCGCCAGCTTCGAGGCCTCCCTGGCCGACCTGCAGCTCGACCACGTCGACCTCTACCTCGTCCACGCGCCGTGGCCCTGGAGCGAGATGGGCAAGGACTGCCGCGAGGGCAACATCGCGGTCTGGACGGCGCTGGAGGAGATCCACGCCTCCGGGCGAGCCCGTTCCATCGGCGTCTCGAACTTCTCCGTGGCCGACCTGGAGTCGCTGACCGCCGCGACGAGCGTGCTGCCGCACGTGAACCAGATCCGCTGGTTCATCGGCAACACCCAGGACGAGACGACGGCGTGGTGCAAGGAGCGGGGGATCCTCGTCGAGGGGTACTCCCCGCTGGCCACCGGTGGTCTCGTCGACGACGAGGCGATCGCGGCGGTCGCGGCGAACTACGGCCGCACGGTCGCCCAGGTCTGCCTGAAGTACCTGCTGCAGAAGGACGTCCTGCCGCTGCCGAAGAGCACGACCCCCTCGCGCATCGCGGAGAACGCCGACCTCGACTTCGAGATCTCCGCCGCCGACCTCACGGTCCTGGACGCGCTGCACCGTGACTGACACCGCCCCGGTCGGGAGGGTGCAGGACTGGGCCCGGAGTCCGTTCACCGGTGGGGGCCAGACCTACGACTGCTACGAACGGGGCCAGGGTCCCGGGGTCGTGCTCGTCCCGGAGATCCCCGGGTTCACGCCCGAGGTCGCCGGCTTGGCCGACCACCTGGTGGCGGAGGGGTTCACCGTCGTCGTGCCCTCGCCGTTCGGGACGCCCGGGCGGGTGGCGAGCACCGGTTACGTCGCGGCGACGGTGGCGAGGTTGTGCGTCGCGAGCGAGTTCCGCGCCTTCGCGCTCGGGGCGCACCGGCCCTTCACCGACTTCCTCCGCGCCCTGGCCTCCGACCTCGCCGGCCGCACGCCGGGCCGGGGCGTGGGGGTCATCGGGATGTGCTTCACGGGGGGTTTCGCGTTGGCCGCGGCCGTCGACGACTCCGTGGGCGCCGCCGTCCTGAGCCAACCGGCCCTGCCCTTTCCCGTGTCGAGGAGGCACCGGGCCGACCCGGCGACGAGCCCGGCGGAGCTGGACCGGATCGCCGAACGCGCCGCGACGGGTTCGGTGTGCGCACTGGGTCTGCGCTTCACCCGCGACGCTGCCGTCCCCGCGGCGCGCTTCGCGACGATCTCGGCCCGCCTCGGGGAGGCGTTCCGGGTCATCGAACTCGACTCCGGGCCGGGCAACCCCGGCGGGTTCTCGAAGGGCGCCCACTCCGTCCTCACCCACGAGGTCCGCGAGCGCCCGGGTCATCCGGCGTTCGAGGCGCGGGGGCAGGTCGTGGGTTTCCTGCGGGAGCGCCTGGTTCAGTCGCGGGACTGAACGAGGGCGGTGAGGACGCGCTCGACGCTGGACTGGATGCCCCAGCGGTGGACGAGCGCGCCGAGGGCGTCGAGGTCGACGGGTTCGCGGGGGAGGGTGTCGTCGAGGTCGGGGAGGGGGACGTCGCGGGCGGTGTTGACGACGACGGACGCGGCGGTGAGGTAGTCGCGGGCGTCGAGGAGCTTGCGGCGCTGGCCGGGGGAGAGCCCGGTGGTGGGGTCGTCGGCGGCGGCGAGGAGGGCGGCGAGGTCGCCGTAGCGGTCGACCAGGGCGGCGGCGGTCTTCTCGCCGATGCCGGGGACTCCGGGGAGACCGTCGGAGGGGTCGCCGCGCAGGACGGCCATGTCGGCGTAGGCCTGGCCCGTGCTGACGCGGTACTTGGTGTGCAGCCAGGGTTGGTCGACGAGGTCGGCCTTGCGGACGCCCTTGCCGCAGTAGACGACGCGGACGCCGAGGTCGTCGTCGACGAGCTGGAAGAGGTCGCGGTCGCCGGTGACGACGTCGACGGGGTCCTTCGAGCGGACGGTGAGGGTGGCCATGACGTCGTCGGCTTCGTAGCCGGGGGCGCCGACGCGGGTGAGGCCGAGGGCGGCGAGGACGTCGACGATGACGTCGACCTGGGGGAGCAGCAGGTCGGGGGCTTCCTCGCCACCGTCGGGGGCCACGCGGTGGGCCTTGTAGGAGGGCAGGGCCTCGACGCGGAAGGCGGGGCGCCAGTCGTCGTCCCAGCAGGCGACGAGCCGGGTGGGGCGGTGGGTGGTGAGCAGGTGGGCGATGGAGTCGAGGAACCCGCGGACGGCGTTGACGGGGGTCCCGTCGGGGGCGGTGATCGACTCGGGGACGCCGTGGAACGCGCGGAAGTACAGCGAGGCGGAGTCGATCAGCATCAGCTTCTGCGCGGGGGCCCCGGTCGACGACGTCATGAGCCTCACCGTAGGGGGTGGGTGGGGTCCGTCGGATGTCGTGGAGGTTCGGTCCGGATGGGTGACGCCGACGAGCGCCGGACGGGTCAAGCTGTGAGGGTGGGAATCGAATCCACACCGAAGTCACAGCCCGACCAGGGGGGACCTTCCATGAACACCAGCACCCGTCGCCGTCGTCGGATCAGCACGTTGGCCGTGAGCGGCGCGGCCGTGCTCGCTCTCGGTCTGGGGGCGTGTGGTGGCGGTGACGACTCCGCGAGCAAGCCGACGACCGCCACGTCCTCGCCCGCGACCGAACTGACCGCGATGCAGGTCGTCAAGGCCTCCTCGGTGCAGTCGAAGGAGGCCGGGAGCGGCAAGTTCTCCTTCACGATGGACGGCACCGCCTCCGGGCAGGCGCTGAACTTCTCGGGTGACGGCGCGTTCGACATCGCCAAGAACGCCTTCGAGATGACGATGTCGCTGCCCGCCGAGGCCGGGGGGTCGAAGCTGACCTTCCGGATGGTCGACGGTGTGGCGTACCTCTCGGGTGCACCGCTGACGGCCGAGGGGCAGTGGATGAAGATGCCGCTGGACCAGCTGGGTGCGACGGGTCTGGACACCTCCTCGATGGACCCGGCGAAGTCGCTGGAGCAGTTGCAGGGTGTCGCCGACGGCGTCAAGGAGGTCGCTCCGATCTCCGTGCGCGGGGTGCAGGCGAAGGGGTACGCGGGGACGATCGACGCGACGAAGGCCCTGGAGCTGGCTCCGGCCGAGCAGCAGACCGACGAGGCGAAGAAGGCTGCGGCGCAGCTGGGTTCGATCCCGTTCACGCTCTACGTCGACGACCAGAACCGTCCGGTGCGCATGACCGAGCAGATCACCGTCGAGGGGTCGACGCTGAACGTCTCGATGGACTACTACGACTGGGGCAGCTCGGTCGACGTGGCCGCTCCGGACCCGGCCAGCGTCACGGAGGCCCCGAACATGGGCGCCCTGGCGGGCGAGCCGGCGGCTGCGGGCGCCTGAACCCTGCGGTGGGTCCCGCGCGGGGCGGCTCCTACGCTGCCTCGCGTGGAACCCAGCGCTGGTGCGACCCGACGGCTCTACCGCGGTGGGGAGGTGTACTCACCCGCCGACCCGTTCGCGACGGCGATGCTCGTGGAGGGCTCCTCGGTCGCGTGGGTGGGGCCGGAGGAGGCCGCGTCGGCGTGGACGCGGGAGGGTGACGAGGTCGTCGAGCTGGACGGCCGGTTGATCACGCCGGCGTTCGTGGACGCGCACGTGCACCTCACCGAGACGGGTCTGCGCGAGACCGGGCTGGACCTCGCGGGGGTCCGCAGCGCGGGGGACCTGCTGGACGCGGTGGCGGCCCGGGCGCGGCCGGGGGAGTTGCTGGCCGGTTTCGGGTGGGACGAGTCCCGCTTCGAGGACGGGCGGGTCCCGACGCGCACCGAGCTCGACCGGGCCGCCGGTGGGGTACCGGTCCTGCTGTCTCGGGTGGATGGTCACAGCGCTCTGGTGTCGACGTCGTTGGCCCAGGCGGCGGCGTTGCGCGGCCTAGAGGGCTGGGACGAGGACGGCTGGGTGCGCCGGGAGGCCCACCACGCGGCGCTGGAGGCGCGTTGGGACGCGCTGAGCCCGCAGGCGGCGCAGTCCGCCCGCCGGGCCGCCCTGCAGGCCGCGGCGGCCGCGGGGATCGGCACGGTCCACGAGATGTCCGGGCCCTGGCTCGCCCCGCCCGGTGACCTGGAGGCGCTGCAGGCGCTCTCGGACGCCGAGGCCCTGCCGGACGTCGTGGGCTACCTCGCGCACCGGGTCGCTTCGCCCGAAGAGGTCGCCGCGGTCCTGGCGGGGACGAGCGCGCGCCTCGCCGGGGTGGGGGGCGATCTCACGATCGACGGGGCCATCGGTTCCCGCACGGCCGCGTTGCGCGCCGACTACGCCGACGCCCCCGGGCACCGCGGCTCGCTGCACCTGGACGCGAGCGCCGTGCGGGACCACCTGCACGCCTGCACCCGGGCGGGGGTCCAGGCCGCGTTCCACGCCATCGGGGACGCGGCGCTGGCGGTGGTCGTGGAGGCGCTGGAGGCAGTGGCGGGTGACCTGGGGATTCCGGCGCTGGCCTCGGCGGGTCACCGCGTCGAGCACGCGGTGATGGCGGGGCCGGAGGTGGTGGCGGCGTTGGCGCGGTTCGGGACCTCGCTCAGCGTCCAGCCCGCCTTCGACGCGCGGTGGGGCGGCCCGGGCGGGTTGTACGAGACCCGCCTCGGGGTGGAGCGGGTGCGGGCGAGCCACCCGTTCGCGGCGTTCGCGGCGGCCGGGGTGCCGTTGGCGTTCGGGTCGGACACGCCCGTGACCCCGTTCGCACCGTGGGCTGCGGTGCGGGCGGCGGGGTTCGGGCACGACGAGGCGCGGGCGGTGTCGGTGCGGGCGGCGTTCCTGGCCCACACGCGGGGCGGTCACCGGCTGGCGGGGCTGGGCCACCCGGGCGTCCTGCGTCCGGGCGCACCGGCGACCTACGCGGTCTGGGACGTGCAGGACCTCGTGGTGCAGGCTCCCGACCGTCGGTTGTCGGGGTGGAGCACGGACGCCCGTTCGGGGACTCCGGGACTGCCCGACCTGGGGCCCGGTGCGCCGGAGCCGGTGTGTCGCCGGACCGTCGTCGACGGGGTCGTCGTGCACGACCGGTCCTAGGACACCTGCCGTCGTCCGACCCGTTGTCCGACACGCCGGGCGACACGCCGGGCGAGGGCTGCTGGTGGCTGCTCGTGGGTCGGGTGTGACCTGCCGCGATGCACGTCGTCGCAGGTCACGGGCAGGTTGACAGCAGGCGGCGGCTGAGTAGCTTCTGAGGTGCAGTCCACGACGAGGAGTACCGATCGGTGCGCCGCGCCACCGCCGTTTCAGCCGCACCACCTGCGACGACGTGTGGAGCGCTGACCGACCGGAGTGGGCGGGGTCGAGTCCGTGCACCCCTAGACAACGGCACGCACCTCGTGGCCGACGGGGCGCGCGACGGCACGAAGGGCGCGCGGACTCGACCTGTTGTTCGGCCCCGACTCGACGCGACCTGACGCGACCCGCGGTGGCCCCGTTCCCACCTCTCTCGCTTACCCTCGCGGGATGCGTGTGCGACCGGCCGATCCTGCTCCTGCGAAGCTGCCGGTGGCGCTGCTGCTGGCCCTCGCGGGTGGTGTCGCCACGTGGGCGGCGTTCCCCGGGTCCCTCTCGACGTCGGGATGGTGGCCCACCGCCGTCCTGGGCATCGCCCTGCTGAGCCTGGCCACCCACGGGGTGCGCGCGCGGCGCGGGTTCCTGGCCGGCCTCCTCTTCGGCCTCGCGTTCATGTTCCCCCTGCTGGCCTGGAGCGGGACCTACGTCGGTCTGCTGCCCTGGTCGGCTCTCGCCGTCGTCTGCGCGCTCTTCTACGCGGTCCTGGGGGCCTTCCTGCCCCGGCTGCAGCGCGCGCGCTGGGGTCTGGCCCCGCTGGCCGTCGCGACCGGGTGGGTGGCCCTGGAGGCCGCGCGGGCGCGGTTCCCCTTCGAGGGGTTCCCGTGGGGACGCATCGCGTTCTCCCAGGCCGACGCGCCGACCCTGGGGCTCGCCGCGCTGGGCGGTTCGCCCGCCGTCACCTTCGGCGTGGCCCTGGCGGGCGCGTTCCTCGCCCTCGCCGTGCTCGCGCTGCGACGGCTGCCCGCTCCGCTGGGGGCTGTGCGGGGCACACCCCGGCTGCGGCCCGCGGTCGTGTCCCTCCTCCTCGCCGTCCTCGTCACCTGGGCGGGAGCGCTCGTCCCACGCCCCACGGGCGCGGAGGAGGGCACGAAGCGCATCGCTGCGGTGCAGGGCGACGTCCCCGAGGCCGGGCTGGAGTTCAACGCCGAACGGCGTGCGGTGCTGGACAACCACGCCGCCGCCACCCAGGCCCTGGCGGCCGCGGTGCAGGCGGGAACCGCGCAGCGGCCCGACCTGGTCCTGTGGCCGGAGAACTCCAGCGACATCGACCCCTACGAGAACGCCGATGCGGCGGCCGTCATCGAGTCGGCGACGAGGGCGATCGGCGTCCCCGTCCTCGTCGGTGCCGTCCTGGACGGTCCGGGCCGCTTCGTGTCCAACACGGGGATCGTGGTGACCCCCCAGGACGGCCTGGACGGCGCGCTCGAGGACGACACCCGGCACTACGTGAAGCAGCGACCGGCCCCGTTCGCGGAGTACATGCCCTACCGCTCCTTCTTCCGGATGTTCAGCGACAAGGTCGACCTCGTCACCCGGGACTTCGTCCACGGTGACCACGTCGGGCTGCTGCGGATGGACGACGTCCGGGTCGGTGACGTCATCTGCTTCGAGGTCGCTTTCGACGACACCGTCCGCGACTCCGTGCGGGCCGGCGCGCAGTTCCTCGTCGTCCAGACCAACAACGCGACGTTCGGCTACTCCGGTGAGGCTGTCCAGCAGCTCGCGATGTCGCGGCTGCGGGCCGTGGAGAGCGGGCGGGCCGTCGTGCAGATCTCCACGGTGGGGGTCAGCTCGATCATCAGCCCCGACGGAACGGCCCACGACGAGAGCACGTTGTTCACCCAGGACGTCCTCCAGGGAGATGTTGTGCTGCGTTCCACCGAGACGATCGCGACGAAGGTCGGGGCCGGACCCGAGTACGTGCTGAGCGGCCTCGCGCTGCTCCTGCTGCTGACCGCCCGCCGCGGCACCCGGCCCGGTCGCCGTGGCCGGGGCACCCGGCGGCGGGTCCCCGACGCGCCCACGGGTGATCCGGTGTCGGCGTGAGCGCCTCCTTCGTCCCCCCGGTGCGCCGGCGCCGCTGGACGTCGTGGATCCCGGTGGGCCTGGTGGTGCTGCTGGCGCTGGAGGTCTGGCTGCTCGTCCAGCTCGGGCACCTCGTCGGCGGTGGCTGGGTGTTCGTGCTGATCGTCGCCGAGACGTTCGGCGGGGCTCTCGTGCTGCGCCGGGCCGGGCGCAGGGCGGTGGCGGCGTTCCGCCAGACGGCGTCGGTGCCCTTCGGGGCGCCCGTCCCCGGCCAGCAGCCCGGCGTCGTCGGCAACGCCGTCCTCGCGGGGGCCGGTGGCGTGCTGCTCATCCTGCCCGGCCTGATCAGCGACGTCGTGGGCCTGCTGTGCATCCTGCCGCCGACGCGCCGGCTGCTGCGCGCCCTCTTCGTCCGCCTGGTGCGGACCCGGGTGGAACGCGCCGTGCGCGAGGCCGGGGGCGCGGTCGTCGTGGGTGACGTCGTCCGGGACGACGACATCGTCGACGGTGAGGTCGTCGAGGACCTGCGCGAACTCGGTCGCTGACCCCGACCGGCAGCTCCGGACACCACGAAGGCCGGCCCACCAGGTGGTGGACCGGCCTTCGTGGTGCGCGCTGGCTCAGGCGCTGCGCTTGATCAGTTCGCGGCTGCGGAGCAGCGCGAGCCTCTCGTCGAGCAGGACTTCCAGTTCGGCGATGGTGCGACGCTCCAGGAGCATGTCCCAGTGCGTACGCGCCGGCTTGCCGGCCTTGCGCTCCGGTGCGTCGGTGTCCGCACGCAGGGCTTCTGCCCCGCAGCGGCACTCCCACAACGGAGGCACATCGGCCTCCAGCGACATCGGCACCACGACCGTGTGCCCCTCGGGGCAGTTGTACGTGACCATCTGGCGCTCGGCCGGTTCGACACCGGACTCGCTCTCGAGGCTCGCGGCTCCGAGGCGGGACCCTCGCAGGTTGCGCTCGCTCATAGTGACCTCCCCATCGTCCCCCTCGTCACGGCTACTCCCGCGGTCCGGGGAGAGTGAAGGGGACTTGATGGTTGAACGCCGTGACGACCCCCGCTGTTCCGCGACTTCCGCACTCGGAGTGTGGAGGTCATGTGCGCAGCGAGGTTGATTGGTTACTCAGCGTACTGGATCGGTACCTCGGCGTGCCTGCTGAACCCCGGCGTCCACATCTACCCTCGACAGGAGCAACGCCCCCACCACGAAGAAGACCAGCAACGCCATCAGCGCCGGGCGGTAGGAACCGGTCAGTTGCGCGACCAGCCCGAAGACCAGTGTGCCCAGCCAGCTCGTCCCCCGCTCGCCGGCCTGGTAGAGGCTGAAGTACTCCGCCTCCGCCCCCACCGGCACCAGCCGGCTGTAGAGCGAGCGCGACAGGGCCTGCGTCCCCCCGAGCACCACTCCGATGAGCACGGCCAGACCCAGCCACGTCGGGAACGCACCCCGTGGGACCCCGAAGGCGATCACCACGACCACCGTCCACAGGCCCAGCCCACCCATGACGGTCCGCTTCGCCCCGAACCGACCGGCGAGGCGGCCGAAGAGCAGCGCCCCGAGGAACGCGACGCCCTGCACCAGCAGGATCGTGGTCAGCAACTGCGCCTGGCTGAAGCCGAGCTCCTCCTGGCCGTAGACGCTCGCCGCCGCGATGACGGTCTGGATGCCGTCGTTGAAGATCAGGTACGCCACCAGGAACCGCAGCACCTGGGGGTGGGCCGGCAACCCGCGCAGGGTGGCGATCAGCTGGCGCACCGGCGCCGTCAGGGACCCCTGCGCACCGGGCGCGAGGTCGAGCACCGGGCGGGCCGGCAACCGCCGCAGACCGAAGAACGGCACGAACGTGAACAGTCCCCACCACAGCCCGGCCGAGGCCAGCGAGACCCGCACCGCCCACTCGTCGTCGAGACCGAAGGTCGACGGCGTGGACACCAGCAGCAGGTTGATCGCCAGCAGCAGGAAACCCCCGAGGTAGCCCGCGGCCCACCCGCGCGAGGAGACCTCGTCGCGGTCCTCCGGGGCCGCGACGTCGCAGAGCAGCGCGTCGTTGACCACCAGGGAGCAGACCAGGCTGACGACCGCGACGAGGGCCAGCAGGACCCCCAGCCACCACCGGTCCCCACCCATCGCGACCATCGCCGTCCCGGCCGCCGCGCCGACCCAGGCGAAACCGGCCAGCAGGCGGTGCCGGTGACGGCTGCGGTCGGCCAGCGCCCCCACGAAGGGCAGCACCAACGCCGCGAGGATCGTCGCCAGGGTGATCGTGTAGAGCGCCAGCGAACCCGGGGCGATCGGCAACCCCAGCACGGACAGGGTGCGGGTGCAGCCGTCCGGCGCCTCCGGGCACGCCGCCCGGCGGGCCAGCACCGTGAGGTAGGGCGCGAACAGGACCGTCTGGGTCGTGGTGACGAACGCGGAGTTGGCCCAGTCGTAGACGTACCAGGAACGACGCGCCCGCCCCAGGGCCGGGTCGAGCGTCGTGCTCACGAGGACCACTCACCGCGGGCGAGCAGGACCTCGCGCAGGACGTCGGCGCGGTCGGTGATGATCCCGTCGACCCCGAGGTCGAGGAGAGCACCGATCTGCACGGCGTCGTCGACGGTCCAGACGTGCACCTGCGCGCCCGCACCGTGCACGGCGTCGACGAAGCGCCGGGACACCACCTCGACCCCGTTCTGGTGCACCGGGACCTGCACGGCGTCGACCCCGGCCAGGGCCCGCCGCACCAGCGGCGGGGTGCGCAGACCGGTCCCCACCAGGGCCAGGGCGGTGGAGCGCGAGGACGCCGACGTCGCCTCGGCCCCGCCGACGGCGGTCAGCGCGGCCCGGCGACGGTCCTCCGCGAACGCCGTCACCAGGACCCGACCGTGCGCCCTCGTCCGACGCAGCACCGCGTCCAGTCCCGGGATCGCCGAGGTCGTCTTCACGTCGAGGTTGAACCGGGCCTGCGGGAACGAGCCCAGGACGTCCTCCAGCCGGGGGACCGGTTCCCGCCCGGCGATGCGGGCGCGGCGGACCTGCGCCCAGGGCGTCCTCGCCAGTTCACCCCGCAGGTCGGTGACCCGGTCCAGGCGCTCGTCGTGGAAGGCGAGCAGCTCACCGTCGGCCGTGGCCCGCACGTCGGTCTCCAGGTAGCGGTACCCCAGCTCCACCGCCGCCGCGAAGGCCGGCAGCGAGTTCTCCAGCCCGGCGAGCTCAGGGGTGGCGGAGAAGCCGCGGTGGGCCATCGCGATCGGTCCCTCCCACGCGCAGAACGCGTGCCGGGCCGGCGGCCGGGGAACCATCAGTCGGTGAACTCCCAGTGCCACGGTTCGAACTGCCCGCCGCGGTTCTGCGCCCACGCGGGGTTGATCCAGCCGTAGAGGGCAGCGTTGCGGTCCATCCACAGGTGCTGCGGCGAGCCGGCGTTCTGGATCCCACCGCCGAGGTCGACGGCGATGCCCAGCCCGTGACGGCTCGTGCCCGGCGTCGCGGCGAGTCCGGGTTTGCGCTGCTTGACGTCGATCTGCTCGGCCAGCGTCCGGTAGGAGTCGGTGACCGGGATGTTGGTGCCGAAGGCCTCGGCGTAGGCGGTGTTCAGCGCCGCGAACGCGTTCGCCGCGTCGGAGCGCAGGACGTGGTTCGGTGCACTCGCCAACGGGCACAGGGCACTGCGGGGGATGAGCCCGTTCGCGTACCCGGCGAGGCTGATGTCGGTGTTGCAGTCGCCGACCGCGCCGTAGCCACCGGAGGAGGCGGCGGCGAGGGCCGCGTCGGCCTGGGCCTTCGCGGTGGCCAGGTTGGCCGCGCGTTCGGCGTCGGAGTTCGCCGTGCCGGCGGCGGTGCTCTGCAGGACGGCGAGGGCGGCGACCTGCGTGCGCTGCTGGGCGAGCAGGCCGTCGGCCTGCTGCTTGGCCGAGGTGGCGATGTCGGCCTGGGTCTGCGCCTCCAGGCGGGCGGCGGCGGCCTTCTGGGTGGCGTCGATCTGGTCGCGCTGGGCCTGTTCGTAGGCCTCGACGGCGTTGCTGCGGCCGTCGCCGATGCGCTTCACCGAGGCGAGGGCGCTGGCGGTGTCGTCGGTCGCTCCGCCCCGTAGGACGTCGACCAGACCCGAGTACTCCCGCAACCCACCCGCACCACCGCGGTAGGACGACGCCGCCCACTGCCCCAGGTCCTTCTTCCCCTCGGCCAGGGTGATCTCGGCCTGGCGCAGACGCTCCTGCTGGGCCGCCTCCTGGTCCACGGCGGCCCGCCGTGCCTCGTCGGCCTGCTGGAAGTTCTCCAGGGCCGTGCTGGCCTGCTTCGCGAGGGCGTCCAACTGCGACTGCGCCGCGTCGAGCTGGGACTGCACCTGCGCGGCCTGCGCCGCGGACGCCGCGGCCTGGCGCTGCGCCTCGGCGAGCTGCTGCGGGGAGGGCGTGTCGGTCCCGACGGAGATGGGGGTGATGGTGGCGGGCGTGACGGTGACCGCCGTCGCGGGCGCGACGACGCCCAGGCTCAGGCAGCTGCTGCCGACCACCGCTCCGGCCAGGAGCAGGGTCGCGCGCAGTCGCTGCGAGCGGCGGGCGGGGCGGGCCTGCGGTGAGAGCACGTCGTGCACGTCCAGTGTGGTCGGGGGCGCTGGCCCGGTGTGGCTGCGTCGGAGTCGTGTGGAGGTCCGGTGCGGACCGTCGGGCCGGACACTACCGTCCGCAACCTCGGCACCACGAGGACCCACACGTAGCTGTGGACAACGAACGTGACCAGCATCACAACCCGGAGGGATGATGATTCGTCACGTTCCGCATCGTTCCAGACGCCGTGGTGCCATCATCCGGCGGTGCCAGCGCCCCACCCCGAGACTCACCCCGACGGCCACGTCCTGGACGCCGTGGCCCGTGCCGCGGCCGACGACGCGGGCGGCATCGACCCCGCCCTGCTCGGCGACTTCCTCGACGCCGTCTGGGGTGCCGTCGTCGAAGGACGACGGCTCTCCACCGCGCGCACCGCCCGCTACCGCAGCGTCGGGGAAGGGGCCGCGACCTCGGGCGTGGCGTTGCGCGCCCTGCTCGACCTCTACCTCTCCGCCGCGTGGCGGCTGTGGCGGCACCTCCCGCCCGTCGCCGCCGCGCACGCGGACCCGGACGGGGTCGTGACCGCCGGAGAGGTCGTCCTGCGGGCCACCGACGACGCCGTCGCCTCGCTCACCGAGGGCTACCAGCTCGCCCGTCGCCAGCTCGTGCGCCGGGAGGAGTCCGACCGCCGGGAATTCGTCGACGACCTGCTGGCCGGCACTGCCGACGTCAGCGGCCTGCTGCGCCGCGCCCCGCGCTTCGGCCTCGAGCTGACCGGCCCGCACGCCGTCGCCGTCGTCCGCGCGCAGACCCCCTTCCGCGACGGCAGCCCCCAGCTGGCTGTCGTCGAACGCCGCCTGCAGGGCAGCGTCGCCGACGCCGACCCGCTCGTGGCGACCAAGGACGGCGCCCTCGTCGTCGTCTTCGCCGCCCCCGACCGGGCCGCGGTCGACGAGGTCGTCCTGCGGTTGCGCGACGTCCTCGGTCCCCCCGACCGCACCGCCTGGCGCGCCGGCGTCGGGCGTCCGGCCGCGGGGGCCGCGGGTGTCGTCGGCTCCTTCGAGCAGGCCCGCCGCGCCCTGGAGCTCGGCCGCCGCCTCGGGGCGGGGGACCCGGTGGCCGACGCGGCCGACCTCCTCGTCCACGAGGTCCTGCTGCGCGACCCGGGCGTCGCCCGGGACCTCGTCGAGTCGACGCTGGCCCCGCTGCGCCAGGTGCGTGGGGGAGTGGAACCCGTCCTGGCGACCCTGGAGGCGTACCTGGACTCCGGCGGCAACGCGACCGAGACCGCGCGGCGGGTGCACCTGTCGGTGCGGGCCGTCACCTACCGCCTGGCCCGGGTGCGCGACCTCACCGGGATCGATGCGACCCGCGCCGAGCACCGCTTCGGGCTGCAGGCGGCGGTGCTCGCCGCCCGGGCACTGGGCTGGCCGGGGGAACGCGCCTGACGACCTTGCCGGATGTCGGCAAGGAAGAGCCGCCAAATCGTCCAATTCTCGACTCCGCTTTGCCATCTTTCGGCAGTCATCATGGGTGAAAGCGACAAACGTCGTCACGAACCCTCACACACCGGGAGATCACAGTGGACCTGGGGTTGAACGTCCCCTTGTGGGCCTGGCTGGCGCTCGGCGCGGTCATCGTCGTCATGCTGGCGATCGACCTGCTGTCCCACCGTGGAGCCCACGTCATCGGCTTCCGCGAGGCGGCGATCTGGAGCACTGTCTGGGTCGCGATCGCGCTGGCCTTCGGCGGCATCATCTTCTGGGCCTACGGCGTCGACGCCGGTACCCAGTACACGACGGCCTGGTTGCTGGAGAAGAGCCTCTCCGTCGACAACCTCTTCGTGTTCGCGCTGATCTTCGGGTACTTCAAGGTCCCCCGCGAGTACCAGCACCGGGTCCTCTTCTTCGGGGTCTTCGGCGCCCTGATCTTCCGCGCCATCTTCCTCGGCGTCGGCGTCGCGGTCGTCGAGCGCTTCACCGTCATCCTCTTCGCCTTCGGCGCCATCCTGCTGTGGTCGGCCTGGAAGATGCTCAAGGGCGACGACGGCGAGGAGAGCGACCAGAGCAACAACATCGGTGTCCGGATGCTCAAGCGGGTCATCCCGCTGAAGGACGAGTACCACGGCACGAAGTTCTTCATCAAGGAGGCCGGCAAGCGCTACGGCACCCCGCTGCTCGCCGTCGTCGCGGCCATCGAGGCCGCCGACCTGATCTTCGCCGTCGACAGCGTCCCGGCCGTGCTCGCGGTCTCCAGCGAACCGTTCATCGTCTTCTCCTCCAACGCCTTCGCCATCCTGGGGCTGCGGGCGCTGTTCTTCCTGCTCTCCGGTCTGCTCGAGCGCTTCCACCTGCTCAGCAAGGCACTGGCCTTCATCCTCGCCTTCATCGGCGTGAAGCTGTTCTTCCAGGCCGGGCACGAGGTCATCAGCCCCTCGATCCCGCACATCCCCACCTGGGTCAGCCTCGGCGTCATCGTGATCTCGCTGACGCTGGCGATCGTGCTCAGCCTGCGCCACCCGGCACCGGCCGCGGTGGACGGGGACTCCACCCCGGAGTCCACCGACGAACCCGCGGGGGAGCCGGTCGACAAGCACTGAACCGCAACGCCCCGAACGCCCGTCCACCCCTCCCGGTGGGCGGGCGTTCGGCCGTCCGGGCAGGGTTCCTCGCGCGGGCTCAGGTCGGAGTCGGTGTACGCCGACAACAGTGACTGACCGTCGAGCCCAGCGGCGTCAGGAATGGAGCCCTCCCACCGTGAAGCAGTTCTCCTGCGGCGACGTCGTCGCCGGGTGCCCGCGCACCTTCACCGCCCACGACAGCGACTCCATCCTCAACGAGGTCTCGGGTCACGCCCGCCACGACCACGGGCTGCGCGACGTCCCGGCCGAACTCGTCGGGCAGGTGCTGCTCGCCATCCGCGAGGTCCGCTGAGCCCGGCCCGGCGCTGCGTGGTGCACTTGCGCCCGTGCGCACCCCGCTGTTGACCGCCGCCGCCGCGAGCTACCTCGCCAACTGCGCCCTCGGCGCGGCCGTCGCCACCCGGGTCCTGGACACCTCGGGGTTCCGCTGGGTGCACCACGCCGTCTACGTCGCGACCGCCGTCCTCACCGCCGCCGCCGGGGCCGAGCTCGCCCTGCGCCGCGACCGGGCCTTCTTCCGCCTCCTCCCCGCGGCGCTCCCGCTGCTGGCGATCCCGGCGGTACCGGCCCGCACGCGCTGGCACCCCGTCATCGCCGGCAGCGCCGCCCCCGCCTACGTCGCCGCCCTGGCGAGCTGAGCGGCCGTGGAACTGCGCGCGGCGATCGCCGCCCGACGGACCACCAACGGGGCTTTCCTGCCCGACCCGGTGACCTCGGAGCACCAGCGGATCCTCATGGAGGTCGCCGCCCGGGCCCCCTCGCAGCTGAACAGCCAGCCGTGGCGCTTCGTCCTGGTCGAGTCCCGCGACACCATCGCCGAGGTCGCGCGGGTCAGCGGCGCGTCGATGACGACGGCCATGGGCAACGGGACGTTCTTCGAGCGCTACAAGCGCTACTTCCGCTTCAGCGCCGAGGAGATGGAGAGCAGCCGTTCGGGGATGCTCTTCGACAAGCTCCCCGCGCCGTTGCGCCCCTTCACCCGCAGCGTGTTCACCCGACGCGGGCAGTTCGTGATGAACCTGCTGGGGGTCCCGCGCAAGCTCGGCCGCCAGAACCGGGACCTGGTCGCCGGCTCCCCGCTGCTGCTGGGGGTGATGCTGGACCGCGCGGAGTACCGGCCGGGGGAGTTGTCCGGCTTCTACTCGCTGTTCTCGATGGGGGCGGCGATGGAGAACGTCTGGCTCTCCACGACGGAGCTCGGCCTGGGGATCCAGTTCGTCAGCTTCCCCATGGAGGTCCCCGGGGCCTGGGAGACGCTGGTGGACCTGCTGAAGGTCCCCGACGACCTCGAGCTGATGGCCGTCTACCGGATCGGCTACCTCCCCGAGCAGGCCCGTCGGCCGGTGATCGACTGGTCGAGCCACGAACGGCGGCGGGTGTCGCAGTTCGTCTTCCGCGAGGACTGCCGCACGCCCCAGGAGGGCTGGGACGCCGAGAGCGGTCTGTAGGGCGTGTCCTGCGGATCAAGAAGACGGCTGACATCGAGTCGGCGTGATCGTGCTTGCATGCGGTGGGAGAACAACCGCTGACGCCTTCGAACACTTGTGCGATCATGAGTGCGTCGTTCGGGAAAGTGGAGTCCACCAGAGTGGTGTACGACCACCCCCGATGACGGGCGTGGCTAAGACGTAGAAGGCGGCCACCGCGTGATGCTTCGACCTGAGTTCCCACTCAAGACCGAAGAAGGACCACGCGATGACCGCCAACCCCATGATGGACCCTCCCCGCTTCGTCGACGAGCAGCTGGCGCAGGCGAGCCCAGACCTGCTGCGCGAGCTGATGTCAACTTTCATCAACACACTCATGTCCGCTGACGCCGACGCCGTCTGCGGAGCTGCCTACGGCGCTACGAGCCCGGAGCGGGTGAACTCCCGCAACGGCTACCGCCACCGCGACTTCGACACCCGTCTGGGCACGATTGACGCCGCGATCCCGAAGCTGCGTTCCGGGTCGTACTTCCCGGACTGGCTGCTGGAGCGACGCCGCCGCGCTGAACGGGCCCTGACAACCGTCGTTACCACCGCCTACCTACTGGGAGTCTCGACGAGGCGGATGGAGAAGCTCGTCGAGTCGTTAGGGATCACGAGGTTGTCGAAGTCGCAGGTCAGCGAGATGGCCAAGGACCTCGACGTCCAGGTCGAAGCCTTCCGCACGAGGAGACTTGACGCTGGTCCGTACACGTTCGTCGCTGCCGATGCGCTGGTGATGAAGGTCCGTGAGGACGGCCGCGTCGCCAACGTCCACGCGATGCTCGCCGTCGGGGTCGACGCCGACGGTCACCGCCAGATCCTCGGCCTGCAGACCTCCAGCGCGGAGGACAGCGCGGGCTGGTTGGGGTTCTTCCGCGATCTCACCGCCCGCGGCCTGAGCGGCGTCCGACTCATCACCTCCGACGCCCACGCCGGCGTGGTCGCAGCGATCGGGGCGCCCCTGCCCGGCGCCAGCTGGCAGTGGTGCCGGACGCACTACGCCGCGAACCTCATGTCGGTTACACCGAAGACGTTGTGGCCTTGGGTGAAGACGTTGCTGCACAGCGTCTACGACCAGCCGGACGCGGACTCGTTGCACGCCCAATTCGACCGCCTGTTGGACGCCGTGGAGCAGAAACTGCCGAAGGTCGCCGCCCATCTGGACGCGGCCCGCGCCGACGTTCTCGCGTTCACCGCGTTCCCGAAGGAGGTCTGGCGTCAGGTCTGGTCGAACAACCCGCAGGAACGGTTGAATCGGGAGATCCGCCGCCGCACCGACGTCGTGGCTATCTTCCCCGACCGCGACTCCCTGATCCGCCTCGTCGGGGCCGTCTTGGCTGAGCAGGACGATGAGTGGACCGAGGGCCGGCGCTACCTCGGCCTGGACCTGCTGGGCCGTTGTCGGTTGATCGCGATGCCCGGCGGAGCCGACACCATCGAGACCGCGTCGGAGGTGAACTCCGACCTCACCCTGCAGGCCCTGACGGCCTGATCACACGGAGCATCTCGCGGCGAACGTCGTACACCACCTCCATGGACTTGACCTTCGGGAGGTACTGGCGCAGTAGTAGCTTCGTCAGCACTCCTCGATGTGCGTCTACGGGTGGAGGTCGTGTGTTCAAGTCCTTAACCATCGGGTCGTCGCCGGTGGCGACCGTCGACCTGAACCTGATCTCCGTTGAAGCGGCGCAGGCCACGTTCACGCTGAACGTTCGTCACACCAGCTCAGCGACGCACGACGTCACCTCTGACCTGTTCGATGAAGCTGGCGCTTTCGGCGAAGATCCAGGCGGCCCAGCGAGGCTACGACTGACGTTGAACTTCTCTGACGGGCAGTCGGTGGACAACGTGTCCTCACTACAGCGGCAAGCCCCCACCAGCGGTGGTAGCGAACATTCCTCACCATCGGCCAGCGACTTGCCCCTACTGGCCGGCGGTGAAGGCGGCTCGTACATGACCGACGACGACCCGACGCGAACCGCAGAACGGACTTTCCGGCTGCAGCCGCTGCCGGCGGGGAAGCTGGTGAGCATCGACTTCCGGTGGCCGGGACTGCAGATCCCTGACACGCGCACCGGGTGGACGTAACCCTTCTCGAGTCCGCCGTGGTTCCGTCGCGATTCCGTGGTGGTTCGACTCACGTCGTGGCGCGGTTCATTGAAGGTGCAGCATGATGCAAGCGAGGATCACTTCGCTGCGGAAGTAGGCAGCGCGTTTGGCGTAGCGGGTGGCGAAGGCGCGGAACTGTTTGAGTCGGTTGATGCAGCGCTCGACGACGTTGCGCTGACGATAGATTTTGGAGTCGAAGGCGGGTGGCCGTCCACTGGTGGAGCCCTTGGCTTTGCGCCGGGCGATCTGGTCGCTCTTCTCCGGAATTGTCGCTTTGATGCGTCTGCGCCGCAGTGCTTTGCGTGTGGGGGCGTGGGTGTAGGCCTTGTCGGCGATGGACCCGCTCGACGTGCAGGCGTCGGTTGTCCGCATACCCACTGCCGCGCAGCGCGGCCAAGGCGTCCAGCAGTGGCAGCAGTTGCGGGTTGTCGCCGGCCCGACCTGGAGTGAGGATCAATGCGAGCGGTAACCCGGACGCGTCGACGGCCAGGTGCAGCTTGGACGTCAGTCCTCCGCGGGAGCGCCCGAGGTACTCTCCCTCGACCGCGAGGGCTTCGATCCAGGATGCACAGCCCCGTTACCTTGTTCTTGCCCCCAAGGTGGGGGCGCAGGCCAGCGGTCCCGGTATGACTCGAAGCCCCTGTCGTCATGATCGAAAAGGTGGTGTCACCGGGATCGCAGGGCGCTCGTGACCGCTGATAAGGACCTGGCCGCCTTCGTGTAGGCCCTCCGTAACGTGGCTGCCGGCGCGGTGTCCAGGCTGGCCTGGCAGCGGTGCGGAAGGAGCGGACGGGTGAGTCCCCTCGAGTGGTGTAACTCCGGCCCGCCTCAGGACCCGCCCCAGCGTGTCCCACCAAGCAGGTGAGGGCCACCGCGTGAAGCTCTGCGAGTACCCGCCAAGGAACTCGTAGAAGGAGATCAACGCGATGGCCCTCATGGACCAGTCTGCCCTGTCCACCCTCACCGAAGCACTCACCACTGCCGACGACGGCACCTTCATGCGCCGAATCCTGCAAGGCGCCCTGCAAGCCCTCATCGATGCCGAAGCCGAGCACCACATCGGCGCCGGCCACCACGAACGCTCAGCCGGGCGCACGACCCAGCGCAACGGCACCCGCGACCGCCTCGTCGCCACCACCGCAGGTGACCTCGCACTGAAGATCCCCAAGACCAGGACGGGGTCGTTCTTCCCGACCCTGCTGCACCCTCGCCGGCGCATCGACCGGGCCCTGCACGCCGTCGTCATGGAGGCCTACGTCCACGGCGTATCCACCCGCAAGGTCGACGACCTCGTCGAGGCCCTGGGCGCTGAATCGGGCATCTCCAAGTCCGAGGTGTCCCGCATCTGCGCCGACCTCGACACCGAGGTCGCCACCTTCACCAGCCGCCCGTTGGACGCGCAGGCGACCCCATACGTGTTCCTCGATGCGACGTACTGCAAGGCCCGCGTCGGCGGTGACCAGCACGGCAAGGGCGCACGTGTCGTCTCTCAAGCAGTCGTCATCGCCACCGGCGTCACCGCGGATGGACACCGGGAAGTATTGGGCTGCAACGTCGGAGACGCCGAGACGTTGGCGTTCTGGAAGGAGTTCCTGACCTCACTGCGCGAGCGGGGTCTGCACGGGGTGCAGCTGGTGATCTCCGACCAGCACCGCGGTCTGGTCTCGGCGATCGAGCAGAGCATGACCGGCGCGTCCTGGCAGCGATGCCGGGTCCACTTCATGCGCAACGTCTTGAGTCGGGTCACGAAGGGGCAGTCAGACGCGGTCGCGGCGATGGTCCGCACCATCTTCGTCCAGCCCACCGCGGAGGCTGTCGGTGAGCAGGTCCGCGTCGTCGCCGACACCCTGCGCGCGCAGTTCCCTGCGGTCGCGGAGATGCTGGATGAGGCCGGTCCGGACGTGACGGCGTTCGCGGTGTTCCCCGAGGCGCACTGGAAGAAGATCTGGTCGACGAACCCGATCGAACGCCTGAATCGGGAGGTCAAGCGCCGCACTGACGTGGTGGGGATCTTTCCCAACGCCAAGGCCCTGCTGCGTCTGGCCGGGTGCGTGCTGATCGAGGCCCACGATGAGTGGCAGTCCGGGGAACGTCGCTACCTCTCCGAGGCCTCCATGGCCTTGCTGACTCCGCCCGAACCCACCGTCCTGCCCACCGCCGCGGTCACCGTGAACCCCGACACGGTCACCCCGCTCGACAGGACCGCCGCCCTCACGGCATAGTCCGAAACCGCAGCGCTTCACGCGCAGGAGTTACACCACTTCACGGGACTCCATCCTTCGGGGTCCTCAGGCGGGCCGGACATGGCGACGCCGATAATGTGACCGTTCGCTTCCGCGACGGCAGCGTGGTTGTTGCTCCAGCGCTCGTCGGTCAGGGCCGCGGTCCAGAAGCCTTCTCGGGCCGCGGGGAGAGCGGGATCATCCAGTACCGAGTCAGGCATCGAACCGCGGTAGGTCTCCTGCCAGGAGGTGACATGGACTCGTGCCATCTGAGGCGCGTCGCTGGCCCATGCGCAGCGAACGGTGACCCGAGACATCTCGTCACTCTAGGAGCTCGGCCATCGCCAGAAGCGCGCACAACGCGGGATGAGCGGACGCAAGGCGAGTGGTCAGGCTGCTGTCCTAGAGGATGTGGATGACGTCACAGGGGCCGCGTCATCATGATCACCCCGGAAGGTTCCGGATCAGCGGCGGGAACGAATCCGAGGGCCTCGTAGATGCGACGCGCGGACCAGTTGTCGCCCAGCACGCCCAAGTCGACACGGCCCGCTCCCTGCGAGCGGGCCTGCTCGACCGCGAGAGCTACGAGCTGACGGCCCAGCCCTCGGCCCCGCTGTGCAGGGTCGACGAGGACGCGCCCCAACCGTACGGCGTGGTCGGTCGGAGTCAGCTGCACGTGGCCGGCCACGCCGTCGGAGCTGTCGAGCACCCATGCGGTGGCCCCGGGTCGGGCGGTGACGTCGTTCAGCTGCTCAGTGGTCAAGGGCCAGGTGAGCCAAGGACCTGCGAAGCGGTAGAGAGCTGCAGCGTCAGGAATCCATCTGACGACCGTTGCCGTGTCTGCTTCGGTGCGCTTACGCAGTCCCGCCATGATCCAACGGTATCCGGGCGGTGCGGGTGAGCTTCGTGCTCAGGTCGTGTCGCTCATCGGCAGATCCGGTCGTCGCCGACGCCGGGGCCACCGCGCACAACGCGGGATGACCGTGAGGTCAGTCCGCCGGAGGCTCCTCGCCAGCTCGCACCCACTTACGCAAGATGAAGAAGGGCGACAGGACCGCTGATACGGCGATGATCTGCGCGGTCGTCCGCGCCCACATCGGCCACTCGCTGGTGTGGAGGACGGCAGTCACAAGCCAGAGAACGGCCAGGATCGCCCCCATGAGAGCGACAGGCACGAGGATGCGGAGTCCACCAGGTCGCGACACTGGATGACGCTAGCCCGCGATCGCCGCCGCGTTCGCGCCGTGCCGGCAGAAGCACACGGACGGCGGGATGACCGGATGCACGGCCAGCGCCACTCGCTCCGCGTCTCCGCCAGGCGAGTGGCGTGCAGGGTGGTGTGGAATTGGAGCTGCGCTGCCGGATGATCAGAGCGTGTAGCCGACCGCCGCGGTGGCGCTGCGGACCAAGTCGTTAGTCGAAGGCCAGCTCACGCCACTGAGGCTGACCAGCAGGCTCACCGACGCCTGCCGCGGCTCAGTCCAGTCGATGTCGTCCTCCTGCGGCAACGGGTCCCCTTCTGGCACCAGCTCTGCCCCGAGGAGGTCCATGTCGATGTCGACGCTGTTCGACTCATCGTCTGCACTCTTGTCGGCGCGGAAGAGCGGGTCGAAGTCACGGCCCAGTTCGCCGTCCGCCAGGTAGCGAAAGCGCATGACGGCGTTGACGTTCCAGTACACGCTGATGTAGCGACTCGGGACGGGCGTCAACGTGCTGGGCTCAAAGTTCGACCCAGCGAAGCCGTTGGGCTCGAACACCCAGGTCCACCCCTCGTGCGTCCCCGCGAAGGCGATCTGGCGGTACTCGAACTCCTCATCAGGCCCCCACGACACGTCCACCCAGCGCTCGACCTCTCGGGCGGGGGCGATGTCAGTGACCGCATCGGGCAGTAGCACCTGTAGAGCTTGGACGGGTGTCAACCCCTGCACGATTGTGAAGCACCGCTCCGAGTCGTCATCCCACTCCAGCTCGCGCTCCCACTGCTCCGGCATGAGCGCGAGCATGACAGGCCCACCGGACAGGACACCTGAACCCATCGCTCGCTCATCGTCGTTATGTGCGTGACGTCGTCGACGTACCGCACCGCGGGATGACCGTGAGGTCGCGGAGGCGTGTCACGGCCGGTAGCGCGGCACGACCAGCCGCCCACAGGCCCGACGTCCAGGTTGAGCAAGTCGGTCGCAGGGTGCGCCGTCGCTGAGGATGATCGGTGCGTGCGGACGCTGCGACCGGGACGGTTGTTCACCACCACAGCTGGGGTGTGGGTGCTGGACGAGACCCAGCCCGTGGCTGCTGTCCTGGATCCGGTCGAAGGGACGCTGCGGCGGCTGGTGTCCTGGACCGAGCTACCGCCCCCACCGCCTGGGGAGTCGATGACCGCACGGGTCGACGGTGAGGCCCTCTGGGTCCAGAACAGCCCCGGAAGCCCGCTCCTGAGGCTGCAGGTCGACGCCGACCCGATCGCGGTGTGGACCGACGGGCTGCGCCTTGCTGTGGCCGGCCACTCCAGCGCCTGGTGTACGACTGCTCCTCCCCCGCAGGAGGTCGTGCACGGATCCGAGGCTGCCCCGGTGGGGTGGCGAGGATCAGGCACGGTGCTGCGCGCCGACGCCGATGGACGGGTCCAGCAGGTGCACACCGACCGCCCGATCCGGGGGCTGCGCACGAGCGGGGAGGCACTGTGGGTGCAGCTCGACGTGGAACCGTGGTCACTGCACGAGCTGGGCGCCGACACCTACGAGGTCCTCTGGTCCAGCCGCTGGGTGCCGCTTGCCTGGGACGGTGGCTTACCTGAGCAGGTGATTGCAGCTGAGGGGCAGGTGGACGTCCCGGCTGAGTCCCTCCTGGAGTTCATTGGCGACGGGTTCTGGCACGGCTACTCCTTCGACCCGGACAGCAACGTGGACTCTGGTGCCGCGGTTCGGGCCGGGCAGTGGACGTGGCGCCTGGGCTGGGACAGGAACGAACGTGGTGGCTCCGGTGACCAGCGCCGAGCGGTCGCGGCGGCGTTCACGAACCTGGGCACGGTCGGGACGAGGCCCGGTGATGAGTCGCCCGCTCCGATCGACCTGGGTGGGAACACCGTCGTCGCGGCAACCCCGGCCGGGGAACGTCTCGCGGTCGTGGTCGCCACCGACCTGACGCCACCCCGTGTGCTGGTGGTGGATGCGCTGACGCGGTTGGTGCAGTCGTGGCCGCGGAGTGGCGAGGTGGACATCAGCCCCGCGTGCTGGCCCTTGCGCCCCCGTCCACTCGACGTCGAGTCCTACGTGCAGCAGGTCGTGGACGACTGGAGCCAGCTGGAAAGCTACTGGCAGGGGTCAGGCACCACCCAGCCGCTGGCTCGGGGGATGAGCGCGGTCGAGGTGCGGTTGGTGGGAGATTGGCCCCGCACGCAGCTGGAGTGCACCTTCGGCTTCGCGCCCTATCCGGGGGTGCGGTTGCGTCGTCGTCTGGATCTCTTTGACGAGCTTGGTGCTGTGGCCAAGCCCGAGTACGCACAGATCCACCTGATGGAGGATCTCGATACCCGTGCCCTGCCGCCCCTGGAGGATGCCATCGACGGGGTGCTCGACGTCTGAGGTCTGCGTCTGGGTGGACCGACTTCGCCGATGTCTTCACGGCCGTCCGCTCATCGGGCATCCGTAGGTGTCGAGGCACTCAGCATGCGTTCGGGCATTGCCCTGATCGCGACGTCGCCGACGGCTCAGGGCCGCCCACAACGCGGGATGTGCGGACGTATACGCCGTCTCGGTTGCCGTCGTGACTGTGTACTACGGGGAGCCGTTCGCCGCGGCTCGGCGCACCCACGACAGCAACGTCAGCAAGGTGTCCCGGTCGAGGTTGCGGGCGGCCCAGTCAGCGGTCGCTCGATCATGGGCGCCGACTGGGATGTCACCCCTCACGAGGAAGTCGATGATGTCCTGCCCTTCGAGGGCGCGGTAGTCCAGGTACTGCCGGGACGTGCGGCCGCTCAGCAGGGAGGGGGCGTCGTCTAGTGCTTGATCGGGTACGGCAGTCAGGTCGAAGAGCGTGATGTTCCAGTTCTCGGTGTCTGCTTCGCTGCGCTGGGGGACGTGTCCGTCGCTCATCTGCTCCTCGATCCTGGCTGGAAGACGATCATGTGCTCCTCGGAATCTTCGGCATGACCGCGACGTCGCGACCGCTGGCGACAGCGCGCACCGTGGGATGACCATGAAGTCGAACCCGTCCGAACGACAACTCATCGTGCAAGCCTTCTCTCATGGCAGGCCGCAGGCACCGCCCGCCTCCCGAGGGTCATTCCCTGGCTCGCCGTGGCCGGCTGACGGTTCGTCAGGACGCCAATGACCGGTGGGTAGCTGAGTTGGTCGACGAGGGCCAGCTCAAGACCTTCACGGGGTCTCGGGAGGACGTGCTCGTCTGGGGCATGGTGCAGCTACCTCAAGAGGCCGTCGTACTTGATCCAATGAGCGGGGAGCGGTCCTTCTACGGTTGGGCGCGCGAGGTGCGGGCAGAGTTGGGGCCGACACGTCCAGAGCCTGAGGACGTGCCTGGTGCGGTGGTCGCCTACATGGGTTGCCCCGGCGGGCCGATCGGTGATTCACCAGAGCGGCGTTAGGACGGCACGACGAAGCGAGAGCTGGTGGAGCAGTGGTACTGCGTAGCGCTCAGCTCCGCGGGATGACCGTGACGTCGTGAACGGCACTGGTGCTGTGTTCCCTTCGGGTGCGAGTGCCTGTCAGGGGACCCCGGGCCAGGTCAGCAGTCGTTCCATGGCCTCTCGTGGGCGGGCGGGGATGGTCACGCCCACCCGTTTCCCACCGGGGCGGGCCCAGTGGATACCGGTCACGGCGTCCTCGAGGTGCACGACCTCCGCGAGGACGTCGCCGATCTGCACCACCGTCCATCCACCGCCGGGGTTTCGCAGGTCAGTACCGGCGAGCACGGGCGTGTTCCCTGGCGCGGGTGGGGAGGTCGAAACGGTCGTGATGCCCACCTCTCGGAGTTTGTGGAACGGGACGGTGCGCAGGTCGACGCCGGCCGGTACCAGCAGCAGGTGCCAGCAGTGGGGGTCGACGGCTCGTCGCAGCCAGAGCCGTTCCTCGCCCGGCCCCGGCATGGGGCGCGGTCCGGTGAAGAAGGCGCCGCCGCGTCCGTCTTCGTCGCGGCGGACGTCGATGCTTTCGCTGAGGATGCCGGGTGCGCTCCTCATGCCCAGGGTTTCGTAGCGGTAGCGGCGATCGATGGGGCGCAGGTGGTTCAGGACTGAGGCCAGGTGGGTGCTCAACGGCAGGCTGGCGGTGGGGGCGGGGTGCGCTGCGGCTTGTTGAGCGACTTCTTCCTCCTCGATGCGGGCGGGCCACAGCGGGAGTTCGCTGTCTTGGGGCGGTTCTTGTGTGGTGGGCCAGTCCGCCAGCCCGTCCAGGTAGAGGGGTATCAGGTGCGCGGAGGGTCGTCCGTCGGGTAGGCGCGGGTCGTACCACTGGGCGCGGTCTTGGCTGGAGCGGCTGATCGCGGCGAGGACGTGGGCGGTGGTGGGCCGGTCCATGTCCCCGACGGCGCCTCCGAGGTCGACGGGAACGGCGGAGGCCAGTGCGGCGGCGATGCGCAGGACGCCGCGGTGGTGGCGGGTAGGAGGAAGGTTGGCGGGCAGCAAGCCTGGGGGTGCGTCGGGTGCGAGGGCGGCGATGGCCTCGGCCCAGCGCAGGGTGGCTCGGGGGGGGGTGGTGTCGGGGTGGGTGTCGAGGTCGAGGAAGCCGGCGGTGTCGAGGGTGGTGAGCCAGTCTCCGGTGCGGTGCAGCAGTTCGATGGCGACGGCGGGTGGGCCCAGCTCGGACCAGGCCATGGTGAGGACGTCGGTCAGTTGGCTGGAGGTCAGCGTCGAATCCGTCACGGGGTGAGTCTGGCAGCGGCAGGTGAGTGAGGAGGGGGGTCTGTGCCTTCCCCGCCATCGCCATGGGAGCGATGTCGCTGGGCCACCAGCGAGGGCGTGCGCACTGTGGGATGACCGTGACGTCACCTGGATGGCCTACTGGGTATCTCAGCCGGCCCCTTTGGCGTTGCGAGGCATGGCAGGGTCGGATCGTGGGCGCACCTGTGACAGTTCTCGGGAAGGATCTCGTCGTCGAGAAGGCCTGGTCCCGTCGTCCTCGCGTCATGCACAACGGTCAGGAGCTGCCCCGCGATCGTTGGGGAGCACCCGTCCTGGTGGATGAGGAGGGTCGCAGTCATCAGGTGCAGGCCGGTTTCAGTTGGCGCCAGCTCAGCCCCACGGTGGAGCTGGATGGGCGCACCGTTGTGGCCTCCGCCCCGCTGCCGATACCGGTGCGGGTGGTGTTGCTGGCCTTCGTGGTCGTCGGTTTCTTCGGGGGCGCGATCGGGGTGGTGCTGAGCATGAGTGCGGCACTGGTCAGTGCCGCCCTGTTGCGCCGGCCTGGTAGGAACGCTGGTCACGTGTTCGGTGCCGTCGTGGTGCCGCTGGCGGCGATCGTCGTCTTCTTGCTTGTCGCGGTGTGGTTGTCGTAGCGCCGGGGTGAGCTGCTGGCGAAGCTGGACGCGTCTTGGCCGAGCGGGCTGCGTCATGAGTGCGTCTTCGGGTGATATCGACGGCCCGGCCGCCGTCCGGTTGCGGAGAGGGAATTGACAAGACGTGGCAGGGCACGACCGAGACGATGAGAGCGGCTGTGATCGCCCGGGCTTCGAGAGCCCCGACGACGGCACCGACGGCACCGACGGCACCGACGGCACCGACGGCACCGACGGCACCGACGGCACCGACGGCACCGACGGCACCGACGGCACCGACGGCACCGACGGCACCGACGGCACCGACGGCACCGACGGCACCGACGGCACCGACCTCCAGCACGAGCGCGGATGGTCGCAGGCTGAGTCGATCCTGACTGGAGTTCCCACCGATGGGGCCAGACGGCAGGTGCGGCGACGTCGGACACGGATGTGGGTGCTGATCGTTTCCCTCATCGTGCTCGCAGCCGGGGTTGGAATCGTGGTCGGCTTCGTCACCGATCCGGGCCTCTCGGACGTCGATGACGTGTCCGGGCTGCGAGAGGTGGGGAGCTTCGTCTTCCTGGGTGTTGGGCTGGTGGTGGAAGCGGTGGGCATCGTGTTGGTGGTCCGTCGCGGAATGTGGGGCTCGGCCTGGCGTGCCCCCACGTCGGTTCTCACTTGGCGTCAGCGCAGGCAGCTGGCCCGTCAGGTGCTTGGTCGGGAGCCTTTGGATGTCCGCCGGCTCGCTCTGGCCAGGGACTTGGCGTCACGGCTGATCGAGCAGCGTGTGCTGTTGGTCGTCTACGCGGGTCTGCCGCTGATGTGGGCTGGGCGAGCTCTGGGTGATTCGTCGCTCTCGGCGACACTGTGGGGAGCAGCGGGTGTGTTGTCCTACCCGGTCCTGCTCGTCTTGATGGAACGTCAGGTGCGGCGGGCGCAGCGGTTTCTGGACTGTCACCCAGCGCCGGAGAAGTAGTGGTTCGGGGCCGACGGTGAACCTGTTCGGAGACGTCGAACGTCATGGCGATGCTCCGTGGTCTCGCAGAGCTGAGCTGGGGTGGACCTTGAGCCTGGGTCGGGTGCGTCAGTCAGGTCTGTGGCGGTTGTCCGCGGTCGCTCAGGTGCAGCAGCAGTGCCGCACGGCGCCGGTGGCGTGGTGGCCCCAGTGCGTGCTGGGAGGCTTCACCGGTGTCGTCGATGGAGCACCAAGAGGTGCGGGAGCGGTTGAGGCGTGAGCTGCGCTGGCGCGGGGCCGCCGGGCAGGAGCCGCTTGCCGATGTGACCGGTTGGTGGCGTGATGCGCAACTGCTTCAAGCTCTGGGACCGGCGCTCGCAGCGTCGTCACGAGAAGCGGCGCCGACGGTGGTCGCCGGGCCGGCGTCGAAGGGGATGTTGCTGGGGGCGCTGGTCGCCGCCCACCTGGGTGTCGGGTTCGTCGAGGTGCGCAAAGAGCCCTCTCGCGCCGCGGACAGTGATGCGTGGTGGCAGCGCACTACGCCGCCGGATTACCAGGACCGTCACCTTCGGTTGGGCTTTCGTCGGGACCTGGTCCGTTCAGGAGATCGGGTGTTGTTCGTGGATGACTGGGTGGCCACTGGTGGGCAGGTGTTGACGGTGCACGCTTTGGTTGAGGATGCCGGCGCGTCCTGGGCGGGGGCCTCGGTCATCGTCGATGCCCTCGCCGACAGCCGGGTCCGACGAACGCTGAAGGTGACGAGCTTGCTGCACATCCGGGAACTGTGAGGTCGCGCGGCATGCTGTTGGAGATGCGAGGGCGTCTCCAGCAGGGGCACGGTCACGCCCGCACCGGGGGATGACCGTGACGTCGCCCGGTCGCTGTGGGCGAGTGGTCCAAAGGTCACTGGCCCGGTACGGGCCATCACCGAGCGATATGCCGTTCCAGGACCGCGCCGACGTCTGAGGTCGCGCGGCTGCGAACCGTCCGGGATCGAGCCGCGTCAGGGGGAGCGTGGATGATCTGACTGTGGTGGACGACGCGGTGCTGCTGTGCCGTGTCGCGCGAGGGGACACCGCCGCCTACGCCCAGCTCCACGCCCGGCTGGCACCGACGGTGCTCCTGCGGCTGCGCCGTCGGTGCGCCGACCCTGAGCTCGTGGCGGACGTCGTGCAGGAGAGCTTTACCGCCGTCTGGCAGTCCGCCGCGACGTGGGACGGCCGGGGTGAGGTCGCAGCCTGGGTGTGGACGATCGCCGCCCGCCGGCTCGTCGACGCCTTCCGCCGGCGGGCGGTGCGTGAGGGCACCGCGCACCGGCTGCGGGCGGCCGAGCGCCATGAGGCGACGACTCCTTCCGCGGAGGCGGTCGTCATCGACGGGTTGTTGGCCGGACCCCTGCAGGCCGCGATCGAAGGATTGTCCCCGCAACTGCGCGAGGTCCTGGAAGCCACCGTCCTGGACGGGTTGAGCACTCGGGAGGCCGCCGGTGTGCTCGGCATTCCGGAGGGAACCGTGAAGGCGCGGGCATTCCGTGCTCGCGCAGCGCTGCGACGCTCACTGAGCCCTTGTCAGTAGCACCGGGCCGGTGGCGGAGGGTGACGGCGACGGGTTTGATGGTCGGCAGTAAGGACGGAACCCCGGAGGATGGTCATTCCTCTCACAGTCCGACCGTCCCTACCGGAGTCCCGCCGTGCTCGATCCTGTCACCTACCGCGCCGTGCTGCCCGTCTCCCGCGCCACGGTCACCTACGTCGCCGAGTTGCTGCACCGGGACCAGCAGATGCGTGGAACCCGCCGCGGCCGCCGGCGACTGAGGCCCTTCGACCAGGCGGTGCTGTTCTGCCGCTGGCTGGTCGATGCGATCCGGATGCGCCAGCTCGCCGTCGACAACGTGATCGGGCTCAAGACCGCCTACCGCTACATCCACGAAACCCTCGACGTCCTGGCCGGGCAGGTACCTTCGCTGGTCGGGGCGTTGCTGGCCGCCCGGACCGCCGGCCACAGCCACGTCATGATCGACGGAACCCTCATCGCAACCGACCGAGTCTCGGTGAAAGGACCAACTGCAGGAGTAGACCTCTGGTGGTCGGGCAAGCACCATCACCACGGCGGTAACATCCAAGTCGTCACCGCACCCGACGGCTGGCCGATCTGGGTTTCTCCCGTCCGCCCCGGACGCGAGCACGACACGACCTGCGCCCGAGCCCACCCGGGCCTCCTGGACTCCCTCACCGCATGGCGCGACGAGGAGCACGCCGTTCTGGCCGACCTGGGTTACGAAGGTGAACGCGGCCGCCTCACCTGCCCGACCAAGCACGTCAAGGGCCAGAACTTGACCGAAGACCAGGCCTGTTTCAACGCACTGCACTCCGCCACTCGCGCCGTCGCCGAACGCGGCAACTCCCTGCTGAAGAACACCTTCAAGGCCCTCAAGCACGTCACCCTCTGCCCCTGGCGCATCGGGGCGATCGTCGCTGCTGCCCTCATCGTCCTCCACCGCGAACACGACCGCACGACGTGACGCACCGTCATGATCAAGTCGCTACTGACAAAGGCTCACTGACCCAGGAGGCGTGATGAGAAGAAATGACGCACGACCCGCATCGGGCTGGCACGCCTCGCCCGCCCTGTTGGCGGCCTACGCCGGCGGCCGCAGCGGACCGAGCGACTCGTGGTCGCTCGAGGCGCACCTGATGGACTGCGCGCAGTGCCGGGCGGCTCTGGCCCTGGCCCTGGAACCGGCTGACGCCGACCTCCTGGCCACCCAGCGGGCCGCTTTCGTCTCTGCCCCCCCTGCGCAGACCCGCGGCACCCGGCGGGCCCGCCGTGCTGCGCACTGGCTGGTGCGACCCAGCGCCCTGCTCGTCGTGCTGGCCGTCGTGGTCGCAGCCACCGTGCTCGATGCCACCGCGCCAAGCGGTTGGCCGGCCCTGTGGTTGCTCGCCCCCGTCGTACCCGCCCTCGGGGTGGCCTGCGCAGCCTGGGGCGAGAACGACCCCGGCCGGGAGGCCGTTCTGGCGACTCCGGCCGCCGGGCTGCGACTTACGCTCTGGCGCACGCTGGTCGTCGTCGGGACGGCACTGCCCCTCACGTTCCTGGCCGGCGTCCTGGTCGGAGCATCCGGTCTGGAGTTTCGGTGGCTGTTGCCCAGCCTCGCGACCTCCGCCGCCAGTCTCGCCCTGGGAACGCTGCTGCCCCTGGAGCGGGCCGCGGCCGCCGTCGCCGGGGCCTGGGTCCTGCTGGTGGTCCTACCCTCCGCGCCGGTCCTGAACTCTCCGTGGTTCGCGATCACGGTGACATGGGAACCCGCAGCCCTCAGCAGCGCCGCGCAACCTCTGTGGCTGGTGGTCGTCCTCACCGCCGCCCTTGTCGTCGCGCTGCGCCGCAGCGCCTTCAGCAATCTGTCCACGTGGAGGAACCGTTGAGCAGCACGACTGTCCGGACCGTCAGCGTCGATTCCCTGCAGGTGCGCCTGGGCCGCGGTCGGCGTGCTCGAACCGTCTTGGACGGTCTGAGTCTGGATCTCGGTCACGGTGTCCACGGACTGCTGGGCCCCAACGGCGCCGGCAAGACGACGCTGATACGAGTGCTGGCCACGCTCGTCGACCCTGCCGCGGGAAGCGTCCGACTGCTGGACCGCGAAGGTCGCACCGACGCCGACCGCCGCGAGATCCGCCGGCGGCTGGGCTATCTGCCCCAGACGTTCGGCGGCTATCCCCGGTTCACCGTTCGCGAGTTCGTCGAGTACTTCGCCTGGCTCAAGGAAGTACCCGCCGCCCGGACCGCGTTGGCCGTCGACCACGCCCTCGAGCGCGTCGGCTTGATCGAGCGCGCCGATTCTCGGCTGAAGGAGCTGTCCGGTGGGATGGTCCGTCGTGTCGGCCTTGCCCAGGCCCTGGTGAACGATCCTGAACTGCTGCTGCTCGACGAACCGACCGCCGGCCTCGACCCCGAGCAGCGTGTGGACTTTCGTCGCCTCATGCGGGACCTGTCCGCCGACACCACTGTCGTCCTGTCCACGCACCTCGTCGAAGATGTCGCCTCGGCCTGCGATGCGGTGACGCTCTTGGAGGCCGGCCGTCTCGCCTGGTCGGGGACCCCCGCCGGGCTTGCCGACCTCGGCGGGGAGGCCGCCACCGCCGTGTCCGCTGTCGAGCAGGGCTACACCGCCGCGCTGCGGGCACACCGGGACGCCCGATGAGGCGCGTCCTGAGCACCGAGCTGCGCCGCAGCGGCTTCGGGTTCCTCTGCGTGGTTCTGCTACTGGTCGGGGTTGCAGTGTTTCTGGGCCGGGTGCCGCGGTTCAGCGGCTACAACTCTTGGTCCGCAGGCTGGGCGTCGCAGGCCCGGGAGGTCAACGCCTACTGCCTCGTCCTCGGACCCGTCGCCGCCACCGTCGCTGCCTGGATCGGCGCCCGTGAGCACCGCTGGGGCATGCGAGACCTGCTGGCCAGCGCCCCGCGATCCCGGGCCCACCGCAGCCTGGTGACACTGTTCGCGCTCATCCTCGGTGCTGTGCTGGGGTTCGCGGGGACGTGTGTCCTGTTCGCTGTCGCCGTCGCCCCCACCGCCACGTACGTGAGTGCCGACACGGGTGCCGTGGTCGGCTTGAGCCTGCTGGGGCTGATCCTGTGCCTGACCGTGGGGTGGGCCGTCGGCCGCTTCATCCCGCGGCGCTTGACCGCACCCCTGGTCGGCTTCGTCCTGTACCTAGGGTGTGCCCTCCTCTCCTACAGCTCAGGAGCCGAAAGGTACTTCGCTCCTGTCGGGAACCTGCCGTACAGCAGCTACCAGCAGTTCCTTCCCGGCGTCGTCCCCGCCTTCGCAGGGTGGCTGGTGTCGATCTCGGCGGTCGTCCTCGTCGTCGTTCTGGCGCGCCGCCGCCTGTGGGCGCTGCTACCGGCGGCGACGGCCGCGGTGTCGGTGTTCGCGCTGCTGGACCTTCAACAGGACGCGAGCGGCTACCCCGCGTGGACACGGCGTGATCCAGTTGCGGCGCAGCAGGTATGCAGTCCGGGTGAGCCCGTGGTCTGCGTGACGCGTGAACACGAAGCGTTCCTGACCGAGACCACCCCCTTGGCGCGGGACATGGTGGCCGAGATGTCTGCAGTGGTGGATCTGCGAGGGGCACGAGAAGACGTGTTCGGCGACGTAGCCGCGGGGTACTTGCCGATCCAAAGCCTGGACACGGCGGGATCGGTGTTTCGCGGCGGTCTGGCCGATCCCGCCGATGTGCGGTTCCAGACCTTGATGATGTTCGTCTCGATGCGCTGTCCCATCGGCCCGTCGGACGCCACCGAGACTGAGATCGGGACCTCCTTCGACCTGTCGTACGTCGCGGCCGGTCTGCTGATGCCCAGCGAGCGCGAACACGTCGACGACGTCGTCACCTCACCTCGTGCGGAGGCGCTGCGTCAGCGGTTGCGTGACCCCGAGGCCGCGCGGGCCTGGCTGGCGCGGTACCTGCAGGCCGTCCACGCCTGCGACTTCGACGGCCTGGAACGGTTGGCAGAGTGAACGCGCGGTTCTGGCAAGCTCGCCGGATCCCGGTGACGGCGGTCGGGATCGCGGTCCTGGCCGTGGCGGTGTGGTGGGCGGGTTTGTGGCTCGCCTCGCGGCCGTACTTCTCAGGACCATTGGCGCGACCACCCGTCGCGGTCGGTGGCCCGCTGATTGCCACGGTGCTGGTGTCGCGAACGCTCATCGGTGGGGACGTGGGGCTGGAACGTTCCTGTCCTCGGTTCACACCGCGGTTCCGGGCACTGCACGCGCTGCTGTCGTGGTCGGTCCCGTCGGCGGCGCTGGCCGTGACACTGCTGGCGGATCCCGGTGTCTTCGGGGCCGCGGCCGTGGTGCGGAACACCGCGGGGCTGGTCGGGCTCACTCTGCTGACGGCGTCCATGGCGCCAGTCCACGTGGCCTGGGCGCCGGCGACCGTCGTTGCGTTCACGAGTTACCTGGCTTCTGGGCACGCTGAGGGAGTCGGGGCGGCATGGTGGGGGTGGTTGCTGCGCCCGGGCGTGCTCGACGCCTCATGGGTGGTAGCCCTGGGACTGCTCATCACCGGCTTCATCACATACCAGCGGCGGGGACCGCGTCGCTGAACCCCTCACCTGGTTGCACGCGGCAGGAGGTCACGCCCGCGAGGTGGCCCCGGCACCAGGTTCACGGCCATGCTCGTCCTTCGCCATCGACGCTCATCAAGAGGGCAGCCTCCCGCCGGTCAGTGACGCATGGGCGACCCAGCGGTGCAGGAGTCTTGGGCGCTGCTCACCGTCGATGGCGGTACAGGTCAAGCAAGGCGTGACGATCGCTGGCTAAGTCTTCCACCGCTTCTCTCTACGTCCGCGAGGTCGCCGGCCACCAGCGGCAGCGCTCACACCGCGGGATGACCGGTAGATCCAGTCGCACGGCTGAGGTCTAGCTGCCGACGTGATAGAGCTGCTCGATCAGGAGCGGGTGGACGTCATGGTCGATCTCGACGTGGTGCACGTACTGCGGCTGTCCGGTGGGTCGGGTCAACTCCGGGGGCGTCGTTGTCCACGTGCGTACTAGCCACCCGGATTCTGGGGCGGCGACCACGGTGCTGCGCCAGCCCTCCTGGCCTGGGACTCCTTGTTCAACGAGGCGGGCTCGAGCGGCAGCGACGGCTTCGCCATCGGGTAGGTAGTTCATGACGTGAGCTTGGTGGTGCAGTACCTGGAGGTCATCCACCTGTAGTGCGAGAAGCCGGCACTTCGCGCGGACGGTGAGATGACCGTGCGCTGCGCACCGCGCGGGTCGCGTGAAGTGCGCCATCGGGCTAGAGGCGACGCCTGATCCAAAGCCACCAGGCGACGATGGTCGTAGCGCTGATCGCGCCCCACACCAGACCGCGCGTGACGGGTGACCAAGTCCACCTCTCGCCGGCCAGCCCTGCGATCAGACCGCCGCCGAACGTGCCGAGACCGATGACTGCGAAGGTGGCACCCAAGATGAGTCGCCTGCGTCTCTGCGAGATGTCCTGCACGGCAAAATGATGGCGCACAACGCGGGATGACCGTGACGTCGTGGCGAGCGTCATGAGCGCGTTCGGGTGGGGTCGCTGAGATTGGATCCGCTGACGTCTGGTCGATCCCTAGAGTGCCGACGTGTCACAGCCTCGTGGTCGTCTAGCTCGCGCCCTGATCTACCTGGACCTGGCACGCCCTGCCGAGGCGTCCTCGCGAGTCCCATCGCGTCGAGAAGCCGTCCGGTCAGGGGTGGCGACCGCCGTGGGTGGCGCTGTGGTCGCCTGCGTGGGCTGGTGGCTCGGTTGGGTGGATGGTGGCACTGCCGTGTCTCTTGTTGTCCTGATCACCGTGATCGCTGTTCTGTCGCCATACGCAGCACGGTGGGGGCAGAAGGTCAGGTTTCGGCGCCGGCGTGATTGACCGCGATCGCGGTGCCGCACCACGCGGGATGACCGTGAGGTTCCACGGACGGGCAGCGGTCTGTAGTCGAGACGCTAGGTGAGATCCGTCCCAGGCGACGGCGAGGTACGCAGCGGTCCCTGCAGCCAGTGGTGCGCCTCGGTGTGGCTGCGCAGGCGGACGACAGGAACGCCGGACTGCTGCCGAGCCAGGACGCTGACGCGGGCTGCGTTGGTGCGGTGGGTCTTCCATGCCCAGCGCACGATGTGGTTCGGGTCGCTGAAGAAGGTCCGCAGTGGTGGCTCGACGTTGCCGTTCCACAGCACCTGGCGCCGCAGCCGGCGCACCACGGTGCGGCGGGTGACCTGGTGCATGACCACGGTCTTGGGCAGGTCCAGCCAGACCAGGAGGTCAGCCCGCTCGAGCAGGTGGTCGCGCACGGAGCCGTATTGCCACTCGGTGACCCAGGCGGGGCCGGCGCTGAAGCGGTGCACGTCTTCCTCGAAGGAGGGCCGCGGTGTCCAGCCCGGTCCGTGGAAGAGGGAGTCCAGCTCCACGTGGGGTACGTCCAGGACCTCGGCGATGCGCGCGGCCAGGGTCGTCTTGCCGGATCCGGAGGGGCCGGCGACGAGGATCCGTAGGGGGCGGTGGGGTAGGGCGTCGGTGGGGCCGAGCAGTGCCACGGTGTCGACGCTAGCCAACCGGGGGCGTGGCGTCGGCGTTCCAGCCGACGGCGCGGATCACTGCCTGCGCCACCTCGGAGGGGGCCTGCCCCGCTGCCACTGGCACCTCGAGGTCACCGATGCCGACTGCGTTGAGGATGGCGTCCAGTTCCCCGCTGCGGTGCAGGTGCCAGTCCAAGGCTTCGCGGTCATCGTGGTGTCGCTGACGCAGGCGGCCTTCGACATCGCTGAGGTCCACGCGCAGACGGCACACCGTCAGTGGCACCCCGGCGGCTTGCTCGTACAGGGGCTGTTGAGCGGAATCTTCGAGCACCCCGGCCAAGACCAGGCGGAGCGCACCGGCGGCGAGGTGGTTGCGGGCCACGTCGCGCAGGTTGGCCAGCATCAGCTGCTCGTGGAAGGGGTCGGCCTCGGGGCTGGGCCAGGCGTCGCGCAGCGCGTCGAGGTCGATGACGGCGTGAGGGGTCGCGCCCTGGCGCAGCAGCGCACCGATGTATCTGGCGGTAGTGGTCTTGCCCGATCCGACGGTGCCGGTGATCAGCAGGGCCGCTGGCGATGAGGTGGAGGTCCGCACCGGCGCGACGGTAGCGGCTGGCCGAGCACTGTCCGCGGGATGACCGGTAGTCGGCGCGGTGATCCGCCGGTGTCGGTCGGTGTCCTGGTAGACAGCGTGGATGAGCGGTTCCGGGACCCCGCGGGCGCAGTCGCTGCGTGAATGTCGCGGGTACGGGCGGCTGTGGTCGGCTGGTGTGACGTCGGCTTTCGGTAGCTACATCACCGCCCTGGCCATCCCGGTCGTCGTCGTGGAAACCCTCAACGGCAGCGCCGCTGACGTGGGCCTGGTCAACGCCGCCCGGTGGCTGCCCTACCTCCTCTTCGGCCTGCTGGTCGGGGTCCTCGTGGACCGAGTACGACGTCGCCCGCTCATGGTCGCCACCGACCTCGCCTGCGCCCTGGTCCTGGCCGCCATCCCCGTGCTGGCGTTGACCGGTCACCTGCACCTGGGCTGGGTCCTGGCCGCCATGGCCGTCTTCGGGACGGCGACCCTCGTCGGCGACGCCGCGTCGCAGTCGTTTCTCCCTCGAGTCGTGCCCCGGTCACTGTTGGGCGCCGCTCACGCGCGCATCGACCAGGCCGACGCCGTCGCCCAGGGCAGCGGCCCCGCCGTGGCCGGTGTAGTGATCTCCGTGCTGGGGGCGCCGCTGGCAGTCCTCCTCGACGCGGTGAGCTACCTCGCGTCGGCGGTGCTGGTGGCGAGCATCCGCCTCACCGAACCGGTCACCACCAGGCCGGATCTGCCGCGGGACGGCGCCGCCGGCCGTGGCCCGAGGAACGCGCTGCGCGGCGTGGGGGCCGACGTCGTCGAGGGGTTGCGGTGGGTCTATCGACACCCGACCCTTCGGCCGTTCGCGATCTCCACGCACCTATGGTTCGCGGGCTCAGCCGTGGCTGGGGCGGTACTGGTACCGCTGGCGCTGCGCGACCTCGGTCTGAGCAAGGCCACCCTCGGGCTCGCCCTCACGGCTGCCGGCTTGGGCGCGCTGGCGGGGGCGACGGTCGCGGTCCGCCTCGGCCGACGTTGGGGTGCCGGGCGGGTCATCATCGCCACCCAGGCCGGGACCGGGCTGGCGTGGGCGGTGATGGCGATCGCTCCCTCAGCGGTGCCGGCCGACGGCGGTGGCGGGCCGTGGGGCGGCGGGACGGCGTGGGTGGTCTTCGCTGGCGGGCAACTGTTCCTGGGGTTGTGCATGGGCGCGTCGAATACGAACGAGATGAGCTATCGCCAGACGGTGACCCCGGACCGGTTGCAGGGCCGCATGAACGTCACGATGCGCTCGTTCAACCGTGCGGCGGTGGTGATCGCCGCCCCGCTGGGTGGTCTGCTCGGTGACGCGGCGGGATACCAGGTGGCCCTGCTCGTCGCTGCCGGCGCGGTGATCGCCACGGCCGCCGTCATGACGGCCTCGAGGCTGCGCAGTGCACGGTTGGACGACGAGTACACGGTGACGGACGTCTTGTGATGCCCGCGACCGACGGCGAGGACACCCGGCTTCCCGCCCGCCTGGACAGGACCAGGGGTCAGGGGCGACTCCGATCACGCACGGACGACGGGATGACCGTGAACTAGAAGCCCTTACAGACCGGCATCGGCTTGTGGCGCGGTGACCTTCGAGCCAAGGAAAACACCGCCTGCCAGGACGGCGGTGACCCCGCAGCCGATCAGAGCCGGCCGGTACCCCAGCACGTCGACGGCGATCCCACCCACGACGCCGGAGAGCAGGAACCCGGCGTCGGCAGAGGCGGAGAACAGTGTCGTGGCGAAGCCGGTAGCCGGGGCCAGAATCTCCTGGAAGAAACGCATCCCCGCCGTGGTCAGAACCGTGATCGCCACCCCGCGGGGCACCTGGGCGATGAGGAGCAGCACCACGCCATCGGCCGCTGCGGTGAGCGCGAAGTGCAGTGCGAGGGCGAACATCGCGCCCACCAGCAGCCCGCGCTGGCTCAGCCGCGGCGGTAGCGCCACCACGGCCAGGGCCGCGAGGACTTCCACCACCGCGCACAGGGCGAACAACGTGCCCACCACTGCGTCGGGCAGGCCGAGGCCGTGAGTAACGTAAAGCGGCAGGGCCAGACCACCGGCGAACATGGCCAGGAAGAACAAGACGACGCTGACGGTCAGCAGGACCAGTCCGGTGTGCGGTACACCCCTTGGCTGGGCGGTGGCGGTTGCGGTGGGGGTGGTGCCCGGGGCAACGTCAGGGGCAGGTGTTTGCCCGGGTGCAGAACCTGGTGAGGGCACCACAGCGGTGGTCAGCAAGGTCAAAATCAGCAGACCCACGGTGACCCACAGCACGCCGAGGAACCCGATCCAGGGAACCAGCAGCAGACCGGCGATCAGCGGGCCCAGCGCCCAGGCCAACGACCAACTGGAGCGCAGCAGCGGCACGGCCCGCTGCCCGAGAGCACCGGCGCCCAGAACGGTTGGGGCCATGGAGAACAGCTGGGGGTAGATGGCCTGGTAGAGGGCGAGCAGGGTCATGGAGATCAGCAGCAGCCACGCAAAGGACGTAGTGGTGGTGAGCAGGGCGTAACCCACCGCGCTGGAGGCGGTGGCCAGTAGTGCCCAGGTGCGGGTGGGGCGGCGGTCGAAGCGCCGCCCGCTCCAGAGGGTGAAGGCGATGCCGCCGAGGGCGGGTAGGGAGAAGAGCACGCCGATCTGGGTGGCCGACAGGTGGGCGTGGTCGTTGAGGAAGAGGACGTAGTAGCTGCCGACGATGGAGTCGGCCAGACCGAGGAGGACTACCGAGCCGGCCAGGGTGGTGAAGGGCCGGGTCAGTAGAGCTCGTCCTCGCTGGCTCTCGGGGCTCACGAGTTGAGGTGCCGGTAGCAGGTGATCCAGGGCGCTGCGGCGTCCGCTGGGCTCGCTGAGGTTCGTTGCAGCTGGGTGGCAATGCGAGCGATCACACGAGGCATCGTGGATCATGCGCTGTACCTACGGCACCTCATTTCGGGCCTACGTGTCGGCCGCTTCGGTCGCACGGTCATCGTCAATATGCGGGTGATCGTCGTGCTCAGCTTGCATCCGGACATCGCCAGATGAGTGAAGTCGCCAGGCGTCAGCGATAGCGCGCACAACGCGGGATGACCGGTAAGCCGTTTCGTACCTCCGCTCAGCCGTAGAGCGGTGCAGAGTCGCGCCCACAACGCTTCGCCGAGTTCTCGATCGGCTGCGGGGGATCCGCCTCGGGCCATCGTGGCGCCACCGCCCGGGGCGGGTTCCCCGGGCAGTTGTAGGCGGTGACCTGCTGCCGGGAGGGTGACGTAGGTGGTGGTCAGACCGACGGCGTCACGGCGGGTGAGGATGTCGCGGGCGAAGACGTCGGAGGGCCAGACCTGGTCATCGCCGCCGGCGCTGAGCAGGACTTCACCGCGGATGGATTCGACGGGGATGGTCGCGGCGGGGACGTGGTCGGCGAAGGTGGTCAGGCTCTGCTCGTACAGCGTCCGGAAGAGCGGCGGGCCCGCCCCTTGCGTGGTGGTTGCTGCTTGGGTCCGGGTGTCGTGCCAGGCCTGATCGTAGGGCACGAACGGCAACGGGGTGCCGGCGCGGGTCCAGGAGGAGCGGGGCGGGAACTCACGCCCGTCCAGGCCGGGACCCACGTTGGCCCAGACCACTGAGGAGGGCGAGAGGGCGACGACGGTGCGGATGCGGGCGTCGTGGGCGGCTAGGAGCAGGGCGGCCTCGGCGCCTTTGGAGGCGCCGATGACGGCGAGGTGGTCGCTGTAGCCGGCCAGTTGTTCCAGGGCGGGGGTGAAGGTCTCCAGCAGGATCTCGCAGATACCTGGTGGTTGAGCGGTGTCGCTGGATTGGTCGCCGAACCAGCGAAGGGAGAGGGCCGCAGCGCCGTGGCTGGCGAGTAGGCGCACCCTGTCGGTTTCGACGCGGCCGCTGGAGCCGGACAGGACCAGGACTGCGCAGCGGGGCTGAGTAGTGGGCAGCGCCAGGATCCCGGTGGGGTTGGTCAGGGCGTACTCCATGTTGTGAGCCTCTCGCGCACCACGGGATGACCGTGAAGTTGTCAGGCCAGTGATTCGGGCTCCTCGGCCACGAGCTCAACCTCGAAGCCGGCGTCGTCTTCGAGGAAGGCCGCGTAGTGCTGGGGCCCGCCGGCGTGCGGGTGCAGGTCAGCGAACAGCAGCCGCCATCCGTGTTGGGGTGCCTCGCGGGTGATGGCGTCGACGTCGGCTCTGCTGCCGGCCCACAGGGCGAGGTGGTTCATGCCGCTGCGCAGCCGGTCGGTGTGGCCGCGGACGTGGTCGGTTCCGGACTCCAGCACCACGTACGCCTCCTCCAGGGACCAGGTGCAGCCGGTGGCCCAGGTATCCGTGCGGGAGTAGCCGAGGCGCTGCAGCAGCCAGGGCCAGGGTCCTTGGAGGGCGGTGGCGTCGTCTCGCCACAGCTCGAGGTGGTGCAGGTGTCCTCGCTTCGCGGCGCCATCCTGACGTCTCGCACCGCACCATCTGCGAGATAACCGTGCGCCGCACCACGTTGTCGCGGGCAGAACCGCATGACGGAGCGTCCTGGTTCGCCAGCCTCCGGCTCATCCCAACGTCCAGGTCAGGTCACCGGTGTGCCCTGGTGGTAGACCACCTGCCATCCCTGTCGGTGGGTGCATCGGGGTCGAGGCTGGCCATGACCCCATGATCGTGAGGCGCCTGGACTGCTGGAAGCGGATTGATCGCTGGGTAGCAATCATCTGCAACTCGGCAGATCCGGTCTTCGCCAACCCCGGGGCGACAGCGCTCACACCGCGGATGACTGTGAAGTCTCAGCTCACCGGGCGGTCTCATGATGTTGGTGGGGAACGGGCCGCGGACCGGCTACGTCGAACCATCATGACCTCGCGTCTCCTCGCCTGGACGGGACTGGTGGCCGTTCTCCTTGTCAGCGCGTGCGGGCAGCAGGCCTCGGCGCCTGGCGATCCATCACCCAGCGGTCGGCCCGCTCCGGGGACGTCCGACGTCGCACGACCCGACCTCGTCCCCGACGAGCACCCGGGGCCCTTCGAGGCCACCGGGTTTGTTCTGCAGGACGAGAGCCACGGCCCGCAGCTATGCGTGGGCGGTATCGCGATGTCGCTACCGCCGCAGTGCGGAGGTCCGGACCTGATGGGCTGGGACTTCGCGTCCCTGCCCGCGGGCTCCTACGAGTCTGTGCTGCAGAGCCGGTACGGCTCTTTCGTCATCACCGGGACGCCGCAGGGCGACGCGATCCGGCTCACCGCACCCGCCCGCCCCGCCAGCCCGGCGGACCTGGAGGATCAAACGCGGGGACCGGAGCCGTCCTTCACCAGTCCTTGCCCAGAACCGGTGGGCGGGTGGCAACCGCTGGACCCGGCGCGGACCACCGAGGAGGCGCTGCAGGCCGCGTCGGTGCGGGCCGAGGCCGTCTCGGGGTACGGCCTGCTGTGGATCGACCAGCCTACTGTGACCCCGGAGGAGCTGGGGGCCGGAAGTGAAACCGCGAACGACCCGTTGCGCTACGTCTTGAACGTCTCGACCACCGGGGACCTCGCTGAGATGGAGTCCGCGGTGCGGGCGGTCTGGGGCGGCGCGTTGTGCGTCAGCGCCGCCGCGCACTCCGCCGCGGAGCTGACCTCTGTGCGAGATGCTCTCGACGGGCCCGAGGCGCTGCTGCCGCTGCTCGACCTCCAGCTGGATCAGTTGGCCGGGCAGGTCACCGCCACGGCTCTGCTGGCTCGTGAAGGCGATCAGCGTCGTCTTGACGAGCAGTACGGGGCCGGTGTCGTGCGCTTGGGCAGTGTCCTGCGCTTACCCACGGGTTGAGGTGGGATATCCACCGCTCAGGCCTCGCCGGCAGTGGGCTAGTCGTACTCAGCCGTCAGGTTCGCCCAGGCCGACGCGATGCTCATCCTCGGTCGGCGACCTTCACTGAAGGCGGGATGACGTGAACTCCAGTCGCTCCAGCGGGCTGGCGGTCAGGACTGAAACAGCAGGAGCCCCTCGCCCCAGTCATCGATGATCTCCTTCGTGCGGTCATGGCCTCTGGCTGCGTCATAGGCCGCGCACCCGGTTTCGACGCGGGCGAAGGTGTCCCGCAGTGCGGTGGGATCACCGTCGAGGGTGCGTTGCAGCAGCGGCAGCAGAACATCTGCGGGCCAGTCCGGCAGCGGGTGTTCACGCAGCTCCCACGGCAGGTACTTGTGATACGGCCGCACCCGTCCGGCGAGGGCAAAGATGAGGTCGAGCAGCCACGGCATCGACTCCGCGCCGTCCAGACGGCATTCCAGCCGGTTCCCGTCACGATCGGACTTCAGCGCCCGGTAGGCGTAGTTGAGCCAGCCGTCGAGGCGACTGTGCTCGATCACGACCGCCTCGACTTCCTCAGGGGTCAAGGTGGCCTGGCGGTGCAAAGCGGCGGGGATGCGCCCGCCGGTGCGGTCCAGCAGCGTGGGAACCCAGGCGAAGGACCAGCGGAACCACCAGCCTCCTGATCCGAAGGCAGGCGCCCGTTCGAGTTCGGTCAAGGACAGCGGCAGTTCGTCGACGGTGGTGGAGCGGGTGGCCGAGCGGTGCTTGGCCGCGTCGTCGCTGAGTACGACGTACACGTCGAGGTCGGAGTGTTCAGTGGCCGCGGCTCGCCCCGCAGAGCCGGAGAGGACGAGACCGAGCAGGCCGTCACCGTGTTCGGCCAGGTTTCGCTCGGCGAGATCGACGATGAGCTGTCGGTGGTCATCGGTGAGGTGGTCTGGCAGTTGCAGGTCCATGCGTCCCTCCTGGCTGCTCCAGCCGACGGCGGGAGTTCGTAGAGGCTGGCATACCGCTGTCGATGTGAGCACAGGCATTTCGTGCACAATGCGGGGTGACCGTGCACTCGTCCATCGCCGAGGCCGGGGTGGCCGCGCACGCCCGGGCACCAGAAGGATGCGTTGTCATGGCAGCGACTCGAATCGGCAACGAGGCCACGCCACTGGTGGTCGTCCGCGGCAACTCCGGCAGTGGCAAGTCTGCGCTGGCCGCAGCTATCCGCGCCGCCCGGCCCCGCGGGGTGGCGATCCTCGGGCACGACGTCCTGCGCCGACAGATTCTGCACGTTCCTGATCGGCCAGGGGCCCTGTCGGTGGCCTACCTCGACCTCTCAGCGCGCTTCGCCCTCGACCACGGGCTGCACGTAGTCATCGAGGGCATCCTGCACGAGGAGATCTACGGCGACGTGCTGCGCCGACTCCTCGATGATCACGTGGGCGTGACCTGTTGCTATCGCTACGACTTTCCTTTCGAAAAGACGGTTCGCCGCCACGTCACCAAGGGTGCGACCGCCCAGGAGTTCGGCGAAGCGGAGATGCGCTCGTGGTGGCGAGACCAAGACCCCCTGCACGGTGTGCTGAGCGGGTCATCGGCCCGGACTCGACGCTGGAGGACACGGTGCATCTGGTCCTGTCCGACTGTGGGTGGCTCGACCGCCCGCGCACCGCGGGATGACCGTGAAGTCTCGCTGCAAGTTGCTGGTCAGTTCCAGGCGAGGTCGTGCTGGCGACGTAGAAGCAGTTCGGGACCTGACGGCTCTGCCCGGTTCAGCAGCGCGTCCAATCGCATCGCCGTGTGACAGCGTGCGAGGAGGACGCCACGCTTGAGGGCGGTAGCCGGGATGTCAGCTTGGTGGGCGATCTGGGTTGCCTTCTGCGCCCCGACCGTGATGACCAGCCCTTCGACGTCGAGGCTGACCTCGCCCACCGCTGCGTCGGACCAGTCCAGAACACCGCTGAGCTGGCCGGTGGCGTCGACTAGCAGGTGCTCGCTCTTGACGTCGGCGTGTACCAGGACCGGCGCGTGTTTGCCTCCGTGGCCGCTGACGTCGGTCGTGGCCGGTGGTGTGAGGGGGCGTTCGATGCCGAGGGCCCGGTGAGCGGCCAGTCCCGCCTCAAGGAGCTGGGGGAGGTCAGGCAGCGACCGCGTCGGCACTCCCATGGCGGTGACGTCGGTGACCGCGCAGTGAGCGAGGTCGGACAGCAGCTGTACGAGGTCGGTGTGGGTTCGGGCGGTGAAGGGGCCTTCGTCCAGATCGTGACCGGGTAGCCGTTCGTCCAGCACCCACCGGTGGCCGTGCCAGGTTCCGTCGGCGACAGCGGTGGGTACCGGAGCGTGCAGGTGCTGGGGTAGCCATCGGCGTAGGGCGATCTCGCGTTGCAGTCGCTGGCTGGTGCTGGGGTCGGGGGTCCAGCGCAGGACGTGGTGTTTACCGATCCACCAGGAGCGGTGGTCTCCGCCGCTGCTGATGGGGCGCGCGGGGACGGCTTTGTCCAAGACCTCTGAGGCCAGGGTTGCGGCGTCTGTTGAGGTCATCACCACCGGTTCAGTTTCTCGGTCGGGGAGGATGAACGCCAGTGACTTTCTGCATGGCGACTTCCTGTACGGCTTGGGCGCGGGATGACCGCGACGTCCACCGCAAGGTGGTGAGCGTCCTGGTGGTTCTTGTTCAGGAGGCCTCTCCGGGCAGCCGGGCTTTTCGTCGCCCGGAGTTGATGGCGGTGATGAGGTCGTCGGTGAAGGGGATGCCGTGGGCGGCCGCAGCCCTGCGGACCTGCTGGCGTCCCCAGAGGCGGTTGTCGTGTCCGGCGAGAAGGACGGCGCCCAGCTGGGCTGGGCTGGTCGGTCCGGGGGTGTCGTACGCGCTTCCGCGGACCCGGGCCACCGGACCTGAACCGGTGTTGGCCCAGTGCGGGGAGGACCACGACAGTTCCAATACGTCTGACCAGGGGTAGTGCTTTTCCTGGCCGTTGCGGAAGCGTGCGATGAGGGCTTTGTCGGTGAAGTCGATCTGGTCGCCTCCGCTGCGCAGCTGCCAGATTGTCACTGCGGCCAGTGTCAGCGCCCACAAGGGGGTGGGGCTGTCGAAGGGGTGGTGGACCAGGCCGAGTACGGCGACGAGGAGCAGGAGGAGTACGGGCACGATCCAGCGCCGCTGTCCTCGTGCTCGGAGGTTCTCCGACGCGGTGCCGTCGGTGGCGGTGCCGTCGGTAGCGGTGGCGGTGCCAGCGTCGATGTCGGTGTCGGAGTCGGTGGTGGCGTTGCGGTACCTCAGCCAGGTGATGAGGGGCCACCAGCAGAACCCGGTGAGGATGACGCCGATCACCAGCAGGCGCAGGTCGCCGGTCAGGGCAGCGTGACCGGCCGGGACGGCGAAGTTGAGGCCGGCGAGGGCGGAGAGGAGGAGGAACCAGCGGGGCACGTCTTTGACTGTGCCGGACGAGTGATGAGGGCGTGTGGCGTTTCTTCAGATGGATCCATGGGGAGCTGACGGGTGTTGCCGGCGCGAGGACGGCGACAGGTTCGGAGGGTCTGCAACCTCCAGGGCAGCGGCCGAGCCGCGACGTCGCGCAGCGCGGGCTAAGCGCGAGGTGTCAGCCAGAGCCGACGATTTCGCCCCACGACGGTGGTTCCCCTGTCGTCAACGAGGCGGGAACGGCGCGATGTCGCTGCTCCACTGCTTCGCTGCCGTGAGCAGCTGAGCCCGGTCGACCCGCAACGGGATGCTGTACTCGTAGATGCGGCGACTGAGCTCCACTGTCCATCCGGGTCTTCCGACCACCGCCTCCAGGGACAGGTGCACGCGCAGCAGCGTGTGCTCACCTTCCACCGTAGCCACGCTGAAGGCCAGGTTGGGCTCGATGAACATCAGCGTGCTCGCCACCATGTCTGAGCCGGGGTCGTCCGTCGGCTCGAGGCGTCCTTCGGCCGCGGCGTGCAGCCAGTCCAGCAGCTCCTGCGCCTCCCACGTGGTCAGGTCTTAGGCAGGGGCCTCAGCGTGTGTAGCGGTACTGCGCTAGCTGCCGCGAGATTCCTAGCCGCTTGCCGATGGAGTCCCAGGTTTCGTCCTTGTTCCTGAGGTGTAGAACCGCGTAATACAAGGCCTCTGCTACATGGTCGACTGCATATGCTGCGGTGCGGATACCTAGTTTGGGAAGATACGACGCCCACGAGTTCCAAGCATCAAGGAATTCACGTTCGATGGCGTATTCTGGGGTAACTGACGGCAACTCAGGGACATGCCAACGATAACCATCCTCCTCCCATAAAAGTTTACCTTCGTACTTCGAGTAGCGATTAATTACCGTCTGGGTTGAAACTCCAAGCTCGCCAGCAATATACCTCCAAGTAGCTTTAATCTTTCTGACTTCAGTGAGGTCGAGATCGCGGTCGTCAGGCTGGTCGCGCCAAGTGTTCGCGTGTGGCCACGTGTAGATGGCGATCTCGTTTGCTCGTCGAGTATTGACGACGATCAGCGTCAAACATCGCTTGACGAAGTCATCCAGGATGACAAGATCTTCCAGCTCACGGGCCTTGTCGGAGCTGCGTACTGCTTGATCAACTATTTGTTGCGCAATCCAGCTCTGTGCTTCGGGCTCGTCGCGCCAGTCGGTCGCCTCCGGGTACCAGCCGAGAAGACATTCCACCCACTGGCGGAGCGCGATTGTGTCGTACATGCCTGCCGCTCCTCTCCCTCCTGCTGAGCCGATGAAGCATCACCAAGACGATCCATGAGTCTCCAAGACTCCGTCAGGATCTTAGACGTTGGTCGCTCGCCGGATGTTGTGTCAGGAATTTAGACCCGGGCCTCCTGGCGGTCTAACGCGTCAGGATGTTCGACAGACACCTAGCTTCGAGGGGATGTGTCAGTGATCTGGACGACTGTTGTCAGTTGTACTTCTCGTCAGGCAATTAGACACAAGCAGTAGCAGCACGTGGCTCGTCAGGAAATTAGAAAAGTGGCGTCCAATGTTGCTGATTGTCAGGAATTTGAACGGGCCGCTCAGGCGGTATGAGATTGTCAGCGATTTAGTTTTGAGGCAGAGGCAAGCGGGTGCGCGCCGCCACCTACCTGACTGCAAGAACCTCACTAAAAAGGTTGTGCTGCAACCGATATGAGCAGATTTAAGATTCCTTGGCTCAGGTTTTTTGCGCGATACGAGGCGCAAGTGTGCCCGCGCGGTTGTGCTTTAGATGAAGTGGGGCGCATGATGCGGTGACGTTCAGCATCATCAAACTGAGCGACCTTCAGTCGGCCCAGGAATGCCCTCATCTGTGATTGAGACGACAAGCATTCCTCCAGTCAAGGAGTTACCATGGGCAACGGTAGCAACACTCCCCGCAACCAGCGGACCGAGGAGGGCAGTGACGGCCGACGCGACAAGCCCGGACTGTGGTCGGTGCTTGCGAAAGTGTCGATGGCCGGCTGGGGCCCGACCGTGCGCTTTGCGTTCGTGAGTGTGGTTGTGGTGGTGGTGCCGCCCGGAGCGGCGGCGTTGGTGTCAGGGGGGTTGACCGGGTTGTGGCCCGGCCTCTAACGAGTTGGTACACGGGTGACGACCTGTCGATACGTTCCGTTGCTCATACGTGACGCGACCCCCGTCGGGCCTCGGGCCTCGCGCGTGGGGGTGCCCCTATGTCCCGCGTCAAGCTGCGATGGCCCATCCGGCCGCGACAGCGGCCGGATGGGCCGGTAGCCGGTCTTGTCGCGGAGCATGGCGACGAGTACGTCGACGCGTCGACGGGCCAAGCAGATCAAGGCGGCGTTGTGGCGGCGGCCATGGGCGCGTTTGCGGTCGTAGTAGGCCCGACTGTCCGGGTCCTTCAACGCGGCGAACGCGGACAAGAACAGGGCGCTCTTCAACGCGGGATGCCTGCGTTGGGGGTGGCTCTCTCCCTTGATCGAAGTTCCTGAACTTCGGGTGACCGGTGCCAGCCCGGCGTAGGAGGCCAGGTGCGCGGCGGTCGGGAACGCGGAGCCGTCACCGACGATGGTGAGGATCTTGATGGCGGTCCTGAACCCGACGCCAGGCATCAAGGTCAGGACCCCGGCGAGAAGGTAGGCCTCCAGGCGAGCCTCGAGCTCTGCGGCGAGCTTGTCGCGTTCGAGGCGGACGTCGCATAGTTGGGCGGCGACGCCGGTGATGATCCGGTCGAACGCTGCGGAGCCGGGGACGACGACCGTCTGCTCGGCCAAGACGCTGAGGATCTTCGCCGGTAGCGTCTTGGCCAACCGCGGTGAACGAGGCCGCAGGACTTCGGCGATGCCGTCCTCGCCCAGAGTCGCGATCGCTTTGGGGGTTCCGGCTGCGGTGAGCAGGTCGACGACCCCGCCCGGCTGATTGTCGGGTCGATGTGTCTGCTCAGCAGTCGTTCCAAAGCCGGATGGGTACGAAGTAGTGCGTCTCGCAGCCGGTTGGTGAGGCGGGTGGTCTGTTGGTTCAGGTCGTCGACGTAGCCGGCCAGAACAGTCACGTCGGCCAAGGTCTCGTCATCGGTCCTGACCCGTCGCAGCGTCCGCGGGTGAGACAAGGCAGCGTGGTCGATCAACGGGCAATGACGTAGGCGTCGCGGGCGCCGGTCTTGGCCTGACCCGGGTGCAGGTCGGCGAGTCGCCGCATCGTCAGGCCGGGTAGGTAGGCGATGTCGATGTGCATTGAGCGCGCGACGGCGACCGCTAAAGCGCCGATCGAGGCGGGTTGGTCGATGACGATGAGGACCCGGCCGTGGCGCTAGAGCTTGGTGAACACCGCCCGTAGTTCGGCTTCGTCGTCCCTGATCCAACGGCAGGCCGACCGAGACACCCGCGTCGCAGCCACGGCTACGTTCAGCGATGAAATTCAGACAGGTCCCCATGAGCGATCACCGGCGTCCGCCGCCGCCGGTGACAACACCCCCAGATCATGAGTGCACAGGGGAAGTCAGTCATGCCGGCGGTGGTGGCCTGCCACCCCTTACGGGGTAATCAAAAAGGTAACAGGGGAAGCTGCTGGTCGTCCGCGAGCGCCATGGGGTCGGTGGTTGGGGTGTCGGTGGCGGCGTGGGTGACGAGCTTGTCGACGGCGGCGCGGAAGGTGCCAGGGCCTTGGCGGTCTGGGCGGCGGTGAGTCCTTCGCTGCGCAGGGTGGTGGCGAGGTGGCGCCAGCGTCGGCGCGCCCGGTCCAGAGCCGCGGTGAGGGCTTCGCCCTCGCGGTGGGCGGCGGGGACTTCGGCGTGAAGGTCTGGGGGCAGGGTGGCGAGGGCGGCGCCGTGGCCGCCGGTTTCAACCAGGCTTGCTCCGGTGAGGGCTTGGATCTCGTTGAGGTGCCCGACGTGGCCCAGGACGTCCTCTCGGGTGCTGCTGGTCATGCTGGGGTCGCGCTGGCGGGGCTGGGCTGAGCTGGTGGTCGCATCGGGCCATTTCAATGTGACGTCTGCTCCGGCCACTGGGTAATCATGCTGTGGCCGTTCCTGAGTCCGTCGATGACTTGACGGTTCTGGGTAATTTTCGCGGAAACTATCGCGCTGACGGTGGTGTTCTTGAGGTAGGCGTTGAGCATGAAAGATTGGGAGGCTTGTGCGAGGTAGGTGGCGTGGGGCACGACGCTGGCGATGACGTCGGGGTGGGCAGGGTTGCCGTGGGTCAGGGCGTTGCGTACGCGGCGTCGTCGAGGTTTCATTGCGTCGTACTCCGCGCCGAAAGCATCTAGTAGGTCAAGGTGTTGGCCTGCGTCGCCGATGGAGTCCAGAAGTTTCTCAAGCTGGCGGAATCTTGAGTCCTTGGAAGTTGCCTGCAACAGTTGCTGACGATATGTCCAGGCAGCCTTAAGGTCGTAAGTTTCATTGGTCTCGGTCGAGGTGCGGATGGCCGCAGCGACCTGGGGGTCAACATGTGCCCGCGAGTACCGGTCATGCAGGCAGTAGCTGAGGGCATTCAGAAGTGCTGCGTTCCACTGGCTATTTTGCCAAGAGGGCTTGAGGTCGTCTTCCAAGTTTGCGTAGCCGCCCACGCCGGCTGCAGCAGCCGCGAACTCCAGGACACGTCCGTAGGCAACGATGGCGGTGGCAGGCCGGCCGTGACGCGCTTCGTCCATCGAGCGCCGTACTTCGCGTAGCTCCAGCGGGAGGCGATGACCGGCTAACGTATCGCCGAACCGGGACGCATCTTCAGTCAGTGCATGCTGGAGCCGTAGGGGTGCAACGCCTTCCAGGTCGAGCCGTTCTCGCAATTGGTCTCGTGGTACGTAGTGGTGGGCCCAGTAGCGATGGCCATCGACGAGTAGTCGCTCCCAGCCTAGGGGTTTCCATGCGTGGACGTCGGCGTCGCTGGCGGCGACGGCAATGATGTCGTCGGCGCGTTGGCGACCTTCTGTCAGCGCTTGCTCCACGGAGTGGGTCCCGAGACTGACGCGGACCAGGCAGGCCGGCGTGTCCGGGGAGGGGATGATCTCGTCGAGGTCTTCGTACTGGTCAAGTTCGGTGAGGTGTGCTGTCTGCACCGGCATGTCGTTTTGGTCGCTTCGTCCCGAAGTTTCCCTGACGATTGGCGTCGTCGTGGTCTGTGCTGCGAGTGCCGGTCCATTGTCGAGGACCCAGCGCAGGGGGTAGAACGCGGCGCTCGCAGAGGAGGTCAGCATGGGCGTGTGAAGCTGGCCGCGGTACGCCAACCACACTACGCACTGTCCGTGGGGGGCGGGGTGGGTGAGCCAGCGGGCGGCAAGTTCTTCTCGCATGGGCCACGTCAAGTCGAACCAGGAGTGACGGCGAAACTTTGGGCGTGGCTGCTTCAACCCCAGCGTGTCGAAGGCCTGATCAAGAGCGAAAGTGGTGCCGCCTAGGATACCCGCGGCAGTGGCAAGTCGCCGGTCGGCGTCGTGACCGGCGTTGGTGAGCTGTCCGTGCAGGGCCGTCAAGGCCGAGTGGACTGACTCGGGTTGAAGCTGGGGGGCGGCGGCGGCTCGTAAGAGGTCTTGCCAGGCAGCACGGACCAGTAACGCAGAGGCGAGCCGAACTCCTAGATGCTGACCCAGCTCCGCAAGCTGGTCACGTTCTTCACGGTCAGGGGCATCCTGCGCCAGTAGTAGAGGGACGCGGTGGAAGTACGTGTCGAGGTCAGACCCCAGGGCGGCAGCTACGGCCGGCCCCAGGTTCAGGCGGGTAGCGTGAACCTCGGCCTGGAGTTGCTTATGAGTCCCCTTCTCGGACCAGGGCTTGGCGCGATCCAGCAAGAGCCAGCCGTCTAGCTCAGCCAGCAGCAGGTGAAGAGGCAAGGCGCCGGGGGAGCGGTAGCTGCGGTGACGCTGCAGCAGCTCCATGAGGTCGTAGGCCCACGCTGGACACGCCGGAGGCTGCTCAGCGTGCTGCAGCCAAAGGCTGCTCGACTGGACACCGACGTCCCCGTCAAGGCCGTCCTGCACCGGTGCGGACAGGTCGGAGGCTGCCGGCACCGGCCGATCCGAGGCGTCATCACTCACAGCAGTGAGTGTGACGCGGACCTCCGACACAACGCGCGGTCCAGGTGGAGAAGCCGCCGTCGGGTGGGCTATCGGGTGGTGGCGGTGGTGGGTCGAAGACGCAGTCGGTGTTGGGTCGTCAGGTGCCGAAGGTGCCCCACGATCCCTCGGGCAGTCGGTGAGTCGGCGGGAGTGCTCGACGGTGCCGAGGTACACGTGCTTGATCGCTGAGGATGGGACGGACTTCTTCACGGGCTTGCCGTGGGTACCGGCCGTGCTGGGAGCGGCGCCGAACGCGATCAACCCGGCCGAGGTCGCGGCGCTGGCGGTGGCGCGGTTGTCGATCGAGCCACCGGCCACGCAGATGGTGCCGAAGCTGGCGTCGGGGGCGTTCGGGCTCATCGGCTTGCCGGTGTGGTTGTGGACCCCGGCGCAGCAGTGGGAGCCGATCACGGCGACGGCCACGCTGGGCGGGGTGAGCGTGACGGCAACGGCACAGTTGACTCGTATCGACTACGACAGGAGTGATGGGACGACGCTGGCGTGCACGTCGCCGGGGCGAGGCCCACCAGGAGTCGTACGGGGATCGGGACTCTCCGACGTGCGGGCACCGGTATGAGAAGACGTCGGTGCACCAGCCGGGAAGGCGTACACGGTGAGGAGGACCGCGAACTACGCGGTGACGTGGACGGGCGGCGACGGACTCGACGACCCTAAGCGATACCTCCTCCACGTCGTTGGCGATGGGGAAGCGGCAGGTGCTGATCACCGGATGAGTGGGCGTACGGAACGGGAAGGGGGCACCGAGCTGCGATGCGCTGTTCGGGGCGTTCCCGCTGAACGAGGACGTAATGCAGGTGCAGATGCAGAAGGCGCTGCAGGACTGATCGGTGCTCGCCCAGGTGGAGCGTCCGCTGGTGGAGTGGTAGGCGTGGAACTGCAACCGCGACAACCTGTGGGACTTCCCGTCCTAACCTTCACCGGTAGCGTTCTCGGCGGCTCCTACAACTGGGCGTTGTACTGCATCTCGATGAACTCGGAGTTTTCGGGGTCCTCAGCGCGCCTGAACTGCGCTGCCTCCAGGGCTGCGAAGCTCGACGCGTTATTGGGGTGTACGAGGCCGTGGATGAGGAAGCCGGGGCACTGGGGGCGGGCGTTCTCGGCCACTTGGCGGCGGTGGCCGATGACCCGGCTCAGCAGTTCGTGAGCAGTGCGCCGACGGTTGCGGTAGGCCGGGTGCACGCCGTAGGCGAGCAACTTGGTGTAGCAGTCTTCACCGGTGGTCCACCAGGCAACCGCGGCCAGTTCGGGACCGAAGTACGCCAGGAGCAGGCCGTCACCGTCTTTGACCGGGGTGAGACGGATGAAGCGTTCGACTTGCCGGGCGTATTCCAGAGCTCCAGGGCGAGTGCAGCGGAACCGCGTCAGCGCACCGGTGTGCGCACCGGCGGTGGCAGAGGTCAGCAGCTCCCACCGCAGCGGGTCCTGATTTTCCCCGTCGTGGGGCGCTCCATCACCAGGAGGTCGTCCGGACGGGGCGGTAGACCAGGCCAGCGGCCCGCTCACCCCTGCGTGGCGCTTGGGGCCGCAGCAGCCGACGTCGTGGCCTGAGCCGCGTCGTCGGTGAGGAAGGCCATAAGACGGGCCTTGGCCCGATCGCGTTCGGCGGCGGTGGGGCGTCGGCCCGGTCCTGCGGCGTAGGCGGCACGCAACGCCTCGTCCTTGGCCCGAGCCTGCGTGAGGGCGGACTGCGCGCGGTGGACACGCTTGTCGTGGGCACGGACGCTGATCAGCTTGGAGGGCTTCACCCCAACCAAGGTGATGACACCCTTGGCGGAGCCCACAGCGCCGTTCCGGACGATGATCACACCGCGGGTCTTGCCCCTCACCTTGTGCACCATGCCCATCACCACCCCTGCTCACGATCTGCTCACTAGCCGAACGGCCCTGCCATCCAGTGTAGGCGGCCGGGTTCACCGTGGCGGTGTCGATCGACGCGACCCCCGGGGACCGGGAGGCCGTTTAGGCTCGCCGGGTGCAGGACTCGGCGGCGCGCGCGGACCGCCTCGACGAGCGCGCCCAGCGACACGAGCAGGTCGCGGCCGATCGCTACGCCGCAGCACGCGGCATCGCGGACGGGATTCCCCTGGGTCAGCCGATTCTGGTGGGGCATCACAGTGAGGGCCGGGCCCGGCGGGATGCTGCCCGGATGGGCGCGCACATGGATGCCAGCGTGGAGCACACCGACGCCGCCGAGGAGGCGAGGCGGGCGGCGCGGATCGCGGCGGCGGCCACCGATGCGCGGAACAACCCGGTGACGGTGGCGAACCGGGTGGAGCGGTTGAGCGTGAGGGTGCGAGGTGAGGAGAAGGCGTTGGCGCACTGCGTCCGCGCGGTCGCTGCCGGGGAGGCCGCTGCGGCGGCTCTGAGCGCGGCAGGTGGTCCGGACCCAGACCCGGACGCGGGGCAGGTGCAGCCGGGTCGTCCTCGGGTCGGGGAGAGCGCGCAGGAGGCGCGGGTGCGTTACGGGCTGAACATGGCCGCCCAGGCGGTCAGGGTCGAGGAGCGGTTGGCGGCGCACCGCGCCGACCTGGCGCACTGGCAGGCCGTGCGCGCCCGCCAGGTCGCGGAGGGGACGGCTACTGACTTTGGCCGGCACAACGTGGCCGCGGGGGATCGGGTGCGGGTGCGCGACGTCTGGTACCCGGTGGTGCGGGCGAACGTGAAGACGGTGACGGTGTTCGGGATGTTCGGGCCGCGCACGACTCCGTGGCACGAGGTCCAGGCCCACGAGAAGGCCCCACAGCAGGCCGCGGACGGCGCGTAGGACGAGGCCGGGGACGCCGCCGGACAGTAGGTGGGTGGGGCGACGTCAAGGGGTTGAGTCAACCCCTGTTCACGGGTGTCAACCCCACCGGCGCCGGGCTGGGGCCGGGCGTTCCGGACGCGGGCGGTGTCGTGCCGCCCGCGGCCGTGGGACGCGCGTCTGAGTGCCCCTCTCCCGCGGTGGTGGTCACGGGGTGGTGGTCGGGTCGGTGTGCTCTACAGCGGCTCGCAGGAGGTCGCTCACGGCCCGCATCAGGGTGTCCAAGGCGCTCACGGCGTCGGTGGCGGTGACGCTGCCGTCCACGACGCCCAAGGCGAGCAGGAACAGTGCACCGCCGATGACGGGCAGCGCCAGGACGGCGACGACGCGTAGGAGCGCGAGCAGCAGCGGCAGGCCCGGCGTCGGGGTACTGGCGGGGGTGGGGTCGCGGAGTAAGTAGGCGGCGGTGATGACCCCGCCCGCCATGAGGAGGAGGGTCACGGCGGCGGCGATCAGCAGGTGCGGGGTGCTCATGGTGAGCTCTCGCCTTTAGGTTGGTCGTGCGCAGGTGGTGCTCGGTCGGGTGCTGTCTCGACCCCGCGACCCTGGAAACGGATTTCCAGCGCCGTGAGGCGCCGGGACGGTGCGCACCACCCGCTCGCGAAGCACGTCTAGCCCCTAGACACTTGGAGTGTCTAGCGGCTTGACTTACCCTCATGAGGCCGGATGAGTTGCTGAAGCTGATCCGGAAGGCCGGCGGGGAGGTCGAGGTGATCCGCACGAAGGGATCGCACCGGCTCTACGAGGTGAGCAAGGACGGTCGCTCGACCCGAACGATCATCGCGGCGCACCGCTCGGAGATCGCGACCGGAACGCTGAACTCGATCGGGAAGGACCTGGAGACGGTGCTGGGACAGGGGTGGTGGAAGTGAGCACGTACACGATCAAGGTCCGCCGTGAGGCCGACCCGACCTCGGGGGTGACGTCGTTCGTGGCCACCGCCTACAAGGGACGCCGCAAGCTCGGCACCACCGACGCGCGGCACCTGCGCAAGCTCGATGAGTACGTCCGCGACGTCGTCGTCCTGGGCGACGACCTCGACGACGCAGCCGGTGCAGACCTGGACTTGGTATGGCGCTTCGAAGAGGACGACGTCCTCGACGAGGCTGCTCGCACCGCCGCAGCGCTCGCGGAACTGCGCGAGAGGGAGAGCCAACTGGTCGCTGCGCAGCACGCAACGATCCGGACCCTGGTTGCGCGGGGCATGTCGGTGCGTGACGTCGCTGCCGCCTCCGGTGTCAGTCCTGGTCGCGTCGGGCAGGTCGCGAGCCTCTCCAGTCGCGCTCAGCCTGGATCCACCACCGAATGACCGATGAGCTCGTGGTGACCTGCCGAAGGCAGGTCACCACGAGCAGGGCATCAGATAGCTGCCGACCGGGTGTTGGCTCTTCCACGGCGATTCCTGGTCGTGCCCTCTCGGGCGGTGGGCGTCGGGCAGTGCTCAGATCCGGCGGGTCACGACCGGCTGATGCCGGTCGATTTCAACGATGGCGGCCAACACGTTCTCCAAGCCGGACTGCCAGGGCCAGCCGGACGGGGCGTGCAACCGCAGCCGACGAGCCGAGAACGCGACCCGCGCAGGCAAGCTGATCAGCTTGCCCCGGATCGTCCCAGCACGTTCGCGACGGTGGGTCGTCCCCGCCAACGCGGCAATGGCTCGGGTCAGGTTGTGCGTGATCGCGGCCAACACCAACCAGGCAGCGTTGGCCTGGAACTTCCCCGACGGCAGATGCGCCAACGGCCCGTCCTTGGCCTCGGCGATCACCGACTCGATCACCGCGTGCGCGCGGTGATCTTTCTCCGCGACCAGCATCGGCAGCGGGGAGTCGGTGAACACCGCGTGATAGCGATAGGTCTCGAACAACTCACCCTGCCCCCGACCGAGAGCGGCGGGGTTCAACCGTTTGACGCGGCGGACGATCAACCGCGCCCTCACGTGCTCAGCCTTCCTGCGGCCGGTGAACGCGGTGTAGGTCGTCTCGGCGACCTCGGCATCAGAAACCCAGCGCCGGTCGTCTTCATCCCAGACCGCGTCGGTGTACTTGATCGGCGTCCAGGCATCGTCGGCGATGCCCGCGATCGCCCGCCGGACAGCGGGATTGCTGCGAGCGGTGAGGGAGAAGCGGGCCCGGCCGCGGCGGGCGGCGGCGATCACGGCGTGGTTGTAGTAGGCCGAATCGGCCCGCACGATCACCAACCCGCCACCGGTAGCCGCACCAGCACCAGCACCAGCACCGGTGCCGGTGCCGGTGCCGGTGCCGGTGCGTTTGAGGGTCGCTAGGGCATCGCCCAGTAGTTTCGGCGCACCCTTAGCGCTGGCGACCGATCCCTTTCGCAAGCGGGTTCCCACGATCACCGGCGTGCTGGCCGGGGTGGTCGCGGTCACCAGCATCGCGTTCAGGCCTTTGACTTTCGAGTAGCCGTATCCGGCGCCCTGCTTGGCGTAGCCGTAGGTCTGGCGGATGGTGTCGTCGACATCGACGTAGAGGATCTGGTCGGCATCGGCCAGTAGCGGTGACCCAACCGCGGCGGTCGTGGTCTGCAGGCCGGTCAGGAACCGGGCCGCGACGGCGTCGAGTTGGCGGACGTGGCCGTGAGTGAAGGTCCGCAGGAACGTCCCCAAGGTCGAGGGGGCGCGGACGTCGTCGAACAGTTTCGTGTTCGCGCCGTGTCGCAGGACGTCCATGTCGTCGATGCTGTCGGCGCCGACTAACATCCCGGCGACCAGGCCGGTGGCCTTGGCCGCAGCGTTAGCCGACCCGGGCCCGGCGAGGGTGAGGTGCTGGCCGAGCAGGTCGTGCAGGCCCGCGGTCTGGGCCAGTTGCAGGGCCGGGGCCAGGCCGGCGTGGGCGATGAGGTTTGGGTCGTCGAAGGTGATCGAGGACGCCGCCGCGGTGGTGGGGAGGGCGTGCGAGACTTGCATTTGGCGGGTGTCTTCCTTGCTGCTGCGTTGGAACCGTAGAGAAGTCCCATCGTTGCAGGTCAGAAGCCACCCGCCGCCTCACGTACTGGCCCCCGCAGCATCACGGGACGGTGGATCCAGGCTCAGTGAACGATCCCCGCGGGGTAGGCGTCATCGGGACGTCGTCTGCATCCCCTGATCGGCTAGCAGCCTGCTAGCGAGTCGGGAGGGTTGGGCCGTAAGGGGTGGGACCGCGTGGTGCAGCGCGAATCTCAGGACCGTGAGGTGCCGGTCAGGACGCGTCGGAGGTCCTTGGTCAGTCGTTGGGCTTCGGCGGCGGGGTGTGCGGCGAGGGCGCTGCTGGTGGTGGTGGTGACCGTCTGCACGCATTGCCGGCGGGGGAAGCGGTGAGAGCCGGAAGTCGGGTCGCCGCCGCGTAGGCGACCGCCAGCTCGTCGGGCGAGCTCGGACCGCTGCAGGCCGAACTCACACCGGCGAAGGAGGACACGACGTCCCAGGTCGCCCGCGGCGAGGGAGTTCTCGTTCGCCGCGGGGGAGCCCGGTCGCGAGCTCAGCACCGCCTCGTCCCCGCTCATCGTCCGTTGGGCGGGACGCCGCCGCCTTGGTGGTCCCAGCGTTGCCAGGCCCGGGCCCACCGGCGCCCGCCTATTCGCATGGCCACCGAGGTCGTGAGCCGGGACGCGGCGAGGGTCGCCAGAACGACCGCGCCCACCTCGGCGGCCCGTAGAAGCGCCGTCTGGAGGCGAGCGGCCTCGGGTTCTTGCGGCGCGTGCACGAGGGCACCGTCGCTGCGCTCGATCCAGACCCTCGTCGTCGGTGTCGTTGCGCTGGCGCGATCGGCTCGTGCGGCGGCCAGCTCGGAGGCAGAGACGACGCGGTCTAGCTCCACTCCGCCCCAGCCGTAGCTGAGACGAGCTGCTGTGACCTCAGCAGATCCTCGAGCAGATTCTCGCGCCGATCCGGGTGCTTCGTCCCGGGTGACGTTGTCTGCGACCGCCTCGGTACGTGCGCTGACGATGGTCAAGCTCTGTTCTCGGAGGGTGGCAGCATCAGCTGCAGCGTCGATGGCCGCGGGCGTACCCGTGATCAGGACGAGACTCGCCGCGACGGCGCTCAGACCGAGGATCATCCCCGTCACCTCCTCGACGACGTGAGCACGGGTGAGTAGCGGGGATCGGCGCAGCATCGCGTGAACGGTCGCAGGCCACAGCCTGCTTCCTGTGCGACGGCTCGCGCGGGGGGATCCCGACGCGTCGAAATCCTCTCCTCGGATCTCGACGGCTCGGCCCACCAGTAACTCCCCTGAAGTCTGAACGGAGTTACGTACCCCGAAGGTTTGGAGTATTGACCCTTGACTGCCCTGCCGGCAGGGGAGAAGGTCCCCTGCCGCTGATCCCCTGCCGCTGGTCCCGGCGTGGGACGAGGGGCAGGGAGGGTCTGCGTAGGACGTATGCCCCTGCCGGGCGACCGCGGTGGGGAACAGGCTCTCGCCATGAACTGTGTTCGAACACCCCTGATCTCCGGTTGCCCAACCGGACTGAACGGACTCTGGCAGGGACAGCCGCGCACGGGCGGTGGAGCTCAGTGGTGAGCATCGGAACGTCAGACCGGAACGCGGCCGGTGCGGGCGAGGCTGCCCCGTCCGGTGGGGGGAGTTCCGGCGGAGATGGAAGGAGGGGGGCGACGTTCGGCCTTCCCACGGCCATCGCCCTGGTCATGGGATCCGTCATCGGCACCGGCGTCTTCGCCCTGCCGTCGGCGCTGGCCGCCTACGGTCCGGTGAGTCTCGTCGCCTTCGTCATCGTCACGATCGGAGCGCTGGCGCTGGCGTTCACCCTGGGTGCCCTCTCCCGTCGCATCCCCGGGTCCGGCGGGCCCTACGTCTACGCCCGTCACGCCTTCGGTGACTTCGGAGGTTTCCTCAACGCGTGGTCCTACTGGATCACCGCGTGGGCGGGCAACGCGGCGATCGTCGTGGCCCTGGTGGGCTACGTCGAGGTGTTCGTCAACACCGGGCACACCCGGATCTGGTCGATCGTCATCGCGCTCCTCGGCCTGTGGATCCCGGCAGTGGTCAACATCTCCGGGCTGCGCACCATGGGGGCGACCCAGGTGGTCACCACGATCCTGAAGTTCGTGCCCCTGGTGTTCATGGCCACCGTCGGGCTGGTGTTCGTCAAGACTGCGAACTTCGGGGCCTTCAACGCCAGCGACACCTCCTTCGGTGGTGCCGTCTCCGCTGCCGCAGCCATCGCCCTCTTCAGCTACCTGGGGATCGAAACGACGGCGGTCGTGGCCGGCAAGGTCCGCGACCCGCGGCGCAACGTGGCCCGTGCGACCGTCATCGGCACGATCGGCTGCGCCTTCGTGTATGTCCTCAGCACCATCACGGTCTTCGGCACGGTGCCCAACGCCTCCCTGCGCACCTCGGTGGCCCCGTTCACCGACGCAGCGAACGCCATCTTCGGAGGAGAGTGGGCCGGCCAGGTCGTCGCCCTCTCCGCGATCGTCTCCGGACTGGGCTGCCTCGTGGGCTGGACGCTCGTGGTGGCCGAGATGCCCCGGGCCGCCGCTGCCGACCACCTCTTCCCCGCTCCCTTCGCCCGGACCTGGCGGGGCATCCCGCTCTTCGGCGTCATCGCCTCGACGGTGCTCGCCTCGATCCTGACCGTCGTCAGCTACACGAGCTTCGACACGGTCTTCACCACGTTGGTGCTGCTGTCCGTCTTCACCGCGGTGGTTCCCTACCTCTTCAGCGCCGCAGCCCAGGTCTACTGGCTGCTGAGTCGCGGCCCACGACTGCCGAGGGCGCAACTGGTCCGCGACGTCACCGTCTCGGCCGTCGCTCTCGTCTTCTCCTTCTGGTCCCTCGCCGGCAGCGGGTACCAGGCGGGGTACTACGGCGTCTTCTGCCTCCTGCTCGGTGTGCCCGTCTACGTCTGGCTCAAGGTCAGCCGGCACGAGTACGGCGAGACACCGGTCACCACCGCCGAGACCACCGCGAGTGACGCGTGACTCCCATCGACGTCGTCGAACCCGCCCCGTCGGGCAGCGTGGCGGAGGCGGACGAACGTCGAGGGCTCGACGAACTGTTCCGCGACCTCCGCACCGGATCGGACGGCCTGACCGGCCGTGACGCCACCCGCCGGCTGATCAGCTACGGACCGAACTCGTTACCGGCGGGCGGCGGACCCCGCTACCTGCGGGAACTCCTGAAGCAGTTCACCCAGCCGCTCGCGGTCCTGCTGCTGATGGCGGCCGCGCTGGCCTGGATCGGACACACGCCGACGTTGGCGATCGCCGTGCTCGCCGTGGTGGTGCTCAACGCCGCCTTCGCCTTCGTCCAAGAGGTCCAGGCGGAACGGGCCGTCGACGCGCTCGCCGCCTTCCTGCCGGCCACCGCGAGGGTTCAACGCGACGGGGTCCGGGTCGACGTAGCGGCCACGGACGTCGTCCCGGGGGATCTCCTGGTCGTCACCGAAGGCGACCGCATCTGCGCCGACGCCCGGATCGTGGAGGGCGACCTGCAGGTCGACCTCTCCGCCCTGAACGGCGAGTCGCTCCCCACCGCTCGCTCCGCGTCCCCGGGCCTGGTCACCGGACCGCTGCTGGAGGCCCGCAACCTCGTCTTCAGCGGCACGAACTGCACCGGTGGGGAGGCGACGGCGACGGTCGTCCGCACCGGAGCCAGCACCGAACTCGGCCGCATCGCCGTCCTGAGCCGACGCGGTGGGACCACTCCGAGCCCGTTGGAGCTGCAGGTCCGGCGCGTCACCTGGCTGATCGCCGCGGTCGCGGTCGGCGTGGGGATCGTCTTCGTGCCCGTCGGCGTCGCGGCGGGCCTGGGCTGGGCGGCGGCGATCACCTTCTCCATCGGGCTGATCGTCGCGAACGTGCCCGAGGGACTCCTCCCCACCATCACCCTCGCCCTCGCGGCGGGGGTGCGGGAACTTGCGCGCTCCGGTGCGGTGGTCAAACGCCTCTCGGCTATCGAGGCTCTCGGTTCGGTGTCCGTCATCTGCACCGACAAGACCGGAACCCTCACCGAGAACCGTATGCGGGTCACCGCCGTCACCTTCACCGGAACGGAACTCCTCGCCCCGGACTTCTCCGAGGCCAACCGGGGTGCCGACGGGGAACGCCTGCGGCGGTTGGCCCGCAGCGCGGCGGCCTGCACCAGCGCGGAGGCGCCGACGACCGCCCACCCCCAGGGCAGCGGCGATCCGACCGAGCTCGCGCTGCTGACGTTGGCGGGCGACCTCGGGGTCGGCGTCGACAGCGACGCGAGGAAGCGCACCCGCCGTGCGGTGCAACGCTTCGACAGCCACCTGCACCGCATGTCGACGATCGATGAGGGGCCCGACGGCCTCGTCCTGCACACCAAGGGTGCGCCGGAGAGCGTCCTCTCCTGCTGCAGCCAGGCTCTGGACACCGACGGATCGCCCCGTGCCTTCGACGCGGACCTCCGCTCGGCGCTGCAGGCCACCCTGGACCGCTGGGCCTCCCGGGGACTGCGGGTGCTGGCCATCGCCCGCCGTCCGCTCTCGGAGGAGGAAGCAGACCGGCCCCGGGAGGAGCTGGAGTCCGGCCTCGTGCTGCTCGGACTCGTCGGCATGGTGGATCCACCCCGGCCCGGGGTCTCGAGCGCGGTGGAGCAGGCCCACCGGGCCGGTGTCCGCATCCACGTGGTGACGGGTGACTACGGTCCGACGGCCGCGGAGATCGCCCGACAGGTGGGGATCGGCACGGCCGCGTCGCGGATCCTCACCGGTGAGGACGTCGATCGTCTGGGCGACGCAGCGCTCGACGCGGTGCTCGACACGAACTCAGAGATCGTCTTCGCCCGGAGCTCGCCGGAGTCCAAGCTCCGGATCTGCGAGGCGCTGCAGGCGCGGGGCCAGGTCGTGGCGATGACGGGGGACGGGGTGAACGACGCACCGGCGTTGCGGCACGCGGACGTCGGTGTCGCCATGGGTCGCTCCGGGACCGACGTCGCCCGCGAGGCGGCGACGCTCGTCCTCACCGACGACGACTTCACGACGATCGTCACCGCCATCGCGGCGGGACGCCTGGTCTTCGACAACGTCCGGAAGTTCATCCTCTACATCTTCGCCCACGCCGTCCCGGAACTCGTCCCCTTCCTCGTCTTCGCACTCTCCGGTGGTGCGGTGCCGCTTCCGTTGACCGTCCTGCAGATCCTCGCCATCGACCTGGGCACGGAAACCCTCCCCGCCCTGGCCCTCGGGCGCGAACCGGCCGAACCGGGACTCATGACGCGACCACCTCGGTCTCGCACCAGCGGGGTGGTCGATCGCCCGCTCCTGCTGCGGGCCTGGTTGCTGCTGGGGACCACGTCCGCCGTCCTGGTCATGGCGGCCTACTTCCTCGTCCTGCACCGGGCCGGGTGGGACCCCGGCGATGCCACCGGGGTCGGGACCCCGCTGCACCAGGCCTACCTGGAGGCGACCACCACGACCTTCGTCGGCATCGTCGCCTGCCAGATCGGCACCGCCTTCGCCGCCCGCACCGACCGCGCCTCGCTCTTCGCGATCGGTCTGCGCAGCAACCCGTTGCTGCTTTGGGGGATCGCTTTCGAGATCGCCTTCACCGCAGCCGTCGTCTACCTGCCGTGGTTGCAGGACGTCTTCGGCACCCGTTTCCTCAGCCTCGACCAGGTCGCGGTGATCCTGCCCTTCCCGTTCGTCGTCTGGGGTCTGGACGAACTCCACCGGCTCCTGCGCAGGAGGCGCCACCCCGTGTCCGACGTCCCGCTCACCGCGCCACGAACCCTCACCACCTCCCGGAGGAACTCATGACCAGCACCACCATCACCACCACTGCTACCACCGCCACCCTCGACCGGGGCCGGTCACCGGCGTCCGGAAGTGTCCTCGGTGTCCACTCCGAGGTCGGTCGCCTGCGCCAGGCGGTCATCCACCGGCCCGGACTGGAACTGGACCGGCTGACCCCGTCGAACTGCCGCGAACTCCTCTTCGACGACGTCCTCTGGGCCTCCCGGGCGCGGGAGGAACACGACGCGTTCTCCGACGTCCTGATCCAGCACGGGGTCGTCGTCCACCAGTTCGGGCAGTTGCTCGCGGAGACCCTCGAGGTGGAGGCCGCACGCGAGTTCGTCCTCGGCCGGACGTTCACCGCGGAGAACGTGGGACCGACGCTCGTCCGCCCGCTACGCGACCTCGTCGCGCACTACGACGCCGCCACCCTGGCGCAGTTCCTCATCGGGGGGATCACCCGCAGCGACGTGTCACCCCTTCACGCCCGCAGCCTGCGGTGGCAGACCCTGGGCCTGGAGGACTTCGTCCTCCCGCCCCTGCCCAACACCCTCTTCCAGCGCGACAACTCCGCGTGGATCTACGAGGGGGTCTCGATCAACCCGATGGCCAAGGCCGCTCGCCGTCGCGAATCCCTGCACTCGCGCGCGGTCTACGGGTTCCACCCGCTCTTCGCGCAGGCTTCGTTCCCCACCTACTACGGCGGCGACGACGTCGACCACCAGCCCGCGACGCTCGAGGGAGGCGACATCCACGTCCTCGGGCGCGGTGTCGTCCTCATCGGGATGGGGGAACGCAGCACACCGATGGGCGTGGAGATCCTGGCCCGGGAACTCTTCCGCAGTGCTCGCGCCACGACGGTCATCGCCGTCCGGTTGCCCCACTCCCACGCGCAGATGCACCTGGACACCGTCCTGACGATGGTCGACGTAGACACCTTCGTGAAGTACCCCTACCTCGACCCGGCGGGGCTGCGGACGTGGATCATCACCCCGACCGACCTCGAGGAGATCGTCGAGGTCGACACCGGCGGTCTGCACGTCGAGCACCGCGACGACCTCTTCGCGACCATCGCCGAGGCCCTGGGGCTGGACCGTGTCCGCGTCCTGGTCGCCGATGAGGACAGTCGCAGCGCAGAACGGGAGCAGTGGGACGACGCCACGAACTTCCTCGCCCTGGCGCCCGGTGTCGTCGTCGGTTACGACCGCAACACGGTGACCGCCGACATGCTGCAGGACAACGGTATCGAGGTCATCACCATCCCCGGGAGCGAACTCGGCCGAGGCCGTGGCGGCTCCCGGTGCATGACCTGCCCCATCGAGCGGGGCCCGGCGTGAACCGGCCGAGCACGATCCCCGAATCCGTCATCCCCCGCCGAGACACTGCCGGGGTGACGGGTCGTCACCCGCGCAGCCTCCTGCAGATCACCGATCTCGACGAAGCCGGCTTCCTCCGGCTCCTCGACGCGGCGGTGCTGCTCAAACTGCAGAAGTCTGCGGGCGTCGAGGTGCCGCTCCTGCAGGGGAAGGACATCGCTCTCGTCTTCGAGAAGAGCTCGACCCGCACCCGCTGCGCCTTCGAGGTCGCCGCCCACGACCAGGGTGCGAGTGTGACGTACCTGGGACCGGAGGGATCGCACATCGGTCGTGAGGAGTCCATCCGGGACACCGCACGGGTCCTGGGCCGGATGTTCGACGGCATCGAGTTCCGCGGCTTCGCGCAGGAGACCGTGGAGGAACTGGCGGACCACGCCGGGGTACCGGTCTGGAACGGTCTCACCGATCAGTGGCACCCGACCCAGGCCCTCGCCGACGTCATGACCATGCGGGAGTTCCACCCAGGTCCGCTCCAGGACATCAGCTTCTGCTTCGTCGGTGACGTGCACAACAACGTGGCCCGGTCGCTGCTGGTGACCGGGGCCCTCCTCGGCATGGACGTGCGCCTCGCCGGGCCGAAGGCGCTCTGGCCGGCGCCGGAGGTGGTGCAGACCGCACACCGACTGGCCGAGGTGAGCGGGGCGAGGATCCTGCTGACCGAGGACGTCACCGCCGCCGTGGAGGGCGCCGCCTTCGTCCACACCGACGTCTGGGTGAGCATGGGCGAGCCGCAGGAGTCCTGGGACGAACGTGTCCCGCTCCTGACCCCGTACCGGGTCACGGCCGACCTCCTCCGCGCGACCGGACGAGCAGACACCCGCTTCATGCACTGCCTGCCCTCCGTGCACGACACCCGCACCGAGCTGGGACGCAGGGTCCAGCAACGGTTCGGACTGGAAGGGGCAGAGGTCAGCGACGAGGTCTTCGAATCGTCGAGTTCCATCGTCTTCGACCAGGCCGAGAACCGGCTGCACACCATCAAGGCGCTCCTCGTCGACGCACTGGGTCAGTGAGGTGCGTCTCGTGGTCGCCGTCGGCGGCAACGCTCTCCTACGTCGCGGTGAGCGACCGGACGCTGCGGTCCAGGAGGCCCACGTGCTGGCCGCCGCAGCGGCGCTGGCTCCGCTGTGCCACGAGCACGAGGTGCTGCTGTGCCACGGGAACGGTCCCCAGGTCGGTCTCCTGGCCCTGGAGAGCGAGGAAGACACCTCGCTCAGCGGGCCCTACCCGCTGGACGCTCTCGTGGCGCAGACCCAGGGGATGATCGGATACTGGTTCGTGCAGGCCCTCGCGAACGCGGGGGTGGTCAAACCGGTCGTCGCCCTCGTCACCCAAACTGTCGTGAACCCGGGGGACCCGGGGTTCTCCCGTCCGACAAAGTTCATCGGTGCCGGCCACCCCGAGGCCCTTGCACGCGAGATGGCAGCGAGGAGGGGGTTTGACATCGCGCAGGACGGGGTCGTCTGGCGACGCGTGGTCGCTTCACCGGAACCCCAGGGGATCGTCGAGATCGACACCATCTCCGGCTTGCTGACCGGTGGCGCCGTGACGATCTGCGCCGGCGGCGGAGGCGCTCCCGTCGTCCGTGGAACCGACGGTCAGGTGCGAGGTGTGGAGGCGGTGGTCGACAAGGACTACGTCGCCGCCTTCCTGGCCCTGGCGGTGAACGCCGACCGGCTGCTGCTGCTGACCGACGTCGCCGCCGTCCAGCGCGACTACGGCACCCCGACCGCCGAACCGATCGACCGTCTCGATGTGAGCGAGGTCGTGGCGCTGCGCCTACCGGCGGGTTCCATGGGGCCCAAGGTCGAAGCGTGCCGGCGCTTCGTCCAGGCCACCGGTCGTCCGGCGTCCATCGGTGCGCTCACCGACGCGGGTGCCGTCCTGTCCGGCGCGGCCGGAACGAAGATCGAGAGGGGCCTGCTGCCCCCGGATGCGGACCACCAGGGCCACCGGTCGGTCGCGAGGGTCCACTGATGGGACAGCATCCGTCGACGCACCAGGTCGTCGTCGGTGTGGACCGACGCGGAGACGCCGACGGCGCCCTGCGGTGGGCCGTCTCCGCGGCGACGACCACCGGGGCGGCCCTGCAGATCGTCCACACCATCGACAGAGGGGGTTCGTCAGGTCCGTTCGCGCACACCGACTGGGGGGTCCTGGCGGCGGCGCAGGCCGTCGTGGCCTCCCGAGCCCCCGATCTCGAGGTGCACTGCCACCTCTCCAGGTCCTCGCCGTGGGCGACCTTGGCCGAAGCAGCGGACGGAGCAGCCGGTCTCGTCCTCGGGGCACGCGGGCGCGACACCTGGCGGAACGACTGGGCTCATCCGGTGGGTCACCTGATCCACTCGACGCCGTGCCCGGTGGTCCTCGTCCCTCGGGACTGGGACGCGGCGACCGGTGATGTCGTCGTCGGGTGCGACGGCACGGCGTCGTCGGAGGAGTCGGTGGGTGTGACGGTCCAGCTGTCCCTCGCCGTGGGTTCGCCGTCGATCGTGCTCCACAGCAGCGGACCTGCACGACACGGTCGACCGGACTCCTTCGACCGGACCCGTCCCTCCTGGCCGGCATCGCGGTGGGGGTGACCGCGCTGCGCCCGATCGCCACGAACAGAGCCCGGCCGCCTCCTGGCGGGCCCGTTCAGGACAGAAGAGCACCCAGGGCGATCCCGCCGACGGCGACGAGCAGCAGCGCAGAAGGCAACCGGTCCGAACGACCGCCGACACGTCGTGTGACGGCGACTCGATGTTCTCGAACACTCACGGAGTACCTCCAGGGTGGTGGGAACCAGCAGTGCACGGCTCGCAACCTGGCCGGCAGCGGAACTCGGCACCCGTTCCAGGACCGGGGTTCGGCAACGTCGGGAGGGCGACGTCCAACCTCAGCGGGCACCGGTGACGAGCCGGCTGCGCAGGTCGAGCGACGGGGGAACGGCGAGCACGGGACGACCCAGCCGGGCCAGCAGGGCCTGCGACCTTGCACCGAGGAGGAGCCCGTCGACGGCCTCGAGACCCTCGACCCGCGCCACGACCAGGTCAGCACGGGCCACCGCGCGCCTCAGCGCCTCGATGTGGTCGTCGTAGAACCGACAGTCGAGGAGATGGCTGTCCCGGTGCAGGGTCTCCAGCCGGCACCACGACGCCCGGCCCCGATCGGCGGGAAGGGTGAGGACGCGGACGGCTCCGCGGAACCGCTGGGCGAGTTCGAGACCCTCGTGCAGGACGGTGTCGTCGAGCGCTTCGCCCGTCAGGGTGACGAGAATCCTCGGGGCGTCGCGTCCGGTGGCGCTCAGGAGGTCGTTCCCAGCGTGCGCGACCAGGACCGGGCAGGCGGCCTGCCCCGTCACCCGACCGGTGACCTTGCCCCAGGCGGGGGCGAACTCGTGCCCCGCTCCCTGGGCCCCGACCGCCAGCAACCGGGCGTCGGCGGCGACCGCGAGGAGAGCGGCGGCGACGGGACCCCGGGCCGTGCGGTGGTGCACCTCGAGGGTCGGGTGACGGGAGAGCACCAAGGCCCGCGCGAGGTCGAGCATTTCGGCGGCCGAGGTCGCGCCGATCCGCTCGTAAGCCCGCGGGGGTGGCGACTGCACGCGGTCGTCCCCGACGACGGACACCCACAACGCCGACCCGGTGGTCCCGGCATCGGCCGCAGCCAGGAACAGGGCCGCGGTGCTGTCGGGGGAGCCGTCGTACCCCACCACCACCGCCCGGTCGTCGATCCGGCCATCGCTCACGGCGTCTCCTCGCCACGTGCTGCCGGATCCGCGTCGCAACGCCGAGATCTCGGACGCACGTGCTGCCAGGGCGGACGACACGACCGCAGACGCTGTCCGTCGACCGCACGAGCTGAGCTCGCGGACGGTGCTCCGCGGCCGTCTCCGGGTGCGGTCGAGAGAACGGCGGGCGGGGAGTTCGATCCGGTCGCCGAGGAGGAACCACACGGTGGCGTGGCCCCGGACGAGAGCCGCTTCACCAGGTGATCCTCCGCCCGCTGATCGCGCGGACGCGGACGGTCAGCAGGAGGGAGCGGTCCTGCTGCACCCAGGGGTGCACAGCGACCGGTTCCGGGGTCGTGCTGGTGCCGGATTCCGCGTGCCGCGCGTCCCCGTGCAGCAGCACGCTCCAGCCGCCGCTCGTGACGTCGTCGAGGCGGTCGACCTCCACGGTCACCCGGCCCTCGGGATCCGTGCGCGCGGCCAGTTGCGAGTCCGGCGAGGTCCGGATCCACAGGGTGCCGTGGTCGACGGCGTAGTTGATCGGAACGACCAGGACGTCCCCGTGGAGGGGGTAAGCGATCCGTCCCACGCCGTGATCGGAGATCAGCTGCCAGCACTCCTCCTCCGGCAGGAGGGCGAGCTGCGAGCCGGGCGAAGGAGTCCCTCGACCCGGTGGCCGGCCCTGGGTGCCGCCGAGGAGGTCCACATCGGTGGTGTGCAGGATCCGGGCCAGGACCCGCAGGGTGGAGAGCGGGGGATGGGACGGGGCGTTCTCCAGGTATTCCAAGTAGGGCAGGGAGATGCCGGCCCGACGTGCGAGGTCGGACCGTTCGAGGCCGAGCGCGGTTCTGCGGGCGGTGATGCGTCGTCCCAGGTCGCCGCAGTCGAGGTGGTAGCGGTCACCCCCGGTCGGGAGACGCGGGTACAGCTGCCCCGAGTTTCCGGTGCCGCGGTTCGATGTGCTCGTCACTCGACCGATCCTCCCCATCGGGCGGTCTGCGACGTAGGGGAGAAAGGCCCCTCGAGTGCGAGATCGGCGATCTCCACCCGGCCGGGCGCATCCCGGATCGGGATCGACGGCCCCCCGGCGGACACAGCGGCGGATACCCGATGATTCTGCTGGTGCGGGCGTGGGCATCGGTAGGGATCACGCACGTCGGCCCGCTGCGACAGCGATCGTGGACCCGGGGTTCCCGCTCACCGTTCGGCGTGTCCGCGACGTCATCACCGACCCGGGTCTCCCCGGACCGGACAAGGACCCCGACAGGGGACCAACTCCCCTACCTCCCTCGGTCCCGTCCCACCAGGCTGGCTGCAACCGGAGGAGAACCCGTGAGCGCCGTCGTGATCTACGAATCGATGTTCGGCAACACCCGACAGATCGCCGACGCCATCGCGGAGGGTCTTGGAGCGGATCATCAGGTCACGGTCCGCAACGTCAACGACGTCTCCCCGGGCTGGTGCGAGGGCAACGAGCTCATGGTCATCGGGGGCCCGACCCACGTCCACGGGATGAGCAGGGTGGCCACCAGGGCTCAGGCCAGGAGCTGGGCCCTGCAACCCGAGCGGAACCTCGCGCTCGAGCCCGGCGCGCCCGGACGGGGGATGCGCGACTGGATCGCTGACCCGACCACGGTGCTCAGCCCCCACTTCGCCGCCTTCGCCTCCCGCGCCGACGGACCGGTCCTCCTCAGCGGCAACGCCGCCGTGCAGCTCGATCGCGCCGCCCGTCGTCGGGGGAGCAGTCGGCTGGCCTGCCCGGAGAGCTTCCGGGTGACGAAGGCGAACACGACCTGCGTCGGTGAGGTCCCGCGTGCCCGGGAGTGGGGACGACGACTGGCTGCGGAAGCGGTGGCGAACGGTGTGGGAAGGCGTGCAGCGCCCTCCCCGGGATCGTGACGACGGGATCGTGACGACGGGGGCGGTGCCGGTGTGGGCCCGCGCCGGGGAGGAGTCGTCTCGAGAAACCGCCGGAACCCGACGTTTCGCGTTCCCCGCCGCCGTCGGGGTGATCGTCCTGAGCATCGGGTACGGCGTCCCGCTCACGGTCGGTCTCCTCACCCCGGAGACGCCCGATTCCCCTATCGCCGAGCCCTGGTTCTCGATGATGGAAGTCTTCATCCTGCTCTCGACGCCGATGATGGTTGGACCGGTTCCCTTCCCTGTGCAGCCGTGCTGAGGAGCTGGCCCGAACGCTCGAAGGGGAGGATCGAGCTGGACCCCTCCGGACAGGGCCTGGTCTCCAGCGGTCCAGCGGGTTCGGTCCATTCCGAGAACTTCGCAGCCGGCGCGGCCGGTGCTGACTTCGTCGAACAGAAGTGTCGATGAGGAGTGAGGACTTGCGACCCTGGCGGCGCGGTGTTCACGGCGGCACAGTCAGGATGAGGCTCGCCACCGCGAGGCTCCTGCATGACGGCAGCGGTCAGCCCGGGTCCCGGTGCCGGTCGACACCGTCACGACGGGAAGTGGGCTGTTCATGCGAGTCATCGCCGTAGGTGTCGACCGTCGAGGTGACGCCGATGAGGCCGTACGGTGGGGTGCGACCCTCGCCGACCGGACGGCCTCGGAACTGCACCTCGTCCACGCCGTGGAGCGCAACGGTTCGCCCGATCCGTGGACGCTCGCCGATCAGAGGGTTCTCGAGCAGGCACAGCAGGTGGCGCAGAGCGTCGGCCCCACGTTGGTGATCCGCCACCAGCTGTCCTGGCAGTCCCTGCAGGAGACGCTGACCAGCGCGACCCGCACCGCCGACGTCCTGGTCGTGGGTGCGCGCCAGGGCGGGCGGACGCTGCGACCCGGTGGCGTGCCGGTGGGAACTCTCATCGCCCGGGCCGCGTCGTGCCCGGTGGTGGTCGTCCCTCGTGGCTGGGCGGCAAGCGTCGCGGGCCACGCTCGCGGGGGAGGCTACGGCGTTGTCGTCTGCGACGACGGCTCGAACCGCTCGACTGCCGTCCTCCAAGCTGCGGTGGGACTCGCGCGGGGCACGGACGCCACGCTGACGGTCGTCCACTGTCCTCCTGGCGTCGGGCCGGCGAGGTCGGACGCGGACCCGCCGGCGTCTGCGCTCCCCGAGGCAGGGGAACCGGTGCGGCGCCTGACCGAGGTCGTGCAGCGCATCCAGGACCGCAACCCGGATCTGCACATCCGCTCCGGGTCCTTTCGCGGGACGAGCCCGTCCACCGACGTCCTCGCGGCGGCAGCGGACGCTGACATCGTGGTGCTCGGTGGGCGCGGTGTGGCCGAGAGCGGTTCCGACCCATTCGGCGACACCATCGACGCCGTCCTGGACGCCGCCGAGCTGCCTGTCATGATCGTCCCCCTGGAGTCCCGTTCCCCGTTCGGCGCCGCCCTGGTGGCCTGAAGCTGATCTCCTCGAGCATCCGCGATCGCCGCAGGACGAATCCCCGTCGTGCCCGGGCGGTTCTGCTTCCTGTGCCCGGACCCGCATTGACACGATCGAACGTGAACGCTGTAGGGAGTTTGACCCGGTTTCCCGGGCAGGGTGATCACGACCTGCTTCTCCGGACTCGCGGATCGGGAGACGGTGACCGCTCGGACACCCGAGAGGATCGCCCGTGGCCAGGGCGTACCCGCCGGCTTCCGTCACCGAGCACTGGCGTTGCTCACCGCCGGCCGCACCGTCAGCGATGTCGCCGGATCCCTCGGCGTCGCCGAGACATGCTGCTCTACCGCTGAGGCGGACAAGATCTCGACGACCGCAGCCAGGTCGATGGCGCGCGAGCCGCCGCGGAAGCTCCGAGCTGGTCAGAGCGACGACGCAGATCCGCGACCTGGAAGGAGAGGTCAGGATCCTTCGCAAGGCTGCCCCTGCCGTGAGGAGGTGGTGCCCCGAGAGTCCGCTCCTGCCTGGTCATGGAACTGCACGCTGACGTCGTCCGCATCGGGCGGTCCTGCCACGCGCGCCGGAGGTCTCGTGCTCGGGCTCTCCGAGTGAGCTTCCCGGGCGCCTTCGGCGCGCGGCATCCGCCACGCTTGGCTGAGTGACCTGATCGGATCGTCCACCAGGCCTCGTGCGGAACGTACGGTTGCCCTCGAGTGCACGAGCACCAGAGAACTTCGGGGCGGGGAGGGTGCTTCCGCACCTGGGAAGGTGCCGTCCACGACCGTTGTGTCGAGGCTGAGACGGGAAGGGGGCAGACATCGAGCGGCCACCCGCTCGCGCATCAGAAGTTGTCGACCAGTTCGTCGTGCACCGCAGTCACCCCGGGGGAAGCCCAGCACGCGTGCGTCGCAGCTCGGCGTTCGGAAGCCGAGCGCACGAATCCTCGCATCGTCACTGTCCCGCCTTCGGTGGTGGAGAGGTTGATCGCTTTGCTGTCGAGTTCTGCCGAGCGCACGAAGGCGGCGTGGATGCGGTCGGCCATGTCGACGGGGGCGGGAACGGCCGTGAGGGTGATCGTGTTCCGCACCCTCTGCACGCCCCGCAGGTGCTCTACGGCGTGCTCGGCAGCCATCCGCTGGAACTGCCAGCCCGTCTCGCCGCTGAGGGTGATCACCCGGTTGTCGACGACCACACGCACCGACTCCGGGACGTTGATGGAGGCCTCCAGCGCAGTCTCCGCTGCCGCGGCCACCTCCGCATCGGTGATCATCCAGGGGCTGCGCACCGTGATCTCCTGGGCGACGGCGCGGACACCGTGAACCCGCATCGCCGCTTTCGCCGCCCGTACCTTCTCGGAGTAGCTGCCCACCTGACCGAGGAGCGTCACGATCCCGCCCGTGACTGCGACAGCGATCTCGGTACTGTCGACATCGGGGACCCAGCTGAGTTCGTCGATGACCGCTTCTTTGAGCTTGCTGTCCGTCGTGGTCTGGAGGTTGGCCATACCTCGATCCTCGTCCCGGTCGACAGTCCGGGACAGGGCAGGAGGTCCCCCACAGGTCAGATGTGACACCAGCATGAGCGACTACCCGTCAGTGCTACCGGCCCCGACGTGCAAACCGAGGTCATCGGGGTGGACGAGAATGTTGGCGGGTCGTTGAAGAAATCGTCGCCGCTCGCGGTGCGTCCACCAGTACCAGGGAACGAGCGGGCGGTCTGCAACCGTCAGGCGGTCTTCAGCGGTCAACGCAACACTCGTGGGACGATCGTGACGCCTCCACGACGGACTCTGACGCAGCCGAATTCCTCACGACGACGTAGGAACAGCAGGCGACTCGACTTCCTCAGTGCTCGTTCCGTGAGACGCAGCAGTTCACAACGCCATCGGAGAGTCTTGCGGAGCTGTTTCACTGACCGCTGGGGACCGCCCTCACGACATCGGCTGTTCGTCCACTTCACGGTGGGCCTGGTGGAGGTGTTTCACGTGGTGTCGTGAGCAGGGCCGACCTCAGACGCCCGCTGTCGAGTCGCCGCTCGATCACCCCGGTGCGACGGTTGACCACCACGAGGTGGGGGCGTAGCTTCGAGCTGCTGGGAAACAGCCGGCCCGGAACGGGAACGCCGCGATGTGCCGCCTTCCGTGAGCAGGAGCTCGAGCCGGGCGCCCTCGGGGATCTGTCGTAGCGGGAGAGCGTTCAATCGCCTCCCGCTCGCCGAGCTGACGCGTTGTCCGCGGTCGACTGGCGATCGTGTCGAACGATGGGCCTTCTGTCGTGGGCCTGCGGGCGCGTTCCGTGCGAAACCCATCGTCGAACGCCCGCCACCACCGTGCCGGGCGGTTCGTCACCCCACTCCTGGAGGTCCCGTGACGGTCGTCGATGCTCCAACGGTCAGGTACAGCAGTGAGGACATCGATCGCGACCTGCGGTGGTGGGGTGCGGCCAACTACCTCACAGCGGCGCAGATCTACCTGCAGGACAACGTCCTCCTCCGCGAACCGCTCACCGTCGCGCACGTCAAACCGCGTCTCCTCGGGCACTGGGGGACCAGCCCCGGTCTCTCGGCCCTCTACGTGCAGGTCAACCGGCTGATCCGTCGAACGGGGACCCCAGTGCTCTACGTCACCGGACCAGGACACGGCGGACCCGCCCTGGTCGCGAACACCTACCTGGAGGGCAGCTACTCGGAGTTCTACCCCGACGTCACGGAGGACACCGCAGGCTTGCGCCGGTTGGCGCGGCAGTTCTCGACACCGGGCGGGATCCCCAGTCACGTCAGTGTCCAGACCCCCGGAAGCATCCACGAGGGCGGCGAACTCGGCTACGCCCTCGCGCACGCGGCCGGGGCGGCCATCGACCACCCGGACCTCCTGGTCTGCTGCGTCGTCGGTGACGGCGAGGCCGAGACCGGGCCACTGGCGGCCTCCTGGAGACTGCCGGCCTTCCTGGACGCGCGGCGCGACGGAGCGGTTCTGCCCGTTCTGCACTTGAACGGGTACAAGATCTCCGGACCCACCGTCATGGGTCGTCAGAGCGACGCCGACGTGTGCTCCTACCTACACTCCCAGGGCTGGGACCCGGTGGTGGTGAGCGGCCACGAACCCGCGGCGGTCTTCGCCGACCTCGAGGCGGCGTTGGCCGGAGCTCACGACCGGATCCGCGCCGTCCAGGACGCAGCACGGGCCGGTTCCGGCAGCGGGTTCTCCAGTGTCGGCGCTCAGGTGCGGTGGCCCGCGATCGTCCTGCGCACCCCCAAGGGGTGGACCGGACCGGCCGTCGTGGACGGCGTGCCGATCGAGGGGACCCAGCGCGCCCACCAGGTGCCGTTGGCCGGTGTCCGGGAGAACCCGGCGCACCTCGCGCTCCTGGAGGAGTGGTTGCGGTCCTACCGGCCGGAGGAACTGTTCGACGGTGACGGTCGTCTGGCGCCCGACGTCAAGGCGCTGGCCCCGGAGGGTGATCTCCGACCCGGCGCCTCGCCCTACGCCAACGGTGGTCGCCTCCGGCGCCCGCTGGACCTGCCCGACCTGCGCGACTACGCCGTCGAGGTGCAGCGCCCGGGTGCGGCGTTCGCCCCGACGACCCACCCCCTCGGTGAGCTCTTCCGCGACGTTTACCGGCGGACCACGACACCCGACGGCGGCGGGACGTTCCGGCTGTTCTGCCCGGACGAGACCGCGTCGAACAAGCTGGATGCGGTCTTCGAGGCCACGGACCGCTGCTTCGCGGCGGCCGAGCCGGGGGAGGACGGCATCAGCCCGCACGGACGGGTCATGGAGGTCCTCTCGGAGCACCTGTGCGAAGGGTGGTTGGAGGGCTACGTCCTCAGCGGCCGGCACGGGTTCTTCGCGACCTACGAGGCGTTCGCCATGGTGAGTGCGTCCATGCTCGTCCAGCACGTGAAGTGGTTGCAACACAGCGTCGACGTGCCCTGGCGCGAACCGGTCTCCTCACTGAACGTGCTGCTGACCAGCACCTGCTGGCGCAACGACCACAACGGGTTCAGCCACCAGGGTCCAGGGCTCATCGACACCGTCCTGCCGCTGGCTCCGGGAGTCGCGCGGGTCTACCTGCCGCCGGACGCGAACTGCCTGCTCTCCATCGCGCGGCACTGCCTGCTCAGTACCGACCACGTGAACCTCGTCGTGGCCGACAAGCAGCCGCACCTGCAGTACCTCACCCTCGCCGAGGCCGAGGATCACTGCGCCGCCGGAGCGTCGGCGTGGACGTGGGCCGGCAACGACCCGGACGGTGCAGCCGCGGACGGTGAGGTCGACATGGTCCTGGCGTGCGCGGGTGACGTCCCGACCCAGGAGGCCCTGGCCGCGGCCGAGATCCTGCGCGATCGTGCCCCCAGCCTGCGGGTGCGCTTCGTCAACGTCGTGGACCTCATGGCCCTGCTGCCCCGGCAGGAGCACCCGCACGGCCTCGACGAGGAGCACTTCCGCGCCCTCTTCGGCGACCGCACCGAAGTGGTCATGGCCTTCCACGGCTACCCCCGCGCGGTTCACCAGCTGCTGCACGGGCGTCCCGCACCGCAGCGGTTCCACGTGCGGGGTTTCGAACAGCAGGGGACCACGACGACGCCGTTCGACATGGTGGTCCTGAACCGGATGAGCCGGTTTCACCTGGTCCTCGCCGTCCTGGAACGCGTGGGGAACCTGCTCCCCGGCGGAGCGGAGCTCGCGGACTTCTGCGAGCAGCGGCTGCGGGACCACCACAGCTACGTCCGTGAGCACTTCGAGGACCTTCCCGAGATCCGCGACTGGACCTGGGACGCGTCGAGGGAAGGACGGGGCTGAGCACGCCCGTCGGTGGGCTGGGACGGTGACCACGGTGACGGCGGGACCTGGTCGCCTCACGTCCTCCGTGGTCACCGACCACCAGTGGTGCGACCTCGGTCACCGGGGGACGTTCTCCTCTGGGGGCGGCGCCCCGGCCGGGCGACTCTTGGTCCATGACGAAGCCCGCAACGGCCGCGCTGGACGAATCGATGGACGATCTCTTCGCCACCTACTCCATGACCACCCGCGCACCCAAGACCCGCTTCCCGCAGGAAGAGCACGAGCCCCGGCAGATCTACCAGCTCGTCCGCGACGAGCTGATGCTCGACGGCGTGGCGCGGATGAACCTCGCCACGTTCTGCACGACCTGGGTCGAACCCGAGGTGCGCCAGCTCATGGCCGACTCCCTCGACAAGAACATCGTCGACAAGGACGAGTACCCGCAGACCGCCGAACTCGAGACGCGCTGCATCCACATGCTCGCCGACCTCTTCCACTCTCCCGAGGCGGCGACCACGCTCGGTACCTCGACGACGGGATCGAGTGAAGCGGCCATGCTCGGCGGCCTCGCGGCCAAGTGGCGCTGGAAGGCCCGCAGGACCGCCGAGGGCAGGTCGACCGCGTTGCCCAACATCGTCTGCGGCCCGGTCCAGGTCTGCTGGGAGAAGTTCGCCCGTTACTTCGACGTCGAGATCCGCCAGGCGCCGATGGACGGGAACCACGTCCTCACGGTGGAACAGGTCCTCGACCGGGTCGACGAGAACACCATCGCAGTCGTCGTCACCTTCGGTCAGACGTTCACCGGGAAGTTCGAGGACGTAGCGGGGATCAGCGCGGCCCTCGACGACCTCGAGGCGCGTACGGGTCAGAGCATCGAGATCCACGTCGACGCGGCCAGCGGCGGGTTCGTCGCCCCGTTCTGCGCACCCGACATCCTCTGGGACTTCAGGCTTCCGCGCGTCAAATCGATCAACGTCTCCGGCCACAAGACCGGCCTCGCGCCCCTGGGCAGCGGCTGGGTCATCTGGCGGACGACGAGCGACCTCCCCGAAGAGCTGATCTTCAACGTCAACTACCTCGGTGGCCAGATGCCGACCTTCAACCTCAACTTCTCCCGTCCCGGTGGGCAGGTCGTCGCCTCGTACTACAACTTCCTGCGCCTCGGGCGCGACGGCTACCGCAAGGTGCAGTCCGCCACCTACCTCGTCGCCCAGCACATCGCCGCAGGTCTGGACGCGACGGGCCGGTTCGACATCGTCTTCGACGGCGACCCCCGCAGAGGCATCCCCGCCGTGGCCTGGACCCTCCGCGACAGCGGCGACAGCGCCTGGAACCTCTTCGACCTCGCCGACGAACTTCGTGCTCGCGGCTGGCTGGTGCCCGCCTACACGCTCCCGGCCGACCAGCAGGAGACGATCCTGCAACGCGTCATCGTGCGCCACGGCTTGAGCCTCGACATGGCCGACCTCGTGCTGGCCGACCTCGAGAAGGCCGTCCGGAAGCTGGATCTCCGGCCACCGTCGCGTCCTCTCGCCTCCCACGAGGGCACGTCCTTCAACCACTCCGCCACGGCCGTCGTCGCGACCGAGAAGGTCGTCTCGTGAGTCCGCGATCCGACACCCGCCCGCCGGCGGCGTCCGCGGACGAGCAGCCCGGGCGCACCCCTTCGGCGACGAGCATCGCCACCATGTCCGTTCCGACGGTGGGTTTCCTGACCGCCGCAGCCGTCGTGACGAGCCTCCGGGGGCTCCCGGTCATGGCCGCCGAGGAATGGACGATGTTCGTCTACATCGGCTTCGCCGTGATCCTGTTCCTCATCCCGGCGGCCCTCGTGTCCGCAGAACTCGGGAGTGCGTTCTCCAACCGCAGAGGAGGTGTCTACACCTGGATCGGTGAGGCCTTCGGTCAGCGGTGGGGCTTCGTCGGCGTCTGGCTCCAGTGGATCCAGAACGTCGTCTGGTACCCCACCGGGCTCGCCTTCGCCGCGGCTGCAGCCGCCTACGCGCTGAACGCCGCCGGGCTCGCCGAGACGCACGTCTACGTCGGCGTCTTCTGCATCGTCAGCTACTGGTTGGCCACGCTGCTGGCGCTGAAGGGCAACGCCCTCCTGGCCAAGGTCGCGAAGTACGGTTTCGTCGTCGGCACCATCGTGCCGGGCGCCGTCCTCGTCGTGCTGTTCGTCTACTGGGTCGCGACGGGTCACACCCTCGGCTGGAACGCCACGACGAACAGCGCCGTGACCCACGTGGTCGACGGGTCGAGCGTGCCGCGGATCCTGCCGGCCCTCGCCGGGTTCGGTTCCCTCGCGTTCCTCGGCAACATCATGCTGCTGTTCGCCGGTGTCGAGGCGCAGGCCGTGCACGTCGGCGACATGAAGAACCCGAAGCGTGGCTTCCCGGCTGCCATGCTGATCGCGTCGCTCGTCTCCGTCGCCGTCTTCCTGCTCGGCTCCATCGCCGTCGCCGGTCTCGTCCCCTACGACGACATCGTCCTGCAGACCGGTGTCTTCGACGCCCTCGGCGTCGTCCTGGTCGGACTCTGGCACGCCAACTGGATCGTCCAGATCCTGTCCGTGCTGGTCTGCTACGGAGCGCTCAGTGGCGCACTGGCCTGGATCTCCGCACCGAGCAGGGCTCTTCTGGCGACAGCTCACGACGGTCTCCTCCCCCCGCTGATGCAGAAGACCAACGAGCAGGGTGTCCCTCGCAATATCCTGCTGATCCAAGCGGTCATCGTCACCGCCGTCTCCTCGATCTACCTGGTCACCAGCGACGTCAGCGCGGCGTTCTTCCTCATCTCGACGGTCACGATCAGCCTGTACATCGTCATGTACCTCTTCATGTACGCGGCGGCGATCAGACTCCGCTACACCCAGCCCCACCTTCCCCGGGCGTTCCGGATTCCTGGTGGCACGGTCGGCATGTGGCTCGTCGCCGGCGTCGGCTTCCTGGCCGTCGCGTTCTCCCTCCTGGTCGCGTTCTTCCCGCCCACCCAGCTCCCGGTGGGCAACCCGGTCGGCTACGTGTCGCTGGTCGCAGCCGGCCTGATCCTCTTCGTCGGCGCGGCTCTGCTCGTCTTCCGCGTCCGCAAGCCCTCGTGGAAGGAGGTGCCGCTGGGACACGAGCGTCATGAGGTGAGTTTCACCGGACCCGCTGCGCCGTCCGCTCCCACCGATGAGAAGACCTCGTGACCGGCGCCGCCACCGGCCGACGGAGGACCACAGGCGGAGTTTTCCAGCGAGAACGGGACGCGGTGTGGTCAAGACGTGAAACGGCAGGATCCGCAGCGGGCCGTTCAGTTCTCGGCTCGAGGTGGCTGGCCTCGCCGGTGATGCCCCGCCGCAACGAAGACGACCGCGGATGGCTGCGACAGCCTCGCCGTTTCGACGTGAGGGTGTGCATCTGGTTCGTGGGACGACCACCCGTGAGCCTCGGTGTCGTGCAGCAGGAGTTCTCGACGCCGACTGCCGCGCCCGTGGCCACGACGTCCGTCACCGCCTCGTCCTGACGGGACCTCCTGCCCTGTCGGGCTGACCTGTCGGCACCCAGGATCACGGGTATGACGAACCTCCGGACCACGACGGACAGCAAGCTCAAGGACGCCGTCGTCGAGGAACTCAGCTGGGTTCCCGACGTCGACAGCACGAAGATCGGGGTCGCGGTCTCGGACGGGACCGTGACCCTGCTCGGAGAGGTGACCAGCTACTCCGAGAAGGTCCGAGCGGCCAAGGCGGTGATGAGGGTCCACGGGGTGCGCGCCGTCGCCCAGGAGATCACCGTGAAGAGCCCCTGGACGTTGACGGACGCGGACATCGCCGCGAAGGCACAGGCGGCCCTCGCGGCGTCCGGCAACGTCCCGGAGACCGTGCACGTCGTCGTGGACAACCGGATCCTCACCCTGAGCGGCGAGACCCGGTGGCAGTTCCAGCGCCTGGCCGCGGAGCACGCGGTGGAACACCTGCGGGGTGTCCTTGGGGTCCACAACACGACGACCATCAAGACCGGTCCGGCGCCTGCCGACATGGCGAACCGCATCCACGCCGCTTTCGTCCGCTCCGCCGATCTCGACAGCAAGGCGATCAACCTCACCACCGACGCGGAGGGAACGGTCACCCTGCGGGGTTTCGTGCACTCCGCCGCCGAACGCCGCACCGCAGCACACGCCTGCTGGGCTGCCCCCGGGGTGACCGCCGTGCACGACGAACTCGTCGTCAGCCTCTGATGCAGTCGAAGCGGCAGAACGTCGTCAGGAACCCGACGACGAGGAACCGCAACTCCGGCGGCGGGCTCCGCAGCATCGCGGAGACCGTCGAGGCCCACGAACAGGTGACCGCCGTGCGCAGTGCCCTCGTCCAGCCCTACTTCCCCTTCGGTCCCGAGCAGACCTCGCTGGGCGCTCACACTACCTACGCCGAGGCACGGACGCTGGTCGACGAACTGGCCCGGCGGGACTTCGAGGTGGAGCGGACGCAGATCGTCGGAACCGACCTGCGGATGGTGGAACAGATCACCGGTCGGATGGACTGGCCGCGCGCCGTCGCCTCCGGGGCGATCTCCGGGGCGTGGTTCGGCCTCTTCGTCGGGGTGCTCCTCGTCTTCCTGAGCGGGGAGGACGTGCTGCGCTCGATGCTGTTCGGCGTCGCCTGGGGTGTGGTGTTCGGCATCGTCCTCTCCTGCGTCCGCTACGGGATGACCCGTGGCCGGCGAGATTTCCGATCCCGCAGCACGATCGAACCCACGAGGTTCGAGGTACTGGTCGACAGCGCCTACCTGGCGCGCGCGCTGGACGTCCTCGCGCACTGACAACCACCTGCCAAACCCCAGTTCCACCGTAGAGAGGTCGACTCCGTGAAGGCAGCAGTCATCACCGTGTTCGGGCAGCAGCTCGAGATCGTCCAGCGCCCCATCCCCCAGCCGGGACCGCACCAGGTCCTCATCCGACTGGAGGCGTGCGGGCTGTGTCACACCGACATCCACGTCGCACAGGGGGACTGGCCGGTCAAGCCGGTACTCCCGGTGATCCCGGGTCACGAGGGCATCGGGATCGTGGAGGAGCTGGGTGACCAGGTCAGCGACCGGACGGTCGGTGAACGGGTCGCCATCGCCTGGCTCGGTTCTGCTTGCGGCCGGTGCCGGTACTGCGTGGACGGTCGGGAGACCCTCTGCCCGGCGCAGCAGAACAGCGGTTACTCCGTGGACGGTGCCGTCGCCGAGTACGCCGTGGCGAACTCGAGCTACGTCGTCCCCGTCCCCGACGGGATCAGTTCCCTCGACGCCGCGCCGCTCAGCTGCGCCGGCCTGACGACCTACAAGGCGCTGAAGGTGGCCGGCGTCGTTCCCACCGAGAACGTCGGGGTCTTCGGCATCGGTGGCCTCGGCCACCTCGCCGTCCAGTACGCGCGCATCCTGGGGGGCACCGTCGTCGCCGTCGACATCGAGGAGGCCAAGCTCGACCTCGCGCAGGAGCTCGGCGCCCGCCACGTCGTGAACGCGGCGGTCGTGGACCCGGTCGCGGCGATCACCGCGCTCGGGGGCCTGGACGTGGCCGTCGTCCTCGCCGCCTCACCCCGCGTCTTCGAGCAGGCCTTCGCCTCCCTCCGCCCCGGAGGCCGGCTGGTGTGCGTCGCGCTGCCGGGGAAGGAGAGGATGGCCATCCCGATCTTCGAGACCGTCCTCAAGGGCATCACCGTGGTGGGATCCATCGTCGGCACGCGGCAGGACCTCAGCGAGGTCTTCGCGCTGCACGCGGGCGGGAGGACGAGGGTGATCGCGCAGACCCGTCGTCTGGAGGACCTCAACGCAGCCATGGCCGACGTGCTGTCCGGTCGAGTCCCCGCCCGACTGGTCGTGGAGTTCGAGGGGGCGGCGTGGCCGGTCCCGCGAGCCCACACCGTCGTCGCCGACGTCACCTCCTGAGGCGACGGTGGACGGCGACGGTACGACTCCGGACTCCGCGGTCGGGGTCATGTCGCCCGTGGTCGTGGTGGTGCGCGACACGGTCCGCGACCTGACCGCGGTCCTCTGGGCGGCGCGCTACGCGGAGGCCACCACCGGTCGGCTGCACGTCCTGCTCCTCGAGCCCGCCGGGGAACCACCGACCCCGGGGATCGGACCCGGCCGCGTCGACATGACGGGTCTGCAGGCCTCGGTGGAGCGGAGCCACCCCTCGGTCCGGCTCACCTGGGACCTCACCTGGCGCTCCCCGGCCCGCGGTGAGGTCGGCATGCCGGGATCCGGCGGCCTCCTGGTGTCTAGCCGTTGGAGCGATGGCCTGCCCTTCCAGGCCCCTTCCGCCGGGTGCACCGTCGTCGTCGTCCCCGAGCACCTCTGTGGGGGCGCAGCCGGCGTGGTCGCGGTGCTCGACCCCGACAACGACGACGATGCCGACGCCGACGGCGATCACGTCGTCGCCGCAGCCCGGGAGTTCGCCAGGGTCCGGGAGACCACACTGCTGGTCGTGGCCCCGTCCGAGGCGACGAGGGCATCCCGGCACGCCGAACTCCTTGTCATCGGGGAGGGGCGGCTCGACTTACCCGGCATCGCGTTCTCCGCGCTGTCCTGGCCGACGCGGCGGGCGGTCGCGGTCGTCCCCTCCGAGGTCCGTGTCCGCGGTCCGCACCCACCGCAGCGCGCGACGGCCCGCGCCGTGACACCGTTCGTCCCTGCCCCGATCGGTCCGTGACCTCGACAGGCAAGGCGCCAGTGGGAACTGGTGCTCTCCGCCCACCACCGGCCCGGCCCGGGCGCCGACTGCTCCATCCACCGATGTGGTTGCGCGTCGCCGTCCCTGCGGTCCTCGCCGTCGTCCTGGTGTGGCGGGTGGTCGTGCCGCAGTACGCCGCGGCGGTGGACGCCCTGCGATCCTTGGAACGGGTGTCGCTGGTGCTCGCGGGGTCCGCGGTCGTCCTGGAGGTCGCGTCACTGCTCGCGAACACCCTCGTGACCACGACCGTCCTGGGTCGGCGCAGCCCGCGCTACTCGACGCTGCTGCGGATCGACCTGACCAACCTCGGGGTCAGCCACGTCGCGCCCGGGGGAGCTCTGGTGGCCGCGGCCGTCCGCTTCCGGTTGCTGGTCCGTGCGGGAGTTTCCCGGCAGGAGGCACTCACCGCCGCGGCGATCCAGGCCACGGGGTCGAACGTGGTGCTCGGGGCGGTCTTCGCCGTCGGTCTCGTCCTGTCCCTGGCCACCGTCGGGGGAAACGCGTCGTACAGCTCCGCAGCCGGTGTCGTCGTCGTCCTGGTGGTGGCGACCTCCACGGCCGTCTGGCTCATCGCCGGCCACACCGAGCGTGCTGTCACCATCGTCAGAGCGGTCGTCGCTCACGTGGGACTCGTCGATGCGCGGGTCGCCGAGTCCTTCCTCCGCACGATCGCCGCCCGCCTCGAGGAGTTCTCCTCTCATCCCCGGCGTGCGATCACCGCGATCTCCTGGGCCCTGCTGAACTGGTTGCTGGATGCCGCCGCCCTCTGGGTGGTCCTCTGCGCCTTCGGGTTCCGGCTGGGGATCCCCGCGCTGCTGACCGTCTACGGCCTGGGTGGCATCCTGGCGTTGCTGCCGGTGACCCCCGGTGGACTCGGCATCGTGGAGAGCGTCATGGTCCCTGCGTTCGGTGCCCTGGGCGTTCCGCTGGACACCGCCCTGCTGGGCGTCGTCAGCTGGCGGTTGCTCGAGTTCTGGATCCCGATCCCGGTGGCCGTGCTCGCCTGGTCCTCACTCCGGCTCGGCACGTTGAGGCACACGCGGGTGGGGACGATCGGGGCCTCCGCCCCTGGTGAGCACCCGCGGAGGCAGGAACACTTCCACCATGGATGAGAACTCGAGCACAGCCCGGCGTGTCCTGGATCCCGGTGTGGACCACCTCGACGAGGGCGAGTGCTGGAGGTACTTGAGCGTCGCGTCCTTCGGACGTCTCGCCGTGGTGGACGACGACGGAAGGGTCGACATCTTCCCGGTCAACCACGCGGTTGACCACGCAGATGACCACGACAGTCTGGTCCTCCGGACGGCTGACGGGGCAAAGCTCCGGGCCTTGGCCTCCGGCCGCGAGATCGCGTACGAGGTCGACGGCGTCACGGGGTCGCGGTCGTGGCCCCGGACGGCGTGGAGCGTCGTGCTGCGGGGACGAGCCGAGACGATTACGGACCTAGCCGGGTTGGCGGTTCTCCGCTCCGTGGCCGTCGCTCCGTGGCAGGGCGGATCGAAGTCGAACGTCGTTCGGCTGAGCGGGTCCGTCTCCGGCCGGCGGTTCGCGGTCACCGGCTCGGGTTGGTGGTCGTAGCGTTCCTCCAGATCAGGGGACTTCCTCCTCTGACAGGACGTGGTCGCCCCGCAGACGATGTCCGTATGACGACCTACGGGGACACCACCGACGGGGAACTCAAGGCGTCCGTGGTCCAGGAGTTCGTCCGGGCTCCCGATGTGGACTCCACCGTCCTCGGCGTGACCGTCGTGGACGGGGTGGCGACGATCTTCGGGGAGGTCGGGAGCCATGCGGAGAAGGTGGCGGCCACGGAGGCCGTGCTCCGGGTCGAGGGGGTGCGAGCCCTCGCCCAGGAGGTCCAGATCAGGACGGCGTGGTCCCAGGTCACCGACGCCGACATCGCCCGTGACGCGGAATCCGCGCTGGAACAGGACGAGAACCTGCCGGACACGATCGACCTGGTCGTCGACCACCGAGTGGTGACGCTGCACGGAACGGTTCGGGCGGCGTTCGAACGTGATGCCGCAGAACGCACGGTCTTCCGCGTGAGGGGTGTCCAGGGAGTCATCGACCGAACCGTGCTGGACCGCGCCGCCACTCACGAGGCGCCGCTCGACCTGGTCCAGCCGCACGTGCGACCCCTGTCGACGTGAGGGCGGGTACCGATCCTCGAGGTTGACGCGCGGGGTGCCCGGGCCTAGCGTCAACGGCGCTGGGTCACAGCCAGTTCGGAACGGGATCGCCGCTCACGCCGCCCCCCGGGAGCACGCTGCTCACCGCCGGACATCTCGGTGGGTTTTCCTCCTGTCTGGACCGCTGTTGTCTGTTCTCGTCTCGTTCTCCGTACCGTTCTCCTTCCTCGTCCTGACGCTGTTCCTCGCCGCAGCGACCTTGGTCGTGGCGAAGCGCGACGACGTCGGCCGCCAGCACCTGCGATGCTCCGGCCACCCACTCGCCCTCCGCCTCATCACGGTCGACGGCGCTCCCGCTGCGCGCGAGAACGTCTCGGGTCTCTCCCTGCGGCCCTTGCGCTGTTTGCCCGGGGGCGATCGGGGAAGTCTGGGGTGGACGAGTCTGTTCGGATCGACGAGGCAGAACCTCACGGGTCGCCCGAGCGAACCTGGAACCCCTGGACGTAGCTCCGACGGGACACGTCGAAGCAGTCTGGCCGGTTCTGCGATCGCAACGGAGTTCACCGCTCTCCCCCTGAAGAGGGGCTCTTCGGGAACGGGGATGCAGTAGCGGCCTGAACCCGCCGGCCTCCAGTGGGACCGGGCGATGTGGTTGGTGAGGTCGCGGAAGCCTCGGGCCGAGCCTCATAGGTGTTCGAGCCGGCAGACCTCGTGCACCGCGGCTGGGATCTTCGTGTTCGTGCGGTGTGCCTGTAGCTCGCCTGATGTCAACGTCAGTTTCAGGTCACGGCCACGCCACGCTGTGCGGAGATGCGGTTGCGGACGATGTGCTCGATGAGAACCGGGACGTACGCGTGGATCGGCACGCCGACGAAGCGGGCCGCCGCATCGGTGACCCAGATCGCGATGTCGTCTTCGGGAACACCGGTGGACCGGCTCAGCCGCGTCGTCAGGTCCTGGAGGAGTTCAGCGTTCGGTGTTGGACGAGTGTCGGCTGGCCCTGCGGTCGGGATTGCGGGTCTCGCGATGTCGATCAGTGTTCGATGGGCATCATCCTCGTCGGCTGTCGCAGGAACGACGGTCAACGTCACGACCCTGCCGTCGCGACCGACGACGACCAACGATGTCGCGTCGCCGCCGTGCAGCGGCTGCAACAGGGGTGCCGATCGGGGCGACAGTCCTGCAGCGCCCGGCGTCGACGACCACCCGTCGTCGTGGTACCCGACCACGGCGATGTCACCGACCCTGCCCGCCAGAGCCTCGGCGAGTCCGGGCAACTCGGCTGCCAGCACGTCGGAGCGTGGCCACCAACCCCCGTCGACGAGGGACGAGGGTGCTGGTGCCAGTCGGATCCGGATTGGTTCAGCAGGATCGACCGGGGTGGAAGAGGTGGTGGCCCGCGGCGCCATGTCGGTCCGATCCGGTTCGGCGGGTGTCGGTGCGGGCGGGATGCCCGAACCCTGGCTTCGAGCACTGCACCGAGCACGTGGGGAGGACGCCCGACGGTGGTCGTTTCCGTGTGGTGTACGGAACGTCGACAGCCAGGTTGCGGTCTCGCGCCCCTCGCTCACCGTCTGACCCCGCTCACCGACCGGGATCACCTGGTCGTGCTGATCGTTCTCACGGCCAGCTCCCTCATCGCCTCGCACGTGAACAGGCTCCAGATCCGGTCTTCCCCGGACCGTGCGGGGCACAGCGGGAGGCTGGCGTGCTGCGAGCGGCGCCTTGATCGAAAGGCCTGGGACGGCACGCAGCGGAGTGAGGAGCGACCACCGAGTCGGCACCGCGAACGGTACCGTCCTCGCGAGCAGCAGACCGACCAGCAGTCGGTGGCAGCCGTCCGATCAGCCACGGTGTGACCATCAGCAGGACACCCCCAGGACACCGATCACGAAGACGACGAGAGTCCCCACCACCATCACCGCCGCCTCGGGGTCACGGATGCACGAGGATCTTGACCGCCGTGTCCTTGTGCTCGACGAGCGCGTCGAAGCCGTCGCGGATCAGGTCGTCGAGGTCGATGCGCGCTGTGATGAACGGTTCGAGCCGGACCTTGCCGTCCTGCACCAGTTTGATGGTGGCCGGGTGGTCGTTCGCGTAGGCGATCGTCCCGCGCAGGTCGATCTCTTTCAACACCAGCTTCTGCATGTCGACCGCGGGCCGGTGTCCCCAGATGGAGACGTTCACCACGACGCCGCCCGGCTTGACCGCCTCGAGCAGCATGTCGAGCACCGAGTCGACGCTGGAGCACTCGAACCCGACGTCCGCGCCATGGTTCTGCGTCAGCTTCCGCACTTCGGCGCCGACGTCGACCTGGGTCGGGTCCAGGACGTGATCGGCGATCCCGGTGCTCACGGCCATCGCCTTCCGAGCCTCGCTGACCTCGGAGAGGATCACGGTGAGACCTTGCGCCTTCAGGACCGCGGCGAGCAGCAGGCCGATCGGGCCGGCCCCACCCACGATCGCCACGTGCCCGGCGCGCGCGCTGCTGCGGACGAACGCGTGGTGGCCCACCGCGAGGGGTTCGATCAGCGCGGCGGCGTCGAGGGGGATGTCCCCGATCGGATGGACCCAGCGCTGCTCGACGACCACCGTCTCGCTGAGGCCTCCGCCCCGTCCACCGAGGCCGATGAAGTTCATGTCCGGCGACAGCTGGTACTCCTCGCCCGGACCGGTCGGCACCCCGGCACCGATGATGTAGGGCTCGACGACCACGTTCTCGCCGACCTCTAGCGACGTCACGCCCTCCCCGAGCGCGGTGATGGTGCCGGAGAACTCGTGGCCGAGGGTGATGGGAGCCTCCTCGTGCGAGATCGGCTGCGGGTGGCCGCTGGCGGGCACGAAGATCGGACCGTCGAGGTACTCGTGCAGGTCCGTTCCGCAGATGCCGCACCACGCGACCCTCACCGAGACCGTGCCGGGCAGGAGCCTGGGTTCAGGGATGTCCTCGATCCGGATGTCGTGACGTGCGTAGTAGCGTGCTGCTCTCATCACTGACCTTCTCCTGTTGTGCCGTCGTTCGATTCGCCGGCGCGTGCGGCCGACCGTCCAGCAGTACCGCATCCTGTGCCTGGCACCGACGCCTCACCAGGGCCGAAAGGCTCGGCGCTCTGGTCAGGTCCAGGTCGGGTCACGGTGTCTCGACACGGGTGGAGGAGTCGGACCGGTGGATCTCCATCTCGACCGAGACGACACCGATCGGGGAGGGTTCTGTCCGCGTCCGCGATGAGTCAGACACCCCACCGAGCTCATCGGGCGGTCAGGCGACAGGTCCTCTGGACTCCGCCTACCGTGCTCGATGTCCGGGTACTTCGGTGACGTCGTTGACTGCCGCAAGGGATGTCGCTGTCCCGATCTGGTCACCCAGCAGGCGGGCGATCCGGTCGAGGAGGTAGTGCTGCTGTTCGACGTCGTGGACGTCGCCCAGCAGTTCGGCGAGCGCGCGCAGGGAGAGGACGTTGACCTCGAAGTCGTGTTCCGCCTTGACCCGGTCACGTTCAGCGGTCCGGTTCTGACTCAGCAGGATCAACGGCGCCGCGTAGGCGGCCTGGGTCGAGAACAGCAGGTTCAGGAGAATGAACGGGTAGGGGTCGAACTCGTGGTCGACCACCCAGCGTCCTGCAGCCCAGCCGTTGTACCCCAGCCAGAGGACGATCAGGAGGGTCTGGGCCACGATGAAGAACCACGACCCGAACACGGCGGTCACCTTGTCCGCGACCCGTGCCGACAGCGGTTGGTCGTCGTGGCGGACCTGGTTCGCGGGTGAGCGGTGGCGCTGGGGCAAGTAGAGTCGCGTGGGACGGGACCGGTCCCTGGACGTCGTCATCTCGCCGGTTCTACGGGAACGTCCTCGTGGAGGAACGACGCACGGGGGCGGTGGGACCGCGACCAGTTCTCCAGCCGCGGTAGGTCGACCGGGTCGAGGGTGGGGGGACCGGTGAGGTCGCACCGATCGTCGCGGTCACGGGGGACGTGGGGGGAACCCCAGCCCGCGGGCGTTCGCAGCATGATGACGGGCCACCGGACCTCTGGGGTGACGCGCCCCGGGGAAGGGGACGCCGTCGCGGATCCGTCCCGGAGGGCAGAGGTCTGTGCGAGAACACGTTCCAACACCGCAGTGATCTCCATGTGGGGAGATTCCGTCGTGCCCAGGTCCAGGACCAGCGGCTCCCGGCCGTGGGCTCGAACCATCGAGCAGACGGCCTCGTCGCTGTGGGCCTCGTCGCTGTGCCGGGGCAGGTCGAGCACGGTCACCACCACCCCGTCCCGCCGGGCGTCGAGCGGGAGACCTCCGACCCATCCCGCCGCTGACGGGCAGGCCGAGGGCGGGACGTCACTGACGACGTGGACCACGAGCCGTGCGGGCGTCCGGTCCACCGCGTCGTAGCAGCGCAGGACCGCGTACCCCAGGTCTCCCGGTTCGGGCGCAGTCGGTCCACGTCGTCGCGGTGCCACGGACCGTCGAGAACGCTCATCGAGGTGCCTCGCCCACGCGCGGAGTTTCGCGGCCGCGCCGGCGGGGTCGACCGGTGGCCACACCGGGGGGAACTCCGCTGCGACGTCCCCCACGACGTCGCCGGCGTGGTCGGCCACGACGAGCGGGGTGCACCCCGCCGCCGGGACGAGGTTCTCGACGTGGGCACGGACGAGGTTCTGCAGCGAGGAACGGCCCCACCGTCCCCGTGGTCGCGGGAGCAGATCCGTGTCGTGCAGCGGCCGCGCGGGCAGGTGGTCCTCCCGCAGTCGCAGCAGGGCCAGGGTCAGGTGGTCCAGGGCGAGCCAACGCTCGGACACCACGTCGCGTGCGGGAGGTCCTGATCGACCCAGACCGGGTGGCGTGACCACGAACGGACCTCCGAGGTCTGCGATCAGGAGCTGATCGGCGTGGTTGGGACTGCGACCCGCCGACGCAGCTGGGTCCCCGTGGCGTCACGGCAGACCGCCACCGTAGGACCTCACGAGGCCCGTGACCCGGGGCGAACGTCCCGTGGCGACGACGGGGTCGTGACCCGCTTGCCCTCGGGGCAGGCGGGAGCGTACGGTGATCTCGCTGGGAAACAGCTGGCCCGGAACGGAAACGCTGCCACTCGCCGCCTTCCGTGAGCAGTTCGCTCACGCCGGACACCTCGGGTACCTCCACGTGAGGAACCGCTCGTGATCCCGCTCTTCGTCGGCCTCGGTGTTCTGCTCCTCCTCCTCGCCGCCCTGTCGCTGCGGATCGTCCAGCAGTTCGAGCGGGGTGTCCTCTTCCGCCTGGGTCGGGTCGTCGGAGTCCGCTCCGCCGGCCTGCACGTGATCGTGCCCGTCGTGGACGTCCTGCGGCGGGTGAGCCTGCGGATCGTGACCATGCCGATCCAGTCGCAGGGGATCATCACGCGGGACAACGTCAGCGTCGACGTGTCGGCCGTCACCTACTACCGGATCGTAGACGCCGAGAAGTCCGTGGTGGCCATCGAGGACGTGCGCGCAGCCATCAACCAGATCGCCCAGACCACGCTGCGCAAGGTGGTGGGCCAGCACACGCTGGACGAGACCCTCTCCGAGACCGACCGCATCAACGTCGACATCCGCGAGATCCTCGACGTTCAGACCGTCGAGTGGGGCGTCGCCGTCACCCTGGTGGAACTGAAGGACATCCAACTGCCCGACAGCATGAAACGTGCCATGGCCCGCCAGGCCGAGGCGGAACGCGAGAAGCGCGCGAAGATCATCGCCGCGGAGGGTGAATCCCTGGCGGCGCACGCACTGGGAGAGGCCTCCGACATCATGGTGCGCCACCCGCTGGCCCTGCAGCTGCGCAACCTGCAGAGCCTGGTCGAGCTCGGGGTCGACAAGAACACCACGGTGGTCTTCCCGGCGCCGCTGATGAGCACGATCGCCGAGCTGGGCGCGTTCCTGGCCCGTGAGCAGAACGCGTCCGAACTCCACGTGCCGGCTCCGGTGACGCCGGCGGCGGGGAAGCCGGCCGCAACGGCGACTCCCCGCTCGGGCCCCGTCGACGTCCCCACGGACGCCCCCGTCCCGAACGGATCCGTACCCGCTCCCGTCGCCTGACCCGGCCCGACTCCTCGGACCGCCGCCGGTGGCCGATCCAGAACTCCTCCCGCGTCCGGGTTCGACTGAACGCGGGAGGCTCCAGAAGGGAACGACATGAACCGCATCGTCGTAGGAATCGCCGAGCCGGCGACGTCGGCCGCCGCCGTCCAGTGGGCCGGTGCGCAGGCGCAGAGGTCGGGGAGTTCCCTGGAGATCCTCCGCGCCCTGCAGTACCCGAGCACCACCGCAGCAGGAATGGGCGCCTGGTACCCCGACGACCTGATGGGCGAGCTCGACTCCCTGGCGCTCACCGAGCTCGAGGAGGCACGGGCGTCGGTCTCGGACACGTTCCCGGACCTCGAGATCGACACCCGGCTCGTGCACACCCACCCGCGTCTCGCTCTGACCAGAGCGTCCGAGACCGCGCGCATGGTCGTCACCGGGGCCCGGCGCCGACGGACGCTGGCCGGCGCGCTCCTGGGTTCCACCAGCATGCACGTCGCTGCCCACTCCCGCTGTCCCACGGCGGTCATCCACGCCGAACCCGTGCCGGGCGCTCGAGGCGTCGTCGTCGGCTACGACGGTTCTCCGGCGGCCGACGAGGCCGTGACCGTGGCGGCCGAGCAGGCGAGCGCGGTCGGGGAAGAACTCCTCGTCGTCCACGCGTGGTTCCTCGAAGGTGTCGTCCCCGTCGGGTTCGAGCCCACCCGCTACGTCGCCCGCTCGACGCGGCAGGAAGCCGATCAGCGTCACCGTCTCGAGCAGGTGGCCCGGACCGTGGCGGATCTCCACCCGGGACTGGTGGTGCGTGCCGACCTGCTGGTCGACGGGTTCGCCTCCGACGGCCTCGTGACGGCTGCGCTCACCGCCCGCCTCCTCGTCGTGGGGAGCCGTGGTCACGGTGCCTTCGCCTCGATGCTGCTCGGATCCACCAGCAGCAACGTCCTCCAGCACACCCTGACCCCCGTCATCGTCGTTCCCGATCGCGTCCGCGTGGCCGGGGCGACTCCGTTGGAGGCGGACGACGAGGAGGACGGCGAGGCGGTCCGGCCCCCGGTGGGTGCTTCCGGCGGCGGCACCCCGTGACGGCCGTTCCCGGGGTCCTGCTGGTCGACGACCACGCTGTGGTCCGGGCCGGTCTGCGGGCGATCCTCGAGGCCTCGAGTCGGGCGCGAGTGGTGGGGGAGGCGGGGTCGGTCGCCGAAGCGTTGGAAGCGCTGACGAGGCTGCAACCGGACGTGGCTGTCGTCGACGGCCGGCTGCCCGACGGCTCGGGGGTGGAGGCGGCGCGTCAGGCCCGAGCGATCTCACCCCGGACCCGGGTGCTCATGCTCACCTCCTTCGACGACGACGACGCCTTCCTCGCCGCCGTCCTCGCCGGTGCCGTCGGGTACCTGCGCAAAGAGGTCCGCACGCTGGACCTCACGGCGGCGGTCCTGTTCGCGGCCTCGGGCGGCTCCACCATCGACCGCGCCCAGGTCGAGCAGGTCAAGCTGCGGCTGGCCGATCCGCTCGGTGGCGACGAACGGTTCGGCGCGCTCACCACCCAGGAACGTCGCGTGCTGGGACACATCGCCGACGGGCTCAGCAACCGCGACATCGCCGGCGCCATGAACCTCGCGGAGAAGACCGTCAAGAACTACGTCTCCAGCGTGTTCGAGAAGCTGCACCTGCGCAGTCGTACCCAGGCGGCGCTGATGGTCTCGCCCGGAGGAGGACGACGTGATGAGCACCAGGCCGACCTCGGTCACGACCGCTGACGTGGCGGTGGCGAAGAGCCCCGTGCTGGTCCCGGTCGGTCCGTGGACACTCAAGATCGGTTCGTGCACAGCTCCTTCCAGCACTCATCGGACCGTGTGGTCCGCGGCCGCCGTTCACGCCGTCGAGGTGCTGCTGGAAGACGGCACGGACGTGCGGGCGGGTCTGGACGAGGTCCTCGAAACCCTGCGTGTCCTCGAACGGGCCGATGTCCTCGTCCTCTTCGCCGACGACGGGACGGGGTTGGTGGAACTCAGCTCCGTGGCGGGTCCCGATCTCCCGCGCGGGACGCGGGAGGCGACGATCGTCCCCGCGGGTGAAGCGTTGGAGGGGCTCGTGGGCCCGAACGTCGTGGCGCCGCAGGTCCTGGGCTGGGAGGTGGCGCGAGCCGCGGTGGTGCTCCCCGAGGTCGACCACCCGCCAGGAGTGGTGTTGGCCGTGGGATGGCTGCGCGAGCCCGAGCGTCGGGGCCACCTCGACCATCGCAGCACCGTGGAGTTCCTCGATCACGTGGGTACGGCGCACCGGCAGGCCGGTCGACTCCGCACCCGGGTCGAGCACGCGGTGGCGCAGGACAGGCTGCGGATCGCCAGGGACCTCCACGACCACGTGATCCAGCGGCTGTTCGCCGTGGGGATGTCGTTGCAGGCAGCGACGGTGGCCCCGGGCGCCGGGGACGCGGTGGACCGGGCCGTCGACAGCCTCGACGCCACGATCAGGGACCTCCGACGCGTCATCTTCTCGTTGCAGGAGCGACAGACCGATCCGGACGGTCGCGCCGATCTCGATCACCTCCTCGGTGATGCAGGCGCAGCGCTGGGTTTCAGCCCGAGCCTGGTCGTCCACGGCCGGCTGAGCACCCTGTCCGACGTGCTCCGTCGTGAGACGACGGCCGTCGTGCGGGAGTCGCTGTCCAACGTCGCCCGTCACGCACGGGCGCGCCAGGCGTCGGTGGACATCTCGATCGTCGACGGTGTCAGCCTGGCCGTCACGGTCACCGATGACGGGGCCGGTGTGCCCGACTCGTCCCCGGGCGCGTCGTCCGGGATCGCGAACGTGCGGGAACGGGCTCGCGTCCTGGGGGGCTGGGCATCCGTCCGCGCCGGTGCCCGGGGAGGTACCGAGGTCCGTTGGTTCGTGCCACTTCCGCGCATCCGCCCGGGTCCGGGCGGACCCCGGTGAACCCAGGACCTGCGAACCTCCGACCGCCCCGTCGGTCGCACCGAACTCCCGGACGACCAGAACCACCAGGCGGCTCCGGCGCGGAGGGACGTTCTTCCCTACCACCGCACCACCGGGCGGGGCAGCCTTGGCGAATGCGCGTGGTGGGAGAGATCGGAGCGGTCGAGGGCCGACGACTGTTGGGTTCGGCGGGAGTGGGACGTGCTCTGCACACGTCCCGGGCGATGCCGGCGGTCACGGTCCTGGACTACGAGATCGCCGACGGTGTCCTGCACTTCGTCGCAGACGCCGGAGGGGAGGTCGCGGGGGCTGTTCGCGACCACGTCATCGCCTTCCACGTCGAGCAGATCGACCCGTCGGGTGAGAACGGCTGGAGCGTCACCGTCCTCGGAACCGCCTACCTCATCGAGGGGCCCGGCCCGGTAGGAGTGCGGGGACACCTCGGGCTGCGCAGTGGTGAGCTCCGCGAGCAGCTGTTCGGTCTCTCGTTGGAACACGTGAGTGGACAGCGGCTGCGGCGGAGAACGCCGGCCGAGCGGGCGGCTGCGTCGGATGGTCCGGTACGGCCCGTGACGGCTTGACGCGGTTCTGTTCGGCCCCGGCCGCCGTCGGCGTCACGTGTAGGGTCCGCCGCAGGATCGCAGCGCGGTCGCTCGTCACTTCTGGAGGATCGAGGCGCGGGTGGCCGAGGACGATCTCAGCGACAGTCTGACCAGCTTGTCCAGGTTGCTCACCGGACACGTACCGCTCCGGGACACGCTCACCCGCATCGCGGAGTTCGCGGTCCACGCCATCCCGGGAGCGGACGGGGCCGGGTTGACGATGCTGGAGGCCGACCGCCCCCAGACGGTGGTGGCGACTGCGGACTTCGTCCAACGTGTCGATGACGTGCAGTACGGCATCGGCGAAGGGCCCTGCCTGATGGCCGTCGCCACCGGCCGGACCCAGGTGGCGGGTTCTCTGGGTGGTGAGGAGAGGTGGCCGCGGTTCGGGCCGCGGGTGGGTCGCTTGGGTGTCCACAGCGCCCTGTCCCTGCCGCTGCTCCTGGGAGACCAGGTGCTGGGCGCGATGAACGTGTACGCGCACGAGAAGAACGTCTTCGGTCCCGAAGCGGTACGGGTCGGGGAGGCTTACTCCCGCCCGGCAGCCGTCTCGGTCCACAACGCCCAGATCCTGGCGACGTCGCAGCGGCTCGCGGAGCAGTTGCAGGAAGCCTTGAGCACCCGCGCGGTCATCGACCAGGCGATGGGAGTGATCCGTTCCCGGACGGGTTGCTCTGCTGCCGAGGCACGCGACCGGTTGATGGAGTCCAGCCGTCAGCAGGGTCGGAAGGTGTCACTCGTCGCCCAGAACCTGATCGACGAGGCCGTCCGGAGCGCGAGGGCCCGGTCGGCGAGGAGTACCCCGGAAACCCCGTGAGGCGCTCCTTCACCAGAGGTGACCGGTAGCCGCGTCCGTCCCGTCCGACACCTCGACCGTCCCTCACGCAGGGGCGGGTGAGGACCGCTGCAGGTGCACGTGGGGAGAGCCTTCTGCGAACCACAGCAGCTCTCGTGCGCCACCTGTCGGCGCTGGACGCCAAGAGTGCCTCCTCCGCGACGGAACTGCCGGCCGCTCTCGAGGAACTCCTCCACGCTGTCGTCGCTCTCGTCCCCTCGTGCGACCGGTTGTCCTTCGTCCTGCAGCGTCCCGGTGGTCCCCTCGTCGTGGACGTGGAGGAATCGGTCGTCGCCACGACCGCCGGACGGGAGAGTGCGGCGTCCGTGGCCATCCCCCTCGAGAACACGACCGGCGACCGGTTGATCTTCCGGTCTCGTGTCCCTGGAGCCTTCGCCCTGTTCGCCGACGAGCTGCGCGAAGTGCTCGGTCCTGCGGCCACCATCGTCTTCGATGGAGACCTCGATCCACGGTCGGGTCGTTCGGGCGGGCTGCAGAGCTTCTCGGACGTGCAACTCGTCGACCAGGCGGTGGGTGCCCTGCTGGACGAGGGCCTCGAACCCCTGGAGGCGATGGAAGAACTGCAGCGACGTGCTGCCGACGAGGGGACACCGCTCGTCGAGGCGGCCCACCGGCTCTTCGCCGACCTGCCCCGTCGTTCTCCACCGCCGCCCTCGAGAGACGGCTCTTGATCGCGGTCCGGTGCCGGCTCCGGGGTGGCGGTGGGCCGCGCGGTAGGACGTTCTGCTCTGACGTGCGTGCCTCGCTGCGGTCAGCATGGCGTCCAAGCACACTCATCGACGGTGACCGGAGTTGACGTGAACGCCACACCCCGCGCGGTAGTCGTGGGCATCGACGGGACACCGACGTCGGGCCGTGCCCTGGCCTGGGCCTGCGACGAGGCGGACCGGTCCGGGCGTCCCCTCCACCTCCTCAACGTGCACCACATCGACGCACTGCACGGCACGTTCGACGGCATCTCCGAGGACCTCGACGTGGACGTCGTGCAGGGAGCGGCCGAAGACGCCGTCGCGGCAGCGGTGGCCGGCGTCCGTCGTGCGGTGCCGAACGTCCACGTGACGGGTTCCGCCGTCTCGGGTTCTGCAGCCGGTGTCCTGGTGCAGTACTCGGCGGGGGTCGCGCTGGTGGTGCTCGGGTCGCACGGTCGCGGTGCTCTCGCCGGGATGCTCCTGGGGTCGGTCTCCACGCAGGTCGCCACCCACGCGCGGTGTCCCGTGGTGGTGCTCCGGGGAGATCCGCCTCCGGAGAGGAGCCGACCCCCCGCGGGCGCCGGGCGGACCCCGCACGTCGTGGTCGGCATCGACGGTCCGGGACCGACGACCGAGTCGGTTCTGGCGTTCGCGTTCGAGCAGGCGGATCGACGGGGTGCGTTCCTCGAGGTGGTCACCACGTGGCAGTTCCACCGCGACAAGCTCGCCTCGGTGCGGGAGGACCACGACCTCGTCGACCGTCGACTCATCGCCGCGAGCGAACGGTTCCTGGACACGGCCGTCGCGCCCTGGTCGGAGAAGTTCCCCGACGTCCACGTCCGTCGGTACGCGAGCGAGGGGGAGCCGGTGACCGTCCTCGTCCGGCGAGGGCTCGACGCAGACCTCCTCGTGGTGGGGAGTCGCGGTCACGGCGGGTTCGTGGACCTCCTGCTCGGCTCCGTCAGTCACGGAGTTCTGCAGTTCGCGCGGTGCCCGGTCGCCGTCGTCCGCGTGCAGCCCTGATGACGACCCGGGCTCAGGAAGAGCTCGTCGAGACCGGATGCGATCCGGTGTCGAGGGACGATCACCGCCCTCGGATCGTGGTGGGTGTCGACGGTGGAGTCTCGAGTCAGGAGGCGGTGACGTGGGCGGGTGCCGAAGCGACCCGGCGACGGGTGGGGATCGACCTCGTCCGTGCGTTGCGGCCCACCGGGTGGGTGACGGCGCACGCCGGACTGTTCTCCCACGACGTCCTGCAGGAGGCCGAACGCACCGCACGAGAGTCGTTGACCCGCAGTCGACAACGGTTGCACCGAACCGATCCGAGCGTCCAGGTGAGGTCACGACTGGTGCGAGGTCGCGCCGTGGACGTCCTGACCGAAGCGTCCGAGGTGGCCCTGCTCGTCGTGGTCGGTGCACGTCGGGACGAGTTGCGGGGCCGGGAGATCGGCCCGTTCTTCGACTCCACCAGTCTGCAGGTGTCCGCCCGGGCGGCGTGCCCCGTCGTCGTCGTCCCGGGACCGGAACCGTCCGACGCCTCCGGGGTGGTGGTCGGATGGGACGGGACGGTCGCCGCGGACGCGGTTCTGGACTTCGCCGCCGATGCGGCGGCGTCCCGTCGGGGAGGGTTGTTCGTCGTCCAGGTGGTACCACCCGGATCCGCGGGCGGGGGACCCGGGACGGGCGGAGCCGGTTCCCGAGGGGGTCATCCCTCCGGGGTGGAACCGGGGTCGTCGTCGTCCGTTCGACGGGTCGCAGGCGAGCATCCCGGTCTCGCGGTGGAGCGACGGGTGGTCGAAGCGGACTCCGTGCCCGAAGGCCTCCTGCGGGAGGCGCAGGGACGAGCACTCCTGGTGCTGGGTACCAGGGGACGAGGTGCCCTCGCCTCCCTGCTGCTGGGTTCCACCAGCAGGAAGACACTGCGACGCAGCACGATCCCCACCCTCATCGTCCACCCGGACGGCCCTCACCCAGGAGCGCAGAGGTCCTGACCCAGTGCATCGCCCCGACGCCACCTCGACGATGCGCCGCGACACCGACTCCAGGGAGATCGTCATCACCATCCCACCGTCCGCTCCGCAGGAACTCACCCCGACGTCGGTCGACCAGGAACCGCCGGCGATCGAACCGGGATCCCTCACGCTCGTGGAGGGAGCGACGTTCGCCGTGAGCGATCGCCTGGGGGACATCGACGCACGACGCGCGCACGGGCTCTTCTACCGGGACACCAGGGTGCTCTCGCGGTGGGAGCTGCGGGTGGACGGCCACCGTCCGGAGGTGCTGGCCGTCCACCAGGCCGAACCGTTCCGGGCCGAGATCCTCGCCCGCGTCGTGGGGGCGGGTGGCGCCAGTCAGCTGCTGGTCCGTCGCCGCCGCTACGTCAGTGACGGGATGCGGGAGGACCTGCAGGTCCGCAACCTGTCTCGCGCGGCGATCCGCGTCACCGTGGACCTCTCCGTCGCCGCCGACTTCGCCGACATCTTCGACGTCAAGGACCGCCGCCGGCCGCCGGAGCGCCGGTTGACCGTGCACGCGCAGGGTGAGGCGCTCTCCCTGGGCCTGGCGGACCACCGCCGCGGCGTGCAGATCCGCGCGGAGGGTGGCGAGGCCACGGCGGACGGCCTGCGCTTCCAGGTGGAGATCGCGGGCGGTGCCCGGTGGGAGGCGCAGGTCCTGGTTCGACCCAGCGTCGACGGCCACGACGTCACCCCGCCGTTCCCGGTGGACCGACCGCTCGAGCAGGCCGTCCCGCTCCTGCGGTTGCAGGAGTGGCGCGCCCGGGCCCCGGTCATGACCAGTGGGGACCCGATGGTCCAGCGCACCCTCCACCGGAGCCTGGACGACCTCGGGGGTCTGCGGATCAGCGACCCGGCGGACCCCGGCGCGGAAGTCATCGCGGCCGGGGCGCCCTGGTTCATGGCGCTGTTCGGTCGTGACTCCCTCCTGACCTCGTACATGGTGCTCCCGCTGGACGCCGGCCTGGCGTTGGGGACCTTGCGTGCCCTCGCCCGGGCGCAGGGGACGGTCTCCGACCCCGACACCGAGGAGGAACCGGGCAGGATCCTGCACGAGACGAGGATGGGACTGGACTTCCCCCTGGCTCGCGGTGGGGCTTCCACGTACTACGGGACGGCGGACGCCACGCCCCTGTTCGTGACCGTGCTGGGCGAACTCTCGCGACGGGGGGAGTTCCCGGAAGCCGTCGCGGAGCTGCTCCCCCACGCGGACCGGGCGCTGGAGTGGATCCTGGAGTCGGGGGATCGAGACGGTGACGGGTTCGTGGAGTACCAGCGCGCGACGCCCACGGGGTTGCTCAACCAGGGCTGGAAGGACTCCTTCGACGGCATCAACCACGCGGACGGGCGCATGGCCGAAGGACCGATCGCGTTGTGCGAGGTGCAGGGTTACGTCTACGCCGCCTACCTGGCCCGCTCGCGACTGGCCCGGGCCGCCGGTGAGCCCGTAGGAGCGGCCCTCTGGGACGATCGGGCGGAGAAGCTCAAGACCGCCTTCGACGAGGCTTTCTGGATGCCGCAGCGCGGTTGGTACGCCGTCGCCCTGGACGGTGAGAAGACCGTCGTCGACGCCCTGACCTCCAACGTGGGGCACTGCCTCTGGTCGGGCATCGTGCAGCAGGACCGGGCGCCGGAGCTGGTCGGACACCTGATGTCGCCCGAGATGTTCACCGGGTGGGGAGTTCGGACGCTCGCCACCTCGATGGGTGCTTACAACCCGATCAGTTACCACAACGGCTCGGTGTGGCCCCACGACAACGCCCTGCTGGTGGCCGGCCTGATGCGCTACGGGTTCGTCGAGGAGGCTCAGCGCGTGGCGCGTGCGCTCTTCGACGCGGCGGAAGCGTTCGGCGGCAGACTGCCCGAGTTGTTCTGCGGTTTCGACCGCGAGGAGTACCCCGTGCCACTGCCCTACCCCACCTCGTGTTCCCCGCAAGCGTGGGCGGCGGCGACACCGGTGCAGCTCATCAGCTCGCTGCTGCGCACCCAGCTCGAACCGCGTGCGGGTGGTCTCCTCGACTGGCGACCCGCCTGGCCGCGCACCCTGGGACGGCTCTCCATCGATCACCTGATGTTGGGTGGTCAGGACACGAACCTCCTCATCGACGACGACCGCGCGACGCTGACCAGCGGTGACACCACCCTGTCCGCCATCAACGAGAGCGGTGACACCGCATGAGCACTCGAACGTTGAGGTCCACCCCGGGACCGGCAGCGCAACAGGACGCACTGCACGTGGTGCAGATCGCCACTCCGTGGTTCGAGGTCCCACCTGCTGGGTACGGGGGCATCGAGGCCGTGGTGGCAGGTGTCGTCGATGCGCTCGTGGACCGCGGCCACCGAGTCACCCTCATCGGTGCGGGGCGCCACGGCACGAAGGGGGACTTCCTGGCGACGACCCTGCACCCGCAAGGCCCACGGGTCGGCCAGGCGAACCCGGAGGTCCTGCACGCCGCTCGGGCGGGGCACCTGCTGACGGGACTGGGGGCCGACATCGTTCACGACCACAGCACAGCGGGTCCGCTGCAGGCGGCCCAGCGGGCCGCTCCTACCGTGGTGACGGCGCACGGCCCGGTGACAGGGGAGATCGGTGACTACTACGGGGCGATCGGAAACCAGACGCACTTGGTGGCCATCTCCGCGGCGCAGCAGCGACAGGCACCGACCTTGCCCTGGGTGGGACTGGTGCACAACGCCGTCGACACCGGCGCCTACCCGTGGCGGAGCCAGAAGGAGGACTTCGCCTTGTTCCTCGGCCGATTCTCGCCCGAGAAGGGCGTTCACCTCGCCATCGACGCGGCAGAGCGTGCGGGCGTCCGGCTCGTGCTCGCCGGGGCGGCGCACCCCGCGGAGAAGGAGTACTTCGACCGCCAGATCGGGCCTCGGCTGTCATCCCGGGTCGTGTGGGTCGGGGAAGTCGGAGGGGCCGAGAAACGGGACCTCCTGGCCCGGGCGAGCTGTCTGCTCTTCCCGGTCCAGTGGGAAGAACCGTTCGGGATGGTGCTCATCGAAGCCATGGCCTCCGGTACGCCCGTCGTCGCGCTGCGCAGAGGATCGGTACCCGAGGTGGTCGAGGACGGAGTCACGGGCTTCGTCCGCGACGACCTCGATGGGCTCGTCGCCGGACTGCGTGAGATCCAGAGGCTCGACCCTTCGATCGTGCGGGCACGGACCGTGCTCCGCTTCGACGTGAAGGCGATGGCGGCAGGGTACGAAGCGGTTTACCGTCGGGTACTCGTCGATGCAGGACGAACAGAAGTCGTCGATCTGCGGAAGACGTCTTCGGCTCGAGGGGCCACCTACGTGAAGCGGCTGCTGACCCCTGCTCGCCTCGCCGATGATGCGGTTCCCTGGCAAGTGTGAAGAAGAACTCGAGGGTCGGTGGGACCGGAAACGACTTCGGTCCGGACGGGCGCTGGAGGTCGGAAGGCAGCACCTCTGGCTCTTTCGATCCGCATCTGAAGTGATCACCGTCCCGTACGACGCTGCGGGGGCGACTGATCTCCTGGTGTGAGACGGGAGTTGACACCGTGTGGATCTCCCTGAGTAGAGCATCAGCTCCACGCGCCGGGATGCCGGGCACTCACGAGTGGCGCCTCGGGCTGTTCGCAGGGTGACGTGGCTCAGCCGGTACCATCGATGAAGCGGATCTGAGCTGCGCCGGCACAACTCTGGTCAGGTTCACGGGCTGGGCAGCGGGTCACGGTAGGCGTCGACCTGCCAGGCAGGTCGTCAGCTCATGCAGCTCCTCAGGAACTTCCTGGGGGGCAGCATGGATACGATCCCCTCTCGGAAGTTTTCGATCGGAGATCCTCACGTCGAATCCGGGTCTGGACTCTGGCCGGTGGGGAGCTCCCTGGCGCGGCTGCCTGCGGCATGGTTTCCCCCTGGCACGGCTGTCTGGGGTAGCAGGCGGGCGATGCTGGTGGCCAGAGCAGCATCGGTGGTGTCCAGTTCTCCGCGGTAGGCGTCGAGCATGACCTGTGCCACCCGGCGGGCTTTGACGTTGAGGTGTTGGGAGACCTGGGTGAGCAGGTTCCACGCCTGGTCCGGGTCCAGGCCGTAGCGCTGGGCCAGGACGCCGGTGACGAAACCGAGGTGTTGGCGGCTTTCCAGACCCGCCCGTAGGGTCGCCGTCTCCTGCTCCAGCTCTCTGATCCGAGTCTGCAACAACACGAAATCGTCGATCGCGGCGTCTGGTGCTCCCGGCTCCGGTGTGGCCAGGAAGTCGCTGCGGGTCATGGCTGTCCTTCCGCGATGCCAGCAGGGCCAGCTGAGGTTTCAGCGGGTCCAGGCGTTCTGCCCACCGTGGCACGGGATCGCCGTGAACGGGGCCGTGCCGGTGCGGCACCGGTGCGGTACCGCTCACCAGCTGTCGCAGCGGCCGGTGTCATGGTGCGGCCTGTGCTTTGAGGAGGGCGCTGATGGCGTCCGCGGGTTGCGGACGGGCGAGGTAGTAGCCCTGCAGCAGGTCCACCCCGGCCCGGGTGAGGTGGGCCCGCTGCTCCTCGGTCTCGACCCCTTCACCGATGACCCGCACCCCCAACCCCTTGGCCACCACCAAGACGGCATCGACCAGCGCCCGTGAACGCGGGTCCTCCGGCAGGCCGGTGACGAAGCTGCGGTCGATCTTGGCGTAGTCCACCGGCAACCCGACCAGGCGGGACAAGGAGGAGTAGCCGGTGCCGAAGTCGTCGACGGCCAGGGGATGACCTGCGGTGGAGTACCCACTGAGGGCGGGCAGTAGCAGTGGGTCGGTGAAGGCGTCCTCGAGAACCTCCAGACCGACATCCCTGGTTGCAGGTCGTGGGTGGCCAGGTTCGCCGCGAGCACGTTGGAGGTGGTGGGGTCGATGAGGTCGCGGGGGTGCAGGTTGCAGAACACCCGGTCAGGGGCAGCAGATCCCAGTTCGGCGCGCCACGAGGCGAGTTGGAGGCAAGCCGCGTGCAGGACCCAGCGGCTGATGCCGGGTGAGGCGGTGCTGCTCTCGACGCGGTCGATGAAGTCGACGGCTTCGAGCAGGTCGTAGTCGGGGTGCTGCCAGCGCAACAGCGCCTCGACGGCTTCGATGCGGCCGGTGACGGCGTTGAAGATCGGTTGGTAGTGCAGGCGCAGTTGGTCACGTTCGACGGCGTGGAGGAGGTCACGTTCGAGGCGTCGACCGAAACCGTGGACGTCTCCGAAGACGTGGTCGCGGATGACGACCCGGCTGCGTCCGGCGTCCTTCGCCGCGTACATCGCGGTGTCCGCGTCGTGCAGCAGGGTGTCCGCGTCGGGGGCGTCGCGGGCGGTGGTGACGCCGATGCTGGCAGAGACGAGCAGGTCCACACCGTCCACGCGCACCGGCTGCGCCAAGGCCTCGCGCAGCCGGGAGGTGATCAAGGACAGGGTCAGGTGCAGCTGGGCGGGGTCATCAGGCAGGTTCTCGCACAGCAGGACGAACTCGTCGCCGGCCAGACGTCCCAGGGTGTCACCCGAGCGCAGGGTGGTGGCCATGCGGGCGGTGACCTCGATCAGGACCCGGTCCCCGGCGCCGTGGCCGAAGGTGTCGTTGATGCCTTTGAAGCGGTCGAAGTCGATGAACATGACCGCGATGGTGGAGTGGCGGCGGCGGGCGGTGAGCAGGGCGTGCTCGATGCGGTCGTAGAGCAGGCCACGGTTGGGTAGGCCGGTGAGCTGGTCGTGCATCGAGCGGTGTTCCAGCTCGCGTCGGGACTCCTTCGCCTGGTCCCGGTCGTGGGCCATGACGAGGTAGGAGACGGCGACGTCAGCCAGCAGCGCGGCGAGGTCGAGGGTGGCGCCATCCCAGGGGCCGGCTTGGCGGCGGTAGAGGTCCAGGCTGCCCCAGGACTTCCCTCGGCTGCGCAGCGGGAGAGCGACCACCGCGAGCATCTGTGCTTCCAGGGCCGAGCTGGTGTATTCGTTCCACCGGCCCCGTTGTTCGCGCAGGTCGCTGATGATTACCGGTTGTCCGGAATCCATGGCGTCACGGCAGGGTCCCTGTTGAAGGGCTTCCTGCAGCCTCTCCGGTTCCTCTGTGCTCATGCCGGTGCCGGTGCCGGTGGTGGCGTGCACGAAGCGGCCGCGGGAAGGGGCGCCGTTCTCACCACTGATACCCATGCCGATGCCCATGACCCCGACGCTGTCCACCTGCAGCGCGGCGCCTGCGCTCTCGCACAGCTCCCGCAGCATCGTGTCCGCGGCGAAGTCACCGGTCGAGGCCCGAGACAGCCGAGCTACCGCGTGGACCAAGGCGATGGGCCCCGACCCGTCTCGTTCGCGGTCTTCGTCCTCAGAGGCCTGGCGATCCGATCCGTCGTCGTTCATGGCGTCCCGTCCGCGACGCCCGACGACGTCGATCCCACCCACTGCGGGCGATCCCACCGGCAGGGGGGAGGAAGCAGCGGTTGATCTGCGCGACGAACCGTTGCAGTGAGGAACGCGATTCGAGGCGAGACGCGGGGTGTCGGTCGTTCGGGCGCCGCTGTCCTTCAGCGCGTCCAGAAGACGTCGACCGAAAACGGCGCTGGGTGGCGAGACAGCGCTCGAGGAGCCCCCGGTACCGAGGACTGTAGGCCACATCTAGAGGTTCGGGTGGCCACCGTCCCTAGGGGATCTGAAGCGACAGCGTCGCTGACACTGAGATCAGTGCAGCAGGGGGGCAACCTGACCCGGCGGCATCGACGGCCATCTACCTGGACGTGTTCGCTGTTCTGGGAATTCAAGCGGTAAGGCGCGTTCTCGTACCCGGGGGCCTGCTCGTCGGCCTCAGCGTAGGCGGGGAGTCCTCGATCCTGTTGTGGTTCAGTTCCCTCGTCGATGCCGGTGACCGCGCTGTGCACCTGGCCCTGGCTGTGCCCTCCCGTGAGGCGGTGGAGGCGGTGTTCGCCGCAGCGGTGCACCGCGGCGGGGAGGTGCTGCATGGTCCTCGCTATGGCCGCAGTATCACCCCGTCTACTCCGGGGTCTGCGGTCGCCGACGCTGAATCAGGTGATCGCGGTCATGCGGATCGAGATGAGCAGTCCCGCGACCTCGACACCGAGCTTGGCTACGTAGCGGGTCGGTGGGTCCGTGGGGAACCATCGGGCGTATTCCTCGTTCATGCCGGCGAAGTCGGCTGGGTTGGTGAGCAGGACACCTACCTCGACGACGTCGTCCAGGCTGGCGCCGCCCGCCTGCAGGATGGCCTGACAGTTGGTCAGCGCCTGGCGCGTCTGGGCTTGAACGGTGTCACCCGCCAGCTCCCCGGTGTCGGGGTCAAAGCCGACCGTTCCGGAAACGACCACGAATGATCCGGTTTTGACCGCCTGGCTGTAGAGCGGTGAGCTCGGCGCGTTCGGGGTGGAGATGATCTGGCGCGGCACGTCGGTTCCTTTCATCGGGTTCTTCACCGTTGCGGGTGAGCGGCAAGACGCCCATCCGTGGGTGGGGGTGTTCGCGGCGCCCCGGCCCTCAGGTGCGTGCGTCGCTGGCCGTAGATGGTCGCGGGATTGGAAGATGAGAAGGACTCCGTCCCTGGCCGCGTAAAGATCCAGCGTCCTGCCCCTCGGACACGTGCGGCAACGTCGGACGCGCACGGCGGTCACATCAGTGGGCGACGAGCTCAGCCCTGTGGGTGACCGATCTCCCACTCCTGACCGCTCGGATCGACAAGCCGCCCCAGACGCCACCCGTGCTCGTCGCCCACGGGGGAAGTCACCTCCGCGCCCGCGGCGGCGGCCCGGGCGACGAAGCTGTCAGGGTCATCGACTACCAGCAACGTCCGGCTCGTCGGGGATCCGGATGCGGGGCTGGCGCGGTGCAGGTCGGGATCGGCGGCTGCGACCCAGAAGTGGGCCCCGTCCACGGTGAGTTGAGCCAGTCGCTCATCCCCACTGCCGATCGAGTGTTCGATGTGGGCTCCGAACCCGGCCTCGTAGAAGCGGATCGCCTCCTCGGGGTGGTCCACCCAGAGTTGCGCCTGCAGCGTCGTCATCGTCGGCTCCATTGGTCCAGTGGTGTCCTACGGCTCACCATCCGCTCACCCGCCCTTCCTGTCGAGGGCGCTTGAGTCCTGGAGCTGTGCGGGGCGGGGCGTGAGTGGGAGCCGCTCGAAGCGGGGCGTGGGTGGGAGCCGCTTGAGTGGGTGGGCCGTTGCTGGCCTCAGGTGGCGGTCGCCTCGGAGCACTGGTTCCTGGGTCGAGGGGAACGAAGGCGTTCGGGTCAACGTCACCGGCGGCTGTCACGGGTGGGTGTCACGGGTGGGTGTCACGGGTGGGTGTCACGGGTGGGGCGGTTGCTGTCTCGCCCGCTCGCTGGTCTGAAAGGTCTGCAGGCGCGGTACCCGCTCGGGCGTGCCTTGGAGGTAGGCCTACCGGTCGTTGTGCAGCTGGGGAGGCAGTCGCTTCTTCAGTGCCCCGTGCTCGCCCGCTCCTGCTGGGTGTCGATGCAAGGGCAGGTGGTGCAGGTGAGGTTGGCTACCGGTGAGACGACATAAGGCCGATCAGCACTGCTCACGGAGGTATCACCCACTTTGGGCAAACTTCAAGCTGGCATCGACACCACAGGATGATGTGTCTCCTCGATATGACCGTGAAGTCATCGCGAGAATCCTTGCCAGGGGACGGGCACCTCTGGCAGGGTCGTCGCACTGGGTTCTGCGCACCACGTCCTCCTCACGAGTGTCGACCGGCTATGACGACGGGGACGGCCACCACGAGGAACGGTGCCTCGGACCTACCTGGACGGACGGTTCCGGTGGTCCGCTCCCTGGGGCTCTTGGCCCTCTGCCTGGCGACGTCGCCGGCCGCACCTCCCGAACGTCCTCCGCGACTGCTTAGGAGAACCGGTGCCTCAACCCCCTGAAGGTGCGCAGCTGTCCGAGGACGGGCAGTGGTGGTGGGACGGTGCCCAGTGGGTGCCCATCGATTCGGCTGAACCCGCTGAACCAGTTGAGCCGGTGGAACCGGTCGATCCCGTCGAGGAATCCGGGAGTAGTTCCCTCGACACGCCTATCGACTGGTCGCAGTACCCGGAACTGGTGCGGGCCACCACCTACGGCTCGGACATCGACGCCTACCTCAGCGACATCGGCGTGGACCCCAGCCTCATCACCCCCCTCGACAACGTCTGAAAGGCGGCCCTGCCGTGGCGTGTATGGACGAGAAGATTACCGCAGGGCTTGCCGGTACGGGGGTGACGGCGGGGGGTATCGGGCTCATCGCCTCCACCGCGACCGGCCCAGGGTTCTTCGCCGCCGCCGCGGGCTGGCTCGTGGCTGTCGCCGGGTACGGCGTGGCCCTTGCGAAGCTGGTGGTGTGTCTGGAGCTGAACGGTCAACCCGAGATGGCGCAGGTCATCCGGGAGAAGGTTCAGGCGTTGGAGCGTGAGATCCAGGCGTTCAAGGACTGGGCGGTCTCTCTTGGTGTGCCGCTGTGACTCGGGAGATCCCTTACGTCTCGGACATGAAGGTAGGCAAGGGCTACAACCTGCTCACCGGTGATGCGCTCCCGTCTCCGGCGGTGACGGGGACGTTGTCGCCGGTGCAGATGAGCGGCGGTCAGCAGGTCGTGTCGCAGATCCGCCGGATCGAGGACCTCGAGACCCTGCACACCTCTCTTGGCGTCTCCGTCGACGCCGGCGGCAGCTACATGGGCTTCAGCGCCAGCGCGAAGGTCGACTTCGTGGGGGAGTCGAACTTCACGCAGTACTCGACCTACCTGCTCGTGAAGGTGTCGGTGTCCAACGCGGTGTTGACCTTCGATGACCCTGTCCTCACTGACGAGGCCGTGCTGCTCGTCCAGAACGGGGATTCCCCGCGCTTTCGTGAGCGGTTCGGTGACTGCTTCTTCAGTGGGATCGTGCGTGGTGGTGAGTACTTCGCCATCGTCGAGATCTCCGGTTCTGATGTGAAGGAGCGTGAGGAGACGGCGGTCGCGATCGAGGCGGCTTACGACGGGCTCGTCGCCTCCGCCAGCCTCAGCGTCGACATCAAGACCAAGAAGGAGCACTCGAAGTCCAACCTCAACGTCTCCATCAACGTGTTCCAGCAGGGCTCGGTGAGCACCACCGATCAGGACATCGGTTCCATCATGGCCAAGGCGAAGGGTTTCCCGCCCTCGGTCGCCGGTGATCTCGCCTACCCCTATGCCCTGGTGATCGAGGAGTACCGCGCCCTGCGCCTGCCGTCTGACGCCTTCAATCCCCTCGACATCGAGAACCAGCGTCAGGTGCTGCTGGACCTGGCCCGCAGGCGGTTCGAGTTCATCACCCTCCAGAACGACATCCGGCACGTCCTGACCTCACCGGAGGACTTCACGGACCCAGACGTCGCGGCGCTGAAGGCCTCCTATGACGAGGTCGTCGCCGCGGTCAACCAGATGCAGAAGGAGGCCTCCGCCTGCACCCGGGACCCGGGCCGGTGTCAGTTCACCGTCTTCGACACGTCGAAGTTTCCCTTGCCGGACCTGCGGCCCGGTGCGCCGGTGCCCACGACGGTGACGGCGCCTGCGTTGGTGGGTCAGACGCTCGCCTGGGCGCAGGCGACGTGTACGAGGCTGGGCCTCGGCGTGGATCAGTACCCCACCAGCGGCCCTGACGATCACAGTGACGGTGTTGCGTGGCAGGAGGTGTTGTCGGACTGGACGGATCAGGACGGGGTCTTTCACTCGCGGATAGGCGAGGAGCATGTTCGCGTCACGTGGCAGCAGCAGCCGGCGGGTACGGACGTCTCCGCGGGGAGCAACATGATCATCACGATCGATCCGGCCTGAAATCCTCTCCCACGCTCTGTCCGTCCGGGGCCGAGGCTAGGACCGGGTGGTCAGAGGCGGGCGTGGAGGGTGGTGATGACGAGGTCGGCGGCGGTGGTGAGGTCGTAGCCGTCGGGCCAGGTGGTGACCAGCAGGGTGAGGTCGTCGCGGAAGTCGGGGTCGTCGAGTTTGGCGCGGAGGTTGGCTTCGGCGGTTTTGCGGGTGAGGCCCTCGGGGCGGTAGGGCCCGAACGCGGCCAGGATGGCGTTGGAGTCGAGCTTGAGTTCGGTCAGGGCGAGCCAGAGGTCGAAGAGGTCGCGGCCTTTCTTGCGTTGGTAGAGGGCGCGGATCTTGGTGGCGATGAGCTCGGTGGGGTGGAAGGTGTTGACGTCGGCGCTGGCGGTGTACCAGGACGACTCCACCGCGAAAGGTAGCTGCACGAGCGGTACGGCGGGGGAGCGTTCGTGGGTGTTGACTTCGACCTTCACCCGTAGCCGGGTGCCGTCTTCAGCCACGGAGCGAAAGTAGACCTTGGGGTGGACTCCGATGCGGGTGGTGACGTCCATGCCCAGTGCGCGGCCTAGTTCGCTGAGGGTGTGGGTGAGTTCGCTGATACCGCCGGGGCTGGTGCGGACGTAGTCGAGGTCTTCGCTGTAGCGCCGGGCGGGGTGTAGGTGCAGTTTGTGCAGGCAGGTCCCGCCGCGGAAGACGAGTTCCTGGCCGAGGTAGGGGTGGTGGGCGATGTCGATGATGAGCCGGCTGAGCAGGAGGTCTTGTTCGATTTGGGCGCGGGTGGCCCAGGGGGCGGTGCGGGACCAGGCGGTGATGGTGGGGGAGGGGATCACGGGTCAGGCTCCATCACGGGGTCGGGTTCCATTACGGGGTTGGGTTCGATCACGGGGTTGGGTGCGATCACAGGTCGGGTTCGACGTCGGTGTTGAGGATCAGTCCCCAGGCCGGGTCGCGGGTTCCGCGTCGCGGCCCGCGGGGGTCCAGTAGGGCCGGCTGAGCGGATGGCTGGGCGTGCAGGTGCTCCTGCAGTCGCTCGAGGACGGGCACCACCTCGACGTCGGTACTCAGGAGGTCCTGGTCGTTGAGCAGGGTGAGCAGGTAACCCAGGCGGCGGATCGTGGCGGTGGCCACCGTAGAGGCCAAAACAGTGAGGACCTCGGGGTCTAGGCCGGCTTCGTCGACCAGCTCACCCACGACGGTGGCGACGTTGCTGAGGCCTCCACCGCGGGCGGGGTGTTCGCACAGGTCCAGGGCGGTCAGCTCGGGGCTGGAGATGAGGACGGTGCCGGTGGGTACTGGATGCGTCTGCACCGCGGTAGCGCTCCCTGCTGTGCCGACGCTCCTGCCCGCGCTCCTACCCGCGCTCCTGCCGGCGCTCGCGGGCGGCGTCGTGAGTCGGTGGGCATCAGCAGTGCTGGGGTTGGTGCCGGTCAGGGTGGGGAGGTGGGTGCGGGTGTGAAAGCGCAGCCGAGCCCGCCCGATGTCGCGGTCGGCGGTGGGGCGGTTCACGGCGACTTGGCTGACCTGGGCGCGTTGGTGGGAGGCGCCGTGCAGTTCGGCGGCGGAGAGCCAGCCGAGGTAGTAGGTGCGGTTGAGGTGGGTCATGAGGTCGTGCAGGAAGTGGGTGACTGGGGTGACGCCCCAGCTGCGGTATTCCGGGGGGATGGGGATCCACAGGCCGCGGGCGGGGGAGAAGAGGTGCTGGGTCTGGACTTGGCGGTGCAGGCGGACCCGGACCTGTTCGGCGGGGATTTCCAGGACCTGGGCGGCTTCGGTGGTGGTGATGGAGGTGCGGCCGTGGGCGAGTAGCCAGTCCGCGAGGTCTACCGCTCGGGTTTCCATGTCACCTCCCACCGTTAGTGATCAGTCTATCGTTACGTTGAACGTAACGATAGACGAAGTACACACGCTTTGGGGTGGGGTGCGTCAGTGGGCCCTGTCTTCGCTGTAGTGCTGGAGGGTGGTCACAGAGCACGGATGAGGGTGGCGAGTGACGTGAGCCAGCGTGAGCTCTTATGGGCAGTGGGGCGCTCGTAGTAGGTCAGCTGGCATGGCAGCGGCGCAGCGCGTGGTCCATCAAGGGCGGGCGCAGGTGCCGCGGTGCGACCGTACGGCGCGCTGAGGAGACCGGGTGAGCTAGGCGGCTTGGGTTTCGCGGATGTGGATGAGGCCAGCGGCTTCGAAGAGGGGAGGGAGGTCGAGGTCGCAGGTGTCGCAGAGGTGGTGCAGGTCGGTGAGGAGTTCGACGAGGGCTTGCTGCATGTCGTCGGCGTTGCTGTGGCTGATCTGGCCGTGGCGGTGCAGGGCTTCGGCGGCGTAGGTGGCGCGGTGGGCGTTGGTTTGGCGGGTTCGCGCGGCGCGGGTGGCGAGGTCTTCACCATCAGGTGCGGCGTTGGGTAGGGCGGTCAATCCACCGGTGTGACCGGCGCTCGCGGGTTGGTGGCTGGCTTGGGTCATGGCGGGTCCTTCAGTGTGGGGAGTCCAAGGGGGTGGGGCGAGATGTGAGGGGCGCGAGTGGCGTGAGGCGCGCTCGCGGGCCTGGGTGCCCTGTGGGGCGTGGCGTCTTCGCTGAAGCGGGCTCGGTGGTGCTGCGCCTGTTGAACCCGGTAGCCGGCGTTGGCTGAGCGGCCCGGGCTGGCCTTGAGCTGAGGTGTCAGTTGGCGGGGTGCTGGGTGACGATGAGGGTGAGGTGCGGACTACTGCCGCGGAGCTCGCTGGGAGCAACTTCGGTGTCAGGTCCGGTGGTGGAGGCTCGGCGGTGGGGGGCAGGCACCAAGCCCAGCCCCTGCTGCAGGTCTGCCGGGGGCCGGGCGAGGGCCGCGAGGTGGCCGCTGCCCACGGGAGAGCCGGTCCCGGCGTGGGGGACGGGTTCGCTGACGATGCTGATGACCGGTGCAGACGGTTGAGCAGCTTGAAGTTGGGCAGCCTGGAGCTGAGCAACACTCAGCTGGCGGTCTGTGACCTGCGCAGCCTGCAGCGCAGCCGCCTCGAAAGGAGTGATTGACCCTGCGGCGTAGCCGGCGAGGTAGCCGAACAACGCGGCGGCGGGCACTGCGGCCAGGAGCAGGACGGCGCGTTCGCTGGGCTTGGCGTGAGCGAGCAGCGGCACGAGGGTGAGGGTGGCGAAGGAGGCCAGCCCGACGGTGGTGGCACGGCGTGCATCGATGCGGCTACCGCGGATGGTGATGCGGGGCACGTCGTCACTCCTGCCTGCTCCCGATACCAGCTGCACCTTCCCAGCCCGGGATCGCACCCGGTGGGTCAGCGAGCTGTCGCCTTTGCTGTGGACTGAGCCTGCCACACAGCGGCGCTGAGAGCACGGGCTGTGAGGGCGGGGCCAGCGCCTGAGCTCGCGGGTTTCGGTCTGAGGTGATCGATCGCGTCGTCGCTAACGACGTCCCCCCGTCGGTGATGAGGTCATCGATAACGCTCATCGATCGAGGTAGCGATCACGACCCGGCCAGTTGTAGCCATCATCTGCTCCTCCGGGTCGGCCAGCTCCACGCCTCCAGCCCCCGGACGTCAAACCCGCCGGCGCTCGCAGGCGGGGGCTGGCGCTGGACCGTCCTGGGGGGTCAGTGGGCGGCTTGGTAGGCGCGCAGGACGGCCGGGCTGATGCGGCCGCTGGCAGGGGACGGTGTGACCGTTGTCCAGAGCCCAGGCGCGGATAATGCGGTGATCAGGGGTAAGGGTGGTGCGCATGTAGTTGTCGCGGTGTCCGACGGTTTGCCTCCCGGTGCGGCGGGCGTGCTGGATGAATACGTCGAGGCCGGCACGCCAGCCAGAATCGCGGACTACGAGGGCATCCTCTTCGACGTGGTGCACCGGCCTCAGGGGGCGTCGTGATTGTGGTTTCGCAACGAGGGCATGCCGGTGGTGCTGATCGTTGAGGATCCTGTGGACACCACAGTCCACGTGGAGCAGCTGAAAGTACTTCGAGGCGACCTCGCACGACGGGTCCCACGACAGCGAGGGCGGGAGGGGCGCTGGCTCAGACGCGCCTCCGGCCGCCCATAACATTGTGGGGTGATGACCCAGAAATCATTTCCGGCCAAGGGGTCGATGACGGCCGAGCAGGTGAAGGAGGTTTACCAGTGGCGGGCGGCCTGGATCGAGATTTCTGCGGCCGGGAACTCGTCGAAGGTTGACGACGTAGACCAACGAGTTCCCTCCGCCTCGTCGGAGGTCTCGGACTTCCCTGTGTCATCGACTGAGGTGTTGGTAGGTGCCGTCGAATGCTTCTGGTCGATGGGTCGCTCCTGATCTCGAGCACAGCCAGCGTCAAGACCAAAGTTCGCGACATCGGGCTGCCGCTAGCCGGTTCGGTCCTCCCATCGCCACCGCCACCGTTGACCATCGCCTAACTGGTTCGCGCACTGCTCTACGAGCGAGGGCTTGGTGGCTGAGCAGACGCTGCGTCAAGCTCCGGCACTTCGCCGCGTCAGTTGTGCGCTTCACCGCGCCAGTCGAGCGTTTCGCTGCGTCAGTCGGCCGCATCGGCCGCGGCGAGCAGACCTTGGGTTCAGGAGGCAGTGCGGTAGCCGCCTCCTGCGGCCTTCGCCGAGTACATGGCAGCGTCGGCGGCCCGCACGAGATCGTCAATGCGGCTATGCGGGGCCTCACTCACCGAGGGCAGGTCAGTGTCGGTCAGGACCTTCTCTGGTGTTCGACGACCACCACGGATCGCGGCAGCGTCACCGCGAACCCTTGTCGGGTGCGTCGCAGGCCTGCTCGCGATACCGACACTGGCCGACGCAAGAACGTAGTGTTCACGAACCTGTCGTGGTCCGAGCTCCCTGACGATGTCGGCGGCGAGTACCTCGGCGGTCTCCGCGGTGGTATCTGGGAGTAGGACGACGAACTCGTCGCCGCCCAGGCGCGCTGGGATCCCTGATGCTCCGACCACGGACTGCAGGCGTAGCGCGGTGTCGCGCAGGAGCAGGTCGCCGACCTGGTGTCCCAGGGTGTCGTTGATCCGTTTGAACCCGTTGAGGTCCAAGATCATGACGACGACTGCCTGCCGATCGTCCAGGTTCGTCGCCTCCTCGAAGAACGCTCGACGATTGGGTAGTCCGGTGAGTTCGTCGACGAATGCCGCTCGACTTCGCTCCAGCAGTGACATCAGGGTCTTGATGACGACCGCCAACTTCGTGGCGACCGCAGCGAGAGCGAGGACCTCGAAGACGAGGGCGACCGTGGCCGCACGGGGGTGCGAGGTCCGGAAGTAGGCGGCCACCATCGTCAAGGTGAAGACACTGAGGGGCGCCGCCAGGTTCGCCCAGCCCAGATCGGTGGCGGCTATCGGAGCCGGTGCCGGCGACCAGGCCGTGTGCACGAGGAGGACGAGGGAGACAAGACGTACTACTGCCGCAGCGCCCAGTGCCCACGACGGGGCCGGGACAAAGGCTGTTGTCGGAATGGGTGCACCGGCGAAGTGGATCGAGTCCAGCACTTCTGCGACGAGCGTGAGCGCGAAGGCCACGAAGAGTTTCGGGAGTCTGGGGTCGCAACGCCAGCCCACGAGATGGCAGTTCGCCGCTGTGAAAGCCGTCAAGACCAACAGCAGCACGGGGCGCGTCAGCCATGCCCAGGCGGCAGTCGCGGGCATGGCTGCGTCGTGGAGGGCGGGGACGGCGGTCACGGCTAGGATCGCTCCGAGGCCGAAGACGCTGGCGATACCGTCGAACCAGGCAGTGATGTGAGGCATGACGGCGCTGCGCTGGTAGTGCAGCATTCGCAGGTTCGCCCAGAACAGCACCGGGTAGACGAGAACACCCGTGCCCGCGACCACTACCAGCAGCGACGTCGGAGCTGCGTGCGTACCTGTCGCTCTTGCCGCGAGGCTCTCGAGGATGAGCAACGTCTGAGGAGTGAGGGCCGCAAGCACCATGAAACCGATGAGCAGCGCCTGCCACGGACGTCCCGGCACTCGGTAGCGACGACCCGGCAGGAGGACGATCACCGCAGCCATCACCACCAGGCCCAGTGAGGCCACGGCGGCAACCACCGGGAGGAACCGGGACACCATCGTGGCGGCCAGTCCAAGGAGCCCGGTGAGGCCCAGAAGGGTCACTCGCACCGGCGATTCTCGCCACGCAGCGAGGAGAGGACGCCCGACCACGTCACGGCGGGTGTCCCGCTCGGTGCCTGGGTCGGCGGTCCTGGCCACGATGCTGCTCTCCGGGATCGTTGTGTGACGACGTCACGACGGATCGAACTGTGCGCTGTGCTGTCGTGGACTATCGACCGGACAGCGGATTATCTGGACTCCTTCAGCTTCTTCTCACCCAACCGCGGACGACTGGACACAGTCGGTCACAGCGGCCGGTTCAGTTCCCTCGCGGTCGCTGATGCACCCACGTCATGGAGGGGGGGAGGAGCGTGCCCGTTGCGTGGCCCATCACCTCGACTTCGTCGAGGGTCGGACCTCTCAAGAGCAGGAGACGACTGTGAAAGGTGCCTGTCTCGGCGAGCTGACCACTCGTACGTCAGGACGCCGGGTCCGGCCGCTATCGCGGCCGGACTCGCCATCGCAGCTTGGCGAAGGACATAGGGACATCTTCCGGCATCGGGGTGTCGCGTGAGGCTCACATGAGCCGCCGGGTCCTCGCCCTGGCCGTCACCAGAGCCTTCAGGTAGCTGCGGGAGACCACGTCGAGCTCGGCCAACGCCGCTACGCCTGTTGCAGCTTCGACGACGGAACCGCCCGCAGGTTGATCGTTGCCAGGGTTCTGGTGCGACACGAGAGTCTTCGTCAGGACGCTCATCACTTCTGCCGTCTCGACGCGACTGCCGTTCCCGACATCTCCCGCAGGGGAGTGGTTTTGCTCGAGGGTCGCTGCATGAGCGCGGACGGCGTCGACCGCGGCCCCCAACGGTCCAGCACCGAGCACCAACGCATCGCGCACCTGGGGTTGCAGGCGGCATCCGCGAGTCAGCTCACCGGGGTCGAACCCCAGCGCCTCAGCGGCACCGGACAGCAGTCCCACGGTAAAACCCGCGTCTGGTTGGGTGGGTGTGAGTAACCGGCATGCCTCGGCCCGCGTGAAGATCCAGGTGATCGTCTCCTCCTGCACACCGACGGATCCACTGTGCGCCAGCAACAGCAGGGTGATCCACCCGAGAAGCTCCTGACGGCCCAACATGACCACGGCCTGGCGCAGGGACGTCACGCCACCACGAGGGGCATAGGCCGCGGAACTGACCGTGGTCAACACCCGCACGCTCAGGCCGGGATCACTGGACAGGTGCTCGAGCACCTGCTCGACAGGGGTCTCCAGGTCAGTCAGCAAGGCCAGGAGCTGGACGCAGGTGAGATGTTCCGGACTCAGCGTCTGGCGCTGCACGACGTCTGGACGGTGCAGGAGGTAACCCTGGTAGAGGTCAACATTGAGGTCTTGACAGGTTGTGAACTGTTCCTCGGTCTCGACCCGCTCCACCAGCACGACGGCCTTCGGATTGACCCTTCGCACGAGAGCGATCACCTGGGGCAAGCGTTCGGCCGTCGCTTCGAGGTCGATCTTCACGTAGTCGGCGTGCAGGACAGCAGGCACGCGCGACAGCTCGCCGTCGAAGTCGTCGACGGCGATCTCGAAGCCGCGCCGTTTCAGGGCGTGCAACCCAGCCATGACCAGGTGGTCCACCTCGACGGTCTCCAGCAGTTCCAGCACCACCCCCTCGGAATCGAAGGGCAGCGGTAGTTCCCCAGTGAAGAAGGACCGGGTCGCGTTCAGGAAGAGACGTCGTCCACCGGCCAGGTCTTCTACGCCGAACTCTGCGAACGTCGTGCCGATGACCTGTGCCGTGGCGCGGTCGTGTTCCAGGCGGCCGGAGAGCTGAGCGTGGTTAGCCCTTCCCGAGCGGTAGAGGAGCTCGTAGGCGAACACCTGACGTTGGGCGGTGTAGATCCCCTGCAGACCGACTCTCGTCTCGGTAACCCCGCTCGTGACCCCGCTCGTGACCCCGACTGGGGTGCCGTGACCGGTCGCGCCATCCCGGGCAGGGGCAGGGGTGACGGAGGCAATGGTCGAGTCAGGTTCCGGGCCGACACTCACGAGAGGATGTCGCGGGTCACAGCGAACTGCTCGGTGAGCACACCACCGATGACCGACTGGGTCTGATTGATGGCCTCGACCACGGCATGGATCTGCGTCAGCGACGCGGTGACCGCCTCCACCCGCTCCTGGATGCTGGCCACCTTGGCGCTCACGCTGGCGGTCGCCCGCTCGGTCTCCCCCGAGAGTTCCTTGACCTCCTCGGCGACGATCGCGAAACCGCGCCCGGACTCACCCGCCCGTGCGGCTTCGATGGTCGCGTTGAGCGCGAGCAGCTTCGTCTGCGCAGCGATGGCCTGGATCGCGCGGACCACTTCGTTGATCTCGTCACTGGCCTGCTGGAGTTCGGCGACCTCGACGTTGGCCTCCGCGGCCAGCGCTTCGCCCTGGGCGGCGACGCCCGAGGCGGTCACCACGTTGCGCTCCACCTCCTCGATCGAGGTCAGCAGGTCGGTACCGGCCGTGGTGAGGCGCTCCGCGGCGGCGAAGCGTTCCATCGCCTGACCGATGAGGAAGGCGGTGTTGCGCAGCGCGCTCTCCCGGCTGGTCGACATCACCAGGGTTCTGGTCGCGAAGAAGTCCATCGTCCCGACCACCCGTCCACCGACCACGACGGGCAGGCAGACGCCTGACTTCACCCCGGCCCGCTGAGCGGCGGGAGCGCGGACGCAGTCGGTCATCTCGCCGAGGTCCTCCACGAAGAGCAGGTCCTGCTTGGCCCAGGCCCGCCCGGAGAGTCCGACGCCCTTGGCGAAGGAGGCGGAGAGGGTCACCTGGCGGAACTCACTTCCCGCATCGCCCGACTCCAGCTCGAAGCGCAGCACCTGATGGCCGGCCGACCCCGTCTCATCCAGACGCCAGAACGACCCGTACTGCCAGTCGAAGTCACGTCGGATGGTGTCCAGCGCCACCCGCAGCGCGGCTTCTTCACCCCCGGCGGAGGTGAGCTCGCGGATGAGGGTGGAGACCGCCGCGACGTCCTGGGCGGCCTTCTCCTGACGCAGAGCCTCGTCCAATCGGGTCACCGCGCCGGAGATCAGCGTCGCGACGCTGCGCAGGACAGCCATCCGCCCTGTCGAGGGGGTGGCCTGCTCGGTGGTGAAGAAGTCCATCGTGCCTACGACGTGACCGTCCTGCAGGATCGGGAAGCTGATGCCGGCCTTGATGCCGTCGCGCTGCGCCACCGGTGCGCGCACGCAGTCGCTGAGCTCGGAGAGGTCGGCGACGAAGACCAGGTCGCGCTGGCGCCAGGCCCGGCCCGAGAGGCCGACCCCTTCCGCGAAGGTGGCCTCCAGCGTCACCTTGCGGAACTCCGCCCCCGCTACTCCGCTGTCCTGGGCGAAGCGGAGCACCCCTGCGGCCTGGTCGAGCTTCCAGAACGAGCCGTAGGCCCAGTCGAAGTGGGTCCGGACGGTCTCCAGGGCGATGCGGATGGCGTCTTCGACGGTGCGTGCCTGCTGCAGTGCCTCGACGACACCGGTGACTGCATCGAGGTCTGCTGCGGCCTCGGCCAGTTGCTGGGTCAGCGACGTGACGGCCTTGGTGGCGTGGCGAGCGAACACGGTGAGTCCTCCGGGGATCCTGCAGCGTCGGGAGGGGCGAGCGCGGATCGACGCCCTGATAGTTCAGCACTGAAGGAATCGGCAGGACGGATCACGACCTGTACTGCTGCGTTCGGAGGAACGTCCAGGTAGAGAACCGATGGAGTCCACCCACCGAGGGAGGTCGCATGCGGGGTCTCAGGCAGGCGTCTCGTGCTACGGCACCGCCGTCGTCGTCGCCGACACCGGCGGCACCGTCGGTACTGCAGGGATGTCCTGGTCGGCGAGGCCCACCCGTGTCCATCTGATGCCTCAGCAGTATTCAGGGACCAGGGTCCTCAACCGATGAAGGAGTTGTGACAGTCACCACCGACGCCCCCAGTGCTCGTTCGAGCCGTTCCAGCACAGTCCCGGTCACCTCCCGGCTAGACACCGATCGCCTGCCGGGCGTCCGCGAAGACCACGACGTCATCGCGAGGTCGCCCTTCAGTGGATCGGAGGTCGGTCACCTCACCCTGCAGGCCGGTCTGAGCTTGTTGAACGTCCTCGATGGTGTGGCGGGGCAGGTGGGGCTGCAGGGCAGTGATCTGCGAGCGATGTACCTGCTGCACGTCGTGGGAGACCAGAGCGCGGGGGAGCTGGCCCGGCGTATGCAGGTACCGCAGTCGTGTGTGACCCTGATCGCCAAGCGGCTGGAGGCCGACGGGCTGCTGGTCCGTCAGAAGCACCCCTTTGATGGTCGCAAAGTCATCCTGGCCCTGACCTCCGCGGGTGAGAAGGCCACTGATGAGTTCTCCGTCCTGGTGCGTGATCAGATGCGGAAGTTCTTCGCGCCGCTCTCAGCGGCTGGTGCGGCGGCGCTGGCTGCGCTGCTCGCCGAGGTCGTCGAGCCGCACGAAACAGCTTCACCTTGACGTCACGACGGAACGTGGGACACACCATGGTGTCTCTGGAACCCGGGCCTTGACAGGTCTGGGGTGTAGGAACGCGGGATGCGTCGAACATCCGGAGTCCTGCTTGTCTTGGCTCTAGCCGGCCTGGCTGCATGCGGCGCCGAGTCTGGAGAGGATGGTGGGACCAACCCGGCAGTGCCAGCCACGGCCTCGCCAGAAGAGGTCGTTGATGGCTACCTCCAGGCACTACAGGAACGGAGTGAAGCTGATGCTGTGGCACTGACCATCCACGCGTACGGCTGGGGTGATGGCTGGTCCTCTGATCCGCCAATCCTCGAAGACGTAGAGGTCGGGATGTCGAGCCCGGACGTGCTGGTGGGTCCGACTCAGATGCAGTGGGATGACGCGGTCACCGTGCCAGCGATGGTCACGGTGTCTGGTGATGAGGATGTTGCAGACGGCCCCGCTGACTTGACCTTCACGTTGTGGCGAGGTCGCGTCAACGATCGTTGGTTGATCGCTGGACTTGAAGCGAGCTCACCTTCTGGCAGCACCATCATTGGCTAGGGTCTTGAGCCCGCCCGCCCGACGTCGACAGCGCACGCTGCTGATCGAGAGGTTGGCGCACCGCGCGGCATGACTGTGCGTCCCGTATCGCGGGATGACCGTGGGGTTGTCGTCCATGCTGAAGCGATGCGGACGAGCTTGGTCGATCAGCAGTGGGACGCGGTGGAGTCGGGACAGGTGATGAGCCCGAGCGGCGTGCCGTTCACGCGCCGCTCCAGTCGTATCAAGCGCCGCGATGCTGACGTCTTGATCGCGGCCGGTGCGCCCTTGGTTCTCTACTGGTACGGCGGTCAGCAGTTGGACTACTTCGACGGCTCCGACGCGGTGGATCGGTGGCAGTCCGTGCGCTATGCCCTCACCAGTCAGGAGCCGCGCCTGGGCGGGGACGTCGTGTGGACTGGAGGCTGCTGGGTCAGCGATGGCGACCAGGAGTTGCTGCTGTTGATCGGCCACTGCTGAGCCCTCATCGCGGGATGACCGTGAGGTGTGGCGACGAGGGGCGCCGCCTTCAGTCGTCAGCCCGTGTGGGATCACCTTCGTCCCACGAGTCCGCTGCTTGCTGCTTCAGGCGGTGGGTGTAGCCGATGAGGATCCCGAGGATTTCGTCGTCGTCTAGGTCTGAGGTCACCCGGACTGACCATCCGGTGCTGCCGTCTGGTTCGTTCAGTTGCACGAAGGCCAGGAGCCCACGCGGCGTCGTTCCTTCGGGCAGGGCGGGGATGCTGAGGCCTGCTAGGACCTGCCCTACGGGTAGTGCCGGAACGCTGGACTCATCAGGTGTGCTCATGGATCGATCTTGGCTCATGCGGGGTGACACTTGCCGGACCATCGTGCGCTCTTCGCCATGTCCGTGAAGTCGTCGAGCGTACCCAAACGAGTGGTTTCACCCGTTGCGGTCTTGCACCAGCCCAGCGACTCGCCATGATCGCTGGCATGCAGTTCGATTTGGGCTCCCTCTTCTTCGGTGCCCTACTCCTCGTCGCCGGCGCCGTGCTCGTGGGGAAGAGAGCCACGATCGTTCGCGAGGCGAAGGCGCGGGAGGACGTGAACCGCAAAAGGTTTCTGAAGGGTGAGTACTTCGGGCAGGTGCCCGTCGTGTTCTCCACCGGTACCCGGGTAACGATGGTGACGGTCTTCTGCTTCGTGGTGGGGGTTGTCTTCGTCGTCTGGGGCATCTTCTAGCCTGCTGGCGCTCGCGCGGGAGCTTTGGCGCTCGCGCGAGAGCTCCGGCGCTCGCAGGGGGAGCTGCCGCCGGTGACCCTCTCGCCGGGCGTGGGCTTGTTGGGCTGGGTGGTTCCCGGTGGAGCGTTCACGCCGTGACGGGCCGGCCCCGGCGGGGCCGGGAGTGTTGGTCAGGCCGAGATGTCGTGGCGATCCAGGTATTCGTCGAGGGCGGTGCGGGCCAGGGCGGAGAAGTCGCGGGCGCCGCCGGCTTCGATGAAGGCGAGGATGCGGGCGTCGAGGTCGGCGGGGACGGTGACCTGGCGTTTGGGGGAGCGTCCGGCGGGGCGGTTGTGGCCAAGCGTCTTGCGTCCACGGACGGCGCGCTCGAGGGCTTCGGGGCCGCCGAGGGCGTCGAGCAGGGCGGAGCGGCCGTGGGCGGCGGCGTCTTGTCCGTGCAGGGCGGTGGGGGAGTCCGGGCGCAGGGTCATGTCGTGTTCGGCCCAGTCAGCGGCCGCCTCATCGCGAGCAGCATCAGCCGGAGTGGCGTCCTCTGCGCGCTTGCCCTGAGGGGTGGGCTTATCCGGTCGGGTGGTGCGCGGGTGCTGGGTGCTCATCGTGTCTCCTCCATCTCCTCGTGTGTTCGGTTCGTGCATCGGCTCTCGCTGCGCCGGTGTCACTGCATTCGGGACAGGTGCTTGCGGCGGGCGAGCATGACGTGGAAGACGTGCAGGTCGCGCGGGGGTCGGGGTTCGACCATGACCTCCAGCAGCGGAGCGGTGCGGTCGCGTTGGGGGCCGATGTAGAGGGTGGGGCGGATGTCGGCGGGGGGGCGGGGTTCGTCGAAGTCGGTTTCGACGTAGAGGGCGTTGAGCATGGCGTGGACGGCGTCTTCGTGGGCGATGCCGTGCTTGTCGGCGGCTGCGGCCCAGGTCAACGCCATGCGATTAGAGTACGCCTCAATTCAGGGTATGTCTACGCCCCAAATAGTGGTCGTGACCACTACCGTGCTCGTCCACCCCCACTCCCCGCAGCTACCTGCACACCTGCCCCCGGCGAGCCCTGTGGTGCACGATCGAACGGTGCCCCTGGACACCGACCCGCGCACCTCAAGCGCCCACGCGGCGGCCTCAGCCCGCGAACGTGACGACCCTTTGCTGGGACAGGTCCCCACCTCGGGGCCGGTCGCGGACCTGCTGCTCGCCGGCTTCGCGCCCCACGAGGTCGTGCAGTGGCTGGGATGGGAGGCCACCCGGCCTTGCCTACTCACCTGGCTCGCAGCATCACCTGAGATCAGGGTGCGGAGATGGCTGCGCACGCGAAGTTCACCCTCGCCACCGATATCCCGGTCTACTTCTGCGACCCGCACTCGCCCTGGCAGCGGGGTAGCAACGAGAACACGAACGGCTTGTTACGCCAGTACCTACCCAAGGGCGTTGACCTCAGCGACGTTACCCGAGAGGACTGCTCGCGATTCAGGACTCCCTCAACGGTCGTCCCCGTAAGACTCTGCAGTTCATGACACCATCGGAGAAGCTCACGGAGCTGTTGCGCTGACCCCTGAGACCGCCCTCGCGAGGTGGAGAAGCCGACGTCATCGCGCGTCACGCGTCTTGCAGAACAGGGAGCGGCTACAGGATTGTGGAGTCCCGCCGTATCAAGAGAACGACCGTCGACACCCACGTGTCCCCTGGCGCACGTCGGCCGGGGGACACGGCGGCACGATGACCGTCAGGTCACGCGGAACACCGGCCAGCCGATCTCCGTGCGCCAGGCGGCAGGATCGGAAGTGTCCCGGGGCCCGACGCGGTAGACCTCTCGCACGGGACCCGCGACCGACATCGCGTTGGCCACGACCCAGATACCGAGCTCGCCGTAGGTGACGTCGGCGCCGTCGTGCTCGCCGATGTGGGTGGTCACCGCGAGTTCGGCGGCGGGCAGGGTCACGGCGCGCACCCGCCCGGTGTGCGGTGGCGCGGCCGTCGGCAGGTAGAGCAGCACCTGACCGCGGCCCTGCTCGAACAGCGAGTTGTCGTAAGTGCCACCCAGCGGCCCGGTCGCCGCCTCGCCGACCGCCGCCTCCAACTCGGCCACCGCCCCGGCGAACCAGGCCTCGACGTCGTCGTGGCCGACCTCGGCCGTCACCGCCGCGACGGTGCGGGCGGGTTCGGCGCGCAGCTCGACCTCGAGCGGGCTGGGGTCGGGCCGGAGTAGGCGGCGCAACGACGCGACCGCGGACCGGGTGCGGTCGAGCTGGGCCTCCAGCCGCTGGAGGTGGTCCGCCACGAGGGTCGCGCGGACGCCGGGGTCGGGGGTCCGCAGGATCCGCTGCACGTCGCCCAGGGGGACGTCGAGTTCGCGGAGGCGGTTGATGACCTGCGCGACCGGGATCTGCTCGACGGCGTAGTAGCGGTAGCCCGTGGCCTCGTCCACCACGGCCGGCTCGAGGAGCTCCCCCTCGTGGTAGCGGCGCAGGGTCCGCACGCTCAGGTGGGTCAGGCGGGAGAACTCCCCGATGCTCAGCACCCCGCCAGTCTGAAGGTTCCCCCGGGGAGAGGGTCCAGCCCTTGACCCTCCCGTTCCGCGAGACCACACGGTGACGACATGACACACACCGACCTCGGGTCCGACACCCTCCCGACCACCCTCCCGACCACCCTCCCGACCACCGTCCGCGACTTCCTCGCGGCCAGCACCGTCCACGACGCCGACACGGCCGCCTCGTTCCTGGCCGAGGACGCCGTGGTCGTCGACCAGGGCGAGACCTTCCGGGGCCGCGGCGAGGTCCACGCCTTCCTGCGCGACGCCGGCTCCGAGTTCGAGTACACGACCGAGCAGGTCGGCGCCCGCCGCGTCGATGCGGACCACTGGGTGGTGACCTTGCGGCTGGAGGGCACCTTCCCGGGTGGCGTCGCCCAGCTGGATTACCGCTTCACGCTGCGCGGGGCCCTCGTGACCGAGCTCGTCATCGCCAACCACGTCGCCAACCACGTCGCCAACCACGTCGCGAACCACGTCGCGAACCACGTCGCCTGAGCCAGGCCGCACACCACCGAGACTCCAGAAGGAAGAGGAAAGAATGTCCGGCAAGGAACGTGACCGTCTCGACGGCCGCCGCGCGCTCGTCACGGGCGGGTCGAAGGGGTCCGGCAAGGCCGTCGTCACCCGCCTGCGGGAGATGGGTGCCGACGTGTGGACCACCGCCCGGACGATGCCCGACGGGTACGACCGCCCCGACCGGTTCATCGAGGCGGACACCTCGACCGTCGAGGGCGCGCAGTTCGTGGCCGCCCGCCTCGCCGAGTCCGTCGGCGCGCTCGACGTCCTCGTGCACGTCGTCGGGGGCGCCTCGACACCGGCAGGCGGGTTCGCGGTCATCACCGAGGAGCAGTGGCTGACCGAACTGAACTTGAACTTCCTGGGCGCGGTGCGCCTGGACCGGGCGCTCCTCCCGGCGATGGTCGCGGCCGGATCGGGTGTCGTACTGCACTTCACCTCCATCCAGCGGGAACTACCGCTGTACGACGCCACCCTCGCCTACGCAGCGGCCAAGGCCGCGCTGCGCACCTACAGCAAGGGCCTGGCCAACGAACTCGCGCCCCGCGGGGTGCGGGTCAACGCGATCAGCCCCGGCGGGATCAAAACCGAGGCCTACGAACGGTTGGTGGACCGGATCGCCGAGGGCAACGGGCTCACCCGCGAGGACGCGAAGCAGTCCATCTTCGACTCCCTCGGTGGGGTTCCGCTGGGGCGGTTTGCGCAGCCGCAGGAGGTCGCCGACCTCGTCGGGTTCCTGGTGTCCGACCGCGCCTCGGCGATCGTGGGCGCCGAGTACGTCATCGACGGCGGCACGGTTCCGACCGTATGAGCTGACGGCAGGGCGGCCGCAAGAGGCTTGTGGTTGCCCCGCCTGGACCACCCGCTGAGAGAACGGATGAGTCGCCGCTGAGGAGAACCCAAAACCATGCACGTCACCTCACCGTCTCCCATTCGAGTCGGTGGGACCGGCCGCACCCTCCGAGTCTGAACTCGCTCCGTCCTGGACTTGCTGACGAGCAATCGTCCACGGACGCGTGCCCCCGGACACCAACCCTGAGATGCGGCGCCCGTCCTCCGCGGAGCAACCCCCACCGACGACGTCATAGCGCGCGACGGCGCCTACCGGGTGCACGAGCGGATTGTGCCCGGTCCGGACGGCAACCCGGACCTCGCTACTCCTGTGCTCCCGTGGCACGTGCCCACGCCTGTCTCGGCCATCTACCTCATCTTTGGCGGTGTGAGACGACCTTGAGCGACGCGGTTTTCCTTCCGGAAGCGCTGGACCGCGCAATCTCCTAACGTCGCAGGGGGGCAGCGCCGGTTGATTCGGGGGATGTCCTGCTTGCCACCTACGTTCACGGCACGCCGTATGGTTCACGGCACGCCGTATGGTCGTCGTAGTCGCCCTCTGGGCGGCTGAAGCCACCATCTCCTGGATGTCGACGGCCATGGCTCGATGCGTCAAGCGCTTGCGCTGGATTACCAGCAGCACTTCATTCATAGGTGGTGGTGGGCGGTGGCGTCAGCGCTGAGGTCACGGGATCGGCCGGGGACGGCGACGTCCTGCTGGCCGTGGCGACGCAGCTAGCGTGCCAGGAAGTACGCGCGATTGGTTGTGCTCATCCCGTGGGTGCTGGCAACCCGACGATCCAGTGCGGCCTGGTTAACGGTTCGAGCGCGAGCCCGCCGCCGAGGCATGGGTGAGTCGCCCCATCACCGCGGCAGTTCGGCGTCGATGAGTGCTGCTAGGGATGCGGCGGCCAGTCGCATCGGCTGCAGAGTCCGCGTCACTCGGCTCAATAGCAGCGAACCTTCGACACCCACAATGATCAGAGTGCCCAGCTCATCGGCGCGTTTGGCCTTGATGCCGCCTTGTGTGAACGCCTCCGCCCACATCCGCGCCCAGGCCGACAGGGCAACTCGGCTCGCTGCGCTGATACCCGTATTCATGGAAGCCTGCTCCAACGCGACGGTGGCTACTGGGCAACCCTGTTCGTAGTTGCTAACGGAGAGCGCGCTCCCGGCGACGTCGAAGTACCTGCGGACGGCGTCACTCAAGCTGGGTGCGGCCGTCAGGCAGTCGCGGATCATCGACCGCACTGTGCGGTCGCCGAGGTCGATGGCGGCGAGAGCCACCTCCTCTTTGCCGCCCGGGAAGTAGTGGTGCACCGATCCCCACGGAGTGCCGGCCTCGGCGACGATCCCGCGCATGGTCGTTGCCGCGTACCCCTGACGGGTGAAGAGAAGGCCCCCGCCGGCAATCGTTCGATCCCGCACACCGCCGCTGCTCTCGTCCATCACTGTTCCACTCCATCACCGGCAGATCACCTTGTGACCTCAAGGTAGCACTTGCTAAGTCGCTTGTACTAGCCTACCGTTAGGACAAGCGTCCTACTTCGGATGGTTGGACGGTGCGAGCCGCGCGCCAGCGTCCGCTACGACACGCAGACCACCTGCCTCCCACCGATGAAGGGCTCGCCATGGGAACCACCAAACCGCCTGAACCGCTTCGAGACGACGTGTCGGACGATGCGCTGCTGGCACGACTTCCGGGTTTCACGCGGGCGGTCCACGACCTCGGGGAGGTGTCACTGAACGTAGTCACCGGAGGCGAGGGGCCCGTCGTCGTTCTGCTCCCAGGGTGGCCCCAGACCTGGTGGTCCTTCCACGAGCTGATGCCCCACCTCGCGCGGTCCTACCGGGTCCTGGCGGTAGACATTCGCGGGATGGGTGGGTCCAGTCGGCCCGCGGGTGGATACGACAAGAAGACCATGGCCGGAGACGTCCATCGCCTGCTCGATACTCTCGGCATTGATCGGGCCAGCGTCGTCGGGCACGACATCGGAGCACAGGTCGCCTTCAGCCTTGCTGCGAACCACCCGACGCTTATTGAGCGGATCGTCATGCTGGACTTCGTGCACTTCAGTCCGGAGTGGTACTCCATTCCGCTGTTGCCGGCGCCGGGTGCCTTCGCAGACCAGAGCAAGGCAGGGAACGACGGCGCCTACTTGTGGTGGTTCGCCTTCCACCAGGTCAAGGGGCTACCCGAGGCCCTGTTGGAGGGACGCGCTCATCTCGAGCACGATTGGTTCTTTGACTACGTGAGCCTCGACAGTGCATCGGTCAGCGTCTTCGACCGGGCCGTCTACGCTGCTGCGTACGCCGACGCCGACTCCGTTCGCGCTGGGAACGCCTGGTACCAGGCACTCGACCAGGATGTCGCCGACTATGAGTCGTATCAACCACTGGGTGTTCCGGTACTAGGCCTCGGCGCGGGCGCCCACGGACTCATGGCCAACCTCCTGCCGGCTCGAGCGCCGCAGTTGACACTCCTGAACGTCCCCGAGGCGGGCCACTTCGTCGCCTCGGAGAACCCCGCCTTCGTCCTGGAGCAACTAGATGCTTTTCTCCCCTGACGACGTCGGGGATTGCTGCGCCGTCGCGGGTGATCACGTTCTCACATGACGACGTTCGCAGGCTCGAAGGCGTCTTCCTCTGCACCGTAGTCCCGATGCGGATCGACCGCGTCGGGGGGACAGGGCGTGCAGGGGTTTGCGTCTGCAGTTTTGGACCACGCGATCTAGCCAATCTAATCGCGTGAAGAAATCAACAATCGAGGAGATTCCGTGTCCCACCTTGTTCTGACCGGTATCGGCAACCCCCACGAGGTAGTCGAGCTGGCAGCCACCCCGAAACTCATTCCCGGACCTGGTGAGGTCCTCGTCGACATGACGGCTGCCGTGATCAACGGGTCCGACTTCATGCAGGCCATGGGAGTTTACGGCGTCCAGCCGCCGCTGCCGTCGCTGATCGGCGGCGAGGGGATCGGCACAGTGAGCGCCGTCGGCGCCGACGTCGAGGCCTCGCTGGTGGGGCAGCGCGTCATGATCCTGCCGAACTACGAACAGGGCACCTGGGCTCACCAGCTCGTGACGAAGGCCGTCAACGTTCTCCCCGTGGACAATGACGGTGACCCGCTGCAGCAGGCCATGCTGGGCATCAACCCTCCGACCGCTGACTTGATCGTTCGTGCCGCTTCGGCACGACCGGGCGACTGGATCGCCCAAACCGGAGCTAACTCAGCGGTTGCCCGCTACGTCCTCGGACTCGCACGCGTCCAGGGTCTGCAGACACTAAACATCGTGCGCCGACCCGAGGCCGTCGACCAGGTAACCGCGCTGGGCGGAACTGCCGTTCTCGTCGAGGACGACCCAGACCTGCCCGAGAAAGCCGCGACGATCCTGCAAGGCCAACACCTCCAGATCGTCCTGGATGGTGTCGGCGGTCCTGGGGTCCCCGCTTTGGCGGCCCACCTCAAGCACGGCGGCCAGATCCTCACCTACGCGGGAGTTCCAGGCCGGCTCACATCGGTCTTCGCACCGTACCTGGCGTTCAACCGGGTCACCGTCGCAGGTTTCTGGGTCTACAACTGGTTCCAGACCGCGACGCGACAGGACATCGAAGGCACCTACGCACGCCTCGCTGACCTCGTCGCCAGCGGTGATCTGCACGTGCCTGTTGAAGCTACCTACAAGTTGACGGAGTACAAGGCTGCCTTTACGCATGCGCAGCAGGGAAAGGCAACAGGGAAGGTGCTCTTCACGTTCGACTAACTGATCGCCTTGACATGGTTCGAACAGCTCACGGCACCGCCTCACACCCGTCGGGAGGCCGGGCTGCGCGCACCATGTCAAGGCCGGGGTCAAGCGTACTAACGCGAGCTTGGCAGACCACCGATGCTCAGTTCGATCCACCACACAGGAAGAAGCACAACCATGTCGACCTCGCTCTCGGGCAAGACCGCCCTCATCACCGGCTCCACCAGCGGCATCGGCCGCGCTACCGCGCTGTTGCTCGCCTCCCACGGTGCGCACGTCATCGTCTCCGGCCGGGACACCGGCCGAGGCGCCGGGACCGTCGCCGCCATTCAGGACTCGGGAGGATCCGCCACCTTCGTGGCAGCAGACCTGTCCGACCTCGCCAGCGTCGCCGAGCTTGCTCGCCTCGCTCTCGAGGTCACCGGGCGCGTGGACATCCTCGTCAACAACGCCGGCATCCTGCCCTTCGGGACGAGCACCGACCTCACCCCTCAGCAGTTCGACGACATCTACGACATCAACGTGAAGGCCGTCTTCTTCCTCGCCACCGCCCTCCTCCCCACGATGGTCGAGCACGGCGAGGGCAGCATCGTGAACCTCTCGACCACTCTCGCGACGAAGGGATTCGCCGGTTCCTCGCTCTACGCCTCGAGCAAGGCCGCGGTCGAGACGCTCACCAAGGTCTGGGCAGCCGAGTTCGGCCCCCAGGGCGTTCGCGTCAACGCTGTCAGCCCCGGCCCGATCGCCACCGAAGGACTCGCCCCGTTCGGAGATGGCGCCGCCGTCTTCTACAACGGAACACCCGCCAACCGCCTCGGACAGCCCGAAGAGATCGCAGCGGCCGTGTCGTTCCTCGTGGGCGAGGACGCAAAGTACATCCACGGCGTGATCCTCCCCGTAGATGGCGGCGCAAGCATCTGGTGACTCGCGCCTGCCCGGGGGAGCGGCCGCTACTGGAGGGACGAGGTGGCGGCGGCACGATCGAGGTAAATTCGTAGTCAGTGCCGCCTCTGCGAACGGGCGTACCGCGACGATGAGGCCGCCGCAGCAGTCGCGTGGACCGGGCCGCGCACCATTGCCGTCGTCAACGGCAAGGGCGGAGCGGGGAAGACCCCCATGACAGCGATGCTCGCGGCCGTCTTCGCCCATTACGGCAGCTCGACCCTGGCGTGGGACAACAACCCGTTACAGGGGACCCTCGGCTGGCGCACTGAACAGGCCGTTGATCATGATTCGTGCGTCACGAGTCGCCTGAGCGAGTCGCCTGAGCTAGTCCGCCCGCGGCAAGGCCTGTCCGGTCGCGATAGGTCAGGCGCTGGTGGGTCCTGGCGTGTCGTGTTGGGCGTGGCCGGTGTGGGGTCTTGGGCTTCGGGTGCAGCTGGCAGTCGCTAGAACACCTAGCCTCGATCTTTCGCGTGGAGCCTGCCCCCGGAGGCCGACACGGGTCGTGGATGCACCGAAGTGCCTGCTCTGCAGGTGATCATGCTGCTTGTCGAAGGCACACGGCCACCACGCGAAGAGGCACTTCGTGAGTGAAGACTAAACCCCGCCCCCACCGACTGACCATGACTGCAGACGGCGAGTCCCTAAGTGGAGTCCACCAGAGTGGTGTACGGCGCCCCCGGTGAGTGAGGGCGTGTCCACCCATCAGGTACCGCGTTGGGTAGGGCGCTGACTCCGCCGGTGTGACCGGCGCTCGCGGGTTAGTGGCTGGCCTGGGTCATGGCGGGTCCTTCGGTGGGGAAGTCCAAGGGGATGGGGCGAGGTGTGGGGGTGCGCGAGTGGCGTGGGTCGTGCGCAGGCCTGGGTGCCCTGTGGGGCGTGGCGTCTTCGCTGAAACGGGCTCGGTAGTGCTGCGCCTGTTGAACCCGGTAGCCGGCGTTGGCTGAGCGGCCCGGGCTGGCCTTGAGCTGAGGTGTCAGTTGGCGGGGTGTTGGGTGACGATGAGGGTGAGGTGAGGATCTCGCCCGCTGAGCGCACTTGAAGCAGCCTCTGCGGCAGCTTCAGGAGTGGTGGAGGTTCCACGGCTGGGGGCGGGCACCAGCTGGAGTCCGTCGCGTTGCCGACCCGCCAGCTGGTCTGCCAGCTGGCCTGCGGGGGGCCGGGCGAGAGCGGCGAGGTAGCCGCTGCCGACGGGCGAGCCGGTCCCGGGGCGGGGGACGGGTTCGCTGACGATGCTGATGACCGGTGCAGACGGCTGAGCAGCCTGGAGTTGAGCAGCCTGAAGCTGAGCGGCACGCAGTTGGCGGTCTGTGACTTGTGCGGTCTCCAATGCAGCCACCTCCAGATGGGTGCCTGATCCTGCGGCGTAGCCGGCGAGGTAGCCGAAGAGCGTGGCGGCAGGGACCGCAGCCAGGAGCAGGACGGCGCGTTCGCTGGGCTTGGCGTGGGCGAGCAGCGGTACGAGGGTGAGGGTGGCGAAGGAGGCCAGGCCAATCATGGTGGCGCGGCGTGCATCGATGCGGCTGCCGCGGGTGGTGATGCGGGGCACGTCGTGACTCCTGCCTGCTCCCGGTACCAGCTGCACCTTCCCGGCCCGGGGTTTAACCCGGTGGGTCAGCGAGCTGTCGCCTTCTCTGTGGACTGAGCCTGCCACACCGCGGCGTTGAGAGCACGGGCTGTAGGGGCGCCAATGCCTGAGCTCGCGGTTCCGGTTCGAGGTGATCGATCGTGTCGTCGCTGATGAAGTCCCCTCGGTAGGTGATCAGCTCATCGATCACGCTCATCGATCAAGGTAGCGATCACAAACCCGGCCGGTCGCCCCCATCACCTGCCCTCCCCGGGCGGCCAGCTCCACACCTCCAGCCCCCCGGACCGTCAACCCCCACCGGCGCTCGCAGGCGGGGGCTGGCTGGTACTGGGCCGGGCTGGGCCGCCCGGGCCGCCCTGGGGGGTCAGTGGGCGTCTTCGTAAGCGCGCAAGACAGTCGGGCTGATACGGCCGCTGGCAGGAACGGAGTGACCGTTGTCCAGAGCCCAGGTGCGGATGATGCGGTGATCAAAAGTGAGGGTAGTGCGCTTGTAGTTGTCGCGATGACCGATCGTCTTAGCTCCGGTGCGGCGGGCGTGCTGGATGAACACGTCGAGACCGGCGCGCAGTTGCTGGGCGTGCTCGGCACTGAGGTCGATCTCGTAACCGGCGCCCTCGAGGGTGAACACGATGCGTTCAGTAACGTTGCTGGTGCCGTCGACGTCATCGATCAGTTGCGTGGTGGTGCGGGTGGCCATGGGGCCATCGTGACAGATGTCGAAGCATTGAAGCTGAGCATCAGCGGATCCTGCAGCGGGGCCGCCAGCCCTCGAGAAGAAAGAGTTTCTCCACAACATGGAAGCAACGGCGGTTCGAAACTCGAACTCATTACGCGTCATAAGCGGTGGATTTAGGTCTGGTCAGCGGGAAGAACCGGTTGCTGGGCAACGAACCCCTGGACGAGGAACGGCCCGAGACGAAGGGGCGTCTCGGGCCGTTCACGGGTAAGAATTCGAGACCAGAAACCTCTTCAAGCCTGGTGGGCTCAGTGCTCGCTGAGGTAACCCGCGAACTTCTCCGAGGTCGCGGTGTTGACGGCGCCTTCGTCACCGAAGACCAACCCGGTGCTGATCGCGTGGTCGTCGGAGAGAACGTCCAGCGCGGCGGCGGTGGCGGTGTCGAGGTGGTCGCCGGGGGTCAGCAGCAGCGGTCCGCCGAGCTGGCTGAGGACCGCGGCGCCCACGAGAGCGTCGGGCCAGTTGGTGCCGGTCGCCAACCCGACGGTGCTCACCGCACCCCCACTTCCACCTGCATTACCACCCGTACTGCCACCCGCACTGCCGGTGCTGGTGTTCGTGGTGGTGAGGTAGCGGGAGGCGAGCAGACGCGCAGTGTCGTAACGGTCGACCCCGACGACGGCGTTGGCGGCCGCAGCACGGGCCGCCCCGGTGGACAGGGTCGTGGCGGCGCTCGCCGCGGCGCCACCCACGGGAACCGTCCGGGCGCCGGTGGGGTCGTGGGCGCTGAGGTAGTCGCGGGTGACCTGCGGCATGACCTCGCCGTCGGTGAGCAACACCACGCCCCCGGTGCGAGCTGCGAGGGCGGAGACAGCCAGGCCGTCGGGGTGGTTGATGCCGCTGGCGAGGTAGATCGGGGCAGTAGCGGTGGCGGTGGAGGTGGCGGGGACATTGGGGGTGACCTGGGCGGTGACCTGGGCGGCGATCTTCGCGGCGGTGTCGTAGCGGTCCGTACCCGCAACCCGGCTGATCGTGTAGGTGGAGGACAGTTGCTGCAACGACTTCGTCACCGTCGGGGAGAGCGCGTCGTCCCCGCCGAGGACGTAGATGGTGCCTCCGGCCGCGAGGACGCGCCGGATCTCGGTGGCCACCGAAGTGTCGAGGGTCTCGCCACTGCTGAGCAGTAGCGGTGCGGTGCTGGCTGAGGCCAGGCGGGCACCGGCGAGGGCGTCGGCGTAGCGGGCGGAGGTCGTCAGTACCACCGAGTTCACCGACGCAGCCTTGGGGAACAGTGTCGCGGAGGCTGTGGTGGCCGTGGTGGTGCGGTCCTCACCGCCCCAGCGGTGCAGGCCCGGGGCGGGAGCCACCACCGGGCTGACCGGGGCGACTGGGGTGGGAGCCGGGGTAGGCGCGGGGTTAGGTGCCGGGACTGGCACCGGTGTCGCAGTGGGGACGACAGCGCTGGTCGGGGCGGAGGGAGTGCCGGGGCCGGAGGTGTTGATCGCTGCGACGGTGAAGGTGTAGGAGACGCCGTTGTCCAGGCCGGTGAGGGTCTGGGTGGTGGCGGTGGAGGGAAAGACGGTCATGGGCTGCGCGATGCCGTTGCGGTAGGCCACGACGGCGTAGCCGCCGATGCCGTCGCCGCCGGTGTCGTTCGGGGCCGTCCAGGACACGGTGGCGTCACCGTGCCCGGCGGTGGCCGTCACGTGGGTGGGGGCACCTGCGGGTGCGGCAGCGACGGCCAAGGTCACGGCCTGGGAATCGGTCCCGGTGGTGTTGGTGGCCTCCACGGTGAACGTAGCCGCGGTGCGGGCAGTGGGGGTTCCGGAAAGGACCCCGGTGCTGGTGTCCAGAGTGAGCCCCGCGGGCAGGATCCCGGAACTCACCGCCCACGTCGGGGTCGGGGATCCGGTGGCGGTGAAGGTGTGGGTGTAGGCGATGCCGACCGTGCCCGCGGGCGGGGCGGCGGAGGTGATCGCCGCAACGGTGGCCACGGCGGTGACGCTCAACCGCTGCACCTGATGGTTGCCCTGGTCGGCGACGTAAACGTTGCCGGCGGCGTCAACAGCGACCCCACTGGGGAAGTTAAGGGGGGAAGTCGTAGCCGGGCCGGCGATGGCTGGCCCGTTGGCGCCGGTGCCGGCGATGACGGTGAGATTGCCGGCGGTGTCGACCTTCTCGACCCGGTTGCCGCTTTGGTCGGCGATGTAGACGTTGCCGGCCGCGTCGACGGCGACCCCTGAGGGATAGGAGAGGGCTGAGGCGGTCGCCGGGCCAGGGGTGGGGGCGATACCGGCGTTTCCGTTGCCGGCGACGATCGACAAGACCCCACTCGGGTTGACCTTCTCGATCCGTTGATTGCTCTGATCGGCGATGTAGACGTTGCCGGCTGTGTCGAGGGCCACCCCCGTCGGATCGGTGAGAGAGGACGCGGTCGCGGCCCCGGCGATCGGGACTCCCCTGGCGCCGGTGCCGGCGATGACCGACAGCATCCCGGAAGTGTTGACCTTGTCGATCTGGTTGTTCCTCATGTCGGCGACGTAGACGTTGCCGCTCGCGTCGACGGCCACCCCGTACGGGAGGTTGAGGGGGGAGGCAGTGGCGGTCCCGGTGATCGTGGCGCCTGCGACGCCGGTGCCGGCGATGACCGACAGCATCCCGTGAGTGTCAACTTTTTCGACCCGGTGGTTCCTCGTGTCCGCGATGTAGACGTTGCCGGCCGCATCGATGGCCACTCCCGACGGATTGTTGAGGGGGGAGGCGGTGGCGGTTCCGCTGATCGGGATGCCTGCGACGCCGGTGCCGGCGATGACCGACAGGTTCCCGGAAGTGTCGATCTTCTCGACCCGGTGGTTCCTGGTGTCCGCGATGTAGACGTTGCCGGTCGCATCGACGGCCACCCCGTACGGGAGGTTGAGGGGGGAGGCGGATGCTTGACCGGCTGCGGAGGCACCGGCGGTACCGGTGCCGGCCACGACGGACAACGTGTAACCGGCGGGAGCCGGTGTGGCGTGGGCAGCACTCGCGGAGGCGATCAGGGAGATCGGGGCGATCGCTGCCAGCGCCCAGCACACCGCTGCGCGACGGGAACGTCGAGGCGGGCGGGTGGTCAGCGGCTGGGGTGCCGGGCTGGACGTCATGGTGCTCTATCGGTGACTGCACCGTGGGCTTGATCGTTTCGGGTGGTTTGAAGCGGTGATGGGCCCCCATTACCAGGATGGCGGTCGTTGTACGGGGTGCCAGTGGTCCCCGCTGACCGCCGTACTTCGGTGGCCAGGAGGTTTCACCCTCGCTGGGACGTTGCTGTCGGACCCTCGGTGGTGTGAAGTCGCTGGCACACCTCGGCGTGCCCGTGCGACGTTGGCGAGGTGTCTTCCGATCTTCGCCCCACGACCGAGCAGTTGACCGCGGCGCATGCCGACACCCTCCTGGTCCGGGTCCACCGCGGCACGGGTGATGACGCGGGTGCGGGCGACATGGACTGGCTGGAGGGTTACGTCGTGGCCATCGGCCGGCGCTGGCTGCTCCTGGCCCGGGTCTCCAACGACATCTGGCTCACCGGCTGGAGCGCGGTGCGCCTGCGCGACGTGAGTGTGGTCGAGCCCCGCGCCAACGCCCGCTTCACCACTGAAGCCTTGCGTCGGCGTGAGCAGTGGCCGCTGCCGCCCGTTCCGCTCGATGTGGACTTGGACTCCCGCCGGGGACTGCTGTCCAGCCTGGTCGGCGGTGAAGTTGACGGTGAGGAGGTCGTCGCGTTGCACCCGGAGCGGCGAGATCCCGATGTCTGCTTCGTCGGTGTAGTGCGTGCGGTGGGTCGGCACTGGGTAGATCTGTTGGAGGTCACCATCGCGGCGCAGTGGGAGAGGGAGACCACCCGGCGTGCGGTGGAGGCCATCACCCGGGTCGACATCGCCGGCGGCTACGAGAGCGCCCTGCGCCTGGTGGCCGGGCCGGCCCCGAGATGAGCCACGTCGTGGCAGTGGGGGGCTTGGCCGGGCCCTCGCTCCCGGACGGGCCGTTCCCGCTGACGGGTCAGCCGGTCCCGGTGCGACTTGATGGGCGGACCCGCTACGTGTGGTGGGGGCAGGACCGCCATGGCAATGACTGTCTGGCCACCCGAGAGGGGCGGTTGGTGGTCGCGGACTCTGAGGTCGATCTCCTCGGGGCGGCGGTGTCGTACGGGTGGCAGGCCACGGATGAGGAGGCGCCGGGCGAGGAGGTCGTCAACGTGGGGGTCGCGGATGAGGCCGAGGACACGGTGGTGATCGATGTCGATGAGGTTCGGGGCTGGCTGTCCCACGCGGGGAGGGCGGTGCCGGTGGCGGCGGCGCTGAACGTGTGGAACCTGGCGACTGACGTCGCGTACAGCAGAGGCTGGGTGCGGAGTGATCGGGGGTATTGGGCGGATCGGGCATACGACAAGCTGTTCGCGGCCAATGTGCCATGGGCCCTGGGGTTGGCGGCCTATCGTCCGCGCTGGACGTCTCAGGAGCTGACGGCGTTGCGTCGCATCGAAGGCGAGGCCGTGGGCCTGCTGCGGACCACGTTCACTGGCGTCTGAGACTCGCGCGGATTGCGGGATGACCGTGCGTCTCGGAAACCAGCCCGGCTTGCCCCGGCGGTGTCGGGCGGGCAGCGTCGCGGCATGACGCAGCCGCTGGAAGGCCCCTCGACCTGGGGGTTGATTACCTCGCTGCCAATACCCGGGGAAGTGGAGGCGGTACTGAGGTCGCTGGCACCCCCACCACACCCGCACGGGCGCAAGCGTCTATCGGATGACTCGCTGAGCGGGTTCTACGCTCTGGTGGACGAACAGGACGTCCGCCAACGCCTCGGCTTTGCCCCACCCACCCTGTCTGCTCTGTGCAGCTCGGAGGTCTGCGAGCACTTCGGGGCCCCGGTCTACCGGCCGCTGCCCTCGGCCGAGGACATCACCGCCGGTGCCTGGCACCACCTTTCCATCCTCTACGTCCCGCGGGCGCTGCAGTGGGAGCAGGTTCAAGCGGCCCGCGCGGTGAATCACGGCGTGACCCACCTGTCCCTGACGTATGAACCCGGCAGCGCCTGGCCCGAACACCCGCCGCTGCACCGGCCGATAGTCCGCCGATTGCCCGTCAGCGGGGACTCCCTGCGCATCGACATCGCCGGCACCCGCATCGGAGTGCAGCATCGCCTGGCTGGTCAGACACGCCTGGCGTGGGTGCACCGTGCTCCGCACGGCGTCTACAACGTCGAGGTGCTCACTCCCCAGGAGCCGGTCGCCGCAGTAGAGACGCCCATCAAGAGCTGGCACGAGACCTGACGCCGCACTCCATCAGCGGGATGACCGTGAAGTCACCGAAACCCGTAGGCCTCTCTGAGACGCTGCCCGGATGGAGAGCTCCGGGTGGGTCGCGGTCCGCTACATCTTCCGTAGCCAGGCTGAGGACCACGGTGCTGAGGTCGTCTACGAGGAGCGTGTGACGTTGTGGCGGGAGGCCGACACGGACCGGGCCATCGAGAGGGCTGAGGCGGAGGCGCAGACCTACGCGACCGAGACGACGTGGCCGCCGGATCGGGTGACGGAGTACCTGGGGCTCGTCCAGGCCTACGCGCTGTTCGATGAGCCGGTGGACGGGGCGGAGGTGTTCAGCTTGATGCGGACGAGCAACCTGGCGTCGACGGCCTACCTGGACCGGTTCTTCGACACCGGACAAGAGCGTCAATGAGATGTCGATGAGTCCACCAAGCTGGGCTGAGACCGTCTTACGCCGTGAGGCAACGTCACGCGCACCGCGGGATGACCGTGCGTTTTGCGTGCACCGCAACGTGACCGCGCCTCCCGCAGCGCGACAGGACTGAGCGCGAGGAGGTGGGTGGTGAGGACTGCAGGCACCTGCTTGTCATCAGCCCGTAAGGCTGTCCGGCTGAATCACCCGCTCGTATTTCGCGCCGGTCAAGTGTGGGACCCATACGCGGTGTGCAGACCAACCCCATCCGGAGGTCTTTCGAGTTTTCAGGCCGCGTCAGCGAGGTTCCGCCGAGCTTGCTGCAGCTCTTCGATGACGGCGTCCAAATACTGGGTGCTCGTGAAATGACGGCTGTGGGCGCTCACCCGTGGTGTGGACTGGTCGGGGTGTGGACGATGGGCCTGCGTCCGAGTGCCGAACCGACGGGCCAACCGGGCCGAGCCTTGGGTAGGGGCGCGGCGTAGCTGTTTCGGGAGCTGGTGGCCAGTCCCAGCCGGGCGAGGCCTTCGGCGAGGACGACGGCGGCGGCGACGCCGTCCACCACCGGCACGCCCAGCTCAGCGCTCAGGCGGGTCTGCAGGTAGCTCATCCCCGCACAGCCCAGGATGAGGACGTCAGCGCCACCGTCGAGGGCCCGTCGAGCCGGCGTCATGAAAGCCGCCACGGTGGCGTCTTCGTCGCGTTCCAGGTCCAGCACGGGCAGGTCCACCGCCTCCACCGTGGAGCAACGTTCGAAGATCCCACTGCTGCGCAGGCTGTCCTCGATCAGGGGGATGGTGCGGGTCAGGGAGGTCACGATGGCGTACTTCTCACCGATCAGGAGCGCCAGCTGAGCTGCGGCTTCGGTGATGTCGACGACGGGGACCTCGAGGACCTCTCGGGCGGCCTGTCGTCCGTGCTCACCGAAACCGGCCATGATCAGCGCGTCGAAGGTGTTCCCGTCGCCCTGGTAGGCCAGGACTGCGTCCAAGACGGCGGTGGCGCTGATGAAGCTGTCCATCCACCCTTCGCACGATGCCGGACCCCAGGCGGGGGTCAGCCCCGTCACGATGGTGCCGGGTGCGGCCGCTGCTCGCGCCTGCTCGAGCATGACGTCGGTCATGGTGGCGGTGGTGTTGCAGTTGGTCAGGAGAAGTCGCATGGATCGGTGCCTTTGAGTGGGTGGTGCGAGCTGTGCAGCGTCGCGGTTTGGGCATCGAGCGCTTCGGCGTGCGCGCCCGAGGAACGTTCAGACGTCACCGCAGCGTTCAGACGTCGCCGCAGCGTTCGTGAGATGGCGGCGCGACGTTTGGGGCGCGACGTTTGGGGCTCGACGTTGGTGTCCGCGGCGGGAGCCTCAGAGGTCGTTGCTGAGGGCGGATCTGGCGCCGGTGGCGAGGTCTTGGGACGTGAGTGCCGTGGAGCGCACCGTGTCGCTGACGTCGTGGCCGGGTACCGACCCAGGTACCGACCCGGGTACCGACGTGAAGGCGTTGCGCAGTTTGGCCAGCGTCGGGGCCCGCCCGGCTTCGATGTGGGAGAAGGTCAGCGACTCAGCGAGCCGGTCGTTACCGGCGCGGACGGCGTCGAGGATGGCGGCGTGGTCTTCGCTTTGGCGGTGCAGGTCGCGGTTGGCGGTGAGGTAGAACAGCCAGGTCATGCGGCCTCCGACGACGCGCATGACGCTGTCCATGAGTTCGTTGCCGGCGGCCGCGACGAGGGCCAGGTGGATGGCGCAGTTGGCCTCGGCCTGGACGAACTCGTCGTCATCAGCTTCCAGCTGGGCTTCTGCCCGGGCCACCGCAGCCTCCAGGTCGAAGGGTTCAGCGCCCGCGGCGACCCGCCGCGCGGCACCCGCCGCGGCGGCGGTCTCCAGGCCGAGGCGGGTGTCGAAGACGTTGTTGATCCGCTGCTCGGTCCAGGTCGCGACCACGGCGCTGCGTCGGGGGGTGACCTCGATGAACCCTTCGTGTGCGAGCAGTGGCAACGCCTCGCGTACCGGCACCCGGGACACTTCCAGGTCAGCGGCTAGACGGGTCTCGTGCAAGACGCTGCCCTGGGGGTAGTGCCCTTCGATGATGGCCCGGCGCAGCCGCTGGTGCAGCTGCACGGCGAGCGGGATCGCGACTGTCTCCCGCTTGCCCATGGCTGGAGCCTAGCCAGCGGCGACGGTAGCGCTGAAGACGGTGGCGCTGGAGAGGCTGGCGGTGAAGCGGTCGTCGATCAGCGTGGCGTGGCTGGGGGGTGTGGGCACCAGACCACCCTCGGCCAGGATCCTGCTCCACCGTTCGCACGCGGCGGGGTCGGCGACGGTGGTGGCCCACACCTCACTCGCCCGCATCTCCTCCACGGCGCTGCGCAGGACGGTGAGGTCACCGTCGGGCCAGCGCGATACCAGGATCTCGTCGATGACGCTCGCCTCGACCTCGGGCAGCACCTCCATCGCTTCGGCGATCGCGGCGCTGAAGCGCCCGGCCCGGTCGCTGAGCTCTTCGAGGCGGTCGGTGCGGCAGTAGTAGACGCTGTTGGGCATCGTGCCGCCGCTGTCGAGGTGGCGGAAGACGATGGTTCCCGCGCCGGTCGCCTCGAGAGTCTTGGCGGTGACGAGGTCGGCGATGATGGCGTCACCGGTCCCGGCGCCGAAGAGCTCCACGAGCATGGCGGTGGAGAGGTCGCGGACGAAGCGGATCGCCGCGACGTCGACGCCGGCTTCGCGCAGTAGACCCGCGGTGAACTCATACGGCGCGCTGCCCCCGGCTCCCGGGGCGAGGACGACCTTTCCCTCCAGGCTGGAGAGGGTGAACTCCTCCGCCTCGGGGGTGCGCTGCACGATCGCCATGGGGAACTGGTTGTTCAGCTGGCAGAAGACGCTGAAGTGGCGGGGGCCGTTGGCATACATCGCGGGGACCCAGAGGCCGCCGAGGGCGATGTCGGCGGCGCCGGAGTCCAGGTCGTCCAGGACCCCGGTCCAGGGGTCGCAGGCGACGGTGGTGACCTGTAGGTCGCGTTGGGCGAAGAGGCCGATGTGGTCGGCGAGGTATTCGGGGAGGTAGTTCAGTCCGTTGGCGGTGGCGGAAACGGTGAGTTGATCCATGAGGTGCTCCTTCTGTCGGTGCGTCGAGCTGGTTGGTGCGTCGAGCTGGTTATTACCTCGAACGGTGGTGGGGTTCTTCAGACGGCGGCCCGCACGAGGACCTTGGCTTCGTTGACCTCTTCCAGGGTGCGCCCGCGGGTTTCGGGGGCGAAGCGGGAAGCGACGACGAGCAGGGCGTACATCACTGCGACCATGCCGAACACTCCGGCGAAGCCGTGGGAGTGGAACAGGGCGATCGCGGCGAAGGGCATGACGGCGCCGGCGACGTTGCCGATCCCGTTGACGATGGAGGTTCCGCTGGCGCGGATCGCGGTCGGGTACAGCTCCGGGGACCACACCGCGAGGGTGGTGTTGGTGATCATGGTGAAGAACTGGAACACCGCACCCAGGATGAGGATGGCCAGGGTCGCGTCGGCGAGGAGGGCGAAGGCCAGTGCGGTGAGGCAGCCCAGGGCGGCGGCGCCGCCCACGACGGTTCGGCGCCCGAGTCGGTTGGCTACCAGTGCTGCGGCGCAGGCTCCGAGCAGGGAACCGACGTTCATGATCATCGTGTAGAGCAGGCTGTCGCTGATGGAGTAGCCACGCCCGACCAGCATCGTCGGCATGAGGAAGTTCAGCGTCACCTGGGAGCCGAAGGCCATCCAGGACGCGAACCCGATGACCACGGTGCGGGGCAGGACCGCGCGGGCGAACACCGCGCGCGGGGAGGCGGTGACCTGGCGCTGCGGGATGTCCGCGGCGCTCAGCGGGCCGTCGATGACTGCGGTGGGTGCCTTCAGGGAGTCCGAGGTCAGGATGGCGAGGACCTGGTTGGCGTCCTGGACGCGTCCCTGGGAGAGCAGGTAGCGCGGGGATTCCGGGAGCTTGCGGCGAAAGACCACGATGAGCAGGGCGGGCACGGCCAGGAAGACGAACGTCCAGCGCCAGACCGCGCCGTCACCTCCGAGGCTGGGGGCCAGCGGGCCCAGCAGCAGGAAGAAGAGGCCGTAGGCGAGGAAGTTGCCGACGCCGCCGGAGCCGATGTTCAGGGTCGCCACCAGGGAGCCGCGGTGGCGGGTCGCGACCATCTCCGAGAGCATCGCGATGCCGATGGTGAACTCCCCGCCCAGGCCGATGCCGACGATGAAGCGACTCGCCAGCAGGACTTCGTAGTTCATCGCGAAGGCGCTGATCAGGCCACCGAGGGTGTAGACGAGCAGGTTCGCGCCCAGTGCGGTGCGCCGGCCCCACCGGTCGGCGATCCAGCCGCCGAGTAGGCGTCCGACGAGGCCGCCGAGGACGGTGGCGGTGTTGATGGTGGTCAGGTGGGTGTCGTCGAGGTTGAGGGAGCCTTTGATGTTGGAGGCCATCGCCCCGACGGAGTTCTGCTCGAGGGTGTCGAAGAACATCCCCGCGAGGATGAGGGCCATCACCCAGAACTGGGCCTTGGTGAAGCGGCTGCGGTCGAGGGCGGCCGAGAGACCGGCCGGTGCGTCCTGGAGCTGGTGCGGTGCGGTCATGGGACGTCTCCTGGGAGTCAGGGCGTCTCTCCGGGCGGTCGCCGGGAGCGAGGGGTGAAGCGGGGAGGCACCGGCAGAGTCGGTATCGACGATGCGTGTATACAGATTGACGGGCCGCAGTCGCCGAACTCAAGGGAGGTCGTGTTACATCGGCGTAAAATGTGCCGAGTCTGGCGGAGCCACCGCGAAACGCGTATACAGATGACATGACCACCCGCATCTTGCAGGCCGACGACTGCGAACGACTCCTCCGCCGCGCAGACGCGGTCGATGCCCTGGAGCGAGCTCACACCCAACTCGCGAGGGGTGGTGCGGTTCAGCCGCGCCCGCTCGCCATGCGCGATCCCCACGACAGTGCAGCGGATGCGCCGGCATTGGTCCCGATGACCGCTCTGGCGCCCTACCTGGGCCGTGGGCTGGTGAAGATGCTGGCCGACGCACCGGCGAATCGGGCTCTGGGGCGGGCGGCGCAGCGCTCGACGGCCGCGCTCTTCGCCACCGATGACGCCGAGTGCCTGGCCCTCATCGATGGGGCTGTCCTGACCCGGATGCGCACCGCGGCGGTCTCGGTGCTCGCCACCCGTGTCCTGGCCCGTCTCGACTCCGAGGTGCTGGGACTGGTGGGAGCCGGGCCGCTGGCGGTGGAGCACGCAGTGGCTCACCACGAGGTCCTCGGCATCAAGGAGGTGGTGGTCTGGTCACGCTCGCAGCATTCCCTCGACACCTTCCGCGACGCCGTCACCGCCCGCGCTGGGGGTCTTCGGGTAACGGGTGTGGAAGAGGTCTACCAGGTCTTCGAGACCGCCGACGTGGTCTGCACGCTGACCCCGTCGGAGTCCCCGCTGGTCACCGCCAAACTGCTGCGGCCCGGGTTGCACCTCTCGGCCGTGGGGTCGCCACCTCGACCGGAGTACTCCGAGCTCGACCCTGACGTCTTCGAGGACATCGATCGTGTGGTCGTCGATGACCATGCGGTAGCGCGGGGGGAGTCCGGCAACATCCGCAACGGTCTGGCTGCGGGGACCTTGGGGGATCACGAGATCACCTCGCTGGGAGAAGTGCTGGCCGGCAGCGCAGCAGGCCGGGCGCGTGACTCCGACGTCACCTTCTTCAATTCTGTGGGTTTGGGGCTACAGGACCTTGCGGTCCTCGACCTGCTCCACCGAGAGGCGGTAGCGGCCGACGCCGGCCAACAGGTCTCGCTGCGCCCCTGACGGCGCAGGAAGGTCCCAGAGCCACGCGTCCCACGTGCTGCTGGACCTCACGGCCATCGCCATGGTGATGTGTTCTGCGAGTCGGATCAGGCCGGACTGAGACCTCTGAGGGTCTTGATCGCAGGGACGTCCCCCCGGTGCGCTACTCGGACTTGGTGTCCCAGCGCAGAAGGAGGGCGTCGTGACCAAGGTTAGTCAGATGTCTCGTGGTGACAAGAGCCACAACGCCCGCCTGGGGCGGCTGCGGGAGTTGGTCCCGGGTAGCGCTCAATCGATGCGGAAGTCGATGCGGGAGTTGGCGGGAGCGGGTGCGGAGTGACTGCCGGCGTCCAGACTGATCTCCACGACGCGTGCGGTCAGGCGATCGGCCAGATCCGGGGGCAGGAGCAGCAGCCGGTCCTGGAGGGAACCGCGGGCCTGCAGCAGCTGGTGCAGCACCTCCAGCGTGAGGCCGTCGCCCTGGACGATGAGGTCGAGCGCGCGTCCGCGTTCGTCGTCGATGTAGACGGCGTCGGTCATGACCGTTTGCGCCGGGTCCTGACCCGGGGGTAGCTCCTCACCCCACAGCAGACGCAGCACGTCGACGGTGTGCGCGGCACGCTCAGCCTGGTCACCACCTCGGGGGTGGGGCTGGGGCCCGATGGGGTTGTCGTCCACTTCGTCATCCTCGGTGGGCGAGGGTGAGTTGCTGAAGCATCACCGTGGCCCCCTTTCGGGGCGCGTCCCGGAATCTCCCTCCTCGCCTGGGGTGAGGCGCTTAGGACACTTGGCCCGGTGTGGGGAGCGTGTCCCGCAGCAGCGCTGCAACGTCGGTGGGCAGACTCATCGTGCTGGCAACAACTCGGTCCCCGAAACAGGTGCCGCACGTGCAGATCGGGCAGGTGGGGCAGGTCGGCAGGTCGTCGGTACGTGTCGCTGGCCCGTTGCCCAGCTCCAGCCCCACTCAGCCGGAGACGCGCCTTCGCGTCAGTAGTCCACGCCGCTGAGTCGAGCAGACGCTGCCCACAGCTGCTGTGCGGCGTTCTCGTCGGTGGCGACGGCAGCGAAGGGGACGCCGAGGACGTCGAGGTGCGACCGGGAGCCGGTGGGTCCCCAGAACAATCCTGGGACCACCTGAGGTGAGGTCGCCGCGGCCAGGACGGCGACAGCGGCCGGTTCGGGGTCCCGGCCGATGAGCGTTGCGGCCAGCTTCGTCGCCCAGCGCGTGAGGGGTGAGGGGTAGCTCGTGTGTAGTGGGGTGCGGGCCATGCCCGGGTGGGCAGCGAAGCTTCGGACCGGACTGCCTGCCGCGTTCAGGCGGCGGCCCAGTTCTAGGGCGAACATCGTGTTCGCGAGCTTGGATCGGCTGTAGGCGCGTCCGGGTGAGTACCCACGGATGCTGGCGAGGTCTTCCGGGGCGTCATGGTCCTCCAGGTCTACGAGGTCCTCCAGACCCAGGACGCCGCTCTTGTAGAGCGCGGAGGAGACGGTGACTACGCGAGGATCCGTGCCCTCTTCCAGTGCGGGCAGCAAGTGAGCGGTCACAGCGAAGTGGCCCAGGTGGTTGGTGGCGAACTGGCTCTCGACACCCTGCGGGCTCAGGCGCAGCGCAACGCTGCTGATGCCGGCGTTCAAGATGAGGATGTCCAAGGGTCGGCGTGCTGCTTCTTCGGCGAAGCGGTGCACGGAAACGAGGTCGAGCAGGTCCAGGTGGGAGATCGTGACCCGGTCACCGCGTAGGTGCTCCTGCTCGATTAGGCGTCGGCGGACTCGTTCACCGCGGTCGGTGTCGCGGACACCGAGGAGCACGTCAGCACCCCAGCGGGTCAGGGTTCGCGCGGTGGCCAGGCCTAGGCCGCTGGCTCCGCCGGTGATCACGGCGGTGCGGCCGGTGAGGTCGGGCAGCGGGGACAGGGGGTCGGTGAGGCGGACACGACCGGACCCTCCGGTGACCAAAGATGCTTGAGGCTTCATGGATCGAACGGTAGAGTCTGACATCAGTGTCAGGGTCAAGCTGTGGCTGTTCTCAAGTCGGTGAGTGGTGGGGTGGCGCGGTGCAGATCGGTGAGTTGAGCGAGCTCAGTGGGGCCAGTGTCCGGTCGCTGCGTTACTACGAGCAGCAGGGTCTGCTGGTCTCTCAGCGCCGCTCGAACGGGTATCGGGACTACCCGGGCAACGCCGTGGCCACCGTGGCGACCATCCGCGCCCTGCTGGAGATCGGGTTGCCGACCGCGCTGCTGAAGGACGTCCTACCCTGCACGGTGGGGGAACGTTCAGACGCGGCCTGCCCGCAGCTTCTGGAGCGCATCGCCGTACTGCGCGATGACGTGCAGTCCAAGGCAGATCGGTTGTCGAGCATCAGCACGTCGCTGAGCGCTTACCTGCAGACCAGCGCCTGACCCGGCGCCGAACGGCATACTTTCGCTGGCGAGCTCAGGCTCACCTTTCCACCCACAGATCCAAGGAGCCTTTGTTCAGGCGGCTTGGGTTTCGCGGGTGTGGATGAGGCCAGCGGCTTCGAAGAGGGGAGCAAGGTCGAGGTCGCAGGCGTCGCAGAGGTGGTGCAGGTCGCTGAGGAGCTCCACGAGGGCTTCCTGCATGTCATCGGCGTCGCTGTGGCTGATTTGGCCGTGGCGGTGCAGGGCTTTGGCGGCGTAGGTGGCGCGGTCTTCACCATCAGGTGCGGCGTTGGGTAGGACGGTGACTCCGCCGGTGTGACCGGCGCTCGCGGACTGGTGGCTCACGGTGGTGGGAGTCGATCACGGGCACTTTCGGCGCACGTCGATGTGCTCGTCATCATCCCCGGTATTGGAGCGCTGCGGGAGGGTCGGGGACCGCCGTCGAAGATGCAGTCCACCGATGAGGTCGAGCCGGCGCGAAACGCGCGACCTGTCCTCCTACGAGCGTGCCGGGCGAACCGGAAGGCGTCGCCTACCGCGCCGGCGCCACCGCGGCGATGCCGTGCCCAGCGGCGAAGCCGTGCCCGGCGGCGGCGACGGTCTGGTCGCGGCCGCCGTGCTTGCCCTCGTACAGGGCGGCGTCGGCCCGGGCCAAGACGCTCTCGGCGCTCTCACCGGTCTCCCACTGCGCGAGTCCGACGGTGCAGCTCTGCCCCAGGGGAACGCTCGCGCGGATGCGGTCGGCGACGGTGACGGCGTCGGCGACGGTGCAGCCGGGCAGGGCCAGGGCGAACTCCTCCCCGCCCCAGCGGGCGAGGGTGTCGACCTCGCGCAGGTGGGTGGCGGCCGAGGCGGCGAAGGAGCGCAGCAGTTCGTCCCCGGCCAGGTGTCCGTGGGTGTCGTTGTAGGTCTTGAAGCGGTCCAGGTCGATGAGGGCGAAGGTGAGGTCGGTGCCGGTGCGGCTGGCGCGGGCGATCTCGTGGTGGGCGATCTCGTCCCAGCGGCGGCGGTTGGTCAGTCCGGTGAGTGCGTCGTGCTCGGCGGCCTGGGCGAGTTGGACGAGCAGGTCGGCGCGTTCGACGGTGTGCGCGGCCTCTCCGGCCAGGGTCTGCAGCATCGCGCTCACCGTGGCGGGTAGCTCGGGGACGCGTTGGCGCCAGATGACCCCGAGGACGCCGAGCGCTTCCCCGGAGGAGTGCAGCACCGGTTGCCACACCCCTGACACGGTGCCGGATGCGGTCAGCATCGCCGGGTCGGCGTGGGGGTGGGCGGCGACGTCGGCGACGAAGACCTGGTGGCGGGTCCGCAGTGCGTGCAGCGGCAGCCCGCTCCGCCCGTCCAGGGGCAGGCTGAGGTGGGTGCCCGCGGCGAGGCCGACCGTGGCGGTGGAGACCAGGGACCCGTGCCCGTCCGGTTGCATGAGGTAGGCGGCGTCGGCCCCGGTGAGTCGGCGCGTGGCTTCGCAGATGGCTTGGTGGGGGTCGGACGCGGTGACGACGGTGCGCAGGGCGGCGCTGAGGGTTTCCACCTGTCGGCTGTGGGTGGCCAGCTGCTCGTTGCGCCTCGCCAGCTCGGAGTGGATCCGTTCCAGCTCCGTGTGGGCGGCGCGCAGTTCCGCCTGGTGGCGGCGGGCTTCGGTGACGTCGTGCAGGGCCATGACCGCGCCCAGGACGGCGCCGTGGGCGTCGACGACGGTCCGCCCCGAGCACGTGATCGAGACGTCGGCTCGACCGGGGGCGCGCAGGAGCATCTCGACGTCACGGACCGCGCCCCGGTCCAGGACCTGGCGCAGGGGTAGGTCGGCCCCGGTGAGGGGTGTGCGCCCGTCGGCGCTGAGGAGGCCGTAGGTGCTGGCGTGCTCCTCGGCGGGCAGGCCGACGGTCGGTGCTCCCAGCCAGGCGCGGGCGGTGTCGTTGAAGGAGATCAGGCGCCCGTCGGGGTCGGCGACGACGATGCCGACGTCGACGCTGGCCAGCACGGCGGTGTTCAGCTCCGCGCGGTGCTCGGCCTCGGTCATGAGGAGCTCCACCAGGTCGCGCTGCTCCTGGGCCTCGGCGACCAGGTGAGCGTTGACGGCGGCTTGGCGGCGGCGTTCGAAGAGAGCGACCACGGCACCGGCCAGGTCCGTCAGGGCGCTCAGCTGGGCCGGGCTCAGCTGACGCGGTTCTTCGTCCGCGGCGCACAGGGTGCCTAGGGCGTGGCCGTCGGGGCTGATGAGGGGGATGGAGGCGTAGGAGCGGATCGAGGCGCGGCGTCCGTCCACCCAGGGGTGGCGGCTGTAGCGGGGGTCGGCGCGCAGGTCAGGTACGTGGACCGGTTCCCCGGCGGTGAAGTGGCTCGCGCACAACGACTCCTCCCGTGGGAGGTTCTGGCGGGGGGTGCCGATCGCGCTCAGGGGGCAGTGGTGATGGGCGTCGATGAGGTTGACGGTCACGGTGCTCGCGCCGGTGACGAGGGCGGTGACACGGGCCAGGGCGTCGATCTGCTCGTCGCCGGGCTCCCCGTGCGTTCTTCCGTGCGTTCCCACGGTTGCCGGGCCCACGGGCGGGTCGAACAGTTGGTAGCGGTGCACGGCGGCCACGCGATCTGTCTCGGTCCGCTCGACGTTGCCCTCCACCCGATCAGGTATCGGCAGGGGGCCTGCTTCCCTTGAGGGATCGGGATCGGGATCGGGAGCGGGAACCCGGTCGCTGCCCATGGTGGGGTGCAGGCGTCTCCCGTCCGTCCAGGGCCGTGGACTGGACCGCGAGAGGGCGAACCGGGAACCCGCGGGCCGGCGGCCGCAGGGCGGGTGGCGACGGGTTCAGAGGGCAGCGGGGTTGCAGGCGGCGGGCGCGCGCAGCACCATCTGCGTTGCTACCCAGGGACTGCGGTCGAATCTCGAGATGGCTGTCTGGTCCTGCGACCCTGACCAGAGCTGACGTCGCACGCGGTTCATCACGCGTCACGAGCTCTTCTCAGCTCGATGAGACCGCTGTGTGGACTGGAGCTGCGCCGATGGTTTCCGTCGTGATTGCTGTGTTGGTTTCTGTCCTGGCGGTTTTGCTGGTGGTCAACCAGTCGTCGAAAGCTTCGGCGGTCATGGGGCGGGCGTGGAGGTAGCCCTGGGTCTCGTCACAGCCCAGCGCGTGCAGGATGTCGAGCATCGAGGTGTCCTCGACACCCTCGGCGATGACACGCAACCCGAGGCGGTGAGCGAGGGCGACGGTACCGGCGATGATCTCCGCGGTGCGGGTGTTGGTGGTGACCTGCTCGGTGAGGGAGCGGTCCAGCTTGAGCTCGCTGGCGGGGAGGTCGTGGAGGTAGGCCAGGGAGGAGTACCCGCTGCCGTAGTCGTCGATGCTGATGTCGATGCCGCGTCCGGCGAGGTCGTGCAGACGGGCGATCGACTCCTGCGGGTCGGCCATGAGCGAGGTCTCGGTGACCTCCAGGACCAGGTGGGCGGCGTCGAGGCCGCTCACCTGCAGCACGTCGTCGATCAGGCCCGCCAGGCCGGAATGGGTGAGACAGGCCGCGGAGAGGTTCACCGACATCCGCAGGGGGTGACCACTCTCGTGCCATCGCACCGCCTGGCGGGCAGCCTGCCACAGCACCTTCTCCGTCATCGTCGGCATCAGGCCGTACTCCTCGACGAGGTCGAGGAAGCGGTCGGGGCTGAGGACGCCCAGGCGTGGGTTGCACCAGCGGACGAGGGCTTCGGCACCCACGACAACACCTGCGGCGCTCACCTGCGGCTGGTAGTGCACCACCAGTCGCCCGCCGTCGAGGTCGTCGCCGGCGTCGGGACTGCCCAGCAGCACCTTGAGCTCCTCCACCAGGTGTCCTCGCTCGACGGCGTGCACCGCGGCGTCCTCGTCGTGCACCGCGACCCCGGCCCCGCCGCTGCTCTTGGCCCGATACATCGCCGCGTCGGCGTGGCGCAGCAACTGTTCCGGGGTCTCACCGGGGGCGGCGGTGGCGATGCCGACGCTGGCACGTGCGAGCAAACGCCGGCCCTCGATCGACACCGGCGCTGCGCTCGCCTCAGCGAGGGTGGCGAACAGCGCCAGCGCGGTGTCGGGGGAGGCGTCGGGCAAGACGATGGCGAACTCGTCACCACCGAGGCGGACAGTCACCGCCGGCGGGGGAGCGACCCTCGACAGCAAAGCCCCGACGCGGCGCAGCAGTTCATCGCCGACGGTGTGGCCGAAGCGGTCGTTGACCTCCTTGAAGCCGTCGAGGTCGATGAGCATCAAGGTGACGGGACGGCCCGCACGGAGGTGCTCGCCCAGCGTGCGGTCCAGGGCGCGCCGGTTGGCGAGTCCGGTCAGGTCGTCGGTGAGTGCTTCGTGACGACTGGTGGCCAGGACGGCGAGGAGGCGGACCAGCTGCACCCCGCGCACGGTGACGCTCAACGCGCCCAGAGCGCCGGAGACCACGGCGGCGCGCACCATCGGTTCGGCCAGGTCGCCGCGCAGGGTGGCGGCGGCCGCGAGGACGGCGATGGAGGCCAGCAGGACGATGAACGCGCCGGAGGTGGGAGCTGCGGTGGTGGCTGGTCGTGACAGCGGGGGAGCGGCGCGGAGCACTGCAGCCACGGTCAAGGTCGCGATGGCCACGGTCCAGCCCACCTCGGAGAACGGGCCGTTGCCTGCTGCAGCGGCTTCGTCGTGCACGGCGGCGAGGTCGATGAGCACGACGAGGGAGAAGGCGAGCAGCAGCGCCCAGGCGCGCGCGTCGCGGACGAGGCCGCCGAGGTTGAGGACGGTGGCCGTGCTGCCCAGCAGCACGATCTCCGCCGACATCCGCAGCAGCCACAGCTGTTCCTGCCACAGCGGCCACTGCGCGATCGGAGAATCGAGAACGGGCAGCAGGAGGTTGCCGATGGCGGTCAGGGTGAAGGTGGCACCGACGCCGTTGAGCCAGTCACCAGGTGCGGACATCAGAGTTCCGTGACGGTTCCACCGCACGAGACCCTGATAGATCAGCGGGCACGCACTGAGGACACCCAGCCCCAGGACCAGTCCTCCGGCTCCAGAGGCACCTGAAGAGTTCTGCAGGGACAGGTAGTCGGTCGTGCCGGCCCCGACAGCGGCGGCAGTGGCGACCCAGGCTGCGCGGGCGAAGTAGCGCCAGACTGCCTCTTCGCTGCCCGCGGTCCGGGCTCGCCAGGTCAGCACCGCGGCAGCGGCTGCGAACATCACCACCCGTCCCACCCCGCGAAGCAGCAGCGTGGGCAGGGCCCAGGACTGCCCGCTGCTGGAGGACACGAGCACCGATCCGGTCGGCGAGACGACCTGACTCGCCAGAGCGGCCGCCGCGGTGAGGACGCACAGCAGCACCAGACGCACAGGTGCCCGGTCGATCACGTGACGTCGTGCTGGTTCCTCCACCTGGGAACTATCGGCAGACACCTGGTGACTCCCGAAGAGCCTGATCGGGTTACCTCTTCGACCGGATGGGGTTGCCCCGGCTTGGGCTGGCGTCACAACGACAACCAATTTCGCGCCGTCTCACGTTGATGGGCACAAGATTAGAGTACTCACGCCTCCTCAACGATCCGATCCATTCAACGGTCCGTTCTTCTCAACGAGGATCGGTCTCGCGAGCCATCGACGCGGAGAGGTGAGTGCGACGAGGAGAGGTGAGTGCGACGAGGAGGTCGGGTCGCAGTCACTCGACCAGAGAAACTTTGCTTCGGGGCAGGGCCAGATCCGCGGCGTCGACGGGTCGGGCGAAGAGGAACCCCTGTCCGCTGTCACAGGACGCGTCGATCAGGGACTGCAGCTGTCCGTCCTCCTCGATGCCTTCGGCCACGACTCCGAGGTGGAAGCTGTGGGCTGCGCTGATGACGAGGCGGACCAGGTCGGCGTGTCCTTCGCCGGGTGTCGAGACGAAGCTCCGGTCGATCTTCAGGACGTCGACGGGCAGTCGAGGGAGTTGGCCGATGGAGGTGTAGCCGGTGCCGAAGTCGTCGATGGCGATCCGGACCCCGAACTGGCGCAACGCGGTGAGCTGGTCCAGCGCGGTGGGTTCGTCCACCAGGACCGTCTCGGTGATCTCCAGCGTCAGTCGTGACGGGTCGATCCCGCTGCGCGCCAGCGCGTCGGCGACGTCGTCGAGGAGGTACCTGGCGGCGAGGTGGCGACCGGAGATGTTCACCGCGACGGTGAGACCTGCGAGTTCCCCGCCCGCGGTGTCCCACCAGCTCAGCTGGTCGAGGGCCCGGCCCAGGGCCCAGCGGCCGATGTCGCAGATGAGGTCGGAACGTTCGGCGGTGGGGATGAACTCATCGGGGGGCACGAGTCCGTGACCGGGGCGGTTCCAGCGCACCAGTGCCTCGACCCCGGCGGTGCCGCCGGTCGCGAGGTCCAGCACTGGTTGGTAGTGAAGTACGAGTTCCCCACCCAGCAGAGCCTCGCGCAGTGCTTCCTCCGTCTCGGCCTGGGCGCTGAGTTCTCGGCGCAGTTCGTCGTCGAAGACTTCCACGACACCCCGGCCGCTGCCCTTCGCGCGATACGCCGCGGCGTCGGCCTCCTGCAGGAGCCGCTCCGATGACGTCTGCGCACCACTCACGGCGACGCCGATGCTCGCCCCGACGCGCGCGGTTCGATCGCCGAGGAGCACGGGGGCGGAGACCGCGGCGATCAACCGCTCACCGAGTTCCACCAGCTGACGGTGATCCTCAGCCGGTTCGACCACGACGACGAACTCGTCCCCACCGAGGCGGCAGACGGCGTCCCCGCCCCGGACGGTCGCCTCCATCCGCGCGGAGACGACGCGGAGCAGTTCGTCACCCGCGGCGTGGCCGTAGGAGTCGTTGACCTGTTTGAAGTGGTCGAGGTCGACGAAGAGCAGACCGACGGGCTGGTCGTGGCGCGCGGAGCGGTGCAGCGCCCGCTCGATCAGGACGAGAGCTTCCGCACGGTTGGGCAGTTCAGTCAGAGCGTCGTGGGAAGCCTGGTGAGCCATGCTGGCCTGCAGCCGTTCCCGCTCGTGGATGGCGCTGATCATCTGCGTGATCGAGGCGTGCACGACCGCGCCCAAGGACCCGGCCAGGGGTTCCCGGACGAGGTCGGAGGTGATCTCCCCGTCGGCGACGGCCTGAGCCTGGGCGCGTACCCGCCGAAGGCTCGCGACGGTCGCGGCCAGTCCCCGGGCGACGGTGCGCACCTCACGCGGTCCCCCTTCGGCGACGTCGAGGAGTTCACCGTCGCGCACGGCTTCGGCCTGGGCGGCGAGGCGGTGCAGCGGACGGGCGATGAAGCGGTGCACCACCACCATCACGCTGGCGGTGACCACGAGCAGCACCAGCGCGGCGAGCAGCAGGTGGCGCAGGTCCTCAGCGGCCCGTCGGGCCGGTCGCGAGGTGGCCGCGACGGCCCGGTCGCCGATCTCGACGACGGCCCCGCGGATGGCCGCGTTGCGGGCGGTGTTCGCGGTGGTGAGGGTGAAGAACTGGGGGAGCGAGAGCGCAGTGCCGGACAGAGCGGCGGCGTTCGTGATCTCGTCGACCTGCTGCCCGGCGTCCCCGGTCGTCGCGGTGCGCCACCCGGTGACCGCGTCGGCACTGCCGTGTGCGGTGAGGTCGGCGTCCGCGGCCCGGTAGCCGCCCCAGGCCTGCAGGAAGGAGGAGCGCGCGTCCGCCGCGGTGGCGGGGTCGAGGGAGACCGAGCCGAGGTAGAGCGGCACCTCGAGGCTGGCGTAGGTCGTGGCCTCCTGCGCCCGGTCGAGGTCGGCGACCGCGCGGGCTCCCGGACCGTCCAGGGACTGATCGCGGGCGGCGTCGAGGTGGGCGTCGACCTGCCCCGTCAGGTCCGCGACCACCTGGCGGTAGGAGTCGAACGTGGCGGTGGCGTCGCCGCCGGTGGTGGCGCTCTTGCGCAGTGCGGCGACGGTCCGTGCGGCGGCTGTGGCTTCGGCTGCCGCGGGGGTCCCGGTGGTCGCGGTGACTGCCTCGTCGGTGGCGCTCTGGACGCTGCGCAGCTGCTGGGTGATCGCCGGCCCGGCGAGGGCGGCGATGCCGGCGATGCTGGAGGCGTCGAGGCCGAGCGCGGAGGCGGTGGCGGGCTCGCTCAGCACCGACTGGGCCAGAACCGGGACGACCTCCTGGGCCACGCTGCCGCGGACGGTGTCGAGCAGGACGGCCGCGCGCACCTGCGCGGCTGCTGCTTCTGCGGCCACTGAGACGTCTCGGCGTTGGTCGACGACGACGCCGACGACGCTCACCAACCCGACGACGGGGACGAGGACGAGGGCCATCAGGCTGCGCTGCAGGGTGGGAGACCGACGGGAGGGGGGACGCACGCGGGGGAATCGACACTGGATGCCGGTTGATCAAGCAATCAGAGGGGGATTCACCCGGATGCCGCCTCTTTGCCCGACGGAACAGCGTGATGGTGAGTAGTTCACCAGATCGCCAGGTGACGTGTCATCTCTCAACGTCGGCCAGTGTGGACCGGGTTTGGATGATCAGTGCTGCGACTCATGCACCGAGACAGCAGTTGCTGAAACGTTAAGGACGGCTGTCGGTGAGTCGATCGGTCCCTGTCTGGTGCCGCTCGGGTGCCCTGGTGATGGGCGGATGTCGTGTCGAACGGTGTACTGGCTGCAGTGCGCAACCTGCGGGTCTCCTCGAAGTTGTTCGCCGGGTTCGGTGTGGTGTGCCTCCTGCTGCTGGTCGTCACCGGCCTCGGCATCGCCCGCCTGGGGCAGGCTCAGACGAACCTGGACAACCTCTCCACCTCCGGGGTGGCCTCGGTGGACACCATCGACAAGGTCCAGACCGCCTACCTGCAGGTCCGCAAGGACCTCAGCGACGTCGCGGTGGCCCTGGACGCGGCCGCCACCCAGAAGGCTGCCGATCAGTTGAGCAAGGACCAGACGGCCCTGGATGACGCGTGGACGGCCTACCTGGCCACGGGTCCGGCCAGCACCCCTCAGCAGCAGGGCGTCTACACCCAGTCCTTGGCCCAGTGGCGCACCGCCAGCGAAGCGCTGCTGCCGTTGGCGGGCGAGGCGGATCTGACCGCGTTCGTCACCCAGCGCGCGGCCACGACCACCGAGGTCGGCAAGACGGTCAACTCCGCCCTGGACACCATGAACGACGTGGAAGCGCAGGCCGCGAAGACGATCGCCGATGACGGGGCGACGGCCTATCATCAGGCCGTCATCGTGCTGGCCGGCTGCGCGGGGGTGGCTCTGCTGCTGGCCGTGGTCATCGCCGTGGTCATCGCCCGTTCCATCGCCCGCCCTTTGGCGAAGGCCGTCACCGTGGTCGAGGGCCTGGCCCAGGGCCGGTTGGATCAGCGCATCGACTACGTCGGCAAGGACGAGGTCGGGCGTCTGGCCGCCGCGACCAACGCGTCGATGGATTCTCTGGCCGCGGTGATGCGTGAGGTCACCGACAACGCGAGCACCCTCGCTGCTTCCAGTGAGGAGTTGACCGCGGTTGCCACCCAGCTCTCCTCGGGTGCGGAGGAGTCCGCGTCGCAGTCGCAGGTGGTCTCCGCGGCCACGGAGCAGATCAGCGCGAACATCGGCACGGTCGCTGCGGCGGGGGAGGAGATGACGGCGGCAATCAACGAGATCGCCACCTCCACCGCGCAAGCCTCTTCGACGGCGGCGACCGCGGTCGCCGCCGCCGGCGACGCCGGGACCACGATCGAGCGTCTGGGGGCCTCGAGTCGGGAGATCGGTGATGTGGTGAAGTTGATCACCACGATCGCGGAGCAGACGAACCTGTTGGCGTTGAACGCGACGATCGAGGCGGCGCGGGCGGGGGAGATGGGTAAGGGGTTCGCGGTGGTGGCGGGTGAGGTGAAGGAACTGGCGCAGCAGACCGCGCGGGCCACGGAGGTGATCGTGGCGAAGGTGAACGCCACCCAGGCCGACGCGTCCGCGGCGACGGCGGTGATCGCGGAGATCGCGGAGGTCATCTCTCGGATCGATGGGTTGCAGGCGACGATCGCGGCGGCGGTGGAGGAGCAGTCGGCGACGACGGCGGAGATGGTCCGCAACGTCACCGAGGTCTCGACGGGGAGTCAGGAGATTTCGGCGAACATCGCGGGGATCGCGGCGGCGGCGGTGGAGACGACGACGTCGGCGTCGCACACTGCGACGACGGCTGCGGATGTGTCTCGTAGTGCCGCGCAGTTGCAGACGCTGGTGGGCCGCTTCACCTTCTGATCCGCTTCCGCCTCGGTGTCCGCGAGGTTCCCCCTTCCGGTGAACCCCGTCGCTGCGTCGGTTCCGGCTGACGCTGTTGGCCGCGTCTGACGCCGGCGACGTGGATGGTCAGGTTGGCGTTGGGTCGAGGAAACTATCCGTTCTGTATCGCCCACTGCCCACCAGTCACTGCCCGCCAGTTACTGCCCACCGCATACCTCGAGCTGTATCCGCATCCACGCAAATCCTGGGAGGTGAAACCAATGAAGTTACCGCGCGATGTGAACGTCGCCTCTCAGTTCCGCGACGGCGCCAGCGGAGGTGACGGAGCCGAAGCGTTTGACGTTGTCAAGGCGTTTGACGTCGTCGAGACGTTCGACGTCAGCGGCCGGTGGGTGTGGCGGGGATCCGGTGGCCGCAACGCCCATCTGGTGCGGGAGCGTTCGGTGCGTAGTTCCAGCCCGTGGTCGTTGTGCGGGAAGCGGGTCCGAGGGCCCCGCTTGGCTTGGCGCGGCGTGTGTCACGTCTGTCGTCGGCGAAGCGTGGACCTCGACACCGAACCCACCCCGGTGAATGACCGCGTGCTGATGACGACACCCGCTGTGGTGCGCGTCAACAGGTAGCTCGGCTCCAGCGGTTGCCGGCAGGGCCACGTCGATATCGCTAAGCCCTTCACGCACAGCACAACCTGACCGCTTGGTGTCCGAGGAAGCGGCTCAAGTTCCCGGCCCCGCCCACGGCGGTATGACCGCGAAGTCGCTGAAGCCCGTGGGCGTCGCTGGGGACTGTCCGCATGGAGGAAGCTCTAGGTGGGTCGCGCTCCGCTGCATCTTCCCCGGCCAGGTCGAGCACCTTACGGGCCAGGCGGGATGAGCAGCTGGGCTAGCGCTGCTGCGTCAGCGCCAACGACCGGGAAGTGATCACGCCGGAGTCATCGATGCTGAGCTGCAGCCTGCGGCGACGCGTCACGCGCATCGCAACGGTGCTCACCCAGGCCGAGGCCCAACCGCACAGGCTGCACGCCGAGGCAACGGCATGACGCCGGTGCGAGGTGCTGGGCCGGTAGCTGATGACCGCCTGGTGGGCGGACATCGACTCCAGCACCGCCCCGTGAGTCACCGCGTGTTGCACGGCTTGGTGCAGCAGCCGAGCCCGTTGCACGTCTCCCAACGGGTTGCTGGTGCCCAGCTCGAGCATGGGGTCGTCGACAGCTACAGCGGAGGAGTGGGTAGGCGACGCCATCGTCGATCGAGCACCCTGTCGCTGAAGTCTCCAGCGCGCGGGGAAGGACATGACGAGTCTCCAGAAGTGGTGAGGTACAAGTTTCTTCTAGATGGTTCGGAACTTCTCGTTGCCAGCTTGAGTACTTTTCCGGGGCTGAGCGCCACCATCCGCCTGCGGAAGGACCTGCGCGATGGCGGGTATCTGCTGGTGCCGTTCGCGTGCACGGACTGGCGCCGCCGACAAGACGGTGAAGCCGCCTACCGTGCGTCCGTGGGTGCCGCGGTATGACCGTGCGCCCGCACGCCTCCGCACCGAGTACCCGCGGACGGGGGCTGTCCGGGTGAGGCGCGGGGTCGGCGAGGGCCGCTGCGGGTCGCTGCGGGTACGGTCCCTCAGTGCGTGCACTTGTCACTGGAGCCACCGGCTACGTCGGCTCCCGTCTCGTCCCCGTCTTGCTGGAGGCGGGCTTCGACGTGCTCGCCGGTGCCCGTGATCCGGGGAAGCTCGCGGCCTTCGACACCTCACCGGAAGGCACGTCACCGGGACGAACCTCACCGGAAGACACGTCAGCGGCACGCACCGGATCCCAGGACCTCACCCCGTCTGGGACCGCGACCAGCGTGGAGCTGGACGTCATGGACGCCGACTCCTGCGCCCGCGCGTTGAGCGAGCACGGCCAGGTCGACGTGGCCTACTACCTCGTCCACGGTCTGGGTGAGGGTGACTTCGCCGAGACCGATCTGGTCGGCGCCCGCACCTTCGCCGCCGCAGCAGCGGCCGCCGGGGTTCGGCGCATCGTCTACCTCGGCGGGCTGGTCCCGCCGGGGCAGGAGCTGTCGGAGCACCTGGAGAGCCGTCGCGTGGTCGGGGAGACCCTGCGGGAGTTCGGGCCGGGGGTGGACCTGGTGTGGTTGCGGGCGGCGATCGTGCTGGGGGCGGGGTCCACCTCCTTCGAGCTGATCCGTCACCTGGTGGACCGGCTGCCGGTCGTCCCGGTACCGGTGTGGATGAAGCACCGGGTGCAGCCGATCGCCGTCGACGACGTGGTGCACTACCTGCGCCACAGTGCCGAGCCCGACGTGCCGGCCGGCGCCTACGACGTCGGCGGACCTGATGCGCTGCCCTACCGCGACCTCGTCGCCACCTACGCGCAGGTGAGTGGCCGTCGACGGTTCCTGCTGCCGGTCCGAGGGGTCAGCACCGCTCTGGCGGCGCGGGTCATCGGGTGGATCGTGCCGTTGCCGTCGCCGTTGGTGGCCGACCTGGTCGACAGCCTGAGCAACACCATGGTCGTGACCGAGGACACCATCTCAAGGTTCGTGCCGTCGCCGCCGGGCGGTGCGGCGGGGGTGCGGGAGGCGTTGCGTCGTTGTGCCACTCCGCCCGGGGTGGCGGTGGTGGGGCCCGGCGCGAGCGCTGATGCGTTGCGCCTCAACGACACCGACCCTGAGTGGGCGGGCTGAGCCTCACCGCGTCGGCGTCTGGTGTGACGGTGTTGAGGGGGTGCTGAACCCGCTGTAGCGCAGGCAGCCTGTCCGTCCGGTTGCGTGGGCAGCTCTGATCACGAGGCACCAGATGCGTCCTGGGCAGCCCTTCCGAGCGAAGCGCGGTGTGACTCTTGGTGTTCCCCGGTGAGTCGACATCAGCCGTGGGCGGTGACCGCCTGCGCGGAGCGGATGGCCTCGGCTGCGGTGAGCACTTCGTTCTTCCAGGAGCGGTAGTCGCTCTCGGTGATTCCGTGTTCCGCGCACAGCTCCGCCAGGGGGCATTCCTCCCGGATTCCGGCTAGGACGATGGCCAGCTTCTCCCGGGCGGGCAGTACCCGACTCTTCCGCTTCTGATCGAGGACGGCGGCGGCGATGACCAGGGCAGCGCCGAGGAGGACGACGTCTTTGAGGACGTACTGCCCCTCCAAGGTCGGTGCGTGGTGGGGCCCGGCGAAGAGACGGTGCGGCAGCAGGATGATCGGGGAGAGGATCCCCGCCAGCTGGGGCATCAGGAGGAACAGAGCAGCGGGCAGGAACTTCCCGCCGAGCAGCAGGCACGCACCGATGACCGTTTCCAGTGAGGCGACGCCGATCAGTGCGAGGTGGTCGGGGATCAGACCGAAGGTCAGTATGTGGGTGGTGGTGACCGCGAGGTCTTGCGCGGGGCTGACCCCAGGGAAGAATTTCAGGACGCCGAAGCCGAAGAACACCAAGCCCATGCTCAGCCGCAGCACCAGCAGACTCTGCGTCATCAACAGCGTGTAGGCCGCGGTACTTGCTCGGTGCAGGTGTTCCCGGGGCGTCATCACGGGGATCGTTCGGAGCGAACGACGTGGGCGATGGGTCCAGTGCGGTGTTACCAGGACCGGGGGGCGTTTTCACCCGACTGCTTAGCTCGCACAGGTCCTGGTTGGAGTCTCGGTGATGCGGGTCCGGGTGATGCGGGTCCTGCCCTGGGTGGCTGCGGTCGTCGCCAATCCGACGCTGATGACTGATGGGGTCCACGTCACGATGACGTCACCGCGGTCGGTGACGACGTGGGCTGGAACCTGTTGCGAAGCCCGAGGGTGCGCTGACCTGGGTGATCTTGAAGAACGCCATGAGTGCGGTGCGATGCGGTGCGGTGCGGTGATCTCCCGCTCACCGCACCGCACCGTCACATCATCACGTTCTTGCCCGGCGTTGAACGGATGGCTCGTGTCAGCTGACGAGTACCTTCAACGAGCCGGGGCCTTCCTAGGCGTTCTTACTGGACTGCTGCGGTGGCAGCATCAGCCGCGGCCTGGGGGACGGAGGGGGTTCCACCGAAGATCCAGCCGGTGCCGCGACCGGTGTAGCTGGTCTTGTGCGCGGAGAGGTAGCTGGTCGTCGTGGCGCCGAGGGAGCCGTCGAAGTCGATGAAGACCAACGGCACCCCCTGCGACCCAGCGACCGGCGCGGCGGAGAGGGCATCGGCTGCGGTGGTGTCGGAGCCGCCGACCAGGGCCACGGACTGGGTGTCGAAGTTCTGGCTGGCGGTGGCGTAGTCGGCGATCTTGGTGGCGGTGTCCTGTCGGCTGGTGCCGCCCAGGCGCTGGGTTCCACCGGCCTGGGAATACACCGCGTCGGAGACCGAGGCGGAGCTACCGAGGACGACGCGGTTGCTGCTGCCCAGCTCCTCCAGCGCGGTCTTGGTCACCGCCGGAAGGGTGCCGGCTTCGGTGAGCAGGATCGGGTAGTTACGCGCCCACGCGATCGGCCCGGCGGCCAAGGCGTCGGCGGTGGAGGTGCCGGAGGCGAGGAAGACCTGCTCGGGGGCGTTGCCGTTGGGGTTGTCCCCGTCTTCGGCGGTGCCGCCGGCTTCGGCGACCAGGGCGGCGGTCTCGTAGCGGTCGGCGCCGGCGATGCGGGTGACGTCCTTGCCCGCGGCCTTCCAGGCGTCTTCCTGGGCGGTGGAGACGCGGTCGCTACCGCCGATGATCCAGACGTTCTTCGCGCCCAGGCGGGCGATCTCGGCGGCGGTGACGGCGGGGACCGCCGTGGTGTCGGTGTAGAGGATGGGTGCGGACTTCAGCCCCGCGAGGTAGGAGGCGGTGAGGCCGTCGACGGTGGCGTAGCCGTTGACGATGACGACGTCGGTGGCGGCGCCGTCGGTGGGTTCGAGCAGCTTGGAGGATTCCACGGCGGTGGCGAAGCGGTCGGCTCCGGCGATGCGGTGGTCGAATGTGAAGCCGGTGGCGGCCTGGGCGGGGGCGGCGATGGCGGCGGCGCCGCCGAGGCCGACGAGTAGGGCCAGCCCGGCGCTGAGGGCGGTGTGCTTCTTCACGAGTGTGTACTCCAAAGTGGCGAAAGTAGGTGGGTGGAGCGGGGGAGTGCCCTGTGACGCGAGCCCATGCGAGAGTCCATCTCCGGGCCCATCTCCAGGCCAGCCCGCAGACGGGACGAGGGATCAGTAGGACGGGTCCCGTAGTGGTTGATCACCAGCGGCGGGGCAGGTACTGAGGGGTGTGGCTCAGCTGGTCTTGATCTCGCCGTTGAGCCCGGCGGGGTAGAACCCACCCTTGCTGACACCGGTGCCCGAGGTCAGGTACACGATGTTGAGGACTTCCTGGGGCGAGCGGCTGAACGCGATCGAGTTCGCGTCGGTGGGGACGAGGTTCGCGCGCCCGGAATCACCGGTGGTGATGCCCTGGTCCTTGTCCGCGCCGGTCCCGTCGAGGGAGTCACGGGCATCGGAGATGAGGTTGGTGGGGGCGGAGAGGCCGTTTTCGTAGAGCAGGGTGCGCACGATGCCGGAGTGGTAAGCCTCCACGGCGAGGATGCCGGCGGCGGCCTCGAGGTAGTCCTTGTTCTGGATGAGCGGCGCTGCGCCCTTGTAGGCGGTGACCCCGACGTCTTCGAAAAGGAAGGCCCCGAGCAGGAAGAACGCCTCGGAGGAGAAGGGGTCGAAGGTCTCGCCCGCCTTGATGACCCCGGCGGCCTGCGCGGCACCGGTGAAGGAGCTCTGCAGGTCGATGGCCGGGCGGGAGACGGCGGCGCTGCCGAGGGCCGTACGCAGGAACTTCACGTGGGCGATCTCGTCGTTGGCGATCTCTTCGGCGTAGTAGCGCATCGCCTTGGACTTGAAGGGGACCCGGTGTCCGCCGGTGACGCCACCCATGGTGCCGGTGCCGCCGGCCATCGCTTCGGAGAGGCCGTGGCCGTAGGCGGCGTAGCAGTAGAACTCCGCTTCGAGGTATTCCAAGTTGAGGGCGAAGTTGAGGACGCTGGCATCGCTAGGAGCGTCGGCCGCTTCCGCGGGGGCAGCGACGGAAGCACTGAGGAGGCCGGCGCCGACGGTTCCGGCGGAGAGCAGGCCCATGCCGCGCAGGAAGTTGCGGCGGTCGGCGGGGGTCTCGGAGCTGCGGTTGATCATGTTGACGAGGAGGGACTTCTTGAACATGGCCAGCTTCCTGTCCGGGCACCCCCGTTCGTGGGGGTGCCGTCATCACGCCACGGGGTGCATCCAGTGGCAGCTTTTCCGTGCCTTCGACCCCTCGGGATGGGAACCATCGGGAACCAGTGAGACGTCGCAGGCGGTGATCATTCGGATCATGGGGCGCGGTGGATGGTGTCCCTTCGCTGCCCGGATCACTGGTGATCACTACAGACCAGAGTGCCGCACCTTCGGCCCCATCACCACCCCTAGTCACACTTCGATCACTTGCAGTAGGCAAAAGTTGGCTTGAGGTGGCCTCCTGGACGGGGCGAACGGACGGGCGTAGCGGAAGTCGAGGCGAAGGTCCTCGACGGGATCTGAGTCGAGGGGAGCTGAGTCATGGCGGGATGCGTCCGAGCTGGCTGGACCCCTTGGGCCGCGCTCGTGTGTCGAGCTCGTATGTCGAGCCCGTGTGTCGAGGTGCGCCGAGCGTCATGTTGACCGTGTCGGAAGCTCAAGTCCGGGCCGGGAGCTGTCGATAGAGCGCCAGGGAGCACGCTGCTTCGATTTTCTGGGAGGGCACTGGATGAGCGAGTGGCGTCACCGTGCTGTCTGCCGAGACCAGATCGAGTTGTTCGATCAGACGTTTGACGTCAATCGCCGCCACCACGACGCCGCGGTCGCGGTCTGCTGGCAGTGCCCGGTCCGCCAAGCCTGCCTCGAGGACGCGATGGCCTACGAGATGCGGGGCCCGGGTCGCTTCGGTGTCCGTGGTGGTCTCACCGCGCGTGATCGTGAGCGGATGATCCGCCTCGAGCGCAGCGCGTAACGCACGGCGTGCCCACACGCCCCGTCAGATCCAGGCCGGTAAGCGGCTTGCCTTGAGTCCAGGAACACAAGCCGTGGTCAACGGATGGGTCTGACCTCAGCGCGTAGGGGGCGGAACGGCTTCGACGAAGTGATGCGCTCTGGCTGCGAGGCTACGAGCAAACTGAGCGTGGATCCGTGCGGGTCAATGGATTCGGTGATGATGGTGACTGTGAGCGTCATCGGCCCTCAGCAGCACCTGCCGGGAATCTTCGCTGCCCTGCCCTTCCCCTGCATGCTCTTAGACCCCGACCTGGTGATCCTCGAGGTCAGCGGTGCCTACCTCCAGGCCATGGGTCGCCCCCGTGCGGAGCTGGTCGGTCGCTACCTCTTCGAGGCCTTCCCCTTGGCGCAGGCAGCTCTTCCAGCCCTACCGGGCCACGAGATCGGCAGTGGCGGCGGCGATGGGGGCGGCGATGGCGGCGGCAATGGCGGCGGCAATGGCGGCGGCAATGGCGGCGGCGAAGCAGACGCGCAAGATCCGCTGGTCCTGGTGCGGGCTTCGATGCTGCGGGTGCTGGCCAGCGGGGTCGCTGACCCGGTGCCGCTGCAGAAGTACGACATCCCCGACGCTGACAGTCCCACCGGCTTCAGCGAACGGTGGTGGAGCTTCACCACCTTTCCCGTCTTCGGCGCCGGCGCCGGTCCCAGTGCTGGTGCTGGTGGGCAGGTCACCGCGTTGCTGCACGTGACCGAGGACGTCACCAAGGAGATCACCCGCACCAACACCACCCTTTCAGGTGGGGGTGCGACGCAGGAGGAGGTCGAGCAGGAGGTCCAGCGCTCCACCGCGGCCCTGCGTGGTCGAGCCCAGCAGTTGGAGGCCGACCTCTACGAGCGCGCCGTCCAGGTGCAGGCCCTGACCGCGGCCCGGGAGCAGGCCGTGGCGCGCCTGGCCGGGTTGGCACGCACCGCCCTGGCCCTGGCCGAAGCCGGCAGCGTCCTGGAGCTGACCGACCTGATCACCGAGCACGGCTTGGCCGCGACCGGCTGCGACAGCGGCGCTGTGGCCGTCTTCATCCCTGACGATGCCTCGGTGATGGATCTGACCATCTCCGACGGGTTCGGCGCGGCCGCTCAACGTGACTACGCCCGGCTGCCCGCCGACAGCGCGTTGCCGGCCTGCGTGGCGGCGAGCACCGGACGCACGGTGCTGCTGAGCGATGCCGCGGCGTGTCTGGCGTGGTCACCGCAGATGCGGGCGGTGATGGATTCCACCGGTTCTCAGGCCTTCGCCTGCCTGCCCCTGGTCGCCGACGGGCGGGTGCTGGGTTCGTTGACCGCGGGGTGGCATCAGCCGCAGACTTTCGACGTTGAGCAGATGGAACTGCTGGATGCCTTCGCCGCCCAGTGCGCGCAGGTGCTGGACCGGTTGCTGGTGCACGAGGCCGAGGTCGCCGCCCACGCCGAGGCGGCTGCGGCGTGGGAGACGCTGCAGCGCTCGATGCTCACCGAGCCACCCGAACCGGACCACCTGCAGGTGGTCGTCCGCTATCGCGCCGCCGCGCGCACGGCGCAGATCGGTGGGGACTGGTACGACGCCTTCTTCCAACCCGACGGCTCCACCGTGCTGGTCATCGGCGACGTCATCGGGCACGACACGATCGCCGCGGCGGCGATGGGACAGGTGCGCACCATGCTCCGCGCGGTCGCGGCGCACACCGGGGACGGGCCGGCCGCAGTGCTCAGTGCTACTGACCGGCTCCTAAGGCTCCTGATGCTGTCCACCAGCGCCACCGCGGTGGTGGCCCGCCTGGAGCAGGACGCCGAGGAGCACGAGCAGGGTGTCAGTCGGCTGCGGTGGTCTAACGCCGGCCACCTTCCTCCGCTGGTCGTCGACCCCGACGCGCGCGTGCGTTTGCTGGAGACGCAAGAGGCGAACTTGTTGCTGGGCTTCGACCTGGACACCGCCCGGCAGGAGTCGGTGGTCACCCTCGAGCGCGGCTCTACGGTCCTGCTGTACACCGACGGGCTCATCGAGCGGCGTACGGAGTCTCTGCAGACCGGGCTCAACCGCCTCGTCCAGACCGCCGAGGAGCTGGCGCTGGAGAGCGCAGACCTTGACGCCCTCGTCGACGGGCTTCTCGAGAGGCTGGTACCCGAGCGACCTGAGGACGACGTCGCCCTCATCGCCGTTCAGCTGCACCCTCAGGATGTTCCCCGTCCCGCGGTGGCCGGCCCGAACCGCATCCCCGACGTCGTCCCGCCGGAGTAGTGACGCCGGATCCGTGATGGCGAAGTAGTGACCGAGAAGTAGTGACGCCGGATCCGTGTCGGCGGAGTAGTGACGGCGGAGTAGTGACGATGAAGCCGTGACAGCGCCTCAACGACCTGATCCGGATGTCGTCAGGCGGTGCCGGTGGCGCGGTGTCACTGTTCACCGACCCCCGCCCCGGGGGGTTCGCGGTAGAAGAGGTGGATCTGTGCTGGTCGATGGTGGTGTGGTGGTGGTGTCTGGCAGGGCTGGGGCTGCCGTGGTCTCGGTGACTTCGGTCGTGATCGGGGTGCGCAGGTGAGGGGCCGCGCGATGCGGCTGCGGGCGGCAGTGACCGCTGCGCGGACCTCGTTGTGGCCGGTGCCGGTGGCCTGCGTGATGCTCGGCCTGCTGGCCGGGATCTTCCTGCCCCGCCTGGACCGCCTCGCCGACGACCACGTCCCCGCCTGGATCTCGGACCTGCTCTTCAGCGGCGGTCCCGGGGCGGCGCGCACCATCCTCGACGCCATCAGCAGTTCCCTCATCACCGTGACGTCGTTGACGTTTTCCCTCACGGTGGTGACCTTGCAGCTGGCCAGCAGTCAGTTCTCCCCCCGGCTGCTGCGCACCTTCACCCGGGACCGCTTCGTCCACGTCACGTTGGGGATCTTCCTGGCCACCTTCACCTACGCCTTGACGGTGGAGCGGACGGTGCGCTCGGCTGATGAGGAGGGCGCCGCGTTCGTGCCGCAGTTCTCGGTGACGGTGGCCTTCGTGCTGACCATCGCCAGTGTCATCGCCCTGGTCCTCTTCTTGGCCCACCTGGCGGGGGAGATTCGGGTGGAGACGATGCTGCGGACCGTGCATGAGGACGCCAGCGACACCGCCCGGGCGGTGCTGGATGGCCCCCGACCCCGCGGTCCCGTCGCGACCGGCTTGACCGGTGACCCCGCCGCGGACCTGCATCCCCCGCGGAGTGCGGTGCCGCTGCTGGCCCGCCGTTCGGGGTTTTTGGTCCGGGTCGATGAGGACGCGGTGTTGGCTGCTGCGGTGCGAGCGGACGTGCTGGTTGTCGTCGAGCCGCTGCCGGGAGCCTCGGTGGTGGCCGGTACTCCCATCGCCTGGGTGTGGCCGGCCGGTAGCGGCACGGTGGTGGGGCAGGAAGTGCTGAGTGAGTTGGAGGAGGCGGTGGCCGATGCGGTGGTCATCGGACCTGAGCGCACCGAGGCTCAGGACGTCGCCTTCGGGTTGCGCCAGTTGAGCGATGTGGCGACGAAGGCGCTGTCGCCGGGGATCAACGATCCGACGACCGCGGTGCATGCGCTGGGGCATTCTTCGGCTTTGTTGTGTGAACTTGTGGGTCGCCCTCTGGGCCCGAAGGGCCTGTACGACGGCGAGGACGGCAACGGCAACGGCAACGGCAACGGCGATGATGACGGCGACAGCGACAGTGAAGGCGGCAGGAATCCTCGGGGGCTACGGGTCCTGGTGGCCCGGCCCTCGATCTCGGGCCTGCTCGACCTGGCCGTGGCCCAACCGCGACGCTACGGCGCGGCCGATCCCAGCGTTCTGGCCGCTCTGTATGAGTTGTTGCGGGCGCTGGCTTGGTGCGCACGCGCGGATACCCCTCAGGCGGCCGAAGCGGTCACCGCGGTCGGGAACCAGCTGGCCCGTCTGGACGCCACCGCGGCCGCGGCGGCTCGGGACGGGGATCACGACGAGAGCGAAGCGGCCGCTCTACGTGCCCAGGGTGAGCAGGTGCGCCGGGCTCTGCAGGGGGTGTGGCGATCCACCACCACCGAGAACCCCGCACCGTTCAGTGACGGGCAGCGGTGAACGCGGAACTGGTTTCGGGCATCGCGAGCACTGCAACCGAGACGGGTGTGGATCCCTCGGGTGCGGTGCACATCCTGGGGGTCACGCTGGTCGGGGTCAGTGCCACCACCGGAGTGAAAGTGCTGTTCAGTCCGGCGCTGATCGTTGTCGTGGTGGCGTTGCAGGCTGCGGCGCGAGTGGTGCTACCCGGCAGGTGGAAGAAGTTTTCAGGAGCAGATCAGTGCGCACGCCAGGTGCAGCAGAACCAGGTGCAGACCAGCTCGCACTTCGTAGTGGAGCCGCAGCCTTGAACTGGTACAGCCAGGAGACCCCGTTCTAGGACCCAGGAGTGTGTTCTCGTCCTGAGCCGTGGACGATGCCGCGGCCGGCGATGCCACGCTCTCGCACGGCGCGGCCGTGAACGTCATAACCGTAGCCTCGCTGATGTCATAGTCGGTGTCGAGGTAGGGCCTGCACGGGAGCAAGCCAGTTCGGTTGTCACTGATCAGCGCAGCAGACCCCGCACCGTGGGATGACCGTGCTGTCGAGAGTCGATGGCTGCTTCTACAGGGTTGAGCAGGTGGCGATGTCAGCGGTCGGGGCGTCCAGCGGTCCGGCGGGGATGACCAGCGAAGCTGTCTGCAGCGAGGATGGGGATTGTGAGCCGCTGCGTAACGTTGGAGGAGATCACCGCGCTGGAAGCGCTGTACACCGCAGGTGCCAGCAAGACCCTCGCCCCGGCTCGAGCTCAGCTAGCTGGACGTTGGCGGGCGGGTGAGCGTGATCGTGAGACAGCGCTGCGCTTGGCGTTCTTGGACTGGTACTCCTGCTCCGAACCGCAGTTTCTGACGGGGCTACCCGATGTGTCCAGCTCCCAAGCGGTGGAAGAGGGCTTCTTCCTGCCAACCTGCGAGCACCTGCTGGCGGCTCACCCGGGCGACGTCGAGGTGCTCTTCGCCCTCGGATGGATGCTCACCTCCCATCCCTGGTGCGCTGGCGGTGCGTCGACGAGCGACGTCGAGGCCCGCGGGCGCGTGGTGTGGACGGCCTACCTCACCTCCCCGATCGAGCTCGGCGATGCGGTCTTCAACGATCGCGGCACCTACGGGATCTACTTCGCGCACATCCAGGCGACTAAGCGCCGGTGAGCGTCGTCGCGACGCAGCGTGAGGTCGTGCTCCTTCAGGTACTTGAGGCATCGTCCGCTTTTCGACACGACCGCGACGTCGCCGGCAGCTCAGGACCGCACAACGCGGGATGAGCGCGAAGTCGCCCGCAGGACGTCAGAGGCTGGTCAGCTCGTCCAGGCGAGCAGTTGGCGTGGTGCGTCCGGACCGCTGGAGGGCCAAAGACGGATGCGCCAGGCATCGCCGGGGGCGGTGCTTCCGGGCCAGCCGCGGCTGATGAAGCCCCTGCCGGTGATCAGAGCGTGGTACTCCCCGGCGGGGACGGGCAGCTGGGTGCCCTCCAGGGTCGGGGATTGGTAGTAGAGGCCGTATTCATTCACGCTCACGTGCGCTTCGTACGCCTCCTGCCAGTCCTGCAGGTCCTCTTGCGGTGCGGCGTCCCAGCGCTCCAAGCGCAGCGGCATCTCGAAGTTGTTCTGGTGAGGGCAGGTGATGATCAGCAGGTGGTCTTCTTGCGCGATGTGGTTGCCGTTCAGGGCCCGTTGGAGGACGGCTTCGGTGTCGAGGTCGTCGCTCCAGTAGTCGGTCCACAGCTCGAATTGGCCGTAGTTCATGGCCACGAGGTGGTCGTGGGCGTCGAGGAGATGGGCTTGATCCACGTCTTGCACCTTGGCATATCGGCCTCGGGCATGTGCTCGATCTCGCAGCTTGTTTCAACCTCGCTCGTCGGCAGATGAGTGAAGTCGAGAGGCGTCAGTGACAACGTCCGCATCGGGATGATCGGACGGTTGGTCCCGGCTGGTGATGCCTCAGCGCCTGCCGTTACTCCAACCGGTCGCGACCTGGATCCCCTTCCGAGCGGGCCGCTCGGATACCGTCTCTGACGCCAGCGCGCACGACGCGGTAGGCGACGTAGGCGGTGATGGCCACGCCGACGGCCCATACGACGATCGGGACGAGCACCGACAACAGGAGCCAGGGGCCGGGTTGCTGAAACATGGACCGAAGGTACCGACGGTGATCACGATGTCGGGTCCGTTCAGATGGATCCGTGGGGAGCTGACGGGTGTTGCCGGCGCGAGGACGTCGACAGGTTCGGAGGGTCTGCAACGTCTATGACGGCGCCCAAGCCGCGACGTCACGCGCAGCGCGGGATGACCGTGACTTGCGACGAGTCGGTTCGCTGGGGTCGGAAACGCTTTGCCAGGGAACGGGCGGACCCGGCAAGATCGTCGTCATGCTCGTCGACGAGGTGGCCGAAAAGGTCGACTGCGTCTTCTGTCAGCTCATCGCCGGTGCACCCGCCCGATGGGTCGCTCAGGAAGACCTCGCCGTGGCGTTCAGTCCCCGCCCCCAGGGGCAGTTGGCGGAGGGCCACACCCTCGTCGTTCCTCGGCTGCACTGCGAGGGGGTGCTCGATGCGCCAGCTGAGGCGCTCCAGGCCACGACGGCGTTGGTTCAGCGAGTGGGGCGAGCGATGCAGCAAGCCTTGGGCGCTTCGGGTGTCGTCGTCTTGAACGCCAGCGGTCCGGCTAGTGGGCAGAGCGTGCCGCACCTGCACTTCCATGTTGTGCCCTGCTGGCCCGATGACGGCGTCACGCACTGGCCCAATGGTCGCTCTGCGCACCGCCTCGACGGGGACGACGAAGTTCACGCTCGAATCGCTGCAGCCATCGGCTGGGAATCCTAGGCGCCCGGTCCTGCTCACGAGCCCTGATGTCTCCCCGAGCGCGCACCGCGGGATGACCGGGCGTCTGATGGGCTGGGTTGAAGCGCGGTGACACCGGGAATGCCGCTGCCCAGCGACGGCTTGTGGAGGATGGTCGATCCGCTGCATGTCCCCGGGCCTCACCTTCAGCCGCCTCGAGCGGCCCATCGCCGAGAGGCGACTGCCGGATCGACCACCACGTCACGGCCGCCGGGCTACTCAGCCCGGCGGCCGTCGCGCGTCCTGAGCCTGGATCCACCGTCCCGTGATGCTGCGGGGGCCAGTACGTGAGGCGGCGGGTGGCTTCTGACCTGCAACGATGGGACTTCTCTACGGTTCCAACGCAGCAGCAAGGAAGACACCCGCCAAATGCAAGTCTCGCACGCCCTCCCCACCACCGCGGCGGCGTCCTCGATCACCTTCGACGACCCAAACCTCATCGCCCACGCCGGCCTGGCCCCGGCCCTGCAACTGGCCCAGACCGCGGGCCTGCACGACCTGCTCGGCCAGCACCTCACCCTCGCCGGGCCCGGGTCGGCTAACGCTGCGGCCAAGGCCACCGGCCTGGTCGCCGGGATGTTAGTCGGCGCCGACAGCATCGACGACATGGACGTCCTGCGACACGGCGCGAGCACGAAACTGTTCGACGACGTCCGCGCCCCCTCGACCTTGGGGACGTTCCTGCGGACCTTCACTCACGGCCACGTCCGCCAACTCGACGCCGTCGCGGCCCGGTTCCTGACCGGCCTGCAGACCACGACCGCCGCGGTTGGGTCACCGCTACTGGCCGATGCCGACCAGATCCTCTACGTCGATGTCGACGACACCATCCGCCAGACCTACGGCTACGCCAAGCAGGGCGCCGGATACGGCTACTCGAAAGTCAAAGGCCTGAACGCGATGCTGGTGACCGCGACCACCCCGGCCAGCACGCCGGTGATCGTGGGAACCCGCTTGCGAAAGGGATCGGTCGCCAGCGCTAAGGGTGCGCCGAAACTACTGGGCGATGCCCTGGCGACCCTCAAACGCACCGGCACCGGCACCGGCACCGGCGCCGGCACCGGCACCGGCACCGGTGCTGGTGCTGGTGCTGGTGCGGCTACCGGTGGCGGGTTGGTGATCGTGCGGGCCGATTCGGCTTACTACAACCACGCCGTGATCGCCGCCGCCCGCCGCGGCCGGGCCCGCTTCTCCCTCACCGCTCGCAGCAATCCCGCTGTCCGGCGGGCGATCGCGGGCATCGCCGACGATGCCTGGACGCCGATCAAGTACACCGACGCGGTCTGGGATGAAGACGACCGGCGCTGGGTTTCTGATGCCGAGGTCGCCGAGACGACCTACACCGCGTTCACCGGCCGCAGGAAGGCTGAGCACGTGAGGGCGCGGTTGATCGTCCGCCGCGTCAAACGGTTGAACCCCGCCGCTCTCGGTCGGGGGCAGGGTGAGTTGTTCGAGACCTATCGCTATCACGCGGTGTTCACCGACTCCCCGCTGCCGATGCTGGTCGCGGAGAAAGATCACCGCGCGCACGCGGTGATCGAGTCGGTGATCGCCGAGGCCAAGGACGGGCCGTTGGCGCATCTGCCGTCGGGGAAGTTCCAGGCCAACGCTGCCTGGTTGGTGTTGGCCGCGATCACGCACAACCTGACCCGAGCCATTGCCGCGTTGGCGGGGACGACCCACCGTCGCGAACGTGCTGGGACGATCCGGGGCAAGCTGATCAGCTTGCCTGCGCGGGTCGCGTTCTCGGCTCGTCGGCTGCGGTTGCACGCCCCGTCCGGCTGGCCCTGGCAGTCCGGCTTGGAGAACGTGTTGGCCGCCATCGTTGAGATCGACCGGCATCAGCCGGTCGTGACCCGCCGGATCTGAGCACTGCCCGACGCCCACCGCCCGAGAGGGCACGACCAGGAATCGCCGTGGAAGAGCCGACACCCGGTCGGCGGCTATCTGATGCCCTGCTCGTGGTGACCTGCCTTCGGCAGGTCACCACGAGCTCATCGGTCATTCGGTGGTGGATCCAGGCTGAGCGGCGTCCGACTCATCACCTCCGACGCCCACGCCGGCGTGGTCGCAGCGATCGGGGCGCCCCTGCCCGGCGCCAGCTAGCAGTGGTGCCGGACGCACTACGCCGCGAACCTCATGTCGGTTACACCGAAGACGTTGTGGCCTTGGGTGAAGACGTTGCTGCACAGCGTCTACGACCAGCCGGACGCGGACTCGTTGCACGCCCAATTCGACCGCCTGTTGGACGCCGTGGAGCAGAAACTGCCGAAGGTCGCCGCCCATCTGGACGCGGCCCGCGCCGACGTTCTCGCGTTCACCGCGTTCCCGAAGGAGGTCTGGCGTCAGGTCTGGTCGAACAACCCGCAGGAACGGTTGAATCGGGAGATCCGCCGCCGCACCGACGTCGTGGCTATCTTCCCCGACCGCGACTCCCTGATCCGCCTCGTCGGGGCCGTCTTGGCTGAGCAGGACGATGAGTGGACCGAGGGCCGGCGCTACCTCGGCCTGGACCTGCTGGGCCGTTGTCGGTTGATCGCGATGCCCGGCGGAGCCGACACCATCGAGACCGCGTCGGAGGTGAACTCCGACCTCACTCTGCAGGCCCTGACGGCCTGATCACACGGAGCATCTCGCGGCGAACGTCGTACACCACCTCCATGGACTTGACCTTCGGGAGGTACTGGCGCAGTAGTAGCTTCGTCAGCACTCCTCGATGTGCGTCTACGGGTGGAGGTCGTATGTTCAAGTCCTTAACCATCGGGTCGTCGCCGGTGGCGACCGTCGACCTAAACCTGATCTCCGTTGAAGCGGCGCAGGCCACGTTCACGCTGAACGTTCGTCACACCAGCCCCGTGACGCATGACGTCACCTCTGACCTGTTCGATGAAGCTGGCGCTTTCGGCGAGGATCCAGGCGGGCCAGCGAGGCTACGACTGACGTTGAACTTCTCTGACGGGCAGTCGGTGGGCAACGTGTCCTCACTACAGCGGCAAGCCCCCACCAGCGGTAGTAGCGAACACTCCTCACCATCGGCCGGCGACTTGCCCCTGCTGGCCGGCGGTGAAGGCGGCTCGTACATGACCGACGACGACCCGACGCGAACCGCAGAACGGACTCTCCGGCTGCAGCCGCTGCCGGCGGGGAAGCTGGTGAGCATCGACTTGCGGTGGCCGGGACTGCAGATCCCTGACACGCGCACCGGTTGGACGTAACCCTTCTCGAGTCCGCCGTAGTTCCGTCGCGATTTCGTGGTGGTTCGACTCACGTCGTGGCGCGGTTCATCGAAGGCGCAGCATGATGCAAGCGAGGATCACCTTGAAGCGTCACGGCTTTGATGCCGCTTCCTGATGGGTCAGGATGACGATCATGCCCAAGCAGTACCCCGCCGAGATCAAAGACCGAGCAGTGCGGATGGTCCTGGACCACCAAGGCGACTACCCCTCCCTGCGCGCAGCGTGCGTAGCCATCAGCGAACGCCTCGGCGTCTCCCGCGCCAGCCTGCAGCGCTGGGTCGACCAGGCTCAGGTCGATGCCGGCGCCAAGCCCGGTCTCAGCAGCGCCGAGGTGGAGGAGATCAAGGCGCTGAAGGCGGAGAACAAGCGCCTGCGTGAGGCCAACGAGATACTCCGTTCCGCCTCGATTTTCTTCTCGTGGGAGCTCGTCCCCCGCAAGCGGGAGGTGCCCCCACCGCGCCAGCGTTGATCATCGCCTTCGTCAACGAGATGAGGGTCAGGGGTTTCGCGGTCGAGTCGATCTGCGCCGTGCTCACCGAGCAGGGTTACCAGGTCGCCGCGAGAACCTACCGGGCCTGGGAGCAGGGCCCGGTCCCGTCGATGAGAACCGTGTCCGACGCGCATGTCGTCAACGCCCTGCGCAGCACTGTTGGGCAACCGGAGTCGCTGTACGGGCGGCGGAAGATGGTTGCCCATCTGCGCCGGGCGGGCCTGGCGGTGGCGCACTGCACCGTGGACCGATTGATGCGCGCAGAAGGCATGAACGGGGCCCGGCGGGCGAAGAAGATCCGCACCACCGTCCCCGGCAAGGACGGGGTGCGGGCCGGGGACCTGCTGAACCGGAAGTTCAGCGCCCCGGCGCCGAACGTTGTCTGGGTGGCGGACTTCACGTATGTCTGGACGTGGGCGGGGTTCGTCTACCCCACCCTTGCGGTCGCTTTCATCGTCGACGTGTTTGCTCAGCGGATCGTGGGCTGGCACGCGAGGACCAGCAAGCGCACCGAGCTGGTCCTGACCTGTCTGCGGATGGCGACCTGGGGACGGGAGCATGCGGGGACACCTGTGGCGCCGGGGTTGATCGTGCACTCGGATGCCGGGTCGCAGTACAAGAGTTTGAGGCTGACCGAGCATCTGTTCATCGAGGGTTTCGCGGCGTCGATCGGTTCGGTCGGTGACGCCTACGACAACGCCCTGATGGAGACGGTGATCGGCCTCTACAAGACCGAGTGCATCCGCACCGGTCCCTTTCACGCCGGGCCGTTGAAGACTCTCTCCGATGTGGAGTACGCCACGGCTACCTGGGTGGAGTGGTGGAACAACTCCCGGCTGCACTCCCGGTTGGATTACCGTCCACCTGCTGAGGCTGAGGCCGCCCACTACGCTGACCTCAGCGACTCCATCCAGGAGTTGTGCCCCATGTGAAGACGGCGGAGAAGCCGTGACGCTTCAGACTGATATAGCGCGGTGATGTCCCTCGACTGGGTGCGGTTCTTTGGGTGACCGCAGCGCGGTATGAGCGTGCGGTCGCAGCGTCCATAACCCGACGACGTATATCAATCTCTGAGTTGCCCCGATGATCTGGCCTCAACCGTCGCTCCGCGAAAGATCGAGGCTAGACATCGACGGTGGCCACGACGGTCGACCTCGCGGCGACGACGATCTCGACCGCGACGAGGGACTCCGTCGGCAGGCTGGACGCGGCCACAAGACCGCCTGCGGTGCCGTCCACGGCGCTCCACGTCGCGACGACGGTGCGGGTGCCGTCGTTGGCGATGGCCACGAGGTCGTACACCCGTGACGATGCGGTGCCCCTGTCATCTCGAAAGGTCCAGTCGAACCGTGTTCCCCAGCTCTTGGCGCTGACGGCCAGTTCGGCGCTGATCGCGGACCCCTGCGTGGGCGTCATCGCTTTCGCCGAGCTGGCAGACAGCGCGGCAGATGGCGCGGGGGCTGCAGGATCGCCTGCAGCGCCGATCGCGTATCCGCCTGCACCGACGACGACCACGGCGGCGGTACCCAACGCCACCAGCACGCGTCGTGGACGTCGGATGCTGGCCCAGTGCCGTCCCAGCAACGGTCTCCTGACGGCTACCTGCCGTGGCGCGGTCTCGTGGGGGGCCTCGTCCAAGAGCTCGACCGCTTCGTCGATCGGTACCGATGCCAGGAGGCCGGGCACGCCGGCGAGCTCGGCGACCGATGCGGTACAGGCTGCGCAGCTCTCGAGGTGGCGCTCGTAGGTGGCTCGCTCCCGGCTGGTCAGTCCTCCCAGCACGTAGGCGGCGTCCCACTCGTGCATCTCCCGCGGCGCATCGCTCACCGGACTGCTCCTCGCTCTTGCAGGGCCAATTTGAGGGCCTTGAGGCCGTAGTGCAGCCGGGACTTGATGGTGCCCGCAGGAACCCCCTCACTGGCCGCGATCTCAACGACGGTGCGCCGGAGGTAGTAGCAGCTCACCACTGCCCGACGGTGCTCCAAGGACAGCGACGACAGCGCGTCGGTGACCAGCCAGCGCTGCAGGAGCACGTCCGTCGCGTCGTCGACCGCGGTGTCCGGCGGATCCGCCGTCATCAGCTCACGCCTGTACCGGGCGCGACGGTGTTCGTCGATGGCGAGGTGCCTGACGACGGTGAACAACCACCGCCGGGCCGCTTCGTCGTCCACGTCCAAGATCGCGGGAGAGCGCCAGGCACGCAGGAGAGCCTCCTGGGTGATGTCCTGCGCCGTCACCGGGTCCCCGCACAAGCGCAGCGCGAAGCGCTCAAGCGCCGGTGCGTGGTTGTCGTGCAACAACGCGAGGCGGTCGGCGTGCTCGCTGGTCATCAACACCTCCTGCCCTAACGACGGTGCGGTGACCCGAAGCGTTCAGCGGACTCGCACCGGATCTGCCTGGCCGCAAGACGGGCTGCCCGCCGAAGCGACCGGCGCCGCGGGTCGCCAGGTGAACCCTTCACGGAGGCGGTCCGTCGTAGAGAGCGTTGGGTCCACCGCGCACCGGTGCGGATGGATCCCGGCCGACCCAGGAAGCAGGACCCATGAAGATCCGGTACATCCTCCCCGCCGTCAGCGCCGCCTCCCTCCTCGCCCTCGCCGGATGTGGCTCCTCCGATACGACCGCAGCAGCGCCCAGCTCCTCCGCGGCGTCCTCTTCTGCGGCGTCCTCATCTGATACCCCCTCTGCTTCCTCTTCCTCGAGCAGTCCGGCAGGGACGTCCACGGCTGACCTCGCGGTCGCGCAGACCTCTCTGGGTGAGGTGCTCGTCGATGGCCAGGGAAAGACGGTGTACGTCTTCGACAAGGACGCCATGGGCGCGACCGCCAGCGCCTGCACGGACCAGTGCGCCACGACGTGGCCGGCGGTGGTCGCGACTGCTGCGACCCCTACCGGTGATGGTGTGGACGCCGACCTCGCGAGCATCACCGGGGTCAGTGGTGAGCCTCAGGTGACCGTGGATGGTCTGCCTGTCTACACCTTCGCCAAGGACACTGCTCCTGGTGACGTCATGGGTCAGGGCGTCATGGGCAAGTGGTGGGTCCTCTCGCCGACCGGGGAGAAGATCACGGCCAGCTGAGCTCGGCGGTGCGGGAAGGGCCCGGTGAGCGGTCGCCAGTGGGATGAACCGATCGGGCTGATCACCGCACAGTCGATCTCGTGAGTTCTCCAGGTGCCCGTGACGTCTTCGACGACCGCGAGTCGGCGACCTCTTCGTGATCGGCTTTCCGCGGATGCGGTGCAGGAGGTCGGTGAGGTCAGCGCCCCGGGACATCAAGGGCCTCGCACCACCGGCGGTGACTGCGCCTTCGGCGGGTAGCCCGGTGGCCGCAGATCAGAATGCGGTCACCGAGCTCGTGCCCGCCGGGGGGTCGTGTTGACGATGGCGAGCAGGTCCTGGGCGGGGCCCCGGGGGCGCTGGCCACTCGGCCACACCGCGCGCAGCGTGCGCCGCAGATCCACCCCCTCGACCTGCACGAGCACCAGACGTCCCGCGGCGACGTCCTGTTCGACGGCGAGGTGGCTGAGCACCGCCGGGCCGGCGCCCTCGGCGACGGCTGCGCGCACCGCGGTGGTGGTCGAGAGTTCCAGCACCGGCCGGGCCGGTGCCATCTCGTGCCACCCGCCGCCGGGCTGCTTGCTCCGCAGGGCGGCCCGCAGCGCCGCCTCGGCCGCGGCGCGGGTGCCCGACGTCGCCTCGCGGGCCACCAGACGGGTTCCGGCCAGCTCGGCGGCGTCGATGCCCCGCCGGCGCCGGGTCCACGGGTGGCCGGGAGCGACGACGACGACCAGGCGGTCGCTGCCGATGCTCCTGGTCTCCAGCCCGGCAGGGACGTCCGGGCCCTCGACGAATCCGATGTCGGCGTCGCCCGCCAGGACCGCGGCGGCGACCTCGGTGGAGTTCATCGCCTGCAAGCTGACGGCGGTACCCGGGCTGGCCGCGGCCAGGCGCACCAACCAGCTCGGCAGCAGGTGCTCGGCGACCGTCATGCTCGCCGCGACCCGCAGCCGGCTGGCGCTCTCGGCGTTCAGGGACGCGATGCCCGCCCCCAGTCCGGCGGCGGCCGCGAGGACATCGCGGGCCCAGCCGACGACCAGCGCCCCGGCCGGGGTCAGGATCGAGCCGCGGGCCGAGCGCTGCACCAGGGCGGTCCCCATCCGGCGCTCCATGCCGAGCACACGGGCACTGGCGGCGGGCTGACCGATGCCGTGCGCACGCCCGGCACGGCTGAGGCTGCCCAGCTCGGCCACCCGCACCAGCAGCTGCAGAGAATCCAGGTCCGGTACCCGACGCAGGTCGACGTCCACCCCCCCACGCTACGGCAGTCATCGAGACCTTCGATGACTACATCATCAGGACACCGCTACCGGTCGCGGCGGTACCGGCCCACAGTGGTGGCGTGAGCGAAGAGAACGTCTCGATCCCCTCGACCGGCACACCCCGCACCGCCGCGACGCCGTCTTCTCCATCGGCCTCGACGGGTCCCGCCCCGCGCCCCGAGCGTGCGTCCCCGTGGCCCGGGCTGCTCGTCGTGGCTGCGGCCACCGCCGCGGCCTACGGCATCGCCTGGCTCGTGCCTGCCGTCAACGCCACCACGGCCGGGGTCGTGCTCGGTGTGCTGCTGGTCAACTGCGGCTTGCACCGCCCCGTTCTGCGCCCGGGCACGCGGATCGCGTCCAAGCGCCTGTTGCGCATCGCCGTCGTCCTGCTCGGTCTGCAGCTGTCCCTGGCGCAGCTGGCCTCCCTGGGCCTGGGCGGGTTGGCCGTCGTCGTGGTCACGGTCGCGGTCACCTTCACCGGAACCCAGCTGCTCGGGCGTGCGCTGGGCGTGGGGCGGGCCCGGTCGCTGCTGATCGCCACCGGCTTCTCCATCTGCGGGGCCTCGGCGGTCGCGGCGATGGAACCCGTCGCCGACGGAGACGAGGAGGACACCAGTGTCGCCATCGCGCTGGTCACGCTCTGCGGCAGCCTCGCGATCTTCCTCCTGCCGGTGCTGCGGGGGCCGCTGCACCTGGACCCGACCGCGTTCGGCAGCTGGGTCGGCGCCAGCGTGCACGACGTGGGACAGACCGTCGCCACGGCCAGCCGCGTCCCCGGAGCCCTCACCGCAGCGGTGGTGGTCAAGCTCAGCCGCGTGGTCCTGCTCGCCCCCCTGGTCACCGGCGTGGCGCTCGTACGGACCCGGCGCCTGCGCCGCGCCGCTGCTGAGCAGCCCTCACGCGAGGGCGCACCCGGCGCCCAGGCGCGGCGGCCGCCCGTCCTGCCGCTCTTCGTCGCGGGCTTCCTGGCCGCCATCGTCGTGAGCAGCACCGGTGTGCTGCCGGCGGCGGCCCTGGCCGACGTCAAGGTCGTCCAGCAGGTCCTGCTCGTCGCCGCCCTGGTCGGGCTCGGCACCGGCATCCACCTGCCGGCGCTGCGCCGCACGGGTGGGCGCGCCCTGCTCCTCGGGCTGGCCTCCTGGATCCTCGTCGCCGCTGTCGCCTACGCCGGGGTGACCCTCCTCGACCGCTGAACCAGGTCCGGCGCTAGCCCGGCTGCCTGGGGCCCGCTGGACCGGCCCGCCCCGTCGCTGCTGCCTTGATCCTTGATCATGGCGTGTCGGGCGATCATGGCGTGTCGGGCGCGGCCGGGACCACGACCACCGTCGCGGGCTGGCGCGAACTCAGGTGCACTGCCACCGAGCCCTCTACCAGCTCGTGCAGCGAAGCCCGCCAACCGTGGGCCCGAGCCCCGACCACGACGAACCGCGCATCGACCTCGAGGGCCAGCTGAGCCAGGGTCGTCGCGGGTTCTCCCAGGAGCCCTCGCACTTCGATGGCCACGTCCTCGACACCACTGTCGGTCATGATGCCTTCGACCCGTGCCCCGACCTCGGCGACCTGCGGTGCGGGAGCGTCGTCGATGATCTCGCTGGTGTCGGAATCGACGGGCACGACGATGGGACTCCCATCCGCGCGGCGCCCTTCGACGAAGCGGGAAGGGTCGCTGAAGACCACGATCAACGGCACGTCGTAAGCCCGGGCCAGGCTGGCAGCTTCTAGGAGGATCCGCGGGGAAGCCGTGGGGGTGAAACCGACGACGACCGGGCGTCTCGGCGGGCTCACAGCCACCACCCGAGGCCTAGACCCGTGCCGCCTGCGGCCGTCGCGGCCACCAGGGTGCCCAGGGCGTACGTCATGCTCGCGATGGTGGCCTTGCCCTGTGCCAACCGCAACGTCTCGACCATGGCTGTGCTGAAGGTGGTGTAGCCACCGCAGAATCCCGTACCGACGACCGTCTTCCACACCGTCGGCTCCCCGTGCGCCACGACGACACCGGTGACGATCCCCAGCAGCAGCGAGCCGGTGACGTTGATGACGAGCGTCGCCCACGGGAACGACGACGGCCGGCGTCGGCGGATCTCCCCGTCGACGACGAAGCGGCTCACCGCTCCCAGCGAGCCGGCCAGGCACGCGGCCGCGAAGACCCAGATGGTCATCGCTTCCCTCCTGCTGCGGGGCTGGTGTCGACCGCGTCCGGGTCCTGCGGCAAGCGGCTCAAACGCCACCGGTGGTGACCTGCGGCCAGCGCTATCCCGGCCAGTGCGACGATCAGCCCCGCGGCGACACTGGCGAGGGAGTAGGCCACAGCCAGGGCGGGTCGGGCAGCGTGCACCAGCATGTCGGTCTCGACGGCCAGCGAACTGTAGGTGGTGAACGCCCCCAGGAAGCCGGTACCGACCCCGAGTCGCACGAGCCGTCGACGGCCGGCGTCCTCACCCCGGCGCGCCAACGCCTCCAGCAGGAAGCCCAAGGCGAAAGCGCCGATCAGGTTCACGGTGAACGTCGCCCACGGCCAGGCTGCGGTGCGCACGGGCCAGTGCAGCGCGAGACCGTAGCGCGCGGCGGTCCCCAGCAGTGCCCCGCCGGCCACGATGGCGATCATCGGGGCCGACAGATGCACGGGACGAGGCCTAGCGCGTGGTGCAGGAGCGCCGCCCGCAGGCTGGGTGTTGGCAGACACGAGGTGGAACCTTCCGGCATGAAGGCGGGGGCGGCAGCAACAGGGCTGGTAGCGGGAGTGGTGGCCGACCCCGAACGAGAGTAATCTCTGGCGTGGTGATGGATCCCGCCTGAGCGTACAACCGCTCGAACCGCCGAGTCGGCTGATGGTTCCTGTCCCTGATCGAGTCAGAGGGGCAGGTCTGTTGTGCGCGAGTATGCTGCGGATGGCGTGGCGGGATTGGTCCTGCTGCGTCACGGTGAGAGTTCAGCCAACGCTGCCGGTCGCTTCACCGGGCACTGGGATGTCTCACTTTCTCCCGATGGGGTCCGTCAAGCGGCTGTAGCCGCGGAGTTGCTGCACCACAGTGGGTGGCGGCCGGGCATCGTCTTCTCTTCTCCTCTGCAGCGAGCCACCCGCACCGCTGACCTCGTGCTCGACGTGCTGTATCCCACCGGTGCTCGACCTGAGATCCATGTTGACGCGGAGCTGATCGAACGTGGGTACGGCGTCCTCACGGGGATGCGCAAGAGTCGGGTTCGAGCGGAGTTCGGTGCGGACCTGGCCCACATCTGGCGGAGGTCACTTTCGGTGCGCCCACCTACTCCCAGCGAGCTGCAACGCACTGGTCCTGCAGTCGACTGGGACGGTGCGCCCGGTCAAGGCCCGCCCGCCGCAGCCTCGGAGATCAGTGAGTCCTTGACCGACGTGCTTGCCCGTATCGATTGCTGGCTCGACGAGGCTCTCTACCCCGCCCTCGCCCTGCGGATGCGGGTGCTGACCGTGGCTCACGGAAACTCATTGCGTGCGCTCCTCATGCGTCTGGACCACCTTTCTGAGGAACAGGTCATCGAACTCAATGTCCCAACGGGCCAGCCGCTGGTCTATGACGTCGGCGGGCGCGGGGTGGTGCCGGGCAGCGGGCGCTACCTGGACCCGAAGGCTGCTGCAGTTGCTGCCCGGGCCGTGGCGGAGGAGGGGGGCACCTGAGCGTCCTCACCTGCTCGCGACCTGCACGACACCGAGACCTTGCCTGACACCTTGCCAGAGACCTTGCCTGACACCTTGCCCGAGACCTTGCCCGAGACCCTGGAGCCCATCGTGAAGTTCGACCGTCTGGATGCCCGTCAGATTCTGGACTCCCGGGGTTACCCGACCCTGGAGGTCCGCCTGCATCTGCCCGACGGGTCGAGCATGATCGCCAGTACCCCCTCCGGTGCCTCAACCGGTGCACACGAAGTGGTGGAACTACGGGACGGCTCAGGTACAGACGGGCCGCCACCCAGCGGACGGGAGTCTGATCCGTGGCAACGAGTCGGAGGTTTCGATGGGCGAGGGGTGAATCTTGCTCTGACTGCGGCTACAGGTCCCGTCGCCGACCTGCTGTGCTCTGGTCGCGACTGGAGCGATCAACGCGAGGTCGACGACGCGCTGCACGCCCTCGACGGGACACCGAACCTGTCGCGACTGGGCGCCAACACCGTCATCGCGGTGTCGATGGCCACCGCTCGTGCGTTTGCCGCGGCCGCTGGTCTCACTGTGGCGCAGTGGATCGCCAGGCAGAGCGGGCAAGTTCCCCGTATGCCGGTTCCTCACTTCAACGTCATCAACGGCGGCGCTCACGCCGCCAACGGTCTCGCTTTCCAGGAGTTCATGATCGCCCCGGTCGGTGCACCGGACACCGTCTCGGCGTTGCAGTGCGGCGCCGAGATCCATCACCGCTTGAAGGTCTTGTTGCAGCAAGCTGGGCACGACACCGGCCTGGGTGATGAGGGTGGGTTCGCTCCGCGTCTGACCTGCCCCGAAGAAGTCCTCGACCTGCTGGTCGAAGCGATCGAGGCCGCCGGCTACACCGCAGAGCGTGATCAGGTGGCTATCGCGTTGGATCCGGCCGCCAACAGCTTCCATCGCGACGGTTCCTACCACCTGACCTCGGACAAACGCGTGAACGCCAGCGGGCTCATCGACCTCTACGAGGAACTGCTGGATCGCTACCCGATCCGCAGCATCGAGGACGGTTGCGCAGAGGATGACCTCGACGGTTGGCAAGAGATGACCCGGCGGCTGGGGGAGCGGATCCAGATCGTCGGCGATGACCTGCTGGTCACCGATCCCGGCCGCATCCGAGCCGCCGCACGTGAGAACTTGGCGACGTCCGCCCTCATCAAGCCGAACCAGATCGGCACCGTCTCACGCACCTTGGATGCCTTGGCCGCCGCCCGTGACGTCGGTTTCACCACAATGGTCTCCCACCGTTCGGGAGAGACCCTGGACACGTTCGTCGCCGACCTCGCCGTGGGCGGCGCCACGGGGCAGATCAAGGCGGGCGCCCCCGCTCGTGGGGAGCGCCTCGCCAAGTACAACCGACTGAGCGAGCTCAGCGCCGACTACCCGCAGTGGGCCTACGGGCTTCCCGTCGATCCTTCATCCTCGAGGTAGGAGTTCTCGGTCGAGGTAGGAGTTCTCGGTCGAGGTGGGAGTACCTGAAGGAGGAAGAAGTGCTCGAGTGAGGTGGGAGTGCTCGGGCATCAGCGCAGCTGGTCGAGCCGGGCAACGTCGCGCACGGCCCCCTTGTCGGCTGAGAGGGCGAGGGCTGCGTAGGCCCGCAGGGCACTGGACACCTTCCGGGGGCGCACGTGGCGGGGGCGGTAGCCGCCGCTGGCCTCCAGCGCAGCCCGTCGCTGCTGGAGAGTCTCTTCGGGCACGTCCAGGTGCAGACGGCGGGTGGGGATGTCGATGACGACGGTGTCGCCGTCCTCGACGAGGGCGATGGTGCCGCCGGAAGCCGCCTCGGGTGAGACGTGGCCGATCGAGAGTCCCGAGGTACCTCCGGAGAAGCGCCCATCGGTGATCAATGCGCAGGTCTTTCCCAGGCCGCGGCCTTTGAGGTAGGAGGTCGGGTAGAGCATCTCCTGCATACCCGGCCCACCTCGTGGGCCCTCATAGCGGATGACCACGACGTCGCCGGGGCTGATGCGCCCGGACAGGATCGCCTCGACGGCGTCCTCCTGGGACTCCACCACGACGGCCGGACCGGAGAAGGTCCACACGGACTCGTCCACGCCCGCGGTCTTCACCACGGCCCCGTCTGGGGACAGATTGCCGCGCAGCACCGCCAGCCCGCCGTCGGCGGAGTGGGCGTGGGTGACGTCGCGGATGCAGCCAGCCGCGGCGTCGACGTCGAGGGATTCCCATCGCTGCGACTGCGAGAACGCCGTGGCCGAGCGGACACAGCCGGGGGCGGCGTGGAACATCTCCACCGCCTCCGGTGAGGGCGATCCGCTGCGCACGTCCCAGTTCTTCAGCCAGTCCGCCACCGAGGCCGAGTGCACGGTGTGGACCTGGTGGTCGATGAGGCCGCCGCGGTCCAGCTCGCCGAGGATCGCGGGGATCCCGCCGGCGCGGTGGACGTCCTCCATCAGGTAGACCCCGTTGGGGGCGACCTTGGTCAGGCAGGGGACCTGACGTGAGCGCTGCTCGATGTCGTGCAGCGTGTAGTCCAGGCCCGCCTCCTGGGCCGCGGCCAGCAGGTGCAGGATCGTGTTGGTCGACCCGCCCATGGCGATGTCCAGCGACATGGCGTTGTCGAAGGCGGCGCGCGAGGCGATGGTGCGCGGCAGGACGGTCTCGTCGTCTTGCTCGTAGTAGCGCCGGGTGATGTCGACGACGGTGCGGCCGGCGTCCTGGTAAAGCGCCTTGCGGGCGGTGTGGGTGGCCAGCACCGACCCGTTGCCGGGCAGCGCCAGGCCGAGGGCCTCGGTGAGGCAGTTCATCGAGTTCGCGGTGAACATCCCCGAGCAGGAGCCGCAGGTGGGGCAGGCCGCCTCCTCGATACGCGCGATGTCGGCGTCGGAGACGTCCGTGGCGACCGCGTCGGCGATCGCGGAGACCAGGTTGAGGCGGGTGCGGACGGTGCCATCGACCAGGACGGCTGTGCCGCCCTCCATGGGGCCACCGGAGACGAAGACGGTGGGGATGTTCAACCGCAGCGCGGCCATCAGCATCCCGGGGGTGATCTTGTCGCAGTTGCTGATGCAGATCAGCGCATCCGCGCAGTGTGCCTCGACCATGTACTCCACCGAGTCGGCGATGAGGTCGCGCGAGGGCAGGGAGTACAGCATCCCGTCGTGGCCCATGGCGATGCCGTCGTCGACGGCGATGGTGTTGAACTCCCGCGCGATACCGCCTGCGGCGTGGATCGCCTCGGAGACGATGCGCCCCACCGGCTGCAGGTGGGTGTGGCCGGGGACGAACTCGGTGAAGCTGTTGGCCACCGCGATGATCGGCTTGCCGAAGTCCTCACGGGCGACGCCGGCCGCGCGCAGCAGCGCACGAGCACCGGCCATGTTCCGTCCGTGGGTGACGGTCCTGGATCTCAGAGGGGGCATGGCCGCACTGTGCCGCCTCGTGCAGCCAGGAGGAAGACGCCGCTGCTACTAGTAGTGACACCACTATCCTGCTGTGGTGAGCAGCGAGAGCCGTCGACGCGAGCTGGGGGATCTCCTGCGCAGCCGCCGCGGCCAGCTCAGCGCCTCAGACCTCGGCCTGCCCGAGGGGGCACGCCGGCGTAGCGCCGGGCTGCGCCGGGAGGAGGTCGCTGCGCTCTCCGGTGTCTCCGTGACCTGGTACACCTGGCTGGAGCAAGGCCGAGACACCCACCCCTCGCGGCAGGTTCTCGATGCCCTGGCACGCACCCTGCATCTGTCGGGTACGGAGCACGCCTACGTGCTCTCCCTCGCCGGCTACGCCGCTCCCTTGCCTGAAGAAGAGCACACGCCGCGAACTGTCCCCGCCCACGTGCAGCGGCTCTTGGACGCCCAGGTCGGCTTGCCCAGCTTCGCCATCGCCCACGACTGGCAGATCGTGGGCTGGAACGACGCCTACGCCACGCTCTACCCCGGCGTCGAGACCGTCACCCCTGAGGACCGCAACCTCCTGTGGCTGGTGTTCACCGATCCCTACGTGCGCCGACTGTTACCCAATTGGCAGCAGGACAGCCGGCGTTTCCTGGCGGAGTTCCGCGCCGAGGCCGGTCCCCGACTCGGTGAGCCGGGTATCGCCGCGCTCATTCAGCGGCTGCGCGACACCAGCCCTGCCTTCGCGGCGGGGTGGAGCGACCACGACATCCAAGGCTTCAGCTCACGCGAGCGGTTGTTCCACCACCCCAGCACCGGTGACCTGCTCCTTGAGCATCACCAGTTGACGCCAAGTGACCAGCCGGACCTCCACATCGTGATCTACACACCCGTCAAGGACGGGCGTACCCCGCAGCGATGGTCAGACCTAAGACGACCCTCTCAAGACTGAGCTCCTTTGGTGGACGTAGAAGACGACCGACTTCACCCGTGACTACCGCGACCCTTGGCGGCCCCCTCGGCCACTGATTGGTCGAGGCAGAAACCGGCCTTGTTCCCCGCCCACGTAGTGTTTCTTCTATGTGCTGGTCATGGACTTCAGAGGCTTACGATCCATTGCTAGACAGACGTCGTCCACGCCGACCGGGGCACCTCGATGACGTCGAAACCGGTGGCTCAACTGCTGGTTGACCTCGTCACCCGTTCCCACTCCCGTCCGCGGGTGTCGGACGACAATCCGTACAGCGAGGCGCAGTTCAAAGCGTTGAAGTACGCCCCGGCCTTCCCAGCCCGCTTCGCCACTCTGCACGACGCGCGGAAGTTCTGCGCGGTGTTCTTCAACCACTACAACTACGTCCACCGCCACTGCGGGATCGGGCTGCACACCCCGGCCTCGGTGCATCACGGCACCGCAGGTCAGGTCCGAGCGGCCCGCCAGGTCACCCTGGACGGCGCCTACGCCGCCCACCCCGAACGGTTTGGATCCCGCCGGCCCCACCCGCCGGCGTTGCCGACATCGGCCTGGATCAACCAACCCAGCCGAGAGGCCTAGATTCAAAGTGCGTAGATAGTCCGTGTCTCACCGGGCTTGACAGCTTCCGCCCGACCCGGCTCCACTGCCGTGAGCGCGCTGACGGCCGCCGTTGGTCACGACCTAGTGCTCCTGCGCCACGGGCAGACCGCGTGGAACTTGAGCGGCCAGTACACCGGCACCACCGACATCCCCCTCACTCCGCAGGGGGAGGCCCAGGCGCGGTCGCTGGCGCCCGTGCTGGCCCGATGGGATTTCGCGGCCGCCTGGTCGAGCCCGCGCCTGCGAGCTCGACGCACCGCGCAGCTCGCCGGCGTCCGTGATGCCAGGTCAGCGATGACCTGGTCGAGTGGGACTACGGGGACTACGGGGACTACGGGGCCTACGAGGGCCGGCGCACGGTCGACATCCAGGCCGAGCGCGCTGCCACCGGCTGACCCCCGTGGGTCCTGTGGCGCCACGGCGTGCCTGCCGGGGTGACGCCGGGGGACGCCGCCGGCGTCGGGGTGCGGGTCGACCGCTTCCTGGACCGGGTCCGCGACCGGGTCCGCGACCGGGTCCGCGACCGGGTCCGCGACCGGGTCCGCGACCCGGTCCGCGACCGGGTCCGCGAGGCACTGGGGCGCGGGCCCGTCCTCGTCGTCGCCCACGCGCACGTGCTGCGGGTGCTGGCCGCGTACTGGCTCGCCCTGCCGCTGCAGCAGGGGTCGGCCTTCCCCGTGCAGGTCGGTCACCTCTGCGTCCTCAGCAACGAGCACGACCTGGCGACGATCGCCCTGTGGAACGCCCCGCCGCCCGTCAGCCGCCGCGACCCCGCAGCGCTCCCGCGCGCCGCCGGGACCCCGCAGCGCTCCCGCGCGCCGCCGGGCGCCCGCGGTGACACCCTCGTGTCGAGGGGAGACCCCGCCCGAGCCCGCACCACCAGGAGGACCTCGCCGATGACGACGCAGGACAAGCGGGCGGACATGCTCGTGCACCAGCAGGAGCCCTACAACGCCGAGCCGCCGCTGGGCGCCCTGGCCGGCGCGCCGCTCACCGACGTCGCGACCTTCTACAGCCGCAACCACGGCCCCGTCCCCGACCTGGACCCCCGGACGTGGCGGCTGGTCGTCGACGGACTGGTGCAGCGGTCGCTGGAGCTGTCCCTGGGCGACCTGCGCGAGCGGTTCGCCGAGCACACCCTGCCCGCGACGCTGCAGTGCGCCGGCAACCGCCGTTCCGGCCTGATCGCCGAGCGCGACATCCCCGGGGAGGCGCCCTGGCGCGGCGGTGCCACCTCCACGGCCACGTGGACGGGGGTGCGCCTGGCCGACGTCCTGGCCGCTGCCGGGCTGTCCGACGACGCCGCGCACGTGTGCTTCGAGGCCCCCGACGTCTCCGACATCCCCTCCCCCCCGCAGCCCTACTCGGTCTCGGTCCCGGTCGCCAAGGCCACCAGCACTGAGGTGCTGCTGGCCTGGGGGATGAACGGCGAGCCGCTCACCCCGCTGCACGGGGCGCCTCTGCGCGTGGTCGTGCCCGGGTGGATCGGTGCCCGCAGCGTCAAGTGGCTCACGCGCGTCACCGCCGCGGTGGAACCGTCGCCGGGCCACTTCCAAGCCACCGCCTACCGGCTGCTGCCTCCGGGCGCCGACCCCGCCACCGCCACGGACGCTGACGGGCCCCAGCTGGGCCCGGTCGCCCTCAACTGCGAGGTCCTCTTCCCGGCCGAGGGGGCGCGGGTTGAGGTGGGCCCGACGACGGTCACCGGGTATGCCTATGCCGGTGAGGACCGCCGGGTGGTCCGCGTGGACGTCTCCGTCGACGCCGGCGCCACCTGGCGCGAGGCGGACCTCGATGCCGGTGGCGGGCCGTGGACGTGGCAGCACTGGCGGCTCTCCGTCGACCTGGACGCGGGTGAGGTCGAGGTGGTGGCGCGCGCGTGGGACTCCACCGGCGCCCTGCAGCCCGAGCGCGCCGCCGACCTATGGAACCCGAAGGGGTACGTCAACAACTCCTGGGCCCACGCCCGCCTGCGGGTCGGCTGAGGCCCGTCGTGCCGGTGGCGTCGACAGCGGCTGCGCGGGTACCAGCAGCGGCCGTGGACTGGACCGCGCGGCGGCAGCGGCTCAACGAGCCGCACGTCGCGCCCCTCAACGCCTTGGTCCGCCGGGAGCAGCGGGAGCAGCGGGAGCAGCGGGAGCAGCGGGCGCGCCGCGGGCCGCTGAGCTGACCGAGGCCGCCACCTGCCTGCGCGAGGTGCTGGAGCGCCTGGCCTGCCGCACTGCGGCTGCTCGTCGCCTTCGGGAGCACGGCGCTGAGCGTGCACGGGCTCGCCTCCACGCCCACCACGCCCACCACGCCCACCACGCCCACCACGCCCACCACGCCCACCACGCCCTGCCTGGCGCTGTCCGCCCTCGCCGTGCCGAACCCTCACCCCCCTCAGCGCGATCCCCAGGCCCGCTCGCGGGCCCTGGAGCGGGTGGACGTCGCGCTGGCGCACGCCGCGCTGCTCTACGCGTGAGGGACGGGGTGCAGTTCCTGCCCGCGGGGCGCCGGTGAGAGCTCTGGGCCGGTGGACTGCCGCGAAGCGGTGGGAGACTGACGTGTGCGCATCCACATCGCCAGCGACCACGCGGCCTTTGACCTGAAGGAGCACCTCGTTGTCCACCTGCGCGAAGGCGGCAACGAGGTCGTCGACCACGGTCCACCGTCCTACCAGCCCGAGGACGACTACCCGGTGCACATCATCCCCGCCGCGCAGGCCGTCCTGGTCGACCCCGGGAGCCGGGGGATCGTGCTCGGCGGCTCGGGCAACGGCGAGCAGATGGCCGCCCACCGCGTTCCTGGGATCCGGGCGGCACTGGTCTGGAGCGTGGAGACGGCCCGCCTCGCTCGCGCCCACAACGACGCCCAGGTGATGGGAATCGGTGCCCGGATGCACACGCTGGACGAGGCGACCAGCCTCGTCGACGTCTTCCTGTCCGAGCCCTTCAGCGAGGACCCCCGCCACGTGCGCCGGCTGCAGATCATGGCCGACTGGGAGGCCGCGCACGTGACCGTCCGCTGACGGCGGCCCTCAGCGCCTGCCAACCCCGCGATGCGGCCCGCGGCGCGAGCGGCCTTGGCCATTGGTCAGCGCGGGGCCGGCGGGGCCCTGGGTGGACAGGCTGGCTCTCGGGAGCCATGGCGCTCGAGCCGTCCCCGGTGTGGGGACTGCTGTCGGTTCGGTTGACGGCGGTTGTGGGTGATCATGCCGCGATTGCGGCGTCCTGGGTGGTGAAGGCGAGCTCGTACTCGACTGGGGTGAGCTTGCCGAGGGCGCGTTGACGACGGCGGCGGTTGTAGGTGTGTTCGATCCGGTAGACGATCTCCTGGTGTAGTTCGGCGCGAGTGCGTCATTGGCGGCGGTCCAGGACGTTCTTCTGCAGCAGTGCGTTCCAGGACTCCATCGCCGCGTTGTCCCCAGTGGAGGCCACTCGACCCATCGAGCCCTGCAGGCCGGCGGCGGCCAGGACGGCCCGGAAGGTTCGTGCTCGAAATTGGGACCCGCGGTCGGAGTGAACGATCACCACACCGCTGGGCTGAGCTCCTCTCGTCATTGAGGCCGATCCTGGACCTCGTCGGACATCTTGAGCAGCCCCGCCCGTCGTTGCTTCAACCCGATCACACACTGCTGGGCGCGAGCCCCGTAACGCTATGCAGGGCACCAACGACGAGCGAGGCAACCCACCTCGGGCTTGACGCAGAACTCCTCACACTGATGTCCGGACGTCGGTGCGTCTTGATTCCCGGTGTGGGTGGCATTGCCGGCGCTCGCGGGCTGGTGCGTGGTGTACTGGATGGCTACGCTTGTAGCCATGCAGAGCATCAATGCCCGGGATTTGCGCAACGACTACGCGCGGGTGCTGCGGGAGGTGGAGGCGGGGGAGTCCTTCACGGTGACCAACCGGGGTCGTCCGGTGGCGGAGATCGCCCCGGTGGGTGCGTTCAGCGCCCGGCTGGGTGGCGGTGGTCCGCGGGATGCGGTGCCGTTGAGTGAGGTGGTGGGGGCGCTGCACTTCATGGGGCCGGGGAAGGCGATGGAGTTGCGCCGTGAGGTGGACGAGACGCTGGACACCGACGCTCGCGATCCCTTCCCCTCGAGTGAGCGGTCGTCGAGTGAGCAGTCGAGAAGTAAGAAGCCGTCGGGGGAGTCGCCCGGGGAGTCGCGCGGTGAGCCGCGCCGCCGGTCGCGTCGGGCTGGCCGATGACTCACCTGCTGGATACCAATGCCGTCATCAGCGTGTTGGAGGCGGTGCCGGGGGAGAGCTTCGCTGGGGTCCCAGCGACGGTGAGTACGCAGTTGAGCATCGTCACGATCGTGGAGTTGACCTTCGGGGTGGAGAGCGCCCGCCGGTCTGGGAGTGGCGATCTGGTGTTGCGGGAGAATCAGCGGTTGTTCGCGACCAGTCAGTGGCGTCCGATCCCGGTGGACATGGCGGTGGCGTTGGCGTTTGGGCAGGTGAGCCAGGCGGCGTTGGGTGCGGGGCAGCATCCTCGTAAGCGGATGAATGATTTGATGATCGCCGCGACTGCGCTGGTGCACGGTCTCGTCTTGGTGACTGACGATGAAGCGTTGGCGCGGGCGGTGGAGGGGGTCGTGGCGGTCACCGCTTTGCGTTGACTGGGGGTGCGGTCAAGCTGTTACTGGTTGGGTACCAGACCCTGGGCCTCATCGATCTCCAGTAGGTCCGTTCTGGGGATGAGACGGTTTCCGTCGGGCGCATTGAGCCTTTGTCAGTAGAGGTTGTCCGTGACTCACTCGGGGTGGTGCTCCTGGTCGTGAGCGAGACGACCCTGCTCAGCCTCGTCCTGCGTTTCGATGTCTTGACTATCAACTCCGCAGACGTAGCAACGCCATCGATGGGTTTTCCATAGGTGAGGCGGGTAGGAGTCGGTGTAGACGGGCATGCTCCGTAGTTTGCCTGGTCGTCACGATCGGAAACAGCTGTTCACCTTTGGTAGAGGTTCCCTAGTCGCCCATTCCATGGTTGTCGGGGCGTAGTTTCTTGGTTTCTGTTGTCGGTGAGGTAGCCGTTCTGACTCGGGGCCGTCAGGCCTCGTCGGCAACTTGTGTGTGGGGAGCGCGAAGCGCGACGATAGTCCCCCTGCGGAACTTGAAACTTTTGTACTTGGCGGGTTTTGATCCGCGCCAGCGGAGCAAAACCCGCTGCACCGCAACCACTTCCTAACTTTTAGGCCGCGCCAGCGGCCCTGCGGTGCGCTGCTCGCGCGCCAGCGCGAGGGCACGAGGCGGCGCGCCACGCCGCCTCGTTGCCCCCAGGTAGCCTCTATGGGTCCCAAGAGACTCGTTTTAACCTTAGCAATTGAG